>NZ_CP064684.1:885000-5685000 GCF_023100665.1 Bradyrhizobium sp. CW1
CGCGAGCTTTCGCTTAGCCCCGCAAACATCGCCGCAACAAAAAGCCCCGGAGACATCTCCGGGGCTTTCGCCGACGTCACGCCTCGCTCAGGCGTCTTACGTCCGTGTCCGCATCCGCATCATGAAACTGTCGAAGCTCAGCTCGGCAATCTGCATCCAGGCCAGCGATTCTCTACTAAACCTCTACTCTCACCGCTGTCATGCCCCGGCTTGACCGGGGCATCCAATACGCCGCGGCGGATGCGATGAGAGCGAACTCTATAACGCGGGTCTCTGGATACTGGATCGCCCGGTCAAGCCGGGCGATGACACCTTTGGTGACGCGATCTTTCGCTTAACCCCGCCATCCGCGCCCCAACAAAAAGCCCCGGAGCCATCTCCGGCGCTTTCGTCGTTTCTGACCCCACGCGTCGCTCAGCGCCTCACGTCCGTGTCCGCATCCGCATCATGAAGCTGTCGAAGCTCAGCTCGGCCACCTGCATCCAGGCCAGCGATTCGCTGCGGAAAGCCGTCAGGCTCGCATACATCTTGCCGAAATGCGGATTGGTTTTGGCGAGATCGGCGTAGATCTCGTTGGCCGCGCCATAACAGCTCTCCAGCACTTCCTGCGGGAACGGCTTCAGGATCGCGCCGGCCACCAGCAGACGCTTCAGCGCCGGCGGATTGACGTAGTCGTATTTGCCGGTCACCCAGGTGAAGGTATCGCGCGACGCGGCATCGACCGCGGCCTGGTAGTGCTTCGGCAGCGTGTTCCATTTGTCCAGATTGATGATGTTGTGACCCTGGCCGGTGCCTTCCCACCAACCCGGATAGTAATAGTACTTCGCGACCTTCACGAAGCCGAGCTTCTCGTCGTCATAGGGCCCGACCCATTCGGCGGCATCGAGCGTGCCCTTCTCCAGCGCCGGATAGATGTCGCCCGCCGCGATCTGCTGCGGTACGCCGCCGACCTTGGCGATGATCGTGCCGGCAAAGCCGCCGACCCGGAATTTCAGCCCTTTGAGATCGTCGATCGACTTGATCTCCTTCCGGAACCAGCCACCCATCTGCGCGCCGGTGGATCCGGTCGGAATGCCGATGGCGTTGTATTCCTTCAGCAGGTTGTTGATCAGGTCCTGGCCGCCGCCCCACTGCAGCCATGAAATATGCTGGCGCGTGTTCAAGCCGAACGGCAGCGACGTGCCGAACGTGAAGGCGGGGTTCTTGCCCCAGTAATAATACAGCGCGGTGTTGCCCATCTCCACCGTTCCGTTGGCGACGGCGTCGAGCACCTGCAGGCCCGGCACGATCTCGCCGGCGGCGAATGGCTGGATCTGGAAACGATTGTCGGTGATCTCGGCAACGCGCTTGGCGAAATACTCGCAGCCGCCGTAGAGCGTATCCAGCGCCTTCGGCCAGCTCGCGGCGTATCGCCATTTGATCTCGGGCATCGACTGCGCGATCGCCGGCGCAGCGACGGCACTGGCGGCGAGGCCCAATCCGCCTGCCGTCAGGAATTTACGACGTTCCATGCGCTTCCCTCCGTTAAGTCGATGCTTCGACCAGGGACCGATCTTGGTGTCGTCTTGTCTTCGTCGACGCTCGACGTTGTCTGTTGAGACGTTGTGGCGTTTCCGAACGGCCCTTGCGGGCACTCGAAGATGGAATTCCGATCGTTGCGGTTCCGCGGCGAGGATGACCGGGCGCTTCGCCGGAATCAAGTCTCATGGGCGCCTCGCAGGTGCGAACGCCGGCCTGACGCAAGTCGGGCCTGCAAGCGATCTGCTATTCGGTCATTCAAAAACTAGGGAGGCTCGCGCATGACGGGCAAGAAAATCGTGGTCGCCGGAGCGAGCGGTCTCGTCGGCAATGCCGCGTTGCGACACTTCGGCGTCTCGGGCGGGTGCGATGTCATTGCCCTGTCCCGGCGGAAGCCGCGCGACCTCTACGGTGCCCGTCATGTACCGATCGACCTGACCAGCGCAGCGGATTGCGGGCGTGCCGCCTCGGAACTGAGCGGCGCAACGCATCTGATCTACGCCGCGCTCTACGAGGCGCCGCAGCTCGTCGACGGCTGGCGCGACCCGCAGCAAATCAAGACCAACGATTTGATGCTGCGCAATTTGATGGGTGCGCTCGAGCCTGTGGCGCCCGGCCTCAGGCACGTCGCCCTGCTGCAGGGCACCAAGGCCTATGGTGTCCACGTTCGCCCCTTGACCGTGCCGGCCCGCGAAGGCCGCTCCGAAATGTACGAGCAGCCCAACTTCTACTGGGCGCAGGAAAACTTCTTGCGCGACCTCCAAACCGGCAAGGCTTGGCATTGGAGCATCCTGCGGCCGGTGCTGATCGTCGGTCTCGCCATGGGCGGCGCCATGGACCTGATCCCGCCGCTCGGCGTCTATGCCGCGATGCTGCGCGAGCAGGGCAGGCCGCTCGACTACCCCGGCGGCGCTCCGCGGGTGGGGCAGGCCGTCGACGTCGATCTTCTCGCCCGCGCCATCGCCTGGTCGGGCGAGGCCGAGGCCGCGCGCAACGAGGCCTTCAATGTGACCAATGGCGACGTCTTTACCTGGGAGAACATCTGGCCTGCGGTCGCCGATGCACTGGAGATGAAGCCGGGCAGGCCGGTCCCGCTGTCGCTCGCGAGGGAATTCCCGAGCTGGGTCGCTCCCTGGGATGCGCTGCGGCGCAAGCACGACCTAGCATCGCCTGCGCTGGCCGAATTCGTCGGCCTCTCGTTCCAATACGCCGATTACAGCCTGCGCTATGGCCACACCGAATCCGGTCCGCCCTCGATCGTCTCGACCGTGAAGATCAACCGCGCCGCTTCACCGAGATGATGGATACGGAAGACATGTTCCGGAAGTGGTTCAGGCAGGCAAAGCAAGAGCGACTGCTTCCCTGACCGAGAGCCAAAGCGGATACGTCCGGGATCGTTGCCCAGGTCAGACTGTGACCCGGAGCGGTCCGCTGGCCGAGCCGGTTCGAACGGCTTCAGATCTGGCTTATCTGAGCGTGTGTCGCAACCACCGTGAGGGACGGACATCACCTAGGACGGCGATCCTCTGTAGCGGCGAAAAGTCGACTTTCCACAGATCAAGTTCAAACAACTCGTCGCGCTGGCCGAGGTTCAGCGCGACCGACACCAGCACTCCATCGGCATCGTCGAATTCGCATTCGCCAATACATCGGCCGAAACGCCGATCTGCCGCGCCGACAAAGAGAAGGCTACCCATCCCACCGTCGTTCATTTCCTCGACGAGCCCAAAATGGTCCTGCAAGGGCGAATGCTGACCTAGAATAAAGGCAACCAGATCACGCTCTGCGGGGGTGAGTGGGCGTGGCATCTTCTTTCTCGTAGCGGCTGGCGTGCATTGGCTCTATCACGCTGCGAATCCTTATTGATCCAAGCTAGGTTGGCTCGTTCAACAATGTCAGCAGAGAACGAGCTTTGACTAAATCTGCAGTGGCAAGTCCCTCGGAGAAACGAACGTAAAGGGGCGCTAGCAGCTCCCGTGCCTCACCGATACGCGACTGCTTCTGCATCAGGGATGCCAGAGTTGTCGCCGTCCTGAGCTCCCAGGATATTGCGCCTTGGCGGCGTGACCACTCGAGAGAGTGATTGAGGTGCGCTTCGGCCGACACGAGCGCCTCCGCGCCACCTTGATTGAGCGCCAGGATACCCTTGATGCGCAGCAGTTCAGCGACGAACCAGCGGTCCTCGTTCCTTTCCGATTGAGCCAGCGCCCTTTCGATCGTTGTATTGGCTCCGCGGTGATCGCCGATATCAGACTCACCGAGTGCGAGATTGCCCAGAAGGAATAAATAGCGGCTTTGAAAGCCGGTCGGGGGGAAGCCATTCAAGCCTTCGCGAAGCAGGGCAAGGCCCGCAGCGGTGTGGCCACCCTTCATCTCCAGAATACCAGCATAACAGCGGCCCCATACTCCCATTGCTCTGAACGTCGCTTCTCGATGAAGCATAGTTGAGATGAGCGCTTCCGCAGCATCAAAATTGCCGATCTCAAGCGCTAGAGGGCAAGCGCCGAAGGCAATCGCATAGAGAAGAGAAAAATCGTGTCCAAGTGCCGTCGCATGATCGAAGGCGTGTTTGCCGACCGCGGCTGCCTGGTCCGGAAAACCCAACAACCAAAGCGTTTGGCTGTAGTACGTTCGGGCAGCCACATGTTGATCAAACTGATATCGCAGGGCGTGCATTTGCCCTGGCGGCGCGACGTAGCCTGCCAGCATTTTTTCCAGATGTCGCCGGGCGCCGGCTTGGTCCCCTAGAATGTGCCGCGTCACTCCCAAAATCCGCTCTCCGACGAAACGATCAGCGACATCGATAGCGCCATCAGGCAGGTTGACGAATTTTTCGGCGATCTGCAGTGCACCGGGGAAATCGCCTCTTAGGTATCGCCCTATCCAGAGACCCCATAAGCTCCTCAGCTGATATTCGTTGTCGTCCAGTTCTTCAGCCAATCGGGATACACGCAACCACGCATCGTCGATGATCGCAGCGTCCCCGGTCGATTCCATATGCGCAACCGCCAAAGTGAAGAAGAGGCGGAGCTCCCGGCGCGCGTCACGACCCAGCTTTTCGTCGATTTGGAAAACCGCTTGCTCTGTCTGCTCCCGACATTCGTCTATGAGCATATGATGAATCCAGACCGGTGCGGCAGCGGCCGTGAGGTCGAGCGCTAGCAGCGAATCACCAGACTTGCCATGCGCCCAGTCGAGGGCAACGCGGATCTCATCGATCGGCCGACCATTAGTGGCAACCGATGCTTCGGTCAGATTGTTGCTTCCTGCCCCTTTCAGGGACCGAACGAGCTTGGAGGCAGACGCATTTTCGCTCTTCCGGAAACCGGACAGCTCGACCCCAATCCGCTCGAATAAAGTTAAATGATAGACAGCATGACGGCGAGCAACGAGGTTTGCATCATCGCTTCTGGCCAACTTTTCCTGCACATACCCGCGGGTGGTATCCAGCAATCGGTATAGCGGGATGGCGAGACGAGCGTTCGCTGTCAGAAGTGACTTGGCGGCAAGACTGGCAACGGACTCGATCACCTGCGAATCGTCCAAATCATCTCCGGCCGCGATCGCGAAGGCAGCCTCGATCGTAAACGGCCCAACGAAAACAGATAGTCGGCGCAGGATAATCTGCTCAAGCTCCGGCAAAAGATCGTAGCTCCAGTCGAGCGTTGCAGCCAGAGTCTGGTGTCGCGGCAACGCCGTTCGCCGGCCTCGCCAGAGCTCGAACTTGTGGTCGAGGAGCCGCAAAACGTCATGGACTCCGTAAGCGCCCACACGACCAGCTGCGAGTTCGATTGCGAGGGGGATTCCGTCGAGCTTTCGGCAGATCTCGGCCACGACCGGTGCATCGACGTCGTTGAGTATGAACTGAGGCTGACTTGCTGTAACGCGTTCGACAAAAAGCTGTACTGCAGCGTATGCCATCGCCTCTCGTGCATTGGGACCCTCAGGCGGAAACTCGAGGGGAGCTATCCAATGAACGTGCTCGCCTCTGACCCGCAAGGTTTCACGGCTTGTTGCCAAGATGTAAACTTGCGGCGTTTCCTCGAAGATGGTTTCTGCCAGCGCAGAAGCCGCCTCAATCACACGCTCGCAGCTATCGAGCACCAGCAAAACTCGGATGTCTCGCAGTGCGGCCAGAAGGCCGGGGATAGGATCGCGATCGTCAACGGCAAGTCCGAGCGCCGAGCCGATCGTACCCGCCACGAGATGCGGATCAGAAAGTGAGCCCAGGTCAATAAGGTGAACCAGATCGGCAAACTCTGTAGTGAGTTGGTGGCCGACAGATATTGCCAGAGTTGTTTTTCCGATCCCGCCCGGACCGACAATGGACACGAATCGTTCGGCCATAAGATGCGAGGAGATCGCTTGCACGGCGTCGTCCCTGCCAATCATCCTGCCAAGGCGATTCGGAAATGTTGAGCGTCGACCCGATTTTGCGATTTCAGCAACAGGCTTGAGCGTTCGTGAGACAGGCGCCACGAAGCTATACCCTTGTCCTGGCACGGTCGTGACATACGTCGCTCCGGCCTCTCCATCGCCGAGCACCTTGCGCAAGCCCGCCATATGAAATCTAAGGCTACCCTCGTCGACGGTGACGCCGGCCCAAACCCGAGCTAGCAGAGTCTTCTTGCTGACAACTTCGCCAGCATGCTCGACAAGAACTGTAAGGATGTCCAAGCTACGGGCGCCCAACTGAAGTGGTACACCCGATTTTTCTAGACGTCTCCGCTCCGGGATTAATTCAAAGGGCCCAAAAGAAAAACTTTCTTTCGCGAGCCGATCTTCATTGACGACCGAGCCCACCATCATCATGCGTCCAACTGGTTGTGCCGCGCGAGCTACCTTGTCATGGTTGCCACTGAAATCAATGGACTGGTGAAGGCGGCGGAACTCAGCAGAGCATGTTCGCCCCTCTGTCGCGCACATGTGGCGGCCAGCGGACATCGCTCAGTCCGCACCAATAAATCTCGATTTTATGAGTACAGGGCCTACTCTGCGCTAATGAACGCCGCTTCCATGGCCTTCCGCGTCCTGATCGTCTCGTTGCCCGCGTCGAACTCGACATCGCTCCAGCGCACGATCTCGCCATGGGCGACGTCGTGCTTCAGCCTCACGCGATGCGCCAGCCCGATAGGCAGCGCGCCGGCCTTGAGGCTCGCGGCCGCCGGCAACAGCTTGCCCCACACCGTGTAGCCGCCTTCGCCGTCCAACATCTCGCCGGCGCGCAGATTGCGTTTTGCCACGGCGGCGACGTCGCCGCGGAAACCATGGGGCTGCCCGGTCGGCTCGCCCCGCAGCGCGGCCGACAGCACCGAGATGTTCAGCTCGAGGCCGATCAAATGGTAGGGCTTGTACATCGCCGCGTACCGTCCGCTGCCGTCGGTCTTGAGGCCGTATTGCCTGAAGCAGTCGGCGGCGTAGTCGTTCGGCGCCTCCAGCACGACGTAGACGCCCCAGCGCAGATCGCGAAACACCGGCCTTCCATCGCGCTCGAGCGAGGAGACCACCTCCACGACGCCCGATCGCTCCAGCACGCCGCCCTTGCTGCCCGGCCGCATGATATGCGGCAGGTCGTCGACGCCGCAGGGTGGAAACAGCAGGCCCTCCGCAGGCACGTCCAGTCCGCAGGCGTTCGCAATCGCGGCCATCTCGATCGCCGATTTGGTACCGTCGAGGAACGAGTTGAACATCTGCGGATTCATCCCGGCCGATTGCGCCTCGCCCGCGGTCAACCCGTAATGCTGCCAGACGCTGTCGGGCGTCACGTCGTGATAGGCCGGCAGATATTTTGTGCCTTTGCCGGCGGCAACCACATGAAAACCGGTGGCGCGCGCCCAATCCACCATTTCCGCGGTCAGCGCCGGCTGGTCGCCATAGGCGAGCGAGTAGACCACGCCGGCCTTGCGGGCTTCCTGGGCGAGCAGCGGACCGGCAAGCACGTCGGCCTCGACATTGACCATCACGATATGCTTGCCGGCCGCGATCGCCGCGCGGGCGTGTTTGATGCCGACGGCGGGATTGCCGGTCGCCTCCACCACCACGTCCATCGCGCCGCCGGCGATGGCGCGCGCGCCATCATCGGTGAAGACGGTGGCGGCGATCCGCTCGGCGCTCCAGCCCACCGTGCGGCAGGCCTCGCGCGCGCGGTCGCGATCGATGTCGACGATGATGGGTACCTCCAGCCCCGTCGTGTGCGGCACCTGCGCCAGGAACATCGAGCCGAATTTGCCGGCGCCGATCAGCGCCACACGGACGGGCTTGCCGGCGGCAGCGCGGGCCTGGAGGAGGCGGAAGAGGTTCATGTTGTTACCCGATCAAGTATGGTGGTCCGGACGCGGTGCAGCGCCATAAGCGCGTTCACGCGCGTCTTCGACGCACTATGGCGCTACTCCGCAGAGCCGGCACCCAGAAAGAAAACTATCCGTGTGGTATGGGCCCGGCTCTGCAGCGCACCGCTTCGCGCTGCGCTGCGTCCGGGGCACGAGAGTGTCCTACTCCGCCGCCTGCCGCGGCGCACGGGCGAGCCGCACCAGTGCGTCGTCCTCCACCGTCTTGATCGGCGCAAAATCGCGATGCGCGATGTACTCCGGCCGCGTCGGGGTACGGATGTAATTCGAAACCGCGTTCAGCGTCAGGTACACGATCTTGCGCGGATAGGGCGTGATGTTGCCGGCCGAGCCGTGCACGAGATTGCCGTGGAACATCAGCATGCCGCCGGGCTTTCCCGTCGGCGCAACGATGCCGCCCTGCTTGACCAGCCGCGTCACGGTCTCCTCGTCCAGCGTCCACAGCGGATAGGAGGTCGTCGCGAGGTCATGCGAGGCCTTGAGGTCGCCGGCGTTCTGGCTCTGCGGTACCAGCATCAGCGGGCCGTTGATCGGCATCACCTCGTCCAGGAAGATCGCGATGTTCATCGCGCGCGGCTCGGGCATGCCGTCGTCGCGCTTCCAGGTGCCGTAATCCTGGTGCCATTGCCAGACATCGCCGGTGAAGGCGGATTTCGCGTTGATCTTGAACTGGTGCATGTAGACCTGCTCGCCGAACAGCTGCTCGACCGGGCCGATCATGCGCGGATGAGCACCCAGAATGCCGAACGCCTCGTTGTAGAGATGCGCGGCAAAGGCGGTGCGTGGCGCGCCGCTCTTCTCGCGCCAGACTTCCGGCCGGTTCGTGTCATAGATGCCGACCGCCTCGCGCGCGAGGAGATCGACCTCCTCCGGACTGAACAGTTCGGGCAGGAACAGCCAGCCCTCGTGGTGGAAGAACTCCAATTGCTCCTGGGACAGTTTCACGGCGCGTCCTCCTGTTTTGATTTGTTGTCGCTCGTCTTGGCCGGCCATCCACGTCTTGGCAGTGGCGGTCGCTACGCCGCCGCCTCTTCCGTCGCCCTCAATCTCTCCTCAGTCATCCGTCCCGCCGTCTGCGCGTGCGCAAGCGCCGCACGTTCGGCCGCCTTCGCATCTCCTGCGAGAATATGTCCGGCAATGTCGGCATGCTCGGCCCAGGCGCTGCCGCGATAATCGAGCTCCGACAGCACCGTCGCCATCGAGCGGCGCATATGGGGCCATTGCGGCGTAATCGTCTCCTCGATCACGGGATTGCCGGCGAGCCGATAGATCGCGCGATGAAACGCGACGTCGAGCGCGATCAGCTCGGCGAGCGTGGTCTTGCCATCGATCCCGCGTCCGGCGGCGAGCGCCGCCTCCAGCCGCGCGCGTCCCGCCGCATCGCCTGCGCGCTCCGCTGCCAGCCGCGCCGCCAAGGCATCGATTGCGCCGCGCACCTCGTAGAGCTGGCGGATGCGTGCGGGATCGAGCTGGGTGACTTCAAAGCCGCGCCGGCCGCTCTCGGCGACAAGTCCCTGCCGGTGCAACAGGTGCAGCGCATGCGACACCGGCTGGCGCGATACGCCGAGCCTGTCGGCGAGCTCGTTCTGCCGGATGCGCTGGCCGGGCTGCAGCGTGCGGTCGGAGATTGCCTCCAGGATCCGCGCATAGACCTGGTCGATCAAGTTCGGAAGCGGGTCGAGAGGGATCACGCCGGCAGCTCCGAGACCATGAGAGGGAATACGGAATTCCGTATTCAAGGATACGGCGAGGGGATAAGGGCGTCAAGCGCGGCCAAGGGGGCGTCCAGCCTCATTTCGCGCCACCTAAGTCATTGATATTGCTGGGCTCAGCTACTGTGCATGGGGTTGTTTTTGAGGAAAAAAGAGTGTGAGGCCACTTACTCCGCCAAAAACGCGTCCACCGCCTCGCCGAACTCCAGGGGCGCCTGCTCGAACATCCAGTGGCCGGCATTGGGGATCACGGCTGTCTTCGCCCCGGTGATGTGCTCGGCCAGCACACGCCACATCACCGACAGGCTCCCTGTCGTCGCCCCGCCGCCGATCAGGAGTGTCGGGGTCGTGATCGCCTGCGCGTCCGCGAGCGTGTAGGGCCTGCGCTGCTCGTTGATCTGGCCGAGGAAGGTGATCGCGTTGTCGCGCAATTGCTGCTTCGCCGCCGCCGGCACGCGCCGCCACGAGCCGTCGCCTTCGATGCCTTCGTAGAAGTTCTGCAGCGCGCCCTCGATGTCGCCGGCGCGGATCATCTCGACCGAGCGCGCCGTGCGCGCCGCCAGCGGCGGGTGCGCGGGCGTGCCTGCGGGCACCGGCAGGCTCGCATCGAGATCGCCGCCGGGTTCTGCAAGCACCAGCTTTCGCAACAGATCGGGCCGCGCCTGCGCCACGCGAAAGGCGATGTGACCGCCGCGCGAATGGCCCATCAGATCGACCGGCGCGGGTTCGACCTGCTCGATGAAAGCGATCACGTCAGCGACGTGCTGGGCCATCTTGTAATCGTCGCCGACGGCATCCCAATGTTCGGGAAAGAAATGCCGCAGGCTGACCGAGATCACGCGATGCGATTTCGACAGCGGACCGAGCACGGAGTACCAGGTGCGGAAATCGCCGAGCGTGCCGTGCACGCAGACCAGCGGCGGCCCCTCGCCCACTTCGAGATAGGCCATGTCGTAACCATTGACGCGAAGTGTCTGCATGATCAGCCCGCCAGAAAATCCAGCACCAGTTCGGAGAATTTCTGCGGCGCCTGCTCGAACATCGGGTGCGTTGCGTTTGGGATGACCGCCGTCCTGGAATACGGCACATGCGCCGCGAGCGCATGCAGCACTTTCGGCAGCAGGCCCTTGGTCCGCGCGCCCAGGATGAACAGCGTCGGCATCCTGATGGACTCCGCGTCGGCCCTCGAGAACGGCGGGCGGTTGTCGCGGACCTGGCCGATCAGCGTGAAGGCGTTGTCACGCAGATTCTGCTTCACCAGGGCCGGCAGCCGCGGCCAGGTGCCGGGCCCTTCCAGCGTGTCGACGAAGACTGCAAGGCCGCCGTCGATGTCGCCGGCCGCGATCTTCTCGGCCGAGGCCGTGAACCGCGCCAGCAACGGCGAGGGGCCGCCGGCATAGTCTGGATCGAGGCTCGCGTCGAGCTCCCCGCCGGGCTCGGCCAGCACCAGCCGCCGGAGCAGGTCCGGCCGCCGCTGCGCCACGCGGAAGCAGATGTGCCCGCCGCGGGAATGGCCCATCAAATCAACCGGGCCGAGGTCGAGCTCCTCGATGAAGGCGATGACGTCGTCGACATGCTGGGCGATCGAATAGGTGTCGCCAACGCCATCCCAGCGATCGGGGAAGAAGTGCCGCAGGCTGACGGCCATCAGCCGGTGCCGCTGGGACAGCGGACCGAGCACGCAGCCCCAGACACGAAAGTCGTTGAGCGAACCATGCACGCAGACCAGCGGCGGCCGCCCTCGGTCTTCGCCCACGTCGAGATAGGGCATGTCGTATCCGTTGACGTGGAGGCTTTGCATTCTGGGCTCGCAAACAGGGAAGGCGGAACTCCTGTGCAAGATTCCCGGAAACCGGGTGGATCGCAACTATTTCCAAGTCTAGATTTGAGCTCAGTTCACATTGGGGCATGCGAGGGGAACGCAAGCCAAGGACGAAGTTATGACCGACCAGCATTTTGCCCTCTTCGACAGCAAGATCGGCCTTTGCGCCATTGCCTGGGGTCCGCGCGGCATCAACGGCACGCAACTGCCGATGGGCGGTGAGCAGAAGATCCGCACCCGCATCAGCCAGCGCCATGCCGATGCCAGCGAAGCCGCGCCGACCGCCGAAGTACAGCAGGCGATCGACCGCATCACAAAACTGCTCGCGGGCGAGCCGGATGACCTCACCGACATCCCGCTCGATCTCGATGGCGTGCCCGACTTCAACCGCGGGGTCTACGCGATCGCCCGCACCATTCCGCCGGGCAAGACCGTCACCTATGGCGACATCGCCAAGCAACTCGGCGGTGTCGAGCTGTCGCGCGACGTGGGCCAGGCGCTCGGCCGCAACCCGTGCCCGATCGTCGTGCCCTGCCATCGCGTGCTGGCGGCCGGCAACAAGCCCGGCGGCTTCTCCGCGAATGGCGGCGTGGTGACGAAGCTGAAGATGCTGGAGATCGAAGGCGCGCTGGTGAACCACACGCCGAGCTTGTTTGATTGAGGCGATGACGCCGCTGGCTAGATCTTCGCCGCCGCCATCGGCCAATATTTGTCGCGCAAATGCCGCTTCACCAGCTTCCCAGTGGGCGTGCGCGGCAGCTCGGCTTCGAAATCGATCGAGCGCGGGCATTTGATCGTCGAGAGGCGGCTCCTGCAATAGGCGATCAGGTCGGCCTCGAGCTCCTTGCCGGCGCGCTTGGGATCGTGCGGCTGCACCACCGCCTTGACCTCTTCGCCCATCTCCTCGTTCGGCACACCGAACACGGCGACGTCGGCGACCTCGG
Source organism: Bradyrhizobium sp. CW1 (assembly GCF_023100665.1). NCBI lineage: Bacteria > Pseudomonadati > Pseudomonadota > Alphaproteobacteria > Hyphomicrobiales > Nitrobacteraceae > Bradyrhizobium > Bradyrhizobium sp. CW1. The sequence continues at coordinate 897,344 of NZ_CP064684.1, forward strand.
GGTGGGTGATGAGCACGTCCTCGGTCTCCTGCGGGTAAATGTTCACGCCGCCCGAGATGATCATGTAGGACTTGCGGTCGGTGAGAAAGAGAAAGCCATCCCTGTCGAGATAGCCGACGTCGCCGAGCGTCGACCAGCCTTTTGCGTTATAGGCCTTCTTCGTCTTCTCGGGATCGTTGTGATAGGCGAAAACCGGCGCATCGGCGAAATAGACCGTGCCGATCTCGCCCGTCGGCAGCTCCTCATCGTTCTCGTCCAGAATCTTGATCTTGCCGACCACGGCGCGGCCGACGCTGCCGCGGTGCTCCAGCCATTCTTTCGAGTTGCAGACGGTGACGCCGTTGCCTTCGGAGCCCGCGTAATATTCGATCAGGATTGGCCCCCACCATTCGATCATCTTGGCCTTGACCTCGACCGGGCAGGGGGCGGCGGCGTGGATCGCGCCCTTCAGTGTCGAGACTTCGTAGCGGTTACGGACCTCGTTCGGCAGCTTCAGCATGCGCACGAACATGGTCGGCACCAGCTGCGCCTGGGTCACCTTGTACTTTTCGACCAGTTTCAGGAAATCTTCGGCGTCAAAGTGCTCCATGATGATGGAGGTGCCGCCGAGCAGGACAGCCATCATGTTGAAGCGCAAGGGAGCGGCGTGATAGAGCGGTGCCGGTGAGAGATAAATAGTCTCGGCGTTCATGCCGCACATGCTGGCGCAGAGCACGCGCAGAAACGCGTTCGGCTCGTCGATCGGCTTGCCCTCGAAAGCCTTCTTGATACCCTTGGGCCGGCCCGTGGTGCCCGACGAATACAGCATGTCATAGCCGGCAACCTCGTCGGCAATCGGGGTTGTCGGCTGTGCGGCGGCTTCCTTGTCGTAGGAGCGGAAGCCGGCTTGCGGCTCGTCCATCATGTAGAAGACCGGCTCGCCGGGCGCACCCTTGATCAGCGTCTTGATCTGGTCGGCACATTTCGGTGTCGTGATCACGACCTTGGCGCCGCAATCGGCGATGATGTAGTCGATCTCGTCCTGCTTTAAATAGCGGCTGATCGCGGTGTAATAGAGCCCGCTGCGTTGCGCAGCCCAGCAGATCTCCATAAAGGCGAGGCGGTTCTCCATCAGCAGCGCGATGTGGTCGCCGGCCTTCAGCCCGAGCGAGCGGAACAGGTGCGCGCCCTGGTTCGAGAGCTCGTCGAGCTCGCGATAGGTAATCGCCTTGCCGGTCCCGGCCATTTGATAGGCGATCTTGTCGGGTGTGGCGCGGGCGTGGATGGAGGGGTGTGTCATGTCTCTGTTTACGCGGCTGGGAGTAACGTTCCCCGGATATCCGGGGTCCATTGTGAGGCATGGGTCCCGGCTCTGCGCCGCAGCGTTTCACGCTGCAGCGCGTCCGGGACACGAGAGGGCTTACAGCCGCTCCACGATCGTCACATTCGCCATGCCGCCGCCTTCGCACATGGTCTGCAGGCCATAGCGTTTGCCGCGCTGATGCAAGGCATGCACCAGCGTCGTCATCAGCTTGGTGCCGGAGCCGCCGAGCGGATGGCCGAGCGCGATGGCGCCGCCATTGACATTGAGACGTTCCGAATCGGCGCCGGTGGTCTTCAGCCACGCGGTCGGCACCGAGGCAAAGGCCTCGTTGACCTCGAACAGGTCGATGTCGTCGATCGCCATGCCGGCCTTCTCCAGCGCGCGCTTGGTGGCGTGCAGCGGTGCGTCGAGCATGATCACGGGATCGCCACCCATCATGGTCATGTGGTGGACGCGCGCCAGCGGCTTCACGCCGAGCTGCTTCAGGCCACGCTCGTTCACCACCATCACGCCGGAAGCGCCGTCGCAGATCTGGCTGGCGCTGGCCGCGGAGAGCTTGCCATTCTCGGCGATCAGCTTGACGCCCTTGATGCCGTCGAGTGTGGCGTCGAAGCGGATGCCCTCGTCGATGTGGTGGGTGTCCTTGGAGCCGTCGGCGCGGGTGATCTCAAGCGGCACGATCTCCGTCTTGAAACGGCCGGCCTGCGTCGCCGCGATCGCGCGCTGATGACTGTTGTAGGAGTACTCGTCGAGCTCATCCTTGGAGAGGCCGTACTTCTCGGCCATCATCTCGGCGCCGGTGAACTGGCTGAACACGATGTTGGGATAACGCTGCTCGATACCCGGGCTCTTGTAATTGCCAAAGCCGTTCTTGGCGGGAAGCTGCGACGACAGGCCCATCGGCACGCGCGTCATCGATTCCACGCCGGCGGCGATCACCACGTCCATCGCGCCCGACATAACGGCCTGCGCAGCAAAATGCAGCGCCTGCTGCGACGAGCCGCATTGGCGGTCGATCGAGGTGCCCGGCACGCTCTCCGGCAGTTTCGAGGCCATGATGGCGTTGCGCGCCACGTTGTTGGACTGCTCGCCGACCTGCATGACGCAGCCCATGATCACATCCTCGACCAGCGCGGGATCGACCTTGGTGCGGTCGACCAACTCGTCCAGCACCTTCGCGGCGAGATCGGCCGGATGCCATCCGGCGAGGCGGCCCCCCTTGCGCCCACCGGCGGTACGCGCAGCGGCGACGATATAAGCCTCGGCCATGTCGGTTTCTCCCTGGATTATTTTGAACGGTTGGTTGTCGGGGCGGGATTTAAGGGGCGACCGGTTGTTTAGTCAATCGATCAATTAACTCTTGTGGGGAGGCGCTGCTTGGGCTTATCTGCGGCCGCTCTTCCGCCAAAATCAGGGATCTCCGTGACTACCAGCGTACCGAACAGGCTCCCCAGCGGAAAGAATTCCACGGCAGAGAAATTGCTCGTGGCCGCGAGCGAGCTGATGATCGAACGCTCCTCGATCGAGATTTCCCTGAGCGACATCGCCCAGAAGTCCGGCGCCAACGCCGCGCTGGTCAAATATCACTTCGGCAACAAGGACGGCCTGCTGCTGGCGCTGCTCGAGCGCGACGCAGGAACGGAACTGTCCAACCTGGAATATCTGCTGGCGCAGCCGATCACGCCGACCGCGAAGCTGAAGCTGCACATCGGCGGCATCATCCGCGCCTATCACCGGTTTCCCTACATGAACCGGTTGATTCACTATCTGCTGCACGAGAGCGTCGCGGGCTCCGCGGACGAAGTCTCGAAATTCTTCGTCGCACCGCTGCTGGATTTCCATCGCCGCCTGCTCGCCGAAGGTGTCAGTCAGGGCGAATTCCGCGCCACCGATCCCGTGCTGTTCTACACCAGCCTGATCGGCGCCTGCGATCATTTGTTCTTCGGCCGGCACGCGATGTCACGCGCGACCGGCGTCGGCCCGGTCACCGACGACGTCTGCCGGCAATATATCAAGCACATGGAAACGCTGATCTGCGGCGGCATTCTCACGAATATCGAGGAAGCCGCCGCGGCCGGATGATCCGGCCAGAACGCAGAAGTCTAGAGAAGAAACGCCCAAGGAAAAGGTTCGAGGAAAGGTACAAGCGATGCAGTTGAAAGACGTAGCCGTTCTCATCACCGGCGGCGGGTCGGGCCTTGGTGCCGCGACCGCCCGCGCCATGGCCGCCAAGGGCGCCAAGATCGGCGTGATCGACCAGAGCAAGGAAAACGCCGAGAAGGTCGCCGCCGAAGTGAAGGGCATCGCGCTTCATGCCGACGTCACCAGCGAGGAGCAGATCAAGGCGGCGATCGCCAATGCGGAAGCCGCGCACGGCGTCGCGCGCGTGCTGATGAACTGCGCCGGCATCGGCGGCTCGCAGCGCATCGTCGGCCGCGATGGAGTCTACCCGCTGGAAAAGTTCGCGCGCATCATCAACGTCAATTTGATCGGCACGTTCAACTGCCTGCGTCTGTTCGCCGAGCGCTTGGTCACGATCGAGCCGGTCGGTGAAGAGCGCGGCGTCATCGTCAACACTGCTTCGGTCGCGGCTTACGAAGGCCAGATCGGCCAGATCGCCTATGCAGCGTCGAAGGGCGGCGTCGTCGGTCTCACGCTGCCGGCCGCGCGCGACCTCGCGAGCCAGAAGATCCGCGTCAACACCATCGCCCCCGGGCTATTCCTGACGCCGCTGCTGATGGGCTTGAACGAAGAGGCCCGCAAGAGCCTCGGTGCCCAGGTGCCGCATCCCGCGCGTCTCGGCGACGCCAATGAATACGGGTCGCTGGCCGTGCACATCGTCGAGAACCCAATGCTCAATGGCGAAACCATTCGCCTCGACGGCGCGATCCGCATGGCGCCGCGGTAGAGCTCTTTTTCCTTCTCCCCTTGTGGGAGAAGGTGGCGCGCTCCTGAGCGCGCCGGATGAGGGGTTCTCTCCACGATCTCACCTGTGGAGGCAGACCCCTCACCCGAGCGAATGCGCGGCGCGTGACGTACATGCCCTCTCCCACAAGGGAGAGGGCGCAGTAATCGGCACCATCGTTGCGGATGAAGGAAGTCGCGCGCATGTCCCAACCGCTGCTGATCGAGCACAATGACGGCGTCGACACCGTGACGCTCAATCGTCCTGAACACCTCAACGCGCTCGATCCTGCGTTGATCGACGCGCTCAACGTCTACTTCCAAGGCCTTCAGCGCAACCGCGACACGCGCGTCGTGGTGTTGAAGGGCGCCGGCAAGAATTTCTGTGCGGGCCTCGACCTCAAGGCGGCGATGGCGCGCCGTGCCGGCCAGCAGGAGCCGCCTGATGTCACCGAGTCGCTGGATTCGCAGCGGCGCATCGCCGACATCGTGATGCTGATGCGGCGCTGTCCGCAGCCGATCCTCGCGCTGGTACAGGGCGCGGCGGCCGGCGGCGGCTTTGGGCTGGCGCTCGCCTCCGACATCCGCATTGCGACGAGATCGGCGCGGATGAACTGCGCCTTCATCAAGCTCGGCCTTGGCGGCTGCGACATTGGCACCAGTTATTTTCTTCCACGCCTTGTCGGTGTCACCGTGGCATCGGAGCTGATCCTCACGGGACGCTTCATCGGCGCCGAGCGGGCGCTCGCGGTCGGGCTGGTCTCCGAGGTCGTCGACGAGGACAAGCTCGATGAGGCCGCCGAACCCTATGTCGACGCGATGATCACGGCCTCGCCCGTGGGCCTACGCCTGTCCAAAGAATGTCTCAACATGAGCGTCGATGCCGGATCGCTGGAAGCCGTAATCGCGATGGAGGATCGCAACCAGGTCCTGTGCAGCCGCTCCGAGGAATTTTCGGAAGGCATCAGGGCCTTCCTTGAGAAGCGAAAGCCTGTCTATATCAGGCGCTGACAATGAAGATCCGTAAAGGACGAGAAATTCCGGGAGACGCACTATGAGTGGAAGCGCGGCGGCGGTGATGACGAAACCCGCCTTTCGCAAGGTCAAGTGGCTTGGGCGCGACATCGACGTCGAGCGCCGCGACGACGGCACGGTGGTGCTGAAGTCGCGCATCCCGCTGCAGACCTACGAGAAGCATATTCCGGCTTCGCTGGCAAAATGGGCGAAGGAAGCGCCAGAGCGGATCTGGCTTGCCCAGCGCGGTGGCCCGAACCGCGAATGGCGCAAATTGTCCTATGGCGAAGCCAAGCGCATCGTGGATGCGCTGACGCAAGGCCTGCTTAACCTTGCGCTCGACGGCCGCCCGGTCACAATCCTCTCCGGCAATTCGATCGAGCACGCGCTGATGACGCAGGCCGCGATGCAGGCGCGCGTGCCGGCCGCGCCGGTCTCGCCGGCCTACTCCTTGATGAGCCATGATCACGTCAAGCTGAAATACCTGTTCGACCTGATCAAGCCCGGCGTGGTGATGGTGCAGGACGGCCCGACCTTCGAGAAGGCGCTGAAAGCGCTCGATCTCACCGGCGTCACCATCGTTCACGTCTTGCGGCCCTGCGATGGCATCGAGAGCGTCAGTTTTGCCGAGCTCGCGGCGACAGCTGTGACTGCCGATGTCGAAGCGTCGATCGCGAAGATCACGCCTGAGACCGTCGGCAAACTGCTGTTCACGTCAGGCTCGACCGGCATGCCCAAGGCCGTCATCAACACGCAAGCGATGATGTGCGCCAATGCGGCCATGATGATGCAGGTGCGGCCACGCGATCCCGGCGGTCCGATCTCGACCATGCTGGACTGGATGCCCTGGAACCACACCATGGGCGGCAATGCGGCGTTCCACCCGATCCTGGTCGATGGCGGCACGCTCTATATCGATGACGGCCGTCCGATGCCGGGGCAGTTCGAGGAGACTCTCCGGAATCTGCGCGAGATCTCGCCGACCTATTACGCCAACGTCCCCGCCGGCTATGCCGCGCTCGCCGCCGCCATGGAGAAGGACGAGGCGCTGTGCCGCTCCTTCTTCAAGAATCTCTCGATCATGGCCTATGGCGGCGCGCGGCTGCCTGATGACCTCTACGACCGCATGCAGGCTCTCGCCGTGAAGACCACCGGCGAGCGCATCGTGTTCTACACCGGCTGGGGCTCGACCGAGACCGCGCCGACATCGACCGGTACCTATTGGGACACCGAGCGCGTCGGCCTGATCGGCCTGCCGTTCCCCGGCGTCGAGTTGAAGATGGTGCCGTTCGGCTCGAAATACGAGCTGCGTCTGCGCGGCGTCAACGTCACGCCGGGCTATTTCGGCCAGCCTGACCTGACGAAGAAGATGTTCGACGAGGAAGGTTTTTATTGCATCGGCGACGCCGGAATCTTCGTCGACGACACCGATCCGGTGAAGGGCATCATCTTTGCCGGCCGGGTGGTCGAAGATTTCAAGCTGACCACCGGCACCTTCGTCCATGTCGGCTCGCTGCGCACCGATGCGATCGCCGCCGCGACGCCCGTCGTGCATGATGCCCTGGTCGCGGGGCAGGATCGCGCCTTCATCGGCTTGCTGGCCTGGCCGAACCTGCATGCCTGCCGTCAACTCGTCGGCAAGCCTGATCTCAGCTTCGAGGATGCAGTGACGCATCCCGAGGTGATCGCTTGCTTCAGGCGCGGGCTGGAAGCTCACAACCGGGAGTGCGAAGGCGCCAGCAGCCGCATCATCGCGCGCGCCATGCTGATGGCGGAACCGCCTTCGATCGACGGCAACGAGCTCACCGACAAGGGCTACATCAACCAGCGCGCCGGCCTGGAACGTCGTGCCGCGCTGGTGGGGCGGCTCTATGCTGACAAGCCTGACCAGGACGTCATCATTCTCAAGTAATCGACATCAGCAACACGGATACGCGCCATGAATTTCGATTTCTCCGACGACCAGAAGCAGCTCCGCGATCAGGCGCGCAAATTCCTCACCGAGAAGTGCCCACCCAAGGCAGTGCGCGCAGTCCTCGACGGCAAGGTGCCGTACGACAAGGAGCTGTGGAAAGGCCTCGCCGAGATGGGTTTTCTCGGCGTCGCCATTCCCGAGGATTTTGGTGGCGCCGGCGCCGGTCATCTCGAACTTTGCGTGATCGCCGAAGAGATGGGCCGGGCGAACGCACCGGTGCCGTTCTCCTCGACTGTTTACCTGGCTGCCGAAGCGCTGCTGATCGCGGGCAGTGACGCGCAGAAGAAAAAATGGTTGCCGGCCATTGCCTCGGGCGAGGCGATCGGCACGCTGGCGCTGTTCGAGGGCAAGGGCAATCCGTCACCGAAGAACGTCAAGCTCACGGCTGCGAATGGCGTGCTCAACGGGGTCAAGAAGCCGGTCGCCGATGGTACGATCGCCGACTTCGCGGTGGTGGCGGCACGCACGGGATCGAGCGGACGCGACGGCGACATCTCCTTGTTCATTGTCGATCTCAGGGCCGGCGGAGTCGAGGTGAAAAGCCTGACCAATCTCGATCCGACCCGCGGGCAGGCGGAGATCACTTTCAGGGATTGCAAGGCCGAGCCCCTGGGCGCGGCCGGCGAAGGCTGGAGCATCTTGACTCAAGTGCTCGATCGCGCTGCGGTGCTCTGCGCATTCGAGCAGGTGGGCGGCTCCGACCGCGCGCTGGAGATGGGCCGCGACTACGCGCTCGACCGCATCGCCTTCGGGCGACAGATCGGCTCGTTCCAGGCCGTCAAGCACATGCTGGCGGACATGTACGTGTCGGCAACGCTGGCGCGTTCCAACAGCTATTACGGCGCCTGGGCGCTCTCGACCAACGCCGCGGAGCTGCCGGAAGCCGCCGCCGCGGCCCGCATCAGCGCGACGCAGGCGTTCCAGCACTGCGCCAAGAACAACATCCAGGTTCACGGCGGCATGGGTTTCACCTGGGAGTTCGACTGCCACATGTACTACCGCCGCGCCAACGCGATGGCGCTCGGGCTCGGCAGCCTGTCCTATTGGGAAGACCAGTTGATCGACCGCATGCGCAAGAAGAACGCGGCGTAGGCGAAAGGCAACGTCATGAACTTCGACGACACTCTGCAAGAAGCCGAATTTCGCGCCACGGCTCGCGCCTGGATCGCGGCAAATGCGCCCAAGCAGTACGAGGAGGAGCTTCGCAAGTCCTCGCTCGGCCGCACGCAATTGAAGAACGCCAACATTCTGGAAGTGGCAAAGGCCTGGCAGAAGAAGAAGGCAGATGCCGGCTGGGCCTGCCTGCATTGGCCGAAGGAGTATGGTGGCCGCGGTTCGTCGCCGATCGAACGTGTGATCTGGCAGCAGGAAGAAGGGCCGTTCGGCCAGCTATCCCGCATGTTCATCATCGGCCACGGCATGTGCGGGCCGACCATGATGGCGTTCGCGCGCGAGGAGCATAAGCGCGCCTATTTGCCGCCACTCGCCTCCGGCGAAAAGGTCTGGTGCCAGCTGTTCTCCGAGCCCGCCGGCGGCTCCGACGTTGCGGGCCTACGCACGCGCGCCGAGAAGGATGGCGATGACTGGGTGATCAACGGCCAGAAGATCTGGACGTCGGGCGCGCACTATTCCGATTACGGCATTCTGCTCACCCGCACCGATCCGACCGTGCCCAAGCACAAGGGCCTTACCATGTTCTTCCTGGACATGAAGAGCCCTGGCGTCGAGGTGCGGCCGATCAAGCAGGCGAGCGGCGCTTCCGACTTCAACGAAGTCTATTTCACCAACGTCCGCATTCCCGATCACCAGCGCCTCGGCGAGGTCGGTGACGGCTGGAACGTCTCGCTGACCACGCTGATGAACGAGCGCAGCGCGATCGGCGCGGCCGTCTCGACCGGCTTCCCCGAGCTGTTCGAATATTGCTCCAGCCTGATGCTGGACGATGGCCCGGCAATCGAGGACCGCGCGGTGCGCGCGAAGCTGGCGAGCTGGGCGGCGAAAGCGAGCGGACTGAAATACACCAGCATGCGCGCGATCTCGGCGCTGTCGAAGGGCGAGCGTCCGGGACCGGAGAACTCCATTGGCAAGCTGGTCGCGGGCTCCATGATCCAGGATGTCGCGACCTATGCGCTGGATCTGCAAGGCGCTGCCGGTGTGATCAGCGGTGCCGAAGATTCCGAACTCGCCGGCCGCTTCCAGGCGATGCTGCTGCGCGCGCCGGGAACCCGTGTCGAAGGCGGCACTGACGAGATCATGCGCAACATCATCGCCGAGCGGGTGCTGGGCCTGCCCGGCGACATCCGTGTCGACAAGGACGTGCCGTTCAACAGGATCCTGACGAAGGGAAGAGGCTGATGATCCTCATCCTGAGGAGCCGCGGAGCGCGGCGTCTCGAAGGATGCAGGCCCAACGGGGGCCTCGTGGGTCGAGACGGCGCTGCGCGCCACTCACCATGAGGGACTAAGACAGAGCAAGAACGAAGAGGTCCGCCATGAATTTCGACGACACCCCGCAGGAAGCCGCCTTCCGCGAGACCGCGCGCAAATGGGTCGAGGCCAACGCGCCGAAGGAGTTTTTGGCTGAGCTGTCAAAATCCTCGCTCGGCCGCATCCGGCTGGCCAACCACGACATCGTCGATGTCGGCAAGGCCTGGCAGAAGAAGAAGGCCGAAGGCAATTGGGCCTGCCTGCATTGGCCCAAGGAATATGGCGGCCGCGGTGCGACGCCGATCGAGCGCGTGATCTGGCAGCAGGAGGAAGGCGTCTATGGCAAGCTGACGCAGCCGTTCCAGATCGGCGAGGGCATGTGCGGGCCAACCGTGATGGCTTTTGGCAGCGAGGAGGCCAAGCGGCGCCATTTGCCGAAGCTGGCCGCGGGCGAGGAGATCTGGTGCCAGCTGTTCTCCGAGCCATCAGCGGGCTCTGACGTCGCGGGCTTGCGCACGCGCGCGGAGAAGAAGGGCGACAATTGGGTCGTCAACGGCCAGAAGATCTGGACCTCGGGTGCGCACTATTCCGACTACGGACTTTTGATCGCGCGCACCGATCCCAATGTGCCCAAGCACAAAGGTCTCACCATGTTCTTCCTGGACATGAAGAGCCCCGGCGTCGAGGTGCGCCCGATCAAGCAGGCCAACGGCATGCAGGAGTTCAACGAGGTCTATTTCACCGACGTCGTCATTCCCGACAGCCAGCGTCTTGGCGCCATCGGCGAGGGCTGGAGCGTGTCGCTGACCACGCTGATGAACGAGCGCATGTCGATCGGCTCGCGGCTTGCGACCGGCGTCCCGGAGATGTTCGAGTTCTGCTCCAACCTGATGCTGGAGGATGGCCTCGCCATCGACGATCCCGCCGTGCGCTCAAAACTCGCGAGCTGGGCGGTGAAGTCGAGCGGGCTGAAATACACCAGCTACCGCGCGATCTCGGCGCTGTCCAAGGGCGAGCGGCCGGGACCGGAAAATTCGATCGGCAAGCTCGTCTCCGGCATGATGCTACAGGACATCGCAACCTATGCCATGGACCTCCAGGGCGCGGCCGGCGTTCTCACCGGCACGGACGAGGAGACCGTGCAGGGCCAGTTCCAGCAGATGCTGCTGTCCTCGCCTTCGATGCGCATCGCGGGCGGCACCGACGAGATCTTGCGCAACATCATCGCCGAGCGCGTGCTGGGATTGCCGGGCGACATCCGCGTGGACAAGGACGTGCCGTACAACAAGATTCCGACCAAGGGGCGTTGACATCTCGTGTCCCGGACGCGCGAAGCGCGAGCCGGGACCCAAGAGCCATAATAGACAGGCCACAATGGGCCCCGCCTCAGCGCCGCATCACTTCGTGCTGCGTCGCGTCCGGGGCACGAAAGCGAGCTTAAGCAATGGACGCTGCAGTCAATCATAACAACCGCATCGGCGTGCTCGAAGAGCTGCTCAACGAGCGCTACTCGGTGCGCGCCTTCCTGGCCAAGGAAGTCGATCGCGCGACGATCGAGCACGTGCTGACCACCGCCCAGCGCACGGCGTCCTGGTGCAACAGCCAGCCCTGGCAGGTCGTCATCGCCAGCGGCGAGGCCAAGGAGCGTTTCCGCAAGCTGATCTACAAGGAGGCTTCGGGCGGGCTCGGGGACGACTATGATTTCACGCCGCCGCGCGAATATCTCGGCGCTTATCTCGAACGCCGCCGCGAGAGCGGTTTTCAGCTCTACAACACGCTCGGCATCGCGCGCGGAGACAAGATGGCCTATGCCAAGCAGGCGCTGGAGAACTACAATTTCTTCGGCGCGCCGCATGTGGCCATCATCCATACCGACGAGCCGCTCGGCATCTACGGTGCGATCGATTGCGGCGCCTATGTCTCGAACTTCATGCTGGTCGCGCAGGCGCTCGGGCTCGGCACAATTCCGCAGGCGGCGCTCGCGCGCCACTCCGGCCTGATCCGCCGCCATTTCAATTTGCCTGATGATCGCCGCATCGTTTGCGGTATCTCGTTCGGCTATGCCGACAATGCCCACAAGGTCAACAGCTACCGGACGTCGCGTGCGAGCCTGGCCGAGACCGTGACCTTCGTGGACGAGTGATCGAGGCGATGCACGCTTCGTATTGGACGTGATCCCGTTCGCGCGAAAAGACGGCCGCGGATGCGGCCGCCTTCATCGCGGTCTCAGTTCGATTGACGCCGGCCGTCAGCCGCCGCTGCCGCCGATCACGGCGCGAATGGTCTCGTCGGGCCCGAAATCCTCGGCGCCGTCGACATAGAGCAGCGCCGCGAGCTTGGAGCGCGCACGGTTGACGCGGCTCTTGATCGTGCCGACTGCGCAGCCGCAGATCGAAGCCGCGTCCTCATAGGAGAAGCCGGAGGCGCCGACGAGGATCAGCGCTTCACGCTGGTCCTGCGGAAGCTTGTCGAGCGCCGTGCGGAATTCCTCGAACTCAAGATGGGCGTTCTGCGAGGGCTGCGTCTTCAGCGTCTTAGCATAATTGCCTTCGGCATCCTCGACTTCCCGCCGCCGCTTGCGATAGTCGGAGCGGAACAGGTTGCGCAGGATCGTGAACAGCCATGCCGGCAGATTGGAGCCGGGCTGGAACGAGTCGATGTTGGCGAGCGCCCGCAACAGCGTCTCCTGGACCAAATCGTCGGCGCGGTCCGCATTGCCGCTGAGCGAGATGGCAAACGCGCGCAGACTGGGCACGGCCGCCAGGATGTCGTTACGCAGGGAATCCGTGAGAGGCATCAATCCCTCCCATTGTTGTCGTTAGAGCCGCCACCATTTTCCACTTGGGGGGTCGCTCCCGGCGCATCAAGTTTCTTGATCAGTTCCGCGAACCGGTCCGGAACCCCCTGCCGCACCACGTCGTCGTACATGGCGCGCAGCTGGTGCCCGATCCGGGACTGGATCTCCGGAGTGAGCCCTCCCTTGCCGGGGGTCGTGCTTTTGCTGGCTTGAGACTTGAGATCTTTCATGACCTGTTCCACGTTTCCCCGAGTTAAGTAGCTGTAAAATCGAGAAGTTCTCTCAACCGGGAGCCGTTCCCTGGATAGGCTCAATGCGAGCTGCGAGAAAAAGTTCCGCCCCCATGCGGAACTTTTCTTGGTCTGAGGCGTAATCAGCCCAGCAGGGGAACCCGGGCCCCCCGCCTAACGCCTGCACGTCAAGGTCGGCCCGAAGATGATATGGAGTGGGGATGTCCCGTTCACAGCTCGTTGCTGAACACTTGCCGTTGTTGCGCCGGTACGCACGCGCCCTGACGGGCAGCCAGTCCTCCGGTGACGCCTATGTCGCAGCCATGTTGGAAGCCATGCTGGGAGATCCGTCGGTGCTCGACGAGAGCCACGGGCCGCGCGCCGGCCTGTTCCGGCTGTTCACCCAAATCTGGAATTCCGTTTCCGTCAACGACGATTCCGAGGTGACGAACCTGCCGATGCCGCCGGAGCGGCGGCTGTCCAACATCACGCCCTTGCCGCGGCAAGCCTTCCTGCTGCTCTCGCTCGAGGGATTTTCGGAAGAAGAGGTCGGCTACATTCTCGGCACCGACGTCGGTGAGACGCGCCGGCTTGCGGATGCCGCAGGGCGTGAGATGGCAGCCGAGATCGCCACTGACGTGCTGATCATCGAGGATGAGACCTTCATCGCCATGGATCTCGAGAGCCTGGTGAAGAACCTCGGCCACAATGTCGTCGGCGTCGCCCGCACCCACGCCGATGCGGTCGCGCTGGCAAAGAACAAGCGACCGGGCCTGATCCTCGCCGACATCCAGCTCGCCGACGGCTCGTCGGGCCTCGACGCCGTCAACGAGCTGCTCCGCACCTTCGAAGTGCCGGTGGTGTTCATCACCGCATACCCCGAGCGCTTCCTCACCGGCGAGCGACCGGAGCCGGCCTTCCTGATCTCGAAACCGTTCCAGCCGGCGATGGTGTCGGCGGTGGCGAGCCAGGCGCTGTTCTTCCAGCGCAACTCCCGCAACCGCGCGCCGAAGGTACCGGCGGCGTAACGAAGGCGCCAGCGCCCGGCATTTTGACGAAATCCGATCCGGCGTGCCGCAAGGTGCGCCGGATTTTTGTTGATCCGGTTGTCACGCTTGACGGCCATCGAATTCGCCGCTCATACCTCGCGCAGCGGCCGTTGCAGCCGCGGTGCCATCGGAGACGTGTTCATGGACCAGCAACTCCTCGATCGCCTCGCCATCCGCGACCTCGTCGAGAACTGGGCGGTGTGGCGCGATGCCGGCGATTGGGAGCGTTTTGCCACCGTCTGGCACGAGGAAGGCTGGATGTCCGCCACCTGGTTTCAGGGGCCGGCGCGGGATTTCATGCGGGTCAGCCAGGAGGGGTTCGCCAAGGGCGTGCGCATCCTGCATTTCCTCGGTGGCTGCAGCATCGATCTCGAGGGGGCGCGCGCCATCGCGCAGACCAAGATGACCATCTCGCAGCGCGCACCGGTGCACGACGTGCCCTGCGACGTCGTCTGCACCGGGCGCTTCTACGATTTCCTGGAGAAGCGGCAGGGAAAATGGGGCATCGTCCGCCGCCAGCCGATCTACGAGAAGGACCGGATCGACCCGGTTGATCCCTCCGCGACGCTTCAGCTCGACCAGAAAGCCCTTGCCGCGCTGCCCGAAGGCTACCGCCACCTCGCCTACATGCAGGAGCTGATCGGCTACAAGGTCAAGCGCGACATGCCAGGCCTCACCGGGCCCGAGGTTGAGAAGCTCTATGCGGAGGGGCGGGAGTGGCTTGCGGGGAAGGCGAACTGAACGCCAGACAAAAGTAAGGCGCGACTGGCATCACCACAGTCGCGCCCTACGTCGCCGGCTTATGGGGCAGGGGGGAATAGCCGGCTGTTGATACGACTCCCGTCCCTGAAAGTCGTTCCAGGGGGTTGCAAAATTTTTCGTGGGGCCATCCTTTTCGCACCCTGCCTTTTCGCACACGGTTAAGTGATCTTAACGCCTGAGAACTCTGGGTCCTCTCCTCGCGTTGTTCCCGCGATCGCCATGGGGCGAGGGACCGACAGCCATGTCACAGATTCAAAAGGTATTTTTAGGCGCCGTCGCGATCGCCGCGACGCTTGGCGCCGTCCAGGTCGGCGCCGTGCAGCTGGCCTCCGGCCATGATCCGGCCGACCGCTGGCAGGCGGTCGCTGACAAGCCGGGCCATAACGTCAATCGCTCCAGCAAAGCGGACCGGCTGGCCGACATCAAGCAGGCTGAGGTTCCGACCCGCACCGTGTCGATGCGGCTGAACGATCTGGCCGACACGTCGGTGCTGCTGCGGGTCCCCGCGGTGATCGAGACCGGCAACGCCAAGCCGCCGGTGTTGCTCCCGGACCAGAAGCAGAGCCGCAAAAAGCCGACGATCGCCTGCGAGCCGATGGTCAGCTCCCTGACCGAGGTCGCAAAGCTGCTCCAACCCGGCCGCTGTGTGACTTGATCGGCTTTGGCCACGGACAAGTCGCCCTCCGCCCGGAGGGCGATTGCTGACGTCTACTTGATCCCCTGCCCCCTCGCGTTATATCCCGGGTTTCTTCCTCTTTGGATTGACCGGGTAAACGCATGACGACGTCAGACACGGCTGTGCATACGCAGCCCTTCCAGGCCGAGGTTTCCGAGCTTCTGCACCTGATGGTGCATTCCGTCTATTCCGAGACCGATATCTTCCTGCGCGAGCTCGTCTCCAATGCCTCTGACGCCTGCGACAAGCTGCGCTATGAGGCCATCGCGAATCCGGCGCTGCTGGGCGAAGGCGACGCGCTCAAGATCCGGATCATTCCGAACAAGACGGCCGGAACGCTTGCGATCGCCGACAATGGCATTGGCATGGAGCGGCAGGAGCTGATCGACCACCTCGGCACCATCGCCCGCTCGGGCACCAAGGCCTTCGTATCGAAGCTCAAGGAGGCCAAGGATGGTCTCGGCCTGATCGGCCAGTTCGGCGTCGGCTTCTATTCCGCCTTCATGGTAGCCGACAAGATCGTCGTGGTGAGCCGCCGCGCCGGCGAGAGCGACGTCTGGACCTGGACGTCCTCGGGCGGCTCGGGCTTCGAGATCGCGCGTGCCAGCGAGGAGGATGCGGGCCGCGTGCAGCGCGGCACCGAGATCGTCCTGCATCTCAAGGACGATGCGAAGAAATATCTCGAAGCTTACGAGATCGAACGTATCGTCGGCGCTTATTCCGACAACATCCTCTTCCCCATCGAGCTCGTGCCTGAAGGGGGCGAACCGCGTCAGATCAATTCTGCGAGCGCGCTGTGGCAGCGCTCGAAATCCGAGCTCACGCCGGAAGACTACAAGAAGGCCTATCAGCAGATCGCCTCCGCCTTCGACGATCCCGCGATGACGCTGCATTATCGCGCGGAGGGACGTTACTCCTACGCCGTGCTGCTGTTCGCGCCCTCGACGAAGCCGTTCGACCTGTTCGAACCGAACCGCAAGGGGCGCGTCAAGCTCTATGTCCGCCGCGTGTTCATCACTGACGATGCCGATCTGCTGCCGGGCTATCTCCGCTTCATCCGCGGCGTCGTCGACAGCGAGGATCTCCCGCTCAACATTTCCCGCGAGATGCTTCAGAACAATCCGCAGCTCGCGCAGATCCGCAAGGCCGTGGCGACCCGCGTGCTGTCCGAGCTCGAAAGCCTGGCGGAGAAGGATCCGGAGAACTTCGCGAAGATCTGGGAGGCCTTCGGCGCGGTGCTGAAGGAAGGCATCTACGAGGATTTCGAACGCCGAGAAAAGCTGCTCGCGCTGTCGCGTTTCACCACGACCTCGGGCGAGAAGCGCTCGCTCAAGGACGTCGTCGCCGGTTTCAAGCCGAACCAGACCGAGATCTATTATCTCGTCGGCGACAGCATCGACCGGCTGAAGTCGAACCCCCGGCTCGAGGCGGCGACTGCGCGCGGCATCGAAGTTCTGCTGCTGTCCGATCCCGTCGACGCCTTCTGGACCTCGATGCCCTCGGAGTTTGACGGCAAGCCGCTGAAGTCGCTGAGCCAAGGCGATCTCAATCTCGACCTGATCCCGCGCGTCGACGAAGCCGACGAGGCGAAAAAGGACGAGCCGCCCGCCGACGAGGCCGCCACCATCGCGGTGATCAAGGCCGCGCTCGGCGAGCGCGTCAGCGACGTCAAGGCCTCGACGCGTCTTACCAGCTCCGCGTCCTGCCTCGTCGCCGACAGCCAGGGCCCGAGCCGCGAGCTCGAGCGCATCCTGTCTCAGCAGAACCGTGGCATGCGCACCAAGCCGATCCTTGAGATCAACCTGCGCCATCCGCTGGTGACGGCGATCACGAAGGCTCAGGCCGGCTCCAAGATGGTTGACGATCTCAGCCTGCTCCTGCTCGAACAGGCGCAGATCCTAGACGGCGAGCTGCCGGAGGACCCTGCGGCGTTTGCGGCAAGGTTGAACCGGCTGGTGTTGCAAGGGCTCGGCGCGTAGCGGGCGCAGTGCACCGCACTCACCTTGCCGTCATCTGCGCGCAGGAACGGTCGCCTCTGCCATGGTGTTATGCCATACGAGGTGGCCGGCATCCGGGCCGCCGACATGGCCGACATGACAGATTCGAGGATTTCTCCATGCGTTTGCCGATCCTGACCCTGACCGCAATTGCCACGCTGTTCGTGGCGGCAGATGCCAGCGCCCAGACCTACGATCCGCGTTACCCGGTGTGCATGCACGTCTATACGCCCGGTAGTTTTGGCGGGGGCGGTGGCGATTATTTCGATTGCTCCTTCACCTCGCTGCCGCAGTGCCGCGCCACGGCCTCGGGCCGCTCGGCAAGCTGCGACGTCAATCCCTACTATGCGTTCGACCAACCCCCGCCGCCGCCGCGCCGGCGCCACAAGAACGTGCACTAGCGATCCGCAACGGCCTTCAGGGGGAATTTTCATGCATCGCTTGTTCGGCCTGATCATGACCGTCGGTGCCCTGCTCACGGCCGCGCCGTCGCATGCACAGACCTTCGATCCGCGCCATCCCGTCTGCATGCACGTCTATTCCGGTGCAAACGGCGGTGGCGGGGAGTGGTACGATTGCTCCTTCACCTCAGTGCCGCAGTGCCGAGCTACGGCTTCCGGCCGCTCCGCCAGCTGCGATCTCAATCCGTATTATCCGTTCAACGCACCGCCGCAGCGCTTGCGCCATCAGCGAGGCGGCTAGGGCTCACCGCCCGTTCGGCCGTCAATCAGACGGAGTATGCAGGGCTAGCTGCCGTGGGGCGCCTCGTTGGCCGCGGTGACGATCGCGTCGGTCAACTGCCAGGTCATCTTGTCCGTGGTCCAGTCGCTTGCGTGCAGCCTGCTGTCGTCGCCCGGGTCGACCATGCGGTCGAACGAAATTCTTGCAACGTCGTGCCAGCCCTTCATCAGCGCGAAGCGGCGAAAGACGTTGACCCGCTTTGCATGCGCGATCTCGCTGATCGCTGCGACCATCGCGTTCGCCTTGTCGGCCTTGGCCGGCGTCAGCACCGCCGGCACATATTGCAGATCCATTAGGATGACGTCGATCCCTCCGTCCACAAGCAGCTGATCGACGCCGTCAGCGATGGCCCTCCTGGTTTCGTCGAAGGTCGGTGGATTCTGATCGGCCGATTGCCACACCGCATTGGTGCCGACCTGCCAGATCACGAGATCCGGCTTCTGGTCGAAGACGTCGTGCTTGAACCGCAAAAGCTCCTTGGGAGCCTCTTCGCCGCCGACGCCCCGGTTGATGACATCGATCCCGGGCTTCGGAAATATGCTCCGAAGGTCCGCCAGCAATCGTTGCGGATAGGGCGCGATGCCTCCTTCGCCCGCCGTGGTCGACGAGCCGATCGCGACCACCTTGACCTGTCCGCGCCTCAGGCCATTGGCAAAATTGGTCAGCGGCTGCTCGAACGGCGCGGCCTGGACGGGAAATTCAGACGAGCCGAGAGCCACAGGTCGTCTCCCTTTCGCAACCGGGACAATGCAGGGTCAAAAAGACTAACCCGTTTGCCCGGAGCCGCCTAGCCTCACGCCCCGACAACTGGCTTTGCTATTGCAAGAACTGCCAGGCGGCGCACCTCGATCGCCTCCGGTTTGGTAAAGGATCACTAGAGTTAATCGTGCACTAACCCGGTTTTACCTTGTCTCTTAACATCTGGGCAGGGCGTGCGAGCTAAGCTGCCGGAAACCCGCAGACACGTAAAGAATGAACGGCATGACAACCGGCGTCATCGAGCAACCGAAAGCCGCGCGCGCACCTTCGGCTTCGAAAATCTGGCTGAAGGCGATCGAGCTCACCGCACGGATCGAGACGTTGCCGGGCCGGCTGTTCGCCGATGTCGTCGACGATTGGGCGCAGCGCCAGCCAGATCGCGTTGCGCTGACCACCGATGACGCGAGCCTCGACTATGAGGGACTTTCGAAACGCATCAATCGTTATGCGCGCTGGGCGCGCTCGGCCGGTGTGGCCAAGGGCGGCACTGTCGCGCTGATCATGCCGAACGGCATCGATTATGTCGCGGCCTGGCTCGGCATCAGCCGCGTCGGCGGCGTGGTCGCGCTGATCAACACCAAGCTCGTCGGGCACTCGCTCGCGCATTGCGTCGGAGTCGCAAAGCCCGCTCACATCATTGTTGCGCATGAGCTTGCAGCGGAGCTGTCCGGCGCGTTGCCGCACTTGAAGACGGAAGCAAAGGTCTGGACCCACGGCGATGCCCGCAGCGAGCGTCCGATCGATGTCGCGCTCGACGCCCTCGATGACCGGCCGCTTTCGCCGGACGAGCGTGGTGACGTCACCATCGACGACCGGGCCCTGCTGATCTACACGTCCGGGACGACCGGCCTGCCGAAAGCCGCAAGCATCAGCCACCGCCGCATCCTCAATTGGGGCTTTTGGTTCGCCGGCCTCACCGGCGCGACGCCGCAGGACCGGCTCTACGATTGCCTGCCGCTGTTCCACTCGGTTGGCGGCATCGTGGCACCATGCAGCATGCTCGCTGCCGGGGGCTCGGTTGTGATCGCAGATAAATTCTCAGCCTCGAATTTCTGGCCCGACATCGTGCGCCACGACTGTACGCTGTTCCAGTATATCGGCGAGCTCTGCCGCTATCTGCTCAAGGCGCCGCCGTCGGAATACGAGAACCGGCATCGCCTGCGGCTCGTCTGCGGCAACGGCCTACGCGGTGACATCTGGGACGATTTTCAGGCGCGTTTCGCCATTCCGCGCATCCTCGAATTCTACGCGGCGACGGAAGGCAATTTCTCGCTGTTCAACGTCGAGGGCCAGCCCGGCGCGATCGGCCGCGTTCCGCCGTTGCTTGCGCATCGTTTCCCTGCCGGTCTCGTCAAGCTCGAGCCCGATAACGGCGCCCCGCTGCGCAATGCGGAGGGGTTTTGTATCCCCTGCGCGCGCGGCGAGGCCGGCGAAGCCATAGGCCGCATCGGCACGGCGGATGAGGGCGGCGGCCGCTTCGAGGGCTACACCGAGGCGAGCGAGACCGAGAAGAAGATCCTGCGCGATGTCTTTGCCAAGGGCGATTCCTGGTTCCGCACCGGCGACCTGATGCGGCTCGACGAGAAGGGCTTCTTCCACTTCGTCGACCGCATCGGCGACACCTTTCGCTGGAAGGGCGAGAACGTCGCGACTTCGGAGGTCAACGACGCCATGCGGGGTTTCACTGGCGTGATCGACGCCACCACCTACGGCGTCGGCATTCCCGGCACCGACGGCCGCGCCGGCATGAGTGCGATCGTGGTGAACGAAGGCTTCGCCGTCGAGGCACTGCCCGCCCATCTCGCACAGCGCCTGCCCGCCTATGCTCATCCCGTCTTCATACGCATCTCGCGCGAGCTCGATGCGACCGAGACGTTCAAGCAGAAGAAGGGCGAGCTCGCGCGCGAGGGATTTGATCCCGGCGCGGTCTCCGATCCGCTGTTCATGCTGGACCCGAAGACCGGCGCCTATGTCGCGCTGGACGCGGAGACGTATGCGCAAATCAACCAGGGTACGATCCGGCTCTAGCCGCGCGAAAATCCGCCAGATAGGTCCAATTTTATCCGAATTGTCCAAGAAGCCATTTACTTCTGTCGGGTAAACAAACGGGCAAGGGAGGCGGTCATCAAGAACCGCCGCAACACGAACGACAACAGAAGCGAGCCAGCCATGTCGGTACGGTCTAAGGTCATTGAAGCGATCCAGCAGATCGCCAAAGAGCAGCACGTCGCGCTTCCCGCACTCTCGGACGAGCTGTCCCTGCACGAGACGGGCTTCGACTCGCTCGCCTTCGCCATCCTGGTGGCGCGCCTCGAGGACGAGACCGGCGTCGACCCTTTCACCATTTCCGAGGACGCAGCGTTCCCCGCCACCGTGGGCGATTTCGTGCGGGCCTACGAAAATGTCCCCGCGTGAGATCTTTGCGCTCCGCGACCATCTCGGCGCGGAGCTGACCGGCCGCACGCTGTCGGACGCGCACGATGTCGTGTCGTTGACGGATATCCTGTCGCAGACGGTCCTGGGTGGCCGCCTGGGCGAGCTGTCCGGCCGCGCGGTGCTGCTGAAATTGTCCGACCAGCTCCGATCGGGTCTTGCCATGATCGAGCTCGACGGTATTGCCCGCCGCATGCTGCTGTGCCCGCCGGATCTCAACCCGGCGCATCTCGACGCGCTGATGGCGAATGCCGGGATCGATGCCGTTGTCACCGACGAGCCCGATCGCTGGGCCGAGACTGGCGTGCCGCTGGTCGTCACCGCACAACTGCCGCTTCAAGCCACAGCGCCGGCCAGGACCGAACGCGCCACGGAATGGCTGATGCTCACCTCGGGCACGTCGGGCGTGCCGAAAATCGTCGGCCATACGCTGGAAGCACTCACCGGCGCCATCGTCGCCGAAGGCCCGGCGCGCGGACCCGCGCCGGTATGGGCGACGTTCTACGACATCCGCCGCTATGGCGGCCTGCAGATATTCCTCCGCGCCGTCCTCTCGGGCGGCTCGATGGTGCTGTCCGATCCGCATGAGGCGCTCGCCGATCACGTCACGCGGCTGAACGCGCGGGGCGTCTCCCACATCTCCGGCACGCCCTCGCACTGGCGCAAGCTGTTGATGAGCGGCTCGGCCGCGCAGTTCGCGCCGCGCTATGTCCGCCTCTCCGGCGAGATCGCCGACCAGGCGGTGCTGGACGGCCTGAAAGCGGCGTTCCCGAATTCCTCCGTCGGCCATGCCTATGCGTCAACCGAGGCCGGCGTCGGCTTTGCCGTCAATGACGGGCTGGAAGGCTTTCCGGCGGACTACCTCGGCAACCGCAACGGCGTCGAAATGAAGGTCGTCGACGGCTCGCTACGTATCCGTTCGACGCGCACGGCGCACGCCTATATCGGCCGCGACGCGGCTGCGCTCACCGATGCAGACGGGTATGTCGATAGCGGCGATATCGTCGAATTGCGCGGCGACCGCTACTATTTCGTTGGCCGCCGCGGCGGCATCATCAATATCGGTGGGCTGAAGGTTCACCCCGAAGAGATCGAGGCGGTGATCAACCGTCATCTCGATGTGCGGATGTCGCGGGCGAAGTCACGCAAGAGCCCGATCACCGGCGGCATCGTCGTCGCCGACGTGATCCTCGCCGACGGCACCGATCCGGCGCGCGCGAAAGAGATCCGCGACCAGATTCTGGATCAGTGCCGCGCTCAGCTCGCCTCCCACAAGGTGCCGGCGGTGATCCGCTTCGTCGAGGCGCTCGACGTCACCCCGGCCGGCAAACTGGCGCGCACCGATGCATAATGTTCTCGTCACCGGCGGTAGCCGCGGTATCGGCCTTGCGATCGGCCAGCGGCTTGTTAATGGCGGCTACAACGTGATCGCGGCGGCGCGGCGCGAGAGCGACGAGCTCAAGGCGGCGATTGCCGGGTCGGAGGGGCGCCTGCATTTTCGCGCTTGCGACCTCGCCGTGATCGACGCGATCCCCGCCTACGCAAAACTCGTGCGCGATGAATTCGGCCCGATCTACGGCCTCGTCAACAATGCCGGCCTCGGCACCGAAGGCTTGCTCGCGACCATGCACAATTCCGAGATCGAGGCGCTGGTGCAGCTCAACGTGCTGTCGCCGATCATTCTCACCAAATATGTCGCGCGCCAGATGATGGCCGACGGCGCCGGCCGCATCATCAACATCTCCTCGATTATCGCGACGACCGGCTATAATGGCCTCTCGGTTTACGGTGCGACCAAGGCCGCCGCCACCGGCTTCACCCGTTCGCTCGCGCGCGAGGTCGGCAAGCTCGGCATCACCGTGAACGCGATCGCGCCCGGTTTCATCGACACCGAGCTGACGCACAACCTGTCTGACGACAGCCGCAAGCGCATCGCCGGCCGCAGCGCGCTGCGCCGCCTGCCGGAGACCGACGACGTCGCGCGGATGGTGGAGTATTTGCTGGGAGAGGGCGGTCGCAATGTGACGGGTACCGTGTTTACGGTCGACGCGGGCAACACGGCGTAGGTGGAACTCATCGCCACAATTGCATTGATCCGGCGCAATGACATCGTCCGGATTTGGTCGTAAGATCCCGCGCAATCGATTGGGTTACGTCAATCGATCTGCCCTAATCGATAGGGAGCAGTCCATGACCGCTTCGAGCCCGGACAAGGCGTCGGTAAAGCCATCTTGCGCAGAGCAAAGCGACGTTCACTGCGAGCCCGTTCACTGCGAGCCGATGTCTCACCAAAATTCCGGTGACCACGGTTACGAAATGTATCCGCAGAAATTCGTGCGTCTTGTCGGCTGCCATGACGTTCCCGCCTCCGCGCTACGCAAGCGCGTGGGCGAGAAGCTGCACTAGACATTCAGGTCCGATGCTTCGGCAGGTCAATCCGTTCGTGTGAGAACTCCGGCGGGCCCTCGGTCAGGCGGCGGATCCGGCGCTCGCGTTCGTCTTCAGACAGCGCAGGATCGAGCAGTCCCTCGAGTTCACGCACCGCAAGCTCTTCGATCCTGGTGGCATCCGAAGCGAGCGGGTGCCCTGGCGGGAGTGCCGGGGGCGCGACCTTCAGGCCGAGCTCGACCAGCTTACCGATGGCTTCCGAGCGCTACAGGTGATGGGTTTCGGCCCAGCTATCCACGGCCGCGGTCAGGCTTTCCGGCGTCTTCACCGCGCTGATCGGATCACGCCCAGTGCGCCGGCTTGCCGGAGCGATGGAGTCCTTCCTGTCGAAGTCGGACACGTCGATGTTCCCGCGCAACCATGTCAGATCATCGAGACTAGACGCCATTTACGGTCAACCGTTTAATGACCTTCTGTGGCATTGCAGTGCGCCCTCATCTTGTTGTCCGGGTCCATTTCGGCCAATGGTTGCAAGGGCGCGCGCCTGGCGAACCGAATCGATTCTTCTACGTATGTCCCTTTGGACGTGCGTCCCAACCATCCGGCATCATCCGATGACATCAGCGTTCTATAGCGGCATTCCGGTCTTTCGCGGCTTCACCAGTCTGATGGACCCCGCTTTGTATTCGCCGCTGCCCGACGACTGGAGCGTCGGCGTTGCCGACATCGTGGATTCGACCAAGGCCATCGCGGCGCAGCGCTACAAGGCGGTGAACATGGCCGGTGCCGCCGTGATCGCAGCCGTGACGAATGCATTGGAGGGACGCGAATTTCCCTTCGTGTTCGGCGGCGACGGCGCGAGTTTTGCGGTCGCGCCTAATGATCTCGAACTGGCCCGCGAGGCTTTGGCTGCGACCGCGACCTGGGTGCGGGAAGATCTCGACTTGCGGATGCGCGTCGCGCTGGTGCCGGTGAGCGCCATTCGCGCGCATGGCCTAGACGTGCGCGTCGCGCGCTTCGGACCGTCGGCCAATTTGTCCTATGCGATGTTTTCTGGCGGCGGGCTCGCCTGGGCGGACGCAGCGATGAAGCGCGGCGAGTTTGCGATCACCGAAGCGCCCGCGGGGACGCAGCCCGATCTCTCCGGCCTGTCCTGCCGCTTCGAGGTGATTCCGGCTGCGCGCGGCCTGATCCTGTCCGTGCTGGTCATGCCGGCCCAAGGCGCCGATCCCTCGGCATTCCGCAACGTGATCGAGGACATCATCCATCTCGTCGAGCGCAGCCCGGATGCCGGTCGTCCCGTGCCGCCACAAGGGCCGCCGCTGACATGGCCGCCGCAAGGGCTGGAATATGAGGCGCGCACCAAGCGCGGAGGTCCGTTGCTCGCACGCCGCGCCAGCGTGCTGGCCTACACCCTTTTCGTCTATCTGATCATGCGCTTCGATCTCAAGGTCGGCGGCTTCGTGCCGAAGCTCTATACACGGCAGGTCGTGGAGAACTCCGACTTCCGAAAATATGACGACGGCCTGCGCATGATCCTCGACTGTACGCCGGAGCTCGAACGCGCCCTCAGCGATCGCCTCGCGATTGCCGCGCGCGACGGCATCGTGCGTTACGGCCTCTATCAGCAGGACGCTGCGATGATGACCTGCTTCACCCCGTCGGCGTTGCGCAGCGATCACGTCCATTTTATCGACGGCGCGCGGGGCGGCTACGCCTCGGCGGCGACGGCGCTGAAGGCGATGACGGCGTGAAGCGCTAGCGCCCCGCCCGCGTCCAGGTTTCGCCGCCGCAGAGCGCGCCGACGCAGCCTTCGACCCGCAGCGAATCCGGATGGAATCACATTCCCGCGTTTATTTGCCTGCGTGCAATGACCTGCGCTTATTTGACCCAGCGCACGAAGGCGACCGAGGCCGCGGTCGACAGCCCGAATACCGCCATGGCGCCGCCGACCAGCGCGAACAGGGTCCAGGCCGGAGCCTGCACCATCATGAGGCCGCCGCCGCCGATCGCGACGATCAGAAGCCGTGCGGTGGAGGCGAGCACGGCACCGCCGACCCGCGCCGCGCCTTGCGAGGAGAAATACAGCGACACGCCCACGCCGAAGAACACGAAGGTTGGGCCTGCCCAGTGGAAGTAGCTGTGCGCGGCGGCGGCAACGCCGGGATCCCTGGTGAAGAGCGAAACCCACAGGGATGGATCGAGCGCGATGATGAGGCCGATCAGGCCGACGGTAAGTCCCGAGGCCCCGGCCGCGGTCCAGGCCACGCGCCGCGCGCGCTTCACCTGTCCGGCGCCCATCGCCATGCCGACCATCGGCACCGATGCGATGCCGAAGGCGAAGGTGATCGGGATCAGCAAGAATTCCAGTCGCGAGCCGATGCCGTAACCGGCGAGCATCTCGGTGCCGAAGGTCGCCAGGATCTTGGTGAAGATCAAAATGGTGAGCACGGTCTGGAGCGGCGACAGGCAGGCGACCGCGCCGACCTTGAGGATGTCGAAGAACAACGCGCGATCGAAATGGAAGGCGCCGAAATCCAGCGGCAGCCGGCTGCGGCCGGACCAGAGGTACCAGAGGAAGAAGATCGCAGCGCAGGTGAATGCGATCAACTGACCGGCGGCCACTCCGGGCATGCCGAATTGCGGCACGCCGAACAGGCCGAGCCCCAGCGTGCCGCCGAGCGCGATCTGGAGCACGCTCGTCCCGATCAGCGCCATCGAGGGCAGACGCATGTCGCCGGTGCCGCGGATCACCGACGCCAACGTGTTGACGAGCCAGATCGCGACCGCGCCGGAGAACAGCATTTGCGAATAGCCGCTGGCTTCCTCGAGCACACGCTCGCGCCCGCCCAGCAGCGCGAAGAACGAGCGGCCGAAGACGAGCATCGTCACCGTGAAGAAAAGCCCGCCGCAGAGGCCGATGATGGCGGCATGCAGCGCCAGCGTCGCCGCACGGTTCCGGTCGCCTGCGCCGAGCGCGCGGCTGATCGCAGACGAGACGCCGCCGCCCATCGCGCCTGCGCTCATCATCTGCGTCAGCATGGCGAATGGGAACACCAGCGCAATCGCGGCGAGCGGAATGGTGCCGAGCCGGCCGATATAGGAGGTCTCGGCGACCGCGACCAGCGTGCTGCCCACCATCGCGATCATGTTGGGGATCGCGAGCCGCAGCAGCGTCGGCAGGATCGGGGCCGTCAGCAAGCCGGCGATGGGGGAGGCGACCGGGGCAGGCAGCGGCACGGCGTCTATCGAGGCGTCGATCGTCATGTGTCACCGCGCGGAATATTGGATGATGATCGACATATTATATGGCGGGCAGCCCCGGCACCAGCCGCGCCTCACGCAGGGCTCACCAGGGCAGGCCGCAGAGGTCGATAGTGCCGAGTGTCGGCGCGCTGACGATGTTGCAGACATAGGGCGCCATGTGAGTGAAGCGGATCCGCCCCTCCGGCTGCTCGCAATAGACCTCGCCCTTGAAGGGGAGCCAGCTGCGGGCTTCGTAGAACGCGACATTGTGCGGCTCGCAGAACAGCAGCGCGAAGCGGACCGCCTCGTTGGCGCGCATGGTATGCACCGCGGCATCGATCGCCATGGTCGCATAGCCGCGGCCGCGTCGATCCTCCCGCGTGCAGACGCCGCCGATGCCGCCGATGTGAACCTTCTGCCCATTCCAAGTGACGGTGCGGAAGTAGATGCCGACGTGGCAGACGAGACCATCCTCGGGCGTCTCGATGAGGACGCGCAGGTCGGCATTGGCCCATTTGACGTGAGCCCAGGGCTGCTTCGCGACGATATCAGGTCCGAAGACCGCCTGGTGCAGTGGCTCCGCCATCCGCCAGGAGGCGTCGCCGTTCAAAATGTCGATCTCGATGCTCATCGCTCTCACCTTCGCATCTCCGCGCCGTCGGTGCGTTTCGTTCTGCCATAAGCACCTCAAAGGCAATGATATTTTATGGCCTGGTTGAAACGCCCTACATCCTTGCGACGATTTTATGCAATCCGGCCAAGCCGCCGCACCATGCCTTTTGGAAAATTCACGGTATTTAACAGCCGCGGAACCTTCTATAAGGGGTGACCGTTAAGTCTCGTTCCCCCATCAGTCGCGGACAACACCCATGACCTTTACGCTGCCCCCACTCCCCTACGCCTATGACGCCCTCGGACAATTCATGTCGAAGGAAACGCTCGAATTCCACCACGACAAGCATCATCAGGCCTATGTCACCAACGGCAACAACGCGCTCAAGGGCACCGAATGGGAAGGCAAGTCCCTTGAGGAGATCGTCAAGGGCTCGTTCGGCAAGAACCCCGCGGTGTTCAACAATGCCGGCCAGCACTACAACCACATCCATTTCTGGAGCTGGATGAAGCCCAATGGCGGCGGCACCAAGCTGCCGGGCAAGATCGAGAAGAAGATCAACGAGGACCTCGGCGGCTTCGAGAAGTTCAAGACGGACTTCCAGGCGGCCGGCGTCGGCCAGTTCGGCTCCGGCTGGTGCTGGCTCCAGGTCAAGAACGGCAAGCTCGAGATTTCCAAGACCCCGAACGGCGAGAATCCGCTGGTGCACGGCGCCACCCCGATCCTCGGCTGCGACGTCTGGGAGCACTCCTACTACATCGACTACCGCAACCGCCGTCCCGACTATCTGAAGGCGTTTGTCGAGAACCTCGTGAACTGGGAATACGTCGAGTCGCTGTTCGACAAGGCCTGAGTTCGACGAGGCCTGGGCTTCACGCATTCCGGGGCCGGCTTTGCCGCTCCGGAATGACGGAATTGAAAGGCGGTCGAGGCGCGGCCGCCTTTTTGTTGTGCGGAATTCGCACTTCGCCTCGCATGGCCCTGCGCGAGGTGCGCATCGCTCCCGTCATCGTACTGTTTGCATCGCATCTGCGGCGCCCTTAAGCAGGACGGGCATCGCCCTCGAGCCGAACGCGCCCGTTGTCAGATCCTTCCTCGAAAGACCCGGCATCCGCCGAGGACGCGGAATCCGAGCCGCGGCCGGGTCGCGTGCGCAAGCCGATCGGCTGGTCGACCATCATCATCGCAGCCCTTGTGGCGGTGAGCGCAGGTCTGGTCTGGCGGCGTGATGGCACCGACGGTGTTCTCGAGATACTGACCCACGATCTCTCGCTGTTCGGCGGCATCCTGCCCCGCGTGCTGGCCGGCTGCCTGCTCGGTGCGTTCATCTCCGAGATCCTGCCGCACGAAAAAGTCTCGCGCGCGCTCGGGCCGAAATCGGGCCTGAAAGGCCTTCTGATCGGCACCGCCTTCGGCGCGATCCTGCCCGGCGGTCCCTTCACCGCCTATCCCGTGGCGAGTGCGCTGCTGGCGGTCGGCGCCGATTTCGGTGCCACCATCGCCATGGTCGTGAGTTGGACCTTGATCGGCTATGGCCGGGCGGTCGCCTGGGAAATCCCGATTATGGGCACCGACTTCACGCTGTGGCGCATCGTCATCTCGCTGCCGTTGCCGGTGCTCGCAGGCGCGCTCGGCCGCTTCGTCTATGTCCGGCTTTATCCGAAGCCGGCCATGAAGGACGACGAGACATGAGCGCCGCGCTCCTGATCGACATCCTGTTGTGGGGTTCGGTGTTCGGCGTCGGCCTGATCGCCTTTCGCCGCGGCCCACCAGTGTTCAAGGCCTCGCTGCGCGAAGGCTCGATGGACTTCATCAACATCGTGCCGCGGATCGCGCTGGGGGTGATCGGCTCCGGCTACATCGCCGCTATCATCCCACAGGAGGTGATCAGCGGCTGGCTCGGCCCGGACAGCGGCTGGCTCGGGGTCGCGACTGCCGTGGTCGCCGGGGCCGCGACGCCCGGTGGCCCGGTGATCGGGTTCTCGATCGGGACGGTGGCCCTGAAATCGGGTGGTGGGGTGCCGCAGGTGGTCGCCTATGTCGTCGCTTGGGCGCTATTTGCCTTCCAACGGGTGATTTTGTGGGAAATTCCGTTCATGCCGGCCCGTTTCGTCTGGTTCCGCTGCGCGGTTTCGGTGCCGTTCCCGTTCGTCGCCGCCGCCATCGCCATGCTGATCGGCAAACCCTGAGCCCGGCATGGACAGCTGTAATGTTATAATATAACATCCAGGAATGGTTCCCGCCGCGTCCCAAGCCCATCATAGCGATCATGCTCATAGCCATTCCCATGACGACGGGCATTCGCATGGACACGATCACACCCACGCACATGTCCACGGTGCGGCCTCTCCGCATCCGGCTCAGGCGGCGCACTGGTCGATCCTGCGCATGACGATGGCCGCCCGTCTCGCGGCCGCGCTCGCGGTCTGCGCCGTGCTTTGGGGCGTGGTCTTCCTGGCGATGAGGTGACCATGGCGGCGCTGCATTTCCACAACGTTACGCTCGGCTATGACCGCCATCCGGCCGTGCACCACCTCAATGGGGAGGTCGCGCCGGGCGCGCTGCTGGCCGTGATCGGCCCGAACGGCGCCGGCAAGTCGACGCTGCTGCGGGGCATCGTCGGCATCCTCAGGCCGCTCGACGGCAGCATCCATCTCGGCGGGCTCGACAGCCGCGATATCGCCTATCTGCCGCAGAGTGCGGAGATCGACCGCAGCTTCCCGATCTCGGTGCTGGACTTCGTCGCCACCGGGCTGTGGCGTGGGACCGGCCTGTTCGGCGGCATCGGCAAGGCGGCGCGCGAAAAGATCCTCCGCGCGATCGCTTCCGTTGGCCTTAACGGTTTCGAAAACCGCCCAATCGGCACGCTCTCGGGCGGCCAGATGCAGCGCGTGCTGTTCGCGCGCGTACTGCTCCAGGACGCGCGGCTGATCGTGCTGGACGAGCCCTTCAACGCCATCGACAGCAAGACCACGGCTGATCTGCTGACGCTGGTGAAGCACTGGCATGGCGAGGGCCGCACAGTGCTCGCCGCACTGCACGACATGGAGATGGTGCGCACCCATTTCAGCGAGACGCTGGTGCTGGCGCGCGGTCCCGTGGTGTGGGGGCCGACGGCGGAGGTGCTGACGCCGGAAAACCTGCTGGTCGCAATGCGGATGTGCGAAGCCTTCGACGACAGCGCCGCCACCTGCTCGGCCGATGATGCCCGCTCACGGGCGGCTTGATATCCGATGCTCTATGACGCGTTGATCGGCCCGTTCACCGAATTCGAGTTCATGCGACGTGCGCTCGCGGCCGTTATCGCGCTGTCGCTCGCGGGTGCGCCGATCGGCGCGTTCCTGATGTTGCGGCGGATGAGCCTGGTCGGCGACGCCATGGCACATGCAATCCTCCCCGGCGCCGCTGTCGGTTTCCTGCTCTCCGGCCTCAATCTGTTCGCGATGACGGCCGGAGGCCTGATCGCAGGTTTTGCCGTCGCAATCCTCGCAGGCCTCGTCGCGCGCTCGACCGGGTTGAAGGAGGATGCCTCGCTCGCGACCTTCTATCTGGCCTCGCTGGCGCTCGGCGTCACCATCGTCTCGATCAAGGGCACCAATATCGACCTGCTGCACGTGCTGTTCGGCAATATTCTCGCGATGGACGACCAGACGCTGCTGGTCGTCGCATTCAACGCCACGGTCACGCTGCTGGTGCTCGCCGTGATCTACCGTCCGCTGGTGATCGAAAGCGTCGATCCGCTGTTTTTGCGCACCGTCAGCCGGGCCGGCGGGCCTGCGCATCTCGCTTTCCTCGCGCTGGTCGTGATCAACCTCGTCAACGGCTTTCAGGCGCTCGGCACGCTGCTCGCGGTCGGCCTGATGATCCTGCCGGCCGGCATCGCGCGGTTCTGGTCGCGCGATCTCACCGTCATGATCTGCATCGCGGTCGTCGCTGCCGCCGTGTCCGGCTATGCAGGTCTCGTGCTGTCGTTCCAGACCCGTGTGCCGTCGGGTCCTGCGATCATTCTGGTGGCAAGCGCGCTCTACACCGTCTCCGTCCTGTTCGGCCGGGTCGGCGGCGTCGTTAGGCAGCTGTTTCCCGGCCGGCATTTGGAAGCGTGATAGCGATGCGGCGCATCCTGCTTTGTGTGCTTATGCTGATCGCCTCGCCGCTGCACGCCGCTGAGCAACTGAAAGTCGTCGCGAGCTTCTCGATCCTGGCCGACTTCGTCCGTAATGTCGGCGGCGACCGGATCAATCTGACGACGTTGGTCGGGGCCGACAGCGACGTCCATGTCTACGCGCCCGCGCCAAGCGATGCGAAGCGGATCGCGGACGCAAAGCTGGTCATCGTCAACGGGCTTGGTCTCGAGGGCTGGCTGCCACGGCTCGTGCAGTCCTCGGGCAGCAAGGCGCAGGTGGTTATCGTGAGCGCCGGCATCGCGCCGCTCAAGCTCGGCTCGGCCACAGATCCGCATGGCTGGCAGTCGGTCCCCAACGCCAAAATCTACGTCACCGACATCGCCAATGCGCTGGCCGCGGTCGACCCTGACGATGCGGAGTTCTTCCGCGCCCGGGCCAAGGCCTATTTGGAAAAGCTCGAAACGCTCGACCGCGAGGTCCGCGCAGCCGTGGCCAAGATCCCGCAGGAGCGTCGCAAGGTGATTTCGACCCATGACGCTTTCGGCTATTTCGCCGCCGAATACGGCGTCCAGTTCATCGCGCCGCTCGGCGTCTCCACGGAAACCGA
Source organism: Bradyrhizobium sp. CW1 (assembly GCF_023100665.1). NCBI lineage: Bacteria > Pseudomonadati > Pseudomonadota > Alphaproteobacteria > Hyphomicrobiales > Nitrobacteraceae > Bradyrhizobium > Bradyrhizobium sp. CW1. The sequence goes on from NZ_CP064684.1 coordinate 929,388, forward strand.
GCCCAGCGCGCGGGACATCGCCACCATCATCGGCCAGATCAAGGCCCAAAAAATCCCAGCCGTGTTCCTGGAAAATATCAGCGACGACCGGCTGATCCGGCGGATCGCGGCGGAGACCGGCTCAAAAGTCGGCGGGACCCTGATTTCGGACGGTTTGACCGGCGAAAAGGGGCCTGCACCCACTTACATTGATATGGTCAGGCACAATATAAAGGCCCTGACCAGTGCGCTTGACCACTAGGGCAGGGGCCACCCCGCCTCGCGTCGCGCGAAAAGCCCGAAGTCCGGAGTTGTTATGTCTGAAGCGACCGCCCCAAAAATTCCCGTGACCGTCCTGACCGGCTATCTCGGTGCGGGCAAGACCACGCTGTTGAACCGCATCCTGTCGGAAAACCACGGCAAGAAATACGCCGTCATCGTCAACGAATTCGGCGAGATCGGCATCGACAACGACCTCATCATCGGTGCCGATGAGGAAGTGTTCGAAATGAACAACGGCTGCATCTGCTGCACCGTGCGCGGCGATCTCGTGCGCATCATGGAAGGCCTGATGAAGCGCAAGGGCAAGTTCGACGCCATCATCGTCGAGACCACCGGTCTTGCCGATCCGGCCCCCGTCGCCCAGACCTTCTTCGTCGACGAGGACGTGCAGAAGAGCGCGCGCCTCGATGCGGTGGTCACGGTTGCGGACGCCAAATGGCTATCCGACCGCCTCAAGGATGCACCTGAGGCCAAGAACCAGATCGCCTTTGCCGACGTCATCGTGCTGAACAAGATCGATCTCGTTTCCAAGGGAGAACTTGCCGAGGTCGAGGCCCGCATCCGCGCCATCAATCCCTATGCGAAACTGCATCGCACCGAGCGCTGCTCGGTGGCTTTGGCGGACGTGCTCGACCGCGGCGCTTTCGACCTCGACCGCATCCTCGACATCGAGCCGGACTTCCTGAATGCCGAGGATCATGACCACGACCATGATCATCACCATCACGACCATCATCACAATCATGATCACAGCCACGGCCTGAAGCACTATCACGACGAGGACATGCAGTCGCTGTCACTCAAGACCGACAAGCCGCTCGATCCGAACGTGTTCATGCCCTGGCTTCAGAACCTGGTGCAGGTGGAGGGCGGCAAGATCCTGCGCTCCAAGGGCATCCTTGCTTTCCACGACGATGATGACCGCTACGTCTTTCAGGGTGTCCACATGATGCTGGAGGGCAACCACCAGCGCAAATGGAAGGACGGCGAGCCGCGCGAGAGCCGCCTCGTCTTCATCGGTCGCGAATTGCCGCAAGACCTCATTCGCCAGGGTTTTGAGAGCTGCATCGTCTCGTGATGAAAGAGTTTACGCCACCCGCCGATTCCGCCTCGATCGTCTCCGTCACCGAGCGCGTCAAACCGCTCGCGCTCGGCATGGTCGTGACCTCCGTGCATTTCCTTGGCAACCGCGCCGCCTTCGTCGGCGGCGAGGAGAATGTCGCGCTCGTGGATAGCCAGGGTGAGATCAGCAAGATCGCCGTGCACAGCGGCGGCATTCTCTCGGCCGCCTCCGACGGCAAGCGCCTCGTGATGGGCGGCGACGATGGAAAAGTCGTGTCGCTCGAGGCCAAAGGCGAAGTGACGCTGCTTGCGACCGACCCGAAACGGCGCTGGATCGATGCGGTGGCGCTGCATCCGGACGGTGCCTACGCCTGGTCGGCTGGCAAGACTGCTTTCTTCAAGAGCGGCAAGAGCGAGGAGAAGTCGCTCGAGGTGCCCTCGACCGTCGGCGGCCTCGCGTTTGCGCCGAAGGGCCAGCGTCTCGCGATCGCCCATTACAACGGCGCGACGCTGTGGTTTCCCAACATGGCGGGGTCGGCCGAATTCCTGCCTTGGGCCGGCTCGCATCTCGGCGTCACCTTCAGCCCGGACAACAAATTCCTGGTCACCACGATGCACGAATCGGCGCTGCACGGCTGGCGGCTTGCCGACAACAGGCACATGCGCATGACCGGCTATCCCAGCCGCGTCCGCTCGATGTCGTGGAGCGCGGGCGGCAAGGCGCTGGCGACCTCGGGCGCCGACACGGTGATCCTGTGGCCGTTCGCTAGCAAGGATGGCCCGATGGGCAAGGAGCCAGCGATGCTCGCGCCGCTGCAGGCGCGCGTGTCGGTCGTCGCCTGCCACCCCAGGAACGACATCTTCGCCGCCGGCTACAGCGACGGCACCGTGCTGATGGTCCGTCTGGAGGACGGCGCCGAGATCCTCGTCCGCCGCAACGGCACGCCCGCAGTCGCCGCGCTCGCCTGGAACGCGAAGGGGACGCTGTTGGCGTTCGCCGACGAAAATGGTGATGGCGGCCTGCTCGAGCTTTAATCTGTCATCGTTCCGACCGTGGATGGGGCCATGTGGCGCGCAGCCGTCGAGTTCCGGCCGCCACGGGCGGGAACCGCAGAGCGGCAATTTCGTTGATCCCGCAGACAAAGGCGGTGATCGACATGCCCGGCCAATATGACAAGCGCAGACTGAAGCTCGACTTGATGGTCGCCTGCTCGCTGTTCGCGGCAGGCGTCGTGGTGTCAGGCATGTCGCTGGCGCAAATCCGCGCCGAGACCCGGATGCAGACAGCCCAAGCGACGCAACCCCTTCAGGGCACGCCGTCCGACGATCAGAATAAGCCCGCGGAAGCCAAGCCCGGCGGCGACCGGCCGACCACGCCCGCCCCAGAGCCCGCGCGGCCCGAACCGCAGACGCAGGGCGCTGCCGGCGCGGCGAAACCAGCATTGCCGCCAGCCCCAGCCGAGAAGATCGCGCCGCCGATCGAGAGGAAGTAGGTTCTGCATCTACGCGGGTGCTGTCATCGTCCGCGAAGGCGGACGATCCAGTATTCCAGAGGCTGTGCGTGGATACGGAGATGCTGCGGCGTACTGGATGCCCCGCCTGCCGCTTACGCTAAAGCTTCGGCGCGCCTGGACCTCAACCTCGGCTAAGCCTTGGCGTAGCCGGGTCGCGGGGCATGACAGCAGTGGCCGTGGCGCGACGCCGCCTCACCGCACCAGAACATTCCGGAACTGCCAGGGATCGCTCGTGTCGATGTCCTCCGGGAACAGTCCCGGACGATCCGTCAGCGGCGTCCAGTCGGTATAAAAACCCTTCACCGGGCCGAGATACGGCAGCTGAATTTCCAGCAGACGATCGAAATCCATCTCGTCGGCTTCGACGATGCCCTCGTTCGGGTTTTCTAGCGCCCACACCATGCCGCCGAGCACGGCGGAGGTCACTTGCAGACCGGTGGCGTTCTGATAGGGCGCGAGCTTGCGGGTCTCTTCGATCGAGAGCTGCGAGCCGTACCAGTAGGCATTGTTGTCATGGCCGAACAGCAGCACGCCGAGTTCGTCGATGCCGTCGACGATTTCGTTCTCGTCGAGGATGTGGTGCTTTTCCTGCATCTTCGCGGCGCGGCCGAACATTTCATGCAGCGACAGCACGGCATCGTCAGCCGGATGATAGGCGTAGTGGCAGGTCGGCCGATAGACCGCCGTGCCCGATGCGTCGCGCACGGTGAAATAGTCGGCAATCGAGATCGACTCGTTGTGGGTGACGAGGAAGCCATATTGCGCGCCGCGGGTCGGGCACCAGGTGCGCACGCGCGTGTTGGCGCCGGGCTGCATCAGATAGATGGCAGCGCCGCAGCCGGCTTCGTGAGTCCGCGCATTCTCGGGCATCCATTTTTCGTGGGTGCCCCAGCCGAGCTCGGAGGGCTGCACGCCTTCCGACAGGAAACCTTCCACCGACCAGGTGTTGACGAAGACATCGGGCTCTTTCGGCTTCTTGGAGCGCTGGGTGTCGCGTTCGGCGATATGGATGCCCTTGATACCGGCCTGTCGCATCAAGTCCGCCCATTCGGCTTTGGTCTTCGGCTTGGGGGCATTGAGCTTCAGATCGGCGGCGACGTTGAGCAACGCCTGCTTGACGAAAAACGAGACCATGCCGGGATTGGCGCCACAGCAGGAGACGGCCGTCGTCGACCCCGCGGGGCGCGCCTTCTTGGCGGCCAGCGTCGCTTCGCGAAGGGCGTAGTTGGAGCGCGCCTCCGGGCCCTTCGACGAATCGAAATAGAAGCCGAGCCAGGGCTCGTTGACGGTGTCGATATAGAGAGCGCCGAGCTCGTTGCAGAGCTCCATGATGTCGGTGGAGCCGGTGTCGACCGAGAGATTGACGCAAAAGCCCTGGCCGCCGCCTTCGGTGAGCAGCGGGGTCAGCAACTCGCGGTAATTGTCCTTGGTCACACCCTTCTGGATGAAGCGCACATTGTGCTTCTCGCAATGCGCCTTGCGACCCTCGTCCTTGGGATCGATCACGGTGATGCGCGATTTGTCGTAATCGAGATGCCGCTCGATCAGCGGCAGCGTGCCTTTGCCGATGGAGCCGAAGCCGACCATGACGATGGGGCCAGTGATCTTCGCGTAGATCTGCGAGGCGGGGCTCATAGGATGGTTTCTCCGGAACGTGCTGGCGAGCAAATGGTGAGGGATGGCTCAGGTGCTGCGGCGCTTGGCAGTGGCTTCGATCTCGACTTTCATCTCGGGCTTGTAGAGCGCCGAGACGACGAGAAGCGTGGCGGCCGGGCGGATCTCGCCGAGGACTTCGCCGCAGACCGCGAAATGCGCGTCTGCGTTCTTGGCGTCGGTGAGGTAATAGGTGACGCGGACAATGTCGGCCATCTCGAAGCCGCCCTCCTTCAGGGCAGCTTCGATGGTCTTGAAGCAGTTGCGTGACTGGCTCGTGACATCGGCCGGCATCGTCATGGTGGTGTAGTCGTAGCCGGTGGTACCCGCGACGAAGGCGAACTCGCCGTCGATCACGGCGCGGCTGTAGCCGGCGGTCTTCTCGAACGGGGAGCCGGTGGAAATGAGGCGGCGGGACATGGTCGTAGGCCTCGACTGAAGAGGAATTTCGTGGGGTTTACGCAATTTGCCGGCCTGCGCAACCCCAAAGGAATGGAGCTTAACGCAGGCACAGCCGGGCGTTGCCGCTTAACGCGGCTAGGTCGTCGCCATCATGGCGATCCCTTAAGCCGCGCGCGCCTGGAGGGCGCGAACTACCCTCCGTTTGGGCAGGGCCGCACCAGTCGGGACGATCATCCCGGCGGCGCCGTCCAGCGCGCCTGTCGTGAATTCGATCGCCAGCAGGCGGTCGCGCTCGAACGGACCGGGCAGCGACAGCTCGCCGGTGTTGGCGGCCGAGAAGCCGAAGCGGGCGTAATAGGGGGCATCGCCGAGCAGGATCACGGCGGCATGCCCGCGCGCCCGGGCGGCAGCCAGCGCTTGTTGCATCAGCGCGGCGCCGATCCCGAGCTCGCGGCAGGCAGGGTCCACCGCCAGCGGTCCGAGGACCAGAGCGGGCCTGCCTCCGGCGCTGACGTGCCACAGCCGCACGGTTCCCACGAGCTTCCCCTCGCGCATCGCGGCCAGCGCAAGGCCGGCAGCGGGGGCGCGTCCGTCACGCAGGCGCTGACAGGTACGGCCATGGCGGTTCTCGCCAAAGGACGCATCGAGCAGCGCTTCACGCATCGCAACGTCGACAGCACGCTCCGCACGGATCGCGAACGGAGCGGCTTTCGAAGTGGGGTCAATTTGTGTCTTCCGAAGAGCAGTCATGGCGCGTCAGTCCCCGCTTGAAACTGACGTGCGCAAAGCACGCCGGTTCAAGGCGTCGTCAGAAATCGAAATGTCAGGGAGGGAGCCGGCAAGCCGGTTCCCGGGTTCGTCAGGCCTCAGACGCGAGGCGGATCAGATGTGGTAGGTTTTCAGCGGCGGGATGCCGTTGAAAGCCACCGCCGAGTAGGTCGACGTATAGGCCCCGGTGCCTTCGATCAGCAGCTTGTCGCCGATCTCGAGCGTCACCGGAAGCGGATACGGGTTCTTCTCGTACAGCACGTCGGCGCTGTCACAGGTCGGGCCCGCGAGCACGCACGGCGTCATGTCCGCGCCGTCATGCGGGGTGCGGATGGCGTAACGGATCGACTCGTCCATGGTCTCGGCGAGACCGCCGAACTTGCCGATGTCCAGATAGACCCAGCGCACCTCGTCCTCGTCGCTCTTCTTCGAGATGAGCACGACTTCGGACTCGATGATGCCGGCGTTGCCCACCATGCCGCGGCCCGGCTCGATGATGGTCTCCGGAATCTGGTTGCCGAAGTGCTTGCGCAGCGCGCGGAAGATCGAGCGCCCGTAGGTCACCACCGGCGGTACGTCCTTCAGGTACTTGGTCGGGAAACCGCCGCCCATGTTGACCATGGTCAGGTTGATGCCGCGCTCGGCGCAGTCGCGGAACACCTGCGAGGCCATTGCCAGCGCACGGTCCCACGCCTTCACCTTGCGCTGCTGCGAGCCGACATGGAAGGAGATGCCGCACGGCTCCAGGCCCAGACGCTTGGCAACGTCGAGCACGTCGACGGCCATCTCCGGGTCGCAGCCGAACTTGCGCGACAGCGGCCATTCGGCGCCGGCGCAGTCATAGAGGATGCGGCAGAACACCTTTGCGCCGGGCGCGGCACGGGCGACCTTCTCGACTTCGGCGGCGCAATCGACCGCGAACAGCCGAATGCCGAGCGCGAAGGCGCGCGCGATGTCGCGCTCCTTCTTGATCGTGTTGCCGAAGGAGATGCGGTCGGGCGTCGCACCGGCGGCCAGCGCCATCTCGATCTCGGCGACCGTCGCGGTGTCGAAGCAGGAGCCCATGGAGGCGAGCAAAGCCAGCACTTCCGGCGCCGGGTTCGCCTTGACGGCATAGAACACGCGGCTGTCGGGCAGCGCCTTGGCAAAGGTCTGGTAATTGTCGCGCACGACTTCGAGGTCGACGACGAGGCACGGCTCGGTGTCGAGGCCCTCGCTGCGGCGGTTGCGCAGGAATTCCTGGATACGGTCGGTCATAGCACTCTCCCAAACGGCCCAGCGACGGGGATCCGTTCAAAAAATGACGTCGGATAAGAGCGCTCCGGCCAGATCGCGCGATGGAGGCGCGACGAGCCAAAGACTCACATCAGACTGTGCTGCCGTGGATTGGTTGGGAATGTTCCCGCCCGCACACCTGGCAATGAAGGACAAGCCTTTTCAGTAGCCCGCGCCGGCGTTGGACTGCCGGTAGAGACCAAAAAAGCCCGATCCGTCGTTGCTTTAAGTCGCGTCCCCCGTTGAGAGCGGGGTGCGCCGGTTCGCCTCCGGCTGCCAGTCACGGTTGCAAAGAGCAAAGTCACCTTCGACAAGGCATCTCTTTGAGAGAGATGCTGGACGCTCCGGGTTTGCTTTCGTCTTCCGGCGATGAGCCTTCCGACTTCCACACTTCCGAAGAGCCCCTCGGCTTCTTCACCCCTTGGCGGCTGTCCGGCCTCTTGTCCGGATACCTACCGACTGACACACGACCACAGGCACGTGCGAAATTGGGCAATCCGCACATAAGTGTTTTGACTCTGCTTCGCAAGAGATTTTTTAGGCTGCGAACAGAATTGCCTAACATCTGCTTGCGCAGTGTTGCGCGCGCGACGCGAAAGATGAACGCGCGTTAAGTTTTCTGCGCGGCGCGCGTCACTCGCGAGCGTCCGCGCTTCAGCCGCGCTTCGTGAACGGCTCGACGCGTTGAGCGGCGCGGATGAAGGCCGTCATCACGAGCACGCCGAGCGCAAACAGCGTGGCCTGAAGGATGTGCGTGCCTTGCTCGCCCAGCCCGAACAGGATCGCGAGCGCCCAGCCGCCGGCAAACGCCGCGCCGAACACCTCGGCGCCGATCAGGATGGCGGCGCTGACGACGGTGATGACGCTCGGCCAGACGATCCGACGGGAAGACGAGGAGGTCGCGTTCATGAGCTCAGGGGTCCTAGGCTTGGAGGGCCGCAATCTCACCGAAAAGGCAGCCGGGAGCAAGGGCAAACGGCCCAAAAAAGCCCTATCGCGTGCTATAGCTGGCCGCAACAATCGAGCCACAAATCGGGACTTGTAATGTCAGAACCCCGCCAAACTACGGACTCCGAGACCAACCCGCTGCTGAAGGCGTGGGTGACGCCGTTTGCGACCCCGCCCTTCGACGAAATCAAGCCGGAGCACTTCCTCCCGGCCTTCGAGCAGGCCTTCGCCGACCACTCCGCCGAGATCGCAGCGATCACCAACGACCCGACCGCGCCCGACTTCGCCAACACCATCACGGCGCTGGAGCGCTCGGGCAAGCTGCTCAGCAAGGTCGCGTCGGTCTTCTACGACCTCGTCTCGGCGCATTCCAACCCGGCCATTCTGGAGATCGACAAGGAGGTTTCCTTGCGGATGGCGCGGCACTGGAATCCGATCATGATGAACGCCGTGCTGTTTGGCCGCATTGCCCAGCTACACGAGAACCGCGCCAATCTCGGTCTGACACCGGAACAGCTCCGCCTGCTCGAGCGCACCTACACCCGCTTCCACCGCTCCGGCGCCGGCCTCTCCGAAGAGGCCAAGACGCGGATGGCGGAGATCAACGAGAGACTCGCCCAGCTCGGCACCAGCTTCAGTCATCATCTGCTCGGCGACGAGCAGGAATGGTTCATGGAGCTCGGCGAAGCCGACCGCCAGGGCCTGCCGGAGAGTTTTGTCGCCAGCGCCAAGGCTGCGGCGGAAGAACGCGGCATGGCCGGCAAGGCCATCGTCACCCTGTCGCGCTCCTCGGTCGAACAGTTCCTGAAGAGCTCGGCCCGGCGTGACCTGCGCGAGAAGGTCTACAAGGCCTTCACCGCGCGGGGCGACAACGGCAATGCCAACGACAACAACGCGACCATCGTCGAGGTCCTGAAGCTGCGCGAGGAGAGCGCCAATCTCCTGGGTTATCCGACCTTCGCGGCCTACCGGCTCGAGGATTCCATGGCCAAGACGCCGGAAGCGGTGCGCGGCCTTCTGGAGCGGGTCTGGAAGCCGGCCCGGGCGCGGGCGCTCGCCGACCGCGACGACATGCAGGCGCTGATCACGGAGGAGGGCGGCAATTTCAAGCTCGCCCCCTGGGACTGGCGCTTCTATGCCGAAAAGCTGCGCCTTCAGCGCGCCAATTTCGACGACGCCGCGATCAAGCCGTATCTCGCGCTCGATCACATGATCGCCGCCGCCTTCGACTGTGCCACGCGCCTGTTCGGCGTCACTTTCGAGGAGCGCAAGAACGTGCCGGTCTGGCATCCGGACGTCCGGGTCTGGGAGATGAAGGGGCGGGACGGCAAGCACAAGGCGCTGTTCTATGGCGATTACTTCGCCCGGCCGTCGAAGCGCTCCGGCGCCTGGATGACCTCGCTGCGCGACCAGCAGAAGCTCGACGGCGAGGTCGCGCCGCTGATCCTCAACATCTGCAACTTCTCCAAGGGCGCGGACGGGGAACCCTCGCTGCTGTCGCCCGACGATGCCCGCACCCTGTTCCACGAGTTCGGCCATGGCCTGCACGGCATGCTCTCCAACGTGACCTATCCGTCGCTGTCGGGCACCTCCGTGTTCACCGACTTCGTCGAATTGCCCTCCCAGCTGTACGAGCATTGGCAGGAGCGGCCCGAGGTGCTGCAAAAGTTTGCCCGCCACTACCAGACCGGCGAGCCGCTGCCGGACGATCTGCTGCAACGGTTCCTGGCCGCGCGAAAATTCAACCAGGGTTTCGCCACGGTCGAGTTCGTCTCCTCGGCGCTGATCGATCTCGAATTCCACACCCAGCCGGCCTCCGCCGCGCAGGACGTCCGCGCCTTCGAGAGACGCGAGCTGGAGAAGATCGGCATGCCCGAGGAGATCTCGCTGCGTCACCGTCCGACGCAATTCGGTCACATCTTCACCGGCGATCATTATGCCGCCGGCTATTACAGCTACATGTGGTCGGAGGTGATGGACGCCGACGCCTTCGGCGCATTCGAGGAAGCCGGCGACATCTTCGATCCCGCCGTCGCAAAACGCCTGCACGACGACATCTACTCGAGCGGCGGATCGGTCGATCCGGAAGCCGCCTATGAGGCCTTCCGCGGCCGCCCGCCGGAGCCCGATGCGCTGCTGCGTCGCCGAGGTCTGCTTGACGCCCCGAAGGCGGCCTGATGGGCGTGCGCGCCCTGCTCGGGCTGCTGCTCGCCGCTGGCCTCACCTTTGTGGCCGGGGCGGCGCAGGCGCACCCGCATGTCTGGATCACCGCGACCAGCGAGTTGCTCTATGCCGCGGACGGCACCATCACCGGCGTGCGCCACGCCTGGACGTTTGACGACATGTTCTCGGCCTATGCCGTGCAGGGGCTCGAGAGCAAGACCAAGGGCGTCTATACCCGCGAGGAGCTCGGACCGCTGGCGCAGACCAATGTCGAGTCGCTGAAGGAATATGCCTACTTCACCTTCGCGCGAGCCGACGGCAAGAAGGAGCGATTCCAGGAGCCGGTCGACTACTTCCTCGACTACAAGGATACGGTCCTGACCCTGCACTTCACGCTGCCGCTGAAGAATCCGGTCAGGTCCAAGCAATTGATGCTCGAAGTGTTCGACCGCTCCTTCTTCATTGACTTCCAGATGGCCAAGGACAACCCGATCAAGCTGGTCGGCGCGCCCGCCGGCTGCCAGATGAAACTTGAGCGGCCGAGCGACGGCACCGCGAGTGCGCAGAAGCTCAACGAGCAGACCTTCATGAACGGCGAGAACTCCAATTTCGGCATGATGTTCGCCAACAAGATCACGGTGGATTGCCCTTGAAGTCGAAACTCTCCCCGCTCGCACGTGGGCTGCTCACCTGTGCCGCCGTTCTGCTGGTTGCGGGCGTGGCCGACGCGGCCCTCCACGAACTCGTCGCGCAGAACCCGTTTGGCGCACCAAGACCCGCGCGGGCGGCTGAGCCTGAGGCCAGTGGCCTCATCGGCTGGCTCTTGGCAAAACAATCGGAATTTTATCGCCAGATGTCGGCGACCATTCGCGCCGCCAAGTCCGACGGCTCGGCGGTGTGGACGCTGCTCGTCATCTCCTTTGCCTACGGCATCTTCCACGCCGCAGGGCCCGGCCACGGCAAGGCGGTGATCGCCTCCTATCTCGTCGCCAATCGCGAGACTGTCAGGCGCGGCATCGTGCTGTCGTTTGCATCCGCGTTGATGCAGTCGCTGGTGGCGATCCTGATCGTCGGTATCTCGGCCTGGGTGCTGAATGCGACCGCCAGGACCATGTGCAAGGCGGAAGGCGCGATCGAGATCGCAAGCTACGCCCTGATCGCGCTTTTCGGCCTGCGCCTGGTCTGGGTCAAGGGCCGCACCTTCATCCGTGCGCTGCAGGCGGTTCAGCCGGTGTCGGCGATCGCGGGCGTGCCGCATGACCATCATGATCACGGTCACCACCATCATGATGCGCATGATCATCATCGTCACGATCATGCGCACGCCCATCATCACCACGCGCATCACCACGTCCATGACGAGCATTGCGGCCATTCCCACGGCCCCATGCCGAGCGAGCTCGCCGGCCTCGGAGGCTGGGGACGCGGCTTTACCTCGATCCTGACCGTCGGCATCCGTCCCTGTTCGGGCGCGATCCTGGTGCTGGTGTTCGCGTTGGCCCAAGGCCTGTTCTGGGCCGGCATCGCCGCAACTCTGCTGATGGGGCTCGGCACCGCGATCACCGTCGCGGTCATTGCCGTGGTCGCCGTCTCCGCCAAGGACATCGCCGCCCGCCTGAGCGCCGGACGCGACGGCAACGGCGCGCTGTTCATGCGCGGCATCGAATTCGCCGCCGCCGGCCTCGTGCTGCTGTTCGGTGCAGGCCTGTTGTTGGGTTACATCGCGGCCGAACGGACGACGTGTTTCTGAGTTTTTCCCTCTCCCCTTGTGGGCGAGGGTGGCTCGCCGCGTAGCGGCGAGACGGGTGAGGGGTTGTCTCCGCGAGCGATCCTCTTGCAGCTGCGTTCGCCGATAGAACCCCTCATCCGGCGCTTCGCGCCACCTTCTCCCACAAAGGGAGAGTCACACCGGCAAGAACTGCTTCAACGCCGGCATGAAGAAGATCCCGAGATTGATCGCAAAGCCGATGCTCCAGAGGATGGAGCGCAGCGTCGGGCGGTTCCCGAGATAGGTCAGCACATAGGCGATCCGTACGATCAGGAACAGCACCGCGAGCTCGTCGATCATCCGCTGCGGCGAGTCCCGGAATTCGGCCAGCAGCACCGCGAAGGCGAAGAACGGAAAGGTCTCGATACCATTCTGGTGGGCGCCGAGCGCGCGCTGCGCGATGGCCTCTTCGTAGAAGGCGGGATCGCGCGGGCGTGAATTGTCGAACCCGCGAAACCTGATCCATTTGACCGAGACGATCGTCACCAAATAGAGCAGCAACGCTCCGGAGACGCACCATTCCGCGAGTGTCATCTTTCCTCCCCCGCCTCGGTGCGACCCTAGCGAAACCGGCCTGATCTTGACAAGCTCGGGGCAACGCGCGACCCAACGAGCATGACAACCCTAGCCCCTCTCAAGACCACGAAGCCGCTGCCTCAGTCCGGCCAGCCGCGCGTCGGCGTACTCCTGGTCAATCTCGGCACGCCCGATACCGCCGACGCGCGCGGCGTGCGGGTCTATCTGAAGGAGTTCCTCTCGGACGCCCGCGTCATCGAGGATCAGGGCTTGATCTGGAAGCTGGTGCTGAACGGCATCATCCTGCGCACCCGCCCCCGCGCCAAGGCGCGCGATTATCTCAAGATCTGGAACACCGAGAAGAACGAGTCGCCGCTCAAGACCATCACGCGCTCGCAGAGCGACAAGCTCGGAGCCATGCTGTCGGACCGCGACCAGGTCACGGTGGAATGGGCTATGCGCTACGGCAATCCCTCGATCAAGTCGGGCGTCGATGCGCTGATTGCGAAGGGCTGCGATCGCATTCTTGCCGTCCCCCTCTATCCGCAATATTCCGCCGCGACGTCGGCCACCGTCTGCGATGAGGTGTTTCGCGTGCTTGCGCGGCTGCGCGCGCAGCCGACGCTGCGGGTGACGCCGTCTTACTACGAGGACGAAGCCTATATCGAGGCGCTCGCCACCTCGATCGAGACGCATCTGGTGAGCCTGTCGTTCAAGCCAGAGCTGATCGTCGCCTCCTTCCACGGCATGCCGAAGGCCTATGTCGACAAGGGCGACCCCTATCAGGACCAATGTGTGGCGACCACCGAGGCGCTGCGGCGCCGGCTCGGCATGGACGAGACAAAGCTGCTGCTGACCTTCCAGTCGCGCTTCGGATTCGACGAGTGGCTGCAGCCCTACACTGACAAGACCATGGAGCGTCTGGCGAAAGAGGGCGTGCGCCGTATCGCGGTGATCACGCCGGGTTTTTCCGCCGACTGCCTGGAGACGCTGGAGGAGATCGCGCAGGAGAATGCCGAGATCTTCAAGCACAATGGCGGGGAGCAGTTTTCCGCGATCCCCTGCCTCAACGACAGCGACCCCGGCATGGATGTGATCCGAACGCTGGTGCTGCGCGAGCTCCAGGGCTGGATATAGTGAGCCTGGATCCGAGGAGCGCCCCATGAACCGCCGCGAGGTTCTGGCGCTTCTTGGGGTGACCACGATGCTGCCGGCCTCGGTGCTGGCGCAAGCGAATGCGACGCGCCGGCTCGGCGTGCTCTCGGTCACTGCGGCGGACGATGCGATCGGGCAGACGCGTAGCGCGGTCCTGGTCGAGGCGCTTGCCGGCCATGGCTGGAAGGAGGACGGCAGCCTTGAGATCGATTGGCGCAACGGCGGCGGCGACCGCGCGCGGATCGCGCAACTCGCCGACGAACTCGTGGCGCTCAAGCCCGACATCCTGCTTGCGGTCGGCACGCCCTCAGTGGAGGAGCTGCGCCAGCGCACGACGACGATCCCGATCGTTTTCGCCGTCGTCACCGATCCTGTCAGCCAGGGCTTTGTCCAGAATCTCGCCCATCCCGGCGGCAATATCACCGGCTTCACCGATTACGACGGCCCGCTGGCCGGCAAATGGCTGGAGATGCTTACGCAGGTCGTGCCAAAGCCGTCACGCGTTTCCGTCGTCTACAATCCCGCCACCGCGCCGTTCGCGCCGCTGATGCTGCGGACGATCGAAGACGCCGGCCGCGCGCTCGATGTGACGGTGGTGCCCGCGCCGGTCCATGACACGGCCTCGATCGCCGCCTTGGCCTTGCGGAAAGACGGCGGCCTGCTGGTGCTGCCGGATTTCTTCACCATGTCCAACCGTGCGCTTCTCCTGGCAGCCATCAATGAAGCGCGCGTGCCGGCGGTGTTCTGGAGCCGGACCTTCGTCGACGAGGGTGGCTTGATGTCCTACAGCACCGACAGCGCCGAGCAGCTCCGCCGCGCCGCCACCTATATCGATCGCATCCTGAAGGGTGCGCGAGCGGCCGACTTGCCGGTCCAGAATCCGACCACGTTCGAGCTGGCGATCAACTTGAAGACGGCCAAGGCGATCGGCGTCACGCTTCCGCCAAGCCTGCTCGCAACCGCGAACGAGGTCATCGAGTAGGATTTGGCTGCGACCGCCGGATTCGTTAACGTCGTCGCTAGGTGTGCGCCAGCACGCTTTCAAGAGCGCCTCGCAAATACATAATCGCGACCATTCCCTCTCCCGGTGTCTTGTGTAGAATCCTACCGATGCCGAAATCAGGCACGACCGCTGAGCCTTGAATCCTTCTGAACTCTTTACTGAATACTTTACTGAACCCTTGGGGTCGTGATCCCGACCAATGACAGCGCGGAAAAGGCCTTTTCCCGCCAATCTTTTCCGCCTTGGAGGAAATATGAGCGGTTTCGACATTTTCGCGATTGTTCTGGTCTTGCTCGTCATCGTCACGCTGGTGGCCGGCGTGAAGACGGTGCCGCAGGGCTATGACTGGACCATCGAGCGGTTCGGCAAATACACCCAGACGCTGAGCCCCGGGCTCAATCTGATCGTGCCCTATTTCGATCGCGTCGGACGCAAGATCAACATGATGGAGCAGGTGATCGACATTCCCGAGCAGGAGGTGATCACCAAGGACAACGCCACCGTGACGGTCGACGGCGTCGCCTTCTTTCAGGTGTTCGATGCCGCCAAGGCGAGCTACGAGGTCTCTAACCTGACCCAAGCCGTCACCGTGCTGACCATGACCAACATCCGTTCGGTGATGGGCTCGATGGATCTCGACCAGGTGTTGTCGCACCGCGACGAAATCAACGAGCGCCTGCTGCGTGTAGTCGATGCCGCCGTCTCGCCCTGGGGCCTCAAGGTCAATCGTATCGAGATCAAGGACATTGTGCCGCCGGCGGACCTCGTCGAAGCCATGGGCCGACAGATGAAGGCCGAGCGCGTCAAACGCGCCGACATCCTTCAGGCCGAAGGTGCACGCCAGTCCGAGATCCTGCGCGCAGAGGGTGCCAAGCAGGGCCAGATCCTCCAGGCGGAAGGTCGCCGCGAGGCCGCCTTCCGCGACGCCGAAGCACGCGAGCGGTCGGCGGAAGCTGAGGCCAAGGCGACGCAGATGGTCAGTGAAGCCATTGCCAAGGGCGACGTCGCGGCGCTGAACTACTTTATCGCCGACAAATATATCAAGGCGTTCGGGCAGTTTGCGGACTCGCCGAACCAGAAGATCATCATGCTGCCGATCGAGGCCACCAGCATGCTCGGCTCGCTCGCCGGCATCGGCGAGATCGCCAAGGCGACGTTCGGCGAGAGTGCTGCATCCGCCGCTGCCGCCGCTCGTCGCGGTTCGGTGCCGACGACTGGGAGCACGCCCCCGGCGGTGCCGCCGCGGCAGGGGTAAAGCGCATGCCCCGGAAAAGTGGACACCGGTTTTCCGACAAGGGCATGCGCCATTTCAAAGAGGTCGTGTCATGACCGACATGTTCGTATCGCTCGGCACCTGGAACTGGCTGATCTTCGGCTTCATCCTGATGGCGCTGGAGGTGCTGGCGCCGGGAGTCTTCCTGTTCTGGCTCGGGCTCGCCGCGCTGCTGGTCGGGCTGATCTCGTTCGGAGTGGCGATATCCTGGCAGATCCAGCTCGTGATGTTCGCGATCTTCGCCGCCGCCGCCGTGCCGGTTTGGCGTCGGCTCGCCCGGCCGAAGCCGGATGCAATTGCCGCCAGCCCCTTCCTCAACAAGCGCGCGGATGCGCTGCTCGGCCGCGAGTTCACGCTGGAGAAGCCGATCGTCGACGGCAACGGCACCCTGCGCATCGGCGACACCGTCTGGCGCGTCGCAGGTCCCGATACGCCGGCGGGCACGCGTGTGAAGGTGGTGCAAGTGGACGGCGCGAATCTGACGGTGGCGGCGGCTTAGTCCACCGTCATTGCGAGCGCAGCGAAGCAATCCAGACTGCTGCCGGTGGAAAGATTCTGGATTGCTTCGCTTCGCTCGCAATGACGAGCTAGTCGGGACGGCATCGCCAGACTTACGCGCCGCTCTTGCTGCGCCACCGCTCCGCAAACCTATGCAGCGGCATGAACGTCTCGCACAAGTCCCGCCCGAGCGCCGTCAGCGCGTAACCGCCGGCTTCGCCGAGCTCCACGAACCCGGCCTCGCGCAAATCGTCCAGCCGCGCCTGCAGCACCGTCGGCGAGGCCTCGTCGCAGGCGGTGCGCAATGCGCGCGAGGTGAGGGGGGCGTCGCGCAGCTCCCACAGGATTCGCAGGCTCCAGCGTCGTCCGAGGAGGTCGAGCAGCACCATGATCGGCCGCCCGCTGCGCGGGCCACGGACGCCGCGCGATCTCGAAGTGGTCTGTTTCGCCATCGTCGCCCCCTTGCGCGGTGCTACAAATAGTGTAGCTTCATGCTACGTTAAATGTAGCAAGAGAGGCGGCCAATGTCCCCGGTCACAGCGCGCATTGCCCCGCTCACCCCGCCTTATCCCCCGGAGATCCAGGCCCAGTTCGACCGCATCATGCGCGGCGCGCCGCCACTGCTGCTGTTCCGGGTCATGGCGGGCCACACCCGCGCCTGGGACAAGTTTCGCGCCGGCGGCTTGCTCGATCCCGGACCGCTGTCGCTGCGCCAGCGCGAGATCGTGATCGACCGCACCTGCGCGCTGAACAAATGCGAATATGAATGGGGCGTGCATGTCGCGGTCTTTGCCGGGCCGGCGAAACTCACCGAGGAGGAAGTGCGCGCCACCGTGCAGGGTGATGCGGCGTCGTCGTGCTGGTCCCCGGCCGAGCAGACGCTGATCGCCGCCGTCGACGCGCTGCATCACAGCGCGACGTTTGACGACGCTGAGTTCGCTGCGCTGTCGGCGCATTACGACGAGGCGCAGATCCTGGAGATCATGCTGCTGTGCGGCTTCTACCGCACGGTCTCGTATCTGGCGAACGGACTGCGGTTGCCGCTGGAGGAGACGGCGGCAAGATTTCCTGCGCCGCTCTAGCCGCCGTCGTTGCGAGCGTAGCGAAGCAATCCAGAGTCTTTCCGCGGTGGCACTCTGGATGTTTCGCTGCGCTCGCAATGACGGTGAGTGGCTCCCTACGCCACGCCTGCCCGCAGCAGATCGTGCAGGTGCACGATGCCCACCACCTTGTCCGCCTCGGTCACGACCAGCGTCGTGATCTTGCGGGTGTTGAGCACCTCGATCATCTCGGTGGCCAGCATCGAGGGCGGTACGGTTTTCGGCTGCCTGGTCATGACGTCGTCGACCGACGCCGTCAGCAGGTCGGGCCGCATGTGGCGGCGCAGATCGCCGTCGGTGATGATGCCGAGAGCCTCGTTCGCCTCGTTGACGATGCAGACGCACCCCAAACCCTTGGCGGACATCTCCATCACCGCGTCCGACATCTTGGTGCCGAGCGGCTTGACCGGGATTTCCGCACCGGTGCGCATGTAGTCGCGGACGAATTTCAGCATCGCCCCTAACTTGCCGCCGGGGTGGAAATGCGCGAACTCCAGCGCGGTGAAGCCGCGGCCTTCGAGCAGCGCGATCGCAAGCGCATCGCCTATCGCGGCCTGCATCAGGGTCGAGGTGGTCGGCGCCAGATTGTGCGGGCAGGCCTCGCGCGCCTTCGGCAGCTCGATCACGACGTCGGCCGCTTGTCCCAGCGAGGATGCCGCGTTCGACGTCACCGCGATCATCGGGATTGCGAATCTTGCGGAATAGTTCACGAGAGTCTTCATCTCCGGCTGCTCGCCGGACCAGGACAGCGCCATGATGACGTCGTCGGTGGTAATCATGCCGAGGTCGCCATGGGCGGCTTCGGCGGTGTGCACGAAGAAGGCGGGCGTGCCGGTCGAGGCCAACGTTGCCGCGATCTTGCGGCCCATATGGCCCGACTTGCCGAGCCCGGTGACGATGACGCGGCCCTTCGCGTTGCGGATCAGATCGACCGCCTGGGCGAAGCTCGCGCCAAGCGGGCCGCGCAGGGCGGCGGCGAGCGCGTTGATACCGCCGCTCTCCGTTTCCAGCGTGCGGAGTGCGGATTCGACGCTGTCGGGAATGGGGCCGGATGATTGGGTCATCAGCGGTTTCGAACTCGGCATGTTCTGGTCCAGGAGGAGGGGCCTTCGCCCGTTGGCGCCTGCTTAACACGCCGCGGCCTTCGAGGCGACGAGCCCGACCCGACCCTCAACCGGTCGTTAACCATAATTGTTTTAACTCCATTAACGATAGTTCCCGCCGATCGGTGGGGACAATCGCGAAAGTGTTTGATTTCGTTGGAGTTCTTCCATCGTGGGGTCGTCTCCAGGCACGAGCCGGAGCAAACGCGCGCATTTCCTGCGCGCGGCTTTGCCGTGCTTTGCGCTGACGGTCCTCGGAAGCGCCCCCGTGGCCGCCCAGAGCCTCACCCCCGACCTGTTCAGTCCCAACCGCGGTGGCTTCGCTTCGCCCGACACGCTGCCGACGCGCCGCACCGCGGGCGTTCCGCAGGCACCGTCGGATGCGCTGCCGGCGCTGCCCGATCCCAACTCCGACTTTCGCAAGCGCCAGCAGACGCCGGCGCGCCCATGGCAGAACCCGACGAACCAAAACGCGACCAGCCAAGTCCCGACCTATGGCCTGCCGGCCGCCAACGGTGCGAGCAGCTCCGGCTACGACTCGCTGAACCGCAAGCGGCAGCAGCCGAAGTTCTATCCGGGTCAGCCCAAGCCGAAGCGCCCTGCTGGTCCCGGCTCGCGGGCGCCGACCACTACGCCGCCGCCATCCACGCTCGGTTCGCCGAAGATCGCGCCGCCCCCGTCCGCCTCCGCCAACAAGGCGCCCGTGCCGGCGGCGATGGCGGGCACCGTGCCCGGCCAGCCGCTACGCCGCCGCCTCAAGGCCGATGACGATGCGTTCGGCGCGGTCGGCGACTATGCCGGCAGTTTCCTGATCAAGGGCGGGCTCGAGCTCTCCACCGGTTACGACACCAATCCGGCGCGTCTGAACAAGCCGGTCGGCTCGCCGGCCTATGTGGTTGCACCCGATCTCCTCGTGGCGTCCGATTGGGAGCGCCACGCGCTGGTCGCGGATCTGCGCGGCTCGTTCTCGGGCTACACCAACAACATGCCGGCGACGATCGACGGCTTTGCCTCGCCTTCGCCGGTCGAGGTCGACCGCCCCGACTTCAACGGCCATGTCGACGGCCGCCTCGACGTCAATCGCGATCTCAAGCTGACCACGCAGCTGCGCCTGCGGCTCGCCACCGACAATCCCGGCAGCCCGAACGTGCAGGCCGGCCTGCAAAAATATCCTGTTTATGCCGCCTATGGCACGACCGTCGGCTTCGACCAGAGCTTCAACCGCTTCCAGATCGCGGCCGGCGCCACTGTCGATCGCACCGCCTACACCAACTCAAAACTGACCGACGGCTCGACCTTCAGCAACGACGATCGCGACTTCAACCAGTATGGCGGCGTCGGACGCTTCTCCTACGATCTCAAGCCGGGGCTGAAGCCATTCGTCGAGATCCAGGGCGACACCCGCGTCCATGACCTGGCCGCCGACCGCAACGGCTATTTCCGCGATTCGAACGGCGGCTACGCCAAGGTCGGCACGTCCTTCGAGTTCTCGCGGATCCTCATCGGCGAGGTCTCGGTCGGCTATTCCGCGCGCAACTATGTCGACCCGCGCCTGAGCCAGCTCGCGGGCTTCCTGACCTCGGGCTCGCTGATCTGGAGTGCAAGCGGCCTCACCACGGTGAAATTCGCCACCGACACCCAGATCGCCGAGACCACCGTCCCCGGCTCCTCCGGCGTGCTGGTGCACACCTACGGGGTCGAAGTCGATCACGATTTCCGCCGCTGGCTTACGGCAGTGGGCAAATTCACCTACGGCACCTACGACTATCAGGGCCAGAATCGTAACGACAAGACCTACTCGTTCGAAAGCAATCTGATCTACAAGCTCAACCGCAACATCTGGATCAAGGGCACGCTCCGCCACGACATCCTGGATTCGAACCAGCCGGGGTCAAGCTCGCAGGCGACGGTGGTGATGGTCGGGGTGAGGTTGCAGAATTAGAGGGGAGGCCCCGTGGCGGCTCGGATTACTTTGGACATCAACTCGGCTGGAGTATTCGAGCTATGGCTCAATCCCGAAGGCCGAGACCTTCTCGTCAAGGAACTGCTCGCCCTGAGCGAGACCAACGACCACTTTCACCTGATGCCCAGTGAAGTAGCCTCGGACGTCGAAGTTTCGGCGCGTCCCTATCGGCCGAACGACAAGCTTCTCGAATACGGTAAGGTGCTGTTCCGGCTTGACGAGTGGGACGCACAGCACTTTCCGCACGTCTTGGGCTAAGGCCCCGTCGCTCTCGCCATCTACTCCGCCGTCATGCCCCGCGAAGGCGGGGCATCCAGTACGCCGCGGCTTCTCGGTAAATCACAACTGTTTCGGAATACTGGATCGCCCGCTTTCGCGGGCGATGACACCGTTTGTAAATCTGACAGCGAGCCAAGCAACTACCGCGGCAGATCCGTCTTCCCCATCAGGAACGTATCGATCGACCGGGCACACAGCCGGCCCTCGCGGATGGCCCAGACCACCAGCGACTGGCCGCGGCGCATGTCGCCGGCGGTGAACACGTTGGGGCGTGAGGTCTGATAGTCCAGCGTGTTGGCCTTGACGTTGCCGCGGGGGTCGAGCTCGACCGAGAGCATCTTGAGCAGGCCCTCGTGCACGGGATGGACGAAGCCCATCGCGAGCAGGACGAGGTCGGCGTCGAGTTCGAACTCGGTGCCGGCGATCGGCTTGAACTTGTCGTCGACGCGCACGCAGTGCAGCTTCTTGACCTTGCCGTTCTCGCCGGTGAACTTCTGCGTCAGCACGGCGAATTCGCGGATCGCGCCTTCGGCCTGGCTGGAGGACGTCCGCATCTTCAGCGGCCAGTTCGGCCAGGTGAGGCCCTTGTTCTCGTGCTCCGGCGGGGCGGGCATGATCTCGAGCTGGGTCACGGAGAGCGCGCCCTGGCGCAGCGAGGTGCCGATGCAATCGGATCCGGTGTCGCCGCCGCCGATGACGACGACATGCTTGCCACCGGCCAAAATCTCCTGGACGCCGTTCAACGGTTCCTCCGACACGCGGCGGTTCTGTTGCGGCAGAAAGTCCATGGCATAGTGGATGCCGGCAAGGTCGCGGCCGGGAATCGGGAGGTCGCGCGGGGCTTCGGCGCCGCCGGTCAGCGCCACGGCATCGTACTCGTTGAGCATCTCGCGTGGGTCGACATTGCCGTCGGCGCCGACATGGCTGTTGTAATGGAAGGTGACGCCTTCGCCTTCCATCTGCGCGACGCGGCGGTCGATGATGCCCTTCTCCATCTTGAAGTCGGGGATGCCGTAGCGCAGCAGGCCGCCGGCCTTGGCGAACTTCTCGAACAGATGCACGTCGTGGCCGGCGCGCGCGAGCTGCTGCGCGCAGGCCATGCCGGCCGGACCGGAGCCGATCACCGCGACCTTCTTGCCGGTCTTATGGGCGGCGATTTCGGGCTTCAGCCAGCCATTGTCCCAGGCGCGATCGACGATCGCGCATTCGATGGTCTTGATGGTGACGGGGTTGTCGTCGATGTTGAGCGTGCAGGACGCCTCACACGGCGCCGGGCAGATGCGCCCCGTGAACTCCGGGAAATTGTTGGTCGAGTGCAGATTGCGCGAGGCTTCTTCCCAGTTGCCCTGATAGACGAGGTCGTTCCAGTCCGGGATCTGGTTGTTGACCGGGCAGCCGGGCGTGCCGGGCGAGACCGAGCCGGTGCCGTGGCAATAGGGAATGCCGCAATTCATGCAGCGCGCGGCCTGGTCGCGCGTTTCCTTCTCGGAGAGGGGAACGACGAACTCGTGGAAATGCTTCACGCGCTCGGCGACCGGGGTGTACTTGCGGTCATGCCGTTCGATTTCGAGAAAACCCGTGATCTTGCCCATTAAACCCGAAGTCCCTGCCGCTTAAATTCGTTGTGTTTCTCTCTCGTCGTCATTGCGAGGAGCGTGAGCTTCGAAGCAATCCAGTCTGCATCCGAGGAGAAAGTCTGGATTGCTTCGCTACGCTCGCAATGACGGGCGCTGATATTTCTTACGCCCCGATCGCGATTTTCGGCTCGGCGTCCGCGTTGGCGGCCATCTCGCGCAGCGCGCGCCGGTATTCGACCGGCATCACCTTGCGGAATTTTGGCAGCCAGTCCTTCCAGTTGGCCAGGATGTCGGCGGCGCGCCTGGAGCCTGTCGCCTTCGCATGGCGCGTGATCAGGACGTGCAGCCGCTCGACGTCGGAGGCGAGCAGGTCCTTGAACACGTCGACCCGGCCGTGCGCTTCGAGGTCACCGGAGTGGTGATAGGTGCCGGCGTTGATCAGCTCTTCCGACAGCACCGGCTCGAGCTCGACCATCGCCATGTTGCACAGCCTGTCGAAGTCGCCGGTCTCGTCCAGCACATAGGCGATGCCGCCGGACATGCCGGCCGCGAAGTTGCGTCCGGTCTTGCCGAGCACGACCACGATGCCGCCGGTCATGTATTCGCAGCAATGGTCGCCGGCGCCCTCGACCACCGCCACGGCGCCGGAATTGCGCACGGCAAAACGCTCGCCGGCGATGCCTCGGAAGTAGCACTCGCCTTGAATGGCGCCGTACATCACGGTGTTGCCGACGATGATGCTCTCTTCCGGCACGATGCCGCTGTTGGCCGGCGGCTTGACGATGATCTTGCCGCCCGAGAGGCCCTTGCCGACATAGTCGTTGGCTTCGCCTTCGAGCTCGAAGGTGACGCCTTGCGCCAGCCAGGCGCCGAAGGCCTGGCCGGCGGTGCCCTTGAGGCTGACATGGATGGTCTCATGCGGCAGGCCGGCATGGCCGTAGATCTTGGCGACCGCACCCGACAGCATCGCGCCCGCGGAGCGGTTGGTGCTGTTGATCTTGGCCTCGATCTTCACCGGCGCACCGCGGTCGAGCGCAGGCGTCGCCTGCTCGATCAGCGTGCGGTCGAGCACCGCTTCCAGATGATGGTTCTGGCGCTCGGAGTGATAGATCTTCTGGCCCTTCTCTTCCTTCTGCTTGACGAAGAGCTTGGAGAAATCGAGCCCCTTGGCCTTCCAGTGCGCGACCAGCTTGGTCTGGTCGAGCAGCTGCACCTGGCCGATCATCTCGTTGAAGCTGCGGAAGCCGAGCGAGGCCATGATCTCGCGGACCTCCTCGGCGACGAAGAAGAAGTAGTTGATCACATGCTCGGGCTGGCCGGTGAAGCGCTTGCGCAGGACGGGGTCCTGGGTCGCGACGCCGACCGGGCAGGTGTTGAGATGGCACTTGCGCATCATGATGCAGCCGGCCGCGATCAGGGGCGCGGTGGCGAAGCCGAACTCGTCGGCGCCGAGCAGCGCGCCGATCACGACGTCGCGGCCGGTGCGGAAACCGCCGTCGACCTGGACCACGATGCGGCTGCGCAGCCGCTCGCGCACCAGCGTCTGGTGGGTTTCGGCGAGGCCGATCTCCCACGGCGAGCCGGCGTGCTTGATCGAGGTCAGCGGCGAAGCGCCGGTGCCGCCCTCGAAGCCCGCGATGGTGACATGGTCGGCGCGCGCCTTGGCGACGCCCGCGGCTACGGTTCCGACGCCGATCTCCGAGACGAGCTTGACCGAGACCGCGCCGTCCGGGTTGACGTTCTTGAGGTCGTAGATGAGCTGCGCCAGATCCTCGATCGAGTAGATGTCGTGGTGCGGTGGCGGCGAGATCAGGCCGACGCCCGGCGTCGAATGCCGGACCTTTGCGATGGTGGCATCGACCTTGTGGCCGGGCAACTGGCCGCCTTCGCCGGGTTTTGCACCCTGCGCCATCTTGATCTGCATCATGTCGGAGTTGACGAGATACTCCGTGGTGACGCCGAAGCGGCCCGAGGCGACCTGCTTGATTGCCGAGCGCATGCTGTCACCGTTCGGCATCGGCTTGAAGCGGTCGGCTTCCTCGCCGCCTTCGCCGGTGTTCGACTTGCCGCCGATCCGGTTCATGGCGATCGCGAGCGTGGTGTGCGCCTCGCGCGAGATCGAGCCGAAGCTCATCGCGCCGGTGGCGAAACGCTTGACGATGTCCTTGGCCGGCTCGACCTGGTCGAGCGGTACCGGCTTGCGCTTCTCTTCGTCCGCATTCTTGATCCGGAACAGGCCGCGCAGCGTCAGGAGACGCTCCGACTGCTCGTTGAGGATCTTCGCGAAGGCGCGGTAGCGTTCCAGCGAATTGCCGCGCGCGGCGTGCTGGAGCAGCCCCACCGACTCGGCGGTCCATGCATGGTCCTCGCCGCGGCTGCGATAGGCATATTCGCCGCCGACATCGAGCGAGGTCTTGTACACGAGCGCGTCGCCGAACGCGTCGGCATGACGGCGCACCGCCTCTTCGGCGATCTCGCCAAGACCGACGCCCTCGACGCGGGTGTGCGTGCCCGCGAAGAATTTTCCGACGAATTCCGCCTTCAGGCCAATGGCGTCAAAGATCTGCGCGCCGCAATAGGACTGGTAGGTCGAGATGCCCATCTTGGACATCACCTTGAGCAGGCCCTTGCCGATCGACTTGATGTAGCGCTTGACGATCTCGTAGTCGTCGAGCGAGCCGGGCAGGCGGTCCTTCATCGCGATGATGGTCTCGAACGCCAGATACGGATTGATCGCTTCCGCGCCGTAGCCGGCGAGACAGGCGAAGTGATGCACTTCGCGCGGCTCGCCGGATTCGACGACGAGGCCGACCGAAGTGCGCAATCCGGTGCGGATCAGATGATGATGCACGGCGGCGCAGGCCAGCAGCGACGGGATCGGAACCCGGTCGGTGCCGACCATGCGGTCGGACAGGATGATGATGTTGACGCCCTCGCGCACCGCGCTCTCGGCGCGCGCGCAGAGCTCGTCCAGCACCTGGTCCATGCCGGCCGCGCCGAGGCCGGCGTGGAAGGTGGTGTCCAGCGTGCGCGACTTGAAGTGCGACTCGGCGACCTCGGAGATTGAGCGGATCTTTTCGAGGTCCGCGTCGGTCAGGATCGGCTGGCGCGCTTCGAGGCGCTTGGTAGTGGCTAGGCCTTGCAGGTCGAACAGGTTCGGCCGCGGTCCGATGATGGAGACGAGGCTCATCACCAGCTCCTCGCGGATCGGATCGATCGGCGGATTGGTGACCTGCGCAAAGTTCTGCTTGAAGTAGGTGAACAGCGGCTTGGCCTTGGCCGACAGCGCCGAGATCGGCGTGTCGTTGCCCATCGAGCCTGCGGCTTCCTCGCCGGTGGAGGCCATCGGCGTCATCAGGATGGTGATGTCTTCCTGGCTGTAGCCGAACGCCTGCTGGCGATCGAGCAGCGACAGGTTGGAGCGCACGCCGGTGGTCGGCACCTTCGGCAGCTCTTCCAGCACGATCTGGGTCCGCTCCAGCCACTCCGTGTAGGGATGGCTCCTTGCGAGCTCGGCCTTGATCTCGTCGTCGGGGATGAGGCGGCCCTGCTCGAGGTCGACCAGCAGCATCTTGCCGGGCTGCAAGCGCCACTTGGTGATGATCTGGTCCTCGGGAATCGTCAGCACGCCCATCTCGGACGCCATCACGATGCGGTCGTCCTTGGTGACGAGATAGCGCGCCGGCCGAAGGCCGTTGCGGTCCAGCGTGGCACCGATCTGGCGGCCGTCGGTGAAGGCGATCGCGGCGGGGCCGTCCCACGGCTCCATCAGGGCTGCATGATATTCGTAGAAGGCGCGGCGCTTCTCATCCATCAAGGGATTGCCGGCCCACGCCTCCGGAATCATCATCATGACGGCGTGCGGCAGCGAGTAGCCGCCCTGCACCAGGAATTCGAGTGCGTTGTCGAAGCAGGCGGTGTCCGACTGGCCTTCGTAGGAGATCGGCCAGAGCCGGTTGATGTCCTTGCCGTACAGCTCGGAGCTCACCGAGGCCTGGCGCGCCGCCATCCAGTTGACGTTGCCGCGCAGCGTGTTGATCTCGCCATTATGCGCGATCATGCGGTAGGGATGCGCCAGCGACCACGCCGGGAAGGTGTTGGTCGAGAAACGCTGGTGCACGAGCGCCAGCGCGCTCTCGAAATCCTTCTCGTGCAAATCGGGATAGTACTTGCCGAGCTGGTCGGCGAGGAACATGCCCTTGTAGATCACGGTGCGGCAGGACATCGAGCACGGATAGTAGCCGGCGAGGCCGCGGTCGCGGCGCTGATAGATCGCTTGCGAGATCGACTTGCGCAGGATGTAAAGCCGGCGCTCGAAATCGTCCTCGGTCTTGGCGGTGCCGTTGCGGCCAATGAACACCTGCATGCAGGCGGGCTCGGTCGGCTTTACGGTGACGCCGAGCGAGGAATTGTCGGTTGGCACGTCGCGCCAGCCGAGCAGCGTCAGGCCCTCTTCCTTGATCTGGTCGGCGATGATGCTCTTGATGACGTTGCGCCAGGCAGTGTCGCGCGGCATGAACAACGCGCCGATGGCGTATTCGCCCGGATTGGGCAGCACGAAGCCGAGCTCCTTCGCCTTGCGGCTGAAGAAAGCATGCGGGATCTGCACCAGAATGCCGGCGCCGTCACCGGCGCGCGGGTCGGCGCCGACGGCGCCGCGGTGCTCGAGGTTACAGAGGATGCTGAGCGCGTCCGCGACGATCTCGTGCGACTTCTGGCCCTTGATGTTGGCGATGAAGCCGACGCCGCAGGAATCTTTTTCCAGGCTCGGATCGTACAGGCCTACGGCCGGCGGCCGTGAATTGTGTTCCTGAATCGGATCGGTCGTTTTCGAGGCGACCGTCGCCGACAGTTGTTCTGCCACGATGTTTCCGCGCTCGACTTGCGACCCGTTCATGTTCTCGTCCTCTCCATGCGGCAAGCTGCCTCACCGCCATCTTCGGCGCACCTTGGGCGTCCCGCGGCACCCGCTTCTGGGTCACCGCTCGTCCGCTCGCGAGCCGCATTTTCTTAAATTCAGGCCAAGGCGTTCTTCGTCCCCGAGAACGGCTTTGCCTGTTGCCTTCTTGGCGCTCGAAAGCACCGACTTTCGTTGCAATCCCTATGCCGGAACCGCAAGCAAAATTGAGACAGTCTTCCTGTCCTAACCATCACCTTGCCAAATTTTTGTCTATCACACAAGCGCGCGCAAGTCCCGATTCCCCACATGTCAATCAATCGCTTTCCAAAAGTTGCGCGGCCCCGGTTTTGAAGCAAACGCGCCCTGATCCGGCCCTGCCGACGCCGGAATCCCCAATGAAGCTTCGGATCAACCCTTTGGAAGACCCGCCACGCCGCAAGAAGCAAAAGAGCGCGATCCATCCGGGGGCCTGACAGGAGCGTCTCGACCATGAAGTTTTTCACAGGATGTGTGGCCGCCGCCACGCTGGCGCTGGCCGCGACCGCGGCTCAAGCGCAGGTTCCAGCGCGAGGGGCGATGATCGCGGTCTCGGATTTCGACGCCCCCTATGCGCCGTCGGAGGCCGCGCCGCCGCCGCGCTACGGCTATGGCTACGAAGAACGCGGGCCGGCCCCGGTGCTGCTGCCATCGACCGAGGTCTACGCGGTGCTGCGCGAGAACGGCTTCTCTCCACTGGGCATCCCGCGCCTGCGCGGCGGCGTCTACACCATCGCGGTGATTGACCGCCGGGGGGAGGACGGCCGGCTCGTGATCGATGCCCGCGACGGAAGGATTTTGCGCTTCATGCCGGCTGCCGACGCCTACGGCATGGCACCCGGCTACGAGCAGCCTGCGGTTGCACCTTACCGCCCGCAAAGCGCGCTGCCGCCGCCGACCATGGTCCGCAGTGGTCCGCCCCGCCCTCCGGCCCCGATCCCGCATGTCGCCAGCCGTTCCGTGCCGCTGCCCAAGGCGGCTCCGCCGCGCGAGGCCCCGGGCGTCCCCGCCAAGCCGGCCGAGCCTGCGACGCCGCAGGCCCAGGTGCCGCAGGCACAACCTGTGACGCAGACCGCGGCCGCCGTGCCGTCCAAGCCCGCTGAGGTCGCACCGCAAGCCGCCGCGCCAACCGTAGGTCAGGTCAAGCCTGCCGCGACTATCCTGCCTACGCAGGAGATGCCGGCGGCACAGGGGCTGGACTAAGCGCGGGCGTTTGAGGCGATGGCCCGCATCACCCCAACGGTGTCGTCCTGGCGAAGGCCAGGACCCATACCGCGAGGTGCATCATATGAGTGACGCGGGAGTACCGAACTCCGAATCTTCGCCAAACTCCTCCCTGTGGTGATGGGTCCTGGCCTTCGCCAAGACGAGGTTGGGGAGAGAGTTAGCGCAAACAGAAGGCGTCTCAGCACTCAGGCGCCTTCTGAACCATGACGAGCGCGGCTCAGCTCCGGCCATACCCCGCCGCTTCCAGGATCAAATTCGCCACCTCCTTCGGATGCGACACCAGCGACAGATGGCCGGCGTCGAGCTCGATCGTGGTTGCGTTCATGCGCTTGGCGAGGAAGCGTTCGAGATCGGGATTGATGGTGTAGTCGTTCTTCGACACCGCGTACCAGCTCGGCTTGGAATGCCATGCCGCCTCCGTGGTGCGACCGGCGAAGATCGAGGCGGCCGTCGGCCATTGCACGGCGTAGAGCTCCTTGGCCTGCTCCGGCTTAACGCCATTGGCGAAGTACTTCAGGAAGGCGTCTTCTGACAGCTTGGTGTAGCCGTCGCGCTCGACGACGCCGGCGCGTGCCGGTCCCGCCGGAAACTGCTTCGACAGCGCGACAAAATCCTCGTTGGCATCGGGCGCACGGGCGGCGACATAGACGAGGCCGGTGACCTTCGGGTCGGTGCCGACCTGGCTGATCACGGTGCCGCCCCAGGAATGCGCGACCAGCACGGTCGGACCATCCTGTTCGGCCAGCACGCGCTTGGTCGCCTCGACGGAATCCGCAAGCGACGACAACGGATTTTGCACGGCAGTTACGTTGAGCCCTGCGGCCTGGAGGATCGGGATCACTTCCGACCAGCTTGAGCCGTCGGCCCAGGCGCCGTGCACCAGCACAACGTTCTTGGCCTTTACGGTCTGCGGCGTCTGCGCGTGAGCGAGGCTGAGAGGGGCCGCCAGCAGGCTCGCGGCGACGAAAAGGCTGCGCCAGAAAGTCATGATTGTTCTCCGTCTTGTTTTTGGGTTCGATATCCAAAAGACGATGCGCGGGGCGGCGGTGTTACGCCATTTCACCGCTCTGTGATGCGGCGCAACAGTCCAGCACGGCCGTTCAGCAATCGGTGACGTCCCGGCGACGACCGAGACCATCCTCTCTGGTAAGGTATGGCAGATCCGTCGTTCGGTATTTCTTCCGTGCACGATTGATCGATCTCGCGGCAGGATTCCCCGGCTCTCGCCGGGACGAGGAGAGCCCAACAAAAAAACGCCCCGGGGCACCGGGGCGTTTTCGCAACCTGGAAGCGGCCGACGTGATTTACGCGGCTACCGAGTTCTCGATCACCTGTGCGCCTTGCGCACCGGTGTTGATCGCGATGTGGCGGGGCTTCTTCGCTTCGGGAATCTCACGGACGAGGTCGACGTGAAGCAGCCCGTTCTCGAGCGAGGCGTTCTTCACCTGCACGAAGTCGGCAAGCTGGAAGGCGCGCTCGAAGGCACGCGCGGCGATGCCACGGTACAGCACTTCGGCCTTCGAGTTCTCGTTGGCGACTTTCTCGCCCTTAATCGTCAACGTGTTTTCCTTCGCGACGATGGAGAGCTCATCCTTGGCAAAGCCCGAAACCGCAACGGTGATGCGGTAGTCGTTCTCACCGGTACGCTCGATATTGTAGGGGGGATAACCGGGGCTGCCGTCCGAACCGGCCTGGTCGAGCAGGTTGAAGAGACGGTCGAAGCCGACGGTGGAACGGTAGAAGGGGGTCAGGTCGTAGGTACGCATGGTCAAGTCCTCCATTGAGCGACTGTTGAGTAACCCGCCCGCCAATCGGGCCGGGCTTTCGTCTGTGTGCAGCCTGATGTTCCGGTTCCGAAACACTGGTAGCGGCCTGCACCAAGGTGATATGGGTTCAGGGGAACGGCGTTCAAGAGGGCGGATACTCAGCCTTTTCGGCGCTCCCGCCCCTGATTTGCAGCTCTTCGTGCCCAAGCCCTCCCCATCATGACGCTGGTCTCGATACCGTCCAATCCCGTTCCCGAAGACGTCGTCAGCGGCACCATCAAGACCCCTGATGGCGTCGAGCTGCGCTTTGCGCGCTGGGCACCGCCGGCGAACCGCAAGGGCACGGTCTGCGTCTTCACCGGACGCAGCGAGCAGATCGAGAAGTATTTCGAGACCGTGCGCGACCTGCGCGACCGCGGTTTTGCGGTGGCGATGATCGACTGGCGCGGGCAGGGCCACTCCTCGCGCCGCCTGCGCGATCCGCGCAAGGGCTATGTCCGCGACTTCGCTGATTTCGAGATCGACGTCGAGACCTTCGTGCAGCAGGTGGTGCTGCCGGATTGCCCGCCGCCCTTCTTCGCGCTCGCCCACTCCATGGGCGGCACCGTGATGCTGCGGGTGGCGCATGCGGGCAAGCGCTGGTTCGACCGCATGGTGCTGTCTGCGCCGATGATCGACCTCCCCGGCCGCGCCACCTCGTTTCCGGCGCGGGCTCTGCTGAAGACGATGCGCGTGCTGGGGATGGGCGGCCGTTATGTCCCCGGCGGCAGCGACCAGATCACCGGGCTCAATCCCTTCATCAACAATCCGCTGACCAGCGACCCCGTGCGCTATGCGCGCAATGCCGCAATCCTGGAGGAGGATCCGACCCTCGGGCTCGCGTCACCGACGGTCGCCTGGGCCGATACCGCCTTCCGCGCGATGAACACCTTCAAGGGCAAAAACTACCCGTCCGAGATCCGTCAGCCGATCCTGATGCTGGCGGCCTCCAGCGACACCGTGGTCTCGATCGCGGCGATCGAGGAGTTCGCCTATCATTTGCGCGCAGGCTCCCATCTCGTGATCGCCGGTGCCAAGCACGAGATTCTCCAGGAGCAGGACCGCTACCGTTCCCAATTCTGGGCAGCCTTCGACGCCTTCGTGCCAGGCACGCCGCTGTTCAAGTGAGGGGAGGCGATGCTGCCCTGCGACCACACGCCGGCATGCCGGGACAAGCCCGGCCATGACGAGGAAGTAGCATCACCCACTACAGCGTCTTCAGATACTCGATCAGATCGTAGCGCTCGTTGTCGTCCTTGAACACGCGGCCGATGACACCGGGACGTTTTTCCTCGCCCGGCTTGCGCTCGAAGGAATGGCCGAGCACGCTGTTGCCCTGGATCGGATCCTTGTCCGACCCGGCCGAGAACTCGGTTTCACCCGTCTTGCACTTCTCGTTGGCGGTGACCGCAAAGCCGACGGTCACGGGATCATAGTCGCGGCGGCCCATGCAGAATTTTTGCGGGCGCTCGCTTGCAGGCTTCAGCAACCAGTAGAGAGAGGGCACCGAACCGTTGTGCAGATAGGGTGCCGTGGCCCAGACGCCGTTCAGCGGCCGTGCCCGATAGCGTGCTCCCCCCACCGGATTGAGGCAGTTCTTGCGCGCGAGATTCCACAATTTCGACCGCTCGGCGTCCGGAGTCTTCTCGTCGTCCATCCATTTGCGGGCGACGAGATCCACCACCGTCATCAACCCGAGCGCATAAACCATCTCGGTCGGCGAGCTTGCGGTCGAGACGTCGCATTGCCACCATTTCTGGAGGTCGGCCGTATTCACCTTCAGGAAGCCGGGCAGATCGACGATCCTGTTGCTGAGCACGAGCGACTGTTCGGGATCCGTCTTGATCTCGTCGAGGGGGATCGTCACCGCGTTCAGCACCTTGCTGTCGCCGCTCGGCTCCCAATGTCCCGACGACCAGAAAGCCGGGGTGTCGATCGCCGGCAGATGGCATCCGGAGCACATCTCGGCGTAGATCTTGCGGCCATTGTCGACCTTCTTTTGATCGAGCCTCCAATTGTCGCCAAGGATCTGCGAGGGCCATTTCGGCGCCAGCAGGCCGCCGAACTTCGGGCCGGTGGAGGGATCTGCCGTCTTGAACGGGTCTGGCCCCCTGAGCATGTCCTCGATCCAGCCGAGCGTGTTGATATGAACCGAGGAGCGCCACAGCCTGTCCTCCGGGTAGGCGTCGGACAGGTTGAGCAGCGCCGTCACGCCGAGGGCTTCGCCGGCGTTGCGGATCAGCGGCTGCTCGATCGAGGCGTCGTACTGGGCGAACTTGAACCAGGGCACGGTCCAGATCGGGGGATAGCTGACCGGCGCGTCCTGGGCGTGCAGGTTCTTCTCGAATCCCTTGATCCCGCTCAGCGCGAGATCCTGCGAAAAAACTTGATTGCCGATGCGATTGAGAGCGTCGAGGCGACCGAACCCTTCCTCGGTGTCCTGCTGCTGCCTGCCGTTCCAGGTCTTCTTGCCTTCGATCGTCTTTTGCTGGGTTTGCGCCCAGTCGATCAGGAAGTTGCCGATCGCGCTGAGCTTCTGCTTGAGCGCGGCGCGGTCAGCCTTGCTGGCATCGGGGCCGAGCACGCGATCGGCGAAGCGCTGGAAGCGGAACGGCACGTAAAGCGTGTAGGCGATCGACAGGCCGGTGGAGACCTCGAGCTTCTTCAGGTCGGTCATGGCCGGGCCGCCGTCGAAACGCACGTCCACGCCCTGGTAGTGGATCTGGCCGGTATGGCAGGCCGCGCAGGTCAGCCCGATCTTGTCCTCTTCGCGACGGCCGGTCGCGGGATCGACGACACCGGTCATCCGTGCGAAGCCGACCGGCAGGCCGTCGACGTTCTCCGCCGGCGTCCACCTGGTCGACCAGTCCGGCACCTGTGTCGTCTCGTAGACATTGGCATAGCCGAAGCGGCGCAGTGACGTCGCGTCAGTCTGGATCGACTGCGGGCTCGGGATGAACCCGAAGCGCTCGAGATAGGTGCCGTCCGTCATCATGCCCGGCGCCGAGAACAGATGCAGGCGCGGCTGCTCCAGGGCCATGAACCATTCATAGGGCACCGGGAAGGTCGCTGTGCCCTGGCTGGCATGGTGAAACCAGTGCCTGTCCTTCAGCGACCAATTCTGTTCGAGCCAAAAGGCCGCCTTCGTCTCCGGGACCGTGGGCAAGGGTGGCGGCAGGAGATTCACGAGAATTCCCTTTTGCGGCAGCATGGCGCGCACCTGGTCGGGAAATTCGGCGACCGCAACGAGCAAGGCGAGACCGAGGGCGAGCAGCAGGGCCGCAACCTTGAGGGCGCCCCGCACCACACGCTGGCAGGTGGACAGCACCGGCTGCGATACCAGCCGCTGGTTGATGCGAGCAGGGAATTGCCGCTCGTTGAACAGAGTGCGCACGTCGGCCACGCTGAGATAGCGGTCCTCACCCGCGCCCTTGCCCATGATCTTCAGGAGGATCGGCCACTCGAACTTCATCAGCAGGGGGTAGTACCAGCGCGCGGCGCTGCCGGCGCGCTTGAGGTTGTAGCGCATGAAGACGCCGATTTCCGAGGCGTTGAGACCGGGCTCAGAGCCGCCGCCGTTCGGATCCCGGTAGTCCCGGCCGAAGCTCGCAAACCGCGCAAGCTCGTCCTCATCGACCTTGCCGTCGACGCCGAGGACGCGCGAGCCGGCACCGCGCTTGTCGAGAGGGCCGCCACGCAACGCGTCGAGCTGTGCGCCCGAAAATATGCTCTTCAGGATGTGACCGAGCCCGTTGGCGATAAGCGCAACGCCGCGGACCTGGATGCGGGCCGAGACCTTCTTCAGCCCGGTCTCGCCGCTCGCATTCGCGATCGTTTGCGACAGCGTGCCGAGCGGAACGGTTCTGCCGTCAACAAACCCCTCGCCGACGAGGCCGCGGAGGAATGGACAGGGATTGTTCGGGGAGACCTGGATCGAAGGGTCTAAGGAGGGCTTCGGAGCGGAGTCATGCATGGCCCAAATCCTGAAAACGGCGAATCGTGAAATACAGACGCGGCGATAGAGCGCGGAAAGTCCTGACAAACCGACAACACGTTATACTACTTCAGCGTGTAGCCGAGTGTGGCTGAATTCACTGTCGTGTCAATAAAGGCGGAGGGGACATTGCCGCGTGGCCGCGGCTGGCTCTCAGGATTCGGCGACGCGTTTGACGTCGCTCGAAACCAGGGTCAGTTTGCCGAGCGGCACGCCCGCATTCAAGAGTCCGGCGCGGTAATGGGCGAGGTCCTCGGGCCGCTTCCAGTGGAAATTGCGCAAATGGCGGTCGACATTGAGAGTCGGGTAGTTAGCCATGAGCACGCGGGTCGCCTCGACCGCCTCGTCGCCGCGTCCCAATTGCGCCAGCGCCGCGGCGCGGATTGCCAGCGCCTGCAAATGGTTCGGGTTGATGTAGAGCTGTTCTCGAGCCCATGACAGAGTCGCGTCATATTGGCCCAGCAGATAATGGCTGAAGGCGTTCAGTGCGGCCCATTGGTAGCGCGGATCGCTGTTGTCGCGCTGTGCGGCCATCGAGAACAGCTCGATCGCCTCGCGGTGCTCGCCGATGACGAAATGGCAGATGCCGAGCACGCCGCGCGCGCCGTTGTCGTAGGGGTTGAGCGCGACGGCGCGCTTGGCGGCGTCCATCGCGGCCTCGTAATGCCCCTCCAGCGCGTGGGTCCAGGACAGGATCGAGAACGCAAATGACGAGCGCGGATCGAGCCGAACGCTGGTTTCGGCAAGCTTCATCGCCTCGGCCCACATCTCGCGCGTGCCCTTGACCCAGCCGAACTGGATGCTCTGGATCTGAATCGTGGCGAGATAGGCGTGCGCAATCGACAGCTTGGGCTCGAGCCTGAAGGCCTCCCGGAACAGGTCGACGGCGATGGCCAGGTCTTCCTTGGTTTGCCGATAATAGTGCGACAGTCCTTTGAGGAAGCGGTCCCAGGCGGTGACGTCGGTCGAGAGCCGCGCCGGCGCCGAGGCTTCGGCCCGGACGATCTCGGTGGCGATGGCGGCGGACAGGTTGGTGGTGATCTCGTCCTGCATCGCGAAGAGATCGCCGATGTCGCGGTCGTAGCGGCCAGTCCAGAGCTGCTCGCCGGTCTCCGGCGCGATCAGCTCTGCGGTCACGCGGATCTTGGCTCCGGCACGCCGCACCGAACCCTGGATCAGATAGGTGGCGTCGATCTCCCGCGCGATCAGGCGGGTGCTGGCGTTGTTGCCCTTGAACACGAACGTCGAGTTGCGGCTCAGCACGCGATAGAAGGATTGCAGCGACAGCGCGTGGATCAGATCCTCGGTCAGGCCGTCGGAGAAATACTCGTCCTGTGCGTCGCTGAGATTGGCGAAAGGGAGCACGCCGACGATCGCGGTGCGATACTGCTGCGAGAGGGCGGATGCCTCCCTCAGCGCGGGCGCAAGCGCCGGTGCACCTTCAGGCGTCCAGGTCCAGACCCCGATCGGATCCTTGATGTTCTTGAAGCGGTGGTTGCCGGCATCGACCAGCGGCACGGTGAGATGCTTGCTGGCCTCCTTGTAGGCCTTGGCCGAGATGGCGAAGCCGCCGGGGCTCGCCACGGCTTCGAGGCGGACGGCAATGTTGACATCGTCACCGAAGACCTCGTCCTCGTCGGCGATGACGTCACCCATATGGATCCCGAGGCGGAACTGCATGGCGCGATCGGCGGGCAGATGGTGATTGCGCTCCGCCA
Source organism: Bradyrhizobium sp. CW1 (assembly GCF_023100665.1). Classification (NCBI taxonomy): domain Bacteria; kingdom Pseudomonadati; phylum Pseudomonadota; class Alphaproteobacteria; order Hyphomicrobiales; family Nitrobacteraceae; genus Bradyrhizobium; species Bradyrhizobium sp. CW1. Next base: position 965,349 of record NZ_CP064684.1, read on the forward strand.
TCAGGGTCTGCATCGCGATCGCGGCCTCGGTGGCGCCGACGATCGAGGGGAATTCCAGCAGGAAGCCGTCGCCGGTGTTTTTGACGACGCGGCCGCCGTGATTGAGGATGATGGGATGGATCGCGCTGCGATGGGCCTTGAAGGCGGCATGGGTGCCGGCCTCATCGGTGCCCATCATGCGCGAATAGCCGGCGACATCGGCGCAGACAATGGCAGCCAGACGTCTTTCCATATTCCGGAGCTCCAAGAGACTTGCAAGAGACTTGGAAGAGATCGAGGACCGGCCACGGCGTGGCAGTCGCCTCGAATCCCGCATTCAAAGAACCCGTTCCTTATAGAGCAGATGAGGCCGAGCGAAAGTATGATCCGCATTGCAAATTCGAGGTAAATCCTCGGCAATCCGGCAGTGGACGGGGACGAGCGAACGCACTAAGCCGACCTCTTGGGCTACGGTTGGGCGGCGGAGGCACGTCACACATGCTGGGCATTCACGAAATCTGGCTCTTCGTCCTGTCGGGCGTGCTGCTCAACATCACGCCGGGGCCTGATACGGTCTATGTGATCGGCCGCAGCATGCAGCTGGGCTGGCGAGGTGGCGCCGCGGCCGCGCTGGGCATCAGTTGCGGCTGCTTTTTCCATGTCGCGGGCGCGGCAATCGGCCTTTCGGCCCTGCTGATGGCCTCATCGACCGCGTTCTCGATCCTGAAGCTGGTCGGAGCGGCCTATCTCGTCGTGACCGGGCTTCAGATGCTGTGGTCGCGCCCGGTGCTGGCCTCGGCCATCGACGAGCCTGTGCAGAGCTCGCTGCGGCGGGTTTTCCTCCAGGGCGTCTTCACCAACGCGCTCAATCCCAAGGTCGCGCTGTTCTTCCTTGCCTTCCTGCCGCAATTCGTCGCAGCGGACTCGGCGCACAAGCCGCTCGCCTTCCTGATGCTGGGCCTGATCTTCATCTGCACGGGAACGCTGTGGTGCCTGGTGCTGGCGGCGTTCGCGGCAAGGGCCGCCCACCGCTTGCGGAGCTCCGAAGGCGCGGTCGCCTGGGTCAACCGTACCCTCGGCGGCCTCTTCATCTATCTCGGCATCCGCGTCGCCATGCTGGAGACGCGGTAACGTCCTTTACGCGAATTCCTTCAGCAGCGCGCTGCCGGCGAGATAGAGGCCGAGCAGGATCATCGCGATCAGGAACCAGCGGCGAAACGCTTCCGCCGGCATCCGCGCCCGCACCGTTTGGCCGATATACATGCCGGCAAACGCGCAGGCCATGCCCACGGCGCCCGGCACCGCGTTGGCCGGCGTCAGCAATCCCCCCGCGGTGAGATTGAAGGCGAGCGCCAGTGTCGCTGTCGTGAAAAACACGCCGAGCGCCTGCACCAGCTCGTCCTTCTCCATGCCGATCGCCTGCATGAACGGCATCGAGGGGATCACCTGCACGCCGGTCGAGGCCGAGATCACGCCGGTGACCACGCCGACCACGCCGCCGACCCATTTCTCGTTCTTTGGCGCAACATGAAACTGGAATTTGTTCAGCCCGATGATCGCGTAGATGACCAGGAGCACGCCGAGCACGATCGTGCCGTAGCGCGCATGCGGGCCGGTGAGCGCGCCGGCATTGAGCCAGCACCCGATCACGGTGCCGATCATCAGCGGCCACAGCCGCCTCAGGATATCGCGCAAATGGGGGCCGACGAAGGTCTGCCAGATGTTGGTGACGATGGCGGGGACGATCACGATGGCGATCGCGCGGCTCGGCGCCATGCTCACCGCGAGCAGGCCCATGGAGACAGTCGGCAGGCCGAGCCCGACCACGCCCTTGACGAATCCGGCGATCAGGAAAACGGCGGCGATGAGAATGAGGAGCGGGTCGATCATATCTGCACATTGACCGATGCAGCGCGCCGGCACAATCTGTAGCTTACGGAGAAAGCCTTCGTTTGGAACGAAGGCTGAAGGGACCCCCGATGCGCTTCGACCTCGTCGACCTCCAGCTGTTCATCGCGGTCGCCGACCAGCGCAGCATCACCCGCGGCGCGGAGCGGTCGCATCTGGCGCTGGCCTCAGCCAGCGCGCGCATCAAGGGGCTGGAGGATGCGCTCGGCGTCGCGCTGCTCAAGCGCGGGCGCCGCGGCGTTGAGTTGACCTCGGCCGGCGAGAGCCTGCTCGATCACGCCCGTCTCGTCATTCACCAGATCGACGCCATGCGCGGCGATCTCGCCGGCTTTGCCAGCGGCGTGCGCGCCAGCGTGCACTTCCTCGCCAATACCTCGGGGCTTTCGGAGCATCTGCCGAAGGCGCTCGCCGGCTTCCTGCGCGAGCATCGCGACGTTGCCATCGACATCGAGGAGCGCGAGAGCACCGACATCGCGGCCGCGATCACTGCGGGCGCGGCCGATCTCGGCTTCGCCGCCGAGCACGCGCTGCCCGATCATATCGAGCGATTCGCCTTCAGCGAGGATCGCCTGACGCTGGTGACGTCTAGGCGCGGCCCGTTCGCCGGCCGCCGCGCGATCGATTTCCAGGAGGCGGGCGCTTGCGACTTCGTCGGGCTGACCAGCGCCACCGCGCTTCAGGTGCATATTTCGAAGCACGCCGCCCGGCTCGGCATGCGGCCGCATTACCGCGCACGCTTGCGCGACTTCGATGCGATCTGCCAGATGGTCGCCGCCGATGTCGGCGTCGCGCTGGTGCCCGAAGCCGCGGCCCGCCGCTGCGCAAAACTGATGCCGCTCGCCATGGTCCGCCTGCGCGATAGCTGGGCCAACCGCAAACTCGTGATCTGCGCGCGAAGCTTCAAGACACTACCGCGCCCGGCGAAGATGCTGGTGGAGCATTTGCGGTCTGCGGCGGTGTGAGTTCTGGGATTTCCCCTCCCTTTAGAAGAGGTTAAGACGCAGCTACTTCGCCGTCTCCACGCCAGCGTCCTTGATCACCTTCGCCCATTTCTTCGTCTCGTCCGCGATGAATGTGCGAAAATGCTCCGGCTCATCGCCGACCAGCGTCGCGCCCTGGGCAGCGAGCTTTTCCTTCACCGCCGGATCCGCCATCGCCTTCGTGGCCAGATCATGTAGCGCGGTGACGATCTCCTTCGGCGTGCCCTTCGGCGCGACCATGCCGTACCAGTTCTCGATGCGCAGATCCGCAAAGCCCGCTTCCGCGGTGGTCGGCACGTCAGGCGCCGTCGGCGAACGCTCGGCGGAGCCGACCGCGATCGGTCGCAGGGCGCCCGCCTTGACCTGCGGCAGCAGCACGGGGAGGTCCAGGAACGTCATCTGCACCTGCTGGCCCAGCAGATCGTTCACGGCGGGCGCCGCGCCGCGATAGGGCACGTGCACGATGTCGATCTTGGCCGTCAGCTTGAACAATTCACCGGCGAGATGCGGCAGGCTGCCGGGTCCGGAGGAGGCGAAGTTGAGTTTTCCCGGCTGCGCCTTGGCGAGCGCGATCAATTCCGCGATGTCCTTTGCGGGGACGTTGGTGGCGACCACCAACATTTCCGGCACGGTTGCGACCAACGTCACGGGCGTGAGGTCGTTGAGCGTATCGTAGGCGACCCTTTCCATGCTCGGGCTGATCGCCAGCGCGCCGGCGCTGGAGATCGCGATGGTGTAGCCGTCAGGTGCAGCCTTGGAGACGGCATCGGTGCCGAGCACGCCACCCTGGCCGCCGCGATTGTCGATCAGCACCGGCTGCCCTGACAGTTCCGACATGCGCTGGCCGATCACCCGCGCGATGATATCGTTGGGGCCGCCGGCCGGAAACGGCACGATCAGCTTGATCGGCTTGGCCGGGAAATTCTGGGCGGAGGCGAGCGTCGGAAAAAGAAGCAAGGCCGCGAGAAGGAGCGTACGCCGGTTGGTCATGCAGGCTCCTAGATCGCCTAGCCGTTGAGCAGTTTCAGTGCTTCTTCGTGAACCCTGGCGTCGCCGGCCGCGACGATGCGGCCGCCGCCCTGGGCCGGCTTGCCTTCCCAGGTGGTGACGACGCCGCCGGCACCGGTCACGATCGGGATCAGGGCTGCGATGTCGTAAGGCTTCAGCTCGGTCTCGACCACGAGATCGACGTGACCTGCCGCCAGCATGCAATAGGAGTAGCAGTCGCCGCCATAGCGCGACAGCCGCGCGCCCGTTTCGATGCGGCCGAAGATGGCGCGGTCGCGCTCGCTCATCAGCAGCGGGCTGGTGGTGTAGGTCGTCGCCTCCGACAGCAAGGCGCAGCGCCGGACCTGGAGCCGGCGCTCGCCGGACGGGCCTTTATAATGAGCCGAGCCGCTGTCGCCGGAAAAGCGTTCGCCGATGAAGGGCTGGTGCATCATGCCGTAGACCGGCGTGCCCTTGTGCAGGAGCGCGATCAGCGTGCCCCAGATCGGAAAGCCGCCGATGAAGGATTTGGTGCCGTCGATGGGGTCGAGCACCCAGACATAATCCGAATCCTCGCGCTCGTTGCCGAATTCCTCGCCGACGATGCCGTGCTGGGGAAAGTTGGCCTTGATCAGACGCCGCATCACCGCCTCCGCGGCGCGATCGGCCTCGGTCACGGGGTCGAAATCCTTGGTCTTGCTCTTGTCCTCGATCGACAGCGAGGTGCGGAAGAACGGTAGGATGGTTTCGCCGGAGGCGGTGGCGAGCCGTCCGATGAAGGCGGAGAAATCGATCACCGTCACGGCGTATCCTCAAAAAAGCGAAAGTCGGGTGAAGCTCACTCCTGCCTAGCTCAAATCGGAAGAATCGTGCAGCGCTGTCTTGCTTTTGCACCCTGGTATTTTGGATGCCGGATGCGTCCCTCCTTCAAAGAACTTGGCTGGCCAAAAATCGATCATTGAGTTGAAACCTTAGTTCCGGATCTGCCTCGTTCGTATGCAAATGACTATCAACCCATTGAATTTCCTTATCAAAGGAACTGAATCTGGGTTTCTCTAGAAGCAACCGAGCTATGTCCTCATTGCATGGGAAACCGGTCGAAAGCCCTTGCACTTTGTGCGTCGCGGCCGCATATTGTTGCGGTGCGGTAGCGCTTCTCGCGTTACTGCTGCCCTCCTTGGGCGTTTCCTCCCTAGACTTGGGCCGCTTCTTCATTAGAAGCGGCCCTTTTTTCTTTCAGCCTCTGCTTTCTCTCGGCATCGGCTTTCATTTCGATGCTCGCCGCGAAACGCATTCGCGCTGATCGCACCCAACACAATTGTTCGAAGAAAACGTCGCGCCTATTCAGCCGCGGCCTGGAACGGGCCGAGATCGCCGAACGGGACCGTGGTCGCCAGCACGTCTGCGAGCACGCCGAAGTCCGACGCCACTTGTGCAAAGCGCGGACTGCGCTCGCGCCGCCGCTCGTCCATGTAGATTGCGCGGTTGAGCTCGAGCTGCACGGCATGCAGGCCACTGGCCGGGTTACCGTAATGCTCGGTGATGAAGCCGCCGGCGTAGGGCTTGTTGCGGCCGATCGAATAGCCGAGGCCGGCCATGGTCTCCTCGACCCGGTCGGGCAATAGCGGCGTGCAGCTCGTGCCGTAGCGGTCGCCGATGACGATGTCGGGCCGGCGCGGCTCGTCGCGGGAGACGCCGACCGAGGGCATCGAATGGCAGTCGACCAGCACGACGGTGCCGAACATCTGGTGCACCTTGTTGATCAGCCGGCGCAGCGCGCGATGATACGGCTTGTACAGCGTCTCGATCCGCCCCAGCGCGTCGTCGACCAGGATGCGCTCGCGATAGATCTCCTGGCCGTCGCCGACCACGCGCGGAATGGTGCCAAGTCCGCCGGCAACCCGCATCGAGCGGGTGTTGGCAAAGCTCGGCAGGCGCCCGGTGAACATCCGGGGATCGAGCTCATAGGGCTCGCGGTTGACGTCGACATAGGAGCGCGGAAAGTTGACCCGCACGGTCGGAAAGCCGCGCTCGCTGAGATGGCCGATCAGCTCGTCCATGAAGGAATCTTCGGAACGCCGCAGCGTCGGCAGGTCGATCCTGGAGGCGCTGAGGAATTCGTCCGGATAGGTCGAGCCGGAATGGGGCGAGTTGAAGATAACCGGCGCGCGCCATTGCGCGGGCTCAACGATCTCGAAGGCTGGCGACTTGTCGCCGTCAAACCGGGTCATCTTCTCAGGCTTCGTCCCTTGGTGTCAGGCTTCGCCCTTGGCAATCAGGCTCCGCCTCTCGGTATCAGGCTTCGCCCTTGGCGCATTGATTCGGCCGATCGGGCGGCTCTTATGTGTCGTCATTGTCCGGAATCGCAACCATCCTGCCAAGCGAAAAGATGAGATCTGCGCTGGAACATGTCTTAACCCTGCGGGCAGCGAGGTGGGGACCGGCAGGTACGGCTCGATTGCTTCGTGCCGTATTCCGGTTCACAAGAGTCCGGCAGCGCGAGCTGCGGAGGGTAAAGATTTTCACCCCAAATTTACCCTCCGTCGGGCTTAGTGACCTCCGCTGATATCCTCTGGGGATTCGACATTTCCGCCATGCCAAAGATCCTGCTCGCCGAAGACGACAACGACATGCGCCGTTTCCTGGTCAAGGCGCTGGAAAACGCCGGTTTTCAGGTCTCGTCCCACGATAACGGCATGGCCGCCTATCAGCGGCTACGGGAAGAGCCGTTCGAGATGCTGCTCACCGACATCGTGATGCCGGAGATGGACGGCATCGAGCTCGCCCGCCGGGCCTCGGAACTCGACCCCGACATCAAGATCATGTTCATCACGGGCTTCGCCGCGGTCGCCCTGAACTCCGATTCGGATGCCCCCAAGAACGCCAAGGTGCTGTCCAAGCCCGTGCATTTGCGCGAATTGGTCAGCGAAGTGAACAAGATGCTGGCGGCCTAAATCGGCCCCCTTCCGTCCTTGCACCGGCTCCCGTGAGCCGTTATAGGGACCCGACCCGATCTAGAGACATCTAGGGCGCGTAGCTCAGCGGGAGAGCACTACCTTGACATGGTAGGGGTCACAGGTTCGATCCCTGTCGCGCCCACCATCCTTCGCTCGCGATAGCCGAGTGAAGGATGCCACGCCGAAGCCCAACGGGCGCAGGCGGGCTGCCGCCGCGAGGTTCGGCTCGGCAAGCCACCAATCTCATTTCGGCGAAGCGTGTCCGGTGTAGCTCGAAGAGCGTAGACGGACTGGAGCGGCAGCCTCCTTCGCCGACACACCGCCGCTAAATCCCCTATTTCAGTTCCGTGTTTGCGACCGGAAGGATGGAGGCGACGTGCCAGCCGTCCGCATCCTGAACGTAGGTCTGGCTGATCAGAAACGTATTTTGTTGTGGCGGCTTGCCCGGAAGGCCGCGCGTAAAGACGATCGGCACGAGGATCTGCATGATCTCGTTCGAGATCACGGCGACGCGGAATTTCGACATGTCGGGTTCGAGGTGCCAGGTGCCCTCGTAATAGGTCTTGAACCGCGCGGCGACCTCATCGCGACCGCGCGTCTCGATGTTTCTGGCAAACAACAGCGTTCCGGCTGAATTCAGGAGCATGGCCTTCATGGCGTCCGCATCATGCGCATTCTGCGCCGCGATGAATTTCTCGAAGATGGTTCGTGCTTCGGCATCATTTGCGGCAGCCTGCGCGCCTCCGGCCGGCCAGAACGTTGCGGCGAGAAACAGCGCTGCGGCAAACGCCGCAACTTGAGGGCGCCGTGAAAACACTCGTGGCGTGAAATTGCCTGAAGGCATTTTAGGTCGGATCATGGTCACCTCTGGTCATTTGCCGGCGGAATTTGAATGGTGAGCGTCATACCATTGTGGCCAGGTCGATGTTTTCAGGATTGCACGATCGGCGATGACCCCGACATCACGGAAACGTAGGCTTCCGGATGCCACGGGACCAGGCAAGCAAACCCTCGCCGCGAGCAGCGAGTTGAGTTATCGTCTTGTGGTGTGAAGTAACCCGGATGAAGGTTGCCCATGAGCGTGTCCGTCATCGAGCAGGCAAAGATCCAGGCGCAGGTGCTGGTGCCCCTGGTTAAGGCGTTGCAGGCCGAACTCGGCGAGGCGCGCGCCAATGCATTGGTGCGCAAGGCGCTTGGCGACCTCTATCGCGGCTTCGGCGAGGAATTCTGGAAGGCAAAGAACAGCACGAACAACGAAGCCGATCTCGGCAAGGCCGTCGCGTCGGCGTTCAAGACCTATGCCCGAGACGACGCGCTCGCCTATGACATCATCGAGCAGACCCAGGACGCCTTTGCGTTCGACGTGACGCGATGCGCCTATGCCCGAGTTCTACAAGGCGCTGGGCGAGCCGGAGCTCGGTTTCCTGCTGGTCTGCACCGCCGACTTCGCGACCGCTGATGGATTTGGCGCCGACGTCAGGCTCACGCGCACGCAAACCATCATGCAAGGCGCGTCCCATTGCGATTTCCGCTACTGGCGCGACGAGCGCGGATCAAAATGAAGGGAATGCGGGTGATGCGGGCGAGCTATGTTGCCCTGATGGTGCTGGCGCTGATGTCGTCGCGCGCCGCTGCTGCGGTCATCGACTGGCAGGCCGAACTGCAGCGCTGCCGCGCATTGCGCGAAAGCGTGGCGCCGCTGCTTCAGGCCGGCGAGGGCATCTCGGCCGTCGGCCGCTCCAACAGATCCATCCGCCGCTGCATCTGGATCCAGCGCATCGCGGTGCGCAGGAAGATTCCCGGCGCGGAGGTTTGGTAGCGTAGCTGGTCATGCAGCGCTGCTGTCTCACACTCCGTCATCGCGAGCGCAACGAAGCAATCCAGACTGTTTCCGCGGAGGGGTTCTGGATTGCTTGGCCGCGCTCGCAATGACGATGTGGAAGCAGCAACGTGTTCAGCTCATCGCCTTCACGATGGAGATTCCGATACCGAGCTCCTCGTGGAACTTACGCACCAGCGCGGCCTGCCAGCTCTCGCCGAACTCGATCTCGCCGCCGATCGCGACGACGCGATGTGCGAATGAAGGCGCCATGTGGTCATGGGGGATCGTTATCGTGCACCACCTCGGTGCAATGCGCAGCTTGATCCGCGACTCCCCGCCTGCCATTGTCCGCCCACCACGCCAGCGAGAAATGAAGGCAGGTTATCGATATGAGCAGCGTGAACAAACCAGGTGGCAACTACTTGCCGGTGATCATCCATGGTGGAATTGCGTATGTCAGTGGTCAGCTGCCGCGTCGCGGCGAAGCCCTGCTGTGCTCCGGTAAAGTCGGCGCAGGTGTCGATGTCGCCGCCGCACAGGGGGCGGCGGCCCTCTGCGCAGATCTCTGCATTTCGGCCATCAATCACGCAACAGGTGGAGAGGACAAGATCGTCCAGGTCTTGCAGCTCGTTGGATACATCGCCTCGGCCCCTGGATTCACTCAGCAATCGCAAGTCATGAACGGCGCTTCCGACCGGTTGATCGAGCGCCTAGGCGATCGCGGTCGTCACACGCGTACATCTGTCGGCGTCGCCGAGTTGCCGCGGGGTGCACCGGTCGAGCTGAGTATGATTGCCGCTGTTCAGTCGTAGGAAGGCATGCCGTTCGCTGATCGTCAGCTTCGACGTTCGCACTTCGATACGTCGCGACGACACGCGGTCTATTCGACCAGATACTTCTTCACCGCAGCCTCGTCCCACGCGATCCCGTTGCCGGGCTCCTCGTTCGGCAGGGCAAAGCCGTCCTTGATGATCAGCCGCGTTGAAAGCACTGCGTCGGCCCAGTCGACATATTCGAGCCAATGCGCGGTCGGCGTCACGCACAAAAGATGCGCGCTGACTTCCGAGAACAGATGCGTCGACATCTCGATCCCGGCGGCATGCGCCAGCGCGGCGGCGCGCAGCCAGCCGGTGACGCCGCCGATGCGCTGCACGTCGGGCATCACGTAGTCGCAGGCTTCGGCTGAGAGCGCGGTCTGCATCGCGAAGGCGCTGTCGAAATTCTCGCCGATCTGGACCGGCGTGCGCAGCGCATCCGCGATGCGGGCGTTACCCTCATAATCGTCGTGACGGATCGGCTCCTCGATCCAGGTCAGGCCCTCATCGTCGAGCATCTCGCCACGGCGGATCGCCTCGGTGGCCGTCAGCGCCTGGTTATAGTCGCACATCAAGGTCACGTCGTCGCCGACGGCCTTGCGCACCGCGCGCACCACCTTCAGGTCTTCCCGTGCATCGGGACGGCCGACGCGGATCTTTGCGGCCTGAAAGCCCTCGGCCAGCAGCTTGTGGGCTTCCTCCACCGCGGCACCCGCCGGCATGATGCCGAGCCCCTTCGAATTGTAGGCCCTGACCGGTCTTGGCGCGCCGCCGAGCAGCCGCGCTAGCGGCAGGCCGCGTGCGCGCGCCAGTGCGTCCCATGCCGCCATGTCGATGCCGGATTGTGCCAGCCGCTGCAGGCCGGCGAGCCCCAGCAGGGTGAAGCGCTGGGTCAGCTTGCGCTCGATCTCGAACGGTAGCAGCTCGTCGCCCGCAAGCAGCTCCGACATTTCCGCGACCATCGCCGTCAGCGGCTTCAAGGCCGATGGCGTGATCGAGAACAGATAGGCGTGCCCCTGGACGCCCTGGTCGGTCTCGCAGTCGATCAGCACCAGCGGTGCCTTTGCGACAGCCCCGGTCGAGGTCTGGAGCGGGAGGTTCATCGGCACGATGACGGAGCGCGCATTGAAGCGCTTGATGCGGATGGTCTCGGCCATTTGGTGGATCTCCTGGCGGAGTGAATGCAGATAAATGCCGATCTTAAACATTCGCCATGAAACGAAAAGCCGCTTGGCGCGACCACCATAAAATGGGGTTGCGCGGGAGCGCGTTTATTGGCTCTGTTCCGCAAATCGCCCCGAGTTCGAGACAGGAACGCAATCACGGAGCCAAAGAGTGAAGCAAGAGATCTCCGAAGAACAGCGCAAGAGCGGCATCCTGACCGGTGCCGCGATCGCCTTCCTGCTGCTCGCCTTGCCGCTCGCGGTGTGGCTGGACCTGACCGAACTCAGCAAGACCGCGCTGCGCCGGCAGGCGATCGACCTGAATTCGGTGATCACGAGCGTGCGCAGCTACTACGCGACCAACGTGGTCGGGCGCATCATCGCCAATCCGAACGGTACGACCAGGGTGATTCACAACTACGAATCCATCCCCGGCGCGATCCCGATCCCGGCGACATTGTCGCTGGAGCTAGGGCGGGTGATCGGGGCGCAGCAGGAAAACATCACCTACCGTTTCGTCTCGGACTTCCCGTTCCAGAACCGCGCCCCGCACCAGCTCGACAAGTTCGAGAAGGACGCGCTCGAATCGCTTCGCAACGATCCCGAGCAGAAGATCGTCGACACCGAGACCTCGCTGTTCAACGACAAGGTCCGGCTGATTGCTCCGGTGACGATGGGCCCGGCCTGCGTCAGCTGCCACAACAGCCACCCCGAGAGCCCGAAGAAGGACTGGAAGGTTGGTGACGTCAGAGGCATCCAGGAGGTGATCATCGCCCAGCCGATCGCCGCCAACATCTTCTCGTTCAAGTTCCTGCTGGCCTATTTCCTGATCGCCGCCGGCAGCGGCCTGTCGTTTCTCTCGCTGCAGCGCCGCCAGGCGAGCCGTATCAAGGGCATGAACAAGGAGCTCGAATCCGCCAACGACTTCCTGGCTTCGCTGTCGATGAAGATCTCGCGCTACATCCCGCCGCAGGTCTACAAGAGCATCTTCTCCGGCCAGAAGGACGTCACCATCCACACCGAGCGCAAGAAGCTCACCATCTTCTTCTCCGACATCCAGAATTTCACCGCGACGGCGGAGCGGCTCCAGCCGGAGTTGCTGACCCAGCTCCTCAACGAATATTTCACCGAGATGTCGGCGGTCGCCCACGAATTTGGCGGCACCATCGACAAGTTCATCGGCGATGCCATGCTGATCTTCTTCGGCGACCCCGAGACCAAAGGCGACCGCGCCGACGCGCAGGCCTGCCTTCAGATGGCCTGGCGCATGCAGCACCGGCTCACCGAGCTCAATGCGAAATGGCGCGCCTCCGGCATCGAGCTGCCGTTCAAGGCCCGCATGGGCGTCAATTCCGGCTATTGCAATGTCGGCAATTTCGGCAGCAGCGATCGCATGGACTACACCATCATCGGTGCGGAGGCGAACCTCGCCGCGCGCCTGCAATCGATCGCCGAGCCCGGCGGCATCGTGCTGAGCTACGAGACCTTCGCGCTGGTCAGCGACATCGTCCGCGCCCACGCGCTGCCCGCGATCACGATGAAGGGCATCAGCCGCGAAATCATTCCCTATTCGGTCGACGCGCTGAACGACGCGGCCGCCGAAAGGAGCGGGATCATCACCGAGCGAGCGCCGGGGCTGGAGCTCTATCTCGACCCCGCCGTGGTCAAATCCGGCGACGCGGCGCGGGTGCGCTCGCTGCTGGAGAATGCGCTGGCCTCGCTGAACCCGGCGTGAGGAGCACGCGCGTTGCCGTCTCCCATCGAGAGAGTGTGCCGTGTGGCACCCCCTCCCTAGCCCTCCCCCACAAGGAGGGAGGGAAACACATCTTTAACGTGGCGACGTTGTCCAACTTCGCGGAAAGTCGATCATGGTGCGACGCTGCTCCGTTCTCCGCTCGGCTCCCTCCCCCCCCTTGTGGGAGAGGGCGGGGGAGAGGGGTAGCCCAGCAATAGGTGGGCCCGAGTCAACTCACCGCGCCGCGCCTTCCGTGAAGGCGGTGTCGATCACGTCGCCGAAGGGTTGCCAGGAGCGGCCGTCGAACTGGACCAGCCGCATCTGCCGGATCGGCAGGTAGCTGTTCGGCGAGGTGTTCATCCTGATGTTGGGCAGGGCGACCGAAGGCTGATAATTCCTCAGCGAAGCCGCCTGACGCATGATGTTCTCGCGCGAGAGGTCGTCGCCGCATTGCTTCAGCACCTGCGTCAGCGCCTCTGCCGCGGCGTAGCCATAGAGCGCGGCGCTGCTGTTGGTGCTTTCGTCGTGATGGTATTTGTCCATGAAAGTGAACCAGTCCTTCATGGCGGGATCGTCCTTCCATGCGGGATCGCTCGGGTCCTTCAGAAAGGCCGCCGAGATCACGCCGGAGGAATTCTCCAGGCCTGCGGGCGCCATCGCATTGGCGATTGAGGCGGAGGCGTCGTTGACGATGAAGACCGGGCGCCACTTGAGCGACGCCGCCAGCTTGATCACCTTGGACGCCGTCGACGGTACACCGAGAAAGACGAAGATATCGGCGCCGGCGCGCTTGAGGATCGAGACGTGTCCGTCGAGATGCTCATCGGCAATGTCGAAGGCGATGTCGACGAGGACGAGACGGTTCAGATCGCCAAGACCTTCCTCCAGGCCCTTGAGAAGCGCACGCCCGAACTGGTCGTTCTGCCAGAGCACCACGATCTTCTTCCTGGGATAATAGGCCTGGAGATAGTTGGCGTAGATGCGCCCCTCCGACCGGAACGACGGCTGCCAGCCCATGGTCCAGGGAAACGCCTTGGCCTGGCTCAGCTCCTCGTCGCCGGAGGCGACGAACAGTTGTGGGATCTTCTTCGCGTTCAGATACCAGCGCGTGGCGAGATTACCGGGCGTGCCGAACGATCCGAACATCAAATGCACGTCGTCCGTCTCGACCAGATTGCGCGTCAGCTCCAGCGCGGTCGTCGGATCGGAATTGTCATCGCGCGTGATGAAGCGGATCTTGCGGCCGTTGATGCCGCCGCGCGCGTTGACCATGTCGAAATAGGCCGCTTCCGCCTGGCCGATGGCGCCGAATTCGGACAGCGGTCCCGAATACGGCATGACATTGCCGATACGGATTTCGTTGTCGGCGGTGGGTTGATCGGCGCGCTCCTGCGACATCGCCCCGAGCGATGCCAGGGCAACCATCAACACGAACAGCATCCTGCCGGAGACGCGCATGCCCGATACCTTGACGTTGGCCCCTCATCGAGGTCGGCTCAATCCGCACCAAGGCTGCTTGATCTAGGTCAAGCGTTTGTCAAAGCTGTGGCGCGGTGCGCAGCTGGAGGGCCGGACGAAACGGCAGGCGTGCTGACGCGCCGACTGGGGCGCGCCGCTAGGGCAGCCCGCGGACTTTGAACTCCATCTCGACCCGGCGGTCGTGAAATCGGGCGATATAGCCCGGGTGCGCTCGCTGTTCCGCACTCGTCCGATGAAAAATGAATCGATCTGTGAAAGATCATGTTTGGGATAGCGGGCCGTAATTTGGATGGTGGTCTATATTGACCGGTGGCGGCAGAGCTCTCGGTTCCATGATGGTCCATCACCGCCCGCATCGGCGCCCATCGGTGACTGAGAGTATCGCGCTCCCGCCGGATTCAGGCGAGCCTCATGGCCATTCAGCGACCACCTTGTCCTACATGCCGGATAACAACGACGCTGGCGCGCATCACGCCAAGCTCCGCCGGTTCTGAGATTTGGACCTTCGAATGTCCCGCTTGCGATTTCGTCGACCAGATCGCGGTCGTGCTGGTCGACCCAATGAGATCGTCTGATACCTTGGCTTGGTTTCAGGGCGAATTGCGGGCGCCTACATAGGGCGCGCGCTACCTGGAACGATCGAGCGCCGAAGGCCTGGACGTAGGCATTGGTCGAGAAGAACCGGTTGCAGCGCTCGGCTTGGCAACGACGGTGACGTTCAGCGAGCTTGGTGCTGCGCTTCATCAGCAGAGGTAGTCACCCGAAAATCCGCATCATTAATGCTTTGCCGATCGGGGCGGCGTGGATGCCGCTGAATGCGCTGACGTAGTCACCGGAATAGAAAGCGCGAATGAGAGCGATGCGGGTGTTGAGGGTTTCATCAAACCGGATTGCAAAGCCATTCCCCGTGCGTCGCACGACCAGGGCCGCGACGTTTCTCTCCTGGAGGGTGCAGCGAACCGCGGTCCCGACAGGTGGTGGATTGTCGCTCACGAAGCGAGCGCCCGTGATCGACATGTCTGCCAAACGGTAGATGCACTGCCGGGAACCGATATTGAAAAGGACAGGCTCATCTCGCTCGAACCGCTCGGCCTTCCGTCGCCGCGGCTGCTCGATGGACACCAGGCAGACGATCAACAGAATGATGGCGTTGTACAAACTCCAGGCGAGCGCCAGACCGCCATAGGCGATCATGTCACCTTGCACATGAAGCACGAAGGCATAGACGATACCCGCGAGCGTAATCGCCAATGCGGTGCCGTATATCCTGAGCAGTGGCCATTCGACGAAGCGTTGGTCGCGATCCCCGCCCTTCGCCGTGACCTTGAATGTGTGTCCCTGCGTCTGGAGCAGTCCCGCCGCCACGGCCTTGAGAACCGCCGGCAGTGCAATGTATTGAGCGACATCCGACATCACCGCCATGGAGCGTCCGCGGGAAATCCAGGCCATGGTGAGCGAATACCAGACATAAAAAGGCAGGAAATATCCGAGGAGTTCGAAAAGATCGGCCTGGACCGCTTTGATGCCGAAGAGAAGATAAAGGCTTGGAACGACGAGACCGAAGACCTTGACGACATAGGTCGAGGTCCAACTCATGAATGCTTCGATGAGAGAAAGCCTGTCGACAACGTCCAGCTGCGATCTTCGGGAAAAGGGACCACTGCGCCCCCGAAAGATTTGCATGAAGCCAAGACACCATCGGCTGCGCTGAGTGATGTACTCCTTGAGTCCCTCCGGGGCCAGCCCCAAGGTCAGACGCTCGTTCAGGTACACCGTGCGTGATCCAATTTCCGTCAGCCGCAGCGTCAGCAAGTAGTCCTCCGTCACGGAATCGGTCGGAAAGCCGCCGATCTTCACGAGGGACGAGAATCGGATGACCGACGACGTGCCGCAACAAAACGCCACGCCCCAAGCGTCCTTCGATGGCATCAGGATATCGAAGAAAAAGCGCTGCTCGTCCGGCCAGACCTTGGTCGCGGCCAAATTGGTTTGGATCGGATCCGCATTGATGAAATGCTGAGGTGTCTGTACCACGCCTACGCCCTGGTCGCGGAACAGGCACGTCGCGCGGCTGAGAAATTCGGGCATAGGCACGAAATCGGCGTCGAGAATCGAAATGAAATCTGGGGGATCGGCGAGCTCCGCCACATGCCACAGGGCGTGATTGATGTTGCCGGCCTTGGCGTCCTTGTTGTCCGGGCGCGCCAGATACCGGCAGCCGAGCTGGCCGGCAAGCTTTTCGAGCCAGTCACGCCGTCCGTCGTCCAGAACCCAGACGCGGTAGTTGGGATAGTTCATTCCCGTGGCGCCGATGATTGTGCGCTCCAGAATCGACGTTTCCTCGTTGTAGGTGCAAATGAATACGTCGATCAGCGGAGCTTGCCGTCCGGCAAGCCACCGCCTGTTGACTTCGACTTGCGGCGTTCGATTGGTCGAGCGGCTGAGAAACACCAGTGTCAGTGCACCCGCCGCAAGCGATACAGCCTCGACGAAGAGGAACACGGATCCCACGGCGAAGTCGGCGGTCCAGCCGACGGGCGGCACCGTGGCTGTCATGCGCCATCCAAAATAGCGGATCATGAGCAGCAATGCGATTGAGATCATCAGCGAGCGCGCCGTGGAGTTCTCGTGCCGCAACCAGGGAAGGACGGCAACGCAGAACCCGAGCGCAATAAGGCCCGGTGTCAGCGCGGCGATCATGGCTTTCTCGCAGTGTCTGGCGAGAAGATGACGCGTCCGGTTCGCCCGACTGGACAATCGTTGGAGCCATCGTTGAGGTCGGGGACCGAAATCGTCGCACGATACGGTTCCTTGCTCAGCGCATCGGGATTAATGGCGAGGTTCGCTGCGACCCCTGCGGAGCCGGTGAGATTGACGACGGTGCCAGTCAATTCGGGGCCGCCGGCGCTCGGCCGGAAATGTGCGAGAGATCCCAGTTGCAGCCCGTTATACACGCTCTCAGTGACGTTCGCCGTCACTACGGCGCCGGAACAATCGAGTAGACGAATGAGCGGTTGTCCGGCCCGGACGTCCTCTCCAGGTGCCGTCATGACCTCCCATATTCGGCCGGCGACGGGGAACTTGATGTCCGCCTCGGAGCGGCCGATGTAACGAGATCGCTCTGATTCTATCTCGCCGACGAGCCACGAGATTTGCGCATCGGCGTGCGCTACGTCCGCGGTGAGGCCTTCAGCCCGCTGCCGCATTTCCTCCTCACGCTGCACCGAGCTCGGACGATCGTTGTAGCTGTCGCCGAGGAAAGTGCCCTCGCGCGCGGCGGTGAGCTCGACCTGGGTTGCATCCAGACGGCGTCGCGCGCCGATTTCGGTCTGCTGAGCAATGGTTTGATCCCGCGTCAGGCGCCCAAGCTCGACAGACGAAACGCTGCCCGATTTGATGAGCGATGATGCTCGTTCCACCGCGGCTGCCGCCTCTTCACGACGCGCTGCGGCCGCTTCGATTGATGTTTGGATTTCTGCGATGCGCGCCTCGAGCTGACGAATGCGCCCCGCTGTGAACAGGGCCGCCTGACGCGCCAGATCCTTCTGCCCCGCCTGGGCTGAAGCTATCTTCGAAACGAGGCTCGGCCTTTCGTTTTCGAGGCGAGACATCTGACTGCGCAGGTCATCGAGCCGCACGCGGTCGCCGCGCGGATTGACGACACGGAGGATGAAAGTGCCCTCACCGACGGTGCCTAAATCGCCTGACAGACTGGCCCCGGCTGAAATCTTCCCGTCAATCGGCGACCTCAACGTCACGAGCCTCGAATTGACGACGGCTTCGACGCTTGACGTCTGGAAAAGCGCTCTGAGCGGCAGCCAGCCGAATACTGCGACGATGGCGATGCCCGCCGCGGCCTTCACAAATCGGAGAAGCGTCCGGCTCGGCTTGGATTGCGCTACATCCGCGGCGGCATCGCCGCCGGTTGCGGGGGCATCGGCATTGCCGGGACTGAGACGCGCATCCAACGCGCGTAGCAAACCGTGCGCGTCATGGTTTCCGTCCACCGCGAGAGGTTTTGCGATATCTGGACCGCCGCCGCCTTCGAATGTCGAATCGAAACGCGTTTTGTTTTGCATCATACACCTGAGAGTCAACGCGCAACCTCCGCGCGAGATACGGCCGGCCGAATCCAAATGCGATGTTGGTGTTGCAAAGGCTAACTGAAACATGAGAATTGTCTGCGATAGCGGATCGCCAAGAGTCGCATTGGGCCGATAGAGGCACGGGTCCGTGCTACCGTTCAGCCGATGTGTTGACGAGGTGCAGCTTGGTCGCGGGCGAAGCCCGCGGCATTGCTTTCTCAAACTCCGCGAGAATGCTGGCGCCGAGCTCTGAGGCGGGGATCGGCCGGCCGAAGAAGAAGCCCTGGACCTGATCACCGTTGGCCGCGTCGAGGAAAGCTGCCTGGTTGGCGGTCTCGACGCCTTCGACCGTCACCCGCATGCGCAGTTCCCGTCCGAGCGCGATGATCGCTTTTACTACTGTCCCGACCTGACAATGAGGGCCGTCGAGGCTCTGCATGAAGGCTCGATCGATCTTGATCTTGTCGAACGGAAAGCGCCACAGATAGCTGAGGCTCGAATAGCCAGCCCCGAAATCGTCCATCACGATGGCAACGCCCATCGTCTTGAGCGTCCGGAGCTGAGCCATGATCGTTTCGGTGTTGCCGAGCAGCAGGCTTTCGGTGATCTCCAGTTCGAGTCGGTGCGCCGCGAGTCCGGCGTCTTTTAGTGCGGCGGCGACGATGTCACCGATGTTGCCCGCCACGAACTGCACGGGTGACAGGTTCACTGCAACGGTCAGGTGCGCCGGCCAGGTCGCGGCCGTGCGGCATGCCTCCCGCAACACCCACGCCCCGATCTTGTCGATAAGCCGCAAGTCCTCGGCGACCGGAATGAAGGTCAATGGCGGAATGAGGGTTCCGTCCGCCGCGGGCATCCGGATCAGCGCTTCGAAGCCGGCAAGGCGGCGCTGGGATATTTCGAAGAGCGGCTGATAATGCAATTCGAAGCGATCATTCAGTACCGCGTCGCGAATCGCCCTCTCGAGCTCGATGCGCGCTTGTAGCTCAGTGTCCATTTCAGGCAGGAAAAACCGGATGCAGTTGCGGCCGGCTGCCTTGGCCGCGTAGAGCGCGAGGTCGGCACTCTTGAGCAACCGCTCGGCGGTGGTGTCTTCCCCCGTCGCCAGCGCCACGCCGATGCTAGCGGTGGTGAGGATCTCGTGCTGCTTGAATTTCACGGTCGCATTTACCGCGGCGGCGAGATGGCTCGCAAACGACTCGGCCTGAGCTTTGCCGGCGATCCCGCTCTGCACGACCACGAATTCGTCGCCGCCGAGCCGCGCCACCACGTCGTCGATCCTGGCCGCGGCGCGAAGACGCTTGGCGATGGACTTGAGCAGAAAATCGCCACTGTCGTGACCAAGCGAATCGTTGACCTCCTTGAAACGGTCGATGTCGATGAAGTGTACGGCAAGGCTGCCGCCCCGCATCGGCAGGCGAGCGATGGCGCTCTCCAGTTTTTCGATCAGCTGCGGGCGATTGGTCAGCCCGGTCAACGCGTCATGATGGGCGAGAAACCGGATGCGCCGGTCAGCGTGCTTCACCTTTGTTTCCCGATACCAGGCAATTGCGGGAATGGAGAAGGCGAGACCTGACAGCAGGCAAAGGAACACGGCCGCGGTCAGGAACGTATTGTGGACATTCTTGCGTTGCTCGGTTTCATCCACGTAGGCCGCAACGACAGCGGTGAGGCGACCGTCGGTCTGGACCGGGACATAGGCGCGGGCGAAGAATGCCGGTCGGTCGGGCGAATTTCCCTCCCTGACGTCGACGATCGGGAGACCGTCAACCGCTGATCGCGCCGCATCGGGGCTATATTCAGACAAGTCGACGAGCGCGATCTTTTCGCGGGTCGAAACGAACTGGGAGTAGCCATTACGGTTGAATATTTCGTAGTGAAAGACCTCGCCGGAATTTCGCGCCGACAGGAAGAACGCCATGCTCGCGGCGGAAGGCTGCTCGCCGCCGGCGATCTGCTCGAGATCGGTGACACTGGCCGCCAGGAACCTCGCCCAGCTACGAGCGGTCGACGTCGCATCTTGACGGAGAAGATGATCGGTCGTGATCTTCAGGGTCGTCCCGGCGCCCAGCAACAGAATGGCAAGCGCGGCGACGATGGTGACGATGTTTCGCTGAGGCCAGATACTGGCGAGTGACGGCATCAGTGCTACCGGGTCGATCGCATTTTCGTGAGCTCGGCCCGAACCGTTTTTAGCAGTTCGGCATTGCGCTCACTTTTCGAAGCCCAATCGTCGGCAACGGCCGCGAACACGGCATTGGCCGCATCGAGGTCCGACGGCGTGGGTATGGTCACCTGGCGTTTGGGATCGGACTTCAGCTCCCCCATAATGCTGTTTTCAACGGCTTCGTAGGTATCCATGAAACGTCCGGCAGACCACGCACCGCTGTATTTGAGGATGGTCGCCTGTGCAGGTTTCGGCAGCCGGTTGAATATTTTCCGGTTCATCAAAACCATCAGCGGTGCGCCGCTGATGCCAAGAAGGTAATGATAGGTCGCAACGCGTTTGATGCCGTAATCGACCAATGGAGATGGTGGTACCAGGGCGCCATCGATGCTGCCGCTGCCAATGGCTTCGGAGATCTTGGTGACCGGCAGAAATACGGGCCGCGCTCCGAGCTTTTCGAGCGCTGCGGCTTCGCCCGGATTGTTGACGCGAATTCTCTTGTCCTTCAGATCATTCAGCGACGTGATCGGAATGTTGCTGTGGATCGTCTCGGGCTCGGTGACATAGGCGCCGATCACCACGTAGTCGTCGTATCCTTGCAGCGCGCCGGCGGCCATAAGCCGGTTGAACACCGCAACGGACTCCCGCATGTTCGTAAACAGGCCGGGCATCTCGATGATTGCATTGTCTGCGAACCGGTTGCGAGTCAGTCCCGTCACGACGTAGGCGATGTCGGCCGTACCATCGAGCACGAGCTGGGGTTGCTCAGCCGGATCCTTTCCAAGCACGCCGCTGAAATAGGTCTCGATTTCGATCTGGCCTCTTGCCTCGGCGTTGACCGCGTCGACGAATGGCTTGACCGCAGCGAGATAACTCGTCGAGCGGTCGGAACTGGGGAAGGCCAATTTGAGCTTGACCGGTTCGGCGGCGGAGGCCGAAATCAACGCAAAAGAGATCACCGCGCATCGTGCAAGCAAACTAAGCATCGGTTTTCCGATCGTGGCGGCGGCGCGTCGAAACGCCGATTTGCTCGGTCCCTAACGAACCCCCATAGATAGAAATGCTTCAGAGAACTCTCCTAGATAGCACGCGGCGATCCGGGCGGCGACCAGATCGCGAATCGTAGTTTGAAGCGTGCTAACGCCGGCGAGACAATTGTCTGAGAGCGCGCGGCCGCGAGAGGGCAACCCAGCTAAAGGTGGACGTTATCAGCGCGCTGCCGGCAACACGCCGCTACGGCAGACCGCGCGCCTCGAGCTGATGCACCAGCAGCAGTGTCGGCTCGGCGAGGCTGTCGCCGGAGCCGTCGAGGCCGAAGGCGCTCGCGATGCCGTCGCGGCTGCGCAGCAGCGCGCTACGCGGACAATGGCCGGCGCCGCAGAGCGTCTTCTTCAGGGTTTCGCCCTGCGCCGTGATGCCGGCGGAATCATCCGCGGCCCAGGCCAGCACGATCGGGACGTCCACATTGAGGATGCCGGGGAAGACCGAGCGCTTGTTGTACTGGCTGGCGTCCCTGCCGAGATAGGCCTTCTCGCTGTCGCTGGCGTCCTTGCCGGCGCGGTAGATCCCGGACACCAGCACGACCGCCGCGACATCGGCGCGGTCGGTCTGGAGTTCGGGATGGGCCAGCAGGGTGGCGACGTGGAAGGCGCCGGCGCCGTAGCCGACTGCGACGATCTCGCGGGCATCGCCGTTGAATAGGTCGATATTGCCGTAGACCCAGGACAGCGCCGCCGCCACGTCGCTCGCACCCGCCGGCCACGTCGCCGAGGGCGCCAGCCGGTAGTTGACGCGCACGCCGATCATGTCGTTGCGCGCGGCAAAGCACATGGCCTGGTCCTGGATCTGGCGCGACAGCTCCGGCGCGGCGCGGTCGCCAGTGAAGGTGTCGCCGGTCACGAACAGCAGCACCGGCCGCGGCGTATCCGCCTTGGTCGTGGCGGTGGCGACATCGAGCACATTGGCTTCGCTCTCGCCGTAGCGCAGGCCGCGCGAGAAGGTGACCTGCTCGCATAGCCGCGCGGTGCCGCCTGCGGTGGTGTCGCTATCTGTGAGGCCGACCTGGACAAGATCGGACGGCGCAGCCGGCCGCGGCGGCAAGGGGCCGTGCGCGGAGGCTGCCGTCAGGCCCAGAATCAGAAAAAATGCGAGAAAATTCTTCATGTCGGTGGTGGCCCTGCGTGCCCGATATGGGCTCGCGCGTTTGGCCCGTCTTTTCAATTCGCCTTATTAGTTAGTTGGTCATGAGGCGATTTCGCGGCACCCATGGTTCTCTCGGCTCGTCCTCCACGCGTGGTTCAATTCCCCGACTGGAACGTGCAATCCGCCCCGCTGCCGTCCTTCCGGCGGATGGCATTGGGGTCGATCGTGCAGCTCAGCTTGGTCAGGCTCTCGAAATTCGATTCTGCGGCGCCGTCGGCCGGAATGCCGGCCAGAGCTTCGGTGGCGAAGATCTCGTTGGCCGTGGAGCCATTCACCGTCCGGGTCTTCTTGCCGAAGGTGACCTCGCAGTTCCGGACGGTGATGTCGACATTGCCGGCGCGACAGACGATTCGATCGGCGGTCACCATGATCGGCTTCTTGTAGGGAATGTCGCTGTTGGCGGCGAACAGCATCGCCATTGCCTTCTTCTCGGCGCCAGACAGGACCGACGACAGCGGCGCGATCACCCCCGCGAGCGCCAGCGCCGTCGCGCCCGAGACTTTTGCGGGCGTCGCGTCGGAGGCTCCCGCGACGCCGGAGGCGGCTGCGAGGACGAGGGTGCAGGCGAAGATCAATCGACCGGCTTTCATCTTCCCTCCCTGGACCTGCAATCGCGGCTTCCCTCCGAGAAGCGCGCGGAACCAGATTAGCATGTAAATCCGAATTGGAAGGCAAGTTCGCCTCGCCTCGCGCCTTCGCGCGCTACGGCTGTTTTGCTCCGAGGTGTCAAACGGTTACGCCGCGGGGCCGAGCCCCGCGCCGAGACGGCCGTTCTACTGTGCATGGGGTTGTTTTCGCGTTTTTTTGTTTGGCCGACCTGTCAGGCCTGCTTCATCGTCCGGAAGGTGATGGAATAGCGGCGCGCCTCGACCGGCGGGATGCTGTGCTCCCATTGCGACCGCGCCTCGCCGTCCATCATGTAAAGCGAGCGCGGCCGGGCTTCGAGCGTGTGGCGCTCCCATTTGTCGCCGCTACGGCGGCGGAAACGGAATTTGCAGGACGAGCCCAGCGACATGCCGAGGATTTTGTCGAAATGCGGCTTGTCGCGATGCCAGCCGATGCCGACGCCGGCTTCGTATTCGGTGCAGAGCACCTGCCGCACGCTGCCGCCGGCAAGCCCAGCCCATGCCTCGACCTGCCGCGCGACGGGCAGGACCCAGTCCGGGATCGGCTCGGCCTCGGCCAGCCGCTGCAGCGAATAGTCATAGCGATAGCCGAAGGACGCCACCCGGCGGTTGCCCTCGAAGGCGCCGAACTGGAAGCGCTGGAGCGGCAATGCTGCGATGCGGCCGATGAGCGCCTGCTCGACGGCGGTCTCGACGAAGTCATCGGCATAGCGAAGGCCGGCGGGCCCTGCGTGCGGATCGTCGAACAAGCCAAGCTGCGTCATTCCTCGCATTTCCGTGATGGAACCTAATGGTGGCTGATGCGACTTACATATGACGCGGAAAGTAACATGCGAGGCTGTCATGGCAGAGAAGCATACCGCCGATCCGGCAGAGATCATGCGGGCGACCGGTCATCCTGAGCTGGAATACGCAGCCGGCTGGACCATCGCCGGTCTGGTCACCATCGGCACCATCGTCGCCGCCTGGGTGTTCGCGATCTAGCCATTGGAAACTGCAGCTCGAACGCCGCGCCCTGATCGGTCGGCGTGAGCCTGATCGAGCCGCCATGGCTCGCCATCACCGCGCGCGCGATCGCCAGCCCCATCCCGGTGCCGCCCTGGTCGCGGCGCGTGGTGAAGAACGCGTCGAAGATCCTGTCGCGGTTCGGCGTCGAGATCGGCTCGCCGTCATTGCTTACCGTCACACGCAGGGTCGTACGCTCGTCGATCGCTTTCAGCCTGATTGTCCCAGCCTTGTGTCGCATCGCATTATCGGCGAGATGCGACAGCACGATGAGCGCCTTCTCGGCCGACATGCCGATCATCAGGTCGAGGCTGCCGCTGGCCTCTATCGAGCTCGCCGGAAATCGGCTCCTGAGGTCGGCAATCACCGGCGCCAATTCCGTGCGCTCGTTTTGCGGCAGGCTTTCGGCACGCGCGAGTTCGCGCAGCCGCTGCGCCATCGCTTCCAGCCGCTTTGTGTCGGACAGGATGTTGGCGATGAACGTCTCCTGCTCGGCCGGCGTCAGGCTGCCCGCTTTGCCCTGAAGCGTCCGCGTCGTGTAGATCACCCCCGCGACGTGGTTGTTGACGATGACAGGCATTGCCGAAAACACGTGGACGCCGAGGCCGCGGCCATCAATTCTACGGCGTCACCGCTCCGCGGGGCACGGCGCGTGGGGCGGTCAGCTCCTTCCACGTCGAATTGGCGACATGCACGGGCGAGAACGCCGGGCGCTCGACATAACGGCCGTCGCCGGCCTCGGCGCGCAGATCGCCGTCTTTCCAGACGATTCGGCCGCGCGACAGCGTCGCCGCCGGTCCGCCGGTGCAGGAAAACCCCTCGAACACGTTGTAATCGATCCGGCTCATCTGCCGCTTCGCGCTGATGGTCTTGCTCGCCTTGGGATCCCAAACCACGATATCTGCATCCGAGCCGACGGCGACCGCGCCCTTGCGCGGATAGATGTTGAGGATGCGGGCGATATTCGCCGAGGTGACTGCGACGAATTCTTCCTTCGTCAACCGTCCCGTGGCGACGCCCGCGGTCCACAGCAGGGCGAGGCGATCTTCGAGGCCGCCGGTGCCGTTCGGGATCTTTCTGAAATCGCCGAACCCGAACCGCTTCTGCTCGGTGGTGAAGGCGCAGTGGTCGGTCGCGACCACCTGCAGCGAGCCGGCTTGCAGACCGGCCCAAAGACTATCCTGATGCGACCTGTCGCGGAACGGCGGCGACATCACGCGCTGCGCGGCATGATCCCAGTCCTTGTTCTGATATTCACCGGCGTCCAGCAACAAGTGCTGGATCAACGGCTCGCCATAGACGCGCTTGCCCGCCGCACGTGCGCGCGCGATCGCCTCATGCGCTTCGCGGCAGCTCGTGTGCACGATATAGACCGGCGTCCCCGTCATGTCGGCGATCATGATGGCGCGGTTGGTGGCTTCGCCCTCGACCTCCGGCGGCCGTGAATAAGCGTGTCCCTCGGGCCCGGTGACGCCGCCCGCGATCAGCGCCTCCTGCATCAGGGCGACGACGTCGCCGTTCTCCGCATGCACGACAGGCATGGCGCCGAGATGGGCGCAGCGGGCGAACGAGTTGTAGAGCTCGTCGTCGTTCACCATGAGCGCGCCCTTGTAGGCCATGAAGTGCTTGAAGGTGTTGATGCCGTAGGTTTTGACCACGGTCTCCATCTCGTCATGGATCTGCTTCGACCACGACGTTACCGCCATGTGGAAGCCGTAGTCGGAGGCCGCCTTCTCGGATTTGTGTCGCCACTCCTGATAGGCCGCGAGCATCGGCTGGCCTGGATCGGGCAGGCAGAAATCCACCACCATGGTGGTGCCGCCGGCCAGCGCCGCCTTGGTCCCCGATTCGAAATCGTCGGCGGTGACAGTGCCCATGAACGGCATTTCGAGATGAGTGTGCGGATCGATGCCGCCCGGGATGACGTAGGCGCCGCCGGCATCGATGACCTCGCACCCCGTCGGCGCATCGAGCGATTGCCCGACCGCGACGATGGTCTCGCCGTCGATCAGCACGTCCGCGCGGCGCGAATGATCATGATTGACGACGGTGCCGCCGCGGATGAGGAGGGGCATTGGATGCTCCGGAGAGGAAAGTGGACCTCGCGAAGCTAAGCGCGCGGCACACGACGCGACAGGTGAAATTTTAGTCAGGCACGCCGACAGTTGAGCCGTGCTCTCTCGGCCCCTACGCCGCCCGCGCGATCAGCCCGTCAATCATCGCGCGCACCAGGCCCGCGATTTCCTTCCGGAGCGCCGGCAGCGGCACCGCGACCAGTTTCTGCTCCAGTCCCAGCGCCACCATGCCATGCACCGCCGAGAACAGGCTGCGCGCGGTGATGCCGAGCTCCTCCCGACTGCGTTTTGGAAATAGCGCGGCCAGCGGCTGGTAGACGTGGCGAAACAGCTGCAGCTGGTCGTCGATGGACCAGTCGGGGAGGGGCTTGTCGGCTGCCATGCGGTGCTCGAACAGAGCGCGCCACAGTTCGAGATTCTCCGCGGCGAAATCGCAATAGGCGAGAGCAATGCGGACCAGGGTCTCCTGCGGCGACGGCTCGCGCGCGCTTTCCGCCGCGCTCAGGGCCCGGTCGAGCCGAAGCAAAGTGCGCGAGCCCACGCGCAGGATCAGTTCATCGACATCGGCGACGAGATTGTAGACCGCGCCGTTGGCGCAGCCGATCTCGCGGGCGAGATCGCGGGTCTTTAAACCCGCCAATCCCCTGTCGGCGATCATTCGTTCCGCCGCCAGGATCAAATCGGATCGAAGTTTCTCTCGGCGTTCCAATGGCTTAGTCATCTGCAAACCAAATTCTTGAGCGTCGCTCAAATATTCCTTGAACGATGTTCAAGTTTCTTGCTACAAACCATCCGTGAGCAACGCTCATAACAGGGAGCTTCAGATGTTCAAGACCGTAGTGACACTTTTCCGCGGCAGCGTGGCCGCCGCCAGCGAGGAGCTGGAAGACCGGACGGCCCTTCTGATCCTCGATCAACAGATGCGCGACGCGGCCGCGGCCGTCGAGCGCGGCAAACGGACCCTTGCGCTGGCGATTGCGCAGGACCAGCAGGAAGCTCGCAAGCTCGAGGCGACCGTCGCCCGCATCGCTGATCTCGAGATGCGCGCGGTCGCGGCGCTCGACGGGGACCGCGAGGATCTCGCCAACGATGCTGCCGAAGCCATCGCGGGCCTGGAGGCCGATCGCGATGCGGCGCTGACGGCCCGCGCACTGTTCGCAACCGAAATCGCGCGGCTGAAGCGGCACGTCGCAAGCGCGCAGGCCCGCATCACCGAGCTCGACCGCGGCCGCCGCGTCGCCCGTGCCTCGGAAGCGGTGCGCTCGCTTCGCCGCAGCGGCATCGAGGCGGCACGCCCCTACGAATCCACGCTGCCGGAGGCGGAGAGCACTTTGAGGCGTCTTCGTGAGCGGCAGATGGAAGCCCAGGCCGCCGACGACGCGCTGGTCGAGCTCGATGCGGCCACCGGTCCGCTCGCCACCGCCGAAAAACTCGCCGAGCAGGGTTTTGGCCCCAGGCTCAAGACGACCGCGGACGACGTGCTGGCACGGTTGAAGTCCAAGCGCACGCCGACGGTCTGATCCCAAACCCATCATCATTCGAACCAACAGGAGACCATCATGAACCAGAATGGCCAGCCCCACAGCGGCGCCTGGGTGACTTTCACTTACGTGTCCTTCGCAGCCTCCGCCTTCCTCATCGCCATCGGCATCTTCTTCCTGCCGATCGACCTCTGGATGAAGGGTTATCTCACCATGGGCATCGTCATGTTGATCCAGACTTGCATCACCCTGACCAAGACGGTCCGGGACAACCATGAAAGTAGCCGGATGGTGAACCGCATCGAGGATGCCAAGGCGGAACGTCTGCTGATGGAAGTCTCCAAGGCGGCCTGAGAGGCATGACAATACGCAAGGAAGCAGCGGAGCAATTTGTTCCGCTGCTTCGCGCCGGATGCATTCCGTCAAACCTTATCGCGCCAGCGAAATGCAACCGAGCCATGACGGATCGCGCGGGCGTGCGCTCTTGCGCACCGGCAGCGGCCGGAGCACTCTGCACGAGCGGCACACAAAGAATGCCGCCAAAAAGATGTGCTTACAAGATCTCGGCGAGGAACTTCATGGCGGTGACGCGGATCGACTGCGACATCCACCCGGCGGTTGGTGGCACGCGCACGACGCTGCTGCCGTATCTCAGCGATCACTGGAAAGAGCAGGTCGTGAGCCGCGCCATCGACGGGCTCGATCTCACCTCCTATCCGCCCAGCATGCCGCTGGCGGGCCGCGCCGACTGGCGTCCGGCGAACGGCGCAAAGCCTGGTTCCGATCTTGCGATGGTACAGAAGGGCGCATTCGAGCAGTTGGGTGCCAGCCACGCGATTCTCAACGTGCTCTACGGCGCTCAGGCCGTGTTCGATCCCTACATGGCGGCCGACTTCTGCAGGGCGATCAACGACTGGATCGCGACTGAGTGGCTGTCGCGCGATGCGCGCTTGCGTGCCTCGATCGTGGTGCCGATGCAGGATCCGGATCTGGCGGTCGAGGAGATCGAGCGCCGCGCCGGCGATCACCGCTTCGTGTCGATCCTCGTGCTGGCGCAGGGCGAGACGCTGCTGGGACGCCGGCATTTCTGGCCGGTCTATCGGCTCGCGGAAAAGTACAAGCTGCCGCTCGCGATCCACGCCGGCACGCAATATCGGCAGGCGCCGAGCTCGGCCGGATGGCCGTCGCACCGCTACGAATATTACTTCGTCGAGGCGCAGGCATTTCAGGCGCAGATCCTGAGCCTGATCTATGAGGGCGTGTTCGGCAAGTTTCCGGACCTCAAGGTCGTGCTGATGGAATCCGGCGTGAGCTGGCTCCCGGCTTTCATGTGGCGCGCCAACAAGACCTGGCGCGGCGTGCGCGTCGAGGTGCCCTGGGTCGAGCGCGAGCCGGCAGCGATCATCCGCGACAGTTTTCGTGTCACAATGCAGCCGTTCGACGCGCCGGGCGACGCCAAAAGCGTCGAGGAGATCATCGACCAGATCGGCTCGGACAAGATGTTCCTGTTCGCGTCCGACTATCCGCACTGGCAGTTCGACGGCGACGATCCGATCCCGCCGGACCTGCCGAACAGCATCATCTCGAAGATGTGCGTCGACAACCCGCTGGAGACGTTTCCGCGGCTGTCGCTCGCCAACTAGACCGGAGTTTCGCATGAGTGACGTCATCGACCGCCCACTACGAGAAGACGAAAAGCCTGCCGCTTCGCGGCTGCGCATCGTCGATTGCGACGTTCATCCGAGCCTGCATTCGTTCGACGATCTCAACGAGTTTCTGCCAAAGCGCTGGCAGCAGCATCTGAAGGAATATGGCAGCCATTTGCGCACGCCCTATCTGTTCACCACGCCCTATCCGCGCTCTTCGCCGCTGATCGCGCGGCGCGATGCCTGGCCGCCGACCGGCGGGCCGCCCGGTTCGGATCTCGCCTTCATGCAGAAGCAGCATCTCGATCCGCTCGATGTCGAGTTCGGGATTTTGCAGGTGCTCGATCTCTTCATCTTCTCGCAGCAGAACCTCGAATTCGGCGCCGCGATCCAGCGTGCCATCAACGACTGGCAACTGGCGTTCTGGTCGCATCGCGACCCGCGCCTGAAGGCTTCGATCCTGGTCGGGCAGGACGGCGTCGATCTCGCCATTGCCGAGATCGAACGCTGCGCGAAAATCGGCGAATACGTCCAGATCAACGTCTCGCCGCGCGCCAACGAGCCGTTGGGCCGCCGCCGCTACTGGCCGATCTACGAGCGTGCCCAAGAACTGGACCTGCCGCTCGGCATCCATGTCGGCGGCTATGGCGGGCATGCGCCGACCGGTGGCGGCTGGCCGTCCTATTATGTCGAGGAGCACCAGTCCAACGCGCACACCATTGCGGCGCAGCTTGCCAGCCTCGTGATCGAGGGTGTGCCGGAGCGTTTTCCGAAATTGAAGTTTGTCTTTATCGAGGGCGGCTTCGGCTGGATCCCGTCCGCGGTGTGGCGAATGGACCAGCATTTTGAGCGGTTTCGCAGCGAGGTGCCGCATCTCAAGCGCAAGCCGTCGGAATATGTCCGCGAGCATTTCTGGTTCACGACGCAACCGATCGACGAACCTGACGAAGCCCGGCACCTGCGCTCGTTGATCGAATGGGTCGGCATCGACCGTCTCCTGTTCTCGTCGGACTATCCGCACTGGGATTTCGACGATCCGCGCTTTGCGTTCAAGACGCCACTGACGGAGGCCGAGCGAAGGAAGATCTTCAGCACCAATGCCCGCGCGGTCTACAAGTTCTGAGAAGGTCTGCACGGATGGCCCGTCACATCGTCGCGTCCACCTCGGAGATCCCACCCGGTGGCAACAAGGTCGTCGATGTCGCCGGCCGCGACATTGTCGTGTTCCACGTCAATGGCGAGTTCTTCGCTTTGCTGAACCGCTGCCCGCACGAAGGCGCGCCGCTGGAGAAAGCGGCCTGTGTCGCGCGACTGACCTCGCCCGAGCCCGGCATCTATCAGCGCTCGCGCGTCGGCGAGATGCTGCGCTGTCCCTGGCATGGCTGGGAGTTCGACATGCGCAACGGCCAATCCTGGTTCGACCCGAAGCGCGTCAAGATTAAGTCATATCCGGTCGCGGTGGAGCGAGGCGAGGAACTCCAGAAAGGCCCGTATGTTGCCGAGACCTTTCCGGTGCATGTCGAGGACAGCTACGTGATTGTCGAGGTCTGAGCAGCCGTTTCGGATTGTGATTTCGCCGCAGGTGGGATAAGCCTCGCCCGCATTTATGGCGGAGACGAGCTTTGTCGAAACAATCACTGCGTGAGGAGGCCGAGCGCCTGATCCGCGAATCGATGGAAAAGAAAACCGTCGTCGTCAAGCAGGGCGATACTCGCATCGAGGCCGTCTGTGGTAAATGCGGCGCCCCGAACCGTGTGCAGGCGCCAAAGGGCCAGACCCGCATCAAGTTCGCCTGCAAGAATTGCGGGCATCAGCAAGAGACGCTGTAGGTTTCTTCGCCCTCTCCCCCTGTGGGAGAGGGTGGCTCGCCGCATAGCGGCGAGACGGGCGAGGGGTTTCTCTCTGCGAGAGACACTGCTCCTGAATTTGCGGATGCAACCCCTCATCCGGCGCTTCGCGCCACCTTCTCCCACAAGGGGAGAAGGAAAAACGCCTAATCCCCCTTCACGAACTTCGCGAATGCATCCGCATGGTCCGGGTGCCAGCGTGACAGCGGCGGGCGGTTCTCCACGATGTCGCCGGCGGCCCACAGCATGCGCTTTTCATCGAGCGCGCGCGGGACATCGTTGTCCGGGCACAGAATGTAGAAATCCCCGGCCTCCAGCCGCGCCAACATGAAATTCACGGTCTGCTCGGCCGTCCAGGCGCCGGCCGGCTTCTCTGTGCGGCCCTTCGCGGTAAGGCCCGTAAAGACGAAGCCGGGAATCAGCAGATGCGCGGTGATGCGGCAACCCGCAGTGTTGCGCAGCTCGTGCTGGAGCGCTTCCGTAAAAGCTTTCACGCCTGCCTTGGAGACGTTGTAGGCGGGATCGCCGGGCGGGGTGGTGATGCCCTGCTTCGACCCGGTGTTGATGATGAGCCCCGCGCTGCCGCGCGCGATCATGTTGGGCGCGAAGGTGCGCGAGCCGTTGATGATGCCCCACATGTTGACGCCGATGATGCGCTGCCAGTTGTTGGGTTCGCCGAACAGCGTGCTGCCGGGCTGGATGCCCGCATTGTTCATGAGGATGTCGGTGCCGCCGAAGCGCTCGTGGACGGCGCGCTCCAGTTCCATCACGCTCTCGGCCTTGCTGACGTCAATCGCGAAGGTCATCACATGTGCGGCGGACGTGAGGGATGAGAGTCTTGTCGCGGCGTCCGCCAGCCGCGCCTGATCCACATCGGCGATACACACCTTCACGCCGTTTCGCGCGAAGGCTGCGGCGGCGGCGAATCCGATGCCGGACGCGCCACCGGTGATCACGGCAACATTGTCTTTGATGATCGCGGGATGTGGCATGGATCGGTCTCCGGGGAGGGGCTCGGTCGTGCTATAACATGGCACTCGCGCGACCCCGCACAAGTCGGCATGGGAGGTGTTCGTTCCGCGCCGACTCTACGCCTCTACTTTACGCCTGTCCGGCATCGCAGTATTCTATCGATCAACGATCCCACCCAGATCGAACCAATCAATCATTGACAGGGAGTTCAGCCATGGCTGTGTCGCAGGCTATTCCGATCACGCGCCATCCATTCGCCAACGGATCCTACAAGCAGATGCTGATCGACGGGAAGTGGGTCGATGCTGCCTCAGGCAAGCGCTTCGAGACCCACAACCCCGCGACCGGCGAACTGCTCGCAACAGTGGCCGAGGGCGACAAGGAAGATATCGATCGCGCAGTTGCTGCCGCTCGCCGCGCCTTCGAAGGGCCCTGGAGCAAGGTCAAGCCGTTCGAGCGGCAGAATCTGCTCCTGAAGCTTGCCGACTTCGTCGAGAAGAATTTCGACGAATTGTCGCAGCTCGACACGCTCGACATGGGCGCGCCGCTCAGCCGTACCCGTGCCTATCGCCTGCGCGCCGTCGGCATGCTGCGCTATTATGCCGGCCAGACCACCGCGATCCATGGCGAGACCATCGAGAACTCGCTGCCCGGCGAAATCTTCTCCTACACGCTGAAGGAGCCGATCGGCGTCGTCGGCGCCATCATTCCCTGGAATGGTCCGCTGACTGCGACGATCTGGAAGATCGGTCCGGCGATCGCGACCGGCTGCACCGTCGTGCTCAAACCGGCCGAAGAAGCGCCGCTGACCTCGCTGCGCATCGCCGAGCTGGCGATGGAAGCGGGCGTTCCGCCCGGCGTCATCAACGTCGTGCCTGGCTATGGCGAGACTGCGGGCGCGGCGCTTGCCGCACACCACGACGTCGACAAGGTTGCCTTCACCGGCTCGCATGTCACGGGCCAGTCGATCATCCGCGCCTCGGCCGGCAACCTCAAGCGCGTCTCGCTCGAGCTCGGCGGCAAGTCGCCGGACATCGTGTTCGCGGATGCCGATCTCGATGCGGCCGTGCCGGGCGCTGCGATGGCGGTGTTCGCCAATTCGGGACAGATCTGCAGCGCCGGCACCCGGCTTTTCGTCGAGCAGTCGATCTATGAGGAGTTCGTCGGCCGCGTGGCCGAGTTCGGCAAGAAACTGCAGGTCGGCAACGGCCTCGATCCCAACACCCAGATCGGACCGCTGGTGTCCGAGCAACAGCTCGAGCGCGTCACCAGCTATCTCGACATCGGCCAAAAGGAAGGCGCGCGGGCGCTTGCCGGCGGTGGCCGCGTCACCGAAGGCGCGCTTGCAAAAGGCTTCTTCGTCTCGCCGACAGTGTTCGCGGGCGTCCAGGACAATATGCGCATCGCGCAGGAGGAGATCTTTGGTCCCGTCATTTCGGCGATCGCGTTCAAGGACATGGACGAGCTGGTCAAGCGCGCCAACGCCACCACGTTCGGTCTCGGCTCGGGCCTGTGGACGCGGGACGTCAGCAAGGCGCATGCGGTCGCGAAGAGGCTCCGTGCCGGTTCGGTGTGGGTGAACTGCTACCAGGCGATGGACCCGGCCGTGCCCTTCGGCGGCTACAAGATGAGCGGCTACGGCCGCGAATCCGGCAAGCAGCACGTCGAGGAATATCTCAACGTGAAGGCGGTGTGGATCAAGACGGCGTAACACTGGTCTTTCCCGCGTTCCGCGGGAGGGAATATCTGCTTTTGCAGGGGCGGCGCCTTCTCTCGGTAGCCGCCCCTCGCTATATGATGCGCATCCTTCCTTCGCCATTCGAGGCCAGCATGAAATTCGAGGCGTTGTTTCAACCGTTGCAGGTCGGTCCGTACACGCTCGCGCATCGCGTCGCGATGGCGCCGTTGACGCGCATGAGGGCCGAGCGCGAGAGCTTTTCGCCGCGGCCGCTCAACGCCGAATATTACGGCCAGCGCGCCACCCAAGGCGGCCTGCTCATCGCCGAGGCCTCGCCCGTGCTCTCGCACGGCCGCGGTAATCCAGCGACGCCCGGCATCTATTCGGAGACGCAGATCGCGGGCTGGCGCAAGGTGGTCGACGCCGTGCACGCCAAGGGCGGCATCATCTTTCTCCAGCTCTGGCACGTCGGCCGCGTCTCGCATTCCTCCTTCCACGGCGGGGAGCTGCCGGTCTCGGCCTCCGCGATCCCGATCAAGGCCGAAGGCATGAAGGCGATGACTGCCGACGGCAAGATCTCCAACTATGAGACGCCGCGCGCGCTGGACACGGATGAAGTCAAGGGCATCGTCGAGGCCTTCAGGCAGGGTGCGAAGAACGCGCTGGCCGCCGGCTTCGACGGGGTCGAGATCCACGGCGCCAACGGCTATCTGCTCGAGCAATTCCTGCAATCACGCAGCAACCAGCGCACCGATCAATATGGCGGTTCGATCGAGAACCGCGCGCGGCTTCTGCTCGAAGTGACCGAGGCCGCGATCGACGTCTGGGGCGCGGGCCGCGTCGGCGTGCGGCTGTCGCCCCACGGCATCGCCAATGATTCCGGCGAGCCCGATCCGATGCCGCTCTACACGCACGTGGTCAACGCGCTCGACAAGCTCGGTCTTGCCTATCTGCATTTCATCGAACCGCGCTCCAGCGGCTCGGGGCGCGCCGAAGTCAACTGGCAGAACGTGCCGTCGGCGATGCTGCTGTTCCGCCCGCTCTACAGCGGCGTGCTGATGACCGCCGGCGGATTTACCGGCGAGACCGCGAACGCCGCCATTGCGGAGGGGCATGCTGACATCATCGCCTTCGGCCGCATCTTCATCTCCAACCCCGATCTGCCGCTCCGCCTGCAGCACGATTACCCTCTCACGCCGTATAACCGTGCGACGTTTTACGGTGGCGAGGAGAAGGGTTATACGGATTATCCCGCGTACGACGAACTGACGCCGGTCTGACACTGCTGTAGCCCGGATGAGCAAAGCGATATCCGGGGTTCACTCAAGCTCTGGTCTTCCCGGATGTCGCTTCGCTCATCCGGGCTACAGAGTTATTGTGTTGCCCCGACTGACACCACGAACTCCGTCATTGCGAGCGCAGCGAAGCAATCCAGACTGCCTCGGCGGCAAGACTCTGAATTGCTTCGCTGCGCTCGCAATGACGAGAGGAGAGACAATGGCCAAAGCCGCAGCCGCCGCAGGTATAGCCACCGGCCAGTGCCTCTGCGGCAGGGTTACCTTCGAGATCGACGTTCCCGCACGCTGGGCCTGGCACGATCACTCCGCCGCCAGCCGTCGCGCCCACGGCGCCGCCTATGCAACCTATGTCGGAAGCTGGAAGAAGCGGTTTCGCATCACCGCAGGTAAGACGGCGCTGACGCGCTACGAGGACAAGGCAACGAAGACCGCGCGCAGCTTCTGCGCGCATTGCGGCACGCCGATCGCATATGAGCGCCCGCGCGGGCCGCATATGGTCAACATCCCCCGTGCGCTGTTTAGGGAACGCACCGGCCGCCAGCCGCTCTATCACATCGCGATCGAAGAGCTGCAGGAATGGACCTATACCGGCGAGCCGCTGGTGCCGCTGAAAGGCTTTCCCGGTGTGGTCTGGCAGCGCTCGAAAAAAAAGAAGCGGGCGAGCGGCGAGGATCCGTTCGAGTTGGGGCGCGAGGAGATGTAGCGCTGTCCCACGCAACGCAGCCATGACCGCGCTTCCTTGCGCGCCTCCCGCGATTTCGGCCATCATGCTTTTTGCCTTGCGGCAACGTCCGCCTCTGGAGGAAACATGAAGAACAAGATCACCGGCCGCTCCGCCTTTCTCGCGTTGCTCAAGGACGAGGGCATCACGCATCTGTTCGGCAATCCCGGCACCACCGAGCTGCCGATCATGCATGCGCTGAAGGATCACCCTGACCTCGCCTATGTGATGGCGATGCAGGAGAGCCTGGTGGTGGCGATCGCGGATGGCTATAGCCGCGCCTCCGGAAAGCTGGTCGCCTGCAACGTCCATGTCGCGCCCGGCCTCGGCAACGCGATGGGCTCGCTCTACAACGCCCAGTTCACGGGCACGCCGATGATCCTGACCGCGGGCCAGCAGGAGCAGGGCCACGGACTGATGGAGCCGGTGCTGTATGGGCCGCTGGTGCGCATGGCCGAGCCGCTGGTGAAATGGGCGGTCGAGGTGACGCGGCTCGAGGATCTGCCGCGCATCGTGCGCCGCGCCGCAAAAGTCGCAACCACCCCGCCGACCGGGCCGGTGTTCATTTCATTGCCCGGCGATATCCTCAACAGCGAGGCAGGGATCGATCTCGGTCGCTCCACCCGCATTGACGCTCGCACAAGACCATCGGATGAGGCACTGAAGGCGTTCGCCGCCCGACTGCTCAGGGCCGAGCGTCCCGTGATCGTCACCATGGACGAAGTGGTCAAGAGCGATGCGCTGATGGAGGCCGCCGAACTCGCAGAACTACTCGGCGCGGCTGCCTACCAATCCTCGACGCCCTATGGCTCGCACTTCCTCTCGGAGAGCCCGAGCTTCGTCGGCACGCTGGCACGTGTCCAGAAAGTCGCGCGCGACACGCTTGCGCCCTTCGACCTCTTGATCGCGCTCGGCGGCGATCCCTTGCGGATGTCGGTCTACAGCGAGGTCGACGCGCTGCCGGAGGGCCTTGGCATCGTGCAGATCGGCCTCGGCGATTGGGAGATCGCCAAGAACTACGGGGCTGAGATCGCGCTGAAGGCGGATTTGAAGGAAACGCTGCGCGCGCTGATCCCGGTGTTGAAGGAGATGGGCGGCGCTGCCCTGGCGAGCCGCGCGAAGCAACGGCTGACCGAACTCGCGCCGAGGAACTGGACCGCGCGGCGCACCGCGCTGGTCGAGCAGATCGGCAAGGCCGCGGACCGCAGCCCCATCGATCCGGACTGGCTGGTGCTGCAAATGGTCGAGGCCATGCCCGCTAATGCCATCCTCGTGGACGAAGGCCTCACCTCGAGCCGCCAGATCACGGCCTTGCGTGCGCACCGCGATCGCTTCGGCTATCACGGCCTTGCCTCCGGCGGCATCGGCTGGGGCCTGCCGGCCTCCGTCGGCGCCAGCATCGCCAATCCCGATCGCCCGGTGGTCTGCTTCTCCGGCGACGGCAGCGCGATGTATTCGATCCAGTCGCTGTGGACAGCGGCGCATCACAAGCTGCCGCTCAATGTGGTCATTGCCAACAATGGCGGCTACCGCATCATCAAGCAGCGCCTGCTCGCCTTCCACGGCGACGACAATTACGTCGGCATGGATTTTGTCGATCCGCCGGTGGATTTCGCGGGCGTGGCTAAGGCGCTGGGATGTGAGGCAATCAAAGTCAGCGATCCCCGAGAGTTGAAGGCGACGCTGGCGTCGGCGTTTGGCCGGCCGGGGACGAAACTGATCGAGGTGATGGTGGACGGGAAGCTGTAGGGCAGCGTCACCTGCGGCATTGGTGCCGCCACATTATCAGTCGTGATCACCCGCGAAGGCGGCTGATCCAGTATTCCAGAGCCGGCGGTGATTGAGTCGAGACGCTGCGGCGTACTGGATGTCC
The DNA here is from genome assembly GCF_023100665.1 of Bradyrhizobium sp. CW1. Lineage (NCBI taxonomy): Bacteria > Pseudomonadati > Pseudomonadota > Alphaproteobacteria > Hyphomicrobiales > Nitrobacteraceae > Bradyrhizobium > Bradyrhizobium sp. CW1. The sequence goes on from NZ_CP064684.1 coordinate 1,002,850, forward strand.
CGGTCAAGCCGGGGCATGACAGCGTACCTAGCGGCGCTACCCCTTTCTCCCCACTCTGAACCCTGCCGCCGGATGCGGCGCACCTAGCCGCGCCCGCCCCTCGCCGAACAGCTTCTCGCGTAGCGTGCCCTGCGCGTACTCCGCCTTGTACCGCCCGCGTCGCGTCAGCTCCGGCACCAGCATGTCGGCGATGTCCTCGAAATCGCCGGGTGAGATCGCGAAGGCGACGTTGAGGCCGTCGACATCGGTCGCCTCGAACCACGCCTCGATCTTGTCCGCGACCATTTCCGGCGTGCCGACCACGACGGGACCTGCGCCGCCGACGCCGACATGCTCGATGACGTCGCGCACGGTCCAGACGCGATCGGGATCGGCGCGGGTGACGTTATCGAGTGCGCTGCGGCCGGCATCGTTCTGAACATGGCGCACCTGCTGATCGAGCTCGTAGCCGGAGAAGTCGATTCCGGTCCATCCCGACATCAGCGCCAGCGCGCCTTCCGGGCTGATGTGGCGGCGATAGTCGGCATATTTTTCGTTCGCTTCGGCTTCCGTCCGCCCGAGGATGATCGTCATCATCGAGAACATCAGGATTTCCGCCGGATTGCGGCCGAACGCGGCGGCCTCCTGACGGATCGCCGATACGCGCGGCGCGATCACCTTGGCTGACGGCCCCGACATGAACACGCATTCGGCGTGCCGTGCCGCGAACTGCCGTCCGCGCGGCGAGGTGCCGGCCTGATACAGCACGGGCGTCCGCTGCGGCGACGGTTCGCTCAGGTGGATGGTGTTGTTGATGCGGTAGTTCGCGCCCTCGTGGTTGACGCGATGGACCTTTGTGGGATCGGTGAAGATGCCGCGCGTGCGGTCGCGCAGCACGGCGTCGTCCTCCCAACTCCCTTCCCAGAGCTTGTAGACGACCTCCATATATTCGTCCGCGATCTCGTAGCGGTCGTCGTGCCCGATCTGCTTGTCCTTGCCGGCGCCGCGCGCGGCGCTGTCGAGATAGCCGGTGACGACGTTCCAGCCGATACGCCCCTCGGTGAGATGATCGAGCGTCGACATCCGCCGCGCGAACGGATAGGGCGGCTCGAAGGAGAGATTGCTGGTGACGCCGAAGCCGAGATTCTGCGTCACGGCGGCCATTGCCGACAGCAGCAGCAGCGGATCGTTCGAGGGCGACTGGGCTGCGTTGCGCAAGGCTGCGTCAGGACTGTTGCCGTAGACGTCATAGACGCCGAGCACGTCGGCCAGGAACAGTCCGTCGAAACGGCCGCGCTCCAGCGTTCTGGCAAGATCGATCCAATAGGGCAGGCGGTTATATTCGGCAGTGCGGTCGCGCGGATGGGTCCACAAGCCCGGTGATTGGTGCGCGACGCAATTCATCGCAAATGCATTGAGCCTGATCTGCTTGGCCATGATGGTCCCCCGGCGCCCTGTACCGGGCGCTCTTCGAATGATAGAGCTGCGCCCGAACTTGGCGAAGTTCTTGCATATAGCGCGACGTTGGCAAGGCCAAAATCAGCGGCGCTGCCGCGCTTGGCAAGCCAATCTCAAGAGAGCAAGAACGAAATCCCAAGACTATCGAAGTCCCCGCCACTTTCGGAGGCCTGCCCGTATCGGGTATGCTCCTTCGCCTCGCAACCTAAAAAAGAAAATAATGACCAGAGCCGATGCCATCGCCCGCGCCCGTGACGATTTTGAATCGGGCGCGTTCCTCGCCGAACTCGACCGCCGCGTCGCCTACCAGACCGAGAGCCAGAATCCGAACCGGAGCGTCGAGCTGCGCGCCTATCTGGAACAGGAGATGGTGCCCGCTTTTGCCGCGCTCGATTTCGAAAGCCGGATGATCGAATCTCCCAGCGGCAAGGCGCCGTTCCTGTTCGCCGAACGCCGCGAAAGTGAGACGGCGCCGACCGTGCTGATCTACGGCCATGGCGACGTCGTTGACGGGATGGAAGGCGAGTGGCGCGACGGCCGCGATCCCTGGCGCACCACGGTTTCGGGCACGCGTCTCTACGGTCGCGGCACCGCCGACAACAAGGGCCAGCACAGCATCAACATGGCGGCACTCCGCGCGGTGCGCGAGGCCCGCGGCGGCAAGCTCGGCTTCAACGCCAAGTTCATCCTCGAGATGGGCGAGGAGATCGGCTCGCCGGATCTCGGCAAGGTCTGCGATCTCAATCGCGATGCGCTCAAGGCCGATCTGTTCGTGGCCTCCGACGGGCCGCGCCTGTCCGCCGACCGTCCGACCCTATTCCTCGGCTGCCGTGGCGGCATCCGCATTCATCTCGATGTGAACCTTCGCGACGGCGGCCATCACTCCGGCAATTGGGGCGGTGTGCTCGCCAACCCAGCGACCATTCTGGTCAACGCGATCTCGACGCTGGTCGACGGCCACGGCCGCCTTCAGCTGGACGCGCTGAAGCCGCCGCGCCTCACCAACCAGATCCGCAGCTATCTTGCGGACGTGCAGGTGGTGCCGACCGAGGACGAGCCGGCGTTGGCCGAGAACTGGGGCGAGGAGGGTCTTTCGGCGGCCGAGCGGCTCTATGCCTGGAACACGCTCGAAGTGCTGGCGATGTCGTCGGGAAACATCGAGAAGCCGGCCAACGCCATTCCCGGCCACGCCAATGCCGTGCTGCAACTGCGCTTCGTGGTCGGCACCAAGGTCGACGGCCTGATCGAAGCCGTCCGTGCGCATCTTGTCGAAAGGGGTTTTCCGATGGTCGAAGTGCGGGCCGCACAGAGCTTCGCGGCATCGCGCACCGATTTCGACAGCCCCTGGATCGCATGGGCGGCGAATTCGGTGAAGGAGACCACCGGCAAAGTGCCGGCGGTGCTGCCGAATTTCGGCGGCTCGCTGCCCAATGACGTGTTTTCCGAGATATTGGGCCTGCCGACGATCTGGGTGCCGCACTCCTATCCCGGCTGCTCCCAGCATGCGCCCAATGAGCACATCCTGCTGCCATTGACCGAAGAGGCCTTGACGGTGATGGCCGGCCTGTTCTGGGATCTCGGGGAATTGCCAAGCCCGCTAACAAGCCCGCTAACGCGCCCGCCGGCCTGAGCCGTTAACCGGAGCCGCGATCCAGCCAAAAGTCACATTCTATTCCAACCCAATTTGTGCTTGCATCCCGCCGGCATCATCCTGAAAGGGGACCAAAACGTGAAACATTTCCGTAGCATCGGCCTCGCGCTCGCCGCGACCTTCGCCGTCGGCCAGGCCGGGGCCGAGGAGCTGACCGGCACGCTCAAGAACATCAAGGACACCGGCGCCATTACGCTCGGCTTCCGCGACTCCTCGATCCCGTTCTCTTATCTCGACGACAACCAGAAGCCCATCGGCTACGCGATGGACATCTGCTACAAGATCGTCGACGCCGTGAAGAAGGAGCTCAAGCTCGACAAGCTCGAGGTCAAGCTCAATCCGGTGACCTCGGCGACCCGGATCCCGCTGATGGCGAACGGCACCATCGATCTCGAATGCGGCTCGACCACCAACAATGCCGAGCGCCAGAAGCAGGTTGCCTTCACCAACACCCATTATTTGACCGCCAGCCGCTACGTCTTCAAGAAGTCGAGTGGCCTGAAGGCGATTGACGACCTCAAGGGAAAATCGGTGGTTTCCACTGCCGGCACCACCAACATCAAACAGCTCACCGAGGCCAATGTTGCAAAAAGCCTCGGCGCAAACATCATTCCGGCCAAGGACCACGCCGAGGCCTTCCTGATGGTCGAGACCGACCGTGCGGTCGCCTTCGTGATGGATGATATCCTGCTCGCGAGCCTCGTTGCCGGCTCGAAGTCGCCCGATGACTACGTCATCTCCAAGGACGCGTTCTCCAAGCCTGAGCCCTACGGCATCATGCTGCGCAAGGACGACGCGGCCTTCAAGAAGGTCGTCGACGCGGCGACCGCTGCGCTCTACACCTCCGGCGAGGGCCAGAAGATCTACGACAAGTGGTTCACGCAGAAGATCCCGCCGAAGGGCCTCAATCTCAACACGCCGATCTCGGCCGAGCTGAAGAACGAGTTTGCCAAGCCGACGGACTCGCCAAACCCGGACGATTATAAGTAAGCTATAACCTCGATCTTTCGATCGGGATCGTGTCCGGCCATCTTGACTCCAGGATGGCCGGACATTTGCATAGGCGCCAGGACATCGATGACTGGCGCGTTCGCGCGGGGGACACGTGAACTACAACTGGAACTGGGGAATCTTTTTCCAGCCGAACCCGATGGGGACCGGCACCTATCTCGACATGCTGTTGTCGGGCCTGGTGCTGACCCTCAAGACGGGTGCGCTCGCCTGGATCATCGCGCTGATCACCGGATCGATCGTCGGCGTGATGCGCACACTGCCGTCGAAGGGAGCGTACTGGTTCGGCTTTGCCTATGTTGAATTCTTCCGCAATATGCCGCTGCTGGTGCAGCTCTTCCTGTGGTTTTTCGTGCTGCCGGAAGTGTTGCCAAGGTCCGCGGGATTGTGGCTGAAACAACTGCCGAACGCGCCGTTCTGGACGGCCGCGATTGGCATCGGGTTCTTCATGTCGGCGCGCGTCGCCGTGCAGTTGCAGGCCGGCATCGGATCGCTGCCGCGCGGGCAGAAGATGGCGGCGACCGCACTCGGCCTGACGACCCTGCAGGCTTATCGCTACATCCTGCTGCCGATGGCTTTTCGCATCATCCTGCCGCCGCTGACGTCCGAGTTCCTCAACACCATCAAGAACACGGCTGTGGCCATCACCATTGGTTTGCTCGAACTGACCGGCCAGGCGCGCTCGATGCAGGAATTCTCGTTCCAGGTGTTCGAGGCCTTCACCGCTGCGACCATCCTCTATCTCCTCGTCAACGCCGTCGTCGTGACCGCGATGCGCTTCCTCGAGCGCTGGGTCGCGATCCCCGGCTACATCACGGGGAAGTAGCGCCATGTTCAGCAATTTTGATTTCGGGGTCATCATCCGCACGCTGCCCTATCTATTCTATGAGGGCATGACGTTCACGCTGATGCTGACCGGGCTTGCTGCACTCGGCGGCCTCGTCTTCGGCACGGCGATCGCGCTGATGCGGCTGTCCGGCTACAAGGTGCTGGGCCGCATCGCGGGCGTCTATGTCGACTTCATGCGCTCGCTGCCGCTGGTGCTGGTGATCTTCTGGTTCTACTTCCTGGTGCCCTATATCGGGCAATGGGTAACTGGCGCGTCGCGTCCGATCAGTGTCGGCGCGTTCGCGTCCTCGCTCATCACCTTCATCATGTTCGAGGCCGCGTACTTCTCCGAGATCATGCGTGCCGGCATCCAGTCGATCTCGCGCGGCCAGCCGGCCGCAGCCAACGCGCTCGGCCTGACCTACGCCCAGACCATGCGCTACGTCGTTCTGCCGCAGGCCTTCCGCAACATGCTGCCGGTCCTGATCACGCAGACCATCGTGCTGTTCCAGGACACCTCACTGGTCTATGTGCTGTCGATCACCGATTTCCTCGGTGCGGCTAGCAAGGTCGCGCAGCGCGACGGCCGTCTGGTCGAAATGTATCTATTCGCAGCGATCGTCTACTTCACCATCTCCTGTATCGCGTCCTTCGGCGTTCGCCGCCTGCAGGCGCGCATCGCCATCATTCGATAGAGTTTGCCATGATCGAGATCAGCCACGTCGACAAATGGTACAGCCCGGCCTTCCAGGTGCTGACCGACTGCACCACCAGCGTCGCCAAGGGCGAGGTGGTCGTGGTCTGCGGTCCGTCGGGATCAGGCAAGTCGACGCTGATAAAATGCGTCAACGCGCTGGAGCCATTCCAGAAAGGCGACATCAGCGTCGATGGCACTAAGGTCAACGACCCCAGGACCAATCTGCCCAAGCTGCGCGCGCGTGTCGGCATGGTTTTTCAGCACTTCGAGCTGTTTCCGCATCTGAAGATCATTGATAATCTCTGCCTCGCGCAGCAGAAGGTGCTCGACCGGTCGCGCGACAAGGCGGTGGCGAAAGGCATGCAGCTGCTGGAGCGGGTCGGCCTGAAGGAACAGGCGCAAAAATTTCCCGCGAACCTGTCCGGCGGCCAGCAGCAGCGCGTGGCGATCGCCCGCGCGCTCGCGATGGATCCCATCGTCATGCTGTTCGACGAGCCGACCTCGGCGCTCGACCCCGAAATGGTGAGCGAGGTGCTCGACGTCATGGTAGACCTCGCCCATGAGGGCATGACCATGATGGTCGTGACGCACGAGATGGGCTTTGCCCGCAAGGTCGCCAACCGCGTGATCTTCATGGACCGCGGCGAGATCGTCGAGGACGCCCCGAAGGACGATTTCTTCGGCAAGCCCCGCAGCGACCGCGCGCAGAAGTTCTTGTCGAAGATTCTGTCGCATTGATCCCACTGTCATTCCGCGACGTGCCTCCTGGCGCCGGTCGGGAATGACGGGTTGAGGGTTTCGTGGCACCGACAAATCCCTTATACCAGCGGGTAATCCCTATTCCCGCCAGGAGACCTGCCTTGGATCCGATCGCCTATGTCAACGGCTCATTCGTCCCGCTTTCGGACGCCAAAATTTCGGTCCTCGATCGCGGCTTCCTGTTCGCCGACGGCATCTATGAGGTCTCGGCCGTGCTCGACGGCAAGTTGGTCGACAATGCCTCGCATCTGGCGCGGCTGGAGCGCTCGGTCGGCGAGATCAAGCTGAGGCTCCCGGAGACGGTCGAGCGCATCACCGAGATCCAGCAGGAGCTGATTGCACGCAACAAGGTCGAGAACGGCCTCGTCTATCTCCAGGTCACCCGCGGCGCCGACAAGGGCCGCGACTTCGCCTTCCCCAAGGGCGACGTCAAGTCGAGCCTGGTGATGTTCACGTCGGAGAAGGACATCATCAACGCCGCCTCGGCCAAGACCGGCATCAATGTGATCACCGTGCCCGACATCCGCTGGGAGCGGCGTGACATCAAGAGCGTAGCATTGCTGGCGCAAGTGCTGGCAAAGCAGGCCGCGGCCGAAGCCGGTGCGGGCGAAGCCTGGATGCTGGAAGACGGTTACGTCACCGAAGGCGGTTCGTCTTCAGCGTTCATCCTGACCCAGGACGACGTCATCGTGACCCGCAAGAACTCCAACGCGATCCTGCCGGGCTGCACCCGCAAGGCGGTGGTGGCGCTGGCGGAAGAGCGTCAGCTCCGCGTCGAAGAGCGTTCCTTCACGGTCGCCGAGGCGCTCGCCGCCAAGGAAGCCTTCGCCACCTCGGCGTCGCTGTTCGTCCAGCCGGTGGTTGCGATCGACGGCAAGAAGGTCGGCGACGGCAAGCCCGGCCCGATCGCCATGCGGCTGCGCGAGATCTACGTGGAGTTCGCGAAGGCGACGGCGGTTTAAGCTACCTACCGCCGTCATCGCCCGGCTTGACCGGGCGATCCAGTACTCCGTGACGGGAGTGCTGGACTCGAGAAGCCGCGGCGTACTGGATGCCCCGGTTAAGCCGGGGCATGACAGGCGAATGTATTGAGGCAGTTTGGCCTCCACACATCAGCACCTCACGCCACCGATGCCTTCACCTTCACCGGATGAACCGCACGGAACGCGATCGCGATTCGGTTCCAGGCATTGATGGCGCCGATCAGCATGGTCAGGTTCACCGTCTCCGCGTCGGAGAATTGCGGGCGGACCTGCTCGTAGACGTCATCAGGCGCGTGCGTCTCGGAGATCAGCGTCACTGATTCCGTCCAGGCCAGCGCCGCGCGCTCGCGGTCGGTGTAGAGCGGTGATTCGCGCCAGGCGTTGAGCAGATAGATGCGCTGCTCGGTCTCGCCGCGCTTGCGGGCGTCCTCGGTGTGCATGTTGATGCAGAAGGCGCAGCCGTTGATCTGTGACGCCCGGATCTTGACGAGCTCGATCAACGATTTCTCAAGGCCCGTCGACTGGATCTGCTCTTCCAGTGCCATCAGCGCCTTCATCGTGTCGGGTGCGGCCTGGTAGAAATTCATGCGGGGTTTCATGGTCGTTCTCCTTGCTGGCTGGGTTGACGTCAGTGGGCGCCGCCGGCCGAGGCGTGGCCGGCCTTCTTCAGGAAGAGGGTGGCGATCAGCGCGACGATCAGGGCCACGCCGAGCAGATAAAAGGTGTCGCTGAAGGCGAGGATATAGGCCTGCTTCTGCACGATATGGCCGATCGCAACATAGGCGCGATGCAACGCGTCCGCCCGATCGAGAATGCCGTGATTGACGAAGTATTGGGTGAGCTGTTCCAGCCGCGTCCGCGTCGCCTGCTCGAACAGCGAGACTGACTGCATCAGCACGTTGGAGTGATACTGCTCGCGCTTGGTCAGCAGGGTCTGCAACAGCGCGATGCCGACGGCGCCGCCGAGGTTGCGCATCATGTTGAACAGGCCGGAGGCCGAGCCCGCGTTCTCCGGTTCGATGCCTGAGGTCGCCACCGCAGACAGCGGCGCCATTACCAGCGCCTGGCCGATCGCACGAACCACATTGGGCCAGAGCAATTGATCGGCGGCATAGTTGCCGGTCATGTAGATGTTCATAAAGTTGGAGGCCGCGAACAGGACGAAGCCGACGCCGATGATGAGCCGCGCATCGAGCTTCTGCATCAACCGCGGGACCAGCGGGATCAGCACCAGCTGCGGCAGGCCGGTCCAAGCCAGCACCATGCCGATCTGCTCGGCATTGTAGCCCTGGATGCGGGCCAGATATTGCGGCAGGATGAACACCGAGCCGTAGAGCGCGATTCCCAGCAGGAAATTCGCGAGCATGCCGAAGCCGAAATTGCGGCGGACCAGCAGACGCAGGTTCAGGAGCGGCTTCTTCACGGTGAGCTCGATGATCAGGAAGGCGCTCAGCGCCACGGCCGCGATGACGGACAGCTTGACGATGAAGGGCGAGCCGAACCAGTCGTCTTTGTTGCCTTCCTCGAGCACGGTCTGCAGCGCCGACAATCCGATCGCCATGGTGATGATGCCGGCCCAGTCGCCGTCGCGCAGCAACGACAGCTTCATGGGCTTTGCATCGAGCGCGTACCAGAGCATGCCGACCATGATCGTGCCGGGGACAACGTTGACATAGAAGATGTACTGCCAGCCAAAATTCTCGGTGAGATAGCCGCCGATGGTCGGGCCGATCGCGGGCGCGAACGTCGCCGACAGCGCGAACAGCGCAAGGCCCACGGGTTGCTTGGCGCGCGGCAGCAATGTGATGATGAGTGTGAACGCCATCGGAATCAGCACGCCGCCGGTAAACCCTTGCACCGCCCGCAGCACGATCATCTGCGGCAGGTCTTGCGCCAACGCACAGGCGGCTGACAGGACCAGGAACAGGACCGCATTGGTGAGGAGATAGATGCGGATCGAGAACACCTGCGCCAGCCAGCCGGACAGCGGGATCACCACGATCTCCGCGATCAGATAGGAGGTCGAGATCCAGCCGCCGTCATCAATGCCGGCGCCGATCGCGCCCTGGATATCGGCGAGTGAGGCATTGACGATCTGGATGTTCAGCACCGCCATGAAGGCGCCGAGCGTCGCGCCGATCACGGCGATCCAGGTCTTGGTCGAGACGGCGGGCGTTGCGGGGGCCGCGACGGGAGCGGGGATATCGGCCGTGGTATTAACGGTCGGTTGGAGCGTGCTCATGGAAGCCTCGTCTCGGTTACGGAGACAGGATGGATCAGGCAGTTCGTTTCGATAATCGACCAAGTTTGGGAAGGATCATCCGGTAGGAGTTGATAGTCCCGCCGGACCTTTCCGGCTTCAACCGCCGTTCGGACGGGCCGCGTTGTCGGCGAGATGCTTCGCCGTCTCACGCTCGGCCAGCACGGTCTGCTTGGTGTCGACGGTCGGCACCGCGGACATGCCGGGGCGCAGCAGGCCGGTCAGGCTGTGGTCGTCGAGCACGATCTTCACCGGCACCCGTTGCACGATCTTGGTGAAATTGCCGGTGGCGTTGTCGGGCGGCAGCAATGCGAATTCAAGGCCGCTCGCCGGCGACAGGCTGTCGACATGGCCGCGCAGGGTCTGGTTGCGGAAACTGTCGACGTGCAGCTCGACCGGCTGGCCGGCGCGGACATGTGTGAGCTGCGTCTCCTTGAAATTCGCCACGACATAGACCGCATCGAGCGGCACCACCGCCATCAATTGCGTGCCGGCCTGCACGAACTGTCCCACGCGCAGTGAGCGGGCGCCGACCGTTCCGTCGACCGGCGCGGTAATCTCGGTGTAGGAGAGATTGAGCGTCGCCTGCTCCGCGACCGCACGCGCATGTTCGAGCTGGGCAGTAGCCTGCGCGCGCTGGGTCGTGAGCACGTCGACCTTGCGTTGCGCGGCCACGAGGCCCGACCTGGCATGTTGCAGTTGCGCGTTGCTGGCGCGCAACGCGGCGTCAGTCTGTTGCGCGCGCTGAATCGTGCCGGAGCCCGACTTCATCAGGTCGTCGTAGCGGGCGCGCTCCTCCTGCGCAAATTTCAGATTCGCGTCCGCAGCAGCGACATCGGCTGTGCTCTGCTCGATGATCGGCTGCTGGAGTTCGAGCTGGGCGTCGAGGTTCCGCACTGCCGCTTCCGCCGCAGCGACATCGGCGCGGGCCTGATTGAGCGCCGCCTTGAAGTCGCGGTCGTCGATCTTCGCCAGCAGCTGGCCCGCTTTGACCTTTTCGTTGTCGCTGACCAGCACCTTGGCGATGTAGCCCGAGACCTTTGGCGCGATGATCGTGGAGTCGGCCTTCACATAGGCGTCGTCGGTTGTCTCGAGATAACGGCCGTTGACCCAGTAGTCGTGTCCGTAATGGACAACCGCAGCCGTGCCCGCAAGGAACGCGAGCGCCAGCGCCGCCCGCCGGACCGTATTCCGGGCGGGACCACGCACCGGCGCCGTCGGGGTAGCTTGCGGTATTTCAGTCGCTTGCTGAAAGTTTTTGGTGCGGGGCATCTCGGACATGGCAGTCTCCTTCGGCTGACCCAGACTATCGGTCTTCCTCGTCCGATCGATAATCAGCGAAATGCCGAAAGGATTATCCGCTGACAGTGGATAGTCCCGGGATCTCGCCTTGGCCCGTATGATCTATCGAGCCGGAGGTACGACTGCCCCAGAGCGATTGCCGCGCCTGTCGAGGGATTGCGGCTAACGCATCCGCGCTGCCCGCAGGAGCGGTTTGATGGATAATCGGACGGAATTCCTTGCGATTATCTCTCAAGAGCGGATAATCAGTCGGCATGGACCGATTGACCAGTCTCGAAGTCTTCAGCCGGGTGGTCGAGACCGGCGGCTTCTCTGCAGCAGCCCGCAAGCTCAACATGTCGACCACCATGGTGAGCAATCACGTCCAGGCGCTGGAAGACCGGCTCGGCGTGAGGCTGCTTCAGCGCACCACGCGCAAGGTCAGCCTCACCGACATCGGCAAGGCCTATTACGACCGCTGCATCCAGATACTCGCCGAAATCAAACAGGCCGACGATATCGCGAGCGAATTGCAGTCGGTGCCCCGCGGCACGCTACGGATCCACGTCGCCACGCACATGGTGCCGTTCGTTGCGCCCGTGGTGGCGAAGCTCCTGTCGACCTATCCGGAGCTCAAGATCGATCTGCGGATGGGCGAGGCCGAAATCGACCTCATCGAAGAAGGCTATGACGTTGCTCTGCGCATGACCGCGCCGCCGGATTCGAGCCTGATCGTTCGCAGCCTCGCAACCTGGCGGCACGTGCTGTGCTGCTCGCACGACTACCTCGAAAGGCACGGTCGCGTGCAGAAGCTCGATGAGCTCACCGCGCACAATTGCGCCCGTCACTTGAATTATCCGTTCGGCGAAGATTGGCGCTTCTTCGATCGCAAGGGCACGCCGGCATCGGTGCGCATCTCCGGCAGCTTTATCACCAACAGCGGTGAGGCCTTGCGAAAGGTGGCGCTGGAAGGCGCTGCCGTCTGCCTGATGGCCGGTTTTCTCGTCCAGGGCGATCTCGAAGCCGGTCATCTCGTTCGCCTTCTGCCCGAATATCGTCCCGTCGAGATGTCGATGAACGCGGTCTATCCGCACCGGCATCATCTGTCGGCGAAGGTCAGGACCTTTATCGACATGCTCGTGCATCACAGCGCCGAGCAGCAGAAGCTGATCAATCCCTATTCATGAGCGGGGTGGCGCCGGCAGCCGTCCGAACACTTTTTCAAGCGCCATGCCGAGCGCAAGCAGGCGGCGGTCGCTGCCTGCAGGGCCATCCAGCTCGAGTCCGATCGGAAGTTTGCTGACCGCGCCGAGCGCAATCGGGATCTGGATGCCGGGAATGCCGGCATTGCTGCCGGGATCGGTGTTCTGGATGAACAACCCGAAATTCTCGAGGCTGCTGGAATCCGGATTGGAGGCAATGGCGACGCGCGGCGTGGTCGGGAAGGCGATGGCATCGAGCCGGTTGTCGGCGAAAGTCCTGCTGTAAAGCACCTGGAGCGCGGGGCGTGCACTATTGATCGCGGCGTCATAGATCGGCTTGGCGTCAACCAGCGTGCCATCGGGGGCAGGCAGTTTGCGCGGGATCACCAGGCCATCATAGGTGCCCTTGACGTCGGCGCTGGAGATGTCCCTTGCCATCGCCTCGATGCTGAGGCCCGTGCCGGTGTGGTCCAGATAGGCGACCAGATCGTCATAGGCTTCGTACAGCGCGACCGGAAAGCTGACTTGGCCATTGAACTCGGCCAGTTGCGGCATTTCGATCTCGACCATCGTGACACCCTGCGCTTTCATCTTCGCCACTGCTGCCTGGAAAGCGGCGTTGGTGTCAGCGTCGAGATTTGTCAGCATCGACCTCACGATGCCGATTCGCATCTGCTTCAGATCGGCCGCCTGAACGGCTTCGCCACCTGCTATGACGCGGTCGAGGAGTTCGACATCCGCCGCGGTCGCCGCCATCGGGCCCGCGGTGTCGCGGGTGTGCGAGATCGGCGCGATGCCAGCTTGCGGATAGCGTCCGACCGTCGGACGCAGCGAGGCACATCCATTCAGTGCGGCGGGGACCCTGACCGATCCGCCAGTGTCGGTGCCGAGCCCGCCCGCGACGATCCGCGCGCCGATCGCGACGCCCGTTCCTGAGGAGGAGCCGCCCGCGATCAGGGTGCGGTCATAGGCGTTGCGCACGCCGAACTCCGCGCCGGTCTTGAATGCGGTGTTGTAGCCGGAGATGCCGAAAGCGAGCTCGTGCATGCTGGTCTTGCCGATGATGACCGCGCCCGCCGCGCGCAATTTTGCGACCACCGGCGCGTCGGCCCTCGGAACGTAATGCTTCAGCGCCGGCGTTCCTGCGCTGCAGGGGAGCCCCGTGACCTCGATATTGTCCTTGATCACGATGGGAACACCGCCGAGCGGCTTGTCCTTGTTGTCGTTCGCGTCGAATGCGGCCGCAGCCTTCAGAGCGCCGGCCTCGTCCAGGGTGACGAAGGCATTCAGATCGGCATTGGCCTTGGCGCGGGCGAGAGCTTCCGTCGTGAGCGCGGTGCTCGTGACTTTTCCGGCGCGGAGGTCGGCCACAGCCTGGGTCAGGGTCAACTGGTCGAAATCCATGAGGCGTCACCCGGTTGCAGGAGCGCCATCAGGGCGCCCCTCGGCTCCAGAGGCTGAAGTCTCGTCGGCGCTCCGTCAACCGTAGGCGCGCATCCTTGCAGGTGATGGCGCATTGAGCTCGGCGAACAGCCGTTCGACCTCGGCCTTCACCTTCCCGATCGCGGCGTCCTTAACCGGCCCGTAGCCCCGGATATCCATCGGCGCTTTTGCAATGGCGACCAGGCTTGGCAGTTGCGCCGCGTCGAGTCCGCCGAGCAGCCGTTTGATGACGCCATCGTACCAGGTGATGAGTTCCCGCTCGGCGCGCCGCTCCGCCGTGTAGCCGAACGGATCGAACGGCGTCCCGCGCAATCCCTTCACCCGCGCCAGCATGGCGAGCGGCATCTGGATCCACTGTCCGAAGGCGTGCTTGCGCGGACGTCCGCGGGCATCGCGCTTCGACGGCAGGAACGGCGGGGCAAGGTGATATTGGATGCTGAAGTCGCCTTCGAATTCGCCTTTCAACTCGTCGAGGAAGCCGGTCTGCATGTGCAGGCGCGCCACCTCGTACTCATCCTTGTAGGCCATCAGCTTGAACAGGGCGTGCGCGACCGCCTGGGTCAATGCCTCGCTATTCAGGCTGGCTTCGGCATGGCGAACACTTGCAACGCGCTCTCGATAGCGCGCTGCGTAGGCATCGTTCTGATAAGCCGTGAGGAAGTCGGCGCGGCGGTCGATCAGCTGGTCGAGCGTCTCGGCCTTCGGCGCTTCGTCCACCTTCGGCAAGAAGTCGGGATCGGCGGCTGCAATCCGGCCCCAGGCGAAAGCCTGCTTGTTGCTTTCGACCCCGACGCCGTTGAGCTCGATCGCGCGCAACAGCGCCGACAGCGAGACCGGCAGCAGCCCGCGCTGCCAGGCAAAGCCCAGCATGACGATATTGGCATAGACGGCATCGCCGAGCAGGCGCTCGGCCAGCGCATTGGCGTTGATGGTGTCGAGATTGCCGTCGCCGATCACCTGGCCGATCGCACGCAGGCGGGCGGGTGAGGCGAGATCGGCGTCACGGAAGCGGACGACGTCGCCGGTCGGCATCTCCGCGGTGTTGACCGCGGCGCGCGTACCTTTTCGATAGGTGCCGGACGCCTTCGGCGAGGAGCTGACGACGAGGTCGCAGCCGATCAGCGCATCGGCCGCGCCCTGGTCGATACGGACCTGGTGCAATGCGTCGGGGGATGCGGCCAACCGGATGTAGCTCAGCACCGGCCCGAATTTCTGCGCAAAGCCGGTAAAATCCAGCACCGAGACACCGTTTCCTTCGAGGTGGGCCGCCATGCCGATCAGCGCGCCGACCGTGATCACGCCGGTGCCGCCGACGCCGGTGACGAGCAGATCATAGGGACGGTCGAGCGTTGCGGGCGCGGGCAGGGGAAGCGTGGCCGCGTGGCCGACCGCGTCGATCCGACTCGCGCCCTTCTTCCGGCGCCTCGCGCCCTCGACGGTGACGAAGCTCGGGCAGAACCCGTTGAGACAGGAAAAGTCCTTGTTGCAGGATGAGAGGTTGATCCGGCGCTTCCGGCCGAACGGCGTCTCCTTGGGCTCGACGCTGAGGCAGTTGGATTCGACCGAGCAGTCGCCGCAGCCTTCGCAGACGAGATCGTTGATATAGGCGAAGCGTTTGGGATCGATCATCTGTCCACGCTTGCGGCGACGCCGTTTCTCTGTCGCGCAGGTCTGCTGATAGATCAGCACCGAGACGCCGGGAATATCGCGCAGCTCGCGCTGCACGCTGTCCATCTTCTCGCGCGGATGGAGGGACACGCCGACCGGAAGATCGCCTGGCGGAAATTGCGCCGGATCGTCCGACACCAGCGCGATGCGCGCAACGCCCTCGGCGCGGACGCTGTGCGCGATAGCGTGGACGCTGATTGGGCCGTCGACGGGTTGGCCGCCGGTCATCGCCACGGCATCGTTGAACAGGATCTTGTAGGTGATGTTGGCCTTGGCGGCGATCGCCTGCCGGATCGCCATCGAACCCGAATGATAATAGGTGCCTTCGCCCAGATTCTGGAACACGTGCTTGTTGCCGGTGAAGCGTGACGAGGCGGCCCAATTCACGCCTTCGCCTCCCATCTGGATCAGGGACGATGTCTCGCGGTCCATCCAGCTGGCCATGAAATGACAGCCGATGCCGGCCAGCGCCTTCGAACCCTCGGGCACTTTCGTCGATGTATTGTGCGGGCAGCCCGAGCAGAAATAGGGCGTACGCGTCGCACCGCTGACGTTGATCGTGCGCGAGGCCTCAGGCATCAAGCCGGCTGCGCGTGCGGCGAGATTGAGGCCTGGGAACATCGGATCGAGACGGCGTGCGAGCACCCCAGCGAGCGCACGCGGTGACAATTCGCCGATCCAGGAGATCAGCCGCGCCCCTTGCTCGTCATGCTTACCGACCATGCGCTCGGGTTTTTCGCCCGGATAATCGTAAAAATATTCCTTGAACTGGCTTTCGATGATGCCGCGCTTCTCCTCGACGACAAGGATCTCGCGCTTGCCCCTCACGAACGCCATCGCGTCATGCAGCGCCAGCGGCCAGACCATGCCGACCTTGTAGATGTCGATGCCGATGCTGCGGCAGTCCGCTTCGTCGAGACCCATCAGCCGCAGCGCTTCCATCAGATCGAGATGGGCCTTGCCCGTGGTGACGATGCCGTAGGTGGCGTCCGGGATGTCGTAGATGTGACGATCGATCGGATTAGCCTTTGCGAAGGCGTAGACCGCGTGCTTCTTCGCCTCCAGCCGCTCCTCGATCTGCGGGCCGGGCAGATCGGGCCAGCGATAGTGCAGGCCGCCGGGTGGCGGCGTGAAGTCTGGCGCGTGGAAGGCCCGCGGTGGGCGCAGCGCGACGGACGCGCCGGATTCCACGATCTCAGAGATCGCCTTGAAGCCGACCCACATGCCGGTGAAGCGGCTCAGCGCGTAGCCATATTCACCGAATTCGAGATATTCGCTGACGCTTGCGGGGTGGAGCGTCGGCATGAACCAGCTCATGAAGGCGACGTCGGACTGGTGCGGCATCGAGGACGAGACGCAGCCATGGTCGTCGCCGGCGACCACCAGAACGCCGCCATGCGGTGAGGAGCCGTAGGCGTTGCCGTGTTTCAGCGCATCGCCGGAGCGATCGACGCCGGGGCCCTTGCCGTACCAGAGAGCGAACACGCCATCGACCTCGCGGTCGGCTTGCGTCTCGACCTGTTGTGAGCCGAGCACGGCGGTCGCGGCAAGATCTTCGTTCACTGCGGGGAGGAATTCGATGCGGTCCCGCTTCAGTCGCTCGTGGATGCGCCACAGCTCGAGGTCGATCCCGCCGAGTGGCGAGCCGCGATAGCCTGAGATGAAGCCCGCCGTGTTCAGCCCCGCGGCACGGTCGCGCCGCACCTGGTCGAGCGCGATGCGGACGATGGCCTGCGTGCCGGTGAGGAAGACGCGGCCCCGTTCGCGATCGTAGCGGTCGGAAAGCTCGTAAGGATCGAGAGACGAAATGGCGGCCATGCGGACCTCCCCACGGCATCCTTGCCGGATGGGAGAAGGGTAAGCCTGGGCAACTGGTAGGTCTTACCTTTCTTTCCGAATGGCGTACCTATTATGGTAGAGTTATCCAAAACGATCTACGGGAAGGTAGATTAATCCATTTTGGTGGTTTCCATGATCGAAGACCAGGACGCGCGGATTCTCGCCTATCTTCAGAAGGACGGCCGCGCCACCAACCAGCAGCTCGCCGACGCAGTCGGCATGTCGACTTCGGCATGCTGGCGCCGGGTGCGCGCGCTGGAGGAGAGCGGTGCCATCCGGGGCTATGCGGCCCTGGTCGCGCGCGAGCAGGCCGGCTTTGCGATGTCCGCGATCCTCCACGTCTCGCTGGAACGGCACGACGCAAAATTCGTCGACGAGTTCGTCGCGCGGGTGACCACGCGGCGTGAGGTGCTGGAGTGCTTTGCGACCACGGGCGATGCCGATTACCATTTGCGTGTCGTCGTGCAGGATATGGCGGCGTACAACAGATTCCTCGACGACTTCATGTTCCGCATTCCCGGCATCCGCTATGTCAGAAGCAACGTGGTGCTGAAGGAGATCAAGACGGGCGTCGCGCTGCCGTTTTGAGCTTGTGCTGAGGAGGCCGCGTAGCGGCCGTCTCGAAGCGCGACGCCACAACCGGGCCTTCATCCTTCGAGACGCTTGCTTCGCAAGCTCCTCAGGATGAGGATCACCGCTCCTCCCGCACGAACCTGTTCCGCAGCGTGCCGATGCCGGTGATGTCGATCTCCACGACGTCGCCGTGCTTGATATCAGGCGAGGCACCATCCGTGCCCATCCAGATCACATCGCCCGGCCATAGCGTAAAATACTTGGTCAGCTCGACTAGGAACGGCACCACGCCAAAGATCATGTCGTTGGTGTGGAAGCGGTTGGTCTCCTTGCCGTTGACCCGGACGATCGTTTCCATCTTGTCGAGGTCGGCCTCGGTCTCGATCCACGGGCCCATCGGCTTGAACGTGTCGGCGTTCTTCGAGCGCCACAGGCTGCGGTCGGCCTTCTGCCAGCTGCGCTCGCTGACGTCGTTGCCGATGGTGTAGCCGAAGACGCAATCCATCGCATTCTGATTGGTGAGATGCTTCACCTTCTTGCCGATGACGACAACGAGTTCGCCTTCGTAGTGGATCTTGTCCGTCGCAAAGGACGGGATCGCGACGTCCTCGTCATGCGCAATCAGCGCGTTTTGCGCGCGATAGCCGATCTCGGGGCGGTCGGGGACAGCAGGCACTTCGCCGCGCTTGTCGGCGGCTTCCTTCAGATGCTTGAGGTAATTCAAGCCGACGCAGTAGAAGGTGCGCGGAATCAGCGGCAGTTCGATCTTGACCTGCGAGAGCTGATACGTGCGCGAGGTGCGTTGCCATTCTCCGAAGGGATCGCCCTCGATCGCGATGACCTGGTCACCCTCGACGATCCCCCAGGACGTCTTGTCCGCAGCGGTGAATTTCAGCCAGCGCATGCCGTGTCTCCGTTGTTATTCCGCGGCATCGCGCGGCTGCACTTTCCAGTCGCCGGCAGCCGGCCGCTTGAGCCCGAGATTTTCCCGCAGCGTCTTGCCGCGATATTCCTTCTGGAACAATCCGCGCCGCTGCAATTCCGGGACGATATGTTGCACGAAATCGGCATAGGAGCCGGGCACATAGGTCGCGGCGATGACAAAACCGTCGCAGCCGCGCTCAACGAACATTTCTTCGAGCTTGTCCGCGATCTCCTTGGGACCGCCGACCATCGCATCCTGGACCTGGCCGCGGCCGGAGAAGGTGACGAAGTCGCGCGCGCTCGGATTGCTTTTGCCGGAGTTCTTGAGCACGCCGTCGCGGATGCCCAGAATGCCCTGCATGCTCTTCAGCTCTGCAGTCGTCAGCGGCTCGTCGAGATCCTTGGAGGCGAAATCGTAGTTGAGCGCTTCGGCCAGCAGCGACAGCGCGTCGATCTGCAGCGGCAGCTTGTTGATCAGCGCCATCTTGTCTTCGGCCTCGGCTTTGGTCGCGGCGCAAACCGGTGTCGTCAGGTTGCAGAGGAACATCGCCTCCGGATCGCGGCCGGCTTTCGCGGCCTCGTTACGCACCGACGCATAGCCTTCCTTGGCGGCGGCGAGATTGCGTGCAGCGGTGAAGATCACCTCACCCCATCGTCCTGCAAAGCGCTGGCCGCGGCCGGACGCGCCGGCCTGGATGATCACGGGATGGCCCTGGTCGGAGCGGGGCACCGTGAAGGGACCGCGGGACTTGTAGAATGGGCCCTTGTGATCGAGCCGCTTCACCTTGGCCGGATCGGCAAAGCGGCCGCTCGTCTTGTCCATGATGAGCGCGCCGTCTTCCCAGGTGTCCCAATGGCCGAGAACGATCTCCATGAATTCGTCGGCGCGGTCATAGCGGGCGTCGTGCTCGGGATGAGAATCCCGGCCCATGTTGAAGGCCTCGCCGTCATTGAGCGAGGTCACGACGTTCCATCCGGCGCGTCCGCCCGACATCAGGTCGAGCGTTGCGAAGCGGCGGGCGATGTCGAAGGGCTCGAAATAAGTCGTCGAGCCGGTCGCACCCAACCCGAGCTTCTCCGTCACCATGCCCATCGTCGTCAGCACGATCAGCGGATCCATCTTCACGCAGCGGATGCCGTATTCGACGGTGTGGGCGTGATCGTTGCCGTAGCGGTCCGGCATCGCCAGCCGGTCGTCGAAGAAGGCCATGTGGAACTTGCCGGCTTCGAGGATTTTGGCGATCTCCTGATAATAGTCCGCCGACATCGAATCGTCGCGCGAGTCCGGATGTCGCCACGAGCTCGGCAAATTCGTGCAGTTCTGGGCCTGAAGGAAGCCGACCAGTACCATCTGCCGCGTCATGCTGCTGTTCTCCGAATTGCGTCAGGCCGAAATCCGTCAGGCCAGGTCGAGGACCGTGTCGAGCCTGTACTCGCGCGCCAGCGCGCGCAGTTTTTCCCAGGTCGCATCCTCGATCTCGATGCCGTCGCGCAGGCGCTGCTGCTCACGCAAGCCCTCGATCTCACCGGGATAGAACACGCCCTTGCTGCCCTCGGAGGGCGGGGTCGATTTGAGATAGTGTGCGAACTCGGCGACCTCGCGCTTGAAATCCTGCAGCGGGCGAAACGCGGCGACGTTGAACACGGCCATGAAGCAGCCGTCATTGTGCCGGCCCGTGGGCTCGACGCCGAAACCGAGGCCGGTGAGCAGGCCGCACAGGACCTCGACCATTGCGGCGAGGCCGCTGCCCTTGTAGCCCTCGGTGCCGCCGAGCGGCAGCAGCGCGCCGCCCTTGCGATACTGGGTTGGATCGGTAGTG
Organism: Bradyrhizobium sp. CW1; assembly: GCF_023100665.1. NCBI lineage: Bacteria > Pseudomonadati > Pseudomonadota > Alphaproteobacteria > Hyphomicrobiales > Nitrobacteraceae > Bradyrhizobium > Bradyrhizobium sp. CW1. The sequence goes on from NZ_CP064684.1 coordinate 1,023,226, forward strand.
TGCCGTCCCTCGGCATCGATGATCCACCCCGGCGGGATTTCCTCGCCGCGGGCGACCGCGAGCTGGATCTTGCCGGCCGCGACCGCAGAGGTCGCCATGTCCAGGTAGAACGGCGCATCGAGGTCGGACGGCACCGCGATCGAGATCGGATTGGTGCCGAGCCGTGCCTCCTTGCCGCCGAATGGCGCCACATGCTTCGGCGAACGGCCGGAATCCGCCGTTGCGATCCCGATCATGCCTTCGCGCATTGCCATCAGCGGATAGGCGGCGAGGCGGCCGACATGGCTTTGCCGGAACACGGTGCAGGCGGCGACATTCGCCGTCTTCGCTTTCTCGATCGTCAGCGCCATCGCCTTGGCGTTGACGTGGAAGCCAAAACCCCACTGGCCGTCGATCACGGTCGTCGTCGGCGATTCCTGCACGATGGTCCATCTGGCGCCGGGCACGATGTGGCCGGCCTTGATCCGGTCAACATAGGTGGGAATGGCGATCACGCCGTGGGAATCGTGGCCGGCGAGATTGGCGTTGACGCAGCCGTTTGCGACCGCGTCGGCCTCTTCCTCGGAAGCCCCGGCAACCCGAAGCAGCGCTGCGCTGATGCGCGTGAGGCGGTCGGCATGGACGATCGGCATGGCGCTTCCCCGGCATGGTGCCCTTAACAGGCTGCTTGTTGGGCGCCATGGTCTCAAAGCGCGGCTGCGATATCAATCTCCTGTAAACCAATACAGGGCTGCAAATTCGCAGCGAGCAGGGCCGTCGGGCGAAGATTCGTCCCGCGCGGTGGCATTTTCGACAGATTGGCGCAGGTCGTTCGCAGCTCGTTCACTTTGATCGATGGTTTGCAGCGCGCAATAACGACCACTTAGGCGATCGCCGGTCATAACGTCATCCGGGAAAAAAAGGCAGAAATGCCCGGGAGCTGAGATCGTGCCGACGACACTCGCGCGCACCTTTGCGGCGTTGAGCGCCATCAACGAAGCGATCCTCTACGCGAAATCGCCGGATGAGCTGTACCAGAAGGTCTGCGACGCCGGGTTTGCGAGTGGAGACTTCATGGCCGTGGCCGTGTTCCTTGTGGAGCCGGATGGCCATAAGCTTCGCTTTGCCGCTGGTCGCGGCGATGACGTGGCGCGGCTGAGCGCGATCGAGATCACCACGCAGGCTGGCACGCCGGAAGGCTTGGGCGTGGGCGGCGAGGCGTTCCGCAGCCAGAAGCTCTGCATCAGCAACGATTTCCTGAACGATCCGCGTTCGCTGGCATGGCGCAACGGCGCGGTGGCGGCGGGTGTCGGCGCGGCCGCGGCGCTACCCCTGGTCTGCATGGGACGCAGTATTGGGGTGTTGTATGTTACGCGGTCGGGCGCCGGCTCGCTCGACGAGGCGATGGTCTCGTTGTTCGAGCGGATGTCGGCCAATATCTCTCACGCGCTGGAGAGCTTCGCGACCGAGGGAGCCCGCCTGGATGGCGAGCGGGCAGTGCGGCGGCTCAACCGCATGTTCGGCGCGCTCAGTGCGACGAACGAAGCAATTCTGCAAGCCAGCACTGAGCTGGACTTGTACCAGCGGGTCTGCGACGCCGCTGTTTATAGCGGCAAATCGCTTGCCACTTTCGTTCTGCTGCACGAGCCGGATTCCGAATGGCTGACGCCGGTGGCAGCGACCGGACATAATCTGGATCTGATCAGACAGTCGCGCTACTCGATTGATCCGGAGAGTCCCTACGGCAAGGGCATCTCCGGCGAGGTGTTCCGGACCCAGCAAGCGATCGTCGAGGACGACCTCGTCAATCGCACCAAGGGGACCACCTGGGAGCAGGCCAACGTCAATGCCGGCGCCGTCGCCTGCGTGGCTGCTCCCTTGATCAAGCGTGGCACCAGCATCGGCGTGCTGTTTTTCTTCGTGAGCAAAGCCTGGGCGAAAGACGAAGGCATCGTCGCATTGTTGCTGCGCATGACCGAAAACGTGTGCTTTGCGCTCGAGAACTTCGACCGCGACAAGGAGAAGGCCCAGATCGCCTTGGAGGAGGATCGGCTGGCGCGTATGTACGCAGCGCTAAGCGCGACGAACGAAGCCATTCTGCGGGCAAGGTCGCGCAGCGAACTGTTGGATCTGGTTTGCGAAGCCACGGTGCACGGCGCCAAGTTCGCCTCGACCTCCATTGCATTGCTTGACCGCGATGCGGGACTGCTTCGTGTTGTTGCGTCCTTCGGACCGAACGCCGAGGAAGTGCGATCCTTCAGGCTGTCGGTCAGCGACAAGGAGCCGGAAGGACGAGGGCTGACCGGCACCGCGTTCCGGACGCGGCGGCCCTGTATCAGCAACGACGTCCTGGCAGACGCCCGCCTCAAGCCTTGGCACGCCAGCGCGCGTCGCAATGGCATTAGGTCCTCAACCGCGATGCCGCTATTCAACGGCGACAGCGTCGAAGGCGTATTCCTGTTCAATTCGCCCGAGTGCGGCACTTTCACGGACGAATTCGTCGAGCTATTGCGCAAGCTCCAGGCCAATGTCGCCTTCGCGTTGGAGAACTTCGACCGTGCCGACGAGAAGGCGAAGGCCGACAGGCAGCGTGACAGGTTGAGCGGCATGTTCGAGGCGCTGAGCGCGACGAACGAGGCAATCATGCGCGCCAAGACGCGCGAGGAGCTGTTCGAAGGGGCGTGCCAGGCAGCCGTGCTCGGCGGCGTATTCGCCTCGGCGACAATCGGCATTATGGACGACCAGCGTGAACTCGTTCGCGTGGTCGCCGTGAAGGGGCGCCTCCAGGAGCGGATGGTGGGACGCACCTGCTTTGTTTCCGCCGACCATCCTGAGGGTCGCGGAATCATAGGGATGTCGCTGCGGACCCGCGGGCCCAGCGTCATCAACGACTATCTCCACGACCTCCGAGCGGCGCATTGGCACTCTAAGGCGATCGAAGATGGAACGCGAGCGGCTGCCAGCTTCCCGCTGCTGCGCGCCGGCCAGGAGCCGATCGGCATTCTGCTTTTCCTCGCGCCGGAAGAGAATACGTTCACACCCGATATGGTCGAGTTGCTCGGGCGCCTCGCCGAGAACGTGTCATTTGCACTCGATAATTTCGATCGCGCCGAGGAAAAGGCCCGCAACGAGGCGCGGACGGAGCGTTTGGCTCGCATGTTCGCGGCGCTGAGCGCGACCAACGAGGCGATCATGCGGGCGAAGTCGCGCGCCGAACTGTTCGACCTCGTCTGTCTCGCCGCATCGAACGGCGCCAAGTTCACCTCGACCACCATTGCGCTGGCGAGGGTCGATAGCGATCAGCTGGAGATCGTGTCGAGCGCCGGACCGTCGTCTGACACCACGCGCAATGTCCGCCTATCAATCGACCCCGAGCGCCCCGAGGGGCGCGGAATGAGCGGCACGGCGTTCCGCACCCGCCAGCCCTGCATCAGCAACGACTATCTCAATGACGATCGCGTTCGCGCCTTTCATTCCATTGTCCGCAACGACGGCGCGCGGTCGGGCGCGGCTTTTCCCCTCGTCGCACACGATCGGGCCGTCGGCGTCATGATCTACATGTCGACCGAGCCCGGCACCTTCACGGCCGAGTTCGTCGAGCTGTTGCAGCGCCTCGCCGACAACGTCTCCTTCGCGATGGAGAATTTCGACCGGGCCGACGAGAAAAACCAGGCCGACGAGCGAATCGAATACCTCGCTTCGCACGACAGCCTGACCGACCTGCCGAACCGCGAGACCTTCAACGGGTTGCTGCATGAGGCGATCGACGAGGCGCAGCGCCACGATCAGCGCTTTGCGGTGCTGTTCATCGACCTCGATCGTTTCAAGGTCATCAATGATTCGCTGGGCCACGAGGCCGGCGACCTGCTCCTGCTCGAAGTGGCCAACCGGCTGCGTGGTGCCCTGCGCGCAAGCGACGTGGTGGCGCGGCTCGGCGGCGACGAGTTCGTAGTGATCCTCGATCAATGCGGCGAGGTCGACGACGTCCAGCGCATCGCGACCGGGCTGCTGACGGCGCTTGCCGAGCCCATGGAGCTAGCGGGGCACGAGTGCCACACCACGGCCTCGATCGGCATCGCGATGTATCCGACCAACGGCTCCGACGTTCAGATGCTAACAAAGAACGCCGACATGGCGATGTATCTCGCCAAGGAAGATGGCAAGAACGGCTATCGCTTCTTCTCCAAGGAAGTGAAGACGCAGTCGATCGAGCGGCTGTCGTTGGAGAGTGCGCTGCGCCGGGCGCTGGAGCGGAATCAGTTCACTTTGAACTACCAGCCCAAGGTGGACATGGAGACCGGCCAGATCACCGGCGTGGAAGCCCTGCTGCGCTGGAGGCATCCCGATCTCGGCAGCATCTCGCCGGCGCAGTTCATTCCGCTTGCGGAGGAGACCGGATTGATCGTGCCGATCGGCCGCTGGGTGGTGAAGGAGGCCTGCGCGCAAGCCATGGCCTGGCAGCGCCGCGGCCTTTTGCCGGTATCGATGGCGGTCAACCTGTCGCCGCGCCAGTTTGTCGACGAGCATCTCTTGCAGGACGTCGACGAGGCGCTCGCCGCAAGTGGAATGTCGCCGGTGCTGCTCCAGCTCGAAGTCACCGAGAGCATGATGATGCGCAACGTCGGGCGCGCGCTCAAGGTGCTCGACGCCATCCAGAGTCGCGGCATCCGTCTCGCCATCGACGATTTCGGCACCGGCTATTCGTCGATGTCTCTGATGAAGCATTTCCCGATCGACACCATCAAGATCGACCGCTCCTTCGTGCGCGACCTGCCGCAGGATTTGGAAGACCAGGCGATCGCGCAGGCGATCATCAGCATGGGCAAGGCGCTCGGCATGACCGTGGTGGCGGAAGGCGTCGAGAATGCCGAACAGGAGGCATTCCTGCGCGCCCATGGCTGCGACGAGATGCAGGGCTTCCTGATCTCCAAGCCGCTGCCGGCGCGGCAGATGGCCGAGCTGCTGCAGCCCATGGAGCTGCCCTACGCGCCGCCGCTCCAGCCGGAGCCGGACCATGCCGCCACCGCGGCCGCGGCGCTACGGTTGAAAAGCGCTGTCGTCTGACGGCTGCGGGTGCAGCTCGCGGGCGTCGTCTTCCTTGATTTCCGCCTTGCGCGGAAAATCATCCGGCCAGGTCGGCGAGGTTTGCTTGGCGAACAGGGCGAGCAGGGCGTGCGCGCCTTCGGCAAAGCTCGAGTCGTGGCTCAGACCGAGTTCAGAACACCACGCGTGTGGCATCGGCTCGTGCGCGTCGAGCACCGCCATTGCCGGACCCCACCACCAGGCCGGCGCTGGCGATCGTTCGCCCTCCGGTACGGCCTGCCAGAGGACGAGCTCGTCCATCATGCGCTCGAATTGCAGGTTTGCGGCCTGATGCATTCGTTCCGTGCTCCCTTGGGTCGCGCCTGAAAGCAGGCCGATGCGCGGACTCGATCGTGGCCTTCGCTGTGAAAAGCTGGCTCGCGCAATTGGCTGAGCCGATTGTGCCGCTTGTGTCGGCGGCCATACAAAACACGCGGCGGCCGGGAAAGTTGCCGACACCGACTGTGACAGTCTCTTTAGCCGCTTATGAGCCCGGCCCGCAAGGCGCAATACCGGCGCCGCTGGCGTTGAAATAGCGCAGGCGGGGCTGGCAACCGGCGGCGATCATGTCGTCGTCTACTCAGCGATTATTAAAGGGCCGATGGCGGCTGAACAGCAGATAGATTGCGCGTGGGTTGGTGGTTAAATAGCGCCAGAACAGGCGGCGGGGCTCGAGCAAGGTGCGCCAAGCCCATTCCAGCCCGATCTTCTGCATCCATCGCGGCGCGCGGGCGCGGCTTCCCGACAAGAAGTTGAACAGGCCGCCGGATGTCTTGATGACGCCGACATTGGTGAGATGCGGGGTGAATTCCTCGACGAACGCCTGCTCGTTTGGCACGCCCAGCGCAACCCAGAGATAATCCGGCGCAAGCGCGTTGATCTCGTCGACCTTCGCGCGCAGCGCGTCGCCACGGAGATAACCGTGGCTGTAGCCAACGATCTTGAGGTTTGGATACATCTTTCGGACGTTCTCGACCGCAAGGGCGTTCTCGTCCTCGCTGGCGCCGAACATGTAGAAGGTGCGGCCGACCGCTTCAGCCTTGCGCGCGACGACGTGAAACAGGTCCGTCGTGGCGACCCGCTCGGGCAACGGAAACCAGGATTGTAGCCTGGACGCCGCCACCAGCGGCTGGCCATCGGCGTTGATCAGGTCAGCGCTGCGGAACAGGCGCTCGGTCTCGGGTTCGGTCGAGCACCGCGCCAGCACCTCGCCATTGGCCGAGGTCAGGTGCAGCGGACGGCCGATGCGATGGCGCGGATCGGTCGCCTCGATCATGAAATTTGCGGTCGCTTCCAGATCGAGTGCGGCCATGCGAAGGCCGCCGATGGTGATCCGCGGCACGTCGGCGGTTGCGGCCCGGCCATCGAGATTGATGCGGCGCTCAAGCATATTGTCTGCCTCGTTGGCGAGCTTGGGCCATAGGGGTGAGTTCGTCGAGCACGACGCCGACGAGCTTGCGCTCCGCGCGGCCGAGTGTGCTCAAGATCTCCTCCAGGCCGTCGTTGATGTCGAGGCTGGTCGGCAGCACCGCCACCAGCGCGTCGGCATCATCGAGCAGCTTACGGCTGCCGGCCGTGAGTGGCGCCGCGGGGCCGTCAAGGATCACAAGGTCATAGCCGCCGGCGGAGCGCGCCTGCTCGATGGCCTTGCGGATGGCGTCAGTGGCCTTGCCGGCGTCGCGTTCGGCGGCCGGCAATATCGAGATGCCGTTGAGTGTCTTGATCTCGCGCGCGGCCTTGCTGCCGATCGAAAGCCATCCGACCTTGCTGGGCTCGCTCTTGACGGGACGGCTGACCTTGTTCGAGAGCGGGTGCGCCTGATGGTCGGCATCGATCATCAGGACCCGGGCGCCGTCGCGCGCGGCCGCGAGCGCGAAATTCAGCGCGGTCACGCTGCGCCCGGTGGTCTCACCGGCACCGACGAGCGCGATGACCGGCATTGTCTTTCCGCCGGCGCGCCGGGCCGCCGTAGCGCGCATGTCGCGCCAGGCGTTGAGCAGCGTCGTCAGTGGAAAGCAGGGGCGCAGCGTTGGCCAGCCGAGCCGGGTGAGGTCGATGCCGCCGCCGGTGGCGAGAATGGCACCGAGCGTGTGGATGACGTCGGCCTCCTGGAGGCGCGCGATCAGCGGCTTTTCGATCAGGGGCTTCTCGACCATCGAAGGTTGCAGCGGCGGGGCGGCGAGTTCCGGCAGTGCCTCCGCGACTTCCGGGGCTCGCGAGACCGGCTGGGACCGGGCAGTCTCCGGCGCCCGCGAAGGCTCTGGAGCTCGCGGAGCTTGCGGCAACGGAGTGCGATTGGGACGGGCCGGCGCCGGTGCGAACGCACCGGCCACCAGCAGCTCTGCCGCGACGAACCAGCTCGATGCAGCGATTGCGCCGAAGATGAAGCCGATCATGGCGAACAGGCTCATCGCCGGCGGGAACGAGCGCCGCTGCGGCACCGTCGCTTCGCCGATGATTCGGGCCGCCGAGGTGTTCAGCGTCTCCTGCTCCTCGGTCTCGCGCGAGCGCTTGAGGAAGGATTGATAGACGTCACGGCTGGCATCGGCTTCGCGCTCGAGTTCGCGCAGGCGCACGGCGGCCTGGCTGAGCTGGACGCTCTGCCGCTTCTGCGCCTCCAGCGCCCGGCTGAGCGAGGCTTCAAAGTCGCGGGCGCGCGTCAAATCGTTCTTGGCGGACTGGGCGAAGCGGTCGATCTCTTCGTTGATGGTGCGCTTGAGATCCTCGACCTGCTTTTCGGTCTGGCGCAGCGCTGGATGACGCGGGCCGAGTTCGCCGGCCTGCTCCGCATATTTCTTGCGCGCGTCGGCATATTGCGCGCGCAGGTTGGCGATGGTTGGCGATTGCAGCGCCTCGGAGTTCGCGCCTGCATCTGCCGTCGTGCGCCGGCTCGCCTCGATCTGGTCGAGGCGCGCCTGCGCGTCCATCGTCGCGGCGCGGGCGGCGGAAAGCCGCTGGTTGCTGGCGGAAAGCTGCTGGTCGCTGATCAGCGCGTCCTGGGTGCCGACGAAATTGTTCTGGGCCTTGTAGGTCGCGAGCACGGTCTCGGCGTTGCGCAGCCGCTCGCGCAGTTCCTTCAGGCGGCCGGAGAGATCGTTGGTGGCGCGCCGCGCGGCTGACGCCTGCGAGTTGCGGGACTCCGCGAGGTAGGCGCTGGTCAGCGTGTTGGCGAGCATTGCCGCTTTCGCCGGATCGGTCGACCAGACTTCGATATCGACGATGAAGCTCTTCTCGGTCTTGCGGATCGTGATGTGCCGGTTCAGCGCCTCGAGGGCGGCGAGCTGCACTTCCTTTTTCTCCGCGGCGGAGGGCGCGTGGGGCTGAAGGCCGATCAGGCCGAGCAGCGACGACATCACGCCTTTGCCGTCGGCGCCGCCGCCGAATTCGGGATCCTTGTCCAGATCAGCCTGCTGGATCACCTGGAGCAGCACGCTGTTGGAGGTGATCAGGCGCGCCTGGCTCTCGACCACCATCGACATGCCGGAGACGTCCTGCGCGCGGGGCGTTAGCTCGCGGTCGACGAGCTGAAGCTCGCGCGGGTCGACATAGAGCTGGGCGGTGGCGGTGTAGCGGGGCGTCAGGCTCTTGCCCACGGTGACGGCAAGCGTCGCACCGAGCAGCGCGGCAACGGCAATCGCGATCTTCCGCCGCCAGAGCAGATTGACCAGCTCCAGCACGTTGAAGCCGGCCTGAGGCCGGTGCTGCGGGGCCTCCGGTCTGGCCCGATCTATCGGCTGGTTATAGTCAAGCATGATCCCCAGCTTTCATTCCAAGTGCCGCGAGCTGAGGGGGTACTCTTCGCTCTACGCCACGCACCTCAGATATAGGTGCCCACTCAACGCAACAGGGAAAATTAACCATACTCATTGAGGGACTATTCACCGAAATGGCAAACAAAGCGTTTAAGCGCGTGCCTCTCTTCGACGCGTCGTCGTGACGCGTGCGATGGCGCGGTCCTTCAGAGATTAACGGTTCGTTACCCCGTGCGGCGTGGCCGCGAGGCTTCGCTGGTCTTGCGATCGGCCGCGCGCGCACCATGGCCGTCAGCTTTTCCGCAGGATGACGTGATAATCGCCGCGGCGGACGTCGGTCCCGCGCGGGAGCACGGCGTTGAGAACGGCGGCGCCGGCGTCGACCAGGGCTGCGAACAGCGGCTTGCGCCGGCGCATCTCGGGATAGCGCGGGCTCTCGACCTCACGGCGGTAGATCATCTCGAGGCCACTGGCGGCGGCGAACGCTTCGAGCCTCGGCAGCGACACCAGGGGATGGAAGAAGGTCGGGAACGGCGGCTCGCCCGGCAGGCCGGCATCCTTGATGCCTCGAATGTGCCGGTAGAACCAGACGTGGAACCAGTGCGGCGAGTATTTGGTGACGACCCCGGACAATGAGCGCGGATTGGGCGCGCCGATCAGAATCATCCCGCCGCGCTTGAGCGCATCGCGGAAATTCAAGAGTGCGGCGTCGACCTTGGGAAGATGTTCGATCACGTTGTAGCAGATCACCAGATCGAAGGTCTCGCGCCCGAAGCGGTAGGTCTGGACGTCGCCGAGGATCGCTTCGTCCGCGTAGCTGTTGTTGCGAACCTGGTCCTCGTCGATGTCGACGACGGTGACCTTGCTGCGGTTCAGCAATTCCGGTGGCAGGACGCTGCACGAGCCGCCTCCAGCTTCGTAGGTGGCGAGCTGGCCCCTTGGCAGTTCGCGGCGCAGTACGTCGTGAACGGCGAGCAGGCTGTCGCGGGCTTCACCGGGGACGAGATCGTGCAGCGCCTGAGTGTGTGCAATGGCCGCGGGAATTTGGACCGCCGTGGTTGTCGCGAAATCGATCGTGGCTGGCTTGTTCATTTTTTTCGGACCGCGCTTGTTCGACTTAAATTTACAGGAAAAATCTCGTGTGCCCGTAGAGCAAATCCGATGCCGCGACGCTTCACCCGCCGCGGTGCTTACGATGGGGTTAATGAGCATGTGCGTTAACTACGGCATCCTCCGCGCCAGCCGCCGTCGGCACGGTGGACCGCGAATTGCAGTATCACGCGTGCAAGGTTTCGCGGCAGAAACACCCGAAAGCGGTTAAGTGCATGGATGGCGGAACATCGGCGGCCTTGGCGCCGTCGTCAGGCTCAAACCGGCCGTTCATTTTGGGACGCATCCGTCCCGGGGCGATGTGCCGTCGCGGGACGGCGCTGATCCCGGGATCGAAGCAGGGCTTTTTCAATCTATCTCGGACATCTAGAACGTCATGACATTGATCCCGACAGACCTGTCCGCCACGCGTATCTCGCATGCCGTGCGCGATCCCAACCGGGAGATCGCGGCCAGCTCCCGGATCATCGACCTGTCGGTTGGTATCGTCGTCTGCATCCCCTGCTTCCGCCGCCCGCAGCATCTGCGGTTGACACTGGACTCGCTCGCCAGCCAGCGCACCCCGCGCTCTTTCGCCGTCGTCATGGCCGAGAACGATGCGGTCCGGCGCGAAAGCGCGCCGGTGGCCGCGGAGTATCTCGCCGATGGCAGACTTCAGGGTGTCTGCCTGGTCGAGAAACGGCAAGGCAACGTCCAGGCGATCAACGCCGCCTTCGAGACGGCGCTGGCGCTGTTTCCCGCCGCGACCCGGTTCCTGATGATCGACGACGACGAGATTGCCTCGCCCGATTGGCTCGAGCTGATGGTCCGCACCGCGGAGGCGACCGGCGCCGATGTGGTCGGCGGGCCGGTGCTGCCGGTCTTCGAGGACCACCGCATGCCCTGGCTTTCGCGCCACCCCGTTTTCTGTCCCGCCTATGATTACAGCGGCGCTGTGCCCTTGATCTACGGCTGCGGCAATTGCCTGATCACGCGTGCGGCGTTCGAGAGCTTTGCCCGTCCCGCCTTCGACCCGCGCTTCAACTTCCTCGGGGGCGGCGACTGCGATTTCTTCGTGCGCTGCCGCGACGCCGGCATGACCTTCCACTGGACGGCGGAAGCAGTCATCACCGAGACCGTGCCGCAAAGCCGCACCAGTTTCGGCTGGATCGTGAAGCGAGGCCTGCGCATCGGCGCGATCAATTATCGTGTGCAGTCCAAGGCCGCGCAGGGCGCTGCGGCGCGAGTGTGGGTGTTTGCGCAGATGCTCGGGAGGTTGCCGCTGTCGCTGTTGCGCGCGGCCGCTCTGCTGAAATCGTCGAAAGCCGTCGTCGCGATGCATCCCGTGATGGTCGCGCTCGGCTCGGCGCTCGCCGCGTTCGGCATCGAGCCGAAGCCCTATGAGGCCTCGAAGATCGTGTCCTGACGCCGAGGCGGCGGGCTAAATACCGAAGCAGGCGAGGGCGACCCTGACCGCGGAACGCGGCAGCGATTTGAGCGAGCGGCGCCCGACTATCCCGAGATAGGCGAAGGCCTGGCGATATCTACCGAAGCGGACCGCTTGCATTGCCGAATACGTGACGAGATGAACCTCGGCGGCCTGGCGCAGCCCGGCCGCCATGCCCGCGGGCAATCGCGCCATGATCAGCCCGTCGTCGAACACCCGCGCGATCGCCGGAAAGAAATCCTGTGGCGTCCGCACCGCCGCGTTCATGGTGTTGGCCGTGTGAAGGCGGTAGTCGAGCAGAAGGTTCGGCGCAAATTCGAATTCGCCGATCGCGGCAAGGCGGCACCAGCAGTGCCAGTCCTCGCAATATCTGAGCGAGACGTCGAACCCGCCGATGGCGCGGAAGGCCTCTGCACGTGCGAGCGCAATGCCGCCATTGACGATGAAGTTGCCGGCGGCGAGCCGCGCCAGCACGTCGCCGGACGGTTTGCGGCGGCCCTTGAGCAGATCCCGACGGCCGATCTGCCGTCCCTCGCTGTCGATCGTATTGTAGTCGCCGTAGACCAGAACCGCTCGCGGCGCGCCACGCGCAGCCGCCAGCAGCGCCGCGACCGCGCCGGGCCGCAGGCGATCGTCGGCATCGAGGAAGAGCAGCCATTGGCCGTTCGCATGCTGCGCGCCGAGATTGCGCGCTGCCGATACGCCGGCGGCGCCGTTGGTCATCAGGCGCAGTCGAGGGTCACGAATGGCGCGGACGATGGCGGGGGTATCGTCGGTCGAGCCGTCGTCCACGACGATCACTTCGGTGACCTCGGTTTGTGCCAGTGCGCTGGCGAGGGTTTCGCCGACATAAGCCGCAACATTCTTGGCCGGAATGACGACGGACACCGACGTGGTTGAGCCGACCTGCAGCGGGACGCGCGCCGCTGGAACGACGCGCGATGTGGCAGGCAATTCGAGAATGTCTTCCGCGGTGATCAAGATACGGCTCGCCTTTAACGGTCTGTTAACCAGGGCGCATCTGCGCTTGGCAATGCGATCGATCGCAACCCTGGCCGCCCTCGATGATACTCGCATCGGGAAAAAAGCGTCGCCACGAAGGCTGCCGCAGCGTTGGTTTCGTCAATTAGCGTTAAGCCGCCGGCATTAAGCCTGTGGCAAATTAGGAAGAGTGCGACAGCCGGTCCCATGCGAGAATGCGCATCAGGCCGCCGCGGATGGACACCAGTGCCCGCAAAGACATTCGACTACGATCCCGACGATATGGTCCTCAACCTGTTCTACGAGGACAAGGATGATCGCTGGTTTCCCGGCGACCGGCATCTGCGGCGCATGGCGCGTCGCATGCTGCTTGGCGAGCCGCGCATGAGCGGGCAGCTGCGCGTGTTCCTCAATCTCTGTGCGGGGCTCGATCGGCTCGGTATCCGCTATCGCGTCAACGACTATGGCTACATCGCGCGGCATCCGGGCGAACTCGCCTGCATCATCGGCCGCACCTTCTTGCTCGACAAGTTCGCCTGGAAAAATCCGATCCTGCTCGGCGTCGCCGCCCACAATCATCCGCTCGACGATCCCGACCTGTTCAAGCGCCTGCCGGTGAAGAAGGTCGTGGTGCCCGGCCCGTGGTACGCCGACATGTATCGGCCGCATTGGCCCGACACGGAGGCCTGGCCGATCGGCATCGACACGGATCTCTGGGCACCGCCGGCGACGTCGCAGAAGAGCGTCGACGTCCTGATCTACGACAAGGTGCACTGGGACCGCGATCGCTACGCGGCGGAGCTGATCGAACCCGTCCGCGCCCGGCTCACGAGGGAAGGCCGCTCGTTCGCCGAGCTGCGTTACGGCAGCTACAAGGAAGAAGACTATCGGGCCGCGCTCGCGCAATCGCGTGCGATGATCTTCCTCTGCCAGAACGAGAGCCAGGGCATCGCCTATCAGCAGGCATTGTCTTGCGGCGTGCCGGTGCTGGCCTGGGATCCAGGCGGGCCGTGGCGAGACCCCGACTACTATCCGCATCGGGTCCAATTCGCGCCGGTGTCGTCGGTGCCGTACTGGGACGATCGTTGCGGCGCCAAGTTCGTCGACATCGCCGGGTTTGAGGCGGGCTGGGATGATTTCTGGGCCGGGTGCGCCGCCGATACGTTCGATCCCCGCGGTTTCGTGCTGGACAACCTGACGCTGGAACAGCGCGCGCTTCAATATTACGAGATCGCGCGGAGCATCGTGCGGCAGCAGGCGGTGCCGCAGCGCCCCGCTGGACTGGTTGACGGATGCTTAACAGGGATCGGCTAAGACTTCGAGCTTCCCCCGGGCTTCACCACCAGCCTTGAGCCATGGATCGCAGCGCCATTGACATGACCGACGTCGAGGCCCGATCGTTCGGCGGCGTCCTGCGCGATGGGCTTGCAGGGGTCGACGCCGTGCGGGCGGCGCGCTGCCTCGTCGCAGTCGCAGCGCTGCTCCTCGTGCTGGTGACGCTCGATCCGTTTCCCGACCTGCGCAGCGAGGATGTCACCACCGTCGTCGGCGGACGAATGGCGCTCACTTATGTCGCCTGGGGCCTGCTGGCCGCGCTCGCAGTCCTGTTGGTCGCCGCAACGGATGCGCCCGCGCTTAAGACGCTGGTGACGCCGCTGCATCTCTGCCTGGTCGGCTGGCTGTTGATCAGCATCGTCTTCTCCGAGAATCGCGGAGTCTCGATGCAGCGCTTCATGCTCGCAGCCAGCGTGATGTCGCTCGCGGTGCTGTTGCCGTTGCTGCCGCCGACGCAGCGCAGCTTCAACCTGTGCCTCGGCGGCGCCGCCCTCGTACTGCTTGCGCTCTGCTATCTCGGCGTCTTCGTGGCGCCGCAATACTCGATCCACACCGCACTCGACGTCACCGAGCCGCAGTTGGCCGGCGACTGGCGCGGCAGCTTTGGTCACAAGAACATCGCTTCGCCGGTGATGACCATCCTGATTTATGTCGGCATTTACCTGTCTGCCATTGGTTCGTTCTTGATGGGGCCGGCCATCGCCGCGCTGGCTGGAATCTTCCTGATCTTCACCGGCGGCAAGACGTCGTCGGTACTGTGCCTTGCGATTTATGCGCTCGCCTCGCTGGTCTGCGTGACGCCGGGCCTGTGGCTGAAGCGGATCATCTGCTTCGTGCCGCTGATCGCGATGAACCTGCTGACGGTCGGCAGCGTCATGAGCCCGGCGCTCGGAGCGATGACGCGGCTGCTTCCGCTCGATCCCACCTTCACCGGCCGTTCCGCCATCTGGGAGTTCGCGCTCGCAGCTGTCGCGGAGAAGCCGATCATCGGTCACGGCTACGCCGCGTTCTGGGACGACGTGACCGCGCGGCAGACCGCCCAGGGCGCCGAATGGGCGACGAGCGCGGCGCACAGCCACAACAGCTATCTCGACCTCGCGGTCACCATCGGCCTGCCGGGGCTGTTGCTGGTGATCCTCGTCTTCGTGCTCGCGCCGCTCGGCAATTTCCAGACGGCCCGAACTCACAACCGCAGCGGTGCGTTGCCAAAGCTGTTCCTGACCGTATGGCTGTTCGGCCTGTATTACGGGGCCACTGAGACCTTCTTGCTCGAACGGCAAAATCCGATCTGGTTCATGTTCACTGTTGCCGTGGCCGGCCTGCACTTCCTGGCCAGGTTCCAATGCGTCGCGGAAATGGAACCGGACGACTTGTCGCAGCCGGTGCCGCCGCAATGGCATCGGCTTAACGATAAGCTGTGAGCTCACTTGTGGCCGCGACAAAACATAATCTATCTGGAAACGCCCAGTAATCGTATGTCCCGCGGATGACGATCCTCAGCGTCGAGCAACCAGATGGTCTTGTGTCCAGCGCGTCGGCAATCGCGGTCGATTTCGTGCGTGATTGGCCGCGGGCCGCATCGCGCCTGAACGCAGGCCATCGCACTGCATTCCAGCATGGCTACTGGCTCGGCGCCTGGTACGAGGCGTTCCACGATCTCTCGCCGCTGATTGCATTGATCTCCGATGCCACGACCGGCAGGGACATCGCAATCGTGCCGATGATCAGCCACCTCAGGCGCGGCATCCGCATCGTCGAATTCGCCGATCTCGGCGTTTCCGACAACAACGCGCCGATCCTGGCGCTCGATGCCGCGTTGGACGCGGCGGCGGCGGATGCGATCGGCACGGCGCTGATCGACGCATTGCGCGCATTGCCGGACCGCTTCGATTTGCTGCGCCTGAAGAAGATGCCGGCCCAGATCGGCGGCAACCCGAACCCGCTGGTGTCGCTCGGCCGGATCGGGTCCTGCTCGCTCAACGGCAACCTCGTGCTGACCGGCGACGACTATGAAGATTACCAGGCCTCGATCAAGCGCATGCAGATGCCACGCTGCTGGCGCGTCTTCAACCGTCACGCCGGCGCGCGATTCGAGATCGCCACCGATGTCGCGCGTGCGCGCGAGCTGCTGGACGTGATGGATGCCCAGCAGCAGGCGCGCATGCGAAAGCTCGGCTCGCGCTTCGTCCTCAACGACGAAACCCATGCGCAGTTCTATCGCGAGGTCGCGCGTCGGGGCGTCGCGAACGGTTATGCCGTCATCTCGGCGCTGGTTTGCGACGAGGCCATTGTCGCCACCGCGCTCGGCGTCAGGTTCGGTGAGACCTATTTCCTGCTGCGCATCAGCCACACCGGCGATTCCTGGTCGAACTGCTCGCCGGGGCTGCTCGTGACCGAGCGCACTATGGCGGCGCTGCATGCGGAAGGCGTGCGCCGTTTCGACCTCAGCATCGGCAACCAGGACTACAAGCGCCGCTTCGGCGCCGAGCCGGTGCCGCTGACGGATGTCAGCGTCGCGCTGTCCTGGCGCGGCATGCCCTTCGCGTGGCGCGACCACGCCGCGCAGGGCCTGCGTCGTCACCCCAGGCTTGCCGCCTTTGCGGCGCAGGCGATGGGCAAGAGGACGCGCTGACGCGCCGCCCTGGATTGTAGGGTCACTCGATTATCGCAATCGTTGTGTTATCGTCGCCTGTTTCCCGGAGGCGACATGGAAGATCGTTCGGCAAAATATCGCGCATTCTATGCACAGTTGATCAGCGCCGCGGCGAGGGCCGCGGACCCCCGTATCGAAGAAGCGTTTCGCACCGTCAGGCGCGAGACGTTCGCCGGACCCGGGCCGTGGTCGATCTCGGTTGGCGGCCACCCCTATGTTGTCACACCCGATGATGATCCCGCTTTCCTCTATCAGAACACGCTGCTCGCGCTCGACAGCGCGCGGGGTCTCAATATCGGGATGCCCGGCGCGCACGCCTATTGGCTCAGCGGTTGCGCGGTGAAGGAAGGCGAGACTGTGATCCAGATCGGCGCGGGGAGCGGCTATTACACCGCAATCCTCGCGCATCTCGTCGGCCCCGGCGGCCGCGTCCATGCCTACGAGATCGACGAACGTCTGGCAGGCCTCGCGCGCGAGAATCTGAAGGACATCGCCCATACGGACGTGCGGGATCGATCGGGCATCGCGTCCGATCTTCCCAAAGCCGACGTGATCTATGTCTGCGCGGGTGCGGCGCAGCCGGCCACCGAATGGCTCGATGCCTTGCTGCCCGGTGGGCGGCTGGTGTTTCCACTCGCGCCCGAAGGCATGATCGGCGGCATGTTGATGATCACGCGCCCCGACGAGGGGGCGGTCTGGCCCGCCAAATTCCTCGGGCGTGCCCAATTCATCGGCTGCGCGGGATTGCAGAACGCGGATGCCGCCCGGCGACTGGCCGAGGCGTTCGCAAGGGGGTGGGAGGGCGTGCAGTCGTTGCGGAGAGAGGGCGCTCCCGACGAGACCTGCTGGTTCGCCGGTGAGGGCTGGTGGCTGTCGACAGCGCCGGCGCCTGTCGCGACTGCGCCCATTAAGCCCAACGCGGACATCACGCAGGCCTAGCATTACAGTTGCTTTTTTGATTTGAAGTGGGCGCGTTGAGCGGCAGCCTGGTGAGCTCTGCGCCAGAAGGACCATGCGATGATGTGTGCGGGTTGAATCCGCTTCCGCGCAAGTCTGATAGCAATGCGGCGGATTTCCTGGATTGACCAACGGATCAGTGGTGGGGTGGTTATGTTTTGGCTTTTGCCGGGGGGCGCCGTTTCGTTTTTTTGGGCGGTGGCGGATTAGCGCGATGTCGGATCGCGGCCATCATGGCGAAGGCGAGCATCACCAAGGACACATGACGGTGCCAGCCATGCCAGGATCTGCTCTCGTTGTGATCGAGCCCGAACTCGTTTTTCGCCGTTTCAAAGCTGTCCTCGATCGCCCATCGATGGCCTTCGACCGCGACCAGCGTTTCAATGGCTGTTCCCGCTGGGCACCAGGTGGTGAAGAAGGCGAGGTCATCATCGGCAATGCGACGACGGATCAGTAGACCGCGTGTCCACAAACCGTCATTTGCACTGTTGGACTGCTCGGCCTCGAGATCCGCCAATTCGAGATAACACCAATCGTGCAGCCGCGGTCCTTTGGTTCCGGCTCCCGCCGACAGGCGCTTCCAGTCGGATGAGCGCCGCGTCCGGGCGAGGTCTGCAGCCGTACCGGCGACCGGCGGTCGCTTGCCCCAGGATCGAAACACATGAGCGCTGCTGACCCCAAGCACGTAGCCTTTGCCTGCCCGACGTAGTTGCTGTTCGATGTTGCCAACACCGTAGACGGTATCACCGGCAACCCACTTGAATGGTACAGACCCGGCTATCGCGCGTGCGATCATTCTCGTCGCAAGCTTTGGTTTGGTCGCAAAGCCGACATCGGCAGGCACATATGTGGCTTCCAGACGATCTGGATCGTCGGTCCATTCCTTCGGAAGATACAACGCGCGATCGATGAACGCATGGCCATGACGCGAAACGTAGGCAGCGAAGACGCCGATCTGGCAGTTCGTGATCTTTCCTGCCGAACCAGTGTATTGCCGCGCCACTCCGCATGACGCTTTGCCCTGTTTGAGAAAACCGGTCTCGTCGATCACGAGCACCGCATCGTCATCCGCCAAATGCTCGATGACATAGTCGTGCACGATATCGCGCAGGGCATCAGCGTCCCAGTCTCCACGACCCAGAATCGCCTGCTGCCGCCATGGGCCGGGATCGCCAGCCGCCTCCGCGCGCATCCAACCGGTCTTGCGCTGCTCATCTCCGAGCAGACCTTCCAGGAACAGACCTGCATTCGTCGCAACACGCTCTTGCGTGAACAACGGACGTATCCGTTGCTTGATCTTCGAAGCGACGCCGCCCACAACGCAAGCGTCGCCTCAACCGACGCGGCCCGCGCCCACGACATTCGAATCATGGTTGCCCATGGATTCAGAAGCCCGCAACAAAAGCAACTGTAATGCTAGTGGCTAGAGCATCATGACTTCGCGCAGCCGGCACAGTGAAAGCGGCCGCGTGAGGCCTTGAACAGGCTCCGGCAATACCAGCGCCGCGCCAGCGCCTGAGCGGGCCTGCGGATCATCTGCGCGATCAACAAGAGTTCGAAAGCCATTCGTATCGCTTTTGGTGAAATATCCTGGCCACAGAGATGGGGCGGCATCTCCAGAAGAGAATGCCGCCCAGATCGCACCTGCCATGCAGTGGTTCGGACGTAAAGCTTAACCGCGCTCAGCCGTGCAGCTTCCTGGCTGTCTCCGCGATCTGGCGGCCCTGATAGCGTGCGCCGGCGAGCTCGTTGGCGCTGGGCTGCCGGCTGCCGTCGCCTCCGGTGATCGTGGTGGCGCCGTAAGGCGCGCCGCCGGTGACCTCGTCGAGCTTCATCTGGCCGGCAAAGCCGTAATTCAGGCCGACCACGACCATGCCGAAATGCAACAGGTTGGTGATGATCGAGAACAGCGTCGTCTCCTGACCACCATGCTGGGTCGCGGTCGCCGTGAAGGCGCCGCCGACTTTGCCGTGCAGCGCGCCCTTGGCCCAGAGACCGCCGGCCTGGTCGAGGAAGTTCGCCATCTGCGAGGCCATGCGGCCGAAGCGGGTGCCGGTGCCGACAATGATCGCGTCGTAATTGGCGAGGGCGTCGATCGTGGCGACGGGGGCGGCCTGGTCGAGCTTGTAATAGGACGCCTTGGCGACCTCGGCCGGCACCAGCTCGGGTACGCGCTTGATGTCGACGGTGGCACCGGCTTCGCGCGCGCCTTCGGCAACGGCATTGGCCATCGTTTCGATGTGGCCATAGGCGGAATAATACAGGACGAGAACTTTGGTCATGATGTCTCCGATGGGATTGAGTGAGTGCTTTTTTTGGGTCGTCATGCCCGGGCTCGTCCCGGGCATCCACGTTCTTGTTCGCTCGTCGCGGGGCGTGGATGGCCGGGACAAGCCCGGCCATGACAGAGAGAGCCGTTACGCCGCGTCGACGAGCACGATCTCGGAATCTTCGAGTGCCGTGATTTTCAGCCTGTCCTCGTCGCGGATCGCGGCGCCGTCGCGGGCGTTGACGCGCACGCCGTTAATTTGGACTGACCCCGCCGCGGGCACCAGATAAAGGTGCCGCGACTTGTGCGGCACGTACTCGGCGCTCTCACCGGCCTTCAGCGTGGTGGCGAGCACCCGCGCATCGGCGCGGATCGGCAGCGCGTCCGTGTCATGCTCGAAGCCGCTCGCGATGGTGACGAGCTTGCCCGAGCGGTCTCCTTTCGGAAACGGCTTCGAGCCCCAGGTCGGCTGCCCGCCGCGCGCGGTCGGCTCGATCCAGATCTGGAAGATGCGTGTCTTGGTCGACTCGAGATTGTACTCGGAGTGGCGGATGCCGCTGCCGGCGCTCATCACCTGCACGTCGCCCGCTTCGGTGCGGCCTTCGTTGCCGAGGCTGTCCTGATGGGTGATCGCGCCCTCGCGCACATAGGTGATGATTTCCATGTTGGCGTGGGGATGGGCGGGAAAGCCGGTGTTCGGCGCGATCTCGTCGTCGTTCCAAACCCGCAAGGCGCCGTGACCCATGTTGTCGGGGTCGTAATGGCTTGCGAAGGAGAAATGATGCTTGGCATTGAGCCAGCCGTGATCGGCGCCGCCGAGCTTTGCGAAGGGTCTGAGTTCGATCATCTGCGTAATTCCTTGTTTTGGCGGATGGCGCCTTGATCAGGCGCCAAAACCGCCGTCGACGTTGAGCACCGTGCCGGTGACGAAGGAGGCTTCCGGACTTGCGAGGAACACGACGCCAGCCGCGACTTCCTCGGGGCGGCCGAAGCGCTGCAACGCGTGCTGCTTGCGCTGGGTCTCGGCGAACTCGCCGCCGTCCTTCGGGTTCATGTCAGTGTCGATCGAGCCGGGCTGCACCACATTCACGGTGATGCCGCGTGGGCCGAGGTCGCGCGCTGCGCCCTTGGTGTAACCGACCACGGCGGCCTTGGTGGCGACGTAGTCCGCAAGACCCGGGAACGAGGCGCGATCGGCGAGCATCGAGCCGACGGTGACGATGCGGCCGCCTTCGCCCATCAATTGCGAAGCGGCGCGGATCGCAGCGATCACGCCATGCACGTTGATGGCATCCTGGCGGGCGAGCGCTTCGGTGTCGGCATTGGCGTCATCGATCGCACCGCCGCTCGCGACGCCGGCATTGTTGACGAGGATGTCGAGATGGCCGAACTCCTTCGCGACGTCGTTGACGAGCTGCGTCACGTCCTTGGCCGAGGCCTGGTCCGCCTTGAAGGCGCGGGCATTGACGCCTCGGGCCTTCAACTCGGTGACGACGGCTTCCGCCTTTTCGGGAGAGGCAACGTAGCTGATCGCGACATCCGCGCCTTCATCGGCGAGGGCGCGAGCAGAGGCCGCGCCGATACCGCGCGAGCCACCAGTGACGAGGGCAACCTTGCCTGAGAGCTTCTTGGTCATTGGATTTCTCCATTCCTGAATTTCTGATGACCCTTGGATAAGCCTCTGTTTGTGGTATAGAAATAGAAACTGTCGAAACACATTGTTTCCTTAAACATCCCAATTGGATCCGCTTTCATGGCCAAACTCCCCGATTTCGAGGCGCTCGCGATTTTCGCAAAAGTCGTGGAATTACGGTCGTTTGCGGGGGCCGCTGGTGAGCTCGCGATGTCCAAGGCAACGGTGTCCAAGGCGGTCACGCGCCTCGAAGAGCGGCTCGGCGCCCGGCTGTTCAACCGCACCTCACGCCGGCTCGCGCTGACCGATGCCGGGCATAAGCTCGCCGAGCGTGCGACGCGCCTGCTGTCCGACGGCGAGGCGGCGGAGAACGAGGCGCTGGCGCAATCGGTCGCACCGCGCGGCCTCGTGCGGCTCGCCGTGCCCATGACATTCGGGATCAAGGCGGTGGCGCCGCTGCTGCCGGAGTTCTTCGAGGCGTATCCGGAGGTCTCGGTCGATCTGCACTTGAGCGATGCGACCATCGATTTGATTGGCGAGGGCTTCGACATGGCGGTGCGGATCGCGCGGCTGCCGGATTCCTCGCTGATCGCCCGCCGGCTCTTCACCATGCCGCGTTTCACGGTGGCCGCGCCGTCATATCTCGAGCAACACGGGCGGCCGACGCATCCGATGCATCTGGCCGAGCACAAATGCTTCAGCTACGCCTATCTCTCCACGCCCAACGTCTGGCACTACACCAACTCGGCCGGCGAGCAGGCCAGCGTACGTCCGGGCGGACAGCTCCGCGTCAACAACGGCGAAGCGGTGATGCCGGCGCTGATCGCCGGCCTCGGCATCGCCGACCTTCCGGAATTCATCGTCGGTGACGCCATCTCCTCCGGCGAGGTCGAAGTGATCCTGAAGGACTGGAAGCAGGTCGAAGGCGCCGTGCATCTGGTGACGCCACCTGGCGGCCCGCGCCCCGCGCGCGTCGAGGCGCTCGGTGATTTTCTCGCGGCGAAGCTGCCGGGGACGTGCAAGCGGCGAGTGCGCGGAAAGGCAAAGCCGTCTTAGAAAAGCCGTCGTAGAGCGAGCGGCTTCATCGACCTCCATCATTGCGAGGAGTGAAGCGACGAAGCAATCCAGAATGTCTCCGCGGAGGTATTCTGGATTGTTTCGCTGCGCTCGCAATGACGGGTTGGACTAAGACACCTTCTCACCATTACGCACCACAATTCGCAAGCTCGGCTTCAACGTCTCCTCCAGTTGCGACTTCAAATCATGAACACGCGGATCGCGCGAACGCTTCGCGCAGACCGCGTATTGGTGCACGGATTGCGCCAAGGCGCGTCGCGCTTCCGGCGTTCGCGTCACGTCCGGCTTTGAAAGCCGCAAGACGATGGCGGCGAGATTCACCAGCATCTCGTCCAGCGCCACGTCAATGGTCTGAAGTCTATTCATCGCTCCACTCCCTGGGAGGCAACGGTGAGCCCAGGGGGGCGTTCCTGACCGGGCGGAACATGGATAATGCTTCGTTAATCCCGCCGCGCGGCTTGTTCTTGCGGACGGTCACGCTAGGCTGGCAGCGAAATAAGAAAACAGGGGGAAATCTGCCATGGATCGACGCGATGTCCTGCGCGCGGCTGCCGCATTGCCGTTGTTGCCTGTGTTGTCGAGCGCGGCTTTCGCGCAAGCCTATCCCTCTCGCAACGTCACCATGATCGTGCCGTTTCCGGCCGGCGGCCAGGCGGATCTTGCGGCGCGCCCCGTCGCACAGGCGCTGGAGCGAATCCTCGGCAAGGCGGTCATCGTCGACAACCGCGCCGGCGGTGGCGGTGGATCCGTCGGCAATGCCGCGGCGGCGCGCGCCGAGCCCGACGGCTACACGCTGCTGATGACGCTGTCCTCGCTCGCGGTGCTGCCCGAGGCCGACCGGCTGTTCGACCGTCCGGTCGCCTACGAGCTCTCGCAGTTCATGCCGATCGCGCGGGTGCTGGCCGATCCCACGCTGCTCGCGGTGCCCGCCTCGGCGCCATGGAAGACCGCGCAGGATTTCGTCGAGGATGCCAGGAAGCGTCCCGGCCAGATCACCTACGGCTCATCGGGGCCTTACGGCACGCTGCACGTGGCGATGGAGATGTTTGCGAGCAGCGCCGACATCAAGCTGCTGCATGTGCCGTTTCGCGGCGCCGGACCGGCGCTCACCGCGCTGCTCAGCGGCACCGTGCAGGCGATCGCCGCCGCACCGGGAACGCTGAAGCCGCAAGTGGAGGACGGCAAGCTGCGCGTGCTCGGCAATTGCGGCGCCAAGCGCGTCGCAAGCTTCCCCGATGTGCCGACCTTCCAGGAGCTCGGTTACAAGGACGTCGAGATGTACATCTGGGCCGGACTCTTTGCACAGAGTGCTCTTCCCGCGCCGATCGCGACTCGCCTGCGCGAGGCGATGGCGCAGGTGATGACGAGCCCCGACGTGCTCAAGGCCTTCGAAACGTCGGGCAGTCTCGTTGCCTATCAGGACGCGCCGGCGTTTGCCGAGTTCGTGGCGGTCGACAGCGCGCGGCTGATTGCTGCGGTGAAGAAGATCGGCAAGGTCGAATAGGTTCCTGGCCCATTTTCACAATTTTTTGTTGGTCCAGAACCTCTCCGCGTCTCATTGATTGAACAGAATTCGAGAGACTCGCGAAGGAATCGGACATGCGAACAGAGCGGATCGCGCTGGGTGTGGCGCTTGCAATCGGCGGCATCGTCGCGCAAGGCGCTGCATCCGCTGAAGAGTATCGCGGAACCATGGAGCAGCAGATGGCCTGCACGCCGGATGTGTGGCGGCTGTGCAGCGATCAGATCCCTGATGTGAGCCGCATTACGGCCTGCTTGCGGCAGAATACGCCCCAGCTCTCCAGCGGCTGTCGCGCGGTGTTCCAGTCCAACAACCAGATGCCGCCGCAGCAGCAGGTTCCGGGCAATCGCGCCGCGCCGGCGCCGCGATACAACAATGTGCCGCCACCACCTCCGCAGGCGCAGCCGCGGCCTTATGACGATAGCGACGAGTAGTGCTGCCCAAGCATGATCGGGGCGCGCGCGCGCAGCAGTGGGCGCGAAGCGCGGTTGTGCCGCCTCGTTCAGCGCTCGCCCTTGCCGTCCGACTCAGGTCGATCCCGGAGCGCCGTCCGCATGATGGCGCCGAAGAGCAAAGCTGCCACCGGCCAATGGAACCAGATCTTGTGCATGCCGGTGAAAATATTGATCAGAATCAGAAAGGCCGACACCGTGAGGGCCGCCGCAACCGGGCGGGGCAGCTTCGCCAGTCCGTCTGAAACGAAGCCCATCCAATTGGATGACTCGGATCTGTCGCGGTGCGCGGCGTCAGTTTGCGAGCCCGCACTTGCGGTCTGAGATGTCAGGCGTTCGCCAGGCGGAAAGCTCCGTGCTTGAGCGGCTTGGCCGCTCATGGTCACACGATAGCTGGTCACGGGAGCAATGTTTTTCATTGGACGCTGGCCGAGGCAGTCGAAGCCAACAGATAATTTGTTGTGCACCTGATCATAGGCGGAGCTGGAGATCACGATACCACCGGGTTCGGCAAGTTCTTGCAGACGCGCCGCGATATTGACCCCGTCTCCATAGAGGTCGGAACCATCCACCATCACATCGCCGAGATTGATGCCGATGCGAAACCGCATCGGGGGAGGTGGGCCCGAATCCTGGTTGGAAATTTCCTGCTGAATCTCGACCGCACACTGCACGGCTTCCACGACGCTGGCGAATTCGGCGATGACGGCATCGCCCCAGGTATTCACGATCCGGCCGTCATGGCGCTCCACCAATCGCGCGATGGCCGTGCGATAGCGGCGGAGTGTCTCCAGCGTTCCCGCCTCGTCTGCTTCCATGAGACGAGAATAGCCGTGCACATCAGCGCATAGCACGGTGGTCAGCCGCCGTTTGACCTTATCATCGGGCATGGTCCGTACATTAGCGTCCCTGACCGGCAAATGCATCAGGCATCCCCCAGCTGCCTTACGGCCTGACTTCGCAGACATCGACCCATTCAGCCCGGGTCAGCTCCGCCATCCGCTCCGGCGTGATGCGCACGGCGCTGTGGGTCGAGCCGGCGGCCGGCACCACCACGTCGAACGCTTTCAGCGAGACGTCGCAATAGACCGGCAGCGGCGCCTTTAATCCGAACGGGCAGACGCCGCCGACCTCGTGGCCGGTGATCTCGGCGACCTCTTCCAGTCCCAGCATTTTCGGCTTGCCGCCGAACGCCGCCTTCACCTTCTTGTTGTCCATGCGCGAAGTGCCGGCCGCGACGATCAGGATCACGCGCTCGCCGATCCGCAACGACAGCGTCTTGGCAATCCGTCCGGGCTCGACGCCATAAGCATCGGCGGCCAGCGGCACTGTCGCGGAGCTGATCGGGGATTCGATAACTGATATGTCGGGGGCTTTCTCGGCGAAGAAGGCGCGAACGGATTCCAGGCTCATTCAGGTCGGCTCATTCCAGACTTACCGTTGGGCGGCGATGCCTAAGCAACTTGGCAGTTCCGAGAGCGCCCGGACGCGATGATCCGGCGCAAAGCCGAGCTCGTCCATCTGGGTGCGGATCGCCTTAAACATCGTCAGCGGTGCCACGAGTTCGTTCTCGACGCAAGCCAGCGCCATCGCTTCCGGCGTCACCCGTTCGATCCAGGCAACGTTCAGTCCGAATGCTTTCGCGCCCGCGACATCCCAGGGATTGGAGGAGACGAACAGCACCTCGTCAGGCGCGGTGCCGAGCACCTCGCCGATCAGCTCATAGGCCTCCGGGCTCGGCTTGAAGATCTTCTTCTCGTCGACGCTGATCGTGGCGTCGAGCAGGGCGTCGAGGCCGGAGTTGCGCACGAGCGCATTCAGCATGTCCGGACTGCCGTTGGAGAGGATGGCGAGCTTTCGCGGTTTCAGAGCCGTGAGCGCCGCCGTCGCATCCGGATAGAGATCGAGATGAAGGTACTTCTCGACGACGCGCTCGAATGCCTCATTCTCGTAAGCGAGCCCGAGCACGCGCAGCGTATAGGCAAGCGAGTCGCGCGTGATGGCTGCAAAGTCCTGGTAGCGCCGCATCAGCGAGCGCAACCAGGTGTATTCGAGCTGCTTGATTCGCCAGATCTGCGTGATGATCTCACCGTAGCCCGGAAACGCATCCTCGGTGGTCTCGGCGACCGACTGGATATCGTAAAGCGTTCCGTAGGCATCGAAGACAACGGCTTTGAGACTCATTTGACCTGTCCTCCGGGATCGTTGCGGTCCACGGACTATACAAGGCGCCGCGGTATCGATCCAACACGGAAACGCGAACTGAGCCCTCGCTTTTAAAGCCTGATCACGATCTTGCCGAAGTGTGAGCCGGTCCGCAGGTGCGCATACGCTTCGGGAACGTCGTCGAAGTCGTAGACCCGATCCACGATCGGGTGGATCGCGTGTTCGGTCAGGAAGCGATTCATCGCGGCAAAGTGTTCGACCGATCCGACGGTGACACCAATGATGTCGGCATTCTCCCACTGCAGGCGCGCGAGGTCGGGCTTGGGACCGAACCCCGTCAAGACACCGATCTGGACGATCTTGCCACCCGAAGCGACCGATCGCAGCGATCGGTCATAAGTGCCGGGACCGCCGAGTTCGAGGATGTGACTGGCACCTGCGCCATTCGTCGCCTTCATGAGGACGACATCCCAGTCAGGGGTGTCGCGGTAGTTGATGAGGATCGAGCCGCCCAGCGCCTTGGCGCGGGCGAGTTTTTCATCCGAGGAGGATATCACGATCGCACGCGCCCCCAGCGCCGCTGCGAATTGAAGCCCGAACAGCGCGACGCCGCCTGTTCCCTGGACCAATAGCGTGTCGCCTTTGTGCATCCCGCCGCGTGCGATGAGGCCATGGAAAGCCGTGACGCCGGCACAGGGCAGGGTCGCTGCCTCCACCGCGGACAGATGGGCCGGCACTGAGACCAGCGCGGTCGCCGGCAGCACGACATACTCAGCCAGCATTCCGTCCATCGTGTTGCCACCGAGGGATGACGGAATATAGCTGGACTTGAACGGCCCCGAGATCCAATCGCGGAAGAACGACGCAGCGACGCGGTCTCCGAGTCGCCATTGCGCGACGCCGGCGCCGATGGCGTCAACGACACCCGCACCGTCGGAGAGTGGCACGCGGCCGTTGATCTCGCCTTGGCCTGCACGGTCGAGGATCAGGAGGTCGCGGTAATTCAGACTTGCCGCTTCGACCCGAATGCGGACCTCGCCATTGGCGGGTTCGGGTTTGCTGATTTCGGCGCGCGCAAGGCGGCCAGCACCAGCATGGCCATTCAAATGGTAGGCTTTCATCGTTGCTCCCTTCACAAGTGGCATTCACTTGGACGAGCAAAGTCTTTAGGGTCTGACAGTGCTGTCAGGGTCAAGGGGCTTCAGATGAAAATCGGCGAACTCTCCCGGCGGACGGGGGTCAGCGTCCGAATGCTGCGCTACTACGAAGGCGAAGGACTGCTCACGCCGCTGCGGACGAACTCCGGCTATCGCGACTATGGCTTGGCCGAAGAGGAAACCGTACGGCGCACCAAGATGCTCGGCGGCGCGGGAATGACGCTCGAAACCATCAAGCGGTTGCTCCCATGCGTGAGGAACAACGATCCAGCTTTCACGCCGTGCAACGAGCTGCGAAAAATACTCACTCAGCAGGTCGGCCTGATCGACGAACGTATCGAGACGCTCAGCCAAAGCCGGACAATCCTGGCCGGCTTCCTCGCAGGCGTGAACTGATCGCATAACATAGCCATCAGATTCACCGCGCCAAAGTCTTAGGCCCTCAGGGCCGGAGCATGAGGGCTTCGATAGCAGCGTCGAAGCCCTCGATGCGCTGACGAGTACGCGCCTAGATCCCCAGCAGCTTGCGCGCGTTGGCCTTCAGCACCTTCGGCCGGATCTCGTCGCGGATCTCGATCTTGGCGAAATCCGACAGCCAGCGGTCGGGCGTGATCACCGGCCAGTCCGAACCGAACAGCATCTTGTCCTGCAGGATCGAGTTGATGTAGCGCACCAGGATCGGCGGGAAATATTTCGGCGACCAGCCCGAGAGGTCGATGTAGACGTTGGGCTTGTGGGTCGCGACCGACAGCGCCTCTTCCTGCCAGGGGAAGGAGGGATGGGCGAGAATGATCTTGAGCTCGGGGAAATCGGCCGCGACGTCGTCCATGTACATCGGGTTGGAATATTTCAGCCGCATGCCCATGCCACCGGGCATGCCCGAGCCGACGCCGGTCTGGCCGGTGTGGAACAGCGCGATCGCGCCGCCATTGTTGATCTCTTCATAGAGCGGATAGGCCATGCGGTCGTTGGCGTAGAAGCCCTGCATGGTTGGGTGGAATTTGAAGCCGCGCACCCCGTATTCCTCGATCAGCTTGCGCGCCTCGCGCACACCGAGCTTGCCCTTGTGCGGGTCGATCGAGACGAAGGGGATGAGAACGTCGAGATGGTCGGAGGCGATCTCCAGCATCTCCTCATTCTTGTAGCGGCGGAAGCCGGTCTCGCGCTCGGCGTCGACCGGGAAGATCACCGCGGCGATGTTCTTGGACCGATAGTAGGCGGCGGTCTCCGGCACGGTCGGCGGATGCTTGTGCGGCGACTTGAAATAGTCCGCCATCTGCGCCTGGAAGTCGTCATAGCCGTCGTCGGGATGGGTGCCGCAGGGCTCCTCGGCGTGGGTGTGGATGTCGATGGCAACGACGTCGTCGATGTTCGGCAGCTTCAGCTTCGGCATGGGTTTCCTCCCGACGGGTTGTCGAATTGATTATATGATATAACGAATTTGGCAAGGCATTGTGGGGACAAGGCGTTGTGGGATCGGCGTCGTCCGAGATGATTGAGCCCGATCCGGCCGCTTCTACTTTGCATCGGGTTGTTTTCCTGAATTTGCTGGGTGCGATCGGGCCAGTTAACATTGACATCCGGTCCTCCCATGCCTTAAGAACCGCCCCGTCCCGGGCGGTCGGTCCGCCAGCGGGAAAATCTCATTTTGCCTCATTCGCGCGTGCCGAAACGGTAGTGCCGAACACGGCCTTTCGAACGTTCAGGATTCTGCCATGAAGGTCCGTAACTCGCTGAAATCGCTGCGCGGTCGCCATCGCGCCAACCGCCTGGTCCGCCGCAAGGGCCGGGTCTATGTGATCAACAAGGTGCAGCGCCGC
The DNA here is from genome assembly GCF_023100665.1 of Bradyrhizobium sp. CW1. NCBI lineage: Bacteria > Pseudomonadati > Pseudomonadota > Alphaproteobacteria > Hyphomicrobiales > Nitrobacteraceae > Bradyrhizobium > Bradyrhizobium sp. CW1. The sequence goes on from NZ_CP064684.1 coordinate 1,052,597, forward strand.
TTCAAGGCTCGCCAGGGCTGATCTGGGCGGCTGATTTCGCCCTGCCTGACGCTCGCGCGCCCGCAAGACCACGGTCTCACACGAGTTTGACGCCGCCCCTGCTTTGCAAGGGCGGCTTTGCGCGTTTAGACTTCGACCATGGCAGTGAGATTCCTCTTCGCGCGCACCCTGTGTCTGGCTCTTGTGCTGGGAGCCGCCGGCCTCGCTCCGGCGCTGGCGCAGGCTGATCCGCCGGCTCCGCCCGGCAAGCAGAAGAAACTTCCGGAAGCGCCGGCCAAGCTGCCCAAGGTCGACCGCACCAAGAATCTCGATTTCCTGTTCGGCGCGCTGAAAGCTGCGCCCGACGAAGCCAGCGCCAAGCATGTCGAGGCGCGGATCTGGGCGATCTGGATCCAGACCCCGAGCGACACCGCGGCGCTGCTGATGGCGCGGGCCAAGACCGCCGTCGACGCAAAGAAGATCGAGGTTGCGATCAAGCTGCTGGATTCGGTCGTCAAGCTCAGGCCCGACTACATCGAGGCCTGGAATCGTCGTGCGACGCTCTACTACATGCAGAACGATTATGGCCGCTCGCTCGCCGACATCCGCGAGGTGTTGATCCGCGAGCCTCGTCATTTCGGCGCGCTCGCAGGCCTCGGCATGATCATGCAGGAGGTCGGCGACGAAAAGCGCGCGCTCGAAGCCTACCGCAAGGCGCTCGCCGTCAATCCGCACCTCGAGAAGATCCCCGACCAGGTCAAGGCGCTGACCGAGAAGGTCGAAGGCCGCGATATTTAGCGGACAAGTCGATCATTGCTCGAGCGAATGCGGCGCAGGCGGATTAACCACGATGACACGCGCCGCGTTACAAGGGGTGTGGATGGCACCGCCGCAGGCCTACCTTCATGGCGGGAGCACAGCCATGAAGCGTTTGATCTTTGCAGGTATGTTGCTGTTGGCGTCGGGCACGGCGAGCCTCGCCGACGGACTGTTCTGGGTGGTCGGCAATCGTGCCACCGGAAAATGCAACATCGTGACCAGCAATCCCGTGATCTTCGGCGACGTCTGGTTCGGTGACGGTCCTTACAAATCGAAGGCCGACGCCAAGCTTGCCCGTTCGACCATCCGCGCCTGTCCCGCACCCACGCCTGACGAGGAAAAGGACGAGGACAGCACGAACTAGGTCGACAGCAATCTAGTGCAAAACGCTGCCTTCGCGCTCGGCGAGGCCGCGATCGACCGCTGCGGCATAGGCCTTTGCAAGCTCCGTCTCGAGGTGCTCGTTGATCAGCAGCAGCGCGCGCACGGCACCGCGCAGGTCACCGTGGCAGCTTGCCACGATCTCGTCGATCGCAGTATCTTTGGATCTCAGGCTCATCGAAATTCTCCGGTTCAAATCAGGATAAATCCTGCCGGTCTTCCCGCATCCCTGAGGGTTGCGAGCACGATCGGCGCCCACCTGCGTCTAAATGGCGGAACCGACCATGGCGATTATAAGGAAGCCGCGATGACGAGTGCATGAAGCTGTTTCGAAGCCTGCGTGCTCCGGGGAGCAGTATTGATTTCATTGCGTTTTTCTCGCTTGAATTATGCACATATCCACAGCCCCGGCATTTCAAGTGGAGCGCGGGGGCTCCCCGGGCGAAACTGCCGGCCGCAAGCCACGTAACTGCCCTGTGCCTTGGGTCGCCCGGATTCCGTCCATGATCGTGATGTCAGTCGTGACCGCGCTGGTTGTGCTGGCGCTGGTCACGCAGGCCGGCGTCCTCGCCGTGCAACGCGCCTTTCCACCGCAGGGCCGGATGATCGAGGTCGAGGGTGCCGTGCTTCACCTCGTCGATATCGGCCCGCGCGATTCGGGCCTGCCGATCGTGATGCTGCACGGCGCGAGCTCCAACCTCGAGGCAATGCGGCGGCCGCTCGGCGATCTCCTCGCCAGGAACCATCGCGTCATCCTGATCGACCGTCCCGGCCACGGCTGGAGCACGCGGGCGCGGCGGCAGGATTCGACGCCGGAGGTCCAGGCGCGAATGATCGATGAGGCGCTCGGCAAGCTCGGGATCGATCGCGCGGTGTTCGTGGTGCATTCCTGGAGCGGCGCGCTCGGCGCGCGGCTGGCGCTCGATCATCCCGGCCGCGTCGCGGGCCTTGTGATGCTCGCGCCCGTCACCCATCCTTGGCGCGGCGGCGTCGGCCGCTACAACGAGATCATCGCAACGCCCGTAATCGGCCCGCTGCTCGCCTACACCATAACCCTCCCGCTAGGCTATTTCCTGAGCGAGTCCGGCGCGCGCAACGTCTTCCTGCCGCAAACGATGCCGGACGGTTTCGTGCAGGACTCCGCGACGCCGTTGCTGCTGCGCCCGCGCGAGTTCATCGCCAATGCCTATGATCTGGTGTCGCTGAAGCAGGCGGTGGCTGCGCAAGCTCCGCGCTACGGCGAGATAACGGCGCCGGTCACGATCATCGCCGGCGAACCCGACAAGACGGTAAAGACCGCCATTCACGCCCGCCCGTTCGCCGCCACCGTGCAGAATGCCAAGCTGATCGTGCTGCCTGATCTCGGCCACATGGTGCAGAACGCGGTGCCCGATCTCGTGAAGACAGAGATCGAGACGATGATCGGGAAAATCGTCCCGGCGCAGGCGACCGCCGATTAGAGCGTTTTCGAGCGAAGTGGATGCCGGTTCGCGTGAAGAAAACGCGTCAAAACGAGAAGCTGGAGCTTCGGTTCAGAACCGAAGCTCCAGCGGCCGCCGTTCCCGCGCTTACTGCTTGATCTTTCCGTCTTTGTCGAACTGCGACACGTAGGCCCAGAGATTGTTGATCTCGGTCTCGTTCTTGATGCCGGCGAACGCCATCTTGGTGCCGGGGATCTTGGCCTTGGGGTCCTTGATGTATTCCTTGAACACGGCCTCGTTCCAGGTGATGCCGGAATTCTTGTTGGCGTCGGAGTAATTGTAGTCCGGCGCGGTGCCGGACTTGCGGCCGTCGAGGCCGTTGAGCTCGGGGCCGACCTTGTTCTTGGCGCCTTCGCCGATCGCGTGACAGGCCAGGCATTTGTTGAACGACGACTTGCCGGCCGCGACGTCCTGCGCCATCGCGGCGGGTGCGGTGGCAATCGCGGTGAGGATGGTCAATGCGCCAAAAATCAGTTTTGTCATCGGGTGCTCTTCGTCTCTTCCCTGGGGGCTGGTCAGTTGCATGCCTGATCGGCAACGGTCGGACCTGCCGGTTTTGGCAGGCCTGCTCGGATTGGACAAGCCGCCAAACCATGGCAGGTTTCACGATTTCCTACTTGTCCCAGAGCGAACTCGCGCAGGATCGTCGATCCGACTTTCGGACGGCCTACCCAAACCACCGCGGACGTGGTTGATTTACCGCGACAAATCGATCATGCGGCCTTGGCCGGAAGGATATGCCATGAAGGAAATGTTATGGCCATCATGATGCCCGCGAGCGACCAGGCCGTGCTCGCGCGCCGCGCCGAGATCGTGGCTGCATTGCGCGCAATCGTGCCGGGCGAAGGCGTGATCGACAGCGCCGCCGAGATGCGGGCCTATGAATCCGATGGGTTGACGGCCTATCGGCAGCCGCCGATGGTCGTTGTGCTGCCCGACACGACCGAGCAGGTTTCGCTGGTCCTGAAATATTGTGCAGGGCAGGGCATCAAGGTGGTGCCCCGCGGCTCCGGCACCTCGCTGTCCGGCGGCGCGCTGCCGCTGGAAGACGGCGTGCTTCTGGGCCTCGGCAAGTTCAAGCGCATCCGCGAGATCGATTTCGACAACCGCGCCGTCGTCACCGAACCCGGCGTCACCAACCTCGCGATCAGCCAGGCCGTCGCCCATGCTGGGTTCTACTACGCGCCGGATCCGTCATCGCAGATCGCCTGCTCGATCGGCGGCAATGTCGCGGAGAATTCCGGCGGCGTGCACTGCCTGAAATACGGCATGACCACCAACAACGTGCTCGGCTGCGAGATCGTGCTGATGAGCGGCGAGATCCTGCGCATCGGCGGCAAGTCGGCGGAAAACTCCGGCTACGATTTGATGGGCGTCATCACCGGCTCGGAAGGCCTGCTCGGTGTCATCACCGAGATCACGGTGCGCATCCTGCAAAAGCCGGAGACGGCGCGCGCGCTGATGGTCGGCTTCGCGCAAGTCGAGGCGGCCGGCGAATGCGTGGCGCGCATCATCGGCGCCGGCATCATTCCCGGCGGCATGGAGATGATGGACAAGCCCGCGATCCACGCCGCGGAGGCCTTCGTCCATGCCGGCTATCCGCTCGATGTCGAGGCCCTCCTCATCATCGAGCTCGACGGTCCCAAGATCGAGGTCGACGAGCTGATCACGCGGGTCGAGACGATTGCGAACGCTTGCGGCTCGACCACCTGCCAGATCTCGACCTCGGAAGCCGAGCGCAATCTGTTCTGGGCCGGCCGGAAAGCCGCCTTCCCCGCCGTCGGCCGCATTTCGCCCGACTATCTCTGCATGGACGGCACCATCCCCCGCGGTGCGCTGCCGAAGGCGCTGGCGCGCATCCGCGAGCTCTCGGAAAAGTACCAGCTTGGTTGCGCCAACGTGTTCCATGCCGGCGACGGCAATCTGCATCCGCTGATCCTCTACGATGCCAACAAGCCCGGCGAGATCGAGCGCGCCGAAGCCTTCGGCGCCGACATCCTGCGCGCCTGCGTCGAGTTCGGCGGCGTGCTCACCGGCGAGCACGGCGTCGGCATCGAGAAGCGCGATCTGATGCCGGAAATGTTCAGCGAGATCGACCTCAACCAGCAGCAGCGTCTGAAATGCGCCTTCGACGCGCAGGGCCTGCTCAATCCCGGAAAGGTGTTTCCGACCCTGCACCGCTGCGCCGAGCTCGGCCGCATGCACGTCCATGCCGGGAATCTGGCATTCCCGGACATCCCCCGGTTCTAGGCGCTTGCGCCGATGGAAGGGCTTGCGATGCACGCCTCTTTCCTCGGCAATGCCTACAGCAGTCCGTATTGCGCCCGCTCGCGCTTCGCCAGCAGCGGCAGGGCTTCGCCAGCGATCCAGGTCTTGAAATGCGCGCTCTCCTGGTGCGCCTTGAATGCCGCCTCGTCGCGGAACAGTTCGTAGAACAGGAACTGGGCCGGATTGTCCTTTGCGCGCGAGATCAAGAACAGCTTGACGCCGTCCTCGCGCTGGGCCTCCGGCAGGAAGCGGTCGAGGATCGCGGCGATCTTGTCGGCCTCGCCCGGCTTCGCTTCCCATTGCGCGACGACGAGCAGGCCGCCGCCGTCGACGGCGTCGCTGAGCGATTTCTGCGTGGCATAGTGGTTCATGATGTCGTCTCCGTCGGTTGGTCTCTCGGTGCAGATTTGTAGCGATCGGCTGTCGGCTTTGGTTCGCCGGTGATCGAAGTGTCGATGTCGTGAATGCTTCGATGAGGATCGAATCTTGGCCGTGGCTCCGAGGTCGAGCCGGATCGCGCGGCAATGGCCGCTGTCGTCACGCTGCATTTGATTTTGGCGGCGAATTTCGCTACCGCCTTTGCCCGTGGATACGCTCAAGGTACGAGACGCCAAAGACGTCGAAGAGGTGGTGCGCGCGGCGATTGCCAATGAGCAGCCGCTCGAGATCATCGGCCATGGCTCCAAGCGCGGCATCGGCCACGCGATGGCGACCAACGCCGTGCTCGACGTCTCCGCGCTGAATGCCATCACCGGCTACGAGCCCAACGAACTCATTGTCACGCTCCAGGCCGGGGCGCCGCTGGCCGACGTGCTGTCGCTGATCGATGCCAAGAACCAGCAATTCGCCTTCGAGCCGATGAACACCGCGCCGCTGCTCGGCACGCCCGCGCTCGGCACCATCGGCGGCATGATCGCGGCTGGCCTGGCCGGTCCGCGCCGGATCAAGGCGGGCGGCGCGCGCGACCATCTGCTCGGGGCGCATGCCGTCTCCGGTTTCGGCGACAGCTTCAAGACCGGCGGCAAGGTGGTGAAGAACGTCACCGGCTACGACCTCTGCAAGCTTCTCGCCGGTTCCTGGGGCACGCTGTCGGTCATGACCGAGGTCACGCTGAAAGTGATGCCCAAGCCGGAGGCCGAGCGGACGCTGTTGCTGCGCGGGCTCGACGATGCCGCCGCCAACAAGGCAATGACGGCGGCGCTCGGCTCGCCTTTCGATGTCTCCGGGGCCGCGCATCTGCCGACATCGGCGTTCCGGACCGAGATCGAAGGTCTCGGCGATATCGCAGGCCAGGGCGAGGCGCTGACCGTGCTGCGGCTCGAGGGCATTGCCGCCTCGGCCGCCCACCGTGCCGGCTCGCTGCGCGAATTGCTGGCGCCGTTCGGAACCGCAATTCTCGTCGAGGACACGGCGTCAGCGGCGCTGTGGACCACGATCCGCGACGTCCTGCCGTTCGCGGCCAGTGGCGCGCTGGGGGCCTGGCCGGTCTGGCGGATCGTCTGCCCGCCGGCGTCGGGCGCGGCGCTCGGGACCCTGCTGGCGCGCGAGACCGGTGGCGACGTGATCTACGATTGGGGTGGTGGACTGATCTGGGCGGCGGTGCCACCGAAGCCGGACGCGCATGCTCGGGCCGTGCGCGAACGTACGAATGCCGCCGGCGGGCACGCCACGCTGATCCGGGCGGCCGAGGACATCAGGCGCGCGATCGATGTATTCCACCCGCAAGCCCCTGGCCTTGCCGCGTTGAGCGAGCGGGTCCGCGCCAGTTTCGATCCGAAGACCATCCTCAACCGGGGGCGGCTGACGCGAGGCACTGCCGCATGAAGACCGAATTTTCACTCGCGCAGCTCGCCGATCCCGACATCGCGGAAGCCGACAAGATCCTGCGCGCCTGCGTCCATTGCGGCTTCTGCACCGCAACCTGTCCGACCTATGTGCTGCTTGGCGACGAGCTCGATAGCCCGCGCGGCCGCATCTATCTGATCAAGGAGATGCTGGAGAAGGACCAGACGCCGACGGCCGAAGTGGTCAAACATGTCGACCGCTGCCTGTCGTGCCTGGCCTGCATGACGACCTGCCCCTCGGGCGTGAATTACATGCATCTGGTCGATCAGGCCCGGGTCAGGATCGAGCAGCGTTACGAGCGGCCGCTCGCCGAGCGGCTGCTGCGCCGAGTGCTGGCCTTCGTCCTGCCGCACCCGCAGCGTTTCCGCGCCAGCATGTGGCTGGCGCGGCTGGCCCGCCCGCTGGCCGCGTTCCTGCCGACGCCGCGGCCGTCGGCGACGCCCGGCCTGGTTCTGCGCCTCAAGGCGATGCTGGCGCTGGCGCCGGACCGGCTGCCGCCGCCCGGGCCCGCCGCCGGCAGTGTGTTCGCGGCACTCGGCAAGAAGCGCGGCCGGGTCGCGCTGCTCCAGGGCTGCGCCCAGCAGGTGCTGGCGCCGCGCATCAACCAGGCCGCCATCAGTCTCCTCACGCGCCACGGCATCGAGGTCGTCCTTGTCAGGGACGAGCAGTGCTGCGGCGCCCTGACCCATCACCTCGGCGACGATCAGGACGCATTGGCACGGGCTCGCGCCAATGTCGCGGCGTGGCGCGCGGAAGCGGCCGGCGAGGGGCTCGACGCCATCCTGGTGACGGCGTCAGGCTGCGGCACCGTGATCAAGGACTACGGCTATCTTCTGCGCGAAGACGCTGCGTTTGCCGCCGATGCGGCGAAGGTCTCTGCGCTCGCCAAGGACATCACTGAATACGTCGCCGGCCTTGGACTCGCGGCCACGACGCGACAGGACAACATCGTCGTCGCTTATCACTCTGCGTGTTCGTTGCAGCACGGGCAGAAAATCACGGGCCTTCCGAAAGAATTGCTTTCCAATAACGGATTCGTGGTGAAAGATGTGCCGGAGAGCCATTTGTGTTGCGGTTCGGCGGGGACTTACAACATTCTCCAGCCCGAGCTTGCGGGCCGGTTGCGCGATCGCAAGGTCGCCAACATCGCGAGCGTCAAGCCGGACATGATTGCCGCAGGCAATATCGGCTGCATGGTGCAGATTGCCAGTGGCACGTCAGTTCCGGTCGTACACACGATTGAGCTTCTCGATTGGGCTACGGGCGGGTCGCAGCCGGCATTGAACGCGCAAGACTGAGCTTTCGAAGACTAAGCTTTCGAAGGCTGAGCTTTCGTCCGGAGATAACGGCTGAAGACACCCGATCGACCATTGTTCGGCGGCAACAGGAGGATCACGATGGCGAAAGCGAAGAAGAAAAAAAGCAAGAAGGCCAAAAAGGCCAAGAAGGCAGTAGCGGCGAAGAAGACCTCAAAGAAGGCAGCCAAGAAGTCCGCGAAGAAATCCGCGAAGAAGTCTGCCAAGAAGGCTCCAAAGAAATCTGCGAAGAAGGCCGCGCCAAAGAAGGCCGCTAAGAAGGCTGCGCCTAAGAAGGCCGCCAAGAAGGCTGCGAAGAAAGCGGCGCCGAAGAAGGCGAAGGCAGCTCCGAAGCCGTCAACGCCGGCAGCTCCGGCTCCCGAGCCTGCCGCCGAGACAAGCTGGGCGATGCCTTCGTCTTCTGCGGACACGACACCGGCCGAAGGACAAGGTTAGGCCCAAGGTCAGGCCAAAGGCTGGATCCAATCCGACGACCATGATCGGCAACAGGAAGGCCGCAGCCGGCGATGCTGCGGCCTTTTTGCATCGGCGCGTCGGCGCGCGGGGATGATCTCGTCGGGAAGCAGCCTGATTCGTGGCACGGGCAGCACGGTACCGCCGGACCCGTACTAACGCGGGCCTCCCAGTGCACTTTGGAATGCAAATAATGTGATCGAGAAGACACACGGGCTGACAACCTTTCGTGGAATCGTCAGAACGCCCAAAAAGTCGGCAGATGCCCGCGTTTTTTGCTTCACGGTTTGCCTCACCCCATCCAGATTGCCGCAGTTACGAAATTTGCAATCAGGTCGAGCGTTCCGGGGGCTTCCGGGATCCGGCTGGGGTCTTAGAACTGGTGATGGGGATCGAAATGAAAAAAGTGGCTTTGTTGGCAACGGCGCTGGCAATGGTGACGGGCTCGGCTTTCGCGGCAGACATGCGAGTGAAGGCACTGAAGGCCCCGCCGGTGGTCGCGTTTGATCCCTGGGATATCGCCTTCGGCGGCGCCATCATGAGCGACTACATCTTCCGCGGCGTCACGCAGTCGAACCACAAGCCGTCGGTCGCGGCCTATTTCGAGCCGCGCTACAACGTCAACAAGGACCTCCAGCTCTACGTCGGCGTGTCCGCCGAGAGCATCTCCTTCGCCAATCGCGCTGCTGCTGAAGTCGACATCTACGGCGGTATCCGCCCGACCTTCGGCGCCTTCGCCTTCGATATCGGTGTCTGGGGCTACCTGTATCCGGGCGGCAGCTGCGCCGACAACGTGCTCACCGGCGGCATTCCGGGCGGCAACGTCTGCGGCGTCAGCACGACCACTATCTTCCTCGCCGACGGCAACGTCATGAAGAAGGACGTCAGCTTCGTCGAAGTCTACGGCAAGGTGAACTACACCATCAACGACAGCTTCACGGTCGGCGCGACCGAGTACTACTCGCCGAACTTCCTGAACTCGGGTGCCTGGGGCAACTACGCTTCGTTGACCGCCAAGTACACGGCGCCCAGCACGGCCTTCGGTGCTTCCGGCATGGGCATGTACGTCTCGGGTGAGTTCGGCCGGCAGTGGTTTGGTACTTCGGACGCCTTCTACGGCACCGGCGTCGGCACCGTTTTCGCCAACGGTATCCCCTACAAGGACTACAACACCTGGAACATCGGCATCGGCTTCACCTACAAAGTGTTCACGCTGGACCTGCGTTACTCCGACACCGACCTGAACAAGGGTGATTGCAACGCCTTCACCAGCGCCTTCAACGCCACCGGCACCACCAACGTCACCGCGATCAATCCGGGCGGTGCTGGCTCCAACTGGTGCGGCGCGGCCGGCATTGCCAAGCTGTCGTTCGACCTGACGGCCATGAGCAACCTGAAGTAAGCTTCTTCCCGAAGCGACTTGATGAGGGCGGCAGGGCAACCTGCCGCCCTTTTGCTTTGGGGCTTTGGGGCGTAGGCCAGGGGCCCGCATGGTTCGAGACGGCCGCCTCCGGCGGGCTCCTCACCATGAGGGGTCACAGATCTCACCGCGAGGACAGACCTCATCCTGAAGGCCGAAAAAGGCGGGCGTCTCGAAGCACGGCCGCAACCAAGGGCCATAGCCTCAGAGCTTCGTCGGGCCGTCTCAGCGTGCCGCGCTCGGCTCCTTCTCGACCGGCACACCACCGTCACCGAGGACGTGGATCGCGCCGTGCTTCACCATCGTCACCTTGCGGGTATGGAAGGCTTCCAGCGTCGAGCGGTGGCCGATCGAGACGAGGGTGGCCTGTGGCAGCTTCTCCGCCAGCAGCCGGTACAGGCGGGCCTCGGACGGCTCGTCCAGCGAGGCCGTGGCCTCGTCCAGGAACAGATAGTCCGGCGCGTGCAGCAGCGCGCGGGCGAGCCCGAGGCGCTGCTGCTCGCCCAGCGACAGCATCCGGTTCCAATGACCGTCCTCCTCAAGCCGCTCGGCGAGGTCGGGCAGGCCGACCGCGATCAGCGCGTCCCTGACGCGTGCAGTTTCAAATGCGCCCGGCGCGGCCGGATAGACCACCGCGTCGCGCAACACGCCGACCGGGAAATAGGGGCGCTGGGGCAGCATCATCAGCTTCGCTTTTTCCGGGACGAAGATGGTGCCGGTGCCGAACGGCCAGATGCCGGCGATGGCGCGGAACAGCGTCGACTTGCCGGAGCCCGACGGTCCGGTCACCAGCACGCGCTCCGGCGTCTGGACGGAGAAGGCGTCGGTGGCGACCAGCGGCGTGCCGCTCGGCAGGTTCACGCAGAGCTGTTCGAGGGTGATATTGCGATTGCCGCCGGCGGCCTTGAGGGCGATCGCAGGCTCGTGCGGCGGCAGGTGCGCGGCCGCATCGACCGACATCTCGAAGCCGTCGAGGCGGGCGACAATCGAGCGCCATTCCGCCAGCGATCGGTACGCCGTGACGAAGAACGACAATGCGCCCTGTACGCTCGAGAAGGCGGAGGCGGTCTGCATCATGTCGCCAAGCTGGATCTTCTTGGCGAAGAAGGCCGGCGCCACCAGCACGTAGGGAAAGATCACGGCGGCCTGCTGATAGCTCGCGGTGAACGCGGTGAGGCGCTTGGTGCGGCTCATGATGGCATACCAATTGCCGATCACGAAGCCGAAGCGGTCCAGCAGCCGGCCGCGCTCGGCGCCTTCGCCCTTGAGCAGCGCGATCTGCTCGGAATTCTCGCGGACGCGGACGAGGTTGAAGCGGAAGTCGGCCTCGAAGCGCTGCTGCTCGAAATTGAGATTGACCAGCGGGGCACCGATCCAGTGCGTCAGCGCGGTGCCGAAGATCGCGTAGACCAGCGCGCCCCAGCACAGATATCCGGGGATCATGAGGTCGGCGCCGAACAGGTGCAACGGCGCAGCGTTGGAAAGCCCCCAGAGGATGATCACGAAGGAGAACAGCGTCACGATCGACGAGAGCAGGCCGAGCCCGATGGTCAGGGTCTGCTCGACGAAGTTCTTGACGTCCTCGGTGATGCGCTGGTCCGGGTTGTCGGCCGCATCGCCCTTAAGCTGCATGCGGTAGTGGGTGGCGCCTTGCAGCCATTCGCCCAAATAGTGCCGGGTCAGCCATTGCCGCCAGCGGATCTGGAGCCACTGGTTCAGGTACAGCTTGTAGACCGCCAGCGCGATGAAGGCGGAGGCGAGGCCGATGAAGATCCAGATCTCCCTGACGAAGCTATCCCAGTCACTTGCCTGCAGTGAGCTGTAGAACCGGTTCTGCCATTGATTGACCAGGACGTCGATCGCGACCAGCGCCAGCTCCATCGCGATGACTGCGGCAAGCAGGCCGCGGCCGGCCCATTTGTCCTCCGACCGGAAATAGGGGGCGGCGATTCGCCAGACGATCGCGAGCGTGGCGCTGATGTTCTTCACAGAGCTCTGTCTCCTGAGGGATGTGCACAACTGCCCGGGGCCAAAGACTTGGGACGACGGCGGAAATCGGCGCGCTTAGACTAAAGTCGCAAGTCCTGCAATTTGCGTTGGCTTGTCGCAGCTTGCAACCCTAGCATGGGGCTCGACGGCGCGGGGTGGGGGCTTCGGGATTTCGCGAGCTTGTGAGCGGACGGGAACCGCTGCATTCGCGAGGAATTCGCGTCCAGCTCGGGGGTTATCGCTTCAGCGTCAAGCAGGATCGGCTGTCCACGCGGGCCGCCTGCAGCACACATGCGTGGGGGAGGAAGATCATGTGGAATCAAGTTTATGACCCGTTGCACAGCCCCGTGCTGTCGACGATCGCGGCGGCAGTCCCTGTCGTCACATTGCTGGTCCTGATCGCGAGCGGACGGGTCCAGGCTCATATCGCAGCGGTCATCGCTGTGATCGTGGCCAATTTGATCACGATCTTCGTCTTCACCATGCCGGCGAACATGTCGATCCGCGCCTCGGTGCTGGGCATCGTCACCGGGTTCTTCCCGATCGGCTGGATCGTTCTCAACGTCATCTTCCTCTACCAGGTGACGGTGAGCACCGGGCGCTTCGAATTGCTCAAGCGCGCGGTGGGCGGCGTCACCGAGGACCGGCGGCTGCAATTGCTGCTGATCGCGTTCTCGTTCGGCGCCTTCTTCGAAGGCGCCTCGGGCTTCGGCACGCCGGTCGCGATCACGGGCGCCGTCCTGATCGGCCTCGGCTTCTCGCCGCTTGCAGCAAGCGGCCTGTCGCTGATCGCCAACACCGCGCCGGTCGCTTATGGGGCGCTGGGCACGCCGATCCAAGGCCTTGCCTCGGTGACCGGGCTTGATCCCTACATCCTCGGCGCGATGGTCGGCCGGCAATTGCCGTTCTTCTCGCTGATCGTGCCGTTCTGGGTGGTGTGGGCGTTCGCGGGCTGGAAGGGCATGAAGGACGTCTGGCCGGCGATCCTGGTCACCGGCGTGTCGTTCGCGGTCCCGCAATTCGTGATCTCGAACTACGTCAATCCCTGGATCGTCGACATCGGGGCGTCGCTGATCTCGATGGGGGCGCTGATCCTGTTCCTGAAGGTCTGGCAGCCCAGGCAGCTCTGGCTGTCGCCGGCGCTGCGCGGCCGCGATGAATCGGCCGCCACCATGGCCGCGGCAAAACCGATGGACAAGACGCCGCTGACGCAGAGCGAGCTGTTCAGCGCGCTGCTGCCGTGGATCATCGTCTGCATCGTGATGCTGATCTGGGGCAATGGTGGATTCAAGACCTGGGCGAACTCGATCTTCACCTGGAACTATCCCGTTCCCGAGCTGCATCAGATGATCAACAAGATGCCGCCGGTCGCGCCGGGGCCGACGAAAGAGAGCGCGGTGTTCGGCTTCACCTATCTCTCGTTCACCGGCACCGGCATGCTGATTGCGGCGATCATCTCAGGCTTCCTGATGGGCGTCGGTCCTGGCCGGCTCTTGACGGAATACGGGCGCACCATCCGGCTTTGCGCGATCTCGCTGATCACGATCTCGGCGATGCTCGCGATTGGCACGCTGACGCGGCTCTCCGGCGTGGACGCGACGCTCGGTCTCGCCTTTGCTGCAACCGGCGTGCTCTATCCCTTCTTCGGCACGCTGCTCGGCTGGTTGGGCGTGGCGCTAACGGGATCGGATACCGCTTCCAACGTTCTGTTCGGAAATCTTCAGAAGATCACCTCCGAGCAGCTTGGTCTGTCGCCGATCCTGATGGCTGCGGCGAACTCGTCCGGCGGCGTGATGGGCAAGATGATCGACGCCCAGTCGATCGTGGTCGCGTCCACCGCGACGAATTGGTACGGGCACGAGGGCACGATCCTGCGCTTCGTGTTCTGGCACTCGATCGTGCTGGCCTCGTTGGTCGGCGTGTTCGTGACGCTGCAGGCCTATGTCTGGCCGTTCACGGCGATGGTCCTGAAGTAGCAGGCCACGCCCGGCTTTAAGCCAAATCCCCGCGAGGTTGCTCCTCGCGGGGATTTTTGCGTGGCCCATGGGCGAACCTTCTCAACGGCGCCGCCGTCTTATAGAAGGTGCCGCAAATCACGTCGGTCGAGAGGTCTCATGGTTTCGTTCAGGCAGATGGTGTGTGCGGCGGTTGCAACGCTCGCGATGTCCACGCTCGCGCGTGCGGAGGACGGTTTTCCGTTCGGCACCGAGATGACGCTGGAGGCGCTGCCGCAGCCGGGCTCGAAGCGGATTCCGAACATCGAGATCGGCGACAATGGCGAAGTCGTGCTGGAGCTCTGGTGCAAGGGCGGCAAGGGCCAGTTCTCGGTTGCCGGCAACACCGTGATCTTCGTCCCCGGCCAGATCCAGGACCGCTCCTGCCCGCCGGCAAGGGCCCAGGCCGACGACGATCTCGTTGCAGCCCTGGGCAGTGTCGAGACCTGGAAGCGCCAGGGTGACGTGCTCACGCTCGTCGGCCCCAAGCCGCTGCGCTTTCGCGTCAACGGCAATTAGCCCCTGCTGTCATTCCCCGCGACCCGGCTACGCCAAGGCTTCGCCGGGGTTGAGGTCCAGGGGCGCCGAAGCTTTAGCACAGGCGGCAGGCGGGGAATCCAGTACGCCGCGGCTTCTCGATTCATCAAAACCTTCTCGGAGTACTGGATCGCCCGGTCAAGCCGGGCGACGACCGAGAGTTGATATGCGGGCTACATCACTTCCACACCGACTTGTCGGCGTCCCAGCGCTGGCCTTTCAGCTCCTTGGTGAGCGCCTCGACCGAACCGTTGTCGTCGGGCTGATCGCCTTCCTCGTCCGCGGTCGCTTCGTCCGAGAGATTGAGCTTGGCGCCGCTGCTCTCGTCAGTGGTCGTGGTCGCGGGACTCCCGATCCAGAGCATGAGCTTGTCGGTCGTGCCGGGCTTGTCGGGCGAGACGAGGCCCGCGACCTCGATCGTGTCGGTGAGCTCGAGCGCGGGAAAATCCTGGTTCGGTCGCTTGAACACCAGCTTGAGCTTGCCGGTCGCCGGGTTGAAGCTTTGCGAGACCGGCTTTGCCGCGAGCGTCCTGCTCAGCACGCCAGCCACCGCGGCCGCGAGCTTGTCGCGGTTGATCTTGTCGCCCTCGCGCCAATCGGCGGCGGCAATGCGGATGGTGCGGTCCATCTCGGTCATGCCCGCGGTCCAGCCCGCGGCGGTGACGCCGGGCGTCGCCTTGAATTTCGCCAGCAGCGCGCCGGCGCGCTCCGGATCGACCGACATGTTGATGGTCTGCTCGCCCGCGCGCAGCGCGTCGCAGCCGACGGTGAGACTCGCCAGCGTCACCTCGACGTCCTGGCCCTTCAGGCTCTTCAGGAACTCGGTCGCGGCATCCAGCTTGACCTTGACCGCGATCGCTTCCGGCGAGACGTCGGTGAAGTCCTTCGGCTGCGGCGTGATGCCGTCGTCGGAGGTCTGGTTGTCGAGGAATTCCTTCTCGCTGAGATCGGAATTGTCGGGCGAGGTGACCTCGGTCACGGTCTGGCCAATGCTGATCTGGCCGCGGAATTCGAACGTGTCTCCGGCCTGTTTGCGCAGCAGCTTGACTGTGACCGGCGCCTTCGCGCCGAGGCTCTGCGTCGTACCCGTCAGGTTCTGGCCCGCGACCTGGAGATTGACGACGAAGCGGTCCTTGCGGTCGGAATTCTTCGCGACGGGATAGCAGACGTCGAGCACGGCTGCGGTGACGGTCTTGCCCTGGCGTGTCTCTTTCAAGATCACGTCGGCATTGCCGTCCATCAGCCCGTCGATCGAGGTGAAATAGCGCGTCTCGACGCCGC
The DNA here is from genome assembly GCF_023100665.1 of Bradyrhizobium sp. CW1. Classification (NCBI taxonomy): domain Bacteria; kingdom Pseudomonadati; phylum Pseudomonadota; class Alphaproteobacteria; order Hyphomicrobiales; family Nitrobacteraceae; genus Bradyrhizobium; species Bradyrhizobium sp. CW1. Next base: position 1,068,360 of record NZ_CP064684.1, read on the forward strand.
CGGGCGCCGTGGCCTTCGGCGCCAGCTTCATCTGGGCGGATGCGACCTCTGGCGAACCTGCAAGCAGAGCCGCCAGAACGGCCGTGGAGCAAAACACAAGCGCGCGCATCGACGAAATCCCCGGGCAAAGTGGGCATGATCCGGAAAGTGTGAAGCGGTTTTCCGACGAGATCAGGCCCAAACAATTCGAATCGGCCGTCACCGTAGTGGGTTTTGGCCGCCGGTTGAATTGGAAAGCACGGGCCATGATCGGCAAAAAGAAGGCCGCCCGGAGGCGGCCTTCGCAGCACTGTCAGGCGAGGTTCGGCCTTAGAAGCCGCCCATACCGCCACCGGCCGGCATGCCGGAGGCGGCTTCCTTCTTCGGCGACTCCGCGACCATGGCCTCGGTGGTCACCAGCAGACCGGCGATCGATGCGGCGTCCTGGAGCGCGGTACGCACCACCTTGGCGGGGTCGATGATGCCCTTCTCGACCATGTCGACATACTCCTCGGTCTGGGCGTCGAAGCCGAAGGTCTCGGACTTGTTCTCCAGGATCTTGCCGACGACGATCGAGCCTTCCACGCCCGCGTTCTCGGAGATTTGGCGGATCGGGGCTTCCAGTGCCTTCAGCACGATGTTGATGCCGGCCTGGACGTCGGCATTGGCGTTGGTCAGACGGCCGACCGCCTTCTTGGCGCGGAGCAGCGCGACGCCGCCGCCGGGGACGATGCCTTCCTGCACCGCGGCGCGAGTGGCGTTGAGCGCATCCTCGACGCGGTCCTTCTTCTCCTTGACCTCGATCTCGGTGGCACCGCCGACGCGGATCACCGCGACGCCGCCTGCGAGCTTGGCGAGGCGCTCCTGGAGCTTCTCACGGTCGTAATCCGAGGTGGTTTCCTCGATCTGGGCCTTGATCTGGCCGACGCGGGCCTCGATCTCCGGCTTCCTGCCGGCGCCCTTGACGATCGTGGTGTTCTCCTTGTCGATCACAACCTTGCCCGCGCGCCCAAGCATCTTCACCGTCACGCTCTCGAGCTTCATGCCGAGGTCTTCGGAGATCAGCTGGCCGCCGGTGAGGATCGCGAGGTCCTCGAGCATGGCCTTGCGGCGGTCGCCGAAGCCCGGCGCCTTGACGGCGGCGACCTTCAGGCCGCCACGGAGGCGGTTGACGACCAGGGTGGCCAGCGCCTCGCCCTCGACGTCCTCGGCGATGATGACGAGCGGCTTGCCCGACTGCACCACGGCTTCCAGCACGGGCAGCATGGCCTGCAGGCCGGACAGCTTCTTCTCGTGCAGGAGGATGTAAGCGTCCTCGAGCTCGGCCGTCATCTTCTCGGGGTTGGTGACGAAGTAGGGGCTGAGATAGCCGCGGTCGAACTTCATGCCCTCGACGATGTCCACCTCGGTGTCGAGTGACTTGTTCTCCTCGACGGTGATGACGCCCTCGTTGCCGACCTTCTGCATCGCCTGCGCGATCATCTTGCCGATGGCGGCATCGCCGTTGGCCGAAATGGTGCCGACCTGGGCGACCTCGGAGGAGGCGGCGACCGGCTTGGCGCGCTTCTCGATGTCCTTGACGACGGCCGCGACCGCGATGTCGATGCCGCGCTTGAGGTCCATCGGGTTCATGCCGGCGGCAACCGACTTGGCGCCTTCGCGGACGATGGACTGGGCCAGCACGGTCGCGGTGGTGGTGCCGTCGCCGGCGAGGTCGTTGGTCTTGGAGGCGACCTCACGCACCATCTGGGCGCCCATGTTCTCGAACTTGTCCTCGAGCTCGATCTCCTTGGCGACGGTGACGCCGTCCTTGGTGATGCGGGGCGCGCCGAACGACTTCTCGATGAGCACGTTGCGGCCTTTCGGGCCGAGCGTCACCTTGACGGCGTTGGCGAGAATATCGACGCCGCGCAGCATGCGTTCGCGCGCGTCTCCGGAAAACTTGACGTCTTTGGCAGCCATGGTCTGCAATTCCTCTTCTTCGTGATGTGTCTTGCTAATTGGGTCGCCTCATTCCGGGGTCCGCGATCGAACCCGGCGGAATGATGCATGCCCGGATCGAGTGACCCGGGCATGCATTCAGCGGCCGTTCAGGCGTCTGGCCTTAGGCCATCACGCCCATAATGTCCGACTCCTTCATGATCAGGAGCTCATCGTTGTCGATCTTGACCTCGGTGCCCGACCACTTGCCAAACAGCACACGGTCGCCGACCTTGAGGTCGATCGGGATCAGCTTGCCGGCCTCGTCGCGACCACCGGGGCCGACGGCGACGACTTCGCCCTGGGACGGCTTTTCCTTGGCCGTGTCCGGAATGATGATGCCGCCCTTGGTCTTTGACTCGGCGTCGATACGTTTGACCACGACACGGTCATGCAGCGGACGAAATTTGGATTTAGTCATGACGTTTCCCTTTGGAGGCTCGCTTCGGAAGGAGAGGAAGTGGGCGGGCGGCGCTTCCGTCCACCCTTCCCGAGGATCGATCGGCGCGCGTTAGCAATCCATCTTTCAGAGTGCTAATGGTGCGCCCGGGAATATGGCTTGGCCGCGATCCTGTCAAGCAAAGGTGGTTAAGCGATTGGTGAGACGGATATAGGATGGTGACATTGGAAACTTGTTCGGGGTGCCGGCGTATTAAAGGACGTCATTGCTCCGGCAGCGGTTTTGCGCTTGGCTGCGTAAGGGGTGCGGCCATGGTTTTGTCCGGGGGAATGCCATGATCAGTTCAGCTCACGCGCGCACGGTCGCCAATCTGGCGGCGGCTTCTTGCCTGGCGCTGCTGCTTGGTGCCTGCGGCGGCGGCATGAGCCTGCCGTCCTTTTCTTCGTCCTCACCGCCCCCCGAGGCCGAGCCCGGCACCGGTCCGGAAATGCCCGCGTCGATCCGCGCCGACGAGATCGTCGGGCGCTGGGGCCTGGCCTCGTTCCAGAACCCGGCCGACCGCGCCCGCACCGAGGCTGCCGCCCGGGCCCAATGCAAAAATCCTTACGTGATCACGGCCGGCTCCTCCGGCGGCGTGATCATGCATCTGGCCGACCAGGCAACACCGCAGGAGCTGCGCCTGAAGGGCTCGCCGAGCGGCAAGAACTATATCGGGCCGGCAGGTCCGACGCCCGGCGACCAGGACCGCGAGATCGTCTCCTTCGACGGCCGCGTCCTCATCACCCGCTTCATCGACAAGGACGCCGCCACCCGCTACGGCAACATGGTCTACGTCCGCTGCGCGCCGAGGGCGTAGTCTCTATCCTTCGTCATGCCCCGCGACCCGGCTACGCCAAGGCTTCGCCGGGGTTGAGGTCCAGGGGCGCCGAAGCTTTAGCGTAGGCGGCAGGCGGACATCCAGTACGCCGCGGCTTCTCGGCTCAATCATTGCCGTCTCTGGAATACTGGATCGTCCGCCTGCGCGGACGATGACAGCGGGGGACGATAGACAACAAAAAAACGCCGGCTTGCGCCGGCGTTTCGTTATTCAGAGCGTCGCGTCCGTTCAGTCGAACAGCGCGTCGATGTCGTCCTGCGAGGCGTGGCCGACGTCGCCTGCGAGCTTCGGGCCGTTGAGAAGCTTGTCGTCATCGCTGCGGGTGTCGACCTGCGGCACGACGTGGGACTTGATCGCGTCGACGCCGCCCCAGATTTCCATCATGGAATTGATGTGCTGCTCGATGAACTTCATCGTGCTCATGACCTTGCTGATGCGCTGACCAGTCAGGTCCTGGAAGTTGCAGGCTTCGAAGATCGAGATGACGCGTTCCTGGATATCGTCGGCGAGCCGCTTCTGCTGATCGGCCGATTGCACCTTGGCCATCGCGCTGGCCGCCTGGTCGATCGACTCGGCGGCTTCGAGGATCTGCTGGGTCGCCTGTTCGGTACCGCCGACGACCGCGCCGAGCTCGCCATTGACCTTGGCCATTTCGCCGCCGTCGAAGCTCTTGCCATGCAGTGTCGCGATCTCGCGCTTGGTGCGGTCGATGGCGTCGTGGATGAGGTCGAGCTCGACCTTCAGCTTCTCGCACTGCTCGATCTGCGCTCGGTAAGTATCGAGCATGGTACGGGCTTCCGAGAGCTCGTGGGCGGTGGAGGCGTCGATCGCCGCCATGGCGGCGCTGCCGGACAACGGCGCGGTGCCCTTCGCCATCTGCGTGCGGATCGCACGCAACTCGGCCATGATCTCGCTATGCATCGGCGCAGCCTCCTCAATCATTTCGGGGCTGGGCATCTCGCCGACAATAGCCTCCTCGACACGAAAACGTTTGCGGTGAATAGCCATCAAGAACTCCCCCCACCTCACTCACGCGTCTTTGTAGGCAGAAGCGATTTAACACGAAGTTCACAGCCGGAACTGTCGTACGGCTGTGCGCGACGGCTTGCAAACGAGCGATTAACCATGCGTGCGCGGCGTTCATCGAAAATAAACGCTGATCGCCAAATTGCGCCGCTGCCGACGACGTGGTGAATCGAAATGGCGTTTCCGTTTACCAAACAAAACGGCTTTTGCTCTTTATTGACCACGTCGCGGGTGCGGATCAGCCATCACCTCGCCACGACGCATGTGATCTAGACGAAACAGTACAGAGTACGTCGATGTTCAAGAAAATGTCCGTTGCGCTGCTTGGCAGCGCTTGCACCTTCCTTGCCGGCGTCAACAGCGCCAGCGCCTTCGACAATAGCGTGCCGAACGATCCGCCCGCGGTGCTGTACCAGCCGCAGGTGCCGCCTGCGCCGGTTCGCGTCGCGTCCAATTCGAACATGGGCGGCGGCTTCATCGAGTTCATCTTCGGTGACGGGCCCGGTCGCGGTCCGGCCTACGCTCCGCAGCAGCCGGTGTATCAGCAGCAGCCGGGTTATTATGACCAGCGCCGCCTGCCGCCGATGGGCGAACCGCAGATGCAGGACGCAGGTCTCCAGCAGGAGGCGGTCGACCCGCGGCAGCGTCAGTTCGATCCGAAATTCGAGAAACAACTCGTTGACTATAGCGGCAACGAAAGCGCCGGCACGATCGTGGTCGATACGCCGAACAAATTCCTCTACCTCGTCGAGGGCAACGGCCGCGCGATGCGCTACGGCATCGGCGTCGGCCGCCCCGGCTTCACCTGGTCCGGCGTGAAGTCGATCACGGCCAAGCGCGAATGGCCGGCCTGGACGCCGCCGGCGGAAATGATCGCGCGCCGTCCTGACCTGCCGAGGCATATGGAAGGCGGCCCCGAAAATCCGCTCGGTGCGCGCGCGATGTATCTCGGCTCGACGCTCTACCGTATCCACGGCTCCAACGAGCCTTGGACCATCGGTACCAACGTCTCCTCGGGCTGCATTCGCATGCGCAACGAGGACGTCATCGATCTCTACGGCCGCGTCAACGTCGGCACCAAGGTCGTGGTGATGTAGGCGCATAGCGCTCGGAACCAAAAACGGCCGCCTCATCGGCGGCCGTTCTCGTTTGGAGCAAGGATAAGAAGCGTCAGGCGTAATCGCTGCCGCCATCATCTCCGCCGCCGAAATCGCCGTCGTCGGCGAGGTCGACATTGCCGCCGTCATTGTCGTTCTGATCGTTGTAATTCTGGTCGTCGTTCGAAGCGTGGTCGGCGAAGCCCTGCCGGGAAGCATCGCCGCGGTTCGAGCCGATGTCGTCGAGGCCGGCATCGCGCGCGAGCGAGCCGCCGGACTGATCGCTGCCGGTCCAGGGGCTGCGATCGCCCAGGGCATTGGTGTCGCCGAAGGCCTGCTGATGCGATCCGCCCATCATGCCGCGGATGCTGGAGAGCAGCAGCGAGCCGCCGACGACGCCGGCCGCGGCGGCCGCCGCCGTGCCGAGGAACGAGCCACCGCCACCGCCGATCGGCGGCGCACCATAGCCCTGACCCGGTCCTTGGCCGTAGGCCTGCCCGTACGGTGGTTGGCCATAGCCCGGCTGGGGCTGCTGCATCGCCTGGCCGCTGTTCCATACCGGCCGCGAGTCACGCGGCGGCACGTTCGGAACCGAGCCGCGCGACGGGCCCCCGCCGAATAGCGTGTCGCGCATGGTGTCCAGGAAACCGCCGGACTGCGCCTGCTCGGGCGCCTGCGCCGCCTCCAGCTCTTGGATGCGGTTGTGAGCACGCTTCAGCGCCTCGTCCTGCAACAGCACGGTCTGCACCAGCGCATAGATGGCGCCGGGCGCCTTGCGCAGGCCGTCGGAGATCGCGGCGATCGCGTCGGGATCGCGCGGTGCATTTTCCAGTTTCGAAAGCCGGTCGAAAAGCTCGTCGACGAGCTGGCGTTCCTGCGGCGTCATGGTCAGTCTCCCTCGCGCAAAACAAGCGCGAGGCAGATGTAGGGTTCCATTGTGGCCCCAACAGTGCCGGCTGGATTAAATTTCGGTATGCGACAAGCTGCCCCGCGGGGCGGCTTTCTCGCAAACTTCGCCGGTTTTACCCCAGCGTGACGCCGCTGTCCGTCAGCAGGCGCGCAAAGGCATCGCCGGCGAGATAGGAGTGCTCGCGTTCGCGGACATCCGTCATCGGGTCGAGCCCGGTGAGAATTTCGTCGACGAAGCCGGGATGACACATCACGAGGCCGCCATCCGGCAGGCCTTCGAGAAATTGCCGCATCAGCTCGCCGAAATCGGCCGCCCGCGTGAAATCATAGGCGCCGGCGAAGCCGGGATTGAAGCTGAGGCCCGCGCTGACGGCACGGCGGCGGAATTGCGCGCTGAGAATGTCGAGCACCATGGCTTTCGGTGAGGCCAGCCGCTGCATCAGCGGCAGGTCGCGGCCGCCCTGGCGCACCCAGGCTTTTGGCGCGACTTCGCTCACCGCATCGACAAAGCCGTCGCGCACCTGCGGGTAGAGCTGCACATGCTGATGGCCGTCGACGAAGTCAGGCGCGCGTCCGAACGCTTTCGCGAAGGCTGCCAGCTGCGCCTTGACCTCGTTGCGAAAGAACTCGCGGTCGAGCCTTCGCGCAAGACCCGCGCGCAGCAGCTTCGGAAACGGGAGAAACATGTCGCCGTCGAGCGGACGGAAATGCATGGTGAGCGGCCGGAACGGTGCCGACAACGTCACGTGCAATCCGATCGCGCAGCGTGGGCTCGCTTGCGCTGCCGCCTGGAGCGCTTCGATCTCGCTGCGCTCGACCGCAGGTCCCACCATCATCACCGAGGTAGCGTTGAGACGGCCGCGTTCGATCAGGTCGCGGATGGCGCGATTGACGCCCGGGCTGATGCCGTAATCGTCGGCGCAGAGCCAGATCCGCCGCAGCGGCGCGGCCGCGCTCATTCGGCCGCCGTCCTCTTCGAGGCGTCCAGGCTTGAAGCGTCCTGGGCCTTCTCGGTTTCGAAATGCTTTTCACTGTGCTCGGCGACGAAGTAGATCGGGCGCGCCTTCAGCTCGGAGAGGATCTTGCCGATATATTCGCCGACGATGCCGATCATGATGAGCTGCACGCCGCCGATCGTCATCAGGCCGATCACGAGTGAGGGATAGCCGGGCACCTGCTTGCCGGTGGTCAAGACCTCCCAGAGGATCGACAGACCGAACAGGAACGCTCCGCCGGCGAGGATCACGCCGAGCAGGCTGGCGAAGCGCAGCGGCGCCACCGAGAACGAGGTGACGCCTTCGATCGAAAGACCAAGCAGGCGTGCGGCGCTGAAGGTCGTCACGCCATGGGTGCGCGGCGCGGGCTCGTAATCGACGCGGATCTGGCGGAAGCCGATCCAGCTCGCGAGGCCCTTGAAGAAGCGGTTGCGCTCGGGCAGCTGCCTCAGTGCTGCGACCGCGCGCGGCGACAGCAGGCGGAAGTCGCCGGCGTCTTCGGGAATCTTCTGGCGCGCGCCCCAATTGATCAGCGCATAGAAGCCGCGCCCGGCGAGCCGCCGCAGGAAGGGCTCGTTGTCGCGATGCGCCTTGGCGGTATAGACGACGTCGTAGCCGTCCTCGATCCAGTGCCGCACCAGTCGCTCGACCAGCGACGGCGGATGCTGGCCGTCGCCGTCCATGAACAGCACCGCGCCGAGCCGGGCATGGTCGAGGCCAGCCATCAGCGCGGCCTCCTTGCCGAAATTGCGCGACAGCGACACCACCTGGACGTCGACCGCGTCGGCCGGCAGCGAGCGGGCGATCGACAGCGTCGCGTCCGCGCTACCGTCGTCGACATAGACGACCTCGCAAGCCAAGCGATAGCGCTGCCGCAAGGTCTTTGCGAGATCGCAGATGCGCTGGTGTAGGGCGGCGAGGCCCGCGGCTTCGTTGTAGAGCGGGACGACAATCGACAGCCCCTTCGCGGCGGCGCTTGCCGCGTTGGTCGTCATGCCGGAAACGTCAGAGCCCAGCGTCATCGATCAAGGTTCCAGAGGCGTTCAAGGTCATCTCAACAGCATATGGTAGCTGCCGTTTGCTGTCGCTACGCTGAACGGAATTGCTCAACAAACTTTGGGCTCACTGCCGCAGGAACGCCTCGAGCCTGGCGAACAGCGGGTTCTCCCGGTCGAACACGTAATCCAGCGAAACCACCGAGACGGTCTCGGCGCCATGCCCGCGCAGGAAGCTCGCGAGTGCATAGAGCTGGCCCGGCGGGCAGTGCAGCGTGAGCATGCCTGACGAGGTCGGTCCGCCGAACGGGGCTTCGACGCCGAAGCGCTCATGGGCCTCGGTGAGCATGGCCGCGTCGCACTGGCGGAAGCGGGTGCGGACTTCGCGGTATTTGTTGGCCCGCGCCCGCGCCGCGATGTGATCGAGGATGATTCGCGCGGTCTCCCGCGCTTGCGGCGACCAATCGGCGTCCCTTGAGGCGACCAGATTGGCCTGGCTGCGCAGGATCACGCCGTCGTCGAGCACCCGCAATCCGTTGGCGGCGAGCGTCGCGCCGGTCGTGGTGATATCGACGATCAACTCGGCGCTGCCGGCGGCCGGTGCGCCTTCGGTCGCGCCCGTGCTTTCGACGATGCGGTAATCGGTGATGCCTTGGCTCTGGAAGAAGGCGCGGGTGAGATTGATGAACTTGGTTGCGACCCGCATCCGCATGTGATGCTGCTCGCGGAAGCCGGTGGTGACGTCGTCGAGGTCGGCCATGGTGCGGACGTCGATCCACGCCTGCGGCACCGCGACGACGACGTCGGCATAGCCGAAGCCGAGGCCTTCGATCAGGGAGACGCGCTTGTCGGCGTCCGCGATGGTCTCCCGCACCAGATCCTCGCCAGTGACGCCGAGATGCGCCGAGCCGCGGGACAGTTGCGAGGCGATTTCGCTCGCCGAGAGATAGGCGACCTCGACATTGTCGAGGCCAGCGAGCGTGCCGCGATAGTCGCGGGCGCCGCCCGCCTTCGACAGCTTCAGCCCGGCGCGGGCGAAGAAGGCCTCGGTATTTTCCTGAAGGCGGCCCTTGGAGGGAACGGCCAGAACGAATGGCGCGCTCATGACTTAAGCTCCCACCTTGCGGCCGATCCGGGTCAGCGCATCCACCCAGACCGAGAAACCGACCGCGGGGATCGGCTCGGCCGATCCAAGCTGGGTCATCAATCCGTCATAGCGGCCGCCGGCAACCAGCGGCTCGGCGCCGTTGCCGCGGTGATGCAGCTCGAATTCGAAGCCGGTGTAGTAGTCGAGCCCGCGCCCGAACGCGGTGGAAAAGCGCGTCGCCTTCACATCGATGCCGCGCGCGGCCATGAAGCCGACCCGGCTTTCGAACTGGTCGATCGCAGCACTGAGGTCGAGCTTCGCATCATTGGTGAGCGCGCGCAGCTCGGCCACGGCGTCATCGGGGTTACCCGATATCGACAGGAAACGTTTGAGCACGGCGATGGCCTCGCGCGGCAGCGCGCCGCCCTTCAGCGTCGACTGCTCGAGGAAGCGGTCGGCAATCTCGGCGGTGGTGCGGCCGCCGACATTGGTGGTGCCGGCGATCGACATGAGGTCGGTTACGAAAGCGAGCGCTGCCTTGCGGTCGGAGCCGGCGAGCGCCGCGAGCACGCCCTCATATTCGCTGCGGGTCGCGGTGGTCGCGGCTGCCAGCCGCTCGAGATCTTGCTCCAGGCTGATCTTGCGGTTGAAATCCTTGACCAGGCGGCGGCGCCAGACCGGATAGAGGTCGAGCGCGTCGAGCAGCGCGTTGAACAGCGCCACGTCGCCGGTGCGGATCTCGACGTCGCGAACGCCGAAGGCGGCGGTCGCCTCCAGCGCCAGCGCCAGCATTTCGGCATCGGCCGCGGCGCGGTCCTGGCGGCCGAACGACTCGATGCCGGCCTGCAGGAATTCGCTGCTCTGGCCGCTGCGGTAGCGGAACACCGGGCCGAGATAACTGAACCCGGCCGGCTGGCCGGCACGGCCAGAGCTGAGGTAATCGCGGGCCACCGGTATGGTCAGGTCCGGGCGCAGGCAGAGCTCATCGCCGGATAGGTCCGTGGTCAGGTACAGGCTCTTGCGGATGTCCTCGCCGGAGAGATCCAGGAACGGTTCGGCCGGCTGCAGGATGGCGGGCTCGGCCCTGACATAGCCGGCCTGCGCGAACGACAGCAGCAGCGTGTCCGCCCAGGCGGAGCCGGCAGCATTTGAGGTGGCAGTCGCGGTCATCTCGGGGTCCATCGTCCCGGTGGAACCGGGCAGGGCAAGCAGGGAACGAATTGCCGCAGGCCTTAGCATGGCCCGGAAGCGGTTTCGACCTCCAAAGGATCAATCGCTTAACAGCGCCGGAGCGACGCACCGTCAGCAGAGGATGCGAAGCCCAATTCAGGCGTCGTCGCCAAGCTAGGTAATATAATACCTAATCGCGCTGCGGCCGATCGAGTTAGGTTGGACGCCTCACCCTCATTCATTCGGCCAGCGAGCTCTCCGGGCCGCTTCCACGAAGGAATGGCCGCCTGGCCGGAATGCTCGCTGCCTCACATGTAACCTCATCCGCGAGCTGCTTGGCCCGGTTGAGGGTGTCCACTGGTCGCATGCTCAATTTGGGTAGGGCGGACGGTCCGTTCGCAGAGCCTTCGTTTACAATGCGAAAGTTGGTTTCCGATTCATGCGGCAACGCACAGACGTTATCGGAACGGTCGCGCGACACACGCTGGCCTATATGCTGTTTTGATTAGCGAGATGTTCCGGCACTACGACTTAGATCCACTCGACCTTCTGATCGTTCGTGCCATTCTCAATGCCCCGCGACCTGCGGCGCGCCGGGGCCAGAGCGCCGGGTGGTTTGCGCCGCGCTAAAGTCGCCGTCTCTACGAAGAACGTCAGGTAAGCAGCAGAACATGGATCAAAGCCGTCTAGTCCCTGCTCGCGAGGCAATGCAAAAGATAGCGGCGGATCGCTTGATGTCGTTCCAGGATCTCAAGCCGTCCTCGGCGCTCGAGCTCAAATCGTATGACATCGATCATTTCGGTGAGACCGAGAAATACGCCGGCGCATCGAGCATGCCGTTGTCTGTCGGGACGACCGCGATCATGCGTGCCCGGCTCACCTTGCCGACCCTGACCCTGTCGCTGTTGAAAACCTTCCCCCGGATCATTCGCGGCTATCAGCTCACCAATGCTGCCGCAGTGGTGGTACCGATGGATCACGTGACCTCTGCCCGCATAAACGGGCAATCGACCGGCGGTTCTGTTGTCATTCTAAAAGGCGGTTCAGATTGCTTGGTGCATGAGCCGGAGGGGCGTCTGCTGGCGGTGGTCTACTTCAGTCCATCCGGGCGGGAGCCATTGCCTGAATTGAGCGATGGATGCCATTTGCTGAATCCGGCGCCGGACGTGCTTGCCTCGCTGCGCCGTCTGATCTCGATCTCGCTTGAAACCGCGGCAAATGACCCGGACTTCCTGAATGAGCCGGCTTCGCAAACGATTGTCGAACGGTCACTGCTCAGCACGATGGATGCGGCGATCTGGTCCAGTGTCGCAAGCGCACCTGCGTCGTCCACCACCGAGCATTATCGGCGGATCGTGGCTGATATGGAAAAACTGATTCGGCGCGATCTGATGATCTGGCACAAGACCACCGAACTGGCGGAACAGGCGGGCGTGTCGGTCCGGACTCTCCAGAGTGCGACACGGGCCATCTGCGGCATGAGCCCACATCGCTATAGCCGGGTCTTGCGCCTCTGGTCGGTACGCAAGCAACTGCGCACCGGCCGAGCAGGCCGGAGTGTGAAGTCCTGCGCGCTTGCGCATGGTTTCTGGCATCTCAGCGAATTCGCAGCGAGCTACAGAGAGGCTTTCGGAGAGTTGCCTTCGGAGACCCTGAACCGATCGCTACGAGGCGAATAGCAACGTGCCTTAGCCGCGTTCGCCACCCCAGTCGCCCAGCACCGCCTGCACCAGCGCCAGCGCGGCCACCGCGGCGGTGTCGGCCCGCATGATGCGGGGTCCGAGCGCCAGCCGCAGGATTTTCGGCTGCCGCAGCAGCAGGACCCGCTCTTCCTCGGCAAAGCCGCCTTCGGGTCCGATCAGCACGTCGATTCCCTCCCCGGCGCGTGCGGCTTGCAAGCTCCGAATGGGGTTTTCGAGCTCCGCCGCCTCGTCGCAGAAGATCAGCAGCCTGCCAGCGGCGCGCTGGGTCAAGAAGCGCTCCAGCGGCACCGGCTCGGCAACGGTGGCGATGCTGAGAATGCCGCATTGCTCGGCCGCCTCGACGACATTGGCGCGCATCCGCTCGGTATTGACGCGTGAGGCCTGGGTGAATCGGGTCAGAACCGGCTGCAGGCTGGCGGCGCCCATCTCGATGGCCTTCTGCACCATGTAGTCGAGCCGGGCATGCTTGAGCGGAGCGAAGATGTAGGCGAGGTCGGGCAGCCGGTCCTGCGGCCGGGTCTGCTGGAGGATGACGAGACCGTCCGGCCGCTTGCGGCCTTCAATGGCGGCCTGCCACTCGCCGTCGCGGCCGTTGAACGCCAAAACCTCGGCCCCGGCGGCAAGCCGCAGCACATTGCCGAGATAATTGCTCTGGTCGCGGTCGAGCTCGACCCTGCCGTCCTGGGCAAGCGGGGCGTCGACGAACAGGCGGGGGCCGCGGAAATCGTGGGAAGGCATCGTCAAAGGTCCGATTTGCCGCCGTTCTTAACCGAAAGCAGTCCTTTCGGGGTAAATTTTGCCAAAATGGTGCGTCGGCGCGCCGCGCTCCCGCCCTATTCAACGGGTTGTTAAGGGCCGGCGGGAATCGTAAAATCGCGAGCACGCCGGTTGCGCTTCAATTGGGAAGACGCCGAACCCCGCAAGCTCCTGCCGGAGAGACTGCCTTGATGATCCGTCATTTGATGGTTCCGATCACTGCCGCCATGGTCACGATGGGCGCCGTTGGTGCCTATGCGCAGGGCTTCCCCGCGCCGCTGCCGGGCCAAGCCCCAACCAGTTCCGCCTTCCCGCCCGTCAATGGCTCGGCGCCCGTCGCCTCCGTCGGCGGCGCGCCGCAATCCTCCTTCCCCGTGAATGGCGCCGCTCCTGTCGGTGGCGCCGGCGCCTTCAGCGCGGCCCCGCCGACGCAAGCCGGTCCCGGCGAGGACTGCATGAAGGCGTTCATGCCTCTGCGCGAAGATGCCGAAAAACGCGGCAAGCTGATCAAGGCCGCGAGCGACCGTCACGCCCCGCCTGACGAGGCCTGCAAGCTGATCCGCAACTTCAGCCAGGCTGAGACCAAGATGATCAAGTACATCGAGGCCAATGCCTCGAAGTGCGGGATTCCGGCGCAGGTCGGCGCGCAGATGAAAGACGGCCACAAGAACACCGAGGCCATGGCGGCGAAGGTCTGCAATGTTGCGCAGCAGATGCAGAACCAGCCGCGCGGACCGGCCGGTCCGTCGCTGAGCGAAGTGCTGGGTTCGGGCTCGCCGCCCGAGGCCAATGCCGGTAAGAAGGGCGGCAGCACCTTCGACACACTCAACGGCAACGTCCTGACGCGATGAGCGACACGTCAGCCCGAGTTGCCGATTCCACCGGCAACTGGGTCGATACGCGTGCGCCGCAATGGGCGCGGCCTTATCTGCGCTTGTCCCGCTTCGATCGTCCGATCGGCTCCTGGCTCCTGTTGATGCCGTGCTGGTGGTCGGCGGCGCTCGCCGCCGGCATGGCCCATGACGTCCGCGGCCTGCCGCTCACCATCGTCCTGTTCTTCATCGGCGCCTTCGTCATGCGGGGGGCAGGCTGTACCTGGAACGACATCACCGACCGTGACCTCGACGACAAGGTCGAGCGCACCCGCTCGCGGCCGCTGCCCTCCGGCCAGGTGAGCGCGAAGCAGGCGCTGGCGTTCATGGTCGCGCAGGCGCTGATCGGGCTCGTGGTGTTGCTGCAGTTCAACCGCTTCGCGATCCTGACCGGCATTGCCTCGCTGCTGATCGTCGCGATCTACCCGTTCATGAAGCGCATCACCTGGTGGCCGCAGATCGTGCTCGGGCTCGCGTTCTCCTGGGGCGCCCTGATGGGATTTGCCGTCACCTTCGGGCGGATCGATGTCACCGCGCTCGTGCTCTATGCCGGCGCGATCTCCTGGGTGATCGGCTACGACACGATCTACGCGCATCAGGACGCCGAGGACGATGCGCTGATCGGCATCAAGTCCACCGCGCGCCTGTTCGGTGCGCATACGCACCAGGCGCTGATACTGTTCTACGGCCTCGCGGTGCTGCTGATCGGCGTGGCGCTGGCGTCGGGCGATGCGCGCTGGCCGGCCTGGCTCGGACTTGGGGCCTTCGCCGTGCATCTGGCCTCGCAGATCGGGCGGCTGAATATCAGCGATGGCGATCTCTGCAAGCGCCTGTTCTACTCGAACCGCGACGCTGGGCTGTTGTTGTTTGCGGGTTTGCTGGCCGACGCGGTGATGCGGACGGCTTAACTCCGGGCGATGATCTCGCGCTCATCGCGATGCACCGACAACTCCCGTGCGACACCGGTGCGGCGGCGCATCAGAAATTTCGGACGGCGGTCGCGAATCGGGTTGGCGCGGCGACGGCGCGGCGCGGGCTGGCGTGCGCCTTCGTCGAGCTGCGGAAGTGCGAACAGCTCGCTCCAGATTGCCCAGGCCTCAACGAGTTCGTCGCCGTCGGCGCTGACCAGCAGCGGAATGGAGAGCGAGGGATCGCGATGAACGAGGACGAGGGTCTGGGCCTCGTCGTTGCCGCGCAGCGCGACGCCGGTGAAGTCGCTGACGCGAACATTGATTGCCATCCGCATGCCGCGGACGGCACGGTGCAGCACGACACGTTCGCGATGAAGCTCGATCTGCCGTACATATCCGTCGGCGCGCGGATCATGCGCATCGAAGCGGACCGGAAGGGAAAGGGGGTCGAGCCGCAGGGAGCGGCTCGACCCGGCGGGAGCGATCCCGCTTGTTGCTGTTTGACGCCTCACGGCTTTAGTTCTCCCCGCCAGGATTATGTTCCCGGTCGATGCGAGGACCTTAGCGCGAGCCTTTCCGAAACCGCTTAAAAAGGCTGGTTAATCCAACCTCACCGCCGCGCATGATTGACAAGACCTTGGCGCGCATGATTGACGAGACGTTGCGCGCAAGGTGCGAATCTGAGCTTTTGGTGGGCTGAAAATGCTTGAAGTCCGCGCGATCAGGGCACATCTGTGGGTTCCGGTCCCGCAGCCCGCCCCAACAGGATTTCGTTTGTGAACCCTTCACCAAGCTCGACGCTTTCGCCCAAGGATTCGTCCACAGCCAGCCGCGACCTGTTCGACCAGTCTGCGCTCTCCGATCTCGCGCAGCGGCTGGTGGAGGCTGCAAGGCGCGCCGGCGCGGATGCGGCCGATGCAGTCGCCGTGCGTGGCGTCTCGCAAGGCGTCGAGGTCCGCGACGGCCGCGTCGAGGAATCCGAACGGTCCGAGGGCGACGATGTCGGCCTGCGCGTGCTGGTCGGCCGCCGTCAGGCGGTGGTCTCGACCAATGATACCAGCGGCGATGCCGTGACCAAGCTTGCCGAGCGAGCGGTTGCGATGGCGCGCGTCGCGCCCGACGACAAATATGTCGGCCTTGCCGATCCGGCACTGCTCGCGCGCGACTTCCCCGATCTCGATCTGCTCGACCCTGACGTGCCCGCGACCTCGGAACTCGAGCGTCGCGCGCTCGAAGCCGAGGCTGCGGCGCTTGGTGTGAAGGGCGTGACCAAATCCGGCGGCGCCTCGGCCTCCGCCGGCATGGGCGGCATGGTGCTCGTCACCAGCACCGGCTTCCACGGTTCTTATCTGCGGTCCAGCCAGGGCATCTCCGCCACCGCCATTGTCGGTGACGGCACCGGCATGGAGCGCGACTACGACTTCACCTCGGCGCCGCATGGTGTAGACCTCTTGTCACCGGAGATCGTCGGCCGTTCCGCGGGCGAGCGCACCGTGGCGCGCTTCAATCCGCGCAAGGTCGAGACCTGCAAGGTGCCTGTGGTGTTCGATCCGCGCGTCGCGGGCTCGCTGGTCGGTCACGTCGTCGGCGCCATCAATGGCGCTTCGATCGCGCGCAAGACCAGCTTCCTGAAGGACACGCTCGGCCAGCAGCTGTTCGCCAACAACATCCGCATCATCGACGATCCGCTGCGCAAACGCGGCCTGCGCTCGCAGACGTTCGACGCCGAAGGCGTCGCCGTGAAGAAGATCGCGCTGATCGACGAAGGCGTGCTGACGACCTGGCTGCTCGATTGCGCGACCGCGCGTGAGCTCGGCCTCACCACCACCGGCCATGCCCACCGCGGCGTGTCCTCCTCGCCGTCACCCGGCCCGTACAATCTGCATCTTGAACCCGGCACGCCGACGCCGGCCGAGCTGATCTCCGACATCAAGCAGGGGTTCTACGTCACCGATTTGATCGGCTCGGGCGTCAACGGCGTCACCGGCGATTACAGCCGCGGCGCCTCCGGCTTCTGGATTGAGAACGGCGAACTCACTTATCCCGTGAGCGAGGTGACGATCGCCGGCCATCTGTTCGAGATCTTCAGGTCGATGCAGCCGGCGAACAATCTCGAGTTCCGCTACGGCGTCAATGCGCCGACGGTGCGCATCGAGGGTTTGACGCTTGGCGGACGTTGACGCGAACGCAACCGGTGAAGCCATCCTGACGCGCGACGCGGCGCTGCTGCAAGAGACGGTGCGGGAGGCGGGCGCACTCGCGCAGTCGATGTTCCGCACCGAGCTGAAGAAGTGGACCAAGGGCGCGTCCTCGCCGGTCTCGGAAGCCGACATTGCCGTCAACGATCTCCTGGAAGCGCGCCTGCGCGCGGCGACGCCCGACTATGGCTGGCTGTCGGAGGAGAGCGCCGACGACGAGGTGCGGCTGTCGCGGCGGATGACCTGGATCGTCGATCCCATCGACGGCACCCGCAACTATCTCAATGGCCATGACGAATGGTGCGTCAGCGTGGCGCTGGTCGAGGATGCCTCGCCAGTGCTGGCCGCGGTGTTCGCGCCGACGAGCGAAGAGTTCTTTTTCGCCGCCCGCGGCCAGGGCACGACCCTCAACGAGGTGCCGGTGCGGGCGACGTCGGGATCCGAGCTTGACTTCTCGCGGGTCGCGGGTCCGAAGCCCCTGGTCGAGCGCCTGAAGCCGTCACTGGGCGAGATCAAGCTGCATCCGCGAATCGGTTCGCTCGCGCTGCGTCTGTGCCGGGTCGCTCATGGCGCGCTGGATGCGGCTTTTGCGGGCGGCAACAGTCATGATTGGGACCTTGCGGCGGCGGATTTGATCGTGCAGGAAGCCGATGGTAGGATGAGCGATCTCTCCGGAGATCCCATCCTCTATAACCGCCGGCAAGTCACGCATGGGGTGCTGGTGGCAGCGGGTCGCGATCGTCATGCGAACATTGTCTCGCATTTTCGAAACCGCCCCTTGCCGTGAAGCGCTTTCTCGTGCTTGTCGAACACTGCTTTGCCGGGCAGCCCGTTAGGAACAGAACCGATGCCAGATAGTGCCCCGCAACAACTGCTCCACCTCGTCGTCGGCGGCGAGCTCGTCGATCTCGAGCACAACACCTTCAAGAACCTCGACGACGTTGAGATCGTTGGCCTCTATCCGAACTATGCGACCGCGCACGCCGCCTGGCGCGCCAAGGCGCAGAGCACGGTCGACAACGCGCAGATGCGCTATTTCATCGTCCATCTCCACCGGCTGCTCGACCCGAATCAAGAACCGGCGCGTTGAAAAAGCTGCTTCGCAATACGCTGAGGAGCAGCTTCGTTCAGCGTGCCGTCGGAATCCTGGCGGCCGAATATCTGCGTCTGGTCTGGCGGACGAACACATTCACGTTCGATCCGCCTGACGTCTATGACCGCGTCGAACCGCAGATCCCGGCGATCTTCGCCTTTTGGCACGGCCAGCATTTCCTCACCCCCTTCATCAAGAACAAGGACTGGTACAAGGCCAGGGTCCTGATCTCCCGTCACCGCGACGGCGAGTTCAACGCGATTGCCGCCGAGCGGCTCGGCATCGGCACCATCCGCGGCTCCGGCGACCATGGCGGCGCGTTTCACCGCAAAGGCGGGGTCGGTGCCTTCAAGGAAATGGTGCGGACGCTCGAGGACGGTTGTAATGTCGCGCTGACCGCTGACGTCCCCAAGCGCTCGCGCGTGGCTGGGCTCGGCATCATCATGCTGGCACGGGAATCGGGGCGGCCGATCATGCCTTTTGCGATGGCGACCAGCCGCTTCGTCCGGCTCAAGAACTGGGACCGCACCACCATCAACCTGCCGTTCGGGCGGGGCGCGTTGGTCGGCATCAAGGAAATCCACGTTCCGCCGGATGCGGACGCCGCCACCATGGAAGCGCTGCGGCTCGAGCTGGAGGAGACCTTGAACGAGGCGACCCGCCGCGCCTATGCGCAACTCGGCCGGCCGGGACCTGCAGATGCCTAAATCGCTACCGGGCTCGCTGCCGTTGACGCTGCGGATGTACCGGCGCCTGGCGCGCGGCCTGGTGCCGCTCGCGCCTGTGCTGATCAAGCGGCGCCTGAAGCAGGGCAAGGAAGATCCCGCGCGCGTCGGCGAACGGCGGGGCCTGTCCCGGGACGTGCGACCGCACGGTCCGCTGGTCTGGATTCACGGCGCCAGCGTCGGCGAGGTCCTCGCCGCGGCGGCCCTGATCGAGCGCTTGCGCGATCTGAACCTGCGCATTCTGCTCACCTCGGGCACCGTCACGTCGGCTGCTATTGTCGCAAAGCGCTTTCCGCCCGACGTCATCCATCAATACGTGCCGTATGATTCCCCGCGCTACGTCGCGCGCTTCCTCGACCATTGGAAGCCGTCGCTGGCGCTGTTCATCGAATCCGATCTCTGGCCGAACCTGATCCTGGCAGGCGCTGCGCGTCGCGTGCCGATGGTGCTGATCAACGGGCGGATGTCGCCGCGCTCCTTCCCGCGCTGGCGCCGCATGCAGGGCACCATCTCGGCGCTGCTGTCGCGTTTCGACATTTGTCTGGCGCAGTCGAAGACCGATGCCGAGCGCTTCTCGGCGCTCGGCGGCCGGGACGTCGTCACCACGGGCAATCTCAAGCTCGACGTGCCGGCGCCGCCGGCCGATCCTGCCAAGCTCGAACGGCTGATGGCGATGACGCGCGGGCGTCCGATCATCGTCGCGGCCTCGACCCATCCGGGCGAGGAGGAGATGCTGGTGGCGGCGCATCGCAGCCTCAGCGGTTTCTTCCCGCAGCTCCTGACCGTGATCGTGCCGCGCCATCCGGATCGCGGCTCCTCGATCACAGGCCTGATCACGGCGTCCGGCCTGAAGCCGGCTCTGCGCTCGCGCGACGAGCTGCCGACGGCGACCACCGACGTTTATATCGCCGACACCATGGGCGAGCTCGGCCTGTTCTATCGCCTCTCGGACATCGTGTTCATGGGCGGATCGCTGATCCGCCATGGTGGCCAGAATCCGATCGAAGCGATCAAGCTCGGCGCGGCCATCGTCCATGGTCCGCACGTCTTCAATTTCGCCGACGTCTACGAGGCGCTCGATCACAGCGGCGGTGCGCGCCAGGCCGACACGCAGGAGCTGCTGATCAAGCAGCTCGGCCAGCTGCTCGCCGATCCTGCCGTGCGTCACAAGATCCAGCAATCGGGCGCCGGCGTGGTCGAGGATCTCGGCGGCGCGCTCAACCGCACCATGACCGCGCTCGAGCCTTATCTTCTGCAGTTGCGGATCGAGATGGGGGCCGCCAATGCGTGAGCCGGCCTTCTGGTACCGGCCACGTTCGCTCGAATCGTACGCATTGGGGCCGCTGGGTGCGCTCTACGGCGCGATCACCGAACGGCGGATGCTGCGCGCGGGCGTCGACGCCGGCATCCCCGTGATCTGCGTCGGCAACTACCATGTCGGCGGCGCCGGCAAGACGCCGACCGTGCTGGCGCTGACGAAGCTCCTGCGCGAGCTCGGCGAGACGCCGGTGGTGCTCAGCCGCGGCTATGGCGGTAGCCTCAGGGGCCCGGTAATGGTCGACCGCATGCGTCACACCGCGTCCGACGTCGGCGACGAGCCGCTGATGATGGCGCGCGACGTTCCCGTCACGGTCGCGCGCGACCGTCTCGACGGCGTCGTGCTGGCGAAGTCGCAAGGCGCCACCGTGATCCTGATGGACGACGGTTTCCAGAACCCGCGTCTTCTCAAGGACACCTCGCTGATCGTGATCGACAGTGAGCGCGGCCTCGGCAATGGCAAGGTGTTTCCGGCCGGTCCGCTGCGTGCGCCGCTGAAGGCGCAGCTCGCGCGCACCGACGCGCTGGTCGTGATCGGCGGCGGCCGCGCCGCCGACGATGTCGCGGCCGAGCTAGCCAGGCGCAACAAGCCGGAACTGCGCGCGCGGCTGAAACCCGACGCCGAGGCGGTCGCAAGACTGTTGGGCAAGCCGGTGTTCGCGTTCGCCGGCATCGGCGATCCCGAACGGTTCTTCCGTACGTTGCGCGCCCGCGGCATCGACCTCGCGCGCACGCGCGCCTTTGCCGATCATCACATGTTCTCGAACGAGGAGATCGCAGCCATCGCTGCGGAGGCGGGGCGCGAGCAGCAAACATTGGTAACGACGGAAAAGGATCTTGCTCGCCTGCACGGCCGTGAAGGCGTGCCGGATGACATCGTGCCTTTCGCGGTGCAGCTCGAGTTCGATGACCCGGTTGCGCTTCGGCAATTGATCAGCGATCATCTCTACAAGGCGCGCGAGCGGCGGTTTTCCAGGCGATGATCTCGTAAGGTGGGCGAGATCTGATCGGGACGACATGTCGCACTGATGAATTTCCTTCCGCACGTTCGGGAGTTGATGTAGCCTCGCATGAGAGCCGTCACCGGGACGTGCCGAACTCCCGGAAATCATCGACGGCGTTTATGCCCACGGCGGGCAGTACCTTCATCATTTCAGATGCAGCGGCCGTAACGACGAGTTCGGAACGGCAGGGAAAGTCATTGCCAAAAACCCAGAGGAGAACATGCCATGCATTTTTGCCTCACCGGACAATACACACCCCGCGCTCTCAATGCCATTTTGGAGAACCCCAAGACCGATCGTCAGGAGGCGGCAAGAAAACTCATCGAAGCGGCCGGCGGAAAGCTGATTTCGATGTTCAGCGTTGCGGCCGACGGCCCAGGCGTGTTGGTGATTTTCGATGTGCCTGATCCGGGTGCGGCTCCGGCCATCTCCGGCCTGACCGTCACGGCGGGCACCCTGCAGAACGTGAAACTGACGCGGCTGTTCACGCAGGACGAGATCAAGCAGGTCCGCCAGAACGCGGCGAAGCTGCGTTCTTCGTATACTCCGCCCGGAAGCTGACATCCGGATCTAAAGCGAAGCCGCCGCAGTCGAAGGAAGCGGCGGCAACGCTCACCTCACAGCAAGAAGCACGTCTGCAACCGAGGCAAGGCGAAGGCCTTCCAGCCTGCGTTGACGAACCATGCTGTCCGGTGCGTGCTGCGTCCGCGGCGTTCAGCAGTCAATCATGCTCACCACGCCCCAACGGCCATCAATCCGATAATGGTCAGGCACGAGACGCAGGCCACCATGGCGGTATAGTACTCGGGTGTATTCATTGCTGCCTCCCAAACTGTTGCCAACTGCTTGGTCACTGCTACGGGGAGAGATCGCCGGTCTCGGGCCGCTTCAATTCGGCGCGCGGCGACCGGTCTTGCGTTGTGCGTCCGTCCTCTCATCGTCACCCTGATCCGGATGATGATGCGCGTCGAGAGCTTCAAAGCGTTCAGCTGCGATCAGAAGCTGTTTCCGCATTTCAGCGAGGCGGGCGCGGCAATATTCACGATAGAGCAGGTCTAATATGGTGGGCATGATCACCCCCATCGTTGATTTTCGATTACAGATATTCCACCGCAAATTTTCGAGGTGATCGTAGCCCGACAGATGGCTCTTCGATATGAGCCCGTTCACAGACTGCGCCAATTCCAGAGCTCAGTGGCCGCTTGGCTGACTTGATTGTCTGTGCGATAAAAAGAGCAGGGCCAGTTACCTAAGATGAAGCATAGCGGCGCTTTGTTTCACCAAGACTTCGTCAAACAACCTAAGAGCGCCAATCGCAACAAAGAATCCAACCACAACGCGAAATAACTAACCATGGAGTGCAAGCACTCTTCGATGCAACGCGGATTGGCATAACGGAAATCATCTCGGCTGTGAGAGCAGCATTTCTGATGCGTCCGAACATGCCTCGTGAAAAAGCTGCACCGCTCGTGCTATGCCGGCAGGGCAGCTGCGCTTTGCCCATCGACAGCAGCCTGCCATTCAGGCGCCATTCATCGCAAGCTCCTATCGTTTTCAGACGCTCAGGAGAATGCGATGAAGTTGCCGTCCGCCGCCGTTGCCGCCAGTCTTGTGGGTCTGATCATTGCGCCGGTGTTTGCACAGACGGCACCGCGGGCGGCGTCCACCGCCACAGTGCCGGTCCCCGCGACCAAGCGCGTGACGTGTCTTTCCACGACGGCAAGCCTGAAGGGACAGGACAAGCGCGACCAGATGCAGCTCTGCATGGCGCAGGCGCGGCTCGATTGCCTGAAGCAGGCGATCGATCAGAAGATCGTCGGCGAGACCAGGAAGAGTTTCATCAAGACCTGCGTGGGCGCGGATGGCGCGGAGCAGCGATAGACGCGCGGCTGCGGCCTCACGCCTGCGGCTTGGGCGCGCCCGGGTAATGCCGCTCGAGCACGGCGGCGGGCGTGGCGTAGGCTTCCTGCAGGTCCACGCTCCAGTATTTCAACTCGTCGAGCGGAATGCGCGTATCGGTGATCGCGCAGCGCACGAAGGTCCCCGGCGAGATCACGCGGAAATCGCCGTCGAGATACTGCACCTGCGCTTCGCCATGGCCCGAAGGGCCGAACTTGTTCAGCACGGTCGAAAGTCTCCGTGGAAGGCCGCTCCGGGATCACCTGGGAGGGCACGATGTGTTGGACGGGATGTAGCACAGATAGGGTGGCTTGTCCGCCCGGTAAACCCACCGGTTTGTGATGTTTTGGCGGCGTTTCCGCATGATAGTGCTTGAGCGAAGGATCCAACGGCAAAGTTCGATGCGCCTTCCGTTCACCGCCCTGTTCCTGACCTTCCTGCTCTCGGCCGCGCACGGCTCGCCGGCACCGCAGCCGGTCGAGATTCCGCTGGCGTCCGGCGTGCTGCATGCGCAGCTCTACAAGCCCGAGGGCACCGGGCCGTTTCCGACCGTGATCGCGCTCCACGGCTGCGGCGGCCTCGGTGGCCATTCCGATTCCGTCCTGCCGCGCTATCGCGAATGGGCCGAGCGGCTGCTCAAATCCGGCAACGCCGTGCTGCTCCCTGACAGCTACGGCTCGCGCGAGCTCGGGCCGCAATGCCGCGTCAAGGAGATCCACGTCAAGGCGCGGCGCGAACGCGTCACCGATATCGCGGCGTCGCGCGCCTGGCTGATGAAGCAGAGCTGGGTTGCGCGCGACCGTGTCAGCCTGATGGGCTGGGCCAACGGCGCCAGCGCGCTGCTCTGGGCCGTGCGTCCGCAAAACCTTGCGCGCGAGACGGGTCCGGATTTCCGCGCCGCGATCGCGTTCTATCCGGACTGCAGGATTTCCGCCGGCCTCGGGTGGAGCACACGGGTGCCGACGCTGGTGCTGATCGGCGGCAATGACGACGTCTCGTCGCCGCCGGCCTGCCGCCAGATGGTCGAGGGCGCGCATGGCCGCAGCGCGCTCGCGCGCATCGTGGTCTATCCCGGCGCCTATCACGACTTCGACCGCGCCAACACGCCGCTGCACGCAGCGAGCGGCAGCACCGACGCCGCCGCGCCCGAGCACGGCCATCTCGGCACCGATGCGGCAGCGCGCGCGGAGTCGCAGAAGGAAGTGGCGGAGTGGCTGGCGCGGTGATGGCAGTGCCGTAGCCCGGATGAGCGTAGCGATATCCGGGTAGGCCTGTCCCGCATGTCGCTGCGCTCATGCGGGCTACATGTGGCGAGCGGGCTCGCCGCGCCGTAGCTCGTGAGAAGCGAAGGCGGGGCCGCCGAAGGGAACAACAGCGGACAGCCCCGCATCGACCACCGCCCTGCACGGAAAATGGCCGACCGTGACTCTACGGATCGCGCGCCGTTGTGGTTTCAGCCCGTGACGACGCCATCATTCGACCACGATGTCGATTAAACGCAATCCCATGCGCAACCGCTTCGTCCTGTTCTCCTCCGCCCTGATCGTCTTCACCGTCGCGGTCTTCCTGTTTGAAGCCCATGCCGGCGCGCCGCAACGCGCGCCGGAACATTGCGGCTTCTGGACCACGATCGACGCGGGATTGTCCTGCCGCTGAGACGCGCAGTCTTGTAGCCCGGATGAGCGTAGCGATATCCGGGGCCGCTACTCCCGCATGTCGCTACGCTCATGCGGGCTACGACAGCGAGTTCGTGACACGCGTCCCACACACTCACTGTCATCGCCCGGCTTGACCGGGCGATCCAGTACGCCGAGGCGGTTGTGATGGATCGAGAAGCCGCGGCGTACTGGATTCCCCGCTCCTGTGCGCAATTGCGCACAAGGCGGGGAATGACAGCCAGGGTGGAACGCCGCCCTCCGCCTAAAACAAATTCCCCTGATCCACCGGCTTGCCCACGCGCTTCGGCGCAGGCTTGGCGTCCTGCGCGGCTGGCTTCGCTTGCGCCGGCGCGCGCTTCGCTGCAGCCGCGGGCCGATCCGCATCCGCGGTCGCACCGACACGGCCATCCGCAAACTCGATCTCGACCCGTGCGCCGGGACCGATCTCATTCGCCGAATGCAGCGGATGGCCGGCCTCGTCCCGCACCAGGGCAAAGCCGCGCGCGAGCACGCCGCGATAGGACAAGGCGGAGAGCAGCTTGCCGCTGTTCTCGACGCGGGCATCCAGCCGCTGCAACAGCGTCACCAGCGCGCGGCCCGCGCGCTCGGCAAGGCGATGCGTGCGCTCGCGCTGGCGGTGAATCGCGTTGCGCTGCGCCTGCGCATTGGACAGTTTTGAGGCGCGCAAGCGCACCTCCAGCCCGGCAAAGCGGTCGCGCCGCCGCCGCAAGAGCGAGCGTGCGGATAGGCCGAGCCGTTCGCCGCACACGGTGAGGCGATGATCAGCCTGCGCGATCTGGCCGTGCAGCACCCGCAGCGTCAGCTTGGCGCCTGCGGCGGTGAACCTTCGGAAATGCGCGTGGGTGTTGGCCTTGAGGCAGCGGGGCAGGGACGCACCCGCCGAATCCAGCCGCTGCCGCGGGATCGCCAGCAAATCGCCGGCGGCCGGCAGCGCGCGCGCGGCGGCACGCAGCTCGCTGCGGCGGCTCTCATGGCCGCGCTGCCAGCAGGACCGGGTACGTCGCCCGAGATCGCCGACCTCGACAAAGAGATCGCTGCGCACCGGCACGGCCATCTCGGCCGCCGCCGTCGGCGTCGGTGCGCGCTTGTCGGCGACGAAATCGATCAGCGTGATGTCGGTCTCGTGCCCCACGGCCGAGATCAGCGGGATCATGCTCTCGGCCGCGGCGCGGACCACGATCTCCTCGTTGAACGACCACAGGTCCTCCAGCGAGCCGCCGCCGCGCGCGACGATCAGCACGTCGGGGCGCGGAATCCTGCCGCCCTCCGGCAGCGCATTGAAGCCGCGGATCGCGGCCGCGACCTGCTCGGCCGAGCCTTCGCCCTGCACCTTGACCGGCCACACCAGCACATGGCGGGGAAAGCGGTCCTCCAGCCGATGCAGGATGTCGCGGATCACGGCGCCGGTCGGCGAGGTCACCACGCCGATCACCTCCGGCAGCCACGGCAGAAGCTGCTTGCGCGCCTCGTCGAACAGGCCTTCGGCGGCGAGCTTCCGCTTGCGCTCCTCCATCAGCGCCATCAGCGCGCCGATGCCGGCCGGCTCCAGCGCCTCGATCACGATCTGGTATTTCGAGGAGCCCGGATAGGTCGTGAGCTTGCCGGTGGCGATGACCTCGAGCCCCTCCTGGGGCTTGAAGCGCATGCGCCCGTGCACGCCCTTCCAGATCACCGCCTCGATCTTGGCGCTCTCGTCCTTGAGCGCGAAATAGCAATGGCCGGACGAATGAGCCCCGCGGAAGCCGGAGATCTCGCCGCGGACCCGGACATGGCCATAGGTGTCCTCGACCGTCCGTTTCAGGGACTGGGAGAGCTCCGAGACGGTGAATTCGGGAGTGTTGAGCAGGGGTTCCGCTGAAGGCATCGGCAAACGATTCGGCATGTGGGGATCAGACCCGACGTTAAGGATTTTTGCAGCGCCGCGCCAATCCGGGTATTGACCAAAAGAGTACTCTGCAATATAGAGTTCTCTATAGCTGAATAGGCTGAGAGGAGTAGATCATGGCAATTCGAGTGCTGCGCGGCGTTGTGAACGGGCTGAAATGGGCCCTGTGTGCGGTCGGCTGTGTGGCGCTGATCCTGGCTGCCATGATCGCAACGCCGCTGGAGCGGCCGCCGGAGATGAAGTCGGTCTCCGACTCATCGAAGGGGATAGACTGGTCCACGCTGCCTCCGCTCGAGCGCTTCCAGGCCCGCGACGGCACCTGGATCGGTTTCCGCCACTACGCTGCCAATGGTCTTGCAACCGGCCGTGGCGCGATCTTCATCCACGGCTCGTCCGGCTCCAGCGGCACCGTCAATCATGCCCTGACCCATGCCATCGCCGCGCGCGGCGTGGAGACCTGGGCGCTCGACATCCGCGGCCATGGTGGCTCCGGCACGCGCGGCGATATCGGCTATGTCGGCCAGCTCGAGGACGACCTCGTCGACTTCGTCGCTCAAATCCGCAAGACCGCGCCGGAGCTGCCGCTCACCTTGATCGGCCATTCCGCCGGCGCCGGCTTCTCGCTGCGCGTCGCCGCGACGCCGATCATGCAGGACATGTTCGTGCGCACCGTGCTGCTCGCACCCTATCTCGGCTATGACGCGCCGACCAACAAGCCGCATGCCGGCGGCTGGGCCAATGTCGACCTGCCGCGCTTCTTCGCGCTGGCCACGCTGCGCAAGATCGGCATCGACTGCTGTTCGCAGCTTCCGGTGCTCGCGCTCGCCGTGCCGGCGAGTTCGGCAAAATATCTCGTCGCCACCTATTCGGACCGCCTGACGCGCAATTTCGCGACGCGCGGCTATCGCCTCGATCTTCCGGCGGCGACACGTCCGGTCACGATCTTCGGCGGCGCCGAGGACGAGATGATGATCTCGGATAAATATGCAGAAACCGTGCAGGCGGTGAAGCCATCGGTCGACGTCAAGATCATCGACGGCATCAACCACATGGGCATCGTCACCAACCCGAAGGCGATCTCGGTCATCGCCGACGATGTGGCGACGCGCGGGACAGGGCAGTCATGATCGACAGCAAGGAAGCCTCCGCGGCGCTGGCCGATATCGACGACATCGTCCAGCGCGTGAAGCAATCGCAGCTCTACGAGCTGGCGAGCCACGCCGCCGTCTGGTGGGGCGCATTGGTGTTCGCGGGCAATCTCGTGACCTGGCTTTGGCCGGTCTATGCGGGCTACGCCTGGGTTGCCGTGGACGTTGTGGGCGCCGGCGGTCTGGTGGTGCTGCGCATTCTCAATCCGCCGCATCACCCCCATGGCGCCGCCTTCAACATCAGACTGCTTCTGGTGTTCGCGCTGTTCTTCGCCTTCGGTTATCTCTGCACCAACGTGATCGGTCATTTCGGTCCGCGCCAGCTGGGCACGTTCTGGCCGCTCTACTTCATGCTGTTCTATTCGCTGGCGGGTCTCTGGTTCGGCTATGCCTTCATGGCGATCGGTCTCGGTATCTCCGCGCTGACGCTGATCGGCTATTTCTACATCGGCGAGGCGTTCCCGCTCTGGATGGCCTTCGTCAATGGCGGAGGCCTGATCCTCGGCGGCCTCTGGATGCGGCGGATCTGATGGCCGAGCTCGACGACATCATCCACCAGCCGTTGCGGCTGAAGATCATGGCGGCACTGAACGCGCTGCCGGCCACCGCAGGATTGGAATTTTCCCGGCTGAAAAAGCTCACCGGCGCCACCGACGGCAATCTCGGTGCGCATATCGAGACGCTGGCCAAGGCGGGCTACGTGTCGGTGGAGAAAGCCTTCGTCGGCAAGAAGCCGCAGACCACGGTGACCGCGACCGCTGCGGGGCGCGGAGCGTTCGCGCGGCATGTGGCGACGCTGCAGGAGATTATTGCGGGGAAGCAGGGGTAGGACGTACTCATAAATGTCGGCTTACCAACGCAAAGCGGAAGTCTCCCACCTCGGGCATGATCGATGGCTTGTGACCCGAAGCTGACCTGCGAGGCTCGCCCGTACAACGATAGTCCATATCAATTGGGGATTGCCGGCATTGCGATGGCCGATTGCTGCGGGTCCAAAGCTATCTCGATACACGCTCCTTCAAAACTGTCCGCACCTTCAAGTGCCAGAAGCTCATTGCGACGATTGAGGGCACCCACGACATCGATTAATCTATGTTAAGGCCGCGCCCGTAACTGGGAGGTAAAATGTTCCCAACGGGGAAGGCGTGCGATGGACTACCGCGCTTATATCATGGGCGAGGACGGGCGGATCAGCGGCGTTCATGAGATCGATTGCGCCAACGACGACGAGGCCACAGCCAAAGCGAGACAGCTGCTCGACGGCCACGATTTAGAAGTGTGGCACAGAGATCGGCGCGTCACTGTTCTCAAGCACCACACAAGACAGTAAGGCCGCTCAGTGGCGGTCGCGGCCATGCAATGTCCCCGGTCAGGCGGCCCTTAGCGGACATGCTCATCAGCTTGTCCTGACGCCGATAACCGCCATTAGCGGACCCTCGCGAACCCGTACCTACGGGGGGAACCAAGGGGCCCGTGATGCGTTAAGAGCAGTTCGGCGGGCCGGAGGGGCGTCCGCCCATTGCACGAACGACGCTCGTATCGGGTCGTCGTTCCTCTCGCCCCCGAGAGCCGGGCACCCGCATGTCGAACGTAGAAGAATTCCCACTCTCCGCCCGGCACCGCCCCACGGAGTTCGAGGCCCTGGTTGCGGCCGGCGCTGCCGCGCTCGATGCCATTCCGGGCGCAGTCTATCTCTGTGACGCGGAGGGGCTGCTGGTCGCCTATAACGCGGAGGCTGTGGTGCTGTGGGGGCGCACACCTGATGTTGGGAGGGAGCGCTTCTGCGGTTCACACCAGCTCTACCTGCTGGATGGAACTCCCCTCGCGCATGCCGACTGCCCCATGGCCACCGCCGTTCGCGCGGGAACGCCGACGCGCAATGCCGAAGTGATAATGGCGCGGCCGGATGGCTCTCGCTTCACGGCCATGGTCAACATCCGGGCGTTGCGCGACTTTTCTGGTCGCATCCAGGGCGCCATCAATTGCTTCCAGGACATCACCGGACGCAAGCAGGTCGAGGAGGAAGTCCGCCGCACGACGCAGGATCTGCAGGACTTTTTCGACAACGGCGCGGTGGGCCTTCACATCGTCAGTGGCGAGGGAATTATCATTCGCGCCAATAAGGCCGAATTGGATCTGCTTGGGTACCGGCCCGAGGAGTATATCGGGCGTCATGTCGCCGAGTTCCACGCCGACGCTCCCGTGATTGGCGATATTCTCCAGCGTCTTTCATGCGGTGAGCCGCTGCAGCGCTACCCTGCCCGGCTGCGCGCCCGCGACGGCACGATCAAGCATGTCCTGATTACCTCGAACAGCCGCATTGTGGACGGCAAGTTTGTCAACACGCGCTGCTTCACGACCGACGTCACCGAACTGCATGCTGCCGAAGAGGCACGGCAAGCAAGTGAGGCGCGGCTTGCGGCGACTTATGAGGCCGCCAGCGTCGGCATTTCGGAGACCGACGAGAACGGTCGCTTCTTGCGGGTGAATGATTCCCTCTGCCGCATCACCGCGCGCAAACGCGACGAACTGTTGGGGATGACCTTCCTCGACTACACCGATTCCAACGATCAGACCGAAGATGCCGAATTGTACGCGCGGCAAGTCCGCGGCGACATCGAGAACTACACGGTTCGCAAGCGTGTACTACGGCCTGACGGGTCCGTTCGCCATCTGGATATCTTCAGTTCGTCGGTGCGGGATTCGGAAGGCTGCTTCCTTTATGGCGTGCGGGTCGCTCAGGATGTCACCACCACCAAGCAACTGGAGGATCGCTTGCGTGAAGGCGAGCAGCGCATGCGCGATCTCCTCGAGGCGTTGCCAGCAGCCATCTACACGACGGACGCCAAGGGGCGCATTAATTTCTTCAATCGGGCTGCCGTCGAGATGGCGGGCAGAACGCCGCAGCCAGGCGACGAATGGTGTGTGACCTGGAAGCTCTATTGGCCCGACGGCTCGCCGCTGCCGCACAATGAATGCCCGATGGCTGTTGCGCTGCGCGAAAACCGGCCGGTTCGCGGTGCCGAAGCGGTGGCCGAACGTCCAGACGGCAGACGCGTGCCGTTTATTCCTTTTCCAACGCCGCTGCGCGACGCGGACGGCAATCTTGTCGGCGCCATCAACATGCTCGTCGACATTAGCGAGCGGAAGAACGCCGAGAACGCTCAAAAGGCTCTCATCGACGAACTAAACCACCGTGTGAAAAACACCCTGGCCACGGTGCAATCTCTGGCGAACCAGACCGCCCGTCACGCCGCCGATCTGCAGGAATTTCTGCCGACCTTCACGGGACGGCTGCTTGCGCTCGCCCGCGGACATGACCTGCTGACGAAGCGAAACTGGCAGGATACGCCTTTCGAAAAGCTCGTCCACGATATCGTCGCTCCGATGTCGGGCGGACGGGTGCTGACTAGCGGGCCGCACGTTGAACTAGACGCCCGCATGGCACTTAGCATCACCATGGTGCTCAACGAGCTTCTGACCAATGCGGCGAAGTACGGCGCACTCTCAGTGCCGAATGGATCAGTTTCGCTCACTTGGCGGATCAGCGCCGGCGAGCGCTCGCAAGCCGTGCTGGATTGCGAATGGCACGAACGTGGCGGACCACCTGTTACGCCTCCAAAGCGGCGCGGCTTCGGCACGCGGTTGATGGAACGTTGCGTCGAGCATGATCTCGCAGGTGAGTTCGATCTGGTATTCGAGCCGGAGGGCACTCGCTGCCGCATGGTGTTTCCCATTATGCCTGCAGCGTCCAATGGTTGAGCTGTCCGGCGCCAAGGTTCTCCTGGTCGAAGATGAGGGCCTTGTGGCCCTCATGCTCGAAGATATGCTTGAGGAACTGGGCTTGAAGGTCGTTGCCTCAGCAGCCCACGTACAAAAGGCGTGCGAACTCGCGACGACGGCATCGTTCGATTTGGCGCTCCTTGATGTGAACCTGGCTGGCGAACTTGTTTTTCCGGTAGCTCGCATCTTGCGGGAGCGAAGGATTCCCTTCCTGTTCAGCACGGGTTACGGCGGACCTCCGCTCGAGGAGGAGTTCAACAGTTCGCCCGCGATAGGCAAGCCGTTTTCTATCGATCAGTTGAACGAGAAATTGCGGGCGATTCTGGCGCTCCCATAGCAGGACGGCTTCGCGCGTTTCCTTGCGTCGGATGCCGATCCGGGCGCCGTGTGCAGGTGCCGAAAGCGAGTACGATTCTCCGGGGTCCGAGGCATCAAGGGGCCAACGCTGCTTTACTGGTACAAAGCTCGTAGGATGGGTTGAGCCCTTGCGAAACCCATCGCTTCTCTATCCCCGTTCTCCGAAATCGCGGCCGTCATCCGACTGATCGCCGGCCCAATCGGCCGGGTAATTGCCGAACTTTATGTGGCGATGAAACGAGGAGGGCGCCCAGTCACGGACTCTGTCGACGAGCCCGTGCTTGACCGGATTGATATGAACATAGTCTACATGCCGCGCGAAATCAGCTTCGTCGCGAACGGTATGCTCCCAATATCTGCTTGCCAGATGCCCCGTTCACCTTTGGCCGCGCGGCTTGGGGATATCCTCTCGTTGCGCGCCAAGCCGCGCGAAAAGGTGGATTTGATCAACTGCCAGCGCATTGCAAAATCGGCACCACCTTCTGGCAACGTCCACACCGTGTGAAGGTGATCAGGCAGCACCACGATGGCATCGATCGTGAATGGATGGCGTCGGTGCGTTTCACGAAACGCCGTGCGCAACAACCCGATATGATCCGTCAGCAACGCTAGCTTCCGCTCCGCCAGGTTGACCGTGAAGAAGAAGCACCCACCCGGAAGAAAGTTGCGGCGGTACGCGGTCATGACGGGACGTTACCACGAAACAAGTGCGATGGGTTTCGCAAGGGCTCAACCCATCCTACGGGCTGCTTACGGTACAAGGTGAGCGTAAAATGGGTCCGTTAGAGCGACTGCGTGGATGGTTTTCAACTGGGTTACTGCCACCGGCGCAATGCCCGCGTTCCGAAGGAGCGAGAGGAGCATCAAAAACTTTGCGTGCGAAATGCGATTTGGAAGTGAAGTGTTGTGAGCAACGATGAACTTTCTGATGGCTGTGAAGCCAGCAACGGTATTAGCAAGCTCGCGGTGAAGCTGCGTTACACTTGAGGTAGCAAAGCCCCCTGCCTTGCGAAGTATTGCCTCAAACTTTGATTGAAGCGGAGAGCCAACAAATCTGGAAAACATTCCTGCGACTAATCGAGTGAGATGCTCGTTGCTTCCCCACATGGAGGCCTTCGTGTCAATTATTGCCATGAGTTCATCGTTCGATGAGTACTTCGAAGCAAGCCAGATTTGGGCATACAAGCTCCATATAGACGAAGAACCGAGACCACTTAGCGTTTGTTTGATGTGTCCACGTACCCAACTATTGTCCGGCAAACGTGCCGCCACAATGGCACTGGCGATTTCGACAAGGGACGCGTCATCTACGAGATGGCCATCTTGAAGGATTTGGGTAAGCAAGTTGAGCTTGAGAGCAGGAGAGCCGGTCAATCCCATCGCTGGTCGTCTGCGTATGGTCCCGATGAATTCGGGCTCGCGCCTCAGCGGCGAGCGCTGGAATGACGGGGAGTTCGGGCGCCGCCCCCTTGAGCCCGGCCCCGATTCGTGCGACCTCCGCCCCCAGCAAATCCCTCATTTCTGAGCCCTCGATGCACATTCTCCTGCTTGGTTCCGGCGGTCGCGAACATGCCCTGGCGTGGAAGATCGCGGCCTCTCCCCTGGTGACCAAATTCTGGTGCGCGCCGGGCAATGCCGGGATCGCGCGCGAGGCGGAATGCGTGGCGCTCGATGTCGCCGACCATGCCGCCGTGATCGACTTCTGCAAGACGAATGCGGTCGAGCTCGTGGTGGTCGGCCCGGAGACGCCGCTGGCGGCCGGTATCGTCGATGACCTCACCGCCGCCGGCATCAAGGCGTTCGGGCCGGACAGGATCCCCGCCCAGCTCGAAAGCTCGAAGGGCTTCACCAAGGCGCTGTGCACCGAGTTCGGCATTCCGACCGGCGCCTACAAGCGATTCACCAACGCCGCCGATGCGCGTGCCTACGTCCAGAGCCAGGGCGCGCCGATCGTGGTCAAGGCCGACGGTCTTGCCGCCGGCAAGGGCGTCGTCGTCGCCAAGTCGGTGCGCGAGGCGGAGGACGCCATCGCCATGATGTTCGACGGCACCTTTGGCGAGGCCGGCGCCGAGGTCGTGATCGAGGAGTTCTTGCCGGGCCGCGAGATCAGCTTCTTCGCGCTGTGCGACGGCGAGACCGCCATTCCGCTGGCCTCCGCGCAGGACCACAAGCGCGTGTTCGACCATGACGTCGGCCCGAACACCGGCGGCATGGGCGCCTATTCGCCGACGCCGCTGGTCACGCCGGCGATCCATGACGCGATCATGGCCAAGATCATTCTGCCGACGGTATCAGGCATGAAGCAGCGCGGCACGCCGTTTCGCGGCATTCTCTACGCCGGGATCATGCTGACGACGCAAGGGCCAAAACTGTTCGAGTTCAACGTCCGCTTCGGCGATCCCGAGTGCCAGGTGCTGATGCTCAGGATGATGTCGGACATCGTGCCGGCCTTCCTCGCCGCCTGCGACGGGCAGCTGAAGAACTTTGACCTGCGCTGGCATCCGGAGGCCGCGCTCACGGTGGTGATGGCGGCAAAGGGATATCCCGGCGATTACCAGAAAGGCACGCGGATCGAGGGGCTCGATGACGCCGCCAAGGTCGAGACCGCCGAGATCTTCCACGCCGGCACGGTCGAGAAGGACGGCGCCATCCTCGCCAATGGCGGCCGCGTCCTCAATGTCTGCGCGCTCGGCAAGACCGTGACGGAAGCGCAGGTGCGCGCCTACCAGGCCGTCGACCGCATCAATTGGCCGGAAGGCTTCTGCCGCCGCGACATCGGCTGGCAGGCCGTGGACGCCGAGAAGTCCAAGGGCTGACACGCTTTTTTCGCACGCGCGCGCAATTTCCGCCGTGCCCGTCGGCACTCCGAATTTGTGTAGGCGGCTGTTGGACTTAGCTACTGTGCATGGGGTTGTTTTTCGACTTTTTTGTTTTGGGGCATTCTCAAGACCGAGCAGATCCCACGCTGACAGATAAGGATGCAGAAGATGTCCGATCTCGCCGACCTCTATCCCGGCTTCGCCTCCGAATGGATCAACACCTCCTTCGGCCGCATCTTCGCCCGCGTCGGCGGCAAGGGACCGCCGCTGTTGCTGCTGCACGGCTTCTCCGAGACCAACGTGATGTGGCACCGCGTGGCGCCGCAGCTGGCCGACCGGTTCACGCTGATCATCGCCGATCTGCCCGGCTATGGCTGGTCCGACATGCCCGAGAGCGACGCGCTGCACATGCCCTACAGCAAGCGCGCGATGGCCAAGGCCATGGTCGAGGCGATGGAGCGCCTCGGCCACGTGCACTTCGCGCTCGCCGGCCATGATCGCGGCGGCCGCGTCTCGTATCGGCTGGCGCTCGATCATCCCGGCCGGCTGTCGAAGCTTGCGGTGCTCGATATCCTGCCGACCTACAATTACTGGGAGCGGATGAACCGCGCCTATGCGCTGAAGATCTATCACTGGACTTTTCTGGCGCAGCCCTATCCGCTGCCGGAGACGCTGGTCGCGAGCAATGGCGAGTTCTTCCTGCGCTTCAAGATGGCGAGCCAGACCAAATCGAAGACGCTCGATGCGATCGACAAGCGCGCGCTCGAACACTACATCGCCCCGTTCCGCGATCCCGCCCGCGTCCACGCGATGTGCGAGGATTATCGCGCCGGCGCCTATTTCGACTACGATCTCGACAAGGCCGATTTCGAGGCCGGCAAGAAGATCACCATTCCGATGCTGGCGCTGTGGGGCAATGCCGGCGTGGCGCAAGCCGCCGCCACCCCGCTCGACATCTGGAAGCAATGGGCGACCAACGTGGACGGCATGCCGGTGGATTCCGGCCACTTCCTCACCGAGGAAAATCCCGGCGTCACCGCGAAGGCGCTGCGCGAGTTCTTTGCCGCGCCTTAGCGCCGCTCGCGAAAGAAGTCCTTCAGCATCCGCGCCGACTCGCTTTCGCCGACCCCGGAATAGACATCCGGGACGTGATGGCAGGTCGGCGAGGTGAAGAACCGCACACCTGATTCAACCGCGCCGCCCTTGGGGTCGGCGGCGCCGTAATACAGGCGCCTCACCCTTGCAAACGAGATCGCGCCCGCACACATGGTGCACGGCTCCAGCGTCACGTAGAGGTCGCAGTCGACCAGACGCTCGCTGCCGATCTTTTTGGCCGCCTCGCGCAGCGCAACGATCTCGGCATGGGCCGTGGGGTCGTAATCGGTTAACGTCCGGTTCGCCGCGGTGGCGATGACCTCGTAATTGCGGACCACGACACATCCGATCGGAACTTCGCCCGCCTTTCCGGCGTTTTCGGCCGTTTTGAGCGCCAAATCCATGAAAGAGGGGGCTTTCAAGCCTCGTATCATCGCGAGAAACCTGCTAGTAGCTGCGCCTTCAGCAGAAGTGCTTGACCGAATTTGCCTGAGCATGCGGCTCGAGACGAGCGCGCACAATGCTTTCTGGCCATCCCCTGAGTGAGATTATTCATGCCTCGCGACAGCGACAAAGACAACGATTCCCGCGGCCGGCGTGATCGCGGCCCGGCCAAGGGAGGCCCGGCCAAGGGCCGGTCCGGCAAACCACGCGGGCCCGACAAGAAGTTCGCCAAGCGCGGCCCTCCCGGGGACAAAGGCGACGCCCGCCCGCCCCGCGGCGACCGCGACAGCCGTCCATCATTCCGCCGCCGCGAGGAGGGCGATGCCCCGCGCCGCGACTTCAGCGACCGCCCGAAGTTCAATCGCCAAGACCGGCCGCGTGAAGACCGGCCGCGCGGCGAGGATCGTGGCGAGCGCAGCTTCAAGCCGCGTGGCGATCGTCCCTTCAAGCCGCGTGAAGACCGTCCGTTTTCCGATCGTCCGTCGCGCGACGGCGAGAAGCGCCCGTTCAAGCCCCGTGGTGACCGCCCATTTTCTGATCGCCCCTCGCGCGATGGCGACAAGCGGCCGTTCAAGCCGCGCGGTGATCGCCCGTCCTATGGGCGTGATGACCGTCCGCCGCGCAGGGATCGCGACGATTCCCGTCCGGCCGGCCGAACCGGTGACGCGAAGTTTGGCGACAAGCGACCTTATGCGCCGCGTGGCGACCGTCCGGAACGCAAGTTCGACGGCGAGCGGAAGTTTTCGCGCGGCGCACCGGACCGCAATCGCAGCGAGCGCAGCGATTCAAAACCCTGGCAGAAGCGCGATGCGGCGCCTCGCGG
Source organism: Bradyrhizobium sp. CW1 (assembly GCF_023100665.1). Lineage (NCBI taxonomy): Bacteria > Pseudomonadati > Pseudomonadota > Alphaproteobacteria > Hyphomicrobiales > Nitrobacteraceae > Bradyrhizobium > Bradyrhizobium sp. CW1. The sequence goes on from NZ_CP064684.1 coordinate 1,105,386, forward strand.
CGACCGGCCGCCGCGCAAGGACTTCAGCAAGGGTCCGCGCAAGGATTTTGGCGGCAGCGACCGCGGTGGGGACAAGCCCTGGCAGAAGCGCGACGATCGTCCATCGGGTGATCGTCCGTTCCGCGAGCGCCCCAAATTCGATCGTCCTCGCGATGATCGTCCGAGGTTCGATCGCGGCGGCGATCGCCCGAAATTCGATCGTCCGCGCGAGCGTTCCGAGGGCCGTTCCGACTGGCACGAGCATCCCCGCAGCGAAGCGCGTTCCGGCGATCGTCCACGCCGCGAAAACGAGGACGAGAGCAGGATCTTCGAGAAGCGTCCGGCCTTCGGCGGTCGCGGCGCCTATCGCGAGCGCGATCGTGATTCCGAGCGGCGGCCGCGCCGCGAGGAAGAGACCAAGCCGAAGAAGGCCGGCGAGCGTATCGCCAAGGTGCTGTCGCGCGCGGGCCTCGCCTCGCGCCGCCATGCCGAGGAGATGGTCACGCAGGGCCGCGTCAGCGTCAACGGCCGTGTCATCAATTCGCCGGCGCTCGACATCACCTCGAACGATGTCGTCACTGTCGACGGCAAGCCGTTGCCGGAGCGCGAGCGCACGCGGCTGTTCCTCTATCACAAGCCCCGCGGCCTCATGACGACGCATGACGATCCCGAGGGCCGTCCGACCGTGTTCGACAATCTGCCCGAAGGTCTGCCGCGGCTGATCAGCGTCGGCCGGCTCGACTTCAACACCGAGGGCCTGCTGCTGCTCACCAATGATGGCGGGCTCGCGCGCACGCTCGAGCTGCCGGACACCGGCTGGCTGCGCCGCTACCGTGTCCGCGCCCATGGCGACGTCACGCAGGCGCAGCTCGACGAGCTGAAGAACGGCATCGAGATCGAGGGCATCAAATACGGTCCGATCGACGCCACGCTGGAGCGTGACCAGGGCGCGAATGTCTGGCTGGTTTTCGCGATCCGCGAGGGCAAGAACCGCGAAGTGCGCAACGTCTGCGCTCATCTCGGGCTCGAGGTGAACCGGCTGATCCGGGTCTCCTACGGCCCGTTCCAGCTCGGCGAGGTCCCCGAGGGCCAGGTCGACGAGATCAAGTCCCGCGTGCTGCGCGACCAGCTCGGCGAAAAGATCATCGAGAAATCGGGTGCGCAGTTCGACGTGCCGCAGAAATCTGCCTCGCATGAGGGCGACGACGTGCCGCGCGAGAAGAAGCCGGCGACCAAGCGCGGCGTGATCAACGACCGCAAGGGCCGCCGCGTGCTGGTGCAACGCACCGGCAGCGAGGAAGCGCGCGAGCGCAACGAGGCTGAGGCGAGCGGCTACGGCCCGCCGCGCCGTCCCAAGCGCGGCTATCACGGCAAGCGCGATCTGGCGCCGAAGGAGGACTGACGTTGCGCGTCGTCGGCGGTCGATTGAAGGGGCGCAATCTGGCCTCACCGTCCTCGCGCGACATCCGCCCCACGGCGGACCGCCTGCGTGAGTCCGTGTTCAACATCCTCGTGCACGCCTATGACGATCCGATTGCGGATGCGCGCGTGCTCGATCTCTTCGCCGGCACCGGTGCGCTGGGAATCGAAGCGTCTTCACGCGGCGCGAAGTTCACGCTGTTCGTCGACAACGGCGCGGAAGCGCGCGCCCTGCTGCGGAATAATGTCGAGACGCTGGGCCTGGGTGGCGTGACAAAAGTCTATCGCCGTGATGCCACCGATCTCGGGCCTGCGCATCCGGTCGAGCCGTTCTCGCTGGTGTTCCTCGATCCGCCCTATGGCAAAGGGTTTGCGGAGAAGGCGCTTGCGAGCTTGCGCGACGGGGGCTGGCTCACGCCGGGCGCGCTGCTCGTGGTGGAAGAGGCGAAGGCTGCGCAGTTCGTCACGCCGGAAGGCTTCGAGGAATTGGAGCGGCGCGCTTATGACGACACGGAGTTCGTGTTTTTGAAGCGGCCGTAATTTCGAACGTTACCGTCGCCCGAACAGCTTCTCGACATCCGACAGCTTCAGCTCGACATAGGTCGGCCGGCCGTGATTGCACTGGCCGGAGTTCGGGGTGTCCTCCATCTCGCGGAGCAGGGCATTCATCTCCTCCGGTCGCAGCCTGCGGCCGGCGCGCACCGAGCCGTGGCAGGCCATGGTGGCGGCGACGTGCATCAGGCGGCGCTCCAGAGGCAGCGCCTCGTCCCACTCGGCCATGTGCTCGGAAAGATCGCGCAACAGGCCGCCGGCGTTGGTCTTGCCGAGCAGCGACGGCGTCTCGCGCACCGCAACCGCGCCGGGGCCGAAGGATTCGATCGCAAGGCCGAACGACGCCAGCTCCTCGCTGCGCTCGAGCAGGCGCTCCACCGTGGCCTCGTCCATCTCGACGATCTCGGGGATCAGCAGGATCTGCCGCTGCACGCCGTTGGCCGCCAGCGAGGCCTTCAGCCGTTCATAGACGATGCGTTCATGCGCGGCGTGCTGGTCGACGATGATCAGGCCGTCGCGGGTCTGCGAGACGATATAGGTCTCGTGGATCTGGGTGCGCGCAGCGCCGAGCGGGCGGTCGACCAGGTCACTGACTGGCTGGGATTCGATCCGCACGTCCGCGCTGGGTGCGCCGACATCGAACGCGGCCTGTGCGCGCTCGGCGAAGGCCGGCACGGCGGCACCGTCGAATGACGGCATCGGCGCGACCGGGGCGGATGGCGACTGGCGCCAGTCCCAGCTTGCCGGGCGCGGCGTGAATGCGGGGCGGAACGAGGACAGCGCGCTTTCGCCGCTGTTGGCGGCGGTGCGCCGGCCCTCCCGCGCAAGCCCGTCCTTCAATCCGTGCACGATCAGCGCGCGGACCAGGCCGGCGTTGCGAAACCGCACCTCGGTCTTGGCCGGATGCACGTTGGCGTCGACCTCGCGCGGATCGAGCGTGACAAACAGCGCCAGCACCGGATGGCGGTCGCGCGGCAGATAGTCGGCATAGGCCCCGCGGACTGCCCCTAGGATCAGCTTGTCGCGCACCGGGCGGCCGTTGACGAAGAGATATTGCCCGAGCGCGTTGGCTTTGGTCAGCGCCGGCGCTGCGGCATAGCCGGCGACCACCACGCCCTCGCGCTCGGCATGGACCCCGATGGCATGGCTGCGGAACTCCGCCCCCAGGATGTCGCCGAGACGGGTCAGGCGACCGGCGACGCCGGGCAGCGCCGCAGCCCAGGTCACCGGCGCGCGCTCTTCGCCCGCGAGCGTGAAAGCGATTTCGGGTCGCGCCATCGCGAGGCGCCGCACCACCTCACGGATCGCTTCCGCCTCGGTCCGGTCGGTCTTCAAGAACTTCAGCCGCGCCGGCGTCGCGTAGAAGAGGTCGTTGACCTCGACCCGCGTGCCGTGGGCCAGCGCCGCCGGCATGATCTCGGATTTCTCGCCGCCCTCGACATTGAGCGCCCAGGCGTGCGGCTCGCTGGCATGCCGCGTGGTGATGGCAAGCCGCGCCACGGAGCCGATCGAGGGCAGCGCCTCGCCGCGGAATCCGAGCGTGCGGATCTGCAGCAAGTCCTCGTCGTCGAGCTTGGAGGTGGCGTGACGCTCGACCGCCAGCGACAGGTCCCTGGCGGTCATGCCGCCGCCGTCGTCGGTGATGCCGATCCGCCGGCGTCCGCCGCCATCGGTAAAGACGTCGATCCGGCTCGCGCCGGCGTCGATGGCGTTCTCGACCAGTTCCTTGACCACGCTCGCGGGACGCTCGACCACTTCGCCGGCGGCGATGCGGTTGACGACCTGTTCGGGTAATTGGCGGACGGGCATGAAACTCGATTTTCGGCTTTGATCTTGGGCTTCGATCTGGATTCGCGGAGAACGCCATTCTAGGCCGTGTTGCGTCAAAAGCATGTGTTGGGCAACAGGAACGTGGCGGGCTGGGGAAAAGGGCTATCTATCGCATTGATGGGATTGGACGTTCGAGAAAATCGCGCAACCGGGATGGATCGATCTCCGGCTGCCGTCCCGATTGTGGGGTACCGGGCTGCGGTGTAGCATCGCGAAAAAATGGCAACAGGACGGGAGGACGCCATGTGCCATCTCTTCGCGCATCAGCCCCAAGGCGACTACGAATCCCAGACCCGCTCGTTGCGGATCGGTGGGCATTGCACCTCGATCCGGCTGGAAATGGCATTCTGGGACACGCTGGAGGAGATCGCGGCCAAGGAGAACATGAGCGTCGGCAAGTTCCTGACGACGCTCTACACCGAGGTGCTCGACCATCACGGCGAGGTCAACAATTTCGCTTCGTTGCTGCGCTGCTCCTGCCTGATCTACCGCTCCAAGACGGCAGCGCCGGTGCAGGCGTTCAAGACGACGGTTGCGCCCATCCTCGATGCAGCGGAATAGCCCTGATGTCGTCCTGGCGAAGGCCAGGACCCATACCGCGGAATCCATCAGCGATGGGCGGTATGAGTCCCGAACAACAAGCCTTCGCCGAACTCCTTCCCGGGGCAATGGGTCCTGGCTTTCGCCAGGACGACGAACGAGATTGGATCAAATTTCCTTCTTCTGCATCGCACCCGCAATGTAATCCGCCTGCCGGATCGCCAGCGAGACGATGGTCAGCGTCGGATTGCAGGCTGCGCCGCTGGTGAACTGGCTGCCGTCGGAGACGAACAGGTTCTTGACGTCGTGGCTTTGCCCGAACTTGTTGACCACACCATCCCTGGGCTTCTCGCTCATCCGGTTGGTGCCGAGATTGTGCGTGCTCGGATAGGGCGGTGTCGGATAGCTCACGGTGGCGCCGACGGCGTCGTAGACCGCAGCGCCCTGCTTGTAGGCGTGCGCGCGCATCGCGAGATCGTTGGGATGATCGTCGAAGTGCACGCTTGCGACCGGCTGGCCGAACTTGTCCTTCACGACAGGATCGAGCGTGATGCGGTTGGTTTCCTGCGCCATGTCCTCGCCGACCAGCCACATCCCGGCCATCCTGGGATAACCGTCGAGCGCGGCGGTGAACGGACGTCCCCAGGCGCCGGGGTTGAGGAACGCCGCCATGAAGGGCAGTCCGAGCGACAGCGTCTCCATCTCGTAGCCGCCGACGAAGCCGCGCTTCGGATTGTTGGCGGCCTCGTCGCGGATGATGCCGGCCATGGTGGTGCCGCGATACATGTGCACCGACTTCTCGAACACGGCATAGACGCTACCGGTCATGTGGCGCATGTAATTGCGGCCGACCTGACCGCTTGAGTTGCCGAGGCCGTCGGGGAACATCGTGGATGCGCTGTTCAACAGCAGCCGTGGGCTTTCAATCGAATTGCCGGCGACCGCAACGATGCGTGCCTTCTGGCGCTGCATTGCACCGCTCTCGTCGGCGTAAACCACGCCGGTGACTTTGCCGGCGGCATCGTGCTCGATCTTGACCGCCATGCTGGCGGGGCGAACCTCGAGATTGCCGGTCGCCTCGCCCTTGGGTATCTCGGTGTAGAGCGTCGACCATTTCGCGCCGGACTTGCAGCCCTGGAAGCAGAAGCCGATCTGCTGACAGGCGCCGCGTCCGTCGCGCGGCTGGCTGTTGATCGCCATGTTGCCGGTGTGCACCGTCTTGTAGCCGAGCTTCTTTGCGCCGGCCTCCATCACTCTGAAGTTATTGTTGCCGGGAAGTCCGGGAATGCCGTTGGTGCGGGTCACGCCCATCTTGTTCTCGGCCTTGGCGTACCACGGCTCCATCTCCGCGAGCGTGACCGGCCAGTCCAGCAGGTTGGCGCCGGGAATGTTGCCGTAGGTGCTCTTCACCTTGAACTCGTGCTCGTCGAACCGCAGCGACGCGCCAGCCCAGTGTGTGGTCGAGCCGCCGACCGCCTTGACGATCCAGGCGGGAAGACCCGAGAAGTCTTTTGCGACGCGCCATGATCCCGATGTGGTGCGCGCATCGGTCCAGGCGAGCTGCGAGAAACTCTCCCACTCGTCATTGACGAAGTCCTGATTCTCGATGCGGGGACCTGCTTCGAGAATCACGACCTTGACGCCCTTCTGTGCGAGCTCGTTACCCAGCGTGCCGCCGCCGGCACCGGAGCCGACGATCACCACAACGCTGGAGTCGTTCAGATCGAATTTTGCCATATGCGTTCTCCTGAACCGTTGGGTGAGCCTTAAGCCTTCGGCAGCCAGTCGATGTCGGCGAAGCCGCGGTTGATGTAGCCGCCGTGTTCGGCGGAGGAGCCCTCGTAGCCGAACCGCGGCCAGACCTCTTTCTGGTTGTAGAGAGAGACGACGAGGTCGCCGCGCACCTTCTGGAAGAAGTCGCTCTGCTCGATCTCCTTCAAAAGCACCACGCGGTCGGCTTCCCAGGGCACTTCGACATAGGGCGCCTTGTGGCGATCACGCGCGTTCTGATCGAGCCTGGTGATGCCGTCGCTGATTAGCGCCTTGACGGCGGGGTCCTTGGCGGCCTTTCCGTCCCACGGCTTGATCGCGGTGATGTAGTAGCTGTCGCCGAGGACGTCGTGTGGATAGATATCGCGCGCGACTTTCAGCAGCGTCTTCATCGTCGCGGGCGAAAGCGCGCTTGCCTCGTCGGCCCAGGCGCCCTCGATGCTGACGGCGACGCTGGTCGCGACTGCCGCGACCGGCACGGCGGCCGCGGCGCCCTTGAGAAAGATGCGGCGGCTGTGCCTGCTTCGACGATCGACTTCTCTCATGGCATTCCTCCTTTTATGATTTTGATTTTGTGGTTCGATCAGTTGAAACGTCCGCCGCGCTGGATCACCTCGATCTTGTAGCCGTCGGGATCGCTGACGAAGAAGAAGCGCGCCAGCGTTTTGCCGTCGTGCTTGAAGTCGCGCAGCGGACCCGGTGCGAGCTTCTCACGCTCGAAGCGGGCATGTTCGGCATCGAGATCCTCGACCACCACGGCGAGATGTCCGTAGCCGTCGCCGAGCGCATACGACTCCTTGCGATCGAAATTGACCGTCAGCTCCAACTCGAAGGGTGAGGAGGGGTGACGCAGATAGATCAGGGCAAAGTCTGCGAACTTCAGACGGTCGGTGACTTCCAGGCCAAAGGCCCGTCTGTAGAAGTCGAGCGAGCGCGCCTCGTCGAGTGCGCGGATCATGGAATGGACCGGCTTTGCCACTCAGTTCTGCTCCTTAAGAAAGGCGATGATGGCGGCGCGCGTCTCCGGCTTCGCCTGCCGGTAGACCATGACCACGCCGGGAATCACGGCTTGCGGATTGGTCAGCCATGCGTCGAGCTTCGTCTCGTCCCAGGCGAAGGCTGCTTTTGCGAGGGGCTCTGAATAGTGAAAGCCTTCGACCTTGCCGGCGGGCCGCCCGACGATCCCGACCAGCGGCGGACCCTGCCGCACCGGTTCTGACAGGTTCGTGGTGTGGCACACCGCGCATTGCTGCTTGAACAGTGTTGCGCCATCCGGCGGCTTTGCAGCCGGCAAGGGCATCTGCGCCTCGGCCACCCGCACCACCAGCACCACCGCGGTGCACAATCCCAGCACGATCGCGCGCATCGTCAAAAGTCCGCCCGTCGACGTCAATTCAGCGTGCGCAAACTCTAGGCGCGGCAAAACATGCGGTGGTAGTAGCGGGCTGTTTCGCTGCGTGCGGAGGTGCACGCGGGTGCGTTGTTCCGCGCTGCCGTATATGCGGAGGACAATTCCGCGAAACCGCCGTCAAATCCCTAAACGATCACCACACGAGACAGGTTGCATTGCGGTCGCGCCGTTCGAGCTCGTAACGCGATGGACTGGTTCGGCTCAGACGGACGGCGCATCAAGCCGCCGAACCGATCATCGCGAAAATCCAGGAGAAATGGATGAAGTTGGTGAAGACCTCCGCAATCGCATGCGCCGTCTCGGCTCTCATTGTGACACCGGTTCTCGCGCAAGGTACGTCGTCTGGCGCGAGGCCTAGCGGCGCCGTGCAAAGCAAACCCATGCAAGGCAGCACAATGGGCAGCGGCGACGAGGAGATGAGCGCCCAGCCGGGCGCGGCGGGCGAGACGACGGGCATGAAGCCGACGAAGGGCACCAGGGGCACGGTTGGCACCACGGGCAGTGCTGCACACAAAGGGACCGCCGACGATTCCGCGACGGGCGGTGCAGCCACGGGCAAGCGCTACTAGCCAATGGAGTGAGACGGCAGAACTCCGGTCGCCCTGCGGCCGGAGTTCTTTTGCAGTCTCTGCTAGTCGTCGAAACCGCGCCCGCGCTTCGACTTGATGTCGCTGCGGTGTTTCTTGCCCTCGAGCCGGCGCTGCTTGGAGCCAAAGGTCGGCTTTGTCGCGCGCCGCGGCTTCGGCCGGATCATGGCTTCGCCGAGCATCTCCGTAAGGCGGTCGATGGCGTCCTGGCGGTTGCGCTCCTGGGTGCGGAAGCGTTGGGCCTGGATCACGATGACGCCGTCCTTGGTCATGCGCTGCCCTGCGAGCCGGGCGAGGCGCAACGCGGCATCCTCCGGAAGCGTCAGCTTCCGGGTGTCGAAGCGCAATTGCGCCGAGGTCGCGACCTTGTTGACGTTCTGCCCGCCCGGGCCGGAGGCGCGGACAAAGCCGATCTCGATGTCGTCCTCGTCGATGACAAGATCGCGGGATATCCGCAGCATGGTGGCACCATTCGTGATGCCCGGACATATCCCGGACGCCCAAGTTCGGCAATGGCGCCCCCAAATGCAAATGGCCGGGCGAGCCCGGCCATTTCAGAAGGGTATGGAAGACGTCAGTTCGACTTCGTCGCCGGTGCGGCTGCCGGTTGCGCCGCGGCCTGCGGAGCGCGGCCGACGACGACGGTCAGGAGGCCCTGGCCCCAGAGGCGCTTTGCGGCCGCCTTGGCGTCGTCCATGGTGACCGCATCCACGACGGCGTTGCGCTTCTCGATATAGTCGATCGGCAGCTTGTCCTGCTGATATTGCAGCAGCGCCTGCGCGAGCTTCGAGGAGGTGTCGAGCGCCAGCATCTGCGAGCCCTTGAGGTAGGATTTGGCCTCGTCGAGCTCCTTCTGCGTCGGGCCTTCCTCGGCGATCCGGCGCACCTCCTTGTCGATGGCATCGATGGTGTCGCCGGCACGGTCGGCGCGGGTGCCGGTATTGCCGATGAAAACCGCCGAATGCTCCATCCAAAGCAGTGATTCGAACACCGAATAGGCGAGCCCGCGCTTCTCGCGCACCTCGCGATAGAGCCGCGAGGACAACCCGCCGCCGCCGAGGATGTGGTTGACGACATAGGCCGCCATGAAGTTCGGATCGCTGCGCTTCACCCCGGGACCGCCGAAGGTGATCACGGTCTGGGGCACGTCGAGCGTCACGAAGGCGCGTTGCGGCGGCTTGGCGGCCTCGACGTCGGGGACGGGCACGAGATTGGCCTTGGCCGGCAGGCTACCAAATGTGTGGTCGAGCAGCTTGCCGAGCGTATCGGGATCCACGTCGCCAACCACCGCGATCTTGAGCGTGTCCTTGGCGAGCACGCGGCCGACATAATCCTTCATGTCGGCAACCGTAATGGTCGGAACGCTGTCGAGGTTGCCGTTGGACTGCCGACTGTAGGGATGATCGCCAAAGGCAACCTCCAGGAATTTGCGGCTCGCGAGCGAGGTCGGGTTGGTTGTCTCGCGGCGCAGGCCCGAGATCACCTGCGAGCGAATGCGTTCGACGTCGGCAGTTTCGAAATGCGGCGAGGTCAGCGCGCTCCGCAGCAGGTCGAAGGCCTCGTCCTTGTTGTCGCGCAGCATGCGCAGGCTGCCGCGGAACGTGTCGCGGGTGGCGCTGAAAGAGAGCTCGATGGCACGGCGATCGAGCCGCTCATGGAAGGTCTTGGAATCGAGATCGCCGGAGCCTTCGTCGAGGAGATCGCCGACCAGATTGGCGACGCCCGATTTGTCCTTGGGATCCTGGGCCGAACCGCCGGCAAAGGAATATTCCATGGCGATCAGCGGCACGGTCGCATCCTGCACGAACCAGGCCTCGATGCCGCCCGGCGAGGTCAAATGCTGGATCTTCGCCGCCGCCTGTGACGGCGAGACGGTAGCGAGCGCGAGTGCCGCGCCGGTGGCAAAGGAGAATGCAACGCGTCGAAGGAAGGGATAGGTCACGAACGCTTCTCCTCGCGCTTGGTGGTCGCGGTGTCTTTGATCAGATAGCCCGTCACCGAGCGCTTCTTCTCGAGCCATTTCTGCGCGACGGTGCGGACCTGCTCGGCGGTGACGGCGCGGATGCGATCTGGCCAGCTCCGGATGTCCTCGATCGACAGGCCCGTGGTCAGTGCGCCGCCATACCAGCGCGCCAGCACCGCCTGGTTGTCCTGGGCGTAGATCGCCTCGGCGATGAGCTGGGTCTTGACCCGCTCGAGATCCTCGGCGCGGATCGGATTCTGCGCGATGTCGGCAATGACGCCGTCGACCACCTGCTCGACCTCGGCGAAGCTGACCCCGGATTTGGGCGAAGCCGAGATCGCGAACTGGGTCGGGTCGAGCGAGATGCTCGAATAGCTGGCGCTGGCGGAGACCGCGAGCGGCTTGTCCACCACGAGCGCGCGGTAGAGATAGGAATTGCTGCCGCTGCCCATCAGCTGCGCCAGCACGTCGAGGGCCGCGCTTTCGCCGGCCGCAGCCGTGGTCGCCGAGGGCACTAGGTAATAGCGTCGCAGGCCGGGTTGCTCGACGCGCGGATCGGCCAGGGTCACGGTGCGCGGCGCCGCGGGTTCCGGCTCCTGCGGGCGGACGCGGCGCGCCGGGATCGCGGGCTGCGCCGGGATGGCGCCGAAATTGCGCTCGACCAGCGGGCGGATGTCGGCGGGCTCGACGTCGCCGGCGATCACCAGGATCGCGTTGTTCGGCGCATAGAAGCGGCGGTAGAAGGCGAGCGCATCCTCGCGATCGAGCTTCTCGATCTCCTGGTGCCAGCCGATCACCGGCCGGCCGTAGGGATGGTTGAGATAGAGCGCGGCCATGATCTGCTCGTTCAGCCGCGCGTCCGGATTGTTGGCGACGCGCATGTTGTATTCTTCGAGCACGACGTCACGCTCGGGCAACACGTTCTCGTCCTTGAGGATCAGGCCGGTCATGCGGTCGGCCTCGAATTCCATCATGGTCGGCAACTGCTCGCGCGGCACGCGCTGGTAGTAGTTGGTGTAGTCGACCGAAGTCGAGGCGTTCTCGTTGCCGCCGACGCGGAGCACGGTCTGGGAGAATTCGCCGACCGCATGCTTCGATGTGCCCTTGAACATCAGGTGCTCGAGGAAGTGCGCGAGCCCGGACTTGCCGGGCGTCTCGTCCGCCGAGCCGACCTTGTACCAGATCATTTCCGTGACGACGGGCGTGCGGTGGTCGGGAATCACCACGACCTGCATGCCGTTTCCAAGCGTGAAGCTGGCGGGCGGAGCCGATGTCACCGTGGTCTGCGCAAGGGATGCGCCGGCCGTGAGGACACTCGTCGAAAGCAGCGCGGCAAGGAGGCGGGCAGCCGATCGGTAAGAGGACATCATGATCCTTATGAAAGGCCGAGCCCGGATGTCCGGCTCGGAGGCACGGCATGGTACACCGTGCGGCAAACGCTTCGCGTCACGAAGCAGAGAACTCAACTCGGGCGCAAGTTACTGATCAGCAATTAAAGACCGCGTCCGGCGCGCACGAGCCGCCGGCGCGGGACCGCGTCTGTCGCGATATCGCGAAGGGACAGGAGCGCTATTGTTCCTTGTCCTTGCCGGACATGATGTCGAAATAGGTCCGCCGGGTCTTGTCCTCTCCGGCGCCATAGGCATAGCTCGGTGACGGTGTCTGGTAGCCCGGCGGCGGCTCGACCAGCGACTGGCGCGGCGGCTCGGTCGTGAATTGCTTGGCCTCGCCTTTGTTGTTCGACATCATGCCCCACAGACCGCCGGAGAAACCGAGCTGGGCCGGGCTGAGCGACGGATTGCCGTTGGTGCCCGGCTGAATAGGATCATTGCTCGTGCGCTCGGGTGCGGCTGTCCTGCCGACCTCCATCTCGGCGGGCGACAACGCCCGGCCTGCCTGCCAGCTCTCCGTGGCCTTGACGGCCTTCTTCCGCTGCGCGATGGCCTCCTTGCGGCGTCTCTCGTCAGGGTCCTTCGGCCAGTTCGGCGCGTTCTTGGCTTCAACGCCGGCGGGCGGCGGCAGGTCGAGCTTGGGCGGCACCACCAGCGGCGACCGCTCGCGGTATTCGATACCCTTCTTCTCCATGCTCTTGGCGCCGATGCCCGACATCAGATTGTCGATGAGCTTCTCTTCGAAGGTCATGTCGTCGTCGTCCTCGCCGTCGTCACCGGCGCGAGCGACGCCAGCCGACATGACGAGACCGATGCCGAGCGCGACAGCGGACAATTTCAACGCCCGCCAGAACCCCTGCCGGGGGTCTTCAACCATCGAACCGCTGGTCTTCGAGCTGCGCATCACTGTACCTGTTCCAAAATGTGGCAGTTTGCCGCTCTCGCGCGGCATAATCCCTCGCAAAAGCAAGGTTCCGCCTGCCGGTCCGTATCGGCCGGGATCAGGGCGCTTTTGCGGCGGGTACCCCCAGGAAGGAATCATACAATAGCGCCGCCACGCCAGCAACGATCGCCACGTCCGCGAGGTTGAACACGTACCAATTATAGGTATTTTCGCCGATATTGATGTGAAACAGGGCGAAATCGACCACCGCGCCATAGGCGAGGCGATCGATCCCATTGCCGATGGCGCCGCCAATGATCAGGCCAAGCGCGATGGTTGCCAGCAGGGTGTGCGAGCGGGCCATCCAGATCGCCAGCGCAACCACCGCGACGACCTTCACGGCCATCAGCGCCATTTGCGCCGCCTGACCGTCGTTCTGGAGCCAGCCGAAGCTGATGCCGATGTTCCAGGCCAGCACCAGGTCGAAGAACGGGGTCACCTCGACCGCGCCGCGACGGGCGAGGTCGAACACGTTCAGCAGCCAGAGCTTTGAAGCCTGGTCGGCCACGAGCGTGAGCAGGGCCGCGAGGATGCCGGCGCGGAGCGGGGTCATGGGCAGTCGGCCACAACACGCTCCGTCGTCGTCCTGGCGAAAGCCAGGACCCATAGTCCGAGGCGGTCGTTGTTTGAAAGACTTGCGGTCATCAGCCTTCGTCGCAATTGGCGGCCGTGGAATGGGTCCTGGCTTTCGCCAGGACGACGGTGAGACCTAGATGCTGACCCCCAGCGCCTTCCATTCGCGCAGCGCCTTGGCGTCGCGCGGGGTGACGTCGGGATATTCGGGGTCTTCACCCACCGTCGGCGAAATCTTCCAGGAACGGGCGCATTTGGTGCCGACCGCCTTCTCCACCACGACAGCGACGCCTGGAACGGCATCGAGACGGAATGCGGAAGCCGGCACCTCGCCCTCGCGCACCTCGTAGTTCGAGGTGATGCAGATCTCGGCGAGATCGGTGTCGAACAGCGTCGCAAGCATGTCGCGGTCGGCGACATAGATGACCGGTGATGCCTCCAGCGACGAGCCGATGTTCTTGGCGGCGCGTTCGAGCTCCAGCGCACCGGTGACGACGCGGCGGACATTGCGGATCGCTTCCCACTTCGCGGCGAGCTTGTCGTCGCGCAGGCTTTCGAGGTCGTCGGGAAACTGCGTCAGGTGCACCGAGGGCTCGGCGTCGGGCCTGTACATCCGCCAGGCCTCCTCCGCGGTGAAGCTGAGGATAGGCGCCAGCCATTTCAGGATCGAGCTGCACAACAGGTCGATCGTGGTCAGCGCCGCCTTGCGCGTCGGCGAGGACGGCGGATCGCAATACAGCGTGTCCTTGCGGATGTCGAAATAGAACGCGGAGAGCTCACTGTTCAGGAACGCGGACAAGGTTGCGACCACGGTCTTGTAGTCGAACTCCTGATAGGCTTTGCGGACGACGGCAGCACGGACCGCGAGCTCGTGCAGCATCAGCCGTTCGAGTTCGGGCATGTCGGCGGGCGCGACTGCGTCGGCCGGCTTGTAGTGATCCAGCGTTCCCAGCATCCAGCGTACGGTGTTGCGCAGCTTGCGATAGGTCTCGATGGTGTTCTTCAGGATCTCCGGGCCGATGCGCTGGTCGTCGGCATAGTCGGTGGCGCAGACCCAGAGGCGCAGGATATCCGCGCCCGAATCCTTGATCACCTTCTGAGGCTCGACGGTGTTGCCGATCGACTTCGACATCTTGCGGCCGTTCTCGTCGAGCGTGAAGCCGTGGGTGAGCACGATGTCGTAGGGCGCGCGGCCGCGCGTGCCGGCGCTCTCCAGCAGCGACGAATGAAACCAGCCGCGATGCTGGTCGCTGCCTTCGAGATACATCACGGTGTCGTCGCCGCCGTCGACCTTGCGAACGATGTTGCCGAGCTGCGGGAAGTTCTGGCGATCCTCGAGCACGAAGGCATGTGTGGAGCCGGAATCGAACCAGACGTCGCAGATGTCGTCGATCTTCTTCCAGTCTTCCTTCGCGCGGGATCCAAGGAAGCGCTCGCGGGCGCCTTCCATGTACCAGGCGTCGGCGCCTTCCTCCATGAAGGCCTCGGTGATGCGCTGGTTGACGATCTCGTCCTGCAGGATCTCGGCCGAGCCGTCGCTGTTCTCGCGCACGAAAACGGCGATGGGAACGCCCCAGGCGCGCTGGCGCGAGATCACCCAGTCCGGACGGTTGGCGATCATGCCGTTGATGCGGTTCTCACCTGACGGCGGCACCCATTGCGTGACCGAGATAGCATGCAGCGCGCGAGCCCGCAGCGTATCGCCCTTCCTGGCGTGGCCATCTTCGCTGATGTCCTTGTCCATCGCGATGAACCATTGCGGCGTGTTGCGGAAGATCACCGGCTTCTTCGATCGCCAGGAATGCGGGTACTGGTGCTTGAGGCGGCCGCGCGCGAGCAGCTTGCCGGCCTCGACCAACGCCTTGATCACGGCTTCATTGGCATCGCCCTTCTCGCCCTTGTCGTTGAGCACGCGCTTGCCGGTGAAGCCGGGGGCCTGCGCGGTATAGGCGCCGTTCTCGTCGACAGTGTAGGGGGTCGCGGTCGAGATGCCGCGCTCATCGAGCTCGCGGGTATTGGCCATCCAGACGTCGAAATCCTCGCGGCCGTGGCTCGGCGCGGTGTGCACGAAACCGGTGCCGGTATCGTCGGTGACATGCTCGCCGGCGAGCAGCGGCACGATAAACGCGTAACCGCCATCGAGGCCGCGCAAGGGATGGGCGCACTCCACGGCGTCCAGCGTATCGCCGGGAATGTCGCGCAGCTTCTCATAGGCCGTGACGCGCGCCTGCTTGAACACCTCTGCTGCAAGCGCATCGGCCAGGATCAGGAGATCGCCGGTCTTCGCCCAATTGTCCGCGGCCGCATCCGTCACCTTGTAGAGGCCGTAGGCGATCTTCGGTGAGAACGAGATCGCGCGATTGCCGGGCAGCGTCCAGGGCGTGGTGGTCCAGATCACGACCGATGCATTGGCGAGCGCACCATGTGCCGGGGACGTGACGGGAAACTTCACCCATACCATGTCGGATGTGTAGTCCTCGTACTCGACCTCGGCCTCGGCGAGGGCGGTCTTCTCGACCACGCTCCACATCACCGGCTTGGAGCCGCGATACAGCGTGCCGTTGGCGGCGAACTTCATCAGCTCGCGGGCGATCTGCGCTTCGGCGGGATAGCTCATCGTCTGATAGGGATGATCCCAGTCGCCGATGATGCCGAGCCGCTTGAATTCCTCGCGCTGCACGTTGATCCAGTGTGTCGCATAGGCGCGGCATTCCTTGCGGAACGCCACCATCGCAGCGGAGTCGCGGAAGTCGGGCTTCTGCTTGCCCTTGGAACGGTAGTTCTCTTCCTCGATCTTCCATTCGATCGGCAGGCCGTGGCAGTCCCAACCGGGCACGTAGTTGGAGTCGAAGCCGAGCATCTGCTGGCTCTTGGTCACGACGTCCTTGAGGATCTTGTTCAGCGCGTGCCCGATATGGATGTTGCCATTGGCGTAGGGCGGGCCGTCATGCAGCACGAATTTGGCGCGGCCCTGGGCTTCCTGGCGGAGCTTGTCGTAAAGGCCGATGTCGTTCCAGTATTTCAGCAGCTCCGGCTCGCGCTGCGGCAGGCCGGCCCGCATCGGGAATTCGGTCTGCGGCAGGAACAGGGTTTTCGAATAGTCTTTGGCTTCGGATTTTTGGGACTTTTGTGGCTTGTCGGACATGAGGCTGACTGGCTCGGAAGGGCGCGGGAACGGATGGCGATGCGGAATCGCGGGTGAAACGACGACATCCCGGTCTTGCGCCGAGCCGAAGGCTCAGGCGGAAGCCGGGCCGCTAATCCCTATGATGCGCCGCGCAAACATGGGCTCTCCATAGCAGGGGGGCGGGGGAAGCGCAAAAGGTTCGGCGGGCCGGTTTCCGGCCTCAATCGATGACGCCAAGCCGCGGAAACGCGTCCGGGGCGGCGGCGAGCATGGCGCGGGCGCGGGCGGAATCGTTGTCCATCTGGCGGATCAGGGCATCCAGGCCCTCGAATTTCAGCTCCTCGCGGATGAAGCCGATAAAGGCGCAGTCGAGCGTCTGCCCGTAGAGATCCCCCTTGAAGTCGAACAGGAAGATTTCCAGCAGCGGCGCACCATTGTCGAACGTCGGGCGGCGGCCGAAGCTTGCGACCCCATCCAGCCGCTCCGCGCCGCGGCCGACCCGCACCGCATAGATGCCGTGCTTGAGGCCGCAATTGGCATCAAGGCGGATATTGGCGGTGGGATAACCGAGGTCGCGGCCGCGCTTCTCTCCGTGGATGACCTCGCCGGTGATAAACCAGGGCGCGCCGAGCATGGCCGTGGCCTCGTCGAGTTGGCCTTCGGCGAGCGCGATTCGGATCGCGCTGGACGAGACCGGCCGCTCGTCGATATCGACATGCGGCTGCACGTCGACCTCGATGCCGAGCCGGGGCGCCTCGTTGACGAGGAGGCTCGGCGAGCCGACCCGACCCTTGCCGAAGTGGAAGTCGTAGCCGACGGCGATTCCGCCGATGCCCAGGCGCCCGATCAGGTCGTGGTGAATGAAGTCTTGCGCGCTGGTCCCGGCGCGGGACTTGTCGAAGGTCATGACCACGGCGCCGTCAAGTCCGGTGCCGGCCAGAAGCCGCAGCTTGGCACGCTCGTCCGTCAGGCGGAATTGCGGGGTGTTGGGGCTGAAAAACCGGCGCGGATGCGGCTCGAAGGTCAATGCCAGCGCAGGGCGGCCATGTAGCCGGCCCATTTCCAGCGCCGCAGCGATTACGGCGCGATGGCCGAGATGAACGCCGTCGAAATTGCCCATGGCGACCACGGCACCCCTTGCAATGGCGGAGTCCGGCGTGGTGTCGCGGATAACGGTAAAATGCGGGGCCATCAGGGGAATCTCGAACCGGCGGGACCGGCCGGGACCGTGGCGCGACGGGCCGGATGAAGTCAAGCAGGAGGGGGCGGCCGCATCGAGTGCGATTTCAGTCCACCGGGGGCGTTCCCAGTTAACGCGCTGTTTAACGCCTTGGTGCTAGTCCTTGGGCGTGGAACCGCGGGGCTCCGGCCCGGCAGGTCCGATCGTAATATTTCCTGGGTTTGCGTTGGGGGAGTCGAGATGGCGGTTGATTTGTCGATGTCGGTTCTGGTGGTTGACGACTACAGCACCATGATCCGTATCATCAGGAACCTCCTGAAGCAGCTTGGCTTCGAGAATATCGATGATGCAAGCGACGGTTCGGCAGCGCTGAACAAGATGCGTGGCAAGAAGTACGGGCTCGTGATTTCCGACTGGAACATGGAGCCGATGACGGGTTACGACCTGCTGCGCGAAGTGCGCGCGGATCCGAACCTCGCCACCACGCCCTTCATCATGATCACGGCCGAATCAAAGACCGAGAACGTGATCGCGGCCAAGAAGGCCGGCGTGAACAACTACATCGTCAAGCCGTTCAACGCGGCGACGCTGAAGACCAAGATCGAGGCGGTCTTCCCGGACATGGCGAGCGCGTAAGGCGCGATCGAAGCCATCAGTTGAATTCGGAAAGCCCGGGCGATTGTCCCGGGCTTTCTGCGTCGGGTTCGTCGTTCCGGAATCGACGCCCCACATCAACCGGGAATGACGATCAACTCGCTACCACTTCAGTTCGCGCATCAGCGCCTTCGGGGGATGGCCGAACAATTCCAGCACCGACGCCGGGTCGAGCTGGTCGAGACCCTCGAACTCCTCGGCATGGATGCCGCGGGTCACGAACAGGCAATCGATGCCGAACTCGCGCGCGCCGGTGAGGTCGGTCCGGACGGAATCGCCGATCGCGAGCACCTTTTTGCGGTCGATCTGGTGGCCTTGGCGTTCGCCGGCGAGCGCCATCGCGCGCTCGTAGATCGGCCGGTGCGGCTTGCCGTAGAAGATCACCTCGCCGCCGAGCTCGCGATAGAGCTCCGCGATCGCGCCGGCGCAATAGATCAGGCGGTCGCCGCGTTCCACCACGATGTCGGGGTTGGCACAAACCAGCGTCAGCTTGCGCTCGCGCGCCTTCAGCATCATGCCGCGATAGTCTTCCGCCGTCTCGGTCTCGTCGTCATAGAGGCCGGTGCAGACGATGTAATCCGCCTCTTCCAGCGGCGCGGTCACCGCATCGAGGCCGCGATAGATCGAGTTGTCGCGCTCGGGGCCGAGCCAGAACATCTTGCGGCCGGGATGGTCGGCGACATAGAGCCGCGTCAGGTCGCCTGAAGACACGATCGCGTCATAGGTCTCGTCGGCGACGCCGAGCTTGCGCAATTGCCGCTGCACGGAGTCGGCCGGGCGCGGCGCGTTGGTGATCAGGATGACCGTACCGCCGCGGCTGCGGTAGGTGTGCAGCGCCTCGCAGGCTTCGGGGAAGGATTCAAGACCGTTATGGACCACGCCCCAGATGTCGCTGAGCACGACGTCCACGCCCGCCACGAGTTCACGCAGGCTTTCGGCGAAATGCAGTGTGGTCATGATGCGTGCGGCCGATCAGATACGTCGCGCGAGCGCGGCGTTGCCGGTGACGCGCTGTGGCGCAGACGCAGCCGACGTCGCGCCTGAGCTGGATATGCCGGAGCCATTGGATCCCTGAATGTCCTGTGCCTGGTTCGGCGCGGCGGTAGCAGATGACCCCTCCGGCCGCAATGGCCGGGGCGGCGCGAACAGGAACCCCTGGCCGAACCGCACGTCATAATCGAGCAGGTCGATCACGGCGCGCTCGCCCTCGATTCGCTCGGCGATCAGATCGATGCCGAAGCGGCCGAGCAGGTCGGAGAGATCGGACGGGTGGATGTCCGAGGCCGAAGCCTGCCTGGGGTCGAGCAGGAGCGAGGCCGGCACCTTGATGAAGCGCACGCCGCGATCGGCGAGCTCGCGCGGTTCGATGCGCAAATCGGTGACATGGTCGATCGAGAAACGGAAGCCGCGCTGGGCGAGCGCCGCGAGATTCTCGGTTTCGGCCGGGCCGAGATTGCGGAAGGTGGATTGCTTGAATTCCAGCACCAGCGAGGGCGCCAGCGCCCGATTGGCTTCGAGGAAATCGAGGTATTGCGCGAAGGTCGTGGAATTGCCGAGCGTGGAAGCCGCGACGTTGCAGAACACGCCGACTTCCTTGTTGCGTACCATCAGGCGCCGCAGCACCTGCACGCAGCGCAGCATGACCATGTTGTCGATGCGCCCGATCAACCCGGAGGCCTCCGCGATGCTGATGAACTCCTCGGCCGCGACCAGCTGGTCACGCTCGTCGCGCAGGCGCGTCACGGCCTCGTAGAACCGGACCTTGCGCTGCGGCAGCGACACCATCGGCTGGAGGAAGATGTCGATGCGGTTCTCGTCGATCGCGTTGCGGAGCGTCGCCAGCAATTGGGTCTGGTTGCGGCCGTTGGCGGTCTGAACCGGATTGGCGGTCTGGGTCTGGATCGCCGGTGCTGCCGGCCGCATTGGCGGCGGCGCGGGCGCCGGGGCAGCCGGCCGTTCCTCCTCGAACGTGGCCATCAGGTCGAGCGGCGCGTCCGGCTCCTGCCTTGCGACCGGCGCGGGGGCCGACACTGGCGCGTTGCCGGCCATCAGATCCTCATGGGCCGACACGGTGGTGGCGAGTTGCCTGACCAGTCCGCCGAGTTCGTTGATCTCGCCGACCACCGACTGGATGCGGTCGGAGTTGGCCGAATTGGAAGAGGCGATGCGTGCTTCGATCGTGGCGAGCCGGCGGCCGAATTCGGCGACCTGACGGGCGAGGTCGGCGGTGCCGCGCGAAAGATCGGCGATCTGGCCGCCGACGTCGCTGCGGTCGCGCAGTCGCATCGACACTGCATTGTAGAGGATCAGGAAGGTCAGCGCCGTCAGCGCCACGATCGCGGATTCGGTTCCGCTGATGCCGGCGACCGCGTAGAGCAGGAGCCCGAGCGAGGCGGCGACCAGAACCATGCAGATCGCGATGAAGATCGTCGAAATACGAATCATGCCGCGCGTTACGCCTCAAGAGCTGACTGCCTGACCGGGAAAACACGGGTGGCGTTTCGAACCCGTCACGCCGCATGCTCCCCCAAGCGGCATGACCTTAACATCATTGTTGATTCGAGGGGATAGCGGCCCAATCGCAGAGTCAGGACGGCGCCGCGGCGCCGACCGTGTCGGCCGAGACGGCCTCGCGGGTGCCTAGCGGCTTGGGCGGCCCGGTGGTCGTGTCGCGCAAGGTCTGCCGTTCGATCTCCGAATTCAGCTCAGCCCCGAACATGATGACGATGGCCGACATCCACATCCACATCATCAAGCCGATCGCAGCGCCGAGCGAGCCGTAGGTCGCGTTGTAATTTGCGAATTCGGACAGATACCAGGACAGCAGCGCCGAGCCGGCGATCCAGAGGATCGCGGCCGTCACAGCGCCGGGGCTCAGCCATTGCCAGCGCGGGGCGTCGCGGCTGGGCGCGAAGCGGTAGAGGACGGCGAGCGCCGCAAGGAGAATGACGAACAGCACCGGCCATCGCGCCAGCGCCACGATCAGCTTGCTTTCGGGCGCCATGCCGAGGTGGTTGAGCGCGAGCGGGAAGGCGACGACGGCGCCCACCATCAGCAGCAGGGCAACGATGCCACCGACCGTGAAAGCCAGCGAGACCGTGTTCAGCCGGATGAAGCTGCGCTTTTCACGCTCCTCATAGGCGACGTTGAGGGCGTCGAAGATGGCTTTGACGCCGGCATTGGCGCTCCAGATCGCGAGCACGAGTCCAAACAGGAAAGTGAAACCAAGGGTCGCGCCGCCGTTCGACACGACGCGCGCCACCTGGTCCTCGACGATCTGGAACGCGCCCTCGGGCAGCATCATCGCGAGCGATTGCAGGTTGGAACTGATCGTCGAGGGATCGGCGAACAGGCCATAGAATGAAACCAGCGCCGTGATAGCGGGAAAGATCGCGAGCAGTCCGAAAAAGACGACGCCGCCGGCGGTCGCGAGCAGGCGATCCTCGTCGATGCGCTGATAGGTGCGCCAGAGGATGTCCTTCCAGCCTGCCCACGGGATCGCGAACGGGCTTTTCGCGCGGCGGCCGCGGCCGGGCTGCGAGGCTGCGCCCGTCGGGCTCGTTTCCGGCGAATTCGCCTCGCCGTTGCGGTGGTCTTGCGGAGGTCCCGGCCGGATCAGGCCAGAATCCTGGAAATACCGTTCCGCGGTGAGCACGAACACGGTCGTGGCTGCGACTAACAGCCAGCTGTCGAATTGCTCGGCGCGCCGCATACGCATTTTCAGGTATCCGCTCCGTGGCCGTGACGCCGCCTGCGCGCGGCCGTGATCCCGACCAGCCCAACGGCCGCGAGCATCAGCCCGAGTTGCACGGGCCGGTTGGACCGAGCCGGCCACGTGCTGCCGCCATGTCCTGACTCATGTCCTCGTTCGCCCGGCGCGAGCGGCGCCAGGGGAATTGTCGTCGCGACCTCTTTCACCGCCTCCTTCACCGTTCCGCGCGGGATGCGCGGGGTGGCGATAGCCACCCGTAGGCGGCTGGCGAGCGGCACGATCGGCTTGGTCTTGCGCTTCATCTGGGCCATGGCCACGCCGGCGCAGGCGGCGGCCAGGACCAGGAGCACAGCGCCGACGGCGCCGAACCCCCAGAATTGCCCGTAATGGATTGCAATCCAGCGGTACAGGGCGATCAGGCCGACGAAGAAGGCTGCGACGACGAACAAGCCCGCAACCGCGAGCAGTCCGGCCGCAGCCGCGTACGACGTCATGCGCCCTGTGGCCTGGTTGCTCCGGTCGCGGGCATAGGACTGGGCGGCGCGCTTGAGATGGTTGAGCTTGAGCGCGACGCCGGCGCGCAGCAATTCGCCCGATGGCGCAAGCATGCAGTTATCCTCCGAGTGCGAGAAAATTCGTCGGGGGATGAACGTGGCGGTATTTGACTTGTTCCGACGAGGTCTGCCCGCCGTGATGGATCAGCCGAGATCGGCTGCCGCGATCCAGAACACTTCGCCCTCGGAGTCCTCGGTGTCGAGCCAGAGCAGCGGCAATTCAGGAAAGGCCTCGTCAACCAATTCGCGGCCGCGGCCGATCTCGCAGATCAGCCCGCCATGCGGCGTCAAATGGCCGGGCGCATCGCGCAGGATCCGGCGCACCACATCGAGACCGTCGGCGCCGCCGTCGAAGGCGAGCTTCGGCTCGGCCCGGCACTCGGGCGGCAGCGCCGCCATGCCTTCGGCGTCGACATAAGGCGGGTTGGTGATGATCAGGTCGTATTTGGTGTTACCGAGTGGGGCGAACAGGTCGCCGCGATGCAGGCTGATCCGGCCATCGAGCCCGTATTCGCCGACATTTCGTCTGGCGACGTCGATCGCGCCCTTCGAGATATCGACGGCATCGATCGTGGCGTTCGGGAAATGATGCGCGGCGAGGATCGCGAGGCATCCCGATCCCGTGCAGAGATCGAGCACGCGCTCGACGGCGCTGGAATCGTCGATCAGCGAGCCGGCTTCGCCGTCGCCGCCGAAATGCGACTCCAAGAGTTCACCGATGAAGGAGCGCGGAACGATGACGCGCTCGTCGACATAAAACGGCAGGCCGCGCATGTAGATCTTGTTGACGAGATACGCGGCCGGTTTGCGCGTGGTGACGCGCTGATGAACGAGATCGATGATGGTCCTGCCCTCGGCGGTCGTGACGCGCGCGTTGGCAAAAATCTCGAACTGCTCGGGATGCAGATGCAGGGCTTCACAGACCAGGAAAGCCGCTTCCGCGACCGGATCGGGCGTGCCATGGGCAAAGGCGAGCTTGGCCTCATTGAAGCGGCTCACTGCATAGCGGACGAAATCGATCAGCGTGAGAAGCTCGCCGCGGCCCACCTTCGCGAGCTTTGGCGCGGCGTGGCCGCGCACGGCCTTTTTGGATGTTGTTGCCATCAGGATCGGGTCCAGCGTGCGGCGGCTTCGTCGTCGCGGGCCTGGGCCTCGACCCAGCCGGTGCCGGTGGCGCTCTCTTCCTTCTTCCAGAACGGCGCGTTGGTCTTGAGATAATCCATCAGGAACTCGGCTGCCTGGAACGCTGCCTGGCGGTGCTGCGAGGCGGTCAGCACCAGCACGATGTTCTGGCCGGGCATGAAACGGCCGACGCGATGGATCACCGTGACGCCGCTGAGAGGCCAGCGCGAGATGGCCTCGTCGGCATGGCGCCTGATCTCTTCCTCGGCCATGCCGGGATAATGCTCCAGCGAGAGCGCGGCGATCTTCGCGCTGTCTTCGTCGCTGCGGCAGATGCCGGAAAAACTCACGACCGCACCGATGTCGGTGCGGTTCCCGGTCAGCACCGCGATCTCGCGTGCGATGTCGAAATCGTCTTGCTGGATACGGATGGTGACGGGGCAGGTGGTGACGGGCATGGCCTAGCCGCCGGTCATCGGCGGGAAGAACGCGATCTCGCGAGCGCCCGCGATCGCGGCGTCCGACTTGACGTGGGCATGGTCGATCGCGGTGCGGATCACCTTCGGCTTCTCGAACGCATAGGCGTAGGCTTCGCCTTGGCCGGACAGCCAGGCGATCAGCTCTTCCACGGTGCGCACGGTCGCAGGCGGCTCGATCGTCTCCTCGGCCTTGCCGATGCGCTCGCGCACCCAGGCGAAGTACTTCACCTTCATCCCTCATCCTCCTTGATGAGGTGATGGATGCCGGCGCCGAAATAGTCGTAGCCGGTGTACATGGTGAGGATCGCCGAGGCCCAGAGCAGCGCCAGCCCGATCATCGAGACCATGGGCACGACCTCATCGCCGGCCGGACCAGCCAGCAGGAAGCCGATGGCGATGAGCTGAACCGTCGTCTTCCATTTCGCAAGCTTGGTCACGGGCACGCTGACACGCAGCGCGGCAAGATATTCGCGCAGGCCCGAGACCAGGATCTCGCGGCACAGGATCACGATGGCGGCCCACAGCGACCAGCCGTGAATGATGCCGTCGGCGGCCAGCATCAGCAGGCACGAGGCGACCAGAAGCTTGTCGGCGATCGGATCGAGCATGCGGCCGAACGCCGATTGCTGATTCCAGATCCGTGCGTAATAGCCGTCGAGGTAATCGGTGACCGCAGCCGCGATAAAAATGGCGACGGCGACCCAGCGCAGCCACAGCGGGCCGTCCATGATCGACTGTGCGTAGATGCACCCGACCACGACCGGGATCGCGGCGATCCGGCCGTAGGTCAGGATGTTCGGGAGGGACATCGCGCGGCTGGTCGTCCCTCGTGTCGTGGCGATGTTCATCCGTCCTACCAATACCGCTGCAGCCTGAAGGTCAACCGTTCCGCTCCCCAAATGGGGTGCGGGATGCGACGACCATATGACCGCGGCCCCCCTTTTATTTCACCCCGGCTGGGGATGGAAATACTCGAAAATCCTGCGGGCGCTCTCGGCGCTCACCCCCGGAACCTTACCGAGATCGGTGATCGAGGCCCGTTCGATCTCCTTCAGGGTTCCGAAATGATGCAGCAAGGCACGTTTGCGTGACGGACCGATGCCAGGAATCTCCTGCAAGCCGGCCTCGCGGATGTCCTTCTTGCGCAGCTTGCGGTGCGAGCCGATGACGAAACGGTGCGCCTCGTCCCGCAGCCGCTGGATGAAATAGAGCACGGGGTCGCGCGGCTCCAGCTTGATCGCCTCGCGCTCCGGCATGAACAGGGTCTCGCGGCCGGCATCCCGGTCCGGCCCCTTGGCCACCGACATCAGCGCCACCTGGGTCAGGCCGAGATTTGCAAAGATGTCCCGGACCGCGTTGAGCTGGCCGCGGCCGCCATCGATGATCACGAGATCGGGCCATTGCGGGAAGTCGTCGTCCTTGGCTTTGGCCGCATTGTCCTCGGGTGGATTGATCAAGCGCTTGAAACGGCGTTCGAGCACCTCGCGCATCATCCCGTAATCGTCGCCGGGCGTCAGGCCCTCCGACTTGATGTTGAACTTGCGGTACTGGTTTTTCACAAAACCGTCCGGGCCGGCGACGATCATGGCGCCGACTGCGTTGGTGCCCTGGATGTGGCTGTTGTCGTAGACCTCGATCCGCTTCGGCGCATGCGTCAGGCTCAGGGTCGTGGCCATGGCGTCCAACAGGCGGCTCTGCGTCGCGGTGTCCGCGAGCTTGCGGCCCAGGGCCTCGCGCGCGTTGGTGAGCGCGTGGGTGACGAGCTCCTTCTTCTCGCCGCGCTTCGGCATGGACACTTCGACCTTGCGGCCGGCCTTGATCGACAGCGCGTTGGCGAGCAGCTCGCTCTCCTCGATCTCGTGCGAGAGCAGGATATTCCTCGGCGGCGGCTTGTCGTCATAGAACTGGGCGAGGAAGGAGCCGAGCACCTCTTCCGGCGTATAGGTCTTCTCCGCGCGCGGGAAATAGGCGCGGTTGCCCCAGTTCTGCCCGGTGCGGAAGAAGAACACCTCGACGCAGGAGAAGCCGCCCTCCTGGTGGATGGCGAACACGTCGGCTTCTTCCACCGTGCGCGGATTGATGCCCTGCTGCGACTGGATCGCGGACAGCGCAGCGAGGCGGTCGCGGTAGAGCGCGGCGCTCTCGAATTCGAGCTCGCCGGAGGCCTTCTCCATCTCCGCGGCAAGCTCCTGCTTCACCGC
This sequence comes from Bradyrhizobium sp. CW1, assembly GCF_023100665.1. Classification (NCBI taxonomy): domain Bacteria; kingdom Pseudomonadati; phylum Pseudomonadota; class Alphaproteobacteria; order Hyphomicrobiales; family Nitrobacteraceae; genus Bradyrhizobium; species Bradyrhizobium sp. CW1. The sequence goes on from NZ_CP064684.1 coordinate 1,131,373, forward strand.
ATGGCTCCTGCCGGACAGGAAGTCGCTCGCCTCGCGCACCAGGGTCGTGTAGCCGGGGAAGTCGATCTCGCGGGTGCAGGGGCCGGCGCAACGGCGGATCTGGTAGAGCAGGCAGGGCCGCGAGCGACTCTCGAAGAAGGAATCCGTGCAGGAGCGGATCAGGAACGCGCGCTGAAGTGCGGTGATGGTGCGGTTGACGGCGCCGGCGGAGGCGAACGGGCCGAAATAGCGACCCGGCCGCGTCTGCGCGCCGCGATGCTTCAGGATCTGCGGCGCCCAATGGTCGCCCGTGATCAGGATATAGGGAAACGACTTGTCGTCGCGCAGCTGCACGTTGAAGCGCGGCCGAAGCTGCTTGATGAGGTTGGCCTCCAGCAGCAGGGCTTCGGTCTCGGTGTGGGTCGAGATGATTTCCACGGTCACCGTGGCGGCGATCATGCGCAGGATGCGCGCCGGCTGCGGCGCACTCTGGCGCGCATAGTTCGACAGGCGCTTTTTGACGTTCTTGGCCTTGCCGACATAGAGCACGTCGGCATTCGCATTGAGCATGCGGTAGACGCCGGGCGAGGTGGGGGCGAGGCGCACCGCGCGTTCGATCGCCTCGTGGCCGGTCGCCAGCGGCTCTTCGCCGACGGTGCCGCTCTCTTCCAGGATGTCCGGCAGCCGCGCATCGTCCTCGTCGTCGCCATTCGCAGTGGCGGGATCGAGGTCCGGCGGCGCGGCTTCCGTTTCCTGGGGAGGGACGTCGGGTGCGTTGCCGCGCACGGGTTTGCGTACGCGTGCGTCGTCCGGATTGTCGGGGGAATCGTGAACCATGGTGCGAATTTAAGCGCTGCGGGTGTCGATTTGAAGTTCCGGCCGAGCGGCACGCACAGGATGGCGGCGCAGTTCCCGGTAACGCTTGCTTAAGCCTGTTAACAGCGCAGTAACCCGGCTTAACAGGCCTTTAACTTAAAACTCTCGATAAATCTTACGCGAAAAATGGTGGTTCCGTAACCATGCGGTTTTGCCTCGCGCGGCGACGCGGGCATCGCAGCGGTGACGGGAGTTGCGTTGGAGTGTGTGATGAAGAGGCTCGTTGTGGGCGCAGCCGCATTGGCTGCAGTCGGCTGGACGGCTTCGGCAGAGGCCGCCGATCTCAATTACGGGCAGCGAGCGCCCTACACGGTCAATCAGCCGCTCAACGCCTATAGCTGGGCCGGTCCGTATCTCGGTGGCAATCTTGGCTATGAATGGGGTTCGGTGAACAACAATCCCGCAAAACCGTCGGGCTTCGTCGGCGGCGTTCAGGCCGGCTACAATTTCCAGAACGGCCCATGGGTGTTCGGCGTCGAGGGCGACATCCAGGCCGCCGGTGCCGACGACACCTTCGCGCCGTGGAAGTTCTCCAATCCGTGGTTCGGAACCCTGCGCGGCCGCGCCGGCTACGCCTTCAGCAACGTGCTGTTCTACGGCACGGCGGGCCTCGCCTTCGGCGAGCTGCGCGCGCAGACGTTCGGCTGGACCGAGTCGCACACCAGCGCCGGCTGGACCATCGGTGCCGGCGCGGAAGTTATGTTCGCGCCGAACTGGAGCGCCAAGCTCGAATATCTCTATATCGATCTCTCGACGAGTCAGTTCGCGATTACGGGCGTGTCAAACGGCTATAGCGCCAGCGTTGTGCGCGCAGGCGTGAACTATCACTTCTGATAGCTAAAGAAGAAAATACCGGACCAACCTCCCGGCCGCTTGCGGCCGGGATTTTTTTGACGCTTGGCTCGCTAGGGAAGGATGACCAAATCGACCGCCTTCGGCCCCTTGCCCTTCTTGTCCGGTTCGACTTCGAAAGTAATACGCTGTCCTTCGGCAAGGTCCTTCAGTCCGGCCCGCTCCACAGCAGTAATATGTACGAAGACGTCGCGGCCCCCGTCGTCCGGTTTGATGAATCCGTAGCCGCGCTCACCGTTGAAAAACTTGACCGTTCCCGTCATGGCCATCGGGAAACTCCCCCTCATTGCTCCTCCGTCGTGACGCAGACGCGCGTCACGACATGACCGGGCCTTACGAAGCCCGGGAGCTGGCCATCCTTCGGCAGACCATTCGGTCCGACTGGATCTTTCTTAGGCCTTCACTCCGCCGCAACCATTCGCGGAAGCGGAACGTAAAGCCAGTCACTGCAACAGCATAATACGGTTCTCTGCAGATTGACTACCGCTCCTGCATATTTTTCCCAAGAATGCCGGAGTGTTACGGTCTCGGCACCTCTAACCGGAATCTGGCAGCGCCACCCTGGCCGAGCGGCATTTCCAGCTCCGGCAGGATCGTCTTGAGTTCGCCGTGCAGCGTGTAAGGGGGATTGACGATCAAGAGCCCGCTGGAGGTGAGGGCTGCGCCGTCGGCTTGCGGCGCCACGCTGAATTCGAGGCGCAGGCATTTTCCCGGCGGTTTTGCTGCGGCTGCGAGCCGCGCCACTGATTGCACCAGCGTGTCGGTGGCGCGTCGGCTCTTGGCGGGATACCAGATTACATAGATACCGGTCGGCCATTTCGCGAAAGCCGCCGAGAAGGCCTCTGCGAGCTTTTCGAACTCGTCCTTTGCCTCGAAGGGCGGGTCGATCAGAACGAGCCCACGCCGTTCCTTCGGCGGCACGAAAGCCGGCAGCGCCATCCAGCCGTCGAGGTCGACCACGCGGGCCTGTTCGTCGCGGCGCAGTACGCCGATCAGCGCCTTGCGCGCCTTCGGCTCGAGCTCGCAGAGCAAGAGGCGGTCCTGCGGCCTCAGCAGGCCGCGTGCGATCAGCGGCGAGCCCGGATAGGCCTTGAGCTCGCCCTTCGGATTGAAGGCGCGGACGATGTCGAGATAGGGCTTGGTCAGCGCCATGGCGTCGTTCGACAACCGCGCCTGCATCAGCCGCGCAATGCCCGTCAGCCACTCGCCGCCCCGGCGCGCTTCGTCGCTTTCGAGATCGTAGAGGCCAGCGCCGGCATGGGTGTCGATGACGCGGAACGCACCCGGCTTGTCCTGGAGATAGGTGATGATGCGCGTCAGCACGATGTGCTTGATGACATCGGCGAAGTTGCCGGCATGGAAGGCGTGGCGGTAATTCATGCAAGAGCACTACGCCACGTGACGGCCCGAGCAAAGAGGCACGACGCCTGGGCTAGCCACCCCGGATCGGCGGCATCGTCACCTGGTCGCGGCGGCAGGCGCGGCGGTCGATCTCCTCGCAGGCGCGGAATTGCAGGTCCTTGCTGAGGCAGATGCGGACTTCCGATAGCCGCGTCCGGTTGCAGGTGATCGAGACGGCGGCATTGCTGAGGCCCGGATTGGCCTTGATGAAGGCTTCCTCCACCTCCGCCGGCGCCACGGTCTTGGCCTGCGATAGATCGAGATATTCGGCTGGAATCTTGATCGCGGCGCGCGCCTTGCGGATCGTCTCGAAATAGCTGCGGTCAGCGAGCCCCGAGCAGGTGCCGTGCTTGTCCCACTCATTGAAGATCAGCCCCGGCGCCGGCATCAGATCGAGCATGGAGGAGACGATGCTGCGGTTCAGCCGCGGCGAGGGCCGCTGGCAATATTCCGGAAATCCGCTCTCATATTGCGGCCACAAACCATGCACCACGAAAGCGTAGGGCCGTCCGCTGCACTGGGTCTGCGAGCGGCCGCCGCGCTCCGCCGCCTCCTCGCAGAAAGAGGGCGACCAAGACAGTGACAGCACATAAAAATCGAATTCGCCGGGCGTGTTCTGCCGCTTGTCCTGGGCCTTTGCGCCATCGGCCAGCGCAGCCAGCCCGGCCGCAAGCGTCAGCGAGATCATCAGGCGGGAGAACGAATGCAATCTGGAATGAAACATGGCGACGCCCCTCAACTAGACTGTGCAGACAAGCCTAGCAGGCGATAAGAACATTTCAAGAACAAAATGCGGGTGACCGTCGTTCGGCCGCCTGATCGGTCCGGATCAGAACGTTTCAATTACTGTTTGGCGGCGCGGCAGGCCGGGTTGTAGGCCCAGTTGCGGTCGAGCCCGACCACGCACCATTCGACGCCTTGGCCGTAGCCGGCGAAGCCGCCATCCTCCACGATCGAGAAATGCACCTTGCGCATCTTGCCGTCCGTGAGCATGGCCTCGCCGGTGCAATAGCGGCGCGGGATGTTGTCGGATGCCCAAGGCCGGAACGCGGTCTCGTGAACTGCGGCGAAGCCGGTGATCTTCAACGAAGAATTCCAGAACGCGCTTTCTTTCTCCCAGAACTGGGTCGCGATCGTCGGCAGCGCCCTGTCGCACTCGGAGACGTTGCCGTCATAGCGCGGCCCGCTCAGCCAGAAATTCAGCTCCAGCGGATTGGCGGCCCTGGCCTCGCCGAGCGACAGCGCCCCGAACAGGAGGCCGAGCACGGCGGCAAAGCGGAGCGATTTCAGGAAGGTCGAGGCGCGCATGGATGATCCAGACAGCATGATCTGCAAGGGTCGGACGGTGCCGTGAAGGCCGGGGGAGGTCAAGTGCAGCGCGGCAACACTTGCCGACGAGTTGACCGCAATGCTGCGTTGGACCGGCCATCCGTTCTTTCCACCGCCGCGCCGACACCGTAAACTGCCGCCAACCAATCGGAGTGACGGGAATGCGAATCATTGCGGCCGCGGGCCTACTTGCCTTGGGTATGATGGCGAGCCAGTCGGCGCATGCCGATCTGCTTCCGGTGCCTCCGTTCAAGGGCAACGACACCGGCGGCATCATCGCCTATTCGATGGCAACCCAGGTCGATGCGCGGCAGGTCGCGGTCGATCACTGCGCGCGCTATGGCAAAGTCGCCAAATTCCTGGCGATGCAGGCCTATGAGGGCGGCTACATCTCGTTCTCCTGCCGCTGGGTGCCCTATGGCGCCGCCGACCAGCCGATCCGCACGCTCTACTGAGGCGCTTTCGCACGCCGCTACCTCTCAGCCGGGAACTTCCCACATGACGCGCAAACTCGCTTTGCTCGGCTCCGCCCTTTGCCTCGTGTTGTCGGCAGGCAGCGCTCGCGCTGACGACCTGCCGGTGCGTAAGGCAGGGCTGTGGGAATTGAAGATGGTCCGGACCGGCACGCCGGTGCCCGAGATGACCATGCAGCACTGCACCGACGAGACCGTCGACAAGGAAATGAACAACAACGTCTCGCCGATGGCCAAGCAGATCTGCGCCAAGCAGGACATCAAGAAGACCGCGACCGGCTATGTCAGCGATTCCGAGTGCAATGTCGCCGGCATCAGCACGACTTCGCATGCTGAGATCACCGGCGATTTCAATTCGGCCTATACGGTGAAGACGTCGTCGCACGCGCAAGGCGGCGCCGCCGGCGCGGCAGGCCGCGACACGACCGTGCAGCTCGAAGCGAAATGGCTGGGAGCCTGCAAGCCGGACCAGAAGCCCGGCGACATCGTGATGCCCGGCGGCTTCAAGATGAACGTGCGTGACATGGACAAGCTGAAGGCGCTGCTGCCGAAGTAAGGCTCTTCCCCTCTCCCCTTGTGGGAGAGGGTGGCTCGCCGCGCAGCGGCGAGACGGGTGAGGGGTTTGTCTCCGCGTGTGACTCTTTTCGCTTTGAATTCGCGGAGAGAGACCCCTCATCCGGCGCTTCGCGCCACCTTCTCCCACAGGGGGAGAAGGGAAGAGGCAGCTACACCGGTATCCGCACGCTCGCCCTTAATCCGCCCATCGGACTGTCGCCAAGCGTGATGTCGCCGCCGTGCGAGCGGGCGATGTCGCGGGCGATCGCGAGGCCAAGACCTGTGCCGCCTTCGTCCTGGTTGCGGGCGTTGTCGAGCCGCAGGAACGGCTTGAACACCTCTTCGCGCAGATGGGCGGGAATGCCCGGCCCGTCATCGTCCACCGTCACGGTCAAATAACGGTGATCGCGCTGGCCGGTGATGGCGATGCTCTTGCCGTAGCGGGCGGCGTTGGTGACGAGGTTGGCGAGGCAGCGCTTGAATGAGGCCGGCTTCACCGTGACCACGGGCAGCCCGTTGAACGCAACGGTCGCCGTGTGGCCGTGGCGCTCGGCGTCGCTGCGCAGCTCCTCGAGCGCCTGGGCCATGTCGGTCGGCTGCGACTGCTCGCCGGAATCGCCGCGGGCAAACGCGAGGTAGTCCTCGAGCATCATCGACATCTCGTCGACGTCCTTGCGCATGCCCTCCATTTCGGGGCTGTCGCCGATCAACGCCAGCTCGAGCTTGAACCGCGTCAGGATCGTGCGCAGATCATGGCTGACGCCGGCTAGCATCGCGGTGCGTTGCTCCATCGTTCGCTCGATGCGCGACTTCATTTCGAGGAAGGCGACCGACGCGCGCCGCACCTCGCGCGCGCCACGCGGGCGGAAATTCGGCGCCTCGCGGCCCTTGCCAAAACTTTCGGCGGCGTCGGCAAGTCGCAGGATCGGCTTGATCTGGTTGCGCAGGAATAGCACCGCGACGATCAGCAGGATCGAGGACGTGCCGACCATCCAGAACAGGAAGATCTCCGAGTTCGAGGCATAGGCGGCGCTGCGCTGTGCGAACACGCGCATCACGGCGTCGTCGAGCTGGATCCGGATCTCGACGAGGTTGGAGCGGCCGACCGTGTCGATCCAGAAGGAGCGCCCGATCTGGCGGCCGAGCTGCACCGACAGCGTCTGGTCGAGCAGCGAGAAGAACGGCTTTGGTCCCGGCGGCGGCATGTCGCCGGCCGGGAGGAAATCGACGACGAGGCCCAGGCGCTGCTGCGCGATGCGGCGGATCTGGTCGCGATCCTTGTCTTGCGGGTAGCCCGTGTAGACGTCTATCAGCGCGGCGATGTCCTGCACCACCGCGGCCGACAGGCGGCGTGTCACCGTGTTCCAGTGCCGCTCCATGAACACGAAGGCGACCACCGATTGCAGGATCACCATCGGCACGATCATGATCAGCAGCGCACGCGCATAAAGGCCGGTCGGCATCCAGCCCTTGAACGCATTGCCCATCCAGCCATTGGCGGCGGAGACGCGGCCGGCGGCGCTCTTCAAAAGCGTCAGGCCGGTATCGATCGTGCTCATCGGTGGCGGTTCACTCTTTATGGCGAGGCTACCAGCCGGTAGCCGATGCCGCGCACGGCCTGGAGGAACAGCGGATTGGCGGGATCGGTCTCGATCTTGCGCCGCAGGCGGTTGATCTGCACGTCGACGGCGCGCTCGTTGACGCTGCCATTGCCGGTCAGCGCGCTGCGCGGCACGGTCTCGCCCGGTGTCTCCGACAAAATCCGCAGCATCTCGCGCTCGCGGTCGGTGAGGTGAATGACGTCTTCGCCCTGGCGCAATTCGCCGCGGTCGAGGTGATAGATGTACGGGCCAAACGCGATCTTCTCGACCGCAGCGGCCTGTGGCGGCGGCGCGGCGCGCTTGAGGATGTTGTTGATGCGCAGCGCAAGCTCGCGCGGCTCGAACGGCTTTGCGACGTAATCGTCGGCACCGATCTGCAGGCCCTCGATGCGCGCTTCGGCTTCATGCCGCGCCGTCAGCATCACGATCGGCACCGAGGACGAGGTCCGGATGAAACGGGCGAGATCGAAGCCGGTCTCGCCGGGCATCATGACATCCAGGATCAAGAGGTCGAAGTGCAGGCCCAAAAGCTTGGAACGGGCATCGCTAGCGCTCGCGGCGGTCGAGACGCGATAACCTTCGCCGGCAAGGAAGCGCGAGAGCAGATCGCGGATGCGGCGGTCGTCATCGACCAGCAGGAGATGCGGGGCATCGTCTGCGGGACGTGCCGGCGGGCGTGCGAGCGTGGCAGCGAGCGGCACGGTCACTCCTTGTCCTGATTGACGGTGGCAAAGATCGTCTCGAGCACCTTGTCCGGATCGTCGCGGTCGATCATCGCGCGCAGGAAGCGCTTGACGGTCTCGGCATCCTGCGGCGCCATCTCGGCAAGCGCCTTGGTGATGCGCGTGGTCTGGAGGCCGGCGAGCTTCTGCACCAGCGCCTCGCCCTTCGGTGTCGCAAACAGCAGGCGTTGGCGGCGATCATTGTCGCCGGTCTTCTGCACGATATAGCCCTCGTCCAGGAGCTGCTTGAGCACCCGGCCGAGCGATTGCTTGGTGATGCGCAGGACGTCGAGGAGGTCGGCGACCTTGAGGCCGGGATAACGATAGACAAAGTGCATGACGCGGTGATGGGCCCGGCCGAAGCCGAACGCCTCCAGCTCCTGGTCGGGATCGCCGACAAAATCGCGATAGGCGAAGAACAGCAGTTCGATGATATCCCAGCGCAAATTGCCTCCGTCGTCTGCGGCCGGCCGCGGCCCGGCTGCGTCTTGAGAAGGAGTCGCGAAATTTATGTCAGGCATATTGACGTATCTTGGTCTCAATGTTACAAAACGATCAGCCCGCACGAAATTTTAGATCGTTTCGCGTCGGGTGGGCGTCGAAGCAAGGCGGCCGCAGTGGGCCGGACAGGCGGCAACGGCCGGAGCAGATCTACCGTGCGATGTCGAACGGCATTTCGGCAAAACATACTGGACTTCCGTCTTCCGCAAAAGCATGTCCTCCGTGACATGCTGGCCACGGAAACCGGCCGTAACAAGGCTGGCGGCGGTCCGGCCAGAAACCAATCGAGCCAGCCGGGCCCAAATCGGGGCAGGCGGGTGCCACAACGGCGCCGCTACCGGCAGCGGGAGGCAAGGACATGAGCATGAAATTCGACATCCAGCCCGCATCCAATCCGACCTCCGAGAAGGATCGGGTCGCCAAGCTGGTCGACCCCGGTTTCGGGCGGGTCTTCACCGACCACATGGCAGTGGTCCGCTACAACCAGGCCAAGGGTGGCTGGTACGAGGCGCGTGTCGAGGCCCGCGCCAATTTCCAGCTCGATCCGGCCGGCGCCGTCCTGCACTACGCCCAGGAAATTTTTGAAGGCCTCAAGGCCTACAAGCGCGACGACGGCGGCGTGAACCTGTTTCGCCCCGATGCCAATGCCCGGCGCTTCAAGGACTCGGCGGACCGCATGGCGATGGCGCAGCTCCCTGAAGACGTCTTCATCGAGGCGGTCGAGCAAATCGTGCGCATCGATCGCGCCTGGATGCCGGGCGGCGAGGGCAGCCTTTACCTGCGCCCCTTCATGATCGCGAGCGAGACCTTCCTCGGCGTCAAGCCGTCGTCCGAATACATTTTCGCGGTGATCGCCTCGCCGGTCGGCTCCTACTTCAAGGGCGGCCCCGCGCCGGTCTCGATCTGGGTGTCGGAGAATTACACGCGCGCTGCCGTCGGCGGCACCGGCGCCGTCAAATGCGGCGGCAACTATGCCGCAAGCCTGCGTGCGCAGGCCGAGGCGATCCAGCACGGCTGCGACCAGGTCGTCTTTCTCGATGCAATCGAGCGCCGCTACATCGAAGAGCTCGGCGGCATGAATGTGTTCTTCGTGTTCGACGACGGGTCGCTCTCGACGCCGCCGCTGGGCACCATCCTGCCCGGCATCACCCGCGACTCCATCATTGCGCTGGCCAAAGACGCCGGCAAGACCGTGCGTGAGGAGCCGTACTCGCTCGACCAGTGGCGCAAGGATGCGGCCAGCGGCAAGCTGAAGGAAGCGTTTGCCTGCGGCACCGCCGCCGTGATCTCGCCGATCGGCACGGTGCGCTCGGTGAGCGGCGATTTCGAGATCAGCGGCGGTGCCGCGGGCCCCGTCGCCATGGGCCTGCGCAAGCAGCTCGTCGACATCCAGTACGGCCGCACCAACGATCCGCACAACTGGATCCGGAAGGTGGATTGAGGCCCTTCTTCCTTCTCCCCTTGTGGGAGAAGGTGGCGCGAAGCGCCGGATGAGGGGTTCTATCCGCGAGTTCAAGGGTCAGTTGGACTCGCGGATAGAACCCCTCACCCGTCTCGCCGCTACGCGGCGAGCCACCCTCTCCCACAAGGGGAGAGGGGAAAAGGGCATCGCTGGTTGGCTTTTCTCGCCATGAACGCGACACCATGATCGTGCGACAAAGTCCAAGACCTCGCATACCCAGACATCGAGTCATCCGGACATCGCGATCATGACATCCACTCTTCCCCAGTCCCTGAAATGGGTCGTTCTTGCCGCGGTCACCGGCATCACCGTATTCGGCATTCTGACCATCGGCCCCAAGCCGGACGTCTCCGCTGAGGGCCGTTCGCCCGTCGTCGACGTGCGCACCACCGATCCGGAGATGAACACCGCGATCGCGCGCGCCCGCGGCACGCTGCCGACCTTTTGGGCCTCCTACGAGGCGCCGAAGCCGTCGGAGACAGGGCATGCCCTGAAGGTGCACTTTTCGACCCGCAAAGGCGGTGAGCACATCTGGATGGCCGAGGTGAAGAAGCTACCCAATGGGGCCTATTCCGGCCTCTTCGCCAACGAGCCACGCGATCTGGCCGGCAAGCGGGCAGGCGATAAGGTCGAATTCACTGAAGCCGACATCTCGGACTGGATGTTCATGCGCAACGGCAAGATCGTCGGCGGCGAAACCATCAAGCCAACGCTGAAGTCGCTGCCGAAAGCGGATGCCGACGCGCTCCGGGCGCGGATGGAGCAGCCGTAAGCGATTACCCGGCAGTTGCCGCATCACGCGTCGGCTGGTAAATGCCGCGCATGGCCGAAAAACCCAAAAAATCCCAGAAACTGAAGGCGCGCCTGCCGCGCGGGCTCGAGGATCGCGATCCCGCCGCGATCCGGGCGACGCGCGAGATGGTGGAAAAGATCCGGACCGTGTACGAACTCTACGGGTTCGAGCCGGTGGAAACGCCGGCGATGGAATACACCGACGCGCTCGGCAAGTTCCTGCCCGACCAGGATCGTCCGAACGAGGGCGTGTTCTCGTTCCAGGACGACGACGAGCAGTGGATCAGCCTCCGCTATGATTTGACCGCGCCGCTCGCCCGCTATGTCGGCGAGCGATACGGGACCGACGGTCTTGTGTTGCCCTACCGCAGCTACCGCGTCGGCTACGTCTTCCGCAACGAGAAGCCCGGCCCCGGCCGCTTCCGCCAGTTCATGCAGTTCGATGCGGATACGGTGGGATCGGCCACGCCGGCGGCGGACGCGGAGATCTGCATGATGGCCGCGGACACGATGGAAGCGCTAGGCATTGCGCGCGGCTCGTATGTCGTCAAGGTGAACAATCGCAAGGTGCTCGACGGCGTTCTGGAAGCCATCGGGCTCGGCGGCGAAGAGAACGCAGCACGCAGACTGACGGTGCTGCGCGCGATCGACAAGCTCGACAAATTTCCCGCCGAGGAAGTTCGCAAACTGCTCGGTCCCGGTAGATGGGATGGCGGCGAAGAAGGCAAGGGCGACTTCACGAAGGGCGCCAATTTGAGCGCGTCGGAGGCTGACGTCGTTCTCGCCATCACCAAACCGCGCGACGATTGGAAAGAGGCGATCGCCGCGGCGGAGGTCTATCTCGCCAAGAGCGAAGTCGGTCAGGCCGGCGTGAGCGAGCTGGAAGAGATCGCGAAACTGGTGACGGCGTCGGGGTACGGCGCGGACCGCATCAAGATCGATCCCTCCGTGGTGCGCGGTCTCGAATATTACACGGGCCCCGTCTACGAGGTCGAATTGCTGCTCGAGACCAAGGATGACAAGGGCCGCCCGGTCCGCTTCGGCTCGGTCGGCGGTGGTGGCCGCTATGATGGTCTCGTCTCGCGCTTTCGCGGCGAGCCGGTGCCGGCGACCGGATTCTCGATCGGCGTGTCGCGGCTTCAGGCCGCGCTGACTCTGCTTGGCAAGCTCGACACGCGGCCCGAGTTCGGCCCCGTCGTCGTCACCGTGTTCGACCGCGACCGCGTCGCCGACTATCAGAAGATGGTCGCATCGTTGCGAACCGCCGGCATTCGCGCCGAACTCTATCTCGGCAATCCCAAGAACATGGGCAACCAGCTCAAATATGCCGATCGCCGCAATGCGCCCTGCGTCATCATCCAGGGCTCGGATGAAAAAGCGCGTGGCGAGGTGCAGATCAAGGATCTGATCGAGGGCGCGAAGGCGGCGGCCGCGATCGCTTCCAACCAGGAATGGCGCGAGAGCCGCCCGGCGCAGTTCTCGTGCAGCGAGGCCGACCTCGTCGCCAAAGTGCGCGAGGTGTTGGCGCGGCATGACGTGAGCTGGGGCTAGCCATTCGCTGACGTCGCCATGCCCGGGCTTGTCCCGGACATCTACCTCCTGTTTGATGGCGCCCGTCAATGGCCGGTGTCCGGCCCCAAGGGAGAGAAAAATGCCTGAGATCACTGTCAGCATGGCCGAAGGCCGCACCGACGAACAAAAGGCCGGCATGATGCGCGACATCACCCAGGCACTGGTGAAGAATCTCGGCGTCGATGCCGACGCCGTCGTCATCCAGATCAATGAAGCCCCGCTCCGCCACAAGATGAAGGGCGGCAAGACGTTCGTGGAGCGCGCGGCGGCTGCGAAGAAGTAGCCGGCGCTGGTTCGGCAACCACAAAGGTCGTCCTGGCGAAAGCCAAGGACCCATTACCCCAAGCGGCAGTTGTCGCAGCAGGTCGTGGTTTAGACCGCGCATGACAATGTTGGGTCGGGGTAATGGGTCCTGGATCGGCGCTCCGCTTCGCTGCGCTTGTCCAGGACGACGGGGGGAGGCCCCATGGACGCACGCGACTTCATCAAGGTCGGCATGAGCGCCGAGCGCACGCTGGTGGTGCCGGTGGAGCGCACGGTCGGGCATTTCGTGCCCGGCATGCCGATGGTCTATGCGACGCCGATGATGATCCTGGAAATGGAGATGACGTCGGGCGATGCGATTCGTGCGGCGCTTCAGCCGGGCTGGGTCACCGTCGGCACCGAGGTCGATATCCGCCATCTTGCAGCAGCCCTCGTCGGTGCGACGGTGCGGACCACTGCGAAGGTTTTCGCGGTCGAGCGCCGCGTCATCCGCTTCGAGGTCGAGGCCTTCGAAGGCCCGCGAAAACTCGGCGAAGGGCGCCACGCGCGCGGGCTCGTCAATGTCGAGATGTTCAACAAGCGGCTAGCCGCAGGCTCGAAATCGTAGGGTGGGCAAAGGCGCGCAGCGCCGTGCCCACCATCTTTCCGCGATTGCATTCGAATGGGTGGGGCACGCTTCGCTTTGCCCACCCTACGGCACACTTTCTTACTTCGCCAATTCCTTCGACCGCTTCGTCGCCGCCGCGATGGCGCGGATCATCAGATCGCGCAGGCCGGGCTCGCCCATCAGCACGCCGAGTGCCGCGGCCGTGGTACCGCCGGGCGAGGTGACGTTCTGGCGCAGCGTGCCGGAGGCAAGCTCCGACTGGTGGAGAAGTTCACCCGAGCCGGCGACGGTTTCGCGCGCGAGTTTTGTCGCGAGCGCCTCGGGCAATCCCGCCTCGACACCGGCGCGCGCGAGTTCCTCGGCCAGCAAAAACACATAGGCCGGACCCGAGCCGGACACCGCAGTGACCGCGTCCATCAGGCTCTCATCGTTGACCCATTCGACCGAGCCGGTGGCGCGTAGCAGCGCATCGGCCACCGCGCGTTGCTGTGCGCTGACATTGTTCGCGGCGACAGCCACCGTGATGCCGCGACCGATCGCGGCCGGCGTGTTCGGCATCGCGCGCACCACCGCGCCGCCGCAGACCTCCTCGAGCGAGGCGATCGTGGTTCCCGCCATGATCGACACCACCGCGGTCTTGTCGGAGACGAATGGCTTCAGCTTGGCGCCGGCCTCGCGGAACATTTGCGGCTTCACCGCGACGACGAGCGTCTCGACCTGGCCTGCCGTCGTCACATCAGGATTGAGCGCAATCCCCTTGGCGGCAAGTGCGGTGATCTCGGCCGAGATGTGCGGATCGATCACCGCGACGCGGCGCGGATCGAGCCCGCCCGAAAGCCATCCGGTCAGCATCGCGCCGCCCATCTTGCCGGCACCGGCGAGCAGGATGGTGCCGGTGATGTTCTCGAGAGTGTTGTTGCTCGTCATAGCCGTTGCCACAAACTCAGTGTCGTCCCGGCGAAGGCCGGGACCCATAACCACAACTGGTTTTAATGGATGGAGGTGTTGGCAACAAGCAGCGTGCCACAAGCGAAATCACGCGGTATGGGTCCCGGCCTTCGCCGGGACGACGGCGAGCAGGGAGCGACGCCTTCCTCACGCGCTGGAGAGCTGAGTGCGCTTACGCCTCGCCCACCGTGTCGAACATGGCCGCGTCCATGGCTTCCGTCGTGGACTTGCCTGCCCACACCACGAACTGGAACGCCGGGAAATAGCGTTCGCAGGCGTGGATGGCGCCTGCGAGCATGGCTTCGCACTGGCCGGTGGAGGCGATGAGCCCGCCCGGCAGCACCAGGGCCTGCCGGTGCATGATCATGCCGGTGGTGGTCCACAGGTCGAAGTGCCCGACCCACAATTGCTCGTTGACCGCGGCCACGAGCCGCTGGACCTCCGGTCGCCGCGCAACCGGGATCTTCATGTCAAACGCGCAGGCCAGATGCAGCGCCTCGATCTCGCCCATCCAGGTGAAGGAGATCTGGTAGTCGGTCCATTGTCCCTTGGAGACAATCGTGAGTTCGTCTTCGCCGGAGCGTTCGAACGGCCAGTTGTTGCTGGCAGCGATATCCTCGACCACCGCGAGCGGATGGTTTTTGGAATCGATGGTGCCTTCGAGCAGGGACATGCCGTCTCGACCTCTTGCCTTTTTGTTGTCTTTGATACGCACGCGGTTGGTCCGGCGCGCGCTCCCTTAAATCTTGCTAAGGCGATCCATTCGGATCAGCGCGGGCTTGTCGCGGATCAACTGATGTGATTTGCGGAATCTGCGCAACTGGCTGCCGAGTCCGTCCACAAGTCAGGACTCGTTCGTCCACAGCTCATCTCCGCCACAATTATTAACGCCGGTGAGGCCGAACCGGATGGAGAAGAACAAACCGGAATCGGATTCGCCAAAGGCCTGCCAATCGCTAATTCCGTCGCGTGCCCCCTGGACCGCCATGGCGGCATGGGACCATGCGGTTTTCCCATGCGGAACCCGCTTGCCGCGGCCCCGAACCGGCGTCATATTCCGGTCAGGCCGTTCATCCCGGGCGGCCGATGTTCTCAGGGCGGGGTGAAAGTCCCCACCGGCGGTAAGGGCCGTAAGGCCTAAGCCCGCGAGCGCCTTCCTCAAAGCCTTGCTGAGGGGAAGGGTCAGCAGATTCGGTGCAACTCCGAAGCCGACGGTTAAAGTCCGGATGAAAGAGAACGGTCGGTGGCAGACGCATCGCAGGATGCGGCTGTTTGTCGTTCCGTGTGCCCTGATTCTGGTCCTTAACTGAGGAAAGCCATGAATCAGATGTTGCAAGATCCCCAAGCCGAAACGTCCCAACCAACTCAAACGCCACCGCCGGTTCCGCAAGATCCGGTGCCCGACCATCCGCGCTTCGCGAAACCGCAGCGGGTGGCCTTCGTGCAGGCCTGCTGGCACCGCGACGTGGTCGAGGAGGCCCGCATCGCCTTCGCGAAGGAGGCAGAAGCGCGCCACCTCAATCATGTCGACGTGTTCGAGGTGCCGGGCTCGTTCGAGATCCCGCTGCATGCGCAGATCCTGGCCAAGACACGACGCTACACCGCGATCGTCGCGGCCGGCCTCGTCGTCGACGGCGGCATCTACCGCCATGAGTTCGTCGCCGATACCGTGATCAAGGCGTTGATGGACGTGCAGCTGCGCACCGAGGTGCCCGTGTTCTCCGCGGTGCTGACGCCGCAGCAATTCCACGAGACCGAGGTGCACTACGATTTCTTCCGCAAGCATTTTGCCATCAAGGGCGTCGAAGTGGCAGCCGCCTGCGCGGAGACACTGCTCGGGCTCGAACGCCTGCGCGGCCAGGTCGCCGCGGGAATCGTGTAACGCAGCGCAACGACCATCCCTCATCCCGAGGGGCGCGAAACGCGTCTCGAAGGATGAGGGCGATCGCCGCCGTCATCACCCCAGTGACACCCCCGCTTTGGCGCGGCTGATCCCAAGCGTCAGGATGCGCTGCAGGAGAGCCGGATATTTCAGTCCGTCATGTAGAGCGGCCGTGGCGAACTCCTGGCTCTTGGCGATCTCGGGATTGGGATTGGCTTCGATGAAATATGGCGTGCCGTCGGCAGTGAGACGAAAATCGATGCGCGCATAGCCGTCGAGGCCGAGCACCCGGTAGATGCGTTTCGCGGCCCGCTGGATCCTGGCGGTCACTTCCGGCGCCAGATCCTTCGCAGGCCCGTCGACGATGCCGACCTTCTCCTGATAGTCGGTGTCGTGCTTGGCCTTCTCCGTGGCGATATGCCGTGACGAGCGGCCACCCATGCTGCCGAATTTCAGCTCCCAGACCGGCAGAACGCGCAAGCGATTGTTGCCGAGCACGCCGACGTAAAGCTCTCGCCCCTCGATGAACTGCTCGGCGATGGCGGCGGATTCGACCCGCTCGTGGATGAAGGCAACCCGCTCGGCCAGCTTCTCGTCGGTGTCGACGATGGAGGCTTGCGAGATGCCGAACGAGCCATCCATGTTCAGGCTCTTGACGATCAGCGGCAGCGCAAGGCGTGTCGGGCGTTTCACCTTGCGGCGCATCGGGAAGACCGCAAAGGCCGGCGCAGCGATCCGGCGGTGATGCACCAGCGTCTTGGACAAATCCTTGCCGCGGGCCAGGGTCAGGCCGCGCGGATTGCACCCGGTATAAGGGACCTTCATCAGCTCGAGATAGCTCGCGATGTGCTGGTCGAAGGCGACGTTGTTGTGGAATTCCTCCAGCAGCGTGAACACCACGTGCGGCTTGAACTCCTCGATCGCCTCGCGCACCGGCTTGATTTCCTCCTGCGCGCCGAGTGGTCGAACCTCGTGGCCGGCTGCGCGCAAGGTACTTACGACGTCGTATTCGGTTTTCCACGCGTTGATCTCCTGCACGGTGTGTCCGTCGCTGGAGTCCGGCGGCACGAAGTCCGGATGCATGAGCACCAGAATGCGCAGACGTCTCATAGCGCGATCCATTTTCGTTGAGACGGGCCAAACATCGTGTGCATCGTCTTGGCGGTCACGAGGACGATGAAGTCGAGAACGAGCTTCTGTTCGGGGCCGACGGCACGCAGATCGAGCTCGCGGCAGCGAGAGATCATCTCGTCGAGCACGGCATCGAGTGTAAGCTGATTCTCGCCCGTCCATCGCGCCACCAGCTGCCTGATATGGGCGCGGTGCCGCCGGATCAGGGCCGAAGCCGGCTTCGAGCGGTGATGCCGTGGATCGGCTGAAAACAGCCGGGACAGATCGCGGTCGTAGGTCTTGGGGGGCGTGAAGGCGTAGAACGCCTGCTTCTTCTTGTAGTGCTCTTCGAGCGTCTGGCTCAGCCGACCCAGCGTATCGACACGCTCCCGCGTCGTGATCAGCGGTCGCTTGCCCGCGATCTCGCCCATCAGTTCGTCGACATATTCGAGCTTCTTCAGCGCCGGCCAGCCGGCGTATCGTGTCCGCCAGTTCGAACGGGGCCGCAGCCACACCGCAAAGGTCTCGGCGAAATCCTCGTCCGGATGGCTCTGCGCGTACCAGAGCCGCAGATGCTGGACATAGCGCCGGCTGGCCGGATTGGGCCGGTAATAGCGCGGATAATGTTTCGACGACGGGCCGAACAGTTGCTGCCAGCGCCGGCGGCGCTGCAACTGGTAGCCGTGCTGTATGGCGTGGCCCGCTTCGTGACGGAGGATGGCCATGCATTCACGCCAGGTTCCGCCCTCGACGTCGAACATCATCTTCTTCTCGAGCTTCATCAGGCGGGGATGAGCGAGATAGAACGGAATGGCGATGCCGGGAACGCCGCCCGGACTGAACCATTCGCTCGACATCCAGGTGTGCGGCCGCAGCCGGATGCCGCGCTCCTGGAGCTCCTCGTACAGCGCGCTGACGCAATCCTCGAGCCAGGTGCCTTCGACCGTAACCCTCAGGCTGGAGAGGCGTTGCTTGAGCAACTCATCATCCGACAGCTTCTCCCAGGCAAATTTCCGGCGTGGCATCGGGCATCCAGAGGGCAGAGATGACTCGGGATTCGGATGATGTCATGGGCGCTCGTTGGCAACAACCCGGGGGGCGGCGGCGCGTGAGGCCGTAGGGGGCAAAGCGACTTGTCCGCCGGAACTCGACGAGCGAAGGCGGAAGCGTGCTCACCGTCTTCATGGCCACAAAAAAGGTGGGCACGGCGCGTTGCGCCTTTGCCCACCCTACGATTTTCCGCAAGCGGCCAGAGGCGAAAACCTCAGTCAAACAGGCTCGACACCGACTCTTCCGCCGCGGTGCGCGCGATCGCGTCGGAGATCAGGCTGGCGATCGGCAGCGTGCGGATGTTCGGGGCCTTGCTCACCGCATCCGTCGGCAGGATCGAGTCGGTGATCACCAGCTCCTTCAGCCTGGAGTTCGTGATCCGGGCCGCCGCGCCGCCGGAGAGCACGCCGTGGGTGATGTAGGCGTAGACGTCCTTGGCGCCCTTGGCGATCAGCGCGTCAGCGGCGTTCACCAGCGTGCCGCCGGAATCCACGATGTCGTCGATCAGGATGCAGGTGTAGCCGGCGACGTCGCCGATGACGTTCATGACCTCGGATTCACCCGCCCTCTCGCGGCGCTTGTCGACGATCGCGAGCGGGGTGTTGATGCGCTTGGCGAGGCCGCGTGCGCGCGCCACGCCGCCGACGTCGGGCGAGATCACCATTGTCCTGGAGAGGTCGAACTTGTCCTTGATGTCGCGCACCATCAGCGGCGCTGCGTAGAGATTGTCGGTCGGGATGTCGAAGAAGCCCTGGATCTGGCCGGCATGCAGGTCGAGCGTCATGACGCGGTCGACGCCAGCCTGGGTGATCAAATTGGCGACGAGTTTTGCCGAGATCGGCGTGCGCGAACCCGACTTGCGGTCCTGCCGGGCGTAGCCGAAATAGGGCAACACCGCGGTGATGCGGCGCGCCGAGGAGCGGCGCAGTGCGTCGGTGATGATCAGCAATTCCATCAGATGGTCGTTCGCCGGAAACGAGGTCGACTGGATGACGAAGGCATCCGAGCCCCGCACGTTCTCCTGGATCTCGACGAAGATCTCCATGTCGGCGAAGCGCCGTACCACCGCCTTGGTCAGCGGCAGGTCGAGACCTTGCGCGATGGCCTGAGCGAGAGCCGGATTGGAGTTGCCGGCGACGAGCTTGATGGAGCCGTTCTTGGCCGACATGGACGCTTCCTCCCGCGCTTTGCTGGACACGATGTTCAACATCAAACAATACCCACTGGAAGCACGGTTACGACGGGCGAGGAAATATCAGGCCGGGGGCTGCAATGGCAACCCGGGGCACTACGTTTTCCCTGCGAAATCCCGAGTCCGGCCAACGGTTTGGCCGGAAAACGGGGCCGTGGTTTCGCGGGGGTTAGCGCTCGGCATAGCCCAGCGCCGAGGCCGGCATGTCGGCCAATGGAGCCTCCGGGATCACGCTCGCCACGGCCGGCCCGCGCAAGCCGGGCGCCGAGTTCGGCGCATCCGGTGTACCGTTGATCATGTTGGAAAGTCCGCTGAATCCGGCCTGGGCGATCTTCCGCAGCACGAGGTCGTCGGCAGCGCCCCAAGGATCCCGGCCGCCCTTGGCCGCGGTCGGTTCCTCGCCGGAAAGGCGCAGCGCCCGCTGCTGGTTGGCGTCGTAGACGTCCCAGACCCAGGCGATCACGGTCTTGCCACGAACGATCTGGGCGGAGAGGTAGCTGCGCACGCGGTAGGCAGCCGTCCCCTCGCGGGAGACCACGGACAGGCTGCGCAGCTTGGATTCGCTGTCGAGCACGCCGACCATGCGGTCGAACACTTGCGGCGGCGGCCCGTCGATCGATTCGAACGCGACTGTCGCCCCCGAGCCGGCGCTCGGCGCCATCGCATAGGAGTTCGCGGCGCCACCGCCACCGGCACAGCCGCCAAGCGCGGCCGTCAGCAGCATGACCGCGAGCACGCGCGAACCCGCGCGGCGCAAGATGAATGACGCGTCCCTCATTATGGAGGGCAGCGATATCGTTAAAACGCATTAACGTCTAGGGCGGGGGCGCCACAGGCCACTATCATCGCGCGCAGGCATCGCCCCGGAATGACACGGGGTTGCCTTTGTGTTCACGCTTCGAGCGCGATCGCGTGAACGTGGCGGCCGTAATCCGGCTCCTTGCGATGTACCGAGCGGCGGTAGCTGAAGAAGCGTTCGTCGGCGTAGGTGTCCAGACCGAGATCGTCGATCATCAGGATGCCCGCGGCTTCCAGACGCTTGCGGATGAAGCCGGCGAGGTCGAACATCGCGTGTCCCTCGCGCACCGACGGGATGAAGAACATGGCGTTGTCTCCATCCGCCTCGATGAAGCGCGCCACGAACTCGTTGCCGACTTCATAACTGTCCTGGCGGATCAGCGGGCCGATCGCGGCGATGATGCGGCTCCGCGAGGCGCCGAGTTTTTCCATCGCCGAAATGGTCTGCTCCAGCACGCCGGTGAGCGCACCCTTCCAGCCGGCATGCGCGCCGCCGATCACGCCCGCATTGGGATCGACGAACAGCACCGGTCCGCAATCGGCGGTGGAGACGCCGAGCGCGATGCCGGGCACCTTCGTCACCAGCGCATCGCCCTTCGGCCGCGGCCCGCTCGGCCACCGAGCTTCGGCCACGAGCACGTCGGGCGAATGGATCTGGTGCAGGCTGAGAAAGCGTTCGGGTGCGACGCCGACATGCTCGGCCATGCGGCGGCGGTTCTCCGCAACAAGGGCCTGGTCGTCATTGGAGCCGAGCCCGCCGTTCAGCGCGGAATAGATGCCGCCCGAGACGCCGCCCTCGCGGGTGAAGAAGGCGTGGCGCAGGCCGGGCACCGCGGACAGCAGCGAGGAGGCAAGCGTCATGAATCGTCTCCGGCGCGTTCGAGATCGCTGAGTCCCGCAAGGCCCGTCAGCCGCGGCTCGGAGATGCCGAGCACCTTGAACATCGAACCCATGCCGCTGCGCCCGGTTTCGGTCAGGCGCTTGAGCGCGATCGAAATGTCGGTGACGACGTCAGGCGCCGCCTTCTGCATCAAGGCGGCTGCACGGGTCTCGATGCCGACGCGTTTGAGGAAATCGCCCTGCGTCACCGGCCCGTGCACGCGGGCGCCGACGTCCTCCGCCCCGCGCGCGAGCGCCTGGAAGTCGACATGGGCTGTGACGTCGGCCTGGCCCGGCGCCTTCAGGGGATCGGTGAAGGTGTGGCGCGCGATCGCCTGGAAGGTGTCGCCGGCATCGCTGCGCAGATGACCGTAATCGATGATCAGCGCCGCGCCGTCCTGGTCGCGCACGCGGCTGGCGAGCTTCATGATCTCGGCATCGGGCCGCCATTCGAACACGGCCCCGACGGGCGCGGCGCGCACCAGAGGCGGCAGCAACACCTCGAAGCGCGGCGTCGGCTCGGCCGCCGCGCCGAATTGAAGTTTTCCGTTGGCGTCGACCTCGATCACGCGCTCGTGCCAGCCGTTCTCGTGTCGGACCATCTGGTGGATCGGCAGCACGTCGAAATATTCGTTGGCGAGGATGATGCTCGGTCCCTCGGGCACGTCGTCGATGCTGTCGTGCCAGGCGATGTTGCGCACGCCCGACAGCGTCGCACTCTGCCGCTCGCGGAGGACGGGATTGACCTCGACCATGTGGATGTGGAGCGCCTGGTAGAGCGGCGGCAGCACGCGGAGCGCGCGCAGGGCGTCGGCCATCATGGTGCCGCGGCCGGGGCCGAGCTCGATCAGCCGCAGGAATTGCGGCGAGCCCATCTGCTTCCACACCGAGGCGGTCCACAGGCCCAAGAGCTCGCCGAACATCTGGCTGACCTCCGGCGCAGTGGTGAAGTCGCCTTCTCGTCCCAACGGATCGCGCGAGACGTAGTAGCCATAGCGCGGATGCATCAGGCACAGTTCCATGTACCGCCAGACCGGCATGGGGCCCGAGGATTTGATCAGCGCCTTGATCTCGTCGAGTAACGGCTGGTCGGTCACGGCCTATCTTCTCAAAAGGAATTAACGAATAGCCCCTACGGGCTCGGGCGCACCGCGCCTCACTGCCAATACAATAAGTATGAGGCCTACAATAAGCATCGGGATCGACAACAGCATGCCCATGGTTAATCCGCCCCAGAGGAAGCCGAGCTGGACGTCCGGTTCGCGGAAATGCTCGCCGGCGATCCGGCTCAAACCATAGATCAGGATGAAGGCGCCGAGGATCATGCCCGGCCGTTTCAGGGCGCCGAAGCGGATCATGATCGCGAGGGCGGCAAACAGCAAAATGCCCTCCATGCCGGCCTCGTAGAGCTGGCTCGGATGGCGTGGCAGCTGGGTGGGATCATTGGGGAAGATCATCGCCCAGGGCAGCTCCGGGTCGGCGGCGCGGCCCCACAATTCGCCGTTGATGAAATTGGCGATGCGGCCGAGCAGCAGCCCGACCGGAGCGACGGCGGTGGTGATGTCGCCGAGCGACAGGATCGAGATGCGGTTGCGATAGGCGAACCACATCACCGCGACGACGCAGCCGAGGAAGCCGCCGTGGAAGGACATGCCGCCTTCCCACAGCCTGAAAATCGCGGCGGGATGGTCGATGAAGAAGGGCAGGTTGTAGAACAGCACATAACCGGTGCGGCCGCCGAGGATGATGCCGAGCGTGACCCACAGAATGAAGTCGTCGATCTGCACCAGCGACATCGGCGCCGGGCCGCCCCACAGCCGCTCCCTTTTCAGGAGCGAGCGCGCATAGAGCCAGCCGAACACGATGCCGCAGATATAGGCCAGGGCATACCAGCGGATCGCGAACGGGCCGATCTCGATCGCGATCGGCTTGAAGGCGGGAAAGTCGATGAGCAGAAGTTGCATCGCGCCTTCTATGTCTGGACGAGATTGCGGCGATAGAGCGCCAGCAGACGCTCCCAATGCCGCTCGGCGGCGTCGCGGTGATAGGCCGGACGCTTGGGGAAGGCGAAGCCGTGATGGGTGCCGGGATAGATCTCGACTTCGGCTTTGGCGCCGCTCATGCCCTGCTTCACCTTCTCGATGATCTCGGCGGGCGCGTAGATGTCGGTCTCGGCGCAGGCGAAGTAGAGTTCGGCCTTGGTCTTGGCTGCCGCCAGATGCGGGCTGTCGTCCTGGTCGGTTGCGAGCTGGGTGCCGTAGACCGAAGCGGCGGCCTTGACGCGATCGGGAAAATGCGTGGCGGCGTTGACGGCGTAGCGGCCGCTCATGCAGTAGCCGACTGTACCGATCAGTTTGGTGTTCGCGGCCGCCTGGCCCTCGGCATAGGTGAGCAACGCCCGCGTGTCGTCCATGATCATGGGGATCGTGAGCGATCCCATCAGCGCGAACATGCGCTTGCGTTCCGGGGCGTTCGGATCGGCCGGCAGCGCGCCGAGCTCCATCACGCCGGAGCGGTAATAGAGGTTCGGCAGCATCACGTAATAGCCCGATGTTGCGAGCCGGCGCGCCATGTCGCGCAGCTCTTCGCGGATCGCCGGCGCGTCCATGTAGAACAGGATGACCGGAAACGGCCCGCCGCGTTCGGGATGGCTGATGAAGGTTGCGGTGTGACCGTCCTTGGTGGGGATCGCGATCTGCTGATCGATCATCTCGAGCGCCTTTTGTGATTCTTCTTATGCAGGGACGTTGAATACGATTGCAAGGAAACCGGGGCATGACAAGGATACCGCCGATCGGCCCTTGAACCCGCCCAATCGGATTGCCATTGTCTCCCCGCGCGTTCGCGCAGAGTTCATCGAAAGCCGCCAGGAGACCGACATGACCCAGACCAACAACCGGTTTTTCGACGAGATCGGCCGCCTGATGAACGATGCCGCCGGCGCCGCGCAGGGCGTCAAGCGCGAGTTCGACACGGTGATGCGCACCCAAGCCGAAAAATTCCTGCGCGACATGGACCTGGTCAAGCGCGAGGAGTTTGAGGCGGTCAAGGATATGGCGCGCCTGGCGCGCGAGGAGAACGAGGCCCTGAAGGCGCGCATCGCGGCGCTGGAGGCCAAGCTCGGCGGGTAACTCCGCCGGCTCCTTCCGGGCGATCCGGTTCCTTCCGGCCGCCCATTCTCCTTGTTATTTCCGCGTCTTCCGGGTAAAAGCCCGCCACGTCCGCAGCCCCCGCACCCCTGGAGGCTTGCTGCGGCGTATGCCATGGGCCGCGTTGCGGCCCATTAACTTTTGCAAAAACAAGGACTTAACGTTATGGCGACCGTCAAGGAATTGAAGGCGACCGCACGTCCGAAGAGCGGCAAGGGGGCCGCCCGGGCTGAGCGTCGCGCCGGGAGAGTGCCCGGAGTGATCTACGGCAACAACCAGCCCCCGCTGACCATCTCGGTGGACGATCGCGAACTGCGCTCGCGCATCCTCGCCGGCCGGTTCCTGACCACGCTGGTCGACATCGACCTCGAAGGCAACAAGCACCGCGTGATTCCGCGCGACTACCACCTCGATCCGGTCAAGGACTTCCCGATCCACGTCGACTTCATGCGGCTCGGCGAAGGCGCCACCATCCGCATCAGCGTTCCCTTGCACGTGGTGAAGGCCGAAGGTTCGCCCGGCGTGAAGCGCGGCGGCGCCGTGAACATCGTTGCGCATGCGATCGAGCTCGAGTGCGGCGTGGAGAACATCCCGCAGTTCATCGAGGCCGACGTGGGTTCGCTCGAAATCGGCCACTCGCTGCATCTCTCCGACATCAAGCTGCCGGCCGGCGTGAAGGCGCTGACCTCCGAGGACGCGACCCTCGTCACCATCGTGCCGCCGTCCGGCTACGCCGAAGAGCTGAAGGCTGCTGCTGCTGCTCCTGCCGCGGGTGCTGCTGCTCCGGCGGCTGGTGCTGCTCCGGCTGCTGGTGCTGCTGCTCCGGCAGCGGCTGCCAAGGCCCCGGCTGCCAAGGCTCCCGCCGGCGGCGACAAGAAGAAGTAATCTCTCAAAGCTGGCGCGCGGTCCCTGATCGCGCGCCGAGCGAGGGGCGCGCCGCGTCATGCGACTGTTTGTTGGGCTCGGCAATCCCGGCCCGAAATTCGCACGTAACCGGCACAATGTCGGCTTCATGGCCGTCGACGAGATCGCGCGGCGTCATGGTTTCGCACCCTGGCGCCGCAGGTTTCAGGGCGAGACCTCGGAAGGCACGCTCGGCACCGAGCGCGTGATCCTGCTCAAGCCGATGACCTACATGAATGATTCCGGCCGCAGCGTTCAGGAAGCGGCAAGCTTCTTCAAGATCGCGCCGGGCGACGTCACCGTATTCCATGACGAACTCGAACTGCCGCCGGGCAAGGTGCGGGTGAAGATCGGCGGCGGCATCGCCGGCCACAACGGCCTGCGCTCGATCTCCGCCCATATCGGCAACGAGTACCGCCGGGTGCGGCTCGGCATCGGTCATCCCGGCGTCAAGGAATTGGTGCACGGCCATGTGCTGTCGGACTTCGCCAAAGCGGACAACGACTGGGTGGCGACGCTCTGCGACGCGGTGGCCGAGCACGCGGCATTGGTTGCCAAAGGCACGGACGCGACCTTCGCCAACAGGGTGCACCTCGCCATGCAGGCGAAGGGATTTTTGACCAAGGACGACAACGGCAAGGAATAACGCTCGTGGGATTTAAATGCGGGATCGTCGGGTTGCCCAATGTCGGCAAGTCGACCTTGTTCAACGCGCTGACCGAGACGGCCGCGGCGCAGGCGGCGAACTATCCGTTCTGCACGATCGAGCCGAATGTCGGCGAGGTCGCGGTGCCGGATCCGCGGCTCGATAAGCTCGCAGCGATCGCCAAGTCGGGCCAGATCATCCCGACCCGGCTGACCTTCGTTGACATCGCCGGCCTCGTGCGCGGCGCGTCCAAGGGTGAAGGCCTCGGCAACCAGTTCCTCGCCAACATCCGTGAGGTCGACGCCATCGCGCATGTCGTGCGCTGCTTCGAGGACTCCGACATTACCCATGTCGAAGGCAAGATCGCCCCGCTCGCCGATATCGAGACCATCGA
Source organism: Bradyrhizobium sp. CW1 (assembly GCF_023100665.1). Taxonomy (NCBI): domain Bacteria; kingdom Pseudomonadati; phylum Pseudomonadota; class Alphaproteobacteria; order Hyphomicrobiales; family Nitrobacteraceae; genus Bradyrhizobium; species Bradyrhizobium sp. CW1. The sequence continues at coordinate 1,157,310 of NZ_CP064684.1, forward strand.
GACCGAGCTGATGCTCGCCGATCTCGACAGCCTCGAGAAGCGCGTCGACAATTTGTCCAAGAAGGCCAAGGGCAACGACAAGGACGCCAAGGAGCAGCTCGACCTCGTCAATCGCACGCTGGTGCTGCTGCGCGAAGGCAAGCCCGCGCGCCTCGTCGAGCGCAAGGCGGAGGAGGAGCGCGCCTTCGGGATGCTCGGCCTGCTGTCGTCCAAGCCCGTGCTCTACGTCTGCAACGTCGAGGAAGGCTCGGCCGCATCAGGCAATTCGTTCTCGAAGGCGGTGCAGGACCAGGCTGCCAAGGAAGGCGCCATTGCGGTCGTCATCTCGGCAAAAATCGAATCCGAGATCGCCACCATTTCGCGCGACGAACGCGCCGACTTCCTGGAGACGCTGGGTCTCGAAGAGGCCGGCCTCGATCGCCTGATCCGCGCCGGCTACACGCTGCTCGACCTCATCACCTATTTCACGGTGGGCCCGAAGGAAGCGCGCGCCTGGACCATCTATCGCGGCACCAAGGCGCCGGGCGCGGCCGGCGTGATCCACACCGACTTCGAGAAGGGTTTTATCCGCGCCGAGACCATCGCGTATGAGGACTACGTCGCGCTGAACGGCGAAGCCGGCGCCCGCGATGCCGGCAAGCTCCGCCTCGAAGGCAAGGAATACGTCGTCGCCGACGGCGACGTGATGCATTTCAGGTTCAACACGTAAGACGCTGGAGTTCGTGCCCCGGAAGCGCCCTACCGCACCCCGCCGCCTTGATCCCTGATCGCGCCAAGATGCTCGTTGATGCGGAAGATGATCAGGATCAGCTCGGCGAGAATGCGCGAGAACACGATTCCGACGACGACGCTCGCGATCGACGACAGCAGCATCAGGAAGCCGCCGAACGGGCTGATCGCCATCATTGCGAGGCCGGAGAAGATGCCGGAGAGGCCGAACAGGCAGATCAGCGCGATCACCAGCCAGTAGAAGGTCTTGATGATCGTCGGCGTGATAAAGCGGTCCCATTGAAACAGGTCGCTGAATGAAAACATTGCTCTCCCCAGGGCAATTCAGGTGTTGTCGGGCCTTGCAAATGGATCGTGGCCCCTGCTCGATCCGACTCAAGACCGACGCCGGCGCGCCGAATGTAGCACGAGCCATGCGGGCCGGCGGGTTGAGATTGCCGCAAAGTGCGGCCACAATCTGTCGTTCCCTCAAACCTTTCCCAAGATGACCCTGACCTTCGAAGATTTCCCGCCCGGCCGGTTCGGAACATTCGGCCCGCGCCATGTCACGCGCGACGAGATCGTGGCCTTTGCCGCCGAGTTCGATCCGCAGCCGATGCACCTCGACGAGGACGCCGCCAGCAAAAGCATGCTGCGCGGCCTGTCCGGCTCGGGCTGGCATCTCTGTTCGCTGATGATGCGGATGATGGCCGACGGTTTCATCACCCGCGCCGCTTCGCTGGGATCTCCCGGCGTCGACGAAGTGCGGTGGCTGTCGCCGCTCAGACCCGGCGACGATCTCATGCTCGAAGTCGACGTCGTGGAGGCCCGCACCTCGAAGAGCCGCCCGGAGCTCGGCATCGTCAAATTCAAATGCACCGTGCGCAACGCCGGGGGTGATGCGCTGTGCGAGATGACGTCGCCGATCCTGATCAAGCGGCGCGAAGGGGCGGTCTGATGCCGTTTTTCGAGGAGATCGAGATTGGGCATCGCCGTGAGATCGGCGCCTATACGTTCACGGCCGAGTCGATCAAGACATTCGCCGCAAAGTTCGATCCGCAGCGTTTTCACCTCGACGAGGAGGAGGGCAAGAACTCCTTGTTTGGCGGGCTCGCGGCCTCGGGCTGGCACGTCGGGTCGGCCTGCATGAGCCTGCTTGTCGCCGACGGCCAGCGCCTGGCGCGGGAAGCCGCTTCGCGCGGCGAGGAGGTCGCGGTGTGGGGCCCGTCGCCGGGCTTTCGCGACCTGCGCTGGATCAGGCCGGTGCTCGCCGGCGACATCGTCACCTACGTCAACGTCGTCATCGACAAGCGCAGCTCCGCCTCGCGACCCGGTTGGGGCATCCTGACCGCGCGCACCACCGGCACCAACCAGCGCGGCGAGGACGTCTACGCCATCACCGCAACCGCCTTCGTGCCGATGCGTGTGAACGGCGGTTAGATTCGTTCCAGGATGAACGGCGAAAACAGCGCGCGAGTGTTGCCCCCGCGCTATGGACGCGATTCCGGGTGGCTGCCATAAGCCTGCGCAACATGGTTTTCCCGCGAAGCAATGCGCGGAACCATCGAGTTGCTAACCAATTATGAACCTGTCGCTGTCTATTTGAACGAACTGGGCAGAGTACAGGGGACGAGGACCATGGCAGACCGCGGCGCACTCAAGCTGGTCGGATTCATCTTTGCTACCGCGACGCTGGCCGTGATGCTGGTGGCCGGCATGGTGGTGAAGGGCTATGCCGACGGCGCCTACACCCTGGAAGCTTCGACCGTGGAAGCCGCCCGGTAAGATTTCGTTAACTCCGCGGCCTCCGCCCTCAGCGGCTATAGACGAACGCCAATGTGGCGATCGCAACCGCCAGCAAACCGACAAAACGCAGCATGATCGTGCCGAACTGGTTCGGCGCGGGCCGCAGCGGTATCGGGTCGGTGGTGTCGGGCCGAATGCTTTCCATGAAAAGTCCCCAGGCCCGGCCGCGATGGCAAGAGCGCTTGGCGTTAGTCGCCGGATGGATGCGGGAAGTTCAAACCCCTCCGCTGTTATGCCCCGCCAAAGCGGGGCATCCGGTACGCCGCGCGTCACAGTTCTAGCCTCGCTGCCTCTGGAATACTGGATCACCCGCTTTCGCGTGATGACACTTTTCGTGGGGCGCGTGCGCACCGTCACACACCCCACGAATCAAAACCGCCGCGCCCCTTTCGGAACGCGGCGGCTGGTGATGCGGGATGCAGCGATCAACTGTTGCGCAGGCCGTCGGCGGCGCGCTTCCACTGCGAGACGTTGTCGGCGATCATGCGGGTCGACTTCATCGCGGCCTGGCTGAGCTGGGCGTAGCCGGAGATCTCGCGCTGGACGCGCTGGCCTTCGGCGTGGAGCAGGTCGCGCAGGCTCTCGAGCTCGGAGATCAAATTCTCGATCTCGGCGAGGGAGGTGCCGGCGACGCGCTGGATCAGCGAGTTGACGTTGGTGACGGTGGCCTCCGCGCTCGGATCGAGCGGCGGCGCGTCCGCGGCGGTCGCTGCCGGGCGGCGCAGATAGGCGATGTCGTTGCGGACGAAGTCACGGATGCCGGCTTCGACTTCCGTCACTGCGGCAAGGTTGGTGTCGATGGTCTCGGTCTCGGTGGCTTCGGTCTTTTCCGGACGCATGGCGTTCATCGTTATTCCCCTGTTCGCGTTGAGCGCAGCGCGAGTGTCCCCCGCACGACGACGTCGGTCTGGGACTAGGGCGCCGGATTTTGGCCGCAACTTGGCCGAGGTGCGGCAAGGGCGGTCCATTCGGGGGCTTTGCCGTGGCGTATGGTTACCGGAGTCTGAACGCGGCCGCCGCGCCGAAGTGAATGCGCGGCCGGTCGGTGCTCGACTCCCTCGCCCCGCAGGGGGGAGAGGCGAAAACAGCTACCAGCTCTTCTTGAAACCCGCCGTCAGGCTCTTGTTGATCGCCCCTTGCGAGGTTTCGCCGACGGAACCGGAGACGGTGACGTTGTCGAACAGCTTCTGTTCCGCGCCGACCTTGCGCAGCCATTTGTCGTCCGTGGTCGACAGCGACTGGCCCGCGGTGATGCTGGTGCCGGTATCGGTGAGAGTGACCTTGGCCGACTGCTCGGTCTCGTAATTGCGCGTGACGTGACCGCCGACGCCGGGGAGCGCCGTGGTGCCCTGCTGGTTGACGCTGTAGCCGTTCTGCAGCGTCAGCGACGTGTCGCCCGACAGCGGCACCGACTTGATCAGCGAGGCCCCGAGCTTGCTCTGCTCCGCGCCGGGATCGACGCGAGCCTCCACCGCGGTCTTGTCCCAGATCGCGCCGGCGCCCGGCGCGGTCGCGGCCGCCCAGGCGCTGCCGGACGATTGAGGCACGCTGCCGCCATTGCTGGCCTTCTGTGCCAGCAGCTCGGACATCGTCCGCGGCTCGCTCGTCACCGTCATGTCGGCGCCGATGCGGGCGTCCCAGAATGAGGATACCGACTGCTTCACCGTCACCGCCGAGGAGCCGTTGGCGTTGGCGTTCGTCGCCCAGTTCAGCCCGTCCTTGGCGGCGGCCTGCGCGCGCTTCTTGGCGGCGATGATGTCGTTGAGCGTGCCGGCGTCGATCGCGAGCTGGCCCCAGTCGAGCTTGTCAACGTCGATGCCGCTCAGCACGTCGGGGTCGTTGACGTCGGGGGCCTCCGCCGCTTCGGCGTCGTCGTCGGGCGCTGCGGCCGGGCCGGGGGAGAAGGGCGGAATGATCTGCGCCGAAACCGTCAGCACCGATCCCAAGATCAAAGCGGCCGCCAGCATCGGCAGCCTGGTCCAGCCAAACCCTGTCGCGAATTCCATCGTCCTGCCCGTCAGCCCAGTTCCCGCCGAGGATGCGGAACCATCATTGCGAAATTGTGGCGGTTCCATCAGACGCGAACCAACGGGCCGCGCGAAAGGCGCGCGCCCGATGACGAGCTTCTCCACGATTGCATCGGCGGGGCTGGAGGCCAGGACGCGTCGTGGGGTGCTCAGCCATCGGTCCCGAAGTGCGGGGCCCGTTGGTGTTCCGTTCAGCCGACGCTGGTCATCTTCGGCAGATGAATGGCGCGGCCAAGTGCCTGCTCGACCAGATCAAACGTGTCGATCAGCACGCGCATGCTGGTGAGCTTGCCCGCCCTGAACTGGGCAAACTGCGCCACCCGCAAGCTGATCGGCTTGCTGGAATCCAGTGCGGTCAGCGAATAGCGCAGCATCGAGGCGGCGGAATCGACACGAGCATGATGCTCTCGCGGTCGAAGCGGCGGACCTGGAAATTGTCGGCGAATTGGCGGATGACGTCGAGCACGGCGTCCTTGCCCTGGCGCGCGCCGAGGAACGGAAACATGTCGATCGGCCCATAGAGCGCCCACTCGACGTCCTCGTCGATCAGGGCCTCGATGTCCTCGAAATGCCGGTCGTTGATCGCGCGGTGCAACGCACGCGAGAAACGCCAGAGGCTGTGCTCTGTCATCTTGGGCAGTCCTGAAGCTGGCTTGCGAAAAAGCGAAAAACAACCCCAAGCGCACAGGAAAGATGCCGCGGGGTCGCTCAACTCATTTGTATACGAACAAAATACGTCAATTCGGCCAAAACGCAATTCACGTTTTCGCAATGCACAATTGATTCCGGCGTGTGAGATTTACAATAGAACCCCGTATTTTCCCGGTCCGGGCCGGTTTGGGAGAGAGCTAGCCCCCGTCCACCCGCTCGCCCACGATCAGGGGGCCGATCTCACGTTCCAGCACCTGCTGCACCAGGTCGTAGGAATCGATGATCTCGCGGATCTGCGCCACCTTGCCGCGGCGAAAAGTGTAGAAGACGGCCATGTCGACCTGAATGATGCGGTCGTTGCTGCGCTTCCTGAAGAACACGCGCAGATAGGCCGCGACCGTGTCCCCCTCGGCGACGATCTGCGGCACCTCGTAGCGGATCTCGGCGTATCGCTCCTGCACGGTGCGCCAGAATTCGCCGAGCTCCTGCTTGCCGTGGCAGGGGCCCATGTGCGGCAGCACATCGATCGGCGCGTGGGTGAGGAAGTCGACGTCGTCGGTGCAGCACGACAGCGCGGCAGCGAGATCGCTGCGCGAGATGGCGTCGAGCAGATGCAGCACGCGCTGGCGATTGAGCTTCTCGACCGTCATTCCGCCCGCCCTCATCGGCCGTGTGGAGTTCGCGCAAGGCTAACGCGCTGCCTCGGACACCGGCAATCCGCAAACCACAGGGGATATTGCTGACGTATGACGCGCCAGCGTAATGCCAGGTTCATGACTGCAATTTATGGTTGAGCAAGCGCGAGCCTTCACGAATTCGTGCAGGCGTTCGGCTGCATGGTCTAGCGAAGCATCGCGTGCGCGCGCGGGAACCGGGACGGGCCCGTGCCTGTTGAGAGTGCGACACCGCATCCGGAGACATTGATCCATGAAATCCCTCGCCGCCATCGCCGTACTTCTCATCTGTGGCGCGACGTCCGCCGCCAACGCCAAGGGCTGCATCAAGGGCGCCGTCGTCGGCGGCGTCGCCGGCCACTATGCTGGCCATCACGGCGTCCTCGGCGCCGCCGCCGGCTGCCTCTACGGCCGCCACCATGCCAAGGAACAGCAAGAGCAGGAGAGACAGCGGCAACAGCAGAGCCAGGTGAACGGGCAGGGCAAGCTGTAACCCCTGGTCATTCGGGGGGCGCGCGCCTTGTTCCCGCAGAGGAAATGGGCGTGACGCATCTCACATCAGGTCGCCCTGATGGCGGCTGGATTCATCCGCATGTCCTCAGGGAGACGTGCCATGGCCGCCATCGCCAGAGTCAGAAAGTCCAGCCTGCATAACGCGCTCGAAGGCCTCGCGCTGACCGCGACGCTGCAGAGCTTCCCGACCTTCGCCGCCGCCGCATTCCTGCTCAAGCTGGTCGGCAATCACGACCTGGTCGGCGATCCCGGCGTCGCCATCTTCGTCGCCATCGCCTCGCTTGCCCATGCGCTGCTTGCGGTGAGCTTCCCGCATTTGTTCAAGACCGTCTACGAACCGAAGTTCTTCGAGGCCCATCTGTCGCTCGCCGACAAGATCACGGCATGGCGCACCCAGCGGTCGCCTCGCTGCAACTGATGACCACCGTGCTGCTGCTGTCGGTGATGGCGGTGGTGACGGCGAGCCTGGGGTGAGTTCGCGTTCTCATGATTCTCCGACGCCGCCATGAACAACCATGGGCGGCGCCGGCGCTCCGCGCCCCCTTACCTCTTCTTCCACCCACCCTATGCCCCGGCGCCCCACCGCTCGACCTCGGCGATGGCCCGAACTCCGGCCCTGACTGCCTTGAATCCGTCGGCTGGATGATGCGGCTCTCGCCACCGAACGGCTTCGACGGCAGCGCGCGGTCGCCCCGATATGGCAACGATTCCGGGCCGTGCATCTCGTCGAGATGCGGCTTGTGGATTCGCGAGCCCTTGCTGCCGCTGGCCTTGAGCGCTGTGGCGGCGCTCTTGTTCTTCAGCGCGCTGACCGGCAAATTGGCGGCGTCGCCGTATTTCTTCGCGCCCGCATAGGCTCCGGCCTTGCCCTGCACCGTGCGCTGCTTGACGGTGGGATCGTCGACCACCGCGAGCTCGGTGGCGCGCAGGCGCTTGACCTCGTCGCGCAGGCGCGCGGCTTCCTCGAAGTTCAGATCGGCGGCGGCCTCGCGCATCCTCGTCTCGAGATCGCCGAGCACGGCTTCAAAATTGTGGCCGATCGAGATGACGTCGTCGGTCATGTCGTGGCCGCCGATCTCGACCAGCACGTGATCGCGCTCGTAGACGCTGTTCATGATGTCGCCGATCGACTTCTTGATGCTCTCCGGCGTGATGCCATGCGCCGTGTTGTACTCGACCTGCTTCTCGCGGCGGCGGTCGGTTTCGGCGATGGCGCGCTCCATCGATCCCGTCATCTGGTCGGCATAGAGGATCACCTTGCCGTCGACGTTGCGCGCGGCGCGGCCGATGGTCTGGATCAGCGAGGTTTCGCTGCGCAGGAAGCCTTCCTTGTCGGCGTCGAGGATCGCGACCAGCGCGCATTCGGGAATGTCGAGGCCTTCGCGCAGCAAATTGATGCCGACCAGCGCGTCGAACGCGCCGAGCCGCAGATCGCGAATGATCTCGATGCGTTCGATGGTGTCGATATCGCTGTGCATGTAGCGAACGCGAATGCCCTGCTCATGCAGATATTCGGTGAGATCCTCCGCCATGCGCTTTGTCAGCACCGTAATCAGCGAGCGATAGCCGGCCTGCGCCGTGGCCCGGACCTCGCCGACGAGATCGTCGACTTGGGTGCGGGCCGGGCGGATGTGGACCGGCGGATCAATCAGACCGGTCGGGCGAATCACCTGCTCGACGAACACGCCGCCGCTCTCGTTGATCTCCCAGGCGCTGGGCGTCGCGGAGACCGCGATGGTCTGCGGCCGCATCATGTCCCATTCCTCGAAGCGCAGCGGGCGGTTGTCCATGCAAGAGGGCAGCCGGAAGCCATATTCGGCGAGCGTCGCCTTGCGGCGGAAGTCGCCGCGGAACATGCCGCCGATCTGGGGAACGGTGACGTGGCTCTCGTCGGCGAACACCAGCGCGTTGTCGGGCACATATTCGAACAGCGTCGGCGGCGGCTCGCCGGGCAGGCGCCCGGTGAGATAGCGCGAATAGTTCTCGATGCCGGCGCAGCTTCCGGTTGCCTCCATCATCTCGAGGTCGAAGGTGGTGCGTTGCTCCAGTCTTTGCGCTTCCAGCAGGCGGCCCTGGTCGTGGAGCTGGTCCAGCCGCATCTTCAATTCGGATTTGATCGACTTGATCGCCTGCACCAGCGTCGGGCGCGGCGTCACATAGTGCGAGTTGGCGTAGATCTTGATGAATTCGAGCTCGTCCTGCTTGTGGCCGGTGAGCGGGTCGAACTCCTCGATGGTCTCGACGGTGTCGCCGAACAGGTTCACGCGCCAGGCACGGTCTTCATAGTGCGCCGGGAAGATGTCGATGACATCGCCGCGCACGCGAAATGTGCCGCGGGTAAAATCGGCCTGGGTGCGCTTGTACTGCAGCGCGACGAGGTCGGCGATCAGCTGGCGCTGGTCGATGCGCTCGCCCTTCTTCAGGGCAAAGGTCATCGCGGTGTAGGTTTCGACCGAGCCGATACCGTAGATGCAGGACACCGAGGCAACGATGATGACGTCGTCGCGTTCGAGCAGCGCGCGCGTCGCCGAGTGGCGCATGCGGTCGATCTGCTCGTTGATCGAGGAGTCCTTTTCTATGTAGGTGTCGGTGCGAGGGACATACGCTTCCGGCTGGTAATAGTCGTAATAGCTGACGAAATACTCGACCGCGTTGTCGGGGAAGAAGCTCTTGAACTCGCCATAGAGCTGGGCGGCGAGCGTCTTGTTCGGTGCCAGGATGATGGCGGGCCGCTGCGTCGCCTCGATCACCTTGGCCATGGTGTAGGTCTTGCCGGAGCCGGTCACGCCGAGCAGCACCTGCGAGCGGTCGTTGCGGTTGATGCCCTCGACCAGCTCGGCGATCGCGGTTGGCTGGTCGCCGCGCGGCTCATAATGCGACTTGATCTCGAAGCGCACGCCGCCTTCGGACTTTTCCGGGCGCGGCGGCCGATGCGGGGTCCACACCCTGGTGGAGCCGTCGTCCTTGCGGAACTCCGGCCGGCCCTCGCGGATCAGCGATTCCAGCGCGTCGGCGGTGGCCTTGACGCCGAGCGCCTCCATCTTGCTGCGCGGCGGACGAGCCAGGGCTTCGGCATCGTCCTCTTCCGTCGGGAGGCCGAGCTGACGCGCCAGTTCCGGATCGAGCGTCGGTATCGTGGCCGCGGTTCCGTAATTGGCCTGCGGCGCCTCGTCGAAGCCCGCGTCGCGGGCGCCGGGCGGCTGCGGATTGGGCCGCAGCGGCATTGGCCTCGTATTGTCCTGCGGAAACTCTTTCGGCGTCGAGGCCCGCGCGCGATGCGCGGCGGCCTCGCCTCCGGAGCGGCGATCGCGCGAATTGTCCGGCGGCGGCTGCAGTCCGGTGCCCGATCCGAGCCCGGCACCGCCGCGATTGATCGCGGGATTGAGCAACTCGGCCAACGCCGGCCCGATCGGCTGCACGTCGGGGCGAGACGCCTTGGAATTCGGCGCCTTCGCGTTCGGAGCCTTGGCCTTGGGGGATTTGCCGGATTTTTCGGAGGATGCAGGTTTCTTCGCCATGCTCCGAATATGGGGCGAGTCCGCCTCGCAATAAAGAGCGAATGCCCGGCAATGCTCAGACTGCTGACAGCAGGTTGGCAGCAGGCCTTGGGATCTTGCGATCAGGCCGCCGGCAGCGGTCCCTCATCGTCCCCGGCTGCCTGACGCGGCTCGAGGATGTCGAGATGGATGCCGCCGCAATCGGTGCAGCGCATGGTCCAATACTCGCATCCGGCACGGCCGCCGATCACGCGGAGCACCGTGAGATCGCCCTCGCATTCCGGGCAGCTGGACAACACATTGCGGGTGTAAATCCTCGGCCGCGGCGTGTCTTCGAATTCGATGACTGACATGACCGATTTCCCCCTTTGACCCTGCGCCGTTCCTTGGTTCGCCTGCAGTCCCGCTCGCTTATTCGTCGTCGCTGTCGTCGGCCCGCCGGCGGAAGCGATCGATGTGGTGCTTGGCATGGGCAATCGCGGCATCGGGATCAGGCCAGGCGAAGCCGACTTCCATGGCCGGAAACAGCACGCCGTCGATGGCAACCGGGCTGAAATCGGCACGCCGGATCCGGGCGTGCCACAGCCCCTGGCCAGCTTCGAAGGATTCGATGTCAAAGCCGTCGTAAAGGGTCGTCATTGCAGTCCCCAAAATGTTTTATTCGAGCGCCTTGTTGGAGGGTCAGGGGACCACGTTTGCGGATTCTGGGATGTGAAGCCGTTCACAAGCGGCGGGCTTTTTTGCCAAAGTCCGATAGCAGCGTCAGTTCCGCGCGCTGGTGCGGCCGGGCCGCCGGACGGGACGGGCGGCGGGTTCCGACGCCGCGCGCATGATCCACCGGCGGAACGCGGCAAAGTCGCGCTGCTCGGTCTGGAAGCTGCGATAGAGCAGGTACCAGCGCATGCCCTTGGGCACCGAGAGCTCGAATGGCGCCACCAGCCGGCCGGCGGCGAGGTCGTCGTCGATATAGGGTCGGATGCCCATGGCGATTCCGAGCCCGTCGGCGGCAGCCTGAAGCGCCTGGCCGTAGAACTGGAACTCCGGTCCCCGCGCGTTGACGCGCGCGAGGTTTGCGGCCTTGAGCCAGATCGGCCAGTCCTCGGGCGAATGCGCGACGCGGATCAGGCTCGGTGCCTTGAGATCGGCCGGGCGCTTCAGCGAGGAGGCGAGGCGGGGCACGCAGACCGGCGTGAGGTCGCCGGCGAACAGCGGCTCGGCCACCAGCCCCGGCCAGTCGCCGGTGCCGAGCTGGATGCCGCAGCTCCAGTCCTCGCCGAACGGCACCGACGCGCCGCCGGTGGTGAAGCGCACCTCGATGTCGGGCTCTTCGCTGCGAAACTCCGACAGGCGCGGGATCAGCCAGCGCATCGCAAAGGTGTGGCCGATGCCGATGGTGAGCACGCGGACGCTCGAGGGCGCCGTCACCTGCGCGGTGAGGCTTGCGAGCGCATCGAAGATCGGCGTCAGCCCGCTCTGATAGGCGCGGCCCGCCTGCGTCAGCAGCAGCTTGTTGGCCTTGCGCTCGAACAGCGCGACGCCGAGCCGTTCTTCCAGGATGTGCACCATGCGGCTCACGGCGGCTGCCGATACGCTCAGCTCGAGGCCGGCCGCGGCAAAGCTGCCGGCCCGCGCCGCGGCCTCGAATGCCTTGATGCCGTTGAGAAACAGCAAGCGCCGCAAATGACCGACCCTCAGGAAAGCTGATGCCAGGCCAAGATAACTCAGTTTGCGTAGACGGGGCAAGCGGGGCACGTTTCCTTCGCTTCGCGCCGCGAGCGGGGAGAAGGTCGGGAGATTTTTACGTGACGCCCATCATGATCGCTGCCCTTGGATTGCTGATGGTCGGCACCGCGTTCCTGTCGGGGCTGTTCGGCATGGCGGGCGGGCTGATCCTGATCGGCGTGCTGCTGGCCTTGATGCCGCTGCCGACCGCGATGGTGCTGCATGCGATCACGCAGATGACCTCGAACGGCTGGCGCGCCTTTCTCTGGCGGACGCATATCCGCTGGCGCCCGGTAGCGAACTATATGGTCGGCGCGGCCGTCGCGCTCGCGGCGTGGTCGCTCACGCGCTACGTACCGGACAAGCCGGTCGCGCTGCTGCTGCTCGGGATCACGCCGTTCATGGCCCGGCTGCTGCCCGCCAACATCAAGCCGGATCCCGACCGTCTCTGGCAGGGCACCGTCTACGGCACGATCTGCATGGGCCTCATGCTGATGACCGGCGTGTCGGGGCCGCTGCTCGACACCTTCTTCCTCGGCGGCGATTTCGGCCGGCGCGAGAAGGTGGCGACCAAGGCGATGTGCCAGCTCGTCAGCCATTTCAGCAAGCTGATCTATTTCGGCGGCGTGATCGACCAGGCGGCGACGCTCGATCCCGTGCTCGCGGCCGTCGCGATCGCAGCATCCATGCTCGGCACCACGCTGGCGCGGCGCATCCTCGAAGCCATGACCGATCAGCAATTCGTGGCCTGGTCGATGAAGCTGATCACCACCATCGCCTGCTACTATATCGCCTATGGCAGCTGGCTGCTGGTCCGCACGCCGGTGCTGGCAGCCTTCGACAAGGGAGGTTTGCAATGAGCGAGACTGCCGACCCGCTGGTGCTGGACTTCGTCGAGTGGGTTGCGCGCGAGCCCCGCGCCTATGCCGAGGTGATCGCGACCTGGAAGACGTCGTGCCCGCGCCTCACCATCTGGGAAGACGCCGCCGACCGCGGCTATGTCGCGCGCGAGACGCTGCCCGGAATGGGGCTGGTGATCGCGGTGACGGAGGACGGCGAGAGGCTGCTGCGCACGAACGGGCGCTAGCTCTCCACATCCGTCGTTGCGAGCGCAAGCGAAGCAATCCAGAATGCTTCCGCGGCGGCAGTCCTGGATTGCTTCGCTTCGCGTGCAATGACGGAATACCGGGAGACCCTTTCATGTCGCTCAAACTCTTCGAACTCGTCGGCACAGACGCCTCGCGACCGTTCAGCCCGTTCTGCTGGCGCACGCGAATGGCGCTGGCGCACAAGGGCCTTTCGGCGGAAACGTTGCCCTGGCGCTTCACCGAGAAGAGCGCGATCGCGCCACATGGCTCGGAGAAGGTTCCGGTGCTGCTGCATCACGACCAGCCGGTGGTCGATTCCTGGACGATCGCGATCTATCTCGAAGACAAGTTTCCGGATCGTCCGTCGCTGTTTGGCGGCGAGGGCGGGCGCGCCATGGCACGCATGCTCAATGTCTGGGGCGACATCGCCATCGTCGGCGGCATCTTTCCATTGATCATCGCCGACATTCCCAACAATCTGGATGAGGTCGACGCCGCCTATTTCCGCCAGTCGCGCGAGGCCCGTTTCGGCGGCAAGAGGCTGGAAGAGATCATGGCCAGCCGCGATGCCGGCGTGGTCGCCTTCCGCAAATCGCTCGAGGTGATGCGGCAGACCCTCAAGAAGCAGCCCTTCATCGGCGGCGCCGCACCGAACTATGCCGACTACATCGTGTTCGGCGGTTTTCAGTGGGCGCGCGCGACGAGCCCGTTCAAGCTGCTGGAAGCGGACGACCCGGTTTACGCCTGGCGCGAAAAGCTGCTGGATGCGTTCGACGGCATGGCACGGAAGTCCCCGGGGCATCCAGTGTAGTTGTCGCGAGCCGTCTCTCCTCAACGTCGTCCTGGCGAAAGCTAGGACCCATACCGCGGACGCGGAGGGTTATGTTGCCTCCGCCGCCGCACGCAAGCACGCCCGGCACAAGCAATCCTCGCCCTTGACCGGCATCGGCAGCCGCGCCGTTTCTTCCGCGCACCAGCAGGTGCCGGAGAGGTCGCAGCCGAACTCGGCGCCGCAACGAGAGCAGGCGAGGCGGCGGGGTTGCTGCGCCGGAATGTCTTGCCGATTTGTCATGATTTGCAAGCCGGGCTGTCGTTTTCATGCCGGGTTCATCTCCCGCTGCGGTATATTAGGCCTCGCGCACGTATCGGGAAAGCGGTTGGCAGCGCGCGAAGGACATATCGATGGCCCGCGATTCGCAAGCCGCGCTCGTCGCGCTCAACCGTTTCGGCTTCGGCGCCCGCGGCGGCGCATCCGGCGATCTCATCAACGCGGCCTCCGATCCTCGCGGCTTTGTGAAGGCGGAACTCACTCGTCCCAACGGTGTGCTGCTGGAGGCGCCGGGCCTGCAATCCGCGCCGCAGCTCGGGCAGGCCGTGTTCGCCTATCAGGATCAGGTCAAGCAGGCGCGCGAGGCCGCCGCGAAGGCCGGCGCGCCGACTGAAGCGCCGTTGCAAGCGCCGGCCGATCAGAGGCCCGGACCGCGCCGCAATCTCTCGCTGAACGCCGTGGCAACCGAGATCGCCGGCCAGATGGCCGAGGCCAAGCCCGGTAACAATAAGCCGGCTGACAACAAGCCGGCGGACAATATGGCCAAGCCGGACACTATGCAGCCCAACGCGGCCGCGCCGCCTGCCGCAAAACCCGCCCCGCAGCCGCTCAACGTCATCCAAAAAACCTTTCGCGCCGAGGCACTGGCGCGGTTGCAGCGCGCGACGCTGGTCGAGTGCGGCTTCACCGAACGGCTGGTCGTGTTCTGGTCCAACCATTTCTGCATCTCCGCCAGCAAGGGCGAGCTGGCGCGGATCTGGGCCGGTGCGTTCGAGCGCGAGGCGATCAGGCCGCATGTGCTCGGACGTTTCGCCGACATGTTGAAAGCGGTGGAGCAGCATCCGGCGATGCTGTTCTTCCTCGACAACCAGCAATCGCTCGGACCGGACTCGCGCGCGGGCCAGAACCGCAAGCGCGGGCTGAACGAAAATCTCGCGCGCGAGATCATGGAGCTGCATACGCTCGGCGTCGGCGGCGGCTATACGCAGGACGACGTCACCTCGCTCGCGCGCATCATCACCGGCTGGACCTTTGCTGGCCGGCAGGGACAGCTGGGAGCGCCCGGTTCGTTCGTGTTCAACGTCAATGCGCACCAGCCCGGGCCGCAAATGCTGCTCGGCAAGACCTACGAGCCGACCGGCCTTGCGCAAGGCGAAGCCGCCCTCGCGGACATCGCACGCCATCCCTCGACCGCGAGCTTCATCGCCACCAAATTCGTCCGCCACTTCGTCGCCGACGATCCGCCGCCGGCGCTGGTGGCGCGACTGCGCGATGTCTTCATCAAGACCGACGGGGATCTCAAAGCGCTGGCAACCGCACTGGTCGATTCCGACGAGGCGTGGAAGGCGCCACTGACGAAGATGCGCAGCCCTTATGATTTCCTGGTCGCGAGCGGCCGGCTGCTCGCGCGCGTGCCGGAGGATCCCGGCGCCTATCTCAACAACCTCAATCTGCTGGGCCAGCCGCTGTGGTCGCCGGCCGGCCCGAATGGTTTCGCCGACACCAATGCCGCCTGGGCTGCGCCGGAAGGCATCAAGCTCCGGCTCGACATTGCCGCGCAAATGGGCGCGCGGCTTGGGCCCAACATCGACCCGCTCGATTTGTTGGAATTTGCCGCCGCGGATGCGGCCTCGATCGAAACGCGGCGGACCATCGAGCGCGCGGAGTCGCGGCAGCAGGCGCTGGCGCTGCTGTTGATGTCGCCCGAAATGCAGAGGAGATGATGATGATCGACTGCGTCGAGAACCGGCTCCTCACCTCGCGGCGCGGCCTCCTGCTTGGCGGCGCCTCGTTCGCGGCCTGGGCTTACTTGCCGAAATTCGCGCGCGCCGCGGATGGCCGCGATCCTCGCCTGATCGTGGTGATCCTGCGCGGCGCGCTTGATGGGCTTTCGACCGTCGCGCCCGTCGGCGATCCCGATTATGCCGGCCTGCACGGGGCGATCGCGCTCACGGCGGACGGTGCGCATCCCGCGATCATGCTCGATACTTTCTTTGCGCTGCATCCGGCGATGCCTGAGTTCGCACGCATGTATCGCGACAGGCACGCCGCGGTGATCCACGCGGTCGCGACGCCCTATCGCGACCGCTCGCATTTCGACGGCCAGGACGTGCTCGAAAGCGGCTATGCCGGCCCGGGGCGGGTGCAATCCGGTTGGCTCAACCGCGCGCTGGAAGCGCTGCCGCGCGGCGAGCGGGTGTCGAGTGCTCTTGCCGTCGGCCCGACCACGCCGCTGGTGCTGCGCGGCAATGCGCCGACCGTCGGCTGGGCGCCGGTGGCGCTGCCGCAAGCCGATGACGACACCGCAATGCGTCTGGTCGAGCTCTATCGTCACCGCGATCCCGCGCTGGCGGCTGTGCTGTCGCAGGGCCTTGCGCTGGAAAAGGCCGCGAGCGGCGACGACATGAAGCCGAAGCCGGGCAACGCGGTCGCGCAGATGCGGCAGGTCGCGCGCGGCGCCGCAAAACTGATGGCGTCCGACGACGGCCCGCGCATCGCGGCGCTCGCGTTCGATGGCTGGGACACGCACGCCAATGAAGGCGGCCCTGTCGGTCGCCTCGCATTCCTGCTCGGCGGGCTCGACGGTGCGCTCGCCGAGTTCGAAAGCGGCTTAGGGGAACGCTGGCGCGACACCGTCGTCGTGGTCGCCACCGAATTCGGCCGCACCGCGCGCATCAACGGCACAGACGGCACCGATCACGGCACGGGAACGATCGCGCTGCTCGCCGGCGGCGCGGTGAAGGGCGGCCGCGTCATCGCCGACTGGCCCGGCCTCAAGCCCGCCAACCTTTTCGAGGCCCGCGACCTCAAGCCCACCACCGATCTGCGCTCCGTGATCAAGGGCGTGCTGCAGGGCCAGTTCGGCCTGTCGGATCGCGTGCTGGCCGAGACGGTGTTTCCAGATAGCGCAAGCGCACGTCCGATGAAGGGGTTGGTTGCTTAACCTACGATTCCGGGGCCCGCACCTTGCGGCGCGTCCCGGAATGACGACATGATCGGCCGAACGTCAGGAGACCATCACCCATGTACATCGCCATGAACCGCTTCCGCGTCGCCAAGGGCTCCGAGGCTGCTTTCGAACAGGTCTGGCTTTCGCGCGATACTCATTTGGACAAGGTGCCGGGCTTCGTCGAGTTTCATCTGCTGCGTGGCCCCGAGCTCGAGGATCACACGCTGTACGCCTCGCACACGGTGTGGGCGAACCATGCGGCGTTCGAGGCCTGGACCAAATCGGATGCCTTTCGTGCCGCGCACGCGCGGGCCGGCGACACCAAGCCGACCTATCTCGGCCATCCCCAGTTCGAGGGCTTCGAGGTGATGCAGACGGTGGGGCGCGGCGCCAAGTAGCGCGCGCCGCCGCAAAGATCAGCCCAGCGTGATCTTGTCGATCTCCGCCATCTCCTCCGCACCGAGTTTCCACGCAATCGCCTTCACGTTCTCCTCGACCTGCGCGACGCGGGTGGCGCCGGCAATCACGCTCGACACTTGCGGGCGCGCGGCGAGCCAGGAGAAGGCGAGCTCGAGCATGCTGTGCCCGCGCGCTTTCGCAAATGCCGTGAGCTTCTCGACGATGTCCTCGTTGCGCGGCGTGACATAGCGGTCGCGTAATGCCGGTACCTTGCCGAAGCGCGTATCGGTCGGGGCGGCCGCGCCGCGCTGGTACTTGCCGGTGAGCAGCCCGCTTGCGAGCGGGAAGAACGGCAGCAGGCCGAGCTTGTACTCTTGTGCCGCCGGCAGCAGATCCTTTTCGATGTCGCGCACCAGCAGGCTGTATTCGTCCTGGCAAGAGACGAAGCGGCTGACATTCATCGCGCGCGCGGTGAACTCGGCCTCCGCTAGGCGCCAGGCCGGAAAATTGGAATTGCCGATGTAGCGCACCTTGCCTTGACGGACGAGATCGTCGAGCGCGCGCAGCGTCTCCTCCATCGGAGTCAGCGGGTCGTAATCGTGCTGCTGATAGAGATCGATGTAGTCGGTCTTGAGCCGCGTCAGGCTCGCCTCGACTGCGTTCATGATGTAGCGGCGCGAAGCGCCCTGCTTGGTTCCGTCGGCCGCCATCGGCTTGGAGAATTTGGTGGCGAGCACGATCTCCTTGCGGCGGTCGCCGAGCACGGTGCCGAGCACCGTTTCCGAACCGCCCATGCCGGCATAGATGTCGGCGGTGTCGAACAGCGTGATGCCGAGATCGAGCGCGCCGTGGATCACCTTGCGCGAGGTCTCCAGGTCCGTGCGCTGGCCGAAATTGTTGCAGCCAAGCCCGACCGCAGACACGCGCAGGCCGGAGGCGCCGAGATTGCGAATTTCCATGGGAGATCCCCGTCGGAGATGGGCAGGGGCGCATTGTGACCGCGGTGCCCCGCCGCAGCAAGCCGTGCGCCGCGTTGCTGCCATGCTGACAAGGCTGCCGACAAGGACTGCCGACAAAAAAATGCGGCCCCTGTCAGACGCGGCGACTGACGGGGACCGCTTTGGGGCGCTTGATCGGTGACGGGGGGCTGACCAGACGCAGCTGCAGCCTAGTCCCGCTATGTTACGCGCAGGTGACAGACAGAGTTATCCACAGGCGGCGCGATCGCGAGGATCAGAAGATCTTGCGATAGACGATGAACCCGGAACGCTCGGCGACCTTGTCGTACAGGCGCTGCGCCGTCACGTTGGTCTCGTGCGTCTGCCAGTACACGCGCGGCGATCCCATGAGCTTTGCGCGCTCGTAGACGCCGTGGATCAGCGCCGAGCCGACGCCCTTGCCGCGCGCGGCCTCGGTCGTGAACAGGTCCTGCAGATAGCAGGACGGCTCGATCGCGGTGGTGCTGCGGTGAAACAGGTAATTCGTCATCCCGAGCAGGCGGCCGTCACTCTCGGCGACCAATCCGTGCACCGGCTCATAGGCATCGAAAAAGCGCTGCCATGTCACGCGCGTGATTTCGGGCGAGAGCGCGGTCGGACCGGAGCGGCCGTAGAAGGCGTTGTAGCCGTCCCACAGCGGCAGCCATTGATCGTAGTCCTGCCTGGTGACGGGGCGAATGGTGAGCGACATATGAAATTCCCGCGATCGATGAGGCGTCCTTCATACGTGATGATGGACGTGCTGATCAATCGCGCATCACTCCGC
The DNA here is from genome assembly GCF_023100665.1 of Bradyrhizobium sp. CW1. Lineage (NCBI taxonomy): Bacteria > Pseudomonadati > Pseudomonadota > Alphaproteobacteria > Hyphomicrobiales > Nitrobacteraceae > Bradyrhizobium > Bradyrhizobium sp. CW1. Next base: position 1,176,157 of record NZ_CP064684.1, read on the forward strand.
GACGCGCAGATACCGGATCAGCTTGCGGCCCGCGGGATCGCGCAGCGAGCGGTAGTAGTCGGCGCGGGACGGCGCATCGGTGTGGCGCACGAGGTCGGTCACCGGCGTGTAGCTCAGCATGCGGCCGCCGTCGGGCAGCGCGGCACAGACGAAGCGCAACACCTCGCCATTGCGCAAGGCGATGTTGATCGGCGTGGCATCGCCGATCCGGACCATCTCCATGCGCTGAGCGATGAAGGTGCCGAGTTCGTCCTCGGGCAATTCGAACGCGCCGGTGTCGCGGCCGTGATACATCAGCGCGACGAACGGCGGCTTGCCGTCGGCGATGTCGTCCGGCACCGCAAAATAATCGCGGAACGCGCGGTTGATGAATTCGGCGCGCGTCTCGGCATCGAGCAGCACGATGCCGATATCGACCTGGTCGAGCGCGGCCGACAGCCGCGCGGCGATGGCGTGACTCCGACGCTCGGCGGCAAACGTGCCGAGCAGCCGCTGGCGCATCAGGCCGGTGATGCCTGCGGTGCCCGCGGCCGTCGCGGCCAGGAGGCCGAGCTGGATCATATCCGCCGTGGTAAGGCCTGCAACGCCGTGCCGGCTGAGGCGCAGCAGTGCCGCGCCGATGACGGCGATGGCTGCGCTGGCGACGGCGGAAGCGGGACCCGAGAGCGCGCCGGCGAGCGCCACGATGCAGACGAGCAGCGGCGCGGGCCAGGGAGTGGGGACGAAGCGATCGAAAAACACCGTCAGCAGCAAAGTCGCTGCCGTCAGCGCCGGACCGGAGATCGCACGCCATCCCAACCGCATGGGGCTGTCTCGCTCCTTCCTGAACGAGGTAAGGCGGCAACACTGACCGAACATTGCGCCATTGCGATGCGGTTTCGCGCGGTGTGCTTAAGGTGCGCTTTGGGTCTCGCGCAAAGCTTTCGGATGATTTTAGACCAAGTGCGCGTGCTTGAGACGTTGTTGCAGCGCGGGCGCATTCAGCTTCGACGTCCCCTGGCCCTTGCGCGTGCCGACGAAGATCAACAGCGATGCCGCGACCAGGATGGCCGCGGTCAGGGTGATTGCAACGATGACCACAGGTGATTTCATCGACGTCCTGTCGCGATGCCGGTCGGCGCGGGCCATGCGGCGCCTTGAAGGCGGGTCCAGGATGAAGCGGGAATCAGACCGGCAGGCCCATCGCCATGGTCGCCTTGGTCGACAGCACCGTCAGGGTGACGATCAGGCACAACGAGAGCGCGGCGACGGCGAGCGAGGCCGCGACCGCGTTGGTCAGCCGGGAAGACGAAACGGTAGCGGGTGGGCCCTGAAAGCCTGCCGTGCCGGACGCCCGAATCATGGTCTAAATCCTTCAACGCGCGAGCGAATCACCCGCGACATCGAACAATTTCACTGTTGCAATCGGCAATATTGCGGCGGCCAATCGAGCGAAAATGGCGAGATTGCGGCAATGGTGACCTTTATGCCCGCTATTTGCCAGAGCTCGCCCCTCAGGCACCAGCGGCGATGCTGGCGGGGTCCTCGATGTCGGCCGGCCGCCAGTCCATTGCGACGTAGCCAGGCGCCGCTTCCACGCGCTTCAGCCAGTCCCGGATCGCCGGGAAGGTCGAGAGGTCGAAGTCGCAGCGGTCGGCGAGGTGGGTATAGCCGTACAGCGCGATGTCGGCGACCGTGAGCTGGCGGGCGGCGAAATAGGCGTTGGTCCTGAGATGATTCTCCATCACCTGGAGCGCGCCATAGCCGCGCTCCATCCAGTCCTCCAGCGAATGAGTCTGGAGGTCGCGGCCGCCCCTCACCAGCGACAGCCAGAAATAGGCCGCGCCGATGTTCGGCTCCAGCGCGTGCTGCTCGAAGAACATCCATTGCAGCGCGTCGGCGCGATCGATGCGGTTCTCCGGCGCGAGCGGCGTGCCGACGGCGACGTACCAGAGAATGGCGTTGGACTCGGCGAGATAGCGATCGTCGCCGACCTCGAGCAGCGGCACCTGGCCGGATGGGTTCTTGGCCAGGAAGTCCGGGGTGCGGCTCTCGCCGCGCAGAATGTCCACCTCGACCGCTTCGTACGGCAAGTTCAGCAGCGCCAGCGCAAGGCGGACCTTGTAGCTGTTGCCCGAGCGCTGCATCGAATAGAGCTTGTACATTCTGGGGATGATTCCGGACGACGGGAGGGCGCGGCGCTTGTTGCCCCGCAACGCGGCTAAACAATGATGCCGATGCGAATCCGCCGCAAGACCCGGCCAATAGAAAAACTCGAAAACCCTACCGCATTGCAATGCGGCGGAAGATCATTTCCGTGCGACCATCCAACTCAGTTCACGCTTGCGTCAACGCGCAAGTGCGTTGCTCGACGCGATCGTGGGCGAGCACCGCGGTCGCGTCTTGGGCACTGAAGCTTCCGCATCGTCATGGCCCGCAAAATTGCTCCGAGGGCACGCGTTGTCGGATATAAGGGGTTTGCGCGGCAAAGTTACGGAATATTGCGGGAAATCGCGGCTCGAAACGCCAGACACGTAAACTTTTGCGGGATCGGACCGAAGTTTCTTGCGGTGCAACGGCACTCGTTTTAGGGTGGTTCATTCCCACAATCGGAGTCGTGAAGCCAAAGGGCTCACGACGCTTGTCAGGAGATGACGATGTCCTTCCTTGCCGCTGCGCTCGACCGTGTGAAGCCGTCCGCGACCATCGCGGTCACGGATAAAGCACGTGCGCTGAAAGCGGCGGGCCGCAACGTCATCGGTCTCGGCGCCGGCGAGCCCGACTTCGACACGCCCGCGAACATCAAGCTGGCCGCGATCCACGCCATCGAAGCCGGCAAGACCAAGTACACCGCGGTCGACGGCATTCCCGAGTTGAAGGAAGCCATTATCGCCAAGTTTCAGCGCGAGAACGGCGTCGTCTACAAGGCGAACCAGATCATCGTCGGCACCGGCGGCAAGCAGGTGCTCTACAACGCGCTGATGGCAACCATCAATCCGGGCGACGAGGTGATCATCCCCGCGCCGTACTGGGTCAGCTATCCCGAGATGGTGGCGCTCGCCGGCGGCGAGCCGGTGCCGGTGGTCTGCACCGCCGCGACCGGCTTCAAGCTCCAGGCCGAGGCACTCGAGCGCGCGATCACGCCGAAGACCAAATGGGTGATCCTGTGCTCGCCGTCGAACCCGACGGGAGCTGCCTACACCAGGACCGAGCTGAAGGCGCTCACCGACGTGCTGGTCAAGCATCCGCATGTGTGGGTGATGACCGACGACATGTACGAGCACCTCGTCTATGACGACTTCCAGTTCACCACGGTCGCGCAGGTCGAGCCGAAACTCTACGACCGCACGCTCACCGTGAACGGCGTGTCGAAGGCCTATTGCATGACCGGCTGGCGCATCGGCTATGCCGGCGGTCCGGCGCAGCTCATCAAGGCGATGTCGACGATCCAGTCGCAGTCGACCTCGAACCCGTCGTCGATCGCGCAATGGGCCGCGGTTGAGGCGCTGAACGGTCCGCAGGACTTCATCCCCGCCAACAACAAGGTCTTCAAGGAGCGCCGCGATCTCGTCGTCTCCATGCTGAACCAGGCCAAGGGCATCGAGTGCCCGCGGCCCGAGGGCGCCTTCTACGTCTATCCGTCCTGCGCCGGCACCATCGGCAAGACCGCGCCGTCGGGCAAGGTGATCGACAATGACGAGACGTTCGTCACCGAACTGCTGGAGACCGAAGGCGTCGCCGTGGTGCAGGGTTCGGCCTTCGGCCTCGGCCCCGCGTTCCGCATCTCCTACGCGACCAAGACCTCGGACCTCGAAGACGCCTGCAAGCGCATCCAGCGCTTCTGCGGCAATCTGCGCTGAACTCACAGACATGAAGTGACATCAAAGGGCCCGCGCAATGCGGGCCCTTTTTCTTTCAAGTCTGCACGATCTGGCGCCACCGGAACTGTTGTGGCATAGACCATCGCGCGGCGTGTGCCGCGCCTCCATGCTCGCATCACATTCATCGCCGGAGATATTCATGCGCCGTTCACTCCTCCTCGCCGGGCTTGCCGTTGCGAGCCTCGTCGCCTCCGTTACGGGCGCCAGCGCGCAATCGCGGATGGTGCAGGTGGGCGTGCTCGAATGCCGCGGCGGCGCCAGCGTGGGCTTCATCGTGGGATCGGTGACCCATCTCGGTTGCGTGCTGCGCGTCGATGGTTTGCCGGACGACCGTTACGTTGCGACGATCCGCAAGGTCGGTCTGGATATCGGCATCACACAGGAGACGGCTTTGGCGTGGGGCGTGTTCGCGCCGGTGAACCGGCTCGGCCCGGGCGACCTCGCCGGCAACTACGCCGGTGCGCAGGGCAGCGCCTCGGTCGGTGTCGGTCTCGGCGGCAACGTGCTGGTCGGCGGCTCCAACAATTCGATCGCGCTCCAGCCGCTCAGCGTGCAGGGCCAGGTCGGCCTCAACGTCGCCGCCGGCCTCGAGAGCCTGGAACTCCGCCCGGGACGTTGAGACTCGGCGCCAGCCGAAGCGCTCCTCCTCAACCTCTCTCCGGGAGAGGAGGAAATACCGACGACGCACCGCAGCGATTTTTGATGCTTGCCAAATCTCGGGGACGGGCAGAGCATCAGCGTTTGCCGACCCAATCATGGGCCGAGCTCCACACCAAGGAGGCGGCGAATGGGACAAGACGTCAGAAGTCCCCGAGGTCCACGGTGCATCGCGCTGGTGGGCCCTTTCCAAAGCGGTAAAACCACACTTCTCGAAGCCATCCTGGCGCGAACGGGCGCAATCCCGCGCGCCGGCAGCGTCGATGCCGGAACCTCCGTCGGCGACGCCACGCCAGAGGCCCGTCATCACAAGATGACCGTCGGGCTGACTGCCGTCACCACGAGTTTCATGGGCGACAGCTACACCTTCCTCGATTGTCCCGGTTCCGTCGAATTTGCCCACGACATGCGCGCCGCGCTGCCTGCGGTCGATGCCGCAATCGTGGTCTGCGAAGCCGACGAGAAGAAGCTGCCGCAGCTTCAGATCATCCTGCGCGAGCTGGAGGAGCTGGAGATCCCGCGTTTCCTGTTCCTCAACAAGATCGACCGCGCCAACAAGCGCATCCGCGAGACGCTCGAGATGCTCCAGCCCGCCTCGCGCGTACCGCTGGTGCTGCGCCAGATCCCGATCTGGAAGGACGAACTGATCGAGGGCTTCGTCGATCTCGCGCTGGAGCGTGCGTTCATTTACCGCGAGCACAAGGCCTCCGAAGTGGTCGCGCTCCAAGGCGGCGATCTCGATCGCGAGAAGGAGGCCCGCTTTTCGATGCTGGAGAAGCTCGCCGATCACGACGATGCGCTGATGGAGCAGCTGCTCGAGGACATCCAGCCGCCGCGCGATGCCGTGTTCGACGATCTCGCCCGCGAATTGCGCGACGGGCTGATCTGCCCCGTGCTGCTGGGCGCCGCCGCACGCGAAAACGGCGTGCTGCGTTTGATGAAAGCGTTGCGCCACGAGGCGCCCGGTATCGCGGAAACGGCAAAACGTCTCGGCGTTCCCGAAACGAGGGACGCCCTCGGCTTCGTCTTCAAGACGTTGCATTCGCAGCACGGCGGCAAGCTGTCGCTGACGCGCATGCTCGCTGGCCATCTCGACGACGGTGCCACGCTGCAAGCCTCCTCCGGAGGGGCCAGCCGCATCTCCGGCATCCTCGCCGTCACCGGGGCCTACGACACCAAGCGTACCGCGGCGGAAGCCGGCGATACGGTGGCGCTCGCCAAGCTCGACCCGATCAAGACCGGCGACACGGTCTCGAGCGGCAAGATCCAGCCGGCAGCGCTAACCGCCGTAGAACCCACTCCGCCGGTGCTCGCGATCTCGGTTGCGGCCACCGACCGCAAGGACGACGTCAAGCTCGGCCAGGCGCTGATGCGGCTGCACGAGGAGGACCCCTCGCTCGTCTTCGTGATGAACGCGCAGACCCACGACACCGTGCTGTGGGGTCAGGGCGAGATGCACTTGCGCGTCGCGAGCGAGCGGCTGCGCGATCGTTTCGGCGTCAAGGTCGCTTCGCATCCCCCCGCGATCGGCTATCAGGAAACCATCCGCAAGCCGATCGTCCAGCGCGGCCGCCACAAGAAACAGTCTGGCGGGCATGGCCAGTTCGGCGATGTCGTGCTCGACATCAGGCCGCTGCCGCGCGGCGAGGGCTTCAAGTTCGCCGAGAAGGTGGTCGGCGGCGCGGTCCCGCGCAACTACATCGGCGCGGTGGAAGAGGGGGTCATCGACGGGCTCGCCCGCGGCCCGCTCGGTTTCCCGGTCACCGATTTGCAGGTGACGCTGACCGACGGCTCCTATCATAGCGTCGATTCCTCCGACCTCGCCTTCCGCACGGCGGCGCGGGTCGGGCTCACCGAGGGCCTGCCGCAATGCCAGTCGGTGCTGCTGGAGCCGATCCATGTGGTCGAGATCGTCTGCCCGACCGACGCCACCGCCAAGATCAATGCGATTCTGTCGGCACGGCGCGGCCAGATCCTCGGCTTTGACACCCGCGACGGCTGGAGCGGATGGGACTGCGTCCGCGCCATGATGCCGGAAGCCGAGATCGGCGAATTGATCGTTGAGTTGCGCTCGGCCACGGCAGGCGCCGGCAGCTTCACCCGCCAGTTCGACCACATGGCCGAAGTCACGGGGCGCGCCGCCGACCAGATCATCGCAGCGCATCAGCACGCGGCGTGATCGGTCTGCCGAAGTAAGGGACGCATCACTGTCTCACTCCCTCTCGCCGTTCTTACGGGGAGAGGGGTGGGGTGACGGGCTTCACAATGGGCGTGGCGAAGGTTGGACTCACGCTGCTCCTCCCAACCGTCAGTGTGAGCGCAGCGACTTGTCCGCCGAAGCTTTAGCGAAGGCGGAAGCAATCCAGTCTTTCCGCGGAGGAATTCTGGATTGCTTCGTCGCTTCGCTCCTCGCAATGACGGTGGAGACGGATGGCTCGCATGGCGAGCTTCCCCTTGCGTTCGGTCGTTTATGATGTATTTTACATCATTGTGCATGTTCCAGACATCATTTATAATCTTTCATACGTGAGGCCAAGGTGATCACGTCGTTCCAGATGCGGGCAGCGCGTGCGCTGCTCGGCATTGACCAGAGGGCCTTGGCGGAGCTCGCAGGCGTTTCGCTGCCGACCATTCAGCGGATGGAGGCGAGCACCGGCAATGTCCGCGGCGTGGTCGAGACCTTGATGAAAGTGGTCGAAGCCTTTGATCGCGCCGGCGTCGAGCTGATCGGCGAACAGGCGCGCAGCGAAGGCGGCGGACGCGGCGTTCGGCTCAAGGAGCCGGGGCCGCCGCGTCGGGTGGGAGCATGATCCCGCAATGATCATGCTCGGGAGCAGTCTTAACTAACGCACCGTCGCGCCCCGATACGCGGCCGCACGATGCATCGGAGCGTTGTGGGCAGCGGAGCATTTTGCTGAAATGAGCATCACAGGCGAACACGCAGGCAAGCTGCACCAGCCTCGTCGGCCGACCTTTACCGAACTCTATCTGCCAAAGCTCGTCACCGTATGGCGCGAGGGCTATGGCTTATCGGATTTCCGTGCCGATGTGTTCGCGGGCCTCACGGTCGCGATCGTCGCGTTGCCGTTGTCGATGGCGATCGCGATCGCTTCGGGCGTGACGCCGGACCGCGGACTCTACACCGCTGTTGTCGGCGGCTTCATTGCGTCACTGCTCGGCGGCAGCCGATTCCAGATCGGCGGTCCGGCCGGCGCCTTCATTGTGCTGGTTGCGGCGACCGCCGACCGTCACGGGGTTGACGGCGTGGTCCTGGCCACGCTGATGGCGGGCCTGTTCCTGATCGCTGCGGGCTTCCTGCGGATCGGCACCTATATCAAGTTCATTCCATATCCTGTGACGGTTGGCTTCACGGCCGGCATCGCCGTCATCATCTTCGCCAGCCAGCTGCGCGATCTCGGCGGGATCACGCTCCTCGCGAAGGAGCCCAGCGAATTCGTCCCGAAACTCGTCGCGCTTGCCGGGGGCCTGCACACCGTCAATCCGTCGGCCGTCGCGGTTGCGATCGTCAGCATTGCCATCATCGCCGGCCTGCGACGCTGGCTGCCGTCCTGGCCCGGTATCCTGATCGCGGTCGTGCTCGCGGCGGTCGCATGTGCCGTGCTGTCGCTGCCGGTCGAGACCGTCGGATCGCGCTTCGGCGGCATTCCGCGGGAACTGCCCTCGCCAGCCTTGCCTGCATTCTCGCTCGCGAAGGCGACCGCCGTGCTGCCCGATGCGATCTCCTTCGCACTGCTCGCCGCCATCGAATCGCTGCTGTCGGCGGTGGTGGCCGACGGCATGACCGGACGCCGTCACCGCTCCAATTGCGAGCTGGTGGCGCAAGGTGCCGCCAATGTCGGCGCGGCGGTGTTCGGCGGCATCTGTGTCACGGGGCTGATCGCGCGCACGGCGACCAACATCCGCGCCGGCGCGCGGGGGCCGCTCGCGGGCATGCTGCATTCGGTTTTCCTGCTGCTGTTCATGCTGATCGCAGCGCCGCTCGCGAGCTACATCCCGCTGGCCGCGCTCGCCGCCGTGCTCGTCGTGGTGGCCTGGACCATGGCGGAGAAGCACGAATTCGCGACGCTCCTGCGCTCGTCATGGGGCGATGCCGTCGTGCTGCTCGCAACCTTCCTGCTCACCATCTTCCGCGATCTGACCGAGGGCATTCTGGTTGGCTTCGCGCTTGGCGCGGTCCTGTTCATCCATCGCATGGCGGAAATGACGGGCATCGAGGAACGATCGCCACTGGTGGCCGCCGATCGTCCCGATGACGATAATGGCGGGCGCGTGCCTTACGACCCCGCACTCGCGGTCGATCGCGACGTGCTGGTCTATCGCATCACCGGCGCGTTCTTCTTCGGCGCGGCCTCGGCGATCGGCAGCGTGCTCGACGGCATCGCCGACAAGCGCAAGGGTTTTATGGTCGATTTCGCCGACGTGCCGTTCCTGGATTCGACCGCGGCCAACGTGCTCGGCCGCGTCGCCGCCAAGGCCCACCGCCAGGGCATCCGGCTGTTCATCACAGGGGCGTCGCCTGCGGTCCGCCGTGCGCTGCTCACCCATGGCGTCACGCCGCCACGCGCGCGCTATCGCGAGACCATCGCGCGTGCGGTCGCCGACATCAAGGGCGGCGCGGCGCTGCCCGCGGGTGGTGAGGCGGGCACGACCTGACGTCGAGCCTCTCCCGAGACGGCCCCGCGCGCTTGACAGCGCCTGCGGGACGCGAAATGGATCGCCTCCGAAACCACCCCAGGGGAGGACGACCGTGACCAAGGCTCCCGCAGCCTGCCTGATCGGATGGCCGGCCGCGCATTCGCGCTCGCCGCTGATCCATCGTTATTGGCTGCGCACGCTCGGGATCGAGGGCGGCTATGTCATCGAGGCGGTTCCACCCGATAATTTGCGTGACTTCGTCCTGCGGCTGTCGCTGCGCGGCTTCGTCGGCGCCAACGTCACCATCCCGCACAAGGAAGGCGTGCTCGAGCTGTCGACGCCCGATGCCCGCGCGCGAGCGGTCGGTGCGGCCAACACGCTTTGGTTTGCAGACGGCGAGCTGCGCTCGACCAACACCGACGTCGAGGGCTTTATCGGCAATCTCGATGCCAGCGCGCCCGGCTGGGACGCAGCCGAAGAGGCGCTGGTGCTCGGCGCCGGCGGCTCCTCGCGCGCCATCGTGTTCGGGTTGCTTGAACGCGGCATCAAGCGCGTCCATCTCGCCAATCGCACCGTCGGCCGGGCCGAGATGCTTGCAAGGCAGTTCGGGCCGAAGGTGCATCCTGTTGCGTGGGATGGCATCGACCACATTCTGCCGCGTGCAAAACTTCTCGTGAACACGACCTCGCTCGGCATGCACGGTCAGCCTTCACTCGACCTTGAAGTGGCGCGCCTGCCGGATGGCGCCGTGATCGCCGATCTCGTCTATGTCCCGCTGGTGACGCCGCTGCTGGCGGCCGCACAGGCGCGCGGGTTGAAGACCGCCGACGGGCTCGGCATGCTGCTGCATCAGGCGGTCCGCGGCTTCGAGCTGTGGTTCGGCCAGCGGCCGCAGGTCACGGCCGAGCTGCGTGCGCTGGTCGAGGCCGATCTCACAAAGACTTGAGAGAATAGCGCGTAATCTCCGGAGTTCTATGTCCGTAGGGACAATAGGGCGCAATCGGAGACCATCATGTCTGTTCAACGTGCAACTTTCACACGTCCGCTCATCGCCGTCGCGATGGTGGCCGTCTCGACCCTCTCGGCCCTTGCGCAAAGGGCGCCGGTGCCGACGCGCGTGCGAGGCACGATCGAAAGCGTCAATGGCGACACGATGCAGGTCAAGGCGCGCAGCGGCGAGGATGTCAAGCTGCACATCGCCTCCGACGTGAACGTGTCGGGCATTACCAGGATTTCACTTGCCGACATCAAGCCCGGCTCCTTCGTCGGCGCCACCACCGTGCCGGGACCGGACGGAGGCGCGAACGCGGTCGAGGTGCACGTGTTTCCGGAGAGCATGCGCGGCACCGGCGAGGGCTCGCGACCCTATGACCTCAAGCCCAATTCCAGCATGACCAATGCGACCGTGTCGGAGAGCGTGGTCGGCAATGACGGCCATACGCTGCTGGTCAAGTACAAGGACGGCGAGAAGAAGGTGTTCGTCGCCGACAATACGCCGGTGGTGACCTTTGTCCCCGGCGACAGATCCGATCTGAAGGCCGGCGCCAAGGTGATCGCCTTCATGAAGCAGCTGCCGGACGGCTCATTCGAAACCAACCGCGTCAGCGTCGGCCGCGACGGCCTGACGCCGCCGATGTAAATGGAGAATAACAACATGTCGAAGAGAACCTGGATATCACGCCTCGGCGTGGCCGCGTTCGCCGCCTGCATCGTCACGTCATCCGCCCTGGCGCAGCAGACGCCGACGGTCCGCATCCGCGGCACCATCGAGAGCGTCGACGGCAACACGCTCGGCATCAAGACCCGCGAAGGAACCGACGTGAAGGTGCGCATGACCGACAACGTCGCCGTCTTCGCGGTGGTGAAGACGTCGTTGTCGGAGATCAAGGACGGCTCCTATATCGGCGTCACCGGCCTGCCCGAGCCCGACGGCACCCAGAAGGCGATCGCGGTGCACATCTTCCCCGAAAACCAGCGCGGCGCGGCCGAAGGTTTTCGTCCCTGGGACGCGCGCGCCAACTCGACCATGACCAACGCCACCGTGGCGCAGACGGTGAAGGGCACCGACGGCCAGAACATCACGGTCAAGTACAAGGACGGCGAGAAGAAAGTCGTGGTGCCGCCGGACACGCCGATCGTCACCTTCGTCGCCAGCGACAAATCCGAGCTCAAGCCCGGCGCCAAGCTGATCATTTTCGGCGCGGTGAAGAAGGACGATGGTTCGCTTGAGGCCAACCGGGTGAATGTCGGCCGCGACGGGGTGACGCCGCCGATGTGAGGGCGAACGCTGAAATCTTAGGGTGGGCAAAGGCGCGAAGCGCCGTGCCCACCCTACGATTTGCGAATTGGTGGGCACGCTTCGCTTTGCCCGCCCTACGGCACTGCCGCTGCGGTTCACATCGCGATGATATGTTCGTCGATTTCGTCAATCCGGTTGACGCCGCACAGGCCCATGGTGGTGAGCAGCTCCTTCTGGATGATGTCGATCGCCTTGGCGACGCCGGCCTGGCCGCCGGCGCCAAGGCCATAGGCGTAGGCGCGGCCGATCATGCAGGACTTCGCGCCGAGCGCGAGCGCGCGCATCACGTCCTGGCCGGAGCGGATGCCGCCGTCGAACATGATCTCCATCCTGTCACCGACCGCCTCGGCGATCTCGGGCAGCACCTCGATCGATGACGGCGCGCCGTCGAGCTGACGGCCGCCATGGTTCGAGACGACGAGAGCCTGCGCGCCGGTCTTGGCGGCTTCCTCGGCGTCCTCGACGTCCAGAATGCCCTTGATGATCAGCTTGCCCGGCCAGATGCTGCGGACCCACTCGACGTCCTTCCAGTTCAACGCCGTGTCGAACTGCGAGGCGGTCCATTCGGCGAGGCGATTGAGGTCCTCGGTGTTCTTCACGTGGCCGGCGATGTTGCCGAAGGTACGGCGCTTGCCCCGCAGCACGCCGGAGACCCACGCGGGCTTTGTGGCGAAATCCAGAAATTTAGACATCGTCCACTCGGGGGGGATCGTCATGCCGTTCTTGATGTCCTGGTGGCGCTGGCCGATGACCTGGAGATCGACGGTCAGCACCAGCGCGGAGCATTTCGCCGCGATCGCGCGCTGGATCAACTCCTTGATGAAGCCGCGGTCCTTCATCACGTAGAGCTGGAACCAGAACGGCTTCTCGACATTGGCCGCGATGTCCTCGATCGAGCAGATCGACATCGTCGACTGCGTGAACGGGATACCGGCCGCTTGCGCGGCACGGCAGGCATGGATCTCGCCATCGCCATGCTGCATGCCGAGCAGGCCCACCGGCGCGAGGATTAGCGGCATGGTCGAGGGCTCGCCGAGGATCGTGGTCGCGGTGTCGCGTTTGGAGACGTCGACCAGAATGCGCTGGCGGAACTTGATCGCCTGCATGTCTTCGCGGTTGGCGCGCAGCGTTTCCTCGGCGTAGGAGCCGCGGTCGCAATAATCGAAGAACGCCTTCGGCACGCGGCGCTGATGCAGTGTGCGAAGATCGTCGATACAGGTGATGTGCTTCATGAACGTTTCCCGGCCCGTCTTGTCGGAAGAGTCTTGTATGGGAAGACTCTTGCATCGGAAGATCGAGGGGTCATCTAGCATGGTTGGATGCACAGCCAAATCGTTTGCAAATCCTTTGTGGAGAGGAGGGCGCCATGACCAGGCCGCACACCGGACCGACGCCGGAGGAGATCAAGGAGAAGCATGATCTCGAGGAAGCGCTGGAGGAGGGTCTGGAAGAGACCTTTCCGGGCTCCGATCCCGTCAGTGTCACCCAGCCGGCGCCGAGCCGCGCCGACGGCCATGTGAAGCGCTCGGACTAGGTGCCGGTTCCGCCCTGTTCCAGTATCTTCAACGGAATATAATGTTAACAAGACGTTATCGGGGCCGGGAGCCGCCCGGTTCCGTAATGATTCATCATATTTTTTGAAGCCAAGTTAGCCGTGATGGCTCTATAAGACCTCAGCAAATCAGGGATGCGGGTCCCGCTTGGGCACCCGGAGGTTGCGCTGGGGATCCCTGGTTGTTGCGTGGGGGACGATATGAGCCGCAAATATTTCGGGACGGACGGGATCCGGGGCCGCGCCAACGGACTGATCACGCCGGAGCTCGCGCTCAAGGTCGGCCAGGCCGCAGGCCTGGCGTTTCAGCGCGGTGACCACCGCCACAGGGTCGTGATCGGCAAGGACACCCGCCTGTCCGGCTACATGATCGAATACGCGATGGTCGCGGGCTTCACTTCGGTCGGCATGGACGTGCTGCTGGTCGGCCCGATGCCGACGCCCGCGGTCGCGATGCTGACCAAGTCGATGCGCGCCGATCTCGGCGTGATGATCTCCGCCTCGCATAATCTGTTCGAGGACAACGGCATCAAGCTGTTCGGGCCGCAGGGCTTCAAGCTCTCCGACGACGTCGAGAAGCAGATCGAGCAGCTGCTCGATGAGCCCATCGACAAGCGTCTCGCCCAGAGCGCCAGTCTCGGCCGCGCCCGCCGCATCGACGGCGTGCATGACCGCTACATCGAATTCGCCAAGCGCACGCTGCCGCGCGATCTGTCACTCGACGGCCTGCGCGTCGTGGTCGATTGCGCCAATGGCGCCGCCTACAAGGTGGTGCCGGAAGCGCTGTGGGAGCTGGGCGCCGACGTGATCCCGATCGGGGTCGAGCCCGACGGTTTCAACATCAACAAGGAATGCGGCTCCACCTCGCCGGAAGCGCTGTCGAAGAAGGTGCGCGAGATGCGCGCCGACATCGGTATCGCGCTCGACGGTGACGCCGATCGCGTCATCCTGGTCGACGAGCGCGGCCACATCGTCGACGGCGACCAGCTGCTCGCGGTTATCGCGCAGAGCTGGAAGGAAGACGGTCGGCTGTCGCGATCGGGCATCGTCGCCACCGTGATGTCGAACCTCGGGCTCGAGCGCTTCCTTAATGCGCAGGGGCTCGATCTCGTGCGCACGCCGGTCGGCGATCGCTACGTGCTCGAGCAGATGCTGAACGGCGGCTACAATCTCGGTGGCGAGCAGTCCGGCCACATCATCCTGTCCGACTACGCCACCACCGGGGACGGCTTCGTGGCCGCATTGCAGGTGCTTGCCGTGGTGCAGAAGCTGCGCCGGCCGGTGTCGGAAGTCTGCCACCGTTTCGATCCGCTGCCGCAGATCCTGAAGAACGTCCGTCACAAGGGCGGCAAGCCGCTCGACAATTCCGACGTCAAATCGGCGATCTCCGACGGCGAGCAGCGGCTCAACGGCCACGGCCGCCTGCTGATCCGCTCCTCCGGCACCGAGCCGGTGATCCGCGTCATGGGCGAGGGCGAGGATCGCATCCTGGTCGAGGACGTCGTCGATACCATCGTCTCGGCGCTCGGGAACGCCGCGGCCTGAACTCGCAGCCATCCTTCGAGATGCCCGCTTTCGCGGGCTCCTCAGGATGAGGTTTTGTTTCCAGGCGAAGACGTAGACCCTCATGGTGAGGAGCCCGCCACAGGCGGGCGTCTCGAACCATGCAGGCCGCAGTTTGGCCGCGAAATCTGGCGAAGCGCATTCCAGCCATGGGCGTTTGGCGGTGGATCGGTCGCCGCGCGCATCGTAACTAGCTTGTCGCGGCAATCTGCCGCGCCCGCCGGGATGCTCCAGTGAACAAGCCTGTCGTCGTCTCAGAGGAAACACTGACGGAGCCCGTCCTCGTCAGCGACGTCGCACCCGGCGCCAAAAGTGCCGCGGGGCCGGCCTATGTCGTGCTGGCCGGCATCAGCTTCTCGCACTTCCTCAACGACACCATGCAGTCGCTGATCGCTTCGGTGTATCCGATCCTGAAGGACACCTACGCGCTCGACTTCGCGCAGATCGGCATGATCACGCTGGCCTTCCAGTTCACGGCCTCGCTGCTCCAGCCGGTGGTCGGCCACTACACCGACAAGAAGGCGCAGCCCTATTCGCTGTCGATCGGCATGGCCTCGACCTTCTTCGGTCTGTTGCTGCTCAGTGCCGCCCACCAATATCTGGTCATCCTCGTCGCCGCCGCTCTGGTCGGCCTCGGCTCGGCGGTGTTTCACCCGGAGTCGGCGCGCATCGCGCGGCTCGCCTCCGGCGGCCGTTACGGTTTTGCGCAATCGGTGTTCCAGCTCGGCGGCAGTTTTGGCACCTCGATGGGACCGGTGCTCGCCGCGCTCATCGTCGTGCCGTTCGGGCAGGGCAGCATCGCCTGGTTCTCCTCGATCGCCTTCCTCGCGATCCTCATCCTCTGGCGCATCGGCCGCTGGTACGAACCGCAGATCAAGGCGAAGAAGGCGGTGGTGGATCAAGCCCATCCCGACGCGCCGAATTCGCGTCGCGTCGTCGTTGCGCTCCTCGTGCTGGTCGCGCTGCTGTTCTCGAAGCAGCTCTACGTCTCGAGCCTGTCGAGCTACTACATCTTCTATCTGATCGACCGCTTCGGCGTATCGACGCAAGCCGCGCAGATGTATCTCTTCATTTTCCTCGCAGCGAACGCGGTCGGCGCTTTTCTCGGTGGTCCCCTGGGCGATCGCTTCGGCCGCAAGATCGTGATCTGGATCTCGATCCTGGGGGCGCTGCCGTTCACGCTGGCGCTGCCCTATGCCGGGCTCTATGCGAGCGCGGTGCTGTCCGTGCTCATCGGCCTGATCATCTCCTCGACGACGTCGTCGATCATCGTGTTCGCGCAGGAGCTGGTACCGCACCGCTTCGGCATGATCTCCGGCGTATTCTTCGGTGTCGCCTTCGGCATCGGCGGCCTGGGCGCCGCCGTGCTCGGCAAGCTCGCCGACCACACCTCGATCGCGTTCGTCTACCAGGTTTGCGCCTATCTGCCGGCGATCGGCCTGCTTGCGGTATTCCTGCCCAAGCTGCCGCGGCACGCGCGTTAACATATCCTGACTTGCTGCAACGCGGCTTCATACATCGTTAGGAAATGCGGCGACGGCGTCGCATTTGGCGCTGCATTTTTGCAACGCTCGCGACGCCCGCGCGTGCGAGTTGAGAAAAAATCAACCTTAAAAATTAGGGTTAAGTGGCGCTTAAGCATTTGCTGGCATCGTCCGGGCCGTGAGTTTCCAGAACGTGAGGCGCCGTATTGCCTCACCGGCCAAAAGGACGAAGCCAATGCGTAGCGTTAAGTCTCTCCTTGCCGCGGGTGCGGCAACCCTGATCTCCTCGATGGCGTTCGCCGCCGACATGCCGATCGCGGCGCCCCCTCCGATGTACGCGCCCCCGGCTCCGCCCGCCGACTTCGGTGGCTGGTACCTGCGCGGCGACGTCGGCTTCAGCAATCAGAAGACGAGCGATCTCCACTACGGTCGCGAGTCCGCCTATTCGCAGCTCACCTCGTTCAATCAGCAGTCGTCGTTCGACACCGCCGGCATCTTTGGCCTCGGCGCGGGTTACCGGTTCAACAATTGGTTCCGCGCGGACGTGACCGGGCAGTATCGCGGCAATTCGAATTTCAAGGGAACGGATCGTTTCACCGGAACCGCGGGCGGCGTGCCCTACAGCGGGATCGATAATTACAGCGCATCCAAGTCCGAATGGCTGGTCTTGGCGAACGCGTATGTCGACCTGGGCACCTGGTGGTGCATCACGCCGTTCATCGGTGCCGGCGTTGGCGGCGCACGCGTCTCCATCTCGAACTTTACCGATACCGGCATCAACGATCTTGCGTTCTCGACGGCGAGCTTCTCGAGCGCACCAGCCGGTTCGAAGTGGAACCTGGCGTGGGCTGCCCATGCGGGTCTCGCGTACAAGGTCAATCCCAACCTCGTTCTCGAACTGGCCTACAGCTATGTCGATATGGGTGAGGGGCAAACCGGTGTCTTGTCGACCTACACCGGGGCAACCACCGGCAACGTTTTCAAGTTCAAGGACATTACCTCGCACGACCTGAAGCTCGGCGTGCGCTGGAATCTCGACAGCCCGCCGGCCTACATGCCGCCGCTCGTCACCAAGGGCTGATCGTCAGCCTCATCGCTTAATCTCTCTTAACGGCGCGGGATCATCCCGCGCCGTTTTGCTTTGCGTATTTTTCATGGCGGGCGGCGACGAAAGCCTCCGGCGCAACCATTGGTTAAGGTTAACGGGCCATGATCACGAGCGAAAGTTCGAGTTCGATGGAGCGTTCGATGCGTAGGCTTTTGTTGGCGGTGGCGATGTTGGGGACGGTCTCTGCGGCGCACGCGGCCGATCTCTCCGATCTTCCCATCCTCCGAGGCAGCTTCACCGACGGGCTGTCAAAGACGTCCCACAACTGGGACGGTTTTTATGTTGGCGGCCAGTTCGGGTTTGCCACGACCGATGTTGATTTCAGTCATGCTCCGAAGACGATGACCGACTTCATGCTTCGCAACAGCATCCTTGAGGCGCCAGTCGGCGGCTGGTCGCTGCTGCCGAGTAACCACGTGCAGTCGACCGGGTTTGGCGCCTATGTCGGCCGCAATTGGCAGCTCTACGATGCAGTGTTCGGCGTCGAGGCCAATTACAGCTACATGAAGAATATATCGAGCTCGGCAAGTGATTCCATGACACGCATTCTCGACGGTGAGACGGCGCCAACGGGCCATACCTATACCTACGTCACTTCACTCGGTGGTGGTGCTGCGCTAAAGCTGAAGGATTACGCCACCTTCCGCGGTCGGGTCGGTTGGGACGGCGGCGACTTCATGCCCTATGCCTTCGCCGGTCTGGCGATTGGGCGCGCTGAAGTTTCGCGATTCGCGACGGTGTCCTACATCAAGCATGACGACTATGACGAGTCGATTGTCCTGGGCGGTGTTACGGCGACGATCCATCGACAGGACACGATTGACACGGGTACGTTTAACAAGACTGAGCTGCGCACCAACAGCTTCATGTACGGATGGACGGCCGGTATCGGTGTCGAGTACGCGATCTGCAACAACATCCTGGTTCGCGGCGAATGGGAGCATGTCGGCTTCTCGGACGTGAAGGACATCACTGTCGGCCTGAATAACTTCCGCGTCGGCATTGGCTACCAGTTCTGAGTCGCCCGCTTCCTGTTGACAGATTCCTTCCGTCCTGATGCTCTGTCGCCGAATGCGCGGGGGCACCGATGCGGATCTACGGCGATAGCAATTCCGGCAATTGTCTGAAGGTGAAGTGGGTCTGCGACAAGCTCGCGGTGCTCTACGAGTGGATCGAGATCGACACCCGCAAGGGCGAGACCCGTACGCCGCAATTCCTCCAGATGAACGGTGCCGGCCAGGTGCCCACCGTCGCTTTCGACGACGGTCGCACGCTGGCGCAGTCCAATGCCATCATCCGCTATCTCGCGCGCGACAGTGCGCTCATTCCGGGCGACGCCTTCACTGCCGCCAAGATGGACGAATGGCTGTTCTGGGAACAATACAGCCACGAGCCCTATATCGCGGTGTGCCGCTTCCAGCTCGTCTATCTCGGCAAGGACGCCTCCGAGCTCGATCCTGAAAAGGTCAAGCGCGGCTACGCGGCGCTCGATCGCATGGAGCAGCATCTGGCGGCAAACCGCTTCTTCGCCGGTGATGACGTTTCGCTTGCCGACGTCTCGCTGCTTGCCTATACGCGCGTCGCGCATGAAGGCGGCTTCGATCTCGGTCGCTATGCCGCCATCCGCCGCTGGATCGGCGAAGCCGAGACCTTTCTCGGGCTACCCAAGGTGCGTTAGGCGCGCTTGAGGCAGGAGTAACTTTATGAACGCCGAATCTGTCTCCATTCGTCCCGCGCGCCGCGAAGATGTTGCTGCGATCGTGACGATGCTCGCCGACGATCATCTCGGGAGCGCACGCGAGCGCGTGGAAGACCCGTTGCATGCGTCCTATTACGAGGCATTCGCGCGGGTCGAGCGCGATCAAAATATCCAGCTTGTGGTTGTCGAGAGTGAGGGCAGGGTGGTCGGCTGCCTGCAGCTCGCGATCCTGCCGGGTCTCAGCTCGCAAGGCGGCTTGCGCGGTCTGCTCGAAGACGTCCGCGTCGCTTCCGATTGCCGCAGCCGCGGCATCGGCGAGCAATTGGTGCAATGGGCGGTGACGGAAGCGAAAGCGCGCGGTTGCAATCTCGTCGAACTGCTGACGCATCAGACGCGAACAGATGCGCAGCGCTTCTACAAGCGGCTTGGGTTCACGGCGAGTCACGTCGGCATGACTGTCCGCTTTTGACGCAGCACGCTATGAGCCTTGCGCGATCAGCGAAATCGGATCGCGCGTACGTTCATATTAAGAGCTGATAAACCACCGTCACGGCGTTCACGTTGGTGAAGGAACGAACGGTGCTACGGGACGTCGAAACCGGGCTCGATCGGTTCGGGGATTTCGATGACAAGCTATTCGATGATCAAGGTCGGCAACGACTACGTCGTGCAGGCCAATGACAAATGCATTTTGAAAGTCGGCAGCCGCCGCCGCGCCGCGCAATTGATCAGCGATGCCACGGGCTTGCTGAACGCGCTGGCGGTGGTCGATTCCCCCAAGATCGCACCGGAGGCGCCATCACCCGCGCGTGAGGCGCCGGAACTTCCTTGACTGGTCTTCCCGATTCCCGTATCAGCCGCGGCGGGACACCTCCCCCCAACGGGAGGCTTACTATCTGGAAGGGTAGACGATGACTGTAGCGAAGCCCGCTTCGCGGCCGAACATGCCGCATTTTTCCTCCGGCCCCTGCGCCAAGCGCCCCGGATGGAATGCCCAAAATCTCAAGGACGCAGCGCTCGGCCGTTCGCATCGCGCGAAGGTCGGCAAGACCAAGCTCAAGCTAGCGATCGATTTGACGCGCGAAGTGCTCGAAGTGCCCGCTGATTATCGCATCGGCATCGTGCCGGCCTCCGATACCGGCGCGGTCGAGATGGCGCTGTGGTCGATGCTGGGTGCGCGGCCCGTCACCACGCTCGCCTGGGAATCCTTTGGCGAGGGCTGGGTCAGCGACATCGTCAAGGAATTGAAGCTCAAGGACGTCACCAAGCTCAACGCGGCTTACGGTGAGATCCCCGACCTCTCCAAGGTCGATCCGAAGTCCGACGTCGTCTTCACCTGGAACGGCACCACCTCGGGCGTGCGCGTGCCGAACGCCGACTGGATCAGCGCGACCCGCGAAGGCCTGACCATCTGCGACGCCACCTCGGCCGCGTTCGCGCAACCCCTCGACTGGGCCAAGCTCGACGTCGTCACCTTCTCCTGGCAGAAGGCGCTCGGCGGCGAAGCCGCGCATGGCATGCTGATCCTGTCGCCCCGCGCGGTGGAGCGGCTCGAAACCTACAAGCCGGCCTGGCCGCTGCCGAAGATTTTCCGCATGACCAAGGGCGGCAAGATCAACGAAGGCATTTTCGTCGGCGAGACCATCAACACGCCGTCGATGCTCTGCGTCGAGGATTATCTCGACGCACTGAACTGGGCCAAGTCGATCGGCGGCCTGAAGGCGTTGATCGCGCGCGCCGACGCCAACACCAAGGTGCTCGCCGACTGGAAGGCTAAGACGCCCTGGATCGACTTCCTCGCCAAGGACGCCGCAATCCGCTCCAACACTTCGGTGTGCCTGAAGTTCACCGATCCCGCGATCACCTCACTCTCCGAGGACGCGCAGGCCGAGTTCAGCAAGAAGCTGGTGGCGCTGGTCGAGAAAGAGGGCGCGGGCTACGACTTCGCCTACTATCGCGATGCGCCCGCCGGCCTGCGTATCTGGTGCGGCGCCACCGTCGAGGCCAGTGATGTCGCGCTGCTGACCCAGTGGATCGACTGGGCCTTCGCCGAGACCAAGGCCGCGCTCGCCAAGGCGGCGTAGTTTTTACCTCTCCCCGTTCTTACGGGGAGAGGTCGGGTCGCGCAGCGATCCGGCTGAGGGGCTCTCTCCGCGAGCACCTCGCCTGTGGCTGCCCCTCACCCCGACCCTCTCCCCGTAAGAACGGGGAGAGGGAGAGCAAAGAGCTTCCGAGCAATTCCCCATTCCGGCCCTCAGGCCGATCTCCCTCTAGGGACGGCGAAGGACACATCTCCATGACCAAACCCAAAGTTCTCATTTCCGACGCGCTCTCTCCCGCTGCCGTGCAGATCTTCAAAGACCGCGGCGTCGAGGTCGACTTCCAGCCCAATCTCGGCAAGGACAAGGACAAGCTCGCCGAGATCATCGGCAATTACGACGGCCTCGCGATCCGCTCCGCGACCAAGGCGACCGCGAAGATCCTCGAGAAGGCGACCAACCTCAAGGTGATCGGCCGCGCCGGCATCGGCGTCGACAACGTCGAGATTCCTGCCGCCACGGCCAAGGGTATCATCGTGATGAACACGCCGTTCGGCAATTCGATCACGACCGCCGAGCACGCCATCACCCTGATGCTGGCGCTGGCGCGCGAGATTCCGCAGGCGGACGCTTCGACCCAGGCCGGCAAGTGGGAGAAGAACCGCTTCATGGGCGTCGAGATCACCGGCAAGGTGCTCGGAGTCGTCGGCTGCGGCAACATCGGCTCGATCGTCGCCGACCGCGCGCTCGGCCTGCGCATGAAGGTGATCGCGTTCGATCCGTTCCTGTCGCCGGAGCGCGCCAGGGACATCGGCGTCGAGAAGGTCGAGCTCGACGACCTCTTCAAGCGCGCCGACTTCATCACCCTGCACACCCCGCTCACCGAGAAGACCAGGAACATCATCGACGCAGCCGCGATCGCCAAGATGAAGAAGGGCGTGCGCCTGATCAACTGCGCCCGCGGCGGTCTCGTCGACGAGCAGGCCGTGGTCAACGCTTTGAATTCCAAGCACATCGCCGGCGCCGCTTTCGACGTCTTTGTCGAGGAGCCCGCCACCGCGAATGTGCTGTTCGGTCATCCCAACGTGATCTGCACGCCGCATCTCGGCGCGTCCACCACCGAGGCGCAGGAGAACGTCGCGCTCCAGGTTGCCGAGCAGATGTCGGATTACCTGCTCACCGGCGCGATCTCGAATGCCGTCAACTTCCCCTCGATCACGGCGGAAGAGGCGCCGAAGCTGAAGCCGTTCATCGCGCTCGCTGAAAAGCTCGGTTCGTTCGCGGGACAGCTCACCGAGAGCGGCATCCTCAAGGTCGAGATCACCTATGAGGGCCACGTGGCCGAGATGAAGATCAAGGCGATCACCTCCGCCGTGCTGTCGGGCCTGCTGCGGCCGATGCTGGGTGAGGTCAACGTCGTCTCCGCGCCCGTCGTCGCCAAGGAGCGCGGCATGGTGGTGGACGAGATCGTCCGCGCCGCCCAGAGTGACTATGAAAGCCTGATCACCGTCACCGTCACCACCGAGCGGCAGGAGCGGTCGGTCTCGGGCACGGTCTATGCCGACGGCAAGCCGCGCCTGGTCGACATCAAGGGCATCCGCGTCGACGCTGAATTTGGCAAGTCGATGATCTACGTGACCAACGAGGACAAGCCGGGTTTCATAGGCAAGTTCGCGAGCCTGCTCGGCGATGCCAAGATCAACATCGCGACCTTCCATCTTGGCCGCGTTGCGCCGGGCTCCGATGCCATCGCGCTGATCGAGGTCGACGGCGCGGTGCCGGCCGATCTGCTTGCCAAGGTGCAGGCTCTGCCGCAGGTCAAGCAGGTCAAGGCGCTGACGTTCTGATCCGCCGACATATTCCGACCCGCGGAACAACGCCGCCCTCTCGCGAGGGCGGCGTTTTTATTTCTCCCGCGACCGCCGGACATTGTGTACCAATGGCGCCGAGAAACCTCGACCGATGCTCCGGTCAAAATCGTTCGAAAGGGAGAAAACAATGCGTGAAGCCGTCATCGTTTCCTATGCACGCACGGGCCTCGCGAAATCCGGCCGCGGCGGGTTCAACATCACCCCGCCGATGTCGCTCGCGGCCCACGCCATTCACCACGCAGTCGACCGCGCCGGCGTCGAGAAGGACTATGTCGAGGATTGCTATCTCGGCAATTGCGCTCATGGCGCGCCGAACATCGGCCGCCAGGCCGCGCTGCTGGCGGGAATGCCGAAATCGACCGGGGGCGTCTCGGTGAACCGGTTCTGCTCGTCCGGTCTCCAGACCATCGCGATGGCCGCCAACTCGATCCGCTCGGACGGTTCCGACTGCATCGTCGCAGGCGGCGTCGAGAGCATCTCGATGCCGGGCGGCGGCACGCCGAAGGAATCGATCGATCCCGAACTGCTCAAGACGGCACCGGCGATCTTCATGGCGATGATTGACACCGCCGATATCGTCGCCGAGCGCTACAATCTCAGCCGTGAATATCAGGACGAGTATTCGCTGGAGTCGCAGCGCCGCATGGCCGCCGCGCAGCAGGCCGGCAAGTTCAAGGACGAGATCGTCCCGATGAAGACTAAGATGAAGGTGGTCGACAAGGCGACCAAGGCCGAGTCGATCGTCGATTACGTCGTCGACCGCGACGAGTGCAACCGGCCCGAGACCACGCTGGAAGGTCTCGCCAAGCTCGAGCCCGTCAGGGGCCCCGGCAAGTTCGTCACGGCCGGCAACGCCAGCCAGCTGTCGGACGGCGCCGCGGCCGTGGTGCTGATGGAAGCCAAGGACGCGGAGAAGCGCGGCCTCAATCCCATGGGCCGCTTCGTCGCCTGGGCGGCCGCGGGTTGCGAGCCGGACGAGATGGGCATCGGCCCGATCTTTGCCGTGCCGAAGCTGTTGAAGCGTCATGGCCTGAAGATCGACGACATCGATCTCTGGGAGCTCAATGAAGCCTTCGCCAGCCAGTGTCTCTATTCGCGCGACAAGCTCGGCATCGATCCCGCCAAGTACAATGTCAACGGCGGATCGATCGCGATCGGCCATCCGTTCGGCATGACCGGCGCGCGGCTCACCGGCCACATCCTCCAGGAGGGCAAGCGCCGCAAGGCGAAGTGGGGCGTCGTGACGATGTGCATCGGCGGCGGCCAGGGCGGCGCGGGACTGTTCGAAATCTACAGCTGAGATCGAGCCTCATGAATGCGGAAGGCACGGCGTCGCAAGCGCCGTGCCTTGTTGTTTGAGCACCAGGTCAGGCGTGTACTCTTTGGGTCATCGGTTTTGTGGGATGAAGCGGCTGAAGGATGGTAGTCTAAGACAAAGCTTGATGAGAGGGGAAGCGCGAGGACCGGGATGACGCACGCAGCGACATAACCTTCCGCCAGCGACGGCAGACCGAAGCTCGCCGCTGCCCACACGAGCGTGACGTTGCGGTTTCCGCTCACGAGACCGATGGTACCGGCGGTTTGCCACCCCAGTCTCGCGAACGTCATGGCAGCGAGGACGCACAGACCGAAATTGAACACGATCGCCGCGGCGAGCATCACGTCGAAACGCAGGGCGTTGCTGGTCCATTGCGCCCGTATGCCTTGCGAGGTGGCAAGCCCCACGATCATGAGCCCGACAACGGCGATCCCGGTGGCGGCGCTTTGATCGGGCAGAACAGGAATCACATGACGACGAAACCTCATGGCTAAGAAGGCCACCAGGCCTGCAGCGCCGATAATGCTGAAGAGCCGGATCGCCAGCCTGCCCATGTCGAATGCAATTCCAAGTCCGAGCACCGTGGCAAAACTCGGAATCGAGATCGGCGTGAGCAAGGTCAGTGCGATGGAAACGAGCAGTGCGAGACGTGGTCGCAAACCGAGCATTCCGGCGATCGCAGCGGCGCTTCCGACCGGCGGCGCCAGCAATGAAAGCAGAACGCCGGCCCGCAGCGCAGGATCAAGCGGAGCAAAGGACAGCAGAATCGCAGCAGCGAATGGCAGCACCAGGCCAACCCAGGCAAGCACCACGCCCATCAGGAGCGGACGAATGCTGGCTTCAGAGGGGGCAAGACCCGCCGTAAGAAACGAGCCCAGCGTCAGAAGAAATGCCGAAAAAGGCAAAAGATCGTAGCCGAGATGAGCGAAGGGAGTGATCACCAGCCCTGCGCAAAGCGAGATCACCAGGAGCATGGGTCCTTGTCCGCCAAGCGTGGACAATATCCGGCCAACGTACATATCAGCTCCTCTGGACTTACGCATCAACGACGATGCGTCTTCAGATTTCAGTCATGTCGGCCGCCATTGCGAACGTCAGAAGAATCCGGCGCTCAAATCCAGGCCGTAGGTTCGTGAGAGCACGAACACAAAGGCGCACGCTGCGCACAACAGGAGGGCGTGCTTCGCCAATTCGGCACCGATGACCGAGAGGACCGTGCGGGAAATCGTGCGTATGATTGCTGGCATGTTGCCTCCTGGTTTTTCAAATCCCATGAACCGGCTGCATGTGGCGGCCGTCAGTCGGTGTGCGAAGCGAGGATCAGGGGCGGATCACCTGGCTCGGTCGACGCGCGCTGAATCAGGATCGCGCCGATCACGTGAACGAGGCCGAATCCCAGCAGAACGAGGATCATCAGGCGCGTCTCGCCGCCTGTTCGCTTTCTGTCGTGCGATGCCGGAGATCTGGCCCGAATTGGAGACGCAGCACGGTTGTGATTGTTCACGATTGTCCTCATATGCTTTGCTGTCGCTCGTCCCGATCGCCTACGGCGCCGGCGGGTTCGAAATGTAGTGGGTAACGAAATCGTCGGAGGCGAGGTTGGCTTGGCGCTCTCGGGGCGCCTTGCTCATTGCCGCGAAGGCAATCACCAGCGCCAGGAGCGAGCCATAGAAGGCGACCACTCCAAGTCTCCACATCGCAACCAATCGCTGTTCTTGGTCGGACGCGAGAAACCTCTGCGATTGTCTTCCCTGCTGTGCGATGTCGGTCAATGCGACCTCCTGTTTGATGGCTGTTGTGATGCCGGCGTGCGATCAGTCGCCTCCGAAAAGGAGCGGTGCGACGGGCGGCGCCGACTGCGAAGCGGCCCTGAGTGTCGGGTGTGCAAAGGTCGTCAACGCTGCGTCGAATCCGGCGAGAACCACGAACAAGCCAACGACGATCATGATGAGGTGATGCGCGCGCACGCTGACTTCCGGATGAAATTGCTCCGCGTCGATCAACCAACCGGCATCTCGTCGCGATGCGATCTGAACCCACTGTCGTCGTCGCCGGCGTCACTCGGCCGTCACTGCAGCGTTAATATTGTTCGCTAAGGCGGCAATTCGTGTAGGATGTATATCCGTGAGCGCATCTGCTTATTTTTGAGGCGGAATGACCGAAACTGCACCCGCGCCCAGCCCAAGTTTTACTCTCGCACTTCTTGGACGTTTTGAACTGATCGGGCCGGACGGTGCCGTCAGCTTACCGAACAAGAAGCTCGCGGGATTGCTGGCCTATCTGGCCTACACGGCACCTCAGCCTCAGCACCGCGAAAAACTCTCGACCTTGCTGTGGGGATCGCACTTCGAAGCGCAGGCGAAGCAAAACCTGCGACAGGCCCTGTTCAAGCTGCGTCAAGTTCTTGGTCAGAGTGCTCTCAGGAGTGACGGCGAATTCATTTCGTTGAATGCCGTTGTGATCACCTGCGATGTGCCGCAATTCGAGCGGCTTGTCAGAAAGGGCAGCCGTGACGCGCTGACCGCGGCGGCAGATCTCTATCGCGGGCGCCTCGTCGATGACATCGCGGTCAACGCTGAGGGCTGGAGCGAGTGGGTGGCCGGCGAACGCGAGCGGTTATCGGAGCTGGCTGTCGGCGCGATGGTAGCGCTCGGCGACCAGGAACTGTCCGACGGACGTGCCGGCGATGCCCTGCTCGCCGGCCAGCGCGCCAATGCACTCAACAGCATGCGCGAGGATGCGCACCGCCTGATCATGCGCGCGTTGTCCGCGGCCGGCCGCAACGCCGAGGCGCTCAAATATTATCAGGCCGTCGTTGCCTTTCTGAAGCAAGAGCTCGGCACCGCGCCCGATGCCACAACCAGCGCGCTGGCTGCGGAATTGCGCAAGGTCCAGGAGCAGAAGATCGTTCTGCCGGCAGCGGAGCCGACGGCAGACCTTTCGCACCAGGCGGAGCACGTGTTCGGCAACGACAGGCCCTCCGTGGCGGTGCTTCCGTTCCGCAACATGGGTGATGAAACCGAACAGGACTACTTCGCCGATGGCGTCACTGCAGACATCATCACCGCTCTATCGCGCTTTCGCGAGCTGGTGGTGATCGCGGCCGGATCGAGCTTTGCCCTTCGGGACAAGGGAATGACCAGCCGGCAGATTGCGCAGCAACTCGGTGCGCAATACGTCCTGAGCGGTCATATTCGCAAGGCGGGCAACCGCATTCGCGTCTCGGCCGAGCTCACTCATACCGGAAGCGAGGCCCAGGTCTGGTCCAATCGCTACGATCGCCCCCTGGTCGACATCTTCGACCTGCAGGACGACGTCAGCAGCAGTGTTGCCGCAGTCGTCGATCCCGCCGTTCGTAGCGCCGAGATCGAACGCGCACGCCGCAAGCCGCCAACTGATCTTTCGGCCTATGATCTGTATTTGCGCGGCCTTCATCATTTATGGGGCGGCACCCGCGAAGGTATCGTCAAGGCCATCGATCTGCTTCGGCGGTCTCTGAGCCTCGATCAGGAGCGAACGGCGACGCTGGCGGCGCTGGCTTGGGGACTCGTGATGGCTCCGCCGCTCGGCGCCAACATGTCTGCGGATGCCGCGTCCGAGGCGGTCGGTCTGGCGCGCCGCGCCGTCGAGCAGGATAGTGGGGACGCTTTCGCCCACGCTGTCTATGGCTTCACGCTGTTTGGGCCCGCCGGCGACAACGATCAGGGGCGCATTCACGCCAGCGAAGCCGCAAGGCTCAATCCGAGTTCGGCTTTCGCATGGGGTGTACTCGGAATGATCGACAGCATGGGAGGCGATTATGCCAACGCACTCGCATGCCTGCATCGGTCTCTCGTCCTCAGCCCCGAGGACAGCATGCTCCATATGTGGATGACGGGACTGACCGCGTCCTACTTTGCCCTCGG
Organism: Bradyrhizobium sp. CW1; assembly: GCF_023100665.1. Lineage (NCBI taxonomy): Bacteria > Pseudomonadati > Pseudomonadota > Alphaproteobacteria > Hyphomicrobiales > Nitrobacteraceae > Bradyrhizobium > Bradyrhizobium sp. CW1. Next base: position 1,204,168 of record NZ_CP064684.1, read on the forward strand.
GCAGTACGAGGAGGGCGTTGCCTGGGCGCGCAAGTCGGTTCGGCACAATCCGAGCAACGGCACCGGACATCGCATGCTCGCGGCCAACCTGGTCGGGGTCGGCCGGCTGGAGGAAGCCCGCGAGGTCACCCGGGTTCGCGATGCGGCACAAAAAACGACGATCCGCGATCTGCGCGCCATGCGCTTTTTCAAGCAGCACGAGGCGCTTGAACGCTACCTTTCGGCCCAGCAGATCGCCGGCGTGGCCGACTGAGCCTCAAGCGCCGAGTGCAACGAGCAGCGTGCGCACGGTCATGAAGACCAGGATGACCGAGCCGACGGTCCACAGCATTGCGCGAATGTCGTGAATTTGCCCGGTGAGATAGGCGAGAAAATGCAGCAGGCGTGAGGCAACGTAGCCGTAGAGCAGGCATTGCGCGAGAAGCAGCGACGGCTTTGTGAGAACATAAAGAAAGCCCGCGGCCAGGAAATACGGCAGGCTCTCGAGATCGTTCATCTGGATCCGGCGGATCCGCTCCACATCTTCGTTGGGAAGAAGCTGCGCCGGATCGGGTGCGGGATTCAGTGGTGTCTTCTTGATGTCCTCCGGCGAACGGTAGCCGCCCTGGGCCCTCACCATCCGGACCACGGTGAGCCACGACATCGCCACGGCCTTGAGGATGATCAAGCTGGCGGCAACGACATAGGTGGCGAAGAGGGGATCGTGAAGATTGATTCCGTCCAATTTGGTACCCCGCTCCGGCAGGGCCATACTACATGTCCGAGCGGGTTGCGCCACTACGTAAAGGCAGCCGCCAGTCCAGTCCCAGCCTGATCTCGCCTTATGCCTTCGCCAGCGCCGATCGGCCATCCGTTCGGCATGACCGGCGCGCGGCTCACCGGCCACATCCTCCAGGAAGGCAAGCGCCGCAAGGCGAAGTGGGGCGTCGTGACGATGTGCATCGGCGGCGGCCAGGGCGGCGCGGGACTGTTCGAAATCTACAGCTGAGATCGAGCCTCATGAATGCGGAAGGCACGGCGTCGCAAGCGCCGTGCCTTTTGCTTTCTGGCGTGTGCTTGGGGATACGCCCGCGGCAACTCAACCGTTCTTCTCGGGCGCGACAGGTCGGAACACCCACTCGCGCCAGACCACCAGCAACGCCGACATGATCACCGGGCCGAGAAACAAGCCCAGAAGGCCGAAGGCAGCCAAGCCTCCGAAGATCCCGACAAACGCGAACAGAAACGGCAGCCGCGCCGAGTCGCCGACCAGGGTCGGCCAGACGAAATGATCGCCGGCCAACATGACGATCGCGCCCCAGAAGAAGACGCCCGCGGCTGCGAAGCCGCTGCCTCCGCCAGAGACCAGCACCACCGCCGCAGCGGTGAAAGCGAGCCAGGCGCCGAACGGAAGCATGGCGAAGGCCGTGGTCAATATTGTGAATACGATGGCATGCGGCACGCCCGCGACGAAATAGGCCACGCCGATCAATAATCCCTCGCCTGCGGCGACCAGCACCGTACCGTTCACGGTGCCGCGGATCGCATCGACCATTTGCTCGGCGAGACCCTCTCCCGCCTCACCGAAAAGCCGATCGCAGGTTTCCAGCACGCGGTCCGAGATCGACCGGCCGTTGCGCAGCAAGACGAACAAGGCGATCAGCGAAAAGAACAGAAGAAACAGGCGATGAAGCAGCTGTCCGCCGAACGTTCGAAACAGTTCCGATGCGTTGTCTGCGTTGACGCTTTTCAGCCATGCGGTCGCGGCTTTGGGATCGGAAAGATTGCTGCGCCACCACTGCTCGATGCTCTCTGCGGCGATCGGAAGGCGGGCGAGCCAATCAGGCACTTCGATCCCGCTCTCTCCGGCCTGTTTCATCCAGCCCACGAGCAGATCGCCTTGCTGCGCGATCTGATAGACGGCAAGCGACATCGGCGTAAACAGGATGAGGGCGACGACGAGCGTGAAGACCAGCGGGGCCAGGCTGGAGCGGCCGGAGGTCACGCGTGCCGCAAACTTGGTGTAGAGCGGCCACAGGCTGGTTGCGAGTATCGCGGCCCAGATCACCGCGGGCAGAAAGCCCGCCGCCGTCCACAACGCGAGTGCGACCAGCGCAAGGGCAAGCACGACTCGGGCGTTCATGCGCGCGCCTGCGCCGGTAGGCAGCGGCTTTCGCTCAGTCGTGGTCGGGCCTCTGTCGCTCCGCACCGCCTCGCTCCGCTTGGGCGGACGCTGCTTCGATGCCACGGATTTCGCTCGTTCGGTCATTTGAAGTCGCTGGAGTGCGGAGCTGCAGTGTCGAACTGATCAGCAGGAGAAACGCTGGGTCCAGGCTTCAAGCCGCAACGAGGGGCTTCGGTTCCGCTCGGGAAGAAGTCGCAATGAGCTGGCGCCCTTCGCGGGGCGCGGCTCGGCCGAAGCCGCCCGTGCACCGCGGGCAGGAAATCGCGTTCGCCGCTTACGCCTGCGCCAGTGCCGGTGCGAACACCACCTCGATCAGCGAGCCGGAGTTCGCCGCGCTCTTGATGTTGAAGCGGGCGCGGTTGGCTTCGACCAGGGCCTTGGTCAGCGACAAGCTCAGCGCCGAACTGTCTTCGGCGTCGCCGGGCGGCGGCGTGCGGAACGGCTCCATCGCGGCGGCGACTTCGCGCTCGCTGAGGCCGTGACCGGTGTCGCGGATGCGAAGTGCGACCTCGCCGCGGTCGGTGAGCGCGGTCGAGACGATGACCTGGCCGCCGGCGCTGGCGAGCCGGATCGAGTTCGAGATCAGGTTCATGGTGATCTGCCGCATCGCGCGCGCATCCGCGCTCACCTGCGGCAGGGCATGGCCGAGCGAGGTGCGGATGATGATGCGCTCGCGATTGGCCTGCGGCTGCATCACCACCACGCAGGCCTCGACGAGATCGTTGAGGTTGAGGTTGGCGAAGTTGAGGTCGAGCTTGCCTGTCTCGATCCGCGACAGCTCGAGCAGGTCGTCGATGATGGCGATGACGCGCTCGCCGGAGGCGCGGATGTCCTTCATGTACTCGCCGTAGCGCTCGTTGCCGAGCGTGCCGAAGCGTTCCGAGATCATCACCTCCGAGAAGCCGATGATGGCGTTCAGCGGCGTGCGGATCTCGTGGCTGATCCGCGCCAGCATGTCGGCCTTGGCATTGGCCGCGCCGTCGACCAGACGTCGCGCCTGCGTCAGCTCGCTCTCGCCCTGCTTGCTGTGCGAGAGATCGCGGAACACGGCGAAGAAGTTCGGGCCGTCGGGCCGGGTGCGGCCCATGATCATCGCGAGCGGAATGACGCCGCCCTTCTTCTCGCGCCCCAGCACCTCGCGGCCGTGGTCGAGCAGGCTCGCGATGTCCTGGCTCTTGAGGTTTTCCAGATAGTCGATCACGACATGCTGGCTCTCCGGCGCGAACAGCGTCACCAGATTCTGCTGCATCAGCGTCTCGCCGTCATAGCCGAACAGCGCCTCGGCGCTGCGGTTGCAGGCGTGGATGTTGCCTTCGGCATCGAACATCACGATGCCCTCGGCCGTGGTGTCGAGGATCGCGGCGAGATCTTCCGCGGCCGCCTCGCCGGCGTCGGGCTCCGGCGCGGTGGGGAAGGTCTCGGGGACAATGGTCTCGGCGGTGACGGTCTCGGCGATGACGGGCGCAGCCTGCGGCAGCGCGCAGATCAGCGCATGCGCGCTCTCGCCGTCCCAGTCGATCGCGTGCAGATGCGCCTCGGTGGTCGGCAGCGGCGCTTCGCCATTGGCGAGCGTCGCGCTGATCGTGACAGGCGTGCCGGCTTGCGACGTGCTGCTGGCCGCGGACACGCCCGGCTCGACATAGAGCGCATCCAGCCCGCCGGCATTCTCCAGTGCGCTCAGGCTGGCATAGCCCATGCGCGCGAGAAACGCGGGGTTGGCGTAGAGCAGGCGGTCGAGCCGGTAGATCAGGATGCCGGTCGGCAGCAGGTCGAGCAGCGCGCGGTCGCGCGGGCTGTGGCCGTGCGCGGGCGGCGCGGGCGCGGTCAGCCATTCGGCCGGCGCGTGCGGCGTCTCAGGCTCGGGCTCCGGCGTCGCCGCCTCAGGCGTGATCTCGGCATCCGGCGGCTCGGACGATGCCGCGATGGTTTCCTTGTCGCGTTCGAGGCGCTCGGACAATTGGCGGGCGAGCTCGTTGAACGCGCTGTTCTCGACCGGCGTCAGCGTCGGCGATCGCGTGTCGCCGGGCGCTCGGAACGGCAGGACATTGGGAGGCGTTTCCACTGGCGGTTCCGGATCGGTTGGATGTGAATTCGCGTCGGGTGTGGGTTCGGGCAGTTCAGCTTCAGGCTCAGGTGCGGGCGGCTCGATCGGCGGAGGCGGCGGCTCTGGCTCGGGCTCCGGCTCGACCACATTGGCGGACAGGCTTTGCGGCGCCGCCGGTTCGGCCAAAAGCTCAAAACGCCTGAGCGCATCGAGCCGGTTGAGGCCGTCGAGATCGCGGCAGACGCCAAATCCCCTGAAGCCCGCGAAATTGCGCTCGCCGTCATAAACCGGAAGTCCGGCAAGCTCGACCGGCAGATGCTCGCCGCCATCGGCCGGCCAGTTCACGGTGATCCCGGCCCAGGTGTCCTTGCTCGCAAGCGCCTGCGCCACGCGGCTCTCAGGATCGAGCGCGAAGGCGTCGGCGATCTCGCGCCAGGGGCGGTCGAAGCCGGCGTCGGTGCGCGCACCGATCAGGTGGATGAATTCGTCGGACAGAAGCACAAAGCGGCCCTCTGCATCCGCCTTCCAGAGGAAGCGCAGCGGATGCTGACGCGGTGCGGGCGGCTCTTCGTGGCCCGACGGCGGCTCGACCATGCCGGTTACGGTCGGCGCGGCCTGCGGCGACACCATGGCTTCGGCCGAGTTTTCAACCGGAGTCTTCGGTTCGACCTCGGCGCGCGCTTCGGCCGCTTGCTCGACGGCTTGCTGGATCGAGACGATCTCGGTCGCCGGCTCGCTTACGGGCGGTTCGTGCGCGATCGTTGCTTGCGGCGCGTCGACCGGCTCGGCGAAGGCGTCGAACAGCGCGATCTCTGATGGCGCCTCGTGCGACGGCGCCGCTTGCACATCCTGCGGTACGGCGGCTGGAGCAGCGGACGGCGCAGCCTCATGCTGAGCGATGTCTTCTCGGGCGATCTCTTCGCGCGCGACCTCTTCGGCGGCCTCGGACTCGACCTCATCAGTCGCAGCCGCCGCCTGCTGCACGGCAGGCTCGATCAGCGCGACCAGGCCGACATCGGCCCCGCTGCCGACCCGCTGCAGCACCATCTGGCCGATGCCGATCGGCGTCTCGGCGCGGCCAAGGCTGAGCGCATCGCTGCGCGCCTGTTCGAGGCCGCCCTCGGTGAGATCGCGGAAGCCGAGCAGGGTGCGGGCCGTTTCGCTGGCCCCGACGAACAGGCCGTCGGGTGCGAACGCCGCCATCGGCGTCTTGGCGCCGTCGACCAGACGAAGCAGCCGCTCGACCAGCGGCATGGTGCGCAAGCCGGGGTCCATCGCGGTGACCAGCACGGCGCGGCCGCCATCGGCGAAGTCGAGCCGGGCGCAGGCGCAGGTCATCAGAGTGCCCAACCGCGCGCCGAAGCCGCGCAGCCGTTCGAGCCGGATCGCGCCGTTCGGAGGCAGCCGGCCGGCAAGCCGGATGATCTGGCGGCGGTGGCTGTCGGCGGGCCCGAAGGTCTTGTCTGCGAGCGCCGTGGCATGGGCCGCGCCGAACAGTCTTGCCCCGACCGGATTGGCCCAGAGCACGCGCGTGCCGTCGATCGACCACAGCCAGACGGGCAGCGGCGAGGTCGCGTGCACGGCCAGCCGGGGATCGCCCACGCCTCGCAACTGGAAATCCGAACTCGTCATCCGACCGGCTTCGCGTCCCGCTTGTGCGCATCAGGCTGCCGGGAATGACAGCCTTAAGAAAGGGTTAGTATCGCCCGCAGGGCCGGGCAGGTCCACGGCCGAAGCCTATGCGCCAAGGCCTAAAGCCGCGATAACCTTAATGTCCCTGACCCCGCAAGCCGTAGCCCGTTCGCATCCCCATTCTTCGAGATCCCCGCGTCCGCAGATACCCATGCCGCCCAGCCTCATCCTGAGGAGATCGCGCAGCGGTCGTCTCAAAGGACGAGGCGCGCGCTCAGGCACCACCTGATTACCTCAACCACCGGTTCCCCATACCGGGAACCTCATCCTCCCCGCGATTAAATTTGCGCAATGCACCCCAAAACCCGTTGCGTTGCACAATGTTGACATCTTAGGCAGGCATGGTCTCCGCGCTGGGCGAGCCATCATTCGTTTTGTGTTTCCAGTCTTCGCACCCGTCACCCGGTTGGCCGGCGGGCGCGCCTGAAGGCTCACTCCGTTTTTTCATTAGTGTGAGGGACAAAGCATGACAGGTACGACTGATCCATTCTCCGCCTCCGTCATTCCGTTCGAGGTTCCGGAGCAGATGCGTGCGTTCGCCGAAAAGGGCGTGTCGCAGGCCCGCGAGAACTACGCCAAGTTCAAGGACGCCGCCGAAACCCACAACGGCACCGTCGAGGCCGTGTTCGCGTCCGCCCACAAGGGCGTCAGCGAATACACCGCCAAGCTGATGGAGTTCGCGAAGGCCAACACCAAGGCCCATCTCGACTTCACCCAGGAGCTGTTCAGCGTGAAGGCGCCGCAGGATGCGTTCGCGCTGTGGACCAACCATTCCAAGACGCAGCTCGAAACCTTCCAGGCCCAGGCCCGGGAGCTCGCCGAGATCACCCAGCGCGCGGCCACTGCCGCCGCCGAGCCGATCAAGGCCTCCGCCGCGAAGCTCTACCCCGCCGCCTGATCTGGCCGGGTCGTTTGAATTAAGAAACCCGGGCCTAGAGCCCGGGTTTTGCTTTGGAAATAACCTCGTTTGCGGGACGTTTTGAGGGTGTTGCGGCCTTGCCAAAAACGCCCGTTGCACCTAGTTTCCGCCCCGTCCAGCCCCCCTCGGTGACCGGCCCTATCAAGGGCGCCCCTCGGGCGGCTCGCAAGGATGCAGTTGTAGCTCAGTTGGTTAGAGCGCCTGTCTGTGGAACAGGAGGTCGGTGGTTCGAGCCCACCCAACTGTACCAGCGGTGCAATTCTCAGACACCTTAAGCCCCGGCACATTTGCGTCTTGAGAAGACCGATGCAGATCCGACCGGGACAAAGATCACTATCGTTGCTCATTATCTTGAACGTTCAAGCGCGTCCGGGGCAGTCCGGGAGCCCAGTTTTGCTCAGCGATGGGCGAACCATCGCAGCGATGATAATCGGCAGTTACGCTCCTAGGGCAGGTGGCGGCATCAGCTTGGGCGGTGTTGACCCTCATACCTTGCATCAGACCACCCACGCGATTTCCGCTGAGTACATTCGCGAGTTGCAGTCATGACCTTCGATTTCGAAAATTCTACGTCACTTGATTGGATAGGAGCGCTTCCGGCCGCTCATGCAAAGACTATAGAAGCGATGCTCTCCAATGGAAACGAGCTTAGAGGAAATCGGTCAGAATTGGCTGTCCAGGGTCGGTCCCGAGAACACCTTCCCTTTTGGAGCAAGTAGCGGGTCGCATAGTTTTTTCCGTCGAGTGATGGAAGAGGTGCGCAAGTTCATTGCGGAGACCCCTCTTACAAGGACTTGCGCAAAAAAGATCGAGAGCCTCACTAACAAGCATAAGGTTGAAGTCGTAGGCGCCATAGCCGCTGGAATTGGCTCTGTCGTTGGTTTATCGGCAGTTGTCTTGGTTCCTGTGGTCGGCATTGCACTTGCAGTAGCTTGTCGGATCGGCGTGAACGCATATTGCGCCGTACCACAGCCTGCAAGCGAGGCGACAAGCGGACAGAGGGGCACATAGACAAAACGCCGCAATAGCAGATTGCCGCTTGAGACGTGGGGTTAGTCGACCTGCCAGGTTACCCATAACAGTGCACTAACCTCTCGATCCCAGGGCACTCGTTTTCTGTAATCCCAATTTCACGCACTGTAACCGGAATCTCTTTTGTTGCAGCGCGTTTAGGTTGCGCTTCCCCGTACGTTGCGGTTGGATGCACGGCTGGGGGAATAGAACATGCGAGTTTTGGGAATCGTAGCGCTTGGCGTCGCGCTATGTGGTTGCGCTTTTCAGCGCGCCGAAATCGCCCAAGATGCACGAACGCAAATGGTAGGCATGTCAAAGGAGCAGGTGCTCTCTTGTATGGGCGCACCGGCCAACAAAGCGGCCGAGGGCGCGACCGAGGTCTGGGGCTATGATTCCGGCAATGGCATGGAGGTCGCCAGCGTCAGCGGCGATCGGTACGGCGCCACCGCGGTCAGCTCACGTCGCTTTTGCAAGATCAATGTGGTGTTTGCCGGCGGCCAGGTCTCTTCAATGAACTACACCGGCCCAACTGGCGGTCTCCTAACTGCCGGGGAGCAGTGCGCTTACGCGGTGGACGCGTGTGTGAAGACGCGGCAATAGCCCAGGTCCTAATTTCACGCCCACGGACATCCGAACACCGAAGCGTTAATCTGCCAAGCCCCTTTCGGGGCGCCTTGGCGCGCGCCTTCTGTTAGAACCTTCGGATGGCTCGCCTCCCGCCGCAACGCGGTGCTGCTCGCCGTCGCGTTTCTCGCTGGCTGGGCCGTCTATCGTTGTTCACGTAAGGAAGCGCCGGTGTCATCGCGGCCGGAGCTGCGGCTTTCGTCGCCTATCGCCTAGGAAGCTCCCAAGCTGAGGCGGCTCGCCTCCAGGCAGAAGTTGCCAAACAAAACTGGCAAACCGAGAATGAGCGCGTCGTGCTAGAGCTGTTCGACTGCCGTATAGCAATCTTTGAAGCAATAAGACATGTGGTAGCCAAGACCATGTCCTCCGGACAACCAGACGATGGCACACTTTATGAGTACGCGGAGGCAATCGAAAAAGCGCCGTTTTATTTTGGACCAGACGTCAACGAATATCTTGAGCGCATCCGAATTGTGATCATCGATCTGATGGACTCGAACTCTGCAATCAAACTACACGACCCGGCTGGCCCGAAGCTGCACTATGATCGAATGAATGAGCTGAACGAGTATTACCGGACTGCTCCCAAGCTGTTTGGCCCCTACATTCAGGCGCATCAAAAAGTTGGGAGTTGGCAATCTTAGTCCTTGGTTGCAATTTGCTCTCGTCAAGGTCGGCTGGGCCGCCTATCGCTGGCTTTAAGCTCGGGGAATAAGCGAATGACCGACAAGGCACCGTACGAAGGCGCGATTGAAGAAAGCGCAAAAGCCGCCAGCAAGGCGCTGGACCTTGTGAAGGCCAGTTCTCAGCAAATCGCCGATGTTTACGGTATTCTGATTGGAGACCCGCTCCACGCTGCACGGCACCGGCGACTGGATGCAATAACCCGGCGAACACAGGAGATATTGCGGGAGCGCGACGCTAAGACGACCGAACTGCCAGAGCAAATCGCTATACCGTTGCTGGAAGCAGCCCAGCAAGAATCTCGCACGGAGATGCAGGAGATTTGGGCAAGACTTTTAGCTAATGCGATGGACACCGATCGTGCCGCGGATGTCCGACCCGAGTTCGTTGCTGCTCTCCAGAAGCTGCAGCCGCTTGATGCACTTCTATTGCAAGAGGCTCGCGCGCTCGTCCAAAACCCCAATCAGGCAACTGTTGATCCAAAAATCTTTGCGGACCGATTGAGTATTCGCGAGACTCTAGCGGCTGTTTCGATCGAAAATTTGGTAATTGCTCGCTGTTTGTCGCGGCATCTTTCTGGTCAAACCGACTACTACAGGTTAGCTGGATTCGGCATCGAGCTGTTGCACGCATGCCGACCTTGAAATTCGGCGCTCAGTTAGCCTGTACTTGAAGCCCGCTCATACAGTGCTGGGGCAGTGCGGCGCCGGACAAGTCGGCCAGCCGTTCCTTTTAAAACTCTTGGGGTTACGGTGACGCAAAACTCCCGATGCGGGGAGTGCCCATCCGCAACGCTGCTTAAAGTGAGTTTTGTGCGCGGTCACCGTAGCTCCCCCGTTCGCAATGCGCTATCGGTAGCGAGCCAAAAGACGTTCATGGACAAGCAAGCCGGGCGAAAAAGATCGTGAGTTTCTTCGAGCGTCTCAAGACAGCAGCATCCGTTGAGTGGCGGGCTTACACCGAGCATCCCTTCACGAGCGGATTGGCAGACGGCTCGCTCCCCGAAGCGGCGTTTCGTCACTACCTCGTTCAGGACTATTTGTTCCTCATCGAGTTTGCTCGCGCCTACGCGCTCGCGGTCTACAAGTCGCCCCGACTTGCCGACATGCGTGAAGCCGCGGCCGGCCTTTCGGCTATCCTCGATGTCGAGATGAACCTGCATGTGAAGCTCTGCGCCGATTGGGGTCTGTCCCCGGCCGACCTTGAACAGGCCCCGCCGGCGGCCGAGATGCTGGCCTATACACGCTACGTGCTCGACGCAGGAATGCGCGGCGATCTGCTGGCGCTCAAGGTGGCGCTTGCCCCCTGCGTGATCGGGTACGCGGAGATCGCAACGCGGCTCGCCTCGCTCCCCCTCGCGGACGCTGCGACGAACGCCTACCGCGTCTGGATCGCCGAGTATGCCGGCGCGCCGTACCAGGAGGTCGCTGCCAAAGCGCAGGCGCACATGGAGCATCTCGCCGATCTCTACGCCACACCGGCCCGCGAGGCAGAGCTGATTGCGATCTTCAAGGAAGCCACCCGACTCGAGGCGGACTTCTGGCAGATGGCCTGGCGCGCGGGCCAGCGTGTTCAATAACTCTTTCGGCAGTCAGGTTCACAGCCTGAACGTCATACAATTCGAATTACTATGACAGTGCACCAAACTCACCAACGTCAGGCGACACTAACAGAACCTCACCACGCGTCACGCAATCATCGCCTTGATCTGCGCAGTGTCCGCAAACTCGATCAGCTCGATGATCTTGCCGTCCTTAAATCTGAACAGATCCAGGATCTCGGTGCTTGAAGCCTGCCCGGTCGGGCGGTATCGAACGACGAGGCGGGAATGGACGGCGACGCGATCTCCGTCGACCAGCTCAGCCAGGATTTCGCGACCTTCGAAGCCGAATTCATCAATCAATCTACTGAAAGCTCCACGCAGGGTCGGGTGCCCTTGCATGCTCCCTGTCAGTGCGAGCGCGCTCTTGTCGCCCATCAAGGTGAACAAGCCCTCGGGATGAAAGGCTGTCACCAAGCCCTCGGCGTCACCGCCATCGCGTGCTGCGTAAGCGCTTCTGATCACTGCCAGTCTCTCTTCACGCTGTCCCATATCACCCTCCCTGCAGGACGTATCAAGTCAGCCTAGCGACCTTTGCGTGTAAACGCAAAATCATCAGTTGAGGGGGGCGAAGGCTCAGCACGCCACGAAGCAGGATCGGTCGCTTTCGTTCCCCCATTTCAGGAGAAATCGGCGTCGGGCAACGCCGAACCTTTTCACGACCTGGAGTGTTTGTGTTGCGGCAGGACTGACAACGCTGAGGAGCTCAGACATGAACGGCATTATCTATTTGGTCGGACTCGTCGTCGTGATTGGTGTGGTGCTCTCGTTCCTGGGCCTGCGCTGATTGTATTTGGGAGGTGGTGCGGCGCACTCGCCAAGCCGCCGACCACCTCACCTCGCCACCACCCACACCACCACCGGCAACGTCACCGCCGCCAGCAGCGTGCCCGGAGCCACCGCAACTGACACCGGGTTCACCCGCCGCTGATACTGCACGGCGAAGATGTACGTATTCGCGCAGGTCGGCACCTGCATTGGGTCGAGCGCGCATACCACCAGGATGCTCGGCTTCTCGCCCCCTCGAAGCACGAAGCCACAGCTCCGTCGGGAAATCAGTCTGCCAGCTACCCGCCCCATCACGGCGTCGGGGCGACCACATCCTTGAAGTCAGACAAAGCGCGAATGGCTGCCGTTCTGTTCAACACAAATCGCTTCACTTCCTCTTGCTGGCTCGAACTCAAATCCGTCCAGTGATGTTTTTCAGTTGGGAAGCTGATCAGAAGGCCTTCGCTGCGGTGCTGTGCGACTTGGACAGGAACAACGTCATCAGGTGTGTCGACGAGATACTGGTCTGACGGATGATTTTCGGCTTTGAGTGTTCCGGATTGCACCTGATTGGATACCTCGGGAATACCCAACGAGAAACCGAGCGCCTTCAGATCGAAGACCAATGAGCCGGGATGAGTATCGACGCTGACGAACTGGAGAAAGCTGGTCTGCGACTTGGTCACGCCGGTTTTAAGATGACCGTGAACGACCCGCACGAGCTGGCCTTCCGATCCGTTGATCCAGTCTTCGAAGTCCATGAGCGGCGTCGTGAACACGACCGGCTTGCCCACTTGCGCATCCCGCAATTGTTTGGGATCGAACTTGTCGAAGCTCAGGGGCGACACCTTGGGCACCTTCTTGAACATGCCGGCACCGATGGTCAGATCACCGCCGATAATCGGCCCAAAAAGCGAAAGTTCGCGCCCTGTACTCAAGTTCTTGATCTTCACCGGAGCAAGCTCGATTTGACGCCGATACCCGAGGCGCCAAAGAGCGCTGCGATTTTCATCTCCCAGAAGGTGCTCGGCGCATAAACAAGCCGAGGCGGACGGTGCACCTTCTTGTAACCGCCCGTACCTGTCCAAACCAGGTCGACCATGAGGACGACACTGCGATCGATGGCGGCGTTATCTTCGCCGGCCGTCGGAAACGGTTCCGTGCTCCCGACTGCCTTTTGGCCAAGCGCGACGGGCAATCCCGGCAGCTGCATTTTGACGATGGGATCGACCTGGTCGAAGATCGTTTTCGCCCTGAATTCCGATAGGCGTTGGTTCAGTGCGGATGCCGCCGCCTTCGTGCGGGCACCTCTCCAGCGTCGGCTGGCGTGACCAACGCATGTGATGCGGACCGAAACCGTCCCATCTTTGGGAATGCCCATGGAACTGCTCCTTTATTGCAGATCTCTTTTTGGTCAGTTGAGCGTTTGGACCGGTTCAATGCGCCGAAATGGATTTATCACGCGTGTGCTGTCAGGGGTTCCACGCAGATCACACGGCTTTGGACAGCGACGACAAGGTGTCGCCACGAACGCTGATATGCGGATTGCGTTCGATGCCAACAGCTGGATGACATCAAAGAAGTTTTGCTCCAAGCGAGTTATCGCGCACAGCCTGCCTCACCTCGCCACCACCCACACCACCACCGGCAACGTCACAGCCGCCAGCAGCGTGCCCAGCGCCACCGCGCCCGATACCGGGTTCACCAGCCGCTGATACTGTACCGCGAAGATATACGCATTGGCGCCGGTCGGCATCGCCGCAAACAGCACGACGACGCCGGCCGCGAGTGGCGGCAGGTCGAGCATCCTTGCCAGCGCGAAGGCGGCCGCCGGCATCGCCAGCAGTTTGAGCGCGCTCATCACGACCACGCTCAACATCTCGCCCTTGACCTCGAACCTGAACAGATTGATGCCGAGCGCGATCAGCGCCGCCGGCGATCCCGCCTGCGCCAGCAGCTCGACGGTTCGGTCGACGACGGGATGCAGGCCGAGGCCGGTGAGGCGCCAGACGAGGCCGAAGCCGATCGCGAGCATGATCGGGTTGCGGGCGAGATCGCGCAGCACCGGCAGGATCAGCGACGCGGCAGAGGCGGTCTGCTTGCGGTCGACCAGCTCCATCTGCAGCGTGCCGCAGAGCCAGAGCAGCGGCGTGTTCACCGACAGGATCAGCGCCATCGGGCCTGCCGCCTCATTGCCGAGCGCCGAGAGCGTCAGGGGAATGCCGAGCATCACGATGTTGCCGTAGACCGAGCCGATCGCGAACACGACGCCGTCCTCGCGGTCCTCGCGCCGCTGCCGCAGCAGCGCCGAGAGCAGGAGCGCCGCGATCCAGGTCAGCGCGAGCGCGCCGTAATAGGCGCCCCACATCCGCCACGGGCTGACGCCGGAAAATTCCGAGACGACGATGGTGCGGAACAGCAGCGCGGGAATCGCGATGCTGAAGGCGAATTCGCTGATGCCCTTGTGCGCGGTCTCCGAGACGAAGCGAAACAGCACCGCGGCATAGCCGGCCGCGATCAGCGCAAACACCGGCGCGACGATCAGCACCGTGGTCATGCGCCGCTACGACCCCATCTCGATGATCCGGCGCGCCATCCGCACATTGGCATAGTCGATCATCTTGCCGTCGAGCGTCACCGCGCCCTGGCCCTGCGCCTCGGCGTGCTCCATGGCCGCGACCACCCGCCGCGCGTGCGCGAGCTCGGTGTCGGACGGGACGAACGCCCGCAGCGTCGGCTCGATCTGGTCGGGATGGATCACCTGCTTGCCGTCAAAACCCATCGCAGCCGCCTTGAGCGCGCTGCTTTCCGTCAGTCTGCCATCCCGGAACGCGCCGCACGGACCGTCGATGGCGCGCAGGCCGAACGCGCGCGCCGCCACCAGCAGGCGCATCATCGGATAGGCGAACAGATCGAGCGGGGCGGTGGCATAGCCGCTCTGGATGGAGCCGACATGGCGGTAGTCGTCCGGCGACGCGCCGATTTCCGAGGAGCGGGCGCCGATCGACGCCGCGAAATCGCCGACGCCGAGATGAAGGGCGGCGACGCTGTCGTGCGCGGCCGCGAGCGCGTCGACATTGACGAGACCGAGCGCAGTCTCGATCAGCAGTTCGAGCGCCACAGGCGAGGGGCGATCCGGCGCGGCGGCGCGCAGCTGATCGGCAATGGCGGCGATGTCGCTCGCGCGCTCCGCCTTCGGCACGATCACCGAATCCAATCTGGGAAGCGCAGCGAGCGTGCCGATTTCCTGCGCGATGAAGGGGCTGTCGACGGCGTTGAGCCTGACGGCGACGACCTTGTTGCCCCAATCCAGCGAGGATAGCGCCCGCGCAGCTTCCTCCAGCGCCGCGCTCTTCTCGGAGGGCGGGACGGCGTCCTCGAGATCCATAAACACCGCATCCGCGGCCGAGGCAGCCGCCTTGGCGACGAGACGGGAGCGATGCGCCGGAACGGCCAGATAGACCCGCGTCGGCCGCTGAGGGGCCATCGTCATGTCTCCTTTGCGAGACCGAGTTCGCTGAGGATGGATTGGTTGTGTTGCCCGACGTCAGGCACGGGATCCATCCGGGGCGACAGGCCGGGAATGGTGAGAGCCGGCAGGAAGCTCATCACCGGGCCGCAACGAGATCCCACCGTTTGCACCCGGGAGCGGGCGCGGAGCTGCTCGTGCTCCAGGAAAGCCTCGACCGAATTCAGATGCGCGTTGGCGATCGAGGCCTCGTCGAGCAGCCGCAGCACCTCGTCACTGGTCATCGCTGCAAAACGCTGCTCGATATGGACCTGCAGATCGTCCCTGTTCTGCATGCGCAGCGGATTGCTGCGGAAGCGGGGGTGGTCGGCAAGGGCCGCCTCGCCAAGCACGACGGCGCACAGCGATCGCCATTCCCGGTCGTTCTGGATGCCGAAGAAAATCGTGTTGCCGTCTCCGACGCGGAACGGGCCATACGGCGCTATCGTTGCGTGCCTTGCCCCGGTTCGCGGCAGTGGCCGGCCCGTACTCTGCGTATAGAAGGCGGGATAGCTCATCCAGTCCGTGATGGAATCGAACAGCGAGGCCTGGAAGGCGGTGCCCTTGCCGGTGCGCTCGCGGCGATATAGCGCCATCAGCACGCCGTTGAGGATGTACATGCCGGTGGCGATATCGACCACCGACAGCCCAACCTTGGCGGGCTCCGCCTCGGTGCCGTTGATGGCGAGAACGCCGGCCTCGCACTGCACGAGGAGATCGTAGGCCTTCTTGTCGCTGTAGGGACCGCCCGCGCCATAGCCCGACACGTCGCAGGCGATGATCCGGGGATACTTCCGCAGCAGCGATGCGGCATCGAGGCCCAGCCGCTCCGCCGCGCCGGGCGCCAGGTTCTGGATGAAGACGTCGGCCTGCGGCAGCAGGGCCTTGAGCACCTCCTGGCCTTCAGGGCTCTTGATGTCGATGGCGAGGCTTTCCTTCGACCTGTTGGTCCAGACGAACTGGCTGGACATCCCGTTCATCACGTGATCGTAGTCGCGGCAGAAATCGCCGTCGCCCGGCCGCTCGATCTTGATGACGCGCGCGCCCCAGTCCGCAAGATGCCGGCTGGCAAGAGGAGCCGCGATCGCCTGCTCGAGCGAGACCACCGTCACGCCGGACAGCGGCAGCTCCGCCTCATGTCGCTCCATGCAATCGTCTCCGCTCCCGCTCACGCTTTTGTCCAGCGCAGGAGACAAGCCGACCACCCCACGCACGTTCTGTGATGATGGCATCATGCTCCTGTTTTGCCCGACGAGTCAAACCTCATTTCGTAAAATCCGCAAATCGCGATCCGCAAAGTTCAATCGCCACATGGACTTGGCTACTGTGCATGGGGTTGTTTTCGCGTTTTTTGTTTTGGGGGTCCCTGTTGCCGAGACCGCACACGTCCCGCCTTTCGCATCTCCCCTCGGTTGCCAACGAACCCCCGTTCACCCACTATCGTCTCCGACTCGACATTTGGGGGATCGATGCCGGCGTTCCGCTTTAAGAAATCCGTGAAGACATACACGGCTGCCGCGATCACGGGGATCGCCCTGGCCGTCCTGATCCAGCCGGGTGAAGGCTTTGCCTACTCCCAGGAGGAGCAGCAGGCCTGCACGCCGGATGCGATGCGGCTGTGCGGCGAGTTCGTTCCGAACGTCGACGCCATCACCGCCTGCATGATCCAGAAGAAGTCGCAGCTCTCGCCGCAGTGCCGCGCGTTCTTTCGGCCTGGACCGGAGCCGGGCATGGCGGCCGCGCCCCGCGCCGGCAAGCCGACCAGCATCGCGCCCAGGAGCTCGGGCCGGACGGCGAAGAAGAGCACCAAGCCGGCCAAGAAGAAGAAAGCCAGCGAAGGCTGAACGCGGGCGCCGCGTTCCCTTTTTGAAACTCGATCATGCCCGGGCCACAGCGCGCAGTGCGTTTGATGTCCCGGGCATTTGCGTGTCCAGCCCTCGTTCGCTCGCCCCTTGAGTCAAACTGACCCAGGCATCAGCCCCACACCAGCCACCGGACTCCTTTTGTTCGCCTCGGCGTGCGGAAGCTTGCGATAAGGCAGGACGGAAACGGCTAGCGAAACGGATTGCGCGGCGAGGTTGCATTCCGCTTCGTCCTGCCAAGGCTGCTCAAAAAACGCACGATTGCTGGCGTGAAGGTGTTGCGATGCAGCTCGCACCCGTCGTCGCACGCAGTAGTGTGACTCAAAAGCCAACGCGCTTTGTTATTTCATGGCGCCAGCATAACTTATGATAAATTTTTCTTTCCCGAATCACCGCGGTGATTCATTTTCGCCGCCTGGGGTCAATCTGGAGGCAGAGGTATGAACGTTATTGTTTTTGCATCGCGTAAAGGTGGCTCAGGCAAGAGTACGCTGGCCGCACATCTCGCCGCGCAGATCAAGGCGACCAAGCCGATCCTGCTCGTCGATGCGGATCCGCAAGGCTCGCTCACGCTGTGGCACAAGCTGCGTGGCACCAACGAACCGCCGATCAAGTCCGCGGTGAACTCGGTCAGCGGCATCGTCTCCGCGGCCAAGCGCGACGGTTATGAATGGGTGTTGATCGACACGCCGCCGAACCTGTCGGCCGTCGTCGACGACGCCATCCGCAACGCCACCATGGTGGTGATTCCCGCCCGTCCCGGCGTGTTCGACGTCAACGCGGTGCAGGAAACCATCCAGATGTGCCGTGCGGCACGCAAGCCCTACGCGGTCGTGCTCAACGGTGCGCCGGCGCGCCGCGACGAGTCCGAAAGCCCGATCGTCACCATCGCCCGCGAGGCGTTGGCGAAGTTCCGTGCTCCGGTGTGGGGCGGCCAGATCACCAACCGTTCGGATCTGCTGATGGCGCTGAGCCACGGCGAGGGCGCGCGGGAATATCAGGCCGAGAGCCGTGCGGCGCAGGAAATCGCAAGGCTGTGGGCGGCGATCGAACGTTCGGTAAAGGCTATTCGCGGCACGGCGTCGGCGTCCGGCGCAATGCACAAGCAGGCGGCGTAATTTTCATAAATCATTCCCCGGACGAAAAACGCGCGGACATCCGCGCGTTTTGCGTTTTTGGGCGAGCACGATCCGGAAAAGTGTGAAGCGGTTTTCCGATAAGATCGTGCTCAAGAAAGTGGATGGAAGTTACGCCACCATCAGCATGTAGAACACGATCACCGGCGACAGAGTGAGGATCACCGACCAGATGCCGGCGGCCCACAGAATGTCCTCGGTGGTAAAGCCCTGCTGTCCAGCGTCGTAATGCGACGCCATCTCGTTATGACTATTCACAAACGCCCCCGCGATTTCTTCGCTTATGGGCATGAACGCTACACGGGATATTTTAGAATTCCGGGTCGCAGTTTCGCGCGCTTTTGAACACAGCTGCTACCACGAGTTAACCATCGCGGCGCGCTGGCATCACGCCAGCCAGACTCGAAACACCAGCACCGGCATCAGGCCGAGCATCACCGCCCAGAAGCCGAACGACGACATCACCACAATTCCCCGCAAGAAATCAGCCGACGCGAACATGTCTGCCGCCGTCGGGCGGATGCGTTGCCCCATGATCATTCCCCCATTTGAAAAGACTTTGAATGAAGACGATAGGCGCGTTTGCGTAAACGAGCCGTGGATGCGCCATGCGGCAGCAGCGAAGGCCGTTGGGCGGGGTTAACCACGGTGCGTCTTCCCTTCTCCCGCAAGAGAGAAGGGAAGCCTGCCGGGAGAGGTGAAGCATCTAAGCCGCGACTTGCATCCGCCGTTCGATCTCGCAATCGAGCTGCACGGCGAGTTCGCTGCCGATCTCGACCATCGGCAGGCGCACTTCGGGGCTGTCGATCAGGCCCGCGCGCCACAGCCAGTATTTTGCCGGGGCGGGACTGGGCTCGGTGAACAACAGGCGCGTCAGGTCCGCGACCTCCTGCCAGCGCGCCAGCGCTGCATCGTGATTGCCGCGCTTCAGCTCGGCATGGACAGCCGCGAACGTCGCGGTCTCGAGATGGGCTGACAGCACGATGCCGCCATCGGCGCCGTCGCTGAGCGCCTCGAAATAATTCGCATCCTCGCCGGTCAGCACGCGAAAGTCCGCAGGGCGGTCGCGCAGCAGCGCGATGGATTGCTCGCGGCTCGCGCCGCAATCCTTCAGGCCGATGATGCTCGGATGCCCGGCGAGCCGCAGCAGCGTCTGGTTGGTGATGTTGACCGAGGTGCGATAGGGAATGTTGTAGAGCGCGAACGGCCAGGCGGCGTGATCGGCGAGCGCCTCGAAATGCGCCAGCAGCCCCCGCTGCGACGGCCGCACATAATACGGGCTCGCGATCAGATAACCGTCGATCGGCCAGTCCGCGGTCTCGTCGAGACGCTCCTTCAGCCGCGAGGTGTCCGCGCCTGAAAGTCCGAGGCAGATCGGAAGCTTGCTGTGGGCGGTGGTCAGCTCGTCGCGCACGATGGCGACGAGGCGTTCGAGTTCGGCTTCGCGCAGCGTCATGCCTTCACCGGAGGTCGCCCCCAGGATGAAGCCGTCGACGGCCTGCCCGCTGTAATGCCGTGTCAGCCGGCGCAGCGACCTCTCGTCGAGAGCGCCGTCGCGAAACGGCGTTATCAGCGGCAGCCAGAGCCCGTGCAATTGTTCCTGTAGTCCGGTCATGTTCCATCTCCTTCTCGGGAAAAATCCTGAGACGGGGCACATGAAAAAACCCCGTCCAGGCGGCGGGGTTTTCGAAGTTTCGGCTCGCGATGACGAAGGCTGTTAGCGCGCGCAAAAATCCGAGGTCCCCAGATGGGGGCCTTTTTTCGAGGCGACTGCCTGCGAGGAGATTGCGCACGACTTCGTGATCATTCGCAAATGATGCGGGGTAAGCATGGAACTGTCAATACACGCGGAGGGCGATGGCCGGATTTGCCAAAAAAAAGCCGGGCTCGATCGAGCCCGGCTTAAGGTATTGGCCACGTGAGGCCGACACAATCACCTTCCAAGAGGGATTACTGAACTCCCGCGTCACTGGAGGAGGGGGACAAATGCGCAACGCGAAGGCTCAGCGTAGAAACATTATGGGCTAGCCTCGCGCCATGCATCAAGCGTCCAAGCCGCATGTCAGACATGCGGAAATCAGGACGGCCAGCGCTGCGCTTTGCTCACCACGAAGTCGCGGAACACTTGCACGCGCGCGACCGTCTTCAGCTCTTCCGGATAAACAAAATACGTATCGAGCTGGATCGAATCCGATTCGCCGAACAGCTGCACGAGGCGGCTCTGTTCTTCGATCAGATAGTCCGGCAGCGCCGCGATGCCGAGGCCCTGCTGACAGGCGCGGACGAGGCCGAGAATGTTGTTGACCCTGAAATAGGCTTCGCGCGGACCCGAGCCGTTGCGCCCCGCTTCGACCAGCCAGTTGCGGTTCTGAAGATGCGGGGCGAAGTTGCCGTCAGAGAGCGTGATGATGCGGTGGGAGTCGAGCTCCTCCAGCGTGCGCGGCGTGCCGAAGCGCTTGATGTAATCAGGCGAGCAATAGGCGTGGAAGCCCATCGCGAACAGCTTGCGCTGAATGAGATCCGGCTGCGTCGGCTTGCGGGTGCGGATCGCGACGTCGGCCTCCCGCATCGACAGGTCGAGCTCCTCGTCGGTGACGATCAGCGAGATCCGGATTTCCGGATAGAGCGCGGTGAATTCGCCGAGCCTGGGGATCAGCCAGTTGATGCCGACGCCGGGCGTGGTGGTGATCTTGAGATCGCCGCTCGGCCGCTCGCGGCTGTCGGTCAGTTTCGCGCGCGCCGCCTGCAGCTGCATGAAGACGTCATGGGCGGTGCGGAACAGGAGGTCGCCCTGTTCGGTGAGGATCAGGCCGCGGGCGTGGCGGTGGAACAGCGAGACCGAGAGCTCCTGCTCCAGTGCCGAGACCTGGCGTGACACCGCCGATTGCGACAGGCCGAGCTGCTCGCCCGCGTGCGTGAAGCTGCCCGCTTCCGCCGCGGCGTGAAACACCTTCAGCTTGTCCCAGTCCATATCCGTAAATCCGTCGCGTGTTCTTGCCATGATGTCTATTCCGCTGCCGCGCGCTCGCTGGCGCGCAGGGCCAAAAATCGTTCCGCCTCGAGCGCCGCCATGCAGCCGAGGCCGGCCGCCGTGACCGCTTGACGATAGGTCTCGTCGGCGACGTCGCCGGCGGCGAACAGGCCGGGGACCGAGGTCGCGGTCGAGTTCGGGGCGACCTCGACATAGCCCGACGGTTTCAGCTTGACCTGCCCAGCCACGAGCTCGGTCGCCGGGGCATGCCCGATGGCGATGAAGACGCCGTCGGTCGGCACATCGGTCAACGCGCCGGACTTGACGTTCTTGAGTCGCACATGGGTGACCTTGTTCGGGTTCTCGGTGCCGCAGATCTCGTCGACGGCTGAGTCCCAGACCACCTTGATCTTCGGGTGCTTGAACAGACGCTCCTGCAGGATGCGTTCGGCGCGGAAGTGATCGCGACGATGCACGATGGTGACCTGCGAGGCATGGTTGGTGAGATACAGGGCTTCTTCGACCGCGGTATTGCCGCCGCCGACCACCACGACTTGCTTGTTGCGGTAGAAGAAGCCGTCACAGGTGGCACAGGCCGACACGCCGCCGCCCTGGAATTTCGCTTCGGACGGCAGCCCGAGCCAGCGCGCCTGGGCGCCGGTGGCGAGGATCACGGTGTCGGCGAGATAGACGTCACCGCTATCGCAGGTGAGGCGAAAGGGTCGCTGCGAGGTGTCGAGCTTCGTCACCAGATCGGTCTTGATCTGGGTGCCCACATGCAGCGCCTGCTTCTCCATCTGCTCCATCAGCCAGGGGCCCTGGATCACGTCGGCGAAGCCGGGATAGTTCTCGACCTCGGTGGTGATGGTGAGCTGGCCGCCTGCCTGGATGCCCTGGATCAGGATCGGCTCGAGCATCGCGCGCGCGGCGTAGATCGCCGCCGTGTAGCCTGCGGGGCCGGAGCCGATGATGACGACCTTTGCATGGACAGCGGCGGACATTTCGACAGATGCCTTTCACGGGGGACTGCAGCGCGGGCGCGGAACGTGCCGGGAGGCCTCGCGGAGGCGCTGAAATATCAGAGGTAATCTAAGCCTTCTGGTGAGCTATGCAAGAATTGCATTCCCTATCGGCGGATTTTTCCAACAGGGAACAAAAGTCGATTGCGCTGCACGCGCAATAAAATTGCGCCGGTCGTGCGGTCTGGGCTATGAGGATTGCGACAAAGCCACCGATACCGCCGCAAGACCAGGAGTTCCAATCACGTGTCGCGGAACCTAGACGAGATCGACCTGAAGATTCTCACCGAGATTCAGGCCGACGGTCGAATCACGAATGTCGAGCTGGCCAAGCGCGTCGGCATTTCGCCCCCGCCCTGCCTGCGCCGCGTGCGGGCGCTGGAGGAGGAGGGGTATATCCACGGCTATCGCGGGCTTCTGGATGCACGCAAGCTCGGCTTCGACGTCACGGTGTTTGCCGCAGTGCACCTCTCCAGCCAGGCAGAGGCCGATTTGCGCGCCTTCGAGGAGTTCGTCCGCGCCGAGCCGCTGGTGCGCGAGTGCTGGATGCTGTCGGGCGAAGTCGATTTCATCCTGAAATGCGTCGCACCCGACATGGCCACCTTCCAGGATTTCGTCACCCACCTGACCGCCGCCCCGCACGTCCGCAACGTGCGGACCTCGCTGGTGCTGCACAATTCGAAATACGAGGCGGCCGTGCCGCTCGACGTGAGAGGAAGAAGGTAGTTCGTCCTCTCCCCGCAGGCGGAGCGAGGTGGAGTAAGCCGCACCCCCTCGGCAACACTAGATATAAAAAGGCCGCGCATCGCGCGGCCTTTTCAAATCACGCGCGACGGCAAATCGTTACCGCCACTCCACCTTGGTGATCTCATAAGCCTTGGCGCCGCCGGGTGCGTTGACCTCGACGGTTGAGCCCTTCTTCTTGCCGATCAGCGCGCGCGCGAGCGGCGAGGTGATGGAGATGCGGCCCTTCTTGGCGTCGGCCTCGACCTCGCCGACGATCTGCCACACCGTCTTCTTTTCGGTGTCCTCGTCGACCAGTGTCACGGTCGCGCCGAACTTGATGGTGTCGCCGGACAGCTTCGAGATGTCGATGATGTCGGCGCGCGCCAGCTTGTCCTCGAGCTCGGCGATGCGGCCTTCATTGTGGGACTGCTCTTCCTTCGCGGCGTGGTATTCCGCGTTCTCCGAAAGGTCTCCGTGCGAGCGCGCCTCGGCGATATGCTCGATGATCCGCGGACGGTCCTCCGACTGGCGCTTCTTCAGTTCTTCCCCGAGCGCGGCAAAGCCGCCCGCTGTCATCGGTACCTTTTCCATCTCTTCTCTCGTCCTTCGGTCGCGCGCGCCCTGAAAAGTCAGCGCGCACGCAACTTGATTCGTCAGTCTGTCCGGGGGCTCAACGCGCGTGCCGCCGAACGTTCATATGGGCTTGGCACCGGAACAGAACAACCATATGGCCGGACAGTTCCTCCGGCCATAGTGGCTTCACCGCCAATCACTAACAGAAGGTTGGGCCTTCCGCTCGCGATCAGGTTTCCGAAAAGTAGCTCTGCAGGGTCCGAACCTCAAGGTCCCCGCCCAGATAGGCGCGGATGCCCTGCGCGGCCGCCACGGCCCCGGAAAGAGTGGTGTAATACGGCACTTTATGCAAGAGGGCCGCGCGCCGCAGAGAACGGCTGTCGGCGAGCGCCTGCGGGCCTTCGGTGGTGTTGAAGACGAGCTGGATGTCGCCATTGGTGATGGCATCGACGATGTGCGGCCGGCCCTCCAGCACCTTGTTCACCTTCTCGGTCGGGATCCCCTGGTCGGTCAGGAAGCGGGCCGTGCCCGACGTCGCCAGCACCTTGAAGCCGAGCGAATGCAGCTCGCGAACGGCCTCGGTGATGCGCGTCTTGTCGCTCTCGCGAACCGAAACGAACACCGTGCCCTTGCGCGGCACCCGCGTGCCGCCGCCGAGCTGGCTCTTGGCGAACGCCACCGCAAAGGAGCGGTCGATGCCCATGACCTCGCCGGTCGAGCGCATCTCGGGGCCGAGCACGGTATCGACCCCGGGGAAGCGGGCGAACGGAAACACCGATTCCTTCACGCCGACATGATCGAGGTTCGCCTTCTTCAGGTTGAAATCGGCGAGCTTCTCGCCGGCCATGATGCGCGCCGCGATCTTCGCCACCGGCGTACCGACCACCTTGGCGACAAAGGGCACCGTGCGCGAGGCCCGCGGATTGACTTCGAGCACGTAGATCTCGCCGTCCTTGATGGCGTATTGCACATTCATCAGGCCGACGACGTCGAGGCCGAGGGCCAGCTCGCGGGTCTGCCGCTCCAGCTCCTCGATCATCTTGTCGTCCAGCGAGTGCGGCGGCAGCGAGCAGGCGCTGTCGCCGGAATGGATGCCGGCTTCCTCGATGTGCTCCATGATGCCGACGATGAAGGTGTCCTTGCCGTCGCAGAGGCAGTCGACGTCGATCTCGGTCGCATCGGACAGATAGCGGTCGAACAGCAGTGGGTTCTTGCCGAGCACGGTGTTGATCTGGCCGGTCTTGTCGTTCGGGTAGCGCGCCTTGACGTCGCCCGGCACCAGCTCCGGCAGCGTGCCGAGCAGGTAATCACTGAGCTGGTTTTCCTCGCGGATGATTTGCATCGCGCGGCCGCCGAGCACGTAGGACGGGCGCACCACCAGGGGCAGCCCGAGATCGGTTGCGACCAGGCGCGCTTGCTCGACCGAATAGGCGATGCCGTTCTTGGGCTGCTTCAGCCGCAGCTTGTCGAGCACCCGCTTGAAGCGGTCGCGGTCTTCCGCAAGGTCGATGGCGTCGGGCGAGGTGCCGAGGATCGGCACTTCGGCGGCTTCCAGCGCGCGCGCGAGCTTGAGCGGGGTCTGGCCGCCGAACTGCACGATCACGCCGTGCAGCGTGCCGTTCGTGCGTTCCTTCGCGATGATCTCCAGCACGTCCTCGGCGGTGAGCGGCTCGAAATAGAGCCGGTCGGCGGTGTCGTAGTCGGTCGACACCGTCTCCGGGTTGCAGTTCACCATGATGGATTCGTAGCCGGCGTCGTGCAGCGCGAAGCAGGCGTGACAGCAGCAATAGTCGAACTCGATGCCCTGGCCGATGCGGTTCGGTCCGCCGCCGAGGATGATGACCTTCTTCTTGTCGGACGGCGAGCTCTCGTCCGCAGGCGCGCCCGCGAACGGCGCCTCATAGGTCGAGTACATGTAGGCGGTGGGCGAAGCGAACTCGGCCGCGCAGGTGTCGATGCGCTTGTAGACCGGGCGAACGCCGAGCGCGTGTCGCTTCGCCGTGACCTCGGCCTCCGTCGTCTCTGCGATCACCGCGAGCCGGGCATCGGAGAAGCCCATGGCCTTGAGCGTGCGCATGCCGAAGGCGTTGCCCGGCAGGCCGTTCTTGCGGACCTTCGCTTCCATCTCGACGATGCCGCGCATCTCGCTGAGGAACCACGGATCGATCTTGCAGGAATTGAAGATCTCCTCGTCCGACCAGCCGAGCCGCATCGCCTGCCCGACCTGGAGCAGCCGGTTCGGTGTCGGCGTGCCCAGCGCAGCGCGGATCGCATTCTTATCGTCGTCGCGACCGAGACCTTCGATCTCGATCTCGTCGAGGCCGGTGAGGCCGGTCTCGAGCCCGCGCAATGCTTTCTGAAGGCTTTCCTGGAAGGTGCGGCCGATCGCCATGACTTCGCCGACCGACTTCATCGACGTAGTCAGCGTGGTGGAGGCACCGGGGAATTTCTCGAAAGCGAAACGCGGCACCTTGGTGACGACATAGTCGATCGTCGGCTCGAACGAGGCCGGCGTGGCGCCGCCGGTGATGTCGTTGGCGATTTCGTCGAGCGTGTAGCCGACCGCAAGCTTGGCGGCGACCTTTGCGATCGGAAAGCCGGTGGCTTTCGAAGCCAGGGCGGAGGAACGCGACACGCGCGGGTTCATCTCGATGACGACCATGCGGCCGTCTTCGGGATTGACGCCGAACTGCACGTTGGAGCCGCCGGTCTCGACGCCGATCTCGCGCAGCACCGCCAGCGAGGCGTCGCGCATGATCTGGTATTCCTTGTCGGTCAGCGTCAGCGCCGGCGCCACCGTGATGGAATCGCCGGTGTGAACGCCCATCGGATCGAGGTTCTCGATCGAGCAGACGATGATGCAATTGTCGTTCTTGTCGCGCACCACCTCCATCTCGTACTCTTTCCAGCCGAGCACGGATTCTTCGATCAGCACTTCGTTGGTGGGAGACGCATCCAGGCCGCGCTCGATGATGTCGAGGAACTCTTCCTTGTTGTAGGCAATGCCACCGCCGGTGCCGCCCATGGTGAAGGAGGGGCGGATGATCGCGGGCAGGCCGATCTCGGACAGCGCCATCAGCGCCTGGCCAAGCGCATATTCCTGGTAGCGCTTGCGGCGGTCGCTTTCGCCGAGTGTCCATTGCCGCTCGAGTTCTTCGAGTGCAGCGCCCGATGCCTTGGCGCGTTCGGCCTGGTACTTGTCGCGGAACGACTTCTTCAGGGCGGAGGCGTTGGCGAGCCGCGACTTAGGCGTCTCGAGCCCGATCTTGGTCATGGCCTCGCGGAACAGCTGGCGGTCCTCGGCCTTGTCGATCGCGTCCGCGGTGGCCCCGATCATCTCGACGTCGAACTTGTCGAGCGTGCCTTGCTGGCGCAGCGACAGCGCGCAGTTCAGCGCGGTCTGTCCGCCCATGGTCGGCAGCAGCGCGAAGCCGCCGGGAATGACGTGACGTTCCTTCTCGATGATTTTCGCGACGATCTCTGGCGTGATCGGCTCGATATAGGTCGCATCAGCCAATTCCGGATCGGTCATGATGGTGGCCGGATTGGAATTGACGAGGACGATGCGATAGCCCTCTTCCTTCAGCGTCTTCACCGCCTGGGTGCCCGAATAGTCGAACTCGCAGGCCTGGCCGATCACGATGGGACCGGCGCCGATGATCAGGATGGTGGTGATGTCTGTACGTTTGGGCATCAACTCTCGCCGAAGTGGAATTTGGGCACAAAAAAAGGGCGCGCCTGCTGCGCGTCCCTTTGGCCGAGAGCGCGGTGGTCCCCCCTCGCGCGCGGGGTGGGTCTTAGACCAGTTTTCCGGGCGGCGAAACCCCGAAAAACGCCCATCAACCGGCAATTTTGACCGGTTTTGGCCGGGCCTGCCAACCGCGGGCGAGATGGACCAGAAGAGCCGCCGAAACGCTTAATCCGCCGACCCAGCCGAGATCGGCGGGGCTCCACGCCGCAAGCACGGCGCCGCCCAAGGCACCGCCCATCGCAAAGCCGAGATACATGGCCGAGGCGTTGAGCGAGAGCGCGATCATCGAGGCCTGTGGCTCGATCCGGATGATGCTGGCGACCTGGGCCGGGTAGAACGCCCATCCCGAGATGCCCCAGAGGAAGATCGCACCTAGCACCGCGTAATGCGCCTGTTCCGGCATCAGCTTCAGGACCAGCGAATGCAGGATCAGCGCGCTGGCCATGCCGGCAAGTCCGAGACCTGCTGTGGCGAGCGTGCCGAGCCGGTCGGCCAGGACGCCACCGAACATGTTCCCGATCGCGGCGGCGCCGCCGAACACCAGCAGCGCGAGGCTGATCTGCGACGCATCGAATCCAAGGCCGCGCAGCGGGACCGCGAAATAGGTGAAGACGGTGAAGCCACCGAGCGCCCATAAAATCGTGATCAGAAGCGCCGTCAGGACATTGCGGTGACGCGCCACTGCCAGCCGATCGCTGAGCGAGGCCGTGTTGCGTGGCAGGCCGCGGGGCAGACCGAGCAGGAGGCCGGCGAGCGCAACGGCACCGATCAGGGCGACCATGGCAAAGGTCGCGCGCCAGCCGAGCAGGCTGCCGACGAGATTGCCGAGGGGAACGCCGATGACGGTCGCAACCGTGAGGCCCGAGGTAACCAGCGCCACCGCGCGGCCGCGTCGCTCCGGCGCGGCGACGGCCACGGATACGGCCAGCGCGGTCGGCATGCACAGCCCGGAGCCCAGCGCCATCAGCATGCGCGAGGCCAGCAGCAGGGCGTAATTCGACGCCACCATCGCCGCGAGGTTTCCGGCGATGAAGGTCGATAGCGCCAAGGCCAGCACGGTGCGGCGGTCGATATTGTTCAGTGTCACCGCCAAGATCGGCGAGCCGACCGCATAGGTGAGGGCGTAGGCTGTGACCAACTGCCCGGCGGCGGGGACGGAAATCGCCAGGTCCGTGGCGATCGACGGCAAAAGCCCAGCAATGACAAAGCCTTCCGTGCCGATCGCAAAGGCTCCCAAGGCCAACCAGAATACGCTCATCGGAGAAATCCCTATGTTCAACGTTTATTGAACTATTGATGGGACCGGGTCAGGAGTCAATTGGTTCAAGAACTATTGAACATCCAGGTCATTTCGCTATGCTCTTCGGACGATGAGCCGCACCCCACCCCACCCCACCCGCGAGCAGATCGAACTGCCGATGGTTCTGGATTGCCTGAGCGATCCGATCAGATTGGCGATCGTGTACCAGCTCGCGCAGCAGGAACGTGTCAGCGGCGAGCTGTGCTGTGGCGATTTCAACGGGCTCAGCGGCAAGTCGAATCTTGCCTATCACTTCGCCAAGCTGCGCGAATGCGGCCTGATGCAGACCCGCGTCGCCGGCACCAACCGCTTCGTGCGCCTGCGCCGCGACGATCTGGACGCACGCTTTCCGGGCCTGCTCGATGCTGTCATCACCTCCGCGGCAAAAGATGCCGACCGGCTGCGGCTTGTGTCGGAATGTGAAGTGGTTGAGGCTGATTGAGGATTGGGCGGCCAGTCCCTCTACGCTTGCCCTTCGCTCCAGCTACGCCGGACACGCTTAGCCCCCTTCGGGCCTCGCGTGGCTGCGCCACGCGTAGCCCCGTGAGGGGCGAAGCGTGGAGACCCGGCCTGGATTTGAACCAGGATAAAGAGCGATGCATCGCCCTCGCGTAGACACTTCCGCCACCGGGCCGCGGCGATCATTACCGATCGGGGTGCGACAAGCCACCTCAGGCAGACGTTATGCTTAACGGATCCACCAAGCTCAACGGACCAGCGGCGGCCGCGCGACGAACGTCATGCGCCAGCTATTGTGGCCGATATTGCGGTGAGCACGCTGGACCGCGAAGCCGACTCCCTTGAGCGTGGCGGTGATCTCCTCCTCACTGTAGCGCTGTAACCCGATGCGCGTTCGCAGCTGACGGTAATCCGACAGTGCGGTGCTGATCAGCCCGATCAGTGCATCTTTCAAAAAGCCGTGACGCAGGCCGAAGCTGAGCAGCGCCGTAACGTCCCTGAACATGCCGACATTGGGCTGGAGGATATCGCCCAGCACGAGCTTGCCCGAGGGCTTCAGGATACGGGAGAAGTTGAGGAGCGCGGCGTCGAGCTCGTCCGGCGTCATGTATTGCGCGACCGAGTTCATCACGACGAGATCGATCGACTGCTCCTGCATCTTGCGGACGTCGTCGAGCGAGCGGACGCGGATTTTCGTGTTCGGGGCAAACCGCGCGATCAACCGGCCGCGTACGCCGGGCGCAGGCTCGGCGAGGATCAGCTTGCCGCAGGCCGCCGCGACCTGGCTCGCCGACAGCGCCTCGCCGCAGGCATAGTCGAGCACGGTCGCCTCGGGCGAAGAGATGTAGCCGATGATGTCCCGCGCGATGATCTGGAAGTGCAAGTCGCGATGCAGCTTGCTGACATAGATCGTGTGCGTCGAGTCGTAATAATCGATCCAATCGTCCATGGTCGTCGAGGGCCCCGGCCAAACGGTTCCGTTGCAGGAACCGGCGCTGCCCGCCTGCGTTAGGGGTGCGGCGGCGCGCCGTCAATGTCTGCGTCCTAACAGGAAGGTTTCCCGTGAGCAAAGCTCCACAAAAGGTCTCGCCCACCTCGACACGCCCACCGATCTGTCGTCCCAGGCGGTCAACAAGGTTTCGGAGGCACTCAACGTGCTTCTGGCCGACGCGTTCGCGCTGTATCTGAAGACCAAGAATTTCCACTGGCACATCAGCGGCCGGCATTTCCGCGACTATCATCTGCTGCTCGACGAGCAGTCCGACCAGATCTTCGCCACCACCGACCAGCTCGCCGAGCGCGTCCGCAAGATCGGCGGCACCACGCTGAAATCGATCGGGCAGATCGCCAAGCTCCAGACCATCAAGGACAACAACGAAGACTATGTCCCGCCGCGCGAGATGCTGCGCGAGCTGATGCAGGACAACAAGCATGTCGCCGCCGCAATGCGCAAGGCGCACGAGGTCTGCGACGACGCCGGCGACGTCGCCAGCGCCAGCATCCTCGAGAACTTCATCGACGAGACCGAGCGCCGCACCTGGTTCCTGTTCGAAGCCACAAGACAGGAAGGCGCGAACGAGGCGTAGGGGCACACTGTCGTAGGGTGGCCAAAGGCGCGCTCTTCGCGCGCCGTGCCCACTATCTCTCCGCAGTTCAAACTGTTTGGTGGGCAGGCTTCGCTTTGCCCACCCTACTGCACCGTCTTTGTAGCTACCGCCACAACCGCATCAACGCCCCGTTCTTGCCCGTCACCGGATCGGCCGGCGGCCGCGCGACGTTTGGAATCGTCTTCAGCGCCTTGGCGTGGTTCTCCGGTGTTGCGCGGGTGACCTCCATCTTCGCGCCCGGCGGATAGGCGCCGATCACGCAGAAATCCGCGCTGGCCTTGATGCGTTGGTGACCTGTGCCGGCGGGCAGGATCGCGACGTCGCCGGCCTTGATCTCCAGCTCCTGGCCGTGGTCGCCGCCGAAGCGGACGCGCGCGCTGCCACGCGCAACGCCGAGCACCTCGTGCACCGTTGCGTGATAATGCAGATAATCGAACACGCCATTGCGCCACGTGCCGCCCCAGCCGTTCGCTTCGAACAAGCGTTCGATCGTCTCTTCCGGCTGTCTGGAATCGAGCTTCACCGCGGCCTGGTAGACCAGGAAGGGGAGGATATTGTTGGGCACGAGCCCGTCATCCTCAAATACGATGGCGAGCGGCTCGGCATTGTCGCGGACGACAGACATAAGAGGCTCCTGCGTGAGCGTAGCAGTGATCAACGAAGGGAGTTAAGCGGCGTTCCTCGTTCCGCTGTCATTCCGGATTCGCGCTGCGCTGCGCCCGGAACGACAAGAGCCCGGGCGAAGGCCCGGGCTCGATGTCGTCAAAGCAGTTGCAGGAGAGCGCGCGCCCTACACGCTCTTGTTCTGCCGCATCAGATCGGCAAAGCGCTGGAACAGATAGTGCGAGTCGCGCGGACCCGGTGAGGCCTCGGGGTGGTACTGCACCGAGAACACCGGCTTGCCGTCGAGCTGGATGCCGCAATTGGAGCCGTCGAACAGCGAGATGTGGGTCTGCGTCGCGCCCGTCGGCAGGGTGCTCTCGTCGACGGCAAAGCCGTGGTTCATCGAGGTGATCTCGACCTTGCCGGTGGTCTCGTCCTTCACGGGATGATTGGCGCCGTGATGGCCCTGGTGCATCTTCTTGGTCTTGGCGCCGACGGCGAGGCCGAGCATCTGATGGCCAAGGCAAATTCCGAATGTCGGCGTGCCCGACTTGATCACGTCCTGGATCACGGGCACGGCATATTTGCCGGTCGCGGCCGGATCGCCGGGACCGTTCGACAGGAACACGCCATCCGGCTTCATCGCCAGGATATCCTCGGACGACGTCGTTGCCGGCACCACCGTTACCTTGCAGCCGACGCCGGCGAGCAGGCGCAGAATGTTGCGCTTGATGCCGTAATCGATGGCGACCACGTTGAACTCAGGCTTGTCCTGGCGGCCAAAGCCCTTGTCCCAGAGCCAGGGCGTCTCGTCCCAGGTGAAGCGCTGGCCTGAGGTGACCATTGGCACCAGGTCCATGCCCTCGAGGCCGGGCCATTCGCGCGCTTCTTCCTTCAAGCCGTGCAGGTCGAACTCGCCGTCCCTGGCGTGCGCGATTACGGCGTTGGGCATGCCCTTGTTGCGGATCAGCGCGGTCAGCGCGCGGGTGTCGATGCCGGAGAGGCCGATGATGCCGCGCGCCTTCAGCCACTGGTCGAGGTGCTTGGTGGCGCGATAGTTCGAGGGATCGGTGATCGCGGTGCGCAGGATCACGCCGCGCGCGCCGGGCGTCGCGGCCATGTTCACCGTCTCGATGTCGTCGTCGTTAGTGCCGACATTGCCGATATGCGGGAAGGTGAAGGTGATGAGCTGGCCGGCATAAGAGGGATCGGTGAGGATCTCCTCATAGCCGGTCATCGCGGTGTTGAAGCAGACCTCGCCGACGGCTTGGCCTTCGGCGCCGAGGCCAAAGCCTTCGAGCACCGTGCCGTCGGCAAGCACCAACAGCGCGGTCGGTTTGTGGTCCGGCCAAGCGTGATCGTTATCATGTTGTGTCATGAGCCCGGTTCATAGTCCCCGCGGGCGCTGCCGTCAAAGCGGAGATGCGCCGATTCACATGCGTTTTTGCATATTTGACAGGTCGGCTTGGGCCCCTAAGCTCCGCAGCATAATTTCCGGCAAATTCCGGGGCTCGGGAGGCAATAATGGACCAGACGACGCCGATTCTGCTGGTTCCGGGATTAGCCTCCTCGGCCCGGATCTATGCACCGGTGATCCCGTCGCTGTGGCAGTTCGGCCCGGTGATGGTCGCCAACCATATTCGCGATGACAGCATGGCGGCGATCGCCCGGCGGGTGCTGAGCGAGGCGCCGCCGCGCTTCGCGCTCGCCGGCCATTCCATGGGCGGCTACATCGCCCTCGAGATCATGCGCCAGGCGCCCGAGCGGGTGGCCAGGCTCGCGCTGATCAACACTCAGGCGCGGCCCGACACGGAGGAGGCGACCGCACGCCGCCGCGGCCTGATGGAGCTGGCCCGGCGCGGGGAGCTGCGTGCCGCGCGCGAGGAGATGTTTCCCGAACTGGTGCATCCGTCGCGCCGCGACGATGCAGGCATTCGCCAGCTCGTACACGAGCAGGGCGATGACGTCGGCGTCGAAGGCTATCTGCGGCAGCAGACCGCGATCATCGCGCGGGTGGATTCACGGCCGACGCTTGCGACGATCAAATGCCCGACATTGGTGCTGACGGGCGATCAGGACAACACGATTCCCAACGCATTCTCGAAGGAGATGGCGGAGGGCATTGCCGGCGCAAGGCTCGTCGTTCTGGAGAATTGCGGACACCTGCCGCAACCGGAGCAGCCTGCGGCGACGGTGCGGGCGCTGGTCGAATGGCTGGGAACCCCGGTTGTCTCCGGGCTGCGAACGGCCTAGATCAGGCGTCGGATAGTCTAGGGGATCACGATCATGCTGCGCGACGACATCAACAATGCGGTCAAGGAGGCCATGAAGGCCAAGGAAGAGCGCAAGCTGTCCACGCTGCGCATGGTCAACTCGACCATCAAGAACGCCGACATCGAGGCGCGCGGCAACGGCAAGCCGCCGCTCTCGGACGCGGACTTGCTCGGCGTGTTTCAGAAGATGATCAAGCAGCGCCAGGAATCGGTTGAGCTCTACGAGAAGGGCGGCCGTGCCGAACTCGCCGCGCAGGAGCGCGACGAGATCGCGGTGATCTCCGCGTACTTGCCGAAGCAGATGTCGGATGACGACGTCAAGAAGGTGATCTCGGACGCGATCGCCGAGACCGGCGCCGCCGGCATGAAGGACATGGGCAAGGTGATCGCCGTGTTGAAGACCAAGTACGCCGGCCAGATGGATTTCGGCAAGGCCTCTGGTTTGGTGAAGGCTGCTCTGACGGGCTAGGCGGCCGCGCCGAAGGTTTGCCAGGAGCTGACAGACTATCATCCTGGTCACGCCCGGCCTTGTGCCGGGCATCCACGTTCTTCAAAATGGAGAGAAAGAACGTGGATGGCCGGGACGAGCCCGGCCATGACGAGAACCTCCGATGAGCAGGGCCTCTCCCATGACCGCCATTAAGCCGTTCCGCATCGCCATCAGCGACGACGTCCTCACCGACCTCAAGTCGCGCCTCGCCCGCACGCGCTGGCCGGAGGCGGAGCTGGTCGATGATTGGAGCCAGGGCGCGCCGCTGGCATGGATCCAGGAAATCTGCACCTATTGGGCTGATGGCTACGACTGGCGCGCGCGCGAAGCGAAACTCAACTGCTTCGAGCAGTTCACCACCGAGATCGACGGGCTCGACATCCACTTCCTGCATGCGCGCTCGAAGGAGCCGTCGGCACTGCCGCTGATCATCACCCATGGCTGGCCCGGCTCGATCGTCGAATTCCAGAAGGTGATCGCGCCCTTGGTCGATCCTGTCGCGCATGGCGGCAATCCTGCCGATGCCTTCCACGTTGTCTGCCCGTCGCTGCCGGGCTTTGGCTTTTCCGGCAAACCCAAGACCACCGGCTGGGGCGTCGATCGTATCGCCGCGACCTGGGCCCAGCTGATGGACCGGCTCGGCTATATCAGGTACGGCGCGCAGGGCGGCGACTGGGGCTCGGCAGTGACGACCTCGCTTGGCATGCAGGACGCCGAGCATTGCGCCGGCATCCACATCACGCTCGCCTTCAACGCCGCGCCGAAAGTCGAGGGCGAACCGACGCCGGAAGAGAAGCGCGCGCTCGCCGGCCTCCAGCATTACGTCGACCTCGACTCCGGCTATTCGAAGCAGCAATCGACGCGGCCGCAGACACTCGGCTACGGCTTGACGGATTCGGCGAGCGGGCAGGCGGCCTGGATTCTGGAAAAATTCTGGGCCTGGACCGATTGCAACGGTCATCCCGAGAACATCTTCACCAAGGACGAGCTGCTCGACAACGTCATGCTCTACTGGGCGACGGAGACCGCGACCTCGTCGGCGCGGCTCTATTGGGAAAGCTTTGGCAAGCGCCGGACCACGCCGGTCGTCAAGGTGCCGACGGGCGTGGCTGTCTTTCCCAGGGAGATCATCACGCCGGTGCGGCGCTGGATGGAGCCGAACTTCCGCAACATCACGCATTGGAGCGAGATGGAGAAGGGCGGCCATTTCGCCGCATTCGAGCAGCCGGAGCTGTATGTCGGCGAGGTCAGAAAGTTCTTCCGGACGGTGCGCTGAGACGCATTCTCCGTCAGGCCCGGACTTGTCCCGGGCATCCGCGCCCTTAAACTCAGGTCAAACAAGAACGTGGATGGCCGGGACAAGTCCGGTCAGACGACGCTGCCGGGAAACGACCATGCTCACCGAAGCCAGCACCTATGACGAACTCTACGGCAATTTCCGCTGGGAGATCCCGGCGCGCTTCAACCTGGCGGAGGCCTGCTGCGATCGCCACGCCGACGGCACCGGCCGGCTGGCGCTGGTCTATCTCGATGAGAACGGCGCCATCACGCGCACATCCTTCGACGATGTCGCGGAGATGTCGCGCCGTTTCGCCAATGTGCTGAGGGCGGATGGCCTTGTCCGCGGCGACCGCGTCGCGGTGTTCCTGTCGCAGTCGCTGGAGCTGCCGATCGCGCACATGGCCGCGTTCCGTTCGGCGATGATCTCCATTCCGCTGTTCGCATTGTTCGGCGAAGACGCGCTGGAATTCCGCCTGTCGAACTCGCAAGCGAGGGCGATCGTCACCGACGAGGGTGGCTGGGAGAAGCTTTCGAAGATTCGCGACCGTCTGCCGGAGCTGAAGAAGGTCTACATCGTTGGCGAACGAACGCCGGCGGGTACGACATCGTTCTGGAATTCGGTCAAGGCTGCATCGCCCGACTTCAGGCTGGTGGACACGTCTGCTGACGATCCCGCGCTGATCATCTACACCTCGGGCACGACGGGCAATCCGAAGGGCGCGCTGCACGCCCACCGCGTCGTGCTCGGACATCTCCCCAATGTCGAGATGTGCCACAACTTCCTGCCGCGCCCCGGCGATCTGATGTGGACGCCGGCGGACTGGGCCTGGATCGGCGGCCTCATCAACGGCCTGTTCGCGTTCTGGTACCACGGCATTCCCCTGGTCGGTCACCGCGCGCGAAAGTTCGAGCCGCAAGCGGCGATGCAGATGATGGCCGATCTCGGCGTGCGTAATGTGTTCCTGCCGCCGACCGCGCTGAAGCTGATGCGGCAGGCCGGCGTGACGCATTCCGGCATCAAGCTGCGCAGCATCTTTACCGGCGGCGAGTCCCTCGGCGGCGAGCTGCTCGGCTGGGTGCGCGAGACCTTCGGCGTCGACGCGCACGAGGTGTTTGGCCAGACCGAATGCAATCTCGTGATCGGCAGCAACGCGAATCTGTTTCCGATCCGCCCCGGTTCGATGGGCAAGGCGACGCCGGGTTTCGACGTCCGCATCGTCAATGACAGAGGCGAGGAGCAGCCACGTGGCCAGCGCGGCATCATCGGGGTGCGCCAACCCTGTCCTTGCACGATGCTCGAATACTGGCGCAATCCGGAGGCAACGTCGAAGAAATATGCCGGCGAGTTCCTGCTCACCGGCGATCTCGGGGTGCAGGACGAGGACGGTTACTTCTGGTACGTCAGCCGCGAGGACGACGTCATCACCACCGCCGGCTATCGTGTCGGCCCGTCCGAAATCGAGCACACGCTGATGAAGCACCCGGCGGTGGCGATGGCGGCGGTGGTCGGCATTCCCGATCCGATCCGCACTGAATCGATCAAGGCCTGGATCGTGCTGCGCCCGGGCTTTGCCGCCAGCGACGCACTCGCGCGCGAGATCCAGGAGTTCGTCAAGGTGCAACTCGCCGCCCACGAATACCCACGGTTCGTGGAGTTCGCGGAGACACTTCCAATGACCGCCACCGGAAAGGTGCTGCGGCGCGAGCTGCGGACGAGGGGTTAGCTTCCTGCAATGGCAAAGACGTCTCAAGCCGCGGGGCTTCACCGCGCTTCACTTGCGAAGCTGAGCGAACTCGATGCGGCGCTGGAGCTCATGTATTACGGCTGGCGCGGCATGACACTCGAAGCCGACGCATATCTCGCCAAGCAAGGACTGTCGCGCCCGCACCATCGCATCCTCTACGTGGTGGCGCGCCGGCCCGATATCGCGATCGGCTCGCTGATCGAGATCCTCGGCATTTCCAAGCAGGCCCTGAACCGGCCGCTCAATTTGTTGCTTGAGCGCAAGCTCCTGACCTCAAAACGCTCGCCCGAGCAGCATCGCTCGAAGCTGCTGCGCCTGACGGCCGCGGGGCAGCGCATCGAGCAGCGCGCATCGGACCACGAGCGCAAGGTGCTGCGCGAGGCGTTCGATCGCGTCGGAGCGACAGGTGCGGCTGCGTGGATGGGCGTGATGGAGGCGATCGCCGACACCAACTGACGATTCCTGAAGTCAACATGGTTGACATGAGGAGCGGGCTTTGCCACTTTCCTGGCCAACGAGCCGTGGGAGGGCTCCGCCATGCGTCTTTCGGATATCGTGCTGCTCCTCAACGCGCTCTGGTTCGGCGGCGCCTTCATCCAGTTCAGCATTGCGCAAGCCAATACACTGAAGATTCTCCTGCCGCGGGAAGAGCGCACCAATCCGATCGCGCCGACATTGTCGGCCAGCGTGGCATTCCTTGGCGGCATCAATCTGCCGATCGGCCTTCTGTCGCTCTACCTTCTGGCAGCCCGTCCGGTCTTCTTCCAGCCGGTCGAAGCGCAGCTGGTGCTGTTCCTGTTCTTTGCCGCCTGCCATTTCAGCCAGTTCGCCTACAACCTTCCGGTCCTGCTGCGCGGAGGACGCGTCGGGGTCGCTTATTGGCCCGTGTTGAAAGGCCCGATGCTCAGGATCTTCGTCATCGACGCGGCCTTGTTCGTGGCCAATCTGGGTGCGGCGCTTCTCCTCGCGTCGCGCTCCTGACTACCGCGACGGCGTCGACAGCGCAGATCGCAGCATGGCGGCGAGGTCTCGCCGCCGGAACGGCTTGGTCAGGATGCGGGCATCGCCGATTGCGTCGGGCGCCGAGACCGGATTTTGGCTGTAGCCGGAGGTGAAGAGCACCTTGAGCCCGGGTCGCAGCTGGATTGCTTGCCGGGCAAGCTCCGGCCCGAACATGCCGCCGGGCATCACGACGTCGGTGAACAGCAGGTCGATATCCCCGGACTGGCGCAACAAGTCGAGCGCCGCCGGGCCGCTCGCGGCCGTGATGACGCGATAGCCGAGCGTCTTCAGCTCGCTTTCGACATAAGTCCGAACCATGTCGTTGTCTTCGACGACGAGAATGGTCTCGCTTCCTTCGCGCGTGACGATCCCTTCGGCGGGTGAGGCGTCCTCGTTTGGCGGTGTTGCCAGGCGGGGAAAGAACAGCCTGACGGTGCTGCCTTGTCTCGGTGCGGACTGCATCTGCACCAGCCCGCCGGACTGCCGCACAAAACCGTAGACCATGCTCAGGCCGAGCCCGGTCCCCTTGCCGACCTCCTTGGTGGTGAAGAACGGCTCGAACGCCCGGCTCGCCACCTCGGCGGTCATGCCGCTGCCGGTGTCGATCACGGCCACCATGACATAGTCGCCTGGTCGCGGTTCGCCATTGATGTCCAAGTCGGATTCACCGAGCGAGACGTTGCGCGCCTCGATGGTCAGCCTGCCGCCCAACTGCATGACATCGCGCGCGTTGAGCACGAGATTGAGCAGCGCAGTCGTGA
Source organism: Bradyrhizobium sp. CW1 (assembly GCF_023100665.1). Lineage (NCBI taxonomy): Bacteria > Pseudomonadati > Pseudomonadota > Alphaproteobacteria > Hyphomicrobiales > Nitrobacteraceae > Bradyrhizobium > Bradyrhizobium sp. CW1. The sequence continues at coordinate 1,242,744 of NZ_CP064684.1, forward strand.
GCTGGCCGGGATCGACGCTGATCAACCACAGGTCCGGTGCGAGCGCGAAGGTGCATTCGATGTGCTCGCCCAAGGGGCGGCGCAACAAGTGCTCCACCTCCTTAATCTTTTCGCCGATGTCGATGTCTCGCGGCCTCAGGGGCTGCTTGCGCGCGAAGGCGAGCAGGCTCCGCGTCAGGTCGGAGCCGCGTTCGGCAGCTGTCGCGATGTCGCCGGCGATCCGGTGCAACTCCTTGTTCCCCGCCAGCCTGTCGGCAAGGTGCTCCGAATTGCCGAGAATGACGGTGAGGAGATTGTTGAAGTCATGCGCCACACCGCCGGTGAGCTGACCCATGGCCTCCATCTTCTGGGATTGGCTGAGCTTCTGGTTGAGGTCCGCGATGGCCGCCCGTTGCTGCTCAAGCGATTCGGCAGTGTCGTTGAGCAGGGTCATCAATCCGCCCAGCTCGCCGCGCGGATGGGGAGGAGGAATTCGCGCGTTGAGATCGCCGAGCCCGAGTCTCTTCGCCATGTTGGCGAGCCGCCCGACCTGGCGCCCGACGCTCACGGTCGCGAGGATCCATACGCCGGCCAGCAGCAGCAGCAAGGCCACCGCGAGGATCGCCATATCCTCATAGAGCCGGCGATTCGCCGCCGCGACCAATCCGTCCTTGGACCGTCCGACCAGGATGTAGAGGCCGGCATCACGGATCGAAGGTGAGTGGGCGACGGCCCAGACCTGCGTGCGGCCGTCGCGATCGGTCACTTCCTGAAATGCCTTTTGATCGGGAGCCGTCGCGAAGCCGAGCAGGTCGGATCCCGCGATCGACGCGCCCACGGGCGCGGTCCAGCCGGCTCCCAAGGGAGCGACGAGAACGGTGCCCTTGCCGTCGATGAGCAGAATATCCTTCTCGGCGAGCAGCCGCTTGTGGTGATACTCGGCGAATTTGCGCAGGTTGAACGAGGCAAGCAGCACCAGCTTCAGCGCGCCCGCCTCCGATCGCACCGGATATGCGATCTGGAGCACCGATATTCCGGTCAGCCGGCCGAATACCGGCTCAACCACGACGTTGCGCGAGACCAGGGCCTGCTTGAAATAGGCGCGATCCCTCAGATCGAGGGTGCGGTTGGTCCGCAGCGAGTCGCAGAACAGGCTGCCGTCCGGATCGATGGTCAGGATTCCCGTGAACTGAGGGTATTCCTCGCGCACGTCCGACAGAAACGCCGAGCACGCCGCCTTGTCGCGCGTGTCGAGGTCGCGCGCGCGGGCCAGACCATAGTGAAGCTGAGCGGTGCCCTGAATCTTCCCACCCAGATCGCTCGCAATGTCGTCGGCCGAGGCCGACAGATTGGCCAGGGCGGCGTTGACTTCACTGCTCCGGTTCTGCACGAAACGCAGCCCGACGAGGCTCGCCGGCACCAGCATGGCCGCGATGACGAGTATCAGTAGTCGGGTACGCAAGCTCATCGGTCGGACGGTCCATTCGAGTCATCGCGCTCGTTCAAAGACTCAATTTGCGGCACCACCCGCCGCTCAGTCCATAGGCATCGGGTCGAAAAAGTCCGCGACGGGGAAAGATTTCGAGCCGCGGGCAGGACGGATGAGCTTCCCGAAGGACGCGCGCCGTCGGCGCGGTGGTTTTCCCGGGTCTGCGCCGGCGGCTTCGGGATACTGTCGTCCAGCCAACAACTCGCGCGTGCGCACCTGCCGCGGGGACGCTAAGATCGAGTCAATCCGCGTGCGACGGAGATCGCGCCGGCGAACGAGGAGGAAGCTGATGTCCATTTCGGGCAAGGTCGACCCGGTGGTGCGTCCCGTCGCGGCGACCGACATCGCCGAGGCGCTGGTCGAAGGCCTGCGGGATTTCCAGGCGCTGCCGCTTTACGGCCTCTGCTTCGGTACGCTCTACGCCGCCGGCGGCATCGCCATCATGCTGTGCTTCACTGCGTTCGGCATGGTCTATCTGGTCTATCCGCTGGCCGCCGGCTTCGCGCTGCTCGGGCCATTCGTGGCGATCGGGCTCTATGAAGTCAGCCGCCGTCGCGAGCGCGGCGAGCCCGTCTCGCTCGGCGCGATCTGGTCGGCTGTGCGCGCGCGCAGCGAGATCGGCTGGATGGCCTTCGTCACGCTGTTCGTGTTCGTGGTCTGGATGTATCAGGTGCGGCTTCTGATCGCGCTGCTGCTTGGCCTGCATGCCTCGTTCTCGAGCCTGCAGGAGTTCATGACGGTGGTGCTGACCACGAACGAGGGCCTGCTGTTCCTCGGCATCGGCAACGCGGTCGGCGCGGTGCTGTCGCTGATCCTGTTTTCGCTGACGGTCGTGTCGTTTCCGCTGCTGCTCGACCGCGAGGTCGATTTCGTCACGGCGATGGTGACAAGCGTGCGCGCGGTCGTGGCCAGCCCGCTGCCGATGATTGGCTGGGCCGCGGTGATCGTGATGGTCCTGATCGTCTCGGCGCTGCCGTATTTTCTGGGGCTGGTGGTGACGCTGCCCGTGCTCGGGCACGCGACCTGGCATCTTTATCGGCGGATCGTGGTGCCGGTGGCGTAGCGGGAAGCCGGACGCAACGGCAGCGAGCTATTCGCCGGTTGCCAGCCGGCGTTCGCCGGATGAGGTCAGTTCGAGTTCGCCGAGGCGCCTGATTGCATAACCGAGGTTGGTCAGGCGCTCGCCGTGCGCTTGCGGGATTTCGCCTTGCGCCTTGCCCTTGCCGATCTCGGCCAAGGACGCAAATTCATCGGCGCTGAGTGCAACGCTGCTGTCTGTCATCAGGCAACCTCGTCGGTCCATACCTTGAAATTGACAAGGGTATTCGGACCGAAGGTTTGGGTGATCGGGACGTCCGCGGCATCGCGTCCTTGTGCGATCAACACGCGACCGATCCGCGGCGTGTTGTTGCGCGGATCGAACATGTGCCAGCTTCCGCCGAGATAAGCCTCAAACCAGCCGGCGAAATCTCCCACGGCCCAGGGCTTCGGCGTGCCGATGTCGCTGAGATAACCGGTGCAGTAACGCGCCGGGATGTTCATGCAGCGGCAGAACGCGATGGCAAGATGAGCATAGTCGCGGCACACGCCCTTGCCTTCGTCGTAGGCTTCCCGCGCCGTCTTGGTCGCGCGCGCGTGCTCATAGCCGAAGGCGATGTGACGATGAACGAAATCGCAGATGGCCTGGACCCGCGCCCAGCCGGGCGGCGTGTGCTCGAACAACTTCCATGCGATATCCGACAGGCGATCGGTCTCGCAGTAGCGACTGCCGAGCAGATAGACGAGCGTGTCGGTCGGCAGCGCCTCGACGGCGTGCTGAGCCGCGTTCGGGAACACTGGATCGGGCAGGCCGCTGTCGCTCACGACGCCGTCGCCGGCAAGGCGAAAGGCGCCAGCCGGCGCCACGATGCGGCTGCACCAATTGCCGAAGAGGTCGCGATAGGGAGTGATCGGCACCGAGGGTCTGGTGGTCAGCAGGTCGGGCACGATGACATCGGAGGCGCGGGTGAAGTGCGTGCCCAGCACCATGATCATAGGCGTGGGCTGCGGGAATTCGTACAGCATCTCAAACCCGACGCGGAGCTTCATACGATTTTCCCTTGGCTAAGCTCGTAACATGGCTACGAAGCGGCCGATCACAAGGCTTTGACGGCTTATTCGGTCGCGGGCGGCAATTGGCGCCTCAAAAGTGCGGCACGGGCGAGAAAATGATAGCTAATTGCGGCGATTGCGCGCACGGTGCGGGAATGTCGAAAGATCTGTCGTTTCTGCGCCTATGCAGCGCCACGACTATTCGCGCGACGTGAAGCGCCTCATTCCCTCGCAGCGGCGGAGCCGACTCGTAGCGACGTCGTAACAGCGGTCGTCGCGCATATTGCCCACTCCAGCGGTGAGTTGGACGCGGCAGGCGCGTGCCGCGGACACCTGAAGGTTTCACCGCGATCGATCATGAGATCGAACGCCAACCGAAAGCACCCGATGCAAACTCAACCGATGCAAGCTCTCTCGCCACGGCACGTCAAGACAGAAGAAGCGCTCCGGCTCGGCGTCGAGTCGGGCTGGTACGCGATCAAGGTCAGTGGGACCTTTGTCTCGGGCCCGCACGACTCGGAAGCGGATTGCAGTCGCAAGATCGACGAAATCAATCCGCCTCCGGTGAAGAAGAAGCGATGACGACACGGAGTTCGCCCGCTACGGCGTCTTGATACCCATCGCCTTCAACGCTTCCAGCATCTGCGCCGGCGGCGCCATCTTGATCTGCGGCGCCTTGCCCGTTTCCAGCAGGCTCTTCAGCCCCGACAGGATTGCGGGCCAGCCGGTGCGGCCGCCGGAAAGGATGTCGTCGCTGAGCGGGCGGTCGTGGCGTTCGCTCACGGTGAGGCGGACGGCCTCGCCGGCTTGTTCAATCTCGTAAGTGACAAGCGTCGCGCCGAGCTTTGCGACGAGGTCGGGCCAGTTGACGTTCCACGTCACCGTCAGCTTGTTCGGCGGATCGTATTCGAACACATCGCCCGAAATGTGTTCCGAGCCATCAGGCGCGCGCACGACGAATTTGCCGCCGAGTCTTGGCTCCATCTCGACCGCAAAGCCGGAAAAATATTGGCGGCTGAACTCGGCGGAGGTCAGCGCCTCCCACACCTGGTCCGGCGTCGCGGCGATGTAAATCGTGTAGACGGTGAGCGGCTTGAACCGATCGAGGTTCATCTTGCATCGAATCCCTTGTTGAGGGCTGCGTGCGGAATGGCCAGCACCTTGCCGCTTTCCAGCAGGCTCTTGAGCCCGGACAGGATCGCCGGCCACCCGTTGGAAACGGCGCCGAAATATTTGCCGCCTTCGACGAAGCCGTCATGCAGCACCGTCAAACGCACGAGCGAGCCGAACGGTTCGATGGTAAAGACCACCCGCGAGATCGGCTCACCGCGCAGCTCCTCGTGTTTTTGGTGCTTGAAGCTGTAAGACAGCCGCCGCGGCGGATCGGCTTCGAGGATCTCGCCGGAATCGGTGGTCTCGCCGTCCAGCAGCAGCGCGAAAGGGGAGCCGATTTTCCAGTCGGACCTGACCTCGGCGCCGAACCAGTATTGCTTGGTGAACTCGCTCGATGTCAGCGCCTCCCACAGCCTCGTTGGCGTTGTCTCGATGTAGGTGACATAGACGAATTGCGGCTTACTCATCACGCTTCTCCAACTGGCGTTTCAACTCGCCGAGTGCGGCGAGCTTGCCGCGCTCGAATTTCTTGATCCAGCGTTCGCCGATCTGATGGATCGGAACCGGATTGAGATAGTGCAGCTTCTCGCGGCCGTGCCTGATGGTCGTGACCAGATTGGCCTCTTCCAGAATGGCAAGGTGCTTGGTCACGGCCTGGCGCGTCATCGCGAGGCCTTCACAGAGTTCGTTCAGCGTCTGGCCGTTCCTGGCGTGAAGTCTGTCGAGCAGCGACCGTCGTGACGCATCGGCGAGCGCTTTGAAGACCTCATCCATGGCGGCGATAATAGGCAACCAAATGATTGCATGTCAAGCGCAAGGTCGTGACTTCCGTTCCCGCCCTCGCCATGCATTAATGCCGCAAACCGCTCCCAGCGAGTCCTCCCCATGATGTCTCTGCAAGCCTATCTCGCCTTCCTTGCCGCCTGCATCGCGCTCGCGCTGTTGCCGGGGCCGATCGTCACCCTCGTTATCGCCAACGGGCTGCGCCACGGCACGCGCGCGGCGCTGACCAATGTGGCCGGTGCGCAGGCCGGCCTCGCCATCGTCATCGGCATCGTCGCGGTCGGACTGACCTCGCTGATGGCGACCATGGGGTATTGGTTCGACTGGGTGCGCTTTGCCGGCGCCGCCTATCTGGTCTGGCTCGGCATCAAGCTGATCTGGGCGCCGGTCGAGGGCGTCAATGTGGATGAGCCGCCGGCGCCGCCGCGCGGCGGATTCTTCCTGCAAGGTTTCCTGGTGCTGCTGTCGAACCCGAAGGTGCTGGTGTTCTTCGGCGCCTTCATCCCGCAGTTCATGGACATGAACCGCGACCACTTCCCGCAGGTCGCGCTGCTGGGAGCCACCTTCATGGTCACTGCGGTGATGACGGACGCGCTCTACGCCATCGCCGCGGGGCGGGCCCGGAAGTTCTTCTCGGCTCGCCGCACCCGCATGATGTCGCGCATCTCCGGCGGCTTCATGATCGGCGGCGGCATCTGGCTGGCGCTGACCAGGGCGAAATAACCGCCGTCGGGCTAATCGACCAGCCTTTCCGCCCGCAGTTCAACCTCGATCTCTGCAAAAATCCGCGCCAGCCGCTCGGCCCATTGTTGCTGGCCAGACTGGTCGGCGATCAGATCCTGGCGGATCTCAATGCCGGTATTGACGAGGCCGCGAGCTTCGCCGTGCACGGGGATGGTGTAGTCGGTGAGGTCGTTCACCGCATAGGGCTCGTTGTCGCCCACGACGAGATCGCTCTCGCTGCGGAGATGCCTGAGCAGCAGCTGCGGCAGCACGGTGTCGCGATTGTAGAGCGCGCCGATGTGCCAGGGACGCGCGACGCCGGCGTAAACGGGCGTGAAGCTGTGCAGCGACACCAGCACCGTCGGCCGCTTGTCGTGCACGCGGCGGTCGATCGCGGCATGGATATGCCGGTGATAGGGCTCGAAAATCTCGCGGCGGCGCGCTTTGCGCTCCTGCTCCGAAATTCCCTCGTTGCGCGGGATCGCGGTTGCTTCGGAAATCAGGGGAATCGAGCTCACGGCGGCGGGCGGGCGGTTGCAGTCGATCACCAGCCGCGAATAGCGCTGGGCGATCAGATGTGCGCCCAGCATCTCTGCCAGCCGGTCGGCGACGCCCCCAATGCCGATGTCCCAGGCGATATGCCGCGTCAGCTCGTTCTCGGCGACGCCAAGATCGCCAAGCGCAGCCGGCAGGACCCTTCCGTAGTGGTCCGAGGTGAGCAAAAAAGGCGATGTCCCTTGCGCATTCACCTCGTGCACCGGGGGGACGTCACCCTCGCTGAGGAGTTGATTGGTCGCCCCGATTGTGTCTAAAGCCATCCTGATTGCCTAATGAAACAGCAGTCACCCCGAAGAATCGGGCGGGATTGCTATAGATTGGTCCGCCCGACATCACCATGATTGCCTGACGATGCCGTTGCTGACGATTCATCACAAGACCGAATATCGCTACACCCGCCCCGTGGCGTTCGGCGAACACAGGATCATGCTGCGGCCGCGCGACGGGCATGATCTGCGCGTGCTCGACTCCAGGCTCGAGATATCGCCCGAGCCGATGTCGCTGCACTGGATCCACGACGTGTTCGGCAATTCCGTCGCGATCGCGAATTTCGACGAGCGCGCGGACGCGCTGATCTTCGACTGGCACGTCACCGTCGAGCACAATCCGGTCGAGGAGTTCGCGCTGACGCCGGACGACTCGGCCTATTTCTATCCTTTCGCGTATGACGATGAGGAGTTTCCCGACCTCGTCCACTACATCACGCCGCAATATACCGATCCCGATGGCGAGATCGCGGAATGGGCGCGCGGCTTTCTCGACGAGGACGCGCCGACGCCGACCTTCAAGATCCTGAGCGGCATGACCCACGGTATCCGCGAGCGGTTCAAGTACCGCAAGCGCCACGAGCTGGGCACGCAGCATCCGCTCGACACCTTGCAGTCCGGTAGCGGAACCTGCCGCGACTACGCTCTGTTCATGATCGAGGCGCTGCGTCATCTCGGAATCGCCGCACGATTCGTCTCCGGCTACATCTTCCTGCCGGAGGATATCGAGCAGCGCCATGTCGGCGGCGGTTCGACGCATGCCTGGGTCCAGGTCTACCTGCCCAGCGCGGGCTGGATCGAGTTCGATCCGACCAACGGCATCGTCGGCACCCGCGACCTCATCCGCGTCGCGGTCGCCCGCGATCCGCGCCAGGCAATCCCGCTGCACGGCGTCTATATCGGCCCTGCCGGCGCGTTCGACGCCATGGACGTGACCATCAGGGTGGTGTCGGACGAGCAATGCAGCGGCGAGACACTCGAGGCGGAGGTTTTGTAGATCCGCTGCGATTTGCACGCTGCCGATTGATGGTTATAGAAGGCCATGACCTCCAATCGTCTCTTCGTCTACGGCACGCTGATGCGCGGCTTCGACCATCCGATGGCGCGGTTGCTTGCGGGCCACGCGGATTTTCTGGGTGAAGCGACCTGCCGCGGCCGGCTCGTTCTGGTGACGCATTATCCGGGGCTGCTGCTCTCCGATGTGCCGTCCGACCGCGCCCACGGCGAACTCTTTCACCTGCGCGTGCCCGACGAACTCTTGCGCGAGCTCGACATGTACGAGGCCTGCGGCGAGGGCTTTCCGGAGCCGACCGAATATCTGCGCCAGCTGGTCGACGTGACAGGTGCAGACGGGGTGACGGCACCGGCCTGGACTTACATCTACAACTGGCCCGTCACCGATCTGCCGCGCATCGAATCCGGCCGCTTTCTTGGGCTCTAGCCCGACAGCACTTCCTTCACTGCGCGCACGTCGACCTCGCGCTCGACATAACTCCACTCCTCGGTTCGCCTGAGCATCGCGACCAGCTCCTCGAACAGCGAGGCGTGCGCAGGCGCGAATTCGAACCAGGTCAGGAAGTCGAAGGGCCCGCCGAGGTCGCGGCAATGATAGAGCTGCCGCGCAATCGCAGGCAGGAAGCGCAGGCTGTTCGCGATGTGATGCGACTTGTCCTCGAAGATCCTGCGGCGCTCTTCCTGGGTCAGATCCCACCAGGCCTGCGACTTGCGGATCGGGATCAGCGCCCCACTGGTTGCTTCCAGCCGGCCGAGGCCGGCCTGCACGGCAGTGAGCTGCTGCTTCTCCGGGCGCTCGGTGTAGCGCAAGCTGCTCGCGACACCGACCAGGCGCCAAGCATTGCGCGAGGGCACCAGCGGCAACGCGATGGCCTCGCTGTCGGTGACCGACAGCGTTGGCATGAAGGCGAGGGGCTCGCCCGTCACCGGCGAAATCGAGGTGATGCGCCAACCCCCGCTCTGGCCGCCTCGGAAGGTCCTGAACATGGCCCCCATGGAAGCGTGGAACCGGGCCGGGTTCAAGCTTTCCGTCGAATCTTCGACCTGTGAATAGCCGGGAGAAGCCCTAAGTGCATCGTATTTCCCGGGGGCATCCTTATATGCCTATTCGTTGGCAAAACGCCCGACTCACCCCAGAAATCAACCTGATGCGCTTCACGCCCCAATTCCTCGACGAGCTTCGGGCCCGGCTTTCGGTCTCCGAAGTCGTGGGCAAGCGCGTCAAACTGAAGAAGGCGGGGCGAGAGTGGAAGGGGCTGTCGCCGTTCCAGCAGGAAAAGACGCCGTCCTTCTACGTCAACGACCAGAAGGGCTTTTACCACGACTTCTCCTCCGGCAAGCACGGCGACATCATCAGCTTCATGATGGAGACCGACGGCCTGCCGTTCGCGGAGGCCGTGGAGCGGCTCGCCAATATGGCGGGCCTGCCGCTGCCAGCGGTGACGCCGGATGCAGCGCGTCAGGAGCAGCGGCGCCGCTCGCTGCATGACGTCATGGATCTCGCCGCCAAGTTCTTTGCCGAGACGCTGGCCTCGCGCGTCGGCGCCAAGGCGCGCGGCTATCTCGCCGACCGCGCGATCTCGCCGGCGACGCAATTGCAGTTTCGGCTGGGCTATGCGCCACCTGATCGCTTTGCGCTGAAAGAGCATCTCGGCAAGCTCGGCGTCTCCGTCGACGACATGGTCGAAACCGGCATGCTGGTGGCCGGCAACGACATCCCGGTGCCCTATGATCGCTTCCGCGATCGCGTGATGTTTCCGATCATGGATCTGCGCGGCCGCGTCATCGCCTTCGGCGGGCGCGCGCTGGAGAAGGACGTTCCGGCCAAGTACCTGAACTCGCCGGAGACGCCGCTCTTCCACAAGGGCGACAATCTGTACAACCACCAGACCGCGCGCAAAGCCACCCATGACGGCAGCCCCCTCATCGTGGTCGAAGGCTATGTCGACGTCATCGCCATGGTCACCGCGGGCTTTGCCGGCAGCGTGGCGCCGCTCGGCACCGCGCTCACTGAAAACCAGCTCGCGCTGCTCTGGAAAATGGCGGACGAGCCGATCCTCTGCTTCGACGGCGACCGCGCCGGCCAGAAAGCCGCTTATCGTGCCGCGGATCTCGCCTTACCCTTCCTCGCGCCCGGCAAGAGTCTGCGCTTCGCCCTGCTGCCGGAAGGGCAGGACCCCGACGATCTCGTGCGCTCCGGCGGTCGTGGCGCGATCGAGGAGGTGATCGCGGCGGCGCGTCCGCTCGCCGAGATGATCTGGTCGCGCGAGCTCGAAGGCGGCAATTTCGCCACGCCCGAGCGCCGCGCCGCGCTAGAGGCGCGCATCAAGGAGCTCTCCAACGGCATCCGCGACGAGGTGGTGCGGCGCTATTACCGGCAGGATCTTGCCGAGCGGCTTCAGCGCGCCTTTGCCCCCGAAGGCGCACGCGGCGGCTTCGGCGGCGGCCGTGGCAATTTCCGCCCCGGCTCGGCCGGCCGTCAGTTCCAGCCCCGCGGTGGGGGAGGCGCGAATCGATTCGGCGGTCAGGGATTTGGAGGCCGCCGCGGCCCACCCGGGCCCATCCAGCTGCCCTCCGGACCCTACCAGGCGGCGAGCGCGCAGCTCGCGGCAAGCCCGATCATGCGCGGCCAGCGCAGCGCCATCTCCCGCCGGGAGGCCCTGATCCTGCAAATCCTGATCAATCACCCCTGGCTGCTGCACGATCATCTCGAGGAAGTCGCGGCCCTGGAGCTCGCCCATCCCGAGGTCCATAAGCTCCGGGCCGGCATCATCGCCGCCTTTGCCAACGACCATCACCATTCGCCGGACCCCGGCGAGCTCGCCGAGAAGATGCGCAGCGATCTCGAGAAGGGCGGATTTTCGCAGGCTCTTCAAAGGGTTGAGAGCGGTATCACGACCGCGGCGGTGTGGGGCGCCCGTGAGGGCGCCGCACGGGACGACGTTCTCTCCACCTGGCATCAGCTGGTCGCCTTGCATCGGCAGTACCATTCACTACTTAGAGAGCTGAAAGACGCCGAGCTGGCCTTGGGGGATGATCCCAGCGAGGCCAACATGGCGTGGCTGCGCGACGTCAAGGCTCGGATAGGCGAAGTCGACGGCACCGAGGCCCTGATCGAGGGTTTTGGCGAGCTGTCGGGCCGGTTCCAGAAGAGCGTGTGATGAAAGAATCATGCGGACGGCCGGGACCGGAACCGCTAAAAGACTCGCCAAATCCGAGGTTTGGCGGCAAAAACAGGGTTAATCGAGGCTTAACGGTCTTGTAGCACTTTGGCCACCAGGCGGCCGCAGGCAGAACAGACGCGTCAGGAATGAATCCGCGCAATTGCTGTTGGCACTACACCTGTATCCGCTGCGACAAAGAGGCTCTACGAAGCGTTAGGCAAATCCGGCGAGTGAAAGGTCGGGGGTGGCGACAAGAGGTCCGCGCCGCCCTTTCCGTGTCGAGATCTGACGAAGCGAGAGCATCGAGCAACAGGTTCAAGTGATTTTGCGCGGGCGCGGCGAACGTCTGTGTGAAACGCGTTTAGGAGCAATGGATGGCCACCAAGGCAAAGACGCTGCAGGCGAAGGACAAGGAAAAAGACGACAAGGCAGCGGACGCGCCGGAGAAGGACTCCCAGGACGCGCCCTCGCCGTTGCTCGATCTGTCCGACGCGGCCGTGAAGAAGATGATCAAGCAGGCCAAGAAGCGCGGCTTCGTGACCTTCGATCAGCTCAACGAAGTTTTGCCGTCCGACCAGACCTCTCCCGAGCAGATCGAGGACATCATGTCCATGCTCTCGGACATGGGCATCAACGTCACCGAAGCCGACGATAGCGAAGGCGAGGAGGACAAGGACGAGGGCGGCGAGGACGAGACCGACAACGAGCTCGTCGAAGTCACCCAGAAGGCCGTCACCGAGGTCAAGAAGAGCGAGCCGGGCGAGCGCACCGACGATCCCGTGCGCATGTATCTGCGCGAGATGGGCACCGTCGAGCTGCTGTCGCGCGAAGGCGAAATTGCGATTGCGAAGCGCATCGAGGCCGGCCGCGAGGCGATGATCGCAGGTCTGTGCGAAAGCCCGCTGACCTTCCAGGCCATCATCATCTGGCGCGACGAGCTCAACGAAGGAAAAATCTTTCTTCGTGACATCATCGATCTCGAAGCCACCTATGCCGGGCCCGATGCCAAGGCCGGCATGAACAATGCGATGATCGCCGGTCCGAACGGCGAGACCGGTGAAGCGACGGCCGAAGGCGGCCAGGCCACCGGCGCCGCGCCCGCGCATGTCGCGCCGCCGGCCGCACCGCCGGCGCCGACCCCGTTCCGCGCCGCGCCTGCGCCCGGCAATGTCGGCGACGCCGCGAAGGATCCGGCGGAATCCGCCGCCGAAGCCGACATGGACGAGGACGACGAGTTCGAGAACCAGATGTCGCTTGCGGCGATCGAGGCCGAGCTCAAGCCGAAGGTCGTCGAGATCTTCGACAAGATCGCCGACAGCTACAAGAAGCTGCGCAAGCTGCAAGAGCAGGACATCCAGAACCAGCTCGAGAGCACCTCGCACGGGCCCTCGCTCTCGCCGCACCAAGAGCGCAAATACCGCAAGCTCAAGGACGAGATCATCGTCGAGGTGAAGTCGCTGCGCCTGAACCAGGCGCGTATCGACAGTCTCGTCGAGCAGCTCTACGACATCAACAAGCGCCTCGTCTCGCATGAGGGCCGCCTGATGCGCCTTGCCGACAGCCATGGCGTCGCGCGCGAAGACTTCCTGCGCAACTACACCGGCTCGGAGCTCGATCCGCGCTGGCTCAACCGTGTCTCGAAGCTGTCGGCCAAGGGCTGGAAGAACTTCGTCCATCACGAGAAGGACCGCATCAAGGACCTCCGCCACGAGGTGCATCAGTTAGCTGCGCTGACCGGCTTGGAGATCATCGAGTTCCGCAAGATCGTGCACTCGGTGCAGAAGGGCGAGCGCGAAGCCCGCCAGGCCAAGAAGGAGATGGTGGAAGCCAACCTCCGTCTCGTGATCTCGATCGCCAAGAAATACACCAATCGCGGCCTGCAGTTCCTCGACCTGATCCAGGAAGGCAACATCGGCCTGATGAAGGCGGTCGACAAGTTCGAGTATCGCCGCGGCTACAAGTTCTCGACCTACGCCACGTGGTGGATCCGGCAGGCGATCACCCGCTCGATCGCCGACCAGGCGCGTACCATCCGCATCCCCGTGCACATGATCGAGACGATCAACAAGATCGTGCGCACCTCGCGCCAGATGCTCAACGAGATCGGCCGCGAGCCCACTCCTGAGGAATTGGCCGAGAAGCTCGGCATGCCGCTGGAGAAAGTCCGAAAAGTCCTCAAGATCGCCAAGGAGCCGTTGTCGCTGGAGACGCCCGTCGGTGACGAAGAGGATTCACACCTCGGCGATTTCATCGAGGACAAGAACGCGATCCTGCCGATCGACGCCGCGATCCAGTCCAACCTGCGCGAGACCACCACGCGCGTGCTGGCCTCGCTCACCCCGCGCGAAGAACGCGTGCTGCGCATGCGCTTCGGCATCGGCATGAACACCGACCACACGCTGGAAGAAGTCGGCCAGCAGTTCTCGGTGACGAGAGAGCGTATTCGACAGATCGAGGCGAAGGCGCTGCGAAAGTTGAAGCATCCGTCAAGGTCAAGGAAGCTGCGGTCGTTCCTGGATAACTAGTTCAAACGCCGCCACTTGGTGGTCTGTTGAAACAAGAACGGCGGGCGAAAGCCCGCCGTTTTCGTTCACGCCTACTTCGACAGCGTTCAGCCCAATAGAGGCTCATGCTTTTCCAATCGAATATACACCCGACCAGAGAGGCGCATCGATTCTGGAATTCCGGGTGGATGGCTCCAGCCTCGACGTCGCAAGGATCGACATCTATGCTTTGATGATGCCGGCTCACCTCACCGTCTGGTACAACACCCGTTGCCCTGTCTGCAATGCCGGCATCGACTGGCAGCGCAACAAGCTGTTGGCGCTGGTGCGCGCGGGTAGGATCGAATTCAGGGATATCAACGAGCAGCCCGAGGCGCTGGCGTGCTTTGGCGCCACGCTCGGCGACATCAGGCGCCGCCTGCATGCGACCGATGAGGCCGGCCAACTCATCGTCGGCGCGGATGTCGCGATTGCGCTGTGGAGGCTGACGCCGAGGGAGGGGTGGCTTGCGGGGTTGTTCGGAAATCGCGTGGCGCTGCCGTTCACCCGGTTCTTCTATGACCGGTTTGCCGATCTGCTGTTTGCCTGGAACAGGCGGAGCGGACGCTGGTGAGCGCCTGCCTGGATTGACCTACTTCTTCTTCGCGCCGACCCGCTCGAGGTTCTTGATCTCAAGCGCCGGGCGGCCGGATTTTTCGGCGATCTCGCGGTCCTGCTCCATGATATAGGCGCGGGCCGGCTCGTCGCCGTCGAGGCCGCCGAGCAATTCGGCGGGCACGCGCCGGTTGGAGCGTTGTGAGCCGTCTTCATAGAAGACGTTGAAAAAGGCGAATTCGCCCTTGGGATTGGTTCCGGGTTTTTTGGCCATGGCCGGCTTTTCGTCGATCAGGGGGCCATAGTCAAATGACTTTGGCAGGTTTCCGGTGGCTGGGCGCGGACCCTGCAGCGGCAGAACCAGCTGCGCGATCGATCGACGAACCCATTTACGAGGCGCCTCGATGTCGGGCGGAAGAGTCCAACGCTTCGTAAAACCCGATGCGCTCCTTAGGAGATCCTTGCCTCACCCTTGCCTCAACAAACGGCGGGCCGCGAAGCCCGCCGTTTATTTTGGTCTTCAGCGTCGCCCGGGGCTGGCGGGGCGACAACCTAGAATAGAATGTTATAACCGGCGCCATGCCATGGCAAGGCAAATCGCTGGCGCTGCGATGCCGCAGCGAGCGCATGAGATATGCAGTGGTCGCGACATCGGACTTCATTCGTCGAGCCAGGATGCGATTGGTTCTGGTGAGGATTTGCCGCTTTGACGCGAATCTGGTTCCCGGGCATGATCGCGCGCCGCTCTCCCGCCCATTCCCTGTAGGATTTATCCGAATGTCGAAATACGCCTTGGCCATCGCCTTCATCGCCTGTCTGGCCGGCGGATCGGCGCAAGCCGCGCGCTGCGGCGGCGACTTCAACAGCTTTGTCGCCAGCATGGCCTCGGAAGCGCAGGCCGCCGGCGTCTCGGCGAGCGTGACCAGCGCGGCGCTCAGCGGCGTGCAGCAGGACGGCGCGGTGCTCGCCTTCGACCGGCGCCAGCGCTACACCTTCAACAAGAGCTTCGAGCAGTATGTCTCGACCCGCGTCGGCCCCGGCCGCATCAATGGCGGCAAGGCGCTGTTGCAGCGCCATGCCGCGCTGCTCTCACGCATCGAGCAGCAGTTCGGCGTGCCCCGCTATATCCTGGTTGCGATCTGGGGGCTGGAGAGCGATTTCGGCAAGGGCGACATCGGCAAGCTGCCGGTGGTCCGCACGCTGGCGACGCTCGCGCATGACTGCCGCCGCACCGAGCTATTCCAGGGCGAGCTGCTCGCGGCGCTGAAGATCGTGCAGCGCGGTGACCTGCCGCTGCGCGACCTGATCGGCGCCTATGCCGGCGAGATCGGCCAGACCCAGTTCCTGCCGTCCTCCTACATCAAGTACGGCGTCGATTTCGACGGCGACGGCCACGTCGATCTCCGCCACAGCGTCCCCGACGTGCTCGCCTCGACCGCGAACCTGCTCCACACCAGCGGCTTCAAGATGGGCCAGCCCTACGGCGAAGGCACCGCCAATTTCGAGGCCATGCGCGAATGGAACAGGGCGGTGATCTATCGCAAGACGATCGGGTATTTTGCCGATCGGCTGGCGGGGCAGTGAGGGGAGCCAAAGAGACGGAGCACTCGCGCACATACTTGGTGTCATCGCCCGCGAAGGCGGGCGATCCAGTATTCCAGAGACCGCGCGAGAATACGGAGAGGCTGCGGCGTACTGGATTCCCCGCCTTCGCGGGGAGTGACAACGGAGAGGTCCGTGAACGCTCGCCAGGACGACGGTTTAATTCGACGGCGCCCCTCACTCCGTCCCCTTCGCCATCCTCTCCAGCTTGCGCTGCAACGGCGCCCAGTACGTTGCCGGGCGGAAGCGCTGCAGGAGATCCATGAAGCGGGCGTCGTTGCCGATCAGGATGCGCGGCTCGTTTCTCTCGATGCCCTTGATGATGCGCAGCGCGGCGTCCCGGGGCGTGGTCCTTGCCGCGTTCTCGAACCGCTCGATCGATTGCGACCGGCGTGCGTTGTCGGTGACGCCGACCCCGGTGCGCGAGTTGCGGGCGATGGCGGTGGCGACGCCGCCAGGATGCACGACCGACAGCCTGACAGGGCTGCCCGCCATGGCCAGCTCGTGCCGCACGCTCTCGGAAAAGCCGCGCACCGCGAATTTCGCCGCGGCATAGGCCGACTGTCCCGGCGGGGCGATGATGCCGAAGATCGAGGACAAATTGACGATGTGTGCCTCGCCCAGCGTCTTCAGATGCGGCAGGAAGGCGCGCGTGCCGTGCACCACGCCCCAGAAATTGATGTCGAACAGCCAGTCCATCTGCGCCTGGTCGATCTCCTCGAACGATCCCATCAGTGCAACGCCGGCATTGTTGACGACGATGCCAAGTGCGGGATGCGCGGTGGCCGCCTCACGCGCGAATTGCGCGATGTCGTCGGGCTTGCTGACATCGACGCGATGCAGGCTGAGCTTGCTTGCGGCGCCGATCTCGGCCGCGAGCGTCTTCAGCCCGGGCTCGTCGCGATCGGCGAGCGCGAGATCGCAGCCGCGCCGTGCAAGCTCGATCGCCAGTGCGCGGCCGATGCCGCTTGCCGCTCCGGTGATAGCGGCGGCGCCGCGGATTGCAGTCATGATGATTCCCCCGTCGAGCCACTTGAGCGGAACTATGATTTACATTTTTTCATATTGGAACCGAACCGCATGGCGGTTCCCACCTTAACCTACGTTACTTGATGAAGACAGGCAGCATTGGGAGCCGCCGATGGGACAAGCAAAGCCGTTTCGAGCCACCGCACTGATCGTGGAAGACGACCTCATGCAGAGGGAGATGCTCAGTCTTCTTCTCGAAGAAAGCGGCTACGACGTCATTCAATGCGAGAGCGCCGAGGCGGCCGAGCTTGTGCTGGAGAAGAGCGCCGGCGCGCTCTGCCTGATGATGACCGACGTTCAGCTTGCCGGCCGCATGAACGGCGTCGAGCTCGCGCATGTCGCCAAGGACCGCAACCCGAAGCTCGACGTCGTCGTCACCTCCGGCCGGCCCTTGATGCAGGCCTTGCCGAACGGCGCGAAGTTCTGGGCCAAGCCATGGGCGCCGCTCGACGTGCTCCGCGAGGCCGAGATCGCGCAGCTGTCCTGAGGGTCGATCCGGCAGGCCGGCTTTCGTGGTCCGCGGCGCGGTGATAAGGTCGGTCCATGACCTTGTCCTTCCTGCTCACCTCGCTGATCGTCGTCGCCTCGCCCGGCACCGGCGTGCTCTACACGCTGGCGGCCGCGCTGACCCGCGGCTCGCGCGCGAGCATCGCCGCTGCCTTCGGCTGCACCCTCGGAATCGTGCCGCACATGACGGCCGCGATGCTGGGGCTCGCCGCCGTGCTCCACACCAGCGCGCTCGCCTTCGCCGCGCTGAAATGGTGCGGTGTCGCCTATCTGCTCTACATGTCCTGGCAGGCGCTGCGCGAGACCGGGGCGCTGGCAGTCGACGGCGAGATCCGCGAGCGTTCGGTCGGTCGGGTGATCGTGACCGGCTTCCTGATCAACATCCTCAATCCGAAGCTGTCGATCTTCTTCCTGGCTTTCCTGCCGCAGTTCATCGCCGCGGACGAAGCCCATGTGCTGGCGCGAATGCTGCAATTGAGCGGCGCCTTCATGGCGATGACGTTTGCGGTGTTCGTGGTCTACGGCCTCTGTGCGGCATCGGTGCGCGAGCGCGTCATCTCCCGCCCGCGTGTCATGGCCTGGCTGCGCCGGAGTTTTGCCGCCGGCTTCGCCGCGCTCGGCGCCAAGCTGGCGTTCGCGGAGCGATAGCTTCTCCAGCCAACAAAAAAGCGGGCCTTGCGCCCGCCATCTTCCAACTCAGAACTCCCACCCGACGCCCGGGCGGAGCGTGCTCCACCCGGGCAAAGAATAAGAAGCCTCGCTACTTCTTCTTCGCTGCCTTCTTGGCCTTCTTCTTCGTCGCCTTCTTCGCCTTCTTCGCTTTCTTAGCCATAGGATCCTCTTCAGGGTTAATGGTGAAACGCGACACGAGGGATGCTCGGCGGAGGGCCAGCCTCGCAACATCCTCGATGACAAGCTCAGCAGATTCGCGCGCTTCTGCCCCGCGCTGTCACATCCGTGTCATCGCGTTATCCACAGCTCAGATGCATTTTCGGGTGATTTTAGCTCACGAATCCGCATCGCCGGCATGCCTAACGATCCGACAATGCGCCAGCCGTTCATGAATCCAAAACCAAAGTCATGCTTTCGCGGATCGCAGTGAGACTCCGTTAAGCGCGGCGGCGGCATTGTCCCCCCAAAGAAAACGGGGACGGGATCATGGACGGTCAGCTGGCAGGGACGGAGGGCGCGACGCTGCGCGCGCCGCGTGCGCCATGCTGAACGTGCCGACACTCTGGACCGTGTTCGTCGTCAACTTCCTGGCGCTCGGCCTGATCTGGGCCTACGTGATGCGCACCTATCCGAAATTCGCGGCCGCGCGGTTCTGGATGGCATCGTCCTTTATCGGCGCGACCGGCGCGATGACGGCCCTGCTGCGCCTGTTCGTCGCGTCTCCGTTGCCGCTCCTGCTTGGCGCTGCCGGCGTCATCGCGGCGAGCTGCCTTGCCGCCATGGGCATTCAACGCTTCTATCACCGGCCCGTCTCATGGCGCGTCATGATCGCAACAGCAGGCTTAAGCCTCGCCGGCGTCGTGTTCTTCGTGGTCGGCTTCGACAACATGCAGCTGCGCATGCTCTGCTACACGCTCGGTCAGGCCGTGCCGCTGGTGCTGGCGCTGCGTCTGTTGCTGTCGCCGCCGGAAGGCCGCGTCAGTCCGGGCGCCCGGCTGTCCGGCATCGTCATCCTCGCCATTATCGCGATCCTCGTCGTCCGCACGGTGGGCAATCTGCTCGGCGGCGATTTCTCGGCAAGCGCCGGCGGCCAGGCTCATGGCGTCATGGTGCTGGGTCTCCTGTTCCTGTCCATGACGCTCAATTTCGGCTTCCTGCTGATGGCGATGGACAGCTTGCGCAACGAGGTCGCCGACCTCGCGCTACTCGACGATCTCACCGGCGTCGCCAACCGGCGGCATTTGTTGCAGCGGCTGAGCGAAGAATGCGCCCGCTCGGAGCGCAGCAGCGAGCCGTTCTCGCTGCTGGTCATCGATCTCGACGGCTTCAAGACCATCAACGACACCCATGGCCATGCCGCGGGCGATGCCTGCCTCCAGCACTTCACCCTGATGGCGCAGACGCGCTTGAGGCCCGGCGACATGCTCGCCCGCACCGGCGGCGACGAATTCTGCGTCGTGCTGCCCTCGTCGACCTTGCGCGAGGCGGCTGCGATCGCCCGCCGCGTGCTCGAGGTCTGCCGCCAGGATGCCGTCACCTGCACCGGCGTCGACATTCCGATCGCGATCTCGATCGGGGTAGCGCAGTGGGACCGCGGCGTCGGCCAGTTTCCGGACCGCCTGATCGCGCATGCCGACCACGCGCTCTATGCGGCCAAGAAGAACGGCAAGAACGACTTTGCCGTCCACGATCCGGCGCCGCCGCTCATGCCTGACCCGATCGGTCCAGGCGAGGCCTTGCGCAAATTCGCGTAAGGGCGTGCTAACGTCAGGTCCGCATTGGACCCGCATGATGATCTCTCGCCTGCTCGCGGCCGTTCTCGCCGCTCTCACTCTGATCGCACCTGCCGCTGCGACCGACGCCGAGCTCGCAAAGCTCGCGCGCGCCTCCGGCACGCCCGACATTCCCGGCCTGAAGATGGTGTGGCTGGCGCCATGGGGTGACGTCGGCAACGCAAAACCGTGGCGCAACATCATCGTGCACCAGACCGAGGGACCGGCCGGCTCGGCGCGGGGCGGTGCCGAGGTGCAAGCGAAGAACCCCACGCGTCGCGGCGTCACATTGTGGGTCGAGACCGACGGCACCGTCTATTGGGCGGTCGCGGAAAACCTGGTGCCGACCCACGGCGATGGTGCCAACCGCAACGACAACAAGTACATCGACAACAAGCCGACCTATCGCCAGGTGGTGCGCGACAATTCGATCGGCGTCGAGTTCGCCGGCAACTATCCCGACGTCACGACGGGCCCGACCGCGGCGCAGGTCGCGGCGTGGAAGATCCTCGTCCAGATCCTGCGCGCGCGCTACGGCATCCCGCTCGACCGCGTCTATGCGCACAACTGGATCGACTACAAGGACGCCCGCTATTGCGAAGGCTGCTGGCTCGCGACGCTGGCGCGGGTTTGGGGGGAGTGACGAGCTACACCGGTTGCGACATCCAGCCGAACAGCCGCCGGATCAAGCCCGGCCGCCGCGGCAGTTCCGGCGGGTCATCCGCCGCCAGCACGCGTTTGAAGAAGTAGTCCAGGAACACCATGTCGTTCGGCTCGGTGACGGTGAATGTCTCGTCGCCGAAGTAGACGCTGTAGTTGAAGAAGAACGGACCCATCAGCGGGATCGTCGCGGTCGAGGCGTAGTCCTTCGAGATCACGAACTCCGACGGCTCGAGCCCGTGGTCGCGCATCGCCTGCTCGACCAGCGGCAGCTTCCGCATGAACTGGGCGGAGAAACCGCCGACGGTGGATTGCAGGATGATCGACACGGTGCGTGTCCGTTCTCTTGATGCTGTCGGCCCGATGCTTTTGGTCGGTCGACCGGCAGCGCGGGTTCAAGGCAGAGCCACAACCCCGCTGTCATCGCCCGGTTTAGCCGGGCGATCCAGTATTCCGGAGGCCTGCATTGGAGACCTCGCTCTTGCAACAAGCGCCGCGGCGTACTGGATGCCCCGCCTTCGCGTGGCATGACGGCGAGAGTTGCGTCCAAACAAAAAAGCCGGCGTTGCCGCCGGCTTTCTGTCACTTGTCGATCCGCCAAACTCTGGCGCTAAAAACCTCGCGCTTAGAGCGCGGCTTCCAGCGCGGCCTGTTCGGCCTTTGCGATCGTGCCCTTGACCGCGGACTGCACCTTCTCGAAGGCGCGGACCTCGATCTGGCGGACGCGCTCGCGCGACACGCCGAACTCGGCAGCCAGGTCTTCCAGCGTCATCGGCTCATCGGCGAGGCGGCGCGCCTCGAAGATGCGGCGTTCGCGCGGGTTGAGCACGCCCATGGCGCCGTTCAGGGCGTCACGGCGGTGATCATACTCCTCGTGCTCCGCCAGCATGGCTTCCTGGTTGGGCGAATTGTCGACCAGCCAGTCCTGCCATTCGCCGGCTTCGCCGTCGTCGCGGATCGGAGCGTTGAGCGACGCGTCGCCACCGAGGCGGCGGTTCATGTCGACCACGTCCTGAGCCGTGACGCCGAGACGCTTGGCAATGATGGCCACCTGGTCGGGGCGGAGATCGCCTTCGTCCAGTGCGGAAATCTTGCTCTTCGCCTTGCGCAGGTTGAAGAACAGCTTCTTCTGGTTCGCGGTGGTGCCCATCTTCACGAGCGACCACGAACGCAGGATGTACTCTTGAATCGAGGCCTTGATCCACCACATCGCGTAGGTTGCGAGACGGAAGCCCTTCTCGGGCTCGAACCGCTTCACCGCCTGCATCAGGCCGACATTGCCTTCTGAGACGACCTCGGAGATCGGCAGGCCGTAGCCGCGATAGCCCATGGCGATCTTGGCCACGAGACGGAGATGGCTGGTGACGAGTTGGTGCGCGGCGTCGCGATCATCGTGCTCGCGCCAACGCTTGGCGAGCATGTATTCCTGCTGGGGTTCCAGCATCGGAAACTTGCGGATTTCGCCGAGGTAACGGGAAAGGCCGGATTCGCCATTAAGGACCGGCAGGGTAGCTGTACGGGCCATAGTGCGCCCTCCAAACAGGTTCAGGCCCCCGATAGCGGCGGGCCAGGCAGACGACCGCTTGGTTAAAGCCGATCGGTGCTGCGATGTTCCGCGTTGGTCTTCAACGCAAGCGCAATATACTCCATCGGAAGGCAAAAAGGGAAGGATTGCTGACGTCACGTCCCCGTGTGGCAGCTATAACTTTTTGTAATGTAAAGCATTTCTGAAGCGGCCTGCGTCATAGCGCCGCCTTGAGGGCCCCCTGAAGGAGAAGCAAATCCTCCGGCAGAGGCGTCTCCCAGTGAAGTAATTCTCCAGTCCTCGGGTGCTCCAATACCAGCAGGTAGGCGTGCAGCGCCTGCCGCCCCAGCGCGGCGAGGGCGGCCTGCGACTCGGGGCCCAGCTGGTTCGCCTTGGTCTTGAAATGCGGGCCGTAGACGGCGTCGCCCATCAGGGGGTGGCCGATATGGGCGAGGTGGACGCGGATCTGATGGGTGCGTCCGGTCTCGAGTTCGCAGGCGAGCAGCGTCGCGATCGGCTTGCCGTCGCGTCCGGCAAAACTCTCCAGAAGCTCCCAATGCGTCACGGCCTCGCGGCCGCCCTGGCGCACCGCCATTTTCTCGCGCGCATGCGGGTGACGGTCGATCGGCGCGTCCACGGTGCCGCGATGGCGGCCCGGCAGCCCCCAGGCGAAGGCCATGTAGCCGCGCCGCATCGGCCCGGTACGGCCGTGATCGGCGAATTGCGCGGTGAGCGAGGCATGCGCGAGGTCGTTCTTGGCGACCACCATCAACCCGGTGGTGTCCTTGTCCAGCCGGTGCACGATGCCGGGCCGGCGCACCCCGCCGATGCCGGAGAGCGAGCCGCCGCAATGGGCGATCAGCGCATTGACCAGCGTACCGGTCTCGTGGCCCGCCGCGGGATGCACCACCAGCCCCTTCGGCTTGTTGAGGACGACGATGTCGTCGTCCTCGAACACGATCTCGAGGGCGATATCCTCGCCTTTCGGCTCCGGCGCGGCCGCTTCCGGCACGTCGATTGTGATCGTATCGCCGGAGGCGACGTGATAAGCGGGGTCCCGGATCGCGGCGTCCCTGAGGCTCACCGCGCCCCCCAGAATCAGGGCTTTCAGCCTCGATCGCGATAGCTCGGCAAGGTGCAGCGCCAGCACGCGGTCGAGCCGGGTCGAGCCCTCGGAGCCTTCGACGACAACCTCCAACCTTTGCGCAGAGCCAGAATTTTCCATGACGACGTCTGATACCGTTGTTCCCGAACCGAGCCCCGAGCAGGCCGCGCTGTTCGCGCGGGTGCGGCGGATGATGCTGGTCGCGGGGTTGACCACGGCGCTGGCAATCTGCGCCGTGCTGATCGCGGTGGGCTACCGCCTTTTCAAGTCCGAGGGAAGGGCGCCCGAGCCGGCAGGCGACGTCACCGCGACTCTCCCGAAGGGCGCCAAAATCGTCTCGAGCGGCGTCGCCGGCGACCGGCTCGTGATCACGCTCGACATCGGCGGCGTCACCGAGATCCGCACCTTCGATGCCCACACGTTGAAGCCGGCTGGAAAGCTGAAATTCGCCAATGAGCCGTGAGTACGGCCTCGGAACTCGCCGCCATCGTCTTCCTGGCGAAGGCCAGGACCCATAACACCGGCTGGTGTGGTTGCGGGGACTGGTGGGTCCTGGCATTCGCCAGGACGACAGCGGAGAGCGAGCATCCGAAACCCCTCGATCCCCGCTTGCCGCCGGCAAAATTCGAGGCTATGTCCTCTCCCTCAACGCTCCCTTCGTCTAGCGGTTAGGACGCGGCCCTCTCAAGGCTGAAACAGGGGTTCGATTCCCCTAGGGAGCGCCATTGTCTTGAAGCCAGCCTTTCCCCTGATCTCGATTTGATTGTTCCGCCCCTTGGGTGCGCCTGTGGCATTGGCGATCAATATCCGGTCTGACAACGATTCAGCAGGCGAGATCGTGCGGCTGTGGCATCAGGTTGCCGTCTTCGAGGCCGAGCCCTCGATGCGTGCCCTTGGCTACCGGCCTCATTTTACGTTTGCCATCTACGATTCCCCGGCGGCTCACGAGAAGGCTGCGTGCGATGCAATGCTGGCAGCTAGTTCTGGCGAGAGGCAACTGCGGATCAGGTTCAAACGAATTCGCTGGTTCGAAGCTTCTCCGCTTGTCCTCTGGGCGGAGCCGGAGGCCAACGAATCCCTGGCTCGCATCCACGGCATCATCAGCGCGGCAATCGATCCAGCGCATTGTCGTCCTCACTACCGGCCCGGCGCTTGGACGCCCCATTGCACGCTCGGCACTGCTATTGCCGATGAACGCCGCGATGATGCGATGGACTTCGCGCACGCGTTTGACCGCAACATTGAAGTGTTGTTCGACGTGGTGGATTGCGTCGCCTTTCCGCCTGTGCGGATCATCGCCGAGCGAAAATTGCCATTGTAGTTGGTTGTCGCTTCGGTGTCATTGATCGCGACGCATCAAACTCATGCCGCGCAGGCGCTCTCCTAAGCGATCGTGCCGTCGATCGAGCGGCGGATCACCCGCTGCACTTCGGCATTCGACAGAAAAAGATCGTGGTTGATGATGCCCCAGCCTTCCGCTGACGCATCGACCACGCGTACGCCGAGGCGCGCGATGACGGCTTTTTCGGCGGCGCCGACCCTGGTCATTCCACCTGCGATCTGTCCCGACAACGCCAGTGCGCGATCGTTCGTCGCGGCGATCACGGTGATTTTGCCCGCAAGCGGACCGATGCGCTGGATCGCTGACGAGAACACGTCCATGTCGATATCGGGCGCGGCAAACACCACGGCGCCGATCTTGCTCGTCACTGTGTCGCCGTATCGCGCATAGAGCTGACGCAGGCTTTCGAGCGACAGCATGGTTCCCATGCTGTGCGCAACGATGTTCACGCGGCCGGTGCCTGGCGCCGACACGAGTGTGGAGAGCACGCGCTCGAACTCGTCGCGGGACCACATCGCACTGTCGCGGTCATAGGCATAGTCGAACAGTCCTGCCTTGGAGGGCCAGGAGAACACCATGGTCCGGCCGCGGAACTTGATCCCATCGGAGAGATGGGCGCCATCCAGCACCGCCGTCTCGAACGTCTGCTTGAAGCCGTGCACATAGATCAGCACGTCTCCTCCGCCGGCCTGCGCAACGAGATCGCCAACGTCGGCCGACACCGGTTCGACCCGGTCAAGGCGCCAATCGCCAAGTCCAACCGAGGCCAGAGAAAGGCGGCTCTCGTCCGGCGCCCCCAGCTTCGCCCGCGCGATTGTCATGGTCGTCGCGCGCTCCGGCCCGAACCAGGGCTTCGTGCGACCGCCGTTCACCGGCTTGCGCGTGGTGGTGACGAGCAATGTGGGGTCAAGGGATAACGATGACGCGTCGAAACGCGCCCCGGTCGCACCCAAGCCGGCGCATCCGCCAAGCGCGAGGGCGGTCCCCGCCGACATAAATCCGCCGAGGAGAGCGCGGCGCGAAATAGAATGACGAGGGTCGCGTTGCAGGAGACGTCGAGCGATCACACAAAACCTTTGGGAACTTTGCCCACCGTAGCGCCCCGCTACATCTCTGAATGATAATGGGGGCGAGAAGACGGCGGAGCTGCTCTGCGGTCCATTGCATGGTCGTGCAGTCCGTCGTCTCCGCCGGTTGGGCGAAACAGCCGCAAACGCAAGTCAATCCCTCTCCGCAAAAATATTCCAGTTTACCGAAATTCGGAAATATCGTATGTGTCGGCCATCCCAGCCCACAAAAGGGGCGGTCGTACGTCGTCACGAACGCGGGCTGGGAGTTGCGGTGGACGCGGGCGGCGTTAAAGGCGGGCTTGTTGCGTGCAGGGCGAGATGAACCTCGTGAGCACGGCACGAACCGCATCGACGGACGGCGCCCAGACCTCGCGAAGCCTCTGGCGAAGCAGGCATGTCCTGCGAAGCCTCTTGGCGAAGCAGGGTCAGCCTGCGTACGGCGAAACCGTGTGGTCCTGGCCG
Source organism: Bradyrhizobium sp. CW1 (assembly GCF_023100665.1). NCBI lineage: Bacteria > Pseudomonadati > Pseudomonadota > Alphaproteobacteria > Hyphomicrobiales > Nitrobacteraceae > Bradyrhizobium > Bradyrhizobium sp. CW1. The sequence goes on from NZ_CP064684.1 coordinate 1,268,768, forward strand.
TCGTTGCTACGGTCAAGCCTTTGCGAAGGCGTCAGCGCGTCAACCGGCGCGGTGCCGTGCATTTCGCGGGGGTGACGGAGACAAAAAGGAACTCGTCTCCGGGGAGAGCGCGGCATAGGCCGTCAAACCATCGCGCAGGGAAGGCCTGGTCTCGGCTGCCCTGTGTCTCCCCTATGCATTGCGTGTGCAATCAGTTCGCATGGGGGTTTTTATGGGTGCCAGCCGGCGCCCGGTCTTCCCTGCGCCCTTTCTTTTCGAGGGGGTGAAGCGAGAAGCATAGCTCGGGCAAAACATGCCGCGAGGCTGCGAGCGCGTATCCGCAACCCGCATGCAAACTGACCTCCCTTTCGAGCCTCCCTTTCGAGCCTCCCTTTCGAGCCTTCCTTGCGAGCATGATGCGTCAGCATCGGTGGAGGTGGTCGTCCCTCCCGGAATCTGCCTTGATGCGAATTCAGCGCGGAGGAATTTTGATATGAGCGGCTTGGTGATCTCTGGCGGCCGGGTGGTGGATCCCGCCAGCGGAATGGACGCGGTTGGTGATGTGGCGGTCGTGGACGGCAGGATCGCCGCGATTGGCGCCTCGCTCGGAAGCGCCGAGCGGACGATCGACGCGACCGGGCTCGTGGTCGCCCCCGGCTTCATCGACCTTCATGCGCATGGCCAGTCGCTCCCCGCGGATCGGATGCAGGCGTTCGACGGCGTCACGACCACGCTCGATCTCGAAGCGGGCGTGCTGCCGGTCGGATCCTGGTATGAGCGCCAGGCGCGGAAGGGGCGCGTGCTGAACTACGGCGCGGCCACCAATTGGGCTTTCGCGCGTATCGGCGCGATGACGGGCTCCAATGCGGAGAGCTCGCTGGAGGCGTTCGGCAACGCCATGCGCGATCGCCGCTGGATGGACAATGTGGCCAGCGATGCGGAGGTTGCCGGCATTCTCGAGCGCCTTTCGCGCGGTCTGAACGAGGGCGGCATCGGCATCGGGATCTTGAACGCCTATGCGCCGGGCGCCGGCGTGCAGGAGCTGACCGCGGTCTGCCAGCTCGCGGCCGCGCAGGACGTGCCGACCTTCACCCATGTCGCCTACATGTCGCGCATCGATCCCGAGAGCGCGGCGGAAGCCTATATCCGCCTGATCGGCTATGCCGGAGCCACCGGCGCGCACATGCACATCTGCCATTTCAACTCGTCGAGCAAGACCGACGTCGAGCGCTGCCGCGTGCTGATCGCGAAAGCGCAGGCGCAGGGCCTGCCCATCACGGTCGAGGCCTATCCCTACGGCACCGGCTCGACCGTGCTGGCGGCCGCCTTCTTCAGCGACCCCGAATTCGTCGAGCGCAACGGCACCGGTTACGATTCCGTGCAGCGGGTCACCGACGGCCATCGCTTCAGCGATCGCGAGGAGCTCCTGAAGGCGCAGGCGGAAGAGCCGTCCTCGCTGGTGCTGTGGCACATCCTCGACACCGAGAACAATGCGCATCACCGCGACCTCCTCGACATGTCGGTGCTCTATCCCGGCGGCGCGATCGCCTCCGACGCGATGCCGTGGACGACGTCGGACGGCAAGACCTACACCGGCGATGCCTGGCCGCTGCCGAATGACGCCACCTCGCATCCGCGCTCGGCGGGCTGCTTCACGAAATTCATCCGCGAATGGGTGCGCGAGCGCAAGACCGTGTCGCTGCTCGAAGGCGTGCGCAAATGCGCGCTGATCCCGGCGGAGATCCTGTCGCAGAGCACGCCCGCGATGCGCGCAAAAGGTCGGCTCGCGAAGGATGCCGATGCCGACATCGTCGTGTTCGACTACGAGAAGCTCTCGGACCGCGCGACCTTCACGGCGATGAACCGTCCCTCCGAAGGCGTGCGGCATCTGATCGTCAGCGGCCAGCCGTTAATCACAGATGGTGTGCTGGACGTCGCGGTGCGGCCCGGCCGTCCCGTGCGCCGTCCCGTCGTCGGGAGCTGAGACATGCCGGTCCCCATTCTCCTGGTGACGGGCTTTCTGGGGGCCGGCAAGACCACTGTCGTGAACCATCTGCTGGCGCATGCGGAGGGGCGGCGGATCGCCGCTGTGGTCAACGATTTCGGTGCGATCAACATCGATGCCGAGCTGATCGCCGGCGCGAGCGACGGCGTGGTCAGCCTCGCCAATGGCTGCATCTGCTGCTCGCTCGAAGGCGACCTGCTGCGCACGCTTGCGACGCTGCTGCGGCGTGATCCGAAGCCGGAATACATCGTCATCGAGACCAGCGGCGTCGCCGATCCCGCCGAGATCGTCCGCAATTTGATGGATCCCGTGATCCTGCGCGAAGCGCCGTTGGAAACGGTGCTCTGCGTGATGGACACGGCGACACCGCCGGCCGCTCTCGACGACGCGCTGCACCGCTCGCAGCTGCGCGTCGCCGACATCGTGGCGCTGAGCAAGCTGGATCTGGCGGATGAGGGTGCGGGCGGGCGTATCCGCGAGGCCATCCGCGCACAGCGCGTTCCTGCCGTGGTGGTCGACGCGCAGCACGGCGAGATTCCGTCCGCGCTGCTGTTTCCCGCGACCGTCGATCGTGCGCCCGCGCCGCGCAAACCCGGACCGAAACGTCCGGCAGAGCAACGCTTCGAAACCCTGAGCTGGACCTCGGACCAGCCACTTTCGCTCGCCCGCTTGCAGCAGGCCATCGGCCGCCTCGCGCCAAAACTCGCGCGGGCAAAAGGCCTGTTGGAGACCGTCGAGCAGCCCGGGCGCCAGATGGTGTTTCAATTCGCGGCCGGCCGCGCCACGCTCGCCCCTGCAGATGCCGCGCTCGCCGTTAGCGATGCCGCGCTCGCCGTTGGCGATGCCCCGGCTCTGCCGTGCGCGCGGATTGTTTTCATCGTCGAGCTAGGCGTGCTCTCGAAGGCGGAGCTCGACGGGATCATGGAGACCTGCGTTGCGGATCGGTGAAGCTGCCGCTTCAGGCGAATTGCGCGATGCCATTTCCAACGGACCAGTTCTCCGCGGGCGCATCGAGGACGTTGACGAACACGTCCTCGGGGCGGAGGCCCGGGTTTTCGCCGAGCAGGTCCGCGATCCGCCGGTACAGGGCCTTCTTCTGCTCGGGGGTGCGCGAGGCGAACACGGTGATCTGGATCAGCACGGCATCGTCGCTGCGCGTGACGCTGTAGGCATTGCCGCAGCGGAAGTTCGCGGGCGAATGCTCGCTGATGGTCATGAACTCGTCGCCTTCAGGGACGTTCAGGGCCTCACGCATGGCGCGGTAGAGGCCGCCGAGGATTGCCTTCCGGTAAGCTTCCGGCTTTCCGGCGCGCATCGAGATGTGGAGGAGAGGCATCGCGAAATCCTCATTGACGAAAGGGCGCATCGGCCCCAGTTTGTTTTTGACGCGGCGTCAAGAAATCATGTTTTTGACATCGTGTCAAATATGCTTGATAGGGGCAAAGCTTGAGGCCGCGCGAGTTCGACCACGACGATGTCCTGCGTATCGCCTTCGACCAGTTCTGGCGCAAGGGCGTGCGCGGCACCTCGCTGTCGGACATCGCGCGCGACGCCGGTGTCCAGCGCGGCAGCCTCTACAACGCCTTCGGCACCAAGGAGGCGCTGTTCCTGCAGGCCTATGAGCGCTATGCGGCCGATTATCTCCTTGCGCTGCAAAAGGCGCTCGGCGCGGGCTCATTGCGAAAGCGCCTCACCGCGTTCTTCGACCTGACCATCAGCAACTTCCGCGCCGGCACGCCGCCGCGCGGATGCCCGACGACGCGCGGGCTGATGGAGCTCGGCGCGGCCGAAGGCGAGGGGCTGGACGAGGAGGCGCGGCAGGCCTTCGCGAACCTCATCTCGCGCATCACCGTTCTGGTTCAGGAGACGTTGTCGGCAGGTGCGGCGCGCGGTGAATTCAACGGCAATTCCGCGGCCGCGGCGCTGCACATCATCACGGTGACGCGCGGCCTCGCCGTGCTCGAACGTGCCTTCGGCGACGAGGCGCAGCTGCGCAAGATCGCGTCCCACACCATCGATCTCGTGCTCGGCAGGAAGGGCGGCTAGGTGTCAGCAGACCGCGAGCGCGTTGACCGCCCGCGTCGTCACGGTCTCGTTCTCGTTGCCGACGAACTGGCAGACGACAGTTTGGAGCTCGCCCGGCTGCTTGCCGCGTGCCACCGCCAGCAGTCGCATCAATTCCGCCTCGTCCTTCGACAGGCGTCGGCACGACGGCGGCATGAAGCACAATTGGCAGGGCCGGCCGCTGCGCAGGATTCTGACGAGCGCGGCAACGCGTGCGACCAGCAGCGGGCTGTCGGTGATGCCAGGCGCCTCGTCGGCAAAGCGATAGGCCGCCTCCCAGCAATCGGACGCGCCGGTCGTATAGGCGGCAGCGATGAACCGGAACAGCGAGAGCGTGACGCGGCCAAAATCATCGTAGCTCTCGACGTCAGGCCGCGTCGCAAGCGCGGCCTGAAGCGGACAGAGCCGCGCCTCGCCGGCTTCCGTGGCAGGCACAGAGCCGCAACTATCCTGCATCATGCGCGATCCCGGTCAGTGCAACGTGGGGCTTCCGACCAGCCAGCTCTTCATCGCCATCGTCTGGTCATGGTCCAAAGACGGAACGTGCCGGTCGGGCAGGATGAGACCCGCCATGCGGAAGATCGTTGCAAGCCCCCGCACGGGTGCGAGAGCCCAATCGGCGCCGACTGGCGGCAGCCAGCATTCGAACTGCTCGCGCGCGATATCGTCGCGCTCTTTCTGCGCGGCCGCGATCGCCCGTAACATGCTGTGCTCGCTGTCGGACATGCGGGGGCAGGTCGGGCAGTGCACCGCGATGGCCGTATGCGCCGTGCAGGCAAAGATCTCGATGATGGATTCCAGCGAAGGCACGGCGTCGCCCACGCCAAAATGGTCGTCACTTGCTGGATGTCGGCCGCGGTCGGAACGGCGCTTCCGCTGCGCGCCTTGGCCCGAAATCCCCAAATGAAGAGCCGCTCCGCTGCGCTCAGCGCCGGAAGGTCGAGAGACCCTGTCGATGTCGATTGGTGCATTGAGCCTCTGGCCTCCGGCTGCGCCCATGCCCCGGCTGGCGCCGATGATCTGCGCCGATCGTTCCGTCAGAGCCCCCTGCAAGTCAACGCTCGGAGGGGCGATGTCGAGGTCTTCTAGTTTTGAAGAGTTCGCATCTCGGATGCAGCCAGCCTCGCGAGCCTGCGAGCCGTCTGCGGCATGCCGGTAGGATGCATGGAGTTTTGCGGGGTGGGGGAACCCGAATGCTTAAAGCTTTGCTAAGGGGCGCGGGATAAACTGGCATATCAGCCTTCCAAATCTTGCGAGCACCAATGTTTTTCTCCCGCATCAGTTTCAAGCTGGTCCTGATTGTCGGCATCAGCCTCCTTGGCATGATCGCGCTGGCGCCGATCGCGCTTTCGACCTTGCGCGCGCAGATGATCGCCGATCGTCAGGCCAAGACGCAGCACTTGGTCGACGTCGGCTACGGCATCCTGGCGCACTACCAGAAGCTCGAGAGCGAAGGAAAACTCCCGCGCGAGCAGGCCCAGGCCGGCGCGATCGCGGAGATCAAGAGCCTGCGCTACGACAAGGTCGAGTATTTCTGGCTGAACGACATGACCCCCAAGATGGTCATGCATCCGATCAAGCCCGAACTCGACGGCAAGGATCTCTCCGGGATGAAGGATCCGTCCGGCAACGCGCTGTTCGTCGGCTTCGTCGACGTCGTCAAAAAGCAGGGCGCGGGCTTCTACAGCTACCTCTGGCCGAAGCCCGGCTTCGACCAGCCGGTCGGGAAAATCTCCTATGTGAAGGGCTTTGCGCCCTGGGGCTGGATCATCGGCACCGGGATCTATCTCGACGACGTCGACGCCGTTTTCCGCCAGAATGCGATGACCTTCGCCCTGGTGTGCCTGGTCGTGTTCGTGCTCGTGCTCGGCGCCTCCTTCGTGATCGGCCGCAGCGTGACCCGGCCGCTGGCGAAGATCACGGCACTGACCGACCGCCTCGCCGCCGGCGACAGCGCGTTCGACGTGCCCCATACCGATCGTCGCGACGAGATCGGCGGGCTCGCCAAGGCGCTCGCCGTGTTCAAGGACAATGCGTCGGCGGTCGGCCGCATGCACGCCGAACAGCAGGAGACGAAGCAGAAGGCCGACGAGGAGAAGCGCAAGACGATGACCGACCTCGCCGGCAAGTTCGAAGCGAACGTTCAAGCCGTCGTCCGCGACGTGTTCAAGGAGGCGCGCGCGATGCAGCAGGCCGCGCAGGGCATGTCCGAGACCGCCGACAAGGCGACCGACCGTGCGAGCCTCGTCGCCACCGCCTGCCAGCAGGCCTCGAGCAACGTGCAGACGGTGGCCTCCGCCGCCGGGCAGCTGTCGTCCTCGATCGCCGAGATCAGCCAGCGCGTCGCGCAGGCTGCAAGCGTGGCCGACAAGGCCGCCGCCGACGGTCAACGCACCAACGACACCGTGCAGGGACTTGCTGCAGCCGCGCACAAGATCGGCGAGGTCATCGACCTCATCAACCAGATCGCCTCGCAGACCAATCTGCTCGCGCTCAACGCCACCATCGAGGCGGCGCGCGCCGGCGAGGCCGGCAAGGGTTTTGCAGTGGTGGCAAGCGAAGTGAAGTCGCTGGCGAGCCAGACCGCGAAGGCGACCGACGAGATCGGCGCGCAGATATCGGCGATCCAGGCCGAGACCAACCAGGTGGTCGGCAACATCGACAGCATTCGCAAGACCATCATGGAGGTCAACGAAATTTCCTCGTCGATCGCCGCAGCCGTCGAGGAGCAGGGCGCCGCGACGGCGGCGATCGCGCACAGCGTACGGGAGGCCGCCTCCGGCACCGACCAGGTTTCGCAGAACATCTCGGGTGTGACCGACGCGACGGCGGAGACCGGCCAGGCCGCCGGCCTCGTGCTGCAATCGAGCGGCCGGCTGTCGCAGAAGCTGCAATCGCTGGAAGACGAGGTCAGTGCTTTCGTTGCGGGGGTACGGGCGGCCTAGTATAGCAGGAGAATGAGCGCGCGCATTCTCCTGATCAATCCGAACAGTTCTGTGGCGACCACTGAGATGATGGTCGCCATCGCGAGGTCGGCCGCCGTGGACGGCTTCGACATCGACGGCGCGACCGCAACGCGCGCGCCGCAAATGATCGTGACGCCGGATGCGCTGGATGCAGCTTCCATCGAAGTTCTGGAGATCGCGCAGTCGAACCGGCATGCATGCGACGGCATCATCGTCGCGGCGTTCGGCGATCCCGGGTTGGCCGGGATCAAAGCCGCGGTTAAACGGCCCGCGGTCGGTATCGGTCAGTCCTCCATGCTGGCAGCCGCCGAGAACGGCCGTCGCTTCGGCGTGGCGACCACGACGCCGCTGCTGGAATCGAAGATCGACGCCGTGCCGGACGCGCTGGGGTTGCGATCGCGTTATACCGGCGCCCGCTTCGCCAAAGGCGATCCGCAAGACCTGATGGGCGATCCGGCGCGATTGCGTGCGGCGCTTGCCGGCGCGGTCGAGGCCTGCATCGCACAGGATGGCGCGGAGGCGGTCATCATCGGTGGCGGCCCGCTGGGCGAAGCTGCGTGCGAGCTTCAGCCGATGTTCACCGTGCCGATCATCGCGCCGATCCCGTCTGCCGTGGCGCGGATTATTCGCCTCATCACGGCGCGCGCGACCGATTGAAATTCCGGCCCGCGGGAACGGTCGTCGGGACCGCGTTCTTGCCCTTGACGGCCTCGGTTAAAGTGACGAAGCAGAACCATGGGACCTGCCGACCCGCGCTTGGGCACGCGGGCATGGAGACGCTGCATGTCGTTCAAGAAGCTCCTGATCGCCAATCGCGGCGAGATCGCCATCCGCATCGCGCGCGCCGCAGCCGATTCCGGCATCGCGACGGTCGCGATCCATCCCGCGGACGATGCGATGTCGCTGCATGTGCGGGTTGCCGACGAGGCCGTCGAAATCCCCGGTCGCGGCGCGCGGGCCTATCTCGACATCGAGGCCGTGGTCAAGGCGGCGAAGAGCGCAGGCTGCGACGCCGTGCATCCCGGCTACGGCTTCCTCAGCGAGAACGCTGCGTTCGCGAAGGCCTGCGCCGATGCAGGCATCGCCTTCGTCGGGCCCCGGGCCGCGGCGCTCGAGTTGTTCGGCGACAAGGTGGCGGCACGGCAACTGGCAAAGCGCTGCGGCGTCCCGATCATCGCCGGCACCAGCGGGCCGTCCTCGCTGGAGGACATCGCGGCGTTCTTCACCTCGCTCGGCAGCAACGCGGCAATCGTGATCAAGGCAATGGCCGGCGGCGGCGGGCGCGGCATGCGCGTGGTCGAGCGCGCTGCCGATCTCGCGGAGGCCTATGCGCGCTGCCAGTCCGAGGCCAAGGCCGCGTTCGGCTTCGACGGCGTCTATGCCGAGCGGTTGATCCGGCAGGCGCGCCATATCGAGGTGCAGATCATCGGCGATCGCGACGGCGCGATCTCCCACCTCTGGGAGCGCGAATGCACCATTCAGCGCCGACACCAGAAGCTGATCGAGGTGGCGCCGAGCCCGTCGCTCAGCGACGGCTTGCGTGGCCGTATCATCGCGGCGGCGAAGCAACTCGCCGTGGCCGCGTCGTACGACAATCTCGGCACGTTCGAGTTCCTGGTCGACGGTGCCGCCGAAGACAGTTTTGCCTTCATCGAGGCCAACCCGCGGCTTCAGGTCGAGCACACCGTGACGGAAGAGGTGCTCGGCCTCGATCTCGTCCGCGCCCAGCTCGCGGTCGCCGCCGGTGCCTCGCTTGCCTCGCTCGGCCTGGCGCAAGGCTCGATCCCGAAACCGCGCGGCTATGCCATGCAGCTCCGCGTCAACATGGAGACACTGGACGAGCTAGGCGCGACGCACCCGACCGGCGGCGTGCTCGCCGTGTTCGAACCGCCGTCGGGCCCCGGCGTCCGCGTCGATAGTTTCGGTTATGCCGGCTACAAGACCAGCGCCGCCTTCGACTCGCTGCTGGCAAAGGTCATCGTGCATACGCCCGGTGAAGCCTGGCACGACGTGGTCGCCAAGGCTTCGCGCGCCTTGCGCGAGTTTCGGATCGACGGCGTCATCACCAACATCGCCTTCCTCCAGGCGGTGCTGGCGCATCCCGACTTCAGGTCCAACCGCATCGCGACCGACTTCATCGATTGCAACATGGGCAAGCTCGTCGAAGCCGCGGATGGCGCGGCCAAACCACTTTATTTTGCAGCGACGGAGCGAAACGGCGGTCCCGGCACCGAGGCGCATACGGCACAGACCGTGCCCGAAGGCACAGTGATGGTCGCGGCACCCTTGCAGGGGACCATTGTCACTATTCAGGTGAAGGAAGGCGAGGTCGTGCGCCCGGGCCAGCAGCTCGCCGTGATCGAATCCATGAAAATGGAACATCTGGTCATGGCCGAGCAGGGCGGCCGCGTCACGAAGCTACTCGCCGGCGACGGTATCACGCTGATGCATGGCGAGCCGATCATGTATCTGGAGCCGCTCGACGTTGCGGCGGACGCGTCGGCAACGGAAACCGATGTCGATCTCGACCACATCCGTCCTGATCTCGCCGAACTGATCGCCCGCCAGGCCAACACGCTCGACGAAAATCGCCCTGCCTCCGTCGAGCGCCGCCGCAACACCAATCAGCGCACCGCGCGCGAGAATGTCGCGCAGCTCGTCGACGACGACTCGTTCATGGAGTACGGCAGCCTTGCGATTGCGGCGCAGCGGCGCCGGCGCAAGCTCGACGATCTCGTCAAGAACACGCCGGCCGACGGCCTCGTCATGGGCGTCGCGACCGTGAACGCCGAGAAGTTCGGTCCCGAAGGCGGGCGCTGCATCGTCGTGGCCTACGACTACACCGTGCTCGCGGGCACGCAAGGCCACATGAACCACAAGAAGATCGACCGCATGCTGACGCTCGCGGAAGACTGGCGCGTGCCGCTGGTGTTCTATGCCGAGGGCGGCGGCGGCCGCCCCGGCGATACCGACCGGCTCGGCATGACCGGGCTTGATGGTCCGTCCTTCGTGCAGTTCGCAAGGCTCTCGGGTCTGGTGCCGGTTATCGGCATCGTCTCCGGCTATTGCTTCGCCGGTAATGCCGCGATGCTCGGCTGCTGCGATGTCATCATCGCAACCAAAAACGCCTCGATCGGCATGGGGGGCCCCGCGATGATCGAAGGCGGCGGGCTCGGTGTCTATCACCCGGCCGAGGTCGGTCCTGTTACGTTCCAGTCGCCGAACGGCGTGATCGACATCCTCGTCGAGGACGAAGAAGAGGCAACATCCGTTGCGCAAAAATACCTATCCTATTTCCAGGGTGCGGTGACGGACTGGCAGGCCGCCGACCAGCGCCTGCTGCGCCGCGCGATCCCCGAGAACCGCCTGCGCGTCTACGACATCCGCAGCGTGATCGACCTCGTCGCGGATAAGGAGTCCGTGCTGGAGCTGCGCCGCGACTACGGTGTCGGCATGATCACGGCGTTGATCCGTGTCGAGGGCAAGCCGTTCGGCCTGATCGCCAACAATCCGCGGCATCTCGGCGGTGCGATCGACGCCGATGCCGGCGACAAGGCCGCGCGCTTCCTCCAGCTCTGCGACGCCTTCGATCTGCCGATCGTCTCGCTGTGCGACACGCCCGGCTTCATGGTCGGTCCGGAAGCCGAGAAGACGGCAATCGTGCGCCACGTCTCGCGCATGTTCGTGACAGGCGCGAGCCTGACTGTGCCGTTGTTCGGCATCGTGCTGCGCAAGGGCTATGGGCTGGGTGCACAGTCGATGATTGGCGGTGGCTTCCACGCCTCATTCTTCACCGCGGCCTGGCCGACCGGCGAGTTCGGCGGCATGGGCCTGGAGGGTTACGTCCGCCTCGGCTTCCGCAAGGAGATGGAGGCGATCGCCGACCCCGTCGAGCGCGAGACTTACTATCGCAACAAGGTCGCCGAGCTCTATGCCAACGGCAAGGCGGTCTCGATCGCCTCCGTGTTCGAGATCGACAACGTCATCGACCCCGCCGAGACCAGGCGCTGGATCATGGCGGGCCTGCGCTCGGTGCCGAAGCCGCCGGCGCGGACTGGGAAGAAGCGGCCCTGTATTGATACGTGGTGAGGGCGGTGCAGCAATTCTGATTGCGCTTCGCCGCGTTCCCGGTTCCCGATTGACATCCCCGCCTGCGGTGCCAGACTTTGCACAATAATGCAGGGTGGAGACGTCCGCGATGGCCAGCCTTTCGGCCTCGAACCATGTCGCCCGTGTCTTGTCCGTCGCCAATCAGGTTATAGACCGCTTGGCCGACGTCGATGCCTCTTCGCGCATTGCCAATTCCTGGCGGCGCTGCCTGGTCAGCCACAAGCTCGATCCCGGCCGTCAGGGGCCGCCGCAGACGCTCACCGAAGCCGAGATCCGTCACGTCGCCGAACCCATGGAGGAGACGATCCGGCTTGCAACACCGGAGCTCGACGACCTCGCCCGGGTACTGCGCGGTGCCGGTTATTGCGTCAACCTGGCAGACGTGAACGCAACCATGCTGTTCAGCCGCCTGCCCGGCGAGGCCGACGCACGACTATTCATGGACTGGAAGATCTACACAGGCTCGAATTTTTCCGAGGCCTCCGAAGGCACCAATGGGCTCGGCACCGCGCTCGCCGAGCAGAAGCCGATCCTGGTGCATCGCGACGAGCATTTTCGCGCGCAGTGGCACATGTTTTCCTGCGCCGTGACGCCGCTGTTTGACCAGGCGGGACGGCTCGCAGGCGCCGTGAACATCACCTCCTGCCGCGAGGACCTCGAACGCACCGCGCATCAGCTTGCGCTCGCGGTGACGATGGAGGCAACGCGGCGCATGGAGGGCGCGATCTTCCGCAGTCATTTCCGCAACGCCTGGATCGCGACCGTGCCGGGCGACGGCGGCGGCGGCCTGCTCGCCTATGACGACGATCGCCGCATCGTCGGCGCCTGCCGTTCGGCGCGCGCACTGCTGGGTCTCACCGACGGCTTGATCGCAGCCGGCATCGATCTGTCGCGCTATGTCAAATTCGACCATCCCGCCGCGCGCGACGCAGACGATCTCGTCGAACTGCGCCGGGCCGATGGCAGTTCACTAGGGCACGGCCATGTCGCGCCGCCGCTGCGGGCGAGGGCCTCGACCCGTCCGCTCGCGCCGCGCCGCGATGCACCGGTCGATCGCTTCGATGCGCTGCAGCGGCTCGCCGGACGCGATCCCAGCCTGATCAGGAGCGTGAAGCGACTTAGAAGCATCGGCGATCGCAATCTGCCGGTGCTGCTGCATGGCGAGACCGGCGTCGGCAAGGATGTGTTCGCCCGTGCCATTCACGCAGCCGGCAATCGCGCGCGCCACAACTATGTCGCGCTGAACTGCGCGGCGATGCCGGAAAGCCTGATCGATGCCGAGCTGTTCGGCTACGAGGCCGGCGCCTTCACCGGCGCACGCCGCGACGGCTCGAAGGGCCTGATCGTGCAGGCAGACGGCGGCACGCTGTTCCTCGACGAGATCGGCGACATGCCGATCGCGCTGCAGACGCGGCTGCTACGGGTGCTGGAGAACCGCGAAGTCTGGCCGCTCGGCGCGCTGAAGCCCGTGCCGGTCGACATTCGCCTGATCAGCGCCACCCATCGCGATCTCGGCCGCATGGCCGAGGAGGGCGCCTTCCGCACCGACCTATATTTCCGTCTGCGCGGCATGGAGGTGCGGCTGCCGGCCTTGCGCGAGCGCGCCGACCGCGACGACGTCATCCGCCAGATCGCTCACGAGGAGGCGCCGAATTGCTCGCTCTCGGACGAGGCCTGGGCGCGGCTCGCGGCCTATCCCTATCCCGGCAACATGCGCCAGCTTCGGCATGTGCTGCGGCTCGCCGGCTGCACGGCGGAGGACGACGTCATCACCGATGCCGACCTCGATCTGCCGCCGTTTGGTGGAAGGGCGGAGCCGGATCTCGCAGCGGCGGAGCGCGCGGCGATCGTCGAAGCCTTGCGCAAACACGGCGGCCGCGTGACGGAAACAGCGCGCGCGCTGAAGCTGAGCCGCGCCACGCTGTATCGCAAGATCAAGCAGTTGAAGATCGAGACGACGCAGTAGCGATCTTTCTTCCCTCTCCCCTTGCGGGAGAGGGCGGCTCGCCGCGAACGCGGCGAGACGGGCGAGGGGTATCTCTCCGCACTTGACTCTCTTGCTTCTGAGTCCGCGGAGAGATACCCCTCATCCGGGGCTTCGCGCCACCTTCTCCCGCAAGGGGAGACGGGAGCGGCAGCGAGCCTGCCGCCGCTCTCTACGAAAAATCGCTCCAGCTCAGATGTCGCGAGTCGAGGTCGCCGACTGTCACGGTGCCGCGGATTTCGCGCGGGGCGTGGAAGCTGCTGCGCAGATACACGAGCGGCGCCGCCCCGTCGGAATGCGATGCGCCGCGCACCTCGCCGACGAAGATCGAATGCGTCTTGGTCTCGAATTCCTGCGCCAGCACGCAGTCGAATGCGGCGACCGCATCGCTCAGCACCGGCGCGCCGGTCACCCCACGCGTCCACTCCCCGAACGCAAAACGGTCGTCGCCATTGACGCCCTTCTGGCCACTGAAGGTAAGCGCCAGGAGGGCGTGGTCCTCGTGCAGGAAGTTGATCGCGAACGCGCCTTCCTCGCGGATGCGCGCGTGCGCACTGGCGTTGCGGTTGACGCACACGATCAGGGATGGTGGCGAGTCCGACAGTGAGCAGGCCGAGGTCACCGTCAGCCCCGTGCGCTTGCCGTGCTCGGCGCCGACCGTCACCAGCGCGACCGCGCCGGCGCACTGGCGCATCGCCTGCTTGAAATTCTTAGCGTCGAAAGCACTGGCGTCCACCGTCACGCGGAAATCTCCGAAATGGATGTGGGTGCGGCACGATCGCGCCGCACCCGCGTCGGGTCAAGCCGCCTTCTTCGCGGAGCCGAGATGCTTCAGGCGCGGCATCACCTCGTTCTTCAGCAGCGACAGCGAGTGATGCCAGGCTTCAGCCTTGTGCTTGTAGTCGAAGCCGAACACCAGCAGCACGCCGAAGCCGCCGACCTCCTCGTAGATCTTCTCGATTTTCTCGGCGACGGTCGCTGGCGAGCCGACGATCCAGTTCCGCTTGGCGCAATATTCGACGGTGACGTCGCTATCGGGCACGTCGGGCGCGTGCTTCAGATAGTCCTTGAAGCCGAAATGGCCGAGCAGCGGCAGGAAGTACTCGCCCATCATCCGGCCCATCATGTCGCCGGTCGAGAGCCGCCACGCTTCCTCGTCGGTATCGGCGACGAACACCTCGCGCACCAGCCGCCAATCGGCCCGGTCCGGCTTGCGCCCGGTCTTGGCGGCACCGGCTACAACCGAATCCCAATGACTGCCGACATAGGCCGGGTTCAGGTTGAGGCTCATTGGAATGAAGCCGCGCTCGCCGGCGAGCTTCAGCGTGTCCGAGTTCTTCGAGAGCCCAGCGACGCCGATCGGCGGGTGCGGCGTCTGCAACGGCTTGATGTGGGGTTTCAAGAAGTCGAACATCGTGTCCGGCTTGGTCACCGTCCAGAATTTGCCCTTGTAGGTCCAGGGCGCGGGATCGCTCCACATCTTCAGAATGATCTCCAGCGCCTCGCGCGTCATGTCGCGGTTCTGTCCGCTCATGCCGTCGACATTGAACATGGCCCAGTCGCTCGGCAGGCCGCTCGCCGCGACGCCGAAATTGAGCCGACCTCCCGAGAGGTGATCGAGCATGGCGACGCGGTTGGCGAGCTCGGCCGGGTGGTGATAGGGCAGCAGGAAGCCGCCCGGCCCGATACGGATATTCTTGGTCTGCATCAGCGCCTGCGCGATCAGCAGATCGGGCGTGGGATTGGGTTCCCAGGGCGCGGTATGGTGCTCGCCGACCCAGGCCTCCTGATAGCCGAGCTCGTCGAGCCAGCGCATGACCTGCAGGTCCCAGTCGTTCCCTTCCTTCAGGCCGCACTCCGGCGGGTGCGAAGGCATCGTGAAATAGCCGATCTCCATGGGTTTCCTCATCTGATGTTGACGCGTCTTATTGCGCGGTTCACGGACGTGAGCAGGGTTGCTTGAGCAAGCGGTGTGCCACCGCTCCGCAAGCGGTGTGCCAGCGCTACAGCGGCTCAGTCCCGCGAGAAAACGCTGGTTTGCGGCGGCAATAGCCGATATCCCGTGGCGAATTTGCGGGCCGTCGTCTCATTGTCGCGAGACGGCGTCTTGCCGGTGAGACGAGGACGAGAACCGAGATGACCGAACCCGCTTACGTCGCGGTGGACTGGGGCACCAGCAGCTTCCGGCTCTGGTTGATCGATCGTACCGGCGTAGTGCTGGCCGAACGCCGCAGCGGCGAGGGCATGCTGGCGGCGGCAAAGACCGGCTTCGCGGCCGTGCTGCAATCCCATCTTGCCGCCGTCGAAGCACCAGCTCATCTGCCGGTTCTGGTCTGCGGCATGGCCGGCGCCAAGACGGGCTGGGTCGAAGCCGGATATGTCGATACACCCGCGCCGCTCGCGGCCGTCCTGGAGCAGGCCGCGCACGTGCCGGGCGAAGCACGCGATATCCGCATCCTGCCGGGTATCGCGCAGCGCGATACAAGAGCGCCGGACGTGATGCGCGGCGAGGAGACACAGCTGCTCGGCGCGCTTGGTCTCGATGCCGCAGGTGAGGCGCTGGTCTGCATGCCCGGCACGCATTCGAAATGGGTACGCCTGAAGGACGATACGATCGCGCATTTCTCCACCTTCATGACCGGCGAGCTCTTCAGCGTTGTGTCGCGCGAGACGATCTTGTCGCTTGCGGTCGCAGGCGCCGAAGACGCCGAGGACGTCGCGAGCTTCAAGGCGGCGGTGAGAGCTGCGTATGAGGCGCCGTCGTTCGCGGCCAATTTTCTGTTCGGCGCGCGCTCGCGTCAGCTTCTGTTCGGGAGCACACCGGCCGCGGCGCGCGAAACGCTGTCGGGCACTTTGATCGGCATCGAGCTGGCCGCCGGGCTCTCCGGCGCCGTGCCGAAAGCAGGCATTACGTTGATTGCCTCGGGGCGGCTCGCGATGCTGTACACGTTGGCTTTCGATGCGTTGTCGGTCACCGTGAACCCCGTCGATGCCGATGAAGCGGTCCGCCGCGGTCTGTCGATGGCGGCTGCCGCGATCTGGACGAAATGAGAGGACTGTTGAAATGAGCGTTCCCTTTCCGGCGATGAAGCGGCCACTGCTTGCGATCCTGCGCGGCGTGAAGCCCGAGGAAACGCAGGCCATCGTCGGCGTGCTGATCGAGGCCGGCATGACCGCGATCGAGATCCCGCTAAACTCGCCCGATCCGTTCCGCTCCATCGCCACCGCCGTCAAGCTCGCGCCGGCCGGCGTGCTGATCGGCGCCGGCACGGTGCTGACCACAGCGGATGTCGATCGGCTCAACGATGTCGGCGGCAAGCTGATGGTCTCGCCGAATGTCGATACGCAGGTGCTCACGCGTGCGCACCAATACGCCATGGTCACGTTGCCGGGCGTGTTTTCGCCGACCGAGGCGCTGCTGGCCGCGCGCTCCGGCGCCTCTGGCCTGAAGTTCTTTCCGGCAAGCGTGCTCGGCGCGTCCGGCATCGCCGCGATCCGCGCCGTGCTGCCGGCCGGCGTGATGATCGCCGCCGTCGGCGGCGTCTCCGACCAGAATTTCGCGGAGTACATCGAGGGTGGCGTGACGGCGTTCGGGCTGGGCTCCAACCTCTACAAGCCCGGCATGACGGTAACGGACGTTGCCGCTCGCGCAAAATTGACGATCGCGGCCTACGATCGGGCGATTGCGAAAGACTGAAGCGGCAATAAACAAGCCGTGATGTCGTCACGGTCGCACGTTATCCTATCTTGCTGCACCAGCGAGATCAGGAGACCGACATGGCGATCAACAATGTAGCCGATCTGTTCGTGGCAACGCTCGAACAGGCTGGCGTCAAGCGCATCTACGGCATCGTCGGCGACAGTCTGAATGCGCTGACCGAAGCGCTGCGGCGGCGCGGCACGATCGAATGGATCCATGTCCGGCACGAGGAGGTCGCGGCCTTCGCCGCCGCCGGGGAAGCGGAAATGACGGGCAGCCTTGCGGTGTGCGCGGGCTCGTGTGGTCCCGGCAATCTGCATCTGATCAACGGCCTGTTCGACGCCCATCGCAGCCGCGTTCCCGTGCTGGCGATCGCCGCGCAAATTCCGACCGCCGAGATCGGCAGCGGCTATTTCCAGGAGACGCATCCGCAAAACCTGTTCCGCGAGTGCAGCCATTATTGCGAGCTGGTCTCCGATCCGAGTCAGCTTCCCTACGTGCTGGAAAACGCGATCCGCGCGGCGGTCGGCATGCGCGGCGTCGCCGTTGTCGCCATGCCGGGCGACGTCGCCTTCCGCAGCCCACCCAAGCGCGCGCTGTCGACGGCGCGTGGCCTTGCGCTGTCGGCGCCGAAGGTTGTGCCGCAGGCGGATGAGTTGAAGGCGCTTGCGGATCTCCTGAACGGCGCCGAACGCATCACCCTGTTCTGCGGTCGCGGCTGCGCCGGCGCGCATGCGCCGCTGATGCAGCTTGCGGAAGCCTTGAAGAGCCCGATCGTGCATGCGCTGGGCGGAAAGGAGCATGTCGAATACGACAATCCCTACGATGTCGGCATGACCGGCTTCATCGGCTTCTCCTCCGGCTATGCCGCCATGCACGCCTGCGACGCGCTGGTGATGCTCGGGACCGATTTTCCCTACAAGCAGTTCTTCCCGACCGATGCCAAGATCGCGCAGATCGACATCCGTCCGGAAAATCTCGGGCGCCGCTGCAAGATCGACCTCGGCCTGGTCGGCGACGTCAAGCTCACCCTCGAGGCGCTGCTGCCGCTTCTGAAATCCAAGACGCAGCGCAAGCACCTCGACGATGCGATCGCGCATTACAAGAAGGCGCGCGAAGGCCTCGACTCGCTCGCCAAGGGCACGCCGGGCAGCAAACCAATCCATCCGCAATACCTGGCAAAGGTCATCAGCGACCATGCGAGCGATGATGCGGTGTTCACCGCCGATGTCGGCACGCCGACGGTGTGGGCCGCGCGCTATCTCGAGATGAACGGACGCCGCCGGCTGATCGGCTCGTTCGTGCACGGCTCGATGGCCAACGCCATGCCGCAGGCGATCGGCGCGCAGGCCGCGCAGCCCGGCCGGCAGGTGATCTCGCTCTCCGGCGACGGGGGCTTCACCATGCTGATGGGCGATCTGATCACGCTGACGCAGATGAAGCTGCCGGTGAAGGTGGTCATCTTCAACAACGGCGTGCTCGGCTTCGTCGCACTGGAGATGAAGGCGGCCGGTTTCGTCGACACCAATGTCGATCTGGAGAATCCGGACTTCGCGGCGATGGCGCGCGCGATGGGTATCTTCGCAAGGCGGGTCGAGGATCCCGGCGAGCTTCCAGGTGCGATGAAGGAGATGCTGGCCCACCACGGACCGGCGCTGCTCGATGTGGTCACCGCCAAGCAGGAGCTGTCGATGCCGCCGACCATCACGCCCGAACAGATCAAGGGCTTCAGCCTCTGGGTCTTGCGCGCCGTGATGAACGGCCGCGGCGACGAGGTCGTCGATCTCGCCAAGACCAATTTGCTGCCGCGCTAGCCGCGCTTGACCGATGGCACGGGCAGCCGCTCATGGCGGCGCTGGAAGCGTTGCCAGTGCAGCACGATCCCGATCAGCAGCGCCGGCACGAAGCCGAGCGCGATCAGAAAGTGGGGCAGCTGCGTTGGCGAGATGAACGCGATGCCGATGTCGGAGATCAGCCAAAGCGCGGCGAACATCACCGCGAAATCGGTGCGCGGGCAGCGCAGATAGTAGAACACGGCGGTGATGACGACGGCGGGTCCGATGGCGATGCCGATCATCACCGTCGTCAGCTCCTTCGGCGTCAGCGCGTCGAGCACCATCGCTGCCAGCAGCCAGAGCGCGGCGAACATGGCGATGATGTCGAGCGGATGCCGCAAGCCAATACCTCTCGTGAGGGGACGCGCTATCGTTGTGGCCCAGACCTTGGCCGTCAAGGGAAAATGCGCCTATTCCTCGTCGTTTCCGGGCGTCGGCCGCAGCATGAAATGGCCGAAGGCTGTGGCGATCGGCTTGTTCGCATCGTCCTGCCAGGCCCGTGCCTCGAAGGCGACGATGCGCCGGCCCTGTTTCACGATCGAGACGTTGGCGAACGTGTCGAGCGCGCGGCCGGAGCGCAGATAGTTGACGGTCAGTCCGATCGGCTTGGGCAGTGCGGTGGCGCCGAGTTCACGGGCCACTCCGAAGATCGCGGTGGTTTCGAGGAAGGCGCCGGTCATGCCGCCATGGATCGCAGGCAGAATCGGATTGCCGATGATCTTTGGCGAGAACGGCATCGTCAGTGTGCCGTCGTCGTTGACGCGAATGCCGAGGCAGCGTGCGAACGGGCTGTTGGCGAACGGGCCTTCCGGATCGTCCGGCGCCTCCAGCCTCGGGATGCCGGGCGAATCCATCCTGCGATCCGCGAGCATGTTGGTGCGGTTGGCGCCGATCATGAAACAGGCGGTCGCGGTCGCGACCGGATCGTCCTCGGACTCCTGATAGGCGGTGGAGCGCACGAAGGCAATCGAACGCGTGGTGCGGTAGCAGACCGAATGCGCCTTGATGTCGAGGCCCGGCGTTGCCGGCTTCTGATAGTCGATGCGCAGATCGAGCGTCGCGATCGCGCTTGTGCCGTCCAGCGCGAGTTGCACCGCCATGCCGCAACTCTCGTCCAGCATCGCGGTGACGACCCCGCCATGCAGGACGCCGGTCTCGGTGTCACCGACAAAGACCGGCCGGTAGGGCAGGCTGGACCAGGCTTCGCGCGGTGCGAAGCGGTCGAGCTGGAGCCCGCTGATCTGGCCGTAATCGGAGCGGCGACCCTTGATCGCCTCGGCGAGGTCCTCGAACGAAAGTGTGGTCGGTGAGCTGGACATGAGGACGTTCTAGACCAGTGGCGGGCGCGGCGCAAAACCCCGAATGCGCGTCCCACGGTGGGTGCCGGGGGCGGTTTGGCCTCGACAGGGCGGGCCGAAGCAACGATGGTGGGCGCCTCGTTCGTTCGACCAGCCGTAAGGAGTGCCCATGGCCGATCCCGAAACGCCCGTCACCAGCCAGGGGCCCGTCATCATTTCGACATCGAGCTCGGAGCGGGCGCCGATCATCTATTTCGACGGTGCATCCTGCTTCGGCCACCACAACGGCGCGATTCAAATCGAGCTTGCGGCGAACCTTCTGATGCCGGTCGGCGCCGCCGTCAGGGTTGATGTGGTCCAGACCGCGCATCTGCGTTGCAGCGTGGCCGCGGCGCTGGCTCTGCGCGAAGCGCTCGAAAAGGCGCTGGCAATGTACCAGCAGGGCCAGCAGCAGCCCCGGCCGGAGGAAATTCCCTCGGTGAAGAACTGAGGCCGTTCGCGGATCGCAAGTTAATGCGATCAACTCGCTCAGCTCACATGCACCTTCGGCTTCCTGCCGTCGTTCCACTTGCCGTCGAGCGCGCGCTCGATCTGGGCGGCGAGTTGCAGCAGGAGGCCGTCATTGGCCTGCTTCGCAATCGCCTGGATGCCCAGCGGCAGGCCGTGGTCCTGCGTGGCCATCGGCATCGAGATCGCCGGCATGCCGCAGAGATTGGCGAGCGGCGTGAAGGCGAAGAAGCGCCAAAGATTGCCGAACCAGTCGAGCACGTCGGGGTTGTCGGAGATGGTGAGATATTCCCGGGTGCCGACCTTCGGCGTCGGCAGCGCCGTGATCGGGGTCAAGATCACGTCCCACTGCTCGAAGAAGGCGCCGAAGGCGCGCGAGGTCGTGTTGAACACGCCTTGCATCTTCGCCCGCTCGGCGAAGCTCGTATGCCGGCCGGCTTCCCAGATCCGGATATTCATGGGTTCGATGAGATCTTCCGGCGGCCGTTCCAGTCCGCGCGCGGCGAGCATGTTGGAGATCACCACGGCAAAATTCGAGATGTAGCAGGTGGTCTGCGCCTCGAACGCGGCGCGGAACTCGAGTTCGGGCAGGGCGTAGTCGACGTGATGGCCGAGGCCTTCGAGGAAGCGGCCGGCCTTCGCCAGCTCGGCCGCGATCTCGGGCGTCGCGGTGTAGTCGCCCCAGCTGTGCGACAGCGCGATACGAAGCTTTGACGGGTCGCGCTTGATCATCTCGGAATAAGGCTGCGCCGTGGTCCAGAACGGCATGAATTCGCCGGGCGCCGCTCCCCTTGCATGGTCGACGAAGGCGGCGGTGTCGCGCACCGAGCGCGACTGGCAGCCCTGGATCGAGACGAGGCCGGTGAGATCGGACATGTGCGGTGCGAGCGAGAACACGCCGCGCGAGACTTTCAAGCCGATATTGCCGTTGACGCCGGCGGGAATGCGGATCGAGCCGCCGCCGTCAGTCGCGTGTGCGATCGGCACCACGCCGGCCGCGACCATTGCGGCGCTCCCGGCCGACGAGCCGCAGGTGGTGTAGTCGGTGTCCCAGGGATTGCGCGTGACATAGACGGCCGGATTGTCGGCCGAGCTGCAGACGCCGAACTCCGGTGTCGTGGTGCGTCCGATCAGGTTCAGTCCGGCCTGGCGGAATTTGCCGGTCAGGAACGTGTCGGCGCTGGCGCGATTGCCGCGCATTAACAGCGAGCCCATCTCCTGGAGCCGCCCCTTCATGGTCGGGCCGAGGTCCTTCATCAGGAAGGGCAGGCCTGCGAACGGGCCGGCGAGATTGGCGCCGTCCTTGGCCGGATCGGCGATCACGTCATCGAACAGCTCGACCACGCCCGACAGTGCCGGATTGACCTTGGCGACGCCCGCGGCGGCCTGGCGCGCCAACTCCTTTGCCGTGAGCTCGCCCTTGCGGACGCGCGCGGCCAGCCCCACGCCATCGTGCTGCGCCCATTCGTTCCAGCTCATCGGGAAAGTCATGCGATCCAAACCTCTTCGTGCGGCGCCACCTTAGTTTCGCACAGGAACACTTTAATCAACTGAGCGGCGCGAAGGGCAGGGTTGCGCCGGATGGAGAGGTAATCCCGAATTGCATGCGCGCGCATCAATTG
Organism: Bradyrhizobium sp. CW1; assembly: GCF_023100665.1. NCBI lineage: Bacteria > Pseudomonadati > Pseudomonadota > Alphaproteobacteria > Hyphomicrobiales > Nitrobacteraceae > Bradyrhizobium > Bradyrhizobium sp. CW1. The sequence goes on from NZ_CP064684.1 coordinate 1,290,838, forward strand.
GAGAACTTTGCGATCACCGCGACCGGGCCGCCGCCGGCTGGGCCCTGATGCTCGGCGCCGCCGGAGACGTAGACCGCACCAGTGCCGGCGAGGCCGGCAATCAACCCGCCAACGGCAGCCCGGGCGTGGCGTGTCGAGCTGATATCGGTATCTTCGAGCATGGTGTGGCGGAAGCCGCGCACGCAGCCATCAGGGGAGGCCTCGGCCTTAGCGAAGATGTTGACAAGCTTGCTGCCGGTCGTCGTCTGTTGCCCGGCACGGAGCCCAACGCTCTCCAACGCCGCAAGCACCGCCGCGGTGTCGATCGCATCGCTCATCACGGCATGCCCGATCTCGAATTCGCTCGTCGAGGACATCGAATTGCCGAGCACGATGACGACGTTATGCATGAGCTCGATCCCGGACGAGGTCGAGGCGACGTTCGAGAACAGATCGTAGCGTCGCAGCACGTCCTCATCACGAACGCCGGTTGCGATCTCGCCGAGCGCGACCGCAACGCCGAGTGCGGAAGCGCCGCGCGAATAGGCCATCGAACTGTAGGCGCTGGTCGTCGCTGTCTTGTGACCGCGCGCATTCGCCGCTTCGACGCGCTCGCTGGTGAGCAGCGGGCATTTGATCTGCACGAAATGGACGTCGGCGGGATCGGCGATCCCGGCATCCGCCATCGCGGCCTTCACGGCCTTGGCTGTCTCCGTGATCTGAGCGGAGCGGCCGAGCTCTTCAGGGAGAAAATCCCGCGTGTGCGCCATGCCGATGCTCAGGCGCTTGCCGGAGAGGCCTGCCGGGCGCTGTAGAATGTCCTGGCGCGTGAACACCGTGATGTGCGGGCTGAGCACGCCCTCGGTGCCGCCCGACATCACGAAGGCGATGCGTTGCTCGACCTCCTGCGGCGACAGCCCGAGCTGCGGCGCCAGCGCCGTGCACAGCGCGGCAACGGCATATTCCCGGGTAAAGTCGTTGACGCCGCCGTTGCCTTCGGTCTTGCCGAGGATCGCCAGGATGGATGCCGGATCGATCGCGCCGGAGCCGATCATGCTCATCAATCCGGAGACGTCGCCGGGGCCTCTGGTGGCGACCTTGAAGACGCCGACCGATGTCGTCCGCATTATAATCCTCACATGAAGTTCAGGAGTCCGGCAGACAAAACAGCCGCTGAACCGGGGCGCCTGTCAAGGTGTCGAGGCAATCCCCGTCGTCGTCCTGGCGAAAGCCAGGACGACAGCAGGACGTGCGCCGTCTGCGTAGCACCCACGATTGTGGCGAGATCGCATCGCTTCGACAAAAAATCCCTTGTCGACGGTCGTCCGCCGCACCTTGATGAATCAACCCCGATTGGTCCATAAGCGGCGTCCCGCAGCCGGTGGTTCGCCTCCGCGATGCGTGCTTGGATAGAGGGGTTCTCGCGTGGTAAATATCAACCAGAAAATTGCGCAGGAGCTTGGGGTTCGGGCGGAGCAGGTCGAGGCGACAGTGGCGCTGCTCGACGGCGGCGCCACGGTTCCCTTCATCGCCCGCTACCGCAAGGAAGCGACCGGTGCGCTCGACGACGCACAATTGCGCACGCTGGAGGAGCGCCTGGGTTACCTGCGCGAGCTCGAGGACCGCCGCAAGGCCATCCTCGAATCGGTCCGCGAGCAGGGCAAGCTCGATGCCGCGCTGGAGGCCTCCATTCTCGCTGCCGACAGCAAGGCGCGCCTCGAAGACATCTATCTGCCGTTTAAGCCGAAGCGCCGCACCAAGGCCGAGATCGCCAAGGAAGCCGGGCTCGAGCCGCTCGCCTTTCAGCTCATGGCCGAGCCCAACAACGATCCGAAGGTGGTCGCTGAAGCCTTCGTCAATCCCGAGAAGGGCGTTGCCGATGCCGCTGCGGCACTCGATGGCGCCCGCGCCATCCTGGTCGAGCGCTTCGACGAAGACGCCGACCTGATCGGCGCGCTTCGCGAGGAGGTGTGGACTAATGCGCGCATGACCTCCAAGGTGCGCGACGGCAAGAAAACCGAGGGCGAAAAGTTTGCCGACTATTTCGAGTTCTCCGAGCCGCTGACCAAGCTGCCCTCGCACCGAATCCTCGCAATGTTCCGCGGCGAGAAAGAAGAAATCCTCGATCTCCAGATCCAGGCCGAGGCCGAACCATCGCCGCCCGGCGTGCCGAGCGTCTATGAACTGAAGATCATGAAGCGGTTCGGCATCGCCGACCTTAAGCGCGCCGGCGACCGCTGGATGATCGATACCGTGCGCTGGGCCTGGCGCACCAAGATCCAGGTGCATCTCAACATCGACCTGCGCATGCGGCTGTGGAATGCGGCTGAGACAGAGGCCGTGCGCGTGTTCGCCTCGAATCTGCGCGACTTGCTGCTCGCGGCGCCCGCCGGCACCCGCGTCACCATGGGTCTCGATCCCGGCTTCCGCACCGGGGTCAAGGTCGCCGTCACCGACGCGACCGGCAAGGTGGTGGATACCGCCGTGATCTATCCGCACGAGCCGCAGCGGCAGTGGAACGAGGCGCTTGCGATCCTCGGCAAGCTCGCGCTGAAACATCGTGTCGAGCTGATCGCGATCGGCAACGGCACCGCCTCGCGCGAGACCGACAAGCTCGCGGCCGACCTCGTCAAGGGCCTGCCCGACTTGAAGATGACCAAGATCGTGGTGTCGGAAGCCGGCGCGTCGGTTTATTCGGCCTCGGCGTTCGCCTCGGAGGAGTTGCCGGGCCTCGACGTCACCCTGCGCGGCGCGGTGTCAATCGCGCGGCGGCTCCAGGATCCTCTCGCCGAGCTCGTCAAGATCGAACCCAAGGCGATCGGCGTCGGCCAGTACCAGCACGACCTAGGCCAGGCCAAGCTCGCCAAATCCCTCGACGCCGTGGTCGAAGACTGCGTGAACGCCGTCGGCGTCGACGTCAACACCGCGTCCGCTCCGCTGCTCGCGCGCGTGTCGGGCGTCGGCTCCGGCCTCGCCTCGAGCATCGTGGCACACCGCGACGCCAACGGGCCGTTCAAGTCGCGCAAGGCGTTGAAGGACGTGCCGCGGCTCGGCCCCAAGGCGTTCGAGCAGTGCGCGGGCTTCCTGCGCATCCTCGGCGGCGAGGACCCGCTCGACGCCTCCGGTGTGCATCCGGAAGCCTATCCGGTGGTGCGCCGGATTCTCAGCGCCACCAAGAGCGACATCAAGGCGCTGATCGGCAGCAGCGACATCGTTCGCACGCTGAAGCCGAAAGACTTCGTGGACGAGACGTTTGGTCTGCCGACCGTCACCGACATCCTGCGCGAGCTCGAGAAGCCCGGTCGCGACCCGCGTCCGGCCTTCAAGGCAGCTGTGTTCATGGACGGCGTCGAGGAGATCAAGCACCTCAAGAAGGGCATGATCCTCGAGGGCACCGTAACCAACGTCGCGGCGTTCGGCGCCTTCGTCGATATCGGCGTGCACCAGGACGGCCTCGTGCACATCTCGGCGATGTCCAAGACCTACATCAAGGATCCGCGTGAAGTGGTGAAGCCCGGCGACATCGTCAAAGTGAAGGTGCTAGACTTCGAGGTCGCGCGCAAGCGTATCTCGTTGACACTACGGCTCGACGACGAGGTCGGCGCCAAGAAGGACGCGCCCGGCATGCAGCGGGATAACAGCTCACGTAACCCGTCCCGCATGACGTCGTCGGCCCCGCGCCAGCAGGAGTCTTCCGGCGGCGGTGCGCTCGCCGAAGCGCTGCGCCGCGCGGCCGAGAAAAACGGCGGCAAGCGGGCGTAGCTTCTAACCTCTCCCCGCTCTCACCCCACCCTCTACCCGCAAGAACGGGGCGAGCGAGTGAGAGAGCAGCGTCTCCCTAACTTCCGCGTCAGAATCTGGCGCGTTTGTAAGTTGAAGGCGCCTGTCCCTTCCTCTCATCTGATCCTCCTCGCGCGGCAGAATATTGTCGCGCAGCACGGAGGATGCTTCGATGGACAACAGGATTCTCAAAGGCCTCACCGCGGTGACGATCGCAGCGGTGATGGCGCTCGCTTCACCGGTGCTTGCCAGAGGCGGTGGCGGTGGCGGTGGCGGTCATGGCGGATTCGGCGGTGGTGGGCATTTCGGTGGCGGCGGCATGCACACGGGAGGCTTCGGCGGCGGCATGCACACCGGTGGCTTCGGTGGTATGCGCGTCGGCGGCATGGGCGGCGCCCGTTTCGGCGGCCCGGGCTTTGGCGGTGCACGTTTCGCGCATGCGGCGATCGGGCCGCGCTTCGCTGGCTCCGGCTGGCACGGCAGGCCCTTCATCGGCCGCCATGCCTTCTTCCGGCAACACCATCGCTTCTTCTTCGGAGCACCTTTCATCTATGCCGGCTACTATGACGGCTGCTGGCGCAGGAGCTTGACGCCCTATGGGTGGCAATGGGTCAATGTGTGCGGAGACTCTTGGTAGTAGCATCGCCGTACCGCACCATTGTCGCGATCGTCATCGGACGGTTCCGCTCAGCCCCGGAACGGGATAGTCTGGTGGCGATCGTCGCGCGGAGTTTGTCATGACCGGAGCTCACCGCCGCATTCTGGTCGTCGAGGACGACGCGGAAACCGCAGGCCAGCTCGTCGAGGAGCTGACGACTTCCGGCTACGACGTCGATCTCGCCGCCACCGGGCGCGAAGCGCTCAGCCATGGCGCCGCGCGCGACTATGCCGTGATCACCATCGACCGCATGCTGCCCGATATCGACGGCATCAGCGTGATGCGCCAGTTGCGCGACGACGGCATCGCCGCGCCGTTCCTAATCATTTCCGCACTTGGCGAGGTCGACGACCGCGTGCGCGGCTTGCGGGCCGGCGGCGACGATTATCTCGTCAAGCCGTTCTCCTTCACCGAATTGCTGGCGCGGCTGGAGGCACTCGGCCGGCGCAGCGACACCGTCGCCAAGGAGACGATCCTGCGGGTCGGCGATCTCGCCATCGACCTGATCGCACGCAGCGCGAGCCGCCGCGGCCGGAAGATTCCGCTGTTGCCGCGGGAATTCCAATTACTCGAATATCTGGTCCGCAACGAGGGCCGCGTCGTCTCGCGTGCGATGCTGCTCCAGCATGTCTGGGATCTGCATTTCGATCCCTCCACCAACATCATCGACGTCTATGTCGGACGCGTCCGTCGCAAGGTCGATGATGCCCAGGCCTATCCGCTGATCCACACCATCCGCGGCATCGGATATTGTCTCCGTGCTCCTGGCTAAAACGCTCCGCTCCTCGACCTTCCGCCTTGCGCTGATCGCGATCGCGGCGTTCGGGCTGATCGTCGCGGCGATCATGGCCTATGTCTATTTCGGCACGATCGCCTATGTGCAGAGCCGTGTCGGCGATGCCGGCGACCACAGCGGCTTCACCGCGATGATCGAGCTCGCAATGGCCGCTGTCGCCGTGCTGATGCTGGTGCTCGCCGGGCTCGCCGCGGTGCTGGTGACGCGCCGCACGGTCGGGCGGATCGAGGAGATCAACGCCACCAGCCGCGCCATCATGATGTCGGGCCTCGACCAGCGCATTCCCTTGCGCGGCAGTCACGACGAATGGGACCGGGTCGCCGAAAACCTCAACCAGATGCTCGACCGCATCGAGACTTTGATGGGAGAGGTCAAGCAGGTCAGCGACAACGTCGCCCATGATTTGCGTACGCCGCTGACGCGCATGCGGGGTCGGCTGGAAAAGGCTTATCACGCCTCGCGCAATGGCGAGGCCGACGCGGCGCTGATCGGTGACACCATCGCCGATCTCGACGCCGTGCTCGGCATGTTCGCCTCCATCACGCGCATCTCGGAGATCGAGACCCGCGCCCGCCGTAGTGCGTTTCGCACCCTCAATCTCGCCGAAATCGCCGGCGAGGTCGTCGAGCTCTACGATGCCGCCGCCGAACAGGTTGCGACGCGGCTCAGCCTCGGCGGCGATCGCGAGGTGGCGATTATTGGCGATCGCGACCTGCTGTTCGACGCTATCGCCAATCTCGTCGACAACGCGATCAAGCACGGCTGCAAAGGCGGGCAGGTGACCGTCACCTGCAGCAGCACCGACGGCGGTGCGACGATCGCGATCGCCGACGACGGCCCGGGCATTCCGGCGGATCAGCGCGATCACGTGTTCAAACGCTTCTACCGGCTCGAGCAGAGCCGCTACACCCCGGGTAACGGCCTTGGCTTAAGCCTGGTCGCCGCGGTCGCTCGCCTCCATGGTGCCGAGATTGCCCTGCACGACAACGCGCCGGGCCTGACGGTCCAGCTCAGCTTCCCGCCGCACCCGACCTAGAGCTCGATCACGCCGCGGCGGGCCGCATGTGCCACCGCATCGGTGCGGCCGGTAGCGTCGAGCTTGTCGAGCAGCGAGCCGACATGGAATTTCACCGTGTGGACGGAAATGCCGAGCTGACGCGCGATCATCTTGTTGGAGCCGCCTTCCGCCATCAACGCCAGCACGTCGAGCTCACGTTGCGTCAGCGCAATGTCCTCAGGCATGATGCGCGGATCGCGAGTGACAATCGTCGCGGCGGCTTTCTCGCCGGGTTCGGCGAGGCGAAGCCCGGCGATATTGCCGAGCAGAGCAGCCAGGCGATCGGCGAGGGCGGGATCGTCGATCTCCAAAGCCAACACGATCTCGGGCGCGATGTCCTCGCTCACGCCGCCGGCCTCTCGCCGATCGTGACCTTGAAGCTGACCGGCTCGCCGCCGCGGCGCGCCGCGATATCGACCACCGCGCCCACGCTCGCCGGACCCAGCGTCCGCGACAGCGCGCGCACGCCGGACAGCTTCTGGTCGTTGACCGCGACGATGACGTCGCCCTGGCGGATGCCGGCCGCCGCCGAAGGGCCGGCCTTGTCGACATTCATCACCATCGCGCCGACGCCGTCGTCGAGCCGGACCGGCTGCAGCCCGAGGCCGAGATATCCGCGTGCGATGCGGCCGCGCGCCTCTAACTGGGCCGCGACCCGCTCGATCGTCGCTGTCGGGATCACCAGCACACGCCTCGGGCCGAGCACGGCCATGCCGAAGGCTTCGCCCGATGCGTCGAGCGCGAGGCCGCCCTGCTGGCTGGAGCGCAAGCGGACGTCGAGCTCGATCCGCGCGTCGATGTCGCCGCCGCGCAGGGAGCGCCAGCTCTTGCCGGACTGCGACACCATCGCGAGCGCGGCGCTCGGCGTATCGCGGTTGGTGGCGACGACGACCGACAACGCGCCAAGGGGCGGCACAATTGTGGCCAGCTTGACCGGGGCAATCGCCGTATCGGCGCGCAGCAGTGCGATATCCGTCGTATGGTCGCGGCCGGCGATCGTGGCGGCCGCGGTGCTGCCGTCTGGGAGGCCGATCTCGACGTCGCCCTCGTCGGCCAGCGCCTCGTCGGCGGTGACGATCAGGCCGGGTTTCCAGACGAAGCCGGTGGCGCGGGAACGATGCGAATGGACGGCGACGACGGACGGCGCGGTGCGGGACACCATATCCGCGAGCGCGGACGACAGCGAAGTCAGGGGAGTTGAGTCGGTCATGGCAGGCTCCTGTAAAGCTGTCCTCAATCTGGGATGTCGCGGGCGATCGCGTAACTGGCCGCATGGCCAGGAAATAAGCAGGGAAGCTGGTCCGTAAGAGCACGGCCGACGAACATGTGATTGGAGCCGCTCACGGGAACGTGTAGCAATCGGCTCGACCTTGTGCCGTACGGCCTCAAGCCTTTTTGCGAGCCCTGATTGATGACCATCGACCTTACCCGCCGCACCCTGCTTCAACTCGCCGGCGCCAGCTCGCTCGCAATGGCGGCTGCGGGCGCGGCGCGCGCCGAGGGCACACCGCAGGGCGGCGGTCCGACCTATGCCAGCCGCACGCCGATGCGCGTCGGCATGGTGACGCTCCGGGTGAAGAATCTCGACAAGGTTGCGAACTACTACCGCGACGTGATCGGGCTCACCGTGATGGAACGCTCGGCGAGCGCCGCCAAGCTCGGCACGGCCGGCATCGCGCTGCTGGTGCTGGAGGCCCGTCCTGATGCCGAGATCGAGCCGCGCAACGCCGCCGGCCTCTATCACACCGCCTTCCTGATGCCGACCCGCAAGGACTTGGCCCGCTGGCTGGTAGCAGCCGCTTCGCATCGCGTGCCGCTGTCGGGCTTTGCCGATCATCTCGTCAGCGAATCCGTCTATCTCGACGATCCCGAAGGTAACGGCATCGAGGTCTATGCCGACCGCGATCCCTCGCAATGGCAGTGGAGCGAAGGCAGCGTGAAGATGGCGGCCGACGAGCTCGACATTCCCGACCTGCTGTCGCTGACCAATACGCGCGTGCCTGATTATGCCAAGGCACCGGACGGAATGCGCATCGGCCACATGCATCTGCGCGTCGGCGACCTCGCGCAGGCGCAGAATTTCTACCACGGCACGATCGGACTCGACCCGACCCGCAGCCGCAACGGCGCCGCGTTCCTGTCGTCGGGACGCTACCATCATCATCTCGGCATAAACGTGTGGCAGAGCGAGGGCGCCGGCCAACGCGACGATCAGACAACGGGGCTCGCCTGGTTCTCGCTGGTGACAGCTAAGCAGGATCTGCTCGCCGCACAGGAAGAGCGCCTGCGCAAGGGCGGCGCGAAAGTCACGGCGCTAGCGGACGGCGTTGAGGCGATCGATCCCTGGGGCACGCGGGTGCGGCTGATCAGGATTTGATCGCCGGCACGAGCGTTGGTAAGACCGTCAGGCGCTAGCCAGTTTCCGGGATTCACACCTGACATGTCCGATTTTCGCGGCGTCTTCCCTTATCTCGTCTCTCCCGTCGCTGCCGATGGCGCGGTGCGGACGAACGTCCTCGCAAAGCTCTGCGACGATCTGATCGGCGCGGGCGTCCACGGTCTGACCCCGCTCGGCTCGACCGGCGAGTTCGCCTATCTCAACGCCGCCCAACGCACCGCGGTCGTGCAGACCACGATCGAGGCGGCAAGGGGACGTGTGCCTGTTGTCGCGGGCGTCGCCTCCACCTCGACGGCAGATGCGGTGGCGCAGGCGAAGGCGTATCAGAAGCTCGGCGCCGACGGCATTCTGGCGATCCTGGAAGCGTATTTCCCGCTCGCCGACGCCCAGATCGAATCCTATTTCCGCGCCATCGCGGATGCCGTGGACATCCCCGTCGTCATCTATACCAATCCGCAATTCCAGCGCTCCGATCTCACCCTCGAAATCATCGCGCGCCTCGCCGAACATCCGCGCATCGGCTACATCAAGGACGCCTCGACCAACACCGGCCGGCTGCTCTCGATCATGAACCGCTGCGGCGATGCCTTGCGGGTGTTCTCCGCCTCCGCCCATATCCCGGCCGCGGTGATGCTGATCGGCGGCCTCGGCTGGATGGCGGGCCCCGCCTGCATCATTCCGCGCCAGAGCGTCGCGCTCTACGACCTCTGCAAGGCCGGCCGCTGGGACGAGGCGATGGCGCTCCAGCGCAGGCTGTGGCGCATCAACGAAGCTTTTGCCCGCTTCAACCTGGCGGCCTGCATCAAGGCCGGCTTGGCCATCCAGGGGTACGACGTCGGCGATCCTGTCCCGCCGCAGGCCGCTCTCACCGCCGATGCGCGCAAGGTCGTAGAAGCGGCATTGCGGGAGCTGGCGTAGCGGTTTGTCACGCGGCAATGGGCCCCGGCACGGGCAGCGGAACCGTCCTTAGCTGCCCGATTCGAGAAACTTCCATTCATTTTCGACGTTGCTGCGTGAGCTGGCTCTGTCACCTCCCGGCATGTGCATTCGAGAGATCGTCTTCAGCATACGACACGGTGATCACTGATGAATCGTCGCTACGCAATCATTGCGGCGGCTTTTGCCGCCCTGCTGCTCGTGGTAACTGCCGTGAAGGTCCAGCATGCGCCATGGACAACCCCCTCCGCGCGCGCCGTCGAGCAACGTGGTCCGCTGTCCGAGGCCGAAAGGGCCACCATCGACATCTTCGAACGAGTGTCGCCCTCGGTTGTCCAGGTTGCGGTGAGATCGGCCGCTACTCCTGTCATGGGAGAGGAGGGGCAGGGCGGCGCTTCCGGCACGGGATTTGTCTGGGACCGCGACGGGCATCTCGTCACGAACAACCATGTCGTGGCCAATGGCGGCGAGATCGCGGTGCGCTTTGCGTCGGGAGAGGTGGCTCGGGTTGATCTGATCGGCACCGCCCCCAATTACGATCTTGCGGTCCTGCGGATCCGCAGCGTGCGCGAGCTTCCACCGCAGGTGGCTCTCGGCAGCTCGACCGACCTGAAAGTCGGGCAATCCGCGTTTGCGATCGGCAATCCTTTCGGGCTAGATCAGTCGATGACGAGCGGCATCATCAGTGCCCTCAAGCGGAGGCTTCCGACCCATGGCGGCCGGGAGATTGCCAATGTCATCCAGACGGATGCCGCAATCAACCCGGGCAATTCAGGCGGGCCGCTGCTGGACTCCGCCGGCCGGCTGATCGGCGTCACGACTGCGATCATATCGCCGTCCGGCTCGAATGCAGGCATCGGTTTCGCGGTGCCGGTGGACGTCGTGAACCGGATTGTCCCCGAGCTCATTCGCAATGGCCGCGTGCCGACGCCCGGCATCGGCATCGTCGCCGCCAGCGAGGATGTGTCGACGCGGCTTGGCGTCCAAGGGGTGATCGTGGTCCGGACAGCCCCCGGCAGCCCTGCGGAACAGGCGGGGATTCGCGGTGTCAACTTGTCGACTGGAACGGTCGGAGACATCATCACCGCGGTGGAAGGCAAGCCGGTGCGGCGGCTCTCCGACCTGACTGATGCGCTCGAGCAGGCCGGTGCCGGTAAGACCGTTCGCCTCACGGTAAAGCGGGATTCGGACACCCGTGATATCAATGTGGGCATCATCGACATAGAGCGCTCCTGACCCGGCAATCTGCGGCCAAAGCGGGCGTGACACGCAATGCAGATGTGCCGCGGCTCGGTTGTATCGACCGCAAAATCGGCTAAAACCCCCGCGGTCGTTTTCTGGGTTTCAAGGACATGGTGGAATGAACATTCTTCCCGGCAATTTGCGTTTCGGAGCGGGGCAGCCCGTCAAGCGTTTGGAAGACCAGCGACTGCTCACCGGGAAGGGGCAGTTCATCGACGACAAGCCGGAAGATGGCGCGCTGTGGTTGTACCTGCTGCGCTCGCCGCATGCCCATGCGAAGATCGTCTCGATCGACACCAGCGCCGCCACGGCGATGCCCGGCGTGACCGCGGTCTATACCGGCGCCGACCTCGTCAAGGACGACATCGGCGTCATCCCGACCTTGAGCATCTTCAAGCGCCCCGACGGCAAGCCGATGACGGTGCCGCCACGCCGCCTGCTGGCGCACGAAGTCGTGCGCTATGCCGGCGAGGCCGTGGCCGCCGTGGTGGCCTCCTCGCGTGCCGACGCGCAGGGCGCGGCCGAAGCGATCGTGGTCGAATATGACGTGCAGCCGGCGGTGGTCGATCCGGTCGAGGCGGTCAGGCCCGGCGCGCCCGTGGTGTGGCCGGAGGCCCCCGACAACATCGTCGGCGCGATGGCTTACGGCGATGCCGCCAAGGTGGACGAGGCTTTTGCCAGGGCGGCGCATACCGTCGAGCTCGATCTCGTCAGCCAGCGCCTGGTGCCGTCGGCGATGGAGCCGCGCTCGACCATTGCCGAGATCGACAAGACGTCCGGCCGCCTCCTGCTGCATGTGCAGTCGCAGACGCCTGCCTCGACCCGCGACGTGCTGGCCGAGGCCGTGCTGAAGCGTCCGAAGGACAGCGTTCGCGTGCTGGTCGGCGATATCGGCGGCGGCTTTGGCCAGAAGACCAACCTCTATCCCGAGGACGGCATCGTCGCCTATGCCGCAACCAAGCTGAACAGGAAGATCCGCTGGCGCGGCGACCGCACCGACGAATTCGTCGGTGGCACCCACGGCCGCGATCTTACCTCGACAGCTTCCTTCGCGCTCGACGAGAAGGGCAAGGTGCTGGCCTACCGCGTCAGCTCGATCGGCTGCACCGGCGCATATTCCTCAGGCGCGGCCAACATCATCCCGCTGGTGCTGGGGCCGTTCGTGCAGACCGGCGTCTACGATTTGCCGCTGGTACATTTCGAGGTGAAGTCGGTGATGACCCACACCGCGCCGGTCGGCGCTTATCGCGGTGCGGGCCGCCCGGAGGCCGTGTTCATCGTCGAGCGCCTGTTCGACGCGGCCGCGCGAAAAATCGGCATGGACCCGCGCGCGATCCGGAAAGCCAACTACATCAAGCCGGCGCAACTGCCCTACACCAACGCTGCAGGGCAGGTTTACGATTCCGGCGCCTTCGCGCACATGCTCGATCGTGCCGTGAAGCTTGCGGATTGGGACGGCTTTGCCGCGCGCAAGAAGGCGGCGAAGAAGAAGGGCCTGCTCTACGGCCGCGGGCTCACCTCCTATATCGAATGGACCGGCGGCCGCGCCCACACCGAGAAGGTCAGCCTGCATGCGACCGCGCAGGGCCGCGTCGTCCTGCATTCCGGCACCATGGCGATGGGGCAGGGGTTGCAGACCACCTACACCCAGATGATCTCCGACACGCTCGGCATCCCCATGGACAAGATCGACGTGGTCCAGGGCGACACCGATCTGGCGACGGGCTTCGGCAGCGTCGGCTCGCGTTCGCTGTTCGTCGGCGGCACGGCGGTCGCGGTCTCATCCAACGATCTGATCCAGAAGGCGCGCGAGAAGGCGGCGAACGTGCTGGAGACCTCGATCGAGGACATTGAATATCAGGGCGGCATGCTCACCGTGGTCGGCACCGACCGCCGCATCAGCCTGTTCGACATTGCCGAGAAAGAAGGCGGCGCAAAGCTCAGCGTCGATTCCGAAGGCGAGGTGGACGGTCCGAGCTGGCCGAACGGCACCCATATCTGCGAGGTCGAAATCGATCCCGAGACCGGCGTCTCCAAGGTCGTGCGCTACACCACGGTCGACGACGTCGGTGTCGCGGTGAACCCGATGCTGGTGACGGGACAGATCCATGGCGGTGTGGCGCAGGGTATCGGCCAGGCGCTGTATGAGGGGGTGTCCTATGATGCCGACGGCCAGCTGCTCACCGCGAGCTACCAGGACTATTGCATCCCGCGCGCCGACGACGTTCCGCCGATCGTGGTGACGCTCGACGATTCCGCGCCCTGTCGCACCAATCCGCTCGGCGCCAAGGGCTGCGGCGAATCCGGCGCCATCGGTGGCCCCCCTTGCGTCACCAACGGCGTGATGGATGCGCTCGCCGAGCTCGGCATCACCCAGCTCAACACGCCCCTGACGCCGCAGAAGATCTGGCAGGCGATCCGGGATGCGAAGGTGGGCGGTTAGCGGCCATTGTCGTGCTGGCTGTCGCCACAAATCCAACTCGTCGTCCCGGCCTTCGCCGGGACGACAGTGAGACCGGGACGACAGTGAGAATGTAGCGCCAGTGCCCCTCAGATCCCCAACATCATCTTCGCAATAATATCGCGCTGGATCTCCGAGGTGCCGCCGAAGATCGTATAGGCGCGGCCGTTGAGATATTCCGGCATCACCGTCAGCATCTCCTCCGGCATCGCCGGCTCGTGGTTGAGCTTGTAGAGCGGGCGCATCGGCTCGACCGCGAGGGCGTCATGGCCGATCACGTCGGCGCCGAGCCGGGTCACGGCCTGGCGGATCTCGCTGTTGCGCAGCTTCAGGATCGACGACACCGCACCGGGATTCTGTCCGGTCTGCAGCGCCGACAGCACGCGCAGCTCGGTCATCTCCAGCGCGTCGATGTCGACCTCGACTTCGGAGATGCGCGTCGCGATGTCGGGACTGTCGATCGCGCGGCCCGTCAGATCGGACTCGGCAAGCTCCGCGATCGCCTTCAGCCCCTCGCGCAGCTTCGCCGAGGCGATGCCGGAGCCGCGCTCGAACTCGAGCAGATACTTGCCGTAGGTCCAGCCCTTGCCTTCCTCGCCGACGCGGTTCGCCACGGGAACGCGCACGTCGTCGAAGAATACCTGGTTAACCTCGTGGTCGCCGCCGATGGTGAGGATAGGACGCGTCGTGATGCCCGGTGTCTTCATGTCGATCAGGATGAAGCTGATGCCGTCCTGCTGCCGTGGCCCGTCGCTGGTGCGCACCAGCGCGAACATGCGATTGGCGTGGTGGGCATGCGTGGTCCAGATCTTGGTGCCGTTGATGACGTAGTCGTCGCCATCGCGCACCGCGCGCGTCTTCAGCGAGGAGAGATCGGAGCCGGAGCCCGGCTCGGAATAGCCTTGGCACCAATAATCCTCACCGGACAGAATGCGCGGCAGGTAGAAGTTCTTCTGCTCCGCCGAGCCGAAGCCGATGATGACGGGCCCGACCATCTTCACGCCCATCACATTGACATTGGGCACGCCGGCCCGCGCGCTTTCAGTCTCGAAGATCCAGCGCTGCGCCGGGGTCCAATCCGGCCCGCCATGCTCGACCGGCCAGCCCGGCGCGCCCCAGCCTTGCTTGTGCAGCGTGCGCTGCCAGGCCATGCCGATATCGGGATCGGAGAACACCGACGGCGTCAGCGCCGTCGCGCGCTTCATCTCCTCGGTGAGGTTTCTGGCAATGAAGCCGCGCACCTCGTCCTGGAAGGCGCGCTCCTCGGCATTGAACGACAGGTCCATGATGCGCTCCTTGTATCAGGCCGGCACGCTGGCGCGGCCAAGCCGGGCGTGGCGGCCATAATGGTGGGCGCTGCCGCCGAACAGCGTGTCGAACGCGACCAGCCGCTTGAAATAGGCGCCGACCTCGAGCTCCTCGGTGACGCCCATGCCGCCGTGAAGCTGGATCGACTGCTCGCCGACGAAGCGCGCAGATCTGCCGATCTTCGCCTTCGCGCCCGACGCGGCCCGCGCGCGCTCGACCGGATCGGCGTCGAGCTTCAGCGCGGCGCGCAACGCCATCGAGCGCGCTTCGTCGACCTGCACCGCCATGTCGGCAAGGCGGTGGCGGATCACCTGGTTGGCGGCGAGCGGCCGGCCGAATTGCTTCCGGATTTTTGTGTACTCCAGCGTAGTATCCAGCAGTACCTGCATGATGCCGACGGCCTCGGCGCCAAGCGCAGCCATGGCGCGATCAACAGCCCATTCGATTGCCGGCAGCGCGTCATGCCCGTTGCCGAGCAAGGCATCCTCCGGCAGTTGCACGTCCGACAGCTCGATGTTGCAGGCCCGCCCGCCGCCGAGGCGCTCGTAGTCGGAGATCGCAACACTCGGAGTTGTCGCCTGCACCAGGAACAGGCCGATGCGGCCGGAGGAGCCCTGATGATCATGGATATGCGCGGAGACGATGATCTCGTCGGCGGCGTGGCCATCGAGCACGGCAATCTTGCGACCGGCCAGGCGCCAGCCTTGCGCCGTGCTGTGGGCGGTGGTTGCGACCTTGGCAAGATCGAACCGCGCCGCGCGCTCGGAATGCGCGAGCGCGAGCTTCAACGATCCGTCCGCGATCTTCGGCAGGATGGCCTGCTTCTGCGCCATGCTGCCGCATCGCTCGATCAACGCGGCGCCAAGCACGACCGACGCGATATACGGCTCCGACACAAGCCCGCGGCCGAAGGCTTCCATCAAAATGCCGATCTCGACCGCGCTGCCGCCGAGCCCGCCACACTCCTCCGCGATCGGCAGCGCCAGCCAGCCCAGTTCTGCGAATTGTTTCCACACCGCCGGACTGAAGCCGAGCGGATCGTTCGCCATCTTGCGGCGGTGATCGGCATCGTAGCTTTCGGCCACGAAGCGCTCCGCGCTTTCGCGCAGCAGGCGTTGCTCGTCGCTGAGATTGAGATCCATCCGTCTACTCCGCGGCGGCCGGCGGCTTGCGGACGGAGGGGTGTAGGCCCGATGGATCGACGATCATGCCGAATTCCTGAAGATTATGCGCGTGACAGAGCTGATGCAGCGCAAAGGCCTGGTCGATTGCAGCCGGTTGGCCCATCACGTCAACCGAACGATTCACGGCTTCCTTGGTCAGCTTCAGCGCAAAGGACGGTTTTGACGCGATTTTGCGCGCCAGCGCCAGCACGGCGGATGACAGCTCTGCGCGCGGCACGACCCGGTTGACCATCCCGAGTTGATGCGCCTCCTGCGCGCTCCATGCGTCGGCCGTGAACAGAAATTCCTTGGCCTTGCGCGGGCCGAGCTCCCAGGGATGCACGAACCATTCGACGCCGCAGACACCCATGGTGACCACGGGATCGCAGAACTGCGCATCGCCACTCGCGATGATGAGATCGCAGGCCCAGGCCAGCATCAGGCCGCCGGCGATGCACTTGCCGTGAACCTCTGCAATGGTCGGCTTGGCGAGGTTGCGCCAGCGCCGGGTGATCTGGAGATAGATCTCCTGCTCGCGCGCGAAGCGGCCATGGGCGTTTGCTTCGGCGAAGCCGCCCCAATTTCCGATCGGCGGAAAATCCACGCCCGCTTCATTCTTGCTGCCGGGTCGCAGGTCATGGCCTGAGGAGAAGTGCGGACCATTGCCGGCGAGAATGATCACCTTGACCGCGTCGTCCTGCACCGCCTCGTCGAAGGCGGCGTTGAGATCGTAGGTCATTTGCAGGTTCTGCGCGTTGCGCGCGTCGGGCCGGTTCATCACGACCCGGGCAATCGCCGGCTCCGGCCTCTCCACGAGGATGGTCTCGAACGAGCTCATCGCGTTCCCCTGGCGTTCCCGACCTGGCATTATTGTTCCCTCAAGTTGACTATTACAGCCAGGATTAAGCAAGAGGCTTGCGTACATCGGCTGCTTTTCACAGGCCACGGCCGGGACGCAAGATGTCTGGCATCTCGCGCGCGCAATCTGGTAGCTTGCGCCCGATTCCACCGGGAGAAATTTGATGCGCAAGATCCTGACCGTGCTGGCGGCGCTGGCCTCGTTGAGCCTCACCAATTGCGGCTATAACGCGATCCAGAGCGAGGACGAGCAGATCAAGGCCAATTGGTCCGAGGTCGTGAACCAGTATCAGCGTCGCGCCGATCTCGTGCCCAACCTCGTCAACTCGGTGAAGGGTTTTGCGCAGCAGGAGAAGGACGTGCTGCTCGGCGTCACCAATGCCCGCGCCAAGGTCGGCAGCATCCAGGCGACGCCCGAGGTGCTGAACGATCCCGCCGCATTCCAGAAATTCCAGGCCGCCCAGGGCGAACTCTCCGGCGCGCTGTCGCGGCTGCTCGTGGTCACCGAGAACTACCCCCAGCTCAAGTCGGATGCGCTGTTCAAGGATTTGATGTCGCAGCTCGAAGGCACCGAGAACCGCATCACGGTGGCGCGCAACCGCTACATCAAGGCGGTGCAGGACTATAACGTCACCATCCGTTCGTTCCCGAGCAACGTCACGGCGATGATGTTCGGCTACAAGGAAAAGCCGAACTTCACGGTCGCGAACGAGAAGGAAATCTCGACCGCGCCGAAGGTCGATTTCAATCCGGCGCCCGCGCCGTCGAAGTAAGTGCCTTCGACCCCGATGCATGCCCCACCCACCACCGTCATTCCCCGCGAAGGCGGGGAATCCAGTACGCCGCGGCTTCACGGTTCAATCACTGCTGCCTCTGGAATACTGGATCGCCCGCCTTCGCGGGCGATGACAACGATGTTGTGGCGTGCCGTTTTGGGCTTCTCAGCATTCGTCCTCGTCTTCGCGCTCCTGTTCACCTTTGCGCTCCCCGCCTCAGCCGATGTCGCCGTGCCGCAACTGACCGGCCGCGTGGTCGATCAGACCGGCACGCTCTCCAGCGGCGACATCGCCGCGCTGTCGCAAAAGCTGCAGGACTTCGAGATGCGCAAGGGCAGCCAGATCGCCGTCCTGATCGTGCCGACGACGGACCCGGAGACCATCGAGCAATTCGCGATCCGCGTCGCGGAGGCCTGGAAGATCGGACGCAAGAAGGTCGACGACGGCGCCATCCTCGTTGTGGCCAAGAACGACCGGCATTTGCGCATCGAGGTCGGTTACGGCCTCGAGGGCGCGCTCACCGACGTCACGTCGCGGCGCATCATCGATGAAGCCATCACGCCGAAATTCAGGAGCGGCGATTTCGCCGGCGGCATCACGGCGGGCGTCGACCGCATGATCCGCGTCATCGACGGCGAGCCGCTGCCGACGCCCTCGCGCAGCGTGAATTTCGGCGATTGGAACGACGTCGAGCCGCTTTTCTACTTCCTGCTGTTCGGCCCGCTGGTCATCGGAGGCATCCTGCGCTCCATGTTCGGGCGGCTGTTCGGTTCGGGAATAACGGGAGCGATCGTTGGTGTCCTCGCCTGGTTCGTGATCGGCTCAGCGGTCATCGGACTGGGCGTCGGTGTGCTCGGCGCTGTCCTGACGTTTATCGCCGATCTGTTTGGGGCGGGATCGGGCACGGGGTCCTCGCGTCGTGGCTCGTGGTCGAGCGGCTCGTCATCCGGCGGCTGGAGCAGCGGGTCGTCGTCGAGCGGCGGCTTCAGCGGTGGTGGCGGCAGTTTTGGCGGCGGCGGCGCCTCGGGGAGCTGGTAGGTCATGAGCATCAGGCGCATCACCCGGCATCTGCTCCAGCACCATTGGCGTGCCAAGCAGGTGTTCCCGAAGGGCGTGCTCGGCCGCATCGAGCAGGCGATCAAGCGCGGCGAAGCCAGCCATTCCGGCCAGCTCCGCTTCGTGGTGGAAGGCGCGCTCGACGGCGGCCCGCTGTTTCGCAACCAGCCGGCGCGCGAGCGCGCGCTTGACGTGTTCTCGCAACTGCGCATCTGGGACACCGCGCACAACAATGGTGTCCTGATCTATCTCCTGCTCGCCGACCGCGATGTCGAGATCATCGCCGACCGCGGTATCGATGCGAAGGTTGGTGGCGAGCGTTGGGAGAGCATCTGCCGCGCCATGGAAGTCGAGTTCAGGTCGGGGCAGTTCGAGCGCGGCGTGATCGGCGGCATCGAGGCGGTGTCCCGGGAGCTGACAAAGCACTTTCCGTCAAGCGGCCCGCACCCCAACGAGCTGCCGGATGCACCGGTGCTGATGTGACGGACAGTGATGTGGACAGAGCGGGCGTCATCCACGCCCGTCGTTGACCACGTGGGGGCGGCAGACCCTGTCCGTTGCGCGGCCGTTCATCTTCGCCCGGTTACAAATTGCTTCATACCCGCCACACCGGTTCCACGTTCCCGGCCCAATTCGGCCCCGGATGACTCCCTAAAATTTCGGTAAGCGGGTCCCGAAGTAAGGATTTCGCAAGCAATGAAAGTTACCAAAAGGTCAATCCAGAGTGGAGTATTTGAGCTGTGAGCGAACCAATGGCTGAGCAGGCTGCCCAAACGACCGGTGAGCAGACGAGCGTCGTCGAAGCCGCCGCGACCGCGCCGCAGGCCGTCGAGTCTGCGGGAATCGAGGCCCCTTCGATTGCCCCTGACCACGAGGCGCCGCCCAAGCCTGATCCGATCGAGATTGAGCCGCCGCGGATCGAGGTGCCGAAGTTCGAGGCCCAGGTTGAGCCCAAAGCCGAGACCAAGTCCGAGCCAAAGCCCGGCAAGCTCATCGTCATGGCACCCGCAGAGCGGTCCTGGGACCGTGAGGAGTTTGCGCCGCATGTGAAGGCGGACGAGCCGCGCGAGAGCGGCGGCGCGCGCCGCCTGTCGGCGATGGCCGCGGTAGTGGCGATTGCAGCCAGTGTCGGCGCCATCAGCGGCGCGCTCGCGACCGCAGGGATGATGCACTTCGCAAGCTCCGCGCCGGCACAGGTTGCCGACACCAGCGCGCTGGAATCCTCGGTCGCCCGGATTGATGCCGATGTCGTCGCGCTCAAAGCCAACGTCGAGCATACCTCCAAGACCGGCCTCGGCCAGTTCAACCGGACCAACGACCGCCTCGACAAGCTCGAGAAGGCGCAGGCCGAGCCAATGGCCAAGATCGCAAAGCTGTCCGAGACGGTCGACAAGCTCCGCGCCACCCCGCCCGCGGCGCCCGTCCAGGCCGCAGCCGCCGTGCCCGCCAAGGAGACCACTGGTTCGATCGCACCGACCCAGGTTGCAACCGCCGCAGCTGCGCCGGCTCCCGTCGCACCCAAGACCGAGGTCGGCCGGTTGCCGACGGTCGAAGGCTGGGTGCTGCGCGACGTCTCCAACGGCGGCGCACTGGTCGAGGGCCGCGGTGGCCTCTACGAGGTGTATGCCGGTGACCCCATCCCAGGGGTTGGCCGTGTCGATGCGATCCGCCGTCAGGACGGCCGCTGGGTCGTCGTCACCAGCAAGGGGCTGATCGTCGCGCGCTGAGCGGCCCATATCCGATTTCCGAAAAGACGCTTCACCACGATGTGAAGCGCCTTTTTGCTTGAATAGCCGTCCCTGCGCGGTGTTACCTGAGGCATGAGCCGCGCCTTGCGAATTCTCGTTGCCGCCGCCGTATTTTTCGGCGGCATCGTGTCGTTGTTGGCCGCGGAGAACGCGCAACTGGCACGCGGCACGGCGATCACCGATCCCGATCTCCTGCGCGAGCTCGACCAGCACGATGCGCTCACGATCTCGCGCCTGTTGTGGCCGGAGCGGAACGCGAACTTTCCGCTGACGACCGATCTGATGTTTTCGTGGTTGTCGCAGCTCAAGGAGATTCCTCCCGCGATCGAGGCGGAGATCGATCGCTACGTCGCCCAGCAGAAGGCGGCATATCCGACCGAGACCATCGGCGTCGGCGAGGGCTTCGACGTACAATTGTTCGATCGCGCCAATCTGAAATCCCGCGACACCCGTTTCGTGCTGGCCGGCATCGTCAACCGCATGGACCGGGCCTATGTCTCGGAAGACTCCTGCGGCGAGATCAGGCTGATCTATCGTCTTGTGCGTTTCGAGACCAAACCGGATGGCGGCAGGACAGCCACGCGGCTGCCGATGACGCTCAATCTGGTGATGAAGGCGCGCGACGTGCGCCAGATGGACGGGAACGGCAAGCCGATCACCTGCGCCGAGGTCGCGCGACGCTGGCTCGGCAATGGCGACTGGCAGGGGCTGATCGGCAGCGACTTCTTCCCTTACGATGCGATGCTCGATCGCATCGAGACCAACATTCAGATCTCAGTTGCGGCGAAATCGGCGCTGCACGATTTCCGCTCCGACTATCTGCTCAAGGTGTTCAAGTACGACGCCGCCTCGAAGACGTTCGAGGAATCGACGCTGGAGAACCAGATCGACCGCGACCGCATTCTCGCTGACAATGATCTCCGGCGCGACTTCAGGGATTGGCTGCTCGCGCCCGATCATCTTCGCGACTTCGATCGCGGTACGGTGCTGATCCCCGAGAAATTCCTGGCCAAGGCTGCAATCGTGCCGACGCCAGCCGGCCTCGATGCTTCTCCGTTGCAGCCGGAGTTCGGGATGGTGCAAGGGGAGCGCAACGGAGAGGGACAGGGCGAGCCGGTCTTCTCCGACAACGATGTGGTTGGTGCGTTGAAGCAAGCTGCTGCGCGCGGGGACATCCAGAACGTCCGCTCGGTCGCGGGCTTCCAGCGCCGCCTCAATGACGTCACCTGCGCCGGCTGCCACCAGACCCGCGGCATCGGCGGCTTTCACTTCCCGGGCGTTGATTGGCTTGCGGACAAGCCGTCCAACTTGACCATCGTGCCGGCCTCGCCGCATTTTCTTGGCGACCAGGTCCGCCGCCGTGACATCCTGACCGCGATGGCCGCAGGCAAACGTCCTGATTTCTCACGTGGATTTGCCAGCCGGCCGCAGACCCGCGGCAGCACTGAGCTGGCGGGGACCGAATATCAGGACGGCTGGGGCGCGCATTGTTCCCTGGAAAATGCGGGATCGCGATCGACCGACAGGAGTTTTACGTCATGGAGCTGTGCTAAAGGATTGACCTGTCAGGCTGCCGCGGCTTCGCGCCGCATCGGCATGTGCTTCATCAAGACGCGTTAGGCTGTCTCGAACCGGTTTGGATGACCCATGACGGACTCCAGCGAAGCCAACAAGGAGCGCAATCGCGAGATCGCGCAGAATGAAGAGGCCAAGCAGGTTACCGGCAGCATCCGCGTCAGCACCTGGGCGGTCGCGGTCGTCGTCATCATCGGCGGAATCCTGTTCACGCTCGGCTGGCTGGCGCTGAAGTAGCCGCGCCCTCACTTCGCGTAATTCGTCATCCGCTTGCCGGGCAGCAGCTCGTAGGCCGGCTGCCAGCCGGGCAGTGTGGCCATGCGGCCAAGCCAGGCGTGAATGGCGGGATAGCTTTCCGCGAAGTCGAAGCCGTGCTCGTCGCTCGGATAATGCAGATAGGCCATCATCGAGATATCGGCGACGGTCGGCCTGGTTCCGATCGCGAATTCGTTGTGCTGGAGATGACCGTCGAGAATGCCGAGAAAGTCTTCGAGCCGCCTGCGAAAATGTTTCAGCACCTGCGGATCGTTGCTTTGCGTGAAGGCGCGCATGAAGCGGTAGGTCGCCATGTAGCCGGTGAGCTTGTGGTTGTCCCAGAACAGCCAGCGCAGCAGCTCGAACTTTTCCTCCTCGGTCTCGGCGCCGAAACGCCCGTGCTGCTCGGCAAGCTTGAGCAGGAGAGGCGCGGTCCGCGTCATCTTCACACCGTCGACTTCGAGCACGGGAATCTCACCCATCTCGTTCACGCTCTTGCGCCATTCCGGCGTGCGCGTGACGCCGCCGCCAAAATCGGTCCAGACCGGCTCGAACCTCTCGCCGCAAAGCGTCAGCATCAGCCCCAGCTTGTAGCTGTTGCCGGATTCGGGGAAGTAGTGCAGGCGGTAGCTGGGCATGGGACCTCGCGATGACTGTGATTGTTGAAGCGATCTACGTCGTCGTCCCGGCGAAGGCCGGGACCCATAACCACCGAACGCAGTTTGGCGAAGATTTGGAGTTATCAGCTTCGTTCGACCTCTTCCTCTCTGGGATATGGGTCCCGGCCTTCGCCGGGACGACAGCGTGGATGTATGACCGCTGTCGGCTCCTTACCCCACAGCCCCCTGCGACCGCAGCTGCTTGATCGCGGCGTCATCGTATCCCGCGCCGCGCAAAATTTCGTCACTGTGCTCGCCGACGTCGGGCGGCTTGCGCGGCTGCACTTTCTTGGCGCCGTCGATCCAGATCGGGCTGGAGATGGTGAGCATGGTGTCGTTTTCGAATGGCACTAGAACTTCGTTGTCAAGCATCTGCTTGTCGTTCGGGATGTCGTCCAGGATGCCGACGATGCCGAACACGAGACCGTTGCCGTCGAGGATCTTGCGCCATTCGGCGAGATCCTTGGTCGCAAAGGTCTCGTCAAAGATCTTGATCAGCTCGACGGAGCGGGCGTGGCGGTCGGGCTTGGTGGCAAAGCGCGGGTCGGTGATGAGATCTTCGCGGCCGAGACACCTGGCCAGCGTCGGAAACTGTTTCTCTTCGCTCAGCAGTGACAGGATCAGCCAGCGGCCGTCCTTGCACTGGTAGTGGTTGGCGACCGCGTTCAACGCGCGTTCGCGCGGCCGCCGCTCGGCGAACTTGGCGCCGCAGAGCTTTGCCTGCGCCAGCACGCTCGCAGCCCACACGCCGTTCGCCATCAGATTGGAGGCGACGTGCGAGCCCTTGCCGGTCTTCTCGCGCTGGTACAGCGCGGTGACGATCGCGCCGTAGAATGCCATGGCGCAGGGATGGTCGCCCATGCCGGCGACCGAGCGGGCTGGCGTCGTGTCGGTGTCGGCGCGGACGAGGTCCATCAGGCCGGAGCGCGCCCAATAGGCGTTGCTGTCGAAGCCGGGCTTGTTGGCCTCTTCGCCTTTCTCGCCATAACCGGTGAACGAGGCGTAGATCAGGCGATCATTGAGATGGGCGAGATGGTCATAGGTGATGCCGAGCTTGGTGCGCACCGGCGGCGGCATGTTGGTGATGAAGACGTCGGCCTCTTCGACCAGCTTGTAGAGCACGGCCTGCGCCTCGGGCTTTGCGAGGTCGAGCGCGATGCTCTTCTTGTTGCGGGCCTCCAGCAGCCAGGCGAAATTGTGCTCGCTGGTCGGATAGCCCGGAATGTTGGGCAGATTGCGGTAGGGATCGCCGGCGCCGGGCGGCTCGATCTTGACGACTTCGGCGCCGAAATCCGACAGCACGGTCGCGGCCGCTGGTGCTGCGATGAAACTCGCGCAATCCAGCACCTTGAGCCCTGCAAAAATGCCCTTTTCCATTGCGGCGTTGCTCCCTCACTCGTGTTGTATCCCGCGCGCTGGAATTGGCGAGGGCCACGTCACGGCAGCATTAGACCGATGTTTCGGCGGGATGCAACGCTCCTCGCCGCGCCTCACTCATCCCCTGCGAGTAGGGCAGCATTGCCGCCGGCTGCTGCGGTGTTGATCGTCACGGTCTGCTCGGTCGCAAAGCGCGCGAGGTAGTGCGGGCCGCCGGCTTTCGGGCCGGTTCCGGACAGGCCGTTGCCGCCGAACGGCTGCACGCCAACCACGGCACCGATCATGTTGCGGTTGACGTAGATGTTGCCGATCTGGACGCGGTCGACGATCGCCTCGATCGTATCGTCAATGCGGGAGTGGATGCCGAGCGTCAGCCCGTAGCCGGTGCGCTCGATCGCTTGCAGGACGCGTTCGAGATTTTCCGCACGATAGCGCACGACGTGGAGGATCGGGCCGAACACCTCCTCGGTGAGCTGGCCGGCATCCCCAAGCTCGAAGATGTGCGGCGCCACGAAGCAGCCCTCCGGCGCGGTGCCGGCAAAGTGCAGCCGCGCCTCTCTCTTCATGCGTGCGATGTGCGCATCGAGGCGCTGCTTGGCCTCGACATCGATCACCGGCCCGATATGGGTCGCGACGTCGCTTGGATCGCCGATCTTCAACTCGCGCGCCGCGCCCGCGATCATCTCGATCATGCGGTCGGCTACGTCCTCCTGCACGAACAGCAGCCGCAGCGCCGAGCAGCGCTGGCCGGCGGAACGAAACGCCGAGGTGACGACGTCGTCCGCGACCTGCTCTGGCAACGCGGTCGCATCCGAGATCATGGTGTTGATGCCGCCGGTCTCCGCGATCAGCGGCACGATCGGCCCGTCCTTGGCTGCCAGCGCCCGGTTGATGCTGCGCGCGACCTCGGTCGATCCGGTGAAGACGATTCCACCGATATCGGGGTGCGCGGCCAGTGCGGCGCCGATGCGGCCGTCGCCAGTGACGAGGTGCAATGCGCTTGCGGGGATGCCGGCCTCGTGCAGCAGCCGCACCGCCTCGACCGCGATGCGCGGGGTCTGCTCTGCGGGCTTGGCCACCACGCTGTTGCCGGCCATCAGCGCCGCCGTGACCTGGCCGAGGAAGATCGCCAGCGGAAAATTCCATGGCGAGATTGCCACGAAGACGCCGCGGCCGCGCATGGCCAGCGCATTGCTCTCGCCGGTCGGGCCCGGCATCGCCACATCGTTGCCGAACAGCTTGCGACCCTGCGCGGCATAATAGCGGCAGAAGTCGGTGGCCTCGCGCAGCTCCGACAGCGCATCGTCGAGCGTCTTGCCGCCCTCGCGTTGCAGCAGCGCTATGAAATGGGGCGCGCGGTTCTCCAGAAGATGCGCGGCCTGCTCCAGCGCCGCCGCGCGCGTGGCTGCGGGTGTCCGGCTCCAGGCGGCAAAGCCGGCGCGCGCCGCAGCCACTGCCGCATTGGCCTGATCCGGCGTTGCGTCCGCGATCGGCTTGAGGTCGATCGTCTCGGCTTTGACCTCCGTCAGCAACCGGTCGAGCGCGGCGCGCGCGCCGAATTCGACGCCGCGCGAATTGCGCCGCTCGGGCGCGAACAGGTCGCCCGGCAACGGAATCTTGGGATGGGCCGCGTGCTGCGGCCGGACGATGGCATCCGCCGGGCGCTGCAACAGCGCCGTAACCGGCACGCGATAATCGGACGCTTGCGCCACGAAGGAGGAGTTGGCGCCGTTCTCCAACAGTCGCCGCACCAGATAGGCGAGCAGGTCGCGATGGCTGCCGACCGGGGCGTAGGTGCGGTAGGCGATGTCCGGGTGATCCTTGGCGAGCTGCTCGTAGAGCGCCTCGCCCATGCCGTGCAGGCGCTGGAATTCGAAGCCGCCGTTCGCACCGGCAAGCTCCAGCACGGTCGCGACGCTCAGCGCGTTATGGGTGGCGAATTGCGGGAAGATGCGTGGCCGCAGACTCAACAGCTTTTGAGCGCAGGCGACGTAGTTCAGATCCGTCATCGCCTTGCGGGTGAACACGGGATAGCCGTCGAGCCCGCGCTCCTGCGCGCGCTTGATCTCGGTGTCCCAATAGGCGCCCTTGACCAGCCGCACCATCAGCTTGCGGTCGTGCGCCCGGGCGAGCGCATCGACATAGTCGATCACGTCGCCGGCGCGCTTCTGATAGGCCTGGATCGCGAGGCCAAATCCGTCCCAACCGGCAAGCGAGGGATCGGCGAGCGTTGCCGCAATCACGTCGAGGGACAATTCCAGCCGGTCGGCTTCCTCGGCGTCGACGGTGAAGTTGAGATCATGGACCTTGGCGCGCTGCGCCAGGTCCAGCAGTTGCGGCACCAGCTCGGCCATCACACCGTCGCGGCTGATTGCCTCGAAGCGCGGATGCAGCGCCGACAGCTTGACGGAGATGCCGGGCCGATCGGGCAGGGGATGGCTGCCCGCCGCCTTGCCGATAGTCAGAATCGCGCTGGCATAGGCGTCGAAATATCGCCTTGCGTCGGTGGCGGTGCGGGCGCCTTCGCCGAGCATGTCGAAGGAATAGCGCTGCCTCTCGCCGGAGCGCGGCCGGGCCCGCTCCAAGGCCTGCGCGATGGTCTCCCCCAGCACGAAATGATTTCCCATCAGCCGCATCGCCTGGCGCGTGGCGGTGCGCACGGCGGGTGCGCCCAGCCGCTTCACCAGCCGGCCGATGGTGCCATCGGGCGTCTCGCCGGGCTGGATCACCCGCGCCGAGAGGCCCAATGCCCAGGCCGAGGCGTTGACCAGGAAGGCGGTGGACTTGGTCTCGTGGTGGATGAAGTCGCCCTCGCCGAGCTTGTCCTCGATGAACTGGTCGGCGGTGCGCGCGTCCGGCACGCGCAACAGGGCCTCGGCCAGCACCATCAAGGCCAGCCCTTCCTTGGTCGAGAGCGCAAATTCCCGCAGCATATCCTCGACTCCACCAAGCCGGTCGTCGCGCTTGCGGATGGCTTCGATCAGCCGCGTCGCGGTGCGATCGATCCGCGCCTCCTGCGGCGGGCCGAGATGCACAGATGGCAAAAGGCGCGCGGCGATATCGGCGTCATCGGGCGCGTAGGCGGCGGAGAAGGGAGGCGGAATGTTCGGCATGGCGTGTCCTGTGGCTTCAATTCAGGATAATGCCCACGCTACCTTAGCTCGATAGACAATTTAGCTCATTCGGCTTAGAAAATGAAGTCGCCCAGTCATTTGACCTTACGGAATATGGAATTAGATCGAACCGACCGGAAGATCCTCTCGATTTTGCAGCAGGACGGGCGAATCGCCAATGTCGAGCTCGCGGAGCGCATTGGGCTGTCGCCGACCTCGATCGGCGAACGGCTGAAGCGTTTGCAGCGAGAGGGCTTTATCGAGGGCTATGGCGCGCGGCTAAACCCGCACCGGCTCGGCCTCGGCCTCCTGGTGTTTGTCGAAGTGCTGCTCGACAAGACCACGCCCGACAATTTCGAGCGTTTTGCCCGCGCGGTGAAGCTGGCGCCCGAGGTGCTGGAGTGTCACATGGTCGCCGGCGGCTTCGACTATCTTGTGAAGGCGCGGCTGGCAGACATGGCTGCGTATCGGCGCTTCCTCGGCGAGACCTTGCTGTCGATGCCCGGCGTGCGCGAAACGCGAACCTATGCGGTGATGGAGGAGATCAAGCGCGACGCACCATTGCCGGTGGACTAACGAAGTGCCGTCGCGATTGTCATTGCTGTGGCGTCCAATGGGCGGTCTTCGCGGGCAAATAGTTCTCCCTGTGCAATCGCAACGCCTGTCGTCGAGTGCACTGACCGTTTCTAAAATTTCTTGGCCCGGCTCCCGGATCGATCCGGGAGTTAGCAAAAGCCGGCGGGCTTATACTTTGAGGTTCTCTGCGGAGCTTTTGCCTCGGTTTGCGATCTCTTCATATTCAACCGTCTGTCCTTCGTTCAGGGACGACAGACCGGCTTTCTGCACTGCCGAGATATGCACGAACACATCCTTGCCGCCCGACGCAGGCTGGATAAATCCATAACCCTTCGTCGGGTTGAACCACTTGACCGTACCTTTAGCCATCACGACTTCTCCGCGGGTCTTCCTCCGAGATCTCGAACCGCCAGTCCCCGCCAACCGGCCGGTTCGGTCCTAATACGATACGCGGAATGTGGCTGGCTTGGTAGCTCAAACCACATCGGCATTTCGGCGAATTCCGCTCAACTTCGCGGCGTTTTTGCCGGATTTGCCCTTTTCGCGGTCACTTGGTCGGCGCGCCGCGCGCCATCCGTCAATAAGTCGCGGCCAGATAATCGACGATCTTGCTGACATCGGCATCGTCGATGGGGGCGCCATAGACCTTGATCATCTTGGTCACCTCGGCCTGCCAGAAACCTTTCTTGTCCTTCATCGGCGGCTGCGTGTTGATGTAGTCGGCGGAGTGGCAGGCGCTGCAATTGCCCTGCACGACTTCGAGATTGGGCCCGAGCTTGAACGCCGCGACCTCATCGGGGGTCTTGTAATTGACCGGTGCTGCAAGTGCCGAACCCACCACGGCGGCGAGGGCGAGCGTGATGGCGAGGAAAACGGTGCGCTGCATGATCATTCCCCTCAAGCCACGGTAACGCGGACGGTTTCGACGACGTTGCGCAAGTAACCCGCCGGATTCCAGCGCGGCGTATCCGGCTGGGTTTCGCCGCCATTGCCGGTGGCGCGCACCTTGAGCTCGTGGGAGCCCGCCGCGAGCTTCACCGGCAGCGTCCATTCACGGAATGAGTATTTGCCGAGATCCTTGCCGAGCCTGGCGTTGGTCCAGGTCTTCCCGCCGTCGGTGGAGACCGCGACCTCCTTGATACCCTTGCCGCCGTCGAAGGCGATGCCGCGCAGCGTCGTGCCGCCTGCTTTCAGCTTGGCTCCGTCCGGGACGCTGGTGATGAAGGAACGGATGGTGAAGCGGTTGATCGGGATCGTCGCCTTCGGCGCGGTGCCCGGCTCGACCGCATTGTTCGGCGTGTCCGGAATGCGATAGGCCGACTTCATCCAGAACCCGTCATAGACATTGTCGACGACGGTGATCTCGTTGAGGTGCTTGACCCAATAGGTGCCGAAATAGCCGGGCACGATCAGGCGCAGCGGAAAGCCGTTGAGGAACGGCAGGTCTTCGCCGTTCATGCCATAGGCCAGCATCACCTCACCGTCGTTGGCGTGATCGATATCGAGCGCCTTGACGAAATCGGGCGTTTTGTCGCTGACCGGACCGTCCATGCCGTTGAAGGTGACCTGCTTGGCGCCGCTCTGCACGCCCGCCATCGCCAGCACGGCCTTCAGCGGCACGCCGCGCCAGCGCGCATTGCCCATCGCGCCGTTGGCGAGCTGACCGCCGGCCACGCGCGGATCCAGGAAGCCGCGGCTGTTGCCGGAGCACTGGTTGACGGCGACGATCTCGGTCGCCTTCATCTTCCTTATATCCTTCAGCGACAGCTTGAGCGGCTTGTCGACCTTGCCCTTGACCTCGAGCGTGAACTTGTCGGGGTCGAGACTGTAGGGCAGGTCGGAAAGGTGATAGCGCACGAAGAACGCGTTATTCGGCGTGATCGGGCCGTCGTTGAACACCGCGAACGGCGTCTCGAGCTGCGGCGGGCGGCTGGTCAGGCCGATCATCGGCCGCTTCTGCGGATATTTCACCAAAGGCCGTTCGCCATTGGCAAAGGGCAGGGCGACGGTGTCGAGTGCCAGCGCTTTGGTCGAGTTCAGTGCAGTCGCAACAGCGGCAAGGCCCGCTCCTTTGAGCAGGTCGCGTCGATCGAACATGTGGTCTCCTCCCGGAGCTTTTCGTTGGATCACGGTCATCACCGCGATCTCTCACTCATCTGTCGCAACGACTCAGATGAAGTCAATTCGTGCTTTCGCAGCAGGCCCATGCCGCTGCGTTGCAGCAAGCCGGTGTTACGCCGCGACGCGTTCGCCGGGATCGACGAGCGCCGACAGCTCCCTCGCGTCCGCAACCACACGCACGGCCATCGGTTCGTCGCGGCCGCGGATCGCGACCTCCTGCTGCGGCAGCGCATCGTCGGCAAGGCCGGCGGTCCGGCGGACTTCCTCCGAGACGATCGCTTCGCAGGCCAGCGTCTTGGTCATGTCCTGGAGGCGGGCCGCGACGTTGACAGCATCGCCCAGCGCCGTGAAGACGATGTGATCGCGATACCCGATGTCACCGATGATGACCTCGCCGCCATGGATGCCGATGCCGAAGCGGATCGGCTGGCGTAGATCGTGGGACAGGAGCTCGTTGAGCTCATCGATATGCCTGGCGATGCCGGCGGCGGCCTTCAGCGCCTGCCGGCAGGCGGTTTGCGGATCGGCGCTCAGTCCGAACAGCGCCAGCATGCCGTCGCCGACAAATTGGTTCGGCTGGCCGCCATTCTCGATCACAGCCTGCGAGACGGCGCCGAGGAAGCGGTTGACGATGAACACGGTGTCGAACGGCAGCCGCTTCTCGGCCAGCTGCGTCGAGCCGCGCATATCCACGAACAGGCTGACGAGATAGCGCTCCTGGCCGATTCTGGCAGGCGTCGAGGCCTGTGTGTTCGCCGAAAGCGTATGCGCGGTGAAGAGCTGGAAGAAGGAGAGATCCGACGTCGGCCGCAGCTGGCAGGCCAGCCTGATCGAGGGGTCACTGGTGCCGACACGGGTGAGCACGAACGCCTCGCGCTGCGACGGCTCGGGCAGGGCGCCATGATCGCCGATGATGCGGATGCGGCAGGTCGAGCAGCGGGCGCGGCCGCCGCAGACGCTGGCATGCGGCACATTGTGGCGCAGGCTCGCTTCCAGCACGGAGAGGCCCTTGGGGACGCGCACCGTCTTGCCGTTGCCGTAGGACAGCGCGATCATGCCGCCGCGCCGCTCGCACAGGGCGCGCGCGCCACGCGCCAGCAGCGCCAAAGCGAGCAGTCCGAGATAGCCGGCGGTGAGGCCGCCGGTGATGCGGTCGAGCATCGCGGCCTCTGCCGTGGTGCCCAGCTGGCGGCGCGTGAGATTGTGCGTCCGCCATTCCCCGTCGTCGGCCTCGACCTCGACGCTGCGGCCACCCTGGTAGACACCCAGCAGCGACAGCGTCGGGATCAGCACGGCAGCCGCGAGCAGATAGGGCGCCGCGCGCGTGAAGAACGGTTTGAGGCGAAGCCAGAAATAGATGCCGATGCAGCCGTGCACCCAGGCGATGAGAAGCAGGATCGTCATGGTCCAGATACGGTTCGACGCGACGAAGAACAGATAGAGTTCCTGCGGATAGAGTTTTTGGTGTCCGTAAAGCGTCTGACCGAGCCGCACCCCGATCACATGCGCCATGACCAGCGCGGGGATGCTCAAGCCCAGCACGAGCTGCAGCGGCTCGACCGTCCGCCAACGGAACTGCCGGCGCTGATACAACGCGTAGATGCCGAGCCCCATATGCGTGAGCGCCGCCGTGTAGAACACGATCGCAACCGGCAGGAACTGCCAGAACAGCATGTGGTAGTAGACCCCGATCTCCATGGCATCGACCGAGATGTTGCCGAGCGCATGGTTGAGGAAATGGCTGACCACATAGGCGAACAGGATGACACCGCAAACCAGCCGCACCTGGCGTACGCTGATGGCGCGGGAAAGATCGGAAAATCGTGTGGATGCGGTTGCGGCCATGATTCTGTTGTATCAGTTCATGAAGGAGAACAGCCAGCGTCGCGTTTAATTCCGGGGGTGGATAGCGCGCCCGATCACATGCGCGGCAAGCGGCCGCAATCTCCGTGTCGTCCTGGACAAGCACCCCCGGGGGCGCACGCGGATCCGGGACGACGGTACCCAACATTGACTCCCCCTCCCAGGTTGGCGAAAAGCGCCGCCGTGAGGACAGCTCCCGACATCACGATGCTCCCCGCCGGCGCGGCGCGCCGGCCGCTCGTCATGGCCGCGGCGATCATCGCCGCGATGACGCTGCTGCGCATCGTCTACGCCTCGGTCATCGAGCTGCGCACGGACGAGGCCTATTACTGGACCTGGTCGCAGGAGACGGCGCTCAGCTTCCTGGATCATCCCCCCGGCATCGCCTGGCTGATCCGGTTCGGTACTGCGATCTTCGGCGACACCACACTCGGTGTGCGCTTCGGCGGCATCGTCGCGATGCTGGTGACGCAGCTCCTGCTCGCGGACATCGTCCGCCGCCTCACTCATGATGTGCGCGCCGTCGTGCTCGCGGTGCTGATGCCGGAGGCCGCGCTCTATTACGGACTGCTGATGGCCAAGGTCGCGCCCGATGTCGCCATGATCCCGTTTGCGGTGGCAATGATGTGGTGCCTGGTGCGGCTCGCGCAGGGCGGCGACGGCCGCTGGTGGCTCGCGGCCGGCCTGTTCGCCGGGCTCGCGATGCTGTCGAAATTTACCGTGATCATGTTCGCACCGGCGGTTGCCGCCTTTCTGCTGGTGCCGGATTGGCGCTGGCGCTGGTTGCGCAGCCCCTATCCTTATCTCGCGGTCCTGATCGCAATCGCCGTGTTCTCGCCGGTCCTGATCTGGAACGTGCAGCACGACTGGGCCGCGATTCGCTTCCAGGGTGTGCGCGCCACCACCAGCTACGGCATCTCGCTCCGCACATTCGGCGACTACATCGGCCTGCAATTCGGACTGGTCGGCTTCGTCATGCTGCCGGTGGTACTGACGGGGGTGGTGCTGACGGCGTGGCGCGGCTATAGCACGCGCGAGCCGGTCGCGATTTTGCTGTCGACCGCGGTCCTGGTGCCGTTTCTCTATTTCCTGGCGAAATCGCTGACCCTCCGCGTCGGCGACACCTGGCCGATGTTCATGTGGCCGGTCGGTTTCGCCGCCGCCGCTGTCAACCTCACCATGCTGTCGCGTGAAAAATGGTCGGCGCGGATGATCAGATCGTCGCTGTTCTGGGTCAACACGGCGGTGGTCTCCGGCACCGCCTTTGTCGTCATCGTGTTCCTCTACTACGTCGCCGCGCCCTGGAATTTACTTGGCAAGATCGATCCGATCGGTGCCGAGTCCGGTTACGAGCAGGTCGCCGCGCGCGCACAGGCCGCATTGGACGAGACTGGCGCGACCTGGATCGCCACCACGGACTACCGCACCTATGCCATGATGCGCTGGCTGTTCAGGGGCCGGGTGCCGGTGATCGAGATCAACGAGCGCGGCCGCTTCCAGGACTTTCGCGATCCGGGCATGGACCGGATCAAGGGCCACGTCGGCATCTATGTCGGGCGCGAG
Organism: Bradyrhizobium sp. CW1; assembly: GCF_023100665.1. Classification (NCBI taxonomy): domain Bacteria; kingdom Pseudomonadati; phylum Pseudomonadota; class Alphaproteobacteria; order Hyphomicrobiales; family Nitrobacteraceae; genus Bradyrhizobium; species Bradyrhizobium sp. CW1. Next base: position 1,324,156 of record NZ_CP064684.1, read on the forward strand.
CCGGACAATCGCTCATCACTGTGGGAGAACATCCCCGCCAAGCGCGAGCCGCTCGGTCAGGTCGAGCGCCGCTGGCGCGGTCTCGTGATGGACACGTACACGCTGGAAAAGCTCACCGGCTGGACCCCAGAGCTGTCGCCGCCGAAAGACTCGCCGCTGTTCCGGTGGCGCGTGCTGGCGGGCGAGTTTGAGCGGCGTACGCTCGCCTAGCAAGGCGGCCTTCTTCCTTCTCCCCTTGCGGGAGAAGGTGGCGCGAAGCGCCGGATGAGGGGTCTCTATCCGCTAAGACGACTGCGAGAGGCGCGCGCGGAGAGAACCCCTCACCCGTCTCGCCGCTCTGCGGCGAGCCACCCTCTCCCGCAAGGGGAGAGGGGAAAACGAGTCCGCCGCGCAAGATGGCGTTCTACTCTTCCTCGTCCTTCTTCCGCAGCAGATCCGTCGCGAGGTCCGACAGCTTCGGCGGCGGCAGTGCGGCGAACGGCAACGGCCGTGTGACGTCGATTGCGGCGAGGCCGAGCCGCGCCGTCAGTAATCCATTCAGCATGCCTTCGCCCAGCCGCTGCGACAGCTTCGCCGCAATGCCGTGGCCGAGCATCTGCTGCACCAGGCTGTCGCTCGCCGCCATGCCGCCGGTGATGGCGAGATGGGCGATGACATGGCGGAGCAGGCGGATCATGCCCAGCGCGCCAGGCCGGCCGCCATAGAGGAAAGCGAGCTGGCGGATCAGGCGCAGCGACACGATGAACACAAACATCACGTCGATCGCCGCTCGCGGGCTCACCGCCGTGACGATTGAGACTTTTTGCGCGGCTGACGACACCAGCCGCCGCGCCTCGATGTCCAGCGGCGACATCAATTCGCGCTCGGCGAGCCGGATCATGTCGGCGCCGTCGATGATCTCGCCGGCGTGGCTCTCCAGGGCGGCACGGGCGCGCGCGAGCTGCGGGTTCTGATGCGCTATCTTGAGCAGATCCTGCACGATGATGCGGCTCTCCTTGCGATCGTCGCTGGCAAGAACAGCGGCTGCGCGCTGATGCAGCTTTTCGATGGTTGCTAGCCGCGCCAGCCCGAAAGCCTCGCGTCCGGTCACCACCGCGAGCGCAAGCGCGGTGATGAAGGCAAGGGCCACTCCGACGAAGCCGAGGCTGTCGCTGCGCGCAAACAGATCCTCGATCAGACGGACGACGCCGAGTCCGACCCCGAGCAGCGTCAGCCCGGCAACGCCGGACCAGAACATTGGGCCCCAGGGAAAGCCGCGCCGCGCCGGAAGCGTCGCTGCGATTGGCACCGGCAAATTCGCCGGATCGGGCTCCGGCGTGATCTGGATGGTGGTACGGCCGAGCCGGGTCGTCTCGTCGGCCTCGGTGACGACGACGCCGGGGTCGTCGAGCCGGAACGTCGCCGGTCGCCGTGGCTTCGATCGGTCGTTCATGACAATTTGTCTCCGATCAGGAACTGCAAGGCACGGTCGAGGCGGATGTGAGGCAGCGCCGGGTGGTCGGCCCCCTCACGTTCGAGCTTCGGCGGACGGAAGCGCAGGAAGCGAAAATCGCTCTTCCCGGCGGCCTCGGTCGAGAGGCCGCGGAATGCGTCGGTGCCGTTGAACAACGGCTCGGGATCCAAGGGCAGGTCGCCCGGAAAGGTTGCCACCTCGGTGCTGCCGTCGAAGAATTCGCCGCCGGCGCTTTCTCCCGCGGCGGGCGTTCCCAAGATCGACGGCAATTTGTCACGGCCATGCGCGACCTGCGCCTCGCGCGTGGCGCGGACGGCGGCGAGCGCGACGACGTCGATCGCCGCACCGGTATTTTCCGCGCGCGCAACGGCGCGGGTGACCGCGCGGCGCAGCACGGCCTCCAGCCGGTCATGGCTGGAATGATGCAGATGATCCGCCTTGGTCGCCGCGAACAGCACGCGGTCGATCCGCGGCCGGAACAGGCCGGAGAGGAATGTGCTGCGGCCGATGTTGAAGCAGTCGAGAATGCCCGCGAGTGCGGCTTCGAGATCGTGCAGCGCTTCGGGGCCGGCGTTGAACGCGGCGAGCGCGTCGGCCAGTACGATCTGGCGATCGAGCCGAGCAAAATGATCGCGGAAGAACGGCCGCACCACGACGTCCTTGTAGGCCTCATAGCGGCGCACCATCATCGCCCACAGCGATCCCTCCGGCGCCTGGCCACCCGCGGGTACGTCGAGCGGCGCAAAGGTCAGCGCCGGTGTGTCGGCGAGATTGCCCGGCATCAGGAAGCGGCCGGGCGGCAGCAGGCTCATCGCAAACCGCTCGTCGCGGCAGCCTTGCAAATAGCCCCTGAAGAGCTTTGCGGCCGTCAGCGTCGCCTGCTCGTCCTCGCGCGCCTCGGGCTTGAGCGTTGCGAGATGCGCGTGCCAATCCGCGGCAAGATGGACGCGCGGCGCCTCGCGTGACAAGGCGAGACTTTCGGCCGACCATTGCTCAAAACTCTTCTGAAGCAGCGGCAGGTCGAGCAGCCACTCGCCGGGATAGTCGACGATGTCGAGCGTCAGCGTGCGGTCGGCGCCGTTCTGGCGCTGGTAGTCGATGACGAGCCTGAGCTCGCTGATGTCGACAGTCGAGTTCGGCCAGCGCCGCTCCTCGATCAGCGCGCGCAGATGGCTCTCATAGGCAAAGCGCGGCACCGCGTCGTCCGGCTGCGGCGCCAGATGCGCCCGCGCGATCCGCCCGGATGAATAGGCCTCGAACACCGGAAACCGGCCGCCACGGGTGAGGCCGTGGATCAGCGCGGTAATGAACACCGTCTTGCCGGCCCGGGACAGGCCGGTAACCCCCAATCGTACCGTCGGATTGAAGAAATGCTCGCCGTAGTCGATCAGCGCCCGAGCCGACAGGCGCGCCTCCTCGATCATATCCTGGAAACTAAATGCCATATGAACGTTGGGAATCCCGGGCGAGGGCGGATAGGCAAAAAGGACTAATCACAAAAGTGGCAACTGCCTGAGGAAAATCAAGCTTCATACTTCCACCGTCTTTGTCGGCAAATCAGCCGTTTGAACGACGCGCCGATCCCGAAACACCCATACAAGAGGGTATTAACTCACCTTGCGGATTGCCATGACCGTCTTCCAATTGAAACAGCTCGCATCCTCCTCCGTCCACGCAGCCGCCGACGCGGTCGGCTGGCATTACGACCGCGCCGAGTTGATCGCCGACGGCGTGATCCACGCGATCGGCGTGCTCTGCGGCATCATTGCCGCGACCGTGCTGGTGGTGCTGACGGTGCTCTTTGCCGACGCGACCGACATCGTCGGCGTCTCGATCTACGTCGCCGGCCTGCTTTCGATGCTGGTGTTGTCGGCGACCTATAATCTGTGGCCAGTCTCGCCGGCCAAATGGCTGCTGCGGCGCTTCGACCATTCGGCGATCTATCTCCTGATCGCGGCGACCTACACGCCGTTCATCCTGGAGGTGAAGGACAGTGGGTTCGCGCTGGTGCTGCTCGCCGGCGTCTGGTGCGTGGCGCTCCTCGGCATCGTGCTGAAACTTCTCTACCCCGGCCGGTTCGACCGCGTTGCGGTCGGGATCTACCTAGCGATGGGCTGGAGCGGCATCATGCTCTACGATTCCGTGGTCAAGGCGCTGCCTGCGCTGGTGCTGGGCTTCGTCCTTGCGGGTGGACTGCTCTACAGCTTCGGCGTGATCTTTCATGCCTGGCGGCGGCTGCGCTTCCAGAATGCGATCTGGCACGGCTTTGTCTTGGCCGGCGCGGCGTGCCATTATACCGCGGTGCTCGACCTCGTGTTGAGCTGAGCAAGCTCCGCGAAGCGCAATAAGCCAAAACGGTACAAGACAAGAGGAGACGTCGCATGCAGGTGACCGGCAAGGTCGTGGTCGTCACGGGCGGCGCCAACGGCATCGGCAAGGCGCTGTGCGAAGCCTTTCACAAGGCGGGTGCGGCCAAGGTCGTCGTCGCCGACATGGACGCGGACAACGCGCGGGCGGTCGCGGCCACGGTGGATGGCGCGGCCTTCAAATGCGATGTCGCGCAGGAAAAGGATATTTCCCACGTCATCGAGGAGACCGAGCGTCAGTTCGGCCCGATCGAATTGTTCTGCTCCAATGCCGGCATCGGCGGCGGCTTCGACCCGATGTCGGTCAATGCCGGCGGCGCCTCGGATGAGCCCTGGCAGCGCAGCTGGGCGATCCACGTCATGGCGCATGTCTATGCGGCGCGGCATCTGATCCCGCGCATGAAGGCGCGCGGCGGCGGCTATTTCCTTAACACGATCTCGGCCGCCGGCCTGCTGTCGCAGGTCGGCAGCCCGGCTTACTCCACCACCAAGCATGCCGCGGTCGGCTTTGCCGAAAATCTCGCGATCTCGCACAAGGCGCACAACATCCGTGTCTCGATCCTCTGCCCGCAGGGCGTGGACACCAACATGCTGCGTTCGATCCCCAAAGGCCCGCAATCCGGCGACGGCGACCTCTCGCCCGAGCAGGTCGCCAAGGACGTGCTCGCCGGTCTCGATCAGGAGACGTTCCTGATCCTGCCGCACCCGCAGGTGCTCGGCTACATGCGCAAGAAGACCGAGAATTACGACCGTTGGATCGGCGGCATGGCCAAGATCCAGGCTAAGATGCGGGAAGATTTCGGGACGTAGGAAGGGGCCTGCCACGACCTCCGGTGTCGTCCTGGCTTTCGCCAGGACGACGGTCGGCCCTCAATGCTTCTGCCCGTACAGCACCGGCACCGCCGAATCCACGACCACCTCCACCAGGCTCGTCCCTTCGAATGCCATCCCGCGCTTGAGCGCCTCGCCCAGTTCGGCCGCCTTGCTCACCCGCACCGCATGGCAGCCCATGCCCTCGGCCAGCCGCACGAAATCGATCCCCGGCAACTCGAGTCCCGGCACGTTCCTCACCTGCATCACCTGGCTGAACGAGCGCATCGCGCCGTAGCCGGAATTGTTGATGACGATGATGGTGAGCGGCAGCTTGCGCTGCGCGGCGGTCCACAGCGCCTGGATCGAATACATCGCCGAGCCGTCACCGATCAGGCACACCGTGCGGCTCGTCGGCTTGCCGAGCGCCATGCCGACCGCGGCCGGCAGCGAGTAGCCGAGGCCTCCGCTCGCCATGGTGTAAAAACTGTCCTGGCCGCGCATCGGCATGAACTTTTGCATGGCCGGCCGGTGCGAGGGGATTTCCTCGACCAGCGACGCGCCGTCCGGCATCGCCTGCGACAGCGAATGCAGCAGGAATTCGACCGGCAACGGATCGCCGGCTAGCAGGGCCGGCGGCAGCGTTCGCCCCTTCGGTGCCGCGCGCTTGCTCTCCGGCAAGAGGTCGAGCAGCATTGCGAGCGCCGGCTTCATCGTCGCGATGATGCTGGTGCCGACCGGCGTCACCGCCGCGGCATCCGGGTCATCGGTGATCTGGAAGATCGTCGCGCCGCCGTCGAAGATCGCGGCATGGCCCTCGACGTGGAAGGTGAACACCGGCGCGCCGATCACGACGACGAGGTCGTGCTCGCGCAGCGCGTCCGACAATTGCGCCGGCGAGGCATGCAGGAAACCCGCGAATTGGGGATGACGTTCCGGGAACGAGCAGCGCGCCGAAAACGGGCTGACCCAGACGCTGGCCCTGGCCTTCTCGGCCACGCGCACCATCAGGTCGACCGCGCCGGCGCGATCGACGCCGGGGCCGACGACGAGGGCAGGGTGCTTGGCTGAATTGAATGCGGTGACCAGCGCCTTCATCGCGTCAGCTTCGGGCCCGATCTCGCGGCTGACCTTGCGTGCTTCGATGGGAGCGGCCGCATGCGCCCAGTCGTCGACCGGGATCGAGACGAAGGTCGGCCCGCATGGCGGCTGCATCGCGGTGTAATAGGCGCGCGCGATGGCGGCCGGAACGTCCTCGGGCCGCGCCGGCTCCACGCTGTACTTCACATAAGGCCGCGGGAATTCGGACGCACGCTCGGCATAGAGGAACGCCTGCAAGGGGAGGATCGAGCGTGCCTGCTGGCCCGCGGTGATCACCAGCGGCGTCTGGTTGCGATGCGCGGTATAGATGTTGCCGAGCGCGTTGCCGACGCCGGCGGCCGAATGCAGATTGACGAAGCCGGCATTGCGCGTCGCCTGCGCATAGCCGTCGGCCATGCCGACGGCGGAGGCTTCCTGAAGCGCGAGCACGTAGTCGATGTCGTCGGGCCAGTCGCTCAGGAACGGCAGCTCGGTCGAGCCGGGATTGCCGAATACCTTCTTGATGCCGAAGGAGCGTAGCAGGTCGAGCGTCGCCTGCTTGACGGTGACGGATTTGGTTGTGGCTTTGCCGTTCTTCACCATGGTTGCCGTTCCCTGTTGTCCATCGGCGCTGCTACCTCACCCGTCATTGCGAGCGCAGCGAAGCAATCCAGAATGCCGCCGCGGCGACAGTCTGGATTGCTTCGTCGCTTCGCTCCTCGCAATGACGAGGAGAGACCATCACCACACCGCGGTCCCCTTCATCGTCGGCTGCCCCTCCGCGTTCGCGGTCCACAGCTCCATGCCATCAGCGGTCTCGTTGGCGTTGATGGAGAACTCCGAGCCCTCGAACAGCGGCTGGAGGCCGCGATAGGTGAACTTCTTCGGCGGCTTGCCGCCGCGCAGCTTCGCCGCCATCTCGATGATGAAGGTTGCCTGCAACGGCCCGTGGAAGATCAGGCCCGGATATCCCTCGACCTTGGTGACGTAGTCGCGGTCGTAATGGATGCGGTGGCCGTTGAAGGTCAGCGCGGAATAACGAAACAGCAGCACGGGATCGGAGACATGCGTCTGGCGATGCTGCGCCTTCGGCGGCGGAGGCGGCGCCTTTGCCGGCGCGGACGTCGTCGTCATCTCGCGATAGACGATGTCCTGCCGCTCGCGGATGGCGATGCCGCGCGGCGAGGAGATGCTGTGCTCGACCGAGACGAAGCACAGCGTGCCGGTCGAGCCGGTCTTCACCTGTACGTCCGCGATGCGCGAGCTCCGCGTCGATTCGTCGCCGACGCGCAGCGGCTGCAGGAACTCGATCTCGCCGCCGGCCCACATCCGGCGCGGCAGCGGCACCGGAGGCAGGAAGCCGCCGCGGGTGGGGTGGCCGTCGGGGCCGAGCATCGACATCGGAAACACCGGCTGCGCCAGGCACCAATGCACCGTGAACGGCGCCGCGTCGCCCGGCTTGGGCGCGCCGACCTCCTGGAACAGCGTCGCACGCAGGCCCTTCACGAGCTGCGCGGTGACGGTGTCGGTGGCCTCTTCGCTGCGGCCGATCCATTGCCTGAGATGATCGATGTCGAGCTTCTCGGTCATGACGCCTCGCTCTTGTTATTTCTTGGATTGGGGATTTTCGCCGATCGCCGGTACAGCACCATAGCTGCGCGTCTCGCCGACAATGATCGGCGCCGGCGCGGGATAGCTGACGCGTCCCTGCGGCGTGTCCACCTCGATGCGGCGCAGATGCGGATGCTTGGTGAGGTCCGCCATGGTGTTGACCTCGGCAAAGGCGATGTCGGCCTCGGACAGCCGCTTCAATAGCTCATCGCGCGTCATCTTGCCGAAGGCATCCGCGACCGTCTTGTCGGTGAAGTCGCGGTTGCGCACGCGCTCGACCATGTTGGCCACGCGCGGATCGGCGGGCAGATCGGGCTGGTCCAGCACTTTTGCGCAAAGCGTCTTCCACTCGCGCTCGCTTTGGATCGAAATCAGGATGTCCTTGCCGTCGCTAGACGTGAACACGCCATAGGGCGCGATCGAGGGATGGCGCAGCCCCATGCGCTTGGGCGGATTACCGGCTTCGGAATTGAGCAGCGGCACGGTGCACCAGTCCGCCATCACGTCGAACATAGAGATGCGGATGTCGGCGCCCTTGCCGGTGCGTCCGCGCCCGATCAGCGCCTCCAGGATCGCCGCATGCGCGGTGGCACCGGTCGCGACGTCGACGATGGACATGCCGACGCGCGAGGCGCCGTCGGGATTGCCGGTGATCGAGGCAAGGCCGCTCTCGGCCTGGATCAGGAGATCATAGGCCTTGCGGTGCGCATAGGGGCCGTCGTCGCCATAGCCGGTGATCGTGCATGAAATCAGCCTGGGATAATCCTTCAAGAGCCGCTCCCGCGAAAAGCCGAGCTTGTCCATCGAGCCGGGCTTGAGATTCTGGATCAGCACGTCGGCGCTCGCGATCAGTCGCTCCAGTTCGGCGCAGCCTTCCCTGGTGGCGAGATCGACCACCGCCGATTGCTTGCCGCGGTTGAGCCACACGAAGTAGCTGCTCTGGCCCTTGGCCGCCGCGTCATAGCCGCGGGCAAAATCGCCCTCGGGCCGCTCGATCTTGATGACTTCCGCGCCGGCATCCGCCAGCCGCGACGAGCAGAACGGTGCCGCCACCGCCTGCTCGACCGCAATCACCCTGATCCCGTCAAGTGCTCCCATGATGGCTGCCTCAGTACGAGCGGGGCATGCCGAGGACGTGCTCGGCGATGAAGGACAGCACGAGGTTGGTCGAGATCGGCGCGACCTGATAGAGCCGCGTCTCACGGAATTTGCGCTCGACGTCGTACTCCTCGGCGAAGCCGAAGCCGCCATGGGTCTGGACGCAGGCATTCGCCGCTTCCCACGACGCATCGGCCGCGAGCATCTTGGCCATGTTGGCCTCCGCGCCGCAGTCGAGCCCGGCCTCGTATTTGCGCGTCGCTTCCTTCACCATCAGTTCGGCCGCGCGCATCGCGGCGTAGGCCTTGGCGATCGGGAACTGGATGCCTTGGTTCTGGCCGATCGGCCGGCCGAAAACGCTGCGCTCCTTGGCGTAGCTGGTGGCCTTGGCGATGAACCATTTGGCGTCGCCGACGCATTCGGCAGCAATCAAAATGCGCTCGGCATTCATGCCGGAGAGGATGTAGCGAAAGCCCTTGCCCTCTTCGCCGATCAGATTTTCCGCCGGCACCTTCATGTCGGTAAAGAACACTTCGGTGGTGGCATGGTTCATCATGGTGCGGATCGGGCGGATCTCGAGGCCCTTGTTCTTGGCCTCGCGCATGTCGACGATGAACACCGAAAGTCCATCCGTGCGCTTCTTGACCTGGTCCTTCGGCGTGGTGCGCGCCAGCAGGAGCATCAGGTCGGAATGTTCGGCGCGGCTGGTCCAGATCTTCTGGCCGTTGACGACGTAGCCGGCGTTGCCGTCCTTGCGCGCGAAGGTCTTCAGCGAAGTGGTGTCGGTGCCGCTGGTCGGCTCGGTGACGCCGAAGGCCTGCAGCCGTAATTCGCCGCTCGCGACCTTCGGCAGATATTTTGCCTTCTGCTCGTCATTGCCGTGCCGCAGCACGGTGCCCATCGTGTACATCTGGGCGTGGCAGCCGCCGCCGTTGCAGCCCGCGCGCTGGATCTCTTCGAGGATCGCCGCGGCCGCTGAAAGCTTCAAGCCCGCGCCGCCATATTCCTCGGGGATCAGCACCGAGAGATAGCCGGCCTCGGTCAGCGCGTCGACGAAGGCCTTCGGGTAGGCCATCTCACGGTCGAGCTTGCGCCAGTATTCGCCGGGAAACTGCGCGCAGAGCTTTGCGACGGCTTCGCGGATGTCGGCGTGATCTTCGGTGTGGTGTTCTTCACTCATGGGGTTTCCCGTATGTGCGGCAGTTAAGATAACGCCGGCCGATCCTCTGGCGTTGTGAAAACACTGCCAGCCCCCTATGCTCATTTGCTATAGCGTATGGAGTAGCCTTCCAGGATTGGCAAGCATGGATTTCCGTCAGCTCAGGACCTTCAGTTGCGTGGCGGAGCTCGGCAGCCTCTCCAAGGCGTCCGATACGTTGCGCGTGGCGCAGCCGGCGCTCTCCAGGCAGATCAAGCTCCTGGAACACGAGCTGCGCACGGAATTGTTCACCCGCAACGGCCGCGGCATGGTGCTCACGGATGCCGGCCGCCTCTTGCTGGCGCGCACCTCCGGTATCGTGCGGCAGATCGACCAGATCCGCGACGACATCCAGTCGTCCAAGGGGCCGCCATCGGGCCAGGTCGTGCTCGGCCTGGTCCCGACCGTGAGCTGCGTGCTGTCGGCGCGCTTCGCGCGGCGCTGCGTCGAAAAATTTCCCGGCATTTCGCTGCGCATCGTCGAGAGCTACAGCGGCCATCTCGTCGAATGGCTGCATCGCGGCGAGATGGATCTCGCCATCCTCTACGGCCGCTCCGCCGATCTGCATCTCAACGTGGAGAGCTTGGGGCGCGACAACATCGTCGCGGTTGGTCCGCGCGGTTGTGGCCTCGCGCGCAAGAAGAGCGTCGATGTCGGCTGGCTGCTGCGGCAACGGCTGGTGCTGCCCAGTCATTCCCACGGTCTCCGTGCGCTGATCGAGCATGCGGCGGCCCAGCGCAAGATCAAGCTCAACGTCCAGCTCGAGGCGGATTCGTTCCGCGTGCTCACGAGCCTCGTCGAGGAAGGCCTCGGCTTCGCGCTGCTGCCGCCCTCGTCGGTCCACGGCGAGGTCGCGGACGGGCGGCTGGAAACGGCTGTCGTCTCGAAGCCGATGACGCGCGAACTCATATTCGCCTCTCCGATCGACCGTCCGGTCTCGACGGCCTCGCTTGCCGTCACCGCCCTCCTGCGCGAGGAAGTCGCCGCCTGCCGCAAGGACGGCGTGTGGGACATCAAGTTGAGTTAGATGTGGCGGTGCGGTTTAGGACAGAAGGCCGTATGCGACCCATCGCATGTTGCGCGAGCTGTCATGCCGGAATTTTATAGCTGGGGTGGAGTCGCCCGCTCTCAATCCACCCCCGCGTGTCATTGCCCGCGAAGGTGGGCAAATCCAGTATTCCAGAGCCCGCAGTGCTTGAGCCGAGAAGCCGCGGCATACTGGATGCCCCGCTTGCCGCCTACGCTAAAGCTTCGGCGCCCCTGGACCTCAGCCCGGCGAAGCCTTGGCGTAGCCGGGTCGCGGAGCATGACAGCTGAGGTTGAGAAACACCTGCCGTATAGCGAGCACTCTACCCCGGAATCCTCACCGGCAGCGACTCGTACCCCTTGATGAAGCTCGAATAGATCCGCTTGGGCTCGCCGACTACCTCGATGCGGTCGAAGCGCTTCAGCATCTCTTCCCAGACGATCTTGAGCTGGAGTTCGGCGAGGCGCATGCCGACGCAGCGGTGGATGCCGAAGCCGAAGGAGAGATGGGTCCGCGGCCGCGGGCGGTCGATGATGAACTCGTTCGGCTTTTCGAACATCTCCTCGTCGCGATTGCCGGAGACGTACCACATCACGACGCGGTCGCCCTTCTTGATGTGCTTGCCGCCAACTTCAGTGTCCTGCAGCGCGGTGCGCCGCATATGCGCGAGCGGGGTCTGCCAGCGGATCACTTCGGGCACCATGGAATCGATCAGTTCCGGGTTGGCGCGCAGCCTGTCGTACTGCTCCGGATTCTCGTTCAATGCCAGCACCGAGCCGGTCATGGTGTTGCGCGTGGTGTCGTTGCCGCCGACGATGAGCAGGATGATGTTGCCCATGAGATTATCGGGGTCCATGAAGCGCGTGGCGTCGTTGTGCGCCATCAGCGACAGCAGGTCGTTGCGCGGCGCGGAGTTGACGCGCTCGTTCCAGAGCTTGGACATGTAGGCGTAGCATTCGTCCATCTCGCGGCGGCGCTCTTCGGCCGAGGCCACGATGCCGCTCTTGGGCAGCGCGGTCGCGACATCGGACCAGCGCGTCAGCTTGCGCCGTTCTTCCCAGGGGAAGTCGAACAGGGTGGCTAGCATCTGCGTCGTCAGCTCGATCGAGACGCGCTCGACGAAATTGAAGGTCTCGTTGCGCGGCAGATTGTCGAGCACGGTCTGCGAGCGCTGGCGGATCAGTTTTGCCAGTTCGTCCAGATGCGTCGGCGTGAACATCGGCGACACCGTCTTGCGCTGCGACGAATGACGCGGCTGGTCCATGGCGATGAAGCTCGGCCAGTCATAGCCTTCCGGCACGTCGCGGATCCCGATGCCGCCGAGCGTTGAATCCGAGGAGAACAGGCCGTGATTGGTGTCGACATGCATGATGTCGTTGTACTTCACCACCGACCAATACGGCTCGATCGGCGCATTGGTGCAGTAATGCACCGGCTCTTCCTTGCGCAGCCGCTCGAACCACGGCCACAGGGTGTCGTCCTGGAACAGCCTGGGCGCGCCCGGGTGGAATTGCGCCAGCGGCGTCGCATAGGCCTCCTCGCGCGCCCTGCGCATGCGTTCGGCCTTGTCCACTTGAACCGGCGCTTGGATGTTCATGGTGGTTTGCTCCAGTTGCTTTCTTGACCTCTCCCGCGTGCGGGAGAGGGGGCACAGCTTCCTTGTGGACGTGTCGAACTCATCTTTGCGAATCTAAGCCGCGATCTTCACCGGCAAGGTTTCAAGACCCTTCACGAAACTCGAATAGACCCGCTTGGGTTCGCCGACCACCTCGATATGGTCGAATCGCTTGAGGATCTCTTCCCAGATAATCTTGAGCTGGAGTTCGGCAAGCCGCAAGCCGACGCAGCGGTGGATGCCGAAGCCGAACGAGAGATGCGTGCGCGGCCGCGCGCGGTCAATGATGAATTCGTAAGGCTTTTCGATCGCATCGGCGTCGCGGTTGCCCGAGACGTACCACATCACGACCTTGTCACCTTTCTTGATCTGCTTGCCGCGGAACTCGAAGTCCGCAAGCGCTGTGCGCCGCATATGGGCCAGCGGCGTCTGCCAGCGGATCACTTCCGGCACGAAGCTGTCGAGAAGCGCTGGGTTTTCGCGCAGCTTGCGATATTGCTCCGGGTGCTGGCTCAGCGCGTGGAGCGAGCCCGACATGGTGTTGCGGGTGGTGTCGTTGCCGCCGACGATCAGAAGGATGAGATTGCCGAGGAAGTTCTTCGCGTCCATGTCGCGCGTCGCGGCGCCATGCGCCATCATCGACAACAGGTCGCTCTTCGGCGGCTGTTCGATGCGTTCCTTCCACAGTCGCGTGAAATAGCCCGCGCATTCCGTCAGCTCGGCCTGACGCTCGTCTTCGGTGGCGACGAGGCCGTCGGGGCCGGGAATGGTGGTCGCGATGTCCGACCAGCGCGTCAGCTTGCGGCGATCCTCCCAGGGAAAGTCGAACAGCACCGCGAGCATCTGCGTGGTGAGCTCGATCGAGACATGGTCGACCCAGTCGAACACCTCGCCGCGGGGCAGATTGTCCAGGCACTCGGCCGAGCGCTGGCGGATGCTGAGCGCGAGATTGTCCAGATGCGTCGGCGTGAACATCGGCGCCACGGTCTTGCGCTGCGCCGCATGGCGCGGCGGGTCCATCGAGATGAAGCTCTCGCGGCGCAGTTCCGGATCGATGTCGCGGATGGTGATGCCGCCGAGCGAGGAGGCCGAGGAGAATACCGAATGATTGGTCTCGATCTCCATGATGTCGTTGTAGCGCGTCACCGACCAATACGGCCCGAACATCGAGTCCTTGCAATAGTGCACGGGATCTTCGCGGCGCAGGCGATCGAAATAGGGCCAGAACGTATCGGTCCTGAACAGCTCTGGGTCGCCCGGATCGAACTGCTCCAGCGGCAGTGACGTAGCGCGTGCGCGTAACGCGTCGAGCTTCGCCGCGTTTTCGATGGTCCCATGCATGACCGCTCTCCCTGACATCAACCGCGCGTTCTCGTTGAATTCTGCGCTGCGGTATTTGATTTGCAATTACAGCCGGTTGTCTGCGCCGGAGCAAGGGCGAGTTTTGCCACATGGGTGTGATGTAGCCCGGATGGAGCGGAGCGAAATCCGGGATTCGGTCCGCCACTGCCGCTGTCCCGGATTGCACTGCGCTCCATCCGGACTACGAGGCCATTGATCCAACAACGTGATCTCGCGCACGCCCTCGGCCGTGGAATCGTGCCAGAAATCGACCGGAATCGAGCTAAATCGAACCCGCCCATCTTGGGGATCGACTAATCTCTGATCTATAAGTTTGATCGAACCAGATCCGCACCCCGAGGTTGCCGCCGTGAACGACATGCAATGGGCCCCCATCGGCTCCGAACCCTTACCCCCGCCGCTGCCGCCCACGCGGGTCGATTTCACCGGCAACCGTACCGAGTTTCGCAAATTGGTCACCAAGGGTGCCCTGCTCGAGCTCGTCACCTTCGGCTTCTACCGGTTCTGGCTCGTCACCGACATCCGCCGTCATCTGTGGGCGAACACCGCGGTTGATGGCGACGCCGCCGAATATACCGGGCGGGCCAAGGAGCTGCTGGTCGGCTTCCTGTTCGCGCTCGCGATCCTGGTGCCGATCTACCTCGCTTACTTCCTTGTCGGTATCGAGTTCGAACGCTGGCAGGGCTTTGCCTCGACGCCGCTGTTCATCAGCTTCTACGCCTTTGGTCAGTTTGCGATCTTTCGCGCGCGGCGCTATCGCCTGACGCGCACGGTCTGGCGCGGCGTGCGGTTCTGGATGGACGGATCGGGCTGGGCCTATTCGTTCCGCGCCATGCTGTGGGGCTTGCTCGTGTTCCTGACGCTCGGGCTCGCATTGCCGTGGCGCGAGGCCTCGCTCGAACGCTACAAGATGCGGCACACCCATTACGGCGATTTACGCGGCGATTTCGAAGGCGACGGCTGGACATTCTTCAAGCGCGGCTGGTGGCTGTGGCTGCTGAGCCCGATCGCGATGGTGATCTTCCCGCTCGCGCCGTTCTTCTATGCCGAGTTCAAGGCGCGCGAGTGGCGCTGGTGGCTCGACGGTATCCGCATCGGCGACGTCAGCGTGTCCTCGCAATTGCCGCACAACGCATTCTACGCGTTGTACTGGAAAGTGATCGGCTGGTGGATGCTGCTCTCGGCCATCTTCGCCGCCTATATCGGCGGAGCGACCATGCTCGTCGTCAAGCTGAGCGGTCTTTCGGTCGAGCAGGCGTTGGTGCGGGGCAATGCCGCCAAGAGCATCCCGACGCTGGTGATGATGGTGATCGGCTACTTCGCACTCGCTCTCGCCCTCAACATCGTCATGCGGGTCTATCTCCAGCGCGATCTCTGGGCCAAGGTGCTGGAAACTGTCGAGGTGCACAACATCGGAGCCGCGGCGGATGTGCGCGGCAGCGCCGAGCTCGCCAGCGCGCTCGGCGAAGGCTTTGCCGATGGACTCGATGTCGCGGGATTCTGAGCTGTGAGTGAGTTGTCCACAGAGGTCCCGGCGCAATCCGCAAAGCCGACGATCTTCTTCGACGGCGTGTCGAGCCGCAGGCGGCAGGTGGCGCTGACGCTCGGTGACGCGCTCGAGATCCTCGAAGAGGGTGCGACGCCCGTTCGCTGGGCCTATGCCGACATCCGCCGCGCCGATAGCCCGCCCGGCATCTTGCGGCTCGCCTGCGCTTCCGCTCCGCCGCTGGCCCGGCTGGAAATCCGCGACGCTCTGCTCGCGTCAGACGTGACCGCGCGCTGCATGCGGCTCGACGAGCACCAGACCTCGCGCCGCGGGGTCGCAAAAATCGTCGGCTGGTCGATGGCTGCCGCCGTCTCCATTGTCTGCGTCGTGCTGTTCGGCGTGCCGCTCGCTGCCGACCGCCTCGCGCCGCTGGTGCCGAAACCGATCGAGCGGCGCATTGGAGATGCGGCGGAGGTTCAGGTGAAGACGATCTTCGGGCGCAGCGAGTGCCAGGATGGGGCGGGGAAAGCCGCCTTCGTCAAGCTCGTCAATCGGCTGCGCGATGCCGCCGGCCTCGACGACGATTCCATGACCGCGGGCGTGCTGCCGACCCCGGTGCCGAACGCGTTCGCGCTGCCGGGCGGCAAGGTGTTCGTGCTGAAGGGCCTGCTCGACAAGGCCGAAAATGCCGACGAGATCGCCGGCATCCTCGCCCACGAGCTCGGTCATCTCAAGCATTACGACAACATGCGCGGCCTGATCTACAACGGCGGCACCTCGTTCCTGATCGGCCTGTTGTTCGGCGACGTCACTGGCTCGAGCGCCGTGATCTTCGCCTCGCGCAGCGTGGTTGAGGCTTCCTATTCGCGCGAGGCCGAGACCGCTGCGGATACGTTTGCCATCGAGATCATGCACAAGCTCGGCCGTTCGCCTAAGCCTGCAGCCGAATTGATGTTCCGCATCACCGGCAAGGAAGGCGGCGGCCTCACGTCGATCCTGGCGAGCCATCCGCTGACCGAGGACCGCCTCGCGCGCATGACGAAAGAAGACCGCCCCGCCAGCGGCCCGCCGCTGCTCACGGATGCGGAGTGGCAGGCGCTGAAGGGGATCTGCGGCAGCGGCAAGGTGTGACGGCCCGCCCTCAGCGCATCACTTCGCGGGCGCAGCAGGTGGATTCGATCCGGTGGTGACGCTCGGCGCGTTGTTCGGATTGGAGGTCGTGGTCTGCGGGCCGACGTCGCGTCCATTGTAGAAGAAGACGGCAGCGACCACGGCGATCACGAAGATCGCGCCGATCGCCCAGCCCACCGGGCTGTTGCGGCGTGCTCTGTCTGCCCTGCGGTCATCCTGATAGGTCATCGTGCTCTCCATCGTAGAGCAGGAAAACCTTGCGCGAGCGAACCTGTTCCTAACGTGACGCGGTTTGCAAGCCGGCGCCTATCTCGTCCCGTAGGCGCGGTCGCCGGCGTCGCCGAGGCCCGGCAGGATAAAGCCGTTCTCGTCGAGACCTTCATCGACTGCGGCCGTCCAGATCGGCACGTCAGGATGCAGTCCGCGCAGCCGTTCGAGCCCTTCGGGGGCGGCGATCAGGCAGGCGAGGCGAATATCCTTGGCGCCGCGCTCCTTCAGCCGGTCGATTGCGGCCACAGCCGTGTTGGCGGTCGCAACCACGGGCGTCACCACGATCGCCAGGCGCTCGCTGAGATCGGACGGCGATTTGAAGAAGTACTCGACCGCGGCAAAGCTGTGCGGCTCGCGGTAGAGGCCAATATGGGCGACGCGCGCGGTCGGCACCAAATCCATCATGCCGTCGACGAAAGTGGTGCCGGCGCGCAGCATCGGCACGAACACCAGCTTCTTGCCCGCGATCTTGGCCGAATGCATCGTCGCCAGCGGCGTTTCGATAACGGTATCGGCGAGCGGCAGGTCGCGCGTCACCTCGTAGCACAGCAGCATGCCGATCTCCTTGATCAGCTCCCGAAACGATTTGGTCGAGATCGATTTGTCCCGCACCAGGGTCAGCTTGTGCTGCACCAACGGATGATCGACGATCGTGACGCCTTGCATGATCGGATGCCTTTCTTCCTTCTCCCCTTGTGGGAGAAGGTGGCGCGAAGCGCCGGATGAAGGATCTGTTTCCGCGAACTCGAACGAGAGACTAGAACACCGTACCGTCGCTGATCACCTTGAGCGGCGGCGAACCATCGGGCCGGCGCGCGAAGGCGATGGCGCGGCCCGCGGCCCAGGTGCCGCCTTCGAGAATGCTGGCGAGCGGCAATGTCTCAGGAGTGCGCCCGAGTTTGGCGCGGACCAGTTCGGCGAGCCGGTCCAGCAGCGCCACGGTCAGCGCGCGCCACTCGACGACGAGCAGGGAATCCACCGCATGCGCGCGCTCGGCATCGGCGGCGTCGCGCAGGCGCAGCACCTCGTGATCGACGAACAGCCCGCCATTGCGATATTCGGCAAGCCCGGTCAGGCCGTCGATGTCGGTGACGTCGAATCCGGCGCGCTGCAGCGGCTCGATCAACGAATAGCTCAGCCATTGCGACAGCTTGTGCAGGGGCACAAGGCCCGCGGTAGCGTCATCGGCCTTGATCGCCGGGTGGCGCCAGCAATCGCCGAGCGGAATCCCGGCAAGCTCCAGCCGCGACGGCCAGATCGGTCCGAGCTGATTCAGCACCGCCGAGAGAATCGCGGGCGCGGGAACCGCGCCGCCCTTCGCCTGCGCCGCGATGTGATCGAACAGCCCGCCCGGCCGCGGGGTGTCGTGCGCGCCGAACACGTCCGCCCGCTCCGCCACCAGCTTGCCCAAGCGGCGCAGCAGATCGGTCCGCCCCTCGACCCCGAGCAGCGGATTGGCATCGCTCACCTGAAAGGCCGAAGTGAGCGCGGCGAGTGGCAGTCGCGCGAGCACGTCGGCATCGGTCCTGAAGGGCGCGCGGGGATCGTGGGAAAAAAGGCCGCTTGCGAACATGTCGAGGCTCGCAATCGCGAGTCCCTCGGATCGGCCGATGCTCTGTCCCGTCACCGCGTCGCGGTATCGCCACGCGGCACCCGCGCCGGCGTCGAGCAGCACGCTGACGATGGCAAGGTCGAACTCCGCGCGCGCCCGTGCCGCGCGGTCGGGCCATGACGTCGCGTCCGCGAGCCGCGCCCAACGGTCGACGCCATCAAGCACGAAATGCCGCCAGCGCGCATGGAACGGAATCTCCAGCGTCGGATAGGCCTCGCGCGTCACGGCGAGAACGGCGTCGGCAACGCCATCCATGCGATCGAGATCGATGGTGAAATGCGTCAGCCCGCCGTTCAGACCGATCCCAAACATCTCGCCGGCACGCGCGCGAACCGCTGCTGCGCTAAGCAGCGAACGGGCCTGCAATTCCAAAGCGTCTGCCATCAATCGATCAGTATTTTTCCAGCGAACGCCCGACCACGCCGTCGACGTCCTTCTCCGGCGCAATGTCGGTGGAGTAATAGCCGGCGGCCTTCTTCGCGGCGATCTCGACATAGGCGTCGGCGGGAATGAGCTCGGGCGGGATCGGCACGCGCTCGACGATGTCGATGCCCTGCGAGGTCAAAGCGTCATGCTTCATGTCGCTCATCGAGAGGAAGCGGTCGATGCGCTTCAGGCCCAGCCAGTGGATGGTGTCGGGCATCAATTGCTGGAAGCGCGCGTCCTGGACGCCGGCGACGCATTCGGTGCGCTCGAAATAGGCGGCGGCCGCATCGCCGTCCTCCTGGCGCTTGCGCGCATTGTAGACCAGGAACTTCGTGACCTCGCCGAGCGCGCGGCCTTCCTTGCGGTTGTAGATCACGAGCCCGAGTCCGCCCTCCTGCGCGCCGCGCGCGGATTCCTCGATGCCGTGAATGAGGTAGGGCCGGCAGGTGCAGATATCGGAGCCGAACACGTCGGAGCCGTTGCACTCGTCATGCACGCGGCAGGTGATCTTGGTGCGATGGTCCGGCAGCTTGGTGACGTCGCCGAACATGTAGACGGTGGTGCCGCCGATCGGCGGCAGAAACACCTTCATGTCCGGCCGGGTCACGAGCTCAGGGAACATGCCGGCGGTCTGCTCGAACAGCGTGCGCCGCAGCTCGGTCTCGTTGGTCGCAAAGCGCTCCGCAAGGCCTGGCAGATACCAGACCGGATCAATCGCGATCTTCACCACCGACACGCTGCCATTGGCGTGCACGACGTCGCCGTCGGCGCGCAGGCGCTTGGCGGCGAGCGCCTCGCGGATCTCCGGCAGGTCCAGCCGCGCGCGCGTCACCGCGATGCTCGGCCTGATGTCGATGCCCTCGGCGATGTCCTTGCCGAAATTCTCGGCGACGAGATGCCCCCAGGGATCGAGCGCGACGATCTTGGCGGGATCGCTCCATTGCGGGAACGGCCCGATGGTCGCCGCGGGAAACGTGTTGGTGAGGTCGGGCCTACGAATCGGATCGAGCGCGCCGGCGGACACCGCGAGCGCGCGGTACATCGCATAGGAGCCGCCATGGCTGCCGATCACGTTGCGATCTCCCGCGCGCGACACCGTGCCGATGATCGGACCGCGGGTGCGTGCGTCGGCGGCGCCCCAGTGGATCGGGAAGGCGGCTGTCCTGCCCGGCTCCGGATGGGAGGTGAGGCGGATGTGGTCGGTACGGTTCGCGCGGCTCATGACCAAACTCCTAAAAAGCCAACGGCCCGCCGCTCGGACGGGCCTTGGCTCGTCGCGCTGCCGATGCGGAACACCGGCGGCGCGAGCTCAATCCAACATATTGTAGCGGGCAGTCGCGACAGACAAGTTAATCGTGCTGCGCGGGGGCGGGGCGGTTCGCGGCCAAATTCCTGTCGTCCCGCGACCCGGCAGCGCTTGCCCGAGTCCCACGCTACCGCACTGGCGGAGCTCTCCGCCACCGCAGTAAGATGATGAAGTAATTATGGTTTTCACGTTTTCAAGAGGCGCCACACGGTTGGCGTGCCGGGCGTCGAGTTTCCGGACAAAACGTGTCATCAAACCAAAACGTACAGATCGCCTTTGCCGCATCGCCTTCCTTGGAGACCGCCATGCCCGCCCCCGCCTACATCGACCCCCGCAACGGTAAGCTCTATCCGCTGGACCAGCCGCGCTGGTGCTCGGACGAGCGCACGCCGCTGCTGGTGACGCCCGGGGCAGGGATGTCGCGGGAGGAGATCGAGCCGCGCACGCGTTCGCTCTGGCGCTACCGGGCGGCGCTGCCGGTCGAGATCAAGACTCCGATCACGCTCGGCGAAGGCTGCACGCCACTGGTGCAGCAGGCCTGGGGCGAGCTGCGCCCGTTCTTCAAGCTCGAATGGTTCAACCCGACCGGCAGTTTCAAGGACCGGGGCTCCGCCGTGATGCTGTCCTTCCTTCGGCAGATCGGCGTCGACGCCATTCTGGAGGACTCGTCCGGCAATGGCGGCTCGTCGATGGCGGGTCTCGGCGCCGCCGGCGGCATGCGCGTGAAGATTCTCGCGCCGGCCTCGACATCGCCGGCCAAGATCGCGCAGGTCCGCGCCTATGGCGCGGCGGTGCAGCTGGTCGAGGGCCCGCGCGAGGAATCGGAGGCCGAGGCAATCCGGCAGTCGAGCCAGACCTTCTATGCCAGCCACAATTGGCAACCGTTCTTCCTCGAAGGCACCAAGTCGCTCGCCTATGAGATATGGGAGGACCTCGGCTTCCGCGTCCCCGACAACGTCATCGTGCCCGTCGGCGCCGGCAGCAGCCTTTTGGGTTGCGCCCTTGGTTTCCGTGAGCTGTTGAAAGCCGGCCAGATCACCAGGCTGCCGCGCCTGTTCGCGGCGCAGCCGCTCAACTGCTCGCCGATCGATGCAAGCTTCAAGGCCGGCGTCGACACCCCTGTCGCGCGCGAGGTGAACAAGACCATCGCCGAAGGCACCGCGATCAAGCATCCGCTGCGCCTGCGCGAGATCATCGGCGCGTTGCGCGAGAGCGGTGGCGGCACTGTCGCGCTGACCGAGGACGAGATCGTCGCCGCGCTGCGGCGTCTTGCGCGGCAGGGCCTGTTCGCCGAGCCGACCAGCGCAAGTGCTGCCGCCGCGCTGGAGAAACTATCCGTCACCGGTAGCATCAAGGCGACCGAGACCACGGTCGCGGTCCTCACCGGCACCGGCCTCAAGGCCGCGACCATCGTTGCCGATCTCGTGCAATAGGACCGCCAGGGAGGCGAAGCCGTCGCCGTCATGGGCTTGCGTTGAACCTTTGGCATCCGTCGTCAGCCTCATGAAAAACTGACATTGAGCGAAGGGAGAGTTCCATGGCCGACCAAGACCCGTTTGCTGGTTTCAAGGCAGTCCAGAAGGAAGCCTGGTCGCTGTTCACGCCGATGGAAGTGTTCACCACGCCCTCGGCCGCCAAGCTCGTGAGCTTCGCCGGGGTCGCGACCGGCCAAATGCTGCTCGACGTCGGATGCGGCACCGGCGTTGCCGCGATCACGGCGGCGCGCCGCGGTGCGAAGGTCAGGGGTCTCGACCTGTCGCCGGTCCTGCTCGAGCGCGCCCGCGAGCACGCGCAGCTGGCGAATCTCGATGTCGACTTCGCCGAAGGCGACGCCGAAAGCCTGCCCTATGGCGACAACGAGTTCGACGTGGTGCTCAGCCAGTTCGGCCACATGTTCGCGCCGCGTCCCAAGGTCGCCATCGGCGAGATGCTGCGCGTGCTGAAGCCCGGCGGCACCATCGCCTTCTCCACCTGGCCGCCGCATCTCTATGTCGGCCGGATGTTCGCGCTGATCGGCCGCCATCTGCCGCCGCCCGAGGGCGTGGCCTCACCGGTGTCGTGGGGCGATCCGAAGATCGTCGCCGAACGTCTCGCAGGGAAAGCGAAGGATATCACCTTCGAGATGGACATCATGACGCCGTCCGCACTCAGCCCGCAGCATTTCCGCCGCACCATGGAAACGACGATCGGGCCTTTGATCAAGCTCGTCGCCCAGTACAAGGACGAGCCGGACAGGCTGCGGAGTTTTCGCAGCGAGTTCGAGGCGCTGATCTCCGAATATTACGACGGAAGCAACAACGTGATGCGCCAGCAATTTTTGATGTCGAAGGCGAAGAAGGCGTAAAGCCGCGCCACGGTGCTTTCCTTCTCCCCTTGCGATCTCACTCCTTCAGATCGTTCACGCGCCTTACCCAAATGCGTACATCGGTGAGCACGTCGGGCAGCGCCGCCTTGACCTCAGCCACGGTCATGCCGGCCTTGATGCGGGGATCGTAGAGCAGGTTGAGGATGTACTGGTCATAGACGTCGAAATAGCCCATCGAGACGTTGTCGTTGAACATGGTCCAGGGCACGCTGGCGGTGTCGTTGATCGGGCCGAGCGATTGCAGCAGCTCCTCATAGGCGCAGTCGAGGAAGGTGAAATCGCCGTTGTCGACGGTGAGGATGACGTCGGAATGCTCGATCTCGAAATTGTCGTTCTTGCGGAAGCCGGACAGGCATTGCGGATCGAGCGAGGTGCGGATCTCGCGGGCCTTCTCCGCACCGTAGAAGCTCGAGATGGTGCGGAACAGATCGCGGTCGCGCACGAGCTTCACGCGCACATTCGCCGCTTCGCTGGAGTCGATCATGGCGATGTCGAGATGCTGCACGCGCTTGCCGATGTCGGCTACGACTTTCGCGAGCTGCGCCTTGCGGTCGGCGCGATCGCTCTCGGCGAACACGCGCACCGGTCCGTCGAACTTGCGGATGCGATCGACACGGCCGGCAAGGTGGTATTCGGCGCCGAACGCCGTCTTCAGAAAGCCGTCGACGATCTCGCCGTCGGTAAAGCTCTTCTTCTCGGCGCGCTGGCGCGAAGCGATCGCGGGCAATTCGCCCGCGACGGCGATGGTAGCGGTGTCAGGCGCGAACGCGACGGTGGCGAGCGCCAGCAGCACGATGCGAAAGCCGGACGGAGACGGGGCCAATGCGCTCATTGCCAGGCGACGCTGCCGTATTCGGAACCGACGCACAAGGCCGCATATCCACGCGCCGCCGATTCTTGCTAGTTGTTCAGCACGACCACCGTGGTGCCGACCCCGACGCGGCCGTAGAGGTCGGTGACGTCGTCATTGGTCATGCGGAAGCAGCCCGAGGACACCGCCTGGCCGATCGTCTCCGGCTCGTTGGAGCCGTGGATGCGATAGAGTGTCGAGCCCAGATACATCGCGCGCGCACCGAGCGGATTTTCGACGCCGCCCTTCATGTGACGCGGCAGGTCCGGCCGGCGCGCCAGCATCTGTGACGGCGGCGTCCAGTCCGGCCATTCCTTCTTGGCGGTGATCCGGTGCACGCCGCCCCAGCGGAAGCCGTCGCGGCCGACACCGATGCCGTAGCGCAGGGCCTGGCCGTTCTGGAGCACCAGATAGAGCCGGCGCTCCGAGGTGTTCACCACGATCGTGCCCGGGGCGTAGTTGCCGTTATACATGACGGTGGTGCGGGGAACTGGGCTCGAGCCGCCGCGGAAGAAATTCGGGCCGCCGCCCATGATGTCGCGCGAGTCGAACTCCTCGGCGAAGGCGCCGCCGGCGGTCGCCGACAGCAGTGCGATGGCGGCAATCGGCGCGGCAAAATACCGGATCATTGTTCCCCCAGCAAAAAATCGATTCAACTGAAGTTACAGGCCATATTTGCGGGCTTTCCGCAAGCCACGGCCTCGTGAGACGGGGCATCCTTAACGGTTGGCGTTACCAAACCGGCAACCGCGCCAATTTGCCGGAAAGTATTAGCCAAACCAGCGCATCGCCGCGCGGGGCAGGGCGGCGACGCCGGCTATTGCTTTGACGAGACGAGCGAACAATGATTGATCGGATGGATTGTTGGAACATTGCCGGTTGCGGGAGCTGACGGATGAACGGTGCGGAAAGTCTGGTGCGGACGATGGTCAAGGGCGGGGTCGACGTCTGCTTCTCCAACCCCGGCACCTCCGAGATGCATTTTGTCGCAGCGCTCGACCGCGTGCCCGGCATGCGTTGCGTGCTCGGCCTGTTCGAAGGCGTGGTGACCGGCGCCGCCGACGGCTATTTCCGCATGAAGGGCACGCCGGCCTCGACGCTGCTGCATCTCGGCCCCGGTCTTGCCAACGGCCTTGCCAATCTGCACAACGCCAAGAAGGCGAATTCCGGCATCGTCAACATCGTCGGCCAGCACGCCGTCTACCACATCGACTACAACGCGCCGCTGACCTCCGACATCGAGGGCCTGGCCCGGCCGATGTCGTCCTGGGTCCGCACTTCGCCGGACTCCAAATCGGTCGCCGCCGACGGTGCCGCGGCGATCGCCGCCGCCAAGAGCGCGCCGCCGCAGATCGCGACCCTGATCCTGCCCGCCGACACCGCCTGGAACGAAGCGGACGGCATCGCCGAGGTTCCGGCCGAGCAGCAGCGCGCGAGCTATTCGCCGCAGGCGGTCGAGCAGGCCGCAAAGATCCTGCACGGCGACGGCGAGGGCACGCTGCTGCTGATGACCGGCAGTGCGCTGAGCGAGCAGGGCCTGGCGCTGGCCGAGCGCATCGCCGCCAAGACCGGTTGCACCGTGATGGGCCCGACCTTCCGTCCCAGGATGGCGCGCGGCCGCGGCCGCTTCTCGATCGACCGCATCCATTACGTGATCGACAACGCGCTGCAGATGCTGGCCAGGTTCCGCCATATCGTGCTGGTCGAGTCCGACGATCCCGTGGCGTTCTTTGCCTATCCGAACAAGCCGAGCATCCTCAAGCCCGAGGGCTGCGAGGTGCATCGCATGACCTCCTGGGGGGAGAATTCGGTCGCTGCACTGGAAGCGCTCGCCGGCGCGGTGAAGGCCAGCGCGAAGGACGTCAAGCCGCAGGCCGCGGCTGAGCTGCTCAAGCCGACCGGCGCACTGACCCACGCCTCGATCGCGCAATCGATCGCCTATGCGATTCCGGAGAACGCGATCCTGGTCGACGAATCCCTCACCACCGGCCGCGCCTTCTTCCCGCCGACAGCGGCGGCTGCTCCGCACGACTGGCTCCAGAACATGGGCGGCTCGATCGGCTTCTCGACGCCGCTCTCGATCGGTGCCGCGATCGCCTGCCCGGACCGCAAGGTGATCTGCATGGTCGGCGACGGCAGCGCGATGTACACGATCCAGTCGCTGTGGACGCAGGCGAGAGAAAACCTCAACATCGTCACCATCGTGTTCGCCAACCGCATCTACCAGATCCTGCGCGGCGAGTTCGACAATGTCGGCGCCGGCGAGCCCGGACAGCGCGCCAACGACATGCTGCGGCTCGACCGGCCGACGCTGGATTTCGTGGCACTGGCCAAGGGCATGGGCGTGCCCGGCCGCGCCGTCACCAACGCGGACGAGTTCAACAAGGCGCTGGCCGAGGCCGTCGCCGAGCCCGGACCGCGGCTGATCGAAGTCCAGATGTAGGGCACCGCATCAGGAGCGCCGAGGGCCGGGGGCAAGATGCAGACCGAGCTGAACAAGGTGATCGCGGCACTCCGGGACTTCTACGCACACGAAACATTCCTGTTCGAGAAGGACATCGGCGAGCGTGCCATCACGCACCGCTTCGCCGTGCATCTGGAGAAGCAGTTCTGCGGCTGGTCGGTCGATTGCAACTACGACCGGCTAGGCGAGCGTACGCTGCATCTGCCGCACGGCACCATCATCTCGACCGACGATCATCTGGGCAAGTCGATCTACCCTGACGTCGTGGTGCATCAGCGCGAGATCCCGAACAATTTGCTCACCATGGAGATCCGCAAGGCCAGCAATCACACCGCGCTCGACCACGACCAGCACAAGCTGATGGCGTTGACCGATGCGCATGTCTGGTTCGCCTTTTGGATCGGCGTGCTGCTGGTGCTGGACAAGGACAACGTGACGATCTCGGAAGTCTATGTCAGCGGCGTCCTCGATCAGCCGCTGTCGCGCTGGTTCGCCACGCGGCTGGAGGAGGTCGGCCTCGGGATGGCGCGTTAAGGCGTGTGCCGAATTGTCGCCTTTAATTCAGCTATTCCCTTGAGTCATAGCCCAAGCGCGATCTCGGCCCATTTCAGCATGCGGTCGCTATTGAGGAACGCCAGCACCGCCGGCTCGAGCGACGCGGTGGCGCCCGGTGCGAGCAAAGCCGTCGCGGCCACCATGTCGCAGCGTTGATTGAAGGCGAGTGAGAGCGCGGCCTTGGCGTTCCCCTCGACGCGATATGCCCGGCTGCGGCCGCGCATTGGACCGACAAGGATCTCTCGGCCGGCGGCCGTCGGCGTTGCCTTCCCAATCAGCGCCAGGTCGCCCATCTGCTCGAGGTCGCCGTCATCGGCAATGCCGGTGGCGCAATTGCAAAAGCCGAGCTTGGCGCGAACGTAGAGCTGGACTTCGCCGCCGCAATCCGCGGCCTTGCAGCGGAACGCTTTTCCTTTCCCCCAGGGATCCGCACCGAAAGGCCAGTCGATTTCCGTCCACACTGGGCGAACCTCGCCGGAGGTCGCTGTTGCGCGTGCCGGTTCACCGGATCGCAATATCCAGAGCGCTGTGGCTGAGCAGAACAGTGCGATGGCTGCGCTGGTTGCAACGAGCTTGCTTGTCAGGCGCATGGAAGTTGCCGCGACATCTTTGCTAATTCTGAGCCATCAACTTTCGTGCGGCCGCGAGGTCCTCTCGCGATGAGTCGCCATTTCTCGCGGTTTCGACGACTTTCGCGTAGTACTGGCGGGCCTTCACAGGATCCCCCGCTTTCTCGGCCGCGTGAGCGGCGCCGATCGTCGCGCCAAATCGGTTCGGCTCCTTGCGCATGGTGCTTTCGAACGCGACCAATGCCTCCGTCGCCATGCCGCGTTCGAGCAGCATGGTCCCGTAAAGCTCGCGTGCGGGGGCAAGTGGACCCGGCGTCACGATGGATTTTTCGGTCTTGTCTTCGGCATCGGCGGCAAGGCGCATCGCTTCCAACGCATCCGCCTGCTTCCCCAGGGCGTTGAGCTGCCAGGCTGTAGCGACCTGCCGCTGAATGTCCACGATTTCGGCCCAATAGGCGTCCTTGTCCTGCTGCAGCTTGTCCCGCAACTCCGCCAGCTTGGCGATGTCCGCCGTTGCCGCGTCTGCATTGCCGGAGCGCGCGGCGCCAAGGGCGCGGGCGAAATAGGTGATCGCATCGACATAGGCAAACCGGCTCGGCTCGACCTTCAGCGCGGCGGCGCCCTGCCAATCACCGCGCTCGACCATATAGCGCGCTTGGCTGGCTGCTATCGCGTAGGGACCGGCGCGGACAGCCGGCACATAGCCAGTGGTCGCAATCATGTCCGCGATGACCTCGCTGGCTCGGCTGTCCTGCGCAAGCTGGAGCAGCGCGTAGACCATATAATCGTCGGCATGCAGCTGCTCGCTGGGGTCTTTGCCCTCCTTGGCAGCCTTCGCGGAACGGCTATTGGCGTCGATGGATTCGTTCCAGTAGCCGACGCGCGTGAAGATGTGCGACGGCATATGCAAGGCGTGCGGTGCCGCCGGCGCGATCTCGGAATAACGCTTAGCAGCGTCGAGTCCTTGCTCTGCGATCGCCGGATAGTCATAGAGATGGATCAGGTAATGTGCGACGCCGGGATGCCGCGGCTGGCGCTTGAAGATCGGCTCCAGGATAGCGGCGCCCTTGAGCTGGTTGGCATAGGACTTGTCGTTTGGTGACGCCGTGACGTTCAGCGTAATGGCGTAGGCGATCTGCGCCTCGTCATCATCGGGATAGCGCGCGGCGACGGCTTCGGTTGCCCTGAGATAGGCCTGCGCACGCTGTCCAAACGTCGTCTTTTCGTCGCCCGAATAGAAGGCCAGCAGCGCATCGATATAGTCGCGTTCGCGTTCGCTCTTGGCGCCGAGTGCCTTCGCCTTCTGCAGCGCGGCGAGCCCTCCGGTGAGGTTTTCCTTCGGCGCGGCAAAATGCGGATTGTACAGCAGGCTCAGCGCAATGCCCCAATAGGCGATCGCGCATTCCGGATCGGCCTGCAGCGTCTCCTCGAAAATTTCCTTTGCGGGCCGGTACCAGAACGAGTGCTGATAACGCATCCCGCGATCAAAGCGGCGCTGCGCCACCTCGTTGCAGGAAGTCTGGAAGTGCACCTTGCCAAATTGCTCATCGGCCCCGTCTTCCGCGCGTGCGGCGGGCGTGCCGGAAATCGAGCCTAAGGTAGCGAGGGCGAGAAGAGAGACGGTTCTCAAGGCGAGCGCGCGCATCGGCCCCTCCGTTTCTGTTCAGAATAAATCTGGTCAGATGGCGCCGATAAAACCGAGGGCGCCGAAGTTCGTACTGCTGAGATCGGCAATGGCAATTGCGTTGTTGAAGGATTTCTCCATTCGCGATGCGAGTCAACAGGAAGCGGACGGATTTGCGTTAGGGAAGCACGCCTGCCAGGATCCATCCGCCCGCGCGTCGAGGCGAGTGGGTCACAAGGCCGCTCGCACGACGAGCGGCCTTGCATCATCGACCGTCATCCCCTCAATGCAGCGGATCGCCCTGGCCGAGCGCGTAGGCGACGAGGTCCTTCAGCGCGAAGCTGGAGCCGGTCACCGGCGTCCATTGCGGGTCGAGCGACAGCACGGAGGAATTATCTCCGAACATCATGCCGAGGAAGACTTCGGCGACGATGCGACCGCCCACCGGTCCGAGCTGCGGTGTCTTGACCGTGGCGGGCCCACCAGTCGCGGAGATTGGCACGTCGGTCATGTTTTGCCGCGCCTCGGCCAGGATGTAAGCCCACAGCGGACAGTTGCCGGCGAACGCGCCGTTCGCGATGCTCGCGATCTTGACTTGCGGATCGCCCGTCCCGGGCTCGTCGACGGCCTTGCCGATGATGATCTCGTCGTCGCTCAGCGGCGTCAGGTTCATCGCCCTGGCGACGGCCTGGCCCGACGGCAGTCCGAGCCGCCAGCTGCGCTCGAGATTGCGCAGCGCCAGCGACGCCGGATTGGACGCGACTTCCGGCGGCAGCTTGCGCAGCGGGTCCACCAGCGAGGCATCGATGCGATAGGCAAACTGCAGCCGCCTCTTGTTGTCGGGATTGGTGTCGACGTCCTCGACCCCGTAGGGGCGCGTGTCGAGATCGATGAAGCGGCCCCAGTCCATGGCGCGTCCCGGTCCCATGGCGCGGAAGCCGGTCAGTGCGTTGTGGTCGGGTTGTTGGGATCGGGGAAGATCTGCAGCAGCATGTTGGCCGCGTCGTTCAGCCGGTATCCAGGGCGGATCATGGAGTGCCCGAGCCGGTAGGCCGCGACCGAGAACTCGACCGGCATGAACGGATAGGTCTTCCAATGGTAGTAAGCGAGCTTGCTGCGATCGTAGTGACCCGCGGTCTTCAGCTGGTCCAGCACGCTGGCGTGGACGATGCGCGGCAGGAAGTCGTTCAGCACCACATACTGATAGTGGAATCGAACGCGCTGCTGCACGTCTTCGAACGACAGGCTGTCATTGTCGTCGACCATGCGGTTGTGAAAGCGCAGCATCAAGGCCTGGAATTGCGAGACGATGCTGTTCTCGTCGTTGCGGGGTCGCCGATCAGCGCGCGGCCCTTGAAGCGCGGCAAATCGACCGCATCGGGCACGCCCGCGCCGGTGACCTTTTCGCCGAGGCGGAACTTGATGCCGTCATACATGTAGGGCTGGTCGTTCGGACCGCGGCCGTAGACATTGTCCATGTCGAGCGACGGCGTGCGGAAATCGACGAGACCGTCGGGGTCCTGCTGCTTGGTCAGCGAGCTGACCGGATCGAAGGTGATGTCGTGGTCGATGAACTGGCCGAAATAAGTGTAGAGCGAGGGAATGCCGCTCTCTTCCGCGTCCGGTCCGTCCTTCGGCCCGTCGAAGCCGGCGACCATCTTGTCGGCGAGCGCCGACAGGTTTGCGATCGTGTTGGAATCGTTCGGGCCGAATTTGGCCGGTGCGAGCTTGCGGAACATGCGGCCGAAGCGGCCTTGCGAAAGCGGCGAACGCGTTGCGTTCAGACCGCGCGGAACAATTGCGTGGCGGCTGCTCATTGAAACACCTTCCTGAAAAGTCGAATGGAAAGATCGGGCTAAGGTTTCTCGCGCTGGAGTTTGCAGCCTAGGCGCGATCACGCCTGCCACGAGCGAGATGGATCACAATTGCCCGGTATCGAAATTTTCGGAAGGTGCGCCTTGGCCCGCAAGCCACGGCTGCGCATCGTGAA
Source organism: Bradyrhizobium sp. CW1 (assembly GCF_023100665.1). Lineage (NCBI taxonomy): Bacteria > Pseudomonadati > Pseudomonadota > Alphaproteobacteria > Hyphomicrobiales > Nitrobacteraceae > Bradyrhizobium > Bradyrhizobium sp. CW1. The sequence continues at coordinate 1,354,424 of NZ_CP064684.1, forward strand.
TTTCTCGGTGCTGATGACGGATAACATTCTCGTCATCGACGGACGCAAGCGGCTTCGCACAGTTTCAATTCGCCGGCACGTCGGCGAAGCGGGTCGTCTTCACGCAAAAATTGTGGCGGCGCGCGCGTCATACGCGCACGCCGCCAATTCGTCAGTAGTCGCGCTGCTGCGAGAACGCGTAGCGCGGGTTGATGCCGCAATAGGACGACGTGCCGGAGGCGGTAGCGAGGCACTGCTGATAGCTGGCGAACTGGCAATTGCCGGGATAGCCCCACGAGCGGCCCTGGATGCAATATCGATCGTTCGCAGGATGTGCCTGGGCTGCCGGGGATGCTACGGCGAGCAGGGCCGCGAGCGATGCGAGAGTGAGGATCGTGCGACGCATGTCAGTCTCCTTCGAGAGCGAGTGGGTGGGAATGTCAGCGAGCCTGGCTCGTCTGTTGCGCAGTCATGCCTGTATTGGTGTCGCCAGAATGCTTTGCGTTCGCGACAAGGCGCATCATGACGCAGCCTGCTGCCGGCAATGTGATCTCGGCCACAGTTCACCATGGGGTTCGAGCCCATCGTGAACGGACTTGCACGCGTCGATCCCGCAGAAATACGCTTGCCTTATTCGGATCAGGTATTTTGGAGGTTCTAATGCAGAAATCATACTTGCTGGCTGCGACAGCAGCGCTGGCGCTTCTCATGCAGACACCGCTCGCGTTGGCGCAGGGCGCACCAGCCGCCGCCGGAACCGCGGCGCCTGCGGCGACAACCGCCGCGCCGGCAGCGACGCCGGCAGCGCCGGGCGCAACCAACGACACCTCCAGCCAGCCGACCGACTCCAAGAAGAGTGCGTCGAAGAAGCCGGCGAAGAAGAAGATGACGCGGCAGCAGGAGATCGATCACTCGGTCGACAGCGGCACGGTGCCCGCGCGCTACCGCAGCTCGGTGCCGAAGCAATACCAACAATACATTCCGTTCGATAAGCAGTGACGGATCGCACGGCAGCGCGGCGTGATCGGGCATCGCCCCGCCAATGCCATCACGTGAAATAGGATCTTGGCCGGACGGAATCCGGCCATACATCCCCAGTGGCGGTCCGCGCGAGCGGTGCTAGAGTAGGTCGAAGCCTGGGGGGAGTAATGAGTGACGACGTGAAGGATGCTGGCCTCGTGGCCATGATCAGCAGCATCCTGGGAGGCAACAGGCGCGCCGCAGAAAGCATTGCGCCGCCGCCGCTCATCGAGGTTCCGCCGCCGACCGCGCCGACGAACGGATTTGAGCTGGTCGAGCCGCCCGCCGCCGATACGCCGCCGGCCAACCTCGAGGGCAAGCCCGAAACAAATTCCGAGAACGCGCCCGATGCGGCGCTGGCCCCCGCGAAGCCAGTCGAGCCGCCAGCGAAGATCGCCACGACACCTGATGGCAAGCAGTTGCTGCCTGCTGAAGCGATCGCCGATCTCGTCCTGGGTGAGTTGCGCAAGCTCGAGAATTTTCCGGCGACCGGCGCCTCCGTCACGGTCTACGGCTACAGGCACTGGAACGCGATGATCACCTTCGCGCCGTTCTCGACCACGTTCCGGGATGCCACGCGGTTCCGGCAGGCCATGCCGGACATCGTTTTCAAGCTGCGCCGTTTCGTCGTACTTGAGATATGATCCGGGATGATCGCCAGCTTCTGCCCGCCGCGATTGCTTGCGGCGCGAAGGCGCGGGCCGTGAGCCCGAACAGTTCGACAGGATTTTCGACTTGAGCGTTGCCTTTACCAAGGAAGAGAGCGCGGAAACCGCCGCCGAGACGCTGTTGCCGGATCGGCCGATCTCGCCGCATCCAAACCTCGTGACGGAAGCAGGCTTGCAGGCATTGCAAAAGCAGCTTCAGGACGCGCGCGAGGCCTATGAAGCCGCGCAAGCCATCGAGGACGTCAACGAAAAGCGCCGGCAGTCGGCGGTGCCCTTGCGTGACGCCCGCTATCTCACCGAACGGCTGCGCACGGCGCAGGTCATTCCCGCCCCGGCCTCGACCGATGTCGTCGCCTTCGGCAGCACGGTGACCTTCAGCCGCGCCGATGGCCGCGTGCAAACCTATCGCATCGTCGGCGAGGACGAAGCCGATCCCAAGGCCGGCACGATCTCATTCGTGGCACCGGTGGCGAAGTCGTTGATGGGGAAGGCGGTCGGGGATGTCGTGGGGTCCGGTGCGCAGGAGATCGAGATTTTGTCGATTGGGTAGGGGGCGTTTATCGATGGTTTCCGCTGTGTCCGCGCAACAAGGCGCGATAGCTGGATGAGGCGGTTTCTATCGGGAGCATTGCCGTTTTACGCGCTGGCCGGGTTGGCCATGTGCATGTACCTCGTCCTGTACAGGACAAACCTCTTCGACCTGAACGCCATCGTCCAGGATGCGACCGGTTCGGCGTGGTTTCCGGCTTTCATATTCGTCTGCGTGCTGCTGGAGGCGGTCTTCCCGTATTTTGGCTATTTCCCCGGAACCGCTCTCATCTTGATGTCCGTGGCGCTCAATCCGAAGCCCGCGGACGTCTCCGTTTTCATCGTGGCATGGCTGGCCATCATCCTGGGCGCCGTCCTGAGTTACGGACAGGCTCGTTTTTTCAGACCGCTGTTGCAGCGAGTTGCCTCAAAGGCGGCACTGAACCGGTGTGAGTCCCTCCTCGACGCCTACGGTCCTTACGCGCGCATTGCGCTGTTCGTTCATCCTAACGCCTGCGCGATGTATTTCACGGCACTCGGACTCCTCGGCCGCAAGCTGACGCGCGAGCTCGCCTATCTCGGCGTGGGTGCAGCAGCCTCCGTGGGCATTCTGTTCGTCGTGGTGACCAGACTTGTGTCGTCCGTAGGCACCACGGACGATGGAGAATTGCAGCTGCTGCTGGCCGCAGCGCTGGTTATTATCGGCACCCTGGTCGGTTTGTACGCAGCCTGGCGACCGGCGCGGGTTGCGTGAAGCTTGATGCGATCGCGCTTCAGGTCCCCGCGATGATGCCATCATGCCGGTGTTTTGCCCGACGAGTCAAATTCTATTTCGGAAAAGTCGCAATCCCGTAACTCATTGATCCGACTGAGGTCGGCTACTGTGCATGGGGTTGTTTTCGCTGTTTTTGATTTGGACGGGTGAAGACAGCCGCCGAGCGTCGGTTATCTTCCGCAGCAAATTATGGTTCAGGAAGGTGAATGGTGGGCGCACAAGGGATCGAACCTTGGACCTCTCCCGTGTGAACCACAACTGGTGGACTGTAGCCAACCTAATCCAGCCATAGTTTTGTTGCAAAAGTCCTTGTAAGGTAAGGACTTGTGGCCATATTGGACCATCCGTGGCCTCGGTTGGCCTTACCACATGTTGTATGTCCCTGCTGTGCCCTTCAGAGGATTTCCCTTAGGGCACATTAACTGGGAACGCGAAGGCAATGGCTTGTGGTCCATTTCTTCTAGGATCGCCGCGACCCGTCTCAGGGCGCAAGGAGCGAGAGCACAAACGATGGAAAAGAGTAAAGAATCTCTCAGAGCTGAAGGAACGACGAACTACCTGAGACTCACTGACGCGGCCATCCGTGCGGCGACGCTGCCGCCGGGCAAATCGCAGCACTATCTGCACGACACAGAGCAGCCGGGGCTCGCGATCAGGATGCGCGCGACGGGTGGCAGGACCTGGGTCTTCATGTTCACAAAGCCTGGGACGAAAGGCACCCAACGCAAGACGCTGGGTGCATGGCCCAAATTCAATGAGAAGGCCGCGCGCAGGGCCGCCACCGTCGTCGCTGGGGAGGTGGTCATTGGGATCGATCCCAATGAGGGCAAGCGCGAGGCGAAGCGGCAAGCGCTGGCCGAGCGGCAGTGCACGACACTGGCGACCTTGATCGTTGAAGATGGCCCCTACGAAATGTCCCTGACCGGGCGCCAGGTCGTCAACTGGAAACCGGCTATGTCGGCACTCCGACGCGGTCTGAAAGATCATTTCGACCTCGCCATCGCCGAGCTCACGCGACGGCAAATCATGGCGGCGGTGGACAGGATCGGCAAGACCGGCAAGCGCGGCGCAGCAAAGGACTTGCGCAAGCACACGCACACGTTCCTCGAATGGTGCGTCGGCGAAGGCTACGTCGAGCACAACGTGCTCGCCGGCTATCGCGTGCCCAAGGAGACGCGCGCGCAGCGGGTCGGGCGCCGAACGAAGGGCCGGGCGCTGCCCGACGAGGAGATCATCAAAGTCTGGCACGCATCCGGCAAGCTTGGGACGTTTGGGCTATTGACACGAATGTGCCTACTTGGCGGCCCGCGCCGCAGCGAGCCAGCCATGATCGAGTGGCAAAATCACGTCATGGATGACCGCATCACTTTCGAGGCAGCATGGACCAAGATGGGCGTTTACCACGACGTGCCGCGTACCCACCTCGTTGACGAGGTGCTTACGGCCGCAAAACATTTCCAGCGTGCGACGTCGGACTATGTCTTCCCGTCACCGAAGACCGGCGGCCAGATATCGGGCTTCACAAACTTGGTCGACCGCCTGGTCAAGGAAGCAGGTGTCGCCAAGTTCACAATGCATGACTTAAGGCGCAGCTTGCGAACCATCATGTCACGCTGCGGCTATGACAACGAAATCCAGCGGTTGTGTGTCGGGCAAAAGCCGCGCGGGATCGATCAGGTCTACAATCACGACGAACAGTGGATCATCCGCAAGATGGCGTTCGAAGCTGCTCATGACTACATCGCGGAGTTGGTCGGCGCTAAACGGGGAGGCAAGGTCGTGCGCCTGCAGCGGACGAATCCGCTCGATCCCATCAAGGCCGAATTGCTTGGCCGTCTTCGCGAGCATTATGCGGCTGCGACGACTTAGTTGTCTCATCGCGTCCGGCCAGATAGTCGCGCACCGCATCAACTCGGTAAAGCGGGCGGCCATCGATGTAGCGCCATTTCAGCGGGTGGTTCGGATTGCGCCGCCATAGCTCCAGGGCTCCAGGCGTGCGCCGGATCACGGCGGCCGTTTCTAATGCCGTTAAGTTTGAGCTGCCCGGCAGCGAATCGATATCGAACGTCGCGGGCGGCGGCATGCCGCGATTCTTCCGAGGTCGCTTCATGGTGCGGAGCGTCTCCTTCAAGTGGCCCATCGTCAACTCTCACGATTGAAGCGAGCGAGGCTCTTGTGTATTCGCCTGGTCGCTTCTTGGGCGGGGACGTCAAGAGAATCAACGCAGTCGTCGAACTTTCCCTGTCGAGTGCCGCCGATTTGACCATCATGCTCCGGTTGATGTTGCATAGGAACACGTTAATTGCGCGTCGTAGGATTGGATATCAACGCGAATAGAAGAAAAGTTGCTGGTACTAGCCGAGACCACTCCGCTCGCATTGCGGCCCTGCGAGTGGCCACGTCAGCGGCCCGGTCACGCCCGCAGGCTATTGGCCGTCGTGGGAAGCATGTCGAAGAATGAAAAACGAATTGATAGGTAGTTCGAGCTTCGTAGCTACATCGAGGCGGGCCGGCGGACATCGGAATTGATTTGGCAATACGGACTTGCTTGGCGCCAAAGGCGCCTCACGGAAACGACTCGGCACGACGCCACTAGGACGGCGCGTCATGGAAGAACTTCGATGATCCATCTACCGACCGCTTTCAACTGGCGTTCCATAAAAGCGACGCACCGCGTTCCAGGATCCGGTTCGTTCGCTGGCGGCCATTCCTATGCGCCCAATGCACGCGAGCGCCATGGGAATCTGTGTCAACCTGGCGATAAGATCTGGCTCCTTCATCGCGTCAGGCGCATTAGCCCCAAGGGCCATTCTGGCAGCAGGGTCAACAGTTCAGACGACATTGCCGCTGGAACAAGATATGTTTAAGCATCATTGTCGATAAGAAGATCTGTTTACGTTTCGCTTGACTGCGATGTGTGATCTGTTTACATATCATTTCGGTGTTAATGATCCGAGAACATATCATGGCTTCGGCTCCAAACCCGCTGCTCGAGGAACTTGGCCTACACTTTCGCAGAGCGCGAAGGGCTGCTGGCCTCTCTCAGGAGCAAGTCGCCCTCCGGGCGAACATTAGCAGGCCCCGCTATCGCGACATTGAAACGGGTGCCGCTGCAGCGCGCGCAACGACACTCGTCAACGTTGCTCGCGCCCTTGGCATGGAAATGATGCTGATTCCGCAAGCGATGGTACCGGCTATTCAATCAATGCTGCAGCCAGCTACGGGCGATGATGACCATCCTGCGTTCACGTCAGATGTTGAGGAGGAGCATGAATAAGCCTGTCCTCGCGGCTGAACGTATCCAATCGCTCGACATCTCATTAAACGATCTTGCCGTCGGCACGCTCGTGCGAACGCCGGGCGACTACAGCGCATTCAATCTCTTGCCCGCGTATAGGAGCTTGAACGACCCTCCGATCTTCAGCCTGTCGCTTCGCTCGGCGGATGGCAGCCTCCGCCGGGATCCCAAACCCATACGCGGCGCGCTGCCGCCGTTCTTCGCGAACTTGCTGCCCGAAGAGAAACTGCGCGAAGCAATGGAAAAGCACCACGCAGCGTCAGTAAGACCTGGAAACGACTTCGATCTCTTGGCAGCACTGGGGACAAATCTACCGGGAGCGGTACGAGCGTTGCCGAGCGACGGCGTTCCCGTTCCGGCCGGGCCAGAATCAGAAGGCAAGAAGAAGGCGCGCTTTTCGCTCGCCGGTGTCCAGATGAAGCTCTCCGTCATCAAAAATACCGGAAAAGAAGGGGGGATCACGCTCGCCGTCGACGATGAGCAAGGGCAGTACATCGCGAAATTTCCCTCCCTCACCCACATTGGGCTTTCGGAAAACGAATTCGCGATCCTAGCCTTAGCGGAAGCGCTAGGGATGGAAGTGCCTGCACGTGAGCTCGTCGAAAAGACGGATTTCGCCAGCATTCCGGAAGAGTTTAACACCATGTCCACGGGCAAAGTGCTTCTTGTCCGTCGCTTCGATCGCGGTGGCGATGCAGCGCGCGTGCATATGGAGGACTTTGCACAGGTCTTCGGCCGCTATCCGTCCGAGAAATATACCGGTGCGGCGTATCACAATATCGCGGCCGCGCTGAACAGCGGTGTCTCGTTCGATTCCGCGATCGAATTTGTCCGTCGTCTTGCGCTCACCGCGATCACGGGCAATGGCGACATGCATCTCAAGAATTGGTCGTTACTGTATCCTGGAGACGGACGGAGGCCTACGTTGGCGCCAATCTACGACGTGCTCTCAACAATTTCGTATATCCCGAAAGATGGTCTAGCATTGAGCCTTGCGGGCGAAAAGTCATTCAAGCCCCTGACTCCAGAGCGCTGGCGCAATTTCGCGAACCGCAGCCGTCTTCCAGAGGGGGCAGTGGTGACGGCTGTAGCTGAGACCGCGGCGGCCGTGCGCGACAAGTGGTCAGTTCTTCCAGAACGCGACGTCGTGCCTGGGCAGGTTCTCGAACGGATCGATGCACATATCGACGAAATGGTATCCATCCTTGACCCTTAGGCGCGGCACTGATTGCAGCGCCACCTGGGCTGATCAAGAAGCAAGAATAGTAGGAGGATTTCTGGATGCGAAACAATTCAGCATCACATGGATTGTGGGCTCTCACCGCGCCATCGGCGCCAGACACTGTTCCCCTCGCCAGTGACACCGCAGCGGATGTGATCGTGATTGGCGCTGGATATACCGGGCTGTCGTCTGCACTTCATCTCGCCGAAGGAGGGGCGCGCGTCGCGGTGTTGGAGGCGTCCGAAATTGGGTTCGGCGGTTCGGGCCGGAACGTCGGTCTGGTTAACGCGGGCATGTGGGTGATGCCTGACACCCTTCCGGATACGCTCGGCGCCCCCTTCGGCGAACGGTTGATTGAACAACTCGGCCGTGGACCGCAAAAGGTGTTCGACCTCATCCAAAAGCATGGCATCGAATGTGAAGTGGAACGTGCCGGTACCCTGCATTGTGCCGTCGGACGTAAGGGCTTGCAAGAGATCGAGGCCCGCGCCGAACAGTGGCAGAAGCGTGGCGCCCCTGTCGTAGTGCTAAATGCAGAGGAGACACGCAGGAAAGTGGGCGGTGGCGAATACAGCGGGGCGCTGCTCGATAAGCGCGCCGGGACGATACAGCCGCTGGCCTATGTGCACGGTCTAGCGAGAGCCGCGCTTGCAGCGGGCGCCAGGATATTCACACAGAGCGAGGCTGTTACTGCGCAACACAACGGCCTGCGCTGGAGGATTAGCACAGAAAGCGGATCGGTAGATGCGGAATGGGTGATCGTTGCGACGGATGCCTATGGTAAAGGACTTTGGTCGCAGGTACGGCGGGAGCAGATCCATCTGCCCTACTTCAACTTTGCTACAGGTTCTCTGCCGGATGGTCTGAGGAAGTCGATCCTGCCTGAACGGCAGGGAGCGTGGGACACTCGAGAGGTCCTCTCTTCATTTCGCTTGGATCGCTCCGGGCGCCTCGTGTTTGGCAGTGTTGGTGCCCTTGAGGGTATTGGCGCATCCGTTCACCGGGCATGGGCTCAGAGATCGTTGCGCAAGCTGTTTCCGGGACTTCAGGATGTCGAGTTTGAAACCGGCTGGTTCGGCATGATTGGAATGACCTCGAACAACCTGCCGCGCTTTCACGAGCTCGACCGCAACGTCGTTGCTTTCAGCGGTTATAACGGTCGCGGCATCGCACCTGGCACAGTCTTTGGCAGTGTGTTGGCTTCGTACGTTCTGGGGCAGATCGCGGAGAACGATCTTCCGCTGCCGGTCACTGCCGTTGAACGGCAACGCTTTCGTGCCGCGCGGGAAGCCTTCTACATCGCGGGGTCCCAACTTGTTCACCTAATGGAGACCCGGTTCTGATTACCCAAGCGAGTTCGCCAAGTATGGGACTGTCATCCGCATGCTCATGACTCAACTTCGCGCTCTGACGGCCATTGACCTCGATCTGTTGCTACGAGGCGAGCGATTTTTGTGTTCTGTACGTTCGGTCGAGCTTCACACGGAATTCTAAACGCTGGCGACGGCCTCTCTTTGGCGGCGGTATAGACCGTGCTGTCATCGGAGGGACGGGTGCTAAACTCGTCCGAACTTCGCATAAAACGAGGAAATCATGTCGCGTTATTTCTCCGTCCCAGAGGTAGATGCCGGCCTCAACTATCCGAGGTTGATGGATGCCTTAAGCGGCGCGGCGGAGAAGCGATGCCGGTGCGGCAGAGCTATAATGTTGGTACCGCTGCAAGCCCAGGTCGTCTCCTGACAATGCCGGCTTGGGAGCGGGGCAAGGCACTCGGCGCGAAGCTGGTGACCGTGTTAAGAGCGGGGCATGCGGTCTCCCGCCTTTTCCTCGCTTTACATGCTGTTCGACGGCAACCGGTCGGCCGCGCGCAATGATCGATGGCGAAACACTCACTAATCGGCGTAGGGCCGCCGCCTCCGCGCTCGCATGACGACATCTCTCACGCCCCGACAGCCGCACGCTGCTGCTGATTGTAACCGGCCGGCTCGCCTCCTATTTGGCCGTTGCCCATCGCGCAGTTAGGCCGATTGAAGCCGTGCTGGTCTCGGGGCGCAATGCGCAACGTGTCTAAGCTCGCGGACACACTTGAGCATCAGGTCTCAAGGCCAAACCGGCTGCTGATCAGACGGACGCTCTCTCGTTGGCGGACATCGTTAGCTGCGCCACCACGTCACGTGAGCCGCTGATCGTAGGCCAGCACCTCAGGCCAGGAACACATCTCGATCTCGTCGGCGCATTCACACCAGAAATGCGTGAGACCGACGACGATGCTGTTTGCCGCAGCCGCGTGTTCGTAGATACTATGCGTGCCCTCAAAGAAGCCGGTGATCTGCTCCAGCCGATTGCGGGTGGCCGGTGGGACGCCTCAATGATTTGTGGGGATCTTCATGAGTTAACCAATGGTTTGAAGTCTGGCCGCCTTTCGCAGCAAGAGATCACTCTCTTCAAGTCTGTTGGGGCCGCAACCGAAGATCTTGTGGCTGCGAATCTTCTTGCCTGAGAAATACAATGGTTTTGAAAAAAACGAGATCGCGTATTGACACTGATGTGCGCCTTCAGGCGAGGTTGCCGACTCTGAAGTGTTTCGCCGAAGTCAGATCGAGGCATGTAAGCGCGAAGAATGCTGACACCCTAGGCGAATCACTGTTGACGCGTCACGTAGCTGATAGCGCGAATGATCCTGTACGCAGATTTTCTGCGGATACCTTGCCTGAGCTGCCAGTCTTGATCTCTAACCTGATCAAGGCCCCCTCTGCAAGATCGGTATAGCCGGCCTTCTCGACCGCCCTGTGTGCACGAAAACGTCGGCTCCGCCATTAATCCAGCTTGATAAAACTATAGCCTGGGTCGCGTTAAACCACTTTGCGATGCCAGTCGTCACTAAGTATCTCTAATTCCAAATGAGGGCGATCTACCTAATGCTAGAGAGGGATCAAGTCCGTACTCGTTGCCAACGTGCGATCTTGTCGCCGCGCAATGAACCGGCAATAGCAAGCAGCTTCGCGGAACGGTTAGACCGAGCGCGCCCTTGGCTACTTCCGGCGGCGAAGCCTGCGAATCGCGCTGCGTGAGAATTCTAGGTATCGAGAGCTGAAAATTCACGTCGTCAACCAAACTCAGGCAACGCGACCGCCGCAGATGTTAGCGGCATCTGCCGGAGCCCGCGCTCGGCTTCAAAACAAGGACCTGAAAAGTAACGGTAGTGCACGGATCGTCCCGCGATTCGGAGGCAAATTCAGAATGTCCTTTCGGATTTCGGGAGAGGCCCTTTGATGTTTTTCCCGGGCCGTTCGGCACGACTTGCCGGCTGTCCAGCATCGAAGCTGATCCTGGACAGGCCAGTGCTCCACGAACGCGAGCCCACATTTCCCGAAGAGACGCAGCCAAAAACTCGCGAGAGTGAGTTTCCAATCAAAGGTCACGACAGAGCAAGAAGATTGAAAACTACCATACGCGCGTGAATGTATCGGCACCCTTCAACTTGCCGGGCTTGCCGTTCTTGTCAACGTAGAACAGCGTCCATGAGGTCGGCATTTGAGACCCGTTGAGCTTTCCAACCCACCGGGTGAAGGAATTGCACTGGGCAAAGGTAACAACAAAATACAAGCCAGCAGGGCTAACGGCTCCCGATGCAGGATATGGAATGCCCTGGCACGCAAACCCTTGAGCATGGTTTGTGAAAGTCCCTTGTATTGCCCCGCTATTGGCGGACCAAACAAAAAGTTCTGAACCTCGTTCATTCTTCCAGTACGAGGGGCAGGAAGCCCCTGTGCGATGGCCTCGGCGGAAAGGAAGAAGGAATGGGCGAGCAGCAAGAGTCCCAGAAGTCTCTTCATATTTAAGCCCCAAAAGAGGTCACTTAAAGGTCGCAACGTGGATCATCTAGCGTGATACAACTTGAGGTCATATTCACTGCCATTATCTCGCGTTCGGCATAGGAATGCGGCGCATATACCCGAAATCACGCTGGATCGCGGCGTAGCCGACCCTGTCGAGCCCTCGGCGCTTCTCATCCTCGAATCGGTTCGCCTGGGCGGCCGAGCGCCGAGCCGGTGCTCGGTTATTTTGATGTGCCACGCCTGTGGTCGTCGGAGGAGATGCGGAGAGTAGAGGTCATTGTCCACGAGCTGTATCGGATCGGGCAATCCGCGCCAGGACTCCGACGCGATCGAATGAGCTGCGCCGGGCAATGGGGAACCCACGGCCGTCGACAGCGCGGGCGGACCCAGGCCGATCGAGCAGAAAGACGGCGCCTAACAAGGACAAACGCTGCTAATCGCCATGGTTGCAATGGTAAAGTTCCCACTGACTGGGGGCAACATGGTTAAGGCATTTCGCAATACGGTCATGGCACTTACTTTTGTGGGAGTTGCCGGCTGCAACATGTTTTGGAATTTCATGAATGACTATATGGTCTGCGGCCTTGCGCTGGCGGCTTCAGTGACAACCGGCTTTTGCGTTGAGCGCATCTTCATCGAGCGGTCCCGTCGGGAGATGATCCGCCTCTACGGCGCGGACTGGCATTCGGCGGAGAACCGACAGCTCGACTCATGAACGTAACCCGTCGCCCGCCGTCATTTTCATCATCCAATTGTTCGCATTCGACCCGAGGAGCCTGGCCCGATGATTAAACCGGTCCATCCATTCCGGTTCGCTCGCATCGAGCGCCTGCGAGAGCTGCTTGAACGAGACTACCGAATGGCAGTTGACCCGAATATGGGCGTGAGCACCACGAAGCTGGTGAGACCCGATCCGCAGCTGCTTGATGCAGGTTTGGTGCTCGATCGTGATCCAGAAGGGTGCGAGCTGGGTCCTTGGTTGAGAGCCTGCGAGTGCTACGGCACGCAACCGGTCGATACGCCCGAGTAGCATCACGATCTGGAAGGGCGACCACCACAAGCTGGTAGGGGGCGATTGGACGCGCCCGTGCATCCACCACCCCGCATCGCCAAGAGCGGACTTTTGGATTCCATACGCAACAGAATGTTGCGGTTGAATCGAGGTGGATTTGTATGCCGGCTGGCAAGGCTCACGTCGCGAGCCCACGACACTCCAGAGCGTCTTCGCCTATCCGCCGCTGGCGCACCGTATCAGCTCTCGTTTTGAATGCAACGCTGGCTCGGCCAGACGTGAGTTTGTGCGTGCGTTCGAGGCCTATCGGTCGCGAAACCTTCACGTCCTTGTCAGCTACAGTGACACGATTCATTCCGATCGCAGATCTCGCGAAGCTTAATGAGAAAGTTCTCGCGGATGATACGGTTTTATCTGAGCGCATTCCACGTCATTCCCAAGGAGCGAGATTGGGCATTTCGGCTAGTCAGGGGGCAAGTGATTGAATTTGTGCTCGTTGCGCGTCCGTAGAGCTTCACTGGATTGTCCGGTCTCACAACCTCATTTGCTCAGCGGGGGTCATTCCTGGCCAAATGAGCCGCTTCTCGTAGAAGATCACTGCATATCCGTGCAACATCCCTTCCCTGCGGCGAACATAGCCAGCGCTCTCATAAAGTCTTTGGGCCCCTACTTGGATCGTTGTTGTATCGAGCATTATCCACTTGAAACCGAGAGCAACAGCTCGCGACTCCAATTCACGAAGAACCCTCCTTCCAAACCCTCGTCGCTGAAAGACGGGGTCGACCCGCATACGTTTTAGTTCTGCGACATCATCATCAAAAGGTTTCAGCCCACCCATGGCAGCGAACCGGGGACCAATATGCGCAACTACGAAGTCACCGCCCGAGGCGATGTATACTTCCCCGATATTGCGTAAATCATCCTCCCAAGCCCCTTCCGGGCCACACACACCAACATCCTGCGATGCGCTTCTGTGCAGATGCCATGCATCATCGCTATCCCCGGACTCGAACCGACGAAGGATCAGTTCGTCTTGAGACATCGACTATTACCTCTCGACCGGTGGCGGACGCCTGCGCCTTTGTTTTTAGCCACGCAGAGACCACCGTCGGCTTACGGGCGCGCCTCTGTCAACAGCCGCTGAGAAAGGACAGCCTCAACACTTTCCGATACCTCAACTCCGACAACTGGACGACCCGGCTCAACCGTATATTTTAAGGCCGTACTACGATGCATCCGGGTAAACCGATCCAGTGCACAAACACAGGACGTGCGCAGCGTTCCGATTTCGCCGCCGTGATGCTCCACGACTGGCGAAATGGTCGCAACCCTGGGAAAGTCCGCTTTCCCCTTTAGCCAACCTGGCTTGAGCGGTGCACTCCCTTTGCCTGACGACAGCCAGCGGAATACCTCGTGAATGCATCTCTGCGGATAATATTCGGACAGCCGGTACAGATCCCTATAAAATTGCGGTTTGTGGTGGAAGAGTTCTTCACCGACCAGTAGCACCGAGACCGCCACGATACGGGCCGAGAAGCGGCCGCTTGGACCAAGCGTATTCTTATAAGGATTCTTTCCGTAAAACACACGAAATTGGCCAAATAAGTCCGGCGACATATGTTCATAAAAGCGCGTCAGAACATTGTTTGCTGACTCAAGGCGCTCCAGGCATGTCGCAAGACATTGCCCCGCATCCACGTCGGCCACATCACGCAACTTGAGCAGAGCGTCCATTGCTGACTGCAATTCGCTCTCGATGATCTGGTGGCCCAAGCAAAAATCTCGCTCCTCGACGCCGGCCGCGCCGAGGCAGTATACGCGTGGATCGTTCTGCAGCGGATTCGTAAGGATCATATCTTCATAGGAGAGGACCTCAATGCCAGGCCGCCGTTGACAAGTCGAGCGCGCAAGGCGGATCAGTACATCTCCCACCGTCAGCTCGGCGTCCACGGGATGAAGGCCGGCAAACGCAGACATCTGATAAGCACAATTTACGAGATATTGGATGTCTGTCTTAGCGATCTCGAATTCCGACTGCGGCAGACTTAGCAGCTGCGCTTCATAGTCCGCCTCCGCAATCATCGCGTTGATATTACGCCCAAGAGCCTTAACCGCTTCATCTGGTCGTTCACTGCATTTGATCTCCGCAATGCAGTGCGGCAGTTGATCGGCGACAAAATTGCTGACAAGCCCAAGCGGGCGTTCTCGGTGCCGGCGATCAATGCTATCGGACAGATGCGAAAATATGTCCTCCGCCTGGGAGGGCGAGCCTTGCGGGGTGGAAACGGAAAAAGGAGCGACCATAAATGAGCGCGCACGCGACTTCATCGAAACGCAACTTGCATTTCGGCACTTGACCCGTATCGTGCGGCCGGTGAGTAATCGTGCTTTTCGAGCAGATCAGTTCGTTTGTCTATTATCCTACTGTCGTTGTACGCGACCCGCTCGAGTATATTGTTCGAGAAAAATAGCAGCGATACGGCGCCCGAATTGATAGTGCCGGCGGCAGTTAGCGAAAGCAGGCCGTTCGAAATGCAGATGAGTCCTGCCTCATTCAAGAGTTCAAGCTCGCGGCCAAAGCATTTCTCAATGGAAACCCCAAACTCCCGCTCGAAGCGGGAGAGCAACACCCCACTGCTACGCAGGGCAAACATTACCGTTCTGCGCATGAGATCATCTTGCGACAGGACAACACCCTTCCACACAGGCTTCTCGCCCGCCTCAACCCTATATAGGTAGCGATCTAAATCTGCCTCGTTATAGAACTGGCACTGGCTCATGTAACCAAACCCGGCAACCCCAAACGGGACCAGATTATTGTCGTTCCAGGAATCGTATTTGCGGCTCTGTTGAATTGAGTGCGGCTGCGACTGCTTACTCCAATAGAAAATCGGCCCATGGCGATAGCCGAGTTTCGTGAGGATGTGCTCGGCCATAAAATGCATGATAATGCGCTCCTTAGCCCCGGCAAATTGATATCGTCCCCTAGCCAAATGGCGGGCTACGGGGTCTGTAGATTTAAACATCAATGGGAATACATTGAACTTCTCTATTCCCATATCCAGTAAGCCGATAAGTGAGTCGTACCAGCTCCGGAGCGTTTGCTGCGGCAACCCATACATGAGATCAAGCGACAGATTCTGAACGCCCATCTCATTCAGTAACTTTACTAGTTGTACTACCTCGTCCACGTGGTGCCCGCGGTTCAATATGCGTAAAATGCTCGGATCTAGACTCTGAACGCCCAATACGAAGCGGTTTACGCCGGCTCTAAGCAGTGTGGATATGCGATCTGCAGCGTCCGCTTGCTTTGCAAGAGAGGGATGCAATTCGAAACTCACTTCCGACTTAGACAAGTCAAAGCGCCGGCTAATCATGCCAAATAGCGTTTCGAGTTGACGGTTGGTTAAGAACGAGGGAGTGCCGCCTCCAAAAAAAGCAGTCTCAACAGCTCTGCCACCGAGCGCTGCGTCCGACCAACTCATCTCTTTATCTAAAGCCGCCAGATAGCGCTCCACTCGCCCGGAAGATGGATTGATTTCCTTGGCGAAGTGGCAAAAGGTACAATACTGATCACAGAAGGGGATGTGAAAATAGAGATCAATTGACGACGAAACCTGAAGCAACAACTTTTCGGCATTCAGGTCGCCCATTGCCTTGAGAGGCGGATATGTGCCGACAAGATAATCGTTGTGCATGTCAAGGTGCAAATTCCGTGACCTCAACATGTCAAGGTTAATGTCGTACGAGCGGTCGATCGCGAATTCCAAGGCCTCGGAATAGGACGGCGCACGCATTTTTTTAAACTCCTCTAGCTTTCTTGTGAAGGCAAGGCCCGATGGCAGCTTCGTTGCTCGTGTCACATTGCGCTCTTAAGCTCGGGCTCGATACTGAAGTCGTGCAATTCGATCAGACGCGGATTTGTCGGCTCCTACTCGACGCAACCACCGTAGAGCAGACCGAGTGTCGCCATCCGCTCGGGGACACGCGGGATGATTATGGTTCGGCGAGGAAGACAGATGCCGTGGCCGAATGTCCTTCGGGCGTTGCGAAACGGCACCGAGAAAGACTTCAGGGGCTGAGGAGTGCGAATACTATGGAGAAAATGGTGCTCCACCTTCGAGTGTGACCCGCGCCGGGTCGGGCGCCGAGCTCGATCTGCTCCAGCGTGGCATTGAACAACTTCTGTCCGCTCCCCTCTTCGACAGGAAGCGGCCATTGCTCGAGACCAAGCTTGATTTGGTTTCCTCCCGGTCCGACGCCAACATTCGCATGCCGCTGCATGCATTCGACACAGAGCCGCCCAAACGTGTCACACTGGTTCGGATTTGCTCGGGAGTAAGCGCGCTCAATGCTAGTCGTGTCTGGTGGTCTTGAGAGTTACCCGACGCGAAGAACGACAGCGGCACCCGCGAGGGACGCGGCAAAGCTTTAGGCGGGACCGCACTCAATAGCGCAGGTCCAAGGCATTGAGTCGAGCAAGTTTCATTTGAACTCCTGGGCCGGCGAATGCGAGATCGTCATGGTCGTGCGGATCCATTTACGGTGTCCCAGCAATACACGTGCCACTAAAGACATTTGCGAGCCTGGCTTGAAGAGGGCAAAACCATGTGCTTCGTGTCCACCGACGGAATACTCGCGCCTCAGTGTCTGGTCCCGGACATTAACGTCTTCAGCCGGACACGGCTGAACACGACAACGCGGAATGTTGAATGACGTTGGCGGCCTCTCATGCCGAACTCGAACATCTGCTCCAACGGCCACCTTACGACCGAATCGCCCGGCTCATGAAGGCAGCGTCCCGGCACGTGACGGATATGCAAATGAACTCGTCGCTTTCTTGCGGCGCGGTGGCCACGGAGCGACTTCGATCTATTGGCAGCGCTCGGCGCGGACTTGCCAGGCGCGGTGCGTGTCGTACCGAGCGACGAGCTCGGGCGCAGAGCATCGGCGCGGCCGACTCTTCGGTCAAGGTACCGTGGATCATTCTGCCCGGTTTCATCGATCTCCATGACCATCTCACCTGGAATATCCAGCCGCGATGGCTGACCGGCCGGAATTTAACAATTGCTAAGAATGGTAGGATTCGCGGAATAGGACTGCTTGCTGAACAATCCGCACTGCCGGGCAATCCCGACTTTTTCCTGCGAAGCGGAGATGTACGCGGAGATCAAGGCGCTTGCCAGTGGGGCGACCTCGGTCCTCGGGGATTGCTGAGCAGCGATAAGAGCTCTGCAAACCATCCGTGCGTGCGGGACTTGCCCGAAATCTGGATAGGGGGTGCCGGCTTCTCGCAAAGCAACCGGTCTCCGACCGGCCTTGCGCCGGGCAGCCTCAACCTGCACGCACCAAACCCATTGGCACTTGCTGCGGAACGCGCCTCTGTGCAAGACAATTCGTCCCAGAACGGCAGTAAGGAAACCGCACTGTGACAGCTTCTCTTGATGGCGAAATTCGCGACGGCGGCCATCATATGCAGGTCCGCGTCTATTTCGAAGATACTGACTCCGGTCAGATTGTTTATCACGCAAATTTTTTGCGCTTCATGGAACGCGGTAGAACGAACTACTTGCGCCTGCTCGGAACCACTCAGCAAGCGCTACTCAGAGAAGCCAAGAAAGATGCGCCCGGCTTTGCCTTCGTTGTCCGCTCCATGACGATCGATTTTCTAAAACCGGCGGTCTTGGATGACCTGCTTGACGTCGTCACAGTCCCGCAAGAGGTGAGGGGAGCGTCGATTGCGTTGCTGCAGGAATGCAGGCGCGGAGACGATCTCCTAGTCACGGCGCGTGTACGCGTGGCGTTTATTTCAGCCGGAAAGGCGCAGCGCATCCCGAAGTCGCTGCGGCTCGCTATGGAAGGGCTTCGATAGATCTGCCGCTTAGTTCAAGCTTTTGGCTTCCAGCGCCCCACTGAAATCAAGTCATTAAGCTTCTGTTGCGACCTAGTCAAACCAGTGTTCGGCCAAATTGTGTATCACTCGAACTTTTTGCGCTTCATGGAACGCAGCAGGACGAATTACTTGCGCCTGCTCGGAACCAGTCAGCACGCGCTGCTCCAAGAAGCGCAGAACGATGCGCCGGGCTTTACCTTTGTCGTAAGCGTCGCTCTGAGGCCCATTTGATTGGTGCTTGACGTCTATTTTGAACGCGTGGTGCGCCGGCGCGGCTTCCATATTTCCGACAATGCGTTGACGGCGGCCTCGAGCGCCTTCCGGTCGACGACGTTGGGATCAAACTGCTCAGGGCCCCAGAGGCGCATTTGTTCGTGCTCCGGATGGGTGGGGTCGCGGATGGCGTCGAGGTATTCGGTATAGCCTGACGCACCGCCGACATCTTCCGGAGGACAACGGCCGGCGGCCTCGAGCAAGAGGGGAAGTCGCTCCGTTGTCGTGTTGTCGAACCACTTTTCGAGCTTGATCACGTGATCCCAGCTGTCGCCGAAGTCGTAGAGATAATGGATCGTCTTCGCGCCGGTCTCGTGAACGATATTGGAGAGCCGCGTCTTGCGAGCATCGATGGGCTGAGGGCCAAAATCTCCATCGGGATCAGGGATACCCCAACGTCCTTCGCCAGCCAAAAACTCGAAGAGATGGCTATTCGTCCAGCCAAACGCCGCCTGAAGCGTCAGATGCAGCCGATCAAGGCGCAGCGTGAGCGGCACGACAAGGCATCGCATCACCTCTGGTTTCACGTCCTTGAGAGTCACCTTGATCCGGACCGCGGTCGTGCTGAGGCTCATGCCGCAAGCCTCGGATCTTGTGCATGCATCGTATAGGTGGATGCCCAGGGAAGCAGTTCGTCCAGCCGTGCCGCCGGCCAGCCATTGACGAGCTTTGCGAGAACGTCGGCAAGCCAATACTCGGCGCTGACGCCGTTGAGCTTACAGGTCTCAATGAGCGACGCCAGCAATGCCCAATTCTCAGCACCCTCGTCACACCCGGCGAACAGGGCGTTCTTGGCATTGAGCTTGATCGGCCGCATCGCACGCTCGACTGCGTTGGTGTCCATTTCGATGCGCCCGTCATCAAGGTAGAGCGTCAAGCCGTTCCAATGACGCAGTGCATAGCGTAAAGCTTTCGCCGTCTCACTCTTCTGCGCGAGGTGACCAAGCTTCGCCTCAAACCACTGCTTCAAGGCTGCAGCCAACGGCCGGGCATGCGCCTGCCGGCCCGCGCGGCGCTCGGCGTCAGATCGGCCACGGAGGGCTTTCTCGACCGCGTAGAGCTGGGCGATGCGCTCGAGGGCCTCGCGGGCAACCGGCGCCGGCGCCGGCGAAGCCTCGCGCTCGATCTTCACAAACTGGCGCCGGAGATGCGACCAGCAGAATGCGAGCGTCCCGGACAAGGCGTCCGCACGCGTCTCTCGCATCATGGTCTTGTAAGCCTGATAGCCGTCGCAGTGGATGATGCCGCGATAGCCTTCGAGCAGTCGCAAGCCATGAACGGCGCCGCGGCCTGGTGCATAGGCATAGACCACGCCGGGCGGATCAGGCCCGGCCCAAGGCCTGTCATCGCGCGACAGCGCCCAGAAGTAGCCGGTTTTGGTCCTGCCGCGCCCGGGATCCAGCACCGGCGCCGGGGTCTCATCGACACAGAGCTTCGGAGAGGCGAGCAGAAGCTGGCGCAGTCGATGCCACAAGGGCTTCAATTCCTGGGCCGCATAGCCGACCCAGAAGGCGAGCGTGGAACGGTCGATGGCAATACCGTGCGTCGCCAGCATCTGCGTCTGGCGGTAAAGCGGCAAATGCCAATGATACTTGGCATCGATCACATGCGCGACGAGCCGCTCGGTCGGCAGTCCTCCCCTGATCAATCGCTCGGGAGCAGCATGCTGGAGGACGACGCCGTGACAGGCGCGGCAGGCCAGTTTGGGGCGGCGGGTGACGATAACGCGATACTGCGCCGGTACGACGTCCAGCCTCTGGCTCTCATCGTGACCGATCTCAAAAAGGTCGCCTGCGCAGCATGGGCAGCAGGTTGCAGCGGGCATCAGGTCCTCGATGATGCGCGGCAAATGCTCCGGCAGCTTGCCACGATTGGCCCTGCGCTCGGCAGCTCTCTTCTCGCGTGTTTTGGGATTGGCGCGGTCCTCGGCTGCTTCGAGAGCCGCGACAGCCTGATCAATATCCTCCAGAATAAGCTGGAGCTGATCAGCGTCAAGCTTTTCCGACGATCGACCGAACTGCGCGTCTTTTGCAAGCTTGAGCAACCGCTCGAGCCTGGCGCAGCGATCCAGCAGAGCCGCGGCAAAGGCACGCAACTCGGCTGGATCGCTCGGCAGTTCATCAGGCAAATCACTCATTGGCCCGAGTCTGCCATGCTTCGCGCCCCGATGCAGCGAAGATTTTATGTCCTACGCAAGCGCTTTCGGCTGCGGGATTCGAGGCGCATGCATGCGTGTCCAATCCATGCCGGCCAGAAGCGCGGACAACTGCGCGGCGTTCATTCGCATGACGCCGTCAACGACCGGCGGCCACTTGAAGGCGCTGCCCTCAAGCCGCTTCCAATACAGCACGAGGCCACTACCATCCCAGACCACGATCTTCACCCGATCAGCGCGCTTCGCACGGAAGACCACCGCCACGCCCTTCATCGGATCGTGGCCCAGCGTCTCCTTCGCCAACAGCGCCAGACCATCCGCGCCCTTCCTGAAGTCTACAGGTCGGGTCGCAACGTAAATCATGAGGCCAGCGGGAGCCGTCAGCATGAACGTGCCCGGCGCAACGCAACAAACACATCACTCAGCACGGCAAGTCCAGGCGTCCCTCGCACCTCAACTCGTGCCCCCTGGAGCTCAACCGTCACAACGGCTGCTTCCGGCGATGAGGAGGGCGCGGCAGCCGCCGATGGCGACGATTCCGACACCAACGGCACAAACGACAGTGCACCCGCCGCAGCTGGCAGCACCAGTTGACCTAAACGCGCCCGGCGCCGCCAGTCATGCACCTGCTGTGGCCGGCAGCCATGCCGGCGTGCGATATCTGTTACAACCGCGCCCGGCTCAAGGCTTTCCGCGACAATCCGGGCCTTCAAATCATCCGGCCACTGCTTACGGCCTGCGCCGGCGTACACTTCGATACGCTGTGTCAATGGTCGTCTTATGTCGTCCGAATGGTCGTCCATTATGAGCACCCTTGCAGAAGATGACTCTTCTAACGGTGCTCCCAAGATCGCGCACAGACAATCTAAAGGGCCGCGGCGCTACGCTTACCCTTTGTCGTCCGGTTGATGACAATCGATTTTCTAAAGCCGGCGGTCTTGGACGACGAGCTTGACGTCGTTACTCTCCCGCAAGAGGTGAGAGGCGCGTCAATTACCTTATTGCAGGAATGCAGGCGCGCATATCTTGGTCACGGCGCGTAGCGCGGAGGCGCGCGCCATGCCGTTCCGGTCTCCACAATCGCCTCGACCGGAATCGAACCCTGCTCTGACTCGAAATCACGGCCGAGATCGACCTATCGTAATGTCGCGAGGTCAAAGGAGGGTCTTGTCATGCGTATCGGCGAACGATCCGCACCTAGTAAGGACGCCCGATTGCTTGCTTTTGAGCGTGCCGGCTTATTCAGCCTCGTGGCACATCCGAACCCATGGCGTGGGCCCAACTCGCAATAGCTCTGTCCCGTTCAGTCGGCCGAGCAATAAGTCGGTGGATGAGGCGGGCGAATGATTTCGGGCGACGTCACATTCTTAACCGCGTCCTTGCCGCGAGCGGAAGGTGCGCTTGCCAAAAAGGTGTTGGCCAGCGGTGTGCGGCTGCTTGGTAAATCGAAAAAAGCTGCCGCACAGAATGGTGCCATGTTTCAGCAGTCCGTACGGCGAAGGCCTCCATAGCGACGCAATCGCCGAGGAGTTGGCGGCCGATTGCCTCTGCACCGTCCACCGCCGATGCTAACGCGTTCGCAAGGCCTTGAGATGCGATCGGATCGAAGCTTGCGGCGGCGTCGCCGATTGCCAGCCAACCCTCACCGGCAGGATGATCGAGCAGCGACGGCGAGGCGTCGACGCTCTTCACATGGCCGCTACGAACCAGTTCCCTTGTCCAGCGAGGAAGCGAGTTTGTGTCGTCAAGCGCAGCGAGAAGGGCTGACCGCGCGGCGTCGCTTCGGGCGCTGGCGGGATCACCGGTGAACAGGGCGCAGGTAAGCGTCCGCCCCGGGCCGCACACCGCGTACCACCATCCGACCCCAGTGGCTTCGACGGTCAGTGACGCCGGTTCGCTCTGCCTTTCTGTGTCGGGCGCGGACTGGACGTGAACGGCGAGGAGGCGAAAGAGACTCTTGCGTTTCGCACCGAGCCGGCGAGCTAATGTCGACGTAGGCCCGCTTGCATCGACCACGAACGCCGCACGCAGGGAAGCTAGACCATTCCTCGAACGGCTCTGCACAGACCAATAGCGATTGCGGCGGCTTAGACCGCGAACGTGATGGCCGGGAAACACATGGGCGCCGGCCCTCATGGCTCGGCTCACGAGCAATTGTTCGAGGGCGCCGCGGTCGATCACCCAAGCGCGCCCGCCCGGGTGACCGAGAAAATGCTCGCGGTTCGGCCGAGCCATCGACCATGCGCGATCGATGCATGCGAGGGGACATGCCAGATTGCCATTCGCTTCGATAAGGTCGAGGAGACCGAGATGAGACAGAATAGGAATGGCGTTCGGCGTCAGTACCTCGCCGGGCTTGCCCTTAGGCTGCAGTTCTTTCTCCAGGAGTGCGACGAGCAGACCCCGCTCCGCCAGAGCCGCGGCGGCGACTGCTCCCGCCGGGCCCGCGCCGACCACGAGAACGTCCCAGACGCGGTCGTCGTCCACGCCGTTCACACCTCACCCTGACGGAACTGATGGCGCGGCGGCGTGATCGGTTCGGGCGGCGCTTCGAGGCCCGCTTGGGACGGAGTCGGCTCCGGTGTCCGCTCCCGCAGCGACTCGATCCGGGCAATCAAGGCAATTTTTTCGTCGGTGCCGGCATTCGCGCAATCGCGGCCAGTCTCCACGTGGACTGTTTCGGGGAAGCCAACGTCGCGCAGCGCCTGCGGCGTTTGGCGTGGTTCGACCATCCCGAGCGTTGCCCACAGCTGAACCATCTTGTCAATGCGCTCGTAATAGGTGCGGCCGCGCACGTCGCGCAGCCAGTCCTCCCGCAGCAACGCGTGCTTGAGACGTTGCAGCTTTGGGTCATCAAACGGATCGGTGATGTTAGCGCTTGCTCGCTCGAAAGCGGCGGAGCTCAGCACTTGGTCGGGCACGCGCGCGCCCCAGAAGCTCGGGAATGACAAATAAGTGCTTGGGGAGTAATCGGCGCTGGAGTTGCACGATGCTTCGTCCGCCTGCCAGGGCAGGCCGAGCCAGCGCGTGAGCGCACCGGGGCCCGCGGCTGTGATCGGGCCTGCGGGTCCGAGGCATGTGTCCCGCGTCAGTTGTGAACCGAAATCCTGGCGCACAGCTTCGCCCTCGGGCAAAAGGTTCAATCTGTACAGCAGGCGACCGTCGCGTTGGGCCGCGTGATGCAACGCCCACAGCTCAGGCCGCCGCATCGGCCATGTAAGCTCGATGCCTGGGTGGAACGGTCCGCCGAGGCACTCGGTCAGGCCCGCGCGCATCAGCTGAGATACTTGCGCATCGGCGGAGAGGGCCGCGAAGTCCGGTAGCGACGGTGGTCCGTGCCAATCGGACACGAACGTGCCCGCGGCCCACCGATCGAGGTGTGCGAACATCGTAGGCGTGACCGACAGAAAGGTCAGATCGACGTCGCGGGCCTCACCAAAAAGGTCCCCGTATATGTAGGGTATCTGCCGTTGCGAGCCGGGGCCGGGAGATATCGGGCGGAACAAGGCAAATACCTGTTGGCGCCATGACTTGTTCTCGGGACTGGCGTCGGCCAAGCGTGAGATCACCGAGACGGCCCGCGCATCGAGCGGCGACCCCACGCCGTGCGCGACAAGGAATCCGTGATTGATCCACTGCAGCGCGGTTAGACGGTCGAAGATCGGCCAAATGTCGTGCGAGAAACTTGTCGTCGTCGGTCGGGCGAGCCAGCCGGCTGCCATGAACGCCTCCCGGACGGTGTCGTCCATCGTCACGAGACCGTTAAGGCCGGGCGCGAAATTGGGCGGCGTGACGACCACATAACCGGGATCAGCTTCGAATTCCGTGGTGCCCACGGTTATTCGCGCGCGCACCGGCCCGTCGCATGTGTCGTCATACCAACGATCGTTGTTGGCGAAGGTGACGGGGCGCATACTGGTGTAGAACGGCGCCGACTTGCCAAAACCGCCCAAGAAAATGAGCCGCCCGGCGTCGTCAGTTCGTAGCTCGCCAAGCGTGACGAAGAAATTGAGAATCTGCCCATCGTCGAAACGGAATTCGGGCCCGGACAGGTTCAGACCGCTGATCTGCCGCGCTGCCGGGCGAATGTCGAGCTCAAGCCGCCGAGTATAGTCCACGTTGCGCCGCGTCGCTGGAACCACGAACTGCGCCGGCAGGTCCATGGCCTGGTTGAACTGGTACCAGCCGGCTTTGAGATTGGCGACTTCAACGCGCCAGGAGATCTTCACGTCCGGGCCCTGGACGAGTTCGATAGTCTCGCCTGACTTCAGCCGCGCATAGACGTGGAAGCGCACCCCTTGGCGTTTGATCTCGCGGGCCGCAGTCTGAAATCCGCCGCGCGCATCGGGCGTTCCGCCGATCACCTCGGGCGCCAGCGTGTAGTCGTCCTGCCCATGCGCGTTGCCCAGGCGAGCAATGCCGATCGGCGGATAAACGCCTATCCAGGCAATCTCGGATGCACTCACGCCCGCCATGTCGTCCCCCCCCCCTGTACGCTGCCGCCTATTCCTTGAATCGAAGGTCCATCTCGTCTTCAGCGATGATGCTGTCGTCAAAACCGGTCGAGCGCAGTACACGAACGGTGGCACGCTCCGCAGCAGGAAACTGGTTGCGGTCAAGCACGACCTTCGGGCTCTTCTGGCCAACGGCGATCGTTTGCCATATTTTCTCGCCGTCAGGCCGCACCTGGATCGTGTAACTGACGCCCGGTTCATCGGGGGCGGCCATGGACATCGATCGCTTTTCGGGATGTCCAGGCGGCCCCGCGCCCATTTCCAATCCTTGAGACCGGGCTGTCACGGTGGGTTCGGGAGAGCCTGCCTCGAACGTGTTCACGACCTTGCCATCATGCAGCAGCACGAGACGGGCCATGCCCGCCGCATACGATACGTTCTGGTCGATCAGCCCGGTCTTCGATGCATGGTCGTCGCTGGGAAGGAGAATGGTTGGCCGCACGCGGCTCAGCTCCTTCCCATCCGCCGCTTCCACGACGAGTTCGAACCCGGTGCCTTGCGGCGGCTGGTTGGCGGGTGGAGCCGCGCCTGCCGTTGCTGATTGGCTTGCCGCCGCGGTGGCCGGATTGACATAAAGGAATTCACCCGTACCTGATCCGATGTCGACTGATCCGACGATGTGAATAACTTTGTTCTCGTATGACATCATTCGCCTCCTGATCGTCCGCCGGTATCACGCGTTCGGCGGAGCGAGCGCCATATCCTCATGGACCAAGTGATCGTGAATGGCCTCATAAGTATACGCCGAGAGCCACTGGCTGTCGGCATAGGTCATCACATCGTGATGGATGTTACCCGGCAGAGCCCGCATCTGCAGGCCAAGGGCGGGGTCACCGAAATCGAAGCCCACGAATTCCTGCGCTGGTGAGCTAATCAAGCCACCGGCATAGGGAAAGGTCGTTTCGAGGTTGTCTCGGGGCTGGCCCGTCCCCTGAACAGGATCAAAGGTCGGGAAGCCCGGGTGCCGGCGCTGGAACGTGTGGCCAAGCTCGTGCGCGCCGTACCAGTCCGCAAAACTCGCGTCGCTGTCGCCGGTCCAGCCGTTAGGCACGCCGCAGGGGCCGCATGCCACCGCGCCGAAGATGGTGGTCGCCTCATCGTAAAGGGCGCTGCCGCGCATGAAGCTATTGCCCGCCTCATTGTCCACCAGGCCATAATAATGGGTCCGTGGATCCATTCCGGATGAAATCTCTCGCGTGCGCAGGGCCGATAGTTGGGCGTTGACCAGGATCGACTGATTGCCCCCGAATGGCGGCCTGAGGCGGTCGCCATCGATGACAATCTGCGACCATGCGAGCGCGGCAACCGGGTAGGCCCGTGTCAGATAGGACCGAAGGTAATCGAAATGGATTGCGCCGGGCGTGATCGTCGCCGTCGGGGCGTTCGTGCTGCGATAGCGAAGCCCGATCGCCCGGATGCGCAACACCGGCGCTGTGACGAAATTGGCGGTCATCGCCGGTTGCGCCGCGAGTGGCAGCTTCTCTCCTCCCGGCACATTGAGGTGGTCGAGACGGAGTTCGATCGATCCGGCGCCGAGCGCGTCGGCCGGAAGAACAAAATTCAGGCTTTCGGCGACATCGAAGCGTTGTCCCATGAGATCGGGCGTGCGCGCCGGATCTAGCTTCACGCGGTTCATCGCCGCGAGATAGAAAGCGCCGCCGTTGGCGCGTCGCCACGTAATCTCGCCAGTCACCAGTGTCGAGGCAGCGACCGTGGCGGGGTCAAGATAGACGCGCACGATTGTGGGTTTGCCGGCAATGAGCCGCACACGATTGTCGAGTGCCTGGATGACCTGCACGATCTCGACGCCGCGCACGCCGACATTGGCCGCTGAGCCTATCCCCGCTGCAGCCGAAGCCGCTGCCGCCATTCGCGCCCGGCGCGGCCTCCTGATGGTTGGCTGTTCGTAGGGCGAGGACCCCACCGAATCATATTTAGGCGCCGCCCTGCCGCTGGAGCTCGGCGCCTCCGCCGCTGACTTTCCTGGCCGTCGCGCACGTGGTTTTATGGTCAAGGCGCCCTCCCTTCTCTTCTGCACCAGCCACGCTTGGAGTTGCGCATGGCTACCGTGCGATGTTCCCTCAACTTTGGCAGCGCGCTCGATGATGAAATGGTCACGCGTAATACGTTGCGCTAAATTGCCAATCGTTTCACAGGCCTGATGCCATTCGGCGAATATTTCGGCACTGAGCGGCAGCGGATGCTCGTTGGGCTGAAACGTCGTCCCGAGCGGATAAAGCTCGCCGTGCGTCCTTGTCATCTCGATATGGTTTCCGAGCACGAGTGAAACCGGGTGCTCGGATGCGAACACCGCAAGGCGCGCCGCGCTGCGTCGATAAGCTGCCCAGTCGGCAACAGTCAGCAGGCCATGGTAGAGCGTGTCCCCGGTCAGCAGAGCCTGCATGCGAGGGTCATAGACGGCGATGTGATCGGAAACGTGGCCTGGAAGGGGCAACACGACCAGCGCGCGGCTGCCGAGATCGAGCGTGGCTTGCCCGTCCGGCCAGGCGGGGAGATTGAACGCGTGCTGAACCGCGCCTACGCCGCGGCCGATAATTCTCGTCTGGGGCCGCCCGGCAAACTGCCTGTCCCAGAAGACATGATCGCCGTGGCCATGTGTGTGCGCTATAATAAGCTCGCTGATGGCGCGACCTTCTTCGGCACGCCGTGACAGCAGCGTATCGACGGCCTCGCGGATCGGCAGGATTTTCCGTGGATCGCCGTCGTCGGGACTGGCCCCCGTATCGAACAGCACGGCCTTCTCGCTGCCCATAAGCAGGTACATGAACGGTGCTTCGAAACTGAAGCACTTGCTCTGCCGGAGCACATGGGTGTCGTCATCGACCGACACCACTTGCAGCGGCGGGTCGGTGCTCGCCGCGCAATCAGCGGAGCCGTGGATCCAACTGACCTCGTCAAGACGGAGCGGCATGGCTTGCCTAGAGCCGTCCGCGCGTGTCGCCGGCCGAAAGCACCGCGCTCACCGAAAGCGGCCCGCCAGGACCGCCGGCGGCACCCGCTCCGTCGCCGACGCAGCCGCGAACCGGCTGCGCCGTACTCTGGCCGATGCGCGTTGCGAGCGCCCGGATCGTCATTTGAATCCGGTCTGCGATCTGGCCACCGAACTGGATCGCTCTTCCGTCGATTAGTACATCGCCCAGCACGTAACCGCGGTCGCTCGGCACTTCGATGACGGCTCGGACCGGACGTTCTGGAGTTCCGCGCGTATACTTCCAGAAGGAGGCAGGATCGCTGCCGTCGGGGGTTTCCCATTCCTGCATGTCCAGGCCGCCGAAATAGATGCCGACAGGGTTGGCGACAGTAACGTCTGCCTTGCTACGCGCATGAAAGTTCACGCGCGCGCCGATGAATGGGTCGCTGTGTCGCTGTTCGGCGCCGTATCGGCCACACCGGATCAATTCCAGGGTATCGACCATCGGCGAACCATCGGCGCGCAGCCGCGAAACCGTTGCCGCGCCCGCGATCTCGATCTCGGCGCCCAGTGTGTTGTTTCTCTGCACGAGGTGCATGGCCCCGTTGGAGGTCGAATTGTTGAAGCGGTTGCGCAAGATGTAGGCCCCCGATGGGGTGAAGAGGTCTGCCTGTGTTGCCGAGGCGTCGACATGTTGCTTGTAGAGTGCGAGCGTTTGGGTCGGATCGGTTGCGGCGAGAAAGCGCCAGTACTCCGGCCCTTCGCAGGTAAACGTGACCCGCGTCATCTTGTTCGTGCCGGATTGCCGGGTCACGCTCCACTCGCAGTACTCGTCCTGAACGTCGCGTGAGGCATCGGCAGAGCGCCAGCGCTCCATGTCCGAGCCGCTGCTGATCTGCACAATGCGGGGAAACGCTGTCCATTTCACATCTTCGAACGCCGGGTTGGGTCCCGCCTCGACTTTGGCGGCATTGAAGAACTGCGCCCGGGGCGAGTCGAACGGATCGCCGCTACCGTCTTGAGCGGAGTTCATCGCGTCGGAGATGAACTGATGCCAGGCATCGCGTTGGGCCGGTCCGAAATCGTCGAGAAAACCCGGTGGGTCAAACCGTTGAAACGCCATATTCACCTCCCTGATGACTGCGCGACAGGACCGGAAATCTCATCGTTCGACCACCTCGGCATCCCTGGTTACTGCCAGGGGCGGCGCGTTCTCGTCGATATTGCTGAACGGCAGCGTCAGGCCGAATTCAGCTATCCTGCGCTTGCGGAAAGCGCGCCTGCGCCAATCGGCGACACGCATGAAATCGAGAACGCCTTGCGACGTCGCGAGACGCGCGCGCACTTTGGCAACGAACGCGTCAAGCTCGGCGGCGGCCCGTGTGCGCATCGCTCCCTCGTCGAGCGTCAGGTAGTCAGCTGCGATGCGTTCCGGTGCCTCTGGAGGTAGGCCGGTCGCGGCATCGTTGATGTTGCTGCGCGTTTCGGCCTCGATCTGGCCTGCTGGCGTTGTCCCCGCGGGGACGTACTGCAGCAGACTTTCACGCGTGGCCGAGTCAGTCGGATTCCAGGCGTCCACCATCAGGAGCCCAAGCGCAAAGCCGGGAGAAAGGATGCCTCGTCGCGTGAGCTCGCCCACGACTACGCAGTCCTCGAATGCCCGCTCCGAAACAGGCCAGGCAAAGAAAGCATCGCCGGCCTGCTGGAAGCCCGCATCCGAGTGCTTCAGCACGAGCCCGAGTGCGGCGACGGCGCTCTCGTAGTCCGGTCGTCGCACCTGAAACGCTTGGCCGAGTCCGGAGATATCGAGCGCGAGCTGGTTGACGATGCTCTCCACGTCGAAGAAGAAAGTGGCCGGCAGTCCGAACTCCGGCTTGCTCCCGCGGCTTCGCTCCTCGCTTGAGACGATATTGACGGATGTGGCCGCGAGCAGGTGGCGCAACAGCTCCCTGGGCGCCGCGACACCGCCTGGCGCGCCGAGCAGGCGATCAAGGCGCGCGCGGGTCCAGCGTTGAACGGCCGGGCGGACCACCCGCCGCTCCAGGATGTCCGCGCTCTCGCGGGCAGCGAAAAGCGGATCGGTCCTCACCGGGTGATCGGGCGGAAAGGACTCGAGTGGGATCTCCTGCGCCGTGCTGTTCCAGTGCAGCCAGGGCAAGCGCAGTTCTTTCATGACCAGCGTGCCATTCACGTGGCTATCGAATGGCCCTTTGCCCCGCGCTGCATCATCGAACGCTTGCCAGGAGGAGCCTTCCCACAACCATGCGTCTCCTGCGCGCTCGTAGAAATGAAACACCTTGTTGCGACTGTCCCAGCCCGCGACCTGCAGAAAAGCGGTCGGATCGGTCGCGGGCGGTCGCGTGCTGACCAGAACCGTTGGTCCACTGGCGGGGCGGCCGCGGGTGACGACGTAGCGGACACTCCTCGGCAGCCGCGCGCTTGCACTGTTGAATGGAATCTGGCCGGCTTCCGCGACGACGAAGACCATTTGCTCAGGCAGGCCTTCGGGGGCGCCATTCGTCTCGTTCAGGACGGCGAGAAGTTCGGCAGCCGTCCCTGGGAAGCGTCCGCGCGCCAGTACGAGCTCGAAGAAGGGGTCGCCCAGGGACGCGCGTTCGCCGTCTGTCATGGGTCGGCCTCCATTGGGATCTATACCGACCACTCTCGCGCGAAGGCTGGATGGAGATGAGCCCACGGAGTCGGAGGGACGATCGAGTCCCGCCGCTGCATACGATAAAGGATGGGTGCGTGTAGGATTAAGCGGATCTTGGCCGAGACTCATGGTGAGCCTCCCTTCCGACGCCTCTGGTGCTTGCCCTCCCAACCATCAGCGTCCCCAATCTCAGTAAGTATTCTTGTCACAATCTAATATGGTATCTACTATCTGATGATGCCTCGGGTTGTGCAACAATTTTCTTGCTGATTGCCACGCGCGGAATGTCGCAGAACCGCTTGCGATGCGGCAGCGCGAACAATTGCGGATCTCGCTCTCGCCACATTGCGATTCTTTGCGCGGCCAAGAGATCGAAATCGCTGCTGATGCGCGGTGGCTGCCTTTCGAAAGGTCAGCCGCTAGACCGAGCCCGCATCCCGGCGCGAAAGCCGAACGAAATCGTGGAAGTCGCAATTGGAAACGGGACACACGACGCTTGGATGCACCGCGCCGTCGGCGTCGAAAAGCGAATTATTTCCGACAGCGGATGGGAGTGTATATAACTAATTGAATAACGCCGAAAATCGGCCTTACGAGATTGCTATTTTTCAGAAGTTTACATTTTTCGACACGCCCAAGCGCGTCGAGAAACGTCGCATCGTCATTTCGCGGGGTGACAATGCCATCTGGTCCTAAACATGCGGGGCTTGAATTGGACCTTCTGGTCCTGCTACGGCATTCGAATATTGAAATTGAATGGGCACCGTTCGAGTGCCAATGGTGAGATTCACCTCCTTCATCACGCGGCTCAGATTCGCACCAGCTTCGGTTATCGGGAAGTCGCCGCACTCTTCACCCTGCGCGGACGTCCATCCGAGAAACTTGACCGCATTGGGGCTGCTGCCGGCCCGAATGGCATCCTCCACGTCGGGGTCCGTCCGAGCCTCGTTCAGCTCGTGATAAAGCGTCGCAACGATGTTTTTCCATGGCTGATCGAACGCGACGATCCCGTTATCGGATCCGCTCGGCCGCGTTTCGGAGAAGACGCCGATAGCGTAGTAGATCGTGACCTTGCTGGTCGGATGGATTGAGCCATGATAGCCGCCCAACCCTCGCAGCGAGCTCGC
Organism: Bradyrhizobium sp. CW1; assembly: GCF_023100665.1. Lineage (NCBI taxonomy): Bacteria > Pseudomonadati > Pseudomonadota > Alphaproteobacteria > Hyphomicrobiales > Nitrobacteraceae > Bradyrhizobium > Bradyrhizobium sp. CW1. The sequence continues at coordinate 1,386,312 of NZ_CP064684.1, forward strand.
TTCATCCTCGACGGGAATAGCAGCAGCGGCGGCGGCATTGCCGACGCTGATTGCAGCCGTCGGATCCTCATCGGTCGTCAAGATCGTTCCGCTCGGCAGCAGGAAATTGAAGACGGTCGAGCCGAAATCGAAACCCTGCAGCGCGCCCTGCTGGAAAAGGCTGTTGACCAGCTGTTCGACGTCGCCTTGCGAGAACTGGGATGGTCTTGCGCCAGGCAGTATGTGCGAGGGCTCGAACGTTGTGGTGATCGGCTTGTTCTTGAAATACTGCATCATGACGTTGTTCAAGTTGGTGTCCGCCATCGCGGCTGCCAAAGCATCGTCGATATTCTTGATGTCGCTTGCCGCCCATGACGATGCGCCACCGATATAGAAATTGGTATAGACGAGGTCCTGGATGATATTTCCACCGTGATTGATCAGATTGTGCGCGGGAGTTGGCGCGAATTTCGACGCGGTCGCTGCTACAATGGCGGCCATCGGCGCGGCCATCCCCCGGTAATACTTTTCAGCCGGCGAACCCGGGGAGGTAACAACGTTCATCGGACGAAATTTGACCGCTCTCTTGGTGGTTGATTTCTTGGCCTTGCCCGATTTCGCTTTCGTAACTGACTTCTTCTTTGTAACCGACTTCTTCGTCTTTGCCTTGGCCATGAGACTTTCCCCTCCTTGAGCAACCCGACATCCGGGCCATCAATATCGTTGCGCGCGTTCGCCGCCACGACGCACGAAATGCGAGAACGTCGATGGCAGCTCAATTCGTGAGCCCACCGGGAAGATCGCAGCCGCGATGGGACTTTCCCTCATTCTCCCCGTCGCTCCGCACGAGCATGCGAAGTGCTTCGGGGCGAGCGACAAGGGGCGCGTGCGAGCGCTGCCGATCTTACGGCGCGAGCTTGAGCACTCCCGGCATGAGGCCCTTGTGGATCACACAAAAGAAGTCGACCGGATCCTTGAACTTGTCCGTGACTTCCAGCCGAAGGCTTCCAGTGAACCCGACGCCGAACTTACTGGTGGTCCCGTTGCAATCGAGTTCGCGGAGCGCGGCGTTGGGTTTGGCCGTCGTGTCGTCGCAGGCAAGCACGGGACTCTTGTCCTCGGCCGGAGACCCGCCATCGGTTCGCTTGATGGTGACAAATCCGTGATGGACGGGGCCGCTGGGGATCTGAACCTCGACGATGTCGCCGACCTTCAGATCATCGACGGCGAGAGGTGTGGAAGCCGTCGATTTCTTGTCCTTGTAGGTCCAAGCGAGCCCCTGGACACCGATCACATGGGTGTCGGCCGCAGATGCAGCACCCGCAAATGCCAGAGTTGCACCGACAATGATGCTCGCCGTCGGAAGCGGCATTGACAACGTCCTCATTGGTCTCCTCCTCACTTGGCGTTTTGACGCTATTGCGCTGCCAGCCCGGGACCCCAGACCTCGATAGGAGCCATCAACCCTTTGTCCTCGTGCTTGAGGATATGGCAATGGAAAACGAATCGTCCGAGCTGCTGGCTTGTATCGAAGCTCATCACCACAAACACCGACTGCCCCGGAGGCAGCGGAATCGTATCGTGCCAGCGTCGCGTCGCGCCGGGATCCAGGTCGCTGTTTTGTTGATCGTCATAGAGATCATAGTTTGGCGTATTCGCCGGGCATGCGCCCTGGCCGCAAGTGCGCGCCGAAGCAGGAGGCTTTATGAAATAGCTGTTGAGTTCATTGCCTGTCGCCAAACGAAATTTCATCTGGTGAATGTGGAAATTATGCAGAGTGCCGGTTGCATTGGTCAGAACCCAAAGCTGTTTGTGGCTGCCCGCATGAGCTTTCTTGTCGATGAAGACACACACATGCTTCTTCGTCCAATCGACCAGCTCATCGCTTCCGACATATTCCTCGAATGGGATGCCCCCTCCGTTGAGCCCGACCGTGTTTTTGTCGGGATCTTCATCCGGTGGCGGGTTGTGCATCGGTTCGTCCTGCGGGTCCGGTCCCGTCGGGCGTATAATCTGGGTGAAAACGCTCCAATCCGTCATTTTCCCGTTGCTCGTCGTGACGCCATCCAGAAACATGACACGGCGATATTCGCGAAATGCCGGGGCCAGATCGCGAATGCATCCCGGGGGTAGCTCCGTCGTCTCAATCGCCAATGCGGCACTCGGAGTTTGGGGTGGACCGGGAGTGGCGACGGCAGCATTCAATGCGATCCGCACGTTGCTGGTGGTCGCATTTGGCTCCAGCACGATACGGGCCAGTTGGATCTCCGGCCATTCGTCCGTCCCCGCTTCGACCGTGTGCTGCTTGGTCTTGAGAATATAGACCCGCTGGCGCTCGTGCTTGTCGTCGTTGCGCACGTAAATCTCCGCACGCGTGGCCGGCATCATCAGCACATCGTCATAGTCGACGGCCTGCACCGGTTTCTGTGCCTGCCCGGGCGCAATCGGTATCGCCGGGACGACTCCATCGAGGCTGAGGATCGTCATCCGCAGAGGCTTCGTGTCCGTCGCGTCCTCGTTCCGCAGCTCCAGCCAGTACGGGATGTTGGCGCTGAGATTGCCCAGCCGGAGGAGGAGATTCTTGCCGCCCTCCACAGTGATCGTCGGGTATCGCTGCCCGTTCACAGTAAAAAGCAGTGCCTTCTTCTGCTCGCGCTGACAGAAGCCGGTTCGCAGCTTCGGATCGAGGTCCGGTCCGGAACCGTCCGGCTTCCACACCCCGCATGGCTTGCCTGGGGTAAAATCCCGCGCGGCCGGATCGGGATCCCACGTCGCGGCATCGCCGTTCGCCTCGCCGGGGAGCTTGGCGATGTTCATCACCGGCATGTCGCGGAGCAGCGCATAGCGCACCATGGTGATGCGCTTCAAGTCGCTTGTGTCCTTCGCGATGTCGTTGGAGCACTTCTCCTTGTCGTTCGGATCCGGCAGACAGCCCGCCTTGACGTTGGCCGTTGCTTCGCCGACCGAAAGCAGTCCCGACATTCCACCCATCACCTGATCCGACGAGGTGCCGTGCAGATGCGAGTGATACCAATTCAGCCCAAGAGGGTGCGGGATGAGTCCCGTGCTTTCGAGAACGCGTGCGTCGATCATGTCATTGCCGGGGATCGGCGTCTTTCCCGGGATCGGCACCTTGTAATCGAAACGCAGGCCGGACTTGAGATGGACATAGACGTTGTCACCCGTGCCAAGCTCCGCGGGCGCGGGTCGCGCGTTGTTCGGCGATACGATTCCGCCATGAAAATAATGAAGGTTCGTCGAACCGTCATTATGGTCGTGCATGCTGCCGTTGGCGCTGGGGGTGAGCGCGTTGATCAGGTGCGCCGAAACGGTATCGCCCGGCATCGCTTCAACGATTGGGGTCAGATAGTTGTAATTGTAGTTTCCGGAGGTGACCTTGTAGCCACCCATGACGATCTCGGCGCTGGCTGCCCTCAGAGTGATCTTCACCTCGTTTTGGCCAATGCCGAGCGGCGTAATGGAGCAGATGCCGGCGAGATCAGGCTGTCCTGCCGTTGCTTCAGAGCAGATTGGCGGCTGAACGAGCTCTGCTGCGATTGCCGGCTGAAGCAGGAAACCCAGGGCGACCCCGGTCACCCATGCAGCCTGGCCAAACCGGATCGGAAGCCGCGCTTCCCACGGATTTAAGCGTTGCATCACCTGACTACCCAAATGACGGTGCGCACATGACGCCGCGCACGAAAGCGCGGACCAAATTCAATCGATTCAAAAAATAGTTCGAACTAAATAAAAAGACGTGAGCCACCTCACGTTGCCGTTGATACTACATGCGCCTTTCTGATGTAGTCAATCCATTCCACGCAGCCAGCGACGAAGACCCCAGATGCGGCCATTGATTGAAATGGCTGGTCTGAGGACATTTCCGGCTCCGCGAGGGCGGCCGGTAACATAGGGACGATCAAACAGCCATTCGGAGGCAGCCGCGCCGGCTGATCCGCAGACTGTTTCAGCTCCTTCTGCGGGCGGTCGCCGGAGCTTCCAGTCCGGCCGTGACGATGCCGTTCCGCCAAAGCCAACCCAGAACCGCCAGGGCCTTCTCCATGCGGTTTGCCAGATTGCGATCAGTTCGGAGCGCGGTGGACAATGTCGACATCGATGCGAGGACCGCATGAAGCGGTACGCCGTCCACGAAGGCGACGGCTTCCTGCAAATTCGGATGGAACAGGAAGGTGGTGCGGACAACTTGGGCGCCGATCAGGCTGGGTGACTGCACGAGCTCGGCTGCTGCACTCAGGGCCAGTATCTGGTCCGGCGGCGGCAATGGTGTTGCTGGCAGGGCGTTTTCGACACGCGGCGGCATGGGCGTCGCCCGAACACGCCAAAACTCAGTCGCGTGGACATGGTACGCCTCGGCGTATCGGTCCGATGACCAGCTGCGATGTGTCGCGGCTTGCGCGGATCGGCGCGCCTTCCAGTATTCGCTTGCGGCGTCCTTGTCGGACGACGGCGCGAGCATGGTGTTGACGACCGGGCCCGCGCGGAGCGCAGATTGAATTGCGGCTTGGACGCCGCTAGACGACAGCGGATCGAGGGCTGTGTCGGCATCGCCAATCCGCGACACGCCCGGCTCGTCATTGTCTGTTTGATAGGGCGCGGCGTCGCAAACCCGCGGCTCGCCTTCAAGATCGAGGCCGGGTCCGAGCACGCCGGCTTCTTCTAATAGGCGCAAATAACGGTCGCCCAGCGAGCCCGCCATTTCCTGGAGGGGGTGCGCTGCCGCGAACGCGATGGCAAGGCGTCGACGACTTGCAATTGGCGCTGCCCAGCTCCAGGACGACGCGGCGGCGCCGATGCGCACGCTGGCCTGCGTGTTGCCGCTCCACGTGCCGCGTAGCGCCAGAGTGCGGGGACCCATTCAGGTTCGCCGCTACCGAGCGCGCGAAGTTCTGCCGCGCGCATCGATGATATAACGGTCCCGTATTGGCGGCCCGACGGTTCGGTGACATCGGCTTGCCATCCAGACCCATCGCGTGCCAGTCGATCTATCCCGGCGGGTTGGAGAACCCGAACGCCGCAATCTGCTCCCGCACTGAGCAGGTCCGCGTCAAACCGACCTCTGTCCGCGATCAACGTGGGGACCGGTGCCGGCTGGAAACCTGACGATCCCCAACGCAATTGCACAGTGGGCCGGATCGTCCAAGATGTGCCGGATGCCCAGGAAGCCGAGTTGGTGGATGACACCGGGACTGAGGCAGACGCCGACATGTTCGCGCGGGAAGCTTCAACAGCGGACGCACGCGCTCGATGATGCGCTCGAAGCTGCCTCGGCCTCCCTTGGAGGGACGAAGGCGATCATGGACATCGGCCGGCCCATCGAGGCCGACCGTGACGGCAAAGCCATAGGCGTCGAATCGCGAGGGACAGCGCGCGCACGGCCCGGTGGTTCGTCGCCGATCCGGGGCGCCTCGGGCGCGAGCCCGGACACGCGCAGCAACTCCGACATTTGCTCATCGTCGGTCGCGGAGACGTCGCAAGACGTCCGCGAAGCTCCTTCCAGCCCTCTTGCATGTCCATGCGCGCGATCGTTCATACGCGTATCTCGCGAGCGAGCAGTAGTCTCTGTTCTCAATCTCCTGCGTCGTCCACGTGGTTGGGGTTGTGGCAGCGATCAGCGAAAGAAAGTTGAGAGTTGCAGTCGAACCCGTGCCGGCCTCATTCCAAGGATCAAGCACGAACACATTCTGTTTAGCGGCGAAAGCCCGATGGAAGAAGGGTCCGGCTGCTTGAGCAATTTCGCCCTCCGGGTCGACAACGACGTCGGCTTGATCATCAAGCCCGCTACCGAAAAGAAACGGCGCAATCGCGTTGGTAAATTTGCCGCCGCCGACGTCACCTACAATGGGCTGACTAAGATCAGCGTTGTATCGGGAAGGGCTCAAAGTCGTTCTTGCTCTCCCACCCGAACCCGACAAACATTCCCGACGATGACAGCAGCTCGGAATCGTCTGCCTCGTCGCGGGTCGCCCATCGGGCTGTCCCATGAACTGACATGCTGAATTCCCCAACCCGCCCAAGGGCGGCCCCACGCAATTGGCATTTAGATTGGCACCGTCATATTCTCACCGCCATAGAAACATCCGCCGGTTGCATAGCGCATTTTTTCATGAGACAGTTGGGTCCGGGTAGCTGAGTATCCTGGAGCCGCCCAATGGCGATCTCCAGCCTCAATCACAGCTTTTTTGGCCGGAGCACCCATGCTGCCGGCTCCGCCAGCTTTTTGCCCGCTACGCCACCGGTCAAGACCGTTGCATGGAAATCATCAGCCGCCGGATGCCTAACGACCGGTCCGGCCTTATGAGGGGGGCTGGATCAGGAAGAGCAGGCCGAGCGCAAGAATGCCTGCGTTATCGACAAGGTGGTGGTGGCCCTTCCCTTAGAGCTGACCCACGATGAAGATGAAAACGTCAGCATTGTATATGCCTTCTGCCACCGAAGGACGGGCCTCCTGGGCGGCCGCCATCCACGCTGGGCCAAAAGACCTCGATAATCCTCACGCCCACATCATTTTCAGGGATCGTGACCGAGAACCGGCAAACGGGTTGTGATGACGACCGAGCGTGGCAGTGCCGAGCGCTTCCAAGAGGGATGAGAGCAGGAAGCCAATATCGTCCTTCAGAGGGCCGGATATGACATAAGGATGGACCGGCGCAGCCTGGCAGATCAAGGCATCGACCGCGAGGCCCAATTGCATGTAGGCCCCGCACGGAGCACTACCGCGAACGATACCAGGAAGCTTATTCTGCGAGCCAGTTGCACGGCCTCGCACGGGTTTTGGCCATGAAAGCGGAGGGCGCCGCGCCGCGACGGATTCGACACGCTCGGAAGCGGCGGATTAAACTTCTTGGCAAGATCTCAGAGTCCCTCGAAAGGCTGTTCGACGGACCTGCAGGACAAAAACGACAGGACGAAGGACGAGAGATGGCAGATGACAGGAAAACAATACCATTCGGCCGGTAGAACAACAGCAGCGCCAGGCAGAGGCCGAGCAAGCGGAATCGCACAAGGCCGAGATGGAGGCCTATTTGGAGCAGCGCTCGTGCGAGCGCGGTGTTGATCGAGTAAGATCGCGATAACTGGCACGCGACACTTTATTGGAGTTAGTTCCTGCGGAGCACGTCATGGTTTATTTGCTGCTTTTTGTGATTTCTGCCGCTCTGACGATTTTTCTGACGTTTCGATCGGAGCTTCCTTTCGTCGGAAAGCTAGGAGTGAACATCGCCATTGCAACTTTTGCATTCTATTGCCTACTTTTTGCGAAAGGCGTCTTCTTCAACCCATTCAATACCGGCGACCCGACCATTCCGTTCGGCGACAAGCTGTCTGACTTCTCACCTTTGCACCTGCTGGCGGCTATCTTTGGTGCGCTCCTTGGCATCGTCGGCAGCGTGTATTTCAAGCTCGGTACCCTTCGTGCTCCTTTGGCTGCATTTGTCCGCCCCGCGTGCTGCGCACCCATGACTCTCATACCGGTCATCAAGCTCGCAGAGTCGGCCAATGACACATCGCTGCTTGGGGTTGCGACTCTTTTCTTGCTGGCCTACCAGACCGGCTTTTTTTGGGAAACGTTGCTTCGCACAACGACGCGAACCAAAGCTAGCAGGTAGTATGCGTCCCCCTCGTTTTCTCACCGCGAGGCTATGGCGACTGCTCGTCATGGCCGCAGCATTGTACTGCGAAAGCGCTCTCGCCTGTCCGCAGGTGCCAGCCGATGCCAGATTCACGGTGGTAAGGTGCGATGATCAACCCGCACCAACTCCTTGGTCCCAGCTTCTCAGGATACTCTTTGGCCTCGACGCCCGCGCAACGCGTCCCCTTAGAGTAGCCGTGGTAGCTGGCATAGACCGCTATCCGCAGATGGCCAAAGAGCCCACGCTTCCACCCGCAGGAAAGGATATAGAGAATCTTATCGATCTCTTCGCGAATTTTCTGGCCTACGATGTAGTCATCGTTTCCAAGAATGAGGCTGTGGAGCCCACTCAATTTGTTCGGCTCTTTTCAGAGTACCTACCATCGATCCTTCAAAATCGTTTTGGTTCACAAGTTGTGTTTGCATACAGCGGACATGGAGGATTCTGGGCCAACGAGTCGTATATTCTTACACAACGTGCCGAACGCTTGATTATTGACAGTCAGAAGAGCGCAGACGACGCTATTTCCATGACCGATTTGCGATCGATGTTGAGGCCAACGATTATTGCGTCACACCAATTCCTTGCCCTGCTGAACTCGTGCGAAGGCGGAGCGTTTCTGCGGGATAGGTTGCGGTTCGGGCAACCGTCTTTCAAGGACGAAGCCGCCGTCGCAGCCACAGCTGGCCGCGAGCAAGACATCGTGTACGCGGGACCTAAGGGGATGGGGAGCGTGTTCTTCGAGACCATCATCTCCATTTTGCGAACGAACAAGCCGCCGGTCTGGATGTCAGCGAGCGGGCAAAATCAGCCACCCCAAGGAAATCCACCAGATCAGCCTGCGGCGACGCCAGATGGGATGATCACGCTGACCGACCTGATGTCCCAAGTACGAGGTTTGGTAAACCGCTATGAAAACTACCGCGTTCTTCCCCAATGGGGCCCGATCCTGGATAGCAGGCGAGAAAGCGACTTCGTCTTTTTTGTCGATGCGCCGAAAGTCAAGGAAGCACTAAAGCGAACACACTTCAAAAGCGCGCGCGCTGTGTTTGGCGTGAACGAAGTGCCGACGCCCCCTGCGTGGCCTCTCACCAATCTGTTCTCGATTGAAGAGGCCCAATCTCTCGCAAAAGAAGGCGATTACGAAGTCCTTGGTATGAAGGCCGGCAGGCGTTCCCAGATTTGCTTTATCGAATCGACGGGCGTTGCATACGGAAATTCATTGTTGGAAAAGAACCAGTTCCGCATGTGGCAGATGCGATTGTTCGGCACAGGGAAGCAGACAAAACTTCGCTACATTCCGTTTCAGGATGCGCTTCCAAACACCGCAGCCGGCTTCTGGTACCTGGTCGATGCGGATGCCCTATCAACACTCCGTCCAGCAACAGGTATCGAATTCGTCGTAGATCGCGCAACTAATGACAATTCGATGAGGGTGAAGATCGATAAGCCCACAGAACGAATTCAAGAAGGGATTGGCATAGAGCTCAAGTATAGAAATGGGAATCTGTTTGACGAAATCTCGAATGGTCGATGGATTTCGGTTACGGGGTTTGAGCGAAGCCAGCCCCTCCCGTTAACGCCCACCTTGGTGGAAATGAATCCGAAAACACTTGCCTTCTTGAACAGTCGAATATCCGGATCGATCGCTATAGCCAAGATCCTCGGTGTACAAGAGGACTTCGTCAAGCGTACGGCCGCAATGAAGGATCTGGTCAGGTACGATACCGAGCCAAGCTCCCAAAACGTGTCCGACATTGCCAAACGGGGAGAGTTCAAACAAGATAACCCGTTCACGAGTCGCCACGAAAACGCGGGGTACCAAGCCCTGCCATACGATCAACAGTTGCTCATCCAACGCTTGTCAGAAAAAGATTGGTTGGCAATTCTGTCTGCATATGACGTGGAACGGGAAATCTTCGGTGAGCAAATTAGCCTTTTTGGATTCACACGCGCATTTGACAAACTCCGTGAGGCATGTGCGCCGAACAATCCTTCTCATTTTCCGCCTCTGCCAAAACGTACATAACGCGACCTAGCAGCCCGAACCGGCGCGCCGCAACCATTGAGTAGTGGGACGGAGCTGCGCCATTCCATATGTACAGGCAGAACGCCCTGGAATCGACAAAGCATCCCTACCACATGCCCGCATGCGTCTTGGGGCTTTGTGCTCAGTCGGGCGATAGCGTACTTTATCTACGCCGCGAGCCGCGGTATCTGCCCTTCGGCCAACCGAAGGAATTGAGTGTTGCAAGCCCGGGATTTGGACTTCCCTGGGAACATTCGAAGCCGCAGTTGGATCGCAGACGTTGCGCTCTTGCCGCTCGGCAAGAGCGTTTGATTTTCAGTCCGGTTGGGTTGGCACGATGGCAGCCCGGCGCCGCTGTAGATCCCCAAAGTGCAGGCAGCATTCACACGGTAGGCGCTGAATTTTCAGATTGCAGGAGCCGAGCCCAAGAGCTTTGACGATTGCTCAGTAAATTGCCTGTATGCAAGACAATTGGTTCTCGGGACCACAATTGGGGGGATCGTACCGTGACAGCTTCTCTTGATGGCGAAATTCGCGGCGGTCACCATCATATGCAGGTCCGCGTCTATTTCGAAGATACGGACTCCGGCCAGATTGTTTATCACGCGAATTTCTTGCGCTTCATGGAACGCGGCAGAACAAATTACTTGCGTTTGCTCGGAACGAATCAGCGAGAGCTCCTCAAAGAAGCGCAGAACGATGCGCCAGGCTTTGCCTTTGTGGTCCGTTCGATGACCATCGATTTTCTAAAACCGGCAATCTTGGACGACCTGCTTGAGGTTGTCACAGTTCCAGAAGAGGTGAGGGGCGCATCGATTGCCTTGCTCCAGGAATGTAGGCGCGGAGACGATCTTTTAGTCACGGCCCGCGTACGCGTGGCATTTATCTCGGGCGGATAAGCACAGCGCATCCCGAAGTCACTGCGGCTCGCCATGGAAGGGCATGGATAAATCTACGCTTGTTCACGCTATAGCCCTCCAACGCCCCAATGAAATCAAGGCGCTGTGTTGCGATGTTGGCAAGCCAGAGTTTTCCGGCATCGTCTATCACGCCAACTATCTGCGCTTCATGGAGCGCGGGCGGACCAATCATCTGCGGCTGATGGGCGCCGAGCAGCAGGCATTGTTCGAGCAGGCCGGGGCGGAAGAGGCAAGCTTCGCCTTCGTGGTGCGCTCGATGCATCTCGATTTCCTCAAGCCTGCCCGGATGGACGACGTGCTCGATGTCGTGACCTGGCCGGTCGCCGTGAAGGGCGCCTCCATCATGCTGGCGCAGGAGGTGCGGCGCGGCGAAGTCGTGCTGGTCAAAGCCGAGGTGCAGGTCGCCTTCATCAGCGGCGGACGTGCCCAGCCGATCCCGAAATCGATCCGCGCCTTGATGAAGGCTGATCTGATTTCGTGATCGGGCGATAGCGGACGGCCTCTCGACTCCTCCGCGCGCGGCGATAGATTGCACTCCCGCCAACCGATGAGGCCCTCATGTCGCGCCCGCCGCTCCCGCCCTTTACCCGTGAGACCGCAGCGCAAAAGGCCCGCATGGCCGAGGATGCCTGGAATTCGCGCGACCCGGTGCGCGTCTCGCTCGCCTATACCGAGGACAGCCGCTGGCGCAATCGCTCCGAGGTTTTTCAGGGGCGCGAGGCCATCGTCACGTTCCTCACCCGCAAATGGGAGAAGGAGCACGACTACCGCCTGATCAAGGACCTCTGGGCGTTTGACGAACACCGCATCGCGGTTCGCTTCCAGTACGAATGGCACGATGCGAGCGGCCAGTGGTATCGCTCCTACGGCAACGAGCAGTGGGAGTTCGACGAGCACGGCCTGATGCGGCGCCGCGAGGCCTCGATCAACGACATCGCGATTGCGGAGAAGGACCGGCGGTTTCACTGGCCGGCACCGGGGCCGAGGCCTGCGGATGTGGTGGGGCTGGGGACGGATCCGTTCTGAGGCCTATCAAGACGAGCTTGTCGCTTTCTTCCCTCTCCCCTTGTGGGAGAGGGTGGCTCGCCGCGAAGCGGCGAGACGGGTGAGGGGTCTCCCTCAGCGAGCACCTCTCGCGATTGAATCCGCGGATAGAGACCCCTCATCCGGCGCTTCGCGCCACCTTCTCCCACAAGGGGAGAAGGGAAGAGTCTGCGTGGCGAGAGCTGCGGACTACGTTGCCGTACGCTTCGCCAGAAACCTTGCAATCGCGCCACCAAGCTTGGCGTGATCCATCGGCTGCGCCAGTGATTCCCTCGCGGTGGCAACGACATCCTCCGGCGCCTTGCCGATGCGCAGCTCGCAGCACACTTGCGCAAACTCCACGTCGAACTCCGGATGCGGCTGCAGGGTGAGCGTCGCGCCGTTGGCGTAGAGCAGGCCGGCATGCGGGGTGAAATCGGAGGAGAGGATCGTCAGCGCATCGTTGGGCGGCTCCATCACCTGGTCCTGATGCGAGCAGGCGATGGCGACCGCTTCGCCGTCAACGACGCCGTTGTCCGGCAGCACCTGATAGACGTGCCGGCCGATGCCCCAGCCCTTCTCCGACTTGCGCACGGTGCCGCCGAGCGCCTGCGCGATCAACTGATGGCCGAAGCAGACGCCGACCATGGGTGTCCTGTTGGCGTAGGCCGTGCGCACGAAATCTTCCAGCGGCGCGATCCAGTCGAGCCCGTCATAGACGCCGGCGGCCGCGCCGGTGATCAGCACCGCCTCCAAATTGCGCGGATCGGGCAGCGCATCGCCGTTCGGGATGCTGACGATTTCGACCGTAGCTGTCGGATCCTCGGCGCGGACCATGCGCTCGAACATGTCCGGGAATGAACCGTGGCGCTCGCAATATTTTTGTGGGACCTGTCCGGTCTCGATGATGGTGATGCGTGCCATGTGCCCTCCGGTAAAGGTCAAGCTCAGTCGCTTCCTGCCCCATGTTGTTGGTGTGGCGCTGTGCGCTCCAGCAGCGCACTCTCTTTCCGGACCTCGTTGAGAAACGCCTTGGCCAGGCGCGACAGCGGCTCGGCTTCCGACCATAGCATATAGGCCACGGCGTGCGTCGTCGGCGCGAACGGCCGTACGGCGAGGCCGGTCCCGCCGTTCTGCCGTGGCGAGAAGGGATCGACCACCGCGGCGCCGACGCCAGCGGCGGCGAGCACGCAGGCCGTGTTGCAGTAGCGCACCTCGACGGTCGGCTGGAACGGCGCGCCGGCGCGTGCGAAACTGTCGCGCACGGCCTCGCCAAGCCGCGTGCCGCGCTCGAGCCCGATGAAGGGCAGGCCGGACAGGTCGGCTGCCGAGATCACCGGCCGGTCGGCGAGCGGGTGCTGCGGCGGCAGCACGCAGACCATCTCGCCGGTGTGCACCACCTCATGGGCGATGCCCGGATGATGTGTCAGCCCGAGCGCGAAGCCGAGCTCGGCGACGCGGTTGAGCACGCCTTCGATGATGCCCTCATAGCGCCGCACGTCGAAGAACACCCGCGTCTCCGGGCGGCGGCGCAGGAAGCCTGACAGCGCCGCGGGGATGATGCTGTAGGCGAGCGGCGGCGTCGCGACCAGCGCGAGATGCCCGGAGCGGTTCTCGCGCAGATCGCGCACGCGGTTCTCGAGCTTTGCGTGCAGCGCGAAGATCGCCTCGCTCTCCTTGTAGAGCGCCATCGCTTCCGTGGTCGGAAACAGCCGGTTGTTGACGCGCTCGAACAGCGCAAAACCCGCCTGCGCCTCCATCGTCTTCAGCGCATTGCTGACGGCAGGCTGCGACAGCGCCAGTTCGTCGGCGGCCGCAACCGTGGTGCGGTGGCGGATGACGGCGCGGAGAATCTCGAGCTGGCGCAGGTTCATATCACTGCCGATTATACTCTGGGCCAAAACATCATAGCAGAACGAATTGATTTTGCAGCCCCGCTTCCGCGTAATGGCCGCGGATTTGCACGTCGCATCAAAGGGTTCATCCGCCCATTGAGGCGCCACTGCGCACAGATTGGAGGCAATCTTGGTTCGTGTCCTTCGCGCTGCCGCCGCACAGATGGGGCCGACGCAAAAAGCCGATCCGCGCGAGCATACGCTGTCGCGGATGCTTGCGCTGCTGGAAGAGGCGGCCGGCCGCGGCGCCAGCCTCGTGGTGTTTCCCGAGCTTGCCTTCACCACATTCTTTCCGCGCTGGTTGCTCGAAGGCGACGCGCTCGACCATTATTTCGAACGCGGAATGCCGAACCCGAACGTCGCCGCCTTGTTTGACCGTGCGCGTGCGCTGCGCGTCGGCTTCTATGTTGGCTATGCCGAGCTGACGCCGGATGGACGCCGCTACAATTGCGCCATCCTGGTTGACCGCGACGGCGAGCTGCTCGGCCGCTATCGCAAGGTGCACCTGCCGGGCTCGGTCGAGCCGCGACAAGGTGCGCGCTACCAGCAGCTTGAGAAACGCTATTTCGACTATGGCGACCTCGGCTTTCCGGCCTTCCGCGCCGGCTCGGCCTGGGCCCACGCCATTATGGGCATGATGATCTGCAACGATCGCCGCTGGCCGGAATCCTGGCGCGTGCTTGGCCTGCAGGGCGTCGAGCTTGTCTGCATCGGCTACAATTCGGCGGCCTATGATCCCAATGGCGGTAGCACGGAAGATGCCTCCTTGCGCACCTTCCACTCCACGCTGGTGACGCAGGCCAACGCCTATATGAACGCGACCTGGGCGATCTCGGTGGCGAAGGCGGGCGAGGAGGACGGCTCCGGGCTGATCGGCGGCTCCTGCATCGTCGATCCCAATGGCCGCATCGTCGCGCAGGCCGCAACGCTGACCGACGAGGTGATCGTCGCCGATATCGATCTGGACCTCTGCCGCCAGGGCAAGGACAAGATGTTCAACTTCGCCGCGCACCGGCGGCCGGAGCAATACAGGGTGATCACCGAACGCGCCGGCGTCATCGAACCCGCGGTTCTCGACGCGGACTGACAGGACGTTCCAGCAACGTTGGCAAAGGAGCCGATATGACGCGCCTCTCGTATTTCCTCGGCATCGCAGCGCTGACGGCCGCCACGTCCGCGCAGGCGGCGGAGCTTCCGGCCGAGATCAAGCAGGCGGGCGCGTTGAAGCTCACGGTCAACTCGACATACGCGCCGATGGAATATCGCGATCCCGCAACGAATGAGCTCGTCGGGCTTGACGTCGATCTGGCGAACGAGCTCGCCAAGCGCCTCGGCGTGAAGATCGTCTGGAGCGAGACGCCGTTCGCCGAATTGATCCCGTCGCTCCAGACCAGGCGCGCCGACTTCATCATCTCCGGCATCTCCGATCGCGCCTCGCGGCGCGAGACCGCAGATTTCGTCGATTATCTCGGGACCGGCCCGCAGTTCTTCGTGATGGCGGAGAACGAAGCCAAGGCTGCGACCGATCTCTGCGGCAAGAAGGTCGGGACCACCCGCAGCACCAGCTTCCCGGTCGAGATCGAGAAGTGGAGCAAGCAGAATTGCGAGCCGGCCGGCAAGCCGGCGATCCAGTACGTGCCGGGCGAGAACTCGATCGACGTTCGCAACCAGCTCAAGCAGGGCCGTATCGACGCCGCCGTACAGGGCAGCGAGACGCTGCCTTATGCGCAGACGCAGGAACCCGGCAAATACCGCGTGATCGGCGAGCCCTTTGCCAAAGGCTATCAGGGCATCATGTTCCGCAAGGACGATGCGGCGCTTCGTGAAGTGGTGACCGAGAAGCTCATCGCGATGATCGCCGACGGTTCCTACAAGGCCGTCCTCGACAAATGGAGCCTTGGCGGCAACGCGGTCGCCCAGCCCATGCTGAACGCGGCGCCGCAATGAAGCCGGCACCGGCACTCGCGGAGGGTTTTCCCGATCTGTCGGGAATGCGGGTCGCGCGCGAGCCGCACTGGTTTCGCTGGCTCAGCGCGGCGCTGATCGTCCTCGTGCTTGCATTGATCGGGCGCGCTTTTGCGGGCGGCCAGATCGAATGGTCTTATGTCGGCCGCTTCCTGACCGCAAAGGTGATCATAGAGGGCATCGTCAACACCATGGTGATGGCGGTGCTGGCGATGGCGCTCGGTATCTTCCTTGGCGTCGTCGTCGCGATCATGCGGCTGTCGCCCAACCCGGTACTGAAGACCGTTGCCGCCGGCTACACTTGGTTGTTCCGCGGCACGCCGCTGATCCTGCAACTGCTGCTGTGGTTCAATCTCGCGCTGGTGTTTCCGACCATCGGCATTCCCGGCCTGTGGAGTGCGCGCGCCGTCGACGTCATGACGCCGTTCCTTGCCGCGCTGCTCGGGCTCGGCATCAACCAGGGTGCCTATACCTCGGAAGTGATGCGCGCCGGCATGCTGTCAGTCGATATCGGGCAATATGAGGCCGCGCAGGCGATTGGCATGGGACGCCTGCGTGCGCTGCGCCGGATCGTGCTGCCGCAGGCGATGCGGGTGGTGATCCCGCCGCTCGGCAACGAGTTCATCGGCATGGTGAAGGCGACCTCGCTCGCCAGCGTCATCCAGTATCCGGAACTGCTGCACAACGCCGAAAACATCTACTACGCCAATTCGCGCGTGATCGAGCTCCTGATCGTGGCCGGGCTCTGGTACCTGCTCGTCGTCTCAATCCTGACGCCGCTCCAGATGCTGCTCGAACGCCGTTTTGCGCGCGGCACATTGCGGCTCGCGCGATGACAAGACCCCTCGTCGCGATTCGCTCCGTCGCCAAGAATTTCGGCGAGTTCCAGGCTCTCAAGAGCGTCACGCTCGACGTCTGGCCCGGCGAGGTGATGTGTCTGATCGGCGCCTCCGGCTCGGGCAAGACCACACTGCTCCGCTGCATCAACCAGCTCGCGGCGATCGACAGCGGCGGCATCTGGCTCGACGGCGAGCTCCTGGGCGTGCGCGAGCAGGGCGGACGACTGCATCGGCTCAGCGAGCGCGAAATCGGGCGGCAACGGCTGAAAACCGGCATGGTGTTCCAGCGCTTCAACCTGTTTCCGCACAAGACCGCGCTCGAAAACATCACAGAGGGTCCGCTCCAGGTTCAAGGCCGAAAATCCGACGAGGTGCGCGCTGAGGCGATCGAGCTGCTGCGGCGCGTCGGATTGTCGGCCAAAGCGGACGCGTATCCCGCCCAGCTCTCCGGCGGCCAGCAGCAGCGGGTCGCGATTGCCCGCGCGCTTGCCATGAAGCCGATGCTGATGCTGTTCGACGAGCCGACCAGCGCGCTCGATCCCGAGCTCGTCGGCGAGGTCTTGGCGGTCATGAAGGAGCTGGCGCGGAGCGGCATGAGCATGATGGTCGTGACGCACGAACTCGGCTTCGCGCGCGAGGCCGCCGACCGCGTCGTCTACATGGACAAGGGCGCGATCATCGAGCACGGGCGCGCATCCGATGTGTTGGGCGCGCCGCGCGAGGAGCGTACCAAGGCATTTCTTTCGGCAGTGATCTGAATGGGGGCGTATCGATGAAGAGACTTCTGGTTACGGCGGCACTCGTTGGCGCCATGAGCGCTCCGGTCATGGCAGTCGAGCTGCCGGCGGAGATCGCCAAGCGCGGCAGCATCAAGGTCGCGCTGGTGCCGAACTATCCACCGATGGAGTTCCGCGATCCCGCCACCAACGCGTTGTCCGGCTTCGACATCGATCTCGGCGAGGCCATCGGCCGCAAGCTCGGCGTCAAGATCGAGTGGCAGGAGACCAGCTTTGCCGAGTTCATGCCGTCGATCTCGACCGGGCGGGTGGACGCCATCCTGTCCGGCTTCACGGACTATGCCAGCCGGCACGAGATCGCGTCCTTCGTCGATTATTTGCGCAGCGGCCCGCAGTTCTTCGTGCAGCAGTCGCGCAAGGCGGAGTTCAAGGACGCAGCCGCGCTCTGTGGCAAGAAGGTCGGCGCCAGCCGCCGCACCATGTTCCCCGCGCAGATCGCGGCCTGGAGCGAGAAGAATTGCGGCACCAATCCGATCCAGTTCGTCGGCACCGACGGCTCGGCCGACGCCCGCACCCAGCTCAGGCAGGGCCGCATCGATGCCGCCGCCCAGGGCAACGAGACGCTGCCCTACATCATGGACCTCGAGCCCGGCACCTATGCGACCGTGGGCGAGCCCATCGCGCAGCAATTCACCGGCATCGCTCTGCCGGTCAAGGAAAAGGCGCTGCAGCAAGCCATGCTCGAGGCGGTCGATGCACTGATCGCGGATGGCACCTATCGCACGCTCCTCGCCAAGTGGAAACTGACCGACAACGCACTCGAAAAGGCGACCATCAATGCTGGACAGTAAGGCACTCCAGAGCATTCCGCTCGTTCCGGCCAACACCGCGGATCCTGCACCGGAATACCCCTGGCCGAAGCCGTACAATTCGGCGATGTTCCTGTCGTTCGACGTGGACGCGGAGAGCGCCTGGACCAGCAAGGACGCGGTGCACGCCCAGCGGCTCATCACCATGAGCTATGGCGGCTATGAGGCGCGCGTCGGCACGCCGAAGCTCCTGGAGCTGCTCGAACAGCTCGATCTCAAGGCGACCTTCTTCGTCACGGGATGGTCGGTCGACGCGCATCCGGCGATGGCCGAGGCCATTCTCAAGGCCGGTCACGAGATCGGCCACCACGGCTATCACCATCTGTTGCCCGATCCCGGCGATCCCTGGATCGAGGAGGAGCTCGAGCGCGGGTTCGAGGCGCTCAAGCGCCGGCTCGGCGTCAGGCCGACCGGCTACCGCGCGCCCTACGGCGAATTCACCGAGGAACTGCGGGTGGCGTTAGTGCGCCACGGCATCGTCTACACCTCCTCGTTCCGCGACGACGTGCGGCCCTATCGCCATCGTCTCGCCGACGGCAAGCCGGGCACGATCGAGCTGCCGGTGACCGCCAGCTATGACGACTGGATGCACGGCCTGTCCGCGCGCTTCAGTCCGCGCTCGATTTTCCCCAAGGAGCATGTGCTCTCGATCTGGAAGGACGAGCTCGACGAAACCAGAGACTGGGGCGCGATGGTGACGACCGTGCTGCATCCACAATGCAGCGGTCGACCGATGCGGCTGCGCCTGCTGCGCGAATTCCTGACCTACGCAAAGTCGTGCCCGGATGTCTGGATCACGACCGGTGAGAAGATCGCGGCCAACTTCCTGCGCCACGAGGCCGGAAAAAGTTGAGCCACGCCATGACCCGTATCCTCGTCATCAACCCCAACTCCTCCGCATCGGTGACGGCGGCGATCGACGACGCCGTCGCGCCGCTACGCATCGCCGGCGGACCCGCAATCGAGGTCGTCGGCCTTGCCGGGGGGCCGCCGGGCATCAGCTCGCAACGCGACGCCGACAGCATGGTGATGCCGCTGGTCAACCGTGTGTCGCGCGCCGATGCGGATGCCTTCGTGCTCGCCTGCTTCAGTGATCCCGGCCTGCATGCGGTGCGCGAGGCGGCCGGCGGGCGCCCGGTGATGGGCATCGCCGAGTGCGGCATCTTTCGCGCAATGATGCTGGGCGAGCGATTTGGCGTCATCGCGCTGTCGCCGTCGAGCATTCGCCGCCAGCAGCGGATGGTGCGGCTGATGGGCATCGACAGCCGCTATGCCGGAAGCTGGTCGGTCGGCGCGAGCGCGGCGGAGACGGCAGGCGCGGACATCCGGGGACGGTTGATTGAAGCCGGCCGCGCGCTGGTCTCGCAATGCCGTGCCGATGTCGTGGTGATGGGCTGCGCCGGCATGGCCTCGCACCGCGCGGCGATTGCGGATGCCATCGGTGTGCCCGTGGTCGAGCCGGCGCAGCAGGCGGTGGCCGCTGCGATCGGCGCGGTCTTGTTGAACACGTAAGATCCTTCAGGAGCCTCTTGCAATGCCCGTCTCCCGCCGTTCGCTCCTCAAGGCCGTAGCCGCGGTGCCGGCGCTGTCATTTCCGGGCATCCTGCGCGCCGAATCCCAGACCACGCTACGCTTCATTCCGGTGATCGACCTCGCCTTCGTCGATCCCATCTATTCGACGGCACAAGTGTCGCGAAACCACGGCTTCATGGTCTACGACACGCTCTACGGCATGAGCTCTTCGCTCCAGGTCTCGCCTCAGATGCTGTCGGGCCATGTCGTCTCCGGCGACCGGCTGCAATGGGACCTCAGCTTGCGCGACGGTCTGTTCTGGCACGATGGCGAGCGCGTGCTCGCCCGCGACTGCGTCGCGAGCATCCGCCGCTGGGCCGCGCGCGACGGCTTTGGCGGCGAGCTGATGGAGGCGACTGACGAGCTGTCGGCCACTGACGACCGCACCATCCGCTTCCGCCTCAAACGTCCATTCCCGCTGTTGCCGCAAGCGCTGGGCAAGGCCGCGATCAACGCGTGCTTCATGATGCCGGAGCGGCTGGCGGGCCAGGATCCGTTCAAGCCGCTCACCGAAGTGATCGGCAGCGGCCCGTTCCGCTATCTCGCCGACGAGCGCGTGCAGGGTGCGCGCAACGCGTATGCCAGGTTCGAGCGCTATCAGCCGCGCACGGACGGCAAACCGGATTGGACAGCGGGCCCGAAGATCGTGCACTACGATCGGGTGGTCTGGACCACCACGCCCGATGCCGGCACCGGCGTCGCCGCGCTGCAGACCGGGGAGCAGGACTGGCAAGAGACCACGCCACACGACCTGCTGCCGATCATCAAGGCGGCCGGCGACATCGAGACGCGGATCCTCGATCCCCGCGGTTACGCCTGCATGCTGCGCCTCAATCATCTTCAGCCACCGTTCGACAATCCTGCCGTTCGCCGCGCGCTCCTGGGGGCCATCGATCAATCCGCCTTCATGACCGCGGTGGCCGGTACCGATCCGAACTTCCAGGTCTCACCGATCGGCTATTTCGCGCCGAATACGCCGATGGCCAGCGATGTCGGCCTCGATGTCTTCCGCGGCCCGCGTGACTACGCCAAAGTGAAGGCCGATCTCAAGGCCGCGGGGTATAATGGCAAGAAGGTCGTGGTGCTCGTGCCCACCAACTCACTGGCGCAGAAGCCGCTTGGCGAGATCGCCGTCGACTCCTTGCGCAAGGCCGGCATGAACGTCGAATATGCCGGGCTCGATTTCGCCGTGGTGCTGCAACGCCAACTCAAGAAGGACCCGATCGGGCAGGGCGGCTGGAGCGCGGCGGTCGGCAACTGGCAGGGCATCGACTGGCTCAATCCGGCCGGCAACACCAATATCCGTGGTGAGGGCAAGGTCGCCGGCTGGTATGCGAGCGAGAAGATGGCCGGGCTCCGCAGCCAGTGGCTGGCGGCCTCCGAGCTCGCGGAGCAGCAGCGCATCTGCCGTGAGATCCAGGCGGTGGCTTTCCAGGAAATCCCCTATATTCCGATTGGCCTGTACAAGCAGCCGACCGCCTATCGCAAAGCCATCACCGGCATTCTCGACGGCACCGCCGTCTTCTGGAACGTACGCCCCGCATGAGCATGATCGCAATCTTCGGCAGCTATGTGCTGTCACGCAAGGACGGCGCGCAGGACGTGTTGCGCGACCATTGGGTTCTGGTCGAAGGCAAGAAGATTGCCGCGGTCACGCGCGACAAGCCGCGGGCGGACGAGGTGCATGACCGTCCCGGCCGCTTCGTTCTGCCGGGCCTGTTGAACCTGCACAATCACTGCTTCTCCGAAGCGCTGGCGCGCAGCCACACCGAGGACGGCAACGGCCGCCGCAACAATCAGAGCATCGTTTACACGGTGCTTTTGCCGCTGACCAAGCGCGGTGCAGATATCTTGTCGGCGGAAGAGCGCATGGCGGTCGCGCGGCTCGGCATCCTCCAACTCCTGAAGGGCGGCGCCACCACGGTGATGGAGCCGTTCCGCAACTCGATCCCGGAGATGTTCGATGCCGCCGAGGAGATGGGCATCCGCTTCTACGGCGCGCCCTATCTGTTCTCGACGTCGGACGCCAAGGCCGGCCCCGACGGCGTGGTGCACTATTCCGGCGATGACGGCACAGCCGACATGGCGACCTGGGATGCACTCTACCAGCGCTGGAATAATCGCGGCGACGGCCGCATCGGCCTTGCGATGAGTCCGCATGCCACCGACACCTGCGGGCCTGATCTGTTGAGGGCCTGTGCCGCGCGGGCACGCGAGCTCGGCGTGCCCGTCACGACGCATATGGCGCAGAGCCGCGCCGAGGTCGAAACCATCGGCAAGCGCTATGGCGGCCGCACGCCGGCGCAATATCTCGACTGGCTCGGCCTGCTGGCGCCCGACCTGATGGCGGCACACTGCATGTTCAGCACCGATGACGATCTCAAGCTGATGGCCGCGCGCGGTATGACGGTTCTCAACTGCCCGCGCGTGTTCGCGCGCGCCGGCGTCACCGCGGCCTTCAGCCAGTTCGCGGAGCACGGCGTGCGCACGGTGGTCGGCACCGACGGCTACAACATGGACCTGCTCGGCGAGCTCAATGCGGCGTCGCTGATCTCCAAGATCACCTCGGCGCGTGCCGATGTCGCGAACGCGCCCGAGTTGATCGAGGCGAACACGGCAATCGCGGCCGATGTCATCAAGCGGCCCGATCTCGGCCGTATCGAGCCGGGCGCGACCGCCGACCTCACGATCGTCGATCTCACCCATCCGCATCTTCAGCCGCTGTTCGACCCGCGCCGCGCGCTGATCGCGCTCGCCAATCGCGCCAATATCGATCAGGTCATGGTCGACGGCCGCATGCTGGTCGATGCCGGCCGCTATCTCGGCGCCGACGAGGCGGCGATCACGGCTGCCGGCACCGCTGCGATTGGCAAGATCTGGGACCTGCCGGAGGCACAGGCGGCGTTCAACGGCTGAGGGGTGGCTCGTCGAATTCGGCGAGCGCCTTGCGTATGGTCTCGACCAGATCGAGCGCTACCGGCGAGGGGCTGCGCTGTGCCGGAAAGACCGCCGAGAATTCGAAGTCGATGCGCGGCAGGAAGCGGCGCACGACGACGCCGCGGGTGGAAAATTCCTGGGCGGTGAAGGGATCGCAGATGGCGACGCCAAGTCCTGACGACACCATGCCGCACATGATCTCCGACAGCGTGGTCTCGACCCTGAGCACGCGGCGGACATCGTGGCGATGGAAGACCTGGTCGACGAGGTGGCGGCTCGACGAGCCCGCCGACAGCGAGATGAAAGTCTCGCCCTCGAAGTCGCGGGGCTCCAGCACTTCCTTTTCCGCGAGGCGGTGACCGGTGGGCAGTACAGCCACACGCGCGGGCGCCGGCAGCTTCTGGCTCGGCAAGCCCGAATGCGCGATGGGCACCTCGGCAAAGCCGACGTCGCACTGATTGTTCAGTACCCAGTCGACCACGATCGGCGAGATCACGCCGAAGAAAGCGAGGTTGAGGTTCGGCCGCTCCCTCAGGAAGTGCCCGGTGAGCCGCGGCAAATAGCCATTCGACAATGCTGGAAGTGCCGCGATCCGCAGTGAGCCGGTGCGGCGGCCGCGGATTTCCTCGGCTGCCGCGGTGATGCGTTCGAGGCCGACGAAGGAGCGCTCGACTTCGGTGTAGAGTGCCATGGCCGCAGCGGTCGGCACGAGGCCGGTGCCGCGCCGTTCGAACAGCTCCATCTTCAACAGCGCCTGGAGGTCGCGCAGCAACCGGGAGACCGCCGGCTGCGTCACGGTCATCAGCGCCGCCGCCTCCGTCACGCTGCCGGTCAGCATCGTCGCCCGGAAAGCCTCCACCTGCCGCGAATTGATCCGGGCCATCCCCATTTCCATTCATAATATTTAGGCATGCAGAGGCTGCCATTATTCATTGGACGATGGAAGCCGGAGTTTGCGATCTTTTTCATCAGTGCTGGAGACGGCCCGCTTTTTCGGCAGATTGGAGGGGTTTAAACCTCCGGATCGCGCCAAAATTCGCCGCGCAAGGGCTGGAGCCCTAGTCGGAGAGGGATCTGCGCGGAAGGAAATGCGGAAGGTTCAGCCAACGAGACTCGTCGGCACGTCACCTCATCCCGGTATGGAGATCGGACCACATGAAGACTTTTCGCCTTCTGACAGCGGTCAGCATCGCGGCCCTCATCGCCGCCCCCTCGGTTGCCACGGCTCAGCAAAAGACGCTCTATGTCGCCGGCTATGGCGGCTCGTTCGAGAAGACCATCCGCGACGAGGTGATCCCGACTTTTGAGAAGGAGAACGGCGTCAAGGTCGAGTACGTCGCCGGCAACTCCACCGACACGCTGGCCAAGCTCCAGGCGCAGAAGGGCAACCAGCAGATCGACGTCGCCATCGTTGACGACGGCCCGATGTACCAGGCGATCCAACTCGGCTTCTGCGGCAAGCTCGATGGCCTGCCGACCGATCTCTACGACACCGCGCGCTTCAAGGACGATCGTGCGGTCGCGATCGGCATCGTCGCGACCGGCCTGATGTACAACACCAAGGTGTTTGCGGAGAAGGGCTGGGCGCCGCCGACCTCCTGGAACGATCTCAAGGACACGAAATACGCCAAGCAGCTCGTGATCCCGCCGATCAACAACACCTATGGCCTCGAAGCGCTGGTGATGCTGTCGAAGATGAATGGCGGCGGCGAGTCCAATGTCGATTCCGGCTTCAAGATCTTCAAGGAGCAGATCAATCCGAACGTGCTCGCCTATGAGCCGTCGCCGGGCAAGATGACCGAGCTGTTCCAGTCCGGGCAGGCTGTGATCGCGGTGTGGGGCACCGGCCGCGTGCAGAGCTTTGCCAATACCGGCTTCCCCGTCGATTTCGTCTATCCGAAGGAGGGCGCCGCGACGTTGCTGACGACCGCCTGTCCGATCACCAAGCCGAACGCCTCGCCGCTTGCGTCTAGCTTCGTCAAGATGCTGCTCGAACCCAAGATCCAGCTCGTGATGCTGAAGGATTACGGCTACGGCCCGGTGCTGAAATCGCTGGTGATCCCGCCCGAGCTCGGCAAGATGGCGCCGATCGGCGAGCGCGCGGCAAAGCTCTATAATCCGGACTGGACCGTCATCAACGAGAAGCGCGAGGAATGGACCAAGCGCTGGAATCGCGAGGTCGAGCGCTGATCGGTCATCCCGGAGACAGTGCGATGGCCTATCTCGAGCTCGAAGGGGTCGCCAAGCAATTCGGAGCGCAGACTGTCGTCGACGACTTCAGTCTCGCGGTCGGGAAGGGGGAGTTCGTCTCCTTTCTCGGCCCCTCCGGCTGCGGCAAGACCACGACCCTGCAGATGATCGCGGGCTTCCTCGATCCCACCCGCGGCGCGATCCGGCTGCAAGGCAAGGATCTGACCGCGATCCATCCGGCCAAACGCGGGCTCGGGATCGTGTTCCAGAGCTACGCGCTGTTTCCGCACATGACCGCGGCCGAGAATGTCGCCTTCGGGCTCGAGATGCGCAATGTGCCGCGCGGCGAACGGACCGAGCGCGTTCGCGCAGCGCTCGCGATGGTCGGGCTTGCCGGCTACGAGGATCGCCATCCGCGTCGCATGTCCGGCGGCCAGCAGCAGCGCGTGGCGCTGGCGCGCGCGCTGGTGATCAAGCCGAGCGTGCTGTTGCTCGACGAGCCGCTATCGAATCTCGACGCCAAGCTGCGCGAGGAGATGCAGATCGAGCTGCGCCAGATCCAGCGTACCATCGGCACCACCACGATCCTCGTCACCCACGACCAGAACGAGGCGATGTCGTTGTCCGACCGCATCGTGGTGATGAGCCAGGGCCGGATCGAGCAGATCGGCACGCCGCAAGAGACTTATGAGAAGCCGGCCTCGGCCTTCGTCTCGCAGTTTTTGGGAAAGACCAACGACTTTGCCGCGACGATCGATCGGACCAGTGCGCCTGGGCGATTGATTGTCGGCTCGTGGAGCGCGCCTGCGCATGTCGGGCGCAGCGGTCCCGTCACCATTAGCATTCGCCCCGAGCGGATCGACTTTGGCGACGCGGGCCTCAGCGCAAAGATCGTCACACGCATCTTCCAGGGCAATCACTGGCTGTTCCAGTGCGAGAGCGAATGCGGCCCGGCGACCGTGATCCGCCAGAATGACGGCCGGTCGCAGCCGGTCGAAGGCGAGGCCGTTCACCTCACCTGGCGGCCCGAGGACATGAGCGTGAGGGGCGTCGCATGAGCGCTTCCGCCGAGGAACGAAACGCACGCACGCCCTGGGCGCTGACGGCGCCCGCTTTGATGCTGTTCGTCGGCGTGCTCCTGATTCCGCTGGCAATGACCGTGATGCTGTCCTTCCATGATTGGGGCCAGTACAAGGGCATCGAGCCGGTCTTCATCCTCAAGAACTGGCATGAGATCGTAACCGATCCCTATTACGCCGAGATGTTCGGGCGGACGTTTCGCATCGCGATCCTGACTACGCTGCTCACCGCCGTGCTCGGTGCACCCGAAGCCTACATCCTCAACCGCATGAGCGGACGCTGGAAGAGCGTTTTTCTCCTGGTCATCCTGGGGCCGTTGCTGATTTCCGTGGTGGCGCGGACGCTCGGCTGGGCGCTGCTGTTCGGCGGCAACAACGGCCTCGTCAATAAGCTGCTGATGTCGGCCGGGCTGATCCGCGCGCCTATCCCCTTCATGTTCACCGAAACCGGCATGGTGGTCGCACTCGCGCACGTGATGATGCCGTTCATGGTGCTGTCGGTGTGGGCGGCGCTGCAGCGGCTCGATCCGCAGATCGAGAATGCCGCGATGTCGCTCGGCGCCGGCCCTGCGACCATCATCCACCGCATCATCATGCCGCAGATCATGCCGGGCGTGCTGTCTGGGGCGATCATCGTGTTCTCGCTCTCGGCCAGCGCGTTTGCGACGCCCGCCATCATCGGCGGCCGTCGACTCAAGGTCGCGGCGACGCTGGCCTATGACGAGTTCCTCAACACGCTGAACTGGCCGCTGGGGGCGGCGGTCGCCACGCTGCTGCTGGCCGCGCTGGTCTTGATCGTCGTCGGCAGCAACGCACTGATCGAGCGCCGTTACGCGGAGGTGTTCCGATGAGCCGGAATGGCCCGCTCGCGCTGATCTTCCACACCATCTTTGTCATCGTCATGGTGGCGCCGATCCTCGTCGTCTGCCTCGTTGCGTTCACGCCTGAAGGCTTCCTGTCGTTGCCGACAAACGGTTTTTCGTTGCGCTGGTTCAGGGCGATCGCCAACTATCCCGAATTCGTCCATGCTTTCTGGGTCAGCCTTGGCCTGGGCGCACTATCGTCGTTCGTCGCGCTATTATTCGCGGTACCGGCGGCGCTCGCGATCGCGCGCTATCGCTTCCGCGGCCGTGATGCGCTCGCGGCCCTCTTTCTCTCGCCGCTGATGATCCCGCATGTCGTGCTCGGCATCGCGTTCCTGCGCTTCTTCACCTCGGCCGGGATGGGCGGCAGCTTCGCCGCGCTGATCATCGCGCATGTCATCATCGTGTTTCCGTTCGCGCTACGGCTGACCCTGGCGGCGGCGACCGGCATGGACCTTTCGGTCGAGATGGCGGCGGTCTCGCTCGGTGCCGGCGGCTGGACGCTATTCCGCCGCGTGACGCTGCCGTTGATCCTGCCCGGCGTCATCAGCGGCTGGGCGCTCGCCTTCATCCAGTCCTTCGACGATCTCACCATGACCGTCTTCCTCGCGGGACCCGGCACCGAAACACTGCCGGTGCGCATGTTCCTCTACATCCAGGACAACATCGATCCGCTGGTGACGTCCGTCTCGGCCTGCGTGATCGCGATCACCATGACCGCCCTCATTCTGCTCGATCGCTTCTACGGGCTCGACCGCGTGCTCGCCGGCAAGGGCGATACAGGGCGATAGGAGAATCCATGCGAACAGATTACGACGTCGCCGTCGTCGGCGGCGGATTGCTCGGCTCCGCCATCGCCTGGGGCCTGGGAAGACTCGGCAAGAAGGTGGCCGTGCTCGACGAAGGCGACATCACCAAGCGCGCCTCACGCGCGAACTTTGCGCTGGTTTGGGTCCAGAGCAAGGGGCTCGGCATGCCAGCCTATACCGTCTGGACGGTGCAGGCGTCACAGGCGTGGAGCAGGCTCGCCTCGGAGCTGAAGCAGCAGACCGGCCTCGATGTCTCGCTTCAGCAGAACGGCGGTTTTCATCTGACGCTTGGCGAGGACGAGTTCGGTCAGCGCGCCGAGCTGGTCAAGCGCATGCACAACCAGACGGGTGCCGCCGATTACAAGATGGAGATGCTGCCGGCATCCGAGGTGAAGAAGGCGCTGCCGCTGATCGGGCCCGAGGTCTCCGGCGGCAGTTATTGTCCACTCGACGGTCACGTCAATTCGCTGCGCACGTTTCGTGCGTTCCACACCGGCTTCAAGGCATTCGGCATCGACTATCTTCCGGAGCGCCCGGTCTCGGCGATCAGCAGGAGCAGCGGCGAATTCTGCCTGACGACGCCGCAGGGCGAGCTCCGTGCCGCCAAGATCGTGCTCGCCGCCGGCAATGCTAACCAGACCCTGGCGCCGATGGTCGGTCTCCACGCCCCGATGGGCCCGACCCGCGGCCAGATCGTGGTGACCGAGCGCACCATGCCCTTTCTGCCGCATCCGCTGACCACGATCCGCCAGACCGACGAGGGCACGGTGATGATCGGCGACAGCAAGGAAGACGAGCTCGACGATCGCGCGCTGAAGCACTCGATCAGCGCCGTGATGACGGATCGCGCCCAGCGCATGTTTCCGCATCTCGCGCGGCTCAACGTGGTCCGGAGCTGGGCCGGCATCCGCGTCATGCCGCAGGACGGCTTTCCGATCTACGACCAGTCGGAGACGCATCCCGGTGCCTTCGTCGCCTGCTGCCACTCCGGGGTGACACTCGCCTCCAACCACGCCTTCGAGATCGCGCGGATGGTTGCGCAAGGCGCGCTCGAGCCCGAGCTGGTCGGCGCGTTCTCGGCCAGCCGTTTTGGCGCCGCCGGTGCCGCGAACAACAGCGGCTACTAGGGACATTGAAGGAGCCAGGATGTTCAAACGATCCGAGCAGGACAAGCGGCCAGCGGTGCAAATCTTCGTCGATGGCGTTGCCGTCGCGGCGCGGCAGGGCGACACCGTCTCCGCCGCGCTGCTGGCCTCGAGCTGCGATGCACGCCGTTCGACCGCAGTCAGCGGGGCGCTGCGTTTGCCCTATTGCATGATGGGCGTGTGCTTCGATTGCCTCGTCACCATCGATGGCGTCGGCAACCGACAGGGCTGCCTGGTGCCGGTCACCGACGGCATGCAGATCGAGATTCAGAAGGGCAAGCGGGAGATCGGGAAATGACTGTGGCTCCCAAGCGCGAAGAATATGACGTCGTGGTGATCGGGGCCGGGCCTGCCGGCCTTGCCGCCGCCGCGACGGCCGCCGAAGCCGGCCTGTCCACGCTGCTGCTCGACGAGAATATCGGCCCCGGAGGCCAGGTGTTTCGTGCCATCGCCTCGACGCCGGTGACCGACCGCAGCCAGCTCGGTGAGGACTATTGGGTCGGTACCGATCTCGTGCAGGCGCTACGCGCAGGCAACGCGGAGGTCATTCAGCGCGCAACGGTCTGGAGCCTCGATCGCAATCTCGATATCGCCGTCTCGGTCGGCGGCGCGTCCGCCTTCGTCAAGGCCAGGCGCGTGATCCTCGCGACCGGCGCGCTGGAGCGGCCGTTTCCGATTCCCGGGTGGACGCTTCCGGGCGTGATGACCGCGGGCGCCGCGCAGACCATGTTGAAAACATCGGCCCTGGTGCCGGATGGCCGCACGGTGATGGCGGGGCAGGGGCCGCTGCTCTGGCTGCTCGCCGCGCAGATCTTGCGTCTCGGCGGTCGCATCGATCGCATTCTCGACACCACCGAGCGCGGAAACTATTTCGCCGCACTCCCCCACGCTTTCGCTTTCCTGACCTCGCCGTATTTCGCCAAGGGCTTGTCGATGATGCGCGAGGTGAAGGCGAAGGTGCAGGTCGTCTCAGGTGTCAGCGAGCTTGCTGCCTCTGGTGACGGCCAACTCGCGAACGTCAGCTATGTCGCCGGCGGCAAACGCGAGACCGTCCTTGCGGATCTCTTGCTGCTGCACCAGGGCGTCGTGCCCAACGTCAATCTGGCGATGGCGGCCGGAATCGAGCATCGCTGGGATGATTTGCAATTGTGCTGGTCTCCGGTGCTGGATGCCAGCGGCAATTCGTCGGTCGCCGGCATTGCGATTGCTGGCGACGGCGCCGGCATCGGCGGGGCGAACGCAGCCGTAGTGCGCGGCCGCATCGCGGCACGCGCGGCAGTGGAGGCGTTGGCGCCTGCGGCTGCAAAAAAATCTGCGCCGATGGCGAGCCTCCGCGCCGATCTCGCCAAGGCCGAACGTGGTCGCGTTTTTCTCGACACGCTGTTCCGGCCGGCGCCGCAGTTTCGCATTCCCGCAGGCGACACCATCGTCTGTCGCTGTGAGGAGGTCACCGCAAAGGATATTCTCGACGCCGTCGCGATCGGCGCGACCGGGCCGAACCAGCTCAAGGCCTACCGCCGCACCGGCATGGGGCCGTGCCAGGGCCGGCTCTGCGGCCTCACCGTCACCGAGCTGATGGCGCAGGCGCGGGGCAAGAGCCCGCAGGAGATTGGCTATTACCGGCTGCGCGCGCCGGTCAAGCCGATCACGCTCGCCGAGCTCGCCGCCGTTCCGAAGAGCGCAGACGACATCAAGGCGGTGGTGCGCGGATGACGAAAAACGTGGATGCGATCGTCGTCGGCGGCGGCATCCACGGGTGCTCGACCGCGCTATATCTGTGTCTCGCCGGCCTCAAGCCGGTGCTGATCGAGAAGGACTATGCCGGCCGGCACGCTTCCGGTGTCAACGCCGGCGGCGTGCGCCAGCTTGCGCGGCACATCCCCGAAATCCCGCTTTCGATCCGCTCGATGGGTATCTGGGAGAAGATCACCGATCTCCTCGACGACGATTGCAGCTTTGAGAGCTATGGCCAGGTCCTCGTCGCCGAGAACGAAGAGGAACTCGCGGTCTGCCGCGCACGTGTGGCCGAGCTCAACGCGCTCGGCTTCACCCACGAAGAGCTGATCGATGCCGCAGAGCTGCGGCGCCTCGTGCCGGCGGTGGCCGAGACCTGTCCCGGCGGCGTGGTCTCGCGCCGCGACGGTGCGGCCAATCCCGCGCAGGCGACGACGGCGTTCCGTCGCAAGGCGGAGCAACTAGGTGCGACCGTGCGCGAGGGCATTGCCGCCACGAATATCCGGCACACCGATGGTCTCTGGCATGTCGATGTCGGCGCCGAGAGCTTTGCCGCGCCGGTGCTCGTCAATGCCGCCGGCGCCTGGGCCGGGACCATCGCAGCCGCGCTCGGTGAGCCCGTTCCGGTCGAGACGGTGGCGCCGATGTTGATGATCACCTCGCGCGTGCCGCATTTCATCGATCCGGTCGTGATCCTGCGCGGCCGCAAGCTGTCCTTCAAGCAATTCAAGAACGGCACGGTGCTGATCGGCGGCGGCCATTTGGCTACGCCCCATCAGGATCGCAACGAGACGGTGTTGGACTGGAAAAGCCTCGCGACCAGCGCCCGCACCGTGTTCGAGCTGTTCCCGGTCATGCGCGACGCGACGATCATGCGGGCCTGGGCCGGCATCGAGGCCAAGACCAAGGACGATCTGCCCGTGTTTGGACCGAGCAGCCGGCACAAGGGCCTCTATCACCAATTCGGTTTTTCGCTGCACGGTTTCCAGCTCGGCCCCGGCGCGGGCGCCGTCATGGCGGAGCTGATCGTCAACGGCGGCACCCAGACCCGCATCGGCGATCTCGGCATCGACCGTTTCCACCCCTCCACGCTCTAGCAAAAGAGGACATCATGAGCATTACCCGCAGCATCCGCACGCCCATCATGCACCGCGCCGTCGAAGCCAACGGCTTCGTCTTCATTGGCGGCACCATCGCCGACGACACCTCTGTGTCGATGGGCGAGCAGACCCGCAACATCCTCGGCAAGATCGCCGGCTATCTGAAGGAAGCGGGCACCGACAAGTCGCGCGTCGTGAGCACCTCGATCTTCGTCACGGACCTTTCCAAGAAGAAGGAGATGGACGCGGTCTGGACCGAGTTCTTCGGCGACAATCTGCCGACCCGCGCCACCGTCGGCGTCGCCGATCTCGGCGGCAGCGCGCTGATCGAGGTCGTGGTCACCGCGCTCAAGGGTTGATCGCGCGGGCCTGCGGCGGACGTCGGCGCTCCGCGCGCCGTCGTTCCTCAGAGCCTCGCCTTGATCTCGCCCTTCGATGGGATTAGTTAGAGAGCCCTCAAACAGGATATTCGAGATCCATGGATTTGACCCCGACCGCAAAGCCGACCTGCCTTGCTCACGGGGAATTCCATGCCTGCTTCCATCATCCTGTCCAACCTGTCGCTGTCCTCGCCTGACGGCCGCTCTCTTTTTTCCAATATCGATCTGACGTTCGGCGCCGAGCGGACCGGCCTCGTCGGCCGCAACGGCGTCGGGAAGACGACGCTGCTTGCGTCGATTTCGCGAGAGCACATTCCTCAATCGGGGCGCGTTGCTATCAACGGAACCGTTGGTCTGTTGCGCCAGGACGTCCAGCCCCTTGCGGGCGCGAAGGTGATCGACCTGTTCGGTGCGCGAGCCGCGCTCGATGTGCTTCGCCGTGCCGAGCGCGGGGATGCCTTGGCCGAGGAGGTTTCCGAGGTCGATTGGACCCTCGAAACACGGCTTACGTCCGCCCTTGCGCGTGTCGGGTTCGACGTCGCTCCGGAGATCGAGCTCGACCGCCTGTCGGGCGGGCAGGTCACGCGGGTTCGTCTGGCCGCGCTGATCTTTGCGGAGCCAGACTTCCTGCTGCTCGACGAGCCCACCAACAATCTCGATCGGGAGGGGCGCAAGGCGGTGATCGATTTCCTTGCGTCTTGGCGCGGTGGGGCGATCGTCGTCAGCCACGATCGGAGCCTGCTCGAAACCATGGATGCGATCGTCGAGCTGACGTCGCTCGGAGCTACGCGATACGGCGGCAATTGGAGCAGTTATTGCGAGCAGAAAGCCGTTGCGCTCGCGGCTGTCAGGCACGACCTCGCGCATGCCCAGAGGCGCCTGTCCGAGATCGACGGGAAAGCGCAGGAGGCCGCGGAGAGGAAAGCGCGCAAGGACGGCGGGGGCAAGAAGAAGCGCGCCAAGGGCGACATGCCGCGCATCCTGGCCGGCGCACGCAAGGACCGTAGCGAAGACACCGGCGGCAAGACCGCGCAGATCGCCGAGCGGCGGCGTGCGGATGCGCTTGAGGCCCTTGATACGGCGCGCCGGCGCATCGAGATTCTTCAGTCGCTGTCGGTGAAGCTGCCCTCGACCCGGCTGCCAGCGGGCAGGGAGGTGGTTTGGCTCGATTGCGTCAGCGCCGGCTATCGGCCGGACCGGGAAGTCTTGCGCGATCTATCGCTCGCGATCGTTGGTCCGGAGCGCCTGGCAATTGTCGGACCCAACGGTTCCGGCAAGACGACGCTGCTGAAACTCGTCGCCGGCGAACTACGTCCGCTCTCCGGCACCATGCGGGTCAGGCCGGATCTTGCGCTGTTCGATCAGAAGGCCAGCCTGCTCGATCCCGCGGTCTCCATCCTGGATAACTTCAGGCGCTTCCATCCGAAGGCGGGTGCAAATGAATGCCATGCGGCGCTGGCCCGGTTCATGTTTCGAGCCGATGCCGCCTTGCAGATTGCGGGACATTTGAGCGGCGGGCAGATGTTTCGTGCAGGCCTTGCCTGCGTGCTGGGCGGAGCGATGCCGCCGTCGCTGCTGATCCTCGACGAGCCGACCAATCATCTGGACATCGAATCCATCGAAGCCGTCGAAGCGGGCTTGAGGGCCTATGACGGCGCGCTGCTCGTCGTCAGTCATGATGAGGCGTTTTTGCAGGCGATCGGGATTACCCGACGGCTCGATCTTGCTGCCCCGAGGCAGCGCGCCGGTTGCAGGATCATTTGATCCCGCTTTGCGGTTCGGCACGACGACAATTTTCAAAAACCCGACGCCCTGCCCCCAGCGCGTCGGGTGGAAAAAGATGAGTATCAATCCGTGATCCCAACGCAGCAGTTGTGACTCGCGTCGCTCCAATTTACCACTCCGGGAAACTACCGCGTTGGAACCGGACGCCGCCCAACCTGCGCGCGGCCTAGGAGGCGGCGCTGCCGCCCGGTTCGAGCGCCTCACCCATCTCCAGCGGATGGGCCATGGTCTCGTGCAGCGCATCGCGGTCGAGCTCGCCTTCGGAGATGCTGATGACGACACAGGCGACGCCGTTGCCGATCAGATTGGTCAGCGCGCGGCACTCGCTCATGAACTTGTCGATGCCGACCAGGATCGCAATCGACTGGATCGGGATGTCGGGCACGATCGAGAGCGTCGCCGCCAGCGTGATGAAGCCCGCCCCCGTCACGCCAGAGGCTCCCTTCGAGGTGATCATGGCGATGCCGAGAATGCCGAGCTCCTGCCAGATGGTCAGATGGGTATTGGTCGCCTGCGCCAGGAACAGCGTTGCCAGCGTCATGTAGATGTTGGTGCCGTCGAGGTTGAAGCTGTAACCGGTCGGAATGACGAGGCCGACCACCGAACGCGAGGCGCCGAGATGCTCCATCTTCTGGATCATCTGCGGCAGCACCGTTTCTGATGACGAGGTGCCGAGCACGATCAGCAGCTCGTCCTTGATGTAGGCGATGAAACGCAAGATCGAGAAGCCGGCGAGCCGCGCGATTGCGCCGAGCACGACCACCACGAACAGGATGCTGGTGAGATAGAACGTGCCGATCAGGGCCGCGAGGTTGAGCAGCGAACCGAGGCCGTAGGCACCGACGGTGAACGCCATCGCGCCGAACGCTCCGATCGGGGCGACGCGCACGATGATGCGGATGATGCCGAAGAACATCTTTGCGGCCTTGTCGATCGCCTCCGCAATGGGCTCGCCGGCCTTGCCGAGGAACGCGATGGCGAAGCCCGACAGGATCGAGATCAGTAGCACCTGCAACAGATCGCCGCGTGCGATGGCGCCCAGATAGCTGTCGGGGATGATCGCCATCAGATGGGCGACGATGCCTTCTTCCTTGGCCTTGGTGACGTAGGTCGCCACCGATTTCGGGTCGATCGTGGCGGGATCGATGTTGAAGCCGTGCCCGGGCTGGAGCACCTCGCCGACCAGCAGGCCGACCGCGAGCGCCACGGTCGAGACCGTCTCGAAATAGATCAGCGACTTCAGCCCGACCCGACCGACGCGCTTGAGGTCGCCCATCGAGGAGATGCCGTGCACCACGGTGCAGAAGATCACCGGCGCGATCATCATCTTGATCAGCGCGATGAAACCGTCGCCGAGCGGCTTCAGGGCCTTGCCGAGATCGGGATAGAAATAGCCGACGAGCACCCCGAGTGCGATCGCGATCAGCACCTGAATGTAGAGGATCTTGTACCAGGGCTGGTGCCGGCGGTGGACGGCTGGCTGGATCGCAATGTGTGTCATAGAATAGGCCCCGGACGTATTGATCTTGTTTGATTTGCATCATGTGATGGCCGCTGCAGAAGCGACAATCACATTTTTATCTGTTCGCACGAAGATCTGTCGCTGCACCGCAACTGGGGGGAACATGCCGATTGCAACGGGCTCCGATGAGCGAGCGCAAGGCTATTTTCCGCGTTGGATTCTGAAGTCCTCCGGCGTGATCATGCCCGAGCAGCGGCTGCCGCTTGGCCAGACCGTCGTCTCCGGTCTCCAGCATTGCGTCGCAATGTCGGGCTCGACGATCATCGCGCCGCTGCTGATGGGGTTCGATCCCAATGTTGCGGTGCTGTTTTCCGGCATCGGCACGCTGATCTTCTTCGTCATCGTCGCGGGGCGCGTGCCGAGCTACCTCGGCTCGAGCTTCGCGTTCATCGCGGTCGTGATCGCCGCCACAGGCTATGCCGGGCACGGGCCGAACCCGAACCTGTCGGTTGCGCTTGGCGGCATCGTAGGAGCCGGCGTCCTCTACGGCCTGATCGCGCTGGTCGTGATGTGGTCGGGGGTTGGCTGGATCGAGAAGCTGTTGCCGCCGGTCGTCACCGGCGCTGTGGTCGCCGCGATCGGCCTCAACCTCGCGCCGGTGGCGGTCAAGGCAGTGAGCGCCAATGCGTTCGACACAGG
Source organism: Bradyrhizobium sp. CW1 (assembly GCF_023100665.1). NCBI lineage: Bacteria > Pseudomonadati > Pseudomonadota > Alphaproteobacteria > Hyphomicrobiales > Nitrobacteraceae > Bradyrhizobium > Bradyrhizobium sp. CW1. The sequence goes on from NZ_CP064684.1 coordinate 1,421,972, forward strand.
AATCGGGCTCGCGACCGTTCTGATCATCGGCGTGGTTGCCGTTGGCGCGCCTGGCCTGTGGCGCCGCCTGCCGATCATTCTCGGCGCGATCGGCGGATATCTTTTGTACCTGCTGTTCGCGAACGGCCTCGGCTTCGGCAGGCCGATCGACTTCACGCAAGTTTCGGCTGCGTCGTGGATCGGCCTGCCGAGTCTTACCACGCCGACCTTCCAGGCCGATGCAATCGTCCTGATCGCGCCGGTCGCGATCATTCTCGTCGCCGAGAACCTCGGTCACATCAAGGCCGTCGGCGCCATGACGGGCCGGAGCCTCGATGACTATCTCGGCCGCGCCTTGCTTGCCGACAGCCTCGCGACCATGGTGGCCGCCTGCGGCGGCGGCACCGGCGTCACCACCTATGCCGAAAACATCGGCGTCATGGCGGCGACGAAGGTCTATTCGACCTTGCTGTTTGCCTTCGCGGCGATGGTGTCGATCGTGCTCGTTTTCTCGCCGAAATTCGGCGCGCTGGTCCTGTCGATCCCGGGTCCCGTCATCGGTGGGCTCTCGATCGTGCTGTTCGGGTTGATCGCCGCAATGGCCGGCCGGATCTGGGTCGAGAACAAGGTCGACTTCTCAAGTCCGGCAAACCTGATCACCGTCGCGGTCGCGCTCACCGCAGGCGCCGGCGACCTCACGCTCAAATTCGGCGCCTTCACGATCGGCGGGATCGGCACCGCAACCTTTGGCGCCATCATCCTGTACCAGATCCTGACTTCGCGACTGGCTCGCCGCTAGGAGTGAATCCCAGCGGTGCGCCGACGGATGGAACAAAACGCCGGTTCCCTCCATATTGATGTGTCCCCCGGAGAAGAACGATGCCACATATCGACCGCTCGACCACCTTTTCTTCGCGCCTCGTCGGCCAATACGCGCTGGTGACGGGCGCCTCGCAAGGCATCGGCCGCGCCGTCGCCATTCGGCTTGCCCAGGAAGGCGCGACCGTCGCCATCAACTATGTCGATCATCCGGAAAAGGCAGAGGAGGTGCTCGCGTCCGCGCGTACGGCATCGAGCGATCGCGGCCACGGCAAGCTCGACCATATCGTCGTCAGGGCCGACGTCAGCAACGAGCAGGACGTAGCCGCGATGTTCGAGACGATCCTGGCGCGCTGGAAGCGTCTCGACTGCCTGGTCAACAATGCGGGCTTCCAGCGGGAATCGCCGAGCGAGGCGCTCGACATCGACACCTATCGCCGCATCATCGACGTCAATCTCAACGGCGCCGTGCTCTGCGCCCAGAAGGCGCTCGCGCATTTCGTTGCGCGCGGCGCAGGCGGCAGCATCATCAATTGCTCCAGCGTCCACCAGATCATCCCGAAACCCGGCTACCTCGCCTATTCCATCAGCAAGGGCGGCATGGCCAATCTGACACGCACGCTGGCACTCGAATTCGCCGGCCGCGGCATTCGCGTCAATGCGGTCGGTCCAGGCGCGATCGACACCCCAATCAACGCGGCCTGGACCGGCGATCCGGAAAAGCGCGGTGTGGTCACCAGCCACATTCCGCTCGGCCGTGTCGGCACGCCGGAGGAGATCGCCGGCGTGTTCGCCTTCCTCGCCTCGGATGAGGCCAGCTACATCACGGGGCAGACCATCTATGCGTGCGGAGGTCTGACGCTGTTTCCCGAATTCCGCGAGAACTGGGCAAGCTAGCGGGCTTCCTCGCCATCTGGCAAAACCGGCCTGCGCAGACTACATCTGCGTCATGGCAAATCATCCGCTCCGCGATTTCGTCGGACGGCACGAAAATCTGTTCGTGCTGACCGGCGCTGGCTGCAGCACCAATTCGGGCATCCCCGATTATCGCGACAGTCACGGCAACTGGAAGCGGACCCAGCCGGTGAACTTCCAGGCTTTCATGTCGGAAGAGCATACGCGTCGGCGCTATTGGGCGCGCAGCCTGATCGGCTGGCGGCGGTTCGGCCAGGCGAGGCCGAACGATGCGCATCACGCGCTCGCCCGGCTCGAGGCGAGCGGGCGTTGCGGAATGCTGCTGACCCAGAACGTCGACCGGCTGCATCAATCCGCCGGCCACCGCCAGGTGATCGACCTGCACGGCCGGCTCGATCTGGTCCGCTGCATGGGCTGCGGTCAAAAGACCCCGCGGAGCGAATTCCAGAAGACGCTCGGCCACGCCAATGCGGAATGGTTGACGCTCGACGCGGCCGATGCGCCCGACGGCGATGCGGACCTGGAGCATGCGGATTTTTCGTCGTTCAAGGTGCCGGCCTGCGAATCCTGCGGCGGCATCCTCAAGCCCGACGTCGTGTTCTTCGGCGAGACCGTCCCGCGCGACGTGGTCGTGACCGCGCAGGATCATCTGGCGCAGGCGGACGCCATGCTCATCGTCGGCTCGTCACTGATGGTCTATTCCGGTTTCCGCTTTGTGCAGGCGGCCGCGCAACGGCAAATCCCGATCGCTGCGGTCAATCTCGGACGCACCCGCGCCGATGATCTCCTCACGCTGAAGGTCGAGGAGCGCTGCGAAGCGGCGCTTGCATTCCTGCTCTGATCGCGCGGCCTGCGAACACGCCTTGCCTATTGCATGGGTGCCAAGCAGAATAGCTGGACGGCAGCATGTTCCTGTCATCCATGGCATGGAAATTGCTGCGCTTTTGTCCTCGGTCTTGACGATCAGCACGGAGAGTTTGGAATGCTTGAGGGAGCCGAGGTGCGGCTTGCCGTCGATATCGGTGGCACGTTCACCGACATCGTGCTGGACGTGGGCGAGGTGCGCAAGACGCGCAAATTGCTGACGACGCCGCAGCGGCCGGAAGAGGCGGTGCTGGACGGCATGCGGCTCATTCTCGCTGATGCGCGCGCCTATATCAGCGACATCGACGTCTTCATTCACGGCACGACGCTCGCGACCAACGCCATCATCGAGCGTCGCGGCGCCAAGACGGCGTTGATCGCGACCGAGGGCTTTCGCGACGTGCTCGATATCGGCACCGAGAGCCGCTACGACCAGTATGACCTCTCCATCGACAAGCCGAAGCCGCTGGCGCCGCGATCTTTGCGCTTCACCGTGCCCGAGCGCATCGACGCGCATGGCGCCGTCCGCCTCCCGTTGGACGAAGCGGCGGTGCGCGCGCTCGCGCCAAGATTGCGCGCGCTGAACGTCGAGAGCGTCGCAATCGCGTTCCTGCACTCCTACGCCAATCCCGAGCACGAGCGCCGCACGGCCGCGATCATCAGTGAGGAGATGCCCGGCATTTCCGTGACCGTATCGTCCGCGGTGTGCCCGGAGATCCGCGAATATGAGCGCACATCGACTGCAGTGGCCAACGCCTATGTGCAGCCGCTAATCGATGGTTATCTCGCTCGCATGTCCGACGCCTTGCAGGTCGAGCAGTACCGCGGCGCGATCTATCTCGTCACCTCCGGCGGCGGTGTCACCTCGATCGAGACGGCGCGGCGCTTTCCGGTGCGCCTCGTCGAATCCGGTCCTGCCGGCGGCGCCATTTTCGCGGCGCAGATCGCGGCGCGTCTCGGCGAGAGCAAGGTGCTGTCCTTCGATATGGGCGGTACCACGGCAAAGATCTGTCTGATCGAAAAATACCAGCCCGAGACCTCGCGCGTGTTCGAGGTCGATCGCGCAGCGCGCTTCCTGAAAGGTTCGGGTCTGCCGGTGCGGATTCCCGTGATCGAGATGGTCGAGATCGGCGCCGGCGGCGGCTCGATCGCCCATGTCGATGCGATGAAGCGCGTCACGGTCGGTCCTGAGAGTGCCTCGTCGGAGCCCGGGCCCGCCTGCTACGGCCGCGGCGGCCTGCGCCCGGCCGTGACGGATGCCGACGTCGCGCTCGGCATGATCGATCCGGACGACTTCGCGGGTGGCACGATCAAGCTCGACCCTGAACTCTCGAAGCAGGCGCTGCTGCGCAGCGTCGGCGAGCCGCTGGGTCTGTCGGCAGAGACTGCGGCCTATGCCGTGCACGAGGTCGTCTGCGAGAACATGGCGAGCGCGGCGCGCGTGCATGCGGTCGAGCGCGGTGAGATTGTCGGTCAGCACACGCTGATCGCCTTCGGCGGCGCGGCGCCTCTGCATGCGGCGCGCGTCGCCGAGAAGATCGGTGTCTCCCGCGTGATCGTTCCTTCCAATGCCGGCGTCGGCTCGGCCGTTGGCTTCCTCGCGGCTCCGATCGCCTACGAGCTGGTGCGCAGCCGTCATGTGCGGCTCGACGATTTCGACACCGAAGGGGTCTCCGATCTGCTCCAGGAGATGGTGACCGAAGCGCGTGCGCTGGTCGAGACGGGTGCGGCAGGCGCGCCGGTCCGCGAGCGCCGCGCGGCCTTCATGCGCTATGTCGGTCAAGGCCATGAGATCTCGATCGAACTGCCGAACCGGCGGCTGGCGACGGCCGATCTGGCCGGCCTGCGTCAGAAGTTCGAGGCGGATTATGCGGTGATGTTCGAGCGGCCGATCCCGGGTGCGGCGATCGAGGTCTTGAGCTGGTCGGTGCTTGCGACGACCGAGGCGCGCAATCCGCCTATTGTCGCGGCCGTTACGCGCAAGCCCGCCGGGAAGGCGACCGGCAGCCGCAAGTTCTTCGATGGCCGGGTCGGGGAGGTGATCGAGATCCCGCTCTATCGCCGCGAGGACATGGCGCCAGGCGCGACGATTGCAGGTCCCGCCGTGATCGCGGAGGACGAGACCTCGACGTTCGTCTCCAACAGTTTTGATGCCCATATCGACGGTGCCGGCAGCATCGTCATGGAACGGAAGGCGGCCTGATCATGAGCAAGGCAAGCGGCGCGAGCCTGATCGACCTTCAGATCATGTGGCACCGGCTGATCGCCGTGGTCGAGGAGCAGGCGCAGGTGCTGCTCCGCACGGCCTTCAGCCCGATCGTGCGCGAATGCGGCGACCTCTCGGCCGGCGTGTTCGACCTCAAGGGACGGATGCTGGCGCAGGCGGTGACCGGCACGCCCGGCCACGTCAACTCGATGGCGGAATCGGTCAAGCACTTCATCGCCCACTTTCCGATCGAGACGATGAAGGAGGGCGACGCCTACATCACCAACGATCCCTGGATGGGCACCGGCCATCTCAACGATTTCGTCGTCACCACGCCCTGCTTCAAGGACGGCAAGCCGGTCGCGCTGTTTTCCTGCACCAGCCATCTCATGGACATCGGCGGCATCGGCTTCGGACCCGACGCCACCGACGTGTTCATGGAGGGGCTCTACATCCCCATGCTGAAGCTGATCGACCAGGGCGTCGTCAACGAGACGCTGATGGCGATGATCCGCACCAACACGCGGCTGCCGATCGACACCGAGGGCGATACCTATTCGCTCGCCGGCTGCAACGACGTCGGCTGCGAGCGCCTGGTCGAGATGATGACCGAGTTCGGCATCGACTCGCTCGATGCGCTCGGCGACTACATCTGCGACCGCTCGCGCGAGGCCGTGCTGGCCGAGATCGCCAAACTGCCGAAAGGCAGCTGGCGCAACACCATGGTGGTCGACGGCTATGATGAGCCGGTCACGCTGGCCGCCGTGCTGACGATCTCGGACGAAGGCATCCACGTCGACTTCGACGGCACCTCGGCCGCGTCCAGGTTCGGCATCAACGTGCCTCTGTCCTACACCATCGCTTACACCGTGTTCGGTCTCGGCTGCGTCGTCGCCTCCCAGATTCCGAACAATGCCGGTTCGCTCTCGCCACTGACGGTGTCGGCTCCCAAAGGCGCGATCCTCAATGCGCCAAAGCCGGCGCCGGTCGCCTCGCGCCACATCATCGGCCAGATGCTGCCCGATGTCGTGTTCGGCTGCCTGCGCCAGATCATTCCCGAGCGCGTGCCCGCGGAAGGCACCTCGTGCCTGTGGAATCTCAACGTGCGCGGCCAGACCCGCTCGGGCGCCGGCGGCAATTACGGATTTTCGATGGCGGTGACCTCCAATGGCGGGACCGGCGCGCGCTTCGCGAAGGACGGGCTGTCGGCGACCGCCTATCCCAGCGGCGTGCGCGGCACGCCGGTTGAGATCGCCGAGACGCAGACGCCGCTGATCTTCTGGCGCAAGGAACTGCGTCCGGATTCCGGCGGGGCAGGGCGAACCCGCGGGGGCCTCGGCCAGATCATCGAGGTCGGCAGCGGTGTCGATGGGCCGTTCGACATCCTGGCGGCATTCGATCGCATCGATCATCCGCCACGCGGACGTGATGGCGGCAAGAACGGCGAGGCCGGCTATGTCGGCCTGAAGTCCGGCAAGAAGCTGCGTGGAAAAGGCTTTCAGCAGGTGCCGCCGGACGACCGGCTGGTGGTGCTGACACCAGGCGGCGCCGGCATCGGCGATCCCCGGGAGCGCGCGCCGACAGCCGTCAACGACGACATCGAAAGCGGCCTCGTGTCTGCCGACAATGCGGTTGAAATTTATGGGCACACGCGATGACGCTTCAGGCGTCGTGCGCGTAGCAAACGGAGGGGCTCAATGATCACGCGACGGACTTTTACCGCGGGCGCAGCGACGCTGCTCGCAGCCGGCCACATCTCGACCCGCGCGCGAGCGGCGACGGTAAGCTGGGACATGTCGACGGTATGGCCCGACGGCAATTTCCACACCCAGAACGCGTTTGCCTTCGCGGAAGAGGTGAAGAAGCAGACGGCTGGCTCGGTCGCGATCACCGTGAAGGCCGGTGGACAGCTCGGCTTCAAGGGCCCCGAGCATCTGCGCGCCGTCCGCGACGGTCTGGTGCCGCTCGCCGACGTCCTCAATATTCAGCAGGTCGGCGACGAACCCTTCATGGGCGTCGAAAGCATTCCCTTTCTCTGCGGCTCCATGGACGAATTGAAGGTGCTGCACAAATACGTGCGGCCCGAATACGAGAAGGTCGCCGCGCGCAACAACCAGAAGATCCTCTACATCGTGCCCTGGCCGACGCAATATCTGCATCTCAAGGTCAAGGTCGCCGATGTCGACGGCTTGAAGAACATCAAGATCCGCGTGCCCGACAAGAACGCCGTCGACATGCTGGCCGTGGTCGGCATGGCGCCGGTGATGATTCCGTGGGGCGAGACCATCCCGGCGCTGGCGTCGGGCGCGGTCTCCGGCGTATCCACCTCGTCGGTGTCGGGCGTCGACGGAAAATTCTGGGAATTCCTGAAATACATCTACCCGACCAACCACGTCTGGTCGTCGCAGATGCTCACCGTCAACCTCGATTCCTGGAAGGCGCTGAGTGCCGATCAGCAGCAGCTCGTCGCCGGCATTGCCGCGAAGATGGAGCCGGGCTTCTGGGCGAACTCGCTCAAGGCGGACGTCGACAGCCTCAACCGGCTCAAGGAAGGCGGCATGGAGGTGATGCCGGTCTCGGATGCCATGATCACGGACATTCGCGCCAAGACCGCGCCGCAGCTCGACGCTTTCGTCAAGCGCGTGCCGGCGGCCGACAAGCCGGTGCGGGCCTATCTCGCGGAAATGAAGCGCTGAGGACTTGCAGTGGCGGATGTTTTGCCTGCGTCGTCCCATAGTCTCAACGCGGCGGCGCCGGAGCCGCTGCGCATCCTGCTCGACGGCATCGACCGTCTTGGCCGGCTGGACGGCTGGATCGGTGGCGGCTGCCTCTTGATGCTGACGCTGCTGATGCTGTGCGAGGTCGCAACGCGCTTCCTCTCGAACTTCCTGCCGTTCTTTCCGCCCACAATCTCGATCGCGTGGGAGTATTCCTCCTATCTGATGGCGGCGTCCTTCACCTTCGGCGCCGCCATGACCCTGCGCGTCGGCGGCCATATCCGTGTCGTGCTGCTGCTGAAGAACGTCCCCGCTCCGTTTCAGCGCGCGATCGAAATCCTGTCGGCCGCCGCCGGCTTCGCCTTCATGGCCTTCCTGACATCGTCGATGGCGAAGTTCGCCTTCGGCGCCTATGTGCGCGGCCAGGTCTCGACCTCGAGCGACACCCCGCTGTGGTTTCCACAGGCCGTCGTCACCTTCGGCATGCTGCTGCTGACGCTGCAGTTCCTGGCGCGCGTGATCCAGGCCGTGCTCGGCCTGCCGCTGGAGGACCACCGCATGAAGGCCTCGCCCGTCGAATGATCGCCCACGCGCCAGCCAGCAGACACCGGATACCATGACCATCGAAGTCATTGCTCTCTTCGGGATCCTGTTTGCGCTTCTGGCATGCGGCGTATGGATCGGCCTGACGCTTGCGCTCACCGCAACGCTGCTGCTGGCGATGTTCCGCTCAATCCCGCTCGACAAGCTGCTGCCGCAATACGCCTGGAACATCTTGACGACGCAGGAACTGCTGGCGCTGCCGCTGTTCATCCTGATGGGCGAGTTGCTGTTTCGCACCCGTCTGTCACGTTCTCTGTTCCAGGGGCTCGCGCCCTGGGCGGGGCTTTTGCCGGGTCGTCTTCTGCATGTGAACGTGATCGGCTGCACCATCTTCGCCGCAATCTCCGGCTCGTCGGCGGCGACGACGCAGGTGATCGGCCGCATGTCCCTGAACGAACTGCTGCGCCGCGGCTATTCCCGCGACATCGCGATCGGCTCGCTCGCCGGCGCCGGCACGCTCGGCTTTTTGATCCCGCCATCCAACATCATGATCATCTACGGCGTGCTCGGCGACGTCTCGATCCTGAAACTGTTCACGGCCGGGGTGCTGCCCGGACTGCTGCTGGCCGCCACCTTCATGGGGTGGGTGATGCTGCACACGACCCTTAACCCCGGCATGGTGCCGGAGGCGGAAGCCAAGCTCTCGCAAGTGCCATGGCGCGAACGGTTTGCGGCGCTCAAGGACCTCGCGCCGGCGCTGTTCCTGATCGCCTGCGTGCTCGGCTCGATGTATGGCGGGCTGGCGACGCCGTCGGAGGCCGCCGCGGTCGGCGTGTTCGGCGCGGCGCTGGTCGCCTGGGCGCAGGGCTCGATGTCGCAGCAGGTGATGCGTGACGTGCTGATCGGCTCGGTCGTGACCTGTTCGATGATCGCGCTGATCGTGCTCGGCGCCTCGATCCTCGGCAACGCCGCGGCCTTCCTCGGCATCCCGCAGGCAGTCGCCGCCTTCGTGAAGGGCTTGGGGCTATCGCCGTTCATGCTGATCGTGGTGCTGATTATCTTTTATCTGATCCTCGGCTGTTTCCTCGATGGCTTCTCGATGATCGTGATGACGCTGCCGATCGTGCTGCCGATCGTGAAGGGCGCGGGCTTCGACGAGATCTGGTTCGGCATCTTCCTCGTGCTCGCGGTCGAGATGGCCCAGATCACGCCGCCGGTCGGCTTCAACCTGTTCGTGATCCAAGGCCTGACCGACGACGGCCTCGGCTACATCGCGCGCGTCACGATGCCCTATCTCCTCATCATGGTCGGATTCGTGCTGCTGCTGACGCTCTGGCCCGGCATAGTCACGATCCTGCCGAGGGTGTTGTACGGATAGATTGCGCCGTCCCGGCCGCTCAGCCGGGACGGCGCGCCTCAATCGTCAAAGCTTACGCCGCGGCCTTCTTCCGCGCCTGCTCGGCCTTGTACAGCTCGAACTCTTCCGCGATCGCCTTGGCGATCGAGGGCCGTTGACGCAGGCGTTCGTAATAGGCCTTCACGTTCGGCCATTTGGCGAGCTCGATCGGCGGCGTCGCCATGGTCCAGTTGATGACCGTGACGAGATAGGCGTCGGCGACGCTGAATTGGTCGAGCAGGAAGTCGCGCCCCTTCAGGTAATTGTCGAGATAGTCCAGCCGCGACAGGTTCTTCTCCAGCGCGTAGGCTTTCGTCTCCTGCGGCGCCTTGCGGTCGAGCACCGGGATGAACAGGCCCTTGTGCAGCTCGGTGCCGATGAAGCAGAGCCATTGATGCAGTCGCGTGCGCTCGATGCCCGCTGCGGCTCCGAGACCCGATTGCGGGAAGCGGTCGGCGATATATTGCAGGATCGCGGCGTTCTCGGTCAGCACCACGCCGTCGTCCGTCCGCAGTGTCGGCACCAGGCCGATCGGGTTCACGGTTCGAAAGTCGGTGCCGTCGCTCAGCACCGTCTTGGTCGGCGGATCGACTTCGAGATAATTGGCTTCGGCGCCGGCTTCATACAGCGCGACGCGGCTCGCCATCGAACAGGCGAGCGGCGAGAAATAAAGATCCATCTTGAGCCTCCTTGGGCAATTCTTCGATGTGACTTTTGGAGTGGCGCTCAACCTGGCCAGATTGATTTTTGTACTGTCTTGCATATTATGGAGTTGGTCAAGGATTAAATTGCGAAATGGTACAAAAATCGAAGCCGCCAGCTGCTGCCACTGAGCCCAAGCGCCGCGGCCGTCCGCGCGCCTACGAACCCGAGGTCGCGCTCGGCAAGGCGCTCGACCTGTTCCGCACGCAGGGTTTCGCCGCGACCTCGCTCGACGATCTCAGCGAAGCCACCGGCATGAATCGCCCGAGCCTCTATGGCGCCTTCGGCGACAAGCGCGAGCTCTACATCAAGAGCTATCAGCGCTACCGTGAGGACGCGCGCGCATCCATGGTGGAGATCTTTCGACAGGAGATGCCCGTGCGCCAGCGGCTGGAGCGTATCTTCGCCTCCGCGCTGAACATCTATCTGTCCGGCGCAACCGGCCCGCGCGGCTGCTTCACCGTGGTCACGGCGGCCTCCGAAGCGGTCGGCGATCCCGACATCCGCGCCATGGTGCTCGATGGCCTTAACGAACTCGACAAGGCGTTTGCGAGTTGCTTCCGCCGCGCCAAGGAGAAAGGCGAATTGCCCGAAAGCGCCGATCCCGCCGTGCTGGCGCAGCTCGCTTCAGCGACCGTGCACTCAATTGCCATTCGTTCGCGCGCGCGCGTGTCGCGGAAGGATCTCGAGGCGATCGTGAAGGGAGCGATCGACGTGATGGTGGGACGAAAGAGCTAGGCGGTTGCGTGGCGCGAGCTAACGTCGTCCTGGCGAAAGCCAGGACCCCTAGCCACCGAATCTGGTTTGGCGAAGATTCGGAGTTGCCGCCGTCGCGCCGCAGCTCCTCCCTGTAGCCCGCCTACGCCGCGCGAATATGCGCGAGGAAGCGGTCCACCTCGTCCCGCAGCCGCTGCGATTGCTTTGACAGCTCGATCGCGGAGCCCAGCACCTCCTCCGCTGCTGTTCCCGTCGCGGCGATGCCGGCGGTGACGCCTGCGATGTTTTGCGAGACCTCGCCGGTGCGGGCGGCTGCCTGCTGCACGTTCTGGGCGATCTCCTGCGTTGCGGTGCCCTGCTGGCCGACGGCGGCGGCGATCGCGGCGGAGATCTCGTCGACCTCCTGGATCGTTGCGCAGATCGACTGGATGCCGTCCACTGCGCCGGTGGTCTCGCCTTGTACCGCCGTGACCTGGGCGCCGATCTCCTCGGTCGCTTTGGCGGTCTGGGTTGCCAGCGCCTTCACCTCGGAGGCGACCACCGCAAAGCCGCGGCCGGCTTCGCCCGCGCGCGCCGCCTCGATCGTCGCGTTGAGTGCCAGCAGATTGGTCTGCTCGGCGATGCCGCTGATGAAGGAGACGACGTCGCCGATTTTTTGCGCGGCGTCGGCCAGACTTTGCACGCGCTCGTTCGACCGTCGTCCGTCGCTCGCGGCTTTGCCGACCACCGCGGTCGCGTGCGCAAGGCGCCGGCTGATCTCGGTCATGGACGACGACAGCTCTTCCGCGGCGGCAGCGACCGTCTGCACATTTTCCGAGGCGAGCGCCGAGGCCGACGACACCGTGCCGGTCTGCTGCCGCGACCGCTCGACGATATCAGACATCGAGCGCGCCGTGTTCTCCATCTCGACCGCGGCCGAGGAGACCGTGGTGACGACCTCGCGGATGCTGGCTTCGAAATTGTCGGCGAGCGCGGCGAACGCGCGTCGCTTCTCCGCTTCGGATTGCGCCTTAGTGTCGGCCTGTTCGGCCTGGAGCCGGTTGAAGTTGACGGCGTTGTCGCGGAACACCGCGACAGCCTTGACCATCGCGCCGACCTCGTCATTCGCCTTGCTGACGGGGACGGTGACATCGAGGTGTCCGTCGGCCAGCTCGCGCATCACGCTGGTGATGGAAATGATCGGGCGCGAGATGCTGCGGGCGATGAGATAGCCGACGATGGCGGCGAGCACGAGCCCGAGCGCGGCGATGCCGAATGCCAGCAGCCAGGCACGGTCGGCGGAGGCCACATAGTCGGCATTGTCCATCACCAGTTCGACGGCGCCGAGCGGCTTGCCGGAAAAATCCCTGATCGGTCCGAGCAGCGCCGCTACCGGCGTCGTGTCGAGCTTGGCCTGCCGTACCGTGAAGTCGCCGCCGGCGGCGCGGCCGTAATCGGCCGCATCGAAGAAGCTCTTCCCCTTCAGCGTGCCGCCGAACAGCTTGAAGCCGCCGCCGTCCGCGAGATGGAAGGCGATGTCGACATGGCGGTTGGTCTTGAAATCGTCGAGGAAGGACTGGCCGAAGGTCAGGCCAAACTCCACTGAGCCGAGATGCTTGCCGCCTTGCGCGATCGGCACGACGCCGCGGATGCCGAGCCCAGCCAAGCCGCCCTCGAGGCCGACCACGACCTTGCGCTCCTGGTTGGCCATGATCACGGTTTTGCGGAAGCCCGAGAGGTCGTCGCCAAATTTAGCAGGCTGGTGCACGCGCAGGAACGAGGTCGCGGGCGCCACGTGGAACTGGAACTGTTCGACGCCGTACTCCGATTTGGTCGCAGCAAACACCGGCCCGAACAGGCTGATCAGGGCATTGCGATCCTGTTTGGCCATCGCGTCCTGCGTTGCCGGCATCGCGGCGACGACGGCGCTCATGGCGGCGGCGCGCTGGGATTCCTCGGCAATTCGCGACTGGAGCGCGTCGTAATGACTGCGAAGCTCGCGCTGGTCGGCCCGGTCGATGATGCCGGAGATGATCCACATCGCCCCGAGCACGGCGAACAGGGCGGTCGCCGCCGCCGTCACCGCCAGCGCAACCGTGATCCGCATCCTGAGGCCGAGCGTGAAGCGCATGTCCGACTCGTTCGTTGAGCGTTGATTAAGGAGACCTATCAACTTCTCGCTAAGAGAGGGTGAACGGGATGCCGGCCGAGCGGGTGCCTTCGGGGGTGACGGAGTGACCAAAGAAGTCTGGTGTCGTCCTGGCTTTCGCCAGGACGACACGGAGGGTAGGGAGCGGTCGTGCCTTTTTCAGGCGTGCGGCCTAATACCCCCGCGTCCGGTCCACCACGTTCTCCAGCACACCACACGCCTCGAACCGCGCGATCTGCTCGGCGACATAGGCCGAGATCGCGTCGGCGTCGGTGTCGGCGGCGTTGTGCGGGGTCAGCAAAACCTTGGGATGGGTCCAGAACCGGCTGTCCGCCGGCTGCGGCTCCTGTACGAAGACGTCGAGCGAGGCGGCGCCCAGCGTGCCGTCGTCGAGGCAGGCCAGGATGTCGGCTTCATTCTGGAGGCCGCCGCGGCCGGCGTTGATCAGCACGGGCGCACCGAGCGGGCTCTTGCGGTTGAGCTTGGTGAAGACGTCGCGGTTGAGGATGCCGTGTGTATCAGGCGTCAGCGGCAATAGGCTGACGAGAATATCGGTCGTGCGCAGGAACGCGTCGATTTGCCCGGCGCCATGGAAACATTCGACACCCGCGATGATACGCGGGCTGCGGCTCCAGCCGGCGACGCGGAAACCAAGCCGCCGCAGCACATCGGCCGCATCAGTACCGAGCGTGCCCAGGCCCATGATACCCACCGTGACGGCGCTCGCTGGCCATTGATAGGTCGGCTCCCAGCGCTTTTCGCGCTGCGACTGGCGCAGATAAAGCTCCTGGCGGTGGTGCATCAGCACGTGCTGCACGACGTATTCGGTCATGCGGCCGGTCAGATCAGGCACGGCCACGCGCACCAGCGGCACGTTCGGAAGGCTCTTGTCCGCCATCAGCGCGTCGACGCCGGCGCCCAGATTGAAGATCGCACGCAGATTGGGGAAAGAGCCGAGGTCGCCCGGCACCGGCTTCCACACCGCGGCATAATGCACCTCGGCCGGATCGAGCCCGGCATCGGGCAGCAGCACCACGCGGCGGCCGCCGCAGACGGCGTCGAACCGGGCCTTCCAGCGCTCAGGCAGCCAGTTCTGCTGCGTGCTGTTGATCAGGACGGCCAGGGTGCCAACGGTCATTCGAAGTGCCTCTTTAAGTTCCGCTTTTGAAGGCCCTCCTTGGCACGATCTGCCGGATTTTTCTTGCAATTTTTTTCCGCAGCCATGTCGGGGCAAGGCATACTGGATCGTCTTCAAAACAAGCGCTCAGAGAAGGTACTGCCCATGCTTTATGCGATCCTTTGCTATCACGACGAGGACTTCGTCGGCTCATGGAGCAAGGACCAGGACGAGACCGTGATGAAGAAGCTCGCCGTGGTGCAGGAAGGTCTCGCGAAGCAGGGCAGGCTCGGCCCGGTGGCGCGGCTGCTGCCGACCACTGCGGCAGCGACGCTGCGCAAGGAGGACCCGCCACTGGTGCTCGACGGCCCCTACGCTGAGACCAAGGAGCAGTTGCTCGGCTTCTATATCGTGGATTGCAAGAATCTCGATGACGCACTCGATGTCGCCCGCGACCTCGGTGCCGCCAATCCCGGCGGCGCCTACGAGGTGCGCCCCGTCGGCGTGTTCAGTCCCGGAGGGAATCTGAAATGAGCGAAGCCGATACCGCCTGGATCGAGACCGCGCTGACCTCGGCGCGCCCCCAGGCGGTCGGCGCGCTGCTGCGCTATTTCCGCGATCTCGACACCGCCGAGGAGGCCTTCCAGAACGCCTGCCTGCGCGCGCTGAAGACCTGGCCGCAGAACGGACCGCCGCGCGATCCCGCCGCCTGGCTGATCATGGTCGGCCGCAACGTTGCCATCGACGAGGTGCGCCGCACCCGCAAGCAGCAGCCGCTGCCGGAGGACGACCAGGCGATCTCCGATCTCGACGACGCCGAGGGCGCGCTCGCCGAGCGGCTCGACGGCTCGCACTACCGCGACGACATCTTGCGGCTGATGTTCATCTGCTGCCATCCAGGGCTGCCGGCAACGCAGCAGATCGCGCTGGCGCTCCGCATCGTCTGCGGCCTGACGGTGAAGCAGATCGCGCGCGCCTTCCTGGTGTCGGAAGCGGCGATGGAGCAGCGCATCACGCGTGCCAAGGCCAAGGTCGCGGAGGCCGGGACGCCGTTTGAAACGCCGGGCGCGGTCGAGCGCTCGGAGCGGCTCGCCGTTGTCGCGGCGATGATCTATTTGATCTTCAACGAGGGCTATTCGGCGAGCGGCGACACCGCCGAAATCAGAAAGCCGCTGTGCGAGGAAGCGATCCGGCTGGCGCGGCTGCTGCTGCGGCTGTTCCAGAGCGAGCCGGAGATCATGGGACTCACGGCGCTCATCTTGTTGCAGCATGCGCGCAGTGCCTCGCGCTTTGCCGCGGATGGCTCGCTGATCCTGCTGGACGACCAGGATCGTTCGCTGTGGAACGGCACGATGATCGCGGAAGGCCTCGCGCTGATCGACAAGGCGATACGCCATCGCCGCAGCGGGCCCTACCAGATCCAGGCCGCGATTGCTGCGCTGCATGCCCGCGCCTCCACGCCTGAGGAGACCGACTGGGCGCAGATCGACCTGCTCTATGGTGCGCTGGAGGTGGTGCAGCCCTCGCCGGTGGTGACGCTCAACCGCGCGGTCGCGGTTTCCAAGGTGCGCGGACCGCAAGCCGCGCTCGACCTGATCGAGCCGCTGGCGCCAAAGCTTGCCAACTACTTCCATTTCTATGGCGTGCGCGGCGCCTTCCTGATGCAGCTCGGCCGCAACGACGAAGCCCGCATCGCCTTCGACCGCGCCATCGCCCTCGCCAACACGTCCGCAGAAGCCGCTCACATCCGCATGCATCTCGATCGCCTGATCCGGGACAGCCAGCCCAAGGGCGCCAATGGCGGCGCCAGGCAAGACGCTAAGGTCGAAGGCGCAAAGGTGAAGTAGGGAGCGCCTGCCTGGGGCATAACAAATTTTTCCGCTTCGCCTTGTCGGGCCCGGTCCCCTCCCTTCGTCCTAGGAGCGTATCCAGGGAGCCATTCATGCTGAAAGCCATTGCCGTCATCGCCATCCTGCTCGCGGTCGGAATCGTGGGCGTGCTCGGCTTTGCCCTGACGAAGCCCGACACATTCCGCGTCGAGCGCAGCCTCGCCGTGAAAGCGCCGGCCAATGCAGTCTATCCCTTGGTTGCCGATTTCCATCGCTGGACGGCCTGGTCCCCCTACGAGAACCGCGATCCTGCGATGAAGCGGGCGTTTGGCGGCACCGCGCAAGGCAAGGGCGCGACCTATGCCTGGGACGGCAACAACAATGTCGGCGCCGGCCATATGGAGATCCTCGAGGCGAGTGCGTCGTCAAAACTACGCATCAAGCTCGATTTCGAGCGGCCTTTCGAAGGCCACAACACCGCCGAGTTCACCTTTGTGCCGCAAGGCGATGCCACACTGGTCACGTGGGCGATGTCCGGTCCGGCCCCGTTCCTGTCCAAAGTCATGCAGGTGTTCGTCAACATGGACAACATGATCGGCAAGGATTTCGAGGCGGGCTTGGCCAGCCTGAAGAAGCTCACCGAGAAGTAGCGCCGTCACCCCGAACCAAAGCAAAAAGGAGAGAAACGATGCTCAATCCCTATCTGTTCTATCAGGACACCTGCGAAGCGGCGTTCAATTATTACGCCAAGGTTCTCGGCGGCAAGATCGACGCCATGATGCGTTCTTCGGACGCACCGCCGGACATGGCTGCGGCGCCCGGCCGCGAGAAGACGATCATGCATGCGCGGATGTCGCTGCCCGACGGCAGCGTGCTGATGGCCTCCGACGCACCAAGCGAACATTTTCACAAGCCGCAGGGCTTTTCGATCTCGCTCACGGTCGCGGACCCGGCGGAGGGCGAGCGCAAGTTCAACGCGCTCGCCGATGGGGGCAACGTCACCATGCCCTTCAGCAAGACGTTCTGGGCCAAGGGTTTTGGCATGTGCGTCGACAAGTTCGGCATTCCCTGGATGGTGAACTGCCCGGCCGAGGAAATGTGACAGGCGCGATCGCCTGACGCGCTGAACGGCGATCCCCTCTCCTCTACGATGCGGGAGAGGGGCGCCCATGAGGACGTCGCGTCGACCGCGTGCCCCTCAGCGGATCGATCCGGTCACGTCATTGCTCGGTGGCTGGGAGGAGGGAACGCAGCGCGGACAGATCACGAGCTTTGTCCCGAGCTGCCTGTCATTCTCCGCTTCGATTTCGTCATGGATTGCCCACCACGCCGGGGAGTACGGGCGCAAGGTGCCGAGGACTCTCTCCCGCTCCTGATTCGGATCACTCGCCGCGGGAGCTTGGGTCGCCACGCGACGCTTGATGCCGGAGGGACGGTTCGGATCCTGACCGAGGCCGTCCCATGCGATCGGACGGCGATCCTGCGCAGGCGCGACCACGCATCCCATGAGCGTTGCGCAAAAAGTGAGCAAGACGAAGCCGTGTCGGATCATGCCGGACCCTTGGGTGTTGTATGCGACGCGCCAAGTCCGCTTACCGAAGCTTGCGTCGCACCGCTCAAATGGAACCTAAGGGAAACGCGTGGCCGACATGGCCGAATATGAATTCTGCTGTCGCACCACATTGCGAGAGCAGTGAGGCCGCTTCGTGAAATGATGCGGACCGCATCGCACAACAACTGGCGCAATATTAGGCTGTGAACTCCGGGACAGAATCGTTATTTATTCCGTCATAAATTCTAAAAACTGGGGCGGGCGGACTTGGAAGGGGAGCGACCGATGGCGGCGGCGCTGCAGATCAACTTTGCACTTTGGGGTATGCTCATCTGCGCGAGCATGGAATTGACCGAGTTGATCCAGAGTTTTTACTAGAGCTCTCGAAGCAGGTGACCGGCGCAATTTTGCCGGGCACTCGCGTCCGTCGATCATCACCGGCAGCGCGGATAGATCGCGGCGAGGTCGCGTCCCTTCAGCAGAAGCAACCGCGACGAGAGGCCGCCGCGGCGACTGATCCAGTCGCGCACCGGGCCGGGATAGGCCGCAAGCACCGCATCGGATGCTTCCGGCTCGGCGTAGAAGCGTCCGCGCCGATCGACCGAGCGCGCCGCATGGAAGCCGAGCACGGCGCGTTTTGTCACACAAATCCGCTCGCCCGGCACGATGCTCAGTACCAGTGTGCAGGCGGACAGGCAGGGACCGTCGATCACCACGCGCTCGCCGCTCTCGCGCACCTTCTCGAACAAATCGAGGAACGGCCCGACCTGTCCACCGGGCGACTGGATGATGCGGATTTCGGCCGAGGCAGGTGTGGCGGCGAGCAGCGCGGATGCGAGGATCAGGGCCCTGAGAAAGGTGACGCGCCGCATGAAGCCTCCGCGAATTCGAGTCCGTAGGATAGGCCGACGAGAAGAGGTGGTAACGCTTCGCTAGGCCAACCTACGCGGTGCCTACCCGTTCCTCCGCTCGCCGCGCAGCGTCGGCAGGCCGATGCCTGCCGCATCGAAGCCGCCATCGACGGCCAAAATTTGTCCGGTGATGTAGCTCGATCGTTCCGAGCACAGGAAGTAGATGGCTTCGGCGAGTTCCTCTTCCAGGCCGTAGCGGTTGAGCGGAATGGCGTCGTGATAATCGGCGCGGATCTCGCTGGTGTGCACCTGCTTCGCCATCGCGGTGTCGACCGGTCCCGGCGCGACCGCGTTGACGCGGATGTTGAGGGACGCGAGCTCAACCGCGAGCTGCTTGGTAAGGTGCGCGAGGCCGGCCTTGCTGGTGCCGTAGGCCGAGCGCAGCGTCGAGGCGCGCACTGCCGAGATCGAGGTGATGTTGACGATGGCGCCGCCATTGCCGTCGCGCATCAGCGGCACCGCCGCCTTGGTGCAGAGGAACGGGCCGGTGAGGTTGACCTCGAGCACGCGCCGCCAATCGGTCTCCGACGTCTCCATCAGCGGCGCGAACACGGCAACGCCGGCATTATTGACGAGCGCATCGAGCCGGCCAAACCGCTGTTCGACCGTCGTCATCGCGGCGGCAACCGCGGCTGCGTCCGAGACGTCGCAGGTCAACGCCAGCGTGGCCTCGTCCCGGCCGATCTCGGCGACCGCGCAGCCGAGCAACTCGCCCTCGATGTCGATCAACGCCACCCGCCAGCCCTCGCTCAAAAACTTCTTCGCGGTCGCAAGCCCGATGCCACGCGCGGCTCCGGTGACGAGGGCAACGCGGTGCGGGGTAGGGGGCATTGGCTGATCGGTCCTTATGAAAGATTGGGTCGCGCAAACGCGAGCCTCTTTTTACTTCGCTTTCGTCCCGACGAGGAAGGCCTTAACTCGAAGGCACGATGTCGGGACGGTCCTCGATGGATCGTCTTCCAGGGGATCATTGCCAGGGAGATCCGCAATGTCCAACCACGAGCGCCAGATTCGAGACCTTTTCGCCGCTTATCTCGGCAACGACCGGCAACGGGTCGCCGACGCGTTGGCGGACGATTTTCGCTTCACCAGCCCGTTCGACGACGATCTCGACAAGGCGGCTTATTTCGAGCGTTGCTGGAGGGACACCGGCTGGATTGCGCGGCACGACATCGAGCGGATTTTCGTCCAAGGCGACGAGGCCTTCGTCACCTATCTCTGCCTGGCGACAGATGGCAGGAGCTTTCGCAACACCGAGTTCTTCACCTTCGCCGGCGGCAAGATTCGCTGCATCGACGTCTATTTCGGCGCTGCCCGGCAGGACGGGCGTTTCCTGCCGCAGGCGCGCTAGGGCCAGCCAATAATCGCCAGAATAATTTTCGTCACCTGTCGGTTTCGTCAAGGTTCCTTCGTCTTGGAGGTGAGGGTGGGCGGCCCGGGCCGTCGCTCCGCCCATCCGGAGTGGCGCCTCGGCGCGCAACCCGAACGAAAAAGCACGCAAGGAGTGCTCATGCGATTCATGATGCTGATGATCCCGCTCGGCTACGAGACCGCGGCGCCCGACGTTCAACTCGATCCCGAGCGGGTCGCTGCGATGATGCGCTACAACGAGGCGCTGAAGGACGCCGGCGTGCTGATCACGCTCGACGGCCTGCACCCGCCCTCGATGGGCGCGCGCGTCTCGTTTGCGGCCGGCAAGCCCATCGTGACCGATGGTCCGTTCGCCGAGGCCAAGGAGGTCCTGGGCGGCTACTGGATGATCGAGGTTGCCTCGCGTGCCGAGGCGATCGCCTGGGCCAGGCGGTGTCCGGCCGCACCGAACGAAATCATCGAGATCCGTCAGGTGCAGGAGATGAGCGACTTCCCGCCTGACGTGCGGGAGGCCGCCGGTTTCGGCGACCTGAAGAAATAGCCGCAGCTTCGTCTATCCATCACCAAAGGAGAGAACCGATGAGCACCGACACCTATCTCGCCGTTTTCCTCGGCAGCAAGACCAGTTCCAAATGGACCGCATGGAATGCGATGCCCGAGGCCGAGCGCAAGGCGAAAGAGCAGGAGGGCATGGCGGCGTGGAAAGGCTGGGTCGAAAAGCACCAGGGCGCGATCGAGGCCATGGGCGGCCCGCTCGGCAAGACCAAGAAGGTCGACGGCAAGGGCATCGCCGACATCGCCAACGAGATGGGCGCCTTCACCGTGGTGCGCGCAGCGTCCCATGAAGCCGCGGCGAAGATGTTCGAGAACCACCCGCACTTCACGATCTTCCCCGGCGAACGCGTCGAGATCATGCCGGTGCTGCCGATCCCTAGCGGCTAGGATCTCGGGCCGCCTCGCCGGACCGGGAAGAATACGGGCTGATCAACCCGTCGCCGCTAGTGACCTTCACCGCCGGCTCATGTAAAGGTCGTTCACATGAGCTGGCGCAAGGAGACGCGCCGCGCCGAGCGCGGCTATCACCACGGCAATCTGAAGGAAGCCCTGTTGCAGGCCGCCCTCGGATTGATCGCCGAGAAGGGCGCGGCCGGCTTCACCTTTGCCGATGCCGCGCGCATGGCCGGCGTCAGTGCGGCGGCGCCGTACCGGCATTTTCGCGACCGTGAAGAACTGCTGTCCTCGATCGCGCAGCGCGGCTTCGAGCAGTTTGAATCGCGCCTGACCGCGGCTTGGGACGACGGACGGCCCGACACCGTCACGGCGTTCGAGCGTGTCGGCAGGGCCTATCTCGCCTTCGCCCGCGAGGAGCCCGCGTTCTACAACGCGATGTTCGAATCTGGCCTCCCGGTGGATGCCAATCCGGCGCTCCAGGCGGCCAGCGAGCGTGCTTTCAACATCATTCGTGCCGCGGCGGAGCGGCTTGCCGCGCTGGCGCCGCCGGGCACGCCGCGGCCGCCGGCGATGATGATGGCGCTGCACATCTGGTCCATGGCGCATGGCGTGGCCTCGCTGTTCTCCCGCGGTGACGCCGCGCGTCGAAAGCTGCCGATGTCGCCGGACGAGCTGCTCGACGCTGAGGTGCTGATCTATCTGCGCGGTCTCGGCTTCCCGACCGATCGCCGTCCCCCGGCGAAAAGCGCCGAGCCGCCGCCGGTGCCGCCGGAGGCATCCTCCGGTTCAGGCGTGCCGCCCGGTGGTCCCTGGGGCAAGCCGAAATAAAGTTACCCAAATAATTGCCCCGCCCTGTCAGGCGGTCGGCTTGACAAAACCGCGGGATGATCTACCTATGTAAATGTTATTTACATTCACAACGGCGCTGATGCCGTCATGGAGAGGGAAATGGCCTACACCGCTGATGTCAATCGATGGCGCGGCCCTTCGGACCAACAATACGAGCGCCCCCACATGCTCAATACGCCCTGGCATCCCGGCTGGATCGCCGTGACCATCCTCGGCTTCATCATCTGGTGGCCGATCGGACTTGCCCTTCTCTTTTTCACACTCGGGAGCAGAAGAATGTCGTGCTGGAGCAACCAGGATCGCTGGCAGAACAAGATGGAGCGGATGCAGTACAAGATGGATCGTATGCGCGGCCGCATGGAGCGCCACGGTTTCGGCTTTGGCTTCGGTCCGCCCTCGAGCGGCAACCGCGCCTTTGACGAGTACCGCACCGAGACATTGCAGCGGCTCGAGGAGGAGCAGGTCGAGTTCAAGAACTTCCTCGACCGTCTGCGTCACGCCAAGGACAAGGAAGAGTTCGACCAGTTCATGGCGCAACACAAGACACGCCCGACCCCGCCGCCGACCGACCAGCAGCAAGGTTGATCTCAAGCTTGATCTCGGGACTGACGCCTCTCAAAGCCGTCAGGCGCATGCCCCCAAAGTCCTGATGGCCCCGAGCCGCCCGCCTGCGCAACCCGCAGGCGGGCGGTTTGATTTTGGGAATGCGCGTCAGGCTGCCGCGACCGTCCGGATTGCCTTGGTTTGGAAAAGTCTTGATCTGGAAAGTCCTGGTCCAGAGAGACTTGGTCAGCGCGCCGTGGCGAGCTGCGCGCGAACCGACTCCAGGAAGTGTTCGTAGGCATAGTCCACGATCTCGTTCAGTGATCGCGTTCGCGCAAACATCGCCTTGGCCTCGGCGAGAAACTCGTCGCGGGTCGGAATCTTCGGCAAATGCAGATGCGTCAGTGCATCGACACCTTCGTGCGCGCGACTCAGGATGTCGTGCAGCGTCGGCAGTTGCAACTGGGCCAAATCGGCTCGGCGGAGCGCCGACGAAATCGCATGCGCCAGGGTCTGCGCATCGAACCGTCCGGCAAGCTCGCGGGCCGCCCGGTTGATGACGCGTGCGCCAAGCGGCTGCTCGTTGCGCAGCACCTGCTCGGGTGGCGACTTCATGTTCCAGACGATGCCGAACCAGGACAGCACCTTCAGGATGTAATAGGTGACGTCGATTTCCCACCAGCGAAAACCCTGCCGCACGCTGCTCTGGTAGGCGTGGTGATTGTTGTGCCAGCCCTCACCGAGAGTGAACAAGGCCAGCAGCCAATTGTTGCGTGAATCATCGCCGGTCACGTACCGCTTGCGTCCATGCACGTGGGCGAGGGAATTGATGCAGAAGGTCGCGTGATAGACCAGCACGGTGCTCCACAGGAAGCCGACGACGAGACCGGACCATCCGCCAACCAGGAAGCAGATCGCAGCCAGCGTGACGGCTGGCAGGAGTTCCAGGCGATGCAGCCACATCAACTCCGGATAGGCGGCGAAATCTCCGACTTTCACGAGGTCGGTGCCATCGTGCTCCCTGTAAAAAATCCAGCCGAGATGACTGTAGAGGAAGCCTCGATGACGCGGCGAATGCACGTCGTCTTCGGTATCGGAATGCAGATGATGATGTCGATGCTTGGCCGCCCACCACAAAACGCTTTTCTGCGCGGTGCTTTGCGCAAGCCAGGCCAGGATGAACTGAAACACTCGACCGGTCGCAAAAGCCCGATGGGAGAAATAGCGGTGGTAGCCTGCTCCGATCGCAAACATACGGACGACATAGAGTGAGGCGCAGATCGCGATGGCCTGCCAGGTAACGCCGGTCCAGATCGCAGCAATGCAGCCGAGATGGACCAGCAGGAACGGCAGGGCGGAGGGATACATGATGTCGTCGTGTTGGTCGTCAGCGGGGGCGTTGGGCGACATGTATTGGCGTGACCTTGGAGGACGGGGATTCGGGATTCGCTTCGGCAGCACTGAGGGCCGCTGTGTGCGACAATCCCGGGGATGGCGGACCACTGCGGGGCTTTGAACGAGATGCTTTGCCTGAGCAACCCGGGCCAGCGCGGCAGCACGAACCTGAGACCATAGCTACGGGCGGAACTCGGCTGCCTCCATATATATGATCCCGACTGCTTGGCATGCAAGCTCGTAGCCTCACGGGGTGCGTGGCGCGCGGGCTGCCGACGGCCTATAGCCGACAGTGAAAAGGAAGCGTCAAAATACCGCAGGCAGCAACGATGGCGGAAGCGGCGATGATGGCGAGCGAAACCCTCTGGCAGAAGATCCGCGACGAGGCGCAGCGCACCGCGGCAGCCGACGCCATATTCGGCAAGGCTCTTGTCGGACTCATCCTCGTCCATGACGATTTTACCGCCGCACTGTCCGACCTGATCGGACGCCGGCTTGGCGACAGCGAGGTCGAACGCGCGCGCTTCACGACATTTTCCCGCGACGCCTTCAATGGTCAGCCGGATCTGATCGAGGCGGCCGGCCGCGACTTGCAGGCCATCGTGCTTGGCGATCCCGCCATCAGCGGAGTGTTGGCGCCGCTGCTGCACTTGAAGGGCTACGTCGCCTTGCAGGCGTGGCGCGTCTCGAACTGGCTCTGGCATCACGACCATGGTGACGCGGCGCTGCTGTTTCAGAACGAGGCGTCGAACGTCCTGCAGGTCAGCATTCATCCGGCGGCGAGCTTGGGATCGTCGGTGTATCTCGACCACGCCACCGGCATCGTGATCGGTGCCGATGTGGTGATCGGCGACGAGGCCACCATCCTTCAGAACGTCAGCATCGGTCGTGGCACGGAACTGCCGGCGCGCTCGCCTCGCATTGGTCGCGGCGTGTTCATCGGCTCCGGCGCGACAATTCTCGGCAACGTCAGAATCGGCGATTTTGCAAAGATCGGCGCCGACACCGTCGTGACGAGCGACGTGCCCCGGGGCTGCACCGCAATCGGCAATCCGGCGCGGCTGACCAATTGCCCAGAGCCCGCTTCCGCGGCCTGACTCGCCGTCACGTCATCAGGCGACGTGCTCCTCGTTCACGCGGCGCGGCGGCGGCTCTCGCCGCCATGACGCGGGCTGACCGGCTCCGAACTGGTCTGGCCCGGCGCGTCCAGCACCGCGACGTGATGCCGGTAGACCAACTCCCAGCCCTTCCAGCCCGTGAAAAGCAGAATGCCGACCACGACCAGGGACAGCGCCACGCCCCACGGCTTGATTGCAGCTTCCGCGCCTTGCGCGTAGCGGAGGTAGAAATTGATCAGGGCCAGCACGACGGCTACGAGATTGCCGATCATGTGATACCAGGCGTCATTGAGGCTGCGGATGCGGGCATCGCTGAAGAAGTCGGTGAAGCCGGCCACGGCCGCAACGAGCGCCATCACAATACCGGCGCCGATCAGCCAGATCGCGGCTCTGGCCCAAAAGCCGTCACCGGTGCCGATGAAGGCGAGATCGGCGATGGGCGCGCCGACCAGGAAGGCGACGGGGAACGGGATGATCATGGGGTGGAGCGGATGATCGCCGACCGC
The DNA here is from genome assembly GCF_023100665.1 of Bradyrhizobium sp. CW1. Classification (NCBI taxonomy): domain Bacteria; kingdom Pseudomonadati; phylum Pseudomonadota; class Alphaproteobacteria; order Hyphomicrobiales; family Nitrobacteraceae; genus Bradyrhizobium; species Bradyrhizobium sp. CW1. The sequence goes on from NZ_CP064684.1 coordinate 1,447,100, forward strand.
GGCGGTCGTCTTGGGGTTGATGCTCATGGCAAAACCTCGCGAGAAGTGATTTTCCAGACAATTTTTCGGACGGAGGCTGGTTCCTCTGACCGGGATAGCGGGCTCCGCTCCTGATGCGCACGGGAAAGCGGAACTCTGCTGTCCCGGGCGCAGCGCACCGTCCCGTCGGGAACACGGCCCGCCCGCCGCGCCTCCCATCCCCCTGTGCGACCTCCCTTTCCCGCACTCAAATTCGTCTGCGGTAACCCAGCATTAACCATCGCCGGGCTCTGGTAATTGCGGACAATCGCGCGCCCAAAGCCTGAAGTCTGAGCCTTGGGGTCGGGCCCATAGTTTTGACATCTTGGCAGGGAATGCAGGCGGCCGGCTTTGGACGAGCCCTGCACCCCAGAAAGACAAGGCTTTGAGCGGGCTTGCCGGCCGCGCCGGTTCTAGCGCGGCTATTGGGGAACCGGCGGCCATTTGCTGGCCGGGACATTAGGTCGGGACATCAGGTAACGATCGCCTTGAGAGGATACTGCTTATGAATCCGGCCGACGTGGCTCAGTCAGCCCTTCCGGTTGCCGCTTCCGCGGACGTGTCGCTGATCGCGCTGTTCTGGCAGGCTCACTGGATCGTGAAAGCGGTGATGCTGGGGCTTCTCGCCTGCTCGGTCTGGGTCTGGGCGATCGCCATCGACAAGATCTTCCTGTTTGCCCGCACCCGCCGCTCGATGGACCGTTTCGAGCAGGCTTTCTGGTCCGGCGAGTCGATCGAGGACCTCTATCGCACGCTCTCGGCCAAGCCGACACATTCCATGGCGGCCTGCTTCGTCGCCGCGATGCGCGAGTGGAAGCGTTCGTTCGAGAGCCAGGCCCGCTCGGTCGCAGGCCTTCAGATGCGCATCGACAAGGTCATGAATGTCTCGATCGCCCGCGAGGTCGAGCGGCTGGAACGCCGGCTGCTGGTGCTCGCCACCGTCGGCTCCGCAGGCCCCTTCGTCGGCCTGTTCGGCACCGTCTGGGGCATCATGTCGAGCTTCCAGTCGATCGCGGCGTCGAAAAACACCTCTTTGGCGGTGGTGGCCCCTGGCATCGCGGAGGCGCTGTTTGCGACCGCCGTCGGCCTTATCGCCGCCATTCCTGCCACTATTTTCTACAATAAGTTCACCTCCGAGGTGAACCGGCAGGCCCAGCGGCTCGAAGGCTTCGCCGATGAATTTTCAGCCATCCTGTCGCGCCAGATCGACGAGCGGGGCTGACGGACGGCATGTATAGTGTGAAGGGCAATTTGGGCACCAGACCATGGGCATGAACGTTGCGAGTTCGTCCGGAGGCGGTGGGCGCCGTGGCCGGCGCAAGCCGGTCGTGGCCGAAATCAACGTCACGCCGATGGTGGACGTGATGCTGGTGCTGCTCATCATCTTCATGGTCTCGGCGCCGATGTTGACGGTCGGCGTGCCGCTCGACCTGCCGCAGACCCAGGCCAAGAGCCTCGAAAACAACGACCAGAAGCCGATCCAGATGTCGGTGGACATCAAGGGCAAGGTGTTCATCAACGACGCCGAGATCGCGATCAACGAACTGATCCCCAAGCTGAAGGCGATCACGGACGCGCGCGGCGGGCTCGAGGAACGCATCTATTTGCGTGCCGACAAGAAGGCGGATTACGGGACGGTGGCCAAGGTCATGGGCCAGTTGTCCGGCGCAGGCTTCAAGAAGCTGGCGCTCGTCACGGAAGCGGATCAGGGGTAAACCGTGAAGGTGAAGGTCGACAAGACACTCGTTGCGTCGATTGCCCTCCACGTCCTCGTGCTGGGATGGGGGCTCGTCACCTTTAGCAGCAGGGCTTTTGTGCCGGCGGAAGAGTCGCTGCCGATCGACATCATCTCCACCGATCAACTCGCGCAGATGATGTCGGGGCAGAAGACCGGCGACAAGAAAGAGCCGAAGCCGAAGGTCGAGAAGATCGCGGAAGCCAAGCCCGAGGAAGACGCTGTCGGCAAGGTCACCGAGAAGAAAGAGCTGATCAAGACCAACTCGACGCCGGAGCCGCCGCCAAAACCCGTGGAGAAGCCGGTCGAGAAGAAGCCCGAGCCGCCCAAGCCCGTCGCTGAGGCGAAGCCCAAGGAAGAACCGAAGCCGCCGGAAAAAAAGCCTGACCCGGCCAAGGAAGATCCGATCGCCGAGCTGCAGAAAAAGCTCGAAACCAAGAAGCCGCCGCCCAAGCCGCCGGAGCAAAAGGTCGCGGCGGTGCAGCCGCAACAGCAGCTGCCGAAGCCCAAGGAGCGCAGCTTCGATCCCGCGCAGATCCAGCGCGATCTCGACAAGCGCGCCGCGACCCGGCACGAACTCGCCGGCTCGACGCTGAATGCGTCGGCCTCGCTGGGATCGACGACCGGAACGGCCGCCAACAACATTGCGACCTGGCGGGGCGCGTTCCAGGGGGCGGTGAAGCGCTGCTTCACGCCGACCTATAACGGCCAGGATGCGGATCAATACGAAGCCGACATCGACATTCCCATGAAGATCGACGGATCGCTCGCGTCCGAGCCGATCGTCGTCGCGGTGAGGGGACCGTCGCGATCGATCGCACAGGCGGTGGCGGAGAGTGCCAGACGCGCCATCGTGCAGTGTCAGGTCTATTCGTTCATGCCGAAGCAGCAATACGAGAGCTGGAAGCTCATTCCGATGACTTTCGGCCTGAAAGACATGTTGTGACATCCGAACAAAAGAATTTTGCGATGAATGACGTTCGATCGATGAACCGCCGCCGCTTCATGACCCTGACCGGATCGACGCTCGCGATGCTGGGGGGCGGACAAGCCTTGGCCCAGCAGCCGCAGGGACGGCTCCGCATCGATCCCACCGAGTTTCGGCCGATTCCGATTGCGATCACCAATTTTGTGCCGGGCTCGCCGGCCGACGGTGACGTCGGCAACGGCGTCACCCAGGTCATCACCAACAATCTGAAGCGCTCGGGCCTGTTTGCGCCGGTCGACCAGGCCGCCTTCATCGAGCGCATCAGCAACATCGACGTCGCGCCGCAGTTCGAGAACTGGAAGACCCTGAACGCGCAGGCCCTCGTCACCGGCCGCATGACGCGGCAGCCGGACGGCCGCCTCAAGGCTGAATTCCGCTTGTGGGACGTCGTCACGGGCCAGCAGCTCGCCGGCCAACAATATTTCACCTCGCCGGAATATTGGCGTCGCATCGCCCACATCATCTCCGACCAGATCTATGAGAAGCTGACCGGCGAGAAGGGCTATTTCGACAGCCGCGTGGTGTTCGTTGACGAGACCGGGCCGAAAGAGCGCCGCGTCAAGCGGCTCGCGATGATGGACCAGGACGGCGCCAATGTGCGCTATCTGACCCGCGGCTCCGACCTCGTGCTGACGCCGCGCTTCTCGCCGAACTCGCAAGAGATCACCTACATGGAATTTGGCCAGGGCGATCCGAAGGTCTACCTGTTCAACATCGAGACCGGCCAGCGCGAGATCGTCGGCAACTTCCCCGGCATGACCTTTGCGCCGAGGTTCTCGCCGGACGGCCAGCGCGTCATCATGAGTCTGCAGCAGGGCGGCAATTCCAACCTGTTCGTGATGGATCTGCGCTCGCGCTCGACCACGCGCCTCACCGACACGCCCGCGATCGACACCTCGCCTTCCTACTCCCCGGACGGCACCCGCATCTGCTTCGAGTCCGATCGCGGCGGCAGATCGCAGATCTATGTCATGGCCGCGGGCGGCGGAGCGGCGCAGCGCATCTCTTTCTCCAAGGACGACAACAACGCCACCTATTCGACGCCGGTGTGGTCGCCGCGGGGCGATTACATCGCCTTCACCAGGCAAGGTGGCGGGCAGTTTTCGATCGGCGTGATGAAGCCGGACGGCTCCGGCGAACGGCTTCTCACCTCCGGCTATCATAACGAAGGTCCGACCTTCTCGCCGAACGGCCGCGTGCTGATGTTCTTCCGCGATCCGGGCGGCAGCGGCGGGCCGTCGCTGTTCTCCGTCGACATCTCGGGGCGCAACGAGCTGAAAGTGCCGACGCCGGGCTTCGCCTCCGACCCGGCATGGTCGCCGCTCTTGTCCTCGACATCGGGCTAGCCGCCGCCCCCGGCGCGCGATGATTTGACCGCGCGCCTTTTCCGAAAACTTGGCGAGATGTTTCCCCGCGATAATTGTTCTTTAAGGTTGCACTAGGCAAACTTTTCCCATGGGTTTGTTTCTATTGATGTATTCCGACTATTGGTCATTCAAAACAACTCGACTTTAACGATGTTCCCTCAGAAAGACTTCATACCGGATCGGTAAAACTGCGCTCCAGACAGGACGCGCGTAAACACCAGATGCAGTTTGCAAGTCAGAGCGGAGAGCCGGAACAGCGGCCGCCGAAAACTTCGGCGGCGCAAATCGATTCGTTGTTCGAAGCGCCTGGCCCGTTGCTGGCGGGACTCATTTTCGTGTCGATTGGTGCGGCCCTCACCGCGCTGAGGACGGGCGAGCCGCTGATCTGGGCGTGCGTCGCACTTCTGATCCTGGCCGGGACCGCGCGGGCGATCGACCTGCGCCTCTATCAGGCACGTCACGCGGTCATGACCGTCGAGGCGGCCGCACGCTGGCAGAAGCGCTATCAGATCGGAGCAAAGATCCAGGCGGCTGCGATCGGCATCTGGTGCGCCACCACCCTGTTGGCCACGGACGACGCCGTGGCCCACATGATCGCCTTGTCCGTCACGACCGGAATCGCGGCAGGCGGCGCGGGCAGGGCATATGGCCGGCCTGCGATCTTCCACCTCCAGGCCGTGCTGATCTTCGGCCCGGCCGTGCTTGCCTTGGCGCTGCGTGGAACACCCTACTACATCGCGATGGCGCTGGTCAGCGCCGCGTTCCTGATGGCGATCATGCAGCTCTCGGTGAATCTGCATCGAATCTTCATGGGAGCGGTCGTGGCACGTGAGCGTGAAGCCGCGCTCGCCGGCCAGTTCGATACGGCTCTGAACAACATGCCGCACGGCCTCTGCATGTTCCGCGTCGACGGACAGCTGGCGGTCATGAACCACCGCTTCGGCGCAATGATGAATCTGCCGGAAGGTCTCGCGCAGCGCGGGGTCAACGCGCGTGACATCGTCGCGGCGTGCGTGAGCGCGGGATCCATCTCCGCTGGGAGCGGCGAGCGAATCGTCGCGGACATCGAGAGTTCGCAAGCCAAGGAGATCATCACCGCCGATCCCGATACGCAGCGAAACCGGTCGTTGTCCTGGACTGTCCAGCCGATGGCTGACGGTGGCGCGGTGGTGCTGCTCGAGGACATTACCGAGCGACGTAGCGCCGAGGCCAAGATCACGCATCTGGCGCGCTACGACGACCTCACCGCGCTGCCCAACCGCGTTCATTTCCGCGATGAGATCGAAAGGCTGCTGGCGATCTCGCACGGCGCCGAGCGCCTGTCCGCGCTGCTGTTCGTCGACCTCGACCAGTTCAAGCAGGTCAACGACACGCTCGGCCATCCCTGCGGCGACCAGCTCCTGTGCGCGGTCGCCAACCGTCTGCGCGAGATGCTGCGCCCCGAGGATTTCGTCGCCCGCTTCGGCGGTGACGAATTCGTCGTGTTCCAGGAGAACATCTCCTCGCCCGAGGACGCCGCTGCGCTGGCGCGCCGGATCGTCGAACGGCTGAGCGAGCGTTACCGCATCGACAATCATCTGGTCGAGATCGGCGCCAGCGTCGGCATCGCATTGACCTTGCCGGAGGGCATCAGCGCAGACACGCTGCTCAAGAATGCCGACATGGCGCTGTACCGGGCCAAGGCCGACGGCCGCGGCACCTTCTGCTTCTTCCGCGACGAGATGGCGGCGACCGTCGAGGCGCGCCGCATCCTCGAGCTCGATCTGCGCAAGGCGCTCGCCAACGAGGAGTTCGAGCTGTTCTATCAGCCGCTGGTCAATCTGAAATCCGGCAAGATCACGACGTGCGAGGCGCTGCTGCGCTGGAATCATCCGGTGCGCGGCACGGTCTCGCCGATCGACATCATCCCGGTCGCCGAGGACATGGGGCTGATCGTCGATCTCGGCCGCTGGATCCTGCGCCGCGCTTGCATGGAATGCATGAAATGGCCGGAGGGCGTCAGCGTCGCCGTCAACTTCTCGCCGCAGCAATTCCACCAGCGCGACGTCTTGAGCGAAATCCGCTACGCGCTCGAGGTTTCGGGGCTCCCGGCGCATCGGCTGGAGATCGAGATCACCGAATCCTCCCTGTTGCGCAACACCCAGCTCACGCACGACATCCTGTCGCAATTGCATGCGATCGGCGTGCGCATTTCGCTGGATGATTTCGGCACCGGCTATTCGAGCCTCAGCTACCTGCACAATTTCCCGATGCAGAAGGTGAAGATCGACCGCTCCTTCCTCGAGGGCATCGATGCCGACCGGCCGCTGACGCTGCTGCGCGGCGTAGCGCGGCTGTCGGCCGATCTCGGCATGGCGGTCGTGGTCGAGGGCATCGAGACCAATGATCAGCTCGAGTTGATCAGCGCCGACGGCACCGTGACCGAAGGGCAGGGCTATCTGTTCAGCCGGCCGGTGCCGGCAGTCCGGATTCGCCAATTGCTCAATGCCTCGCATGGCCGCCGCGGGGCTGAGGACCACATCGTCATGGTGTCCTCGCGATCGATCGCCTGATCTTTCTCCGCCTCGCTCCTTCAACGCATTTAGCTCTCGTTCGCCCGTGTTTTTGCGGGCTGCAAAGGTTAACCCTAACGTTTCTAAGCCTTTGCAATTCCGTTAATGAACCATTAATCTCCTCACACTCGCAGAAGTTGCTTTGGAGTGTAGGGGTACTGGATGACGTCTGGAGCTGAACCGCAAACGGTGCTCCTTCCGCGGGGAGCCGCTCTGTTTGACCGCATCGATTACCGCCTGATCGAAACTCCCGAGGACCGAGACAACCTCTATTTGATGCGGTACCGGGCCTATCTGCACGCCGGTCTGATCGAGCCGTCGGAGTCGCGGCGCGTAACCGATCGCTTCGACGATGCGCCCAACACCTGGAATTTCGGGGTCTATGTCGATGGAGAGCTCTGCAGCTCCGTTCGCATTCACGTCCTGACGTCGGACTGGCGGATGTCCTACACGACCGAAGTGTTTGGCGACGTGCTGCATCCCCGCCTCGACCGCGGCGAAGTTCTCATCGATCCATGCCGGTTTGTTGCCGATCCCGAAAAGCACCAGCGTTTTCCGGAGCTGCCCTATCTGACGGTGCGGCTGGCCTTTGTGGCCTGCGATCATTTCAACGCCGATACCGGGCTGGCCATGATCCGGACCGACCACCAGGCGTTTTATCGTCGCATCTTCCTGCACGAGACCATTTCACCGGAGCCACGCGGGTTTCCGGGCTGGCCCACCAAGAAGGCCGTGCTGATGGCGTCCGATTTCCGGAACCAGCGGGAAAAGGTCCTGACGCGCTTTCCGATCATGCGCTCCAGCGCGTTTGAGCGGCGCATGCTGTTTCAACGCAGCAGCCCCCGCCAGGCTGCCGCGCGCCCGGTGTCGCTGGCCACGCAGCGGCCCCCGGACGTAGCCGTCTCGGCAACGGGTTCTGCCCGCTAGGCCCCACGCGACGAGCCTAAAATTCCAGCAAAGGCCGCGGTTTTTGCCGGTCGTTGCGGCTTGCCTTCACCGTCGCGCCACATTTACAACCCATTAACCATGACGGTTGCTTTTCGCTGGTTGGGGGCATTTGACCGGCTGTGGCAAGGTTCCATCAAGGTTGACGGAACGTTCGCTTAACCAACCCCCTGTAGACCGGACAGCAGTGGACGAAACGTGAGCGTGGAGGCTCCGGAATGAAACATCCTATGCGCATCCTCCAGGGATTGAAGCTGGCCGCGGTGCTTGCCGTCGCGTTGTCGATGGGTGCCTGCGCCAACAAGAACTCTGCCACGGATGCGATGGCCAACGCGGCGACGCCGGGCAGCCAGCAAGACTTCGTCGTCAATGTCGGCGACCGCGTGTTCTTCGAAAGCGACCAGACCGATCTGACCCCGCAGGCGATCGTGACCCTGGAGAAGCAGGCGCAGTGGCTCCAGAGCTATCCGCGCTACAGCTTCACCGTCGAAGGTCATGCCGACGAACGCGGCACCCGCGAATACAACATCGCGCTCGGCGCTCGCCGCGCCCAATCGGTGCGTTCGTTCCTCGCCTCGCGCGGCATCGATCCGAACCGCATGCGCACGATCTCGTACGGCAAGGAGCGGCCGGTGGCCGTTTGCAACGACATCTCCTGCTGGTCGCAGAACCGCCGCGCCGTCACCGTGCTGAACGCGAGCTCCTGACGATCGGTCAGGCGCCGTTCATCTTCAGATAGCGATTATGCCGGCGCCCTCTCGGGCGCCGGTTTCGTTTCAGCGATCTGTGACAGAAACCCGTTTGTTACAGTCACAGTTTTGGCGTACTCCCCTTCAATGTGTGGCGCGTCGAATGTTCGGTCGCAGGCCATTTCGCTTTCGTCGTCAGGGCAAGATGTCATCCAGATTTAAGGTCTTCACCGGCACCGTGGCGATCGCCGCGCTGCTTTCGTTGTGCTCGCCCGCCCTCGCACAATCGGACGATGCAGATCCCGAGATGCGGATCGAGCGGCTGGAGAACCAGCTGCGCCAGCTCACCGGTCAGAACGAAGAGCTGCAATATCGCAACCGCCAGCTCGAAGAGCGGCTAAGAGCGCTCGAGGGCGGCGCGCAAGCTTCGCCCGGCCAGACGCCGGTCCAGCCCAATGTCGCGGCCATGCCGCCCGCACAAGCCGCGCCGGCCTATCGCCAGCAGCCGCCGCACCAGCAAGCGGCCCAGCCGAATTACGAGCAGCCGCAGATCGCCTCTCCGGCACCGATCGTTCAGGAGCAGCCTGCGCCCGGCGCGCCGGGCACGCGCCGCCGCGGCGATGCCTTCGACCCGAACCAGAGTCCGAATGCGCCGGGTGCGCCGCGCGCGCTCGGCGGCGGGCAGCAACCGATGCCTGCAGGTGCCCCGAGCGGCGCGCCCGGCGGCCGTGGCGCCGGCGAACCGCTTGATCTCGCCAACAGCGGCCCCCGCTATCCGCAGGCGGTCGGGCCTCAGGCTGCGCAGCCCGGCTATCCGCCGGTCTCATCCGGCTCTCCCGCGCCATCAGGCGGCACGGGCCTTGCGACCCTGCCGCCCTCGGCAACGCCGCGCGACGAATTCGACCTCGGAATCGGCTACATGCAGCGCAAGGACTACGCGCTGGCCGAGCAGACCATGAAGAATTTCTCGCAGAAATATCCGAGCGACCCGCTGCTCGGTGACGCGCAATACTGGCTCGGCGAGAGCTATTTCCAGCGCCAGCAATATCGCGACTCCGCGGAAGCCTTCCTCGCCGTCACCACGAAATACGACAAATCCGCCAAGGCACCGGATGCCCTGCTGCGGCTCGGCCAGTCGCTGGCGGCGCTGAAGGAGAAGGAGGCGGCGTGTGCCGCCTTCGGTGAAGTCGGGCGCAAATATCCGCGCGCTTCCGCCGGCGTCAAAGCTGCGGTCGACCGCGAGCAGAAGCGGGTGAAGTGCTGAGGCGCGGCGATTGATCCTGACAAGACGGATGGCGCTGCGCTAAACAGTGTCCATCCGCGGACGATTGCAGTGTCATGTCAGAGGACAATTCACCGATCTCGGCGCGTGAGGCCAAGCGCCTCTTCGCAGGCCTGAAAGGCGCGCAGGGACTGCTGCTCGCGGTCTCCGGCGGGCCCGACTCGGTGGCGCTGATGTGGCTTGCGGCGCGCTGGCATCGCAGCCTTTCGCGCGGCCCGCGTCTCACCGTAGTCACCATCGACCACGGCTTGCGGCCGGAGGCGGCGCGCGAGGCGCGCGCGGTCAAGCGTCTCGCAACCGGGCTTGGCCTGCCGCACCGGACCGTGCGCTGGCGCGGGGCAAAGCCGAAAACGGGACTGCCGGCCGCCGCGCGCGAAGCTCGCTACCGCCTGCTTGTGCAGGCCGCGCGCCTCGCCGGTGCGAGCCACGTGCTGACCGCCCACACCCGCGACGACCAGGCCGAGACCCTGTTGATGCGGCTTGTGCGCGGCAGCGGATTAGCCGGGCTGTCGGCGATGGCCCGTCTCACCGAGCGCGACGGCGTCGTTCTTGCGCGTCCACTACTCGATGTTCCGAAGTCGCAGCTGATCGCGACCTTGAAGCGGGCGAAGATCGGCTTTGCCGACGATCCCACCAACCACGACGCTGCCTTTACCCGGCCGCGGCTGCGTGCGCTGCTGCCGCAGCTCGCGGCGGAGGGCGGTGATGCCCGCAGCCTGGCTCGGCTCGCGGCAAGGCTGGCGCGCGCCAATTTGGCCGTCGAGGTGCTGACCGATGGAGCCGAGCGCTTCCTCCGTTTGCGGGATCGCGGCGATGCGCCGCAGGCCGGCGTTCGAAGCTTCGAGGCCTCCGGGTTTGCCGCCCTGCCGGAGGAGGTCCGGCTGCGGATCCTGCTGCGGGCCATCAACGCGTTCGGGCATGAGGGGCCGGCGGAACTCGGCAAGGTCGAATCCCTCCTGGCCGTGCTCGATCAGGCCATTGCCGCAAGTGCCCGCGCACCCGCAAATGGCCGGCCGGCCCTGAAGCAGACGCTTGCGGGAGCCTTGATCAGCCTTGCCGGGGGACGTATCCGCATCGCCCCGGCGCCGGCCCGGCGCAAGGGTGGATCAAGGGTGGATAAGGGCGGATCATGGCACCGGCCATTTCGAGACCGCGCCGTGAGGACACCTTAACCAGGCAGGAAAAACCCGGATCCGGGCGCCATTATTTCAGCGGGAATCGGACTAAGATGGGCTAAATAGTCCCATCTCGTTCCCTTGGCAGCGACCGGAGCGACACCTAGATTGTATGCGTCTAACCGAGAGGATTCCTTGGGGATTTCCTCGCGCTGCCCAAATAACTGCCCAAGGCTCAGGCCGCGATCCGCGCGACCACGAAGGAAGATCGATGAACGCCAATCTGCGCAATTTCGCCCTCTGGGTCATCATTGTCCTGCTGCTGTTGGCGTTGTTCACGCTCTTCCAGAATCCGGGTCAGCGCGCCTCCTCGCAGGACATCGCCTTCTCCCAGCTCCTGAGCGAGGTTGACCGCGGCAATGTGCGCGACGTCGTAATCCAGGGGCCGGACATTCACGGCACCTTCACCAACGGCTCGAGCTTCCAGACCTATGCGCCGAGCGATCCGACGCTCGTGAAGCGCCTCTATGACAGCAAGGTGCAGATCACCGCGAAGCCGCCCGGCGACAACGTGCCGTGGTTCGTCTCGCTGCTGGTCTCCTGGCTGCCCTTCATCGCGCTGATCGGCGTGTGGATATTCCTGTCGCGGCAGATGCAGGGCGGCGCCGGCAAGGCGATGGGCTTCGGCAAGTCGCGCGCAAAAATGCTGACTGAAGCGCATGGCCGCGTCACCTTCGAGGACGTCGCGGGCGTCGACGAGGCCAAGCAGGACCTGCAGGAGATCGTCGAATTCCTGCGCGACCCCGGCAAATTCCAGCGCCTCGGCGGCCGAATTCCGCGCGGCGTGCTGCTGGTCGGACCTCCCGGCACCGGCAAGACCCTGATCGCGCGTGCGGTCGCGGGCGAAGCCAACGTGCCGTTCTTCACCATTTCGGGTTCTGACTTCGTCGAGATGTTCGTCGGCGTCGGCGCCAGCCGCGTCCGCGACATGTTCGAGCAGGCTAAGAAGAACGCGCCCTGCATCATCTTCATCGACGAAATCGACGCCGTCGGTCGTCACCGTGGCGCCGGCCTCGGCGGCGGCAATGACGAGCGCGAGCAGACGCTGAACCAGTTGCTGGTCGAGATGGACGGCTTCGAGGCCAACGAGGGCGTGATCCTGATCGCCGCGACCAACCGTCCCGACGTGCTCGATCCCGCGCTGCTGCGTCCCGGCCGCTTCGACCGTCAGGTCGTGGTGCCCAACCCGGACGTCGTCGGCCGCGAGCAGATCCTCAAGGTCCACGTCCGCAAGGTGCCGCTGGCGCCGGATATCAACCTCAAGACCATCGCGCGCGGCACCCCGGGTTTCTCCGGCGCCGACCTGATGAACCTCGTCAACGAAGCCGCGCTCACCGCCGCCCGCCGCAACAAGCGGATGGTGACCCAGGCCGAGTTCGAGGAAGCCAAGGACAAGGTGATGATGGGCGCCGAGCGCAAGTCGCTCGTCATGACCGAGGAAGAGAAGCTGCTGACGGCCTATCACGAGGGCGGCCACGCCATCGTCGGCCTCAACGTCGTCGCGACCGATCCGATCCACAAGGCGACCATCATTCCGCGCGGGCGTGCGCTGGGTATGGTCATGCAGTTGCCCGAGCGTGACAAGCTGTCGATGTCGCTGGAGCAGATGACCTCGCGCCTTGCCATCATGATGGGTGGCCGCGTCGCCGAAGAGCTGATCTTCGGTCGCGAGAAGGTAACCTCGGGTGCGTCGTCCGACATCGAACAGGCGACGCGTCTGGCGCGCATGATGGTGACGCGCTGGGGCCTGTCCGAGGCGCTCGGTACCGTGTCCTACGGCGAGAATCAGGACGAGGTTTTCCTGGGCATGTCGGTGTCGCGCACCCAGAACGCATCGGAAGCGACGGTTCAGAAGATCGATACCGAGATCCGGCGCTTCGTCGAAGAAGGCTATAACGAGGCAACGCGTATTCTCACCGAGAAGCGCGCCGATCTCGAAGCTCTCGCCAAGGGCCTGCTCGAATTCGAGACGCTCTCCGGCGACGAGATCATCGACCTGCTCAAGGGCAAGAAGCCGAACCGCGAATCCGTGCTCGAGCCGACCGCACCGCGCGCCTCGGCCGTGCCGCCGGCCGGCAAGTCGCGCCCGCGACCCGATCCGGATCCCGGCCTGGAGCCGCAGCCGCAGGCGTAATCGCGTACGGCAGATCGAATTGAAAAACGCGGCGGAAACGCCGCGTTTTTTGTTGGTGATGGTGATTTGCGGGTGGTGCCAACTCAGCGCCCGTCATTGCGAGCGCAGCGAAGAAATCCAGAATAGATCCGCGGTGACAGTCTGGATTTGCTTCACTGCGCTCGCATTGACGATTTTGATGCAGTTGCACTGGAAACTCAGAAGTACGGCAGGCAAAGGTGCCTAAGCGCCGGGCCCACCATCTCTCGCCAATCACGCTAGAAGTGGTGGCACACGCTCCGGAGTTTGCGTCATCACTTCGGCGCCCGCATCGCCAGCCGCAGATTGGATTCAGGAATGCGGCGACATTGCCGGCTCGCCAGACCCTGCCGGACTGCGCAACGCGCCGAACACGACGCCGATGAGAGCGACGATGAGGAGCGGCGATAGTCGTCCCGCCGGAATATACACCGCCGGGCTGAGCAACGGCACCATCCAGATGCCGAGCCCGATCAGCCAGTCGCGAAAGCGTGGAGCATCGATCGATGCGGCAAGCCACAGCACGACGGCGACCGTCAGCAGCGTCGCGTCATAAGGGCCCGAATGCGGGGCTGCCAGCACGGTTGCCGCAAGCAGTACGATCAGCTTGTTGTTGGTACGGAGCGAGGAGCGAAAGACCGCGAACGTTGCCGCCGCGCTCGAAAGGATCGCGGCCAGCTGCAGGATGGAGGCCAGCCGCTCCGGCAGGCCTAGCAGCATCGCGCAGGCCCACACGCTGTGACCCCAGATGCGGCCATAGGCCAGCCATTTCGCGTCGGGGCTGACCAGATTGTTGTACGCCTGCGGTATCCACCAGAGCCACAATTCGACGCCAAAAATCATGGCACTTGCAGCCGCCAATGCGAATGCCGAGCATGCAGCAGCGCACAGGCTGCCATAGCGGCGCGCCCCCATTAGCGCGAGCGGGACGAGCAGGAAGAATTGCGGCTTGAAACTCAGCAGCCCGAGGATTGCCCCGGCCAGGAGCGGTCGCGGTCCGAGCAGCCTGACGCCCGCGACCAGCAGTGCGGCAACGAGAAAGGCGCATTGTCCATCGGCCAGGTTGAGAGATGCCGATGGCGAGACCAGCACGGCCGCGATGATGTAGGGCGTCAGTTGCGGCTGATCGGACCGGTTGCGAAGCGCCCAGGCCAGGAAGCCTGCGGTCGCGGCCTGGAATGCGACATAGGAGCCGATGAAGCCAAGCGGCGCGAATGGCAGCAGCAGAACGAGGAAGCCGGGCGGATAGAACCATGGACGGAACTCCAGAGGCACCGTGAGCCATGATGCGAACGACTGGTTGAGATAGGCCGTGAACGCGTCACCATCGGTGACCAGCGCAAGATTGCCGGCGAGCGACGATTTGACGGCGCCGTAAAACACCATCCAGTCGGTGCCGGGAGCGACGTGGTTCAGCCCGATCCAACCGGGATGGGTGAAGGTGGAGATCAGGACGCCCCAGGCGAAGAGCGTTGCGATCGAAAACGCTGGCAGCATCACGAGAGGAATTCCGATCCAGCGGCGCGATGGACCGGATATCGGCTGCTGAGCTGACGCGCTCACTTGACGGCTTCCCTCGAGGACTCCGCTTCCGGCATCGCGCCGGCCTCTGTGCCGCCGGTTCGCACGTGGATCACGGCGATGTTGTCCGCGTAGAGCCGCTTCCAGCCCTTGATGTGGTCCAGCACCTGGGCGGCCGGTGCGTCCGCGACCATGAGCGTGGCGTCGATCTGGTACGCGTCGAGCAGCCGCGTCAGACTGTCGAGCTTCTTGAGCTCCACGGCCTTGAAGACGTCCATGGCGAAGGTTTCGCCGTAGAGCTCGGCGCGGCCGTCGATGAAGACCGGGATGTCACGCGAGATCAGATAGCCGCCGAACTGGTAGGCGTTGAAGATGCGTTGCGCCTTGCGTTTCTCGAGCAGATCGACGGCGGCGACCGGTGTCTGATCCATCGTGAAGGTGAAGCGGTGATGCGCCATGTAGAGTGAGGTCGAGGTCCAGCCTGCGGCCACGATCATCAGCGCGCCGGTCGCGGTGACGTAACGGGCAGCCCAACTCTCGCCGCCCTGCGTGCCAGGCTGCGGCAGCGCAGACCGTTCGCCGAGGGGCTTGGCCAGCACCAGCGGCACCAGGAAGGCGAAGGCCTCGATGCTCCTGACGTGGGTGAGCGCCATCCAGGTCAGAAGCAGGATCAGAAGAATACGCGGGGGCGAGAGCGTCAGGCCGCGATACAGCCCGATCGCAATGAGGCCGAACAGCGCGCCTTCGAATGCGTTGAAGGAGGCGAAGTTCGCGGGCGCCCACTCGGAGATGATCGTCAGCAGCTCGCCCAGATTGAGGATGTTGATCGCGCCGAGCAATGTGCGCCAGCCATAAGGCGTGACGCAGCTTGCGGCGAGTGCCGCAACACCGAACAGGAACCAGCGCGACAGCAGTCGGACCTGCTTGCCGGACTCCATGCCCCAGAGCGCCACAAATGACATCGGGCCGATCAGGGCCAGGCCCAGCACGAAGCCGCCATGCAGGTTCGACCACAGGGACATCAGCGGCAGCCAGTACCATGACGGGGCGCCCTTGCGGTCGGCTGCGGCCATCAATACGCCGACCCACGCGATCATCACGGGCAGCGCCAGCATGTGTGGCCGCGCCAGAACGTGGTGCAGCGACAGCAACAGCGCGAACATCGCGAACAGGACCGCTCGCGGAATTTCCAGATGGGCCTCGAGCAGGCCGACCAGCATCGCCGCCGACAATGCGACCGCAAGCGCGGTGAGGACCACCGGGCCGGCCCAATCCCATTGCGCATAGGAGAGGGCGAACAGGACCTGCGACAGCCATGAGGTCGAAACCCAGGGCGCCCCCGGACGGGTGAAGGAATAGAAGTCCGTGTAGGGAAGCGCCTGGTGATCGAGGATCCATTGTCCGATCTTGATCTGCCAGAGCGAGTCGGAGTCCTGAAGCAGCGTGTCGCCGACATACGCGAAGAAGAGATAGGCGCCCGCACCGACGCACAGCGGCACCAGGGCTCGCGCACGACCCTGCACCGTGATGCTGTTGGCAAAGGAAAGGGACATGCCGCCTCGTCGTCCTGGTGTTTTTGTCGTTGTGCCGAGCGATCGACATTGGACCACGGCGGTCATAATTCCGGGTAAACCGGTGAGGCGGGGCCGGCTTGATGTCTCGACAATTTAACGGATCGTTTTAGATTTCGGTTTACCATCGACGCATACACGCAAACCGCTCTGTGTTTCCGCAGTCGAATTAACTGCGGCGCAATTCTTTGCCTCTACGTTCGGTTCCATGGTCAAGCGGCGCTGGGAAGCCCAAAAGACCAGATCAGTTGTAGCCTCGTGTACTCATTTGGAGCTCTTTATGAAGAACCTCGTTGCGCGTTTTGCGAAAGATGAATCCGGCGCCACCGCTATTGAATACGGTCTGATCGCCGCCGGCATTGCGCTGGCGATCATCACTGTCGTCAATAACCTGGGCACCACGTTGAACGCCAAGTTCACCTCGATCTCGAGCAGCCTCAAGTAACGCTGTACGAATCGCGAATTCAAAGAGCCCCGTCCTTGACGGGGCTCTTTTCTTTTGGCGGACGATTTCCGGATCTGGGAAGTCGTGAAGCTGTAGCAAGCTTGTAGGGCGGCAAAGCGTCTGCCGCGGCTCCGAAAGCGCAGGCGTTCCCACCGTCGAGAACATTGAACATTGAAAGTTGCCGGCGGGCACGCCGCTACGCGCGGACCCTAGGGCAACTTGTCGGCTGTCATTCCGCGAGGCCGGGCTGCCAGACCGCCGACGGCGCAGGCGCGGCAGACGTCTGCTGCGCGCGGCGGTGCCATTCGAGATAGAATTTCGCCGCCCAGATCGACGCTGCGGCGACTGCGATTCCGCCGGCGACGTCGATGACGTAATGCGCGCCGATCACCGGTGTTGCCGCAATCATCAGCAGATTGAGCGCAGCCGCGATGCCGCCGAGGCCGCGCACCGGCCACAGCGCCCACATGTAGAGCACGGCGGATGCGGCGTGGAAGCTCGGAAACGAGACAACGCCGGCGAGGAAGAACAACTGGAGCTCGTGCAGGCTACCGTCGCGAAGCGCGAGGATGTCGCGCAACTGCCCGGCATAGACCGCGGTGTTGATTTCGGGAAAATGCGCGGCGGACAGCTGCAGCCCCCAATAGGTGCCGATCGCGGGCACGACGGCGGAGATCGCGATGGTGACCGCGAGCGCGAGGCTCATCGCGAGCATGAACAATTGCAGCCGCATATAGTGCGCCGTCAGTGCCAGCACGACGGGAATGCCGAGCAGCGGCAATTTGATCAGCCCATATCCGCGAGCCAGGCAGTCCGCGAGCCAGGGATGGTCGTTGACGTATCGCGCGATCGGTTCGGGATCGAGGCCGAGTGCACGGTCGATCGCAAGCAGCGCCTGGTCCTGCAGCGGCCAGTTCAGCTTAGCCGCGACATAGCTGAGCGGTCCGACGATGGCGCAGGTGAGAATGATCTGTCCGATCGTTCCGAGCGAAAACAGCAGCTTCGGGTCGGCAAGCTCGCCTTTGACGATGCGGTGGCCATAGGCCAGCGCGAGCAAGACTGCAGCAACTGCCAGCGTCACCCAATAGGCGACTGGTTCGAGGCTCAGGCCGGTGAAGGCGAGGCCCAGCGCCAGCAGGCTGCCCATGGCTGCGATGGGAAGCCAGTTCAGGTGGAAGAGCTGCCAGGCGGTCCGGGCGTCCGTGTCGACCATGCTGCACCGAGGTGGGATCGCGATACCGCAGCACAGTCGCGGAGCAGGTTTAAGATGGCGGTAACGATCGTGGTTACCCCTTCACCAAAGCAGTTCGCGACGTTTTTAGCTGTTTGAGCTCGCGTTTTTTTTGCGTGACGCTTCATGCATTTGCACCTTGTCATCCACTCTGAATAGTTGTTCAGTCCTTGCGGGGCGATTTGCGATATCAGTGACGAAGCGTTCGGCCGCAAGGCGTGCGACCGGCGTGTGGGACAGGAAGCGCGCCATGGTTTATCGGCGGACGCATCAAGTGGTGAAGCGCCTTGCGGCCCGGCGCAGTGCGATACTGGCGGCGGCGCGGGAGGCGGCGGCGGAAGGCGGGATGGCGGCGGTGCAGATTGCGCCAGTCGCGGTTCGCGCCGGCGTCGCTGCGGGTACGGTCTACCGCTACTTCCCCTCCAAGGCCGATTTGATCTCCGAGTTGATTGCCGAAGTCTCCCGCGACGAGCTCACGGCGATCCGGCGAGCCGCCGATGCCGCGCCGGGGCCGTCCTCGGCGCTGGCGGCGGCGGTCACCACCGTGGCTGTCCATACCCTGTCACAGCGCAGGCTCGCCTGGGGCATCCTGGCCGAGCCGGTCGATGTCGATGTCAGCGCTTCACGTCTCGCCAGCCGGCGCGAGATCGCGGGCGAGATGGCCTCGCGGATCGACGCCGCCGTGCGCGCCGGCCACCTGCCGGCGCAGGACACGGCCCTTGCTGCCACCGCGCTGCTCGGCGCGCTGCACGAGGCCCTGGTCGGACCGCTCGCGCCGGACAATCTCGACGATCCCGCCAGGATGCGCGATGCCGTGCAGACCGTGACGCTGCTGGCGCTCCGCGCGGTCGGCGTCATGGACGCCCGCGCCAGGGGGCTCGTCGTGCAGCAGACGCTGCTGCCGACGGCGAAAGCGCTGGTTGGGGCCTAAAACGTCATCCTGATCGACCGGCGGACCTGATCGCGCCCAGGCCGTTGCTCGAGCTCGCCTTTTCAAAAAACCTCAGCACATCCGCCGGACCCGCCGGCTACTGTGCATGGGGTTGTTTTCGACATTTTTTGTTTGCCGGGTGCCGGCGGAGCTAGATATTCGCTTCGCCCTCGGGGCCGACCGAGGCGATGCGCACCATGTTGGTGGTGCCGGGGATGCCGAGCGGCACGCCGGCGACGATGATCACGCGCTGGCCCGCCCGGACGAAGCCGTCGCGGAACGCGATCTGGCCGGCGCGGCTCACCATGTCGTCCTGGTCGCGCGCATCTTCTGCCACCACGCAATGTATGCCCCAGACGACCGACAGCCGGCGTCCCGCCGCGACGTTCGGCGTGATCGCCACGATCGGCGGCTTCGGCCGCTCGCGCGCCACGCGCACGGCGGTCGATCCCGAACTGGTCCAGCAGATCAGGGCCGGCAGGTCGAGCGTCTCGGCGATCTGCCGCGCAGCGTCCGCGATGGCATCGCCGGCGGTGGCTTCCGGGGCCGGGCGCTGTGCGGTGATGACGGAGCGATAAATCGGGTCGCGCTCGACCTCCTCGCCGATGCGATTCATGGTCGAGACGGCCTCGACCGGGAATTTGCCGGCCGCCGATTCCGCCGACAGCATGATGGCGTCGGCACCTTCGTAGACGGCGGTGGCGACGTCGGAGACCTCGGCGCGGGTCGGCACCGGCGACTGGATCATCGATTCCAGCATCTGGGTCGCGATCACCACCGGCTTGCCGGCGCGCCGCGCCATGCGCGTCATCTGCTTCTGCAGGCTCGGCACGCGTTCCAGCGGCAGCTCGACGCCGAGGTCGCCGCGCGCCACCATCAGGGCGTCGGAGGCGTCGATGATGTCGGCGAGGCGATCGATCGCCTGCGGCTTCTCGATCTTGGCCATCACCGCCGCACGGCCGCGGATCATCTTCTTGGCCTCGAGCACGTCGTCGGCGCGCTGCACGAAGGACAGCGCGATCCAGTCGACGCCGGTGACCAGCGCCGCTTCGAGATCGGCGCGGTCCTTCGGCGTCATCGCCGAGACCGGCAGGTCGGTGTCGGGCAGGCTGACGCCTTTGCGGTCGGACATCCGGCCGCCGACCACGACGCGCGTCACCGCGTGCTCCTTCGAGGTCTCCTCGGCGATCAGCCGCACCTTGCCGTCGTCGAGCAGCAGCGCGTGGCCCGGCCGCAGCGCGGCCAGGATCTCCGGATGCGGGAGCTGGACGCGGGTGGTGTCGCCCGGCGCCTTGTCGGAATCGAGCGTGAAGGTCTGGCCATTCTGGAGCTGGACCGCGCCTTCGGCGAAGGCACCGAGCCGGAGCTTTGGCCCCTGGAGATCGACCAGAATGCCGATCGGCCTTCCATAGCTGCTCTCGACGTTGCGGATCGTCGCCACCAGCTCGCGCATCTTGTCATGCGGGGTGTGGCTCATGTTGATGCGGAAGAGGTCGGCGCCGGCCTCGAACAGGCGGCGGATCATCGCGAGGTCCGAAGAAGCGGGTCCAAGGGTCGCGAGAATCTTGATACGGCGAAGACGCCTCATGGCTTATTTCCAGACGGGGGCGAGGGAGCTGGCGGGAGGCCAGGCGCGGCGGGGGGCGTACCACCGGGCGGGCCATTGGGCAAACCCGGGACCCCCGGGCCAACAGGGCCGGGGAGGCCTGGCACGCGCTGCTGCTTTGACGGCTGTTCGTTGGCATCGGTGAGCTGCACCGTCCAGGCCCGCTGCTCGCCGGTATCGACCTCGAAATAGCCGGTCCGGTCATAGCCGCGCGCAAGGCAATCCTCGGTGCCGCGGATGGTGAACTCCTTATCGCGCGAGCACATGAAAGCCTGGCCCGACCATTCGCCGCCGCGGTCATAGTCGATGGCGTAGATGTAATAGAAGCGGGCCACCAGAGTTCCGCGCAGCAGGGTCTCGCAGGAGCGCGACGAGATGTTCCACCAGCCTTCGGTGGTCCAGCCCTCGGCATCCTTGTAGCCGAGCGCGATGCCGACCCGGCTCGATGTGTTGTTGCAGAGCCGGAAATCGGCGGAAGCCGGGCTGGCCCAGAGGTACAGCAGGCCAACCACCAGCACCGGGACCAACCGGGCGAGCAGGCGAAGGCGGGAGCGGGGAGATTCGGCGATCATTGTCGCGGAAGCTATATCAGATCATTGACGATTTGGCGTAGGGCCCAGGAACTGCCTGAAGCCGGCTTCGCGCCCGTTTGCGCCGCGATATGGCAAAATCTGTGACAGGCCCCACCTGATCTCGTAAGGGTGACCCATCCAGGTCACAGCCAATTCGCAAAGCCGAGGGATCCAGCCATGGCAATTGACGACAAAACCAGAACGGAACTCGAGGCTGCCGCTTTCCGGCGCCTGGTCGATCATTTGAAGACGCGGACGGACGTCCAGAACATCGACCTGATGAACCTCGCAGGCTTCTGCCGCAACTGCCTGTCCAACTGGCTCAAGGACGCCGCCGACGCCCAAGGCGTCGCCTTGAGCAAGGATGAGAGCCGGGAAGCCGTCTATGGCATGCCCTATGAGGCCTGGAAGTCGAAATACCAGGGCGCGGCCACGCCTGAGCAGCTCGATGCCATGAAGAAGGTTCATCCGGGGCACTGAACGGCCTCGCCGGCAGCCTGATATGCGGTGCCTTTGAGTCGCATCACACAACCGCTTTCTTCGACACGCCGCAGGAAGGTGTGGGCGCGCTGTGGACGAGCGCGATGCTGCCTTGAACGCGAGAGGTCCGAACCCTAAGGGTCTAACCAGCACGCGCGGTGAGGATGCCGGCGTCACCTCGTTTTGCCAGTTCCATTGGGAGTACCAAGATGGCCCCCTCCGCCGCCGTCCGCGACGACGAGCCCGCGACGAAATTTGCCAAGGACCAGCTCAAGTCCATCATCGAGCGCATCGAGCGGTTGGAGGAAGAGAAGAAGGCGATCTCCGACGACATCCGCGACGTATTCGCCGAGGCCAAGGGCAACGGCTACGACGTCAAGGCGCTGCGCACCATCGTGCGCATGCGCAAGCAGGACCCGAACGAGCGCGCCGAGGCCGAGACGATCCTTGAGACCTACATGCAAGCACTGGGGATGATCTGAGCTATCGGTGTCGTCCTGGCTTTCGCCAGGGCGACACCATGCCGATCGAAGGAGACCGCGGTGACTGCGCCGCCGCTGCCGCGCGAGGTAAGCCGTGCCTACGATGCTTTTCCGGCGTCGATCGGCAAGCGGCTGCTTTGGGTACGCGAGCTGATCTTCGCGGCCGCCGCGGCGCATGAAGGCATCGGCCGTCTTACCGAAACGTTGAAATGGGGCGAGCCTGCTTATCTGACCGAAGAGACCGGCAGTGGCAGCACGATCCGGCTCGGCCGCCTGAAGGACTCCGCGCACGCCGCGATTCTGTTCAACTGCAAGACGACGCTGGTCGATACCTTTCGTGAACGCTTTCCCGATCAGTTCGAATATCGGCAGACCAGGGCGTTGCTGTTGCCGGTGTCGGGCAAGCTGCCGAAGCAGGACCTATCGGTCTGCCTGTTGCTGGCGTTGACGTATCATCTGGATCGACGGAGGAAGCGTTAGCGGCGCGCGAAGACGTCAGCGCAGCGAAGCCGTCCGTACGACGAAGGACGTCGTCTCGAGTTTGGCGGTGGCGGTGCCCGAGAAACTGTCGCAGGACAGGCCCTGCATCGGATCGTCGGCAAAACCCATGGCGATCACGGACTGCGGCTTGACGAAGTAGGCGCGCATTGCGGCGGTGTCGAGCTCGCCCATCAGCGTGACCGACATCGCGCGGCTGGCGCTCGGCGACAGCATCACGATCTTGAGCCAGATGCTTTCGCCCTTGGCTGCGGAGAGCCGGGTCGCGGTTGCGACCATGCCGTCGATGCGCTTGCCGACCACCGTGTTGATCTCGGTCGCGGGCGCAACGTTGCGCGATGCGGCGGCGGGACGGGCGGAGCGCGGGATCGGCGCAGAGGCGGCGACGACATTGGCGCGGTCGACCGGGGAGGCGGACGCCGGCGCGTAGGCCAGCGCCTGATAGGCGGCGCTGGACACGCTCGCGGTCGGCTGCGGATCGGTGGCGGCGGCAAGCGCCTGCCGTGCCTTCAGCGCAGCAATTTGGGCCGGCGTCGCCTGCTGCGGCGCAGTCGGGGTATCCCAGAAGCCGCGGGCATTGATGATGTCGGCGGGGGTCTCGGGCTTGGCGTCAGCAGATTTGCCGGCGGCCGGCTTGTCAGCCACGGGGGCCGGCTTCGGCTTGGCAAGCGCGACGATCTGCGCATCGGCCGAGGCGAGCTGGATCGTCGCCGCGACTGACGGCTTGGCGCGCGGCGTCGGCACCGGATCGGCCGGCTTGGTCGCGGCGGCGACCACGGTCGGCGCGACAGTCTTCGCGGACGGGGCGGGCGCGCCCTCGTCATCCTCGTCGTTGCTCGCCGCGGCCGGAGCCGACTTGCCCTTGAACAGGGCGGCAAAGAAATTCGACTTGCTGCCGGAATCCTCGCCGCTGCCGCGCCGCTCGATCTCTGCCTTGGCGAGCTCATAACCCTTCAACGGCGTGCCGTCGGTCGGGAGGTGGACGGTGCGTCCGTCCGGGAAGACCCGGGCGAGCTGGTCATGCGTCATGCGCGGCCAGTGCCGGATGCTGCCGGTGTCGAGATGTACGAACGGCGAGCCGGAGGTCGGGTAGAAGCCGACGCCGCCGCGCTGGAGGCGCAGGCCGGCGAAGCGGATCTGCTCCAGCGGCACGTTCGGGATGTAGAAGTCCATCGCATGCCCCAGCATGTGCTGGCTGAAGCGCGCCACGCCGGAGGAGCGGCGGCGGAGCATGGAGTTGGTCGCGGGCGAGCGGTAGGCGGAGATGATCTGGATC
Organism: Bradyrhizobium sp. CW1; assembly: GCF_023100665.1. Classification (NCBI taxonomy): domain Bacteria; kingdom Pseudomonadati; phylum Pseudomonadota; class Alphaproteobacteria; order Hyphomicrobiales; family Nitrobacteraceae; genus Bradyrhizobium; species Bradyrhizobium sp. CW1. Next base: position 1,470,616 of record NZ_CP064684.1, read on the forward strand.
GGCTGCTTGCCGTCGACGTCGCGGTAGACTTCCCAGAGGATGTCGAAGAGGTGACGGTCCATGACCGTCTCGTCCTGGCTGCGCCAGTCGCGCAGGAAGTGGTTGAGCTGCTTCAGCGCCGCTTCGTCGTAGCGTCCGTCGCGCTTGAAGGTGACGGTGAGGTCTTCGCCGGAATGGGTGTGGTGGAAGGAGAGCGTCTTGGTCTCGTTGAGCGCGGCGGCGTTGTGAACTGAACCCGCGGCAGCAAGCAGCAATACGGCAGCGAGGCCGATTCTGGATCCGGCCTTCACTCCCGCATGGGACAACGACAGCACAGCGAATTGGCGTGCGATTCCAGTCAGCACGTTAGAGCCCACCCAGTCGACGAGCGTTCAAAATGGACTCTCCCGCTAACCCCGTTAGCGCGCGAAAGAGGATGAACGCTTTGTTAAAGCGAGAAGGTTAATTCGAGGTTGACCTTCCCGCCCCCAAACCAAGTCAGATCGCGAACCTAACCGGGTGAGTGTGGCAAAAAAACGCCCGCTGCCTGAGGTCAGGTGGAGAATGGTTAACGTTAAGCGACCCCATCCAGAGGATGAGGTCGCTGATTTTACTGCAGAATTTCAGGAAATCAGGCGCCGGGCGGCCTGGCTCAGCGGGTGAATACCCGCTGCTGCTGCGGCCGGCGGCCGACCGGGGCCGGCGGCGGGGTGGGCGCTCCGAACAGCCGCTCGAAGAAATTCGGCCCGGACGAGCCGCCGTTGTTGGCCGCCAACACCCCGTTCGGCAGTGTCGTCGCCGGGCGTGAATAGCTCGGCTGGGAGTGCGCGACGACGTTCTCGAGATCCTTGCCGCGACCGTTCTTCAGGATGTTGATCATGGTCGCGTCGCGGCCATAGACGTCCTTGCGGAATTGCAGCTTGCCGCCATCGTCCACGAATGCGGTCTGATAGGTGATGTTGACCGGGATCGGGGTCGGGAATTTCAGGTCGATCTCGCTCTTGCCGTACATGCTGCGGATGCGTTCCGGCGTGTACTTCTCGTTCGGCATCGCGATGTTGAGCAGGACCGAGGCGTACTGATCCGGGTTCTGCACGCGCATGCAGCCGTGGCTGAAGGCGCGTTCGTCCCGGGCGAACAGGTTCTTGTCCGGCGTGTCGTGCTGATAGACCAGGAACTTGTTGGGGAAATTGAAGCGGATGCGGCCGAGCGCGTTGGCTTCACCGGGCGGCTGCGAGATGTGCACCGAACCATCGCGGTTCTGTTCGAGCTTGAGGCCCATGCGCTGGAGCACTGTCGGGTCCTGCTGAAGCGCCGGCAGATATTCGTTGTAGACGATCGACGGCGGCACGTTCCAGGTCGGATTGACCGTGATGTACTTCATCGTCTCGGTGAGCAGCGGGGTCGCATGCGTGCCGGGCTTGCCGGTGACGACGCGGGTGGTCCAGACCTGTTGGCCGCGCTGCATCACCTTCAACGTGTAGTCGGGAATGTTGAGGATGACATAGGCATCGCCCAGCGAGGGCGCGCCCAGGTCGCGCGGCAGCCAGCGCCAGCGCTCCATGTTCACCAGCACCACGTCGATCTGCTTGTCGCGCTTCGGGGCGTTGATCGCCCTCACCGTCTTGTCGTCGAGGATGCCGGTCGCCTTGAGCTCGGCGCTGTTCTGGAATTTGCGCACGGCTTCGGCGACCGCCGCGTCATAGCGGGTGTCGCTGGCGTTCTCGGTGATGCCGAGCTTGGCGCGCAGCTGCGGCACGCGCGGATCTTCAACGACGATTTCAGCCTGCTTCTTGCCGGCCGGGGTGTATTTCAGCGCCGGACCATCGGCGATCTCGATCACCGGGCCGTTGCCCTGGCCGCGGAGCTCCGCGAGCTTCGCCTTCAGCTCCTTGTAAAGTTTTTGCGGCGGATTGTAGCTGTCGAGCGCCGCGGAGGCGTCCGCCGCGGTCGTGACCTTGGCGAGCACCTCGTTCGGATCGACCGGATGCTCGGGATAGAGGATGTCGCCGCTGACCTGCGACCAGTGCATGCGGCCGCTCTGGGCCTGGCGCGCATAGTCGAACATGCTGGCGGTGAGCTTGAGCTCGGCATCGGCGAGCGTATCGGGTGTCGTGGCGGCCGCGAAGTCCGGCACCGGGTAATCGGCGGGATTGAGACCGTCGGACGCCGCGTCCTTCAGCCGTGCGATCACGCCCTTGGCCGCAGCGGTCAGGCTGCCGCCCTGGCTCCAGACCGGCGCGAAGTCGCGTGCACCGTAGAACTTCTCGATCGCAGCGCGTTCGTTCTTACGGTCGAGATAGCGCGAGGCCTTTGCGCCAATGATGTCCTTGAGCTTGTCGGCGACCGGCTGGTCGGCCGCGGGAACGTTGCTCGCGGCCCTCACCGGCTCCGAGGCCGGAGCCGCAGCGGTGGCGGGCGCGGCCGGCGTTGGGATCGCCGTGTCGGCCTTGGCAGGTTCGGTCTTGGCAGGTTCAGTCTTCGCCGTCTCGCTCTTCGTCGCCTCGGCGGCGGGCGTGGTGGCGACGTCGGAAGGCTTGGTCTCGACCTTGTCCGGCGCGGGGGCGGATTCGGCCTTCAGGGGTTCCTTGGCGGGCTCCTTAGCAGGGTCCACCACCGTGGCGGTGGTGTCGAGCTTGATGTCTGATGCGGTCGGGGGCGGGACGTTTGCGGGTTCGGGGCGCGGGATGGCGGCTTCGATCGCGAGCTCGGCAGCGCTGCTGTGCGCCTGATCCTGCGCCAGGGCTGAGCTGGCCGATACCGTGAGGAAGGTCGCCGCGACCGTGATCAAGACACGGTCAAAGCCTGCACGGTGGTTCAAACAGTCACGCATTGTGTCGCACCCCTCGGGTGAACTGTCCCCCGTGGAACAGCTTCGTTATCGCCTATTGAGCTTCGGCTAAACCGCGCCGGCCTCTCGAAAGTTGCACGCCTGCACGCAACGATTCCTACGCAGACGAATCTTACGCGGACGATATACAGGCCCCGATTTCGCAGCCAGCGCTACCCGGGACAACTCACGACAAACTGACTTCAAGCACGCCTCTTGGCAACGGATTGTGCGCTTCTGCCACGCGCTTTTCCCTGTGTCTGTCACTTCCAAGTCACGGTTCAAATCGCAGTCGAATTCCGTCGTCATACGAACGGCTTACAGTCGTATCGCTCCGCCCGGACGAACCGCCGTTCGCGTCCGGCTCAGTGCGTCTCCTCACCGCTTTTGCCGCCATGGCCGGGAACTCCGGCTTCATCGAGTTTGCGGTAGAGGGTGGACCGGCCGATTTTGAGGCGGCGGGCGACCTCCGACATCTGCCCGCGGTAATGCGAGATCGCGAAACGGATGATCTCGTTCTCAATGTCTTCCAGCGGCCGGACGTCGCCGGTCGCGGTCAGCATTGAGAGGGCACCCGCCATGGGCAGCGGCGCGATCGGTATTTCATTACCTGACACCACGGAGGGGGCCGCGATCGGCTCCAGCATCAGCGGCGCGGTCGGAATGTCTGTTCCCGGATGCGGCTGCGAGGCGATCAGAGGGAAGTCGTCGAGGCCAAGCTGGTCGCCCTCGCTCATCACCACGGCGCGATAGACCGCGTTTTCGAGCTGGCGAATGTTGCCGGGCCAATCGAGCTGGGCAAGGTGCGCAACGGCCTCGCCGCTGATGCCGGTGATGGGGCGGTTCTCCTCGGCGGCAAAGCGCGCCAGGAAATGCCTGAGCAGATGCGGAATGTCCTCGCGCCGGGCGCGCAGCGATGGGATCGTCAGCGGCAGCACGTGCAGGCGATAGAACAAGTCTTCCCGGAAGTGGCCCTGCTTGACCCGCTCGAGCAGCCTGCGGTTGGTCGCCGAGATGATGCGGACGTCGACCTTCACGGGTTTGCGGCCGCCGACCGCCTCGACCGCGCCTTCCTGGAGCGCGCGAAGCAGCTTGACCTGCGCGCTCAGCGGCAGCTCGCTGACCTCGTCCAGGAACAGCGTGCCGCCATGAGCTTCGACGAACTTGCCGGTGTGGCGTTCGGTGGCGCCGGTGAAGGCACCCTTCTCGTGACCGAACAGAATGGATTCGACGAGGTTGTCGGGGATCGCGCCGCAATTGACCGCGACGAACGGCTTGGCCTTGCGCTCGCCGCTGCCATGAATGGCACGCGCGAACATCTCCTTGCCGACGCCGGACTCGCCCTCGATCAGCACCGGGATCGAGGAGTTTGTTGCTTTCTGCGCCGCGCGCATCACGCCCGCCATCGCCTCGGCGCGTGTGATGATGTCGGAGAAGGTCAGCCGGCCTTCGCGGCTGTGACGGATGCGCTGCAGTTCGCCCTTGAGCGCGGACGAATTGAGCGCGTTGCGAAGCGAGACCTGGAGCCGCTCCAGGCCGACCGGCTTGACCACGAAGTCGGCCGCACCCGCGCGCATCGCCGAGATCACATTGTCGATGCCGCCATGGGCCGTCTGCACGATGACGGGGATGCTGAGACCCGCTTCGCGGATTTTCGCCAGCACGCCCATGCCGTCGAGGCCGGGCATCACGAGATCGAGGATGACGCCGTCGATGGCCGCGTCGGGGGCGGTGAGGGCGGCGATCGCCGCATCGCCGGAGTCCACCACGATCGTCTCATAGCCGCATTTCTGCACCATGTTTTCGACCAGCCGGCGGGCTACAGCGTCGTCGTCGGCGATCAAAATACTGGCAGCCATGGTGTTCCCCGCACGCTACTACTATCTGTCTCGAATCGGGGCACTCTGGCCGAAGCCGATTAACGCACTGTTAAATCCTGATGCCCCCGCCCGCCGTCGCGATTGTTGAACACAGGTTTCCCACACAATGAATTCGAGCTCCAAGCTTGCACTCAAAAAGTCTGCTCTCAAAAAGTCTGCTCTCCGCAAACCAGGCACCAAGCAATCGGTCATCAAGGCAAAGTCCTCCAGACCTTCACCCGCAAAGCCTGCGAGCAAGACCGGCAAGCTTCCGGAGTGGAACCTCGCCGACCTCTATTCCGGGATCGATGCGCCGGAAGTGGCGCGCGATCTCGCAAAGATGGATGCCGATTGCGTCGCGTTCGAGACGGACTACAAGGGCAAGCTCGCAACAGGAACAGCAAAGGAAGATGGCGGAAAATGGCTCGCAGAAGCCGTGCGACGCTATGAGGCGATCGACGACCTCGCCGGCCGGCTCGGCTCGTACGCTGGCCTCGTTCATGCCGGCGACAGCGTGGACCCCAAGATTTCAAAGTTTTACGGCGACGTTTCCGAGCGCCTGACGGCGGCATCGACGCATCTGCTGTTCTTCGCGCTCGAGCTCAACCGGATCGATGACGATATTTTGAACCGCGCGATGCAGGCCACCGAGCTCGCGCACTACCGTCCCTGGATCGAGGATCTACGCAAGGAGAAACCGTACCAGCTCGAGGACAAGCTCGAGCAGCTCTTCCTGGAGAAGGCGCAGACCGGCTATTCCGCCTTCAATCGGCTGTTCGACCAGACCATTTCGAGCCTGCGCTTCAAGGTCGGGCCCAAGGAGCTCGCGATCGAGCCGACGCTCAATCTGTTGCAGGACCGCGACGGCGCCAAGCGCAAGGCCGCGGCAGAGGCGCTCGCAAAGACCTTCAAGGCCAATGAGCGCACCTTTGCGCTGATCACCAACACTTTGGCCAAAGACAAGGACATCTCCGATAGCTGGCGCGGCTTCAAGGACGTCGCAGATTCCCGGCACCTGAACAACCGCGTCGAGCGCGAGGTGGTGGATGCGCTGGTCGCCTCGGTGCGCGCAGCCTATCCAAAATTGTCGCATCGCTACTACGCGCTGAAGGCACGCTGGTTCGGCAGGAAGCGCCTGGCCTATTGGGACCGCAACGCGCCGCTGCCTTTTGCTGCGACCGACGTGATCGGCTGGGGCGATGCGCGAAACATGGTGCTCTCCGCCTATCGCGGCTTCTCGCCCAAGATGGCTGATATCGCCGAGCGCTTCTTTGCCGACCGCTGGATCGACGCGCCGGTACGTCCGGGCAAGGCGCCGGGGGCCTTCTCGCATCCGACCACGCCGTCCGCGCACCCCTACGTGCTGATGAACTACCAGGGCAAGCCGCGCGACGTGATGACGCTCGCCCATGAGCTCGGCCATGGCGTGCATCAGGTGCTGGCGGCCAGGAACGGCGCGTTGATGGCGCCGACGCCGCTGACGCTGGCGGAGACCGCGAGCGTGTTCGGCGAGATGCTGACCTTCCGGCGGCTGCTGGCGCAGACCAGGAGCGCAAGGCAGCGCCAGGCGCTGCTCGCCGGCAAGGTCGAGGACATGATCAACACCGTGGTGCGGCAGATCGCGTTCTATTCCTTCGAGCGCGCGGTCCACACCGAACGCAAGAACGGCGAGCTCACCGCGACGCGGCTCGGCGAGATCTGGCTCTCGGTGCAGGGCGAGAGCCTTGGTCCGGCAATCGAGATCAAAGCGGGCTACGAGAACTACTGGATGTACATCCCGCACTTCATCCATTCGCCGTTCTACGTCTACGCCTATGCATTCGGCGATTGTCTCGTGAACTCGCTCTACGCCGTCTACGAGAACGCGGCCGAAGGCTTTGCCGAGCGCTATCTCGACATGCTCGCCGCCGGCGGCACCAAGCATTATTCCGAACTGCTGCGGCCGTTCGGGCTCGATGCCAAGGATCCAAAGTTCTGGGACGGCGGCCTGAGCGTCATCGCCGGCATGATCGACGAACTGGAAGCGATGGGCTGAGCCGAACCGCCTTCAGCGCTGCAGCGAGCAGGTCGGGTCGGCCGTCCGAGTGTCCCGTTGTTCCGACAACGGGGGAGGCGGGTTGTAAAGATCCCGCCATGCACATTGAACGTTTGTGCCCGGGACCGGACTAATTCTTGCAGGCGGGTTCGACCTGCAATGCAATCTGTGATCGTTGATCGTCGCGTGTGCTCGGCCAGGGAGGCGAACATGGCCAGGATCAGTGCCCCAGACCCCAAGGTGGAGCCGCCACGGGCTGTGGGGGAACAGCAGCTGTGGGGGACGCAGCACCGGAAGATCGTCAAGCGCGAGCTCGCAGCCATCAACAACCGCCGCCTAGCCCAGGGTATGGATCCCGTTGCATACCCTGGCGACGAAAAGGCGATCGACACGGTCGGCCTTGCGCTGTCAGGCGGCGGGATCCGATCCTCCGCAATCTGCCTCGGCGTCTTGCAGGCTTTCAATCACCACGGGCTCATCAAGCACATCGACTATCTGTCGACCGTATCGGGCGGCGGTTACACCGGCTGTTCGTTTACGGCGACCATGACGCGGGCGCAGAATTTCGTCTTCGGAAGCACGCCGACACCTGGAGCCGAGAGCGCAAATGAGATCAGTGACACGCCTGCGGTGGGCCATATCCGGAATTACTCGAACTATCTCGTTCCGGCCGGCGCGCGCGACCTGATCACCGGCGTCGCAATCGTCGTGCGTGGACTCGTTGCCAATCTGAGCCTGACGCTGCCGGTTGTACTGCTCGTTGCAGTGATCACGATCCTGTCCAACGCCGCACGCTCGTCACTCTATACGACCAATTTCTTCGGCCTGAGCGTCGACGACACCCACAATCTTGGTCCCCTCTCCAGCCTGGGATTGATGCCTGCCTTCTTTCTTGTCGGCCTTGTTGTCGCTTTGCTGCTTTTGTTGGTCGGGCGCCTTTTCAAAGTCGGGCGGCGCGAGCTGTTTCGGTACCTGGCCGGTCTTGCGTTTGCGATGGGTCTCATCTGTGCGATCGCCAGCTGCCTGAATGTCGATCACTTTGGCCTTTCGCTTGCAGCGGTCCTGCTCGGCCTTGCGCTTTTCTTTGGCTGGGCAGTGCTGCGATCGATTTCGTCGACCAAGGGAGGTGAATTCCGCGGCTATCCGTCGACGGTCGGCGCGACCTATCTCGTTCTGCTTGCCGCCATCTGCTTCTTCGAATTTCAGCCCTTCATGATCGCCCAGATGTTCGATGTCGCCGACGCTAACACGACTCAGTCCGGCGGCATCATTGGCGGCGTTGCAATCAAGTGGGTCCAATCGCTTGCGGCCATCACTGCGCCGGTTGCGGCGGCTGTCACGCTGTTCCGGCAGCAATTCGCCGACCTGCTGAAGGGCGCCGGCGCCTCGGACCTGGGATCACGCCTGCTCGCCCATGCGGCGAAAGCAGCCGTGCTTGTCGCGGGACTGGCGCTGCCCTTGCTGATCTGGGTCGGATATCTCTATCTTTGCTATTGGGGCATCGCGAACGACAAGACCCTCGACGCCGCCTACCGTCAATACCCCATGATCGAGGAGTGGGGAGCGGCTGGCGTGCAACCCGTGCCGCCCGCGGCCGGTGTCGATGTCAAGGGAAATGTCCAGTTTGACTCGGCGACCCGCAAGCTCTCGGCCGAAATCACCAATCGCGAAGCGAAGGTCGTCGTCTCCAAGCCGGTGGGGCCGATCTCGCACATTCCCGCATGGCTGTTTTCCGTTGCGTCATTGCAGTCCCCGGACAAATTCACTTGGTCGAAGTACCAGTTCGGCAACAGTGTCAGCTGGCGGATGATGCTGCTCTACTTCTTGTCGGGCTCGGCCATGTTCGGCCTGTCGTGGGTTCTCGGGCCGAATGCCAATTCGTTGCACCGGCTCTATCGTGATCGCCTCAGCAAGGCCTTCTTGTTCAATCCGCTCTATTACGCCGACGGGGAGCCGTCGCGGAACATGCCGAGCCTGGACCAGGGGAGGGATTTCCTTCCGCTCGACGAGGAGAAGCTGAGCGGTCTGTTACATCAGATGGTCTACGGGGTCGATCCAGCGGGAGCGATGACGGTCGCGACATCGAAAAAATGCAGCCTGGCCTCGCCATATCCCATCATCAACGCCGCGCTGAACATCCAAGGATCCGACTTCGCCAATCGGCGGGGACGGAACGCGGATTTCTTCATATTCTCGCCGCTGCACGTCGGCAGCGAGGCCACTGGCTATGCGAATACACCGGCATTCGAGAAGGTCGCGCCGGGCCTCGATCTTGCGACCGCGATGGCAATCTCCGGGGCCGCTGCTTCGTCGAACATGGGCTCGGGGTCGATCCGCTCGCTGACCCCGACCCTGGCGCTCCTCAACGTGCGCCTGGGGTACTGGTTGAAGAACCCGCGCTGGGTCTCGACAAAGGACAAGCCGCAGCACCACTCGACCCCTTTGTTTCTATGGTCTGAGATCTCGGGCCGGCTTTACGAGAATGCCGATGCGGTCTACCTGACGGACGGCGGACACATCGAGAATCTCGGTGTCTACGAGTTGTTGCGACGACGCTGCAAGGTGATCATCGCGGTTGACGCCGAAGCCGATGCACCCATGAATTTCTCATCCCTGGTGACGCTGCAGCGCTATGCGCGCATCGATCTCGGGATCATCATCGATCTGCCGTGGACGCCGATCCGCAACACCACGCTCGAGTGGATGAAGTGCAACGCAACCAAATCCCCGGCCCGGCGCACGGCGGGCGGACCGCACGTGGCGGTCGGCACCATCGACTACGGCTCGGGGGAAAAGGGGTACCTCGTGTACATCAAGTCGTCCCTGACCGGAGACGAGAACGACTACATCCGCGACTATGCACGCCGCAACGACACCTTCCCGCATGAAACCACCGGTGACCAGTTCTTCTCGGAGGAGCAGTTCGAGGTCTACCGCGCGCTGGGTTTCCACATGAGCCACGGTTTTCTCACCGAGGATGCCGGCGCGGATGCAATCGTCGTCAACGTTCCGGGAGAACGCTGCGCAAAGCGAAACTTCTGCGACAGCAAGGTGGAGCCGATCGGCGCAGTCCGCCGTGCGCTCGGCCTGCGCTGAGAGGCCTCGGCTCGTGGCATCGGAGACCGCCTCTGACGGGCGGATCACCGGTCTGAGCCGAATTCCCGCCCATTGGAATTCCAAATGACCTGATTTGCCGGGAAACCGCGCCTCCGTGCCGTTGCCCTGCCCGGAAGTTTGCGGTATCCCAGCCACGAAATTCGACTTTCGACTGGGGACAATTCATGGCTGACCATAGCGAAGTGGCGTACAGCACCGCCGACGGCAACGACTACGTTGCCCACGAGCAGACCTACGAGGGCTTCATCAAGCTGGTGAAGTACGGCACGGTCTCGGTCGCGCTTATCGTGATCCTGATGGCGATCTTCCTGACCTGATTCATCCCCTGCAGCACCGCCAGTGTCGTCGGTGCCTATAAAATTTGCAATCAAGCCGGATTGAAAACCGGTATCCAACGTTGCGGGAGTAACGCTAAGTTCGCGTGCGCGCTTCTTCCCGCGTCGCCGGAGGGCCTATGAAGATCGCCGTTGCCAAGGAAATCGATCCGTCGGAGCCGCGGGTCGCCGCTTCGCCGGATACGGTGAAGAAGTTCAAGGCGTTGGGCGCCGAGATCGCCGTCGAGCCGGGCGCCGGCCTCAAGTCGGGCCTGCCGGACTCCGAATTCACCGCCGTGGGCGCCACCGTCAGCGCCGACGCGCTGAAGGACGCCGACATCATCATCAAGGTGAAGCGCCCTGAAGCCTCCGAGTTGGCGCAGTACAAGCGCGGCGCGCTCGTCATCGCCATCATGGACCCCTACGGCAACGAGGCCGCGCTGAAGACGATCGCCGATGCCGGTGTCTCCGCCTTCGCGATGGAATTGATGCCGCGCATCACGCGCGCGCAGGTGATGGACGTGCTGTCCTCGCAGGCCAACCTCGCCGGCTACCGCGCCGTGATCGAGGGCGCCGAGGCCTTCGGACGCGCCTTCCCGATGATGATGACCGCGGCCGGCACGGTGCCCGCCGCCAAAGTGTTCGTGATGGGCGTCGGCGTCGCCGGCCTCCAGGCGATCGCGACCGCACGCCGTCTCGGCGCCGTCGTCACCGCGACCGACGTCCGGCCCGCCACCAAGGAGCAGGTCGAATCGCTCGGTGCAAAATTCCTCGCCGTCGAGGACGAGGAATTCAAGAACGCGCAGACCGCCGGCGGCTACGCCAAGGAAATGTCCAAGGAATACCAGGCCAAGCAGGCCGCGCTCACCGCCGAGCACATCAAGAAGCAGGACATCGTGATCACCACCGCGCTGATTCCGGGCCGGCCGGCGCCGAGGCTCGTCACGGCTGACATGGTCAAGTCGATGAAGCCGGGATCAGTGCTGGTCGATCTCGCCGTCGAGCGCGGCGGCAATGTCGAAGGCGTCAAGGCGGGCGAGGTCGCTGATGTCGGTGGCATCAAGATCGTCGGCTACACCAACGTCGCCGGCCGCGTCGCGGCGTCGGCCTCCAGCCTCTACGCGCGCAATTTGTTCAACTTCATCGAAACGATGGTCGACAAGACCAGCAAGGCGCTGGCCGTGAACTGGGACGACGAGCTCGTCAAAGCGACCGCGCTGACCAGGGACGGCGCCGTCATCCACCCGAACTTCCAGCCGAAAGCGTAAGGAGAGCCGCCATGGAGCATGTTGCACAGGTCGTCGACCCCTTCGTCTTCCGGCTGTCGATCTTCGTTCTCGCCGTCTTCGTCGGCTATTTCGTGGTGTGGTCGGTGACCCCGGCGCTGCATACGCCGCTGATGAGCGTGACCAATGCGATCTCCTCGGTGATCGTGGTCGGTGCGCTGCTCGCGGTCGGGGTCGGCATGATCTCGAGCGGCTCGGGCTGGGCGCGCGGCTTCGGCTTCATCGCGCTCATTTTCGCCTGCGTGAATATCTTCGGCGGCTTCCTTGTCACCCAGCGCATGCTGGCGATGTACAAGAAGAAGGTGAAGTGAGCGGCGTTCACCTCGGGGTGACAAAGACAAAGGGGACCTGAGATGAACGCCAATCTGGCTGCAGTTCTGTATCTCGTGGCAGGTGTGCTGTTCATCCTGTCGCTGCGCGGGCTGTCCAGCCCCGCCACATCGCGGCAGGGTAATTTCTTCGGCATGATCGGCATGGCGATCGCGGTCGCCACCACGCTGGCCAGCCATCCGCCGGCGGACGGCCTCGCCTGGATCCTCGTGATCCTTGGCATCGCGATCGGCGGCAGCGTCGGCGCAGTGATTGCCCGCCGGGTGCCGATGACCTCAATGCCGGAACTGGTCGCCGCGTTCCATTCGCTGGTCGGCATGGCCGCGGTGCTGGTCGCGGCCGGTGCGTTCTACGCGCCGGAGGCCTTCGACATCGGCAGCCCCGGCAACATCCATCCGCAGAGCCTGGTCGAGATGTCGCTCGGCGTCGCCATCGGCGCGCTGACCTTCACCGGCTCGGTGATCGCGTTCCTGAAGCTGTCCGCGCGCATGAGCGGTGCGCCGATCATCCTGCCGTTCCGCCACATCATCAACATTGCGCTCGCGATCGCGCTCGTCGTCTTCATCGTCGGGCTGGTCATGACGGGCAGCGCGCTCGACTTCTGGCTGATCGTCATCATCGCGCTGGCGCTCGGCGTCCTCATGATCATCCCGATCGGCGGCGCCGACATGCCGGTCGTGATTTCGATGCTTAACTCGTACTCGGGCTGGGCCGCGGCCGGCATCGGCTTCACCCTCGGCAATTCCGCGCTGATCATCACCGGCGCGCTGGTGGGATCAAGCGGCGCGATCCTGTCCTACATCATGTGCCACGCGATGAACCGCTCCTTCATCTCGGTCATTCTCGGCGGCTTCGGCGGCGAGACCGCGGCGGCCGGCGGTGGCGGCGGCGAGCAGAAGCCGGCCAAGCTCGGCTCGGCCGACGACGCAGCCTTCATCATGAAGAACGCGCAGAAGGTCATCATCGTGCCCGGCTATGGCATGGCGGTGGCACAGGCTCAGCATGCGCTGCGTGAAATGGGCGACATCCTGAAGAAAGAAGGCGTCGAGGTGAAATACGCCATTCACCCGGTCGCCGGCCGCATGCCCGGCCACATGAACGTGCTGCTGGCCGAGGCCAACGTGCCCTATGACGAGGTGTTCGAGCTCGAGGACATCAACTCCGAATTCGCGCAGGCCGATATCGCCTTCGTGATCGGCGCCAACGACGTCACCAATCCGGCGGCCGAAGAGGACAAGACCTCGCCGATCTACGGCATGCCGGTGCTCCAGGTCTGGAAGGCCGGCACCGTGATGTTCATCAAGCGCTCGCTCGCTTCCGGCTATGCCGGCATCGACAATCCGCTGTTCTATCGCGACAACACCATGATGCTGCTCGGCGACGCCAAGAAGGTCACCGAGAACATCGTCAAGGCGATGTAGCGCGGAGGCAAGCGGGCCATTGCCAATGCGACGCGCGAGCAGCGCGTCGCGTGGCACACCGCTCACCAGGCGGCGTGCGGCTGCCGTGACGTTCCGGCCCGCCTCGGGCGATGTCATGAAATTGCTGCCGAGCCGGTGCAAACCCTGAACAGGGGCCGGGTCGCGTCATCATGACCATCGTCAAATGGATCGCCATCCTGCTCGTGACCGTCTATTGCGCCGGTCTCCTCGTGCTGTATGTCAGGCAGCGCGAGATGCTGTTTCCGATCCCGCCCGTCGGTCGCACCACGCCGGACGCCGCAGGCTTCCCCGAGGCCGAAGAGCACGTCCTGACTACCTCCGATGGCGAGAATGTCATCGTCTGGCACGTGCCGGCGAAGCCAGGCCGCCCCGTGATCCTGTATTTTCCGGGCAATGGCGATTATCTCGCTGGTCGCGTCAGCCGCCTCAAGGCCATGACGGCGGACGGCACCGGCCTGGTCGCGCTGTCCTATCGCGGCTATGCCGGCTCGAGCGGGGCGCCGAGCGAGGCGGGCCTGCTGCGCGATGCCGCGGCCGCCTACGCCTTCACCACCGCGCGCTACGCGGCGGAGCGAATCGTCGCGTGGGGCTTTTCGCTCGGGACCGGCGTGGCGGTCGCGATCGCCTCGGAGCATCGTGTTGGAAAACTCATCCTGGAAGCGCCCTATACATCGACGGCCGATATTGCAGCTTCATCGTTCTGGTACGTTCCGGTCCGCCTGCTGATGCGAGATCCATTTCATTCCGACGAGCGCATCCCGCGCGTCACTGTGCCGCTATTGGTGATGCATGGCACCGATGACCTTGCCATTTCCATCGTGTTCGGAGAGCGTCTGTTCGCGCTTGCGCACGAACCGAAGGAGTTCGTTCGCTTTGCGGGCGGTGGACACGACAATCTCGATGCGTTCGGTGCGATTGAAACGGCGAGGCACTTCATTGCTTTCTAGACGGCTTGTCGTTCGGCGCGCGAGCGGGTTCATCGCCGCGATCCTCCTCGTGTTGTTGCCACAGCACGCATGGGCGGCGACCGGGCTCGACGGCGCGGCGATGCGCTGGCCGTATGCGCTGCCCTTTGCCGGCCTCCTGCTGTCGATCGCTCTCGGGCCGCTGCTGTTTGCAAAAGTCTGGCACCATCATTACGGCAAGATCGCCGCGGCCTGGTCGCTGCTGGCACTCGCCTCGCTCGTCATCCTGGCCGGGAGCATGGCGACGTTGGCGGCGCTCGTTCACGCCATGCTCGCCGAATATCTCGGCTTCATCGTGCTGCTGTTCTCGCTCTATGTCGTGGCTGGCGGCATTCTCGTGACGGGCGACATCAAGGCGACGTCGGCATCAAATGCCGGCATCCTCGCGCTCGGTACGGTGATGGCGAGTGTCGTCGGCACCACGGGGGCGGCCATGATCCTGATCCGCCCTCTGATCCGCGCCAACCGACCGCGGCGCTACAACGCCCATGTCGTCATCTTCTTCATCATCCTGGTCGCCAATGTCGGTGGCGCGCTGAGCCCGCTCGGCGATCCCCCGCTGTTCGTCGGCTTCCTGCATGGTGTCGACTTCTTCTGGACCACGCGGACCATCTGGCTGCAGACGGCGATCGTTGCCGGACTGCTGCTCGCGATCTTCGTCGTCATCGACGTCTGGCGCTTCCGCAGCGAACCCTTGCTCGGCGCCGCCGGCGCCGCGAAGCCGGTCCGCATCCGCGGCCTCGTCAACCTGGTGCTGATTGCAGCCATCGTCGCGAGCCTGCTGGCCTCGGCGATGTGGAAGCCCGGCATCGCTTTCGACATTCTCGGAACCAGGCTGGAGCTGGAAGATATCGCCCGCAACGCGGCGCTGCTGGCCATAGCGGGCCTGTCGGTGTGGTTGACGCCGGACGAGCACCGGCAGGCCAACGGCTTCACCTGGGAGCCGATCCGCGAAGTCGCAAAGCTGTTCGCCGGCATTTTCATCGCGATCATCCCGGTCATCGCCATGCTCGATGCCGGCCATCACGGCGCGTTCGCCTGGCTGTTGTCGGCCGTGACCGCTCCGGACGGCACGCCGCGCGAGGTTGCCTATTTCTGGTTCACCGGTCTGATGTCGGCGTTCCTCGACAATGCGCCGACCTATCTGTTGTTCTTCGAGCTCGCCGGCGGCGACCCGCAGATGCTGATGCACGAACTCTCGGGCACGCTCGCCTCCATCTCCATGGGCGCAGTCTACATGGGCGCGCTTACCTATATCGGCAATGCGCCGAATTTCATGGTGAGCAGCATCGCCAGCGAGAACGGCATCGAGATGCCGAGCTTCTTCGGTTATTTCCTGCGCGCCAGCGCGGTGCTGATCCCGCTGTTCGTGCTGCTGACGCTGCTGCCGTTCGCTCCGATCCTGCGCTGGCATTGAATCTGCCGCGCGATTGCTACTGCTCGGCTGAGACAATTGGAGCCGATGGATGAGCGCGCACAATCCGACGCCTCGATCGGCCTGGATCTTTCCGGCGCTGGCCGTGCGAGGCGCATCTGTCGGGCCGGGCCTTGGTGCTCAGCGTCGTGCTGCTGCTGATTGCGCTGCTGGCGGTCGTGTTGCTGTCCAAGAAATTCTCGCTGGTGGTCGATGCCGTCGCGGCCAGGATCGGCGCGCCGCCTGCCTTTGCTCCTGACCTTCTTCCTGAGCATGCTGACCTTCGGTACGGGCAGGACCAATGTCCTGTTCGGGCTGGTCCATAAGGTGGTATTTGCCGTCTACGTGTTCGTGGTTTTCGTGCCCTGAACCGGTTTTCCGGATATGCCCCAGGAGAGTTCCGATGCTTGCCGCCGAGTCCGAGGTTCAGGTCGACAATGAGCAGGTTCGGGTGACCGAGTGGCGGCTCGCGCCAAACAGCGCCACCGGGCATCACACCCATGGCATGGACTACGTCATTGTTCCCGTGGTCGGAGGGGAAATGACCATCGTGGCGCCCGATGGCGAGCGGTCCAAAGCACAGCTTGCGGCCGGGAAATCCTATTTTCGCAAGGCCGGCGTCCAGCACGACGTGCTTAACGAAACCGCAACCGAGATCGTGTTCCTTGAGGTTGAGCTGAAGTCGTAAGTCCGGCGTACCCCTTTGCCATTGATCCGTCGCAGTTGATCCCTCACTATGCCTCAAAGTTCCCGCATCAGATCGCGCGGGGAGTGGCCGGAATGCTGAAATACATCGCTAAAATCTCGATGGACATCTTCCCCTCGGTGCTCGCAACGATCATCGGGGCGTATATCGTTAATCATTACATCAACGCCAAGCCGGCGGCGGATGCGCCCGCGGCCGTGACGGCCCCCGCCGAGGCCGGCAAGAACGGCAAGCCCGCCGATGTGGCCAACCTCCCCGCGCCCGGCGTCAAGGCCAAGGGCATCTCCGAGAAGAACGTGACGGACAAGCCGGCGGCCGAGAAGGCTGCCGATCATCCGGGCGCGGAGTCGAAGACCTCGACGGCGGACGTGGCACCGGCCGAGGCCGCCCCGCGCGGCAAGCCGTCCGGTCGCGAGAAGGCAGTCGCCAAGTCCACGCCGGCCGTCAGTGCAGCCGCTCCCGCCGCCCCGGTGGTGGAGGCCAATTCGGCGCCCGCTGCTGCCGCGCCGGCCGCAACCCCCGACGCCAACGATCTCGTGCGCGCCGCGATCGAGCGCCTGCGCAAGTCGCCTGAGAGCAAAGCGGCTGAGGCCAAAGCTTCCGACACAAAGGCTGCCGACACAAAGGCTTCCGACAATAAGTCTTCCGAGACCAAGGCGCCCGAGAAGACTCAGGAGCCTGCGGTGCGTGAAGCCGCCCGCACTCCGGAGGCCCCGCGTATCATTCCCGTGGATACGTCATCGGTGCGTCCGTTGCCGCCGCCGATCACGGTCTCGACACCCGCAGCCGAGGCCTATGGCAATGGCGGCTCGTCGCAGCCGAGCCCGCCCTACACGGCGTCGGTCGGCAACGAGAACCCGAATCGGCTGACGCCGCCGGCTGATATTCCGGTCCCGATGATTGCGCCCCCGCTCGATCTGCGCGCCGATGCCGGCGCGTCGATGCCGCGGCCGAAGACCAATGTCGCCGACGACATGCTGTCGGGCGTTAAGTCCATGTTCCACTCCGTTCTGCCGAAGAGCGTCACCCCGGATTAAGACGGCGCCCGCGCTGCGCCAGACTCGTCAGCCGCCGACGCGGGCGAGGCCGCTGCGGGCGGCGTCGTCGCGTGGGCGAAGCGAGACCGCCTTGGTGTAGGACGCCGCCGCCTTGGTCCTGTCGCCCAGCCGTTCATAGGCTTGCCCGCGTATGGTCCAGACTTGGGCATTGTGGGGATCGGCCTCGGAAGCCTCATCCAGATCGGCCGCGGCCTCCTTGACCTTGCCGACGGCGAGATAACTGGTGGCGCGGCCGAGCAGCGGCTCGACCTTCTGCGGGTTAAGGCCGCTCGCGGCACTGAAATCGGCGATGGCGAAGTCGTGCTGGTTCTTGCCCTGGTAGATCAGGGCGCGGCCATAGAGCGCCTGCGCGTTGTACGGATCGAGTCCGACCGCGTGATTGAATTCATCGAGCGCGGCCGCCGTCTCGCCGGACTTTGCCAGAGCCTGGGCCTTTGCCGTATGGGCTTGGGCTTCGCTGACATTGCCGGCGCTGACCACGTTCTCAGCGGTCGTGGCCGCCTTGGGTGCCTCCTGCGGCTTCTCCTTCTCCGGCGTCAGCGACCCCAGGTCGAAGGAGCAGCCGCATAGCGAAATCCCCATCAAGGCCAGCGCAAACGGCTGCTGCAAGATCTGCCGTAGCCGCGCCAAGCCGCGCTTGGGGAGAGGGGAGGCCATCTACGGTTCGCTCGCGCTAGTGCCGCATCGGTAGTGCCCCATCCCAGCAAGGCACCGCTCACAAAACAATAACGCGGGCCAGGGGCCCGCGTCATCGAAAACTGAAATCTCTCAAGTCGGGTAAATCAGCGCGGTCCGCGCGGACCAGCACTTGCACCTGCGCCTGCACCCGGGCCGCCGCGACCGCCACGATCACCGCCGGGGCCAGCACCGAACACCGGCTTCGGCTTCATCGGCAGCAGGCCTTCGCGCTGCAGCTTCTTGCGGGCCAGCTTGCGTGCGCGACGCACGGCTTCGGCCTTTTCACGGGCCTTCTTCTCGGAGGGCTTTTCGTAGTGACCGCGGAGCTTCATCTCGCGGAAAATACCCTCGCGCTGCATCTTCTTCTTCAGCGCCTTGAGGGCTTGATCGACATTGTTATCGCGAACGAGAACCTGCACGCGGCATCCTCTTCAGTGGATCGGATTTGAATTCTGGTAAGTCAAAGGGGATGGCGAAACGCACAAGCCCTTAACCTTGAGGGCGCGGATGTATCAGACAAAACTTGGGATGTCCACCGGCCAAGCGGGTTTTCGGGCCAAGTTCAGCCATTAAATGAGGCAAAATACCTCTGTGCGGCCCTGATTTGGGAGATTTGACGCCAAGGGTGGGGCCGTTTCCGGAGCTTTGTTCCGGAATCTTTGAAAGCAGGGGACGACACATGGATATGAAGAAATACGCGGCCGAAGCTATCGGTACCTTTTGGCTCACATTCGCAGGTTGCGGAAGTGCGGTGATCGCAGCCGGCTTTCCGCAGGTTGGCATCGGTCTGGTCGGTGTCTCCCTCGCGTTCGGACTGAGCGTGGTCACCATGGCCTATGCGATCGGCCACATCTCAGGCTGTCATCTCAATCCGGCCGTCACTGTCGGTCTTGCCGCCGGCGGACGTTTTCCGGCCGGACAGATCCTGCCTTATGTGATTGCGCAGGTCGCCGGCGCGATCGTGGCCGCGTGGCTGCTCTACGTCATCGCAAGCGGAGCTCCCGGCTTCGACGTCAGCAAGGGGTTCGCGTCCAACGGGTACGATGCCCATTCTCCCGGCCAGTACAGCATGATCGTGTGCTTCCTCACCGAGGTGGTCATGACCATGATGTTCCTGTTCATCATCATGGGCGCGACTCACGGCCGCGCGCCCGCCGGCTTTGCGCCGCTGGCGATCGGGCTCGCGCTGGTGATGATCCATCTCGTCAGCATCCCCGTCACCAACACCTCCGTGAACCCGGCGCGTAGCACGGGGCCCGCGCTGTTCGTCGGCGGCTGGGCGCTGTCGCAGCTCTGGTTGTTCTGGGTTGCGCCACTGATCGGCGGCGCGCTGGGCGGGGTGATCTATCGTTGGCTCAGCGAAGAGCCCACTGGCGTCGTCGCGGGCGCGAAGACGGCATAACTGCAAAGCGGGATCGCGGCATGCGCCGCGGTCCCGTTATTTGCCGGTCGTGGGTCGCACTTCGGTGACATGTCCCATCTTGCGGCCCGGACGCGGCGCGCCCTTGCCGTAGATGTGCACCGTTGCGCCCGCGACGCTCAGCCACTTGTCATATTCGTTGATCTCGTCGCCGATCAGATTGGTCATGGTGACGACTTCGCCGTGGCGCACGGGCTTGCCGAGGGGCCAGCCGGCAATGGCGCGGATGTGCTGCTCGAACTGCGAGACGGACGCACCGTCGAGCGTCCAATGTCCGGAATTGTGCACGCGCGGAGCGATCTCGTTGACCAGCACCTTGGGTCCGGTGCCGTTGGCGAGCACGAACATCTCGACGGCAAGCACGCCGACATAATCGAGCGCGCCCGCGATCTTGCCGGCGATACTGCGCGCTTCCTCGGCGAGCACGTCCGGGATCCGGGCGGGCGCACGGGAGATCTTCAGGATGTGGTCGCGGTGCTCGTTTTCGGTGACGTCGAAACACTCGACCTGGCCCGTGGCCGAGCGGGCGGCGATCACGGAAATCTCACGCTCGTACGGCACGAAGGCTTCCAGGATGGCCGATTTGGTGGCGAGACTGGTCCACACTTTCGCGACGTCGTCGCCCTCGCGGATGATGGCCTGGCCCTTGCCGTCATAGCCGAAGCGACGGGTCTTCAGCACCGCCGGAAGGCCGATCCTGGCGATCGCCTCGCGCAATGACGGGACCGAGGTGACGTCGGCGTAGGCTGCGGTGCCGATGCCCAGCCGCGTCACGAAATCCTTCTCGGCGAGCCGGTCCTGGGTGGTCTCGAGGATCTTGCGGTTGGGCAGCACCGGGCGGCGCGCATCCAGCACCATCGCGGCCGCGGACGGCACGTTCTCAAATTCGTAGGTGATGACGTCGACGTCGTTGGCGAACAGCTCGAGTGCTTCGACATCGGCATATTCGGCGCAGGTCGCATTCAGGACGACGTCGAAGGCCGGTGAGTCCGGATCGGGCGAGAACACCTGGCAGCGCAGGCCAAGCCGGGCCGCCGCCATGGCCAGCATCCGCCCCAATTGTCCGCCGCCGAGGATGCCAATGGTGTCGCCGGGCTTCAGCTTCACCTGCTTTGCGTCAGTCACGCCTTGTCCTCCGGGCGCTCGGCCACGGCCTCGGTCTGCGCCTTGCGCCAGGCGGCGAGGCGATCGGACAAGGCCGGGTCGGACAAGGCCAGCACGGCCGCCGCCAGCAACGCCGCATTGATGGCGCCCGCCTTGCCGATGGCGAGGGTGCCGACCGGGATGCCTGCGGGCATCTGGACGATCGAATAGAGCGAATCGATGCCCTTGAGCGTCCTGGATTCGATGGGGACGCCGAACACGGGCAATTCCGTCAGAGCCGCCGCCATGCCGGGCAGGTGGGCTGCGCCACCCGCGCCGGCGATGATGACCTTGTAACCAGCCGTCTTGGCGCCTTTGGCGAACGTAAACAGCCGGTCGGGGGTGCGGTGGGCCGAAACGATGCGGGTGTCGGCGGCAACGCCGAGCCCTGCGAGCGTGTCGGCGGCATGCCGCATCGTGTCCCAGTCCGACTGGCTTCCCATGATGATGGCGATCGGCGCGGTCATGACGTGAATTGTTCTCGAAAAACAGAAAGATAGGCCAGACTAAAGGTTCCGGCCGGTGGCTCGCAAGGCGGTGGCAAGGAGAAGGGAATGAACTATCCTGTCTTGGTGAATCCCCGCAAGCCTTCATTGAGCAGGATGCCCATGAAGAAACCAAAAAGGGCAAGCGCTGCGAAGGCCAAAAAGGGCCCGAAGCCCAGTGCCGGCCGCTCCAAAGTTGCTCTCAAGCGTCCGGCCAAGCGTCGGATCAAGGGTCCGGCGCGGCGTCCGACCAGGCCGTCGCAGCGGGCAGCGTCTGCCGATGATGGGGCCAAAGCGGCCATCGAGCCGGCCATCAACGCGACCATCCGCGAGCTCCGGAGCAAGCTCAGGGGGGCGCTGCGGCGGGTCGCGGAGCTCGAGGCGGCTGCCGACACCGATTTCCTGCTCGAAATTCCGAACCGGCGCGGCTTCGAACGCGAGCTCGCCCGCGCCGTCGCCTACATGAAGCGCTACCGCGCCAGCGGGGCGCTGATCGTGCTCGACGTCGATCGGTTGAAGCCGATCAACGATTCCTTCGGCCATGCGGCCGGCGACGAGGTCCTGAAGGCGATTGCCACCACGCTGACGCGGCAGATCCGCGCTTCGGACGTGGTCGGCCGGCTCGGCGGCGACGAGTTCGCGCTGCTGCTCTGGAATCTCAGCGAGACCGACGCCAAGGCGAAGGCCGCGGCTTTCGAGCAGGCCATCGACGAATTGTCCTTTGTCTTTCGCGGCCAGCACGTGAGCGCGGGCGCTTCCGCCGGCGTCGCCCTGCTCGGAGTGCAATCCGACGCCACGCGCGCCCTGGAGGAGGCCGATGCCGCGATGTATGTGCGCAAGGCGCACCGGCGGCACGAGCCGCACATCAGGCTCGTCAGCAGCTAGTTAAAGCGTGCCGAGGTCTTTCGGTACGTCGCCGAAGCTGCGGAGCAGTTTTGCGTCCCCGAATTCGCCGGTCATGGGATCGCCGCTGCGGCTGAACGCGACCGCGCCGGTGTGGCCGGCGCCGTGCGACATAATCTCGGCGCGCCGTAGCGCGGCCGCCGCGCTCTGGCATTCCTCGGCCGCACCCGCGACCGGCGATCCGTCCTCGTCGGTCAGGAAAGGTAATGCAACGTAATAGGTGACATCGGACATGGTCGGCTCCGATAGCTGACAGTCAGGCGGCGCTGCTCTTGCTCCGCATCTTGCTGCGCGAGGTCTCCGGAATGCAGCCTGCGGAAACCGCCGCCTGCAATTCTTCCAGCTCGGCCTCCAGATATTCATTGGCCATGATCAGCGCCTTGATGGTGCTGCGCAGATTGCCGTCGCACATCGCGATCGCCTGATCGCAGGCTTGTTCATAATGGCTGTTGTCGAGAAGGGCGGTTGCCGACATCTGCATTTTCCTTAGACGGTTTCCCCGGGGGTGTTGGGTGCTCAAATGTTCTTATTTTGTTCCTTTCGAGTCAAGCGGATTTACGTGCGGCGGGGCCGCCGTAAAGTTCTACCCGTGGATCAGGCGATGATGTCGGGCGTGATCTGGTCTTCGATGAACGCGATACGGTCACGCAACAACAGCTTGCGTTTCTTCAACCGCTGTAACCGCAACAGGTCGGGGGCGGGCGATTGATGCAGTGCATCGATCGCCACATCGAGATCTCGGTGTTCCTGGTGCAACCGGGCGAGCTCGGATTCGAGTTCGCGCGCATCTTCATTGGTCATGTCTGCGGTGGCCGAAAAACCGATAGGCGTGAGATTAAGGCTGTGGATGCCCTGTGGAAACTATCGTCCTTGCGCGCCGTGATCGCAAGCGATCTCGGGCTGTCGCGCGCCGATCTCCCGCGAGATATTTCTGCGGTCGCTCCGGCGTTGCGCAAGCGCATTGATATCACGGATTTTTCCCGCGTGGTTCCCTTACTCACGCTTCGTTACATATGAATTTCTAAAAATGACAGCGCGACGACTGATATCCATCGACAGAACAAATCGGTGATGTACACTTCCTCGTCCGGTCGAATCCAAGGTTCACCCCTACCGAGGAGGTTTCGAATGACAATTCAGGCACATCTGGTTGAATTGGAACGGAAGCACAAAACTCTCGAAAACGAATTGCACGAAGCTCTCGTGCACCTTTCAACAGACGACCTGCAAATTGTTGAGTTGAAGCGCCGGAAGTTGATGGTCAAGGACCAGATCGAGCGTCTCAGGCACGGCGACACGCTCCACTAGTAACCCCGTAACAGCGTAGAGTTGATCGCACCCTTTCAGGCAGGGATGGGAGCCTTTGCGCTCATCCCTGCTGCAAGGCGCGCAGCGTGCAAGGATTTGCGCGGCTCCAGCGTCTTGTCTGGACGCAGTTCTTTACGCGCAACCGGAATCCAATTCGCTTTAAACCACTAGATGTTTGCGAGCTCGGCGACGTGATCCGCGATCGCGAGCGATGACGTCAATCCGGGCGACTCGATGCCGAACAGATTGATCAGGCCTTCGACGCCGTGATCGCGCGGGCCCTGCATCAAGAAATCCTGCGTGGCCACCGCCGGCGGCACAATCTTCGGGCGGATGCCCGAATAGCTCGGCATGAGAGCACCGTCAGGCAACGTCGGCCAGTATTTGCGGATCGCCGGGTAGAAGCGCTCGGCGCGTGACGGGTCGACCTCATAGTCGATCGTCTCGATCCACTCGACGTCAGGGCCGAAACGGGCCTGCCCGGCCATGTCCAGCGTCAGATGCACCCCTAGGCCACCGGGCTCGGGCACCGGATAGATCAGGCGCGAGAACGGCGCCCTAGCATTGCAGCTGAAGTAGTTTCCCTTGGCGAGGTAGGCCGTCGGGATCCGTTCCAGCGGCATGCCCTCGATGTTGCGCGCCACGGTGGTCGCCGAGAGCCCGGCGGCGTTGACGAGGAGGCTGCATTGCAGCGTCATCGGCGCTTCGCCGCCCGCCTCGATCTCGATGACGCCGGCGGTCGCCTTGGCACGGATCAGCGGGGTGTGAAACGCGAAGGCCGCGCCCGCGTCCTCGGCTTCGCCGCGCAGCGAGAGCATGTAGGCGTGGCTGTCGATGATGCCGGTCGACGGCGACAGCAGCGCGGCGTCACAGGCGAGCGCCGGCTCCAGCGCACGTGCCGCATCACCCGTGAGCAACTGCATGTCGAGCACGCCGTTGGCCTCGGCATGCGCCTTGATCGATTGCAGCTTCTCGGTCTCTTTCGGATTGGTCGCGACGATCAGCTTGCCGCAATTCCTGTGCGGGATGCCGCGCTCGGAACAGTAACGATAGAGCGCGTGCTTGCCGTCGACGCACATGCGCGCCATCCAGCTTCCGGCGCGGTAGTAGATGCCGGCATGGATCACCTCGCTGTTGCGCGAGGAGGTGATGGTGCCGATGGCCTCGGCTTGCTCGAGCACGATCACCTCGCGCCCGGCTTGCGCCAGCTTTCGAGCCACCGCGAGCCCGATCACGCCGGCTCCGATGACGACGCAGTCCACCCTATCCATGGTCGTGCAGGACGTCCGCTCGAAGCGACGATGGCCCCACGCCTGGGGAGGGCGACGCGGGGGCTTTTTCCGTTAAGGAAGCATTTATCATGTCAGGGCAATTGCCGTATTTGATGCCACATTGTTCCGTTGCGCGTACAGGCGTTTACCCGATCCAAACTCGCGAGGCCAGACAATCCGACGTTGAAATCGCGGGTGGCTGATGGCTGAGAAGAACTGGCACGCGGGCAGCGCGCTTCCGATTGCGGTGCAGGCCGTCGTGTGCCTGGCCGCAGCGGTCGCGCCTGCGCGCGCCTTTGCCCTCTCAGACAGCTTCACCCCTCCGAGCTATCTCGGCGAGCTTGATCCCAACGTGATCTGGGAAGCCCTGATCGCGGGAATTGTGATCTGTTCGTTCTTCGCCGCGATCGCGCTGTGGATCCATTCCTCGCTGCGCCGGACCAGGCGTCTGCAGCTGCGGCGCAATGCCTTCGTCTCCTCCGCCATGAACAATCTCAACCAGGGCGTGGTGATGACGGATGCGCAGCGGCGCGTCATCTTCTGCAACGACCGCTATATCGAGATTTACGGCCTGGCGCGGTCGGATCTCTGGGCCAACATGAACGGCTACGAACTCCTTGAGCTGCGACGCAAGCGCGGGGTGCTCGGCGCCGCCTCCAACGACGAGTTCTACGAGAAGGCGGCAAGCACCAACGGCTTGATCACCGAACTGCCGGACGGGCGGGCCATCCTGGTGAAATATTTCGTGCTGCCCAACGGCGGCTCGGTGACGACGCATCTGGACGTCAGCGAGCAGCGCAGGCTGTCGCGGCAGCTCGCCTCCACCAAGCAGTTCCTGGAAACGGTGCTGGACAACGTGCCGGCCTGCGTGGCCGCAAAGAACATCGAGGATGGTCGCTACATCTTCGCCAACAGCGCCTATGAGCGGTTCTGGGGCTTCTCGCGCGACCATGTCGTCGGCAAGAACGCGCGCGAGCTGTTTGCGCCGATCTCGGCGGACAGCATCGAGGCGACCGACCGCACGGCACTCGATTCGCCGGACGGCCAGTTTCGCAACGAATTCGAGGTCGACCGCGCCGGTGAGCGACGCATGGTTGCCTCGATCCGGATCGTTGTCCGCAACGAGAGCAACAAGCCCGAATTCCTGATGCTCGTGTTCGAGGACATCACCGATCGCCGCTCGCTGTCGAAGGAGCTGGAGAGCACGAAGAAGTTCCTCGAGCTCGTGGTCGACAACATCCCGGTGGCCCTGATCGTCGAGCAGGTCAAGGACGGCCGCTACCTGCTCGCCAACCGCAGCGCCGAGACGATCCTCAACCGCAGGCGCGAGGAAGCCACAGGCCTGACCGCGTCCGACATCTTCAATCCCAAGGAAGCCAAGCTGATCATCGCGCGCGACGAAGCCGCGATCAAGAAGCGTGGGATGATCACCGAAGAGCACCCGATCTCCACAAAGGACGGGCTGCGGCTGTTCCTCACCCGCCGCGCCACCGTGCTGAGCGACACCGGCGAGCCGCAATATCTGATCAAGACCCACGAGGACGTCACCGATCGCCGGCAGACCGAGTCGCGCATGGCGCACATGGCCTATCACGACGGCCTCACCGATTTGCCGAACCGTGCCGCTTTCCTGCAGGCGTTGACCCAGATGATCGAGGCCTGCGAGGGCACCGGCGAGGAGTTCGCGGTTCTGTGCGTCGATCTCGACGGTCTCAAGGAGGTCAACGACGTCTTCGGTCATGCGCACGGCGACAAGCTCCTGGTCGAGGTGGCCCAGCGGCTCCAGGACTCCGCGCGCGGCGGCGTGGTGGCGCGCCTGTCCGGCGACGAGTTCGGCCTGATCATCGACGGTAAGCAGCCGGATGCAGGTCTCGCGCTGGCGCAGCAGATCGGTGATGCCGTCGCTAAGGAATTCCAGATCGACGGCCGCCCGGTCCGCGCCGGCGTCACCACCGGCATGTCGATCTTCCCGCACAACGGCGCCGACGCCGCCTCGTTGCTCGCCAATGCCGGCGCGGCGCTGTTCCGCGCCAAGCAGAAGTCGCGCGGCACGATCAGCCTGTTCCAGCCGGAGATGGACCAGCAGATCCGCGATCGCCGCGTGCTGCACCAGGATCTCTCGATGGCGATCAAGAACGGCGAGCTCTCGCTCGCCTTCCAGCCGCAGGGAGCAGCGGGCCACAGCGTCGCCGAGAGCGAGATCATCGGCTTCGAGGCGCTGGCGCGCTGGCAGCATCCGGTGCGCGGCCAGGTCTCCCCGGCCGAATTCATCCCGATCGCGGAGGAAAGCGGCCTGATCGTCGAGATGGGCGAGTGGATCCTGCGCGAAGCCTGCCGCGAGGCCGCGTCCTGGCCGAAGCCGCTTCAGATCGCGGTCAACCTGTCGCCGGCGCAGTTCATGCACGGCGACGTGGTCGGGCTCGTGCATTCCATCCTGCTCGAGACGGGTCTCGCACCCGGTCGGCTCGAGCTCGAGATCACCGAGGGCGTGCTGATCGAGGACTTCGATCGCGGTCTGGCGCTGCTGCGCCGGCTGAAGGCGCTCGGCGTGCGCATCTCCATGGACGATTTCGGCAGCGGTTATTCCTCGCTGAGCTATCTCCAGGCGTTCCCGTTCGACAAGATCAAGATCGACCGCGCCTTCATCATCAATCTCGGCCGCAACCCGCAATCGGCGGCGATCGTGCGCGCGGTGATCGATCTCGGCCATGGCCTGGAAATGTCGATCGTCGCCGAAGGCGTCGAGACGCTGGAACAACTCGCCTTCCTCGCCGCGGAAGGCTGTGACGGCGTGCAGGGCTATCTGCTCGGCAAGCCACTGCCGATCGGGAAATATGCCGGCCTCGTCGGTCGTGCCGAAGTCATGGAGCTTGCGCTCAAGACCGGCTAGAGCGTTTTTCGAGCGCAGCGGATGCGGGTTCGCGTCAAGAGAACGCGCCAAACCAGAATCTAGAGCCCCGTTCCGATTTCATCGGAAGGGAAATGGCTCTAGAGATGGCGAGCGTTTCGCTCCCATTCGACGGCTTCATGGCGGATTACGATTTTGCGATCATCGGCGGCGGCCTGAACGGTGTCAGCCTCGCGCGCGATGCCGCCGGCCGCGGCCTGCGGGTCATCCTGTTGGAGCAGGGCGATCTGGGCGGCGCGGCGTCGTCGGCAACGCCGCGGCTGATCCACGGCGACCTGTCGGTTCTGGAACGGCGCGGCTTCCGCCGGGTGCGCCGGGCGCTCGCTGAGCGCCGGATCTGGCTCCGGATCGCGCCGCATCTGGTTCGGCCGATGCGCTTCGTGATCCCGGCGCATTCCGACGAGCGCCCACCATGGCTGCTGCGCGTCGGCCTGCTCCTCTACGACAGCCTCACCAGCCGGAGCGGCCTGCCTGCAACGGCGACCCTCGACATCACGCATCATCCGGTCGGCAACGCGCTGAAACGACCATTCGGCACGGCCTTCGAATATTCGGATTGCGTCGTCGACGATTCCCGACTGGTGGTGCTCACGGCACTGGATGCGGCCGAGCGCGGCGCCGTGATTCGGACTGGAGCGCGCTGTGTGCGCGCCGATCGAACCGACACATGGCGGCTCGCGGTGGTCGACCGCGGCCATCGTCGCACGATCACGGCCCGGGCACTGGCCAACGCCACCGGCGGCTGGACGTCGATGGTCGCCGAGACCGTGCTGCGGCAGCCGCAACCCGCCGTGGCGGCGATGCAGATGAGCCAGATCATCGTCCCGCGATTGTTCGATTCCGATAACGTCTACGTCTTCCAGAACAGCGATGGCCGGCTGATCTTCGCGAGTCCTATCGCGCGCGATTTCACACTGATTGGAACAGTCACGCACGATTTCACCGGCGATCCTGCGATCGTCGCGATGCGGGGGGCCGACGTCAGCTATCTCTGCGAAGCGGCCAGTCGCTATTTCCGCGAGCGCGTTGCCCCGACCGACGTGGTGCGCGCGGTCTCCGGCGTCAACCTGACGCTGGCGTCCGCGCGCGGGCGTGATGGCACGACGCTGTTCGACGCGCGACGGCGCAAGGCGCCGCTGATCACGATGTTTGGCGGTGACGTCACCACCTCGCGCCTGCGGGCGGAGCGCGCGGTGACGAAGTTGACGCCGTTCTATCCGATGTCGCCGCCCTGGACCGCAGGCGCGGCGCTGCCGGGCGGAGATTTTGCCTGGGATCGTTTCGACACCGAGGTCGATCTTGCGCGTGACCGCTGGCGCTTTCTCTCGGAGGCGCAGGCCCAACGCCTCGTCGCGGCCTATGGCTCGCGGCTATCGGCTGTGCTTGCCGAGGCGAAGACCCGGGACGATCTCGGCCCCGCCTTCGGTCCCGAACTGACCGGGGCCGAGGTGCGCTATCTCATGACCCACGAATGGGCGCGTTTTCCCGAGGACATCCTGTGGCGCCGCTCCAAGCTCGGCCTGACGATGTCAGCGGGGGAATGCAATGCGCTGGCTGCGTTCATGGCGAATGCGTGAACGAACGGCCTCTAACCGGTTGAGTGAGGGACGATCGGCCGCTAGCGTGCGGCTTGATTGGGGTTGGCAGGAACCATGACTGACGAGTTGCCCAGAACAGACGCGGCTGCGGCTGCGGTCGGAGAGACGCAGCTCGCGGCCGGCGAGCCGTTGCTGCGCATCGAGGGCGTCGCCAAGACGTTCGGGACGTTCCGGGCCGTCGATGGCGTCTCGCTCGACATCAAGGCCGGCGAGTTCTTTGCGCTGCTCGGGCCCAGCGGCTGCGGCAAGACCACGCTTCTGCGCATGCTCGCCGGTTTCGAAGCGCCGGATCAAGGGCGCATTCTGCTCGGCGGCAAGGACATCGCGCAGGCGCTGCCGCATGAGCGGCCGATCAACATGATGTTCCAGAACTACGCGCTGTTTCCGCACCTGTCGGTGCGCGACAACATCGCCTTCGGCCTGAAGCGCGCCGGTATGGCGCGCGCAGACATCGCCACGCGTGTGGCGGAGATGGTTGCGCTGGTGAAGCTCGACGGACTCGAGAAGCGCAAGCCAGACCAGCTCTCCGGGGGACAGCGCCAGCGCGTGGCGTTGGCGCGTGCACTGGCGCGACGCCCGCAGCTCCTTCTGCTCGATGAGCCGCTCGCAGCGCTGGACAAGAAGCTGCGCGAAAGCACCCAAGGCGAACTGATGGAGCTTCAGCGCCGGCTCGGCATGACCTTCATCATCGTCACCCACGACCAGGAAGAGGCGATGACGATGGCGAGCCGGATCGGCGTGATGAGGGACGGCAGGCTGGCGCAGGTCGCGAGTCCCCGCGAACTCTACGAGGCGCCACGCTCGCGCTGGATCGCGGAGTTTGTCGGCGACATCAACCTGTTCGACGCCAAGTCCAAATTGCGCGACGGTCATCGTCTGGTCATAGGCACGCGCGATGCGGGACCGCTGGTGGTGGCGGAGCCGCGCGAGCCGTTCGGTGAGGTCAGATTATCGGTTGCGATCCGCCCCGAGAAGGTCAAGCTGTCGCGCCGTGGGCCGGCGAGGGAGGCCGGTCATGAGACGGCGATCAACCAGCTGGACGGCGTGATCGCCGACATCTGCTATCTCGGCGGCACCACCACTTACAAGGTGAAGCTCGAGGCCGGCGGGACGGTGCAGGCGTCGGTCGCCAACAGCGCCCGCCTTGACGTCGACGCCTACAGCGTGGGCCAGCCTGTCGTCGCCTGGTTCACGCCCGACGACTGCGTGGTGCTGCCGTCATGAGCGGGCGCCGCATTTTTGCGCGACCGGCTCACTTTGCCGCGATCGCGCCCTATGTCTGGATGGTGCTGTTCTTCCTGGTGCCGTTCGGCTTCGTGCTGAAGATCAGCCTGTCGCAGACGGCGATCGCGCAGCCGCCTTACGAGCCGGTGTTCGACCTGATGGCGGGATGGGGGGCGCTGAAGGCCGCCTTTGCCGCGCTGTCGATCGACAATTTCAGGCTGCTCGTCTCCGACGATATCTACGTGTTCGCCTATGTGCGTAGCCTCACCGTCGCCGTCACCGCGACCGCGCTGTTGCTCCTGATCGGCTATCCCATCGCCTACGGCATGGCGCGGCTGCCGGCGCGCTGGCAGGCCGTGGCGATGGTGCTGGTGATCGTGCCGTTCTGGACCTCGTTCCTGATCCGGATCTATGCCTGGATCAACATCCTCCAGCACGACGGCCTGCTCAACCAGATACTGCTGGCGCTGCATCTGGTTAGTCAGCCCGTGGTGTGGCTCTCCACCGACAGCGCGATGTATATCGGCATCGTCTATTCCTACCTGCCGTTCATGATCCTGCCGCTCTACGCCACGCTGGCCAAAATGGAGCCGGTGCTGGAGGAGGCCGCCTCCGATCTCGGCGCGCCGCGCTGGCAGGTGTTCTGGCTCGTCACCTTCCCGCTGTCGCTGCCCGGCGTCGGCGCCGGCGTGCTGCTGTGCTTCATCCCCATCGTCGGCGAGTTCGTCATTCCGGATCTCCTGGCCGGCTCCAATGCGCTGATGATCGGCCAGACCTTGTGGCTCGAATTCTTCACTAACAAGGACTGGCCGGTCGCCTCCGCCGCGGCCATCGTGTTGTTGGTGGTGCTGCTGGTCCCGCTGCTGCTGTACGAACGGCTGCAGAAGCGGCAGCTGGAACAGGGGCGGTGAGCGATGCGCAAGGTCTCCCGTCTGTCCCGCTTCAACGTCGCCTCGCTTTCGCTGGGTCTGGCCTTCCTCTATCTGCCGATCCTGATCCTCGTGATCTATTCCTTCAATGCCTCGCGGCTGGTGACGGTGTGGGGTGGCTGGTCGCTGCGCTGGTATCACGAGTTCTTCAATGACCGCGCCATGATCGAGGCGGCCTGGATGAGCCTGCGCGTCGCGGTTTCGTCGGCAACCATTGCGACCCTGATCGGCACGCTCGCCGCCGTGGCGCTGTCGCGCGGCGAGCGGTTTCGCGGCCGCACCCTGTTCTCCGGCATGCTCTATGCGCCGCTGGTGATGCCGGAGGTGATCACCGGACTGTCGCTGCTGCTGCTGTTCGTGGCGCTAAACGCGGAGCGCGGCTTCTGGACGGTGACGATCGCCCATACCACGCTGACGATGTGCTTCGTCGCCGTCGTCGTGCAGTCCCGCCTCGGCTCGCTCGACCGCTCCTTGGAAGAGGCCGCGATGGATCTCGGCTACGACCCCCTGCGCGCGTTCGTGGCCGTAACGCTGCCGCTGATCGCGCCTGCGATCGTCGCGGGCTGGATGCTCGCCTTCACGCTGTCGCTGGACGATCTCGTGATCGCGAGCTTCACCACCGGCCCCGGCTCGGCGACGCTGCCGATCCGGATCTATTCGGAAGTGCGGCTCGGAGTGAAGCCCGAGATCAACGCGATCTGCACGCTGGTGATCGCCTTGATTGCTGTTGTCATCGTCATCGCCTCGCTCGCCTCGAAACTGTCGAGCTCGCAGGGCGAGAGCGCGGCGCCGCTATAACGGGAGGCGATGATGACGTTTGCCTATCAGGTCCTGGTGCATACGCCGCTCTGGGTCTGGACCTTGCTCGCCTATCTGGTCTGGCAGGGCATCAAGGCGATGCAGCCGCGCAAGACGCCGATCTGGCGTGCGCTGATCGTTCCGATCGTATTCATCGTCTGGGGCATTTCGCGGATTGGCTTCGGACATCAGGATAGCGCGTGGCCGCTGGTTGCCTGGGGCGGGGCCGCATTGGTGTTGTTGCCGATCGGCGTATTAACGTCGCGTCCGTTCGACGTCGATCACAAGACAGGCGAGATCATCCGCGCGGGTGGCGCCTTTGCGCTGATCCGCAACCTCGTCATATTCTCTCTGCAGTATGCGGTCGGCGTGATCTCGGCGGTCGATGCGAGCGACCGTGCACTCGCACTCGTCGTCGGCCGCGCGATTTCGGGCGCGACCGCGGGCTATTTCATCGGCTCGATGATCGCGCTGCTGGTTGCCTACCAAAGAAAGCGCGCCGTGGATCTCAGGACTTCACCGCACCGGCCGTGAGCCCGCCCACCATGTAGCGCTTGAAGGCGTAATAGACCGCGGCCGGCGGCAGCGCGTAGATGAAGCCGGTGGTCATCAACAGCTCCCACGGCGAGTCGTCGGCGGCGAGGAAGTTGCCGAGCGCGACCGGCAGCGTGATATCGGTGTCCTTGGACAAGAGCAGGAACGCGTAGAGATATTCGTTCCAGGCCAGCAGCACGGCATAGGTGCCGATCGCGACCAGCGAGGGCATCATCAGCGGCACATAGACCAGGCGGAACAGCTGCAGCGTGGTCGCGCCGTCCATCACGGCGGCCTCGTCGAGCTCGACCGGCAGCTTGTCGGACGCCTGCTTCAGCACCCAGATCGCGTAAGGCGAAGCGATTGTCACCATCGCCAGGATCAGCGACCAGTGATTGTTGAGCAGGCCGTAGTTGCCCATGGTGCGGTACATCGGCACGGCGAGGAACGCCGCCGGGATGAAGTAGGTGAACAGCGCGAGATTCATCACCCAGCGGCCGCCCGGCGCCTTAAGCCGCGAGATCGAGAATGCGGCGGCGGTCGCGACGAACAAGGTCAGCGCGCCTGCGGCCAGCGCGATCACCGTCGAGTTCCAGAACTGGATCCAGAAGTCTCGCAGGAAATAGTGCTCCTGGTAGAACACGATGTGAAAGTTGTGCAGCGTCGGATGATCCGGCCACAGCTTGCCCGAGAACGCGTCCTCCTTGGGCGAGATCGCGAACAGGAACATGTGGTAGATCGGAATCATGGTCCAGATGAAGACCGGGATGCCGATCAGCAGGAGCTTGGCTTCGGTGCCAACTTCGCGGAGGGTGGGAAGCTTCATCGCGACAACCGTTTCATCATGAAGTATATCAGCGGCAGCACGAGCGGTATCGCGCAGACGATAGAGGCCATCGCAAGCGAGAGCTGGTCGAGCCGGAGATAGCGGATGCCGAGTGTCGACAGCACGTGCGTGAGGTCGGCCGGCCCGCCGCCAGTGAGCAGATAGACGCTGTTGAAGTCGCCGAGCGTCCAGATCATCGAGAGCAGCGTGCAGGTGACGTAGAGCATCTGCATCGACGGCCAGGTGATGAAGCGGAATTTCTGCCACGGACTGGCGCCGTCGACCTCGGACGCCTCGTACAGATCCTGCGGGATCGCGAGCCGCCCGGTCAGCAGGATCAGCGTCCAGAACGGCAGCGACTTCCAGATATGCACGGCGATCGCCATGGTCAGCGCGACCGTCGGATCGTTCAGCCAGTTCGGCCCGTCATCGCCGGTGAGAGAGAAGATGAAATGGTTGACCATGCCCCATTCGGGATTGAGCATGAAGCGGACCGACAGGATGGTCGGGATCGACGGCACCGCCCAGGGCAGGATGAAGATCACCGACAGCCATTTGATCCAGGGGCGCTGCTGGGCGAAGAAGCCGGACAGGAACAGCGCGATCAGCATCTTCACGTTGATGCCGATGACCAGGAAGATCAGCGTGTTGACCGCGGCGCGCGCGAAGATCGGGTCGTTGTACAGCGCGACATAGTTCGCCGGACTGCGCGCCAGCCACAGGCCGTAGCCGACGGGATAGACGACGAAGGCCAGGAAGACGAGTAGATAGGGCACAAGCAGCAAGATGCCCCAGACCTGCTGCGTGGTCAGGCGCGCCGACAGGGGAGGGGCCGGAATTGTGTCTGAGCCGGAAAGTGTGATCGCCATATCGCATACCCACCGAAAGCAACCGGTCGCGGAGAGCCGCGACCGGTATTAGCATATACCTTATTGCAGTCCGAGATCAGCCCGCGACCGCCTTGATGCGGGCGATCAGCTCGTCGACCGCCTTGTCCACCGGCACCTTCTCGCTGACCACGCGGTTCATCGCCTTGGCCCAGACGTTCTCGTTGTTCAGGATGGTGAACTTCCAGTTCTTGGTGAAGTCGAACGCGGCGGTGCCGCCCTTGAACTGCGAGTAGACCGCCTTGCGATGCCGGTCAGCCTGCCAGAACGGGCTCTCTTGGCTTTCCTTCGTCACCGGGAACCAGCGGCCGAGCGCACCCTCGATATAGGGGCGGACGTTCTCTTCCTGGAGCAGGAAGGCGATGAACTGCTTGGCCTCGGCCTTGTTCTTGGCCACGGAGAAGACCAGCCCGGTCTTGACGTCCGAGCGGTAGCGGATCGTCGAACCGTCCGGAGCCTTCGGGAAGGACGCGGTGATGATGTCCTCGCCATAGGCCTTCTTGCCGGCTTCGCGCTGCTCGGGCGTGAGCGTCTGGTTCTGGGAATCCTCGAACCACTTCGCCGCGATCGAGATCGTGAAGTTGTGGGTCATCACGATGGTCTTGTTGTGGAACGCGACGTTGTTGTCGGGATCCTTCCAGGTCGTCGAGGACGGCGGGGTGCAGCCCTTGATGTAGGTGTCGGTGTAGTCCTTCATCGCCTTGATCAGGTTCTCCCGGACCTTGGGATCGTCGACCGTAAGCTTGCCGTCGTCGTCGACCAGCTTGACGTGATAGGCATCCATGAAGGTGTAGAACGACTGGAAAGCGTCGGTGGATTCCACGCCCATCGGCTGGCCGACGCCGTAGACGCGCTGGCCGGTCGCCTTGCGGATCCCCGGTTGCACCTTGTCGCACCAGAACGTCCAGTAGCCTTCCCAGTCGGTCGGGATGTCGGCGAGCTTGAAGCCGGCCTTCTCAAGCATGTCGTTCCAGATCTCGACATGCATGCTCTGCTGCTTCAGCGGGAAGCCGTAATAGGCCTTCTTCTTGGTGACGTCGTTATAGAGGATCGACGCATCCAGCGTGTTCTGCACGAACCGATCCTTGATCGGCTCCATGATGTCTGAGAGGTCCTCGAGCCTGCCTTCGTAGGCCCACTTGCCCTGGACCTGCACGTCGTAGGTGTCGGAATAGGCAACATCGGGCACGGTGCCTGAATCGAGTGCGGCGACCGTCTTCGGAATCATGTCCTGGATCGCGTACTGCGACAATTCGACCTTGATGCCGGTCTTGGCTTCGAACTTCTTGATTGTCTCGAGCAGCGCGTCGTCTTCGGAGCGGTAGAAGCCCTTGCCCCACCAGACCGTAATCGTCTTCTGCTGCGCAAATGCGGGTGCAGCGGCTGCAAACAGCCCGGCCGCAGCGACCGCCAGTGATACTGCGCCAATAACCTTGGATTTCACGTTTTTCTCCCTCAAACGGCCGGTGTTTTTAACCGGTCGTATAAAACACTAGCGCATGGCCGCTATCCGATCTAGCGGCTTCTTGTCAGACATAGGTCGTGGGGTGTCGGGCGAGAGGAGATGCTTAATGTGCGCATCGATCCAATCGCCGCATCAATTCGCCCTGATCAATTCGGGCCGATCTGCTGGCGCCGCTTGATCGCCGTCCTTAATTGGACTTCGCGCCTTCCTTGGCGTTCTCCGCCGTCGGCGCTTCGGCCGGTGCGGGACGTTTTCCGGTGCCGGTGATGCGCTCAATCGCGGAGCGCACCGCGTCGCCCGGCTTGCGGTCTTTCAGCATGTCGAGCAGGGGCGCAGAGGCCGGCGAACGGCGGATCAGGCTTTCCGGATCGGGGAAGACGAGGGGGTCGTCCCAGGGGCCCTGCACCACGAAGGGCAATTCGAACCCCGACGCGCTGTTGAGGCTGGCCACGCCCTTCATGTCGTATTCGCGCGTCGGCACCGAGGCGGTACCGGTCATGGTGATCTTCGCCGCCGGTCCTTCGACGCGGATGTCCTCGGCGGTGGCGACGCCGTCGGAGAACTTCACCGCGATGGTGAGATTGTCGTAAGGGGTAGAGCCGTTGCGGAAATTGCCGCCGCCGGACAGCGGCCGCCGCTCGAGCCGCTTCAGGAGCTGCTCGGCATTGAAGCCCGCGATCGCGCCGTCATGCCCGGTCACTGTGGCGCTGCCGTCGAGCGACTGCACGAGGCCGAACGGGCTCGAGCCGGACGCGAGGAGCGAGACGTTGATGTTGCCGCGCCCGGACAGCTTGTTGATGCCGAACAGCTCGGAGGCGCAGGCCTGAAGGTCGACGTCGGTGAACTGGAATTGCGCCTTGATGTCGGCGACGGTGTCGGAGCGCGCGATGCCGAACGAGCCCTTGGCGATGCCGCCATAGACCTGGGCCTCGCCGACCGAGAGCGCCAGCGTGCCGTTGCGGAGATTCGCGCCGATCGCGGTGCGGCCGAGTTTCGACGTCCCGACCGTCAGCTTGGCGGCCGACAGGCGCATGTCGAGGTCGGTGGTCGACAAGGCGTTGAGATCGAACAGCTGCCTGTTCCAGTCGCGCGCGCCGCTCGCGAGCAGGCGGAAAGTCGAGATATAGGGGGTGAAGTCGAGCGCGTCGGCTGCGAGCGTCGCCTGCAGCGTCTGCCGGCCGTTATTGGCGTAGGTCATCACGCCCTCGGCGGTGTTGCCGTCGAGCTCGACATTGACGTTGGTGAGCGCGATCGACGCGCCGACGACATTGGCCCGCGCCTTCAGCGCGAAACGGCCGAAGCCGCCGCTGGCGGGCTGCGGCTGGCCGGTCCAGCGCAGCGCGTTGCGCAAGGACGGGCTGTCGATGGTGAGCGTACCCTCCATCATCGGGCTGGTGCGATTGGCGACGCTGCCGTCGAAGGCGAGCTTGAGCGGTGCGCTCGCGATCCGCGCCTTCAACCCCGAGCGCTCGCCGGAGAGGGCGGCGACGAAATCGGAAAAGCTGATCGAGCCGTCGACCCGTTCGCCCCGCCAGTCGAATTGTCCGGTCGCAGCGAAGGAGCGCGAGATCGAGGGCCAGGCCAGCGACAGGTCGATGTCCTCGAGCTTCTCGGTGCCGTGCGTGGCGGCGTCCTCGTAATTGAGCACGCCGTCCTGGATCCGGATCTCGGAGAACGACACTTGATTCTCGGCGCCAGGCTTCATGGTGCGCGCGATGGTCTGGATGAACGGTGTCCAGTTGCTTTCACCGTCCGGCTTCAGGCTGACATGGATGCGCGGCCGCAGCAGCGTCAGGTCGGCGATCTCGAACCGTTGCAGCAGCAGCGGCAGCAGCCGCAGGTTCGCGGTGAGAACGTCGACATGGAGCGCGGGATCGCTGGTGCCGCCGCCCTTCAGCCCGACGTCATGGAAGGAGATGTAGCTTGCCGGCAGCACCGAAATGTCGATCGCGCCTGCGACGTTGACCTCGAGTCCGGTGACGTCGCGGATCTGCGTTTCCACGGCCTTGCGCAGTGCGTCGCGGTTGATGAGCCATGAGGTCGCGATCAGGGCGATCAGCGCCACGCCGAGCAGCGCCGCGATCGGCGTCCCGAGGCGCTTCATTCCTTGGGCCATGGTCAATGGCATGTCCTGATCGAGTTGGTCGCTGGAGCCAGAAGGCGGGCTGGGAAACCTGCGCGCCCCACGCCCAAGACCTATTGTGTTAAGTGCCGCAACTTGATGGGTTTTCTTGTCGCTTTCAAGGCCGCGGGAACGGTTGCGCCCACGGCTTGGGCAGCTTCTATCACCCGGGGGCGGAGCGGAGAACCCCGTATCATTGACGGCTTCGGACGATTTCGCCTAATAATCGCCGCCACTAAGGCGCGACGCCTGCAAGCCGAAGGTTCACTCGAAGGTAATTTGCATGAACAAGGTCTATCCCGACGCCAAGTCGGCTCTCGAGGGCGTTCTGAAAGACGGCATGATGATTATGTCGGGCGGCTTCGGCCTCTGCGGCATCGCCGAGACGCTGTCGGACGCGATCCGCGACTCCGGCGTCAAGGACCTGACGGTGGTCTCAAACAATGCCGGCGTCGACGGCATTGGCCTCAGCCGCCTGCTCGAAACCCGCCAGATCAAGAAGATGATCTCGTCCTATGTCGGGGAGAACAAGCTGTTCGCCCAGCAATTCCTCGCCGGCGAGCTGGAACTCGAATTCAATCCGCAGGGCACGCTGGCCGAGCGCATCCGCGCGGGCGGCGCCGGCATTCCGGCCTTCTACACCAAGACCGGCGTCGGCACGCTGATCGCCGAAGGCAAGGAAGTGAAAGAATTCGACGGACAGAAATACCTGATGGAGCGCGGCCTGTTCGCCGACCTCGCCATCGTCCACGCCTGGAAGGGCGACACCGCAGGTAACCTCATCTATCGCAAGACCGCGCGCAACTTTAACCCGATGATGGCGACCGCCGCCAGGGTCACGGTGGCCGAGGTCGAGCATCTGGTTCCGGCCGGTGAACTCAATCCCGACCACATCCACACGCCCGGTCTTTTCGTCAAGCGCATCGTCGAGGTCGGAACGGCCAAGAAGCGCATCGAATTCCGCAACACCCGCCCGCGCACGGCAGCTTGAGATCAGGAGACTAAGATGGCCTGGACCCGTGAACAGATGGCTGCGCGCGCCGCGAAGGAACTGCGTGACGGCTATTACGTCAATCTCGGCATCGGCATTCCGACGCTGGTCTCGAACTACATCCCGGACGGCATGGACGTCAGCCTTCAGAGCGAGAACGGCATGCTCGGCATGGGCCCGTTCCCGTACGAGGGCGAAGAGGACGCCGATCTCATCAACGCCGGCAAGCAGACCGTGAGCGAACTGCCGTCGACTTCGTATTTCTCGAGCGCGGATTCCTTCGGCATGATCCGTGGCGGCCACATGGATCTGTCGATCCTCGGCGCCATGCAGGTGGCCCAGAACGGCGATCTCGCCAACTGGATGATCCCCGGCAAGATGGTCAAGGGCATGGGCGGCGCGATGGATCTCGTCGCCGGCGTCAAGCGCGTGGTCGTGGTGATGGAGCATTCGGCCAAGGACGGTCCAAAGCTCCTGAAGCAGTGCAATTTGCCGCTGACCGGCGAGCGCGTGGTCGACATGGTCGTGACTGACCTGGCCGTCTTCACCATCGACAAGCACGGCAGCGGCGGCATGGCGCTGATCGAGCTCGCCGACGGCGTCTCGCTCGACGAGGTCAAGGCCAAGACC
The DNA here is from genome assembly GCF_023100665.1 of Bradyrhizobium sp. CW1. Lineage (NCBI taxonomy): Bacteria > Pseudomonadati > Pseudomonadota > Alphaproteobacteria > Hyphomicrobiales > Nitrobacteraceae > Bradyrhizobium > Bradyrhizobium sp. CW1. The sequence goes on from NZ_CP064684.1 coordinate 1,510,071, forward strand.
GAGGCCGAATTTCGCGTCGCACTGAAGAACACGTAAGGTTTTCGCGAAGGGGGCGCGCATGACGATACGGTCTGCGCGTCCCGAAGACGCCGATTTCATCGCACAAACCATCCTTTCATCGCAGCGCGGCTACCGGCCGCGCGGCTGGTTCGACGTTGCGCTCGGTTGGCCTGAAACACAGTGCCGCGATTTCATCGCGCACGTCGCAGCCGCTCGCGCGGTGTCGATGTGGCACGTCTCGCAATTTCTGGTCGCCGAGATCGATGGCAAGCCTGCTGCCGCCTTGTGTGCGCTACCGGCGGCCGGCACGGGACCAGCGGCTTGGCGTGCGATCGAGGAAGTCGCAGCCGCGTCCGGAATCGCCGCGGCAGAGCTGGAGGCCATCCGTCAACGCGGCGGCTACACCCGCGCCTGCTGGGTTCAGGGCGGCGAAGGCGATTGGATGATCGAGCATGTCGCGACCGATCCCGCCTATCGCGGCCGCGGCCTGGTGCAGTCACTGATCGCGCATGCGCTGGAGAAGGGGCGAGCGGCTGGATGTGCACGGGCGACAATATCGTTCCTGATCGGCAACGAGCCCGCCGAGCGCGCTTATACCAAGGCCGGCTTTGTCCTTGCCGAGGAGAAGCGCGATCCTGCCTTCGAGGCGATCATCGGTGCGCCGGGCTTTCGCATGTTTGCGCGGGTGATGTGATCGGTCTTGAAAATCAAGCCGCCGTTGCCGCCAATGGCCGGGCGCCTTTGCGCCATGCGGTGATGGTGCAGCCGAAATGGCCGCGAAACCAGCGGGCCATGGCGCTCTGTGCGGAGAAGCCGAGCTGCACGGCGATGTCGGCCAGCGGCCGGCCGGGGTCGTCGATGAGCTGGACCACGAGATCGGCGCGCTGCGCGTCGAGAATGGCCGAGAAGCTGGTGCCGGCTTCGGCGAGGTGGCGGTGGATGGTACGCCGGGTGCAGGCGAGGTGTTCGGCGACGCGCTCGACCGTGCAGTCGCCGCCGGCGAGCAGGAGACGCACGACCTCGTCGACCTTCTCCTCCCAGCTTGCCGGCCGCGTCTCGATCGCCTCGATCCGCTTGCGCAGATAGCTCGCGATCAGCGGATGCGCGCTCGGGATCCGGCGCTCCATGTCGTGTGCCGACAACAGGATCGAATCGGCCTCCGCATTGAAGGTCACACGGCAGCCGTAGAACTCGCGGTAGCGTTTGCGGTCGAGCGGCGGTGGGTAATGCAGGTGAACTTCCTGCGGCCGCCAATCGCTGCCGAACAGCGACTGGATGATGCGGTGGACGCTGCCGAGCGCCATGTCGATCGACTGGCGCGGCGCGGTCGGCTGCCGGCCGCGCAGGTGCTGCGTGACGGTCACGGTCTGCTTGTTGCGGGTGACGTCCAGCTTCATGCCGTCGTGATGGATCGGGATGAAGCGCGAGAAGGCTTCGATGGCTTCACCAACGGTCGCCTGTTCGCGCACGATCAGGCCGACCGCGCCGAAATTGGTCAGCCCGCCGCGTTCAGCAAGCCGCAAGCCGAAATCTTCGGCGCCGGACGCCTCGGCCGACAATTCGAGCAGACGGCGGAGACCGGTGACGGCAATGGGCGTGTCGGGCTTGTCGAGGCAGGCCAGCGGCAGCCTGACCTTGCGCATCATGTGTTTGGGGTCGAGCCCGACCGACCGGGCGACCTCCGGGTAATAGCTCAAGCCCGCGCTGCGAATGAGGTCGGTCATGCGACCCGTTCCTGCCGGACATCCCGCAGATGTCCCGAAATGTAAAGTTTCTGTCCCGATCCGTCAAATCCGGGAACCGGGTGGAACATACATAAGTAAAACCGAAGCACGGGCGTGAATGCCGTGCATATGACGGCGCGGCGCGACGAGGCCCCGCTGCCGTCTCGGACCATTTGACCCAAGACATTGCTGGATCGGAATTATGCCGGGGAACATGCTTTCCAAGGGTGAGGTATTCGTCATCGACACCGATGCCGCCTCCCGCGAACAATTGTCCACCGCGCTTCAACAAAGCGCATACAACGTGATCTGCTTCGCCGACGGCGCGTCTCTGCTCTCGGAGGCCAAGGCGCGGATGCCGGCCTGCGTGCTGCTGGAGATGCCGCCCGATCGCTCCGGTCTCGACGTGCTCAAGCGCCTGCGCGAGGAAAACTGCATGGCGCCGGTGCTGGTGACCGCGACAAACGGCAGCATCGCCATGGCGGTGGATGCCATCAGGAGCGGCGCGGCCGACTTCATCGAGAAGCCGTTCCGCACCCGCGACATCGTCGACCGGATCGATGCCGCCATCGACGAGTTCGCGCAGCCGGGCTCCAACCGGCAGCGGTGGTTGCCCGGCTGCGAACCCCTGTCCGCGCGCGAAGGCGACGTGCTCGAGCATCTCGCCGCGGGCCTGACCAACAAGGAGATCGCCCGGCGCATGCATCTGAGCGCGCGCACGGTCGAGGGCTATCGCGCCGGCATTCTGAGGAAGGCCGGTGCGAAGAACGTGACGGACCTGCTTCGCCGCATCTTCGCGCAGGGTTCTACCCCTCAGGATTAAGCGCTCCGTCGCGGGCCTTGCTGCCGCCGCGGCGGCGCCCCACGGAAACCCCAATCGAACCAGTTCCTCCCCTGCCGCGTCCAACCGTGTTGGCGAGGCATTGGATCGCGCGTCCGGCTGGCGGCGGCGATGACTTGGAGGAGGGACTTGATGCGCATCACCGCAAAATGTTTGGCAACGACGAGCCTGGTTCTGGTGACCACGGCATTCGCGTCGTGGTCATGGGCCGCCGAATTGGACGCCACATCGGCGATCGATACCGTTACGGTTTACCCCGATGGCGCGACCGTCACCCGCGTCATCGCGGTGGACCTGCCGTCTGGTGACTCGACGCTCATTGCCAAGGACTTCCCGCTTGGTCTCGACACCTCCTCGATCCGGGTGGAGGGTGAGGGGGGAGCGAAGCTCACCATCGGTGCGATCGATGCGCGAACGCCGCGTGCGGCGCCGGTCAATCTGCCGGAGCTGGACAAGCGCATCGAGGCGCTGAACGACCAGCGCGCCGACCTGCAAGGCGCGATCGACTCGGCCATTGCGCGGCGCAAATTCGCGGAGCACTTTGCGGAAGCCTCTCCCGCGGGCATCGGCGACAAGGGCGAGGCGCGGCCGATTGCCGAATGGCGCACGGCCTTTGCCGCCGTTGGCGACGAAATTGCGAGCGCCGATACCGCCGTTCGCGACGCCACGCGCAAGATGCGCGAGATCGATCGGCAGATCGCCCAGCTCGAAGTCGAGCGCAAGGCCAAGCCGCCGAGCAAGCTCGAAGTCCGCATGGACATCGCGGCGCCGGCAGCAACCAAGGCGACGTTGCGGGTCACCTACAATGTGCGTAATGCGCGCTGGCTGCCGCTCTACGACGCCCGGCTCGATACCGGCGCGAAGGACCGCAAACCGCAGCTCGAGCTTGTCCGCCGCGCCGAGGTCACGCAGGCGACCGGCGAGGACTGGTCGAACGTCGCGCTCGGCGTCTCCACGGTCCGCATCGGCCGCGGCGGCAGCGCGCCGGAGCTGAATTCGCTGGTCTCGCAGTATCCGCAAGTGCCGAAGCCGCGGGCGCTGGGCTCAGTTTCGGATTCGGCAATGCCTGCGGCGGCGCCCATGCAGCAGCGCAAGATGGAAACTTCCGCGGCCAAGGCGGCGGACGATATCCGCGAACGCGCCGAAGAGCAGCAGGCGGTCGCCGAGATCGGTGACTTCCAGGCCACCTACAAAATTCCCGGCCGCGTCAGCCTCGGGGCCGCCGAGGGCGCCAAGAGCCTGCGCATCGCCTCGATGACCGTGCCCGCCGATCTCATGGTGCGCGCGGCACCGGTGATGGACCCCACCGCCTTCCTCGAAGCGAGCTTCAAGCAGACCGACGACACGAGCCTGTTGCCGGGCAAGGTCGCAATCTATCGCGACGGGACTTTCGTCGGCCGCGGCAAACTCTCGGCTTCGGCCAAGGACGATATCGTGCGGCTCGGCTTCGGCGCCGACGACAAGGTCAGGATCGAGCGCGCGGTGCTCAAGCGCAACGAAGGTTCGGCCGGTCTCCTGGTCACGACGTCGAAGACCGACGAGCGATCGTTCAAGACGACGATCCGCAATGGTCACGACTTCCCGATCAAGGTCGCGATTGAGGATCAATTGCCGGTCAGCGAGAACGAGGACATCCTCGTCGAGATGCTGCCTGCGACCACGCCGCCGACCGCAAGCAACATTCGCGACCGGCGCGGCGTGCTGGAATGGTCGTTCGACGCCAAGCCCGGCGAGGTCAAGGACATCAACTTCGTCTGGCGCATTCGCTGGCCGAAGGACAAGAGCATGGTGATCGTGCCGGCGGGTTGATGTGCGGCGCCGAGGTGCGAGTTGTCTTTACCTCGTGCTCGCTCACTGTCCGTCATGTCCCGCCTAGTGCGCAGTTACGCACGAGGGCGGGGCATCTAGTACGCCGCGGCCTCACGATTTGATCGCTGGCGCCGCGGCGTACTGGATCGCCCGGTCGAGCCGGGCGATGACCCGCGTTGAGAGAGCGCTGGCTTACTTCGCCTTCAGGAAGTCCGCGACATCGAGCAGCATGAACTCGTCGTCGTCGGCCTTGTTGGGATCGCGGCTGGACGAGAACGGCAGATTGTTGTCATTGCCGACGATGATGTGGGTTTCGTCGACACGATCGACGTTCTCGATGGTGAAGAACGGGAACGTGTAGACGCCGTCATTGAGCGGCTTCTTCGCCTTCTTGTCGGGATCCCTGATCTTCAGGAGGTCGATGTAGCCGATCTTGCGCACGGGCTTGCCGACATTGGCGTCGGTGAGCTCGATCTTGTAGACGCGCTTGAACTTGGCCACGTCGGGGAAGCAGTTCTCGCCGCGGGTGCCTTGCGGGCAGGCCTTTTCGGGCGTGCCTTCGCCGTTGTCGCGCTCGATGATCAGGCCGGCGCTCGGGTCGATCATGTTGAAGTCGCCGATGGCATTGCCGTTCTGCTCGAACACATACTGCCAGTAGCGGCCGGTGAATTTTTCCGCGGCGACGTCGAATTCGAGGATGCGCGAGGCTTCCTTGCCGTCGACCTTCTCCCAGTCCTTTTTCTCGGCATCCCAGAGCGGCCCCTCGAGCAGGCCGTAGAGAAACTTGCCGCCTTTCGAGGCGGCGAAGCCCTCGTAACCCTTGGAGCGTCGGAGGTTGACGTTGGTGTAGGTCGCACCCGGCGCGCCCGGGGTCGCCACCGCCCAATGATCCGGCGATCGCACGGGCTTACCGTCGGCGACCGTCTCGAATACGGCCAGAATCTTGCCGGTCTTGTCGGCCTTCAGGATGTAGGGGCCGAACTCGTCGCCGATCCAGAAGGTGTCGCCGATAATCTGGAAACCTTCGGTGTCGAAGTCGGAGCCGGTGAGGTAACGCCTCTCGGTGTCTTCATGCACGATGCGGAACGGCACGCGTCTGTCGGGATCGTGCAGGAACACGGTCTCCAGCCGCTCGATCTTGCCGCCGGCCCAATCCATCCTGTAGCGGTTGAGGTACAGCATCGAATCTGGCGAATTGGCGCGCGCGCCCATGCCGTTGTCGGTGATGACCCAGAAAGTGCCGTCCCCCATCGACTTGATACCGGAATGGCCCTGCAGCGGCTGGCCCTTGAACGGCAGCGACACGCCGGTGGCCCGCTCATAGGACTTGCCCATCACCGTGCCGAGCGCGTCGACCCGCTTCCCGGTGGTGTATTTACCGGATGTCTTGAGATCGGCGGGAGCATCAGCCGGCGCGTCGATGAACGTGGCGGCCGGCATCACGACGTGGCCGGCGAGCTTGGCGGGGAATTCGCCTTCGCTCTGCGCCAGCGCGGAGCTCGCGGTCAGAATGATCGTTGCGACGGTACTAAGCAAAGTCGCGCGCATGTGCGTCTCCTGTTAACGGAGGCCGTCTTATGCGGACCGCGCATTGCAGTTTTGTGAAACCGGGCCAAACGCCGCAGCCGACAGCTACTCCTTGACCGCGCCCGTCAGCGACGACACGTAGTAATCGACGAACAGCGAGTAGAAGATCGCAACCGGCAGCGAGCCGAGCAGCGAGCCCGCCATCAGCGCGCCCCACTGATAGACGTCGCCGGTGACGAGCTCGGTCAGGATCGCGACCGGCACCGTCTTGTTGGCGCCGCTCTGGATAAAGGCGAGCGCGTAGATGAACTCGTTCCAGGACAGCGTGAAGGAGAAGATGCCGGCCGAGATCAGGCCGGGCACCGCCAGCGGCAGCGTGATCCGCCGCAGGATCTGGAGCCTGGTGGCACCGTCCACCAGCGCGCATTCCTCGAGCTCGTAGGGGATCGACTTGAAATAGCCGATCAGGAGCCAGGTGCAGAACGGCACCAGGAAGGTCGGGTAGACCAGGATCAACGCAAGCGGGCTGTCGAACAGGCCGAACTGCACGACCACGGTCGCGAGCGGAATGAACAGGATCGACGGCGGCACGAGATAGGCCATGTAAATGCCGAGGCCGACATAGGGACTGCCGCGGAAGCGCAGGCGCTCGATCGCATAGGCGGCCAGCGTGCTCGCGATCAGCGACAGCGTAGTCGCCCCGACCGCGACCAGCATCGTCGTCCACAGCCAGCGCGGATAGGCGGTGTCGAACAACAGGTGCTTGATGTGGGCCAGCGTCGGCGAGGAGATCCAGAAAGGGTTGTGCTCCTTGTAGTTCATCAGCTCTGCGTTCGGCTTGAAAGACGTGATCGTCATCCAGTAGAACGGAAATAGGAGGATCAGCACGAAGCAGCCGAGCGGCAGATAGATCATCATCAGCCGCCGCAGCCCGGAATCCCAGGCCATGGTGTCCGGCGGCGTGGTGGCGACGGCGGCCGGCTCGGCGGCGGTATCAGTCATTGCTCTCTCCCTGCTGCCATTTGCGGCGCGCCAGGCCGAAATAAGAGAACAGCGTTGCGAACACGAGGAACGGGATCATCGACACCGCAATCGCCGCGCCCTCGCCGAGCTCGCCGCCCGCAATGCCGCGCTGGAAGGCCAGCGTTGCCAGCAAATGGGTTGAGTTGCCGGGGCCGCCCCGGGTGATGGCGTAGACCAGCTGGAAATCGGTGAAGGTGAAGATGATCGAGAAGGTCATGACGATCGCGAGGATCGGCATCATCATCGGGAAGGTGATGTAGCGGAACCGCTGCCAGGCGCTGGCGCCATCGAGCATCGCGGCTTCGTAGAGCGAGGGCGAAATGGTCTGCAGGCCCGCCAGCAGCGAGATCGCGACGAAGGGAATGCCGCGCCAGATATTGGCGGCGATCAGCGAGAAGCGCGCCGGCCAGGGCGAGCCGAGGAAGTCGATATTGGTGGTGCGCCAGTGCAGCACGTCGACCAGAAGGTAGGAGATGATCGAGAACTGCGGATCGTAGATCCACCAGAACGCCAGCGCCGAGAGCACCGTCGGCACGATCCAGGGCATCAGGATGATCGCACGCAACAGGCTCTTGAACGGAAAATGGTTGTTGAGCAGCAGTGCGAGCCAGAAGCCGAGCGCGAACTTTCCAAAGGTCGCGATCCCCGTGTAGACCACGCTGTAGAACACCGCGTTCCACCACAGGGAATCGGTGAGCAGATACTGGAAATTCTCGAAGCCGACGAAGACGCCTTTTCTGCCGATCGTCGTGTCGGTGAAGGCGAGCCAGATGCCGAGGCCGAGCGGATAGGTCAGGAACACCGTGAGCAGCCCGATCGCAGGTGCGAGGCACATCACGATCAGGAACGGCTTGTAGTCGAACAGGCGCACCAGCCAGGAGGGTTGCCGGTGCACGAGGGCAGGAGAAGAGAGTGTGGTCACGGACATCGGTTTGTTGTCCCGTCTCTGAAAGTCACCAGGCCCGTCACTGCGAGGAGCCCGTAACAAAATTGCGAAGCAATTTTGCACTGGGGCGACGAAGCAATCCAGGCTGTAACTGGGAAGACAGGCTGGATTGCTTCGCTTCGCTCGCGATGACGCGCTTTTGGCCAGCGCTACTTCTGCCGCCGGAAGTACCGCTTGCAGCGCTGCTCGGCTTCCGCGGCTGCGGCTTCCGGCGTGGCAGCGCCGGTCGCGACGGATGCGAACATCTGAATCAGCACGTAGTCGGCGCTGACGGCACCGGTCGCGGTCGAGATCGGGCCAGCATAGCCGTCATAGTAGATGGTGTTCATGGTGTCCTTGAAGATCTTGATCTTGGGATCTTCGCTCCAGACCTTGGCCTCCGCGTAAGCCGCGAGCGGCTGGGCCCAGTAGCCGGAATTGGCGTTGAGCCACGGCTCGTACTGGTCCTTTTCCAGCATGTATTGCAGGAAGGCCTTTGCGGCGTTGGGGTACTGGCTGTGCTTGAACAGCATGGCGTTTAGCGTCAGGCCCGCCATCGGCGAGACCTTGGCGACACCCTTCGGCAGCAGTTGATGTTCGCTGTCGTCGGCGATCGCCTTGGTCGCCGGATCGTTCTTCAGTGAAAAATACAGCGAGACGCCGTTGGCGGTCAGCGAGATCTCCTGCGCGGCGTAGGCGCGGTTGTTGCTGACGTCGTTCCATGACGTCGTGCCGGCGATGAAGGTCGGATAGAGCTGTTTGACCCAGTTCAGTGCGGCGATCGTCTCCTTGCTGTTGATGACGACGTTCCCCTCTTCGTCGAGCAGCGCCGCGTTGTGCGACCACAGCGCCCAGTTCGCAAAACCGTTGCCGTCGCCCTTGGCGTTGCCGAGCGCCAAGCCGGCCGGCTTGCCGGCCTTCTGAAGCTTCTGGCAGAGATCGAGGATTCCGGCATGGTCTTCCGGCACCTTGTCGAAGCCGACCGATCGCAGGATCGACTTGCGGTAGATCAGCGGACCCGCGGTCGCGCCGAACGGCAGTCCGATCCAGGCGTCGCTCTTGTTCTTCTTGCCGTAGCGCTGCGCCAGCGGCAGCCAGCCGCCGTACCGCTTGCCGACATAGTCGGCGACGTCGGTCAGCTCGATCAGCTTGTCGATATAGATGTGCGGCGCATCGGAGAAGCCGATGATAATATCGGGGCCGGCACCGGAATTCGCGGTCACCGCGGTCTGCTGGTTGATGTCCTCCCAGCCGACGAAGTCGACCTTGACCTCGACCCCGGTCTCCTTGGTGAATTTGGCCGCATTGGCGCGGAACACGTCCTCGTCGGCCTGGACGAAACGTACCGGTCGCAGCATGCGCAGGGATGCGCCTTTCTCGATCGGCAGTTTCGGTGTGGGGACGTCCGCGGCCTTGATCGCGGATTGCGCATTTGCCGGAGCACCGGTTGCCGCGATTGCCGCAGCGGACAGGCCCAGCGCCAAGGCATCACGACGCGTGATGTCGTTCCTCATCGGTTCCTCCCTATATGTTTCCCTTCCCGGCGTTGATCGCCGGTGAAGGGTCTTTCCGGTTGCCGGCGCGCCTTCGCGGCCGTCCCGTCTAGCTGTTCGGGCCGCGGTCCATGCTGACAGGCTGCCAGCGGCGGAGCGCGGTGTCTTGCAGCACCGACGGATTGACGCAGCTTACCGGCCACATGCCCTGAAGCACCAGTGACAATTCGTAGCCCACCCGGCGCTTGCGCGCCTCGTCAAACCGTGCCGAGGCGGAGGCGACGTGGGCGGTCAGGGTGACATTGTCCATGCCGAGCAGCGGATTGTTGTGCGAGGGCGGCTCCTTCTCCAGCACGTCGAGGGCGGCATGGGCGATCCAGCCCTCCTGAAGCGCCTTGATCAGGCTTTCCTCGTCCACGGTGGCGCCGCGACCCGTGTTGATGAAGACGGACCCCTTCTTCATCTGCCGGAAGTGCTTCTCGGTGAGCATGTGATGCACCTCGGGCCGGGCGGGGGCGTGCATCGAGACGAAGTCGGATTGCGACAACACCTCGTTCAGCGTCGCCGGAATCACGCCGTGGTCGGACATCAGCGTTTCCTGGATGAAGGGATCGTAGGCCATCATCCGCAGGCCGAAGGGAGCTGCGCGTTTCGCAACCGCACGCGCCACGCGGCCGAACGAGATGAAGCCGAGCGTCTGGCCCATCAGCCGCGGTATCTTCGACAACGCCGGCCGGCCCTCGGCCCAGCGGCCGCTACGCACCATCCGGTCCTGCTCGACCAGCCGGCGGAAGCCAGCGAGCAGCAGCATCATGGCATGGTCGGCGACCTCCTCGATGAAGGTGTCGGGGATGTTGGTGACGGGAATGCCGCGCGCGGTCGCGGCCTTGATGTCGACGCTGTCGACGCCGACCGAGCCCAGCGTGATGACCTTGCAGCTCTCCAGCGCGTCGATGATGGTCTTGGTGATCGGGATGCCCTTGGCGTAGATGGCGTCCGCTGTCTTCGCGGCGGCGATGAACCCGGCCTCGTCGGCCGGCGCCTCGACGATCTCGGCGTCGATCGGATCGAGCGCCTCGCGCTCGTAGGAATAATCGCTGCTCGCGACCGTGAAGCTCGCGCCCTTCGGCGTCACCACCCTGTATCTCGGCATGTCCTGCTCCCGATTTGGTTTCTTGTTGTGACCCATGCTTTGCGCGGGCCTTTGCGTCTATTACGCGAAATCGAGGAGGTCGCGTACAATTCCCGGTTGTCATTGAGGCGATTTATACGACTGGTTCGACGTCTTCTCCGGGCTTCTACGGGGCGCCCCGTAACAGCTTGCTAAGGGGTCACCCCCTAAAGGTTAATTTGATTTCGATCGATTCACTCGCGCGTCCTTATCCCTGTGTTGCCGGAGCATCCCGTGAAATTAAGCAATATGAAGATCGCCCCAAGCTCGGCATCCTCGTCGGCGTCACCTTGTTCGGACTGTGCATTTCCGGGATCCTCGCCGGATACCTGATGAAGCAGGAGATGGTGAACGCGCGCATCGATCAGGCCAAGGCGATCGTGGAGATGGGGCGCAACTACGCCGCTGCCCTCAAGAAGCGGGTCGACGCCGGCGAGCTGACGAAGGATGCGGCGATGGCCGAGATTCGTCGCTACGGCAATGCAATGACGTATGACAACGGTGCGGGCTATTTGTTCGGCACGTCCTATGACGGCATCACCCAGCTCGCGCCCGATCCGAAGCAGATCGGCAGCAACCGCATGGATGTCGTGACCAACGGCCGCAAGCTGTCTGCCGAGTTGATGGACGGGGTCAAGGCCAATGGTTCGATCCTGCTGTATTATGAATATGTGAAGCCCGGCCAGGAGAAGCCGATCCGCAAGCTCGGCTACGCGGTCGCGGTCCCCGGCTTCGACATGTATCTCGGCACCGGCGCCTATCTCGATGATATCGACGCCAAGATGGGTCCGGTCTACTGGCTGCTCGGCTTGGCCATGCTCGGTATCGTCATCGTCGCCGGCAGCGTTGCCTGGCTGATCGGTCGCAGCATCAGCCGCCCGCTCGCCCTGCTCGGAGCCCGCATGAAGGATCTCGCCGAGGGCAAGCTCGACGGCGACATTCCGGGCGTCGGCCGTGGTGACGAGGTCGGCGCAATGGCGTCGACCGTCCAGATCGTCAAGGACAACGCTGTCCGCATCCGCGACATCGAGAAGAGCGAAGCCGATGCCAAGGATCGCGCAGCGGCGGAACGTCGCAGCGTGATGGAGGGCATCGCCAGCGACTTCGAACGCAGCGTCAATGGTATCGTCCGCTCGGTCTCCTCGGCTGCGACGGGCATGCAAGCCACTGCGCAATCGATGACCGCGACCGCCGGCGACGCCTCGTCGCGTGCGGCGACGGTCGGCGCGGCCTCGCAGAGAGCGTCGGGCAATGTCGGCACGGTTGCCGCGGCTGCCGAAGAGCTGTCGAGCTCGGTTGCGGAGATCTCGCGCCAGGTCACCCGCTCGACCGAAGTGGCGAGCCGCGCTGTCAACGACGCCGAGCGCACCAATGCCACGGTGCAGGAACTCTCCACCGGCGCCGAGAAGACCGGCGAGGTGGTCAAGCTGATCCACTCGATCGCGGCACAGACCAATCTGCTCGCCCTCAACGCCACCATCGAAGCGGCGCGTGCCGGTGAATCCGGCCGCGGCTTCGCCGTCGTCGCTTCCGAAGTCAAGGCGCTGGCCAACCAGACCGCCAAGGCCACCGAGGAAATCTCCGCCCAGGTCGCGGCGATGCAGACATCGACCAGCGATGCGGTCGCCGCCATCGGCGGCATCACTCAGACCATCGCCGAGATGAGCGAGATCACCGCGGGCATTTCCGCGTCGATCGAGCAGCAAGGCGAGGCGACCCGCGAGATCGCCCGCAACATTCAGTCGGTCGCGGCCGGATCGAACGAGATCAACGCCAATATCGGCAGCGTCACCTCGGCCGCGGAAGCGACCGGCACGGCGGCAAGCGACGTGCTCACCAACGCTCGCGAGCTCGACAGCCAGTCCGGCGCGCTGCGCAGCGCAGTCGACGGCTTCCTCGCCAAGGTGCGCGCGGCGTAGGTCGCCACACCAAAGCGACGCCATCTCCTCTATCGTCATGCCCGGGCTTGTCCCGGGCATCCACGTTCTTGGACACCGGACGCTTTGATCGACGTGGATGGCCGGGACAAGCCCGGCCATGACGGAGAATGCCGAGCGCGCGGCTTTCGCGAGCCCCTACTGCTTCTCGATCCCTGCCTCGCGGATCAGCTTCTCCCACAACACCAGCTGTTCGTTCACGAACGTGCCGAGCTGCTCGGGCGTGCCCGAAAACGCGTCCATGCCGAGGGTGGCGAGCTGGGCCTTGATCTCCGGCTTCTCGACGATCTTCCGGATCTCGGCGTTGAGTCGCGTCACGATCTCCTTGGGCATGCCGGCGGGGCCAAAATAGCCCTGCCACGACGAGATGTCGAAGTCCGGCACGCCGGCCTCCTGCATCGAGGGCAGGTTCGGCACCAGCGACGAGCGGTCCTTCGTCGTGACGGCGAGCGCGCGTAGCGCGTTGCCCTGGACATGCGGCAGGCCGGTCAGGATGTCCACGAACATCATCGAGACGCGGCCGCCCATGACGTCGTTGAGCGCCGGCGGCGAGCTCTTGTAGGGCACGTGCAGGAGGTCGAGCCCGGCATTGTGTGCAAAGGTCGCCCCCGACACGATCGCCGAGGACGAGCCCGAGGCGTAGCTCAGCTTGCCCGGATTGGCCTTGCCGTAGGCGATGAGCTCGCCGACGGTCTTGGCCGGCACCTCCGGGTGGATCACCAGCATGAAGGGCAGGTCGCCGGTGCGCGCGATCGGGGTGAAGTCCTTGACCGGATCGTAGGTCAGGCTTTTGAGCAGATAGGGATTGGCCGAATGCGTGGTGTTGGTGGTCACCAGCAGCGTGTAGCCGTCGGGCGCGGCGCGCGCGACATAGGTGGCGGCGATCATGCCGTTGGCGCCCGCCTTGTTCTCGATGACGATGCCGACGCCGAGGGCCTGCGACAAATGCTGCGAGATCAGCCGCGTCGTGGTGTCGGTGCCGCTGCCGGCGGCGAACGGCAGCACCAGCGTGATGTTGCGGCTCGGATAATTGTCGGCCTGCGCAGCGGACGCGGCGGCGAGACAAAGGGCGCCCGTGCCGATGGCACGCAGGTTTCGGATCAACGCTGAAAGCATGTCTGGTCGTTCCCTCTTTTTTGGTTGGCGGGGAACCTAGCGTCTCCTCGTCGAAATCGGAAGGCGCGAGTTTGTCGCCTCGTCTCGCGTCGCGGAATTACTTCACCGCAGAACCCTGGCGCGAGGCGATCACGACGCCGGCGAGCACCAGCAGGTAGCCGATCAGGTGGAAGGGCTGAATCTTTTCGCCGAGCAGCAGGATCGCCATCGCCGAGCCGAACACCGGCACCAGATGGAAGAACGGCGCGGCGCGGTTCGGGCCGATCAGCGCCACGCCCCGGTTGAAGAAGAGATAGGCCAGCGTCGAGGGAAAGATCAGGATGTAGCCCAGCGTCGCTAGCGTCACCCCGTCGAGTTGCAGGACGCGACCACTCCAGGCCTCCCAGATCGCGGTCGGCAGCAGCATCGTCGCGCCGCAGCAGGTGGTGAAGGAGAGAAAGGAGAGCTGGTGGATCTTGGGCCGCCGCGGGATGAAGGCAGAGTAGATCCCGAACGCCACCAGCGAGGAGGCGAACATGATGTCGCCCCTGTTGAAGCTGATGCTCGCGAGCGCGGCGAGATCGCCGCGCAGGATGATGATCAGCACGCCGAGAAGCGAGATCCCGATGCCGGCGAGCTGCGCACCGGTCAGCCGCACGCCGAACAGCACCAGCGACCACAGCGCCACGAACAACGGTCCGGCCGACTGGATCAGCAGCGCGTTCAGCGCTTCCGTGTACTGCATCGCCCAGTACGAGATCGCGTTGTTGAAGGCAAAGCCCACCAGCGACAGGAACAGCATCAGCGGCAGGCTCTTGCGCAGATTCGGCCAGTCGCGCTTCAGATGCGGCCAGGCGAAGGGCAGGAGGATCAGGAACACGCCGAACCAGCGGATCGTGGTCACCGTCAGCGGCGGCACATGCGCGCCGACGTGGCGCGCGAGCACGATGTTGCCGGCCCAGAACAGCGAGCTCAGGCTGAGCAGCAGATAAGGCTGGTTGTTGAGCCAACTGGCCGGATTGGAGGCCGGTGGCGCGGGCGAAGCGATCGTCATTGGCGTTGCATACGAGCTTGCGCCGGATTTGCGTCGTGACACAAGTCATGCGACCGCAATGCTACAATGCAGGCATGACCAGAGGAGGCGGCATTGGCGGTTAATATGTTGAACATCGATGGCCTTGATCGGCTCGATCGGCATGCACCGGTGGTGATGTTGAACCTGATGCGCTTCCACGCGCACTCCGGCGACGGCGACGGTTCCGGCTGGGACGCCTATCTGCGCTACAGTGCGGTCACAGTGCCGATGATCAAGGCACGCGGCGGCACGCTGCTCTGGACCGGCGAGGCCAGGGCCGTCGCGCTCGGCCCGCAGCAGGGCAACGACTGGGATTTCGCGGCGCTGGTCTATTATCCCACCGTCACGGCTTTCATCGACATGATGACCTCGAAGGCCTACGAGACGGAGGCTGATCCGCACCGCGTCAACGCCTGCGCCGAGCACGTCATCATTGCGACCAGCGAAGCGTACAGCAAGTTCAAGATGAAGTAGCGCCGCCTGCTGCCGGCTTACTTCAGCCCGTCCACAGCCGCGTGGCACGCCGTCTGCAGCAAGCGACAGACCTCCTCCGTCGACCGCTGCCGGCTCAGCGCTGCAAACGTCGGATAACTCGTCAGCACGAAGATCAAATCAACCGTGTCCCGCATGGCGCGCTTTGCCGCGTGCTTGCCCACGATCCGCGACAGCAGCGCGGTCAGCAATTCGCGCCGTCGCTCGTTACGCTCGATCAGCGCCTCGCCGAATTCCGGATCGGTCGCGATGGCCTGGTTGAGCCCGCCGATGGCGGGATCGCGCCCCCAGAACGTACAGAAGATTTCGATGACGCGGTCGAGCGCGGCGCGCGGATCCGCCATCGTCATCACCTCGGCCAGTTCGAACAGTCCGCCCTGGTGCGCGATGTCGTCGAACACGGCCTCCAGCAATCCCCGCCGCGATCCGAACTGGTTGTAGACGGTCAATCGCGTGACGCCGGCCGCCTTGGCGACCACGTCGAGGGAGAAGTTCGCAATGCTCGCGTCCTCGCGTAGGAGTCGCGCGCCGGCCGCGATGATGCGCTCGCGCGTCGCCGCCGCCGCGGAAGCCCGCGCGGAGCTCACATAATTGCGCTTCGGCATCGCCTTGCCATTCTGTTGACGTATTGACTATACATGTAGTATATCTAATTTAGAAGCCGGTTCGGAGCTTGCCATGCAAACTGCCCTCGTGATCGCCTTGTCACTTCATGTGTTGTCGTCCGTGTTCTGGGCGGGATCAAGCTTTGCGCTGGCCCGCATCGGCGGAGTTGCCGGTGAGCAGCTGGTCTTTCCACAACTCGGCGCGGCGACGATTGCCATCCTGACCGGCGGCTATCTCGGCCATCTCGTTCATTCCCACAGCTTCGGCACGACCGAGCAGGTGCTCGCCGTCGGTGCTGTCTGTGCACTGATCGCGGCCGCTATTCAGGCTGTCATCGGTCCTCGTGCGCTCGCGGCCTTGCGTCGCGGCACCGGCAAGCCGGAGGACCTCCGTGCACGTATCGCCGCCGCCCAACGTGCGGCGGCCGGCCTGCTGGGCATGGCCGCGCTCTGCATGGGCGCCGCGCGCTACATTTGAATGCAGTCCAGGGAGGAGTGTTGAGAGCTCTCTGTTCCCAATGTCAGACCATAGCGCGGCTTCCAGCCGCTTTCGAAGGAAAAGCAATGTCCAAGATGATTCTGGTCAACCTGCCGGTACGCGATCTCGCCGCATCGACAGCGTTCTACGTAGCCTTGGGTGGCGCGGTGAATCCTCAATTCTCCGGAGCAAATTCGACGTCGCTCATGTTCACGGACGCGATCGGCGTGATGCTGCTGACCCACGACCGGTATCGTGAATTCACCAGCCGCGAGATCGGCGACGCGCGGCGCCACAGCCAGGCTATGTTCGCTCTCACGGTCGACGACCGCGATGCCGTCGATGCAACGCTGGCGCGCGCGGTGGCTGCGGGCGGTCGCGCCGATCCCAATCCGGCGCAGGATCTCGGCTTCATGTACAACCGACACATTGAAGACCCCGATGGCTATGTTTGGGAGATGGTGTGGATGAACCCGTCGACAAACGCTTGATCGCAGCCGATCGAACCGGGCCCCAAGCCTAGCTCGCCTGCTTCCGTGACGCCACGAACACGCCGGCCAGCACCAGCGCGAAGCCGATGAAGTGGAACGCCTGCGGGTGCTCGCCCAGAAACGCCATTGCCATGATCGAGCCGAACACCGGCACGACATGGAAGAACGGCGCGGCGCGGTTGGCGCCGATCAGGCGGACACCGCGATTGAAGCAGAGATAGGCGAGCGTCGAGGGGAATACCGCGACATAGAAGAGGGTCAGGAGGTTCGGCCCGTCGAGCTTCATCCCGGGACGCGCGGACAACTCCCAGATCTCCAGCGGAATGAGACAGGCAGCACCGCAGCCGAACGTGAAGGCGAGGAACGACAGGCCGTGCATCGGCGGCCGCTTCAAGGTCAGCACCGAATAGAGCGCGAAGATGATCAGCGCGACGACAAAGATGAGGTCGCCCTTGTTGAAGTCGATGTTCGACAGCGTGGTGAAGTCGCCATGCAGCAGGATGATCAGCACGCCGCACATCGACAGCAGCACGCCGAAGGCCTGCGCTACGGTGAGGCGGACGCCGAGGATGGCGAGCGACCACAGCGCCACGACCAGCGGCGCGGCGGATTGCAAGAGGAGAGTGTTGAGCGCCTGCGTATGCTCCAGCGCCCAATATTGCAGCGTGTTGAAGGCGCCGATGCCGGTGATCGAGAGCGTGACCATCAGGCCGAGCTTGCCGTGGATCGCGGGCCAGTCCTGCGCAAGGTGTTTCCAGGCGAACGGCAGCACCAGCAGGAAGGCGAAGAACCAGCGCAGGAACGACAGCGTCACCGGCGGGATGTGACCGGCGGCGAGCCGGCCGACGATGGCATTGCCCGCCCAGCACAGCGCGGTGATGCTGAGCAGCAGATAGGGCTGGTTGGCGATCCAGTTGTGGCCGGACGTGGCGGCGCCGGTGGTCTCGTCGGTGGCGGACATTGGATTGTTGTGGCCCCCCGCGTCATGCGCCAAGCCTCCAGCCCGGTGGCACCCGGGCCGGTTCAAACCCGGCCCCGTTCAAAGACACGGAAATCGAGGTTGCATCAACGGGGGCCGGATGCATCGCGACCATGCAGCGGCGGAAGCAGCCTCTCACGCTTTGGTCGAAGCATTGCACCCGCCGCGAAGGTTTCTGGATTTTCAGGGGATATCAAAGGCTTGGAGTGCGCTCGCGGCCTCGAAAAAGTCCCGTTCTTGCTTGCCTAGAGAGGCTGCATCCTTTATCCGGTTGGCTGCCTCGCGTTCGAGCGGCCCCGGCCGTGATTGGGCTGGGCGCATCTGACAGATTGCATAGGGATTACCCGCGAATGGCCAATGTTGTCGTCGTCGGCGCCCAGTGGGGCGACGAAGGAAAGGGCAAGATCGTCGACTGGTTGTCGGAGCAGGCGGACATCGTCGTCCGTTTCCAGGGCGGCCATAACGCCGGCCACACGCTGGTGATCAACGGCAAGACCTACAAGCTGGCGCTGCTGCCCTCGGGCGTGCTGCGCGAGCAGAAGCTGTCGGTGATCGGCAACGGCGTCGTGTTCGATCCCGCCGCCTTCCTCGACGAGGTCACCAAGCTGCGGTCGCAGGGCGTCGCGGTCGGCCCGGACAATCTGCGGGTCGCCGAGAACGTCACCCTGATCCTGCCGCTGCACCGCGAACTCGACGCGCATCGCGAATCCGCCAATGCGGCGACCGCGATCGGCACCACCCGCCGTGGCATTGGCCCGGCCTACGAGGATAAGGTCGGCCGCCGCGCCATCCGCCTGATGGACCTCGCCGATCTCGACACCCTGCCGCACAAGATCGACCGGCTGCTGGCGCATCACAACGCATTGCGCCGCGGCCTCGGCCTGCCGGAGTTCGACGGCAAGGAGATCGTGAAGGAATTGACCGCGCTCGCGCCGCAGCTCCTGCCCTATGCCGAGACGGTGTGGCGGCTGCTCGACATCAAGCGGCGCGAGGGCAAGCGCATGTTGTTCGAAGGCGCGCAAGGCGCCCTGCTCGACGTCGATCACGGCACCTACCCTTACGTCACCTCGTCCAACACGGTGGCGGCGCAGGCGGCGACCGGCTCGGGCCTCGGCCCCGCCGCGGTCGGCTATGTGCTCGGCCTCTGCAAGGCCTATACGACCCGCGTCGGCCAGGGCCCATTCCCGACCGAGCAGGACAACGAGACCGGCCGCAAGATCGGCGAGCGCGGCCGCGAGTTCGGCACCAATACCGGGCGGCCCCGCCGTTGCGGCTGGTTCGATGCGGTTCTGGTTCGCCAGGCGGTCCGGACCTGCGGCATCAACGGTCTGGCGCTGACCAAGCTCGACATCCTCGACGGCTTCGATTCGATCGAGGTCTGCACCGGCTACAGGCTGGACGGCAAGGAGATCGATCATTTCCCGGCGGGCGAAGGCGCCCAGGCCCGGGTCGAGCCGATCTACGAGACCATCGAGGGCTGGAAGGAGCCGACCGCCAATGCGCGGTCCTGGGCCCAGCTGCCGGCCCAGGCGATCAAATATGTCCGCCGGATCGAGGAATTGGTGGGGTGCCCGGTGGCGCTGCTTTCCACCAGCCCCGAACGCGAGGATACTATCCTGGTACAAAATCCGTTTGAGGCTTAACGATCTCTTACCGGGACGCGCGTATAATTGAGTAGAAATGGCTGATTACTACCCGCTGATCGCCCGCGCTATTGCCGCCCTGGACCCCAACGCTCCCGGCGAGAGCCGTCGCGCGCTCTATGAGCGGGCGCGCACGGCGCTGATCGCGCAGCTCCGCAGCGTGCAGCCGCCGCTCTCGGAATCCGAGATCACCCGCGAGCGCCTCTCGCTGGAAGAGGCCGTCCGCAAGGTCGAATCAGAGGCGGCCCAGCGTGCCCGCGAGGCCTCGCGCCCCGCTGGCGGCGCCCGCAGCAGCGGCAGCGGCGACGCCTTCCGCCGCGCCAGCACCCGCGCCACCGAGGGCAACTCGCCCGCGCCGCAAACGGCTGCCCCGCCGCGCACCCGTCCGGCTCCGCCGCCGCCGCGGGCTGACCGGCCCTCCTTCAATGTCGATGACCAGGGCGACGCCCCGCGTGCGCCGCGGGCCCCGCGTTTCGACGCGCCGCGGCAGCCGGGTCCGCCGGCCCCGTCGTCGATGCCGGAGCCTCCGCCGGTCGGACGTGATCGCGCTGGTGGGCGCCGTCCGCCGGACATGGGACCGCCACCGCCGCTGCCGCCCGCACCGGGCGTGCGCGGCTTCCGCGACATCACGGCGGACGCCAACGAGCTCGGCGGCGCCGCCGCGCAGGCCAACCGCGCGGCGCGCCGCACCTACGCCAACGTGCCCTCGCCCTCGCCGGAATTCGACCGGCTCGAGCCGAGCCTGGAGAATCGCGGCGCCGGAGCCGACGCGCCGTATTCCTACGACGAATCGATCGAGGAAGCTGAGCGCTACGCGCCGCCGTCGCAGCCGCCGTCGCAACGTCCGCACATCCCCGTTCTCGACCGCGAACCCAAGAAGAAGCGCGCCCGCACCGGCCGCGCCTTTCCGTTCAAGAGCGCGATCGCCGTCGGCATCGTGCTGATCCTGGTCGGTGCCGGCATCCTGTGGGGCAAGCAGCTGGTCCAGACCGCGACCAACCTGTTGAAGTCTTCGCCGACGCAGGTGGTGGAGGCGCCCAAGGATTCGTCTCAGCCGCAGAGCAAGCCCAAGATTCCGGATCGCGTCGGCCAGCCCTCGGCCAGCGACCAGCCGGTCGCGCCGGTGGCGCAGAAAGTCGTGCTCTACGACGAGGATCCATCCGATCCGAAGGGCAAGCAATATGTCGGCTCGGTGGTGTGGCGGCTCGAGCCGATCAAGGCGTCGGGCAACCAGAAGGCCGACGTCGCCGTGCGCGCCGACATCGAGATTCCCGACCGCAAGTTCAAGATGACGATGTCGTTCCGCCGCAACACCGACTCCTCGCTGCCGGCGAGCCACACCGCGGAGCTGACCTTCGTCCTGCCGCCGGACTTTCCGGGCGGCGGCGTTTCCAACGTGCCGGGCATCCTGATGAAGTCGAACGAGCAGGCACGCGGCACGCCGCTCGCAGGCCTCGCGGTCAAGGTCACCGACGGCTTCTTCCTGGTCGGCCTCTCCAACGTCGATGCCGACCGCAGCCGCAACGTCCAGCTGCTGAAGGAGCGCTCCTGGTTCGACGTGCCCTTGGTCTACGCCAACCAGCGCCGCGCCATCATCGCCATCGAGAAGGGCGCTCCCGGCGAGCGCGCCTTCAACGACGCCTTCGCGCAGTGGGGCGACTAGATCTCTACTCCGTGAGACCTCGGCCTGCATGGTTCGAGACGCCAGCCTTGGCGGGCTCCTCACCATGAGGGTTTGATATCTCGCCGCGAAACGAGACCTCATCCTGAGGGCCCGCCCCTTGGGCGGGCCCTCAGGATGGCCGCAGATACGCTCTCTCTATTGCGCGGCTGCTTCCCGCTTGCGCGATCCTGTCGCGGCGGCGTGCTCGCGGTCCATCACGGCGCGACAGCCCGGGCTGACCTGAGCCTTCTTCTGCACCATGCAGGCCCTGATCCTGGGGATGTCGGGGATCTCACTGGAGCACAGCCGCATCGCATCGCCCGAGCACATCTGCTGCGCTTCGGACGAGAACGCGAAGCTTGGCGATGTCGGGATTGCGATGGCGGTGGTGGCGAGGGCGAAGAGAGTTGCGATCGTCTGATTGCGTGTCATGTAGAATGCGTCCCCGAGTTCCGTGGGCTTGAGCCACTTGGTTTTGGGGCGCCGCACGCGGCTTGACCTGCCGCATGTCTCAGCCATCACGCCGGGACCTCAATCCCGCATGTGGTTGCTCGATCTCTGGTGATGTTCGAATCGAAAAGTGCTGCGCCGCCCGAGCCAAGTATGCGCCATTGTTGCGCGACCGCAATGGCAGGCAAAAAGGAATTCGCAATTGTTGCGCGCACGTCACGCACAACGCGACTCGCGTGCGATCAGATCAACCGATCGGAGGATACGCTCGCTTGTTCCACATCGCTTGCGCCAAGCGCTGCATGCTCTTCGACCGCCGTAACGCCCTTTGCCGTGAGCTCGAACAGATCTCCGTCCTTCATCACATAACCGTCGGCGATCAGCTCGCCTATCTTGCCGTGCCGGTCGTCGGCAAAGGCGATGGATTGGCTGATGTCCCTGAGGATCGAGAGCTGTTCGTCGCGCAACATGGCTTCACTCTCCGTTCGCCGGGGATGGTTCCGGTCCTCACATGCCGTGGCTCTGAAAGACCTTGCTGCAAGACCGCGACAGTTTGGTCCGGTTGGCTTGCAGGCAGGCCTGCACCGCACCGTCATTGCCGAGGTCCTTGCGGCAGAAGCGCGAGGCGTCCCGCGAACAGGCCTGCTGCTCCTGCGGCGAACCCATATGGCCTTGTGCGAGAGCGGGCGCGTTCGACAGGCCGCTCACGGCCGTCAGTGCGATCGTCGCCAGGAAGAACAGTTTGCGGGACATCGGCGGCTCCAAATCTGAGAGGTGAATTTCAAGTCCGTCGCTATGCCGCTTGTTCCCAGCGCAGAGCCCGCACCCCCGCTATTCAAGGTTCCCGCGGCGCTGCTATAGTAAGGTGAAGGATGAGGGTGCCTGATGAAACGCTATCTCGTGTTTGCGCTGGTCGGCCCGTTCGTGGGCGGGTTCCTGCTGCTGCTGACGACGACCTATCAGTCCGGCTATTGGACCCAGACCAGTCTCGCTGAGGTCGGCAAGCTGTTCGCGGTGTTCTTCAAATCCTTGCAATACAGTTATCTGTTCGGCTTCCTGCCCTCGCTGATGATCGGTGCGGTCGACGATATCCTGGTCCACGTCCGCCGGATCGGCCCGGTGCTGCGGATGCTGCTGGTCGGCGTGTTCGCCTTCATCCTGGCCTCGCTGACCTACAGCTCGCGCGGGCCGGACTCGGGCGCGGTGCAGTTCATCCTGTACGGCCTCGTCGGGTTCGTGCCGGCGGTGATTTCATCCTGGCTCGTGCATAAATATGTCGCGGAGCCGCAGCCGGCGGCGGCACAGACTTGAGGGCGCGACCTTCGATCACGCCGCAGCAACCTCCGCCGCGCTGGCGCGTTCCCTACAGGCCATGACCATGTCCGATGACGATATTCTTGCTCCGCGTCGATCCCGTTCGGGAAGCCGCTCGGGTGCGGCCTCTTCGGGCACCGACGGGCGTGGGCCGATCATCGATCAGGACGGTCACGAGATCCGGCCCGAAACGCTGGGGCAGGGCTTTCGCGAATTTCGCTTCGAGTTCGGGAAGGACAGTCCCTTCGCCGGCAACCCGTTTGGCAATCTAACGCGCGAGCAGCGGATCGCGCGGATCGAGGCGATCGCAAAGCTGCTCGACGTCGCCTTCGTGCTGCCCGGAACCAACATCGGCTATGGCATCGATGGGTTGATCGGGTTGATCCCCGTCGTCGGCGACATCATCACCACCGCGATCTCGCTCTGGCTGGTGCAAGAGGCGAGGGCGCTCGGGGCGCCCTGGTACATCACCGCGCGCATGCTCGGAAATGTCGCCCTCGACGGCGTCGTCGGTATCGTCCCGTTCGCGGGCGACGCATTCGACGTCATGTTCCGTGCCAACATGCGCAACGTGCGCCTGCTCCGCCGCTGGCTCGACAAGCAGCCTCGCATCTGACACGCCCCAAAACGCAAAAAGCGCGACGGCCTTTCGGGCCATCGCGCTTTCAGCGCACATCGGAGCGCGTGACGAAAACTTACGCCGCGTCGGCAGCGTCGGTGCTGGCTTCCACCGGCTTGCGGTGGCGGGGCAGCGGGAAGGCTTCGCTCTCATAGAGCGACCGGATGCCGTTCTGGTCGAAGCGCGCTTCTTCGACTTGGAGATAGGCGCCGTTCAGCGAATCCGTCGGCAACTGCTCCATCGCGAACTGGACGGCTTCGGCCGCGGTGCCGAACCGGCGATAGGTGAAGCCTGCACGCTTCTTCTTGCGGATCGCAGCGGGGAAGAGTTCGGCGGAAGTGTTGAAGTTGAACGGACGCAGTGGACGCATGGTCAAAGACCTCGTGATCTCTCTGGGGCTTTAAGCGCGTGGGGTTGGGACGGGCAGAGGCCACGATTGAGTGGGCGCCGCACATGTCATTTTCGTCCTCTAATATAGCCCGTTTTGACAAAATTGCGACCCCCGCGATGCGAGATGATGAATCTGCGCATGGCAGCTCCGCAGCCCGGGAAATTGCAGGAATATCAGCGACTTGAATGGTCTACAGCTTGCCAAGGAGCAGCAGCACGAGCAGCACCACCAGGACGAGGCCGCCGATCCCCATGCCGGAATGACCCATTCCGTAGCCGTAGCCGCCGAAGCGGCCCGACAGGCCGCCGACGAGATAAATGATCACCAGGATGATCAGGATGGTCCCAAGCGTCATGGCATCCTCCCTGGCGGCCGCCGCCACGCCATGGCCAGCCGCACCACCAGGGAAGAAAAGCACATCGCGGCGCCGGGTTCCATGACGGAACTCGGCGCCGCGCAAGGTTTATTTGGGTTCGAGCTTCAGCGCGGCGGAATTGATGCAGTAACGCAAGCCCGTCGGTCCCGGGCCGTCGGGGAAGACATGGCCGAGATGACCGCTGCACTTGGCGCACAGCACCTCGGTACGGATCATGCCGTGGCTGACGTCCCGCTCCTCTTCGATATGGCCCTCGACGGCGGGTTGGGTGAAGCTCGGCC
The DNA here is from genome assembly GCF_023100665.1 of Bradyrhizobium sp. CW1. Taxonomy (NCBI): domain Bacteria; kingdom Pseudomonadati; phylum Pseudomonadota; class Alphaproteobacteria; order Hyphomicrobiales; family Nitrobacteraceae; genus Bradyrhizobium; species Bradyrhizobium sp. CW1. The sequence goes on from NZ_CP064684.1 coordinate 1,534,473, forward strand.
AGCCGCAGCCGGAATCGAACTTCGCGTCGGACTCGAACAGCACGTTGCCGCACCCGGCGCAGGTGTAGGTGCCGGCGCGGTGGTCGTGCTCATATTCGCCGGAGAAGGGACGCTCGGTCGCCTTCTCGCGCAGCACCGCGAATTGCATCGGCGACAACTCGCTGCGCCATTGCTCTTCGCTCTTGATGACCTTGTCGTCCGTGGTTTTCGTCTTGGTGTCGGGCATGGGTCTCCCGTTTTTTCAGTTGGTGGCCTTGCTGGCGCTCACCAGCGTCGGCTTCTCGATATAGTTATCCGCGAACAGCTTTTTCAGGTTCTCGACCTTCGGAAGGTCGTTGTAGGCGATATAGGGCTGGTTCGGGTGCAGGGTCAGATAATCCTGGTGATAGGCCTCCGCCGGATAGAATGCCTCCAGCGCGCCGACCTTGGTCGCGATCGGCTTGCTGAAGACCTTGGCGCCGTTGAGCTGGGCGATATAGGCCTCGGCCACCTTCTTCTGTTCGTCGGACGTGGTGAAGATCGCCGAGCGATATTGCGGACCGGTGTCGGGGCCCTGCCGGTTGAGCTGGGTCGGGTCGTGCGCCACCGAGAAGTAGATCTGCAGGATCTTGCCGTAGGAGATCTTCTTGGGGTCGTATTTGATCTCGACGGATTCCGCGTGGCCGGTCCGGCCGCTCGAGACGGTCTGGTAGTCGGCCGTCGCCTTGGTGCCGCCGGCGTAGCCGGAGACCGCGTTGACGACGCCCGCGGTGTGCTGGAACACGCCCTGCACGCCCCAGAAGCAGCCGCCGGCGATCACGGCGGTCTGGATCCCGCTTGCGGGGGCCACATCAACGGCAGGAGCGGGGATCACGACCGCATCCTCTGCGGCCCGGGTCGGCGCGGCAAAGGCCAGCGTCAGTGCGGTGGTTGCGGCGAGCAGGGACAGGACGGCAGGTCGGCGCATGGCGATCCTCTTTCGGAAGGTCTGACAGTCTAGGGCGGTTGGGGCCGGGCGAACAGCCTGCCCGGCATTTTCGGACATTCGAGATACGGGCGGACCGGGCGATTGTTACGGCCGGAGGGACACGAGTCCGTGAAACGCGCCGCCTCCAGCGGCCCGGCTTGGCGACGACCGGAACTCCGCGCTAGATGAACCGGCGCGATCGGTGATCGACTTAAGAGAATCGTGGCTGGAGCTGACCTGACAACATGCTGCGCGTGGCATCCCTGACCCTCGTCGTCGTGCTCGCCATCCTGGCCGGCTGGAGCTCGCTCGCGGCGGCCGAACCGCAACCCGGCGACGACCTCGCCATTTGCCGCGACCGCCAGGCGGATGCACAGGCGAGGGCGCAGGCCTGCGACAAGCTGCTCAACGCCGACCGGCTCACCGGCAAGGACAAGGCCATCGCGCTCTCCGTGCGCGGTAACACACTGCTCAACAAGCGCGACTACGGCCACGCCATCGAGACCTTGTCCATGGCCGTCGACCTCGATCCCGACAACGTCGTCACGCTCAATTTGCGCGGCCTCGCCTATGAGCGGACGGGCCAGGACGATCATGCGATGGCGGACTACGACCTCGCGCTCCAGAAGCGCCCGACCTACGGTGTCCCCTACAACAACCGCGGCGTCATCCAGTTGCGCCGGGGTGCGCTGCAAAGCGCGCTCGACGATTTCAACCTGTCGATCAAATACGCGCCCAGGTTCCTGCTCGGCTACACCAACCGCGCCCGCGTGCGCACGCTGATGCAGGATTTTGACGGCGCGATTGCCGATTTCGCGGAGGCCGAGAAGATCGAACCGGCCGCGCAGCAGATCACCGGCAACCGCTGCATCACCTACGGCATGATGGGCAAGTTCGACCAGGCCTTCGCCGACTGCAACGGCCTAATCGAGAAGCAGCCGAAGAACACGTACGCGATCAACAATCGCGCCGACGTCAACATGTTGAAGGGCGATTTCGACGCCGCGCTGAAGGACTACAACACGGCCATCCAGATCAACCCGAACAACGTCCGGGCACATTCAGGTCGCGGCCAGATCTACGAGCGCAAGAAGGATCTCGCCCAGGCCCGTGCCGACTATCGTGCGGCGGCCTATTCGCTGACGAAGTTCGACGAGCTCGACGTCGCGCGCGCCCGCGCGATCGCGCAGGAGCGATTGGCCGCGCTGACCCCGCAGGCACCGGCCGGATCCACGGGGCGCCGTGTGGCGCTGGTGATCGGGAACGGCGCCTACAAGAACGTCCACGCCTTGCCCAATCCGCCACGCGACTCGAAAATGATCGCAGCCGCGCTGCGCGATGTCGGCTTCCAGACCGTGATATCCGTCAGCGACCTCACCCGCGACAAGTTCTTCGAAGCGTTGCAGACGTTTGCCGCCGAGGCGGAGAAGGCGGATTGGGCGGTGGTCTATTATGCCGGCCACGGGTTCGAGATCGGCGGCGTGAATTATCTCGTTCCCGTCGACGCCAAGCTCGCCGCCGACAGGGACGCCGAGACCCAGGCGGTCGCGCTGGAGCAGGTGATCGCGGCGGTGGGCGCTGCGCGAAAAGTGCGTCTGGTGATGCTGGATGCCTGTCGCGACAATCCGTTCGCGCCGACCATGCAGCGCACGCTGTCGCTCAAGCTCGTGGACAAGGGCTTTTCCAACATCGAGCCGGGCGCCGGCTTCATGGTGGTCTACGCCGCCAAGCACGGCGAGACCGCGATGGATGGCGACGGCGGCGCCGACAGCCCGTTCGCCACCGCGCTCGCTCGCGAGATCAAGATGCCGCGCGTCGAGATCCGAAAACTGTTCGACATCGTTCGCGACGATGTCTGGCTTGTGACCAAGCACGAGCAGCAGCCGTTTTCCTACGGCTCGCCGCCGGGGCGCGAGGATTTTTATTTCGTCGCGGGGAAGTGACTTCGTAGCCCGGGTGGAGCGCAGCGAAATCCGGGAATCACGATCGCGGAGCTAACCCCGGATTACGCTGCGCTCCATCCGGACTACCGCAGTTTCAAACCACGATGCTCAGCCGCTTCGCCGCCCGCGTGATGCCCGTGTACAGCCACCTCGCCCGGCTCTCCTGAAACGCAAAGCTCTCGTCGAACAGCACGACGTCGTCCCATTGCGAGCCCTGCGACTTGTGCACGGTCAGCACGTAGCCGTAGTCGAACTCGTCATAGGGCTTGCGCTGCTCCCAGGCGATCGCCTCGACGCCGCCCTCGAAGCAATCGGCGCGCACCGAGACCTTGGTCACCTTGTGGCCGAGATCCTCGTCCGGCGACAGTCTCATGCTGAGAATGCGGGATTTCGAGCGCGAGGTGTTGCGCGACTTCACGCGCCACAGCCCGCCGTTGAACAGGCCCTTCTTGCGGTTGTTGCGCAGGCAGACCAGCTTGTCGCCGGCGACGGGGAAGATGTCCTCGATGTTCTGGCGCTGGCGCACCCGCATGTTGTACGCGCGTCGCGTGTTGTTGCGGCCGACCAGCACCTGGTCGGCGGCCATGACGCGATCAGGGTCGAGCTCCTTGCGCGACACCACCTCGCTCTCGCCGTAGCGGCCGATGTCGAGCTCGCGGCCCTCGCGGACGTCCATCGACATCCGCACGATCGGATCGTCCTGGGCCTGGCGGTGCACCTCGGTCAGCATCGCGTCGGGCTCGGTATTGGTGAAGAAGCCGCCGCCCTGGATCGGCGGCAGCTGCGCGGGATCGCCCAGCACCAGCAGCGGGCAGTCGAACGACATCAGGTCGCGGCCCAGTTCGGCATCGACCATCGAGCATTCGTCGATCACGATCAGCTTGGCCTTGGAGGCCGGGGCGTCGTCCCACAGCTCGAAGCTGGGCTGCTCCTCACCGGATTCGCGGGTGCGGTAGATCAGCGAATGGATGGTGGAGGCTTCGTCGCACCCCTTGTTGCGCATGACCAGCGCCGCCTTGCCGGTGAAGGCGGCGAACTTCACCTCGCCGTCGACGCCGTCGGCGATGTGCCGCGCCAGCGTGGTCTTGCCGGTGCCGGCATAGCCGAACAGGCGGAACACCGGCGGCGTGCCGTTGCGGCCGGGTTTGGCCTTGAGCCAGTCGCCAACGGCCTTGAGCGCGGCATCCTGATGCGGGGTGAATGTGGCCATGTCTGTCTTGAGGAGGGGGCGAAAACGGAGCGATTCGCCAGCCCCAAAACTAACCATTCGCACCGCTGGTTCAAGCCGGGCGGGGCGCCCTATTGCCAGCCGGGAACGCCGCGCATGTCGGGCAGATGGTGGGCGATGCCCTTGTGGCAGTCGATGCAGGTCTTTTCCTTGGTGAACAGGAAGCGCTGGTGCGCGACCGAGGCGCGCGGCGACTGCTTGGTGATGTCCATGGAATCGGCGCTGTGGCAGTTCCGGCATTCCAGCGAATCGTTGGACTTGAAGCGCGCCCATTCATGCGCCGCCAGTTCGAGCCGGTGATCCTGGAATTTCTCGCGGGTGTCGATCGTGCCGAAGATCTTGCCCCAGACCTCCTTGGAGGCCTGCATCTTGCGGGCGATCTTGTCGGTCCAGTTGTGCGGCACGTGGCAATCCGGACAGGTCGCGCGCACGCCGGAGCGGTTGGCGAAATGGATGGTCGACTTCAGCTCGGCGAAGACGTTGTCCTTCATCTCGTGGCAGCCGGTGCAAAATTTTTCGGTGTTGGTCAATTCCAGCGCGGTGTTGAAGCCGCCCCAGAAGATCACGCCGGCCATGAAGCCCGCCAGCACCAGCACGCCGAGCCCGAACACCGAGCTTGGACGGATCAGCACCTGCCAGAGCTCGCGCGCGAAGTCCCAGCTTCGCGCGACGAAGCCGCGTCTGGCCTTCAGTCCCTCGCCGGGTTCATCAGCGGTCGTCGTCATCGGCGGCCACCGGGGCTTGCGCGCGACAGCAGCGTGTCGATGTCGGTGAAGTCGTTGCTGACGGGCGGATTGGCGGTGTTCTGCGGCACGTGGCATTCCGTGCAGAAGAAGCGGCGCGGCGAGATCGAAGCCAGAAACTGGCCGTCGCGGTCCATGAAGTGGGTGATCGAGACCATCGGCGCCTGCGATTCCGCGATGCGCGCCCGCGCATGGCAGGACAGGCACTTGTTGCCGTTGAGGTCGATCTGATAGCCGTCGATCGTGTGCGGGATCACCGGCGGCTGCTCCGGATAGTTGCGCACGGGTTGGCCGATCCTGTTCACGCCCATGTACTTCATCGCGATCTGGGCGTCTCATTTCCCGAACGGCGGCTGGTCCCGCAGCTGGCCACCGGTGCTGCCGAATTTCCCCCTGACCCATCTCTGGTTCATCTATGTGCTGCTGGAGCTTTATGTCGTCGTGCTGCTGCTGCGCGGCGCATTTGTCTGGCTAGATGCGTCAGGCAGGTGGCGAGCGGTGATTGACCGCGTCTTCGCCGGGATCATGAAAAGTCCGCTGGCCCCCCTTGTTCTGGCAATCCCGATCGGCGCCGCCTTCTGCCTCGACCAACGCTGGATCAACGTGACGGGCGTGAGGACGCCGGATCAATCGCTCGTCACCAACGCGCAGGCCTGGATTGGCTTCGGCACCGCCTTCGCGATCGGCTGGCTGCTGCATCGGCAGATCGATCTGCTGCGACTGATTGAGCGGCGCTGGCTCCCGCATCTTCTGCTCGCAATCACTCTGATCCTGATCAGTTTCGTGCTGGTTGGGGCGATGACGTCCGCGCCGGGGGCACTGAAACTGCCTTTCGGCTTCGCCACGCTCCGGCTTGTCTCCGTGATCCTGTATGCGCCGGCGATATGGATTTCGACCTTTGCGGTCATCGGCCTCGCGCTCCGCTTCATGTCCGGCTTCAGCCCGACCTGGCGCTATCTCGCCGATGCATCCTACTGGGTCTATCTGATCCACCTGCCGATCGTGATGGCGCTGCAGGTCGCGCTGTCGCAGCTCGACTGGCCCGGTCTGATCAAGTTCGGTGTTCTTCTCGTCGTCGCGCTTCCTCCGATGCTGGCGAGCTATCATCTGCTGGTGCGCTTCACCTTCATCGGCGTGGTCCTGAATGGCCGCCGCGCCGAAAAGCACCTTCTCCCGCAAGGCGGAATTGCGACTGCGTAGACAGCGCCGCCCCGCCCATTAAGATGCCCGCAACAAAAACATAAGCGGCAAGAAAATTTGCAAGAAAACTTGCAACAAAACCTGGGAGAGACGGCGTCATGAAGTTCGGCATCTTCTATGAGCTGCAACTGCCACGGCCGTGGGTGGCCGGCGACGAGCTCAGCCTCTATCAGAACGCGCTGTCGCAGATGGAACTCGCAGACAGCCTCGGCTACGACCACGCCTGGGTTGTCGAGCATCACTTCCTCGAAGAATACTCGCATTCGCCCTCGCCGGAATCGTTTCTCGCAGCCGCGAGCCAGCGCACCAAGAACATCCGGCTCGGCCACGGCATCCTCCAGCTCACGACCAACCACCCCGCACGTGTCGCCGAGCGCGTCGCGGTGCTCGATCTGCTCTCCAACGGCCGCTGCGAATTCGGCATGGGCGAGAGCGCCTCCATCACCGAGCTCACGCCGTTCGGCCGCGACATGGAGACCAAGAAAGAGGTGTTCGAGGAGGCCGTCGCCGCGATCTTCCCGATGTTCAAGGACGCAGGAAGCGAGCACCACGGCAAATATTTCGACATCCCGTTGCGCAACGTCGTGCCAAAACCGGTGCAGAAGCCGCATCCGCCATTGTGGATGGCCTGCTCGCAGCTGCCGACCATCGAGCGCGCCGGCCGCCAGGGCTTTGGTGCGCTCGGCTTCCAGTTCGTCAGCGCAGACGCCGCGCACGCCTGGGTGCACGCCTATTACAACGCCATGACCAAGCGTCTCGCCAAGCTCGCCGACTACGAGATCAACCCGAACATGGCGCTGGTGTCGTTCTTCATGTGCGCAAAGACGGACGAGGAGGCGCGTGCGCGCGCCGACGGCGCCACCTTCTTCCAGTTCGCGCTACGCTTCTACGGCGCGTCGCAGAATCGCCAGCGTCCGGCGCCCTATACCGTCAACATGTGGGACGAGTACAACAAGTGGAAACGCGACAATCCCGAGGCGCAGGAGGCTGCGCTGCGCGGCGGACTGATCGGCTCGCCCGAGACGATCCGCAGGAAGCTAAAGCGCTTCCAGGGCTCGCATATCGACCAGGTCATCCTGCTGAACCAGGCGGGCAAGAACAGCCACGAGCACATCTGCGAATCGCTGGAGCTGTTCGGCCGCGAGGTGATGCCGGAATTCCAGAACGATCCCGCGCAGGCGGCCTGGAAGCAGGGCGTCATGAGCGGCGAGATCAAGCTCGAGGAGATCGACACGCAGGCGTTCACCGACCGCTATGGCAAGCTCGCGATCAACGTTCCGCCGGCGAAGGCGGCGGCGGGGTAGGGTCTTTCGCCGCTGCGGCCGGCTGAGTTTATTTGGATTGGGTTTTCGTCTGGATGTTCTGAACGGCTCCGCCCGCCGGAGTCCACTGCACGCGGCCATCCAAAGCGGAGAAGTTTAGACCACCGCCGGTCCCGAAGAGAACCATGTGACCCGAGCTGACGGAGTCCACAGCGAGCGTCGCACGGGGAAGTTTTGCAGCATTGTACATCGTCAAGGACGCATCCTGATGATCGTTCAGGGACAGCACTGCCCGCTGACCCTGCTCCGTATCGAGGAGCGACACCGAAGGTACGCCATCCTGGCGAAGCCCGATGCTGAGACGCACCTTCTCGCGGCTATCCAAGAGCGAGATGTGCGGCGTTCCGTCGGAAGTGGATGAGATCAAGGCGACGATTTTGCCGGTGCCATTTCGTAAGGCAATTGTTTCCACAGACAGGGTCTTGGCCTTGACTGTATCGGCATTAGCGGTCGCATGCCATTGCGATGAAATGATCGCCGCAGCCGCCAGGATCGTAGCCCCCAAAACGCTCCAACTCATAGCCTTCAGTGACCGGTCCTGCCGCTGGATATGCGATGCGAGATTTTCAAGCGTGGGTTCGACCTTGAACATAGCTGCGCCTTTGCCTTGGAGTAAGCTTCACATCCGAGCATACCCTGCTGGGTGCGAATTCTGCTAACCTAGCAGGGGGTGCCGGCAAAACACTGTCGAGACAGTCACCTCAGCGGCCGCCCGGAACGTGGTTGCGCTGGCACGATGCAGAGTGCCGCAACTGCCTTGAACGCTCAGTGACCGATATCACTGGCGCTTTGATGGAGCGCATTTGCCGCCGTATATTGCTTCGCGGGGCTTCTCAGTCAGAACCTCTACAGGCAACTCCATCGATGATATCGTATAAGGCCTTCGGCCGCAGCGAGATCCATGGAGTGGTTATGGCGAAACACAGGATCTATACCACCAGCTTCGCAAGCGTTTACCCGCTTTACGTTGCGAAGGCGGAGAAGAAAGGACGTACCAAAGCAGAGGTCGATCAGGTCATCTCCTGGCTGACGGGCTATGGTCAGACGGAATTGGAAGCTCAACTGGAGCAGGGGACGGACTTCGAAACCTTCTTTGCGAAGGCCCCAAAGATCAATCCTTCGCGAACCCTGATCACAGGCGTGGTTTGCGGCGTCCGGGTCGAGGACGTCAAAGAACCCACGATGCGAGAGATCCGCTACCTGGACAAGCTGATCGATGAGCTGGCCAAGGGAAAAGCAATGGACAGGATTCTGCCAAAAGTGCTTCCTGAGCCCCTTCGTCCGCCGGCTCGGCGACGTGGCAGGAGATATCGGGCGACACCCGCCTTCCGCTGCGCGGCCATTGCTGATAAATTTCGTCAAAAGGCGATGGGGAGAAAACGATGCGCCCTCGCGGGACGCCCGCAAATCCGGCAGCTGGGGATGTCACGCCCGCCGTGCTTGCCATCGGTCGCCCGGATTTCCCTGATGTCCTGATCGAGACGTTGCGTCGGCAGGCCGGGGTCGGGCATTGCATGGTGTTCGCGCTGAGCCGCGCGGGCGCCGCACACTGCCTGCTCGATGCCGGCAACATCCCGATCGGCGGCGATCTCGGCGCTGCCTATGCCGGCCAGTTCCACCAATCCGATCCCAACCGCGATGCGCTGTTCGAAGGCGAGGGCCGCGCCACGCTCGTGCTGCCCGCCTTCGCGCCGCGCATGTACGGCGCCCGCTACCGAAAAATGTTCTTTGTGGATTCCGGCATCGTCGACAAATGCGCGACCGCGATCTGGGTCGACGACACCTGCTTCTACGTCAATTTCTATCGCATCGCTGTCCAGGGCCGCTTCAGCGCCCCCCAGCGTGCGCGGCTTCAGGCCATCGCACCGGCCATCAGTGCGAGCGTGGCACGCCATTTCCAGCACGGCTCGGCTGCGACGACCGAGCAGTCTCTCGCCGCGCTCTTCGCGACGCGCGCGCCGCTCGCCAGCCTCACCCCGCGCGAGCAGGACGTTTGCCGGCGCATCCTCTCCGGCTTCAGCTCCGAGGCGATCTCGCAGACGCTCGGCATCAGCCTGCATTCGACGCTAACCTATCGCAAGCGCGCCTATGAGCGGCTCGGCATCTCGTCACAAAGCGAGCTGTTTGCGATCGTGCTGCGCCTGCTCGCCGGCCCGCGCGGCCTGAACTGAAGCTGTCCCAATCGCTGGGGACAGACGGCGCCTCCTGAAGCCGCTAACCTCGGTGGCGAACAGCAATGGAGCGAAGCTTGAGCACCGCGCCGCGCATCGACATCGACCCGGCCGCATTCTGGGCCGATCCATATCCGATGCTGGCAACGATGCGCAAGGAGGCGCCGATCGCCTTCGTGCCGCAGCTCGGCTCGACACTGCTGACGAGCCGCGACGATATCTCGATCTCCGAGAAGCAGATCGACGTGTTCTCCTCGCACCAGCCCGCGGGCCTGATGAACCGGCTGATGGGCCACAACATGATGCGCAAGGACGGCGAGGCGCATCAGGTCGAGCGCCGCGCGATGTTTCCAACGGTGTCGCCGAAGACGGTGAAGGCGCACTGGGCCGCGCTGTTCCAGGCCCATGCCGACCGCATCATCGAAGCGATCGAGCCCGGGCGGATCGATTTCATGCGCGACTTCGCGTTGCCGTTCTCCGGCGAATGCCTGAAGTCGATCACCGGCCTCACCAATATCGGCTTTGCGGACATGGACGCCTGGTCACAGGGCATGATCGAGGGCATCGCCAATTACAGCGGCGACGCGGCCGTCGAGGCGCGTTGCCATGCAGCGACGTCGGGCATCGATGCCGCGATCGACGACATCCTGCCGGTGATGCGCAAGCATCCCGACCAGAGTATCCTCGGCGTGCTCCTCGCGTCCGGCATGGCGATGGAGAGCGTGCGCGCCAACGTCAAGCTCGCGATCTCCGGCGGCCAGAACGAGCCGCGCAAGGCGATCGCCGGCACGGTGTGGGCGCTGCTGACCCATCCCGACCAGCTCGATCTCGTGCGCAAGGGCGAGGTGACGTGGCTCCAGGCCTTCGAGGAATATGCCCGCTGGATCTCGCCGATCGGCATGTCGCCGCGGCGCATCGCAAAGCCGTGGACGATCCGCGACGTCGCGTTCGAAACCGATGAACGCGTATTCCTCATGTTCGGCTCCGCCAACCGCGACGAGAAGCATTTTGAGCGCGCCGACCAGTTCGACGTGCGGCGTGATACGGCCAAGAGCGTCGCGTTCGGCGCCGGTCCGCATTTCTGCGCCGGCGCCTGGGCCTCGCGCGCCATGATTGCCGACGTCGCACTGCCGACCTTGTTCGCCCGTGCCGGCCGGCTCGAGATCGCCGACGACGAGCCGGTACGGATCGGCGGATGGGCCTTTCGCGGGCTGCAGAATCTACCGGTGAGATGGCTGCATTAGGCCGGCAGGGACCGGTCCATCCGCAACGCCGCCACGATGCCATCCTGCTCCTGTTTTGCCCGACGAGTCAAGGTCAATTTCGGATAAGCGTAAGTCATTGTTTTCGCGCGCCCCGGCTACTGTGCATGGGGTTGTTTTCGCGATTTTTAATTTCTCGGCTCGGTTGCGTGCGTTTTTCACATTCGCGTGCGGAAAAATATCCCCTGCGTTCGCTCCGTGGATCGAAAGATTAATCATGCGCTCCGCCACGTGCGCAGTGCATGCATCGCTATTTTTCCGCGCGTCTCGACACCTCCGATAAGCCGCCCCATCATTCCCGAGCACGAATGAAGGACGGCCGCACGCGGCCGGGAGTGTCGGATGCAACGTCGGGATTTTCTCAAACTATCCGTTGGAACTGCGGCAGCCGCCGCATTCGTTTCGCACGCCAACGCGCAAGCAACGTCACAAGGCGCGGTGAAGGACATTCGTGTCGGCTACCAGAAGACCGGCGTGCTGGTTATCACGCGTCAGCAGGCCGCCCTGGAAAAGCATTTCGCGCCCCTGGGCATCGACGTGAAATGGGTCGAGTTCTCGTCGGGGCCTCCGATGATGGAGGCAATGAATGTCGGTAGCATCGATTTCGGCGCGGTCGGCGACTCCCCGCCGGTGTTCGCCCAGGCCGCGGGCGCGGCGATCGTCTATGCCGCCGGCCAGCCCATCACCAACGGGCAGGGCATCCTGGTGCCGAAGGATTCGCCGATCCGCGGCATCGCCGACTTGAAAGGCAAGCGCGTCGGCTTCACCAAGGGCTCCAGCGCCCACAACATCGTGGTGCAGACGCTCGAGAAAGCCGGCCTGACCTATGCCGATATCACGCCGGTCTATCTGACGCCGCCGGATGCCGGGCCTGCCTTTGCCAATGGCAGCATCGAGGCCTGGGCGATCTGGGATCCGTATTTCGCGATCGGCGAGACCAAGCAGGGCGGCCGCATCCTGATCAATGCGCGCGAAGTCACCAAGACCAATTCCTTCTTCATCGCCAACCGCGAATTCGCCAGGAATCACGGCGCCATCCTGCAGCAGATCATCGATGTGACGACCGCGGCTGGTCAATGGGCCGAACAGCACCGCGACGAGGTCGCCAAATCGCTCGCCGCGGTCACCGGCGTTCCACTGGACATCCAGACCGTCGCCGCCAATCGCGCGAATTTCGTGGTCGGCCCGGTCACCGACGACATCGTCACGACCCAGCAGGGCGTCGCCGACCGCTTCCACAAGCTCGGCCTGATCCCGAAGCCGATCGTGATCCGCGACATCGTCTGGCGCAACCCGGCAGCCTGATCGTGCCAACCAGCCTTCCCATTCAAAAGGGTTTGAACATGAGGCGTATCATCCAGCGTCTGATCGCAGCCATCGTGCTGTCGATCGGCATCGTCGCCGCCGCGGTCGGCACCTCCTACGGACAGGACAAGGTCGTCCGCATCGGCTACCAGAAATACGGCAAGCTGGTGCTGCTCAAGAGCAAGGGCACGCTGGAGCCGAAGTTAGCTGCCGACGGCTACAAGGTGGTGTGGACCGAATTCCCCTCCGGCCCGCCGCTTCTCGAGGCGCTCAATATCGGCGCGATCGATTTCGGCAACACCGGCGAAGCCCCGCCGATCTTCGCGCAAGCCGCCGGCGCGCCGATCCAGTATGTCGCCTACGAGCCGCCGGCGCCGAAGGGCGAGGCGATCCTGGTGCCAAAAGACAGCCCGCTGAAATCGGTCGCCGACCTCAAAGGCAAGAAGGTCGCGCTCAACAAGGGCTCCAATGTCCACTACCTCCTGGTCAAGGCGCTGGAGAAAGCCGGCGTCAAATATTCCGAGATCGAGCCGGTGTTTCTCGCACCAGCCGATGCGCGCGCCGCTTTCGAGCGCGGCGCGGTCGATGCGTGGGTGATCTGGGATCCGTTCCAGGCCGCCGCGGAAGCCGCGACCGGCGCCCGCACGCTCGCCGACGGCACCGGCATCGTCGCCAACTACCAGTTCTATTTCTCCTCGAAGAAATTCCTCGAAACCAATCCGAGGATCGTCGACGCCGTGCTGGCCGAGCTGAGCGCGGTCGATGACTGGGCCAAGGGCGACATCCACGCAGTTGCCGAGCAGCTGGCGCCGTCCATCGGCCTGTCAGTCCCGGTGGTCGAGGTCGCGCTGAAGCGGCAATCCTACGGCATCAAGCCGCTGACCGATGCCGTCATCGCCAATCAGCAGCAGGTTGCGGACGCGTTCTTCGCGCTCAACCTGATTCCCAAATCCATCAAGATTTCCGACGTGGCCCGGAAGCCAGGATCATGAGCAAACAAATGAGCAAGCAAGCGAACGCCAACATCCTCTGGTTCCTGCCGACCCATGGCGACGGCCGCTATCTCGGCACCGGCATCGGCGGCCGCGAGGTCAATTTCAACTATCTGCGCCAGATCGCGCAGGCCGCCGACCAGCTCGGCTATTTCGGCGTGCTGCTGCCGACCGGGCGGTCTTGCGAGGATTCCTGGATCGTCGCCTCCTCGGTCGCGCCGTTCACCGAGCGGCTGCGCTATCTCGTGGCGGTCAAGCCCGGCCTGCAATCGCCGAGCGTGGCCGCGCGCATGACCGCGACGCTGGACCGCATCACCAACGGCCGGCTCCTGGTCAACGTCGTCACCGGCGGCGATCCCGTCGAGAACAAGGGCGACGGCATCTTCCTCGCCCATGACGAGCGCTACGAGGTCACCCGCGAGTTCCTCAACGTCTATGGCGAGCTGCTCGCCGGCAAGACCGTCAATGTCGAGGGCAAGCACATCCATGTCGAAGGCGGCAAGCTGCTGTTTCCGCCGGTTCAGTCGCCGCGTCCGCCGCTCTATTTCGGCGGTTCGTCGGATGCCGGTATCGACGTCGCCGTCGACACCGTCGACAAATATCTCACCTGGGGCGAGCCGCCGGCCTTAGTCGCCGAGAAGATCGCGAGGGTGAGGGAGGTCGCAGCAACTCGCGGTCGAAAACTATCCTTCGGCATCCGGCTCCACGTGATTGTCCGCGAGACCAATGACGCGGCCTGGCGTGCGGCGAATGAGCTGATCAAGCACGTCAGCGACGAAACCATTGCGACCACGCAGAAGAACTTTGCGCGGATGGATTCGGTTGGCCAGCAGCGCATGGCGCAGCTTCACGGCGGCAAGCGCGACAAGCTCGAGATCGCGCCGAACCTGTGGGCCGGTGTCGGCCTCGTGCGCGGCGGCGCTGGCACGGCGCTGGTCGGCGACGCCCAGACGGTCGCGGCCCGCATTCGGGAGTATCAGGACATCGGCATCGATACCTTCATCATGTCGGGCTACCCGCATCTGGAAGAAGCCTATCGTTTCGCCGAGCTGGTGTTTCCGCTGCTCTCGCTGGAGCAGCCCAGCAACGTGACCAGGCTGCACTTCAACGGTGGTCCTTTTGGTGAAACGGTCGGCAGCGACTTCCGTCCGCAACAGAAGGTGTCGCAGTCATGAGTCTGATCGACAGCGTTTCACTTCCCCGCAGTTTGCGCCTGCCGCGCGTCGACGGCCTGATCCAGTGGATCGTGCCGCTCGCCATCATTGCGATCTGGCAGGTCGCCAGCGTCACCGGCTTCGTGCCGACGCGGGTGCTGCCGGCGCCGAGCGACGTGTTGCTTGCGGGCTGGAAGCTGCTGCTCTCCGGCGAGCTCGTTCGCAACATCTGGGTCTCGTTCTGGCGCGCCTCGATCGGCTTCCTGATCGGCGGCAGCATCGGCTTTGCCTTCGGCCTCGCCAATGGCCTGTCGCAGCTGTCGTCAAAGCTCACCGACACCACGCTGCAGATGGTGCGCAACGTGCCGCATCTGGCGCTGATCCCGCTGGTCATCCTGTGGTTCGGCATCGACGAGAGCGCGAAGCTGTTTTTGGTCGCGCTCGGCGTGTTCTTCCCCATCTACCTCAACACGCTGCACGGCATCCGCACCGTCGACCCGCAGCTGATCGAGATGGGGCGGATCTACGGCATGAGCGACGGCGAGCTGTTCCGCCGCGTGATCTTCCCGGGCGCGCTGCCCTCGATCTTCGTCGGCATCCGCTTCGCCCTCGGCATCATGTGGTTGACCCTGATCGTCGCGGAGACCATCGCGGCGTCCTCGGGGCTCGGCTACATGGCGATGCAGGCGCGCGAGTTCATGCTGATCGACGTCGTGGTGCTCTCGATCCTGATCTACGCGCTGCTCGGCAAGCTCGCCGACAGCGCCTCCCGCGTGCTGGAGCGCCTGACGCTCTCCTGGCACCCCGCTTATTGGAAACGCTGAGCAGACATACTGGGAATCACATGCAGACAGCCCTTCGTACCTCCCTTCCGGACACCGAACTCGCCAGCCGGGCCAATTTCGCGCCTCACGCCCGCGTCGTGCGCGAGGAGCGCCCGGTGCA
The DNA here is from genome assembly GCF_023100665.1 of Bradyrhizobium sp. CW1. Taxonomy (NCBI): domain Bacteria; kingdom Pseudomonadati; phylum Pseudomonadota; class Alphaproteobacteria; order Hyphomicrobiales; family Nitrobacteraceae; genus Bradyrhizobium; species Bradyrhizobium sp. CW1. The sequence continues at coordinate 1,549,684 of NZ_CP064684.1, forward strand.
GACCTCTGGCCTGCCGCTCAGCATCTGCGGCCTGCGCAAATCCTACGGCGACAACGAGGTGCTGCGTGGCATCGACCTGCAGATCCCCGCCGGCCAGTTCGTCGCCATCGTGGGCAAGAGCGGCTGCGGCAAGAGCACGCTGCTGCGCCTCATCGCCGGCCTGGAGAAGTTCGAAGCCGGCAGCATCTCGCTGGGCGACGCGGTGAAGCCCGAGGATATCCGCGTGATGTTCCAGGAGCCTCGGCTGTTGCCCTGGGCCCGCGTTCTCTCCAATGTCGAGGTCGGCCTTGGCCGCGATCGTCCATCCAGTGATGCGCATACACGCGCCGATAAGGCGTTGACCGAAGTCGGACTGACCGACAAGCGCGACCAGTGGCCCTCGGTGCTGTCGGGCGGCCAGAAGCAGCGCGTGGCGCTTGCCCGCGCGCTGGTCTCGCGCCCCCGCGTGCTCGCCTTCGACGAGCCGCTTGGCGCGCTGGACGCGTTGACCCGCATCTCGATGCAACGGTTGCTGGAGCGCGTCTGGCGCGACCAGGGCTTTACCGCGATCCTGGTGACCCACGATGTCGCCGAGGCGGTCGCGCTGGCCGACCGGGTGCTGGTGATCGAGGAAGGGCGGATCGCCCATGACGTCGTGGTTAACACGGCCCGGCCCCGCCAACGCGGTTCGGCCGAGCTCGCGGGTCTCGAAGGCTCGATCCTGAGCCACCTTTTGTCGGCGGACGATCGTACCTAGATAGACAGGGACCCCGCTTGGGGACGAAGCCATGAATGTAGTGCCCCGCGATCTCATGACCGAAAATGCCGTCTCCTCCGCCGATTTCCGCGGCGCCATGCGCCACCTTACCGGCGGCGTCAGCGTCATCACCGCCGGACGGGGCAAGGACATCACCGGCATGACCGTCACCTCGGTCAGCTCGTTCTCGGTCGATCCGCCGACGCTGATCGTCAGCATCAACCGCGACGCCTCCTCCTTCCCGCTGATCCGGCGCCACGGCGCCTTCGGCGTGAACATCCTCGCGGCCGATCAGCTCGACATCGCCGAGCGCTTTGCCGGCAAGGGCGGGCTCAAGGGTGCCGATCGTTTCGCGGGCGCCAGATGGGTGACGGCGGTCTCGGGTGTTCCGCTGCTGGTTGGCGCATTGTCCGCCGTCGATTGCGAGGTCGAAGAGATCTTCGAGCGCCATTCGCACGGGATCATCATCGGGCGTGTCAGAGACGTCAGGAATTCGACCCGCAACGCTGCGCTGGCCTATTGGCACGGCCAGTACGTGGCGGTGGATCAGGACGAAGACGCACTCCGGCTTGCGGACGTCAGCGTTCCCACCCAGGTACGGCGCGGCATTTGATCGCCGCCGGCGACAGGCCGTGCAGGCTGGCGTTTTCCTCCTCATCGCTCTAGAAGCGCTGCCTGAGCCTCCCGCCGGGACAGCAATGGAGCGCAATGATGAAACGCGTCGCGACCTGGGCCTTCTATGCGGTCGGCGCGCTCGCGATCGCCTATCTCGCGCTCTATGCCTATGCGATGTTCAGCGGCCATCCGATCGTGCCGGGCGACCCCATCCAGATCTTCCGCAGGCCGGATGCGCCGAGCTATTCGTGAGGTTTTCGCGGGCGGGCGCGGCACCTGTTTTTACCCCCGCAAGATCGCCAGCGCCAGCGCCTGTGCGCGCGGCACGATGCTGTCGAGCTCGAGATATTCCTCCGGCGAGTGCGCGAGCCCGCCGACCGGGCCGAGCCCGCAGATGGTCGGTGTCCCGACCGCGGCGGTGAAGCCGGAATCGGCGCAGCCGCCGGAGAACTCGCCCTGGAGCGTGGTGAGGCCGGCCTGCCTTGCGGCGGCCTGATAGTTCTCGAACAGCGCCCTTGAATCGGCGCTCTGTACCACCGGCACGAACTCGCCTTTGACCGTCAGCGTCGCGCTGGTGCCAGGAACGTAGGACGTCGCGATGATGGTCTCGATCGCGGCCATCACCCTCGCGCGGTCCGCCGGATCGACGTAGCGCAGGTCGATCTGTCCTTCGGCGTAAGGCGCCGTCGTGTTGACGGACTGCCCGCCCGAGACGAGGCCGACATTGAGCGTGATGCCCTTGTCGAGATCAGTCAGCGCGTGGATATGGACGATCTTGTGCGCGAGCTCGCCGATCGCGCTGACGCCGGCGGCGAAATTGGCGCCGGAATGCGCGGCTTTGCCGGTGATCGCGACATGCATGAAGATGCCGCCCTTGCGCCCCGTGACGATATTGCCGGTCGGGCGGCCCGGCTCGGAATTGAACACGGCGCGCGCGGCGCGCCCTTCGCGCTCGATCACCGGCCGCGAGGAGGGCGAGCCGATCTCCTCGTCCGAGGTGATCAGCAGCTTGATCGGGTGCGGGTTGCCGCCGAATTTGTGGAACGCGGTTGCGACGAATATGTTCATGACGACGCCGGACTTCATGTCGGCAACACCAGGACCATAGGCGCGCTTGTCTTGAATCGTGAACGGACGCCGCGCGGCCTCGCCCTTGCCGAACACGGTGTCGCGATGTCCCATCAACAGCACCGGCTTCTCGTTGCTGCCGGGCTTTGCGACTTCGGCATGGATGGCATCGCCGAATGTGGCATGGCTTTCGCGCCGGAACGGAATGCCATGCTCGGCGAAATGCCGCTCGAACCGCGCCCCGACCGCATCGACGCCTTCCTTGTCATACGACCCGGAATCGATGTTCACGACATCGCGCAGCAGGTCGATCATCGCCTGCCGCTGCGTCGCCAGCCAGTCCGTGATTTGAGCTTGAGACATGTTGACCCTCGCGTGGTTCTCACGCGGGTTATAGGGCCTAGCGCCGGTGTGACCTAGTCGGAGAACGCGGTGCGGCCATGTCGCCGGTCCACGGAATTGGACGCACCGTGCCTTCCACGTCGTCCCGGCTTTCGCCAGAACGAAGTTGAGCGTGTGGCAACCGGCTAACGCCTCGGCTCCGCCATCGCTTCCACGCCGCGAAGCTGCGTGGCGACGGTCAGCGCGCCGATCTTCCGGCCCATCTCCTTGCCGATCTCGGTCGAGAACCGATAGTGAAAGCCGGCCCAGATACGGGCGTTGGAGACTTCGTCGCTATAGTCCTGGAGCCGCGTCCATTTGCGGGTGACGCCTGGTGCCGTGGGGCTGGTCACCGAGAACTCGCCGAAATCTCCAACGATGGTCTGGAGCACGGTCGAAATCGCTGCCGACGTAATGCAGTGAGCACAGGGATATTCCGGATGCATCGGCGTGTCCCCCAGCGGCAGCCAGGATGCGTCGCGAGGCGTCGCTGCGTTCGATGTCAGGTCGGCGTTGCGTATGGCCGTGATCGGCCGCCAGAAATTGTAGTGGTACTTCGCGTCGAAAACGGCGACGAAGGCGTCGTTGCCGGCAATTGAGGTCAGCGCGTACAGCCGGGCGCAGTCGACGAGATCCATGCCCTTGGCCGTTGCCGCCTGCCTCACGATCGGATTGTAGGTGCGGGCACCGACAAAGAACCAAAATCGCCGACCGTGGTTTGCTCGGGCGTCCGGATCACACTTGTTCGGCTGCCGACCTCGCGGATTTCGTTGACGTCCCGGGTCCACAGCTCTGAACCGAGCGCCGGCGGCGGGCCGGGGCGATACTGAGATCCGGACGTCATGACCCAGGGCGTCGTCGCGCCCGCGATCGAGAACAGCGGGACGGTCGTCGGAACGTAGGCACCCGCCGTTGTCAGGGGCCGGTAAGTTTCAAGGGCGGCGCTGCCATCGTTCTCACGAAGCGCGATGATCTGCATCGCGGCCTCCTTGCCGAGGCCGATGCCCGCGATCTTGGACTCGCCGTCGGCGATCGGCACCAGAGAACTCGTCAGCGCCGCATCCAGCTCCGGCTTGAGGTCCGGATAGAGCGACAGCAGCACGTCGTGAGCCGCAACTGCGGCCGCAGCTTCCCGCGACGTCGAACGATCCGCGGATAGGGCAAGCTTGTAAGGCGCGTACCGGCGATCGATCGCGTTGACCGCCTCGAACATCGCGACGTGCATCATAGACAAGGCACGGCTGTGGGGCGCTGGAAGGATTTGCTTTTCAGTGGCGATCGCGTCGGCCTTTGCATTCCAATCCATGATCACGTCGGCGCGCGCAAGCGGCGCCGACGCTGCGAGCAGCGTTACAATCAATGAGAGGCGGAAGATGGTCCACGACGAGTTCTTCATGGGATGCCCTTTCGATGTAAAGGACGTTTCGCGAGACCAATGCGGCTCTGCCCGACATCACGTCGCGCGGCTCGAGGACTTTAACCATCTTGTTGTGGTTTGATTGTGAACTGCTTCACGCGGCGGAAGAGTAGCTCCGAATGGGTCGGCGTGGCTTACCGTTCGCACTGAGTAATGGATCCTGACTTTCGCCGGAAGCCACGGATTGTGGTGACTGCTTTGCGTTCTTCTCAAAGAAAAATGCCCGGGACCATCCCGGGCATTCGTTTCTCTCAGTCAGCGTAGAGCGCCTACGCCCCCACCATCGGCATGCGTGGATATTCACCCGGCGTTCCCGCTGGCGTGATCGGAATGCCGCCGTCGGAATATTCGTTGAGCTTGTTGCGCAGCGTACGGATCGAGATGCCCAGGATATTGGCGGCATGGGTCCGGTTGCCGAGGCAGTGCTTCAGCGTCTCCAGGATCAGGTCACGCTCGACGTCGGCGACGGTGCGGCCAACCAGGGCCCGCGTCACCTGCTCGGCGGCCATGGTGGCATGGGCCACGGCCGGCACGGTTTTGGCGAGGTCGAGGCGGTCGCCGTCGGGCGTGAGGATCGCATCGGCGCCGATCTCGTCGCCCTGCGCCATCAGGACTGACCGGTGCATGGTGTTTTCGAGTTCGCGGACGTTGCCCTGCCAGCGGTTGGTGGACAGCACCCGGCGCGCTTCCGCCGAGATCGGGCGCATCGGCACGCCATTGGCTTCGGCGTATTTCTTCACGAAGTGCTGGGCGAGCTCGAGAATGTCGGCGGGACGCTCGCGCAGCGGCGGGATCTTCAGGTTCACGACGTTGAGCCGGAACAAGAGGTCCTCGCGGAACGTGCCCTCGCGCACCGCGTCCACCAGGTTGCGGTTCGAGGTCGCGATGATGCGGATGTCCACCGGGACGGGCTTGGTGCCGCCGACACGGTCGATCACGCGCTCCTGGATGGCGCGGAGCAGTTTCGATTGCAGGCGGACGTCCATCTCCGAGATTTCGTCGAGCAGCAGCGTGCCGCCGGTTGCCTCCTCGAACTTGCCGATGCGGCGGGCGATCGCGCCGGTGAAGGCACCCTTCTCGTGGCCGAACAGCTCGGACTCCAGCAGATGCTCGGGGATCGCGGCGCAGTTGATCGAGATGAACGGGCGCTTGGCGCGGGCCGAGCGGGTGTGGACGTAGCGAGCCAGCACTTCCTTGCCTGTCCCGGATTCGCCGGTGATCATCACCGAAGCGTCCGAGCCTGCGATCTGCTGGGCGAGCTTGATCACCTTGGCCATCGCCTCGTCGCGATAGACCAGCTCGCGGGAATCGTTGGCGACGGCAGCCAGCACCGCCGCGATCAGTTCCGGGTCCGGCGGCAGCGGGATGTATTCCTTGGCGCCGGCGTGGATCGCGGCGACCGCGGCGCGGGCGTCGTTGGTGATGCCGCAGGCGACGATCGGCGCGTGGATGTGCTCGGCCTCGAGCCGCATCACGAGATCGCGGATGTCGAGGGCGACGTCGACCAGCAGCAGGTCGGCACCCTTGCCGCCGCGCAGCACGCGCATTGCCTGTTCGTTATCCTCGGCGTGGGTCACGGTGGCGCCGTTCGCCATCGCGATCTTGGTGGCGGTGGTGAGCTGGCCCTTCAATGTGCCAACGATGAGAAGCCGCATATCAGTCTCCTGTCCGTCTGGACGCGCTGCCGCGCGTCGTCGCTTTAGGCGCGTTCAGTCTTGATGATTTCGGTCATGGTCACGCCGAGCTTGTCCTCGACCAGGACCACTTCGCCGCGGGCGACCAGCTTGTTGTTGACATAGATGTCGATGGCCTCGCCGACGCGCCGGTCGAGCTCGAGCACGGTCCCGGGTCCGAGCTTCAACAGCTCGCTGACGTCCATCTTGGAGCGGCCGAGCACGGCCGAGACCTGCACCGGAACGTCGAACACGGCCTCGAGGTCGGCGGCGGCGCGCGTCGCGTATTCGTCCTCGTTGTAGCCGACGTCGGTGCCGGTAGGCGGCATCGGGCCGTTGAGATCGGGCAGCGGGACCTGTCCGTCAGTGTCGCTCATGGCTTAACTCCCCCTGCGGGACGCAACATAGCGTCCCACCATTTCGTCGATCTTGGCCGTGATGGCGGCGCGCTCCAGCACGACGCCGCCATCGGCCCATTCGATCCGGCAGTCGCCGGTGGCAATCTCGGGTTCGGCCAGAATCACCAGCCGGCCTTCGAAGCCGTTCTGCCTAGCCAGGCGCTCGATGTTCTCGCGCGCGGAATCGTAGAGCGCGTCGTTGATGCGGACGACGAGATGCGGCGTCGCGACCAGATGCGAGAAGCAGTCCTTGACCAGCGCGACGATCTCGCCGAGCGGCTCGGCGGCGACCAGATCGGCGCACAGCTTGCGCGCCACCGCGACCGCGACGTCGACCGCCTCGGTTTCCATCTTGGATTCGATGTTGCCGATGCCCGAAGCGATGCCGCGGATGGCGATGTTGATCTCTTCCATGGCGAGCGCGACACGGCGGTCGCTCTCGGCCTTGGCCTCGCGCTGGCCGGCGGCGAAGCCGTCCTGATAGGCGCGCGCCTCGGCTTCCGCGACCTTCTGGGCGATCTCGGCCGCGGTGGCGGCCTTCTCGCGCGTCCGGTCGGGCGCTGCAAAGTCGTTGTCGAACAGGAATTTTGCCGGAGCGGCCATCAATACACCAGCTCGTCGTCGGCGCGGTTCTTGGTCAGCATGATCTCGCCCTTGGCGGCGAGATCCTTGGCGAGGTTGACCAGCAGCGCCTGAGCCTCGTCGACGTCGCGCAGGCGGACCGGGCCCATCGCCGCCATGTCGTCCTGGAGCATTTTTGCCGCACGCGAGGACATGTTGCCGAAGAAGAAGTTGCGGACGTCCTCGTTGGCGCTCTTGAGCGCGACGCCGAGCTTGTCCTTGTCGACGTTGCGCATCAGGGTCTGGGCGGAGCCGGAATCCAGCTTCACGAGGTCGTCGAAGGTAAACATCAGCGCCTTGATCCGCTCGGCCGATTCGCGGTTGTCCTCTTCCAGCGAGGTGATGAAGCGCGTTTCGGTCTGGCGGTCGAAATTGTTGAAGATTTCCGCCATCACCTCGTGGGCGTCGCGTCGGCGGGTCTGTGACAAATTGGACATGAATTCGGTGCGCAGCGTCTTCTCCACGCTCTCGATCACCTCCTTCTGCACCGCCTCCATCTTCAGCATGCGGTTGACGACGTCGAGCGCCAGGTCCTCCGGGAAGATGCCGAGCACGCGCGCGGCGTGTTCCGGCTTCAGCTTCGACAGCACCACCGCGATGGTCTGCGGATATTCGTTCTTGAGATAGTTGGCGAGCACCTCTTCCTGCACGTTGGAGAGCTTCTCCCACATGTTGCGGCCGGCGGGGCCGCGGATTTCGTCCATGATGCCGTTGACGCGCTCGGGGGCCAGGTATTGCTGGAGCAGCCGTTCGGTGGCGTCGAAATTGCCCATCAGCGCGCCGGAGGCCGACATCCGCGAGACGAATTCGAGCAGCATGTCCTCCACGGTGTCGACCTCGACAGTGCCGAGCGTCGACATTTCCAGGGAGAGCTGGCGCACCTCGTCGTCGTCGAGCAGCGACCAGATCTTGCCGCCATATTGCTCGCCGAGCGCCAGCATCAGGATCGCGGCGCGCTTCGGCCCCGCCACCGCTTCGGTCTTCGCGCCTCCGCGGCTGCCCGCACGCTGACCGAGCGTGGAGATCACGCTGGTGATGTCGTTGGAATTGGCGTTTTGCAGGGCGGCGGCCATATCAGATCACTTCTCGATTATTTCGTGGGTTCGGTCAGCCATTGGCGGATGATGGCGACGGTCTCGTTGGGATTGCGCTCGGCGAGTTCGCCGACGCGATGGACGGATTGGGCATGGACCTGGCCCTGGACCGTGGCGACGTCGATCGCGCTCGCGGCGCCGCTCGGCAAGAGCGCCTGGCTGGCAGGCGCGGCCTCGTCGCTCGCCGGACCGGTGAGGGCGCCGGAGATGGCGGCTGCGACTTCGTCGGATGCCAGGATGCGCTTGACCAGCGGCCGGACCACCAGGAACAGCACGACCAGGCCGAGCAGCATCATCACGCCGAGCTCGACGAAGTACATGACGTCGTCCTTGGTGAACTGGAGCATGCCGAGTAAGCCGCTCGGCTCGGCGATCGGGGGGGTGGAGGGGGCATCGGCAAAGCGCAGATTGACCACCTCGACCTGATCGCCGCGCTTCTGGTCGAAGCCGATCGCCGAGCGCACCAGCGTGGCGATGCGGTCGAGCTGCTCCTTGGTGCGGTCCTGGTAGGCCAGATCGCCCTTCTCGTTCTTGGAGTAGATGCCGTCGACCAGCACCGCGACCGAGATGCGGTTGACCCGGCCGGCCTCGGTCACCTCGGTCTTGGTGGTGCGGGAGATCTCGTAATTGTTGGTCTCTTCGCTCTTCTTGCTCTGGTCCTTGGCCGCAACGCCGCCGTTCTGCTGGTTGCCCGGCAATTCGTTGTTGACGGTGACCTGGCCGTTGTTGTCGGCGGTCATGCTCTGCTCTTCGCGGGTCTGGCTCGAGCGCAGCACGCGGCCTTCGGGATCGTACTTGTCCGAGGTCTGGGTGACCTTGTTGAAGTCGAAATCGGCGGAGAGCTGGACCCGGGCGCGTCCCGTCCCCACCACGGAGGAGACGATGTCCTCGACCTGCTTGCGCATCCGCTTCTCGAAGGCGGTGCGGCGCTCGTCGCCGATCTGCTGGTCCGGATCGGTCTGGGCGCCGTCGGCGAGCAGCTGCCCGGTCTCGTCGACGATCGAGACCCGCTGCGGCTTCAGCCCGTTCACGGCCGAGGCGACGAGGTGGCGGATGGCGCGGATCTGCTGGGCTTCCAGCGCGCCGCGGACCCGCACCACGATCGAGGCCGACGGCTCCGGCGCCTCGCGCGAGAACAGCGGGCGCTCGGGCAGCACCAGATGGACGCGGGCGGCCTGGATGCGGTCGATGGCGCGGATGGTGCGGGCGAGCTCGCCTTCCAGCGCGCGGAGATGGTTGATGTTCTGGACGAAAGAGGTGGTGCCGAGCGCATCCGACTTGTCGAACACCTCGTAGCCGACGCCGCCGCCCTTGGGCAGGCCGCCCTCGGCGAGCTTCATCCGCAGCCGGGTGACCTTGTCCTTGGGCACCATGATGATGGTGCCCTCGTTGCGCAGCTCGAACTGGATGCCCTGACGCTCCAGGTCCTTGATGATGCCCGAGGAGTCCTCGACGCTGAGGTCGGTGAACAGCGTCGTCATCTGCGGCGTGGTGACGCGCATGATGACGAACGCGAAAAAGCCGACGAGCGCGGCGGTGACCGCGATCATCGCCCCGAACCGGGCGGCTCCGATACCCTTCAGAAAGTCCGCAAGACCTTGCAAGCAACCGCCCCGACAGATTCGGCTGCTTTCACAGGAAAGGCCGACTGGGCAATTATTGCCTAGGTGATGGTTTCGATATGGTTAACGAAGGTTAAGAGCTGCGACAAAAGTCGCGCCAAAACGAAGCATGAAAAAAATCGGCCTCGCAAGACGAGGCCGATTTTCGTCAAAAGCCGCAGATTTCCGGATTGCCTACTGGCGATATTGTTGGATACGGGTGGTGCGAAGTCCCGCCAGACCATGCTGGTCGATCGAAAACTGCCAGGAGAGGAATTCGTCAACCGTCAGCGTGTAACGGCTGCAGGCCTCCTCGAGGGAGAGAAGACCGCCACGAACTGCGGCGACGACCTCGGCCTTGCGGCGGATGACCCAGCGTTTGGTGCCGGGTGCAGGCAGATCCGCAATCGTCAACGGACTACCGTCCGGCCCGATGACGTATTTTACCCTCGGGCGATGGGGTTCTGTCATGGCGTACTCACAAACTCTCAACCACTGAACTCACTCAGGAACCCTACGCGCGCCGGCTTAAAAATCCGCTAAGCCTAAGGCTTCAATACAATTCTCGTTGAAAATGGCTGGAACGCAGCCGACTCGGCCGGCGGGACGGTGCGTCCAGGCGGGCCGAAGGGGGTGTTCGTAAATACTTTACTAACGAACGAGGCCTGCGCGCGGCGCTGCAAGACCCCAATTGTCGTCCTGGCGAAAGCCAGGACCCATTACCCCAGGGAGGAGTCGCTACGACGACTCGGGGTTACGAACCAAAGCGACTTTCGGTGGCAATGGGTCTGGCTTCGCCAGGACGACACCGTTATCCAGGGGCATTCCGCCTTTAATTGCTGGCCGTCGCGATGATGCTCTTGACCTGGCTCAGCGTGTAGCTGGCGCCGTCGATGGTCAGCAGCGGCGGCGACTGGGTCAGGTCGACGGATGACACCGTGCCCTGCACCTGCGCAGCGATGCCGACATTGTTGTTGGCGACATCCTTGCCCGTGGCCGAGATCGTGTACTTGCCGTCGGGCCATTGCGTGCCGTCATTGCCCTGGCCGTTCCAGGTGAACGGAACGTCGGTGCCGGCGCCGGCGGTGTATTTGCCGGTGAACACGGTCTGGCCGCTGGCATTGGCGATGGTGATGTCGACCGTGGCGTCGCTCGGCACGTTGAGATGCCAGGTCGCCGACGAATTCGTCATGGTCCCGGTGGTGCCGTCGACCAGGGCGGTCTTGCCGACGAAGCCCAGCGCCTGGGTCGCCTGCGTGGTCTGCTGCAGGGTGACGAGCTGGGACAGCGAGTCGTTGGTCTTGAGCTGCTGCTCGACCCCGGCGAACTGCACCAGCTGCTGGGTGAACTGGTTGGTGTCGAGCGGATCGAGCGGGTTCTGGTTCTGCAGCTGCGTCGTCAGCAGCGTCAGGAAGGTCTGGAAGTTGCCGGCGAGCGTCGCGCCGGTGGTCGAGCCCAGGCTTGGGTTCGACGAGGATTTCGGCAGGTCGGTCGTGCCCGAGACGACGGACGGGGCGGTGGCGGCATTCGTGGTGGTCATGATCGAATACTCCTCACACTCTGATGTCGACGCCGCTGCTCGATCCGAGCATGCGGCCGTAGCTGCGCCCGACCGGGGCCGCGGGAACTGCGTCCTCGTCGCTGACGATCAGCCGGCGGGCATTGCCGCCATTGTCGTTGTTCTGGCCGGAGTTCTGGCCCGATGAATTCTGGTCGCGCAGACTGAAGGACAGCCCGTTGCTGCCGGTCTTCAGGCCGGCATCGTCGAGCGCGCGCTGCAATTGCGGCGCGTCCTGCCGCAGCATCTGCAGCGTCTCCGGCTTCTCGACGGTGAGATGCGAGGTGACCTGTCCGTTGCGGTCGACATTGATGCGGACGTCGATGCGGCCGAGGTCGAGCGGATCGAGGCTGATGTCGAACCGGGTCTTGCCCGCGCGTGCGGCGGCGGCAATTTCGATCGGCACGCCTGTGATCGGAATGGCCGTATTGGTGGCTGCGGTCGCCGTGAGCGTCGCGGTCGATGCGGTCGCGGCCGAAGTCGTATTGGTCAGCGACGCCTGCACGGCCGAGGCCGCCTGCGCGCCGGTGTCGGTGGTGGAGACAGCGGCCTGCGTGCCCGCATGGGCATGCGGTGCTGCCGTCGCCGGTGCCGCATCGGCGGTGCGGTCGGAAGTCCCAGCCTTGGCGTCGGTCGCGTTCGCGTCGATCGGCGGCTTGTCGGCGTGCGGATGCGCCGCGTTGGCGGACGCTGCCGTCGCCGAGGTCTGCGCGGCGTTGGCCTTGCCGGTGTCCTGGCCGATATTGGAGACGTCGCTGGCGCCTTGCGCAGTGACTGCGGCCTTGAACGAGGTTTTTGGCGTGCCCTGGTCGACGGCGGCGATCAGGCCGCCATTGGTCTTGGCATCGGCCGCGGTCGAATCGGTGGTCCCGGTCGCGGCATCGGCCAGCACCGCCGAGGTGTCGGCATCGACCTTGGCGCTTGCGGTCTTGGCGCTCTTGTCGCCCGGCGTCGCGGTATCGGTCTTGGTGCCGGCGATCTGCGCTGCGATGGATGCGCTGGCGGCGATGCCGGCGGCGGCAATCGTCAGCGGCGAGGCGGCGGCGCCGGCGACTTGGTTTGCAGCCGCGTTGGAATCGACCGGCACGGCGACCACGAGTGCATTCGGATCGGGTACGGCGGCCTGCGTCGCGTCGACTTGCGCGGCGGCGGCGGTATCGACGGCGGCGAGGCCATCGATGCCGCCGGCCTTGTCCGCATTGGTCTCGTCGGACTTGTCCGCAGATTTGTCGGCCGATTTGGCGTCGGACGCCTCCGGCTTGTCCTTGGACTTGCTATCAGCCTTGGCCGCATCAGCCGTCGAGTCGTTCTTGGCGTCGCTCTTGGCGTCGTTCTTGATGTCGTTTTTGGCGGGCGCGGAATTGTCGGCGTCGTCGCTGGCCTTGCTCTGCGAGGACTGGTCGGTCGCCGAGCGATCGCGCGGGCTCTTGTCCGAGGCGGAGGACGATGAATCGGGTCGGCGCGGGGAGTCCTGCACGGAGGACGCCGCGCTATCGCTGATCGCCTGGGTGTTGCTGTCCACCAGCGAGCCAAAGGAGTCGTTGGACGTGTCTTTCGGCGCTTGCGACCGGGCAAGCTTTTGCTGCGCGCTTGGGACTTGCACGCTTGCCACGACATCTGACGTACGACCGACCACAGGCAACCCCTTGGAAACATCTTCGCCATGAGAGGTAGCAAGGAGCGGGCCACCTCTGCGAAAAGCATTTTACGCAGTTAAATCAATGGCTTGATAACTTGACCTTGCCGCTGCGGGGCCTCCGAAGCCCCGCCATTTCTGCCTCCCCGGCAAGAATTGCCGTAAACCTTGGGGGGTCCGTGATTGCTTCACCGGAAGGCCGCCTATATTAAAGAGACAGCTCTCAACCGCTTTCGACCGGGCAGGCCGCGCCCTTCGGGAACTCTCGGTTCCCGGGGATTGCCTTTGTCCCGCCGGAAGCACCCAGCGGATCGCCCAACACCGCCGTCCACAACGCTTTAAGGCCCATGCTCAACAGTCTGGATCTCGAAGGCCGTCCTGAGGATACCAGGGTCGTCGTTGCCATGTCAGGCGGCGTCGATTCATCAACGACGGCTGCGCTTTTGAAGGCGGAAGGCTACGACGTTGTCGGCATCACGCTGCAGCTCTACGACCATGGCGCGGCGACCCATCGCAAGGGCGCCTGCTGCGCCGGCCAGGACATTCATGACGCCCGCGACGTCGCGGCCAAGCTCGGCATTCCCCATTACGTGCTCGACTACGAGGACCGCTTTCGCGAATCCGTCATCGACAATTTCGCCGACAGCTACGCGCTCGGCGAGACGCCGGTGCCGTGCATCGAGTGCAACCGCTCGGTCAAGTTCCGCGACCTCTTGAAGACCGCGCGCGAACTCGGCGCCACCGCGCTCGCCACCGGTCATTACGTCGCCTCGCGCCGCCGCGCCGACGGCTCGCGCGCGCTGGTGTGTGCCGCCGACGCCGATCGCGACCAGAGCTACTTCCTGTTCGCGACCACGCAGGAGCAGCTCGATTATCTGCGCTTTCCGCTCGGCGACATGACCAAGCCCGAGACGCGCGAGCTGGCGCGGCGCTTCGGTCTTGCCGTCGCCGACAAGCACGACAGCCAGGACATCTGCTTCGTGCCGACCGGGCGCTACACCGACATCATCACCCGCCTGCGGCCGAACGCGATGGACCCCGGCGACATCGTCGATCTCGACGGCCGCGTGCTCGGCCGGCACAACGGCATCGCCAATTTCACCATCGGCCAGCGCCGCGGCCTCGGCATCGCAGCCGCCGCGCCGCTGTTCGTGGTGCGGCTGGAGGCCGCCAACCGCCGCGTCGTCGTCGGCCCGCGCGAGGCGCTGAAGATGCACCGCATCGTGTTGCGCGACGTCAACTGGATCGGCGATGGCGACATCGACCGCGCCATCGGCAATGGCCTCGAAATGTTCGTGCGCGTGCGCTCGACCCGCGCGCCCCAGCCGGCGTGGCTGCGCGGCGCGAACGGCCATTACGAGGTCGAGCTCGTCGCCGGCGAAGAGGGCGTTTCGCCGGGACAGGCCTGCGTGTTCTACGACGCACCTGGCGGCCAGGCCCGCGTGCTCGGCGGCGGCTTCATTCAAAGCGCCGCCGCGAAGGCCGCAAGCAGCACGACGAGGCCGCTCGCAGAAGCGGTCCGCGGCTAAGCGCATGATCCGGAAAAGTGTGCAGCGGTTTTCCGAACAGATCATGCGCAAAATAAGAATCTAGGCAGGGCAGGGGGCATGGCAGCAGACATCTCGCGGGCCGGGGTCGAGAAGGCCTATGGCCGCTGGGCGCCGGTCTATGATCTCGTGTTCGGCAAGGTGTTCGACGCCGGCCGGCAGTCGACCATCGCCGAGGCCGATCGCATCGGCGGCCGCATCCTCGACGTCGGCGTCGGCACCGGGCTGTCGCTCTCCGACTATGCGCGCACCACGAAGATTTGCGGGGTCGACATCTCCGAGCCGATGCTGCGCAAGGCGCAATCGCGCGTGCGCGCGATGCGCTTGAGCAATGTCGAAGTACTCTCGGTGATGGACGCGAAGAACCTCGCCTTCCCCGAAAACTTCTTCGACGCGGTGGTCGCACAATACGTCATCACCGCGGTGCCCGATCCCGAAGGCACGCTCGACGAGTTCATGCGCGTCTTGAAGCCCGGCGGCGAGCTGATCCTGGTCAACCACATCGGGGCCGAAAAAGGTTTGCGCAAACTCTCCGAGCTCGCGTTTGCGCCGCTCGCCCGCCGCCTCGGCTGGCGCCCGGAATTTCCATGGCAGCGCCTGGTCGACTGGGCCGCAAAACACGGCGGCGTTACGCTGGCCGAGCGCCGCCCGATGCCGCCGATGGGCCACTTTTCGCTGATCCGCTACCTCAAATCGTGATCGGGGGTGCGGAACACGCGGGCTGACCCGCGCGTTTCCCTCCCATGCGCACGACATCAAACATCATTCTGGCCAGCCTCCTGATCGCCGCCTCCGGCAGCGCGATCGCGCAGGCTCCGCCCGCCCCGGCAACGCCGCCGCAAGCGACCGCGCCGCCATCCCCGCAGCATGCGACCAATTGCACGCCGCAGGACCGCCCGAACCGCTCGGCCGACGGCACCACCACCGGCCAGTCCCGGGAACCGCTCGGCGACAAATTGGCAAAATCGGACGGCGTGCTCTGCCCGCCCTCCGGCGTCGATCCCGAGATGCACGCCCCGGCGCCCAGCACGAACGGCGCCATGCCCGTCATCCCGCCCCCCGGCAGCCCCGGCGGCGACCCGACGGTGCGGCCGAAATAGCTCGTCGCGCCGAAGCCTTGGCGTAGGCGGAGCCTGTTCCGCATCCCAATCTCGTCGTCATGCCCGGGCTCGTCCCGGGCATCCACGTTCTTGTGGCCGGCCGGGATGGCCGGGACCAGCCCGGCCATGACGGATTCAGCGCCAAAAGGCCCAAATCCCCCGCCGACATGTCCCGCCGAAGCTTTAGCGAAGGCGGAAGCCTTGGCGAAGGTGGAAGCTTTGCCAAACTCGGATTGACAGCCCGCCGCCCCCTTCCTTATATGCCGCGCGTTCGCGAGGTCGGCTTGTTTCGGCCCTCGCGACCCTGTGGCGGGGTAGCTCAGCTGGTTAGAGCACGGGAATCATAATCCTGGGGTCGGGGGTTCGAGTCCCTCTCCCGCTACCAAAAATGCAATAGAGTCAATCGCTTATGGAAATGGGTTCTTCGGCAAAAAACTCCGTAGCAAATCCGTAGCAAGCGTTCGGCGCTTATCTTTCGTGATCAGACGCACCGCTTAATAGCGTTGCCTCTCTGCCGCAGCGCACACGATCGTCCGTCTCATGAAAGTCTTCATCGCAGCCGACATCGACAGCGAGGTCGGGCCGCACGACTACGACGTTCGGGGGGGGCCTGGACTTTGACCTCGCGGTGTGCGCCGGCGACGTCCACCACGCCCAGCGGGCGGTGGGCTGGCTAACCAACCAGCCGTCGCTGTGGAGTAAGTCGGTCCTCTTCGTCGTCACCACTCACCGCGTGCTCATCCTACAAGGCCCGGATTGAGGCGGCGCATGCGTACGGGATCCAGCAGCAGCCGCGCTACGTCGACGAGGAATTGCGGAAGCGGTGGGCTGGCGTGATGACCGCTCGGGCTCAGCACCCCATGACCGCCGTTAACGCCAACGTGTAGGTGAACAACTCGCACTGACGCGGCTAATACCAAGAAGCCAGCAGGGAATCGATGGAAGAGATTCTTCCACAACTTCCTTCGCTATTGCGAGCCCGTGTGCGCCATCTACAGTGTCGTTCGAGAACACCAGCGGCGCGAAGCATCGGGAATATCGTCTTGGTTGCCGGGGCGCTACATCGCATCTCATTTAAGCCGAGCCACCGTACACCCCGGTCGATCCAAGAAGCAGATGCAATTTAAAAAGAACCCGCCGTGACGGCGGGTTCAAGCATTCAGCGGCTGCGGACCCAATCTCGCAGCTCGGCAAGCCCGTCCATGAGCGAGCCATCGACCGCGCAGCCCTCTTCCCTTGCCTGGTTCAGATAGGCATCACAGATGACTTGGAGCTCTGTGTCCGTGGTTTGCCCGGTGACATCACCGCCCGGCGCAACCCACTCCCGCACAAACTCACCAACTTCCACTGGCTTCAAACCCTTCCGCTTCATTCGTCTTCTCCGAAAGCCATAGAACTGCCGAACTCTGTGTGACCACAGCAGTCTCCGTTTCATACAAGCTAAAGCTTGGACGCGGAGTTCTAATGGTGTTGATAACGGACCCGCGCGAACGCGGAAAAAAGCAAAACCTACCCGCGCGGAACGCGGAAAACACATGGCAGATGCGTACAACCGAAGCCACCTACTTAAGTTTTCTCGTAAACGGCTTCAAGCCTCACGGCAGCAATTGGTTAATGCCTTCGCGGGAGTGCAGGCGCGTGAAGGCTTTGTCTACCGTCCACGTGAATAAGACCCTAAAACAGCTGCGCGACGATGGTCTCCGCTTCGCCAAGCGATTGACCCATCCTGGACCGGCACGACGGCCTTGCTGGGATGCAGGTAGTTAACATGGAAGTCGGCAAACTCCTTGAGGCATTGCCCCAAACGAAAAGCCATGCCCCCGAACCCGGACTCGACTCTGTGTTCTTGTTATAGGCGGTGCGAAATCGAGATCGCGGCCGTTCTCCACAGCAAAAGATTTTTGTCAAATTGACTAAATTTGTTTTTCGTTGTCTCGCCCCCGCGCGCCGGCATAATTCGCCAACGGATATTCGGGAGGTGGCGGTGACGGACTCGGGCTTCGAGGCGGAAGAGCTCTACGACATGGCGTTCGACGGCACGGGCTGGGAGCGCGCATACCATGCGGCGATCGAACGGTTGGCGTTCGAGGCGGCGGCGAAGTGCGTTCATCCCTACGATCCGGACACGTTCGTGGATGCCGTCGCGGCCTCGATCTTCCATCCCGACGTCAGGACCGAGATTGTCCGTATCTTCATGGCGGGCATCCGCCATTTCATCAACGAACAACTCGACCTCGGGCTCGACATAGAGATGACGCGCTACGGAGGCGCCTTCGCACGCGGTGGTAGCGTCTACGGACGGATCGAGACCAATATTTCCGACGCGGAGCTCGTCGAGCGGATCCAGCGTTTGATGGTCGCGCGCTGCGGCGCCGTACCTGATTTCGCGTTGGACTGCGCAGGACGCTTTTTGATCGAATGGTTGCTGGAGTGCATCGAGGTCGCCGAGAGCAGCAATGTCGACCACTATCCGGAGGGCGACTGCGCGATGGCGATTGCGGAGAGGCTCCAGGAGGACGGCCTCGTGCTCCAGTGCCTCCGCAAGGCGTTGCGCCATGCCGAGGTGGAGCGGCGCCTGGGCGATCCCGGCGTTGTCGCCTTCGAACAGAAGCATCGCGCGAGAGCGAAATACTTCTGAGCAGCAGAAAATCGAAACCACGATTTAAAGTACATGACCGATCATCCTTGCAAGGGCATGACCAGAGCCGCGACCCTCGCCTTCGAGGCCATCGCCATCAACCAGATTCCGCGCTGTTCGAAAGCGACCCTTCAGAAGCTGATCGATTGCGGGCTCATCGTGCGCCAGGACAAGCTTCTGCATTTCAACGACGGGCTGCCGCCGGTGAGAACGGAAGACTATTTCGTGCC
Source organism: Bradyrhizobium sp. CW1 (assembly GCF_023100665.1). Lineage (NCBI taxonomy): Bacteria > Pseudomonadati > Pseudomonadota > Alphaproteobacteria > Hyphomicrobiales > Nitrobacteraceae > Bradyrhizobium > Bradyrhizobium sp. CW1. The sequence continues at coordinate 1,567,997 of NZ_CP064684.1, forward strand.
CGTGGCGATCCACTATCAATGGTGCGTGTGGGGCCGCGAGCGGTTTCGCGAATAGGGCTATGAAACCAGTCGCGCACTTGCGAGCGTAAAAGTCAGTTGCGATCTGCGCAGCGCCTCGGACCCAGGTGTGATGCTGCGCCTTCTTCTCGAACGAGCTGGGTCTCCTCTCTCCAAGGACGCGCTGATCGAGGCGGCTCCTGGCGGGCCTGAAGCTTGGGGCGCGCCCGCGCAAGGTCGCCTCGCTCTACGTCGGCCGACGCCAGAACGGCAAGCTGCTCTACGCCGGCAAGGTGCGTACCGGCTACACCGAGACGACGGCGCGCGAATTGCGCGAGCGGCTGGACGCGTTCGGCAGCTTTCTTCAGCTTGGGATTGAAGCCGCGAATGCCGAGCCGGATCAACGCTGCTTTCATTCGGTTGACGATCCGACTTTGTTCTCCGACGAGGCTCTCGTGTTCGCGGTTGGGCCGCTTGGCATCTTCGTCCTGGATTGTCGGGATCGCCACCATCTTGCAGTGATCACGCTCGCCGCGCAGCCAGCCGAGAAAAGAGCGTTTGAGCAGCTCGGTGTCGAGCCGATCGGTCTTGGCGCGCCGGTGCTCGCGCGACACCGCCACACTCGATGCGTGAATGACGTGAGCCTCAATGTCGCGTGCCCTGAGCCAGCGCGCCAGCCAGAAGCCGTCACGGCCGGCCTCGAAAACGACGGCGATGCGTTTGATCCGATGCCCGGCCTTCGTTGCTTCCTCTCGCCATCGATGCAGCAACTTCAGCAATGCGCTCTCGTCGACCGCGAGCTTCTTCAATGGCTGGCGCTCGACGCCAGGCACGATGCCGGCGACGAGCCAGCTCAACAGGCTCAGTTCGATAACTGCGATCAGCGTGCCATTCGGGTCGAGGGGGCTCGAGGATCGGCTCAGATCGTTCAACTTCTGCATGGGGCGCTCCATCGGTTCATCAGCAACAATGGATGCAATATCCTCGTCGCCGCCCCATAGCATCTCCTTTGGAGGCTTTCGGAAGCCGGCCCTCGGAGCCCGCGGCACCGTCACTCACTGGGCCGGCATCCGAAACCCTTCACAGGCGCGGACTCGTGCATTGCAGCAAACTGCGCCTTTACCAGCGCTTGCATGCGAGCACTTCACACAGCCTTGGATGGCTAATTTGTAAGCTGACTTTCCGCCGGCGACCTCTAGTGTTGCGGTCAAATTCGCTTTGGACATCTGCGCGACTGGTCTGAACCGACGGTGCCGCATTGCGGTAGGGAATGCAGCAATTGATGCTTGCAAGGGGTTATAGTCGCACCGCAATCGAGCCATCGCCATGCGCCACGTCTCCTTGTTGGACGCTCTCGCCATAGCCGGCCTGTTCACCTGGCTGTTCCTCGGATCCAGCCTCATCTCAGATGCATCCGCCGCGACCGCCGGCCACGCTTTGGCCGTCTCCGTCGACGTTTTCAATTATATCGACACGTCGAACGAGCCTGCCGATCAGACGGTCGTCCATGAAAAGCGATTGCGGGCTTTCATGACCGCACTGCTGGACGACGTCACGGCAGACCACCGCTTCGAGCTCGTGCCCTCCTCCTGCGCACCAAATTGTCCGACAGACGGACCGGCGTTGCGCGATCGGGTGCGCGCAGCATCACAGGCCGGCACGCAGATGCTGCTAATCGGCATCGTTCACAAGCTAAGCACGCTGGTCCAGGTTGTGCGGATTGCTGCCATTGATACAGCAGCCGAGCGCGTCGTGTTCAGAAAGTACTTCCAGTTCCGCGGTGACAATGACGAGGCATGGCAGCGGGCGGAGCGCTTTGTATCAGAAGAGGTCCGCGACCGGCTGCTTGAAAGCAGATCGCAGCGATAGGCCGCGCGCGTCTGCAATGGGTTAATCGCGTCGGTGCAGACCTCTACCTGTGAGTTCCGGTCCCCCGTGAACAGCGGACGTAATCGAAGCGTCCCAGTTGGTCCGAGGCGGCCAATAGCTGACTTCGTCGAGGACCAAAGCAAGGTCCGGCTGTCCCATGGCGACCACTCGCTTAGAATCGGATGATTGCCTGCGCTAATTCTTGGGGCCGACAAGAAACCACGTTCGCATAAGGCCTTTTCCGCGCACTTCAATGGATCCGCGTTCCTGGAACTCGAAGCGATCCTTGAGCAATTCATGCGTTACCGGTGCAACCTGAATTTTTCCGACCTCGCCGGTGGATTCCATGCGGGATGCGGTGTTTACCGTGTCCCCCCAAACGTCGTAGAAGAACTTTCGTGTTCCGATGACACCCGCCACGACCGGGCCGGACGCGATGCCAATGCGGACCGGCACCGGGCGGCCTTTTGGGTCCCGCAAGCCATACAATGTGGCTTGGACATCCAGCGCAAGATGAGCCAGAGCACCGGCGTGATCCGGGTCGGCTTTTGGTATGCCAGCAACGACCATGTAGGAGTCACCGGTGGTCTTTATCTTCTCAAGGCCACGACTCTCGACGCTAGAGTCCAGCTTTGTGTAAATGCTGTTCAGAAACCGTACCAATTCCTCTGGTTGGGTGTCGCTGGCACGCGCTGTAAAGCCCGCCATGTCCGCGAACAGAACGGATGCTTCCGGATACGCGTCGGCAATGATTTGATTTGGACTCTGTTTCAATCGACGGGCGACATGCGGGGGCAAGATATTGGACAGCAACAGTTCCGAACGTTCGTATTCCCGTTCGACCATTGCTTCCGCACGGGTAAACTGCCGGATAGCGTAAAACAGGATGCCGTACAATATCGCCGAGCTGGCCACGACGTTGACGACGAAATAGCCATAAAACATCCTCTCCGGCGATGCTATTCCCGTTGTGACAGGAACAAAGGAATGGAGAACAATGATTGCTCCTGTCGCAATTGCCGCGAGTGCTACGGTAAGCAACATCCGTTCAGGCCCAAGAAAGAGGATGCCAAGCGCCGTAAAAGCGGAATAGTAAAAGAAAATGCCGATGCCGGTACCTAGGCGCGTGCTGACGTAAAACAGGAATGCGTCGCCAATCAAGGCCAGAGCGAACGGAGCGGCCGCTGAACTGAAGCGGTGCAGTAATGGAAGAGCCGCAAGGATGGGCGCGGTGGTCAGATTGGCTACGGCGAGTTGCCAGGTAAAAGGCGTCGTCTTGTCGAAATAGCGGAGAACGCCGAAGAACAGGATAAGTGCTGCACCGCTCCACACCACGATATTGAAAGCGCGGAGGCGCCTGGCGACTTTTTCAGGATAAACTCTGGTGCCGTATCTGATGTCCGGAATGAAGCGCAAGTTCACGGTCCACTATATGACAGGAAGGGATGGGCCTTGCGATCGTCAGTGCGAAGGCAATCGCGTTTTCCTCTTCCGAGGTTCGTCATCAGCTACTTCGATATTCCGATATGGCTCTGCTGATCCGATGTTTGCGATGTGTGCCCATTTGGTCACAAGTCGAGGGAATAGCATGTCGAGGCATCTTGCCCGACCGGAAAGTTACTGGCCAGCTCTGTGGAAGGAGGTTTGAATGTCGACAAGCCGGTCGCACTTTGGAGAAATGCGATGCATGGGCTGCGTAATTGCTGCGTTGCATTCATATTGCTGATTGCAAGCGGGTGTCATTGTGGCGTTCTTGCCGGAGGCTGGGATCGCTTCGATCAAGGCGTCGATTTGCTTTTCGATCCTTCCCAAGTGGTAGTCGATCTCGGTCTTTTTGATCTGATCCCGAACCGCAAATTTCAGACGGTCAACGGTGCGCCGGAAAGCGTCAGCACGGCACCGAACATTTTTCGACCGTCGATCAATGCGAAGTTTTCACTCGTTGAAGACGCGGCTTGCCTTGCGACATATCGGCAACCGTTTGGCCTGAACAATGACTATGGCTCGACATGGAGCCAAGCCAGCATCATCGTATCACGAGCGCTCACGGTAGACGAGCTGGGTCTCACGTGCTCTTACCGGGTGAAAGCTGGGCCTGGATACATCCGCCTGATCGGAGGCATCACCGAAAGCTTCGCCACCTATCACGAGGAGGCATTTCGGAGGCTCCCAAATGGTTCTTCCATCCGACCGGCGCTAGACCTCGAAGCCTCTGCGACCGGTTGGCGCGCGGGCCTTGCTTACGAGATTCCCAACAAGGCATTTCGTGCAAGCCTCATGTACTACTCCAATCTCGATTTTTCTGCGCGGGGCTCGTTGCAGCAGTTGCCTCTCGGAGGAAATGCATTTCTTGGCACCGTAAGTGTCAATGCCGCCACTCCTCTTCCACAGGCATTGGAGGCCGTTCTTCATACTGCGATCGCTCCCGCTTGGCTGAACAGCGTTTCCGTGAAATGGGCTGACTGGAGTACATTAACCTCTGTTCCAGTCATTCTCAGCGCGGATGCGGCACCACTCCGTTCTGGGCGCACTTTGACCTCTCTGAACGTATTCTTTCGTGATGGCTGGACGATCTCAGATACAGTCACTTACTTGTGGAGTCCCAAGCTTGCCCTTTCGGTCAGGGCTGGATGGGATCGTGGTGTTTCGACCGGCTGGACCGATCATCCTGATGCTTGGAGTACGCTTGTTTTTGCAAATTATAGGATCAACGAACATGTCGAAGTCATCGGCGGGATTGGCATAATCCATTTGGCAGCGGGAGAAATCAACAAAGCCGCGCAGCCCGGCGGGTTCACGGCAAGCGCAGGGCCGAGCAACATCCTATTTACAAATTTGGGACTGCGGACTCGCTTCTAAATTTCGCGAGAAACGAGAGTATGGACCAGGTCCAGACTATGTCCGCTGAGGCCACAAGCCGACGAACTGGCGCTCGGCTGCAAATTTCCGGTCTGCTCCTGTCAGCCGACAAGCAGCGGCACCCCGCCAATGGAAGCGATGGGCCATAGCGGCTGTCCCAAGTAGGCCAAACCGGAACAGCGAAGTAGACGGTCCTGCCATTCAGCAGTACCATTTTGCCACTTAGGTGGGAGGGCGATCTGTGACGTTGAATAGACGAGAGACGCTAAAAATTTCCGCAGGAGCACTTCTCGCACCAGTGCTGGCACCGAGCCTCGCCGCGGGACAATCTGCCCGCACGAAACTTGTGTTGTTGGGCACGACCGGCGGCCCCCCCTTGCAGGTCGGGCGAGCTGCACCTTCAAACGCCATTGTAGCCGGCGGCTCCCTTTATGTTGTTGATTGTGGGAACGGCGTTGCCCGGCAGATCGTGCAAGCTGGTCTTAGGCTCAACGCGCTAAAAAGCATTTTCATTACGCATCAGCATTCGGACCACAATTTAGACTATGGCAACCTTTTTTATTTTGCGTGGTATTCGAGCTTGCCGAAGGCAGTCGATTCTTATGGCCCGCCACCATTGGCAGAAATGACAAAGAAGTTTTTTGAGCTGAATGCTTTCGACATCGACATTCGCATTCGCGATGAAGGCAAGCCCGATCCCAGGGCAATGCTAGTTCCGCATGAGATAGGGGCGGCCGGAATTGTGATGCAAGACGACAATGTGAAGGTTAGCTGTGTCTTGGCTGACCATCCACCGATTCCTGTGGCGCTATCGTACCGCTTTGATACCGCAGATCGCTCCATCGTTTTCTCTGGGGATACCCGGAAGACCGACGCTCTCATCAACCTTGCTAAAGGCGCGGATGTATTCGTGTGCGAGGCACAATATCTTCCGGGAACGCGTAAAGCGCTCGATGGAGCAGTGAAAGCAGGCAGGTTCGACAAGGAGACGGCGGATAATCTATTCAAAAGCATTTCAGGCAATGCACTTACAGTTGAACAGGCGGGCGAAGTCGCTCATGCCGCAGGTGTCAAAACGCTAGTGCTAAGTCATTTTGTTCCAGGAAATGGCGCTGTTCCCGATCAGGTGTTTGTGGACGAAGCCCGCAAAGCCTTCTCCGGCGAGATCATAGCGGGCCGGGATTTACTCGAGATTTAGCTTCACGTTTGACCGTCAACGTCCCGTTCGGGTCACAAGCCGCCGATCGCCCAAAGTGGACGACTTCCGCTGCGCGTCGCTAAGCCGACGTTTATGATGGGGCGGACGCCCCGCCGACGGCATCGATGTGCGGTGGAGGTGTTTAGCACCACTTAAGGGAGGCGTCCGTGTCGGAGGTTAGCATAATCGGTCTGGACATCGCCAAGCATGTTTTCCACGCTCATGGAGCAGACGGGAAAGGGCGAGCTATATTCAGCAAACGGATCAGCCGAGGAAAGCTGCTGGATTTCTTCTCAGCCCAGCCGAGTTGCACGGTAGCGCTGGAGGCACGTGGCGGAGCCCATCACTGGGCCCGTCAGCTCACTCGGCTTGGCCACGAAGTTCGGCTGATCCCTCCCGCCTATGTAAAGCCGTTTGTGAAGCGGCAAAAGAACGACGCGATCGACGCCGAGGCGATCTGCGAAGCAGCGCAGCGGCCGAGCATGCGGTTCGTGGCCGTGAAGAGCGAACAGCAACAGGCGGCGGGTCTGGTGTTTCGGACCCGTGACCTGTTAGTGCGGCAGCGAACGCAGCTCATCAACGCGATCCGGGGACATCTCACTGAATATGGTTGGGTCGCACCTAAGGGGCCATCGCACGTGGCGATGCTTATCGATCTGATCGAGGAGGAAGAGATGGCCAGCTCGCTTCCCAAAGCGGCCCACGCCATGTTCCGATGATGTTGGACCTGCTGACCGACCTCAATGGCAAAATCGCGGATCTCGACCAGGAGATCGCGCGACGTGCTCGCGAGGACGAGGTATCGCGCCAGCTAATGACCTTCCCTGGTATCGGCCCGATCTCTGCCACCGCAATCGCCGCCCTGGCACCGCCGATCGAGACCTTCGCCAAAGGCCGCGACTTTGCCGCTTGGTTAGGTCTCACACCCCTTCAAAAATCGACGGGCGGAAAGCAGAAGCTTGGCGCGACATCCAAGATGGGGGAGCGCACGCTCAGGCGTCTCCTCATCATCGGAAGCAGCGCTGTCGTGCAGCAGGCCAGCAAACGCGGGGCGCTAAAGGGGTCTTGGCTTGAACGGAGTTTGACTCGCAAACCGCGCATGTTGGTAACGGTCGCGCTTGCGAACAAGATGGCTCGGATCGTCTGGGCGTTGCTTGTAAAGCGTGAAAATTATAGGGCTCCGGTCTTAGCCAAGGCGTGATCCTGGCGGACCTGAGGTCGTCAGAGATGTAGTCGGTCGAAGGAGGGTATGGCGCAACAGTCGGCGAGACGAGGTCGGAAGAACCAGGTGTACTCATCGTGCCTAGAGCACGCCTTTATGATTTGGTTCCGGCCTGCGAACTCCCATACGGGCCCCAGCTTCATCGCTGCACCATCAGAGGCCGGACAGATGGCAGCATCCCACTATGTGCCGATCTTCTTCAAAAATCGCTTGCATCTCGTGGGGCGTCCACAGATGAGTACACGACCTAGCACTACTTTGGCAGATTGTTGATTTTGCCGCGATTTATAGGATTCCCGAATCAATTGTTCAATGATTCATGGGTGGTCGGCTCTTGGAGGGCTGACCATGCCGGGATGGGAAGACGAACTCGAACGCTGGCTGATGCCGTTCTTGGACCGGCTGGGTCATAAGACCCGACAGCGGATGTGTCCTCTATATGTTGCGGGATTGATCGGTCCTGGCGATCGCAAGAGCGTTCAGCCGATGGCGGAACGCCTTGCCACGAGCAACTACGACCAGTTGCACCATTTCATTGCGGACGGCGTCTGGAACGCGACGCCGCTAGAGACAGAGCTGCTCAACCAGGCGGACCGACTTGTCGGCGGCAGGGATGCGGTGCTGGTTATTGATGACACCTCACTGCCGAAAAAGGGTGAGCGATCGGTCGGTGTTGCGGCTCAATACGCGTCGGCTCTCGGTAAAACTGCAAATTGCCAAACGCTGGTGTCTTTAACGCTTGCGCGCGGGGAAGTGCCCGTGATGGTCGCGTTACGTCTCTTTCTGCCTGACAGCTGGACAAGCGACATGCCTCGCTTGAAGCGCGCTCGCGTGCCAGTCGAACACCGAACGCCGCGGTCCAAGCCGGAGATCGCTTTGGCCGAGATTGACCGCGCGATGGCAGCCAACATACGCTTTGGATGTGTGCTGGCGGATGCAGGATACGGCCTCAGCGCGCCGTTTCGACAAGGGCTAACAGAGCGCGGGCTGGCCTGGGCGGTCGGTATCCCTCGGCACCAGAAAGTGTATCCGGTCGATGTGAAGCTCATTTGGCCGATCACCAAAGCCCGTGGCAAACCACGAAAGCACCACGTGCCCGATATCTTATCGATTGCGGCAGAACAAATGCTGGCCAGCGCCAAATGGAAAACCGTGAGTTGGCGCAGCGGGACGAAAGGTCGGCTCAAAGCCCGATTTGCTGCTCTCCGTGTCCGCACCGCCGACGGCCCTCCGCAGCGGATATGGGATAAAGGTCAGCAGCATCTCCCAGGCGACGAAGCCTGGCTCATTGGCGAGCAACGTGCCTCCGGGGAGAAGAAATACTATCTCGCCAATCTTCCGGCGACGACGGATCTGCGCACGCTGGCCGCCACCATCAAGGGACGGTGGATTTGTGAGCAGGCGCATCAACAGTTGAAGGAGGAACTTGGACTTGATCACTTCGAAGGGCGATCATGGCAAGGTCTTCATCGCCACGCCCTTATGACAATGATTGCCTACGCCTTCCTGCAACATCGTCGCCTCGCAAACGCGGGGCGAAAAAAAAAGAATCAACGGGCCTCCGCCTCAACCGACTATGCCCGCCGTACGTCACGCCATCGTCGATCTCATCCTTCGGCCGCCGCCCCAGCAGTGCCCACATTGCCGAAAGCAAATCCTTGAAAAACAGCGGCGAAAACACATTCTGCCAAAGTAGTGCTAGGCCGTGCCCGCTCCGACTCCGAGCAGACATCGCCGTTCGGCCGTAGCGACCCCGCCGCGACAAAGAACTGGCTCAGGCCCCGCAGCGGAGTGGCTCAAGATCCTGAAGGACATCGAGCGCGGCTCCTTTTTAGGAACTCGCTCCCCTGTTGTACATTCCCCCTGTATGAAGACGGCATCTCAATACCTGCGCCTGTCGGCGGAATACGAGCGGGCAGCGGCGCAAGCCGCAGACCAATTTTCCCGCCATCAGTTTCTCGTTCTGGCCGACAGCTATCTGACGCTGGCGCGCAGCGCCGAATTTCTGAGCCAACCTGATGGCCTCAGGACAGGCCAACACCAGCAAGAGCATTAGTCCGCTTTTCTCACGCAGGGCGACCGACGCGCATCTGAGCGAATGCAGAAACCGGAGTATGGCAAAGCCCGGCCTCATCCTCAGACGTCGAAGCGATCCGACGTGCCCTTCAGGCGCCCACGCATCTCCACGGAAACGAGCCCTGATAGAGCCCGGCGCAGCGGCCCCGAGTAGTCGCGCTCAGCCGTGCTTGAGGGCCGACGAGCCAGATTGCGCACTACTTGCCGCTAAGCGACAGGCTGATGCGAGTGACGATCTCGTCCCAGTATCGTTCTTCTTCGGCGGGATAGTTGAACGGGACGCAATGGACCAGCCGCCCCGAGAAGTTGCAGCGGTTGTACCAAACCTTGTCGCCCTTGTAGCTGGAGACCGCGAAGAACCGCTGTGTCACCCGCTTGTATTGAATGCGTGGAGGCGGATGCTTCTTGGCCAGAAAGGCAGCGGGAGAATCGTTTTGAGCGTTGGGCGCGGCCTGGATCGTGAGGTCCGCGCGTCCGTCCGCGGTCTGGAAGCGTTGCCCGTATCCGTCTGGGCGACCCGCTGCCTCGGAGAAAATCGAGGAAGGGTAGTCGACCGACGTGCCGCTCTCGGGGATGTTGAACCTGCTCCATCTGACCGGCTGGGCCGAGGCCGCCAACGTTGAGGCGGCAAGTGTAAATGCAAGTGCCACCCACGCCGATTTCATCGCACTTCCCTTCGGTTGCACCCTCAAAAATGCGTCAGAAGCGCACTACGTTCCAACAGCAGCAGCTGGGGAGTTACTCGCCTTCGGCGACGGAATCGCCCTGACCGAGTGAGCTGAGCGCGATCTCGATCTTCGCGAGAATTCGCTCGATCTCCTCCCGCTCGTTCGGGCCAGGATTTTTCTCGAGTTGCTCCATGACTTGTTGCTTCTGCACGAGCAGCTTGGCGACGGTCGACATCGTGCCTTCCTCCCTTTCCTTGGGTACGAGAAGGGAGGTGGTGCGCCACGAGGCTCGCGCCAGCCTACCCTCAGAAGATCCCGAGAAGGGTGAACACCGCGACCTCACCCACGAAGGCGGCTGTCATGACCGAAACCGTGAGAACTACGTCGCCTATCGGCATTGGGGCCATTGGCTGCTGCCTCTCGCTCGAATGCCCCTATGCTGAATTCATGAAGGCATGAAAAGGTTTCGGTTCCGGCAGCCAGGTTCCCTGGTGTAACCTCCGGCCGGGCAGGACATTTGAACCTGGGAGCGCATCATGCGAGTCCTCGAGGTGTCATGCTGGTGCGTGACAGCGGCTGGCCTGGCCGTCGTGGTTGCCGTCATCACCTTGCTCTGATTCCAAGTAACGCAGTCGTTCCATCAGACGGGAGCCGAGCCCGTGTTCAGAAGCTGGGAAATGGCCGTGATCAACTGCACCGGCGCAAACGGCTTTTCGATCAGGATGCTGTGGGGGACGCCTTGCGACTTCCACTCCTCGGCATGGCCGCCCGTCATGTAGACGACGGGAAAGTCGGGATCGATTTCACGGACTTTCCGGGCGAGAACCCAGCCATTCAGCTCGGTGCCGATACCGATGTCGGTGAGCAGTGCTCGGTACCTAAAGCGGTCCTCGCGGAAGCGGGAAAGTGCCTCCTCGCCCGATTGAGAAATGTCGGCCTCGAAGCCGCCGTCCGATAAAGCTTCCCGGGCGAATTCCTGGATCATGGACTCGTCCTCGACGACCATGATGCGTATGGGATTTGTCACTCACGGCTCCGTTGCGACAATCAACCCGAACAGGACTGCCCGCCGGCGCTGTCGGGCGTCTGATCACCTGCACGATCTTGCGGTCGCTCGGCCCGCTCCTTCAGATCGGCAGCCTTCTCGACCAGACCAGCCGCGACCTCCGGATCGGCGACCGCCTTCGCGAACTTGAGCAGGGTCGCAGCCTGCCCGTTGAAATACTCTCGTCCCACCACGTCTCCGCCACGCAGAACAGCGCCGCCGGCCCAAAATGAAAGTACAGGGCCAGCCGTTGGTTCCGAGAAATGTACAAAAGTGAACATTTCGCCGCGAACGATTCCTTGCCCTGAATGTTGGCAACCAGGAGGAGGATAGCTGGCATCATGAGGAATCCGGTCCGCCCAGACGACCCGCACAACCGCGCGATCGCGGCCGAGATCGGCGAACGCCTGCGGCAGACACTCGGGGTGGAGAGGGAACTTCCGCCCTCACTGAAGTCACTGCTCGACCGACTGCGCGCATCCGAAGACGCTTGACGGAACCGCCGGATTTAACGAGGACGCGCCTTCACGCGAACGCGCAGTCCCGCATCGAGCCGCTCGTACAGGATCTCGCCCTCAAGCTGCTGGGTCATAAGCTGGACGATCCGTGCGCCCAGTCCGCCAGGATCCGCATCCTTCGACAGCCCCACGCCATTGTCGCAGACCGAGAGGTCCAAGGCCGCCGCGCGTGTGACATGCCCCGGCCTGTCGTCAGGGAATGCATACTTGAGGCAAGTTGGTGGCCAGTTCATTGACGATGATGCCCACCGCAAGCGCCTGCTGGTTCGGCAAATCCGCATTCTCGCAATCGACCTGGAACGCGACTGGCCTGTGGGAGCCAAGGATTGGAAGACCTTTTCGGCGACGTCGTTGAGGAAATAGCGCATGGCGACGAGCCGTGTATTCGGCTTGAGCGACAGATGATCGTAGAGCTCCGCCATCACCTGCAGCCGACGCGCGGTCGCTTCCAACGTTCGCAGATGCCTGGCGCTCCGTCTCTCGCCTGCAGCCGGATCATCGCCCCGAGGCCGGCCAGATTGTTCTTGGTCCGGTGAGCCAGCTCCTGCAGCAGCACGGTCTTGGTCTTCTCGGCCTGCACGACGCGCTTGAGCTCGGCGCGCTGGAATTCGGCCACGGTCGCGGTGCTCGCGGCGGTGATGGCAAAGAGGGCATTCATCGCGAGATAGTCGATGCGTATCCCCCTGAGTAGCTGAGATACGCACCCACCCCCACGGCAATGAGGGCGGCAAGCACGCCGGCGCCGCGATCGAAGATCAAGCCGGAGAGAAACACGCCTGGCGGCAACAGGAAGTATCCCGTCGCCCCGGTCTGCATCTGCAATGCCATCTGCAGCACGGCGCACACGAGCATGATGCAGGCGGACACGCAGTACCGAACCACAGCTGGAAGATGTTGCTCCAGCACCAGCGGGTATAGCCTGTTCATGGGATCAAAACCGCCGGCCAAGAACGGGCGTTCGTTTCGCTCTGGCAGTAATTCGTCGTCCGTTAAGAAGCCGAATTGAGCGGGAGCGGACAGGCAAGCGTATGCGATAGCTGGATCAGGAAGAGGCACAAGAGTTCTGTGAGCCAGGCGAGGATACGGCGGAAGTTGTGGCCGACTGCTGAGAGCACGACGTTGGCGGCGTCGCCGGCGCGGCCTTTGACATAGCAGCGGCCAAGGTGACCTTCGGCCTTCAGATGTCCGATGATGGGCTCGATGGCGGAGCGGCGCCGGAGCTCGCGTTTGATGGCGCCGAACACGCCGCGCTTCTGGCCCGAAATGAAGACGCGACGGGGATTTTGCGTGTCGTGGCCGCGATATCCCTTGTCGACATAGGCCCGCTCGATCGGACAGCCGGTGAGCGCCTCGGTGCGGTCGATGACGTCCCGCAGGGTATGACCGTCGTAGGGATTATCGGGCAGCGACCTGGCGTGCAGTACGAACAGGCCACCGGGCGCCCGGCGGTTGTTGGTGACGATGGAGGCCTTCACGCCGAACTCGTAAGGCGCGGCGGCCTTGCCTTTGCCGATGCATTCCACCTCCGGGGCATGGAAGGAATAAAGCTTCCAGCCGAGCTGGCGCTGCTGCTGCGAGCGGATTTGCACGGCCCGGCCAAGCGGGAGGGCGTATGCCCCCTCCAGTGCCGGCTGGCCCTCGATCTTGCGGCGGATGTCGCGGATGATGCGGCCGAGCCGGCTGCGCAGAATGCGCAACTGCCGCTGATGCCGCCCGAACTGTTTGGCATGCGCGTAGCGGCCCGCCATCATCGCGGCGGCCTTGGCCACACGAGAATAGGATTGCCGCAGCCTGACGGCGTGCCTTCTCGCCAGGCGGTTGAGCCCCTTGATAGCCGCATGAAGCAGCTTGGCATCGATCGGAAAGGTGATGGCCTTCGGCTGCACCGTGGTGTCGACGGTGACGCGCTTGAGGTCCTGGCCGCGTAACGCGCCGGCCTCGTGCGCCACCCGCAGGCTCTCCGCCAGCAGCAGCTCCAACTTGTCGCCGAGCCGCTTGCGCCAATGGCTCAGGTCCGAGCGCTCGTGCGGGAAGGCATGCTGAAAGAACTCTTGCCCGGTGAAGAACTGGAAATACGGGTCGTGAACCCAGCGCTCGCAAACGCCCTCATCGGAAAGCCCGTAAGTGTGCTTGAGCAACAGCAGCCCGATCATGAACCGGGTCTCGATCCCGGGCCGGCCATTCTCGCTGTAGAGCGGCGCGACCTCGCCGTCGATCCAGTCCCAATCGATCTTGCCGGCGAGCTGAACCAGCTCGTGCTTCATGTTGATGATCTGGTCCAGCCGCGCCCGGAACAGATCGTTCGATCCCGTCGTCCTGTGCTTCTTCGGTCGCATCGGCCCCTCCGATGCACCACAGAATCATGGTCCGCAGCGAAAGGGAATCCACAAACGAAAATTGCAAGGTTTGGGGGCCTCAAGCCCCCAATCCCTGCAATCTCAAATGCCGCCGCAACGGAAAACTGACTCCTGCTCAATCGCTTAGTGCCTTGTTCACGGACGACTAATTCCGATCGCAAGTCGTGAGCAGGTCGCGCCGGTCCAGAGGGAACCGGATCCTAGAGCCATGATTAAACCCTCAAACCCGGAAGTACGATGGACCTCGGTAGCCAGCGCTGCCGAGGTGCATTATGGCCGAGAGAATTGCCTTCGGGGAGCCTGTTTTTCTCGAAGGAGCGGCGCGGCATTTCCTCCGCCATCTAATGCGGGCCGCAGAGGTGCGGCGCGAACAACGGTGAAATGGATGCTTGTAGGCCTGGTGGGCGGCATAACCCCGGCCAGGGCCGACCTGGTGTTCGACAATCTTCCGAATGCCTTCGCTGCAGAAGAGCAGATGCGCGAGCACTACGCGGACGCATTCGAGCCTTGGGACAGATGGGCCGCGGCAAAATCGAGCGACGACCCGAATACACGCGTGATCTGCAGGCCAAACGGCTGCTGAGCAACATCGGCAAATGCGTCCCTCAAGGGGGCGATCAGGCCGCCGTGCCCGCTCCCCAGCAGCCGCCGGCCGCAACCTTCGCCGGCGCCGGAGCCAAGCCCACGAACGTGACGCTAGGCAAACCAGGGCACGACCCGTGAGGCAGCAGGACCGAACTCAGTGGCAGCGGCGAATATGCCGAACCACCACGGTGCCGTTGGGGCGGCGGTCCCTGATCACAACAGTGCGGCATCCATGGCGGTTGTACGCTCTGAAGTGCCGTTGATGATGGTGATAACCAGGGCCCTCCTTGATCACCACGCGCTCCGCCATCGCGGGCCCAGCAAATCCGACACAGGTCAATGCGACAACACCAAGGATCAGTCTATTCATTCGCGGAGCTCCGACTTGGCAGCAACTACTTGACTAATGATCAGTCAGGCCGTGCGTTCCGAATGTCGCCGCGGCCGAGCGAGCCCGATTGTCACATCGTCGAAAGTCTGAGATCAACAAAGTCAGCCGTCAACATCCGTCGAGCTTGAGCACAGCTGCCGGCCGAGGAGTCCGTCCTGTTGTTGACGAAGTGGGGCGAGGCGCAGCTGAGATCTGGCCTTGCGGCGTCGGCGCCAGGCGGAGGGGCTCGGGCAGGGCCACGTTGGACCTAGTGAATACCGGCGGAGCGGCGCCGCTCTGGCCGCAGTGAAGCCCGCCCGATGTCACCTATCCGGTTGATGAAGCGCTTCGGCGCGAGCGGCTCCCCGCTGGATCTCCGTGGCCTGCCGAACGACTAGCCGAAGCCAGCAGCATCAGAAAGAGCGCCCGACCGGCCTGGTACCTAGCAGCCGCGCGGGTGGCTTCCGAGCCCTGCATGATCGGGTGCCCCTCGGGCGTGCAGAGATACCATCTGCATGACCGGCGGCGCCGCCTGAGGTGGATTTCGAAGAGCGGCAATTGGTACGGCATTTCCGGTGTCCCACTTACTGCATTGTCTTTGCAGCAGGCTCCAGGTTCAAGTGTTCATGAAAAAGGATTTGAAAGCTCGAATCGTTGGATATAGCCTATCTCCGTCGGAGCTCACGTTCTTGCCGCAACGCAGAATGCGAGTGAGCGGCGGGCCAAGGCCGCCCCGTACCCAAACTCCATCTTTGACAAACCATTCGCATGCGGGAGCGGTGCTTCCGCTGGGATCATACGGGCTGCCACCATGCCATCTTCGCCCAACAAGATTGCTCTGTTCATCGACGGCGCCAATCTTCACGCCACCTCCCGAAGCCTTGGGTTCGACATCGACTACAAGTGCCTTCTCAAGGAATTCCAGAGCCGAGGTATCCTGCTCCGCGCCTTCTACTACTCCGCGCTCATCCAGGATCAGGAATTCTCCTCGATCCGGCCGTTGCTCGATTGGCTTGACTACAACGGCTACAGCGTCGTGACCAAACCGACGAAGGAATTCGTCGACTCGTTCGGACGGCGCAAGGTCAAAGGCAATATGGACGTCGAACTTGCGGTGCATGCCATGGAGCTGGCCGGCGACGTCGACGAAATGGTTCTGTTTTCGGGCGATGGCGATTTCCGTTCACTGGTGGAGGCGGTGCAGCGCCGAGGCGTACGGGTGAGCGTGGTGTCGACCATGGCGACCCAGCCGCCAATGGTCGCGGACGAGCTCCGGCGGCAGGCGGACGCCTTCATCGATCTGGTGGAGCTACGAGCCAGTGTCGGACGGGACCTGTCCACGCGTCCACCACCACGTGAGCGCGGCGATGTTCGTGGGCCGCCGCTGCGGCGCGCCACCACGGCGGCTCCGCGTCCAGAGCCGGACGAACTCATGCCCTAGCTCATCGAGCGCACCCGCCCGGGGCGCGTTCGGCTTGCCGGCATTCGGTCATGAGCTTGCGACCTCGATCATGAACTCCGCTCAAGGCCGGGGGCTCCCGTGGCAGAGGTCGACTGCGCGACCGGATGTCTGGGGCAGAGATGCCGCGACCGCCCGGTTTCGTCCGGTTTAGCCTTCCTCATAAGAGAGTCGTCTCAGCTCCAAGGTTGTGCTATGTTTGGAATATCGCAGCACCCTTCATCGGCGCGCTGACGGCTGAGAGATCCGCGCGCTCCCGCCTAAACACAGGAGGGGCGCTTGGTCTCTTCTTTCAATTCCAGCACCAACAATCCAATAATCCGCAAGCTTCAAGCTGTTCTTTCTCTCTCGGATGAAGAACGAGCAGCGATACTGGCGCTCCCTCTCGACCAGAGAGAGGTTCGCGCGCGCCAGGAAATCGTGCGCGAGGGAGACCGTCCGACCCGTTCTTTCGTCATTCTGGAAGGCGTGGCTTGCGCGTTTAAGTTGACCGGTGAGGCGAAGAGGCAGATCCTCGCATTCCACATCGCCGGTGACATGCCCGACTGCAGAGCCTGCATCTGGAGACGCTGGACATCAGCATTGCCGCCATTTCAGCTTGCCGGGTCGGCTTCATTCAGCACACAGCGCTGCGTCATTTATGCGAGCGCCACACTCGGGTCGCGGCGGCGCTTTGGCGCGAAACGCTGGTTTACGCATCGATATTCCGAGAGTGGATGACCAACATCGGCCAACGCGAGGCGCGAAGCAGGGCGGCCCATCTCATGTGCGAATACGTGGTTCGGATGCGGGCCATGGGTCTTGCGGAGGATCACGCCTGCCAAATACCAATGACGCAGGATGATCTGGGGGATGCGTTGGGGATCTCGACCGTTCACGTGAACCGAGTGCTCCAGGAACTGCGTCGCTTAGGCCTAATCAAGCTCGGGAGCGGGAACTTGACCGTTCTGGATTGGGAGCGGCTGAAAGCAACCGGAGACTTCGACTCGGGGTACCTTCATTTGCGACGTGCCGAAGCAGCGACCGCGTAGCGTTCACCCGTGCTCACACTCAGATGGCGAACGACCGGTTTCCGTGTTGGGTACTGGCCTGTTGCCGAGTGCGGCGGCGGAGCTTAATTTCAGCAGTGGCCTAATGTGCTCGAAGCTGTTTTCGGGCGTCCAGGAACAAGCTGGCCTGAAGGTCCATCAATGAAAGTGAACTCCAATCATGGGATTTGGGTCATGGGCATCGCGAGAATGCACTCTTCGAAATACTGGCGGGAGCGCGCGGAAGAATTACGAGCCAAGGCAAACAACTGCGCATATCCCAAAACGCGGGAGGCTCTTCGCACCGCTGCCAAGAACTACGACGATCTCGCGCGGAGCGCCGAGGAAATTCGACGTACCGCCGAAGCTCGCGTAGTAGCTGAGGAATATGCCCTCGATCAGCGCGAGCTAGAACGGAAGCTCCGCCGCCAGATGAACTAACGCTTCGTCAGTTTGCCCCCCAATGGGCATTTGACAGGCGAGGCCTGCACAAGCAGGCGGCTCTCCTCGATCCGCTCCCGCGTTTCACCGCTGGCCGACCTAAACAGTTCCGCCTCCAGTGTACCTTGCGCATAGCTTCCTTGGCTTCGTCGCGGGCGCCGCGTTCACCGATTTCGGTGGAGAGCAGGATCGTTTGGCAGCCTCGCGCTATCCCATCATAAAGCAGGCCTTAGTTGGCAGCCTTTTTAATCCGACTTCTGCTGGTGGTCCGATTCCGTTGAAAAAGGCGGCAGTAATCCCGCGTATTGGCGTCAGGCCCCGAAGCAGTCGAAGGGCTCCGCCGGTTCTTAGGCGGGCATTGGGATCAGCTTGGCCATCTTGCGGAGGTTCTGGGCGGTGGCTGCGAGGGTGAACTCGTCACGCGCGCCGTTTGGACCTCGCAAACGCAAACGATCGAGCTTGAGAATGCGTTTGAGGTGCGCGAACAGCATCTCGATCTTCTTGCGGAGCCGACGTGAAGTGCGGCCTTCCCATGATCTTGCGATCTCGCGCGCCATGTCGCGAGCGCCTTCGGAGATCGAGCGCGGCACCCTTCGTGATGCCTGCTTGGGGCAGCACCGGGACTTCAATGCGCAGCGATCACAATCGCGCTTGCTGGCAAGGTAGAGCATGGTGGCGCCATCATTCACCCGCGTCCCGGTCGTAGTGAGAACTTTGCCGCTGGGACAACGATAGACGTCTCCGGCATGGTCATAGGTGAAGTCGTCGCGCGAGAATATCCCGTCTGTGCGGGCCGACTTGTCAAAGACTGTAACGTGCGGCTCGATACCACGCTCATAGACCAGCCAGGCGAGCATCTCGGCCGAGCCGTAGCGGCTGTCACCGAGGAGCCGGCCCGGATAGAGATCAAACCGCTCCAGCGAGCGCTCAATCATGCGCTTGGCGGCCAATACCTCCGCCTGCCGGATTGCCGTGGTCGCCTCCATATCGATCAGGCAGTTCGTCGAGTAGGCAAAAAAGGCCTCGGCCGCCGTGCGCCCCCGCCCAGCGCGCCGCCGGGTCGGAGGGCGACACAAACTTCGGGGTAACCTCGGTCGCTGCTCCGAAGGCTGCATCGTCGAGGACAGCTAGATATTCATCGATAGCTCGTCCGGCGGCCGCCGGCGGAAGTCCCTTGTCACCTTGGATGCCCTTCTGCCGATTGGCATCAGCCTTGATCAGGCTCGCATCGACTGCAAATCCTTCACCACCGACCAGCCGCTCCGCGATACAGCGGCGCAATACGCTCTCGAATACACGACGGAAGAGGTCGCTCTGTCGGAAGCGGCCGTGCCTGTTTTTGGAGAATGTCGAGTGATCCGGTACTGCACCGTCCAGACCCAACCGGCAGAACCATCGATAGGCCAAGTTTAGGTGGACCTCATCGCACAGGCGCCGCTCCGATCGAATGCCGAAGCAGTAGCCGATCAGCAGCATCCGGATCATCAACTCGGGATCGATCGAAGGTCGACCGATACTGCTGTAGAAGGGTGCCAGGTCCTGCCTGACCTGTTTAAGCTCGACAAATCTGTCGATCGACCGGAGCAAGTGGTCGGCGGGGATATGCCGTTCGAGCGAGAACTCATAGAACAAAGCAGCCTGTTCGGCTTGCCGATGTCCCATCATGATCTTCAGTCCTGCCAACTAGACAGACTGAATCACTGATTTATCTGCGTCGCAACAGCCGCCTTTTTCAACAGAATCGGCCCAACTCCGAAGTCCGCTGAAGTGCCGTACCGCGCCCGATATCAGAGCGGAGCGGACCTCATCCGCAACCTGAGTACAGCGGGCAAAAATCTGCATGCGGGCGAATCCAGAATCTCGCCTCGCCTGGAAGCAGTTCAATTCCGCAGGATGGGCGCCTCGCTGAGGGCTCTCCGGCCGACCTGCTTCAGCCCGTCTACCGAGGTCTCGCCTTTGCTGGCCGCCTCAAGGATCATGGAGGCGACGTGCGTGCGTGCCGAGGTCTCGTACCGGGATACGGCTTCGCACACCTCATCAAGGACAGCGCGCAAAAGCGCTGTGGTCTGAGCATCGAACATTCGAAGTTTCCCAGCTACGGCACCATCCTGCCTGAACCCTCTCAATCTGGGATTCACGCAAGTTAGGGAAAACGAAAAATTCTACGGAATGACGGCCAGGAATGAGCGTGGCCCCGCCTTTTGGGGCTGGGGGGCTTGAGGGCGGAGCCACGCAGGCCGTGCATTTGCGCGCAGTCCACCAGGCTAACCTGATCCCGCCGCGCCCGTTCCATGCTCCGCAAGGCGGCCATTGCCGGCGCGAAAGACCTACGGCTCCGGGGGCTTCAGCGGGCTGTCTGCCCAGTTGGGTGCCGTCGGGTCGCGCAGCGGGTCGTCGCCGCAAGCGGTACAAACGTAGCGCAACGGCCGCTCGTCGTCCGCGTCCGGCATGACCAGCATCGGCTTGCCGCAACCCGGGCACGCTTTGCGGATGGAAAAACGCACTGCCATGGACGCCCCCGCAGCCGCAACTCTGATTCCGCTGACAGGACTCAAGCGGATGCCAGAAATCTTTCCGGGCGGCACCGCGTCTTGACTCCCTGGGTGAGGACGTACTCAACTCTGGGCAGTGATGTCGTGGGAGTGCGTCATGGAGCAGGAGTTCTATCGGGGTCTCGCCCAGAGGGTCCGGGACCTCGCGGGCAAGGCCGACCCGTTCACCCGGCGTCGTCTGCTGGACCTGGCCAAGCGGTACGACGCCAGGAGCGGCACCTCGCGATCCGGAGCCGCCGAGCGTCCGCTGCCGGTGCCGCGCAATACGCCGCCTGCATCGAGCTTCTCCGAATCCGGCGAGGCCTGACGCGCACGCTGCACGTTGTTGATGGTGGTGCAGCGCGCCCAGCAGCGTGCGGCCTTCCCGCAGCGCGCAAAGAGAGCCGCCGACTGAGGCCTCCCGATAACCAAGCTCGCGTACCCAGCCGGTGGTTCTACTGGCAAACCGGCGCTACTTCGACGAGCGCCTCGAGGAGGAATGGGCCCGGGCCAAGCGCGCGGCACATCGCTGTTGCTGATCGACGTCGATCACTTCAAGAATTCAACGACCAATACGGCCATCAGGCAGGCGATGCCTGCCTGCGCTCGCTGGGCAGGATTTTGGCTGAGCAGGTTCGCAGGCCGGCCGACTTGGCTGCTCGGTACGGCGACGAGGAGTTCGCGCTTTTGCTGCCCACACCGGCGCCGACGGATGCGCCGAGGTGAGTGAGCGAGTTCGGAAGGCCCTGGGCGAGCTACGCATGTTGCGCGCGCTGAATCCAGCTTCCAACCTTGTCACGGTCAGCCTGGGAGGCGCCACCAAGACCCCCATCCAGGGTGTCGCCGAAGACGCCCTTGTCGCGACAGCGGACCGGCGCTCAATGCGGCTAAGGAAAGCGGTCGCGATCGCGCTGGTCAGGCAGGTCAGGTTATCCCTTGGCCCGGCGCAAAGAGCGCATGAGCCCAGCCGCTGTTGCCCGGTACTCCTGAAGCCGAGGCGGAAGCGAGCGCTGCCAGCGTTCCGCCCGAGCCATCCGACGAGGGCGTTCTGCCCATTTGTCCGGGGACCCGCCTGTCTTCGCGGGGAACGGTTGGTGGAAACGGACAAGTCCGGCTTCAACCAGCGCCTCGCAGCTAGTTGATACCTCACGCCGCGGCTGCTGACGCCGCGAGGACCTGCTGACGCTCCGTTAGGAACCTGCTCTCGGTACTTGGTTTGTTGTCTCGCTCGCTCATCCGAGCTGCCGGAGCGGCCCCGGCCTATAATCTCCAGCCCGCTGAAGCCGGGGCCGTTTCTCCGCCGTCCGGGTCGGCCTGCTTACGGCAACAGTGGCCTATAAACCGGGAGGGTGCCCTGAAGAACTATCCTGTTGACCCCGGACGTCCGCGGGAATGCGGTGAGGTCGCTTGTCCAGAAAGCTCGATCATCGCCTTGGATGCCGAGGACGAGCTAGAAGCTTTGCGCATTGGGAACAAAATGGCGGCCATGCTCAACAAGGCAATTACCGTCAGAGCTGCCGACGGCAAGATATTGGCGAGGCTGCAGCCGCCAAGGTCGCGCCTTCGCTGACCTAGAGAGGAACCGAACGCGTTAGCGCAGCGTAAGCGGATGCGTTCAGCGCGGCGTAAGCTGACGCGTTCGCACCACGGGCATCGTTGCGCCGGTGTCGTATTGTTCACTTGCGATCCGCTCAATCGTCGAGCGATGCCTCTTGAAGGTCTCAATAACGTCGCTTGGGCTGGTTCCGTCTGCCGCAGCGCGATCCCGCAGGGCGGCTATATCCACTCGGCAATCGATACGGTCGTCGCCCGCGAACATCGCGAAGAATAACGCTTCATTGTTCGAGGCATCGAACTCGCCAGATGGATCCGAGGTAAGGGGCATCTCGGGAACTCCCTCGCTCAGTGTTGTATAAATCGCGGCCCAGCCGGGATGAAGCCTCACCCTCATCGGCGCGCGCCTCCAGTCGTCTCATCGATCTGGTTGGTGAGCCATGACCATGGCATCCAACGTCTTGTCATCCCCGCCGGCGCGCATCCTGATATTCGCACCCGACATCCAGACTTCGTTGCACACAGGCGACGTGATGCTCGGTTGCGTCATGCAGAGCCTGTCGTCGCGAATTTTCCAGGTTACGGTCCAGGATTCTCCGATCTGAACCGATGACTGAGTCGTCTGGTCGGAGATATAGCGACCAGTGCGCGCCATCCGTGATGTCTTTCCCCACCATACGCAAACGATCTGCTTGCCGTCGAGTATCCGAAGCTGGTCCCCTGCGCGTGCTTCGAGCGTAAGGACCAGCACCGCCGCACAACCCATCAGGCGCAAAGCGTCTCGTGAAGCGCGCCTCATTCCGGCATCCCCTCGTAGGCCCGCTGCACGACGCTCCAATTGACCGCCGCCATAAAGACGTCCACGTAGCTGCCGGCCTTGGCGCCATAGTCGATGTGATAGGAGTGAACGTCGGCGCCCGCATCTCCGCATGCTTCAGGCGGAGCTCCGGCTTGCTCTAGGCGGAACCCCGAGCTTGTCTAGCGAAAGCATCAAACGCCGCCGGGTTTGCCTCGACCAGCTCGCCGTAAACTTCGATGACATTCGGTGAAAATTGCCGACCGACCAAGGTCATCCCCTGCACGTCCGAGTGGGTGCACACGATCGTGACATCCGCTTTGATGCAGCCGATGAATTCGTCGGCCGCACCGAAAAGGAAAGACAGGTTTTTCGGCTTTCGCTCCAACAAGAGCTCAGTGAAGGCGAATGACCAGACCGGGTTCGCTTCGATGCAATAAACCCGCTTCGCCACCTGCGCCATGTGCAGCGACAGGAGGCCGATCCCGCCCCCGATCTCCACGATGGTTTTTCCCGTGATTCTCGGAGCCAGATGCCGTGCGAGCAAACTAGCCGTTTCGTCATCGGGGACCGTCAGAAATGGCGCAGACCTCACATTGTGCCGCTCGCAATAGGCCGCGAATGCCTCCGAGCCAACCTCGTTGCCAAGGCCATCGGAAAGCTGGCGTTCGAGCTCTAGCTTATCGGTCATGGACGGCTCCATATAGATGACGCCCGGCTTCCGCTCCAGCGCACTCACGGACTCGCGTTCGTTGCTGCAGAAACTGAGCCATCAGAGGCGATCGAACTGCAACCCAAAAATAGGTTTAGCGATCGCTCTCCGCATATTTTTTGACACGTCAACCAGCAAGGTCTCCGATCGGAGACATCTTTCGCTGCCGTTTAGGAACAGAACGTGATTGATGTTCGCGTCACGATCCCGCCTCTATCGGACAAAGCTCCAGAGCAGTGCTTTGGTGCGAGCCGCCTCGCGTTTTTAGTTCGGTCGCTTGCGGTCAACGGGCTGCCGCAGCGGAGGAACCTGCGGCGCAGCGACTGTCGCCGTAGTCTCCGGGATCAAAGGCGCCTGGCTCGGTTCGGGCGCAGCGGGGTGGGTTTCCATGAACTCGAGCACCGCCCGTCCCGTCGAGATCGGGCACCCGCGCGACGAGGCGTCTGGTCCGGTCCGCCCATTAGCGGCCACCGGTCGGCAGGATGGCCGACACCAAAGGAGGCTCGCGCTCGGCGCACTCTGTCGAGCGCCAGCTTCCGCTGCCGCGCACGACACCGCCGGGGACGATCTTCTCCGGACTTGGCGAGGCCTGACGGCGCAACAGCCTTCGTTTGCGCTGCTTGCACCTAGCCGGCGGGCGCCTTGAAATCGTACGAGATGCGTCCGGCCGGGAGATAGAACAGCGCGATCACCGCACCGCCCCTGACCTCCGGAAAGTGCCTGCTGCCCGGATCGGGCGCCGTCCAGCCGGGTCCCTGCCAGCCCTGCAACCCCTTCAACTCCGCGCCCGCGTTCAAGGGCACCACGAGGTTGATCTCGCCATAGGGGTGACCGTGATACTGCCCGCGCAGCACGTCGTGGTCGTCCTCGTCCTTGAACCGGCGCGGAGCAGCGCTGTTCATGTAGACCGCCGTGAGGCTGAACTGGAAGGTTTCGGCAGTCGGCTCGACGATGCGGCTGCGCCGGTAGTTCGGGCCGTCCACCTCCTGGTTCGCCGCCCAGCCCTCCTCGACCCCGATCTTGATCAGACGAGACAGATCCCGATAGAGCACGCTGCTTTCGCCGTACGTCTCGTTGAGCCAGCGCTCCATATCGGCTCCGGGCGTCATGTCCTTCACTTCGCGGAGAAAAGAAATGCTGCGCTGGATCAGTTCTTCTCGACTCGCCATGGCGATCTCCTCTGTTGATTGCCTCTTACGCGTCCAATCCCAAGAACGTCGCGAACTCATCTACATGCGCCCGCGGCATCAATCGCTGCCCCTCGACTGCGGGCTTCCCGACCGAGATGCCGCGCACCACTATCTGCTCCTCCGGAATCGAGAGCAGGGGGCGCAAGATCCGGTGATATTTCGAGAACGTCTCCTGCGGACACGACTGAAGTCCGCGCCCCGCTGCGGCGAGCATCACGTTCTGGACGAACATGCCGAGATCGAGCCAGCTTCCGGCTTCCAGCCGGCGATCGATCGTCACGATCAGTCCCACGGGGGCTCCGAAGAACGTGTAATTCTTCGCGGTCTGCCTGCTTCTTGCCTCGGCATCGGCCTGGCGGATTCCGAGCGACCCGTAGAACAGCCGCCCGAATTCCTGTCGTCGCTTCAGGTACGGATCAGGTAACTCGCTGGCGTAATATTTGTATTCCGAGACGTGCTCGTCCCGGCATGTTTCATGCGCGTTCAGCAGCGCCGCCGACACGTTGGCCTTGGCGGCGCCACTCAGCACGTAGACATGCCAGGGCTGAATGTTCGCACCGCTTGGCGCGAAGCGCGCGACTTGGAGGATCTGCTCGATCGTTCGTCGCGGGACTGGAGCATCGCAAAAGTCACGGCACGCGATCCTGCGGGTCATGATCTCGTCGATCGGGCTCTGCGCAGCGCCGCACTCCTCGCTCGGTCCGATCAAGGTTTCTTCAGGTCCGCACTTCCTGGCTCGGATGACGCTCATCTGGATTTACTCCGGTCCAGCAACGAAGGTCAGTTCGGCCAGGCCGAACCGAGGATGATCGAACAGAAGTTCTGGCGGACATAGCTCATGTCCTTCAGCGCAAGGACATCAGCCTTCACGTTCCCGAACGTGGTCAGCGGCTTCTTGATGATTCCTTTGGCGAAGTGATCTATGATGTTCTCCTTGAAGTTCGTCTCGCGCGGATGATGGACGCAGACATGGTCACGCTGTTCATGCGTGAAGTCGTGATAGGCGATCCCGAGCACGTCCATCTCGACACCCGCGGTGACCAGCGAGATGGTGGGTCGCATATGTTCGGGAATACCTGGCGTGGTGTGGAGCGCGATCGCGGTCCAGACGTCCTCGATCTCACGCTCGGGCAGGCCGTAGCTTTTCATGAAATCGCGCGCGGCATTGGCACCGTCGACCTCGAAGCGCAGGTTGGGACTGGAATACTTCTCTGTGAGGCCCATGTCGTGGAACATCGCGCCGAGGTAAAGTAGCTCCGGCTCGTACTTAAGGCCGTTGCGCTCGGCGGTGAGCGCACCCCAAAGGAAGACGCGGCGACTGTGGTTGTAGAGTAGGTCGTCTTCGGTATCGCGCACGAGCTGCGTGGCGGCGCGGGCGATGGCACTGTCGGGCAGGCGGATGCCGGCGATGATCTCGGACATGGAGCGCTCTCCTATTTTGCGTAGCAGGCTGGTTGCTTGTGCCTATTTGCCAACCGGGCACCGCTCCACACAAGGAAGAGCATCCCGCGGATCAGGACAGCCGCACGTCTTTTCCTGACATGACGCTTTGTAGCGAAAGCAGGATCGCGAGCGTTGCCTTGGCGGGGAGCGCGCGGTCTATTCCGGTGTCGCCCGCCGGAAGCTGGCGCGATATTGGATGGGGCTGACGCCAAGCCGGGCGGTGAACACGATCCTCATCCGATCCGCCGAGCCGAATCCGCAGTCGAATGCAACCGCCTTTAGCGGCCGGTCGCTTCCCTCCAGCATCATGCGCGCCGCATCGATGCGGGCGCGCTCGATGAATTCGTGCGGCGTGATCCCGGTCGCCTGCACGAAATGCCGGGCCAGATTTCGGGCGCTCATCCCGACGACGGCGGCAAGGGACTCCAGCGAGTGGCGATCCCCGACGTTCGCCATCACATGGTCCTGGATACGGGCGATCGGCGATTCCGGATCGGCTGGCGCGGTGAGATAGGGGCTGAACTGAGACTGTCCGCCTTGGCGCTGGGCGACTACGACCAGCCGCTTGGCCACTTTGAGCGCCGTTTCCCCACCGTGGCGCTGCCCGACCAGCGCCAAACCGAGATCTATTCCCGCCGTTACACCCGCGGCGGTGATCAGCCGCCCATCTCGGACATAGATCAAATCCGGTTCGACTTTTGCCTTTGGGAACCTGTTCGCCAGCGCCTGCGCATCCTGCCAATGGGTCGTGACACGCCGATCATCGAGCAGACCGGCATAGCCAAGGACAAATGCTCCGGTGCAGATCGAACCATAGAGGCTCGACCGCCACGGCAGTTCCTTGACCCACTGAAGCAAGTGCGGCTCGGGCTCCGTTTCAGGTGGGGTGGGCGTGCCGGCCACCAGAACGATGTCGAACCCACCCGTCGCCTCCTCAAGCGTTAGATCGGCAATAAGCCGTATGCCGTTCGAGGCGCGCAGCGGATTGTGGTGAGCAGCAACGAGTACGGATTCATAGCGGTCGGCGCTGTCGAGAAATGTGTTCGCCTCGCTGAACACGTCCATCGGCCCGGCCACGTCCAAGGCCTGGACCCCCTCGTAGATGACGATCGCGACAGCTTGTACCGGCACCTTTGCTGCCTCTCCGATCAGGCGCCTTATTATGCATGTCGTTCACACCGTGCAAAGGCCGGGCGGTGACTGGACAGGCGATCCTGTCGCGCCATCATCTCGGTGCTGCGTCCTTGTCGGGGATCGTCAATGCCCCGTCTTTGGAATCGACCACGAAGACCGCGAGCAAGCTGGCGGGCTCCGTGTCGCTCGCGTTCTCGCTCACCCTGTGATGTGAGCCTGGCGTTTCGTAAAAGCCCTCGCCTGTGCGAAAGACCTGCGCAGGGTCATCGCCGACCTGGCTTCGGATGGCCCCGGACAGCACATAGGCGTAGATGAAGGCCGACGCTGCGTGGCGGTGAGGCAGCGATTTGCTCCCGGGCGGATAACTCACCAGGACGGCAGCCATTCTCTTTCCTTCGACGTTCGGCAGCGCGTGCTCGAAGACAAGCTTGACTTGCTCCCGATCCTGAGCGATGGCGGGCGAAGCTCCCGCAATGGCCGCTGCTACGATCGCCAAGAACATCGTGCGTGGCAATTCTATTCCCTGTCTGGGCGTGATTGCTGAACGGCGTAACAGCGCCGCCATTCGATTGGTGAATGCACTGATCGACATCATGACCTCCTCTTCTAGTGAGACCAGGGCGAACCCGCGATCAAGTCGCAGGCGTTGGGGCTCTTGAACCCCGGCATGAAGCGTTCGCAGACCGCGGCGTTGACGGTGCCGTACGTGGTCGCCGGCTTGTGCGCAAAACCAGCGAAATACTCCCGAACGAAGCCTTCCTTGAAATTCGTGCGGGGATATTTGGCGACGATCTCCTCGCGAAGCTCCGCGGGAAACTGGTCGAAGCCTACCCCGACGACATCGAGCAGAACACCTGAATTGAGGAGCGCGACCTCCGGACCCATGTACTTCGGGATGCCGGGAGTGGTGTGCAGCGCGATCGCTTCCCAGACCCTCTGCACCTGGTCTTCGGCGATGTTGTGCGCGCTCAGAAACTGCCGGGCGGCATTTGCACCATCGACCTCAAAGCGTTCGTCTGCGCTCGCGAATTTGTTGATCAGGCCGAGATCGTGGAACGCGGCGGCCACGTAGAGAAGCTCAGAGTCGAAGCGCAGCTTTTTCTGACGACCCTGCTCCGCCGCAAAAAGGTACACGCGGATCGAGTGATTGAAGAGCAGATCGGTGGAATGCTCGCGCAGGACGTCTGTCGCCTCTTTCGCCAGCAAGGAATCGGGAATGACGAGGGCCGGGGCGGGAGTTCGGGGTGTCATTTTTTGTCCTTTCAGCAAAAATCGATGGGCTTGGCTGGCGCTCCGGACGCGTGAGCGCAAGAGAGGCGCGAGATCGGTCAGTCCGCTCCAACCGCGAGCACGATCTTGCCTTTTGGCCGGGGCCGCGCGCCCTCCAGCATGAAGTGAGCCTCGCGCGCATCCGCGAGGGGCAAGACCACGCCGACGTTCGTTCGCAGTTCTCCACCATCGAGGAGGCGAGCGATTTCCGTCAGATACCGGCTCGTGACGTCGACCAAAAAGAAGGTGGCTTCCACACCGTGCTGCTTTGCGAGATCCTGATCCGGGCGAGACACTGCCGAGATCAGCTTGCCGCCTCGACGAAGGACCTGGAACGAGCGGCTTTGCGTCTCGCCCCCGACGAGATCGATGACGGCATCCGCATCTCGCACTTCCTCCTCGAAGCGCTCGCTCCGGTAGTCGATCACCGTGTTGGCGCCGAGGTTGCGCACGAAGGAAACATCGGCCGTCGATGCTGTCGCAATGGTTTGCACACCCGCATGACGGGCCAATTGGACCGCGTAGGCTCCCACGTTGCCAGCCGCGCCGTGAATGACCACAGTCTGGCCCGCTCTGAGTTGCGCGTGCTCGAACAGCGCCTGCGATGCGGTGACGGCAATGACGGGAACGGAGGCGGCTTCGGCGTGACTTAGCGAGTTCGGCTTGCCTGATACCATCTCCGCGGAAGCCAACGCGTACTCGGCGTAGCTCCCGACGAACCGCGAATTCGTAACACCGTAGACCTGCTCTCCCGCACGTCCTTGAGAGACTCCGGGCCCAACGGCGACGATTTCACCTGAAAGGTCCGAGCCCAGAGTGAGCGGGAGCGGCTGCGGCAATGCACTCTTTCCGGCTCTGATCCAGCCGTCCCATGGGCCTACTCCGGCAGCTGCAACTTTGACCAGGACCTCGCCGGGCCCGGGCTCTGGACGGGAGAGGGCCTCGAACTGCATGACCTGCGGCGGCCCAAACTCATGTACGCGCCACGCCATCATCGTCGATCCGGTCCGCGCTTCCGTAACTTGAGTAACCATGCTGATCGAGGCCATCTCACTCTCCTTGCGCTCAGCTCGTCGCGAGTAGCGCCGACCACTCTCGGGAGCCTTGCGGCGGTTTTCCCGGTCGTCTCCTCGGCCCCCGGGCGGGATTGCCCGTATGTCGCCATGGAGCCCTCGTTTGGACAACGGACAAGATCCTACGGATCAGGACAGCCGAACGTCCTTTTCTGACAAACAGCCGCCGGAGAGTTCGCGGCAAGAGTTTTCGACACGCTGGGCTCCGAGATCGCTGGAGAGGCGGTCCGATGGAGGACCGATCAGGGCAGCCAGGCGAGCAAGAACGGGTGGCAAGACAACTCGGACCTCCGCAGGAGCGGCGCGCCTCCGGGAACTCACCCCGCAACAGTTTGGAATTGCACGACACTCCCGAAAAGGCCGTGAATTGCCTGTCTTTCGGATACCTTCCGGCCGGCGCCCTCGGTATCGTGGGCTTCCGGTCAATCGGTAGGGACACCACGAGAAGAGATGTTTCAAAACCCATCGGATCTGGCCGCGATGGCGGAGGCCCTGAGCCGGTCGGCCGACTATAGGGTGCTGCGGCGACTGGTGCCGCGGCCCACGTCCCAGCCCGCCGCCGGGCAGGAGGTCAGGACCGGCATTCTGCTCGACACCGAAACGACCGGTCTCGACCACGCCAAAGACGAGATCATCGAGCTCGGGATGGTCAAGTTCGACTACACGCCGGACGGGCGGATCGTCGGGTCCGCGACACCTTCTCTGCCTTCAACGAGCCGAGCGCGCCGATCTCTGCGGAAGTGACGGCGCTCACAGGCATCACCGAAGAAATGGTTGCTGGTCGAAAATTCGACGATGCCGCCGTAACGGCTTTCGCCGAAAGCGGGGTCATCACGGTCGCGCATAACAGCTCTTTCGACAGAAGGTTCGTCGAGCGCTACTGGCCCGTATTCGAGGATAAGGCCTGGGCCTGTAGCATGAGCGAGATCGACTGGCGCAAACACGGCTTCGCGGGCTCGCAGCTCGGCTATCTCCTGAACGGAGCCGGCTACTTCCACCAGGCGCACCGGGCGGTCGACGACTGCCACGCTTTGTTGGAGATCCTGGACTTTGTACTGCCGGCGACCGGTGCGTCGGCACTCGCGCTCTTGCTCGAGACCGCTCGCAGGCCGACAATGCGGGTCTGGGCGGAGCAGACCGCTTTCGAGCTCAAGGAGTCGTTGAAACGCAGGGGCTACCGCTGGAACGACGGGAGCGACGGGAGGCCCAAGTCCTGGTTCGTAGACGTCGGTGAGATCGCCCTCGATGACGAGATCGCGTTCCTGCGCAGCCAAATCTACATGCAGGACGTCGAGCCAACCGTGCAGAGGCTGACCGCGTTCACAAGGTTTTCCGGCCGGATTTGAGGCGTCCTAGCGGCCGAGACGCTTCTCGACGCGCTTGCGGCTGTTGCCGACCTTCTTGACGGCCTTCTTCACTGCCGATGCCGAGCGGCCGGTCTTCTTCGCTTCGTAGCGGACTTCGTAATCCTGTCCCTTGGCGACGCGTGCCCGGTCCTGCTTGCGTCCACGCGCGGTTTTCTTCTTCGCTGCCACCATCGGCTCCTCCTCTTGCGAACTTGATGACGATGCAACGCCGCAAGGATTCGCGGGTTCCGCGCCAGCTCTCTCGCACGCGGCTCAGTGGTCACAAGATGGAGCCCATCCGTCGAATAACAGACCGTCCCAAGCTACGAACCCCTCATCCCATTTCGACGCGTGTTGGCGGTACCTCGACGCCCACCGGGGATTCCATTGAATGATCTGGTCATTGAGGCCATCGTGAACGCGGCACGGCATATCGGGATCGAACGTGTCCATCGAGTTCATGCCGGATGCGAAATCGACGTCCCTTCGCCGACCGAGCTCTTCGCTCCGCATGTCGTCCTGGGATCGTCTCATTCCATCCGAGCCTTGTCTTTCAGATCGCGGATCCGGGTTTCGGCTTCTTCCTTCGAAGTCACGATCTCCGATTCGTCCGGCACACGCGCGATTGCACTGAGCCTCTTGAGCTCGTCGAGTTGTTCTGTTGTGGGCTTTTCCATCTTCAAATCCTTGAGCGCCTGCACGACGGCTTCGTCGTCGAGCACATCCAGCAGCTTATTTATGGTTTGCTCGCAATCTCTGAGGCCGGGCTCGACATGCCGGGCCAAGATGCCTTGTGCGTCTTCCAAGGCCTTCGCAACTCGCTGTTCCGGATCCATGACCGGTACTCCACTTACTTGCAGGAAAACGCGGCTATGATCGGCGCGTTCCTTTGCTCAGCCCCTTGAACGAACTGGCCCGCAGCAGACCTTCGGATGTGATGTCACGGTACTCGATGTCTGCATAGAACTTGGGTTCGACCCACGTGGCCTTGGGCTTCCTAATGGTCTTGGTCAGCTTCTGCTTCGGGCTTACCACGGTGTCGAGCGCCTTGCGGATCTGCGCCGAGGTGGTTCGGCTCCATCCGGTCCCGACCTTTCCCATGTAGACCAGATCCTTGCCTTCCTTCTTGCCCAGATAGAGCGCGGCCACGCCGGATGGGTCCTTGATGAAGCCGACCACGGGAAACTTGCCCTTCTGAACGACCTTGATCTTCTGCCAAGCCTCCACCCGATCCGATCGGTATGGTGCATCCACCCGCTTGGAGACGATGCCTTCGTAATTCAGCTTGCTGGCTGCGGCGAACAGTGCCTGGGCGTCCCCTTTGTGGTGCTCGCTATAGAGGCGGGCTCCTTGAGGTCGTGCTCCTCGATCAGATCCTTGAGCAGCATCTTCCGCTCGATCTGCGGCTCTTTTCGCAGATCTCTGCCGTCCAGCCAGAGCAGATCGAAGGCGAAGTAGACCAGTCGATCCTGATCGCCTCTGCCGAGGTCTGCCTGCAGCTCGGAGAAGTTCGTGCGCCCATCATGGATGACGACAACCTCGCCGTCCACGATGGCCTGTCCTTCGATATCGAAGGCGGCGGCGATCCTCGAAAACTTGCTGATCCAATTGTAACCTTTGCGGGTATAGGCTCGGCGATCGGCACCGTCGATCCTGAGCTGGATGCGGTAGCCGTCGTATTTGACTTCGTGAATCCATCGAGATCCCGAAGGTGCCTTCATCCTCAGGGTCGCCAACTGGGGTCCGATGAACCCCGGCATGGTAGGGACCTCCGGCACTTCGGCCCGAGGTGCCTTTGTACGCTTTGCCACGCTACTCAACTCACAAAAAACCCGCCGCCGGGTTGGGGCCGACGGCGGGCAGTCTAGCTACCTCAATCAACGAGTCTCGCAACTTCGAAGGCGGCGAGGAGTTCCAGGGACCGCACTCTTCGCGCATTTGCGCCAGGCCGCGACGGGCGATCCAGTCTTCGCAGAGCCCATCGAACTCCCGGCGAGAGCCGGCGTTTACTGACATCATGTCAGACGCATTCGACTATTTCCGCGCCTACGCCGTCCGAGCTCTCTGCAAAGAGAGATCCATGCCGCGGGGCAAGATGAAGCATCTGCAACTGGTGGCGGGTCGGATCTACAATCTCCTCAAGAAGGAGGCTGCCTACGGCCCCAATGTCCAGCATCTTGAGGACTTTCGCGCAGCCCAGAAGCTCGAGGCCTCTCTCGATCGCCGGCCAAGTGACCGCTCCGGCGGTCATCTTGCTCCGGCGGCGCCGCAAAGCTCGGACCGGGAGGCTGGCTGAATGCCTTCGCTAGACGCGCGCGGTGTGGCAAGTCTTCTGCGAGAGTATGCGCAGCGCACCGCCTTGCGAGGCGGCAATCCATACCGGGCGAAAGCCTACTCTCGGGCCGCCGACAGCCTGGCGGCCCTAGCCGTTCCTCTGGACGTACTCGTCGCTGAAGATCGACTTACTGAGATCCCGGGCGTCGGCGATGCTATCGCCGACATCATCACCAAGGTTCATAAGACGGGCAGTCATCCCAGCCTCGAAAAGCTGCGGAAGGAGATTCCCGCGGGCGTGCTCGAGATGCTCGCTGTGCCCGGCCTTCGTCCGGAGAAGGTGCTGCGCCTGTACAAGGATCTCGGCATCGGCTCGCTCTCGGAGTTGGAGGCCGCCGCCAAGAATGACCGCATCAAGAAGGCTAAAGGCCTCGGCGCCGCGCTGCAGACCAAGATCCTGCAGAACCTCGCGATTGCCAAAAGCGGAGAAGGCCGCCTCCACCTGCACCGTGCCGCCGTCCTGCTCGCCCACGCCAAGGATTCGCTCCGCAAGTCCCGGCCCGAACTCAAGCGCGTGACGATCGCGGGCGACTTCCGCCGCGGCTGCGAACTGGTCGGCGACCTCACGATCGTTGCAGAAGCGCCCAAGGTCGCCAAAACGTCGAAGGCTTCCGGGGCGGATGGAATGGAGATCCGCTTGTCCGATCGCAAACACTTCGGCGCCGCTCTTCTCTTCGCCACCGGCTCCGCCGCTCACGTTGAGCAGCTCCAGGCGTTGGCCATTGAGAAGGGAATGCGGTTGGAGGCCGACGGCTTGCACAAGGGCCGCACCCTGATCGCCGGCGACGAGGCCCAGATCTATAGTGCCCTCGGCCTGCCGTTCATTGATCCTGAACTCCGTGAGGGCCGCGGCGAGGTCGAGCTGGCCCTGAAGGGCAAGCTCCCGAAGCTCGTCACCGACAAGGACTTGCGCGGAATCCTTCATTGCCACACCGATGCATCCGACGGCACGGAGACCCTGGAGACGATGGCCAAGGCGACGCGCCAGCGCGGTTTTGAATATTTCGGCGTCGCCGACCACTCCAAGTCCGCGCACTACGCGGGCGGGCTCTCGGTCGAGGAGATCGCGCAGCAGCACCGGGAAGCCGACCGCCTGAACAAGCGCTTCGGCAAGGATTTCCGGATTCTCAAAGGCATTGAGTCCGACATTCTGGCCGACGGCTCGCTCGACTATGACGACGACGTGCTGGAGCGCTTCGATTTCGTTGTCGCGAGCATCCATGGCCGCTTCAAACTCGAACGCAAAGCGCAGACGCAGCGGCTGCTGCGGGCCATCGCGGATCCTCACATCACCATCATCGGCCACATGACCGGGCGGCAGCTCCAGCGGCGGCCCGGCTACGACATCGACGTCGAGAAGGTGCTGCGGGCCTGCGCCAAGCATGACGTCGTTGTCGAGATCAATGCTCATCCATGGCGGCTCGATCTGGACTGGCGCTGGCACCAGGCGGCGCTGGAGTTCGGCTGCATGCTGAGCATCAATCCGGACGCGCACTCGATCCCCGAACTCGACCACATGCACTGGGGCGTCCTGATGGCCCGAAAGGGCGGCGTCCCTGCCGACCGGGTCCTGAACGCGATGAAGCTTCCCGAGATCACGCGCTACTTCCGCCAGAAGCGGCGCTCGCTCGCCCGGGCCGCCTGATGCCGGAGGCGCACGATCTCTCGCTCGAGGGAAAGGTGACGGCGGTCGCCGCCGACCCTGGGCACCACTTCAGCAAACCAGTCCAGGACCATATCGTTCTGGTGGAGGGCCACGGCGTCCAAGGCGACGCCCACGCCGGCCCTTTCGTCCGGCACCGTTACCTTGCCCGTCGCCGGCCACGCCTGCCCAATCTCCGGCAGGTTCACCTGATCCCGTCCGAACTCTTCGCGACGCTACTTAAAGCCGGCTTCGAGGTCGGCGCCGGCGACCTCGGCGAGAACATCAGCACCGCCGGCTTGGCCCTCGAGCGGATGCCGCTCGGGACGCTCATCGAGCTCGGACGCACCGCGATCGTAGAACTGACCGGCCTCCGGACGCCTTGCGTTCTGATCGACCGCTTCCAGCTCGGCCTTAAGCAACAGGTGCTCTCGTCGGCGGAAACGGGCCCTCCGTTCAAATCCGGGGTCTTGGGCGTGGTACGGGCAGGCGGGATGGTCGCGGCTGGTGATACCGCGCGGGCTCGCCTTCCGTCCTCCTCGTTTCGGCCTCTGCCGGCCGTGTAGAAAGTCCCAACCATGGCTCGCAAATCGACCCTGCCATATCGCCTGCAGCCCATGCTGGCCACGTTGACGGATGCGCCGTTCGACGATCCAGATTGGGTCTTCGAGGACAAATTCGATGGTTTCCGCATGGTCGCGGAGATCCGGCATGGGCGGGTCGCGCTCTACAGCCGTAACGGGAAGATCATCAGCCACTCCTACGTGGAGGTCGCGAACGCACTTGAATGCGTGAAGGCGGACGCGGTGATCGATGGCGAGCTCGTCGCGATCGGCAAGGACGGCGTATCCCATTTCCAGTTGCTCCAGAACGCCCTGCGCCATGAGGCGAAGCTTCTGTACTGCGCGTTCGACCTCATGTTCGCGGACGGCGAAGACCTGCGCGCGCTGCCGCTCCTTGAGCGCAAGAAGCGGCTAGAGGCCATCCTGCCGCGCCACAAGCTGATCGCGTTCAGCAACCACCGCAAAGGCAAGGGAACGAAGTTCTTCGCGGAAGCCGAGCGGAGACATCTCGAAGGCGTCATGGCCAAGCGCGCCGACAGCCCGTACGCGTCGGGACGCCGGACCGCCGATTGGCTGAAGGTGAAGACCGCGCAGCGGCAGGAGGTCGTGATTGCCGGCTTCACGGCGCCGAGGCGAACTCGGCCCTTCTTCGGCGCGCTCGTGCTGGCGGTACGCGAAGGGGATGCATGGCGGTACATCGGCCACGTCGGCACGGGCTTCAGCCACCAGGTTCTCGAAGAGCTTCACGGCAAGCTCGTGAGGCTCAAGACGGCCAAATCGCCCTTTCCTGCGAAGGTGAAAGATGAGCAGGTCACGACCTGGGTGCGGCCTTCGCTGGTCGCGGAAGTAAAATTCGCCGAGTGGACCGGCAAGGGCGAGCTGCGCCAGCCGGTCTATCTCGGCCTGCGGTCCGATAAAAAAGCCATGGACGTCGTCCGCGAAAATAAGGTGCCGCGCAAGTAGCGCCGCCGAGCCGCAGCGTGCGCCTCGGAGTTCAGCTGGCAGCGCGCTCGGACGCCGAAGGCCACGGCGGCAGGGGCGGCAACCCCAGAGCCTTGCGTACTGGTCCGAACGACCGCCGGTGAGCTGCGCAAGCGCCAAGCCTGGCGAGCGCCTCATAATGAGCCGGCACCGGGTAGCCCTTGTGATCCGCGAAGGCGTAGCCGGGATGACGCACCTCGAGCGTCCGCATGACCGCGTCGCGCTCGACTTTCGCGAGGATGGAGGCGGCCGCAATGCTGGCGGACTTGGAGTCACCTTTAATGATGGCCTGCTGAGGGATATCGATTTCCTTCAACCGCTTCGCATCGATCAGCAGGTATTCCGGCGCCAACCCCAGCCCCCGGACCGCGCGCTGCATGGCCTGGATGCCTGCCCAATAAATGTTGATTTCGTCGATCTCCTCGACCTCGACGAACGCCACACACCAACTCTCTGCCTTTGCCTTGATTTCCTTCGCGAGTTCTTCGCGAGCCGCGGCATCGAGTTTTTTCGAGTCGTCGATTCCGACTATTCGCGTGCCGGGTTTCAGGATCACGGCGCCGGCGGAGACTGGCCCGGCGAGGGGGCTCATTCCGGCTTCGTCCACGCCTGCCACGGCCTGAAGGCCGCTCTCCCAGAGAGAGGTTTCGAAACTGAGGATCTTCCGGAGGCGCTGTCCTTCGGACCTGTTTTCGAAACGCCGTTTATCGATTAAAGCCAGAATGGCACGGGCTCCCGCGCGGGTGTCGGCGCGCAAGGTCTGCTCGATGCTGGCCTCGAGTGGTCTTTTCTCGATGACATAGCGCTGGCGCAGCGCATCGAGCGAATATTGGGACATAGCGGCCTTCGTAAAGACTGACTGTGGGGAGCGTGTCGGTGAACTTTGTGGCGATTGTCTGAAGTTGATCCCTGCCGCCGTCGTCGCCTGCGCAGAGACCTGTCCAATGGAACCGCCGGCTCTGAGGAGGTCCGCGATATGCTGCGCGGCCACTGAATCCGCCTCAGAGCGGAACCGACCGGTGTCTTCGCCCATGCTCCGACAGACCGGCAAGGCCGCGACGGCCGACCGAAGTCCTGGTAAATCAACGTCTGCGAGAGCGCCCTCGCCGAAGAGATCGCGTTTGTCAGAACGGAGATCTATCTGCGGGGCGTCGAGCCGCGCCTTCAGACGCTGACCACATTCACCCGCTTGTCCGCGAGCGCGTAAGCGATGCCTGCGCGGCGGAGGCGTCCCGCGTAATCCTTGAGCGACAGGCTGGTTGCGCTGGACGTGAACTTGACGGCTTCATCGAAGCACATCTTCCGCCGTGATCCGGGTCGTTTCGCCCGCGAATGCCTCCATCGGATGGCTCAAACCTTGCCTTCCGCCAGCGCCAGCACCACCGCCGCAGCCTGCAGCGGCGCGTCTCAAGGTCGCCGCGAAGATACTAGGGCCGCCGCTACGTCTATATCCTCGGCTCGGACCGACAGGCGCCTCGAAGCAGAGGATTACGTGAAGGCAACGGCGCTGAAATCGATCGAAACCAGCAGAAGGTCCGTGACCGGCCTGCGATCAGGGCCGCGCACGTAGGCGCGCCGCATGCTCGGAAGGCGAATACCGTCCGCCTCGATATATGACGACGTAAGCTGGGCGACCGGAACGCCGCCGGCGATGTTCACGCTGTAATCATGACGGCGCAGCATCATGTCATCGCCGAAGAAAAAGTCCTGAACCATGCAGTGAGTCTCCATCCAACCAGGCAGATAGGCGCGCAGCACGCGCCAGGTCTCGGCTCCCTCGCGCCAGGCCTCGGTCTCCTCAAGACGGACCCCATCCATCACAAGCAAAAACGGCGTCGTCAAATATGTCCAGACCGCTTCCCCGTTGAAGTAGGCGCGGTGCAGCGGGTCCCAGGGTGTGTGCATCTGGTGGCCGGCGAAAGAATCTCGCGGCGCGTACCGCTCGGCAACCAGCGTACCATCGAGCTTTTCAATGGCGATCCGGTCCGGCGTGAACATCGTTCGTTGATCGTGAGCTCCGTAAGGCGTGACCGACGACCTCTCCTCGTGCAGCCACACGGTCATGCGACGAGGACTGCGATCCTGCAAAAGGCCTTTGAGAGGAAACAGACCGCCTCCTGTGACAATGGTCGCCTCAACCTTATCGAATCCTTGCCAGCGCTCCAAACCACCGTGGGCGGCGACAACCTTAGTAAGCAGCTCGTTCATGGAGTTCGTCTCCCATCAGCAAGAATCGACCGAGATTGCCTCTACCCGCCGAACCGTTCCGTGCGGATCGTCTTCGCATTGACTCCAAGATCTAGCAGGTGACCCGTGACGGCTTCCACGAAAACATCTGAGCCGCACACGAAGGTCAATCGGGGCGCAGGGCCAAGTCTCGCCAGCGCGGCCTTGAGCAGCGCCGCGTCGATCCTACGACCGGCATCTTGGGGACGACGTGCGGTGTCCCTCGACACACTGAACAGAAGGGAGAAGTCAAGTTCGGCTGCATCTCGCGCCACCAATTCCTCACGGTAGATTACGTCCTGCCACGTGCGCGTGGCATAGAGAAGAAGAGCTGGCGCAGCTTCGCGGACCGTGGCGCGATGGCGCAGAATCGACATGAGCGGCGCGATTCCGGAACCACCGCCGATGAGGAGCAGGGGGCCGCCGTCCTCGACATTCCAAGTGAAGTGACCACCGAACGGGCCGCGGATCTCAATGCTATCCCCGACCGCGGCAACATCATGGAAGAAGGTGGAAACCTCTCCGCCCTCAAGACGCTCGACGATGAGCTCATAAAGCCCTTCGAGCCCCGGCTCAGATGCCACCGAGTAGCTTCGCTGCGCCACATAACCATTCGGCGCGGTAAGCTTGACGTCGAGATGTTGGCCAGCGTGAAAGGAACGCCAATTCTCAGCGCGAAGGTAGAAGCTTCGTACCGTCGTGGTTTGGGGCTGTATACGTTCGATCACCGCGTTGCCCCAAGGAACGCGGGCTGCCTGAATCGCCTCGCCGGTCACCGGTCAATCTCCCGAGTAGCGCTGCTCGCGCCATGGATCGCCATAGATGTGATAACCGCGCAGCTCCCAGAAGCCGCCCTCTTCGCGCTCGGTGAATTGAATCCCATTGATCCATTTCGCAGATTTCCAGAAATAGAGATGGGGAACGAGGAGCCTTGCCGGACCGCCATGGTCAGGCGTCAAAGGCTTGCCCTCGTAGTGGGTCGCAATCATGGCTTTGCCCTTGATGAGATCGGTCACAGGCACGTTGGTCGAGTAGCCATCATACGAATGCGCCAGTGCATGTGATGTTGGCGGCTCGAGACCAGCATCAGCGAGGAGATCGTCGATAAGGACGCCACTCCAGGGTGTATTCAGTTTCGACCACTTCGTGACGCAGTGGATGTCGCGGGTCATCTTGGTCTGCGGCAGACTACCGAACTCCGCCCATGTCATACGCTTCACCGGACGTGGACCGATCTTGAGTGTGAACGACCAGTCCTCGACCGAGATTCGGGGAGTTGGACCGGCGGAGAGAACAGGAAAATCTCCCACAAGATGTTGGCCGGGCGGAATTCTATCGGATTGATCCGGTGCGGTCTGCTTGCCCTCGAATCCACGTGTGACCACGATGTTTCTCCCTTGGTTCAGTTGGATTGCGCTTTCCGTCCTGTGTGCAACATCAGTTGCGCTCGCACCTGAAAATATGTTGCGTGCATCCGGCAGCCGCCACGGAGTATCGCCGCGAAGCTGGCCAGTTGCCCGTGAGGTATCGTTAGAAGCTGTTAGCGTTCGCGATTGGCGACAGGGCGAGCGGGCTTGTTGGAGGAGTGCGCATCACATTCAATCCAAAGCTCGCTCATCGCCCATCCCGCTGTTCTCTGATGCAGCCACGTGAAGGTGGCCCGCATGCGTCGTGCAGATCTGGTTGCGGAACCGCCGCGCTAGGACCAGAATGATGGCCAGGGCGATCATGTTGACGAGCTGTGTAATCATGAAGACGGGATCGCCGATCGTGACCGAATGACCTAGAAAGAGAGCTGACGACAATACCCACAGCGCGTAGGCGCGCTCGCTGATTCCGGCGGAGCAATGCTCAGTCCAGAGGTGCCAGATCTGGGGGGCGTAGGCGCCGATGACGAGCCCAGTCCCCATATAGCCGATGACCGACAGCAAG
Organism: Bradyrhizobium sp. CW1; assembly: GCF_023100665.1. Lineage (NCBI taxonomy): Bacteria > Pseudomonadati > Pseudomonadota > Alphaproteobacteria > Hyphomicrobiales > Nitrobacteraceae > Bradyrhizobium > Bradyrhizobium sp. CW1. The sequence goes on from NZ_CP064684.1 coordinate 1,608,415, forward strand.
TTTTCCATAGTGTTGGCTCCCAGGCGATCTGAGCACCGTAAGTGCCGAGCTTGGCTCAGGTCCCCGTGCTCTCGAGGACGGCTTCTGGCGTGTTCCGAAAACTGATGGAAATGCGGTTGTAGGCGTTCATCAGACTGATCGCTATCGTGAGGTCCACGAGCTCACGCTCGTCGAACACGGCGCGCGCTGCCTGGTACGCCGCGTCCGGAACGTTCGTCTCCGCCACGCGGGTCACGGTCTCCGACCAGGCGAGCGCGGCGCGCTCGCGCTCATCGAAGAGATTGTCGGCTTCCCTCCAAGCCTGCACCAACGTCAGCTTGTCGATCTTCACGCCGTTCTTGATCAGTTCGCGCGTGTGCGAGTCGAGGCAGTATGCGCAATTGTTAATCTGCGAGATCCGGAGATAGACCAGTTCGATCAACTCCGGCGACAGGCCGCTTTTGGAGACATAGCCGTAGACCCCACCCAGTGCCTTAACGCCGGCAGGTGCGATCTGATGATAGTCAAGGCGCTTGCTCATGGTGTCGCTCCGCGACAGTCGGGTTGAAGTTCATTCCGTCGTGTGTCCGGCGGGTGGCGAGAAAAGACCGTCGTGGCCCTTAGGCAGGAGCTCGGGCGTTCCCGCCCGAGCAGGATCCGTCACCTCGCGAGCATCGCTTTCAGCGAGTCGACGAATATCCAGAACGAGGCCGCAAACAGCCCGATGTCCTTGAGGAGGAACTGGCCCGGCGCGACGGTGATCGCCGGGATCCCGAGCTCGGGCACTATTACCCCAGGGGTCGAGAACATGAAGCTGACCGTGGTAACAAAGAGTCCGGCCGAGAGCAGACCACCCACCGCGGAAAACGCCGGAGAGGCCGCCCTGAGCGCGATCAGTAGTCCGATACTGAGCTCCAGGCCTCCAAGAAAACCGGAGAAGCCGCGTATCGAGAACAGGGCGTAGAACCAGCTCAACAGCGGGCTGTTCTCGACGAGAGGCACGAGCCCCTGGGCTTCGTAGGCGGTGAACTTCATGCCGCCGAACCAGGCGTAGATGACCGCCAAAGACACGTACAACGCTACCCGGCTGACGGGTTCGGCGTGCGCCACGAAGCGTGCGGTCCGATGGCGCAGGTCCTGGCGGAGGGCGAGTGAGGGGTGAGTGAGTGAAAGTCCGGTCGTGCTCATGGTATGCTCCTGTTTTATTTCCGAGTTGCTGCTCGTGGCCTATTCCACGAGCGTGATTGCCAGGTCGATGTTGCCGCGGGTCGCCTTCGAATAGGGGCAAGATCCGTCGGCCTCGCAGATCAGGCTCTCCGCGGTGGCAAGCGAAACGCCCGGCATGAAGACGTTGAAGCGGGCGCTGAGGAAGTGACCGTTTTCGGCCGCGTTCAGATCCACCTCGGCATCGATCGTCACGCCGAGGGGCAAGCTGATTCCCCTGCGCTTCGCCGCGGACAAGATCCCGGTTTCGAAGCAGGCCGACCACGCGGCGGCGAATAGGTTTTCGGGGTTCGTGCCGATCCGATCCGAACCCGGTGCAGCCAATCTGACGTCCAGGCGGCCGTCGGAGCTGCGCGAGATTCCGTTCTCGCGGCCGCCTGTGGTTCGGGTGTTGCCGGTATGGACGACCCGTGAGCTTCTAGTCATCGCGCATTCTTTCCTGTCGTTGCTTAAGCCGTGGCGACGTCGACGATGGCGTCGACGAACGCCTTGGGAGCCTCTTGAGGCAGGTTGGGTCCGACCCCGCCTGCGTACGTTCCGGTGCTGATACCTGCCTGCGAACTTCTCACGTAGGCCTTGGGGTCGAGGTGGGGTGCACCGTTCGCGTCGCTCTCGAGCGTGATCGCGGATAGGCGTCGTCTGGTTGGCGGATTGGGCCCGCGCCGATGCTGGGATCAACGGAATGGCGCTGGCGACCGCTGCGGCGGCGCCTCCGACGAGAAGGCGGCGCTGCCTGTCGATTGTCTGGTCGTTCGGGGAGCGGTCCATTTCTCGTCTTCTTTACCGAACGGTCTTTCGGCCCGCTCAAGCCGCATCCGCGGTCCGATATCGCGCGGCCACAGCGGTGAGAGAAAGGTTCGGCATGAGCTTCTGGCGTGCGCCCTCGAAGGTCGACCAGTCCTTCGCTTCGGGAAGCGAAGGGATCGTGACGAGTTCACCCTGGTCCAATCCGGCCAGCGCCGCGTCCACCATATCGTCGGAGCGCATGACCATCTCGCGCGGCAGGTTGTCGACCGCACCGCCCGCCGCATCCCAGAAGTTGGTTGCCGTCGCGCCGGGCAGGACCACCTGGACACGGACGTTCTTGTCGGCCAATTCCTTGTGAAGCGACTGGCTGAGCGCGAGAACGAAAGCCTTGGAGCCGCCGTACACGCCATTCAGGACCTCGGGCGCTACAGCCACGATCGAGCCGATGTTGATGATCGTGCCACCGCCGCGCGCGACGAACCTCGGGGCGGCGGCATAGGTGAGCCGCGTCAACGCGAGGACATTCAGCTCGATCATCTTTTCCATCGCCTCGATGTCGGATTGCAGCATCGGCTCGAGTGCGCCGACGCCGGCATTGTTGACGAGCATCGTTATGTCGGGATCGGTCTCGAATATCGCCTCGACTCGCCTCAGATCGGCCCTGTCGTTGAGGTCGGCGACGACCGACCTGACGGCGCGTCCGGTCGCGCCGGCGATGCGGGTGGCTACCTCCTCAAGTCGGGCGTTATTGCGGGCGACCAGGACGAGATCGTAGCCGCGCCGAGCCAGGCGATCGGCATAGATGGCGCCGATGCCGCCGGAAGCTCCCGTCACGAGCGCAGTGCCTTTGTTTGAAGCGGACATCGTCTTTTCTCCTCTTTTTATGCGCCGGTGGCGCTTGATGGATACTGAACCTCGTTCGACATCTACGCCTGACCGCCGGAGAACGCCCGTTATGCGTTGTGAGATGCCGTTAGCTGATCAACCGAAACTGAAGGCGAATGCCTCCGCGCCGTCGTCCAAGAACTCGATTACAAAGTCGCGGTCGACGATCTGACCCGTTTGCCGCACGAGCGAGTACATCCGCTGTTCGGTCACCGTGCCGTTTCCCTGTTCGTCGACGTCCACCCCATGAGCCGCACCGGGTGGCTGTCCGTCGACGGTGACCCGGAACTTTACGGGAGCCCCGCCGCGAGGCGGACCCATGACGAGATGGAGATCGCGAGCATGGAAGCGGTACACAATGCTTCCGTTCCGCTTGTTCAGTGCGACCGCATCCTTCCGGACCGTCCACTCGCCCGAGAGCGCCCACTCGTTCAGCCGCAGCGAGGCTGGAGCTCCGTAGAGATGAGGCGTGTTGGGTGTCGCTCCGCCGGGCGAAGCGAAATTTTCGGTTCGTTCGAGTCCGACGTAGTTTTCTGGAGATCTGAGATCGGTCCAGTCCGCTCCGGCCTCCGCTCCCGTGGCGTTCACCATCACCGGCTCGCGACTGACGTCGGCGCCGCCAGCCTCACGCAGCAGTGACTGGATCAGCTTCTCAGATTCCTCGTAGCCGCCTTCGCCCAGCACGCGATGGCGGACGCGCCCCTGCGCATCGATGAAATAGAGCGCGGGCCAGGCCTGATTGTCGAACCCGCGCCAGATGTCGTAAGTGTTGTCGATCGCGACGGGGTAAGAGATGTTCATGTTCGTCGTCGCCCAGCGGACGTTCGCGGTGTTCTTCTCGAACTGGAACTCCGGCGCGTGAACGCCGATCACCACCAGACCTTGGTCCTTGTACTTCTCCTGCCAGGCGCGGACATACGGAAGCTGGCGTCGCCAGTTGATGCAGGTGTAGGTCCAGAAGTTGATCAGGACCACCTTGCCGCGCAGGCTCTCCGGCGTCAGAGGCTGCGAATTCAACCATTCGCCCGCTCGGCGGAGGGAGACCAACTCGCCGCGATCTTCGAACGAGGCGATCTGGAGCGGGTCGAGAAACGAGGAGGCGGCGCGTGCGGACATGATCGGGGTACCCTTGATGTCGCCGAGGAGGCCTGCGATCGGTGCCGCGACGGCGAGCGCGAGGATGGTGGCGAACAGGAGCTTGGACTTGTTCATTGCACATCTGCGGAAGTTCGACCGGGCTGGGAAACGACCGGGGTCGCGCGCGATCCGAAGGAGGCGCGGACCTCCGCGACCGTTCGCTGCGGATCCTGAAGGTGAGGGTAGTGGCCAATGCCGGGCAGAACGGTGAGTTCGGCATGCACCCTGTCGGCGAACTCGACGCCTGATTGCTTGGAGATGTAGAGGTCCTTCTCACCCCACAGCACCTTCACGGGCGTGTTAAGATTGGCGAGGTGCGATTCTAAGTAGTCCTGATCCCTTGTAAAATGCGAATAGTAGTGCGCGAACGCATCCACCGTGGTGATCTCGCCCTGGCTCCAGCCCTTTGCCGCGTCGTCGCTGAACTCCTGCGAAATCCGGTACCGCGCTTCCTCGGGCAGTCCTCTTGTGAAGGTGTTTTGGAGGATCTCCTCGCGATTTTTGTTCATGAAGGCGCGGACCTGGTCCATGGCCGGTCCCGCCTTCAGCTTCTGAAGGCTGTCGTACATGTGCGCGGGTCTGTCGAACGGCGCGAAGTCGCCGACGATGAGCCTTCTCGCGATCTCGGGGTTGTCCAGCGCCAGGAGAAGAGCGGGAAGGGCGCCGATGTCGGTCGCGTAGATCGTGAGCATCGACTTTTCGATGCCCGCCGTCGATATGTACTCGTCCAGGACGCGCGCATACTCCCTTGGTGCGTAGGAGAAGCGCTCTGCGCTCGGGCGCGACGACAGCCCATACCCCGGCCAATCGAACGCGTGCACCTCGTACTCGTCGGCGAGCGCGATGGAGATGTCCTTCCAGGCGTAGAGCGTCTCGGGAAATCCGTGCAGGAAAAGGACCGTCCCCCGCGAGCTCGGAGCGTGCACCACCATTCTCCTGAGCGTCAGGTCGTGATCGATCTGCAGAAACGAGATCTCGACCTGGTGACCCGAGGAGGCCTGAGATGTGCGCGCCGGCGTGGAGGCAACCGATGCAAACTGCGCCTTTCTCGCAACCTGTACCGCGGCGGTGGCCTCACTGGTACCTCCGACGATGTCGCGTCGATCAATATAGCAATTTTCTGAATCGGTCATGCTCGTCTCCTTCGCGCAGCCGCGCGTTGGCGCTGCGCCGTTTCGGTTCTGCGGTCGCTCCGCGACGTCCTTCAGTACGGCGGAGCCTTGCGCTGACGCTGCGCCTTGCCCGCGTCGACCCACCACGCGAGATCGTCGGCGAAGCGCGGGAAGGCTCGTTCGAGCGCCTGCCCGTCTTCGCCGAGTGCTTCGGTCGCGGGCGACAGCGCCTGTCCGATGGCACCGACCGCAAGCGTGCTGGAGATCACGACCATTCCCATCTCGGACAGGATGCCGTGCCATGCGGTCGCCGCGCGCGCACCGCCCTGACGACCGGCGGAGTAGCTTACGATGGCGGCGGGTCGCCAGAACCACTCCTCGAGGAAATGGTCGGTGAGATTCTTCAGCCCGGCCTGGACGCCCCAGTTGTACTCGCCGACGACGAAAACGAAGCCGTCGGCGCGGCGTATCTTGCCGGCCAGGGTCTCGAGCACCTGCGGCGCCTGCCCCTTCGGGTATTCCTTGTACATCCGGTCGAGGATCGGGAGGTCAATCTCTTTGGCATCGATCAACTCCACGTCGTCGCCCCGCGCTCGCAGCCGCTCGACGACGTATCCAGCCAGGCGGATGCCGATGCGGTCGGACCGGTAGGAACCGTACAAGACGAGAATGCGGTTGCTCATGATGAAAGCTCCGTGCTGCGGGACAGGCCGCTACAAGGGTTGCGGCGACTGAATTTCGTGGTCGTCGCGCTCATCGCGGCAGCTCGGTGCCGGACTGCTCCGCCAACATGTACTCGGCATACCAGTCGGGCCAGTTGGCGTCGTGACGGCCGCCGTCGCGCTTCTCGTGCTCGCCATGGGCACTGGAGGCTCGCCGGAGCGCGGCTGCAAGATCCGCTTGGGATCCGAACGTCGCGCTACCGCCGACGCGACCGGGCAACCGCGTCGTGACCTCCTGAAAGAGCCAACCGTTGCCGTCGGGGTCCTTGAACGAAGCGTAGGAGCGATAGCTTGCGCGCGCGGGTTCGAGACCCGTCTTGCGCACGCTGCCGAGTAGATAGGGCTCGTCGCGGCCGACATGCACATCGCCATCGGCGTGGAAGACGTCGCCGACGTCTACGCCGCGCTGCCGGAACTCTCTCCGCGCAGCCTCTATGTCGGAGACCACCAGGTAGAGACCTTGCGCCGAGCCGGGCGCGGCGGAGGTGACGTTCTTGCCGAAGATGACGGATGCCGGCGAGCCGGGCGGGGTGAACTGGATGACGCGCCAGCCTTCGCCGGAGAAATCCGCGTCGAGACGCCAGCCCAGCTTGGCGTAGAACGCCTTGCTGCGATCGACATCCGACACCGGAATTACGACGACTTCGAGCTTGGTATCGATTTGGTGCGAACTCGCGCCATCGGTGGCCGATTCGCGTCTTTGGATCGTGCTCATGTTGATTCCTCAGATCTTGGATTGCGGGAGATCGGGCGTGCTACTCTTTCACTGCGAGAAGGGGCTTCCCCTTCTCGACGACGTACGTGGCCAGCTCGGCGGCCTTGTCGGTGCCGACGTTCCTCACGGAGTGAGGTGTCCCACTCGGAATGAAAAGCGCCTCCCCGGCCTTGATCACGACGGGCGGCTTGCCCTCGAGCCGATACTCCAGGGAGCCTTTCGTCACGTAGACGATCTCTTCGCCCGGATGCGAGTGCTTGGCGGCCGTAACGCCGGGTTCGAATTCGACCAGAACTTGAACGGCCTCGCGCCCCGGCGCACTGATGTCGTTGCGCAGGAGATTGGTGCGCTTCAAATCGCCCAGGCTGGCGCCGTGCGCCTGTGCCATCGCGACAAGTAGCGTGGCGGCTGCGGTGATGGTGTAGATCGGTTTCATGTGCTGCTTCCTTCAGGTGTTCTGCTGTGTCGATTGATGTCTACGCTTCGTGGACGGAGATCGCCCGTTATGCGTTGTGAGGTGATGTTAGCTGCCGCTGCTAGGTGGTGTCGCGCGCCGCTCGGTCTTCGCCACCCATGCGCGGCTTTCGGACCTATCGCAGGGATCGGAAAGCCGCCCTCAACTCGCGCGAGAACAGATCGGGCTGCTCCCAGGCGGCGAAGTGACCACCCCTTTCGGCTTCGCTGAAGTGGATGAGGTTTCGGTAGGAGCGTCGCGCCCATGTCTCGGGAGCTCGGTAGACCTCGCCCGGAAAGACGGTGATGCTGACGGGAAGCGAGATCTCGGAGGTCTTCTGTGCGGCGGAGAGAATGACGCTCTGACCGGCGGTCTCCCAGTAGATCCGCGCCGCGGACGTGGCAGTGTTCGTCAGCCAGTAGAGCGTGATGTCGTCCAGAACATCGTCGCGGTCGAGCAGGCGCCCCGGTTCCCCGTTGTTGTAGTCGTAGATCCAGGCTGCCAATCCCACCGGAGAGTCGGCCAGCGCATAGCCGATGGTCTGCGACCGCGTTCCCATGACGAGTCCGTAGGCTCTGTACTTCTTGAAGAACGTCTCGATTGAGGCGAAGGCGGCGTGCTCCATCTCGGTGAGCCCTACAGGAGCGGGCCCGCCGACGGCGAGCACCGAAGCCACTTCGGACGGGACCGATGCGGGCAGATTGATATGGATGCCGAGCAGCCCCGGCGCAGCCTGACGCGCCATTGCGCTCGAGACGGGAGAGCCCCAGTCGCCACCTTGCGCGACGTACCGCTCGTAGCCGAGCCGGTTCATCAGCTGCGCCCAGGCACGGGCGATGCGGTCGGGATTCCAGCCACGACCGCTCGGCTTGCCCGAGAAACCGAAGCCAGGCATCGAGGAGATCACGACATGGAAGGCATCGGAGGCGTTTCCGCCGTGCGACTCGGGGTCGGTGAGCGGACCGATGATCTTAAGCTGTTCGATGATCGAGCCCGGCCAACCGTGGGTGATGATGACGGGCAGCGCGTTTTCGTGCTTCGACCGGGCATGAATGAAATGGATGTCGATGTCGTCGATTTCGGTCATGAACATGGGCAGCGAATTGAGCCGTGCTTCCACCTTGCGCCAGTCGTAGTCCGTGCCCCAGTGGCGGACCAGACTTTGGAACTCGTCAAGTCGCGGGCCTTGGCTGCCGTCGGCGACCGTCTCCCGATCCGGCCATCGCGTGGCGGCGATGCGCGCGCGCAGGTCCGCGAGCTGCTCTTCGGGAACGTCGATGCTGTAGGGGCGAATGTCGTTGGTCAGGGATGCGAACACCTGAGACGGCAACACGCTTGCCGCTGCCGCCAGGCCCGTCGCCATCGCGGTCTTGCTCAACATCTCGCGGCGCGTCCAGCCGGCGGATCCATTGGTCTGGTTCGTGATCATGGCGCTCTCCTTCTCAGAAGCTCGATGTCCTGATGCTACATCGATGACCGGAGGGCGGTTGTTATGCGGTGTGAGCAGCCGTTAGATCTGAGCATCGTCGGAGATCGCGACCTACGATCGCGATCTCCCGGTCGCTCACTGTGACCGATTCAATGCGCGTCGGCGGACGGGGATTGAGGCGGAGCGACTTTGCGCATCAGCGGCACCATCACGCATGCGAGCACAAAGCAGGCCGTGATCATCAGATAGGCATCCGCGAAGGCCTGCACCTGGGCTTCGCGGAACGCCAGCAACCACAGGCTCTTGAGCGTGGCGGCGTGCGCATGGACCGGGTCGCCCCAAGTCGCCGCATAACGTGAGATCGTGGAATCGATCAGCTCCGCGACGTTTGCGTTGGTGGTGCCGAGGTGATCGGCAATCCGATGGAAGTGCAGGTTGGCCCGGTCGTTGAGGATCGTTCCGCAAGCCGCGATACCGATCGCGCCGCCCAGATTGCGCATCAGATTGAAGAGGCCGCTTGCCGATTTGAGACGGTCCGGCGCGAGCGCTCCGAGCGTCAGGGTCACGACGGGCGCGACGCAGAACTGCTGGGCAAGGCCGCGGAAGGCTTGCGGGATCAGAAGCTCGCGCCAACCCCACTCGTGGGTGACGGAGGTGAGCATCCACATCGCGACCGCAAAGCAAGCCAGGCCGAACATCAGTAGCCATCTCAGGTCGATGCGGTTGGCCACCGCGCCGTAGATCATCACGGCCACCAGCTGGAATACGCCGGCCGAAAGCAGCGCCGTTCCGATCTGCCAGGCGTCGAATCCGCGGATCCGACCCAGGAAAAGCGGTGTGAGATAGACGGTGCTGAAGATGCCGAGCCCTGTGATGAAGGAGAACCAGCTGCCGAGCGCGAAATTCCGGATCTTGAGCGCGCGTAGATCGACGACCGGCTGCGCAAAGGTTAGACTGCGGATCACGAAACCGACCCCGGCGGCCGCCGAAATCCACGCGCAGTGACGAATGGTGTCGTCCCCGAGCCAATCCCACCGCGGTCCTTCCTCCAGCACGTATTCGAGACAGCCAAGAAACACCGCCATCAGCATCATGCCCGCGTAGTCCGCGCCCTTGAGCAATCCGAGATTGGGACGGTCGACATCGACCAGGAGCGGCACCAGCAGCGTCACCAGCAATCCCGGAGCGACGTTGACGTAGAACAGCCAATGCCAAGACCAGTTGTCCGTGATCCAGCCGCCGACGACCGGACCGAAAGTCGGTCCGAGCGAGGCGAGGGCGCCGACCAGCGACGCGGCGATCACCCGCTGCTTGCCCTGGAAGAACGTCAGCGCTGAGGTGAACACCAGGGGGATCATCGAGCCGCCCAGAAATCCTTGGAGCGCTCGGAATACGATCATGGAGTGGATGTCCCACGCCGAGGCGCAAAGCGCGCTCGCCAGGGTGAAGCCTGCGGCGGATGCGGTGAAGAGCCAGCGGGTCGACATGACGCGGCTGAGCCAGCCGGAGAGGGGAATGACGATGATCTCCGCAATCAGATACGAGGTCTGCACCCAGCTGACCTCGTCCTGGCTTGCCGAGAGCCCGCCGCCGATCTCCTTGATCGACGCCGCCACGATCTGGATGTCGAGGTAGGCGATGAAGAAGCCGACGCTCATGATGCCGAGCGCCAGCACCTTGTGGGCGGTCGGAAGGTCCGCGGGCGACCGAGGGGCCGCGATGGCGCTTCCTGCGTCGAAAGTCGCGACGGCGGTCATTGTCGTGTCTCCCGCAGCGGCTGGCCATGCTGCGGTCGTTCGTCCACGTGCACCTCCGCCGACAGCCCTGGCCGCAGGTAGATCGCATCGTCTTGCAGGTCGATGGCGATACGGACCGGCACGCGCTGCACGATCTTTGTGAAGTTGCCCGTGGCGTTCTCCGGCGGGATCACGCTGAACTGCGCGCCGGTCGCCGGTGCCACGCTCAGGACGTGTCCGCCCAGAGTCTTGCCGGGGAGCAGGTCGACGTCGATCCTGACGGGCTGACCCTCGCGAATTCGGGAGAGCTGGTTCTCCTTGAAGTTGGCGTCGATCCAGAGCCCCTGGTTCGGAACGACGGAGAGTAGCTTCGCACCGCTGACGGCATAAGATCCGACGCGCGCGCCGCGATTGCCGATCACGCCGTCGATCGGCGAGCGAACTTCGGTGTAGCCGAGATTGATGCGCGCCAGATCGCGGTCGGCGACCGCAGCCTCGAGAGCGGCGCGGGTCTGCTGTTTCTGCGTCTCGATGACGTCCAACTTGCGTTCGCTCGCCTCCAGAGCGGCGCGGGCCTTCTGATCGGCCGCTCTCGCCTTCTTGTAGTCGGCGTCGGCCTGCTGATAGCGCTGCAGCGAGGCGTTCTGTCCGTCGGACAATATGCGGTAGCGATCCGCGTCGAACTTAGTGCGCTCCAGTTCGGCGGCCGTCGCGGAAATCTCCGCGCGCGCTTGCTCGATGGCCGCATACTGCAGTCGGAGATTGGCGTCGAGATTGGCCAATGCCGCGTTCTGGGCCTCGACGGCGGCATCGGCGCGGGCAAGCTGCGCGCGATAGTCCCGGTCGTCGAGCTTGATCAGCAGATCACCGGCCTTGACCTGCTGGTTGTCGGCGACCGTGACGGTCTGCACGAAGCCCGGCACCTTCGAGGCGAGGGTCGTCACTTCGCCGCCGACATACGCGTCGTCGGTCGATTGGATGTAGCGCCCTTGCGTGTACCAGTACCACCCGTACCAGCTCACCGAGGCACCGACGAGCGCAACGCTCGCTCCCAGAGCAAATCGCTTGGCCATGCTCTTCAGAACCTGAAGAGGTCGGCCGCGGGTCTGTTTGATGGTGCCGTGCATGGTCGCAGTCCTTCGGAACCGGTTGTTCGGTCGTCCATGGAATAGGACCGCGGCCGTGGAAACGCCCGTTATGCCTTGTGAGCCGTTGTTAGGGGTGTCCGGAGCCGGCGCGGAATGCGGGATTAACGCGGTCCAGCCCGCGAAGACCCGCGCCGAGGTTCCACCCGGACCTGGCCCGGCAACGGAATCAGGAATTTAGGCCAGTTCGCTCAGCAGCGACTGCGCCGCCCGGATGTCCGGCGTGTCCGAAGCCTCGATCAGTCCATGCAGGACAGGTTCGAGGAGGTTGCGCGCCTCGTCCGCACGTCCCTGCCTTGCCCAGTACGCGGCAAGATCGGTCGCCGTCCGCAATTCCCACGCTCGCGCTCCCTGGCCGTGGCTGAGCTCGAGCGACTGCCAGAAGCAGGTCTCGGCTTCCTTCGGGCGTCGCATGTTCAACAGGATGTTGGCCTCCACCCGCAGGAGTTCGGGCAGGTACGACGTGTAGCCCTTCTCCGCGATCTGCTGCGCCGTCTCCTTGACCAGCTTCAACGCCTCCTCCGCGCGCCCGCAGTCGGCTAGGCCGCGGGCAAGCACGGTCTGCAGCCGCATGGAGAAAAGCCTGTAGCGCGCTTCATGCAGGCGGTGCAGCCGATGCTGCAGGATCTCGATACCGCTCTGCAGATCGCCGCGGCAGATCGCGAGTTCTCCTCGCAAAGCATGACCGAGGTGCAGGTACGGCTCGAATGCCTCCGACTGGGCGCGCGAGATGAACACGTCCAGATGCTTCTGCGCATCGTCGAGGTCACCCATCCAGAGCAACGCGCCGGCGGAATTGATCAGCACCGCCAGCGAGACCGGATGGTGATTCCGTTCGACCTCGGCGAACGCCTCCCGGATCATCGCTCGCGCCATGCTGGAAAGTCCCTGTTGGCTCAGCACGGAGATCTTGGCGACCCGAACCCAGGTATAGTGGTCGAATCCGAAGTGTATCTTCCTGTTTCCAGCCGCCGCCTCCGCCTCCAGCGCCGCATCCAGTTCGGCCCAAGCCTGGTTCAGATCGCCCATGATGGTGAGTGCGATGCCCATCAGCGTGTGGCCCAGAGCGGAGGCCGGGGCGTCATCCAGCGTGCCCGCTATGTCCGAGCATCGCCTGGCCAGATCGAGGCAGAGCTTAAATTCTCCGCTTCTCAGCTGATAGAAGAAGAAGGGACCGAGCAGGCGAACCTCGTTGAGCCGATCTTCGCGTGCGCCAGCGATCTCCAGACTGCGCTTCAACGCTGCGCCCGCGACTTCGCTGTGTCCGCTAATGTACATCAGCGACAGGCCCAGGGAGGCCTGGAGCTGCATCTCCTCCTTGCCGCCGCGATCGGCCTCCGCGAGCGCCTGCAGGGCCCGCTCCGACCAGCGATAGCATTCGGGCAGAAGCGACATCGCCAGGAAGACCGGGACGGCGGTCGCCGCAAGTCTGACGCCCAGCGCGACGTCGCCATTGCCATCGAAGCACCAAACCAACGCCGAGCGCACGTTGTTCAGTCCGGCGAAGTGTGGAGCTCGCTCGACGCCAGTGGTCAACGTGGCCCACTCGGTCCCGCTCTGCTCGAGCCAGCGCCGGTAGTAGTTCGCATGACGAGCGGCGAGCGCGGCCGCCTCGGAGGGTTCTATCTGGATCTCCAGCGCATATGCGCGGGTGGTATCGAGCAGTCGATAGCGCATCATCGCGCCGATGGGCCGGGTCGCCAGCATGGATTTAGCGACCAGGCTGTCGATTGCGCTGAACACGGCGGAGCGGTCGAGTTGCGGGCTGCTCACGACATCCAGTGCGGCGTCCAACGTGAATGGCCCGACGAATACGGCGAGGCCGCGAAGGACGCTGCGCTCCTCGTCGGTCAGAAGCCCGTAGCTCCAGTCGAGCGTCGCTTGCAGGGTCTTCTGTCTCGCGGGCGCTGTCCGGGAGCCTTGCCAAAGCCGCGCGAGGCGCTCGTCCAGCAGTGCGGCCGTTTGCCGCAATCCGTGGGACTCCACCCGCCTGGCGGCGAGCTCGATGGCAAGGGCCACGCCGTCGAGCTTCCGGCAGATGTCCGCGACTAGAGGAGCTTCCTCTTCCGTGAGATCCAGATGCGCGCCGCTCGCCATGGCGCGTTCGACGAACAGCCGGGTCGCCGGAAACTCGCGGATCGCAGCGGCGGACGGCACCCTTGCGTCCGGAGGGCAGGCAAGCACATCGAGTCGGTACACATGCTCGGCATCGACACGCATGGCTTCGCGGCTCGTCGCGAGGATGTGCACTTTCGAGGCTGCCTCGATGATCGTATCGGCAAGCCCCGCGACCGTTTCCAGCAGATGTTCGCAGTTGTCCAAGACCAGCAGGATGTGCCGATCCTTCAGGTAGGCCAGCAAGCGCGGGATCGCATCGTCCGACTGAACCGGCTGCCCCAACATGGAAGCAATCGTCGACGGCGCGAGCTGGGGATCGGACACCATCCCTAGGTCGACGAAGAGAACCGATCCGGCGAAGGCTTCGGTGAGCCTGTGCGCAACAGCAAGCGCCACCGTCGTCTTTCCGACCCCGCCTGTGCCTACGATAGTGACCAGGCGCGATCTCGCAATGTCGGCGCACAGCTTCGTCACATCCTCGTCCCGGCCCACCATCTGGCTCAAGCGGATCGGAAGATTCGCGTAATGAAACTCACCAGAGGGCTTGGCCGGCGCCTGCGGCGCGGCTGCCCGGGAGACGGGCGCGACGAAGCAGTAACCTCGACCAGGAAGCGTGGTGATGTAGCGCGCGCCGTCCTTGCCGTCACCAAGCGCCTTGCGGAGACTCACGAGGTGAAAGCGCAGGCTATTTTCCTCGACGGTGACGTCCGGCCAGACCCAGGCGAGCAGGTCCTTCTTGCTGACCACCTCGTTGGGATTCGAGATCAGGGCCATCAGCAAGTCGAGAGCGCGCGCTCCCAATTCCACGGGGATACCATCCCTAGTCAGGAGTCGTTCGCCGGCGGCCAGACTGAACGGGCCGAACGACCAGACGTCCTTGCTGCTGTGACCAGACGTAATGCTCATTGTCACCCGGGGAGCCGTTTCTTCCGCCCCTAAGTATAAGCCGATACCGGCACAACTTCGCAAGACCGACCCATCCTCGTCGGGGTCGGCGACAACTCGCCGCGTTGACGTCCGATGCTCGGACACTGGAACCCGGACGCGTCTCGGCCGGTGCTAATAACAACTTCTCACGAGCGATAACGGGCTTTCTAGTCCGGACGGCTGTATCTCGATCCTGTTCACGCGGCGGAGCGTGTACCGGGAGCGGAGGTACTTTTCCATGCAGATCAGAAAAATGCTGATATCGGCATCGGTCCTTGCCACCATCGGTGTGCCAGCGGGCCTCGTTGCAGCCTCCGGTCGATGGGACCTGGCTGGACACGCCGCCGAGAAGCCCGCATTTCCCGTCGTCGACGTCGACGTCGCTCCAGTGTTGCTGAAGCAAGTGGACCGTTGGGACGAGTTCAATGGTCGCATCAGCGCGGTCGGCTCGGTCGAGATCCGATCCCGAGTGACCGGGTACGTCACCGATATCGCCTACAAGGAAGGCGATGCGGTCAAGCGCGGCGACGTTCTGTTCACCATCGATGCAAGACCCTACGAGGCGGCGCTGCAGAGCGCCCAAGCGCAGCTGCAGCGCGCCCGAGCGACTGCCGTGCTGGCAAGGAGCCGGGACGAACGCGCGCGACGCCTCGTCTTGACAAGCGCGGTTTCGCAGGACGAAGCGGACGCCAGGCGTGCAGCGTCGGAGCAAAGCGACGCCGACGTACTCAACTCGGAGGCTGCTGTTCAACTCGCCCAGCTCAATCTCGAGTTCACCCAAGTACGATCGCCGATCGACGGGAGGGCCGGCCGGGCGCTCCTGACACCCGGTAACCTCGCGGTGGCGGACCAGACCTGGCTGACCGCGGTGGTGTCGCAGGACCCCGTCTATGTGGATTTCGATCCCGACGAGCAAAGCTATCTCCGCTACGGCGCCGAAGCTCGACAAAGCCACCGCAACGCGCTCACCGTCCGCGTCGCGCTGCAGGGCGACGGCGATTTCTCTCACGTCGGAACGGTCGATTTTCAGGACAATCAGGTCGATTCAGCGACCGGGAGCATCCGCATGCGGGCAAAGTTGCGGGATCCCGATCGCGTGCTCACCCCCGGCCTGTACGCGCGCGTCAAGGTCTCATCAGGCAGCCGAACAGAGGCCGTCCTCGTCGACGAGAAGGCGGTGCTGACGGACCAGGACCGCAAATACGTCTACGTGCTGGGCGCCGACAACACCGCGCAACGCCGGGAAGTCTCGCCAGGCCGCAAGGCCGACGGCTTCCGGTCGATCGAGGCGGGCCTCATGCCGGGTGACAAGATCATCGTCGGTGGATTGCAGAAGATTTACAGCTCCGGCGCCCCTGTGAAGCCTTCGGAAACCAGCATGCTGGCTGCAGCGAACTGAGAGGCAAGAAAATGAACATCTCCAGGTTCTTCATCGAACGCCCGATCTTCGCCATCGTCCTGTCCATCGTCATCTTCCTGGCGGGTCTCATCTCCATTCCTCTGCTCCCGGTGGGCGAGTATCCCGACGTCGTTCCGCCCAGCGTGGTTGTGCGCGCCAACTATCCAGGGGCCAACCCGAAGGAGACGGCTGAGTCCGTGGCGTCGCCGTTGGAGCAGGCGATCAACGGCGTCGAAGGCATCATGTACATGAAATCGGTCTCCGGATCTGACGGCAGCTTGCAGATCGTCGTGACGTTCCTGCCCGGGATCGATCCGGACACCGCTGCGGTCCGCGTGCAGAACCGGGTGAGCCAGGCGCTGAGCCGACTTCCGGATCAGGTTCGCGAGTATGGTGTGACGGCCCAGAAACAGTCTCCGACCCCGCTGCTGTATGTGAGCCTGTATTCCACCAAGGACCGCTACGACACTCTTTATTTGCGCAACTATCTGACCCTTAACATCAAGGACGAATTGTCGCGCCTGCAGGGCATCGGCGACGTCGGTCTCTACGGAGCGGGAGACTACGCCATGCGCGTGTGGCTCGACCCGAACAAGCTGTCGTCGCGCAACCTGACCGCCACCGATGTGCTCAAGGCCATTCGCGAGCAGAACGTGCAAGTCTCAGCCGGTCAACTCGGCGCCGAACCATCTCCGTCGACTACGGATTTCCTGGTCTCAATTAACGTGCGCGGCCGCCTAAGCACGCAGGAGGAGTTCGGCGGCATCATCCTCAAGAGCGGGGATGACGGGCAGCTGGTTCGTCTTGCGGACGTCGCGCGCATCGAACTCGGCGCCGGTGACTACACCCAACGCGTCTTCGATGGTGACAAGACGGCGGCGACGGCGGGCGTGTTCCTATCTCCAGGAGCAAACGCGATCGGGGTGGCCGACGAGGTCTATGCCAAGCTTGGCAAGCTCTCGAAAAGCTTTCCGCCGGGCATCACCTACAAGGTGGTGTGGGACCCGACCGTGTTCGTTCGGGAATCGATCCACGAGGTGCTTAGCACGCTCGTCGATGCCGTGTTTCTGGTGATTCTCGTCGTCATTCTCTTCCTGCAGACATGGCGAGCCTCGATCATTCCGCTTATCGCGGTGCCGGTCTCGATCGTTGGCACCTTCGCGGTGCTGTATCTGCTCGGCTTTTCCATCAACACGTTGACCCTGTTCGGACTGGTGCTCGCCATCGGGATCGTCGTCGATGATGCGATTGTCGTCGTCGAGAATGTAGAACAGCACATCGAGAAGGGCATGAGCCCCTATGATGCGGCCCAACAGGCGATGCGCGAAGTCTCCGGTCCGATCATCGCCATCGCGCTGGTGCTCTGCGCAGCCTTCGTGCCGATGTCGTTCCTCTCCGGCGTGACCGGCCAGTTCTACAAGCAGTTCGCCGTTACGATCGCCATCTCGACGGTGATCTCGGCCATCAATTCCCTGACTCTGTCGCCTGCGCTGGCCGCCAAGCTGCTGCAACCTCACGAAGCTCCGAAGGACCGCCTCGCGCGGGTGATCGGATGGGCGTTCGGCTGGATCTTCCGCCCGTTCAACCGCTACTTCCAGGTCGGCGCTGGCGCATACGGGAGGCTCGTGGGCAAGCTGCTGGGCCGCCGCGGCGGTGCATTCGCCGTCTATGCGGGGCTCCTGACGATCACCGCCCTGCTTTTTCAGTCGGTCCCCGGCGGGTTCATCCCGACCCAAGATAAGCTCTACCTGTTCGCCGGGGCTAAGCTGCCCGAGGGCGCGTCCCTTGCGCGTACCGATGCGGTCACGCGCGAGATGGACGAGATCGCCCGGTCGGTGGAAGGCGTGGATTTCGTCAATGCCTATGCCGGCTTCAACGCCTTGCAGGTGGTGAACACGCCCAACATCACCACCGCCTATGTCCTGCTCAAGCCCTATCACGACCGCAAGCGCAAGGCGGCCGCGATCTCGGCGGAAATCAACGCCAAGTTCGCCGGCATCAAGGGCGGGTTCGCGTACGCGCTGCTGCCTCCGCCCATCCAGGGCCTCGGCAACGGATCGGGATATTCCCTGTACCTGAAGGATCGAGGGGGCCTGGGCGCTGGCGCACTGCAGAGTGCGCTGAACGTTTTCATGAGCGAGATCGCCCGTGTGCCCGCTATGACGCACCCGGTCAGCTCCTACCAGGCCAACATTCCCCAGCTCGAGGTGAAGATCGACCGGCTGAAGGCGAAGGCGCAGGGTGTCGCCCTGTCCGACGTCTTCGAGACGCTGCAGGTCTATCTTGGCTCGAGCTACGTCAACGACTTCAACAAGTTCGGCCGCGTCTACCGCGTTCTGGCGCAGGCCGACGCGCCGTTCCGGCAACAGGCAGAAGACATCGGAAACCTGCGAACGCGCAACTCGCGGGGAGACATGGTCCCGATCAGCTCGATGGTGACCGTCGTTCCGACGTTCGGACCCGATCCGCTCGTCCGCTACAACGGCTTCCTCGCGGCCGACGTCATCGGCGATTCCGATCCAAGGGTGCTGTCGTCGGCCGAGGTCATCTCGAAGATCGCAGAAATCGCTGAACGGGTCCTGCCCCGGGGCATCGAACTCGAGTGGACGGATCTGAGCTACCAGCAGGTGAGCCAAAGCAGCGCCGCTCCCGTCGTCTTTGTGCTTGCGGTGGTGCTCGTCTTTCTCGTGCTCGCTTCACTCTACGAGAGTTGGACCCTTCCGCTGGCGGTCATTCTCATTGTGCCGATGTGCATCTGTTCAGCGATGTTCGGCGTTTGGCTGACGGGCGGCGACAACAACATCTTCGTGCAGGTCGGACTTGTCGTCCTGATGGGCCTGGCCTGCAAGAACGCCATTCTCATCGTCGAGTTCGCCCGGGAACTGGAGCGGCAAGGCAGAAGCATCGTCGATGCGGCGCTGGAAGCGTCCCGGTTACGGCTCCGACCGATCGTGATGACGTCCCTAGCGTTCATCGCCGGCTGCGTGCCTCTGCTCGTCGGTCACGGAGCAGGAAGCGAGGTCCGTGCCGCCATCGGAGTGACGGTCCTGGCCGGCATGCTTGGCGTGACGCTGTTCGGACTTCTGCTCACACCGATCTTCTATGTTGCGCTGCGCACATGGTCGAGCGCGCGGACGCAAGCGGAGCCGGCCAGGCAAGCCGCTGTCAACGTGAATGGCTGAGACGGCCGGCCACGAAGAACCTATATACGTTGGAAGACCAGCACCGCGAGGCGCTTCGCACCACAGATGACGTCAAGGCTTCCGTCCTCTGGCCACGCAAGGTCGTGACGAAGGTCTCGCCTGGGAAGCCGAACCAGAGCATCTGGACTATCTGGAGCGCTATCAGGAAGGCTACACCTGCCACTTCCCGCGACCACGATGGAAGCTTCCGCGCTCCTGAGCGCACAGGATAGTTCGCCGCATCAGAAATGCGTTGCAGGCCGTCGGCCGGCCTGCTGCTGACCCTTCGCGGCCATGTAGTGCGGCAGCAGCGCTATCTTTCACATCGCTTCTTTCTCAGCGCTTCGATCGGACTGCCGTCGAGCTCATCCGCCCGGTCGCTGGGCGTACGGCGGCCGCTTTCGCTCCTTGGTCACGATCCGCTTTGATTCGAATGGTCGTCTCGCGCGGCCGCGCAACTTGCTGAGGCCAGCCGATCTGCGAAATCTCGGCTCCGCCGAGCAAGCAAGGACTCGCATTCCCTCACATCGCATAACGGGCTTCTTCCCGTCCGCTCTACTAGGTTGTGCATGCGCAGTTGAGAACAGGCTGACCGCACTTAGAGGAGACCGTGATGAGACTGTCACTTGCCCAGCGAGCCAATGCCTTCGTTTCCGATCTCGTCAGCAGCTTTCTGAAAAAGAAGGCCGATCAGATCGCTTTCCGAGCCGGAGCAGATGACGGCGTCACAAATCCTGGCGGAGAAGTTTGGCGCGAAAAGCGATTCGCGGTCCAAGCAGCTGTCGAACGTTGCGTATCACTCGCGCACATCAACGCTAGGAGGCAATTATGCTGACCATTCGACTGAACCAAACCACGACCCTGACACCCGAACAATACATCGCCGCACTGACCGACTTCGGTCCGGGCCGTGCTGCGATCTTCACCAACAGTGCCGATGGATATCTCGAGGTGCACTCCAGAGACGGCTCTCGCGCCGACGTCACAGAAGGCTCCGGCGGCATCTGGGAACGCCTGCACTATGACTGGTCCAACACCGAGCGGGTGGTCCTGAAGACCGTGGCCTCGAACATTTGGGGCGGCGCATCAGGCCATGCCTACTGCTTCAGACGCCTTCCGAGCGGGCGCACTAACATCGAAGTGGTGGTCGTCCGCCAGGGTAAGAACCTGCGGGGACGGTTTATGGAGGTCGTCCTGCGAACCCTCGGGAGGGGCATCTTCCCGAAAGCCTTCGAGGCATCCATTTTGGCTCTTGAGAAGCGCGACGGTTTGACCAGCCACGATGCCTCCGGTGAGCCTTCCAACTTGAAGGCTTGTAAGTGGTGCTGGTAGGTCTTGCAGCGCGCGCGTTCCGGATTCTGCCTTCGTGTACTGCTTGCCCGCTTCCGTAGGGCGGATGGGCGGCCTCTATCGTGCGCCTTATAGGCGGCAGACCCGCCACACGGAGGGCGGGCAAGGCGCGAAAGGCTGCAGAAGAGAGCCGAACCCGCGGGCTGTCGCCGGCCGCCACTACAGGTGAACCGTCCTGCCGCGCCGGCTGTCGAGCAGGGATGAGTGGGACTAGGGAAGGCCGCTCAGGTCGGGCAACGCGGCATGCAATAGATCGTCCAGGACCAAGTCAGCTCCGCCTCTTCGCCGTGAGTCATTTCCCACCTCAGCCTAGTAGGGCGTAAGTGCCTATCGCTTGAGCGGCGGGTAGCCATCCACATAGACCCAATCCGTTGATTGAGCCGGCGCGTGGCAAGATTGACAGTCGGTCTGATAGTCCGTGCTGGTTGTTCGCGACGGGTTATCGGCATCGAACCATGACCAGTCCCATCCGTCCCCCCAGAGCTTGTTGCCAGGATGATGGTTGTTGCTGTCCTTCAGCATGACGAACCAGCCCTTGAGCTTGCCGGGCCGGCTCACGATGCCGGTCGTCATTGGCTCGGTCGCGGCTTCGAACACTTCCTTCACTAGGACGGTGCCGTCAGCGAACACTCCGTCCTTCCTATAGGATTGCGCCACCCCAGGCGACGCGTAGACCGTGTGGATCTCCTTGGAGCCGGGCCCCTGGTCCGCCGCGACCGCCCAGCTACCGAGGATCTGGTAGGTCGATCGATAGTTCTGCGGCACGTGGAGAGCGCCTTGGGCATCTGCGATCTCTTCCGGGGTACCTTGTGCTCTTCCGCTCATGACGCCCCAGCCCGCGACGGTGAGCATGATCGCGACCCCGGCGACGGTGTTGATCAATATGTTGGCCTTCTCCATCTGTGCCTCCATCTCATCTCTGAATTGGTCGAATCGCCGCGGGACCTCGCGAAGTCAGTGATCCGCGCCCGCCACTCACGATCGCTCGCGCACGCTCCTGAAAGCGGTCCGAAGCTCATCGGCGAGGAGCAGCGGTTGCTCCCACGCAGCGAAGTGTCCGCCTTTAGCGACCTTGTTGTAGTGGATGAGTTTCGGATAGGCCGCTCGAGTCCAACTCAGCGGCGCCTCGTATTGCTCGCCGGGAAAGACGCTCACTGCCACGGGAATGGCGACGCCCTTCACGTTGAAGAAGCCGCCCTTGTACTCCCAGTAGAGACGCGAGGCCGAAACCCCGGTGTTGGTCAGCCAGTAGAGCGTGATGTTGTCGAGGATCTCGTCGCGCGTCAGTTCCCCGTTGTCGCTCGTATAGCGGTGAAGAGCCGAAGCGACCGCTGCCGCAGGCTGGCCGTCGGCGTCGTTGTGATCGAGTAACCAGGCCGCCAAGCCGATGGGCGAGTCCGCGATGCCGTAAAGCGTCTGCGGGCGCGTCGCCATCAATCTAGCATATGAGACCTGCTTGAACGTCCGGACGAGCTGCGCATAGGCGCGCTGCTCTTCGGCGGACAGGCCCGCCGGTGCGGGAGCGCCCGCTTGCAATGCCTTGTCGACCTCGGCAGGAACGGTCGCCGGCATGTTGGTGTGGATGGCGAGGAGCCCCGCGGGCGCCTGCAGGCCCATCTGGTCCACGACGAATGCGCCCCAATCGCCGCCCTGCGCAACGTAGCGCCTGTAACCCAGCCGCTTCATCAGCTCTGCCCAGGCGCGCGCCATACGCTCTGGCCCCCAGCCGGTGCTGCTCGGCTTTCCGGAGAAGCCGTACCCCGGCATGGACGGAATGACGACGTGGAAGGCGTCCTCCGGCGCGGCGGGATTCGTCAGAGGATTGATGAGCTTGAGTTGCTCGATGATCGAACCAGGCCACCCGTGCGTGACGATGATGGGAAGTGCGTTCGGGTGTTTGGAGCGCACGTGGATGAAGTGGATATCCAGTCCATCGATGTTGGTCAGAAACTGAGGAAACGAATTCAGCTTGGCTTCGATCCGGCGCCAATCATAATCGGTCGCCCAATGCCGAGCGAGTTCTTGAATGGTGGGAAGCTGAACGCCTTGCGAGGCGTCTCCCACGGTCTCGCGGTCGGGCCAGCGGGTGTCGGCAATCCGACCTTTCAGATCGTCCAGCTGCTTTTGCGGGATGCTGATCCTGAACGGACTGATGTCGGTGGCCTCCACCGCCTGCGCCATGCTGGCGAAGAAGGGTTCGGCGGCGGCAATCACGCCCACAGCCGCGCCCAAGAGCTGGCGTCGGTCGAGGCGGGCGGTCTCGAGGTAGCTGAACATATTCGTCTCCATCTGGCATCGAGTGTGGCAGGCATTAGGACTTCGCCTTCGTGACACTGGAACGAGGCCGGATGAAACGCCCGTTAGCTGTTGTTAGCTGGTGTGAGGGTGAAAGCGGGCTTGCGAAGCGCTGTTCGAGCAGTGCACGCGGATCGAGGCCGGCAGTACCGGCCGCAAACGTTTCGGCGGAGCCGTGGACCTTCGATGATCGACCGGCTCGGCTCCGCGCCGCTGCGCACATACGACCGAGCACGCGCCCACGCCCGGCTACGTGCCGGCCCCCGAATCCTCACAGGGCCTGACGAAGCCTGTTTCCCGAGGCGGGCGCACTCTGGACGCCGAGGGCCACTGGATGCCCACTATGACGGAGGTGAAACATTCGATGGATAGTCTTGGTTTGATCGTTGCTCTGCCGCTCAGTGCGACTGCTGCTCCTCTGCAGTACCGTCAGGAGCATGACGCTCTGCATTCGATAGGGCGCGCGCCTTTGGTCGCGCACTCGAGGCGCCGTTGGATTTTCGGTATGGACAGGTGCCGCGATACGTCGATCAACCCGATCCCACGGTCGACAGCTCCTTCAAGACTTGGGGCAGTTAGCTCAAGGGCGCAGGGTGGCGGCATGCCCGAGCCGCGGGCAAGCAGCGTTTACCGGTTGCGGCAGGCCGCGTTGCCAGGCGGCGCCGGAGCGGGACGCGCCGAGAAGTCCAAGAATTCATGTGGCCGGTCTGAAACGCGTCGAAATTGACCGAGTTTCATGGTGGAATCGGCCGGTCAGGTGGTACACAGCGGTGGTCACAAATTGCGACCGGTTTTTTTGGAATCCTTGTTTTGTGGGGTTTTTTGCGTGTTTGCGGGATCGGGGAAGAGAGTCCCACTCTCTCGGCCGGAGCCGCTCCGTTTGCTGCGGCTGACGTCTTTAAACATCCGGAGCAGGTGTTCACTCGCATGAAATGCAGCACCTGTTCGCGCGCTCGATCGTGCCGGCCACCAGACTCGTGCCTCGCCTTGCAGCAGAGGCGTTAAGGCGGAAGAAACCAAGCGCCTTTACGCGCTCTTTCTGTGTTCTGCCTTAGCTTGACGCCGGCTAGGGCTAACTCGATGGGCATACTTAAGCAAATCCGTGGCGCATTCTCAGTGGGCGATACGACCGATCCAGTCGGTCGCTCGCTGCTGGTCGAGCAATTCCGCATCCTGCGCAAACAGGTGCCGGCGCTCTACGCGGCGCTGCTCGTCGACAGTATCAGCGTAGGGTTGGTCCTCCCGTCCACCGTCTCACCATGGCTGAGGTTCGGCTTGCCGGCCGCACTCCTCGTCATGTGTCTCGTTCGATTATCCCAATGGATTCGGCTGAACGGCACCGATTTCTCGCCCGAAGAGGCTTACCGTCAATTAGCCAAGACCCGCCTTGTTGCGGTCGTGCTCAACGCCGGCTTCGTGTTCTGGATCCTGGCGCTGTTCGGGACAGTTGAGCCTAGTCTGCGAGCCCCGGTGGCATTGCTCGTCTTCATGGGCTGTGTGGGCACCGCCTACTGCCTCGGCAGCTTCCCGCCTGCCTCTCGGCTGACGATGCTGATTGCCGGTGCACCGATCGGGACGTTGCTGCTCCTCTCCGGCGACGCAATGATGATCTCACTCGGGATCAATCTGTTGCTGCTGCTCGGTCTGCTCGGCCGCATGATCAACACGAACTTCCGGTCCTTCGTTCAACTGGTCCAGACCCACAGCAAGATGACCGAAGAAGGTGCGCGCGCGCGGGCTGCCGAGCAGACCGCCACCGCTTTTGCCGAGCGGTTTGACACCGCTCTGAACAACATGTCGCAGGGCCTGTGTTTCTTCGACGAGGACCAGCGCCTAATCGTCTGCAACCGCCAATACCTGGAAGTCTACGATCTCGATCCGGAACTCGTTCGGCCGGGCATGAGCCTGAATGCGATCGTGGACCTTCGGTACTCGGTAGGCAGTGCACCAAAGATGTCGAAGGCCGAATATCTCGTCTGGCGCAACAGCGCCCCAGTGATCGCTCGACAGTCCGATACCACAGTCGAACTGACAAACGGTCGCATCGTGCGTATCCGGCACCGGCCGATGGAGGGGAACGGATGGGTCGCGACTCACGAGGACATCACTGAGCGCCACCGGACCGAAGCCGCACTTGCCGAGGCCAAGGCCGCTGCCGAGCAGGCGGAAGCTGCCGCCCGGTCCGCGCATACCCACCTCACGGAGGCCCTCGACGTCGTCCCGGAAGGGCTGGCGGTATTCGACAAGAACGATCGTCTGGTTCTTTGGAATCGGCAATACGCCGAGTTCTATACGGCCAGCGAAGAGGCGCTCGAGAGCGGAGCGCCGTTCGAACATATTCTCCGGGTTGGCCTAGCTCGGGGGCAGTACCCGGACGCTATCGGGCGCGAGGAGGAATGGCTTTCAGAGCGCATGGCCTGTCACGTTTTGCCGCGCTACTCCCATGAGCAGCATCTGGCCGGTGACCGGTGGGTGCGCGTGAAGGAGAGACGCACCGGGGACGGAGGCAGTATCGGGGTCCGGATCGACATCACCGACCTGAAGCGCCGCGAAGCGTCCTTCCACCTGCTCTTCGAGGAAAACCCGCTCCCAATGTGGGTGGCTGACGCCAAGACGCGACAACTCATTGCCGTGAACGGCGCGATGTGCCGCCATTATGGATATGCCCGCGAAGCTCTCCTGGCGATGTCAGAAACGCAGCTCGAGCACGGTGAGACCGATGGCGGTGCCGAACGCGATTTCGAACTGCACAAGAGTGCCTGCGGGGACGCAATCCAGGTCGTGATCGAGTCGCGACCGCTCATCTATGAGGGACGCCAGGCCTACGTTAGCGTCGCCTTCGATGTCACGGAGCGCAATCGGACGCAACAGAAGATCAGCTATCTGGCTTGCCACGACGCGCTCACGGACCTGCCCAACAGGACCGCATTGGATCAGCATCTCGTTGCCGCGATCCAACGAGCGGAAGTCTCGGACGGCGGGCTCGCGGTGCTCTGCATCGATCTCGACCACTTTAAGGAAATCAACGATCTGTTTGGACACGCGATCGGAGACGCCGTCCTTCGCGAAGCATCCAGGCGTCTGCAGGAGGCAGCGCAAGGTTCTTATGTGGCGCGCGTCGGGGGAGACGAGTTCATCGGTCTCACCGACCAATTACCTTTGCCGGCCAGTGCGGAATTGCTTGCCACCAGGATGCGAGCGGCCTTCGATCAGCCGATCGAGGTCGAAGGTCACGCCTTGAAGGTAGATTTGTGTGTCGGCGTGGCCCTCTTCCCGAGAGACGCCGGTGATGTCGTCTCACTGTTGGCCAACGCCGATGCAGCACTCTATCGCGCGAAACACGAAGGCAGGGGCGCAATACGTCTGTTCACGAGCGCCATGGATCAGCAGCTGCGCAACCGTCGCGCCCTCGAGCACGATCTCCGGCTCGCCGTAGAACGGGGAGAGTTGTACCTCGAGTACCAGCCGCAGCAGCGCCGGGATGGGCGGATCGCCGGATACGAAGCGCTTGTGCGTTGGAAACATCCCGTGCGCGGCATCATTGCTCCGGGAGAGTTCATCCCCGTCGCCGAGAAGAGCGGGGCAATCGCGCAGATCGACGACTGGGTGCTGATGGAAGCGTGCAGGGAGGCCGCCTCATGGGATCAGCCGCTCCGGATTGCGGTGAACGTCTCGGCCGCGCAGTTCCGCCGGGAGAATCTCGACGCGCATGTCCGCAAGGCACTTCGTGAAACCGGGCTGGCGCCATCGCGGCTCGAGCTCGAAATCACGGAAGGCGTCCTGATCGAGGACATCGCCCGCGCCAATAAGACAATGCAATCTCTCAAGACCTTGGGAATTTTGTTCGCACTCGACGATTTCGGCACGGGGTATTCCTCCCTGTCGTACCTCGAAGCGTTTCCTCTGGACAGGATCAAGATCGATCGGTGCTTTGTTGCATCGCTCGGCCAGAGCGAACGATCGCTCGCCATCGTCCGAGCCGTGATCGGCCTCGCTCACGGGCTAGGCGTGCCGGTCCTTGCCGAAGGGATCGAGACCGACGCGCAGATGTCGCTCCTGCTGCACGAAGGCTGCGACGAAATGCAAGGCTACCTGATTGGGCGTCCCCGGCGCTTGGCGGTCAACAGAGAGACCAAGCACGACGTGATGCAAGCGGCATCGTAAGGCACGGGACGGTCCGGCGGCAGGGTCTCGGCTCCTGCGCACGAACTGCCGCCCTCGCGCAAGCGGCTGCCAGTAAACAGCAGACCTCCGGAACAAATCTCGAATCAAGACGTTCGATGTCGCGGAGCCATCGCCCGCCGTTCACAACGGCGCCAGTCGCGGATAGCCAAAGGTCGACGGACCCGCTGTTATTCACCACTAGCGCTCGCGCGGATAGCCAAAGGCGATGGCTGCCGTCCCGAAGCATTTCATGTCCGCGACATGTGAAGCAAGGCCCACCTCGTCACCGGCGGTTGATGAGGCGACAACCTCCGATAGGCTCGAATTGATACGGCGGTAGTTTGCCGACCAGATCAGGCCTTAAAGCGTACGCTTGCTTGTGAAGCCGTAGCAGTCGAAGAAGGCACGATGACGCCGCCGTCGAGCTTCTCCTCTTTGCGGCTACGTCCAATCTGGTTTCCTAAACCTTGCGAGACTTGAACTTGCCCCGACGGCTTCTAACTTGAATAGTTGCCGGGCAGCAGTTCGGCAAAGTGAAAATCAAGAGGGAAGACAAGCGCTCCTTTCGCGCGGGAATTTTGGAGGAAAGTGACATGAGAAAGCTTGCTCTTGCAATCGTCGCGGCAGCAACGCTCCTCATCGGATCGGTTGCGCCGGCTTCGGCTCATTGGCGTCATCATCATTGGGGCGGCCCGGGCATCGGCCCCGGACTTGCTCTCGGGCTATTTGCCGGAACATTGGCTGCTGCGGCCGCGCCGCCAGTCTATTATGGACCGGTCTATGGCCCGCCACCCTACTACTACCGTCCCGGATACCGGGTGGTCCGCTATTATCGGCCGGCCTATCCCTATTGGTACGGTTGGTAGCCCAGAAGGAGGGCCCGGTTTCAAGCGAACCGGGCCTTTCCTGCGAACGCGCAGGCTTCAGCGCTTTGCTGAGATGACCCTGTTGATGTGCCTCCGTCCTGTCCGGCACTCGTCCTGAAACCTCGCCTGTTCTTACTAGTTGTTCCAGAGACCAACAGCCCGTCGCTACTCAAATCGAGCCTATGGCATGACTCAGAAGAGCCGATTTAACTTCGCGTATGCTGTTTTCGCGATCTTTGCGCTGCTGTTCATTCAGTACGTCGTCGCTGCGGCGAACAGAATCGCTGTCATTCCCTACAGTGAATATCAGCAACTGCTCCGGGACGGTAAAGTCGACAGTGTCGGTATTTCCGATCGCACTGTGCAGGGAACGCTGAAAGAGGCGTTGCCCGGCGGGCAGAAGCAGTTCGTGACCACCCGCGTCGACCAGGACGTGGCGCAGGAGCTGGACAAATACCACGTCCGTTTCACCGGCCAGATCGAGAGCACGTTCCTCCGCGACTTGCTCTCATGGATCATGCCGGTGCTGCTTTTCTTTGGCGTATGGTGGTACATCGGCCGCCGCGTTGCCGAAGGAGGTGGCCTTGGAGGAGGCCTGATGCAGATCGGGAAGAGCAAGGCCAAGATCTATGTCGAGTCCAACACCGGCATCACCTTTGCGGATGTCGCCGGTGTGGACGAGGCCAAGGACGAACTTCGCGAGGTCGTCGACTTTCTGAAGAATCCCTCCGACTATGGCCGGCTCGGCGGCCGCATGCCGAAGGGCGTGCTGCTGGTCGGTCCGCCCGGGACGGGCAAGACCTTGCTCGCCAAGGCAGTGGCCGGCGAAGCCAAGGTGCCGTTCTTCTCGATCTCGGGTTCGGAGTTCGTCGAAATGTTCGTCGGTGTCGGCGCGGCACGCGTGCGGGACCTGTTCCAGCAGGCACACGAAAAGGCGCCCGCGATTATCTTCATCGACGAACTCGACGCGCTGGGCCGGGCCCGTGGCATCGACCCCTTTGCTGGCGGACATGACGAGAAGGAACAGACACTGAATCAGCTCCTGGTCGAGCTCGACGGCTTCGACTCGCGCTCGGGCCTGGTGATCCTCGCTGCAACGAATCGGCCAGAAATACTCGATCCTGCGCTGCTCCGGGCCGGCCGCTTTGATCGCCAGGTGCTGGTTGATCGGCCGGACAAGAAAGGCCGTATCGAGATCCTCAAAGTTCACATGAAAAAGGTGCAGATCGCACCTGACGTTGCTCCGGATGCCATCGCCGCATTGACACCGGGCTTTACCGGCGCCGATCTCGCGAACCTCGTCAACGAGGCGGCACTCCTCGCCACTCGACGCGGCGGAGATGCGGTCACGATGAGCGACTTCAATAATGCGGTAGAGCGCATGGTCGCAGGTCTCGAAAAGCGCAACCGGCTACTCAATGCCAAAGAGCGCGAGATCGTTGCCTATCACGAGCTGGGCCACGCGCTGGTCGCGCTCTCATTGCCCGGCGTGGATCCGGTGCACAAGATCTCGATCATTCCTCGGGGCGTCGGAGCCCTCGGCTACACTATTCAACGGCCCATCGAAGATCGCTTCCTGATGACCAAAGAGGAGCTCGAGAACAAGATGGCGGTCCTGCTGGGCGGCCGAGCGGCGGAGTTGATCGTCTTCGGTCATTTGTCAACCGGAGCGGCGGACGATCTGCGCCGTGTCACCGACATCGCCCGCAGCATGGTGACCCGCTACGGCATGTCGGAAAAGCTCGGGAGCGTCGCTTATGAGGGCGAGCCTGGCAATTTCCTGGCGAGCGCGGACCGGCCCTACCCGGTTCGTGAGCGTGACTACGCGGAGGAAACCGCTGCCAGCGTTGACCGTGAGGTCAAGGACATTGTCGATCGGGTTCTGGAGCGGGCCGAAGCCATCCTGACGACTCGCCGTCCAATTCTCGACCGCGCGGCCAAAAAGCTATTGGAGAAAGAGACGCTGGAGCAGAACGATATTGACGCGCTGATCCGGGAGATGCCCAAAGAAGCTCTGCGGGCCGTGTGAGCAGGAGGCACGCGGCTCAACCGGCAGGGTTCGTCCCAGTGCCCCTGCGCGGCTCAGTCATGTTCTCATATGGTGACGGCGCGTTCGAGATAAGGGCTGGCAAAGCAGATGGCTCATGGCGAGTCGACGGGTCGGCTGTGTTCTCCAGGTAGAGCTGCCCCCGACCAACATGATGCCAGCGTCACGCTTAAAGTCACCAGATCTCAATCGTCCATCCCTCTCACCCCCAGATCGACCGACGACCGAACGCGGCCATTTGCGTTTCGGTTGCAAACGTGCCGAGCGCCTGCTCTGTGTCACTTACTCAGCCGTGACGCTGGACCTGTGTCGGCGCGCTACTTCGCCGCGCTGCGCTGTGCGATGGCCTCGGGCCGCGGTTGATCCTTGGCCTTGGCGAGCCGTTCCGGGGACGTCGGCCTGACAAGACGAAACGCAATTGCAGAGCCGGGAATCGGATCTTCGCCCGCTCGTCTGAGTAGCTGGCGCTCGACGAGGTGTTTCAAGGCGAGTGCCAGCTCCTTTGCCCGCCCCACGATGCCGGCGGTGGCGGCCAGAGGCGGTTCGAAGGCTGCAAGAAAGTTGCGCTCGATCTGCTGGACGTTCGTTGAAGTCCCGCTTTCCATGACTTTGTTCCTGCATACGCGCCGAGATCAACAGCAATGGCTGTTCCGGCCGGTGCAGCCAAGATTTCTCCCCCGCGCAGCGGCGGCGCGGGGAGGAGTCAGCGGCAGAGGCTCAGGCCATCTGCTGGTGCTCGAGCTTCTGATTGTCGTTGCCGGCCATCTGACGCGGCTTCATTGCTTGCGGGACCTCACGCACCAGCTCGATCTTGAGCAGCCGTCCACCAGGGACGCGCCTTTTACTTGCACGTATTCGGCTAGATTGAACTGCCGCCGGAACGGGCGAGACGAGATGCCCTGATACAGGAACTGATGGGCACCTCGATCGGCCTTGCGGCCTTCGACGGTCAGCATGTTCTGCTCCGGTGATGGTCACCTCGTCAGGCGAGAAGCCGGCCAGAGCGAGCGATATCTGATAGTGGCCCTCGTCGCTTCGCTCGATGTTGTAGGGCGGATTCCGGCGCCCGATAGCCGCGTCCTAAGAAGGCACCCGGAGCAGCACATGAAGCAGCGCTGCACTAATGGAATTAGAATGGACGCGGCCATTTTCAAGGCCCTATGCCTCGCAAGCTGATGTCGATAAGAGCGCCACCTGCGAACTCTGCTGATTTGCAGGGCTCGGCTACGGCTCGAACCGCCACTGACCGGTTTTCACATCCTCCCGCTGGGCCCCGCCGTTTCAATACCGGGCGCAAGCGCGGTCTGCGAGGCGATTGCCGGCCAGCAGACGCACTCGGCGATGCCCGACCGCTCCGGGACTATCAAGCACCCTTTCTAGCTTGTCGGCGGCATACATCGTTCACCGGCCACACCTGTGCAGGGGCTATCCCTCATCCGGACGCCAGCGCCTCTCAGGCGGCAAGTCCATGATCAACGCGCCTGAAGTCGCCGTAGGGCCGGAGATCGCGCGTACGCCAGGCACGGCGGTGCGAACAAGACGCGCCGCGACGGCTGCTCGGAACGTCGACCCGCCGTCCCTCGGATCGCGAGCCGGCCTTCCGCCCAAGAGATCCCGCGCGATCTGCCGGACCTTCCAGAAGCTCTCCCCCCCTCCGGTTCCAAAGAAATGCCAGTCTCTCAGGAGGCGCGGTTGCGCCCCCTCGGGTGGTATCGATCACCGCCGGCCGGCGCGAGCAACGGGTGCTTATTAGCTCATGGGTGAGCTGACTGGAGGAACCGATTCCGCCCGCGCCCGATTGCTTGTCGAAAGAGACTCCGACGAACGGAGGCGTGATGGCGCATTTCGCACAGCTCCGCGATCGCATGGTCAAGGTTCAACTTGCAGGTCGCGGGATCCGCGACGGGCGGGTTCTGAGCGCCATGGCGCAGGTGCCCCGGGAGCGGTTCGTCGAACCTGGCTTCGAGGAATTCGCCTACGAGGATGGCGCACTGCCGATTGCGCACGCCCAGACTGTCTCGCAGCCCTACATTGTCGCACTGATGACCGAAGCGGCCGAACTGAACCCGGCAGATAAGGTTCTCGAAATCGGAACCGGCTCAGGCTATGCCACGGCCGTGGCCTCGCGGCTCGCCAGAACCGTTCACACCATCGAGCGGCATGGTGATCTGGCCAGTGTCGCAGCCGACCGTCTTTCGAGACTAGGATACACGAACTGCGTTGTCCATACGGCGGACGGCACACGAGGCTTGCCCGAGGAGGCACCATTCGATGCAATACTGGTCGCTGCTGGCGGACCAGCGATACCGGAGCCGCTCAAGCAACAGTTGGCGATCGGCGGGCGCCTCGTCATCCCCGTCGGCGATTTCGAGCACGAACAATCATTGCTGCGGCTCACCCGCCGGAGCGACTTCGAATACGAGGAAGAAGCCTTCGGAGCAGTGCGTTTCGTGCCCCTGATCGGCGAGCACGGATGGGCCGAAGATGGGACGCGCTCTGCAAGCAATCACGTTCCCGGACAGGCCCAATTCCGCTCACTCCCGGACATGATCCGAGCCGCCGTCGACCCCTTGCCGCCTTTCGACGATCCCGCATTCGGCGAGCCGTTTGATCGCTTCGCGTCCTCTCGGATTGTTCTGCTTGGGGAAGCCAGCCACGGCACGTCTGAGTTCTACCAGGCGCGAGCCGCGATCACGCGCCGCCTGATTGAGAAGCACGGCTTTACGGCCGTTGCCGTCGAAGCAGATTGGCCTGACGCCGCGGCGATCGACCGATACGTTCGCCAGCGAGCGTCCCGCAGCTCGAGCGGGAAGCCGTTCCAGCGCTTCCCAAGCTGGATGTGGCGCAATATGTCAATCGGCGTTCAAATTTGACCCCGTATCGGCGTCCAATTTTGACCCCTTCGAGCGGCGGGTTTTGGCGGTAGCGCTCGCACCGTCGGAGCTGGTCGGGGTTGCGGAGACGGTGCGAGCGCGGGTTGCGTGATCGTCGTCGCGGCTTTTGAAGCGCCAGCTGTCGTTGCCGGTCTCGACGATGTCGCAATGGTGGGTCAGGCGATCTAGAAGCGCGGTGGTCATTTTGGCGTCGCCGAAGACGCTGGGCCATTCACCGAACGCGAGATTGGTGGTGACGACGATGGACGTGCGCTCGTAGAGCCGGCTGACGAGGTGGAACAGGAGCTGGCCGCCGGATTGGGCGAACGGTAGATAACCGAGTTCGTCGAGGACGATGAAGTCCATCCGGGTCAAATGCTCGGCAATCCGACCTTGCCGTCCATTGCGGGTCTCGATCTCCAGACGGTTGACGAGGTCGACCACGTTGTAGAAGCGGCCGCGGGCACCGGATCGGATGCAGCTTCTGGCGATTGCGATGGCCATATGTGTTTTGCCGGTGCCGGTACCGCCGATCAGCACGGCGTTACGTTGCTGGGCGATGAAGCCGCCGCCGGCGAGATCATTGACCAGCGTCTGGTTGATGGGTGTGCCTTCGAACTGGAAGTCCTCGAGATCCTTGGCCAGCGGCAGCTTGGCGATGGTGAGCTGGTACTTAATCGAGCGGGCCTGCTTCTCGTTGATCTCGGCGTTGAGCAGGTCGCCGACAATGCGCTGGGGTTCGTGCTGGCGTTTGACAGCGGTCGCCATGATCTCGTCGAAGGCAGCCTTCATGCCGTAGAGTTTGAGCTCGCCCATGAGGTCGAAGAGTTGAGTACGTTCCATCAGATGGTTCTCCTGAGGTTGTCGTAACGGGCACAGTCGGCGATCGGGGCGTGGCGCAATGTCAGTGCGGCCGGGGTGAGAATGTTGGCTGGCGGCGCAGGATCACGCTGGCGGGCCAGGATGTTGAGCACGACATCGGCGGAATGAACGCCGTGAGCGATCGCCTCGGCGCAGGCTGCTTCGACGGCCGGCAAGCCGTCGGTCAGAACCGCGTTGAGGATATCGACCATCTGCCGGTTGCCATCGTCGGCACTGGTAAGCTTACGCCGCACACGTTCGATCGCAGCCGGAAGCACCCAGTCCTTGAAGGGAGCGCCGTTGCGCAAGGCACCGGGTTTGCGAGCCAGTACCGGCACGTAATGCCAGGGATCATAGGTCGTCTCGCCGCGGCCGAACGAGCGAGCATGCTCGGCAACGATGCGTCCGTCCTGACGGATCACAATGCGGTCGGCGTAGGCGTGAACCTCGACAGGCCGCC
Organism: Bradyrhizobium sp. CW1; assembly: GCF_023100665.1. Lineage (NCBI taxonomy): Bacteria > Pseudomonadati > Pseudomonadota > Alphaproteobacteria > Hyphomicrobiales > Nitrobacteraceae > Bradyrhizobium > Bradyrhizobium sp. CW1. The sequence goes on from NZ_CP064684.1 coordinate 1,642,242, forward strand.
CGACAGCGTTGGCCGTGACCGAGTATTTATTGTTGTCGAACCGCACCAGACAGGTCGTCGAGACCGATGCCGGCACCGCGTGGAATCCGTCGAACCGGCCGGCATAGGGAACGAGCTTCGGCCGCTCGGCTTCGAACACCTCCCAGACCGTCTGTTCGGCCAGTTCTGGATGCCGGTGCGCCTTGGCGTAGGCGATGCACTTGTCCAGCAGCCACGCGTTCAACTCGTCGAGGGTTTTGAACCGCAGCCGCGGCGTGAAGAAGCGCTCCCGGACAAGCCCAACCTGGTTCTCGACCTGGCCCTTCTCCCAACCCGACGCTGGCGTGCAGGCAACCGGATCGACCAGGTAGTGGCTGCACATCTGCATGAAGCGGCGATTGTAGAGACGCCCTTTGCCGACGAAGATCGTCTCCACCGCCGTCTTCATGTTGTCGTAGATGCCGCGCACGCAGGTGCCCTTGAACAGGGCGAACGCCCGGTCGTGGGCGTCGAACACCATCTCCTGTGTCTCGCGCGGATAGCAACGCACGAACAGCATCCGGCTGTGGCAGAGCCGGACATGGGCGGCCTTCACCATCACCGTCACGCCATTGAGCAGGACGACCTCGTGGCTCCAGTCAAACTGGTAAGCTTCTCCGGGCGCAAAGCTAAGCGGGACGTAGGCAGCGGCCGTGGATTGTCCGCGCTCCTTGCTCCATCGCCTGGCGTAGCGCCGCACGGCGTCGTAACCGCCGTCATAGCCGCGCTCACGCAGCTCCTCGAACATCCGGATCAATGTCAGTTGCTCGCGAGCGGACTTGCCCGCGTTCCCTGACAACAACCCGTCGAGTTCTGCTGCCCATCGTCCCAGCTTCGGCCGCGGCTGGACAACACGCTCGTACTCGAATGAGGTCTCTCCCGATCTCAGCACCTTCCGGACTGTGTTCCGCGACACCTTCAGGTCACGGGCGATCTCCTTGATCGTCTTGCCCTTGATGAAGTGCTCGCGCCGTATCCGGGCGATTGTCTCCACGATCAGCATCCCCGACCACCTGCTTCATGACGAAGCAGGCAGCGCAACAGACCAACCTGTAGGGGGTCAATTTTGGACGCCGATCCCCCGGCTTAGGGGGTCAATATTGCAGGCCGAATGACACAATACGGATGTTGCCGCTTTCGTCGAGTGGATGCGCGAACACAACGACAGAAAGCCTGCGCGTGATCGGGCCGCATTCTTCGGTCTCGATATCTACAACATGCGAAGCTCCATCGCCGCCGTCCTCACCTATCTCGATAGGGTAGATCCTGCAGCAGCAGCAATTGCGCGCGAGCGTTATGGGTGCCTGACCCCTTGGCAGCGCGAACCATCGACCTACGGTCGTGCCGTCCTGACCGAAGGTTATCGAAAATGCGAGGCGGAGGTGGTCCGGCAGTGCCAGGAGATCCTCGGAAAGCAACTCGACTACGCCGCGAACGACCCGGACAGCTTCCTGGACGCGGCGCAGAACGCGCTTCTTGTCGCATCCGCCGAACGCTACTATCGGATCATGTATTACGGAGGCGCCGAATCTTGGAATCTGCGCGATACCCACATGTTCGAGACCTTGGGGCATATCCTCGAGGCGCAAGGTCCCCAATCGAAGGCAGTGGTCTGGGCGCACAACTCTCATATCGGCGATGCCCGCTTCACGGAGATGGGTGTCGTCCGGGAGGAGCTGAACCTCGGTCAGCTTTGTCGAAATAAGTTCGCTGGCGCAGCATGCTTGGTCGGATTTGGCACCCATAGGGGTACCGTGGCCGCCGCGTCGGACTGGGACGGCGAGATGGAAGTGATGCAGGTGCGGGCCTCTCGGCCGGACAGCTACGAGCGCCAGTTTCACGACGCCGGTGTGGCGCGCGGCCTTCTCGAGTTTCGCCGCGATGAGAGCCTTCGCCGTCGCCTGATCGAGCCGCGGCTCGAACGTTTTATCGGAGTTATCTACCGTCCCGACACCGAACTGCAAAGCCACTACGCGGAAGCCTCCTTGCCCCAGCAGTTTGATGCGTTCTTGTGGTGCGACGAGTCTCACGCAGTCCGGCCTCTAGGGCCCGAACATTGCCGTGCCGGCGTCCCCGACACCTATCCATTCGGCCTGTGATGCGAGCTGGCGCGAGGGCAGCTATCGAAGCTGCAGTCCTGCTACCAGGCAATTGGCGAGTTCGCGACAGGCGCACAGGCTCGACATGGAAGCCACTGTAGCGTTTCGTAGTATTTGTGGAGCAACCCACATCGCCCGAAGCGGGGCACAACCTGACTCGCACCCGACGATGATCCTCCTGAGACCTGTAGTCGCGGAAACGCGTTTGGATCGTTTCCGCTCGATGCGAGTTCTTGTCGATGTTGCAACCGCCCCGCGCCATAGAGGCAGTCCTGCCAGAGATCATCGATGACGGAGATCGGCTATTCTTATGCGCTTTCTTGGCGGCGCGTCTCGGCGGCGATGCTCGCGCTGATTATTCTGTTTGTCTCGCCCTGCCGCGCGGAAAGTGCTCGTGTCCGTATCAACATCGCGGGCCTGGGCACCGAGAGGTGCGATGTCATCGAGACCGGACGCGCCAGTAAGGTCGACGTGATGAAATGGGTTGAAGGGTTCTGGAGTGGACTAAACTACGTGGCTGCGGCAAGCGGCCAGAAGCAGTCGATTGTCGATACCGACTTGATCATAACTGAACTTGAGAAGGCTTGCCGCCGCCGCCCGTCCCAGATTTTGGCGACTGCCGCCTGGAACGCATTCCTTGCGCTGAATGAAAAGTAACGCCGCGTCAGTTGGGGTGGCGGGAGGCCTGGACGTACGCCGGCCTCCCTCCGCCAGTTGGACCAGGCCTTACGCTGTGGCCTGCGCATGGCCGCCCTGGGCGTACCAGATCCGAACAGCAGCGATCAGAGCCACCAGCGTGCCGGCGACAACGTGGACCGGCATCGCGGTGGGGCTGTTCGAGAACTTCACAAGCCATGGCGATAGCGTGACCCACACGCCGACCGCAAGCGCGATCCACTCCTCCCATTCGGCGAACGCGGTCAAGGCGGCAAGGGCCAGCGCGGCGATGACGAGGCCGCTCGCCCAGGCATTCCAGCTTGGCGTACGCTCATTGGAAAAGCCCAGGAGCCAGGGGGATATGAACAAGCCTGCCCCGAGCAGAAGATTGAGCACGTCGGGTATCAGCTCTTTTTCTCCAAGTGCTGTACATCGTTCGTCTCCTTCATGATCCAGGTACCCGGCGGGAAGCAGAACCTCCCGCCGGCTAAACACTCATTTGCCGTTGATTGCGATCCGTTTCACCTTCTGCTGAGCGGTGGGTGACTTCGGCAGCGTCACCGTCAGCACGCCGTTCTTGAACGACGCAGCGACCTTGTCCTGGTCGATGTCGTCAACCGGGATAGCCCGCTCGAACCGTCCATAATAGCGTTCGCTGAAGCGACGCTCCTTGTCCTCGGTCTCGCTCTTCTTTTCACCGCTGATGGTCAGCAGACCATTGCGCAGTTCGACGTTGACGTCCTTTTCTTCGAGACCGGGCAGTTCCGCGACCACTTTGACGTCCTTCTCGGTCTCGTTGACTTCGACGCTCGGCCAACCGAGCCCGTTTGACTTGAACGGGGCGATATCAAACGCACGAAACGCATTGTCGAACAGCCGGTTCATTTCGCTGTGCAGCGCGAAGAACGGATTGGCCTCATTGCGTTGGAAGGACATCTCCCGTGAGCCATTTCCGAATGGAATGAGATCTCGCAGTGCCATGGTATTCTCTCCTTTGTTTGCTTTTTGCCGTGCGTGCGGACGGGCGCGCGGCAACGCCGCGCACCACCCGCAGCTCTGACCGGTAGACCGGTCAGGCTACTTGCTTCTGCTCGATTTGCTGGTTGTCATTGCCGGCCAAGCCGATCTCGATGTGACGCGGTTTCATTGACTCCGGCACTTCCCGAACCAGATTGATCATCAGCATACCGCTCTCGAACGTCGCATTCTTCACCTGGACGTGGTCGGCCAGGTTGAACACGCGGCGGAACGGCCGCATGGAGATGCCCTGGAACAGGAAGTTGTGATCACCTTTGTCGGCCTTGCGGCCCTCCACGGTGAGCTTGGATTGCTCCGCAGTGATCGTGATCTCATCCGGGGTGAAGCCGGCCAACGCCAGCGAGATTCGGTACTGGTCCTCGCCAGTCCGCTCGATGTCGTACAGCGGATAATTGTCCCTGTCGTTCATCGCGTCGTTGGCCAGGTCAAGCATTCGTTCGAAGCCGATGCTCGAACGCCAGAATGGGGACAGATCATAGGTCCTCATAGCCATATCCTCCTTTGAGCAACATGGATAAGAGCGCGCCGGGATCTTCCGGCGGTTTCTGCCGGACCGTAGAACGCGTCCGGCGCCACACCGGTGGCAAGCAACCATTTAGAAGCACGTTTTTCGACGTCAAGAGATCCCGCCCGCTCTTCTGCTGAATTTTCGAAGTCACGGGTGTGCTGCTCAGCACCCGGCACGCCGGCGGCGGGGTTCCTAGGAGGACCGTCTGCCGGCCGTTGCATGGGCCCGCGTCTGCGCCTCACAGAGAGGCCGTTCCGATCCGAGAGCAGAGCGGGACGAGGGCTGTCGGGCAAGCGCTCAGCCGCGCGCCATCATCTTCCGTCTGCTGGTCGGACTCGGAGGGCACCCGACGAGGAACAAGGAGACAGACGACACGCGCTCTAGTGGCAACTCCAAACTATTCGCCACGCCGGCGGTTTAGTTTTAGGTGGATTCAACGCGCGTATGTCGCCTGGTTCCTTCAGCCAAAGGATCCAGAACGGGCCGTCCGTCGCGCGAATCCGTGCCACGCAAGCGGGACGGCGACTATGCAGAGAGCTGCCATCGGAATGAATGCTGCCCCGGCATACGCCTCGTAGAGAGCGCCGGAAACGAGAGTCAGCAGCGTGCTCACCAGTCCGGAGCCGAACGCGTACACCGCCTGGGCTGTGGCCGCGATGGTTATGGGCACTACGGGCCGCATGAGGCGCATGCAAGCGAGATGAAGCAGAGCAAAAGTCAGTCCGTGCAACGGCTGTATCATCGCAAGGAGCAAAACCGAGCTTGTCAGTCCCGCAACGCACCAACGCACGACGCCGGCGGCGGCCGCCAGAACAGCGGCGGCACGGGCGCCAAACCGATCAAGCATGGCCGGACCGACCAGCAAAAAGACGAAGACCTCTGCCAGGACCGCTTCGGCCCATAGGAAGCTGATTGTCGACGGGGCCAAGCCAGAATCGCTCCATCGGATGACCGCGAAGGCGTCATGCATTGCGTGACTGCCGTAGACCAAAGCTGAAGCCGCCATAACCGATCGGAACCCCGGAATCTTGAGAACTGCGAACACTTCGTCCACAGCGGAGCGGAGCCCGCCGCTCGATGAGGCTTGAGCGACCGGACGGGGAACCCATGCCGTTGCGCCGGCGGCCGCGATCAGGAGGATCGCATTCACCCAGGCGACCGGCGCGAGATCCGTGGAAGTTATGAGCTGCCCAACTGCCAACGTGCCCAGCACAAAAGCGACCGAACCCGCACCTCGTATCCAGCCGTACTCGAGGGGCCTCCCTGCCGTCGCGGCCGCGCGGCATTGACCGACAACGCATCGGCAATCGCGGTCGTAGGAGCAAGAGCCGCCGCCTGAACCAGTGCGGCAAGGAGCAACAGCACGAATGTATCCGTCCCGAGCAAAGCAGCGGCGGCGCCTGCGGCAACGATCGCACAGCCGGCGAGCACAAGGCGCAACGATGCGATCAGGTCGGCGAAGGCTGCGACAACTGGTCCGGAGACGAGCCGCATCAGCATCGCGCCCGCGAGTAGCCCCCCGATCTGCTGGGCGCTCAGCGCCTTCGCTTCGAAGAACTTCGGCCAGAACGGTGATGCCACGCCAAATGCTGCGTATAGCGCGCCATACAACATAACATAGGCGAACGGTCCGGTTACGCGCACGAGTCCGCGCCCTCAAATCCCACAGGCCCGAATGCATAGCTGGCGCAAGTAGGGCCAGCTAGTCGCGACCCCACTTGCCCCAGCAACTCCGCACTTTCGAACGGATCATCGCCGTCCGCAACGGCTCGATCCGGTCTTGTCGATCCTAGGCGCGAACCAGCATGTCGCAAATTGGTTATGGCGTAGCAGCGAACGCGGGCCTTCGGAAACGGAACAGGCAGCATGGCGAACAACGAGGAACAGAGCTATCTCGAGTCGCTCGTCCGCGCCGACTTCGAGCGTTGCCACCCCGACGACACGTTCGAGGATCTCAAGCGGCGGGCGGCCTTCTCGAAGGAAGACAAGGGGCTGCTGCGGGACTGGATGGCCATTGCCAAGGCTCGTGCCGCAGCGCAGCGCGCCAAGCCGTCACCGATGCACCCCGCGGCATAGAGGCAGGAGAGCCGATGGCAACTCGGCGCCACCACGCAACAGGGCGCGGGCGATTTGACGCTGATCGCCGGCAGCCTGGTCGCCTTTGGCCGTTACTCTGCTTCGCCGCGCCAGACAAGATCCAGCACCAGCAAAGCCGAACGATGTTAGACACCTTCATCAATTCGCTCCACAGCTGATGCTGCGCTTCCAGCCAGCTCTCTCTTGAGGCGCTGCACGTCGCCCGCGGGGCGGTCATGCCGTCGTAGGCTATGGGCTTGCCAATCCCGGCAGCTCACTTCGAATGCCCGTCATAATGAAATTCACGCCGATCGCGGCGACGATAAGGGCCATCACGCGGGTCATGACACTGATGCCGGTACGACCCAGCACCCGCTGGACCGCTGCGGCCATCCATAACGTCAGTCCGATCAGGAAAGTAGCCACGAGTGCGGCGGCGCCCAGGAATGCCTTGGCAAGCCACCCCGGATTGTCATTGGAAAGAGTGATCAGGATGCCCATCTCGGCCGGCCCGACCAGCAGCGGAAAGGCAAAAGGGGTAATGGCGAGCCCGTGGACGTCGACTTCGCTGCGGCTCGCCTCGTCCGAGCGCGGTATCAGTTTGCCATGTTGCGCCTGAAACATTTCAAACGCGATCACCAGCGCGAGCAGCCCGCCCGCAATGCGGAAATCGTCCAGTCCGACATTGAAGAACTTCAGGATCTCCTTGCCAAGGAGCACCGAGCTGACGAAGAAGGTACCTACCGCTGTGCACGCCAGGAGTATCACCCGGTGCGCCTTTCCGGTGCCTGCATGTCGAGTGAGCGCCAAGAAAATCGGAATGGCGCCGATAGGGTTGCTCAGTGCGTACAGGAGCATGGTAGTTCCGACAAATTGATTCCAGGCCATGGCTCGTCCCCACATTGCTCTTGCGATGACCGCTGCCGATTTCGCCTATATGGGCGCATGAGCTCGGAATGGCAGCGACAAGCTTCTCCGGCACTCAAGACTGTCTGCCACCGCGGCGCCGGTCGGGCATCCCCAGCCGAGCGCCTCTCCAACCGATGCTCTTTCCAAGGCGCGACGGGAACAATGCGACTGGTTCGTGATTTTGTGAGCGCGACCGATGCGCTTGGGTGCCGCTCCCGGGCCCAAGGCGCACCCTCGGTGCTCCAACCCACTTTGCTCTCAGGAGGAATTGGATATGAGCTCCCTGTCACTTCCATCAACGATGCCCACCGTTTATTCTGAAGGCGGGCTCTCGCGGTACCTAGCGGCCATTCGCAACTTCCCGCTGCTCAATCCGACCGAAGAAGCAATGTATGCCGAACGATGGCGCGAACACGGCGATCGCGAGGCCGCATACCGTCTGGTGACAAGTCACTTGCGGCTGGCGGCGAAGATTGCGCTGCGCTATCGCGGCTACGGTTTGCCCGTCGCCGATCTGATCTCAGAAGCGAACGTCGGGCTGATGCTGGCTGTGAAACGGTTCGAGCCCAAGAAAGGCTTTCGTCTCGCCACCTATGCGATGTGGTGGATCAAGGCAAGCGTCCAGGAGTACATCCTGCGGTCCTGGTCGTTGGTCAAGATCGGCACGACGGCAGCGCAAAAGAAGCTGTTCTTCAACTTGCGCAAGCTCAAGAACCGAATAGGAGCGAGCGAGGAAGGCGAGCTGTCACCGGAGCAAGCCGCGTACATCGCTGGGCAATTGAAGGTTGAGCCCCGCGAAGTGGTCGAGATGAACGGAAGGATCCGAGGAGACGTTTCGCTCAACCTGCCCATGGCGCAGGCGGACACCTCCGAGGAGATGCAAGACCGTCTGATCGATCCCTCGCCTGATCCTGAAACGCTGGTCTCCGACGCACAAGATCGCGAGCGGATAAGGGACGCCTTGAAGAATGCGCTCGCAGCCCTGACTTCGCGAGAGCGCAGCATCATCGAAGCGCGATTCCTGACGGAACAACCGACGACATTCGACGAGCTTGCTGTCACGTTTGGCGTGTCGCGCGAGCGCATTCGTCAGATCGAGGCGCGCGCGCTGCAGAAGATCAAAAGCGCAGTCTGCGCTCGCTTAGACGCAGCTTCGTTGGCTCCAACCCGCCTACATTCCGAACTTCAGGGCTGACCAGCCAGCCCTATCAGCTCCCAAGCCTGACCTGCCCGTGCCGCCGAGGCCGTCTGGCAGGTCGGGTTCTCGGGACGACCGGCTAGACACAACAGAAGTGCCCCGCGGCTCAGCGGGGCAGTTCGGCGAGCAAGTCGTCGAGCTTAAGGGGCTCGCCTCGCGCTGCGAACCACTCCGTCGCGCAGCCGCACGGCGGCGACCGCGTCCGTCTACCGGTAGCCTCAATGCATCCAGGACGCTCTGCACCTCGCGCTCAGCCACGGCATGCGCCGCATCGGCATCAATACCGGGCGCATCGCCGTCCAGCCCCGAAAGGCCACGGGGAAAGAGATTCCGGTAAACCGGACGCTCAGGTAGCCCAGCGCCGTTTCGAAAGCCCAGCGCCAATCCCAGTTCGTTCAAGCTTTCAGATAGCACCGATTTACCTGAGGCCGGATCAGGGGAAAACCGGTTGCGCGGCACGATCCAATCGATGAGGGTGCCGTCGACAGACCGGCGATGGCGACGCATTTCGCGCACCAATTCCCCGTAGTGGCTGACGCCAATGATGCCCAGCGTCACGGCATCGAGGCTCGCCAGCACGTCCAGATCGACGAAACTGTCCTTGAGCGGTGTCACAACTGTGTCCGCGATGGAATGCGCCAGCCGCATCAAATAGCTGTCGTGCGGTGGGGTATCGATCACGAGGAAGTCGTGGCGGCGCCCGATGGATGCGATGGCTTGCTCGAACTCCTGCAGCTCGGCGACCTCGTTTTCGTCCACCTTGAGACCGTCGGCACGCGTGACGGTGAAATGAGTCGGCAGCTCGAGCTCGATATGACATCTGCGAGCCCAGTCGCGCCGGTTCTGAATATAGCGGGTAAGGGTGCGCTGGCGGCCGTCGAGATCAATAGTCGCCAATCGCTGGCGACCTTCAACAGGGCGACGGCGATATGCATCGCGACCGTCGTCTTTCCCGTACCTCCCTTTTCGTTTCCAACCACAATGACGTGGGGCGCGGCATCCGCTTGTATGTCGACGTTCAGCATGATCCGGCCTCTGAAACGGACGGCGCCACAATGTGCCGACCGAGTCAGTATTTCTCTCGGGCAGTTTCTCCGTCGCGACCGTCGAGTGGCTCAATCGAGGCGGGCATCGCGAACAACCAAGAGGAAGCTGCGTGGTTTCAAACTAGATGGCAAGTTTAGCTCGACTGAAGTTCGTGGCGAGGCGGCAGCTCGCGAGCGACCGTGCTTCAAATGGTACAGAATGCCTGCGCCTGTCCCCGCGCGTGCTCAGCTCGAGCCACTCGCTCAAGCGTCGCATTTGCGAGCGGTCAAAGGAACTTTGATGAGCCGTGCCCGTTCGACCGCCAAGCGCTTGAATTTGAGGGCGAGAGATGAAAGCTGTACCGAGATTACTCGTGGTCATGGGCTTGGCCGTCACCGGATGGCTTGGCCCCGGCCTGGGCACTGCGTTTGCGCAGACAATCTATCTGGATCCGTACCCCCCGATCTTACCACCGGCGATAACCTACTTAGTACGGCGGCCGATCATGGAGCCGCCCGCAGCAATCGTCCGCGAGCGGACCGTCGTGGTGAGGCGCCCCGTCTATGTGCCCGCGCCGGTATATCGCGCGCCGCTGCCGCCCTACGGGTATCTTGCCGAGGTCGACTACGTGGCACCAGGTTGGTGATCGACGCCCAAGCCGTTCTACGGTGAACCTAGGCTCTAGCTCGCGGACTCGCGCAAGATGGCCCAACGGCTGAGTGCAGCCCTGCCGGTCAGCCGTTCATGACGGCCGCGGACGGATCGACAGCAATGGGCTTTGCGCCTGAGATCGCTTCAATTTTTGCCGCGAGATCCGCAAGGGAATAAGGCTTGCTGAGAAATGCCTCCTTGCTGATGCGCTTTCTATTCTCCTCGATCAGGTCTGGAAAGCCGCTGCAAAACAGAATGGGAAGGCGCGGCGAGCGTTGCCGTAGTTGCCGCCCTACATCCACTCCGGAAATCTTCGGCATGGCCAAATCAACCAGCGCTAGGTCAACGCTCTCTCGGCCGAGAGCTGCCAACGCGGCTTCGAGGTCATCAGTGGCTACGACCCGGTAACCTAAGGTCTCCAACATGCCGCCGGTCGTTTCGCGCACGTCAGCATCATCGTCGATAACCAGAGCCGTCCCCCTCGCAGACGCCGTCGGTTCGCTGGATCCCTGGCCGGCAACGACGGCCTCAGTCGAACGAGGCAGGAAGATGCGGACCACGGTGCCTCGACCGAGCTCGGTTTCGATCTTGACCGTCCCACCGGATTGGCGGGCGAAGCCGTAGACCTGTGACAGACCGAGGCCCGTGCCTTTGCCGGGAGCCTTGGTGGTGAAGAACGGATCGAAGGCACGGGCCAGAACATCCGGCGGCATGCCCGTGCCGGTGTCCTTGACGGAGATGCACACATATTGCCCTGCTTTGAGCTCGCTCGCCAGTTGGTCGGGGACGCGGTTCAGAGCGGTAGTTTCGATGACGATGGTGCCACCCGTCGGCATGGCATCGCGTGCATTGAACGCAAGGTTGAGAAGCATGAGTTCAAGCTGGGTGGGGTCGACCAGCGCCGGCCACAAGCCCTCTTGGGTGGCGACTTCAAGGCGGATGCCGGTCCCGATCGTCCGCGACAGGAGCTCGGCGACCACTCCGGCAAGCTCGTTGATGTCGATGGGCTCTGGTGCGAGGTGCTGCTTACGCGAAAATGCCATGAGCTGCTTCACCAGCTTGGCGCCGCGTTCCGCCCCGTGCATGGCGTTGCGCAGGTAACGCTGGAGGCGCTCGTCCTCGATGCGCAAGCCAAGCAGCTGCAGATTGCCCATGATGGTCGTCAACAGGTTGTTGAAGTCGTGTGCGATGCCACCGGTGAGTTGTCCCACGGCCTCCATTTTGTGGGCGTGGCGAAGCGCGACTTCGGTCCGCTCGCGCTCAACCATTTCGGCCATCAACCGCCGATTTGCATTCGCCAATTCGTGGGTACGATCCTCGATGCGCCGTTCCAGCGAGTCGGTCAGATGTGTCAACTGATCCAGATAGCTTTCAGTCTGTCGCTGCTTTACCCGCGCCCGGACGGCCGCTTTGACCGCGCTCTTGAGCGAAGCCGCAGCGAGGGGCCGTTCGAGCACGGTCACGTTTCCGAGCAACTCGACGAGATCTGGCTGCGGATTGCGCGCTGCCCTCAGCGTCAGCAGGACAAAAGGAAAATCCGACCATGGCGGCTGGTTGAGGATCCACCGCGCAAGGCTGCCGCGATCCTCGTGGGTCAAGGCCTCTTCTGCAATCACGGCGGCTGCCGCCTCGCCCAGATTGCCCACCAGCTCGGTAAGGCTCCGCTGCTCAAGAGCAAAAGTGCCGTCAGCCTGCAGCATCGAACAGATTACTGCCGCATCCCTACCGACCGGCGCCAGTACAAGCGCAGGCCCATTTTCAACATGCTCACGCCGCGCCATTCGGGCTTTTTCCAAGCAGAATCTTGTGTTGGCCTGTATAGGTCGGCGATCCGGACAGAACCCCTTGAAATTCCGACAGTGGAGGACCGACCATGATTCCGCGATCATCGAGCCGGTATTCCCTGATCTCGTCCTCATGGCGGCCAGTCCGCTTCTTCAGGACCGAAATGGCCCTTCTGATCCTTCCCGCGGCCTCAAAGAAGCGAAGCAGAAGCACGGTATCGCTGAGATAGGTCAGATCGACGCTGGACTGCATCGGGCCGATGAGACCATGTTGCGCGAGCGTAAGAATCGTCACGACCCCGCGGTGGTTCAGATAGGTCAGCGTCTCATGCATGAGCAGAAGCATGAACTGCTCGGCCGGCATCGCGTTCTGGTAACCGCTGAGACTATCCAGGACCACGATGCGGACGCGCTCAACCTCCACCCGGCGGCGCACCATTCCGGTCAACTCACCGGGAGACAGTTCAGCCGGATCCACCTGCTCCAGAATCAATTGACCGCCCTCAATTGGTCCGGCGAGATTCCAGCCCATTCCTGCCGCGCGTTTATTCAAGATGCTTTTGGTCTCGTCGAACGTTACGAAGAGTGCGCGCTCGCCTCGCCGAAGCGCAGCCATCACGAATTGCATGGCGATCGACGATTTGCCAGATCCGGAAGGCCCCATCAGAAGGGTGCTGGTGCCCCGGTCCAGCCCGCCTCCCAACAGTTGATCCAGCTCGGCAATCCCTGAGAGAATCGGCTCCGCAACCTGCTGACCGTCCGCGTATTCGGCTGCGACCAGTCTCGGGAACAAGGCAATGCCGCCCTTCCGGATCAGGAAGTCATGATAGCCCCCGCGAAAACTTCGGCCGCGCATCTTGAACACGCGCAGCCTGCGCCTCTCGGCGCCGTACTGAAGGGCGTAGTGCTCGAGGCGAATGACGCCGTGCACCAGGCTGTGCAAATTTTGATCGTCGCCCTCCTCGGTCAGGTCGTCCAGGAATAATGTGGTGCAGCCCTGCTGAGCAAAGAAGTGTTTCAACCCAATCACCTGCCGACGATAACGCAGCGGGTTTTGCGCCAGCAGGCGGATTTCCGACAGGCTGTCGAAGACCACGCGAGACGGCGTAACGCGCTTCACCTCGTCGAAGGTCATCTTCGTCGTCTCACCGAGTTCCAGGTCGGAGGCGTAGACCACGGTCTGCCGCTGCTGGGGATCCAGACTGAGTTCGGCCGGAACCAACTCAAAGATGTCGATCCCGCGAAGATCCCATCCGTGGGTTTCGGCAACCTGCTCCAGTTCGTCCTTGCTTTCGGACAGCGTGATGTAGAGACAGCGTTCGCCGACTGCCGCCCCCTGCATCAGGAACTGCAGGGCGAGCGTGGTCTTTCCGGTGCCGGGCTGCCCTTCGACCAGATGCACCCTGTTGGAGGCATAGCCTCCGTCGAGAATGCCATCAAAACCATCGATGCCGGTCGATATCTTCCTTGAAGCTTTGCTGCGGTTCAATCCCTTCATGTTCCTCTCGTCGAGCGGGCGCGCCGTCGCGCGCGGAACAACTCCTTCGCTCGATCAGCAAGGTGACAGATGATAAGATTTGGCTTCCCAAGGGTGTGTCACCAAGGCCCAACAAGGCACCGAGGTCCTGCAAATCCTTCGGACGGCACTACTTTGCAACGAAACCATGCGGATTTGTCAAGCACCTATCCGAAGGAAGCCAGGACGAGCTCGCGCGCAATGAACTGTTTGGCGAAGTCCGATTGCGGCCAGCAGTTTAGGCGTGATGGTTTCCATCACGTGCTAACACTTGTGACGCGCAGAGTAGCTTCAGGTGTCGCTCTGGCCCTTGTGCAAGTAGCGATCGTTGAAGCCGCCCATTTTCGCCACTTTGGCTGCATCGGTAAGGCTGACCATCTTCCTGCGCACATCCAGTACGCCATCACCCCGGAGTTCTCGGATGACCCGATTGACGTGAACGGGCGTGAGCCCAAGTGCGTCGGCCAAATCGACCTGGGTGATCGGAAGCGCAAATTGCTGTCCGGCGACCAGCCCGACCGCGGCGAACCGCTCCCGCAGTTCGGCCATGAGGTGGGCCAATCGCGCGGGTGCGGATCTGGCCGCGAGATTCACGATCCACTCTCGAAAAACCGCGGCATCGACCAGAGTGTCGCGCCAGAGCGCCTGGGCCACTGACCATCGCGCCTTGGCAACCTCCAGCAGGGCGTAATGGCTGACGAAGCCAAGCTTTGCCTTCGACATTGCCGTCAAGTCGTGATCCATGGTTTCGAGGAAGAGGCTTTGCAGGTCGGGCATGTCCCCCGGGATGTGGAATGACACGATCTGTCGCTTGCCCGTTTCAGCTATTTTCGACCGACATGCCAATCCATCTAGCAAGAAGCAGCAGTATTGCGGATGATCGCCCTCTCTCACAATGAGAGACCCGGCCTCGATCTGTCTGACCTGAACCGAAAGCCTCCTAAGCGCGGAGACGTCATCCTCCCTCAATCTTGTATTGACCCGCAACTTGCGGATCATCATTTCGGCGTCTTGGGGGCCGGCCGGGCGCTGGGGCACTGCAGTGATCCGATCGTCAATGGCTATCCAAGCCGAAGCAACCGGGAGCACTTTCACACGTTCCTATGCTCCGGCCGACGCGGGAAGAACGCCTCCGGAGTGGATGCGGATCTCGATCGGGGCTTGAGACGCCGACGCTGGTTCCTCAATGTTCGTCGGGGACCGAGTGTGGCCATCCTGCCAGCATTCCGGCGGGCCCAGAAAAGTTAACGGGGGCGCGAGGGCGTGTTGCTTTGCACCTCGCGACGCCGATCCGCTGTAGAGCCAAGAAGCGCTTGGCAGCTGCCCTGCGCACTTAACTGGCAAGCCCAATGTCAGCACCCTGCGCAAGCCGAAGCCATTTCTCGGAAAGGAGAAGCCATCTCTGCTTTTCGATCGAGCTAATAGCCTTCAGGGCATGCTCGCGGCATTCTTCGGCTTGCTTGCGAAATATAGCTGCGTCCGTCATCAGCAGACCGCCTCACGTTTGGTTCATTTTGGCGGCCACTCAAGCGGCCTCCAGCGGAGGCTTGCCGCGCAGGGCAAGCCAGTGAGCACCGCCGGTTCTGAAGACCGCGCAGACCAACGTGCCCAACGCGGGGAGCGCCGTCCTTAACAATTGTTGATGTAGTCGAAATTATCAGAGCTCGTGGCCCCGCTGACGACGAGTCGGTCGGAGTCCAAGCGGCCTGAGCCTTAGCGATTCACCACCAGTGCCGGTGCCAACCCTGGTGCCCAGCAGCGCCGGGCGAAGTAAACAGACGGCGGCGGCGGATAGAAGGCGTACGCGCCATAGAAGTTGGGCGGCACCTGCAGCGGCCCCAAGGATTGCAGATCCAGCGCACCCCTTCCACTCCGGCACCGGATTTTGCGAGCTGCTGCGCATGGGGCAGACCGTTGGGCATGGCGAAGGCCACTGGGGTGAACCCTACGCTTCCCACCAAAGCTACAAGGCGTAGACAAGCGGTCCGGAACTTCATTGGAGTCCCTCCCTCGAATCGTCTGCGCGACAAACGCGAAAGCTCTGCGGAGACTTCAGAATGGCCTTCAGTTTTCATCTGCCTGTTCGCCGCCCCAAACACGGCCAGCTAAACCTCGCGACCGGGGAAACTGGTCTCATCCAGCCAATCGTTCGACCCAGCCTTTCAGCAGGTTCGCCTCGGCCACTCCGGCATGGCGGGCAGCCACTTCGCCGCGGTTCAGCGCGAAGAGGGCCGGAATGCCTTGGACACCATAGTCGCGCGCCGCCTGCGGATTGTCGTCTACGTTTATTTTGACGAAGCGAGCTCGGGGCTCGAGGCTCCGGGCAGCCTGCGCGAAGATAGGTGCCATGGCTTGGCACGGACCACACCACGGTGCCCAGAAGTCGACGATCACGGGCACATCGGAATTGGCAATGTGCTTTCGCAAGCGCGCGGCATCGAGCTCGACCGGGGCGCCCTCGAAAAGCGGCGCATGGCAGCGGCCACACCTGGCTTTCTCTGCCGGCCGGCTTGTCGGTACGGCGTTGATGCTGTCGCACTTTGGGCAAACGACACGACGTTTTTCCACGGTCATCTCCATCTATCCTGTGTTGCGGGCTGTTGCTTGGGATCTGGTTATGAAGAGCAGCCGTTGCCAGCCTGGATAGGGTGGCGCGATTCACTCGCGCTCCTATATCAATCGCGAGCGGCGGCGCGTCCGCGCTCGCCCGCCTCCTGAACAGACTGAACAGAAAGGAAAGATCTTACGACGGAGCACAGCCATGGATACGCATGCAGGTCCACTGGACGTTCGTTCCAGCCGCTTAGAACAACTGGAGGGGGACTTCGCCGCCCTCGCACCCCAACTTGCGCAGGGGCCCGAGAAGCAGGCTATCTCGACGCTGCACGGAATGGTGCAGGAGTTGTGGCGCGCAGTGGGGCCTTCCGGTCCCGCGCAGGCCAGACCAGGCCCCAACATCGAGGACATCGTTGAACTGCATCAGCACGCCCCGGCTATGGAAGGTGATGCCGTCAGCACGCCCCTCGAGATTGGCCAGGTGGCGCCCGAATTCGCCCTCCCCGACGCAAACGGTCGTACGGTGCGCCTGTCCGATTTCCGTGGCCGGCCGGTTGTCTTGGCGTTTTATCCGCTCGACTGGAGCCCGGGCTGCAGTCGACAGCTCGATCTGTACCAGCAAGAGATCGAGGAGTTTCAGCGCAGGGGTGTCGAACTCGTCGGCATCTCCGTCGACAGTCTCTACAGCCACGGCGCCTGGGCGGCCGTTCGGGGACTGAAGTTCCCCCTGCTTGCCGACTTCAACCCCAAGGGCGAAGTCGCCAAGCGATACAATGTCTGGCGAGACAAAGACGGATTCTCCGAGCGGGCGCTGTACGTCATCGATGACACGGGCGTCATCCGCTATGTCCATGTCTCGCCCAAGCTCCAGCACGTGCCCGACATCTACGAGCTGCTGGAGGTCCTGAACGGGCTGAACACCCGCAAAGCTGCTTAAGGAGGCTAAGTCATGTACACGACGACTTCTTCACGATCCGGATATCGGCCCAACATCGGCGAAATCGTCATCTATGGAAGCCGCTGGTGCGGCATCACCATGATGGTGCGCAGGCATCTCGACAGGGCTGGCGTACCTTACCGTTTCGTGGACTGGGATAGCTATCCGCAGGTCCGCGACGAGCTCGAATGGCTGGCCGGCGGCCGCATCGGCAGCCCGACGATCACGGTCGGCGGTCAGGTGCTCGTTCAGCCCTCCTTGCGCGAACTCGATTGGGCGCTGACCCGCGCCGGATATCGCTGAGCAGCGGCAGGGCGATGCGTCAGCGCCGGGCCCCCTGCCTTGGCGCAGCGGGGCTCGGCGTGGCGCCCGCTCAGAAAGCCGCATGCAATTAATTATTGATCCAGTTGAACGCGACAGGAGACGTGCGCCGCGGGACCGATCGAACCCGAGGAACATCCGGGTACAGCCCTCGTTATGAGGCAAAATTCGCCGCTCGACAGAGGAGCGACGCGGCTAGGGGTTGAAGACGCAAATCAGGGATATCTACCATGCCAAAGGCAATCGGCATTGATCTTGGTACAACGAATTCCTGTGTAGCCGTGATGGAGGGAAGCAGCGCTAAGGTGATCGAGAACGCCGAGGGCGCGCGCACCACCCCGTCGATGGTTGCGATCACCGACACGGACGAAGTACTCGTCGGGCAGCCGGCGAAACGCCAAAGCATCACCAATCCCGAAAACACGATCTTCGCGATCAAGCGCCTGATCGGCCGGCGCTACGACGATTCCTTCACCCAGAAGGACAAGGACATGGTCCCGTACCGGATCATAGCCGGACCGAACGGTGACGCGTGGGTGGATGTCAGAGGGAAAAAGTACAGTCCCAGCCAGATCAGCGCGTTCATCTTGACGAAGATGAAGGAAACCGCGGAGGCCCACCTGGGAGAGAAGGTCGAGCAGGCGGTCATAACGGTGCCGGCCTACTTCAACGACGCCCAGCGCCAGGCCACGAAGGACGCAGGCCGCATCGCCGGCCTGGAGGTCATGCGCATCATCAATGAGCCCACTGCGGCGGCACTCGCTTACGGACTGGAGAAGAAGGCCACCGGCAAGATCGCGGTGTACGATCTGGGCGGCGGCACGTTTGACATTTCGATCCTCGAGGTGGGCGACGGCGTCTTCGAGGTCAAGGCGACGAACGGCGACACCTTCCTAGGGGGCGAAGACTTCGACAAGCGCATTATCGACTATCTAGCGGATGAATTCAGGAGAGAAAGCGGCATCGAGCTGCGGAACGACCGCCTGGCGCTACAGCGTCTCAAGGACGCTGCGGAGAAGGCCAAGATCGAGCTGTCCAGCAGCACACAGACCGACGTCAATCTGCCGTTCATCACCGCGGATCAGCACGGACCCAAGCACCTCAACATCCGGTTGACCCGAGCCAAACTGGAAGCGATCGTCGACGACCTCATCCAGAAAACCATCCCACCATGCCAGGCTGCCCTGAAGGACGCCGGTCTGGAGCCTGGTCAGATCGATGAAGTCGTACTGGTCGGCGGCCAGACCCGCATGCCCAAGGTGCAGGAGACCGTCCAGGCCTTGTTCGGGCGCGAGCCCCATAAGGGCGTCAACCCCGATGAGGTCGTGGCCATCGGGGCCGCCATTCAAGCCGGCGTGCTGCAGGGCGACGTGAAGGACGTGCTCCTGCTCGACGTCAATCCCCTGTCCTTGGGAATCGAGACGCTCGGCGGCGTGATGACCAAGCTGATCGACCGTAACACTACCATTCCCGCGAAACGCAGCCAGGTGTTCTCGACTGCAGAGGATAATCAGAGTGCCGTCACTGTGCGTGTGTTCCAGGGCGAACGCGAGCTGGCCGCCGACAACAAGCTGCTCGGCCAATTTGACCTGGTGGGAATTCCACCCGCTCCCCGTGGCATGCCGCAGATCGAGGTCACTTTCGATATCGATGCCAACGGCATCGTGCATGTTTCCGCGAAGGACAAAGCGAGCGGCAAGGAGCAGTCCATCCGCATCCAGGCGTCCGGCGGACTGAGTGAAGCGGACATTCAGCGGATGGTTCGCGAGGCCGAAGCGAACGCCGAGCAGGATCGCCGGCGGAAAGAGCTGGTGGAGACGCGCAACCAGGCCGATGCCGCAGTCTACCGGATCGAGAAGACCATGCAGGAGTTGGGCGAGCGCATACCAGCCGCCCTGAAGGCTGAAGTCGGGCAGCTCATCACCCGGGTCAAGGACGCCATGCAGGGCGACGAAATCGGCCGGGTTCGGGAAGCTGTCGCCCAGCTGGAGAAAGCTGCGCAGCGTCTTGCGGAAATCCAGCAGCACGGTAGCGGAGCAGGCAGCTCGCAATCCTCCGGAACATCCGGCGATCGGGGAGACGCCGACGTGATTGATGCCGAATTCGAGGAGCTGGATGACAAAGATCGCAAGACGGGATGAGGCACTGCGGCTCTCAAAGCTCCTCTAGCCGCTTAACAGATCCGCGATAGGAGGTCCGGATGCAGGGGAACGTCACGGGCGAGCAGGCGCCGCCTGTCTATGAAGCCAAAGAGCGCGATTCTCTTCAGGCGGAAAATACCGCCCTGCGTGATCGGCTGCTGCGCGCGCTGGCGGATGCCGAGAACACTCGCCAGCGCGGCGAGCGCATGGCGAAGGATGCCCGCCAGTACGCCATCGCCGACTTCGCTCGCGAGCTCCTGACGGTGCTCGATAATCTGCATCGTGCCATTGCTGCCGCCGAGCAGCGACGCGCCGATATGACCGATGACTCTTCCCTGCTCGAAGGAATTAAAGCCACCGAGAGGATTCTGACCTCAACGCTTGAGCGGTTTGCTGTCCGCCGGGTCGAGGCGCTCGGAGCAAAGTTCGATCCTGCCCTGCACGAAGCCGTAATGCAGGTGGAGGATGACGAACACGATCCGGGCACCGTCATGCAAGTTCTCGAGGATGGCTATGTCATCCACGAGCGGCTGCTGCGTCCGGCCCGGGTCACCGTTGCGAGGCGACGGCAGGAACGAGCCTCGCATTCCGAAGCTGTCAAACCTCGAGACCACGACGGATTCCACCATTTCGAGACGTGAGAGGAGAAGGCGTTGGCCACCGACCCCTACGAAACACTGGGCCTGAAGAAGGGCGCCTCGCAGGAGGAGGTCCAAAAGGCCTACCGCCGGCTGGCCAAAAAGCTGCACCCCGACCTCAATCCGAGCAACAAGCGGGCAGAGGAACAATTCAAGGAGGTTTCGGCCGCCTACGACCTGCTCAGCGATCCCGACAAGCGAACGCGTTTCGACCGAGGAGAAGTCGATGCCTCGGGAGCCGAGCGACCGCGGTACCGTTCCTATCGGGACTTTGCCGAAGGTGCCGGAGCCTCGGCCTATAGCAGCGACGCCGGCTTTTCCGATCTTGACGACGAAGGAGATTTGTTTGGCGAACTGTTCCGCCGGCGCGGACGATCCGGAGCCGCCGGCGCGACTTTCCGGATGAGAGGAGAGGACGTCTATTATCGCATGGAAGTCGACTTCCTTGATGCGGTGAACGGCGCAAGGCGCCAGATCACGCTCCCGGATGGCTCTGCCCTCGAAGTCACCATTCCGCCCGGGAGTCGCGACGGTCAAATACTGAGGCTTCGCGACAAGGGACGGCCGGGTCTGGGTGGCGGGCCCGCCGGGGATGCCCTGATTGAAATAGAAGTGCGCGAACACCCGCTGTTCACGCGCAAGGGCGACGACATCCATGTCGAACTGGCAATCCCGCTCAAGAAGGCTGTGCTCGGCGGCAAGATCGAGGTGCCGACACCGACAGGCACGGTCACCATCACCGTGCCGAAATGGTCCAACACCGGAACGGTCCTGCGGCTCAAGCAAAAAGGCGTTCGGCGCTCCAACGGCACGCGAGGAGATCAATACGTCACCTTAAACATCAAGTTGCCCGAAAAGCCCGACCCGGAACTCGAGAGATTGATATCGAGCTGGCGCGCGGGGGCAAGCCATGCAGCGTGAACCAATGGGGCCTCGCATGGAGATCAATGAATTTCTCGTTCACGCGCGGCTCGACCGCGAGCACCTCCAGAGCTGGGTCGAGGCCGGCTGGCTTGCCCCCAGCAGCGAAGGTGAGGAATGGCTGTTTGCCGAGATCGACGTCGCCCGTGCCCAGCTGATCCGAGACCTGAAGAGCGACATGGGCGTCAACGACGAAGGCATTGCGATCATCCTGGACCTATTGGATCAGCTGTATGGCGTGCGCGGAACGTTGCGCGATATCGCGTCGGCCATTGCCGCACAGGATGAGCCGGTACGTCGACGTGTCCTGGCGCAAATCCGGGGTGCCCCGCTCAAGGCGTGGTCCCGGGAAAGCATGGACAGCGAACGCCGCGTTTAGCCGAATTCCCGGGCGGCCTATGCGGCGATAGGCTCGGTGCCGTCCGGCCGCAACCGCAACCCGGGCCAGCTCGCCCGCACATCGCCGACCCTGGAAAGAGGCCTTGCGACTGCGGACGTACGGCGTCGCGACAGAGCCTTTTCTCCCGGAACGCCGGCTCAGATAGCAACCCTGCACTCGAAGCAACGTTACTGCCCGCAAACCGCCCGACCCCTGAGGCGCCCAGCGCAACCGGGAAGGCGGGCTCGTTTGCCTCGACGGAAAGGACTGTCTTATGGCCGGCAATCTTAAAGCGCGACTGTTCTGCACCTTGTTCGCGAGTACTTTTGGTGCCGCAATCTGCTCGACGACGCTGCCGGCTCACGCACAGCAGGCGGCAGTTCCGACCGACTTTACCGCCGTTGTGAAACAGAAAGCCCCCGCGGTGGTCGCGATTCTCACGAAACAGATGATCGAAGACGAAGCGCGCCAGGCTCCGGACGACCTGCCCCTTGGCGAGCTATTTCGGCGGCGGTTCGGCGAACCTCGCGCACGCGAGCGGACGGCGCTAGGTTCGGGTTTCATCGTCAGCCCCGAGGGGCACATCGTCACGAACAATCATGTCGTGGATAACGCCAGCGAGATCCACGTCCGCTTCGCGGACAAAACCGACGTGGCGGCGAAGCTGGTCGGTCGTGATCCATCGACGGATATCGCGGTGCTCAAGATCGAGCCGCGGCCCAACATGGCTGTAGCGGCGTGGGGTGATTCCGACAAGATGGAGCCTGGGGCGTGGACGATCGCGATCGGCAGCCCCTTCGGACTCGGTGGCACGGTGACCGTCGGGGTCCTCTCGGCGCGGGCACGCGACATTCAAGCTGGGCCCTACGACGATTTCCTGCAGACGGACGCGTCAATCAATCAGGGTAATTCCGGAGGTCCGTTGTTCAACGCCGCAGGCGAGGTCATCGGCGTCAACACGGCGATCCTATCGCCACTCGGCGTCAACGTAGGCATCGGATTTGCCGTGCCGTCGCGGACCGCGCAGACGGTCGCGGATCAGATTATCCGCACCGGAAAAGTCGAACGCGGCTACCTCGGCGTCCGACTGCAGGAATTGACAGCCGGAATCGCACAGGCGTTGGGCCGTTCCGATACGACGGGCGCCCTCGTTGCATCCGTGGAGCCGGGTAGCCCCGCGGAGAAGGCCGGGATCAAAATCGGGGACGTCGTCACCCGCGCTGATGGTCAAACCATCGCCGGACCGCGCGACCTGTCGCGCGCCGTCGCGCGGACCAAGCCGGGATCGCCGTTGAATCTAACGGTGGTCCGAAACGGCAACACGGAGGAACTCACGGTCGCGGTCGGCGGGCCCAAGAGGACCGACGGAGCGGAACGAGCGATTTGCAGGACTCGGATAAGACGAGCAAGCGACTTGGATTAAGTCTCGTGCCGATCCCGGAGCCGGCGCGGAAGCAACTGGGCGCGGATACGACAGGTTTGATGGTCGGCGATGTGGAGCCCGGTAGTCCGGCTGCCGAAAGCGGGATCCGTCCGGGGGACGTCATTACCAGCGCCAACAACCGCGAGGTCCATCAGCCGTCCGATGTGGCCGAGGCGTGGACGAACGCACGGCGGGAGAACAGGCCGGTGCTCCTGCGCGTCAAGCGCGATGGCCAGTCCCTTTTTATCGCGGTCTCTTGAAGCAGGAGTAGCATTCTCTGTTGCGGAGAGCGGAACGCCGCGCCGGGCACCCCCGCTCCTCCAGCACCGGCTCGCGCCACGCCTGACGCCGTAAGAAACTTCGTGCTCGTAGCTCCTTGAGCAGCCGCGCTGGCCGCAAGGACTGCGACTAGCGCGACTTACAACCACAGCAACCGTTAGCCATTCTTCCCCTCGGCGGCCGGTATGCTTTGCTTCCGTTCGGAATTCAGTCGAGATGCTTGAGGCGTCGCCGGAGATTTCCTAAATTGTTTGTTGCCAATGCCTCGGCAGGATTGGCGCGATCACCAGGCAAGAAGCTTGGATCCACGTTGCTTTTAGGAGGATGTGGTTATGAAAACTACGTGTCATCTCTCAACCGGCGCTTCGTCAGAGCGCATGATTGGCCGCACTCTGCGGCGCTCAGCCCGGCGCATCGCTGCACAATCCAGGATTCGCAGCGTCGGGCCACTTTCCGCGATGGCTGAAGCTGGCGCGCGAGCGTGGCGCCCCTTGGTTTCAGCTTTACTAGCGCTGGCACTGCTGCTGAGCGCGACAGAATTGGCCGGCGCAGAGCAAAAGCGTTCGAAGCGGCCGGACGGTGCGAACGCAGTCGTTCAGACCTCATCGCCCGAACGAACGATGCATGGCCGGCTTACCAGAACCAAGCGTAACATCAGTATGGACACGTTCCGGGCGGAGGAGATTGTCCCCGATATCTGCAGGGGCTGCTCCTCGTGAAAATGGGGGATCGCGATTAAATTGGGCGACGTGCGCGCGGCGCGATATCCATCGGCCGCGCGCACCCTCGACCAAGCGCCGGCCGCAACTTAAGCAGCCTTACAAGGACGGCAGACGCATCGTCCCACAAACGATGGATGCCGAGTTGTCATGGAAATCGATCTGGCGCGCTTGGGCGCACGTGGCCGGCCCAGACATCTCTCAAGCGACCGCCTTCAAACAACCTTTCCAGCCCTTGCGAAATCCTGGGCTGCAATCCCATTTTCTTGCTGCAAGCAGCTACCCAGCGCTAAGCAATGAATTCCAATCGGTGCAAGCGAGAGCTACGATGACCATCTTGCAAGACGACCCGGTCGATACCGCGCTACTGGAGTCCTTCCCTGCCAGCGACCCGCCGAGTTTTGTCGCCCGCGGAGTCATGATCGGCAATCCTCCACGAGGCGACGCAGCGCAGGAGGGCCGGTCCGAACCAAGCACCGGGAAAGCCCCGCCGGTCAGAACAAAATCAGCAGCCCGCCGCGCGACCGCACTCGTTGCACACACGGAGGATGGAAATGAAGATTGCGCAGATTGCACCACTGTTTGAAAGCGTACCACCCCGGCTCTACGGCGGTACGGAGCGGGTTGTCCATTACCTCACTGAGGAACTCGTTAAGCAAGGACACCAGGTCACTCTGTTCGCGAGCGGAGATTCTATCACCTCCGCCGAGCTGGTCTCGTGCACGCCGCGGGCGTTGCGGCTCGACGCTGATGTCCGCGATTCAGTCCCTCACCAAATGCTGCAGCTCGACAAAGTTCGCGAGCGCGCCGACGATTTCGACGTCCTCCACTTCCATACCGACTATCTGCACTTCCCCTTATTCCGAGCAGAAGCCGGCCGCACGTTGACCACCCTGCACGGCCGCCAGGACCTAGCCGACCACCTGCCGTTCTACGCGCACTTCGCGAAGATGCCGCTCGTGTCCATTTCAGATGCGCAACGCGCGCCACTCCCCCGCGCAAACTTCGTGGCGACGGTCTATCATGGCCTGCCGCTTGACCTTCACACGCCGACTTTCGCTCCCCGAGGTTGCTATCTGGCATTTCTCGGCCGGATTTCTCCGGAGAAAGGACCCGACCGCGCGATCGCCATTGCGCGCGCGGCGGGGATACCGCTCAAGATCGCAGCGAAAGTCGACAAGGCCGACGAAGCCTATTTCCGGGAAGTCGTCGCGCCGATGCTGAATGGACCGGGAGTGGAATTTATCGGTGAGATTAACGAGAGCGAGAAGACTGAATTCCTCGGCCAGGCCGCTGCGCTGCTCTTTCCTATCGACTGGCCTGAGCCGTTCGGGCTGGTCCTGATCGAAGCGATGGCCTGCGGCACCCCGGTACTCGCCTTCCAACGCGGCTCGGTTCCGGAGATCGTCGAAGATCGGCGTACGGGGCGGGTTGTCTCGACCATGGAGGAGGCTGTGCAGGCGATCCCGGAGGTACTGGCCCTGGACCGACGAAGCGTCCGCGCCCGGTTTGAGGAGCGCTTTTCCGCTTCGCGGATGGCGACCGATTATCTGAGGCTCTACCAGAAGATGGCCCGCCGGCGTCCAGGCCCGGAAGGCGAGTTCTCGGCGCTCGCCGCGCGCTCGCTCTCGATCGCCAAGCCTGTCGGGCGTGTGACGGCGCCCCGACCGCAGTCCGAGGCGAATTGAGGATCGTCCATTCACCGGGCGCCACCTGCCCCAGGTCTGCAGTCGCTCATTTTGCCGCGCGTTCGAAGCGCAACGAAAGAACAGCGCACGTCCGTTGCATGCAAACCGGTCGGCCCCGCGCCGCCAAGGTGCGGCGGGCGTCCGCGCGGTGACGCGTGAATTCAAAGCGCTCGTGACGCCGTCGACCATCTCAGGGCTTTAGGCCTGCCGGAGATTTTGCTGGGCATCACCGGAGATTTTGCTGGGCATCATATGTGATCGATGCCGATGTCTCAGCGCTTCCCAGACCTCGGACAGTAGCCGGCACTTGAAACTGGCAACTACTATCCTAGTTCGTTTGAGGCGAGATGACCAGGCGCTGCTTCCTTCGGCAAGTCCTGTCCGGAAGACGGCGCACAGGCGTGCCGTACGGCTCAGAATTCTTCGGGAGGACGATATGAGCGCGAAGGAAGTCCGATTCTCAACCGACGCCCGCGAAAAGATGCTCCGAGGCGTTGATGTTCTTGCCAACGCGGTCAAGGTGACACTGGGACCAAAGGGCCGAAATGTCGTGCTCGAAAAGAGTTTCGGGGCGCCCCGCATCACTAAGGACGGGGTCACGGTGGCAAAGGAAATCGAGCTTGAAGACAAGTTCGAGAACATGGGCGCGCAGATGGTCCGCGAGGTCGCATCGAAGACATCCGACCAAGCCGGCGACGGCACCACGACAGCAACAGTGCTGGCGCAGGCAGTCGTGCGGGAAGGCGCCAAAGCCGTCGCGGCGGGCATGAACCCGATGGATCTCAAGCGTGGGATTGATCTGGCAGTTGATAGGATCGTTGAGGAACTGCAGAAGAATGCGAAGAAGCTGACCTCAAACGATGAAATCGCACAGGTCGCGACGATCTCGGCCAACGGAGACCGGGAGATTGGACAGTTTCTTGCAGATGCCATGAAGAAGGTGGGCAACGACGGTGTCATCACGGTGGAGGAGGCCAAATCGCTCGAGACCGAGCTTGAGGTCGTCGAAGGCATGCAGTTCGACCGCGGCTATATCTCCCCTTATTTCGTGACCAATACGGAGAAGATGCGGGTCGAGTTGGACGATCCCTATATCCTTGTCCACGAGAAGAAGCTCTCAACCCTACAACCCATGCTGCCACTGCTCGAGGCGGTGGTCCAAAGCGGAAAGCCGCTGCTGATCATAGCGGAAGACGTGGAGGGCGAAGCTCTTGCTACCCTTGTTGTCAACAAGCTGCGCGCCGGACTAAGGATCGCAGCTGTCAAAGCACCAGGCTTCGGCGATCGCCGCAAGGCCATGTTGCAGGACATTGCCATTCTGACCGGTGGCAATTTCATCAGCGAGGATCTTGGCACCAAGCTCGAAAAAGTCCAACTCAACATGCTCGGGCGCGCCAAGAAGGTGACGATCGACAAGGACAATACTACGATCGTCAGCGGCTCAGGTAAGCAGTCAGAAATCGAGGCGCGCGTCAGACAGATCAGAACGGAGATCGAGGACACTACCTCGGACTATGATCGCGAAAAGCTACAGGAGCGGTTGGCCAAGCTTGCCGGCGGGGTAGCCGTGATACGTGTTGGAGGCGCGACCGAAGTCGAGGTGAAGGAACGCAAGGACCGCGTTGACGACGCCATGCATGCAACGCGTGCCGCGGTCGAGGAAGGGATCCTTCCAGGCGGCGGAGTGGCGCTGCTCCGCGCCGCAGCCGCGCTGGAGAAGCTCAAGGCGGCAAATGACGATCAGCGGCATGGGATCGAGATCGTCAAACGAGCAGTCGCTTGGCCGGCGCGGCAAATTGCAGAAAATGCGGGCGAAGAGGCTTCACTCATCATCGGACAGGTCCTCGAGAACAAGGATTATGCTTGGGGCTTCGACGCCCAGACAGGGGAATACGGCAATCTGTTTGCGAAAGGCATCATCGATCCGACCAAGGTCGTTCGATCCGCATTGCAGGATGCAGCTTCGATCGCGGCCCTGTTGATCACGACGGAAGCCATGGTGGCGGAGGCGCCGAAGAAATCAAACGAAGCTGGCCAAAACGCTCCTGCTGGCGCAGCAGAAATGGCTCCTTAAACGAGCCGCACGGCCAGTGCAGGGCTGTTGCAGCCTTGGCCGCGACGCAACGGTGATGAGTATGGTTGCGGAAACGATATTAATGGTTGTCCTTGCCAACCTTCTCGGCACGGCCGCGTCGATGCCGTTCTTGGCCGGATATGACCTATTCTTGCAATCGTACCGAACGTTCCGGGGCCATCCCGCAGACCCGGTGTCCTTTGCGGCACGCAGTAGCTCGGCGTCAGCCGCGCATGCCGTGAAGTATGCCCAGGTGGTCGGCTGCAGGGCCTGCTCGCGCGTACACTCCTTGGATCCTTGCATTCGCAACCCAGATTGATGATGCGCGCTCGGCCCAGTCGCAGCTGACTTGGCCCGCCCCGAAGGCACGAAGGCCGAAAAGGCCGTGCCGCTCCCGACCACCTGCTATGGAATGGGTCCGTTCTGAAGGATAGGAACGGATGGCTGGCCGGCCGATTGTTCCGCGGCTGCGATTAACCGAGACGGTGCCGCCAACGCCCAGCTTCGGATGCGGCCGGCTCAGGCATTACGTCATGAATGATGACCTCGACAAGCCGGTTCAGAAACTGCCAATGACAAGAGATGGCTATACGGTCCTTCGACAAGAACTGGGTCACCTTGTTCAGGTGGAGCGTCCCCGCATTGCCGAACGCATCCGGGAGGCGATCGCGGACGATGCGAATCTGGCGGAGAATGCAGAGTATCAGGCCGCTAAATCAGAGCAGGACGTCAACGAGGCCCGCATTGCGGAAGTACAGAACAAGCTCGCTCGGGCTGAAGTGATCGACGTTTCAGAACTCTCGGGCGATACGGTCAGGTTTGGTGCCATCGTGACGGTCGTGGACGAGGACACCGGGGATGAACGGCGGTGGCAGATCGTCGGTGAGCCCGAGGCCGACGCCGCACGGGGTAAGATCTCCATGTTTTCGCCGCTTGCTCGCGCGCTTATCGGAAAGACGAAAGATACAACCGTGGAGGTTCTGACGCCTCGCGCGGCGAAGGCCTACAGGATCACCAGCGTGGAATGGCGCTGAGCTGAGTGCCGACGCTCGTTCGGCCGGGCGGCCTGATGCCCCAAGGCCAGCTTGGTCGCTGGAGGGCAACGTGCAACGTGGTCCCGCAGTCGCCACCGATCGCGGTCACCACTTCAACAAACCGCCTCAGGATCGCAGGGGACCTAGGCGAGAGCATCACCACCGCAGGCTTGGACCTCGAGCGAACGCCGCTCGGGGGCGTTATCGAGCTCGGACCCACAGCGATGATCGAGCTGACCGGCCTCCGAACGCCGTGTGTCCTGATCGACCGCGGCAGGTGCTCTCGTCGGCGGAAATCGGCGCTCCATTCTAATGTGGGGTGCTGCGAGGGGTGGGGGCCGGCGGCGCGGTCGCGGCCGGCGACATTGCGCAAATCCGGCTCCCGTCGTCTTGATTTCGCGCGTTGCCACCTCTGTAGGACACCTCAACACGCGTTGGCCCTTGCTCGTTCGCGCGCCTCACGACGACGTTCGCGGCGTTCGCGCCGCCGCTTGGCGCGGTCAGCGGGCTGCCGCAGCGGAGGAACCTGCGTCGGAGCGACTGTCGCAGCCGTAGCATCCTCGACCAAGGGCGCCCGGATCGGCTCGGGCGCAGCGGTTCGGGCCTCCATGAACTCGAGCACTGCCCGTCCCTTGGACGTGATCCTCCAGCCACCGCTGATGCGTTCGACCAGCCCTTGGGAAAAGATGTGGAGATCCGGGACTCGGGCGGCGAGGCGCCTGGTCCGGTCCGCCCATTCGCGACCACTGGTCACCAAGATGGCCATGTCGCGCTTGAGGTCCTCCATGACGGCGAAACCATCTGGATAGCTCACCAGGATCTTGAGGACCGTCACCTGGAAGTTCATGCCCGCCCCGCGCGATCAGCGCCACATCGTGGGCGCGTCGGAGAGAGCTTCGCGTCCGATTTGCTTGAGTTGGTCCCGAGATGTGTTGCCCCTGGTCACAGCTTCCGGAATTGTCGACGCCACATGGGTGCGGGTGCTGGTCCCGGCCCGGGAAACGCTTTCGCAGACCTCGTCCAGCACCGCGCGCAAAAGCGCGGACATAGCAGGATCGAACATGGGAGACCCCATAAGAATCAACGCATGACGTGGAAATCAAGAGTGCTGCAAAATCTAGCGAATTCTACCTCCTCGCGAAGGCTTGGCAATGGGGAGAGTGCGTCTCGCAGCACTCTCATGCTGATTGACGCTCAGGCATCCCCGAAATTGCCGCGCGGCAGCGCCCACCCTTTCGACCACTACGACAGCGGTGAGCGCGCCTTCGCCCTTGTGCTATGGCGACCCCGTCGGCCAGCTGAGTCGATGGCTCGCGCCGCACTCATCCTCAGGATTGCATCACCGGAACCAGCCCGTAGCGCAACATCGTTTCCTTCATTTTGGCCGGATCAGGCGTGCCGGCCGATAGCAGGGCCGCCATGTCCTTGAAGTATTGTGGGCCGAGTACGCCGGGGCTGAGGATGCACAGGCAGGTCGCCGGTCGAGGCGAACGGTTGATAAAGCCGTGCACCACGCCCCGCTTGATGAAGAGGCTTTCGCCCGGCGCCACGTCGATGTCCTTTGCGTCCATCCGCCAGGTCGAGATGCCGCTGAGTCCATAGATCGTCTCGTCCCAGCGATCGTGATAATGCGGAATTGGCATGCGCGCGTTCGGCTGTAGCGTCATCTCAAACAGATCGAGGCTGCCAGCGGTTTCATCCTTGGTCTGTAGGAACGTCAGCTGCAGCGCGCCAAGATTAATGATCTCAGGCATGGCGAACTCATCCAGTCGTGTGGCGCGCAATATTAGCGCACGACGAAAGGAAGCCAAGACGGAGGAGTCCAAATTGCCGAGCATGCAGCAGGCGCCCCTTGCTGTGCACTGCCGAAACGCGCGCTGCACCCGCTCTGATTTTCCCGGCGGCGCCAGCAAAGCCTCGAAATCACCTGAAATTTGAGTCCTTGTCCGCCCCGCAAAGTGGTACACAGCGGTGGTCACAAAATCCGACCGGGCTTTTCAGAAATCCTTGTTTTACGGCAGTTTTCGCGGGTTCGCGACATCGGGGAAGAGAGTCCCACTTTCCCCGCCCCAGGCTTCCTTTTCTCGGTCACCTAGCTGCATCCGGAGCTCGCCTCGCCCGCGCTGCCTTGCGCCGTTCCTTCGCTGCCTTCGCGACCGCGACGTCGAAGTTGGTGCGCCTGCGGCGGTTGTGCGGCGCCGGCGGATCGTCCAGAGCGGCGATGTCGTAGCGCGGATACTTCTCGATCTCGGCCGCCATCGTCTCGATCCAGCGGTCGCCACAGTCGTTGCCTGCATTGGAGTCCTTCGGGCTGTGGCCCGTGATGAAACCTTCAACCTCGCGGTCCATCTTGACGTGCCTGGCCACGCTCTTGAACAGATGGCGCCAGCCGTGGTTCGGTTTGACGTCGTACGGGATCCCGAGGCCATGCACCCATTCGCCGATCCGTTCGGCGATCTTGTGGAATTGCGGATGCCGCACAATTCCACCGCGGCGGCGCTCCGGATCGTAGAACAGCGGCTTCTTGAGCTTGGCGCGGACCGCCACATAGTCCAGAAAACGCTGTCCTTCGGGACCTTGCTCGATGATGGGCGAATGGATGGGCACCACGCGCCATGTCTTGGTCTTCTCGAGGGAGGGCTTGATGCGCATCGCCCAGAGCTTGATGCCGTAAGGAGCGATATCCTCCGGCCGCAGGCTGGTCAGTTCGTTCACGCGCGCGCCGCTGTAAGCGCACAGCCACGGCAACCAGCGGCGGGCCGCGGCCATCTCGACGGAAATGAATTCGCTCGGCGCCACGAGGGTGGCCGTCAGGATGCGCTTGGCTTCCTGCGGCGTGAATCCCTTGCGTGGCGGCTCCGCCTCCTGCTTCTTCTTTTCTTCGTCCTCCGACGTGTCCTCGTCGCGCACGCGGATGCCGAGAAATGGATTCTGGTCGAGCTTGCGTCGTTCAATGGAAGGTCGCCGTGGCGGATAGCGCGGCGATCCAGACCTTGCGGATGCTGTCGCGCGGGATCTTCTTGGCGATCAGGTGGTCGACCCAATCGTATCCATCCGACGTCTTGATCCGCTTCAGGTCCCTGTGGCCGACAAAGTCGCAGAACTCCTTGACCTTCGGCCGCCAGCGGCTCGCCGTGCGTCCCGCGCTTCCGCCCTTGAGCCCCCCTTTCGCGGCGTACTCTTGGAAGGCCGCGAGGAAATCAAGCGCCGGCGTAGTTCGTTCCGGAATCTTCGTCAGATCCGTGATCTTGTCGTATTCGCCGAGCCTGGCGTACTCCACGTCGGAGGCAGCTTCCTTTCTAGCCCGCATCAGGAGCGGTACCAGGCGTTCTACGTTGGCCGGAGAAGCTGCATACCCGCCGCTCTTCAGAAGGTCGATGGCGTCCAGTTGAAGCGAGTCGTCGTCGCCCAAGGTCATCCTCACCTTGTTGAAGCCGGTCGGCGGTTCCGGCATCCAGTGATCCCGAACCCGCGTGTGCTCGTCCCGCCGCAAAGCATGGAGGTCCTGATGGGTGAGCTTGAACGGCTCGGGAACGGATGCCGCCGCGGCCGGTGGGCGGGCTCCGTCGGCGCGCAGGCGGGCCCATTCGGCCTCGATCCTGGCGTTCACGGCGCCGATCTCGATGTTGGCCTGCCGCTCGCTGTCGGTCTTGAGGCTCGCCCAGATCTCGGTCTTGCCGACGCGGGGGCGCAGGTCGGCCGGGACCTTCTTGCGGATCCAGTAGTTTTGGGAGGTCGGACGCTTGACCGGCTTTGGCATCTTGATCGTCGGCATGGTGGAGCACCTCGGTGTAGCACCGGCCGATCAAGAACCGCTTGATTCGAAGGATAAACTTAAGAAAGGGGTTTCCGAGCCCTAACGCTTAGGTTGCGAAACAGTGTCCCCCTTTATCTCGGGGGAATCAACCAATGAAGAGAGTTTTCATCAGCTTCCGGCACGAGGACAAGCCACAGGTAAATGGTCTGCGTCTTCTGGCGGCAAACGACAAATTCGACATCGAATTTTATGACGAATCCCTCCAGGTCGCAATCGATAGTGACAATGCCAAGTATATCAAATCCAAAATCAAAGAGAAAATTGATAGGAGCAGCGTGACGGTCTGCATGCTCAGCGCTCTGACTCATACCAGTACATGGGTAAATTGGGAGCTTGAAACGAGCTTCGCCAGAGGAAATAGGATTATCTGTATGGGACTCAAAGATGGGCCAGACAGGTTGACTCTCCCGCCGCTCGCGAAGCAGTTACAGTTGCCTTGGTACGCTTGGGATCATGAACATCTTGCTCGATTGATCGACGCCAAATGATTGCAACAACTCATGATGAGCCTGACTCCGGGTATCTACGGCTCGAACAGCAGATCGAATGGTACGACTCAAAATCCGGTACTGCACAGTCATGGTTCAAGCGAGTAAAGTTCTTTGAATTTATCTTTAGCGGTCTAGTTCCCATCTCTGCGCTCTTGCTTAACGGATGGGTCACCGCATCGATTGGTGCAGCGGCTGTTCTCCTTGAGGGCTTGCAGCAGCTAAATCAATGGCAGCACAATTGGATAACGTACCGGTCCACATGCGAAGCTCTGCGACACGAAAAATATTCTTACATCGCACGATCCGGCTCCTACGATGGGCTTACTGATGATCAAGCGATGAAAGCTCTAGTCGAGAGAGTGGAATCGCTGGTCTCAACCGAACATGCAAAATGGATCACACGGCAAGAGTTTGATCCTAAGAAGGTCAAACCGGCCGGCGACCACTGAGCCATCGCCCGTTGTAAACGTCGGCTTACCAACGCGAAGCGGAAGTCTGCACCTTGAGCGTGATCGGCGGCTTGTGACCCGAAGCGGACCTCGCGTTTATGGAAAATTGAGTATTGGTCGTTGCCGCGGTTGACGTTCCACTTGAGAGCCTCGTAACCAAGGGCGCAAATGGCCAGCGCCGGAGCAGCCGCATGAGCCCTAACTGGAAGACGGCGGTCCTAGCTTTCCTTGTCGCTAGTTCAATTTCGATCGCGCGGTGCGAAGAAGCGATAAAGCGAGCCTCGGACGGAAGATATCTTGTTGACTTGAATGGCGTGACCGTTGCGCTGCCGGATGAGGACCCAAAGGATCAACAAACTGGCTTCTATGTAGCAAGCCCGCCAGGCAAAAGCCCATTTCACTTCTACCTCAACGACCTTCTACGTGATCCTGAACGATTGGCGTCCCGATTGCGCTCCGCAGAATGGGTCTCTGTAAGTGTAGGCTCATCAACCAACCACCCGCGTGAAATCATAGGCGTTTCCGTAGTAAAGGGAGTGAACCGGGCCAGCATCCTTTCCGGCGTGGATACGAACTGCGAGGCATGGCAGGCCGATTGGGCTCGCTATCGAAAGGTGGCTATCGGCCTACCCGCCGACGAATACGGATGGACCAGACAAGACCAAGCGGGGTCTCCTTACGGCAGCATGTTCATCAAATTTCTGGACGCAGGTGGTCGGGAGCAAAGCCGATATTATCCAGTGCATTGCAACTTCGCAGGCGGCTGTTCTCTTTGGGCCTGCCACGATAGGCTTACACAGAGAATTTCATTCTATTCGTCGAACAAGCCGAAGGGCGAGGACTACTCCGTGAAGGAGTTCGACCGGCAGATCGCCAGCGGGAAGACCGTGCTTGAGCGTCTACTCGTGAACAGGTCGGTTGATCTATCCCATCCTTAGTTGTCGTAACGCGAGGTCCGCTTGTGTGAAGGGTTTCGGATGCCGGCCGCATGATTGACGGCGCGGCACATTCGGGCGGCCGGCGTCCGAAAGCCTCCAAGGGAGATGCTATGGGGCGGCGACGAGGATATCGTTGGCGATTCCATTCGCGAACGAGGCAATGAGGCTCCGCTTGGATTCTTCAATCCAAGCTTCGAGCTCGATCTCGGCCTTCCTTCGGATCATCGCGTGGAAGCGGCCAACGAGAGCTTGGGCATCGGCCAGCATAGGAACGTTTTGTTCGATGACCGCAAGCGTGACGGTCTCCGCCCTGGTTAGGTGGTCGCGCTTCGTCGTCATCAGCTGCGCTATCGTCCTGGCGGCGGGGACCTTCTGCAATTGTTGATGGCTGATAGTCTCGTACGCCGCCGTCGCGTCGTCCATTCCGCCACCACGCGCAGCGATCCCTTGAAGCCTTGTCCCTTCAAGCGGCGCCAGAGCTCGGCACCGTTGCGACAGCCGCCTGACCACTGCGCGTCCAGAAACGGCAGATGCCCGTCCAGGGTGCTTTGACGGGTGCGGAACATATCCGTACCGCCGCCGCGGCTAATTTGGCGAACCAGATTGCGACTATGTCCTGTGCGGCGGACGATCTCCTTGAGCGGCACACCGTCGCTGACGAGAGCCGTAATTGAGGCATGGCTGTCCTGGCGCTGCAGATAGCCCTGATAGCGCAGCTTTTCCGCACAGGTCAGCAATTCCGGGTTGATCGTCGTCGCTCCGATTGCGGTTCGGATTCTGTTCATGGAGCGGCGCACCGCATCAAGGAAGGCCGCGCTCGCATTTTCCATCAGATGCCAGCGGTCGGCGACTTGGATGGCGTTCGGCAGCGCCTTGGCTGCTGCCTCGCCGTATCCACCACCGCGATCTCGCGACACAATGTTGATCGCTGGGTGCTTCGATAGCCACGCCCGAACGGTCGCAGTTTCCCGGTCGGGCAGCAGGGTAACGATCCGCCGGCGCTCCAAATCGCACACGATCGTCCCGTATCGATGGTTTCTCCGGAACGCCCAGTCATCGATGCCCACAACAAGCAATGGATCTGTCGGCATCGCCGCCCGCCGGCGGACCACCCGTAGCAAGGTATCGTTGCTAACGGGCAGCATGAGCCGCTTGGCGAAGCTTGCCGCCGGCCGGCCGCCCAGCGCCAACCCCAAGTGATGGACGATGTATTCCAGCCGTGCCGTCCGGCGCCGTCGAAGCGGAACGATGTCTTCTCCAAACCGCTCTGAGAAGATCCGCCGGCGGCAATGCGGCACCTCACATGTGAAGCGCCGCGTGAGCAATCGGAGGCGCACCTTTCTGCCCGCTGATGGCAAATCAGCCACGTGCCGGATGTAACGGCTATGGATTCGGCGCGATGCTGTCGTGCACAAAGGGCACTGGGCCTCCGTAGCCTCTGACCGAACAGCCAGAATAACCGAATCCTCTGAATCACTTACGCCATCAAACACCAAACCACTCGGTACGAGCGATGAAATTCGAAAGCCTGTCCGCATGGCGCTGATTCTCCGTTTGAGAACACAGTCGCCCGGCAAACTTCATCAGAAATGAGTCAGACCCGAACTTTGACCCCCATCGGCTTCCAACATTGACCCACAATTCTTCAACATTCTGACGGCTGATCAAAGGATTGGTCATTCCTCGCAGGGGTCAACCTTTGGCGCCGATAAGGGGGCAAATTGCGCGCCGAATAACACCCTCGATGGCCCAAGACATGCAGAAGGCCGTCGCACTGACATCGAATTCCTCGTTGCTTCGTCGTGAATGAGCGCGGAAAGCTGGGAATAGCTTCCCCGCCAACGCCGCACTGACTAACATCGTCAAACGCGTTGAAAGCGGTGAGCTGAAGCCGGATCCGAAGCACATCATCGAGCTGCAATTGAACTGAGCGGCGCCCTTACAGTCTCTCCCGCCAATCTTCCTGGAAGGCGCCGCGTTTTCTTGCGAGCGCACGCCGGATTGCTGCGCCCTGATGATTACGCATGTCCGCGGCCAACCTCGCGGTTGCTCGAATTAGAAATCGACCGAAAGAAGTTGGATTATAGGGGCCGCTGCAGCTACTCTCATGGTCGGCTGGACGGCGAGCCAATTTGTCGGACCTGCCGCTTCGAGGAAATTGTTTGCTTCGGGCCCGGCTCGCTCTTTGAAGGGGCGCATTCCAGACTTTGGAAGGCGACGCGCCGGCAGTGAGCTGCGTTAAAGCAGAGAAGGGGAGCTTGAGCGCACTTACCCGGGACGGTATGTTAATCGAATTCACTGTGGCGCAGCGCACCATCACCGCGCTGCCGGTATACCTAGCTTATATTCGTGGGGCGGCGTAATGAGAGAGTGCAGCCATGTCGAATGAACCTGTTGAGCTAGACGCGCTGGTTGTTGGTGCGGGCTTTGCGGGCCTTTACCAGCTGTTTCGGCTTCGGGATAACCTTGGCTTGAAAGTAAAGGCAGTAGAAGCAGCTCATGGTGTTGGGGGCACGTGGTTCTGGAATCGCTACCCTGGGGCGCGGTGCGACTCTGAAAGCCATGTCTATTGGTATACGTTTTCCCTTGACTTAATGCGACAATGGGAATGGTCCGAACGCTATCCGGGCCAGGCAGAAATTCTGCGTTATCTGAATTTCGTGGCGGACAAGCTTGACCTGAAACGCGACATTCAATTTGGTACCCGGGTTGCGTCCGCGCACTACGACGACGCCTCCAACCGCTGGCATATCCGTACAGAAACGGGCGAGACCTTCATCGCGAAGTTTCTCATCACCGCCGTCGGCTGCCTGTCCACTGCCAACGTACCCAAGATTCCAGGGCTGGAGACCTTCAGGGGTGACTGGTACCATACGGGGCAGTGGCCGCACGAAGGCGTCGGGTTTGCGGGCAAGCGAGTGGGGATGATCGGCACGGGATCGACCGCCATCCAGGCAGCCCCGGTGATTGCCGCTCAAGCCAAACACCTGACCGTATTTCAGCGTACCGCGAACTATTCAGTACCAGCACGCAATGTCCCGCTAACGCGGGACTTCAAGCAATACGTCAAAGATAACGCTCGCGAAATCCGCGCGACCACACATCAAACCTACAATGGCATGGGATTTAAGGTCGCTGAACGCAAAGCGATCGACACGCCGCCAGAGGAGCGCGAGAGGATTTATGAGGAGGCCTGGGAGCGCGGCGGGCTGCAGTTCCGCGCATCCTTTGAGGACATGCTCATTTCAAAGGAAGCAAACGACACGGCTGCCGACTTTATAAAGAAGAAAATCCGTTCGATTGTGAAGGATCCCAACACCGCGGCGGTGCTCGCTGACATCGATCATCCCTATGCAGCCAAGCGCCCGCCGATCGATACGGACTATTTTGAGACCTACAATCGATCGAATGTCACGCTCGTGGACGTGAAAGCTGCTCCAATCCGGCAGATCTCCGAGACCGGAATTCGCACGGATGAGGCCGAGTACCCGCTGGACATCATCGTTTTCGCGACAGGGTTCGATGCGATGACCGGACCGCTGCTCAAGATGGATATCTGCGGGCGCGGCGGGATGTCACTGAAGGATGTCTGGGAGGCAGGACCGCGCAACTATCTAGGTTTGCAGGTCGCTGGTTTTCCAAACCTGTTCACCATTACGGGGCCCGGCAGTCCATCGGTCTTGTGCAACATGCCCGTAGCCATAGAACAACATGTCGACTGGATCGCAGATTGCATCCATCATATGCGGACTAACGGACTGGAGCGGATCGAGGCACGGCCTGACGCTGTCGAAAAATGGGTGAGCGAAGTCAATGAGGCTGCTGCCCGAACACTGCTGCCGCAGGCAAAGCATTCCTGGTATCTCGGGGCGAATATTCCGGGCAAGCCGCGGGTGTTCATGCCATATGCCGGCGGCCTGGTCCGTTATCGTGAAATCTGTCAGAACGTCGTTTCCCGCGGGTACGAAGGTTTCGCCCTATCATAATCGTTAGCTACCGGCAGGCGCAGGTCGCCGAACTCGTTATCGAGGAGGCGGATCCGGGTTCGAGCGTATCCGCGATATCGAGGCGGCGTCGCGGGGCGCCGCTGGGTTCGGCCCGTCCGTGTGCCGTCGGCTCAACCAGCGTCCGGCCGCTTCGAGCCGATCGAGCCGGTCCGGCCGACGGACGTTGTCAAGGTCCGGCAGGTCTTCGCCGAGCCGATCGCCGCTCCCGAGACCATCCAGCGCTATGTCCGCAAGCTCGTTGTCATGCTTTGCGCCCGGGCTCGAGGCGCGGGGCCTCAGGGCGCGTCGGCTGGCTCTGCTGTTCGGACCCGGCGACGATGTGCAGGCCGTCCGCGTCGGGACGTCGATGGCGACGCGGGACGTCAAACGGCTCACGCGGCTGGTCGGTGACCAGATCGAAAAGGTCCGTTAGGGATAGGCTTCAAGCCTAGCGTCTTAGTTTGGCCCGTCAGCCTTTGTCGGGAAATTTGACCGCCCGCAGGGAAGTCGCTTTGTCCGTCTTCGCGACCGGCGCGTCGACCACGAGGCTGTCGAACTCCATCTTCGCCGACGGCTTTATCACCGGATCGGCGGGCAGAGCCTCGAACGGTGCATACCACGGCGCCTTCTCGATCGCGCCGCCTTCCAATGCCTTGGCCATCAGCTGGCCGATCTCGGGGCCGGTGAGGGGGGCTAGGCCATCGTCCGCATGCTTGTAGAGCTGTGGGCAGAAGTATAGCGCGTGGATCCGCGGATCGTACCCGTCCAGAACCAGGAAGTATTCCGGCTTCCGGAAGAGCTTTCGCTTCTTCACCAGCTTGCGGTCCCGCGTTGTGAGGGCGACGCGAAGCTTTTCGCGATCGTTCCCGACGATGGTGGCGGCTTCCAGCAGGATTACCCAGTCCTTCGTGCTGGTGTTGTCCTCATGGATGGGAACCAGGCTTCCTTGCTGCTTTCCGAAGATTGTCATGCGTTTTCATCCTGCCCGAGGCGGCGTTTCCCTGCTGCATACGCGGCAACTGACGTTACGCATAGCCCGGGCCCGCGCAATCAAAAAGTCCACAGCATCACGGACGGGCCGAACCGACATTGTTAGATATCTCCCGGAGCCCCTGAAGAAAGGATGCCGCACCTTCCGTCCGACTAGTTCGCGCGGTATTCGACTTCCGCGAAAACTTGGGCGCGGGACTCAGACGCCCTTTTGAGCGATGCACTTGGCGTACGGCTTGGTTTTCCTGATCAACGGGTCCAGACGCCTCTGGAGCTCGGTGGTGGAAGTCTTGCCGAATCTGCGGTCACCTTGCCCCGCCTACACGAGGTCGGCGCCCTTGCGGCGGCCGCCCTCGTGTGGGGAGTCCGCCACCTTGGACACCACGCCCTCCAGCCCTGAGCCGCACGCACGCCGGTGCAGCTCGATCCGGTCATGCTTCAGCCGATCGATGGACCCGTGAGCAAGCGGATGGACTCCAGAAGGCGTTCAAAGCGCTACGGTTTTGACGCATGCTGCCGGATTAGGGACGCGGGGCGGCCTGTGTGTAGCCGGTGGCGTAAATGAGGGGGACCTTCGGGTGACTGTCCGTGCATTTGATTGGACCGGCGCATCCTGTCGGGGACCCCGACAACATCACGTCGGTTGAAGACCAGATCTGGAGTGGCCTGCGTACACAGTTCGAGGGCGCGCTCGCCGCTCTCGGCCTCAAGTATATTGTGTCCGTGACTCTCCAATATCTACAATGACGTCCCGGATCAGGTCTTCGTCCTCGACAACAAGCACTCGCAACCGTCCTCCTAACCGCCTCGGCAACACGCTCTGTACTCGCGAGTCCCTGTTCGAGGTCCTCCAGATCGGATCGACAATCTCTCCGTGTCATTCGCCCTGCAATATTGGCTCTGACGCAGTTTTGGTGCAGCCGTGATCATGTATTACCGATCAAGCGGGCGCTGAGCAGGTCAAGTTTGGCGCGGCCGTACATTTGACGCTTTACGGGTTTGAGCTGGGTGATCTGCCCTTCGGTCTGCCCGTTGGACCAAGATGTTGTAATTGCCGCGGTGATGGCGGCCTTTTTTTGACGCCATTAGGCGCGCGAGCGTGTGACTTCGAGCTTCTGAAGGCCCGCACTCGCGTCCGCCGGATCAGCCTGTCCCCGGGCCGGCCGGAGCGGTGCCCCCAGACTGGCAAACGCTGCTGCATGAGTATGTGGCAGCTACTGCCTCGAGGCTGATTTTCCGCGCGCGTTCCTCAGAACGGCGGCTGCTGATACCCTTGGGACAAATTTCATGTCGGCCTCGCTCTCGCTGCTGCTGGCGGGGTGATCTGCGTTTGCGGCCGATGACATCGCTTTCGATCTCGGGCAAGACCTTCCTTAAAGGCAAAAAGCCTGGCGTTCGGGAGGATTTCATGAGCTACCAGCACATCATCGTCGACGAACCGCGTCCGCGCGTCCGGCGTATCACGTTGAACAGGCCGGAGAAGCGCAACGCGCTGAACAATCGCCTGCGCAGCGAAATTTTCGAGGTGCTCGAAGAGGCCGATCGCGACGGCGAAGTCTCGATTACGATCTTACGCGGCGCAGGGCCTTGCTTCTCTGCGGGCTACGATCTCTCCGCCGACAATCGCGTCGACCAGCCCTATCACTCGGCCTCAGGCCCGGGCCAGTGGTCACGCCACGTGGTCGAAGGCTGGTTTCGGATCTGGGATCTCGCTAAGCCCGTGATCGCGCAGGTGCACGGCTACTGCCTTGCGGGCGGCACCGAGCTCGCCACCGCCTGCGACGTCGTCTACGTCGCCGAAGATGCGCAGATCGGTTATCCTCCAGTGCGTCTGATGAGCCCGCCCGACATGCAGTATCATCCTTGGCTGCTGGGCATGCGCCGCGCCATGGAACTGATGCTAACTGGCGATGCGATGTCCGGCCGCGAAGCTGCCGATTGGGGGTACGCGACGCGGTCGTTCCCGCTCGCCGAGCTCGACGAGAAGACGCTCGATTTCGCCGAGCGCGCCGCCAAGGTGCCGGTCGAGCTGCAGCAGCTCAACAAGCGCAGTGTCCACCGCGCGATGGAGATCATGGGCGCCCGCGCTGCCATTCGAGCCGGCACCGAGATCCAGGCGCTGGCCTTCACCACTGAGGCGAGCAGGGCCTACATGGGCAGTTTTCGCCGCGACGGCAGCAGCGTGAAAGACCTCCTCGACCAGCGCGATACGACTTTCGGCGATTATCGAACGAAGAAGGAGTAGAGCGAGGGCTTGTCACCACGCGGCAGTTCGTAAAATGGTAGAGCGGAGCGAAACCGTCATCGCTCCTCCACAAGAAGGACAAAGGATTCGCTGCTCTGTACAAATCCCTACAAGCTCCACGTCTGGTCGTAGAAGGCCGAGGCGGCACTTCCGCTGTCTTGTGGCAAGGCGCTGCACGAAACGATTGAGCGCGCTATCTTATCTTAGTCGATGGTCGAAGCGTCGATTTAATTAGCTGCTTGACTAACAACATCGACCGTCCTCATATCGAAAAAAATCAGGCGCGACGCGCCATTGGGACGGAAA
The DNA here is from genome assembly GCF_023100665.1 of Bradyrhizobium sp. CW1. Classification (NCBI taxonomy): domain Bacteria; kingdom Pseudomonadati; phylum Pseudomonadota; class Alphaproteobacteria; order Hyphomicrobiales; family Nitrobacteraceae; genus Bradyrhizobium; species Bradyrhizobium sp. CW1. The sequence continues at coordinate 1,684,054 of NZ_CP064684.1, forward strand.
TGCTCGATTTCACGCAGCAATTGATTAGCGGCGTAGCGTTGGGGTGCGTCTATGGGCTGATCGCCCTTGGGTTCGTCCTGATCTACAAGGCGACCGAAGTGGTGAATTTTGCGCAGGGCGAAATCATGATGCTCGGTGCCTTCATGTCGGTCACCTTCATCACGACGCTTGGGCTGAATTACTGGTTGTCGTTCCTGCTGTGCGTGATCGCAATGGCGATCCTCGGCGCGATCATGGAACGGCTCGTGCTTCGTCCCATCCTCGGTTATCCGCAATTCTCGATCGTGATGGCGACGATCGGTCTTGGGCTCGTGATCCGGGCGCTCGTTGGCATTATCTGGGGCACGGACGATCTGCGGATCGAGACCCCCTTCACCGACGGCGTCTTGACGATCGGCAAGCTCGTCATCGCCTGGGACGCGCTTTCCATCATCGTTGCGACGGTGCTGCTCTGCACCGCGCTCTACGCCTTCTTCCGCTACACTCGGGTCGGCATCGCGATGCAGGCGACGTCGCAGAACATGCTCGCGGCGTATTACATGGGCATCCCGGTCAAGCGGATGTTCTCGCTGATCTGGAGCCTCTCCGCCATGGTGGCGTGCGCCGCCGGGATCTTGCTGGCACCGATCACGCTGGTACATGCCAATCTCGGCTTTCTCGGCATCAAGGCATTTCCGGCGGCCGTGCTCGGCGGCTTCGGCTCGATTCCCGGGGCGGTCGCCGGCGGCATCACCATCGGCATCGTCGAATCGCTGTCCGGCTTCTATCTGCCTGAGGGATTCAAGGACGTCGCGGCCTATGTCGTCCTGCTCGCGGTGCTGCTGTGGAAGCCGCAGGGCCTGTTCGGCCTCAACGCCGTCAAGAAGGTGTAAGGCATGGCGCACCATGTCCGCACCGGTTATGGCGACAGCGATCCGCTGTTCCCGTCGAAGGCCGCAGTGTTCTGGTACGCTGTTCTGCTCGCAGGGCTGATTGCCGCGCCCTACGTGATCGAGTCTTATTATCTCAGCCAACTCGTGTTCATCATGATCTACGCCATAGTCGGCGTGGCGCTGAATATCCTGTCCGGGCAGGCTGGGCAGGTCTCGATCGGTCACGCCGCCTTTCTCGCCATCGGCGCCTATTTCACCGCGGTGGCGCAGAAGCACGGCGTTCCGCTGGTGCTCTATCTCCCGCTCGCCGGTGTCTTCACAGGGATCGCGGGCTACCTCGTCGGGCTGCCGGCGCTTCGCCTGCACGGGATCTATCTCGCCATTGCCACGCTCGCCTTTGCCTTCATTGTCGAGGAGATCATCGCGCGATGGGAGAGCGTCACCCACGGCAATGAGGGATTGATGCTGCCGCCGCCGAGCGTGTTTGGGCTGAAGCTCGGCACCGAAGGCTTCTATTACCTCTGTCTGCTCGTCACCGTGCTGGTGATCCTCGCCGCCATCAACATCATCCGGTCCTCGACGGGACGCTCCTTCATGGCGATCCGAGATTCCGAGACCGCCGCGCGCAGCATGGGCATCGACACCGCGCGCTACAAGACCACGGCGTTCGCGCTGTCGGCCGGCATTACGGGAATCGCGGGTGCGCTCTATGCGCACAAGATGTCGTTCATCTCGCCGGAGATGTTCAGCCTGGCTGTCTCGATCGATTTCGTCATGATCATCATCATCGGCGGGCTGGTGAGCCTCCGGGGCGCGGTGTTCGGCGCGATCTTCATGATCATGGCCGATCCGTTGCTGATCATCCTCAAGGACAAGGTGCCGGTGTGGAGCGAGGCCATGATGCACGGTCTGTTCCTGCCGGAGACCGTGACCCAGGCCGTTCAGACCGGCGTCCTTCGCGTCGTCAACGCGCCCGGCCTGAAGTCGCTGATCTTCGGCATCATCATCATCGTCTTCATCATCTACGAGCCGATCGGCCTCGACGGCCGCTGGCAGCGCGTGAAGGCCTATTTCAAGCAGTTTCCGCTGGCGCGCCAACGCAGCGCACGCCCACCCCGCATGTTCCTGAAGTCCGAGCGCCGATGACCTTCTTCGACGTAAAGAACCTGACTGTGAAGTTCGGCGGTCTCACGGCCGTGGACAACGTCTCGTTCGGGATCAACGAGGGCGAGGTCTTCACTATCATCGGGCCGAACGGAGCAGGCAAGACCACGCTGTTCAACCTCATTAGCCGGCTCTACACGGCGAGCGCGGGCCAGATCATCTTCCGGGACGAGGACGTCACGCGTCTTTCGGCGCAGCAGATCGCCGGGCGCGGCATCGCCCGTACGTTCCAGAACATCGAGCTGTTCGAGAGCGCCTCCACCTTGCAAAACCTTCTGGTCGGCCGACACCGGCACTCGACCACGCGGGCTTGGCAGGACATTCTCCGCACAAAGAAGGTTCGCGCGGAGGAAGTCGCGCACCGTCGTGCGGCCGAGGAGGTCATGGACGTGTTGCGGCTGCAAAGATACCGCGACATCACGATCGGCGCGCTTCCCTATGGCGTCCGCAAGGTGATCGAGGTTGCCCGCGCGCTGTGTGTCGGTCCGACGCTGCTGCTACTCGACGAGCCCTCGTCCGGCCTCAACGTCGAGGAAACCAATGCCATGGCGGAGTGGATCCTGGAGATCAACCGTCGTCTCCGCGTCACCGTGCTGATGGTCGAACATGACATGTCGCTGGTTAGCCGCGTCTCCAACCGCGTGCTCGCGCTGAACTACGGGAAGATGATGGCGCTCGGCACGGCCGCCGAGGTCCAGGGCCAGCCGGATGTCATTGCAGCCTATCTCGGGACATGACGATGGACGCGCAGCCAATCCTTCGTCTCGCCAATGTCGAGAGCACCTACGGGCCGATTACCGCGATCCGCGGCATCAGCCTCGACCTGATGCAGGGGCAGATCGTCACCGTGCTCGGTGCCAACGGCGCCGGCAAGACCAGCATTCTCAAGACCATCTCCGGCGTGCTCGATCCCATAAAAGGGACGGTCGAGTTCGAGGGCCGCAAGATCCGCTCCATGGAGCCGGACAAGGTCGTCCGGCTCGGCATCAGCCACGTGCCGGAGGGACGCGAGGTCTTTCCATTCCTCTCCGTCCGCGACAATCTGCGGATGGGCGCCTACATCCGCAAGGACAGCAAGACCATCGCCAGTGATCTGGAGAAGGTGTTCGACTATTTCCCGGTGCTGCGCGAACGGCAGAACCAGATCGCGGGACAGCTCTCCGGCGGCCAGCAGCAGATGCTGGCAATCAGTCGGGCGCTGATGAGTCGCCCGAAAGTGCTGCTGCTGGACGAGCCGTCGCTCGGGCTCTCGCCGTTGCTGGTGAAGGAGATTTTCACGATCATCCGCCGGCTCAATGCGGAGGAGGGAGTCTCAATCCTGCTAGTCGAGCAGAACGCCAAGATGGCACTGGAGACGGCGCATTACGGGTACGTGCTCGAGGTCGGCCGTGTGGTGATGCACGACACTTGCGCCAATCTGCTCCAGTCCGACCAGGTCCGCGAATTCTATCTGGGTATGCACAGTGAAGGTGGTCATGGCGGGCGCTGAAAACGAGGCACTCTCGGCACGTCTTGCCGCGGCCCTCGCGGCGCACGGCGCGGCGACCGTCATGCGCTCGAAGCGTTACGGGCTCTGGCAGCCGCTCAGCGGCACGGAGGCCGCGACGCGTATCGCCGCGATCGCCCGCGGCCTGCGCGCAGTCGGTATGCGGGACAACGACGTGGCGGCCATCTGCGGCGACACCTGCGCGGATTGGGTGCTCGCCGATCTCGGCATCATGGCCGCTGGCGGCATTTCGGCGGGTCTCGACGCTGACGCTAATGCTGAAGAGTTGGCGCGAGTCGTCAATCTGTTTGAGGTCACCATTCTGTTCGTCGCCGGGGACGCGCATCTGCACCGGGCGCTCGGCATCCGGGATCGTTGCCCGGGATTGCGACTGATCGTCGTCATGCACGAGCAATGGGACGACGGCGCGCGCGTCGGCCACGTGATGACTCTGGCCGAGCTGCAGGCCCGCGGCGCGAGCGCCGAGCTGCTTGCAGGGCCTGCCGCGGCCTCGATCGCGGCCATCGTGATGACCTCGGGCGTTACGGCGCCGGCACGCGGTGCCTTGCTCACGCAGGCGGCCCTCGGCCGGCAGGCTGCGCGCGCCGCCAGTGAGCTGCGGTTGAGCGCGAGCGACGAGCGTTTGTCGTTGACGCCGCTGCATCATGTGATGGAACGCGTGGTCGGCGTTTACGCCTCGCTGCTCGCGGGCTGTATCATCAACTTTCCCGAGAGCCGCGAGACGGTGCTCGCCGATCTCAGGGAATTGCAGCCGACCGTCGTGCAGGCGCCGCCACGGATGTGGGCGAAGCTGAAGTCCGGCGTCGAACTCGCTGCGGCGGAGGCGACGAAGTTTCAGCGCCGCATGGTCGCGCTGGCCGTGAAGCCCGGAAGCGACGGACCGAGCCCCATTCTCGATGCCTTGGTCCTGACGCGGGTCCGCACTCGCCTCGGTCTATCGCGGGCACGACTGTGCCTCACGACGGGGGCGCCGGCGCGCGCCGATGTTGGTGCCTGGTTCGCGGCGATCCGGCGGCCGCTTACCGATGCCTATGGCCAGGCCGAGTCCGGCGGGGCCGTGACGCTGGCTCCGCATCGCGGCACGCCCAGAACGCTCGATGGCGTTACGCTGGAGACGCTGGTATCAGGCGAAATCCGGCTAAGGTCCGATACGCTGTTTGTTGGTTACGCGGGCGAGACTGAGAACGCGGTCCGCGACGGCTGGTGGCATAGCGGCGATGTCGTCCATTCCGGCCAGCCGCATCCCGCTGGACGTGTCGCGGATCAGCTCGACTGCGGCGCCGCGTCGCTCAGAAGCGAAGCCGATCTCGTGACATCGCCCTACGTCGCCGATGCCTTCCTGCATCGCGATGACGAGGGAAGGGTGATTGCTGCGGTGTTGATGGACGCTGATTCAGTCATCAAGTTCGCGCAGGACAACAGCATTCCATTCACGCACTTCCTCAGCCTTTGCCGCTCCGACGACATCCGCGCACTGATCGGCTGCGTGATCGCGCAGACCAATGCGCGGGCGCCCGTAAAAATCGACGATTTCACCTTGATCGAGCGTTCGCTCGGTCCTGGCGACCCCGAGATGAGCGCCATGCTCGTGCTGCGTAGACGATTGCTGCGTCCTAGAGAACATTCCGTAACAGCAAGCGCCATTTCACAGAGCGCATAACCGAAAGCCCTGGAGGTATACCATGACTTCACGTTTCCTTTTGTCAGCCGCGATCGTCGCGCTCACGGGTTTGCCGGCGCAGCCCGCGCTCGCACAGTTCAAGACGCAGGGCGTTACCGACACTGAGATCGTGATCGGCACGCATATGGATCTCTCCGGGCCGATCAAGTCATGGGGCGTTCCCGCTTCCTCGGGCATGAAGCTTGCAGTCGAGCAGATCAACGCCGCCGGCGGCATCAACGGCCGCAAGATCAAGCTCATTCTGGAGGACGACAGCTACGATCCGAAGAAGGCCGTGCTGCAGACGCAGAAGCTCATCGAGCTCGACAAGGCGTTCTCGATCGTGTCCGCGATGGGCTCGGCCACGACGCTGGCGCCGATGCCGCTCGTGCAGGGCGCCGGCCTGACGCATCTATTCCCGATCACGGCCGCCGAATTCACCTTCAAGATGGATCCGGCCAAGCCCGAGGACAGGCTGAAGTTCAACATGTTTAGCCCCTACTACGACACGATGCGCCTAGGCATCAAGTACGTGATGGAGAAGAACGGCATCAAGAAGCCCTGCATCGTCTATCAGGACGACGAGATGGGGAAGAATTTTACCGATGCCTATTCCGATCAGCTGAAGGATTTGAAGGTGCCCGAGGCCACCCGCGTGTCGTTCAAGCGCGGTGCAACCGACTTCAACTCGCAGGTTGCGCGCATGAAGGCGGACGGTTGCGATCTCGTTGCGCTCGGCTCCGTGGTCCGCGAGTCCGTCGGCATCGTCACCGCCGCCAAGAAGCTCGGCTGGACGCCGCTTTACGTGGTGTCGTCACCGAGCTACGTGCCTGACCTGCACGATCTCGGCAAGGACGCCACCGAAGGCATTTTCGGTGTCGGCCAGACCGAGATTTTTTATCCCGATACGGCAACGGGCAAGGTGAAGGAATTCATCGAAGCCTATCGCAAGATGTTCGGCATCGATCCCAATCTGCAATCCACCTCGGGCTATGACGGCGCCATGGCGTTCGCGTTCTATGCCGGCCTCGCCGGCAAGAACCTGACGACGGATTCTCTCATCGCTGCGATGGAATCCGGCAAGGTCTTCGAAGACATCTTCGGTGGCGCGCCGGTGTCCTTCTCCAAGGACAATCATCTCGGCGTGTCCGCCGCGACCATTGGCCAGATCAAGAACGGCCGCTGGGTGACGATCGCAAAGAACCAGTCGTACAAGAGCGAGAAATAGACGGTTGAGAATGACGCGACGCCTAAGCTGCAGGCATCGCCGTCGAGCTTAATGCTCGTAGGATGGGTAGAGCACTTGCGAGCCCATCATACTTGCGGCGAGGGGAAGCCGATGGAGGCCGAAACCGCCAAAGCCCAGACCGTCCCGCCGAGTAGGTGCGCTGCCAGGCCGGCAACCCTAGTCGCCGGGCCACTTCATACCCTGTCATTTTCGCAGAAGACGGCCGAACTGAAACGCTGCATATTGCCGCCTGGGATCGAGTGATCATGCCGCCGAGAGCCGACGAGGTTGAAGGTCGGGCCCCAGCGTCTCGGCCAGGGCTTCCGGATCGTACCGCACGATCGGGAGCCCGCTGCACCTTTCGGGACCATCGGGCGCGAACGTCGCGATGATGACATGACCGCCTGGGCGAACCGCTTTCTTCAGGCAAGCGATGTATGCATCGCGGTCGGCGGGGTCCGTCAGGAAGTGGAAAGCGGCCCGATCATGCCACAGGTCGAAGGTATCCGAAGGATTCCAGGTGGTGACGTCCGCAACAATCCAGGCGACCGCCTCGCCGCCGCGACCAAGCCGCTGTTTGGCTGCTTCAAGCGCCTTGGCGGAGAGATCCAGGATCGCTACCCGGGTAAAGCCCCGTTGCACCAAGCCATCAACCAGCCGTGAAGCGCCGCCTCCGACGTCAATTATGCCGTCGTCAGTCGAGATGCCGGTTTCGGTGATGAGATCGAGCGACGGAGCCGGATCCTCCTGAAACCAGCTTACTTCCCTTTCCGCTTTCGTCGCGTATACGCTCTGCCAATGAGCCTGGCGGTCGAGGTCGTTCATGGCTTCCGTCCCTCCATCGTTTCAAGGTGCATAGATGGCCATCCCCCCGATCCTTGAGAACAAGGACCCCTCGGCTCCCTCCGTTTTCATGCCGGCTGCCTTGATGCGGGAAGCACGCCGACAGAAGAACATCGAGGCGGTCGGCGTCCCCTCCGTTTGCCTGCTCGATCCGGACGGCGATCTCGTGCGCCATCTCCGCCGGACCGGGCGCGCAAAGCCCTTCGGAGGCTGGCCATGCTATCACACTGAGCTCGATGTGTTCTCCCTTGCCGGAAGGGAGGTCGGCATCGTCGGACGGGCCGTGGGGGCCTCCTTCGCCGTTCTGGTCGCCGAGGAGCTGTTTGCCAGCGGCTGTCGCCTCCTGATCAGCTTGACGTCCGCTGGGCAGATAGTCGCTGCCGGCGAACCGCCGTACTTCATCATCATCGAACGGGCGCTTCGCGACGAAGGGACTAGCTACCACTACGCTCCGCCTTCGGAGTATGCCAGCGCGTGTCCTCACCTGCTGGAAGTCGCGAAAGAGGCAATCAAACACGGCGCACCGCGAACTATCGCGGGCGCAAGTTGGACCACGGATGCTCCGTTCCGCGAGACCAGCCAAGCTGTTCAAGCAGCCGCGGACCGGGGAATACTTGCGGTCGAGATGGAAGCGGCCGCGCTGTACGCCTTCGCCGGCGCCACCGAAAGCAAAGTCCTCTGCGTCGCTCACGTGACGAACACGATGGCTCAAACGGGCGCGGACTTCGAGAAGGGCGAAGACGACGGCGCGGTGGATGCGTTGGCGATACTGGGCCCAATAGTAGCTGCTTTGGCCGAAGAATAGAGGGGTTCGTCTCCTCAATCGGCTATGCTCGGCGCGTTGCACAAAACCCCCTTCCTCACCTCACCCAGCAGGCTCCAGTAAACGCAATACGGTGGGCTTCGTCACTTCCGGCGCTTGTCCCTTGGTGTTGTCCTCGGGAGGCAAGCGGAAGCCCTTGAACAGCCCGAAGATCGCCGGGATCACGACCAATGTCAGCAGCGTGGATGAGATCATTCCGCCGATCATCGGCACCGCAATGCGCTGCATGATCTCCGAGCCCGTCCCGGTGCTCCACATGATCGGCAGCAGGCCCGCCATGATGGCGACCACCGTCATCATCTTGGGGCGGACGCGCTCCACCGCGCCCTCCATGATGGCGTCATAGAGGTCGCCGCGGGTCAGGGCCCGCCCCTCGGCGGCACGCCTGGCCGCGGTCTCCGCCAGCGCCTGATTGAGATAGATCAGCATGACGACGCCGGTCTCTGCGGCGACGCCGGCGAGCGCAATGAAGCCAACGGCGACCGCCACCGAAAGGTTGAAGCTCAACCACCACATCAGCCAAAGCCCCCCGACCAGCGCGAACGGCAGCGAAAGCATCACGATCATCGTCTCGACGATCGAACGGAAGTTCAGGTAGAGCAGCAGGAAGATGATCAGCAGCGTGACGGGCACGACGATTTTCAGCCGCGCGGTGGCGCGCTCCAGATATTCGTACTGACCGCTCCACATCGCGTAGTAACCGGGCGGGAACTGAATGCTGGCCTGCACCGCAGCTTTCGCGTCCGCGACGTAGCCGCCGAGGTCACGGTCGCGGATGTCGACATAGATGTAGGTCGCAAGCTGCCCGTTCTCGGTCCGGATCGAGGTTGGACCGCGCGTAGGGGCTACCTTCGCCACCTCGCCGAGCGGCACAGCGCCGCCGGCGGGCATCGGCACCAGCACATCGCTCGCGATGGCCTGCGGATTGTCGCGCAGATCGCGCGGATAGCGCATGTTGACGGTGAAGCGCTGCCGCCCTTCCACGGTCGTGGTCACGGTCTGGCCGCCGAGCGCAGTCGCAATCGTGTCCTGAACGTCCTGGACCATGATGCCGTAGCGCGCCAGCGCGGCACGGTTGGGGGTGACTTCCAGATAGTAGCCGCCGATGCCACGCTCGGCATAGGCCGATGAGGTGCCCGGCACGGCCTTGAGGACCTGCTCGATCTGCTTGGCGAGCTTGTCGATCTCGACCAGGTCGGTGCCAATCACCTTGACGCCGATCGGCGTTCGTATGCCCGTGGACAGCATGTCGATGCGGGCCTTGATCGGCATGGTCCAGGCGTTGGAGACCCCGGGAAACTGCAGTGCCTTGTCCATTTCGGCGATCAGTCCGTCGATGGTCATGCCGGGGCGCCAATTCTCCTTCGGCTTGAGATTGACGATCGTCTCGAACATCTCGGACGGCGCCGGATCGGTCGCGGTTGCCGCCCGCCCCGCCTTGCCGTACACCGAGGGTCGCCACCCGGGATCCGCAGCGACATAGCTCAGCCGTCCTTTTGGGCCGCCCAGGAGGATCCCAGGCTTTTGGCCGGCCCTGACATCCCGTTTCGCTCCAACGCGCCCGTGCGCGCCGCACACCGGGGCAGTGGCAGCACCCCTGCACCTCGCGCTCCGTCACTCAGCGGGCGTCTTCAATCTGGCCTGGCCTGCACACGGAGGCCACATCAGTGCGGACGAGCCTTTTATCCTCCACTGCGCAATATCGCCGAATGGAACTGCGATATGGATCGTTAACTCCACAACCGCAGACTTCTGCAAGACGCACGGCTTCGCCTCCGTCTGTCGACTCAACCGGTCCTGTGCGTTCCCAGCGCGCGGGGACCGTTCCTTTTTCGCCCCATTCCTCGGCGGCAGAACCCCTCCGGCGCAGCGCGGCAGGGGCAGCGCTTCTGTGAGGTCAAACCAATCGCTCACTCCGTCCGCAGCTTCTCACGAAGGCCGTGAGCGACTTGGAGAGGAGGCGTTTACCACCTCGCCTGCCGCTGCCGGGCAGGCAAGCCGACATTAAGACCTCGGTGGGAACGTGCCGCGAACGGAGCCGCCTCCTAGATGTCAACCAGCCGCCGAGAAGTGGGCAAGTCCCGCGTCCCGCTATGGGTCGCGGGCTTTGTCGCGTTGGCTTGCGTTGCCATCCTCACCCTGAGCGGATGGCGGGAATGGGAAGCTCGCCAGGTCGACCTGAGAAACGCGGAAGTGGACATGGCCAATCTGGCCAGTTCGCTCACCAGCACGCCGAGGACATGTTCGAACTTGCGGACACCATCCTCGCCGGTATGGTCGATCGCATAGAGATCGGCCGAACGAGCGCCGGCGCATTGACCAAGATCCAGACTTTCCTTCAGGCGCGCAAGTACAACAGGAAGCGGATCCGCGGCATCTTCGTCTACGACGAAACCGGCCGCTGGCTGGCCACCACCGAGGACGTCGATCTGGCCGGCCTGAACAACAGCGACCGCGACTACTTCCAGCAGCACCGCGCGAGTGCTGACCGCGGCACACTGCTCGGCCGACCTGTCAAAAGCCGTTCGGGCGGCCAGTGGATCATCACCGCGTCTCGGCGCTTCAATCATCCGGACGGCAGTTTCGCTGGTGTGGTGCTGACGAGCATCGACGTCGCGTACTTCGCCGAATTCTACAAGCAGTTCGATATCGGTCCAAACGGCGCGGTGTCTCTGCGCAGCGGCGACGACCAGGGCGCCTATGTGGGCCGGGACCTCTCCAACTCGCCGCTGTTTTCGAATTTGGGAAACGGACCCAGTGCCAGCGTCTACTACTTCAAGTCTCCGCTTGATGGGCGGCAACGCCTGAGTTTCTATCGGTTGAGCACCCGTTATCCGATCCTGACGGTCGCGACCAAAGCAGAGGAAGACGTTCTCGAACCGTGGCGTCGGCAGGCGGCCGTGCGCATGACCATCGTCTCCGGCCTCACACTGGCGATCGCGCTCATCGGATGTTTTCTGGTGCGCTACCTCTGGCAGCGCCAACGCATGGCGGCGGCGTTGGTGGCGAAGGAGGCGGACTTTCGCCTGTTGGCCGAGCAGTCGAGCGACATCGTCATGCGCATCGGTCTGGACGAGCGAATCCTTTACGTCTCGCCATCCTGCACGCGCGTTCTCGGGTGGGAGCCTGCCAAGCTGCTCGGCACGCCGGCGCTTGCCGGGATCAATCCTGAGGATCGTCCCCGGTTGGAGCAGGCCATCAACTCCCTCAAGACGGGGGAAGCCGAAGAGGCGCGGATCATCTACCGGACTCGCACTCGGGCGAAGTCCGAGATCTGGGTCGAGACGGCGCTGCGGGTCACCCGGTCCGCGCTCAGCAACGAGATCGACGGAGTGGTCGCCATCTCACGGGACATGACTGAGCAAAAGGATCTGCATGACAAGCTGGCAACTCTTGCCACCTCCGATGGTCTGACCGGACTGGCAAACCGTCGCCATTTCGACGAACGTCTTGCCGAGGAATGGGCCCGGGCCAAGCGCGATGAAACGCCGCTTTCCTTGCTGCTGATCGACGTGGACCACTTCAAGAAATTCAACGACCAATACGGCCATCAGGCAGGCGATGCCTGCCTGCGCTCGCTGGGCAGGATTTTGGCTGAGCAGGTTCGCAGGCCCGCCGACCTGGCTGCTCGGTACGGCGGCGAGGAGTTCGCGCTGTTGCTGCCCAACACCGGCGCCGACGGATGCGCCGAGGTGAGTGAGCGAGTTCGGAAGGCGCTGCGCGAGCTAGGCATGTTGCACGCGCTGAATCCGCCTTCGAAGCTTGTCACGGTCAGCCTGGGAGGCGCCACCAACACCCCCATCCAGGGTGTCACCGAAGACGCCCTTGTCGCGACAGCAGACCGGGCGCTCTATGCGGCCAAGGAAAGCGGTCGCGATCGGCTGGTGATGGCAGGTCAGGTTATCCCTTGGCCCGGCGCAAAGAGCGCATGAGCCCAGCCGCTGTTGCCCGGCACTCCTGATGCTGAGGCGCAAGCGACCGCTGGCAGCGTTCCGCCCGCCATCCGATCAGGTCGTTCTAAGACGGGGTGGACGAGCGAGATTGAGGAGCGCCACCCACCTTACCATCTCGCAGATGCAGCTGGGCGCGGTAGCCGTCCGCCTTAATTTCTTAGACCCAGTCTTCGCCGCGCGGCGGCCTCTCGCGCAACGTGGGATTACACGGCTCGATGTAACCAGGAATAGCAGCTTTGATGGCGCCGTGGACGCGCGATACTCCCGAACGAGACTGACGCAACGCCACGGCACACATGCCGATTCAACGCGGTCGCGCTGATTCGTTCCGTTCCGCAGAAGTCTACATCTGCGCCGGAGCGAGCTTCCGGGGCAGGCTCGTCATGCATCCTAATGCGAGCGCTGCTTGATAGCAGCGCCAAGCCCAGATGGAGCGTTCTCCGAACTTTGCCTTCCACAAGCAGCCGGCGGGACCTCGGAACTGTTCACTTGCCGTCTGCGTCCTGCTGGGGGTGAGCGGAACAGGTCTCGCACTGGTTAAGCATGACAAGTCGGATCCAGAGGCCTTCCTTCACGCCTTTTTCTCTAGATTGCAATGCTTGCCCCGAACGGCCGTCATGGGGCGTTCGGCGCTCAGATCCCTGCTGCGCTACTGATGTTCGCGCAGCTGCCGCTCCAGCTCTATTGCTCGATCTGCGTTATAAGCGCGCTTCAGCAAGGACTTGCGTTCCTCTCCCGGAGGTTTCTGATCCGCCTGCTCTCGCAGAGTCATGGCGAACTTCGCCAGCCGAATTTCGAGAGAAACTGTTTGCTTGAACCGTCGCCTGCGTTTGATCAACATTGACACTCCCTTCCGTTGCTGGGCGGTTGTATCTCCGGCGGAATGGAAGCTGCAGGATCATAAGCTAATTGCGCCTGCGATTTATTTTCGGTCGGCCGTCGCAAATGTTATGGCGGGCGTGTCACCGGGCACCAGAATCTCGCGCCGTCAGTATCGGCGTGTGCTGGCGCGTTCCGCCCATCTGCCGGTATGAGACGGCCAGAGAAAAGCGACAAGCCACCAAGTAGCCGCGCAAGGCAGTGGCCGGAGAGAGGTGTGCTGATGCCGATCGAAGGAAAACATAAACGGGACGAAGAAGCCGACTTGCAACCCTCGGCGGCATTCGCTGTTCCCCTTCGGGCGGACGCAAAAGCCTTTGCTTTGCGCTCTCTACTCGGAGGTGGACAGCGCGCGTGCAAGCGCACGCGCGTCGACCGGCTTGTCAAACCGGGGGGCGTCAGCATATGCGCTCGGTATTAGCCACTGGTCATAGCCGGTGGCGAAGATGAACGGCACTGCTCGCGCGCGCAGATCGTCGGCTACAGGGAAAACCTTCTCGGCACCGAGATTCACGTCGAGGATGGCAAAATCGAGCGCCGACTCTCCTGCGACAAGCGCCAAGGCGTCTGCCACGGAGGCTGTGGGACCGATCACCGTCGCGCCGAGATCCTCGAGAGCCCTCGCAAGGTCGACAGCGATCATGTATTCGTCCTCGACCACCAGCACGTGTCGTCCTTCCAGCACCCTTCTCGCTGCATCAGCCATCCACAGCCCCATGGCTCTCAATCTCGGTTGCGATCCGGCAGCGCACGCCGTCGGGACCAAATTCCAGACAGGTCTTGGCATTAAGCTGGTAGGGGAGCGCGCGCTCAATCAGCTCGCTGCCGTAGCCCTTCCGAGCCGGACGGCCGCTTCCATGCGGCATCTGGACGCCGCTCTCGCGCCAGTCAAGCACGGCTCGCCGCTTGGACCCGTTAGCTCCCTCCAGCCCCCACAGAATCTCGAGCCTACCCGCCGGTTGCCTCAATGCCCCGTACTTGAGCGCATTGGTGGCGAGTTCATGGATCGCAAGCGCGAATGTTTGAGCTGAGCTGGGAGGCAGCATGGCCGGTGGACCGTCAATCGTGACCTTGCCCGGCTCTACACCACCGTCGCCGTGCGCCGTTAGCTCCAGCTCGATAAGCTCCCGCAGATCAATGGCGCCGTGGTCGACCCGCGCGAGCAGCCCCTGCACCCGGCTGAGAGCGCGCAATCGGCCCTCGAACTCGGTTGCGAATTGGTCTGTCGAGCCGCTGGTGCGGATCGTCTGGCGCGCGATCGACTGTACCACCGCAAGCAGGTTGCGGGTTCGGTGCTGGAGCTCCGCCAAGAGGACCTTTTGGCGTTCCTGGAGCCCTCGCATGTCGTGGACGTCTGTTGAGGTGCCGACCCAGTCGCTGTCCTCGTCCTGAGCGAGGCCGAGCGGCTTCGCCCTTGTCTGATGCCAGCGGTACTCGCCCTCTTTCGCTTCTCGGATGCGGTGCTCGACGTAGTATTCGCCGGTTGTACGAGCCTGCGTCCATTCCGCGACGGTCACATTACGATCGTCGGGATGGACCGCATCGAGCCACCCGAAGCCGAGACTTTGCTCGAACGTCACTCCGGTGAACACGATCCATTGCGGGCTGCCCCAGTTGCGCTCGCCGGTGCCGCGCGCGCGGAACACGAGTTGGGGAATGTTGGTGGCCAGCAGACGAAAGAGCTCCTCGCTTTTGCGGAGCTGCTCCTCCGCATTCCGGCGCTTGGTCAGATCGCGCAGGATCTTCACGAAGCCGCTCCCGTCCGCAAGTGGCATGATGGCCCCTGACCCCCAGAAGCGCGAGCTATCCTTCCGTACGTGCCAGCGCTCGTCTTCCGCCCGCCCTCGGGCGCGGCCCTCCTCACGCTCTTTTTGAGGAGCCATGGCAGCGCGGTCCTCAGGCGTGAACAGGATGTCGCCGTCGCGGCCGACGATCTCGTTGGCGGCGTAGCCCAACAGTCGCTCGGCCCCAACATTCCAGCTTGTGACAACGCCTTGTCGGTCTAAGGCCATGATCGCAAAGTCCGTTGCACTCTCCACCAGAAGGCGCAACATTTCGTCACTGCTGGGTGCGCCTCGTTTGGGTCGGCTAACTGGATCGTCCGTCACTTGCTGCCTCCACTTGGCCTGCAGGCCGGAAGGAGATCGAAGCCGGTCTGAAACGCCCTCGGAACTGCAATCGCGCGACAGAACGGACGTTCCTACGCGCATGCCATTGCGCGTGAGTAGATCCCTCGTCTCTTTGGGCCCCCGGCTCCGCCAGTACGTTCTTCTCGGTCCGGGCTCAATTCAGCAGCCGCAGACTGCTGGCCCGAATGGTTGAGCACGACCGCTCGCCGAATGCCGAGCTGATCTAGGCATTCCTGGACGGCTGGGCGTCCGGCGTCCTCATGACGCCGGGAGGCCGCGAGCTGTGCCCGATGGCTGGGGCGGTCGAAAGGCATCGCTCGGTGATTCTCCGCCGCCGGCTGCGGCAACCTCCTGTTATCGCCCCACGATTGGAGCGCCGGCGCTCAGAAGGGTAATAGGAACGGGTGCGTCATCTGCAACATTGCTGCTAAGCAGACAATGGGAGCCCTAAATGGCAACGCATATCGTGATGGACCACAGCGGCGATAGCCGTCACCACTTCAGTAATACGGATGCAAGGGCGCTGGCAGATGCCGAGCGGCGCTTCTTGGAAATGACGGGCAAAGGCTTCACCGCGGCGGCCCGCACTGCCGAAGGCGACGTGAGCAGGATCTCCAGATTCGACCCCACCGTAGAAGAGACGTTGTTTTTCCCGCGTCTTGTGGGTGGTTAGTCGGCTGGGCGAATGCATAACTCCCGTCGAGGCCGCTGGAGCGTGCGGGCATGGGCCGTAAGGCGGTTGTACCGCGCTTGCCGCGAAGAGAACACAAGCCATGCGCGAGCCCGGCAGCTGCTCCGCGCTTGGCTGTCGCCTCACCAGAAGATGCAATTCGAAGCGAATGGCCACTTTGACGTCGTCGGCTGTCACAGCGGGAAGCGATATCGCATCAGGCGAGGAACATCAGCGAATATCAACGAGCTCGACGGAAACGGCCACCTGGGCCCGGGATGGTGCTTTGTCCCTGCAGGCGCCTTGGCTGAAGGGGACGTCATGCTTGCGCAGAAAATAGCGCTGGAGACAAATGAACAAGGAGCGTTGGACGTTGCCAACAGCTTCCCCGGCCCGATGAGATGGCGCGGCCCATTCGCAAGCCATCCAAGATCTCACCCGATGGCAGAGCGGGCGCAGCCGGTGGGCCAGGACGCCAGCACTCCAAGAACGCCCTTGCTAACATATTAATGCTCGCCGTTGTCAGATGGGAGCCTAGCACCGGTCGGGAGGGTCATCGGGAGATCCGGACCTTCTCGATCGGCTTTGATGGCGTCGGGAGCCATTCCGGCGATGAGTTCGAGTATTCCGACCTCATCGCGCGCCAGTTCGGGACAAAGCACGAGCAGATACGAATCGACGGGCTTGGCGCGCTGGATGCACTCCCCGAGGCGATCACGTCCATGTCGGAGCCTATGGTCAGCCACGATGCGCTTGCGTTTTATCTGCTGTCTGCCGAGGTCTCAAAGCGAGTGAGGGTCGTCCAAACTGGACAAGGAGCGGACGAAATATTCGGCGGCTACAGCTGGTATCCCTCTTTCCTGCCTGCCAATGATGCCGCCGAGCAGTACCAAAACGTCTACTTCGATTGGAAGCACGCGGACCTGGTCAAGCTTCTATCCGGTGACTTTATCTCGGAAGACTTCAGCCGGGATTTCGCGGAAACGTTCTTCGCCTGAGCCGGTGCAGCATCTCCCGTCGACAAAGCATGATCTCCGAATCGATTTATCCGGTCAAGCGGGTCGACAACATGACCATGGCGTTTGGTTCTCGAAGCGAGGGTGCCGTTTCTCGACCATCAAGTCGTGGAGCTCGCGGCGCGCGTCCCCTCGAGCCTCAAGGTTGGCGGCGGCGGCAAGACGATTATCAAAGACATGGCCCGTAGAGATGTGCCGAGAGCCATCATCGATCGGCCCAAGGGCTATTTTCCAGTTCCTTCTCTGCGCTACCTGAGAGGTCCATTCCTCGACTATGTTCGCGAGATCATGACTTCATCGAAGGCCGCGATGCGGGGTTTGTATCGCACGGATTTCATCGATCACATGCTGCAGCATCCTGAAGCTGAAATGAGCCCGAAGGGCCATTCGCGCCTGTGGCAGGCGGCTGTTCTCGAAGCGTGGTTGCAAGCGCATGCGATTTGATCCGAAAATACTGCAGATGTTGAGGGTTCAGCTGAGCCGTGACGGCGGCCACCTGATCATCCGCTCCGCTGCCGGCGTCGATGAGACCAGCGAGTACTCGTTCGGGATCGAGGAGGAGTACTTCCTTGCGGACAGGAAGACGCTGGATGTCGCCACTCAAACGCCGAATGATCTGTTCGAAGCTGCGAGCTGGTCTACGGGCGGCCAGGCGATGCGCGAGATGCTGCAGGCCCAGCTGGAGGTCGCCACGAACGTCCATATCCACGCCAACGACGCTCGCGAGGAATTGAAGTTTCTGCGGCGCGAGGTTGCTGCCGTCGCCGCGCAATACGGCTCGGCGATCATGGCACCGCATCGTGGCGGTACTCGCAGCCCAGTCCAAAGCCGCGTTATGAGGATATGATCGAGGATCTTAGAACCCTTGGACACCGCAATACGAAGAGTATGTAGCTGCTCTCGTCTGCCCGACGAAAGTTACGTGTGGTGGGGAATGCGTCCGTCGTCCCGCCACCCCACCCTGGATTGCGAGCTCCCGACGTCTGCACCCGGGTTGATGACGCGGTTGCGATCGCATCCTTGTATCGCGCGTTGTCGCGGTACTTGTACGAGAGGCCGCACCTCTCTCAGAGCAGGTGACGAACGTCGATCGAGCAATCGCAGCTGAGAACAAGTGGCGTGCTCAACGATACGAAACAAACTGCATCTTGGCCACGAGAGACGGGTCTACAGGAACGGTGGGCGCAACCTGGGCGAAGTTAATCGGTGGATCGCCCAAGCCACGGTAGCCGGGCAGGTCGATCCGTCTTCTGGGGCGTCCAACCAAGAGATTGTTTAACAACACGCGCGTTGGCGACGATGATGCCACAAGAACAGGAGCGAACATGAGCATACCGATGCCACTTCCCGTGTTCGATCGCAGACCGAGCAAGCTGTTCGACGAGTTTATGGACGACGGCACTTCGACGTACGAAGCCAGACCCCATCGCTCCGTCATCCAGTGGATCACGTCCTCGCCCACCGTTGATTGGCTCATTGCCGCTTACCAAAACACGCGGTTCACCGCGCGAAAGATCCATCCTTTCATTCGCAAGCACAAGGTCGACATGTCGGAATTCGAGCCAGGCCCCTTCGATAGCTATGCTGGGTTTTCGAGAGACGTTTTCTGCCGGTAAGCGCCCATTTCCGGATCGGGCAAATGAAATGGGGGCCTTCGCCGAAGCGCGTTACTTCGGCTGGGAAAAGCTCACCCCGGAGCAGCGCTTTCCAGTGAAGGGCGCCTCCCTCGAAGCCGAGACGCTGCTTGGCAGCGCAGACGGCGCCAAGTCGTTCGAAGGCGGCCCGGTGATCCTCGCCCGGCTATCGCCAGTATTATGACCTCGCTGACGCGGCGCGTCTACTCCTTCCTTGACGCTTGCTTGCTGTGTCACGCGCATTTCCCGGGTTGTGCGGTGCTCCACGTAAAGCTGCCCCGTTACCAGCACCACAGCAGAAAAGGCAGCGGCGAGCATTGCAGTTGCCAGTTCGGGATGATCGTTTCGGTCTTCTCCCGTAGTGACTTCTGAAAATTCGTTATGGCGGGGGACGTTCCTGCGCGGATACAGGGAGGGCCCTTCGGCCTTCCGAATGGCTAATGCAGAACGTTCCGGCACCGCACCGAGCTTCGCTGACATGGGGCGCTAACTTGAAGCATCCGATATTCGCTCTATCGCTGAGGCGCCGGCGGATGTAACCGGAACGTCGAAACTTCCTCTTGGGTTGCAGCCGTCTGGCAACAGACTGGAGGTCGGTTGCGGGCCAACAACCGACCCCAGCATCTTCGCCTGAGGCGGAAACTCGGGCACAATCGGAAGGAAGCTGCAGTGTTTCCTGAGTGGCGCCGGATGTTTTCTGAATTTTTACCTATGTTATCGCGCCTACATGCTGCGGTTGGCAGGCTCTGCGGGTCGAGGCGCCCATGAAAGGAATCATCCACGAGCTCGACGCGTGAACAAGGTACGTGCCTGGCAGCTAGTGGGTATTCGATTTTTGCCACCGCTCGAGATCAATCGGGGGACGCTTTGGGTCGATCTGCTCCTTCTCGGGATTCCCTTGCCAAGGCTGGTCCGTCTGCCGGTGGGTCGGCAAATCCGTCTGCTGTCGCGGATCGTCGACCGGTGTTTCTCTCGGGTCGTTTTCAGGCGCTTTCGCTTTCGGCATAAGTTGTCCTCTTGATGCTTTGTCCATGTCCATGCGGCGGCACGCGATCAGCGTACGCCGGCGACAATTGCCGCGACGCGGCGCGAATGCTGATCGACGATGACGAGATCCTTTCCGGCTATCAGGTACTGGTTGCCCCAGAATCCGTTCAGCACTTGGGTGACTTCGGGCGGCAGGTCGGCCACTTCGGTCTGGCGCGGGACCGAAGTGCCGATCATCATCTCGAAATTGGGGCGATCCATCGTGGGACCGTGCGCTGACGAGAGGATGGAGCGCAGCTGTTCGCGCTGCTGATCGTTGAGGCCAGCGGGCTGACTGGTCTTCTGAATATCCCGAGCGCGACCGCCCGTCGTGTCCTCGTTGCCCGCGGGATTCTCCTTCGCCGCTTTGCTGACCGCTTCGTGCTGGGTTGGAACTCCAGTGCCGACCGTCGTAGCCGCAGCACCTTTGTCTGCGCCCGTGGAGGGGCGGCCCAGATAGTCTGTTGCCCCGAACATCTGGGGGACGGCGAACCAGACGATGAAACCTACAAACAGGACGGCGGCCACGACCGATCCCGCCATCATCAGCTTTCGGGTGCCGTCCTTCTCCGTTTCACGCGATAGATCCTTGACCATGAACAAAAAGCCTTCGGTATGAACTAGGGGTCAACACGGGCAGGAATCGTTCGTTCCTACGGCATGCATCAGCATCGATCAGGAACGACCGCCACCGCATCTCATTGCCAGCGCATGAGGTCGCGGGACCGAAGCAAGGAGCATGCAATGACTAAAATGCCCCCGTACCGCCAGAGCAGCGCAGCGACAAGGGACCCGGATCTGATCCTAGGATCGAGACAGACGAAAAGGTGCCCGTCCTAGGATCGAGACAGACGAAAAGGTGCCCGGCCGCGAGAACTTCGACACCCAGGGCCGTCACGGCAACATCAAGCAGAACACGACAAACCAAGGCTACCAGCAGGACCGATGAATGCCACACAAGAACTCAGACACTGAGCGCTTCGGTGGTCCGGGCTCCTCGCGGCAGGATCGCAAGCACCCCGAAAAGGAAGGTCGCGAGCATGAGCGCCCTGCGCCCGGAACGGCTACCAACGACCGCAAATCACACGTCTCGGGAGGCGGTGGTGAGCGCGATCAACATCACACGCACAATGATCGTGAGAGGAGCTGAGCAATGGCTAAGACAACTTCGAGCCTGATGTTGATCGCGTTCCTGGCGACCGCGTCGATAGGGGCCGCCTCGGCGCAGAGTGGCGGTGGCGGCGGTTCGGGAGGATCGGGCGGAGCAAGCGCGAGCAGCACGAGCGGCGGCACCGGCGGTGCCACAAGCCCTGGGTCGGCCCGCGGTGCCTCAAGCCTTGGGTCTTTAGGCGTTGGGTCGGCAGGAGCTACAAACCAGACGGGTGGTGCATCGCCCAGCTTGGGCAATCCAGGCGACGCGGCAGCAGCTTGGCGAGGCACGACGGCTACTGGCACGAACACCGCCGGAACGGCCCAATCAAGGGTAGCGGCCCGCAAGGATCGACCACCGTCGGGCGGGCAGGAAATCCGGCAGGAGGGACCAGCAGCGGACGGATTGACGGAACTGCGACACCCGCTCCGTCGATGCCGGGCGACGCCGAAATACGCTCGGAGAACTCTCAGGATTCCCATGTCGATCGAAAGATCAAGAGCATCTGCAAAGGCTGCTAGATTGGGCGATCAGCACGCTGGGTTTCCCGGCGTCCAATCGAGGTCGTCCTCGCTTCGAGGTTCGGGGTCGGGCGAGCAGGGCTTGATCTTCAGGTCATCCTCGAGCCTCGGCTGACTACCGTCGCTTTCGACCAGACCAGCGTCCTCGGCCTTTTTCAGCGTTTCCTCTTTCGTTGAAAACGTGCGGCTCAGTTTCTCGCCATCCAGGGCATATGCCATCT
Organism: Bradyrhizobium sp. CW1; assembly: GCF_023100665.1. NCBI lineage: Bacteria > Pseudomonadati > Pseudomonadota > Alphaproteobacteria > Hyphomicrobiales > Nitrobacteraceae > Bradyrhizobium > Bradyrhizobium sp. CW1. The sequence goes on from NZ_CP064684.1 coordinate 1,705,350, forward strand.
CGGCGCTCCTCGCGGTTTGATTATCGGCGACTTTGGCGGCGCCCGTCACCTACGGCCACCGCCAACGCTACGGCCATCACTTCCGCTCGCGCTTGAGTCGTTGCGCGCCGTTTCCTCTCTTGCCTTTGCCGTGTTCCACGGCGGGCCGTCCCGACCTTCTTGCCATTTGTACCTCCTTGTCGCCGGGGTGAAGCTCTAGCCGACTTCCCTGAGATTGCTCAGGATCGCCAGGTGGCGCTGAATGATCGGCAGCGACATCTGTGCGACCTGCTGTTCGCCGGGGTTGCCACCGGATCGCAAATAGGACGTGTTGAGCGCGAGCAATTCACGGTGCCCGCGAATCTGCCCCTGCACATACATCCGGTCGAAGGGACCCGATGGTGTGGCCTGAAGGCGCTGAAAGAGGGCGGCATGATCCGGTCGCAGTGGTGCCGATCCAGGTGCTGCTCCGAGCGCGCTCGCGACCTGGACCTGTTCGGCGATCTCTGCATTCGCGAAGTTGATGATGTCGGGATTGCCGGTGCGCGTCAGGGCGAGCTGACTCGTCTGCATCGCAAACGCCCCACCCATGAGGTCGGCCGTTCGAAAATCCCGCTGTGGGACTGGTTTGGATTGCGCAGCGTAGGTCGATAGTCCGAGGCCGCCCAATGCAAGTAAAAACGATCTTCTCAGCATGATGGAATCTCCAATGTTGGATTCACAAGACGCTGCGATCGTTTCGAACGTTCCTATCGCCGCCGTAAACAGCCGGGCGATGCTCCGCCTGATGTCATCGGCATCGTGCCATGAGCCGGCAGGTTAACGCAGGTTATTGGAACGGGAAGTGCGTCATGATCATAGGAACGGCAGCACTGAGGACGGTTTGTCCATCATCCAGATGCCGACCGGCGCACGAGCAAAATCATGCAATACAGAAATTCACGCAGCTTCCCGATTTCCGCGGGCGTCCTTCTCGGGCTTGGTCTGGGCGGGTTTTTTGACGGCATCGTGTTTCATCAGCTGCTGCAATGGCATCATATGTTAAGCGGCTGGTATCCGCTCAACTCCATCGACAACGTCAAGCTCAACACGACCTGGGACGGCATCTTCCACAGCGCGGCCTATGTTGTTGTGCTCCTCGGCCTGTATGTGCTGTGGCAACGGGCGCGCAGGTCTGACATCCACTGGTCGCGCGGCCAGTGTCTCGGCGCGGTGTTGCTCGGTTGGGGCATCTTCAATCTGGTTGAAGGCGTGGTTGACCATGAGGTCTTCAAGCTGCACCAGGTGAATGAGACCGTGCCTCACGAGCAGCGCATCTTCTGGGACATCGGCTTCCTGCTATGGGGTGCGGCCATGTTGGTCATCGGCGCCGCCATGACACGCGCCGGCACGCAAGGGAGGGTCCATGCGGAAAGCAGTCTACAGCCTCGCTAGAGAGACCCCGCCAGCTCTGGTCTATGCCATTTTTATATTGCTGCTGATGCTCGCTACAGCACCGGCCTTTCGCATCGTGCTGTTGGGTGTGTCGCTGGATGATCTTCTGCAACTACGCTGCTTCAATCCCGGCTGATGCGCGGTTATCACGCCTCATGTCTTCCCGGAGGTAACATGGTCGAGTTCAGGCTTCCGAAACACTCCCGCGTCGAAAAGGGAAGGATCTGGCCCAAGCCGGCCAGCAAATCGTTGCGCGAATTCCAGGTCTATCGCTGGAATCCCGACGACGGACGCAATCCCCGGCTCGACACCTACTTCGTCGATATGAGCGATTGCGGGCCCATGGTTCTGGATGGTCTGATCTGGATCAAGAACAACATCGACGCCACGCTGACATTCAGGCAGTCCTGCCGCGAAGGCGTGTGCGGCTCCTGCTCGATGAATGTCGCCGGCCAGAACACGCTCGCCTGCACCAAGTCCATGAGCGAGGACGTTCCGAACGGCGAGCCGCTGCGCGTGCTGCCCTTGCCGCATCAGCCAGTGGTCAAGGACCTCGTTCCCGACCTGACGAATTTCTACGCACAGCTCGCATTGATCGAACCTTGGCTGCAAACCGTGTCACCCACACCACCGAAGGAATGGCGACAGAGCCATGAAGATCGGGCCAAGCTCGACGGGCTCTACGAGTGCATCCTCTGCGCCTGCTGCTCGACATCTTGTCCAAGCTACTGGTGGAATTCCGAGCGTTTCCTCGGCCCAGCGGCCCTGATCCAGGCGGCGCGCTGGGTCAATGACAGTCGCGACGAGGCGACGGGCGAGCGTCTCGACAAGCTCGAAGACCACTTCAGGATTTATCGCTGTCACACCATCCTCAACTGCGCGAAGGCGTGTCCCAAGGGCTTGAATCCGGGCGAAGCCATTTCCGGATTGCGCCTCAAGATGGTCGAACGGAAGTTCTGACCGGGACGGACACTCCCCGCAGAAAGGAACGATGGCTGCGACGTAGGCTTATCGGCCAAACTGGAGGTGCCTGATGGGCAAGAAACAATTCGCCGCGTTGCCGTTCATGCTGAACAATTCCGAGTTGCGCGTGATGCTGATCACGACCAGGCGCAAGCGCAGGTGGAGTGTCCCGAAGGGATCGCCGATGCGCAAGACGGAGCCGCACCGTACGGCTGCGCTCGAGGCGTACGAGGAGGCCGGTCTCGTCGGTGTCACCGCAAAGCGCGCGCTGGGCTCCTTCAAGCATCGTAAACGGAAGGGTGATCGCAAGCGGACCATGAACGTTGCCGTCTTTCCCATGAGGGTCCACGGGCAGGAGCGCTGGTGGCCGGAAAAGGGAGAGCGTGAAGCAATCTGGGTCTCGCCGAAGACGGCGGGCCGTCTGGTGCACAAGGCGCAGCTTCGTCGTCTAATCGCCCGCTTCGCGGCGCAGACGGAGAAGACCGCCTCCTCACCGCCGAGCGATGGCATGGCTCCAGGAACCCGCGTCTCGTCCAGTTATTCAAGGTAGATGAACCAGCAACCGACCGGACTCGCATTCGAGGAGCGACCGCCTCATGAGGTCTTGGCCGCGGCGATCAAGCGACGCTGCGCGATCCTGTTCGTCGGCGCCGGCGTCTCGATGGCTGTCGGCCTGCCGTCCTGGCATTCTCTGATCGACCATCTGCTGGATGACCTTGGACTTGAGCGCGACGTGATCGCTGGGATGCACGGCGGCTATCAGATGCTGGCGGAGTACTACCGGCTGAAGCGCGGCGGAATCGGCCCGCTCCGCAGCTGGCTCGACCGCAACTGGCGCGTCGACCCGGACAGGATCGCGGCCTCACGGCTCCACCGGCTGATCGTGGAGCTCGATTTTCCGACCATTTACACCACGAACTACGACCGCAACCTCGAGACGGCCTTCGAGGTCCTGGAAAAGCCCTATGCCAAGATCAGCAACGCAAAGGACATTGCAAGCGCCCGTTCCGGCGTCACGCACATCATCAAATTTCATGGCGACTTCGACGACGATGCCTCGCTCGTCTTGACCGAGACCGACTTCCTCAACCGGCTCGCGTTCGACTCGCCACTCGATATCCGGTTTCGCGCCGATGCTTTGGGCAGCACGCTGCTTTTCATCGGATACAGCATGTCCGATCCCAACATTCGGCTCCTGCTGCATCGGATTTGGCAGAGTTGGGATGAGTCCGGGCACCGCCAGGACCGACCGAGGTCCTTCGCTTTCGTCACGCAACGCAATCCGGTGCAGGAGGCCGTATTGGCGAACTGGGGCATCACCACCATCGCGCCGCCTGACGGCGTCAGCCCGGATGAAGGTGTTAGCCGGTTCTTGCTGGACATCCGCCAGCGTATCGACCGAGAGACCTAGGCGGACTCTGGCGCGCTGAAACGCTGCGAGCCTCGCCTTACGCTGCATATCCCGTTCCGGAGAGCCACGGATCCGGCATGCTGCATGTCCAAAAAGCCCGCGCGCCAACGCTGCGCCATGGCCGCTTCCGACAGGTCGAAAGATTTTTCAGGGCCGGCTTCCTCGCGGCCGGGTCGGTAGCTCAGGAGATAGATCCTGTCGTTGCGATCCCGGCCCTGTAGCTCGGCGCGAAGCTGGCGAGCTTCGAGGGCGTGACGAAGGCGCTGAAAGGTCTGATTGCCGAAGGTGAGATCGCTCTTGCGCTCAGCCGCGGCCTCGAGGCCGTCAGGGACGTTGCCGTCCCGTGCATAGAGGTCGACGACGTAAAGGCGAAGCGAGGCTGGAGCTTCGAGGACCGGATCGAACGGCGCGTTGAGCGAAAACCCGCCATCGCCGAGCCATCTCCCGGCAACCTGCACCGGACCGAATTCGGGAAGAAATCCGCAACTGGCCAGGATGTGATCCATTTCGATCCGCTCCGACGACGAATCGAACAGCACGGCATCGCCACTTTCGAGGTCCGTTGCGCAGATGGAAATGCGCAGCTCGCCATTGTTCACACGCCCGAAATCGATCAATCGCTGAAGGCGTTCGCGTGTTGGGCCGAGATCGTACAGACCCGTGAAGGGGAAGGACGGTAGAGGCAGGCGGGGATGGAAAAAGCCAGTGTGGCCAAGCAGGCGCGTATTGATTGAACTCAGCCAAGCGGACAGGTGGCGGCTGGGGCTCCTTGTGACGGCAGGCGCGGCGGGAGCATGCCAGTAGCCGCGCAAATTCGCGAGGCGGTCGGGGATGGGACATCCCGCGATCAATGCCGCCGTGATCGCGCCCGCGGACGCACCGGTCACCCAGTCGATGTGCGGCGAGACAGAAGTGAGGGCTTCAAATGCGCCGCCATGATACGCGCCAAGGCCGAGACCGCCGGCGAACACAACGGCCGTGAGCGTTGGCTCTGCTGCCATGGGTTCGCTCGGGCTAGTGAGAGGGTCGGTCTGAGAGACGCTCGCTTACCACCCGAAAGCCGGGCATGTTCACCGATATCCCCTATTTCGCCGTGCATAGGCATAGCGAGGATTGACGCCGCAAGGCGTTCGTTCCCGATGCGCTTGCCATACACTGAGCGTAACTGGCGAACTGGCAGTTGCCGGGATAGCCCCAGATGCGGCCCTGAAGGCAGTAGCGGTCTTGTGCGACGGCGGCCGTCGAGCAGCCGAGGCTCGTCACGAACGCGAGAGAGGCGGCAGCTCGAAGCAATCGATGTGCCATGGAAATCTCCAATTTCAGCATTGAACGTCGCTGGTGAAGCGGCGTTCCAAAGTGCAACGTTCATGGCTCCTTTTCCAGGTTCGAGGCGAATCGTTAACCTGTGTGAAGCCGTCCGATGTCGATCACGATTAAGGTGAGGGATGTCCTCGATCGGAAGCGAAGCGATATGCCTGAGCAGTCTCCCAGCTTGAGAAACTTCACCATCAACTTCGGTCCCCAGCATCCCGCCGCCCATGGCGTGCTTAGGCTCGTGCTCGAACTGGACGGCGAAATCGTCGCACGCGTCGATCCGCACATCGGTCTTCTACATCGGGGCACCGAAAAGCTGATCGAGGCCAAGACTTATCTTCAGGCAATCCCCTATTTCGACCGGCTGGACTATGTCGCTCCCCTGACGCAGGAGCACGCGTTTTGCCTGGCGATCGAGAAACTGATTGGCCTTGAAGTTCCGCGGCGAGGGCAGCTGATCAGGGTGCTCTATCACGAGATCAGCCGCATCCTGTCTCATCTTCTGAACGTCACGACGCAAGCGATGGACGTCGGGGCCTTGACGCCGCCTCTTTGGGGCTTCGAAGAGCGCGAGAAGCTCATGGTGTTCTACGAGCGTGCGTCCGGCAGCCGGATGCATGCCAACTATTATCGCCCCGGCGGCGTGCATCAGGACCTGCCACCAAAACTGATTGACGATATCGAAGCCTGGTGCGATCCCTTCCTACGTGTGGTGGACGATCTGGATCGATTGCTCTCGCTCAACCGCATCTTCAAGGCCCGAAACGTGGATATTGTGTCATTCGGCCTGCAATATTGACCCCCTAAGCCGGGGGATCGGCGTCCAAAATTGACCCCCTACAGGTTGGTCTGTTGCGCTGCCTGCTTCGTCATGAAGCAGGTGGTCGGGGATGCTGATCGTGGAGACAATCGCCCGGATACGGCGCGAGCACTTCATCAAGGGCAAGACGATCAAGGAGATCGCCCGTGACCTGAAGGTGTCGCGGAACACAGTCCGGAAGGTGCTGAGATCGGGAGAGACCTCATTCGAGTACGAGCGTGTTGTCCAGCCGCGGCCGAAGCTGGGACGATGGGCAGCAGAACTCGACGGGTTGTTGTCAGGGAACGCGGGCAAGTCCGCTCGCGAGCAACTGACATTGATCCGGATGTTCGAGGAGCTGCGTGAGCGCGGCTATGACGGCGGTTACGACGCCGTGCGGCGCTACGCCAGGCGATGGAGCAAGGAGCGCGGACAATCCACGGCCGCTGCCTACGTCCCGCTTAGCTTTGCGCCCGGAGAAGCTTACCAGTTTGACTGGAGCCACGAGGTCGTCCTGCTCAATGGCGTGACGGTGATGGTGAAGGCCGCCCATGTCCGGCTCTGCCACAGCCGGATGCTGTTCGTGCGTTGCTATCCGCGCGAGACACAGGAGATGGTGTTCGACGCCCACGACCGGGCGTTCGCCCTGTTCAAGGGCACCTGCGTGCGCGGCATCTACGACAACATGAAGACGGCGGTGGAGACGATCTTCGTCGGCAAAGGGCGTCTCTACAATCGCCGCTTCATGCAGATGTGCAGCCACTACCTGGTCGATCCGGTTGCCTGCACGCCAGCGTCGGGTTGGGAGAAGGGCCAGGTCGAGAACCAGGTTGGGCTTGTCCGGGAGCGCTTCTTCACGCCGCGGCTGCGGTTCAAAACCCTCGACGAGTTGAACGCGTGGCTGCTGGACAAGTGCATCGCCTACGCCAAGGCGCACCGGCATCCAGAACTGGCCGAACAGACGGTCTGGGAGGTGTTCGAAGCCGAGCGGCCGAAGCTCGTTCCCTATGCCGGCCGGTTCGACGGATTCCACGCGGTGCCGGCATCGGTCTCGACGACCTGTCTGGTGCGGTTCGACAACAATAAATACTCGGTCACGGCCAACGCTGTCGGGCGGCCTGTCGAGGTTCACGCCTACGCCGACCGCATTGTGATCCGTCAGGACGGACGCATCGTTGCCGAGCATGCTCGCTCGTTCGGCCGCGGCGAGACGACCTATGATCCCTGGCATTACGTGCCGGTACTGGCTCGCAAACCCGGTGCCTTGCGCAACGGCGCTCCCTTCAAGGACTGGGTGCTTCCGGCTGCGATCGAACGTGTGCGGCGTAAGCTTACCAGTGCCGACGATGGCAACCGGCAGATGGTCGATATCCTCAACGCGGTTCTGACCGACGGCTTGCCGGCCGTCGAAGCAGCCTGCGCCGAGGCGATCGCTCACGGCGTTCATTCCGCCGATGTCGTGCTCAACATCCTGGCCCGCCAGCGTGATCCTGCGCCGCCAGCCAACATTCTCACCCCGGCCGCACTGACATTGCGCCACGCCCCGATCGCCGACTGTGCCCGTTACGACAACCTCAGGAGAACCATCTGATGGAACGTACTCAACTCTTCGACCTCATGGGCGAGCTCAAACTCTACGGCATGAAGGCTGCCTTCGACGAGATCATGGCGACCGCTGTCAAACGCCAGCACGAACCCCAGCGCATTGTCGGCGACCTGCTCAACGCCGAGATCAACGAGAAGCAGGCCCGCTCGATTAAGTACCAGCTCACCATCGCCAAGCTGCCGCTGGCCAAGGATCTCGAGGACTTCCAGTTCGAAGGCACACCCATCAACCAGACGCTGGTCAATGATCTCGCCGGCGGCGGCTTCATCGCCCAGCAACGTAACGCCGTGCTGATCGGCGGTACCGGCACCGGCAAAACACATATGGCCATCGCAATCGCCAGAAGCTGCATCCGATCCGGTGCCCGCGGCCGCTTCTACAACGTGGTCGACCTCGTCAACCGTCTGGAGATCGAGACCCGCAATGGACGGCAAGGTCGGATTGCCGAGCATTTGACCCGGATGGACTTCATCGTCCTCGACGAACTCGGTTATCTACCGTTCGCCCAATCCGGCGGCCAGCTCCTGTTCCACCTCGTCAGCCGGCTCTACGAGCGCACGTCCATCGTCGTCACCACCAATCTCGCGTTCGGTGAATGGCCCAGCGTCTTCGGCGACGCCAAAATGACCACCGCGCTTCTAGATCGCCTGACCCACCATTGCGACATCGTCGAGACCGGCAACGACAGCTGGCGCTTCAAAAGCCGCGACGACGATCACGCAACCCGCGCTCGCACCGTCTCCGCAACCCCGACCAGCTCCGACGGTGCGAGCGCTACCGCCAAAACCCGCCGCTCGAAGGGGTCAAAATTGGACGCCGATACGGGGTCAAATTTGAACGCCGATTGACACGCAAAAGCGGCGTTGAGCAGCAAAGCGATGGAAAAGCCCGCCGACCTCACTGCCGAACAACTCGCTAGACCAATACGAACCGCCGACTTACCCGACCTTATGTCCGCTATTGCGCCGATCATCGCAGATTTCGTTGGCAAGGTCATCGCCCCGTTACAGACGCGGATTCGCGAACTCGAAACTGGCGGCGGCATCCGGTATCAGGGAAGCTGGCAAGCACCAAAGGACTACTCGCGCGGAATGATGGTGACGTTTGACGGCGGCATTTGGCATTGCAATGTGAGCACCACTCGCGACAAGCCAGGGACAAGTTCAAGCTGGACTTTAGCCCTCAAATCGAAAGCGCATTGACGTGCAAACAGCGCGGGAAGCAAAGGTAGCTGCTGCGAAATTCCTCGCATCGAAGGGCATGCTGCTGAGCGATATTGTCGAATGGGAAATCTATTTAGACGAAAACGATGATGATCGCGGCGGCAGCACCGTTTCGGCTTACTTTCTGTGGTACGGGGGCAGCCATGTTTGCTGTTTCGACTGGCCCTGGGAATCGGAAGCATTCGATGCGAAGGCATACAGACAATTCTTCTCAGCGGAGGCTCGGGTATCGGGCCAATGTCCGTTCACCCGGGGTATACCGGAAGTCATTGGCGGAGGGGCAAACCGAAGCGATTGACCCGTCCAGCGGCCAGCCTTCCGAACATCCCTTGCTTATTCCGCTGCCGCTAGTTCGCGCCCTAGAGGCGAGGTGAACCGGACGGCCAAACTCAAGCCACGTCCGCTTCCGGGGGACTGGGAGACGTTCTCCGGCCGTGCCATTAGGGCAGGTTTTGACCCGAAGCGGTCATGACGGTCGTACCCATTTTGCTCCTGTCTCCCGCAAATCTGGAGTTTTAATTGGTGGAGCGTGTTATATACTACGCTTGATAGTTGTGGTTAACCTCGAAGGGGAACGACCATGAAAATCTCGTTGGTCTTTGCTGTGAGTTTAGCTATCGCTGCCTTGTCGATTGCATCCGCCAATGCTGACAATCGGCGACCACCACCTACCGGCGGGATAGCTGTCGCCAGCGGTCCCGGATGCGGCAGCGGAGTTTGGCCAGCTTTTGGGACTTGCAAGAACGTGTTCAAATACAAAACGTATTCCGACTGCCACGCGGATGCGATGAAGATGTCTTGGAGGGGCAATGACATCTGGTGGTACTGCTCAAGTCTCGGGTTGAAGGACTGACCTCCCGCGTCAAGAATGCCCCGAGCCGCCGCAGTTGGCGGCCTCTTTCATTTCTCCAATGTCGCCTTCTGGCTCATCGCGTCAGCTGGCGCAGTGCTGCGCCATGTCTGGTGCCAGGGGTGGACCGGAAGTGCCGAGCTGAGGTGCCGCCCGACCCGATTGACCCTAAGCCGACTTGACCATAGGCGTCCCCGCCGCAGCGAGCAGAACTTCACGTTCGTTAGCAGGCATCGCCCGGATACGGCGCATCGTCGTAAGCCGTATCGCAAGGAAGCCGCCGACAAAAATAGCCCCCTTGCTGGCGATGCCAAAGATCGGCATGACCATCGCCCAAGTCTGGACAGTGCAGACCGCGGCCACCAGTGCATTAAGGGCGGCGGACAGGAACATGAGAGCAGCCCAACAGTAACCTACGACGATAGCGACATCGGAAGAGACCGCCTTTGCAATCGCCGGCAGGTAGCGGATCATCCAGCCCGCCCTAAGCATCACGGCTCCTACGATCCCGTAAATAACGCTTGGCTTGAACAGCACGAAGCGCGGATCGTCGGTGGCGATGGTCGCCGAACCTGCGGCGAGGACCAGAAAGAGGCTCAACCACTCCATGCTGTGGACCGGCCTCCCTCGAATAAGCTGAACTATGATCTGGATCACCCCTAAAGCCGAGCCCAGAACAACCGATAAGACCGTATTGTGCGTCAGGAGGTGCAGCACCACGAAGAAAATCGTAGAGGAAAGATCAAGAAGCAGAAACTTGGCCGTCCTCAAAAAATCTGACACCGAATCGGCTCCCAGTCCGAGGCTTCGCTTCTTCCAGATTCAACCATGGGTTGGTTTGAGGCAAGTCCTATCGATCACGCGGTCTCTCCACTTGTGGCCCTTCGCGACAGTTTGCGCGGCGCGGCTACATGTCCGGAGTTGGGGTTAGACGGGAAACAACCGGCTGAGGCTCAAGCCGGCGCTTTTGACCCATTGCGGACCTCGGCACGCCGATGGATGATGAGGCATGGCGGATCGACCACCTATCCTCATAGTCTTCGGCGGTCTTCCCGGCACCGGGAAGACCACTGTATCTCGCGGGCTGACAAGACGGCTCGCGGCTACGTATCTTCGCATCGACGCGATTGAACAGACCTTGCGTGCGGGGGGCCAGGCAATTGGACCAATGGGCTACACCATAGCTAATGCCCTGGCGGCTGAAAACCTTGAGCTTGGCCGCGTGGTTATCGCGGACTGCGTAAATCCGGTGCAGGCAAGCCGCGAGGGCTGGCGAAAAACTGCCTTGCACAGGTCGGCACGCCTCGTCGAAATCGAAGTGATTTGCAGCGATGTGGCTTTGCATCGGCAGCGGGTACAGAGCCGCACGTCTGATATCGATGGTCTCAGCCTGCCAACCTGGGACGAAATAGTGAGCCGACAATATGAGCCTTGGGATCGAGACCATTTGTTGCTTGATACTGCCAACGGTTCCCTCGATCACCTGATCGAACAGGCGGAGACATATGTTCGCGATGAGATCGGGTAGTCTGCAGTTGGCCCGAATGCGAACTCTAGGCGGCGTCCCCGGTGGTCGGCTCATGGGAGTAGACCGGAAGCAACCGGCGGCCACTCCGAAGGGTGCTCATGACCCGGAACGGACTTCGATAACTGTCCTGAGTGACGATCAAGGCTCAGTCAGAACCGGTTCGGCTGCCGGAGAACCAGAACGCTAGTCTTTCTCTATGCCGCTGGGCTGAGCAAAGTCGGCGGTGGTCAGGGTATTTGCGAGAGTGTTTTTGCCATGATCTGTACGGCCATCCAGTCTCTTGCCACGATAGGCAGATAACCAGGGCAACCGAGACTTGATGCCCGTTGTAATGGGCTCATCAGTCACCTCTAGCGTGATTTCATTCCAGCTCACGCCCGGACCTACCGTTGCCTGCAAGTTGTCCGGATTGACCTGGATGACCGACCCAGGATTATTGACGTCGGCGAAAGTAACGAGATCGGGCAATCGTCCCGAGTCAATCTTGCGCGGGCCGCGCTGGCGGGCGATTGTGGCCACGGCATCCATGATGTTCGTCGGCGGCGCCATGTTATAAAGCTCGCACACGAACTCAAGGTTCGGTCCTGCATAACGGGTCCAGCCATAGTACCCGCGAATTTGGTTTGTCAGCAGCGCGACCAAGGGCCTCGCGCCTGAGCCCAGATCGAGGTAAAGGGCTTCGCCGCGCAAATTGCTAAAAGTGCCGCGCTCAGGAAAGATGACATTCTCCACCAACACCTCAACGACGCTCGACGCGTGCTTGACGCCGTCCGGCGTATTGACCGCAACTGTCAGCTTGTACCGATAGCTCTTAGAACAACCCGCAACAGCGATAGCCACCAGCCCTATCGCGACGATGCGGAGATAGCTTCGCCACCTTGCCTGCGTCACCGAACGCCTCGCGCTGCGATCAAGCGTCACTCGCTTGAGTCGGACGATCCATAAGGATCTGGTACCACCAGAGATTGTCTAACTGGTTAACTCCGGCTGTGCCGCTCCGTTAACATGGATTCCTACCTCGGCAAGAAGGTCGCTTCGGGGGACTCTCGCCTCAGCGAGTTTGCGTGCAAACGGAGCAGGTTTGAATGTCGGCTTGTGGCCCATCGCTACCGTTGGGGCGGTGCCGCTACATGTCGGCTCAGAGCGGTAGACCGGAAGTTTGCAGTTGAGCGCTAGACCGACGCTTTTGACCGGCAGCAGTCGCTTGCGGTGCTCATTCACTTCGGATTTCAGCTCTTCGCCCATGCGGACACCCGCGCCCAAATCATTGTTCGGTCGGCCGCAATCGCAGCGTCTAAACCTTCGTATGTAGCTCTTTAGTCGGATTTGACGTGCACTGAGAAATCCAAATCGGTAAGCATGCGCTTGGGACATGTGGGCGGGTGCGGATGATCAGGGCAGCACGGCAAAGCTCTGAAGAGTGCCGCAAGCTCGCGGCTGAATATCGAGCACGCGCCAACATTGAAGGTACGACAAAGCGGGTCGCCAACCTGCTTTTAAACGTGTCCCGAACCTACGCTGGCCTTGCCGCCACCCTCGATTTGCTTGAACAGGTCCAAAACGAGGAGGCACAACGGCTCTCGCACCAGCGTAGGTCAGAGCCACCGGAACCATAGGTGTGCTATTTGTTCCGTTTCAGCCGGTAAGCCGCGTGGCCGCTCCGTCTATTCCAGCACATCCGCCCTCGGCCTAGGATGCACCCGCGCATCGACCAAGACCTCAGTGATAGCATCTCGGAGGCTGTCGCGATCGAGGATGCGGAGCAGCCGGTCGACGGTGGTCTCGGCATCGCAGTCGCGCGTGAGGTAGTCGGCCAGCGCGATCATGGCGTCGTCATAGCTCTGCTCGATCTTCTCGGCGGGGGTGAGGCGCGCCATGCTCACGCAGCTCCCGGTAATGGAAGCGCCAGTTGGACCGCAAAGGGCCGGCTAGCATTCGCTTCGATGAAGGCCCGCAAGGCCGGCGTGATCTCGGTGTTGCCGGCGGCGCGCTCACCAAGCTCATCTGCGACTTCGCCGGTCGCGTCGCGCGACCACCCCTCAGTGGCGTTGAAGGCGACAATCCGGGACCGGATAGGCATACTGGCCGGAGATGAGGTCGCGGAGCACGGTCTCGCGATCGGTGTCCTGCTCGTCGGTCTCGCGCCAGGAGCAGCCGGCTCGGGCGCCGAAGTCCTCCAGCACCAGGTAAATGTCCCGGTCGAGCCGATCGAGCGGCACGATCGACGGCGCATGACGCATGACGCAACTCCTACTCAGAAGGTGCAATGACGCTGCTGGCTCATCGTTCCCGTGGGCTCGGCCTACGCCATAGGCCCGACCAATTCCTTCAAAGCTCCCGTCCGATCGCGGGATGGCTGCGGTTCTTCACCTTGAGCCAGTGCTTCTGCCGGCCGCCGCGATATGGCCGATCGCGGTGCTTCGACACGAGACCTTCAAGGCCCATGCGACACGCCGCAAGGAACAGCTCCGGCCCGATCTCGCCGCGCTCGAACGGCGCGACGGTGATCCCGTCTGGCCGGCGGGCCAGCAGCCGCACCAGGTTTGTCTTGCGCAGGTGCAGCGGGAGCTGCCGGAGATCATCGCCGGCCATGGCCAGAACGTCGAAGGCGTAGAGCTGCACCTCGTGCTCGTGCTTGCGACTGTGCAGCGCGTTGAAGTCGGAGACGCCATCGACGCCGAGCACCACGGCCTCGCCGTCGATGACGAAATGCTTCTCGCGGTTCTTGAGCGCGGCCTCGGCGATCCATGGATAGCGCCTGGTCCAGTCGGTGCCGTTGCGAGAGAACAGCCGCACGCGCTCGTTCTCCCGGATGACCAGCATCCGGTAGCCGTCCTGCTTCACTTCGTGGATCCAGTCCGGCCCTAAGGGGACCTGTTTGCCGGGGGTCGCCAGGCAGAGCTCGTACGCCATACGCATTTGCCACAGATAGAGCTTTGCGGGCGTTTTGGGAGTAGGGAACAACCGGCAATCAAGGGCATTCCCATTCAGCTTCGGTCATCTGAGTCCCAAGGGGTTGATCGCCAAGGAGTTGTAAGACATGCGCAAACTAGCACTCGCAGTGGCTGCCGTTGCCGCTCTTTCAGTGTTCCCAGTTTCAGCTTTTTCACAATCTATCGAAATAGGACCTGGCGGGGTCCGGGTGGATGACGGCCGCCGGGCGAGAGGCGGTGGACAATGTGAACAATTGCGCCTTGCCTGCGAAAACAAGGATAGGCTGGGAGAGCAAGGCGAAGGAAATTGTCGTCGCTATCGCGAGACGTGCCAACGGCCCGTCCGGCAAGATGTTTGCGGCGAGCTACGATCCGCGTGTCTCAACAAGGATCGGTTGGGCGAGCAAGGTGAAGGTAACTGTCGCCGCTATAGGGAAACGTGTCGCGGCGGCCGCATGTAGCCAGTTTTGGCATTTCGGCGCGCAACAAGAGGCGCCTCGCTGGCGGCCTCTTTGCGTGCCGGTTCACGCTGACGGCCCCGCTGTTCTCCGGGCGAGAACAGATTGTGATTTTAATAAATCTTCGTTCGTTCCTCGCGCGTGTATTTATAAGCGGAACACCTAGAAGTACGGCCGCCTCAGTTGGCGGCCTGATGCTGCTCTCTTTTCGGGGGGCGCCTATAAGTTAGGCCATTTGGAACTTGTGTACACTCTGGTACTTAGTGAGTCCTCCGCGAGGGCAGCACTGTGGACCGCGATTTTAAGAACGAAGTCTTTTCCAGCTATCAGCCAAATCCAGTGAAGCCGTGCAATCAGTGTGGCCGCCAGCCGATCTTTGCGGCGAAGATGCTCAACACCCAGACCGGTGGGATCGTTCGCATGTTCAAGTGCCAGTGCGGTGAGCAGACATGGACCGAGAGTAAAGAGTAGTCGGTGGCCCGCCAACTGACCGCTCGCCCTAGCTGCTCCGCCGCAAATCACAATCGCCTGATTTGACTTCAGCGGCCGGTCGCCGGGCATAATCGTTCCGTTTATGGAACGAATGTCATGGGCTGCCGCGCTTACATCCTCAACGATGAGGGGCATATCATCGGCGTGCATAAACTGAATTGTGCGGATGAGGATGAGGCTAAACAGCAAGCCGCCAAATTGCTCGACGGCCACGATTTGGAAGTCTGGGAGCACGCGCGCCGAGTGGCCATCGTGAGGTACCATACAAGGCATTGAGGCGGCCTCAGTTGGCGGCCTATTTCATTTCGTTTGGCGGTTCACGCCGGCGGGCCTCTGTTGGCGAAGAGACGGCCCCGGCTTCAAGGGAAACTCTGATTAGGGCCGGGGCCGCTCCGCCGGCTTGGGCTGGGAACCGGCGGCCCTTCAACAACCGCCCGCAGTTCTCGTTCCTATTTGCTCATTTCGTCTTTCGATAGCGAGCTAGACTCCGCTCTCGCGAGTGCCCGGGCCTTCTCTAGCGCTTCTGCCCCGGTCAGCCGGTCAGGCCCGAGCCGCCGTCCGGCGATATCGTCCCAACAGAAATAGACGCTCGGCCGACCGTCGCCGAAGCAGACTTCGTAACTGCCGGTTTGCGGCACAGCTTCATGCTTGCGGATGCGGACGGTCGCCATGCCGCCATCAAAGCGGGGCCACGCGCGGCTGGCAAATTGTCGATTGGTAGGAGGTCGGATCGGCGGCGAGCTACTGCCTGTCGTGGTGTGGACAAGGGCCGCCAAGGCGGCCTTACTCCTGCCGGAGACGGTCAGGATCATCCGTCTTTGTGGGGATCAAATCTTCCAGCCGCTTCAGCCCAGCCGCTTTAAAGAGACCGAGGACGACGACGATAGTCATCAGCACGGTTCCAATCAGTACTAGTAGCGTCCACATGGGGTGACCTCCATGTCCGCCCCGCGAATAAACTCAGGTGGTCAGGTCGCGGTTCCCCGAAATCAAGGGCTATGGTGGCTGCTGCCAGAGGCATCGGCTGAAGGTTGCCAACGTAGCGGTTGACCACGCGGAAGAGCGTTAGGACGGCGGCTTGGTTGGTGGTGATCAAATAGAGATCGCAAGTGGAGAACACCGGCCGGCGGCCCTACTCGACCTCGATCATTCGCTCCTTGCTCGCCCGCAGGCTGCGGAGGTAATAGCCCCGTGCCTGAACGGCTGACTTGATTTCGTGGCTGACCTTGAGAACTCTTTTTCTGCTCTTGCGCCACTTATGTGCAGAGTAAAGCACGGGTACGGCAGAGCCTGTACTTAGAACGAGCAAGTCGCGCTTGTCATTGCGATAGACATCAAACATCTTTCGCCCCCGCAGATCATATTGAACTAAGAATGAAATATGTTTCGTCGTGTCAGTCGATGTGCGACGCCCGCGACTATTGCTTCATCGCGTTCCGGGTTGGGAACGAACTAAAGCAAGCCCGTGGCATGGCCAAATTGGGCGCGTTTTGCGGATATGGTGACAGGTGGACCGCCTGTGCGCGGCGGTCGGGCCGGATAATCGGGAAACACGCCCGGCATCGGCGGTAGGTTGCCGACGTAGCGCTTGATCACGCGAAACAGCGCGCGGACGGCTTCTTGGTTCGTGGTGATCCAATAGAGATTGCACACGCCATCATTTCCCCGCGCCCTGCTTGACCCGAATTAACTTGCGGGGCCGCCCCACAAAGCGCACCCTTTCAGCATCACCGCCTCGACCCCTTGGCTGCGTTCGGTGACTGAGAGTGTTGCGCTCCCGGCCTATAAAGCGGGTGCGTTATGTCCGAGCCTCAAAACCTATATTGCCGCAGCGCCGAACCATGAGGCGCAGGTGCTTGCTAGCCAAGCTCCAATGGAAGTCCAGCGTATTGCTGCGGCCCGCGCGGGCTTTGAGCACTGGACACTCCGCTGCACAAGCTGCGGTCGCATCGACCAAATGCAGGTGGACACTGACCCATTGAACTCCGGGGCGCTGGGCTGGATCGAAGGCGAACTGAGGCCACAGCCTAGAATGTGCAATAACCGAATATGAAAAGCAAATGCGAGCGAGTTGCTGACGCGGACGTAGTGGCCGGTCGCCGTAGCAACAGCGTAGCAGGAGGCTCCCATGTCACGATTTCTCGTCTGCTTCATGAAAGACGTGCTTGGCAATAACGGCCGCGAGCGCGAGGTCTGCCAGAGTTCTATCGAGATCGACGCCGCCGACGAGGGGGTGGCCACCGAGACAGCAAAGCGAAAATTCTGCGCATTACAGTCTCTGCGTGACTGGTCACTGCATGCCGACCGAATCAAGACGATCTCGGCGGCCGATTTTCCATCTTGGACGCCTGGTATCGACACCCAAACTGTGATCGCCATCGGCTCGAATGGATCGGTCGGGTCTCGCGGCTTAGAAATTCCAGCGTTGAGGAAGTCTGCTGCTAAATAAAAGCGCATGACGCTGCGGAGAAGACGAGCACGCTGTTGAAGAGTCGGCCGGAGTGCAGTAAGACGCCCAAGCTAGGCACTTCACCACTCTCCCGGCCACCACGTCGACGGCGGGGTCGCTCGCTGAAATCTTCGTCGGTCGCAGTGCGACGAGATGGCTGCGCTTGCACGGATTAGCGCCGCACCTCCGAACAATCCTTTGCACCGCATGTACCGCTCCAACTCTTGGGATCGGCGTCGTCTTGGGCCGTCGGACGTCATCCAGCGCGATGGTCTGATGGGTGTCGCAGCCGAGGTATTTCACTTCAAGATACAGGTAACCGGCGTTGAGCACGTCGCCGAGTGCCGGGGACGGCTGCGCGGGTCCCAGATGGCCGAGCATGCGTTTATTCCACGCTTCGCAAGCGAGCCTGGTCGGTCACCTTGCGCGCCTCAGCGGCCCGCTCTGCTGATGCTCGGACTGAACCGCCGTAGATGGTCTCTCGACTTGGTACCCATGCTTTATGAAAGCGCGGCTTTAGGCGGCGCGCAAACTATCAATCCGTTGGGGATCGATCTCGGGACAGGCTACTGGGCATCGTGGGTGCGGATAGTTGCGGCACGAGCGGCAAGTTGCCGACCGAAGTGGTGTAATCCTTCAACAAATATGCTTTGAGAACTGACGCTGCACCAACCGTGTAATTTTGGTCCTTTTGATCGAGCTTCTTGCCGAAGAAGCTATCGCTTACGATCTGGTCAAGGTCGGCGTGGCCGCGATTTCATGGGGCGTGCTCTTATTTTTTCAAGCCACTCTGAAACAAGAGTTCTTGAACGACACTCCGAATGTCAGCGATCAATGGTTGTATGTCGCCACGCTTGGCGACAAAGAACCTATTGTGGGCCGACTTGTCGCCGACATCCTTGAGTTTCGGGAGCGGTGCCTTGAGGTTCCGGCTCGGGCTCCATTCAGTCTCGTTCAACGTCGCGGTGATCAAGTCTTTTAGGAACAAGTAATCTCCACCCAGACCTTTGATCTTGTGCGCTACCCCGTGCTTTTCAAAGGTCTCGATGATGAGCGTTTCGATTAGCCGCCTGATCATAACTGCGCAAGCGTCGTACCATCCTTTCTCATACGACCCATTGATCTGCTGTGCGATCTGCGCAATGTAACTGCGCGTGTCGTAGGTGAGAGACTTCATGATAACGAAATGCGAAGTCGGCGCGACACCCTCTTCTGGAGGACCCAATTCCCGCTCAACATCGGCGTTGATCGCTTGAGCCGCCGCGAAAATATTCCGCGCTGAGGTCATGACTGCTGGGCTACCGGCTTCGATCCATAAAGGTGCTTCGCCATACTTTCGAAAATCTTATCGATCTGCTCCGAAGATGAGTCCGGTGAGATGTGGATTTGGATGTCGATGTGCACAGCCGGATGTGGCAATGATGATCCAGAATTCTGCCCTGGCAACGCAGGTGCCATTGATGGCGCTGCTGGAGCATGCAAAGGACCAGTCGATAGGGCATTCCCCCCGGCCGAACTAAAATCGGCTTCTTCAACAAGGGTTTTGAACGTCTGAACTGTCTGCCTGATGACTTGTTCTCCCCCAGTGGAGCTTGTGCTGAACACATGGGTGAGATCGGCCACAGATGCCGCATTTGCGTCCGGATAAAGGGCAAATAAATCGGCGTAACCTTGCTTTATTGCTTTCCCAAGAACTGCTCGGTGCTTCTGCCCTCGGTACTCACTCCACAATGGAGTCGGAATGCTCGAACCATCGATTAAACCGATAAACCTCAGCACACCAATCATGGATGCGTCGTTGCTCGAAGTAAAACCAAGAGACTTGAGATGAGCCGTTGCGAGCTTCGGCGGAACGCCGGTTGAACGTACCTTCTGAAGCAAAGTTTTCAACTTGCCCGTGACGGGCGTATATGGATAAGACGGCAATGGGTTGTCTCCTCAATATTTTCGCCGAGGAGGATGCAACTATCGCGTGAGTCGCAATAGTGGAGCGAGCGTTATTCACACAGCAATCCGCGAGGGATCGTCCGTCTAATCAAGCGAGGGGACGTAGCGACCGCCGCGCGGGCCGTTAGTGAACGATAGGGAGCCGTGGCGCAAGGACACTATACGGACACCGATTTCGGTTTCCCCCCGATCTCAGTCGGTTAGGCAGAACCCCATTTTCCCACAAGAGAAGGGAGGGCACACCAGCTACCGCCAACCGTTAGGCCACGGAGACCAAGAACTCGGCCGAAAACGGTCGGGGGTAACGTGGGTAGCGCTCTCCCGCTACCAAAAAATCAGGCACTTCCTGCTAACCTGCGATCCTCGGACTCTCTTGGTACCACATTAGTCCCACCAATTCGCAAGCTGGCGAGCATGAAGCTACGCGCTGCGGAGGGGAAGACGGCGGGGTACATTTAGCGGTTTAGCGCCCGGAGTCGAAGCGTGGCCGCTTCTCAGCGGGCAGAACCCTACGGCTGAGCCGTGCTGCAGCCGACGCGATTGTGCCAGAGCCGCGGAACACGGGGACAAACCTCAGCTCTGCCGATTGCGAATCCCTGCTGCGTGCTAACCGCTCGGAACGAGAAGACGGGCCAAAGGATTCGTCCGGGCAGGAGCAAGCTCGATGCTGATGACGAAGGAAAGACGGCCGGCGATCCGAACGCTGCGCGGCTGGGCGCTCAGCGTGCTGCAGGAGGCGGGCGCCATCCACGAATGCGAGGAGCACGGCTGGGCGAAGGACCGGGCCGACCCGCATGCACGCGAGCACGCATTGGATATAGCCAGGCAGGAGCCACCCGAGGGCTTATCTCCGGATCAGGCCGTCGGGCAAGTGCGCGAGGTTTTGCATTCGATCGGCGATACGTGCCCGGAGTGCCCGCCACGTCCCGATTAAGTCCCCTGCGCTGTCGCGCCGCTCGAATGGCGTGCGAGCCTCAAACGCCTTTGGCAAACTTGGACGACGTAAGGGATATCAGCGGACTATTGCCAAAAGGCCCTTCAAGCGAGCAAGTCTAGTGCGTTCTCGATCGCTGCGCCGGCTGCGGTGTTGTCGAAGATGCACCAGGTCTCACTAGATGACGACGCAGCACCGAGCCGCAGCTTCAGCGATCGCAGGAACGCCCCGTCGTACGCGGAGTAGTAAATGCGCGGCGCTCCATGCAATCGAAAATAGCGCAGACTAGGCCACCCGCCCGGCAGGTCGGCATCGGGCCCCCGCGCCGGATCCGCGGCGACACGGGCAATCCGACGTTCCCCGAGCCAGGCGCCGACCTCGGGCGTAAACCAGCTGACGTGACGCGGCTCGCACGCGAGAGCGGCTGAGGTCTTTTCCTGCAGCGCGCGGAACAGGAACTCCGCATCGGACTCAACGAACATTTTGCGAGGCGCAAACTGAACGAGCAAAACCCCGAGCTTCGCACCAAGTCCGGCGCTCTCTTCGATGAACCGATCGAGTTCACCCTGCGCAAGCTGTGACGAGTGAGTAACAGACTTCGGCACCTTTACCGAAAAGCGGAAATCATCTGGCGTCGCGTTCGCCCATTTCTCATAGGTCGAACGCCGGTGCGGCTTATGAAATGATGAGTTGATCTCGGTGGCGTTCAACACCCGCGCGTAGCGTTCAAGCTGGCTACCTACCCCGCCAACTCTTTCCTTGCAGACTCGCGGAACATTCCATCCCGCTGTGCCGAGCCGCAGCTCAGCCTTGACATGCGCGGCCTCTTCCATGTCAGTCCGAAACTGCCATCGGGTATCACCGGATGTTTCACAATCTCACGCCGACTTCCGCCGCGTCCCTGCTGTCGGCTTCTTCGCCGCCGCTTCCTTAGCCAGCTTCTTACCGGCGATCGGCATCAGCATCTCCTTCTGAGCCGCGGCAGCCTTCTTCGTCTTCTTGGCAGGCTTTTTCGGAGCCTCGGTCTTTGCTGCCGCCCCGCCGACGCTCTTGCGTAGCGCGTCCATCAGATCGACGACGTTCTCGCCTTTCGGCCGATCCTTCGGCACGATCGGCTTGCCGGTGCGCTTCTGGTTGATGAGCTCGATCAGCGCGCTTTCATAATGGTCCTCGAACTTCTCCGGCTCGAATGATCCCGCCTTCTGGTTCACGATGTGCCTGGCCAGATCGAGCATGTCCTTCGTCACTTTGACGTCCTGGATCTCGTCGAAGTATTCCTGCTCGCTACGAACCTCGTAGGGATACCGCAGCAAGGTGCCGACCAGACCCTTGTCCATCGGCTCGAGCGCAATGATGTGCTCTCGGTTGGTGAGCACCACGCGCCCGATCGCAACCTTGTTCATCTCGCGGATGGTCTCGCGGATGACCGCGAAGGCGTCGTGGCCGACTTTTCCGTCCGGACGGATGTAGTAGGGGCGAATTAGGTAGCGCGGATCGATCTCGGCCTTGTCTACGAACTCATCGATCTCGATGGTCCGCGTGGATTCCAGCGCGATCTCCTCAAGCTCCTCCTTGGTCACCTCGATGAACTGGTCCTTCTCGAGCTGGTAGCCCTTAACGATGTCCTCGTTGGGCACCTCGTCGCCGGTGTCGGCGTCGAATTTCAGGTACTTGATCCGATGACCGGTCTGACGGTTGAGCTGGTTGAAGGAGATCTTCTCGCTCTCCGACGTAGCTGGGTAGAGCGCCACGGGACAGGTGACCAACGAGAGACGCAAAAAGCCTTTCCAGTTCGCGCGGGGGGCCATGGTACGCAAAACTCCATAAGGGGACTTGGACTCAAGACGAACGGCGCGACACAGTTCCGACACCGCCCGCAGGTGTCCACCGCAAATTGATGCCAGATCCCGGTCAAGCGCCCGGAATAGATGGCGGGCAGTCTTAACCCAACGAACAAAATAAGAACGTGTATCGGTGACGCAATCCCTGGCACTCCGCGGTGATTAGACCTCTGTGGAAAACGGCCAATCCCTTGCTCTAGGGAAGCGGCAACCCAGCCCGTCGGGCAACACACCCTTCTCCCGTCAATCCCTCTCCGCAAAAATATTCCACTTTACCGAAATTCGGAAACGGCGTATGTGTCGCTCATCCCGGCTCATCCTTGAGGGGCGATCTCGTTGTCGTCTTGATTGCGAGCCGGGCTTGCGATGGACGCGGCAGCGTCGGTACGAGATGGTGCGGGCAGGGCGGGTAGACCCTGTGAGCCCGCAACCGCGTGCGGACGAGCGGCGCTGCTAGGCTTCGTCTCGCCTGTAAGTTTTCGGCTTCGTCGACAGGGCTGGAAAAACTGCGGCGAAATGGCGGGCCGTGCGTACGGCAAAACCGTGTGGTCCTGGCCGTCGTTGCTACGGTCAAGCTTTCGCGGAGGTGTGTGCGAGCCCAACCGGGCAGACAGCATCATCCAAATTCGCGAGGCGAGGGAGGCCAAAGAGAACTCGGCTCCCGGGAGAGCACGGCATAAGCCGTCCAACCGTCGCGCAGGGAAGGCCGAGTGATTGGCTACACCTGTATGCTGCTGTGCGGTTTTCCTGCGTGTGCTTTTCGCGCAGCGGACCGCGGGTGCCAGCCGGCACCCGGCCTTCCCTGCGCCCTCTTGGATATGAGGGCGGAGTGACGAAGCAAAGCTCGGGCGAAACGCGCCGCGAGAACGAGAAATCATGTCCGCTGTTTGAATGCCTGGTCGCGTCATGTGCCGCGACGTCTCGGTGGCAGGCGCTCAGGATGAATTGCCGAAGCGGTGTTCTGGAAGTCCCTGTGCGATGCCATCGATGGCCAGAACATGACCCGCCTGGGGTTCGCGGCCCAGTTGCTCGCGATCAAGAAACTTTCTCGCCGTCGTCACGAACAGGGTCTTCAGATCGGCTCCGCCGAAGCATACGCAGGTCGGATTGGTCGCCGGCACCCGAATGACGGTATCGATCCGGCCGTCCGGCCGATAACGCACCACCCGGCCGCCGGAGAAGAATGCGGTCCACAGTCCGCCCGCAATGTCGATGCACGCGCCGTCGGGCCTCTCGCCGGAGGCGCTGTAATCCGCGAACAACCGTCTGTTGCTAATCACGCCGTTATCGAGATCGAAGTCGAATTGCCAGGTGCGGTATCGCCTCGTATCCGTGAAATAGAGCGTGCGATTGTCGGGTGAGAACGCAATTCCGTTCGTCACGATGACGTCGCCGAACATGCGCACCGTCCGGCCGTCCGCCTCCACCCGATACAGCGCTCCGTTCGGCCGATGCAGCTGGTTGTCCATGGTGCCGATCCATAGCCGGCCCCGCGCGTCGACGCGCCCGTCGTTCAGGCGATTGTCGGGGCCGCTTTCGACCTCGCAGAGCTGACCTGGAGGATCGTCATCGGACGCGCGGCGATAAAGCCCCAGATCCTGCGCGAGCAGGTGGGAGCCATCTGCCGTCAAGGCCTGACTGCCGAGGAAGTTGCACGCGTACGGAACAACCTGATGCGCGCCGGTCGCCGGATCGAAGGATTGATGCAGCCGCCGGTCGATGTCGACCCACCACAGCTTGCGGGAGCGGTCGCACCACAATGGCGTCTCGCCGAGGATGTCGCCTGCGGCGACCGCGGTCTCGACCCGATATGCGGGAATCATGTCAGGAGTCATCCCGAAATCCGATTGCAGCGACGAGCGCTGTCTCCGAACGACGTCAGGCCGCGGACGATCAATCCTCGTTCCAGGAGGCGAGGGCGTGCGCGACGCACCCGTTGATGTGATCGGTGAGCACGGTTTTGGCGCTTTTGATGTCGCGCTTGAGGGCGCATTCGAGCAGCGCCTTGTGCTGGTTGATCGTCTCTGCGCCGCGGTAGCGCAGCGCATAGCGGAAATATTTGTCGAACACGATCGCGTGGGTCTGCATCAGCTCGCGCGAACCGCAATTCGAGATGAGAGCCTGGTGGAATTCGCCGTCGTAGCGTTTGCGCAGCTCGGGATCGTCCCCCTCCTTGAGGACGGTGCGTTCGGTGGCCGCCAGCTTGTGATGCGCGGACACCACGCGGCCCTCCCACTCGACGTCGCCGGCACGAAACGACTCGGCCATTGCATGCTGCTCCAGCAGGATGCGCAGGCCGGCGAGTTCACGCAGGTTCTGGATGGATATCGGCGCCACCTCGAAGCCGCGCTGGCCCTCCGCGACCACGAATCCCTCCGAGGTCAGCCGATTGAGGATCTCGCGCAGCGTGGAGATGCTGACGCCGTAGTCCTCCTTCATGGCGTCGAGCTTGAGACGTCCGGACGGCGTCAGCACGCCGAAAATGATGTCGGATCGAATCCGCTGATAACCGCTGTCGCCCGCCGACAAAGGGCGCCCCTCGAGTGACGTCATGCTCTCCGATCCCGCAATATGCGCGCAACGCCCGTGGTGGGCGGCCGAACCATCACTGTTACCAGCAATATAGCAGACGCCTACCAACAGACGTAATCAAAAATATCAGATGAATTGCGATTTATCATTTGACCAAAAAATGTAGTTATGTTTTTTGATTGACCTGAGGGTGCAGAAAAGAATGGCTGAAGCCGCCGTCGTGCCCCGATCGAACAGGGAGGTCAAAATGAGCTTGTTGGTACGGGCGCTGTCTGCGACGGCGATCTGCGTGGCGCTGACGGTCGGTGCATCCGCTGAGGACATTCAGGAGCGCACGATCAGGTGGGGACACCTGAACAACACCGATCACCCCGTCAGCGCGGGGGTGCAGAAATTTGCGGAGATCCTGCTGGCGAAGAGCGGGGGCAAGATGAAGATTCGTGAGTTCGCGGCCTCGCAGCTCGGCAACGAGCTGCAGCAGCAATCCGCGCTACGCGGCGGCACGCAGGAAATGCTGTCGGCCTCGACGACGTCGCTCGCAACCGTCGTGCCGGAGTTCGGCCTCATCGACTTTCCATTCATCGTGAAGACCATCGAGCAGGCGGATGCTCTCGGCACCGGAAAATTCGGCACGTCGATGCTCGATACGTTGCCGTCGAAGGGATTGATCGGTCTGGGCTATTGGGGCCTCGGCTTCCGCAACGTCACCAACAGCACGCGGCCGATCACCAAGGTCGAGGATTTCAACGGCCTCAAGCTCCGCGTCATTCCGAACCCGGTCTATCTCGAGACCTTCGGATCCTTCAAGGCCAATCCCGTTCCGATGGCCTTCGGCGAACTCTATTCGGCGCTGGAGACCCGCACAGTCGACGGCGAGGAGAACCCCTTCACGGTCATTCTCTCCAACAAGTTCTACGAAGTGCAAAAATACGTTTCCGCCACCAATCACACCTTCACCCTGAACATCATCCTCGTGAGCAAGGCGTTTTGGGACAAGCTCTCGCCGACCGAGCAGCGCCTGATGCGCGAGGCGTACGAGGAAAGCCGAGGCTATCAAAAGGAGCAGACCCGCCTTCAGACTGAAAAAGCCCTCTCTGAATTGCAGGCGAAGGGCATGCAGTACAACACCGTCGCGCCGGAAGAGCTCGATCGGATGCGCAAGACGGCGCAGCCGGTCGTCGACAAGATTGCCGCCAATCTCAAGCCGGAGGCGGTCAAGCTGTTCAACGACGAGCTCGATCGCATCCGCAAGGACGTGAAATAGTCGACCTCGTCAGCATGCAAGAGGCAGAGCCGGCCAGTGGGCCGGCTCTGAACCCGACTTTGCCCGGACGGCACGCATGGCGCGAATTCTCGACCTCTATTGCACCCTGCTGAAGGGCATCATCGCCGCATTTCTTGCGGTGATGGTGGTGCTGGTTTTCGGCAACGTTGTCCTGCGCTACGGCTTCAACTCCGGTATTGCGATTTCCGAGGAGCTGTCGCGCTGGCTCCTGGTCTGGCTGACTTTCCTCGGTGCGGTCGTGGCAATGCGTGAGCACGCCCATCTCGGCGTCGATAGCCTTGTGCGGATGCTGCCGGCTTACGGCAAACGCATCTGCTTCATCGTCAGCTACGTCCTGATGCTGTTCGCCGACTGGCTTCTGCTCTCGGGAAGTTGGCGGCAGACGATCATCAATATCGACGACCGCGCGCCGGCGACCGGCCTCTCGCTCGGCATCTTCTATGGCGTCGGCGTGATCTTCGGCGTTTCGGCCGGAGTGATCCTTCTCTACGACCTGTTCCGCGTCATTTCCGGACAGGCCAGCGAAGCCGACATGGTAGCCGTCAGGGAATCGGAGGAGCACTGATGCTGTCTCCTCGTATCGTGCCGCCCGGCGCTCACATCCTGAAAATCACCGGGATCATGCCATGACGATTGCCGTCTTCACCCTCTCGCTGCTCGGCGCCATGGCGCTGGGCATGCCGATCGCCTTTGCGCTGATCGTCTGCGGCGTGGCCCTGATGAGCACGATCGACATGTTCGACGCGCAGATCGTGGCGCAGAACGTCATCAACGGCGCGGACAGCTTTCCGCTCATGGCCATTCCCTTCTTCATGCTCGCCGGCGAGGTCATGAACAAGGGTGGTTTGGCCAAGCGAATCGTCAACGTTGCGCTCGTCGCGGTCGGCCATTTTCGCGGCGGCCTTGGTTACGTCACGATCCTCGCGTCCTGCATCCTTGCGTCGCTCTCGGGCTCCGCGGCAGCCGATGCCGCGGCACTGGCTGCCCTGCTGGTGCCGATGATGGTGGCGGCGGGCCACAAGAAATCCTATGCGGCGGGTCTGGTCGCGGCCGGCGGCATCATCGCGCCCGTGATTCCGCCCAGCATCGGATTCGTCATTTTCGGTGTCGCCGCGGGCGTGTCGATCTCGAAACTGTTTCTGGCCGGGATCGTCCCCGGGCTGTTGCTCGGGGCGGGGCTCTGCCTGGCCTGGTGGTGGGTGGTCCGCCAGGAGAACCTGACGCCCCCGCCAAGAGCATCGCTCTCGGAAATGGTGAAAGCGGTGGTCGACGGCTTCTGGGCGTTGATGCTGCCGGTCATCATCGTGGTCGGCCTGCGTTTCGGCATCTTCACGCCGACGGAAGCCGCAGTGGTCGTCGCCGTCTATTCGCTGTTCGTTGCGACCTGCATCTATCGGGAATTGAAGCTGTCGCAGCTTTACGAGGTGTTCGTCTCCTCGGCCTTGACGACGAGCATCGTCATGTTTCTCGTGGCAGCCGCGCTGGTGTCGTCCTGGCTCATCACCGTGTCCGAGATTTCGGCACAGATCGTCACCCTGCTCAAGCCTTTCATGGGCAACAACACGCTCCTGATGCTGGCGATCATGGTCGTGGTGGTGATCGTGGGGACGGCTCTCGACATGACGCCGACCATCCTCATCCTCACGCCGATCCTGATGCCGATCGTCAAGGCGGCGGGCATCGATCCCGTCTACTTTGGTGTCCTCTTCATCATCAATAATGCGATCGGCCTCATCACGCCACCGGTCGGTATCGTGCTGAACGTGGTTTGCGGCGTCTCCAGGATCAGCATGGAGGACATCATCAAGGGCGTCTGGCCCTTCTTGATTGCGCAACTGATCGTCCTGTTCGCGATGGTGCTATTCCCGGGGCTGGTGACGATCCCGGCCAAGTGGTTCAGCGGCTAGACGCGTCGGCAACAAAAGAAGGACAAGCCAAAATGGCCGCAAGGATCATGATCCTCAACGGACCCAATCTCAATTTCCTCGGCATCCGCGAGCCCCACATCTACGGCTCGACGACGCTCGGGGAGATCGAGGCGAGCTGCAAGGCGCTGGCCGACCAGCTCGGGGTTTCGATGTCGTTCCATCAATCGAACATGGAGGGCGAACTCGTCAGCCTGATCCAGTCCGCCCATGGCAACGCGGACGCCATCATCATGAACCCCGCGGCCTATTCATTCACCTCGATCGCGCTGATCGATGCGCTGAAGATTTTCGAGGGTGTAAAGATCGAGGTGCATATCTCGAACATCCACGCGCGGGACGAGCTGCACCGCCACTCGATCACGTCGAGCGCCTCCACGGCAGTCATTTGCGGCCTGGGTCCCTATGGTTATCTCGCCGCGATGCTCGCGGCGGTCCAACGGCTAGGGCAATTGCCTGCGACCATCGCGCCAGCTCTGCACGGGCTTGCGGCCGGCGGCAAGGCGTAGGCATGGAGGGCGGGATGCGCGGCACGGGATTTCTCGCCATCTGGAGCGACGTCGAGGCTCACGACCTGACCGACTACCGGCACTGGCTGACGCGTGAGCACACGACCGAGCGCGTGACGACGAAGGGCTTCCTGGCATCGCGTGTCTTCCGCGCGGCAAGGGACGACATCAACCGCTTCTTCATTCTGTACGAGCTGGGGACGCCGGAGGTCCTCGACGGCGAGGCTTATCTGGCGCGCCTCAACGCACCGACGCCGTGGTCCCGGCGCATCATGCCGAAGCTTGGCAATTTCATGCGGGGCGGCGGCGTCATGATTGCGCGGGGAGGGCGGGGCGAGGGCGCATCGATCGTGCCGCTGCGGATCGAGACGTTGCCGAAGGATCCCCAGGGTCTGGCTCAGGCGCTCGTTGCGTGCGACGGGGTTGCCGCGGTGCAGATCGGCGCGACCGACGAGGCGCGGACATCGGTGCGGACGACCGAGAAGGGCATGCGGAAGAACGAGGGCTTTTTTGCCGGGCTTTTGCTGATCGAGGCGCTCGACGTCGCGTCGTTGCAGGGCGCCTTGCGGAAAGCCGCGGAAATTGCCCCCGACGTCATGGCCGGGGCGAGCGAGCCGGAAGTTTATCAAAGCATGTTTGCGCTCGAGGCCCGTATCGCAGATTTCGGCTGATGACAACGTTCTCGCTCGCCGCGGTGACTTGCTCGAGCTTGCGCCGCCTGCTGCCCGACGTCAGATTCGTCTGGATTGCTGGCTGACGTGGCATCCCGATACCTGAGGAACGCTCCGCGTCAGGAGTGCACCGCTCCATCCCGAGGCCTGTAAAGGCGGCGAGAGCGGGCTTCGTTCGAGCTCGCGTGTTCGCCGCTCCGGGCTAGGAACTCTTGCGCACCATCGAGGCTTGACTCAGCGGGCCAGCGTCGCCGCCGATTTGCTGGCCTGCACGGCCCCGCCTCCAAGCCCCCATACCCCCCAGGGTGGGGCCGTGTCTCTTCGCAGGAGATGCAATGCCGGAGCCGACCGATCACGACATCAGAGAACGCGCGCACCGCTTGTGGGAACAGGCGGGCAAGCCGGAAGGCCGCGAGGACGAGTTCTGGCACGCGGCCGAGCAGGAGTTGCGCAACGAGGACAAGTCGAACCCGATGCGGACGCCGGATACGCTGTGACCAACAAGGGCTGCCCATTCTGCCACGGTCTGGGATGGGTCTGCGTAAACCATCCGCTCCGCGCCTGGAGCGAGGAATTGGGCGGCTGCCGCTGTGGTGAGGGCATGCCCTGCACCTGCAACACGACGGAAGATCCCGAAACAAGAGTGGTGATCGTCGAAGCTGACACGACCTGGCATTGAAGGCGGAACAGAAGCCTTCCAGCAGGAATTGAGGTTGTGAGCAGCACGGGCTGCGACGCAGGCCGGTGGCTACGGCGGGGTTTGCGGTGGATGAGCAGCAAAAGATAGAGCACCAGATCGAACTCGCAACGCGAGCGGCTGCGCTCGTTAAAGACGAAACCACCGTCCAGCGATTCAGGAGTTTCGCCGAGGAGCTGAAGCAAAAGCTCCTTCGCATGATGCGGCGCGGCAAGGTACGAGCGCGCGCGTACGAGCTCTGGGAGCAGGCCGGTCGCCCGGCCGATCGCGATGTGGAGTTCTGGGTCGAAGCGGAACGGCAGATCGAAGAAGAGCGCGATCAGCGGAAGCTTTCGGACTCCTCAGACAAACGATAGTAGCTGGCGCTGCCGGTAGCCACATCGGCAGCGAACAAGCTCGGCCGCGCGTTCCTGGACAGAGAAAAAGCCGCCGAGCTCTTCACCCTGGCGGCTTCAAAAGTTCGTAGCTGTTGGTCGCCTCTCCAGCCTCATGCGTACCGCCGTTACCTTGTTTGCGGCCATGCAGGATCAATCTACGCGACGGCGCTCGATTCTGCTGTGACCTGAAGCACACATTGGAAGGACGATGTGTCGGGAAGCCTGGGAGGGCACCGACTTTGATGGGACGGCCCCGTCATTGGCCTATGCGCCGGCCGCGACACCGAGGCGGCCTATGCCTGGAAGCTTCAGCGCGGGGCGGCGGATGTCGAGGCCGAGCACCGCGCCGAGGAAATTGATCTCGACCCCTTCGACCCAGCCGATGGTCATGCCGAGATAGCCCGACAGCGAGGCGTAGAGCCCGGTGCCGGACGCCGTGATGCCGGCCCAGCGTCCGCTGTAGGGAAAGTCCTTGCCGATAGCGGTCGGCGGCAGCACGGCACGCAGCTCGGGAACAGCATCCAGCGCCGCCTGCACGAAGGTGTTGGAATTCGGTCCCGGCCAGGCGCTGTAGTCGCCATAGGCGCGGAACTTGTAATTCTCGATGACGGCACGGATCTTCGGAATCAGCGCTTCGGCCCGCGCGCCATCGACGGCGACCACCGTTTCCGGGAGGGCTCCGAACCAGCGGCCGTCGGGCGGAAAGCCGTTGCTGCGAACAGGGTCGCCCCAGGCCGTGTAGTCGTATCGGCTATAGGTTGTGGCGCCCTTCTCCTTGACGACGATCCAGGTGTGGACGGCAAAAATACTGCGCCAGCGCACGGTGCGCGCGGCGAACACTCGGATCAGCGCATCCGGATTGGCCGATGCGGGCGGCAGCAGGCCGGCGCTGGAGCGATCCGCCGTCTGCCAATTGCCGCGGCCGTCGCCGCGCAAATAATAGCGGCCGGCCGACACGCCGATCGGCAGGAAGATCAGCAGCAGGAACAGAATCAAGGATTTCCTCAAGGGCAAACGGCGATCAGGCGGGACGATGCCACCAATATAGTTCGCAAGGCACGCCGCGCCAGCGCTCTCCTGCTCTTGCATTCGGGTGGTGCGGCCATATGTTGCGTCCATGAGGAAGTTGTCGCTCGTCGAGGACCAGGCCATCCAAGCGCGAATCGCGTACATCGCGGGCGCCGAGATTTTCGATCGCC
Organism: Bradyrhizobium sp. CW1; assembly: GCF_023100665.1. Classification (NCBI taxonomy): domain Bacteria; kingdom Pseudomonadati; phylum Pseudomonadota; class Alphaproteobacteria; order Hyphomicrobiales; family Nitrobacteraceae; genus Bradyrhizobium; species Bradyrhizobium sp. CW1. Next base: position 1,736,706 of record NZ_CP064684.1, read on the forward strand.
TCTTCGCCGGCATCCGGTTCGACGAAATCGACGGCAATCTGCTGTTTGCCATTGCCAGCGACGAAGACTGCGCGGCCGAGATCGAGGACGAGTTCTCGCACCAGCTCGCTGTGGTCGCCACGCACATCCTCGCGCAGAGCGTGGACGTGGTCGTCGTGCTGCCGAAGGTTCTGCAATAGCCGCCTGCCCGTTAGCCTTTTGCCCGTTCAGGCCGCTTGCCTTTGCCCCCTGTCTCTGCTTTTCAACGCAATTGCAAAATTGTAATGACGTCAGTGGGCGCTCAAGCCCGAGGCGCGTTATCGACGGAGCTCGACGGGAGGGCTCGTCGTCGCTCGCCTCTATTTGCGAAACAAAGTTGGATACACATTGGCGCCCACCAGCAAAGCCCGGGCCACGACCGGCGCGATAAAGACAAAAAGCAAGAGCTCGACAAGCGTAGGCTCGATAAGCAAGAGCGCGAAGAGCACGAGTTCGAAAAGCAAGAGGTCGAAAAGTACCAGCTCGACAAGCAAGCGCCCGGACAAGAGCGCCTCGCGTTCCGCGGTCGCCTCCTCATCGCCGCTCGGCATGCTGGCGCTGCATCTGCTCGAGCAGTGGGAGAAGTCCGGCCGCGACGGCCTCGTCTTCCTCTGCGACGACGAGAGTAGGGCGGAGCGGCTGGGCGGCGTGATCCACGCCCTCGATCCCTCGGTCGACGTGCTGGTGTTTCCGCGCCTGAACACGCTGCCCTTCGACGGCCTCGAGCCCTCCCGCGAGATCGCGGGCCGGCGCAGCTCGGTGCTGCGGCGTCTCGCCAAGACAAAGAAGCCCGTCTTCCTGGTGTCCACCGCGGAAGCCATCATGGAACGGCTGCCGCTGCCGGCGAGCTGGTCGCGATCGAGCCTCACGCTGAAGGTGGGCGCGCCCTATTCCGAGACCGAGCTGGAGACGCGGCTGGAAGCTCTCGGCTACGATCTCGACGAAGAGGCGGAGTATCCGGGCGGTGTCCTGTTCCATGGCAAGACGTTCGAAGTGTTTCCCGCCGGCGCACTCGCTCCCTTCCGGATCGAGCATTCCGGCGACACGATCCGCAAGATCGTCGCGGTTGATCCTATCGAGCACGAGGTCGTCTACGAGACCCCGGAATTGATCATAGATCCCATGTCCGAGCGGATCGCTCTGGGAGCTACGCGCGGACAGCGGGCGACACTGCCTGATTATTGCAGCCGCGCGCGATGGATCGCGGATGCCGGGGTATCGGCTCACGCCGAGAGCTGGCTGGGCACGATCGAGGACGCTGCCGGCCGCAGGGATGCGGAACGCGAATATCTGGGGCAGGCGGACTGGAAGCAGCTGAAGAAGCGCATCAGCGTGCTGCCGCGCAAGACGGCCTTCATCTCGACGCCGGAGTTCTCGAAGCTGGCCTCGCCTCGCAAGGCGCTTCGCGCCTTCGTCGCCGACATGCAGCGCGGCGGATCGCGGCTGCTGTTCGTCGCGGCCGTCGAGGACGACCTTCGCGCGATGGAGCGCATGAGCGGCATCAAGGCGGAGCGCCTGGCCGATTGGAGCGAGGTGACGAAGGCACGGAGCCGCGAAGGCGCGCTGCTGGCCGATTTCGACGCGGGGTTCATTGGCGCCGGCCGCAAGCCGCTCGTCGTCGTGACCGCGTCCGACGTGCTCGGCAGCCGAGCCCATCATCCGCAGCCGATGGCGCGCGCCTGGAATCCGGCTTTCGATCATCCCGACGTGCCGGAAAAGGGCGCCGCTATCGTCCATCTGCAACGCGGGCTCGCCGTGCTCGATGGCTTGCAGACCCTGGATATGGGCAAGGGATCGCGACGCGAGATGATCAGGCTCAAATTCGCGGGCGACAATGCCGTGCTCGTACCGCCCTCCGATCTTGCCGTGATCTGGCCTTATGCCGGCGAGCCCGGCAAGCTGACGCTGGACAAGGCGGACGGTAGCAGCTGGTGGGCGCGGCGCACCGAGGCGGAAGCGGAAATCCAGGTCGCCGCCAAGGCGCTCGCCAAACACATCAGCCAGCGCCTCCGCCGTCGTGCACCGAAACTGGTGCCGCCGGGGCCGGCTTACGAAAAATTCGTCGCGCGGTTCCCCTATTTCACGACAGTGGACCAGGCCCAGGCGATTCAAGACGTCCTCGACGATCTTGCGGCGGGCCATCCCATGGACAGGGTGATCTGCGGTGACGTCGGCTTCGGCAAGACCGAGGTCGCGCTGCGGGCGGCGGCCGCAGTGGCGCTGTCCGGCAAGCAGGTGGCGATCGCGGCGCCGACGACCGTGCTGGCGCGGCAGCATGTCGAAACCTTCCGCAAGCGATTCGGCCCTCTCGGCATCGAGGTGGGAAGCCTGTCGCGGGCCAGTTCAGGCCCGGAGACGCGAGAGACCAAGGAGGGGTTGCGGCGCGGCACGCTGAAAGTCGTGGTCGGCACGCAGGCGCTTGCGGCAAAGGACGTGAAGTTCGCCGAACTCGGCCTCGTCATCATCGACGAAGAGCAGCATTTCGGGGCGGCCGAGAAGGCGAAGCTTTCAGGCCTCGCCAAGGGGGCCCATTCGCTGTGGATGAGCGCCACGCCGATCCCGCGCACGCTCGCGGCGGGTCTTGCCGGCTTCAGGGACCTCAGCGTGATCGCCTCGCCGCCGGTTCATCGCCTTCCCATCGTGACCAGGATCGCGCCGCTGTCCGATGCTGCCATTGCCGCAGCGCTGCTCCGTGAGCGCAGGCGGCACGGTCAGAGCTTCCTGATCTGCCCACGCATCCAGGATCTGGAGCCGATGCTGGCGCGGGTGCAATCGGTGGCGCCGGAGCTGCGCATCGTCTGTCTTCACGGCAGACTGCCCGTGGACGAGATCGACGATCGCATGATGAGTTTCGTCGATGGCGAGGCGGATGTGCTGCTGGCGACCAATATCGTGGAAAGCGGTCTCGATATTCCGCGCGCGAACACCATCGTGGTGTGCTGGCCCGAAAAGTTCGGGCTTGCGCAGCTGCATCAGCTCAGGGGACGGGTGGGACGCGGCGGCACGCGCGCTTTTGCTCATCTGCTGACGGAATCGACCTCGGAGCAGTCCGAGAAGCGCCTGGCGGTACTGGAGGAGTTCAGCAAGCCCGGGGCCGGCTTTGCGATCAGCGAGCGCGACCTCGACCTCAGGGGCGCCGGCGATCTGTTCTCGGAACAGCAGTCCGGGCATGTCCAGGTGTTCGGACCGGTGCTCTACAGTCATCTGCTGAAGCGCGCGTCCGAGCGAGGCAGCGATACCGGGGCCGATCTGTGGGTGCCCGATCTCAATATGCCGCTCGCCGACATGCTGCCTGAAGGCTACGTGCAATCCGAGGCGGTCCGGCTCGAGATCTATGGGCGCGCTGCCAGGTGCCGGAGCGACGACGATCTGGAAGATCTGGAAGAGGAGATCTCGCGTCGTTTCGGCAGGCTGCCGCCGGAGGCCCGCGACTTCTTCGCCTCCGCCAGGCTGCGGATCGATTGCAAGCGGCGCGGTATCGTCAGGCTCGATGTCGGGCCCGAGGCCGTCGCCGCGACGTTCCTGCCGGGGCGACTACGGAAATCGAGGGCGAAGTCGCAGACGGGGGCGCTGCAGCGCGACGGCGACCGCGTTGTTCACGCCGGCCGCCGCGACCAGGATCCGTTCAGCCGGGTCGAGGAGTTTCTCGACCTGCTGGACGGCTAGGGATCATTCGGTCTGCTCGACTGCCGCCGGCATTTTCGCCACCGACATCAGAGAGCGAGCCACCTGGTTGAGAAGCTGATCGGCGTTCTCCTCCTCGGCGAGCGATTTCGACAGCAGGGCGACAATGGCACTGTGGCGAAGCTGCTGGGCGAGGTTGCGCGCCGTGGTGTAGCCCGCGATCTCGTAATGCTCGACGCGCTGCGCTGCGCCGATCAGGGCGAGGTCGGCCGCCGCGTCCTCCTTGTCCTCGCCCTCGGCCATGATCTCCTGGCCTTCCTCGACGAGGCCCATCATGCCCTTGCAGGGCTTGGCGCGGGCGGATTTGCCGAGCATTTCGAAGCATTCGTTGATGCGCTCGACCTGCGCTTCGGTCTCGGCGAGGTGCTGCTCGAACAGCTCGCGCAACTGATCGAAGCGGGCGGCCTCCGCCATCTTGGGAAGCGCCTTGGTCAATTGCTTCTCGGCATGCAGGATATCGCGCAGCTCGTTGATGAGCAGATCGCCGAGACCCGCTTCGTCCGCGGGCGGCGAGCTCTCGGTGACGATGGCCGAGGCCGGACCCGGTTCGCCCGCCTGGATCGCCGGCGACTCCGTGAACACCCAGTCGCCGCCCTCGTTCCACGGGCCGCGCGTGTCGATCTCGCCATGGTCGCCGGCGCCGGTGGAATCGTTGAAGAACTGGTCCACGAGGCCGGGCGTCGGCGCGATGCGGCCGATGCTGAACGCTGGCTTGCCCATGCTCTCGAGCGCGAGCGCGAACGCCTTCATGTGCGTGATCTCGCGGGTCATCAGGAACTGCAGCGCGTCCTTGCTGCCGGCGTCGTCGCAGAAATTGATCAGCCGCTCGTAGACGATCTTGGCCCGCGCCTCCGCGGCGATGTTGCTGCGCAGATCGACGTCAAGCTCGCCGGTGATCTTCAGATAGTCGGCGGTCCAGGCATTGCCCTGGGAGTTGAAGAGATTGACGCCGCCGCCGCCGGCGATGGCGATGAGGGGATCGGCTTCGGCCGCCTGGCGGTCGAACTTCGACGGCTTGAGATGCATCCGCGCCAGCGTGCCGACCACTTCCAGATGGCTGAGCTCTTCGGTGCCGATGTCCATCAGCAGGTCCTTGCGATCGGGATCCTCGCAGTTCAACCCCTGGATCGAGTACTGCATCGCGGCGGCGAGCTCGCCATTGGCGCCGCCGAACTGCTCCAGCAGCATGTTGCCGAAGCGGGGATCCGGCTCGTCGACGCGAACGGTGAACATCAGCTTCTTGACGTGGTGATACATGGTGGGGACTCTCGTATTGGGAGGACAGGAAAGAGGATGTCTTCCGAACGGGCGGCTTTAGCGTTCGTTCCTCGCGAAACGACCTGCGCCGATGATATCGGGCGCAGGTCGTTCGAAGTCGATCGGCAGGATCGTGGGCGTATTCGCTTAGCGCTGGTCCGGACGCTTGGCGGGCGGCCCATTCTTGTTGCCTGGCGCGCCCTGAATATTCGACGGGTCCTGCGACTGCACGGCGGTGTTGCCAGTGGAGCTCGTCGAACTCGATCCAACGGTCTCACCAGGCTTTGCGGCCGGCCCGTTCTTGTTGCCGGGCTGCCCGGCAATGCCGGCACCCGAATTCTGCGCGCTCGGCGCGGACGAAACGTCAGGCTTGCTGGCCTGCGCCCAGGCTGCTCCAGGCAGCGCGAGAGCGGCGAGGATAACGGCACCTGTGAACTTCATCTCGGTGTTCTCCGACTGATGCCCCATCTACTCGAACGCCGATAACCTGCGTGCGTTCCCTGTCGTCATCAACTCGAAAGCGTCGGCTCACCGTGTCACGACCAACTACCCCGGCAGCGGCGCCTCCACGACGTCCAGCAGCGCGCCGAGGCCCTGGCGCAGGCGGCGCGTGGCGATGGCTTCGGTGGCGAGACCGAACACCACGAGGGATCGCCCCGTCATCGCATAAACGTGCCCGAACTCGAATGCGGGCATTTGCCCCTCCGGTTGATTGGTGTCGATCAACCCGATCCAGCTGCGTCCCTCGGCGACTGCGGGCAAGGTGAAATTCACGACGTCGTAATGGGCGTTGTAGATCAGCAGCATGGTTGCGTCCGAGCCGCGGCGCTTGATCCCGGTCTCCTGGGCGCGGCCGTCGAGCAGCAGGCCGAAACATTTGGCGTTACCGTCCTGCCACTGGTCCGTCGTCATTTCCTCCCCGGACGGCGCGAGCCACGTCACGTCCTTCACGTCCAGCTCTTCATTGTGGGAGCCGACCAGGAAGCGGCTGCGGTAAAGAATCGGAAATGCCTTGCGCGTGGCGATCAGCTTGCGCGTGAATTCGCGCAGGCTGCGGCCATTTGCGGTGATGCGGAGCCAGTCGAGCCATGTGGTCTCGTTGTCCTGGGCGTACGCGTTGTTGTTGCCGTGTTGGGTGTGTCCGAATTCGTCGCCGGCAAGCAGCATAGGCGTGCCGTGCGACAACAACATGGTCGCCAGCAGATTGCGCTTCTGGCGCTCGCGCAGCGCCGTGATGTCCGGATCGTCCGTCGGTCCCTCGGCGCCGCAATTCCAGGAATGATTGTCGCTGTGGCCGTCGCGATTATCCTCACCATTGGCTTCGTTGTGCTTGTCGTTGTACGAGACGAGGTCATTGAGATTGAAGCCGTCATGGGCTGTGACGAAGTTGACGCTGGCCCATGGCCGGCGGCCGCGCTTGTTGAAGAGATCGCCGGATCCGGACACGCGCTTGGCGAAGTCCGCGATCGATCCCTCGTCGCCCTTCCAGAAGGCGCGCACGGTGTCCCTGAACTTGTCGTTCCACTCCGCCCATCCCGGCGGAAACTGACCGACCTGATAGCCGCCCGGACCGATGTCCCAGGGCTCGGCGATCAGCTTGACGCTGGAAAGCACGGGGTCCTGCCGGCAGGCATCGAGGAAGCCGCCGCCTTCATCGAACCCGTAAGGTTCGCGCGCCAGGATGGTGGCGAGATCGAAGCGGAAACCGTCGACCCGCATCTCGGTCGCCCAGTAGCGCAGGGAATCCGCGACCAGTTGCAGCACGCGTGGATGCGACAGGTTCACCGTGTTCCCGGTACCGGTGTCGTTGATGTAGTAGCGCTGCTGGTCCGGCAGCAGGCGGTAATAGCTGGCGTTGTCGATGCCCTTGAACGAGAGGGTTGGGCCGAGCTCGTTTCCTTCAGCGGTGTGATTGTAGACGACGTCGAGGATGACCTCGACGCCATGGGCGTGGAACTGGTTGACCATGGCCTTGGTTCGTTCGCGAACGGCGTCCTGAGGTAACGCGGCTCCGGCGCGAAGAAGGCAAGGGAGTTGTAGCCCCAGTAATTGCGCAAGCCTTTCTCGACCAGATAGCTGTCGTCAACGAAGGCATGGATCGGCAACAATTCTGCACTGGTAATGCCAAGCGAGCGCAGGTAGGCCGGAACTTCCGAGTGCGCGAGACCGGAGAACGTGCCGCGGTCTGCGTCGGGCACCAGCGGATGCAACTGGGTAAACCCCTTGACGTGCATCTCGTAGACGATCGTCCGCTCCCACGGCACTTCCGGCTTGCGCGCGGCGCCCCAGGTGAAGGCCGGGTCGATGACACGGCATTTCTGCATCAAGGGCGCGCTGTCGCGTTCGTCGTAGGAGAGATCCTTGTCGGCATGGTCGAGCTGGTAGCCGAACAGCTCCGGTCCCCAGCGCAACCGGCCGACCAGCTGCTTGGCGTAGGGATCGAGCACGAGCTTGTTGGGATTGAAGCGGTGTCCAGCGTCGGGTTCGTAGGGGCCATGGACGCGGTAGCCGTAGACGGTGCCGGGGCGGGCCGAGGGCAAATAGCCGTGCCAGACTTCGTCGGTATATTCGGGGAGTTCGATCCGCTCCAGTTCGGTTTCGCCGCTGTCGTCGAACAGGCAGAGTTCGACCTTGGTGGCATGGGCTGAAAACAGCGCGAAATTGACGCCGAGCCCGTCCCAGGTGGCGCCGAGCGGAAACGGCTTGCCCTCGCTGATGCGGGAGCGGCGCAGGCTCGAGGCCGCCCGCGTCAGGGTGTCGTCTGAATGTACCGTTTGATCCATCGCTGCCCCCGAATAGCCCCTCAAGAATTTGGTGAGGTTGCCGTCACTTCCGCGTCGCCTGCTCGCCGACGGTCGCAGAAGTAATCACCGCGACAGGGGGCACATCGTCCGGCTTCGGCAGCGTGGTTGCCCTTTGCAGCGCCGCCTCCTTGCTGATAGCCGCAATCGAGTTGCCAATCCGCTCGACGATGCTGGTCAGCTCTGCGTCGGATAGTCCGAGACGCTTTCTGACGAGGCGCACCTGAGTACGGTCGGCGAGGTCGAGCTTGTTGCGGATCGGCTGTGGCTTCGAGCGGCGCATGACGAAAACTCCCGTGTGGAGTTGCAACCGTCGCCCCGGCGATTCCGTTCCCTGTTTGCAACAGTGATCTTCCCCAACCCATCGTCGCCGCACCTCGGCCCAAAAGTGCACACAACGCACATGGCGCATCGGTGTGGCGCCGGCCTGAGGAACGAATGCCCACATCTCGGCTTCTCCCGTTGAGCATGCTCAAGCGATCGTAAAATCGAGCCTCGCGAAGCGTGCCGTAACTTCCAGCCATGCACGCAAAGGCGGCCAGGTTTGAGTCACAGTTTGGGAATGGCTGGGCCAGCGCGACACCACGGCCCTCGATGCCTCGACCACGGGGTCTGCTTCAATCTGTGGGCGCCGACGGCGCAATCGGTCGAATTGCTCGAAGCCGGCCGGCCGCCACTCCGGATGATGCGCGACCACGATGGCTGGTACCAGGCGTTGAGTCCCACCGCGCATGTCGGCACGCGCTATCAGTTCAGGATCAACGAAGACCTGGTCGTTCCCGATCCCGCCTCGTTCTTCCAGCCGGACGACGTCGGGGCCCCGAGCGAGGTGGTGGACACTGCGGCGTTCCGGGACTCGGTGCTCTATCCCGGCCGCCCTTGGGCGGAGGCCGTGATCTACGAGTTGCACGTCGGCACCTTCAGTGAGGAGGGCACCTATGCCGGCGTCGAGAAGAAGTTGCCCTATCTGCGCGATCTCGGCATTACCGCAATCGAGCTGATGCCGCTCAATGATGTCCCCGGCCGGCACAATTGGGGCTATGACGGCGTGCTGCTGAATGCGCCGAATGCGCGCTACGGCAGGCCGGAAGACCTCAAGCGGCTGTTACGCGCGGCGCATGCCCTCGACATCATGGTCTATCTCGATGTTGTCTATAACCATTTCGGACCGCAGCTGAACTATCTGCACCTCTATGCGGAAAGTTTCTTTACCGCGCGCCACAGCACCGGCTGGGGCCCTGCCGTCAACCTCGAGGGACACGACGGCGCGTTCGTGCGCGAGTTCCTGATCGAGAACGCGTTGATGTGGCTGCGCGACTACGGGTTCGACGGCTTGCGGCTCGACGCCGTTCACGCCCTGAAGGACGATTCCGACCGCCATTTCCTGATCGAGCTTGCCGAGACGGTTCGCAGTCAGCTGCCGGACCGGCGCGTGCATCTGATGCTGGAGAACGAGGCCAATCAGGCCCGCCTGCTCGACCGTGCTCAGGGGCGAACCCGGCTCTATGACGCGCAATGGGGCGATGATTTTCACAACGCGCTCCACGTCCTGTTGTCGGGCGAGGACGAAGGCTATTATCGCGCGTTCGCAGACAGGCCGCTTGAACATCTCGCGCGAGCGCTCACCGAGGGCTTTGCCTACCAGGGCGAAATCTTTCCGCTGCATGACGAACCGCGCGGCGAGCCGAGCGCGCATCTGCCGCCTGATGCCACCATCTTCTTCGCCCAGAACCACGACCAGATCGGCAACCGCGCGCTCGGGGAGCGGCTTTCCGCGCTGGTCGGTCCGGAGAAGCTGGACCAGGCCATGGCACTGGTTCTCTTGAACCCGCATATTCCCCTGTTGTTCATGGGTGAGGAAGCCGCGGCCGAGACGCCATTCCTGTTTTTCGCAGACTGGTCCGGCGAAGCTGCCGAGCTGACGCGGGAAGGGCGGCGCAAGGAGTTCGCGCACTTCAAGGCGTTCTCGACGCCCGGCATGCGCGCCAGGATTCCGGATCCGTGCGATGAAAAAACCTTCGGGGCATCGAAGCTCGACTGGGCCGGCATCGACCGCTCTCCCGCCAGCGCCAGGTTTCGCGGCCTCACAGCCCGATTGCTGAAGATAAGGCGCGAGAAGATCGTTCCGCTGATCAAACGGGGTTTCGTTTCGGCTCATTGCAGGTTGCTGGGGGAGAACCAGCGTAAGGGCGGCCTGGATGCCCGTTGGCGGACGCAGAAGGGAGACATCTTGCAGATTCTTGCCAATTTCGCCGACCACGAACTGCCCATGCCGGCGCTGGTCGCGGGCGAGAGCCTATGGCGATTGGGCGCCGCCGACGCGCCAGAGCTGTTGCCGAGCGACATCATCGTGCGGCTTGGCCACGAGGCGTGATGGAACCGCGAGGAACGCTTCCGAAAGCTTTCCGTTAGCGGAGTAAATCCCTGGAGCCACTCCATGACCGAATATCCAAAGCCGCCTTATCCGTCCCAGCAGCAATCGATGCCCGGTTCGACCCGCGCGATGAATCCACGACCGGATCACGGCGAAGAGAGTTACAAGGGCTCCGGGCGACTGTCCGGAAAGAAGGCAATCATCACCGGTGGCGACAGTGGCATCGGCCGCGCGGTCGCGATCGCCTATGCCCGGGAAGGTGCCGACATCGTCATCGCCTATTTGAACGAGGACGAGGATGCCGCTGAGGTCAAGACGCTGGTGGAGCGCGAGGGACGCAAGGTCGTCCTGATCCCCGGCGACATCCGCAATCCCGATCATTGTCGCGCGATCATCCAGCGCACCGTCGAGGCGTTCGGCGCAATAGACATCCTCGTCAACAACGCGGCGCATCAGGACACGTTCAAGGAGATCGCTGAGATCAGCGACGAGGAATGGCAGCGGACGTTCGAGACCAACATTCACGCCATGTTCTATCTCACCAAGGCTGCGGTCCCCCACATGCGCCCGGGAGCGGCGATCATCAACACCGCGTCGGTGAACTCCGACATGCCGAATCCAACCCTGCTGGCCTATGCCACGACCAAGGGCGCCATTCAGAACTTTACCGGCGGCCTTGCGCAGATGCTGGCGGCAAAGGGCATTCGGGTCAATGCGGTCGCTCCGGGTCCGATCTGGACGCCGCTGATTCCGTCGACGATGCCGGAGGACAAAGTCAAGAACTTCGGCAAGCAAGTGCCGATGCAACGGGCCGGCCAACCGGCCGAACTTGCGACCGCCTATGTCATGCTCGCCGATCCACTCTCGAGCTACACGTCGGGAGCGACCCTGGCGGTCACCGGCGGCAAGCCGTTCATCTGACCGAACCTGCAACGAGAACGTGGCAGCCCCGCGGGTGGGGCCGCCACGTCTAGTACGTCTTCACCAGCACGCCTTGACCAGCAGGTCTCGATCAAGCCGCGCTGGACGCCTTGGCATTGACGCCCTTGCGAAGCGCCACGGTGTTCAGCTTGGTGTTGGCGGCCTTCTCTTCGTTCAGGTTCGTCGTGAGGAAGCGCACGATGTCGTCGTGCCCGAGTTCCTCCGCCCATGCGATCAGCGTGCCGTAGCGGCACATCTCATAATGCTCGACGGCCTGTGCGTTGGCCACGATCGCGGCATCGAGCACGGCCTTGTCCTCGATTTCGCCCGCGGTCTCATCGGCCTCCTTGATGAGGCCGTCGATGGCGGGACAGTGTGTCCCGCTGGGCTCCTTGCCGAGCTTCGCGAATGCCTTGCCGAGCCTGTCGACCTGCTTGTTGGTCTCCTCCAGATGGGCTTTCAAGCCGGCGGCAAGGTCCCTGTTTGTCGCCTTCTCGATCATCTTCGGCAGAGCCTTGAGGATCTGCTGTTCCGCGTAATAGATATCCTGCAGGCCGTGCAGCAGCAGGTCTTCCATCGATTTGATGTCCTTGGTGAAGAATCCCATAAACGACGTCTCCTTTGACAATGATGGAACTGGAACGCTGCACAGCCCTAGCTGTTCCATTCCCGTGATCAGATCAGGAGAGCCGAATGAGCGATGGTGCGGATCATCTTGCGGGCTTGCTCGGACGAGCGGCCATGGACGTGTGGGGTGACATGCCTCGCGACATCCAGGAAGCGCTGTTCGAGACCGCCATGAAGGGGCGTCCTGCGGAGCGGGAAGAGCTCGCGCGACTGCTGCACGAGCGGCATCCCCGTACGCTTCATCCGGCACGGCCTGGCTGAGCCGCGGCAGGAACGATTGTGTCAGAAGCCGATTTGTAAAATGGGCGAGGCGCGGTGAATGGGATTGACGAAGCCCGTGAGCCGTAGCTCGCCCAGGATCAAATCGGTGAGTCGATCGGCGTGACTGAAATGATGATCGGAAAATGGTACGACCCGATCTCCCAGCGATGGATCGTGCCTCGCGAGGAACGTCCGGTGGCGGACTATTCGCAGTCCAACCCGGAGAAGGGGCCGGAAAGCAGCGCATCGCGCGAGGCGCAGCGGATCTGGGACCTGTTGGTCGATTGCTGCGCGCGCGGTTGATGTCCGAGCCGCACCATCATTCGCTTCTACTTGGCAATTCAGAGAGTGATGACATAGACCGCGAAGGCAATGATGAGCGCCAGGCTTACGACGGCGGTGCTGATCAATATCTTGCCCATGGCGCGTCCGTGCTGTCTCGCCGCGTCAATGTAACAGCCGCCATTTTCGTTCCGGAGCGGCAGGTGAAGGTGGCTCCCACTGTTCACATGTGAACAAAGGGTGTCGGCACCAATGGCGTGAACTATATCATTTGATACAGACATGGCTGCGCTCGCACTTATCATCGGCAATCCGGAAAGGCACCGCATGGTGCCATGAGATGGAGACCCGATCGTGCTCAGGCGGCGTCGCGTTCAGCAAACCACCACTCTGCAAGAACGGCTTGCGGAGTTCACCAGGACCATCCGTGAAAAGGCCGAGGCGTTGCCCGACGGCAAGGAGCGGGATGAGCTGATGAAACGGCTCAGAAGCGCCGACGCGGCGTCAAACCTCGACCGTCAATTCGCCGGCAGGGATTGAGCTGGTGGTCTGCCGAGGCGGAGTTTGCGCGTTCAGCCTCTCCGGCGTCAGCTGCGATACCAACTCGCCAGATTCCAGGTCGTGACGTCCCATCCCGACATGTCGACCATGAGGTTGTTGACCCCTGCGTTGACGATGTTGCGGGATAGAAGCGGCAGGAACACGTTGGCCTCGCAAAACGTTTCGTCGACCTTGATCAGCAGCGCGGCCCGCCTGACCGGATCAAGCTCGTTCTGCGCAGACTTGTAGGCCTTGTCGGCCTCGGGATCGGACCAGCGCGAGACGTTGCGGCCGAGCCATTTGTTTTCCTTGTTGGAGATCTCCCAGGAGACGCACTGGTTCAGGAAGCGCTCCGGGTCGGGCTGCGGCTGCGTGGTGTTGTACATCTCCATGTCGGCATAGAACTTAGAGTAGGTGTCGGGGTTGCCGACGTCGGACGAGAAGAACACCGATGCCGTGACCGCCTTGATTTCGATCTCGATCCCGGCCTTCTGGCAGGCCTGCTTGATGATGGCCTGCGTCTTCTGACGCGGCGCATTGGTGGAGGTCTGGAAGACGAATTTGAGCTTCTTGCCGTCTTTCTCGCGGATGCCGTCCGCGGCCTTGGCCCAGCCGGCCTCGTCGAGGATCTTGTTCGCCTTGTCGACGTCGAACTCGTATTTCAGCTTCGGCGACTTGAACTGTTTGGGCGCGTTGACGAAGCTCGCGGTGGCGACGCCGCCGCGCCCGTAAATGAATTTCTGAATCGACTCGCGGTCGATCAGCAGATTGATCGCGCGGCGAACGGCGGGATCGGACAGCGTCGGGTGCTTGGTCTTGGGGCTTGAGCGCTCGCCGTCCACCTCGGTCCAGGGGTCCGTCGTGTTGAGGATGATGAATTCGACGTTGCCTGATGGCGTGACGTCGAGCTTGCCCTTGCCGCTGGCCTCCATGCGTTTGAGGACCTCCTCCTCCACCTGCATGTTCCAGGCATAGTCGTATTCGCCGGTCTGCAGCACGGCGCGAGCCGCGGACACCGCATCGCCACCGCCCTTGATCTCGAGCGTGTCGAAATGCGGCTGGTTCTTGACGTGATAGTCGGGATTGCGTTCGGCCCGGATCAGGTCACCCGGCTTGAACTCGACGAATTTGTAGGGACCAGTGCCGACCGGCTTCAGATTGCCGGGCGCTTCGCGCGACTTCGCGCCGACATAGTCGCCGAAATGATGTTTCGGCAGGATCGGACCGACCGAGCCGACGAAGGGATCGGCCCAGAACGGCGTCGGCGCCTTGAACAGCACCTTGACGGTGTGGTCGTCGATCTTCTCGACCGTGATGTCTTTGTAAGACCCCGTAGTGTACGCCGCCGTGGCGAGATCCGAGGCGTATTGCCAGGTGAACACGACGTCGTCGGCGGTGAAGGGCTTGCCGTCATGCCATCTCACGCCCTGCTTCAGTTTCCAGGTCACGCTCAGGCCGTCCGGCGAAAGGCCGCCGTTCTGCTTGGACGGAGCCTCGGCCGCGAGGCAGGGGACGAGGTTGCCGTCCTTGTCCCAGCCGGCGAGGGGCTCGAAGAAGACGCGCGAGGCGATCTGGTCCTTGGTCCCGAGCGCGAAATGCGGATTGAGCAGTGTAGGGGCCTGCCAGAGCAGGATTTTGAGTGGGCCGCCGCCGCCGGCCTTGGTCGGCTTGTAGGGCAGGGTGGCGTCCGCCATCGCCACGTCGTTCCAGACCAGGATCTGGCTCGCGACAGGCGCCGCGATCCCGATCGCAGCCATCGTCTGCATGAACGAGCGTCGCGACAGGGTGCCCTGCTGCACCTCAGTGATGGACTTGCGGATTTCGTTCTCGTTCATCGGATGATCCCCCACTTCAAGGACAAGTCGTCACCGGCCAAGGCCCATCATGTTTGATCATGGGCGAGGCGGCAATGCCACCAAGGTCAGAAAACCCTGCGGCGAAATGACGAATGTGCGGGGAGAGGTCTGACGCCCGGATGGAGCCGAGCGCAACCAGGATAAGTCCAGCCGCGCTGGCGGCGCCCCGGATTGCGCATCGCTCCATCGGGCTACGGGCAACGATCCGTGGGTTTTGTCGTGACGCGTCTCACGCTTGCGCAGATGCATTCGTTCCCCGCATGCCGTCGAACGGAGAAGCGTCGTCCGCGTCAATCGGTCAATATGGATTTACATTTCATTGATTTCGCGCCGCGGAGAAGCGAATACGGTTCCAATCATTGCCGAGTCATGGAGACCAAGATGTCGTTCTGTTCCACCCTGATCCTTGCGACCGTGCTCGCCGTCTGGTCGGCCGCCGCTTCAGGCGAGACCATCAAGATCGGCGTGACGCCGGGGCCGCACGCCCAGATCTTCGAGGCGGTGAAGCCGATCGCCGCCAAGCAGGGTCTCGACATCCAGCTCATCGAATTCTCCGACTACGTCGTGCCGAACGCAGCGCTCGATGCCGGTGAGATCCAGGCCAATTCGTTCCAGAACCAACCATATTTGGACAATCAGAAGGCGGACCGTGGCTACAAGATCGAAGCCGTCGGCCTGACCGTGAATTTCCCGATCGGCGTCTATTCCAAGAAGCACAAGGCCTTCGCCGATATCCCCGAGGGCGGCAAGGTCTCGATCCCGAACGATCCGACCAATGGCGGCCGCGTGTTGCTGCTGCTGCGCGACCAGGGCGCGATCAAGCTGAAGGACGGCACGGGTTTCAAGCCGACGGTGCTCGATATCACCGAGAATCCCAAGAAGCTGAAGTTCATCGAGGTCGACGCGGCGCAGGCGCCGCGCGCGCTCGACGACGTCGACGCCGCCGCGATCAACACCAATTATGCAACCCAGGCTGGCCTCGATCCCGTCAAGGATCCGATCCTGCGCGAGGACCCGAAGGGTCCCTACGTCAATCTCATCGCCGTTCGCACGGTCGACAAGGACAAGCCCTGGGTCAAGATCCTGGTGGACAGCTATCACACGGCGGAGGTCAAGGAGTTCATCCTGACCAAGTTCAAGGGCGCGGTTCTGCCGAGCTGGTAGGCAGTCTGCCCAGCCAAAGTTCAGCTCAGGGCGATCCCGGCGGGCGGGCTTGCGTACTAGCCCTGCGCAATGCCCGCTTGTCTGGAGCTGCGGCAACCGACATCATCGGGACCTATCCTCGTCCGACAGGGGTCGTATGAAACGCTTAGCAAACCTGAAACGCCTGGGGTTTTTCACACGGCTTCTCGACGAGGCCCCGCCGGCCGACCGATATCGCTTCGCGGCCGAGCAGATCGTGCGCGCCGAGACGGCGGGCCTCGATTCCGCGTGGATCGCGCAGCACCATTTCCACGAGCGCGAGGGCGGCCTGCCGTCCCCCTTCACCTTCCTCGGTTATGTCGCAGCCCAGACCTCGCGCATCAGGCTCGGCACCGGCATCGTCACCTTGCCGCTGGAGAACGCGGTGCGGGTGGCGGAGGATGCCGCGGTGCTCGATCTGCTCTGCAACGGTCGCTTCGAGCTCGGTGTCGGCACCGGCGGCAATCCCTCGGCCTTTGCCGCCTTCGGCCTCGACAGCGCCCAGCGCAACGAGATCTTTGCGCGCAATCTGGACGTCGTCCGCACCGCGTTGGTCGGCAAGCCGCTCGAAGGTGGTGACACGCTCTATCCGCAGCGGCCGCAATTGGACGACAGGATCTGGCAGGCGACGTTCTCTGTCGCGGGCGGCGCGCGTGCCGGCAAGGCAGGCGATGGCCTGTTGCTGTCGCGCACCCAGCCTCGAACCAAGGAGGCGCCGAAGGCAACGCTCGCCGAGATTCAGAATCCGGTGATCGATGCCTATCTCGAGGCGCTGCCGCCGGGACGGGAGCCCCGCATCATGGCCTCGCGCACCGTCTTCGTTGCCGACGACCGGACTGAGGCGATGCGTCTTGCCGATATCGGCCTGCGACGCGCGCTCCCGCAATTCCTCAAGGGCGGCCACGCCAAGCCAGGCGAAACGCTCGAGGAGATGATCGTGGCGTTCGACACCCATGTCGGCGCGGCCGACGACGTCATCGCTTCGCTCCGCGCCGACGCCACGCTGGAGCGGGTGACCGATCTCGTCTTCCAGGCGCATTCGGTCGATGCCCCGCATCCCCACATTCTGCGCTCGATCGAGCTGGTCGCGGAGAAGGTCGCGCCGGCGCTGGGCTGGGCGCGGACGGCGCCCGACGTGGCGCTGGCGGGATAGTCGGAATGAACGGAATCGCGTTGCACGAGGCTGCAAGAGGCTGAATGATGGCTACGAAAGATATCATCGACACGCTCGCCGGGATCGAACCGGGTTCGGCTCTGGACGGCATTCGGGCCAAGCGCATCCAGGCGCGCGACAATGCGCAGAAGAGCTATCTCTCGCTGTTGGAGCCGATCGACGCCGGCGATGTCTCGCTGGTGGAGCGCGCCGCGGTCGCGCTCTTCGTGATCGGCCTTCACCGCGAGCCCACGATGGCCGGCTTCTATCGGGCGAAGTTAGCTGCGACCGCCGATGGCGCGCGCCTGGTCGAAGCTGTCGATGTCGAAATCGCGCGGGGCGAGACCTCGGGCCCCTACGGTGCCTTTCCAGCCGGCCCCCTGTCTGTCGAAAACAAGGCCGGCCTGATCTATCGCGTCGGCGCGGAGCGCAAGCCCGATCTCGGAGACCGGCTCGCTGCAGCGTTCGAGCATGCGCATCTGCTGGTGTTCCGCCCGCGCGATGCGGCTGCAGCCGACATGAAGGCGCTGCTCGCCGCCGGCTGGTCGAACACCGGCATCGTCACGTTTTCCCAGCTCGTTGCGTTCCTATCGTTCCAGGTGCGCGTCGTCACGGGACTGCGCGTGCTCGGTGCCTCGCTCGGGCGCACCACGAACGCCGCGGCCGGCGCGTAAGGAGGCTGCATCATGAGCGCTGCAAACAATGCCAATCCGCCCGTCGTCTTCACCCAGGACGAACTGGGCTGGGTGTCCTGGATCGACCCGCTGCTCGAAGCCGAGCTGACCGAGCGGCATTTCGCGGGCCTCGTCGATCGCTCCCGTTCCAAGTCCGAGTATTTCCGCCTGCTGGTGCGCGACCCCGAGGTGCTGGAAGCCCGCACCAAGACGGACAAGGACATCTTCTACAACGTCGCCGACGGCCTGCCGCGCGCCGAGCGCGAGCTCGCGGCGGCTGCGACCTCGCGCTACAACGGCTGCATCTACTGCGCCTCCGTGCATGCGCGTTTCGCCAGCACTTATTCCAAGCGCCGCGACGATGTGCAGCGCCTGCTCGACGAGGGCGTCGGCGCCGATCTCGGCGAGCGCTGGAATGCGGTCGTCAAGGCCTCGGTGGCGTTGGCTGCGACGCCGATCGCGTTCAGCGCCGACAATATCGATGAGCTGCGCCGCGCCGGTCTCGACGATGCCGAGATCGTCGACGTCATCAACGGCGCGTCGTTCTTCAACTGGGCGAACCGGCTGATGCTGTCGCTTGGCGAGCCCTCGAAATAGCCAATCTCACCGGCATGAAAATTGCTAGTTGTTTCAACGCCTGACAGGATGGAGCCGTCCATGAGCAACATCGATCGTCGTACCCTGGTCAAGGGCTCGCTTGCCGCCATGATGGCGGGGGCAGCCTTCTCGCGCGCCGCGCTTGCGCAATCGTCCGAACCGATTTTGCTGGGCGTCAGTGGTCCGTTGACCGGGCCGAACGCACAATATGGCACGCAGTGGAAGCAGGGCTTTGATCTCGCGCTCGACGAGATCCAGGCCGCGGGCGGCATCAACGGTCGCAAGCTCGCCTATAGTTTCGAGGACAGCCAGAGCGACCCGCGCCAGTCGGTGGCGATCGCCCAGAAGTTCGTCTCCGATCCCAGGATTGTCATGGAGCTCGGCGACTTCTCCAGCCCCGCCTCGATGGCGGCCTCGCCGATCTATCAGCGCGGCGGGCTGGTGCAGTTCGGATTCACAAATTCGCATCCGGATTTCACCAAGGGCGGCGACTTCATGTGGAGCACCTCGGTCAGCCAGGCTGACGAGCAGCCGCTGCTGGCGGCCTATGCCGTCAAGCGCCTCGGCCTGAAGAAGCTCGCCGTGCTGCACCTCAACACCGATTGGGGCCGTACCAGCCGCGACTATTTCGTTAAGGCCGCGAAGGAGCACGGCGCCGAAATCGCCGTCACCGAAGGCTACATCGCGGAGGAGCGCGACTTCCGCTCCACGCTGGTGCGTGTCCGCGACGCCAATCCCGACGGGCTGATCCTGATCTCCTATTATTCCGACGGTGCGCTGATCGCGCGCCAGGCGCGCCAGGTCGGGCTGAAGCAGGTGATCTGCGCCGCGAGCTCGGTCTACTCGCCGAAATTCCTGGAGCTCGGCGGCGAGGCCGTCGAGGACGTCCATGTCGGCACGCGCTACTTCCCGGAAGACCCGCGCCCCGAGGTGCAGACGTTCATCGCCGGCTTCAAGAAGAAATACAACGGGGTGGAGCCCGACGCGTTCAATGCCTACGCCTATGACGCGATGAACATGGCCGCCGCCGTGGTGAGGATCGGCGGCGCCGACCGTCGCGCCATTCGCGACGCCTTCACGAAAGTAAAGGACGTCTCGAGCGTGATCTTCGGCAAGGCGACGTTCGACGTCGAGAGTCGGCGCGTCAAGGGCGCCATGAACGCCGAGCTCGTCGTGCGCAAGGGCCAGTTCGCGCTCTGGGACGGCAAGCCGACCTGAGGGGATTTTCTGCGTGTCTTCCTGGCTCGACTACACGATCAACGGGCTGATCGTCGGTAACGTCTACGCCCTCGTTGCGGTCGGGCTCGCGCTGATCTTCGGCGTCAGCCGGCTGATCAACTTTGCGCAAGGGTCGATCTACCTCGTCGGCGCCTATATCGGCTGGGTCGCGGTCGTGCAGCTGCATACGCCACTGCCGCTCACCATCATCCTGGTCGCGGTGGCGGCGGCGCTGGTCGGCTTGATCATCGAGCGGTTCGGCCTGCGCCCGCTGCAGAACTCGGTGCGCATCGCACCGCTGCTGGCGACCATCGGCATCAGCTTCGTGCTCGATCAGCTCGTGATGCTGACTTTTTCGCCCAATCCGCGCGCATTGCCGAGCCAGTTGCCGGATGTCCGCTTCCAGATCGGCGGCGGCACGATCGGCCCGCTCGATCTGCTCATCGCCGGTGTCGGCCTCACCAGCGCGTTGCTGCTGTTCGTGTTCCTGCGCTACAGCAAGCTCGGCTGGGCCGTGCGTGCCACCGCGCAGGACCGCGACGCCGCGATGCAGATGGGCGTCGACGTCAACCGCGTCAATCAGGCCGTGTTCGGCATTGCGGCTGCGCTCGGCGGCGTCTCCGGCCTGCTGGTCGGCATGTACTACAACCAGATCGACACCGCGATGAGCCTGCAGGCGACGCTCAAGGGCGTCGTCGCCGAAGTCGTCGGCGGCGCCGGCAATGTGCCGGGCGCGGTGATCGGCAGCCTGCTGCTCGGACTCGTCGAGAGCTACGGCGTTGCCGTGTTTGGCACCAGCTACCGCAACCTGTTCGCGTTCCTGCTGCTAGTCGTGGTGCTCGTGCTGCGCCCGAACGGTCTGTTCGCCAGCGCGCGGCAGGCGCCGCCCGAGCCGCTCACCGGCACTTTCATCGCGCCGAGCCGCCCGGTCTGGATTCCGCGCTGGGCTCTGCTGATCGCTGCCGTCGTCTTCGCGATCCTGCCGCTGTTGCCCGTGTCGTTCTACGTGCTCCAGACCCTGATCAACGCTTGGCTGCTCGGCATGCTCGCGCTGAGCCTCACCCTGGTTGCAGGCACGATTGGTCAGGTCTCGCTGGGACACGCCGCGCTGCTCGCGATCGGCGCCTACACCTCCGCGCTGCTGTCGCTCACGTTCGCTGTCCCGGTCGGCCTTGCCATCATCGGCGGCGGCCTGATGAGTGCGGCGCTGGGCACGGCGCTGATCTCGCCGTCGTTCCGGCTGCGCGGACATTATGTGTCGATCGCGACGCTCGCGATCGGCGAGATCGTCTCGCTGGTGATCCTGAACTGGGAGAGCGTCACGCGCGGGCCGATCGGCATCTCCGGCATCCCGCCGCTGTCGCTGTTTGGCTATGAGCTGGTCAGCCCGATTTCGATCTACTGGTTCAGCTTCATCGTGATGGTCGTGCTGGCGTTGCTGCAGGGACGCCTGCTCGGCTCGCATCTCGGCCGCAGCTTTCGCGCCATCCGCGACGACGACATCGCCGCGCGGGCCTATGGCCTCAGCCTGAATCGCTACAAATCGCTGGCCTTCATCTTCGGCGGCTTTGCCGCGGGGGTCAGCGGCGGCATCGCCGCGCATCTCTATTCCTATATCAACCACGAGACCTTCAACACGCAGCAATCCATCCTGGCGCTGACCGTCGTCATCCTCGGCGGTCTCGGCAATGTCGTCGGGGCGATTCTCGGGGCGGTCGCGCTGGTCGGCCTGCCGGAAGTGTTCCGCATCGCGGCGGAGTATCGCATCCTGATCTACGGCATCGTGCTGCTGCTGCTGGTGCGGTTCAGGCCGCAGGGCCTTTTGGGGACGGTGTGATGATGGACGCACACACGGCGATGCTGTCCCTGCGCGGGCTCACGCGGCGCTTCGGCGGCCTCACCGCCGTCGACGCCATCGATCTCGATCTCGCCAAAGGCGAGCTGATCAGCATCATCGGCCCGAACGGGGCGGGCAAGACAACGCTGTTCAATCTCGTGACCGGGCTTGACCTTCCGGACGCCGGGACGGTTCGCTTCGAAGGTCAGGACATCACAGGTTTCTCGCCGGAACGCCTGGCGGCCGGAGGCATCGCGCGGACGTTCCAGCTCGGCCGCGTCTTCGGCAATCTCAGCGTGATGGACAACGTCCTGATCGGTGCGCATACGCGCTTGCGCGCGGTGAAACCGGCAGTGCCGGTGATCGGCCCGCTGCTGGAATTGGGTCTGGCGCTGCTGCGCCCCGCTAGCGTCAAGGCGGAGGAAGAGCGGCTGCGCGAGGAGGTGAAGGTCATTCTCGCGCGCTTCGGCGAGCGGTTGCTGCCGCGTATCGATCAGCCGGCCTACAGCCTCTCTTACGCCAACCGCCGCCGCGTCGAGATCGCGCGCGCGCTCGCCTTGAAGCCGCGCCTGCTGCTGCTGGACGAGCCGACCGCCGGCATGAATCCGACCGAGACCACGGAGATGCAGGGGCTCGTCGCCGAGCTGAAAGCCGAAGGGCTGACGATCTTGCTGATCGAGCACAAGCTCGAAATGGTGATGCGCCTCTCCGATCGCGTCATCGTCATGGACGAGGGCAAGAAAATCGCGGAAGGCCCGGGCGAAGCGGTGCGCGGTGATCCCAAGGTGATCGAGGCCTATCTCGGCCACGGCCTGACGACGAAGCAGGAGAGCGCGGCATGACGAACCCGCCTCCCGATGCGCTGCTCGCGATCACCGACGTCAATACCTTCTATGGTCAGGCCCAGGTGCATTTCGACCTGTCGATATCAGTTCCGCGCGGCCACATCGTCTGCCTGCTCGGCGGCAATGCCAGCGGCAAATCGACCACGATGAAGATCATTCTAGGCCTCGTGAAGCCGCGCTCGGGCGACGTGACGTTCGACGGCACTTCGCTACTGGGACTTACCACGCCGCAGATCGTCCGCCGCAGCATCGCCTCGGTGCCGGAGGCACGGCGGCTGTTCGCCGACATGAGCGTCCGCGAGAACATTTTGATGGGCGCCTTCGTGCGCGACGACCGCGAGGCGATCGCGCAGGATCTCGACAAGATGCTCACGCTGTTCCCGAAGCTCGGCCAACGGCTGTCGCAGCGCGCCGGCTCGCTCTCCGGCGGCGAGCAGCAGATGGTCGCGATGGCGCGCGCGCTGATGAGCCGTCCCAGGATGATCGTGATGGACGAGCCGACCATGGGCCTGTCGCCGCTTTACGTCGACCGCGTGCTGGAACTGATCCGTACCATCAACCAGGAGGGCGTCTCGGTCTTCATGGTCGAGCAGAACGCCAGCCTCGCGCTCGAGATCGCGCACGAGGCCTATGTGCTCCAGACCGGCAAGATCGTTCTCTCCGGCTCCGCCCGCGCGCTGAAGGACGATCCCCGCATCCGCGATGCCTATCTCGGCGGCTCCGAGGCGGCGTAGCGCCATCTCGGCCTGCATGGTTCGAGACGCCCGCCCTTGGCGGGCGCCTCACCGTGAGGGTCTGGCGATCTCGCGGCGAAGCGAGACCTCATCCTAAAGGAGCCCGCGCAGCGGGCGTCCCGAAGGACGCCGCAAGCACTGCTGCAGAACCGTGCCGCCCCTCCGGGATTGCACTGGTCAGTATGACCACCTTATGAAAAGATCATACCGCTCGTGCGATGGGTCGTGCAGCGGACGGAATGATTGGCGTGACGAAATTATCTTTGCGGGCGGTCGACCCCGGAATGATGCTGCTGTTCGGCGGGTTGATCGCGGCCAACATCGGGGCGTGGGCTTGGGCGTTCGCGGCGTTCGGTGACCGGCCGACGGTGATGGCGACCGCGCTGCTTGCCTGGGTGTTCGGCCTGCGCCACGCCGTCGATGCCGACCACATCGCGGCCATCGACAACGTCGTGCGCAAGCTGATGCAGGCCGGCGATGCGCCGCGCAGCGTTGGTCTCTATTTCGCGCTTGGTCATTCCACCGTGGTTGTGGTCGCGACCATGCTGCTCGCGCTGGGCTTGGTGACCCTTGGCGGCGACAGCCTGCTCAAGGACGTCGGCGGCTTCATCGGCACGTCGGTGTCGGCGCTGTTCCTGCTGGTGATCGCGGCCATCAACCTGGTCATCTTCGCCGGCCTGTGGCGGACGTTCCGGATCGCGCGCGCGCAAGGCATCCACGACGCCGCGCAGCTTGATGCGCTGCTCGCCAGCCGCGGATTGCTGGCGCGGCTGCTCGGCCCGATGTTCCGCCTGGTGACCAAGCCGGCGCATATGTACCCGCTCGGCTTCCTGTTCGGCCTCGGCTTCGACACCGCCACCGAGATCGGCCTGCTCAGCATCTCCGCCAGCGAATACGCGCTTGGTGCATCGCTGGCCGACGTCATGGTCTTTCCCGCGCTGTTCGCATCAGGCATGGCGCTGGTCGATACCGCCGATTCCGCGCTGATGGTCAGCGCTTATCGTTGGGCCTTCGTCGATCCCTTACGGAAGCTCTGGTACAACCTCACGATCACCGGTGCCTCGGTCGCGGTGGCGCTGTTCATCGGCGGCATTGAGGCGCTTGGCCTGATCGGGGATCGGCTCGGCCTGTCTGGCGGTGTGTGGACGCTGGTCGACGGCCTCAACGATTCACTCGCGAACGTCGGCTTCGCCGTGGTCGCGCTATTCGCGATTGCATGGCTGGTTTCGGTCATGCTCTATCGCAGGCTATTCGCGCTCGAGCGGCGGCGCACGCCCGATGTGCTGGTGGGCGTCGATGCTACCGAGACAGCGTGAGTCAATCGTGGGCTCAAGCCGAAGCTGCGCTCTCCGCCGGCAGGTCGTCGGCATTGGGATCGCCCGGCGCGGTGGCCCACGCCAATTCCACCAGCGTCACGAACCTGCGGCCGGCGCCGTCGAGCTGGCAGACGATCAGGCCCTGCTCTTCCATGTAGCCGAGCAGGCGCTGAGCCCGGCGCAGCGAATGCGAGCCGTAGGCGCGGGCGATCGCGGCGTCGCCGGGGCAGGGCCAGCCTTCTTTCGCCGCGCGCGCGATCATCATGAACACGCCTTGCATGTCGTCGGGCAGGATCGAGGCGCGCAGCGACACGTCCTGCCAAGCGTCGTCCTCGGCATGCTCGGCGCCGAGCCCGGCGCGTGCGCGTGTCAGCATGCGGCGGAATTCGGTGAGGTCGGGCACCGCCGAGCCGAGGCCCTCGATGCGGCAGCGGACCACGAACTCCTGGTACAGCACGCCCACCGCGCGGAAACCGGCATCGGGCGCGGCGAGCACGGCACGAAGGGTCCGATCCACGCGTTCGCGCCGTTCAGCGAGCTCTTCGGCACTAATCGGGACCTCGATTATTTCGGGGCCGATCTCCGGTGCGGCAGCCTTCGCGGCGCGGAGCTGCTCGAGCAGATCGGGCGCGGGCCGGCGCTGCGGCCGGCTGGCATCGGGCGGCGGCGCGGCCAGGATCACGGCGCGCATATTTTCGAGTGCGGCTTCGGGCATCGGCATCAGCCGCGGCGTGGAATTGCGCGGCTGGGTTTCGGTCGCGCCGATGTTCAAACGCAGCGGCCGGCGTGACAGCGCGGGGCCGAGCGCCATGAATTGTCCGCGTTCGAGATCGCGAAACGATTCGGCCTGCCGCCGCTCCATGCCGAGCAGGTCGGCGGCGCGCGCCATGTCGATGTCGAGGAAGGTGCGGCCCATCAGGAAGTTGGACGCTTCCGCCGCGACGTTCTTGGCGAGCTTCGCCAGCCGCTGGGTCGCGATGATCCCGGCAAGCCCGCGCTTGCGGCCGCGGCACATCAGATTGGTCATGGCGCCGAGCGAAAGCTTTCGCGCTTCGTCAGAGACTTCGCCCGCGACCGCAGGCGCAAACAGCTGCGCCTCGTCGACCACCACCAGCATCGGATACCAGTGGTCGCGGTCCACGTCGAACAGTCCGCCGAGGAAGGCTGCGGCGCGGCGCATCTGGTTCTCGGCATCGAGCCCTTCGAGGTTGAGCACGGTGGAGACGCGATGCAGCCGCGCGCGCTCGCCGGCAACCTGAAGGCCGCGTTCGGTGTGATCCTCGGCCTCGATCACGAGATGGCCGAAATGCTCCGCCAGGGAGACGAAATCGCCTTCGGGATCGATGATCGCCTGCTGCACCCAGGGTGCGCTCTGCTCCAGCAGCCGCCGCAGCAAATGCGATTTGCCGGAGCCCGAATTGCCCTGCACCAGGAGGCGGGTCGCCAGCAGTTCCTCGAGGTCCATGGCCGCCGCGGCGCCCGCCGTGGTCTGCCCCATCTCGATCGCAACCGTCATGCCCGACTCAAGTCCCATCATTCGCGGACAGGGGCTTATCAATCCGGCCACGGCGCGTCGAGCGCCATGGCGAGAATCATGCGTTGTTGCCCACGGCGGAGTTCAGGCGTGATTCGATTGCCGTAGAAGTGCGGGCCGATAGGGGGCTTGCGGATCGTCGTCCTGGGGTTATCGCTTGCGCGAGTTCCCCGCTGATGTACGAAACCGGCATTGCGCCGTGCGCTCGGCATGCGCCCAGTCAATGATGGATGCGCGAAGTCCGGCAAAGGGGATCGTGGCCCGTTACAGCGCGCCCGATCCGCCCTGCACGATCTTCTCGTTGAGCTTCAGGTCCACAGTCTCGACGGTGCGGTCGATCTCTGCATTGGGCGCGCCGAGCTGATGCGAGATCAGCTTGACCAGCAGGTCGACGCGCTCGATGAAGGGTGCGCCGCCGGCCACCGCGCGCGCGGCCGACGACGGCTTCAGCAGGCTCTCGGCAGCCTTGGCGTATTTCGCGAACGGCACCTGGTCCTGCGGATCGGCGCCGAGACGCCGGGCGATGTCGTCGACATGCTCATAGATGGTCTGCGAGCGCGCGAGATCACTGTGCACGGCGTCGCGGATCGACTGCGGCTCGTGCGGCGTGATGCAGCGGTAGTTGCCGGTCAGCAGCATCGACCATTTCGCCAGCGGCACGAACAGAGAATCGAACACCTTCAGCTTCACCGGCACGTCGTGGCCGTCGAGGGTCACCGCGTCGATGTCGGCTTCGAGCTCGCGCAGCACCTTGTTGTGCTTCTCGTCGGCGAACACGGATGCCTTGAAATTCGTGGGCAGACCGACGTGGAGCACGTTCGCAGCCTCTTCCGGCGGACGGAATGCCTGCGGGTCGGGCGAGCACAGGGTCACCAGCCCCGGCTCGAAGCGCTCCACACCTGCGCATTGGTGTAGGCCTCCTCGAGATCCATGTCTGCGAGCGAGGGGATCCGCTTCAAATAGGGCAGCGGCGGCATGTTCATGATCGAGAGGCACGGCAGCTTCGCCGCGGCGATCCTGACCATGAGAACGCGCACCGTGTGGTTGGTGTATTGCGGCTCCTGCATTGCAAGGCCGACCATGTCGTAACGGGACAGGTCCACATTGGCCGGCGTCACGGCGTCGAGCTTGCCGGGCAGGTCGCGCGAGAAGATGGCGCGGTGAACCGCCTCGTCACGCAACTTGATGCGCACCTCGGTCCCCTCGCGGTTGATCAGCTCCGCGGTCTTGGCGCGGCAGACCAGGGTCACGTTGTGCCCCGCCATCAGCAGCTTCGTGCCCAGCAGGGAGCCGTAGGAAGCCCCGAGAATCAGGATGTTACGCGCCATGTCTCGTCCCTTTGACAATTGGTGATTTTTGGGCCCCGGCCGTCAGCCGCGGGCGAGTTTGGCGGGCATGTAAGGCAAAGTGCGTGGGGATGGCAACTGGGATAATGGATACAAGGCGCGGATCAGCGGGCGGCCCGGCGTGTTGCTTGACGCCGAAAGCAAGACGACGCCAAACCGGCGGCGGTTGTGCAGGGTCGTTGAGTTGCTCAAATAACTGGCTTACCGAAGTAAGAAATGTTGCACATCTCGATCGCCCAGGCTCTCCCAGAACGCGATCATACCTCGTCACGTCTCGCGCGCCGGGTGCGGATGAGCGACTTCGAGGATTTTGTCGCGCCGGTTTTCCTGCGACATTGACTAGCGGAAAGTCCTTTGGCGAAGGCCGTCGGCATCGATCAGGCGGTAACCCGCCGCATTTTTATCGCTGGCGTGATTGGTGGCGCGCCGGATCGGCGTCATGAGGAATCATGATGGAAGCCGACACAGGTGATGCCTTCTCCCTCGTTAAATGAGCTCCAATTTTAGTCGTCCACCGCAACAAAAAACTGCAAACGCGGGACAGCAAAGAATGGCAGAGTGGTGCGGGGCCTAAACTGTGTATCAGCAACGGAGCTGAGACGTGACGATTGAGTTGGAGTCGGCGTGCGACTTGTTTTGCGACCGGTTCGTTCGGACTGTAGTCCGTCCGGTCCAGTGCCCCCGCCCGCGAAGGGAAAACGGAACGATCATCGGGACGGCAGACGCAAGCGCGATCACGCACGCGTGACATCGCATCGAGCAGACATGCAGGGCGTTGCGCTGACAGCGCTGCGCCGAGTCCAAGCAACCGCCGACGCGCCGTTCGGGGACGGACATGGAAGATGATCATTGGCCTCACGGCACGTGCGACGGCGCCGGTCGAAGCCTGGCGTGCTTGCGAAAACGTGCGTCTCATTTTTTTGAAAGCTTGTCCGTCGGGGAACTCGTGCGCGAGGCGCACAGGCATCGGTGGATTTCGGAGTGGTTGAGGATCTCAGGCGAGTACCGGATATTCGCCGAATCGGCACGCGTAACCAGTTCAGCTCAGATCGCGCGGGAAGCGTGGCTGTGCTCGCTGACGGCCCTTGAAGTCGCGAGGAACCTGTCTTGGCCCGGAGATCCCGGGGGTACCGACCTCGTAGACAAGGTCAGACTCTGCCTGAGGGGCTTCGAGGAGGACGCCGGTTCGGCGATCGAGCGTGTGGAGATCGACTGCTCTGATCAAGGCTCGCTTGCGGGCTACTTTCTGCCGGCGTTCCCCGATCGGTCTTTCGCACCCGCAGTTATCTGCGTCAGCGACGAGGACATCACCCTCGGCTCGATGATGAGCAGGCTGTTGCCGGCTTCAGGGCGACGGAACGTGTCACTCCTGTTCGTTGATGCCGGCGATTCATCCGGTTTTAGCCCCTTCAAGCCGGCGCATATTCTTCAATGCTGGCTGGATTACCTGGAAGCTCGTCCGGACGTCGATTCGCAGCAGATCGCGGTCTACGGCGAGGGGGCGGCCGCCAGTCACGCATCCCGTCTTGCCCTCGTGGATCGCAGAATGGCTGCCGCCGTGTGCGACGGCGGCATTGCGACGCCGGTCATGCGCCGGGCATCGCTGCGCTGGATGATCGGCGTCGAGCAGGCGGTCCGTGACGGGCCCTCGACGGGTTCGTTGCTGCCGTTGTGTCGGATACCTTGCCCGCTTCTGATGGTCGTCGGGAGCCGCTCAATGGTTTGGGAGGAGGATGCTCTCGAACTGCAAGCCGGCTATCGGCAGGCCGGAGCCGATTGCGCGACCGTCGTGCCGAACTGCATTCCGCACCCTCTGGGCGAGGTCGAGAATTTCATCGCGGTGGACGATTTCATTTTCGAATGGCTCGACAGCAAACTTGGAATTGCCCGCCAGCTGGATTCCGTGACCTACCTCTAAGGCGCCAAGAGATTGGGAAGGCGAGAAAAGATTGGGAAGGCGAGGAGAGATTGGGGATGAATCGAGGCGCGCGTTCCGCGCCTGACGTCAGGGAGTCAGGAAGCGTCGATGGCCAGCAACCGTGCGGCCAGCCGGGCATTCTTGGCAATCGTTGCGAGCGCGGCATTCAGGTCGGCCAAGGTCTTCTCGTCGAGCTCGTTGAACATGGTCGAGTTCAAGGCGAGCTTTCTCTTCGACAGTTTTTCAATCTCCGTCGTTGCTTTCGCCGTCAGCGACATCAGGACGTAGCGTGCGTCGTCTGCGGCCGGCCGTCGCGACAGGAAGCCGCCCTTTTCGAGACTCTTGGTCTGGTTGGTGACGAAGGCGGGGTGGACGCGCAGCTTGTTCGCGATGTCGATTCCCGCGACACCTCGCCCCTGGTCCAGTTCGGTGATGGCCATCAGGATCAGCCACTGCGGCTCGGTAATGCCCAGCAGTCCGGCCCAGCTGGTGTGGATGTCCTCCAGCTGGGAATGAATTTCGACGACGTTCCAGATGAAGTCCGTAATCGCCCTGTCGAGTTTCTTCTCGATCATGTGGCTCCCTCCCCGTTTATCCCTTGCCTATCCTTAATGGGATATCTTGGAAGCGTCTCGAAAATCGCGCGCCGACCAAAGGGGAGATACCGCGCGGAAGAAATCGTAGGCCCAATTATTACTTGCAAAGAACAATTAATTTCATTATCGATTATCGCACTCTATTTCGCTGCTCTTGACCGACGCGACGGACAGCGATGCGAGACCTCCAAGAAGCCCTCGGGATGCCCCCTGAGGGCTTTTCTGGCTTGTATGCAATGATATTCCGGGGTGATATCGCCGCTGTTGCCCTCAAGCCACATCGCGACCCGAAGTGTCGATTCATCAAAGCAATAAATTGAGACCATTGTTTTTATAAACTATATGTGAAGCCGCGACGGAGGGGGCACCTCGCTGTCGTTTCAGTCCGAACCTTCGGTGCGGGCCTGAATTGAACGGAAATTGAGAGGGTAAAGCGGCGTCCACCGAGGACCCGAGCCCCCTGAACCGACCTGGAGGTTTACTAATGAAGTTGACGAAGACACTCTTTCTCGGCTCGGCTGCCGGCCTGATGGCCGCCTCCGGGGCGTTCGCTGCCGATCTTCCCGTGAAGGCCAAGGCGGTCGAATACGTGAAGATCTGCTCGCTGTACGGCGCCGGTTTCTACTACATCCCGGGCACCGACACCTGCATCAAGCTCGGTGGTTACCTGCGTGCCGATGCGAACCTCAATACCAATTCGGACTTCAACCCGAACCAGAGCGGTGTTGCCGGTGCACGCAACCGCCTGATGAACTACTACACCTTCCGCGCTCGTGAAGACCTCAACATCGACACCCGCACCGCGACCGAATACGGCGTGGTCCGCACGTTCTTCGACGGCGTCTTTACCTGGACGACCGGCAACTATTCGGGCACCGGTTCGGCAACGGGTGGCACCCAGTACAGCGGTACGCTCGGTCTCAACGCTGCGGGCACAGGCCTCGTCGGTTCGGGTAGCGGCAACGTCAACGGCACCGACGGCAATACCTCGGCCGGTGCGCTCGGCGTATACTACGCCTTCATCCAGTTCGCCGGCTTCACGATGGGTAAGGCCGTGTCGCAGTTCGACGCGCCCTGGACCAACTATCCCGGCAACATCACCGACAACCTCGTCGGCGGCAGCGGCACCGTTACTGGCGTCACCCAGTTCACATACACCGCCGACTTCGGCCAGGGCGTCACGGCATCGTTCTCCGCTGAAGATGCGACGGCCTACTATCAGGCCGGCAACCTCAACATGACCGGCGCGACCGCAGGTGGCATCATCGGCGGTTCGTACGGCACCAACGCCCTCGGCGGCTCGCGTTCGCCGAACCTCGTCGGTCAGGTGCGTGTCGATCAGGCCTGGGGTCTCTTCCAGGCGTCAGTGGCTGCGCATGACAACCATGTCGCCTATTACGGCGCGACCGAAGCCACCGGCCATCCCGACGACAAATGGGGTTGGGCTGTTCAGCTCGCTTTGTCGATCAAGAACATCCCGACCGGCGCGGGTGACACGATCAACATCCAGGGCGTCTACACCGACGGCGCGACCCGCTACAACTTCCAGAACCTGTCGGGCAGCAGCTACTCGCTGTTCGGTAGCTCGGGTGTTGCCTACCAGAGCGTTGGCTTCGCCAATGCTCCTGACACGGTGTACGTGACCGGTAGCTCGCAGGAAACCGTCAAGACCTGGGGCTTCCGTGGCGCTTACACCCACAACTGGGATCCCAACTGGAACTCCTCGCTGTACGGTGCTTACGCTCAGGCCCAGTTCGGCACGCTGGCCAAGACCACCATCTGCGGCGCCGGCGGCGGCGCCGGTGTGTTCGGAGCCCTGGCAGGTGTGACGGGTTGCAACCCGGACTTCGCGATCGGCCAGCTAGGTGTCGTCACCCGGTGGACCCCGGTCAAGAACCTGACCTTCTCGGCGGACGTGTCCTGGACCCATCTCGATCAGAAGTATTCTGGTACGGTTGGCGCCTCCCCGAGCGTCGCGACCGCCAAGCCGACCGCGGCCTACGAGCTGAAGGATCAGGACTCGGTCGCCATGATCCTCCGCGCTCAGCGCAACTGGTAAAATCTATCGAAACACATGAACGAACACCCGGCGGGAAACCGCCGGGTGTTTTTTTGCGCAAGGCAGATGATATAGGGCGGCGAAGCCCCGGTGCCCGGATGGAGCGCAAGCGTGATCCGGGGGCTGCTCGCGCTGCGTCCGGCACCTTCCCGGATCACGCTTCGCTTCATCCGGGCCACGGGACCGCGCCTGTGTCGCCCCCGTGTCAATCCGCTCTCACAAAAATATTCCGCTTTACCGAAATTCGGAAATGGCGTATGTGTCGTCCATCCCGGCTCATCCTTGAGGGGCGATCTTGTGGTCGTCATGTTCGCGAGCCGGGCTTGCGGTGGACGCGGCAGCGTTCGGGTGCGAGAGGCCAAGGGCAGGGCGGATTGCTCTCCGTGAGCCCAAGGCTTCGTTCCGACGAGCGGCGCTGCTAGGCTTCGTCTCGTCTGTAAGTTTCCGGCTCCGTCGACAGGGCTGGGAAAACTGCGGCGAAATGGCGAGCCGTGCGTACGGCAAAACCGTGTGGTCCTGGCCGTCGTTGCTACGGTCAAGCTCTTGCGGATGCGGCAGTCGCGTCAACCGGCGCGGTGCCGGCGACTTTCGTTGGGACGAGGGAGGCCAAAAGGAACTCGGCTCCCGGGAGAGCACGGCATAAGCCGTCCAACCATCGCGCAGGGAAGGCCGAGTGATTGGCTACACCTGTATGCTGCTGTGCGGTTTCCCTTGCGCTACATTTTCGCGCAGCGGACCGCGGGTGCCAGCCGGCACCCGGTCTTCCCTGCGCCCTCTTGGCTTTGAGGGTGGAATGACCAGGCAAAGCTCGGGCGAAACGCCGCGAGGACGCGAAGGCGTGTCTACGGCTACACACTCCCTGTCATCGCCCGGCTTGACCGGGCGATCCAGTATTCCGAGACAGTTATGATTGAACCGAGAAGCCGCGGCGTACTGGATTCCCCGCTTTCGCGGGGAATGACAGTGGTGCTGGGAGGACGAAGCCGCCGCCTCATCCTCCGTCATTGCGAGCGCAGCGAAGCAGAGTCTTACCGCGGAGAGACTCTGGATTGCTTCCGCCTTCGCTAAAGCTTCGGCGGACAAGTCGCTGCCCTCGCAATGACGATGTGGAGAGAATGTGCGCCACACTCCGTTCTCGTGCCCTGGACGCAGCGCAGCGCTTTTGCGGTGCGGCTGCAGAGCCGGGGCCCATCTCGCCGCATTACGCCGTGTCGCCCTGGTCCCGGTTCTGCGCAGCAGCGCCATAAGCGCGTTTACGCGCGTCTTCGACACGCTTTGCGCGTTGCAGCTTGTCCGGAACATGAGAGGCTCTGTGCGCCTTTCAGAGATCGCCACCGCGCGGAAATTTACGCGTGCCTCACCCCTGGTTCACCACACGCGCGCGGTCGAGATGCTCCTCGATCTTGGGACGGTCGCGGGTGCGCTCGAAACTGGTGCAGAGCAGTTCAGTCTCCTCGAGCGAAACCGGGGCGCGATACAGCCGGCACATGAATTCGGCCGTTGCGCGTCCCTTGCCGGTACCCGGCCCGCGTTCGGCGAGAAACATGCAGTCCCGGCAGACGCTGGCATCGAGCCGCTGATGTGCCGCGTCGAGATGATTGAGGATCTCGCGCAGCGAATCGCGCAGCCTGACGCACTCGTCGGGTCCGAGCGCCGTGACCGCGTTCAGCACGTGATTGACCGGATCGTGCTGGCTCAGGCACTTCTCGCCCTGCGCAGTGACGTGCAGCACGACAGAACGCTTGTCTTCGTGCGACGGCTTTCGCACCAGGAAGGTCTTGCTCTCCAGCGTCTTCACGATCTGCGATGCAGTCGCCCTGGTGGCGCCGATGAAGCCGGCGAGCGCGGAGGGCGTGCGCGAAAACCTGTTGGCGCGGCCGAGAAAGCGCAGCGCCATCCATTCCCGATCGCGCAACCCATGCTGATCGCCTTCGAAATACCAAGCCCTCGCTGCCTGAACCAGCAGCTCCACGGCTTCTCTTGCCAATGGCATGAATTCCTACCTTGCCCCGGGAGTCACGTCTGCGGCGCTCCGGAGCCGCCTTCCGCCGTTGCGCACGAGCCGTTTGCGAGAAGCCGGACCACCGGCAACGTCCGACACATGCACCGTGCTCTTCTCTCGCGTGAAGGCACGGCCTGCCCGGCGCCCGACCTGGACTGATGAGCACTGCAAGCTATGGCGTGGGAGGCGGTGTTGCTGTGGATATGCCATTCGCGGCGTCGTCGCACGGGAGCCCGAATAGCCGTCGCCACCAGACGATGGATCGGAGTAGTTCAACCGAAGCCCCTAAGGTTCAAGTCATACGCAGACGTTTCTTATCTTCCGACGAAACGATGAATGACCTTCTCAACAAAATCAAGTAGAGACCATCTCGCAGACAGGATGTCGTCGCAGGCGAATGTAACGTTCAAGACAATCTCGCTCCTCGGGACACATGTTGGTGAACGCAATACGCTGTCCCACGAGCAACATGCACGCGACTATGCGACGGTTTTATTGCACGGCCCGTTGGCTGTCGTTGATGCAAGTTGATCGAAGCTTGTGCAGGACGACGATGTGCGTCCGCATGTCATCCACAACTTGTGCGTTCTGCCAAGAATTGTCCGAGGGAACTCACAGGAATTACACGCGGCGGTTGTCCGAACTGGGTCGAGAACTCGCCGGTCGGTCGCATTCGGCGCGGCCAGCCTCACCCGAATGGTGTAGGCGATCGCGGCGGAAACCGGAGACGGCCGCGCATGCGCTGGAAGCGTGGCGGCATGCGCAATCGCCTGTCGAAAACAACGAGCAAGGTGCGATCGCGTGGCGCCTCGCGCGCCGACTCAATCTGAGACTTGCTAGTCGCCCTTGAGCATGTCCCGCAGCTCGCGGAACGGATCGGCGCTTGGGGGAGCCGAAGCGTCCTGCCGCATCGCGCCATAGATTCTCGGGACCATGTCGACCGCCTGGTCGAGCCCCGAATCACGTCCCGCCTGGTATCCGCCCATCAGGCGAAGGTCGCGCGTGTCCTCGTATTTGGCGATCATGGCGCGCAGCTTGCTCACCAATTCGCGCTCTTCGGGGTCCCAGACGTTATGGGCGAGACGGGAGACCGAACCCAGAACGTCCACCGCCGGGTAACGTGCCTGGTCGGCGATGTGCCTGGAGAGCACGATGTGTCCATCGAGTGTGCTGCGGATGGTATCGGCGATCGGCTCGTTGTGATCGTCGCCATCCACCAGCACGGAGAAAATACCGGTGATCGTCCCGGATCCCTCCTCGCCGGGCCCGGCGCGCTCCAGAAGGCGCGGCAGATCGGTAAAGACGGTGGGTGCGTAGCCGCGCGCGACCGCGGGCTCACCGGCGGCGAGCGCCACTTCACGGGCGGCGTGGGCGAAGCGGGTGATCGAATCGACCATGAGCAGGACGGATTCGCCCCGGTCTCGGAAATATTCGGCGACCGCCATGGCCGTCTTCGGCGCCAGTCGCCGCATCATCGGGCTCTCGTCTCCCGTCGACACGATCGTGACGGCGCGGTGACGATCGGCGCCCAGCACGTCCTCGATGAACTCGCGCACCTCGCGGCCGCGCTCGCCGACCAGGGCCAGCACGACCGTGTCAAAACCCTGGCTGCGGGCGAGCATCGCAAGCAGCGTCGATTTACCGACACCGGAGCCGGCAAAGATGCCGACACGCTGGCCGGCACAGATCGGGGCGAACAGGTCGATGACGCGTACGCCGGTGCGCAGCGGCTTGTGGACCCGCGCGCGCTTCATGGCCGAAGGCGCCTCCGCCTCGGCCGAGACCGGACGCGACCCGGGGGTGAGAGGGCCAAGTCCGTCCAGGGGCGCCCCGAGCGCGTTGATGACGCGGCCCTTCCAGCTCGGATCGGGCGCGAAGGACAGGGGCGGCATCCGGTAGGCGACCGAGCCGAGGCCGCCGGCGAACTGCCGGTCGAACGGCTTGGCGATGATGCCCTCGCTGTCGATCCGCACCACCTCGCCGATCTGGGGCTTGCCGCCGGAGTTGACGCCGATCAGCTCGCCAAGCCTGACGAAGCGCGACAGGCCGGAGACGCGGAAATGCGTCGACGCGATCTCGGAGATCGCGCCGCTGACGCTTGCCAGGGGAGTGCTCTGCTGAAGCTCCAGCAGCGCCCACTCAAGTTGCCGAAGAGCGTTCAAGGAAACCGTCCAATCTCATTGCGCGCGGGCGCAGTCTATTTGCCGGGTTCGCCCAGCGTCCGGATTGCGTTCTGGAGCGAGCTCTCGGTGCCCTCGATCATCGAATTGGTGCCGTCGAAGGCGCGCGAGGCCGCGATCAGCTTCGTCAATTCCATCATCGGATTGGCGCCCGAGCCCTCGACATAGCCCTGCTTGAAGCCGTCGCGGGAGAAGTCGGCGATCGCGGTCGCAGGCCGGTTGGGCGTGACGCCCGAATTGCCGTAGCGGTCGAGATTGGCGTCGGCGGGAATGTTGAACAGGCCGATGGTGCCGATCTCGTTGTTGTCCTGGGTGATCGCGCCGCTGCGCGCGATCGAGACCGGTCCGCCGTTCGGATCGAGGGTGATCTGCGCGCCGCCGGAATCGATGACGGGGAAGCCGGACACGGTCTGAAGGTCGCCGTTGGCGGCGATCTGGAGTCGGCCGTCGCGCGTATAGACCGTTCCGTTCGGACCGGCGAAGGCGATCCAGCCCTGTCCGACCACGGCGACGTCGAGTGGGTTGCCGCTCTCGGTGATGCTGCCCATCTCGCGCGAGATGATGTTGTCGCCGGGCGAGGAGAAGGCGACCGGGTTCGCGCCCGCCTTGGACAGCACGGTCTCGAACTTCACCACGTCGGTGCGGAACGCCGCCGTGTTGACGTTGGCGACGTTGTTGGCGATCGTCTGGAGGCGTTTTTCGAGAGCGACCTGCGCCGACAATCCTACATAGAGGGCCGATTGCATGATTTACCTGTTGAACTTGATGTTCTGAAGTGTCGTGAGCACGTTGGAATCCATGCCAATCGACGTCGTGGCGCCGCCGATCAGGACCAGCGCCGGGTTGGTCGAGTTGTCGCTCTGGGCCTGGGTCGCATCCCACATCGCCGCGAAGCGCTGCACGAATTTGGCGACCTTGGCCGGGTCCTGGAAATCGGTGAGCTTGATCTTGCTCGTGATCATCTTGGCCTGGGCATCGATATCAGCCGAGCTGATCGTCGACGGCAGGCCGAGCGCCGTCTGCACCACTTGCGTCATCGCCTTGTCCGCGAGGATCTGGTAGGAATTGGTGATCGTGGAGGCCTTGCGCGTGAAATAGAGCGCCAGCCGCAGGCCCTCGTTCTGGTCGCCGGCCTTCTCCTCCATCGTCTGCGTAACGTATTGGGTCGCCGTGCCGGTCGTGGCCGCGGCGGTTTGGGTCGCCTTGTCGCCGAGGGCGGCGAAATTGAAGGCGGCCGCGAATTGCCGATAGCGGGTATCGGTCAGCTTGTTGGCGAAGGTCTTGTTGTCCGCGATACCCTCGGTCAGCACCTTGCGCATGAACGCCTTGGCATAGGTCATCTCGCTGAGGCCATATGCCTTCATCGCGTAGGAGTAGAGACGATAGTCCTTCAGGAAGTCGTCGATGGTCTTCACGTTGCCGATGTGGCTGAGGAAATAATCGGTGTCACGGCTGACGTCCGGCTGCGTCGCGACCTGTGTCAGCGACTTGCCCATGTCCTTGGTCAGTCTGGTGTAGTCCGCGATGGTGGATAGCATGACACGCGCCCCTCTGGCCGCTCTCGCGACGTCGTCCCAAGCTGCCGTGAATCGCTTGCGCGAGGCTGGCGAGGGGGAAGCCAGCCTCGCGCAAGGCTCGCCAACTAGATATTCCCGATGGGATCGGTGATGGAGCGGCGCGTTGGGCAGTTTCGTGGGGATCGTCATCACGGTAGCGGCACTGCTGGGCGGATTTGCCGCCATGGGCGGGCATCTGGGCGTGCTGATGCAGCCGTGGGAGTTCGTGATCATCATGGGCACCGCGGCCGGCACCTTCATCATGGCCAATCCCTGGAAGACGGTCGCGGATACCGGGCTTGCCTGCGTGCAGGCGGTGACGGGAGCGGTGCCAGGTCAGCGCTACTATCTCGATCTGCTCGGTGCGCTGCACGCGCTGATGCGGGAGCTGCGGGGCAAGGGCCGCAACGAGGTCGAGGCGCATATCGACGATCCCGCGTCCTCCGAGATCTTCAAGGCGTACCCGAGCGTGCTCGGAGATCCGTCGCTGCTCCAGTTCATCTGCGACTACGTCCGCCTCATCATCATGGGTAACGCGCGAACGCACGAGATCGAAGCGCTGATGGACGAGGAGATCCACACCATCGTGAAGAGCAAGCTGGCGCCCTACCACGCGCTGGTGGTGGTCTCGGAGGCGCTGCCTGCGCTCGGCATCGTCGCCGCGGTGCTCGGCGTCATCAAGGCCATGGGCGCGCTTGACCAGTCCCCGAAGCTGCTGGGCGGCTTCATCGGGGCCGCCCTCGTCGGCACCTTTGCCGGTATTTTCCTGTCCTACGGGATCATTTCGCCCTTCGCGATGAAGGTGAAGATGACGCGCGAGAAGCGCTGCCGGCCCTACATCATCGTCAAGCAGACGCTGCTGGCGTTCATGAACGGCGCCATGCCGCAGATCGCCGTCGAGCACGGCCGCAAGATGATCGCGAGCCCCGAGCGGCCCTCGATCGACGTCGTCGAGAACGAGACGATCGCGGGCCCCAAGGCTGTCGTGACCGAGGTTGAACCGAAGGCTGCGCGCGCATCATGATGGAAGCCCTCGAAATCGATCAGCGCAAGCCGCTGCCGAACTATCTGCTGGACGCCGCCGGCATTTCGATCGAGCGCATGCCGATGCTCAATGTGATCTTCGATCGCATGGCGGCATCGTGCACGGACAGCCTGCAGCCGATGGCTGGAACGCCATGCTATTTCTCGGTCAACGGCATCACCAACGACCGTGTCGGCGACATCATCAAGGACTACGAGGCCAACGCGGTTGCGGCGGTGCTCTATGCCGAGCAGTGGGACTCCCGCATCATCATCATGCTCGACCGCGACTTCGTGTTCACCATGGTCGAAGCGATGTTCGGCTCCGATGGCGCCGAACCGCCGCTCGACGTCGAGCGCAGCTTCTCGAACATCGAGATCCGCCTGGTCCAGGCGCTGTTCGAGCGGTTCGCCAAGGCGCTGCAATCCGCTTTCGCCGGCACCTCCAACGTCACCTTCCGCGTCGAGCGGGTCGAGACCGCCATGGCGTCGCTGGCGATCGGGCGGAGCGGCAACATGTCGATCTGCGCGAACATCATGCTGCAGGCGCTCTACCGCGGCGGTCAGATGTTCCTCATCATCCCGCATTCCGCGCTCAACCCGCTCAGGCAAAAGCTCGCGACCGTCGTCGTCAGCGACGGCCGCGCGGCCGATCCGCGCTGGCGCGAGCAGATGGAGACCGAGGTTCACCGCACCGAGGTGACGCTGAGCGCCGTGCTGGACGAGAAGATGATTTCGCTGGGCGACGTCGTGAAGTTCCAGGTGGGACAGGTGCTCGAGCTCGAAGCCACGCCGCGCACGCTGGCTCGGCTCGAGAGCAACAACCAGGTGCTGTTCTGGTGTCAGATCGGCCAGCTTGATGGCTATTACGCCATGCAGGTGGCAGATCCCGTCGATCAGAAACGGGAGTTCGTCGATGATATCCTATCTCGTTGATGCCGTGCTGCTGATCGCGCTCGCCTTCACCAGCATGCGGGTGACCCGGATGCATCGCGAGCTGGCGCGGTTGCGCAGCTACCAGGGCGAGTTCTCGACCATCGTCCAGGAGACGGCGGGCGCGTTCGACACGGTCATCACCGCGGCGCATGATTCCACCGCAAATCTCGGGCGGCTCGCCAACGTGCTGAGCACGAAGATCGACCAGGCCCACGAGGCGATCGCGGCGCTCGATGCGAGGAGCGGACTCGCATCCGCGGCGACCGCGGGCGGCGCCGA
Organism: Bradyrhizobium sp. CW1; assembly: GCF_023100665.1. Lineage (NCBI taxonomy): Bacteria > Pseudomonadati > Pseudomonadota > Alphaproteobacteria > Hyphomicrobiales > Nitrobacteraceae > Bradyrhizobium > Bradyrhizobium sp. CW1. The sequence continues at coordinate 1,776,312 of NZ_CP064684.1, forward strand.
CGTGAACAAGCATTGAAGCCGAAGCCGGCGGAATAAATACGATCGGAACGTCGCGGCGCTCCGGGAGCGGAAATACCAAGAGGCGATACCAAATGGCGCAATCCTTCGACTATGAGTCAGCATCGGCGTCCGACGAGGGGCATACGGAGACATCTCCGCTGGAGCGGCTGGCGGAGATCGCCGCGCGCACTGCGGAGGAGACCGGCAAGTTCGCCAATGTCGATGCGATCCTGCGCATTCCCGTGACCATGCAGGTGGTGCTGGGATCGGCAACCATTCCGGTGGCAAACCTGATGAAGCTCGGCCGTGGCGCGGTGGTTCCGCTCGACCACCGGGTCGGCGAACCCGTCGACGTCGTCGTCAACGGTCGCGTCGTCGCCCGCGGCGAGGTCGTCGTGGTCGAAGAAGACAATTCCCGCTTCGGCGTCTCGCTCACCGAAATTGTCGGGCCGTTGGGACAGGGTGATACCTGACCATGGCCGCACAGGTCGGCATGGCTCCCATCAAGCAGCGCGGCGTCGCCACGCTGGGCGGAACGGAGAAGGTCGCGGCACTCCTGCTCGCCATGGGCCGGCAGGCGGCCGCCAGCGTGCTCGCGCAGTTCGAGCCGCAGGATATCCGCACCGTGACAAAGGCTGCGGCCGAGCTGCGGCCGATCACGGCGCAGGAACTGGAAGCGATCGTCGAGGAGTTCGCCCAGCAATTCTCGATGGGCGCCAACATCCTCGGCACCCTCGGTGGCCTGGAAGCCGTGCTCGGCGACGTGCTTCCGGCCGACCAGGTGTCGGCCATCATGTCGGACCTGCTCGGCAATTCGAGCCGGTCCGTGTGGGACCGCGTCTCGTCGGTGTCGGAAAACTCGCTGGCAAGCTACCTCTCCAAGGAGCATCCGCAGACCGCGGCGCTCATCCTGTCCAAGGTCAAGCCGTCCTGCGCCGCCAAGGTCATGAGCCAGCTGCCGTCGAGCCTGCGCAACGAGCTGATGCGGCGTGTGCTCAGTCTCAAGCCGATCGTCGACGACGCCATGAGGGTCCTCGAGAAGACGCTGCATGAGGATTTGACGCTGAACTTCGCCCGCAACCTCGGCGCGGACACCTATGCCCGGGTCGCCGACATCATCAACAAGATGGAGCGCGGACACATCGAGGACATGCTGAAGAGTCTGTCGGAGAAGCGGCCGAAGTCGGCCGAAGTGCTGAAGGAGCTGCTCTTCACCTTCGACGACGTCACCAACCTGACGCCGAAGGCGCGCACCATGATCTTCGACCAGGTGCCGACCGATCGCATCGTGATCGCGCTGAAGGGCACCGACAAGCACTTCCGCGAGATGATCCTGTCCTCGGTCGCCTCGCGCGTCCGCCGGGTCGTCGAGCACGAACTCGCCATTGGCGAACCGTCGAACCAGCGCGACGTGCTGGAGGCGCGGCGCGTGATCACGGACCTCGCGCTCGACCTCGCGGAAAAGGGCGAAATCGAGCTCAACCCCGAGCAGGAGGATGAGCTGGTCTTTCGCTGACCGCTGAACGGGCATGGCAGAAACAACCGATCAGGAGAGCAAGACAGAAGAGCCGACCGAGAAGAAAGTCCGCGATGCGCTCGAACAGGGCAAAATCCCGGTCTCTCGGGAGGCTTCCATCTTCGCCTCGATGGCCGCGCTGATGGTGATCCAGGCGTTCCTGATCGGTCAGGGCGTGCAGCAATTGACGCCGATGCTGACGGGCTTTCTCGACGATCTCGACGGCTTCCCTCTCAGCACCGGGGCCGACGCCCAGAATCTCCTCATCGTGGTCGGGCTTCAGGCACTGCGATTCCTGACGCCGCTCGTCGTCACCCTGGCGGCGTTCGGGCTCGCAGCCTCGCTGTTGCAAAATGCTCCCAGCCTGGTGCTCCAGCGCATCACGCCGGACCTTTCGCGAATCTCTCCGCTCGGCGGCTGGAGCCGGCTGTTTGGATCGCAGGGCCTTGTCGAGTTCGCCAAGTCGCTGTTCAAGCTCGCCGCGGTCACCGTCGTCGTCGCGTTCGTGCTGCGCTCGTCGGAAGCGAAGGCGTTCGAGGCGATGTACACCGATCCGGTCGCGCTGCCGGAGATGATTCTCAACATCGCCATGCGAATCGTCTCGGCGATCTGCATCGCGACCATCGTCCTGGTCGCGGTCGATCTGGCTTGGGCGCGCTTCCACTGGCGGCGCGAGCTGCGCATGACGCGGCAGGAGATCAAGGACGAGCACAAGCAGGCCGAAGGCGATCCGCTGATCAAGGCGCGCCTGCGCTCGCTGGCGCGCGACCGCTCGCGCCAGCGCATGATCGCCTCCGCATCGCGCGCGACGCTGGTGATCGCGAACCCGACGCATTTCGCGATCGCGCTGCGCTACAATCGCGAGGAAAATCCGGCGCCGATCGTCGTGGCGAAGGGCATGGACGTGATTGCGCTGAAGATCCGCGAAGTCGCCGAGCAGAACCGGATTCCGGTGATCGAGAACAAGGCGCTGGCGCGCGCGCTCTACGAGGCGGTTCAGGTCGACCAGGTAATTCCGGCGGAGTTCTTCCGGCCGGTCGCCGAGATCATCTACTTCCTGCAGTCCAAGCAGACGCCGCAGTCCGAGAAGGTCCAGTAGAATTCCGAGGACGGCGTCCCTTCCATCAGCCTGACGAAAGCTTGCGACCCTAAGGTTACACCGTCTGAACCAGAATGGTGCTGCCGTGGGACCGCTCTATCTCTTCGAACTCGCATCGTCGCAGGCGCGATACCTCGAGCTCCGCCAATCGACGATCGCCACCAACGTCGCCAACGCCAACACGCCGGGCTTCAAGGCGCGCGACGTCGAACCCTTCAACAAGGTGCTCGACGGCATGCCGGTGAGACTGGCGACCACGTCGCCGTCGCACCTGCAGCTCTCCCCAGCCGAGAGCGACACGCGGGCGACTGCGAAGAAGGACAGCTGGGATGTGGTTCACTCCGGCAACTCCGTCAGTCTCGAGCAGGAAATGATCAAGGGCAGCGACATCAGTCGCGATTACTCGATGAACTCGGCGATCGTGCGGTCGTTTCACCGCATGCTGCTGTCGAGCGCGAAGACCTGAGGTGAACTGACATGCTGGACTCATTGCAATCCTCGTTGACGGTCGCGAGCTCCGGGCTCGAAGCGCAGTCGACGCGCATGCGCATCGTCTCGGAGAACCTCGCCAACGCGACGTCGACAGGGCGCTCAGCCGGCGCCGATCCCTATCAACGCAAGACGATCACCTTCGACGCCGCGATGGACCGCGCCTCGGGCGCGCAGCTGGCGAAGGTCAAGGAAATCGGGGTCGACACCACGCCTTACCGCGTGGAGTACGAGCCGGGGCATCCCGCCGCCGACAAGGCCGGCTACGTCAAGCTGCCGAACGTCAACATGATGATCGAGATGGCGGACATGCGGGAAGTCAACCGCTCCTATGAAGCCAATCTGCAGGTCGTGAAACAGGTGAGGTCGATGCTGGGCATGACCATCGACCTGCTGAGGAGCTGACAATGCTTGAAGCGATTTCATCCACGGCGATTTCGGCCGGGCAAGCGGCAAGCCGCGCGACCGAGACGCAGGCCATCTCGCCGGCGGCGACGCCCGCGATTCAGTCCGGTGGCGACGTCGGATTCGAATCGGTCATGAAACAAGTGACGACGGACGCGATCGGGACGCTGAAGGCGGGCGAGGCGGCCTCGGTCTCGGCGATGCAGGGCAAGGAATCGACGCGGCGCGTCGTCGAGGCGCTGATGTCGGCCGAGCAGGCCTTGCAGACGGCGGTCGCAGTTCGCGACAAGGTCGTGCAGGCCTACCAGGAAGTCGTTCGGATGTCGATCTGATCAAGGAGTGACGCTGTGAAATCGCTTGCCATCGCGGCCACGGGCATGAACGCCCAACAGACCAACATCGAAGTCATCGCCAACAACATCGCCAACATCAACTCGACCTCGTACAAGCGGGCGCGTGCCGAGTTCACCGATCTGTTCTACCAGATGGACCGCATGCAGGGCGTTGCGAACACCAGCGGCTCGTCGCCGATTCCGGAAGGCGCCAATCTCGGCCTCGGGGTCAAGTCGGCGGCAATCCGCAAGCTGCATATCCAGGGCGCGCTCACGCAGACCGGCAATCCCTACGACATGGCGATCAACGGCCGCGGCTGGTTTCAGGTGCTCGGTCCGAACAACGAGGTGCAGTATACCCGCGCGGGTTCGTTCAACACCAATGCCAATAGTCAGCTCGTCACGACCGACGGCTATCTGCTGGATCCGGCAATCACGGTGCCGCAGGGAACGGTCCAGGTCACGGTCAACCAGACCGGACAGGTGTTCGCCAAGCTGGATACGGAAGTGAACCCGAGGCAAATCGGGCAGCTCAATCTCGCCAATTTCGCCAACGAGGCCGGGCTCGAACCGCTGGGCAGCAATCTCTATCGCGAGACCACGGCGTCCGGCACGCCGGTCGTCGGGCTGCCCGGCGATTCCGGCTACGGCAAGATCAACCAGCAATATCTCGAAGCCTCGAACGTCGATCCCGTCAAGGAAATCACCGAGTTGATCTCTGCCCAGCGCGCCTACGAAATGAATGCCAAGGTGATCCAGGCCTCGGATGAAATGGCCCAGACGGTCTCGAAGGGCATGCGCTAGTTCCGGTGTATCCATGTTGAACAGGATGGGCTCGATCATGCGCGGGATGGCCGCCGTGCTGCTGGTTCTCGTCTCGGCGCGTCTCGCCGCGGCCGAGGAGAAGCGGCTCCCCGTGCCGGCCGTCTCGATCCGCGCCGGCGAACTGATCCGGGACGACATGATCACCGAGCGCGCCTTTGCGCCGAACGTGCTCGGCGTCGCCATATTCATCGAAGGACGCCAGGTCCTGGTCGGCCGCATGGCGCGCCGCGCGCTGCTGCCCGGCCAGCCGATCCCGACCAACTCGGTGGAGGATCCCTGGACGGTCGCCCGCGGCGCCATGGTCAAGGTCGTGGTCGAAGACAGCGGCCTGTCGATCGTGACCTACGGCGCAGCGATGCAGTCCGGCGCGCCCGGCGCGCTCATCCCGATACGAAACACCGATACCGGTGTGATCATCAGGGGCGTTGTCCAGCCGGACGGCACCGTCAAGGTCGTGGACGGGTCATGACCAGAGTCCTGCTTGCGCTCGTCCTGCTCGTTTCCGCCGCCAGCGCCCAGGCCGCCGTCCGCATCAAGGACATCGCGGACATCAAGGGATTGCGCGAAAATCAGATCGTCGGCTACGGCCTCGTGATCGGCCTGAACGGGACTGGCGACACGCTCCGCAATGCGCCGTTCACGGAGCAGTCCCTGCAATCGATGCTCGAGAACATGGGCATCAATGTCAGGAACGAGACCACCAGCACCAACAATCCGCCGCGTCCGACGACGCTGCGCACGCGCAACGTCGCGGCCGTCATGGTGACCGCGGACCTGCAGCCCTCGATCGGTGCGGGCGAGCGCATGGACGTGACGGTGTCATCGCTCGGCGATGCGACCTCGTTGCTCGGCGGCACCCTGGTGATGACGTCGCTGCGCGCGGCGGACGGAGCGGTCTATGCAGTGGCGCAAGGCGCCGTCACGGTCGCCGGCTACAGCGTCGGGGGCCAGGCCCAGAACGTCAGCAAGGGTACGCCGACCGCGGGTCGCATCCCGAACGGCGCGCTGGTCGAGCGCGAGGTGCAGGGTAGTCTCCATGAAATGGAATATCTTGTGCTGGAGCTCAAGAACCCCGACTTCGTCACCGCAACGCGAATCCTCGACGCCATCAACCGCTACGCGGGCGGACGCTACCGCGCCCAGATCGCCTTCGAGCGAGACTACCGCACGATCGTGCTGTCGAAGCCGCGCCACATCGGACCGGTCCGCTTCCTTGCCGAAATCGGCGAGCTGACGGTCGAGCCGGACACGCCGGCGCGGGTGGTGATCAACGAGCGTACCGGCACGGTGGTGATCGGACGCGACGTGCGGATATCGACCGTTGCCGTGACGCACGGCAATCTGACGGTCCGGGTCACCGAGCTTCCCGTGGTGTCGCAACCCGCGCCGTTCTCGAAAGGGCAGACGGTGGTCGTGCCCCAGACCGTGGTCGAGGCCAACGAAGCCGGATCGCAGGTGGCGATCCTGAGCGGCGTCGATCTCCAGCGCCTGGTGCGCGGCCTGAACCAGATCGGCCTGAAACCATCCGGCATCATCGCGATCCTCCAGGCGATCAAGACGGCTGGCGCCCTCCAGGCGGATGTCATCGTGCAATGACGCGTAAGCGCCGTGCAAGCTTGGTCGCTCAATGCTCTCTCGACCGAGAATCGCACGCGGGCCGATGTTGAAGCTGGATCATAAAGCCAAACTCCTCCTCCTGGTCGCAGCCTCCGCGCTCGCGAGCGCTTCGCCCGTTCTGGCGCTGGATGAGGCCAAGCCGTCGAAGCCGCTCAACCTGCTGTCCTTCGCGCGCGCCCGTGCGTCTGGCCCACAGAAGCCAATCTCATCGATCCCGAGCGACAATGCGTCGATGCGGGCGACAGCGTGGGCAGCCGAAGATTCGGGACCAGTGATCACGGGTGCCGTTTCGGCCTCCGAGAAGCCCGCGTCGGCACCCACAGCCGCGGCGCGACCGGCCAAGCCCGGCAGCGTCACGGCGCCGCCGAAGCCGGTGCCGCCCCAGGCCGCTGCAACCGCGGACAACGAAGTCGCCCTGTTCTGCAGCAATGTCGCCGACTCCGCCGCCGATGCAAGGCTGGCCTGGCAGCTCAAGGAGCTGGAGAAGGCCGAGAACCAGCTTCGCGAGCGGATCGCCGAGGTCGAGGCCAAGCGCGCGGAATATGAGAAGTGGATGGCGTTGCGCGACGAGTTCCTGAAGAAGGCCGAAGCGAGTGTGGTCGAGATCTACTCGCGCATGAAGCCGGATGCCGCCGCAACCCAGATCGCCGGGATGGCGGACGAGACGGCTGCGGCCGTGCTCGCAAAGCTCAGCCCGAGGAGTTCGAGCGCAATCTTCAACGAGATGGAGACGGGCCGCGCGGCGCACCTCGCCGATCTGCTCGGCGGGATGCGTCGCGTGGATGACGGAAAGACCAAATAGATGAAGAATCTGATCCTCATCCTGTCGCTGTTATCGCTTGCGGGATGCGTCATTGATCCGGCCGAGGTCCTGACTGGCCCGCGACTGTCGCCGGTCGGGAGCGGCCTGAGGACGCAGGCCGATCCGATTCCCGTGACCCCCCGTATGCACTCGCCCGTCAGCTATCGCTCGACCTGGGACGACGGCACCGACCTCTACCGCGATCCCCGCGCCCGGCGCGTCGGCGACGTCGTGACGGTGATCATCTCGATGCAGGACAAGGCCAAGCTCGACAACAAGACCGGCCGCTCGCGCGATTCGCAAATCAAGTTCGGACTCGACTGGCTGATGGACGTTGCGGGATGGCAGGACAAGGGCTCGACGAGCGCCAACCTCAACACCAACACCCAGATCAAGGGCAACGGCCAGATCGACCGCACCGAGGATATCAAGCTGTCGATCGCAGCCATCGTCACCGACGTGTTGCCGAACGGCAATATGATGATCAGCGGCTCGCAGGAATTCAAGGTCAACACGGAAATGCGCGTGCTCAACGTCGGCGGCATCGTGCGTCCACGCGATATCTCGCGAACCAACACGATCTCCTACGAGAAGATCGCCGAAGCGCGCGTGGCCTATGGCGGTCGGGGAAATCTCTCTGACGTGCAGCAGCCTGGATGGGGACATCGGATCTATGACGCCGTGGCACCGTTCTGAGATGCGCTCCCGTCGGGCCGCGTCACGAGGGCAGGGGACGTCATGCGCCTGATTGTGGCCATCGTGGTGCTGACCCTGATCGCGATCGGCGCGGGCGCGCTTGCCGGCCTGCATCTGTTTGCGGCCGCCGAGCGCGTCGCGGATGCGAAGAAAACCGCCACGCCGCCGCCTCTAGCCTCGAGCTACGCCGGCAGCGCGCGGCTCAGGAAGCTGTCCCCGATCGTGACCAATCTCGGCGCGCCGGCCAACAACTGGGCCCGCATCGAAGCCTCCATGGTGACCGACAGCATGAGCGACGAGGATGCCGGCATCCTGGCGGCCCATATCAGCGAAGACATCGTCACCTATCTGCGTTCGGCGACGGTGGCGCAGTTCGAGGGATCGCGCGGGCTTCAGCATCTGCGCGACGACCTGACCGAACGCGCCAATATCCGCTCCTCGGGCAAGATCCGCGAATTGATCATTGAGACGTTGGTGATTCAGTGAAACTGAGAGTCCTGCTGCTTGCGTTGCTCTTGGTCGTGCTGCCCGAAGTGGCACTGGCCCAGATTCCGGACCTCAATTCGCTGCTGCCACCGGGCAACGGCTCGACCAGCGGCCGGATCATCCAGCTGATGGCGGTGATCACGGTGCTGTCGGTGGCGCCGGGACTGCTCATCATGGTGACGAGCTTCACGCGATTTGCGGTGGCGCTGTCATTCCTGCGCGCCGGTCTCGGCCTTCAGACCACGCCGGCCAATCTGGTGCTGATCAGCCTCGCGCTGTTCATGACCTTCTACGTGATGGCGCCGACCTTCGACCGCGCCTGGGAAACCGGCATCCAGCCGCTGATGAAGAACGAGATCTCGGAGGAAGAGGCCTATCTGAAGATCACCGATCCGTTCCGCGAATTCATGCTGGCCCATGTTCGCGACAAGGATCTGCAGACCTTCGAATCGCTCGCCGCGGAGAGCTTCCGCAGGAAGTTCGACGACAAGCGCGTCGACATGCGCGTCATCATTCCGGCCTTCATGATTTCCGAGCTCAGGCGTTCCTTCGAGATCGGGTTTCTCATCATCCTGCCGTTCCTCGTCATCGACATGATCGTGGCGACGCTGACCATGTCGATGGGGATGATGATGATGCCGCCGACGATCCTCGCATTGCCATTCAAGATGCTGTTCTTCGTGCTGATCGACGGCTGGAACCTGCTCGCCTCAGGGCTGGTGCGGTCGTTCTCGTGATGGCAACGAGCGCCAGAGGAATGGTTATGGTTAGCGAGAAGTACCGGACTATGGTTAGCAAAATGTACTGTTAACCATTTGATTTTACGGCGTAATTCAAGCCAATCTTAATCCGCGCGCAAGATTCGGCGTGCTAGCAATGCGTCACGGCGGGTTGGACCCCACCCACATCAGTCCAAAGGCATGATGCCGCCCCTCCGTACCGGTGAAAGCCCGGTATGTCCCCTCGTGAAAATGTAACGCGTACATAAAGGGACATTCGCAATGTCAAGCCTGCTTACGAACTCGACCGCCATGACCGCACTCCAGACCTTGCGGTCTGTGAGCTCGCAGCTCTCCACCACGCAGACCCGCATCTCCACCGGCCAGCGCGTCTCGACCGCTTCGGACAACGCTGCCTACTGGTCGATCGCGACCTCGATGCGCGCCGACAACGCCGCGCTCTCGGCGGTCTCCGACTCGCTCGGTCTGTCGGCTGCGACCGTCGACACCGAATATACCGCTTTGACCACAGTCATCGGCGACAAAGACTCCGGCCTGACCAAGCTCCAGTCCCTGCTGGTCGAAGCCAAGACAGCCGGTATCGACCGCAGCAAGATCCAGGCCGACGTCACCCAGATCCAGCAGCAGATGAAGGCGACAGCCAATGCGGCGACCTTCAACGGCATCAACTGGCTGAGCACGACCGCCACCACGCCAACGACCTTCAGCCTGGTGTCGTCGTACTCGCGTGTCGGCGGCACGCCCACCATCGGCTCCATCACCGTGACCACCGCCAACTACTCGCTCTACACCTCGGCGCAGGGGGGCATTCTGGACACGGCCGGCTCGACCGCTCCGTCGATCGACACGATGAGCATCTCCGCACTGACCGACTCGGCAGCTGACCAGACCACGCTCGATGGCTACATCGCGCAGGTCACCGCTGGCATCAACTCGGTGGCCTCGGCCGCCGCCAACCTCGGTGCTGTCAAGAACCGCCTCTCGACCAACACGGACTTCGTGAAGTCTCTGATGGACTCCGTGGATCGCGGTATCGGCCAGCTCGTCGACGCCGACATGAACCAGGAGTCCACCCGGCTGTCGGCCCTCCAGGTCCAGCAGCAGCTCGGCGTCCAGGCGCTCTCGATCGCCAACAACAGCAGCCAGAGCATCCTGTCGCTGTTCCGCTAAGCCTCGAACCATCCGAAGAGGGCCGCGCTTCTTGCGAAGCGCGGCCCTTTTGTTTGGCGTGACGTCGCGCGCCGCAATTTCGGCCGCCTTGTTGCGGCAAAGCCACAGAGCCACAAGCCTCGCACAAGCTTCGCGGGCTATCGTCGCCGTTACGACAGGTTGGGCCTTGACGCTTCTGCGCAGCCCAAAGGCATGACGCCGCCCTGCCGTACCGGTGCAAGTCCGGTATGTCCCAAACTCAATCCAATCTCCAAAGGGACATCAAAATGGGTTCTAGCCTCCTCACCAACTCGTCTGCAATGACCGCGCTGCAGACCCTTCGCAACGTCAGCTCGCAGCTCGCGACGACGCAGAACCGGATCTCGACCGGTATGCGCGTGTCCACGGCCTCGGACAACGCGGCCTATTGGTCGATCGCGACGTCGATGCGCTCCGACAACGCCGCGCTTTCCGCGGTCTCCGACTCGCTCGGTCTGTCGGCCGCGACCGTCGACACCGAATATACCGCTCTGACCTCGGTCATCGGCGACAAGGACTCCGGCCTGACCAAGCTCCAGGCGCTGCTGGTCGAAGCCAAGACCGCCGGTATCGACCGCACCAAGATCCAGGCTGACATCACCCAGATCCAGCAGGATATGAAGCTCAAGGCCAACTCGGCGACCTTCAACGGCATCAACTGGCTGAGCACGACCGCCACCACGCCGACGACCTTCAACCTGGTGTCGTCGTACTCGCGTGTCGGCGGTACGCCCACCATCGGCTCCATCACCGTGACCACCGCTAACTACTCGCTCTACACCTCGGCGCAGGGCGGCATTCTGGACACGGCCGGTTCGACCTCCCCGTCGATCGACACGATGAGCATCTCCGCGCTGACCGACTCGGCAGCTGACCAGACCACGCTCGACGGCTACATCGCGCAGGTCACCGCCGGCATCAACTCGGTGGCCTCGGCCGCCGCCAATCTCGGTGCCGTCAAGAACCGCCTCGCGACCAACACGGAGTTCGTCAAGACCCTGATGGACTCCGTGGACCGCGGTGTCGGCCAGCTCGTCGATGCCGACATGAACGCGGAATCGACCCGCCTTCAGGCGCTCCAGACCCAGCAGCAGCTCGGCGTTCAGGCGCTCTCGATCGCCAACCAGAACAGCCAGAGCATCCTGTCGCTGTTCCGCTAAGCCGCGGCTTCGAAAACGACCGTGCTCCCCAGGGAGCACGGTCTCCGCCATGAACGGCGGATCTCGGCACACGACGTGCCAACATCGATTTCCTGACGTCGCATCCCAGGCAACATGCCGTCGCCGATCGCACCGCGATGCAACCGGCCGTCCGCCTGTTGCCGACGCGCGCGATTGCGTCACTCGCTCTCTGGTAAAATTGCAACGCCTCGCCTGCGAACCGACACATTCGTGGTCTCGCGCAACCTTCAGACAAGGTTGGCAGCAGAGTGTCCTCTACGTTCGTATTGGTACGAGGTCACATGCTGCTCAGTCGTGCGCAGGTACAGCAACTGCTCAACAATCTGCTGGAGCTTGGGCCGCGACGCCTGATGGCTTTGGGATTGATCGGTTTCGCCGTTCTCGTCACCGTCGTGGGCGGCGCCTATTATCTGAGCCGGCCTGAATTCGAAACGCTCTATACCGGCCTTTCCCGCGAAGACGTGACGCGCATGGGTGCAGCGCTGCGCGAGCAAAACATCACCTTCGACGTCAACACCGCCGGCGACGCGGTCTCGGTGCGTCCGAGCCAGACCATGCAAGCGCGGATGCTGCTCGCCGAGAAGGGGCTGCCGACCAGCGCCAATTCCGGCTACGAGCTGTTCGACAAGATCGGGTCGCTCGGTCTGACCTCGTTCATGCAGGAGGTCACCAAGCTCCGTGCGCTGGAAGGCGAAATCGCGCGCACGGTGCAGTTGATGAAGGGCGTGAAGGCGGCGCGGGTGCATATCGTGATGCCGGTGCGGGGGTCGTTCCGCGCGACGCAGCAGCCGCCTTCGGCATCGGTCGTGCTGCGCACCGACGGCGCCATCGAGGCGCGCACGGCGCAGTCGATCCGTCATCTCGTCGCGGCGGCCATTCCGGGCATGAGCCGCGACAAGGTCACGGTGCTGGACGCCGACGGTTCGATGCTGCTTGCCGAAGAGGACGAGGCCACTGCCGCTCCGACCAAGATGGCGAGCCTGCAGAAGACGGTCGGCGGAATGGTGCAGGAGAACATTCGCAAGGCGCTGACGCCGTACCTGGGCCTCGACAATTTCGAAGTGAGCGTTGCATCGCAGCTCTCCACCGACAAGCGGCAGATCAACGAAACCGTCTACGATCCGGAGAGTCGCGCGGAACGTTCGGTCCGGAACGTCCGCGAGAACGAGAAGTCACAGAACGCGGACCGTTCGCAGCCGACCACTGTGCAGCAGAATCTTCCCGACCAGCAGGTGAACGCCGGCGGCACCAAGAATTCCAGCGAGGACAAGACCCGCCGCGAGGACGTCACCAATTTCGAGGTCTCGTCCAAGACCACGACGACGGTGAGCGACGGCTATTCGGTGAAGAAGCTGTTCATTGCCGTGCTGGTGAACCGCGGGCGGCTCATTGCCGACCTGGGCGACAAGAGCAACCAGGCCATCGTCGACAGCAAGCTCGCCGAGATCAGCCAACTCGCAGCCACGGCCGGCGGCCTCGACAAGGCGCGCGGCGACCAGATCCAGGTGACGGCCGTCGATTTCATCGAAGGCTCGCGCGAACTGGCGCCGGTGCCGCCGATCAGCTTCGTCGAGATGATCAACAAGCAGCTCGGCAGCGTCATCAACGCGGTCACGATCCTGGCCGTCGCTTCGATGCTGGTGTGGTTCGGACTTCGTCCTGCGGTCAACGGCATTTTGACCCATCGCGCGGCGCAGGAGCAGACCGAGGCGGCGGAAGCCGCCCAGCTCCAGGCAGCCGCCGGCGCCCTCACGCTGGCGGACAGCGAAGAGGCCGAGCTCAACCTGGTCGAAGACCTCGAAGGCAAGATGCAACGAACGCCGCAGAAGCGGTTGGAGCAGATCGTCCGTCTCGATCAGATGCAGGCGGCAGCGATCCTTAAAGACTGGATGCGACGCGAGGAGGCGGCATGAACGCGGCAATCGGAAAGCTCCTGACGCAGTTCGATGCGAACGGGCGGGTCAAGTCGCCTCCGCCTCCACCGCCGCCCAAAATCCAGGATGTGCTGACGAGGCCGAAGGAAGCCCGGCGCGAGCCTCAGCCGCAACCCGAGACCCATTCGCAGCCGCAGCTTCAGTCGCCGCCTCCGGCGCCGAACGCGGAAGCCCCCGCGGTCAGTCTCCTGGACGATGCCTTTCGGCGCGGCCATGCGGCCGGCGTAGCGGAGGGCGAGTCCAGGATCGCCGAGGAAAGAGTTCGCAGCGCGATCCGGCTCGGCGAAGAGCGGGCCAAGTGGTCCGACCAGCAGGCGGTGGCGGTTGTCAGCGGCTTCGAGACGGCTTGCCGCGAAATCGAGACCAACATCGCGAGCTCCGTTGCGCGGATATTGCTGCCGTTCCTCGCCGATGCTGTCCGCGACAAGGCGATCGGGTCGCTGGTCGAGCAGATTGCGGCGCTGACCGGCAATTCGCCAGTGCCGGTGTTCAAGGTCACCGGACCAAGCGAACTGCTCGACTTGGTGAAGACGCAGCTCGGGACGGCCAGGCGAACGGGTTTCGAGTATGAGGCCGCCGATACTTTTGAGGTTCGCGTCGTGGCCGACCAGACCGTAATCGAGACGCAGATCACGACCTGGAGCGAGCGCCTGAAAGAGGCGCGCCGGTAGTCCGTCATGAATGAGGTCAAGCCAGAACTCGTCATCATCCGCCGGCGGAGTGCCTTCGACGACGAGAAGCCGCACGGCGGCGTCTGGAAGATCGCCTATGCGGACTTCATGACCGCGATGATGGCGTTCTTCCTCGTGATGTGGCTGATCAATGCGCTCAACCAGGATCAAAAGCAGGTAGTCGCGAGCTATTTCAATCCGATCAAGCTCGCGGAGAACGCACCTGCCCCGAAGGGCCTCAACGATCTCTCCAAGAAGGAGCCGTCGTCGTTCGACGGCCAGGACGGCAGGCGCCAGCCGGGGGGACCGAGCGAGGAACGTCGCGGTGACTCTCCGACGGCCGAGAAGCCGCCCTTCTACGAGGAGAAGGTCCTGTTCCGCGATCCCTATACGACGCTCGCCGAGATCGCCAGCAGTGCGAACCAGGCCTCGGGCCAGCGGCGCGCCGGCGCTCTGACGTCCGCCGAAGAGGATGGCCTCAAGGGAGGCGACGCCTACCGCGATCCGTTCGATCCCGGCTATTGGAAGCTTGCGCCGCAGGCAGCCAAGGATGCCGACCGCGTCATCGAGGGCGAGCCCAAGCCCGAGTCCAAGCCGAATGCGTCCGCGCGCGACACTGCCTCCGGCTCAAGCCAGGCCGAGCCGCAGGCGCGCCGAGCCAGGCAGGACGATGCCGGCGGAAGCCTGGCTCCGAGCGCCGATGCGTCGTCCGCAAGCCTGTCGCCTCTGCTGCCGCCGGGGCTCGCGCCATCGCAGGCCTCACGCGAAGGGAGCGCGCAGCCGGGCGCCCAGGCTGGTAATCAAGCCAATGTCGCCGCGCAGCCGCATCCCAACGACACGACCAAGGAATCCGGGCCGCGCGACGCGGTTCAGGCCCAGCAACTAACGGTCAAACAGCTTCAGTCGGCGATCGCGGACGCGCTGTCGGACGTCAAGGCTGGCGCCGGACCGGTGGCCGAGGTGCGTCAGGTTGAGGAGGGCCTGCTGATCAGCCTGACCGACGATGCGAACTTCGGCATGTTCGCGGTCGGCTCGGCTGAGCCGCGGCCCGAACTCATCCGTGTGATCGACAAGATCGGCCCGCTGCTGGCAAAGCGTCCCGGCGTGATCATCGTCCGCGGCCACACCGACAATCGGCCGTACCGTTCGGAGGCCTATGACAACTGGCGGCTGTCGACGGCCCGTGCGCAGATGGCCTATTACATGCTGGTCCGCTCCGGCGTCGATACGCAGCGCATCGAGCATGTCGAGGGTTATGCCGATCGGCGGCCGAAGCTTCAGAACGATGCGGCGGCCGCGCAGAATCGCCGGATCGAGATCATGGTCCGGGAGAAGCGCCCTTGATCAGGTCTCCTCTCCGCGCAGCGCTGCTGATGCTGCTGTTGCCGTTCACGGCGGCAGGCGCATTCGCCGAGCCGGCACCGGGGGCATCGGCATCGGGCGAGCCATATGAACTCGTTCGGGCGTTGCAGGCCGTGCAGGACGGCATCGCCAACGGCGATAGCGCGGCGTACGGCAGCCACAGCGCATTGATCCGGCAGATCGGCGAAAAATTTCTCGCCGCCGATCCGGGCCTGTGGAGCAACCCGCAGAACGGCCAGGCCGCCGTGATCTACCTGCTCAGTGGCGGCGCGCCGCAAATCATCCGCAAGCTGCCGCGCGACAAGCTGAACGTCGATGGACGGCTGTTCGATGGCGCGCTTGCCTATGTCGAGGGTCGTCAGGACGAAGCGCGCGAACTGCTCAAGGACGTCAAGCCGCGGACGGTTCCGTCGGGCCTGGGCGGACAGCTCGCGCTGGTCCAGGGTGCACTGTTCGCACGCGCCGAGGCATCGCTCGCAATCGAGCGTCTGGATGATGCGCGCTTGCTCCTGCCGGGCACATTGGTGGAGGAGGCCGCGCTGCGGCGCGAGATCCTGTTGGTCGGGCAAGCCGAGGATTTCGACAAGTTCGAGTTCCTGACGCTGGCCTATATCCGGCACTACCACAACTCGGTCTATGCCGGGGACTTCTGGCAGCGCTTTGCGACCGGCCTGACGCAGTCGGGCCTCGCGCTCGACGAGCGCCGGTTTGCGCGGATCACCACCTTGCTTGAGCAGATCGACCGCGCGAGCCGCCTCAAGCTCTATCTCGTGATCGCGCGTACCGCGATGGTGCGCGGAGGGCTGGCCGTCACCCGGCTTGCCGGCGAGCGTGCCCTGACTCTCAGCGCCGATGCCTCGGCGGAGCGCGAGCGGGCGCATTTGTTCCGCGGCGTGTCGCGGGCGCTCGCCGACGAATATGACGGCGGTCTCGCCGAGTTGAAGGCGCTCGACCGGTCGAAGCTGCCCGAGCGCGACATTCCCTTTCTCAATGCAACGGTGCAGCTCGCACTCGACGTTCGCAAGCCGTTCGCTGGCGGATCCGCCGCCGCAGCCGACAAGCCTCCGGTCACGCCGGCGCGTCTCGACCTCGCGTCGTCGACCGCAACGCTTGTTCGTGCGCGGAAGCAGCTCGGGGAGCTCGAACTTCTCACCAGGGATCGCCGTCCATGATGAAGCTCAGTGGAACCTCCGGACAGGTCTTTTCGGGTCTCGCCGAAAGCCTCAGCATGCGGGGCACATCGCGCTCCGGGAAGAGCGCCGGGGCGAAAGCGCAGGCGGACTCGTCCTTCAACGATCTTCTGCACACCGTCTCGAATCTCGCGAAGCGTGCGCTCAACGACGAGGGCAGCGCCACGGCCGTGAAAGCCGGAACGCTGCGGACGCGCCTGGCGCATCAGAGCGGGAAGGACAACGCGAGCGACGAGACGGTGCACGACCGTGCCGCGGCGGTCGAGGAGCCGGGATCCAGCGAGACGTCCACCGAGAAATCTTCCGACAAAAAGACCGATAAGTCGTCCGGGAAACATGGACCTCTCGATCACATCGAGCAGGCCGACGTCCAGAGCCGATCGAGTATTGCCGGGATCGTCGGACAGGAGATCGTCGCCGGGCCGCCGGTCGTGATGCCGCAGATGCAAGCACCGGCCGGCGACAAGAAGGATGCGTCCGGGCGCGACGAGCGGTCTTCCACGACGAAGCGCGACGTTCAGGCCTTGGGCATGGCGAAGGCGACAGCCGAGCTCCCACCTCCGGTGGCTCCAACCGCCGCCCGCTCGCAGGCCGCGGATTCGCACGCGGCGACCAGCGCCCAGGCGACATCGACGGACGACAGTGAGCCATCGCCGAAGGCAACGGCACCCGGCTTCGAGGCCGTCGCGGCCAATGTCGAGCGTGCTGTCAAGGCGTCGGCGCGGGACGCATTGCCCGAGACGACCAAGGTCACCGTGGTCCAGCAAGAGACCCATCTGCCGCCGGCGCAGTTCAACGCTCCGCAACAGGTTGCCAACGCCGTTGTCGCCGAGTTGAAGGAAGCTCCGGCATCGACGGCGTCCGCAGCTCCAGATCTTGCAGCGTCCCAAGCCAATGCGCCGGATCAGCCGCTCAAGATCCTGACCATCAATCTCGAGCCGCCCGCGCTCGGCAATGTCACCGTGCGCCTTCGCCTGGTCGGCAACGAAGTGTCCGTCCACCTCGCCGCTGCGCGCAAGGACACGAGCCAGATGCTCGACCAGCAGCGCGATTCGATCCGCGACCTGATGCAGTCCGCGGGCTACGTCGCCGACATTGCGCCCGTCCAGCACGGCTCGCTGGATGGTTTCCAGAGCGGCTCCGGCCAGTCGCAGCCGCAGCTTTCGGGCCAGCAACAGCCCTCGTCGCAGTCGCAAGGCACGTTTGACGGTACGAGTAATTCGTCGGGACAAGCGGACGGCGGCGCGAAGCAGGCTCGACAGGAGCGCCAGTCCAACCAGGAGACGCGTCATGACCAGGACGTGGCGCCGCAGATTCGTCGCGGCCCTGTTTATCTGTAACGCCGGCGCCGCGGCCGCGGCGACCGACAATTCGCGCCCGTGCGAGCGCGAGATGGCGCGTGCGTCCCAGCAGCACGGAATTCCGCTCGGCATTCTCTACGCGGTCGGACTGACCGAGACGGGGCGGCGCGGCGCACTTTATCCTTACGCGCTCGGCGCCGAAGGACAGACCGTGTTCGCCAAGGACATGAACGACGCGATCGCCAACTTCGAAGCCATGCGAGCCAAAGGGATCAAGCTGATCGACCTCGGCTGCATGCAGATCAACCATTACTATCACGGCGACAAGTTCGCCTCGGTCCGGGCGATGTTCGATCCCGCAGGGAATGTCGACTACGCCGCACGCTTCCTGAAGGAGCTCAAGCAGCGCGAGGGCAGCTGGACCATGGCAGTCGCCCGCTACAATGCAGGCCCCAACAACCAGCCGGCGCAGAAGCGCTACGTCTGCCACATCGTCGCGCATCTCGTCTCCAGCGGCTTCGGCGCGTGGACCGACAAGGCGCGCTCGTTCTGTCAGCCCAAGACGACCTAAGGAGACGACGCCAAGTTGTGCATCGTTCCCCATCATCAGCCCCGCGCAAGCAACAGTCTCCATTGTAGCTGCAACCTACCAAAGGAGCCCAATTCATGAGCCTGTATGGTGTTATGCGCACCGGCGTTTCCGGGATGAACGCGCAGTCCAACAAGCTGTCAACCGTTTCGGACAACATCGCGAACGTCAACACCACCGGTTACAAGCGGGCTTCGACCGAATTCTCCTCGCTGATCCTGAAGAGCGGCTCGGGCAATTACGATTCCGGCGCGGTCGAGACCACGGTGCGTTACGCCATCTCCGACGCCGGCAATTACCAGTTCACGACCTCGGCCACGGATCTCGCGGTCCAGGGCAACGGCTTCTTCGTCGTGCAGG
Source organism: Bradyrhizobium sp. CW1 (assembly GCF_023100665.1). Taxonomy (NCBI): domain Bacteria; kingdom Pseudomonadati; phylum Pseudomonadota; class Alphaproteobacteria; order Hyphomicrobiales; family Nitrobacteraceae; genus Bradyrhizobium; species Bradyrhizobium sp. CW1. The sequence goes on from NZ_CP064684.1 coordinate 1,795,095, forward strand.
ATCCGAACGGCACCAACTTCCTGACGCGCGCCGGTGCGTTCGTGCCCGACAGCACGGGTAACCTAGTTAACGCGGCCGGCTTCCAGCTGATGGGCTACAACATTGCCAACGGTGCCACTCCCACCGTCGCAGCCAACGGGTTCGGCGGCCTCCAGGTCGTCAACGTCAACCAGATGGCGCTCCAGGCGTCGGCTTCGACCAAGGCGACCGTCGCCGCCAATCTGGATCCGAGCGCTACCTTCTCTGCTGGACCGGCCGGCCCCGCCAACTATACGTCGAAGACGTCGATCGTGACTTACGACAATATCGGAAATGCCGTGACGCTCGACGTCTATGCCAAAAAGACTGCGGCAAATACCTGGGATATGCAGGTCTACAACGGCGCGACCGCGCTTCCATCAAGTGGGCCCAGCACCACGTTCACGTTTGACGTAAGCTCGACCGGAAAAGGCAAGCTCGATCTGGTGGGCCCGCCGCCGAGTGCGACATCGCTTACGGTGGCGATCCCCGGTGGTTCGGCTGCCTTCAACATCGACCTCTCGGCCATGACCCAGGTCGCCTCCAGCTTCGACTTCAAGGCGACCGTGGATGGCAACGCTCCGTCCGCGGTGGACAAGGTGAACATCGACGACAAGGGCGTGGTCACGGCCGTCCTCAAGAATGGCACCACGCTGCCGAGCTTTCAGATCGCGCTCGCGACCGTCCCGAGCCCGGACCATTTGACGCCCGAAGTCGGCAACGTCTACTCACCGAACCTGGAATCCGGAAACGTGCAGGTCGGCCTCGCCGGCCAGGGCGGGCTCGGCACCATCCAGTCGGGTGCTCTGGAAGATTCCAACGTCGATCTCGCGGACGAGTTGACCTCGATGATCGAGGCACAGCGCGGCTTCACCGCCAACTCGAAATCGTTCCAGACCGGCGCCGATCTGCTGGACGTGGTCGTCAACCTGAAGCGCTGATTTCTTCAGCGCTCGTCCCCGGCAAGAGCAGATCATGAACCTTACCGCCGCTCTCGAATCCGCCCGCTCCTCGTTGATGGCGTCGGGCATCCAGTCGTCGGTCATCTCGCGCAACATCGCCGGTGCCAGCTCCGCCGGCTATTCGCGCAAGATTGCCGTGCTGGACAACCTTCCGGGAACCGGCGTCTACGTGGCGGCGATCCAGCGCGCCGCGAGCTCGGGTCTCTACACCAACGTGCTGACCGCAACCTCGACGTCGGCCAAGCAGAGCGCGATCCTTGACGGTCTCCAGAAGATCGCATCTGCCACGGTGGACGATCCGGAACTCGACCAGTCGCCGACGGCGCAGCTCAATGCGCTGAAGAAGGCGCTCCAGCAATATGCCAACGCCCCGGACAACACCACGCTGGCACAGGCCGCGGTGACGTCCGCCAAGGACATGGCGACCGCGCTCAATCAGGCGACCCAGACCGTGCAGTCGGCCCGGGAGGGCGCGGATGCCGACATGAATACGTCGGTTCAAAACATCAATCGGCTGCTCTCCCAGTTCCAGACCGTGAACACCGCGATCGTGAAGGGGACGATCTCCGGCGATGACATCACCGACTACCTCGACCAACGCGACAGCATCGTCTCGCAGCTGTCGCAGGAGGTCGGGGTCTCGATGTCGCTCCGTCCCAACGGCGACGCGGCGCTCTATACCGACAGCGGCGTCGTGCTGTTCGACAAGACGGCGCGAACGGTGAGCTTTGCGCCGACGAACGCCTATACGGCCGGCACCACCGGCAATGCGGTCTATATCGACGGCGTTCCGGTGACCGGCGCCAATTCCGCGATGCCGCTCAAGTCCGGCAAGCTTGCTGGCCTGGCGCAGCTGCGCGACAATGATACGGTTACTTACCAGAGCCAGCTCGACGAAATCGCGCGCGGCCTGGTCGACGCCTTCAAGGAAAGTGACCAGTCGCCTGTTCCGACGCTGCCCGACGTCCCCGGTCTCTTCACCTATCCGGGCGCGCCGGCGATGCCGGCGAGCGCTACCGTCTTGGTGGGCCTCGCTGGTACGATATCCGTTGCTGCATCGGTCGATCCCGCCCAAGGCGGTAATCCCAACCTGCTGCGCGATGGCCCGATCAGCGGCAACGTCGCATACCAATACAATACCGCCGGCAACGGCGGTTACTCGGCTCGGGTGCAGCAGCTCATCGGCGCCATGGATGCGTCGCAGCCGTTCGATGCGACCACGCAAGGCAAGCCGAACGGCAGCTTGATCGACTTCGCGTCGTCGTCGACGAGCTGGATCGAAAACCAGCGCAAGACCGCCGACTCCAATGTCACCTACCAGAAAACGCTGCTCGACCGCAGCACCGCGGCGCTGTCGAACGTCAGCGGCGTCAACATGGACGATGAGATGTCGTTGATGCTTCAGGTCGAACGCACCTATTCGGCCTCGTCGAAGATCATCTCGACCGTCGACGAAATGTTGCAGAGCCTGCTGGCTGCCGTGGGAAATTAAGTCATGATGAGCGCAAACTACATCTCGACCTTGATGCTGTCTTCGTCGTTGAGGTCTTCGATCACCAACAATCAGGCCGCGCTGGCCAAGGCCTCGAAGGAAGCCACCACCGGCCGCTTCGCCGATGTCGGCCTCGAGCTTGGTGCTACGACGGGAGGCGACGTCACCCTGCGGGCGGATTGGAGCTTCGCCGATCAGCTCGTCGATACCAACGGGCTGGTCTCGGGACGTCTGGACATAACGCAGAGCCGGATCACCCAGCTTGGTTCGACCGCAACGGACTTCCTCAAGGACCTGATCGCGGCGCGCAGCACCGACGGCGGCGGACGGATCATCCTGCCGCCTGCGTCCTCCAACCTCCAGGATCTGATTGGCGCGCTCAACGTCTCCTATAACGGCTCGTCTCTCTTCTCGGGCATCAACACGCAGAACACGCCGATCACGGCCTACACCGCGGGCTCAGCCAGCAAGAACCAGGTCGACGCCGACTTCCTTGCGACCTTCGGCTTCTCGCAATCATCGCCCAGCGTGAACAGCATCACCCCGGCCCAGATGCAGACCTTCCTCGACACCACCTTCGATGCCGAGTTCGCGAGCCCGGCCTGGAACACCAATTGGTCATCGGCCACCGACCAGGTCATGCAAAGCCGTATCTCCACGACCGAGATAGCGGATACCTCCGTCAGCGCCAATCAGACAGGCTTCCGCAAGCTCGCCGAGGCCTACACCATGATGGCAGATCTCGGGAACGCCAACCTGGATCAAGCGACGTTCCAGGTTGTCGTGGACAAGGCCATCGGCCTTGTCGGAAACGCCATCACTGACCTTGCCACCCTCGGCGGCGACATCGGCACGGTCCAGCAGCGGATCACCTCAGCAACCGACAAGCTCAAGACGCAGCAGGACATTCTGAACAATCAGATCGTGGGTATAGAGAAGGTCGATCCGACGGAAGCCTCCGTCAGGGTCAACACCTTGCAGACGCAGATCCAGACGGCACTTGCGCTCACCTCGCAGCTCCAGAAGATCAGCCTCATCAACTATCTCTAAGTCCCGCTCCTTCGTAAGGCTCGTAATCCTTGTCTTATTGTTCGGTCTCCTGCGCAGAGTTGTCCTGATGACGTTTGAAGCCTATGAAGCGGTCGTCGACGAGAGCGGCTATGAGGCGCGGGGCCGCGAGCGGCAGGCGCTCAGCCTTGGCATCGACCGGCTCGAGCGGATCCAGAAGGACCGCTTCAGCCTGGAGGATCTGGTCGAGAGCCTGCTCTATGTGCGGCGGCTGTGGACGATCTTCATCGAGGATCTCGCGCATCCGGAAAACGGGCTTCCGGAAAAGCTGCGCGCCGACATCATCTCGATCGGGCTGTGGGTGGTCAAGGAAGCCGACCGCCTTCGCGAAGAAAAGTCGAATGACGTGATCCAGCTCATCGAAATCAACCGCCTGATCCGAGACGCACTTTAATGAAGATATCCTTGCGTGCGGGCGAACGGGTCTACATCAACGGCGCTGTGCTGCGCGTGGACCGCAAGGTCTCCGTCGAGCTCGTCAATGACGTGATGTTCCTGCTCGAAGGACAGATCATGCAGGCCTCCGACGCCACCACGGCGCTGCGGCAGCTCTATTTCATCGTCCAGCTCATGCTGATGAATCCGACCGATGTCCGGGATGCTTCGGCTCTCTACGGGCAGCATCACGCCGCTCTGCTCGCGGTGTGCGAGAGCCAGGAGATGCTGGTCGGGCTTGGTGCGGTCGACGACCTGGTCGGGGCGACCCGTTACTTCGACGCGCTCAAGCGGATTCGGGCACTGTTTCCAGTGGAGCAGGCCATCCTGGCCGGCGCCACGATTGATTCCCCATTCGAGGCTGCCTGACAGCGGAGAGATACATGAACGTCACCAGCGCGACCGATAGCACCAGCAAGTCGTCCAGTTCGACCAGCTCGACGACGTCGACGTCGAGCACCGGCGTCGACTACAACACGTTTCTTCGGCTCCTCATTGCAGAGATGAAGAACCAGGATCCGACCAATCCGATGGATACCTCGCAATACATGAGCCAGTTTGCGCAGCTCTCGTCGGTCGAGCAGGCGATGCAGACCAACACCAAGCTCGACGCTCTGCTGTCTTCGCAGTCGCTGTCGCAGGCCGACGGGCTGATCGGAAAGACCGTCAGCTTCACGGATGCGACAGGAGCGAGCTTCAGCGGCAAGGTCGCCTCGATCTTCATCAACAGCGACGGCTCGGTCGCGACACTCGAGAACGGCACGAAGGTCGCGATCGGCCCCGGTCTCACGATCAGCCAGTCATGAACGAACGGGACGCTCTCGACATCGTCCAGGCGGCGATCTGGACCATTATCGTCGCCTCCGGACCTGCCGTCGGTGCCGCGATGCTGGTCGGCACCATCATCGCGCTGATCCAGGCCCTGACCCAGATCCAGGAGGTGACGCTGACTTTCGTTCCGAAGATCATCGTCATTCTCGTGGTCGTTGCCGTCTCCGGCTCCTTCATCGGAGCCCATCTCTCCACCTTCACTGAGATGGTCTATTCGCACATCGAGCGCGGCTTCTGACCCGACGGTCCCGGCCACCTCTGCCACCCTGCCACCACCCCCGCGTAAGCTTTGCACGGCAGATTACGGGCCGGATCCTCTGCCGGTGACCCATGTCCGATACGTTAGCTGCTAGCCTGCCGACCCCGCGACGATTGGGCGCCGACGCCGTTTTCGCGGGCGGCATCGTGGCCATGCTCACGATCCTGTTCCTGCCCATACCGCCGATCCTGATCGATCTCGGCCTCGCGTTCTCGATCGCGCTCTCGGCACTGATCCTGATGGTCGCACTGTGGATCCAGCGGCCGCTTGATTTCTCGGCCTTCCCGACCGTGCTCCTGATCGCGACGATCCTGCGGCTTGCGCTCAACGTCGCAACGACCCGTCTCATCCTGTCGCGCGGCGGGGAGGGCGAAAACGCCGCGGGCCATGTCGTTGCCGGTTTCTCGAAGTTCGTCATGGGTGGTGACTTCGTCATCGGCCTGATCATCTTTGCGATTCTGGTCACGGTGAACTTCGTCGTGATCACCAAGGGCGCAACGCGTATCGCCGAAGTGGGCGCCCGCTTCACCCTGGATGCGATCCCGGGCAAGCAGATGGCGATCGACGCGGATCTGTCCGCGGGCCTGATCGACGACAAGGAAGCCCAGCGCCGGCGCCGCGAGCTGGAAGAGGAGAGCGCGTTCTTCGGCGCCATGGACGGCGCCTCGAAATTCGTCCGCGGCGACGCCGTCGCCGGCCTGATCATCACCGCGATCAACATTTTCGGCGGTATCATCATCGGCGTGACGCATCATGGATTGACGCTGGCACGCGCCGCCGACGTCTACACCAAGCTCTCCGTGGGCGACGGCCTGGTAACGCAGATGCCCGCGCTGATCGTGTCGCTGTCGGCGGGCCTGCTCGTCTCGAAGGGCGGCACCAGAGGTTCGGCCGAGCAGGCGGTGTTGCGGCAGCTCGGCGGCTATCCGCGCGCGGTGTCGGCCGCCGCGCTGATGATGTTCGTGCTCGCCTTGATGCCGGGGCTGCCGACGGCGCCCTTCCTGCTGCTCGGCGGCGTCATGGCCTTCGTCGGATACTCGTTGCCGAGGCGGCAGGCAGCCCTGAGGCGCAAGGAAGATGCGCGCAACGCCGACGAACGCGCCCAGGTCGATGCCAAGGAATCCGTCAAGGAATCGCTTAAGACCGCGGAGATCGAGCTGGCGCTCGGCGGCCACCTCTCGGTCCATCTGCTGGGCTCGCGCACCGAGCTGGCGCACCGCGTGGCCAAGATCCGCAAGAAGTTCGCCAAGCAGTACGGCTTCGTGGTTCCCGAGATCAAGCTCACCGACAATCTGTCGATCGATCCCAAGGGATACCAGATCCGGATCCACGACACCCGCGTCGCCCAGGGCGAGCTCAGGCTCGGCGAAGTGCTGGTGCTGGTCGACAAGGATGGCAAGCCCGACGTTCCCGGCGAAGAGGTGATCGAGCCGGCCTTCGGCATGAAGGCGCTGTGGGTGACGGACGCTTTCACCGACGAGGTCAAGCGTCAGGGCTGCAAGCCGGTCGACAATCTGTCGGTGCTGCTCACGCATCTGAGCGAAGTGATCAGGGCCAACCTCGCCCAGCTCCTGTCCTACAAGGACATGCGCGGCCTGCTCGACCGGCTCGATCCCGAATACAAGCGCCTTGTCGAGGATCTCTGCCCGTCGCAGATATCGTATTCGGGGCTGCTGGCGATCCTGAAGATCCTGCTGGCCGAGCGCGTGTCAATCCGCAACCTCCATCTGATCCTCGAAGCCATCGCCGAGATCGCGCCCCATGTGCGGCGCTCCGAGCAGGTGGCCGAGCACGTGCGTACCCGTCTTGCCCAGCAGATTTGCGGCGATCTCTCCGACAACGGCGTACTCAACGTCGTGCGTCTCGGCAACCGTTGGGATCTCGCGTTTCACCAGAGCCTGAAGCGCGACGCCAAGGGCGACGTCGTCGAATTCGACGCCGATCCGCGCCTGATCGAGCAGTTTGCGACCGAAGCCAGCGCCGCGATCCGCAAGTTCACCGAGAACGGCACCAGCGTGGTGCTGGCGGTGACCCCGGAAGCGCGTCCCTACGTCCGGATGATCCTGGAGCGGGTCTTTCCGACACTGCCGATCCTGTCGCATGTCGAGGTCGCGCGCAGCACCGAGATCCGGGCCCTCGGAGCCATATCGTGATCAGCGGCCTCACCGATAGCGTGCTGGTGACGTTCATCGTGTTCTGCCGCATCGGTGCCTGCCTGATGCTGGTGCCCGGCTATTCCAGCGTCAACGTTCCGGCCCAGGTCCGCTTGTTCGTCGCGCTCGTCACGACGTTTGCGCTGACGCCGATCCTGATCGCCGTCCTGAAACCCCTTACGGACAACGCGGCGCCTCTGACGCTCGCGCTCCTTATCTGCTCCGAGCTCGTGGTCGGCTGCGTCATCGGGCTCGGCGGTCGCGTGTTCTTCCTCGCACTCCAGACCATGGCCACCGTGATGGCGAGCGCAATCGGGCTGAGCAACATCCCGGGGACCCCGGTCGGCGATACCGATCCGGCGCCGGCCCTGGTGCCGCTGATCATGACGGCCGTCACCACGCTGTTCTTCATGACCGACCAGCACTGGCAGGTCCTGCGCGGACTGATGAACTCCTACGCCGTCTGGCATCCCGGCGACCGGCTCGGCGGCAGCATGCCGCTCGGCCAGCTCGTCGGCAGGCTGTCGGAGGCGTTCGTGCTGACGCTGCGGATCGCCAGCCCTTTCATCGTCTATTCGGTCGTCGTCAACCTGGCGGTCGGCCTAATCAACAAGCTGACGCCGGCGATTCCGGTCTATTTCATCTCGGTGCCCTTCGTGCTGTTCGGCGGCTTCCTGCTGCTCTACCTCACCAGCGACGAACTCCTGACGCAATTCATGCTCGGCGTCTCGTCGTGGCTGGCGGAGTGATCAATCATGACGTCGCGCGCGGACAAGCTCGGCCGGATGGTCTCGCTCCTGAAGCTCCAGCTTCGGCTGTCAGAGTGGCAGCTCGCTCATCTCCGCCAGCAGGAGCGCAGCTTGCAGGACGAGCAGGAATGGCTGGTCGGAACTCTCAACGAGGGGAAGCCGCCGGCGGGATCATCGAGCGAATCGATCGCGCGGCGCCTGACCAGAGCCAGCGTCGGCGCTCGCGCGATTCAGGCCCAGGCCTCGCAGCAGCTCGACCAGGTTCGCACGGAGAGCCGCCGTGTGAAGCAGTTCGAGCAGGTCGCGAAGGCGGCGCTCGCGGACAAGCTTCGCGACGCCGAGAAGCGATCGCTCGAGGAGATGACGGGAACAAGCCTCACCGTGCGCGAGTGGCCGCCACGGCTAGCCAATCGGACCAAGACATGATCGTGACAGCGACACCCGACCTCGTTCTCGACGTCCTCGACGCCGCCGATCCCGTGACGCAGCGCGCGGCCACCGCGAAGCTCGACGCGCTGAAATCATCGGACGCGGATTTCGCCGCCACGATGGACGCGGAGGTCGGCAAGGCCAAGGCGGCTGCTGCCGATCAATTCGCGACGAAGATCTCGGAACCCCAGTCGGGTGCGGTGAACGGGGCGCCGGTGCAGGTGATCAAGGCGCCGGCATCCGGCGAGGTGTACCGCAAGTTCGAGGCCTTCATCCTCCAGACCTTCGTCGAGACGATGCTGCCGAAGGAGTCGGAGCAGGTCTTTGGAAAAGGCACGGCCGGCGGCGTCTGGAAGTCGATGCTGGCGGAGCAGCTCGGTGCTCAGCTGGCAAAGGGCAAGGGCATTGGCATTGCCAAGCAGCTCGCTGCCGCGCATCCGGCGGGACCGGACGCTTCGGGCAAGGCCGGATGACGATCCGGGAATGGATGACAGAAGTTGAAGGGTGAATTTCCTATGCAGGCACAAGAAGGCGCGGCGGCCCTGGTGATGGAACAGCCGGTCGTGGACCGCGAGGCGATGACGACGGCGGCCGTGTCGGGGGATGCCCTGTTGCCCGTGCTGCTGCCGAATGTCGGCGGCGAGGTGGCGAACGACGGCGCGGACGCGGCGAGATCGGACGAGGTACGCGGCCTGCTGGCTGCGATCCGCCGGCTCGAAGGCATCGTCGAAGAGGAGACGGCCGCGCTCGCGACCGGCAAGAAGATCGACTTCGACGAGTTCAGCGCCCGGAAGAGCCGGAGCATGCTGGAATTCGTCCGTCTGATGCGGGCACGAATGCACCTCGGCGGCGAGGTCGAGATCACCGAGGAGGTCCAGCGGCTGCGCGAGAAGCTCGAGCGAAACCGTTCCATCCTCGAAATGCATTACGATGCGGTGCGCGAGGTTGCGAGCATCATCGTCAAGGCCATCAAGGACGCCGAATCGGACGGCACCTATACCGGCCGCGCAGCACAGGACGGAAAATGATCAGACTCGTGCTAGCCGGGCTCTGGGTATGCATCCTCACCGCGGGAACGAGCTATGCCGTGGCCTATTGGAAGGAAAATGGCAGTCTGCTGCCGGCAAAGGATGAATATCTCGACGGGCTGCAGTACCAGAAGACGCGGGCCCTGAGCGTGCCAATGGTCGAGAGTGGCAACGTGCAGGGCTACATCGTCGCGCGCTTCGTCTACACCGTAGAGGCGCGGACCATGCATCAGCTCAACGTGCCGCCCGAGCCGTTCGTCGTCGATGAAGCCTTCCGCAGGATCTATGCCGACGACCGCCTGGATTTCAGAAAACTCGCCCGTTACGACCTCTCCATCCTCACAACGGCCATCAAGCAGCGTGTCAACGAGCGAATGCAGGCCGAAGTCGTCCAGGACGTCCTTGTCGAGGACTTCAATTACGTGTCGAAGGAAGAATTCCAGCAGAAGCCCTAGGCATTACCGGTTCTGATTGAATCAGAAGCGAGCCTCTAGAATCATACTTAGACGCGAGCCGCGGCGCCGGTACTGCCGCGCCTCTGTTCGCCGTTGATGTCGCTGAAACTACAACGGCCCCTGCGAAGGTGGCTCGCGAGGCCGTTGTCGGTTGCGTGGCAGCGCCCTGCCGATCAGTTTCCGGCCGGATACGCCGCCGGAGCGGCATGCGACCTGTTGAGCAAGATGCCGACTTCGTCGAGCTCCTGCATCGGCACGTCGATGGTTTCGCCGGCCGGGATGTCGAGGCGGTACCCGACGTAACGCCGCGCCACGATCGCATCGAAGCCGAGGCGGTCGCGGAGCTTCTTGCGCAGTTTGCTGACGTGGCTCTCGATCACGCTCTCGTCGAACGTCGCTTCGAAGATGCCGTAGACCGCGTTGAAGATCTGCGTCTTGGTGACCCACTTGCCGTGGTTGCTGACCATATATTCGAGAATGCGCAGTTCGCGGCGTGGCAGGGTGAGGGCGTGGCCAGCGATCTCGGGGTCACGTCCGTTGAAGAAGACCTGGATCCTGGTCTCGCAGGGCCTCGGCAGTTCCCCGACCCGGCGGCGCGCAATCGCGGCCGTTCGGGCGAGGATCTCGCGGAGGTGAATCGGTATGTGGACGACGTCATCGACGCCCGATTCGAAGAGCTCCAGCGTGTTCTTGAGCATCTTTTGGCCGCTCATGGCGATGATGGGCGCCGAGGAGCGCTTGCGCATCGCCCGCGGCAGGCTTCCTCGGGTGTCGCAATCCCCGAGGAGGAAGGCGTCCACCGCGGCCAGATCCGATTCACTCGCAGATTGCAGCCAGTCCCAGAATTCTCCGGAGGAGAAGCCGATCGACGATACACCTTCGCGAACGAGCCCTCCGACATAGCTGTTCGTGACGCTCTCGCGATCATCAACGATAATATACATCAGTCTTTCGCCCCTGTTTCGCACTTGTTACGGCCGGTTGGTTGTTGTGATGCCCGGCTCGGCAACTGTGCTGTTTGACGATATTCCTTCCCGCGAACCGTTATTATGGTTTCGATATTCGCGGGCAGCCCTACGCATTCAGTGCCTGCGTCTCGCAGGCCTGCTACTTCGACTCGATACTGAACGCTTACTGCGTGAGGCTCGGCGGGTGTCTTGCGGATCACCTCGCGGAGCGGATTGAGAAAGCGACCTAGAACAATTGCGCCAAGTCGCTCATGCGTCCGAACGCTACTGTACTGTGTCAATCCCCTCGCCAACTGGCGAGAATCACTTGAGTAGGACCGTAACAATTGCCGATTTCCGATCAAGCGTGCGCAACTAAGCGTTTGCTACACGTGCTTGATGCTGTTGGTTTGGTTCGAGTTGTTTCTTTGTATATTCAATCGCATCAGTTGATTTGGAATTCGAACTAGTTTTGCACCTTGGCGGTTCTAAACTTCCGCATCCCCGTATGATTACAGCTATTTCGGGTGGTGCTGCGCTTCATGCACATTGATGGGTTTTCAACCCGGGATTGACTCTCGTCATCGCGTTTCCACGTGCGACAATTCGACTCATGTATGGCGAGGCGACTCCAGCTTGGCGAAATCTTGGCGAGGGTGTGTCTTTCGAGTCGCACTCTCGCCACGTGCGTGACGCGTTTGACTCATGTGACGTCGCATCGCGCGTGATGAGAAGTTTTCGATGCGCACGTTTCAGGCAAGCTTCGGCAAATAATGTCACCGTTCGACAGATCGAACCGAACGGAGCATTCTCGCATGTTGTCCGATGGACAAGCTCGTCCCAACGCGAACGCCGATGTTTCCGCAGCGGCGAAACCGGCCGCGGAGACGCGCGATGCCAGAGACAATGCGGCGCCGACGGCCAGGCCTTTTGTAAATGCCAAGCATTTTGCAAATACCAAGCCTGCTGCAAATACCAAGCCTGCGAACACCAAGCCTGCGTCGGCAGCAGCGAGTGATGAAACTCTGGCGAAAGAGGCGCTCGAGGGTCTGAAGCGTATTCGCGCCAAGGCGCGCCTCGACAAGATGGCAATTTCCAAGCCTACGCCCATCGTGATCAAGCCGGCCGTGATCGTGGCCAAGCCGCCGCCCCCGCGTCCGACATGGGTCGTGCCGCTCGCGACATTGGCGGTCGCTGCGATCCTGGTCGTCTGCGCCTGCACCGGAGTGATCGCCTATCTCACCATGCAGCCTGCCCAGAGCAACGTCGCGGCCAACACTGAGATCAGGAATCTGCGCGAGACGGTGGCGCAACTGCGCAGGCAGGTGTCGGGCGTGTCCGACAATCTCGACGGCCTCCGCACCGCGGTCGACCAATCGAGCAAGGCGACCAATGACCGTTTTGGCCGGTTTGGCGAAAATCTTGATCGCATCGAACGGGTGGGCTCGTCCTCTACGGTGAAGCTCGACAAGCTTGCCCAGGTGCAGGCCCAGGCTCCGGCGCCCGTCGCCACACAGCCAATGCCGATGATGGCCTCGGCCGCTACGCCCGAGATCACGGGATCGGTAGCACCTTCCGAGCGCATCTCGGCGCCGCGCAAGACGGTCAAGGGCTGGTCGGTCCGCCAGGCCTATGAGGGGATCGCGATCCTGCAAGGCCCGAACGGCGTCGTCGAGGCGGTGTTGGGACAGCAGGTGCCCGGCCTTGGCCGTATCGAGGAGATCAAAAACGAGAACGGACGTCTGGTGGTCGAGTCCAGCGGGGGCGTCATCTATTCGTCACGCAAGGCCACGCCCTGATCGAGGGCCACTTCTATTTGCGGTGATGCTCGAAGCTGGTGCATAGCAGATCGACCTCCGCCTCCGCGATCGGCGCCCGAAACAGGCGGCAGCTGAACTCGGCGATCGTCCTGCTGTCCGTGGTGGTGCGATCTTCGCGGAGGAAGATGCATCGCTTGCAGACGTCGGTATGGTGCCGCTGTTCGGCCGCATCGGCCTGATCGAGCGCGTGCCGGAGTGTGTCGCGAAAGCGAGTCTTGGCCTCGTCGTCGAGAACGGCAATGGCCTCGAGCAGAACGCTGATGGGGTCGCGCACGAGAAATTTCTTGCCCTGCTGCGTCACGCTCAGCAACACGGAGCGCTTGTCCATGGCGGAGCGCTTGCGCTCGATGTAGCCCAGTCGCTCGAGCTCGCCGATGATGAACGAGGCGGTGGCGCGCGTGGTGCCAACGTAGCTGGCGAGCGCCGAGGGCGTCCGGGAAAACCGGTTGGCACGGGAGAGGAAACGCAGCGCCATCCATTCGCGGTCGCGCAGGCCATGCTTGGCGCCTTCGAACCACAGGATGCGGGCCGTCTGCCCCAATAATTCGATCGCTTCGCGAGCCAAATACATTTCAATATCTTTACTCAATTCAGCTTTTGGCAGCGCAATCCGGGTGGCTGATAATGAAGCTCCCTGAGAGAGGCGGAACCTTCCAGTCGTGGAACTAGAGCGTCACGAACAAAGTTCGAGTAAATCCCCCGGCTCAACTCTTCTGAAAATTTCACTCAAATGACCGCGGTGTACGCGCAGATTTCGCTCGCGCGGGATGTGCGTGCAACATGATGTGTCGCTGCGACCACCGCAAAGCCCATTTGTTGCGCGATGCGCTTCGAATCGCGCGAGCGGACGGATCGGCAGCAACTCGGGCAGCGGAAAAGGGGGCGAGAGAACCACCGTTTTCGGTTAATGAATGTTGCGTTGCAATGCGGCTAGGCGGTTAAATCGAAATAGGATCGAGCCCGGGAAATGATCGAGCAAGTGAAGCCGTTCAGCGTCAAGCGCGCAGCATTGGCCGCCACCGTCGGCAACATGCTCGAGTTCTACGACTTCATCACCTACAGCTTCTTCGCCATCCAGATCGGCCATACCTTCTTCCCGACGGGAAGCGAGTACGGCAGCCTGATGCTGTCGCTGGCGACTTTCGGCGCCGGCTTCGTGACGCGGCCGATCGGCGGAATCGTGCTTGGGATCTATTCCGACCGGATCGGCCGGCGGCCTGCCATGCTGCTGAGCTTCGCGCTCATGGGGCTATCGATCCTGACCATCGCGCTCACGCCGTCCTATCGATCGATCGGCCTTGCAGCGCCCGTCATCGTGATCGCGGCGCGTATGGCGCAAGGCTTTGCTCTGGGCGGGGAGGTTGGACCGACCACCGCCTATCTGATCGAGATCGCCCCGCCCCAGCATCGCGCGCTGGTGGTGGCCTGGCAACCGGCCAGCCAGGAGATCGCCGCGACCGCAGGCGCGCTCGTCGGCGTCATCCTGAGTAAGACGATGGGGCCGGAGATGCTCGACGCCTATGGCTGGCGGGTGGCGTTTCTGATCGGAGCGGTGTGCCTGCCGTTCGGGTTCTGGATGCGCCGGACGCTGCCCGAGACTATCCCGCAGGCCGAAGCCGGTGCCCGCACCGTCGAGCACACTGGTCATCTCTCGCAGGCGAGACGGCACCTTGGCGTCATCGGACTTGCGCTGATGATCCTGGCAAGCGGCACGATCTCGACCTACGTCACCCAATACATGACGACCTATGCGCAGAACACGCTGCATGTGTCGTCGACACTGGCTTTCGCCGTGTCGCTGGTCAGCAACGGCATCCAGTTTGTCGGCGCGCTGGTCGGGGGCTGGCTCGCAGATCGTCTCGGTCGCAAGCCGGTGATGATCTGGCCGCAGCTCGCAACGCTGCTGCTGACCTACCCGACCTTCCTCTGGATCGTCCATGCCTCCGGCGCGTTGTCGCTCCTGGTTGGTTTCGGTGTTCTGTCCGTCATCGGCTCGCTGCCGTTCACTGCGTTCTACGCGACCTTCACCGAGGCGCTGCCCCAGAACATCCGCGGCGGTGTGTTCGCGACCGTCTACGCGGTCGCGATCGCCAGCTTCGGCGGTACGGCGCAGCTCGTGGTCACCTGGCTCCTCCACGTCACCGGAAATCCGCTGGCGCCGGCCTGGTACCTGCTGCTCGCGGCGATCGTCGGACTAGTCGCGATGAGCCTCATGCCCGAGACTGCGCCAGTGAAACAGCATCAGAACAAGACCTGAAAACAAGGCCTGAAAGCAGCGCGTTCGCAGGCTGGTGATTTGCGTTTGCCGGCAACTATGGCGAATGCGTCGCCTGAACGATCAGGCGCACGCATCAGGAAGGATGAACCCATGAGTATCGATACCACCATGACATCCGACGTCGTCGGGCTGACCAAGGTCGCTCCGGTCTCGCGCCGCGGATTCATGAGCGCGACTGCGGCCGTCGCCGCCGGCTACACGCTTGCGGCCGGGCCCGTGCGCGCCGAGGCGATCACGACCGACACCCGCGGCCTCCAGACCGGGGACGCCAAGATCAAGGTCGGCTCCGAGCAGATGCATGCGTATTTTGCCCGCCCCGCCGGCAACACCAAAGCGCCGGTGATCATCGTGGCGATGGAGATTTTCGGCCTGCACGAATACATCAAGGATGTGACGCGGCGCCTCGGCAAGCTCGGCGCTTTCGCGATCGCGCCCGACTATTATTTCCGCAAGGGCGTCGATTTGACCAAGGTCACCGAGATCAAGGACCTGCTGCCGATCGTCAATGCCAAGCCGGACGCGGAGCTGCTGTCCGATCTCGATGCGACGGTGGCGTGGGCGGGATCGCAAGGCGGCGACACCGGTAAGCTCGGCATCATCGGCTTCTGCCGCGGCGGACGCACCGTCTGGGAATATGCCGCTCACAGGGGCAGCCTCAAGGCCGGCGTCGCCTTCTACGGTCCGCCGGTCGATCCAGCCAATCGGCCGTGGCCGAAGAGCCCGATGCAGCTCGCGCCCGAGATGAAGGCACCGGTGCTCGGCCTCTATGGCGGCGCCGATACCGGCATTCCCGTCGCCCAGGTCGAGCAGCTCAAGACAGCCTTGGAGCAGAACAAGAAGACGGCCGAGTTCAAGATCTATCCGGAAGCGCCGCATGGCTTCCATGCCGACTACCGCGGCAGCTATCGCAAGGACGCAGCAGAAGATGCCTGGAAGCAGGCCCAGGCCTGGTTCAAGAAGTATGGCGTGTTGAGCTGACGCTTGATCATGATCCTCCTTCCCCCGCTTGCCACAACGCATCCAGGGCGTGGCGGTAGGTCGGATAAGCAAGCGTGACGCCGAGCTCGCACTTCATTTTCGCGTTGGAGACGCGGGCGCTGCTCGCATAGAAGCTGCGGGCCATCGCCGACATCTCGGCGGTCTCGAACGGCTCTTCCGGCGGCGGTGCAACATTCATCAGCTTCGCCGCGTAAGCGATCACCTCCTGCGGCGGCGCCGGCTCGTCGTCGCAGACGTTCCACGTGCCGCCGCTCGGGTGATGAATCGCAGCCATGATCGCGCTCGCGATGTCGTCGACGTGGATGCGGTTGAACACCTGTCCCGGCTTGATGATGCGCCGCGCCGTTCGAGCGCGCAGCGTCACCAGCGCGTTACGGCCGGGGCCATAGATACCCGCAAGCCGCAGGATCGCGGCGTCGCCACCGGTCGTGTCGGTCCATGCCTGTTCCGCCGCGACCCGCATGCGCGTCCGGTCGAGGTCCGCCTTCGGCGGCGTGCTCTCGTCGACCCAGCCGCCGGCGTGATCACCATATACGCCGATCGTGGACAAATAGACGATCTTGCGGTCGCCGCCCGCCGCCAGCAGGCCGGAGAAGGCCGCGATTGCGGGATCGCCGGCACTGCCGGGCGGGATCGAAACGAGAAGGACATCCGCGTCCCTCATGCGTTCGATCGTCTCGCGTGCCGGACTGCTGCCGGAGAAAGCATGCACCTCGACGCCGGCGAGAGCGCCCCGCTGCGCGGGATCGCGCACCGTGCCGGCGATATGCGAGAAGCGGCCACCGAACAGGCGGACGAAGTGCCGCGCACTGTAGCCGAGGCCAAGGATAAAGAGCAGCATACATCTTCCTTGCAGGTCGGAGTTCCCGTTCGCGCCGCAGCGCGCCTCCGCTCATAAGAGATTTTTGGGTCCGGCAAAAGATATTGCAATTTGTCTCGCCCGCCTGTGCAGGCGATGGTCGCTCACCGGAGGGACGCATCGATCATGCAGGCAGAAGCGCCAGCCATCATGCTATCTGACGCGGCTGAGCTAGTCCGCCGCGCCGCCGCGCTGATCTTCGACGTCGACGGCACCTTGGCTGAGACCGAAGAGCTGCATCGGCAGGCCTTCAACCATGCCTTCGCCCGCCACGGTCTCGATTGGCAATGGGATCGGGCCGTCTACAAGGACCTGCTGCGGGTCACGGGCGGCAAGGAACGCATTCGCGCCCACCATGAAAGGCTGAGGATCGCCGCGCCATTATCGGATGTGGACATCGCGGAACTCCACCGCATCAAGACCGCGCATTATGCCGGACTGGTCCAAACCGGCTGCTGCCCCTTACGGCCCGGGGTGACGGATCTCCTCGTCGCTGCCAAGGCGCGCCGCCAGCGGCTCGCGATCGCGACGACCACGTCGCACGCCAACATCGACGCGCTGCTGTCGCGCGCCCTGGGAAAGTGCTGGGCCGCGGATTTTGATGCGATTGTCGCCGGAGATGACGTGCGGCATAAAAAGCCTGCGCCGGATGTCTATGTCGAGACCCTGGCGCGGCTGAAGCTCAACGCGTCCGACTGCGTCGCGATCGAGGATTCCGCTAACGGCCTGACCGCAGCTTCGCGGGCGAACATTCCCGTGCTCATCACCAGAAGCATGTTCTTCCGGGACGACGATTTTAGCCAGGCGCGGGTCGTGCTGGATGATCTGTCGGGGCTCGGGTGAGGCGGCAAAACAAAAAAACTGAAAAAACAACCCCATGCACAGTAGAATGTGCCTGCGGGCCGGGCGCCCGTTAATGGACGCGGTGGCTCGCTCTATCGTCCTCAGCTTGCTCGACAATCTGCGCGATCGGGCTGGACTGGTGGTGCACCAGGCGCCAGTCGTCGCCGACGCGCCGAAAATGGTTGGCCGCAGCCAATGCCGTGCCGTCGACGATCTCGATGCAGAGCACGCGCGCGCTGTCGCCATCGACGATGGCCTGCGGTTCCGCGCAGACGATCTGCGGCCGCTCCGGACTCTGCAGGATGTCGCGCCAGCTTCCGATCACCGTGGCCCGGCCGATGATGGCCGGCCAGCCGGGATGAATGCAGGAAATGGCGTCATCGTCCGCCCACATCCGCTCCATTTCGTCGAAATCGCCGGTCGAAAAGGCGGCGTAGAACGCTGCGTTCGCGGCGATCACCTTGCTGTCCTTTGCCATGCCTCTCGGGTGGGGCAATGACAGGCAAAAATCAAGCAAGACTTCCGTCGACTTTCCGTCGATCTGGACCGCAACGCAGCATCGCTGCCCGTTTTGTGGTCACGCCGAGACCAGAATCTCCACCGCACGCCGCGCGCCATCCTTGTAGAGCCGGCCGAGCGCAGCGGTCACGGCTTCGCGCAGGCGCGGCTCGGCGCCCAAGGGCCCGAACACTTTTCCGACGCCGAGCAGCGCGGGTGCCAATCGTTCGGCGACGGGACCTGCCTCGCGCGCCAAGCCGGCGAACTCGGCTGCGAGCGGATCGCGCACGTCGATGGTGCGGCCCTTCTCGTCAAGGCCGCTGACGTAGCGCATCCAGCCGGCCACCGCGAGCGCATGCGTCGCGATCGGCAGGTTCCTGGCGAGACGATCCTGGATCGCGCCGAGCAGGCGCTGCGGCAGCTTTTGCGAGCCGTCCATCACGATCTGCCAGGTGCGGTGATGCAGTGCCGGATTGGCGAAGCGCTTGAGCAGTGAGGCGCGATAGGCGGCCAGATCTGCGCCTGATGGCATCGTCAATGTCACCGCGGCCTCTTCCATCACCTGCGCGGCGAGGCGCGCGAAATGCGGATCCAGCATGGTGTCGGCAATGGTCTCGTAGCCTGCGAGATAGCCGAGATAGGCCAGCGCCGAATGGCTGGCGTTGAGCAGCCGCAGCTTCATCAGCTCGAACGGCTTGACGTCGTTCACCAGTTCGACGCCCGCGGCGGCAAGATCGGGCCGGCCGGCCGTAAAGCGATCCTCGACCACCCATTGCGTGAAGGGCTCGGTCATGACGGGCCATGCATCGCGTAAACCGAGCGCCGATGAAACCGCATCGCGGTCACTATCCGTCGTCTCCGGCACGATCCGGTCGACCATGGTCGAGGGGAAGGCCACCGTATCCGCGATCCACTTGCCGAGATCCTTCGAGCGCAGCGCGGCGAATTGCGTCACGATCCGCTGCACGGTGTGGCCGTTGGCGGCGAGGTTGTCGCAGCTCAGCACGGTGAAGGGCGGGGCGCCCAGCGCCCGCCGGCGCGCCAGCGCGGCGACGATGAAGCCGGGAGCCGAGCGCGGCGCGTCGAAATTGTTGAGGTCGTGCACGACATCAGGATGCCGTTCGTCGAGATCGCCGGTCTGGGGCGTGTGGCAATAGCCCTTCTCGGTGACGGTGAGGGAGACGATGCGAATGGCGGGATCGGCCATTCGCTCGACCAATCGTGCCGGGCTTTCGCGCGCGACCACGCTGTCGAGCAGCGCACCGATGATGCGGTGTTCGGTGCCTTCGGCTGCACGGACGGCAACCGTATAGAGATGATCCTGCGGGGCGAGGGCGTCGCGTGTGTCCGGGCTGCGCAGGCTGGCACCGACGATGCCCCACGAGGTGGCGCCGGCCGCAAGGCAATCATCGATGACGACGGCCTGGTGGGCGCGATGAAACGCGCCAAGGCCGAGATGCACGATGCCAGAGGTGACGCGCGAACGGTCGTAGGCCGGGCGGCGGATGCCGGGTGGCAGCCGGTCGAGATTGGCGCGGCCGAGGCGCATGTCGTCTCTCCCCTTGTTTGGCCGCTGCTTGACATGGCGCCCGTCCTCGGTCAATGCTTGCGGTCAATTGGTAAGACCAATTTTCCAAAATTGGCGGGCCGCGGGCAGCGAGAGCTGCCGGCATGACCCTTTCGGGAGGACCAGCGTGCCGCTGGAAGCTGTGGAGGCGAGACGGCTTTATCGCCAAGTCGCCGATCAATTGCGAAGCCTGATCGACAGCGGTGAGTACGCGGTCGGCAGCCGCTTGCCGACCGAGCGCGAACTCGCCGAGCAGCTCAAGATATCCAGGCCGACGGTGCGCGAAGCCCTGATCGCGCTCGAAGTCGAGGGCCGCCTTCGTATCCGCGTCGGTTCCGGCATCTATGTGATCGAGCCTGCGACGGTTGCGGCGACCGCGCCTGCTTCCGTCATCGAGGGCCCGTTCGAGCTGTTGCGTGCCCGCGAGTTCCTGGAAAGCGCCATCGCCGAAGAAGCCGCGCGCGTGGCGACGAAGGACGACCTTGCCCGCATCGATGCGTCCCTTGTCGCGATGGAGAATGTAGAACACCCCGGCGAAGCCTCGATGGTCCACGACCGCGCCTTCCACGTCGCGATCGCCGGAAGCCTCGGCAATGCCGTTCTGGTGCGCGTGGTCGGCGAGTTGTTCGACCAGCGCCTCAATCCCTATTTCGCGCAGCTTGCGCATTATTTCGAGAGCCCGGGCACGTGGCGCACTGCACTCGACGAGCATCGCGCGGTGCGCGACGCGATCGCGGCGCATGATCCCGGGGCCGCGCGCGAAGCCATGCGCGATCATCTCGCGAGATCCCAGGAGCGCTTTGCGCAGAACTTCGGCGCCGAGAGCGCGGCAGGACCGTCCTCCGGGCGCGCGGCGCGATCGACGGCAAAACCGACAAAACCGGAACGTGCGCCGAAGAAGAAGCGAGCTGCGAGCAGCAGCGCGCGACCGCGATGAGATCGTGCGGCCCGCACCCGCGTTTGGGGGCGGGCGGACAAGAAGCAGATTTAAAAGAAGCAGACTTGAAAAATGGAGGAAAAGTCAGTGTTGAAAAAGATGACAATGGTGCTGGCGGTCTCGGCCGCGGCGATGATTGCTACGGCTGGCGCCGGCATGGCGCAGACCAAGCTCAAATGGGCCCATGTCTACGAGACCTCGGAGCCCTTCCACACTGCTTCGGTCTGGGCCGCGCAGGAGATCGGCAAGCGCACCAACGGGCGCTATGCGATCGACGTCTATCCAGCGTCGCAGCTCGGCAAGGAGGCCGACATCAACCAGGGCCTTTCGCTCGGTTCGGTCGACATCATCATCTCCGGCTCGAGCTTCGCGGCCAAGAGCTTTCCGCCGATCGGCGTGACCTATTATCCCTACACCTTCCGCGATGCCGATCATCTGCTCGCCTACACCAAGAGCGACATCTTCAAGGAGCTCACCAAGGGTTATGAGGACAAGAGCGGCCACCACATCGTCGCGGTGACCTATTACGGCGTGCGCCAGACCTCGTCGAACAAGCCGATCAAGACCTGTGCCGACCTCAAGGGTCTGAAGATGCGCGTGCCCGATGTGCCCGCCTATCTCGCCATGCCGCGCGCCTGCGGCGCCAACACCGCGCCGATCGCGTTCGCCGAAGTCTATCTGGCGCTCCAGAACGGTACCGTCGAAGCCCAGGAGAATCCGCTCACCACGATCGAGGCCAAGAAGTTCTACGAGGTGCAGAAGCACATCGTGCTGACCGGCCACATCGTCGACCATCTCAACACGGTGGTGGCCGGTGCGCTTTGGAAGAAGCTCAGCGACGAGGACAAGAAGACCTTCACCGACGTCGCGCAGGAGGCCGCCGCCAAGGCGACCGCGGAGATCAAGCAGAACGAGGCCAAGCTGGTCGCCTTCTTCAAGGAGAAGGGCCTGACCGTCACCGAGGTCGACAAGAGCGAGTTCCGCGACACCGTGCTGAAGAACGTCGCGTTCGAGACCTTCGGCTACCGCAAGGCCGACTGGGAACGCATTCAGGCGGTGAAGTAATGACGTAGTCGCCATCCCGGGGCGGTCCGCTGGACCGAACTACGGTGTGCAATTGCGCACCTGAAAATCTCGAGGTTCCGGGTCTGGTGCTGACGCACCATCCCGGAACGACGTGATCAGTTTGAGGAGCACACCCATGTCCACCGCCGAAACGCACCGGCAGATCACCGCGGACGAGATCGCCCACACCTTCGAGGAAGAGGCGACGCCCAAGGTCGATCTCGGCATCTACGCTTTTGAGGACTGGGTCGCGCTGGCGATCTTCTGGGTGATGGCGCTCGCCGTCTTCCTCCAGTTCTTCACCCGTTACGTCCTCAACGACAGCTACGCCTGGACCGAGGAGATCGCGACCTACTGCCTGATCGGCGTGGTCTTCATCGGCTCCTCGATGTGCGTGCGGCTGTCGCGGCACATCCAGGTCGACCTGCTCTATCGCTATCTTCCGCACCTTGTGGCGCGCGCATTGTCGACAGTGATCGATCTGATCCGGATCGTCTTCTTCGGTTACGCCATCAAGCTGGTCTGGGTCTACATCCAGATCATCGGCGACGAATCCATGACCACCATCAATCTTCCCAAGGACTACGTCTATTACGCCGTGCTGGCGGGCTTCGTGCTGATGTTCGTCCGCTCGGTGCAAGTGGCCATACAACATTTGCGGCAGGGCTACTCGATCCTCGAACGTCCCGGCGCCTACGACGGCTTTGAAGGGTAATTCCATGTTGCTGTTGCTTGGAGGCTTCCTCATCCTCATGCTGCTCGGCGTTCCCGTGGCCATCGCCATGGCGGCGTCGTCGCTGCTCTACATCCTGGTCAGCGGCGTGACGCCCGACGTCACGCTGGCGCAGCGCATGATCGCCGGTGTCGAGAGCTTTCCGTTGCTCGCCGTGCCGTTCTTCATCCTGGCCGGCAATCTGATGAACATCGCGGGCGTCACCGGGCGCATCTATAAATTCGCCGTCGCGCTGGTCGGCTGGATGCGCGGCGGCCTCGGCCACGTCAATATCATTGGCTCGGTGATCTTCTCCGGCATGTCTGGCACCGCGATCGCGGATGCCGCCGGTCTCGGTACCATCGAGATCAAGGCGATGAAGGACCACGGCTACTCCACGGAATTCTCCGTGGGCGTCACCGCGGCCTCCGCCACGCTCGGGCCGATCATCCCGCCGTCGCTGCCTTTCGTGATCTACGGCATGATGGCCAACGTCTCGATCGGCGCGCTGTTTCTGGGGGGCGTCATTCCAGGCGTCGTGCTGACGCTCCTGATGATGGCCACCGTCACCTACTTCGCGCACAAGAACAAATGGGGCAGCGATACGCCGTTCTCCTGGCCGCAATTGGGATCGGCGGGGCTCGAGATCCTCGTCGTATTGAGCTTCCCGATGGCTGTCTGGCTTCTGACGGTCGCCGGTCTCTCCACCAATTGGGCAGTTGGTCTCGGCCTGTTCGCGCTGCTCGCGATCGACTGGTACTTCGACTTCTCCGCGGTGATGGCGCTGATGGCGCCGGTGATCCTGATCGGCGGCATGACGCTCGGCTGGTTCACCCCAACGGAAGCCGCGGTCGCCGCCGTGATCTGGTCGCTGTTCCTCGGCCTGGTACGCTACCGCACCATGACGATGAAAACGGTCGCGAAAGCGACTTTCGACACCATCGAGACCACGGCTTCGGTGCTGTTCATCGTCACGGCAGCCTCGATCTTCGCCTGGCTGCTGACGGTGTCGCAGGCAGCCCAGATGCTGTCGGACTGGATGCTCAGCATCACCCACAACAAATGGGTGTTCCTGGCGCTCGCCAACGTCCTGATCCTGTTCGTCGGCTGCTTCATCGACACCACGGCGGCGATCACCATTCTGGTGCCGATCCTGTTGCCGATCGTGCTCAAGCTCGGCATCGACCCGATCCATTTCGGTCTGATCATGACGCTGAACCTGATGATCGGTCTGCTGCATCCGCCGCTCGGCATGGTGTTGTTCGTGCTCGCGCGCGTCGCAAAGCTCTCGGTCGAGCGCACGACGGTGGCGATCCTGCCGTGGCTGGTGCCGCTGATGGTTGCGCTGATCGCGATCACCTACATCCCCGAATTGACCCTGTGGCTACCGAAATACATGGGACTTTCCAAATGACCTCAACTGCTCTCGCCGCAACCCTGTTTGGCCCCGAAGATCTGCGCATGGTCGAGCATCCGCTCGACAAGCTCGCTGAAGGCATGGTGCGCCTCCGTTTCGGCGCCGGCGGCATCTGCGGCTCGGACATGCATTATTTCCGCCATGCCCGGACCGGCGATTTCGTGGTGAAATCGCCGCTGGTGCTCGGCCATGAAATCTCCGGCGAGGTCGTGGAGATCGCGGGCTCCGCGGCAAATCTGAAGGTCGGCGACCGCGTTGCCGTCAACCCGTCGCGCTGGTGCGGCCATTGCGGCGCCTGCCGCCAAGGCCGGCAGAACCTCTGCGAAAATATCTACTTCATGGGCTCGGCCTCGAAGACACCGCACATGCAGGGCGGCTTTGCCAACTATTTCGACGCGATCCCGGCACAGTGCGTGAAGATTCCCGATCATGTGTCCTATCAGGCCGCGGCGCTCGCCGAACCGCTCGCGGTCTGCCTGCACGCCGTCGCGCGTGCCGGCAACATCGATGGCAAGCGCGGCATCATCTTCGGCGCCGGTCCGATCGGGCTTCTGACCATGCTCGCCGCGCGCCGCGCCGGCATGACCGACATCACGGTGGCCGACATCGCGCCGGCGCCGCTGGCCTTTGCGACCCGGCTCGGCGCCTCTCACGTCGAGAATGTCGCAGCCGGCGAGGAAGGCCTGAAGGCGCAGGCCACCTCGCGCCCCTACGATGTCGCTTTCGAAGTCTCGGGCACGGCTGCAGGCCTTGCCAGTGCGATCGGTATCGTCAGGCGCGGCGGCGTTGTGGTGCAGATCGGCAATTTGCCGGGTGGCCAGATTCCGGTGCCGGCCAATGCGGTGATGGCCAAGGAGATCGACCTGCGCGGCTCGTTCCGCTTCGGGCTTGAGTTCATGACGGCGGTGGAGCTGATCGCGGACGGCAGCGTCGACGTGCTGTCGCTGGTCACCGCCGAGCGGCCGCTGTCCACCGCGCCGGACGCGCTGCGGCTGGCGCTCGACCGCTCGCAGAGCGTCAAGGTCGTGCTGACCGCGAACTGATCGGGGAGAATTCTTATGATGCTCGAGGGATGGCGCTGGTACGGGCCGGACGATCCGGTCTCGCTCGACGATGTCAGGCAGGCCGGGGCGAGCGACATCGTCTCGGCGCTGCATCAGGTGCCGATCGGCGAAGCCTGGACACGCAAGGCGGTCGAGGAGCGCAAGAACTTCATCGAGAGCGGCCAACCCGGGCGCTCGCGGCTGACCTGGTCGGTGGTGGAATCGATTCCGATCCCCGACGACGTCAAGCGTCTCGGGGCTAAAGCGACGCGCTCGATCGAGACATGGATCGCCAGCCTGGAGGCGGCTGCCGCGGCCGGCATCAAGATCATCTGCTACAACTTCATGCCCGTCGTGGATTGGTGCCGCACCGATCTCGAATGGGAGCTGCCGAACGGCGCCCGCGCCATGCGCTTCGATCAAGACCGTTTCGCGGCCTTCGAGCTGCACATCCTGAAGCGTCCCGCCGCCGTCCAGGAATACTCGCCCGAGCAGCAGGCCCGCGCGAAAAAACTGTTCGAGCAGATGAGCCAGGCCGATATCGAATATCTCGTCATGGTCATCGCCAGCGCGCTGCCGGGCTCCACCACCGAGCCGTTGACCATCCCGCAATTCCGCGATCGGCTCGAAACATATCGCGACGTCACGCCAAAAATCCTGCGGCAGCATCTCGCCGAGTTTTTGGGCCGCGTCACCCCCGTCGCCGAGCAGCTCGGGGTCTCATTGACGCTGCATCCGGACGACCCGCCGCGCCCGCTGTTCGGTCTGCCGCGCGTCGCGTCCGGCGCCGATGACTATCAGGCGTTGTTCGATGCGGTGCCGTCAAAGGCGAATGGTATCTGCCTGTGCACGGGGTCGCTTGGCGTGCGCGCCGAGAACAATCTTCCCGCGATGGCCGAACGCTTCGGCCCGCGCATTGCCTTTGCGCATCTGCGCGCGACCAAGCGCGAGGCGGATGGCCTGTCCTTCTACGAGTCCGATCATCTCGACGGTGACGTCGACATGGTCGCGGTGCTGAAGGCGCTGCTGAAGGAGAACGCGCGGCGTTCGCCCGGCCAGAAAATTGTGTTCCGGCCCGACCACGGCCATCGCATGCTCGACGATCTCGCGGCCACCAAGCGCACCAATCCGGGCTACACCGCGATTGGCCGCCTCCGCGGCCTGGCCGAGCTCCGCGGCGCGATCCGCGCGATCGAGCATCGATAGAGGCCAAAACTTTATCCATACCGTCATTGCGAGCGCAGCGAACCAAACCAGAATTCCTCCGCGGAAGGACTCTGGATTGCTTCGCTACGCTCGCAATGACGCGGGGGGAGAGGTGCCTCGTCTCAACCTTGTCCCCTTAGGCGCAAAGGCAGAATACGTCCCGGGCACGCGCACAGATTGTCAAAATTCCAGCCATATGCGAAGGTAGCGTCATTCCGTTTTCGATCGACGTATTGCAGCAATAAGCCATTTAGGAGCTTGATGTGAGCATTCTGGTCGAACTTCCTCCCGATCAATATGACCGACGGGCATTTGCAAAATTCAACGAGACATCAACCGGCTTTGATCTCGACATCGCTCGCGCGATGATGTGGATGTCGCAACTCGCCTACGAGACCCATGTGCCGGACACGATCAACAGGGTCTCTCCTTTCTGGGATCTGTCCGGCGTCAAGTTGCTGAGCCAGCCGGCGCATTCGACGCTGCCGCTGACCGACACGCGCGGGATCATCGCGAGCAAGGGTGACGCAACCATTGTCGCCTTCGCCGGCACCGACCCGCTTCATCTCCTGAACTGGGTCAGCGATTTCACGCTTGGCCGACCGAAGGCGCCCGTGCACCAGGGGTTCGTCGATGCGGCGGCGGCCGTGTGGGACGACGTGAAGAGCGCACTGGCGGCAGCGCTGGCGCGCAAATCACCGATCTTCATCACTGGGCACAGCCTCGGCGCCGCGATCGCGGTGGCAACGGCGGACTTCGCGCGGGAGCAGCTCCAGCTCGCGGATGCGCAGATCTATCTTTACGGTTGTCCGCGCGTGGGCCGCGACGATTTCGTCGCCCTCTACAACGGTACGTTCGGCAGGACGACCTATCGTCTCGTGCACGGCACCGACATCGTCCCGACCGTGCCTCCGCCCGGGCTTGGCTTTCATCACGTCGGCCGTTATCTCGCCTGTGCACGCGGCGCCAAATTCAGCGCCAGCCAGCTCACGACGAATGTTGGTTCGGATGAGCCAATGGCGAATGCTGGAATTGGTGAGCAGGTCCGCAATCTCCTCAGCGGCGTATCCGAGAACACGCGGACGGATGTCGTCGGCAGGCTCACGGTGCTGCTGCCGGCAGGGATCGGCGATCACCTGCCCGATCGTTACTGTGCCGCGCTGACACCCGCCTAGACTCCGGTTTTGATGCGTTTTCTTCACGTGAACCGGTCCACTTCGCCCGAAAACGCTCTAGTAGCAAGCCGCCATCGCGCCGAGCTTCGGATAGAGCCGGTCGATCGCGGCGATCTCGCTTTTCATCTGCGCGGTGATCCAGTCGCGGATCTCGGCGGCGATGGGACGCATCGGCCGGTTGCGCGGTGGCAGGAATTCGCAGATGCGGCGTGTGGTGGTGAGCGTGTCGGAGGCGGGCACCAGCGCGCCGGTCAATAGCCAGTGCGAGGCGACCGTCAGCCAACCGAGCGCGATGCCCTGGCCGAGCAGGGCGGCCTGCATCACGACGGCATAGTCCGTGAAGCTCAGCGCCTTGGCCGCACCGCGGCGCCCGGTGAGAAGCGATGCGTAATCCGCGGCCCAGTCGCCCGGCGTCTCGGCGAGCCGAATGATGGTGTTGCCTTCGGCGGGATCGGTTTCGCCGAGATAGGCAGGGCTGCACATCGGCAGCATGACCTCCTTCATCACCAGCGTGCCACCGGATGACGGCTCCTCGCGATCGCGGAAGCGCATGCCGAGGTCGACATTCTCCACTGGTCCGCGCAGCGCGCCGGAGATCAGCTGAAAGCGCAAATCGACCTGAGGAAATTGCTTCTGCAGCTTGTCGATGCGCGGCATCAGCCAATGCGTGGTGAAGGCGGAGGAGACCGACAGTGTCACCGTCTCGGTGCCCTTCCGGCGCCGCTCGATCTCGACCAGCCCGCTTTCGATGCTGCGAAAGCCTTCGAGCACGCGGCGATACAAGAGTTCGCCTTCCTCAGTGAGCACCGCGCGTCCCGCCTTGCGGTCGAATAGGCGAACGCCGAGATGGTCCTCGAACTGACCCAGCATCCGGCTCACCGCAGGCTGGGTGACGTTCAGTTCGGCGGCCGCCGCCGTGAAGCTGCCATTGCGCGCCGCTGCGTCGAAGACGAACAGGGCGTTACTTGAGGGCAGCATCCGGCGCAGCTCGGGCATAACACCATGTTATGACCCAGGTGAGAATTTGGCAATTGCCGAGTTTTGCCAAGTCTGGTGTCATTGGCGTCATAGCCAAAAGACAGGGCCTGCGAGCGAAGATGTTGGTGCGGTGCACGCTTCGACCAGGAGTGCTCAAATTCCTGTCTATAAAGCAGGCTTATGGCGCGCAGTGAAGCACGCCGGCTCAGGACATGGCGAGGTCGATCGTTGGACAAACGAGCGGAAAGCGTCGAGATCAGATCCGCGAGCAAGGCCTATGGCGCCGTTCGTGCCCTCGACGACGTGTCCCTCAATGTCGCCGCCGGCGAGTTCGTCTCGCTGCTGGGCCCCTCCGGGTCCGGCAAGACCACATTGCTCGGCATCCTCGGCGGCTTCATCCTGCCATCGAGCGGAACGATCCTGTTCGGCGGCCGCGACGTCACCTGGATGCCGCCGCACAAGCGCGACATCGGCGTCGTGTTCCAGAACTACGCGCTGTTCCCGCATATGAGCGTCGGCGAGAATGTTGCCTTTCCCTTGCGCGCGCGACGGCTGCCGAAGGCGGCCTGGCCGGATAAGGTGCGCGCGGCGCTTTCGATGGTCGGTCTTGCCGGCTACGAAGAGCGCGGTATCGCGCAACTCTCCGGCGGCCAGCGCCAGCGCGTGGCGCTCGCACGCGCCATGATCTTCGAGCCGCGGCTGATCCTGATGGACGAACCGCTGTCCGCGCTCGACAAGCAACTGCGCGAATCCATGCAGATCGAGCTGCGCGCGCTGCACAAGCGCATCGGCGCCACCATCATCTACGTCACCCACGATCAGCGCGAAGCGCTGACCATGAGCGACCGCGTCGCCGTGATGAAGGACGGCAGGCTGATCCAGATCGACGCGCCCGAGCGCCTGCACGATCATCCCGCGGATTCCTTCGTCGCGAGTTTCATTGGCGAGGCCACGATGCTTCCCGTGCGACGCGTCGATGCCTCCGGCGTTGCGCTCGGCAATGTGCTTCTGCGCAGCGCCCGCGCCATTCCCGACGGGGACGCGCTGATGCTCGCCGTGCACAGCGAAAAACTGCTGATCGACGATGGTGCGCCGGACACCGCCTGCAATCGGCTCACCGGCACGGTCACCGACATCGTCTATCAGGGCGAGAGCCTGCGCATCTTCCTGGCGCTCGCCGATGGCATCGTGCTCAGCCTGCGCCAGGCGAGCTATCACCAAGCCTACAGCCGCATCCCGCCGCTGGGCGGCAGCCTTACCGTGACCCTTCACCCCGAGGACACCATCGTCGTGCCCAGGGTGAGGGACTGAACCCAAGCCTTGTCCAACCGAGAGAAGAAGCCAAAAATGTCGTCAGCAGCCTCGTTCAGCAATTTCAAGGTTCTCACCTTCGACGTCGTCGGCACCTTGATCGATTTCGAGACCGGCGTGCTCTCCGCGGTGCGCCGGATCTCGGGCAAGTCGCCGGCCGAGCTCAGCGACGACAAGATCTTCGAATCCTACAAGCGCGGTCGCGACAAGCACCACGAGCGGTCGAGCGAGGTGATGTTCCATGTCTATCGCTATCTTGCCAAGGAACTCGGGCTGCAGGCCGATGACGCCTCCTGCGACGTGTTCCAGCTCGCGGTGCTGCGCTGGGGACCGTTCCCAGACTCGGTCGAGGCTCTGAAGCGCCTGAGAACCAAATTCCGCCTGGTCGCGATGACCAATGCCGACCGCGTCGCGCTGTCCTGTTACGCGCACGCGCTCGGCAATCCCTTCGACGATACCGTTTGCGCCGACGAGACTGGCGTTGCGAAACCCGATCCGGAGTTTTTCGCCTACAACAAGGGCCGCCAGTCCGCTTTCGGCTACAAGCAGTCCGATATCCTTCACGTCGCGCAGAGCCAGTATCACGACATCGGGATTGCGCGGAAACTCGGCTACAAGGTGTGCTGGATCGAGCGCCGCCAGGGCATGGCCGGTTTCGGAGGCACACCGGCCGTGGAGACGCTGACCAAGCCGGACTTCCATTTTCCGACGTTGAAGGCGCTTGCCGATGCGGCCATCGGGCCGGCGGCGTAAGGCATGAGCGGTGGCATGACACGGGACTGGAAGGCGCTGCCGTCGGCCAACTCGCTGTGGGCCGCCACGGCCGAGCCGGCGCGCGAGTTTCCGGTCGTGTCAGGCGAGCACCAGGCGGATGTGGTGATCATCGGTGCGGGCTACACGGGCCTGTCTGCTGCGCACCACATCGCCAAAAGCGGTTTGTCGCCGATCGTACTCGAGGCCAACCGCCCGGGCTGGGGCGCGAGTGGACGCAATGGCGGCGTGATCACCGCAAAGTTCCGCCTCTCGTTCCGCGAGATCGACGCCGTGCACGGCCGCGCCATGGCGCAGCGCATGTACGGGATCGCGCATGAATCCACTGATACCGTCGAGGAGCTGGTCTCCGAATTTGGCATCACCAGTGCCGCGTTGACGCGCACCGGCCAGGTCAAGGCCGCTCACAACGAGACGACCCTGAAGGCCACGATCGACGAGGCCAACTGGATGAAGCGCGAGATGGGGGATGCGGAGGTCCGCATCCTCGACAAGGGGCAAGTGCGCGACGAGACCGGCTCCGACATCTTCGTCGGCGGCGTGCTCAATCCCGGCTCCGGCGGCATCCATCCGCTGAATTATCTGCGCGGCCTTGCCGATGGCGTGGCGCGCCGCGGCATCCCGATTTTCCAGGAGTCGCCGGTCGTAAGGCTCCGCCGCGACAACAGCGGCATCGCCGCTGAAACGCCGCAAGGCGCAGTGCGGGCAAAGCAGGCGATCATCGCCACCAACAGCTATTCCGACCTCACCGGCGCGACCGCGAGCATGCAGCGCACGCTGATCCCGTTCCGCAGCGCCATCATCGCGACCGACAGGCTGCCGCGCAACCTCGCGGGAAGCCTGATGCCGACCGGGCGCACCTACACCGAGACCAAGCGCATGATGCGTTGGTTCCGCATGGTCGACAATCGTGTGATTTTTGGCGGCCGCGGCGCCTTCGGCAAGCAGGATTCGGAAACCGCTTTCGACGCGTTGCGCAAGGCGATGGTCGGAATCTTTCCCGACCTTGCCGACGTCCCGCTCGCCTACAAATGGTCGGGCCTGGTCGGGATGACGTTGGACTCGGTGCCGCATATCGGCCGGCTCGACGACCGCACGCTGTTCTCGATGGGCTACAACGGCGCGGGCGTGGCGATGTCGAGCCTGATGGGCCGCTATCTCGCCGCCTTTGTGCGCGGCGAGACGCCAGAGGTCGGGCTGCTCGACGCGAGGCGATTGAAAGCCATCCCGTTCTATCCGTTGCGCGAGCCCGCCGTGCGCATGGTCGCCGGCTGGTACCAGTTTCTCGATGCGATCGGACAGTGACATTTATCTGGAGGAGGCGAGGATGAATACGAATCGGATTTTTGGACTTGGCTACACGCTGGTTGGTGCGATCGCGATAAGCGGCACGGCTGCCAGGGCTGCCGAACAGATCACCTTCGTCTCGCAAGGCGGCGCCTATCAGCAGGCGCAGACGGTGGCGATCCTCGATCCCACGGCAAAGAAGCTCGGCATCACAATCAACCAAGATTCGATTCCCGACGCCTGGCCTGCGATCAAGACGCAAGTCGGCAGCGGCAAGCCGATCTGGGACGTCGTGGATACTCCGACCGGCAACTGCCTGCGTGGGGGCGAGCAGGGGCTGATCGAGAAGCTCGACTTCTCGAAGATCCCGAATGGCGCCGCGATGCCGGAGTCCTATCGCAGCCCCTATTCGGTTTCCTACGAGTTCTATTCCAGCGTACTGGCCTACAGCCAGAAGACCTTTCCGAAGGACGCGCCGAACAGCTGGGCCGATTTCTGGGACGTCCAGAAATTTCCCGGGCGCCGCGCACTGCGCAACCACCCGTTCGCGACGCTCGAGGCGGCACTGATGGCCGACGGCGTCGCGCCCGACAAGCTCTATCCGCTCGACGTCGACCGGGCCTTCAAGAAGCTGGAAGAGATCAAGCCGCACATCACGGTGTGGTGGACCTCCGGCGCACAGTCGGCGCAACTGCTCAACGACGGCGAGGTCGACATGGAGATGGCCTGGAATGGCCGTGTCAGTGCGGTCGCGAAGGAAGGCGCCAAGGTCGCCTTCACCTACAACCAGGGCGTTTTACAAAGCACCTCGCTCTGCATCCTCAAGGGCGCGCCGAATCTCGAGACGGCCGTCAAGTTTCTCAACGAGGCCGTCGATCCCGTGCACCAGGCCAATCTGCCGCTCAATATCGATTACGGCCCGGGCAATCCCAAGGCGTTCGATACCGGCGTGATCAAGCCGGAGCGCGCCGCGCAATTGCCAAGCGAGCCGGCCAATGCGGCCAAGCAGGCCCTGATGTCCTACGCCTGGTGGTCCTCGCCGGCGGGCGAAGCCACCGAGAAGCGTTGGGCGTCGTTCATGCAGAAGTAGGCGAAGCGAGGCCGCGTCGATGACATCCGTGCCGGATCCCTCCCAAAAGCATCAGCGTCGCGAACACGGCCTGATGCTGGCATTGGTGTCGCCGGCGCTGCTGGTGATCTTGGCTCTGATCGTGCTGCCGGTCGGCTGGCTCGCCTGGCAGTCGATCTACCATGACGGCTTCACGCTGGAGAATTATCGCCGCGTCTTCACCGAAGACATCTACTGGCGCAGCTTTGCGCTGACCTTCGAGATCAGCCTCGTGGTCACGGGAATCGCGCTGCTGCTTGGCTATCCCGTGGCCTACCTCGCCAACTCGGTGCCGAAAGGATGGAGCATTCTCATCCTGTCGCTGGTCGTGCTGCCGTTCTGGACCAGTGTGCTGGTGCGCGCTTATGCCTGGCTGGCGCTGCTCCAGCGCACCGGTGTGATCAACCAGCTTTTGCGTTATCTCGAGGTGACGAGCGAACCGCTCGCGCTGGTGCACAACACCTTCGGCACGGTGGTTGCGACGGTACACATCCTCTTGCCGTTCATGGTGCTGCCGCTCTACGCCACCATGCAGAAGATCCCGTCCGACCTCATGCAGGCCGGCGCCAGCCTGGGAGCGAGCCCGTCGCTCACCTTCGTCCGCGTCTTCCTGCCGCTGTCTCTGCCGGGCGTGCTGGCAGGCTGCACCATGGTGTTCGTGCTCTGCCTCGGTTTTTACATCACGCCGGAACTGCTCGGCGGCGGCCGCACGGTGATGGTGTCGATGCTGGTGAGCCGCAATGTCGAGCTATACAACCAGTTCGGCGCGGCGAGCGCAGTCGCCGTCGTGCTGCTCTTAAGCGTGCTCGCGATCTTCTTCGTCGTCAGCCGCTTCATCTCGCTCGATCGCATATTGGGGCAGAAATGACGCGATTGTCACCCGCCCGGATCGCCCTCTATGTGATCAGCGCGCTGGTGCTGATCTACCTGATCCTGCCGGTGCTGATCATCGCGCCGATCTCCTTCTCCAGCGCGCGTTTTCTGACCTTTCCGCCACCGTCGTTCTCGCTGCGCTGGTATCAGCAGTATTTCTCCAACGCGGCCTGGATGCAGGCGACGCGGGTAACGCTGACGGTCGCGCTCCTTACCGTGCTTATCGCAACGCCGCTCGGCGTCTCCGCCGCCTATGCCATCAGCCAGTCGAAGCTGCGGATCATGCGGCTGATCCACATGATGCTGCTGTTGCCGCTGGTGGTGCCGATCATCATCACTGCGGTGGGGATCTTCTTCCTCTATGCCAAAATCGGCTTGGTCGCGACGCTGCCGGGCCTGGTGCTCGCCAATGTGATGCTGGGGCTGCCTTACGTGATCATTTCGGTGCTGGCGGGCTTGCAGAGTTTCGATCCGGCGCAGGAGATGGTCGCACGCAGCCTCGGCATGAATCGCCTGCGTAGCTTCTTCGCGGTGACCTTGCCGCAGATCAAGTCCAGCGTGGTCGCAGGCGGCATCTTCGCCTTCATCTCGGCGATGGACGAGACCATCGTCGCGCTTTTCATCTCCGGCGGCCAGTATCAGCCGCTGACCAAGCGCATGTTCACCGCCCTCCGCGACGAGATCGACCCGACCATCGCTGCCATCTCGACGCTGATGACGGCGGCCTCCTTCGTGCTGGTACTGCTGGCGAGCGCGCGGCAGAAAAAGGGCGGGTGATTTTTGTTCATCGTCCTGGCGAAAGCCAGGAGGTCCTGGCTTCGCCAGGACGACACCGAATGCTTGGCACGAACCTCGCCGTCTCACGCTTTCGCCGCCAGCCACGCCAAAATCATCTCCACGATCTGTGCCCTGCTGTTTGCCGGCACGTCGGCCTCGCTGAGGTCGCGGTCGAATAGGGCACCGATCTGGTTCGGCCAGGTCGTCAACGAAGGCGTCGAAGCTCGCCACCTCTCGTCCGGCAAGCGGCTGCGACATGGGCTGCAGTGCAACCAGCAGGGGCGGGCATGACGCCTGCGCAGGGTGCGAGGAGCCTTTCGATCTTGCGCGCCCTGTCGGCCTGTCCTACGCCAGCTCCGAGCAAAATTTCGCGAAGCTGCGAAACGCATCGCCAAAGCCTTGAGGGAGCCGTCATGACCATTCGCAACGCCCGCACCGGGGGCCAGATCCTGATCGATCAGCTCGTCGCCCAGGGCGTCGAGCGCGTCACCTGCGTGCCGGGCGAGAGCTATCTGGCGGCGCTGGACGCGCTGCACGACAGCCCGATCGACGTCATGATCTGCCGCGCCGAAGGCGGTGCGGCGATGATGGCGGAAGCCTATGGCAAGCTCACCGGGCGTCCCGGCATCTGCTTCGTCACCCGCGGCCCCGGCGCCACCAATGCGAGCCACGGCGTCCACATCGCGATGCAGGATTCCACGCCAATGATCCTGTTCGTCGGTCAGGTCGACACCGGCATGCGCGAGCGCGAGGCGTTTCAGGAACTCGACTACAAGGCGGTGTTCGGCACCATGGCGAAATGGGCGGTCGAGATCGATCGTCCCGACCGGATTCCGGAGTTGGTCGCGCGCGCTTTCCGCGTCGCCATGCAGGGCCGTCCCGGTCCCGTGGTGATCTCGCTGCCCGAGAACATGCTGACCGAGACCGCAGCCGTTGCGGACGCCATGCGCATCGAGCCGGCGGTGAGCTGGCCGGCGCCTGCCGATATCGAGCGCGTCGGCGCCATGCTTGCGAGCGCCAAGGCGCCGCTCGTCATTCTTGGCGGCTCGCGCTGGACGGATGAAGCGACCCGGAGCATCGCGCGCTTTGCCGAGCGGTTCGACCTGCCGGTCGCGACCTCCTTCCGCCGGGCCTCGCTGATCGACGCCGATCACTCGCATTATGCCGGCGATCTCGGCATCGGGCCGAGCCCGAGCCTGAAGGCGCGCCTCGACCACGCCGACGTCATTTTGCTGATCGGCGGCCGCATGTCGGAAATGCCGTCCTCATCCTACACGCTGCTCGACATTCCGACCCCGCGGCAGAAGCTGATCCACGTTCATCCCGGCTCGGAAGAGCTCGGCCGCATCTATCAGCCTGAGCTCGCGATCCAGGCCACGCCCGCCGCCTTCGCGGCCGCGGTCGAGACGCTGAAGCCGGCAGGCGCCGTTGCCTGGAAGGGCGAGGCCGCCAAGGCGCATGCCGACTATCTTGCCTGGACCGAAAAGGCGCGCGAGCTGCCGGGCACGTTCCAGTACGGCCAGGTCATGACCTGGCTGCGCGATCGCCTGCCCAAGGACGCGATCGTCTGCAACGGCGCCGGCAACTACGCCGGCTGGATCCATCGCCATCATCGCTTCCACAGCTTTGCCGCCCAGCTCGCGCCGACCTCGGGCTCGATGGGATATGGCGTGCCGGCGGCGGTGCTCGCGAAACGGCAATATCCGGATCGCACCGTTATCGCGTTCGCCGGCGACGGCTGCTTCCTGATGAACGGGCAGGAATTCGCGACTGCCGTGCAATACGATGCGCCGCTCGTCGTCATCATCGTCGACAATGCGCAATACGGCACCATCCGCATGCACCAGGAGCGCGACTATCCGGGACGCGTGGTCGGCACCCAGCTCAAGAACCCGGATTTTGCGATGTACGCAAAAGCGTTCGGCGGCCATGGCGAGCGCGTCGAGCGCACCGAAGAGTTCGCGCCGGCGTTCGAGCGTGCGCTCGCCTCGGGCAAGCCGTCGATCCTCCACTGCATCATCGATCCGCGCGCGATGTCGGTCGGCAAGGACTTCGCCCCTGCGGTGAAGGCTTAAGCGATGTCGGAGGGCCGCCACGTCGCCATCATCGGTGCCGGCGCGGTCGGCGTGATCAGCGCCATCGAGGCGCTGCGCGAGGGATATCGCGTCACGCTGATCGACGCCGGCGAGCCCGGTGGCGAACAGGCGGCGAGCTACGGCAATGCCGGCTGGCTCTCTTCGCATTCGGTAATCCCGCCGGCCGAGCCCGGTGTCTGGAAGAAGGTGCCGGGTTATCTGGTGGACCCGCTCGGGCCGCTCGCGATCCGCTGGTCTTATCTGCCGAAGGCGCTGCCCTGGCTGGTCAAATATCTGCTCTCGGGCTGGACCGAGGCGCGGGTCGAGACGACGGCCTTCGCGCTACGCGGCCTCCTGAAGGACGCGCCGCAGTTGCACAGGAAGCTCGCGGAGGAGGCGGGCGTCCCTGAATTGATCGAGCGTAACGGCGTGATGCATGTTTTCCCGTCACGCGGCAATTTCGACAACGATCTCGGTTGGCGCGTGCGCAAGCGCGTCGGCGTCGAATGGCTTGAGCTTTCGTCCGACGAGATGCGTCAACGCGAGCCGGATTTGCATCCGCGCTACACTTTTGGCGTGGTGGTGGAGGAGGCCGGGCGCTGCCGCGATCCCGGTGCCTATGTCGCGGCGCTCGCGCAACATGCCCTAGCAAGCGGCGCCAAGCTCGTGCGGGCCAAGGCAATTGGGCTGAAGCTATCCGGCAACAAGCTCGTGGCTGTCCTGACCGAGACCGGCGAGATTGCGTGCGATGCCGCGGTGATTGCCGCCGGTGCGCATTCGAAGCGGCTCACGGCGTCCATCGGCGATCCGCTGCCGCTTGAGACCGAGCGCGGCTATCACGTCATGATCGAGAATCCGGAATCGGGGCCGCGCAGCTCGATGATGGCCTCGGATGCGAAGATGGTGGTGAACTGGACCGACAAGGGTTTGCGCGCCGCCGGCACGGTCGAGATCGCCGGCCTCGAGGCCGCACCGAACTGGAAGCGCGCCGAGATCCTGCGCAACCATCTCGTCAGCATGTTCCCGAAACTGCCCACGGACATTCCGGCTTCGCGTATCAAGACCTGGTTCGGCCATCGGCCGAGCATGCCGGACGGACGTCCCTGCATCGGTTACGCGCGGGCCTCGCGTGACATCGTCTATGCCTTCGGCCACGGCCATATCGGCCTGGTCGGCTCGGCCCGCACCGGTCGTCTCGTCGCCCAGCTTCTGAGCGGCAAGCCGCCGGAAATTCCGCTCGCACCGTTTTCGCCCGATCGTTTTCTCTGAGATCGCATCATGACCGCTCCAGCCAACTCGTCCCCCCGAATAGCCCGCGGCGGCAAGGCCATCTATGGAGCGCCGCTCGGCATCCTGATGCTGGAGGCGCGCTTTCCCCGCATTCCCGGCGACATGGGCAACGGCACCACCTGGCCCTTCCCCGTGCTCTATCGTGTGGTGAGCGGGGCTTCGCCCGAGAAGGTGGTATTGAAGGGCGCCGCCGGTCTGCTGCCTGATTTCATCGACGCGGCAAAGGACCTGGTGCGGCTCGGGGCCGAGGCCATCACCACCAATTGCGGCTTCCTCTCGCTGTTCCAGAAGGAGATCGCGGCCGCGGTCGGCGTTCCCGTTGCGACCTCGTCACTGATGCAGGTGCCGTGGGTGCAGGCGACCTTGCCGCCGGGCAAGCGCGTTGGCCTCGTCACGGTATCCGGTTCGACCTTGACGCCGGCCCATCTCGCAGGCGCCGGCGTGCCGCTCGATACGCCGCTGGTCGGCACCGAGCACGGCAAGGAATTCTTCCGCGTCTTGATCAAGGCCGAGAAGGAGGACATGGACATTGCGCAGGCCGAACGTGATGTGGTCGAGGCCGGCAAGGAGCTGATCGCCAGGAACCCGGATGTCGGCGCGATCGTGCTGGAATGCACCAACATGCCGCCTTATGCAGCGGCGCTTCAGGCCGAGGTCGGATTGCCCGTCTACGATATCTATTCCATGATCACCTGGTTTCATGCCGGGCTGCGGCCGCGCCAGTTTGGCTAGAGGTCGAGAAGTTGTCTATGACTCCTCTTCCTTCTCCCGTGCGGGAGAAGGTGGCGCGAAGCGCCGGATGAGGATATCTCTCCGCGCATATGGATGCGGATGAGTTCGCGGAGAGATACCCCTCACCCAAATGAGTTTGTATCTGTCAGCGGTGATGTCCTCTCCCGCAAGGGGAGAGGGCGCAGCCATGCGCATCGTGCGCTGTCCCACCGGCAGCGGAAGAGGCAGCTATACAATCCCTCGATACCTGATCGCGCCAGACGGTCAGAGCTTTGGCGCCTGAACATCGCTAGAGTGCCTCTCGAAATCCACGGAGACCAGCGGTGCACAGCCTTCAATCCAATCCCGACACGCGCGCAGACGATTGGCCGTCCGAGCTCTACCGCATCCTGAAAGCCGCCGACGTGCGGCAGATGTTCTACGTTCCCGATGCCGGTCACAGCCAGCTCATCCGCCTGTTCTCCGCCGACCGCGACGTCACCACCAACGTGCTGACGACGGAAGAGGAGGGCGTCGCCATCGCCGCAGGCGCCTGGCTCGGCGGCCAGCGTAGCGTGCTCTTGATGCAGTCGAGCGGGGTCGGCAATTGCATCAACATGCTGTCGCTGTCGGCGATCGGACGATTTCCACTGCTGATGCTGGTGACGATGCGCGGCGAATGGGCCGAGTTCAATCCCTGGCAGGTGCCGATGAGCCGTGCGACGCAGCCCTCGCTGGAAGCGATTGGTTTGAAGGTGATGCGCGCGGAGACGGCGGAGGATCTGGTCGAGACCGTGGAATCGGCCGCAGCGCTCGCCTACGATTCCGATCAGCAGATCGCGGTGCTGATCGGGCAGCGCCTGATCGGCAAGAAGAAGTGGTGATGCCAATGCAAGCTCAGCTCGACCGCCGCGCCGCCGTCGCCGCGCTCCTGAAGAATCGCAAGGACACGCTGGTCGTGTCCGGCCTCGGCTCGCCGACCTATGATCTTCATTCGGTCGGCGACCATGACGGCAATTTCTATCTCTGGGGCGCCATGGGCGGCGCCGCGCTGATCGGGCTTGGCCTCGCGCAAGCCCAGCCGGGAAAGCGCGTCCTCGCTTTGACCGGGGATGGCGAGCAATTGATGGGCCTCGGCGGCATCGCCACCATCGGCGTCGCGCGCCCGCGCAATCTCGACATCGTCGTGATCGACAACCAGCATTTTGGCGAGACCGGTATGCAGGCCAGCCACACCGGGCGCGGCGTCGATCTCACTGCGATCGCTGTGGCCTGCGGCTTTGCCGCGACCGGGACCGTGCGGACGCTCGAGGAGGTGGAACGTCTGGCGACGCAGCTCGACGAGCCGGCCGATGGCCCGCGCCTTTTTGTCATCAAGGTTCTGGCCGAAAATCCGCCGCGCTCGCTACCCTCGCGCGATGCCGTCTTTATCAAGAACCGGTTCCGTGCTCATCTTAGCTTCGCGTCGGTCTGAGCCGGGTTTCTCGCCCGGCGACAGTCTGCTGTCGAAGCAGCTACTCTGGAGTGAGACCATGAAACTATCCGGCAAGGTCGCCGCCATCACCGGCGCGGCGCGCGGTATCGGCAAGGCTTGCGCAAAGCGATTCCTGGACGACGGCGTCAAGGTCGTCATCTCGGATGTCGATGCCGAGGGCTTGGCCGCGACGGCCGCCGAACTCGCGCGACCGGATGCCTTGCGCACTGTCGTCGGCAATGTCGCAAAGCGTGCCGATGTCGACCAGCTGGTCGCAACTGCCGCAAAAGAGTTCGGCCGGCTCGATATCATGGTCAACAATGCCGGCGTCGCTCGCAACCGGGACCTCCTGGAGATCTCCGAAGAAGAATTCGATGAAATCATCGGCATCAACCTGAAGGGCGCGTTCTTCGGCGTGCAGGCGGCGGCGAAGCAGATGATCGCGCAAGGCGGCGGCGGGGTCATCATCAACATGTCCTCGGTCAATGCACTGCTGGCAATCCCGGCGCTTGCGACCTACGCCATGTCCAAGGGCGGCATGAAGCAGCTCACCTCGGTCGCTGCCGTCGCACTCGCTCCGCACAATATTCGTGTCGTCGCGGTCGGGCCGGGCACGATTCTGACCGACATGGTGGCATCGTCCATCTACACCTCGGAAGATGCCCGCAAGACCGTGATGTCACGCACGCCGGCCGGCCGTGGCGGCGAGCCGAGCGAAGTTGCCTCCGTCGTCGCGTTTCTTG
Organism: Bradyrhizobium sp. CW1; assembly: GCF_023100665.1. Taxonomy (NCBI): domain Bacteria; kingdom Pseudomonadati; phylum Pseudomonadota; class Alphaproteobacteria; order Hyphomicrobiales; family Nitrobacteraceae; genus Bradyrhizobium; species Bradyrhizobium sp. CW1. The sequence goes on from NZ_CP064684.1 coordinate 1,835,738, forward strand.
CGAGTGACGATGCGTCCTACATCACGGGGCAGACGATCTATCCAGATGGTGGGCGGTTGATTCTGAATTACACGGTGCCGGTGAAGTAGATCACTCCGCCGCAGCCGTCATCCCGTGACCCAGTCGTTTCGAAATGCCGCCCGCGCAATCGCGTAGCGCATGGGCGATCGGGCTGTCCCAGCGCGCGTCAAAAGTGCCTTCCGGCCCCATCGCGGTGATTACCAGCGCGACATGGCCGGAATGATCGAACACCGGCGCAGAGAATGCGTTGACGCCGGGCAGGGGGTCGCCGAGCGCGCGGGCGAGGCCGTGCTTGCGGACCTCTGTGAGCATCTCAGTGACCTTCGCGCCTTTCACGGCGCGCTTCGGATTATAGCCGACGCCATGACGATCGAGGCCGCTTTCGAGCGCGGCGTTGATCGTCTTCTCCGGCAGGAAGGCCGCAAAGGCGCGGCCCGTGGCCGTCTCCAGCAGTGCCATCACCGAGCCGGCGCGCATCACGATGTGAACGGGCTGGCCGGGTTCTTCGAGCTGCACCACGGTCGGGCCGTGCGTCCCCCACACCGCGAGCGAGACCGCATGCCCGATCTGACTTGCGAGCGCCGCGATCTTCGGTCCTGCGATGCGTACGCCGGATAGTCGGCGCAGGCTGATCAGGCCGAGCTCCAGCGCCAGCGCGCCGATCTCGTAACGGCCGGTGGTCTCGTCCTGCTCGATCAGGCCGATGCGGGAGAAGCTGGCGAGATAGGGATGCGCTTTGGCCGGCGTCATGCCGGCCTCGCGCGCGAGATCGCGCAGCATCATCGGCTCGCCGCATCTTGCAAGCGCGCGGAGCAATTCTCCGCCGACCTCGATCGACTGGATGCCGCGGCTCTCTCTTTTCATGCGCCTCCTGGCGTGGCTTACGCCGCGTTGCGCTTGGCGGCGCTGTCGGCGAGATGACGGCCGGCAATGTAGCCGAAGGTCAGCGCCGGCCCAAGCGTGATGCCGGCGCCCGGATAATTGCCGCCCATGATGCTCGCCATGTCGTTGCCGGCGGCATAGAGCCCGGGAATCACCCGTCCCTCCGCATCGAGCGCCCGCGCGTTCTCGTCGGTGACGATGCCGGCATAGGTGCCGAGATCGCCGACCACCATCTTGATGGCGTAGAACGGGCCGTTCTCGATCGGCGCGACGCAGGGGTTCGGGCCGTGCAGCGCATCGCCCTGGTAGCGGTTATAGGCCTTTGAGCCCTTGCCGAAGGCGGCGTCGTGTCCCTGTGGTGCGGTCGCATTGAACTGCTTGACGGTCTCGGTAAACGCGCTGGCATCGATACCCGCTTTTGCCGCGAGTGCCTCCAGTGTCTCGCCGCGCATGAGATATCCCGTCTTGAGGTGATGACCCAGCGGCATCGGGAACGGCGGCACGCAGCCGAGGCCGTATTTGCGCAGGGTCTGGTGATCGCAGACCAGGTACGCCGCGATCTCCTCGCCGGGTTTCGCCGCCTTGACCATGGCCTGGACGAAGTCGTGATAGGAATTGCCCTCGTTGGCAAAGCGCTTGCCGTCACGCATCACCGCGATCACACCGGGTTTGGCGCGGTCGATGAAATGCGGCATCACGCCGTGTGAGCCGTCCTTGCGCTTGGTGACCGAGACCGGGACCCAGGCTGCCGCGTTCGGCAGCCTGTCCTCGACATGTCCGCCGGCGCGTTCTGCGAGCCGCAGCCCATCGCCGGTGTTGCCGGTCGGTCCCGGCGAAAAATGCTCGTTCCCGGTCGGCGCGTGCGGGAACATCTTCTTGCGCCGTTCGACATCATGCGGGAAACCGCCGCAGGCGAGCACGACGCCTTGTCTCGCACGAATGCGGACGTCGCGTCCGTCGCGGGCGACAATGGCGCCCGTGACAGTGCCGTTCTCGACAGTGAGCTCGCGCACCGGCGAGGACAGCCACATCGGTATCTTCAGGTCCTGGGCCGATTTTGCCAGGCGCCCGGCGAGCGCATTGCCGTTGGTCAGCGTCATGCCGCGGCCATAGCGCAGTACGTCCATCAGATGCCGCGACAGGCGCTTTGCGACATAGACCGCCGAGCTTAGGGACTTCGTCGCGCGCATGAAATGGACGATGTCTTTGCCGGATCCGAGCATCATGCCGAATACGGTCAGCTCGGGCAGGGGCATGCCGAGGGTCTTGATCTGGTCGCCGAGTTCGCGGCCGTCGAACGGGCGCGCCACCATCGAACGACCACCCTGGGCGCCGCCGGGCGCCTCGGCGTGGTAGTCCGGGAACACCAGCGGCATGTCGAAACGGAGCGCCGTCTTGCTGGTGAAAAAATCGATCGCCTCGGGCCCGGCGCTCAGGAATGCATCGACGCGCGCGGCTTCAAAGTTGTTGCCGGCTTCGTGCCGCAGGTAAGTCCGCGCCTGCTCCGGTGTCTCCTCGATGCCGTAGGCCTTGGCCAGCGAGGTACCGGGAATCCAGAGCCAGCCGCCGGAGCGGGCGGTGGTGCCTCCGAAGCGCGGCTCCTTCTCGACGATCAGCACGTCGAGGCCGCGATAGCGCGCGGTGATGGCGGCCGACATGCCGGAGCAGCCCGATCCGGCCACGAGCACATCGCACTCGTAAGTCTCGTTGCGCTCGTTGCCGGTCATGCAGGCCTCACTTCTTGAGCAACGGACATTTCGACTCGGAGACCGGGCGGAAGGCGTCCTCGCCCTTCACCGTCTTGATGATCTCCAAATAATCCCACGGTTCCTTGGACTGCTCGGGTGTTTTCACCTTGGCGAGATACATGTCGCGAATGACGCGGCCGTCCTCGCGCAAGCGTCCGCCATGAACGAATGTATCCTCGATCGGCAGCTCGCGCATCTTGGCCATCGCCTTGGCGGGATCATCGGTGCCGGCGGCCTTGATGGCCTTGAGATAATGCAGCACCGAGCCGTAGACGCCGGTCTGAATCATGGTCGGCATCACCTTGGTGCGCTCGTAGAATTTCCGCGACCATGCGCGGGTCGCCTCGTCCATGTTCCAGTACGAGGCCGTGGTCATGTAGGTACCCTGCGCGGATTTGAGGCCGATCGCGTGGACATCGGTGTCGAACATCAGGAGGCCGACCAGCTTCTGGCCACCCTGCACCAGGCCGAACTCGCCGGACTGCTTGATGGCATTGTCGGTGTCCTGGCCCGCATTGGCGAAAGCGACGACGTCCGATTTCGAGCTTTGCGCCTGGAGTGCAAAGGACGAGAAATCGGCCGTATTGGTGGGGTGCTTCACGCCGCCCAAAACCTTGCCGCCCATCTCGTTGATGAAGCGCGTGGCATCCTTCTCGAGCTGCTGCCCGAAGGCGTAGTCGGCGGTGATGAAGTACCAGGATTTTCCGCCTTCCTTGATCACGGCGGAGGCCGTCACCTTCGACAGCGCGTAGGTATCGTAGGTGAAGTGCACGGTGTTCGGGCTGCAAAGCTCGTCGGTCAGCGAACTCGCGCCGGGCCCGGAGAGCAGCGCAATCTTGTTGCGCTCGCGCACCATATTGTGGACGGCGATCGCGATGCCGGAATTGGGGATGTCGACGACGGCATCGACCTTGCCGTTGTCGAACCAGCCGCGCACAATCTGCACGCCAACATCGGTCTTCATCTGGTGATCGGCGCTGATGATCTCGATCGGCTTGCCGAGCACGGTGGGCCCGAATTCCTCCAAGGCCATTTTCGCGGCCTCCACGGAGCCCGGCCCGCTGTTGTCGCGGCCCCAGCTCGACAGATCCGTCAGCACGCCGATCCGCACGGCGTCGTCGGAGATTTGCGCGTTCGCAACGGTGGTCATGGCAGCCGAAGTCATGGCCGCGAGCATGGCGCAGGCCAAAAACCCTCTCATCGTCGTTCCCTCTCGTTTATGGGCGCGCTTGGCGCGGCCGGTTATTGTGGCAGCAAGTTAGATATTAGCAAATAAGTTTGTCAATGGAGAATAAAGGCTCCGCGTCGTCTTGGCGAAGGCCGGGACCCATACCGCGTGATCTCTCGAAGTCGGGCGGTCGCAGTACCGGGGCGCCGGTCTTTGCCAAACTCCTCCCTGTGATTATGGGTCCCGGCCTTCGCCGGGACGACAGTGAGGAGGCAGTGGCGCGAAAATCTCGCATTCTGATCTTGGGAGAACTAACACTCCCGCAAGTTGCAACCGCCACAACGATTGGCCATCATGTCGCCCAGGAATCTTGGGGCGGATGGCAATGACGGCAGCATCGGGAGTCTCCACTGCGGCGGAGAAATCGACGACGGCGCATGTGGTGTGGGCAGCCGCGCTCGGCACCGCGATCGAGTGGTACGACTTCCTGATCTACGGCACGGCGGCGGCGCTCGTGCTGAACAAGCTGTTCTTCCCGAGTTTCGATCCCATGGTCGGCACGCTGGCGGCGTTCTCGACCTATGCGGTCGGCTTTGTCGCGCGGCCGATCGGCGGTGCGATCATCGGGCATTACGGCGACCGGCTCGGCCGCAAGAAGATGCTGGTCGCGACCATGTTCGCGATGGGACTGGGCACGTTCCTGATCGGTTGCCTGCCGACCTACAGCCAGATCGGCGTCTGGGCGCCAATCTTCCTCGTCATTTTGCGCTTCGTCCAGGGCATCGGGCTCGGTGGGGAGTGGAGCGGCGCGGTGGTCATGGTGGCCGAGCACGCCGGCAACCGCCGCGGCTTTTACGGCAGTCTGGTGCAGATCGGCTTCCCCGTCGGCGTCGCCGCGTCCACCGGCATTTTCGGTCTGATGACGCAGCTGCCCGAAGCGGACTTCCTGAGCTGGGGCTGGCGCGTGCCGTTTCTGATCAGCATCCTGCTCGTCGGTGTCGGCTTCATCGTGCGGCTGAAACTCGCGGAGACGCCGCACTTCAAGGAGGTGCTCGAGCGCAAGGAGGTGCTGGCGCAGCCGGTGCTGGAAGTCCTGCGCCGCGACTGGCGCAGCTTCCTGCTGGCGATCGGCATCACGGTGTCCGAAGTCGGGCTCGCTTATCTCCTCACTGTTTTCACCGTGGTCTATGCCACGACGCAGCTCGGCCTTCCGCGGCAGGTGATCCTCAACGCGGTGGTCTATGCCGCGCTCGTCGAGCTCGCGACGCTGCCCCTCGCAGGCTGGCTGTCCGACATCTTCGGCCGCAAAGCGCTGTATCTCGCCGGCGGCGTGTTCTCGGTGGCGCTGGCGTTTCCGTTGTTCTGGTTCCTCGACACCAGGGAGCCTGCGCTGATCACGCTCGCGCTCGTCGTGACGATGACACTGACGCATGCGCTGTTGTTCGGGCCGAAGGCGGCCTTCATGCCGGAGCTGTTCCGTACCCAGGTGCGCTATAGCGGCGCATCGCTGGGAGCCAACGTTGCCGCCGCGCTCAGTGGCGGCTTCTCGCCGCTGATTGCGACGGCACTGCTTGCATGGGCCGCCTCGTACCGGCCGGTGTCGGTGTATATCATCGCACTGTCGGTCATCACCATCATCGCAACGTTGATAGCGCCGGAGACCGCGCGGGACTCGCTCAGGTCCTGAGGGCCGCCTTCATCTTATGCGCGTTGCCAAAAGCCGGTGCAGCGGGGCGAATCATTAGCCGCGTTTATGCAGCGAATTTTTACTTCCAATTTTACTTCACGACCTCCCGCCCATAGCCTCCCTCGCAATTGATCACATCCGCAGCCGGTCAATGGCGACCGGTGCGCACGTTCATTGTAGCCAACGAGGGTTGCCATGCTTGACAGGGACAAGGGGACATCCACTGCCAATCCGGCGGGGACGAGCGACAAGTCTGCGAAAAAGCTGAGCAGGCGCACGCTGTTGAAGGGCGCCGCGGCGGTGGCCGGCGCGGCTGCAGGATCGGACGCGATCCGCGGATTCCCAACCATCTGGGCGCAGGAGATCAAGGACATCGAGCTGCGCCATGTCGGCGTGTCCTATTCGGTGGTGAAGGCGATCGGCGACCAGGCGGCCAAGGATCTCGGCTTCAAGGTGACGATGCAGAACCTCGACACTTCCGCCGCCATCAACCGCTTCATAAGCCAGCCAAATACGGTCGATATCGCCGATCTCGAGGGCTGGCAGGCCAAGCTCGCTGCCAAGCGCGGCGTGATCCAGGGCATCGAGGTCAAGAAGGTCAAGGAGTTCGACAACATCCTGCCGATCTTTACCAAGGGCGAGATCGACGGTCACAAGATCCCGCGCCAGGGCATCTCGCCCTACGAGGCCATGTATATCGCCAAGCCCGATTCGACCGATTTGAGCGACGGCGTGACCGAATGGGCGACCTTCCTGCCGCAGGTCTACAACGCCGACTCCATCGGCTATCGCCCCGACCTCGTCGGCCATGAAGTCACGGAATGGAAGGATCTGATCGATCCGAAATTCAAAGGCAAGGCCGCGATCCTCGACGTGCCCGCAATCGGCATCATGGACGCCGCGCTCTGCTTCGAAAGCGCCGGGCTGATCAAGTACGGAAACAAAGGCAACATGACCAAGGAGGAGATCGACTTCACCTGCAACAAGCTGATCGAGCTCAAGAAGCAGGGCCAGTTCCGCGCGACCTGGACCACCTTCGACCAGTCGGTGCAGCTGATGGCGGCGGGCGAAGTGGTCATCCAGTCGATGTGGTCGCCGGCGGTTGCCGCGGTACGCGTGAAGGAAATCCCCTGCGTCTACGCGCCGGTCAACATCAAGAACGGAAAGGAAGGCTATCGCGGCTGGTGCAACGGCATGGGCCTGATGAAACATCTCTCCGGCAGGAAGCTGGACGCGGCCTACGAATATCTCAACTGGTATCTGTCGGGCTGGCAGGGCGGTTTCGTCGCGCGCTACGGCTATTACAGCCCGGTCCCTTCGACTGCGAAGAAATTCCTCACGGCGGCCGAATGGGCGTTCTGGTACGAGGGCCAGCCCGCGCCCGAGGTGGTCAACGACCCCTATGGCGTGCCGATGGAGAAGAGCGGCACCAAGCGTGACGGCGGCTCGTTCCTCGACCGCGTCAAGAACATCTCCTGCTGGAACACGCTGATGGACGAAGCCGCCTACATGAACAAGCGCTGGAACGACTTCAAGGTGGCCTGAAACCTGCTTTCCCTGACGTGAACGAAGCGCCGGCGCGGCGATGCGCCGGTGCCAAATGACCGACTTCGAGGCGTTTGCCGACATGCAGCCAAGTCTTAGTCCAGCTCAAACCCCACCACGCGCAAATCTCGCCGGCTGGCTCTACGTGTCGCCGCTCGTGCTGGTGCTTGTACCGTTCTTCGTGGCGCCGATCCTGGTCGTGCTGGCCGCGAGCTTCTTCGCCACCGACGGCTTCGGCGGGCTGACGCCGGGCTTCACGCTCGCAAGCTATGTCGAGGTGCTGCATTCGGCGCTGACGCTGAAGCTGTATCTGGCGACGATCAAGTTCACGTTGCTGACCTGGATCTTCACGCTGATCATCGGCTTCTTCGTCGCATACTTCCTGGTTTTCCACGTCCGCAACCAACTACTGGCGATTGGCCTGTTCCTGCTCTGCACGGTGCCGTTCTGGACCTCGAACATCATCCGGATGATTTCCTGGATTCCGCTGCTCGGCAAGGAAGGCCTGATCAACCAGGCGCTGCTGGGACTCGGTGTGATCCGCCAGCCGCTTGAGGTGCTGCTGTTCTCCGACCTTGCGGTGGTCATCGCCTATGTCCATCAGCTCACCATTTTCATGATCGTGCCGATCTTCAATTCCATGGCACGGATCGACAAGAAGCTGATCGAGGCCGCGATCGATGCCGGCGCCAGTCGTTTCGACATCATGCGGCTGATCGTGGTGCCGATGTCCAAGAGCGGCATCGCCCTCGGCACCATCTTCGTCGTCTCGATCGTGATGGGCGATTTCTTCGTGGTCAAGGTGATGTCCGGCGGCGGCTCGGCCTCTGTGGTCAGCGCCTTCTACGAGGATGTCGGCGTGCTGCAATATCCGACCGCGGCGGCGAGCGCAGTATTGCTGACGCTGGTGCTGGTCGCGATCGTCTCGCTGATCCTGCGCACGGTCGACATCAGGCAGGAGATCACGCGATGAGTGCGGTTCTCGCCGACATGCCCAAGGCTGATGTGTCAAAGGCGATCGCGCCGGTGACAAAGGCGATTGCGCCGAGCAAGGGCGGTCGGCCGTGGACGTTCTATGTTCTGGCGACACTGTTCGCGTTCTATGTGATTGCGCTGTACGGCCCGATGTTCTGTATCTACGTCCTGTCGTTCCAGGACATCCGTGGCGGCCTCGTGTTCCCGATGAAGGGCACTTCGCTGCACTGGTTCGTCGATCTCTTCACCCAAGTGCGGACCGGCGACGTCAAGGGCTCGTTCGATCGTTCGATCAAGCTCGCGATCATCGTCACTATCATCACAGTGGTGGTGTCGTTCCTGGCCGGGCTCGGTTTTCGCAAGCGCTTTCGCGGCGACACCGTCGTGTTCTACATGATGATCGGCAGCCTGGTCGCACCGGGACTCGTGCTCGGCCTCGGTACCGGTCTGTTGTTCCAGGCCCTCGGCCTCAATGCGAGCTGGTACACCTCGGCGCTCGGCGCGCAACTGTCATGGACGCTGCCGTTCGGCGTGCTCGTGATGTTCGCGGTGATGTCGCGCTTCAACCACGTCTGGGAGGAGGCGGCCTACGACCTCGGCGCCAGCCGTTGGCAGTCGATCCGGCTGGTGATGATCCCGGTGCTGGCACCCGGCCTGGTGGCGGTCGCGCTGTTCGGCTTCACGCTCTCCTACGACGAGTTCGCCCGCAGCCTCCAGACCGCGGGCTCGCTCAACACGCTGCCGCTGGAGATCTGGAGCATGACGCTGAACGTCACCTCGCCTTCGCTCTATGCGCTCGGCACCGTGACTACCATCGTCTCCTTCATTGTCATCGGCGCGAGCCTGGGCAGCATCGTGCTGATCCAGAAGAAGCGCGGCAGCAGCACAAAGGGTTGAGCTGGGAAATGAAGAGCGATCGCGGCGATATCGAACTGGCGGGCGTCTGCAAGAGCTTTGACGGAGTCGGCAATGTGGTCGACGGCGTCAACCTCAAGATCGCCGACGGCGCCTATTGCTGCTTCATCGGCCCCTCCGGCTGCGGCAAGACCACGATACTGCGCATGATCGCCGGCCACGAGGACCCGACCGCCGGCGAGATCGTGATCGGCGGCCAGAACGTCGTCGGGCTCGCGCCGGTGCAGCGGCGCACCGCGATGATGTTTCAGTCCTACGCGTTGTTCCCGCATCTCACCGTGCGCGAGAACATCGCCTTTGCGCTCCGCGTGCGCGGCATGTCGAAGGCCGATCGCCTCCGCGCAGCCGATGCCATGATCGAGAAGGTGCATCTGACGCAATTCGCCGACCGCCTTCCAGCGCAGCTCTCCGGCGGCCAGCAGCAGCGCGTGGCGCTGGCGCGTGCCGCGATCACCGAGCCGAGGGTCCTGTTGCTCGACGAGCCGCTGTCCGCGCTCGACGAACAGCTCCGCGTGCAGATGCGTCAGGAGCTCAGGCGAATGCAGCAGGAGCTCGGCATCACCTTCGTCCACGTGACCCACACCCAGCTCGAGGCGATCGCGCTCGCCGATCTCGTGGTGGTGATGGAGCAAGGCAGAATCAAGCAGGCGGGCGCGGCACGCGATGTCTACGCCCATCCGCATGATCGTTACGTCGCCGAGTTCATGGGCGGGCAGAACGTGCTGTCGGGACGGGTCGAGAAGGTCAACGGTTCGACCTTTACGCTCGCACAGGCCGCGCCTGATGGCATCGAGGTCCCGCTTCAGGCGCGGTCCACGGTCAGCGTCGGCGACAAGATCGACATCGCCGTGCGCCGCGACGATGTCGCGCTGGTCCGGCCGGGCAGGGCGCTGCCGCCGGGCTGCTCCACCTCGCTGCCGAGTCGCGTGCTCGCGATCGAATACCAGGGCTATTTCGTCAAGGTCATGCTCGACACCGTGCCGGACGACGCGTTCGTGGCCTACGTGCCGGAAAAGACTTTCTTCGCGGATCCCTTCACCGTCGGCGATGTCGTGATGGCCACATGGGCCACCGGCAGCGCGCTTCCACTCGCCTAAAGACCCGTCGCGCACAGGAGTATGATCGTGCAGATATCCTTCACACTCAACGGACGGCCGACAACTGTGGATGTCGAACCGGCGACGCTGGTCGCCGAGCTGCTGCGCGAGCGGCTCAACCTCACCGGCACCCATATCGGCTGTGACACCAGCCAGTGCGGCGCCTGTGTCGTGCACCTCGACGGCCTGCCGGTGAAGAGCTGTACGCTGCTTGCGCCCGCGCTCGACGGTGCGACGCTGCTCACCATCGAGGGCCTGCAAGGTGTGCCGGGTTCGAACCGGCTGCATCCGATGCAAGAGGCATTTCGCGAGCATCACGGTCTGCAATGCGGCTTTTGCACACCCGGCATGCTGATGACGGCGGTGGCGCTCGCGGCCGAGAAGCCGAACCTGACGGAGGTCGACGTCCGTCACGGCCTCGAAGGCAATATCTGCCGCTGCACCGGCTATCAGAACATCGTCATCTCGGTCATGGCAGGCGCCGCCGCCATGAACGTGGCCAAGGGAGAGTGACCATGGGCCATGTGATCGGGATCGGCGCTTCACCTAAACGGAAAGAGGACCAGCGCTTCCTCACCGGACGCGGCAGTTACGTCTCCGACATCAAGCGTCCGGGCATGACGGCGGGTGTGTTCGTGCGCTCGCCGCACGGACACGCGATCCTGCGCGGCATCGACAAGAGTGCGGCCCTGGCATCGCCCGGCGTCATCGCGGTGCTGACCGGCGAGGATGCCGCCGCCGACAAGCTGGGCTCGCTGCCCTGCGGCTGGGGTATCTCGGATGCCAAGGGCGTGCCGATGAAGGAGCCGCCGTTCCCGATGCTGGCGCAGGGCAAGGTGCGCTTCGTCGGCGACATGGTGGCTTTCGTCGTCGCGGAGACGCCGGCGCAGGCCGGCGCGGCAGCCGAGCTGCTGACAGTCGATTACGAGGTGCTGCCCTCGGTGGTCGGCGTGCTCGAAGCCGTGCGGCCCGGCGCGCCGCAACTGTTCGACGACGTTCCGAACAACATCTGTTGCGATTGGGAGCTCGGCGACAAGGCCGCGGTCGAGACCGCCTTCCGGAAGGCGGCCCATGTCGCAAAGCTCAGCCTCGTCAACAACCGGTTGATCGGCAACCCGATGGAGCCGCGCGCGGCGATCGCCGAATACGAGCCCGGCACGGATCGCTTCACGCTTTGGACCACCAGCCAGTTCCCGCATGTCGTGCGCTTCCTGATGGGCGCGCTGGTGCTGAACATTCCGCAGCACAAGCTACGCGTGGTCGCGCCCGATGTCGGCGGCGGCTTTGGCGTCAAGCAGTTCCACTACGGCGAAGAGGCCGTGATTACCTGGGCCGCCAAGCGCGTGATGCGGCCGATCAAATGGGTCGCGAGCCGGTCGGAAGGCTACGTCTCCGATCGCCACGGCCGCGATCACGTCACCGAGGCCGAACTCGCACTGGACGAGACCGGAAAATTTCTGGCCTTCCGTGTCAACACGCTCGCCAATATGGGCGGCTATCTCTCGACCTTCGGACCGAACATCCCGACCAATCTCTACGGACCGCTGCTCGGCGGCGTCTACACCACGCCAGCGATCTACTGCAACGTGAAGGTGGTGTTCACGAACACGGTTCCGGTCGACGCGTATCGCGGCGCGGGCCGACCCGAGGCGACCTTCGTGCTGGAGCGCATCGTCGACGTCGCAGCCAGCGAGATGGGCATCGACCGCGTCGAGATCCGCCGACGCAACATGATCCCGAAGGGGGCCTACCCGTATCAGACGCCGGTGCTGGTGCAGTACGATTCCGGCGATCCGATGGGGTGTCTCGACGGCGCTCTTGTCGCGGCCGACGTCAAGAACTTCGGTATCCGCAAGGCGGAGTCGGCGCGCAGGGGCAAATTCCGTGGACTCGGCTACTCGACCTATGTCGAGGCCTGCGGCCTCGCGCCGTCACGCTTCGCGGGGCGATTGGGCGCGCGTGGCGGGCTCTATGAGAGTGCCACCGTGCGGGTGCATCCGACCGGCCAGGTCACGGTCATGATCGGCACGCACAATCACGGCCAGGGCCACGAGACGACGTTCGCGCAGATCGTCTCGGAAAAGCTCGGCGTCGCGTTTGACAATGTCGACATCGTGTTCGGCGATACCGATCGCGTGCAGTTTGGCATGGGTACCTATGGCTCGCGATCGCTGGTGGTCGGCGGCGCGGCGCTGTCGAAGGCGACGGACAAGGTGGTCGCGAAAGGCAAGAAGATCGCGGCGCATCTGCTTGAAGCGGCCGAAGTGGATATCCAGTTCGAGGCCGGAAAATTCTCGGTCGCGGGCACCGACCGCATGAGGACGTTCGAGGAGATCGCGGGCGCCGCCTACGTGCCGCACGACTATCCGCTCGAAGTGCTGGAGCCGGGGCTCGAAGAGCAGGCTTATTATGATCCCGTCAACTTCACCTATCCCGGCGGCTGCCACATTGCCGAGGTCGAGATCGACCCGGAGACCGGCACGGTGACGCTGGTCAATTACACCGCGGTGGACGACGTCGGCACTGTCATCAACCCGATGATCGTGGAGGGCCAGTTGCACGGCGGCATCGTGCAGGGCGTCGGTCAGGCGCTGTACGAGAACGCGGTCTATGACGAGGGCTCGGGCCAGCTGCTATCGGGCTCGCTGATGGACTATTGCATGCCGCGCGCCGACCACATGCCGATGATGAACATCGCGACCCATTCGACGCTGTGTACGCACACGCCGATGGGCGTGAAGGGCTGCGGCGAGGTCGGCACCATCGGTTCGCCGGCCGCCGTCATCAACGCGGTGGTCGATGCGCTGTCGCATCTCGGCGTCACCCATGTCGACATGCCGGCAACGCCGAACCGGATCTGGCGCCTGCTGCAGAACGCGTCGCTGCCGGTCGCTGCGGAATAGGGAGGATGACAATGAAGCCGTTTGCCTATCACCAGCCGGACCGGATTCCCGACGCTGCCAAACTGCTGACCTCGATCGAAGACAGCAAGCTCCTCGCCGGCGGCATGACGCTGATCCCGACGCTGAAGCAGCGGCTCGCCAGTCCGCCAGCCCTAGTCGACCTGTCGAGGCTCGGAGATCTGAAGGGCATCACCAACGACGGCGGCACCATCACCATCGGTGCAATGACGCCACATGGCATGGTAGCAGCCTCGAAGCTGGTGCAGACGAAGATCCCGGGTTTCGCCGCGCTGGCCTCGATGATCGGCGATCCCGCCGTACGCATCCGCGGCACTATCGGTGGCTCCGTCGCGAACAACGATCCGTCGGCCGATTATCCGGCAGGTGTGCTCGGATTGGGCGCGACCATCGTCACCAGCACGCGCGAGATCGCGGCCGACGGGTTCTTCCGTGGTCTGTTCGAGACCGCGCTTGAACCTGGCGAGATCATCACGGCGATCCGCTTTCCCGTGCCGCTCAGGGCGGGCTACGCCAAGTTCAAGGCGCCGGCGTCGCGCTATGCGCTGGTCGGCGTGTTCGTCGCGAAATTCGCCGATGGTGTTCGCGTGGCCGTGACCGGCGCGGGCTCCGGCGTATTCCGCGTTCCCCCGATGGAAGAAGCACTGTCGCGAAATTTCGATCCGTCCGCGATCGCGGCGATCAGGATCGACACCGACGGTCTCACCTCCGATGTCCACGCCGAAGCCGACTACCGTGCACATCTCGTCACGGTCATGGCCAAGCGCGCCGTCGACGCGGCGCTCAGCTAGCTCTTTTAGGGTTGATGATGACTGATGGTTCCGGCCGAACGGCCTTCCCGCCGGTGCCGACTGGCCTTGGCTCGCTTTCCGCAACCGAGATCCTGGCCGGCTACCGGCGCAAGGCGTTCACTCCGCGCGATGTCGTCGACGACACCATTGCCGCACTGGAGGCGACGAACGAGGCCTGCAACGCGGTGGTGACGCCGATGTACGGGCAGGCGAGGGCGGAGGCCGACCGTCTCACCAGGGAGATGCGCGCCGGCGAGACCAAGGGAGCGCTCGCCGGTGTCCCCGTCACGATCAAGGACCTGGTCTTTGTCGCGGGCGTGCCGGCCTATGGCGGCTCACCGATGAACAAGGCGTTCGTGCCCGATGTCGACGCGGCGGTTGTCTCAGCGCTGAAGGAAGCGGGTGCGATCGTCACCTGCAAGACCACGACCTGCGAGTCCGGTTACAAGTTGACGGCGGACAGCCCGGTCACCGGCACCACGCGCAATCCCTGGAACCCGGGTCGCACCAGTGGCGGATCGAGCGGCGGCGCGGCGGCGGGCGTTGCCGCCGGCTGCGGTCCGATCGCGATCGGAACCGATGGGGTCGGCTCGATCCGCGTGCCCTCGTCCTTCTGCGGTGTGTTTGGCCTGAAGCCGACCTTTGGCCTGGTGCCCCGTTCGCCCGGCTTCTCGCCACCGTCCTGGGGCTCGCTCGCGCATACTGGGCCGATTACGCGCACGGTCGCGGATGCCGCGCTGACGCTGGAGATCATCGCTGCTTACGATCTGCGCGATCCCGCGAGCCTGCCGGTGGCGGCGCGTCGGTTCGATACGAAGGCCGCGCCGTTGAACGGCATTCGCATCGGCGCCAGCGTCGATCTCGGCTACGCCGCGGTCAGCCCCGATGTGCGCGCGGCGTTCGGCAAGGCGCTGGCCATTCTCGATGCCTGCGGCGCGCAGGTCACCATGGATGGTCCGGGCCTCGATCCCGGGATCCTGGAGCACACGCTGAAGCCGATCGCCTTTACCGAACAGGCGGGCGCGGTCTCGAGCAAGACCACGGCCGATCTCGCCAGCTCCGAAGCAGATTATCTTGACGTCATCAGTGCCGGCAGGCGCTACAGCGGCACGGACTATATCGAAGCAGGGTATCGCCGCGCCCAGGCTCGCAGCAGCTTCCTGAAGCTGTTCGAGCGCGTCGATGCGCTGGTGACGCCGACCGTCGCGGTGACCGCGTTCGAGGCCGGCCGCCTCGGCGTCGACACGATCGACGGCGGCAATGTCGATCCGCATCTCGGCTGGTCGCCCTTCACCTGGCCGATCAATCTCGCCGGCCTTCCGGCCGCGACGCTGCCCTGCGGCTTCGATCGCGATGGGCTGCCGATCGGCTTGCAGATCGTCGCTCCCTGGCTCGACGAGCCCACGATCTTCCGCATCGCCGCTGCGTTCGAAGCGGCCCAGCCATGGGCGGCGTTCTGGCCGCAGCTGGCGTTGCGCGAACCGGATCGTGCCCGCGCGAAGGCGTGAGCCGAACCCGGCCTGGAGCGGGCCGGCCGCGTCCTGCCGGTCGGCCTCTGCGCCCGAAAAATTTTTCGAGGGGCCCTCTTGAAGTCGACTTGCGTTCTTCTAAGTCATTTTCGCCGCGAGAGCGGTGTGCCGGGTGCCCGCGAGGGGCCCGGAGCGGGCGCCGGGCCGGTGTCTTTGGACCCGTCTAAAACCCTGTCCTGCGCTCCTTCGTATCCATCTTGCTCTTTGGAGGACTTGGTTATGAGGACCACGTTTGACTTCGCGCCCCTGTGGCGCTCCACCGTCGGCTTCGATCATCTGGCGGGTCTCGTCGACAGCGCGCTGCGCCAGGCGAGCGAAGACAACTATCCCCCCTATAACATCGAACGCTCCGGCGAAGATCACTACCGGATCAGCCTCGCTGTGGCGGGCTTTGGCGTCAACGATATCACGGTGACGGCCGAACAGAATGCGCTGACCGTCGAGGGCAAGAAGCCCGAAGGTGCGACGGGCGAATATCTGTACCAGGGTATCGCCGCACGGCCGTTCCGGCGCGTGTTCAACCTGGCCGATTATGTCCAGGTGAAGCAGGCGTCCTTCCAGGACGGCCTCTTGATCATCGACCTCGTCCGTGAGGTTCCGGAAGCGATGAAGCCGCGCCGGATCCAGATCGCGGGCGCGGCCTCTCCTGCAACTCAGATCGAGCAGAAGAAAGCAGCCTAAGCGCTCGATCGAGGGGAATGGTGGAACGCGGCGCTCAGATATGCGCGCCGCGCTCCCACATGCATGAGAGAACGGCCATTCGATCATCAGCACATCCATCCCTTCGAAAGGAGCGTCAGGGGAGGCCCAACCGATGACAAACGTGAATACGAATTCCGGAAATCTCAACCCGCTGTTTCATCCCGCGGTTCACTACGGTTCGCCCGCGGATGTCCTGAATGCAAAGGAGCTCTCCACGCCGGAGAAGCGGATCATTCTGTCGTCATGGGCGTCCGACATGTACGCCGTCGAATCCTGTCCCGCTTTGCGTGAAATTCCCGGCATGAACCGTACGATTCGGCTCGCCGATATTCTCGCGGCCCTGCGCCGGCTCGACGGCGACAATGACGACGACCCGCCGCGCGGCGGCGGCGTCCCGATGCGCTTGCGGCGGCCTTGGGCCGCCGCAGAACGGCGAGGCGCGTGATGCTCACGCAGGCCGTTCTTGCTCTGGTGCTGGTCGGCCAGGTCTCCGCGGCCTGGGCCATTCCATTTCTAGCCTTGCAAGGCTGGCTCGACGTGCCGCCAGACAAACGTGAAGCGGCTCTCTGATTTCAATCTCAGACGATGCGACTGGTCATGAAGACGATTGCTATGCGTTCGTTCTCGCTTGCGTTGCTGGTGCTGATACTGACGGCGTCACATCCCGCCGCAGGCCAGATCCCCGATCTGAAGCCGGGCGGCTCGGTGCCGACTTTGGCGCCTCTGGTTCGGCAGGTGACGCCGGCGGTGGTCAACATCTCGGTGCACGGCCGGGTACGCGAGGACAATCCGCTCTATCGTGACCCGCTGTTCCGCGAATTCTTCGACGTTCCGAGGCAGATCGAGAAGGAAGTCAGCGCGACCGGCTCCGGCGTGATCGTCGATGCCCGGAGCGGCTACGTGCTGACCAACAACCACGTGGTCGAAGGCACCTCCGCCCTCCAGATCACGACCAAGGACGGCCGGCAGTTTTCCGCAAAGGTCGTCGGCCGCGACTCGCCGACGGACGTCGCCGTGCTCCAGATCCAGAATCCGACCGGACTGAAGGCGCTTCCCCTCGGTGACAGCGACGCACTGGAAGTCGGGGACTTCGTGCTCGCGATCGGCAATCCCTTCGGCCTCGGCCAGACGGTGACGTCGGGCCTCGTCAGCGCCCTAGGCCGAACCGGCCTCGGCAAGCAGGGTTATGAAGACTTCATTCAGACCGACGCCGCTATCAATCCCGGCAATTCCGGCGGCGCGCTGGTCAGCCTGCAGGGCGAACTGGTCGGCATAAATTCGGCCATCATCTCGCCCGCTGGCGGCAATGTCGGTATTGGCTTTGCCATTCCCGTCAACATGGCGCGCAAGGTGATGGAGCAGATCATCGCCACCGGCAGGGTCGAGCGCGGTCGCATCGGCATTTCGCTGAAGGACCTCCACCCGTCCGTCAACAAGGGACGCACCGAAGGCGCGCTCATCGCCGAAGTTGCCGCGGATTCGCCGGCCGAGAAGGCTGGCCTGCACAAGGGCGACATTGTCACCACGGCGGAGGGCCGCCCGATCCGCACCGCCGCGCAGCTGCGCAATACCATTGGTCTTGCGCGGGTCGGCGACGAGGTGAAGCTCGCTCTGCTGCGCAACGGCACACCGCTCACGGTCCTCGTCCGAGTGGCTCCAGCAACCGAGCCGCGCAATGCCAATGCAGGAAGCAACCGCCTCGTTCGCTAGGCCAATCAAAGAGGATATCACCGCAGCAAGCCGGTCGCTCTTTGTCTGCGATCGTGGACCCGGGACGCAGTTTGGGACGACCGCTGCGCGAACGTCCGGATGGCTTTATCCCAGCTCGATCGGCTCGCCGCGGCCGCTGAGCTCCTCGTCGAGGCGCAGATAGTGCGCGAGATAGTCGTGCAAGGCGGTCGCCGCCTTCGAGGTCGCGCCGCTCGACTTGTAAAGCAGCAGCTCGATCTTCGGCAGCGGCGGCAGGCCCTCGTTCGGGCCGATCTCGCGCATCGCCGGCACCAGCGCGCTGCGGCCGAGTACGGTCACGGCCATGCCGGCGAAGGCCGCCGCCTGGAGGCCGCCGACGCTTTCGCTGACGCAGGCGATGCGCCAGCGCAGATTCGCACGTTCCAGCGTGTCAATCGCGTAGTCGCGATAGATGTTGCCGGGCGGCAGCAACGCCAGCGGGATAGGCCGTTCCTGGTGCGCGGAGGACTGCTCGCCGGTCATCCAGACCAGTTGCTCGCGCCGTACCACCTGGCCGCCCGTAAAATCGTTCATGCGGGTGACGAGCGCGATGTCGACATCGCCGCGCTTGACGAGGCCCACCAGCGGCGTCGAGAGCGCGCAATTGAGCTCGACCTGGACGCGCGGGAATGATTTTCGGAACACGCTGAGGATCTGCGGCAGCATGAAGGCGGCATAGAGGTCGGGCGTGCCGAGCACGACCTGACCCTCGATCTCCTGTGACGCCAGCTGCGAAATCAATTCGTCATGCAACCTCAGGATGGATTTGGCGTAGGTGAGAACCGTGGTGCCGTCCTCGCTCAGCGTGAGCCGGCGCCCGACATGCTCGAACAATTGCTTGCCGGTGAGCTCCTCCAGCCGCTGCAATTGCAGAGTGATCGCCGGCTGAGTGCGGCCCAGCCGCCGCGCGGTCTCGGTGATGCTGCCGGTCTCGACCACGGAGATCAGCGACCGGAGCATGCGGATATCGAGGCTGATGAGGTTCATGCGGCGTCCATGTCGCCCAGAATTTATGCAAGTTCCATGCTAGGGTGAAAGGGAGCCGGTTCGGAAGGCTCGGCTGCAGCCGGCCTGTTCTAAATTAGTCGACGTGCCGGTCCAGCATTGCTGGCATACTGAATATTGATTATCAGGCGGCTCGGCGCGCATTATGCGCCCAACGAACATAAAAAGGGAGCACAAGCCATGAAAGAGACATCAGCAACGCGACGGGAGCTGCTCGCAATTGCCGCGGCGGCAAGTGCTGCCTCAATCGCGGAAGTTGCGCCGGCCGCGGCGCAGGCCGGCCCGAAGCCGATCTTTCCAGTGCCGATGGTCACCATCCCGATCGTCGGCGAAACTCAGGTGTTCCAGGTCCGCCGCATCTACTGCATCGGGCGCAACTACGCGGCGCACGCGATCGAGCGCGGCTCGGACCCGAACCGCGAGCCGCCGTTCTTCTTCCAGAAGCCCACCGACGCGATCCAGAACGTCGCCGTGGGCGAAGTCGCCGATCATCCCTATCCGTCGCTGACCAAGAACTATCACCACGAGGTCGAGCTGGTCGCCGCGCTGAAATCCGGCGGCAGCAACATCCCGGCCGAGAAGGCGCTCGACCACGTCTATGGCTACGCGCTCGGCCTCGACATGACCCGGCGCGATCTCCAGAACGGGATGGCCGCGGAGAAGAAGCCGTGGGAGATCGGCAAGAGCTTTGACCACGCCGCGGTGATCGGCCCGATCCACCCGGCCAGCAAGACCGGGCATTTCGACAAGGGCGCCATCTCGCTGGCGATCAACGGGACGGTGAAGCAGAGCTCGGATCTCAGCAAGATGATCTGGAGCGTGGCCGAGCAAATCGCAAAACTGTCGGAAGCGTTCGAGCTGAAGGCCGGCGACATCATCTATTCCGGCACGCCGGAGAATGTCGGCCCGGTCGTGAAGGGCGACGTGCTGTTGTGCAAGCTCGACGGCTTGCCGGATATGTCGATCAAGATCGTCTAACGCTCCCCTCTCCCCGCCTGCGGAAAGTGAGGGGCCGGACGTTTCGCTTCGTCATGCCCGGGCTTGTCCCGGGCATCCACGTTTTGGGTGCCGGTTGCGTGGAAGCCCTGGATGGCCGGGACAAGCCCGGCCACGACGACGCTGAGAGTGGCTTCGATCCCATCTGTCGCAGCGCGGCGTCCTGATCTAACTCTGGCCGAGGATCTTCTTTGCGGCGCGAAGATGCGGCTTGTCGATCATCTGGCCGTCGAGGCGCAGCGTGCCGGAGTTCGGATTGCTCGCGAACGCCGCGATCACCTTCTCGGCCCAATTGCGCTCGGCTTCGGTCGGCTCGAACGCCGCGTTGACCACGTCGACGTGCTTGGGATGGATCAGCGCTTTCGCCGAAAAACCGTCACGCCGCGCCGCGCGCGTTTCCTGTTCGAGTCCGGTGAGATTGTCGATGTCGGTATAGACGGTGTCGATCGGCGCGACCTCGGCCGCGGCGGCCGCCATCAGGCAGAGATCGCGGGCCAGACGATAAGGGCTGTGGAACACGCCGCCCGCCGCTTTCTCAGTCGCGCCGAGCGAGGCCGAGAGATCTTCCGCGCCCCACATCAGGCCCGCGAGGCGAGGAGAGCAGCCCTTGTAGCTGCCGAGCCCGAAGATCGAAGCTGCGGTTTCGGTCGCGACGCAGACGATGCGTGTTGAGCCAATGGCGATACCAGCCGCAGCTTCCAAAGCTTCCAGCCAGGTCGCGACCTGTCGCACGTCGTCGCCGCCCTGCGATTTCGGCAGCACGATGCCGTCGGGCTGGCCCGGAATCACCGCGGCAAGGTCGGCGAGCGTCATGCCGGTGTCGAGCGCGTTGACGCGGACATAGAGCTGGTGGGGCTTGTTGCGGCCCTTCAGCATCGTCAGCGTCAACCCGCGCGCCTCCGGCTTCTTGTCGGTGACGACGGAATCTTCGAGATCGATGATCAGCGCGTCGGCGTTGCCTTCGCTGGCCTTCTCGAATTTGCGCGGGGAGTCGCCCGGCACGAACAGCATCGAACGCATCAGACCGGCCTCTTGTGCATCATCGCCATGCGGCGGCATTTGCCGACGATCTCGTCGTTCTGGTTGAGAGCGTGGTGCTCGAACTCGACGATGCCCGCCTTGGGGCGCGATTTGGATTCCCGCAACGAAAGCACCTTTGTCGTCGCCCGCAGCGTATCGCCATGGAAGACCGGTTTCGGAAAAGTGACGTCCGTCATGCCGAGATTGGCAACGGTGGTCCCCATGGTCGTATCATAGACCGTCATGCCGATCATGATGCCGAGGGTGTAAAGGCTGTTGAAAATGCGCTGGCCGAACTCGGTCTGGGCCGAAAAATGTGCGTCGATGTGCAGCGGCTGCGGATTGAGCGTCAGCAGGCTGAACAGGGTGTTGTCCATCTCCGTGACGGTCCGCGTCAGGGGATGCCTGAACTCCTGGCCCACCGAAAACTCCTCGAAATAAAGTCCGGCCATCGCGGTTTCCTCCCTGCGAAATAACGGCGCGCTCGCATCCTCGCGCCGCATGACCCTATGCATGCTACACACAGTTGATAGGGAAATTCACGTATCTGTACCCTGCTTTTCAAGTTAAAGAACGCAAGCGAAGGCACGTTCGGGCGCACCAATCCGCCACGGCCTTCGCGTGGGGAACGCGACGAGGGGGAGATTGCGCGTTCGCTTCTCCCAAGAAGGAGATCAAGAATATGGATTTCGCGCTCACCGCTCAGCAGGAAGCCATTCGCGACGCCGTCGCAAAGGTTTGCGAAGACTTTCCCGACGCCTATTGGCTGAAGAAGGACCACGACGGCGGCTTCCCGCACGACTTTCACAAGGCCATGGCGGACGCCGGCTGGCTCGGCATCTGCGTGCCGGAGGAATATGGCGGCTCCGGCCTCGGCATCACCGAAGCCGCGATTATGATGCGCGCCATCGCGGAATCCGGCGCCGGCATGTCCGGCGCCTCCGCGGTGCACATCAACGTGTTCGGTCTCAATCCCGTGGTCGTGTTCGGCACCGAGGAACAGCGCAAGCGCATGCTGCCGCCGATGGTCGAGGGCCGCGAGAAGGCGTGCTTTGCCGTGACCGAGCCCAACACCGGCCTCAACACCACACAGCTCAAGACCCGAGCGGTGGCCAAGAACGACCGCTATATCGTCAACGGCCAGAAGGTGTGGATCTCCACCGCGCAGGTCGCGCACAAGATCCTGCTGCTGGCGCGCACCACGCCGCTGGAGGACGTGCGCTCGCCGACGCATGGGCTGAGCCTGTTCTATACGGACTTCGACCGCAACAGGATCAAGGTCCACGAGATCGAGAAGATGGGCCGCAAGGTCGTCGATTCCAACGAGCTGTTCTTCGAGGACTTTGAAATCCCGATGGAGGATCGCATCGGCGAAGAGGGCAAAGGCTTCCAGTACATTCTCGAAGGCATGAACCCCGAGCGCATTCTCATCGCCGCGGAAGCCGTCGGCCTCGGCAAGCTCGCGCTGTCGCGCGCGACCGAATACGCCAAGACCCGCGTGGTGTTCAACCGGCCGATCGGCAAGAACCAGGGCATTCAGCATCCGCTGGCTGTAAACTGGGTCGAGCTCGAGGCGGCCTGGTTGATGGTGATGTCGGCGGCCTGGCAATACGACAAGGGCATGCCTTGCGGTGGCGCCGCCAATGCCGCGAAATACATTGCGGGTGAGGCCGGATATCACGCCTGCGAGCAGGCGGTGATGACCCATGGCGGTTTTGGCTATGCCAAGGAGTTTCACGTCGAGCGTTACTTGCGTGAAGTTCTGATTCCGCGCATCGCGCCGGTCAGCCCGCAGCTTGCGCTGAGCTTCATCGCGGAAAAGGTGCTTGGACTGGCCAAGTCATACTAAGCTCGAACACGTACCATTGCCGGGCGCCGCGATATTCGCGCCCGATCACCGTGACGCGCTACGGCAGAGCTATTCGGCCGCGATCCGGTCCATCGCCATGGCCCGAAGCCGGGCGCGCTGGATCTTGACGCCGTTCGCGCTGTCGGTGACGGGGAAGGCCTCCACGACGTAGATCCGAGCCGGGACCTTGTAGCCGGCGAGCCGCTCGCGCAGGCGCGCGATCAGCGCGTCCTGCCGCGGCGGCTCGTGGTGGGTTTCCCGAGCGGGGATCACGAAGGCAACGCAGCGTGCGTTTCCCTTCAGATCGACCGCGACGACCTGGGCGTCGGCCACGCCAGCGCACGATTTGAGTTCGTCCTCGATCTCGCCGGGCGCAACCAGGAAGCCGCCGAGCCGCATGGCGTCGCCCGCGCGGGTTTCGTAGACGAAGGAGCCGTCGCCGCGCAGCTGGCCGATATCGCCGGTGCGGAAGAAGCCGTCCGCGGTGAAGGCGTCGCGCGTCGCGTCGGGATTGTTGTAGTAGCCGAGAAAGAGTGACGGCGCACGGATCTCGATCTCGCCGGAGACGCCGCGAGGGGCGAGTTCGCCGGTCTCGGTGTCGCGCACCCGGACCTTGGCCTCCGGCGACATCGGCCAGCCGCCGCCCTCGATGCGATCGGCGAAGCCATCACTCGAGCGTGCGATCGAGAACAGCGCCTGCACCTCGCTCGAACCGTAGAGGCCGTGCAACGGCATGCCGCGCGCTTCGGCCTCCGCCGCAAGCTCGCGCCAGCCGGGCTGGAACGCGGCAAAGCCGCATGCCTCGAGATGCGGAAATGGATGCGGCGCGTCGGTGAGGGCGAGGATGCGGCGGAACATCTCGTCGGAACCAAAGGCGTGCGTGATCCCGCACTCGCGGAGAATCTTCAGCGCCGGCGCGGCCTCGAAGGCGTCGAGCGCATGGACGGCCGCGCCCGCTGCGACGAAGCCGAGCAGGCTCGTCATGCCAAAAGTGCCGCAGAACGGCAGCATCGCCAGCAGCGCATGGCGCTGCGGCGAGAGTTTGAGCGCCTTGGCAACGGCGGCGGCGTGCGTGGCCAATGTTCGCTGTGAATGCGCGACAAGCTTCGGTCCCTTGGTGGTGCCCGACGTCGTGTAGAGCAGCAGAGGCAGACCGACGTCCTCCTCCTCCGGCGTAGCCGGCGGATAAGGCTTGTCGAAGGCGTCGAAGCGTACGCATGGCCATTGGGCGGGAATCTCATCCGCGCCGACCACCGCGAGTTCTCGCAGCGCGGGCACCTCGTCCTTGGCGACGTCGGCGAGAATAGCGGCAAAGTCGATCGAGCGGAACGCGGCTTCGATCACCATCACACGGGCGCCGGACAGCTTCAGGAGATGCGCGACCTCCGCGCTGCGGTAGCGTGTATTGACGGCGGCGACGATTGCCCCACGCCGGGCGGCGGCGAACAGCAGTGCGATCCATTCGATCCGGTTGACCAGCCAGACCGCGACGACGTCGCCCTTGCCGATACCGCGCGCGGCAAGCCAGGCGGCGGTCTGCTCGATCTGTTCCGAGAATTCGGCGCGCGAAACCAGCGTGCCGTCGAACACGAAGGCGGGATCAGCGGCCGCCTCGGCCCGGATCAGCGATTGCAGCGAGAATTCATTGGCGCTCATGGCAACCGGACTAACCCGACCGCGCGAACCTGTCTACTTGGTGCCGAACATCCGGTCGCCGGCGTCGCCCAACCCCGGCACGATGTAGCCGTGGTCGTTGAGCCGCTCGTCGATCGCGGCGGTCCAGACCGGCACGTCCGGATGCTCGCTCTGGAACTGCGCGATACCTTCAGGCGCGGCCAGAAGGCAGACGAAGCGGATGTCGCGGGCGCCGCGCGCCTTCAGCAGCGAGGCGCCGGCGCAGGCCGAGTTGCCGGTCGCCAGCATCGGATCCATCAGGATCACGGTGCGATCCGACAGGTCCTGCGGCGCCTTGAAGTAATACTCCACGGCCTGCAACGTATCAGGATCGCGGTAGAGCCCGATATGAGCGATGCGCGCCGAGGGCATCAACGCCAGCATGCCGTCGAGGAAGCCGACGCCGGCGCGCAGGATCGGCGCCAGCGTGAGCTTCTTGCCGGCGATCTTGGGCGCCCGCATCGGCGCAATCGGCGTCTCGATCTCGACCAGCTCCAGCGGCAGGTCGCGCGTCACCTCGTAGCCGAGCAGCATCCCGATCTCGTTCAGGATTTCGCGAAAGCTCTTGGTCGAGCGGTCCTTCTCCCGCATCAGGGAGAGCTTGTGCTGGACCAGGGGATGGGCGACCACGTTGACGTTGCTGATGCTCATGAAACCGATCTACACGGTTCCGTGAAACTGCGCCAGATCGGCCGAGTGTTTTTGGTGTGGGAGACGTGCCCTCAGCCGGGCGTCGCGACCGCGCTGCGGAGCCGGTTGCTCGCCCCGTAGGCAGCCATGGTCAATTCGCGGTCGATGGGCGTGACGGTTTATGCTCCGAGCCCGCGCGCCACGAGTGTGATGACGAGCGTCAGGACCGCGCCCACTAGCCGAAATTTTCGCAGCCTACCGGCTCGTAGAGCGGGTCAGGCGCGGGGCGAACAGTGGGAACACTCGGACGCGAAACTTCCAGGGCCAATGCCTGAACCTCGATGAAAGCCGACAGCAGTGCGAGCGCGAGATCGGAGTAGCGCGCCTCGACCGCGGCGTCGAGCCAGTCCGGCAATTCGCGCTCGCGCGAGAGAGCGCAATGCCATTCACCCTCGTCATAGGCGATGCGGCGGACTTGCCAGAGCGGCAGCTCCAGCTCCATCAGTGCGCGGCATCGGCCCAGGCCTCTGCTTCGATCAGGCGCGTGACGCGCGCGGTGGGCTCGATCTGTCCGAGCTGAAGGGAAGTGCCGACACGCCTTGTCGATGATCTCGAGCATCAGCGGTTGCGTCATCACCTGCGCATTGCGCAAGCGGTTGCCAAGTGACGGTGGATCGTAGTGTCGGAGAGCGGCGGTGGTCATGTCAGGCCTCCTGGAGGTGGCGTCGGTCAGTCGGCCGGCCTCTCCAAGATGGCCAAAACGGCATTTGAAAACGAGATGGGGGCGGGGCGGGAGATATAGGGATTTCATAAGTGCGGGATGGGGGCGGTCGCGCGCCATTCTCCGCCTTCGCCGGGACGACGATGTGATGTGCCTCGCGAGCGTTGTCCGACCAGGCCAGCCTCGGCCTTTTATGAGATTCCTATAACTTCGCCACGGCCCTCGTCTCGAAAACCTATGCCTGGGGTGGCACTTCAGCACGGTCAAAGGTCCCGGTGGGCGCGGTGGAAATGCACTGGCATTTCCTTTCACGCGCCGACCGGGTCTCCCGAGAAACGGTTGCGTCCAAATCAATGGCGCAACGAGGAGTATCTCCATGATGGACATTCTGATGCTGGCGCTGGGCTTCGGCTTCTTCGCCCTTGCGATTGGCTACACCTACGCCTGCGAACGGCTTTGAAGGAGCGGCCATGATCTTCGATTATTCGCTCGCCGGCGCCGTTTCGCTCGGCCTCCTGTTCTACCTCACTTACGCGCTGCTGCGGCCCGAGCGGTTCTGACCGTGCTCACGAAGCCTGAAGGGTTGATATCATGACTATGATCGGTTGGCTCCAGATCATTCTCTTTTGCGTCATTACCGTCGCGCTCACAAAACCGCTCGGCTGGTACATGACGCGCGTGTTCAACGGCGAGCGGACCTTCCTGTCTCCGGTGCTGCGTCCGATCGAGGCCGGCATCTACCGGTTCGCCGGCGTCGACGAGAAGCGCGAGCAGCATTGGCTGACCTATACGGTCGCCATGCTGTTGTTCCATGTCGGCGGCTTCCTCATCATCTACGGCGTGATGCGGTTGCAGGCCGTCCTGCCGTTCAATCCGGCCGGCCAAAGCGCTGTCGCCGCGGATCTCTCCTTCAACACCGCGATCTCCTTCATCACCAACACCAACTGGCAGAATTACGGTGGAGAGAGCACGCTGTCCTATCTCGTGCAGATGCTCGGCTTGACGCACCAGAACTTCTTGTCGGCGGCAACCGGCATCGCGCTGGCGGTCGCCCTGATCCGCGGCTTCTCGCGCGCGTCGGCGCGCACCGTCGGAAATTTTTGGGTCGACGTCACCCGCTGCAGCCTCTATGTGCTGTTGCCAATCGGTATTGTCTATACGCTGTTCCTGGTCTGGCAGGGCATCCCGCAGACGCTCGGTGACTATGTCGAGGCCACCACGCTCGAGGGTGCCAAGCAAACCATCGCGGTCGGCCCGGTCGCCTCCCAGGTCGCGATCAAGATGCTCGGCACCAATGGCGGCGGCTTCTTCAACGCCAATGCGGCGCATCCGTTCGAAAATCCAACCGCGCTGTCGAACTTCGTGCAGATGCTGTCGATCTTCGTTCTGGGTGCGGCGCTGACCAACGTGTTCGGCCGCATGGTCGGCAACCAGCGCCAGGGCTGGGCGATCCTGTCCGTGATGGGTGTGCTGTTCGTCGCCGGTGTCGCCATCACCTATTGGGCGGAAGCCAACGGTACTTCGACCCTGCACGCGCTCGGCCTGACCGGCGGCAACATGGAAGGCAAGGAGGTTCGCTTCGGCATCGTCGCGTCCTCCCTGTTCGCGGTGATCACGACGGCCGCCTCCTGTGGCGCGGTCAACGCCATGCATGACAGCTTCACGGCGCTCGGCGGCATGATTCCCCTGATCAATATGCAGCTCGGCGAAATCATCGTCGGCGGGGTCGGCGCCGGCCTTTATGGCATGCTGCTGTTCGTCGTGCTCGCGATCTTCGTGGCAGGCCTGATGGTCGGCCGCACGCCGGAGTATGTCGGCAAGAAGATCGAGGCGCGCGAAGTGAAGATGGCGATGCTCGCGATCCTGGTGCTGCCGCTGATGTATCTGGGATGGACCGCGGTCGGCGTGGTCTATCCGGCGGCGGTCGCCTCGATGGCGAATGCCGGGCCGCATGGCTTCACCGAGGTGCTCTATGCCTTCACCTCGGCGACCGGCAACAACGGCTCGGCCTTCGCGGGCCTCACCGGCAACACCTTCTTCTACAATCTCACGCTCGCAAGCGCGATGTTCGTCGGCCGCTTCTTCATGATCATCCCGGCGATGGCGATCGCGGGTTCGCTGGCCGCCAAGAAATCGATCCCGCCGTCCGCGGGCACCCTCCCGACCACGGGCGGGCTGTTCGTCGGCCACGTCGTCGGCGTGATCCTGATCATCGGCGGCCTCACCTTCTTCCCGGCCCTCGCCCTCGGCCCCATCGTCGAGCATCTCGCGATGAACGCCGGCCAGGTGTTCTGAACGACTAGTGTTCTGATCGACCGCCTTCTGATTGTTTGGAGTGACCTCCATGGATACCACGAAACTGCAAAAACGCGCGTCCGTCTCGGCGATGCTCGATCCCAAGATCGTCGTGCCTGCGATCCGCGCGTCCTTCATCAAGCTCGATCCGCGCTTGATGATCAAGAATCCGGTGATGTTTGTGGTCGAGATCGTGGCCGCGCTCACCACTGTGATCTTCCTGCGCGATCTCCTCACCGGCGGTGAGAATCTCGGCTTCACCTTCCAGATCATCGTCTGGCTCTGGTTTACGGTGCTGTTTGCCAACTTCGCCGAAGCGGTAGCAGAAGGCCGCGGCAAGGCGCAGGCGGAATCGCTGCGCAAGACCCGCACCGAGAGCCAGGCCAAGCTACTGACCGGCTCTGACCGCACCTTCAAGTTGGTGCCCGGCACCAGCCTCAAGGTCGGCGACATCGTGCTGGTCGAGGCCGGCGATACCATTCCCTCCGATGGCGAGGTGATCGAGGGCGTCGCGTCCGTCAACGAGGCCGCCATCACCGGCGAGTCCGCACCCGTGATCCGCGAATCCGGTGGCGACCGTTCGGCGGTGACCGGCGGCACCCAGGTGCTGTCCGACTGGTTTCGCGTGCGGATCACGGCAGCGCAGGGCTCGACCTTCATCGACCGTATGATCAAGCTGGTCGAGGGCGCCGAGCGGGCGAAGACTCCGAACGAGATCGCGCTCAACATCCTGCTGGCGGGCCTCACCATCATCTTCGTGTTCGCCACCGTCACCATCCCGAGCTACGCGGCCTATGCCGGCGGCTCGATCTCGGTGGTTGTGCTGGTCGCGCTGTTCGTGACGCTGATCCCGACCACGATCGGCGCACTGCTGTCGGCGATCGGCATCGCCGGCATGGACCGTCTGGTCCGCTTCAACGTGCTGGCGATGTCCGGCCGTGCGGTCGAGGCCGCCGGAGACGTCGACACGCTACTGCTCGACAAGACCGGAACGATCACGCTCGGCAACCGCCAGGCGACCTCCTTTCGCCCGGTGCGCGG
The DNA here is from genome assembly GCF_023100665.1 of Bradyrhizobium sp. CW1. Lineage (NCBI taxonomy): Bacteria > Pseudomonadati > Pseudomonadota > Alphaproteobacteria > Hyphomicrobiales > Nitrobacteraceae > Bradyrhizobium > Bradyrhizobium sp. CW1. The sequence goes on from NZ_CP064684.1 coordinate 1,864,678, forward strand.
GGTCACCGAGCAGGAGCTCGCGGACGCGGCCCAGCTCGCCTCGCTCGCCGACGAGACCCCGGAGGGCCGTTCGATCGTGGTGCTGGCCAAGGAAAAATACAGTATCCGTGGCCGCGACATGGCCGAGTTGGGAGCCACCTTCATCCCGTTCACGGCGCTGACCCGCATGAGCGGCGTCGATGCCGGCGGCTCGTCGGTGCGCAAGGGCGCGGTCGATGCGATCCTCAACTATGTCGGTGGCGGTGCGCCGCTGGTGGTCGCCTCCGGCAACACGGCTCGTTCCATCCAGCCCGCCGGGCTCTCGGACATCGGCCGCGAGATTCAGACCATCGCCGACGACATATCGAAGGCCGGCGGCACGCCGCTGGCGGTCGCCCGGGACGGCAAGCTGCTCGGCATCATCCAGCTCAAGGACATCGTCAAGGGCGGTATCCGCGAGCGCTTTGCCGAGCTGCGACGCATGGGCATCCGCACCGTCATGATTACCGGCGACAATCCCATGACGGCGGCCGCGATTGCAGCGGAAGCCGGCGTCGACGACTTCCTGGCGCAGGCAACTCCCGAGGACAAACTCAAGCTGATCCGCGACGAGCAGGCCAAGGGTAAGTTGGTGGCGATGTGCGGCGACGGCACCAACGATGCGCCGGCGCTCGCGCAGGCAGATGTCGGTGTCGCCATGAACACGGGCACCCAGGCGGCTCGCGAGGCCGGCAACATGGTCGACCTCGACTCCAATCCGACCAAGCTGATCGAGGTGGTCGAGATCGGCAAGCAGCTACTGATGACGCGCGGCGCGCTGACTACATTCTCGATCGCCAACGACGTCGCGAAATATTTCGCGATAATCCCGGCGATGTTCCTGGCGTTCTACCCCCAGCTCAATGTGCTCAACATCATGAATCTGTCGAGCCCGCAGAGCGCCATCCTGTCGGCGATCATCTTCAACGCGCTTGTTATCATCGCGCTGATCCCGCTGGCGCTGAAGGGCGCCGCCTATCGCGCGGTCGGGGCCGGCGCACTGCTCCGGCGCAACCTGCTGATCTACGGCCTCGGCGGAATCGTCATTCCCTTCATCGGCATCAAGGCGATCGACCTCGTGGTGACCGCTTTGCATTTGGCCTAACCCCGTCATTGCGAGCGAAGCGAAGCAATCCAGAATTCTTGCCGCGGCTGAGAGACCGGATTGCTTCGTCGCTTCGCCCCTCGCAATGACGAAAGAAATAGGAGAAACACATGCTCAGAGAAATCCGCCCCGCCATCGTCCTGCTGCTGGTGCTCACCGCCATCACTGGCTTAGCCTATCCGCTCGCGATGACCGCTATTGCCGGCGCGATCTTCCCCGCGCAGGCGCAGGGCAGCCTGATCGAGCGCGACGGCAAGGTGGTCGGCTCCGCCCTGATCGGGCAGGAGTTCAAGGACGACAAATATTTCCACGGCCGTCCCTCGGCGACGGTGGCGCCGAATCCGAACGATTCGACCAAGACGGTACCGGCGCCCTACAACGCCGCGAATTCGGGTGGCTCAAATCTCGGCCCGACCAGCAAGGCGCTGGCCGACCGGCTGCAGGAAGACGTGGACAAGCTCAGGGGCGAGAATCCGAATGCCGCCGTGCCGGTCGACCTCGTGACGACCTCAGCCAGTGGCCTCGATCCGGATATCTCGCCGGAAGCGGCGCAATTCCAGGTGCCGCGCGTCGCGAAGGCGCGAAACGTGCCGGAGGATCAGGTCAAGCAACTGGTGGCTTCCAACACCCAGGGCCGCCTGCTCGGCCTGATCGGCGAGCCCCGGGTCAACGTGCTGACTCTGAATCTCGCGCTCGATCGTGCCACGAAGTAGTCTAGGCTAGGTCCGCGCGGATGATTATATTGATCTGATGGTCCGAGAGCGCCGCGATCCCGAACAACGTCCTTCGCCCGAGGCGCTGCTGGAGGCCGCGCGCCGGGAGGAGGGCGTGAGCGGCAAGCTGAAAATCTTCGTCGGCGCCGCTCCCGGCGTCGGCAAGACCTACGAGATGCTGCAAAGCGCCCACGCCAAGCGCAAGGCCGGCATCGACCTCGTGGTCGGCTTCGTCGAGACCCATGGCCGGGCCGAGACAGAGGCGCTGGTGCGTGGGCTGGAAGTGATCCCGCGCAAGAAGCTCGACTACCGCGGCCAGATTGTCGAAGAAATGGATCTCGACGCCGTGATCGCGCGCCGCCCGAAAATCGCGCTGGTCGACGAGCTCGCCCACACCAATGCTCCCCTTTGCCGCCATCCAAAACGCCATCTCGATGTCGAGGAGCTGCTGTCCCACGGCATCGACGTCTACACCGCCGTCAATATCCAGCACATCGAGAGCCTGAACGACGTTGTCGCGCAGATCACCCATGTGCGGGTGCGCGAGACCGTGCCGGATTCGGTGTTCGACCGCGCAGACGCCATCGAGCTGATCGACCTCACGCCCGACGACCTGATCCAGCGCCTGAAGGAAGGCAAGGTCTATGTCCCCAGGCAGGCCGAGCGGGCGCTGGAGCATTATTTCTCGCCGGGCAACCTGACCGCGCTGCGTGAACTCGCGCTGCGGCGCACGGCCGAACGGGTCGACGAGCAGCTACTCAGCCACATGCAGGCGAACGCGATCGCCGGTCCCTGGGCCGCAGGCGAGCGCATCCTCGTCTGCATCAGCGAAGATCCGCGCGCGGCCAGCCTCGTGCGTTACACCAAGCGGCTGGCCGACCGGCTGCACGCGCCGTTTATCGCGGTGTCGATCGAGACGCGGCGGTCCCTGCAAATGTCCGATGAGGAGCGCGACCGGCTCGCCGATACGCTGCGGCTCGCGGAATCGCTCGGCGGCGAGGCACTGACGATTCCGGGCGTCGGCCGCCGCCTCGCCGACGACGTGGTCAACTTCGCGCAGGGCAACAACGTCACCCAGATCGTGATCGGAAAGTCCACGCGCTCGCTCTGGTTCGAGATGACGCGCGGCTCCGTCGTGCACGATCTGGTGCGCCGCGCCGGTAACATCAGCGTGCATGTCATCCCTGGCGACGAATTCACGAACGAGCCGCCGCCGAAGACGGCGGTACAGACCGCAACGCGATCGGACCCGTTCGATGGGCGGCCCTATCTGAAGGCGGTCGGGATCACCGCGCTTGGCCTCGCTGCCGCCGTGGCGATCAAGCCGTATTTCGGCATTGAGAACGTCGACCTGATGTTTCTGACCGCCGTGGTGACGGTTGCCGTGCGCTACGGATTGTGGCCGTCGTTGCTTGCGAGTGTCGCGGCGTCCCTCGCCTACAATTTCTTCTTCCTGCCGCCGGTCTATACCTTCACCATTACCGATCCGACCAATGTCGCGGCGTTCTTTTTCTTCATGCTGATTGCGTTCGTGGTGTCGAATGTGGCGGGGCGGGTCCGCACCCAGGCTGATGCTGCGATCGGCCGCATCCGGACCACCGAGCAGCTCTATGCTTTCAGCCGCAAGCTCGCCGGCACCGGCACGCTCGACGACGTGCTGTGGGCGACCGCCTACCAGATCGCGCTGATGCTGAAAGTCCGCGTGGTGCTGCTGTTGCCGGACGAAGGGCTGCTCACGGTGAAGTCGGGCTATCCGCCCGAGGACGATCTCGATCAGGCCGACCTTGCGGCCGCCAACTGGGCCTGGAGCAATGACCGGCCTGCAGGCCGCGGCTCGGACACGCTGCCTGGTGCAAAACGGCTATTCCTGCCGATGCGCACCGGGCGCGGCCCGATCGGGGTCATCGGAATCGACAACGACCGCAGCGGTCCCTTGCTGACGCCGGACCAGCGCCGGCTGCTCGACGCGCTGGTCGACCAGGGCGCGCTGGCGATCGAACGCGTGCTGCTGGTCGAGGACGTCGATCGCGTCAAGCGCTCCGTCGAATCCGAGCGGCTGCGTTCCGCATTGTTGACCTCGATTTCACACGACCTGAAGACGCCGCTCGCATCCGTGCTGGGTGCGGCCTCGACCATGCGCGATCTCGCCAGCGCGCTCTCCGACACCGAGAATCGCGACCTGCTCGCGACGGTCATCGACGAATCCGAACGGCTCAACCGCTTCATCGCCAATCTGCTCGACATGACCAAGCTCGAATCCGGCGCCATCGTGCCCAACGCTGCGTTGCACGATCTCGGAGAGATCGTCGGCAGCGCGCTCCGGCGGGCAGCCAAGATCCTCACCGCCCACAAGGTGGAGCTGGAGTTGGCCGCAGACCTTCCTATGCTCCAGCTCGATGCGGTGCTGTTCGAGCAGGTGCTGTTCAACCTGCTCGACAACGCCGCCAAATATTCGCAGCCCCACGCGACGGTCTCGATCCGCAGCCGGCGCGACAGCGATCATGTGGTGCTCCAGATTGCCGACGAGGGCGACGGCATTCCGTCTGAGGAGCTCGAGAGGGTGTTCGACAAGTTTTATCGCGTGCAGAAGGGCGACCATGTCCGTCCCGGCACCGGGCTCGGGCTCGCCATCTCCCGCGGCTTCGTCGAGGCGATGCGTGGCACGATCTCGGCGGCGAATCGCAGCGACCGGAGCGGCGCGGTTCTGACCATCCGTCTGCCCATTCCCGCCCGGACCCGTGCATTGGATACCGCCGCATGAGCGCCGCCCCGATCAAAGTGCTGGTCATCGACGACGAGCCGCCGATCCGCAAATTGCTGCGGATGGGGCTCTCGACGCAAGGCTATGAGATCCTGGAGGCGTCGAACGGCAAGACCGCGCTGGAGAAGCTCAGCGAGGATCCCGCGCTGATCATCCTCGATCTCGGCCTGCCCGACATCCAGGGCCATGAGCTGTTGCGTACCATCCGCGCCCGCAACGAAGCTGTGCCGATCGTGGTGCTGTCGAGCCGTGGCGATGAGGCCGGCAAGGTGCAGGCGCTGGATCTGGGTGCCGACGATTACCTGACGAAGCCGTTCGGCATGGACGAGCTGCTGGCGCGCCTGCGCGCCGCGCTGCGCCACCAGCTTCAGATCCAGGGCGAACGGCCGGTGTTTCGTGCCGGCGATCTCTCGGTCGATCTGGTGCGCCGGGTCGTCAGGGTCGGCGAGCGCGACGTCAAACTGTCGCCGAAGGAATATGACCTCCTGCGTGTGCTGGTGCAGCACGCCGGCAAGGTGCTCACCCACCGCTTCCTGCTGAGGGAGTTATGGGACGAGCTGACCGACGCGCAATATCTCCGCGTCTATGTCCGCCAGCTCCGGCAAAAGATCGAAGCGGATCCGGAACGGCCGCAACATGTGCTGACGGAGACGGGGATCGGCTATCGGCTGAAGGCGGGGGATTGACGCTGCATCCCTCATCCTGAGGAGCGCGGAACGCGCGTCTCGAAGGATGAAGGTCCCGACTGTTGCAGCGAGGCCTGCATGGTTCGAGACGGCGCTTCGCGCCTCCTCACCTTGAGGGAAGAGAGTGAGGTGCGCGGTGGAGAGCTAACCCGCCTTCCTCTGCCGCGCTGTCGACCGATGCGTCTTCTTCGCGGCGCCCGTTCGCCCCGACGCCCGGCGCGCATGGGACTTCGCCGCCGTCTTCTTCCCGCCGCGTCCCTTCAAGCTCTGCTTCAGCGCATCCATCAGGCTGACCACATTGCTCGGCTTCTCCTCGGGCTCCGGCAGTTCGATTGTCTTGCCGCTGGCCTTGCGCTTCACCAGGGCCTTCAGCGCGGTCTCGTAGTCGTCCTTGAACTTGCTGGGATCGAAATGGGAGGTCTTGGTCTGGAGGATATGGCCGGCGAGCTCAACCATGTCCTTGGTGATCTTCGGGCTCTTGATGTCGTCGAAGAACTGGTCCTCGTCGCGCAGTTCGTAGGGGAAGCGCAGCGTGGTGCCGAGCAGGCCCTTGCCGAGCGGCTCGATCGCGATGATGTGCTCGCGATTGGTGAGCACGATCTTGGCGAGCGCGACGCGATCCTGGTCCTTCATGGCGTCGCGGATCACGGCAAAAGCATCGACCGCGGCCTTGCCGTCGGGCGCGATGTAGTAGGGGTGGTTGAGATAGCGCTGGTCGATCTCGTCGCTCGGCACAAAGCTCTCGATGTCGATGGTGTGGTTGCTCTCGATCTGGACCGCTTCGAGCTCCTCCGGCTCGATCTCGACATATTTGCCCTTGCGCAGCTCGTAGCCGCGCCCCTTCTGGTCGCTCTCGACGACGTCGCCGGTCTCGGCGTCGATCATCTGCTGCTTCAACCGGTTGCCGGTCTCCCGGTTGATCATGTGAAACCGCGTCTTCTCGGCCGCGGTGGTCGCCGGATAAAGCACAACGGGGCAACTGACCAGCGAGAGCTTCAACGTTCCCTTCCAATAGGCGCGCGGTGCCATTCCGTTCTCCAGCGTCTGCGAGTCATTTTGGAACCCCAACCGTCCCGCGGGGTTTTGGTTCCGGGTGGGATGCGGGCCGTGATAGGCTTCACGCCAAAGAGAATCCGGGACCAGTCGTGCTGCAAAAGCTCTCCAAGTATCGACAGAAACGTGATTTCGAGAAGACGCCCGAGCCATCGGGCAAGACCGCGGTGGCGCCGTCGAAGCAGCGCCGCTTCGTGATTCAGAAGCATGACGCTTCGCGGCTGCACTACGATCTGCGGCTCGAGTTCGATGGCGTCTTCAAGTCCTGGGCGGTGACAAAAGGGCCCTCGCTCGATCCGCACGACAAGCGGCTGGCCGTCGAGGTCGAGGACCATCCGCTCGACTATGGCGACTTCGAAGGCACGATTCCGGAAGGCCAGTACGGCGGCGGCACGGTCATGCTGTGGGATCGCGGCACCTGGGAATCCGATGATCCCGAACGCGGTTTCAAGAAGGGCGATCTGAAGTTCACGCTGCACGGCGAGAAGCTGCACGGCAGCTGGGTCCTGGTGCGCATGCGCAACGACCGCACCGGCGGCAAACGGACCAATTGGCTCCTGATCAAGCATCGCGACGAATATGTTCGCGAGGGCGCAGACAACGACATTCTCGAGGAGGACAAATCGGTCGCCTCCGGCCGCGCGATGGATCAGATCGCCGAAGGCAAGGGCCGTGCGCCAAAACCGTTCATGCTGGCGAAGGGCACCAAGGCCAAGGCCGACGCGGTCTGGCAGTCCAACCGGGCGGACGAGGCGAAAGAGCGCACGGTCAAGCCGGCGCCCCGCGCGGCGTTGAAAACCGGCAAAACAGTCAAGAAGAAAGCGACGACCGCGACGACCGCGAACAAGGCGGCGGAGATGCCGGATTTCGTGGCGCCGCAGCTCTGTACGTCGGTCGAGCGCCCGCCGAGCGGCGACGGCTGGTGCCACGAGATCAAGTTCGACGGCTACCGCGTGCAGCTGCGGGTCGAGGGCGGCAAGGCGACGTTGAAGACGCGCAAAGGCCTCGACTGGACCGAAAAATTCGCAACTATCGCGAAGGAGGCGGGCGCGCTGCCGGATATGATGGTCGACGGCGAGATCGTCGCGCTTGACCACAATGGAGCACCCAATTTTTCGTCGCTCCAGGCGGCGCTGTCGGACGGCAAGACCGAGGAGCTCATCTTCTTTGCGTTCGACCTGCTGTTTGCGGAAGGCCTCGATTATCGCCGGCTGCCGCTCGGCGAGCGCAAGGCGCGCTTGAAGGAGCTGCTGGAAGCGCGTAAGCGCAAATCGAGCCAGATTCGCTATGTCGAGCATTTCGAAAGCGGCGGCGACGCCGTGCTGCAATCCGCCTGCAAGCTCGAGCTCGAGGGCGTGGTGTCGAAGAAGCTGGACGCGCCCTATCGTTCGGGGCGGACAGAAAGCTGGACCAAAGCAAAATGCCGCGCCGGCCATGAGGTCGTGATCGGCGGTTACAAGACCACCAATGGCAAATTCCGTTCGCTGATGGCCGGCGTGCACCGCGGTGATCATCTCGCCTTCGTCGGCATGGTCGGCACCGGCTTCGGCGCGGACAAGGTCAAGCGCATCATGCCGTCCTTGAAGGCTATGGAGGCGAAGCAAAGCCCCTTCGGCGGCAAGAACGCACCGAAAAAGACGCGCGAGGTGCACTGGCTGAAGCCGGAGCTCGTGGCGGAGATCGAGTTCGCCGGCTTCACTGCCGACGGCAATATCCGCCAGGCCGCCTTCAAGGGTCTGCGGCAGGACAAGCCGGCGGAGGAGGTCGAGGCCGAGACACCGGTCGATACCGAGCTTGCCGAGCCCTCGACGAAGCAGCGCGCGAAGCCGCGCGCGCAAGCGAAGACCGGTGCACGAACAGCGCAAGCCGGCACTGCCGAAGTGATGGGTGTCGTGCTCTCGAAGCCGGACAAGGCGCTGTGGCCGGACGACGGCAATGGCGATCCCGTTACCAAGCTGGATCTCGCGCGCTACCTCGAAGCCGTCGGCGAATGGATGATCGTGCACCTCAAGGGCCGGCCGTGCTCGCTGATCCGCGCCCCTGATGGCATCAAGGGCGAATGCTTCTTCCAGCGCCACGCCATGCAGGGCACCTCGAACCTTCTGGAGCTCGCGCGGGTCTCCGGCGACCGCAAGCCCTATTTGCAGATCGACCGCATCGAAGGGCTCGCGGCCGTGGCGCAGATCGGCGGCGTCGAGCTGCATCCCTGGAATTGCGCGCCCTACGCCTACGATACCCCGGGCCGGCTGGTGTTCGATCTCGATCCCGCGCCCGACGTCGTCTTCGCCGAGGTCGTCGAGGCCGCCAAGGAGATGCGGCAGCGGCTGACCGACATCGGCATGGACAGCTTCTGCAAGACCACCGGCGGCAAAGGTCTGCACGTCGTGGTCCCGCTGCGTCACGGCGCGCGCGACCAGGTGAGCTGGAAGGAGGCCAAGGCCTTCGCGCAAGGCGTCTGCCAGTGGATGGCGGACGACGCTCCCGAGCGCTATCTGCTCAACATGTCGAAGAAGCTGCGCAACGGAAAGATCTTCCTGGACTATCTGCGCAACGATCGGATGTCGACGGCGGTGGCGCCGCTGTCGCCGCGTGCGCGAGATGGTGCGACTGTGTCGATGCCGGTCACGTGGGCGCAGGTGAAGAGCGACCTCGATCCGAAGCGGTACACGGTGCGGACGGTGCCCGGCTTGCTGGCGCGATCGAAGGCGTGGGATGGTTATGACGATGCAGCGGCGTCGATCAAGGCGGCGATCAAGAAGCTCGCCGGGAAAACGAAGTAGGGTGGGTAAAGCGAAGCGTGCCCACCATCTTCTCTCAGCCGAGCAAAAAGGTGGGCCCGGCGCATTCCGCCTTTGCCCACCCTACTAGATCTTCGTTTGGTGGCTAGATCCGTCCCAGCAGGAGCAGGATCAGCAGGATCACGATGACGAGCCCGAGACCGCCGCCGCCGTAATAGCCGGTGCCGTAGAACGGGCCGCCGCCGATGCCGCTGAAGCCGCCGAGCAGCGCGATGACCAAAATGATCAGAATGATCGTACCGATAGACATGCGGAAATCTCCTCCAGCCCTTCGTTAGAAGGGTCGTTTGCAACCTGTCCCGTGGTGCGAGGGCAACTTGCCGCAGGTTCTAAAGTTCCGCCAATGAAACACCGTGCACGCGCAACTTGCATGGAACCTTTGTGGTACCGCCGGGCATGACTATGTGAGGTTCAATCACTAACCGGGCAGAGCCATGTCAGCACCGCTTGTCGTCTCCATTCCCCACCGCTTGGGCCGCGAGGAGGCGGTGCGCCGGCTCAAGACTGGGCTAGGCCGTGCTGCGGCGAGCATTCCCGTGATGCAGGTCGAGGAGGAGAGCTGGAGCGGCGACAGCATGAATTTCCGCATCCGCGCGCTCGGGCAGATCGCGACGGGGCAGGTCGACGTCGCCGACGACCATGTCAAGGTGCAGGTGGTGCTGCCCTGGCTATTGCAGCGCTTTGCGGAGATGGCGCAGGCCACGATTCGCAAGCGCGGCCAGCTGCTGTTGGGCAAGGACGGGAAAAGCTAGCGTTCAAGCGCGGGTGCGCTGTCGCACCGGCTTCGCCGCGCCCGCTGGGCGCGCGGGGATGACCGAAGCGGGAAAACCGCGAAGCGCCTGCGCGAGCGGCAGATCGTTGCCGGCGAAACCCGGCACATTATAGCCCGTGACGTCAATAGTGGCGTCGGCCCCATCGAACGCCGGCCATTCGCGGCCTGCTTGCGTGAAAGGTGCGAACTGGCGCCCGACCACGACGATCGCCGCAGCCCGGCCGTGGCGGCGGGCAAACGCTACGACATGGTCGGCATGTGCGCCCCGCACCTGAAGCGGCTGGTAGTCACCTCGCGCGAAGACGTCGGGCAGCTCGTTGCGCAGCTTGAGCAGGTGCCGCGTCCAGGCCAGCTTGAGCTGACCGTCCGGCCAGCTCTTGATCAGATGATTCCAATCCGGGTTGTCCAGCGTGCCCAGCGCCGCGTGTCGCGCGGAAAAATCCACCGGGCGGCGGTTGTCGGGATCGACCAGCGACAGATCCCAGAATTCGGTGCCTTGGTAAAAGTCGGGCACGCCCGGCAGTGTCGCCTTGAGCGTGAGCTGGCTCAGCGCGTTCAGCGCGCCGAGCAGCGCGACGCGGCGAGCCAGCGTGTTCAGCGCCTCCAGGAATTCGCCTGATTGCGCGGGATCGAGGATCTTCGCGATGAAGCTCTTGACGCCGTTCTCATAGGCCTCGTGCGGGTTGAGCCAGCTGGTCTCCTCCTTGCCCTCGCGCGCGGCCTTGAGCGCATAGGCCTGGATACGCGCGACGAAACCGGCATCGGCCGGCTCCACGAGCGGCCAGGCGCCGAGCAGGGTCTGGTAGAGCATGTATTCGAACGTGGCCGACGGAGCGCGCAGATTGCCGTCGAGCGCGAGGTGCGGTGCGTTCAGGACTTTCCAGCGTGCCACAGCGCTGGTCCATTCGCCGGGAATTTCACTTAAGGCAGCGATCCGCGCCCGGGCGTCCTCGCCACGTTTGGTGTCGTGCGTGGCGGTCGCCGTCATCCCTTGCGGCCATTCCCTGGCGCGGGCCTGCATGGTCTCGTGGAAAGCGGGAATGGTGAGGCCCTTGCTCGCGGGATCGCCGCCGACTTCGTTCAGGGCGAGCAGCCGGTGAAATTGATAGAAAGCAGTGTCCTCCAACGACTTCGCCATCATCGGCCCGGTGAATTGCTGCACCTTCAGCGCAAAGCGGCGCACCCGCGGGGCACTGTGCGGGGGACGGCCAGGCTTGAGCAGGTCCATGGTGAGGGCGTCGCGCAGGAAGTCGAAAATGCCTTCGTCCGCGGCGAACCATTCCCGGCGAGCGTGCTCGATGGTGTTGTCGATCAGCTTACGATCGTTCGCCGTTGGCGCGCTTGTCGTCAAATAGGTGCGGTACACCGGAAAATGCAGCACATAGAGCTCGAGCGCCTGCCGCAGGCTGTCAGCGGAAAAGTCGCGGGTCGAGTAGTGCCCGTTGGCGATGCGCGCAAGCAGGCGCGTCAGAACCGTGAATTCGCTGGTCAGCAGCGTCTCCAGCACGCGCCGTTTGGCATCCTTGACGTAAGGCGCGAGCCGCGGCGGCCGGTTGCTGATCTGTCGCCAGGTCTCGTCCATGGCCTCCAGCCCCTTGGCGTCGACCAGAACGTGAGTGATGGCATTCATCCACTCATAGCCGGTGGTGCCCTGGACGCCGGCGAAATGCGGCAGGCGCTCGTGCTCGCACAGGATTTTCTCGATCACCGTATAGAACGGCTTTGTGGTGCCCTGAGCGTCGCGCACCAGCCGGCGCAGCCGCTGGCAATATTGCGCGGGATCGCGCAGGCCGTCGATATGATCGAGCCGGATGCCTTGCAGTTTGCCGTCGGCAATGAGTTGCTTCACCAGCCGGTGCGTGGCGGCGAACGTGCCGGGATCCTCGACGCGCATGCCGGCGAGCCCGTTGACGTCGAAGAAACGTCGATAGTTGATGTCGCTGGAGGCAAGCCGCCAGTGCCCCAGCTTGTAGTGCTGGCGCTCCAGCAAATGATGCAGCGCCAGCGTCTGCGCGGGACGGTCCTTGGCCGCGCGATAGGCGCCGAGGCCGCGCCCGATGATATCGGCGCTGCCTGCGATCTCCCTGAGCTCCGCCTTGAAGCCGGGTGCTTCCTTGCGGTTGGGGCGGCGCAGTCCCGTGTAGCGCGCCGCGAGCGACAGCAGGCGCTTGCCCGTCTCGGTCTCGGCGGCGTCGGCGTCCTTCACGATCATCCGCAGCACCTCGCCATAGCGCTCCGGCGCGATCGGCAATCGATGTTCGAAATACCAGGCGGAAAAACTACCTTCGTTGGGATCGTAGCGCAGCTCGATATCGCCGCTCTCGAGCGCTTCGCCATAGGACGCTCCGAGGATCGGCAGCAGCACGCCGCCGCGGGCGCGGAAGGCCAGTTGATCCCAGTCGATATCGAAGGAGACGGCGTGCGGCGAGGCCTGGCCCCATTCCAGCACGTCCAGCCACCAGGGATTGTCGGCGAAGTGCACGCCGACATGGTTCGGTACGAAGTCGATGATGAGGCCGAGGTCGTGTCGCGTCAGCGCCTCGCTCAGCCGCGCGAAGCCGGCCTCGCCGCCGAGCTCCGGATTGAACTGGCTGTGGTCGACGGTGTCATAGCCGTGCGTCGAGCCCTTGCGGGCCTTCATCACCGGCGAGGTGTAGAGATGCGTGATTCCCAGCGCCTTCAGGTAGGGCACCACCGCGGCGGCCTTGTCGAAGTCGAAATCCGCGGTGAGCTGAAGCCGGTAGGTTGCGAGAGGAATGGCTGGAGGCATCTCAACCTCCGAGGCGCCAGACCACCGACCAGGGCGCAAGCCGGTCGCCGGTTGCGCCGCCCCAGATCAGGGTCCCCACACCGCCGTCGGAACACGCGATGTCCTTGTCGGAGAGATTGGCCACGAGGCGCAACGTCGCGCCATCTCCCATGTGCCAATGTGCGGTGAGCAGGCCGCTATCGGCCACGGCGGCATCACCGAAGCGCGCACCTTTCAGTCGTGGCGCGATCTCCTTGTGGCGGAGTGCGAGCAGCTCCCGCACCAGCGCGAGACGCGCATCCTGCTCCGGCGTGTGGTCGGTCCAGTCGAGCACGGCCGATTGCAGTGTTGCCGGATCGAGCGGGTCGGGCACCTCGTCGCCGTACTTTTCATAGGCCCAGGCGTATTCCTGCCTGCGCCCCCTGCGGACGGCATCAGCCAGTCCGCCCTGGAAGTCGCAGAAGAACGGGAAGGGCGCGATGGAGCCCCACTCCTCGCCCTGGAACAGCATCGGCACCATCGGTGCGAGCAGGGTCACCGCGAGTGCGGCTTCGATCTGCTCGGGCGATGCCAGGCTTTCGAGCCGGTCGCCAAGCGGCCGGTTGCCGATCTGGTCGTGGTTCTGCAGGAAGTTGACGAAGGTTGCCGGCGGCAGCTCGCCGCTGTTCTCGCCCCGCGGCTTCTTGCCCCAGAATTCCGAGATCTCGCCCTGATAGACGAAGCCGGAGGCGAGCGCGCGTGCGAGATCGAGCCGCGGCGTTTGATAGTCCGCATAATAGCCGGCGAGTTCGCCCGTCAGCATCACGTGCCAGACGTGGTGGTAGTCGTCGTTCCACTGGCCGCGATATTTGCCGTTCGGAGGCTCCTGCGCCGCGTCGAGCAGGCTCGCGCGGTTGTCGCCGTTCTCCAGCACGAGATGGATATGGCGCTCCGTCGCCTTGGCAAGCTCGCCCGCGGCGACGCTAAGGTCTTGCAGCATCGATTGCTCGCCGGGGATCGCCATGATGTGATTGGCGGCATCGAGCCTCAGGCCGTCGAAGCGATAGTCGCTGAGCCACGACAGCGCGTTCTCGACGGCAAAAGCGCGAACCTGCGGCACGCGATAATCGATCGCACTGCCCCATGGCGTGTGCGCGTCGGTGAAGAAGGCCGGCGCGTAGCGGCCGAGGTAATTTCCCTCGGGGCCGAAATGATTGTAGACGACGTCGAGGAACACCATCAGCCCGCGCAGATGGGCTTCGTCGATCAGCGTCTTCAATTCATCGGGATGACCATAGGCGCTGTCGGGCGCGTACCACAGCACGCCATCATAACCCCAGCCGCGGCGACCGGCGAAGTCAGCCAGCGGCATCAGTTCGATCGCGGTGATGCCGGTCGCGACGAGATGATCGAGCTTGTCGATCATGGCACGATAGGTGCCTTCCGCAGTGAAGGTGCCGACATGCGTCTCGATCAGCACCGTCTCTTCCCACGGGCGGCCGCGCCAATCGGATGCGCGCCAGGCGAAGGCGTCATGATCGATCACCTCGCTCGGGCCGAACACGTCGTCGGGTTGGAATGCAGACGCCGGATCGGGCACGTCGATCTCGTCATCGATCCTGAATTTGTAGTTGCTGCCGACGGGCAGATTGGCAATCTCGGCGACATACCAGCCATCCTGCCGGCGCTGCATCGCGTGTCGTCTGTCGAGCAGGAGATCGACACGGCGCGCGGCAGGCGCCCACAGCCGGAACGATACGCCGTCCCTCGTCGGCCTCGCCCCGAAGGATGGCCTCATAGCGCCCCCGCGAAAGCGAGCACGGAGCGCGGCGGCGCCTTGCTGTCGCTCCCGGGCTGGAAGTCGATCGTATTCAGCTTGGCGTCGGTCGTGTTCAGGATCTGCTGCCAGCTCTTGTATTCAGTCATTTTTGGCAATTTGAATGCGATCTCTTCGGGGGCTGCGTTGAGTACGATAAAGATCGCGGCGCTGCCCGGTTCCATCGGCCCCATCACATAGGAGAGGAACCGCCCTTCCGGGAATTTCCAGTCGCTTTCCGTCATTTCGTCGCCGGCCGGCGTCAGCCACAGCGCGCCATAGGAGATGCCGTCCTTGGGGCGGCCGTCGAGCCAGCGATGGCTGCGAAGCTGCGAGAACCGGCGGCGGATATCGGCGAGTTCGGCGACAAAACCGACCATGTCGTCGCCGTCCTTGCCGAGATTGTCCCAGCCGACCCAGCCCACCTCGTTGTCCTGGCAATAGGCGTTGTTGTTGCCTGATTGCGAATTCCCGACCTCGTCGCCTGCGAGGATCAGCGGAATGCCCTGCGCCAGCATGAGGCAGGCCAGTACGTTCTTGCGAAGCTGCCGGCGCAAGCTGACGATTTGGGGATCGTCGGTCGGACCCTCGACACCGCAATTGTTGCTGTGGTTGTCGTTGGAGCCGTCGCGATTGTCCTCGCCATTGGCCTCGTTATGCTTCTCGTTGTAGCTGAAGAGATCGGCCAGGGTGAAGCCGTCATGCACGGTGATGTGGTTGATGCTGGCGCGCGGCCGCCGTCCGTCGTGGTTGAACAGGTCGGAGGACGCCGTCATGCGGCTGGAGATATCGCCGATCAGGCTGCCTTCGCCGCTCCAGTAGCGGCGCATGGCGCTGCGGTAACGGTCGTTCCACTCCGACCATTGCGAGGGAAATGCGCCCACCTGATAGCCGCCAAGGCCGAGATCCCAGGGTTCGGCGACGAGCTTGACGCTCGCCAGCACCGGGTCCTGGCGGATCGCGGTCAGGAACGAGCTGCCTCGATCATAACCGTTCGGTCCGCGGGCCAGCGTGGTGGCGAGGTCGAAACGGAAGCCGTCGACGTGGCAGACCTCGACCCAGTAGCGCAGTGAATCCATCACCATCTGCAGCACGCGCGGGTGGGTGAGGTTCACCGACGAGCCGCAGCCGGTAAAATCGTCGTAGTAGCGCGGGTTTTCGCGGTTCAGCCAGTAATAGGAGGCGTTGTCGATGCCGCGATAGCACAGCGTCGGACCGAGATGATTGCCCTCGGCGGTGTGATTGTAGACGACGTCGAGCATCACCTCGATGCCGGCATCGTGCAGACGTGCGATCGTGGTGCGGAAGGAATCGAGAGCGTTGTCCTGGGCGTAGCGCTGCTCGGGCGCGAAGAAGGACAGGGTGTTATAGCCCCAGTAGTTGACGAGCTTCTTCTCCACCAAGATGCGGTCGTCGACGAAGCTGTGCACCGGCAGAAGCTCTACCGTGGTGACGCCGAGCTTCTTCAGGTGCTCGATCATCGCGGGCGAGGACAGGCCGCCATAGGTGCCGCGCAAATTCGGCGGCACGTCGTCGCGCTTCTGTGTCAGTCCCTTGACGTGGGCCTCGTAGATGATGGTATCTTCCCAGGGAATGTTGGGCCGGATCTCGCGGCGGCCCCAGTTGAAGGTCTCGTCGACGACGACGGCCTTCGGCATGCCGCGCGCGTTGTCGCGCCGGTCGAACGACAGGTCTTCGCGCGGGCTTCCGGTGCGATAGGCGAAATGCGCGTCACTCCAGACCAGCCGCCCGGAAAGCCGCTTGGCATAGGGGTCTAGCACGAGCTTGTTGGCATTGAAGCGGTGGCCGTGCTCCGGCTCGTAGGGGCCATGCACGCGGTAGCCGTAGAGCTGGCCGGGCGAGACGTCGTTGAGATAGCCGTGCCAGACATCCTCGGTGCGCTCCGGCAGCTCGACGCGCTCGAGTTCGCGGCGGCCCTGCATGTCGAACAGGCACAGCTCGACCTTCTGCGCGTTGGCGGAGAACAGCGCGAAATTGGTGCCGCGTCCGTCCCAGCTTGCGCCGAGGCGTGCGGGCGATCCAGCAGTCAGGCGCATCGTTCAGCTTTCCGGAACGAGGAAGATCGCGGCGAGCGGCGGAATGGTGAGGCGGAGCTCGCCATTGACGGCGTGGACTTCGCCGATGTTGCCGACATTGCTGCCGCCGTAATGAGCGGAGTCCGAGTTGAACACTTCCTTCCACTTGCCACCGAACGGCGCGCGAACGCGGTAATTGCGATAGACATTGGGTGAGAAGTTGACGATCACCATGCACCGGGCGTGCTCGTCAAATCCCTTGCGCAGCCAGGCGAACACGTTGCGGTTGGCGTCGTCGGTGATCAGCCATTCGAAGCCGGCCTGCTCGCAGTCCATCTGGTGCAGGGCGGGCACCGCGCGATAGAGCCGGTTGAGATCGCGGATCAACGCCTGGATGCCTGAATGGGGCTTGTACTCGAGCAAGTGCCAGTCGAGCGATTGGTCGTGATTCCATTCTCGGCTTTGCGCGATCTCGGCGCCCATGAACAGCAGCTTCTTGCCGGGATGGCCGAACATGAAGCTGTAATAGGCGCGCAAATTCGCGAAGCGCTGCCATTCGTCGCCGGGCATGCGCCCGAGGATAGAGCGCTTGCCGTGCACGACTTCGTCGTGCGACAGCGGCAGGACGAAGTTCTCCGAGAAGGCGTAGTGCAGGCCGAACAGGATGTCGCCGTGATGATGCTTGCGGTGGATCGGGTCCTTGCTGATGTAGTTCAGCGTGTCGTGCATCCAGCCCATATTCCACTTGTAGCCGAAGCCGAGCCCTCCGAATTCGACCGGGCGCGAGACCTGCGGCCAGGCGGTGGACTCTTCGGCGGCCGTGGTCGCCTGCGGGAAACGCGCGAACAGCTCGGTGTTGAAGCGGCGCAGGAACGCGATCGCCTCGATGTTCTCCCGGCCGCCATGCTGGTTCGGAATCCACGCGCCGGGCGGACGGCTGTAGTCGAGGTAGAGCATGGACGCGACGGCATCGACGCGCAGTCCGTCGATCGCGTAGCGCTCGAGCCAGAACAGCGCGTTCGAGACCAGGAAGTTCGTCACTTCGGTGCGGCCGTAATTGTAGATCAGCGTGCCCCAATCGAGATGCCGGCCCTGGAGCGGATTGGCGTGCTCGTACAGCGCTGTGCCGTCGAAGCTGCCGAGCCCGTGCGGATCGTCCGGGAAGTGGCCGGGCACCCAGTCGAGCAGCACGCCGACGCCCTCGCGGTGGCAGGCATCGACCAGCGCGGCAAAATCCTCCGGCGTGCCGAAGCGGCTGGTCGGCGCATACAGCCCCGTCGGCTGATAGCCCCACGAGCCGTCGAAAGGATGCTCGCTGACGGGGAGGAATTCGAGATGGGTGAAGCCCATGTCGCGGGCGTAGGCCGGCAGCTGCTCGGCCAGCTCGCGATAGGTCAGCCATTCATTGCCGTTCTTGCGCCGCCATGAGCCGAGATGGACCTCGTAGATCGACATCGGCGCGGACAACGCGTTGATGCCGTCGGGCGCCGGTCGCGGCCGGGGCAGATGTGCTTCGTCGAACACGATAGAAGCGGTCTTCGGGCGCACCTCGCTTGCAAAAGCCATCGGATCGGACTTCAGCGGAAGCAGATGGCCATGCGGTCCGACAATTTCGAACTTGTAGTGGTCGCCGGCCTTGGCGTGCGGGATGAACAATTCCCAATAACCCGCGCCGCGCACCCGCATCGGATGGCGCCGTCCGTCCCAAAAATTGAAATCGCCGACCACGGAGACGCGCCGGGCGTTGGGCGCCAGCACCACGAAGCCGATGCCATCGATGCCTTCGAGCCGCATCGGATGCGCGCCGAGCTTGTCGTAAAGGCGCTGGTGGGTGCCTTCGCCAAGCAGATAGAGGTCGAAATCGGTCAGGATCGGCGGAAAGCGATAGGTGTCCTCGAATTCGATGACGTTGTCGCCGAACTTCGCGCGGAGCTGGTAGTGCTTCGCGCCGTTCGGCAGAGCTCCGATGAACAGGCCGGCATCATGGACGCGATCGAGCTTCGCCACCTCGCCGTGCTCGCCCACCGCCTCGACGTTGGAAGCATCGGGAAGAAACGCGCGCACCACGCTCTTGTCGCCCTCGGGATGCAGCCCGAGATAGTGGAACGGATCGGAGTGGCGACCCTCGATGATCGCATAGGCCTCGGCAGGGAGTTTAGGCATGGGCTTCGCTCTCGATACTGGACAGAATGCGAAGCAGTCCGGACAGCGGCGCATGGAGCCCCTCAGGCCGGTGGGACAGCTCGTACTCTACTTCCTCGAACGCTTGATCAAGCAGGAAAAACCTTAACAGGCCAGCCGCAGATTGCGGATCTTCCGGCCACAGCCGCCGATCGGTCATGGCTTCGCGGTAGGCGGTGAGGAACGTCGCGGTGGTGCGCTCGCGCCATTCGTCGAGCGCTGCCGTGAGACGGCCCTGTTCGTCGGAGGCGCCCGTGAGCGCGCGGTGAAGCGCCGCGTTAACCGAAAGATCAATCGAGCGGATCAGGCCGGCAACGTCACGCGCCGCAGGCAGCTTGCGCCGCTTGTCGGCCAGCGGCAAACGCGGATCTCCGTCGAAGTCGATGATGAAGATATCGTCCTTCACAATCAGAGTTTGCCCGAGGCGGAAATCGCCATGATGACGGATGTTCAACCCGCCGAGCTCGGAAGGTAAGAGCGCGTTGAGCCGGCCGGACAGGGTCGCGCGCTCCGCGGCGAGCTGATTGATCAGCGGTCGGTCCACCTCCCGCAGGCGGTCGGTGCTGGCGGCCAGCCGCTCGAAAACCCGCTCGGCCCGTGTCTCGAGCTCGGATGACCAGCGCTTGACGTGTGCGGAGCCAATGGGCTCCGGCGCGAGATCTCCGGGCTTTGCAGCGGCCAGAGCCACATGCAGCTCGGCGAGCCGTCGGCCGATCTGCGTAATGAAGTGCAGATAGGGCGCTTGCTCCTGGGTCTCGCGGGGCATCTCGCCCGGTGGCAGCACCCGTTGCTCGTCGATATAGCGGTCGAGATAGCCCGCGGTGACGCCCCAGCCGTCGCCCTGGTTCTCGACATAGGCGTGCAGCACGCCGACTGCGCTGCGACGGTCGTCTTCGACCAGCTCGACGCTGCCGAGCAGTGCCGGCGTATTGGCAAAGCGGGCGATCTCGGTGAGGTAGGAGCCGATCTCGATCTCGGGATTGATGCCGGCTTCGAGCTGACGATAGATCTTGGCGACATACTGGTTGTCGACCAGCGCGGTGCTGTTCGACTGCTCGATCGTGCGGATGCGTTCGGGCTCCTTGATGGTGTACTCGGCAAACCGGCTGGTCGCCTTGAACTCCAGCCGCAGATTGTTTTCTTCCACCACCAGGTTCTGCGACAGATTGCGCAGGAACAGGCCGATGAAGATCTGCTCGGTTGCCACGTCCAGCAGCGTCCCTTCGCGGGCCCCCTGACGCACGGCGGCGAGCGCCCTGGGATTGAAGCGTTCGCGGTCGAAGCGCACCCATTCGATCTGCATCGGCAGCACGTAGCGCGTGGTGACGTCGCCCTGCGCCGCCTCGAAGAACGCGATCCAGGGCCTGTTGTCGCCGATGTCGCAGAACGGCACCGCCGAGGTCAGCGTCGGCTTGATGTGCTTGGGATTGTGCTCCGGATACCAGCGCGTGCGCGACAGGAATCCCGGCAGCACCTCGTGCTCGAACACGCCGCGCTCGCGCGCCAGCGACACCCAGGTCGAGTTCACCGGCACCACCAGCGTCTCGAATTCGGGCACTGCGCGCGGCGTCACCGGCTCGGACTTGTCGCGCTCGGTGAGCTGGAACCAGTAGAAGCCATAGGGCCCCAGCGTGACCATGTAGGGCAGTTCGCCGATCGCCGGAAAACGCGTGCGGCCGAGCATCTCCTGCGGGATGCGGTCCTTCCAGGGCGACAGATCGAGCTCGGTCGCCTGGGCCGCGCGCGACAGATTGGCGACGCAGAGGATCACCTCGTCGCGGTACTGCC
Organism: Bradyrhizobium sp. CW1; assembly: GCF_023100665.1. Lineage (NCBI taxonomy): Bacteria > Pseudomonadati > Pseudomonadota > Alphaproteobacteria > Hyphomicrobiales > Nitrobacteraceae > Bradyrhizobium > Bradyrhizobium sp. CW1. The sequence continues at coordinate 1,885,133 of NZ_CP064684.1, forward strand.
GGACATAGGCCAGCACGGCGCGGTTGGCCGGGCGGATGAAGGTCATGGTGCCGCGGCCGAAGGCGAGCGTCGATTTGCGCACCGAGATCAGACGCTTGGTCGCGCTGAGCAGCGAGGACAGGCTGCGCGACTGCGCCTCCACGTTCACCGATTCATAGCCGTAGACCGGATCCATGATCAGCGGCGCGTAGAGGCGGGCCGGGTCGCAGCGCGAGAAGCCGCCGTTGCGGTCCGGGCTCCACTGCATCGGCGTGCGCACGCCGTTGCGGTCGCCGAGATAGATGTTGTCGCCCATCCCGATCTCGTCGCCGTAGTAGATGATCGGCGTGCCGGGGAAGGACAGCAGCAGCGAGTTCATCAGCTCGATCTTGCGCCGGTCGTTGTCCATCAGCGGCGCGAGGCGCCGGCGGATGCCGACATTGATGCGGGCGCGCGGATCGTTGGCGTAGGTGGTCCACAGATAGTCGCGCTCGACGTCGGTCACCATCTCCAGCGTCAGCTCGTCATGGTTGCGCAGGAACAGCGCCCATTGGCAGCTCGCCGGAATATCCGGCGTCTGGCGCAGGATGTCGGTGATCGGGAAACGGTCCTCCTGGGCGATCGCCATGTAGATGCGCGGCATCAGCGGGAAGTGGTAGGCCATGTGGCACTCGTCGCCGCGGCCGAAATATTCCTGCACGTCCTCCGGCCATTGATTGGCCTCGGCCAGCAGCAGCTTGCCCTTGGAGTAGGAATCCAGCTCGTGGCGGAGCCGCTTGATGATGGCATGCGTCTCGGGGAGGTTCTCGTTCGAGGTGCCTTCGCGCTCGCAGAGATAGGGAATGGCGTCCAGACGGAAGCCGTCGACGCCGGCATCCAGCCAGCGCTTCATCACCTGGATCAGCGCGCTGACGACGCGCGGATTGTCGAAATTGAGATCCGGCTGGTGCGAGAAGAAGCGGTGCCAGTAGAACGCGCCGGCCTCGTGATCCCAGGTCCAGTTCGACTTCTCCGTGTCGGTGAAGATGATACGGGTGCCCTGGTATTTCTGGTCGGTGTCGCTCCAGACATACCAGTTGCGGGCGCTCGAGCCTGCCGGGCTGCGGCGAGCACGCTTGAACCAATTGTGCTGGTCCGAGGTGTGGTTGACGACGAGCTCGGTGATGACGCGCAAGCCTCGCTTCTGGGCCTCCTGGATGAAGCGCTTGAAATCCTTCATCGTCCCGAAATCGGGATTGACCGAACCGTAGTCGGCGATGTCGTAGCCGTCGTCGCGGCCGGGCGAGGGATAGAACGGCAGCAGCCAGAGCGCGGTGACGCCGAGCTCCTGGAGATAGGGCAGCTTCTCGGTCAGCCCGGCGAAGTCGCCGATGCCGTCATTGTTGCTATCGGCAAACGCCTTGACGTGAAGCTGATAGATAATGGCGTCCTTGTACCAGAGCTCGTCCACGATCTCGGCAGCCTCGGCTTTCTTGGTGTCGACGGAAGACAATACGTTCATGGCGTGCGCCCTTACGCCAGGCAGCGGAACAGCAGCGCCGGATCGCGCTCGGGATCGATACGCAACCTGATCCCGCCCCATTCGATGCGGGCCTGTTCGCCGGTGAGGAGGTTTTCGAGTGCCGACACATGGTGTCGCTGCCCGCCGGCGTCAACCGTGACGTCGCCGAGCGGCAACCAGAATTCGCGCACGTGGCACGAGAGCGCAACCACGGCCACGACGATGTTGGCCGGGTCGGTCGCTTCCTTGACGAAGGCGATCGTCTCGCCGTCTTCGATGCCGAGGAAGCGCAGGTTCGCCGTCTGCTGAAGCGCAGCATTCTCGTTGCGGATGCGATTGATCTCCGTGATGTAGGCCTTGATGTGGCCGGGCTTGTTCCAGTCGCGCTGCTTGATCTGGTATTTCTCGGAGTTGAGATATTCCTCGCGGCCGGGGATCGCGTCGTGCTCCAGCAGCTCGAACCCGCTGTAGACGCCGTAATTGCCGGACAGCGTCGCCGCCAGCGCGACGCGCGATTTGAACGCCCATGTCTCGCCGCCCTGGAGATGATAGGGCAAAAGATCGGGCGTATTCACGAACAGGTTCGGCCGATAGAAGTCACGTTCGGGATAGCGCGTCAGCTCGCCGAGATATTGCTCCAGCTCCCACTTCGCCGTGCGCCAGGGGAAATAGCTGAACGATTGCGCAAAGCCGAGCTTGGCGAGGCCCTTCATCAGCTTCGGGCGCGCGAACGTCTTGGAAAACAGGATCACCTCGGGATGCCGGCGGCGGATGTCACGGATCAGCCACTCCCAGAAGGCGAGCGGCGCGGTGTCGTGATTGTCGATGGCGAAGATGGTGACGCCGTGGTCGATCCAGAACAGCATGGCGTCGCGAAACGCGTTCCACAGTCCAGCCCGGTCGACGGACGCGAAATCGGGGATGACGATATCGGAATAGGGCCCGTCAGCCGTCCGCACCGACCGATCCGGGCGCCATTTGAACCATTCCGGATGCTGCGTCAGCCACGGGTGGTCCGGCGAGCATTGCACGGCGAAGTCGAGCGCGAGTTCGAGGCCGTATTCCAGGCAGGTCGCGACCAGCGCGCGAAAATCCTCGATCGTGCCGAGTTCGGGGTGCAGCGCGTCGTGCCCGCCCTCGATGGCGCCGATCGCATAAGGCGAGCCGGGATCGCCGTCGCCCGCCACCGGCATGTTGTTGCGGCCCTTGCGCCGGGTGCGGCCAATGGGATGGATCGGCGTGAAGTACAGCACGTCAAAGCCCATCGCGGCGATGTCGGGCACGCGCGCGATGCAGTCGCGAAGCGTGCCATGCTGTCCTGGCACCACGCTCTGGCTGCGCGGCATCATCTGATACCAGGCGCCGAAGCGTGCCTTGTCGCGGTCGACGAACAGTGGGAATAGCGCCGAGCGCGTGAGATCAGGCCGCAACTGGCTCTCGGCCATGGCTGCGCCGAGCTCGGTTGCCAGCAGCGGGGCAACGTCGCCGGTCTGAAGATAGTCCTCGCATCGCCTGACGATGACGGCGGCGGCGTCCTGCTGCGCGCCATGCGCCTTGGTCAAAAGGCCGGCGCCCTCGATCGCATCGAGCGTGACGTCGGCACCGGAGCGCTGCTTGCGCGCGACCGCGTGCGACCAGGTGGCGAATTCGTCGGTCCAGGCTTCGATCGCATAGACATATTTGCCGGGCTCGACGGGTGTGAACGCGCCGGACCAGCGGTCATTGCCGTGAGGGATCATCGGCTCGCTCTGCCATTCGCGGTCCTGCTCCTGTCGCCAGATCAGCGCTGCGCCGATCACGGCGTCGCCGTCCCGGTAGATGTCGGCCCAGACCTCGACCGGTTCGCGCGCGATCCGCTTCACGGGGAAGCGCCCGCCGTCGATCAGGGGATAGACGTCCTCGATGAGGAAAGTGCTGCCGGCTGCGGCACTCTCGACAGTTTGAATTGTCTTGTTCACGGTGATGCCATTGACAAGAAAGCAGGAGCCCGTTTCCCTTGCCGGGAACCTACGCTTGATACCACTATAGAAAGCCGCTTGTGTGTCATTGGTTCCCTGGGGAACGGCAGGCGCGGCTCGCGAGTTAACCCTGACTAACTTCTTCCGCGACCTCGTTAAAATCGATGCCCCCGGCCACAAAATGGCCTGCAAGCTGCGTGCCGAATGGATCTTTTAGCTCAAGCCCGGATCAAGGGCGTTCAATCCGAATTCGTCGATGCCCTCGGAAAGCTGCGGGTCACCGATCCCGTGGCCCTCAAATCCATCCTCGACGCCTTGCCGGAAAAGCGGGTTTACCGCTTCGTCAGCGGGCCTGTGGTGGTACGCGCCTTGGGCCATCCGCGCACCGAATTGGTGACGATCGGTGCGCCGCCGCTCAAATGGAAGATGACCGGCAACGGCAATTTGATCGCGCAAGGTGAGACGCGCGAGCCCGTGATTGCCTGGCCGGCCGGCCTGCCGCTCGGCTATCACCGGCTGACGCTGACGGATGCCGGAGGCGTGACGGAAGAGGTGCCGATGATCGTGGCGCCGGAGCGGGCCTTCGGCGGCGATTTCGACCGGGGCTGGCTGCTTGCCGTGCAGCTCTACAGCGTCCGCTCGGACCGCAATTGGGGCATCGGCGATTTCACCGACCTCGCCGGTCTGGTCCGGCTCGCGAAGCAGTTGGGCGCCGACGGCGTCGGGCTCAATCCCCTGCATGTGTTGTTCGATGACCATCCGGCCGATTGCAGCCCCTATTCGCCGAACAGCCGGCTGTTTCTCAATCCGCTCTATATCGACGTCGAGGCGATCCCGGAATTTTCCCCCGACCTCGTCCCCGATGCGGCCGCGACCGCCGCGCGGCTCCGCGACGGTGATCGTGTGCCCTATCCGGACATGGCGGCCTTGAAATGGTTGGCCTTGCGTGCCGCCTTCGACAGCTTCGTGAAAACCGCGAGCGGCGTCCGCCGCAACCAGTTCGACGCCTTCCGGGCGGCTCGCGCGCCGCTGTTGTCCCGTTTTGCCTGCTTCGAGGTGCTACGCCATCGCTTTGCGGCGCCGTGGTGGGAATGGCCGCAGGAATGGCAACAGCCGGATGAGACGAAATGCGCCGAGCTGCGCAACGGCCCGGACAAGCACGAGGTCGAGTTCGTCGAATTCGTGCAATGGACCGCCGATAGCCAGTTGCATGCGGCCAAGGAGCTGGCCGGCCAGCTCGGCATGCGGGTCGGGCTCTATCTTGACGTTGCCGTCGGCGTGCAGTCGAACGGCTTCGATGCTTGGAACGAACAGGGGGCGATCTCCCGTCATCTCGCCGTCGGCGCGCCGCCGGACGTGCTCAATACCATTGGCCAGGATTGGGGCTTGGCCGGCTTCAATGCCGGCGGCCTGGAGGCGCAATCCTTCGTGCCATTCGCCGATATGCTCGCGGCTTCGATGCGCCATTCCGGAGCCATCCGTCTCGATCACGTGCTCGGCTTGAAGCGGCTTTATCTGGTGCCGCGCGGCTTCAAGCCCGACAACGGCGCCTATGTGCAGATGCCGTTCGAGGCGCTGCTGGCGACCGTGGCGCGGGAGAGCGCGGCCCATAAGTGCATTGTGATCGGCGAGGACCTCGGCACGGTGCCGGAAGGTTTTCGCGAGACCATGCAGGATTTCGGCATCTGGTCCTACCTCGTCATGATGTTCGAGCGCGACGATGCCGGTCACTTCCGGCCCGTCGATCACTACCGGCCCAACGCGCTGGTGACGTTGAACACGCATGATCTGTCGACCTATGCCGGCTGGCGCTCTTTCAGCGATCTCAGGATGAAGCGCTCGCTCGGGCTCGATCCGGGCGAGAACGATCAGGCCCGCTGGGATGCGCTCGGCCTGCTCGACGAGATCCTGCGTGCCAACGGCATCCGTGCCAATGATGTCTATTCGGTGCTCGCCTTCCTGTCGCGCACGCCGTCGCGGCTGCTTGCGGTGTCGCTGGAGGATCTGCTCGGCGTGATCGACCAGCCCAACATTCCCGGTACGATTGACGAGCATCCGAACTGGCGCCAGCGCCTGCCTGTGACGCTCGACAAGATCGTTTCGAAGGTCGATGTCGCAGCCTTGAAGGCCGCGACACGGGAACGCTCGTTACCCGGCGGGCGTTGATCGCCGGGGTCTCCGGACGTCGTTTTCGAGGCTCGCACGACATTGTCTCAGAGGATTGAAGATTATGCGCTGATCGGCGACTGCGAGACCGCGGCGCTGGTCGGCCGCAACGGCTCGATCGACTGGCTGTGCTGGCCGGCCTTCGATTCCGACGCCTGTTTTGCAGCGCTCCTCGGCACGCACAAGAACGGCCGCTGGCTGATCGCGCCGGACGAGGGCGTCACCGCCACGTCGCGCCGCTATCTCGGCGACACCCTCGTCCTCGAAACGCGCTTTGAGACTGACGGCGGCACCGTTGCGCTGATCGACTTCATGCCGCCGCGCGGCAAGGCCTCCGACATCGTGCGGCTGGTCCGCGGTGTCAGCGGCACGGTGAAGATGCGGATGGAACTCGTCATCCGCTTCGGCTTCGGCGTCGACATCCCTTGGGTGCGGCGGATCGATCATTCCCTGCTGGCGGTCGCCGGGCAGGACATGACTGTGCTGCGGACACCGGCCAAGACCCGAGGCGAGGATCTGACCACGGTTTCCGATTTCGAGGTGAAGGCCGGCGAGACCGTGCCGTTCGTGCTGACCTACGGCCCCTCGCATCTCGAGCCGCCCGCGCCAATCGATCCGGAGGTCGCACTCAAGGAGACCGAGAAATTCTGGCAGGACTGGTGCAGCCACTGCAATCGCGATGGCGACTATCGCGACCTGATCGTGCGCTCGCTGATCACACTCAAGGCGCTGACCTTCGCTCCGACCGGCGGCATCGTCGCGGCGCCGACCACCTCGTTGCCGGAGAAGCTCGGCGGCGCCAGGAATTGGGACTACCGCTTCTGCTGGCTGCGCGATGCCACCTTCACGCTGCTGGCGCTGATGAACTCGGGTTACACCGAGGAAGCCTCGGCCTGGCACAATTGGCTGTTGCGTGCGGCGGCAGGCTCACCGGCGAACATGCAGATCATGTACGGCATCTGGGGCCAGCGGCGGCTGCTGGAATGGGAGGCCGGTTGGCTCGATGGCTACGAGGGCGCACAGCCGGTGCGCGTCGGCAATGCCGCGCATGCGCAGCTCCAGCTCGACGTCTACGGCGAACTGATCGACGCCTTCCACCAATCGCGGATGGCCAAGCTCAAGCTCGACGACGAGAGCTGGGCGCTGGAATGCGCCGTGCTCAAGCATCTCGCCGAAGTCTGGGACCAGCCCGATCACGGCATCTGGGAGCGGCGCGGACAGCCGAAGCACTATGTCTTCTCCAAGGTGATGACCTGGGTCGCCTTCGACCGCGGCATCAAGAGCGCCGAGACCTTCGGCTTCAAGGCGCCGCTGCTGCACTGGCGCACCTTGCGCGACGCCATTCATCGCGACGTCTGCAACCGGGGCTTCGACGCGGAGGAGAATGCCTTCGTGGAGTCCTACGGCTCGAAGCTGCTCGATGCCAGCGTGCTGCTGCTGCCGTCCGTTGGCTTCCTGGAAGCGTCGGATCCGCGCATTCGCGGCACCATCGCGGCGATGGAAAAGCACATGATGCCTGACGGCTTTGTGCTGCGGCACGATCCGCGCGAAGTGTCCGAGGAGAAGCAGCCGATCGAGGGCGCCTTCCTCGCCTGCAGCCTGTGGCTGGCCGATGCCCATGTACTGGCGGGCGATCTCGACAAGGCGCAAGCCTTGTTCGATCGCGTGGTCGGTGTCGCGAATGATGTGGGACTGCTGGCCGAGGAATATGATTCAGGCGCCAGGCGTCAGACCGGCAATTTCCCGCAGGCGCTGACTCATATCGCGCTGGTCAACACCGCGCATAACCTGTCGGCCGCAAGGCAGGGCAGCAAGAAGCCTGCAATGCAGCGGTCGAAGCAGTGACCTAGGCGACCTCGTTCCGCTTCAAAATCATCTCCATCGCTTCCGCAAAACCGTCGTGCTCGTTGGTCGCGGTGACGTGGGTGGCCTGGTCCTTGACGTTGTCGGCCGCATTGCCCATTGCGATCGAAACGCCGCTGACGCGAAACATCGCGAGGTCGTTCTGCATGTCGCCGATGGTGGCGACCGCGTCCGTTGAAATGCCGAGGCGCTTGGCCATGGCTTGCACGAATGTGCCCTTGTCGAAGCCGGGCGGGGTGATGTCGAGGTAATAGGTCTGCGAGCGCACCGCCATCGCCTCGCTGCCGAGCGCCTTCTGCATCGCCTTCTCGCAAGCTTCGAGGCCGGCTGCATCGGCGCTGGCCCCGACGATCTTGCAGGCGCTCGCGAGATACGGCGAGAAATCCGTCACGATGGTCGGGTCGGAGCGGATGGTGTGCTGCTCATGTGCCACGTATTGGCCATCAGGCTTGTCGATCAGCCATTTGTCGGTGGTGAACAGCCAGATGTCGGCGCCGAAGTCCCGCAGAATTTGCAAGCTTCGCTCGGCCGCCGCGGCGGGGATGAGATGCTGTTCGACCGGATTCATCTCGGGGTCGACGATCGAGGAGCCGTTGAACGGGCCGACCGGCAGCCAGAGCGCCAGCGGTTCGATCAGGAAACGCATGCCGATCGCGGGGCGGCTCGACGTAATCGTGAAGCCGATGCCGGCCTGGTGCAGACGCTGAACCGCGGACCTCGCGCGGTCGGTCAGCGTCTTGTCCTTGGTCAGCAGCGTACCGTCGACGTCGGAGACGACGAGCGAGATTTTTGTCATGACGGTCCCTTGGGTGTTTCTTGGGTGTTTGGCCTCAGCGTTTCGCGCCGCCCAGTTTCAACTGCCGCACCGCGCCGTCTACGATCGCTTCCACGGATTCGTCGATCGAGACTGTGATCACGTGCTCGCCAGCCTCCGGCGGCTCCAGCGTGTTGAACTGGCTCGTCAGCAGGCCGGGCGGCATGAAGTGCCCCTTACGTTGCGCCAGGCGTGCGGCGATCAGCTCCTTCGTGCCCCTCAGGAAGATGAAGCGGACGTCGTCGCGTCCGCGCAGGAGCACGTCCCGATAAGTATGCTTCAGCGCCGAGCAGGCGATGATGACGTGCTCGCCCTTGTCACAGACCCTCGCGATCTCGTCGGCAATGGCGTTGAGCCAGGGCCAGCGGTCCTCGTCGGTGAGGGGATGGCCGGCCCGCATCTTCTCGACATTGCTGGCGGGATGAAAGCTGTCGCCGTCCTCGAAACGCCAGCCGAGGCGCTCGCCGAGCGCTTTTGCAACCGTGCTCTTGCCCGAGCCCGACACGCCCATCACGATCAATGCACAAGGTGCTTCAACGCCGGCCACGAATTCCCTCCGGAAGCGCGGCCCGGTCGACCAGCCAGACGGTCTCGCCATTCGAGCGCGCGCGTACAGCCGGCAGAGTCTCGCCATTGAGCAGGCGCGTCAAGATCGGCTGCTTGTCGTGCCCCGCTATCTCGAACAGCATTTCGCGGCAGGACGCCAGTGCGGGCAGGGTGAGCGAGACCCGCGGCACGAAGGGGGCAACATTGGCCTTGGGGACGCCGACCACCCAGCGTCCCGTCTCCTCGATCGCGGGGTAGCCCGGGAAGAGCGAAGCCGTGTGGCCGTCCGGCCCCGCGCCCATCAAGACCATGTCGAACAGCGGCCGTGCCGGATCCAGGCTTTCCGCGCCGTAGAAAGACTGCAGCTCGCGCGCATAGGCCTCGGCGCTCTGATCAGGGTCGTCAGCCGTCGTCGGGATCGGGTGAACATGGCCGGAGGGCGCGTTGCGATCGAGAAAGGTCGCGCGCGCGACCGCCATGTTGTTGAGGGGATCGCTTTCGGGCACGAAGCGCTCGTCACCGATGAACCAGTGCACGCGCTCCCACGGGATTTTTTCGCGCCAGGCCTCGCTGCCCAGCAGCTGGTAGAGCCTCTTCGGGCTGGAGCCGCCGGTCAGGCAGATCGCAATGCGCCCGGGATTGGCCGCGATTTGCGCCATCACCCGTTCGGCCGCGCCTCGCGCGAGAGCCTCGGCGTCGGCCTCGACGATCAGCTTCGGCTGTCTCGCCGCCGTCACGAAAACTTACGCCAGCTTCGGCCGTCGCGGCGGAGCAATTCATCGGCGCAGGCGGGGCCGTCGCTGCCGGCTTGATAGGTTTCGATGCCGTTGCTGCCCGCGTTCTTCCAGGCGTCAAGGAACGGCTGCACCGCCTCCCATCCGGCTTCGATGCCGTCGGCGCGCTGGAACAGGATGTTGTCGCCGATCATGCAGTCGTAGATCAGCGTCTCGTAGCCGGTCGAGGGATCGGCCCGGAAATAGTCGCCATAGCGGAACTTCATCTCGACGCCGTCGATGGTGACGCTCGGCCCCGGGATCTTGGCGTTGAACTGGAGCTCGATGGTCTCGGTGGGTGCGATGCCGATCGTGAGGAAGTTTTGGGAGAGGCGATCGACAGCGGTGCCTGAGAACATCGACAACGGTGCCTGCTTGAACTTGATCGCCACCTCGGTGCGCTTGTGGCCGAGCGCCTTGCCGGTCCGCAAATAGAACGGCACGCCGGCCCAGCGCCAATTGTCGATCATCAGCTTCAGCGCGACATAGGTCTCGGTAGTGCTGCCGGGTTTGACATCCTCGGTCTTGCGATAGTCCGGGATCTCATCGTCGCCGATGCGCCCTGCGAGATATTGGGCGCGCACCGAGCTCTTCAGCGCTTCCTCTTCGCTCGGGCGCTGAATCGAGGTCAGAATCTCGGCCTTCTCTGAGCGCACCGAATGGGCGTCGAAACGCGCCGGCGGCTCCATCGCGACTAGCGACATCAGCTGGAACAGGTGGTTCGGCACCATGTCGCGCAGCGCGCCGGTGGCATCGTAGAAGCCGCCGCGATGGCCGACGCCGAGCTTTTCCTCCACCGTGATCTGGATGTGGTCGATATGGTTGCGATTCCAGATCGGCTCGAACATGCCGTTGGCAAAGCGCAGCACCAGGATGTTCTGCACCGTCTCCTTGCCGAGATAGTGATCGATCCGGTAGATCTGGTGCTCGTCCATGATCTTCAGCAGCTCGCCATTCAGCGCGCGCGCCGAGGCGAGGTCGGTGCCGAACGGCTTTTCGATCACCAGGCGCCGCCACGCCCCGTTCTCCTTCATCATGCCGGTGCGGCCGAGCTCGCGCGCGGTCGGCGCGAACGCAGCCGGCGGGGTCGCGAGGTAGAACAGCCGGTTGCCGCCGGTATCCTGCGCGCATTCCAGGGAATCCAGATGCTCGCGCAGGCGATCAAAGGATGGCGGATCCTTTGCGTCGGCTTCGACGAAGGTCACGCATTCCAGCAGCTTCTTGGCAATGTCGTCGTCCACCGGCCGGGTCGCGAACTGGCGCAAGCCCTTCAATAGGCTGTCGCGCAGCTCGTTGTCCGACTGGCCCCGGCGGGCGACGCCGACCACGCAGAACTTTTCGGGTAACAGATGCTCGGCCGCCAGATTGTAGAGCGATGGCATCACCAGCCGATGGGTGAGGTCGCCGGTGACACCAAAGATGACGAAGGCGCAATTTTCCGGCTTGCGCTTGGCTTGCGGGTCTTTTGTCACGAACTATTGGCCTTCGTTCTGCTAATTGCTATTTCGGCTTCGAAGCAGTCGGCTGCTTCGGCTCCTTGTGGCCGCCAAAACCGGCTCGCATCGCTGAGAGAATTTTCTCGGCGAAAGTGTGTTCCTTGCGGGAACGGAAACGTGCGAACAGCGCCGCGGTCAGGACTTCGGCCGGCACGGCCTCGTCGATCGCCGCGTTCACGGTCCAGCGTCCTTCGCCGGAATCCTCCACGAAACCCGAATACTCCGCCAGTGCAGGGCTATCCGCGAGCGCGGTCGAGGTAAGGTCGAGCAGCCAGGACGGGATCACGCTGCCACGCCGCCACACCTCGGCGATATCGGCGAGATCGAAATCGTAACGATGATCCGCCGGCAAGGCCTCGATGTTGGCGTTCTTGAGGATGTCAAAACCTTCGGCGTAGGCCTGCATCAGGCCGTATTCGATACCGTTGTGGATCATCTTGACGAAATGACCGGCGCCGACGGGGCCGGCATGGATGTAGCCCTGCTCGATGCGGGGATCGCGCCCCTCACGTCCCTCCGTGCGCGGAATGTCGCCGGCGCCGGGCGCGAGCGCGGCGAAGATCGGATCGAGCCGATCGACCACCTGTTTCTCGCCGCCGATCATCATGCAATAGCCGCGGTCGAGGCCCCAGACGCCGCCGGAGGTGCCGACGTCGACATAGTGGATGCCGCGCTCCTTCAGCGCCTTGCCGCGGCGGACGTCGTCCTGCCAGAACGTGTTGCCGCCGTCGATGATGACGTCGCCGTCCTGCATCGCAGCCGCGATCGTGTCGATCGTGGTCTCGGTGATGTGGCCGGCCGGCAGCATCACCCAAGCCGTGCGCGGCCGCTCCAGTTTCGCAATGAACTCTTCGAGCGTCGCCGAGCCTGTCGCGCCGTCTGCGGCAAGGCCCGCGACGGCCTTGGCGTCCTTGTCATAGACCACGGTCGAATGTCCCTGGCGCATCAGGCGGCGAACGATATTGCCGCCCATCCGGCCGAGGCCGATCATGCCGAGTTGCATTTGAGGAATTCCCTTAGTTCAGTGCGTCGTTAAGCGCCGCATTGAGCGCCGCGAGACCCTTCTTGAGCCCGCCCTTCAAGTGGACCCGCAGCGCGCGCCGGCCGCGCTCGGTAAGCACGTCGAAGTCGCCGCGTGCCTGCGCGGCCTTGATCACGCCGAAGCTGGCCTTCTGGCCCGGCACCGGCAGGTCCCTGGCATCGTCGGCGGTGATCTGGAGGAACACACCGGTGTCGGGGCCGCCCTTGTAGGCCTGTCCTGTCGAGTGCAGGAAGCGGGGGCCGAACTCGGCGCAGGTCGCAACGTGTCGTTTCTCGCGCACCTCGAGCCGCATGGTCTGGAGCGCGTCGATCGTCGCCTTGTCGCGCGCGATGTAGCCGAGCAGGGCGACATAATCGCCATGGTTGGAGCGCGACAGATGCGCCTTCAGCCACGAGGTGAGGTCGCCGTTGGCGCCGGCGGCGCGCAGGGCTGCGGCATTGGTCTCGTCGGTGTAGAGATCGGCCTCGGTGGTGCTGACCACCGGCTGCTCGGCCGGCAGCGCGCCGGTCTTTTCGAACGAGGCGGTGAGCTCTCGGGTCTTGATCTTGGCCGCTTCCACGTCCGGCTGGTCGAACGGGTTGATGCCGAGGATGCTGCCCGCGACCGCCGTTGCCATCTCGAAGCGGAAAAACTCCTGGCCGAGATGGTCGATCGACTTCATCACGATGCGCACGACGGGATGGCCGGCCGCTTCGATCGCAGCAAGCTGCGAGTCATGGGCGGCGTCCGCTTCGCCCTCGATACGGATGTCGATGAAGAGCCGGTCATTGTCGTAGACCGCCGGCTCGCCCAGCGGCTCGCCGTCGATCGGGATCAGGCCCTTGCCGTCCTTGCCGGTCGATTCCGCGATGAGCTGCTCGGCCCAGGCGCCGAAATCGGCAATCTTCTTCGACGACAGGATCGTCACCTTGTCGCGGCCTTCGAGCGCTGCATGGCCCATGGCAAGGCCGAGCTGCACGCCGGGGTTCTCGGCCGGCGGCACGTCCGGTCCGCAGGAGCGGGCCATCGCAAGCGCGTGCTTGATGAAGGTCTTGATATCGACGCCCGCGGTTGCCGCCGGCACCAGGCCGAACGGCGAGAGCACCGAGTAGCGTCCGCCGATGGAGGGCTCGCCGTGGAAGATGCGCGCATAGCTTAGCGTCTTCGCCGCCGTCTCCAGCGACGATCCGGGATCAGTGACCGCAATGAAGCGACGGCCGGTCTTGACCTTCGGTCCGACCGCCTGCGCGACGCGCTCGTGGAAATAATCCTTCATCGCATTCGGTTCGGTGGTGCCGCCGGACTTGCTGGAGACGATGAACACGGTGTTGGCGATGTCGATCCTGGCCTCCATTGCCCGCACCTGCGCCGGATCGGTGGAATCCAGCACGTGCAGCTTCGGGAACCCGGGCTTCTTGCCGAAGGTCTCGGCCAGCACCTCCGGCCCGAGGCTTGACCCGCCCATGCCGAGCACGACGGCGTCGGAGAATTTCTGGCCTTTCACGCGGCTGGCATAATCCTCATAATCGGCGACGTCGGCCTTGGCGGCGCTGTCGAGCCAGCCGAGCCATTTGTCCTCGTCGGTGCCGGTCCAGACCGATTTGTCCCGTTGCCACAGCCTGCGGATCTTTGCCGACGCGCGCCATTCCTCGGTGCTCTTGGCCACGGCCTTGCCGAGGCCGTCGCCGAGCGAGAGCAGCTGGCGGTCGATCGCAGGCCCGAGCACGGTGGCGCGCTTGTGGGCGACAGCGCCATAGAGCTTGTCGGCGGCGTCGGCGAACTGCTTGACGCCGTCCTTGACGAGTTCCTCGGTGATAGCATCGAGCGAGACGCCGGAGCGCTCCAGTTCTTCCAGCACGCGCCTGGCGTCGTCGACATTCTCTTCCAGGCTGTCCCGCGGCGTGCCGTGGTCGCGGAACGCATCCAGTGTCGCCGGCGGCACGGTGTTGATGGTGTCGGGACCGATCAATTCCTCGACATAGAGGACGTCGCTGTAGTGCTTGTTCTTGGTGCCGGTCGAGGCCCACAGCATGCGCTGCGGCTTGGCGCCCTTGGCCGCGAGCTTGTCCCAGCGCGGACCTGAGAACAGGCGCTTGTAATCCTGGTAGGCGACCTTCGCATTGGCGATCGCGACCTTGCCCTTCAGCGCGGCGAGCCGTTCCTTCTCACTCGGGTCGTTGGCGCGGGCGATCTTCTCGTCGAGCTGTTTGTCGACCACCGAGTCGATACGGCTGACGAAAAAGCTCGCCACGCTCGCCACGTGCAAGGGGTCGCCGCCGCCTGCGACGTATTTCTCCAGGCCGGCGATATAGGCCTCGGCAACCTGCAGATAGACGTCCCTGGAGAACAGCAGCGTGATGTTGATGCTGATGCCGTCGCCGATCAGGGTCTCGATCGCCGGCAGGCCCTCCGGCGTCGCCGGCACCTTCACCATCAGGTTCTTGCGGTTGACGTCCTTCCAGAGCCGCCGCGCCTCGGTGACCGTGCCGGCGGTGTCCATCGCCAGATAGGGCGAGACTTCCAGGCTGACATAGCCGTCGCCGCCCTTGAGGCGGTCATAGACCGGACGCAGCACGTCGGCGGCGTTCTGGATGTCCTCGACCGCGACGGCCTCGAACAGGTCGGCGACCGACTGATCGCCGCGCTTCAACGCCTTGCCGATCGGCGCGTCGTACTCGTCCGAGCTGCCAATCGCTTTCTCGAAGATCGAGGGGTTGGAGGTGACGCCCTTGACGCCGTCGGTATCGATCAGCCGCTTCAGGTCGCCCTTGGCGATGAAGCCGCGGGCCAGGAAGTCCAGCCAGACGGCTTGTCCGTGCTTTTCCAGTTCTTTGACGGGATTCATGATGCTAATTTATCTCCAAGCCTGCGGGCGAGGGGTTTCCGCGCCGGTCCTGACGCGCTATCCTCTAGCTTACATGCTTCCTTGAGGGAACCAATCAAGGGTATGGGCGTCATATCCTCCAGTGTAACTCCGTCGCGATCATGGCGATCCGCGTAGAGGGAGCCGAGTTGCGTAAAAGGTCGTTGGCCGTGAGGAATCGGCTAGGCCCTTGTTGTGTAACGCCAGCTGCCTCGCCTCGCCGCCAGCGGCTGCGTGGAGTACTCATCAGCGGATTCCGGTCCGCCTGATGCATCGTGGCTCGGTCGCGAATGGCCATGCTGGGGGAAAGCATGCAAGCACATCATGACCGTCTGGCGCTCGCTGTCACAGACAGCCCCCAGTCGGTCACGTCGACCGGATGCGTCGATGCGTCCCACGATCTCGAAATCGGTCCATGTACGACCCAACTGCGGTTGCTGATCGTTGCGGGTTTCGCCATGACGCTGCTCAGCGCAACGCTCGCCTTGGGCTGGTGGAACGCTTTTGGCGATTACGACACGACGGTCGGCTATGCCGGCGTGGTGGCGTTCGCCGCGATGACCGGCCGGCTGATCTGGATGCTCCCCGCCGAGCGGGCATCGGTGGTGATCGTCACCCCCTATGGCATTCGCGACCTTCGCATCGGCAATGAATTTCTGCTGTGGGACTCGATCGCGGAGATTTCGGCTGAAGAACGCCGCGGGCGCAAGGTGATCGTGCTGACGCCGACGCCGGCCTTGCAGAGGCAGCTCTGCAGCATCCGCGGCTTGGCCCGCGGTGTGACGGACGATCGCATCGTCATCCGGTCGGAGGGCCTGGCGACCGATTTTGATACACTGCTGCGCGTTTGCCGCGACTGTCACGCCGCCGGCGGTCCACGCACCGCATTGCAGCAGGAAGATGAACGCGCCACGCAAGGCTTCGCCGCACAAGCGTCATAAGATCGCCGTTCGCAGACGGCTATGATGCGGCGCCGGATGAACGCATCCCCGGTAATGCCCGGATGTTGCGAGCGAGTGACATTTTCTGGAAATGAGCCAATATAGACAAAGATTCGCTCAAATATCAGGCAGGTGCCTGTTCGTAACTCACCCTGTGCCTACGTTGTGCGTTGCGCCGAGAAGGCGCCCGGGTGTCGAATGATCGTCATGTGCTCACGCTGATTCGAGAGTGGCGCTAAGGAACGGTCCGGTCGCTGCTTTCGTTCAATTGTGTAGCGGAACTCACGCGGAGAGGGATCATGTACAACGATTCTCTATTCAACGCTTTCGCTAAGTCGTTCGAGGCGAGAAGCCAACACGACATGTCGATGGCGGAGTATCTGGAATCGTGTCGAAGCGATCCCATGAAATACGCAAACGCGGCCGAACGACTGCTAGCAGCGATCGGTGAGCCCCAGACGATTGACACGGCCAAGGACCCACGCCTTGGCCGTATTTTTTTGAACCGCACGATCCGCACCTATCCGGCCTTCGCCGGCTTCTACGGCATGGAAGAAACCATCGAGCGCATCGTCGGTTTCTTCCGTCACGCGGCGCAGGGCCTCGAAGAGCGCAAGCAGATCCTGTATCTGCTCGGTCCGGTCGGCGGCGGCAAATCCTCGCTCGCCGAGCGGCTCAAGTCGCTGATGGAGGTGCATCCGATCTACGTGCTCAAGGCCGGCGACGAGCTCTCGCCCGTGTTCGAAAGCCCGCTCAGCCTGTTCGATCCGGATCAGCTCGGCCCAATGCTGGAAGAGAAATACGGCATTCCGCGCCGCCGTCTCACCGGCCTGATGAGCCCGTGGTGCTACAAGCGGCTGGAAGCCTTCGGCGGCGACATTTCCCAGTTCCGGGTTGCAAAGATCCAGCCGTCGCGGCTGCGCCAGATCGGGATCGCGAAGACCGAGCCGGGTGACGAGAACAACCAGGACATTTCCTCGCTGGTCGGCAAGGTCGACATCCGCAAGCTCGAAACCTACGCGCAGAACGATCCCGACGCCTACAGCTATTCCGGCGGCCTCAACCGCGCCAACCAGGGCGTGCTCGAGTTCGTCGAGATGTTCAAGGCGCCGATCAAAATGCTGCACCCGCTGCTCACCGCGACGCAGGAAGGAAACTATATCGGCACCGAGAATATCGGCGCGATCCCCTTCACCGGCGTCATCCTTGCGCACTCCAATGAAGCCGAGTGGTCGAGCTTCAAGGCCAACAAGAACAACGAGGCCTTCATCGACCGCATCTGCGTGATCAAGGTGCCGTACTGCTTGCGGATCACGGAGGAGCAGAAGATCTACGAGAAGCTGATCCAGGGCTCCGAGCTCGCGGCCGCGCCTTGCGCGCCCGCGACGCTGGAAACGCTGGCGCGGTTCTCGGTGATGTCGCGCCTGCGCAAGCACGAAAATTCCACGATCTACGCCAAGATGAGGGTCTACGACGGCGAGAGCCTGAAGGAGACCGATCCGAAGGCGCGCAGCGTCCAGGAATATCGCGATGCCGCCGGCGTCGACGAGGGCATGGACGGTGTTTCCACCCGCTTTGCCTTCAAGATCCTGGCTGCGACCTTCAACCACGATCCGCAGGAAGTCGCCGCCGACGCCGTGCATCTGATGTACGCGCTGGAGCAATCGATCAAGCGCGAGCAACTGCCCGAGGAAGTCGAGAAGCGCTACCTCGAATTCATCAAGGCCGACCTTGCGCCGCGTTATGCCGAGTTCATCGGCAACGAGATCCAGAAGGCTTATCTCGAATCCTACTCGGATTACGGCCAGAACCTGTTCGACCGCTACGTCGACTACGCCGATGCCTGGATCGAGGACCAGGATTTCAAGGACGCCGACACCGGCCAGCTGCTGGATCGTGAGCTTTTGAACCAGGAGCTGACCAAAATCGAGAAGCCGGCGGGCATCGCCAACCCGAAGGATTTCCGCAACGAGGTGGTCAAATTCTCGTTACGGTCGCGCGCCCAGAACGGCGGCAAGAATCCGACCTGGATCTCCTACGAGAAGATTCGCGATGTGATCGAAAAGCGGATATTCTCCCAGGTTGAGGACCTGCTTCCGGTCATCTCCTTCGGGTCGAAGAAGGACGGCGAGACGGAGAAGAAGCATGGCGAGTTCGTCGCACGCATGGTGGAGCGCGGCTACACCGAGCGTCAGGTTCGCCGGCTCGTCGAATGGTACATGCGCGTGAAGCAGGCCGGTTGAGGCGGATGGAAAAGTGCCGATTCACATTATTGACAGGCGCCTGAATCCAGGCGGCAAGAGTCTCGAGAACCGGCAGCGGTTCTTGCGTCGGGCCAAATCCCTGGTGCAGGGCGCCGTCAAGAAGACCTCGCAGGAACGCGACATCAAGGACGTCCTGGAGGGTGGCGAGGTCACCATTCCGCTCGACGGCATGCACGAGCCGCGTTTCCGCCGCGACGGCGGAACGCGCGACATGGTGTTGCCCGGAAACAAGAAGTTCATCGAGGGCGACTATCTCCAGCGCTCCGGCCAGGGCAGTGCCAAGGATTCCGGTCCGGGCGAAGGCGACAGCGAGGACGCCTTCCGCTTCGTGCTCAGCCGCGACGAATTCGTCGATCTCTTCCTCGATGACCTCGAACTTCCTGATCTCGCCAAGCGCAAGATCGCGCAGACCGAGAGCGAGGGCATCCAGCGCGCCGGCTACACCACGTCGGGCTCGCCATCCAACATCTCGGTGAGCCGGACGGTTCGGCGCGCAATGGCGCGCCGTATCGCGCTCAAGCGTCCCAGCAAGGAGGAGATCGAAGAGCTTGAATCCGCCATCGCTGCCTGCGCAGATGAGGACGAGCGTCTGCTGCTGCTAGCCCAGCTCGAAAAACTGAAGGCGAAATCCAAGCGCATTCCCTTCATCGATCCGCTCGACATCCGCTACCGCCGCTTCGAGACGGTTCCAAAGCCCGTTGCCCAGGCTGTGATGTTCTGCCTGATGGACGTGTCGGGCTCGATGTCCGAGCACATGAAGGATCTCGCCAAGCGCTTCTACATGCTGCTCTACGTATTTCTGAAGCGCCGCTACAAGCATGTCGACATCGTCTTCATCCGCCACACCGATCGCGCCGAGGAGGTGGATGAGCAGACCTTCTTCTATGGCCCGGCTTCCGGCGGCACGCTGGTCTCCAGCGCGCTGCAGGCCATGCACGAGATCGTGCGCGAACGCTTCAGCCCGTCGGACTGGAATATCTACGCTGCGCAAGCTTCCGACGGCGACAATTCCTATTCCGACGGCGAGCTCGCGGGCATGCTGCTGACCGACAAAATCCTGCCGGTCTGCCAGTTCTTCGCCTATCTCGAGGTCGGCGAGTCCGGCGGCAGCGCCTTCGATCTGTCCGACTCCTCGCTCTGGACCCTCTACGAGCGCTTGCGCAACAGCGGCGCACCGCTCTCGATGCGCAAGGTCAGCGAGCGCAGCGAAATTTTTCCGGTGTTCCACGATCTGTTTCAGCGCCGCGACACTGCCCAGGAGAAAGCCGCTCCATGACGGAACGCTTGTTCGAAGGCGCCGATTGGGATTTTCACACCTTGCAGCGCATCACGGATGCCTGCGAGGAGGTGGCGACGAAAGATCTCGGGCTCGACGTCTATCCGAACCAGATCGAAGTCATCACCGCGGAGCAGATGCTGGACGCCTATTCGTCGGTCGGCATGCCGCTGTTCTACAAGCACTGGTCGTTCGGAAAGCACTTTGCGTATCACGAGGCCTCATACCGCAAGGGCCTCATGGGCCTCGCCTATGAGATCGTGATCAACTCCTCGCCCTGCATCTCCTACCTGATGGAAGAGAACACGGCGACGATGCAGACGCTGGTGATCGCGCACGCCGCCTTCGGCCACAATCACTTCTTCAAGAACAACTATCTGTTCAAGCAGTGGACCGACGCCGATGGCATCCTGGACTATCTGGATTTCGCCAAGAACTACGTCATGCAATGCGAGGATCGCTACGGCCGCGTGGAGGTCGAGCGCACCCTCGATGCCGCGCATGCGTTGATGTCGCATGGGATCGACCGCTATCCCGGCAAGAAGAAGCTCGACCTCCGCGCCGAAGAGAAGCGGGCAGGGCGCCGCCGCCAGCACGAGGAGGAGGTCTTCAACGACCTCTGGCGCACCGTGCCGGCGGGAAAGAGCAAGACCCGGTCCGCGCTCAGCATCGAACGCCGCCGCAAGCTGCTCGGCCTGCCGCAGGAGAACCTGCTGTATTTCCTCGAGAAGAGCGCGCCGCGGCTGGCGCCCTGGCAGCGCGAGCTGTTGCGCATCGTCCGCCACATCGCGCAATATTTCTATCCGCAGAGCCAGACCAAGGTGATGAACGAGGGGACGGCGACCTACGTCCACTATCGCATCATGACCAAGCTGCATCAGCAGGGCCGCATCAGCGACGGCAATTTCCTCGAATTCCTGCAGTCGCACACCAATGTCGTGTTCCAGCCCGAATTCGATGACCAGCGCTTTTCCGGCTTTAATCCCTATGCGCTCGGCTTCGCCATGATGCAGGACATCGAGCGCATCGTCACCAGGCCGGAAGACGAGGACCGCGAATGGTTCCCGGACATCGCCGGCAAGAACGACGTGATGGGCGTGCTGCGCGACGTCTGGGCCAACTACCGCGACGAGAGTTTCATCGCCCAGTTCCTGAGTCCGAAGCTGATGCGGCACCTCCGCATGTTCCACCTGCATGATGACCCCGAGGAACGCGCCGGCATCCGGGTCGACGCCATTCACGACGAGCGGGGCTTCCGCCGCGTTCGGCGCGAGCTGGCACGGCAGCACGATGTCGGCTACATCGACGCGAATATTGAGGTGGTCGACGTCGATCTCTCCGGCGACCGGCGGCTGATCCTGCATCACCATGTCATCAAGGGCGCGCAGCTCAACGAGACCGACGCCAAGCGCGTGCTCCAGCATCTGGCCGATCTCTGGACCTACGACGTCGCACTGATCGAGGTCGACGCCAATGACAAGGTGCTGCGCGAATATGTCGTGAGCCCGCGCCCGATCTCGGCGGTGGCCTGACGCTGCTGACTATGCGGAGCAATACGGCGAGATGCGCGTTGATGCGCCCTCGCCCCTTGTGGGAGAGGGCGGCGACGCTCGGAGACACAAGCTCACTGCGGTGAGGGGTATCTCTCAACGTTTCCCGTGTCGATAGAGACCCCTCATCCGGCGCTTCGCGCCACCTTCTCCCACAAGGGGAGAAGGAAAGCGTTCGTGGCTCCACAACGGCTGTTCTATCCGGAACGTTTCGCCGGCTTCTTCTTGGACGCATTCAGCGCCACGGCTGCGCGGATCAGCGCCTTCAACGCCTTCTCGTTGATCTTCTCGCCTTCGCGAATATCGATCGCGCGCCGCACGTTGCCGTCGAGGCTCGAGTTGAACAGGCCGGCTGGATCGTCCAGCGCTGCGCCCTTGGCAAACGTCATCTTCACCACGGCCTTGTAGGTCTCGCCGGTGCAGATGATGCCGTCGTGCTCCCACACCGGAACGCCGCGCCATTTCCATTCCTCGACGACGTCAGGATCGGCCTCCTTGATCAGGCCGCGGATTCGTCCGAGCATGTCGCCGCGCCAGTCGCCGAGCTCCTTGATCCTGCCGTCGATCATCCTGGATGGCGAAGCGCCATCCGCCTTCGTCGCGCTGCTGTTTTTCACGGTGACGGCCTTCTTCATGTTCACGCCTCTTGTCGGGCGCCGCGGCGGCGGCCGAGATATGGCAGCGCGAACATGTAGAGTCCGGTCGCAAGCAATGGGATCAATGGGACGAAGGCGAGCAAGCCGATCCACGTCGCCTGGACTTGCAGCGTCAGGGCGACGATGTTGGCGATGACGGCAAGCGTGAAAGCGATCGACAGCCAACGATGGATCTGTCGAACCCACATGTTTCCGGTCAATGAAACCTCCTCTTGAGATGATTGAATGAAGGCCGGCGGCCGAGCTAGTCTGCCCTTGCCAGCAGCTCGTCCAGCTTGGCGAGAAACTGCTTCCAGCCGGCATGCGCGCCGCCAAAAGCCTGCTTCTGCGTCGGGCTGAAGCCCGCTTGCTCGACGCGCAGATGCGTGCCTGCGCCCGCCGGCGTCAGCGTGAAGGTCACGACACTCTTGAGATCGAACGCCGCGTCGTCATGCGAGAAATTCCAGGTGTAGGCGAGCGTCTTCTGCGGCTCGATGGTGAGGACCTCGCAGTCCAACACGCCGCCCCACTCGCCGCGAAGGTTGAAGCGGTGGCCCACGGTCGGCTTGAAGTCGTTCTTCATCAGCCATTCCTCGATCAGATGCGGCTGCGTCAGCGCGCGCCAGATCCGCTCTGCCGGAAAGGCATATTCGCGCTCGACGACGACAGATCGGGTTTCGGTGGGGGATTCGTTCATTGGTCCATCCTCTTCAGGAGATCGTCGAGCGCATCGAGCCGGTTCTGCCAGAATCCGGTCATCTGGCTGGTCCAGTCGATCAGCGGATTGAGCGCGCCGGGCTGGGCGCTGTAATGCGTCTGCCGCCCTTGATGCCGGTCGCGCACCAGACCAGCCTGCTTCAGCGCGCCGAGATGTTTTGAGACTGCGGGCTGGGAAACGCCCGACAGTGCTGTCAGGGCTCCGACCGTCTGTTCGCCCTCGCGGCACAATCGCTCGAAGATCGCCCGACGAGTGGGGTCGGCGAGCGTCCTGAACAGAAGGTCGTGGGCGATGGCGGGCATAAAATCCATAACCTGCAAGTTATGGATATATTCATAACCCTGGGGTTATGGGTACGTCAAGGGGGATGTCGAGCGCGCGCTCCTACGGCCGCAGATAGAGATAACCCTGCGACTGGAGCTCGGCCAAACGGACGACGCCACCCTTCTCCGCGCTGACGAAGCCCGGCAGGAGATCCGTGAGCGTGACGTTCTGCGCCTTCATCGTGTTGCCGCAGGCGGCAAGCTCGACGCCATCCTTGGAAAAATCGCCGACGCGCTTGCTAATGTCAGGGTTGGCCTGCGCCGAGTGAAACGCCTTCAGTGCCGGGCCGTGGATCACCAGCGCGATCGTCACATGGTCGGGGCCGCCGACGCCATCGATGTGGTTCTGGATGTTGCCGAGGACGAAGTTGACCTTCTCGGCATCGCTCAGGTGATAGACCACCTTCAGCTTGTTGCCCGTGCCGGCCTCGGTCGCGGCCTTCGCGCTGGAGGCGCCAAGTGCCGCGCCCAGGCCTGAGACG
This sequence comes from Bradyrhizobium sp. CW1, assembly GCF_023100665.1. Taxonomy (NCBI): domain Bacteria; kingdom Pseudomonadati; phylum Pseudomonadota; class Alphaproteobacteria; order Hyphomicrobiales; family Nitrobacteraceae; genus Bradyrhizobium; species Bradyrhizobium sp. CW1. The sequence goes on from NZ_CP064684.1 coordinate 1,908,302, forward strand.
GCGCTCCACAAGATGTTCCGGCGGTTCATGACGATCTCCCCTCGATTGTGCCGGACACATATCATTTGTGGCGGAGCGCGGCGAGTTCCTTGCGGTCGGTCACGAGCGAGGCGCATTCCTTATTGTCCGTTCGATCTAGGCGGAAAATCCCGTCGTCGGCCCCGGCGACCAGTGACAGTTCGGCATCGTCGTCCGGCTTGTTGTTCTGCCAGACCCTGACCCGCGCCAGCCGCACGATCGCCGATTTGTCGTCCTTCGAGAGCGCGACGCCGATGCCGCCGCCCTCGCAGTCGACGCCGCAACCGAGGCGGATTTCGGTGCCGTCCTTGGTGAACACAGCGTGATGACAGGAGCCGCTGGAATCGAAATCGCCGGAGCGGTGACGATATCTGAAGCCGAGGCGGAAGGAGTTGTGGAACTGCTTGTCTTCGGTGTCCATCTCCGCCGAGATCAGCAGCTTCATCGAGGCGACCTTCTGCTTCGGATGGTGCGCCAGATGCTCGGCATCGTAGCGGCGCACGAAGCAGGCATAGGCCTTGTTGCCGGGTTCGCCGGCATACATGCGCGCGTTGAAGGTTTCGGCTTCGGCCTTGATGGCCTCACGGATATCGTCGGCCTCCTCGGCGTGAGCGGCGCCGCCGAGCGCGGCAAGGAAGACGGCCGCAACGAGAAAAGACTTCATGATGGCCTCGCGTGCAGCAGCTGAGCTGTACGCTGTAGACGCAGCCCCGGTGCGACGCGTTCAACGTCCGCACAGCTGACAGCATCATCGCAGGGCGGAGCGAGGTGATTAGTTCCACGCCGGGCATTAGTCGTCGGTGGGGTCCTGAAGGTTCATTCGACGTGACGCCTTCGCCTTTCGGAACTCGGCGCCTGCGATTCCACGGACATTGCCCGATTCCATCGATGTGATAGCCTTCACAGACGATCGCCTTTGGCAGTCGTAGGCTGGGGTCTGCCTTTGCAAGTTTGTGGAGTCCCCGCAATGGGCGAAATTCGCAACTTCAGATCCGGGAATGACGAGCCGCCTTCGCACGGCCCTATGCCTCGTCGCCTCGCGGCCATCATTGTCGGTGACATCGCTTCCTACAGCCGCCTGATGCAGGCCGACGAAGAGGGCACGCACGTCCGCGTCAAGCGGATCGAGCGGGATCTCATCCAGCCCAGCATCGTCGAGCACAACGGAAGTCTGGTGAAGACGACGGGCGATGGCTTCATCGCGATTTTCGACAGTCCGGTCGAGGCCGTCCGATGCAGCATCGTCATCCAGCAGAATCTCATCGGCCGCAACGCCTCGCTTCCGAAGAACACCCGGATCGAGTACCGGATTGGCGTCAATCTCGGTGACGTCATCGTGGAGCCTGACGACGTCTACGGCGACGGCGTCAATATCGCCACGCGTATCGAGGGCATCGCCGAGCCAGGCCAGGTCTTTATCTCCGGCGCGATCTACGAGCAGATCAAGCACAAGGTCGTGTGCGGTTACGAGTCGCTCGGGGACCGCAAGGTCAAGAACATCACCGATCCCGTGCGCGTTTATAAAGTGCTGCCGGATGCAGACGCGGTCGGCAGGACGCGGGGGCGGCGCGAGAATGCCCTGATCTTTCTCCTGGGTATCACGCTGTCGGTGATGGCCGCCGGCGTGCTGTGGTATCTTCTGGCTCAGGCGCCGGGCAGGGTAGGCGAGCAGGCCGCCGTCACTCCCGCCTCTCCTGCCGCATCGCCGAGCCCGCAGCCTCCGCCGCGCGAAGCGGCGCCGCAGACGCCGCAGCCTTCTCCCTCGTCGGCTTCATCATCTCCATCGCCCGCTCCGGCGCCAAATCAATCGACGAGTCAATCGGTAAGTCAATCGCCGATTCCCGTCCGCGAACCCGAGATGGTCGCCATTCGCGGCGGCAGCTTTGCGATGGGAAGCAACGACGACCCGACCGAGCGTCCCGTCCATCAGGTGACGGTGAAGCCGTTCTCGATCAGCAAATATCCCGTGACCGTGCAGGAATGGAACGAGTGCGCCGCTGCAAAGGCGTGCAGCTTCACCGCCATCGGCAAGGACGATGCGCCGGTCAGCAATGTGAGCTGGACCGACGCGCAGCAATATGCGGCCTATCTCGCCAAGGCGACGAAGAAGACGTATCGGCTTCCGAGCGAAGCCGAATGGGAATATGCCGCGCGGGGCGGAACGCAGACCAGATATTGGTGGGGCGACAAGCTGCAGCCGGGCATGGCCGGTTGCAAGGATTGCGGTGATCTCGCGGCCGAGCAGCCAGCGAAAGTCGGCAGCTTCAAGCCGAACCCGTTCGGGCTCCACGACATGGGCGGCGGCGTCGATCAGTGGGTCGAGGACTGCTGGCACAAGACCTATCAGGGCGCGCCCACCGACGGCTCGGCATGGAGCAGCGGGGACTGCAGCGCTCATGTCCTGCGCTCGGGCTCCTGGAAGAACGATTCGAGATATGTGCGGCCGTCCAACCGCGATGGCTACGACACCAATGTTCGTTACCCCACGCACGGATTCCGCGTGGCGCTCAGTCCTTAAGTGGTGGAGTTGGTTTGATGCAGATCCTTCGTTGCGTCGCGCTGGCGGCGGCGCTCGCATTGCTTCCGGGGGCAGCCTTTTCGCAGGGCAAGGCAGCGCCCAAGGACGCAAAGCTCTATTTCATCACCCCGCGTGACGGGCAGAAGGTGCGCGGCGGATTCTGGGTCCGGTTCGGCTTGCGCAACATGGGAGTGACCCATGCCGGCGACGAGTACCAGAACGCCGGTCACCATCATCTGCTGATCGACGTCAACGACCCCATCGATCCCAAGGAGCCGATCCTGCAGGACAAGTCGCATCTGCATTTCGGGGCAGGGCAGACCGAAACGCTGCTCGAGCTTCCGCCCGGGACGCACACGCTTCAACTCGTGCTGGGCGATGCCAAGCACTATCCGTTCGAGCCGCCCATCGTGTCGGAGAAGATCACCATACGCGTCCGGCAGCCGGCCGCGGCACGATAGGCAATCACCGCAGGCTGGCGTTGAACTTGTCCAGCGCCGCCGAGCCGGGGCAGAGCGTGTCGGCTTCCAGCGTGTTGAGCGGCGTTTCGACCGTGTTGAGATGCTCGTGCAGGTCTTCCGCGTCGGGATCGACATAGAGCAGGCCGGTGACGATCTGTCCCTTGGCGGCGTGCTTTTGCAGGAAGGTTTGGGCGCCGAGCCGGTCGTGCGGATCGTAGTCGGCATCGATCTTGCGCAGCGCGATCCTGCTGCCGTCATGCTGCTCGACCATTTGCACGGTGCCGGGTGCGTAATCCACCGCAATCGGATCGCGGCTGACCAGCACATCGAGCCGGTTCACCGCGTCATTGTGCTCGCGGACATAGTCGAAGCTCTTGGTCGAGCCGGCATGGTTGTTGAAGGCGATGCAGGGGCTGATGACGTCGATGAACGACGCGCCCTTGTGGCGGATCGCGGCCGCGATCAGCGGCACGAGCTGGGTCTTGTCGCCGGAGAACGAGCGCGCGACGAAAGTCGCCCCCAACTGCAGCGCGATCGCGACGAGGTCGATGGCGTTGTCGGTGTTGGTGACGCCCTTCTTGGACTTCGAGCCGCGGTCGGCGGTCGCCGAGAACTGGCCCTTGGTCAAACCGTAGACGCCGTTGTTCTCGACGATATAGGTCATGTTGACGCCGCGCCGGATCGAATGCGCGAACTGGCCGAAGCCGATCGAGGCGGAATCGCCGTCGCCGGAGACGCCGAGATAGATCAGGTCGCGATTGGCGAGATTGGCGCCGGTCAGGACGCTGGGCATGCGGCCGTGCACGGAGTTGAAGCCGTGCGAATTGCCGAGAAAATAGTCCGGCGTCTTCGACGAGCAGCCGATACCCGAAATCTTGGCGACCCGGTGCGGCTCGATCGAAAGCTCATAGCAGGCCTCGATGATGGAGGCCGTGATCGAGTCATGGCCACAGCCGGCGCACAGCGTCGAGATCTTGCCCTCGTAATCGCGATGGGTGTAGCCGAGCTCGTTCTTCTTCAGCCCGGGATGGTGGAATTTCGGCTTTGCAATGTAGGTCATGACACGGCCTTGCGGAGCGGGGTCACCTTGATGTGATCCTGGTGGTCGCCAATGGCTTTTGCGATGAAGCGGGCGGTGATCGGCGAGCCGTCGTAATGCACGATCGGCACCAGCCGCACCGGGTCGATGCCGTTTTCGTTGACGATGAGCTGGCGCAGCTGGCTGTCGCGATTCTGCTCGACTACATAGACGAAATCGTGCTCGGCGAGGAAGCTCGCCACGCTGGAGTGGAACGGGAAGGCGCGGATGCGCAGGCGGTCGAGCTGATGCCCGCGCGCTTCAAGCAATCCGATCGCCTCGTCCATCGCCGGCGTGGTCGAGCCGAAATAGATCACGCCGTATTTGGTTGGCCGTTCCGCATTGGCCTGGAGCGGCCGCGGCACCAGATCCTGCGCGGTCTCGAACTTGCGCATCAGGCGCTGCATGTTGTCGGCGTAGACCGAGCCTTCTTCGGAGTAACGCGCATAGCGGTCACGCGACGTGCCACGGGTAAAATAGGAGCCCTTGGTCGGATGCGTGCCGGGATAGGTTCGGTAGGGGATGCCGTCGCCGTCGACGTCGAGATAGCGGCCGAAATCGCGGCCTTCGTCCAGCATCTCCGCGGTCATCACCTTGCCGCGGTCATATTGCTTGGCGTCGTCCCATTTCAGCGGACGGCAGAGCCGGTGGTTCATGCCGATGTCGAGGTCGAGCATCAGGAAGATGGTGGTCTGGAGCCGCTCGGCGAGATCGAAAGCCGCGGCCGCGAACTCGAACGCTTCGGCGGGATCCTCCGGGAACAGCAGCACATGCTTGGTGTCGCCATGTGAAGCATAGGCGCAGGCGATGATGTCGCATTGCTGGGTACGGGTCGGCATGCCGGTCGAGGGACCGGCGCGCTGGATGTTCATGATCACGGCCGGGATTTCGGCGAAATATGACAGGCCGATGAACTCGGTCATCAGCGAGATGCCGGGGCCGGAGGTCGCGGTGAAGGCGCGCGCGCCGTTCCAGGAGGCGCCGATCACGATTCCGATCGAGGCGAGCTCGTCCTCGCCCTGCACGATGGCGTATTTCGCCTTGCCGGTTTCCGGGTCGTGCCGGTACTTCTTGCAGTGCGCGGTGAAGGCCTCGGCCACGGACGAAGACGGCGTGATCGGATACCACGCGCACACCGTGGCGCCGCCATAGACGGCGCCGAGCGCGGCGGCGCTGTTGCCTTCGATGAAGATGCGGTCGCCGACCTTGTCGGACTTCTTCACCCGCAGCCCGGTCGGGCATTTCAGGTTTTGCAGTGCCCAGTCGCGGCCGAGATGCAGCGCGTGGACGTTGGACGAGAGCAGCTTCTCCTTGCCCTTGTACTGCTCGCCGATCAGCTGCTCGATCAGCTTCGGATCCATGTCGAGCAGCGCCGAGAGCGCCCCGAGATAGATGATGTTCTTGAACAGCTGGCGCTGGCGCGGATCGGTATAGGTCGAGTTGGTGATCGCGGTCAGGGGGACGCCGATCACGGTGATGTCGTCGCGGAATTTGGTCGACGGCATCGGCTTGGTGGAATCATAGAACAGATAGCCGCCGGGCTCGATGCCGGCGACGTCCTTGTCCCAGGTCTGCGGGTTCATGGCGACCATCATGTCGACGCCGCCGCGGGCGCCGAGATGGCCGTCTTCGGTCACCCGCACCTCGTACCAGGTCGGCAGGCCCTGGATGTTGGAGGGGAAGATGTTACGGGGGCTCACCGGAACGCCGTGGCGCAGGATCGCGCGCGCAAACATCTCGTTGGCGCTGGCCGAGCCGGATCCGTTGACGTTGGCGAAGCGGACGACGAAGTCGTTTACGCTGCTGATCGGCTTTTTGTCGGACATGCTGAACCTGCGTGAGTCATCTCGATCAAATATTTCTGCATGTCCCAGGCGCCGGTGGGGCAGCGCTCGGCGCACAGCCCGCAATGCAGGCAGACATCCTCGTCCTTCACCATCACCCGCCCGGTCTTGAGGTCGCTGGAAACATAGAGATCCTGGTCCGGATGCAGCGAGGGTGCTTTCAGGCGCTGACGGAGATCGCCTTCCTCGCCGTTGTCCGTGAAGGTGATGCAATCCATCGGACAGATGTCGACGCAGGCATCGCACTCGATGCAGAGCGAGGTCGAGAACACGGTCTGGACGTCGCAGTTCAGGCAGCGATGAGCTTCGCCCAGCGCCAGCTTGACGTCATAGCCGAGCTCGACCTCGGTGCGGATGTCCTTCAGCGCGATCACCTTGTCGCGATGCGGCACCTTGTAGCGCTTGTCGTTGGAGATGTCGTTGTCATAGCTCCATTCGTGGATGCCCATCTTCTGCGAGGAGATGTACACGTCGGGCAATGGCCGCTCGGTGATGTCCTCGCCCGAGAGCATTTTGTGGATCGACAGCGCGGCGTCATGGCCCTGCGCCACCGCCCAGATGATGTTTTTCGGCCCGAACGCGGCGTCGCCGCCGAAGAACACCTTCGGGTTGGTCGAGACGAAGGTTTGCGGATCGACCTTGGGCATGTGCCATTTATCGAACTCGATGCCGCAGTCCTGCTCGATCCAGGGGAAGGCGTTCTCCTGGCCGACCGCGACCAGCACGTCGTCGCATTCGATGGTCTGGTCCGGCTCGCCCGAGGGCACGAGGTTGCGGCGGCCCTTGGCGTCATATTCGGCCTTCACCTTCTGGAAAGTGATGCCGATGAGCTTGCCGTTGTCGTGGACGAAGGCTGTGGGCACGAGGAAGTTGAGGATCGGGATGTCCTCGTGGAGCGCATCTTCCTTCTCCCAGGGCGAGGCCTTCATTTCCTCGAAGCCGGAGCGTACGACGACCTTCACCTCTTCGCCGCCGAGGCGACGCGCAGTGCGGCAGCAATCCATCGCGGTGTTGCCGCCGCCGAGCACGATGACGCGCTTGCCGATCTTGTCGGTATGACCGAACGAGACCGAGGACAGCCAGTCGATGCCGATATGGACGTTGGCGGCTGCTTCCTTGCGTCCGGGGATGTCGAGCTCGCGGCCGCGCGGTGCGCCGGAGCCGACGAAGATTGCGTCGTACTTCTCCGCGAGCAGCGCCTTCATGCTCTCGATGCGATGGCCGCCCTTGAAGTCGACGCCGAGACCCAGGATGTAGCCGGTCTCCTCGTCGATGACCGAATCCGGCAGGCGGAATTTCGGGATCTGCGAGCGCATCATGCCGCCGGCTTGGGCATCGGCGTCGAACACGGTGCAGTGATAGCCGAGCGGCGCGAGATCGCGGGCGACCGTCAGCGAAGCGGGACCACCCCCCACGAAGGCAACGCGCTTGCCGTTCTTGGCCGAGGGGCGCGGCAAGCGCTGCGTGATGTCGTCCTTGAAGTCGGCGGCGACGCGCTTCAGGCGGCAGATCGCGACCGGCGTCTCCTCGACGCGTCCGCGGCGGCACGCCGGCTCGCATGGACGATCGCAGGTCCGTCCCAGAATTCCGGGAAACACGTTCGATTTCCAATTGATCATATAGGCGTCGCTGTAGCGGCCTTGGGCGATCAGTCGGATGTATTCGGGAACGGGAGTGTGCGCAGGACAGGCCCATTGGCAATCGACCACTTTGTGAAAGTAGTCGGGGGCCGCAATATCGGTCGGTTTCATTCCTACCCTGTCCGCGCAGGCTCAAAGACCCCGCGGCCTTTTCTTGAGCTTGCGAACGCTAACGCGCGGCGATCTGGTTTCTGAATGACGTCATTAGGTTAGCTTATTAGAACCGCTCCGAAGTACAACGGCAAATTTCGCGCTTCCCCTCTTTCATGGGAGCTACGCGCGCACAGCATTAACGGCCGTGCGCAGTATGTGGCGGTGCAGCATGTTGCGATGCGTCCGATGGCTTAGTTGCGCGCGATGTCGCTCTTCGCGAGGTCCCACATCAGGCAGTAGGAGCCGACCGACACGGGAAGCGGGAATGGCGAGGCGGCAGGGCCGGTGAAGCGCTCGGCGATCACGGACGAGACCGCGCCGACATGCGTGCCGTCGATCAGCACGAACCAGTCGCGCGCGCCTTCGTTGCGCACCGCCGGAATATCCGCGGTCGCGCCTGATAGTTCCGGCTCGCTTTCGAGCAGATGCATGGAGATGATGCCGTCGTGTTTTTCCGGCGCCAGCCGTTCTTGCAGTGCGTCACGCCACGCGACTGCATTGTCCGGCGTCGGCCGCAGCCGCACGAGGCCGAGCGCCGCGCCGCGTCCGGTACCGTTGCTGATCGTGATGCGGGCGACCACGCGGAGCATGTCCTTGAAATGCGCCATGCTCCGCCGCGACCATTCGGTCTGATTGGCGAGCCTCGCCCGGTAGGCGGGACTGTCGAGCACGTCGAGCGTCGCGGTTGAATACAGCGAGAGATATTTGGGATTGGCGGCGTGCGCGACATAGCGCCGCGCTTCGAGAAAGCCCTCGATCGCAACGCGCTCTTCCAGATGCTCGCGATCGTACCAGCGGTTGAAATCGGGTTCATTTGGAACGTCGATATTCATCGACGTGAGCAACATGCCCTTCCCGGCGAGTGGCATTTTCTTGTCCCGCTATCGCGAAATCTTCGAAGCGATATCTGCGATCGACTTCATGACCGCGTCCCGCACGCCGGTATCATAGAGCGAATGGCCGGCTTCTTCCACGATGCGAATCTCGGAACCCGGCCACACTTTCGCGAGCGCCTGCGATGTCTCGGGAGGGCACAACAGATCGTAGCGGCCCTGGACGATGATGCCGGGAATGCCGTCGAGCTTGCCGGCGTTCCGCAACAACTCGTTCTCCGTCATGAAGCTGTCTTGGACGAAATAATGCGCCTCCATGAACGGCGTCGCCGGCAATGTGCGCCACACGTTCAGCGACGCCAGATCCAGCCGTGTCTTTGCCGCCTTGTGCTCCGACAAGGCGCGTTCGGTATCGTGCCAGGCGCGCGAGGCCGGGCCATGCACCGCCGGATCGGGATCGAGGATGCGGCGATAGTAGGCTTCCACCGGTTGCGCGCGCTCCTCGACCGGCAGCACGCTCAGAAAATCGTCGTAGAGCGCGGGGTAGAATTGCGACAGGCGCGAGGTGAAGGCGATCTCGACTTCAGCACGCGTGCCGAGAAAGGTCGCGCGCAGCGCAATTCCGGAGACGCGCTCGGGATGCGCCTGCGCATAAGCCAGCGCCAGCGTCGCGCCCCAGGAGCCGCCGACCACCATCCAGCGCGCGACGCCGAATTTCTCGCGGATCTTTTCCATGTCCGCGATCAGATGCTGTATGGTGTTGTGCTGGCGCGATCCCTTCGGCCGGCTGCGACCGCAGCCGCGCTGGTCGAACAGCACGGCATGGAAACGGTCGGGATCAAACAGGCGGCGGTGGTCGGGCTGGCAGCCGCTGCCGGGGCCGCCATGCAGATAGACCGCGGGGATGCCGTCGGTGCGGCCGACGCTCTCGACATAGAGTTCGTGGCCGTCGCCGACGTCGAGCATTTCGGAGGTCAGCGGTGCAAAGGGATCGGCGCGCTTGACTGAGCTGGCCGCGTCGGCGTCAGGCACCATTCTCGGATTCCAGGGTGCCGCCGGCGAAATTGCGATAGAGGAAGCGGTTGGTTTCGCCCTCAGCCTCGCGCTCGGCCTGCTTGAAGATGGTCTCGTGCAGCGGCGACAGCGCGCAGGCGGGATCGGTGTTGGCGGCGTCGCCGGTCAGCGCAAAGGCCTGGCAGCGGCAGCCGCCGAAATCGATCTCCCGGAATTCGCAACTCTTGCACGGCTCCTTCATCCAGCCGGTGCCGCGGTAGCGGTTGAAGGCGTCCGAGTTCTGCCAGATCCAGGCGATCGAATGGTTGGAGCGCACGGATTCGAAGTCGAGCCCGGTGATGCTCTCGGCGGCGTGGCAGGGCAGCACCTTGCCGGCCGGCGAAATGTTGAAGAACTGCCGACCCCAGCCGCCCATGCACTTCTTCGGCCGCAGCGCGTAATAATCGGGCACGACATAGTCGATCGTGAGCCGGCCCTTCAGCCGCTCGCGCGCCTCCTCGACGATGCGGGTGCACTCGTCGAGCTGCGCCACCGTCGGCATCAGCGCGGCGCGGTTCTTTAGCGCCCAGCCGTAATATTGGACATTGGCGACCTCGAGCCGGTCGGCGTCGAGGTCCACCGACATCTGGATGATATCAGACAGCTGGTGCAGGTTTTGCCGATGCATCACCGCATTCACGGTGAGCGGCAAATCGAGCTCGCGCGTCCATTTTGCGACTTCGAGCTTCTTGCGGTGCCCGTTTTTGTAGCCGCCGACGCGGTCGGCGAGGGCTTCTTCAACGCCCTGAAAACTGATCTGGACGTGGCAGAGCCCGGCATCGGCAAGTTCGCTCAGCCGCTCGCGCGTCAGCAGCACCGCCGAGGTGATGAGGTTGGTGTAGAGCCCGACGTCGCTCGCATGCTTGACCAGTTCGACCAGGTCTTTGCGCGCCGTCGGCTCGCCGCCGGAGAAATGCACCTGCAGCACGCCGATCTCGGCGAGCTCGCTCAATACCTTCTTCCATTCCTCGGTGGTCAGCTCCTTGCCCGAGCGGTCGAGCTCGACCGGGTTGGAGCAGTAGGGACATTGCAGCGGGCAGCGATGGGTGATCTCGAGCAGCACGGCGAGCGGAATGCCGAATGTCTCTGCCGTCGAGCGGCTCTTCTCCAGCACCGCGAGGCTGTCGCTGGCGTCGGGCGGGATGGTGGGATTGCCGAGCACATCGCTCATGACGTCTTCTCCCGGGCCTCCGTGAGAAAGCCCTTGTCGGCGAGATCCTGCAGCATGACAATGACGTCGGCCAGGATCGCCTCGCGCGGCGCGGCGTATTTTGCCGCGAGTTGGTCGGACATTTCGCCGACATTGCGCTCGCCGTCGCAGAGCTGCAAGACCTCGACCGCGATCTCGTCCGGCGCCAGCACGCGTTCGGGCGCCAGGATCACCCAGACTTTTCGCGTCTCGTCATATTTCAGCTTGGCGTGCCGCGGCAGAACCGGCCGGCTGGTCTCGCTGACGCTGATGTGACGCGGCTCGGCCATCGCTCGTTCCTTAGCTCGCCTTTTGGTGTTCTTGGGGCACGAACGCGCCCGGCGGAATGTGGCCCTCGACATAGGCGTGCTGGAGTGCGTCGAGCTGCACCCATAGCACGTTGGTCTTGAAGATCAGCGCATTGCAGACGGACGCGCGTTGCTCGGGCGTGGTGGCATGCGCCTTGACATAGTCGAGCGCAAACCCGGCGTCGCGCGGCGCCTGCGCCAACCGGCGGTTGAAGTAGCTCATGATATCAGGATTGACGAAGTCGTAGTGCTCCAGCATCCCGGAGATGCGCTCTTCGTGCAGGTTCGGCGCGAACAATTCGGTGAGCGAGGACGCGATCGCCTCCAGCGGCGACTTCTCGCGGCAATAGTGCACATAGGCTTCCACCGCAAAGCGCGTCGCCGGCAGGATGCCTTCGGTCGATTCCACGTAAGCTGTGTCCAACCCGAGGCCTTCGGTCAGCTTCAGCCAGCGCTCGATACCGCCTTCGGAGCCGATGTCGCCGTCATGATCCTCGATGCGGTGGCGCCATTCCAGCCGCGTGGCGCGGTCGCGGAAGCGCGAGATCACCACCGCGTCCTTGATCGGGATGGTGCTCTGGTAATAGTAGCGGTTCAGCGCCCAGGCCTGCACCTGGCCCTTGTTGAGCTTGCCGCCATGCAGCAGTCTATGGAACGGATGCAGGCTGTGATAGCGCGTCGCACCGATGTGACGCAGCGCCGCCTCCAGCTCCTCGGCGCTAGTGAGCCTGATGTCCTTGCCGATCGAGAGCGCGGTCATTCCAGTCAGTGACGCGGCATTCACAGCACGATCTCCGTTCCGTCCGCGGGTATCTGCCAGCCCGCCGCTTCAGCGGCCTTGCGCTCCGGGGAAGCGGGCAGCAGCGCCGGATTCGAATTATTGATATGCAGAAATATCTTCCTGTCGAGTGTGAGGTCGGCGAGCCGCGCGATGGCGCCGTGGTCGCCGGACATCGCGACGTGGCCCATGCTTTTGCCGGTCTTGTGGCTAAGCCCGGCCTTGATCATCTCGTCGTCCTGCCACACCGTGCCGTCGAAGAACACCAGCGCAGCGCCGTCGATCTCGGCCTTGAGCGCGTCGGTGACCTCGGCGCAGGCGGCGATGAAGTAGAAGCATTTGCCGGTTGCTTTGTCGGTGATCTTCAGCCCCAGCGTATCGCCTTCGCCGCTGTCGCCGCCCGGATGCGTCTTGCCTTCCAGGTACCAGGCCGATTTGCCCGAGACCGCGAAGGGCAGCACCTCAAGTCCTGAGCGCGCCCCGTCCGGCAGCCGCGGCTCGAACGGCTCATTGATGTCGACCGGCAGGCGCTGCACGTTTTTCTCGTTCAGCACATTGAAGATGCTGTTCGCCTTCAGGATCGCCAGCACCTTCTCGTGCGCATAGACCGTGAAGGGCGAACCCTCGCGCATCGACAGCAGGCCGGCCACTGCGTCCACCTCGCTGTTGGTCAGGATCACGCCTGCGATCGGCGTATGGCGCAGCGCGCCTGCCTTCGGATGCAGCTGTGGCGTCGCATTCAATTGCTGGCGGAGGTCGGGGGAGGCGTTGATCAAGAACCAGTGCTCGCCGTCGCCGCTGAAGGCGACCGAGGCTTGGGTCCGTTGCAGCTCTTGGCCGTTATCACGGGCCGTCCGGCAGCCCTCGCAGCCGCAATTCCATTGCGGCACTCCGCCGCCGGCTGCGGCGCCCAGGACGACGACGCGAAGCATGATCCGTCTCCTGGAGGCAATGTCGCGAGGTGGACCTCACGCAAACACAAATCCTGTCTTCCGGACATGCATCGTGACCGAAAGATCCACCTGCGCAGAACGCGAACTCACCAACCGCTTACTTGCGGGTGGCGCTCACATACATGTTGATTTCCATGCCACAGGGCACTTCGACGATCTTCGGGGCTTTCCAGGCCATTTTCGGCTCTCCATTTTCGAGAATTCGGACGTATCCGCCCAATCCTTAAGTTAGTGTGGGTGGAAAAGTTCGCCAGTGAAATTTTCCCGAGAAAGCCATGTTGCGGCGCAAAAAATGCTGCCGGAACGATACTTGCTGGTGATGCTGCCTTGCGCCCGGCGCATTCGGTCGCGAACCCTCTCCTGATAAAGCGGTTGTGAGTGCAGTGCAGCTTTCAATCCGGTACAGGCGACCCAACTGGAACTTCGTGATGCCCAGATATTTCTTCAACACCCGTATCGGCGACGAACTGATCGTGGATCCTGAGGGAGAGGATTTGCGCAATCCCGATCGCGCCTGGGAGGTTGCCCGCCAGATGATTCTGGAGGTGCTGAGATCGGAAGGCACCCAGCCGGCCCTGCTTGAGGCCGTCATCGAGGTCACCGACCGGGAAGGCGAGATCGTGCTCGAATTCCCCTTCACCGAGGCACTCCTGGACATTCCGGACCAGTCCGCCACCCGGCATTAAGGCTTGCTCTCGCCACCGTCGCAATGGCGGAGGAATCCCTGCGAAATCCGCATGGCTTTGCCGCGTTCCCGGGGCTAAAAGACGCCGGTTACACGGAGCAAGTCATGCAAGATCTCTGGCGCCTGTCGGCGGCCGACCTCGCCGATCTCGTCAAAACCAAAAAGGTCTCCGCCAGGGAGGCCGCGCAGGCCGGCCTCGGCCGGCTCGACGCGGTCAATCCGAGCCTCAACGCCGTGATCGACCACCGGCCCGAGGACGTGCTCAAGCAGGCCGACGCCGTCGATGCCGCCATCGCCAGGGGCGAGGACCCCGGCGTGCTGGCCGGAGTGCCCGTCACCATCAAGGCCAATGTCGACCAGGAGGGCTTTGCCACCACCAACGGCCTCAAACTCCAGCGCGACCTGATCGCGCGCGAGGACAATCCGGTGGTCGCCAATTTCCGCAAAGCCGGCGCCGTTCTGCTTGGGCGCACCAATTGCCCGGCCTTTTCCTATCGCTGGTTCACCACCAACCTGGTCCACGGCGACACCAAGAACCCCCGCGACGCCTCGCTGACGCCGGGCGGCTCGTCCGGCGGCGCGGGCTCGGCGGTCGCGGCCGGCATCGGCCATATCGCCCATGGCACCGACATTGCCGGCTCGATCCGCTATCCCGCCTATGCCTGCGGCGTGCATGGCTTGCGCCCGACCTTGGGCCGCATCCCGGCCTTCAATCCGGCCCTGCCGGAGCGCCCGATCGGGCCGCAGATCATGGCGGTGTCGGGGCCGCTGGCGCGCACCGTCAACGACATCAGGATTTCGCTCGCGGCCATGTCGGCCCGCGACATCCGCGATCCCTGGTTTGTGCCGGTGCCGCTGGAAGGCCCCGCGCGGCCGAAGCGCGCCGCGCTCTGTCTCGACCCGGACGGCCTGGCCAGCGCGCCCGAGGTGAAGGCCGCCGTCATCGACGCCGGCAAGCGGCTCGAACGGGCCGGCTGGACCGTCGAGACAATCGAGAACACCCCGCCGATGCGCGAAGCGGTCGAGTGGCAGATCAAGCTCTGGCTCGGCGACGGCTATGAGGCGCAGCTCGAGATGGCCGAGCGTGAAGGCGATCCCGGCGCGCTGGCGTGCCTGCGTGGCAACCGTGCCAGGGTCACGCCGATGGACCAGGCCAATTACGCCAAGGCATTGACCCGCCGCGCCACGCTGACCCGCGACTGGATGCTGTTCTTCGAGACCTATGCCGTGCTGCTGACGCCGGTCTCCGGCGAACTGCCGTTCCCCGATCATCTCGACCGCAAGGACGACTCTTCCTTCAAACGCGTCTGGGAAGCGCAGTTGCCGCAGATCGCCATTCCCTTCATGGGCCTGCCGGGCCTCGTGGTCTCCACGGGCCTCGTCGGCAAGGCGCCGGTCGGCGTGCACATCGTGTCGGGCCGCTATCGCGAGGATCTCTGCCTGCTCGCAGGCGAGGCGATCGAGGCGGGCGGCGTGCCGCCGTCGCCGATCGATCCCGTAGGTTAGCGATGTCCGCGATCTACGACTTCAAGGCCAACTCGCTTCTCGGCGAAGAAGTGCCGATGCGCAGCTTCGAGGGGCAGGTGCTGCTGATCGTCAACACCGCGAGCAAATGCGGCTTCACGCCGCAATATCGCGGGCTGGAGGATCTGCATCGCGACCTGTCCCCGCGCGGCTTCTCGGTGCTCGGCTTTCCCTGCAACCAGTTCGGTGCGCAGGAGCCAGGGCAGGCGAGCGAGATCCAGGCGTTCTGCTCGACCAATTACGACGTCACCTTTCCCCTGTTCGAGAAGATCGACGTCAACGGCAGCAATGCCCATCCGTTGTATGAGTACCTGAAACGCCAGCAATCCGGCCTGCTGGGCGCCTCCATCAAATGGAATTTCACGAAATTCCTGGTGGACCGCGCCGGCAAGGTGGTTTCGCGCTATGCGCCGACCGCGCGGCCCGAAGGATTGCGGCAGCAAATCGAGACCCTGTTATGAGCGAGACAATCATGAGCGACGAATTTCCGGACCGCCTCTCGGTCGATCCGAACAGCCCCTTTTACAATGCGGACATCCTGGCGCGCGACGTCGGCATCCGCTTCAAGGGTGTCGAGAAGACCAATGTCGAGGAATACTGCATCAGCGAAGGCTGGGTCCGCGTCACCGCAGGCAACGCCAAGGACCGCCACGGCAACCCGCTGACCATCAAGGTGCACGGCCCGGTCGAGCCGTATTTCAGGGATAAGAAGTAGTTTTGGAATGCGAAGCGTGCTTGGGGCACGCCGTCATGCCCGGGCTTGTCCCGGGCATCCACGTTCTTCGAGCGGCTAAGACGTGGATGGCCGGGACAAGCCCGGCCATGACGAGAGGAGGGAGCCCGCAGAAAGCCAAACCCCATGTCCGTCCGCATCGTCGACGTCCGCGAGATCACGAAGCCGATCTCTTCGCCGATCCGCAACGCCTATATCGATTTCACCAAGATGACGACGAGCCTCGTGGCCGTCGTCACCGACGTCGTTCGCGACGGCAAGCGCGTCGTCGGCTACGGCTTCAACTCCAACGGCCGCTACGGGCAGGGCGGCCTGATCCGCGAGCGTTTTGCCTCGCGCATCCTGGAGGCCGATCCGAAATCGCTGCTGAACGCGGCCGGCGACAATCTCGACCCCGACAAGGTCTGGGCCGCGATGATGACCAACGAGAAGCCGGGCGGTCACGGCGAGCGCTCGGTCGCGGTCGGCACCATCGACATGGCGGTGTGGGATGCGGTCGCGAAGATTGCGGGCCAGCCGCTGTTTCGCCTGCTGGCTGAGCGTCACGGCGTCAAAGCCAATCCGCGCGTGTTCGTCTACGCTGCCGGCGGCTACTACTATCCCGGCAAGGACCTCTCGATGCTGCGCGGCGAGATGCGAGGCTATCTCGATCGCGGCTACAACGTCGTGAAGATGAAGATCGGCGGTGCTGATATCGAGGACGACCGCACCCGCATCGAAGCGGTGCTGAAGGAAATCGGCAAGGACGCGCAGCTCGCCGTCGACGCCAACGGCCGCTTCGATCTCGAGACCGGCATCGCCTATGCCAAGATGCTGCGGGATTATCCCTTGTTCTGGTACGAAGAAGTCGGCGATCCCCTGGATTACGCGCTGCAGGCAGCCCTCGCCGAATTCTATCCGGGCCCGATGGCAACAGGCGAAAACCTGTTCAGCCACCAGGATGCCCGCAATTTGATTCGCTACGGCGGCATGCGCCCCGACCGCGACTGGCTGCAATTCGATTGCGCGCTGTCCTACGGCCTGTGCGAATACCAGCGCACGCTGGAGGTGCTGAAAACTCATGGCTGGTCGCCGAGCCGCTGCATCCCCCACGGCGGCCACCAGATGTCGCTCAACATCGCAGCCGGCTTAGGCCTTGGCGGCAACGAGAGCTACCCCGACCTGTTCCAGCCCTATGGTGGCTTCCCCGACGGCGTCCGCGTCGAGAACGGCCACATCACCATGCCGGAGCTGTCAGGCATCGGCTTCGAAGGCAAGTCGGATCTCTACAAGGAGATGAAGGCGCTGGCGGAGTAGGGGGCGCGACGGCCACGCCATGCTTTCCGCTGTCATGCCCCGGCTTGACCGGGGCATCCAGTACGCCGTGGCGAATGTGGCGAGAGCGAGCGCTTCAACGGAGGCCTCTGGAATACTGGATCGCCCGGTCAAGCCGGGCGATGACACCGAGATTGTGGACGAACCAACGCAATCAGCCGAGGTCGTCCCTTACGACAGTCGCATATCCAACAGCCGCCGCCCTTCGCCCTTCAAGAGCTTCTTCACCGCGCTCGAGGCCACGACTTCGCCGTCATTGGCGTAGGCTTCGTGGTTCTTCTCGATGTCGTCGAGGCGGTAGAGGTAGTTGACCATCACGCCGGCGGACTCGCGCACGCCCTTCGGCGAGAGATCGCCTAACCAATTGATGCGCTCGAGGCGGGCGCCATTGCCGAGATGGAAGCGCGCGACGGAGTCGATCAGCTTGCCTTTGGGTGTGCGCGCCTTCAGGAAATAGTGCGCCGCGAGCGGTTCGATCACGCCACGTAGCAGTGTCGTTGTCTCGGGGTTCTCGAACCATTTGGGATCGTCGAGGCGCTTCAGGATCTCGCGGTCCTCGTCCGACAGCGGCAAATCCTTGTCCTGCTTCACCCATGGCATGAAGCCCGGCACCGGCGACAGCGTCACGAAATTGTCGAGCTTGGGCAATTCGCGGCGCAGCTCCTCCACCACCTGCTTGATCAGGAAGCTGCCGAAGGAGATGCCGCCCAGACCGCGCTGGGTGTTGGAGATCGAGTAGAACACGGCGGTACGGGCGCGCTCGATCGGGACGGATGGGCGATCGACCGCGAGCAGCGGCGCGATCGCGCCGGGGATCGTCTCGGTCAACGCGACCTCGACGAAGATCAGGGGCTCGTCCACCATCGCGGGATGGAAGAAGGCGTAGCAGCGGCGGTCGACCGGATCGATGCGGCGGCGCAGATCGTCCCAGTCGCTGATCTCGTGCACGGCCTCATAACGGATGATCTTTTCGAGGATGTTGGCCGGGGTCGACCAGTCGATCCTGCGCAGCACGAGAAACCCCCTGTTGAACCATGACGAGAGAAGATGCGAAACGTCGCGATCGAGTGCGGCGAGATCGGCGTGCCTGTTCATCATGTCGAGCAGGTCGGCGCGCATCTTGACGAGATCGCCGGTGCCGCCGGGTGCGCGGTTGAGGCGGCGGATCAGCTCCTGCCGGCGCGGCTCGGAGGCGAAGTGCAGGGCGCTGGCATCCTCGTCGGCCGGCTTGGCGCGCCATGTCTCGATCGCCTTGGACAGGCGTTCCCGATCCGGGCCGAAATCGCGCACCAGGGCTTCGAAAAAGGCGCGACGTCCCGCCGCATCCAGGTCCTGGTAGATGTCGAGCACCTCACGCGCCATGGCGGTGCCGGAAGCTTCACCCCGGCCCGACAGCAGCGCGCCACAGAGCTCGATCAGCCCATCGGCGTCCGGCTTGGTGTCGGCAGAATCCCCGCGGCGAAGCAGCGTGCGGCCGCGCTCGGAGATGGTAGTAAGTAAGTCGGAGAAGAAGGCGTTGGCCATCGGGGCTTTCGTGTCGGGTTTGTGCGGTGCGGGAATCTTACACGGGATTTGGGCGGAATCCGATCACAATCAAGCGGGGGATTTTGGCAAGTTTAGCGGGGCTATGCGCCCCAAGTGAGTTGTCATGCCCCGGCTTGACCGGGGCATCCAGTACGCCGCAGCTTTTCGCTTCTAGCCGCGCCGTCTCGGAGTACTGGATCGCCCGGTCAAGCCGGGCGATGACACCGAGTGTGTGGCAAACTCCGTCGGCGTCCGTCCCGTCACCTGACGGAACGCGGCCGAAAACGCCGGTACGCTGGCATAGCCGAGCTGGGTCGCGAGCTGCTTCACGGACACATTGGCATCGGTGGACAGCCGCTGGATCGCCGCCGCAATCCTCGCACGCTGGCACCAGCTCTTGAAGCTCAGCTGCGTCTCTGTCGAAAACAGCCGCGACAGTGTGCGCGCGGAGGTTCCGACCTCGCGCGCCAGCGCGTCGATGTCGTGCAGGCCGGTGGGATCGTCGAGCACGATCATGGCCGCGCGCCGGCAGCGCGGCTCGTGTGGCAGCGGCACGAAGGTCGCGGAATCCTCGGCCCGGACCAGTTCCAGCATCACTAGCCGAACCAGCAGATCGGTCCGCTCCTCGGTATTTTGCGCGTCGAACAGCGCGAGGATCGCCTGGTTCAGCAGCGGCGACACCCGCACCACGAATTCCTTGGTCAGTCCCTCATGGCGCTGCGCGCGCTTCAGCCAGGCCAAGTCGAAATACAGCGTCCGCATCTCGATGTCGGCGAGCAGATCGATGGCGTGCTGGAGCCCGGCGGGGACCCAGACCGCGCGGTCCGGCGGCACCAGCCAGCGCCCTCCGGGCGTCGTCACCTGCATGGTGCCCCTGGCGGCATAGATCAGCTGTGCCTCGCGGTGCATATGCGGATCGATCCGCATGCCCTTGGGATAGTCGCGTGCGACCAGATGCACGCCCGCGGGCGAGCGATGATTGCTCCGGACCGCCCGGAGGATTGGCGTCTCGACGACAGTCATTGGCAGCATCCCGTCATGCCCAAGACATATAACTCATTTCGGAGCAGGAGAGGATTCCCATGAACAGCCCCAGCCGGGTGATCAGTTTCGTCAACGCGGGCCATTTCATCGACCATTACGCGATGCTGATTTTCGCCGCCGCGGTGATCATCATGGGACCGGCGCTCGGCATGGCCTATTCGGAACTCCTGCCTTACGCGACGCCGGGCTTCGTCGCCTTCGGCGCGGGCTCGCTGCTCACCGGCTGGCTCGGCGACCGCTGGAGCCGTCGCCACATGATGCTGATCTTCTTCGTCGGCATCGGCGCCTCCATGATCTCGGTTGGCTTCGTGCAGACCCCGGCCCAACTCGGCGCGGCGCTGTTCGCGATCGGCATTTTTGCCTCGATCTATCATCCCGTCGGCACTGCCATGATCGTCTCCTACGCTGACAGGCTCGGCCGCGAGATGGGCATCAACGGCGTCTGGGGCAATCTCGGCGTCGCTTCGTCGGCGCTGGTCACCGGCGTGATCGGCCAGTATCTCGGCTGGCGCTTCGCCTTCATCGTCCCCGGCATCGTCACCATCCTGATCGGCATCGCGTTCGCGACGATGGTCGTTCACGAGGACCGCAAGGGCTCGAAGCAGGCGGCAGCGCAGGCGCGGGTCGCCAAGCAGGACATGTGGCGCGTGATCCTGTCGCTGCTGATCGTGGTGATCGCGATCTCCACGACGTTCAACGCCGTCACCGTGGCGCTGCCAAAGCTGTTCGCGGAGCGGCTTGCCGATCTCACCAAAAGCCCGGCGCTGCTCGGCGTCATCGCGGCCTGCGTCTACGTGTTCGGCGCGATGACGCAGTATACGATCGGCCGGCTGCTCGACCGCTATTCGCTGAAGACAGTGGCGCTGCCGCTGTCCTTCATGCTGGCGCCGTTCCTGTATCTCGCCGCGAGCCTGTCCAATCTGCCGCTGATCCTGGTCTCGATCGGCATCGTCATGGGCGCGTTCGGACAGGTCACGGTCAACGACGCCATGGTCGGCAAATACACCAGCGAGGAATGGCGCTCGCGCGCCTATGCCGTGCGCTATTTCATCGGCTTCACCGCGGCCGGCGCCTCGGTCGGCCTGGTCGCCTGGCTCTACGAGCAGGGCGGCTTCGTCACCATGCTGCATGCCTTCGCCGCACTCTGCCTGCTCGCGATCGCAGCCGCGATCATTCTCCCGCGCGAGATCAGGACACCGCAGGCGGTGTGAGGGATCGGCGTGAGGCGCGCGCCCGTTTCAATCCCGTCATTGCGAGGAGCGTAGCGACGAAGCAATCCAGAATCTTTCGGCGGACGGATTCTGGATTGCTTCCGCCTTCGCTAAAGGTTCGGCTGTCAAGTCGCCGCGCCCGCAATGACGTGGGAGTGGCGGCGGCTCGCGTAGTCTGCCGATGATGCCATCATGCCAGTGTTTTGCCCGACGGGGCAAGCATTTTCGGCAAAGCGAAATTAGATTTCGGCAAAGACGAAATTTTCTCCAGTCTTTTCAACCTCATCTCTACTGTGCATGGGGTTGTTTTCGCGTTTTTTTGTTGAGGCCCCTTACCCGCCGCGAAGTCAAGGAACTCCTGTTGCCTGCCGCGGGTTCTATCCCCGTCATCCCGGCACCTCGCCGGGGCAGATGAAGGGGTAAAATTCCTGCATGCAGTGGAGCCTGCTCCGACCGGTCGGCCTTGTCCCCGCGGCGCTTGTCCTCACCACCGTTGCGGCCAGCGCCGAGGGCGGCAAATCGGCCGGTCCCTCGGAATTCCTGCTGGTGGCCCAGATCGTGCTGTTGATCGCGGTCGGCCGCGGTCTCGGCGAGATCATGCAGCGCCTCGGCCAGCCCTCGGTGATCGGCGAATTGCTCGCCGGCATCCTGCTCGGTCCCTCGCTGTTCGGTTGGGTCTGGCCTGACGCACAGCAGGCAATCTTCCCCAAAACGCCCGAGCAGAAAGCGATGATCGACGGCATCGCGCAGTTCGGCATCCTGCTGCTGTTGCTGCTGACCGGCATGGAGACCGACCTCAAGCTGGTCAGGAAGGTCGGCAAGGCCGCGATCGCGATCTCGATTGCCGGCATCCTCGTGCCCTTTGCCTGCGGTTTTGCGCTCGGCGAATTCCTGCCAGATGCGCTGTTGCCGAATCCGCAAGCCCGCCTGGTTGCGTCGCTGTTCATGGGCACGGCGCTGTCAATCTCCTCGGTGAAGATCGTCGCGGTGGTTGTGCGCGAGATGAACTTCATGCGCCGCAATGTCGGCCAGATCATCGTCGCCACCGCCGTCATCGACGACACCATCGGCTGGATCATCATCGCCGTCATCTTCAGCCTCGCTTCGCACGGCGCGCTGGATATCGCCTCGGTGGCGAAAGCTGTGCTGGGCACGCTGGCCTTCCTCGCGATTAGCTTCACCATCGGCCGCCGCATCGTGTTCCAGCTCATTCGATGGGCCAACGACAATCTCGTCAGCACCGCCCCGGTCATCACGGTGATCCTGCTGCTGATGTGCGCGATGGCGCTGGTCACGCATCTGATCGGCGTCCACACCGTGCTCGGTGCCTTCGTCGCCGGCATTCTGGTCGGGGAGTCCCCGATCCTGACGCGGCAGATCGACGAGCGGCTGCGCGGGCTGATCTCGAGCTTCTTCATGCCGGTGTTCTTCGGTTTGGCCGGCCTGAGCGCCGACCTCACGGTGCTGCGCGATCCCCATCTGCTGATGCTCACCGGCCTGCTGGTCGTGATCGCCAGCGTCGGCAAGTTCGGCGGCGCCTTCGTCGGCGGAACCGTGGGCGGGCTGAACACAAGGGAGTCGCTGGCCCTCGCAAGCGGGATGAACGCGCGCGGCTCGACCGAGGTGATCATCGCCACCATCGGTCTTTCGATCGGCGTGCTCAGCCAGAACCTGTTCACGATGATTGTGACCATGGCGATCGTGACCACGATGGCGATGCCGCCGATGCTGCGCGCCGCGCTGGCAAAGCTGCCGATGAACAAGGACGAGCAAGAGCGCCTGGAGCGGGAAGAATTCGAGAAGCGCGGCTTCGTCGGCAATCTCGAACGCCCCTTGCTCGCCGTGGACGAGAGCGTGAACGCCACCTTCGCTGCCCACATCGCCGGCCTGATCGCCGGCATGCGCGGCTTGCCAATCACCGTGCTGCACATCGGCAAGCGCGCCAAGGATCAGGAGAAGGGCCGCGATGAAGAGGAAAGCGCGGAAACCGTGGTGAAGAAGGCCGCCGAGATCGTATCGGCCCATGGCGATGGCGATGTCGGCAGCGTCGACGTCGTCACCCGGGCAAGGCGTGCGGAGCTCGGCGAGTCCATCGCCGACGAAGCGCGCAAGGGCTTCGATCTTCTGGTCATCGGCGTCGACAAGGTTGCTGCCGCCAAGGATCGCTTCGATCGGAGGATCGAGGACATCGCAGCGAAGTTCGAGGGACCGCTCGCGGTCGTGGCGGCCAAGGGCAAGCACCTGAAGCAGCCGACGCCCGAGGCGCTCAACATCCTCGTTCCGGTCTCCGGCAGCGGCGTCTCCAAGCGCGGCGCCGAGGTCGCGGTCGCGCTGGCGCAGGCGGGATCAGGCTCGCTCCGGGTGATCTATGTCGCGACGACGCGCGACAAGGGCGCGCAGCGCGGCGCCTCGCGTGGTCTGAACCAGGAGGCCGGCATCCTGAAGGACGCCAGCGATCTCGCCGCCCGTTACGAGGTCGACATCACCACGACCTTGCGCGCGAACCGGGCGCCTGAAGCGGCGATCCTGCGCGAGATCGAGACCACCGCCGTCGATCTCGTGGTGATGGGGGTCGATCGCATCCAGGCCGATCATCTCTCCTTCGGCGGCGTCGCCGACGCCGTGCTCAGGCAAGCGAAGGTGTCGGTGCTCCTGGTCTCGAGCGGGGAGGCGCGGCCGACGTCCACGGAGAAAGCCTAGGATTTCACTTCGGCCACTGCCACCGCCTTCGGCGTTTTCTTCGACGCACGCCAGTTCTCGAAGCGCTGCACCACCACGAAGAACGCCGGCACGAACAGCACCGCGAGGCAGGTCGAGGCCAGCATGCCCGAGAACACCGTGATGCCGATCGACTTGCGCGCGCTGGCACCGGCGCCGGTCGCGATCACCAGCGGCACCACGCCGAGGATGAAGGCGAACGACGTCATCAGGATCGGGCGGAAGCGGGCGCGCGCAGCTTCGACCGCGGATTCCAGCACCGGCTTGCCATCGCGGCCGTGCAGCTCGAGCCCGACCTCGACGATCAGGATGGCGTTCTTGGCCGACAGCGCGATCAGCAGGATCAGGCCGATCTGGCAATAGAGGTTGTTGTCGATCTTCAGTGCGTTGAGGATCAGCATGGGGCCGAGCAACGACAGCGGCACCGCCAGGATTACCGAGATCGGCGCGTACCAGCTCTCGTACTGGCCGGCGAGCACGAGATAGACCAGCAGCATGGCGAGCCCGAACACCCAGTAGATCTGGTTGGAGACGGCCTTCTCCTGATAGGACATCGCGGTCCATTCGAAGCCGGTGCCCGGCGGCAGCGTCTTGTCCGCGATCTCCTCCATCAGCTTCAGCGACTGGCCAGAGGAGTAGCCCTGCGCCGGCAGGCCGATCACGGTCGACGATGGATAGAGATTGTAGAGGCTGATCAGCGACGGGCCGGTGGCGGGCGTGATCGTGGCAACCGTGCCGATCGGGATCATGTCGCCGTTCGAGTTGCGCACCATCATGTTGGCGATGTCGCGCTCGGTGACGCGGAAGGCGGGATCGGCCTGGGTGTAGACCTGGAACACGCGGCCGAACTTGTTGAACTGGTTGACATAGGACGAGCCGAGATAGGTCGAGAGCGCCGCGAACACCTGGTCCGTCGTCACGTGCAGCGTCTGGGTCTTGATGCGGTCGATCTCGACGTTGAATTGCGGCACCGAGGAGCGGAACGAGGATTGGACGCGCTGCAGCGCGCTCTGGCTCTGGCCATTGCTGACCATCGCGCCCGTGATGGCCTGGAGCTTGGCGAAATCGCTGTTGCCGTCGCGCAGCTGGACCTGCATCGAGAAGCCGGCCGCGTTGCCGATGCCCTGGATCGGCGGCGGCGGCAGCACCAGCGTGCGCGCTTCCATGATGGCCGCGAGCTTGTCGTTCAGCCCGTAGACCAGTGAGCGCAGATCCTCGCCCGGTCCTTTGCGCGCGTCCCAATCTTTCAGGATAATGTAGGCGACGCCGGCATTGGCAAGGCTGGCGCTGTTGTCCAGCGCGGAGATGCCGGCGATGGTGATGACTTGCTGGACTCCGGGCGTGTCCTTGATCAGCTCGCTCGCTCTGTCGAGCACCTTCTGGGTCCGTTCCAGCGCGGCACCGTCAGGCAGTTGCACGGCGGCGATCAGGTAGCCCTGGTCCTCGATCGGCAGGAAGCCGGTCGGTACCCGGGACAGCCCGTAGCCGCCGATCCCGATCAGCACCAGCGCGATCGCGACCGAGATCGTGCTGTTCCTGCACAGCACGCCGATCAGTCGGATGTAGCCGCGCTCGACGCGGTTGTAGACCGCGTTGAAGCCGCGATAGAAGAAGTTGCGCTGCTCCGGCGGCACCGTCGGCCGCAGCCAGAGAGCGCATTGCGTCGGCTTCAGCGTCGCCGCGTTGATGGCGGACAGAAGCGCGGTCGCCGCGATCACCAGCGCAAATTGCGAATAGATGCGGCCGGTGAGCCCGGCGAGGAACGACGCTGGCAAAAACACCGAGATCAACACCAGCGTGATGCCGACGATCGGCGCGAACAGCTGGTCCATCGCCTTGATCGCGGCGTCATGGCCGTTCATGCCCTGCTCGATGTTGTGGGCCGCGCCTTCCACCACGACGATGGCATCGTCGACGACGATGCCGATCGCTAGCACGATCGCGAACAGCGTCGACATGTTGATGGTGAAGCCGAGCGCGGCCATGGCGGCGAAGGCGCCGATGATGGTCACCGGCACAGTGGTCGCCGGCACCAGCATCGCGCGCCAGTCCTGCAGGAACACCAGGATCACGACCAGCACCAGCAGGCCGGCCTCGATCAGCGTCATGTAGACCTCGTGCACCGAGGCCTGCACGAATTTGGTGGTGTCGAACGGCGTGTCGTACTTCATGCCCTGCGGGAAGGCCTTGGCGAGCTGCGCCATCTTCTTCTCGACAGCCTGCTCGACCTGGAGTGCGTTGGCGCCGGGTGACTGGAACACGCCGATGCCGGTGGCAGGCTGCTTGTTGAGCGAGAAGATCTGGCTGTAGGTCTGCGCGCCCAATTCGACCCAGCCGACGTCGCGCACCCGCGTGACGTCGCCGCTGGTGCCTGATTTGACAATGATGTTCTCGAACTCGGTGGTATCGTCGAGCCTGCCGTTGACGTTGAGGGTGTACTGGAACGCCTGACCCGGCGGCGTCGGCGGTGCGCCGACCTGGCCGGCGGAGACCTGCTGGCTCTGCTGCTGGATCGCCTGGATGACGTCCTGCGGCACCAGGCCCCGGACCTGCAGCTTGTTCGGATCGAGCCACACCCGCATCGAATACTGGCCGGCGCCGAACACGGTGACGTTGCCGACGCCGGGCAGGCGCGAGAGTTCGTCGCGGAGGTTGATGGTGGCGTAGTTGCTCAAATAAAGGCTGTCGAACGTCTTGTCGGGCGAGGTCAGCGTCACGAACAGCAGGATCGACGTCGACCGCTTCTGTACGGTGACGCCCTGGTTCTGCACCGACTGGGGCAATTGCGACAGCGCGCTGGAGACGCGGTTCTGCACCAGCACTTGCGCGAAGTTCAGGTCGGTGCCGATCTTGAAGGTCACGGTCAGCGTATAGGTGCCGTCGGAGCCGCTGTAGGACTGCATGTAGAGCATGTCCTCGACGCCGTTGACCTGTTGTTCGATCGGCAAGGCAACTGTGTCGATCACGGTCTTGGCGCTGGCGCCGGGATAGCGTGTGGTGACCTGCACTGTCGGCGGCACCACGTCGGGATATTGCGCGATCGCGAGGTTGAACAGCGCGACGCCGCCGATCAGGATCATCAGCAGCGCGATGACGTTCGAGAGGACCGGCCGCTCGATGAAGAACTTTGAGATCATGGCAGGCGCTCCTACTTACTTGGCAGACGCCTGCGGCTGCTCGATCTTCGTCACCTGCGGCTCGATCTTCTGGCCCGGAATCACCCGCAGCAGCCCTGCGATCACCACGCGATCATCCGGCTTCAAGCCGCTTTCGATCACGCGCAAACCGTTGTCCACGGGACCGATCTGCACCTTGCGCTGCTCGACAACGTTGTCGCCATTGACGACGAGGAGATAGCGGCCGCCCTGATCGCTGCCGAGCGCGGTGTCGGGCACGAGCAGGGCGTCCTTCTCCTGAGTGAAGGGCACGCGAACGCGGACGAAATAGCCGGGCAGCAGCACCCGCTTGTCGTTGGGGACAAGGCCCCGCACTGCGAGCGTGCCCGTCGACTGGGTGAGGGTCGGGGCGACATAGTCAAGCTTGCCCTCATGCGGATAACCGGCCTCGGTCTGCAAACCGACTTGAATCGGAAATTGCTTCATGTCTGCGGCGGTGAGCCCGCGGCGGGCGGCCTCGGCACGGATGCGCAGCACGTCCTGCTCGTTGACGGTGAAATTCACATAGATCGGGTCCATCGCGACGATGGACGCGAGTTGAGTTGGAGAGGAGACGCCGACGAGTTCGCCGACCGAGACCATGTGAGCGCTGACGATGCCGTCGAAAGGCGCGGTCACGTTGGTGTAGCCGTAGTTGACCTGGGCGAGCTTGGTGTTGGCCTCGGCCTGCTGGAGATTGGCCTGCGCGTTATCGCGCGTCGATGTCGAGGTGTCGAGCGTGGCCTGCGAGACGGCCTGGCGCTGCACCAGCTCAGCCTGCCGTTTGTAGTCGGCTTCCGCCTGCCGGACTGAGGCCTGCGCGCCGGCCTCGGCCGCCCGCGCCTGGTCGAGCTTGAGCTTGTAGGTCTCGGGCTCGATCGTGAACAGCTGGGTGCCCTGCTTGACGAAGGCGCCGTCCTGGTAGTCGATCGATTGCAGGAATCCCTGCACGCGCGCGACGAGATCGACATTCTTGAACGGCGCGGTGTTGCCGGTGGCCTCGACATACCGCGTCACCGGGCGCTGCACCGGCGCGGCGACGTCCACCTTGGGCGGCGGCGGAGCGACGAAACTGTTCTTGTCCTCGCAGCCGGCGAGCGCGGCCACGGCCATCGCGGCGGCCAGTGCCTGCCCGACATGTCTCCACGCTTCGTTGCGCCGTGCGGGAGATGCGGGATTCGCGCAGGTCATTCGGTGGCCCCCGGTTGCTGTCTATCGAGGGAGGCTACCAACAAATGCCCGGACGTGGAACACCATAGCCATGGCAGTCGTCGGCCTTGCGCTGCGGACCGCGCTGTGGCCTTTGGCAGTTTTGCCATCACAAACCGCTTTTTATCGCGCACCCGATCGACCAGAACTATGTCACAGGCCGAGCGACGGCGCGCGAAGCGGTCGGGACGAACAAGAGAAGAATACAAGAAGAAAAGGTCGGGAGATCATGACATGCCCACGTCGGTCCTTAAGTCGGTCCTTGCCGGCCTCATTCTCGCAGCGGCGGTCGTCATGCCCGCGCTAGGCGATGGACTTAAGGACGAGATCGCACCGACCGGCAAGCTGCGGGTCGCGATTGCGATCAGCCTGGCTGGCGGCGCGTTCTGGTCCACCAAGACCGGAGACGGCTATGCCGGCGTGCCGGTCGATCTCGGCAGGGAGATGGCCGGGCAACTCGGCGTGCCCGTTGAATATGTCGTGTACCAGAATTCAGGGCAGATCACTGACGCGGCATCGAACGGCAACTGGGACGTCACCTGGTTGCCCAAAGATCCTGAGCGCGAGAGCAGGATGATGTTCGGCCCGATCTACGAGGTCGCGGACGCCACCTACATCGTCAAATCAGGCTCGAACGTCACCAATTTCGCCACGCTCGATCAGGGGGGCATCAAGGTCGCGGCCGTGAACGCCACGACCACGATGCGCGGCGCGGCCGCGCATCTGAAGAATGCGAAGGTCACGGGCTATCAGACCTATGACGAGATCTTCGGCCTCCTCAGCAGCGGCCAGATCGATGCGTTTGCGCTGTCGCGCGACCAGCTCAACAAGATGGCGCAGAAGATCCCGGGCACGCGCGTGCTCGACGAGACCTTCAAGAAGACCGTCACGGCGGTCGCTGTACCGCTCGGCCACCCCCAAGCGCTGACCTTCGTCACCAAATTCATGAACGAGGCGGTGACGAATGGCACCTTGCGCAAGGCCTACGACAGCAATGGCCTGAAGGACGCGCCGATCCGCACCGAATAGGACGGCGGCGCAGGATGACTGCGCCGCGCTCCGGCCCTACGGCTCCGCGGTGCGGATGCCCGCGGGGCTCACTTGCATCTTGAGCGTGGATGTCTTGTTCAGCGCCTTGCCATCGAACGAGAAGGCGATCAGCTCGTTTTCGACCATGCACTGGGCCACGACATATTTGGACTCCTTGGACCACACCATGCCCTGGCACCAATGGCCGATCTTCGCTTCCGTCACCGGCGTAAGGTCAGTGCCCGAAATCTTGTAGACCTTGAGCAGGCCGAAATCGTTGAAGAACGGCGACGCCGACGGCTTGTTCGAACCGTTCATGACGGTCACGGCCACGTAGTTGCCGTCCGGGGACATCTTCACGGCTTCCGGCGTCTGCCCGACGGTGACTGTCGTGACGACGCGGATCGGTTTCGCCGTCATGTCGATCAGGCTGATCGAGTCGTTGTCGCCGCTGCTGGCGCCGACATTGCCGACGATGGCGGCGGCGCTGCCGGTGACATCGATGTCGTAGGGGCGGATGCCCGCGGAGAGATCGCGCTTGGCGTACTCGACCTTGCTCCCGTCCACAGTCAGAAGCGAGATCTTGCTGTCTCCGTCGCGCGTGACCAGCGCGGTCGCGCCGTCATGGGAAAAGACCGCGTGGCTGGGGCCTGATTTGGCGTCGCCGAGCTAGATCTTGCCGACGGGCGCAAGCGTGCCCCCGCTGATGGTGAAGACCGAGACCGTTCCTTCGCTGCGGTTCGCAACCAGCGCCAGCGTGCCCGCGCGGTTGATCGAAACGCCGGCAGCGCCCGCGCCGGCTTGCAAGGTCGCCAGTACTTTGGGCGGCGTGGATTTCAGGTCGATGACCGAAAGCTTGTCGTCGGGCACCGTCTTGGTCGGATCCGCGGGATCGAGCTTCATCGCGCCGGTAACGAGGGCGAACGCGCCATCCGGCGCAATTGCCACGCTCGGCGGCGGTCCGACGACGCTGGCCGGGGCGGGCACCTCGCCTAGAAGTTTCAAGGCACCGTCGGTGAAGTCGATGACGCTCACCGTGTCCGGCAGTGGTTGCTTGCGCACCAGGGCGCTGCCGTTCTCGAGCACCATCTTGCCGTCATTGGCCGTGACGACGATCTCGGCGTGCGCGGCGAAATTGGCGAGGCCCGCCAGGGATGTTGAGATCAAAGCACATGCGGCACGGCGCGTGCGCTTGCGAAGAGCGGCTGTCATATGTCCCCCCGAGATTTGTTCTTGTCCGGAGAAGCTAAATGCACCGGGCGCAGGACGCAATGACCAGGTGGCGAGCGTTTGCCTTTGAAGACGCCGACGGACGGCTACAAGGCGGGAGCTAGCCTCTCAGTCGCGTGCCACGCGGCGAGGCCCCTCAGCGTGGCTTGATCTCCGCGTATTTCGCCATCGCCTTCTCGAACTTCCGCTTGAACAGCCACATCGCGCCAAGGATTTCCCGGAAGCTTGCCGAGGTGCGCGCCCGGTCGGCCTGTCCGAATGCGAAGATGCTGTTGTTGCGCAGGTGCTTCATGATCGTCGGACTGGACACCCTGTAGTTCAGGAGATCGCCGGACCTGAGCGCCGCCCGCGTCGGCGTGGGAACGATCTGGATCAGCTCGAACAGCTTCATTTGGTCGATCGGGTCGGGCAGCGTCTTCACGATTCCTGGGATCTCCCGGAAAATATCCGCATGCGCGTTCATCAGGCCGTCGCGCACGTTGGTCCAGTGATTGAAGCGATGATCGGTGCCGCGGGCCCGCGCCTCCTCCTTGTCGTCGCGCGCGCTCAACCCGGGATCGGCGGCCGCGATCTCGCCCTTGATGGCGTCCCATTTCCTATGGCCGTTGCGGTCCTCGGACGGGCCGGTCTGGAAGCTGCCCATATAGGTGTTCGAGCGCCCGTTGCGGACGTTCTGCTTGCCGTTGGTCTCGGCGAAGAACAGCCCCAGACTGATCCGGCCCGCGGCTTCGGCGTGGTCAGGCGCCAACCCCTTGGCGCGTGCGATCGCGACCGCGAGATCCACCACGTCCTTGAACGGTGTCGCCGAGTTCTGCGCGCCGGCCGGCGGCGCTTCCATGATCTCGAACAGCTTTGAGTATTCGTCCACCAGCGGTTCGATGTCGGCATCGAAATAGGCCGGCGGGATCTCGAACTTGTTGGGCCTGCCGGTCCGCGACGGCATGACGTCGGTGAGATCCTTGTAAGCACTGATCACGGCGACGCGTGCCAGATAGAGCGCCTGGCCCGGCAGGTTCGGCAGCGGCTGTTTGGCGTCGATCTGGCGGCGCCGCTCGGAGAGAATCGCTTTGAAATCGCCGAGCGCACGCTCGTAGGTCGCAACCGCCTCCGATTGCCTGGCCGTGAGCGTTTGCGCCAGGCTCGGGACGAAGGTCGCAAGGATCAGCCCAAGCGCCGTTATGACTGCGGCGGCGCGATGTCGTGCTCTCATGGCCGGTTCCCTGGGCCTGTCGATTCGATGGCCAAGGGGATCGTAAGCATCGGAGGCGAGGGCTGGCGAGCGGCAAATCCCACTCGGCCCGAATTCGCGGCCTCACGCCGCTTGGTAATCCGGCGCGGAGGCGAGAAACCGCGCATAGGCGTCCGCGTCCGGCGGCCGGAAGTGGCCCGCGAGCCCGCCGCGCTTCTGCTCCTTGGCGCCGATGTCGGCCATCAGCTCGTCGAAGTGACGGTAGTGATAGGGCGCGACGCAGAGGCCGCCATAGACGCCCGCAGCCGGCCGTTCGACCCGCTTGAAGTGCAGCATCATCTCGATGTTGTCGCGCATCTGTTGCGCGGTCGGCTGGCGTGCGAGCTGTCCGTCGGCGTAACGGACCAGCCAGTTGGCGGCGAGGTCGGCGCAGAGCACGGTGCAGAACGAGGAGTTGAAACCGACGAAACCGAGCTCCGGCAGGTCGGGATTGGCGATCAGGCGATAGAGCCGGTACTGCCCATCCGCATCGACCAGTTTTGCCTGGTACGCGGCGGGCAGGAATGGCACGCCGAGCTTGTAGCCGATCGCGAGCACCGCGACATCGGCCGCCACGCGCTCGCCGCCGCTCATCACGATGGTGTCACCGTCGTAATGATCGAAGCTGCCGAACACGGCCTTGATGCGGCCGTCGGCTACCATCGGATGGAAGCCGGGTGTTGCGATCGGCACCGAGCAGTTGACTCCGTCCTCGATCCGCTCCTTCGGCACCATGTTGCATTGCTTCAGCTTGAGCTGCGCCTTCAACAGGCTTTCCAGCCCGCGCCAGTTTGCCCAGACGAACGGTGCTGCGATGCGATGCGCAAGGCGCGACATCGCGCCGATGCCCCAGCCCGGAAACATCTCCTCCTGCGCACGGATGTAGAGGATGCGCTTGAAGTTCACGAGACCGCCGATGAAATAAGGAATGCGCCAGACCGGCTCGCGCATCACGATCGTCACCTCACGCGCGCCCGCTTTCACGGCGTTCACCGCGATGTCGGTTGCCGATTTCGATCCGCCGAGCACGACGACGCGCCGTCCTTTCACCACTTGAGGATCGTTGTATTTCGATGAATGCAGGATCTGCCCGCCCTGTGCTAGAAAGCCGTCTTCGCCTGGGCAGTGCAGCTCCCGCGGCTCGTTGAACTGTCCGGTGCAGACCGCGACGAAGTCGAAATCCTCAGCTGTGCTGGCGCCGCTCTTGTCCGAGAGCGCGAGCGTCCAGCCTGGTCTGCCGTCGGCGCGTCGCGCCATGCCCGACACGCTGGTGTTGAAACGCAGCATACGGTCGAGGCCAAAAATTCGTGCGTAGTCGGCGAGGTAGGCGTGGACTTGCGATCCGGTCGGCCATTCCGGATAGGCTTCGGGCATGGCGCGGTCGGTGTAGCGGTAGAGCTCCTTCGGGCTCTGGGTCTGCACCTCCGGATAGGAGCGCGCCGGCTCCCAGACGCCGCCGAGATCGGCGCTGCGTTCAATGATGGTGACCCGGTGACCGCGGGTCGAGAACGCCTTTGCGGCGGCAAGGCCGGAGACGCCGGCGCCGATCACGCAGACATGCTTTGGGTTGACCATGGGATTGCTCGCGAGCTCGAATGTTCTGGGCACAGCAGGCCGCGTTCGGCCGCGCTGCGCCGCCGCTGGACCTGCGACGAAACAGAAATGGGAGTGGGGCGGCCGCCTAGTCGTTGGCTTCAGGCGGCAGGAAGTCGACCTCGTGCAGGGCCGAGATGCGCACGACCTCGGCGGGGTCGGCCAGATTGTGGAGCTGGTTGAACAGCGCCTCCAGCTTCTGCATCGGCGAGACCCAGAACAGCGCGCGGGCCGGCTTGTCGGACTTGTTGAAATAGCCGTGCGGGATGCCGCGCGGCAGGCGCACGAGATCGCCGGCGTTGGCCTTGACCCATTTGCCGTCGAGCTTGAGGTCGAGCGTGCCCTCCTGCACCAGGATGAATTCGTCCTGGGTCGGATGGATGTGCACTGGCACGAACTGGCCCGGCTCGCTGTTGGTCTCGAAGGCAAAGGTGGAATCGGTGACGGCCTTGGGAAAATAGACCTGGCCCAGAATATTCCAGGTCTTGCCGCCATAGCCCGTGCCGTTCGCGGTAATGCCCTTCTCGAGTGCAGTCATGGCTCGCCTCCATCGTGGATCCCGACGAGGGTGGAGCTTCGGTCAGGCGCGGGCTGCTGTCTATCCGCTAAACGAATCCGGACACGTCCTGTGCCGTGCGGCACGACGTTTTTGCGACAGGGCTCTTTCCGGGGACGGGGAACTATTATAGGTTTAAAATATTCCGTGATGCCAAGCGTGGTCGGCGATGTCCGCAGCCGAGCTGGAAATGAGCACGCCTCGATCCGCGGCCGAAAGGCTCGCGGCTTTCGCCCGCGTCACCACCGACGACGCCGACGAGGCGGCCGAGCAGGTCGGGCGCATCTTCTGCCCGCATGATCTGACGCCGATGCGGAGGTCGGGCTTCTCGGCCAGGCACAATTGTGCCGCCTTCGACGGCTTTTCCATCAACTATGTCGCCTATGGCGGATCCGTCACCATCGATCCCGGCTGCCTCGACCGCTTCTTCCTGGTGCAGATCCCGCTCGCCGGCACGGCCCGTATCCGCGCAGGTACCCGCGAACTCGACACAGCGCCGGAACGGACGGCGTCGCTGTTGTCGCCGACCATCCCGACCCGGATGATCTGGACCGAGTCGGCGCAAGCGATCCTGCTGCTCGACCGCCGCATGGTCGAGCAGCGCGCAGCGGCATTGTCGGGCAGGGCGACCGGCGCGGTCGAGTTCGACCCTACGCTCGACCTGAACGTGCCGGCCGCGCGCGGCCTCGCGGCGAAGCTCGTCGAGCTGATGATGCTCGCCGAAGGTCTCGGACCGTCCGGCAGGCTTTCACCGGTCGCGACCGCGGGCTGGCGCGAGGCGCTGCTTCATTACCTCCTCGACGGCCAGCGGCACGGCCTGTCCGACGCGATCAGAACGTTCTCGGGCCAGGGCGAGCGTCTGCCGCGCGCGCTGCACACTGCGCGGGACTGCCTCGCGGCGAATGCCTGCGAGCCGCTCGACGTTGCGCACCTCGCCTGTGAGTCCGGGATCGGCATCCGCGCGCTACAGCTCGGTTTCCGCCGTCATTTCGGCGTGTCGATCTCGCAGATGCTGCTCGACATGCGCCTCGCCAATCTCCACACCCGGCTCACGCAAGCCGAGCTGGACACTTCGATCACCGAGATCGCCTTCGATCTCGGCTTCACCCATCTCGGCCGCATGGCCGGCGCCTATCGCGAAAAATTCGGCGAGACGCCGTCAGCGACGCTGCGGCGGAAGATGAGCTGATGCGCCGGCGGCTTCCCGATGTCGGTTGGGGAGCGCGCGGCGCGAAGACGCGGCATCATTTGAACGTCGTCGCCTGAGTAACATCGCCCCAGCAATACTGATTGTCGCAGTCTTTTAGCTTGTCGTTGATTGACCATTCAACCATGCCACCCGCGTTGGAATTCGCAGCGGATGGCCTAGGTCTTCCGCGACCTTGTCGCGCCATCGCGTTCAGCCGCCTGCCTGCGCAGAAAGCCTTCGAGATCGGCCTGCACGGAATAGGGCGTCGGGATCGGATCGCCCGCGTCGTCGACAGCGGTGTCGAGAGAGCGGCGCAGCATGCGCGCGAGCTCGGCCTTGCGGTAGGGCTTTGTCAGAAGCGGTGCGCCCTTGGTGGCGCGCCCCTGCGCATGCGGGGCGTCGTAGGCATAGCCCGACGTGAAGAGCACCCGCAGCGAGGGGCGCGATGCCACCATCTCGTCGGCGAGCTCTCGTCCGTTCAAGCTGCCGGCCATCACGATGTCGGTGAAAAGCAGGTCGAAGGGCGTGCCTTCGGCCGCGATGGCCAGTGCCTCGGCTGCATTGGCGGCCGAGATGACCTTGTAGCCGAGGCTTTCGAGCTGAACCGTGACGTACTGGCGGACGTCGCGGTCGTCCTCGACACAAAGAATGGTTTCCGTCCCGCCCACGACCTTGCGCTCGTCATAGCCGGTGGGGCGAAGCGTGCTCGCCTCCGCCTTCGGCAGATAGATCGTGAAAGTCGTGCCGCGTCCTTCTTCGGAAGCGACCTTGATTCCGCCACCGGACTGCTTGATGAATCCGAACACCATGCTGAGCCCGAGCCCGGTGCCCTTCCCGATGTCCTTGGTCGAGAAGAAGGGATCGAAGATCCGCTCCAGAATGGCCGGCGGAATGCCAGTGCCGGTATCGCCTATCTCGATCTCGACATAGTCGCCGGCATAGCCGGCCCCGACCGCCACGGCCTCGCGGACGCCGAACACGACGTTGCGCGTCGTCAACATCAGTCTGCCGCCGTCCAGCATCGCGTCGCGGGCGTTGATCGCGAGGTTGAGAAGCGCCGAGCTCAATTGGCCGCGATCGACGAGGGCGAGCCAAATGTTGCCGTCGAGCCGGGTCACGATCTCGATCTTCTTGTCGAAGGTTGCCAGCAGCAGCTTTGCGAGCTCTTCGAGCAGCTCGTTGATGTCGCTCTCGGCCGGCTTGAGCGCCTGCTTGCGGGCAAAGGACAACAGGCTCGACGTCAGCGCGGCGCCGCGATCGGCGGCGTCGCTGATCAGCTTGGTGATGGTCGCGAGCGGCGGATTATCCTTCACGGCGTCGGCGAGGATCTCGATCGTGCCCGTGATCACGGTGAGCATGTTGTTGAATTCGTGCGCAATGCCGCCGGTGAGCTGACCGATCGCCTCCATCTTCTGGGCCTGGATCAGCTGCTCCTCGGCGGCGCGCTTCTGGGTGACATCCTTGACGAAATTGTTGATGAGGGTGCGCCCCCCGATGTGGAGCGCCGTGCTGGAGGCCTCGATCAGGATCTCGTCGCCGTCCCGGTGCAGCAGGGTCGCTTCGAACCGGATGCCGATCGGCGTATCCGACAATTCCGGCAGCAGCCGCATCATGCGTTGCCTGAAGCCGTCGCGCAGCGGCTCGGCGATGAGGAGATTGACGACGTCCGTGCCGAGCGCCTCCTTGTGCGTCCATCCCGTCAGGGCCTCGGCCTGAAGGCTCCATTCCAGCACGATGCCGTTCTGGTCGGTCTGAACGAAGGCATCGAGCGCGGTCTTGATGACCGCTTGCGTCATCTGTGCGCTGGCCCGCGCCTGCTCGGTCAGTAGCGCGGCGGCCCGTTTTTCCTGCGCCGTTTCGATCGCGCGCGTGCACAGACGAGCGAGCAGGACCGCAATGGCGCCGCTTGCGAGCATGGCGACGATCTGGGCAATGCCGAACCCGGTTCCGGTCGCGGCATAGGAGACGAGGAGAGCCGCCGCGGTCACGATGACCTGCGCGGCCATCGCGAGTGTCAGAAGCCGCCTGAGTTTCATGGTCTCACACCAACGCGTCAGTGGCAGACCCTCGTGTCCGCCCTGTCAATGACCGGCTCCACGTGAGCTACAGATGTGAGCTACAGATTCCGCGCGGCAGCGTCGAGGGGCAATTTGCGGTGGTGCCGGGCTGGCGGCGCTTTCAACCTGCCGGCGAATCGGTCTGGCGCAGCGTCGTCACCCAGATCACGCGGGCCGTCTGCTGGGTCGGGTTGTCGAACATGTGCGGCACGATGCTCGGAAAGCGAAAGCTGTCGCCGGCGTCGAGCAGATGGGCCTGGTTGTCGAGCCACAGCCGCAGGCTGCCTGAGAGGATGTAGCCCGCCTTCTCGCCGGTGTGCTGCAGGAAGTCGGTGCCGGACGAGGCGCCGGGATTGAGCGTGAGCTCGTAGAATTCGAGCTGGCCTTTGTCTGCCGGCGTCAGCGCTTCCTTGACGACGCCGCTGGCGGTGAGCCGCAGCAGGCGCCGGCCGTTCTTGCGCACGATATAGCGCTGCACGTCGGCGGGATCGGTGGTCTCGAAGAAATAGGAGATGGGAACGTCGAGCGCGATGCTGAGCAGGCGCAGCGTGCGTATCGACGGCATGGCGCGCGCGCGTTCGAGCTGGCTGATCATGCCGTTGGAGAGGCCGGTCTTCTTGGCGACGTCCTGGATCGACAGGCCCGCGCGCTGCCGCAGCAGCCGCACGGTCTCGCCGAGGCGCTGGTCGACGGCATCGTCGGCTTCGGTCGGCGGGGCATCCTTCGGATCGTTGATCTCGCCGCGACCATCCATGTCGCTCTCCCATGCATCATCTCAGCCCGGACAATGACGTTCCGGAGCTTCAGTCGGAGTGAAAAGGTCGCGCATCCTAGCAATATGATTGACAGCTGTATTTAGTCGTGATGAACTTTTGATAGAAAATTTAGAAGCACTAAAGCCCATTCCTGTCCCTTTGCCGGGGTCTCGGGGCCCGGGAGACGGTGCCGCGTGCGACAACGGAGAGTGGTCATGGCGGACGACACCGGGAAGTTCGGCGTTGGGGCACTGCATCTCGGCAATCCGAATCGCCGTCAGATCTTTCAGCTCGGGGCCGGCGCCGCGGCGGGATGGACGCTATCGGGCAACGCATTTGCGCAGACAGAACGCCCGACCAATCCGCCGGACAAGCCGCGCGGACAGGTGATCGCGGCGCTGTCGCAGGAGCCGACGGTCTTTCATCCCCTGATGCCGGGCATCGAAGTCGATCAGGGCATCTGGTGGCAGGTGTTCTCGCCGCTCTGGTTCATCGATCCCGACGGCAAGTTCGTTCCCGACCTCGCCCGCGAAGTCCCGACGGTCGAGAATGGCGGCCTCTCGGCCGACGGCCTGACCTGGAAGATCAAGCTCCGCAGCGACGTGAAATGGCACGACGGCACGCCGTTCACGGCCGAGGACGTGAAGTTCTCGCTTGAGCTGATCAACAACCCCGATTTTCGCGCGCGCAGCCGCGTCGGCCATAGTCTCGTCAAGGACATCAAGATCGTCGCGCCCGACGAGATTCACTGGCGCATGGAAGCTCCCTATTCGCCCTATATGTCGATCCTGGGATCGCTGACCTTCATCGTGCCCAAGCACATCCTGGAGAAGGTGACCGATCCGAACGCCTCGCCGTTCCACAATGCGCCTGTCGGCACCGGACCGTTCCGCTGGGGCGAGCGCGTGCCGGGCGACCACATTCAGTTGAATGCCCATACCGGCTATCACGCCAAGGGACCCTACGTTGAGCGCGTGGTGTTCAAATACATTCCAGACCTGACCGTGCTCTACACCCAGTTCCGCACCGGCCAGGTCGATTACACCGGCCTGCAAGGCATTCTGCCGAACTTCGTGCAGGAAGCGAAGACGCTGAAGGGCCGCAAGATCTTCGTCTCATCCACGTCGTCGGTGGAGCACATCGCGCCCAATCTGGAGTTCGGCGCGTTGGCGGACCGCACGGTGCGCGAGGCGCTGTATCTCGCGATCAACAAGCAGGCGATCATCGACGCGCTGAACTACGGCTTGCCGACGCAGACCGAAAGCTTCGTGCCGCAACAGGCCTGGTCGTTCCAGCAGGGACTGCCGCAGCACAAATACGATCCGGCCAAGGCCAACACGCTGCTCGATGCGGCCGGTTGGGTCCGCGGCGCCGGCGGCGTGCGCGAGAAAGGCGGCGTCAAGCTCGAATTCACCAATTCAACGACGTCGGGCAATGCGGTGCGTGAGCAGACCCAGCAGCTGCTGATCCAGGACTGGCGCGCGATCGGTGCCGCGATGCGCGTCAACAACATGCCGGCCGCCGTGATCTGGGGCGACTTCTGGCAGCAATCGAAATTCAATTCGGTGATCGTGGGAGTGAATTTCATGCTCGGCAGCGACCCCGACGTGACGCCCCGCTTCGGCTCCGGCGCCATTCCTGCCAAAGGTGGCCGCGGCTACAACACCTATCAGTATCGCAACCCGGAGGCGGATCGGCTTCTCGCCGAAGGTGCCAAGCAGTTCGATCTGGCGCAGCGCAAGACGACCTATGGCGCTCTGCAAAAGCTCATCCGCGACGACCTCGCGATCCTGCCGCTGTTCCAGGGCTTCATCGCCGAAGGTGTGAAGGAAGGGCTGCAAGGCTTCCGTCCCAACATCAACATGTCGATCAACTGCTGGAACATTCGCGAATGGTATTGGGCCTGATGGTTCAGGCGCGCGAGATCGCCTGAGATGGCCCGTTACGTCGCCAATCGCCTGGCGCAGGCGATCATGCTGCTGGTGATCGTGTCCGCGATCGGCTTCGCCATCCTGCATCTGGCGCCCGGCGGTCCGCTCTCGCAATTCGCGGCGTCCGCGCAGATGACGCAGGAGGATCTCGACCGCGTCACGCGGCAACTCGGCCTCGATCGTTCGCTGCCGATCCAGTATCTCGATTGGTTCGGCCGGATGCTGAGGGGCGATTGGGGCCGCTCGTATCGTGACGGCGAGGCGGTGCTGGCGGTGATCTCGTCGCATCTCGGCGCCACGCTGGAACTGATGGCGACTGCGACCATCATCGCGGTGCTGCTCGGCTGCTGGATTGGCGTGCTCGGTGCGCTGCGCCGCTATTCGCTGTTCGATTCGCTCGCAACCGTCGGCGCCATGATCGCATTGTCGATCCCGACCTTCTGGTTCGGCCTCGTCACCATCTATGTGTTCTCGGTGAAGCTCGGCTGGCTGCCGGCCGGCAACCGGCAGACCGTCGGCGATGGCTCCCTGCTCGATCTGCTCCATCATCTCATTGCGCCGGCGCTGGTGCTGGCGCTGGTGGAGACCGCGATGTGGGGCCGCTTCATGCGCTCCTCGATGCTCGAAGTCATCAACCAGGACTACATTCGCACCGCGCGCGCCAAGGGCATGCCGGAATGGCGAATCCTTACGGTTCACGCCTTGCGTAACGCGCTGCTGCCGATGATCACGATGGGCGGCCTTCAGTTTCCGACGCTGCTCGGTGGTGCGCTGGTCGCTGAAACCGTGTTCACCTGGCCCGGCATGGGCCGGCTGTTCCTCGATTCCATCGGATATCGCGACTATCCCGTGGTGATGGGCATTCTGATGTTCTCGGCGATCATGGTGCTGATCGGGTCGCTGCTGGCCGACATCCTCTATGCGGTCGTCGATCCGCGCATCCGGGTGGGCTAGGGATGACGACCGTAGACTTGTCCAGCGCTCAACCCGCACCCGGCCAGGCCGCGTGGCGGCGATTTCGTCGGCACCGGCTTGCACTTGCAGGCGCGGTGATCATTCTCGTCCTTGTTCTCGGTTCGGCATTCGGCCCGTACCTCCTGCCGTTCGACGACACCTACATCGATATCATGAAGCGGTTCGCACCGCCGCTGTCGGGCGCGCACATCCTCGGCACCGACGAACTCGGCCGCGACGTGCTGGCGCGGCTGATGATGGGCGCGCGCGTCTCGCTGTCGATCGGCTTCGTCGCGATGGTGATGGCGATGGCGGTGGGCATCGTCGTCGGGGCCTTCGCCGGCTTCTATGGCGGCGTGGTCGGCGCGGTGCTGATGCGGCTCGTCGATGCCATGCTCTGCTTTCCGACCATCTTCCTGCTGCTTGCGCTCGCGGCGCTCATCGAGCCCGGCTTCATCACCACCACCGTGCTGATCGCGGCAACCGCCTGGATGTGGGTGGCCCGGGTCGTCGAGGCCCAGGTGCGCTCGCTGCGGGAGCGCGAGTTTGCGGTTGCTGCACTCGCGTTCGGCTCGTCGAATCTGCGGATCATGTTCCGCGAGCTCGTACCCAATGCGATCGCGCCGATCGTGGTGGCGGCGACGCTGAACGTGGCCAAGGCCATTCTGCTCGAATCCTATCTCAGCTATCTCGGTTACGGCATCCAACCGCCGGCCGCGAGCCTCGGCAACATGCTCAATAACGCGCAGATCTATCTCACCAGCGCGCCCTGGCTCGCGATTGCACCGGGCCTCGCCATCACGCTTGCGGTGACGAGCTTCAACTTCCTCGGCGACGGCCTGCGCGACGCGCTCGATCCGCGGATGAACATCCCATGATCTGCAAACTAGCGACGAGCCGAGCTGTCTCGATCGAACTGAATATCTGGAGTTTCCCATGTCCCCGCCGCTCACCCGCATAAACAGTGACGAGCGCCTGCCAGCGCAGGTGGATGTCGTCGTCATCGGCGGCGGCGTCATTGGCGTCTCCGCGGCCTATCATCTCGCAAAGAAGGGCCTCTCCGTCGCCTTGGTCGAGAAGGGCCATGTCGGCGGCGAGCAGTCGAGCCGCAATTGGGGCTGGTGCCGCCAGCAGGGCCGCGCGCGTGAGGAGATCCCGCTGGCCCGCGAGGCGCTGCGGCTGTGGGAAGACATGCAAAACGATGCCGGCGTCGATGCCGGCTTCCGCCGTACCGGCGTGCTGTTCCTGACCAAGAGCAAGGACGAGCTCGCCAGCTGGGAGCGATGGGCCGCAACGGCGCGCGAGATGCAGGTTCACTCGACCGTGCTGACGCCGGCGGAGGTCGCCGAGCGCCTGCCCGGCAATGCCGAGACATGGGTTGGCGGATTGCACACGCCGAGCGACGGGCGCGCCGAGCCCTCAATGGCCGTGCCGGCGCTTGCGACCGCCGCGCGAAAGCACGGCGTCACGATTCATCAGGGCTGCGCCGCGCGTGGGTTGGAGACGCAAGGTGGACGGGTGAGCGCCGTCGTCACCGAGAAGGGCACCGTTCGCACGCAATCGGTGCTGCTGTCCGGCGGCGCCTGGTCGTCGCTATTCTGCCGTCGCCACGGCATCGAGCTGCCGATCGGCCTCGTCAATGCGACCGCGTGCCGGACCACGCCGGGGCCGGAGATCACCTCCGGTGCGCTCGGCACCGATTTCTATTGCATCCGCCGCCGCCTCGACGGCGGCTTTACCCTGGCGCTACGCAACCGCGGCACGGTCGAACTGTCGCCTGATCTGTTCCGGTACGCGCGAACTTTCTGGCCGACCTATCTGCATCGCAAGAATGGGTTGAAACTGTCGTTCGGCAAATCCTTCTTCGACCAGCTCATGCGCGGCACGAACTGGAGCTTGGACAAGCCGTCGCCATTCGAGACCGAGCGGGTGCGCGATCCCGCGCCTGACATGTCGCTGGTCAATGCCGCGCTGGCTTCGCTGATCAAGTCGAACCCTGAATTGAAGGACATCGAGATCGCGGAAGCCTGGGGCGGGACGATCGACTGCACGCCGGATACCATTCCGGTCATCTCGCCGGTCGATGCCATGCCTGGCTTCTTCCTTGCCACCGGCTTCTCCGGCCACGGCTTTGGCATCGGTCCTGCGGCCGGCAAGCTCGCGGCGGACATCGTGACGGGCGCGACGCCGCTGGTCGATCCCGCGGCCTACAGCCACAAGCGCCTGATCGACGGCCGCCGGCTCGCGCCGGTCAGCCCGTTCTGAGAGTTTTGGCGGCATGACGGTTCTCTACAAGGCCAACATGGTTCGGGGCGCTGAATGGGCGGGCTTCTTCGCCGAGCGCGCGCCGGATGTGCCATTCCGGCTCTGGCCCGACATCGGCGATCCCGCCGACATCCGCTATCTCGTGGCGTGGGTGCCGCCCGACGACATCGCGACGACTTTCCCAAATCTCGAGCTGGTCTTCTCGGTCGGTGCGGGTGTCGATCAGTTCGACGCGAAAAAACTTCCAGCGCACATTCCGCTCGTTCGCATGCTGGAGCCTGGCATCGCCGAGACCATGGTCGAATACGTCACCATGGCGGTGCTCGCCCTGCATCGCGATCTCCTGCACTTCATCGCCCAGCAGAAGGCGCAGGTCTGGCGCGAGATCCGGATCACGCCGGCGAAGCGGCGGCGCGTCGGCGTGATGGGTCTCGGCCAACTCGGCCAGGCCGTGCTCGAACGCCTCACGGCTTTCGACTTTCCACTACTCGGCTGGAACCGATCGATGCGCGAGATCGACGGCGTCACCTGTTATACGGGCATGGGGACGTTGCCGGATTTCCTTGCGCAGACCGACATTCTCGTCTGCCTGTTGCCTCTGACGGATGAGACCCGCGGCATCCTCAATGCGGACTTGTTCGCGCGCCTGCCGCGCGGCGCGTCGCTCGTCAACGTCGGGCGTGGCCCGCATCTGGTCGAAGCCGACTTTCTCGCGGCGCTCGACAGCGGCGCGTTGTCGGGTGCTGTCCTCGATGTCGCCGAGCCGGAGCCGCTGTCTGCGGGTCACCCTTTCTGGAGCCATCCGCGCATCCTGGTCACGCCGCACAATGCCAGCATGACGACGCCGGATACGGCGGTCGATTTCGTGCTGGATGTGATTGCGCGCCACCGCCGCGGTGAAGAATTGCCGGGGCGTGTCGATCGTAGTCGCGGCTATTAGGACACTGGCATGAGCATGGGGGCAAGCGGAGCTGATCAAATCGCTGCCAACGCGCAGTCGCCGGTGCTGTCGGTTTCCGGCCTGACGACGTCCTTCCTGCGTGAGCGGCGATGGATTCCCGTCGTCTGCGACGTGTCGTTCGATATTGCCTCGCGGGAAACCGTGGCGATCGTCGGCGAGTCCGGTTCGGGCAAGAGCGTCACTGCGCTCTCGATCATGCGGCTCATTCCGAAGGAG
This sequence comes from Bradyrhizobium sp. CW1, assembly GCF_023100665.1. Lineage (NCBI taxonomy): Bacteria > Pseudomonadati > Pseudomonadota > Alphaproteobacteria > Hyphomicrobiales > Nitrobacteraceae > Bradyrhizobium > Bradyrhizobium sp. CW1. Next base: position 1,952,209 of record NZ_CP064684.1, read on the forward strand.
AACGGCCGCGTCGAAGGCAGCGTCCGGCTTGCCGGTCGCGACCTGCTGACGCTGCCCGAAGCGAGCATGAAGGATGTTCGTGGCAACGAAATCGCCATGATCTTCCAGGAGCCAATGACGAGCCTCAATCCGGTGCTGACCATCGGCTTCCAGATTGCGGAAGCACTGATCCAGCACCGCGGCCTGTCGCGCGCGGCGGCGGAGGTCGAGACCATATGCCTGCTCGACCGCGTGCGGATACCTGCGGCGAAATCGCGCTTCCACGAGCATCCGCATCGCTTCTCCGGCGGCATGCGCCAGCGCGTAATGATCGCGATGGCGCTGGCCTGCAAGCCGAGGCTGCTGATCGCAGACGAGCCGACCACCGCGCTCGACGTCACGATCCAGGCCCAGATCCTGGAGCTTCTGAAGGAGCTTCAGCAGGAAGAGGAGATGTCGATCCTCTTCATCACCCACGACATGGGGGTGGTGGCCGAGATCGCGGACCGCACCGTGGTGATGTATGGCGGCCAGGCAGTGGAAACCGATGCGACCGCGCGCATCTTTGCTTCACCCTCGCATCCTTATACCCGCTCGCTGCTCGCGGCCGTGCCACGCCTCGGCTCGATGGACGGGCGGACGCGGCCGATGCGTTTTCCGACCGTCGACAAGGTGACGGGGACCTCTGACGAGCCGGCGGAGACGCCCGATACGGTCTCGATTGCCGAGCGACCGCTGCTCGAGGTCTCCAACCTCACGACGCGCTTTCCAATCCGCTCGGGCCTGTTCGGCAAGGTCTCGGGCCGCGTCCATGCGGTCGAGAACATCTCCTTCACCTTGCGCGCCGGGGAGACGCTGGCGCTGGTCGGCGAATCCGGCTGCGGCAAGTCGACGACGGGCCGCTCCATTCTCAAGCTGACGGAGCCGGACAGCGGCACCGTTCTGGTGGACGGGCAGGATGTGCTGGCGATGAATGCCCGCACCTTGCGTGACTTTCGCAAGCAGATGCAGATCGTGTTCCAGGATCCGTTCGCGAGCCTCAACCCGCGCATGTCGGTGGGAACGGCGATTGCGGCCCCATTGCTCGCCAACGGGCTCGTCACGGCGTCGCAGGCACGGGAGAAGGTCGCCGACCTGCTTGTCCGCGTTGGTCTCACCGCCGACATGGCCGCGCGCTTTCCGCACGAATTCTCCGGTGGCCAGCGCCAGCGCATCTGCATTGCCCGCGCGCTCGCGCTCGGACCGAAGCTGATCGTCGCGGACGAAGCGGTCTCGGCGCTCGACGTTTCGGTCAAGGCGCAGGTCGTCAATCTGATGCTGGACCTTCAGGCCAGCATGGGACTTGCCTATCTCTTCATTTCCCACGATATCGCGGTGGTCGAGCGCATGAGCCATCGCGTCGCGGTGATGTATCTCGGCGAGATCGTCGAAACCGGTCCACGCGCGGCCCTGTTCGGAAATCCGCAGCATCCCTATACGAAGAAGCTGATGGCGGCCGTGCCAGTGCCCGATCCAGCGCGCCGCGGCACCAGGCGCGAGGCCACGAATGACGAGATCAGAAGCCCGGTGCGCGCGCCCGATTACCAGCCGCCCGTGCGTCAATTTCGTGAGGTGTCGCCGGGCCATGTCGTCCAGCTCTGGGGCGAGGAATGGTCCAACTGACGTGCGCAGGCCGCAAATTATTTCCAAAATGCACGATGAAGTCGCCCCGCGATCTGCCGGGCAGGTCAACGGTGGTGTCCTTCGCGACGCCAGGCCGGTGACATCACGCTGAAATCACAATGAAATCATCGCGGCACGGCCCGGTGCGACGGCTGGCCGCGCCAGCTTCGTGTTATGCGCTGCAGCTGGACCGTCGGCCGGCGATCTCCGATAATGCGCGGATCTCGGGAAGGCCGGCGAAGACGTGCCTTTACGGATGGATTTACTAGAATGACACAAGCAGGCGTCTACGGGCAGAGGCTCGGGCAGGGCCTTCGCTCCAAGCAAGCACCGGTCCTGATCACGCGTTCGCTGCACAGCGCCGAGCTCGCGGTCACCGAAGTCCGCAACGACGATCCGACACCGGATATTTCCGGATCGCTGGCTGCGGAAGATGCCTATCTCCTCAGCCTGAAACTCCGCGACTATCCGGATTGCGAATGCTGGGAGGAGGGCCGCTGTGTCACCAAGGCGGATGTTCGCGCAGGTGCGACTTATCTGTACGACCTCAAGCGTGACCCGCGCTATGTGATCGACAAGCCGTTTCACTCGCTCTTCTTCTATTTGCCGCGCTCGGCGCTCAACAGCGTTGCCAGGCAACCGGGCGGGCCGCGCGTAGGCGAGCTCAGCTACGAGCCCGGTGTCGGTCATGACGACGAGGTCGTTCGACATGTCGGTGCCTCGTTGCGGCAAGGACTGTGTCGGCCCGACGAGACCAACCAGCTTTTCGTCGATCACATGATGCTCGCGCTCACCGCCCATGTCGCCCAGACCTATGGTGGGCTGAAGCCGGCCGCGGAACCGAGCCGCGGCGGTCTCGCGCCATGGCAGGTGAAGCGTGCGTGTGACCGGCTCGATTCCGATCTCTCGGGCAAGATCGCGCTGCAGCTGATCGCGACCGAGCTTGGCCTGTCAGTCAGCCACTTCTCACGCGCATTCCGGATCTCCACCGGCCTGCCGCCGCATCAATGGCTGCTCCAACAGCGCGTCAAGGCGGCCAAGCAACTGATGACAGTCCGCGACCTGCCGTTATCCGAGATTGCCATCTCGGCCGGATTTGCCAATCAGAGCCATTTCACGCGGGTGTTCTCGTCCATCGTCGGCGTCAGTCCGGGCGCATGGCGCCGAGAAACGGATGGTGGACGGGACAAGACTTGAAGTTACCGACGCTTCGCCAGCGAGATCGTGTAGGCCGTGCGGCGCGCCGCAAAAATCTCGTCCGGCGGATGGCCGATGCCGTCGGCAAGATTGGCTGGATTGAAGATGGAGCCGTCGCAGGCCGCGTTGGCTTCGAGGCTGGTGATGACGATCGTCCCCAGCCGCACCTGCTCACGGTTGTCCTCGTCCGGCCATCGCAGGGTCACGTCCATAGTGGGATCGCCGGGACGGTCGAGCAAGGCCATCACGTTGAATCGGACGTCGCCGGCTACGATCCTCCGCGCGAGATCGTCATGCAGGAAATCGGCCGACTTCGCCCTCGCTTCGTCCTCGCTCAACGTGACGTCGCCGCCGACCGGCGAGACCTTGAACTTGATGAAGCGGGTCTCATCCTTCGCGTTCGTCGCGGGAAAGGAGTGCACGCCCCAATAGGTCGTGCCGGCAAAGCTGCCGGGCAGCCGGCGTGCCGCGACGTAATTCGCCTGGTTCAGTGTTTCAGGATTGGCTGCCGAAAAGGCCCGGACCTTCTCGATGTCAGGCTTGCCGTCCGCACCCGGAATGCGCGCCTCGAGGAAGGCGAGCATCTGGTCGAGCGTCCGTGCAAAATGCACCGGAGCGGTTTCCGTCAGGATGTCCGAGCGATGGGCGTCGTCGCCCAGCCTGAAGCTGAAGCCGCGCAGCACGAGGTTGTTGGTGTCGGTCACCCCGGGATTGCCGCCGCCGACGGAGAAGCGCGCCAGCACGCGCGACGGTTTTGTGAAGCTCAGCGATCGCGTAATCTCTGCCGCGCGGTCGGACGGGGCATAGGTCCCGCGCACACATCGACCCTTGGCGAAGCTCGCGCGCACCTTCGGCGGATTGCCTGCGACCGCCTTCAATGCATCGACGACCGCGGCGGGTGTTGCAGCGGGGGTGGGAAGTTCGGACATGGCTTGGCCTCCGGCAAAAGCGGCATGTCCGTGTGTTAGGGCTGGCGGAGCGCCGGCGTCTTTCCTAAAGCCGCGCTGCCTTGTCCGATCCTGCTGATTGCTTGCTCGCGCTTCAGGAATTCACGTGCACGAAACACGGTATGAGGGGATAGATCTGATGTCGGCGAGACGCGGGACAACTTGTTTACTGATTCAGCTCCCGTGCTCCCGTGCTCCCGGGTCTCGCGACGATGCAGACTTGTCCTCCGGAAATTGTGATCGGATAGAGCGACGGGGAACCGCGTTATGTGAACCGTCTCATATTTCATCACTCTCTTTCGAGCTATCACTCCCGCAAGAAATTGCCGCATCCGGACCTAACTGACCGACACGGGTGAGATGCAATGCCTGCGTAGCCGCGTGCTCGCAGCTTTGGATTGGCTCTCGTCTTGCTCACGAGCAAGCCAGCCCCATCACTCAGCACAGATTTTTCAGAAATTGGAATCAAGGCAATCGCAAAACGCGTCCACGAGGCTGCCTCTATTCGGGGTCGGCCGGTAGGCCGCTACTTACCTAAGAAGGAGACCCCCAATGAAAATTAGTGATGCAGTTTCCAGCGCATTTTCCCTAACGAGGGGCTCCGGCAATCTTCGGATCGCTCGTTCCGGTCTGATCAGGTCGGCCCATCTTCTTGAAAGAATTGGGCTCGCAGCCGTTGGGGCCTCCTGTGGCCTCTATGTGGGTGCGACCCTGTTGCGTGAGAAAGGCGGACTGTTTGAAAGCGGCTGGATCGTGCTGATAACGATGCTCTATGGAGCTCTCAGCTATTATGTCGGAATTGATTTGTCTCGCAGTGTCGCGCGGAAGTCGATCTCGAGCAACTCGGAAGAGTGGAATGGTTCCGAGCCGGCTGAGATCATGAGTGCGGCTGGAACGTTCGGCGCCGCGATTGCCGCAACTCTGTCCGTCAGCATCCTTGTCCTTGATCAAAACCCAGCCAATGGCCTGATAACCTTTGTTGCCGGCTGTTGGGTGGTTGGTTCCTCGCTCCAAGTTGCGGCGGGCATGATGGCTCGCAACTACGAAGCGCGCATGGACAAGCAATGAAGGAATTGTCCTCACGCAAGAACGTCTGCTTGGCGTCATGACGAGTGCACAAGCCGCAGTGTTGGATTCGATTTCAGGTCCGGAGTGAGTAGTGACCACTCATCGCAACCTCTGTCGTCCAACGCTGCGGGAAGACGATTTTTGGTAGCGCAGTCGTTCGCATCGGGCGGCGACCCGGCTTGGAAGCCGTGTCGGTACTGAGTAACCTAAATTATCGCACAACAAACAAGACGTGCCATCATGGCGGTGTTGGGATATCGTCCCCGCGCCGTGGTCCAAAATCCTGCTAACCGCCAACCACACGATCGGTGGAGCCAATGCAGATTGCGGAGTGGCTCGAGAAACTGGGGCTTGGGCAATACGCAGAGCGTTTTGCCCAGAATGGAATCGACGTGGGCGTCCTCCCCGAACTGATGGACGAGGACTTTGAAAAGCTCGGAGTCCTGCTAGGCCATCGCCGCAAAATGCTGCGTGCTATTGCCGACCTCGATCCAGCCGCGTTGATCGCATCGCCGACCCCTCCTCAGGACGCCGAGCGGCGCCACCTCACCGTTATGTTTTGCGATCTGGTCGGCTCGACCGCGCTCTCGGCGCGTCTCGATCCCGAGGATATGTGGGAAGTGATCCGGGCCTACCGCGCCGCCTGCGCGAGCGTCATTGCCGCTTATGACGGCAGGATAGCCAGGTTCGTTGGCGACGGAATACTCGTCTATTTCGGCTATCCTCGCGCGCATGAGGATGATGCGGAGCGCGCAGTACGAGCTGCCCTCGACACTATCTCCGCAATTGGGCAGCTCAAAACGGGCGCCGACGAACGGGTTGAACTGCGCATCGCAATTGCGACAGGGCTTGTGGTGGTCGGTGACCTCATCAGTGGAGATGCATCAGAGGAGCAGGCAACCGTCGGCGACACACCAAACCTCGCCGCTCGGCTCCAGAGCCTGGCGGAACCGGGCGCGGTCGTCGTTGCTTCGTCGACGCGCCGGCTGCTTGGTGATCTCTTCACGTTTCGCAATCTCGGCCGCCGTGAGGTCAAGGGGATAGCCGAACCAATCGCAGTCTGGGCGGTGGAGGGGGCGATCGCATCCGAGAGTCGCTTCGAGGCGGTCCGCGCGGTACGCTCGATCGGTTTTGTCGGCCGCAGGGACGAGATCGAGTTCACTCTCTCGCGCCAGCGGCTGGCATGGCAGGGGCAGGGCCAGATGGTATTGATTTCTGGCGAAGCGGGCATCGGCAAGTCGCGCATTGTCGCAACCCTGTCCGAAAGCCCCTCGTTGGGGGCGCACCGCCGGGTGCGATATCAGTGTTCGCCCTACCATACCAACAGTGTGCTCCATCCCTTTGTCGCGCAGCTCGAGCGCGCCGCCGGCATCCGGTCGCACGACACGCCTGGGCAAAAGCTCGACAAGCTCGAGGCAATGCTGTCGCTTGGAACACAGCAGGTCGCCCAAGCGACACCGCTCATTGCGGCTCTCCTTTCGATTCCCACCGGCGACCATTGTCCGCCGCTGGCTTTGAGCCCGGCGCAGCAGCGGCGACAGACATTTGCCGCCCTTCTGGATCAGCTTGAGGGGTTGGCGCGAGAGCAACCCCTGCTGATTATCTGCGAGGATATGCATTGGGCCGATGCCACGACACTTGAACTGTTCGATCTCGCGGTCGATCGTATCAGAGGACTGCCGATACTCGTGCTCATGACATCCCGGCCAGAGTTCGAGCCCTCCTGGTCGGGCCTTGCCAACGTCAGTCTGTTGCGGCTCGACCGACTCGATCGGCGGGACTCGCGCGCGCTGGTCGAACAGGTGGCCGTTGGTCGCCAGCTGCCACGCGAGATGATGAAGCAGATCATCGATAGGACGGATGGCATCCCACTATTCGTCGAGGAATTGACCAAGATGGTGCTGGAGTCCGGGCTACTCCTCGAAGATGCCGGGCGCTATCGTCTCGATAATCCGCTCCCGCCGCTCGCTATTCCCGCGACGCTGCAGGATTCGCTGATGGCGCGGCTTGACCGGCTGGCCCCCGTCAAGGAGTTAGCGCAGATAGGCGCCGCCATCGGTCGCGACTTTTCATACGCGCTGCTGAGATATGTGGCGGGACGCGATGATCTGACGCTGAGCGCTGCGCTAGCGCAACTCGAAGAGGCCGAACTGCTGGTGCGTCGCGGGGCTCCGCCCGAAGCAAACTATAGTTTCAAGCACGCCCTCGTTCAGGAAGCGGCCTACGAGAGCCTGCTCAAGAGCAAACGGCAGGTGCTTCACAAGCGCATCGGCGATGTCCTGCGCGAGAAGTTTCCAGTCGTCGCCGAGACTGAGCCGGAAGTTCTGGCACACCACTTCACTGAGGCGGGGCTGAACGAGGTCGCCCTCGAATGGTGGCGCAAGGCGGGCCTGCAGGCGCTGAAACGCTCCGCTTATTCCGAGGCGATTGCACATCTCGGCAAGGCGATTGCCATCGCCGATGACCTGCCCGATGAGCACGACCGGATGATGGGTAGGCTACATCTTCAAATCGCATATGGCCGTGCATTACGGGGCAGCCTCGGGCACAGCGCTCCCGAAACGGTCGCCGCATGGACGCGCGCCCGACAGTTCGCAGCCGACATCAATGATCCGGTTGAACTTGCGCCGGTCCATTCGGGTCTCTTCAATGCCTGCCTGACACACGGCGAACTCGCGCCGATGCAGGCGCTGGTGGATGCCATCGTGAACGCCGCTGACCGGCGACCGGCCTCACCGGTGGCCGCCGTCGTTGCACATTGGACGGGCGGGGTTACCTGCTGGTTCGGGGGCGACTACTTGAACGCGAGATTACATCTTGAGAAGGCACTAGAGATCTATGGTGACGAGCCGGATCCCGCGACGTTCAGGGGCTCGGCGCTGGATCTCCCATTCGTGATCATGAGGTTTCTTGCCCTGGTGCTTTGGCCCCTTGGCAGGATCGCCCGCGCACGCCGCCTCGCCGCGGAAGCGATAAGGGCTTCCGGAGAAAAACGGGCGCTTTCTCAGGCCAATGCGCTTGTTCATCGAGCTGTGTTCGACGGACTATGCGGGGGCATGTTGCAGCAAACAGAGACGATCCTGGCGCTTGGTCTCGCTCGCGACCACACGATGCCGCTGTATGTGGCCGCCGGCACTTACCTGAATGGCCTGGCCAAGTGGCGCGCTGGCGACGGAATGGCCGGGCTAACGGAAATGCGTCGCGGCTGGACCTTGCTGCACGAGAATGACTGCTACCTCTGTGAGCCGTTTTGGGGGATGCATGTCGCCATGGCGGATGCAGAGTCGGGCCAACTCGAAAACGGGCTGGAAATCTTGAGCGGATTGATCGCATGGGCGGGGCAATCCGGTCAGCATTGGCTTGATGCCGAGCTGCATCGCGTCTACGGGGAGCTTTTGTTGCGTCATGATCCTTCGGACCTAGCCAGGGCCGAAACTGCGCTAAGCCGAGCGCTTGAAATCGCACGGCACCAACGGGTGAAGACTTTCGAGCTGCGCAGCGCCATTGGACTTGCACGCCTGCATAAGACAAATGGCGGAGCGGGCGCGGTATCCGAGGTGCTCGCTCCCGTGCTCGCTGAATTCGATGCGGAGCGCAATCTTCCCGAAGTCGTTGAAGCCAGAGAGCTGCTCAAGCAAGTGCATTAGGCACGTGCGGTTTGTTTAGCTAGCCGTTTGGTCAGGAGAGACGTCTCGATCCTGACCCATCTCCGGTCGCCTCACTGCAATTGCGCGTTGAGGTTCGCACGTGACGTACGGGCCAGGGGCTGACGGGTTACGAATTCACGTGCACGAAATCCCGCAAGAGCGGGTAGATCTCGTTGTTCCAGCGTTTGCCCGAGAACACGCCGTAATGGCCGACGCCGGCCTGCATGTGGTGGACGCGGCGGTAGGCGCGTACGCCGGTGCAGAGGTCTTGCGCGGCCAGCGTCTGGCCGATCGAGCAGATGTCGTCCTTCTCGCCCTCGACCGTCATCAGCCCCATGCGGCTGACGGCCTTGGTGTTCACCGGACGTCCCCGATGCATCAGCTTGCCCTGGGGCAGAAGATGCTCCTGGAACACGTCTCGCACGGTCTCGATGTAGAATTCCGCGGGCAGGTCCATCACGGCGAAATATTCGTCGTAGAAGGTCTTGATGCTGGCCGCCTTCTCCTTCTCGCCCTTGGCGATGTGATCGGCGAGATCGATGTGCTGCTTGATATGGCGCTCGAGATTCATCGAGACGAAGGCGGTGAGCTGCACGAAGCCGGGATAGACTTTCCGCAGGGCACCGCGGCACTGCATCGGCACGTAGTTGATCAGGTTCTGCTCGAACCAGTCGATTGGCCTGCTCTTGGCGAATTCGTTGACCCTCGTCGGCTGGATGCGCGTGTCGATCGGGCCGGCCATCAGCGTCAGCGTCGCCGGCCGCGAAGGATGGTTGCCCTCGCACATGATCGCGGCGGCCGCGAGTGCGGAGACCGAGGGCTGGCAGATCGCGACCATATGCGGGCGGGGGCCTAATTGGCCGAGGAAGTCGATGAGATGCTCGGTGTAGTCGTCGAGCCCGAAACGGCCCTCGCTGCGGGGAATGTCGCGTGGATTGTGCCAGTCGGTGATGTAGACGTCGTGATCCTGCAGCAGCGTCTTCACGGTGCCGCGCAGCAGCGTCGAAAAATGGCCGGACATCGGCGCCACCAGGAGCATGCGCGGCTGCTCGCCCACGCCTTCCTTCTTGAAACGCAGCAGCGAGCCGAACGGGGTCGCGTAAGCGATCTCCTCGGTTACGGCGACCTCGCGATTGCCGACCATGACGCTGTCGATGCCGTAGGCGGGGCGGTGATAGGTGAGGGTGGAGCGGGAGATCAACTCCAGCGCGGCCGACAGCCGGCCGACGACCTGATCCGATAAGCCCTGCGGCACCAGATTGAGGAATTTGAGTGCGGACGAAGCCCCCGACCGCCACGGCGCCGTCAGGTCCATATGGTTCTGAAAGGCCTGATAATACATCGACATCATACTGAAACGCCCACCTGTCCCCGTGCTGCTATGCAATATCGGAGCCAAACCGGAGATGGGCCGTCCTCAAGATTGGCACGTCGCTTGCTGCTCTTTTGGCGGGAAGCACAGGCGGTGCGCACTCCCGCAGTCCAGGCGGGTGCAAGTCTTAGGCGTGAGGGAAGGCCATATGGCGAAGGCGACACTGACCATCAGCAGCAAGAACTATTCGTCCTGGTCGCTGCGTGGCTGGCTGCTGACGAAATTTTCCGGGCTCGATTTCGATGAGATCGTCACCGCGCCGGACGACGCGTCGGCGCGTGCCGAAATCCTGCTATTGTCGTCGTCGATCCTGGTGCCGTGCCTGCGGCACGACGGCGCGATCGTCTGGGATACGCTGGCGATCGCCGAATATCTCAACGAGGCGATGCCGGATGCCGGGCTGCTGCCCGCGGATCGCGTTCAGCGCGCGCATTGCCGCTCGATCTGCGGCGAAATCCATTCCGGCTTCACCACCTTGCGCGCCTCGCTGCCGGTCAATCTGAAGGGGCACTTCCCCGGCTTCAAGATCTGGTCGCGCGCGCAGGCCGACATCGATCGCGTCTGGGCGATCTGGCGCGACTGCCTGGACAAATCGGGCGGCCCCTTCCTGTTCGGCGAGACCCGCACCATGGCTGACGCGATGTACGCCCCGGTGGTGACGCGCTTCGTGACCTATAACGTCAAGCTCGAGCCACAGCTGCAAGCCTATGCCGATACCATCATCGCCATGCCGGAGATGAAGGAATGGATCGCGGCGGCACGGGATGAGCCGGCCGAGATCGAGGAGCTCGAGGTCGAATATTAGGCAGGCCGGGTGCCATCTGCCTGTTTTGGGAGCGAGCATCCAACCGCCGCACCCCGCGGTCATGTCATTGAAGGCGTTAACGTTTGACGCCCGTGGTGGGCTGAGCCCGCTCACGCGCTGTGCAGATATTGTATGCGCGCGCTGGCCGGTTGCGACATCTAGCCGTGAACAGGCGCGTACGGGGCGCTACGGCTGATTCGGACGTGATTCGTTCGGGCCGCGTTCCGAAGGTTAAAGCCGGGACGCGGCCCCGTTGCATTTTGAGACAGAAATCAGTGCTCAGGCCACGCCCGAATGCTTCATGCGCGGGACGCGCCAGCCGATGACGGTTGCTTCAACTGCGACGCCGGCCGCGTGGTTCTGCCAGCGTCCCTCGATATAGCGGCAGGCGAACGGCAGCTGATACGTTCCGCTGTGGTCCTCGCACAGCACTTCGACTGCAAGGCCGGGCGGCGGTTCTCCGGCGCCGTCGAATTCCGCCAGTCGTCTGTCGCGCGTTGCCATCAAAAAACTCCCTTAAACAAAGCCGCGGAAAGAGTGCCCATTTCCTCCGCGTGCAGATCATCGCTCCCCGTGCGAGGGAACAGCCGCAAGCTCAACGCGAGAATGCGGTGCGAGTGTGGTAGCCTCGACAGGCTGCGTGCAAAAAGCGCACATTGCCGTGATTGATTTGACAAGGAACCTGTATGCTGCTTCGAAGCGCCGTCGTTTGTTTCGCGATGTTGCTGCTCGCTACGCTGGCGATTGTGCCGGTCCGCGCGCAGGACGTGCCCGGTATCGAGATCTGCACCGTCGAGAAGACCATGGAGCGCCGCACCAGCTGCCTCCAGAGCAACGTCGACTTCCTCCAGAAGACGATCACCAAGTTCAACCTCGATCACCAGCAGAAGCTGGACGCCGCGGCTCGCCAGATCGATGCGTTGAAGACGACCGTGGCCGGCTTGCAGAAGATGCTCGGCGATCTCCAGGCCGCGCAGGCGAAGACCGCGGAGGATGTGAAGAAGAAACAGGATGCGCCGCCGCCGAAGGATGCGGCGAAATAGGCGCCGCGCTCAGGCGACGCGATATCGCTCCATGACGCTGCGGGCGGGCTCATAGCCGAGCCCAGGTCCGGTCGGCACCGCGACATGGCCGGTGGCATCGACATCGGCGCGGCCGCCCCAGAGGCAGGCCTCGCGCTTCAGGTAAAACATCTCGACCAACCCGTCGTCGCGCCCCGCCAGGAGATGCAAGGTCGCCAGCAGGCCGGGGCCGAAATACGGGGAGTGCGGAACGATCTTGACGTCTTGCCGATCCGCGAGCGCCGCAACCTTCAGAAATTCCGTGATGCCGCCGACCTTGATCACCGACGGCTGGGCGTGGCTGACCGCGCCCGCCTCCATCATCTGGCGGAATTGATATTCCGTGCAGGCGTTCTCGCCGGCGGCGACGCCGAGCCCGCCCTTGCTGCGGACCTCGGCGAGCGCCGCAAAATCCTCCGGCGGCCAGACCGGCTCTTCCAGGAACATCGGCTGCGCGTCCCCGCATGTCCTGGCGAACGCGACCGCCTGCTCGCCTGACAGCGGGCAGTTCATGTCCACCATCAGCGGAATGCCGGGCCCGATCGCCGCGCGCGCGGCAAACACCGCCGGCGCCGTGGTCTCGTGCAGCTTGATGGCGCCATAGCCGAGTGCGAGCGCCTTCTTGCATTCGGCGGCGATGTTGTCGGGCGAACCGATCCGCAACAGGCTCGCATAGGCCGGAATGGCCGAGCGCCTGGTGTCGCCGAGCAGGCGGTTCAGCGGCACGCCCTCGATCTTGGCGGCGAGGTCCCACAGCGCGATGTCGAGCCCGGAGATCGCGAACATGGTGATGCCGTAACGGCCGAACAGATGCAGATTGCGCTGGATCTGGTCCATCACCGCGGGGATGCCGGCGGCATCGGGAACCTGCAGCCCATGGGCTTGTGGTGCGATCATTTCCTCGACGGCACTGCGCGTGGTGCGGGGGCAGACATAGGCGAAGGCATCGCCCCAGCCGGTGAGCCCGGCGTCGGTGGTGACCTCGAGGATCACCATGTCGAGGGCGGTGATGGCGGAGGCGCCCTGACGGAAGCTCGCGACACCAGCGTCATAGGGGATGCGGATATGGTGCGCCCGCACATCGGTGATTTTCATGACGCGGTTCCTCCTGCTTTCTTGTGAGCGGTTTCAAGGACGTCCCGAGTGTAGCCATGAACGCCCGGACGTTGCCAGTGGCTGTTCCGGCGTTATCCTCCTGCGGGACCGCAACGCCGATCAAGCGAAACCCGCGGACTTCCGTGCATCATGGTCGCGCTTCGAACGAGAAACGCCATGAACCCAGCCCAGCGCGCGCTCTGGTATGTCGAGAGCCATCTGGCCGAGCCGATGACGCTCGACGAGATCGCTGCGATATCGGGCGTGTCGCGGTTCCACATCGTGCGCGCGTTTGCCGTAGCCACCGGCCTGCCGGTGATGCGGTACGTGCGCGCGCGGCGGCTGAGCGAAGCGGCGCGCAGTCTTGCGAATGGCGCGCCGGACATCCTGTCGCTGGCGCTGGAGGCCGATTACGGCTCGCACGAAGCATTCACCCGCGCGTTCCGCGACCAGTTCGGCACCACGCCCGAAGCGGTGCGCGCCGCGCAATGCACCGGCCATCTCAAGCTTCAGGAGCCGATCCTCATGGATTCAACCATCTCGGACAAACTCGCCAACCCGCGCTTCGAAACCACAAAGGCCTTCCTCGTCGCAGGCATCAGCGAGCGCATCTCCTGCGACAACGGCGCGGCCATTCCTGGACTGTGGCAGCGCTTCCACCAGGAGGTCGCCGACATTCCCGCGCGCGTTGGACCGGTCGCCTATGGCGTCTGCTGCAACGGCGACGATGCCGGCAATTTCGACTACATTGCCGGCGTCGAGGTCGCCGATTTCTCCGAACTGCCGCGCCCCTTCGGCCGTATCCGCATCCCCGAGCAGCGCTATGCGGTGTTCACCCACACCGACCACGTCGCCTCGATCAGGCGCACCGTCAACGCGATCTGGAATCAGTGGCTGCCGGCCTCCGGCCTGAAGGCTGCCGATGCGCCGAACTTCGAGCGCTACGACGAGAAATTCGATCCCGCCACCGGCAATGGCGGCCTGGAGATTTGGATACCCGTGCGAGATTAGCGCGCAACGCTGGCATACCATCCGGCTTGCTTGGCAAGCCCCGGTGACTTTGTCATAACCGCAGGCAATCTTGCGTGTGGGGCCCGTGCCGGACATCCCGCGCAAGTCATAACAAGCAGCCGGGAGGGTCCCCACATGTCCAACGTCCGCGTTCTCGCCACCGACCTCGAATTTCCCGAAGGGCCGGTCGTGATGCCGGACGGCTCGGTCGTGCTGGTGGAAATCCGCGGCCAGCGCCTGACCCGAATCCATCCCGACGGGCGCAAGGAGGTCGTCGCGAAGATTCCGGGCGGCCCGAACGGCGCAGCCCTCGGCCCCGACGGCAAGATCTACATCTGCAACAATGGCGGCTTCTCCTGGATCCCGACCCGCAACATGATCATGCCGGGTCCGCAGCCCGACGGCTATCTCGGCGGCTCGATCCAGCGCGTCGATCTGCAATCCGGCCAGATCGAAACCGTCGTGACCAGATGCGCCGAGCACGATCTGCGCGGGCCGAACGATCTGGTGTTCGACAAGCAGGGCGGCCTCTGGTTCTCCGATCTCGGCAAGCGCCGCGCGCGCGAGATGGACGTCGGCGGCATGTACTATCTCAAGCCCGGCATGAAGGAGATCGTCGAGGTCGTCCACGGCGTGTTGCCGGCGAACGGCATCGGCCTCTCGCCGGACGAGACCACCGTCTACATCGCGGAGACGCCGACGGGCCGGCTCTGGGCCTACGAGCTCTCCGCGCCCGGCACGCTCAAGCCGCGCGACGCGATCTATCGCGGCGAGCGGGGCAAACCGATCTGCGGCCTCGGCGGCTACCAGATGTTCGATTCGCTGGCGGTCGAAGCCAACGGCAATGTCTGCGTCGCCACCCTCGTCTCCGGCTGCATCTCGGTGATCGCGCCCGATGGCACGCTGGTCGAGCAGATCCCGACCGGCGACCGCGTCACCACCAACATCGCCTTCGGCGGCCCCGAGCTGAAGACCGCCTACATCACCCTCTCCGGCAAGGGCGAGCTGATCGCCATGGACTGGCCGCGCAGCGGTTTGCCGTTGAATTTCCTTAACAAGTAAACGGTGCTAGTGACCATCATTGCAACCGAAGCGAAGCAATCCAGGAATGCGTCCGCGGTGACAGTCTGGATTGCTTCGTCGCTTCGCTCCTCGCAATGACAAAGGAGAGAGTTTCAAATGCCCTGGCCTGATCCCATCACCCTGCGCGGACAGCATGCCGCTCTGGAGCCGCTGTCGCATCAGCACCGCGAGGGGCTGAGCGAGGCCGTGAAGGATGGTGAGCTCTCCACCATCTGGTACACCGCAATCCCGACGCCGGACAACATGGGCAAGGAAATCGACCGCCGGCTCGGTCTTCAGGCCGCCGGCTCGATGCTCCCCTTCACCGTATTCGATGGCAGCGCCAAGATCGTGGGCATGACGACCTACATGAACATCGATGCGGCCAACCGCCGCGTCGAGATCGGCTCGACCTGGTATGGTAAGAGCGCGCAACGCGGCCCGCTCAACACGCAGTGCAAATTGCTGCTGCTCACCCACGCCTTCGAAACCCTGGACTGCATCGCGGTGGAATTCCGCACCCACTTCTTCAATCACCAGAGCCGCCGCGCCATCGAGCGCCTGGGCGCCAAGCAGGACGGCATCCTGCGCAGCCACCAGGTCGCGCCGAACGGCACGCTACGCGACACCGTGGTCTACAGCATCACCGCGGCCGAATGGCCTACGGTGCGAACGCATTTGAATTATCAACTCAACGACAAGCCGCGCTAGAGGCGGCCGAGGCACCATGGACAGATTTGATTATGTGATCGTCGGCGCGGGCTCCGCCGGTTGCGTGCTCACCAGCCGGCTGAGCGAAAACCCTGCGACCAGCGTTTGCGTGCTCGAGGCCGGCCCGAGCGACTGGCATCCCTACATCCATCTGCCGGCCGGCTTCATCAAGACCTTCCACATGAAGAGCATCAACTGGGCCTACCAGCAGGAGGTCGGACCCTGGACCGGCGGCCGCAGCATCTACGCGCCGCGCGGCAAGACGCTCGGCGGTTCGTCCTCGATCAACGGCCACATCTACAACCGCGGCCAGCGCATGGATTTCGACACCTGGGCGCAGATGGGCAATCGCGGCTGGGGCTATGCCGACGTGCTGCCCTACTTCCGGCGGCTGGAGAAGCGGGTCGGCGAGGGCGAGGACATTTATCGCGGCCGCGAAGGCAATCTCACCGTCACCACCATGAACTGGCGCGATCCGCTTTGCGAAGCCTTCATGGAAGGCGCGGTGAGCCTCGGCATTCCGCGCAACCCCGACTACAACGGCAAGACCCAGGAAGGCGTCTCCTATTGCCAGCGCACCATCGACAAGGGCTTGCGCGTCTCCGGCGCCACCGCTTTCCTCAAGCCCGCGATGAAGCGGCCGAACGTGCATGTCCGCACCCACGCGCATGCGACCGAGATCATCTTCGAGGGCAAGCGCGCCGTCGGCGTGCGCTACATGAAGGGCGGTCATGGCGGCACGCCGGTCGAGGTCCGCGCCAACAAGGAAGTGATCCTCTCCGGCGGCACCTATAATTCGCCGCAGCTGCTCCAGTTGTCCGGCATCGGCTCACCGGATCTGTTGCAGGCCCACGGCATCGCCGTGCGTCACGCGCTTCCGGTCGGCGAAGGCCTGCAAGATCACTACGCCCCGCGCACGGTCGCGCGCGTCAAGGACATCAGGACCATCAACGAGCTCCGCCGCGGCTGGCGTCTCTGGGTCGAGGCGATGAAATGGGCGACCGCGCGCAAAGGCCTGCTGTCGCTGTCGCCGACCATGGTCTACTGCTTCTGGCACTCCGGCGAGAGTGCGGAGAGCTCCGACCTCCAGCTCACCTTCACACCGGCGAGCTACAAGGAAGGCGTGCAGGGCCAGCTCGAGGACGAGCCCGGCATGACGGTGGCGTCCTGGCAGCAGCGCCCCGAGAGCCGCGGCTATGTCCGCATCCGCTCGGCAGATCCGTTTGCGCCGCCGATCATCCAGACCAACTATCTTGACGCCGAGCTCGACCGCCGGGTCATCGTCGGCGGCATGAAGCTCGCGCGCAGGCTTTTGAAGAGCGCGCCGCTGTCGCCCTATTACGCCTACGAGGATTTCCCCGGACCCAACGTCAATACCGACGACGAGTTTTTGGCGGCCGCCACCGAGCGCGGCACCACCACCTTCCACCCCGGCTGCACCTGCCGCATGGGCCCGGCGGATTCCACCTGGGCGGTGGTCGACGATCAGCTCCGCGTTCACGGGTTGCAAGGTCTCCGCGTCATCGATGCCTCCGTGATGCCGCGCATGATCTCGGCGAACCTCAATGCCTCAACCATGATGATCGCCGACCGCGCCTCGGACTTGATCCGCGGCAAGAAGCCGATGGAAGCCGCGCGCGTGCCGGATGCGGCGGTGGCGTAGCAAGGTCTCGTGCTCCGGACGCAGCGCTGCGCTTCCCCGGCGATGCGAAGCATCGTCCGGTGCAGCTGTGCGCTGCAGAGCCGGAGGCCCATCTCACGCGACCTTGGTCGCCCCTCGCGATTTGAAGCGCGAGTTGGAGAGGGCGATGCTCACCCTTGCTCCGTCATCGCGAGCGCAGCGATGCAATCCAGGATCTTTCCGCGGAGGCAGCCTGGATTGCTTCGCTGCGCTCGCAATGACGAGGTGGAGAGAGTGCGCCACACTCTCGGTGTCATCGCCCGGTTTGACCTGGCGATCCAGTATTCCAGAGGCGGTTATGATTGATTCGAGAAGCCGCGGCGTACTGGATTCCCCGCCTTCGCGGGGAATGACACCGGAAGGTGGGGCGGCAGCGGAGTGCGCTCGAACCTACACTTCCCTCCGGCTCAGGAACGCCAATCGCTCGAACAGATGCACGTCCTGCTCGTTCTTGAGCAGCGCACCGTGCAGTGGTGGGATCAGCTTGCGCGGGTCGCGCTCGCGCAACTGCTCGACGCTCATGTCTTCGTTGAGCAGCAGTTTGAGCCAGTCCAGAAGCTCTGAGGTGGAGGGCTTCTTCTTCAACCCGGGCACTTCGCGGACCTCGAAGAAGATGCGCAGGGCTTCCTCGACCAGCCGCTTCTTGATGCCGGGGAAGTGGACGTCGACGATCCGGGTCATGGTGTCGGCATCGGGGAACTTGATGTAGTGGAAGAAGCAGCGGCGCAGGAACGCGTCCGGCAGCTCCTTCTCGTTGTTGGAGGTGATCATCATGATCGGGCGCTGCTTGGCCTTGATCGTCTCGCCGGTCTCGTAGACGTGGAATTCCATGCGGTCGAGCTCAAGCAGGAGATCATTTGGGAATTCGATGTCGGCCTTGTCGATCTCGTCGATCAGCAGCACCGGGCGCTGCTCGGCGGTGAAGGCATCCCACAGCTTGCCGCGCTTGATGTAGTTCTTGATGTCGGACACGCGGGCATCGCCAAGCTGGCTGTCGCGAAGGCGCGATACCGCGTCGTATTCATAGAGGCCTTGCTGTGCCTTGGTGGTGGACTTGATGTGCCAGGTCAGAAGCGGGGCGTTCAGCGCCTTCGCCACTTCCTCCGCCAGCACCGTCTTGCCGGTGCCGGGCTCGCCCTTGATGAGCAGCGGGCGCTCCAGCACGATCGAGGCATTGACCGCGACCTTGAGATCGTCGGTCGCAACATAGTCCTTGGTGCCGGTAAATTTCATCGCGCGTCCTTGTTGGTCGTCGTCCCAGGAATTGCCAGTTTCATGGCCCTGGTCCAACAAACGGAACGGCCGCGCGTGGCGGCCGTTCCTGGTTCGGTCAGGCTTTCAGACCCGTTTTATCAGCGAAAGGATGACGAGCACAATCGCTCCGCCAATCCCGCCTGGCGGACAATCCTGCCCAGAGCTCGTCGGGTGGGGTCTCCGAGGCGCCCCTTGACGCCGACAATCCAAAGGGCAATCTGTCACCCATGTTCCTGCAATTCTTCACTTCTCTGCGCGATGCGCAGGTCCCCGTGACGCTGCGCGAATACCTCACGCTGATGGAGGCGCTCGACGCCGACCTCGCGGACTACTCGGTCGAGAATTTCTACTATCTCTCGCGCACCTCCCTGGTGAAGGACGAGCGCAACCTCGACAAGTTCGACCGCGTCTTCGGCACCGTCTTCAAGGGGCTGGAAAGCCTGCTCGACGCCATGGAGGGGGCCGAGATCCCCGAGGAGTGGCTGAAGAAGCTCGCCGAGAAATACCTGACCGACGAAGAGAAGAAGCAGATCGAGGCCATGGGCTGGGACAAGCTCATGGAGACCCTGAAGAAGCGTCTCGAGGAGCAGAAGGGCCGTCATCAGGGCGGCTCGAAGTGGATCGGCACCGCCGGCACCTCGCCGTTCGGCGCTCATGGTTACAATCCCGAAGGCATTCGCATCGGCCAGGACAAGAACCGCAACAACCGCGCCGTCAAGGTGTGGGACAAGCGCGAGTTCAAGGATCTGGACGGCAATGTCGAGCTCGGCATCCGCAACATCAAGGTGGCATTGCGCCGCCTGCGCAAATTCGCGCGCACCGGCGCGCCGGATGAACTCGATCTCGACACCACCATCCGCGAGACCGCCAATCACGGCTATCTCGACGTGCACATGCGGCCCGAGCGCCGCAACGCGGTGAAGCTGCTAGTGTTCTTCGACATCGGCGGCTCGATGGACGCGCATATCGAGCAGGTCGAGGAGTTGTTCTCGGCGGCGAAGAGCGAGTTCAAGCACATGGAGTATTTCTACTTCCACAATTGCCTCTATGAAGGCGTGTGGAAGCAGAACAAGCGGCGCTTTACCGACCGCACCCCGACCTGGGACGTGCTGCACAAATACCCGCACGATTACAAGATCGTGTTCGTCGGCGACGCCTCGATGTCGCCCTACGAGATCATGGTGCCCGGCGGCTCGGTCGAGCACGTCAACGAGGAGCCCGGCTCGGTCTGGCTCGACCGCATCATCCGTACCTATCCGCATTCGGTGTGGCTGAACCCCGTGCAACAGAAGCACTGGGACTATTCGGAATCCACCACCATCATCAAACGCATTTTCGCCAACCGCATGTATCCGATCACGATCGAGGGACTTGAAGGTGCGATGAAGGAATTAACGCACTAGCTCGCGCTCCGCGCCGGGAATGACTACAAGAGGGAGAACCACGTGCCCCAGACCATCACCCGTGGCATCAAGGCGCTGATCGACGAGGCCAATGCCGAGATCGAGACGCTCACCGCCAAAGACGCCATCGAGATCTCCAAGAACGGCGACGTCGTCATCGTCGACATCCGCGATCCCCGCGAGATCGAGCGCGACGGCCGCATCCCCGGCGCGTTCGCCTGCACCCGCGGCATGCTCGAATTCTGGATCGATCCGCAGAGCCCTTATGCCAAGCCGGTGTTCCAGGAGGACAAGAAGTTCGTCTTCCATTGCGCCGGCGGCTTGCGCTCTGCGCTCGCCGCCAAGACTGCGCAGGACATGGGCCTCAAGCCCGTCGCCCACATCGCGGGCGGCTACGCCGCCTGGCGCGACGCCGGCGGGCCGACCCAACAGTGGGAGCCGAAGAAGAAGGGGTGAGGGTGCTGCGCTGCCGCTCCAATCTCCGGCGTCATTCCCCGCGAAAGCGGGGAATCCAGTACGCCGCGGCCTCTCGGCTCAATTACAATCGCCTCTGGAATACTGGATCGCCCGGTCCTAGTGCGCAATTGCGCACTGGCCGGGCGATGACAGCGGAGTTGGATGCGCACTGCTTCAACCTCGCTCACGTTGCGCTCGCCCGGAATAATAGAAAGATCTCGCATGCCCACCGATCCCCTCATCTCTACCGAATGGCTCGCCGCCCACATCAATGACGCCAACGTCAAGGTGCTCGACGCCAGCTTCAAGCTGCCGGGTGTGCTGCCATTGCCGAAGGACGATTATCTCGCCGCGCATCTGCCGGGCGCGGTGTTCTTCGACGTCGATGCGATCTCGGACCATTCCAACCCGCTGCCGCACATGTATCCGAGTGCCGAGCAGTTCGGCCGCGACGTCGGTCATCTCGGCATCTCCAATGCCGACACCGTCGTGATCTATGATGCCGGCGGCTGGGTCGCTGCTCCCCGCGCGTGGTGGATGTTCCTGGCTTTCGGGCACGGCAATGTGCGCATCCTCAATGGCGGCCTGAAGAAGTGGCGCGCCGAGGGGCGTCCGGTCGAGAGTGGCGAGGCGAAGCCGAAGCCTGCGACGTTCACGGCCAGCTACGATTCAAAACGCGTGCGCAGCATGCAGCAATTGATCGCCAACGTCGAAAGCCGTGCCGAGCAGGTGATCGACGCGCGCGCCGCCGACCGGTTCGAGGGCCGGGCGCCGGAGCCGCGCGCAGGCATCCGCTCCGGCCATATCCCGGGCGCGCGCAACGTGCCCTACAATCTCCTGTTCGACGCCGCGACCGGCACGATGAAGCCGCTTGATGATCTCCGCGCTGCCTTTACCAACGCCGGCGTCAGGCTCGATGCGCCGATCGTGACGAGCTGCGGCTCCGGGGTCTCCGCCGGCGTGCTGACATTGGCGCTCTATCGCCTCGGCATCACCGACACCGCGCTCTACGATGGCTCATGGTCGGAATGGGGCCAGGAAAAGGGACCGCCGATCGCAACCGGGCCGGCGTAACCCTACTGACGTGCGCGCGCGGTCGTCGTTGCGGCGAGCGTGGGTTGCGGTTGTCCGAACGGATCGAGTTGCTGAACCGGCGGCGGCGCGCGCCAGACAATGCGGCGGCGCTTCTTGACGCGATGCGCCCGCGGCTTGGTCGCCTTGCTCTCCGGCGACCTGCTGTCGGCCTTAGAGCCGGCCTTGGCCTTCGCCGGCGGACCCTCCCAGGCCGTGGTCGCCGGGTCGTTCAATGCGGCGAACTTCGCGCTCGCCATGTCGAACCTGGACGAAGCCGAGGCTCCGCTGGGGGCGGCAGGTGTTGGTTTGCTCGCGAGAGCGATCGAAACGGGCTTGGCCTCGGCGATGGATGCGCTGGCGTCGGCCGGAGTAAGCGTGTTGCTTGAGGCCTGCACCGCGGCGTCCGTCGTCGTCTCGGCCTTGGTCTTCGCATTGGCCGGTTCGGCCGGGACGTCAGCCGGAGGGGCAACGACCTGCGGCTGACCGTCGGTCTCAGTCGTCAGCGCGACCACTTGTTCGGGCTCGCTCATCGGCAGTGCGATGGTCGGGACTTGATCGCGCAGCGACGGCGTCGGATCGGTGGCCGCTTCCGGCTCGGCGCGGAGGACCGCGAGCACCGGCTGGGCCGGCTCGGGAGCTTGTGCAAACACCTGCTCCTGCGGGCCGTTCCGCCAGGAGGGGTTGCTGACATACTGCTCGTGGCTCGCCCGCAGCAGCGCGGCGGCGCCCAGGCCGAATACCAGGATGGAGGCTGACAGCAGGATCGCGGCAAACAGGAAGCGAAAGCCGGGAAGCATCGAGGGATTGCGAATTTCCGCCCCGGCGGTGAAGTGGCCAGGGCCCATGAGCCATCTGAACGCGGTGACGGTACTGCTTGCCGCGTTCGCCACGCGGGGATCGAAGCTCAAAGCGGAGGCGAATCAGGCTGATTCGAACATACCGCAACGATTCCGCGCCGTTCCGTAAAAAACGGAGCCGGCGACTCCGGCGATCTCGGGCGTGGGCTGATTTTCGCCCCATGATGCAAGGAGGCAACGGTAGTCTTGCGGATCACAAATCGGCAAATCAGGCACAAATCCGCCTGTAATGTCTTGAATGTGCCGCTATCTTCCGTCATCTGGCCGTTAACGGTCCGGACGGGGCCCGGGGACTATACAAGAGCGATGATGATCAAACATTTTCTGACGATATGCGCTGCCGCAACAGTCGCTGCGGCGGGAACCTCGCTCGCACAGGCCCAGAGCTATCCGGTCCAGCAGGCGCCGAGCTATGGCGGGCCGCCGGCCGAATATCGGCCCGGCGACCGCGCGCCGAGTTTCGACGCGCTCGACGATGAAGATGACGCGATGCCGCAGGCAGCGCTGCCGCCGCCCGGTCCGGATCCGCGTTACGGCCGTCCGCCCGGCGCTCCCCCGGTGTATTCCGCCGCGCCGCCGCAGGGTCCGGTGATGTCGCCCGATGATCCCCGTTATGGCCGTCCCGCAGGTGCCCCCGTCTACTCGGCCGCGCCACCGCAGGGTCCCGTGACGTCGCCCGACGACCCGCGCTACGGCCGCCCTGCCGGCCCGCCCGCGGTGATCTACGCCGATCGTCCGACTCAGGCGCCCGGCAGTGACGGCCTGCGTCCGCCCGAGGCGGTCGGTGGTCCCGCCGCGACCGGAACGGTCCAGGCCGGGCAGCCGCCCGTTGGTGCCGACGGCCGGCCGATGGTGATCGCGTCGCTGCCGCCCGAGGAGCAGCCTGACGCTGCTCCGGCGCAGCTGCCGCAGAACCTGCGCCGCCAGGAGGTCTCGCTGGCGACCAAGGAGCCGGCCGGAACACTCATCGTCGATACCCCGAACACCTATCTCTATTACGTGCTGGGCAATGGCCGTGCGATCCGCTACGGCGTCCGCGTCGGCCGCGACGGCTTCACCTGGACCGGCGTGCAGAAGATCACTCGCAAGGCCGAGTGGCCGGATTGGCATCCGCCGACCGAGATGATCGAGCGCCAGCCCTATCTGCCGCGTTTCATGGCCGGCGGTCCCGGCAATCCGCTCGGCGCCCGTGCGATGTATCTCGGCTCGACCGTCTACCGCATCCACGGCACCAACCAGCCCTCGACCATCGGCAAGTTCGTGTCGTCCGGCTGCATCGGCATGCTGAACGAGGACGTCTCCGACTTGTTCGATCGCGTCAAGGTCGGCACCCGCGTGGTCGTGATGCCGGGTGGTCCGCCGCCGGGAACGGCGACCGCATCCGCCGCGCCCATGCCCGGCACTGCCGGCCCCGCACCAATGGCCGCGCAGGCCGGCCCGGTCGGAGGCACCCAGCTGACAGTGGTGCCGCCGCTGCCCGCGCCCGTCACCGTGCGCTGAATCGGCTTCGCAAGAATTGATCTGATGACGGCGCGTGGCCTTCGGTCACGCGCCGTCATCATTTGACGCATGCGTGCAAGTCTCACTTGCGCATACTTGAACGGCTCCGCACCTCGATTACGTCCGGGAGGATTGCAACGAATTGAGGAGCACAGGATGCGCATCTTTGTTGCGGGCGCGACCGGCGCGGTCGGTCAGTATCTTGTTCAGGCGCTGGTCGCCGCGGGTCATTCGGTGATCGGCACGACACGGAGTGCGGCAAAAACAGACCTTGTGCGGCGATTGGGTGCGGAGACGGTCGTTGCCGACGGCCTCGATGCCGACAGCATGCGCGCTGCGGTGATTGCGGCAAAGCCCAACGCCGTCATCGACCAGATGACAGATCTCGCGGCCGCCACGGACCTCCGGCATTTCGATCGGGCTTTCAAGCGAACCAACGAGCTCCGCACCCGCGGAACCGACATTCTGCTCAACGCCGCGCGCGAGGCCGGCGCCAAGCGCTTCATCGCGCAAAGCTTCTGCGGCTGGACCTTCAGTCGCGCCGGGGGAACGGTCAAGACCGAGACCGATGAACTCGACTCGAATCCACCGCGAGAGCTGCGACGCACGCTTGAGGCAATCCGCTATCTGGAGCGAATCGTCACCGCTTCGACGAAGCCGGAGGGCATCGTGCTACGCTATGGATTCTTCTATGGACCCGGCACCGGCACGCTCTCGCCGGCGATGATCGACCAGCTGCGCCACCGGCGTGTGCCGGTAATCGGTGACGGCGGCGGCACGTGGTCGTTCATTCACACCGAAGATGCAGCCTCTGCCACGCTCGCCGCGCTTGAACGCGGACGCACCGGCAGCATCTACAATATCGTCGACGATCATCCGGCGCCGGTGAAGGATTGGTTGCCCGCGCTGGCCGAACTCCTCGGTGCCAAGCCGCCGCGTCACATCCCCGCCTGGCTCGGGCGCCTGCTTGCGGGCGAGCATATGGTTGCGATGATGACGGAGGTGCGTGGAGCCTCCAACGGCAAGGCCAAGCGCGAGCTCGGTTGGCTGCCGGCGCATGCCTCCTGGCGCGACGGCTTTGCCGATGCGGCACGGCAGCCCACCAGCCAGCGCTCGGCGGCCTGAGGCATCACGCCAGCTTGCGCGGCAGCTCACTGCCCTTGGTGAAGGCGTCGATCGCCTCGACCATCTGGCCGTAATGGATGCGCAAGCCGTCCTCGGTGGCGTAGCCGAGGTGCGGCGTCAGCACGAGGTTGTCGAGCTTGCGGAAGGAATGGTCCGTCGGCAGCGGCTCGACCGAGAATACGTCGATGCCGGCGCCTGCAATCCTCTTCTGCTGCAACGCCTCGAGCAGCGCCTGCTCGTCCACGATCGGCCCGCGCGCGGTGTTGACGAGGAAGGCCGTCGGTTTCATCCGCGCGAGATCGGAAGCCCCGACCAGCCCGCGCGAGCGCTCGCTCAGCACCACATGGATGCTGACGATGTCGGCCTTGGCGAACAGCTCCTCCTTGGTGGCGTAGCCGACGCCGGCATCCTTGCACTTCTCCGGGGTCAGGTTCGGGCTCCAGGCGATCACGTTCATGCCGAACGCCTTCGCGATATCAGCCATCTTGCTGCCGAGCTTGCCGAGCCCGACGACGCCGAGCGTCAATCCCTCGATCTCGACGCCGGCAAAGGCCTGCCAGGGCTCGCCCGCATGCATGCGCGCGTTCTCGCGGCCGATGCCGCGGGTCAGTTCCAGGATCAGGCCCATGGTGAGGGGCGCGGTCGGATCGCGCGAATATTGCGTGCCGCCGATCGTGACGCCCCGCGCCTTGGCGGCCTCCATGTCGATCGAGGCGTTGCGCATGCCTGACGTCAGCAGGAGCTTCAGCTTCGGCAGGCTTTCGAACAGGCTCTTGGGGAACGCGGTGCGCTCGCGCATCGCGCAGACGATCTCGAAATCAGCCAGCGCGCTCGCCGCGGCCTGCTCGGAGGCGAAGGGATGGCTGAACACGGTGACGTCGATGCGGTCGGACAGGCTTTGCCAATCGGCGACGTCGAGGGCGAGGTTGAAATAGTCGTCGAGAATTGCACAGCGCAGCCGCGTCATCAGCGTTCTTCCATGGCGAGAGGTGGAACCAGGCCATGGTTGCGCGCAATCAGGACCGTGCGCAAGCCGTTCGCGTCTTCAAAAATCCGACAGGTGATAAAGGCTCAGAGGTCGCGGGGCTTGAGCCGGAACGGCGCATTCATGCCGTGCTTGGCGCGCCAGGCCGGGCCGGGGCCGCGCATGTAATGCAGTTCGGGCCGGTAGGGGTTGAAAGCGGTGGCAAAGAAGCGCTTCCAGAAGCCCTTGATCTCCGAGGCAAATGCGGAGGCGCTGCCGGCTTCCGCCGGAACGGGAAGGGAGTTGGTCTCGATCATGGCCATGACGCTGTCTCGCTGTGCTCCCCTTCATTCTGAGCGGGTGGCGCTGTTTCCGCGCGAAACCGAGCTTTGGCCTGATTTATTAAAAGATGGTTTCAATTGTCCGGATCGGCGGCGGGATGGTGTCCGTCCCGTATTCATCCGTGGTGAACGGAGGGAAAACATTGCCCTTTCGGGGCGGGATCGCTACATCGGCGGCAAGCAAATTTCCTCAAATCGAAGGTTTTCGGGACCGATGGCGCGCCAGTTCATCTATTTCATGCAGGGCCTGACCAAGAGCTACCCGACCCGGAAGGTGCTCGATAACATCCATCTGAGCTTCTACCCGGACGCCAAGATCGGCGTGCTCGGTGTCAATGGCTCGGGCAAGTCGACGCTGCTCAAAATCATGGCCGGCCTCGACAAGGAGTACAACGGCGAGGCCTGGGTCGCCCAGGGCGCCCGCGTCGGCTATCTCGAGCAGGAGCCGCATCTCGATCCGGCATTGAGCGTGCGCGAGAACGTCATGCTGGGCGTCGCCAAGCAGAAGGCCATCCTCGATCGCTACAACGAGCTGGCGATGAACTACTCCGAGGAGACCGCCGACGAGATGACCAAGCTGCAGGACGAGATCGAGGCCCAGGGCCTCTGGGATCTCGACAGCAAGGTCGACCAGGCCATGGACGCGCTGCGCTGTCCGCCCGACGATGCCGACGTGTCGAAACTCTCCGGCGGTGAGCGCCGCCGCGTCGCGCTCTGCAAGCTGCTGCTCGACCAGCCCGAGCTTCTGCTGCTGGACGAACCGACCAACCATCTCGACGCGGAGTCGGTGTCGTGGCTGGAAGGCCATCTGCGCAACTATCCCGGCGCGATCCTGATCGTCACCCATGACCGCTACTTCCTCGACAACGTCACGAGCTGGATTCTCGAGCTCGATCGCGGCAAGGGCATTCCCTACGAGGGCAATTACTCGTCCTGGCTGCAGCAGAAGCAGAAGCGGCTCGAGCAGGAGGGCCGCGAGGACGCTGCGCATCAGAAGACGCTGGCCCGAGAGCAGGAATGGATCGCGTCCTCGCCGAAAGCCCGCCAGGCCAAGTCCAAGGCGCGCTATCAGCGCTATGACGAACTGCTGAAACAGGCGAGCGAAAAGCAGACACAGACCGCGCAAATCACGATTCCGGTGGCCGAGCGACTCGGTCAGAACGTGGTCGACTTCGAAGGGCTCAGCAAAGGTTTCGGCGATCGCATGCTGATCGACGATCTCACTTTCAAGCTGCCGCCCGGCGGTATCGTCGGCGTGATCGGCGCCAACGGCGCCGGCAAGACCACGCTGTTCAGGATGATCACCAAGCAGGAGGAGCCGGACAAGGGCACCATCACGATCGGCGAGAGCGTTCATCTTGGTTACGTCGACCAGTCGCGCGACGCGCTCGATGGCAGCAAGAACGTGTGGGAGGAGATCTCCGGCGGCAACGAGCTGATCCTGCTCGGCAAGAGGGAAGTCAATTCACGCGGCTATTGTTCGTCGTTCAACTTCAAGGGCGCCGACCAGCAGAAGAAAGTCGGCGCGCTCTCCGGCGGTGAACGCAACCGCGTGCACCTTGCGAAAATGCTGAAATCCGGCGCCAACGTTCTGCTGCTCGACGAGCCGACCAACGACCTCGACGTCGACACCCTGCGTGCGCTCGAAGAGGCGCTGGAGGATTTCGCCGGCTGCGCCGTCATCATCAGCCATGATCGCTGGTTCCTCGACCGCATCGCGACCCACATCCTGGCCTTCGAAGGCGACAGCCATGTCGAATGGTTCGAGGGCAACTTCCAGGACTACGAGAAGGACAAGATGCGCCGGCTCGGCCAGGACAGCATCATCCCGCACCGCGTGAAGTACAAGAAGCTGACGCGGTGATCTCAAAATGATGCGGCGGGTGCTGATAGCTGCGGTGATCGCTATCACCTGCGGCCTGTCGCCCGCGGGCGCTGCCGACGCCGCCTTCGCGCAGTTCATCGCCTCGCTGTGGCCGGAGGCGGAGGCCGCCGGCGTGTCGCGCGCGACGTTCGAGCGAGAGACGCGCGGGCTCGAGCCGGACTACAAGCTGCCGGATCTGATCCTGCCGGGGCGTCCCGCAACGGGGGCGCCGTCACAGGCCGAGTTCGTGCAGGTGCCGGCCGACTATGTCAGGGAAGCCTCGATCGCGCGGCTTGCGGGCGAGGGGCAGCGGTTGCTGCAAAAATATCGCCCCGCGCTGACCGAGATCGAGAAAAACTCCGGCGTGCCTGCTACCGTGATGCTGGCGATCTGGGGCCGCGAGACCGACTATGGCCGCTATACGCTGCCTTACGATCTCGTCCGCGTGCTGGCGACGCAGGCCTATGTCGGCCGCCGCAAGGACAGCTATCGCAACGAGTTCATCCTCTCGCTGAAAATTCTCGGTGACGGCGTAGTGACACGCAAGGACATGCGCTCGTCCTGGGCCGGTGCGACCGGGCTCACGCAATTCCTGCCGTCCGAATATTACAAGCATGGCGTCGATTTCGACCGCGACGGCCGCATCGACATCTGGCACTCGGTGCCGGATGCGCTGGCCTCCGCCGCGCAGCAGCTCGTCAACAAGGGCTGGCAGAGCGGTGTACGCTGGGCCTACGAGGTGCAGGCACCGGCCAAAGTCGATTGCACCGCCGGCGTGCCCGAGGTGACGAAGCCGATCGGCCAATGGCTGCGCGAAGGCTTTGTACCGGTGCGTGGACAAAAGCTCACTGCCGCCGAGCAGGCACAGCCGGCCTCCCTGCTGCAGCCTGAAGGCATCTACGGCCCGTCCTTCCTGACCACGAAGAACTACTTCGTGATCAAGGAATACAATTTTTCCGACCTCTACGTGCTGTTCGTCGGACATCTCGCCGACCGCATGACGAGCCCGCAACCGTTCGCGACCCCATGGTCTGCCTCGAAGCAATTGCGGACCAAGGACGTCGAGGCGATGCAGCGGGGGCTCACGCGCGTCGGGCTCTACAAGGACAAGATCGACGGCAAGGCGGGCATGCAGACGCGCGCTGCGCTCGGCGCCTACCAGAAGTCGGCAGGCCTCAAGGTCGATTGCTGGCCGAGCGAAGAGGTGCTGCGCTCGATCCAGGCGGCGCGATAGGCGCAGGGCTGGCTAAAAGAAAAAAAGCCCGGCCGAGGTGCTCGGCCGGGCTTCGATCGCGGCGCTCATGAACGCCATGCGGTCAGATCAGTAGCAAACGCGAACCGGGCGGACGGTCCAGCCGTAGCCATCCCAGTAGCGCTGGCGCTGCCAGTAGCAGGGCGGGGGCGGCGGGCCGGGCTCGGCCACATAAACCGGTCCACCATAGGCGGGACGGCTCGATGCGATGGCGCCGCCGACGATCGCGCCGCCGATCAGGCCGGCTGCGATGCCGACGCCGACCCCGTCATGGGCCTGGGCGGACGGCGTGGCGGTCACCAGCGAACCGGCGATCGTCGCAACCGTGAGGGCGGCAACTAAAGTCTTCTTCATACTCTTGGCTCTCCTGAGAGATGGATGCTCCTTGTTAGGAGCGCCCGGGGTTCAAAGGTTCACGCAGACTCTGATGGAATTGGCCTTGCAGCTAGGAAGCGCGCAAATGGTCAATCCGCGGTAAACGCACACGGAGCTGTGACGAGAAAAAGCGGTCTTTTTCAGGCCCCTAAATGGACGGCGCATCTGGAATGAGCCGGCTTGGGGCGACTTCAGCCACAGACTCTGGCGCGGCGGACGCGCCAGGCATAACCGTCCCAGAAGCGCTGCTTCTGCCAGACGCAG
The DNA here is from genome assembly GCF_023100665.1 of Bradyrhizobium sp. CW1. Taxonomy (NCBI): domain Bacteria; kingdom Pseudomonadati; phylum Pseudomonadota; class Alphaproteobacteria; order Hyphomicrobiales; family Nitrobacteraceae; genus Bradyrhizobium; species Bradyrhizobium sp. CW1. Next base: position 1,982,236 of record NZ_CP064684.1, read on the forward strand.
CCGTTGCCGTAATAGTCGTCCGCGACGTAGCCCGGGCCCGGCGCATAGTAGCGCGGCGGATAGTAGCCGGCGCCATATCCGGGACCATATGCGTAGCCCGGGCCAGGGCCTGGCCCGTAATAATACGGAGAGGCCAGCGCCCCACCGACAATGGCGCCGCCGATGATTCCGGCTGCCACACCCGCGGCGACGCCGCGTTGCGCCTGGGCTGGTGTAATGGCGCTAAGGGCCACAGCGGCGACGGCAGCAATTGCCAGGAGCGACTTCTTCATTGGCTGACCTTTCGAGCAAACACGCGGGAACTCTTTGAGGGTAAAGTTCCATACTTCGTTTGAATGATCAATGAACGGCACCTTTGCCGGGGCGACCAATCGGTAGGACCGCAGCCCAGCCAGGGGAGGGCGACGATGGGTAACGCGATGATAAATGCATTGATCGCTGCCGGGATCGTCTTCGCGATCGGCTACGGCTGGATTACCCATCTCCAGAACCGCGGCCAGCGCGGCTCCCGCGCCGGGGCCAGCGTCAATGGCGGCGGCGACACCGCCACCGGCACGAGCGACGGCTTCTCGTTTGGGAGTTGGTTTTCCAGCGATAGTTCCGGCTGCGCGACCGACGGCGGCAGCTGTTCCAGCAGCGATAGCGGCAGTAGTGGCGGAGATTGCGGGGGCGGCGGCGATGGTGGAGGCGGTGGGGGCGACTAGGTCCGCCGCAATCTTGATCCAGTGCAAGGCCCTATTTTAGAGCCGTTCTAGGCTGTTTCCGGGCTAGTTTGGAATAGCTTCAAATTCCGCTTTTTCCTTTTGCATCCGGCCGGCCCCTTAAATATCGATGATGGCGCATCACCAAAGGGCCTGCCGCTTCCATGATCGTTTGTTCCTGTAACGTGCTGAGCGATGACGACATCCGCGCCGCCGTCGCCGAGTCCGACGACGCTGTGCGCCATGCCAAGCAGGTCTATGGGTGTCTCGGCTGTAGCGCCGAATGCGGCCGCTGCGCTCGGACGATCAAGACCATTATCGACGAAGCGCTTGGCACCTGTGCCACGTCCTGCTGCTCCGGCTGCCCGCACAACCACACTGTGGCGGCGAACGACGAGACGGCCCAGCCGGCCGAGTTCGCCCTCGCGGCCTGCTGAAATGCTCCGCAACCCTGGCTGAGCTTTTCCCCGGCTGCGTCCCCGTAGCCGGTTGCTCCAGTCTTCAAACTCATTTAGAAGCGTTCTAAATTCGGTTTACGGCCGATTTGGACTGCAAGAGCTGGAGTGAACCATGCAGGGCGACGCAAAAGTTATCGACTATCTCAACAAGGCACTGCGTCACGAGCTGACTGCGATCAACCAGTATTGGCTGCACTACCGCTTCCTCGACAATTGGGGCCTGCGGGACATGTCCAAGGTCTGGCGCAAGGAGTCCATCGAGGAGATGGAGCACGCCGATAAGCTCACCGAGCGAATCCTGTTCTTCGACGGCTTCCCGAACATGCAGGTGCTCGATCCCTTGCGCATCGGCCAGAACGTCAAGGAGATCATCGAGTGCGATCTCGCCGCCGAGATGAGCGCGCGGGCGCTCTATCAGGAAGCGGCGACCTACTGCCACAGCGTCAAGGACTACGTGACGCGTGATCTGTTCGAGAAGCTGATGAGCGACGAGGAGCACCACATCGACTTCCTCGAGACCCAGCTCGACCTGATCGGCCGCATCGGCCTCGAACTCTACACCCAGAAGCACGTTGGCGGGCTCGAGGGGGACGGGCATTAGTTCGGCGCGTTAGCGATGGCACAACTCCGTATCGGCCTGATGCGCGATTGCGCACCAGGCCGGGACGACAGCCTGGACGCCAGCTACAACTGCGTCTTGTAGAGCTCTTCCACGATCTCCTGACTCTGCGGCTCACCAAGGCCGGTCTGCTCGTGGACCACCTCGACGATGCTCGGCATCACCGAGCGCGGCACCTTCTCGGACGACCAAAGCTTCGAGCGCATCAGTGCCTTGCCGCAGTGGAAATAGACTTCGCTGACGGCGACGTTCAGCACCGCGCGCGGCGACTTGCCAAACTCCACCATCGAGGCGAGCAGGTCCGGATCGGCGGACAGCGAGCCGCGGCCGCCGACGCGCAGCGTCTCGTCGATGCCGGGGACGAAGAACAACAGATGCACGAAGCCCGAGCCCTCGACGACATTTCGAAAACTGTCGATCCGGTTGTTGCCGGAGCGATCAGGCATCAGCAGCTGGTTGGGGCCGGCGACGTGGACGAAGCCAACGCCGCCGCCGCGTGGTGAGGCATCGACGCTGCCGTCCGCTCCCGATGTCGCGAGCACGCAGAACGGCGACATCTCGATGAATTTCTTCGCATGCGTGTCGATTGCGGGGCGCGCTTTCGCGATCACGCGCGGGCTCGGCTGGGCATAGATGGTGGCGAGGTCTTCGGCGCAAAGATCAGTCACGAAGGTCTCCCTGGTGGAATGCCCCGAGAATATCATCTCTCGGCCCGATCGCTATCCCCCTTTGTCACGCCGCCGCGTCCAGTCGATCACGCCAGCGCAGTTCAGAGCCCACCAGATCAGGACTGGCTGCAGCGCCAGCCGCGGCCCGTGATAGAGCCAGCTGTTGGGGATGGGTGGAAGGTCGATGGCCCTCCAGGACCTGCTTGATGCTTGCCGCCCACACGCAAGGCGGATAGAGCGCGAGCTCGCGTTCAGTCGTTCACAGGAGCTATCGGCCGAGCTAGCACGCGCCGCGTCGAGGCGCTATCGCGCTACACCGCATCCGCCGGCACGAAGCAACTGATGATGATGGCGCCGCGGTGACGGACGTACCACACCACGGCCTGGCCGACCGGATTGCCGCGGTCGCGGATGATGGCGCGCTCGGGCACCTCCATCCATTGTCCCTCGATCGGCACCCAATAGGCACCGCTGCGCACGTCGTACTCCGTGCGATGGCCGTCGGAGACGTCACAGCAGGGCACGCCGTTCGGTGCGATCACGCTCTTGAACCAGGCGCGGATGTCGGGCGGGACGTGATCATATTGCCCGTTGTCGAACGCGAACGCGGCGCCCGTCAGTGCGGCCAGCCAAACGCACAGTGCGAGCCTGTGCATGCGATCCTCCTCATCGCGTGTCGTGCCGTTGGCGCGCGATTATCCCGCGCGTCGATTCGGACATCGACGCAATTAAGCCCGAGCCGTCAGCGTAATGCATGCTCAAATAATATGCGGGCTAGACGGCCGTTGATGCGATGCAAAATCAGCGGCGCGCAGATTCGATCGTTTGCTGCGGCGCGGCTTGCAGAAATTGCTGGACCTGCTCGCTGTAGAATTTGGCGTTTCCGGTGGTGCCGTGGCCGCGCGTCTCGGTGCTTGCCGGGATGAGATACAGTTTGCTGTTCTTCACCCGCGTCATCGCAGCGTCCGTGATGCCGGTCTCAGGCGGGTTGCGTTCGTCGTCGGCTGAATTGATCAGCAGCAGCGGCGCTTCGATGGCCTCCAGCTTCTCGCCGGCATTGTAGTCATGCGAAGACTCCCACTGGTAGACGAAGTCGTTGGCATCTGCCGTGATCGGCATGGCCAGCCGCTCGTCGACGATCTTGTCGGCCTTCGCCGCCGTCGGCGCCTGCGATTGATAGGCCAGCGTTCCACCGATGCTCGCGATGCCGTAGGCGGTGATGGCGTATTTCATCATGCGCGGCTGGCTGGTGTAATTCCCGCCGTTGCAGTCGGGGTCGCTGCGGATGGTGTCGAGCATGATCCGCCGCAGCATCCAGTTTCGGGATGCCATCTCGGTCGGCTGCGAGGCCATCGGGATCAGCGCGTCCATCGCCTTCGGATATTTCTCGCCCCACAACCAGGTGTGCATGCCGCCCATCGAATTGCCGATGACGAGCCGCAGATGCTTGACCCCGAGCCCTTCCGTCACCAGGCGATACTGGGCCTCGACCATGTCGTTGTAGTCGTATTTCGGGAAGCTCGTCTTCATCCCGTCGGACGGTTTTGACGATTTGCCATGACCGATATTATCGGGGATGATGATGTAATATTTGGAGGCATCGAGTGGCTGCCCCGCGCCGAACAGCTCGCCGGCAAAGGCTGATGACAGCATGCTCGCGCCCGAGCCGCCGGTGCCATGCAGCACCAGGACCGGCTGGCCGCTCGGCTCACCCACGGTTGTGTAGTGCAGCTTCAGCTCCGGCATGGTCTCGCCGGTGTGGAACTTGAAATCCCTGGCGATCCAGGCGCCCTGCTTCGGCGTCGGATAATCGGCCGCCCATGCGGATGTCGAGATGGCCGCCAACGAGACGGACAACAGGATGGCTGACAGCGCCGCGCAAGAAGCTTTCATGTCGATTTCCCCCGTGCGGCTCTGGTCGGCGGCCGCGTTGCGGCGGAACTTAGCAGAACTGTCCGGAAGGATGTAGGATTTCGTTTTCGCCGGTCGTCCTTGAGGGAAAGGTCAGGAGAGACTGCATGTGCCGCAACATCAAGACGCTGTTCAACTTCGAGCCGGAGGCGACCGAGGATGAGATCCACGCCAGCGCGCTCCAGTTCGTTCGAAAACTGTCTGGCTTCAACAAGCCGTCGCAGGCCAACGAGGCGGCCTTCGATCGTGCGGTGGCGGAGGTCTCGGAGGCTGCGCGAAAACTCCTGACGTCGCTGCACACCCATGCGCCGGCGCGTGATCGTGAGGTCGAAGCGGAAAAGGCCAAGGAACGTTCGCGGCTGCGGTTCGGTTAGGCGGCTCGAAGGTCCGTTCCGTGACCTGCCTCACGGTGACAACGGTCTCAGCGCGCGATGATGTTCGCCGGGCTTTTGACACCCCGGAGCACGACCATGAGCCGCCCCCTTCTTCCGCTGAAAGCAGGTGCCATCGTTTTCACGTTGCTGTGGACCGCGTGGATGACGTGGTGGAGCGGCTCGTTCTCGAGCGCGAACGTCGTGATCCTGGCCTTGTGCGGCGCAGCGGTCGGCTATCTCTGGTACCGCGCCATGCGCTGGCAGTTCGAGCGCATGGGCATGCTGCCGCGACGCGAGAATGGGACGAAATAGATTCGTCCGTCAGTCCTTGTGGCCGTGCTTCTTCTTTTTCTTCTTCTTCCTGTGATCGCCTTCGCTGTCCTCGTCTTCGTCATCGAGGGGCGCGTCGTCGGTCTCCTGCACCGCGGCTTCCAGCGCCTCGCGCTCGGCAGCCTCATGCTCGCGCTGGCGGCGGCGTTCGTCCCAGGCGTCGAGCAGCTGATCGAGCCACGGCAGCACCTGTTCGATCGACGGAAGTTGGCCCGGAGGTCCGGCTTCACCACGCGGGCCTTGCGGCCCCGCCGGCCCTTGCGGCCCGACAGGTCCCTGTGTCCCCGGCGCCCCGCGCGGTCCCGCTTCGCCCTGCTTGCCTTGCGGGCCGGGCTTGCCCAGCGGTCCGGGCTTCCCGATCGGCCCCGGCTTGCCCTGAGGTCCTGGCTTGCCACGCGCGCCATCCGGCCCGCGCTTGCCCGGATGACCCTGCGGTCCCGGCCGCCCCGGTTCGCCCTGCCGTCCGCGCGGTCCCTGAGGTCCCTGCCGTTTTTGTTCGTCTGCCACGCCGCTGCTCCCTCGACCGGAAGCAAGCTAATTAGCGGCGTTTGACGACAGCGGCAATTCCGCCCGGGCTCGCGCCTGGGCATGATCAACACCAATCGGCGGCACATCGCGCGCTAGTCGTGATAGGCCGGCACCTCTATGCCGGAGGCGGCATAGAGCCTGATCTTGTTGCGCAACGTGCGCACCGAGAGGCCGAGCACGCGTGAGGCGCGCGTGCGATTGCCGTCGCAGCGGGCGAGCGTCTGCAGCACGAGCTCACGCTCGACCTCGTCGACGGTCGCGCCGATCAGCAGCGGAACGATCTGGTTCGGTGAAAGGACATACGCGCCCGGTTCGGACGCAGCGACATGAACAGTGGTCATCGACACACTCCCCGATCAACGCCCGCTTCCGTCTTTGGAAGCGGATCGAGAACAAACGACCCCCAAGCCGTAGATCTACGGTGGGCGGGTTTGGTTAACGAAAGGTTAACAGCGGGCGATCGCACGAATTGACCTTGGGAATGCCGCCGCGCCGCCGCGATTGGCACGGATTGCATATTCCTGCGAGCATACCCCGCAAAGCAGGCATCCCTCCCGCTCACACCGTCCGGTATCCGCCATCCACCATCACGATCGTTCCCGTGACGTAGGCCGACATGTCCGACGCAAGGAAGATCGCGGGACCCACGATGTCCTCGGGCTTGCCGGTGCGCGCCAGCGGGGTGTGATCGACGAAAGCCTGCACCAGCGCCGGATTGGTCGCACGCACATTGGCGTTGATGTTAGTCTCGATGAAGCCCGGCCCGATTGCATTGACGCGCACGCCCTCCTTGCCGAGCTCGACCGCGAGCGCCTTGGTGAAGCCGAGCACGCCGTGTTTCGAGGTGGTGTAGGCCGCCGAGCTCGGCGTGCGCAGATGCACGAAGGACTGGATCGATCCGATATTGACGATGCGGCCCTTGGCTGCTCGCAAGGGCGCGAGGAACGCCTGCGTCATGTTGAAGACGCCGTTGAGGTTGAGCGAGATGATGTCATTCCAATCCTTCGCCACCGTCTCGGTATCGGCGGTGAAGGCGTTGCGGCGGGTGATGCCGGCATTGTTGACGAGGATCGAGACCTGCCCGACCTTGTCGGCGACTTGCCTGGCGAGCGCGAAGCAGTCGTCGCGTCTGGTGACGTCGAGTGCAAAGCTCTCGGCCTTGCCGCCGGACTTGCGGATCCCCTCGGCGGCTTCCGCGACCGTGTCGGCGTTGACGTCGAGCAGCACCACCTGCGCGCCCTCGCGGGCGTAGCCGGCCGCGATGGCCCGGCCGATGCCCGAACCGGCGCCCGTTATGACGGCGATATGGTTTGCGAGCAATGCCATGACAATTTCCTCCCGATTTCTTTTCGAAGTTTCATGAAAGGCTAACTCGAAATTAAGGGGTCGGAAACGGCGCCCTTGGCATACTGATCTTGATTGCTAAACGTTGCGCGCATGATGGAACGGCTCGAATCCTGGAAACTCGCACTCGAACGCCTGCGGTCGGTGGACGGCGCCGATTGGGCCGAGGCCGGACGGCTGGTGGCCGAGATCGCGCGGATGAGCACCGATACCATGCTGCGTCAGGCCGCCGAGCAGGCGCTTCCTGTGCTGCGCCAGGCCGTGGACAATGACGATCACAGCGTCACGCTGGCGGCACGGCGCCGTCTCGGCGTGGTGCTCGATGTCGTTCACGACCTGACCGCGCCGCGCTTCGGGCGCCGCAATGCTGCGCCGAAAAAATTGTCCAGCGAGGATCGTGCCCGCAAGGTGCTCGGCCTGCCGCTCGCGGTGCAGCTCACCTGCGAGGACATCAATCAGGCGTATCGCCGCGCCGCCAAGGGCATGCACCCCGACCAGGGCGGCAGCGCGGAAGCGTTCATCGACCTCGCCGCCGCGCGCGACCTCCTGATCCATCCCGGCGCGTACAAGGACGCGTGAGGGCTCATGTGCTATCCTGTAGCCCGGATGAGCGAAGCGACATCCGGGACGGGTCTAGCCCATGGTTTTGTATCGCAGAAATTTTCTTCCCGGCGGCACCTACTTTTTCACTGTAGCGCTCTTCGACCGCAGATCGACCATTTTGATTGAAAACGTTGGCGCCCTGCGTGATGCCTTCCGGGCCGCTCGCAGGGAGCGCCCGTTCGAGGTCGATGCGATCGTGATCCTTCCGGACCATTTGCATGTCGTCATGAGCCTCCCGCCGCATGACGCCGATTTCGCGGGACGTTGGCGAAGGATCGAGGGGCATTTCAGCAGCGCACTACTGCATGCGGGTATCGACGTAGCCCGCCACTCCAATGGAGAATTGGCTCTGTGGCAACGACGCTACTGGGAGCACACGGTTCGCGACGAAGATGATTTCGCCCGCCACGTGGATTACATTCACTTCAACCCCGTCAAGCATCGCTACGTCCAGCGCGTTTGTGATTGGCCGCATTCGTCCTTTCACCGATATGCGCGGGCGGGATTGCTCTCGGAAGACTGGGCGGGCGATGCCGGCGAAAGTGGGATTGCTTTCGGTGAGCGAGCCCAGGGAGGCTGACCGGGAATTCCCGAATATCGCTTCGCTCATCCGGGCTACGGACGTCAGACTTGGAGTCGGACGCTGGTGCGCCCCGGACAAGATGTGAGTGGGTCCGCCAACCGGCCAGGTTCAAAGCGTGTGCGCGGAAAATGCGTGACGTCGGCCGAAAAACCGGTGGTCCGTCCAAAAGAAAAGGGCGGTCCGCTTGCGCGATCCGCCCTTTGAAATCCGGTCTGTCGCCTCACGCCTAGAGCGTGCAGCGGCGCTCCGCGCGCAGCTTGATCTGGAGCTCCGAGGCGGCCGTGAAGGTCGGGAGCGGCTTGCTGACGACCTTGTAGGTCGACACGCCCCACTGGAACGGCTTGTACTTGAGGTCCTCGTTCCAGACCTGGCAAATGCCGGTGTTGTCCCAGCGGATCACGTAATAGCCGACTGCCGCAGAGGCCGGCACGGCGAACACGGAGGTGGCGATGCCGGCAACGGCACAAAGGGCGAGAACGCGACGCATGAAATATCTCCTGATGGGAACGTGAGAGAAAACTGGTGCGGCAAATCTGCGTGGCTGGCAAGCGGGGCGGCGACCGTTCACGGATATGTCAGCCGTTGGTCGGCTGTTCGGACGACCCTTATCCCTTGACTATCGCCTGACGATCACACGTCTAACTCTTGGCCAGCGACGCCACCGCCTCGATCTCGATCAGCATCTTCGGATCGGGCAGTGCGTGGATCACGCAGGTGGTGCGGGCAGGGTAGGGCGGCGGGCCGAAGGCGCCGGCATAGAGCGCGTTCATGGCGGCGACGTCGGAGGCGCGGGTCAGCAGCACGTTGACCTTGACGAGATCGCGGATCTCGGCGCCGGCCTCCGCCAGCACGCGCTTGATGTTGATGGCGACATTGGCGAACTGCGCCTCGAAGCCGTCGGGCAGCGCGCCGTTCGCGTCGAAGCCGGGAATGCCGGAGACGAACAGGAGATCGCCTGCGCGCGTGGCAAAGGACAGCGGCGGCGCCTTGACGTGCGGCGGGGGCGCGAAATGCTGGATCGGCATGGGATCACCTCGGATGGAGGGCTGGAAGCGCAAGCGTAGCGGCAGCTCGGGGCGCCTCCAACAAAAAACGCGAAAACAACCCCATGCACAGTAGGCATCTAGCAGGAATCATTGAGCTTTCTTTTTCACTTCGGGAAAAACAAAATAATCGTTGCTCCGTCGGGCAAAACAGGGGCAGAATGGCATGATGGCGGGTGAGCGTCTTGTCGCGCCAAACTCCGCCGTCATGCCCCGGCTCGACCGGGGCATCCAGTACGCCGCGGTTTCGGTTCACTATCGCTCTCTCTGGAATACTGGATCGCCCGGTTGAACCGGGCGATGACAGTTGGGTGTGTTGCTACAGACCGCGACTCGCGCCCATCCCATCATGTTGCCGCCCCGATCCATCGGATAGATTCCGCTCGTTCGATTCGTTTCCCTCCTTGAAGAATAGCCCCCGGAGACTCCCATGAAGTTCGCATCCACCCTCCGCGCCGCGCTGGTCGGCATTGCCGCGCTTGCCGGCCTCTCGACCTCGGCTCTGGCCGACGGCGGCACCGTGGTGCTGACGATCTACAAGGCGGGCTGGATCATCGGCGGCTCCGGCGGCTCGGGCGTGCTGAACTTCCGCGGCCGCGCCTATTCGCTCTCGACCGGCGGGCTCGACTACGGCCTCGTCTTCGGCGGCTCCAAGACCGTGCTGCGCGGCCGCGTCTCCAACATCAACCGGCCCTCCGACATCGCCGGCGTCTATGGCGCCGCCGGTGCGGGCATCGCAGTGGGCCGCGGCGCGCGTGCGATCGTGCTGACCAACCAGAAGGGCGCCGTGCTCGAGCTGTCCGGCACGCAGGTCGGCCTGATGGCGAATGCGGATCTGAGCGGGCTTGCGATCACGCTGCGGTAAGGCCGATGTCGTAGGGGGAAATGGGGCGCAAGCGCCGCGCCCACCATCTCTTCCCGACAATTCCGGCCGGGGTCGCTATACTCACGATCCCAGTGACCTCGGCAAGATGGGGATCCCATGGCGAGAGAGTTGGACGGCAAGGTGGCGGCCGTGACCGGGGCTGCGTCGGGCATCGGATTGGCCAGCACCGAGGCGATGCTGGCCGCCGGCGCGCGCGTGGTGATGGTCGACCGCGATGAGGCCGCGCTGAAGGCGCTCCGCGACAAGCACGGCGACGCGGTGATCCCGCTGCTCATCGATCTGCTGGACCCAAAAGACTGTGCAACGGTGCTGCCGCGCGTTCTGGAGCAGGCCGGCCAGCTCGATATCCTGCATGCGAATGCCGGGACGTATGTCGGTGGCGATCTGGTCGATGCCGACACCATGGCGATCGACCGGATGCTGAACCTGAATGTCAACGTCGTGATGAAGAACGTACACGACGTGCTGCCGCACATGATCGCGCGCGGGACCGGCGACATCATCGTCACGAGCTCGCTGGCGGCGCATTTTCCCACGCCATGGGAGCCGGTCTATGCGTCGTCCAAATGGGCGGTGAACTGCTTCGTCCAGACGGTGCGGCGCCAGGTCTTCAAGCACGGCATCCGCGTCGGCTCGATTTCGCCCGGTCCGGTCGTCAGCGCCTTGCTCGCGGACTGGCCGCCGGAGAAGCTGAAGGAAGCCAGGGACTCGGGAAGCCTGCTGGAGGCCGGCGACGTGGCTGAGGTCGTGATGTTCATGCTGACGCGGCCGCGCGGCATGACCATCCGCGACGTGGTGATGCTGCCGACCAATTTCGATCTTTAGGGCGCCAAGCGTGCCCCGGTGAACACCGCCAATTGCGCATCGAACGCCCGCCTGAACGCGGGCCGCGCTTCGCCGCGAGCCACATAGACGGCGATATCTGGATATTCGTCCAGCATGCCTGATGCGTTCAACCTGCGCAGCACTGTCACCATCATGAGGTCGCCGGCGCTGAACGCGCCGTCGAGCCAGTCGGCATCGCCGAGGCGACGGGCCAATTCGCCGAGCCTGACATGGACGCGATCCTGCAGCATGGGCAGCCGCTCCGCGTACCAGCTCTTGTCGCGCTCGAACAGCATGGCCATCCCGAGCTCGACGATCGGCGGCTCCAGCGTGCTCAGCGCAGCAAACATCCAGGCGATCGCGCGGGCCCGGGCGTGCGGCTCCGTCGGCAGCAGCCCGGCGTGACGCTCGGCGATATGGAGCACGATCGCGCCGGACTCGAACAGGGCGAGATCGCCGTGCTCGTAGGTCGGAATCTGCCCGAATGGATGCAGGGCGAGATGCGCGGGTTCTTTCATCGCTTGGAACGAAACCAGACGCACGTCGTAAGGCTGGCCGACCTCTTCGAGCGCCCAGCGCACCCGCATGTCGCGGGCTTGCCCCTTGCCGCGGTCGGGCGAGCTTTCGAAGGCGGTGATGGTGGGGGGCATCGGGAGGGGCTCCGGGGTTGATCGCGTTTTGCGTTCGGAGGACGAATGGAATGAGTGGATTCCGACAGGTTAATGCGTTTTCGTGGACCCCGTAGGCCGCATGAGCGATAGCGATATGCGGGGCAGCTGCCGGCCCCGGATGTCGCTGTCGCTCATCCGGGCTACAAGAAAATCCCGCCGCCGCTGTCGGAACGTCCCTACCTGCCACGTCCTTGGAACATCGGCGCGCCGCCGCGCGCCCGCCCGAGGCGAAAGGATATCCGTTCATGACCTCCATCACGCCGTTTCTCTGGTTCGACAACAACGTGCCGGCGGCCGTCGCCTTCTACAAATCGGTGTTTCCCAACGCCAAGGTTGAGACCGTCAGCGACTTCATGGCGGTGTTCGAGCTCGAAGGCCAGCGCTTCAACGCGCTCAACGGGGGCCCGCAATACAAGTTCAACGAAGCGGTGTCGTTCTTCATCAGCGTGGAGACGCAAGCGGAAGTCGATTATTTCTGGGACAGGCTCACCGCCGACGGCGGCGAAGAATCCCGCTGCGGCTGGCTCAAGGACAGGTTCGGGCTGTCCTGGCAGGTGATCCCATCAGCGCTCGGCCGCTACCTCGGCGACCCCGACCGCAGCAAGGCGAACCGCGTCATGCAGGCGATGATGCAGATGAGAAAGATCGTGATTGCGGATTTGGATAGGGCGTATGCTGGGTGAGGCAGGTGCCCGTGCCCCGGACGCAGCGCATCGCGCCGCTCTTCGCGGCGTGGTGCGCTGCAGAGCCGGGGCCCATGCCGCATCCGTGCCGGAGCTTCTGGGTCCCGGGTCTGCGCTTCGCTTGCCCGGGACACGCGAGCAGGCCAAAGCGGGGACACTCTCGACTATTCCGTTGCAGCGATCCACGCCGCAAGCTCGCGCCACGGCTCCAGCGTCCAATGCCCGGACGCCGCGCCGGACGGCGAGGGCAGCACGAACATCTCGGGCAGACTCTCATCCCGCAGCTGCCGCCCCAGCGCAATCCCGCTTGACGGCCTGCCATAAAACAAGCTCGCCGCCTTCTTGCTCGTGAACGCAATTGTCCTTGGCTGATACTTTTCGATCTTGGCCCTGAACCCCGGCACGTCGATCGTCTCCGCCGCGATCTGGTGATCCATCCCGGCGCCCGATTTGGAAAGATCGGTGAAGCCGATCCCGAGATCGAGCAAGCTTGCGAACTGGCCCGGCTGATAGCGCCGCGGCGTGATCCCGGCCTCATGAATCGCGCGCCAGAAGCGGTTTCCGGGATGGGCGTAATAGTGCCCGAGCTCGGCCGACCGCGTCGAGGCGGCGGTGCCGACGAAGACGAGACGGAGGTTGGGAAGGAGCTGGTCGGGGAGGCGGTGAGGGGATGTATCCGGCACGTCAATTATCCGCGGCTGTAGCCCGCATGAACGGAGTGATATGCGGGGCGGCAAAGACCCGGATGTCGCTGCGCTCATCCGGGCTACGCTTGCCCGCGCTAGTCCGATTTGCGCGTCACACGCACCGCCCGAGCCGCATCTAACTCATAAACTCCGTCGGTGCAGTGGTCTGTCAAAAGATCGAGGCTGAATGATACCCAAGAGTCTCCGTTTGCAGACCATGCTTCGCCGGTAAGTTTGGTTTCGTGGACATTGATACTGCGGAAGCTATCCCACGAAATCCGCGGACTAATCCATCACAGGTCATCTGACCGAACCGCGCTAAAATCGACCAACCCTTGGAAAACCACCAGTCCAAGAGCCGGTACCGCAATCACTTGTCCGGTGTCACTTGCAATGCGATCTCGAATGGCGTGGTGTTCCGGATCGATAATGCAAGTATCGCCACACGCGACAACGATCACGTCCCTTCCGTTGGGATGATCGAGCACAGTGGTGCAATCGAAGATGCCTCCCACGAAATTGCCGATCCATGGATCGGAACCCTTGGGATAGAAGCGGACAACCAAACCTTCCCGAAATTCGCGCTCACCGTGTCCGGTCAAAGAGATGGCCGGAGGTCCGTACGGTGGTAGTCCTGGTAGTATTTCAGACCGCATGGGCCGTTCGCATTGCGTTTCCAACTTTGGGGGCGACGATCGTCGCCCCCAAAGTTCGCACGGGCCCGCTCACAACACCCGATTGCTCTCCTTCACCTTCTCCGCATCCAGATACAAGTTCTCGCCCATCTCCTTGAACTTCGCGCTCATCTTAGCCATGCCGTCCTCGGCGGTGCCGCTCATCGACATGCCCACGCCGTTCGGGTCGTTCAGCGTCGCGGCGTAGTCGCGGACGTCCTGCGTGATCTTCATCGAGCAGAATTTTGGGCCGCACATCGAGCAGAAATGCGCGACCTTGTGGGCTTCCTTCGGCAGGGTCTCGTCGTGGAAGTTCTTGGCGGTCTCGGGGTCGAGGCCGAGGTTGAACTGGTCGCTCCAGCGGAAGTCGAAACGGGCGCGGGAGAGCGCGTCGTCGCGCAGCTGGGCTGCCGGGTGACCCTTGGCGAGATCGGAGGCGTGGGCGGCGATCTTGTAGGTGATGACGCCGACCTTGACGTCGTTGCGATCGGGCAGGCCGAGATGCTCCTTCGGCGTGACGTAGCAGAGCATGGCGCAGCCGAACCAGCCGATCATGGCGGCGCCGATGCCCGAGGTGATGTGGTCGTAGCCCGGCGCGATGTCGGTGGTCAGGGGCCCGAGGGTGTAGAACGGCGCTTCGCCGCATTCCTTGAGCTGCTTGTCCATGTTGATCTTGATCTTGTGCATCGGCACGTGGCCGGGGCCTTCGATCATGACCTGGCAGCCCTTGTCCCACGCGATCTTGGTGAGTTCTCCGAGCGTCTCCAATTCGGCGAATTGCGCGCGATCGTTGGCATCGGCGATCGAGCCCGGACGCAGGCCGTCGCCGAGCGAGAACGAGACGTCATACTTGCGCATGAGATCGCAGATCTCGTCGAAATGGGTGTAGAGGAAGCTTTCCTTGTGATGCGCCAGGCACCACTTGGCCATGATCGAGCCGCCGCGCGACACGATGCCGGTGACGCGGTTGGCGGTGAGGTGGATGTATTGCAGGCGCACGCCGGCGTGGATGGTGAAATAGTCGACGCCCTGCTCGCACTGCTCGATCAGCGTGTCCTTGTAGAGCTCCCAGGTCAGCTTGACCGGATCGCCGTCGCACTTCTCCAGCGCCTGATAGATCGGAACGGTGCCGATCGGCACCGGCGCGTTGCGCAAAATCCATTCGCGGGTGGTGTGGATGTTGCGCCCGGTCGAGAGGTCCATCACGGTATCGGCGCCCCAGCGGATCGCCCACACCATCTTCTCAACCTCTTCCTCGACCGATGACGTCACCGCCGAGTTGCCGATATTGGCGTTGATCTTGGTCAGGAAGTTGCGGCCGATGATCATTGGCTCGAGTTCGGCGTGGTTGATGTTGCAGGGGATGATGGCACGTCCCCGCGCGATCTCGCTGCGGACGAACTCCGGGGTGATGAAGGCGGGCACTTCCGCGCCAAAGCTTTCGCCGTCGGCAAGGGCTGCTTCCGCACGCTCGAGCTGCTCCTTGCGGCCGAGATTTTCGCGTGCCGCGACGTAGATCATCTCCTTGGTGATGATGCCGGCACGGGCGAATTCGAGCTGCGTAATCTTGTGGCCGTCGCGGCCGCGCAGCGGCTGGTGATAGGCCGAGAAGGCGCGCGCGGCCTTGTCGGTGGAGACGCTGCCATTGTCCTCCGGCTTGATCTGCCGGCCCTGATATTCCTCGACGCCGCCGCGCTCCAGCACCCAGGCCTTGCGGCCGCGCGCCAGACCGGCGTTGACGTCGATGGTCACGCTAGGGTCGGTGTAGGGGCCGGAGGTGTCGTACACCGGCAGGTTCGGTTCGCCGGCGCCTTCGGACAGGATGATCTCGCGCAGCGGCACGCGCAGGTCGGGCGCGGCATCGGGCGAGGCGAAGATTTTTCGCGACGAGGGCAGCGGGCCGGTGGTGACGGCGGGGACGGTCTTGTCGGGATTGGAGCGGATGTTCATGGGATCCTCCGGTTTAATTCGTTGATGTCGCTATGCGAGAGGCAAATTCGGCTGTCATCCCCGCCTAGTGCGCAATTGCGCACGGGAGCGGGGATCCAGTACTCCGAGACGGTGCGGCTCAAGCCGAGAAGCCGCGGCGTACGGGATCGCCCGGTCGAGCCGGGCGATGACAGTGGCGTGCGGGGTGAGAGAGTGAGGCGCATCACGCCGCCTCCGCGGACAGGCCGAGCCATTGCCGCACCCGCGCATCCGGGTCGGCATTCTGGGTGACGTCGCTGACGACGGCGATGGAATCCGCGCCCGCGGCAAAGATCTCCGCGGCGTGCTCGAACTTGATGCCGCCGATCGCGACCAGCGGGATGTGGCCTACGCGCTTCTTCCATTCCGTGATCTTCGGAATGCCCTGCGGTTCGAAACGCATCGATTTGAGCGTGGTGAAGAAGATCGGGCCCAGCGCGACATAGTCGGGCTCGGCGGCAAGCGCGGTGTCCAGCTCCGCATCGTCGTGGGTGGAGACGCCGAGCGACAAGCCGGCCTCGCGGATGGCAGCGAGGTCGGCGTCGGCAAGGTCCTCCTGGCCGAGATGCAGATATTTTGCGCCGGCGACGATCGCCGCGCGCCAATAGTCGTTGACGACGAGCTTGGCTTGCGTGCCCGCGGTGATCGCCAGCGCGTCGGTGACCATCTGCAGCGATTGCGAGTCGTCGAGGTCCTTTGCGCGCAGCTGGATGGTGCCGACGCCGAGCTTGGTCAGGCGCTCGACCCAGGCGAGGCTGTCGACGACGGGATAAAAGCGATCAGGATACGGCATGCCAGAACGGTGTCCCAACGACAGGGGTGGAAGGGGAGGCGAAATCGCGGGCGTTCATCAGCCCGGCCTCAAAAGCGGTGCGGCCGGCCTCGACGCCGAGGCGGAAGGCGTTGGCCATCGCGACGGGATCGGCGGCCTTGGCGATGGCGGTGTTGAGCAGCACGGCGTCGTAGCCGAGTTCGAGCGCCGCGGCCGCATGCGACGGCGCGCCGATGCCGGCGTCGACCACCAGCGTGATATCGGGCAGCCGCTCGCGCATCAGCTTGAGCGCGTCACGGTTGGTGATGCCTTTTGCGCTGCCGATCGGCGCCGCCCACGGCATCACCACCTTGCAGCCGGCATCGACCAGGCGGTTCGCGATCGAGAGATCCTCGGTGCAATAGGGGAACACCTCAAAACCGTCCTTGATCAGGATGGTCGCGGCTTCGACCAGGCCGACCACGTCGGGCTGCAGCGTGTCGTTGTCGGCGATGACTTCGAGCTTGATCCAGGATGTGCCGAACAATTCGCGCGCGAGCTTGGCCGTCGTCACCGCCTCGCGCACGCTGCGGCAGCCGGCGGTGTTCGGCAGCACCGTGACGTCGAGCTCGCGGATCAGATTCCAGAACGCATCGCCGGTCTTGCCGCCGGCGGATTCGCGCCGCAGCGACACCGTGACGATGTTCGAGCCCGAGGCGCGGATCGCCGACTGCATGATCGCAGGCGAGGGATAGAGCGCGCTGCCGATCAGGAGGCGGGAGGGGAAGGTTTTGCCGTAGAAGGTCACCATGGGGTGTCTCTCCAAATGACACTGTCATCCCCGCCTAGTGCGCAAATTGCGCACGGGGGGCGGGGATCCAGTATTCCAGAGGCGGTGCGGTTAGAACCGAGACGCCGCGGCGTACTGGATCGCCCGGTCAAGCCGGGCGATGACAGCTGAGTGTTCGGCGAGCGCGCCATCATCATCACCCTCCCTGCCGCGGCGTGATGATCTCGATCTCGTCGCCGGGCTTCAGCGCCGTCTCGGCCCAGCGGCTCTTCGGCACGACGTCGTAGTTGAGCGCGATCGCGAAATGGGTGCCCTCGTAGTCGAGCTCGCTGAGCAGCGCGTCGACGCTGGCCGAATTCACCTCGCGCTGCTCGCCGTTCACGATCACGCGCATTGCATCACCTCATTGTCGATCTGGCCGCGCTCGACAAAGCCAAGCGTCAGCTCGGCCAGCGCCGGGGCGATCAGGAAGCCGTGACGGTAGAGGCCGTTCACGCTGATCGTGTTGCCGCGAATGCCGATGCGCGGCAGATTGTCGGGAAAAGCGGGGCGCAGGCCGGAGCCGAATTCGACGATGCGGGCCTCGCCGAAGGCGGGATGCACGGCATAGGCCGCGCCCAACAGCTCCAGCGCCGAGCGGACGCTGACGCCGGTGTCCTCGGCCTCGATCGAGGTCGCGCCGAGCATGAACAGATTGTCCTCGCGCGGGATCACATAGAGCGGCCAGCGCGGATGGATCAGCCGCACCGGCCGCGCAAGCTGCACCTCGCTGGTCTCGATCAGGATCATCTCGCCCTTGACGCCGCGCAAGCCGGGCTGCTCGTCGCGCGCAGCAAGGCCGCGGCAGTCGATCACGATGCCTTCAGGATCAAGTTTTGCGAGTTCGGCCGCGGCGACGTCGCTTTCGAACTTGATGGTGCCGCCGGCGGCGCGGATGCGCTCGTGCAGTTTCGGGAGCACGCGGCGCGGCTCGACATGGCCCTCGGTCGGAAAGAACAGCGCGTCGCGGAAGCGGCCTTCGAGCGAGGGCTCGAGCTCGGCAAGGCCGGCGGCATCGAGCCGGCGATGGCCCTCGGTCATCCGGGCAAAACGCTCGAAGTCGCTGCGCTCGCGCGGGTGGGCGACGACCAGCGAGCCGTTGAAGGGCGTGTCGGGCAGCTCGCGCCGCCAGATGTCGAGCGAGCGCAGGCCGAGCCTGGAGATGATCGGTTCGGAAACTTCCGCCTCGCAATAGGGCGCGAGCATGCCGCCGGCCCAATGGCTGGTGGCATCGGTCATGTCGGCGTCACCGCGCTCGTGCAAGGTGACGGCGTGGCCGGCCTGCGCGAACAGCAAGGCCTGCCAGGCGCCTGCGATGCCTGCGCCGATGATGGATACCGGGGAATCCGGTCGCTTGGTCGTCTGCAACATCCCTGTCCCTTCGCCGGCATGACCCGGATCAGGTTCAAAGGGTCACCGCGGTCCTGGGCGGATTTGCCCATTTAGCGGTATCTCAGCTCCTCCTCGGAGCACCCCTCGGAACGGCTCTAATGTATGCCAGCAGGGCAGGGTGGTCAACGCGCTTGGGCGGGAACCGCGCTTACCTGGGCGCCTGCGCCCGGGCGTTGCGGACGCGCTGGGCGAGCTTCCTGTGCGGCGCGGCGCCGAATATCGGCTGCGGATTGCCGTTCGGCTCGAGCCAAGGGGCGCCCATATTGGCCTCGCTCGTATTGGCGACCTGCACGGCCTCCTGCCGCTGCCGCTTTGCGGCGTAGTAATAGCCGCCGGCGAAATAACGCACGGCGCGGGCGTGATCGCCATTGGCGGCGTGATAGGCGCCGGCGAGATATTTCACGGCATAGGTGAGGTTGGTATTGGGATCGCGCAGGCCGGCGGCGTCGCCGGTGTAGCCGACCCCGCGCGCGGTCGCGAGCTTGATCTGCATCAGCCCGATGGTGCCGCCATGGCCGACCAGGCCGGGCTGATAGCGGCTTTCGCGCATGATGACGCGATGCACCAGCGCCTCCGGCACGCCGTTGGCGCGGGCATGGGCCGCGATCATCTCGGCGTACTCCGCTTGGCCCGCGAATGCGGCCTGTGGCAACGTCAGTCCGGCCGCGAGCAGCGCGGCGACATGTAAAATTTTCATCAAATGTTCCTCGGCACCGCTCACCTGCGCCCGCTCGCGTTAGGCCCCGCGAACGCGGCGATGATGTGGCGAAACGCCTCCGATTACGTTTTTGCAGCGCAGAGCCGTCATTCGGACGCAAGGCCGGCGTAGGGCTTGTCATGCAGACGAAGCCGTCATTCGCGACAGCGGGCCTGTCTATTCGCGTGCGGGCCCGAAAGCGAGTAAGAGAGCGGCGCAAATCGGGAGAGGTGCCATGACAAAAGCAAACGTGGTGAAGGCACACATCGGCGACATTCCCAGGCAAAATCCCTGTGCGCAATGCGGCGCGCCGATCCCCCAACCTGATTGGATCGAGGCGGGCGACGGACGCATCTCCTATCTTTGGACATGCCGTGCTTGCAATTATCGCTTCGAGGCGGTTGCGATTTTTGATGAGGGAGCCGTCGCGCACCCGCCGCTTGCGGCCTGAGGTTTAGTCTTCGGGCCTGATCTTTTCGGAAAACCGCTGCACACTTTGCGCTGGCGCGACCCTTCGGGTCCGGATCATGGCTTAAGCCGCAAGCTGCGGCTGCTGCCGTACCGGCAATTGCATCCGCACGATCGGCCCATGCGGCTCCGGGTCGTGCAGCGACAGCTCGCCGCCGTGGGCGATCGCGATCGCGCGCGCCGCATGAATTTATCCACGAAATCGTGCGCTGCGAAATGTTCCTGAGTGACTTAGGAACAATTGAACGCAGCCCAGATGCTCGCGCAGCACGCGACGAAATTGCAGCACGCGCGGAACTGGGACTGATCCGAGCTGTTTTCTCCGCACAAGTTTTCTGCTGAAGGAGAGGACAATATGTTGATGAAATCGATCGCGGCCGGTCTTGCCGGTACCGCACTGCTCGCAACCGTTGCGTTCGCGCAAAATCCGACCGCCACCACCGACAAGGCGCCGGCTGCCGCGGCGACGACGACCACCACGACCGCGTCGGGACAGTGGCGTACGTCCAAGATGGACGGCATCAAGGTCTATAACGACGCCAATGAGAACATCGGCTCGATCAACGATCTGCTGATGGACAAGAGCGGTAACATCAAGATCGCTGTGATCGGCGTCGGCGGCTTCCTCGGCCTGGGCGAGCATCTGGTTGCGGTGCCCTTTGAGAAGCTGAAATTCGTCAACGAGGCGGTTGCCTACACCGGCGCTGCCGGGAACAACCCGAACAGCGCAGCCAACCGGCCCGCGGCGACTACCACGACGGGTGCCGCGACCGGCACCGACAACAAGCCCGCGACGACAACGACGGCCACGTCCGCGTCGAAATGGTATCCGGACCACGCCGTGTTCAATGCGAGCAAGGACGAGCTGAAGAACATGCCCGAGTTCAAATACTCGGAGTAACGCGGCTCTGAACGGCTAAACGAAGCGCGCCCGGTTTTTGCCGGGCGCGCTGTCGTGCTCTTCCCAACCTCTCCCCGCAAGCGGGAAGAGGGAGAAGAACTTCAGTGCGTCACCAGCGGGCAGCCGCCCTTGTCGAGCGGACGGAAGGCCTCGTCGCCGGGCACGGTGGCGATCAGCTTGTAGAGGTCCCACTCGCCCTTGGAGTCCTCGGGCTTCTTGACCTCGAACAGATACATGTCGTGGACCATGCGGCCGTCGATGCGGATCTTGCCGTTCTTGGCGAAGAAGTCGTTGACCGGTGTCTTGCGCATCTGCTCCATCACCTTCGGTGCCTCGTCGGTCTTGATGGCGTCGATCGCCTTCAGGTAATGCATGGTCGCGGAATAGAGCCCCGCCTGGATCATGGTCGGCATGTGACCGACCTTCTCGTTGAAGCGCTTGGAGAAGGCGCGCGTCTCCTCGTTGGTGTCCCAGTAGAACGCGTCGGTGATGATCAGGCCTTGCGTCGACTTGATGCCGAGCGAATGAACGTCGGTGATCTCCATGAGCAAGGCGATCATCTTCTGGCCGCCCTCCGTCAGGCCGAACTCGGCCGCCTGTTTCAGCGCATTGGTGGTGTCGCCGCCGGCATTGGCCAGTGCGACCACCTTGGCCTTGGAGGCCTGGGCCTGGAGCAGGAAGGAGGAGAAGTCCGACGAGTTGAGCGGATGGCGGACCTCGCCGAGCACCTTGCCGCCGCTCTCCTTGACGACGTTGGCGGCGTCGCGCTGCAGCGCCATGCCGAAGGCGTAGTCGGCGGTGACGAAGAACCAGGTGTCCTCGCCGCGCTTGACCATCGCCTTGCC
The DNA here is from genome assembly GCF_023100665.1 of Bradyrhizobium sp. CW1. Lineage (NCBI taxonomy): Bacteria > Pseudomonadati > Pseudomonadota > Alphaproteobacteria > Hyphomicrobiales > Nitrobacteraceae > Bradyrhizobium > Bradyrhizobium sp. CW1. The sequence continues at coordinate 2,003,674 of NZ_CP064684.1, forward strand.
GGCGACGTTCGACAGCGCATAGGTGTCGTAGGTCCAGTGCACCGTGTTGGGCGAGCAGGCGACGCCCGTGATATCGGATGAGCCGCCGCCGGAATTGATGTGGATCTTGTTCTTCTCGCGCGTCAACGCCGAGATCGGCAGCGCCACCGACGAGGTCGGCACGTCGAAGATCGCGTCGACCTTGTCGTTGTCGTACCAGTTGCGGGCGATGTTGACGCCGACGTCGGGCTTGTTCTGGTGATCGGCGGAGACCACCTGCACGGGCTTGCCCGCGACTTTGGCACCGTAATCGGCGACCGCCATCTCCACGGCGGCGAGCGAGCCCTTGCCGGTCGCGTCCGCATAGAGGCTCGACATGTCCGTGAGCACGCCGATCTTGACGACGTCGTCGGAAATCTGCGCCTGGGCGGCGCCTGACGTGGCGGCGAGCGCGAGACCGGCCGCGATCGCGGCGATGAGCTTTTGCATTTTGTTTCTCCCTCAGCGTTGTTGTTTGGGTTTTGTTGCGGGGACCGTTCTAACGACAATCTGTCCCCGGAGCAAAGCCCGAGAATGCGCGAGGAGGGTTGAGAAATAAGCAGGGCGCGGCAGTGTTTTCACCCTCTCCCCGGGAGAAGGAAGAAGCTCACGCGCTGCTGCCCTTGAGCCGTTCGTTGCGCCGGCGCAGGCCTTCCAGGGTGGCGAGCAGGATGACCGAGACCGTCGTCAGGATCACCGCTGCCGCCGTGATGGTCGGGCTGATGTTCTCGCGGATGCCGCTGAACATCTCGCGCGGCAGGGTGCGCTGCTCGGGACCTGCCATGAACAGCACGATCACCACCTCATCGAAGCTGGTCGCGAAGGCGAACAGGGCCCCCGATGCCACGCCGGGCAGGATCAGCGGCAGGATCACGCGGCGGAAGGCGTCAAGCGGCGAGGCACCGAGCGAGGCGGCAGCGCGGGCCAGATTGGTGTCGAAGCTCTGCAGCGTCGCGCCGACCGTGATGACGACGAAGGGCGTCGCCAGCGCGGTGTGGGCCAGGATCAAGCCGAGATAGCTGCCAGTCAATCCGATCGGCGCGAAGAAGAAATAGAGACCGACCGCGGTGATGACCCCGGGCACGACGACCGGCGACAGCACGAAGGCCAGCACGAGCGGCTTGAACCGGCTCTTCCACTGCGCCAGCCCTAACGCCGCCAGCGTGCCGAGCACCATCGACAGCAGGGTCGAGGCGACACCGATGATCATGCTGTTCTTCAGCGAATTCATCCAGCGCGGCGAATTGATGAAGTCGTCGTACCAGCGCAGCGAGAGGCCCGGCAGCGGATAGGTGAGGTACGAGCCCGAGCTGAACGACAGCGGCATGATCGCAAGGATCGGCGCAATCAGGAAGATGAACACCAGCGTGGAGATCACGATGGTCGCGGTCCACGCAATGCGCTGGCTCGGCGTGCGGATGGAGGAATTGTCGCTCAATTCTTCATCCCTCCCGTGACCTGCTGTCCCTGCACCAGCTTTCCGTAGACGAGCGCGAGCAGAATAGTGGCGAGCAGCAGCACCGCACCCAGTGCCGAAGCAAGGCCCCAATTGGCCGTCTCGGTCGTGTAGAGCGCGATGAAGTAGCTGATCATCTGATCGGCGGCGCCCCCGACGAGTGCTGGCGTGATGTAATAGCCGAGCGCCAGGATGAAGACGAGCAGGCTTCCCGCGCCGATGCCGGGCAGCGTCTGAGGCAGGTAGATCCGCAGGAAGGCGGTGAGCGGCGGCGCGCCGAGCGAGGCGGCGGCACGCATGTAAGCAGGCGAGATCGCCTTCATGCTGCTGTACAGCGGCAGGATCATGAACGGCAGGAGAACGTGGGTCATGGCCACGCAGACACCAAAGCGGTTGTAGATCAGGCGCAATGGCTCGTCGATGATGCCAAGCCAGAGCAGGCTGTCGTTCACGACGCCTTTGCCCTGCAACAGAACGATCCAGGCGCAGGTGCGGACCAGAAGCGACGTCCAGAACGGCAGCAGGACGAAGATCATCAGCAAATTCGACCGGCCGGGCGGCAGCGCCGCCAGCAGGTAGGCGACCGGGAAGCCAAGGATCAGGCACAGCACCGTGACACTGAGGCTGATGAGGAAGGTGCGGACGAAAACGTCGCGGTAGATGGCCTGATCGGGCGGAGCTGCGACAATCGCGCCGTCCACGTTCCGCGTCAGATCGAGCGCCGACAAAAGATAGAAGCCGGTCACGGGGCCACTGGCGTCCTTGATCGTGGTCCAGGTGGCGCGTTCGCGCCAGGCCGGGTTGATCTTGCCCAGCGTCTCCCTCGCCGTGCCGGGCTCGGGCGCAGTCTTCAGATTGCGTGCGGTGCTGGTCAGGATCGTGCGGAAGCCGTTCAGTGCGTAGTTGAGCCGCTTGGCCGCAATCGCAATGGTGCCGGAATCGCGCGCCGCCATGATGTCGCCCGCCAGCGCCGCGTAGGCCTTTTCGTCCGGCAGATCCCTGCCGTCCCAACTGGCGAGAGCCGCGATGGTCTGAGGCAGAACCAGACGCACCTCGCGGTCATCGACGGCACGCCACAGCATGCCGGCGATGGGCCCAGCGAAGGTGAAGAGCAGGAAGACGAGAAGCGGCAGAACCAGCGCCAATGCTTTGACCTGGCGTGCTCGCTCCGCCCGCCGCAATCGGCGCTTGAGCGGCACCTCGGTCGGGCCATGGGCGCCGGTCAAGAGCGCATCCGTCATTGGTCTAACCTTGGGTCGAGCTTTGTGGGGACGCTATTTCGCGGCCCATTTGTTGAAGCGCTCGGTCAGGCGGTCGATGTTCTCGAGCCAAAAGGCAACATTGATCTCCACCGCATTCTTGATGTTGTCAGGCGCTGTCGGCAGGTCCTTCAGAACAGCAGGCGCGAGCAGGGCGGCTGCGTCCTTGTTCGAGGTGCCATAAGCAATGTTCTCCGACAGTTTCGACTGGTTCTCAGCCTTGCCGACGAAGTCCAGGAACTTGTAGGCCGCGTCCTTGTTCGGGCTGCCTTTCAGGATCACCCAAGTGTCGAGGGTGAAGAGCGCTCCGTCCCAGACCATGCCAAAATTCTTCTTCTCGTTCTTGTTCGCGGTGTCGATGCGGCCATTGTAGACCGAGGTCATTGCCACCTCGCCGGAGGCGAGCAATTGCGGCGGCTGAGCGCCGGCCTTCCACCAGACGATGTCGCCCTTGATGGTGTCCAGCTTCTTGAACGCGCGCTCGACGCCCTCGTCGGTCGCCAGCACCTTGTAGACGTCCTTTGGCGCGACGCCGTCGGCCATGAGGGCGATCTCCAGCGTGGTCTTCGGCCCCTGACGCAGGGCACGCTTGCCCGGGATCTTCTTGGTGTCGAAGAAGTCGGCCCAGCCCTTCGGGGCCTCCTTGAGCTTGTCCTTGTCGTAGCCGAGAACGAAATCGTAGAGGATGGCGCCGACGCCGCAAGGATTGACCGACGGTGGGATATAGGCGGCCTCGCCGCCGATCTTCGAATAGTCGAGCTTTTCGAACAGGCCTTCCTCGCAGCCAACCGCCAGCTCGTCGCTCTCGACCTGGACGACGTCCCAGGTGGCGGCACCACCCTGCACCTTGGCGCGCAACACGCCGACGCCGCCGTCCCAGGACTCGTCATTCAAGGGAACACCGGTCGCTTTCTTGAACGGCTCGAAATAGACCTTCTTCTGGGCATCCTGATAGGCGCCGCCCCACGACACAACGGTGAGGTCACGCGCCTGCGCGACCGTGGCCAGCGTCGCGCTGGCGGTGAATGCCGCGGCCAAACCCAGAATAATCTTGCGCTTCAGCATGGTCTTTGTTCCTTCTTCTTCACGTGACTTGCGTTGAGCTTGGTTGGTCCAGGTCCGCCCACCTTGGAGCGATGCTGCATGGTCGGATCAGACGGGATCGAGGGCCAGGCAGTCCTCCGGGCGGAAGGTGATGAACACGTCATCGCCAGGTCTCAGGCTGCCAGCTGTAAGGCTGCCAGCTCTCAGGCTGTCGTGTGTCCCCGGCTGAAGCTTGACCATGAACTCCTTGTTGTCGGCGACGTCGAGCACGGCCAGCGCGTGGTCGCCGAGGTAGATGGTGTTCTGCACCTTGGCCGGCAGTCGGTTCGGTTCGTCGCTGGAGATGCCATCCGGGATGATGGCGATCCGCTCCGGCCGCACCGACAGCGAGGTCGATGCGCCCGCGCCTGATACGTTGACCGCTCGTGCGGTCACGGCGCCGCCGCCCGCCAGCACAACGCGGCAATATTGTTTCTCGACCGTCTCGACGGTGCCGGACAGCACGTTGTTCTCGCCGATGAAATGGGCGACGAAGCTGTTCACCGGATGCTCATACAGCGCGTCGGGCCTGTCGATCTGCTGCACGATGCCATCGTTGAACACGGCGATGCGGTCCGACATGGTGAGCGCTTCACTTTGATCGTGGGTGACATAGACGACGGTGATGCCCATGGTCTCGTGCAGCTGCTTGATCTCCAGTTGCATCTGCTCCCGCAGGCGCTTGTCTAGGGCGCCCAGCGGCTCGTCCATCAGCACGAGTTGCGGATTGAAAACCAGCGCGCGGGCCAGCGCCACGCGCTGCTGTTGACCGCCGGACAGCTGCCCGGGCCGCCGCTGCGCCAGAGTTTCCATCTTGATCATGCGCAATGCCGCTTTGACACGATCCTGCGCTTCGGCCTTGTTCGTGTTGCGAACGGAGAGCGGGAAGGCGATATTCTCCGCAATCGTCAGGTGCGGAAACAGGGCATAATTCTGGAACACCATGCCGATGTCGCGCTTGTGTGCCGGCACGTTCTTGATCGGTCGGTCCGCGAGGAAGATCTCGCCATGGGTCGGAACCTCGAAACCCGCCAGCATCATCAGGGTGGTCGTCTTGCCCGAGCCCGACGGACCAAGCAGGGTGACGAACTCGCCCTTCCTGATGTCGAGATCGAGGTTTTTCACCACGAGGTGCTCGCCATCATAGGTCTTCTGAATGCCGGAAAAGCGCACCAGCGCCGGCGCAGGCGTAACCATGCCGGCTTCCATGTCGTCCTCGCGTTGTCAGCCACAGTGCTGTCAGCACCCCGTCCCCGGGGTGCGAGGAACAGCTTAGCATCGTCCGACCAGATTGCCAGCGGCGCAAGCGACTGCGCGCACGGACCCGTCGGGAAAAGGGGCGCGCTACATCCCCGACAGCTTCGTCACGGATACATTCAGCGAGCCCCCGGCTTCCGCGATCACGCGCAGCGTCTTGGAGTCGAAGGCGATGTCGGCGAGGCTCAGGCTGTCGATCTTCGCTTCGACCTTGATGCCATCCTCGTTCTTCTGATAGTCGGCGATCGCGGCGGCGATCTTCTCGCGTGCGTTGGCGGCAATCGGCTTCAGATCGACCGTCGCTTTCTGCACCAGCGCCTGCTGCATCTGCGGCACCACCGCGCGCGCCGCGGCACCCAGCAGGCCGAAGGCCGCCTCGGATTCCACGGCGAGCTGGATGTCGGCGAGCCGCAGCGTCTGCTGCGCCTGGTCGAGCATCGGCCGGCCCCAGATGTGCACGGTCGCTTCGGCGCCGAGACCAAGCCAGCTCTTCTTCTCCTTGGCGCGCACCAGCAGCGAGATCAGGAGGCGCTCGCCCGACGGGATCACGTTGACGCTCTTGACGGTGACATCGACCGGGCCGGAGCCGTCCTCGGGATAGGTGTGGCCGACCATCTGCGCCGCGATGAGCTTGTTGATCTCGGTGAAGGGCACGTCGATCGGCACGCCAATGTTCACACCGGTGCCGGTCGGCGGCACGATCGAGATCTTGTCGGGGAACGGGCAGTCGGGCTTGGTCGGCGTCGAGATCACGCGCGTCTCGAGCTCGAGGCCAAGCAGCAGCGTCACGTTCTGTGCGTCGACGCGCGGCTGTGCCGCGATGGCGCGGGTCGGCTTCATCTCGAGCCAAAGCGGCGGCAGCGCGGCGGAAGACCCCGAGCCTTGCAGCGGGATCGAGCGGCAGGCCTTGGCCCATTGCAGCTTCGCGTTGTCCCGCAAGGTCGGATCGTTGCGCATGCGTTCGGAGACGGCGTTGATCTGTTCGCCGACGGTCTTGTCGATCAGCGGCTTCACCTGGGCAGGCACGTTGACCTTGGCGCCCGAAATGTTGAGGTTGGTATCGCCAAGATTGACCTGGGCGCCGAGATTGGGCTCGAGATGCCAGTTGGCGGCGAGCTTCGGCCGCGAGGTAACGACGACGTTGCCCTTGATCTCGGCGCTGGCGTTCAAATTCTTGATGTTGACCGCGCCGATCTGTTTCGCGGCATTGCCGCCGAGCACGCTGCCGAGCGCCTCGCCGAGCGCGCCGGTGGCTTTCGACGACAGCGAGCCCGTCACGTTCAGCTTGCCCGTGAGCGGCGTCGAGATCGTCAGCACGTCCTTGTCGCCGGCAGTCGCCATCGGTCCGCGTACCGCCGACCAGCCGATGTCGGCGTTCTCCAGGATTTGCGAGATCGGGTTCTCGGCCTTGCCGGCGAAATTGCGCGGAGCGGCCTTCTCGGCCTGCTCGCGGATCGCCGACAGCGCGATGGCGACCGGCGCCACCACGATCGAGCTCTTCGAGACCGGCGGCAGCGGCGGCAATTGCGCGACCGGCGGCGCGGAATTCGTCGCCCGCGGCGACAGCCAGTCCATCGCCTTCAGGCTGATGAAAAACGACGCCGCGAGCACCGCGACGGCGATCAGGACAGTTTTCAAGTTCAGCGTCAGTCGCATCAATCCCCCAGGCCGCCCCGGGGCAGAAGTCTACAGGGCAGGCAAGGAGGGCGCTAGAGCCCACCGATGGGGTGGAATTGGGGCAAACATATTAACGGCCGCGAACGCACCGTTGCCGCGCATTCGTCCTCGCGTACCTAGCCGCGCTTCGGACGGCGCACCGCCCTCACATTGCCGCGATCTCCGCCACCGCAGAAGAAACGGTCGCCGCCATCGGACTCCAATCCTGACACCATCGTCCCGGCGGGCAGGTCGAGCTGCTCCAGCACCTTGCCCGTCTCGGGGTCGATCCGCCTGATGTCGCTGTCCTCGCCTTCCCAGGTGCCGTGCCAGAGCTCGCCGTCGACCCAGGTCACGCCGGTGACGAAGCGCTTGCTTTCGATGGTGCGGAGAATTTTTCCCGTCTGGGGATCGACCTGATGGATCTTGCGCTCCCGATACTGTCCGACCCAGAGCGAGCCCTCGGCCCAGGCCAGTCCGGAATCGCCGCCGCCGCCGGGTGCCGGGATGGTGGCGAGCACCTTGCCGGTCACAGCGTCGATCTTCTGGATGCGGTCCTCGGCGATCTGGAACAGGTGGCGGCCGTCGAACGCCGTTCCCGCATGCGCGGCGACATCGATGGAGCGGGTGATCTTGCCATCGCCCGGGTCGACCGCGTTCAATCTGTCGCCGGATGCGAACCACATAAGGCTGCCGTCATAGGTGACGCCGTGCACGGCTTCGACGCCTGCATAGGGCCCGTATTCCCTGACGATCTCGGCGGCTGAACGTTTCATCTGCTCGGTCCCTGCGGTGTGAATCCCACTTTACGTCTTCATGAGCGGTCCGGGGAGTAACAAGCCTGTCGGGAAACCCGGCACGGGCGGCGTCATCCAGCGCCGCGCCCGTCCGTGTCCGAAGGACTGCACCTTGTTCGATCGCGCCAGCTCTTCGAGGGCCCGTTGCACGGTGCGCGCGCTCGTTCCCAGCGCCAGCGCGAGCGCCGAACTCGACCAGGGCTCGCCATCAGAGAGGAAGGCGAGCACATTGGCGTGCTTCTCCTCGACGGGCCGTGCGAGGACGAGAACCTGCCGCGTGTTGCGCGGCGTCAGCGCAAAACCTTGCCTGGTCGCGCTGACGTCGGCCAGAGGCTTGAGCTTGGTGCGGAGCCGCCCGATTTCGACGCGCAGCCGGGCGCGATGCGATTCATCGACGTGCCTTGCCTGAAACGCTCCCGTGATCAACCCTTCCCGCGAGACATCGGCCGGCCAGGCCTGCGCCAGGATGCGCGCGAGTGCGAACAGCACCGGCCGCGTTCCGAGCGGCACGAGGATGCCTCGCCTGCGAACCGCGTGATGGAACGTGTCCACCACGAGCGCCTCCGATGTCACGAGGTCCTCGACCTCCTCGAGCAGTAGCGGCCGTTCGTGCCCGCGCGTGATCAAGCGCGCTGCGGGCGTGTCGAGCACGCGGCTCGTGCCTTCGACCTCGGCCGCAAGCGCGGGAATGCCGGCCTGTCGTGCTGCGCTCGCCGCGCGCCCGAGCGCCGCGCGCGCGTCTTTCGTTCTGAGCCGCCGGATCGCGATGCCGGCAATCACGAGTTCGCGGCCGACCTGCGCAGCCGGGGGCAGCGGCGTGGACTTGATGTCGGCCAGCGTGCGTTCGGCCTCGTCAAGGCGCCCGAGAAGGAGAAGTCGGCGCGCCTCGATGTGACCCGCATGGGCCGCGTTGGCGAGGTCACCGTGGCTTGCGAGCGTCGCCCGCGCGGCCACGAGCGTGTTGGCCGGCCAATTCAGGTCGCGCGAGACGAGTGCGATCTCGGCCTCCGCGACGACGCATCTTGCCCGCGCGACCGCCTCTCTCGGGCCGAAGGCACGTGCGGCGCTGCGCAGCAGCGTCTTCGCCTTGGCGAGATCGCCGAGTTGCGCCATCGCGATGCCGCGCAGCGCCAGCGAAGGTGCATCGTTGCGCAGCGCAACGCGGTTCAGCGCGCCGAGCGGATCGCCGGCTTGGAGCGCGCGCGCCGCGGCCGTGATCAGCGACTCCATTCAAATCCCGCCACACTTGTTACTCCCACCACGCAACCGTCCGGTGCGAGAGATCGTTGACGGCCGACAATGTGCGGCGAGGGGCGAGCGGTTCCGCATCTTGCATAGCGAGATACGGAACGGCCGCCCGGGAAAAGTTGGAGAGCCATGATGACATCAGCTGACAACGCAGGAAATAACGGACAAGCCGCCATGCAAACACCGCCGGTGGTGTCGCCGCAGGACTGGGAGGCCGCCCGTCAGCAACTGCTCGTGAAGGAAAAGGCGCATACCCGTGCCCGCGATGCCCTGGCGGCCGAGCGCCGGCGCATGCCGTGGATGGAAGTGACCAAAACCTATGCGTTCGAGGGGCCGGGCGGCAAGGTCAGTCTGCACGACCTGTTCCAGGGCCGGCGGCAGCTGATCGTCTACCGTGCGTTCTTCGAGCCGGGCGTGTTCGGCTGGCCGGATCATGCCTGCCGCGGCTGCTCCATGGTGGCCGACCAGGTCGCGCATGTCGCGCACCTCAATGCCCGCGACACCACGCTGGTGTTCGCCTCGCGCGCACCGCAGGCCGATATCAGCAGGCTGAAGCAGCGGATGGGCTGGACCATGCCATGGGTCACCGTCACCGACAGTTTCGATGCGGATTTCGGCGTCGACGAGTGGCACGGGACCAACGTGTTCTTCCGCGACGGCGACCGGATCTTCCGCACCTATTTCGTCAAGAGCCGGGGCGACGAGCAGATGGGCGGCACCTGGAATTACCTCGACATCACGCCGCTGGGACGGCAGGAGGTCTGGGAGGATTCGCCGAAAGGCTATCCGCAGACGCCGACCTACAAATGGTGGAACTGGCACGACAGCTACACCGAAGGTGCGGCGCCCGACAAGAGATGGGTCGAGATCTCGACCGCGGGCGAGAAGGCTTTTCGCGAGGAGGCGGCTGAAGGACGTGACTAGTCCCGTCAGCGCAATGGCCGGCGCGAGCCGCAACGGTGTGGTGGCTGCGCGCCACCTCGCCAGATGGTTGGGGCTGGCGGCGACGCCGACCTTCGCGATCATGGCCGTACTGACGGCCATGCTTGATGGCCCGGCGGACATGCTGTGTGGCTCCGGACATGGGGCGATGCTCGGCGGGATGGTGCCGATGTATCTGCTGATGAGCGCGTTTCATTCGGCGGCGTGGCTGAGGCTGATCGCAGATCGGCGGGGCCGGTGGCCCTACTGCGAAGCCGCCTGCAAATAGGCAACGATCTTGCCCGCTTCCTCCGCCGAGACGCCGCCATAGGGCTGCATCTTGTTGCCGGAGACGACCTCGTCCGGCTTGAGCATGAAGCGGGTGAGTTTGTCCTGGTCCCAGACGAAGCCGGCTTCCTTCATCGACGAAGAATAGTTGTAGTTCGGCAGCGCGCCGGCCTTGCGTCCGACGATTTTGTTGAGGTTGGGGCCCAGACGATTGTCGCCCTCTTTCACCGAGTGGCAGGTGCGGCAGGAATTGTTGAAGGCTTGCTGGGCTGCATCGTCGCTCCCCGGCTGCTGTGCGCGCGAGGTGGGCACGGTCAGCAGCAGTGCCACGGCGGCAGCGATCGCGCGCAGGCATTTGCCTTGCGGCGTTTGCGGACGTGATTGCATTCGCGCCGCCATCGGGGATCGCGCCGCAGCACGCGCGCGCATCGGTATGCAGAGGGCCAACGAAAACGGCCCCGGTGGGTTCCGGGGCCGCTTGCGTCACAATGTCCTGTCGCTTACCGCGTTGCGGCTCCGAGTTCTGCGCGGCGCTCCGTCATCGGCAGCACGATCACCTTGGTGCCGACGTTGACGCGGGAGTACAGGTCCGCGACATCGTCATTGGTCAGGCGGATGCAGCCGGAGGAGACGTGCTTGCCGATGGTGTCGGGTGCGTTGGTGCCGTGGATGCGGTAGATGGTGCCGCCGAGATACATGGCGCGGGCGCCGAGCGGATTGCCGGGACCGCCGGCCATGTGGCGCGGCAGATAGGGTTGGCGGGCGATCATCTCCGGCGGCGGGGTCCAATCCGGCCACTCCGCCTTCTTGGTCACCGACTGGGTGCCGGACCAGGTGAAACCGTCGCGGCCGACGCCGATGCCGTAGCGCATCGCCTGGCCATTGCCGAGCACGAGATAGAGATAGGTGTTGGGCGTATCGATGATGATGGTGCCCGGCGCCTCACGCGTCGCATAGGAGACGGTCTGGCGGCGGAAGCGGGCCGGCGTTTCGACCGCGTCCTGCTCCTCGGACGGCGCGGCCCGATAGGGCGTCGCTTGATAAGGCTGGTACGGCTGCGGCGCTGCGATCGGCGGCAGCGGCTGGAAGAAGGGGAAGAGCTGCACAGGCGCGGCCTTGGCCGGGCCGGCGAACGCGATCGCGGTGACAGCCACTGCGCCAAACGCAACGGCGCGCGAATAAGTCTTCAACGTCTCCAGATTGATCATCGGTCGCCCCTGTTTGCGCGGTGTTTCTTGGTCACCCGGCACCGTTGCGGTGCTCTGTTGCCTAGATCACTAACGGCAAGAAGTTTCGGGACGTTTGCGCGGAAAACCGAAAACGGTTTCATGGCGGAAAGGATTGTTTCATGACGGTTTCGTGGCTGCGCGGACCCGTTAACGAACAAAACAGCGGGCCGACACTTCCATGACGTCACACGCCTGAAATATCCGTGGTTGATGGTCCTAAGCCGAGAATCATAAAAATCTCGGGATTTCCCCATGCGGGTATTAATCGCGACTGACGCCTGGCATCCGCAGGTCAACGGTGTGGTGCGGACGCTGACCTCGCTGGCTGGCGCGGCCAAGGCATTGGATGTCGAGATCGACTTCCTGACGCCGGACGGCTTTCGGTCATGGCCGTTGCCGACCTATCCGGGGCTGCGCATTGCGCTGCCGAGCGGCAGGGAGATTGGGCGGCGGATCGAGAGGGCGGCGCCGGAGGCGCTGCACATCGCGACCGAAGGGCCGATCGGCTGGGCGGCGCGGGCTTATTGCCGTCGCAACCGGCTCGCCTTCACCACCTCCTACACCACGCGCTTTCCCGAATACGTCTCGGTGCGAACCGGCATCCCCGCGAGCGTCGGCTACGCCGTGCTGCGCCACTTCCACGATGCCGCCGCCATGACGATGGTCGCGACGCCCTCGCTGCGGCAGGAGCTGTCCGAGCGCGGTTTCAAGCGGCTCGGCTTCTGGACCCGCGGCGTGAACACCGAGCTGTTTCATCCGGACTCTCCAGCCAAGCTCGATCTGCCCGGGCCGATCTTCATGACGATGGGCCGCGTGGCGGTGGAGAAGAACCTCGAGGCTTTCCTCTCGCTCGACCTGCCCGGCACCAAGGTCGTCATCGGCGACGGTCCGCAGAAGGCCGGCCTTGAAAAGAAATTTCCCGACGTGGTCTTCCTCGGCGAGAAGAAGGGCGCTGACCTCACCGCGCACCTCGCCGCCGCTGACGTGTTCGTGTTTCCGAGCCTGACCGACACGTTCGGCGTGGTGCAGCTCAAAGCGCTCGCCTGCGGCACGCCGGTTGCGGCGTTTCCGGTGACGGGACCGAAGGACGTCATCGCAGATCATCCGATCGGCGCGATCGACCACGATTTGCGCGAAGCGTGCCTGCGCGCACTGACCATGTCGCGCGAGACCTGCCGCAACTTCGCGCTGGAGCGCTCCTGGGAAAACAGCGCGCGCCAATTCGTCGGCAACCTCACTTCACTTCAGCCCAGCCGCGTCTTGCGCGCCTCGCCTCGCATGGCGCGGCGGCCGGTGCGCGGCTGATCCCGTTCGACCACAGCGAGAACCTCATCGATGGCTAAGATCATGAACCTTGACGGCACCCAGCAGCTCGACCTCACCCGTGGCACGGTCGAGCAGGCCTATGATCGTTGGGCACCGGTCTACGACCTCGTGTTCGGAGGCGTGTTCGCAAAAGGCCGGCAGGCCGCGATCGCGGCCACCAACAAGATCGGCGGCCGGGTGCTCGAGGTCGGCGTCGGCACCGGCATCTCGCTGCCGCTCTACGCGCCGCATCTGCGCATCTTCGGCACCGACATCTCGGAGGCGATGCTCGACAAGGCGCGCCAGCGCGTCGTCGAGGGCGGCCTAGAGAACGTCGAAGGCCTCGCGGTGATGGATGCCGAGAAGCTCGAATTCCCCGACAACTCCTTCGACGTCGTGATGGCGCAATACGTCGTCACCGCCGTGCCGAATCCGGAAGTTGCGCTTGACGAATTCGCCCGCGTGCTGCGCCCGGGCGGGGAGCTGATCATCCTCACCCGCGTCAGCGCCGATACCGGCATGCGCCGCTTCATCGAGCAGAAGCTGCAGCCGGTGGTACGTCCGCTCGGTTTCCGCACCGCCGAGTTCGCCTGGTCGCGTTATGCCAAATGGCTGGCCGGTGCCGACGGCATCGAGCTCGCCGAGCGCCGCCTGATCCCGCCGCTCGGTCATTTCTCGCTGGTGCGATTCCGCAAGATCGACGTCGCCAAGGCGGCTTGATCCAAGCTCACGTAACCCGTGCGTCATCGCGCCGCTGCGCATCGTCACATGACAAAATGATGATGTCACACGGCCTACATCGAATCCCTGTAAATCCTGAACCCGAAAGCATTTGGGGGAGAGCATGATCAAGAACTATCTCGAGCAGCTGCGGATCCAGCGCTGGGACGACCATCGCTACTATCACCACAGCCGCATCAATCAGAGCCTGCACTTTGTCAGCGCGCTGAGCTTCCTGTTCGCCTATGTCTGGCTGTTCGTCGACCCCATGGTCTCCGCGCTGGTGGGCTGGCTGGTCTCGATGACCTCGCGCCAGGCCGGCCACTTCTTCTTCGAGCCGCATGGCTACGACCAGATCAACCAGGCGACGCACGAGCACAAGGAAGAGATCAAGGTCGGCTACAACCTTCGGCGCAAGGTGGTGCTGATGTCGATCTGGGCGCTGTCGCCGGTGGTGCTGTTGGTCGATCCGACTCTGTTCGGACTGTTCACGCCTTGGGCGGGCGCGACCGACTTCATGCGGCAAGTGGCCAAGATCTGGCTCGTCGTCGGCGGCGGCGGTCTCATGTTCCGCACGGTGCACCTGTTCTTCATCCGCGACGTCGAGACCGGTCTCGTCTGGATGACGAAGATCCTGACCGACCCCTTCCACGATTTGATGCTCTACCGCAACGCGCCGCTGGCGCTGATGCGTGGCGAGCTGATGGATCCCGGCCTGCATCTCAAGCCCGAGCACACGCTGGGCCTCATCGGTGAGCCCACGCTCGAAGAGCAGCACGCCTGAGCGCGCCGTTCTCACCAAGGCCTCCGATGTCTGATGGTTGCGTCATGCCCGGGCTCGTCCCGCCTGCGCGGCCGAAGCCGCTTCGGCGAGGCGAAGGCCCGGGCATCCACGTCTTGGAGGTCTCGCGCGGAGACGCGTGGCTGGCCGGGCATAGGCGAGCGGAAGCGACGCCGTCCTTCGGACGGCTGTGCCCGGCCATGACGCCGTTGGAGGAACCAGCCTCAGCGCCCGAAGCGCTTGGCCAGCATCTCTTTCAGGATCTGCCGCTTGATGGTCTTGTTGGTGAGGACGCCATCGTGCCACCAGAAGCCGTCGGCCTTCATCTTCTCGGCCGCGCGGACGAAACGCTCGGCGACCTCGGTGAAATCGGCGTCGGTGTAGTTCAGGCTGAAGATCAGCCTGCCGGTGCCGACCCAGCTCAAGGACAGGCCTTCAGCGCGCAGGTAATATTGCAGCATCCAGTTGTAGCGGGACGGCGTGGTGTATTTCACCGTCCAGATCGACGAGAAGTTTGCGAACCGCACCGGCAGGTCGGCATCGCTCATCATTTGGTTGAGCTTTTGCGCGCGGCCGTTCCAGGTCTCGTCCAGTCCGTCATAGACGGCGCGGAAATTCGGGCTGGCGAGCCGGCTCAGAAACTCGTCCATCGCCGTCATGACGTAGGGGTGCGAGTTGAAGGTGCCGCGGGCGAAGCAGACGTCGGCGGGGCGGTCGTCGCGGAAGCGGCGCATCAGCTCGCGTTTGCCGCAGACCACGCCGACCGGCAGGCCGCCGGCGAGGCTCTTGCCGTAGGTCACCATGTCGGCCTTGACGCCAAAGTATTCCTGGGCGCCGCCGGCAGCGAGACGGAAGCCGACGAAGACCTCGTCGAAGATCAGCACGATGTCGCGCTCAGTGCAGACCTCGCGCAGCTGCTTGAGCCATTCGGTGTAGGCCGCGCGGTCGAAATTACCGCCCCGGGAGGAATCGACCAGCGAGGAATCGCCGGGCGCGTTGCCGTTCGGATGCAGGCCCTGCAGTGGATTGACCAGCACGCAGGCGATGTCCTTGCGCGTGCGCAGCACGTGCAGCGTCTTCTCCGACATCTCGGCGAGGGTGTAGGTCTCGTGCGCGGGAATCGGATTGCCGACGCCGGGCTGCACGTCGCCCCACCAGCCGTGATAGGCGCCGGCGAAACGGACCAGATGCGTGCGCCTGGTGTGGTAGCGCGCGAGCCGCACTGCCTGCATCACGGCCTCGGTGCCGGACATATGGAAGGACACTTCGTCGAGGCCCGAGATCTGGCACAGCCGCGCCACGTTCTCGAGGATGACGGGATGGTAGGGTCCGAGTACCGGTCCGAGCGCGTGCGCCCGCTTCTCGGAGCCTTCGATGCACTCCTTGTAGAAGTCGTTGCCGAAGATGTTGACACCGTAGGACCCCGTGAGGTCGTAGGAGGTGTTGCCGTCGACATCCGTGACGGTGACGCCGCGCGAGGACTCCACGAAGGTCGAGGTGCCCAAATGCTCGCGAACGAGACGCGAGAACTGGAAAGGCACGCGGTAGGTCTCGGTGAAGTGCAGGTCGGAGATCTTTTCCGCCGCTTCCTTCGTCATCGCGCGGCCCTTGGGGTAGCGCTCGGCGTAAAGGCTTGCGAGGCGGAAGAAGCCGTCCCTGCGCAGGCCTGCGATGTTCGCCGGCGCGCCGTCGCAGGCAAAGTAGGCATCGCCTTCGAATTCGTAGAACGGAAGCAGCTTTGCCACCCGGCGCGACATCTTGGAGTGTCCGGCGAGCGAGCGGTGCTTGGCGCGGGACAATTCGATCCGCGCCTTGATCTTCGGGAAGGCGGCGGCAGCAGACGCTGCGGCGGCCACGGACAAAGAAAGAATCGGGAGTGTCGTTTCCATGACAACAAGCGCTAATACTGCGAGCTGACAGATTCATGACAGTCAAAGCCCTCATCGCCTCTTTCACCCAGCAGGAAGACCTCAACTTCCTGTTGACCAACCGCATCCCGCGCGCCGCGTTGACCCGGTTCATGGGCTGGTTCTCCAAGATCGAGAACCCGCTGGTGCGGGACGGCTCCATCGCGCTGTGGAAGCTGTTCTCCGACCTCGATCTGTCGGAGGCACGCAAAACCCATTTCCGGAGCCTGCACGACTGCTTCACCCGGGAGCTCAAGCCGGGCCTGCGGCCCTTTGATCCGGACCCGTCCATTGTCGCGAGTCCGTCCGACGGCATCGTCGGCGCCCATGGCCGGATCGCCGATACCGAGCTGTTCCAGGTCAAGGGCGCGCCGTACTCGCTGCTCGATTTGCTCGGCGATTCCGTGCTGGTCGACCAGCACCGCAACGGGTCCTTCGTCACGCTGCGGCTGACCTCAAGCATGTATCACCGCTTCCACGCGCCTTATGACGCACATATCGAGCGCGTCACGCTGATCCATGGCGATGTCTGGAACGTCAACCCGATCGCGCTGAAGCGCGTCGAGCGCCTGTTCTGCAAGAACGAGCGCGCGGTGATCCGCACGCATCTATCAACTGGCGAGGCCGTGACGCTGGTGCCGGTCGCCGCGATCCTGGTGGCAAGCATCCGCCTGCACTTCCTCGACATGGTGCTGAATGCGCAGGCCAGGGGGCCGGTCAATTTTCCCTGCGACGTCAACGTGAGCAAGGGCGAGGAGCTCGGCTGGTTCGAGCACGGCTCGACCATCATCATTCTCGCGCCCGGCGATTTCACCTTCTGCGACGGCATCGCCGAAGGCACGCGCATTCGCGCAGGTCAAGCGTTGCTGAGAAAAAACTAGCCTTCAATCCGCCGCGGCGGCCGCTTATATCGTCGGTGGGGACGTTTCTACGACGACGGATTGGGTGATGGCACGGGCGCCGGTCATGGCGGCGGGTGGTATTGTGCTGCAGCGAGGTGCGTCGCCGCTGATTGCCGTCGTGCGCCAGCGCAAGCGCAACGAATGGGTTTTGCCCAAGGGCAAGCTCGACGACGGCGAGACGCCGAAGCAAGCTGCGCATCGCGAAGTGCGGGAAGAGACCGGCCACGACGTCGCCATCCACGAATTTTTGGGTACGCTCGTCTATCAGTCAGGTGGCCGCTCCAAGGTCGTGCATTTCTGGCGCATGGAGGCCGGGGGCGGTCCCGTCCGCAAGCTGATGAACGACATCAAGGCGGTCGACTGGCTGCCCCTGGAAGACGCGCTCGCGCGCCTGTCGCGCGAGTATGAGCGCGTGTTCCTGACCCAGGTTGGCCCGATCGCGCTCGCGGCGGCGGGGCTTGCATCTTCGCCTGCGCCCGAGCCGCCACCGCTGGCGACCGACGATGTCGATGCGGCTTTGCAGACACTGACACCGGCTGAAGCAGCCTCGGTGGGCGAGTTGCGGCACGGCCTGTTGCAGAAGATGAAAGCCTGGCTACGCGGAGAGGCGTGAGTTTTCTTCACCTCGCCCCGCGTTGACGGTGCACCCTCGCCCCTTGTGGGAGAGGGTGGCTCGCCGCGAAGCGGCGAGGCGGGTGAGGGGTCTCTCTCCACGCGTGAAGCTGTCGATGAGTTTTCGCCGATAGAACCCCTCATCCGGCGCTTCGCGCCACCTTCTCCCACAAGGGGAGAAAATGCACTCCATACAGCTCTATACAGCTCCACGCAACTCCACTAAGTGATTGTTATTGCTGATTTTATACCTACTGAGCTACAGTGGGCGCCATACTCCTCCACCCCCACCGTGGGGACATTTTGAGGGACACCATGGCCCGCCGGACACGTTCTGCATTTCTGGAAAACCGTACTGCACGCCTGAAGCTCGCGACACGTAAGAAGCCGTATACGGCGCAGATAGCGCCTGGCATCTTTCTCGCCTATCGCCGTAACGCAGGCCCCGGCACATGGTCAGTGAAGTGCAGCCGCTGGCTGAAGCGCTTCGCGCTCGCCGACGACCACGAGGATGCCAACGGCGAAAGCGTCATGACCTATTGGCAGGCGCTGGAGCGAGCCAAGAGGTTGGCGCGCGCAGGCGAAGGCAACAGCGAACAGCCGATCAGTGTTGCCGCGGCTATTGACGCCTATGAGGCCGACCTCGAAATGCGTGGTGGACGCAAATACAATGCGACCCAACTCCGCTTGCACCTGACCGATGCCTTCAAGAGCAAGACCGTTGCATTGCTGGCGGAGCGCGAGTTGCGCGACTGGCGTGCCGGTCTGGTGAAGATGGGAATGAAGCCGTCGTCAGCCGATCGCATCGGGCGTTCGCTGAAGGCCGCGCTCGCGCTTGCCGCGCGCAACGACAAGCGCATCAGTAACACGACCCCGTGGCAGAACGGATTGAAGAAGCTGCCCGACAGCGAGGTCGCGCGCAATGTCATTCTGCCGGATCACACAGTCGCGGCATTGGTTCGCGCGTCCTATGATGAGGACGCCGACTACGGCCTCCTGATTGACGTTTTGGCCGAGACCGGCGCTCGCGAAAGTCAGGTGTTCAAGCTAACGCCGGCCGATTTGCAGGATCATCTGACGGCGCCGCGGCTGATGATGCCAACCAGCCGCAAGGGTAAGAGCCGCAAGATCGAGCACCGGCCCTTTGGCGATCTCGCTTCGCTTGGCGGAGGTGCTGCGTAAGCAGGCGACCGGTCGCCCGGCGAATGGGCCGCTGTTCGATAAGATATGGAACTTGGCGACGACGTTCCGTCCGATTGTCGAACGTCTCGGACTTGGTCCGGAGACGACGCCGTATGCCTTGAGGCATTCATCGATCGTCCGGCAGCTGCTGAAAGGCGTGCCGACCCGCGTGGTCGCCGCGCACCATGACACGAGCGTCCAGATGGTCGAGAAGAACTACAGCCGCTACATTATCGGCGATCCGAGCGAGGCGCTTACGCGAGCAACGCTGATCGATTTTGGGGCGTGGTCTGGCTCGGTAGTGGTCGATCCGACTATCCGATTGGCGTAATAACGCGCGCTGCTGACCAACTCACGAAGTGTTTTCAAACCACCTACACGGGCGAAATACAACTGCCATAGGTAGGAACGGTTCCGCTCTAGCTTTGGTGTGTCTGGACTTCGCTCTGCTAATGAATTTACCATTGCCGGAGGCCCTGTACATGCGGCCCTCGAATTTGGTGGATCGGCCTTATGTCGAAGAAGGTTGTAACGATAGATGCTGCGCGTTTGGCGCCGCACAGAGACCTGACTAGTACCGCAGAGGCGTGGTTGCGCGCTGACGACGACATCACAACGAAACCCCAACAGCGCAGCAAGGACGGCAGGCAAGTCAAGGTCGTCAAAGAATTGCTACCGAAAGCATTTCCGCCCGATGGCTATCCGCCAGACAAAACGACGCTCCAAGCAATTCAAAACCGTTTGCGACCTTTGGTGAAAAAAGGCTCAAACGTGCCCTCAACTGACAGCATCGCACGCGCGCTCGGCCGCCGAAACCGCCGCGACTGACAATACGCAAACACGCATGCGTGTTTGCGTGCTCGCTTGGAAGCCCACGCCCGCTCATTGTCCTCCATATCGCTTCTCGATCATGGAGGACAAGGATGGCTCGCCCTGAAGTTATTGGCCGCAAGGCCGATCCCACGCCGCACCCGGACGCTTACAGCGTGCGTGAATTCTGCGCGCGTCATCGCATCAGCTCCCAGCTGTTCTACAAGTTGAAGCCTTTGGGTCTTATGCCCGTCACGTTCAACGTCGGCACGCGCGTGTTGGTTTCGCGCGAAGCGGCTGCGGCGTGGCGTCGTGCGCGCGAGCAGGCGTCAGAAGTGACCGCAATCGCCTAGCCAGAATTGAAAAACGGCCCGTTGCCGCGGGCCGCTCTCATCTCCAACCAAGCAATCAACCAGCCAAGGTAAATCCTCGGAAAGGAAGCCACATCTATGCCGACCACCCCCTTCAAAGTCAATCGCAGCCTGCATCGGTAGCGCCGTATGAGGTCGCATGGGAACGAAATTCTTCGCGGCGCCGTCGCGCTCCTGAAGGCTGAGGGCGCGACCAACATCTCGCATCGCCTGGGCGGCAAGCACATCAAGCTCACCGCGAACTATCGCGGTTCGCCCATCCGCACGACGTTGGCCGTGACACCGAGCGATTGGCGTGCCGGTCGTAACACTATGGCTGTTCTGAAGCGGCAGCTCCGCGCTGCCGAGGCGGCCAACAGCATGAACGGACCGAACTAGCACACAACGCATCCGCCGCCCACTGAGGGCGGCGCTTTTCGCGAAGGCAACAGGCGTGAAACCTGACATCCGTTATATCGCGCACGTCTTGGGTGGCGACGTCACCGGGCGCAACAAATGCAATGTGCCTGGCCCCGGTCACAGCAAGCAGGACCGCTCGCTGTCGATCGCGCTCAAGTCGAGCGCGCCCGGCGGCTTCGTGGTGTTCAGCCACGCCGGTGATGGCTGGAAGGAATGCCGGGACTACGTGGGCAGCATGCTCGGCCTCGCTGATGACTGGCGCCACGACCACTCGCGCTCGCGCGCTTCCGTCACGTCCGACGATCACGAGCGCAAGAAGAAGCTGGCTCTGAAAATCTGGTCGGAGGCGCGCGATCCGCGTGGGACCATCGTTGAGCGCTATCTGCGCGAACACCGCGGGCTTATCCTGCCCGACGGTGTCGCTGGTTCAGCCATCCGGTACCACGCTGGGCTCTATTTCGATGCCGACACACGCCATTGCGGCATGGTCTGTCTGCTCCGCGACATCCTGAGCAATGAACCCTGCGGGATCCATCGCACCTTCTTGAACCAACAGACTGGCGAAAAGATCGACCGCAAGATGCTCGGTATCGCCAAGGGTGCAGCCATCAAGCTCGATGCAGAGGCTTCAACAACGTTGACCATCGGCGAAGGCGTCGAAACCGCGCTGGCCGCGCGTGACGCCGGCTTCGCGCCCGCATGGGCATTGGGATCGAGCGGCGCCGTGCGGCACTTCCCGGTGCTGCCGCATCTGCGCGAGTTGACCATTTTGCAGGAGAACGATGCGACCAGCCGTCGTGACGTGAAAAGTTGCGCTCGCTCCTATCTCCAGCGTGGCCGCGCAGTCAACCTCGTCGAGCCCACGGTCGGCAACGACTTCAACGATTGCTGGAAAGCGCGCGCATGAATTCCCCCTACGTCGTGCGTCACCTGACACCCAACGACACCGTCACCGAAGATAGCGCTGCCCAGCAGTTCGTTGCACTGCATGGCGACAAGCTGCGCTACTGCCATTCTCACGGCAAGTGGCTCCGCTGGAATGGCTCTTATTGGGAAATCAACAACACTAGCCTTGCCTTCCACTGGGCGCGTGAACTGGCACGGCAGCTTGCCGAGGACCAGGATGCGCGCAAGCGCTACAAGCTCAGCGCGACCGGCTTCACCGGTGGCGTCGAACGGTTTGCAAGGTGCGATCCCAACATCGCGGTCACCCAGGATTTTTGGGATCGCGACCCGTGGCTTCTCGGCACACCGGGCGGCACGGTTGATCTGCGCACCGGGGTGTTGCGCCCGGCCGCGCCCGATAACGGCATCACCAAGGTCACGGCGGTGACGCCGCACTCCAGCGGCTGTCCGCGTTGGCTCCGCTTTCTCGTCGAGACGACCGGAGACGACGGCGAGCTGATCCGCTTTCTCCAGCAGTGGTGCGGCTATTGTCTGACTGGCATCACGCGCGAGCACGCGCTGGTCTTCGTGTACGGCCCCGGCGGCAACGGTAAGTCTGTCTATCTCAACACCATCACCACGATCTTGAAGGACTACTCGGCCACGTCCGCTATGGAGACGTTCACCGCCTCGACCAGCGACAAGCACCCGACCGACCTCGCCATGCTGGCCGGATCACGACTTGTCACCGCGAGCGAGACCGAGGAGGGCCGCGCATGGGCTGAGGCGCGTATCAAGGCACTGACCGGCGGTGATCCGATCACCGCACGGTTCATGCGGCGCGACTTCTTCACCTACGTGCCGACGTTCAAACTGATCGTGATCGGAAATCACAAGCCCGTCCTGCACAATGTTGATGAGGCGGCCAAGCGCCGCTTCAACATCGTGCCGTTCACCTTGAAGCCCGCCAAGCCGGATCGTGAGCTTGAGCAGAAGCTCATGCAGGAGGCCCCTGGCATCCTCCAGTGGATGATCGAGGGCTGCCTGGACTGGCAGCAGAACGGGCTGATCCGCCCGAAGTGCGTGATCGACGCCACCGCGGAATATTTCAGTGATCAGGACCTGTTCGATCATTGGAGGCAGGAGGAATGCATCTGCGAGCCGGGTAACATGGACAGGTCCGTGGCCAGCAGCATTCTCTTCAAGTCGTGGTCCGACTACGCCAAGGCGGCGGGTCACAAGCCCGGCACCAGCTCGACCTTCAAGGACAACCTGACGGCCGCTGGGTTCAAGTTCTACCGCGGCGAGAAAGCGCGAGAATTCTTCGGGATCAGCTTGCGCCCGAAGCCGGCGTTCGGTGGGGACTACGCATGAGGAAATGGGCGGCTGACGCGGCTGACGGCGCTGACGCATTTTTCGGTTCAACGCTTACGCGCGCGCGCGTGTGGAGGGCTAATCCGAAAAATGCGTCAGCCCCGTCAGAGCCGTCAGGAGGGCTCGCTTACTTCATGGAGAAGCAATGAATGCCGCCGAGCGCCGGGTCCTTCTGCCGCCCGCGCACCATGCGGGTGGCGCCCGCGCTCGGGGGGTAGCTAGGGCCAGCAATTTTCAAGGGGGTTACAACAACAAAGGATGCAAATGCATGGAACTCCCGTTCATCGGGGCGGCTGATCTGCTGGAATTCGACCGGACAACGCCCGTCCGCGCCCTCCGGGACCTTCTGGCCGCGATTGGGGGTCGCGTGATCGACGGCACCCCGTTGCTTCGTCCCGGATACGACCAATGATCGCCGACATCGAACACGCCGCCTTGCTTGAACAGATTGCTGCTGAGCTGCGCGAGCGCCCCCATCAACGCAACTGGATTGCTCAATTCCGCGATTGCGACGCGCTGCCGCTGTCGAGAGCTGCTGACATGGCAGGCGCCGACCCCGAGACCATCCGCCGCTGGTGTATCGCGACAGAGTACACCGACCACCCCCTCGGCTACTTGGTCGGCGGGATGTGGCTGGTGGACATGCCAGAGCTGATGCGCCAGCTTGAGACCCGCCGTGGCAAGCGTGCGCGCGAGGCCGCCGAGGCTCGCTTAGAGAAGTATAGGGAAGAGCAGACCACCAAATTGCTGGGGTGAGCGATTACGGCGATCAGGGCACGTAGCGCCCTTTGAGCTGTCTGGGTTAGGGCGACGCGTTCAGATCAACGGTTTCGCTGTTCGATGATCTGATCCGGCTCTCTTTGCCTGTTTATCAGTGAAGGATAACAACCGGGTGCGCAGTCCATAACTTCGCGAACACCCTTAGCACGTAATATAACCACCTGGTTACCGATAGCGACGTTAGCGTCGTATAGCAGCCTTTTCTTAGAGGCCAACTCGCCGTCCGACCGAACAGCTTGCAAATCCGCCGCCGCTAGACCTTCCAAGACCCCATAAACGATCACCCGCGTTATGCCCGCTTGCTTCGGCCGCAGAATAACGGTCGTGGGATCATCCCGGTTAGGCATCGCATCAAGTACATTCGGATCATCAACCTTGATTTCCGCTACCCGTATATCAAACCGGAGGTAACTATCCTGCCCGGCGGGGAGGAGCGCATAGTCTGCCGGACTTCCAGCGTGGGGGGTCGGCGACTTAGGCGCCTCTCTGATATTTGTCTCCGACAGGTTCGGCTTTGCAAGTTCTTGTGCCTGACTTGTCGAGCTGAAGAGAACTGATGCGATGGCAAGCGCAGAGAATGCGGGCAAGCGGATCATTGCACACCTAAAATATATAACCAAAGTTAAACTATAAAATTAGAATATCTATTTAATTTGTCAGAAGTCAATTCATTAATTCGCGCCAACCCGATTTCCGAAGTCAAAGGGTTAATCGCTCTCGCCGATTTCGCTCAGCGCTGTCCGTATCTCGGCGACACCGCTCTGCAACAGTTGCCGAACCGCGCCAAGTACAGCCCCGAGACGTGGAGCACGCCGCACCGAATGTGGCGCGCGCCGCACCTGAGTGACCCCAAATCACTTAGTATCTCACCATGACATTCTTCAAGCGAAAGACAATGATCGAACAACTCGAAGCCGAACTGGCGGCGCTGCGCGCACGCGAGGATAGCTTGACCAATCGCCATGCTGCTGCCGAAACGGCACTCAGTGGCGCCAAAGCAACGCTCCAGCGTCACCATCTCGACGCCCATCTCGACGCCGACGAGAAGGCTCGCGCGAAGCTGGAGACCGCCATCGCCGCCTGCGTTTTGACGTGTGACGGCTACTCCGATGCACTCGCGGAGGTGCAGACGATGATCGCTGCCGCCGAGCAGAAGCTCGCGAGGGAGCGCGCTATCGTCGAACGCAAGGCCGCGAGCGAAAACTTGATGCGTGATCTCGATGCGGTTGAGCGGGCTCTGCCGGATTATCTGGCGGCTGGCAAGCGCTTTACTGACGCCTTGGAGAGAGTTCACTTTCACTACGAGAGCGGCGCAATGGCGCTGTTTATCGGCAACACAGCGACGCAGGTCGAAGTCGCGGCTGGTTTCGCGCTCGTTGAGCTGCGCGGCATGGTGGACGCGATCCGCGACGGCGTTGCGCCTATCCCGGCGGCCAAGCCTGAGGTGCCGCGCCTGTGACCGTGAAAGCCGCACCTCCCGGCTGGGAGCCTCACCAGATCACCCATCGAATTGATGGCTGGGTCATCGATCCACAAAATAAGGATCGCATCCTGGCCGCCGTCGCCGAGATGATCGCCCGCGCGATGCCGCAGCGTGGTGACGGCGTTGTCGCCGCCAGCCGAGCGCGTATGCTTGCGCGTCATAAGAAGGTTCTCGGCTATGTCTAAAGGAAATCCGGCCCTGGGAGGCAACGCGCAACCTGCGACCTCCCCCGGCGGCACGGGCGTCGCTGCTAACGTCGAGGTCGGCGACAATGGCGGCGAGCCCGATGCGGAAGGCGACGAGTATGACAGGCTCCTCGTCGTGCTCGGCCGCACTTACGACCAGGACTGCCGGATTGCCATTCACGAGAGCGGCCACATCGTCGCTGCGCGCTTGCTCGGGCATCCGTTGGGTGGTGCGACGGTGGACCCGGGTTCGGACTATGAAGGTCGCGTCTGGGGCGAGCATCACATGGAAGCATTTGCGGAAGATCCCTACGATGCCTTCGATGTTCGGGAGGCCATCGCTCCTGCGATGCCCAAGCCGGGCGAGAATATCAGTTCGGTTTCGGATGTCTTTGCGAGCGTGTACGGCCATTGTATCGAGCTGACAGCCGGCCGGGCTGCTGAGCGTATGTTGCTGGGTGATAACGAGAGCCGGTCTGCTCTCGATGACCTCCGGCAGGCGCGTGAGCTGGCCCTGCTGTTCTGCAAGAGCGAGGAGGCCATCGAGACATTCATCGCGCATTGCGACGTCGCCGCGCGCGACTTGCTGATGCCCTATGGCGATGTCGTGATCGCGCTCTCCCTCGTGTTGCGGATCAAACGCACACTCGATGGCGCCGAGATCGACAAGATCATTTGGGATGTGGAGACGCGCAAGGCATTGGCGATTGAGCATCGGCGGCGTGCCGAGTGGCGCAAGGCCGAGGTGGAGGCCGAGCGGTTTCGGGCGCAATGTGTTCCGATCGCTGCCGCGGCCGCGCCACTTTCTGCACCGGATCAGTAGCGGTAGTCAGTGACACCAACGATCAGATGGCACGGCGGATGTAACCGGCCTGACGATCTTGAAGGCCCCGACGCGCAACATCGTCGGGGCCTTTGTTGTTGTGCTGATTGCGGGGGCGATCGATGCGGATAGAGCCGGATCGCATCTGGCAGTGCGCTGGCGCCGTCAGGCAGGGGGATGTTGCTCTTGATCCACGCCGACAATTGCAAGCCCGGCGCCGGAGGCGGCGTTTATTAGAATTTGGGTTGCGGGTTGATCGCGCGCTGAGCATCGAGCCCGGCGTCGCGTTTAGCGTTTGCTACGACGGTATCTCTCTTCTTTAATTCCTCATCCACGAGTTTCAAGATGTATTCGTTTGGAGCATTCGGTATAGTCGGATAATTCAGTGTAAGTTCGAGCGCGAGCCCATCGCTACGCCATTGCGCTATTAAACCGCCAACGGCCACAACCATTTTTGTGGTGCCCCACATCGTGGTGAATGGTTCGAGCCGTGAAGTTGATGCATGAGCTATTTCCGCGGACCAGTCCGCCTTGATTGGTGTCATCTTGAATTGCTCGGACACGATCGAGATCATTTCGCGCGGGGGAGTACCGCTTTGAAATTTATGCTCGATCTCGCAAATGAGCGGAGGCTCCAAGGCTTTAGTAAATACTAGCGATGGCCGTTTGCCCGGTGTGATTACGACATTCGCCTCTCTCTCAGTCATTCCTAGTCTAATGCCTTGGATGTCGGTTTTTCTGGATGGTTCTTGAGGCACGACGCTCATTTTGACGCGACAAGATATATAGGCGTCGCGGGTTGGACGGGTTATCACCTCAGGTTTCGTGCTTTGAATGTCCGCAGCCGAAATTTCACCAAGAACGGTATCGGATACGCACTTGCAAATATTATCGGTGTCGGTTTGTGCCATTGAGCCGGTCTGTTGTGCGACGGCCGCTCTACACGCGTTTTGAATTACTAGTGAAACCTCCGACGATTGCGCCATGGTTGAAATTGTAAGCGTGATGGTGCCCGCCAGAGCGGCCGCCCGGACCGGGCACGCAAGTTTTGCAATTCGTCGCGCCTCGGGTTGGTTGCGCTTTCTCTCGGTCATGTCCGTTCCCTTTAAGCGAGCCTCCAAGGACGTGCGCGCATGGCCGGGGCTATGGCTCCCGTTTGTCGGCGAATTCCCGCGCGGCTAAGCAAAGTTCCAGCTCTCTTAGCTGCTCGATCAGCAGTTCTACAATCTCATGGCAGTCAGATTGCGTCAGTGAAAGCACGCCGCGCCGCGTCAGTTGGTCTTGGAGGATCGTCGCCATCATGGCTTTAACGCTCATGGGGACCTCGACCGAAAATCAGATCGTCATCAAATTCAATCCGGAGTAGATGCTAAAGGTAGCGGACGCGCAATGTCCGTAAGAGTACGGCAACGCGAGACGGCAAATCCTTTCGCGCTGCACAAACGGATAATGTGTCGTGGGCGCGCTTTTTCGCCGCGCCAGTGGCGTGAGCTGGCGCTGCTGTCTGCCGCAACAGGGAAGCCAGAAACCTTCATCGCACGTGTCGCCGCACGCGACCTGTTGATGCCCTATGGTGACGTTTGTGATGGTGCTGTCGATCGTGCTGCGGATCAAGCGCACGCTGGACGGCGCTGAGATCGACAAGTCCTCTGGGACCTTGAGAACCGCAAGGCGGTGGCAGCCGAGCATCGGCGGCGTGCTGAGCGGCGCAAGGCCGAGGTGGCTGCCAGCCGCTTTCGGGCTGAATGTGATCACACCAATGTCTGAGACGCTGACGGCGCTTAGCTAGAGCAAAGCGCATGATGCTGGCGCCGTAGGCCGATGCCTGCGGCTGCACACAATACGTTTTACCACCTTTCTCACTTTCGCGTCTTTTTGTATAAGCTGCCGGTGTTGAATTCCAGCAGGCGGCGCGCAATGTTTAAAGTTAATAAGAGCAAGAATTCTATCGAGCCTCTTAGGTCCGAGACATTCGCCGAGTTGGGGTTTCGAGAAAGGCAACACTTACAAGAATGGATCGCAAAGGAGCCTTCGTGCCTAGGCGAAGAGTTGCTGATCATTCAGAAAGAGTTCGGCGGGTTTACCGATACTAACGAGCGTCTGGACCTTCTCGCCATTGATAAGCAGGGCTCGCTCGTTCTGATCGAGAACAAGTTGGACGACACGGGCCGCGATGTAACGTGGCAAGCGCTTAAATATGCCTCCTACTGCTCAAGCCTCTCTAAAGAGAATATTAGATCAGTCTTCCAAGCGTATCTCGACCGGAGCAGTCCTGGAGAGGATGCGAAAGAGGTCCTGACCGAGTTTCTTGATGCTGATGAATACGATGAGATTACGGTCAACAAAGGATCTACCCAGCGCATCATTCTCATAGCAGCAAATTTCCGCAAGGAGGTCACATCGACAATTCTGTGGCTGCTGAACTTCAAGATGCGCCTCCAGTGTTTCCGAGTTACACCATGGCAATCAGGTGAAGACATATTCTTGGACGTCGATCAGATCATTCCGACCAAGGATGCCGAAGAGTACATGATCGGCCTTGCCGGTAAGTCACTGGATGAGGTCGAGGCTACTGTCGGTGTCAAAGAGCGCAACAAAGCTAGGCGGCAATTTTGGACAGAATTGCTTAGGGCTGCCGGATTAACGATACCGCGTTTTGTGAACATCTCGCCTAATGATGCCCACTACGTATCCGCCGGCTCCGGATTGGGTGGGGTGCCGTACAACTTCGTGATCGCTAGGTCGTTTGGGCGGGTAGAGCTTTATATTGATCACGGTGAAAGAGAGCAGAACAAGGCGATATTTGACGAGCTGCACGCGCAAAAAGCCGCGATCGACAGTGCTTTCGGCGGGACCCTCGTATGGGAAAGACTAGATAAAAAGCGCGCATCGAGGATCAAGTGGGAAACCCCAGGCGATCCGTTCGATGCGGCGCAACGTCCTGCACTCATGTCTTTGATGATCGATGCGATGGGCCGCTTGGAGAATGCTCTCGGACAGCCGCTCGCGCGAGTTCAAGCGCGGCTCCGTGCTAAATCGGCAAGAGACGAGTAGTCGAGCCGCCGACCGTGGTGCGGGCTGTCGACTCAAAATAGGTCGCACCGATCCATCGCCGGGTGACTACGGTTCTTCACTTTGACCCAGTACTTGCTCCGGCCGGCCTGATAAGGCCGATCGCGACGCTTTGACACCAATCCCTCAAGTCCAAGATTGCAGGCCGCTCGAAAAAGATCAGGCCCAAGCTCACCGCGTTCGAAGGGATTGACGAACACACCTTCGGGACGGCGTGCCAACAGGCGCTCCAAGTTCGCCTTCCGCATGGACAAGGGGAGCATGCGGAGATCGTCACCGCCTTCGGCGAGAGTATCGAAGGCGCAGAACTGCACTTCGTGATCGTGCTTGCGTGAGTGCAACGCGTTGAAGTCGGACACGCCATCGACGCCGAGCACCACCGCCTCACCATCGATCACAAAGTGGCGTTGCCGGATCTGGCGCGCCGTTTCCGCCGATCCAGGGGAAGCGCTTCGTCCAGTCCTGGCCATTTTTGGTGAGCAGGCGCACGCGATCGCCGTCCCGGATGATTTGCAAGCGGTAGCCGTCATACTTGATCTCGTGGATCCAATCATGCCCGGCGGGAACCAGCTTGGCCTTGGTCGGCAGGGCCAATTCTGAAAACATGCCCGCCCATCTATGTCGGGGTCGGAAAAACTACGAGTCCTTGACGGCCAGCTCCGCGCGGCGGCTTGGATCTCCCAGCTCTTCGCGGAGGCGCCGTTATGCGTTTCTCCCCGTCGATTGTTCCGTATCGGACGAGGACGTCAGACCCCTAACGCGACACGCCAAGACGTTGAGAAATCCAGCGCTCTGATCAACCCGAAGCTGTCCATCGGGCGAACGCCCAATTGATTGCAAACGTCCGGCACCTTCCGGTTGGCGCGCTGTTTGCTAGCTTTGGAGACTTCGCCTGTCACCACGCATCGTTGGTCGGGCGCTCGTAGCGCGTGAGCGATGAGGAAAGGGTCTCTGCCGATTATCTCGATTTCCTGATCGGACAGATCGGGCGCATAGCCTTCCTCGATCACGCGACGCAGCAAATCCACATCGACGTCTTCATCCAACGTGAGCGCATCCAGATGGTCCCTCTGTGAGATCCACTCAGAAACGTGGTCGGTGCCCTCTCTGATCTCTTCGACCACTTCGATTGGTATCTTCAAGTTACCTTGCGCGGCTTGGTGCAGCAGCCAATCCCAAAACTCGGGGACGCGATCTAGCGGGTAGTAATCGCGATTGGCTGTGATGAGGGTGTTGGCGTCGAGCAGGTGTAACAATCGTCACCCCTGCGCCGCGTTGATACCTGCCCCGACCACTCCATAGACGTTGGATGCTTTGACGCCGAGAACCTTCCCCGCCTTTGTGGGAGATAGGACCCGTTCGGCAAGCATGCGGCCCGTGAAGTTTACGAGAGCTTCGCCAAGTCTATGTCGTCGCACCACATAATAATTCGGACCGCCTTCGCGCTCGCGATTGCGCTCGCGTTCGTTCGCACGAGCGGCCTTCCATTGACTTCGAAAGAACGCGGTCAGGCGGCTCCACAGTTCGCGGTCGATGATGCCTTCTCGCAGAAGCTTGTAGGATACCATGGACCGGCTGATATTTCGCAGTTCTGCGAAGTCGCCTATTCTTGCCACGACCGTCTCGAAACGTTCGCCTCGCAGGTTCAACGCCTCGAGTTCGCCGGAAGGAAGCAGGAAGCGGCCTGCAACGTCGTTGCAAAACTGCTCGACGGCGCTTTCTGCGAAGGCGCCGCTCACGCCGGTCGCTCCCAGCCAGATGTGGCAGAGTTCGTGAAGGAGGGTGAACGCCCACGCCGTTGTCGCATCTTGATCGTTGATCACGACAAAGGGCGCGATGTCGTCGGCCAGGGCAAAGCCACGGAAGGTCTCGACGTCGAGGCTCGTGTGGTGGCTGCCGAGATTGCCGATCAATAAGACGTAGATGCCTGCCTGCTCGGCTTGGTCGCGCAGATAGGTGAAGCCGCCCGGCTGCCGGTTGGTGCCGCGTCGATAGCGATCCAGATCGAGGTGGAGCGTTTCGACAATCGAGCGCAGAACGGCTTCGGCACCTTGGCGCATCGTCATCGAACCGACGAAGGGCAGGGGGACGGCTTCCTCTTCGTCTACCAAAGCCTCGCGGACTATCTGCTGCCGAGCACGGACGTCCCGGATGAGGGCGTCGACCAAGGCGTCTTGAGCGATCGAGTGCTCGGGAGGGAGCGTTCGAAAGTCTTCGCCCCGCTCAGCCCGCCTCGGCGGCTCGGCCATGTAGAACGAAAGCAAGGGTCGGCGATATTGCTTGGCCATGCGGACAAGAAGGGGCCGGGTCGGCTCGCGTTCACCGGCCTCGTACTCAGCCAGACGATCTGCCCCCGTCAAACCACGCGCGTCGGCGAGGGCGAGCTTTGCAGCCGCCTCTTCCGTCGAGAGACCGGCGGTCTCTCGCGCCCATTTGAGGATTTCTGGGTTCACGCTCGGCATGGTCTCGACAATGACAGATTTCCGGTCGCTTTGGGATCAAAATCCAAGCATCGGCAACGAAAGCTGCGCCCCGGTCCCAGGAGGGGACGACCCCGCCGAGCCAGCCCTATAGAGGCCAGCCATCAAGCATTCGCGTCGCCTGCTGGTCGTTCAAGGACAAGGAGCGGCCGTTCAAGCTGCGCCCCAGCCTGAACCTGCAGTCATCAGCGGGTATAAGCGCTCACTCGTCAGATTCTGGAAGCGTAAGGGCGATGGGATTTTCACGGCGAAGGAAGCCAAGGCTCTAGCTGGTCCTGCGAGAGTCGCTATCCATTGAACGGCATATTTGTGTGGGAGCAATTTGAATCCGTGCATTTGCCAAGGTTGGTGCTGCCTGCGTCGAATGAACGTTTTTCAGCTGAGGGAACGCCGGACTGGTACGGGAAGTTCTAGCGCCGGCCGCGCGCGAGCATCATCTCTGTTCTTGGTGGTAAGATTCCATGCACATCATGAAGACAAACAGGAGCGCCGGCCTTGTGCTCTTCCGGTCGCTGTTCTGGTACGACCAGGGCAAGCACCACTAGCTTCGCCAGCAGCCACGACTGTCACGATCACCAATGCGCAAAAAGCGGTGACTCTCATTTGCTTCCTCCCTCTTCTTCGTCAGCTGTCGCAGCCTTGTACTTTGTCGCCCGAAGGACATCCCTGCTCGTGGTTCTGAGACCTTGGACAGCGCGATGCATCTTTATCGGCCATTCGCACCTCCTCTCACCCAAAACAATAGTGGACTACTCCCTTGCGCCCCAGGCCGAAAGAGAGTCAATATGGGACAAGCGCGAGATGAGCGCCCGAGAGCTGCCCACAAAACGGCGAGGCACCGAACTCCCCGTTCCCTCAACTGGCAGCATCGATGCCATCGGCAGGCTCGCAGAGTCGGCGCTGGATTTTGCGCCGCTGCGGCTAAATCAACATTAGGTATTCGTTAGGGCGGCTTTTCCTCAGAGCGGCAACGACCCTGTGCGGCTCAATGAGAGCGAGCAACTTTCTATGTAAACTTGGAAGAAACGCCGGTGTGAACGAGGACCCCCCCCTAGAGATGCGGCTTCAACGATAGCACGAAGCAGTAGTCTCGCTGAAGTTTCTCGGCAACGAAACTCAAAATTTCATTCTGGGAGGAGATCCGAAAGAGCGTGAGGATAATTACTGCCGAAGTAGCACTCGCAGCAGTAATCGTGCTTCTGGAAAATGGCCAAGTCTGGGCACAAAAAAAGGATCAGAGTTTGCCGCGAATGCGTTAGCCACCCGCAACCAAGAACCCGTAAAGCTGCGCAGGAGCTAAGGCGCCGTGCATGAAAACGGGCAGGTACGTCGGCCCAGAGAGCGGCAGCGACTACGGGTCTGCGGCGAAGAGATAGCGGGGCTTGGTACATTGCTTCGGTGCTCCCTGTGAGGTCTTTGGAGGGCAAGATGTCAATCAACTACACTCTCACAATCTCCGATCCCAACAACTCATTGGGCGCTAATTCGTCACTAGTGGCCAAAGACATCGACTATGTCATGTCTTACCTGGGCCAGTACATTGTCTTTCAAGCGCCCCTTGATTTACAGATTGTCGTAAAGCCGTCATCCGAAAATCCGTTCAACACGGATGGCCTGTTGCCAAGCATACCTGCTTGGGTGACGTTTAACGGACAAGAGACCCTCGCGGCGATGGTGAAGGGGCAAACCGGCATCGATCCGAATGAGGGGTTGCCAGACGGCGGCTTCACGATCTACCTGGGCAACGATGGAACAATTAGAAATTATGGCGACCCCGTATGGTTCGACCCAAACCCGCAGCTCGGAATCGTCCCCGATATTCCAAATGGCAGCGATGACTTTATATCCATCGCGACACATGAAATCATTCATTGTTTAGGATTTGCAACTTGGCCTGAGGTAAACGCGCCCTGGAATCAACACACGGTTCAGCAGAACGGTGTCTGGTATTACTCAAGTCCAACAGTAGACCATATACTCGGCGGAAAGCTTCCGCTTGATCCCAATGAGATTCCCGGAAAAGCTGGCGACCACATTGGAAACACGTCAATTGCCTATCAGCCCATCACATCGGATCTAATGTACGAATGGGGAAATTACCAAAACAATCGTTTTGATATAGGACAGCTTGATCTTTCGGTCCTCCAGGATCTTGGATGGACAATCCAACACTATCAAACATTACCGCTTGTTGATCCTTTAGATAACTATAACCACCTCGGCACTAAGGAAAACGACACTATTTTTCCTACCAAATTTTCCAGCACGATAGCCGCGTGCGCTGGAGATGACACTGTTATTTTGCCATTTGGCTCAGGGAATGGAAATTACGTTATCGATGGCGGGCCGGGGGCCGATACGGTGGTATTGCCGGCACCATCGACGCAATTCAATGTTGTGAGTTACCAAGGCGACTTTTTGTTACAAAGCAAAGATGGTTCGGACGGAGTTTCCCTTCTCCACGACGTCGAGTGCATCCAGTTCAGCGACCAGATTATAAGCTTGCAAAGTCCCGTCGTCGCGGTAGCCGACGAGATCGGCGTTGCCAAGGGTTCAACGCTTTCGGTCGCGGCCGCGGCTGGCGTGCTTGCCAACGACACCGATCCCGATATTCACGACTACTTGGTCGTCAGTGCGGTGAATGGATCGGCAGAGGGCGTTGGGCATGCAGTCAAAGGAGCCTATGGCTCCCTGACCCTCAATGCCGACGGAAGCTATATATACGCCGCCAATAAGGGTGCTCTGCCCTCACATATAGTGGCTCAGGAAACTTTCACTTTCGTGGTCTCTGACGGACAGGGTGAATCCGATACCTCCACACTGAGTGTCGTCGTGTTTAACCCAGGCGTAATCTATCAGTCGGGCACGAACACCACGCTCATTGGAGCCGCCGACAGTAAAAACGTACTCGATGGATCAGCCGGGCATGATGTGCTGATCGGCGGCAGTGCGCCGGACGTCTTGATCGGAGGCAACGGCGACACGCTGACAGGCGGCCCAGGTCCGGATACGTTCCTTTTCCGCCCCAACTTCGGAACGAATGTTGTTACGGACTTCAATATCAACAATGAGTCTCTTCAGTTCGAGAAATCGATCTTCGCGAGCGTCAGCGATTTACTAAATCACTCCGCCGTTGGCAGCGCCGGCGTTATCATAAATGACGGACATGGAGACACGATCACGCTCACTGGTGTGACGCTCTCAGAGATGCAGGCACATCACAACAATTTCCATTTGGTATGAGTATTCTAGCATCGCTAAAGCGACCGGTCCCGCGCCTGTTCCGTCATGGTCTGGCTCTTAAGTGCCAGCTGAACTTGCGTGATATATTCGCCACTGGTCTCACCTATGCACGTGGTTGGTATCTTCTGAGTTTTAGATTCAGCACAGGAGGCGACCATATTTTCTGAGTCGTTGCGCGCCATGCAATCCTTCGTCAATGATGAGAATCTTGTGCGATATCGCAAACTCAACATCGTTGCCGAGGCTGATCCGTCGCGCAACGAGGCACGATACCAAAGTCAAAACCAATGAGAGCACCATATCGGTTGGCGAGCCGAAGAGGCGGGATAGCATCAGAGTGAACGAGCGAAGTCGCAACGAGGCGTTTTTTATTTGAACAGGAGATTGGCTATGGCTAAACTCATTACGAAGCTTGAGAAGCTGATCGACAAACTGCAAAATGAAATCGATGACCTTATTGATTCGCCCCGGCTTCAGAAAGTAATCGATCACGCGCAAGTCAAAATCGACAATGTTGTCGCGAAGATCGAAAATACAAAACCGCTTCCGCTTTCTCTAGCAGACAACATTTCCTTGGCAGAGGCGCTCATTCAAGAGCAATATATCGTCGGCAATCGTACTGCGGACTCTAAACATCTTACTGATCATGATTCCTTGGTTTACGACATTGCCAGAGCGGTGGCAGGACTGACTTCGACGTTCAACTATACGATTGATCAATCACCGGGAGACATCACCTTCGGCTTTGTCAACAAAGCATTTCCAACACTTCCCGAAAACTCTCTGTTTCTCGATCAATGCGTGGCGCTTGTACAAGCGCTGGACAAAGAAGTCGGACCAGCAACACACATAGAGAATCCGGTAACACACGCAGTGATTCAAGAAGGATGGCATCCTTCTACACCAGTCGTTAAGGACGGTACAGTCGTTGCCAATCTTCATTCGGGCGATCCAATCGCCACATTCGACGCCGATGGCCACTACGACTCAAATCATGCCGCCATCTTTTTGGGCACTGGAACATTGAGCTATCCTGGCAGTGCTCCGGTCAATGGATTTTTCGTTCTTGATCAGTACAACGTGGAGCATGGTACGTCTCCAAACATTGTTCTGTATCCAGAAGGGACAGATTTAAACGTTAGAGTGTACGAACCGGCAGAGATACGCTTCATCGAAAATTCTGCGGCGTCACATTATTTTTTAATCGACACGAAATACGTAGCACCACCGCCTCCACCGCCGCCGCCTCCATCACTCCATGCTGGGAATCTTCTGTTCTCCGACAATTTCGACAACTACACGTATACGCTTTACTCGATTCCAATCAGTTCTCTCGAAAGCAATCGTCTACAATCCAATCCTTGGGGTGGGAATGCAATCGGTCAGGTGTTCAATGACGACATCACTGTCGGGTCTACGCACGCCACCAGTGGAGATTATTATCTGAACACCACGTCAATTTCTCTCAAAGCTGGCGAGCCTTTTTATCCATTTGATATGGATATGGGGAAAGCGTTCTCCGATCCAACAGGTGGTCAGGCCGTACTGACGGTCGATGTTGCTTCGCAAAGCGTCTTCGGTGATTACGTGGGCCAATCGATTCACTATCAAACTGATCCTTTGGACACGTTGATCTTCAAGATCGACGGTCACAAGATCGGCGAGGTTCATCCGACCGATGACACCAATTTTCACCCGTATCAGTTTGTGTTTGATACTGGATCACCCGGTTCACCACACACTCTCGAAATTCAGCATGTGTCCAACACGCCGGGTGTCAATCACGTCGGCTTTGCGGTGGACACACTCCACATCAACGATTGGACGACGGACCCCGCCAATCTTCCACCACCGCCGCCACCACCCCCATCTTCACCTGCTCTGTTGTTCTCAGAAAACTTCGACAACTTTGGTCAGACGGTATCTGCGCCTTATGTGGCCGATCTTGCTGGGAACGAATGGCGGGGTTTTGCTAGCTCTACAGCCGTATTAACTGAAACCGTACTACAGCCGAAGGATTCGTCTTTGGATTTTTATTTGAACACCAGAGACGCTCAAGACCACGAGATAAACATTTGGCACGACTTTGTAGACCCGACTCTTGGCAAGGCTCTGCTGAGTTTTGATTTCGCGGTTCAACCGGGTATGGATACAAGCATCATTCGCAATCTAGAAGTCTTTATTGACGGCAATGAGGTTGCTGACCGTATAGCGATGATTCCTGCTGCGGGTCAGCCAAGCGGCTGGCAGCATATGGATATCATCATCGATATCGACGCTGCCAATTCCAGATATGTTGGACGTGACCCTGCCAATACCGAACATGCCATTACCATTTGGGATCGCAGCCACGTTCCGGCTAACACCGTCATGCCGGTTGGCTTTGCCATCGACAACATTCAGATTCACGATTTGATCGTTTAGGACGGCACACGCTCCCGGTGCTGGCTTCGGTCAGCACCGTCTTACTCAACCCGGCGCGATACGCTGACCGGGCCGCTTGCGCCGGAGCTGGGCATTACACACTTATTTTTTTGGCGGTGCGGCGGCGACCCCCTCGCACATTCCGAAGTGCGCGCCGGCTGGCGAGCAATAGACATTGAGAGGCGCGCAGGGAACCTCGTGCCAGGGACACTATACAGACACCGGCTTCCGTTTCCCCTGCTGTCTCAATAGGTTATACAGAGCTACCTTCTCCCACAAGGGGAGAAGGAAGAAAGTCACCGCCGCTCCTTCTCCTTCGGAACTGGCGCTGGCCGTCGCGGCGCTGCGGGGCGTTGTGCGGCGGGGAGGCGCTGCTGGAATCCGCCCGGGCGTTGCAGGCCCGGCTGTTGAGCAGCGGGCGGCTGGCCGGGTTGCATGCCGGTGCGCGGCAGTTGCGGCTGCGGACCGGGCTGCTGTTGCGTTCCGCCCGGCTGCGGCGGCGCGACTCCGCCGGGCTGCGTCGGACTCTGTCCACCGCGTCGCGGCCGGGTTTGCGGGGTGCCGTCAGGCTGCGTGCCTTGACCGGCGCGCGGTGGGCCTGCCGGACGTCCCGCGCCTTGTTTCTGGCCTTGTTGCTGCTGACCCTGACCTACGCGCGGCGTACCGGGCTGCACGGCGCCACCTTGGCCCGGCGCTTGGCCCTGCCGCTGCGGCTGTTGCGGCTGTTGTCCTGGCGCCGTGTTCGGCCGCAATTGTTGCTGTTGCGGCGGCTGGAACGGCCGCGGAATGCGCGGGCTCGCGGTCGGATTGGCGCGGCGGAAGTCGCGCTGCTCGGTGACGATCTGCCGGCCCGTGGTTTGCGCCAGATGCACCTGGCTGACGAAGCCGCGGTCGCGCGCGATCTGCTGTGCGGGAATCGTGATCGGCACCGCGGCAAAGCGCATGACGCCGGCCGCGGCTGCGCCCGGCCGGATCGCAAAACCGCTCGCGCCTTGCGTCAGCGCGCCGAGCCGGGTCCCACTTGTGCGGTCGTCGACGTCGATGTGTCCGACCCGGCCATCGGCGTCGGGATAGAGCTTGATGTTGACGTTGTTGGTCTTGTTCGCGGCCGCGCCTTCCGGCACCTCGACCACGCCCGTGGTGCCGCGGATGCCGAGCGTGGCCGTCGGCGTCGTGATCTTCATGTCGCCGGTCTTTGCCACCGCCGCCGCGACGAAGGCGACCGTGCCCTTGCCGATGTCGAAGATGCCTGCGTTGTGCTTGCCGCCGTCCTCATAGACGTAAGTGTCGATGGTGATCTTCGTGCTGGCGGAGAGGTTGAACGTGGTCGCGTCGTCGAAGGTGATGCCGAGCGATGAGTTCGACGAAGTCTGCACGACGTCGTTGAGATAGATGTCGTCGCGCACGCGCAGCGGATAGGAATTTTTGTCGCGGATCACGGTCGCGATGCCCGTCACCGTCGCAACGTTGCCGATCGGCTCGACGGCAGCGGGCTGCGCCTCGGTCGCGGGAGCGGGTGAAGCCGATGGCGTCGGCGAAGGGGCGGGCGACGGCTGCGCTTCTGGCTGCGCCTGCGCAAGCTCGATCGCATCGAATCCGAACGCAACGCTCGCGCCGGCCGGCGGCGACGCCAGCAGCACAAGCGCGAACATGAAGCGGCGCCAGGCCACGGTAAGAGTCACGAAGAATCCCGGTGAGAGATCGACCGATATCAGCCGCGTACAGCTGAACGGCGGATGAATGTCTATCGCACGGAGGCGGTGAACGTTCAAACGGTACGCGATGCTAGCTTGCGGCCAAGCCTCTCCACCGTCATGGCCGGGCTTGCCCCGGCCATCCACGCCTTGAAGCGCGGGACTAAGAACGTGGATGCCCGGGCCTTCGCCTCGCCGAAGCGGCTTCGGCCGCGCAGGCGGGACAAGCCCGGGCATGACGAAGAATGTGCATGTGTTGGAGACGACGCCTGCGGCGTCAGCTCACGCGCTTCCAGGTCTGGCCGCCGCAGAACATGCCGCCGAAGGCGCAGCCCTGCACGCGCATTGCATTCGGGCCCTTCATCGCGATCGTCGAGTCGTAATTGCGGCCGGAGTCGGGATCGTGGATACGGCCGCTCCACTTCGCGCCGTCGGGCTTCATGTTGATCAGGATGCGCTCGTTGGTCTTTGCGGCGTAGCCGCAGAGATTGACGCCGCACTGTTCGACGCGGACATTGCCCTTGTTCTCTTCGGTGGCCCAGACGCCGATCGGTGTGTTGGCAACCGCGACAGGCGCGGCGGGCACCGGGGCCGGAGCAACCGCGACCGGCGCGGGCGCAGGAGTGGGAGCCGCAACGGGCGCGGTCTGCGTCGTGGCGTCGTAACCGACGGACGGAACAGCGGCAACCGTCGTGCTCGGTGCTGCGATAGCGGGCGCTGCCGGCGCAGTCGCCTGCACCGGGGGCTGCTGCACGGGATGCTGCTGCACCGGAGCCGGCGCGGGCTGCGCGGTCGTGGCAGGAGCCGGCGTGGTGTCGACGTCATCGTCTTTGGAGCCAAGGCCCTTGAGGTTGATGTTGTTCAGCTTGATCGGCTTGTCCGAGAGGCCCGGCGCGATGATGGTCACGCAATTGAGCGAGGCGCAGTTGCGTGGCGTCTCGATGCGGATGTTCTGGCCTTCGATCTGGAACGAGATCGCATTGCCGGCATGCGCGGCGGCGGTGGACGCGAGGAAGAGGGCGGTGGCGGCGATGGTGAGCTTGTTCATGACAACCTCCGAAGATGTGTGGTCCCGATGGGACTGAAGTCGCGGGTGGATGAAGCGTGGTTCGACCCTACGCCGGGCTGGCCGGACGTTCTGTGATAGACGTCACAACGGCTCGCCGCGGCTGGGTGACGCAGCGCACATTCGGTCGCGATTCCATTTGCGTAACGTCGTCGCCACACAGAGGGAGGCGCCGATGACGCGGCTTGTGACTTCGCTTGGCACATTGATCGCGCTGCTGGCGATTGCGCCCGCAGCCGAGGCCGGGTCTTACGCGTTCTCGATTGCCGG
The DNA here is from genome assembly GCF_023100665.1 of Bradyrhizobium sp. CW1. Lineage (NCBI taxonomy): Bacteria > Pseudomonadati > Pseudomonadota > Alphaproteobacteria > Hyphomicrobiales > Nitrobacteraceae > Bradyrhizobium > Bradyrhizobium sp. CW1. Next base: position 2,043,654 of record NZ_CP064684.1, read on the forward strand.
TCATCGATTTCAGGTCGAGGCGCCCAGGAATTGCCGATCGGCTTCCTGTGTCTCGGTTTCCTCCCATCGCAGCTTTCGGCCTGACGTCGACACGACGCCAGCCCCTGCGCCGGTGCTTCCGCCGCCGCAGCCGCTCTATCCCGTGGCTCCGGTCAGGCCAGCGCAAGCGATTGCGGTCGCGCCTGCGACGGCGCAGACGGCTCCTGTCCTTGCCTCAACGACCTCGCAGCCAATTGTCCTGCCGCAGGCGCCAAGCTCCAATCCGCCACGGGTGGAGCTACCGCAGACGGATCCGCCGAAGACCGTCGCGCTCGATCCGCCGCGCATGGAGGCACTCGTCGTCGCGCCAAGGCCGCAGCTCGAGCAGGCCGTGACGAGCCCTGAGCGCGGCGACGACGAACTCTCCTATTTGCCGCTCGGCGAATGGGAGAGCGCAGGCGCCAAGGGCACGGTCCGCATCGAACGCTGCGGTCCTGCACTGTGCGGCTTCGCGCTGACTGAAGCATCGACCAGGGGCGAGAGCGTGCTCGTCAACATGAAGCCGAAAACGCACGACGTCTGGACCGGCAACATCTACAGCCGCTCCAGCGGCAGTACCTATTATGCGAGGATGACGCTGAAGAGCTCCGGCAAGCTTCACGTCGAAGCCTGCGCACTGGGCCATTTCTGGTGTTCCGGCAACGACTGGACGCGAGCCGAAGAGCGGCCGGAGAAGCTGATCACGACGTCGCGGCAGTGGAGCGCGCGGTCGTAAGGGAAGCGTTCGATACCTCCGGCTGAAGCCGCTAGATCATGCCTAGCACGATGGCACCGACAAAGGCCATGGCGAGGTACGCGGTGATAACGCTCAGTCTCCCGGCGAACGTCATGAGGTCGCTCCCGCTGTCGCGCCGCCTTGCGCGAGAGGATCACGGTTAACAGAGAGTCTCTTTTCGAAAAAGTCAGCCTTGCTGTCGCTCGTCACCGGCAGCGCTCCTGCTGGCGCCGGCCGACATGGTTAAAGAACACTGAAATCAACACGTTGAAGAGTCTTTAAGTAAATTCACCGAACGTGCGTGCATGACGCGCGGAGTTCGTTTGTATCTCGTCGGCTCCATCGTCCTTGTTTCGTTAGCGGGTTGCGGACGCGGCGTCTTCCAGGCCGAACGTGAACCGTGGCGGGCCGAGGCCGAAGCCGCATGCCTGAAATCAGGCGCGGTGAAAGAAGGGCCGGATCTCGTCCGTATCGAGCCGATTTCCGGGCCGGGCATGTGCGGCGCGGAGTTTCCGCTCAAAGTCGCCGCCCTCGGCGAAGGCTCGAGCAGCTACGGCTTTGCCGACGAGGAATTGCGACCGCCCGGTAGCGTCGGCAACCAGCCGCGCTGGCCGGTGACGCAGCCCCGATCGAATTACCCGCAGAGCCAGAACTATCCGGCATCGTCCTATCCACAACGCTCAAACTATCCCGAGACCGCGGTGCGCCAGCCCTCCGGCTATGGCGCTTCCCCTGGTCCAATGCCTCTGAATGCGCCCGGTGTGGCGCAGCAGGAAGACGAGATCGATCTGCCGCCTGAGGGCACCGATGCCGCGGGCGCGTCGCGCTACATGAATGCACCGAGCTATCCGGCGCGGCCGGCGCCGTACTCGCAGGCGCCTGCGCAGCAACCGCTGCCGCGTCTTGGTCCGGCACAGGGCAATCCCGTCACCGCCGTCGGCCCTGTTGCGATCAAGCCGGTTGCGACGCTGGCCTGTCCGATCGTATCCGAGCTCGACCGCTGGCTTGCCGATACCGTGCAGCCCTCGGCGATGCGCTGGTTCGGCACCCGCGTCGCGGAGATCAAGCAGATCTCCGCCTATTCCTGCCGCGGCATGAACGGCAATTCGCATGCCCATATTTCAGAGCACGCCTTCGGCAACGCGCTCGACATCGCCGCCTTCGTGCTCGCCGACGGCCGCCGCGTCACCGTGAAGGATGGCTGGCGCGGCATGCCGGAAGAGCAGGGCTTCCTGCGCGACGTGCAGTCGGGCGCGTGCGTGCATTTCACCACGGTGCTGGCGCCGGGCTCGAACGTCTATCATTACGATCACATCCACGTCGATCTGATGCGCCGCGCCAACCGCCGGCTGATCTGCCAGCCCGCCGCCGTCTCCGGCGAAGAGGTCGCCGGGCGGGCGCAGCAGCGCAACCCTTACGCCAGCAGGCGCGATCCCACCATCACCGGCTCGCTGGGTACGCGCAAGAGCACGCTGCGCAAGCACGAAGAGGACGAGTACGCCGACGATTGAGGCGCGCGTGCGACCCGTAGCCTGGATGGAGCTAAGCGCATTCCGGGGACGGCGTTCCCGCATCCCGCTGCGCTCCATGCGGGCTACGACCCCAGGCCGGCCCGCCTCGCGCTGAGCCCTGCCTGTTCAGTCGACGCCGCGTCTTTGGCAGAGCGCATCTCGGGCGCAAAAATTTGCGCACGCGCAAACCTCGCCTAAGCCATTGAAATCATCGATACAATCCTGCCGCGACGGGCTTTTCCCGCAGTTGGCACGGTCGCTGCAATGAGGAGGCCGCCACGAAGCGGCGCTGCCGGCGCCGTGAGCCAGCGGATCCCGTCATGCAGATGCCTGTCAGCCCTCCTTATTCGGATCTCGAACAGCGCGTGCTGTCGCGCATCACGGAGGAGCGCTGGCTTGAACTGGCATCCGAGCTGATCCGCACCGGCCAGCCCCGTTCCGGCAATCCGCTGGATCCCGATTTGCCGCCCGCCGAGGAAGAGGCGATCTCGATGCTGGTCGCGGGCAAGCTCGAAGCGCTCGGCATGGAGGTCACCAAGCACAGCGCGCAGCCGCACCGGCCGAACGTGCTGGGCGTGCTCAAGGGACGGGACGGCGCCCCCTCGCTCATTCTCAACGACCATCTCGACACCTATCCGGCCGTCGAGCCCGAGAAATGGCACATGACGGATTTCGATCCGTTCAAGGCGACGCGCCACGGCGATCTGCTCTATGCGCGCGGCACGTCCGACACGCGCGGAAACCTCGCGGCATCGTTGCTGGCAGTGCAGGCCCTGACCGAAGCGGGCGTGAAGTTCGATGGCACCCTGATGTGCTGCTACACCGTCGATGAGGAGCGGAACGGCACCGAAGGCTCCATCTACATGCTCAACAAGGTTGGCCTGACCGCCGACTACGAGATCACCGCCGAGCCGACCGCCTGGGGCGACGTCAACAAGGATTGGGGCATGAACCTATCGGTGGCCAATTCCGGCCACTGCCTGATCGAGCTCACCGTTCACGGCATCAAGTCGCACATCTGGCGACCGGACATCAGCGTCAACGCCATCATGGAAGCGGCAAAGCTGTTGCCGAGGTTGAAGGACATGGCGTTCACCCATGTCCACAGCAAGTTCATGGGGCATACGCCGCCCTGCTGCGCCGTGGTGCGGATTCGGTCCGGCCTGCCCGGCGAGATGCAGTTCTCCCCGGATGCCTGCACCATCACGCTCGCCGTGGTCGGCATCGTGCCGGGCATGACGCTATCGAGCGTGATTGCGGACATCGAGCGTCTCGGACGGGACACTTTTGCGGGCGTGAACGACGTCAAGGTCGAGGTGCGCCAGGTGCCGGGCTCGCTGTTCGTCAACGCGACCGAACCGGTGCCGGTCGAGGAGGAGCCCTGCCGCTCCTTGCGCGCGGTTTACCGGCGTCTGATGGGCCGCGAGCCCGGGGTCAACCGCAAGAATGCCTTCAACGACACGATCCGCTTCCGCGAAGCCGGAATCAATGCGGTGACGTTCGGTCCCGGAGAAGACGGTTGGGCCGTCGACAACGAGAACATCTCGATCACCAAGTCGGTGATGGCGACGCGGATCTACGCGCTGACCATCATGCAGATCCTAGGAGTGCGGACATGAGCGTCGAGGCGACCCACATGACGATTCCAATCTCGCCGGATCGCACCCGACGCGGCAGCTTCCGGCTGCGGCTTCCGAAGGTCTCGCGATCGGTGCTGCTCTCGACGCTGACCGTGGCCGTGCTGCTGGCCGGCTGGGCCATCGTCACGGAGATGGGCTGGGCCAACGAGCTGTTCCTGCCGAAGCCGCAGGCGGTCTGGGCCGCGTTCGTCAAGACGATGACGAAGGGATATCAGGGCGCGACCCTGCTTCAGCATCTCGGCGCAAGCCTCTATCGCATCCTCACGGCCTTCACGCTGGCCTGCCTGATCGGCATCCCGCTCGGCGTCCTCATGGGCGTGTCGCGCAACGCGCGCGCGCTGCTCAATCCGCTGATCGAGTTCTACCGGCCACTGCCGCCGCTCGGACTTTATACGCTGCTGGTGATGTGGCTCGGCATCGGTGAGAGCTCGAAGCTGTCGCTGCTGTTTCTTGCCGGCTTGCCGGGCATCGTCATCTCGACGATCCAGGCCGTCACCAGCGTGGACCCGGTCTATGTGCGCGCCGCCCAGTCGCTCGGCGCGACCCGGCGCCATTTGCTGTTTCACGTCTATTTGCCGGCGGCGGGACCGCTGATTCTGGCCGGCATGCGCATCTCGCTTGGATTCACCTACACCGTTCTCGTCGCCGCCGAAATCGTCGCGGCCTCCGCCGGCATCGGCTGGATGATCTGGGACGCGGCAAAATTCCTGCTCTCCGACGTCGTGATCATGGGGCTGATCGTCCTCGGTCTCACCGGCGTCGTGCTCGACCTCTTTATGCGCGGCATCGCGAAACTGTTGATGCCGTGGGCCTGAATCCAATTCTGATCGTAGGGGAGACCTCCATGATGAAGAGACTGATTGCGACGCTCGCGGTTACCACGTTGGCGCTCACGGCCGCAGTCCGCGCCGAGGACAAGCCGGCGAAGGTGACCGTCGGCTATCTGAACCTGGTCAATGCGCAGCTGGTCACCAAGCATCTTGGCCTGCTCGCCAAGGAGATGCCGGGCGTCGACATCAAATACGTCAAGATCGGTGGCGGCGGTGACATGCTGCGCGCGATCGCCGGCAGCGACGTCGATTTCGGCGGTCTTGGCAACCCGCCGACCGCGATCGGCGCGACCCGCGCCCTGCCGATCAAGGGCATCCTGGTGATCAACATGCTTGACTACGTCGAGTCGATGGTGGTTCGCGCCGACAAGAACATCACCTCGCTCAAGGACCTCAAGGGCAAGACGGTGGCGGCGCCGTTCGGCTCCACGACGCACTACCTCCTGCTCCAGGCGCTCAAGGAGGAGGGTGTCGATCCCGCCTCGATGAAGATTCTGGACCTCGCGCCGGCGGACATCGCGGCGGCCTGGCTTCGCGGCGACATCGACGCGGCCTGGTTCTGGGAGCCGAATCTCGGCAAGGCCGTGAAGAACGGCGGCAAGATCCTCGTCACCTCGGGCGAGATGGCCAAGCGCGGCTACCCGACCTGGGACATCGGCGTCGTCATGAACGCGTTCGCGGAGAAGTATCCGTCCTACGTCGACAAATTCATCAAGGCCGAATGCGAAGGCATCGATTTCTGGCTGAAGAACCCGGAGAAGACTGCCGAAATGATCGCGGAAGAGCTTTCGCTGCCTCTCGAGGACGCGCAGCGAATGATGAAGGGCACCGGGATGATCCCCTGCAGCACGCAGCTCACGGAGGAGTATCTCGGCACATCCGCGAAAAAGGGCAAGTTCGTCGACACGCTGATCTCGACCGCCGATTTCCTGGTGAAGCAGGAGCGCCTGCCGAAGCTGCTGCCGCGCGCCGACTTCGAAGCCTTCATCCAGCCCGCCTATCTGGAGAAGGTGATCGGCCGCTAGGGTCGGTGCCGGCGGGCTTGCCTCGCCGGCACATTGTCAATTCCTGCAAGCACGTGACCGACATGAATCTCGCACCTCGCCACCTCCGCGCCGCCTATCGCAGCGGCGAGCTCAAGCCGTCCGATGTCGCCGCGCACGTGTTGTCGCGCCTCGATGACGCCGACCAGAGCGGCGTCTGGATCTCGACGGCAAATCCGCAAGGCGTCATGGCGAAGGCCCGCGCGCTCGATGCCCGCATTGGCGAGATCGGCGAGCTGCCGCTCTACGGCCTTGTGTTCTCGGTCAAGGATTGTATCGATGTGGCCGACGAGCAAACCACCTCGGCCTGCCCGGAATTCGCCTACACCGCGAAAGACACGAGCCCGGTTGTCGCCGACGCCATCGCCGCCGGCGCGATCTATCTCGGCAAAACCAATATGGATCAGTTCGCGACCGGCCTCGTCGGCGTGCGCTCGCCCTATGGCATCGCCCGCAACCCGCACAACCCCGACTACATCCCCGGCGGCTCCAGCTCGGGCGCAGCGGTATCGGTCGCGACGGGCACCTCGTCCTTTGCGTTCGGCACCGATACCGGCGGATCGGGCAGGGTGCCGGCGTCCTATTGTGGCGTGACCGGCTTCAAGCCGGCGCCCGGCGCCTTCAGTCAGCGCGGCATGGTCTACGCGTGCCGTAGTTTCGATACCATCTCGCTCTACACGTGCGATCCCCGCGATGGCCACGAGATCTATCGCGTGTTGGCGCGGCGCGATGTCGAGGACTGTTTTTCACCGGTGGATTCCGCCGGATGGACGGAGCAGGCATCTCCGGCGCGGCCGCTCAACATCGCAACGCCGCGTCCGGATCAGCTCAGGTTCTTCGGCAATGCGGAAACGGAGGCGCTGTTCGGCGATGGACTCCGCAAGCTGCGGCAGCTCGATCTGTCGGTCGCATTGGTCGATTTCGCGCCGTTCATCTCGGTCAACGATTTGATGTTTTTCGGACCTTTCCTCGCCGAGCGGGACGTGTCGGTCGGCGCATTCCTCGACGCCAACCCGGAGGCGGGCGTGAAGATCGTGCGCGACCTCGTCATCGGCAGCCGCAAGTTCACGGCGGCCGACGCCTATCGTGCGCTCTACAAGGTCAAGGAGGTCCAGCGGTCGCTGCGCGATTTCTGGCAAGTTCATGATGCGCTGGTCGTGCCGACGGTCGGCACCGTGCTGAGCATCGACGACGTCGCGCGCGATCCGCTGACGGCCAACTTCAACAACGGCTATTACACCAACTACGCCAACCCGCTTGGGCTGGCCGCCATCGCCGTTCCGAACGCCGTCACCGCAGCCGGCGTGCCCTATGGCATCACGTTCCTGGCGCCGGCCGGCCGGGAGCGCCTGCTCACCGATCTGGCTTGCGCTTTCATGGGGGCTTCGGCCGAGCCAGAACATCTGCGCCGCGTTGCAATCCGAGCGGAGACCTCCTAGCCTTCGAGCCGTCACTCGAAGGGAGACCGATCGTGGGGCGCAGCGATGCGCATGAGGTGGCCGATCCAGTTGAGCCGCGCGCCGACCTGCCACGGCCCGGGACCGGACGTTATGTGCTGAAGGCGTTGGACAAGCCCGATCTGGAGCTGGTGATGCGAACCGGCAGGCTCGCGACCTACCAGAACCGCGAATATCTGCTGCGGGAGGGCGAGCCCGCAAACGGCATCCACATCATCCTGAACGGGATCGTCGAAAGCACCCATGCCGGCACGCAGGGGCGCGAACTGATGCTGTCGACCTGGGAGGCCGACGACTTCGTCGGCGCGCCCTATATCCTCGGCGATCACCGCCACAGCTGGTCGGCCCGCGCGCTCGGGCGCGTCGAAGCACTGCATCTCGACCAGGATGCGGTCCGCCGGTTGATCGCGCAGTCGCCGCCGTTCGCAGTCGCGCTGATCGAGTGCCTCGGCTTCAAGGGCGAGACCTATTCGATGCTGGCGCAGACGCTGGCCGGGCAGAAGGCGGCGGAACGGTTGGTGCTGCTGCTGGTCAAGCTGTGCGAGAACGCAGCCCAGGACGAGAGCGGCCCGATCTCGCTCGGTCGCATCACGCAGGCCAATCTCGCGCGCATGATCGGCGCGACGCGCCAATCGATCAGCCTGATCCTCAGCCGCCTCCAGAACGACGGCATCATCTGGACCGGCCCGACCAAGATGGTCGTCAACGATCTCGCTGCGTTGAGGAAGCAGGTGGCGGACTAGGCGTGAACCAATAAGGTCAGCTTACCGACGCAACGGAAGTCTCCGCCTTGAGCATGATGGGCGCTTGTGACCGGAGCGCACATGCTGTTTGTAATCTTCGATAGTCCTTTAGCGCACAGGGACTGCGCGGCTCGTCTGACATCAGCTTTGGGCCAGCAAACGCACTAGCTTCAACCGAACTGGAACAATCTCCAAGCGATCCGGTTGAAGTTTATTATGGCCAATCTGGGACAGGCACGGATTAGTCCTGGAGAAGCGTGTTGTTTATCAGGAAAGGTGCTTCACATGGATGACGAACGAAAATCATCAAAAGCTGGGGAACGCGCCGCTGAAGGCCTGCGCGAGGCGGCTGCTAAGGACGAAGCGAAAAACGAGAGCAAGACGGGACACGATTTAGCGAAGGGCGCTGACCGCTTCGAAGAACGCTCCAAAAGCTCGGATGGAAGAAGCGCGGAAGAGAAACAAAAAGGGTGAATGTCTACAGCAGATCCGGCGCTGCGTTTCAGTGGAAGAAAGCAGGCGAACTTGGAGCCGATAGCATCGAGGTTGTGCCGACGACAATCCATCCCGGTAACAGCCACCTGACGCTGGTGCTGCGGACTGTCACGGAAGCGTCAACTAGCTCGAACTCGTCGCACTGACTTAGATCTCCCAGGGTGCGAGGGTTGTCCCAGCTGCAATCATCTGTGCAAACTGCGAGCATGGCAGCTGTGAACCACACCTCCCTGAGAAGCCGCGTCCGTCGCCTCTACGAGGGTACAACGCCCAGCGCCGTTGGTTTCCGCTATGCTTTGCTCGCGTTTGATGTTGTGACCATACTGTTCATCATCGGAACGTCGTTCCTGCACCCCAGTGAGATCATCGAAACCTTCGACCTGCTATTCGGCGCAATGATATTGGCCGATTTTTCAGCACGGCTACTCGCCCACCGGCATCCGCTTCGAAAGTTCGGCCGCCTCTCGACATGGGCTGACATGGTCGCCATCGTTTCATTCCTGGCGCCCCTCGCTGGCGAGGCTGGCGGCTTTCTGCGGATTTTGCGGACGCTGGGAATGCTCCGTGACTACCAGATGCTCGCCAGGTTGCGCATGGATTCGTCGTTCTTCCGTCGCAACGAGGAGGTCATCTTTGCCGTCACCAATCTTGCGGTTTTCATATTTGTCATGACGGGGATAGTTTACGAGACCCAGAAGTTTCGCAACGATCAGATTCGGAATTATGCTGACGCCCTGTATTTCACTGTGACCGCGCTGACGACGACTGGCTTTGGCGATATCACCCTGCCAGGCACAATAGGTCGTTTGATAACCGTCGTGATCATGATTTTCGGCGTAACCCTGTTCTTCAATCTTGCGCGCGCATTGTTGAGTCCGAACAAGGTCAGATTTCCTTGCCCAACTTGCGGACTGCAGCGGCATGAGAGCGATGCCGTGCATTGCAAAGCATGCGGCGCAGTTCTCAATATTCCCGATGAAGGTTTGGCGTAGCTGTTGCTACCTCGGCGATCGAAACGTATTGCCATCATCAGAATCTGTGCCCAAGCGGCCATTCGACCATGGCCTCTTTCTAGGCGCTCGCAGCCATCGCAATCGTTGCCGTGGTAACGGCCGGCCTTGTCTAGCGCCCCGTAGAAATCATTTCAGGCCGGCTTCGACGCTGCCGGCACCAGCCCCATGCAGCACTGCACCTCGGCCGGGACATTGTAGGTCCGCATGATGTGGCGGCTGTCGCGCAAGCCGGATGCCTCACGCTGCACCACCAACATCCAGAGCGCGTGGCCGGCTTCCATCACCAGCTTGCGTCGGGCCGGCTGCATCGCGGCCGGCACCTCGGGGAGGGCATGGGCGGCGTCGAACTCGCGCAGGCGCTCCAGCGCCTGTTCGAGCGTGCGGCCCATCCGTCCGAGCGCGGAGGCCTGTTCCTGGACAATCTCGTAATGGAGGATATCGACGGGCGGGCGGAGATCACGGGACATGAGCCCGAATATAATGCCGCCGGAGCGGCCTGCAACGCAGGCCCGCCTTGCCGCTACTTCGCCCGATACGCTGCCAGGAACATCCGCGTCGCGCTGTCGACGACTTCGCTCATGCGCTCTTCCGACGGTGCGGGCGCGGCCTGGAAGACGAAGGGCAGGAACAGCGAGGCCTTGCACAGTTCCATGAACTGCGACGCCGCCAGATCGCAATCGTCGATATCGAGATCGCCGGCGGCGGCGTGGGCTTTGAGATAGTCGGAGAGGCGGTTGATCGACTTGTCCAGCACCCGCGCATAGTAGCGGCGGCCGAGATCGGGCATGCGCTCGGCGATCGCCATCACGGTGCGGATCGCCGATCCGCCGCCGGGCCGGCACAGCAGACGGTTGTAGGCCCGGCCGAAATCCTTCAGCGTGGTTTCAACATCGCGTGCCGGATCGAAATTGAACGCGACCTGCCCGTGCTGGAGCGCCTCCTGCTCGAGGATGGCTTCGAACAGCGCGCATTTGTCGGCGAAGTAGACGTAAAGCGTGCCCTTGGAGACCTGCGCAGCGCGGGCGATCTCGCCCATGCTGGCACCGTCAAACCCGAGATCCATGAACACCTTGCGGGCCCCGTCCAGGATCTGGCGGCGTTTGGAGCTGTCCTCCTCCTGGACGACGTGGAGATGTTCGCGGCCGGGTACAATCATTGGTTCAGGGTCTCGGAAAGTTTTTGCATCGGTCCAGGGTGATGAAACCGAAATAAAGGATTCGGGCCGGTAGGGTCCGTTCGGGTATTATCTATATTGACCGAACCGTTCGGTCAATGATATTTGGGATGGGTGAGAGGGAACCGGCCGTAGGGCGGGTTGTCCCTCATCGCGCTTTTTTGGGGAGGCCTCCATGGCCGTAGTGAGAGACCAGGCTGCGCGCGTCCTTCGCCCGGACGCCGTGGAGACGCCGGCGCCCGCGGGTGGTGACGCTGCCACCGAGACGTCTGTGGCTCTCGCCGAGCAGTTGCGCTCTCATGTGGCCGAGGAAACCAAGCGCCGTCCCAGCGAGGCGCCGGAGAAGCCCGTGACCGACAAGCCGGCCGCAGCCCCAGACGCGCCCGCCGCCGGCGCGCCGAAGTCCGGCAAGCGCAAATTCGTGATGATGGGAGTAGGGCTCGTGCTGGCGCTCGCGGCCGCGAGCTATGCCGGCTATTACACGCTGGTCGGCCGCTTCTACGTCGCGACCGACGACGCCTATGTCCGCGCCAACAACACCATGCTGGGCGCGCGCGTTGCTGGCCACGTCTCCTCGATCCTCGCCGGCGACAACACGACGGTGCGCGCCGGCGACATCGTCTTCCGCGTCGACGACGGCGACTACAAGATCGCCGTCGACGCCGCCGCGACCAGGATCGCGACCCAGCAGGCCACCATCGATCGCATCGGCCGCCAGGTCGCGGCGCTCGACAGCCAGGTCGCGCAGGCCAGGGCGCAACTCGTCTCCGCCGAAGCCGGCCTCAAGCGCGCCGACCTCGATTATGAGCGCCAGCAGGCGCTGAGCAACAAGGGTTTTGCCTCGCGCGCCACCTTCGAGAGCTCCGAAGCCGGACGCGACCAGGGCGCCGCCGCGGTCAAGGCTGCGCAGGCCGCCTACGACGTCGCGCTCAGCAATGTCGACGTCGCCAAGGCGCAGCAGGCCGAAGCGCAGGCGCAACTCGCCGAGCTCAAGACCACGCTGGCCAAGGCCGAGCGCGATCTCGCCTTCACCGCGGTGCGCGCGCCGGTCGACGGCACGTTCTCGAACCGCCTCGTCAGTGCCGGCGATTTCGTCGCGGTTGGCCAGCGGCTCGGCAACGTCGTGCCGCTCGATAACGTCTATATCGACGCCAATTTCAAGGAGACCCAGCTCAAGCGCATCCGCCCCGGCCAGCCTGTGACGATCAAGGTCGATGCCTACGGCATGCGCAAGTTCTCCGGTGTCGTCGACAGCATCGCAGCGGGCGCGGGCTCGGTGTTCACGCTGCTGCCGCCTGACAATGCCACCGGCAACTTCACCAAGATCGTGCAGCGCGTGCCGGTCCGCATCCGCGTGCCGAAGTCGGTCGCGAAGCAAAACCTGCTCCGCGCCGGCATGTCGGTCACTGCAACGGTCGACACCAACAAGGGCGCGGCCGACGCCGACAGCGAGGTCGATCTCGACGACGCCACCATGATCCATCCGCAGTAGCGCGCCTGCGCCGCGAGGTCAGACCATGGCGAACGCCACGACCGCTTCACCTGCCATGATGGCGGACCCCGCTTCGGAGCGCATCGCGCCGAAGCGGCTGTTCGCTTTCATCATCATGGTGTTCGGGATGTTCATGTCGATCCTGGACATCCAGATCGTCTCGGCGTCCCTGAGTGAAATCCAGGCCGGCCTGTCGGCAAGCTCTAGCGAGGTCTCCTGGGTCCAGACCGCCTATCTGATCGCCGAAGTGATCGCGATCCCGCTGTCGGGATTCTTGTCGCGCGCCTTCGGCACGCGGCTGTTGTTCGCAATCTCGGCGGCAGGCTTTACCGCATCGAGCCTGCTCTGCGGCTTCGCCACCACCATCGAGGAGATGATCCTCTGGCGCGCGCTGCAAGGTTTTCTCGGCGCCGGCATGATCCCGACGGTGTTCGCCTCGGCCTACACCGTTTTCCCACGCACCAAATTCCACATCGTCGGTCCCATCATCGGGCTCGTCGCAACGCTGGCTCCGACCATCGGGCCAACTGTCGGCGGCTACATCACCGACCTGATGTCCTGGAACTGGCTGTTCTTCATCAACATCGTGCCTGGCATCGGCATCACCATCGGCGTGCTGGCGCTGGTCGATTTCGACGAGCCGCATTTCGAGTTGCTCGACCGTTTCGACTGGTGGGGGCTGCTGTTCATGGCCGGCTTCCTCGGCACGCTGGAATACGTGCTGGAGGAAGGCCCGCAATATGAATGGATGCAGGACCCCTCGGTCGCGATCTGCGCCTGGATCTGCGGCATCTCGGCGATCGCCTTCTTCTGGCGCGTCTTCACGGCGGCCGAGCCGATCGTCAATCTACGCACCTTTTCCAACCGCAATTTCGCGATCGGCTGCGTCCTTCAGTTCTGCATCGGCATCGGCCTCTACGGCCTGACCTACATCTATCCGCGCTACCTCGCCGAAGTGCGTGGCTACAGCGCACTGATGATCGGCGAGACCATGTTCGTCTCGGGCATCACCATGTTCCTGATCGCGCCGGTGGTCGGGCGTCTCATGGCGAAGTACGACATGCGCTACATGATCGCGTTCGGGCTCGTCGTGTTCGCGCTCGGCTCCTACCAGATGACCTGGATCACGCGCGACTACGATTTCTATGAGTTGCTGATTCCGCAGATCCTGCGCGGCATCGGCATGATGTTCGCGATGGTGCCGACCAACAACATCGCGCTCGGCACGCTGGCGCCCGACCGGGTGAAGAACGCCTCGGGCCTCTTCAACCTGATGCGCAATCTCGGCGGTGCCGTAGGTCTCGCCGTCATCAACACCGTGCTCAATGACCGCACCGATCTGCACATTACGCGCCTGCAGGAGCGTGTGACCTGGGGCAACGCGACCGCGACCGAAACCCTGACCATGTTCATGCAGAAGTTTCAGGGGCTTGGCGATTCCACGCTGATGGCGATGAAGCAGCTCAGCCAGCTCGTGCATCGCCAGGCCGTGGTGATGGGCTTCGGCGATGCTTTCTTCATCCTGACGCTGTTCTATCTCGGCCTCACCCTGCTCGTCACACTGTTGAAGAGGCCGGCCTCGCCGTTCGGCGCCAGCGGCGACGCGCACTAATTTGCAACACTCGTGCGTGATCTCGCGCGAGCCCCGTTGCAAATCACCACTGACACATCTATAAAGCGCACCTCATTCCATCGAACCGGGAGGATTTGCATGATTTCGTCGCATTCGCAGATCGCACGCCCGCGCTCGATGATGTTCTGGCTCGGTATGTGCTCGGCCTCCTAGAGGCCTCTTCCGCCAGCTTCGATTGGGCTCCTGGTCCCGATCGCCCCGCTTCCCAAGTCAAAACCAACTTTAAGTGACGCCGTCTCGGCCCTCGCGGCCGGCCTGCGTCCATCAATGGAGCCGGCCCGCGCCATAAGCGGCCGGATGATGCCATGACCGCTCTGTCAAAAAGGCCCGCGGCGATACGCGTGGTGCTGCCCTTCGTGTTCCGGCACTGGCTGAAGCAGCCGGGGCGTACCCTCATCGTCGCCGGCGGCTTGTTGGGTGCGACCATCGCCGACCTGTTCATGCCGGTCTTCTCCGGACATCTGGTCGACGCCCTGACGCGCGGCCCATCCGATTCCGCCGCGCGGCACGCGGCGCTGATGGCATTGGGCGGTATCGTGGCGCTGGGCGCAGCCTCCATGGTGCTGCGGCTGACCGGCCTCCAGGCCATCGTGCCGTTCTCGCTGAAGATCATGTCCGAGGTCGCGCAGGAAGCCTTCATGCGCGTGCAACGGTTCTCGACCGACTGGCACGCCAACTCCTTTGCGGGATCCACGGTGCGCAAGGTCACCCGCGGCATGTGGGCGCTCGACCTGTTGAACGACACCATCTTGATGGCGCTGGCGCCGTCGCTGCTGGTGCTGATCGGGTCGATGATCCTGCTCGGCCTGCACTGGGCCTCGCTTGGCGCGGTGATCGCGCTGGGCGCGCTGGCCTATGTCACGATGACGGTGCTGTTCTCGACGCGCTACATCGCGCCGGCCGCGCGCATCTCCAATGCCTGGGACACCAAGGTCGGCGGCACGCTGGCGGATGCGTTGACCTGCAACGCGGTGGTGAAATCGTTCGGCGCGGAAGCGCGCGAGGATGCGCGGCTTGCCCGTGTCGTCAACCGCTGGCGCGTGCGCGTGCGGCGGACCTGGCTGCGCTACAACTACACCAATCTGGCGCAGCTCTCGGTGCTGCTGGCCCTGCGTGCCTCCGTGATCGGCGGCGCCGTGCTGCTGTGGATGTCGGGGCGAGCCTCGCCCGGCGACGTCACCTATGTGCTGACGAGCTACTACGTCATCCATGCCTATTTGCGCGACGTCGGAATGCACATCAACAACCTGCAGCGCTCGGTCAATGACATGGAGGAGCTGGTGGCGATCCACGACGAGCCGATCGGGATTACGGATGCGACGGACGCGCGGCCGATTGCGATCGAGCGCGGCGAGCTCGTGTTCGACGACGTCACGTTCCATTATGGCGGCCATCATGCGCCGCTCTATGATGGACTGTCGGTCACGATCCGCGCCGGCGAACGCGTCGGTCTCGTCGGCCGCTCCGGCTCCGGCAAGACCACCTTCGTCAAGCTGGTGCAGCGGCTCTACGACGTCACCGGCGGCCGCGTTCTGATCGATGGGCAAGACATCGCCAAGGCCACGCAGCATTCGCTGCGCAGCCAGATCGCGGTCGTGCAGCAGGACCCGATCCTGTTCCACCGCTCGCTCGCCGAGAACATCGCCTATGGCCGGCCCGGCGCCAGCCTGGAGGCGATCGAGCAGGCGGCACGGCTGGCCAACGCGCATGACTTCATCCTGCGCCTGCCCAAGGGCTACGGCACGCTGGTCGGTGAACGCGGCGTCAAGCTCTCCGGCGGCGAGCGGCAGCGCGTGGCGCTGGCGCGCGCCTTCCTGGCGGACGCGCCGGTGCTGATCCTGGACGAAGCGACCTCGAGCCTCGATTCGGAATCCGAGGCGCTGATCCAGCAGGCGATGGAGCGGCTGATGCGAGGCCGCACCTCGATCGTGATCGCGCACCGGCTCTCGACGGTGAAGAGCCTCGATCGCATCCTGGTGTTCGACCGCGGCGAGATCGTCGAGCAAGGCACGCATGCCAAGCTCGCGGCCAGGCCCGGCGGCATCTATCGCGGCCTGTTCGAGCGCCAGGTGGTGGAGCTCGGACAGATCGCAGCAGCGGAATGAGTGGCGCGCGGCCGGCGGACCAATGTCGGCCGCGTCGCCAAGGAATCGGTCAAGGATGGGTGAAATGAAAGACCTGACCAACGGCTCCGTCGCGAAGCACATTCTGGGCATGGCACCGCCGATCATGGTCGGTATGGTCACGATCATGCTTTGCCAGCTGGTCGATCTGTACTTCGTCTCGGGCTTGGGCGATGCCGCGGTCGCGGGCGTGGCGGCGGCCGGCAATGCCGGCTTTCTCATCAACGCGCTGATGCAGGTGCTCGGCGTCGGCGCGGTGTCGTTGATCGCGCATGCCGTGGGACGCAAGGATCGGCCGGATGCCAATTTGATCTTCAATCAGGCGATCGTGCTGTCGGTGCTGTTCGGACTGTTGACCCTGGTCGCAGGCGCGGCGCTGTCGCGCGCCTACATGCATGCGATCGCCGCGGACGAAGCCACGATCGAGGCGGGGGCCACGTATCTGCTGTGGTTCATGCCGGCGCTCGCGTTGCAATTCGCGAGCCAGGTGATGGGATCCGCGCTGCGCGCTACCGGCATCGTGCGTCCCACGATGCTGGTGCAGGCGCTTGCGGTGGCCATCAACATCGCGCTGGCGCCGGTTCTGATCGCGGGCTTGGGCACGGGCCATGCGCTCGGCGTTGCCGGTGCGGGGCTGGCGAGCTCGATCGCGGTGTTGATCGGCGTCGTGACGCTGCTTGCGCATTTTCGTAAGGTCGAACGCTATGTCGCCTTCAATCCGGCGCAGTGGCGTCCGCAGGCGCAGCATCTGAGGCGCATCCTCAATGTCGGCCTGCCTGCCGGCGGCGAGTTCGCGATGATGTTCATCCTCATGGCGGTGGTCTATTTCGTGCTGCGCGATTTCGGTGCGGCGGCGCAGGCCGGTTTCGGGATCGGACAACGGGTCCTGGGCCTGATCCAGATGCCGGCGCTTGCAGTTGCGCTCGCCGCTGGGCCAATCGCCGGCCAGAACATGGGCGCCGGAAAAGGCGAGCGCGTGCGCGAAACCTTCGTCAAGGCGGCGCTGATCACCAGTGTCGTGATGATAGGCTTCATGTGCCTCGCGCAGTTGAAGCCGCAGCTCCTGCTCTCGGGGTTCTCGAACGACCGGGAAACCATGGAGATCGCGTTCCTGTTCCTGCGGATCATCTCGCTCAACATGGTGGCGCAGGGCGTGATCTTCACCTGCTCGAGCATGTTCCAGGGCCTCGGCAATACCAAGCCGGTGCTGTGGAGTTCGGCAACGCGCGTGCTCACCTATTCGCTGCCGGCGATCTGGCTGTCGACGCGGCCGGGCTTCCGGATCGAGCACGTCTGGTACCTGTCGATCGCGACAACCACGCTGCAGGCGGCCCTGAGCTTGTGGCTGCTACGGCGTGAATTCAGGAAGCGCCTTGCCACGCTCCGGCATGAGAAGTCCCCGGAGCCGGCTGCGCCCAAGCGCGTGGCGTCTCCTGTACGCGCGCCAGCGTAGCGATCGCTTGTCCCCGCCCCACGGCTCCGGCAAACTTGCCGCGCCGTGGGGATCGGCTGCAGGGGCCAAATGACCGAGGTGTTGAACGAGCAGCGGCCCAATTCCTGGCTCGCCGCGATCTGGGCGGCACGCTATCGCACGCCAGCCCGCTCCGTCGCGCTGATCGCGTTGCTGTTGCCGTGGACCACGACCGGGCTCATTTTCGCGCTCATTCCCTGGCTGATCGCGTTCGCGTTCCTCGACCTTCGCGAATTTCCGCGTTCGCTGCTTCGGGCAATCTGCCTGCTGCCGATTGCGCTGGTCCTACTCGCCGCCATCGGCACGCTCTGGTCGGATGCGCCGTGGCCGGACCGAATCCATGCGATCGGCCCGGCGGCGAAGCTGCTGGTAATTCCGCTTCTGATCTACCAGTTCGAGCGTTGGCCGTTTGGCGGCTGGGTGTTTTCCGCGTTCCTGGTATCCTGCACGGCACTGATGCTCTATTCCTTCGCCGTCGCCGTCGATCCCGCATTGTCGCTGAAACTCTATCTGTCGCGCGGGCCCTACAAGGTCGAAAGCGGGATCGCGGTGCGCAATTATATCGACCAGAGCCAGGAGTTCGCGCTCTGTGCGATCGCGCTGGTCTACCCGATCGTGTCGCTGCTGCGACGAGGCCGCTACCGCGTCGCGGCGCTGTTCGTGGCGCTCGCGATCGGATTCCTCGCCAACATGATGTTCGTCGTGGTCTCGCGGACAGCGCTGGTGACGCTGCCGATCCTGATCGTGGTCTTCGCGCTTTTGCATTTGCGCCGCCGCACCGCACTCTTCGCCGTCGGCGCGATGGGGCTGTTGGCCGTGCTGCTGTGGACCGCCTCGCCGCGTCTGCGCGCAACAGTCGCCAAATTCAACGGAGACTATGAGGTCAGCATCGCCGGCAATGATGTCAGCGGCATGGGGTCACGACTGGAGTTTTGGCGCAAATCGCTGGCGTTCACCGCGGACGCGCCGCTGCTCGGTCACGGCACCGGGGCGATCCGCGGCCTGTTCGCGCGCGCGGCTGTCGGCGAGAGCGGGGTTCGAGCGGAAATCGTCGGTGATCCGCACAACCAGACGCTCAATGTCGCCGTGCAGTGGGGCGCGTCGGGCGTCGTGATCCTCTATGCGCTCTGGTTCACGCACCTCTCGCTGTTTCGCGGAGAGGGGCTGGCCTGCTGGGTCGGCCTTCTGGTCGTGGTGCAGAACATGCTGTCCTCGCTGCTCAACTCGCATCTGTTCGATTTCGCCGAGGGCTGGATCTACGTGCTTGGCGTCGGCATTGCCGGCGGCATGGCGCTCGCCGCGAAGACAATACGGAGTCAGTGCGTGCCCAAACTGTTCCAGACCAGGCCGAGGCCCGACAGGAACAACAGACCGAGCACGACATCGCCGAAATGCTTGTCGCTCAGCGCATGATAGACGCGCGCGCCGGCCCATGCGCCGATCAGCGTGCCCGGAAATGCGATCACTGCGAGCCAGACCACCTTGAACGCGACGAGGCCCGAGGCGGTCTGCAACACCAAGGCGGCGCCGAGCACGGTGAAATTGAAGAGCTGGAAGATGCCGCGCCGCTCGTGCTTGTTCCAGCCTCGGATGTTTGCCCACAGGATCGGAAGTGGCCCCGACAGTCCGGCAAGGCCACCCAAGATGCCGCCGGCAAAACCGATCGCGCCGTCGGCAATGCGGCCGCCGAACGTGACGGCGAGCGGCCGCTTGTTCAGATAGAGAGCCGTCGAAAAAACAAGGATCAGCACGCCGACGCTCAGCTTGAACACTTTTGGATCGGCGGAGGCGACCAGCATGGTGCCCAGCGGCACGCCGATCAGTCCTCCAATCAGGAACGGCCAGACCAGCGAGAGATCAAAACTCTTCCACATCGACGGCAGCGTCGAGCTCTGCGCGATCACCGAGCAGATCAGCACCAGGGGCACCGCGAGAGAGGGCGGCAGCACGTAGAGCCAGATGCCGAGCGCCATCAGCGCCGTGCCGAAACCGGCAAGGCCCGAGACGAAGCCCCCGGCCAGTGCGCCGAGCAGCAGCAGCCCGTAGGTGAGTATTTCCAACAGATTGTCCCTGTTATCTTGACGATCCCGAACTGTTGATCGCCATCGCTCGCATAGCACAGCTGCGGCCATGCAGGTCAATTTCAAAACCGCACGCAAGCGTGATCCCCAGCAGCGGGCGTTCGCGAAAGACAGGCCTACATGACGCTCGTACTTCAAACTGGGGGCCCGCTCGACGCCATCATGCGGTTCGATCGGCCAGTCTCCCGAATGAGATATGGAGAAGGACGATGACCCGCACGAAGATTGCCGTCGCGGCCGCACTAGTGTCGGCGGCGGCCTTGATGCCGACCATGGCGCAGGCCCAGTTTTCCGAGCCTGCGGCCTATCAGGCTGCCCATCCCGACCGCGACGTTCTGAATGGCGGCCAGCTCACGCCCGCCGCGCGCGGGGCTCTCGGCCAGCCGAGCGATGCCTACGCATCGCAAGCTTATCCATCGGCTGTTGCGCCGGTCGTGCGCTCCCACCATCGCCGGCAGCATCGATAGGTATTTGCTAGACGATCTGCCGGGTGTCGGCGGGCCTGTGCAGCGCGCTCATGAGGATGCGCAGCGCCTCCGTCAATTCCGCCCGGTTGCGCGCCGCGCCTAGCGAGACGCGTGCCGCGTGTGGTGCGGTCCCGTCGACGGTGAAGGCCTCGCCGGCGACGACTGCCAGTCCATTCCGCAGCAGATGCGCCGCGACATCGGGACGGTCCTCCGGCAGCCGCAGCCACAGATGATGCGCGGCGGGCTTGGCCTGGAACTCAAATCCCTTGAGCGCCCGTTGCGCGAGCTGCTGGCGGCCGATCGCCTCGCTTCTGATGGCGGTGATGATGCGGTCGGCGATCCCGGTCTCGATCCAATGCGTCACCAGCGCGACCATCAGCGGCGCCGGCATCTGCACCGTCGCCTGCAAAGAGCTACGCATCTCCCGCTGCGAGCTGCCGTCGGGCGTCACCAGATAGGCGACCCGTAGTGCGGGCGCCATACATTTTGACAGCGTGGTCGCGAGATATGTCTGATCCGGAATGAGATTGGCGATCGGCGATGCCGAGCGATCGAGCAGCCCGTAGGCATCGTCCTCGATCAGAATCGTATCGGCATCGTTGATGATTTTGGCGATGGCGCTGCGGCGCTCGGGGAGAAGCGTCGCGGTGGTCGGATTGTGCAGCGTCGGAATGAGATAGACCGCTTTCGGTCTATGCGTGCGGCAAGCCTTTGCCAGCGCCTCTGGCAGGATGCCGCCGTCATCCATCGCGACGCCGACGAGTCTGACGCCGAGGCGCGCGGCGGCGGCCCTGATGCCGGGGAAGGTGAGGGCTTCCGTCAGCACGATGTCGCCGGGCCGGGCGACGTGGGCGAGCAGGTTGAACAGGATCGTCTGTGCGCCGGGAAAGATCACGAGCCTGTCGGCATGCGCATGCGGCACGCGGGGGCGCATCCATCGCGCCGCGACCTCGCGCTCGTGTGCGCTGCCGCCGGGCGGCTGGTAGTTGAGATGCGCGGTCAGGCCCGATTGCGCGCGGATGGCTTCCATCCCGGCGATGATGCGCTCGTCGAGCTGCGCTTCGAGAGGTTGCGGCGGCACGTTCATCGAGAGGTCGATCGCGACGGGATGCGGCAGATCGACCACGCGGCGCGCGCTGGTCTCCGACACGAACGAGCCCTGGCCGACCCGGGCCTCCATGATGCCGCGGCGCCGCGCCTCGGTGTAGGCGCGTGTCACCGTGGTGAGGTCGATGCCGAGCGCCTTTGCCAGCGCCCGCTGCGTCGGCAATTGCTGGCCGCGCACCAGCCGGCCGGCGGCGATGTCGGCCTCCATGGCTTCGACGATGCGCTGATAGCGCGGCCCGCTCAGCTCCGAAATTGTAGGGGTCCAATCCATGCAATGAAGGCCCATATCCTTTGAATGTATGGATACAAGATATTATTGTATGGATCCTAGAAAAGGAAGAGGTGGGGTCATGGCAACCGGTTCAGTCTCTCTGGCAAAGGCGATGTGGCGCGGATTTCGCGGCAAGTGCCCGAACTGCGGCGAAGGCCATGCGTTCGGCCGTTTCCTGAAGGTGGCAGATACCTGCGACCATTGCGGCGAGGAGCTGTTCCACCAGCGCGCCGACGATTTCCCGGCCTATCTCGTGATGGTCGTCGTCGGCCATCTCGTGGTGCCGGCAATCCTCGCGGTCGAAACCGCCTATGCGCCGGCCGTCTGGCTGCAACTGGTGGTGTGGCTGCCGGTGACGTTGTTCGCTTCGCTCGCGCTGTTGCAGCCGACCAAGGGTGCCATCGTCGGGCTGCAATGGCAGATCGGCATGCATGGTTTTGAGGCGGGCAAGCTGCGGCGCGAAGCTGGTCGGCCTGCAGCCGTCCTCGTGAAGGTGAACGCGCGCGCGGCTTAAGGGGCCGTAGCGTTTACATCGCGGGACCGGCCGCTACACTCCATCGTACAAACAAGAACGATGGAAACGCCGATGGCCGCACGCTCAAAAACCTTCCTGCTTTGTCACGGCGCGTGGTCCGGCGGGTGGGCCTGGAAGAAGATGCATCCGTTGACGGCAAAGGCCGGCCATCGCCTCATTGCGCCGACCTATACCGGGCTCGGCGAGCGCGCGCATCTGGCCAGTCCCGCGATCGATCTCGACACGCACATCCAGGACATTCTCAACGTCATCAGGTTCGAGGATCTCGAGGACATCGTGCTCCTCGGCCACAGCTATGGCGGCATGGTCGCCACCGGTGTCGCCGATCGCGCGCGCGAGCGGGTGACGCAATTGATCTATCTCGACGCCTTCGTGCCGCGTGACGGCCAATCGCTGTTCGATCTCCACGAGGGCGGGCGCGAGCCGATGCGCAAGGCTGCAAGCTCAGGCGACGGCTACCGCATCCCGCCGAACCCGCCGCCGCCGGACACGCCGCCGGCCGATCTCGACTGGCTCAACGCCCGCCGGATCAACATGCCGATCAAATGTTTCGAGACGAAGCTGAAACTCGAACATGGCGAGCCGGCGATGCCGCGCAGCTACATCTATTGCACGCGCATTCCGCCGGGCGACGTGTTCGGGCAGTTCGCGAAGCGCACCAAGACCGAGGATGGCTGGCGCACTTTCGAACTCGATGCGAGCCATGCGCCGAATGTGACAGCGCCGGAGGCGCTGATGGGTGTGTTGCAAGAGATCGTCGGATAGCAAGCCCCCAAATGGTGAGGGGCCCGATGCAGTCAGCATCGAACCCCTCGTTGAAGATATCAGCCGGCCTCTAAGCCGGGTTCTGTAGGGCACCGTCCGCTTGCGCGAACGATACGTGACGGCCATTCCTCTGGGACCATGTTTGCACATGGCCTCGAGCAACCTACCCGGACGGCGGGCCTGACATCGCCCCGCGGCGTTATCGCTTTCGCGAACACTCCGCTATGCCGTCCCTATTCGGTTTTGCTCCCGGTGGGGTTTACCATGCCGGCTCCGTTGCCGCAGCCGCGGTGCGCTCTTACCGCACCTTTTCACCCTTACCTGCCTACGCAGCTTGCGCTGCTACGGCACGGCAGGCCCGAGGGCTTGCCGCGCCAAAGCCCCGAAGGGGCGACGGCGGGCGGTTCGTTCTCTGTGGCACTTTCCCTGGGGTCGCCCCCGCCGGACGTTATCCGGCACCGTATGTCAAGGGAGCCCGGACTTTCCTCCCCGGCGGCCTTTCGGCACTTGCCGGAGCGGCCGTCCGGCCGACTGACGGCTTACGCATGAAGCATTTGTGTCGGTTCCGCAAGCCGATATCGCCATGCACGGTTCGCCCGAAATAATTTATCCTGAAGATGTCGTTGGGCGCGTGTCCCGTTCGACTGGATGTCGGCGATCCAGCCGTGCAGCAGGAGTTAAGCGATGCAGTATTTGCTGATGATCTACCAGAACGAAGCCGAGTACGCGAATATGCGTCCGGCGGCCGGCCAGCAGATGACGGCGGAATATCAGACCTTCACGCAAGGCATCATCCAGAGCGGCAATTTCAAGGCCGGCGACCGTTTGCAGCCGACCACGACTGCAACGACCGTCCGCGTGCGCGACGGCAAGACGCTGACGACCGACGGCCCGTTTGCCGAAACACGCGAGCAGCTCGGCGGCTATTACCTGGTGGAGGCCAAGGATCTCGATGCTGCGATCGAGATCGCGTCGCGGATTCCGTCGGCGCGTATCGGCTCGATCGAGGTGCGGCCGATCTGGGTCTACGACAAGTGACGGCGCCGTCGCGCATCGGCGCATGACGCTGTCCGAGATCGACAAGATCTTCCGCGACGAGGCGGGGCGGGCGCTGGCCACGCTGATCCGCCTCGTCGGCGATTTCGATCTCGCCGAGGACGCGCTCCAGGACGCCTTTGCGGTGGCACTGGCGCGCTGGCCGGCGTGCGAGGTCCCCGACAATCCGCGTGCCTGGCTGGTCAATGTCGCCAGGCACAAGGCGATCGACCGTATCAGGCGCCAGGCCGTTTTCCGCGGCAAGGAGCAGGCGCTCGTGCACGAGCTCGAGCTGAACGCGCAGGCGCCCGCCGAGCCGCCGGCAATGCTCGACGACGACATGCTGCGGCTGATCTTCACCTGCTGCCATCCTGCGTTCGCGCCCGAAGTCCAGGTCGCGCTGACACTGCGCACCGTCTGCGGGCTCTCCACGGCGCAGGTCGCGCGCGCCTTCCTCGTCAGCGAGGAGGCGATGGCGCAGCGTCTCGTCCGCGCCAAGCAGAAGATCAGGCTCGCCGGCATTCCCTATGAGGTCCCCGAGCGCGACACGCTGGTGCCGCGGCTCGATGGTGTGCTTGCCGTGATCTATCTCGTCTTCACCGAAGGCTACGTGGCGACGTCCGGTGCGGATTTGATGCGACCCGATCTTGCCGCCGAGGCGATCCGGCTTGGCCGCTTGCTCGACCGGCTGCTACCCGATCGAGCCGGGATCAAGGGCCTGCTGGCGCTGATGCTGCTGCACGATGCGCGCCGCGCAGGGCGCCAGACCGCCGCCGGCGACATCGTGCTGCTGGAAGAGCAGGATCGTTCGCAGTGGGACCATGCACAGATCGAGGAGGGTCTGCGCCTGGTGGACGACGCACTGCGCGTGCCCGGCCGGCCGCAGCCGTATGCAGTACAAGCCGCGATCGCTGCGCTGCATGCGCGTGCGCCGAGCTACGAGCAGACAGACTGGCCGCAGATTGCCGGGCTCTATGAAGTGCTGCTGCGGATCAATCCGTCGCCGGTGATCGAACTCAACCACGCGGCGGCGGTGTCGATGGTCGATGGGCCCGCGCGCGCGCTCGATCTCGTGGATGCGACCGCCGCACGCGGCGCGCTTCATGGCTATGAGCTGCTGCCAGCGGTGCGGGCGGATTTGTTGCGGCGGCTTGGCCGGAAGGAGGAGGCGCGCGAGGCCTATCGCGCTGCGACGGAGGCGACGCAGTTAGAGCCGCTGCGACGGCTTTATGCGCGAAGGATGAGGGAGATGAACTGAGTTTCCGTCATGGCGGGGCTTGTCCCGGCCATCCACGTTCTTCCGGCGCGACAAAGACGTGGATGCCCGGGACAAGCCCGGGCATGACGGAGCAAGAGGTCACGTTCTCGAAGACGTCAGCTACTTCGTCACGATGGTCGTTGTCTCCTGAGGGAGACTCCCCAACAGCGCCTGCAAGGTCGAGAGCGTCGAGTGATCCGCGACCCCATCCAGTCGCGCCGGGCGGAAATGGCGCTGGAACGCGGTGACGACTTCCATGGTCGCGGCGTCGTATTTGCCGGTGAGGGGAACGCCGTAGCCGTATCTGGCGAGCGCTTGCTGCAGGCTCAGCACCTCATCGCTGATGGTGCCGAGCATCAGGCTTTCGCCGCGCACCACCGGCGCGGGCGTGACCCAGTGTCCGACGCCGGAATTGGCCAGCGAATGCCACGGAAATTTTTCGCCGGGATCTTTCTTGCGCGCCGGCGCCACGTCGGAATGGCCGAGCACCCGGTGCGCGGGCACCTTGCGGCGGAGCATGATGCCGCGGCACAGCGCGATCACGGCGGCGATCTGGCGCAGCGGAAACTCCGGATAGCCCCAATCGTGGCCGCGATTGACGATCTCGATCCCGATCGAGCAGGAATTGATGTCGTCCTCGCCGGACCAGGACGAGACGCCGGCATGCCAGGCGCGCCTGGCCTCCGGCACGCATTGCACGATGCGGCCGTCTTCCAGCACGACATAATGTGCCGATACCTCTGTGCCCGCGGAGCAGAGCCGCGCCAGCGCACCTTCGACGTCGGGCATGCCGGTGTAGTGCAGCACAATCATATCGGGTTGGCGGCCCTTGTTGCGGTCGCCATGGTTCGGTGAGGGGATGATGTCGGAGACGATCGAGGAATCCGGCTCGAACGTCCGCATGTTCGCGGCCGCTTTGGGAACCGGCAGAACGCGTTGACGCTTCGAATCAGATCCAGACGGCGTGGACGAACCGGACGACATAAATAGCTCGAGACAGACAGAGAGTGGGCCAAGCCCTTTTCTTTACTATTCCTTTACCCTCCACCGTGCGCAACCGCGCGACGAGGTTAACGGATGCATTTTGGCGCATGTGTGTGGATGAAGCATCACCGCCGCGTCAGCTTTTCGACTTGTCGCGAGCCGATCAACGCTTTCTTAACGCTAAGGGCCGTTACTGAGAGATGAAGAGCCGACCCGCGTCCGGAGGCGGCCAAAGCGTATTTTGGCTCGAAATCCCATGGCTGCCCGACAAATTCCAAGGGGAATACTGGGTTGGTGGCCCGGGACGACCGGGCACGGTAACCATATCGGACGGGGGTTGGGTCGTGGAACCGCCGCGACGCGGAATCATTCGAGGCGTTATGAGCTTGTTCGTCCCCGATCTCACTTGGGAGTCCGGCGGGGCGATCGGCAGGCCTGGCGCATGAGCTCGGCTCCGCACATCCCCGTTCTTGGCCGCGAGGCCATCGACCACCTCGCCCCGCGCGAAGGCGGCCTTTATATCGACGCGACCTTTGGTGCCGGCGGCTACAGCCGCGCGATCCTCGACGTGCCGGGAACTCAGGTGATTGCCATTGATCGCGACCGTACTGCGATCGAGGGCGGCGCCGAGCTCGTCGCATGCTCGGCGGGCAGGCTGACCCTCGTTGAAGATCGTTTCTCCAACCTCGCCGAGGTCTGCGCGGCTCAAGGCATCGATGGCGTCGACGGCGTCGTGATGGACGTCGGGGTATCCTCGATGCAGCTCGACCAGGCCGGCCGCGGCTTCTCGTTCCGCCTCGATGGTCCGCTCGACATGCGGATGGGGCAGGCAGGCCCGACTGCGGCCGATGTCGTGGCGCGCGCCTCGGAAGGCGATCTCGCCGACATCATTTATCTTCTCGGCGAAGAGCGGCAGTCGCGCCGGATCGCCCGCGCTATCGTCGCGGACCGTCAGGAGACGCCGTTCACGACCACGCGCGCGCTCGCCGAGCTCGTCGGCAGGGTGGTTCGGTCCAAGCCCGGCGATATTCACCCGGCGACGCGGACGTTCCAGGCCCTGCGCATCTTCGTCAACGAAGAGCTCGAGGAACTCCAGAGCGCGCTCATCGCTGCCGAGCGCGTGCTCAAGCCCGGTGGTCGCCTCGTTGTCGTCTCGTTCCATTCGCTGGAAGACCGCATCGTCAAGAATTTCCTTAGCCTGCGCAGCAAGACGGGTGGCGGCTCACGCCATTTGCCGGAAGTGTCGCAGGCGGTGCCGAGCTTCCAGCTGCTGACGCGGCGGCCGGTGATCGCGGGCGAAGACGAGGTCGCGCATAACCCGCGCGCGCGGTCGGCAAAACTGCGCGCCGGCGAGCGCACCTCGGCGCCTGCGCATGATGATCGCGAGCAATCGTCATGGCCAAAACTCTCCGACGTCATGAGGGGTGGCTAGCGCATGCGCTTCATCCACCTCCTCGTCATCGGCGCGCTGATCTTCGCGGCAGCCTATGTCTATAGGATCAAGATGGACTCCACGGCGCGCACCGAAAAGGTGCTGCGGCTGCATGCGGAGATCCGCGAGCAGCGCGATGCGATCGCGGCGCTGCGCTCCGAATGGGCCAAGCTCGATGCGCCCCTGCGCCTGCAAGGCCTGTCCGACCGGCATCTGCAGCTCAAGCCGGTCAACGGCACGCAATATGATTCACTGAAGAATTTGCCCGAGCGTCCGCTGCGGATGTTCAGGCCGGGCGAGCCGGATCCGATCGGCGCCATGCTCAACACCATCGAAGCCGCCAGCGATCCCGATAATGTGACGGGCTCCGTGCCTCAGCCCGAGGACAAGCCATGAGTGCTGTGACCCCGGCCAAACCTGCAGAAAAGCCCGCTGAGCCCTGGCGGCAGCGGCTGATCCGCAGCCTGCTGTACGGGCGCAACGTCGATCGCGCGGCCAAGGCGCGGGCGCGCGTCGGCCTGGCGATGCTCGCCTTCGGCGCGGTCTACGCCCTGATCGGCGGCCGGCTCGTGATGTTCGCGATCGGCGCCGACGCCCATGGCGCACGCCGCGCCGCGGCGCAGGAGGTGGTCGCGACCGCGCGGCCCGACATCGTCGACCGCAACGGCGCGATTCTCGCGACCGACGTCAAGGCCTCGAGCCTGTTCGGCGAGCCGCGCCGCATCATCGACAAGGACGAGGCAATCGAACTTCTGACCGCCACGGTGCCCGACCTCGACGAGGCCGAGGTGCGCGAGCGCCTGAAGACGCGCAAGGGCTTCGTCTGGCTCAAGCGCGAGATTACGGCGAAGCAGCAGCAGGACATCCACAAGCTCGGCATTCCCGGCATCGGTTTCCTGCGCGAGAACAAGCGCGTCTATCCGACCGGCAACGAGGTCGCCCACCTCATTGGTCTCGTCAACATCGACAACCAGGGCATCGCCGGCATGGAGAAGTGGCTCGACAATCAGGGGCTCGCCGATCTCCACCGCGCGGGCTTTGCCACCGACCGGCTGCAAAAGCCGATCGAGCTATCGGTGGATCTGCGGGTCGAGCACGCACTGCGTGACGAGCTGCTGAAGGCCAAGGAGAAATACCACACCAAGGCTGCCTCCGGCATCGTCTCCAACGTCAAGACCGGCGAGATCGTGGCGATGGTCTCCCTTCCGGACTTCGATCCCAACAATCCGAAGGAAGCGCACGATCCCGACCGCATCAATCGCCTGACCACCGGCGTTTACGAGATGGGCTCGACCTTCAAGGCGTTCACGCTGGCGATGGCGCTCGATTCCGGCAAGATCAATCTGAACACATCGTGGGATGCACGCGGAAACCTGCACTACGGCAAGTTCACCATCCACGACAGCCATCCGCTCGGACGCTTCATCAACACCAAGGAAGTGTTCACCTTCTCGTCCAACATCGGCGCGGCGCGGATCGCGCTCGGCCAGGGCGTCGAGGCCCACAAGGCATTCCTCGGCAAGATGGGCCAGTTGACGCGGCTGCGCACCGAACTGCCGGAAAGCGCGGCTCCGCTGATTCCGCGCCGCTGGGGCGAGCTGAACACGGTCACCATCGCTTTCGGCCAGGGCATGTCGGTGGCGCCGCTGCAGGCGGTGATGGGCATCAACGCGCTGGTGAACGGCGGCTATTTGATTCCGCCGACCTTCATGAAGCGCAGCGAGTCCGAAGCGGCGGCGATGGCCAAGCGCGTCATCAGGACGGAGACCAGCGACAAGATGCGGTTCCTGATGCGGCTCAATGCCGAAATCGGCACCGCCAAGACCGCCGACGTCAAGGGTTACTATGTTGGCGGCAAGACCGGCACGTCGGAGAAGGTCATCAACGGCCGCTATGCCAAGAAGCGCGTGCTCAACTCCTTCACCGCGATCATGCCCTGCGACGATCCGAAATATCAGATCCTGATCATGCTGGACGAGCCCCAGGCGATTCCCGAAACGAAAGGTTTCATCACCTCGGGCTGGAACGCGGTGCCGACCGGCGGCAAGGTGATCGAGCGGATCGCGCCGCTATTGGGCGTCGAACCGCGGTTCGACCTGCCGCCGTCCGAGCGCCTTATTCTTGCAGCATCCAGGACAACCCAGTAATCAACCGGGTGGGCCGTTGCCGCTGCTGAGTCGGGATTTCCCTGCAGATTCGGCAATCCGGTCCGGCATGTCGACTGGAAGACCATGAAGCTGCGCGACCTCCTCGATCAGGACGTTCAGGGCAATGATGCCGCAATCGAGCCCGCGGTCGCGGCGCTCGACGTGACCGGCGGCGCCCTCGACAGCCGCGCGGTCAAGCCCGGCGATCTCTTCTTCGCACTTGCGGGCAGCAAGACCGACGGTGCGCGCTTCATCGATGCCGCGATTGCCGCCGGCGCGGTGGCGGTCGTCGGCGACCATGCCCCTGATGGCTGCAAGGTGCCGTTCATCACAGTCGCGAATCCGCGCCGCGCGCTGGCGCTGGCCGCGGCAAAATTTTTTCCCGCGCAGCCCGCGACAATTGCGGCGGTGACCGGCACCAGCGGCAAGACCTCGGTCGCCGCATTCACCCGGCAGATCTGGGAGCGGCTCGGGCACGCCTCCGCCAGCATCGGAACCATCGGGCTCGTTTCCCCGAAGCGTACCGTCTACGGCTCGCTGACGACGCCCGATCCGATCGCACTGCACCGGCAGCTCGACGAGATCGCACGCGAGGGCGTCACGCATCTCGCCTTCGAGGCCTCTTCTCACGGGCTCGACCAATATCGCCTCGACGGCGTGCGCGTGTCCGCGGGCGGCTTCACCAATCTCTCGCGCGACCATATGGATTACCATCCGACCGTCGCGCATTACCTCGCGGCCAAGCTCAGGCTGTTCCGCGAACTTGTCCCGCCGGGGGGCGCGGCCGTGATCTCCGCCGATCATGATTGCTCGGCGGAGGCGATCAGTGCTGCGAATTCGCGCGGCTTGCGCGTGATGGCAGTCGGTCGCAACGGCGACGGGGCGGGC
Organism: Bradyrhizobium sp. CW1; assembly: GCF_023100665.1. NCBI lineage: Bacteria > Pseudomonadati > Pseudomonadota > Alphaproteobacteria > Hyphomicrobiales > Nitrobacteraceae > Bradyrhizobium > Bradyrhizobium sp. CW1. The sequence goes on from NZ_CP064684.1 coordinate 2,074,003, forward strand.
GAGGGCATTCGTCTCGCCGGTGCGGAGGTCGAAGGATTTTCGCAAGTGCTCGCGCTCGAACATCGCGGCAAGCGGTATACGATCCGGCTGCCGCTGGTCGGCGAGTTCCAGATCGAGAATGCGCTGGTGTCAGCTGGCCTCGCCATCGGCACCGGCGGCGACGCCGCGGACGTGTTCGCGAGCCTCGAACATCTCGAAGGCGCCAAAGGTCGGTTGGAGCGCGTCGGCGAGCGCAACGGTGCGCCGATCTTCGTCGACTATGCGCACAAGCCCGATGCGCTGGCGAAGGCGCTGCAGGCGCTGCGTCCCTACGCCAGGCGCAGGCTGGTCGTCGTGTTCGGCGCCGGCGGCGACCGCGATGCCGGCAAGCGTCCGATCATGGGCGAGATCGCCGCCGGCAACGCCGACGGTGTCATCATCACCGACGACAATCCGCGCAGCGAGAAGCCGGAATCGATCCGCGCCGAAATTCTCGCCGCCGCCAAGGGCGCCCGCGAAATCGGCGACCGGGCCGCGGCGATCCGCACCGCGATCGCCGAATTGGAAGATGGCGATGCGCTGCTCATCGCCGGCAAGGGCCACGAGACCGGGCAGATCGTCGGCGGAGAGGTTTTGCCCTTCAGTGATCACGAGGCGGTCGCCGCCGCATTAGCGTCGAGGATTGCATGAGCGCGCCCATATGGACGGTGGCCGAAGTGGCGCGCGCGCTGGGCGCCGCCGGATCGTTCCCGGACACGCCGATCGACTTCGTCACCCAGGACAGCCGGCTGGCGAAGCCGGGCAGCCTGTTCGTCGCGCTGAGCGGCACGCCAAGCGGCGGCTTCATTTCGGCCTTCGCCAGCGCGCGTGACGGCTGGGAGTTCGCGGACAAGGCGGAAGCCTCGGGCGCGGTCGCGATGATCGTGCCGCACGAGATCGCGGGCATCCGCATTCCCCAGATCGTCGTCAAGGACACGCTGATCGACGGCCTCTGGGGCCTTGCGCGCGCGGCACGCGCGCGCTTCAACGGGCCGGTGATCGGGCTCACCGGCAGCGCGGGCAAAACCAGCACCAAGGAATTCCTCGCGGCCTATCCCAATGCCTATGCCAGCCCGTCGAGCTTCAATAATTTCTGGGGCGTGCCGCTGACGCTGTGCAATGCGCGCCCCGATGCCAGTCTCTGGGTCGTCGAGATGGGCATGAACCAGGCGGGCGAAATCGCGCGGCTTAGCGAACTGACGCGGCCGACGGTGGCGCTCGTCGTCAACGTCCAGCCGGTGCATCTGGAGAAGCTCGGCTCGCTCGAAGCCATCCGTCGCGAGAAGGTGTCGATTGCACTCGGCCTGCCCGCGGAAGGCGTGCTGGTGCTGCCCGCCGGGATCAAGGCGCCGGACTGGAAGGGCAAGGTCATACGCTTCGGCGAGAAAGCCGAGGTGCATGAAGTCGCGCACGCGCCGCACGGCGACAGCTGGCAGGTCGTGGCCGCGCTCGGCAAGAAGGAGATCGCGTTCAGCCTGACGCCGGGCGCGCCGCATCGCGTTCAGAATGCGCTGGCCGCGCTCGCATCGATCCGTGCGACCAACCTCGATGCGGCGACGCTTGCGATCAAGCTCGACCGGGTCGGTATCATGAGCGGCCGTGGCGTCGAGCAGGCGGCCGGTGGCGTCACCGTGATCGACGACAGCTTCAACGGTAATCCGGCCAGCGTGGCTGCCGCGCTGCAAAGCTTGCAGGCGCGCAACACGACCGGTGGCCGCCGCATTGCCGTGCTCGGCGACATGCTGGAGCTGGGCGACGGCGCACCAACCTATCACATCGACCTCGCCAGGCATCTCGACGGCATCGACGGCGTCTATTGCGTCGGACCCCTGATGCGTCACCTGTTCGAGGTGCTTCCAGCCGGCAAGGGTCTCGGTTGGCACGACGACCCCGTCACGCTGAAGCCGGGGGAGGTCGCAAATCTGCTGAGGGCAGGCGATGTCGTGGTTGTCAAGGGCAGCAAGAAGATGTTCTGGGTCAACAAGTTTGTGCCGGGCCTAGTGGCCGCCTTGCAGGCAAGGGCGTAAACTGCTTGGAAGGCGCTGTTCCCGAATCCCCCCTTTCCGGCGCGAAGCCGTTCGTTTTCTTTAGAGGTCGCCCGACCCGATGATGAAGACCAGCGAATGCGCGTGAGGCAGGTTGACAAGGCCAAGATCAAGGCGCGTGCAAAGGCGCCATAGGACCGTCTGAATGTTTTACTGGCTGATCGAGCTCTCCAACACATTTCCGGGCTTCGGTGCCGTTCGCACCTTCCTGAACGTCTTCCGCTACATCACCTTCCGCACCGGCGGCGCCGTCGTCACCGGCGCGCTGTTCGTATTCCTGTTCGGACCCTGGATCATCGACCATCTGCGCATCCGGCAAGGCAAGGGCCAGCCGATCCGGGCCGATGGTCCGCAATCGCATCTCGCCAAGAAAGGCACGCCCACCATGGGCGGGCTGATGATCTTGTCCGGTCTCACGGTCGGCACGGTGCTGTGGGCCAATCCGCTCAACCCTTACGTCTGGATCGTGCTGGCGGTGACGCTTGGCTTCGGCTTCGTCGGCTTCTATGACGATTATCTCAAGGTGACGAAGCAGACCACGACCGGGTTCGGCAGCAAGCTTCGCCTGCTGATCGAGGCGGCGATCGCGCTGGTGGCCTGCTACGCGCTGGTGCGGCTGAACCGCGATCCCGCGTCGACCGCGCTGACGATTCCTTTCCTGAAGGACACCGTGCTGCATTTCGGCTGGTTCTTCGTCGTGTTCGGCGCCTTCGTCATCGTTGGCGCCGGCAACGCGGTGAACCTGACCGACGGTCTCGACGGCCTTGCCATCGTGCCGGTGATGATCGCGACTGCGAGCTTTGCCATGATCGCCTATCTCGCCGGCAACGCGGTGTTCGCCGATTATCTCCAGATCAAATATGTCGCCGGCACCGGCGAGCTCGCCGTGCTCTGCGGCGCGCTGCTGGGTGCGGGCCTGGGCTTCCTCTGGTTCAACGCGCCGCCGGCCTCGATCTTCATGGGCGACACCGGCTCGCTCGCGCTCGGCGGCATGCTGGGCGCGATCGCAGTGGCGGTGAAGCACGAGATCGTGCTCGCGGTGATCGGCGGCCTGTTCGTGCTGGAGGCAGTCTCCGTCATCGTGCAGGTGGTGTCGTTCAAGATGACGGGAAAACGCATCTTCCGGATGGCGCCGATCCATCACCATTTCGAGCAACTCGGCTGGACCGAGCCCCAGATCGTGATCCGGTTCTGGATCATCTCGGTGATGCTGGCGCTCGCTGGCCTATCCACGCTGAAGCTGCGGTGAACGATCGATGATCCCCGTCACGTCCTTTGCCGGCAAGACGGTCGCGGTGTTCGGCCTCGGCGGCTCGGGACTCGCCTCCTGTCACGCGTTGAAAGCGGGCGGCGCCGAGGTGATCGCCGCCGACGACAGCGCCGAGAATGTCGCCAAGGCCGCGCAAGCGGGCTTCATCACGGCTGATTTGCGCAACGTCTCATGGGCGAATTTCGCCGCGCTGGTGCTCGCGCCCGGTGTGCCGATGACCCACCCAGTCCCGCATTGGAGCGTGCTGAAGGCGCGCGAGGCCGCTATCGAGGTGATCGGCGACATCGAGCTGTTCTGCCGCGAAAGGCGCCGGCACGCGCCGGATGCGCCGTTCGTCGCCATCACCGGCACCAATGGCAAATCGACGACGACGGCTTTGATCGCGCATCTCACCAAGGTCGCCGGCTATGACACCCAGATGGGCGGAAATATCGGCACCGCAATCCTGTCGCTGGAGCCGCCGGGCATGGGCCGCGTCCACGTCATCGAGATGTCGTCCTATCAGATCGACCTCACGCCTTCACTCGATCCCTCCGTCGGCATTCTGCTCAATGTCAGCGAAGACCACATCGATCGCCACGGCACCATCGCGCATTACGCCGCGGTGAAGGAGCGACTCGTTGCCGGTGTGCAGGCCGGCGGCACCGCGATCGTCGGCGTCGACGACGGCTTTTGCCGCGATATCGCCGACCGGCTCGATCGCGCCGGCAAGAACGTGGTGCGGATCTCCGTCAAGAATCCGCTGGCCAGCGGCATCCATGTCGAGCACGGCCATATCGTGCGCAATTCGGGCGGCGCGCGCAGTGAAATCGCGGCGCTCGGCGGCATCGGTTCTCTGCGCGGCTTGCACAATGCGCAGAACGCGGCGTGCGCGGCAGCCGCCGCGCTCGCGATGGGCATCGGCCTCGACGTCTTGCAGAACGGCCTGCGCAGCTTCCCCGGCCTTGCGCATCGCATGGAGCAGGTCGGCCGCCGCGGCAACGTGCTGTTCGTCAACGATTCCAAGGGCACCAATGCCGACGCCACCGCGCATGCGCTGTCGTCCTTTTCGGACATCTTCTGGATCGCGGGCGGCAAGCCGAAGGCCGGCGGAATCACCGGCCTCACCGGCTACTTCCCGCGCATCCGAAAAGCCTATCTGATCGGCGAGGCCGCGCAGGAATTTTCGGGCACGCTCGGCACGAAGGTGCCGCACGAGATCAGCCAGACCCTCGACGTCGCCGTCGAGCAAGCCGCATGCGATGCGGAGGCGTCAGGCATCGCTGACGCGGTCGTCCTGCTGTCGCCCGCCTGCGCCTCCTTCGACCAGTATCGCAACTTCGAAATTCGCGGCACCAGGTTCCGCGAGCTGGTGCAGGCGCTGCCGGGCATGAAGCCGGTGGTGTAGGGACGCTGCTGGTTGTTGCTCCGCTGTCGTCGCCCGGCTTGACCGGGTGATCCAGTACGCCGCGGCTGTGGTTATGAACCCTCGACGTCTCTGGAATACTGGATGCCCCGCTTTCGCGGGGCATGACGGGCATTTGAGGTAAGCGCTCGCCTTCATCTCCAATCATCCCCGTTTCCTTAACCCCCCGGTAACCAACCTCGGCGACCAATGGACCGACCTCTGTCCGAAAGCGGCCGCCATGCTCTCCCGTGAAGAACGCACCCCCTTTTCCGAGTGGTGGTGGACCGTCGACAAGCCGCTGATGGGTGCCATCCTGGCGCTGATGCTGACCGGCGTGATCCTGTCGCTGGCGGCGAGCCCGCCGGTTGCGACCCGCATCGGGCTCGATCCCTTCCACTTCTTCAGCCGGCACGTGCTATTCCTGGTGCCGTCCTGCATCGTGCTGCTCGGGGTGTCCTTCCTGTCGCCGCGGGCGATCCGTCGCTCGGCGCTGATCATCTTTGCGGTCAGCATCGTCCTGATCGTGCTGACGCTCGCGATCGGCCCCGAAGTAAAGGGCTCGCGGCGCTGGATCACGCTACTCGGCCTCAATATCCAGGCCTCCGAGATCGCAAAACCGTCGTTCGTCGTCATGGCCGCCTGGCTGTTCGCGGAATCCACTAGGCGGCCAGAAATGCCGGCGACCTCGATGGCGCTGGTGCTGCTCTTGATGCTGGTCTCGCTGCTGGTGATGGAGCCCGACTTCGGCCAGACCATGCTGATCCTGATGGTGTGGGGCTCGCTGTTCTTCATCGCGGGCATGCGGATGATCTGGGTGTTCGGGCTCGCCGGCCTCGGCGCCGCCGGACTGTTCAGCGCCTATCTTTTTGTTCCCCACGTCGCCGGCCGCATCAAGCGCTTCATGAATCCGGCCTCGGGCGACACCTTCCAGGTCGATACCGCCATGGAGGCCTTCTACAATGGCGGCTGGTTCGGCCTCGGACCGGGCGAGGGCATCGCCAAGCGCAGCCTGCCCGACAGCCACACCGATTTCGTGTTCGCGGTTGCCGCCGAAGAGTTCGGCATCATCCTGTGCCTCGCGATGCTGGCACTGTTTGCTTTCGTCGTCATCCGGACGCTGTCGCGCGCCTATGCCAACGAGGACATGTTCTCGCGCTTCGCGGCCTCGGGCTTGGCGATCCTGTTCGGCGTGCAGGCCGCCATCAACATGTCGGTCAATCTCCAGCTCATCCCCGCCAAGGGCATGACGCTGCCCTTCATCTCCTATGGTGGCTCCTCGATCGTGTCGCTGGCCTATGGTGTCGGCATGATGCTCGCGCTGACGCGGCTGCGCCCGCGCACCGAAGTCGAGGCGAGCGGCCACGCCGAGGCGATGCGCAGCTACGCATAGTTTTTCGTCATTGCGAGCGAAGCGAAGCAATCCAGAATCTCTCCGCGGTGGCAGTCTGGATTGCTTCGCTGCGCTCGCAATGACGAAAGAGTCCTTGTAAAACTCGCCACCATGGACACCTCCCCCCTGATTCTTCTCGCCGCGGGCGGCACCGGCGGCCATCTGTTTCCGGCCGAGGCGCTCGGCGTCGAGCTGATCCGGCGCGGCTTCCGCGTCCGCCTCGTCACGGACGAGCGCGCGCTGCGCTACAGCGGACTGTTCACCAAGGACATGATCGACGTCGTCTCGAGCGAGACTGCGCGCGGACGCAATCCGCTGCAGCTCGCCTATGCCGGCCTGACGCTCGCGGCCGGCACGCTGTCCGCCTACAGCCTGATCAAGCGACTGAAGCCGGTCGCCGTCGTCGGCTTCGGCGGCTATCCGACGCTGCCGCCGCTGGTCGCCGCAAAATTCGCCGGCGTGCCCGGCATCATCCATGACGCCAATGCGGTGCTCGGCCGCGCCAACCGGTTCCTGTCGAGCCGCGTCCAAGCCATCGCGACGTCGTTGCCCGGCGTGCTCGATCGCGATCCGGCGCTATCAGGCAAGACCACGACGGTCGGCACGCCGATGCGTCCGGCGATCCTCGCCGCAGCTGGCGTGCCATATGCTGCGCCTGAAGTGAACGGTCCGCTGCGCCTGCTCGTCGTCGGCGGCAGCCAGGGCGCGCGCATCATGGCCGACATCGTGCCGGGCGCGATCGAGCGCCTCGAGCCTGCGCTGTGGAGCCGGCTCGTCCTCACCCAGCAGGTGCGCGACGAGGATATGGCGCGCGTGCGTGCGGTCTACGACAGACTGAAGATCAAGGCCGAGCTCGCGCCGTTTTTCACCGATCTTCCGGCACGGCTGGCCTCCAACCATCTGGTGGTGTCGCGCTCAGGCGCCGGCACCGTGGCGGAACTTGCCGCGATCGGGCGGCCCTCGATCCTGGTGCCGCTGCCGGGCGCGATCGACCAGGACCAGTTCGCCAATGCCGGCGTGCTGGCCAAGGTCGACGGTGCGATCCGCATTCCGCAGACCGAGTTTTCCTCCGATCGCCTCGCCGCCGAGATCTCCGCCTTCGCCGCCGAGCCCGCGCGTCTTGCCGCCATGGCGCAGGCCGCCCGCGGCGCCGGCCGGCTCGACGCAGCGGAGCGGCTGGCCGATCTGGTGGCCAAAATCGCGGGAATCTGACGCGAAATCGGCCGGAATTCCTACTTTTGCCGTCATGGCCGGGCTTGTCCCGGCCATCCACGTCTTGCAAGAAGTGGTAAGGATTCGTGGATGCCCGGGACGAGCCCGGGCATGACGAAGGGAACTGCGGGATACACCATGAGACTGCCGCGCGAGATCGGACCTATCCACTTCGTCGGGATCGGCGGGATAGGCATGAGCGGAATCGCCGAGGTGCTGCTCAATCTCGGCTATTCCGTGCAGGGTTCGGACGCCTCCGACAATTACAATCTCGACCGCCTGCGCAAGAACGGTGCGAGGGTCTCGGTCGGCCACAAGGCGGAGAACGTCGACGGGGCCGAGGTCGTCGTGGTTTCTACCGCGATCAAGCGCGACAATCCGGAACTGACGGCGGCGCGCGAACGGCGCATCCCCGTGGTGCGCCGCGCCGAGATGCTGGCCGAGCTCATGCGGCTGAAGAGCTGCGTCGCCATCGCCGGCACCCACGGCAAGACCACCACGACCACGATGGTCGCGACGCTGCTCGACGCCGGCGGCCTCGATCCCACCGTGATCAACGGCGGCATCATCAATGCCTACGGCTCCAATGCGCGTCTCGGTGCGGGTGACTGGATGGTGGTCGAAGCGGACGAGAGCGACGGCACGTTCCTGAAGCTGCCGACCGAGGTCGCGATCGTCACCAATGTCGATCCCGAGCATCTCGATCACTTCAAGACCTTCGAGGCGGTGCAGGACGCCTTCCGCCATTTCGTCGAGAACCTGCCGTTCTATGGCTTCGCCGTGATGTGCATCGATCATCCCGTGGTGCAAACCCTTGTCGGCAAGATCGAGGATCGACGCATCATCACCTATGGTGAGAATCCGCAGGCCGATGTGCGCTTCGTCGACCTGACCCCGGCGGGCGGCGGATCGAAGTTCAAGGTTGCCTTCCGCGATCGCAAGACGGGCGCCGTGCACGAGATCTCCGATCTCATGCTGCCGATGCCGGGGCGCCACAATGCCTCCAACGCGACCGCCGCGATTGCGGTCGCGCGCGAGCTCGGCGTGTCGGACGAGGCGATCCGCAAGGCGATCGCCGGCTTCGGCGGCGTCAAGCGCCGCTTCACCAAGACCGGCGAGTGGAACGGCGTCACCGTCATCGACGACTACGGCCATCATCCGGTCGAGATCGCGGCGGTGCTGAAGGCGGCGCGGGAATCCACCAACGGTAAGATCGTCGCGGTGGTGCAGCCGCATCGCTACACCCGCCTGCAGTCGCTGTTCGAGGAATTCTGCACCTGCTTCAACGATGCGGATGCGGTGATCGTCGCCGAGGTCTATGCTGCGGGCGAGACGCCGATCGAAGGCATCGATCGCGACCATTTCGCCGCGGGCCTGCGCGCCCACGGCCACCGCGAGGTGATCCCGCTGCCCGCGGCGTCCGATCTCGCTGGCATCGTCAAGGGCGTGGCGAAGTCCGGCGATCTCGTCGTGTGTCTGGGCGCCGGCAACATCACGCAATGGGCGTATGCCTTGCCCGGCGAATTGAAGGCGCTGGGGTAGCGCAGTGAGCTTCCCCGACATCACACCCGACCTCAAAGCCGTGATGCCCGATCTTCGCGGCCGGCTGCTGGCGAACCAGTCGCTCGCCGAGCTCACCTGGTTTCGCGTCGGAGGTCCCGCGCAGGTGCTGTTCACGCCGACGGATGAGGACGATCTCTCTTATTTCCTCGCGCATCTCGCAAGCGACATTCCCGTCTATGTCGTCGGCGTCGGCTCCAACCTGATCGTGCGCGACGGCGGCATGGCGGGCGTGGTGATCCGGCTTGCGCCGCGCGCCTTTGGCGAGGCGAGCGCGAGCGGCGATGTCGTCACCGCGGGCGCAGCCGCGCTCGACAAGCGCGTGGCGGAAGTCGCCGCGTCGGCCAATATCGGCGGGCTCGAATTTTACTTCGGCATTCCCGGCACGATCGGCGGCGCGCTGCGCATGAATGCGGGCGCCAATGGCGGCGAGACCAAGGACGTGTTGATCGAGGCGCGTGGCGTCGGGCGCGACGGCACGAAGCACATCTTCTCCAATGCCGACATGAAGTTTGTCTACCGCAACAGCGGCGTCGATGCCTCCATCATCTTCACCTCCGCGCGGTTCTGCGGCGAGCTCAGGGATGCCGAGGCGATCCGCGCGCGCATGGCGGAAGTGCAAACCCATCGCGAGACCGCGCAGCCGATCCGCGAAAAGACCGGCGGCTCGACCTTCAAGAATCCGCCCGGCCATTCCGCCTGGAAGCTGGTCGATGCCGCCGGCTGCCGCGGTTTGCGCGTCGGCGGTGCAGAAGTCTCCGAGATGCACTGCAATTTCCTGATCAACACGGGCAATGCCACCGCGCACGATATCGAGACGCTGGGCGAGACCGTACGTGAACGGGTGAAGGCAAATTCCGGAATTGAGCTACACTGGGAAATCAAGCGGATCGGAATTCCCGGCTAATTTGGACAAGCGACGAGAGAACATGCGCATCACCATCCTCTTCGGCGGCTCCAACCGCGAACGTCTGGTTTCCGTCGCCTCAGCCCAGGCGCTGCATCAGGCGCTGCCCGAGGCCGATCTCTGGTGGTGGGACGTCGAGGACAAGGTGCATGTCGTGCAGTCCAAACAGCTGCTCGAACATGCCCGCCCGTTCGAGGACGAGTTCAAGCCGGGCACGTCGGGCATTCCGTTGGAGCAGGCGCTCGACCAGGCCAGGGCGGAGGACCGCGTGCTGGTGCTCGGCCTGCATGGCGGGCGTGCCGAGAACGGCGAATTGCAGGTGATGTGCGAAGCGCGCGGCGTGCCGTTCACCGGATCGGGCTCGGCCTCCTCGCATCTCGCGTTCGACAAGATCGCGGCCAAGCATTTCGCCGCGCTCGGCGGCGTGACGCCGCCGGCCAACATTGCGCTGGACCAGATCGACGAGGCCTTCGCCGAATACGGCCGGCTGATCGCAAAGCCCGCCAGGGATGGCTCGAGCTACGGCCTGATCTTCGTCAACGCCAAGCAGGATCTCGTCGCCGTTCGCAATGCGGCCAAGCACGAAGAGTACGTGATCGAGCCCTACATCTCCGGCGTCGAGGCGACCTGCGGCGTGCTGGAGCGGCCGGACGGCTCGATCATCTCGCTGCCGCCGATCGAGATCATTCCGGGCGAGGGCAGTTTCGACTACGCGGCGAAATATCTTTTGAAGTCGACCCAAGAGATCTGTCCCGGCCGTTTCGCACCCGAAATCACCGCGGCGCTGAAGCACCAGGCGATGCTGGCGCACCGGGCGATGTCGTGTACCGGCTATTCCCGTTCGGACTTCATCGTCTCGGACAAGGGGCTGGTCTATCTCGAAACCAACACGCTGCCCGGCCTGACCAAGTCCTCGCTCTACCCCAAGGCGCTGAAGGCCGAGAGCATCGAGTTCGTCGACTTCCTGCGCGGCCTGATCGAGCTCGCTGTGGCCGGTGTGCGAAAATAATTAGGACTGGTTAACGGCCGAACTGGCGAAACGGCCGGTTTTGGAACCCAAAACCGGTAAAATGCCGGATATTGCGGCATAAATGCCTCACAGGCCTGGGCAAAAAGCTCACGTCGTTAACGAACTTTACCTTTTGTTTACCAGGACGTCCGAAGGTTAACGCTGGCGGCGCATATGACGCTTTGGCTGCCGGCGCGTGGACCGTTGCGGGTGTTGTCACCCCCAGCGAACGCTCTGAAGGGGAGAGGTTTTCTTCTGCTGAAGACCAGCACCCGGCCCGGCAAGTCCGAGACGTCATGTTCGCCAGGACCCGCGCGATGTCGCGGGCAAACTGTTGACGAGCTCGTGCAATGGATGGAGCAGGAAGCCTCACTCGGTCGCTTTTCAGATCGCTGAGGCCCCAAGCTGACCTGAAGGCGGCCGCTATCGGAGCGGTCGTGCTTCTGCGCGAGTGGGTGCAGGACAAGCGTCAGGAAAGAGTTCTCGGCGCCCGTGCTGCCGCCAAGGAAAAGACCAGGGCCAAAGCCATCGTCGAGCGCGAGCCGCCGCCGCGGTTGGTCGCGCTGGTCGAGCGCTATCTGCCGCGCCGGGTCGGGATCAGCATGACGGTGCTGCTCCTGATCGGAAGCTGCGGCTTCGGTATCGTCAAGGGCGGCCATCTCCAGGATTTCATCACGGCGGTCAACGACACCCGCAACGCGCTGGCCAATTCCGCCGGCTTCCGCATCACCTCCGTCGTGATCAACGGTCGCAAGCAGCTCAGCCAGGACGAGATCCTCGCGATCGGCGGCGTCAGCGGCCGATCCTCGCTGCTGTTTCTCGACGCCGACGCCGTGCGCGACAAGCTCAAGGCCAATCCCTGGATCGCGGATGCGACCGTGCTGAAGCTCTATCCGGGCCAGCTCATGATCGAGCTCACCGAGCGCAAGGCGTTCGCGCTGTGGCAGGAGGCCGGCCGGCTCTCCGTCATCGCCGATGACGGCGCCGTGCTCGAACCCTACGTCTCGCGCCGCTTCCTGTCGCTGCCGCTCGTGGTCGGCAAGGGCGCCGAGACGCAGGCCCGCGATTTCCTCGCTTTGCTGGCGCGCTATCCGCAGGTCAATTCCATTACCAAGGCCGCGATCTTCGTCGGTGAGCGGCGCTGGAACCTGAGGCTCAAGGACGGCCTCGACATCCGCCTGCCCGAACAGGACGTCGGCAACGCGCTTGCGATGCTGTCCAGGCTCGACAAGGAGGATAGGCTGTTCTCCCGCGACATCGTCGCCGTCGACCTGCGCCTGCCCGATCGGCTCGTCGTGCAGCTGTCCGAGGACGCCGCCAAGGCGCGCGACGATTTGTTCAAGGACAAGAAGAAGAAAAAGGCCGGGGACGCTGCATGACCGGTCTTGATCGCACCCAGACACCGAAGACACGCCCGATGCCGCACAAGCGCGGCGGCCTCGTCGCCTGCCTCGACATCGGCACCAGCAAGATCGCCTGCATGATCGCGCGGCTGAAGCCGTCGGCGCCGAGCGAAGCCCTGCGCGACCGGACCCATGCGGTGGAGCTGATCGGCTACAGCCAGATTCAGTCGCGCGGCATGAAGGCCGGCGCCGTGATCGATCTCGGCGAATGCGAGCAGGCGGTGCGACAGGCCGTCGGGCTTGCAGAGAAAATGGCCAAGGTGCGGGTCGAGTCCGTGCTGCTGTCGGTCTCCGGCGGCCGGCTCTCCGGTCAGCTGGTCGAAGCTGCGGCCGACATCCGCGGCGGCGCCGTGACACCGGCCGATGTCAGCCGCGTCACCTCCACCGGCATGCGCCACGCCACCGGCGAAGGCCGCACCGTGCTGCACGCGCTGCCGGTCGGCTACACGCTTGACGGCGTCAAAGGTATCCGCGACCCCCGCGGCATGGTTGCGCATCAGTTCGGCATCGACATGAATGTCGTCACCTGCGACGCCACGGTGGCGCGGAACCTGATGCTGGCGGTCGAACGCTGCCACATCAACGTCGAAGCAATGGCGGCAAGCCCCTATGTGGCAGGCCTGTCGGTGCTGACCGACGACGAGGCCGATCTCGGCGCCGCCGTGGTCGAAATGGGCGCGGGCACCACCACGATCGCGGTCTTTTCCGGCGGCCACTTCGTGCATGCCGCGGGTTTTGCGGTCGGCGGGCAACACATCACGATGGATCTGGCGCGCGGACTCTCCGCGACCATTGCCGATGCCGAGCGAATCAAGACGTTATACGGGACCGTCATCACCGGCGGATCGGACTCGCGTGAGCTGATGTCTGTACCGACAGCCGGTGACGAGCAGGATCTGCCGCAGATCGTCTCCCGCGCTACCATCGCCAACATCGTCAAGCATCGTGCCGAGGAAGTCTTCGAAATGGTTCGGGACAAGCTGAAGGACTCGCCCTTCGCCTCGGAGCCGAACGGCCGCGTCGTGCTCTCGGGCGGGGCCTCGCAGCTCACGGGTCTCGTTGAGCTCGGAACGCAGATTCTCGGCCGGCCCGTGCGGGTCGGACGTCCGCTCGGTTTCGGCCGGCTGCCCAACGAGGCGAAGAACGCCGCCTTCGCGGTGCCGGCCGGACTGCTCGTCTACCCGCAATATGTTCACCACGAACATGTCGAACCGCGGCATACGCGGCAGCAGGTCAGGACGGGGACCGGCGGGTATTTCGGAAAGGTCGGACGATGGCTACGCGAGGGCTTCTGATGACTCCTTCCCGCAATATTCGATTTTCACCAACTCCCGCGGCCGCCGGCCGGGGCGAACCCACGCGCGCGTGATCGAGAGGCAAACATGACCATCAGCATCAATGTTCCTGATATTCACGAACTGAAGCCCCGCATCACCGTGTTCGGCGTCGGCGGCGCCGGTGGTAACGCCGTCAACAACATGATCACGGCGGGCCTCCAGGGCGTCGACTTCGTGGTCGCCAACACCGACGCGCAGGCGCTGACGATGTCGAAGGCGCAGCGCATCGTGCAGATGGGCACGGCGGCCACGCAAGGGTTGGGCGCAGGTTCGCAGCCGGTGGTCGGCGCGGCCGCGGCCGAAGAAGTCATGGACGAACTCCGTGACCATCTCTCGGGCGCCAACATGGTGTTCGTCACCGCCGGCATGGGCGGCGGCACCGGCACCGGCGCAGCTCCCGTGATCGCCAAGATCGCGCGCGAGATGGGCATCCTCACCGTCGGCGTCGTGACCAAGCCCTTCCACTTCGAGGGCGGCCGCCGCATGCGCACCGCGGAAGCGGGCATCAATGAGCTGCACAAGGTCGTTGATACGCTGCTGATCATCCCGAACCAGAACCTGTTCCGGGTCGCGAACGAGAAGACCACCTTCGCCGACGCCTTCGCGATGGCCGACCAGGTGCTCTATTCGGGCGTTGCCTGCATCACCGACCTGATGGTCAAGGAAGGCCTGATCAATCTCGACTTCGCCGACGTCCGCGCCGTCATGCGCGAGATGGGCAAGGCGATGATGGGCACGGGCGAAGCCTCCGGCGACAAGCGCGCGCTGACCGCCGCCGAAGCCGCGATCGCCAACCCGCTGATCGACGATAGCTCGATGAAGGGCGCCAAGGGCCTCCTGATCTCCATCACCGGCGGCAAGGATCTCACCCTGTTCGAGGTCGACGAAGCTGCGACCCGCATCCGCGAGGAAGTCGACCAGGACGCCAACATCATCGTCGGCGCCACCTTCGACGAGGCCCTCGATGGCCTGATCCGCGTCTCGGTCGTCGCCACCGGCATCGAACAGGCCGCGATCGCGCGCAACAGCCAGGCCACCAGCGCTCCCGTGGCGAATCCTGCTCCGCAGGCGCAGCAGGCTCCCGCCGCTCCCGCCGCGGCTGCCGAGAGCCGTCTTGCCGATCTGACCGCGCGGCTGCGCGCTGACAATCAGCGCATGGCCGAGCGCGCCCAGAAGTTCGAAGGACAGACCCCGGCCACAGGAACGGGCCAATTTGCCGCCGCTCCCACGGCTCCGCGTCCGAACGTCGAGCGCGCTGCGCTTGCCGCCATCGCCGCCGCCGTTGCGGACGTTCCGCAGGCTCCCGCGCCGATGCAGACCTATGGCGACGTTACCGTGCGCCCGATCGCGCAGAAGCCCACGCTGTTCCCCGAGCCCGAGCAGGCGCCGATGGCCATGCAAGAGCCGATGACGCCGGAAACCTTCATCCCTCCGCAGGCCGAGCGTGCACCGGTCCGCACACCGCGGATGCCGCGGATCGAGGAACTTCCGATGCCCGCCCAGGCCGAGCTTCGCCAGGCCCGCGGCGAGGTCGAGGAGGAGACCCCGCAAAAGACCCGGCTGTCGCTGCTGCAGCGCCTCGCCAATGTCGGCCTCGGCCGTCGTGACGAGGAGACCGAGGCGCCGATCGCGGCCCGCACCGCCGGTCCCGCGATGCCGCCACTGCCCGATCGCCGCCCCCAGAAGACCGTGGCGCAGCAAATCGCTTCTACCGAGCCGGTGTCTGAGTATGCCCGTCGTCCCGCGCCGCAGGGCCTGGACATGCACGGCCGTCCCGCGCCTGTTGCCCCAGCGCCACAGGGAGATGACCATCTTGATATCCCGGCCTTCCTGCGGCGGCAGGCGACCTGAGGATTGTTACAATAAGGCAGACGAAAAAAGGTCCCGGGGGGAAGCTTGCCGGGACCTTTTCTTTTGCCCCGTGCATATCCGGATTGCGTGGCCAAGCAACTGATTTTAAATCATTAATTACGTATTCGATGGTTCAGTAAAACTACCGAAAACGGTCCCGAACTCCGGTCCAATTTGGTTAAGCCTTGGCGCGAATACGGCGGGTTTGGGGTAACAATCAGTAAAAAAGCGTGAGTTGGCGCTGTTTGGGGCAGTGACTATGGTTTGCCGTGACTTGGGGATACGGATTCGGAACAGCGGTCTAGGCCGCAGTCGGGTTCAGTATAAGTCGCGATGGTCGTAGTGGGGCGGTTCCTGATGAAATTTAGCCGGCAAACAACGCTTCGTGCGCAAGCCAGTGTGGCAGGCGTCGGCGTTCATTCCGGTCTTCCTGTCACGCTCGCGCTTGGACCCGCGCCTGTCGACGCGGGATTTGTTTTTATCCGCACCGGGCTCGAGGGAAGCGACCGCGAAGTTCAGGCCACCGCCGAGCAGGTGATCGCGACGGATTTCGCCACCGTCCTCGGTGATCGCAACGGTCCGCTGGTTTCCACCGCCGAGCATGTCCTTGCTGCGCTGCGGGGAATGGGCGTCGACAACGCCATCATCGAGATCGATGGGCCGGAAGTGCCGATCATGGACGGCAGCGCGGCAGCCTTCGTTGCGGCGATCGACCAGGCCGGCATCGTGACCCAGCCGGCGCAGCGCCGCTTCATCCAGGTTTTGAAGCCGATCTCGGTCAAGATCGGCGACTCCTTCGGTGAGATCAGGCCCTATGCCGACGGGTTCCGCGCCGAGGTCGAGATCGACTTCACCAATCCTGTCATCGGCCAGCAGAGCTATGCCTTCGACCTCAACCCGGAGCGTTTCCGCCGCGAAGTCGGCCGGGCCCGGACTTTCGGTCTGATGTGCGACGTCGCGCGGCTCTGGAGCGCCGGCTACGCGCTCGGTGCCTCATTCGACAACACCGTCGTGTTCGACGAGGAGCGGCTGCTCAACACCGAGGGCCTGCGCTACGCCGACGAATGCGCCCGCCACAAGGTGCTGGACGTGATCGGCGACCTCGCGCTGGCGGGTCTGCCGCTGCTCGGCGCCTACCGCTCGGTACGTGGCGGCCACAAGCTCAACCACGCCGTTCTGACCGCGCTGCTCGCCGACCGCACCGCTTGGCGGGTGGTCGAGGGCGAGGCAGCCCGCCGCACCACGCGTCCGGTGGCCGAAACCGGTCGCGGCATCGTCGGTGGCCGGATCGCCGCGGTCTACGGGCCGGACGTTTCCTGAAGAGAGACGTTTCCTGCAGCGGACGTTTCCTAGACGAGAGACGCGTCCTGAAGAGACCCGTCGCCGCGGGCGTTTGGCGGCGGCTTTCCCCGGGAAACTCCTGGTAACGATGATCGGCTAGGATTGCGGCGCCTCGCCTTAATCCGGGCGGAATGCCTGCCTATCCGGTTGGTTGAAGATCGTTTTTCGGTTACACCGGCGTGGTCGCACGGCAGGCACCACGGCTATATTTCGCGCCCAGGACGGGGTTCATGGGCTGGCGGACACCGCACCACAGGGCGTCAGGGCAATACTCATGTCGGCACAGCGTATGACGCGCGGATATCTTCAAGTCCCGTCTCGAGAAGTCTCGTCTCGAGCCCGTGGGCTGCTTCAGGTTGTCGCCCTCTTCGTGCTCGCGCTGCCGCTGGCCGGCTGCGGCACCGGCGCGCTTTGGGACAAGTTCACCGCCAAGGACGACACCTTCGTCGAGGAGCCCGCCGACAAGATCTACAATGAGGGCCTGTACCTCATGAACGAGAAGAAGGACATGAAGGCGGCGAACAAGAAGTTCGAAGAGGTCGACCGCCAGCATCCTTATTCCGACTGGGCCCGCAAATCATTGCTGATGTCGGCCTACGCGTCCTACCAGGGCGGGGATTATGACAATTGTATCGGCGCGGCCACCCGCTACGTCACGCTGCATCCCGGCAGCCCGGATGCGGCCTACGCGCAATATCTGATCGCCGCCTCGCATTACGACCAGATTCCGGACATCAGCCGCGACCAGACCCGCACCGAGAAGGCGATCGCCTCGCTGGAAGAGGTGGTGCGCAAATATCCGACCTCCGAATATGCGACCTCGGCCAAGGCCAAGATCGAAGGTGCGCGCGACCAGCTCGCCGGCAAGGAAATGAACGTCGGCCGCTATTACGCGCAGAAGCGCGACTACACGGCGGCGATCAACCGGTACAAGGCCGTGGTGACGCAGTACCAGACCACCCGCCATGTCGAGGAGGCGCTGTACCGCCTGACCGAGGCCTATATGGCGATCGGCATCGTTGGCGAGGCCCAGACGGCCGCCGCCGTGCTCGGGCACAATTTTCCTGATAGTCGCTGGTACAAGGACGCCTATAATCTTGTAAAATCAGGCGGTCTCGAACCGAGCGAGAATCAGGGGTCCTGGATTAGCAAGACCTTCAAGAAAATGGGTCTCGGCTAGGAAATAGAATTCCATGCTGGCGCGTCTGTCGATCCGTGACATCGTCCTGATCGAACGGCTCGATATCGAATTCGCACCGGGCCTCGCGGTTTTGACCGGCGAGACCGGTGCGGGCAAATCCATCCTGCTCGATGCCTTTGCGTTGGCGCTCGGCGGCCGCGGCGATGCCGGCCTCGTGCGGCATGGGGCGGAGCAGGGGCAGGTCACTGCCGTATTCGATATCCCAAAAAACCATCCCGCGGCCAAAATCCTCGCGGAGAACGGGCTGGACGATACCGGCGAGATGATTCTCCGCCGGGTCCAGCTCGCCGACGGCCGCACCCGCGCCTTCATCAACGACCAGGCGATCAGCGTGCAGACGCTGAAGGCGGTCGGGGCTGCCCTGGTCGAGATCCACGGCCAGCACGACGAGCGCGCGCTGGTCGATGCCGCCACCCACCGCCGCCTGCTCGACGCCTTCGCCGGTCTCGAAAAGGACGTCTCGGCGGTCGAGGCGCTCTGGGACGCACGCCGCACCGCCAACACCGCGCTGGAGGAGCATCGCGCCGGCATGGAGCGCGCCGCGCGCGAAGCCGATTACCTCCGCCACGCCTCCGACGAATTGAAGCAGCTCGCGCCCAAGGACGGCGAGGAGACCTCGCTGGCCTCCCGTCGGACCACGATGATGCAGGGCGAGAAGATCGCCTCCGACCTGCGCGAGGCGCAGGAGGCGGTCGGCGGCCACCATTCGCCGGTCGCCTCGCTGTCGGCCGCCGTGCGGCGGCTGGAGCGTCGCGGCGTCAACTCGCCGGCGCTGGTCGAACCCGCGGTGAGGGCGATCGACATCGCCATCAACGCGCTGGAGGAAGCCGACCAGCATCTTCAGGCGGCGCTTGCCGCAACCGATTTTGATCCCTCGGAGCTCGAACGCATCGAGGAGCGCCTGTTCGCGTTGCGCGCCGCCTCGCGCAAATATTCGACGCCGGTCGACGGGCTCGCCGCGCTGGCCGCAAGATACGCCGCCGATGTCGTTCTGATCGATGCCGGCGCCTCACGGCTGAAGAAGCTGGAGCAGGCCGCGATCGAGGCCGATGCGCGCTATGCGGCGGCTGCGAAGAAGCTGTCGATGGCGCGGCAGAAATCGGCGGAGAAGCTCAACAAGGCCGTCAATGCCGAGCTCGCGCCGCTCAAGCTCGAGCGCGCAAAGTTCATGACCCAGGTCGAGACCGACGAGGCAGCTCCGGGCCCGCAAGGGTTCGACCGCGTCGAGTTCTGGGTGCAGACCAACCCGGGCACCAAGCCGGGGCCGCTGATGAAGGTCGCCTCCGGCGGCGAGCTGTCGCGTTTCCTGCTGGCGCTGAAGGTCGTGCTGTCCGACCGCGGTTCGGCGCCGACCTTGGTCTTCGACGAGATCGACACCGGTGTCGGCGGCGCGGTCGCGGACGCCATCGGCGGACGGCTGGCGCGGCTCGCCGGCAAGGTCCAGGTGATGGCCGTCACCCACGCCCCGCAGGTCGCCGCCCGTGCCGACCAGCATTTGCTGATCTCAAAGGACGCACTGGACAAGGGCAAGCGCGTTGCGACCCGCGTCAATGCGCTTGCCGCCGACCACCGCCGCGAGGAGATCGCGCGGATGCTCGCCGGTGCCGAGATCACCGCCGAGGCGAGGGCTGCCGCGGACCGTCTGCTCAAGGCGGCGACGGCTTGATTTCGTGTCCCGGACGCGCGCAACCGCAGGGCCCTAAACGTTGAGTCCGGGGTACGAAACTGTAACCGCCTTTACCCTCCTGCCCGCTCCATCGTATCCAAGCACCATGGCCAGAGCAGCAAAATCGAAACCAACACCGCTTCGCGAAGTCGCCGACCTCACCAAGGCGCAGGCCAAGGTCGAGCACATGCGGCTCGCGCTCGAGATCGAGGGGCATAACGAACGCTACTACCAGGACGACGCGCCCACCGTCACCGACGCCGAGTATGACGCGCTACGCCAGCGCTTCAACGCGATCGAGAAGCGCTTTCCGGAATTCGTCAGCGCGGACTCTCCGTCGCAGAAAGTCGGTGCTGCACCATCAGGCCGCTTCAAGAAGGTGCGGCATGCCGTCCCCATGTTGTCGCTCGACAACGCCTTTGCGGAAGAGGATCTGCGCGACTTCGTCGGCCGCATCGTGCGCTTCCTGAAGCTCGACGACGACAAGATCGATTTTTCCGCCGAGCCGAAGATCGACGGCCTCTCGATGTCGCTGCGCTACGAGGGCGGTGAACTCGTCACCGCGGCGACTCGCGGCGACGGCGCGGTCGGCGAGGACGTCACCGCCAACATCCGCACGCTCGAAGACGTGCCGAAGAGGCTGAAGGGCCGCAACGTCCCCGACATCTGCGAGGTGCGCGGCGAGGTCTACATGACCAAGAAGGCGTTTCTGGCGCTCAACGAGCGGCAGAAGGCGGAAGGCAGCACCATCTTCGCCAATCCACGCAACTCGGCCGCGGGCTCGCTCCGGCAGAAGGATCCGACCATCACCGCCTCGCGCCCCCTCGGCTTCTTCGCCTATGCCTGGGGCGAGATGAGCGCGATGCCAGAGGGCACGCAGAGCGGCATGATCGGCTGGTTCGAGCGCTGCGGCTTCAGGACTAACCCGCTGACCAAGCTCTGTCACTCCGTCGAGGAACTGCTGGCGTTTCATCGTGCGATCGAGGAACAGCGCGCAAAACTCGACTACGACATCGACGGCGTCGTCTACAAGGTTGACCGCATCGATTGGCAGGAACGGCTCGGCTTCGTCTCGCGCACGCCGCGCTGGGGCATCGCGCACAAATTCCCGGCCGAGCGCGCCACGACGGTGCTGCGCGACATCGAGATCCAGGTCGGCCGCACCGGCTCGTTCACGCCGGTGGGCAAGCTCGAACCGGTCGGCGTCGGCGGCGTGATCGTGCAGAACGTCACGCTGCACAACGAGGACTACATCAAGGGCATCGGCAACAAGGGCGAAGTGCTGCGCGAGGGCCGCGACATCAGGATCGGCGACACCGTCGTGATCCAGCGCGCCGGCGACGTCATCCCGCAGGTGGTCGACGTCGTCCTCGACAAGCGGCCGAAGGCTGCCAGGGAATTCCAGTTTCCGAAGAAGTGCCCGTGCCCGTTGCACACCGATGTCACGCGCGAGGAGACGGCGGCGGGCGAAGAGGGCTCACGCGCTCGCTGCACCGGCGAGTTCGCCTGCCCCTATCAGAAGATCGAGCATCTGAAGCTGTTCGTGTCGCGGCGCGCCTTCGACATCGACGGTCTTGGCGAGAAGCAGCTCCAGTACTTCTTCGACGAAGGTTTTGTGAAGGAGCCAGCCGACATCTTCACGCTGGAAAAGCGCAACGCAAAGCTCAAGCTGGAGGACATCGAGGGTTACGGCGCAACCTCGGTGCGCAATCTGTTCGGCGCGATCGAGAGCCGTCGCAAGATCGCGCTGGAGCGTTTTATCTACGCGCTCGGCATGCGCCATATCGGCGAGACCACGGCGCTGGCGCTGGCCCGCGGCTACGGCTCCTGGGACGCCTTCCACGATGCCAGCCTGAAGGTCGCCAAGGGCGACGAGGAGGCGATGGCCGAGATGGACGCGCTCGACCAGATCGGCGAGACCGTGATCAAGAGCATCGCCGATTATTTCGGCGAGAGCCACAATCGCGGCATCGTCGAGCGGCTCACCAGGGAGGTCGAGATCATCGACGCGGAGAAGCCGAAGAGCAACTCCGCCGTCGCCGGCAAGACCGTGGTGTTCACGGGCTCGCTGGAGAAGATGACGCGCGACGAGGCCAAGGCCACCGCTGAGCGGTTAGGCGCAAAAGTGTCCGGCTCGGTGTCCAAGAAAACCGATCTCGTCGTCGCAGGCCCCGGCGCAGGTTCGAAGCTCGCGGAGGCCAACAAGCATGGCGTCAAGGTGCTGACCGAGGACGAGTGGCTGCAGCTGATCGGGGAGTGACTCTTCCCTTCTCCCCTTGTGGGAGAAGGTGGCGCGTAGCGCCGGATGAGGGGTTCTATTCTCGAGTTCAAGCTTTGAGAGGGGACCCGCGCGGAGAGAGACCCCTCATCCGGCGCGCTACGCGCGCCACCTTCTCCCACAAGGGGAGAAGGAAGAAGGCCTCACCGCGCCCGATCACATCATCCCGCTCTCTTCCTCTTCCGCCTGCTCGATCAGCGTCTCGCTCATCATGACCTCGCGGCGGGGGACGACGAAGATCATCGTGCAGGCGCAGAGCAGGGAGATCGCCAGTACCGCGGCGGTGAGCGGCAGCGTGGTCGCGGAATGGCCGCCGAGATAGGCGGCGAATTGCGACATCAGCGCGCCGATGCCTTGCTGGAGAAAGCCCATCGCACCTGATGCGGTGCCGGCGGCCTCGGGACGGATGCTGATCGCGCCGGCGGCCGAGTTCGCCATCACGAAGGCATTGCCGACCATCACGATCATCTGCGTGCCGAACAGCCAGGCGGGCGCCTCGTTCCAGCCGGTGAAGCTCCAGAGCAGGTTCAACAGGCTGCCGCAAAGCTGAAGCGCGAGGCCGAACCAGATCAACTTCTCCAGCGAGTGCCTGGGCGCGAAGCGCACGCAGAGCAGATTGCCGACGAGATAGGCAAAACCCGTCGTCGCGAACCACGCGCCGTATTCGGCGCTCGTCCTGCCCATCTGCGTCACCACGATATAGGGGCCGCCGCCGGCGAAGGTGAAGATGATCTGCGAGGCCAGCACCTGGCACATCACGTAGCCGACGAAGGCGCGGTTGCGGATCAGGATGCCGACATCGCCGCGAAAGCCGCTGCCGGCGGCGCGATCTCGGCGCGTCTCGGGCAGCGCGAATGCGATGCCGACGGCGACAATGATCGCGGCGACGGTGATGGCGTAGAAGATCGCGCGCCAGCCGAACGCTGTCTCGATCAGGCCGCCGCTGAGCGGAGAGACCATCTGCCCGATCATCAGCGCCGCGACCACGAGGCTGATCATCGAGGCGACGCGGTCGCGCTCGTAGATGTCGCGGATGATGGCGCGGCTCACCACCATGCCCGCGGCGCCGCCCAACGCCTGGAAAAAGCGCGCGGCGATCAGCTGCGGCAGGGTTTCCGCGAAGATGCAGGCGGCGCTGGCGACCACCATCAGCGCCAGTCCTCCGAGCAGCACCGGTCGCCGCCCGAAACGGTCCGACAGCGGGCCCATGATGAGTTGCGACAGCGCGATGCCGACCATGTACAGCGACACCGTCATCTGCGCGACCGAGATGTCGCTGCCAAAGGTCGTCGCCAGCACCGGCAGCGCCGGAACCAGCATGTAAAGCGAGATCGGCGCGATGCCGGTCATGACGACGAGCAGCAGCAACACCACGCGCGAGGTCGCGAGGTTCTTCGCCGTGTCCGGCGGCTTGCTGATCATGCCGTGCATGCGTGTCCGTCTCGTAGAAATTCGAATCGGACTGTAGCGCGCTCGCGCAAGACGCATATCGGCGTTTCGGAATGCGGCTATACGGATTCCGGGACGGTTATGATGAGGGCGCCATAGCGCCGCTTGGGCGCGTTGCTCGCGTCAAAAAGTCGGTGTCATCGCCGGCTTGACCGGGCGATCCAGTACGCCGCGGCTTCTTCGCATGCGTTTCCTGTCTCTGGAATGCTGGATTCCCCGCCTGCCGCCTTCGCTAAAGCTTCGGCGCCCCTAGACCTCACCCCGGCGAAGCCTTGGCGTAGCCGGGTCGCGGGGCATGACAGCTGTGGTGGAGAAGCAGCCTTGCGCAAAGCGCGTGGAGCCATGCGGCTTTGCGACGACGCGCTTACGCCTTCAACTCCGCCGTGGCCTGGTCCAGCCAGGCCTTGGTCGTCTCGTCCAGCGCCGGCCGCACCTCGGCCCTGACGCGCGCGTGGTAGGCGTTGAGCCAGTCGAGCTCGTCCTTGCTGAGCATGCCGACATCGATCAGCCGGCGGTCGATCGGCGCCAGGGTCAGCGTCTCGAACGCGTTCATCGATTTTTCCGCGCCCTTGATATCGGCTTCGACCACCAGTTCGAGGTTCTCGATGCGGATGCCGAAACCGTCTGTCTTGTAGTAGCCGGGCTCGTTGGACAGGATCATGCCGCGCTTCAGCGGCGTAGTGCCGAGCTTCGAGATTCGCGCCGGCCCCTCATGCACGCTCAGATAGCTGCCGACGCCGTGGCCGGTGCCATGCTCGAAATCGACGCCGGCGGCCCAGAGATATTGCCGTGCGAGTGTGTCGAGCTGCGCGCCGGTGGCGCCGTCGGGAAAGATCGCCCGCGCAATCGCGATGTGGCCGCGCAGCACACGCGTGAAGCGGTCGCGCATCTCGTCGGTCGGCTCGCCCACGGCCATGGTGCGGGTGACGTCGGTGGTGCCGTCTTCGTATTGTGCACCTGAATCGATCAGCAGCAGATCGCCGTGGACGATCCGCCGGTTGCTCTTGCGGGTGACGCGGTAGTGCACGATCGCGCCATTCGGGCCGGTGCCCGATATGGTCGGGAACGACACATCTTTGAGCGCGCCGGTGTCGCGGCGGAATGTCTCCAGCGCCTCGACCGCGTCGATCTCGGTGAGCTTGCCGCTTGCCGCCTCGCGGTCGATAAAGGCGAGGAAGCGTGCCAGCGCCACGGCGTCGCGCCGGTGCGCCGATTGCGTGCCCTTGATCTCGGTCGTGTTCTTGACCGCCTTGAGCAGCGCGATCGGATCGCTGCCGCGCACCGGCTTGCCGCCGGCGCCCGTGATCAGCCGGCTGAGGGCGTCGGCCGCGGTCGCATTGTCGAGCGCGATCGATCCGCCGCTCTTGGCGAGCGCCATCAGCGTCGGCGCCATCGCATCGGGCTCGCGCACGTCGGCGGACTGCTCGAGATGGTCGCGGGTCAGATTTGAGAGCTTGCGGTGATCGATGAAGATGGTGGGACGGCCGTCCTTCGGCACCAGCGCATAGGACAGCGGCAGCGGCGTATGCGCGACGTCGGCGCCGCGGATGTTGAAGGTCCAGGCCACGGCATGGCTGTCGGACAGCACCAACGCATCGACGCCGAGCTTGCCGATCTCGCTCCTGATCTGCGTCAGCTTCTCGGCTTCAGTCACGCCGGCATGTTGCATTCCGTGCACCGTGACCGGCGCAATCGGCGGCTGTGGCCGGTCTTGCCAGATCGCATCGACCGGATTGCTGTCGACGGCGACCAGTTCGGCACCGGCCTTGGTGCAGGCGGCGGCCAAACGCTCGGCTGCTGCAAAAGTGTGCAGCCACGGATCAAATCCTAGGCGGTCGCCGGCCTTCAGGTGTGCCGACATCCAGCTTTCCGGCGGGGGATCGATCAGAGATTCCACGGCCCAGGCCCTTGAATCGACCTGCTTGGCCGCCTGGATCGTGTAGCGGCCGTCGACGAAGACCGCGGCCTCGTGCGTCAGCACCACCGCCAGTCCCGCCGAGCCCGTAAAACCGGTCAGCCAGGCGAGACGTTCTTCGGACGGCGGCACGTACTCATTCTGCTGCTGATCGGCGCGTGGAATCACGAAACCGGTCAGCTTGCGGCGGGCGAGTTCTTCACGGAGCGCGGCCAGCCGGGCTGTCAATGCGACGCCGGCCTCGGGCTCCTCGAATGTCTGGAAATGCGCTTCGAACATGGTGGATCACTTTAGGATCATGCGGATCAGTCCGCAATGTAGACGCATTTGAGGTCGCATCTGGCATGGACTGTGCTTGAACAAGTTCCATTCGAATTGAGTGGAGTACAGGATGCGGCAGTTGCGCTTCGTCCAGATGACAGGGAAATTCGAGCAAGTTGTTCATCTCAACGACGAGGGGACACTCGATGCCAGCGTTCACGTTTGAAAAGATTACGCCGCCGGTGCGCCGCGCCCCGGCTGCGGCAACACCGAAGAAACCGCGCGGCCTGATCAGCCAGATGATCGACCGTTTCGCCGAACGCCGCGCGAGGCGCGCCTCGCAGGCCGAGCGCGCGATGCGCCGGGACGAAGAGACGGCAAAGTAGCGGCATCTACGGCAGCAGCCGTACTCACCCCATCTTCCGCAGCAACAGGCTGCTCCATCCCTGGATTCGCATGTGCTTCAGAGGCACGAGGCCGCGCGCGCGGTAGGCGGCGATCACGGCGGGGACCTGGGGCGTCAACAGGCCGGAGAGGATGACGCGCCCGCCAGGGGCGAGGTGGCGCGTCATCGGGCCCGCCAATTGCCGTAACGGATTGGCAAGGATGTTGGCCAGCACCAGGTCGAACGGGCCGCGTCTGCCGAAATCAGCCGCCGCGAAGCCGATGGCGCGGATCACTCGCACATGGTGACCGACCTCGTTCAACACGGCGTTCTCGGCTGCCACCTTGACCGAGGCCGGGTCGATGTCGGAGGCCAGCACCGCGCGATGCAGCGCTTTCGCCGCCGCTATCCCGAGCACGCCGGTCCCGGTACCGAGGTCGAGCACGCGGTCCGGCCGGGTGCGTTTCAGGACATGGTCAAGCAGGAGTAAACAGCCGCGTGTGGTGCCGTGATGGCCAGTGCCGAAGGCGAGAGCCGCCTCGATCTCGATGGCGAGCTTGTTCGGGGCCACGCGGTCGCGGTCATGGCTGCCGTGGACGACGAAGCGCCCGGCCGGCACCGGGACGAGATCTTCCAGGCTCGACTTGACCCAGTCCCTGGCTTCGACGGTGTCGAAGGCCAGCGTGTCCGCGATCTCATTTCCTGCTGATGTTGCAACGAGTTCGCGCAGCCACGCCCGGTCCGGCGCGTGGGCGAAATGCAGCGCGACGTCCCACTGTCCGTTCGGCTGCTCGAAGGCGGCGACCGCCGCATCATCCTCGAAGAACATTTCGGTGAGGACGTCGACAATGCGCCTTGCGGCGATCTCGCTGCCGATCGAAAAATTGGCGCGATGGGTGGGGGCAGGCTGCATCTCAGGGTTCCGTCCGGTTCAATTTTTGGAACTTTTGTTCCCGATTTTTCTAATAACTTGCATTTATGAGGTTAACCCGACCGCAGGTTGTGCCACGTAGATTTGCGGGTGTTGGGCAACCCACACAGCTTGAAATGGAAAAGGAGGCGAGACTTGAAGCGCATGATTTTGAAATTCTGGACCGACGATTCAGGTGCAACCGCAATCGAGTACGGCCTGATCGCAGCCGGCATCGCGCTGGCGATCATCACCGTCGTGAACGGACTGGGCACCACCATGAACGACAAGTTCACTTCGATTAGCAGCTCCTTAAAGTAATTTCCGCCTCCCATTCCCGGCGGGGCAATTCTCCATACGACTGCTTTCGAGCCGCGCCCGCCGGGGGAATTGCCCCCTGGCGGGCGAAGTCGTTTTGGGGAGAGGTTTTCACAGAATGCCCACAGGCTACCCGCTGGTTTGTCCGGACTTTGTCCACGGATTATCCCGCCGCTCATTCCCGGATTTTCCACCGATTTGTAGCAGGCTTTGAAGGGGCATAACCCACCGCCCTTTCACAGCTTTGCCAACAGTCTGTCCACAGCCCATCCACAGGCTTATCCACGGCTTCCGAACAACGACCGGTGATCCCTCAGGATTGCCTGGGCGGCGTTGTGGCCAGGCGCGCCGGTGACGCCGCCGCCGGGGTGGGCGCCGGAGCCGCAATGATAGAGGCCCTTCACGGGCCCGCGATAATCGGCGTGGCCCAGCATCGGCCGCGCCGAAAACAGCTGGTTCAGCGTCAGCGCGCCGTGGAAGATGTCGCCGCCGAGCAGGCCGAACTGCCGTTCGAGGTCGAGCGGTGACAGGATCTGGCGGCCGAGCACGCTTGTCGCAAAACCCGGCGCGTATTTGTCCACCGTCGCGATCATGAGGTCGGCAACCTCGTCGCGATGGTCGTCCCACGACTTCCCATCGGGAAGCTCCGGCGCGACGTGCTGGCAGAACAGGCTTGCGACGTGGTGTCCTGCGGGCGCGAGCGTGTCGTCGAGCGTCGAGGGGATCAGCATTTCCACGACCGGCTCCCGGCTCCAGCCGTGCGCGCGGGCATCGAAAAAGGCGCGGTCCATGTAGCCGAGATCAGGGGCCAGGATAATGCCGGAGGTGAGATGATCGCCGTCGCCCGGCAGCGCCGTGAAGGAGGGCAGGCGGTCCAGCGCCACGTTCATGCGGAAGGTGCCGGAGCCGTTCTTCCAGTGCCGGATGCGGGCGAGGAAGTCTTGGGGAAGCGCATCGGCGGCGACCAGCCGCGTGTAGAGCAGTTTCGGATTGACGTTGGCTGCGACATATTTCGCGCGGATGGTCGTACCGTTCTCCAGCGCCACGCCGACCGCGCGATCGCGCTCGACGATGACCTCGCGCACGCCTGCATCGGTGTCGATCACAACGCCGCGGTCGCGTGCGGCGCGCGCCATGGCCTGCGTGATCGCACCCATGCCGCCGATGGCGTGACCCCAGACGCCCTTCTTGCCGTTCACCTCGCCGAAGGCGTGATGCAGCATCACATAGGCCGAGCCCGCGGCGTAGGGGCTGGCATAATTGCCGACGATGGCATCGAAGCCGAACAGCGCCTTGACCAGATCATGCTCGAAACGTTCGTCCAGCATCTCGCCGGCCGAGCGGGTGAAGAGATCGAGCAGGCTGCGGCTCTGCTCCAGCGACAGCCCGCGCAGGATGTTGGCGCTCTGGAATGCGTTCACGGCTTCGCGGATCGAGGCCGTGCCGAAACCATCGAGCAGGTTTGGCGGCGCGCGCAGCACGAATTGCCGAAGCACGTCGGCGATATCTTCCAGTTCGCGCGAAAACCCGTCGAGTGCATTTGCGTCATGCGGGCTCAGCCGGGCGACGGACGCCTGCGTCCGCCCCTCGCCGGTGAGAAGATAGCTGCCGTCGGGGGCGGGCAGAAAATTCTGCGCGCGCCGTTCGACGATGCGCAGGCCCTGTTCGGCCAGCTTCAAGTCACGGATCACCAGCGGATTGAGCAGGCTCACGGTGTAGGCCGCGACCGAATTGCGGAAGCCGGGATGAAATTCCTCCGTGACCGCGGCCCCGCCGACCACCTTGCGGCGCTCGACCACGCGCACGCGCAAGCCGGCCATCGCGAGATAGGCCGCGCAGGTGAGGCCGTTATGGCCAGCGCCGATGATGATGACGTCGGTTTCGATCATGAAGGGGTCAGCTGTTCCACGCCCATTCCGGGATGGTCTGAACGACCGGGCTCGGGACATCTGTATATCAAGCATTCCCCGCTGCAACATCACGAGACCCTTTATTGCCCGTTCAGGCGCCTTGTGCTCCATTGCGCGCGCCCGGCGCCCGCCGGGGCTGGAGCTTCCATGGATTCGATCGTGCAACCCGCCGCCACGGAGCAGCCGTCCTCGTCACGCAACCGGCTGCTGCTGACGGTCTACACCGCCGCGATCTTCGTCAGCGCGCTGTTGCTGTTCTCGGTGCAGCCGCTGTTCACGAAAATGGTCCTGCCGCGGCTCGGCGGCTCGCCGGCGGTGTGGTCGGTGGCGATGGTGTTCTTCCAGTCGCTGCTGCTGGCGGGCTACGCCTATGCGCATTTGTTGATGCAGGTGAGGAACCGCATCGTTCCGGTGGTGGTGCATCTCCTGCTGCTGATCACGGCGTTCGTCACGTTGCCGCTCGGCATCGCCTCGGCCTATGGCGATCCGCCCGCTTCGGGCTACGCGATCTGGCTGCTCGGTCTGTTCGTGATCTCGATCGGGCTGCCGTTCTTCGCGCTTGCCGCCAACAATCCGTTGCTGCAGGCCTGGTTCGTCCGCACCGGGCATCCTGCCGGACACGATCCCTATTTCCTCTATGCGTCCTCCAACATCGGCAGCTTCCTCGCCCTGCTGTCCTATCCGTTCCTGCTGGAGCCGATGTTCACGCTGCACACGCAGAACCGGCTCTGGACCGGCGGTTACGGCATTCTGATCGTCCTGATCGCCGCCTGCGGCGTGCTGCTGTTGCGCTCGCCGAAACTGGCCATGGTCGATGCGCGAACCGAGGATTTGAATGCGCCGGCGCCCGGTCTCATGACGCGGCTGCGCTGGATATTCCTCGCCGGAGTGCCGTCCGGCCTGCTCATCGCCGTCACCGCGCACATCTCGACCGATGTTGCGGCAGCGCCGCTGCTGTGGGTGCTGCCGCTGTCGCTGTATCTCCTGACCTGGGTGGTGGTGTTCCAGTCGCGGCCGTTACTGCCGCACAAATGGATGCTGATGCTCCAGCCGGTCGCGATCGCGGGCGTCGTCTTCCTGCTGGCGTTCGGCGGCGAACAGAACCTGCTGCTGACGCTCGGCGGTCATCAATTGTGCTTCTTCGTCATCGCGATGGCCTGCCACGGCGAATTGGCGCGAACCCGGCCGGCCGCCAAATATCTCACCGGATTCTATGTCGCGCTATCGTTCGGCGGCATGGTCGGCGGCCTGTTCGCAGGGCTCCTTGCGCCGTTCACATTCTCCTGGATCGCCGAATATCCGATCCTGGTTGCGCTTGCCGCGCTGTGCCGGCCGCCCGCGAACGAGCGGCTGGCGGGCATCGTCAAATGGTACTGGCTGGCGCTTGCCGCGCTCGCCGTCGTGCTCGTTGTGCCGTCCACCACGACGGGCGGGCTATCGACCTGGTTCGAGGATCACCGGGTCTGGATGGCCGGCGGCGTCGGCGTGCTCGCCGCGCTGCTGGCGCTGGCGGTCAACGCCGGCCGCTGGAAGATATTCGCCACCGTCGCGCTCGCGCTGGCGTTGATCCGGGTTTATCCGGCGGACGAAGGCCGCGTCACCACGGTGCGCAGCTTCTTCGGCGTGCACAAGATCGTGGTGACGCCCGGCGGCTATTTCCACGTGCTGATGCACGGCACCACGATTCACGGCGCCGAGCGCTTCCTCAACAATGACGGCACGCCGGTCACCGGCCGGCCGGAGCCGATCACCTACTATCACAAGGACGGCGGCATCGGTCAGGCCGTGACCGCGATGCGCGAGCGCAAGGGCGCGCCGCTGAAGGTCGCGGCGATCGGCGTCGGATCGGGCACGCTCGCCTGCGCCGCCGAGCCCGGCGAGAGCTGGACATTCTTCGAGATCGATCAGTCCATGGTCGACGCGGCAAGCGATCCGAAGAATTTCCGCTACATCTCGAGCTGCATGCCGGGCCTGAAGCCGGTGATCGGCGATGCCCGCCTCACCTTCGCGAAGGAGCCGGACGGTGCCTATGATCTCATCATCGTCGATGCCTATTCGTCGGATGCGATCCCGATCCATCTTGCGACCGAAGAGGCGATGAAGATCTACAAGGACAAGCTCGCTCCGCACGGCGCCGTGGTGATGCACGTCTCCAACCGCCACCTCGATCTCGAGACGGTCGTGGTCGGTATCGCCGATGCCAACGATCTCAAGAGCTGGGTCTACAACGAGGATTCCGGGCGCGATGGTGACTACATCTTCTCGACCGACGTCGTCATCTCCGCCCGCGAGGATGCCGACGTCGGCAGGCTCGCATCGTCGAAAACATGGGAGCAGACCGAAGCCGACGACCGGGTGCGGGTCTGGACCGACGATTACTCCAACATTTTGGGCGCGCTGTACCGGCGCTTGCGGGACGGGGAGTAGGGCCCGCTTCTACGGCTCCACCGGCGTCCCCGCGGGCAACGCGATTGCCTTCTCGCCAGCGACCTGCCGCAACAAATCGGGCCTGTCGGAGATGATCCCGTCGACGCCGATCTCGATCATGCGCGCCATGTCTTCGGGTTTGTTGACCGTCCAGACCACGACATGCAGCCCGAGCGCATGGGCCTCGGCGATCAGTGCCGCGGTCACATCGCCGAAATAGGGTGACCAGACCGCGCCGCCCGCCGCCTTGATGGTCCGCGGCAGCGACCCGCCGTGATCGGCCGGGCTGAAGCCCGCCGTCCAATTGGTCGCCTTGTCCAGCGCCACCGTCTGGCCCGAGCCGCGCTGGAGCGTCAGGTACACCGTCGGCATCTTTGGTGCCCGCTGCTGGACGAGCAGCAGGGTCCGCCAGTCGAACGACTGGATCATGACGCGGTCGGAGAATTTCTCGGCTTCGATCACGCCGAGCAGTTTGGTGACGAAAGATTGCGGATCGAGCGTCTCGTCCGGATGGTTCGGATCGATCTTGGTCTCGATGTTGAAGCGCACGCGCGTATTGCCGGATTTGCGCACCAGCGCGAACAGCTCGCTCAAGGTCGGAATACGGGTCCCGGGCATGGCGCGCTGGTCGGGGAATTGCTTCGCGTAAGGGCTGTCTGGCCGGATCTGGCCGACGTCATAGGTCCTGACGTCGGCGAGCCGCAGTTTCACGAAGGGCGTGCCGGGAGGCGTGACGTAGGCGCCGCTCGCATCCCGCGTGATATCAGGATTGAGCCCGCGCTCATGCGAGACGACGACTTCGCCGTCGGCGGTGATGCCGACATCGAGCTCCAGCGTGTCCACGCCGATCGACAGCGCGTTGGCGAAGGCCGGAAGCGTGTTTTCCGGCAGCAGTGCCCGCCCGCCGCGATGGGCCTCGAGGTCGAAAGCCGAATCAAATGCCGAATCGAATCCCATGGCCGGTCCCGCAATGAGAAGTGACAGTACGGTCAAGATCGTCGCAGCACGTGACGGCATGGTGGCTCATGGGGCAAGGGGAAAGGGGCGATATTTCAACGCGTTTGGCGCGTCCGTCCTATTGTATAGGCTTTCCTGGCTGTTGAAACCTTGGGCGGTGGCTTGGGTTGCGCCCGCCGCGGGGGTATGTACTCATAGTCGGTGCCCTGGAATCCCGCCCGTGCAGCAGCAACGCGATCATCGAATTATCCGCAGCCGGCATTTTCGCCGGATGCAGCGCCGGCATTTCATGATCTTCGACGTTTTGCCCTTCGTCGGCACGCTGCTGGCGCTGGTCCTTCTGTTCTACCGCCCGATCGGCGCGATGGAGCTTGGCCTGTTCGTCGGCTTCTGGCTGGTCACCGGCCTCGGCCTTACCGTCGGCTATCACCGGCTCTTCACCCACCGCGCCTTCGCGACCTCCACGGCGATGAGTGCGATCCTGGTCGTGATGGGATCGATGGCCGGCCGCGGCCCCATGCTGTCCTGGGCGGCAATGCACCGCCGGCACCACGAATTGTCCGATCACGACGGCGATCTGCATTCGCCGCGGCTGCACGGCGAGGGCGCATTCGGCCGCCTGCGCGGCTTCCTGCACGCGCATTTGACCTGGATGATCGCGCACGATTATCCCAATGTTGCGCACTATGTCCCGGACCTGATGGCGGATCGCAGGCTGGTTGCCGTCAACAGCTACTATTACAGTTGGGTCGGTCTCGGCCTGGTGCTGCCGGCCGCGATCGGCGGCCTCGCCACCATGAGCCCGTGGGGCGCACTGACCGGCTTGCTCTGGGGCGGCGTGGTGCGCATGTTCGTGGTCGAGCAGACCATGTCGGCCATCAACTCCGTCATGCACAGCTTTGGCGCGCAGCCGTTCGTCACCCGCGACGACAACAGCCGCAATCTCGGCGTGGTGGCCTGGCTTGCCTGGGGCGAGGGCTGGCACAACAACCACCACGCCTTTCCCTATTCCGCGGCCTTCGGCTTGCGCTGGTTCGAGTTCGATCCGGGCTTTGTCTTCATCCGGGCGCTGGAAGCGCTGGGACTGGCCTGGGACGTCAAGGTGCCGAGCGAGGAGAAGATTGCGCGACGCATGCTGCGGCAGCCGGGTGACGCTGCGCCCGACCTCGAAACGGGCTGAGCATCATCCGCCGGCTCACGCCGGCGATGGCGCGGCTGTGAACCGATGCTGTTCAACGACTATCCCTTTCTCCTGGTCTTCCTGCCCGCGGCGCTGCTGATCTATCGCTTGGCCGATCCCTATCCGGGCTTGCGTATCGGCGTGCAGGTCGCGCTGTCGCTCGCCTTCTATGCCTGGGGCAGCCCGTCCTTCATCCTGCTCCTGA
This sequence comes from Bradyrhizobium sp. CW1, assembly GCF_023100665.1. Classification (NCBI taxonomy): domain Bacteria; kingdom Pseudomonadati; phylum Pseudomonadota; class Alphaproteobacteria; order Hyphomicrobiales; family Nitrobacteraceae; genus Bradyrhizobium; species Bradyrhizobium sp. CW1. Next base: position 2,107,795 of record NZ_CP064684.1, read on the forward strand.
TCGGCTCGATCGCGATCAACTGGCTCGCCTCGGTTGCCTATGGGCGCGTGAAATGGCCGGCGCTGCTGACGCTGGTGATCGGGCTCGATCTCGCGGTGCTGGCCCTGTTCAAATACGCCAACTTCGTTCTCGCTAATCTGGGTCTCGTGCTCGGTACGACGCTGCCGGTGCTCGACGTCGGGCTGCCGCTCGGCATCTCCTTCTTCACCTTCCATCACATCATGTATCTGGTCGACCTGAAGCGCGGCAGGGCGCCGCTCTATGCGTTCGACCGCTATGCGCTCTACATCGCCTTCTTCCCGCAGGCGATCGCCGGCCCCCTGGCGCGCTGGTCGGAGGTGATGCATCAGTTCGGCAGGCAGGTCTACGTTCCGGGCTGGCAGCGTCAGTTCTGCATCGCCACCTGCTTCATCGCGATCGGCCTGTTCGAGAAAATCGTGATCGCCGACGGCCTCGCGCATCTGCTCGATCCCATCTACGCGCAGGCCGCGAACGGGCCGCTCGCGGGCGGTGACGCCTGGCTCGCCTTCTGCTTCTCCTTCCAGATCCTGTTCGATTTCTCCGGCTATTCCGACGTCGCGATCGGCCTCGGCCTGCTGTTCGGCGTGCAGCTGCCGTACAATTTCGATGCGCCGCTGCGCTCGACCAACATCCAGGATTTCTGGCAGCGCTGGCACATCACCCTGATGCTGTTCCTGCGCGATTACGTGTTTTATCCGCTGGTCAATCTGCGCCTGCTGCCGCGGCGCTGGCTGCCGGTGCAGTTTTTCGGCGCGATGATGATCACGATGGCGCTGTGTGGCCTCTGGCACGGCGCGAGCTGGACCTTCGTGCTGTGGGGCGTGCTGCACGGGCTTGCGCTGGTCGCCTGCACGCTGTGGCGTCGCTATGGCCCGGAGTTCCCGTCATGGCTCGGCTGGGCGCTTACCGTGCTGTTCGTGCTCGCGACCGGCGTGATCTTTCGTGCAGGATCGGTGGAGGCGGCCTGGCATGTCTTCGCCGGACTGGCTTCGCGGCTCCCGCTCGAGCGCGGAAAGCATTTGTGGCCGCTAATCGCAGCGCCGCTGTTCGCCTTCCTGCTGCCGGCGAGCCAGGACATCGTGGCGGTGCTCACGCGCCGTCCCAATCCGTGGCTCGCGGGTCTGCTCGGTCTTGGGCTATTCGCATTGCTGCTTCACATGGGTGGTCGGGATCTCCATGAGTTCGTCTACTTCAAGTTCTGAGACCGATCCCGGCTGGGGCCGGAGCTTGCTGGCGTGTCTGGGCACGCTGATCGGGGCTGCGCTGCTGGTGCTCGCACTGATGGTGGCGGTCGATCCCTATGACAGCGGCAAGCTCGGCCTGCTTGGCATCGACGGCGTCGATAATCGTCTGACCAAAATCACGGCCGCGAGCCGCGCGCGGGATCCGGATTTCAATGCCGCGATCCTGGGTAATTCGACGGCGCAGATGATCGAGCCGGCGGAATTGTCGCGCGCAACCGGCCTGCGATTCGTGCAGCTCTACATGACCGGTGCGTTCCCCCGCCAGGAACTCGCGGTGCTGGACTTCTTCCTGCGGAATCACCGGGAGGTCGGCGCACTGGTGATCGTGACTGACCCTGGCTGGTGCACGCATGCACGGGCGAAGGAGGAGGGCGGCGTCCCATTCCCCGACTGGCTCTATGACAGAACCGTCGTCACTTACGCTGCACGCCTGATCTCCTGGCAGGCCATCGAGCACGCCTTTCAACGCATCAGCATCGGCCTTGGCCGGCGACCAAGGATGAACCCCGACGGCTTTGTCAGCTACGAGGACATCTGGCCGCCGGGCCAATTCAAAGAAGTCGGCTGGCCCAGGGATCCGGCGCCGGCCTCGTCTGCCGAGATGCGGGCGACATTTCCCGAGATCGCTGCGCTGGCAGATATCGTCAGGGCATTGCCGGCCGATGTGCCCGTCGTCATCATCGTGCCGCCGACCTTGGCGACCACCGTGCCGAAGCCCGGTACGGAAGCCGCCTTGGAGCGCAGCGCCTGCGATGCCGCGCTGAAGAAAGTGGTCGCGGGCCGACCGCGCAGCAATTTCATCAGCTATCGCGTCGACAACGATCTCACGCGCGACCGCGCCAATTTTGCCGACTTCATCCATTATCGCCCAATTCTCGCGCGCAAGATCGAGCAGGGGATCGATGCGAGCCTGCGCGATGGGGAGAGCGCGAAGATCGATTTCTGAATCGTCTCAGCCGAGCTGTTCGAACCCGCCATCGAGCCAGAGCTTGCGTGCCAGCTTGCGCTGGATCTTGCCGCTGGTGGTCTTCGGCAGCGTGCCGGGCCGGATCAGCGCGATGTGACGCGCGGAGAGTTCGTGGTTGTCGGCGACGGCCTCGCGAATTCGGCCCTTGATCGCTTCGGTGTCGATCGAGTGGCGCGCGGTGCGCTCGATTTCCTGGACGATGACGAGCATTTCTTCGCCGGTCTCGTCCGGCACCGAGAACGCCGCGCCGCAGTTTTCGCGCAAAGCTCCATTGAGCGATTGCACCGTGCGCTCCACGTCCTGCGGATAATGGTTGATGCCACGGATGATGATGAGGTCCTTGATCCGTCCCGTGACGAACAATTCGCCTGTGACGTCGATGAAGCCGAGGTCGCCGGTGCGCAGCCACGCTCCGTCTTCGCCGGCAATCTGCGCATTGAGCCCCTCGCGCGTCGCCTCGTCGTTGCGCCAATAGGCGCGGGCAATATTGGCCCCACTCACCCATATCTCACCGACGCGGTCCGCGGGCAGCCGCGTGCGGTTGTCCGCGTCCACGATGGCGATCCGTTCGCCGGTGAGCGGGCGCCCGCAGCCGACGGCGACCTGTGTATCTTCGGCGTCGGAAGGCGCCTGCGCCGCATGCGCCTGCAGCGCCGTGCGGCTCACGCTGCGTGTGACATGACCGCCGCCACGGCGTCCGCCGGAAATCAGGAGCGTCGCTTCCGCCATTCCGTAGGCGGGATACATTGCGCGCGGATCGAAGCCGTGGGGCGCAAATGTCTGGATGAACCGCTCGATGGTTTCCGCATGCACCGGTTCTGCGCCGTTCAGTGCGATCCTGAGCGAGGACAGCTCGATGCCTTCCATCTGGTCGGCGCGATAGCGGCTGACGCAGAAATCGAAGCCGAAGTTCGGGCTGCATGCCACTTCCGCGCGATAACGCGCGATCGCGCGCAGCCAGCCGAGCGGCCGCTGCATGAACGCGTTCGGCGCCATCAGTACGCAGGTCGCGCCGACATAGAGCGCTTGCAGCGCGTTCAGGATCAGCCCCATGTCGTGATAGAGCGGCACCCAATTGACGTAAGTCGATTGCCGGCTGTTGCCGAGCGCGAGCCGGATCATCTCGAGATTGGCGAGCAGATTGGCGTGGCTCACCATTACGCCTTTGGGCGCGGACGTCGAGCCGGAGGTGTATTGCAGGAAGGCGATGTCGTCCGGCGCCGGCTCGGGTAGTTCGATTGTCTCACCTTCGGCCGCGGCGAGATCGACCTCGATCCAGCGAATGTGCTCATGCGCGAAGCGTGCCCGCAAATCACCGCGGAGCGCGACGGCCGAATTGGTCAGCGCCACCGCCGGCGTGCAATTGGCGAGGATCGCGGCGCTGGCATCGCGCGCTCCGTTTCGCCGCGGCATCATCATCGGCACGGCGATGATGCCGGCCATCAGACAGCCGAAGAACGCCACCATGAATTCGATGCCGGGCGGAAACACCAGGATGGCGCGATCGCCGGGACGCGCGGCCACGGTCAGTCGCGACGCGAGCGCGCCCGCGGCATCGTGCAGCTGTCGAAAGCTGAGGACAGCGTCCTCCGTCCCGCGATCGGAGACGAAGACATAGGCGCGGTCGTCGGCCTGCTCCGCCGCACGCCGGGCCAGCAATGCCACGAGCGAGCGGAAGGTTTCCATGGGTTGCGCCGACTTCAACCGCCCTCAGGCGGCGGGGCGGATTGCGCGCTTGTCGGCGAGAAACTGCGACAACGCCTCAACGGTCGGATGGTCGTAGAAGTCGTCCGTCGACAGCTCGAGGTCGAGCTTCTCCTCGAGTTCCATCATCAGGTAGACCAGCATCGCCGAATCGAGGCCGAGGCGGCTGAATTTCGTGCCGATATCGACGCGGTCGCTCGAAATTCGCAGGATATTTGCCAGGGCGGTAACGCAGAAATCCGAAATCTGCTCGCGTGTCATGTCATGTCCCAGAAACAATGGGAACGACAATAGGGGCGACCCCCTGGTTGTCAATTTGGTCGGAACGCCGCTGCGTTGAAGGTTGTGGACTGTTGCTTCCTTGCGTCGGCCGGTGCCCAATCCGTGCACAAGGCTGGCGTTATTTCCTGCGGTCGATTGCGGCAAGCGCCCGTCGCGGCAGCGGCTTTCTGATTCGCTGGCGCGGCAACGCCGCGTCCAGATAGGTCAGTTCTGGTAGTAATAGCCACGCGGTTGGTAAACCTGCCGGGGCTGCGGCTGATAGTAGGTGCCCTGCTGGCCGTAGCCCTGATTGTAGTATTGCTGCGGCTGCGGCTGATAGACCTGTGCGTCATAGAGCGGGCGGCTGCCGCGCGGCGCGGGGTAGCGCGCGCCGGTGTCGCTGCCGTCGGCCGGATAGATGTAGTTGTCGTCTTGCGGCATGTAGCGGCGGGCAGGTGCGGCCTGAGGCGTCAGGTTCACGGGATCGCCTGATGTGGCGTACTGCTCTTCGGCGGGCTGCGGCGCGCGGGCCACTGCCGTGGGATTGCGGCCACGCGGATTGCGGGCGAGCGCCACCTGCGCCGAGCCGGTCAGCGTTACCGTGGTGTTGAGCACGCCCTGCTGCTGCACCAGCGCGTAGAGCGTGGTGGCATTCTGGCGCGACAGCCGCACGCAGCCATGCGAGGCGGGCGTGCCGAGCCGGCCGACCGAGTCGGTGCCGTGGATGGCGTGCCCGACCTTGGTGAAGAAGATCGCGTGCGGCATCGGCGCGTCGTCGAATTCCTTGGAATAGTGATCCTCTTCCATGCGGAAGGCGCGGAACGCGCCGTTCGGCGTCTCCCGCGAGGGGATGCCTGTCGACACCGGCCAGTGGTAGCGCGCGACGCCGTCGACGGCGACGGTCATCTGCTGATTGTCCTTGTCGACGGTGATGTCGACCTTGGCCTGCGCGGCGCCCGCGCTCAAAAGCATCAGGGAGGTGAAAGCAATAAAAAACGAACGCATCTGACTCGTGGCCTCCGGCCTGTTCATACTAGGCGCCGCGGCTCTCCGTCCCCCGGCGTGCATTATGCCTGCAATCGCGCTTTCGTTCCAGCGGCCTGCAAAGCAAACCTTATTGCCATCGTTAACGGGACGCCCGGCGTAAGCAAGGCCGCTTTGTGCCGCAAAGCGAGCGGCAGCGCTGACATTTTCGCGAGCGGGAGATGCGTTCACAACGCCGACAATTCATCACAATGGTGCAACCATCCGGGGCGCAACCATTTGGCCGCATCGGCGTTGACGATCGCTGCCTCGACCGGCCGCTTCCGCGGCCGGTTTTACCTTTGGGAATGAAGATGAACAAAGTCTGCGTCGCCGCCGCTTCTCGGCCGGCTGGTCTGCCTTTCCGTGTGCTCTTCGCTGGCGCCGCCGTTCTGGCCGCGCTGTCCTGCGTCCCCCAGCCTGGCCATGCCCAAGGCATCGTTCGGGGCGCCCAGGAAGGTTCTTACGAAGGCAACCGGATCGCCGGCCCCGTCGGCGGCGTGGTTGGGGGCGCGGTCGGCGCCGGTGTCGGCGGTGCCGTCGGCGCGGTCGAGGGGGTGTTCGGCATTCCCCATCGCGGCCACCGTCGGTGTCGCGGCTATTACGACGGATACAACCGCTTCCACTGCTATCGGTAGAGCTTGCGATTCCGGGGCGCGCGCGTGCCCCCCGGAATGACGGCCGGATCAGTTCTTCAACCGATATCCCGTGCGGAAAATCCACCAGATCACGACCAGGCAGATCACCAGGAACGCCGTTGTCATGCCGATGCTGACGGCCATGCTGACGTCCGCGATCTCGTAGAAGCTCCAGCGGAAGCCGGAGATCAGATAGACGACCGGATTGAGCAGCGCCACCGTGCGCCAGGCGGGCGGCAGCATGTCGATGGAATAGAAGCTGCCGCCGAGGAAGGTCAACGGCGTCACCACCAGCATCGGGATCATCTGCAGCTTTTCGAATCCGTCGGCCCAGATGCCGATGATGAAGCCGAACAGGCTGAACGTCACCGCCGTCAGCACAAGGAAGGCCAGCATCCAGACCGGATGATGGATGTGCAGCGGCACGAACAGGCCAGCCGTGGCGAGGATGATCAGGCCGAGGATGATCGATTTGGTCGCGGCCGCGCCGACATAGCCGAGCACGATCTCGAAATAGGAGATCGGCGCCGACAGGATCTCGTAGATCGTGCCGGTGAATTTCGGGAAGTAGATGCCGAACGAGGCGTTGGCGATGCTCTGCGTCAGCACCGAGAGCATGATCAGGCCCGGCACGATGAAGGTGCCGTAGCTGACGCCCTCGACCTGGCTGATGCGCGAGCCGATCGCGGCGCCGAACACCACGAAATACAGCGAGGTCGAGACCACCGGCGAGACGATGCTTTGCAGCAGCGTGCGCCAGGTGCGCGCCATTTCGAACAGGTAGATGGCGCGGACAGCGCGGTAGTTCATGACGCCCTCACGAGATCGACGAAGATGTCCTCGAGCGACGATTGCGTCGTGTCGAGATCGTTGAAGCGGATGCCGGCTGTACGGAGATCGCCGAGCAGGCTGGTGATGCCGGTGCGCTCGCCCTTGGTGTCGTAGTCGTAGACCAGCGTCGCGCCGCCGTCGCAGAGGTCGAGCTCGTAATGCCTGAGGCTCTCCGGCAGCGCATCGAGCTTGCCTTGCAGATGCAGCGTCAGCCGCTTCTTGCCGAGCTTCTGCATCAAGGTGGCCTTGTCCTCGATCAGCACGATCTCGCCCTTGTTGATGACGCCGATGCGGTCGGCCATCTCCTCGGCTTCCTCGATGTAATGCGTGGTCAGGATGATGGTGACGCCGGATTGCTGGAGCGTGCGCACCACCTCCCACATGCCCTTGCGCAGTTCGACGTCGACCCCGGCGGTCGGCTCGTCCAGGAACAGGATCTGCGGCTCGTGCGACAGCGCTTTGGCGATCATCACGCGACGCTTCATGCCGCCGGAGAGCGTGATGATCTTGCTGTCCTTCTTGTCCCACAGCGAGAGGTCTTTCAGCACCTTCTCGATATGATCGGGGTTCTTCGGCTTGCCGAACAGCCCGCGGGAGAAGCTCACGGTCGCCCACACGCTCTCGAAGGCATCGGTGTGCAATTCCTGCGGCACCAGCCCGATCAGCGAGCGCGCCTTGCGATAGGAGGTCTGGATGTTCTCGCCGCCGACGAGGACCTTGCCTTCGCTCGGATTGGCAATGCCGCAGATGATCGAGATCAGCGTGGTCTTGCCGGCGCCGTTGGGGCCGAGCAAGGCGAAGATTTCGCCGCGCGTGATGTCAAGATTGACGTTCTTGAGCGCCTTGAAGCCGGACCCATAGGTCTTCGACAAATTGGCGACGGAAATGATGGAGGACATGATGGCCGCAAGTCTGAGGGGCTAAGGCTGGGGAGGGGAGGCTGGAACCTACCGGGAGGGGCGGGTCAGCGGAGCCCTGACATAGGAAGGCCCTTGCGCGGCTGCAATTAGCGGGAGAAAAATGGCCTCGAAACAGCTCCTTCCGTGGCAGGTTTCGGGCAAGTGTTGCGCGATGGTCACGGCTTGATGCTAAGATCGTCGTTCACGCGGCTCTTTGTTGCGTCTGCGAGCAGGCCATGGCTACGATTCCGGCCGAAGCATATTCCCAGGGAAAAGATCGATGAGACCGAACGGCCGTCACACCGCTGGCGTCAGCCAGTTGTCCGCCCTCCGTGCCTGGGCGATGGGCCTGCTCCTGCTGTCAGCTGTTGCCATCAGCCCGACCACCGCCACGGCGGCGCCAAGCCAGGCTGCCGTCGCGACCACGCATGTCTACCTGCTCCGCGGCGTGCTCAACATCTTCTCGCTCGGGCTCGACACGATCGGCGCCCGGCTCCAGGCGCAGGGCATCCCGGTGACCGTGGCGAATTTCGTGTCCTGGTCCTCGCTCGCGGATGAGGCCGCGACCGCCTACAAGGCCGGCCGGCTCAAGACCATCGTACTGGTCGGGCACTCCTCCGGCGCGACTGCGCTGCCAGACATGATCGCCAAGCTCAACCGTCTCGGCGTGCCCGTGAAACTCGCGATCGGGCTCGACTCCGTGTTCAAGACCAAGCTGTCGACCGGCGCGGAGCGCTACATCAACATCTATATCGGCGACGGCCCCGGCGAGCCGGTGAAGCGCGCGGACGGTTTTCGCGGCAAGCTCGACAATGTCGACGTCCGCGGCTCCGGCGTCGGCCACATCTCGATCGACAAGAACGAAGCGATCCAGCGCCGCGTGATTGCCGAGATCGACGCCGCAATCATGCGATCGCGCGCACCGGCTCCGGTTGCCGAACCCGGCGCGCCCAGGTCGGCGCGCTCGGCGGCGGCAACGGCTCCCCGGAATTAAGCCGTTCGCCGCAAGCAGGTGAATTGACAATGCCGCCGTCACGCCGACGGCGGCATTGTCGTATCTGCACAAGCCAAGCTCGATCACCCGCCGGTCGAGGAAGGGAACTCGGCGTACGATCTGGTGTTGTTACAGCATGACAAGCGGACGAAACGTCGGCCCCATGGCGGTTCAGCCCGAGCGGACGTGGGCCGGTCGGCCTGTTTCCGAAAATGTCCTTGAGAAAAAGCCGCAGCCTCAATCGAGCCAGTTGAGCGCGACGCGAGCCGGCTTGTTAAGACAGCACGCGCTGCGGACGCAGCGTGCGTTGCTCGCCGGCAACAGCGACGGTCGCAAGAGTTCCTCGAAGTGCAAGAGTTCCTCGAATTGACAGGCCGGCCTTCCGGTGTGCCGTCTGTCTAGGGCCAGTCCACGTGAAGATCTTTCAGTGCCCGTCATGCCGCCATCCTGTCTCGTTCGAGCACATCGCGTGCGCGAATTGCAGCACTGAGCTGGCGTTCGACTCCTCGCGCATCGAGATGACTAGGCTTGCATCCCATCAATCTTGCCGTAACCGCGAGATCATCGGCTGCAACTGGTGTGTCGAGGGCGCGGACTGGTATTGCGGCTCGTGCCGCCTCACGCGCACAATTCCAAACCTCGGCAGCACCAGAAACATCATGCTCTGGCGCCTTATGGAGGAAGCCAAGCGCCGTCTTCTCTATGATCTCAGTCGCCTCAAGCTTCCGCTCGCATCGCGCAACGGCGCAGAATTGGCTTTCGACATTCTTTCGGACGAGGTCGGTCCGATCGTGACGGGGCATCTCTCGGGCCTGATCACGCTCAACCTTGCGGAGGCCGACGATGTCGAACGAGAATCTCGCCGCGTGGCGTTCCGGGAGCCGTACCGCACGCTGCTCGGGCATTTCCGGCACGAGATCGGTCACTTCTATTGGGACCTGCTCGTCGACGGCACGACATTCCAGGCCCCGTTCAAGCTGATCTTCGGTGACCAGGCGCAGGACTATCAGGCCGCGATCAACTCCTATTACAGCCGCGCCGATCGTTCATACGACCGAAGCGGCTTCATCAGCGAGTACGCCACGTCCCACCCCTGGGAGGATTGGGCGGAAACGTTCGCGCATTTCCTGCATATCGTGTCGACGCTCGACTCGCTCGCAGGTTTGCCGTTGGCGCTGGACGAGCGCGCCCGGCAGACCCTGACGGATCCCTATCTCGAGAGCGACTTCGAGGCACTCCTGGCACTGTGGATGCCGCTTGCTCGCAGCATCAACGAACTCAACCGCTCGCTCGGGATGAGCGATGCATATCCCTTCGACATATCGCCGGCGGTCAAAGGCAAGCTGCATCTCGTCCATATGGCGATCAGCGCATTCCGCGCTCAGCAGAGCCTGGCGGCGTAACTTTCGCGGAGGACAGCCCCCGTTACGTCAGGAAGGTACGAATGCTGTCCGCGATTTCCTTCGCGTGCGTCTCCAGCGCGAAATGACCGGTGTCAAAGAACTGCACCACGGCGTTCGGATTATCGCGCTTGAACGCTTCGGCGCCGGGCGGAATAAAGAATGGGTCGTTCTTGCCCCAGACCGCGAGGAACGGCGGCGTGTGCTTGCAGAAATAGTCCTGGAAGGCCGGATAGAGCGCGACGTTGCTCTTGTAGTCGCCGAACAGGTCGAGCTGCACGTCGTCCGAGCCCGGGCGCGCAAGGTAGAAATTGTCGAGGTTCTGGCCGTCCGGTGACACGGTCATCGGATCGGGGACGCCATGCGTGTACTGCCAGCGCGTCGCTTCCGGCGTGAGGAGCGCGCGTAGCGCGTCGCGATTGGCCGGCGACGGATCCTGCCAATAGGTCTTGAGCGGAGTCCAGTCGTCGCTGAGCCCTTCCTCGTAGGCGTTGCCGTTCTGTGAGATGATTGCCGTGATCCGCTCGGGGTGACTGAGCGCAAGCCGGAAACCAGTCGGCGCGCCGTAATCGAAAACGTAGACCGCGAAACGGTCGAAGCCGATCATTTCGGTGAAGCGTTCGATCACGCGCGCGAAATTGTCGAACGTGTAACGGAAGCTTTCGCGCGAAGGCATGTCGGATTGGCCGAAGCCGGGAAGGTCGGGCGCCACGATATGAAACCTGTCCGCCAGCAGCGGAATGAAGTCACGAAACATGTGGCCTGCGCTGGGGAAGCCGTGCAGCAGCAGGAGTTTTGGCGCTCCGACACGACCGGCCTCGCGATAGGACACCTTGAAGCCCTCGACATCCGCGGTGCGGTACGCGATTGCGGCCATGACATTCTCCATCTTAGTAACCACTAAATTGCCTACTAAGAGGTTACGTCTCCTTACCGTAACTTGTCAACGCCGTTCTATCAGGTTATCTGAGTCCATGCTCCCGACCGGCCAAGGACCGCTCATGGACCGCCCGCCCGCCATGTTCATCGCCGACTCTCTCGGCCTCGACTTCCTCAACTCGGTGGCGACGCCGCTCGATACGCCGGTCGACTGGATCGATGATGGTCATGGCCTGATCGACTGGCTGGCGCAGGCGAAGCTGGTGCCCGCGGATGATCTGCACGCGCTGACGGCGCGCGCCACGCCGGACGAGCTGGACAAGGTTGCGGATCAGGCGCGCGCCTTGCGCGAATGGTTCAGGGGCTTCGTGCGCAAGCATGCAGGCCGACCGCTCACGACGGATGCATTGCGCGAACTCGATCCGTTGAACAGCCTGCTGGAGCGCGACGAAGCGTTCAGCCGGATCGAGCCGGGCCATGCCGATCGCGGCGCTCTGGCATTGCGAATGAGGCGGCGCTGGCGATCGCCGGAGGCGCTATTGCTGCCGGTTGGCGAGGCCATGGCGAAGTTCGTTTGCGACGAGGATTTTTCGAACGTCAAGGCGTGCGAGGGGCACAACTGCACCATGCTGTTCGCTGACCACACGCGCAGACGCGCGCGACGATGGTGCATCATGGCGGTCTGCGGCAACCGCGCGAAACAGGCCGCACACCGCAGCAGGCTCAAGAGCATGCAGTGATTGGGGGGCGAGATGCTGGAATGAGCGCGGATCGAGCCCCGGTTCCGTGCCCCAAATTCCGCCCAATCGACCGTCACTAAGCGCCTTTGGGGGAGGCTGCAGCCTCCCGGAGTGGGACTGCTGGACTGATGATCGATTTGAGGCGACTTCTCGCGCTGGCAGCCGTTGCGCTGCTCGCCTTGAGCACCGGGACGACCGCTGCCTCACCTGCCAAGACGAAGCCCGCCGCGGCCGCACCCGCCGCGCCGCCGCCCCCACCGTTCGAGCCATTGCCGCCGCCGAAGATCTACCTGTTCCGTGGCGCCATGGGGCCGTTCTTCTCCACCGGCATGGACCGGCTCGAAGAGAAGCTGACGCAGGCCGGCTTTTCGGCCAACGTCTATGAATTCACCATCTGCCGATGGATCGGCGATCGTGCGATCTCCAGCTACAAGGAAGCGCCGGCGCCGATCGTGCTGATGGGGCATTCGATGGGCGGGCTTTGCTCGATCGTCATCTCCGAGATGGCGGCCAAGGAGAACATCCCGATCAGCCTCGTCATCACCATCGATCCCGCGCATGCGACCGGCGACGTGCCGCTCAATGTCGAGCGCTTCATCAACATCTATCTCTCCGACAGCGTGCTTGGCGGCGGCAACGTGGTCGCGGTGCCGGGCTATCGCGGTCACTATGCGAGCTATGACCTGAAGGAGAACGCGCGGGTCAGCCACATCAACATCGAGAAGTCCGACGACATCCACCGTCAGATCGTCGACATGGTCACGCAGTTGCCGCGCATTCCGCCCCAGACGCAGGTGGATGCCGTGCCGCTGCGTTATCTCGTGCCGGCGAATACGCTCGTCGAATTGTGGGACAGTGGCGTGCGGCTACCGGTGCGCCGCGGCGACACTATGGAGAGCATCGCGGCAGCCAATCGCGTGCCGCTGTGGTCGCTGGCGCAGAGCAACTCGCTGCCGGAGAACGCGACGCTCACCCCCGGCCAGTCCATCATCGTTCCACGCCACCTGACGCCGCCGGAGCCGACAGCCGCTATGGCGAACCCGCCGCCGGGACGGCGGTAAGCAGTCAGCAACGGAGATGGTCGGGATGGGCTGATGCAGGCACCATCCCTCGCGGCACCTGTCATTCACGCATCTTGTGCCGCGGCAGCCATCTTGATGCGGGTGTCGCCAAGGAGGAGCGAGCCGTGGCGGAAGCCCGGCCCGCCGGGCGATAGGGCGCGGCGAGAAGCATCATAAACAAGGCCCTGTCAGCCGCATATTTGGCAGCGGGTCGGCCATTTTCGAAGCCGTGCATGACCAGGCGTCCTTCCGTCGTGCAGACACGCCATCGCCATGTCCTTCGACCGCACTTCTTCAGGAACACTTCGAATGTCGGGAGGTGTTCGGGCATGTCGATCACCCGTGCCGGCTTGCCGTCAGGCGCGTGGTGGCGTTCCCCATCGCCCGGCTCGGAGCCTGAAAGGTGAGCGGAAAGGCGGAGACGGCGAGCTTCTCGATCGCCGAGCGCTCCTCGGACACACGTCTCTCGATGAACCGCCGTTCGAACTCGGTCAGCTCGGTCTTGAGCAACCGCTGATAGCGGCTGATGTTGCTGCGGTGGCCGCGCAACAAGGCCAGCTCTTCATCAAGCATCATCGCAATCCCCGTTGAGCTGTCGTTGCCTAGGCTGCGAGGCCGGTTCGTTCGACGGATCGCGTGCGGACCGGCTTGCCGCCCGGAGGGCCCTTCGGATGGTGGTCGAGGCTCGCGAGCGCTTCCAGAATTTCGTCGATGGTGACGGCTTTGTCCGAGCCGGGCAGCTCCCGCAATGTCGGGCTCGAGGCGACACTGGCTGCGTCCGAAGCCCAGGACGCTAGGATCGCGCGCTTCTCGCCGATCGACAAAGTTGGATCGGCTATGACGTCGCGGGGATGATCATAGACGGAGCCAGGGTGCAATATCGCGTTCAGATCGATGATGTTGTCGGCATGATCGAGCATGAGAGGTCCTCCTCCTTTCTCTAAAACCTCTGACTTGCATTCGGGTACGCGATCGAAGGCCATGGCCCATCCCGCCCGACGATCGGGCGGGATCACCGGGCCTCCGACAGACCGAATTCAGGCGGCTTTGCCCTCGAGTTGATGCACGTTGCCGGACGGCGCGGCATTGATCGCAATCCGCCGCGGCTTCATGGCTTCAGGGATTTCCCGGACCAGTTCGATCTTGAGCAGGCCGTTTTCGAACGAGGCGCTGTGCACCTGAACATATTCGGCCAGGTTAAACTGCCGCTTGAACGGCCGCGCGGAAATGCCCCGGTAGAGATACTCGCGTTCAGTTCTGTCCGGCTTGTTTCCCTCGACGGTCACCGCGTTCTGCTCGGCCGTCACCGCGACCTCGTTGGGTGAGAAGCCCGCAATCGCAAGCGAAATCTGGTAGCGATCCTCGCCGAGACGTTCGATGTTGTAGGGAGGATAGTTGTCCTCGCCGGCACGCTGTGCCGTTTCAACGAGGTCGAAAAGGCGGTCGAAACCAACGGTCGAACGCCACAAGGGAGAGAAGTCGTAAGCGCGCATAGCCAGATCCTCCAAGGAGCAAAATGGATACGAACGACACCGGACACGACCGGTGCCCGTCTCAGCTTCCCGACCCACCAGGCGTCGGGAACGCCACCTCTCGGCGGCAGCGGAAAAATAAAAAAAGCCCGTTTTGGTTTCAAGAGGGGGGCTCAAAATTTTTCGGAAACCCTGGCGCCTCCCGCTGACGTAGCTCGGATTACACGTTCGATCCGTGGATCGCTTCGATCACGGCATCGGTCACGTCCTTCGTCCTCGCCTTGCCGCCGACATCGGGCGTCAGCACGCCGGCCGCGCAGACGCGCTCCACCGCGGCCATCAACCGCACCGCCGCGTCCTTCTCGCCCAGATGCTCCAGCATCTGTGCGCCGGTCCAGAACGTCGCGACCGGATTGGCGATGCCCTTGCCGGTGATGTCGAAGGCCGAGCCGTGGATCGGCTCGAACATCGAGGGGAAGCGGCGCTGCGGGTCGATATTGGCGGTTGGCGCGACGCCGAGGCTGCCCGCCAGCGCCCCGGCGAGGTCGGAGAGGACGTCGGCGTGCAAATTGGTCGCGACAATGGTGTCGAGGCTCTTCGGATGCAGCGTCATGCGCACCGTCATGGCGTCGACCAGCATCTTGTCCCAGGTCACATCGGGGAATTCGGCCGCGACTTCGGCTGCGATCTCGTCCCACATCACCATGCCATGGCGCTGCGCGTTCGACTTGGTCACCACGGTCAGGAACTTGCGCGGGCGCGACCGCGCCAGCTCGAATGCATAGCGCATGATCCGCGTCACGCCGACGCGGGTGAACACCGCGACCTCGGTGCCGACCTCTTCGGGGAGACCCCTGTGGGCGCGGCCGCCCATGCCGGCATATTCGCCCTCGGAATTCTCGCGCACGATCACCCAGTCGAGGTCGCCGACGCCGACATTGCGCAGCGGCGAGGCGACGCCCGGCAAGATCTTGGTCGGCCGCACATTGGCGTATTGGTCAAAGCCCTGGCAGATCGGCAGCCGCAGGCCCCACAGCGTGATGTGATCGGGCACGTCGGGCGCACCGACCGCGCCGAAATAGATCGCGTCGAATTTCTTGAGCTCCGCGAGACCGTCGGCCGGCATCATCACGCCGTGCTTCTTGTAATAGTCCGAACCCCAGTCGAAGGTCTTGATGTTGAAGGCGAGGTCACCGCTGCGGTTGGCCAGCGCCTCCAGCACGCGGACGCCGGCGGAGATGACCTCGGGGCCGATGCCGTCCGCGGGGATCGCTGCAATCGAATGGGTGCGCATGAAGGGCTCCGTCCAGATGTCGGTGGGGTTGCGTGACACGAGCGAACCTAGGCGGGGAGGGGCAGGGACTCAATCGGCGCTGGTTTATACAAAAAAATGATATAATCCCGTCACGGGATCAGAGGACAGCGAGATGGAATTGCATCAGTTGCGATGCTTCGTGGCGGCGGCCGAGCAGCTGCATTTCGGCCGCGCAGCGCAGCATCTCCAGATGCTGCCCTCCGCACTCGGCCGCCAGATCAGGCTGCTGGAGCAGGATCTGGGCACGCGGCTGTTCGCGCGGACGACGCGTGCGGTGTCGCTGACGGAAGATGGCGTGACGCTGCTGCGTGATGCCCGTGCCATCCTCGCCCGCGTCGAGGCGGTCGAGACCAACCTGCGCAATCGCGCGCGCGCGGGGGCTGCTCGAAAACTCCGGGTCGGCGCCATCGACAGTGCCGCGGCGGGGCTGTTACCGGCGCTGCTGCGCGATTTTCGCGCAAAGCATCCCGATATCGCAGTGCAGCTCCTGGAAGAGAAGACCGTCCGGCTGCTGCCAAAGATCCTGACCGGCGCGCTCGATCTTGCCTTCGTGCGTCCACCGGCTCAGCGGGACAAGCGGCTCGAATTCCGCGATCTGCTGCAGGAAACAGCCATCGTGGCCTTCCCGCAGCGCCACGCGCTGGCCAAACGCAAGTCGATCACGCCGGCGGAGATCGCCGAGGAGGCGATGCTGGTGCCGGATCGTCGCTCGCGGCCGCACAGCCACGACCTCACGATAAGACTATTCGAGCAGGCAGGCCTCACGCCGCGCGTCGTGCAGGTCGCCGACGAGAAGCAGACCATCATCAATCTCGTCGCAACCAGGCTCGGGGTCGCGATCGTGCCGCGCTGGACCATGCGGATGGCGGTGTCAGGCGTGCGCTTCGTGCCGCTGCGGCCAAAGCAGATCGGGCCCGTCGGCCGGCTGCCGCTCGCTGCCGCATGGCTGCGCGGCTCGCGCGACCCCGCCCGCGACGCAATGCTCTCCGTGCTCGAGACGCGCCTGCGCAGCTATGCGCGCGACGCCTGAGGCGCTATGACATCGACTTGGCGAGAGGGGTGATGCGATGGCTGAACGGACAGCTTCGAACGAATTGCGGGTTGCCGTCGCGGGGCTCGGCTCGATCGGCACCAAGATCGCCGCCGCGCTCGATCAGGGCATCGAGGGATTGACGCTCTCCGCCGTGGCGGTGCGCGATCCTGCAAAGCATCAGAAATTGCTCGGCAGCCTGCGTCGTCCGCCATCCCTACTGCCGCTCGACCAGCTCGGCGACGCCGCCGATATCGTGGTGGAGTGCGCGCCGAGCAGCCAACTCCGCGCGATCGTCGAGCCCGCGGTGAAACGCGGCAGGGCCGCGGTCGTTGTCAGCGTCGGTGGGCTGCTCGACAATTTTGATCTCGTCGATCTCGCCCGGGCCAATGGCGGCCGCATCCTCGTGCCGACCGGCGCGCTGATCGGGCTCGACGCCGTCAACGCCGCCGCGATCGGCACAATTCACTCGGTGAAGATGGTGACGCGCAAGCCGATCGACGGCTTGAAGGGCGCGCCGTTCATCGTCCAGAACAACATCGATATCGACAATCTGCGCGAGCCGCTCAAGCTGTTCGAGGGGACCGCGCGAGAGGCAGCGAAAGGCTTTCCGGCCAATCTCAACGTCGCGGTCGCGCTGTCGCTCGCGGGCGTCGGGCCGGATCGCACCCAGGTGCAAATCTGGGCCGACCCGACCGTGACGCGCAATGTTCATCGCATCGAGGTCGAGTCGGATTCCGCGCGCTTCTCGATGTCAATCGAGAACGTCCCCTCCGAGAATCCCAAGACCGGGTTGATCACGGCACTGTCGGTGATCGCGCTGCTCCGCAAGCAGCGCACCACGCTTAGCGTTGGAACATAACCTTCAAGCGCCCGTCACGCGCCAGATCACGTTGCCGACGTCGTCGGCCATCAGCAGCGATTTCTTGTCGGGACCGATCACGACGCCGACCGGACGGCCGTAGGATTCTTTCTCGTCCGGCGCGAGGAAGCCGGACAGGATGTCGCGTGCTGGACCCGAAGGCTTTCCGTTCTCGAACGGGATGAACACCAGCTTGTAGCCGGACAGCGTGCTGCGATTCCACGAGCCGTGCTGGCCGATCGCCATGCCGTCGGGGAAGCCCGGCAGCGTGCCCGCGGGCATCCAGCACAGGCCGAGCGAGGCGGTGTGGCCGCCGAGCGCGTAGTCAGGCGTGAGTGCCTTGGCGACCATCGCCGGATCCTGCGGCACGCGGTCATCCACCGTCTTGCCCCAGTAGCAATAGGGCCAGCCGTAGAAACCGCCGTCGCGCACCGAGGTCAGATAGTCCGGCGGCGTTTCGTCGCCGAGGCCGTCGCGCTCGTTGACGACGGTCCAGAGCACACCGGTCGTCGGCTCCCAGGCGAGACCAACCGGGTTGCGCAGGCCGGCGGCGAAGATGCGGTGCGTACCGGCGACGAGGTCGAGCTCGTAGACCGCGGCGCGGCCTTCCTCGACCTCCATGCCCATCTCGCCGATGTTGCTGAGCGAGCCGACGCCGGCATAGAGTTTCTTGCCGTCGGGGCTTGCGAGCAGGCTGCGGGTCCAGTGGCCGCTCGGCTTGAAAGTGGTGAGGCGCTTGCCCGGCGCGGTGATGCGATCGGCATTCGCCACGTACGGGAAGGCCATCACGCCGTCGGTGTTGCCGACATAGAAGGTGTCGCCGACCAGCGCCATGCCGAACGGCTGGCTGAGGTTTTCCATGAACGCGCCGCGATACTCCGCGACGCCGTCGCCATCCTTGTCGCGCAGCAGCGTGATGCGGTTGGCGCTGACGCCGAGCGCGGCGGCGCGCCGCATCGTCGCTTGCATTGCGTAGTGAAACACGGACCGCGGCGCCCCCGCGATCTGCGTCGCCTCCGCGATCAGCACGTCGCCATTGGGCAGCACCTCGATCCAGCGCGGATGGTCGAGGCCGGTCGCGAACGCATTGACCTTGAGCCCGGGTGCGACCGTCGGCTTCTGTCCTTCGCTCCAGCCCCGCGCCGTCGGCATCTTCAGTGTCGGAATGGCGCCTTGCGGTTTTGCTTCGGGAATCGCGGGCGACTGGCCCCAGGCCGGCGCAGGCACGGTGCCTGACAGCTTCCGCCATTGCAGCGCGATGCCGCCGAGAAGCGCAACGAACTGCGCAAAGATGCTGGAAAACGTCATGAGAAGCCCCTGTTTGCGGGCGCATCCAACGGGCTGGCGGGGCAGACGTCAACCTGTGCGATGGGCCGCGGGGCTCTATTCCCGTGGAATGGCAGCCGTTCGAATTTGCATGGGACGAATGCCGGCAAGCGGGGCCCGGAGATCAGTGGCCGATCTGCCGCTCTGCCCGGCGCGCCGCGCGAAAATCATCCAGATGATGGATGTTCGGCGCGAGCGCGGCCTCCCTGGACAGGAGATGATAGACACGCGCCACGGTGCGCTGCTTCTGCTTCGGCCGCCCCGGCGGCAGCGCCCGCGCCTTGCGGACGGCGGCGATCGCGTGCTCGCGAAAATAATCGTAGGCGTCGGACATGGCTCGATGCTCTGCGGTCAGTGGCAGGTATCGAGAGGCTAACGGGCTGGAGGGAAGGCAGTTCCTCTCGCTGTCGTCCGGCGAAGGCCGGGACGACAGCGAATGTGGGGCGCGTCCGCCGCTCTCAGCGCGGCGACAGGAACGGGATGATCATCGGCACGCGGCGGCAATAGGCGCCGTAGGCGTCTTCGCCGAGCTCCTTGGACAGGAACACTTCTTCCATCCGGCCCTTCTGCCACATGCCGAGCGAGATCAGGATCGCGCCGAGCATCGCGGTCACCGTGCCGACCGCGATGCCCGTCACCAGCATGCCGAGGATCAGGCCGGTGTAGATCGGATGGCGTACGATGCCGTACGGGCCGGTGTCGATGACGCGGTGGTCTTGCTTGTGGGTGATGGTGTTGGACCAGAATTGTCCGAGATGCAGCCGTCCCCACCAGGTGAAGGAGATCCCGGCCAGCACGATCAGCGCCACCACGTAGACAGCTGTATTGCTGAACACCCAGAGCGGCTTCTCGCCGAGCACTTCCGCGGTCCATGGCGTGAACAGGATGCCGCCGACCAGGATCGGGATGCGATAGCGGCCGGACTCCAGCGTCATTACCTGCTTCTGGGTGCGGCCCTGCCAGAACGAGGCGCCGACCCAGCTTGCGAGCCAGGCGAGCCAGATCAGGGCGAGCAGTTGCGTCGGCCAAGTCGTGGTCCAACCACCCCAGGCGACAGAGAGAAGCTTGCTGAAATCGAAGGACATGCGGAAAGGTTCTTTGGGTTGGGCGGCAGCTCAGCTGGCGCGCGAGGAGAGCGCGTGATGCTCGATGGCGCCGGAGGCAAGCGCGCCGCCGCGGGCGAGAAGATGGGTGATGGTTTCGCGCAGGACCGGCTCGATCGGGCGCGGCGCGTAGCCGAGTTCGGTGCGCGCCTTGCTGATCGAGAGGTCGCTCGCGGCGAGCGCAATGCGCACGCCCTCGGCGGTGCCGTTGGGCGGCCTGCGCGTGATGCGGTCAGAGAGATATTCAAGCATGATGCCGGACAGCTCGGCCATCTTGCCGGGAACGACGACCGGGAATTGCCGGCGGCCGCTCATCGCGGACATCATCCGCAGAATCTGGCCGAGCCTGACGCAGTCGCCGCCGAGGATGTAGCGCTGGCCGTTACGCCCGCGTTCCATGGTCAGCACGAGGCCCATGGCAACGTCGCGAACGTCGACGAGATTGACCGGGAAGTCGAGATGCGGCTGCACTTTCTTCTGCAGGAAGTACCACAGCATCGCAGTCGGCGGCGTCAGATTGTGGTCGGCAGCACCGATCGGCATGGTCGGGGTGCCGATCACCAGCGGAAAACCTTCAGCTGCGGCCTTCGCGGCGCAATGCTCGGCCAGCGATTTCGACCGCGTGTAGGCGCCCGGCATCGCATCGGCCGGCTGCAGCGCCTCTTCGGCGGGAACACCGTTGAGGTCGGAATAGGGGAATAGGATCGATTCCGTCGAGCAGTGCAGAAAGCGCGAGACCCCGCGCTTCATCGCGGCCGCGAGCACGATCTCGGTGCCGCGGCAATTGACGTCGTGAAAGGCCTGCTTGTCGGCGACCCACATGCCGGGCAGGCCCGCGAGGTGATAGACCTGATCGACCCCAGCAATCGCGGCATCGACCGCGGCACCGTCGAGCACCGAGCCTTGGGCATATTCAACGTCGGCATACGGCGCGGCAGGCGCACGGACGTCGAGAACACGCACCCGCTGCCCACGGGCGCGGAGCGCTTCTACAAGATGATGTCCGATGAAGCCGCTGCCACCGGTAACCAGTACGAGAGCCATGCAGTAGGTTTGCTGTTTCGCGTCTAGAACTATCGGGTTGAAAGGGAATTGGTCGGAGCAGGCGCCAGAATCGCGGCAAGGTCGCGACGGAAGCCCAATGCAATGAATAATTTTGCCATGACAAACATCGGTCCAAGCAGAAAATGCGTGGGGTGGTCGACCATCGACGGCTGCCGCTCCTCGAAAACCTTGTGACCGACGATTTGCGACGCGACGCCGAGCCCGATCAGCACCACAAAAATCGACCACATCATGACGATCGAGACCTGATTGCCAATCGCGGTTGCGACCGAAAGCAGCACGATCATCGAGGCGAGGATGCCGAGCCCGATCCCGGCGTCCAGCATCAGCCAGTAGGCCAGCACCGGCAGGGCAAGAACCATGGCCAGGCTGACCTCGATCCCGAACACCGGGAAATGGACCAGCGTCAGCGGCAGCACGGCGCCGGTGAAGAGCAGGAGGATGCCGACCACGTGCATCGCGCAGTTCCAGGGATCGCGATGATATTCGACGTAGTCGGCCAGCTGACGTTGAAAATAACTGGCCATCTCGGTCTCGTGCAGCATGGGGTCGGGCAGGGCGAAAAAAGCCTATAGCACCTGATAGGGCGGTGCACAAACCGGCGTAATTGTCGCGCGAAACCGCGCTGTTGCGCTGTGAGACAGGTCACAAAAGAAACGTGACTTCAAAGGGTTGCGTCAGACGCCGTGGCGCGTCCGCTCAGCGCTTCTTGGCGGGCTTTTTCGCTGCAGGCGCAGGTGTCGCAGCCGGATGCGCAGGCGCTTCCTCCGGTACCTTGGCGTAGGTCAGGATTTGCAACTGGGCGTTGGCGGCTGAGGTCGGCCTGGCCCGGTCGAGAAACTGCTCCTCGCCGAGGCCGATCGGATGCAGCCGCTTGGTCGAGATCTTGAACGTGTTCACCAGCACGTCGCGTATCGCGTCCGCCCGGCGCTGGCTCAGGATCGCGTTGGCCTCGCGCGTCTTCGCGTTGGATTCGACATGGCCGACGATCAGGAACGTGTAGGGCAGCAGCGAGGCATGGACCAGCGCATCGGCGAGGCGGCCGACGGTCTGGTAGGACGCCGGCTGGATGATCGGCGTGTCGGCGTCGAACTGGATCTGCGCAGTGAAGGTCGGCAGATTGACCAGATCAGGCGCGATCAGCGGCCGGTTCACCGGACCGGGATCGTTCTTGATCCTGGCCTTGGCCCGCTCCATCACCTGCAGCTTCAGCGCGGGGAGATCGATCTCGGCGGCTTGTTCGAAATGGTTGAGCTTGCCGACGATGTCGTCGCGGGTTGGCGGCGCCGTCTGCGCTTCCGCTGTGCCCGCGAGCAAAGCGAGGCCGAGCGCGATGCATATTCCGGCGGTGGAAAGCCTCGTCGCTGGCATCACCGATACCCCGCGTCGTCAACGGCCTTCAGGCAATTGTTGCTGATGCCCTTGGGCGTCGAGACCAGGCAGGGGACCGCCTTGCTGGTCTCCTTGGTCGAGCCGCCGCAGACCTTGACGATCTCGCGCTGGCAGACGTTCGCCACGGTGACACGGGCTGCGACGCGCTTCTGGATGGCGTCGAAGGCACCGAGATAATCGCTCTGGCACTGCTGCGAGAGCACGTCGCGGTTGCGCGAGAGGCACTCCTTCAGGCGGGTCGAATCCGGGTTGACGCCGCGGCAATTGGCGACGATTTCCGCGCCGCAACTTTTCGCCAGCAGCCCGATCGCATCGCCAAAGCTCATGGTCTCCGCCGCCGCAAGCGACGGCATACCCAATGCCAGCAAGATCAGTGTGATGGAGCCCCGGACCATGGCCGCATCTGATACGGGGAAGTTCACGGTGGTCAAGGGCTGTTCGGACCTGAACTGTCGAGAGTCCGACCAGTGCGGCGAACAGTCCTCACTCCGTGGCCTCAGTGAGGGGTGGCCATTCGATCAGGGCGACCGTGTGCTTCCCGAGCTCGTCGGCGACATCAGGGTCGGCCTTGAGCTCGTCCAATGTCCGCGGCGGGGGAAGCTGGCGGCCGTCCGCGGTCAGTTCCTGTGCATAGAACGCGAGTGCCTCGGGCGCATTCTCCAGGGCCTCATCGACGTCGTCGCCGCCGGAAATGCAGCCGGGCAGGTCCGGAAACCACACGCCGACGGCTTCGTCCGGGCCGGCGTCCTCGATGATGGCGATGTAGTGCGGCATGCAGGCCTCACGCCCGCTGCACAAAACTGTCCACGACCTTCTTCTCCCCCGCCTTGTCGAAGGCGATGGTGAGCTTGTTGCCGTCGATCTTGGTGACGCGGCCATAGCCGAATTTCTGGTGGAAGACGCGGTCGGAGAGGGAGAATTCCGAGGTCGTGCCGGTGGATTTGGCCACCAGCTCGCCCTCGATCGTCAGCGGCCCGCGGCGGCGCGAGGAGAAGCTGCCGAAATCGGGCGAGGACGACTGGGACGAAAACGACGAGGCCTGTTCCTCGAAACTGCCGCGGCCGCCATTGCCGCCGCCACCGCCGCCGCGATTGCGATTGGCCTGGGCGCGCTGCCAGCCCGGGGTCGAATAGGTGGAGCCGAACGCTTCCATGTCGTCGAAGCGGGAGGCGCCGTAGCCGCCGGTGCCGCCCCAGGCCGAGCCGCCCTTGGATTCCGTGATCTCGACATTGGCCGCGGGCAGTTCGTCGAGAAAGCGCGAGGGGATCGTGGTCGACCAGGTGCCGTGGATCCGGCGGTTGGTGGCAAAATAGATTTTGGCGCGGCGGCGGGCCCGGGTCAGGCCGACATGACCGAGCCGGCGCTCTTCCTCGAGGCCGGCGCGGCCCTGTTCGTCCAACGTGCGCTGGCTCGGAAACAGGCCTTCCTCCCAGCCGGGCAGGAACACGTTGTCGAATTCCAGCCCCTTGGCCGAATGCAGCGTCATCAGCGACACCGCGTCCTCGTCGGCGCCGCTGTCGCGGTCCATCACCAGTGAGATGTGCTCCAAAAACCCTTGCAGGTTCTCGAACTCCTCCATCGAGCGCACCAGCTCCTTGAGGTTTTCGAGCCGACCCGCGGCGTCCGCCGAACGGTCCTTCTGCCACATCTCGGTGTAGCCGCTCTCGTCGAGCACGATCTCGGCGAGCTCGGTGTGCGAGGTGACCTCGCGCTGGGCGCGCCAGCGGTCGAACTGGGCGACGACGTCGCGCAAGGAGCCGCGCGCCTTCGGCTTCAGCTCATCGGTCTCGACCACCGCGCGCGCCGCCTCGAACAGCGGGATGCGGCGCTTGCGGGCGTGATCGTGCAGCATCTGCACGGTGGCATCGCCCAGGCCGCGCTTGGGCGTGTTGACGATGCGCTCGAAGGCGAGATCGTCGGCCGGTGAATTGATGACGCGGAGATAAGCCAGCGCATCGCGGATCTCGGCGCGCTCGTAGAAGCGCGGGCCGCCGATGACGCGATAGGGCAGGCCGAGCGTGACGAAGCGGTCCTCGAACTCGCGCATCTGGTAGGAGGCGCGCACCAGAATCGCGATCTCGTTGAGCTTGTCGCCCTGGCGCTGGATCTGCTCGATCTCCTCGCCGATGCCGCGGGCTTCCTCTTCCGAATCCCAAGAGCCTGTTACCGTGACCTTCTCGCCGTCCTGGTCCTCGGTGCGCAGCGTCTTGCCGAGCCGGCCCTCGTTGTGGGCGATCAGGTGCGAGGCGGCGGCGAGGATGTGGCCCGTCGAGCGGTAGTTGCGCTCGAGGCGGATGACCTTGGCGCCGGGGAAATCATGGTCGAAGCGCAGGATGTTGTCGACCTCCGCGCCGCGCCAGCCATAGATCGACTGGTCGTCGTCGCCGACGCAGCAGATGTTTTTGACGTGGCGCGTCTGCTCCTTCTCCCCGCTTGCGGGGTCGCGACGAGCTTCGCTCACGCTGAGAAGGTCAGGATGAGGGGCTGCCTCCACGAGCTCAGCTTGCTGAGAGTCCCCCTCACCCGGATCGCTCGGGCGCGCAATTGCGCTGCCGGGCGATCCGACCTCTCCCCGCACGCGGGGAGAGGCAAAAGAAGTCGGCGCTTGGGACAGCAGCCGCAGCCACAGATATTGAGCGACGTTGGTGTCTTGATACTCATCGACCAGGATGAATTTGAAGCGCTGCTGGTACTGCCGCAGGATATCCGGGTGCTCGCGGAAGATGCGGATGTCCTCGAGCAGCAGATCGCCGAAATCGGCGGCGTTCAGGATCTTCAGCCGCTCCTGGTAGCTCGCATAGAGCTTGCCGCCCTTGCCGTTGGCGAACACGGCGGCTTCGCCCGACGGCACCTGCGACGGCGTCAGGCCGCGGTTCTTCCAGCCGTCGATCAGCCCGGCCAGCATGCGCGCCGGCCAGCGCTTGTCGTCGATATTGTCGGCTTGCAGAAGCTGCTTGAGCAGTCGGACCTGATCGTCGACGTCGAGCACGGTGAAGTTCGACTTGAGCTGCGCCAGCTCGGCGTGGGTGCGCAGGATGCGCCCGCCGATGGAGTGGAAGGTGCCGAGCCACGGCATGCCTTCGACGGCATGGCCGAGCATCTGACCGAGCCGATGTTTCATTTCGCGCGCGGCCTTGTTGGTGAAGGTCACCGACAGGATTTCGGATGGGCGGGCGCGGCCCTGGCTCAGGATGTGGGCGATGCGCGTGGTCAGCACGCGGGTCTTGCCGGTGCCGGCGCCGGCCAGCACCAGAACCGGCCCGTCCAGCGTCTCCACAGCCTCGCGCTGCTCCGGATTGAGCCCGGACAGGTATTGCGGGCCTACCGAGGCGCGCGCACGCGCGGCGATGCCGCCGGCTGCGGGCTGGTGGTCGGGGACGCTCTGGGACGTGATCTTGCTCGGCTCGGTCATGCGAATCATTTGCCCCACGTTGGCACCGCGGGGTGGTGAAAGGGGAGCCTTCTTAACAGGGATTGGTCCCTATATGGGGCCGCGGACAGGGGTTTTCCACGTGCGCCGAAAGCCAATTTGTTCCTGTCGGTCAGGCGAATTTCCGGCTTCAGCGGCCCGGAACCATTGTTCCGAGTTGGCGATTGGTTCTGCAAGTGAGGCGCGTCAGCCGCGCCGATCGCAGACAGACATCGAAACAGAGGTTCGGATCATGCTTAGCTGGGTAGTTACGTTTCTGGTTATCGCCCTGATCGCCGGTATCCTGGGCTTTGGCGGCCTCGCCGGCGCGTCGATCGAAATCGCCAAGATCATCTTCTTCATCGCAGTCGTGTTGTTCCTGGTCTCGGCCGTTGTCGGACTGGCACGGGGTCGTAACAGGGTTTAGCGCGCTTACCGCTTCGAGGGCATCGCCACGTTCCGGCCGATGCCCTCGGGCCGCGGGACGGCGCTGTGGGCCTTGACCACCGCTGCGATGCGCTCACGGATGTCTGGGGGAAAAGCCGCCACCTTTCGTGAGCCCATGTCGATGTGAAGCGACATGTTTTCCGATGTGGCGGACAGCCATCCTTCGGTCGCGTGCCGCAGCTCCTGGAAGGTGTGCAGCCGCTTGTCGTCGGCTTCCAGCAGCCAGACCGAGACCTGCACGAGATCGTCGAGATGGATTTCGCGCAAATACCGCACGTGGCATTCGGCGGTGAAGGTCGAGCCGCCGCGCTCCTTCATGTAGCCCGGTCCGATCCCGAGCGTCAGCCACATCTGGTCGATCGCGCGGTCGAACATCACGTTGTAATAGGCCATGTTGAGGTGGCCGTTGTAGTCGATCCATTGCGGCTCGATCTGCATGATTGACGAGCGGAACGGCACGCCCTCGATCGTTGTGGCAGCAGTCTCCGGCATGTGTCCTTCCCCAGCTATGCGTCCGGTCGCTTGACTTGACCGGTGAGATGTCCTTTGCCACGGTTCGTCTCGTCGGGAGGAACGTCCGTGGGTACGACCATCACCAATAATCCGCCGCGGCCGGCGCCGAAAGCCCTCGCGAGCGCGCTGGAGCAACTTGCCGCGCGGTTCGGCAACCGCCTCATCACCTCGCAAGCCGTCCGCGAGCAGCACGGCCATACCACCACATGGATCGTGAACCAGCCGCCGGACGGCGTGGTGATGGCGCAGGAGACTGCCGACATCCAGGACGTGGTGCGGATCTGCGCGAAAAACGGCGTGCCTGTCATCGCCTTCGGCACCGGCACCTCGCTCGAGGGCCAGGTCAACGCACCCGCCGGCGGAATTTGCATCGACCTGCGCGACATGAACAAGGTGCTCGCGGTGCATGCCGAGGACCTCGACTGCGTGATCCAGCCCGGGGTGACCCGCAAGGCGCTCAACGAGCATCTGCGCGACCAGGGCCTGTTCTTCCCGATCGACCCCGGCGCGGACGCTTCCCTCGGTGGCATGGCCTCGACCCGCGCTTCCGGCACCAATGCGGTGCGCTACGGCACCATGCGCGACAGTGTGCTGGCGCTGAAAGTGGTCCGCGGCGACGGCGAGATCATCACGACCGGCACGCGTGCGAAGAAATCATCCGCCGGCTACGACCTGACGCATCTGTTCGTCGGCGCCGAGGGCACGCTCGGCATCATCTCGGAGCTGACCATCCGCCTGCGCGGCATCCCCGATACGATCGCGGCCGGAGCGGTGTCGTTCGAGACCGTGCACGGGGCGTGTCAGGCCGTGATCCTGGCGATCCAGACCGGCATTCCCGTGGCGCGCATCGAGCTGCTCAACGCCGCGCAGGTGCGGGCCTGCAACGCCTATTCGAAGTTGACCCTGCCCGAAACGCCGCTGCTGCTGATGGAATTCCACGGCAGCGAGATCGAGGTCGCCGAACAGTCCAAGGCCTTCGGCGAGATCGCCAGGGATTGCGGCGGCGGCGACTTCTCCTGGACCACCAAGCCGGAGGATCGCACAAAGCTGTGGCAGGCGCGGCACGACGCCTATTGGTCGGTGAAAGCGCTGCGGCCCGGCGACAGCATCGGGGTGGTCGCGACCGACGTCTGCGTGCCGATCTCGCGGCTTGCCGAATGCGTCGGCGAGACCGAGGAAGATCTCAAGCGCCTCAACCTGTTGTCGCCGATCGTCGGCCATGTCGGCGACGGCAATTTCCACTGCTCGCTGGTCTGCGACACCAACGATGCCGACGAGATGGCGCGCGGCGAGGAGTTCATGCATCGGCTGGTCGAGCGCGCGCAGGCGATGGACGGCACCTGCACCGGCGAGCACGGCATCGGTCAGGGCAAGCAGAAATACCTCAAGGCGGAGCTCGGCCCCGAGGCGATCGACGCGATGCGGGCGCTGAAAAAGGCGCTCGATCCGCAGAACATCTTCAATCCCGGGAAGATCGTACCGGAGGCGTAGCGCGCGGCGTGGCCGCCGTTTATGCTCGCTCCCTCACCACGGAGCAGGCAATGCAGTGGTTCGCGCGCAAGACGCGTCAGGACGTCTGGGACGAAGCGATCGAACGGCCGCTCGGCGACATCGAGGCCGCCGAGCGCATCCGTGCGATCTGTGACGCCGCTGCGGCGAGCGCGGCAGGTAGCGCGCGCAGCGACAAGCGCGACAGCGAGCGCTACGAGCGCGCGGCGAAAGTCGCGATGGAAATCGCGATGAAGATCTCGGATGGACTGATGCGCGACGACGCAGTCCGTCGCATCGTCGATCTCTGCATGAAGGCGAACGACCTCAAGACGGCGCAAATCCTGTTTCGCGCGATCCATGCCAGCTGGATCCGCGAAACGATCCAGCGCGATCACCCGCCATTGGCGCAGTGAGCCCAGTTATCGCGCCAACTTCCGCACGGCCTCGTCGACGCTGTGGAAGACACGCTCTCTCGGCAGGGCGTCGAACAATCTAAACCGCTCGAACGCGTCCTGCGCGCGCACTGATTCCAGCCGGGCCAGCGCGACGGTGACGCCCTGTTCGCTGCACGCCCTGAACACGTCCAGCAGGATCTGCGCGGCGGTGAAGTCGATCTCGACCATGCCGCTCGCCTCCAGCACCAGCAGCTGTGGCGGCATCGTGCCGAGCACCTTGATCACGTCGCTGCGAAAGCCGGGCGCGTTGAGGAAGGACAGCGGCGCCTGCAGCCCGAGCACGGCGACGCCGGCGATGCGCTCGCCGGCGATGTGCGGATGTGCCGGCCACCAGATCGTGGTGCCCGGCACGCGCTCGAACTCGACCAGCCGCGCGCGCGTCGTGCTCCAGATGCCGTGCAGCAGCGACAGCACGATGCCGAGGAACGCGCCTTGCTGGATCGGCAGCACGATGATCAGCGCGGCGGTGGCGGCGATCAGCAGGAATTCGCTGGGGGATTGGCGATAGATCGTGACGATCTGCTTCACGCGGATGATGCGCAGCGCGACGAACAGCAGGATGCCGCCGAGGGCTGCGTCTGGAACGTGCTGCAGCAATCCCGTTCCAAACGCGAGCAGCGCCAGCACGATCGCAGCGGCGGCGAGACCCGCGAGCTGCGATTGTCCGCCGGTCTCGGCGACAATGCCCGTCCGCGGCGGGCTGGCGTTGACCGGAAACGCGCCGAACAGGCCCGACAGTACGCAGCCTACGCCCGCGCCGAGAAAATCGCGATCGACATCGGCCGGCTTGTCGGGATCGGACGGGAATGAGCGCGTCGTCGCCGCGGTCTGCACCATCACCACGACCGTGATGACAAAGGCGAGCGGCACGAGGCGGACCCATTGCTCCGGTGCAAGCTCGGGGAAGGTCGGCCGCGGCAGCGTCCCCGGCACGAGGCCTACGACATTGACGCCCTTGCTCTCGAGGCCGAGCGCGATCGTGGCCAGGGTCGCGGCGACGAGCCCGATCAGCGCGCCCGGAATTTTTGCGCTGATCTTCTCGGCGACGAAGACCACGGCCAGCACACCGAAGCCGATGCATAGCGTGAAGGGATTGGTGCGGCCGAGCTCGCTTGCGAGCACACCGATGCGATCGAGCGTCGGCCCGTTCGGCGAGTCCAGGCCCAGCACGCCCGGTAATTGCGACACGATGATGTGGACGGAGATGCCGGCGAGGAAACCGACCATGACGGGCACGGACAAGAGATTGGCGATGCCGCCGAGGCGGAAGGCGCCGCCGGCCAGCATCATTGCGCCGACCATCAGTGCCAGCGCGATCGCGAGGCCCTGATACTCAGGCGAGCCGGCGGCGGCCAGCGCCGCCAGCCCGCCGGCGAAGATCGGCGTGATCGTGGAATCGGCGCCGCAGGACAGGAAGCGGTTTCCGCCGAGCATCGCAAAGCCGAGCGATCCCGCCATGAAGGCGAAGAAGCCGATCTGCGGCGCGAAGCCGCCGAGCCGCGCCGTGGCCATCTGCTCTGGGATCGCGATTGCCGCGAGCGTCAGGCCGGCCATCAAATCGCCCGGCAGCGAATAGGACGCGAGTGAGCGAAACAGCGGCCATGATGTTGCGGTGTGAGCGTCCTGCGCCATCAGCAGCGAATCCCCGAAGTGTTCCGTTGGTCGACCAGACCACAGCTGCCGGTCGTCGGCAAACATGGGGTTGCCGGCCTCGCCTGTATATCGTGCGACACCGCAGGGCTCGCGGCACTTATCGCGTCTGCGAGCCCCACGCGCACTCCCGCGAGGCACGCCCTATGGCTTCGACGCCTGCGCCTGCTTCAGCGCGCTCTTGCAGCCATCCGACAGCTGGTTGAAATGCTCGATCATGCACTGCTTGACGCGGCCGCCTCCCGGCATGATGCCGGAGCACAGCGCGCGCATGTCCGCGGTGCACGCTTGGCGTATCTCCTGTCGCGGTTGCTGGGCGGACGCGGCGCCCGCGGACGATATCGCGACCAACGCGGCGATGATGGCCGCGATCGCGCGTCGCAGCTCCCGTAGCTGTACAGGTCTCACCATGCGCAGACCCTCCGCACGCCGAATGGCGTGCTGGTCCACCAACAGGCCCCAGGATAGGGAGGCGCCGCATAGGCATAGGGTGGATGGGCGTAGGGCACGATGGTCCGCCGGCACAGGCCGTTGGCCGTCAGGTGCCAGCCGGGTCCGCAGCCGCCGCTGACTTCGGTGAGGCCGTCGGACATGCCGGGGTGAGGGCTGGGGGTGAAGGCTAGCGCGGTCGAACCTGCGGCCAGTGCGGCTGCCGCGGCCGACGCCAAGATCGTCAATCGTCGCATTCGAGATATCCATGCTTGCAAGGTGGAGGAAGGCAGTCCGCGGCCAGTGTTCTGACCCCGGCCGGAATTCACGGTCGTGCGGCGCGAGGGTCAGTACCGGTATCCGTAATAGGGATGAGTCCCGACCGTGCCGCTGCGCGTCACGCTGTTGCCGTTCGGACCCGTCGTGGTGCGCGTGTAGTCGAATGCATGCGGAGCGACGCGCGTGATGCTGCCGCTGCGTGCGATCGTGCCGCCATAAGGTCCCGTCACCGAAGCCGAACGCGAGCAGGTTCCGCCGGCGCATCCGCCGCTGGCGCTGCCGTAGTAGGTACCTCGCCAAGTCGTGACGCCGCCGCTGCGAACCCAGGCGTTTGCACCGGAGGCTCCCGTGAGGGCCAGCACCGTTGCGAGTGATAGCGAAGCCAGAATGGGTTTCATCGGATACTCCTGTTTGTGAGGACGCGCCGGAACGAGACCGGTCGCCGCATGGGGCCAATCTCGCCTCGATCTTTTGCCGTGATATTGCCGGCGAGGCCGGAAGTGTAACGTTTTGTAACGAGTGACGGGGTCGCCACATTCCTGCCAGCGGGCTGCTCGATAGAGGCCGCGATGGACACTCGGACGATCATGATCGTGGAGGACGACCGCGAGATCCGCGCGCTCTTGGCGGACCTGCTGACGCGGGAGGGCTATGCGCCGGTTTGCGTCGAGAACGGCGCGGCGATGGACCGGGCGCTGATGCAGGCATGCCCGGATCTCATCGTGCTTGACATCATGCTGCCGGGCGAGGACGGACTGTCGATCTGCCAGCGCCTGCGCAGCAAGAGCCGCACGCCGATCCTGATGCTGACGGCCAAGGCCGACGATGTCGACCGCATCATCGGCCTGGAGCTCGGCGCCGACGATTATCTGCCGAAGCCTTTCAATCCTCGGGAATTGCTGGCGCGCATCAAGGCCGTCTTGCGGCGTGTGGACGGCCCGCTGCAGATGCCGCCGCCGCGGCGAATTGCTTTCGGCAGGCTGGTGGCCGATCTCGACGGGCGCAGCCTGACCAACGACCAGAACCGTGTCGTCGAGTTGACGGCAGCGGAGTTTGATCTGCTGGCATGTTTCCTCGAACGGCCCAAGCGGGTGCTGTCCCGCGACCAGTTGCTCGACTGGACACGCGGCCGGACCGCGGATCCGTTCGACCGCGTCATTGACGTGTCGGTTAGCCGGCTGCGCCGCAAGCTCGTCGCCGCGGATCCCAAGGCTGCGTTCTCGATCAGGACCGTGCGCAATGGCGGCTATCTCTTCAGTGCTGACGTTCGCCCGCTCTGAGCACGGAGCCTGTGCGGAATGAGCAGGCTTCACATCGCCGCCCGCCTCGGCCTTATCGTCGTCGGCGCCATCATTCTCGTGCAGTTGCTGTCGGTCGCCATCTATTTGGTGGAGCAGCGCGGCCGCGGCGAGCCGTCCGGATTTGCCGCTTTGCTCGCGCAGGTCGCCGCCTTGGCGGAGGCGATCGACAGGGTCCCGCGCGACGATCGCGACCTGGTGCTGCGCGCGGCCACGACGGCGCGATTTAAGCCGGTCGTGCGTCAGGACGTGCCGCCCAACCCGTTGCATGGCCGTTTCCTGGGCAGCGCGGAGCAACGGTTGCGCGCGCTGAGCGGTGTGCCAGCGGAGCGGCTGGTCGCACTGTCCTTCGTCAACGTCAGGGACGGCCAACAGGTGGCCCGCTTGCGTGATCTCGTCACCTCGCGCCTGCAAGCTGTCATTGAACTTGCTGGCGGCGGCTATCTGGTGATCGAGACCGCAGGTGAGCTCAGCCTTCGCCTGCTCGGCATTCCTGTCGGCCTGCTGGCCGGAATTCTCGGCTTCGTCGTCGCTTTGGCGGCCTTGCTCGCGGTCCGCCACGAGACCAGGCCGCTGTCCGAGTTGACCGTCGCCATCGAGCGCTTCGGCGCTGCCATGGAGACCATGCCGGTCAGCGAGCGGGGTGCTCCCGACGTCCGGGCGCTGATCCGCGCCGTCAACGCCATGCAGGCGAACATCGCCGAACTGCTGCGCAGCCGCACCCTCGTGCTCGGCGCGATCAGCCATGATCTGCGCACTTATGTCACGCGGCTGCGGCTACGTCTCGAGCTGCTGCCCGAAAGCGTGCAGCGGGACAAGGCAACCGTCGATCTCGACGACATGCAATCGCTGATGGATGATGCGCTCGCCTTTGTCCGCGCCTCGTTCGCAGGCCCGTCGGCGGAAACCGTCGATCTTGCCCGCGTCGCGCGGACCGAGTACGAAGCGCGCAAGGGCGCCTGCGCAGCGCTGACGCTCACCTGCGAAGATCCGGCTCTCCTCATCCGCGGCTCGGCTGCGGGCATGGCTCGGGTCGTTGCCAATCTCGTCAACAACGCGATCCTCTATGGTGGCGCCGCGGACATCTCGTTGTACGCCGAGACCGATGTGATCGAACTCCTGGTCGAGGACCGCGGGCCGGGAATCCCGGTTGACGAACGCACCCGCGTATTCGATCCATTCTACCGGCTGGAGACCTCGCGCAGCCGCGAGAGCGGCGGCGCAGGATTGGGACTCACAATCGTGAGGCAAGTTGTCGAAAGCAACGGCGGCACGGTCGCCATTGAGGATCGTCCCGGTGGCGGCACCCGTGTCCGCGTCCGGCTGCCGCGCGAGCGGTCTCAGTAACGGCTGCGGTAGCCATCGCCGTGTCCCGGGCCGCCGTAGTTGCCGCCTCGACCGCCCATGCCCATGCCAATTCCGATGCCTATTCCGACACCTAAGGCTTCTGGCGGCGGGCCGCGATCCGGTGGCGGCGCGCGCTCGTAGATCACCTCATCAGGCGGCGGCCGGCGCGGCCTGGGCGGCGTGTCGACCACCTTGCGCTTCGGCGGTGTGTCGTCGACGCGCTTCTTGATCACAGGCGCGATCGTCGGGTTGATCGGCGAAGCCGGTGGTGTGGGCGTCGAGCACGGGCAGGTCGGGGCCATCGCGACGGCGACCGGGGCAGGAGCGGCCGCGACCGCGGCAGGCAAGACGTAGTTGCGGTTCTGCACGCGGAGCAGCAGCCGGCGTGCGGTCGCGGCCAGATCGCTGTTGTCCCAGTTCGCCAGATACGCCTCGAACGAGGCGCGGGTGTTGATCGCGGTGGCGCGCTCCCACGCCAGCATCTGGCGCCGGCGCTCCACAATCGTGCGCAGCCGCGGCGTACGGGTATCCTGAGCGTACAACTCGATATAGGCCTGATACGCCGGCACGGTGTCGTCGGTGATCACTATCTCATAGGCGACCATGGCCGGCTTGCCCTGCAAATCCTTGCGCCAGTCCTCGAGGCTGCGCGTGCCGCTCGCAAGTGCCATGGAGGATGCGCCAGGAAGCGCAGTCTGACTGCCGCTGCTGTCGCCGCCGAAGAACTTGAAGTCAGTCGTCAGCGACGAGCTTTCCCAGGGGATCTGGCGTCCGTCGGTCGATTGCGCCACGGCGACGCGAATGCGCTTGAACACTTCCTCGATCGGCAGATTGGGCTGCTTGGCGACGGTCAGCGCCGCGGTGGTATAGGGGCTGTCGATGCCGGAGCCATCCTCGGCTTCGGAGCCCGGCGAGGTCGAATAGGAAATGAAGGAGCCCGGCGCGCCGGCCTTGGTGTCGACGATCGCAAGCCCGTGTCCGGCGCCGCTGAGCGCAGGGAAGGGATTGTTGCGGCAGGCATCGAGCATGAAGATGCGCGCCCGCGTCGGCAGTGCGCCGAGCGTGTTGAGCAAATCGTTCAGTCGCACACCCTGCAGCGGAATGTCGGCTTCGCGCTTGGGGTCGAGATCGACGGGAACGAGATAGTTCTCGCCGTCGATCTGGAGGCCGTGGCCGGCATAGAACACCAGCGCGACGGTGTCGGCGCCGCTGGCGCTGACCTTGCCGGCGAAATCCGAGATCGCCTGACGCATATCGTTTTGCGCCAGATTGGATGCCGTGGTGACGGTGAAGCCGGCATTGCCGAGCAGCTCCGTCATGCCCTTGGCGTCGTTGGCTGCGTTGGGGAGTTCCGGCACGGTGCGATAGGCCGATTGGCCGATCACCAGTGCGAGCCGCGCTTCGGCCGCGGCCCCCGTCGGCATCGTCAATTGCGTGAGCGCGAGAAGAGCGGATGCAAGAAACAAATTGCGAAAGACTGGACGGCGCATGGTGTCACCTCCATCGGCAATGCGCGCGATGATGTCACCTTTTCTAGGTGGCCGCCATGCGTCTGTCTGTGCACTGGATCACGTTGAGCTGCGGCAAAATGGGGCAGAAGGTCTGCCAGAGCTGGTGCGGCATCGTTCTGGCGCCATCCATGTGAATTGCGCATTGATCCATGCGCCAATTGGATCGATGCCCAACGCTGCGCGAAAGCATCTTCTCGCGCATCGGCCCCATGCCGATCTGATCGAGAATCCCGCAAAAACATGGCTGTTTTGCCGCGCGCTGATGCCGTTGATCCTCGCGACACGCCGCTTTGCAACGGCCGGCCGCAAGCCTTGCCTGCGCCGTCGCTTTGGCCATACAGTCCGCGCAACGGGCTGCGGCAACGACCGTTGCTCGAAAAACAATAATTGGGGAGAAACCGCATTATGTCCATCGTGCCCGTGAACCGTCGCGCGTTCATCAAGTCGTCGACGGGACTTGCTGCCGGCCTCGTGCTTTCCCCCGCACTCATCGGCCGCGCCGAAGCCGCGACGCTGAAGCTGAAATGCTCCTCGTCGCTGCCGAACGATCCCAAATTCGCCAACGGCCGGGTCTACTACGACAATCTGGTGAAGAACCTGAAGGCGAACGGCCTCGGTGAGCAGGTCGAGGTCGCGTTCTTTCCCGACAACCAATTGGGTCAGGAAATCGACGTCATCAACTCAGTGAAGCTCGGCGTCATCGACCTCATGGTGTCGGGCTCCTCGATCTCGGCGAATCTGGTGCCGCTGGTCGGCACCTACGACCTCGGCTTTCTGTTCTCGAGCTTTCCGCAGCAGACCAAGGCGTTCGACGCTGGCGCGGCCAAGCCGATCGAGGACGCGCTGCTCAAGGGCAGCAACATCCGCATCATCGCCTGGGCCTATAATTTCGGTTCACGCAGCGTACTTGCGAGGAAGCCGGTGAAGACGCCGGAAGATCTCGCCGGTCTCAAGATCCGCACGCTGCCAAATCCCGTCATCACGGAATGCCTGCGCCTGATGGGAGCCGCCGCGACGCCGCTGGCGTTCGGCGAAATCTACACGGCATTGCAGGCCGGCGTGCTGGACGGGCTAGAGCACGACCCGCCGACCATCCTGGCCAGCAAGTTCTTCGAAACGGCGAAATTCTATGCATTGACGCAGCACAATTTCTCGCCGCTCGCGATCTATTTCAGCGACACGACCTACAATCGCATGGATCCGAAGCTGCGCGAGGGATTTCTCGATGCCGCGAAGAAGGCTGCGGCCGACACGCGGACCCACGGGCTCGCCGTCGAGAAGGAAGCGCTGTCGGCCTTGACCGAAAAGGGCGTGACGGTGGCCGAATGCGACCGCGAGGCGTTCAAAAAGCGCGTCGCGCCGCAGATCGAGAACTTCATGAAGGCGCGGCCGGAATCCAAGGCCGTGATCGACATCATCCGCGCCACGCAGGCCTGACGTGGCAATGACAGCTGCCGTACCTCTCTCGGGCGGCCGCCACGGGAGCATCGCCCTGCTGCTTCG
This sequence comes from Bradyrhizobium sp. CW1, assembly GCF_023100665.1. Taxonomy (NCBI): domain Bacteria; kingdom Pseudomonadati; phylum Pseudomonadota; class Alphaproteobacteria; order Hyphomicrobiales; family Nitrobacteraceae; genus Bradyrhizobium; species Bradyrhizobium sp. CW1. The sequence continues at coordinate 2,144,354 of NZ_CP064684.1, forward strand.
CTTCAGCGACGCGATCGCGGCCATCCTGCTGGCCACGGATCTCGTCGTCGTCTGCGGTTCCGTGCTGCTGCGCTTCTGCTTCAACGCGCCGGTGGAGTGGTCCGACGACGTCGCGCGCGGACTGATGGTCGGATCGGCCTTCTTCGGCGCGGCGAGCGCGCTCGCGCGCGGCGAGAATGTCGGCGTCTCTTTCTTCCGCGATCTGGCTCCGGTACGGCTGCGCGCGCTGGTCGACGCCGCGAGCGCGCTGCTGGTGGTGCTGATTTCGGGCTACGTCGCCTACAACGCCATCAAGCTCGGCTCGCTGACGGCGGGCCAGACCACCGGATCCGGCCTGCCGCTGGAGCTGACCTTCTACCCGATGGGCGCCGGCGCGCTGTTCATGACGGTGTTTGCGATCGACCAGCTCTGCGCCAGGCCGCTCCCTGACATCGTCAGAGGCCTCGTCGCGATTGCCGTCGTGACCGGCCTTTATCTCGCCTGGGATTATCTGTCGCCCGCCACGGTGCCGTCGGCGGGCACGCTGATGCTGATCGGTTTCTTTGCGACGTTGGTCGGTGGCTTGCCGATCGGCTTTGCACTGGCGCTGGCCGCGCTGATCTTCATCTGGGTCGAGGGCGCGCTGCCCGGCGTGATCTTCGCCCAGCAGATGGCGCGCGGCATCGACAATTTCGTGCTGCTCGCGATTCCGTTCTTCATTCTCGTCGGCTACCTCATGGAAGCCAACGGCATGTCGGTGCGGCTGATCGAGCTGTTGCAGCGCGGGGTCGGCCGCATGCGCGGCGGTTTGAACGTCGTGATGGTGGCCTCGATGGTGCTGTTCTCCGGCATTTCCGGCTCGAAGATGGCCGACGTCGCCGCGGTCGGCTCCGTGCTGATTCCGGCCGCGCGCCGCTCCAAGCAGAATCCGGGCGGCGCCGTGGCGCTGCTCGCAGCCTCCGCGGTGATGGCGGAGACTATTCCGCCCTGCATCAACCTGATCATCCTGGGCTTCGTCGCGAACCTGTCGATCGGTGGTCTGTTCGTCGCAGGGCTGTTGCCCGCGGCGCTGATGGCGCTGGCCTTGATCGCCGTCTCCATCATCTTCGGCAAGACTCCAATTGAGACTCCAACTGAGTCTCCAGCTGATGCCGAGGTCATCGCGCCGCAGATGCCGGTGTCGGGCCTGTGGAGCGGCGCGATCGCCTCGTTCGGCCTGATCTTCATGATCTTCTTCGGCTTCAAGAGCGGCTTTGCCACCGCCACGGAAATCTCGGCCTTCGCCGTGGCTTATGCACTCGTCGTCGGCAGCGTGGTGTTCCGCGAACTCAGCTTCACATCGGCTGCGCACAGCTTCGTCCAGGGAGCGACGCGCGCGGGGCTCGTGCTGTTCATCGTTGCCGCAGCGCAATCGCTGGCGTTCACGCTGACCCTGCAGCAGGTGCCGCATGCGGTCGGCGATTTCATGCTGGGATTGTCCAAGACCAGCGGCACCTGGCTGTTCATCCTGCTCGCGATCGGCGTGCTGATCGTGATGGGCTCGGTGCTGGAGGGGGCGGCCGCGCTGATCATCTTCGGGCCGCTGCTGCTGCCGGTGGCCGTGCAGCTCGGCATCGATCCCCTGCATTTCGGGGTGGTGCTTGTGATCGCGATGGGCATCGGCCTGTTCGCGCCGCCGCTCGGGCTCGGGCTTTACGGCGCCTGCCTGATCGGCAATGTGCCGATCGAGCAGACGGTGAAGCCGATCATGGGCTATCTCGGCCTGTTGTTCCTTTGCCTGCTCGTGATCGCGTTCGTGCCATGGCTCAGCACGGCATTGCCGCGCGCGTTCGGCTATTGAGGGAGTATCGCCGTGAAAGTCCTGCTGGCCCACACGCCGGAGATGCGCCGCAATTACTACGGCGATCGCAGCCTGAACGGCTTGCGCGCGACCGCCGAGGTGATCCTGCACGAGAGCGATGAGACGCTGGTCTCAGCCAGCCTCGTGCGCGCTGCGCAAGATGTCGACATCATCGTGGCCGATCGCATGACCGAGGGACGCGGCGAGATCTTTGCGCAACTGCCGCGCCTGCGCGCCTTCGTCCGCTGCGCCGTCGACATCCGCAACGTCGATGTCGAGGCGGCCTCGAACGCCGGCGTGCTCGTGACCCGCGCCGGGCCTGGCTTCGTGCAAGCCGTTGCCGAGCTCGCGGTTGGCTTCATGGTCGATCTCTCCCGCGGCGTATCGCGAGCGACGGCCGATTATCACGCCGGCCGCAAGCCGGAAGCGCGGATGGGCCGTCAACTCGCCGGCAGCAAGATCGGCATCATTGGCTATGGCAGCATCGGGCGCTATCTCGGGGAAATCGCCAAGGTGATGCGCATGGAAGTGCTGGTCGCAGATCCCTTTGCGACCGTGACCGACGGTGCCATCCGGCAGGTCAGCCTCGACGAGCTCCTCGCCGCGTCCGACTATGTCGTCTGCCTTGCCATCGCCAACGAGCAGACCGAAAATCTGATCGGCGAGGCGGCGCTGGCGCGGATGCAGAAGCATGCGGTCTTCATCAATCTCTCCCGCGGCAACCTGGTCGACGAAGCGGCGCTGGCGAAGGCGTTGCTTGAAAATCGAATCGCGGGTGCCGCGATGGATGTGGGCCGCGCGCCCGACCAGATGCCAAGCCCGGAGCTTGCGAAGCTTCCCAACGTCATCGCCACGCCCCATGTCGGCGGCCTGACGCCGCAGGCGATCGAATATCAGTCGCTGGAAACCGTGCGGCAGGTCGAAGCGATCGTCAAAGGCGAGATCCCGCAAGGCGCCGTCAACGCCGACCGCTGGACGCGGCGGCCGTGATCTGCTCTATAGCCGGTCCACAGCTTTGAACGTCCCGTCCTTCTGGATCACCGTCAAAAACACCTTCGGCGGCGCGTCGAGCATGCGCATGCCGACGGTGATGGTGCTGCCGCTGATGTCGAAGCGGCCGACATCGTTGATGGTGCGCAGCAGGCTCGCGCGCGTCGGTTGCGGTCCGGCTTGTTCCAGCGCCGCGGCCGCGAGACGGCCGGCGATATAGCCTTCGAGCGCCACGAAATTCGGTGTCAGCGCCGGGTCGAACGCCGTCTGCGCCGCCTGGTAGTCGGCGACCAGCTTAAGCGAGCGGTCCCAGGGAAACGGCACGACCTGCGTGACGACGACGCCTTCGCCCTCGGGGCCGAGCTCCTTGGCGAGCGCAACGGCGCCGACAAAGGAGATGTTGACGAAGGTCGGATTGGCGCCGCTGCGGTGCGCGAGCTTGATGAACTCGGCGCAGGGACCGTAGGTCCCGACCATGACGATCGCCTCGGGTTCGACGCGCTTGATCGTGCGCCAGGCCGACGCGACGGCGCGGGTGTTGCGCTCGAAGGTGCCTTCGGCGGCGAGCTCGAGGCCGCGCCTGGCAAGCGCGCGCTTCACGCCGGAAAGACCGTCGCGCCCGAACGAGTCGTCCTGGTAGAAAATGGCGATGCGGGTGAAATGGCGATCCTCGGTGAGATGCTTGACCCACGCCTCGGCCTCGGCGCCATAGCTTGCACGGATGTTGACCACGTTCGCAAGCTCGAAGTCGCGCAAGAATTCAGCGCCGCTGAAGGGACCGATGAAGGGCACGTTCCTGGCGCTGGTGATCGGTATCGTCGCCACCGCGGTCGGCGTGCCCACCGCGCCGATCAGCGCGAACACCTTCTCGTCCTCGATCAGCCGCAGCGTCTGCGCCAGCGAGCGGTCGGGGTCGTAGCCGTCGTCACGGCTGATGAGCTGGAGCTTGCGGCCGTGGACGCCGCCTTTGGCGTTGATCTCGGTGAAGGCTGCGACAATGCCCTGCCGCATGCGCTGTCCGAGTGTGGAGGAGGGACCCTCGAGCGCTGCGGCTTGGCCGAACAGGATCGCATCCTCGCTGACGCCGATCTCGTCGGCTTTCGCCGGCAGCATGATTGCTGCCAGGACGGCGACGGTCATGACGATGCATGTCGCAGATCGAGATCGATACATCAGAAAAGTCTTGCTGGGTGCGGTGAGTAGCTTCGTGAAAGCTATCGCCACGGGATGAATCGGCGATGTATCGACGGCTCCGTACTACTCCGGGGAAAACCGGCAACTTGCTTCGACAGAGCCCGCATCATCCTGCACTTCATTAACTAAACCGGGTAATGCGGAAAAGCCGGGTTCCGAAATTGTGCAGTTCTTAACCGCGGTCCTGTTCCGATAGTGGCTCCGGCGGCTCAACCAGAGGTTCGGTTGAGCGGGACAGGGGACGGCGGTTTTTGGAATGGGCGGTCGGGATCAGAACGATCAGGATCGGGGGCGTATGACCGGATGGTGGCGTGCCGCGCCGCTGCTCGGGCTCTATCGCCCTGCGCTCGTCGCAGTCGGCGTCGGTCTTCTGTTCTCGGTCGTGGCTGCAGCCGCCGTGGCGCGATGGGAAGGCCGCGTCAACAAGATCGAGTTCGAGAACGCGGCCGAGACCGAAGTGATCGTCATGCAGAACGGCATGAGCGAGTACATCTCCAGGCTCGTCGCGCTGCGCACGCTGTTCGAATCGACCAATCAGGAGATCACCCGCAGCGAATTCGAGACCTTCAGCGCCCGCCTGTTCGAGCGCCATCCCGGCATGCTGCGCATCTCCTGGGTGCCGCGGGTGAACCGCAAGGAGCGCGCCGAATACGAGGCCGCGGCGATCACGGACGGCGTGTCCGGCTATCGCATCAAGTCGCTCCAGGGCGATGCGTTCGCGACCGCGCCGCAGAGCGACGAATATTTTCCGGTGTTCTACTCGACCCAGCCGAAGACGTCTCCAGTCTACGGAATGGACTACGCGACCGTTCCGGAGCGCCGCGCGGTCCTCGAGCGCGCGCGCGACACCGACCGGATAGGGGCCATTCGCACCCGCCTCTACGAGCCGAAGGAGGGCGGCCGGTTGCCCGACGTCCTCGTCGCCATTCCCGTCTACGCCAAGGGAACGTCGCGCGACGCGGTCGTGGACCGGCGCCGCAATCTCGCCGGCTTCGTCGTCGGCGTCTTCGACCTGCCGCTGCTGATCCAGTCCATTCGCGTGACCACCGGGGCAAGCCCCGCGGTCAGCGTCAACGTCTATCCGCCGTTCGCGGGTCAGATCGTCGGCCTGGAGCAAATGCTGCCGGATTACTCGTCGGCCGCGACGGCGCCGCAGACGATGCGGGACGTCGCGCTAGCCCTGCACTGGTCGGGCAATCTCAAGATCGGCGACACCGATTGGCAGGTGCGGGCGGTTCCGGCTGCCGGCGGTCCGCTGGAGACGACTTACGATCGCGCGGGTGCGGTGCTGATCGTCGGCATGCTGCTGACGCTGTCGCTTTCGACCTATCTCATGCTCGCAACCCGCAATTCGCAGCGGCTGTCACTGGCGAACCGGCGGGTGCTCGAACTCGCCCAGACCGACATCCTGACCGGATTGCCGAACCGCGCTTTCTTCCTGGCCCGGCTCGACGAGCTCAAGGGCCGTTTGAAGGACGCCGGTCCGACCTTCTCGATCCTGATGCTCGACCTCGACCGCTTCAAGAACGTCAACGACTCGCTCGGTCACGGTGCCGGCGATGCGCTGCTGCGTCAGGTCGCACAGCGGCTGAAATCCGCTTTGCGCACCAGCGACGTGCTGGCCCGGCTCGGCGGCGACGAATTCGCCATCATCCAGGAAGCTTGCGAGGATCAGCGCGTCTGCTCGACCGAACTGGCGGGGCGGATCGCCAAGCTCGTGGCCGAGCCGTTCCTTCTTCCCGGACACCGCGTCGAGATCGGTACCAGCATCGGCATTGCGATCGCGCCCGATCATGGCAGCGATCAGGAGCAGCTGCTGAAGAAGGCGGACCTGGCGCTCTACCGCTCGAAATCGTCGGGCCGCAACTGCTTCACCATCTACGACAAGGCGATGTCGGCCGAGCTCGAGGCGCGCAGCACGCTGGAAGGCGATCTGCGCGACGCCATCGCGCGGTGCCAGCTCGAGGTGCACTACCAGCCGTTCGTCGACGCCCTCAGCGGCACGCGGCGCGGCTTCGAGGCGTTGGTGCGCTGGCGGCATCCGACGCGCGGCTTGATTGCGCCGGACCAGTTCATCCCGCTTGCGGAGGAGACCGGGCTGATCGTGCCGCTCGGCGAGTTTGTGCTGCGGCGCGCCTGCGCGGACGCGGCCGGCTGGCCGTCCGATCTTGCGGTCGCCGTCAACCTGTCGCCGATCCAGTTCAAGGAGGCCGAGCTGTTCGAGATGATCAGCGCGGCGCTCGCCGATTCCGGATTGCCGCCGCCGCGGCTGGAGATCGAGATCACGGAATCCGTGCTGCTGGAGCGTGGCGTCGAGAACCACGCCTTCATGGAGCGGCTGAAGAGCATCGGCATCGCGCTCGCACTCGACGATTTCGGCACCGGCTATTCGTCGCTCAGCTATCTGACCGCTTTCCCGTTCGACAAGATCAAGATCGACAAATCGTTCATCCGGAACCTCACGCATCAGCCGCGCAGCTCCGCCATCATCTCCTCGATCGTGACGTTGGCGCGCGGGCTGGACATGTCGGTCACCGCCGAGGGCGTCGAGACCCGCGAGGAGTACGAGCGGCTGAAGGCGCTCGGCGTCAATTTCGCGCAAGGCTATCTGTTCGGCCGCCCGCAGCCGATCGAACGGATCCTGTTCGACGCGCCCGCCAAATCGTCGCAACGCGACGCGGCCTGAGGGCGGCCGCCCAAGGATCGCTCAATGAGGCATGCGCGAAAAGCGCTTGACCCGGGCAGTCCTGGATGGTCGGAAGGACCGTCCAGGGATGAAACACACAATGCGGCTTCCGTTCTTCTACGGCTGGGTCGTGGTCGCGGTGACCTTCGTCACCATGGCCATCGGCGTCAACGCGCGCACCGCCTTCTCGCTGTTCTTCCCTCCCATCATCTCCGAATTCGGCTGGGAGCGCGGCGTCACCGCGGGCGCCTTCTCCTTCGGCTTCGTGGTGTCGGGCATGGTCAGCCCGCTGATCGGCCGGCTGATGGACCGCGCCGGCCCGCGCGCGGTGATGGAGCTCGGCGTCGTTCTGATGGGCGGCGGATTGCTGCTCGCGCCGCTCACGAGCCAGCCATGGCATCTCTATGTCACCATCGGCGTCATGGTCGGCGCCGGTTCGGTGTGTCTCGGCTATTCCGGGCAGTCGTTGTTCCTGCCGAACTGGTTTATCCGCACGCGCGGCCTCGCCATCGGCATCGCCTTCGCCGGGGTCGGCATCGGCTCGGTCACGCTGCTGCCATGGGTGCAACACATGATCGAAGGGACCGGCTGGCGCACCGCCTGCACGGCGATGGGCCTGATGATCCTGATCGTGCTGGCGCCGATCAATCTGTTCCTGCATCGACGTCCCGAGGATATCGGCCTTCGGCCTGACGGCGATGCGGCCCCGGCCGCAGGCGCCGCAAAACCCGCCTCCAACGTCGTCGATCCCGTCTGGGCCGGGACCGAATGGACACTCCGGAAAGCGGTCGCCACGACACGGTTCTGGTGGATCGCGCTCGGCTATTTCTGCGGCCTCTACATCTGGTACGCGGTGCAGGTGCACCAGACCAAATTCCTGCTCGACATCGGCTTCAGCCCGGGTGTCGCGGTGTGGGCACTCGGCATCGTCAGCCTGCTCGGCATTCCCGGCCAGATCCTGCTCGGCCATGTCTCCGACCGGATCGGGCGGGAATGGGTGTGGGCGATCAGCTGCGCGGGTTTTGCGATCTCTTTCGCGGCGCTGATGGCCCTGAAATTCCAGCCGTCATTGTGGCTGGTCTACCTCATGGTGTTCACGCAAGGCGCGCTCGGTTACGGCCTGACCTCGATCATGGGCGCAGTGGTGTTCGAGATTTTTCAGGGCAAGCACCAGGGCAGCATTTTCGGCACGATCATGCTGGCGGCATTGGCCGGCGGCGCTGCCGGTCCCTGGGTCACCGGCTTGCTTTACGATCGGGTCGGCGACTACACGCTGGCCTTTGGCGTCGCCATCATCGTGAGCGGATTGTCGGCGCTCTCGATCTGGCAAGCTGCGCCCCGCAAGGTGCGCGCCGTTGCCGGCAAGCTTCAGGTGGAAACCGGCGCCGAATAGGTTCTGTGCGCGCCCAATTACCTTCGTTTCTTTCGCGGAATGTTAATCATGTCGCGTCTTGGCGCGGTGCGAGGGGACTGCAAAAAGGACTTGGACACCATGGTGGCGCTAGCGTCGGTTGCATATTTTCCCGATGCCTCCGGGTCTAGCGATGTCCGCCTCCGATTGTGCCATGACAGAAACTCCGGAAGTGCTGTTGGCCGCGCTCGAACGCGCCGACGAGGGCATCGTCATCGTCGACAGCGCGCATCGCATCACGCATTTCAATGCCGGTGCGGAGCGGATTTGGAAACTCGCACGCGCTGATGTGCTCGGTCACGACGCCGAAATTCTCACCCTCAAATGCCTTCAGGCCGATCCGGTTGCAGAATTCCGTGACGAGATCAGCCTCGTGCGAAACGACGGCAGCCGCATCCGGGCGGCCATCTCGCTTTCATCCATTGCAAGTGAAGGCATCACCTATCGCATCGTGTTCGCGCGCGACGTCACCGCGAATGCCGAACGCCGCGCCAGGATCGGGCTTCTCCACGCCGTCTCCGACCAGACCAACCGCGCGGTGCTCATCACCGACACCGACCAGAGCATCGTCTACGTCAATGCCGCCTTCACGACGCTGTTCGGCTACACCAGCGAGGAAGCCGAGGGCCGCCGTGCCAGGGGCCTGCTCGCCGGCCGCCACACCGATCGCAAGGCCGTTGCGAAGCTCGTCAAGCGCCTGATGGAGGGTGGCCACCGCGGCGAGGTCGAGATGCTCGCCTATGACAAGGACGGCGAGGAGATCTGGGTCTGCGCCCGCATCGATGCCTTCCGCGACAGGAGGGCCAGGTCAAGCACATCTTCGCGCTGCTCGAGGATATCACCGAGACCAAGCAGCTGCGCTCGCTGCAGCAGCTCATCATGGGCGCGCTCGCCGACGAGGTTCCGATCGGCGAGATTGCCGACCGGCTGTGCCGCCGTGTCGAGCAGATCGCGCCCGACGTCGTCTGTTCGCTGCTTCATATCGATGCCGCGGGCCTGATCCATCCGCTCGGCGGCCCAAGTCTGCCCGAGGACTATTCCCGCGCACTGGACGGCGTTGCCATCGGCCCCAATGTCGGCTCGTGCGGAACCGCGGCCTTCTACGGCGAGCCGGTGCTGGCGACGGATCTGGAGACCGATCCGCGCTGGCGGCCGTACAAGGCGATGCCGCTCGCGATTGGCCTGCGCGCATGCTGGTCGACGCCGGTCAAGGCCAAGGACGGACGGGTCATCGCCACGTTCGCCTTCTACTACCGGGAGCCGCGCGCGCCGAGCAATTGGCATCGGCGCATCGTCGAGGCCTGCGTCAATCTCGGCGCTTTCGCGATCGAGCGCAAGGAAGCGCGCGCCGAGATCGCGCGGCTCGCCTATCACGATATCCTCACGGGCCTGCCGAACCGCGCGCAATTGCGGCGCCTGATCACCACCGCCATCGATGCCTGCCCGACCGGCAGCCACGTCGCGCTGGCCTTCCTCGACGTCGATCATTTCAAGGACGTCAACGACACACTCGGTCATGCCGCCGGCGACGAGCTCCTGATCCAGCTCGCGCAGCGCCTGCGCGAGCAGATCGGGCCCGAGGACATGCTGGGGCGACTCGGCGGCGACGAGTTCGTGATCCTGCTGCCGCAGCGCAACGCCGAGGGTGCCGAGCGCGTCGCGGCCGGAATCACCGAAGCGCTGGCCGCGCCGCTGCGGCTCGGCTCCAGGCAACTGCAGATGTCGGCGAGCATCGGCGTCAGCCTCTATCCCGATCACGCCACCGACATCGACACCCTGATGCAGCAGGCGGACGCGGCCATGTACATGGCCAAGCAGGCCGGCCGCTCGACCCATCGCCTGTTCAGCGCCGAGATGAACGGGCTCACCGAGCAGCGGCTGGCCTTGATTGCGGCGCTGCGCCGCGCCATCGCCGAGGGCACGCTGACCCTCCGCTATCAGCCGCAGATCCGCAGCTGCGACGGCGCGATCCATGGCGTCGAGGCGCTGGCGCGCTGGCACGATGCCGAGCTTGGCGACGTCTCGCCGGCAAAATTCATCCCACTCGCCGAAGAGTGCGGCCTGATCGAGCAGATCGGCCTGTGGTCCGTGCGCGAGGCCTGCCGGCAGATGGCGAGCTGGCGCCGCGCTGGGCTGAACATTCCATCCGTGTCGGTGAACCTGTCGCCGATCAATTTCCGCAACGTCACGCTGGCCGCGCGGCTCAAGGATATCCTCGCCGAATACGATCTGGCGGCGGATGCGCTGATGCTCGAGATCACCGAGGGCGCGTTCATGCAGGACAGCGTCGCCGCGCTCGAGACGATGAACGCGATCCGGGAGCTCGGCGTCGGGCTTTCCGTGGACGATTTCGGCACCGGCTATTCCAGCCTCAGCCGGCTCGCCCATCTGCCGATCCGCGAGCTCAAGATCGACCGCAGCTTCATGCGCGACATCGAGCGTGACGCTGGCGCGCTCGCGATCGCCACCGCTGTGGTGCGCGTCGGGCAGGGCCTCGGCATGACTGTCGTCGGGGAAGGAGTTGAGACCGAGGCGCAGCGCAAGGTGCTGGCCGAGCTCGGCTGCGACGTCGTGCAAGGCTTCCTCTACGCGCCCGCGCTCGCGCCCCTAGCGTTCGAGCGCTGGCTGATCGAGCACTGCGCCGAGCAGGCGCGGGCGATGCTCGCTCGTCTCGACATTGCACCGGCCGGCGCGACCGCGGTGAAGCGGTCGGCGTAGGGCGTCTACTCTCGGAGCCGCCACGGCAGCAACGACCGGCTAGTCATCGAAATCAACGAAACGCGTTACTTCGATCGTGTCTGGTTTGATTTTGCTCGGCATTGACGCGGCAATGCATAGTGAACGGTCAGCAGGCTTTCGTTCCTGTCATCGAAAATCAAATGATCGGTCAAGGCCATTTCCGCGCGCATCGCGTTGCAGCAGAAGATCATCCATCGATTGAACGTGGGCAGCTGGCTCATGGAGCGGTAAAGCTCGCCACACTCGATGGTCAGGTTCGGCCGGCCTTGCGCGTTCGCCAATTCGAGCCGGGATCGAATCTCTTGCCGGAAACGATCCGTTGAAACCATGCGACATCCGATTGCCGAAAACCCTTCTGAGAGGGGGATCAGCCGGCCAATAATGAAATCGAGCGAGGAACCCCGTCAACTCAGACGCCAGGCCGCGTGACCATAGAGCAATGCCAACACAAAGATACAGCTAATAAAGCCGATCGGATTGATGCGCTCGTCTCGCTATTGGGTGACGGCGTTCCTATATGCTCGAGATCACCGCCCGCCCTTGGCAGTTATCGGTGACTGAGAGCATTTCGCTCCCGCCTCAACCACGCAGGCGGTCGCATGTCCGATATCCCAAAATACAAATCTCCTGGACCGATTGGTATCTCGGGTGCCGGTGCGGGTCGCTGCGTCGGCCTGCATGCAGCGGAATCCATTTTCAATTGATCTGCGGCAGCGATCTCGCACGCAGATCGTCAGGAGGTTTACGTGGCAAACACAGCAACGATCCGAAATTCGAACGGACTTCCGGCCACATTCACGGGATCGAAGACCGGGCAGGACGACGCTCCGTTTGTCTTCGTCAAGGTCGGCGATGAAGAGCGCCGCATGCGAAGGGCCGAATGGGATGCGCTTCCGCCCTGGACCGGTCCGCGCCCGGCACGAACAGCCAACGACTGATCGCACAGCCTTGGGGAGGCCCGCTTGACGGTCGAACATGCCATCGTGCGAACCAAGCCGAAGCCCTGGGGCAGTCTCGATCTGCGGCCCTGGAGTGAGACGTCGACGAGCGACGGGCCGATCGGGGAATTGTGGTTCGAGCGCCCGGGTCTTGCTGCGCCCAAGACGACGTTGCTGCTCAAAATGCTCTTCACCACCGAGCCGCTGTCGATTCAAGTTCATCCGGATGATGCGTTCGCGCGTTCGATCGGGCTTGCCAATGGCAAGACCGAAGCCTGGTATATCGTCTCCGCGATCCCCGGCGCCCGGGTCGCGGTGGGATTGAACCATTTGCGCTCCGCCGCGGAGTTGCGAACCGCGATCACTGATGGCTCGATCGCCGATATCGTGGATTGGCAGCCGGTTCATCCAGGCGACGTCATTCTCATTCCTGCTGGAACGATCCACGCGATCGGCGCCGGCATCGTGCTCGTGGAAATCCAGCAGCACAGCGACGCCACGTTCCGGCTGTTCGACTATGGACGAGCGCGCGAACTGCACATCGACCATGCCGTCGCGGTGGCGACGGCAGGCCCACGCCAGATTCAATCGCCGTCCGAACGCCTGAGCGGCGCGCGAACGGTCCTCACGGTCAATTCCTATTTTGCGCTGGAGCAGACGGACCTTGCTCCTGGCTCCGTTTGGATGCTCGACGCACCGAAAGAGACCTGGCTGCTGGCGATAGAAGGCCAGGCCCAACTCGGCTCGACGAGGCTGGCGCCGGGGGACGCGATCTTCCTGGAAGCCGACCATGCGGAAATCGAGGTCGGTGCGAGCGGCTTGAAAGCGCTGCTGGCCTATCCCGGCCCGAAGATAAACCCTGCTGCGCTAACAGAGCGCAGTGCCGCGAGCGCCAGTCTCGCACCGCACGCCTTTCCCGGCACCCTGGTCCCGTCTCCCTTCGAGACCGCCACGCTCAAACAATCGGAGACGCCAAATTGGCTGCCGTAAATCGTATCGCATTCATCGGCAATTCGCTTCCCCGCCGCTGCGGCATCGCGACCTTCACTACTGACTTGCAGAGCGCCGTTGCGGCGTCCCGGAGTGATCTGGAGACGGTCATCGTCGCGATGACCGATCACGGCCAGGTCTACGATTATCCTACCACCGTGGGCCTGGAGATCGACGACGACAGGCAAGATGATTATGTCCGTGCGGCTGCCTATCTGAACAGCGGCGGCTTCGAGGCCGTTTCGCTGCAACACGAATTCGGAATTTTCGGCGGCGAAGCCGGAGGCCAGATCATGGCGCTTCTGTCGCGCCTGACCATACCGATCGTGACAACCCTGCATACGGTCTTGTCCGAGCCGACAGAGGCTCAGCGCGACGTCATCACGCGCATCGTCGAGTGCTCGTCCAAGATCGTCGTGATGGCTGAAAAAGGTCGGGAATTGTTGCGCTCCGTCTATCACATGGCTGACGAGAAGATCGAGATCATCCCGCATGGCATCCCGGAATTTGCGTTCGTCGAACCCGACGCGGCCAAGGCTGCGCTCGGATTCAGCAACAAGTCGGTCATCCTGACCTTCGGATTGCTGTCGCCGAACAAGGGTATCGAAGTCATGATCGATGCGATGCCTTCGATTCTGAAGACCCGACCCGACGCCGTTTACGTCGTCCTCGGTGCGACGCATCCCAACCTCGTGCGCGACCGTGGCGAAGCTTATCGTGAGTCCCTGATGGCGCACGCGCGCCAGGCTGGCGTCGAGGATCACGTCGTGTTCCTCGATCAGTTCGTCGACAAGAAAACGCTGCTCGATTTCATCTCGATGTCTGACGTCTACGTGACGCCGTACCTCAGTGAGGCCCAGATGACCTCGGGCACGCTGGCCTACAGTTTTGGCCTCGGTAAAGCCGTGGTGTCCACCCCGTATTGGCATGCCCGTGAACTATTGGCCGAGGGCCGCGGCATCCTGGTTCCGTTTGGCGACGCGGCAGCGCTCGGCATTGAAATCGCCAAGTTGCTCACCAACGACGTGCTTCGGCAGGCGATGCGCAAGCGCGCCTATTCGAGCAGCCGCGCGATGACATGGGAAAGAACCGCCGAGCGCTATATGTCGGTCTTCGAGAACGCCGGCCGCCGGCATCGGCTCAAGACCATCGCGCGTATGGATACTGGCACGCTGCTGCGCGACAGCCGCGCCCCGCCGGAAATGCAGCTCGGCCATTTCCTGTCGATGTGCGACGACACGGGACTGTTTCAGCATGCCGTTCATAGCGTGCCGGATCGTGCCCACGGCTATTGCGTCGACGACAACGCCCGGGCGCTGCTCGTGGCCTGTGCGCTCAACAATCCGGGTGAAGAGCGGCTGCCGGATGCGCTGACGGCACGATTTGCCGCTTTCGTCCAGCACGCCTGGAATCCGGATACACGACGATTTCGCAATTTCATGGGCTTCAACCGCTGCTGGTTGGAGGACAAGGGGTCGGAGGACAGTCACGGACGTACGCTCTGGGCCTTGGGGGTGTGCGCGTTGACCGACGCCAGCTCGTCGCGGCGCTCATGGGCCGGGGCCTTGTTTTCCGAAGCAATGGCGACAGTGGAAGATTTTCGTTCGCCCCGTGCGTGGGCGTTCGTATTGCTGGGCCTCGATGCTTACTGCTCGGCTGTCCCGGGCGATGTCCAGGCGACCCGCCTGCGTGCCGTGCTTGCCGATCGCTTGATCTTGATCTTCGACACCGTGGCAACCGGCGATTGGGTCTGGTTCGAGGACGGGTTGGCCTATGATAACGCGCGCTTGCCCCAGGCGCTGATCATAACCGGTCTTGCCAGCAAGACATCGCGCTATGTCAATATCGGGCTGGAGTCGTTGCGCTGGCTTGTGAAGCGGCAAACCTCAGCGAAAGGCCAATTCCGCCCGATCGGCACGGCGGGGTTTGGCGATCGACGCCAGCCGTCGCAAGCCTTCGACCAGCAGCCGCTGGAGGCCGCGGCGACCATCGCGGCATGCCTCGCCGCGTGGCGGGCCGATCACGATGTCGAGTGGAAAGCCGAAGCCGCGCGGGTCTTCGCGTGGTTTCTGGGCAGCAACGACCTGTCGGCCTCGCTGGTCGATCTGGAGACCGGAAGCTGCCGGGATGGCCTGCATCCCGATCGTCCCAATGAGAACCGGGGAGGGGAATCCGTGGTGTCTTATTTGCTTGGGCTTTCCGAGATTCGGCAAATTGCCCGCCTGAGCGAAAGCCGGGCCAAGCCTGCTCCTCTCGTCGCTTGACGGAGCAGGATTACGATTTCCTCCTTCAACCCATCGAGGCCGTCTTGTCGCAATCTCCCTTCCTCAAACGTCAAGCCCTTCAGCTGCGGCCTGATCCGACCCGTGTCATCGTTCGGCCTTTCAAGCCGGCAACAGAGCCGCGCGACCTCAATCCGACGGACAAGACCCGCGCCAACCATATCGTCGAACGGGTCCTCGCGCTCGATGCCGAGACGGCTGACCGGCAATTGGCCGACGTTCTGGAGAATTTCCTCGGCCGTCACCGCAACCTGTTGCAGATATTCGAGACACGCGCCGCGGAAATGGAAGAGGCGCTGGCCGACCATGCTGTATTCACGCAGGTGCAGCGCCAACTCGCGGGCGCCTATTTTCTCAACGAATATTCGTTCGAGGCCTCGGCATTGTTCAATCCGAGTATCGTGCCGCATCCCGATCAATCCGGAACGCCGGAAGGCAGCCTTCGCTTCATCCTAAGTCTTCGTGCCGTCGGCGAGGGTCACGTGTCGTCCCTGACATTTCGCTCGGGGCTTATTGCGGCAGACGGGACCGTGACCATCGACCCGACGGCGCGCCTTGCATCCAGCCCCGATCTCGTCAAGCTGACATCGGGCGCCGGCGGCGACGAGATTGATGTTACATTTGCGGCCGGCCAGGATCTGAGCGAGCGGGTGATTTTCCCGGTCACTGAAGCGCAGTCGAACGGGATCGAGGACGCCCGCTTTGTGCATTTCAGCAACGCCGGCGAGACGATCTACTACGCGACCTACACCGCTTATAGCGGACGGGCGATCCGGTCGGAGCTGATCGAGACGTCCGACTTTGTATCGTTCCGGCTATCGACCCTGAAGGGCAGTGCCGCGCGCAACAAGGGCATGGCGTTATTCCCGCGCAAGATCGGGGGCAGATATGCAATGATCGCGCGCCAGGATAACGAGAACCTCTATCTGATCTTTTCCGACGATCTCCAGACGTGGGATGGCGGCCAGCCGATTCTGAAGCCGCGATACCCCTGGGAATTCGTGCAGATCGGCAATTGCGGATCACCCATCGAGCTCGACGTCGGGTGGCTGCTGCTGACGCACGGCGTCGGACCTTTGCGAAAATATTCGATCGGGGCCGCGCTGCTGGACAAGAACGACCCTTCGAAGGTGCTCGGCCGCCTGCGCGAGCCACTATTGCGCCCGGACCCTTCCGAACGCGAAGGATATGTTCCAAACGTCGTCTACACTTGCGGCGCGATGCGCCACCACGACAAGATCATCTTCCCCTACGCGGTCTCCGACAGCTACTGCAATGTCGCGACAATCGAGATCGGATCCTTGATCGCGGCCATGGACAGGAGCGCATAGGAACTGCGCTGACCGTTCTCGACATCCATCCGGTGGATTGGAAAAGCGTGAAGCGGTCGGCGCAGAACACTGCGTCGAGCTGGTGATATCCGGGCTCAGGCATCCGGTTGCAGGAACGTGCCGTACTGCTTGGTCGCGGCGACCGCGGCCGCGGCCTGTCCGATCATCCGCATCGCGGCCATCATCGGCCACGGCCCGAGGCTGACCCGCCGAACGCCGACGCGAGCCAGATGCGGAAGTGCGGGAACGCCTTGTGTCACCATGATGTTGACCGGCAGAGGCGTGAGCTGAACCAACTTTTCAATGAGAGCGAGATCGGTGAGGCCGGGGACGAAAATTCCGTCGGCGCCGGCCTCGGCATAGACCTTCGCCCGCCTTGCCGCTTCGTTCATGCACTCGTCCGGCGATCCGAATTTCAGCAGGAACGGATCTGTTCTCGCATTGATGAACAGCTGAACTCCAAGATCTTTCGCGGCGTCGCGCACGGCCTTGATCTTGGCGGCATGGAGTTCGGGATTGACCAGTTGCCGCTTTCCCCCCGATAGCCCGTCCTCGATATTGATGCCGACGGCGCCGGCTTTCAAAATCTCGGTCGCCGATCTGGCGGCGGCCTCCGGGGTGTCGCCATATCCTGCCTCCAGATCGATTGAGACTGGAACTGACACGGCCGCAGTCATCCGCGATACGAGGCCGGTCACCATGTCGAACGGGACATTTTCTCCGTCGGCGTATCCAAGTGCGGAGGCGACCGCGCCGCTGCTGGTCGCGATGGCCGGAGCGGTCTTCGCGATGGCTTTGGCGGTGGCGGCGTCCCAGGCGTTGAACAGGACGAGCGGATCGCCCTTCCTGTGAAGGGCATGAAAGGTCTCGGCATATTGATGTTGTGTCTTGGCGTCCATTGCGCGCACTCCAGATTAGAAAATCGAAGGATGTTGTGGGCCACCGCCCTCTGCGTTCAGTCAGGCGCGTGCGTCTTGAACCAGTCCATGATCAGGCCGGTGACTTCTTCCTCACGCTCGAGGTGCGGGAAGTGCCCGACATCGGGCAGGACAATCCGCTTGTGCGGCCCCTTGAACAGCGGCTCCTCCTTGACCGAGTACCTCGCTGTCGGATCGTTGCTGCCATAGATCGTCAGCGTCGGCGTGTGCATGTCATTGATCGGCAGCCGGCCCGTGAGCCCCGCATCGGTCAGGCCTCCGTAATATTTCAGCGCCGCGGCCATCGTGCCGGGCGAGCTGAGTGTCTCCTTGATCGAACGGATGTGCTCGGCATTGTTGAATGTCGGTGACCACAGCTTCCAGAGATAGTCGACAAAGGGGAGGCCCTCGGTATTGACCGCGGATTCGGCGCCGGGCAGCTGGAAAAAATAGACGTGGAAGACGGCTCGAACGAGCTCCGGATCCCGTCTGATGCTCGAAATTGTAATCGGGTGCGCGGTGTTCATGACCACGGCGGCCTTGATTGCCGATGGCGCCGTGGCCAGCGCCTGAAAGGTCGACGTGCCGCCCCAATCCATGCCGACGACGCGTGCCTGTCCGTCGTCGCTCAGCGCCGCGATGAGGGCTTCGAGATCCTTGCCCAGTGCGATCGGATCGAAAATGCCGTCCGCCGGAATCTCGGTCGGCGCATAGCCACGCAGGAACGGCGCGACGGCACGATACCCGGCATCCGCGAAGACCTGCAGCTGCTTTCGATACGACCAGGCATTGTCGGGAAAGCCGTGCAGGAACATGACCAGGGGGCCATCGCCCTGTTCGAGATAGGCGAAGCGCACGCCGTTGGCCTGCACGTATTTCAAGGCGGGTTCGGTGCCCCTGGTATCCGCTTGGGCATTCGCTTGTCGTGCCGCGCTCCGAGTATTCATCGTCATTCTCCATGTGATCGAGCCCCGCGATCCAAATTATGTGCGGAGCGCACATATCGTCAAGTTGTTTTTTGTGCGCTCCGCACATATTGTCGGTGTATGGAAATTGGAATCGCAAATTTGCTGGGGGCGCTTTCGCTCGCCGTCATGGATCGGATCGAGCAGGGCGCGCGCGAGGTCATCGGCCGCGGTGGCGAGACCCCTGCGGCACTGGTCGTCATCGGCTATGGCCAGGGCATGACCAACGACAAGCTGCGGCGGATCCTTGGCCTGTCGCATTCAGGAACGGTCCGGCTGGTGGACCGTCTGGTGTCGGATCGGCTGGTCGAACGTCGGCCCGGACAGGACGGCCGCGAGGTTGCCTTGCACCTGACGGCGAAGGGCGCCGCAACCCGCAACGATTTGATGACTTCGCGGATTTCGGCCGTCGCGTCGCTTCTGGATGTACTGTCGCCGGCTGAAACGAAGCGCCTTGAAACGCTGCTCCATGAGTTGTTGGCTCGGCAGGATACCTCCGAGATGGATCGCTTCACGATCTGCCGCATGTGCGACGACAGCGCTTGTACGAATTGCCCCTTGCCCACGGACAAGGGCAAACGCGCTCGCTAGCGGGCGCGCTCGAGACTATCATCCGGCTTGGGCGCAACGCGCGTTCACATCGCGGAAAGGAACGTCCGGCGTTTCCCCACGTTGTCGGCCCACCAGCACAAGCCGGTCCATACGATGAAGAAGATCGCCACCATCCTTGTCATGCTCTGTGCCTTTCCGGCGGCCGCCCGCGCGGACAGCTGGAGTGGCTATCGCATTCCCGAGACCGGGACCAGCGTCGATATCCCTTCGTCCATCTTCACCGAGCAAGCCGGCCGGCCCGACGGCTATGGCATGCAGTACCGGACCAGCGACGGCCGTGCGGATTTGACGGTGCAGGCCGTTCCCAATGACGGCAGCTCACCGGCCGCTTTCCTGGCGCGGAAGAATCCGCCGCCCGGCATCACCTACAAGCGCATCACGCCGCGCTTCTTCGTGGTCTCCAGCACCCGGGGCGGCAAGATCTGGTACGACCGCTGCAACTTTGGCCGCCGCTACGTGCATTGCGTGCTGATCAACTATCCGGCCGCCGAGAAGCGGCAGTGGGATGCACTCGTGACCCGCGTCAGCCGCACGCTGAGCGGCGGTTGATCCGTTCACCAACGAAAAACCTGCTCACAAAGAAAAACTGCCCGCAGGTTGCGGGCAGCAGTCTCGTGAGGATGGTTCAGCGCACGTTGGTCGATGTCGTCGACATGGTCGGCTTGGAGCCCGGCACGTGCGACATGGTCTTGGTGGTCGACCCGACCTCCTCGCCCGCCTTGACTTTCGTGCGGGTGTGGGAGCGGCTGAACGTACCACCCTCATGCGCCTGCGCGCGCGCATTGGAATTGAGCACCGGACCGTTGCCCTTGTTCATGCTGGTGCCGGACTGCGCCTTGCCGTTGGCAGACGCGGCGCTGCCGCCCGCTGCAATCGACGAGCCGGTCTGTCCGGAGCCCGACGTCGACGTGCCGCCGGTGCCGAGCGTGCTGGCCGAGGTGCCGCCGGCCGCGGCCGAGCCCCCGGTGCCGCCGGTCATGCTGGTTTGCGCCGACAACGGCGAGGCGGCGGCGAGCAGAAGTGCGACCGACGAGGTCGCGATCAACATTCTCATCTGTGAAATCCTTTTGCTAGGGCGACGATGTCGAGATGGTGCAGCCGTTGACCGTGACGGTGCTCGCGCTGGTCGAACCCGGGCCGCCGGCCGTCGAGGACGAACTCGACACGTTGCCGCCACCGGCCTGGACGTGCACCGACGATCCGCCGGCCGAGCTAGAGCTCGACAGCGAGCCGCTCGATGAGGTCGAGCCGGTGGTGCCCGAACCCGATGACCCCAGCGCGGTAATGCTGCCGTCGGGATGTTTTTCCACCGTGACCCGGCAGGTCTCGCCGGACGCGGTCTTGCCGGTTTTCTGCATGGTTTCCCCCGCAGCGGCGCTGCTCATCAAAGTCAAAACTGCGATCGCAACGATTGGTCTGTTCATGCCAGTCCTCCTCAGGAAGGACGAAGGAGCGGCATTGCTGCCGCTCCGCCGGCCGGATGTCAGTCCTTGTCCTTCTTCATCTCGTCCTTGTGGTGGCCTTTGCCCTTTTCCATGCCCATGTCGCTGGCATGTCCCGCGGAGGAGCCGGCCGCTCCCACGGTCGAGCCGCTCTTGCCGCCGCCGGCCGACGAGCCGCCCGTGCCGACTGTCGATGCCGAGTTGGAGCCGGAGCCTGCCGCAGAGCCGCCGGTGCCGACGCTGGACGAACTCTTGCCGCCACCCGCCGACGAACCACCGGTGCCGAGCGTCGAGGCCGAGCCTGAGCCTGCGGCGGAGCCGCCGGTGCCGATCGACGAACTGCTGGTGCCGCCGCCCGCCGACGAGCCGCCGGTGCCAAGCGTCGAGGCCGAGCCCGATCCGCTGCCCGAACCCGCCGATGAACCGCCCGTGCCTACGGTCGAGTTGCTGGTGCCACCGCCGGCTGACGACCCGCCAGTGCCGACCGTCGAACTCGACTGCGCCACGGCGAGCGCGGTACCGGCCAGCAGCGCAGCTGCGGCCGCAGACAATTTCAGAATCCTCATCGCTGTCTCCTCGAATGATCAAATTGCCAAAACAGGCACGGGATAAAGTGGCAAGCTGCAGAAACGTTCCTTGGATCGGTATGAGGATGTGGAAAATGCGCGCGAGAATTGCGACGAGGTTCCAGCGGCGCGGCGCGCCGATGCCGAGCGGGAACAGCGAAGCGCGACGATCTGAAGAAAACAAACGCTACTTCAACGACAATCCCGTCCTGCGCCGCAGATCCGTGATCGCGCGCAGAAAACTGTCGGCCGGCGTCGTCTCCGGATCGATCAGGCGGTGCAGGCGAAAGCCGTCTTCCAATGCCAGCACGACGGAGGCCATCCAGGGGGGATTGAGCGTGTCGCCCTTCGCGTTGCTCTTCAGCGTTGCCTCGATGATGTCGGCGACCAGCTTGCGCCGCGCGCGCAGGCGCTTTGCAAGCTCCGGTCGGCGCTTCTCGGCGCGGGCGACAAACAGGATCATCTCCATGTGGAGCAGCGGCGAGCGGCCGAGCGGATCCTGCCTTGTGCGATCCATCGCCTTCAGCGCCGCGATGAAGTCGTCGAGATTGTCGTGCTGCGCGAGGATGTCCATGTTGCGCCGGATCGACTGCGCGACATGCTCCTCGAGCATGGCGATAATCAGCTCGTCCTTGCTCTTGAAGTTGGAATAGAACGCGCCGCGGCTAAATCCGGCCGCCGCCGCGATCGCCTCGATGCTGGCGCCGCCGATGCCGTCCTGCTCGAACACGCGCGCCGCCGCCTCGAACAGCCTGTCGCGCGTGTCGTCCCTGGTCGGCCTGGTTCTCACCCTTGACATCGGGGCAGTTTAGGGCAAAATGCAACTCGATACAACAATGTATCGAGTTGATAATTCCGGGATGGTTACGCTGCGCAAGAGGGGCTGCGGCGTATGCGATTCATGCGGCAACCGATATGAGGTCACCATGAACGAGCACGTGCAGGGCACCGGCGGTCCGCTGTTCAACCCGCTGTCGCCGGACTTCATCCGCGATCCCTATCCGCATTATGACCGGCTCCGCGCGATCTACCCGATTCACGTGACGCCGTTCGGCCAGTTCGTCGCCAGCCGCCATGCCGATGTCAGCCTCGTGATGCGCGACAAGCGTTTTGGCAAGGATTTCGTCGAGCGCTCCAAGCGCCGCTATAGCGAGAAGATCATGGAGGAGCCGGTCTTCCGCAGCATGAGCCACTGGATGCTGCAGGCCGATCCGCCTGACCACACCCGCCTGCGCGGCCTCGTCGTGAAGGCCTTCACCGCCCGCCGCGTCGAGGACATGCGGCCACGCATCCAGGAGATCGTCGACCAGACCATCGATGCCGTGATCGACCGCGGCCACATGGACCTGATCGAAGACTTCGCCTTCCGCCTGCCTGTCACCATCATCTGCGACATGCTCGGCATCCCCGAGGACCATCGCGAGACTTTCTATAACAGCTCGCGCGATGGCGGACGGCTGCTCGATCCCGTGCCGCTGTCGCCGGAGGAGATCGCCAAGGGCAACGCCGGCAACATGATGGCGCAGATGTATTTCCAGCAGCTGTTCGAGCTTCGTCGCAAAAATCCCGGCGACGATCTCATTACCCAGCTGGTGCAGGCCGAGGAAGACGGCAACAAGCTCACCAACGAGGAACTGACCGCCAACATCATCCTGTTGTTCGGCGCCGGCCACGAGACCACGGTCAATCTGATCGGCAACGGCCTGCTGGCGCTGCATCGCAATCCGGACCAGCTCGCGCTTTTGAAGGCGCGGCCGGACCTGATGGTGGGCGCGATCGAGGAGTTTCTGCGCTACGATTCCTCGGTGCAGATGACCGGGCGGGTCGCGCTGGAGGATATCGACGATCTCGGCGGCGCCAAGATCCCCAAGGGCGAGACCGTGCTCTGCCTGCTGGGCTCGGCCAACCGCGACCCGGCGGTCTATCCTGACCGCCCCGACCGGCTCGACGTCACCCGCCAGAATGTGAGGCCGCTGTCGTTCGGCGGTGGCATCCATTTCTGCCTGGGGGCCCAATTGGCCCGCCTCGAGGCCGAGATCGCCATCGCCACGCTGTTGCGTCGGCTGCCCGACCTGCGCATCGACGACGTCGAAAACCCCGAATGGCGGCCGACCTTCGTGCTGCGCGGCCTGAAGCGGCTGCCTGCGAGCTGGTGATGGCTGCCGGCGTTAACCTCCGCGCGCAACAGTCGCTGTGACTTCGCCACACTTCCCCCTATATAAGGGGCTGTTCCGGTACGTCTGAGGCCCTGCGGCTCAGGCAAGGCCCGCATCCGGTTTGGCCGAGGGGAGACCCGTGCAGACGACGCTGCTCGGATTGGCGATTGCCTTTATCTTAGCGCTGCTGGCCGCTCTGATCGGACCGTACTTCGTCGACTGGAACCAGTTCAGGCCCCAGTTCGAAGCAGAGGCCGGCAGGATCATCGGCGTGCCGGTGCGGGTGGCGGGCGAGCTCGACGCGCGGCTGTTGCCGGCGCCGACGCTGCGGCTGCGCGCGGTCACCTTCGGCGGCAACAACGATCTCGGCCGCCTGCGCGCCGACAAGCTCGATGTCGAATTCAGCCTGAGCTCGCTGATGCGCGGCGAATGGCGCGCCACCGAGCTTTCGGTCAATGGCATGGCGGTCGATCTCGGCCTCGACGCGCGCGGGCGGGTCGATCTGCCGTCCACCGCGAGCGGGAGCTTCAATCTGGCATCGCTGGCGATCGAGCGGCTGAATCTCACCGGTCGCATCGCCCTGCATGATGCCGCCAGCCATTCGACACTGGAGCTCAACGACATCGCTTTCTCCGGCGATGTGCGCTCGCTGGCCGGCTCGGTCCGGGGCGACGGCAGTTTTGCCCTCAGCGGCGTGCGCTATCCGTTCCGCGTCTCCTCCGGCCCGAGCGCCGACGGCAATGCCACCCGCCTCCACCTCAACATCGATCCCGGCGAGCGCGCGATCCTCGCCGATCTCGAAGGCGTGCTCGCCTTCGACAACCGCCTGCCGAAATTCGAGGGCGCGCTGACGTTCGCCGTGCCGGCGCCGAAGAAGCCGGGCGAGGCGGGGCCGATGCCCTGGAAGCTCACGACGAAACTCAAGGCTGATCCGGCCGGCGCCAAGTTCGAGCAGGTCGACGCCAGCTTCGGGTCCGAAGACTCCGCGCTGAAGCTCGGCGGCGTCGGCGATATCAGGTTCGGGGCTTCGCCGCTGCTGCGTGCGGTGCTGTCGGCGCGCCAGGTCGATGCCGACAAGCTGACCGGCAAGGACGAGCCGCAGCGCATCCTTCCGGCGCTCCGCGCAGGCCTCGCCGCAATCCCGCAGGCGCCGATCCCGGCACAGATCGAGTTCAACTCCGACCAGATCATGCTCGGCGCACGGCCGCTCCAGAACATCACGGCCGAGCTTGCGACCGACGGACGATCCTGGACCTTCCAGCGGCTCGAGCTGCGCGCGCCGGGACAGACGCAGCTCTCGCTCAACGGCGCGACGCCCGGCGCCGACAGCTTCAGCGGCCGTCTCAGCGTCGATTCCTCCGATCCCGATACGCTAGTGGCCTGGCTCCAGGGCCGCAGCGAGGTCAACCGCCGCAGCACGCGGCCGCTGCGCCTTGCCGGTGACGTGACCATCGCCGCCAACCATTTCGCCATCGACAGGCTGAAGGCCGAGATCGACGGCGGCGCGGTCGAAGGCCGCATCGCTTTCGTCCAGACCGGCGCGAGCAAGGGCTCGCGGATCGACGCGGAGCTCAAGGCCGACCGCCTTGACCTCGATGCGGCCGCAAGTTTTGTGCGCGCGCTTTCGGGACCGCAGGGCGAATGGCCGGAGGAAGCGAAGCTGTCGCTCGATATCGGCCGCGCGATCTCGGCCGGGCAGGAGCTGCGGCCGTTCACCGCGAAACTCGGCTACGGCCCCGCATCGCTCTCGCTGGAGCAGTTGCGGTTCGGCCAGGCCAGTGGCGTGACCACGGAAGCAAGTGGCAGCTTCGACCGCGCCAAGGCCACGGGCAAGCTCGCGCTGAAATCCTCCGCCAATTCGCTGCGCGATCTCACTGCACTGCTCGAGCCGTTTGCGCCATCGGTGCGCGCGCGCTTCGACGCCATCCCGTCGCTGCCGGCTGCGACCCGCCTGAAGCTCGACCTCAGCCTCGACAAGAACGCCGAGCACGCCGATCGCAACGACGCGCGCGCTGTCCTCGAACTCGACGCGCCGCAGCTCAAGGCCACCGCGACGCTGGCTGCGCAGACGCCGGTGGCCGCCGTCAACGGCATCGACGTCGACCGCTTGCGCAACAGCGACTTCACGCTGGACTCGAAAGTCGCGACACCGCAAGCCAGTGCACTGCTGGCGTTGCTCGGGCTCGATCGCGTGGTGGCCGCAGGCGAGGGCGCTTCGCAGTTCGAAGGCCGCTTGAGCGGCGCGTGGCGCCATCAGCTGCAATTGAATGCCAAGCTTAGCGGCGGCGGGCTGGATGCGGACGCACAAGGCAACGTCGAATTGTCGGAGCCGAAAGGCAGCGTAAATTTGCGCGTGCGCAACGCCAATCTGGGGCCGCTGTTCGGGACCAGCCCGGCCGATAAATCGGTGCAGAGCGTCAATCTGTCCTCGCGCGTCGGCCTCTCCGGCAACCGCCTGATCTTCAACGATCTCGAGAGCACCCTGGCCGGCTCGCATTTGCGCGGTCATCTGGCGGTGACGCTCGATCAGGAGAAGACCGTCGACGGCGAAGTCGGCCTCGATACGCTCGACCTCGTGCCCGCGCTCGCGATGGCCATCGGCGCGGCCGGACACGATGCCAATGCGCCGCTGAGTGCCGGGCTTCTCGGCGGCTGGCGCGGCCGCGTCGCCTTCCAGGCGTTGCACGGCACGTTGCCCGGCGGCATCGAGCTGCGCCCCTTCGGCGGTACGGTCCGGAGCGACGGTCAGTCGCTCGCGCTCGACGCAATGAAGGGCGGCGTCGGCGGCGGCGAGATGTCGGCGAGCCTTGATGCGCGCAATGGCGCCAATGGTCTGACGCTCAACGCGCGCATCGAGCTCGGCAATGTCGACGCGGCGGCGCTGCGCTACCGCGACCTCGCGCTGCCGAAGGGACGAGCCTCGGCGCAGATGGCGCTGACCAGCCAGGGCCGTAGCGTCGCGGCGCTCACCGGTGCGCTCGCCGGCAACGGTACGGTGACGCTCGAATCCGCTGAAATCTCCGGCCTCAATCCACGCGCCTTCGAAATCGCCATCCGCGCCAGCGACGGCGGCCAAATTGCCGACGACAATCGGCTGCGGCAGCTGGTCGAGCCCGCGCTGTCGGCGGGTCCGATTGCAGTGGCCTCGGCGCAGATCCCGTTCACGATCCGGGACGGGCGCCTGCGCGTCGGCGCAACGTCGCTAGAGGCGAAGAACGCGCGTGCCATCGTCTCCGGCGGTTACGACATCCCCGCCGACCAGGCCGACATCCGTGCCAGCCTGACGCCGATCATGACCGGGCTCTCCGGCGCGCCGCCCGAAATCCAGCTGTTCGCGGCCGGTCCCCCCGACAGGCTCAATCGCACCGTCGATCTTGGGCCGCTGTCGTCGTGGCTCGCGGTACGCACGATCGATCGCGAGACGCGCCGGCTGGACGCCATCGAGCGCGGCGAGCCGCCGCCGGCCACCGCCGCGTTGCCGACGCTGGTGTCGCCCGAACCGGCGCCGGAGCCGTCGCTCACGGATGTGCCGATGCCCGGCCGCGATCCGCGCCGTGCGCCGCCGCCGAAGCCCAAGTCCGATATCAGGGTTGCGCCGACGCCAAAGGCGCCGCAGGCCGCTCCCGCGGCACCAAGCCCGCCGCTTGCAAGCACGCAGATCGCGCCGCTGCCTCCGCCGATCGACGTCAGGCCGGCCCCGGGCCCGCCGCCCGCAAAGCCCAAGCCAAAGCCGCCGCTGGTGCTGACGCCGTCAAATCCGTAGGCGATAGTCCGTCATGCCCGGGCTTGTCCCGGGCATCCACGTTCTCCGTCCCAGGCGGTGAGACGTGGATGGCCGGGACAAGCCCGGCCATGACGCCGGAGAGACACCCTCACCCCAACCCTCTCCCGCAAGCGGGAGAGGGGGCGCAGCTTCCTCGTGACGTACCGGTAAACTCATTCTCTCGCTTTTTATCGAATTTTCCGCGGCAAAACTGATCTGCCGACTTTACCGGATTCTCGCGTTTGTTCCCTAGCCTCTGTTCCCAGAGGAACTCGGCGTCCTGCCGGCACAAGCAGGATGGCCAGCCAAGAACTGGGGTCATCGGGATGAACGGCGCGACAACACTTCTGCAGGATCTGGACGACGCAATCGCACGCGGCACCGACGAAAGCCGGACCAAGGCGTTGTGGCATGCGACCGACATTCTGATCACCGGTCGCTACAGCGACGACGAGATCAGCACGTTCGGCGAAGTCATCGGCCGGCTCGCCGACGAGATCGAGGTCGCCGCACGGGTGCAGCTCTCCGAGGTGATGGCAGCCTGCGATCACGCTCCGCTCAATGTCATTGCGCAACTCGCGATCGCCGACGAAATCGAGGTCGCCGGTCCCGTGCTGCGCGATTCCAATCGTATCGACGAGAAGCTGCTGGTCGAGAGCGCCATGACCAAGAGCCAGTCGCATCTGCTCGCGATCGCCCAGCGCAAGTCGATCGGCGAGGCCGTCACCGACGTGCTGGTCAAGCGCGGCGACCAGGAGGTCGTGACGTCGGTCGCCAAAAACGAGGGCGCGCGCTTTTCAGGTTCGGGTCTGCTCCACATGGTCCGCCGCGCCGAGGGTGACTCGATTCTCGCCGAGCAGCTTGGCCTGCGCAAGGACGTGCCGCGTCACATCTTCCAGCAACTGATCTCGAAGGCGTCGGAGGACGTCCGTCGCCGGCTCGAGCACGAGCGCCCGGAAATGATGGCGCAGATCCAGAGCTCGGTAAGCGACGTCACCGGCGATCTGCAGTCCAAGTTCGGCCCGTCCTCGCGCAGCTATTTCGTTGCCAAGCGCGTGGTGACGACGCAGTACCGGCAGGGCAACCTCAACCAGGACTCGATCTCGAACTATGCTCGCCAGCACCGGTCCGACGAGGTGCAGATCGGCGTGTCGCTGTTGTCGTCGCTGCCGGTCGACGTGATCGAGCGTGCGATGATGGACCGCAATCGCGAGATGATCCTGGTGCTGTGCAAGGCGCTCGACTTCTCCTGGGACACCACCATGTCGCTGCTGTTCCTCGGCGCCAAGGATCATCTGATCACGGCGCGCGAGCTCCACGACAACGAGCGCGATTTCGGCAAGCTCAAGATCGAGACCTCGCGCAGCGTCTTGAAGTTCTACCAATCGCGCAAGACCGGCACCGATCCCGTCACGGGTCGTCAGCCCGAGCTGCAGGTGCACTGAGCGGTACACCGAACAGGTACACCGAGCATCATCCGGGAATTGGCAGGGAGTATTTTCAATGTTGCCTCAATTCGGCACCGCAGTTCGCAAGAAGAACCTCAACAACGCCGCAGCCGGCGAGATCGGCGGCGGAGCAGCGGACCAGGCCTCGGTCGATGCGGCATGGCTCGTGCTGGAAGCCGCCAACGACCTCGGCGACCATGCCGCGATCGAGGCTTGCCGCCGCGTCATCGACGCCGAGCTGAACGGCACGGCGGCCGGCAGCGCGGATGTCGATCTCGTGCTCGGGTATTTCAGGTAGACTCCGCGGGCGTCCGCTCCATCCGCGCGATAGCGGCTGTTTCCACACCGTCATTGCGAGCGCAGGGCACCGCCGTCGCTCCTTCAACGGCACATTAACGCGCCGACAGCCCCAGACCGGGCGGCCATCCCGCGAACACGCGCATCGCACGCAGCTGTGATCTCCGGAACCGGCCGACGCGGGTAACGACCGAAGCTCCCCTTCGTACAGCCTTCAGCGAGCGTAGTCTCGCAGAGCTGATGGATGTGAAACCGGGGAGACATGGTCGGATGAAAGAGTTCAACGTCGCTGAGGTCGGGGGCGGTTCCTATCGTCCTCTTGCCATTCTGCGCTGGGTCATGGTGATCATCTTCGTATCGTTTGGCATGCAGAAATTCACGCCGCAATCTGCGCAGGGCATCGCGCAGTTCATCAGCAACAGCCCGTTCATCTCCTGGCTGTCGGTGTTCGGCCTGAGGGGAGAGGCCTATGTCCTCGGTGTCGCTGAATTCGTGATTGCGGCGCTGCTCGCGGCAGGCAGCTTCAGCCCGGTTTCGTCCGCCCTCGGTTCATTCATGGGCATGGTGACCTTTGCGATCACCTGGTCGTTCTTCTTCACGACGCCCGGTGTGGTCAAATGGAGCCTTTCATCCGATCCGATGGCGTGGAATCTGACCGGCGAATTTCTGTTCAAGGACATCGTCCTGCTGTGCGTTTGCGCGGTGTTGTTTCTGGCCTCCCTGCCGCAATCGGTTGTCCGGCTGCGCACCGGGTGATCGTCAGGCCGTCTCTCACCGCCGGATCCGGTAGAGGACGCCGTTCTCGCCGTGACGGAACGTGGTTCGCTCGAGGAGATAGTTGGACTTCTCCAGAACTCGGCGCGATGCGCCATTGCCGACATAGACCAGGCCAATGAGGGACGGCAGCTCATGGTGTAACAGTCCAATATCGGTGAGTGCGGTCGCGGTCTCGCTTGCAAGGCCACGGCCCCAGAATTCGCGCTTGAACGCGTAGGCAATCTCGATCTCGTCGACATCGTCCACGAGGATATGCCTGATGCCCGCTCGCCCGGCGAATGCCCCGTCTTTCGTTCGCAGCACCCACAGACCGAAGCCATGCTGATCCCAATGCGCCATATTGGCGTCGAGATAGGTCTTCGTCTTCTCCGCCGAACGGACGCCGCCGAGATAGCGCGAAACCTCGGCATCGAGATGCAACGCGACGAGGTCGGCGAGATGATTTTCACGAAGCCTTTCGGCGCTGAGCCTCGCCGTTCTGAAATGTTCCATTGGGAACAGATAGCCGCTTCCGAGGTGGGGCGTCGAGTAACATTGACGCGGAATGACTTGGCTGGCAGTGCTTTTCACCGTTGCAAGGACGCGCTTTCAGTTGGGCGGCCGGCCCGGGGCGAATGTTCCCAAGCGGAGTGGCAATGGATTTCGAGCGCGACATAGCCAAGATCAGCGGGATCGCTGCGGTCTCGACCATCCTCGACGTGGTCAGCCGGACCACCGGCATGGGGTTTACGGCCGTTGCCCGCGTCACCGAGGACAGGTGGATCACATGTGCCTCGCGTGACGAACTTGGTTTGGGCTGAAACCCGGTGACGAGCTCAAGGTCGAGACCATGATCTGCCATGAGATCCGGCAGAGCCGCGAGGCGGTCGTCATCGAGAATGTCAGCAAAGACGCCGGCTACTGCAAGCATCACACGCCTGCACAATATGGCTTCCAAAGCTACATCTCCGTGCCGATCATTCTGCCCGACGGTTCATTCTTCGGAACTCTTTGTGCGATCGATCCGAAGCCGCGCAAGCTTCGGACTCCCGAAGTCATCGGCATGTTCAAGCTTTTTGCCGAGCTGATCGCGTCTCATCTCGACGCGGCCGAGCGCGTCGAACTGATCGAGAACAGGCTCGCGCTGGAACAACGCAATGCGGAACTGCGCGAGCAGTTCATCGCCGTGCTCGGTCACGACCTCCGAAACCCTCTTGCCTCGATCCAGGGCGGCCTGCGGCTTCTGAACAAGAAGGTCGATGACGAGGGGAAGAACTGGATCAACCTCCTGCAGGGAAGCGTGGGCCGGATGGCGGGCCTGATCGACAATGTCATGGACTTCGCCCGCGCGCGGCTCGGCGCCGGGATGCAGCTCAAGTTGAAAGAACAGCCACTCGAGCCTGTCATCAGGCAAATCGTCGCGGAGTTCGAGAACGTGCACCCGGATCGCGTCATCGAAACGGTCGTCAACGTTCCGGGACCTGTGAGAATCGACGCCGACCGCATAGGTCAGATGCTGTCCAATCTTCTCGGCAACGCGATTTCCTATGGCGCCGCCGACAAGCCGATCAGGGTGCTGGCGCAGACGACCGGCGCTGGCTTTGATCTCAGCGTTGCCAACAAAGGCGCGCCAATTCCGGCTGATGCGATCCCGCGCCTTTTCACTGCGTTCGATCGCGGCGACGTTCTGCCGAACCAGAAAGGGCTTGGGCTCGGACTGTACATTGCCCAAGAGATCGCGCGCGCCCATGGCGGGTTGATCGTCGCGTCGTCGATGCGAGATGAAACGGTGTTCACCGCGACGTTTCCGGCGAGCCCGGCCCGCGGCTGAGAAGGCGTGCTACGCCGGCCTAGCTTGCCGTCACGAAGCGTCGCGCCAATTCTCCGACAATACCATCATGCGCCTGTTTTGCGCGACGGTGCAACCGGCGAACAGCTGATAGCGCTGATTGTGCGAGGCTCTTTCCGGATGCGGTCCGGCGATTTTCTTGCGGGCAAGGCATTGTGCCTCTTCAGAGAGAGAGCTGCACGAAAACGTCCAGAGGATGTGAATTGGTTCACACACACGTGGTCGCTCCGGATTTACGGTACGCCTAATTCCGCGTAGAGCGGCCCGTTCGAACTATCTCGCTCAAGAGGGAGTTCAGGCTATGGCTAGCATCGTGTTGGGAATTGTCATTTCCAGTTTACTATCGACACAAGCCTCCGCAGATCAGGTCCGTGACGCCGCGTCCGACCTGGTTCCTTCGCTGGTGCGCTGGTCCATCACGTTGTTGGGCCTGGTGGTGGCAGGCCGGTTGGCCTGGCAGGCTTTTGGCCGCGCGGTCAACATTGCCGAAGTCCCGACTTTCCCGCGATACATGACGACCCGGCAGCAGTATCGATTGGGCGGGTTCATCTTTGTCGTATTCTCATGCGGCTTCTTCCTTCTTCTCATCCATGAGAACCGCGACGTCATTGCCCTGGCGCCGCTGGTTCCTGCATTTCCAGTAGCCTTCATAGAGGCTGCGAAAAGTCAGTCTGCTCCGTACCTGACCGTCGTCGCCGCAATGGGGATCGTGTATCTGTTCCTCCTGACGAAGGAGGCTCAATGGAACGTCCTGCTGATGGTGCGCGATGTGATCCAGAGCTGGATCAGCGTGCCTCAGCTCGCGAAGCAGATCATGGCGCAAATCCGCTTTTCGCTGCGTGTGCCGCAGGAGGTGCTCTCGAAAGTCATCGCGAATTCTCCAGATGTCGTCGATCAGGACTTCCGCAAGGATCCGAACACCCCGGATCGGATGTGGGCGGAAATCTGTTACATGAAATGGTGGCTGACGCAGGGACGCGACACCGGAGATGACGCCACCTTCTTCACCGAGGACAGCTTTGGTTTCGACAAGCTGATGGCAGACTTCCAGCAGGGGGCGCCGACGATGAGCCAGTGGAAGGCTGGGACGTTGACGGGCCTTGCTGCGCCCCAGGCCACGCAACTGATCAAGGACCTCTACAACCGATTTGCCCGGCTTGTCGCGTGTTACCTGATCTATCGCAACGGCTCCCGCATCGACCTGCGCAATGAGGCCAGCAAATTCGGCATCGAAATCGATGCGCCCATTCACGACAATCCGCTACGGTACTGGATCGTCTATATCATTGCCTTGATCTGCTCCGTTTATCTGGGCGTGACCATTTCGGCCGTGATTTATGACGTGCTGCAAGGCAGAGGCGTCGTCTGGGCGCAGGACCCCAATCGCTCGATTGCATGGGTCATGTATTCGCTTTGCAATTATGGATTGGCAATCGTCGTCGTTCTCTTGCTTCGATTTGCGATGTCATCTCTGGGAAGCGATTCAGATCAGTCCCACCTCACCACTTATTGCTGGAGCTTCCTGGTCGCGCTCGCCGTAGGGCCCGCTGGTCTGACGTTGGCCGTGCATAACTTTGGCGAGGGCAATTTGCGGGAAATGTCCCTTGCCAGCCTTTACTTTGCGATGTTGCGGTGGGGCCTCGGGCCGGCGCTCGTGACAGTCTATATTTCGTACTATCTCGACAGGCAGAGCTGCTCCGATCTGCCGGACATCGACAATTCGATGCGAACGGTCGCGTGGCGGCTGTTCAATTGCTTCGGCTTTGCGGCAACCAATGTGTTCTTGCTTCTGCCCCAACTGCTGTCGCTGATGGCACAGGAGGGGGCAATCTGGGAAACCAATAAGCTGCGCTTCATTGCGGCTGGGACGACGTTCTGCCTGGCATTCGGCCTCGCATTGGCCGCGCAGTTCGCGCTCAAGAAGGAGCGGATTGGAACGGTGCTGGCGCATAAACCGGCTTGACGCCAGATATGGTCGGTCGTGGCGATGATGGCATCATGCTCCTGTTTTGCCCGACGGAGCAACTGGCGCAGCCCTGCGGCCGGACGATTTTCGCACAAGTGTAAGTCATTGATTTCACAACACCCGTCTACTGTGCATGGGGTTGTTTTCGCAGTTTTTTGTTTGGGGCCTACCCCGCCCCGAACGCGACCGCGACATTGTAGGTCAGAAGGCTCGCGGCATAGGCCAGCACCAGCATGTAGAAGAAGGTGACGGCCATCCAGGTCCAGCTTCCGGTCTCGCGCCGGATCACGGCCAGCGTCGATGCGCATTGCGGGGCAAAGATGTACCAGGCAAGCATCGACAGCGCGGTCGCGAGCGACCATTTCGTCGCCAGCACCTGGCCGATCTGCTCGGCCGCTTCCTTGCCGCCTTCGATCGCATAGACGGTGCCGAGCGCCGCGACCGCGACCTCGCGCGCCGCCATGCCGGGGATCAGCGCGACCGCGATCTGCCAATTGAAGCCGACCGGCGCCAGCAGCGGCTCGAGTGCCTTGCCGATGATCGCAGCGAGGCTGAAATCGATCGCCGGTTCGGTGGCGCCTGCGGGCGGCTGCGGGAACGAGGCCAGGAACCAGATCAGCACCATCATCGAGAAGATCGTGGTGCCGGCGCGGTGCAGGAACATCTTGGCCCGCGTGTAGACGCCGATCGCGATCGATTTCAGCCGCGGCATCTTGTAGTCCGGCAGCTCCAGCATGAACGGCGCCGGCGCATAGTCGCGCAGCATGAAGAATTTGATGAGAAACGAGACCAGCAGCGCGCTGATGATGCCGGCAGCGTAGAGGCCGAACATCACGAGGCCCTGGAGGTTGATGAAGCCCCAGACGTCTTTGGCCGGAATGAAGGCGGAGATGATCAGCGTGTAGACGGGAATGCGCGCCGAGCAGGTCATCAGCGGCGCGATCAGGATCGTGGTCAGCCGGTCGCGCTTGTTGTCGATCACGCGCGTCGCCATGATGCCGGGGATGGCGCAGGCGAAGCTCGACAGCAGCGGAATGAAGGCGCGGCCGTGCAGGCCGGCGCCGCCCATGATGCGGTCCATCAGGAACGCGGCGCGCGCCATGTAGCCGAAATCTTCCAGCAGCAGGATAAACAGGAAGATGATGATAATCTGCGGAAGGAACACGATGACGCTGCCGACGCCTGAGATCACGCCGTTCTGAAGGAAGCTCTGCAGCAGGCCGGCGGGTAAGGTCGCGTGCACGAACTCGCCGAGGGAGTCGAAGCCGGAATTGAGCAACTCCATCAGCGGCTGCGCCCAGGCGAACACCGCCTGGAACATCACGAACAGGATCGCCGCGAGCACGATCAGCCCCCCGACGGGATGCAGCACGACCGCGTCGATCCGCGCCGTCCAGGTGTCGGGCCGGCTGGGCAGGCTGACGCAGTCGGCGATGATGCGGTCGGCTTCGCGCTGGGTGGCGCGCAAGTCGGCCACGCTGAGCGCCCGCCAATTGTTCTCTCCCGGCTCGGCGGCGAGCTTTGCCGAAATCTCGTCGGTCAGCGACAGCAGGTCGGCCGTGCCGCCCTTGCGCACCGCGATCGAGGTGACCACGGGCACGCCGAGCTCCTTGGCGAGCCGCTCGACGTCGACAGTGATGCCGCGGCGGGTCGCGATGTCGAACATGTTGAGCACGAGGATCATCGGCCGGCCGGTGCGCTTGAGCTCCAGCAGCAGGCGGATGGTCAGGCGCAGATTGGTCGAGTCCGCCACGCACAGCACGAGGTCGGGCACGATCTCGCCGGTGGCCTTGCCGAGCACGAAGTCCCGGGTGATCTCCTCGTCCGGGCTCCGTCCGCGCAGCGAATAGGTGCCCGGCAGGTCGACCACGGAGACCTGGCGTCCCAAGGGCGTGACGAAGAAGCCTTCCTTGCGCTCGACGGTGACGCCGGGATAGTTCGCGACCTTCTGCCGGCTGCCGGTCAGCGCATTGAACAGCGAGGTCTTGCCGCTGTTTGGCGTGCCGACCAGGGCGAGATGCAGCAGGGGTGCTTCCATGGAATTGGGGTCCGGTCGCTTCAGGCGACGATAATGGCCATGGCTTCGCGACGGCGGACCGCGATGGTGATGCTGTCGACCCGCACGGCGATCGGGTCGCGGCCGACCAACCCCTCGTGCAGGATCTCGACCCGCGCGCCCTCGACGAAGCCGAGCTCGATCAGCCGACTCTCGAGTTCGATGTCCGAGAGTGCCGAGCCTGCGTCCTTGGGGGAAAGGTGCTGGATGACGCCGGTATAGCCGCGCTGGGCCAGGCCCAGCGGCATCTGCGGACGCGTATCATGGATGTCGGTCATGCCCTGTATTTTCAACGCAGGGCATCGAGGTCAAGCGCGCTCGGTCGCTGAAACTGCACCTTAGAGTGATTTTAAAGTACCAGCTTCGTGACAGAAGCGATCGGCGCCAGGATCGGCATCAAGGATCGGCGCAAAGACGGCTACTGGGCCGGGACCTTTTCCGCCTGGATGGCGGCCATGGCGCGGCTCTTGAAGTAGTCGAGCACGAACAGGCGGATCGCCGAGGACAGATTGCCCTGCTGGCGGTTGCTGTCGATCTCGCCGACCAGCTCGGACAGCGTCATGTTGCGCAGGCCCGAGATCTCCTTCATGCCGTTCCAGAACGCCTCTTCCAGGCTGACACTGGTCTTGTGGCCGGCGACGACGATCGACCGTTTCACGACGGGCGACTTCATGGCTGCTCCTCGCAATCGATCCGGTGCTGGTCCAGGTGCGTCTTCGCCTGATCCGCGCGCGTCTCCTCCGCCGACCGCTCCGCCTTCGTGCGGCCGAACTTCGTTCGGTTGGCGTCCGCCTGCTTCGCCGTGGCTTCCCGCTCGGCGCGCTTCCGGAAACGATTCAGGTTGATGACGTTCGCCATGTCGCGTCTCCATCATCCGATCCTCCGTGGGCAGGATGAAACATTCAGAAACTGTGCGCCGAATTGCGCCCGATGAGACTTGATCGCCATTCGCTTGTCCTCGTCAATCGACCCTTGGGCCATCAAACGATGAATTCCGCCCCGTGGGGGCGGAGGGGCTACGTAACACGCAATCCCGCCGCGACATTGACGGTAATCAAATCCCGTCCTTTAAGCCCTACATTTAATGGAGCTAGGGGCTCCGTATCATTACGGATGGCTATCGGAATTCGGAATTTATCCCGGGCTGGTCATCTTCTCGGGGCGCACCAGGCGGTCGAATTCCTCGCTTGAGACGAAGCCAAGCCGCAGCGCCTCTTCCTTCAGGGTGGTGCCGTTGGCATGCGCCGTCTTGGCCACCTTGGCCGCGTTGTCGTAGCCGATCTTGGGAGCGAGCGCCGTCACCAGCATCAGCGAGCGCTGCATCAGTTCCTTGATGCGCTTCTCGTCGGCGCGGATGCCGCTGACGCAATGCTCGGTGAAGGAGCGCGCGGCGTCCGCCATCAGCCGGATCGAGTGCAGCATGTTGTAGGCCAGTACGGGCTTATAGACGTTGAGCTCGAAATGGCCCTGGCTGCCGGCGACCGTGATCGCGGTGTGATTGCCGAACACCTGGCAGCACACCATCGTCATCGCCTCGCACTGCGTCGGATTGACCTTGCCCGGCATGATCGAGGAGCCCGGCTCGTTCTCCGGCAGCATGAGTTCGCCGAGGCCCGAACGCGGACCCGATCCGAGCAGGCGGATGTCGTTGGCGATCTTGAACAGGCCTGTCGCGACCGAATTGATGGCGCCGTGCGCCGATACATAGGCGTCGTTCGAAGCCAGCGCCTCAAATTTGTTGGCCGCGCTGGTGAACGGCAGCTTGGTAATCCCGGCAACGTGCTTTGCGAACAGTTTTGCAAAGCGCGGCTTCGAATTGAGGCCGGTGCCGACGGCGGTGCCGCCCTGCGCCAGCGGATAGAGCTCCTTCACCGCGACCTTGAGCCGGGCGATGCCGCTTTCGACCTGTGCGGCATAGCCGGAAAATTCCTGGCCGAGCGTCAACGGCGTCGCGTCCTGGGTGTGGGTGCGGCCGATCTTGACGATCTTTGCGAACTCCTTCTCCTTCTTGCGCAGTGCACGCAGCAATTCGCCAAGGGCAGGGACCAGATCGGCGGTAATGCGGCTTGCCGCCGCGATATGCATCGCGGTCGGGAACGAGTCGTTCGACGACTGGCTCATGTTGACGTGATCGTTGGGATGCACCGGCTTCTTGGCGCCAAGCTCGCCGCCCAGGATCTCATTGGCGCGGTTGGCGATGACCTCGTTGAGATTCATGTTGCTCTGGGTGCCCGAGCCGGTCTGCCACACCACCAGCGGAAAATGATCGTCCAGCTTGCCCTCGATCACCTCGCGCGCAGCGCGGATGATGGCGTTGGCGCGGCGCTGGTCGAGCAAACCGAGCTCCTGGTTGGACTGCGCTGCGGCGAGCTTGACGATGCCGAGCGCATGCACGAGCGAGATCGGCATGCGATCGATGCCGATGCGAAAATTCTGGCGCGAGCGTTCGGTCTGCGCGCCCCAATAACGATCGGCGAGGACCTCGATCGGGCCGAAGCTGTCGGTCTCGGTGCGGGTCGCCGGGCGCGAGGAGCCGTCGGTCTTCGAGGGGGAAGTCTTCGAGAGGGAAGTTTTGGCCATGAGCACATCCATTCCGCCGCGCGAAATGCCGCGCGGCCTCATCATGTGCCTCTATATAGGGAGTTTGGCCGCCTGCGACGGGCGCCGACCCGATCTAGATCATTTCTTGCGGAAACGATCCAATCGCACGACTTCGGCGCCGCCCTGGTTCGGAGCCGCCGGCTCCTCAGTGCCTTCCGCAGGGTCAGTGGCAGGGGCCACCGCGACCGCGGACGGGGCGGGAGCGGCCGGCAAGGTCTCGGCCGAGACGTCGGCGACATCGGAGGTGTCGAACTGGAGGCCGAATTTCACGGACGGATCAAGGAAGCTCTTGATGGCGCTGAACGGCACGATCAGCCGCTCCGGAATGCCGCCGAAAGACAGGCCGACCTCGAAGCGGTCCTCGAGCACGGTCAAATCCCAGAACTGGTGCTGCAGGATGATCGTCATCTCTTCTGGATATTGGGCCAGCAGCCGCGACGACAGCTTCACGCCCTCCGCCTTCGACACGAAGGTGATGAAGAAATGATGCTCGCCGGGTAGTCCCTGGGACGCGGCGTCGGTCAGCACCTTGCGCAACACGCCGCGCAGCGCGTCGCGGGCCAGCACATCGTATCGGATATGATCGGTCGCCATGGTGGTCCTGTTGCATTCCAGGAGCTGGGCCCTGCCGGCCCGACTCGCCAAGTCGCAATAGTACCGCGCCTGACGGGTCAGCAGGAGTCCCCGCGGGGTAGGAAATAAGAGGTAAGTGGAGGCTTCTGTTGCCAGGTGCCTCCGAACCCCGCCTAACGGAGCTTAACCCGTTAGGACTTCAGAATGGTCTTTCAAACTGCGTTACGCAGCCTGAGCAACCGGAGCAAAGTTGTCGTTGGCAACTATTGCATAGCCCGATAACGGCGGAACAATACCGGGAAAAAGAACGCCCTTTACGCCCTCGTCGATCCTATTTCGCCCCCGCCAAAGCCCGCTTTCAGGGCCAGCCCGCTGGTGGGCTTTGGTGGAGGCGCCGGGTACCGCCCCCGGGTCCGAATGGTTTATTGCGACGACCGTTTATTTCCATAGCCGGCGAACCGGCACTCCCAATATAGGGGGCAAACGTTTCAAATAACAGGTGTTTCGAGGGATCATTCCGAGGTTCCCTCTGGATAGGTTCCCGGCAGGCTTGGCCGCCTGCCGGCCGGCGTTCTAAGCTCCTGACATGTCCGAGGATTCCGCACCGGTCGCGCAACAACCAGTTCAAGAGCCGGACGGTCCAGCCACCAGCGCCGTTCCGCCGGGCTTGCTCGCGCTGTTCCTCGCCTTCGCCAGGATGTCGCTGGCGGGCTTCGGAGGGGTTTTGGTATTCGCCCGGCAGGCCATCGTCGAGCAGCACCGCTGGATGACGGCGGACGAGTTCAACGAGACTTTTGCGCTCTGCCATTTCCTGCCCGGGCCCAACATCGTCAATCTCTCGATGGTGTTCGGCGCGCGGCTGCGCGGGATCGCCGGCGGCATTGCCGCCTTTGCAGGGCTGTTGCTGCCGCCCACGCTGATCATGACGGTGCTCGCGATCATCTACGCCCGGTTCGGCGATGTGGACGTGCTGCGCCGCATCCTCGCGGGCATTTCCTGTGCGGCCGTCGGCCTCTTGATCGCGGTGGTCTTCCGGATGATGACGCCGCTGCTCAAGCGGCTGGACGCCTTGGCGCTCATCCTGATGCTGGGCGTGTTCCTCGCCATCGGCGTCCTTCGCCTGCCGCTCCAGGCCGTGCTTTTGGTCGCGATCCCCGTCAGCGTCGGCGCCACTTTCCTGATGCGGCGGAAGGTAGCAGCATGAACGCGGAGAACCCGATCTGGGGGCTGATCTCGACCTTCGGTCTGATGTCGCTGTTCGCGGTCGGCGGTGCCGCGGCGGCGGTGCCCGAGATGCACCGCATCGCGGTCGATGTGCATCACTGGATGACCGACAAGCAGTTCGCCGATGCCTATGCGATCGCGCAGCTCTCACCAGGTCCGAATGTGCTTATCGTCACGTTGATCGGCTATGCTGTCGCCGGCATCCCCGGCGCCCTGGCGGCGACTTTGGCCATGTGCCTGCCCACCGCGTTGCTTGCCTATTATGTCAGCCGGCTCCTCAACCGGCCGAACCAATCGCGCTGGCCCGGGCTGATCCAGGCTGCACTGGTTCCGCTCTCGATCGGCCTGATGGCGGCGAGCGCCCTGATCCTCGCCGAGTCGACCGATCGTACGCTTGCTGCGCTGCTTCTGACCGCGACGGTTGCAGTGGTCGCATCCGTCTCGCGCATCAATCCACTATGGATTTTGCTCGTCGGGGGCTTGTTGGGTTTTGCTGGCATTGTGTAATGAAAATGGCTAGGCAGGGATCCGGGCGGGGGCATCGATTTCCAGCCGATTAGAACAACAGTGCTCGTGGCTTACGGGTCGCGGAGGAGACATGCATGGCCGATACGATGGGCCACTCGGCGACAGCCAACCGAAACACCTCGGTGGTGATCAGCTTTTGTCTGCTGGCCATAGCGCCGCAGATTTTCGAATTCATCTGGTCGTTCGGGACGATCTTTGGCTGGGGCGCTGGACGCGGGCCGGCCGCCGTCGTCATCAGCCACGCGACTGCGCTGCTCGCGGGGGCGCCCGGCGCGTTGCTCGGGGCGGTCGGCGGTGACACCAAGAAGGCGTCATCCGATGTGCTGCTGGCGCTGATCTATTCCTATCCGATCTTTGCGGTGGCGATTCTCACGTTCTTCATGACGATCAGGTCCGCGCAGGACTATGTCGGCGGAATCGTGCTGATGGCGCTCGCCTTGTTCGCACTGTGGGCCTCTAGCGATTTGCAGGGGATGCGGGGCTTCTCCTTTGGCGCCGGCACGGCGCCGCGGATGTTTGGCGGGCTCCTCGTCGCACTTGGCGCCGGCATCGCGTTGACGGGGCTGCTGACCGACGGGCCCAGCATGGCGCACTATGCCTGGCGTGGGCCGCTCTTCGTGATGTTCTCGATCGTCTTCTTCGCGCTGGCGATTCGTCCGCTTGGGGTGGTGGTAACGGCGTTCGCAAGCTTCATGATCGCGGCGATGGGTACGCATGAGACACGCTGGGTCGAAGCGCTCATTGTCGGCGCCTGCCTGACGCTCGGCTGCGCGCTGCTCTTCCCCTACGTGCTAGGCCTGCCGATGCCGATGTTCCCGCGCTTCCTGGTTCAGTGAGGGTGTGATGTTCGATCTCTTCCACAATCTGGGCCTTGGTTTCGGTGTGGTGTTTCAGATCTCCTGGTGGTCACCCTGGTGGCTCTACGGTCTGTCGCTCCCGATCTCGATCAATATTCTCATGTGCCTGATTGGCGCATTGGTTGGCACACTGGTCGGCGTGCTGCCCGGTATCGGCACCGTCGCAACCGTGGCGATGCTCCTGCCGATCACGTTCGGATTGCCGCCGGTCGGCGCGCTGATCATGCTCGCCGGCATCTATTATGGTGCCCAGTACGGCGGCTCCACCACCTCGATCCTGGTCAATATTCCCGGTGAGGCGACGTCGGTCGTTACCGCCATCGACGGTCACCAGATGGCGAAGCAAGGCCGTGCCGGCCCGGCGCTGGCGATCGCGGCGATCGGCTCGTTCTTCGCCGGATGCGTTGCGACCGTGCTCATCGCCGTGCTCGGTGCGCCGCTGACCAAGCTCGCTCTGGCGTTCGGCCCGGCGGAATATTTCTCGCTGATGGTGCTCGGCCTGATCTTTGCGGTGGTGCTGGCCAAGGGCTCGGTCCTGAAAGCGATCGCGATGATCGTGTTCGGCCTGATGCTGTCGATGGTCGGCTCCGACATCGAGACCGGCGCCTCGCGCATTGCGTTCAACATTCCGGAGCTTGCCGACGGTCTCGGCTTTGCGACGGTGGCGATGGGCGTGTTCGGCTTCGCCGAGATCATCCGCAACCTCGACGCCGGCGCCGAGATGAACCGCGACCTCGTGCAGCAGAAGATCACCGGCCTGATGCCGACCAGGAAAGACCTGATCGACTCGGCGCCTGCGATCCTGCGCGGCACCGTGCTCGGATCGATCCTCGGTATCCTGCCGGGCGGCGGCGCGGTCATCGCGTCCTTTGCGTCCTACACGCTCGAGAAGAAGATCGCCAAGAACCCGTCGCGGTTCGGCCGCGGTGCGATCGAAGGCGTGGCGGCGCCGGAAAGCGCCAACAATGCCGCGGCGCAGACCTCCTTCATCCCGCTGCTGACACTCGGCATCCCGCCCAATGCCGTGATGGCGCTGATGGTGGGCGCGATGACCATCCACGGCATCGTGCCCGGTCCGCAGGTGATGCAGAAGCAGCCGGAGCTGGTTTGGGGCATGATCGCCTCGATGTGGATTGGCAATCTGATGCTGATCATCATCAACCTGCCGCTGGTCGGAATCTGGGTGCGGCTGTTGCGCGTCCCTTACCGGCTGATGTTCCCCTCGATCGTGATCTTCTGCGCGATCGGCATCTACTCGGTGAACAACGCGCCGGTCGACGTCATCCTGGCAGGCGTGTTCGGTCTGGTCGGCTACTGGCTGATCAAGCACGATTTCGAGCCGGCGCCGCTGCTGCTCGGCATGGTGCTCGGACCGCTGATGGAAGAGAACCTGCGCCGCGCGCTGCTGATCTCGCGCGGCGACTGGAGCGTGTTCCTGACGCGTCCGCTGTCGGCCGTGCTGCTCGGCATCGCCGCTTTCCTCCTGGTGCTCACGGTGCTGCCGGCGTTGCGTGCCAAGCGCGACGAGGTGTTCACCGAATCCGAAAACTAGGGGCGCCGCCAGCGTCGGCGCGCCGTGACCCGAACCCAAGCCGGCAAGTTGGCCAGCAGGATCAATCTGATAGACAAGGGGCGGGACGCTGAGTTCCGCCCCTTGTCGTTTGCACCGGGAGCGCTCACTTTTCCGGGTATAATGCGCATGGATGGCGAATCGCCGCTGTCGCAGCGCGGGGGCGGCCGCTAAGTTCGCCGCCTCCCCAAAGGCTCACGCACATGCACCAGTATCAGGACCTGCTCGAGCGGATTCTTTCAGACGGCGCCGAAAAGACCGACCGGACCGGCACCGGCACGCTGTC
Source organism: Bradyrhizobium sp. CW1 (assembly GCF_023100665.1). Classification (NCBI taxonomy): domain Bacteria; kingdom Pseudomonadati; phylum Pseudomonadota; class Alphaproteobacteria; order Hyphomicrobiales; family Nitrobacteraceae; genus Bradyrhizobium; species Bradyrhizobium sp. CW1. The sequence goes on from NZ_CP064684.1 coordinate 2,187,166, forward strand.
GGTGTTCGGCCATCAGATGCGCTTCAACCTGTCCGCCGGTTTTCCGATGCTGACGACAAAGCGCCTGCCGCTGAAGGCGATCGTGCACGAACTGTTGTGGTTCCTGAAAGGCGATACCAACATCAAATATCTGCGCGACAACGGCGTCACCATCTGGGACGAGTGGGCCGACGCCAACGGCGATCTTGGCCCCGTCTACGGCCACCAGTGGCGCTCCTGGCCCGCGCCGGACGGACGCAGCATCGATCAGATCGCGAATGTGATCGACATGATCAAGCGCAACCCGGACTCGCGCCGCCTGATCGTCTCGGCCTGGAATCCGGCCGAGGTCGACAAGATGGCGTTGCCGCCGTGCCACTGCCTGTTCCAGTTCTATGTCGCCAACGGCAAGCTGTCGTGCCAGCTCTATCAGCGTTCGGCCGACGTGTTCCTCGGCGTCCCCTTCAACATCGCCTCCTACGCACTGCTCACCATGATGGTGGCGCAGGTCACGGGCTTGAAGCCCGGCGACTTCGTGCATTCGTTCGGTGACACCCATCTCTATTCCAACCATCTGGAGCAGGCGAAGCTCCAGCTCACGCGCGCACCGCGCGCGCTGCCGGTGATGCGGATCAACCCCGACGTGAAGGACATCTTCTCCTTCCGTTACGAGGACTTCGAGCTCGTCGGCTACGATCCGCATCCGCACATCAAGGCCGCGGTCGCGGTCTGAAGTCGATGCAGCTCAACATCCGCCGTGTGCGTCCCGGTGAGGCCGGGCTGGTTCTCGCTTTCATCCGCGAGCTCGCCGAGTACGAAAAACTTTCGCACGAGGTCGAGGCGACCGAGGCTGACATCGCCGACGCACTGTTCGGCGAACGACCGCAACTCCATTGCGCTCTCGCCGAGTGGAACGGCGAGCCGGTCGGCTTCGCGGTGTGGTTTGCGAATTTTTCGACGTTCAGCGGCCGCCACGGCATCTATCTCGAAGATTTGTATGTGCGGCCATCGCATCGGGGCAGGGGCCTCGGCAAGGCTCTGCTCGTGCACCTCGCCAGGGAATGCGTCGAGAACGGCTGGTCCCGGCTGCAATGGGCGGTGCTTGACTGGAACGCGCCGTCGATCGCGTTCTACAAATCGCTCGGTGCCATCATGCTGGAGGACTGGACGCTGTGCCGCGTCACCGGTCCGGCGCTGACGCGGCTTGCCGGGAGCGCGACCTGATGGAGATCGTCTTCGTCGTCGCGATCGCGGAGAACGGCGTCATCGGGGCCGGCAACGCAATGCCGTGGCGAATGAAATCCGACATGGCGCGCTTCAAGGCGCTCACGATCGGCAAGCCCGTGATCATGGGCCGCAGGACCTTCGAATCCCTGCCCCGGCCGCTTCCCGGCCGCACCAACATCGTCGTCACGCGCGATGCGGATTATCGCGCCGCCGGCGCCATCGTGACGACATCGACTGCCGCCGCAGACGCCATCGCGCGCGGCGATGCCCTGCGGCGTTCGGTCGCCGAGATCGCCGTGATTGGCGGCGCCGAAATCTTTCGGCAATGGCTCGATCGCGCCGATCGCCTCGAGATCACCGAAGTGCATGCCCGGCCCGAAGGCGACACGCATTTCGACATCGACAGGGCAGAGTGGGATGAGGTTGAACGCATCCGTCATCCTGCCGGACCCCACGACAGCGCCGACTACTCCTATGTGACATATCGTCGGCGGGCAGGCCATTAACCGCATTTGCCAATGTTAACATTGACTTTTCTGCCCCCAAGCTTAGCTCGGAGGGCGGCGAGGGCTGCGTTGTAAGGGACCTGCCTGTCCCCTATAAAGCCGGACCGGACAAAGCGGGCGGGGGCAATTTCACCCTGCCGAGGAGAGCGTCGAATGCCGTGGAAGAATCAGGGCGGTGGCCCATGGGGCTCGGGTCCGAAGGGACCATGGGGCAACGGCCCGCAACCGGTCGGGCCAAGGCCGCCGGATCTGGAAGATCTTCTGCGGCGCGGCCAGGATCGCCTCCAGCAGATCATGCCGGGTGGCTATTTCTCCGGCATCGGCATCACGCTGATCGTGCTGCTCATCGTCGCGTTCTGGCTGCTGTCGGGCTTCTTCCGGGTGCAGTCCGAAGAGCTCGGCGTCGTGCTGCGCTTCGGCAAGCATGTCCGCACCGTGGAGCCCGGCCTGAACTACCATCTGCCCTATCCAATCGAGACCGTGCTGCTGCCAAAGGCCTTGCGCGTTTCCACCATCTCCATCGGCATGACGCTGATCGACGACCCGGCGCGGCGCGGCCGCTCCATTCGTGACGTGCCGGAAGAGAGCCTGATGCTGACCGGCGACGAGAACATCGTCGACGTCGACTTCACCGTGCTCTGGCGCATCAAGCCCAACGGCGTCGGCGATTTCCTCTTCAACATCCAGAATCCCGAAGGCACCGTGAAGGCGGTCGCCGAGAGCGCGATGCGCGAGGTGATCGGCCGCTCGCAGATCCAGCCGATCCTGACCGGCGCGCGCAACGTTACCGAACAAGGCGTGCAGGAACTAATCCAGAAGACCCTGGACAGCTACGGCGCCGGCATTCAGATCAGCCAGGTGCAGATGCAGAAGGTCGACCCGCCGGCGCAGGTGATCGACGCCTTCCGCGACGTCCAGGCGGCGCGCGCCAATCTCGAGCAGCTGCAGAACGAGGCGCAGACGTATGCCAACCAGGTCGTGCCGCAGGCACGCGGGCGTGCGGCGCAGATCATGCAGGCCGCCGAAGGCTACAGGGAGCAGACCGTCGCCGAGGCCAAGGGCCAGAGCTCGCGCTTCCTGAAGGTTTACGAGGAATACAAGAAGGCGCCCGACGTGACGCGTGAACGGATTTATCTGGAGACGATGGAGCGCGTGCTCGGCGGTTCGGAAAAGCTCATTTATGACGGCGGCCAGTCGGGCCAGGGCGTCGTGCCTTATCTGCCGCTCAGCGAGTTGACGGCCAAGCGGCCGCCTGCAACCGGCCAGCAGACGACCGGAGGCAACCGATGAGATCTCCGGTCACAGGTATCGTCACGCTGCTCGGCCTCCTGCTCGTCGTGATCGTGGGCTACATGTCCCTGTTCACGGTGGCGCAGACCGAGCAGACCATCGTGCTGCAGTTCGGCAAGCCCGTCGATGTCGTTACCGCTCCCGGCCTGCACTTCAAGGCGCCGTGGAATTCGGTGATCAACATCGACAAGCGCATCCTCGATCTGGAGAACCCGTCGCAGGAAGCGATCGCGTCCGACCAGAAGCGGCTCGTGGTCGACGCCTTCGCGCGTTACCGCATCAAGGACGCGCTCCGCTTCTATCAGAGCATCGGCTCGATCCAGGCCGCCAACATCCAGCTCACCACGCTCTTGAACGCTGCGCTGCGCCGCGTGCTCGGCGAGGTCACCTTCATCAACGTGGTCCGCGACGACCGCGAGAAGCTGATGCAGCGCATCCGCGATCAGCTCGACCACGAGGCCGACGGCTACGGCATCCAGGTCGTCGACGTCCGGATCCGCCGCGCCGATCTGCCGGAGCAGAACAGCCAGGCGGTCTATCAGCGCATGAAGACGGAACGCGAGCGCGAAGCCGCCGAGTTCCGCGCGCAGGGCGGCCAGAAGGCCCAGGAGATCCGCTCCAAGGCCGACCGCGAGGCGACTGTGATCGAGGCGGATGCAAGGTCGCTGGCCGAGCAGACGCGCGGCGTCGGCGATGCCGAGCGCAACCGTCTGTTCGCCGAAGCCTACGGCCAGGACGCGGATTTCTTCGCCTTCTACCGTTCGATGGCGGCCTATGAGACCGGGCTGCGCGCGAACGACACCCGCTTCCTGCTGCGCCCGGACTCGGATTTCTTCCGGTTCTTTGGTAACCCGTCCGGCAAGACGGCGACCACGACGCCAGCGAAGCCGTAAGTGAGACAAGGGCGGCAAGTCTGGCCGCCCTTCGTCCAGACAAGAACAGCACAACGGGAGGTTCCAATCCGATGAGGTCCATTGCGTTCGCCGACTTCCTCATCGGTTTGGGCATCCTGTTCGTGCTGGAAGGCTTGATGTTCGCGGCAAGTCCGGCCTGGATGCGCAAGGCCATGAAAAGCGCGATGGCCACGCCGGATAACGTCCTGCGGGCGGTCGGCATTGGTTCGGCCGTGGCCGGCCTGGTCCTGATCTGGGTTATGCGACGTCCAATTTAGCCGTCGCACCAACGCCAAAGTGAAGGCGAGGGACCGGTTTTCGCCTTATTATCCGGGTCTTGAGGCCCGTTAAGGTCCGCGCTTGCGCCGTCCCCCCGTTCGAGCGCAGTCTTGACGTCGAATCCTTGTTTCCTGGAGATCACAATGACCGCTGCCACCATTGCCCCGACCCGTTTGCGCTTAGGGCTGGCCGCGCTCGCCGTTGGCGCTTTCAGCGCACTCGGCACACCGGCCTATGCGCGCGGACCGGATGGCATCGCCGACGTCGCCGAGAAGGTGATTGACGCGGTCGTCAACATCTCGACCTCGCAGACCGTCGAAGCCAAGGGCGGGGGCGGCGGCAGCAATGCCATGCCGCAACTGCCGCCCGGTTCGCCCTTCGAGGAGTTCTTCGACGACTTCTTCAAGAACCGCAAGGGTCCCGGCGGCGGCAGCAAGGGCGGCGAGAACAGCCCGGCGCCGCGCAAGACCAACTCGCTCGGAAGTGGCTTCATCATCGACACGTCAGGCGTCGTCGTCACCAACAACCATGTCATCGCGGACGCCGATGAGATTAACGTCATTCTCAACGACGGGACCAAGATCAAGGCCGAACTGGTCGGAGTCGACAAGAAGACCGACCTTGCCGTGCTCAAGTTCAAGCCGTCGAAGCCGCTGGTGTCGGTGAAGTTCGGTGATTCCGACAAGCTGCGCCTCGGCGACTGGGTCGTCGCGATCGGCAATCCTTTCAGCCTCGGCGGCACCGTGACGGCCGGTATCGTTTCGGCGAAGAACCGTGACATCTCCTCAGGTCCCTACGACAGCTACATTCAGACCGACGCCTCCATCAACCGCGGAAATTCCGGCGGTCCGCTGTTCAACCTCGATGGCGACGTCATCGGCGTCAACACGCTGATCATCTCGCCGTCCGGCGGCTCGATCGGCATCGGCTTCGCCGTACCGTCGAAGACGGTGGCGGGTGTCGTCGACCAGCTCCGCCAGTTCGGCGAATTGCGCCGCGGCTGGCTTGGCGTGCGCATCCAGAGCGTCACCGACGAGATCGCCGAGAGCCTCAACATCAAGCCGCCGCGCGGCGCGCTGGTTGCCGGTGTCGACGACAAGGGCCCGGCCAAACCGGCCGGCATCGAGCCCGGCGACGTCGTCGTCAAGTTCGACGGCAAGGACGTCAAGGACCCGAAGGATCTGTCTCGCGTGGTCGCCGACACGGCGGTCGGCAAGGAGGTCGACGTCGTCATCATCCGCAAGAGCCAGGAGGAAACCAAGAAGGTCACGCTCGGCCGGTTGCAGGATGCCGACAAGGTGCAGGCCGCGGTGAAGACCGACGAGCCTCCGCCTGAAAAGACCGTGACACAGAAGGCGCTCGGCCTCGATCTCGCCGCGCTGAGCAAGGACCTGCGTGCGCGCTACAAGATCAAGGACAGCGTCAAGGGCGTGGTCGTCACCAATGTCGACGCCAATTCGGATGCCGCCGAGAAGCGCCTCTCGGCCGGCGACGTCATTGTCGAGGTGGCGCAGGAGGCCGTCTCCAGCGGCGCCGACATCCAGAAACGGGTCGACCAGCTCAAGAAGGACGGCAAGAAATCGGTGCTGCTGCTGGTGTCGAACGCCGACGGCGAGCTGCGTTTTGTCGCGCTGAGCGTGCAGTAAGAGCGCTCGCTTTCACCTCTCGTCATGGCCGGGCTTGACCCGGCCGTCCACGCCTTGCCATGCGGACGAGCGTAACGTGGATGCCCGGGACAAGCCCGGGCATGACGGCGGAGAGGAGGAGGCTACGCCTCCACGAACTCCTCGCGCCGATACCCCTGCGCGTACAGCAGCGCGGTGAGATCGCCATGATCGATCCGCGCCGCCGCAGCGGCGGCCACCGCGGGCTTGGCGTGATACGCCACGCCCAGCCCCGCCGCCTGGATCATCGCGAGATCATTGGCGCCGTCGCCGACCGCCAGCGAGTCGATGTCGTCGAGATCGAACGATTCCATCAGATCCACCAGCGTCGCGAGCTTTGCCGCGCGCCCCAAAATCGGCTCCTTCACCTCGCCAGTGAACTTGCCGTCGCGGACGACGAGCTCGTTGGCGCGGTTCTCCTGGAAACCGATCCTGGTGGCGACCGCGCTGGTGAAAAGCGTGAAGCCGCCGGAGACGAGGCAGGCATAGGCGCCATGGGCGCGCATGGTCGCGACCAGTTCGCGGCCACCCGGCGTCAGCGTAATGCGCTTGGCCAGCACCTCGTCGACGGCACTGGCGGGAAGGTCCTTGAGCAGCGCGACGCGCTCGCGCAGCGCCGGCTCGAACTCGATGTCGCCGCGCATCGCGCGCTCGGTGATGGCGGCCACATGGGCCTTCACCCCGACGAAATCGGCGAGCTCGTCGATGCATTCCTGACCGATCATGGTGGAATCCATGTCGGCGAGAAAAAGCTTCTTGCGCCGGAAGCCGACTGGCTGCACCACGATGTCGATGGGCAGGTCGCCGCGAAGCTCGCGGAGCCGCTGCTCGATGGCGTGACGGTCGCCTTCGAGGTTACTGTCGGCGCCGAACGGGATGTCGACTGCAACCCCGTCGAACAGCCAGTGCGCGGGAGCTGCCTGAGGCAGCACGGCGCGGGCGCCGTCGACGATGGTCGAGTCGAGCGCGGGATTATTCGGGTTGCAGATCAGCGTGGCAACGAGGGACATTTGAGGTTTTCGTGAGCGAGGGGCAAGTCGGCAGAAGGCATGTTGGCAAGGCGGTGCTTATCGCAGGCCCGACCGCCAGCGGCAAGTCGGCGCTGGCGCTCGAGCTTGCGCTCGCTGCGGGCGGGGTCGTGATCAATGCCGATTCCATGCAGGTCTACCGTGACCTCCGCATCATCACCGCGCGCCCCACCCTTGGCGACGAGGCGCAGGTGCCTCATCGCCTGTACGGCCATGTCGATGCGGCCGTGAATTTTTCAGCCGGTGCCTGGGTGGGCGACGCGGCCAAGGCGCTCGAAGCGGCGAAAGCCGAAGGGCGCCTGCCGATCTTCATCGGCGGCACCGGGCTCTATTTCAAGGCGCTCACGGCGGGCCTTTCCGTGGTGCCACCGATCCCTCTCGAGGTGCGCGAGGACGTCCGGGCGCGGCTGGAGCGGAACGGCGTCGAAGCGCTGCACGACGAACTCGCAGCCTCCGATCCGCGGGCGGCCGAGCGCTTGAACCGTCGCGATCGCACGCGCATTGCGCGCGCGCTCGAAGTGGTCGAAGCCACCGGCCGTTCGCTGCTGGACTGGCATCATGAGGGCCAGCCGCCGCTCTTGCCCAAGGACAGTTTTCGGGCGGTGTTCCTCGCGCCCGAGCGCGACGAGCTCTATGCGCGCATCGACGCCCGCTTCGACGCCATGTTGGGTGCCGGCGCGCTAGAGGAGGCGGTGCGTCTCGCCGCCCGAAACCTCGATCCGCTGCTGCCGGCGATGAAGGCTCATGGCGTGCCGGCGCTAATCCGGCATCTGCGCGGTGAGCTCAGCCTGGAGCAGGCGGCGACCATCGGCCGCGCCGACACCCGCCACTACGCCAAGCGGCAGTTCACCTGGTTCCGGCACCAATTGCCCGAATTCGAGTGGGTGAAGCCGGGGGAGATTCGGGGCTGGCTGGCGGCGATCGTGAACGCGGCGCGGGACCAAGGCTGACACGCTTTTGTGCCTCGGCTCCCGAATTTACCTCTCGCCCAACCCCGGGAACACCGCTACACTGCCAAAATCGCGCGGGAACGGCCGCATTGCCTTGACATCGGGGCGCTGGCCGCTATGTTTCGCGCAACCTTTGGGAAGCCGGGCACCTGCCATGCGTAACATTATTACCAAACTCCTTATCGCCGTCGTACCCAGGCACACCGCCGGGGGTGGCTAGCTGCCATCCACATGACAGGCGGTGTGCATGGGCCCTCTTCGGGGCCTTTTTTATTTCCGAAAACCCGACACGAACGAAGCCGCTGACAACAGCGCATCCGGAGCAAGCCAATGAGCGACAAGAGCCACGATCCGAACCAGATGACCGGCGCCGCGATGATCGTCCGCGCGCTCATCGATCATGGCGTGACCGACATTTTCGGCTACCCCGGCGGCGCGGTGCTCCCGATCTACGACGAGATCTTCCAGCAAAGCGAGGTCCAGCACATCCTGGTTCGGCATGAGCAGGGCGCGGGCCACGCCGCCGAGGGCTATGCGCGTTCGACCGGCAGGCCGGGCGTTGCACTGGTGACCTCCGGCCCCGGCGCCACCAACATGGTGACGCCGCTCACCGACGCGCTGATGGACTCGATCCCGCTGGTCTGCATCTCCGGCCAAGTGCCGACGCACCTGATCGGCAACGACGCGTTCCAGGAATGCGACACCGTCGGCATCACGCGCCCCTGCACCAAGCACAACTGGCTGGTGCGCGACGTCAACGATCTCGCAAAGGTGCTGCACGAGGCGTTTTACGTTGCGACCACGGGTCGGCCGGGCCCGGTGCTCGTCGACGTGCCCAAGGACGTGCAGTTCGCGACCGGCACCTATCATCCGCCGCGCAAATCCGACGTGCATCGCTCCTACGCGCCGCGCGTGAAGGGCGATGCGACGCAAATCCGCAAGGCCGTCGCGCTGCTCGCAGGCGCCAAGCGCCCCGTGATCTATAGCGGCGGCGGCGTGATCAATTCCGGTCCCGAGGCGACCAGGCTGCTGCGCGAGCTGGTCGAGGTCACCGGCTTTCCGATCACCTCCACCCTGATGGGCCTCGGCGCATATCCCGCCTCGGGCAAGAGCTGGCTCGGCATGCTCGGCATGCACGGCACCTATGAAGCCAACATGACCATGCATGATTGCGACGTCATGCTGTGCGTCGGCGCGCGCTTCGACGACCGCATCACCGGCCGCGTCGATGCGTTCTCGCCGGGGTCGAAGAAGATCCACATCGACATCGACCCGTCTTCGATCAACAAGAACATCCGCGTCGACGTGCCGATCATCGGCGACTGCGGCAACATCCTCGGCGACATTCTCCAGGTGTTCAAGGCGGAGGCGAAGAAGCCCGACATCAAGGCCTGGTGGCAGCAGATCGCGCAGTGGCGCGCCCGCAACTCGCTCTATTTCAGGAAGAGCAACGACGTCATCCTGCCGCAGCATGCGATCCAGAGCCTGTTCGAGGCGACGCGCGGCAAGGACACCTACATCACCACCGAGGTCGGTCAGCATCAGATGTGGGCCGCGCAGTTCTACGGCTTCGAGGAGCCGCATCGTTGGATGACCTCGGGCGGTCTCGGCACCATGGGCTACGGCCTGCCGGCCGCGGTTGGCGTGCAGGTTGCCCATCCCGACAGCCTCGTCATCGACATCGCGGGTGATGCCTCGGTGCAGATGACGATGCAGGAGATGTCGACGGCTGTGCAGTACGAGCTGCCGATCAAGATCTTCATCCTGAACAACCAGTACATGGGCATGGTGCGGCAGTGGCAGCAGCTGCTCCATGGCAACCGCCTGTCGCATTCCTATTCGGAGGCGATGCCGGACTTCGTCAAGCTCGCGGAAGCCTACGGCGGCGTCGGCCTCCAGGTGCACAAGCCCGGTGATCTCGACGGCGCCATCCAGGAGATGATCTCGGTCAAGCGCCCGGTGCTGTTCGACTGCCGCGTCGCGTCGCTGGAAAACTGTTTCCCGATGATCCCCTCCGGCAAGGCGCACAACGAGATGCTGTTGCCGGAGCAGGCCAACGACGAAGCCACCGCGAAGGCGTTCGCCGGCGGTAAGGCGCTGGTGTGAGCGTGATGTTCGACCTGAACGAGCTCGAACGCGCACATGCGATCGTGGGGCAGGCGGTGCCGGCAACGCCGGCGCACGCCTGGCCGCTGCTCGCCGAGCGGCTCGGCACGCAGGTCGTGGTCAAGCACGAGAATCACACGCCGACGGGCGCCTTCAAGGTGCGCGGCGGGTTGGTCTATCTCGATCGGCTGAAGCGCGAACGGCCGAACATTCCGGGCATCATCTCGGCGACGCGCGGCAATCATGGCCAGAGCCTCGCCTTTGCGGCGAGCCGCCATGGCGTAACTGCCGTGATCTATGTGCCGCGCGGCAATTCGGTCGAGAAGAACCGCGCGATGAAGGCGTTCGGCGCCGAACTCGTTGAGCACGGCGAGGACTTTCAGGCCGCACGCGAGGAAGCCGGACGCCACGCGCAGTTCGCCGGGCTGCACATGGTGCCGTCGTTCCATACGGACCTGGTGCTGGGCGTGGCGACCTATGCGCTCGAATTGTTCCGGGCCGCGCCCGATCTCGACATCCTCTATGTGCCGATCGGGCAAGGCTCGGGGATCTGCGGCTGTATCATGGCGCGCGATCTGCTCGGCCTGAAGACCGAGATCGTGGGCGTGCAGTCGACCGAGGCGCCGTCCTACGCGCTGTCGTTCGCGGCGGGTCAGGTGGTGACCACCGAGACCAGCAACACGCTCGCGGACGGCATGGCGACGCGGATTCCCGATCCGGAAGCGCTCGCGGTCATCCTCAAGGGCGCCTCGCGTATCGTCCAGGTGACGGACGATGAAATCGCGCTCGCGATCCATGCGCTCTGGACCGACACGCACAATCTCGCCGAAGGCGCCGGCGCCGCCGCGCTCGCCGCGGCGCTTCAGGACAAGACAGGATTGTCGGGCAAGCGCGTCGGTCTCGTGCTGTCCGGCGGCAATATCGATTTCGATCTGTTCCGCGGTTGGGTCGGGACGGATGCGCCGGTCGCTCATCAGGCGACGGCGTAACGACGAGAATGAAGGGGACGACAATGAACCAGCCCGCATCTGCCTATTTCATCGAGGAGCGCCACGACCCGAACGAGACGCATACGCTTTCGGTGCTCGTGCAGAACGAGCCCGGCGTGCTCGCGCGCGTCATCGGCCTGTTCTCGGGGCGCGGCTACAACATCGAGAGCCTCACGGTCTCGGAGACCGAGAGCCAGAAGCATCTCTCGCGCATCACTATCGTCACCACGGGTACGCCCATGGTGATCGAGCAGATAAAGCATCAGCTCGACCGCATGATCCCGGTCTATCGCGTCGTCGACATGACGCTGACCAAGCGCTCGATCGAGCGCGAGCTGGCGATGGTCAAGGTACGCGGGCAGGGCGAGCATCGCGTCGAGGCGCTGCGGCTGGCGGACGCGTTCCGCGCCCGCGTGATCGATGCCACCACCGAGAGCTTCGTGTTCGAGATCACAGGCAATACAGACAAGATCAATCAGTTTATCGACCTGATGCGTCCGCTTGGCCTTGTCGAAGTGTCGCGCACCGGTGTTGCCGCGATTGGTCGCGGGCCTGAGGGAATGTGAGCCATGCTGGCGCGCGACTGGTATTACAACGAGCGGAACCGGATGGGGATCGGGCCTGCAGTGGCCTCGATCTACGACAGTCATGACGATGCCGATCTACGGGCGCGCGCCGCGCTGAAAATGCTCGGCGTCCAGCGCGGCTGGCGCATTGCCGATATCGGTTGCGGCAACGGCGTGCTCGCGACCGAGGCGGCGCTGATGGGCGCCGAGGTCGATGCCATCGACATCTCGCCCGCGATGCTGGCGCTCGCCGAGATCTACGCGCGCGACCGCAAGGCGCCCGTGCGCACGCAGTCCGCCGGCCTGCTCAGCTTCGCCTACCGGCCGGAATCCTATGACCTGATCGTCAGCGAGTTCACGCTGCACCATCTGCCGGATTTCTGGAAGGCGGTAGCCATGTCGCGGATCTATCGCGCGCTCAAGCCCGGTGCCACTTTCTATTTGCGCGACATCGTCTACGCCTCGATGCCCGATGCCGTCGAGCGCGACGTTGACCAATGGGCCGACTTTGAGATCAAGAACCACGATGTCCCGCGTGAAAGCGTCGTCACCCACATGCGCGACGAGTATTCCACTTTCGGCTGGGTCATGGAGCGGATGCTGACCGACGTCGGCTTCACGCTGGTCTCGGCCGATTACCACGCCCCGATGCACGGCACCTATCTGCTGCGGAAACCCAATTCCTCCACGTAACGGCCGGCGAGCAAGGCTCGACCAGAACAACAAACAGGGCTGCACGACAGGGCAGAACCGGGAACGACAATGAAGCCGGCCGACATCCTCATCGCCATCCTGGTGGCGGTCATCTGGGGGCTTGCCTTCGTGGCGAGCCGGATCGCGCTCGACGAATTTTCGCCGGAGCTGATGACGGCGATGCGCTTCACCATTGCCGCGGTGCCGTGCCTATTCATCCGCAAGCCCAAAGTCGCCTGGTCGCTCCTGATCGCGATCAGCTTCACGCTCTTTCTCGGCCAATTTCTGAGCCAGGCCTATGGCATCGCCCATGGCGTGCCGGTGGGGCTGACCAGCGTCGTCGTGCAGAGCCAGGCGCTGTTCACGATCGGCTTTGCCGCGATCGCATTCGGTGAGCGGCCGACGCCGGTGCAGACGCTGGGCATCGTCATCGCAGCCATCGGCCTTTTGATGATCTGCGGCACGGTCCGCTATGATTTCAGCGTCGGTGCCTTCGCCGTGCTGATGATCGCGCCGGTCAGCTTTGCGGTCGGCAATGTCCTGCTGCGCGGCGCCCGCGGCGTGCCGATGTTCGATCTGTTCGCCTGGTTGTGCCTCGCCACCGCGGTGCCGCTGTTCGCGCTCACGCTGGTCGTCAACGGACCAACGCCGACCTGGCAGTCGCTGATCCACATGTCGCTCACCGGCCTCATTTGCCTGCTGTTGATCGGCGGCATCTCCACCAGCATCGCCTATTGGCTGTGGGGCCGGCTGCTACGTGACTATCCCCCTGCGCAAGTGGTGCCGTTCGCGCTGCTGGTGCCGTTCGTCGGCTCGGCTGCGTCCAGCATCGTGTTCGGCGAGCGGTTCGGCCCGCTGCGTCTCGCCGGCATGCTCACCGTGATCGGCGGTATCGCGGTGATGGTGCTCGCGAAGCGTCCGCAAGTCCTGCCGAAGACCGCGTGAGGTGACTATGGCCTATTCGCTCTTCTATGCCTTCCTCGCCTTTATGGTCGTGATGTATTTCACGCCCGGGCCGAACAACATCATGCTGCTGGCCTCGGGCCTGACCTACGGCTTTCGGCGCACCATCCCCCACATCGCCGGTATCGTCATCGGCTTTGCTTTCATGATCGCCGCCGTGGGTCTCGGGCTCGGCACAGTGTTTCTGGCCTATCCGATCCTTCAGACCATCCTGAAATACGCCGGCGCGGTCTATCTGATTTACCTTGCCGCCGTGATTGCTTTGTCCGGCCCGACCACGCCGGACGGCGAGACCGGCCGCGGCCCGATGACCTTCTGGGGCGCGGCGATGTTCCAGTGGATCAACGCCAAGGGCTGGGTGATCGTGATCGGCACAATCACCGCCTACGCGGCGATTGCCCGATTCCCCATCAATATCGCGATCCAGACCCTGGTCAGCCTACTCGTCGGCGCGGTCTCGACCGTGGTCTGGGTCCTGTTCGGCACTGCACTACGGCCGGTGCTGACCTCCGAGCGGCTGGTCCGCGCCTTCAACATCCTGATGGCGATCCTGCTGCTGGCGTCTCTCTACCCCGTCGTTATGGATGCATGATGCCTCAGCTTTCCATGCAGAAACGGGTTTCCCAGGGGGCCGAAAATGCTCTAGACAGCCCCCGAAATCCGCAAATTTCACCGTCCGAGACCTGACCGACAAGACCTGACCAACGGCCGATTCCGGCCCCTGAACGAGGAAACGACCATGCGTGTTTATTACGATCGCGACGCCGACCTGAACCTGATCAAGGGCAAGAAGGTCGTCATCGTCGGCTATGGCAGCCAGGGCCACGCCCATGCGCTGAACCTGAAGGATTCCGGCGTCAAGGACGTGGCGATTGCGCTCCGCAAGGGTTCGGCCTCGGCCAAGAAGGCGGAAGCTGCCGGCTTCAAGGTGATGGAAGTCGCCGAGGCCGCCAAATGGGCCGACCTGGTCATGATGCTGACCCCGGACGAGCTCCAGGGCGACATTTACCGCGAGCACCTGCACGACAACATGAAGAAGGGCGCCGCCCTCGTCTTCGCGCACGGTCTCAACGTCCACTTCAACCTGCTCGACCCGCGCGCCGATCTCGACGTTCTGATGATCGCGCCGAAGGGCCCCGGCCACACGGTGCGTTCGGAATACCAGCGTGGCGGCGGCGTGCCCTGCCTGATCGCGATCGCCAAGGACGTCTCGGGTAACGCCCACGACCTCGGCCTGTCCTACGCCTCCGCCGTCGGCGGCGGCCGTGCTGGCATCATCGAGACCACTTTCAAGGAAGAATGCGAGACCGACCTGTTCGGCGAGCAGGTCGTGCTCTGCGGCGGCCTGGTCGAGCTGATCAAGGGCGGCTACGAGACGCTGGTCGAAGCCGGCTACGCCCCGGAGATGGCCTATTTCGAGTGCCTGCACGAAGTGAAGCTGATCGTCGACCTGATCTATGAAGGCGGCATCGCCAACATGAACTACTCGATCTCCAACACCGCGGAGTACGGTGAGTACGTCACCGGCCCGCGCATCGTCACCGACGAGACCAAGAAGGAGATGAAGCGGGTTCTGAACGACATCCAGTCCGGCAAGTTCGCCCGCGACTGGATGCTCGAGAACAAGGTCAACCAGACCTCGTTCAAGGCGACCCGCGCCAAGCTCGCCGAGCACCCGATCGAGGAAGTCGGCGCCAAGCTGCGCGACATGATGCCCTGGATCAAGAAGGGCGCGCTGGTCGACAAGTCGAAGAACTAAGCGGCCGTTCGGATGCGGCGTATCGGTTGCGCCGCATCCGGACACGCGAGCGAAAACACAAGCTTCGCTCGCCAAACCAATTCTTAAATCTTCGCGATTATATTCGAGCGAGATCGCAACCAGCGGTCTCGCTCTTTTCGTCTCGCGCGAAGCATTGCTGCTTCATTCAAATTCTTCGCGAGCTGAAGTGCTCCCTGAGCATGAAGAACTGACGCTTAAACCACATTCTTGGTCTCGCGTTGTTTTCGGAATTTCTCAGAAGCTCCCGATCCTCAAAAGCCCAGCGTCTTCAGGGTCAAGGATTCGGCTCTTCATCCATACCTTCAGGATGCAATCAATCGCACGTCGCGAGGTTCGCACCTCGCCTTCAACTTAAGAACTGACACCCGCGGCGTCTCCTTGAGCGGTGGACGGCATTGCGCCCCGGCACCTTTCGCCTGCATGATCGCGGGAGCTCTTGGGGAGGAAGATCATGCGATCCGTCGTCGTCACCGGCGCGTCCACCGGCATCGGCTGGGCCATTGCGAAGTTTCTGATCGGGCGCGGCTATCGTGTTTTCGGTAGTGTCCGCAAGCAGGCCGATGCGGATCGGCTCATGGGTGAATTCGGTACGAACTTCACGGCGCTGCTGTTCGACGTCACCGACGAGGCGGCGGTCCTCGCGGCTGCGCGAAAAGTCCGCGAGGCGCTGGGCGGCGAGACGCTGGCCGGTCTCGTCAACAACGCCGGCGTCGCGGTCGCCGGTCCCGTGCTCGAATTGTCGGTCGACGACTTTCGCCGGCAGATGGAGATCAACGTCATCGGCCCGGTCATCGCGACGCAGGCCTTTGGGCCGCTGCTGGGCGCCGACCCGTCGCTGGAGGGACCGAAGGGCCGGATCGTGATGATCAGCTCGGTCGCGGGCAAGAACGGCAATCCGTTGTCGGCGCCTTACTGCACCTCCAAGCATGCCATCGAAGGTCTGTCGGAGAGCTTGCGCCGCGAATTGATGCTGTTTGGCATCGACGTCATTATCGTCGCACCCGGCGCCGTCAAGACGCCGATCTGGAGCAAGGCCGAGCAGATCGATCTTTCGGTCTACCAGAACTCGCCTTATCTGCCGGCGCTGAACAAGGTCATGGCGTTCATGATGAAGCTCGGCGAGACCGGGCTGCCGGCCGAGCGGATTGCCGAGGTCGTTTTCGAGGCGCTCACCGCCGAGAGGCCCAAGGTTCGCTACCAGATCACGCCGGACCGGATGCGGCATTTGATGACGGCCACGCTGCCCAAGCGTGTGGTCGACCGCATCATCGCCAAGCGGCTCGGGCTGCTGCCGCAGGGCTGAGCCTCCGAGGTGAGACCATTGCCGGACAGGTGATCAATTTCCGATCGTGGGAGCGTCTTGAGATGCCGGCTTATGTGATTTTCGACGTCGAGATCAGGGATTTGCAGCAGTACCAAAGCTTCATGTTGGGCGTGAAGCCCGCCCTGGAGGCCGCTGGAGCTCGATATCTGGCGCGAGGGGGCGCCCACAAGGTCTACGAGGGAGACTGGCAGCCCCGCAGGATCGTTCTGCTGGAATTCCCATCCGTCGCAGCCTGGGAGGCATTTTACACAGGCGCGACCTACCAGGGTCTCAAAGCGGTCCGGGACGCTTGCAGTTCTGCCCGCCTGGTCAGCGTCGAAGGCCTCGACTAGACGGCAAGTCGGTTCTGCACTGCGGGATTTGCCCTAGGGACGAATTGGGCCCGGAGACCGATCGGCTTCCGCTAACATTAAGCGAAGGTCGGACCGCGACACGCGTTGCTTGTCCGTGACCGTTCAATTACAGTTTTATGACACGGTGCAGGCCTTCCGGCTGCGCCGAACGCCGCAGGCCCGGTCAGCCGGCTCGGCATCACCGTGCCGGACCAGCAGTTGCGTGTCGTCGATGGCGTCCGCGCCCAATCCAGGTCCTTCTGCCACGACCGCCGTGCTGGCAAGCGTCGCTGCGCTCGGCATCTGGCGGCTGCTCGCGGTTGCAGCGCCGCATCTCGCGGCGCTCGTCCTGATGTACGAGACCGAGACGGATTTCGGCGCACGGCTCTCCTTCGTGCTGGCCTGGGGCATCCTCAACTTCTTCTGGATCGCGCTGCTGCGGCGGCCGGCGCTCTCGGGTGCGCTGTCGCTGACTATGGTCGTGGTGCTGGTGCTGCTGTCACGGCTGAAGCACGACGTCGTGCAGATGACGGCCAACTTCATCGACCTGATGATGATCGACCGCGACACGGTGGCGTTCCTGTTCACGATCTTCCCGAATTTGCGCTGGTCGGTGATCGGGGCCGGCCTGGTCACGCTGCCGCTGATGTATGCGCTGTGGTGGCTCGACCCATTCCGCATCCGTAGGCTACCGGCGCTCGCCTCGATGCTCGCCTGCCTCGCCGCGCTGGTCGGCTATTCGCTCCACCATCCGGACGAGGCTTGGCGCGGCTATTACGACGACGGCTATCTCTCGAAGTTCTTCCGCTCCGGCGTCAGCGCGGTCTCCGACTTCGCGCAATACGGCTTCATGGAGTCGGCCGCTTCGACCAACGAACGGCTCAACATGCCGCTGGTCGATGCCTGCCATCCTGCCGGCCGGCGGCCGAACATCATCATGGTCCATGATGAATCGAGCTTCGACATCCGCGCCGCGCAGGGCATCAAGGTGCCGGCCGGCTACGGCAGCCATTTCAAATCCTGGGACGGCAAGGAGCGCGCGTTCCTGGCCGAGAGCAATGGCGGGCCGAGCTGGTTCACCGAATACAACGTGCTCGCGGGGTTGTCGTCGCGCTCGTTCGGCCGCTTCGCCTATTTCGTGACGCGCATTGCAACAGGCCGTGTCGAGCGCGGCCTGCCGCTGGCGCTGCGCCGCTGCGGCTACGACACGATGTCGCTGTACCCCGCCTATGGCGGCTTCATGGCCGCGCGCAGCTTTCAGGTGACGACCGGCATCGAACGCTTTCTCGACTCCAAGGATCTCGGCGCCAAGGATGTCGAGCCGGATAGCTTCTTCTACGACAAGGCGCTCCGGCTGATGGGCGAGCGGACGCCGAACAAGCCGCTGTTCACCTTCATCTATCTCGGCGCCAATCATTTCCCCTGGGAGACGCGCTTCCGCCCGGATCTGCTGCCGAACTGGCGCGCACCGGGCAATGTGCCGTCCATCGACGAGTACCTGCGGCGGCAGGCGATGAGCGCCGAGCAGTACAACGCTTTCCTCGCGGGCTTGAAGAAGAAATTTCCCGGCGAACCCTTCCTGATCGTGCGCTACGGCGATCATCAGCCGGAATTCGCGCCCGGTATCCTCGAGCCCGGGCTCGACGAGGGCGCTCTCGGCAAGAAGCTCGACGCCTACGACGCACGTCTCTACGCGACTTACTACGCGATCGACGCCGTCAATTTCGAGCCGGTGAAAAGCGAGGCCGTGATGGACACGGTCGACGGCCCGTATCTGCCGCTGGTTATCCAGGAAGCCGCCGGCATCCCGCTCGATCCGTCCTTCGCCGAGCAGAAGGAGATCATGCTCCGCTGCAAGGGCATATTCTACGGATGCAAGGACGGGGCCGAAGCGCGCCGGCTTAACCGGCTGCTGATCGATGCGGGGATGATCAGGGGGCTGTAGCGTCTCTCCAACGTCGTCCTGGCGAAGGCCAGGACGACATCGAACGAATGGCGCGGCTACCGCCCACCCACCTTCTCCCACAGCCATTTCGCCACTGCATCCGGCGACGAATTCGCGTCATTGCCGGCGGCGCGCAAATTAGCTTCGCGCATGGTCGCGATGTCGATCTTGCCGAGCAGCGGCTTCACCGCGGCCCGCAGCCGTTCGTCGCCGGCGCGCTTTGGGGCCAGCAGCAGGATCGCATCGTAGGGCGGGATCGCGTGCCTGGGATCGTCGAGCGCAACGAGATCGTATTTTGCGATCAACCCGTCGCTGGTGTAGCCGGCGATGACATCGACCTCGCCGCTGGCGACGGCCGCATACATGAAGTCCGGCTGCATCTGGCGCTGGGCGCGGAACGAGAGGCCATAGGCCTTTTGCAGCGCCGCCCATTCGGGTCGCGAGAAAAACTCATAGTCGCCGGCGATCGACAGGGTCGAAGCATGCGCGGCGAGATCGGCGATGGTGCGGATGCCAAGCGCCTCGGCGCGCTTCTTCGGGATCACCAGCGCATAGGCGTTCTCGAAACCGAGCTCGCCGAGCAGGGTGATGTTCTCCTTCGCAAGCGTTGTCTGCAGCTCCGCCAACAGCTCCGCGCGCGGCTTGATGTCCGTGCGGTGAAGCTGATTGGCCCAGAGCGTGCCGGAATAATCGACGTAGAGATCGATATCGCCGGCTTTCAACGCCTCGAAGATCACGCTTGAGCCGAGACCGGAGCGTGCGACGGCGGCGAGACCGGCGGCCTGAAGCCGGTCCCGCATCAGCGCCGACAGCACATACTGCTCGGCGAACGTCTTGGCGCCGACGACATAGTTCTGTGACGAGCGCCCCATCGTCGGCACCAATGTTGCGGCGACCAGTGCCGCGATCCCGGCCGCGCCAAGCGCCGCACGCACGCGGCTGCGCCAGCGCAGGCCGCTCTCGACCAGGCCGAGCAGTTGATCGACGGCGAGCGCCAGCAGGGCCGAGGCAAAGCAGCCGAACAGCACGAACACCCAGTTCTGGGTCTGGAGCCCGGCAAAGATGTAATTGCCGAGGCTGGTCTGCCCGATCGGGGTCGACAGCGTCGCGGTGCCGATCACCCACACCGCGGCGGTGCGGATCCCCGCCATCATGACCGGCAGCGCCAGCGGCAGTTCGACCATCACCAGCGACTGCCGCGCGGTCATTCCGACGCCTTTGGCAGCCTCTATCAGCGCGGGATCGATGCCGTTGAGGCCGGTGATGCCATTGCGCAGCACCGGCAGCATCGAATAGAGCGCCAGCGCCAGCATCGCCGGCAGGAAGCCGAAAGCGGAGAAGGAGACGCCGAACCAGGCCAGCGCCACGGAGGCCGCGAGCAGCAGGAGCGGATAGAACAGCGCGAGCAGCGCCAGCCCGGGCACCGTCTGCACGATGCTGGCGAGCGCGAGCAGCACAGCGCGCGGCGTGGGACGGTTGCGCGTCAGAATCGCCAGCGGCAGGCTGACGATCAGGCCGAGCGCAAGCGCGGCGAGACTCACCCGCACGTGGTTGCCGAGATAGTCGGGCAAATGCGCCAGCGCTTCGCCCCAACGCGGATCCGTGAAAAGGCTCATGCCGCCCCGCCCTTTAGCAGCAGCGCGTTCAATCGCTCGACCTGGCGTCGCGGCGTCCGCAGCAGCTCCAGCACGTAGGCGTCGCTGCTTTTCGAGAGCTCCACTGGCGTGCCCTGCGCCAGCAGCTTCCCGCTGCGCATCACCGCGATGCGGTCGGCGAGCAGGATCGCTTCCGTCATGTCGTGGGTGATCATCACGGTGGTCAGGCCGAGCTTGCGGTGCAGCTCGCGAAAATCGTCGCCGAGCGCATCGCGGGTAAGGGGATCGAGCGCGCCGAATGGCTCATCCATCAGCACGATGCGGGGCCTTGCCGCAAGCGCCCGCGCCACGCCGACACGCTGGCGCTGGCCGCCCGAGAGCGCATCCGGCAACCGCCCGCGATGGGCGGCCCGGTCGAGCTGCACGAGCTCGAGCAACTCATCGACCCGTGTTGCGATATCCGCTGCCGAGACGCCGAGCAGCTTCGGCGTGATCCCGATATTGTCGGCGACGCTCAGATGCGGGAACAGTCCGCCGCTCTGGAAAACGTAGCCGATGCGGCGCCGCAGCGCGACCGGATCGACGGATTGCACGTCGTCGCCCTCGACCGTGATCGTGCCCCCATCCGCCTCGATCAGGCGGTTGGCGAGCCGCAGCAGCGTCGTCTTGCCCGAACCCGAGCCGCCGACGACGGCTACAAATTCGCCTTCGGCGATGTCGAGTGACACATCGTCCACGGCCTTGAGCGCGCCGAAGCTCTTGGTGACGTGGGCATAGCCAATCATCGGCCTGGACGGCATCGGGCGGGGCTCACTGCGCTGACCCGCCCCAGGGAAGGGAGGGGGAAGGGAGGGGATGACAAGGCCCATGCGTAGCACGCTTGGCGGCTTGATTGAACTTGGTCGCGCGAGCGGCTAAGGCATCGGGCCAAGTTCGGAGGAAGCATATGATAACGCCTACGGCAGTGGCGCTGGAAGATGCCAAGGTCGCGTTCCAGTTGGGGGACGGGCGGGTCTATACGGCGGTGGAGAAGGCGCATCTGACGGTGGCGCAGGGCGAGTTCGTCGCCATCGTCGGCCCGACCGGCTGCGGGAAATCAACACTGCTCAACGTCGCGGCCGGGCTGCTGAAGCCGGCTGCGGGGAGCGTCAGGATATTCGACCAGCCACTTGCCGGGCTGAACCGGGACGCCGGCTACCTGTTCCAGGCCGATGCGCTGTTCCCCTGGAAGACCGCGCTCGACAACGTCGCGATCGGGCTCGAAGTCAGCGGCACGCCGCGCAGCGAGGCACTGCCGCGGGCGCAGAAATGGCTGACCTCGGTCGGCTTGGGTGCCTTCGCCAACCGCTATCCGCACATGCTCTCGGGCGGCCAGCGCAAGCGCGTGGCGCTGGCGCAGGTGCTGATCCGCGATCCAAAGATCCTGCTGATGGATGAGCCGTTCGGACCGCTGGATGCACAGACCCGGCAGGTGATGGGCAACCTGTTGCTCGACCTCTGGAACGCTGACCGCAAGGCCGTGCTGTTCGTCACCCATGATCTGGAAGAGGCGATCGCGCTCGCCGACCGCGTCGTGATCATGTCGGCGGGGCCGTCCTCCCGCATCATCGGCGACTGGCGCGTGAGCCTGCCGCGCCCGCGCGACATTTTCGAAGTGCGGCTGGACAAGGAATTCCATGCGCTTCATCGCGAGATCTGGAGCGTGCTCAAGGACGAGGTCATGAAGGGCTATGCGCAGTCCACGCAAGCGGCGGAGGCGGTCTGATGTCGCGCGTCACGCTGCTTACGCTGCAAGTGCTGGTCGCGGTGGTCTGCCTCGCGCTGTGGCAATTGCTGTCGACCGTGCCCGTGTTCGGCAAGATCCTGCTGCCGCCGTTCTTCTTCTCCAATCCGGTCGATGTCTTCGCCCAGATCGTCAAATGGTTCTCGTCCGGTGTGATCTGGAAGCATCTCGGCATCACGCTGACGGAATCGATCCTGGCCTTCGTGATCGGATCGGCCGGCGGTGTGCTGATCGGCTTCTGGTTCGCGCGCCAGCCGCTGGTCGCCGCGGTGTTCGATCCCTACGTCAAGATGGTCAACGCTCTGCCGCGTGTGGTGCTGGCGCCGATCTTCGCGCTGTGGCTTGGGCTGGGCATCTGGTCCAAGGTCGCGCTCGGCGTGACGCTGGTGTTCTTCATCGTGTTCTTCAACGTCTATCAGGGCGTCAAGGAGGTCAGCCGCACCGTGCTGGACAACGGCCGCATGCTCGGCATGAGCGAGCGGCAGCTGATGCAGCACGTCTATTGGCCTTCGGCGCTGTCGTGGATGTTCTCCTCGCTGCACACGTCGGTCGGTTTTGCCGTGGTCGGTGCCGTCGTCGGCGAGTATCTGGGATCGGCGGCGGGGCTCGGCTACCTCATTCAGCAGGCCGAGGGCATATTCGACGTCGCCGGCGTCTTCGCCGGCATGTTCGTGCTGTCGGCCTTCGTCATCCTGATCGATTTTGGCGTGACATTGGTGGAGCGGAGACTGCTGGTCTGGCGCCCGACCGTGGACGGGCGTGGCTAAGCCGCGAGGGGCCCGCGCACCGCGCGAGCCCCGGATCGCGAAAGCTCAATCCAGCAGCTTGGTGTCATCGGGGGCCTGCGGCGGCGTCTTGATCGCGATCGCCTTGACCTGTCCGCTGATCGGCTTGGTGCCGCCATGCGGCGTCCCCTTCGGGATGATGACGAGGTCGCCCGGCTTCACCGTGACCTCCTTGTCGCCGAACCAGATCGTGCCGGTGCCCTCTAAGATGTACTGGATCTCGTTGGTGTTGGGATGCATGTGCTTGGGCACATTGCCGACCTGGATCGAGATGGTGGCGCCATCGGCGCTTGCGAACGTCTTGGAGCGGTAGCCGACGGCGTTGGCATTCCCGAGCGCGTCGCCCTCCATCTCGCCGGTGTGGATGATCTGCGGAGGGATGTTCTCCGCGGCCACCGCCGGCCGCAGCAGGTGGGTTGCGCCGCATCCGGCGGCAAAAGCGGTGGCGATCGACAGTCCGATTGCAAGGCGATTCATGGATGATCCTCCCCATCAAGAATTGTTCTTGTGGGCTTCATGCTATTGCGCCGAAAGGCCGATGGCCAGCGCCTTCGGTCCTGCTTCTCAAGCCAGCCCGGCTGCTTTATGGTGCCGCCAGCCGAACGGAGGAAACCAATGAAGAACACGATAGCCAGGCTCGCGGGCGCGCTGCTCGCGCTGACGCTCACCACCGGTCTTGCCGCGGCGCAAAGCAAGGTCACGATCGCGATCGGCGGCGGCTCCTGTTTGTGCTATTTGCCGACGGTGCTGGCAAAGCAGCTCGGCGAATACGACAAGGCGGGTCTCGACGTTGAGCTCGTGGACCTCAAGGGCGGCTCGGACGCGCTCAAGGCCGTGCTCGGCGGCAGCGCCGACGTGGTCTCCGGCTATTTCGACCATTGCGTCAACCTCGCGGCCAAGAAGCAGGAGCTTCAGGCCTTCGTGGTCTATGACCGTTATCCCGGCCTCGTGCTGGTGGTTTCGCCGTCGCACACCAACGAGATCAAGTCGATCAAGGACCTCGCCGGCAAGAAGGTCGGCGTCAGCGCGCCCGGCTCCTCCACTGACTTCTTCCTGAAGTATATGCTGAAGAAGAATGGCGTCGATCCCGCCAGCACCGCCGTGATCGGCGTTGGCCTCGGCGCCACTGCGGTCGCCGCCATGGAGCAGGGCCAGATCGATGCGGCCGTGATGCTCGATCCCTCCGTGACCGTGCTCCAGGGCAGCCACAAGGATCTGCGCATCCTCTCGGACACCCGCACGCAAAAGGATACACTTGAGACGTTCGGCGGCGAATATCCGGGCGGCGCGCTGTACTCGACCGCGGCCTGGGTCGCCGGCCACGAGAAGGAGACGCAGGCGCTGACCAACGCGATCCTGGGCACGCTCGCCTGGATCCACTCGCACTCGCCCGAGGAGATCATGGCGAAGATGCCGGAGGAGACGGTTGGCAAGAACAAGGACCTCTATCTCGCGGCACTGAAGAACACGATCCCAATGTTCTCCGAGACCGGCAAGATGGACCCGAAGGGCGCCGACGCCGTGCTCGCGGTGTTCAGCGTTGGATCGCCCGAGGTCGCCAACGCCAAGATCGACGTCAGCAAGACCTTCACCAACAAGTATGTCGAGCAGGCCAAGAAGACCACGGGAAGCGTCAAATAACTGACGCGAAGGTGTGGTCATCAGGCGTCATGACGTCACCAATCATTCATCGGGTCACGACGCTTGAACTTGCCGTGCGGCCGATCGTCTGGGCGTTCGCGGAGGAGCGGCGCGCCGAGATCGCCACGCATTTCGCCGAGAAGCAGCGCGAGCGGCCAAAGATCTGGAACGGTCGCGTCCTGCTCGGGCGTGATGCAACGTTCGCCGACGGGCATCTTTCTGCGACCTATTTCGAGACCGATTTCGCGAGCTTCCTCGCCTGGCGCGATTGGGGTTTTCCCGACAAGGCCGTGTTCAACGGTTTTGGCATGGGCGCGTTGCGCGCCTCCGACGGCGCCTTCGTCATGGGTGAGATGGCGCAGCACACCGCCAATGCGGGCCGGATTTATTTCCCGTCCGGTACGCCCGATCTCGAAGACGTCAGGGGCCACACGCTGGACATTCCCGGCAGCGTGATCCGCGAACTCGAGGAAGAGACCGGCCTGACCGCCGCCGACTATCGGGTCGAGCCGGACTGGCACTGCGTCGTCACCGGCCCGACGATTGCGATGTTGCAAATCGTCAACCTGGACATGCCGGGTGATGTGGCGCGTGCGCGGATCGAAGCCAATCTGGCGGACGAGGCCGAGCCAGAGCTCTCGGCCATTCATCTCGTGCGCGGGGTGAGCGATCTCACGCCGTCCATGCCGCGATTTGTCACGGCCTTCGTCGAGCAGCAGTTCGCGTTGCGCTGATGCGCGAGGCTTGACATCGCTGCGCTCAGCCCATGTGATGGGCGAAAATATAAAACCAAAAAGAATGCAATGCACAATCGTCCAGGGAGGTTTTGATGCGCGTGCGCATGGCTGCCCGTTTGGTACGTGGGCTGTTGGTCGCGGTATCGGCGACAGGCTTGGCGCTGTCCGCCCAGGCCCAGGATCAAGGCAAAGAGAAGAAGATCAAGATCGGCGTCGTTTTCGATCTGACCGGGCCTCTCGCCGGCGGTGGCTCTGAACTCGGCTATATCGGCGCAAAGATCATTCTCGACCATTTCGCCAAGACCGGCGTCGAGGGTTACAAGATCGAAGCGGTCTATGCCGATGCGCAAAGCAAGCCCGACATCGCGATCAACGAATCCATCCGCCTGCTCGAGCAGGAAAAGGTCGACACGGTGCTCGGCTTCTTCTCCTCGGCGCAATGTGTGCCGGTCGCGGCCCGCGTCGAGCAGCTCAAGAAGTTCATGTGGATGACGACTTGCATCTCGTCGGCCGTGTTCAACGAGAAGGGTTACAAATACGTCTTCCGCCCGCAGGCGAGCGGCGACCAGTTCGGCATGATGACCATGGATTTCATCGCGCAGAATGCCAAGGCGAAGTTCGACAAGGAGCCGAAGGATCTGCGCGTCGCCATCATTCACGAAGACGGCGCCTATGGCGTCGACGTGTCCAGGGGCAACGAGGCCGGCGCGAAGAAGGCGGGATTCAACGTCGTGATGAAGGAGGGTTATTCAGCCACCGCGCCTGACCTCTCCGCGCTGGTGACCAAGCTGAAGCGCGCCAAGCCTGATGTCATTTTCCACACTGGCTACAACCCTGATATCACGCTGTTGCTGCGTCAGGCGCGCGAGCAGGGGCTGAAGTTCGGCGCGCTGATGGGGCACGGCGCGGGTTACGGCGTCTATGAAAAACTGAAGGAAGGCATGGGAGCCGATGCCACCTACATCTTCAACACAGACCCGATCTCGATCTGGCTTGCCAACCAGAAGACCATGGATCCCAAGCTCCCGCCTGTGATCAAGATGGTTGGCGAGGAATTCGACAAGATCCGGCCCGGCGTCGCGATCCGCTCGGCGCATGTCGGCATCGGTGCGTCCAACACCTATGTGTTCATGAATGACGTGCTGCCGCGCGCGATCAAGAAGTATGGCGGGGTCGATCCGGATGCGCTGCGCAAGGCTGCCCTCGATACTGATATTCCCGAAGGGGGCACCATGCTCGGCTTCGGCGTGAAGTTTTACGGCGAGGGCACGCCGATGGCCGGGCAGAACGAGCGCTCGTTCCCGGTCGTGATCCAGTACATCGACGACAAGTCCTCCGTGGTGTGGCCCAAGAGTCAGGCGCAGCGCGAGGCTGTGCTGCCGCTGCCGAAGGGCACCACCTACAGCAATCAGTAGCGCAAATGCGCGCAGAGAGGAGAGCGGGACGGTGCTGGAAGTCAGCGGGCTGGTGAAGCGGTTTGGTGGCTTCACCGCCGTCAACAATGTGTCGTTCAAAGTCGATCAGGGCGAGATCCTCGGCCTGATCGGCCCCAACGGCTCGGGCAAGAGCACGATCTTCAATATGCTCTCGGGTACACTGGCGCCGACGTCCGGTTCGATCCTGTTCGACGGCTCCGAGATCGCGGGCCTTCCGCCGCACCGGATCATCAACAGCGGCATCGGCCGCACCTTCCAGATCCCGCGACCATTCCGCCGCCTGACGATCTTCGAGAACGTCGCGCTCGCCGGATTCTATGGCCAGGGCCGCCACAGCCGTGCCAGGGCCGAGGAGGCGGCCGAGCGCTCGCTGGCGATGGTCGGCTTGCCGACCGATCGCCATGCCAGCGTCGACGGCCTCGGCGCAGCCGGCCTGAAAAAGCTCGAACTGGCGAAAGCACTCGCCACCGCGCCCAAACTTCTGCTGGCCGATGAGAGCCTCGGCGGCCTCGACGAGGCCGAGATGGGGCAGGCGGCTAACATGCTCCGCAACATCCGCGACGAGCTCGGCATTACCATCATCTGGGTCGAGCACATCATGGGCGTGCTGATGCGCGTCGTCGATCGCGTCATGGTGCTCGATCACGGCGAGAAGATCTCGGAAGGTTTGCCGAGTGCCGTTGCCGGCGATCCCCGTGTCATCGAGGTCTATCTCGGCACCGATGCCGAGACCACGCAGGCTGCTGCCGCCGCAGCGCGCCGCCGCGCGGGGGTGCAGTGATGTTGGAGCTCCGCGGCGTCAATGCCGGCTATGGTACCTTCCAGGCACTGTTCGACGTCGATCTCGACGTGAGGGCGGGTGAGGCCGTCGGCGTCATCGGTCCCAACGGGGCCGGCAAGACCACCCTGATGCGCGTCATCTCCGGCCTGATCCGCCCCTCGCGTGGGGCGATCAGAATGGAAACCGTCGACGTCGTGGCCACGCCGCCGCACAAGATCGTCAGCCTCGGGATCGCGCATGTGCCGGAGAACCGGCGGCTGTTTCCGCAGCTCTCGGTCGACGACAATCTCAAGATGGGCGCCTTCATGCAGGAGGCGCGCGGCCACTATGCCGAGCGGCTGGACGTGGTGTTCGAGCTGTTTCCGCGCCTGAAGGAGCGCCGCCACCAGATGGCGGGCACCATGTCCGGCGGCGAGCAGCAGATGTGCGCGATCGGCCGCGCGCTGATGTCGAATCCAAAGCTGCTGCTGCTCGACGAGCCGTCGGCGGGGCTCGCGCCGGTCGTGGTGCAGCAGGTGTTCGAGCTGGTGAAGCGGATCCGCGCCAGCGGGCTGACCGTGCTGATCGTCGAGCAGAATGTGCAGCAGGTGCTGAAAGTGGTCGATCGCGCCTATCTGATCGAGGCGGGTACGATCAGGTCCTCAGGCACCTCGGCCGAGATGCTGGCGAGCGACACGGTCAAGGAAGCGTATCTCGGGGTGTGAGGTTCATGCAGGCATGCAAGCATTTCTGGACATTTTCGACATCTACCTGCTGGAGGCCGTGATCAACGGCATCCTGCTCGGCGGCGTGCTGGCGTTGCTCGCGCTCGGGCTCAATTTGATCTTCGGCGTCATCGACGTGACCTGGATCTGCTACGCAGAGCTGGTGATGATCGGCATGTACGCCATGTACTTCCTGGTGCAGTATTACGGCATCAGCTATTTCGTCGCCGCGCCGCTCACCATCCTGCTGGTCGCGGTGCTCGGCGCGGCGCTGCATTACCTCGTGATCGCGCCGCTGCTCACGGCGCCGCCAATCAACCAGTTGCTGGCGACCGGCGGGGTGCTGTTCGTGCTGCAGAGCTTTGCCACGGTCGCCTTCGGCATCGACTTCCGTAACCTCGGCATCCGCCTGCCGGTGCTCGCCTTCGGCGACATGAATTTCAGCTACGCGCGACTGCTGTCCTTCCTGGCCGCGCTGGTCGGCATGGTCGCGGTCTATCTGTTCATGACGCGGACCTTCACAGGGACCGCGATCCGGGCGATCTCGCAGGACCGGCAGATCATGGCGCTGATGGGCGTCGACACGAAGCGGATCTATCTCATTACCTCTGCGATCGGCGGGGGGCTGGCCGGGCTCGCAGCATGCCTGCTGGTTCTGCAATATGACGTGCATCCCTTCGTCGGCCTGTCGTTCGGCCCGATCACCTTCCTGATCTGCGTGCTCGGGGGCCTCGGCAATTTCATCGGCGGCTTCATCGCCGCCTTCGTGTTCGCCGAGATCATCTCGCTCGGCGGCCTGTTCTCCGATCTCGAATGGGGCTATGTGCTTGCCTTCGCGTTCTTCATCGTCATGATGTTCATCCGGCCCGCGGGCCTGCTCGCGAGGCGCCGATGATGGGGCGGGGACGGCTTGCAGCCTGGGGGATCGGATTGGCGGCGCTGGTCGCGCTGCCTTTCGTCTATCGCGATCCCTATCATCTGCACATCCTGGTGCTGATCCTGATCTGGTCGTTCGCCTATACGTCCTGGTCGATGATGGGGCGGTTCGGCCTCGTCTCGCTCGGCCACGGCGGTTTCATGGGAATCGGCGCGTATGTCACCGCGCTACTCTGGAATCACCTGGGCTGGTCGCCCTGGATCGGCATCCCCATCGGCATGGTCGCGGCCGGCGCGCTGGCGCTGATCGTCGGCTATCCCTGTTTCCGCTTCCGCATCACCGGGCACTATTTCGTGCTGGTGACGCTCGCGCTCTCCGGCATCGTGCTCCAGGTCATTACGGCGACGCGCGACTACACCGGCGGCTCGCTCGGCTACACGCCGAACCGGGCCGCGGGCAACAAGCTCTGGTCGCTGCAATTCGACGACAAGATCACCTGGTACCTGATCGCGCTCGGGGTCTGGCTTTTCGGCATCGTGGTCTGGCACTGGGTCGACCGCAGCATGGCCCGCTATGCGCTGGAGGCGATCTCGGAGGACGAGGACGCCGCGGCCGCCGCCGGCGTCGACGTCACCGCGGAGAAGCTGAAGATCACGCTGCTCAGCGCGCTGATGACGGCATTGGCCGGCGCGCTCTACTGCCAGTACCAGATGTTCATCACGCCTGATACCGTCAGCGGCATCGCGGTGTCGCTCCAGATGGTGTTCGCGGCCATCGTCGGCGGCCTGTTCGTCTCGCTCGGCCCGACCTTCGGCGCTATCATCACGATTATGCTGGCCGAGACCCTGCGCATCGGCTTCGGCACCAAGGCGGTCGGCTGGGACAATCTCGTCTACGGCGTGTTGCTCGTGCTTTTCATCATATTCCTTCCCAAGGGTATCCTTGGTAGCTTGCTCGACCGATTGAAGCCGCAACGCAAGGTGTCCCGCGCTCATGAGCAAGAAGTCGTCCAAATCGCTCGCCCAGGAACTTGACCGCTACATCACGCCGTTCCGCTACGATGGTTCGGGCAAGTTTCATCTCAAGGATCACAAGACCAACGAGAAGGGCGACCTCGACAAGGAGAAGGCCCAGGAGATTCTCGATGCCAACATGAAGCGGCTGATCGCGTTTCAGGAGAAGCTCTACGCCCAGGACCGCTGGTCGGTACTGATCGTGTTCCAGGCGATGGACGCCGGCGGCAAGGATTCCGCGATCAAGGCGATCTTCGAGGGGATCAATCCGCAGGGCTGCGAGGTCAGTGCCTTCAAGGCGCCGAGCAGCAAGGAGCTCGATCACGATTTCCTCTGGCGCCACGTGGTCGCGCTGCCGGAGCGCGGGCATATCGGCATCTTCAACCGCTCCCATTACGAGGAATGCCTGGTGACGCGCGTGCATCCGGAGGTCCTCGCCAAGGAGAAGCTGCCGTCAATGCTCGTCACCAAGAACATCTGGAAGGAGCGGTTCGAGGACATCTGTGCGTGGGAGCGCTATCTCGCGCGCAACGGCACCGTGGTGCTGAAGTTCTTCCTCAACCTGTCCAAAGACGAGCAGCGCGAGCGCTTCCTCGACCGGCTGGAGGATCCGTCCAAGCAGTGGAAGTTCTCCATGGACGACATTAAGGAGCGCGCGCTGTGGCCGCGCTACCAGGCGGTCTATCAGGACATCGTCCGGCACACGGCAACGCCTCATGCGCCGTGGTATGTCGTGCCGGCCGACCACAAATGGTTCGCGCGCGTCGTGATCGGGTCGGCCATCGTCGCGGCGCTCGAAAAGCTCGATCTGCGCTTCCCTCGCGCCGACAAGGCCTCGGCGGGTGAATTCGACGAGGTGCGCAAGGCGCTGGAGAAGGAGGAGAAGGCGGGCAAGAAACAAAAACGCGAAAACAACCCCATGCACAGTAGCCGGGGATAACGAAATCAATGACTTGAAGGTCAGCGCGAGCGCTTGCGGATTTAACGAAATCGTTTGACTCGTCGGGCAAAACAGGGGCATGATGTGATCATCCCCAAATTCCTCAGTACTCGCGTCCACCGGTAGCAGAAGCGTTCTACATTGGCGGGAAGGGCGGCCTCGCAATTCGCCCACTTCTCGCATTTCGCTGCAAGCGAATCCGTCGCAGTCAGATGGAACGCGCCCTCAAATGTGATTTGCGCGCCGTTGATCTTGCTTGACAGTTCTTCGTCACGGGAGGACCATCTCAATGGTCGCAAACAAGCGACGCGCAACGTCCACATCAAGAGCAAGGGGAGGTCTATGACACCACCTCCGCAGATCCAGCCGCGTTAAGTGCGATGGAGCTCGTTCGGACTATCGCATAGCGGCAGAAAACCGCGAACGGCACGCCGGGCCAAGGTTTAGAGGGCTGCATCAGTGTGGCATAGCCCCTACCTGCCCGGCGCTGTATTGTGCATCACATCGATTGCACACCGATCCACGTCGGAGGGCCGTGACGCGGCCGCCGTGCTTTTGACATCGTGCTTCTCTCTTCCTCCTCCTCACGGCCGTCATTCCGGGCCGACTCCCGGAATGACGGAGGGCTGTCGCATATCAGGGCTGTCGCATATGACGTCTCAGCGGCGCCTGAGCGAGCGCCTCGTCCTTCGAGACGCCGCGTTCTGCGGCTCCTCAGGATGAGGCTCAGCTGCATCCATCTGCGTTGAAATGTTGCCGCATATTCATCCCTCATCCTGAGGGCTCGCCGCAGGCGGGCGTCTCGAAGAATGGCCGCGGTTGAGCTTCCAGCCGCGTGCCTGCATTCCGATCGCTGCACGTCCTGCCTTGAGACCGCGGTTCCCGTTTACTGCACCGCGGCAAATGCCAAGAGAATGTCGCCTCATTGGCCAACTTCCGACACAGCGCCCGGGCGAATAGCGTCGATCCGACATGATGCATGTGCTTCGGCGGTGACGGGCCCGACGTCGCCGTCGCATTCATTTTCCCAGGGATCCCTCGTGTCGCATAAGCTTGCCTCCGCGCTTCTCGCCGCGCTCTTGATCGCGATCTCATCTCTCTCCTGCGCCCGCGCCGCGCCGCCGACGAGTAGCGCTGCCGCGTTGTCGCCCGATGAGGCCAAGCGCGCGCTGGAAACGCTGCAGGACGACAAGAAGCGCGCGCAGATGATCGACACGCTGCGCGCGATCGCCAATGCGTCCGGTGCACAGCAGCCCGCGCCCGAGCCAAAATCGCCGATCCCGCTCGCGGCCGACGGCCTCGGTGCGCAGCTCATGCTCACCGTGTCCGAGGAAATCGGCGAGATTTCGCGAGACGTCGCCGATATGGCCAGGACGCTCACGCACTTCCCGGCGTTCTATTACTGGATCGTGCGGACCGCGAACGATCCCGCGGCCTACAATCTCCTGATCGAGATCGCCTGGAAGCTTGCGCTGGTGTTCGGCTGCGCCTTCTGCGCCGAATGGGTGATCTTCCGTCTGATCCGCCGCCCCGTCGTGTTCCTGGAAGGGCGCATGCCGCAAACGGCGCGTCTGCCGGTGCAGGTGTTGCCCATTGCCGATCCGCCGTCATCCGTGGCCGATGTCACCCCGGCGCCCGAACTGCACATGCGCCGCCACAGCCTGGCGCGGGCCTGGCAAATCATGCTGCGGCTGCCGCTCGTGCTGGGACGCTTCCTGCTCGAGCTGCTACCCGTGTTGGTCTTTGTCGGCGTCGCCACGGCGCTGCTCGGCACCGAGATCGGCGGGCCCACCACCGTCCGTCTCGTGATCCTCGCCGTCGTCAACGCCTATGCGTTCTCGCGCGGGCTCTTCTGTGTGGTCCGTGTGCTGGCGGGACCGTTCGGCTTGTTTCCGGTCAAGGCCGAAACCGCCGCCTATATCGAGATCTGGGCGCGCCGTATCGTCGGTGTCGGCGTCTCCGGCATCGCCTTTGCGAATGTCGCGCTGCTGCTCGGCCTGCATCGCGGCGGCTACGCCGCGCTCCTGCGCATGGTGATGCTGGTCGTGCATCTCTTCATCGTCGTCATCATCCTGCAATGCCGCCGCCAGGTCGCCGAAGCGATCCGCGCGCCGGCCGACCGGCAGGGGATCGCGGCGCGACTGCGCAACCGCATCGCGGGCGGCTGGCACTATCTCGCCATCGCGCTCGACCTTGCGCTGTGGGCCGTGTGGGCGCTGAACATTCGCAACGGCTATTCGTTGCTGCTGCAATATTTCGTCGGCACCATCGCGGTGGCGCTGATCACGCGTGTCGCCATCATGCTGACGCTGGGCCTGATCGACCGCGGCTTCCGCATCAAGCCCGAGATCCTCCAGCGCTTTCCGGGCCTCGAGATCCGCGCCAACCGCTACCTGCCGCTGCTGCGCAAGATCGTATCCGGCGTGATCGCCTTCATCGGCCTGGTGGCCGTGCTCGAAGTCTGGGGCGTCGACGCCATCGTATGGTTTTATGGGGGCCAGATCGGCAGCCGGCTGATCTCGGCGGTGGTGACGATCGGACTTGCCGTGTTCATCGCAGCTGCGATCTGGGAAGCCAGCAACGCGCTGCTGGACCGCCAGATCAATACGCTGTCGCGCGATGGGCACTATGCCCGGGCCGCGCGGCTGCGGACCTTTCAGCCGATGCTGCGCACGGCCTTGCTGTGCGTGATCGCCACTGTCGTCGGGCTCACGGCGCTCAGCGAGATCGGCGTCAACGTCGCGCCGCTGCTGGCGGGCGCCGGCATCGTCGGCATCGCCATCGGCTTCGGCTCGCAGAAGCTGGTGCAGGATCTCATCACCGGCCTGTTCCTGCTGCTGGAGAACACCGTCCAGGTCGGCGACAGCGTCAGCGTGTCCGGGCTATCGGGCGTGGTCGAGAACGTCTCGATCCGCACGATCAGGCTTCGTGCCGGCGACGGTGCCGTGCACATCGTGCCGTTCAGCGCGGTCACGACTATCACCAATGCCAGCCGCGGCGCCGGCAATGCGTCCGTCAGCGTCAACGTCGCCTACAAGGAGGATACCGACCGCGCCGGCCAGATCCTCAAGGACATCGTCGACGAGATGCGCCGCGAGGTGGAATTCCGCAGTCTGATCCGCGGCGATCTCGAGCTCTGGGGCATCGACAAGGTCGACGGCGCCATGGTGTCGATCGTCGGCCAGATCCGCTGCACCGAGGCCGGCCGCTGGCCGGTGCAGCGCGAATTCAACCGCCGCATGAAGCAGCGTTTCCAGCACAACGGCATCGAGGTCGCATCCGCCACCCAGACCATCCTGATGCACATCGCGCCGCCGGCTGATGGCGCCGCTCATCTGACGCCAAGGCGAGCGGTCGGCTAGAGAGTCTGTCCATAAACGTCGGCTTGCCAATCGAAAGCGGAAGTGTCCGACCTTACGTGTGATCGGCGGCTCGTGATCCAAACCGGAAGTCGGCATGCCAACGATAACTCAGAACAGAGGAGGTGGCGCCTTTTGGCCCCGCCTTGCCCTTAAGTTCGTTTGTGTCCACGCCATGAACGTACTCGCGCGTGTCCTTCAAACGTTTTTCTTGGATGTACGCGCTCCTCAAGTCGATTGTGTCTACCCCAATCGCCGATGACACCCACGGCGCGCGCCATGGGGCAGTCGGGGGGTACCCATTTGCTTGCGTGCTTCCTGCCGTCTGAATGCTTTTTTAAGTCAAAGCAATTGCAGAGATATCGATACCGACGAGGACAGATTCGGTATTTATACTTCCGTCCGGGTTTCTCCTGAACGCGCGCCGTTTGGTTGGCATCATAATCCCTTGAATGTTCTTGTACTCGGACATGTAGTGCGCGGCTGGAGCACCACCTGCCACGAGTGTGGTATAATCCAAACGAGCGATGAGCCCGTTTTCATCGACGTGGAATAT
This sequence comes from Bradyrhizobium sp. CW1, assembly GCF_023100665.1. Lineage (NCBI taxonomy): Bacteria > Pseudomonadati > Pseudomonadota > Alphaproteobacteria > Hyphomicrobiales > Nitrobacteraceae > Bradyrhizobium > Bradyrhizobium sp. CW1. The sequence continues at coordinate 2,221,887 of NZ_CP064684.1, forward strand.
CTGGTCCGGACAGTGAGTTCCAACCTTCTCGGGAAAAGTGATCTTGAGCCGCCGGCGTACCGTGCCTTGGTCGGTCGCCGGGTCTATCTCTTCCGCTTTGGCACTCTCAGTGACAAACATAAATGGAGTATTCAGATAATTCCAAAGTGCATACCCGGTAAAGTAAGCCAGATGCAGCCTATCCCACGTCGTCTGAAGAGTATGTCCTTCAAACGCATTTCTTGGATGTACGCGCTCCTCGATAAGCTTCCCGTCGATTGTCTCTAGCCGAACACGATCCGGTTCGTAGATGCTTTGCACGCCTTCTTCGGTAAAGTGCGTAAAGCAAGTTCGCTGTTCTTTCGTTTGCGCCTTCAATTGAACATTTTCGAAGACACCATCCCATCCCTTTCTAGTCCAGTGCGAACCATGCATCGAGAGGTTCACGTCGATCGCGTTGAATTTTCGCCATCGTTCAAGAGTTCCGTGAGACTCAAGCACCAGATCTAAAAGAGCAGTCATGTGTCCTCCGGTTCGCCCTATTGGAATTAGGGCCATCGCTTTCGATATCGCACTAGCTGCGGTTTCAGGCGCTTAGAATTCAGGGCGCCTGACCGTTGATCATCCATTAGTTGGGTTTCAGAAGGACTTTCCCGCCTTTTTGCGCATGCGCCATGGCCTGAGTTGCCTGCTCGAGCGAATAAACGCCGGCGACCGGAACGTGCAGTTTGCCTTCGGCGATCAGTCGCTCGGCTGTCCGCGTATGAGCCGCAAGCTTTTCGTGTGCATCTCGAAAGCGCGGAAATCCCAGCCAAAACCCTTCCAGGGTCATCTGCTTGAAAATGATGTTCAGAGGACTCATGGCCGCGGGCTTTCCGCTGACGCCGCCATAGACGACCATCTTGGTGTTCGACGCGAGGCAAGACGCTACCGAGTGCGAGGACTCGCCACCCACGCCGTCGATGCCCAGCTTGATTTTAGCCTTGCCGGTCGCCGCTGCGACCTGCTTCACAACGTCGGGTCCATCGACAAGGACGACGTCAGCTCCGGCTGACTTCAGCTCATCCACCAGCTCGGGTCTGCGCACGAGGCTTACCGAGCGCAGTCCGAACTCCTTTGCAAACGCAATGACGCTGCGTCCCACACCGGAATTGCCGGCGTTCTGGATGACCCAGTCGTCCTTGCCGAGTTCGACATACTCGGTTAGGAGCAATGCCGCTGTGAGCGGATTGATCCGAAGCATTGACATCTGTTGGGGATCGGCTTGCTCAGACAAGACGATGAGATCGGTGGCCGGCACCGTGATGGCCTGTCTCCACACGGGAAGCCCGATCGGAATGGCCACACGATCGCCAGTCCTTACATTTTTAACCGAGGCTCCTAAGGCGACAACGCGGCCAATAGCTTCGTTCCCGAGCGGCGCGGGCGGCTGCGGCCTGATCGCATACATGCCACGGATCATCAGAAGTTCAGCAAGTCCGATCGCTGAGTATTCGACCGCGACCGTGGCTTCATTTGCTGCCGGCGGTGGGGGTGGATCGCTTTCGACAACTTCAACCACCTCGGTGGGTTTGCCAAACTTAGACATTTGCAGAAACTTCATTGTCCCCTCCGCGAGAGCTGTATGGCTCATTCCGCCAAGTAATCTTACGGTTCCCTGACCGCTCGACGCCAAACCATGCTAAGTTCATATAACGAACTGTCATTAACGTCAACCTGTGTATGAAAAATGAACTCAGAAAAAGCGCATTCGCCCGAGCTGGATCTTCGCTTGATGTTGGAGCTAAAAAACAACTGCTCCATCAAGCGAACGCTCGAGATTGTTGGTGAAACCTGGACCTTGTTGATCTTGCGCGAGGCCTCATGGGGGGTTCGCCGCTTCCAGGACTTTCAAACGTTTTTGGGCATACCAAGAGCGGTGCTGTCTGAGCGCCTGGAAAAACTTGTTGAGTACGGAATCTTTGAAAAAACTCCTTACAAGGAGCCGGGGGCGCGAAAGCGCTATCAATACGAACCCACCAAAGCCGGCATCAAGCTATTGCCTGTGCTGATGGCATTGAGCCAATGGGGAGATGAGCATCTCGGCAAAGGATCTGCCCGCATGATCGACAAAGCGACTCGGGAAGAAGTGTTTCTGAAGGTCGTCAGCAAAAACGGCGACCATGTCCCAGTGGAGCGGGTGCGACCAGTAGTGCGGAGGTAATCACACGTTTGTGGTCAATAATGTTGATCGGCTTGCTGAAAGTAAGAAAGAAGTTCTTGAGCGATTGAGCAGGCGGGGTCCCATCGTGCGATTTGCCGAGCCTGCGGATCATCGGTCGGACACGCGCCAATGAAGCACTAACGCCAGCTGAGCGGGCCCCACGCGATTTCCACACATGGCCCAACTCGGACCTAGGGTGAGGTGCGCCAACGCGGCCGGTATCGGAGGCAGAGTGGACCTCAGACGAAGTGCAGCGCGAGTTTATGAGTACATGTCCTAACACTACTTTGGCAGAATGTGTTTTCGCCGCTGTTTTTCAAGGATTTGCTTTCGGCAATGTGGGCACTGCTGGGGCGGCGGCCGAAGGATGAGATCGACGATGGCGTGACGTACGGCGGGCATAGTCGGTTGAGGCGGAGGCCCGTTGATTCTTTTTTTTTCGCCCCGCGTTTGCGAGGCGACGATGTTGCAGGAAGGCGTAGGCAATCATTGTCATAAGGGCGTGGCGATGAAGACCTTGCCATGATCGCCCTTCGAAGTGATCAAGTCCAAGTTCCTCCTTCAACTGTTGATGCGCCTGCTCACAAATCCACCGTCCCTTGATGGTGGCGGCCAGCGTGCGCAGATCCGTCGTCGCCGGAAGATTGGCGAGATAGTATTTCTTCTCCCCGGAGGCACGTTGCTCGCCAATGAGCCAGGCTTCGTCGCCTGGGAGATGCTGCTGACCTTTATCCCATATCCGCTGCGGAGGGCCGTCGGCGGTGCGGACACGGAGAGCAGCAAATCGGGCTTTGAGCCGACCTTTCGTCCCGCTGCGCCAACTCACGGTTTTCCATTTGGCGCTGGCCAGCATTTGTTCTGCCGCAATCGATAAGATATCGGGCACGTGGTGCTTTCGTGGTTTGCCACGGGCTTTGGTGATCGGCCAAATGAGCTTCACATCGACCGGATACACTTTCTGGTGCCGAGGGATACCGACCGCCCAGGCCAGCCCGCGCTCTGTTAGCCCTTGTCGAAACGGCGCGCTGAGGCCGTATCCTGCATCCGCCAGCACACATCCAAAGCGTATGTTGGCTGCCATCGCGCGGTCAATCTCGGCCAAAGCGATCTCCGGCTTGGACCGCGGCGTTCGGTGTTCGACTGGCACGCGAGCGCGCTTCAAGCGAGGCATGTCGCTTGTCCAGCTGTCAGGCAGAAAGAGACGTAACGCGACCATCACGGGCACTTCCCCGCGCGCAAGCGTTAAAGACACCAGCGTTTGGCAATTTGCAGTTTTACCGAGAGCCGACGCGTATTGAGCCGCAACACCGACCGATCGCTCACCCTTTTTCGGCAGTGAGGTGTCATCAATAACCAGCACCGCATCCCTGCCGCCGACAAGTCGGTCCGCCTGGTTGAGCAGCTCTGTCTCTAGCGGCGTCGCGTTCCAGACGCCGTCCGCAATGAAATGGTGCAACTGGTCGTAGTTGCTCGTGGCAAGGCGTTCCGCCATCGGCTGAACGCTCTTGCGATCGCCAGGACCGATCAATCCCGCAACATATAGAGGACACATCCGCTGTCGGGTCTTATGACCCAGCCGGTCCAAGAACGGCATCAGCCAGCGTTCGAGTTCGTCTTCCCATCCCGGCATGGTCAGCCCTCCAAGAGCCGACCACCCATGAATCATTGAACAATTGATTCGGGAATCCTATAAATCGCGGCAAAATCAACAATCTGCCAAAGTAGTGCTAAGCTGTCCGACATCATTTTCAGCTTGCCTCGGCCCGCGCCGCAGCGTTCACTCCGGCTCCAGCCTGCTGACAACATGCGGGCGACAAAAAGCGTGGGGGGAGACTGATGCGGGGGCTGTGGGCCGGATTGCATAATCATGCGATCGTCATTGCTGGGCTGATCGCCTATGGGTTGATCGCGCCGCTAAGCGCCCAGCCGTTTCCGTCGCGGCCGATCACCCTCGTGGTGCCGTTCGCGGCGGGCGGTCCGACCGATACGCTGGCGCGCATCCTGTCCGAACGCATCGCCGCTGAATTGCACACGTCGATCGTGGTGGAGAACATCGCCGGCGCCTCCGGCAGCATCGCCGGCGCCCGCGTCGCGCGCGCAACGCCTGATGGCACCACGATCACGATCGGCCATTGGGGCACGCATGTGCTCAACGGCGCGATCTTCAAGCTGCCATACGACGTGATCGCCGATTTCGAGCCGGTCGCGACGATCGCGATGGGCACGCAGCTCATCGTCGGCCGGAAGACGCTCGAAGCCAACACTCTGAAAGAGATGATCGCGTGGCTGAAGGCCAACCCCGGCAAGGTGACTGCCGGCACGGCCGGCGCCGGCACGGGGGCCCACGTCGCCGGTGTCTTCTTCAAGGAGAGGACCGGCACCGACTTCCAGTTCGTGCCGTATCGCGGCGCGGGGCCCGCCATGATCGACCTCGTGGCCGGGCAGATCGACATCATGTTCGATCAGGCCTCGAACTCGCTGCCGCACTACAAGAACGGTGCGATCAAGGCGTTCGCGGTGACGTCGCCGACGCGGCTCGCCTCCGCGCCCGATATCCCGACGGTCGACGAGGCGGGGTTGCCCGGTCTCTACATCTCCTACTGGCACGGCATCTGGGCACCGAAGAACACGCCGAAGGAGATCGTCACAAAGCTCAACGCGGCCATTGTCACCGTGCTTGCCGATCCCACCGTCAAGCAGCGGTTTGGCGAATTGGGGCAGGAGATTCCTCCGCCCGATCAGCAGACGCCCGCAGCGCTCGGAGCCTTCCAGAAGGCCGAGACCGAGAAATGGTGGCCGATCGTGAAGGCCGCCGACATCAAGGCGGAATAATACCACTGCCTCATCCTGAGGAGCCCGCGGAGCGGGTGTCTCGAAGGATGCGCCGCAAGCGAGAGCAGGGCCTGCGTGGTTCGCCCGGCGATGCAAAGCATCGTCCGGAGACGCGCGTTCCGCGCTCCTCACCATGAGGAGAACGACAGCCTCGCGGCGTTAACCTTTTCGTGCGCACGACGACCGGTCTGTCACCAAAACCTCGCTGCGGTGCGGGATCACAATGCTTGCCGCAGTTTTCTGCGTCCTTGATCTCAGGTGAGTGCTGGCCGACAATGCTCGCCCTTCAATAAGAAACTCCCTGGGGGAATTCGTGAATAGACCTGCTCGGGTCAGCGCCCATTCGACATCGTCCGATTCCGTGCACGGCATGGCGCTGCTGCGCGATCCCCTGCTCAACAAGGGCACCGCCTTCTCCGCGCAGGAGCGCGACGATCTCGGCCTGCGCGGCCTGCTGCCGCCTTGCGTGCTGACGATGGAGACCCAGGTCGAGCGCGTGCTGGTCAATCTGCGCACGCTGCCGACCGATCTCGAGAAATATGTCGCGCTGAATGCCTTGCACGACCGCAACGAGGCGCTGTTCTTCCGCGTCGTCGTCGACAATATCGACGAGATTCAACCGATCATCTACACGCCGACGGTCGGGCTCGCCTGCCAGAAATACGGCCTGATTTTCCAGCGGCCACGCGGCATGTTCATCTCCTCGCGCGATCGCGGCCAGATCGCCGAGATCCTGAAGAACTGGCCCTATCCGGCCAAGCTGATCGTCGTCACCGATGGCGAGCGCATCCTCGGCCTCGGCGATCTCGGCGCCAACGGAATGGGCATTCCGGTCGGAAAGCTCTCGCTCTATTCGGCCTGCGCCGGCGTGCATCCCGAAACGTGCCTGCCGATCGTGCTCGACGTCGGCACCAACAACGAAGAGCTCCTGAAGGACCCGTATTATCTCGGCCTGCGCGAGCGGCGGCTCACGGGCGAGGCCTATGACAGCTTCGTCGACGAGTTCATGGTCGCCGCGCGAAAGACCTTTCCGGGTGTGCTGATCCAGTTCGAGGATTTCGCCAACCACTCGGCGTTCAAGCTGCTGCACAAATACCGCGATGAGGCCTGCGTCTTCAACGACGACATCCAGGGCACGGCTGCGGTGGCGCTCGCCGGCCTGTTTTCGGCGCTGCGCGTCAACGGCGGCAAGCTGAAGGACCAGCGCATCCTGTTCCTCGGCGCCGGCGAGGCCGCGACCGGCATCGCCGATCTCGTGACGTCCGCGATGATGGCGGAAGGTGCCTCTGAAGCCGAGGCGCTTCGGCGCAACTGGCTGGTGGATTCCCGCGGCCTCGTCGTTGGCGCCCGCCAAGGCCTGTCCGGTCACAAGCTCCGTTATGCCCATGCCGGTCAGGCGCCGATCGCCGATTTCCTCACCGCGATCAGGACGCTGAAGCCGACCGCCATCATCGGTGTTGCCGCGGTCGGTGGCGCCTTCACGCCCGACGTGCTCAAGGCGATGGCCGAGCTCAACGAGCAGCCGATCGTGTTCGCGCTCTCCAATCCGACTTCGAAGGCCGAATGTTCGGCGGAGGACGCCTACCGCTACACCGGAGGCCGCGCGCTGTTTGCCTGCGGCAGTCCGTATGACCCCGTCAAGCTCAACGGCCGAACCTTCGTGCCGCGCCAGGGCAACAACTCCTACATCTTCCCGGGCGTCGGCCTCGGCGTCATCGCCAGCCGCTCGCGGCTGGTCACGGACGAGATGTTCATGGCGGCCGCCCATACGCTCGCCGATTGCGTCGGCAAGGACGATCTCGCGCAAGGCAGCCTCTACCCGGCGCTGCCACGCATCCGCGAAGTCTCGGTGCGTATCGCCGCCGCCGTCGCCGATGTCGCCTTTCAGCGCGGGCTCGCGGACGGACCCGCGCCGAACGACGTGAAGGGACTGGTTCAGTCCCAGATGTACGAGCCGCAGTACTGAGGCCTCCGCCTCGTCATGGCCGGGCATAGCCGTCCGAAGGACGGCGTCGCTTCCGCTCGCCTATGTCCCGGCCATCCACGCCTCGCCGGATGGTACGAAGAACGTGGATGCCCCGGACAAGCCCGGGCCCGACGACCGCTTGAAGCAAGCCACGTTAGGTCAGCACAGCGATACCATTTCAGGTAGAAACCCGGTTGCGCGGCGCGGCCGTATATGCGACGCTCTGTAGCGTTACAAGAAATTCAATCAAGGTAAGCCGCCATGGACGATCGTTTGCCCGAACTGGGCGACCTCGAGCACGAGGTCATGCAACTGGTTTGGGCCCATGGTCCTGTGACGGCCGAAATTGTGCGCGAGAAGCTGTCGCGTCGGCTGAAGGAATCGACAGTCCGCACGGTGCTGCGCCGGCTGGAAGAAAAGGGCTATGCTCGGCACACGGTGGACGGACGCACCTATGTCTACCACGCAGCCGAAGAGCGCGCGCGGGTTGCGGCCAAGGCGGTGCAGCGCATCGTCGACTGGTTCTGCAACGGCTCGATGGAGGAGGTCCTCGTCGGCATGGTCGACAATGCGATGCTCGATCAGCAGCAGTTGCGCACACTGGCCGACCAGGTGGCCAAGGCGAAGAAGGCGAGGGGAGTGAAGAAAGAATGATCGCAACTCTGGCGGAGGCGGCGCTGCGCTCCCTTGTGCTGGGAGGCGTCGTCTGGTTCGGCCTCAACCTGTTTCGCGTGCGCAATCCGCACGTCCACATGACGGCGTGGGTCGTCGTGCTGCTGGCGTCGCTGGCGATGCCGTTCGTGATGCATTGGCCGACGGTCACGATCACCCGGCTGCCATCGCCGGTATCGGTGCCGGCTGATGTCATGCCAGTTGATATCTCGACGTTCGAGATGCCGCAGCCCATGCAGCCGATGACGCCCGGCGCGGCGATTCCGCCGTCGAAGAACGGCGTCTCAATCAATTGGTGGCTGATCGCTACCGTCATCCATGCCGGCGTCGCCAGCCTGTTGCTGCTGCGGCTGGCCATCGGCCTCTGTCTGACCTGGCGCCTCGCGCGCGCGGCAAGGCCGATCAACGGTCCGCGCATGGTCGACGCCGATGTGCGCGTCAGCCGCGACGTCGGCGGTCCCGTCACGTTTGGCTCGACCATTCTGGTGCCGCCGCAATTTTCCGGCTGGGACGCCAAGAAGCGCCTCGCGGTGCTCGCGCATGAGGGCGCGCATGTCGCCAACCGCGATTTCTATATACTCCTGCTCGCCTCCCTCAATCGCGCGGTGTTCTGGTTCAGCCCGTTCTCGTGGTGGCAGCTCGCGCGTCTGGCCGAACTTGCCGAGATCATCAGCGACGCCGAGGCCATCGAGGTGATCGACGACCGGCTGTCCTATGCGGAAATCCTGCTTGATTTTGCAAGCACGGTAAACCCGCGGCCGGTCGAGCTCGCGATGGCGCGGGCCTCGACCGTGCGCGCCCGCGTCGAGCGCATCATCGCGGCCGCCGCGATGCCCGTCGCGGTCGGCTGGCGCAAGCGGGCGTGGATCGCGGCTGCGATCGTCCCGGCCGTGATCGTGTCCGCCGGCATGATCGCCTATCGCACGCCGGAGCCTGCGCCGCTCGCCGCGGATAGTGGAGAGGTGCCGGCCCAGCATTACCGCCCCTTCGTCAATTTCTACGCCATGGGTCCGACCTCGGTGTTCGCGATCTTCCGCGACGGCGACGAGGTCTACGGCCAGCTCACCGGGCAGCGCAAATTGCGCCTGACGGTCGGCACTGACGGCATCGCATCCTACCCCGCCTCGTCCGGTGAGATCACGTTCCCGCTCGATGCGGAGCGCCGCTCCGCCGAGCTGATGCTGCGCATGAATGGACGCGACATCCGCGCACTTCTCGTTGCCGAGATGCCGACGGCGGCCACCGATTCCGGATCACTCGATCAATATGTGGGCTGGTACAGGATCGCACCGAACCGCGTGCTCACGGTGGACCGCGACGGGGATCGGCTCCAGGTGCAGGAAACCGTACAGGGCCGGGCTGCGCTCCTCGCTGAGGGGGCCGACGCCTTCTCGATCCGTGGCGACAATCTGCTGGTTTTCCTGCGCGACGAGCAGGCCAGGGTCTCGCGCGTGCTGGTCCAGAACGCGGTGTTCGGCGCCCGCCTCGCACCGCGGATCGATGCGGCCGCGGCGCAGGCGATCGAGGCCGACTTCGCGCGTCGCGTTGCGGAAGTCCCCGATCGTTTCCGCGAGCAGGTCCCGGTCGCCGGCGGCAAGGAGATGATCCTGCGCGGGATCGAGGATCTGCGCAGCGGCACGCCGAACTACGACCGGATGAGCGCACCGCTCGCCGCCAAGGTCCACCGCCAGGTCGACGAGTTGCACGCGACCTTCGTCGCCCTCGGTCCGGTGGAGTCGCTGTTCTTCCGCGGCGTCGGACCGGGCGGCTACGACATCTATGGTGCGAAATTCGAGAACGGCACGGCGGAATTCCGCCTGCTGCTCGAGCCAGACGGCAAGGCCGGCGACGTCATCTTCCGGGCCGACGGCAATGATGAGCTCGGCGGCATCGTCACGTGCGCCGAGGAGGCGAATGTGCGCGGCCGCGCCGGCACTTCGCCGATCCGGATCATGGTCTACAACGAGATGGGCGAGGACATCCGCGTCTTCAATCTCGATGCCGACGGCAATCGCAAGGCCCAGAGCGTGGTCCGGCCCAACATGAGCTGGGCGGCCACGACCACGGTGAACAATCCCTGGGTGATCGCCGACAAGTCCGGACGGTGCCTCGAGGTGCTGATGCCGGGTCGGCAGACGCGCTTCCACAATGTCGAGGCTTCCAACATGGGCGCGAAGCCGGGGCGCGCCGCCCGCCGCGCCGTTCCGATCGCCAATGGCGAGGATATGCTGCGCCGCTATATCGCTGATGTCGGCAAGGGCCAGCCGGACTACGAGCACATGACGTCGGAAGTCGCCGACATCACGCGGCAGCAGCTTCCGTTCGACCAGGCGATCCTGGCGAAGCTCGGCGCGCTGCGTGCGGTCTCGTTCCGCGGCGTCACCGCGCTCGACAGCGACATCTACATCGCCCAGTTCGCCAACGGCTCGGCGGAATGGCGGATCGGCGTCAGGAACGGCACGATCACCAAGATCGCGCTCGGGCCGAATTTCTAGGAGCGTTGCGGCCGTCCATCAGTCACGCCGGATGGGCGGCTCGCGATATCGGACGGGACAGCGCAATCTCTGCTTGCGGGCCAGCACCGCAAATGCTACGATATGTAGCATTACGGTTCGTAGCCTTGCGCGGCGTGCCGCTGGCAGGCTCGAGAAAATCAGGCGTTCGCGATGACCAATTCCGCAAAGGCCGAAGCTGTGCTGGCGCTTCATCGCTTCGGGATGGGGCCGCGACCGGGATCGATCGCCGCCGTCGGCACCGACCCGCGCGGCGCACTGATCGCCGATCTCGACCGGCCGCTCACGCTGACCGCCGCCGCCGTCCTTCCCACCAGCGCAAAGGCCTATCGCACCGTTGCCGACGCCAATGCGCGGCGCGCGGCTAGGGCCAAGCAGGCGCAGCAGCAGGCCAAGAGGCAGCAGACGGCGTCCGCGCCGACAATGTCGGAAGACCAGACGCAAGGGCAGGGTGCGGACAAGGACGCCGCCGAGATGGCGGCCAAGCAGGCGGCCGAGGCCGTGCCCGATCCCGGGCGTCCGATCTATTTGCAGGAAGCCAAGCTGCGCACGGAAGCCGCGCTTGCCGCCGAGATCGGCTTCGCCGAGCGGCTGGTGTGGTTCTGGTCCAACCATTTCTGCATCTCGGCCAACAAGATCCAGAGCATGTCCGGCGCCTATGAGCGCGAAGCCGTTCGCGCCAATATGCTCGGCCGCTTCGTCGATCTCCTGTTGGCCGTCGAGGGCCATCCGGCGATGCTGTTCTATCTCGACAATCTCGGCTCGATGGGTGCGAACTCGATCGCCGGCATCAACCGCAGCCGCGGCCTCAACGAGAACATCGCGCGCGAGATCATGGAGCTGCATACGCTCGGCGTGCGCGCCGGCTACACCCAGGACGACGTCATCAGCTTCGCCAATGTGTTGACGGGATGGACGCTGGTGCCGCCCGGCGACAATCCCGAGCACGGTGGCGAGTTCACCTTCAATCGGCGGCTGCACGAGCCCGGCGGGCAAACCGTGCTCGGCAAGCGCTACGAGCAGGAGGATGCCGAGCAGGGCCGCGCGGTGCTGCGCGATCTCGCCGCGCATCCGGCGACCGCAACCCATATCGCGACCAAGCTCGCGCGCCATTTCGTCGCCGACGAGCCGCCGCCTGTGCTGATCGAGCAGATGGCGAAGACTTTTCGCGACACCGAGGGCGATCTTAAGCAGGTCGCGATCGCGATGGTGTCCTCGGACGAGGCCTGGCGCGGGCCGCCGTCGAAGCTCAAGCGTCCCAGCGAGTGGGGCGTTGGCATGGTGCGCGCGACCGGCGCCACGACGGTCGATCCAGTCCGCTTCACCGGCGGGCTGGAGCTGCTCGGCGAGGCGCTGTGGCGTCCATCCGCGCCCAAGGGCTATCCGGACGACGAGGCGAGCTGGATCGACGGCGTCGGCCGGCGGCTCGACATCGCCAACAATTTTGCCGAGCGCCTCGCCGGTACGGCTGATCCGCAGGCGATCATCGAGGACGTCTTCGCATCGGAGATATCACCCGAGGTGAAGCAGGCCGTCGGCCGCGCCGAGAGCCGGCAGCAGGCGCTCGCGCTGTTGTTCATGTCGGCGGATTTCCAGAGGAGGTGACCATGGGCTTTGACCATCATCTGCCCACGCGGCGCGAGCTTCTGGTCGGCTCCGGCGCGCTGTTCACGTGGAGCCAGATGCCGCGGATCGCGCGTGCCGAAGGGCGCGATCCGCGCCTGCTGGTCATTGTGCTGCGCGGTGCGCTCGACGGCCTTGGCGCGGTTGCGCCGGTCGGCGATCCCGACTGGATCTCCTTGCGCGGCGATCGTGCGCTGGTGCTGGACGGCAAGCCGCCCGCGCTGCCGCTCGATGCCTTCTTCGCGCTCAATCCGGCGATGCCGAATCTGCATCGGCTCTACAAGAGCGGCAAGGCTGCGATCGTCCATGCCGCCGCGACGCCCTATCGCGAGCGTTCGCATTTCGACGGCCAGGACGTGCTGGAAAGCGGGCTCGTCAAGCCGGGCATGACCAGCTCGGGATGGCTCAACCGCGCGCTGCTCGCGCTGGAATCCAGCGGGCGTGTCGACCCGCGCGGCAGCCGCGCGCTCGGCATCGGCTCCGTGACGCCGCTGGTGGTGCGCGGTTCGGCGCCCGTCATGACATGGGTGCCGCAGAGATTGTTGCCGGCGAGCGAGGACACGCAGAACCGCCTGCTCGATCTCTACCAGCACACCGATCCGAAGCTTGCGACCGTGCTCCAGGCCCGCATGAGGCTCGCTTCGCTCGGCGGCGCACCAGGCGCGGGCGATCCGATGTCCGACGATCCGACCTTGCCGCCGCCCGGCATCGCGCGCGTGCGCGCCTATTTCGCCGAAGCCGCCGGCACGGCCGCGCGCTATCTCGCCAAGCCTGACGGCCCGCGTGTCGGCGCCATGGGCTTCGTCGGCTGGGATACGCACATCGCCGAGGGCGTGGCCTCGGGCCAGCTCTACAATCTGCTCGGTGCTCTCGACGGCGCCTTTGCCGCGATCGAGAGCAATATGGGCGAAGCGTGGCGCGAAACAGTCGTGGCCGTCGTCACCGAGTTCGGGCGAACCGCGCGCATCAACGGTACGCAGGGTACCGACCACGGCACGGGCACGGTCGCTTTCCTGATCGGCGGCGGGCTCAACGGTGGTCGCGTGATCGCGGACTGGCCCGGTCTGAAGCCGGCGCAACTCTTCGAGGATCGCGATCTCAAGCCGACCACGGATTTGCGCGCGGTGCTGAAAGGCCTGCTGAGGGATCATCTGCGCGTCGAGGAGAAGGTGCTCGCAGAAGCCGTCTTCCCGGGCAGCGCCGACGTCGAACCGATGGGAGGCCTCGTCGGCTGACGACGCGGCTCTCGCAACCGGATCGGGTTCATGATGTGCACGCTGACACAACGGGAGCTCGACTTTCTCGCCAGCTTGAAGACCGGCTGGCAGCGGCTCTATCGGCGCGAGCTCGCGCGGCTCTCGAGGAGCGGCGCCGAACCTGACGAGGTTCCGCCGGAGACGCGCCCGATCTGGCGCGTCGTATCGGGCTTATCCCACGAGCCTGTCTCGATTCAGGACAAGCCAGTGTGGTGGAATCGCCACAGCTAACCCGAAACGGCTGCGGCCTCAGGCGCGCTTTCGTTCCGACAAGGTTCTGCCCTCATTGCCCACCGAAACTCGGGGCCATTCGGAGGGCGCATCATGTCTTGCTTTGCACGTGCCGAAAATGCCCGGATTTCGCCGGCAAGCCTGTGCCGGATCCTGCTCGCCACCATCGGCGCGGCGTCGCTTGCGGCGTGTGCGCAATCGCCGGTCGGCCACCAGAAGGCCGATCTCGGCACCCACCGCCAGGCCGCTGTCGAACGACCGCACAGGGTGGCGGCGCTGCATCCGCGTCCGATCAGCCGGGCGCGCATCCCCGACGGTGATGCAAAGCAGAGCGTCTCCCACGGCGTCGCCAGTTTCTATTCGGACACGGAGACGGCGAGCGGCGAGAGGTTCGACAAGAACGAATTGACCGCGGCCCATCCCAGCCTGCCGTTCGGCACCAAGCTGCGCGTCACCGATGTCTCATCCGGCCGCTTCGTCACCGTCAGGATCAACGATCGCGGGCCGTATGTTCGCGGACGCGTGGTCGACGTCTCTCCCTCCGCGGCGGAGGCGCTCGGCATGGTCGACAAGGGTGTCACCAATGTCCGGCTCGACGTGGTGCAATAATTTGCGGCTGCATCGATCCGAAGCGCTGTGCTTAACCGGCTGTTAGCCGCCTCAAGCCACCATGGATACCCAATCATTCGGGACTAGATCTAAGCTCTTGGGAGGCGGCGTTTGACCACGATCCAGTATCTCGAAGATCAGGCCGCACGCGCCGAGCGGCTGGCCAAACGGATCACGGATACATTGACGATCGAAAAGCTCCTGACCTTCGCGCACGAACGCCGCCGCGAGATCGAGGTCATCGCCGGCAAGTACCGGCGCGCCTGATTCTCATCCCCATGCGCGCTCAGCTGTGGCTTTCGACGAAGTCGCTGAGATAGTCCGGCAGCGTCATGCCATCAATGTCACAGCGCGCCCGGATCTCGCCGGCGACATCGGTCGAGATGTCCTTCATCCAGTGCTCCAGCGTGTTGAACGAGATGACCTTGATGGGGTCGTTGAAGCAGCCAGCGACGAGCTCGCCGATCGTGGCGTCGAGATCGCTTCGCTCGACGCGAATTTCGGTCGCCTTGTCGAGGCGGTCGATCACCACGAACAGGGTCTGGTCTGCGCCATAGGGCACGACAGGGGCTGGCACGCCGGCTTCAAGCATGTGAGGCACTCACGCCTTCGCTTCCGATCACCATCAACGGGAAAAACCGGCAGAAGGTTCCCGCGCTCAGCCGGTGCTTCTGCGAGGATCAGAGAAATTCGCGCAGCCGCGCCAGCTCCGTGATGTGCTCGGGCGAGAGAATGTCCGTGACCAGCGGCGGTTGCGCGATGGTGCGGATCTCATAGAGATGCCTGGTCGCCGCCGGCTTCGCCATGAACGCCGAGATGCATTCGTCGAGCGTACCCTCGATCACCTGGTAGGACGCTCGGTCCGACCGTCGCTGGTTCGCAAGCGACGGCCATTTATGCAGCACCGCAAGGACACCAAAGTCGACCTTTGAATCCCCAACCACGTCCCCCATCGTCCCGCCTCACGCAAAAAGACCCCGGCACACGATCGTGCGTACCGGGGCCTACACCCATTACTGCATCTCAATGCCTCAGCACCAAACGCGATGACCGGGAAATAGTTCCCGGCAAATGTTTGCTTTCAGCTCGCGGCCGCCGCGATTTTATGGCCCGGGCTGGTGTGCCCGTGGCTGGTCTCATCGCCGCGACCAACTTCGGGCGGAAGCCCGGCAAAGCGCCGCAAGGCCTCGGCCATCTGCACCCGGCTCGGCGCGCCGGTGATGATCACGTCCACCATCGTGAAGGACGAATGGAAATGGCCACGCGCCTTGAGTTGCTCGACCGGGACGCCGGCGGCTGCCATCGCCTCGGCATAGGCGATGCCTTCGTCGCGCAGGGGATCGAATTCGCAGGTGACGACGAAGGCCGGCGGTAGCCTTTCGACCTTGCCGCGGAGCGGCGAGGCGCGTGGATCGGTGCGGTCGGTCGGCGAGCAGTAGAGGTCCCAGAACCAGTACATCAGCGAGCGCGTCAGGAAATAGCCGGTCGCATTGTCGTTGTAGGAGGGGCGGTCGAAGGTGCAGTCGGTGACCGGGCAGATCAGGAGTTGGCCCGCGATCTCAGGGCCGCCGCGATCGCGCGCAAGCTGGCAGGTGACGGCGGCGATGTTGCCGCCGGCGCTCCAGCCCGCGACCAGCACCGGGCCCGGCCTGCCGCCGAGCTCGGCGGCGTGCTCGGCGATCCAGCGCGTCGCCGCATAGCCGTCTTCGGCCGCGGCCGGGAAACGATGCTCGGGCGCATGACGATAGCCGACGCTGACCAGCATCATGCCGGTCCGCCGCACCATGTCGCGGCAGAACGGCTCGTCCGACTGCTCGTCGCCGAGCACCCAGCCGCCGCCGTGGAAATAGACCACCACCGGATGCGGCCCCGGCGTTGCCGGCCGGTATACCCGGTAAGGCAGCGGACCGTCGGCGCCTGTCAGGGTGCCGTCGACGATCTCGCCGATCGGCCGTCCCGCCGGGCGGCCCTTGTTGAACTCGTCGACGAAGGCGCGGGCGCCGAGGGCGCCCATCGACTCGATCGGCGGCAGGTTGAGTGACGCCAGCAGGTTCAGCACCAGCCGCACGTCCGGCTGCAGCCGCACCACCTCGCCGTCATTGCATTGCGCGGCGACGTCGGGGCCGGTCAGCTTGAAGCCGAGCATGCCGCGGCTGACCACCTCGTCGCAGATGCTGCGATAGGGACCGACGCCGCCGGTATAGGGCATCAGGCCCTGCACCTTGCCGGGCACGTTGGCGCCCGTGTACCAGGTGTTGGCGAGCCGGTGCAGCGTCACCATCGAGCAATCGGCCATGTGCCTGTTCCAGCCGGCTTGCGCCGTCTCGGTCGGCTCGATCGTGGTGAAGCCGCCGTCGCGCAATGCTTTGAGCCGGTCGACGACCCAGTCGACATGCTGCTCGATTGACACCGCCATGTTCGACAGCACCGACGGGCTGCCGGGACCGGTGATCATGAAGAAGTTCGGGAAGCCTGCGACGGTGAGGCCGAGATAGGTCTGCGGCCCCTGCGCCCAGACGTCGGTGAGCGACTTGCCGCCACGTCCGGTGATCGGATGCACGGCGCGGATCGCGCCGGTCATGGCGTCGAAGCCGGTCGCGAACACGATCACGTCCACGTCGACGCTGCGCTTGGCCGTCGTGATCCCACTTGCGGTGATCGCCTTGATCGGCTCCTGACGCAGATTGACCAGCGTGACGTTCGGCCGGTTGTAGGTCGCGTAATAGTTGGTATCGAGGCAGGGGCGTTTGGCGCCGAACGGATGATCGTCCGGCATCAGCGCCGCGGCGGTCTCGGGGTCTTTGACGGCGGCGCGGATCTTCTCGCGGATCAGGTCCTGGACGATCTTGTTGCCGTCGATGTCGACCGCCTGGTCGGCCCAGAGCTGGGTCAGGATGTGGACGAGGTCGCCGGCCGCCCAAGCGCGTTCGAACCGCTCACGACGCTCGGCATCGCTTAATTGCCAGCTAACGACCGTCTGCTGCGGATAGGGCACGCCGGCCATCGACTGGCGCGCCTGCTCGCGATAGGCCGCGCGATCGCCTTGCAGCAGGCTCATGCGATCGGACGGCGCGGGACCGTTGTGCGCCGGAAGCGCGAAATTCGGGGTGCGCTGGAACACGGTCAGGTGCGCAGCCTGCTCGGCGATCAGCGGGATCGACTGAATGGCCGACGATCCCGTGCCGATCACCGCGACGCGCTTGCCGCCGAGATGGACGCCGTCATGCGGCCAGCGTCCGGTGAAATAGACCTCGCCCTTGAAGTCCTTCACGCCGTCGATCTCCGGCGGCTTGGGCGCCGAGAGGCAGCCGGTGGCCATGATGTAATGGCGGCAGGAGACCGGCGGGCCATTATCGGTGGTGAGCTGCCAGCGCTCGATCGCCTCGTCCCATTTCGCTTCCGTGACCTTGGTCTTGAAGCGGATGTCACGCCTGAGATCGTAGCGGTCGGCGACGAAGCCGAGATAGCGCAGGATCTCGGGCTGGGTCGCATATTTCTCCGACCAGGTCCATGCGGTCTCGAGGTCGGGATCGAAGGTGTAGCTGTAATCAATGGTCTGGATGTCGCAGCGCGCCCCGGGATATCGGTTCCAGTACCAGGTGCCGCCGACGTCGCCGGCTTCTTCGAGGCCGACCGCCGTCAGGCCGGCCTTGCGTAGCCGATGCAGAAGATAGAGGCCGGCAAATCCGGCACCGACCACGGCAACATCGACCTGCTGGCTGGTTCCGCGCCCCGTGTCCGAGGCACGTGCAGCAACCATTGCATCAGGCATGGCATTTCCTCCCGTGTGTTTTGTTTTGCCCGCAGGCTATCGCTGCAGGTTCGGCTTGTCATCACGGCATGTGCAATCTTCGGTAGCCATTTGCGGCGTCATCATGGCCGCGTGAATGTTGCGGCGGCACACGCATCGCGATGCACAAGGGCCGTGATTTCCCGGGCTAATCAGGGTCGATCCACCTGTGTATGCTCTTGTTTTTGCCACGCGTGCAAACGGGCGTCATGACAGAGTTGAGTGAGCGGACCAAAGCGAACATGGACGTCGTCCTGGAGGAGACGTGCCGCCAACTGCCTCACGGCGGCGATCACGACAGCCGCAGGTTCATCGCCGAGCGGCTGATCGAGGCGGCGCGGTCCGGTCACTCCACGCTCGGCGAGCTCGGCATCATCGCACGGCACGCACTGGCGGAGCTTGCCGCCAAGCGGAGCTAGGCGCAGCCGCGGCGCTTGCTTCGCGGCGGGCCACGGACATAACCTGCCCAAAATCCTTCCGCGCGTCGAGATGCTCCGAAGATGCGGTCCGTGTTCGAGCTTTTTGCGACGTCACTCGTCCTCTGTTGCGCCGGCTCGGTCGTGGCCCAGCCGGTCGGCCAGTTTCCATTTGCGCTGACGCGCGAAGGACAGATGCTTGGCGCCGTCGAAGGCGAGGTGGCCTCGTTCAAGGGGCTGGCCTATGTGGCCGCGCCGCTCGGACCGCTGCGCTGGCGTCCGCCGCAGGCTGCACCCGAGAGTTCGGAGATGCGCACCGCCTATGCCTATGGCGCGCCGTGTCTTCAGCCCTCGCTGCCGGGATCGAGCGAGGATTGCCTCACGCTGAACGTGTTTCGTCCGTTCGGGGTCGACGGCCCGCTACCGGTGATGATGTTCATCCACGACGGCGCTTTCGTCAGCGGCACCGCGAATGATCCGCTGTTCGACGGTGCCAGGCTCGCGCAAGCCGGCCTCATCGTGGTGACCGTGAATTTTCGCCTCGGCGCGTTCGGCTGGCTCAGCGATCCCGCGCTGTCGGAAGGCGGCTCCGGCAATTTCGGCCTGATGGACCAGATCGCGGCGCTGCATTGGGTGCACGACAACATCGCGGCCTTCGGCGGTGATCCCACCAACGTCACCTTGTTCGGCAGTGGCGCAGGCGCAACGTCGATCGCGCTGCTGATGCTGTCGGAGCAATCGCGCGATCTCTTCCAGAAAGCCATTCTGCAATCGATCCCCGGCCGTGCGCGCCTGCGTTCGGCACAAGAGGCCGAAATTGTGGGGCGGCAATTCGTGGCGGTGCTGGGGCGACAGGCCGATTTACGTACAGCCGAACCGCAACGCCTGCTTGCCGTCGAAAAACATTTCCTGGAAAAATCGCCGCGCAGCTTCGCGCCGACGATCGATGGGAGTCTGGTGAGCGAGGAGGTCGCCGCGGGCTTCGCAGCTGGACATGAGAGCCGCATCCCCTTGATCATCGGCTCGAACGACGACGAGACCGGTTTCGACGGCGAGCTGGATATCCGGGAAGAGCTGGCATCGTCAGGCACCACCAGCGATGAGCTGCGCAGGCTCTATCCCGATCTCGCCAGACCTTCGGACCGCGCGGCAAGGTTCTACACCGACAGGGTCTTCTCCGAGCCAGTGAGACTGCTGGCGCGCCTGCATGCCGCCAGCGGTGCGCCGACCTTTCGCTATCGCTTCACCTATGTGCCGGAGGCACGGCGCGCAAACCCCGAGGGCGGTCACGGGCGGGAATTGCAGTTCATCTTCGGCGTCGAAGGCATGCCCGGTGCAGGCATCTTGTCAGGAGCCGATCGCGAGGTCGCAAATCGCATGCGCGCCTACTGGATCAATTTCGCCAGGAGCGGCGATCCCAACGGTGCGGACCTGCCGCATTGGGATTCGGCCGCAGGCAGCGATCGCCTGCTGCTGATCGCGAACGATGGCATCGCGAGCGGAGACGACCCCTGGTCGGAGCGTCTGGACCGGTTCGCGCATTAGAGGGATGAGTTGGACTTAAGCCGCGAGCTCGACGCGCGGCGCCGGGCTTAGCCGGTCTTCCTCCAGATAATCCATCGCGCCGTCTTTCTCGACGGCGTAGAACTGCTGGCCTTCCTTCGACTTGTAGGCGGCGCGAACGACGCCGCGGCGGCCCTTGTCACTGTTGACGACATCCCCCAACGCAAACTTCTTCATTTCACGTCCCTGGCTGCTGGCCGACTCCTTCGGCTACGCCCGGGATTCTGGGCAGCAAATCGTTAACGTCTTGCTAACCATACGGGTTTGCCTATGCTCGCGGCCGATCGCGCGGGCAACTCGCACGCGCATGTTGCCAACGAAACGAGCCTTCGCCCATGGTGCGATTTCCCACCTTCTTCCTGTCGCATGGCGGCGGTCCGTGGCCGTTCATGGAAGACAGGCGGGTGCAATACGCGAAAACCGCCGAGGCGTTCGGCCGGCTGCCACAGCTCTTGCCGGAGAGGCCCAAGGCCGTGCTCGTCATATCAGGACATTGGGAGGCTGACGCCTTCACCGTGTCGACTTCCGCGCATCCGCCGATGGTGTACGATTATCACGGTTTCCCCGAGCACACCTATCACCTCAAATACCCGGCGCCGGGGCGGCCCGAGCTCGCCGCGGAGGTAAAGGCGCTGCTCACGCGCGCGGGTGTTGATTGCCGGGAGGATCCCAACCAGGGGTTCGATCACGGCACCTTCGTGCCGCTCGGGCTGATGTATCCGAACGCCGACATGCCGATCGTGCTGCTGTCGCTGAGATCGAGTTACGATCCGGCCGAGCACATCAGGATGGGGCAGGCGATTGCCTCCCTACGCGACGAAGGCATTCTGATCGTCGGCAGCGGACTCACCTATCACAACATGCGCGGGTTCGGCCGTGCCGAATCGAAGCCGGTCTCGTATGATTTCGAGGCTTACCTGAACGAGGCGATCAGCCACAAGGACGCGGCGCGGCGCAACGCGATGCTGGTTGACTGGGAGAACGCGCCGAGTGCGCGCCTGGCCCATCCGCGCGAAGATCATCTGCTGCCGCTGATGGTGGCCGCCGGCGCCGCCGTCAGCGACACGGGCAAGCGCGTCTTCGTCGACGAGGTCGCGAATGTCGCGATGGCGTCGTATGTGTTTGGCGGGTGATCTTCTCCTCTTCCCGCAAGCGAGGAGAGGTGAAGAAGAGTGGCTCACCCGTATTTCAGCTTCATGAACAGGATGCCGCCGGCGAGCACCATGGTGATGGCGTTCGCGGCGACGAGGGGCGCATCGCCCGACAGCAGGCCATAGACGAGCCAGAGCGCCAGCCCAAGCACCATGACCAGGAACATGCCGAGCGAAATATCGCCGGTGGAGCGGGTCTTCCACACTTTGATGGCTTGCGGCGCGTAGGCCACGGTGGTGCAGGTCGCGGCGGCAAAGCCGATCAGCTTGATCAAGAACGGGTCCATGGCGGCTCTATAGCATTGATTCGAGGATGGTCGCGCCTCAGGCGCGCGCGGTCATGAGGCCGCGATAGAGCGCGGCATAGTCACCGGCGCGGTTGCGCCAGGACACGTCGGTCGCAAGGCCGCTCAGTTGCAGCCGGCGCCAGGTCAGCTTGTCGTGGAAGGCGATGTTGGCCTTGCGCAGCGTGCCGGCGAGGGCATCCGCGGTGACGGGTGCGAACTTGAAGCCGGTGGCATCGCGGCCTGATTTATCGGCCTCGCCGATATCGACGATGGTATCCTCGAGGCCGCCGACCCGCGAGACGATGGGCACGGCGCCGTAGCGCAACGCGCAGAGCTGGGTCAGGCCGCATGGCTCGAACCGCGAGGGCACGATGAGCGCGTCCGAGCCGGCCTGGATCAGATGCGCCATGATCTCGTCGTAGCCGATCACGACCCCGATCCGGCCAGGGTTCGCGCGCGCTACGGCCTGATAGCGATCCTGGAGATCGCGATCGCCGCTGCCGAGCAAAGCGAGCTGCATGCCTTCGCGCAAAATGGTCGGAATGGCTTCGAGCAGGAGATCGAGCCCCTTCTGCCACGACAGGCGGCTGATGACGCCGAGCAATGGCGCTTCGTCCGAGGAATCCAGATTGAACTGTTGCTGAAGCACCGCCTTGTTCGCGGCCCGGAACGTGAGGTCCTCCGCGCCGAAGCGGTAGGCGATGTGCGGATCTTCTTGCGGATTCCAAACGGATACATCGATGCCGTTGAGGATTCCGCTCAGCGCGTTCGCGCGGGCGCGAAGCAGGCCGCCGAACCCCATGCCGCCCTCGTCGGTCTGGATCTCCTGCGCATAGGTCGGCGAGACCGTGGTGATGCGATCGGCGAATTGCAGGCCGGCCTTCAAGAAACTGATGCCGCCGAAATATTCGAGGTCGTTGACGCCGTAGGCGCGCCACGGCAGGCCAATCGAACCAATCAGCTCGGGCACGAACTTGCCCTGATAGGCCATGTTGTGGATGGTCATCACGGTGGCCGGCCGCGGCCGATTGTCATAGTGCAGATAGGCCGGCGCGAGCCCGGCCTGCCAGTCATGGGCATGCACCACGTCGGGCACGAAGGCGGGAACGAGGCCGTGGCCGATATCGGCCGCGATGCGCGAGAGCGCGGCGAACCGCACGCCATTGTCCGGCCAGTCGACGCCTTCGGGCGTCACGTAGGGGTTGCCAGGCCGTGCGTAGAGATGCGGCACGTCGAGCACGAACAGATCGAGGCCGTCATGCGAGCCGGCGAGCAGACGTCCGGGTCCGCCGAAATAATCCGGCCAGCGCCGGATTTCGTCGGCTCCCCCCAGCACCCGCATCACGTCAGGATAGCCTGGCATCAAGGTGCGCATCTCGACGCCATGCGCCTTGAGCGCAATCGGCAGCGCGCCCGCGACATCGGCGAGACCGCCAGTCTTGACGATGGGATAGACTTCAGAGGCGACCGCGAGGACGCGAACAGGCGTCATGTATTGAGCCTGTCGAGCATCGGCTGGGTGATGAGCGAAATGCCCTGCTCGGTGGTGCGGAAGCGTCTTGCGTCCAGCTCGGGATCTTCGCCGACGACGAGCCCTTCCGGGATCTCGACGCCGCGATCGATCACGACGTTCTTCAGGCGCGCGCCGCGGCCGACATTGACATAGGGCATGATCACGGCGTTCTCGACATTGGCGTAGGAGTTGACGCGCACGCCGGTGAACAGCAGTGAGCGCCGCAGCGAGGCGCCGGAAATGATGCAGCCGCCCGAGACCAGCGAGCTCACGGCCTGGCCGCGCCGGCTCTCCTCGTCGTGGACGAATTTTGCCGGTGGTGTGATCTCGGAATAGGACCAGATCGGCCAGGCGCTGTCGAACAAATCGAGCTCGGGCACTACGTCGGTGAGGTCGATATTGGCGGCCCAATAGGCGTCGACCGTGCCGACGTCGCGCCAATAGGCGCGGGGGTCGCTGCCCGAGCGAACGCAGGAGGTCGAATACTGGTGCGCCATGGCGCGGCCGTTCTTGACGAGGTAGGGGATGATGTCCTTGCCGAAATCGTGGTTGGAATTCGGATCCTCGGCGTCGCGCTTGAGCTCTTCGAACAGGAATTTTGCGTCGAACACGTAGATGCCCATGCTGGCGAGCGAAACGTCCGGCTTGCCCGGCATCGGCGGCGGATCTTTCGGCTTTTCCAGGAACTCTTTGATCCAGCCGTTCTCGTCGATATGCATGATGCCGAAGCCGGAAGATTCCTGGCGCGGCATCTCCAGGCAGCCGACGGTGACGTCGGCGCCGCTGTCGACGTGCTGGCGCAGCATCACCTCGTAATCCATTTTATAGATATGGTCGCCGGCGAGAACGACGATGAAGCGGCAGGCGTGGGATTCGATGATGTCGATGTTCTGGTAGACTGCATCGGCCGTGCCGACATACCACATGTTTTCGGAGACGCGCTGGCTCGCCGGGAGGATGTCGAAGCTCTCGTTGCGCTCGGGGCGGAAGAAGTTCCAGCCCATCTGAAGGTGCCGGATCAGGCTGTGCGCCTTGTACTGGGTGGCGACGGCGATGCGGCGGATGCCCGAGTTCACCGCGTTCGACAGCGCGAAATCGATGATGCGGGATTTTCCGCCGAAATAGACCGCAGGCTTGGCGCGACGGTCGGTCAGCTCCAGCAGCCGGCTGCCGCGTCCGCCGGCCAGGACAAACGCCAGCGCCTGACGGGCAAGCGGCTCGGGTCTCGCGGCACTCATGTCATCCTCCCACAACTCTTGCGCTCGCGAGAAGCCTCCCGGCCGCGCTCATTTGGAACCGATAGTAACGGCACGAATAGTAAATCGGGAAGGTGGTTGTTGGTTGCGAATGCGCCGGAAGCTTAATGCTTTGCCGCCGTGATCGGGCCCCAGGCACCGTCCTGCCGGTGTCACTCGCGGCAAGGTTGTCGAGCCCGTCAGGTACCGGTTGATCAGAATGGAGGCATGCGTCTTGTGCGGTGCACGCAAAACTCGAGGCTTTGACCTCGCGCCAGGATGCCCGATGATGGCGCTGCGATCCATGTCCAAGCCAAACGTCAGAAAGGAGTAAGACGATGAGGGTCTGGAAAACGGCAGTCGCCGGTTCGCTCGCCGCCGCGGTCATGGCGGGGGGGATTCAGCAGGCGGCGGCGGCTCCGCTGCCCACCAATGTCGCAACCATGAAGGCCGCCGTCGGCGACGATGTCACGCAGGTGCACTGGCGCGGCCGAGGTTTTGGATGGGGTCTCGGCGGCCTTGCCGCTGGCGCGATCATCGCAGGTGCCATCGCCAGCAGCGCGCCCTATGGCTATGGCTACTATGGCGGCGGGCCCTATTATGGCGGCTACGGATACCCGGGCTACGGCTATGGTTATGCGCCGGCCTATTACGGCTATGGTCCGGCCTATGCTTATCCGCGCTACTATCGGCCTTACCGCCCGTATTTCGGCCCTCGTTACGGCTACTACCGGCCGTATTACCGGCACTATCACCGCGCGTATTGGTGATCGATCAAACGGGCGGACCCGCTCGCCGCAGGGCGACGACGCTGAAGAGGTTTGAGGGCCGCTGAATGCAAGCGGCCCGATCGGCTTGCGCGCGCTGAACCCGGTGATGCGGCACGACGAGCCGGCCATGCCCGCCCACGACAATCCCGATGCAGATCGCGACGATGATCGCGATCTCGATGCACCATTCGAGCGGTCCCGAGCTCATGGCAGCGCGATGGCGTTGGCGAGATCGAACTCGGACAGGCCCGGGCCGCCGCACGCAAGGTAGATGGCGACGAGGAAGATGCGGCTGAGGACGGTGAGGCCCAATATGACCCTGATGTCGTAATGGCGAATGGCAAAAGCGAGAGGCGAGATCGCCAGATGTTTTAGAATGCTCATGGCCAACTCCTTGCCAAAATTCAGGCATCGACTGCCTGCCGACTGAAATGACAGCGTGATGAAAAGGCCGTCCGACGCCTTGCCGGCGTCTCTGAAATGGACAGGCCAATGCTAGTGCCGGCGCAGGGCGCAGGTCTTTATCGCGTCCTTACATTTGGCTGAGCTTTCCCTTAAGATGGGCGAGCATCCGGGGGTCTGAGCCGTGCGTAGAGACGCGCTTGCCTTTGGTGAATTCCGCCTCGACCGTGCCAACGCGCTGTTGTGGCGAGGCGGGGAGCGGATCGCGCTGGCGCCGAAGCCGTTCGAGGTTCTTTGCTATCTCGTCGGTCGGCCCGGTGAGCTCGTCACCAAGGAAGAGTTGCTCGACGCGGTCTGGTCCGATCTGCACGTCAGCGAGTCGAGCCTCGCCGTTGCCGTGAACGCGCTACGCTCGGTGCTCGGCGACGACAGGCAGTCCCCCAATTACATCGAGACGGTCACGCGGCGCGGCTATCGTTTCATTGCGCCGGTCGCGACCGCCGACTTGCCTGCGATCGAGCGGGCGCCCGAAGAAGAGACCGCTTCCGTCACGGAGCAGGTCGTCGATCGACGCCGGCACTGGAGAGTCGGGCGCACCGGGGCACTCGACACGCTGGAGAAGGCATTGCAACTCGCTCGCACCGGACAGCGTCAGGTCGTCTTCATCACCGGCGAGGCCGGGATCGGCAAGACCACCCTCTTGCAAATGACGCTCGACAGGATGAACCAGCAGGGACTGGGCGTGCTGCATTGTAGCTGCAACGAGTTGTTCGGCACCCATGAGGCCTTTCTTCCGCTGATCGGAGCGCTGAACGAGTGCTGCCGTCGCACCGATGGAGCATCGCTGCTGACGTCCATCCGCGAGCACGCGCCGACCTGGCTCGCGCAGATGCCCGGTTTCCTCGGCGAAGCAGAGCGGGCCACATTCCAGCATGAGGTCTTTGGCGCAACGCGGGAGCGCATGCTGCGCGAATTTTCCGATCTCATGGAACATCTCGCTGTCACGCGACCATGGGTGATCATCCTGGAAGATCTGCATTGGAGCGACTTTGCCACCGTGGATGTGCTCTCCCGGCTGGCGCGGCGGGATCGGAGGGCTTCTATCCTCGTGCTCGCCACCTACCGGCCGATGGAAGTCGCCGTCGGCGGACATCCTATCCGTGCCGTTCATCAGGACTTGCGGATTCACGGACACGCCACCGAGCTCGCGCTCGATCGACTGACCGGCACCGACGTCGAACGCTATCTGTCCCTGCGCTTCAACTCGGCCGATTTTGCCAGAGAGCTGGTCGAGCGCATCTTCGCGCGAACCGGCGGGCATCCTCTGTTCGTGTCGTCTCTGCTCGATCATCTCGTGGCGCAGGGTGCACTGGTCGAGCACGAATTGGGCTGGCGGCTGGTCAGCGAAGACGCGGCCTCGCATGACAGCATGCCGCGCGATCTGGAAGGAATGATCAAGCAGCAGATCGATCACCTCACCGAAGACGAGCGCTGCCTGCTCGAGGTCGCCAGTGCGGCGGGAGCGGAGTTTTCCGCGCTCCATATCGCCGGTGCGCTGGACCGTCCCGTGCTGGATGTCGAGCAGATGTGCGAGGACCTGGCACGGACCGATCGCATTATCGTCGGGGCCGGCATGACCGAGTGGCCGAACGGAAGCGTCTCCGGTCGCTATGCGTTCCAGCACGCGCTTTACCAGGAGATCCTCTACCAGCGGCTCGCACCAGCGCGCTGCGCGAAAACCCATGCGCTGCTTGGGGCGGGGCTCGAGCAGGGCTATGGGCCGCAGGCTGCGGAGATCGCCGCCGTTGTCGCGCGCCATTTCGAACTGGGCCGTGATTTCCCGAAAGCGATGCATTATCTGGGCGCGGCGGCCGAGGGCTCGGCGCGAAGGTTCAGCACGCGCGAGGCCGCCAATTACCTGTCCCGCGCCTTGGAGCTGGTGCCGCATCTGCCGCCGGAATTTCGGGTGACGACACGTCTGAAGTTGCTGCTTCAGCGCGCCTGGGCCTGGCGGGCCAGTGGAGATTTCCTGAATTCCCTGCAGGATCTCAGCGCTATCGTGGCGCACGCGGCGGAGAACGGGCACGTGCGCGAAGAGGTGAACGCGCTGGTCGATCTCAGCAGATTCTGTCTTTACGTCGATCGGCGCCAGAGCCTGCCTGTTGCGGAACAGGCCCTTATCAAAAGCAGGGCGATCGACGACGCCGCATTCAGCGCTCTGGTCCAGGGCAACGTTGCCAATCTGAAGCTGATGCTCCGCGGCTGGGATCGTGAGAATGCGGACCTTGCCGAGCGTGCGTCAGCACTGATCACCGGAGAGCAGGATCTGAGCATGCGGCTGCGACGCTGCTCGATGGAAATGGTGCTGGAGTTTCTGCGCGCGAATTATCCGGCCTGCTGCGATGCGACGACCAGGGGAAAGGAGCTCGCCCGCCTGGTCGGTGACGTCTATCTGTTCGTGCTTTATGAATCGGTCGAGGCGTTTGCCCAGATTTATCTCGGCGAATGGGGCCAGGCGCAACGAAACCTCGTCTCCGCGTTGGCTATCTCGGAGCGGAATGCAAATCCGCAGGCCGTCGCGCTGTGTCATCTCGCGATCGGATGGCTGTACTCCGAGGCGGAGGAATATGGCAGCGCGTCACGGCGTGCGGAGGATGCGCTCGGCCCGATGATCGAGGCCAATCCGTTCACCTTCTTCGTTGGCAGGAATCTGCTGGCGCGAGCTTATGTCAGGATGGGCGACCTGGCTCGGGCGCGGCAGCATCTCGATGCGATGGAGCGGCGAATGGAGGTCGACCGGGTGCCGATGGAGTCGCTGGTCATCCCCCATTATCTGCTGACTTGCTGCGACTATTGGATCGCGATCGGCGATCTGGACCGTGCCCAGGGCTCGGCCAGCCAGTTTCACGAGGTGACGAGCGCGGCACCTGACCGGCCGTTTCTCGCGCTGTGCTACGAGGCCATGGCGAGAATTGCGATGCTGAAGCACGATGCGCAACTCGCCGGCGGGCATCTGTCGGCGGCCATGTCGATCCTCCGCCATGCCAGGTTGCCGCATGCCACCTGGCGGGTTTACCGCACGACCGCGGGGCTCTATGAGAGCCTCGGACAAGCGCAAAGGGCTGCCAAGTGGCGGGACCGCTCCTGCCAGGTGATCGCATCGCTGGCAGAGACGCTTGATCCCAATGATCCGCTGCGCTCGGCATCCTTTTTCGACGCAGGCCGGGACACCGGGCCCGATATTGCGGGACGCTGATCGGCTCAATCCGGCAGGTCCGCGATCTCTCGCGGTTCGCCGGGCCGTTGCTTGACCTTGAATTGATTCTGCTGCTGCCGCAGCGTGCGGGAGGCACGGTAGGCATCCCTGCGCAATCGCATGATCGAGCCGAGCGGCTGATGCGCGGCGAGACATCGCCATGGATCGAACGAAAGCACCTCGTCGGAATAGACGCGACGCGCGGGGCTGTCGGCGGTCTGGCGCGGAAGCGTGATCTTGCCGAGTGCTTGCGGCGGCGCGACGTCTTCAGGCCAGTCGATCGAGGCATCTTCGATCGGTGTTCGCTCGAGGTCGGTGCAGAGCTGGGCGAATAATTCGTACTCGGCCGCATTATCCTTGAAGAAGGCAACGACGCTGTTCAGCACGGCATCATCGGCATCGTGGCAGGGTCGGCCGGTGAGTTGGCGAACCGACGCCGACATCGGCATCAGGCGAAGCCTTGCGATATAATCGCCAAACCGCAATGCACCCTCGGTGTGAAAGGTCTCTCCGAGGATGTTGCTGCCGGCATCACCGAGCGCTTTCAAGACGATCGGGATCGGAATGCCTGTTCTGTCCGATGCGGCGACCAGGGCGCGCGCCAAAAAGCCTATGGGTCCGTACGCCAGATCAGGCAGGAACAGGGTGTGCTCGACCTTGTGCTGTGCGCGCATATAGGCCATCGCATCCGCGAAATAGCTGGGGTGATTGACGAGCAGGAGATCCTGGTTCGTCGAATCGTCGTCGCCGAGCGCCTTAGCCCCCGTCACACCCAAAACCTTGATGGCAAACCCTCGCGGCGAACGTACACGATCGCTCCTGTTGAATGCGGTGGAGAGGCGGACGATGATCGGGAAGTGGCCAGCCTGCTTGAACAGGCCTTGGCGCAGATGATCCGGCAAATTGTCGTAGACGATCAGCTCGCCCCGGAGATAGCCGGCGCCCTTGGCGTGCTGCTGCCGGGTCCCATGCTTGTTTTTGCGAAAAGTGCGATCACTCGTTCGCGAAATCGAAGCAACGATCTCCTCGACCGCCGCCGCTTCCTCCGGCAGGATGTGTTCGACGGACGGATCGTAACGAAGATACTGATCGGCTGACATGGCGCTGATCTCCAGCCCGAAGGTCGCCTTCCCATTGCAAGCGTCGACGGCCGCAGGGCGGATCACTGTAAGCCCGTCCAGTCGGGATCGGCAACCCGAGAGCGAGTTGTGATTGCCTGGACAAGCCGCGGGATGAGGCATCCTGTTACCGACGCGATCACACGGTCGATGCTAGGCCAGCGGCGTCTCGTAAGTCCTTATGGGTTCCTTATGTTGTCCTGATTTTTTCCTTAAGGCCGGGCCGGCGAGCGGGGGTCCTGGCTGGCGTCTAAAGCGACAGCCACACGATCAGGCTCATGCAGGCCAAATGCGCGAGTAAGATCGCGGCGAGATGCAGCGGGCCAGCGTTGAGACGGAGCCCGCGCATCCCGCCGCCTCCGCCTAGTTCGATCCCGCGGCCGCAGCGGTGAAGCTGCGGTCGACGGCTTTGCTGACGTCGAGCTTCTTCGGCAGGATGCCGTAGCGCGTCGAGCGGTCGGAGGCTTCCTGCACCTCCTTCACGACGTTCTCGTCGATCGGAATCGGGCTGGTGCGCTGCGCGGTGTAGGCCGAGAGCAGCACATCCTCCGGCACCTTGGTCAACTCGGCCGTGCTCTTGGCGTACTCGCCGAGATGATCCAGCGACCACAGCCGCGCCTTGTTCAGCCGCTGCACGAGGTCCTGCACCGCTGCGCGCTTGGTGGCGATGGCGTTGTCGGAAGCGACGATGAAGGTGATGGTTGGCGTCAGGCCCTCGCCATTGGCGATGACGCGGGCCTTGTCCTTGAGCGTCGCGAACGAGACGTAGGGCTCCCACACCGCCCAGGCGTCGATCGAGCCCGCAACCAGCGCGATCTTGGCGTCGACCGGGCCGAGCGGCGCGAAGGTCGCGTCCTCCAGCCTGATCTGCGCCTTCTCCAGCGTGGCGTCGATCAGAAACTGGCCCCAGCCGCTGCGCGTGCCGGCGAGGCGTTTTCCCTTGAGGTCGGCGGCCGATTTGATCGGGGAATCCTGGCGCACGAGGATGGCTTGTGTCTTGGCATCCGACCTTGTGCCGCCGATCGCCTTGATCGGCGCGCCGGCCGCGTAGACGGAAAGGAACGAAAGGTCGCCGGTATAGCCGACGTCGAGCGCGCCGGCGTTGAGCGCCTCCAGGATTGGAGCTGCCGCGGGGAATTCCGACCACTCGATCTTGTAAGGCAGATCCTTCGCGTAGCCCGAGATCTCGAGCAGCGAACGATTGCCGCCCTTCTGGTCGCCGACCCGCAGCACGACGGCATCGGCTGCGAACGACGCCGCGGCCGTCGACAGGGTGATGGCGGCGGCAAGCAGCGATGCAGCGAGCCGGCGCGCGATGGAATGATCGAGGGAGTTGATGCTCATGTGGCCTGTCTTGTTGCTTTGCCCACGACGCGTGAGCGAACGATGCATCGAGACGATCAAGTCTATGGCCGCATGATGCGCGGTCAATGAAATGGCTAACCGTATTGCGCGCGCGATCGGCAAGGACGTTTCAGCGAGGCGCCGATTTCGAGAACGTGCGGTATGCGCCACTGATGCTGCGCAAAAATGAAGCAGGAGAGGGAGTAGCCCCGTGCTCCGTCAATCGATCCATCGGCGGAAATCCTTTCGTCGTCCTCGCACGCACCGGTGGAGAGAATGACTTCGCTTCGTGCCACATTCGAAATTCCATTTCATTGACGATACGGCGAACGCGCCGCATGATTTGCGCATCGCATCAAGGCACCGAGCAGGCGCCGGCGAAAAGATTTTCTCTCGACGCAGGTCCGCACGGAACAGGCGCAACGCAAGCTGTTGTGCCGATGGCGGAGCCGTGCCAGCGCAGGAGTGGAGACGGATGAACGACGACGACAAGCGCGACGGATCGAGGCTCGACCGGCGCCATTTGCTCCAGGCGGGATTAGCTGCGGCATTCGCTGCGCCGCTCGGTGCCTTCGGTGCGGCACAGGCCTTTGCGCCGCGGACAATCGCGCCCGGCGTCGATCTCTCGGAGTTTCCGCTGTGCCGGACTGCGTCGGATGTGCCCGCGCTCACCGGCGCGCCGCGCAAGCTCAAGCTATCCTGGAACGCGGGCGCGGTCTGTCTCGCCCCGGTGCCGGTCGCCATCGAGCACGGCTTGTTCCAGAAGCATAATCTCGACATCGAGCTCATCAATTATTCCGGTTCGACCGACCAGCTGCTCGAGGCCATCGCAACCGGCAAGAGCGATGCCGGTCTCGGCATGGCGCTGCGCTGGCTAAAGCCGCTGGAGCAGGGCTTTGACGTCAAGATTGCCGCCGGCACCCACGGTGGCTGCATGCGGGTCCTGACCCGCGCCGATTCCAGCGTGAGCAAGCTTGCCGATCTCAAGGGCAAGATCGTCGCGGTCGGTGATCTCGGCGGCCCAGACAAGAATTTCTTCTCCATTCAGCTCGCCAAGCTCGGTATCGATCCGAACAAGGATGTCGACTGGCGCGCCTATCCCGGCAACCTTCTCAACGTCGCCGTCGAGAAGGGCGAGGTGCAGGCATTCCTGTCGTCCGACCCGCTGGGTTATCTCTGGCTCAAGGACAGCCAGTACAAGGAGGTCGCCTCCAATCTCGATGGCGAGTATCGCGACAAGAGCTGCTGCATCCTCGGCCTGCGCGGCAGCCTGGTGCGCGAGGAGCCGCTGGTCGCGCGCGCCCTGACGCAGGCGCTGCTTGATGCCGCGATGTTCACCGCGCAAAATCCGTCTGTGACGGCGAAATCGTTCCAGCCTTACGCGCCGAAGACGGCGTCGCTCACGGATATCGAGGGCATGGTGCGCTACCACACTCATCACCATCACCCCGTCGGCGAAGTGCTAAAGCGCGAGCTCAAGGCCTATGCCGACGATCTCAAGAGCGTGCAGGTGTTCAAGCAGAGCACCGATACGGCCAGATTCGCGGAGCGCATCTATGTCGACGTATTCGCTGTCTGACGGCCTTGCCTCCGGCGCGCCGCGCCTCTCGCGCGCACCCTGGCTGACGAGCTGGGTCCGGGACTCCGGTGCCGGCATTCTCGCCAGCGTGGCGTGGATTGCCTTCGGCCTGTCCTGCCTGTGGTGGGAGGACGTCGGCGACTGGTCGCGGACCCATTCGCTCGGCATTGCCGCGTTTGTCATCGCAGCGATCGCGTTGTTCGGGACGGTCGGCGCCGATTACCTCGGTTCGACGGGCCGGGCCTTGCGCCAGCGCGCGCCGTGGCTCGTCGTGCTCGGCGTTGTCCTGACCCTGTGGGAAGTCGCGACGGCAAAATTCGCCTGGCTACCGTTGCCGTTCTTTCCGCCGCCGCAATCGATCATCGAGGTCTACACCGACGATCTGCCAAAACTGCTCGACAGCGTGTTCGCCTCGGTCAAGCTCCAGCTCGGCGGCTATCTGATCGGCGCGACGGTCGGCTTCCTGACCGGCGTCTCGATCGGCTGGTCGCGCGCGGTCGGCTATTGGGTGCATCCGGTGCTGCGCTTCATCGGCCCGTTGCCGGCGACCGCCTGGCTGCCGATCGCCTTCTTCACCTTTCCGTCGAGCTGGAGCGCATCGAGCTTTCTGATCGCGCTGGCAACCGGCTTCCCGGTCACCGTGCTGACTTGGTCGGGTGTCGCGAGCGTGAGCAACGCATATTACGACGTCGCGCGGACGCTCGGGGCGAAGCCTTCCTTCCTGGTGCTGAAGGTCGCGATCCCCGCGGCCTTGCCGCACCTTTTCGTGGGCCTGTTCATGGGGCTCGGCTCGTCCTTTGCCGTGCTCGTCGTCGCCGAGATGATCGGCGTCAAGGCAGGGCTCGGCTGGTACCTGCAATGGGCGCAGGGCTGGGCCGCCTATGCCAACATGTATGCGGCGCTGATCGTGATGTCGTTGCTCTGCTCCGGCGCGATCACGCTGCTGTTTGCGATCCGCGATCGCCTGCTGGTTTGGCAAAAGGGGACAGTGAAATGGTAGCCGCAACCGCACTGGCTGACTTCGACGCTCACCCGGCGGCCGGTGCCGCGCTCGACATCGAGCAGGTCAGCCACGCCTTCGACATCGACGGCGCCGAGCTGCCGGTGCTCAGCGACGTCAGCATCTCCGTCGAGCCGGGCGAGTTCGTTGCGCTGCTCGGCCCCTCCGGCTGCGGCAAGTCCACGCTGCTGCGCCTCGTCGCAGGCCTCGACAAGCCCCGGTCCGGAACGCTGCGCGAGGACGAGGCGCGCATCACGCGACCGCACCCGTCGCGCGTCGTCGTGTTCCAGGATCCCACCTTGTTTCCTTGGCGCACGGTCTGGGACAACGTCGCGCTCGGGTTGGAGGCGCAGGGCATCTTGAAGAGCCAGCGTCATCGCGTCGATGCCGCGCTCGATCTCGTCGGGCTATCGTCCTTCCGCAATGCCTATCCGCACCAGCTCTCGGGCGGCATGGCGCAGCGCGTCGCGCTGGCCCGCGCACTGGTCAATGATCCCAAAATCCTCATCCTCGACGAACCGCTCGGTAAGCTCGACTCGCTGACCCGCATCACCATGCAGGCCGAGCTGGTCTCACTGTGGCAGCGCAAGGGTTTTACCACGCTGCTGGTGACGCATGACGCCGAGGAGGCGCTGGTGCTCGCCAACCGCGTCATCGTGTTCAGCGACCGCCCGGCGCGTGTGAAGGCAGACATCCGTGTCGACCGGTCCTATCCGCGCCATCGCGGCGATCCGTATCTGGTGGATTTGCGCCGCCAGATCCTTGGCCTGCTCGGATTGGACGCCACATGGTGACTTCGATCGCCAAGGGCCGCGCGGCGCATCACGAGCCCGACTACATCGCACGTGCCGAGGCGCTGGCCGAGGCTTTCGCCGCCCGCGCGGCCGAGCACGATCGCACCGGCAGCTTCCCGTTCGAGAACTTTCGCGAGCTTTCCGAAGCAGGCCTGCTGTCGCTGACGGTGCCTGCCGCCCATGGCGGGGCCGGAGCTGGCGCACGATACGCCGCCCGCGTCCTCGGCATCATCGGCAAGGCCGATCCGTCGACAGCGCTGGTGCTGTCGATGCACTACATCAACCATCTGGTGATGGCACGGAGCCCGACCTGGCCGGCGCGGCTGTCGCGCAAGCTCGCGCGCGAGAGCGTCGAAGGCCTTGCGCTCGTCAATGCGCTCCGCGTCGAGCCCCAACTGGGCTCGCCTGCGCGCGGCGGCCTGCCCGCGACCATTGCACGTCGGACCGAGACCGGCTGGCGGCTCTCGGGGCACAAGATCTATTCGACGGGATCGCCGATCCTGAAATGGTATCTGGTCTGGGCGCGGACGGACGAAGCCGAGCCGCGCGTTGGACAGTTCCTGGTGCCGGCGGGCCTGCCAGGCACGCGCATCGTCGAGACATGGGATCATCACGGCCTGCGGGCCAGCGGCAGCCACGACGTCATCTTCGAGGACGTCGTGATACCCCTCGATGCCGAGATCGATGTGCGCGAGCCGGCGGACTGGCGCGCACCTGATGTGGCGCAGGCGACGGTCCACACGATCTTTGTCGCCGCGATCTATGACGGCGTTGCGCGGGCTGCACGCGACTGGCTGGTCGGGTTCCTGAAGCAGCGGGTCCCTGCCAGCCTGGGCGCGCCGCTTGCGACCTTGCCGCGGGCGCAGGAGATCCTTGGCGCGATCGAGGCGCGGCTCATCGTCAATGCACGGCTGATCGCATCCTTTGCCGGTGATTTCGATGACGGTGTCGCGCTTTCCGCGGCCGAGTCCAACGTCATCAAGCTGGCCGTCACCAATAACGCCGTCGCCGCGGTCGAGAATGCCTTGTCGCTGACCGGCAATCACGGCCTGTCCCGCGCCAATCCGCTGGAGCGGCACTATCGCGACGTCCTGTGCGGTCGCGTGCACACGCCGCAGGACGATTCCACGCGCACCGGCCTCGGCCGT
Source organism: Bradyrhizobium sp. CW1 (assembly GCF_023100665.1). NCBI lineage: Bacteria > Pseudomonadati > Pseudomonadota > Alphaproteobacteria > Hyphomicrobiales > Nitrobacteraceae > Bradyrhizobium > Bradyrhizobium sp. CW1. Next base: position 2,257,137 of record NZ_CP064684.1, read on the forward strand.
GCCGCATTGGGCCTCTAGCCTGCCGCCAAACATTCAGGGAGAACATCATGTCGGTCGAGTTCATCGGCTTTATCGCCAACAGCAATGCTTCCGAGACCATCGTACGCCAGGGCCCGGTGCTCGATGCCGCCTATATCGAGACGGTGGCGAAGGCGCATGAGCTCGCGGGTTTCGATCGTGCGCTGCTGGCGTTCCATTCAACCACGCCCGATGCGCTCCAGGTCGCACAGCATGTGCTGACCATCACCAAATCGTTGAAAGTGATGATCGCGCAGCGACCGGGCTTTACCGCGCCGACGCTGCTCGCGCGGCAGCTTGCGACGCTTGACCAACTCTATGGAGGCCGCGTCTCGCTCCACGTCATCACCGGCGGCAATGCAGCCGAGCTTAGGCAGGACGGCAATACGCTCGACGACAAGGACGAGCGTTACGCCCGCACCAGCGAGTTTCTCGACGTGGTGAAGCTGGAATGGACCAGCGAGAAGCCGTTCAACTACAGCGGAAAGTACTACAACGTCGAGAACGGTTTTTCGCAGGTGAAGCCGCTGCAGAAGGCCGGCATCTACACCTTCGTCGGTGGTGGCTCTGACGCTGCGATCGACGTCGCGGGCAAGCATGCCGACACCTTTGCGCTGTGGGGTGAATCCTATGCGCAGGTGCGCGACGTCACCTCGCGGGTTCACAATGCGGCCGTCAGGCAGGGCCGTCGGACGCCGCGCTTCAGCCTCTCGGTGCGGCCGATCATCGCTCCGACCGAGAAGCAGGCCTGGGAAAAGGCGGACGAGATTCTTGCGCGCGCCACCGCGCTCCAGGACAAGACCGGCTATCGCAAGCCCGCCGACGGCCATGCCACCGCTGGCGCGCGGCGTCTGCTCTCGCTCGCCGACCAGGGCAGCCGCATCGACAAGCGGCTGTGGACCGAGATCGCAAAGCTCACCGGCGCCAACAGCAACACCACCGCGCTGGTCGGCACGCCCGAGCAGGTCGCCGAGGTCTTCGGCGACTATTGCGACCTCGGCGTCAGCCATTTCCTGATCCGCGGCTTCGATCCGCTTCCCGATGCCATCGAGTATGGCCGTGAGCTGATCCCGCTGACGCGCGAGCTGATCGCCAAGCGCCAGCCTGTTCGCGGCGAGGCGGCGGAATGATCCGTCTCATGCTGGCCGACGCGATAATGTTCGGCTGGTCGCGGACGAGCAGAGCGAAATCGACCTCTACCTTCACTGGGGTCTGATCAAGCAGAAGCTCGAGGCGGCCGAGATCGCTACTGCGCAGAGCCGGGACCCATGCCGCACAGATGCTCCCGGTGAGATAGGCCCCGGCTCAGCAGCGTACCACTGCGTGATGCGCTGCGTCCGGGGCACGAGATCTCAAAAGGCTCTCAAGCATCCGTGAAGCGGGCAGGGCGCATTCCAACCCGGCCGGATTTCGCGATGCGTTTGTTCTGCGTTTCATGCCAGCGACAGCACTCGCATTGCTATTTGCACCAACTCCCTTGCAGTACGCCCGGTGTCTTCAAAAATCATCCAGACGACCACATCGGGAGACCGGCCATGGGCCTGCAAGAAACAAAAATCGAATCGCTTCCCTTCGTCACCGCTGAACTCAATTACCTCGCGCCGGTTTCGGGCAAGCCGCGCACTTACGCCTTCGATCCACCGCCTGGCGAGCCCAAAAGCACGTCATTGCCGGAGCCGCATCAGGTACCGATCTTCGATGCCCGGCTGATCGCACAAAACATCTCGCTCGACCGCGAAGGCTTTGCGCTGGTGCGGCATCCACATCAGGTGAAGGACTTCTCTAATGAGGAGGAAATCAAGGCGGTCTACTATCCCGCCGTCGAGGCCTTCCTGCGCGCAACGCTGAAAGCCGACCGCGTCGTCATCTTCGACCATACCGTGCGCAGGCGCGTTGAGGGTGCCGCGGACATCCGCGACGGTGGCCCGCGTCAGCCGGCAACGCGCGTCCACGTGGATCAGACCGCCGTCTCAGGCGCCAACCGCGTGCGCGAGCATCTGCCCGACGAGGCCGAAGAGTTGCTGAAGGGCCGCGTCCAGGTGATCAATCTGTGGCGGCCGATCCGCGGTCCTTTGCGAGATTCGCCGCTGGCGATGGCCGACGGCACGACGGTTGCGCCCGACGATCTCGTCGCCTCGGATCTGATCTATCCCAACCGTCGCGGCGAAATCTATTCGGTGAAATACAATCCGAACCATCGCTGGTTCTATTTCCCCGAGATGACGGCGGACGAAGCACTGCTGCTCAAGTGCTACGATTCCGCAACCGATGGCCGCACCCGCTTCGGGCCGCACGCCGCGTTCGTCGATCCGACCACGCCGGCCGATGCCGCGCCGCGCGAGAGCATCGAGGTTCGGACGCTCGTATTCCACAAACAGTAACAGAACTGTGATGGCACTGCCGGGCGCGGCCCGGCAGTGGCTCAGGAACCCACGGGAACCGACAAACGTTTGCGCCCGGGGCAGGCCAACCCGGAGGGGTGCCGTGCGAGCGCAGACCACGTTATTTTCTTGCCTTGCTACGTTTTCGCTTTCTGCAGTTTCCTTTGCCCAGGCCGAAAGCGGGCTTGCCTCCTATTACAGCTACGGAAAAGCCGGGAAAGGTGAGCTGACCTGCGCGCACCGGACGCGTCCGTTCGGAAGCGTGCTGAGGGTGTCCTACGGCAGCCGCTCGATTCAGTGCCGCGTCAACGATCGCGGCCCCTTCATCCGCGGCCGCATCGTCGATCTCTCGGTGCCGGCTGCCAAGGCGCTGGGCATGATGAGCGCCGGCGTGGTGCGGGTCTCGGTGGAATAGACCTGCCAGCACGCTATAGTGCCGCCCAAAGCGGGGGGCGCTATGGCCAGGATCAGGGTGGGACTCGTCGGCTGCGGCTTCGTGTCGGAGCTGCATATGTATGCGTTCCGGCGCGTCTACGGGGTGGATGTCGAGGTCGCGGCGGTCGCTGCGCGCGGCGACCATGTCGTCGAATTCGCCGGCCGCCACCAGATCCAACGGGTCTATCGCAGCTTCGCCGAGCTGATCGCAGACCGCGAGCTCGATGTCATCGACATCTGCACGCCGCCCAATCTTCATGCGGGGATGATCGTCGCCGCCATGCAGGCCGGCAAGGATGTGATCTGCGAAAAGCCGTTCGCCGGCTATTTCGGCCGCGACGGCGACCGGCAGCCGATCGGCAGGCATGTGGCGAAGGCGCTGATGTATGAGCGCGTGCTGGAAGAGATGGACGCCACGCGTGCCGCGATCGAGCGCACCGGAAAGCTCTTCATGTATGCCGAGGACTGGATCTACGCGCCGGCCGTGACCAAGACCGCGGAGATTCTGAGAGCGACCAAGGACAAAATCCTGTTCATGAAGGGCGAGGAGAGCCATTCCGGATCGCATGCGGCCCATGCCGCGCAATGGGCGATGACCGGGGGCGGCTCGCTGATCCGGATGGGCTGCCATCCGCTCTCGGCGGTGCTGTATCTCAAGCAGGTCGAGGCCAAGGCGCGCGGTGAAACCATCCGCGTCGCCAGCGTCAGCGGCGATGTCGGCAATGTCACGGCCATCCTCAAGCCGGAGGAGCGCACCTACATCAAGGCCAATCCTGTCGACGTCGAGGATTGGGGCACGCTGACCGCGACGTTTTCGGACGGCACCAAGGCCACCGTGTTCTCCGGCGACATGATCATGGGCGGCGTGCGCAATCTGATCGAGACCTACACGTCAGGCGGCTCGCTGTTCGCCAACATCACGCCGAATGATCATCTGATGAGCTACCAGACCTCCGAGGAGAAACTCGCCTCCGTCTACATCACCGAGAAGGTCGACCGCAAAACCGGCTGGCAATATGTCTGCCTCGAAGAGGAGTGGACGCGCGGCTATCTCCAGGAGATCCAGGACTTCATGGAATGCGCCGCGACGGGACGGCAGCCGCTGTCGGACCTCGCGCTGGCGTACGAGACAATCAAGGTGAACTACGCGGGATACTGGGCGGCGGAGGAGGGACGAAGGGTGATGATGTAGGGCGTGATGAACTCACTGAGCTAGCCGCAGGCACGGTGCCAATCCTTCTCCCCTTGCGGGAGAAGGTGGCATAGGCGGCCTTCGGCCGCCGTTCTCAAGAACGCCGAAGCGTAGCTTCGGCTATAGCGCCGGATGAGGGGTTCTCTCCGCGGTTTAAAATGAGAGAGGTTTGCTCGCGGAGGCAACCCTCACCCGTCTCGCCGTTTCGCGGCGAGCCACCCTCTCCCGCAAGCAAGGGGAAAGGGTGCACCGTCGGCGCGGCGCGTAGCCTCACGTCCCGTAGGTCGAGCCCTTCGGCAGCGGAAACACCGGGTCCCGCGTCCGGATGTTCGTCGGCCACACCACCGAGATGTGTTCGCCGGCATTCTGCATCACCACCGGGGTCGAGCGCTCGTTCTGGCCGGACATCGGCGTGCCCGGCGGGAAGAATTTCACGCCATAGCCCTGGATGGTGCCGCCGGCTGGAATGTCGACGTCGAGCGCGGCCTTGCGAATGGCCTCGGGCTCGAAGCTGCCGTACTTCTCCTTGGCGACCGGCAGCACGTTGTTGAGCAAGATCCAGGTCTGGTTGAAACCCATCGAGCAATGCGGCGGCACGTCGGTGGCGCTGGTCTTGGCCTGGTAGCGCGAGACCATGGTCTTGGTCAGGTCGCCGATTCCAGGCGCGAGCTTGGAGGCATCGAGCAGTTGCGCCGGCACCGGATCGATGTTGCAGAAATTGTCGATGTCGGGGCCGAAGGTCGCGCGCAGCTTGTCGAGCTGGCTGTAGCCGGCGCCCGCGCCGAACAGCATCTTGAAGCGCAATCCGCTCTCGCGGGCCTGGCGCAGGAACAGGGTGATGTCGGGGTTGTAGCCGGCGTGCGAGATCACATCGACCTTGGCGCGCTTGAGCTTGGTCACGAGCACCGAGAGATCGGGCGCGGAAGCCGAATAGCCTTCGCGCATCACCACCTGGATGCCCGCCTGCTTGGCATAGGCCTCGTCGGCCGCCGCGACGCCGACGCCGTAAGGGCCGTCCTCGTGGATCAGCGCGACCTTGACGTCCTTCGGGTCCATGCCGAGCTTGCCTTGCGCGTGCTCGGCGACGAAGCCCGCGAAGGCCTGGCCGTACTGATCGGAATGGATCTGCGCGCGAAACACATATTGCAGGTTCTTGTCCTTGAACACGGCGGTCGAGACCGCGGTGGTGATCCAGAGGATCTTCTTCTGCTGCTCGACCTTCGCCGCCATCGGCACCGCATGCGCGCTGGAATAGACGCCGTTGATGATGTCGATCTTTTCCTGGCTGATCAGCCGCTCGGCCTCGTTGATGGCGACGTCGGCCTTGCTCTGAGAGTCCGCCGCGACCGGCACGATCTTGGTCTTGCCGCCGATGCCGCCCTTTTCGTTGACGAGGTCGATGGCGATCTGCGCGCCGACCGAGGAGGCGACCGAGCCGCCGGCGGCAAACGGACCGGTGAGGTCGTAGATCAAGCCGATGCGCAAATTCTCGGCTTGCGCCTGGGCCCGTGTCCAATCGAGGCTGAGTGCGGCGGCGGCAGCCGCCGAGCTCTTCAGCAGCTGCCTGCGTGAAGTGGGCATCCTATCCTCCCTCAAAGATCGTCTTATGATTTGGTCTTGTTATTCTTTTTCGAAGTATGGGGAGCGGGGCGGCGGAAAGTCAACATGGCGAAAGTCGGGGTCCGGTCTCCGCGACGCAGAACGCAATTGCGAAATGGGTGATGAGCGCGCCCGTTACTGTTTCAAGCGACGGGCAAGATAGCCAGCGGTCTTCCCGCCGGCCGCGGCGACCTCTCGCGGCGTCCCCGACGACACGATACGGCCGCCTTCCTCGCCGGCGCCGGGACCGAGGTCGATGATCCAGTCGCTATGAGAGACGACATCCATGTCGTGCTCGACCACGACCACGCTGTTGCCGGCGTCCACGATGCGCTCGAGTTGGGCGATCAGCCGCTCGACATCCCTGGGATGAAGACCGGTGGTCGGCTCGTCCAGGACATAGAGCGTGTGACCGCGTTGCGGCCGCATGAGCTCGGTCGCAAGCTTGATGCGCTGGGCTTCCCCGCCCGACAATTCGGTGGCGGACTGACCGAGACGAATATAGCCGAGCCCGACCTCGCGGACGACCGATAGGGACCGGTTGAGGGTTGGATCTTCGTGGAAGAATTCGAACGCTTCGTCGACGCGCATCGCCAGCACATCCGCGATGGATTTTCCGCGGATCTTCACCTCCAGCGTCTTGTCATTGTAGCGCGCGCCCTTGCAGGTCGGGCAGGGCGCATAGACGCTGGGAAGAAACAGAAGCTCGACGCAGACAAATCCTTCGCCTTCGCAGGTGCTGCATCGGCCCTTCGCGACATTGAAGGAAAAGCGCCCGGCATCGTAGCGGCGGGACTTTGCCTGCGGCGTCACGGCGAACAGCTTCCGGACGTGGTCGAACAGGCCGGTATAGGTTGCAAGGTTGGATCGCGGCGTGCGGCCGATCGGCCTCTGATCCACCACGACGAGACGATCGACCTGGTCGAGGCCGGCGACGATCTCGCCGCCCAATGTCTCGACCGTGGGTGCCAGGCTATCGTCGTCCGCGTCCGCAGCCCGTGCATGGCCGAGATGCTCCGCCATGGCATCGACGAGGAATTGGCTGATCAGGCTCGATTTGCCGGAGCCCGACACGCCGGTCACGCTGGCGAGAACGCCGAGCGGGATATCGACGTCGAGGCCGCGGAGATTATTCCGGGTCACACCCCGGACTTTCAGATGCGCCTTCGGCTGGCGGCGGACCATCGGCAGCGGCTTTCGTGGATGCGCGAGATAATGGGCGGTTCGCGATTGCGCGACCTGCCCGAGTCCTGAGGGCGGTCCGCTATAGAGGATGTTCCCGCCGCCTTCGCCGGCATCAGGCCCGACATCCACCAGCCAGTCGGCATGCTTGATCACCTCGATCTCGTGCTCGACCACGAAGATCGAATTGCCCGCGTGTTTCAGCCGGTCCAGCGCCCGCAGCAGCGCCTCGGTGTCGGCGGGATGCAGACCTGCCGACGGTTCGTCGAGCACATAGACGACGCCGAACAGGTTGGAGCGAACCTGGGTCGCAAGCCGCAGCCGCTGCAACTCGCCGGGCGACAGCGTTGGCGTGCTGCGCTCGCAGGCGAGATAGCCGAGGCCGAGGTCGAGCAGGACGGCCAGCCGCGCCGACAGATCCTCGCAGATGCGCCTGGCGACGATGGTTTTCTCCGATGCTCCGACGGTCGAAGTCTCCGCGAAAGGGTTCATCACCTCCTGCAGCTTCTCGAGCGGCAGATGAGACATCTCGGCGATATCAAGTCCGGCGAATTTGACCTTGAGTGCCTCGGGCTTCAATCGCGTGCCATGGCAGGTCGGGCAGTCCTGGGTGATCATGAATTGCGCGACGCGGCGCTTCATCATCGCACTCTCGGACTTGGCAAAGGTCTGCATCACGTAGCGCTTGGCGCCGGTGAACGTGCCCTGATAGCTCGGCTCCTCCTTGCGGCGCAGGGCCCGTTTGACCTCGGCCAAGTCGTAACCGGCATAGACCGGAACGGTCGGCTGCTCCTCCGTGAACAGGATCCAGTCGCGGTCCTTCCTGGGCAGCTCACGCCAGGGCTTGTCCACGTCGTAGCCCAGCGTGGTCAGGATGTCCCGGAGGTTCTGCCCCTGCCAGGCACTCGGCCACGCCGCGACGGCGCGCTCGCGAATGGTGAGGGTGTCGTCGGGCACCATGGACTTCTCGGTGACGTCGAGCATCCTGCCGATACCGTGACAGGTCGGGCAGGCTCCTTCCGGCGTGTTCGGCGAGAACGATTCCGCATAGAGCATCCTTTGTCCGCGCGGGTATTCGCCGGCACGGGAATAGAGCATCCTGAGCAGGTTCGAGATGGTCGTCACGCTGCCCACGGACGACCTCGTCGTCGGCGCGCCGCGCTGCTGCTGGAGCGCTACGGCGGGCGGCAGGCCTTCGATGTCGTCCACCTCAGGGATCTGCATCTGGTGGAAGAGGCGCCGCGCGTAAGGCGACACCGATTCCAGATATCGCCGTTGCGCCTCGGCGTAGACCGTTCCGAAGGCGAGCGAGGATTTTCCGGAGCCCGACACGCCGGTGAACACGACGAGGGCGTTGCGCGGAATACTGACGTCGACGTTCCTGAGATTGTGCTCACGCGCGCCCCGCACGCGAACGAAGCCGTCATCCTGCATCAGGTCATCGGGGTGTCTTGATCGGTCGTCCATCTCGCTGCTCCGGCCCACGCATGGGAGATAACGGCAGGATCGCAGGATGGGTCCACAGATGCCAGCGCATCGGTTGCGTTCTGCACAAAGCGAAGGCCCGCCGCGATTGAAGCGACGGGCCATGCAAGGGCGATGGGGCGCTCGGGACGGGGCCCTGGTGCCCCAGCGTGGCGTGTTACTGCGACAGCTTCACGAAGCTCGGAAACTTCAGCTTGCCCTCCGCGATCTTCTCGGGCCAGACCACGACCTGCTTGGAGTCCTGCCACTGGAAGACCAGACCGGATACGGTCGTGGGACCGGACTTGATGCCGTGGGTGAACTCGTCGTCCTTGCCGTAGAACTGGATGCGGCCGATCGTGCCCTCGTAGTCGGTCTTTTCGAGCTCAGCGACCATCTTGTCCGGATCGGTCGAGCCGGCGCGCTTGATCGCCTCCGTGATGAAGTAGACTTCGTCATAGGCGGTGTAGCCGGTGTAGGCCGGCGGCGAGCCGAACTTGGCCTTGAAGGCGGCCGCGAACGGCTTCGTCTTGGAGGTCACGGCGACGTCGGGCGTTGCGACCGCCAGCGACGGCACGCCGTCGGCGGCGCCATTGGTGTCCTTCCAGAAGGTCGGGCTCAGCGCCTGCGCGCTGATGCCGAACATCGGGACCGGCACCTGCTGGTTCTTCCACTGCACCGTCGGCTGCACGCCGACATGCGAGATGCCGGTGACGATCACGTCCGGCTTCTTGGCCTCGATATTGTTGAAGATCGGCGTGAAGTCGGTGGTATCGGGCGAGAACCGCACGTGCTCGACGACCTTGAGGCCTGCTTTCGGAAGACAGGCTTCGTAGCCGACGTCGAGCGGCTTGGTCCAGGCGGCGTCCTCGCTCATGATCGCGGCCGTCTTGAACTTGAGCTTCTCGACCAGCAGATCCTTGGCGGCGTCGCAGACGAGCTGCGCTTGTGCGGCCGAGGTCAGATAGCCGTGGAAGGTGTATTTGTTCTTTTCGTAGTCGTTATGGATCGCCTTGGTGATCTCGTTCGAGGCCGCGCCGGGGGTGATCAGCGGCATCTTCAGCCGCGCTGCCCAGGGCTCGAGCGCCAGCACGACCTCGCTGATATAGCTCGCGATCACGGCGGAGACTTTGTCCTCGCTCACCGCGCGCTGGAACGCGCGCACCGAGTCCGCCGAGGAGCTCTTGTTGTCGTAGGTCACGATCTCGATCTTGCGGCCGAGAATGCCACCCTTGGCGTTGATCTCGTCGGCGGCGATCTGCGCGCCGCCGGGCGTCGCGGCACCAGCGATCGACTGCACCTCGGCGATGACGCCGATCTTGATAGGATCGTTCGACTGCGCATAGGCGGGAGCAGCAAGGCACAGCGCCAGCGCGGAGGCGAGGAGGAAGCTGCCGCTCAAACTCTTCGATGGTCGCATGGTCGTTTCCTTTTGCTTGTTTTGTTGTTGGTATGGGCGAACTAGAGAAAATCGGCGCCAGCCTCCGCGGCGAAGCGGCCCGGATCGCCCTCCCAGACGATCCTCGCATGCTCGAGCACATAGACGCGGTCGGCATGCGGAAGCGCGAAGGTCACGTTCTGCTCGCCGAGCAGCACCGTAATCGACGTCGTCTGCCGCAGCCTCGTTAGGGCCTTGGACAGGAGTTCGAGGATGACGGGGGCGAGACCCAGCGTCGGTTCATCCAGGATCAGGATCTGCGGCTGCATCATCAGCGCGCGGCCGATCGCAAGCATCTGCTGCTCGCCGCCGGAGAGCGTTTGCGCCATCTGGCCCTGACGCTCTTTCAGGATCGGGAATAGCTCGAACAGCCAGGCGAGCTGTGCCGCGCGCTTGTCGTCGGCCAGATGTTGCCCGCCGAGATCGAGGTTTTCGCGCACGCTCATCTCGCCGAACAGCTCGCGCGATTCCGGGCACTGCACGAGGCCGCTGCGGGCGATCTTCGCCGGCGTCGTGCCGCGCAGCTTCTCGCCGTTGCGCACGATCTCGCCGCTATAAGGCAGGAAGCCCGAGATGGTGTTGAACAATGTGGTCTTGCCGGCGCCGTTGAGACCGACGATCGAGACGAACTCGCCCTCATGGACGTGGATCGAGACGTTCTCCAGCGCCTGCGCCTTGCCGTAGAACACGCTGACATTCTCGACCTGGAGCAGCGGCACCTTGTCCTTGAAGCTGGTCTCGGGCCGCGCATGGGTCTCGATGGCGCCGCCGAGATAGACCCGCCGCACCGTCTCGTTCTTCATGACGTCCTCGGCCTTGCCGGTGACGATCTCCTCGCCGAGATACATCGCGAGCACGCGGTCGACCAACGCCGCGACGCTCTTGACGTTGTGGTCGACCAGCATCACCGCGCGGCCCTCGTCGCGGAAACTGCGGATCAGGTCGGAAAACATTTCGACCTCGGCCCGCGTCAGCCCGGCAAAGGGCTCGTCCACCAGCACGACCTTGGGATCGCGCGCGATAGCCTTGGCCAGCTCGAGCCGGCGCAGGTCGGCGAAGGGCAGCGTCGGCGGGCGGCGGTTCATCACGTTGCCGAGCCCGACGCGATCGGCGATCCATTTGGCGCGCTCGAGCAGCGCCTTGTCCGGAAACAGCATGAACAGGCTGTCCGGCAGCAGCGCGACCATGATGTTCTCCAGCACAGTCTGCCGGTTCAGCGGTCGCGAATGCTGGAACACCATGCCAAAGCCCTTGCGCGCGATCTTGTGCGCCGGCAAGCCCGCGACGTTCTCGCCCTCGAATACGACTTCGCCTGATGTCGGGCGCTCGATGCCCATGACGCTCTTCATCGCGGTCGATTTGCCCGAGCCGTTCGGGCCGATCAGGCCAAAGATCTCGCCGCTATTGACCTCGAAGCCCAGGTTCTTCACCGCCGTCAATCCGCCGAAGCGCTTGGTCAGGCCGCGGACTTCGAGCACGGCCCGGTTTGAAGATCGCATATCCATCACGAGCGCGCCTCACGCGAGAGGGCCGCTCCGAGGAAGCCGCCGGGGAAAAACAGCACGACGAGCAGCGCGACGGCCGAGACGATGAAGGTCGCAAGCTCGCCGGTGGGCCTGAGGAACTCGCCGGCGACGATCAGGAAGATCGCGCCGAGTGCCGCGCCAAGCACGGTGCGCCGGCCGCCGAGCACGGCTGAGACGATCACGTTGACGCCGACCGCGACGTCGACGACGGTGCCGACCGAGGCGGTGCCGAAGTAGAACACCAGCAGCGCGCCTGATAACCCCGAGAAGAACGCACTGACGATGAAGGCGGCGAGCTTGTGCTTGACGATGTTGAAGCCGAGCGCGCCGGCCTGGACCGGGTCCTGGCCGCTGGCTTGCAGCACCAGGCCAACAGGCGATTGCGACAGGCCATAGAGAATGGCCGCCGAGATCGTCATGAAGCCGAGCGCGATCCAGTAATTGACGCCGGCGTTGATGGAGATGACGTCGGGAATGGTCAGCCCGATCTCGCCACCGGTGAGGTCGGCAAACACCACGATGAAATTCTGCAGCATCAGCACCGCGACCAGCGTGGTCAGGCCGAAATACGGTCCGCGCACCCGAAGCGCCGGCAACGCCAGCACGAGGCCGGCGATGACGGAGGCGAGCGCGCCGAGCACGATGCAAGCGTAAACCGACCAGCCGAACTGGGCATTCAGGATGCCGGCGGTGTAGGCGCCGACGCCGATCAGGAAGGTCGGCCCGAAATTGACCTCGCCGGCGAAGCCGAACAGCAGGTCCCACGCCATTGCGAACACGCCGAAATAGAAGGCGACGGTGAGAAGCCCGAGCACGTAGCCGGAGACGTAGAGCGGCAGCGTCGCCGCGATGACGACGAGCGCGAATGAGATGAAGAACAGGCGTGTCGTAAAGAAGCTGGCCATCTCAGCGCCTCCCCAGAAGGCCCTGGGGCCGGATGTACATCACGAACACGAGCAGCAGCAGCGCCGGAATGGTGCGGTAGGCCGGCGAGACCAGATAGGCCGTGAGCGTTTCGAGATAGCCGACCACGAAGGCTGCGATCAGCGAGCCGGAGACGCTGCCGAGCCCGCCGAGCACGACGATCGAGAACGCGCTCGCGGTCAGCGGTCCGACGCTGTAGGAGCTGACGCCGAGAAACATTCCGAGCAGCACGCCGGCGATGCCGGCGAGGATGCCGTAGATCGCCCACACCACGACGTAGATGTTGGTGAGCTCGAGGCCGAGCAGGGTGACGCCGCGTGGGTTCATCGAGGCCGCCAGCACCGCCTTACCGGTGCGGGTGCGGTTCACCAGGAGCCACAACAGAGCGATGACGAAGCAGCACACGATCGCGGTAAAGATCTCGTTCCTGGGCGTGCGGACGCCGAGAATCTCGACCACGCCCTCGACGATCGGCAGCACGGTCTTGGCGTTGTTGGTGAACAAATAAGCGATCACCTCCTGGATCATGATCCCCCATAGCAGCGTGCCGGTGAGGACGAAGATCTCCTTCTCTTCATTCGGGATGCGCCGGGAATCCTGGATCGGCTTCACCACCGCGAAATAGGTCGCAAAGGATGTAAGGAGGGCGACACCGACGCCGATCAGTGCGCCGGCATAGGTGCCGACATTCAGGATGCTGGCGGCAGCCCAGGCCGCCACCGCTGCCGCCACCATGATGGCCCCGTGGGAGAGGTTGAGGACGCCGGAGACGCCGAAGATCAGCGTGAAGCCGGTGGCACCGAGAGCATAGAGAGCGCTGATGGCAAAGCCATCGATCAGAATCTGGAAAGCACGCATCTAGGGTTGGCAATCCGATTTATGAGAGACGATGTTGCTGGAGCAACGTGCTGCGGGGGCCGCATGTGGAAGCTCCCGGGAGCTGGTCCCGGGAGCGTGTCCTGCTAGTTCGAGAGCTTGATGAAGCTCGGGAACTTGACGTCGACCTTGGCGACTTCCTTGGGCCAGACCGCGCTCTGCTTGCCGTCCTGCCATTGCAGCATCAGCCCGGTGATCAGGCCCTTGCCGTATTTGATCGAGTGCGTGAACGGATCGTCCTTGCCGTAGAACTGGACACGGCCGATCGTGCCTTCCCAGTCGGTCGTCTCCAGAGCGGCGACCAGCTTGTCGGCGTCGGTCGAGCCCGCGCGCTTCACCGCATCGGCGATGTAGTAGACCTCGTCATAGGCGGTGTAGCCGGCATAGGAGGGATAGTTGCCGAACTTCTTCTTGAAGGCTTCGGCGAACGGCACTGATTTCGGCGTCACCGCGACGCCTGGGCCGGAGACGCCCTGGTAGAGTACGCCCTCGGCCGCCTGATTGGTGTCCTTGCCGAAGGTCTCGTTGGTGGCCTGCGAGGAGATGCCGAACATCGGGATCGGCACCTGCTGGTTCTTCCACTGCACCGTCGGCTGCACGCCGACATGGGAGATCCCGGTGATGATCACGTCGGGCTTGGAGCCTTCGATCTTGTTGAAGATCGGCGTGAAGTCGGTGGTATCGGGCGAGAAGCGGATGTGGTCGAGCACCTTCAGCCCGATCTTGGGCAGGCATTCCTCGTAGCCGATGTCGAGCGGCTTGGTCCAGGCGGCGTCCTCGCTCATGATGACCGCGGTCTTCATGTGCATCTTGTCGACGAGCAGGTCCTTGGCGCCGTCGCAGACGGAAAGCGCCAGCGCGGCGGAGGTCAGATAGCCGTGGAAGGTGTACTTGTTCTTCTCGTAGTCGGCATGGACGCTCTTGCTGATCTCGTTGGAGGCGGCACCGGGCGTGACGAACGGCGTCTTCAGCCGCGAGGCCCAGGGCTCCAGTGCCAGCACGACTTCGCTGATGTAGCTGGCGATGACCGCATTGACCTTGTCCTCGTTCACCGCGCGCTGGAAGGCGCGCACTGAATCTGCCGAGGAGGAATGATTGTCGTAAGAGACGATCTCGATCTTGCGGCCGTCGACGCCGCCATTGGCGTTTATCTCGTCGGCGGCGAGCTGTGCCGCCTGGGGGATGGAGGCGCCGGCAATCGCCTGCGCTTCCGCGATCACGCCGATCCTGATCGGGTCGGCCGCAAGCGCCGCGCCTGACGTCATCAACACAGCGGCCGCGGCGGTACCGAGTGCTATTCGCAACGCAACAGAGAGCGGTTTCTTCATCTTGTTCTCTCCCTTAACAGGCCTCTTATGAGCCATTATGCCGCGACTATACCGGCGGAGACATTCTCGGCAAGTGAAACCGCGTTCAGGATTGTGAGGCACGAACTAAAGTCTAGCGCTGGGCAATAGCGGGCAGGAAAGCTGTCGGACCCGTTTCACGCGGAGGCATGCAGATTTCGTCGGTAGGCATGCGCAGCTATCGCGGGCGCACAGCAACCGGAACGCTGAATTGCGATGCCGTCGCGTCGGCTCAGCGCGCTTGCAGCAGCGATGGATCGAGCGGCGCGAGCCGGGCCGGATCGAATGGCGAGATGTCGACGTTGCGCGTCGCACCCTCCGCGATCAGTTGCGCCATGACCTCGCCCGTGGCGGGCGCATTCAGGATGCCCCATACATTGTGCCCCGTCGCAACATACAGACCTTCACTTCGCGGCACCTTGCCGATCAGCGGCAGGCCGTCCTGTGTCACCGGCCGGAAGCAGGCTTGTTGCGCAATGATCCTCTCGGAGCGGAACAGCGGCGACAGCCGCTCGGACATGGTTTGCAGGCGCGCGATCGCGTCCTTGTCCGGCGTCACGGCCGCCGGATCGAGCGGAAGCGGCGCGATGTCGGAGAGAGCGGTGATATGCGTGCTGCCGTCGGCGCGAGGAAAGACCTCGATCGACACGGCACTGCCATTCTCTTCATACTCCAGGAACAGCGCATCGGCCGGCGCATCCGTGCCGGTGTCGTACACGATGCTCGGGCTGCGCTGGCCGTAGACGGCGGGCAGGCTCATCCATTGCGCCGCGAGCAGCGACCATGGTCCCATCGCGATCACGACGGCGTCCGCCTCGACGATGCCGCCGTCGACCTCGACGCCCGTCGCGGTGGTGCCGTTCGCATCGCGCATGATGCCGGTCACCTGGCCGGGACGAAACTCGGCGCCTTCCGCGAGCGCCGCGTTCATCACGGCTGCGGTGAATTTTTTGGGGTGAACGATCGCGGCGGTCTCCATCGTGCCGATGCGCTGGGCGATGATGACGCCGTTGCTGAGCCAGCCGAGCGCGGACGGTGCATCCCGGCGCGGGTGGCCATCGGCGGCAACGAAGCCGCTATAAGCGGTCATCGGGCGATAGCCCCAATCGCCTGCGATCTGTTCCGGCAGCTGCGCATGGATCGCAAAGCTCCGTCGCGCCAGCGCATCGAGCGGCGAGCCCTCGCACCAGTCGCGCGCGAGGAAGCCGCCCGCCTTGCCTGACGCCGCGGCCGCGACGCCCGCCCGCTCCACGACGACGATTTCGATGCCACGGCGGCGGAGAAACCAGGCGATGCAGGCGCCGATCACGCCGCCGCCGCAGATCACAACGCGCATGAATGCTCCCTTACACAATGAAATCCTTCGCATGGAGATCCGCGGTATGGATTCCCGCCAGCGTAATCGTATCGGTCGCCGTCAGGTGGATCACCGCGTTTCCTGTGCTGTCATCGCTGATCAGGCTTTTCAGCGCCGCCCAGTCTGCGAAGCCGTAATCGTGCAAATTGATCAAATCATGCTCTCGCGCCGTGCTGCCGACAGCCTTGTTGCCCTGGTCGAAATCGTTGATCACGTCCAGGCCCGAATTTTTGTCGAAGACGAATCTGTCGTCGTTCGGTCCGCCCCAGAGCTGGTCATTTCCGCCACCGCCATTCAACATGTCCTTGCCGCCGGTGATCGAGCCGGCTGTGAACGGAGCGTAGGTCTGTGCGTCGCCATACAGGAAATCGTCGCGGCTGCTGCCGAGGAGGATATCATCTCCGCCATGCGCATTGCCTGACATGTTCGAGGCGTCTCCGACGAGCACGATGGACGTGGAGTCCGGGTTGCCGTCGACGGTCGCGATCAGGATATCGTTGCCGCCACGGGTATCGTCGCTCATGTAGCCGGCGTCTCCGACCAGAGACGCGCCGCCGGATCGGGCTGGGGCACCGACGGTGTAGATGAGCATGTCGTTGCCGCCGTGCGCATCGCCGCTCATGGAGACGAGGGCATCGCCGGAGATTGAAGCGCCGCCGTAACTGCCGCCCTGGGTCACGCTGAGGATATCATTGCCGCCACGCGCGTGATCGCTCATGGAACTGCCGGAATCTCCGCCGAACGTGCCGGACGATCTGTTTCCCATCGATGCAATGACGACGTCATTGCCGCCCCCCGTGTCGGCTGACATGGCGGTTTCGGCATCGCCAAAAATGCCGAGAGACGCGTAGATCGATGTCGATGCATCGACATGAAGTACATCGTTGCCGCCATGGGCGTCGCCGGACATCGCCTGCGCATCGCCGTCCAGGAACACGTAGTCCCCGAAGCCTGTGACGGTCGCGGCGAGATGGTCGCCTCCTCCGTGAGAATGTCCTTGGAGGGTCTGGTCGTCGCCAACGAATATCAGGACCGCGTTGCCACCGTCGACGGTCGCGATCATCTTGTCGCTGCCGCCGCGGCCTCCGTTCGGAAGGCCCGGGTCTCCGAACTCCGTCACGAATTGCTGGTTCCCCACGCTGACGATGATGGTGTCGTTCGGCATACGGCGCATCGCGCAACTCCCGGTTCAAGTCGGGCGCGAGAACGAAGAGCATCATGCCTTTGCACCGCGCTGCGGCCTTGCCGCGCGATTCAATCTTCGTTGGATTAATGGCGGAGATTTGCCCGCGGCGTAATTTGATTGCGATCAGGGAACCGCGGGCGCCGGCGATCCACGCCGACGCCCGTGCTTGCGATCTTGCGCGCGGGCTCAGCCCGGTCCGGCGCCTTGCGTGGCCGTGTACACCGCATAGAGCGATTGGCTCGCCGCCATGAACAGGCGATTGCGCTTGGGGCCGCCGAAGCAGACGTTGCCGCACACTTCGGGCAACCGGATGCGGCCGAGCAGCTTGCCCTCCGGCGACCACGTCGTCACGCCGCTGTAGCCGACGGCGCGGCCGGCATTGCTGGAGGCCCAGACATTGCCGTTGACGTCGCAGCGCACGCCGTCCGGTCCGCACTTCACACCGTCAATCACGCACTCGCTGAACCGCTTGTGGTTGGTGAGCTTGTTGTCGGCGCCGACGTCGAACACGAATATTTCGCCCTTGCCGCCGGGGCCGGTGTCGCCGGGTCCCTTGCCAGTCGAGACGACGTAGAGCTTCTTGAAGTCCGGCGAGAAGCACAGCCCGTTGGGATCGGGCACCTGCTCCTCGGTGACGACGAGATCGACACGGCCGCTAGGGTCGATGCGATAGCAATTGGTCGGAAGCTCGCGCTTGCCCGGTGCGAAGCCGGCCGGCTGTCCAATCCGAGGATTGAGCTTGCCGCCGGAATTGCTCGGACCGCCCACGGCATCGGGCTCACCTTCGTAGAGCTGGCCGCCATAGGGCGGATCGGTGAACCAGTAGCTGCCGTCAGGATGCGCGACGACGTCGTTCGGCGAGTTCAGCTTCTTGCCGTTGTAATTGTCGCAAAGCACGGTCGCGGTGCCGTCATGTTCATAACGCGTCACCCGCCGGGTCAAATGTTCGCAGGAAAGTTGACGGCCCTGGAAATCGAACGAGTTGCCGTTGGAATTGTTGGACGGCGAGCGGAACACGCTGACGCGACCGTCGTCTTCGCTCCAGCGCATCTGCCTGTTGTTGGGAATGTCGCTCCATAGCAGATAGCGGCCCTGTGCACTCCACGCCGGGCCTTCAGCCCACAGCAAACCCGTATAGAGACGCTTGATCGCAGTGTTGGGCTGCGCGAGATCGTTGAAGGACGGATCGACTGTGACGACATCGGGGTCCCAGAAATAGGTGGTCGGCGCGCCGTTGGGACCGAAATCGCGTGGCGGGGTGGTAATCGTCGTCGGCGGTGCGGCTGGTCCGGTCTGGGCCAGCGCGGAGCCGGCGCCGGCAAAAGTGGCGGCGCCGAGCGCAAACCCCTGAACGAGCGTTCGTCGTGAAAGCGCAGCATCCTGGTCACGCTGCTTTTGGCGTGTCATCGCGTCCTCCCGGTCATGTTCGGCTAGCCGGTTGATCCGGCCGAGCAGGGCAAGGTTAGTCCGGTCCGATGACGGTTGCGAGGGGGAGGTACGCATCCTCAGCGAGATCGGGGCGGCAAAGCGCTGCAACGTCGAACATGGAAACGACAAATTCATCAGGCGTGACGGGGTTTACCGGAGCTGTCTTCGGGACATTGCCAAGCAGGGGAATGTCAAGCCTTGACCTCCTGCGCGATGCTGGCAGAACGTCATTCGGGGCGTAAGTCGGAGTTTACTGTGGTCGCTGTCGTCGTACTGGTTTTGCTGCTCGGGATTGCATTTGCGGCCGGCTATTTCACCCGCGACTACGTCTCCCGAAAAAGACGAGCCGAGGCGCGCCGCTGGCGTGAGTACAGCGAGCCGGATTGGCTCAGTGCCAACGCACCAGCCAACACCAACGATATCGCGATCGCTGGCACGGCTACGCCGGTTGCCACCAGCGAGCTCGGTCAGATGCTGAACCGCTGGGAGAGCAGGGCTCGCGCTCGCCGCTCGGCATAGCTTGACCGCCTTGCCGGCGTTCGGTCGGCCAAACAATTGGCACCGGTCACGCATCCGGCGCTGCGATCATGTCAGCCCTTCTGTCCATCTTTTGGCGTTGCGGTTGCTGCCATTTCTCGTCTAGAAACGACGCATCGAGCCTCCCGGCAACCAACCGTCAACGGTTTTGACCGAGGATTTGAGGGCTCAAAGGGTCCGGTAATGCTGATTCGCGGCCAAATCGATGGGATTTCGGGGGAGGTGGCTCTTGCCGCCGCCGCGATCCCGGCCGCGCTGCTGCCTACCCTCCTGATTGGCGGGCTTCTTCTTACTTGCCCCTGAGGGCCGGCTGGGCGCCATGCGCCTGGGCGCTCAGGGGTTGGTCGAGATCACCGGACACCTCAAGCGCCCAGAAGACTGACGGCGCAAAAAGCTCAAAAGGAAATTCAAATGGCCCCCGTGAACAAGTCCGATAAGGACCGCGTCATCATTTTCGACACCACCCTGCGCGACGGCGAGCAGTGCCCCGGCGCCACCATGACCTTCGAGGAGAAGCTCGAGGTCGCCGAGATGCTGGACGATATGGGCGTCGACGTCATCGAGGCCGGCTTCCCCATTACCTCGGAAGGCGACTTCCAGGCGGTCAGCGAGATCGCCCGCCGCTCCAAGAACGCCGTCATCGCCGGTCTGTCGCGTGCCCATCCGGCCGACATCGACCGCTGCGCAGAAGCGGTGAAATTCGCCAAGCGTGGCCGCGTCCACACCGTGATCGCGACGTCGCCGCTGCATATGCGGGTGAAGCTGAACAAGACCCCGGAGCAGGTGCTCGAGACCTCGGTGGCCATGGTCGCGCGCGCCCGCAACCAGATCGACGACGTCGAATGGTCGGCCGAAGACGGCACCCGCAGCGAGATGGACTATCTGTGCCGCATCGTCGAAGCCGTCATCAAGGCTGGCGCCACCACGGTGAACATTCCTGATACCGTCGGTTACACCACGCCCGACGAATACACCCACTTCATGAAGACGCTGATCGAGCGCGTGCCGAACTCGGACAAGGCGGTGTTCTCCGTGCACTGCCATAACGACCTCGGCATGGCGGTGGCGAACTCGCTGGCAGGCGTCATTGGCGGCGCGCGCCAGGTCGAGTGCACCATCAACGGCATCGGCGAGCGTGCCGGCAACGCCGCGCTGGAAGAGATCGTGATGGCGATCAACGTGCGCAACGACAAATTCCCTTTCTGGAATAAGATCGACACGACGCAGCTGACCCGCGCCTCGAAGGTGGTGTCGGCGGCGACCTCGTTCCCGGTGCAGTACAACAAGGCCATCGTCGGCCGCAACGCGTTCGCGCATGAGAGCGGCATCCATCAGGATGGCGTGCTGAAGGACGCTTCCACTTACGAGATCATGCGGCCCGAGATGGTCGGCCTCAAGCAGTCCTCGCTGGTGCTGGGCAAGCATTCCGGCCGCCACGCCTTCGTGCACAAGCTGGAGGAGATGGGCTACAAGCTCGGTCCGAACCAGCTGGAAGATGCGTTCACGCGGATGAAGGCGCTGGCCGACCGCAAGAAGGACATCTACGACGAGGACATCGAGGCGCTGGTCGACGAGGAGATGGCGGCTTCGCACGACCGCATCAAGCTGACCTCGCTGACCGTGATCGCCGGTACCCATGGCCCGCAGCGCGCGACGATGAAGCTCGATGTCGACGGCCAGATCAAGATCGAGGAGGCCGAAGGCAACGGGCCGGTCGATGCCGTGTTCAACTGCATCAAGCGCCTGGTGCCGCACGAAGCCAAGCTCGAGCTGTACCAGGTCCACGCCGTGACCCAAGGCACCGACGCGCAGGCCGAAGTCTCGGTGCGGCTGTCGCACGAGGGACGCGCGATGACCGCGCGCGCGGCGGATCCGGATACGCTGGTGGCCTCAGCAAAGGCCTATCTCGGCGCGCTCAACAAGATCGTCATGAAACGCCAGCGCGACACCGTAACGACCGCGGCGGCGAGCTGAGGTGGCTACTACCGCCTCTTCCGGAAGCGGGAGAGGCGGTGCTTGCGGCGTTCACCATGAATGGCTGCCCTGCTAACGACCAATAGCAGCTGGTGATGTCGACCTGTATTGATGCTGACGGCATAGGCCACCCGCGCGCCCGGTGGCCCAAATAACAACAGGGAGAGATTATGCGCACCTTCGCGATCGCTGCGTCCATCGCGGTCCTGGCACTTGGCTTGACCGGGCCGGCATCGGCCCAGTCGCCCATCATCATCAAGTTCAGCCACGTGGTGGCCACCGACACGCCGAAGGGCAAGGCGTCGGAGAAATTCAAGGAGCTCGCCGATAAGTACACCGGCGGCAAGGTCAAGGTCGAGATCTACCCGAACTCGACGCTTTACAAGGACAAGGAAGAACTCGAGGCGCTCCAGCTCGGCAGCGTGCAGATGCTGGCGCCGTCCAATTCCAAGTTCGGCCCGCTCGGCATCCGCGAGTTCGAGGTATTCGATCTCCCCTACATCCTGCCTGATCTGAAGACGCTGCGGAAGGTGACGGAAGGTCCGCTCGGTGCCAGGCTGCTCAAGCTGCTCGAACCGAAGGGCATCACCGGCCTCGCCTATTGGGACAACGGCTTCAAGCAGATGAGCGCCAACAAGAAGCTGGTGACGCCGGCCGACTATCAGGGCGTCAAGTTCCGCATCCAGTCCTCGCGCGTGCTCCAGGCCCAGTTCAAGGCGCTCGGCTCGCTGCCGCAGGTGATGGCGTTCGGCGAAGTCTACCAGGCGCTGCAGACCGGCGTCGTCGACGGGCAGGAGAACACCTGGTCGAACATCTATACCCAGAAGATGCACGAGGTGCAGAAGTACATCACCGAGAGCAACCACGGCTACATCGGCTACGTCGTGATCGTGAACAAGAAGTTCTGGGACGATTTGCCGGCCGACATCCGCGACCAGCTGACGAAGGCGATGAAGGAAGCGACCGACTTCAACAATACGCAGTCGCAGAAGGAGAACGAGGACGCGCTCGCCGAGATCAGGAAGAGCGGCAAGAGCGAGATCATCAAGCTCACGCCGGAGCAGGACGAGGCGATGCGCAAGGCCATGGAGCCGGTCTACAAGGACGCCGCAGGCCGCGTCGGCCAGCCGCTGATCGACGAGTTCCAGAAGGAAGCGAAGAGCACGACGAACTGATTTGAACGGAGGTTGAAAGGGGCTTCCGTGCCTGGCGCGGAAGCCCCTTTTGTTGCGAATGATTCCGATTGCGACTGAACTAAAATTCAGGAGCGTTACATCTTGGAAAGGACTCGCTCCCTGTCCAAGTTGTAAGTTGCGCGTAAGCCGCGCTGCGCTCATCCTCACGACATCCTTCCAGAGGAGAGTTCGCATGAGGAAATTCACCATCGCCGCCATCGCCGTGCTCAGCATCGCCGGCTCGGGCGCGGTCTATGCCCAGTATCATCGCCCGTGGATGCACGAGCACATGCGCCACATCCGCATGAACCCGGAAGACCGCGCCGCCATGGTCGACGCGCGGATCGCTGCCGTCCATGCCGGGCTGAAGCTCAACGCCGACCAGGAAAAGCTGTGGCCGCCGGTCGAGGCCGCCGTGCGCGACTTCGCCAAGCTGCGCATCGACCGCGCCAATGCGCGGATGAATGCCGGAGCCGGCGATGCCGGCAAGGACGCTAACAAGGACGCCGTCAGGCCGGAGGATCCGGTCGCCCGCCTGCGTCAGCGCGCCGAGGACATGGGGGCAACGTCGGCGGCCCTGAAGAAGATCGCCGATGCCGCCGATCCGCTCTACAAGACCCTCGACGAGGGCCAGAAGCGGCGCCTCGCCGTGCTGACCCGTCACCGCGGCCCGTTCGGCGGCGGCGAAGACGGCCCGCGCCGCCACTTCATGGAGCGTGGCATGGACCGCATGATGGAGCGCGGCATGGACCACTTCCACCGCGACCGTTTCGACCGCGACGATGGCCCGGACCGGGACCGCGAGGGCCGGCTCTGAGCCTACAAGGGTTGCCGCGATCAACCCTGGCGAAGCCGCTGGAATCCAGCGGCTTTTCGCTTTTTTGGGGGATGTGGGCACGCCCTTGGCGTACCCTTGGCGTACCCTTGGCATACCCTTGGAAAACTTACGTGCCATCGCTTGCCAGACCCGGATCGCTTTGCTAAACGACCGGCCTCGCAAGGCTTTAACCGCCTTTCGGGCGCATAGCTCAGTTGGTAGAGCAGCTGACTCTTAATCAGCGGGTCCCAGGTTCGAGCCCTGGTGCGCCCACCATATAATTCAAACACTTTGCGGGCTGAGCAAACGGCAAAACCAGCGCCGTTTACACCACCGTTTACAGTTTTGTTCTCGCTTCGAGCTTCACCACCGCAGCTTCAGCGAGCTGAATGTCGCGACCGAGGTAGTGCGCATCGAGAATGGCCTCGACGTCTTTCAACGAATGACCTGTGACGGCTGCGATCTGTGGCACGCTGGCGCCTGCGATTGCGAGGCGCACCACTGCCGTGCCGCGCAGGTCGTGAAAGGTCAGTTCACCCATACCGGCGCGCTCACATGCCCTTCCCCAGGACGTGCGAAAGCCGTCCGACGTCCATGGCCGACCGAGCGTGTTGGTCAGGATCAGGGGGCCTCGGCGCTCGGTGATATCGAGAAGGGTTCGCAAAGGCGCGCCGGCTGGCATCGCGACGCGCCGCCCGCCTTTAGACTGGCGCAGGCGAATGTAGGGGTTCTCGTAGGCGGACCAGGGCAGTCGCAGCAAGTCGCCTTGGCGCTGGCCACTCCACAACGCCAGGACTAAGGCGGGCTGGATCTCGCTAAAGGCGATCGCAAGAACCGCTGCGATGTCCTGCTCGGTCCAAATCTTGTCTCTGCGGTCTGCTACGTAGAGGCGGCCCCCGCGCTCGCATGGGTTGGTCGCGATGATGCCGCGGTCTTTTGCGAACGACATGATCCGCGCCAACGTGGTCCAGGCGTAGTCCGCCTTACGTGGTGTCTCGGCGAACAGGTCGCGCCAGGCCTTGAACTCACCACGCACTCGACGATCGGCCAGAGCTGCCACCGGCAGGTCGCCGAATTCATCTTCGATCAGCTTAATGTAGGCGAGGTACGCACGACGGGTCGATGCCGCTAGTCCGGTGAACTCTGGTGCGGCCTTGTACTGCGCAACGATCGTCATGAAGGTGCCGGCGCGGGGCTGCCGAAGGCTCGCATGCGCATCGTGATACTCTCGAACGAAGTCTGGCGCACCGGGCTGCGCATGGATGGCGGGGCCCCCACGCCATGCGTAGCAATGTACTTTCGTCTCGCCATTTGCGAGCCGTCTCTTGACCTTATGAATTCCTTTCAGAACGACGCGCACGGTTCATCCTCCATTCGTCCAAGGCCGCACCCTCTGTCTCGCAGTTTTTGGCGTCGCCTACGCCGCTCAGGGTCTGTCGCTCGGCACGGATATGCTGGGCCCATTTCCTCTGCGAGGAACTGGAGCCTTACTTTGGCTACGACAACACCACTAGGGCGACCGATAGGAAGGTTTTCTTCTTCACCCTAGTCGACATCAACTGTGCGAGGTCGCTGAACGAACGCAAGGTCGATCTGAAGCCGATAGCGTGCAAGCTGCAGCGGGGGCTAGCCGACTGCATCGGCCGCCAGGATCGTCGTCAGCCGTCGATTTGGCCGCTCTATCGCCAAATCTCCCTCCTGGCTCGGTCGGACCCAGTCTACGCATTTAGCTCCAGGTGCCAAGGGATTCGGTGATGAGGGGGAGCTGTTCGGTATGAGGGCTTCTGGTCCCTTAACGAGGCATGCATTGATTGCCCGCTTATGGCCCGTTAGCGAAGTACCGGCACATCTCGACTAGGTCCGCTTAATGAGGCATGGCGGACCAGATTTGCTTAGGTTGAGTTCTTCGCACTTTGACCCCTAACAGACATCGCGCCCAGCGGCGTTCACTTTTCGCCTGGGCCACTGTGTTACATTGGGCAAGACGTCCGGCGCTTCGGTCGACAGATGTGCCTTCGCAAGCCTCTCCAATGTGCTATTCTCATCGTATAAGCCATAGGTATACCATGGCAGGTATTGCAGAGTGGCTAGCATCGATCGGTTTGGGCGAGTACGCCGAGCGATTCCGCGAAAACGCCATCGACCTCTCGGTCGTTCGCGATCTCACGGAGCAGGATTTAAAGGATTTGGGCGTCCTGCTTGGGCATCGCCGCAAGATGCTGCGCGCGATCGTAGAACTTCAGAGAGAGGTCCTGCGAACGCCTCAAGCGGGCGCTAAGCCGGCCTCGACGGATCACGCCGGCCGGCGTCAGCTTACAATCATGTTTTGCGATTTGGTCGGCTCGTCGGCACTTGCGGCCCGCCTTGATCTGGAGGACCTGCGGGCCGTAATGGGCACCTATCACCGCTGCATCGCGGAGGTTGTTGCCAGGAATGAAGGGGTTATCGCGCGGTACATGGGAGATGGCGTGCTCGCCTATTTCGGTTATCCCCAGGCCCACGAGGATGATGCCGAACAAGCGACACGCGCCGGGCTGGCGCTGGTCGATGCCGTAGCTAGCCTCCGGACAGAACCCGCCACCGAGCTGCAGGTTCGCGTTGGCATCGCTACCGGTATGGTGGTCGTGGGCGATTTGACCGGCGAAGGTTCAGCTCAAGAGCAGACGGTCATTGGCGAGACGCCAAACTTGGCTGCGCGCCTGCAGACCTTCGCCAATCCCGGTACCGTGCTGATTTCCGAAAGTACGCACCGGCTCACTGATGGGCATTTCGAGTTCCGCAATCTCGGCCCTGTCGCGCTTAAAGGATGGGCCGAGCCAATGCCAGCCTGGCAGGTACTGGGAACAACCGAAGTGGAAAGCCGCTTCGAGGCACAGCACAAATCTCGATTGGCGCCGCCAATCGGGCGTGACGAGGAAATCGAGATGCTCTTGCGTCGCTGGCAGCACGCCAGGCGTAGCGAAGGTTGCGCGGTGATGCTCACCGGAGAGCCCGGTATCGGCAAGTCGCACATTGCGCTGGCGCTTGAGGAGCGGCTCCAAGGCGAACCGCATATAACGGTGCGCCAGTTCTGCTCGGCGCACCACACCAACAGTGCGCTGTATCCTTTCACCCGCCAGCTCGAACGCGCTGCCCGGTTCGAGCGGGGCGACCCGCCCGCAGAGAAGTTCGCTAAGCTCGAGGCTCTGCTCGTGCGGGCTGATGCCGACCGCGTGTTGCTACCTCTGGCCAACCTTCTGTCCCTTCCACCGAGTAACCGCTACCGTATGCCAGAGCTGAGCCCGCAGAAGCGCAAGGAGCTAACGTTAGCGGCGTTTTTGTCCCAGCTAACTGGCTTGGCCGCAAGACAGCCGGTGTTCGTCATTGTAGAGGATGTCCATTGGGCAGATCCGACGTCGCTGGAGCTGCTCACGATGACCTTGGAACACCTACCCCGGCTTCGGGGGCTGCTGCTCATCACGGCGAGGCCAGAGTTCACTCCGCCGTGGCCAGGTCATGCGCATGTGACGACGATCTCGCTCACGCGGCTGAACCGACGCAACGGGGCGGCGTTAATCGAGCGCGTCACCGCTGGCAAGACGCTCCCGGAAGAGGTAATGGACCAGATCCTCGCCCGCACCGATGGCGTGCCCCTATTCGTGGAGGAACTGACCAAGACGGTGCTCGAAACCGGGCTATTAAATGAACAGGACGATCACTACGTCCTCAACCGTCCTCTCCCCCCGATGGCGATTCCAACGAGTTTGCACGCATCGCTGATGGCAAGGCTCGATCGATTGGCTCCAGTGAGGGAGGTGGCTCAGATCGGCGCTGTGGTGGGTCGCGAGTTCTCCTACGAACTGCTGAGCACCGTAGCCGGGTTGTCAAAAGAGAGACTTGAGGAGGCGCTTGCTCAGTTGGTTCGCTCGGAGTTGATATTCTGCCGGGGCGAGATACCGCAGGCAATCTATACCTTCAAGCACGCGCTTGTGCGGGACGCTGCCTACTCGGGACTCCTGAAGAGCCGACGCGCAGCGCTGCATGCTGCGATCGCGGGTGCCTTCGAGCAACGGTTCCCGGACCTTGTGGAGACTCAACCCGAAACTCTTGCGCATCATCTGACAGAGGCCGGCCTGTTTCAAAAGGCGGAGGCATATTGGCTGCAGGCAGGCAAGAAGGCCGCCATGCGCTCGGCCAACCTTGAAGCCATCGCACACTTGCAGCGGGGTATCGAGGCCTCGGGCCATCTGCCAGAAGGCGCCGGAAAGGATAAGCTGGAACTTGCCTTCCACTTCGCCCTTGGGCCCTGCCTGATCGCTACGCAAGGGCCAGCCTCGAACAAGGCGATGGCAACCTTTGCCCGCGCGCGCGAGCTGTGCGAGCGCCTGGGAGACCCTCCCGAGCAACTCCAGGTGATGTTCTGGTTGACCACTGCGTGTCAATCGGCGTTCAAATTTGACCCCGTATCGGCGTCCAATTTTGACCCCTTCGAGCGGCGGGTTTTGGCGGTAGCGCTCGCACCGTCGGAGCTGGTCGGGGTTGCGGAGACGGTGCGAGCGCGGGTTGCGTGATCGTCGTCGCGGCTTTTGAAGCGCCAGCTGTCGTTGCCGGTCTCGACGATGTCGCAATGGTGGGTCAGGCGATCTAGAAGCGCGGTGGTCATTTTGGCGTCGCCGAAGACGCTGGGCCATTCACCGAACGCGAGATTGGTGGTGACGACGATGGACGTGCGCTCGTAGAGCCGGCTGACGAGGTGGAACAGGAGCTGGCCGCCGGATTGGGCGAACGGTAGATAACCGAGTTCGTCGAGGACGATGAAGTCCATCCGGGTCAAATGCTCGGCAATCCGACCTTGCCGTCCATTGCGGGTCTCGATCTCCAGACGGTTGACGAGGTCGACCACGTTGTAGAAGCGGCCGCGGGCACCGGATCGGATGCAGCTTCTGGCGATTGCGATGGCCATATGTGTTTTGCCGGTGCCGGTACCGCCGATCAGCACGGCGTTACGTTGCTGGGCGATGAAGCCGCCGCCGGCGAGATCATTGACCAGCGTCTGGTTGATGGGTGTGCCTTCGAACTGGAAGTCCTCGAGATCCTTGGCCAGCGGCAGCTTGGCGATGGTGAGCTGGTACTTAATCGAGCGGGCCTGCTTCTCGTTGATCTCGGCGTTGAGCAGGTCGCCGACAATGCGCTGGGGTTCGTGCTGGCGTTTGACAGCGGTCGCCATGATCTCGTCGAAGGCAGCCTTCATGCCGTAGAGTTTGAGCTCGCCCATGAGGTCGAAGAGTTGAGTACGTTCCATCAGATGGTTCTCCTGAGGTTGTCGTAACGGGCACAGTCGGCGATCGGGGCGTGGCGCAATGTCAGTGCGGCCGGGGTGAGAATGTTGGCTGGCGGCGCAGGATCACGCTGGCGGGCCAGGATGTTGAGCACGACATCGGCGGAATGAACGCCGTGAGCGATCGCCTCGGCGCAGGCTGCTTCGACGGCCGGCAAGCCGTCGGTCAGAACCGCGTTGAGGATATCGACCATCTGCCGGTTGCCATCGTCGGCACTGGTAAGCTTACGCCGCACACGTTCGATCGCAGCCGGAAGCACCCAGTCCTTGAAGGGAGCGCCGTTGCGCAAGGCACCGGGTTTGCGAGCCAGTACCGGCACGTAATGCCAGGGATCATAGGTCGTCTCGCCGCGGCCGAACGAGCGAGCATGCTCGGCAACGATGCGTCCGTCCTGACGGATCACAATGCGGTCGGCGTAGGCGTGAACCTCGACAGGCCGCCCGACAGCGTTGGCCGTGACCGAGTATTTATTGTTGTCGAACCGCACCAGACAGGTCGTCGAGACCGATGCCGGCACCGCGTGGAATCCGTCGAACCGGCCGGCATAGGGAACGAGCTTCGGCCGCTCGGCTTCGAACACCTCCCAGACCGTCTGTTCGGCCAGTTCTGGATGCCGGTGCGCCTTGGCGTAGGCGATGCACTTGTCCAGCAGCCACGCGTTCAACTCGTCGAGGGTTTTGAACCGCAGCCGCGGCGTGAAGAAGCGCTCCCGGACAAGCCCAACCTGGTTCTCGACCTGGCCCTTCTCCCAACCCGACGCTGGCGTGCAGGCAACCGGATCGACCAGGTAGTGGCTGCACATCTGCATGAAGCGGCGATTGTAGAGACGCCCTTTGCCGACGAAGATCGTCTCCACCGCCGTCTTCATGTTGTCGTAGATGCCGCGCACGCAGGTGCCCTTGAACAGGGCGAACGCCCGGTCGTGGGCGTCGAACACCATCTCCTGTGTCTCGCGCGGATAGCAACGCACGAACAGCATCCGGCTGTGGCAGAGCCGGACATGGGCGGCCTTCACCATCACCGTCACGCCATTGAGCAGGACGACCTCGTGGCTCCAGTCAAACTGGTAAGCTTCTCCGGGCGCAAAGCTAAGCGGGACGTAGGCAGCGGCCGTGGATTGTCCGCGCTCCTTGCTCCATCGCCTGGCGTAGCGCCGCACGGCGTCGTAACCGCCGTCATAGCCGCGCTCACGCAGCTCCTCGAACATCCGGATCAATGTCAGTTGCTCGCGAGCGGACTTGCCCGCGTTCCCTGACAACAACCCGTCGAGTTCTGCTGCCCATCGTCCCAGCTTCGGCCGCGGCTGGACAACACGCTCGTACTCGAATGAGGTCTCTCCCGATCTCAGCACCTTCCGGACTGTGTTCCGCGACACCTTCAGGTCACGGGCGATCTCCTTGATCGTCTTGCCCTTGATGAAGTGCTCGCGCCGTATCCGGGCGATTGTCTCCACGATCAGCATCCCCGACCACCTGCTTCATGACGAAGCAGGCAGCGCAACAGACCAACCTGTAGGGGGTCAATTTTGGACGCCGATCCCCCGGCTTAGGGGGTCAATATTGCAGGCCGAATGACAAAAATGCGAGGGGTACGCGGATATGTCAGTTGGCCGAGGTTTGCATCCAGCCTAGGCCAATGCTACGGGTTTACCAGCGTCCCCTCGTCGGAAACGCGCCACGCTGCCAAGCCGAAACATAGCGTTAGCATCAAGTTGGCCAGCAAGAGCAGGACCGAGGCAAAGTGGCTCACACGCGCCTCGGGAACAGAACGTCCCTCCAGTCCGGAGACAGGTGGATGATTCGAAAAATGCAGCTGTGCTGACCTGGTTGTAGTTTGTAAAAATGCTGGATCAACAGCTTCGAACGGGGAGCGCATCCATCGAGCGGTTCGTGGGGAGCCGGGGACTTCGCGCCGCGCTGATCGTAGCTAAGAGGCACGGCAGGAGTTATGATCTGTTCCTTCTCGCTCGGGTCATTCGCTTCGAAGGAGTCTGGCGTGATAAAAATCTTACAAGGAATGCTCCTCGCGACCACGGTTCTGGCTGCTGCTAGTGGGGCGCACGCAGCGGGTGGCTGTGGCGAGGGCTGTCATAGGACAACCGGTGGCGCATGTGTCGTCGACGGCTGGGGCACGGGAGCCAAGGTTCGGAACGAATGCCCGGCGACCGCTCGCCCCCGTCCACCCTGCGGCGGCGGGGATTTCATCTGGGACCGCACCAAACAGGCATGCTTCCAAAATAACCGCACCTGGTTCTGATCTCGCGCCCCATTCAGGCGGGCTCTACACAGCGCAATCTGATCTCAGTGCGATGGCCTCAGAGCGGGTGACAACGAGTTCAGACGGGAACAGCTTGGCCCTTATCTCGGCCAGTGCGTTGCTTCATGGCCCGCTGTCGGCGCCGGCGCTGACGGGCTCGGTTCACGTGCTTCGGATCAGGTGCGGACCTCCAGGCACGGGAGCCGGATAGGGCTGGACTGCTATGATGGTTGTGCGGCCCTGCCGCTGGCTTACAGCTCAACTGCGGACTAGCCGTCTTGGCAGGGAATACCGAAGTTGTCACAAGCGAGAGCGAATGACTCTTTTGCTTTTGTATCCTCGAAGCAAAAGCGAGTGCCGACCTCTGCCTGATCGATCCACCAATCGACGTTACTGCCTTTTGCGATGCGGGAGGCTTCGTCGCGTAACAGGTCCAGTTGTCTTCCCGCAGCACGAACAATCAGGCAATTTTTCTCTTTGGGCATAATACCTTCTCCAATGGCACAGGACGCGAAGTCATTGGTACTAAGAGCCGTGATCACGAAGGCCGCAGCAGGGGGACTGCTGCTGCGGCCCGCGCGGTCAAAAATTCCGGGTCAAAAACGACTAGGTGAAATATGCAGCCAGCCCCGGTGCGATGATCGTACCGCAGCATCTCTGGCTCGCAATATGATCAGTTTCACAATCGGCAGAAGGCTTAACGTGCATCAGTGCCCCGGCTCTCAGGTCCATGGGGATCGGGAACATTCGGCAATCTGGGTGCGTTCGCCTCCAGCTCCGGGCGATGTCTCGGAGCGGACGCGTAGAACTTCCGGCCTCAGGAATCATCTGCCTGGGGCCGCTTTTTCCAGGACCGTCTTGGCGCCCAGTTTGATTTAGCGGTCGCCTATGTCAATTTGGCAGATGAAAGGGTGGCGGTCGGAAGCTATCCGGGATATGTTGGCAGCGGAAGCTGGCGCACTGAGAGACGACCCCGGCTTGGGGGCTTGAGGGTTGATGCCGGGGCCGCTCCGCCAGCTCGAAGAAGAGAGCTAACAAAACCTGCAATTTTTCCTCTGCGCGTTCGTTCCTCCAACGAGCGCTCGATCTCGCAAACTGCGGCGGCTTGCCGGTGCTAAAATCCGGTCTGACCTGAGCCCCTCGGTTGCCGCATCCGGCGCATACACAACGCGCCTCGATATCAGACAGGCGAACATCGTCCGACCAGCGAGCGGCGCTGAGTGCAACGTTGTGGCCGGAGTGGCAGCAGACCAGGACACCGCGTAGGCCCATCTCGCGCATCTCGCCGAAGGTGATCTTGAGCGCTCGGCCGTTGGCGTGTGGCGTCTAGCAGGAGGGGACATGCCACCATCAAAGCGGAAGTACCTCGCAACCTATTGAATGCTCCGACGTAGCCGCCCTAACCGGGCCGCTTTTTCGTTGTGTCGGCTCGGTTTGACCCGACGGGGGGCACTTCCCCATCTAGCCATTCCTGCTCCTCGGCTAAAGCTCGCCACGCCTCTTCCATGCGCCGGTACCGCTTGTAAGCCGGACTATTCTTAGATGGTTCCCCTTCAGCGAGCGTTGCGCAGTTGTCTGCGTTCTCTTTGTAAATCTCTGATGGCTTCATCATCGGCCTCCTGCGTAATGCTTAGGAGAGGAGTCTGAAAGAAATGTGGTTTCGCCCGTCCCAGTTCGAGACGTGAAAGTAACCGGCTAGAAAGCTTCAGCCGTTGTAAAGGCATCGCATTGGGGGATCACAAGGTTCTACCCCGACTGTCAGGACGGCCGGGCTGTGAAGGACGAACACGGGGAGGAAGACCCGAGCGCCGCAGAAGTAAAGCATGAGTCGTTTCTGGTGGTCGCAACGAACTGCTCCGCGAAGGAGCGCTAGCGCTTCGATTTACTCTTGCTCTTCTTCGCGGTCTTCTTAGACGCAGAATTCTTGGTCGCCTTCTGTGGTGCGGCTTTCTTTGCAGCCTCCTTGGGTGGCGTTTTAGCCGGCTTCTTGGCAGACTTCTTCGCCGCGGATACGGTCTTCTTTGTACGAGCAGCTGCGACCCGTCTGTTAGCTCTCATAGGGGCAGGAACGCGCTTCTTCTTCCGAGTGATGATCGGCGGCGGAACAGCGGCAGCATCGGTCGCTTCAGGAATGTAGACTTGCTCGTTGGTCACTCCGGCAACCGCTTCTGGATCGGGCTTCATAGCATCCGCGGCTGCAGTCGAGGCGGTGTCCACGATCGCTTTTACAGTGTCTGAAATTCGTTCGACTATTGATTTTTTAGCCATGGGAGGCTCCCTGAGTCGGGGCAGGATATCTCATTTTTGCGTCGGGAGGGATTGGTGCCGTTCTGGCATCTCCGAGGATTCATTCGAAAGAGGGAAGCGGGATTTAGCGCCCGTTCTATCAAATGATACACCAGCTAGTTATTGCCGGAAGCAAGATGGCAACGGCGCGCTGCTTCGGTGGCACGTCGGGCGGCCCCGGCGCGTCCGGCGCCAGCCCCGGGACGACCGGGGTCGTTCCCCGTGCGCAGCGCGGACCAAAAATTGTGGCTGGTCGACGATCGAATGCCGGATGCGCGGCAAATTCGTACGGCCATTACCTCAGCGGCATCTCCGCTTCGCACGGCCGAAACTAGGCTCAAGGCCGCAACGAAGACGGACCCGGCATAGATAAAGAGGCAGATCAAGAACGCCGCCACAATGCTCACGAGCCATCTTATGGACCGGCAAATCAGGGTGGAAAGGGCATTATTCCAAGATGCGATCGGCAAGGACCTTTGACGCCTCTTGCGCGGCTGTCACCATGGATCGATCTGTTCGTCAAGGTCGCGCTTGGAGCGGCTCAGGGGGAAGCCCATCATCCATCGGGGAATGGCTCAAGCAAGGTCCGATCGATTTGGTTGTCGTTGTCAGGAGGGCTGAGAGCTCCTGCGTTCCAGCTTGGTGGCGTGAGGCGGCGGAATGGGACAGAGAGGGCGCTCGGTTTGCGACTTCGAAGGCGGCGCGAAGTAGGGCGTGTGAAGCGAAATGGGGGCACACCGCGGGCGTGACGCTCTGCTTCGTCGACCAGACCTCGAAGATCTTCCAATTCTGAGAGCTGAGAAGTGAGTTCGCTAAGTTGTTCGACGTAAAGGATTGCGCGAGAGCCTCGCATAAATGTCCTCCCCAGCACAAAAAAGGCACTATCAGGACGGCGTCAGAGCAAAAGATCGCGAGTAGTAAAAGTAAAAGACTACCACAGGTAAAATAGCTGACTGATTCGTCAGGCTCACTGCGTCAGGGTGTCGCGCTTGAGCCGCGGTCCGGTCGTTGGGCCGTCCGCCGGCCGGCACGAGCTGCTCGGTCCGAACGACCGGGATTTCGTTGCCCGTCGTCGTACTGATCGCTTGCGATCTGCTCGATGGTCTACCGATGCCTTTTGACCGTGCCGGCAATATCATTCGGATCGGCGCGGTCGGCGGCGGCACGTTCGCGCAAGGCTGTCCATTCGACCCTGCAACCAATACGGTCCTCGGCGCCGAACATCGTGAATAGAGCTTCAGGCGCCCCTCAGCGAAATCGCCGGATGGGTCAGGGGTAGGGGTATTTCGAACTCCGGACTCGGGGCCGCGAGATGCCAAGTATCGACTCCGCCCGTCGATCCTATTTTGCTCTTTCAGGGGATAGCCGGCCAAGGTTGTGGCGCCATCTCTCAGGAGAATGCGATACAATCGAAGCGGGAATCAGCTCAACTAGGTCCGACGGAATATTGCGATGACCAGAACTTTTCCTGCCGTCGGCCTATTTGCTGGACCGACGTTGGCGCAAGAAGGGCGACTGCCTTTCTGTGCCGAGCAACAGTCGTAGAAGCTCCTGCAGCTCCACTGATTGCTGCACGAGGCATCGGTGAGCGGCGAAGATCCGCTCACCGTGCTTCCGGGGTGCTTCCGGCGCGAATTTTGCGGAGAGCACGATGGAGGTAAGTGTTTGAATTAGCTGGTGCTGCCAGACAGGATTGAACTATGATCACAATCCTGCTTTTCATTGATTTTATTGATGTTTTCGGTCCGGCGATCTGTTTTTGTGTGGCACTCTTGCGTGGCGCCGTAGCACTGAAATTAGCTTAGAGCAGCCGCGATTGCATCACCTTTATTCACGTCGAATGTGACATGAGCAGTCTCGGCGCGAAGGTCGATCTCAGGACACCTGATGGCCCTCCCGCTGCATCGAACCCGCGCGGCTGCCTAGGGAAGTTAGTGGCTTCCATCGACTATCAGATCGGCAGGCCAAACTGCGGCTCTGCCAAGCCCTCCCCTTGCAGCGAGGAGAGTGAGACGTCCAACAGCCGGACCAGCCTGGGAAGCGGCATCGCGTTTTGAAGCAGTGCGATGGACAGCGCTCGAGGTCGTCTCTGCTCGAGACCACCACGGAGACAGACCGCTGCGGGTGATGATCCCGAAGTCCTTGAACTTTATCTTCAGCGTGTCCGTCCGGCCCGGTGCGCCCTTGTCCTCGCAGTGGGGCTTAGACTGATCCCGGATACGCAATCAGCGGGCCCGTACTCGCCGAACAGGCCGAAAGGCTTGCCACGGAAGCCTCCGCAGGATCATATTCGAAGTTCTCCTGAGTTAGCCAGCGCGTCGAATCCCTTCAGCTAAATTCTCTGCACGGCTCCTGCGTCTCGAACCCGATGCCGCGCTCCATTCCCGCCTGTCCGGGTTGCAAGAAGCCGAAAGTTGCAATTGCAACGCGCCCTCGACGTGGCGCTGCTTCAAATGCGAATCCGCCGGCTGATTCCGCTCTGTGCCTCCGGCATCGCACCCTCTCCCCCGGCGTTCCTGGAGAGTGCTGCTTTCAGCATATTCTCAATTCTCATTTTCGATTTCTTCGAGGGGCACTGCTGGCACTCTTGATTCCCGGCCGAGTTCGTGGAGCGGGTGAGAGTGATCTCATCACAAACGGCCTTTGAGGTGGCTGCTGGCGCCGGTGCCTCAGGCCTCGCCCGGTCCGGAGAAGATCGATGGCGGTGGCGTTGTGCGCGGCCCCGGGAGCGGCCGCTCGCTTGCTCCGGACCGGGACGCCGGCTTGCCCTTCGCATCGTATCGCTTGGCGAGATCCAGCAACCGACGGCGGGTGAACGGATCGGCCTTCGGGGCGATGGCGCGGACCCGCTGCGCGAGACCCTGGTAGAATTCCTGCTCCATGACGCACCTCGCAACATCACTGCTCTCAGTTGAGTAGGCTACGGTTGCGAAGTCAAGAAGAGCCGACGCACCCGCGCAACTTTCTGCGACCGACTTGAGATCGCAGTGGCGAAGGACGTTGATGGGCAGCGCGGGGAATCAGATGGCAGTGTCCTATCCATTCCGGAAGGCTTGCCCGGCCGGCCGATAACGGCTGCTTCCGATGAAACCGTGAAGGGGAGGCTGCGGTTCAGCGGATTAGACTCGCACTGAAAATGCAAGCGCCATTTCAGAACTGGCCTGGCTTCAAACAGATACGTCTCGCGTAAGTCGTTGCGCATGCAACCCCGAAATTATTGGACGAATGATGGCGAATATTTATGTCTCGCGATTCCGCAGAGGATTTGAGCATTCCGGCATCTGGAAAACGATCAACTTCGGGAGGAGAAGGACGGCACCCATCCGAAGGCCGGCAAATGAATAGCCTCGATCCGATTTCAGTCATGTTTGTTCGTCAAGAATTCTTCGTACTTTCTCCGCCAGACCGCGAAAGGTAAATGGCTTGCTCAACAAGTTGACCCCCGCATCAAGTCGACCGTTGTGGACTATCGCATTCCGTGTGTAGCCCGTCGTGAACAGCACCTTGATCATTGGATGCAACCTTCTAGCCCGATCTGCGATGTTACGTCCGTGAAGGCCATCCGGGAGCACGACGTCGGTGAAGAGAAGATCGATGGTGCGAGATGATTCAAGGAAAGCAATCGCTGATGCCGCGTCGGCTGCTTCGAAAACTTGATATCCGAGATCGCGGAGCACACCGGATGAATACGCGCGCAAATCGTCATGATCTTCCACAACGAGGATGGCCTCATTCCCCCGTAACATTGTTGCTGTCGGAATACTGCGATCTTCCTGCTTGTCGGGTTCAGTCTTGGACCGAGGAAGATAGAGTTTGACCGTCGTGCCATGCCCCGGTTCGCTATAAATCCTAATGTGGCCACCCGTCTGTCGCACGAACCCGTAAACTTGACTTAGCCCCAGCCCAGTTCCTTTGCCGACCTCCTTAGTCGTGAAGAACGGCTCGAACACGCGATCCAGGGTTGCCTTATCCATTCCGGTTCCAGTGTCGGTGACAGCAACCAAAACGTATTGGCCGGGAGGCACGGGTTCTGGGAGCGCGGCAACATACTCATCATCCAGCCAGGTGTTGCCGGTCTCGATTGTAAGTCGTCCGCCGCCGGGCATTGCATCCCGCGCGTAACCGCCAGATTGAGGATGCCATGTTCTAGTTCCGATGCGTCAGCAAAGGCGCTCCACAAACCGGCATTGCCAACTATCTCGATCCTGATTTGCTCTCCTAAAGTGCTCTTGAGCAGTTCGCTCATTCCCCCGAGCAAGCGATCTACATCAATGGACTTTGGATCCAGCGGTTGGCGACGTGAAAAAGCTAGCAAGCGGGCGGTGAGTGTGGCCGCGCGCTGGGATGCATGATGCGCCATCGCCTGCGCTCGCATGATGCGCCCAAACTGTGGCGCATCGGACATGCTTGCGATCTGCCGTCCGATCGTATCAAGACCACCCATGATCACCGTAAGCAGGTTGTTAAAGTCGTGTGCAACACCGCCGGTAAGCTGACCGATGGCCTCAAGCTTTTGAGCTTGGCGCAGCGCTGCTTCGGCCTCCGTTCGACGCGCGATTTCTTCCGCTACACGCTGTTCCAGCGTCGCATTGAGTTGCTGTAGCTTTAAGGACGTAGCGGACACATCTTTACGCGCACCATCGAGTGCTCTCGCAAGATGCGTTGCGTGAGTAGCCGCCTCCGTGGCAGAACTTGCGCGCGCTAGGGCCATATGAACCCGCGCTTCAGTCTTTAGTAGTTCAATTAAAAGCGGAAGGCTCGATTCGATATCATTCCAAGGGATAGACAAGTTCCTGCCGACAAATACCAGGATTGCCGCAGGGGTCGAACGAGCGACCGCGGGAACGAGCGTGTTAGCGTCGGGAAATGCTACCTCTCCGAAGAACTCACAGCAGCTTGATGCTTGCTTCAAAAACGCTCGCCAAGACGGGCCGCCAGGCAGGCGCTGGTCAAATCCCTGAGCTGGCGTAAAACTCCCCGTTTCTTCATCCTTCAAGAAAATGAGGAAAGCATCGCCTCCCATAAACTTGGCTAATCGCGCGGCAGCTTCTCGCCTCCCGTTGGCGTTGGCAAAACCACTTAAAAGATGAGCCCCGTCATCCTTCAAGTGACCTACTCGGGAAATACGCAAACGACTGCAGTGCAGTTGTGAAAGCCACTGAACTGCCCCTCCGCTCGGGCGATTTGACCGTGGGTGTTACACCCCGTCAACGGCACTTCCGAAAATCGTTCTTGCAGGCTTGAGAGTTCCAACCCGAACTCGTCTCCCATACGGAGGCGAGTAGCGACGCAATCAAAGAAAAGGGCCGCCGCTGGGGGGCCGCCTAATGCATCCAAAGCAGCATTTGCAGCCTGCTTCGCGGCAGAAACTGCGGATGCCGTGCTAGTCTTCATAATTCTTACAACTGAACCAACGGGGACCTCAGCGGCGCACACAACTGCGCCTTCCTCATCCACAGCCAGAGGAACACGCAAGCGATGTTCAGCTCCGCTATCAACCCCAATAATATTGTGCAGGAAGAATGGTAACGGTTCTTTCCGATCCAAGTTCTGATGAGTCTCTTCCGCGTGTTCTACGAATGCTTCGATCGCTGGAAACCCATCAAGGCTTATCACTTTCATGCCGTCGCTCGCCGTGACGCGATAGGCTCGGGACGCAGGTTTCCAGCCGTGACTAACACCCACGCCGATCGGCTTCGAGGAGAGAATCTCCAATGCCACCGCGGCGTCGGACAAAACTTCTTCTCCACAAAATACAGTGGTCTTTTGAAATTGAGCGTTGTCCCCCGCTCCTCCACCAAAAAACTGATACTGACCGGCTGTAGCTAACGTCAACTGATCTACTAAAATATCAGCATGCCCAGCTAGAGCATCAGCTAGAACGAGAGCAGCCCGAAACGGAAATCGTCCGGGCGGTGTTGGTGTAAACCTCGAAACTATCTCCTGGGCTGCCGCAGTGGCATCCATCGCGAGGTTACGTCCAACACTATGTGAGAAGACCACATCGTCGCCCACCAACCCCAGTGCACACGCCAAGCCTTGACCACTGCTCACATTCGTAAACTCGCCGGCAGATGAAGCTCCAACAACGATGGTATCGGGCAGCTCCTTTTTTATGGCAGAAAGTATCGCTCCGTGGTCATGCTGAGGAGCTGCAAATAACACCAAGGCAGCAGGCGGTGTGCTTAGGGATCTTCGTATTTCGGTGGCCAGAAATTCGCCTGCAGTCGAGCTATCGCTCGAATCCGTCGAGACTACCGACGCTTTCATTGTTTCCCCCACTTAGACAACAGCAGTAAACAACCTCCGAAAGGATAAGTTCCAAGTAGCTCGAAAATATCAAGGGGCCTCGAGGCGGCAAAGTGACGTAAACCTTTTGGGGCTTTTACTCTGCAATCTGCCAATTCTCACCGTCGGTAATCAAAGGTTTAAAGCGAAGTTGGTTCGGGGTGTCGTAACGCTTTAGTCGGGACGCTTTCCTTCTGGCGACCCAAAGCGGACAGCTATCCGCGATCGAGCCGTGGTCGGCTGGACCTTTTTTCGGAGCGGCGGCCTGATGCGAATGTCTGCTGTCGGGCCGACGAGAAGTGGTCAACCGAACGGCCGACCGACGCGATTGACCCTGGCTGTGTGAAAAGCCACGAGTCGGCTACTATTCCTCCGCTTCCTGATTGGAGGATACGGATGGGACGCTTCGTTGAAGGCGCGGACAGATCCCAGCTGACGCTCTTACCGGACTGCCTGGAGGATTGGGTAAGCGAGGACAACGCGGTCCATGTGATCGATGCGTTCGTCGAGGCGCTCGACCTGCATGGACTGGGGTTTGAGCGTGTGATCGCCAAGGAGACGGGTCGGCCCTCCTATCATCCGGCAGTTCTTCTGAGGCTTTACATCTACGGTTATCTCAATCGGGTGCAATCCAGTCGCCGCCTGGAACGTGAGGCTTGCCGCAATATCGAGGTGATGTGGCTGATCGGGCGCCTGGCTCCCGATCACAAGACAATCGCGGACTTTCGGAAGGACAATGGCGTGGCGATCCGGAAGGTTTGCGCGAAGTTCGTTGCCCTATGCCGGCAAATGGGCCTGTTGCAGACCCCAAGCGTCGCCATCGACGGCAGCAAGTTCAAGGCGGTGAACAACCGAGACCGCAACTTCACGCATGCCAAGATGGCGAGGCGGATGGCGCAGATCGAGGAAAGCGTCGGTCGATATCTGCGTCAACTCGATAGTGCCGATCGCCAGGAGCCATCGGAAGCGATCAGCATCAAGACGACGAGGATCAAGGAAAAGATCACTCGGCTGAAGCAGGAGATGAGCCGCCTCGAAGTGCTTGATGCGCAGATGCGCAACGCACCGGATCAACAGATATCGCTCACCGATCCGGATGCCCGTTCTATGGCCACCAGTGGACGCGGATCGGGCGTCGTCGGCTACAATGTCCAGGTCGCGGTGGACACCGAACACCATCTGATCGTTACGCATGAGGTCGTAAACGTCGGCAACGACCGTGGGCAGCTTGCTCGGATGTCGAAGCAAGCCAAAGAAGTGCTCGAAGCGGACAAACTCGAGGCAGTCGCCGACCGTGGCTACTTCGATGGAGAAGAGATATTAGCCTGCGAACAGGCTGGCGTTACAGTCACCTTGCCCAAGCCCATGACGTCGAACGCCAAGGCGGAGGGCCGGTTCGGCAAACAGGACTTCGCCTACCTGCCCGATGAGGACGTCTACCGCTGCCCATCCGGCCAGCTGCTGCCCCATCACTACACCAACATCGAGCACGGAATGACGCTGCGCCGTTACTGGTCGACAGCAGCGTGCCAGGGCTGCGCGATCAAGAGCCAATGCACGCCGTCAAAGGAGCGCCGCATAACGCGCTGGGAGCATGAGTATGTGATCGAGGAGGTTCAGAGACGGCTGGATTCCAATCCCGACGCCATGCGGACGCGGCGCGAGACGGTCGAGCATCCCTTCGGCACGATCAAAGCCCGTATGGGTGCGACACACTTCCTGATGAAGCGCCTACGGAATGTAGCCGCTGAGATGGCCTTGCACGTCCTGGCCTATAACCTCACTCGGGTGATGAACATCGTCGGCAAACCGAGCCTGATTGCAGCTATCCGAGCGACCTGAAGGCGGGAAGTGCGTCCAAAAGCGACGCCGCGCGTCCCAATAACCACCTCAGCCGGTTACATAGACGATCCGACGCGAAAACATCGGCGGCCTGCAACGATTGTCGACCACGGCCGCCTTTGAGCTGTGTTTCCACACAACCAAGACCCGAAGCGGACATCGCGAATCCTGCAAGTGCTGCTCCTGTCGCCTTTCCGAGTATGATTTTGGAGGTTACAATGACTCATTATTATCGTGCCTCGGAGCGGAAATGAAGTAGCGCCCCTTCATGGCTCTTGATGGCCGTGCAGCTTCTTGATGGCCGTGCAGCTGATGGCGGTGCGGGTCCATGAATGTGATCGGCGCAGCCATGGGAGCGCCCCGGAAAACGCCAATCAGCCGGACGCGACGAAGGCGTCGGCGGCTCTCAGAGGATCAGATCGTGTTGGAAGGGTAGCTGTCCGCCCTTGCCAGCAGCCTCCCCGTCGAAACGCCAACCCTCCGGCGCCTCATCGGCCGGATGGGGCCATGCGGCCGCGGCGGAATCGTACTCCGGATTGAGCGCGGCGACGGGTACCGAGGAAGTGACCGCCGGGGGCGTCGAGCTGGCATGCTGCTGTTCCGCACCCGCCTCGAAATGGAACGCGGGCTCGGCCCGGTTGTCAAAGCCTTGGTCGTCGGCGCCCTGAATGACCACGGTCACGATCTGCG
The DNA here is from genome assembly GCF_023100665.1 of Bradyrhizobium sp. CW1. Taxonomy (NCBI): domain Bacteria; kingdom Pseudomonadati; phylum Pseudomonadota; class Alphaproteobacteria; order Hyphomicrobiales; family Nitrobacteraceae; genus Bradyrhizobium; species Bradyrhizobium sp. CW1. The sequence goes on from NZ_CP064684.1 coordinate 2,298,672, forward strand.
GCGTGCCGTCGATCGTGGTCACGGTGAAGGTGTCGGTCAGCGCGTCACAAGACCTCAAGGCCTGGACCGCGGGATTGTCGGGGTTGAGGACATATGTCCACGTGCCGCAGGTCGTCATCGTGAAACTGCCGTAGCCGTGGTCGCTCGCCTGCGGACATGTCGTGGCCGTGAAGGTGTCGTCGGGATTGTCGACGTCCCGCTCGGACAAGGTGCCGCTGGCGCTTGGCGGGGGTTCGCAGGAATTGCTTGGCTCGGTCACGCGTCCGCAAATATCGCCGCAGACGACCGCGGCGTCGTTGGCGCCCTCGATGGTGACCGTCACCGTCTGTGCCGTACCGTCCGCGGCCCTCACGGTGAAATCGTCAGTCAGCGATTGACCTGCGTTCAGCGCCTGCACCGCGCAGTTGCCGTTGTCGAGCGCGAAGGTCCAGTGCCCATCCGCGGTCATGGTGAAGCTGCCGTAACCGTGGTCGCTCGGCTCCGGACATTTGACGGGATCGAACGCGTTCGACGGGCCGTCGACGTCGGTGGCGGTCAAAAGGCCGCACGCGGTTGGGACGCCCTGCGCGGAATTGTCGGCTCCGCCTGCTTCGACCACGCGACCATGCGTGTCCCCGGAGATGACGGCCGGATCGTCGGCGCCTTGGATGGTCATCGTGACGACCTGCGGCGTGCCGCCGATGGTGGTCACGGTGAAGGTGTCTGTCAGGGTCTGGCCCGCCGTTAGCGCCAGCACCGCGGCGCTGGCGGAATCCAGCGCATAGGTCCAGTGCCCGTCGGACGTCATCGTAAAGCTGCCATAGCCTTTGTCGCTGGCATGCGGAGAACTCACCGCCGTAAACGTGTTGGCCGGATCGTCGACATCGGTGTCGGCGAGTTTGCCGGTCGCGGTTGGGACGTGGTGCGCCATGGCCGCCGCCGCGATTGCGGCGGCAGTCATGGCGATCGTGGCGACGGATCCGCCGGTCTCGCCGCTTATCGCTGCCGCGTCGTCGGTGCCGGCGATGTCGATCGTGAAGGTTTGGCTTGCCGAGGCAAAGTCGTCGGACGCCGTGATCGTGAAGCTGTCGGCGTTCGGCGCCTTCAACGCGTTGATAGCGTCGTTGTTCGGTACGTAGGCGTAGGCGCCGGTCCCGCTGTTCAAGTACAGGATTCCGAAGGAGCCGGCCTTCTCGACGTCGTAGCTTGCGCCCGCGACGGTGAAAGCGCCGATCGCGCCGCCCGCGATGCCGAAGGTCGGGGTCGTGCCGGAGCCGAAGCTCGTGGCCGAGAAGCTGCCGCTGCTCGCCGAGAACTCATCGAACGCGACTGTGTCGATCTCGACGGGGCCCGACCCGAGCGTCAGTGTCGGTGGCGAATGGATCAACGGCCCATCCGGCACGAAGCTGGCCGGCACCACCAGCCCGGGAAGGGCATGTTGTGGATTGGGCCCGTCCGGCGCGTGGAAATCGATCGGCTGCAGCGTCTGATCGACCGCTTCGCCCGGAGGCGTGCCGGATCCGGACGGCCCATGGTCCTTCGAGTAGTTGTCGAGCACGTCCTGCTGCCGGCTCTGCAGGTCCTCCATCCGCGAAGCGTTGTTGGCGACCTGCGCGAAGCTGACGGACGATCCGGTCTTGCTGAGGATGACCGTCTGCCCGGGATCGTCCACGATGATGTGGCGCGGCACCGCCTCCTTCGTGATGAGTTCGAAGGTGCCATGCTCGAAGCCCTTGTAGGTGATGGAGGCATCGTCGAACAACGCGAGATCGGGATCGGCGGCCCACGCTTCTTTCAGCGCCGTCAGGATCAACGGGACGAAAGACAGCGCTCCGGCCCATCCGAGTCTCGCGACAACCGCCGACTCTACAGCGCGCCCGCCGCGGACGGACGACGGACTGCGTTGGTTCTGCGCCGGCCAAAGACCGGTGAAGACACGTGCGAGCGACATCTTGAACGCCTCGCATGCTGCCCGCTTCCGCCGAAGCGGCCGGACCCATGGATCGCGTGTGAGTCCACCCGCCGAGGTGTCCGGTTTTGCGCATCAGACTACGCTTTGTCATCCCGAGACCCCTTCACGAAATGTTGACTGAGTGCGCGCAAATGCGCTCTTTTGTTGGCGCTGAGCGGTCGGGACCATCGTCCGTTGCGACTAAAGAGTGGCGGTCGCAACATGCGGTATGGTGCGCCGGGCGCGCTCTGGCATCATTCCGCCGAAGCGGGCACTTCACGGACGGGAGCGACGCATGCACGGACTAAGGACGGTCGCAGGACTTCTCTGCCTTTTGCTCGTTGCAGTGGCGTATCCGCCTGCGCCGCTTCGGGCGCAGGACGTCAAGCCAATCGGCAAGGTCGTGACCGTCGCTGGCAAGGCAGTGATCGAGCATATCGATGCCGCGGTTGTGCAGGCGAGACTGTCCGAGAACGGGGCCAGCGCGAAGGTCGGCGATCCAGTCTATCGGGGCGACGTCGTCAGGACGGGCGCCGACGGGCGCCTCGGTATCAATTTCGCCGACGGCAGCTCCTTCAGCCTGTCGAGTAACGCCAGCATGGAAATGAGCGAGTTCGTCTACGATCCGGACGGCAAGGACAATTCAACCCTGATCAGCCTGACCAGAGGCACCTTCACCTTCGTCGCCGGCAGCGTCGCCAAGACCGGGAGCATGAAGGTGGACACGCCGGTGGCGACGTTGGGGATCCGGGGCACCACGCCCCACATCGAGATTTCGGACGACGGCACGGTCAAGTTCGCCACCCTGATCGAGGAGGGCAAGGATGCGGTCATGAAGCGGAAGGCCGGTCCGACCGTTGCGCCTCCCCGGCAGCGGAGGGCCGACCGCGCTCTCGGCATCTGCCGGGGATGCTGAAGGTCTTCGGGACGGCGCCAGTTATGATCCTGCTGCTGGCCGCCCCCGCGTCGGCGCAGAAGCCGGAAGGTCAATTCCGGAACGTCGAGCTCTGCAACGCCGCTTCGTCCTCCGACCGGAGGATCGAGGCCTGCTCTGCCTTCATCGCAGCCGGCCGTGGCGGGCCACAGGCCTTGGCCATCGCCCACAACAACCGCGGCATCGCCTACGCAGCGAAGGTCGACTACGACCGCGCTGTCGCCGACTTCGAGGCGGCCATAGGCATCGATCCGACCTTCGCCAAGCCCGTCAACAACCGCGGCGCGGCGAGACTGAGGACAGGCGACTACGACGCCGCGATGGAGGATTTCGACCGAGCCATCGCCCTCCAGCCGGCATACCCCGGCGCCTTCGTCAACCGCGCCCAGGCCTGGCTGAAGAAGGGCGATCTCGTACGCGCCGAAAGCGACTACACCGCCGCGACTCGTCTGAACGCCGACATGGAAGTGGCTTGGAGCGGCCTTTGCTGGATCCGGGCGAGCACGGGCGACCCGCAAGGCGCGGTGGAAGCCTGCGACAAGGCGATCGGGTCGGGCGCGCATACGGCTGCGACCTACGATTCCCGCGCGCTCGCCCACCTCAAGGCTGGACGGACCGATGCGGCCATCGCCGACTACGACGCCGCGCTACGCATCGACCCCACGCTCGCCGCCGCGCTGTACGGTCGCGGCCGGGCAAAGATCCGCCGCGGCGAGACGGCTTCGGGAGAAGCCGATGTCGCGGCCGCGAAAGCTGTCCGGGGCGACATCGCCGAGGAATTCGCGCGCTACGGCGTACCGTAGTCCGTCCTCAACGCGTGCCCGTCGGAGAATGCCATCTCTCCCCTACCGAGAGAACCTGAGCTGCAGCAGTCGAGCAGTTTTTTTATTGATTTTTCCCCCAGCGAGCGATACCCGAAAAATGCTAAACGGTTCTGCTTCCTACAAAACCGATAAGCAGACGTACGAAACAGAGCCAGATGGCGAACTCATCAGCTTTCGAGTCAAAACGGGGTCAGTTGATCGACTGATAAGCTTTCATACGAAGCGGAGTCAGCTGGCCAACTGATAAGGTAATACGCAAAACCTTATCAGTGCTCCGCTGGTCCGGAATGTGGACGAGTACGTATCCCGCCTACCCGAGGATCACCGCTCCTCCAAACGGGAATGACCAAGGCGTTGAGGATTCTAAAATTTTCGGTGGGGTGAGGCGCGGTTGACGTGACTAACTACGGTTACAAGCTACAGGATTTGCTCGCCGCTGCGAGACCACCGCGGCACGTCCGGCCGACGAGCGTGCAGGTCGGCGGAAGGCCGGGATGTGAATCGGCATCGAAGCATGCCCCCTCCAATGTGATGTGAATCAGAGACTTATCGTGCCGATCAGCCTCGGGCCACGCCGATTCACACCACGGCTCAAGGCTCAATTCGCGCTTCAATAGTCTTCGCGCGCGAATTCGGAGGTCCCGCGCCGAAGCTCGCCGGCGCAGAACATATCGGCCAGTGACACCGCTAGGGTAACGTAGCCGATCCGGCCACGCCGCGATATCCGCTCAGGCGAATTGAGAATATCGGGAAAGCTGAAAGAAGGACTCCGCTTCGTAGGACGGATCGGTGGCCAGTCGGGCAAGCCTTTGCCCGATGGCAGGCGCGAACTTCGCACCGTGGCCTGAACACGCGGAGCAGACGATTAGGCGGGAATCCGGCCAGCGATCGATGATGAATTCCTCGCCCGCATCGGGCAGGCGGTCGGCGGGCACGGTGTTGGTGTAGAGGCAGACGTCTCGATCGATGATTGGCCCGGCCGCGCCCGGGACAAGGGCCGCCAACGCATCGCCGACCGGGCGGAGTTCGGCCTCGGTGGCCTGCGGACCCCAGTCGTCGGGGCCGACCACGGGCCCGTGGTTGTGAGGCGCCGCTTTGACGCCGCGCTGTTCGAAGTCCGGAAAGCCGTAGACCACGTCGTTCGGACCTCGGTCCAGAATGAAGATCGGGAAACGACCGAGCGCCACAGTGTCAGGGCGGGTCGGCTTGAACCAGCCGACCGCCTGTCGGGTCACGTTGAGCAGCGCGCCCAGTGTCGGGAGTGCGCGACCGAGCCATGGACCCAGCGCCAGAATCGCGCGCTCGGCGAAGAACTCTTCGGTCACCGTGCGGATCGATACGCCGTCGTGGTGCGGCGTGAAGCTCGCGCGTTCCGGAATCACACGGTTGCCGGCGCGTGAGCGCATCAGTCTCATGACGACACCGGTCCGCAGTATCGCGCCACCGTCTTGTACTACGACGTCCCAGTCGTCGGGCAGGGCGAAAGCCGGAAATTCCTTGTTCGCTACGGTCGCGGTCAACATCGGATCAGGGCGCCCTTTCGCGATCGCGGCCGCGCGTGACGACGCCACCATCGCAGAGCCGGGGAGGCCTGCCTCCAAAACAGGGGTTTCCGTCAGAACCGTTTGACGGCTTTCGGCCTGCAGCCGGATCCAACCGGCATGAGCCTCGTCGCTCAGGCTGGTGTAGTTGGGGTTTTCGAAATTGAAGCGACGGAAAATTCGACATGAACCATGTGACGAGCCTCGATCCGAACCGGGTCCGACAGGGTCGAAGCCGAGCGCATCGACGCCGGCATCCAACAATGAGTTGAGCGCTGCTCCGCCCATGAGTCCTAGACCCAGCACGGCGACTTCGCATTTTCGCATGAAGGCCTCGCGAGCGATGCTACGACTCGCCGATCATCCTGATGATTTCGCGGGTTTACAAGGTCTACGGGAGGGCGATTACGTAGCGAAAGGGACCGCGGGGCGACAGCGGGCCAGATCCGAAAGTCTGAATAGGAGCCGCAGTCAACGGCGCCCGTCTCCATAGCTTTAGTTTCGGCCGCAGGAGCAGGTCGGTCGCGGCTTAGCGCGACCATGGCCACGATAACGACGGTTGCGGTTTTATAGCTTGCGGTCTGGCAATTGGCGCCGGCTTTGGCGCCTGGGCAACATTGGCCGACTGCCGTGGACGCGGCAATGGTACTTCCTGCATGACCTGTGGCTTTTCTGGGATTGCGTTCGTACCTTCAGGCATCATCTCCTTTGGTGCTGAGGCGTTCGCCGTGGCGCGGGCGAGTTGCTCCTGGTTTGCGTTGAGGCGATCGGTGAGCGTTTGACTTTCGCGGGCCATCTGGATCTGGATCCCTTTGACATCGTCGATGACACGGCTGTTACGTGCGAGTTCTTCCTGGCCTGTCTTGAGTTGGCGCGCCACATTTTCATTGTCGTGGACCAATTTCTCTTGCGTCACGTTAAGCTGTTCGACTGCTTGCCTCAAGGCAGCGAGATCGCGCGTCATCGACTGCAGCTGCTGCGTCAAGTCGGAAACCAGGGCGATTGCAGACGGCGCCGCGTCTTTCGGCGCCGCAGCATCTCGGGGGCCCCGCGTCAGGGGTGCAGGGTCCGAAGGGGCCCTCATCGCCGGTTGTGCGGAGGACGACCACCACCACCAAGCAGCAAAGGACACAGCCAACAGAGAGCAGACGAAGGCCACGTGGGGCTGTTTCGTCGGTTGATGGTTCGTTGCCGGTGCGCGAGACGTCTCCATGGTCGGCTGGACCGAGGCACCGTCTTCCGCCTTGCGCGTCAGGTGCGAAAGCTCCTCCGCGATCTGCCGTTCCGCGACGCTGTCGTCCCGCGTGGAAGCCATTTGGTGCTCCATGTGAACCCTTGACGATGGTGCTGACTTTCGTTGTTTAGCACAGTTTTAGCCTGTGCGCTCGGGCCCAGCGCTGCGCGCGAAGGCGCCGTCGGCAAATGAGTCCGATCGCCGAAAGTTCGAGGCTGATCGAGGCAGGAAAAAGCGCCTAAACTCCAGAGCGGCGTGTGCTTATGCCGATGTATGACGTCGAATGGCAGGCTCGCGTGTCTTGCAGCGGGCGCACTCAACCTCCAGCCAGGCGAGTCCGCCACTAAGCATTGATCGATCGTCGGGCAGGGCTGCGCAGGGCCCCCGTAGCATTCCATGCGGACGGACCAGGCTTCCGCCTCCGCCCGTCGGCTTCTCGAACGGCCTCCTGGGCGCGCTCGCGGGCTCCTTGCGCATCATCATCGCGCCCATAATCCGGCCGCTCCAGACTACCTCTCCACACTTTTCGCGGAGGATTCCGCAGGTGGCTTGTGAGGCTAACCGTCAGCCGGGAGCCCCACACCTCACTTCGGGTCAAGCGCGACTGAGCCTAGCGGCTCCCGCGATCTAATGTGTCAACGTGGCTCGAACCGTAGAAGTGACAAGCTCCGCGCGGAAAAAACGCAGAGCGCTTTCGCGGAAGGGGGCGAGCTACTGGTCCCTGGTTCTCGCCGCGCCGAGGATATCCACTCCTCCGAACTCTGGGCGCTAAGCTTTCGCGAAGACGTTCATTTTTCGCAAACCGTGGACGGCTCTAGAAATAAGCTACAGTAAGGAACTACGGTAACTCGGCTAAATGGCGATACGTGATGCCACTAGTGGACATCCGCCTGCAAGGATTTGAACTTCTTTGTCCTGCTGGGCTCTTCCGACTTCGACGGGCATAGTGTCCTTTGGCACGCCTCGTGCCGCTCAACTGCGAATACTTTCTGCACACGCCGGTTTCGATTGTAGCTTCTAAAATCTTCCTTGCAGTCGCTCTTCGTCGCGTTCGTGCTCGGAAGGTCGATCCCCCGCGGATTTAAGAGAGCTGCCAGCCTGCACGCAGGATGCAAGTTAGATCAAGATTTCAGAGCTCGCTGGGCGTCACCGATCTCGCAATTTCGCCTACGTGAACGGGCGCGGGAGCAGTTGGATCATCGCGGCCAACCGGGCTCAGGCCATGGCATGTAAAGACGCAGCCCTGCCGGGAAAGGCATCGATGAGCTGCAGCCGCGCCCTCTCATGCTGTGAGATAACGGCCGGCACGATCCAGACCTACAAGGCCGGCACGTAGGGCAGGGGGCTCCGGCTAATCGTCGAAGCACGGTCCGCATTGCAAGTTAGACGGGCAGCCGAAGCCAAAGGTCGTTGCTGGACAGCGTACCGGCCGGCGTGGCTATCTCCATATCGACGACGCGAAATGAGCCGGGTTGATCATCATACAGGTAACGAAGATGCCAGACGGAGCCAAGTTCTGGTGTAATGGCGAAGTCATCTAAGGCACTCGCGACGTATCGAACGGCATCGCGATGTGCTATCGGCGCGGAGAACATCGTGTCCGTCAGCGTGGCGAGGCTCATACCCTCCAGGAGCATGGTTCGCGCGACTTCGTCTCCGTGGACGAGCCTGAGGACGGATACGAGGGCCGCGATAGCGTCAGGGTTCTTTAGAGACACGGCAGATTCGTTTCAGGCCAAAAGGCGGACTATTGACGTAAGGGCGCGTGGGCGGCGGTCGCGTGTTTTCGCAGGGCATGGTCGTCCGCTACAACACCTCAGCACGAACCTGAGCCACGCCACGATTCGTAATCCCCAAGCTGCGCGCAGCCGCCAGCGAGAGGTCGAGGACGCGGCCACGGACCCATGGTCCGCGGTCGGTGATACGAACCACCACCGACTTGTTCGTCTCAAGATCAATGACGCGGACTCTCGTGCCGAACGGCAGACGGCGATGCGCCGCGGTTAGTAGATTCCGATCAAACGATGAACCGCTCGCTGTCTTGCCTTTGGAATACGAATAGTAGGAGGCTTTTCCGGAAATAACTCGATTGAAAGATTGAGCGCCTGAACGATCTTTCAGGGGCTCTTGTCCGCTCGGGCGTTGCGCTTGCGGCTCCTCCTTCTTTGTCTTATCGAGTCCTTCAGGAGCGGGCTCGGCGTGAGCGTCTGGCACGATGGACCATCTATCATTGAATGTTTGCCCAACGGCTGGGGCGGCGTGAAGCCCCGTCCAGATTGAGACCGCTGCAATCACGATCATTCCAGAAAGCGGACGCATGATCGACCTCACTACAAATCACCAGACTGACAAACAATGCAAACTCGTAAGGCGCGTTCCGGCACATCGGGATTCATGTGTAGAGAGGTGATCTGATACCGATTTGAATGTGTTGCATGGCGAAGAGTGGAAGCAGTGCAACAAGCAGATGGTCCGCTGCAGCGCATTCACGAGAACCGGCGAGCCGTTCTAGAGCTCGACGCTTTGCGAAGCAGCGTCAACCTGGCCTGGCGTGCAGGCGGTTCAGTGGCGTGAATCTCTTCGCCTGATTATAGAGACGAGCAGGACATTGAACGGGCCACGGGCAGCTCGTGGGGCGAGATGCCGCGAGCCGCCTAAGAAGCTCCGCGCGTTATCCAGCCTCGCTCCCAGTGGATCGCAACCGTACACGGCTCTTCTGTGTTATTCCAATCGCCGGCAGTTTGCGTCTTTCGCGCTTCTTCAGCGAAACTGCCTCGGAGCAATTGCTATGAACATAAATCTCCGAAACGAACTCGCGAAGTTGTTGGATGACGTCCAAATAACGCCAGAAAATGTCGGACCTCAGCAGTTGGCTACCACTTCTCCCACAGGAATGCATGCGCGAAGGAGGCCGGTGACATAGGGACTGCTCTCAGCTGGCGCATGCGCTCTGGTTCCACTGGCGTTTAACGTGGCCGCTGTCCTCTCTCCTCACTAAAACGGTTGAGCAAAGAACCAAAGGCCGCCTCAGTTGGCGGCCTTTTTACAAGTAGGGTACGCCAGTTTACGTGAACGAAACCTCTGATCAGTAGCGCCGATAGTACCGATGGGCATAAGGCCGACGAACGACGACTACGCCGCGGCGATAGGCAGGACGATAGACCGGGCGGGTTCGGACGCATCCGTGCCGGCCGCAAACCAGAGCTACCGTCTCAACGTTCGCGATGTTTGATTGTCCCAACGGAGCAACGGGCATTGCCGATGCCGTTGCAATTGAGAATGCCGCCCCACCGAGAACGGTTATTGCGGCAAGTGTAAGTTTGTATTTCATCCATGCTACTCCGGCGGAGCCCATCCCCGCTGACCAACCTTAGACGTTCCTTCCTGAACCTCGGATGACCACGCCGCAGCTTTCGCGCGCGCCCTGGCTGGCTGTATGTTTCGGCACAATTGGGCCACGCGCGAGGGGTTGTTCTCTCGATCCTATCCGCCGGGCGGCCGCGCGGTGGCTCTGCGACATGGCTTGCCAATGAAGTTCACGCTGGCGCGCCGATCACCTCGTATTCGAAGCCGACGCCCTCCCGATCGTTCTCATCAATCCAAGCCTGCGCCACCTCCTCTGTAGCGAACCACTTTCGGCGGGGGCGAGGCGCGCCATTACAGATCCTCGCGCAAGGAGGATCTTGTGAATGCAGCGCGCGTCGCGCGGAACGGCCCCGACCCCTGCGCAAGCATGGCTCACCGGGGAAGGGGCGCCCCGGTCCCCATTGCGGAACGAACTCCAACCGAAACGGATATTCGGGTATTCGGGTCCGTAGGCGCCGGTTGGTTCCTAAGCCATAGGTCGATCTTGGGAGCCTCGTAAATTGTTCTAGAGTACTGCGATGGCTGGCAAGAGAACGTCCGAAAGAGAGTTCCTGCCCTCCTAAACCAAACAGGCGAGGTGGAGGCGCGGCAGGTTGTCCAAGAGCAAGTCTCGATCACCAGCCGGCGCTCGTCAAAGGTTCGAAAGTAAGATGAAACGAAGGCCGTCACAGTTGGCGGAGTCGTATTGTAGCTTCCGGCACTTGGGAACTGCCATGCGGTACGTTGCGTATGTGGTCGATTTATCCGGCGTTGCTCGGGCGGTTTATCAAGACAGTCCGACGGATGAAGGCGCCAGAACGCGAGCAGAGAAATTTCTCGATACGTACCCCGCCGTAGAGGTGTGGGATGGTCCTCGCAGAATTGCCCGGCTGGTGCGTGAGAGCTCGGGCTGACCGGTCGAGAAAAAGCGAGAGCTACGCCGGGTTGGTTCGGATCTGCTTACGATCATGAATTGACATTTCGCCGCGGCTCGTGGCTTCCAAAATCTTCATGGCGCGCAGGAACGAGCGGTTCGACTTTTAATTGTTGCCCAAGCAACCGTCCAGGTGCGGGAACCTCGTGGCATTAACATCGACGCGCGTGTTATGACGACTGTTCAAACGGCCTTGCTATTGCGGCCGCAGTGCACGCTCTGCACTAGATCGTGGGCGGTAATCGACACATCAAGCATCAGAGGGCACGGCGGATGTAACCGGCTCGACGATCTTAAGGGCCCGACGTGGAATGCGTCGGGGCCGTTTGTTAGGGCTCCATCTACACCGGCAGCCGCTCAGGGGCGCGAAGCGGAAATTATATCGCTTCGATCCGAGCGTTGCCGGTGGTCACCCCGGAGCAGACTTGACAAGTCGGACGAGTGCAAGGCTCTCTCTCTCTCTCTCTCTCTGCGAGTTAATCAGATAGCGTCGCAACGTCTGGCCGTGAGGGTTGACGATATTGGACCGCGATCGCTGTTAACCTTGGCCGCTTTTCGGCCAAATTGTTGTTTGTTGCTTGGTACTCGGGGCAGGACCTCATTTTGGAGCCCTGCAATGTTCAAGCAAGTATTTTCTGCGTGTCTCTTCGTTGTCCTCAGCTCGATCTGTTCGGAAGCAAGACCCTACCGCATCGGCCACGCGCCCGAATGCAACGTGATCATGCCATGTGACTTCTCGTCCGCGCAGACGCGCGGCGAACGAATTTCGCAATATTCACTGCAGGCGTATCGTCCCAAACAACTCGTAGTAACCGCAGCCAACAGCTTGGCGATGAGTGTCCCTGCTGAGAGCCGGATCGCCGGGGGTCGGCCGCCCGGCTGCCCGGCGGCATTCTGTGGTTGTGGCGCAGCGCTGCGCGTGTTTGGTCGTGTGGTGCCTGAACTAAACCTCGCAGCCAACTGGCTACGCTTTCCGCGTACGTCGCCGTCGCCCGGAATGGTCGCGGCACGCCGTGGGCACGTCTTCGTACTAGAACAGCATCTCAGAGGCGACATTTGGATGGCGTATGACGCCAACTCAGGCGGACACGCGACAAGGATGCACGCGCGATCGTTGCGCGGCTATACAGTTGTCAATCCACACGTTGCGGCCTGAAAGAGCGCGCGCCAGTTGGTGTACCGGTTTGTCGCTACCCGAACGTCAGCGCGTGTGCCCACGACCGCCGCCTGTGGCGCACTGGAAGGGACGGCCCCCGACCGCCAGCCCCCGTGTTGGTCGGGGCCGATTTTCGTCTGGTGCCCAACGCTCTGACACCATCTGACGAGAACCAGCCGGTTGGTTTTCCGGTTTTTTACAGAGTGGCGTTATGTCGCGTGCGATTGCCACCGTTCAAATTCGACTGGGGCGCCGCTACGCGCTTCCAAGTGGTTCGCAGCGTCATACCGTTTGGAGTTCAGGGATTGTCGAATTTTAGTTCGTCTGAGTTTAGCAAAGTAATCGTTCTTTTCTGATTGGGAATGGCGGCGACATTCGCGGAGGTGCTGGCTGCAAGGTTGACCATCATACCTTTTGTATTTTCGTCAACCGAGTATGTGCCGTAATAGGCAAATGCTTGACGCCACGATACTTTGCGCCTCCTCGGGCGTCGCCTTGGCTCGGTCATTAGCCGCAATCTTTGGAATTTCCGCGCGCGATTGGAAAGCGAGAAATGGCCATCATCTGAGAAAATCATCACACCCTTTGGGGAAGGACCGAAGGGTTCGCCTATTTGGCCGTCGTCCATTTCACTGGTAACAGCGACTAGCGTCCACGCACCAACAAGCTGTTCCTTAGCCGACTTCTCTTGCGCGAATGCTGCGCCCGACAGGGCAAGCCCAAGCCCGATAGCAACAATGGCTTTGTTCATTATGTCCTCCACCACAAAATTTAATTGTTCAACTACGGTCACGTGAGATCAAGGTCGGCGTGAGCTTCGGGGTCAAAATCGGCGATGAAAACCCACACGATGCCATTCCGATCTAACCTGGACAGCGGGCCCACCCACAGACACAGACTAGCCGCAGTACCCACGTGCCAACCGCCAACCCAGCAGGAATGCCGGCTGATCTCCTACCCAGATGTGTGTCTCGGGATCATCGACCTGCGGCGGAGAGCGGGTCGGCCCACCCGTAAATTTCCCAAGTGCCGCGCCTGCCCCTGATCTGGTACGACGGCCCCAGCTCACCGGAATGAGGCGCATTCGGCCAAATGGATGATCTCGCAATGCTTCTCGCCGAGCTGGAGCGGTGCAAGGCAGAGTTCGAGCACCTGCAAACGGAGCTGAATTCCCCAAGGGGCGCCGGCCCAGTACAGCCAACAACGCTCCAAGATCTGGCGCGCCGGATGAGCGAGATCGCGGCCCGTCTTGAAGCTGCAACGCGCGCGATCTCAAAGGGACCTGCCAGCGGAATACATTGAGCAGTTCCGTAGCGCCCTAGCGAGCCGGCCATCTCCGGTTTGAAGCCAGAACGGACTTGTCCACTTCGCGGAGTACATGGTCTAGTTCGCCATTGGCCGTTGCTCAAGCACCGCAACTCTCCGGCTTGCGCAGGATCAAAACGGACAGCCCCGTTCTCACTAGCCTCACACCTAGCCGAACAACCTGCGGTTCAGTCTGCTGAGGTTATGGGCGCCCAATTGACCTACCCCGATGGAGCGCCGCGCCTGTTACGCCAGTACTCTCGCAATGGCATCCCGCAAGGTTTGCCGTGCGAACGGCTTGCGCAAATAGGCGACGCACCCGGCGTCCACCGCCTCAGGGCCTCGGTCAGATGCAGCTGGAACGCGCGCAGCTCTTCCGCCGTCGCACTGTCGGGGGGAGGGCTGAGGAAAACCCTAAGCCTCTTGACGGCGCGGATGTACTCGCGTTGCGTATCGGGTACGAACCTGCGCATGTTCATGTCGTCGAGCATGCGTTGGCGCAGCGGGCTGATGGGCTTCTCGCTCATTGGGGGCTCCTGTCTTGAGGTTGGAGTGCTTGACCCCTCGATCCTGCAGACGGAGCGCCCGCCCGTCACCTGTGCTCGTTCAAACGGTTACAGCGGTAGACGTGATCGGCGGACCGCGCCGCCAGCCCTCCCGCGAGAGCGGGTTCGTTCTTTGACCCGAAGCCGAAGTTATCAGTCAGCCTTTCATGCCATCCAGACCGGGATAATCTTTGTAAATGTTTTCCTGAAGCACGGAGTCTATTCCGAGAGATGATATCGCCGACCGATGTCCTCAATCTCAGAAACTCAGCTACTGGAGATTCTTGGGCGAGCGTGAGCGCCAGGGATAACTCTCCATGATCCGATCTACGTGCTGTTTAAATCGTGTGGCTGATTTCGCGTCCATAGACCATCTCGCGGCAACAGGGCCTGCCTGGTAAGAGGCCCCTCCAAATATCTAGAGCGCTACTCTACCGCTTGGCCCAAATGCGAAGTGCACGACGTCCGCTATTTGAGTCGCTATCGGGGGAAAAGAGGACGTCGCACACAATCCGCGGGTCTTACTGTGCTAGAAATCCGAATGCGACAACCAGTGCCACCATGCTCGAGAAAATCAGCAGTGCCGGAAGGGATTTTCGGGTCATTGGCCTCGTCGAATGGCGCGCAGCCGATTGGCCGGGTTGAGGTGTAGGCGGTCTCTAGGACCGCACGACGTTGCCCTCTCTCGTTGGCGTTGCCCGTGGAGAGACGTTCCACCGGCCTGCGACCGTATGGCCGGGTTCACTCAAACATCAGTGTTGAATTGTTCTGCAATTGAGAGTTGAATGTTTGTATTTGAGAACGGGGGTTAATTTGCTGCAGCTGGAGGCACATCTCGGTATATCCGATGTGCTTCGTTTGATTGAAGAAAAGCTGGGAGCAGGTGTCTGGCGCTGTGATGCAGCCGGCCAGATGCAATGGTCGCGTGGCTTTTTTAGGCTGCTCGGATTGGATCCGCATGCGGTGTCGCCGTCATACACCGAAATCCAACGAAGGATTCATCCGGACGATCGCGGTCCGACTCGCGGTCCCAGCGAGTTGATGATAGATCGGACGTTGCTCGACGGTGAATTTCGCATCATTCGGCCCAATGGCGCTTTGCGCTGGATTAACTGCCATACCGAAGTGCTACTGAATAGCGCAGGTGAGCCGGAATGTATTTTGGGGATCGCTCTCGACATTACAGCGCAACGTCGGTTGGTCCAGACGCTGCGAAGTGACGCCGAGCGCTACAGCGCTTTGACCCAGGTGGTAGGCGGTCTGCTGTGGATCGGTAGTTCCGACGGTCGAATCACGGCACTGCCGAATGGCGAGAAGACACCAGAGGCGCATCGGTTGCTTGGCAAAGGCTGGGCTGATCTTCTTCACGAAGACGAGCGTGAGGCGGCCTTGAGAAGCTGGACGGCCTCGGTCGAGACCGGACGGCGGTACAGCGTCGAGCATCGCCTGCGAGAGCCCGACAATACATATCGGTGGTATCATTGTACGGCCGTGCCTGTCACCAATGCGGACGGCAGCATCCAGGAATGGATGGGTCTCTCCATTGACGTGCATCAGGAAAAGCTCTCCGTTCAACACGCGGCAACATCGCAGCTTACGGGCGCGCAACTGCGCGCAGCCCGCGGCATCCTAAATTGGTCTGTGAAACAATTGGCCGCGCGAACGGGGATTTCGTCCGCCATCATTCGTCGGCTTGAAGAGTACGATGATGCTCCCCCAATGTCGGACGAGACGACGGAGATTCTTCGTCGCGTCTTTTCGGATGCGGGAATCGAGTTCTTGTTCCCGTCTGTCGGCGAGCCTGCAGTTCGGCCGCGACGATGATTTGAGACAAGTTGTCGCAAGCTGGCTATCTCACTTTCCATAGGTAGCTTTGGAAGGACCGTCTTGGGGCTCAGTTTTTGGGTTGCTCGCGCATTTCGCGGCCGGGCGAACCAAAAATTTGCGAAATGCGCCGAGCTAATTTCGTCATACGCGCTGAAGCAGCAATTTTTGCGCGCGTGAGGAAAATCAGGGTCGATTTCTTCTTAACCAACTCGCAGCCAATTGTCTTCACCATGGTCTGCACGCTCAAGTAGGGACGGGAAACCTG
Organism: Bradyrhizobium sp. CW1; assembly: GCF_023100665.1. Lineage (NCBI taxonomy): Bacteria > Pseudomonadati > Pseudomonadota > Alphaproteobacteria > Hyphomicrobiales > Nitrobacteraceae > Bradyrhizobium > Bradyrhizobium sp. CW1. Next base: position 2,314,512 of record NZ_CP064684.1, read on the forward strand.
AGCTACTGTTTTATTATCGAGTGACCCCACGAGGGATCTTTTTGCCATCTGACCTAAAAGCCGCCGTCGGTTGCGGCGACTAAGCGCGTCACATCCAAATCCATTCTTGCCAATCTTTTTAAGGGTCCAATGACCCGCGGAGTGTTGCCATGCCCTTCAAACTCAAACTTCGGATTCGTGGCCGGCTGATTTCGGGATTTCTTTCCGTATGCGCGATCATCGCGCTTTCAGTCGGATACACCGTGTTTGCGGTCGGCGGGATTTCCACGACCGTCGATCGCATGGTGAACCTGCGGACACCCGTCGCGCTCGCGAGCACAGAGCTGGTCGGCAATCTCTATTCCACACTGGCGACATTGCGTGGCTATCTCTTGACCGGAAATCCGCAAGGCAAGCTAGATCGGGCCGCGATGTGGAAGGAAATGGATGCCACAGTTGCCGGCTTCGATGAGAAGGCGGTACATTTTACCAACCCGGAGAACAGCCGAAAATGGGCCGAGGCCAAGGCGCTGCTCGCAGAGTTCCGAGCTGCCCAAGACAAAGCCGAAGCCGTCGCGTTCACTTCCGATGCATATCCAGCGACAAAGCTACTTGTGACCGAAGCCGGTCCGCGCACCGAAACAATGTTTTCCGAGATCACCAAGATGATCAACGAGGAGGAGGGCCAGGAGGCGACGGCGGAGCGTAAGAGATTGCTGAAAGCAATGGCGGACACGCGCGGCAATTTTGCCGCTGCCACCGCTCAACTTCGCATGTACCTCCTGTCGGGCGAAAAGAACGACAAGGAGAAATTCTTCAAGCCGTGGGAGCTCTCTGAAAAAGGCTATACCGCCGTGAGTGCGAAGAAGGACCTGCTTACGCCGTCTCAGCTGCTCTCTTTCGAGAAGATCACGAAGGCGCGGGGCGAATTTGTTCTCCTTTACGAGAAGATGTTCGCGTTCCGGGAGTCAGCGGACTGGAATGCACCCGTGCATATTCTCATAACGGAAGCGGCGCCGCGCGCGGTGAAGATTCTCGATCTGCTCGACGGGCCGAAGGGCGCCGACGGCACCCGCTCTGGAGGCATCAAGACGAACCAGAACAGCATGCTTGCCGAGGAAAGCCATCAGGTGCAGACGAGCATATCCTTCCTGAGGCTGGTCCTGTGGGGCTTGCTTGCGGCAGGACTGGGCCTCGGGGCCGCCATTGCGCTGCTGACCGCTCGCGCGATCGCCCTCCCGATCCAGGGGATGACCGCCGCCATGGGCAGGCTCGCGAGCGGCGATACGTCGACCTCGATCCCAGGTGTCGGCCGCGCTGACGAGGTCGGCGAGATGGCCGAGGCGGTTCAGGTCTTCAAAGACAATATGTTCGAAACCGACCGGCTGCGGGCCGAACAGGCGCAATCAGAGGCCCGTGCGGCCGCCCAGCGCAAGACGGACATGCACCAGCTCGCTGGACGCTTTGAGGATGCGGTCGGAGAAATCATCCAGACGCTCTCATCATCCTCGACCGAGCTCGAAGCGGCGGCCAAGACCCTGAGCAGGACAGCCGAGAGCACCCAGCAGCGCTCTAGCATGGTCGTTGCGGCTTCCGAGGAAGCCTCGAGCAACGTTCAATCGGTTGCCTGCGCCACCGAAGAGATGAGCTCATCAGTCGTCGAAATCAGCCGCCAAGTGCAGGACGCAGCCAGGATTGCCGGCGCAGCGGTGGATCAGGCACAGAAAACCAACGATCGCGTCAACAAGCTGTCACAGGCGGCAACTCGTATCGGCGACGTGGTCGAACTGATCAATACGATCGCGGGGCAGACCAACCTTTTGGCGCTGAACGCAACGATCGAAGCGGCGCGGGCCGGCGAGGCCGGACGCGGCTTCGCTGTCGTTGCCTCCGAAGTCAAGGCGCTCGCCGAACAGACTGCCAAGGCGACTGGGGAGATCAGCCACCAGATCGCCGATATACAGGCCGCCACCCAGGATTCCGTCGTCGCGATCAAGGAAATCAGCGGCACGATCGGTCGGATCTCAGAAATCTCTTCCGCCATTGCAGCCGCGGTGGAAGAACAGGGAATGGCTACGCAGGAGATATCGCGCAACGTCCAACAGGCCGCGCAAGGTACCCACGAGGTCGCCTCCAACATCACGGAGGTGCAGCAAGGGGCCACGGAAACCGGCTCTGCCTCTAGTCAGGTGCTTGCCTCGGCGCAAACGCTGTCGAACGACAGCGCGCGGCTAAAGACAGAGGTCGAGAAGTTCCTGATCACTGTGCGCGCAGCTTGAGGTGCTTCCATGACAAGTACCTCAACATCAGCGAGTCACGCTGGAAGTGTCCCAGCGAGGATCCGTGATGGAGCGTCCGAGCCGGTGGCTGCCAACATCATCCCGCTGCCATTTAGTCGAGAGCGATACCTGATCGTCCAGACCAGAACGGACTAAGTTGCTGCGACGGAAGGTCAATGTCGTTATCGAATGTCTTAGAGTTCTCAATGGCCTGCTTGAAGATGTGGATAACGGATCGATACGTGAGGAATTTCAGTCTCGGGTAGCGCGGCTGAACGAGCTGCTCGTGCTTCGGCTTGATCAGCTATCCGCCGCGGATCGCTTGCTGCAGGAGATGCTCCCTTATGCCTGACACGGGACGGATTGTACTGCAGCGCGTACGTTCGTCCTTCAATACTTCGAAGCAGGTGTCGGTGACCACGCAGCCACATCTTGTCCCGTCGCGCGGAATCGGCCGCACGACCGCTCTGACCCGTTACAGCAATAGCGGCGACGCGAGCGATCGATTAGCTAATGCGACGGTAGGTCCCGCGGTCGCGATATCTCCCTTCACCAATGCAAGCGGTGTGACCGATGTGCAACGAGCGCGTAGCTTCACCACAGCTATGTCGGCAACCGAACAATCCGGCTCACGAGTACGCGGTAGCATCCGCGCGACCAATTACTGAGGGCCTGCGGATGAACTTTTCAAGCTCGGAAGATCAGACGTTATTGTCTCTTTGGGAAAGTGTGCGGCGGCAAGTGTTGGCTGATCGCGCGAATGGCGGCCGCTCCCGCATTGTTGGTGACAATCTTCGCAACTATGCTGAGTTGCTCCGTTCGGAAATAGATCGGCGTGAGCTCAAGTACACCTCGATCAATTCAACTGAATGAAGAGGATGCTGCCGGGGGCACTCTAAAATGAGAGACATCCGTGAGCAGTTGGACAGACTCCGCAACGATGCCGCCGACTGCAAATCGATCAGCGATCTAGCCACTGATCTGCGAAAACGAGAATTGTTCGCGAGGCTTGCCGATCATCTGAGCGCGTTGGCTTCAGAGGTCGAACGCGCTACGGCTGTGACAGTCTCTGGCACCCCACCAGAGCTATCACCGCAACATCGGCAATGTTGGGATGCTGCAGCAGGCAGGTTTCGACCTCGGCCGGGTAAATATTCTCTCCGCCGCGGGATGTCCTCGAGGCGGCCCGTGACACGCAAGTAGCCGCGCTTATCCAGCGTCCCGAGGTCGCCCGTGCGCAGCCATCCGTCAGCCGTGATGGCCGGACGCGCATTCTCCGGCGCGTCGAGATAGCCGATTGTGGGTCTGATATCCACGGACTTGAATTACGCCCTAAGTGCCGGTCGGCAAAATACGAAGATCCATCGGAACCGCAACGCGCACTTCCGACGTTCCAGAGCGCTTTCCCGCGGTCCGGACGAACTCAGTCTCCGGATGTCGACGCTCGTCTGCGCGACAATCGGGCTGAGCTCGGTCTGACCGAAGACAGTAAGGACCGGAAGGTCGAGCGCTACCCTCACGCGGCGATGGATCTCGGGAGAGACCAGTGCACCTCAGACAACGCGACGTGCAGCGACGATCCCGACCGTCTCAGGCGTGCCCGCCGGACTTACCGCGCTGTGCCTCGGTGCCGCGATGGCATTCTGATAATTTCGTTAAGCCAACGCTCGGAGCCGCGGCCCTTCCAGCATCAGTGCCACGTCGCAGGCAGGCCGCGGCTTGCTGAACAGATAGCCCTGTGCCTGGGTGCAGCCCTCGCGCCGGAGCAACTCGAGCTGCGCGTCGTTCTCGACCCCTTCCGCGGTCGTGACGATGCCGAGGCTGCGGCCGAGGCCGGTCACGGCGCGGATGATCGCCATGGAATCGGCGCGGGTTGCCAGCTCGGAGACGAAAGAGCGGTCGATCTTGATCTTGTCGAAGGGGAAGCTGCGCAAATAGCTTAGCGACGAATAGCCGGTGCCGAAATCGTCGAGCGAGATACCCACGCCCATGGCGCGCAGCTCATGCAACGTGGTCAGCGTCGCCTCACCGTTTTGCAGCAGCACGGATTCAGTGATCTCCAGCTCGAGACGACGGGCTTCCAGTCCCGCCTCCTCCAGCGCCGCGGTCACGGATGCGATCAGGTTCGGACTCTTGAACTGCACCGGCGACAAATTGACGGCGACGTCAATATCGTCGGGCCAGGTCGCCGCGTCGGCGCAGGCGCTGCGCAGCACGAACTCGCCGAGCTGGATGATGAGACCTGTCTCCTCCGCCAATGGAATGAAGTTGATCGGCGCGATCAGGCCACGCTGCGGATGTGACCAGCGCAGCAACGCCTCGAAGGCGACGACGCGGTTGGTGGCGACGTCGCGGATCGGCTGGTAGTGCACCTCGAATTCGTTCCGTTGCAGCGCCGCGCGCAGATCCATTTCCAGCAGCCGCCGCGCCTGCGCGCGCGCATCCATGCCGGTCTCGAAGAAGCGATAGGTGCCGCGACCGTCCGCCTTGGCGCGGTACAGCGCAAGGTCTGCATTCTTCAACAGCTCGTCCGGATGGCTGCCGTCCTGCGGCGACAGCGAGATGCCGATCGAGACGCCGATCACGATCTGATGGTGGTCGATCTCGTAAGGCGCCGAGATCGCCTCGACGAGACGGCCGGCCAGGAACCTTGCAGCGGTTTCCTCGGAGCGCCCGATCAGGACCACGGCGAACTCGTCGCCGCCAAGCCGGGCCACGGTGTCGCTCTCGCCGACGGTCGCCTCCAATCTGCGCCCGACCTCCTTCAGCAAGGCATCACCGATGGGATGGCCGAGCGAGTCATTGATGTCCTTGAAGTGGTCAAGATCGAGGCAGAGAACGGCGAGTTGGTCGCCTGAATTGGTCCGGCGCAGCCCATGCTCGAGCTGCTCGTGGAATAGGATGCGGTTGGGCAGGCCGGTCAGCGCGTCGTGGCGGGCCATATGGGAGATCCTCGCCTGCGCCTCCAGCCACTCGGTGATGTCCTCGAAGGTCGCGACCCAGCCGCCACCCTGCATCGGCTGGTTGACGACCCGGATGGAGCGGCCGAACCTGGTCACGATGTCGGTCGTGGTGCGGCTCTCGCGCGCGTCGGCGACGAGGCGGGCGAAGAATTCGCCAGCATCGCCTTGCCACTGGCCCTTGGCCTGCTCCTCCCGCAGCACGTCGACCAGCAGCCGGCCGGTGAGCAGGATGTCGGTGCGGCCGAGCATCGCGGCATAACGCTCGTTGAACAGGATGATCTTGCCGTCCGCGTCGAACATGCAGAGCCCCTGCGACATGTTCTCGAGCGCCGTGTCCAGCACCCTCTGCTGGCGGCCCAATTCCACCTTGGCCCGCCGATCGAGCAGCGCGGCGACCAATGCGATCACGATGATCGCAGCCGCAGCACTCGCGGTCAGAACCGACAGCGACGTCGGCGGGATCGACAGGCCGCTGATCGGCAGCGTCGGATCCGGCGTCAGCTGCACCGCGCCCATCGCCGTAAAATGATGCGAGACGATGGCGACCGTCAGCAGCACCGCAGCACCGAGCGTGCCGGACAAGTTGTCTCGCCGTTCAGCGACATGGAGCGCGAATGCGCCGAAAACCACCCCGAGCAGGATCGAAGCGGCCACCGTGCCCGTCGCCCAGCTGACGCGCGCAGGGATCTCGAGCGCCATCATGCCGGTATAGTGCATCGCCGCCACACCGCCGCCGACGATCGCCCCGCCAAGAGCGACGAGGCCCGGTCGCATGGTCGAGACCGCAACGCTCAAGCCAACAAAGGTGATGGCGATGGCGAAGATTAGCGACAACAGCGTCACCGGAACATTATAGGCGCCGCTGGCGCCCGGTCCGTAGGCCAGCATCGCGATGAAATGCGTCGCCCAGATGCCGCAGCCGGCAACGACTGCATCGAGCGCCAGCCACACCAGGCGGCCCGATCCTTGCGTCGCGCGCGCCCGGTGAAACAGGCTGATCGCAGCCGTACTTGCGAGCAGGCAGAGCGCGCCCCCAAGCGCGACCAGTCGCCAATCGTGTTCATCGGTCAGACAGTAGAGCACTTGATACATCAGCATCCCCCAAGGCCTGCGATCACCAGAGCGGGGAAGTGGTGGATTTTAGGTAACGAAGGAGGACCGGCTTGCCGGATGGTGAACAGAGGCTTCCAGAATCAACCATTCGTTGTCAGTCGAACGACATTCGTCAAACTTCTTTCAACGGGCGATGGGCTTTGCCTGGACAATCAATCTTGACGCGCAAGCAGCAGCGCCGGTTTGCAGAGGGGACGGCGCATCATTGTTACGAGCAGGCTCTCGTCCATGGTGCCTCGCAAATAGAACGGCCACCGCGGAGCAACGCGAAGGCCGCTGCTGGGTTGCCTAGAGCTGACAAGGGCGTTTCCAACCTCCACCCGAGGGGTGAAACGAACTGGATATTTCGGGTTATATTCGTCGCGCTCCGCCGAAGGGCGACAACATTTGGGATGTTGCCGAGAGGGCGCGGACGAATGGCAGAGTGCCGAAGGTACGCCGCAGAGAGTAACGCCACCTCAGTTGCCGGGCTCCTGCGCGATGGCGGAGAGTGCCCCGGCTTCAGCTTGGCTCTGAGGCGGATGGCCGGAGCCGCCTCCGCCGGCTCGGCGGCGGGCCGGCACGGATTAGCTTTCTGCTGATTTTCCATGTTCCCGTAGTACGTGAGATATTGCATACTTTTCCCGATTTGAGACTGCTGCTTTTCCCTTGAGGCTTTTGCAATGTCGAACAGAATAATCGAAGATGATCTGGAGATGCTGCGCCTGATCAAGGCATTCCAGAAAATAACTGACCAGGACACCCGGCGAATGATCCTTCTCTACGTCGAGGAGCAGCTCGAAAAGCGCCAAGCGAAGGTACCGGAAAGCCCTTCGCGCTAACGCGCCAGGCGCCGAAGTCGCGGCCTTTCGAGAACACGTCTCCAGTGCCGATGGCAGCCACCATCGCGCTCGAGATGATCGGGCCAATGCCGGGCACCGTCATCAGTCGCTCGCAGCTTTTGTCTTGACGGGGCAATGCTTCGATCTCGCTGGAGAGGTCCTCGATACGCTCATCCAGCCGGCGCCAGTCGCCCGCCAGATCCTCAATGATGCGCAACATGCGAGGCGAGAGCACATCGGTGCGCGTCGCGAGGATACTCGGCAACTCGGACCGCAGGCAGCGCAGGCCTTGCCGCACGGCGATGCCCCGCTCCAGCAGGAACGCACGGATCTGATTGATGACGCCGGTGCGCTGACCGACTAATCGCTCGCGCACGCGGTGCAGCGCATGCAGGTCGAGCTGGTCGGCGGTCTTGGTTGCGGCGAACTTCATGGTCGGGCGTTGGACCGCCTCGGCGATGGCTTCCGCATCTCGGAAGTCGTTCTTCTGTCCCTTCGAATAGGGGCGCACGTATTTCGCCGGCATCAAGCGGGCGTCGTGGCCAAGCGTTTGCAGCTTGCGACTGAGGTGATGCGCGCCGACGCAGGCCTCCATGCCGATCAAGCACGGCGGCAGGTTGGCGAGCCGGGTTTCCACCTGGCCGCGCGACCACTTCTGCCGCAGCACGATGCCGCCGCGCTGATTCTGGCCAATGATGTGGAACGAGTTCTTGCCGATATCGATGCCGATGACGGCGGGCGAAGCGTCGAGTTTCTGAGACATGGCGTGCTCCTTGTCTTGGGCGCCCTTGCCAGCTTCTCGTACCGCCAGGGCCGCAGCACGGCCGGACCATTCCATTAGCGGAAGTTCGAGCCGAGGCACGCGGAAAACAAATGGTCAGTAAATTGGAACCTGCCTCCTGGGCGAGGGTTTGAGCCGCGTTGTTTCTGCGTGCTTGAGAGGAATACCGGCGATTTCGCTCCAGAATGGCCTTGGGAATAGGCTGCTGGCGGCAACGCCGCCAGCGGACCTTAACTTGCTCGCGCCCTACACCCAGAAAACGTCGTTCGACCTTGATACTGTACTGGTGCGAACGGGAGATGAGTTCAAGCTGGTCTATTTCCCCCTCAGCGGGGCCATAGCGTTCCTAGTTGAAATGTCGGACGGACGCATTGTCGCGTCAACTCTCATGGGCTCGGAAGGGGCGGTCGGCGCTCTCTCCGTCCTAAGTCCCTCACGCTCCCCAGTCACAGCAACTGCCTACGTCCTTGGAGCCGCGCTCCAGGTCCCTGTTTCGCAATTGCAGCTTGCTTATGAGCAAAGCGACACGATCAGGCGTGTTCTACGGCTCCATCTCCGCACACAATTGTTGCAGCTTAACAACGCGGCAGCTTGCAACGCGGTGCATCCGGTGGAGTGCCGCATGGCTCGATGGTTGCTTGAGATTCACGACCACACCGCAGAGAGCGGAATCCAGCTAACGCATGAGGCGCTCGCACAACTTCTCGGGGTCCGCCGAACGACCGTGACGCTAACGATGGGCAGACTTCAGGCCGCGGGCGGCGTCTTATCGGACCGACGCGGAATGCTAGACATCGACCGAAGGCGGCTCGAGAAGATCGCTTGCGAGTGCTACGCCGTGATGCGACACAGAATCAAGCGCATGTATGACAAGGAGCTGGTGGCCGCCTGATCCGCGAAAGTGAGCCGCCGCTCTTTGTTTGACTGGACCTTCGTGCTTGCCTGCGGCTCAGTAACGGCCGACGGTCGCGGTCTAGCGATAAGTAGCTCACGTTCACCACGCCCCGACAAGCATTAGACCGATAATGGTCAAACACGAGACGCAAGCCACCGTTACAGTGTAGCATTCTGGGGTGTTCATAGTTGCCTCCCGAGCTGTTGCCTGTCACTGCTGCGCCGGGAGAGGCCGCCTGTCTCGGGGCCGCTGTTCGGCACGCCTGTGACCGGTTCGGTGCGGTGTGTTGGTCCTGTCGTCGCTGCTGTGATCCGCAGGATTGTAATCCCACATGTCTGGAGCTTCAGGGCGTTCAGCTGGGATCAGAAGCTGCTTTCGCATTTCAGCGAGGCAGGCGCGGCAATATTCACGATAGAGCAGGTCGAATATGGCGGGCATCGTCACCCCCACCGTTTGAGTGTCAGTGTCAGATCTTTCCACCGCGATCTTCGCGTGATTGTAGCCACTTCAGACGGCTCTTCGATGTGAGCCCGTTCGCAGACTGCACCAGTTCCAAGCTCAACAGCCGATTGGTTGACCTGATTGTCTGCCCGAAAAAACAAAGTCACGCTAACACAGACTATAGCAACTCATTGTTTCAGGAAAACTTCGTCAAACAACTCCAGGGCGCCGAACGCCAACGAAAATCCAACCACAGCGCGAATAACTTTACCACTGAGTGAGAGCAACATTCGTTGCAAGCCGACCGAGTATGAGGACAGCATTCTTCCACGCGTTGGCCGACGGCGGCTTCGTAGCCAGCGGCACGCGTGACGCCGCGCTCACCACCGCCTCGGCAGAAGTGAAGTGTATCAGCGGCTGGTCCGGCGTGGCGACGTCGTTTTCCGACGTGAGCCGGTGCTATGCCGGGCAGGGCGTCGTTCCTCGACTTCCGGTGTTGGCCCATCTGCGACCTCGGAGCCCACCCGCTCTTTGGCCGATGTTGGCGGCAAACCGGACATCAGGCGGCCGCCGCTTCATGAGTACGTGCCCTAGTACGGCGCCGGCGAAATAGTTTGAGCTTGTGCATGTGAAACTTGGGGCGTGCCGATTACGGCCGATTGCGGCACGTGCAATGGGACACCGGCCCCGGCTGTTTCTCCCAACCTGGCTGGGGCCTACGCGCCCTTCAGAAAACTGTCAGCACTGTTGGCTGTTTATTTCGAGCGACGCCGTAACGCAGTTCGCTATATGGTTTCGTTCCCGTTTTTTACATCACCGACTGCCGGGCGATCATAAGAAAGCTGCTCCGCAAGTTTATGCTTTGGACTTTGCCGTCGTCGCCGGGTGTTCCGGGATTTTTGTATGAAATACATATTCATCGCGGTCGGCTGCTGGCTGCTGCTGAACCTGCTCTACATTCTCATAGTCACTCCGCCACGTAGGTCGCTCTGGCCTAGACAGCTCGCTCGCACCATTGCTGCGGTCAAGCGACTCATGCAACGCGGACGGCAGCCACCTACCTGAAGGGAGTGAACTTGGGAGTTTTGTGGCGCCATTCCACCCATAGATCGAATGCATCCGACATACGGCTCACCTCCTTGGCTTGACGCGAAATGGACTGTCGATGGAGAAGGCGTCCGGCGCGATCCCGCTCTCGATGCGCTTCCAGGTCACGGGCGCTGCGATCGGAAATCCCTCGCGCGCTCGCGGGGAATAGGTGCCGATCGCCGTCGTCCCGCGGCCATTGCGCAGATAATCGAGGAAGATGCGGCCGCGACGTTTTGATTGCGCAGACAGAAGGTAGCGGTCTGGATGACGCGCTGCGAGCGCGGAGACGAGCTGATGCGCGATCCGATGCGCCTTGTCGTGCAGCATCGGCTGAGCCAGTGGCGCCATCAGATGAATTCCTTTGCCGCCCGTGAGCTTGGGCCAGGTCTCGAAACCCTCGCACTTCATCAGCGTGCGCAGATCGAGCGCGGTCTCCACGACGGCCTCCCAGCCGACGCCCTCGCCGGGATCGAGATCGATCACGATACGGTCGGCATGTTCGAAGTCCTCGACGGTCGCATTCCACGGGTGCAGCTCGACAGCGCCGATCTCGACGAGACCAAAGAGGCCATCGAGGCTGTCGACCCACAGGCGCGTTCCCTGGCCGCCCTCCCGCTTCTGAATACGAAGCTGGTGCACGGCCGCCGGAATGTCCTTCGGCAGCGGCCCCTTGTGGTAGAAGGTGGTGCCTTGCACGTGGCGCACCAGCTTGAGCGGGCGATGGCCGAGGTGCGGGAGGGCCTTCTTCCACACCCTGCGCCAGTAGTCGGCGAGTTCTTCTTTGGACGGTGCAACGGCTTCGGGCAGAAGCTGCAGGATGTTCTCTCTGGGGACGCCGAGCTTCGGGCGGCCGGCCGCGCAGGGCACGAGGCGCGGCGCCTTGACCTTGCGCACCGCAAGATCATCGCGAAAGCCTTTGAACACGGCCTCGCGAAGCAGGCCATCATCGGTAAGCGCGCCATACCGGACCTCGATTTCGAGGATCGGATCGACCCAGGTCGCCTTCGGCTTTTTGACTGGCACGTCCAGGGGAGACGTCTTGCGGATCAACGGATCGAGCCGCTCGCGCAATTCGCGCGCGGTCGTCTCGGTGTAGCCGGTCCGCACCTTGCCGGCATAGAGCAGCTTGCCGTTCTCGCGCCGGCCGACGTAAAGCGAGGCCACTTTCCGGGGGCGCGCCCCTAACTTCTCCACGAACGCGACGATCGGAAAGGCGTCGCTCTTCTTGCACTTGAGCTTGATCCAGCTCTCCTGTCGGCCCGAGCGATAGGGCTCGCCGAGCCGCTTGCCGATCAGGCCTTCCAGCCCCAGCTGGCACCCTTTTTCGAAGATTACGTTGCCGTCGCCCGCAAGCGCCTCGACGTACATGAACGTCTCGGGCGCGTCCTTCAGAAGCCGCTGCAGCAACCGCTTGCGCTCTTCGTACACGACGCCACGCAGGTCATAGCCGTCGAGGTACAAGAGATCGAAGGCGTGATAGCGCACGCGCTCGCTTTGCTTCGGGCCGAGCTCTCGCCTGAGCTGCTGGAAATCCGGCAGGCCGCCACTGCCGTACACCACGGCCTCGCCGTCGATGACCAAGCTGTTTGCTTTGAGTTTGGCCGCGCCCACCGCGATCGAGGAGAACTGTTCCGTCCAGTCCAGGCCGGTCTTCGAATAGACCTTGGCGTCCTCATCTCCCCGGTGCAGTTGAGCGCGGTAGCCGTCGGCCTTGATCTCGTAGACCCAGTCCTTGCCGCGCGGCGGATTCTCGCGCAGCGTGGGATCACACGGCTCGATGTAACCAGGAATCGCAACTTTGGTGGCGCCATGGACACGCGATACTCCCCAACGAGACTGACGCAACGCCACGGCACACATGGCGATTCAACGCCGTCGCGCTGATTCGTTCCGTTCCGCGGAGGCCGCTTGACGGCCTCGCCAGCGCGGCAGGTCGAGGAGGCCAAATCCGACGAAACCGGGTGGTCGCGCTACGTCTGCACCAGGATATTCCACTTGCGCGTCGGTCTCCCGACAGGAGCACCGGGCCTTCGGCGGAGCTCATGATCGTACCGGCAGGCCGAACCCGCGCCCCGAGCAGGTGCGCTCGATGTTACGGGATGAGTTCGTCGGGCTCTGGACGCGGCGCCGCCGTGTCGGCGCGCAGCGGCGGGCCACGAACATCGCCGCGCTCGCGGGGTGGTGGGCGCGTGGACAGGTCCCGGCCGATCGCGGCTCGCAGCTCCATCAGGTCGGTGAACACGTCCGCCTGCCGCCGGAGTTCGTCCGCGATCATCGGCGGCTGGGTCGCCATGGTCGACACCACGCTCACCCGTACGCCTCGGCGCTGCACCGCCTCCACCAGCGAACGGAAAGTGCCGTCGCCCGAAAACAGAACCATTTCGTCGACGTCGCCGGCCATCTCCATGGCATGCACCGCGAGTTCGACGTCCATATTGCCTTTGACCTTGCGCCGTCCGAACGAGTCGACGAACTCCTTTGTCGGTTTGGTCACGACGGTGTAGCCGTTGTAGTCAAGCCAATCGAGCAACGGCCGGATCGAGGAGAATTCCTGATCCTCGATGACAGCCGAGTAGTAGAAGGCGCGGAGCAGGATACCTCGGCTCTGGAATTCCTGCAGAAGGCGCTTGTAGTCGATGTCGAAGCCAAGGCTTCGGGAGGTGGCATGAAGATTGGCGCCATCGATGAACAGGGCAATCTTGCTGGGCGAGGACGACATGTTGGCAGGCCCGAATGATCCCGGCGGAAGCACCGCTCCCGCTTGGCGGATGGTTTGCTCAAAGATGGAGTTTGGGCACGGGGCGGCCTTGGCCCGCCGCTCACTCGCATTCTGCGTTGCGGCAAGAACGTGAGCTCCGACGGAGCAAGGCTATATCCAAGAATTCGAGCTTTCAAATCCTTTTTCATGAACAGTTGAACCAGGAGCCTGCTGCAAAGACAATGCAGTAGGGGACGCCGTGAATGCCGCACGAATTGCCGCTCTTCGAAATCCACCTCAGGCGGCGCCGCCGGGCATGCAGATGGTGTCTCTGCACGACTGATGGGCAAACCATCATGCAAGGCTCGGAAGCCAACCGGCCGGCTGCCCGGTACCAGGCCAATCGGGCGCTCTTTCTGATGCTGCTCGCTTCCGGGAGTCGCTCGGCAGGCCGCGAAGACCCGTCGCGGAGTCGCTCGCGCCGAAGCGCCTGATCACCCGGGAAATTGCCCGCAAGCGGGCCGACAGCTCGTTATCACGCAATCGCCCGTCGAGCGACGTTCATCGTCACTTGAACGCCCTTGTTCGGCGCGGACTCGACCTTGAAGTCCGGTTTCGCGTTTTCCCGCAAGGTCTGCACGATCAGCGCGCCGATCTTTCCCGGGATCGGCCATGTAATGCCCTCAGGCAACCCGACTCCGTCGTCCGCGATGACCACGCGATACCGGTCTTCGCTCTGGCGCAGACATTCGATCGTGATCACGCCGTGGCCGCGGCCTTCGAAGGCATATTTGAAGGAGTTGGTCAGCACCTCGTTCACAACGAGCCCCACCGACCGCGCGGTGTTGACCGAAACCGGGGCATACTCCGTCTTCTGCTCGAGCCGAATTCCCTGGACGGCGCAGGTGTTCATGACCGCGGCGGCGATCTGGCTGAGGTAATGGCCCAGATCGACCTCGTCGCCGGCGGCCTCGTTCGACAGGCCTGATAGGGCAGATGCAGGGATTCGATGCGGCCGGCCAGCGTGTGCAAGTCGACCCTCTCGCCCCGTCTTTCGTTGCGTGCTTCGAGCCGTATGAGGGCGACGATCAACTGAAGATTGTTCTTCACGCGGTGCTGCAGCTCGCGCAGCAGGATGTCCTTGTCGCGGATCCGGCGCGCATACTCCTCACGCTCGGCACGCGCCCTGTCGGTGATGTCGATCAGCGCCGCGATGCGATAGTTCTCGGTCCCGTCCTCGTTTTGAATGAGACCGGAGAAGGCCTCGACCAGGAGCGGTCTAGGCCGCTCCGCCCGGAAGGTGCCGAGAAACTCTCCTCCGTCCTTCAGCACGGCCAGATCCAGCGAGACGTTCGGATCGCTTTCGTCCGTGAACCCGGCCAGGATCGACCAGCCCTTGCCGGCGCAGTCTTTCGCGTCCTGGCCGAAGAGCGTTTCGAATTCCTTGTTCGCGTAGCAGATGCGCTGGTCGCCGCGGAAGAATTTCGAGACTGGCATCCTGCTCGATGGACGGCGCATTGGTATGATGCGCTCATCGTCAACATGGCCCTACCACCCTGCTGGACGTCTTCGAGGGCCACAGCATCTCGGGTGGAATTCCTACGAGGTCGAATTGCCCCAACAGCTTGTTGTCGGCCGCCAGCTCGCGTTCGCCCTGGAACACACGTACCGTGACGGCATTCTGATTGTCCTCTGCCGTCGAGAACACCTGGCTGCGTTTTGCGGGAATTGTGGTGTTGCGGTTGATCAGCTTCGTCATCACGCCGCCGAGCGTCTCGATACCCAGGGACAGGGGAGTGACGTCGAGCAGCAGCACGTCCTTCACGTCACCCTGCAGCACGCCGGCTTGAATGGCGGCCCCGATGGCCACGACCTCGTCGGGGTTGACGCCCTTATGCGGCTCGCGCCCGAACAAGGCCTGGACGGTCTCCTGCACCTTGGGCATGCGGGTCTGGCCGCCAACCAGCACGACTTCATCGATCTGACCAGGCTCCAGACCGGCGTCCTTCAGGGCAGCCCGGCATGGTGGAATGGTTTTCTGGATGAGGTCGTCGACGATCGCCTCCAGCTTGGCTCGCGTCAGCCTGATGTTGAGGTGCTTGGGTCCGTGCTGGTCCGCGGTGATGAACGGGAGATTGACATCTGTCTCTGTGCTACTCGACAGCTCGATTTTGGCCTTCTCCGCAGCGTCCTTGAGACGCTGTAACGCCAGGCGGTCGTTCCGCAGCTCGATGCCACTTTCTTTCCTGAATTCATCTGCGAGGTAATCGATAATGCGCTTGACGCCCCTGTGCTGGAACTCCTCGATCTCTTGCTCGCGGCACGAGCGGCATCGGCCTCGCCGGCGCGATGAGGACGGCGCGCCGCCGATCGCGCACGCCCAGACTGTCTCCCAGCCCTACATTGTCGCGCTGATGACCGAAGCGGCCGCACTGAAGTCCACGGACAAGGTGCTCGAAATTGGAACCGGTTCAGGCGCGCGGAGCTCAGTGAACTGCGCGGATCGGACGGCGGACGGGCTTCCGCATCACGCAGCCCGTGCACTTTCTCCGGGTCTTGCAGAGCATACGGTCGGAAGCTTGGACAAGGGAGCCGTGCCGCCGTCGAGATCGATCAGCGCATCAATGGCCTCATTGAGCTCCGAGGCCGCATCCGACTGCATGCCTTGCTTCGCGGACGCTACGAGGCGGTATGCGTCTAACGCCCACCGGCGGAGCAGATCTCGCTTCTGCTCCTCGCATAATGTCGGGTCGCGCAGAACCTCGCTCGGTCGCGTATAGCGATCGCAAGTTCGACCTGCACGCTCTCCTCGGCCGCTAGGCCTTTTGCGGCCGCAGGTTGAGGTGGCTTTCTGGCGACGGCACTCGCCGAAGCGCGTAGCGCGTCTTGCCGGTCGCCACACCCACTGCCGGATTGTCTGACATTTGGGATCTTGTTCGGCATAGAATCCTCCCGATACAGCGGGAGCAGGGGTCAAATGGTATCAGTCCCAATACACCTCCAATGGCGTTGCGCCGCTGGGTGTCTGAGCCAAACGCCGGCGAAGGGCGACAAGCAACTAGTGAGCAGCCAAGGAATTTCAAGAAGGACACCAAGCCTCATTACTCCACAAGATTTCCGAAGCCTGAGGAGTTTGCCTGCAGAAACTTCTCGGGAGCGGGTTGGCTATGCCGTCAGCCGCCGTGCCTTTTGGATGAGCAACTGCCGCAGGCGTTGAGGGGTCAGGCATCCCCACAGGTCCGTCGTCCCCAACATGATTGGGCTGCCATCCAGGACCTCTGAGGGCGCGTCCGCAGCGAGCGGCCCCTTCAGCCGCCGTGCGGCGGAGCCGTCTGCGAGTTGGCCCCGAATCCACCTAGGATCACGCGGGGGCGGGCGCCCCCTGCGCACCGGCAAATGATGGGTCCGCGATCCAGCCAAAGGTCACTCCTCATACTCTTGAATCGGTGTCGCCGTAGGCGGGTGCTCGCCGACGCCCCCGTTACTACCCCCAACTTGTATCGTTGTGTTGGGCAAGAGCGAAACGCCCGGGCGGCCGGCAGGCACGGCGAGGATCGCAGGATACGTGAGGTGTAACTTAGCGTGCGATAAATTCGCATCTAGAATTTGCGCGGGTTGTCGTTCTAGGTCCTCGTTTGTCTCAGCCACAACACACAGTTCGTACGCGCGGTGCCGATTACTGTTCTCGGCCACGAATTCGGATCGGAGTCCGAGTCCCTCCCGCCATGCCAGATTGAACAGCCGACGGCATTAGGGACGACAAGGTGGGTGCAACGGACCAAGACAATCGATTGGCGGCGCGTCTTGCGCATTGTCTCACGGACGTGTATTACAGCCTCAGCAAGGCAGCGTGAAAAGCACGATTTTTCATAGGGTTACGTAGGAGTCTTCGGAGGTTCGATCCCTCCCGCCCCAGCCAGATGTCAAGCTGTTGAGTTCATTCGGTAAGCAGTTTCACTTTGGGCGCGTTTGGAAACACAGATTTTAAGGCTCGGTCCAGAATCGAACTAAACGGCGTGGCCATGCTGGCTTATCTCCGAGGCTTCCATCCGAACATATACCGTGGAAGCTGGGCGGGCAGGTGTTTTGCCCTCATCGTAGAATAGGGTGCTACGGCGAACGAAGCGGACAACCGGTCCAGATGCGCATGTGCGGAATTGCAGCCGTGCCGCAGTCGGCCCGGCCGGTGGCCTCGGGCGCGGTCGTTGCCCCGCTACCGGGGACCATTACGACTGCAAATCGCGTGGCCTTCGTTTCCTTGGCCGACCGGAACGATATAGACCCCGCACTTCCTGCTGTTGAAAGAGCTCCGCGCAGACGCCACGCAGCCATTGGCTTGCCGGGTCATGATGGAAGCGGGCGTGCCAGTATTGCTTCACCGTAAATCCGGCGATTGCCAGCGGGCAGTCGAGCACGCGCAGTCCGTAATAGTGAGCCAGCGTTTCACCAATGTGCCTTGGAAGGGTGGCGATCAGGTCAGTCGTCCCGACGATTGCAGGCAACCCCAAAAAGCCGGGTAGCTCCAGCCCAACGTCTAGGACTAATTTCTGCTCCTGCAGCGCACCGGCGAGCAACTGATGCCCGGTGCCGGAGCGAATGAGGACGTGTGCCTCACGCCTGAAATCCTTTGCCGTGATGCGGTCGCGGATCCGGGCATGTTTCGCGCTCGCCAGGCAGACCCAATCCTGCGGAAACAGTGCCTGTTGGAAGTGTCCCGCGTCGAGATCCGAGATGTAGCCGAGCGCCAGATCGGCCTTTCCGGACTGCAGCATTCTTGGGGTGTCGGGGCCGATCTGTGTCGCCTCGATACGAACGCCAGGCGCAACGCGACGGACCTGAGCGAGAATGGAGGGAAGCAGCGTGACGTGACTTCCATCCGTCATGCAAATGGCGAAACGGCGTTTCGCGGTTGTCGGATCGAAGTCGCTGCGAAGCTCGGCCAGGCGACGCAGCATCTCCAGCGCCTGCCTCGCCGTGCCGATCAGAGCCTCCGCGCGCGGCGTCGGCAGCATGCCGTCTGCTGACCGGACGAAGAGCGGATCGTCTAATTCCTTTCGCAGACGGGCCAGCCAGATCGAAATGGTCGGCTGACTTTGACCGAGCTTCTCGGCTGCCTTGGTGACGCTACCCGTTGCGAACAATGCGTCGAACAGCCTGAGCAGGCGCGGGTCCAGCAGGTTGGTCTCGATGGGATCCTGGTGCTTCATTGCGATTCACAATAATTGCTATAAAGATCATAATATATGTAAATATCGAGCGGCCGGCTACCGTGCTTCCAACGCCGAGAATGGCGCGGGAGAAGCGTTCGGATGAGGATCTGCTTTATCGGAGCGGGAGCCTTGGGCTCGACCATCGGCGGTACGCTGGCGCGCGGCGGGGCCGAGGTCTGGCTGATCGATCCGTTCCAGGCTCATGTCGACGCTATCAATGCCGGCGGCCTACGGGTGCTCGAAGTTGGCGCCGAGACCGTTGTGAAGGTCACTGCGTGCACTTCCGCGACCCAGGTTGGCGTAGAGGCAGACCTCGTCATTGTCCTCGTCAAATCCTACCACACGCGGGATGCCATCCGTGCCGCGGCGCCGATCATCGGGCCGCGGACGGTCGTGATGTCGCTTCAGAACGGTCTTGGTCACGAGGACATCCTGTCGGAGGAGGTTGGTCGTGACCGGGTCATGGCGGGCAAGACCTACGTCGGCGGTGTGCTGCTCGGCCCTGGTCATGTTCGTTCCGGGGTCCTCGGCAAGGAGACCATCATCGGCGAGCTTGACGGTCGCTTGACGGAACGTGCGCAGCTAATCTCCGGGACTTTTAATCGCGCCGGAATTCTCACGCGGCTCAGCGACAACATCTTGGGCACGATGTGGGACAAGTTGTTCATCAACGTCGCCGGAGGAGGAATTACCGCCGTTACCGGGCTGACTTATGGCGGCCTGTATTCGCTGCCAGTTCTGGAAGATTGCGCGCTGGCCGCAATCTCGGAGGGCATCGCGGTTGCGCAAGCTGCCGGCGTGAAGATCTCGATTACCGATCCGCGACGCGCCTGGACGATGGCGTCCGCCGGACTTCCGCCCGAGTTCAAGACGTCGATGCTGCAGAGCTTGCAGTCCGGCAATCTGACCGAGGTTGACTACATCCACGGCTCCGTCGTGCGTTGGGGCGCCAGGCTCAACGTGCCGACCCCCGTCAATTCCACCCTCGTCGCGCTGGTCAAAGGCATCGAATACGCCCGCAGCGACTATCCTGGAAGGTCTTGAGACAATGTCATTGCCCCGCGCTTATGTCGAACACGTCGCGATCCGTGTGCCGGACGTTGATCGTCACGTCGACTTCTTTCGTGAGGTGCTTGGTCTCGCCAATCGCGATGAGCAACCCGCCGATGGTACGCGCCCGCGTCAGGTTTGGGTGCTCGGAAGCGTGCAACTCATTGAAGATCCGAATTTCGTCGGACCAGAGGGGCGTCTCGCCCATCTCGGCATCATGGTCGACGATTACGAAGGTGTACTCACCCGTGCCGCCGCCTGGGGCGCCAAGGCGTTGCCCGCCGGGCCGAACTGGCTCGAGCTGCCGGGCGGGCTCAACGTCGAAATCTTGCAAGCCAGCGCAGGCGCCGTGGAAGCCGCCCTGGCGATCAATCCCCGTGCCTAGAGGAAGACGCGATATGACAGATGAGCGCTACTGGGACGATGCCAAGGTCGGCGATGAATGCGTTACGCCACCGGTGACGGTCACAGAAGGAATGGTAAATGCCTACGCCGAACTGACGGGCGATTTCACGCCGGTCCATGTCGACGAGGAGTACGCGAAGACAACGCCGTTCGGCACGCGCGTCGCGCACGGGCTGTTTGGTCTGTCGCTGGCCGACGGTTTGAAGACCCGTGCCTACTACCGCTTCCTCCCGGGAATGTCGCTGGGCTGGACGTGGGATTTCAAGCTGCCGATCAAGCTCGGGGACACCGTGCACGTGAAGTTCCGCGTGGGTTCAATGCGCGAGACAAAGCGGGACGGGTGGGGCATCGTGGTGCTGCCCTCGGAGCTGATTAATCAGCGCGGCGAAGTGGTGCAGCTCGGTGAGCATCGGCTGATGATTCCGATGCGCCCGAAGACCGGCGTCGCGGGAGAGCGCGCATGACCGCGCAAGATCTGCCGCTCAAAGGCGTCCGCGTCATCGACTACAGCCATTTCCTGGCCGGCCCGTTCATGGGCCGTTGCCTCGCCGCGATGGGCGCGGAGGTCATCAAGGTGGAGCGTCCAAAGGGCGGCGACGCAGGCCGGGCCCATGGATATTTCAAGGACGAACAATCCGGCTACTTCCTACAGCAGAATATGGGGAAGCAGGGACTTTGCATCGACCTGCGCGACAAGCGTGGTCTCGACATGATGATGAAGCTGGTCGACACAGCCGATGTCTTCATCGAGAATTACCGACCCGGCGCACTCGAACGTCTCGGGCTTGGTTACAAAGCGCTATCGGGGCGGAATCCGAAGCTGATCTATTGCTCGGTCTCCGCCTATGGTCACACCGGTCCCTATGCCGATCGTCCGGGCTTCGGCCTGATCGCAGAGGCGATGTCGGGGGCCCTGGCGCAATTGGGCAATCCCGGCGAAGCGCCGCCACTGCTGCGGATGCCGCTGGCCGATATGTACACTGGCATTCATGGCGTCGCTGCTATCAATGCGGCGCTGGTTGGCCGTGCGTCGTCCGGGCGCGGCCAACATATCGATCTGGCGCTGTACGATTGCATGGTCTCGATGCACGACTATGCGGTTCAGCGTTACTTCCTCTCGGGCGGCGCTGACCTGCCGAAGCAAACCGGCAGCGGACAGCCGGACTCGACCGTTTACGGGGTCTTTCCGGCCAAGGACGGCAATCTTGTCATCGCTGCGCAAGTCGATGATGCGTGGCGACGATTGGCGAGCCTGATTGGAGGAGACACGCTGGCATTGGACGAGCGTTTCGCCAAGCCCGCCGCGCGGAACGCCCATTATGCTGAAGCCATGGAGATTGTGCGCAACTGGACGCTATCACAGCCGTCTCGGGATGCGTGTCTTGCGGCACTCGAGGAAGCAGGTGTGCCGTCCGCTCCCGTGCAGACCATCGAAGAGGTCGCGAGGGATCCGCAGATCCATGCGCGCGGCATGCTGGTCGAGCAGGAGCATCCGGTGCTCGGCAAGGTAACGCTGCCGAACCTGCCGTTCCGGTTCTCCGATTGCGACACTACGGTGCGTACTCCGGCGCCACTGCTTGGGCAGGACAATCGCCGCATTGCCGCATCGCTGGGACTGTCGGCCGAAGCCGTCGACGCGATGGTGCGCGACGGCGTGCTTTACAACGAAGCTGCAGTGCGGGAGTGAGCGATGAGCGATCGTTATGCGGTGATTGGCAATCCGATCGGCTTCAGCAAATCACCCTTGATCCATGGCACTTTCGCCAGAATGACGGGACAGGATCTCGTCTATGAGGCGATCGAGGGACCTATCGATGGCTTCAGCCGACGGGTCGACCAATTCCGGACAGAGGGTGCCAAGGGGCTGAACATCACCGCCCCTTTCAAGCTCGATGCCTTCGCTTATGCAAATGAGCTTTCAGAGAGCGCCAGACGGGCAGGTGCCGCAAACTGCCTGAAATTCGAGGGCGACCGGATCATCGCCGAAAATTTCGACGGGGTAGGGCTGGTGCAGGACATCACTGCCAATCTCGGCGTCAAAATGGCCGGTCGGCGCGTCCTGATGCTCGGCGCCGGGGGAGCGGCGCGTGGCGCGTTGCTGCCTTTCCTGCGCCAGCAACCGTCCGAGTTGGTTCTCGTCAATCGAACGCTGTCCAAAGCCGTGGCATTGGCCGAAGAGTTTGCCGGCTGTGGTCCCCTGATGGTGAGCGGCTACGCTGAACTGGCGGACCTTGCCGAGGGCTATGACGTCGTGGTCAACGCGACCTCTGCCAGCCTGCGAGGTGAAATGCCGCCGCTTCCGGGGAATGTCTTCCAGGGCGCGGAGCTGGCGTACGAACTTGCCTATGGCAAAGGATTGACTCGCTTTCTGCAAGCGGCCCGCGCCGAAGGCGTGGCCAAACTGGCTGACGGCGTCGGCATGCTGGTCGAGCAGGCGGCGGAAGCCTTCGTCTGGTGGCGCGGCGTGCGACCGAGCACGGCCCAGGTCATCGCCGAATTGACTGTTCCATTGAGCTGACGGACGACGCCGACAATGCATCGCAAACCCGGCTTTCTCGTCGGCCTGATCGGCAGCGGCATCTCGGCGTCTCGCACGCCGCCCATGCACGAAGCGGCCGCCGACGCCGCTGGCATCCGCTATCTCTACAAGAAGATCGATCTGACCGAGTTGAACCTCGGCGTCGAAGCATTGCCGGAATTGCTCACGGCCGCAAGGCGGATGGGCTTTGACGGTTTGAACGTAACCCATCCCTGCAAGCAGGCGATCCTTCCACTGCTGGACGAGCTTTCGCCCGACGCCGAGGCGCTTGGTGCGGTGAACACCGTGGTCGTCAGGAACGGCCGAATGACCGGCCACAACACCGACTGGTTCGGCTTCGCGGAGAATTTCCGCCGCAACATGCAAGGTGCACCACTTGGTCGCGTCGTGCAATTCGGCGCAGGCGGCGCCGGTGCGGCGGTTGCTTTCGCGCTGATGAAGCTTGGCGTGCAGGAACTGACCATCATAGACGTCCACCTGGCCAAGGCGCAGAGCGTGGTCGACGGCTTGTCCGCTCGATTTGTAGAAGGGCGCTTGAGGGTCGGCCAGGATGTTGCCGCCGCCGTGGCGGCCGCAGACGGAATTGTCAACGCGACGCCGATCGGCATGGACAAATATCCGGGAACGCCGCTGCCGCTGGCGATGCTGTGTTCCGGTCTCTGGGTTGCCGAGATCATCTACTTCCCGCTGGAGACCGCGCTGCTGCGCGCGGCGCGGGCCCTCGGCTGCCGCACGGTCGATGGTGGCGGAATGGCTATCTTCCAGGGCACCGAAGCGTTCCGCCTGTTCACGGGCGTCTCGCCTGATCCAGACGTCTTCTTCGCAACTTTCGCATCCCTGGGAGGGTGACACCCGGCCGATGGGCGAGCGGCACGCACAACGCCCGAGAGGAAACGCAAGATGGGCTACACGCTCGATTTCTCGGTGGTTTGGCACGCAATGCCCGCGTTGCTGTGGGGTTGCGTGGGGACGTTGGGTTTGGCGCTTGCTGGCATGACGCTCGCAATGATCATCGGCGTCGCGGGCGTCGCGGCCCGCGATGCGAAGGCGGCCTGGTTGCGCGCCATCGTGATCGGCTTCGTCGAAATCGTGCGCAACACGCCGTTCCTGGTGCAGATCTTCTTTCTGTTCTTTGCACTGCCGCTCGTCGGGGTAAAGCTCAATCCGACCGCCACGGCCATTATCGCACTCGGCGTCAACGGAGGCGCGTACGCCATCGAGATCATCCGCGGCGGCGTGCAATCGATTCACAAAGGGCAAATCGAGGCTGGCTACGCGCTCGGACTGCACAAAGGGCAGGTATTCCGTTCCATCGTACTCAAGCCCGCGCTTCGCGCGATCTATCCCTCGCTCACGGGACAGTTCATCATGCTGACGCTGACCTCGTCGATCTGTTCGGCTGTGTCGGCTTACGAATTGACGTCGGTCGCGCAGCGAATCGAAAGCGACACATTCCGCAGCTTCGAGGTCTATTTTTTCGTCACTTTCCTCTACCTCGCGATCTCCTGGCTGCTGATGGCGGGCTTCGCAATCATCTCTCACCGCTTCTTCTCATATCCGACGCGCTGAGGAGCACAGATCATGACACCGCATTTCGGCGTTCCCGAGTTCGGCTTCCTCCTGCGTGGTCTGCAATGGACGGTACTCCTGACGCTGGTTGCATTCGTCGGTGGCTGTACCGCCGGCCTGGTCGTCGCATTGTTGCGCACCTGCGGTCGCACGACCGTGGAATGGATAGTTCGGATCTATATCGGAATCTTCCAGGGGACACCGCTGCTGCTGCAACTGTTCGTGGTGTATTACGGCTTGGCGCTCCTCGGATTGAAGCTGTCAGCATTCGTTGCGGTCGCGATTGGGTTCACCGTCAACGCCTCGGCTTTTCTGGGCGAGATCTGGCGCGGCGCAATCCAGGCCGTGCCTCGCGGTCAGACCGAGGCCGCGATGGCGCTCGGTCTACACTATTCCGCGCGCATGCGCGACATCGTGCTGCCGCAAGCCATTCGCATCGCGCTGCCGGCGACCATTGGCTATCTCGTGCAGCTCATCAAGGGTACCTCGCTCGCTGCCATCGTCGGCTTCATCGAACTCGCCCGCGCCGGTCAAATCGTGTCGAACCAGACCTACCAGCCGTTGCTCGTCTTCGGTGTGGTCGGCGCGATGTATTTCATCCTCTGCTGGCCACTCTCGTGGTGGGGCAGTCGGATGGAGGCCAGGCTCGCCCTGGCCGGTCAAAGGTAGGTTCGGCGCACCTACTCAATCAAACACAGCCATCACCAGGAGGAGATACTCATGTTGTTTTCGCTCAATCGCCGCCAACTCGACGTTACGCTGCTGACGCTGTCGGCCATCGTTGTCGCAGGCGGCTCGCAGGCGGGCACTCTGGAGGACGTGAAGAAGAAGGGCGTCGTCGTCATCGGCATTCAGGGCGATAATCCGCCCTGGGGCTATGTCGATAGCTCAGGAAAGCAGGATGGGATCGATGCCGACATGGGGCGTGCCTTCGCTGAATATCTCGGCGTGAAGGCCGAGTTCGTCCCGCTGGCGGTGGCCAATCGTATTCCGGCGCTGACCACAGGCCGCGTAGACATTCTGTTCGCGACCATGGCCATGCTGCCCGAGCGTGCGAAGGTGGTACAATATTCCAAACCCTATGTTGCCAATGAGATTACACTTGTCGCTGCCCAGGCAACGCCGATCAACAGTAACGCCGATATGGGGAAGTACGTTATCGGCGTCCCACGCTCCTCCACGCAGGACACCCAGGTAACCAATAATGCTCCTGCGGGCGCCGAAATCCGCAGGTTTGATGATGACGCGGCCACGATCCAGGCACTGCTCTCGGGTCAGGTGCAGGCGGTCGGGGCAAACAGCTTCTACCCGCAGCGTCTGAACGCTGCAAAGCCGGAACTTGGGTTCGAGCCCAAGCTTCACTTCACCGCCTTGTACAACGGGGCCTGCACGCGCCTCGGAGAGAAGGAGTGGAACGAGACGGCGAACAAATTCGTCGACCAGATCAAGTCCAATGGCAAATTGGCCGCTTTCTACGCCAAGTGGATGAAGGCGCCCGTGCCGGTCTTCCCCGACTCGGTCCCCGGCGTTCCGTTCACAGTTCAATAGTCACTGCAAGCGGCCGACGCGCTGGGCGCGTTGGCCGCCGTCCGATAACGGAGGCCGAATCCATGCAGGACCAGATCCTGATCGAAATGAAGGGCGTGCAGAAATGGTACGGCGGGTATCAGGCTCTCCGCAACGTTGACCTCACTGTGCGCAGAGGGGAAAAGATCGTGCTTTGCGGTCCGTCCGGTTCGGGCAAGTCGACGCTGATACGCTGTATCAACCGCCTGGAGGCAATCCAGCAGGGCAGTATCGTGGTGAACGGTCATCGGTTTGACGACAGCATCAAAGCCATCGATGTCGTACGCCAGGACGTCGGCATGGTCTTTCAGAGCTTCAACCTTTTTCCGCATATGACGGTCTTGCAGAACTGCATGCTCGCGCCCATTCGCGCGCGCCGCATCAGCAAGACCGAAGCGGAGGCGAGCGCGCGAAAATATCTCGAGCGGGTGCGCATTGGCGAGCAGGCCGAGAAGTATCCGGCGCAACTCTCGGGCGGTCAGCAGCAACGTGTCGCGATCGCGCGTGCTCTCTGCATGCAGCCCAAGGTCATGTTGTTTGATGAACCGACTTCGGCTCTCGATCCGGAAATGGTCAAGGAAGTGCTCGACACGATGATTGGCCTCGCCAACGACGGCATGATCATGATTTGCGTCACCCATGAAATGGGTTTTGCCCGCCAGGTTGCCGACCGTGTCATCTTCATGGCTGAAGGGCAGATCATCGAAGAAGGTGTGCCCGACGCTTTCTTCCGCAATCCGCAGCACGCTCGCACCAAGCAGTTCCTTGGCGAGATCCTCGCCCATCACTGAACGGAGTTATTCCATGAGCCGTCTTGTCTACGTCCTCAACGGGCCAAATCTCAATTTGCTTGGCAAGCGTCAGCCCCACATCTATGGCCACGAGACGCTTGCGGATGTGGAGCGAGATTGTCGGGGGCTAGCCACGGAGCTGGCTCTGGAGATGCGCTTTCACCAGTCGAACAGGGAATACGAGCTGATCGACTGGATCCACGAGGCGCGCGAGACGGCTGTCGGCATCGTCATGAATCCCGCGGCTTTCACCCATACCTCGGTCGCCATCCTAGACGCTTTGAACACGTTCGAGGGGACAGTAATCGAGGTGCACATTTCCAATGTGCACAAGCGCGAGGAATTCCGCCACCGCTCGTTCGTTTCCAAACGAGCTGATGGCGTTATTGCAGGCTTCGGCACTCAGGGTTATCTGCTCGGTTTGCGTCGGTTGGCCAAGCTGCTCGATGAGAAGGGATAGAATCGTATGAGTGCACCCGTCCGCCTGACGGTCATGGGAGCGGGTCTCATCGGCAAGCGACACATTGAACATATTCTCGCGCGGCCGGAGGCGGTCTTATCGTCAATCGTCGATCCGATGCCGGTTGCACGGGAGTTGGCGGTATCGCTCAAGGTGGACTGGTTTTCGTCCGTTCAGGACATGATCTCTGAAAACCGGCCGGAGGGGGTGGTTGTCGCCACCCCCAACCAGATGCACGTGGCCAACGGCATGGATTGTATCGCTGCGGGCATCCCGGCGCTGATCGAGAAGCCGTTAGCGGATGATATCGTGGCGGCACAGACGTTGGTCGAAGCATCCGAGCGGGCGGGCGTGCCGCTGCTAACCGGCCACCACCGTCGCCACAACCCGATGATCCAGCGCGCCAAGGCGGAGATCGACAGCGGCAGGCTCGGTCAGATCGTGTCAGTGCATGGCATGTTCTGGCTGATCAAGCCGGACGATTATTTTGAAGTGCCCTGGCGCGGCGAGAAAGGAGCGGGTCCCGCTTTCGTGAATCTCATCCACGATGTCGACCTGCTGCGGTACCTGTGCGGGGATATCGTGGCGGTACAGGCTGCCCAATCCAATCGGCTGCGTGGAAATGCGGTCGAAGAGACCGCGGTGATCATCCTGCACTTCGCGTCCGGCGCGCTGGGAACGGTCAATGTCTCCGATACCATCCAGTCGCCTTGGAGCTGGGAATTCACCACCGGAGAGAATCCGGCCTACAGCATACGCTGGAGACCTGCTACCAGATCGGCGGCACGAGGGCATCGCTGGCCATTCCGCAACTCGATCTGTGGCATCACCCGAGCAAGGCCAGCTGGTGGGATCGAGCGCGAGCGGCTGAGGTTCGAGAAAGAAGACCCGCTTGGCCTGCAGATCGCAAATTTCTGTGGCGTTATCCGCGGCACGGCCACGCCTGTGGTGAGCGGGCGCGAAGGGCTAAAAACGCTCAGGGTGATCGACGCGGTCAAGCGCGCAGCGGAAACCGGAGATCTCGTGTCGTTTTGACTCTGGTAAGCACAGGTGTCTACGCTGAAGTATCGATATTTTATTTGGCGAACCATCAAGGTGCCGCTGATAGACAATGCTGGGAGCACTATGATCCTGCGACGAAGGCCCGTTTTCGGCCGGATAAACCCAGTGGTGCGATTGGTAAGTCATTGATTGTTCTCTACCCGTCGCTATCTCTTAATCAGCGGGTCCCAGGTTCGAGCCCTGGTGCGCCCACCAAATAAATCAAGACCTTAGCAAGAGAAACCGTTTGAGACCGACGGACTAAAACGGTTTTTCAAACGGTGTTCTTGACGGCCAGCCGGCGAGTCCACTCTCGGCATTGTGATCTACTCTGTCCGTCTGGACGGAGGCCAAGGCGACTCGAAGGCCGTCCGGCAGAACCACTTCCTTGATGTTGTATGTAGATCAGAGCCGCCCGACATAGCCGGCATTCTCCACTTCTGTTCAATTTCATCAGCGACGCATTGGGTAGCCGCGCAGCGCCTCCACCGAAATAGTGCTTGAAGTCGATGTGAACTCTTATGTTGTCTGGCCAATAAGCCGCCATGCGGTCATAGAGGAGAACCGATCCGGTCTCGAAGCGCCGATAGACCGATTTGTGCATCGGCGATTTTGATTCCGCCATTCGGAGGTTCGATCTCTCCCGCCGCAGCCAAGCAGTCACTCAATTATAGAGAGTGGGACCGTATTGGCTGAAAGTGCCGCATTTTACGGGATTTTTGTGCGGCTCTCTAAAGTCTCTGCTCCTCTGAAACCGGCAACCTTGGCGAGAAGTCGTCGAAAGTCTCCAGCCCAAACCGCAGAAATTACCTTTTTCCGTGGAGACGATTGGCAGAGACCGGTTCGATCACCACTGGACAGTGGGGGTGGCAGTGAATTTTGACGGTTTCAAACCGCTCGACGACTATTGGCTCTGCGATGGCGATAGCTATTCTGCAGAAGCGGAAAACGGAACTCGAAATTGCTAAACGGCTCTGTCGAACGATTGCTATCGCATGCGCGGCAGGGCTCACAGGGGACAGTGGTGATGCGACAGCGCGTTCGCTTTGAAAGCGAGTGCAACCACACCCTTTAAATTGATCACTTCTCTCTCCAGAGGCATACGTAGCCAAGCGCGCATTCACGCTTCGCAGTCGATAACCGCTCCGAGTGGGGGCAAGTGGGACGGTCGGTAAGGTTCATGAGCATACTGAACCAATCTCATTATATACTGTCGAGCCGCGGAAGCCCTTCCCACCAGCACCGATCGTGTCCCGTGGCGTGGTGTAGCTGGCGGCGGGTCACCGCGTTCGCCGGCTGGAGAGCCGGGCTGGTCAGCTGGCGATAGCCGTGATGCTGACGCTCGGATCATCGCTCAACGGCGCGATGGTTTCCAGTGCCATGTAGCGGGCACGCTGGACGGCCCATTCATCATTCTGTTCGAGCAGGATCGCGCCGATGAGGCGAGTGATGGCGTCATCGTTGGGGAAGATGCCGACCACCTCGGTCCGCCGTTTGATCTCGCCGTTGAGACGCTCGATCGGGTTGGTCGAGTGCAGCTTGGTCCGATGCTGTGCGGAAAGGTCATGTAGGCGAGCACATCGGTCTCGGCCTCGTCGAGGAAGCCGGCAAGTTTGGGCAGCTTGGGGCGGAGCTGGTCGGCGACCTTGCGCCACTGGGTTCGCGCGGCCTCGGCGTCGTCCTGGGCAAACGCTGTGGCGATGAAGGCGGAGACGACGCGCCGCCCGCTCTTGCCGGCATGCGCCAGCGCGTTGCGCATGAAGTGGACGCGGCAACGCTGCCAGCTGGCATCGAGCACCTTGGCCACGGTGGGCTTGATGCCTTCGTGGGCGTCGGACACGACCAGCTTGACGCCGCGCAGGCCGCGGCGGGCGAGCTGGCGCAGGAACGCCGTCCAGAACGTCTCGGCCTCGGAAGGGCCGATGCCAATGCGGAGGACCTCGCGTCGGCCGTCGCTATTGACGCCAACCGCGACAATCACCGCGACTGAGACGATGCGGCCATTCTGGCGCACCTTCACGTAGGTGGCGTCGATCCACAGATACGGCCAGTCGCCCTCGATCGGACGGGCGAGGAAGGCCTTCACCTTGTCATCGATCTCGCCGCACAGCCGGCTGACCTCGCTCTTGGAGATGCCGGTCATGCCCATGGCCTGGACGAGGTCGTCCACCGAGCGGGTCGAGACGCCCTGCACATAGGCTTCCTGCACCACGGCGGTGAGCGCCTTCTCGGCCATGCGTCGCGGCTCCAGGAAGCCCGGGAAGTAGGAGCCTCGCGCAGCTTGGGAATGTGCAGCTCAACCGCGCCGGCGCGGGTCTCCCAGATCCGGTCGCGGTAGCCGTTGCGCTGGGCCAGGCGTTCGGGGCTCTTCTCTTCGTAGGCCGCCCCGGTCTGGCCTTCCACAGCTCCATCAGGCGCTGGGCGGCAAAGCCGATCATCTCGCGCAGCAGATCGGCGTCGGGGGTCTTCTCTACGAGCGTGCGCAGGTTCATCATGTCTTCGGTCATCGGTGGTTCCTCGGTTGCGTTGGCGTGTCGCAACCCGATCCTACCGGAGAACTGCCGGTGACCACCGCAAAGCTGCCCGCCCGCTACGGCGCTATTTGAAGGCGCGCATCCGGGCGGCTTTGCTCTACCGAGCTACACCACCACCGGGGACACGACCCCAGCAACTAGTAAGTGCTGGCAATATTTCAGAATTATAAGTAGCGTCGCGGCAAGAAAAATCGCGATGGCCGCCCGGTCAACGCAAGTTAAAAATGGGGAGATTCAAATGCTTTTGCTGAAAGCCGCAGTTGCAGCCGGTCTAGTCATCACAGCTTTTACGGGCGCTGCGCTTGCGCAGAGCAAGCCGCCGGAAATCAAGATCGGTATCACCACTTTCCTGTCGGGACCGGCTTCCGTATTCGGCGTACCGGCAAAGGCCGCGGCCGAGATGATTGCAGAAGACCTCAACAAGAAGGGCGGAATCGGCGGTGTACCGGTAAAACTGTCTTTCATCGATGAAGGCGCCGGCGGCGAGGCATTGGTCTCGAACTACCGGCGCATGGTGCAAGACGAAAAGGTCGACGTGACTTTCGCCTCCATCTCCTCGGGCAGCTGCAATCAGCTTGTCCCGGTCGCCGAAGACCTCAAAGTCATGAACTTTATGTGGGATTGCGGTGCGGCTTCTATTCTGGAGACGAAGAAATATCGCTACAATTTCCGCACGCAGGCTAACGGCACGCCGGAGATGCTGGCGGTGCTCGTCTATCTCCTTAAGACAAAGCCCGACTTTAAGACCATCGCGGTCGTCAATCAGGACTACGCGTGGGGCCGCGAAAGCTGGGAAATCTTCTCCACCGCATTGAAGGCGCTGAAGCCCGACGTTCAGGTGTTGGCGGAGCTTTTTCCGAAGTTCGGTGCGCCGGACTATTCCACCGAAGTTTCGCGCTTACTGGCATTGCGGCCGGATGTCGTTCTAACCACCTCCTGGGGCGGCGATCTCGACACGCTGGTCCGTCAGGCCGGTCAACGCGGCCTGCTGCAACAGTCGACCTTCGTGTTGGGCATCGGCGAATCCTCGATCCAGCGACTGGGCAAGGATCTGCCGGAAGGCCTGATCGTCGGCGCGCGTGGCGATCATTGGTTCCTGCATCCTGAAAAGAAGAACGATCCGGCCTTCAAGGCGTTTGCCGAGGCATTCAAGGCAAAGACCGGCGCCTGGCCGATTTACCCCGTCTACCACATGGCGCAGGCTTTCACGGCGCTGCAAGCTGCCTATGACAAGGCGATCAAGGCCAATGGCGGCAACTGGCCGACACGGGAGCAGGTCGTAGACGCAACCTCCGGCACCGAGTTCGCGACCGGTTTCGGCCGGCCGATCACGCTGAGGCCCGAGGACAACCAAGGTCTGGAAGCGCAGCTCGTCGGCGTCACCAAGTCTTTCCCGGGCTATGACTTCAAACTGCTCGACAACATGATGATCTTTGATCCGAAGGTGATCACCAATCCGGCGGGCGTGCGCTCGGTCGAGTGGCTGAAGACGCTCAAGCCGGAATTCGTTAAAATGGACGTTCCGACCTTCAAGCAGTAGGCCAGATCATCGTCCTCCGGGCAAAAACCGCAGGACGGCTTTCCTGAAGGTCTCCATGAATTCGACTCTCGCCATATTGGCCGTCCTTGACGGGATCAGTTACGCCGCCTTGGTGTTCCTGGTTTCCGTCGGGCTGAGCCTGATTTTCGGTGTGCTTCGCGTGGTGAATGTCGCGCACGGGTCGCTTTATGCCTTTGGCGCCTATCTCGCCGCGACGTTGAGCCTCGTGATTGCGCAGGTGTCGCCGTGGCTTACCTATCCCGCATTGCTGGTTGCCTCCATCGTCATAGGGTTTGTGTGCGGCGGTTTCATCGAGCGCTTCCTGTTGCGGCCGCTTTACGGACGAGACGACGTGTTGCAGCTCCTGATCACCTTCGCGGCCTTCATGATCATGGACAATCTGCAGCGTCTGATCTGGGGCGTGCAGCCCATCTTCGCTGCTGAGCCCTTGAAGCTGTTGCCGAACATCAGCGTATTCGGCGTGAACTATACGTCCTACCAGGTCGTCCTGCTTCCAGGCGTGGCAGTCGCGACGCTGTTCGGACTGCGTTACTTCTTGCGGAAAACTCTTGCGGGAGCCGTGATTCTAGCAGTAACCGAGGATCGGGAGGCGTCAACCGCCATCGGCATCGACGCCCAACGCGTCTACTCTATTACGTTCATCATCGGGGCGAGCCTGGCGGCGCTCGGCGGCGCGCTTGCTTCGCCGACCACGTCGCTGGTGCCCGGCATGGGCGCGGACATGATCGTGCTCTCGTTCGCGGTGGCAGCCACTGCGGGTCTGGGGCAGATCGAGGGCACCGCCCTTACGGCCCTTATGATCGGTTTGACGCGCGCCTTCGTCATCTATCTGCAGCCGGAGTTCGAAGTTCTCGTACCCTATCTGCTGATGGTACTGGTGCTTCTGGTGCGTCCGTTCGGACTGTTCGGTACGGTGCAGATGAGAAAAATCTGATGGCGGGCCGTATCAAGCCGATCACGGCAGTCGCAATCATCTTGTTTCTGGCCAGCGCGGTACTGCCGCTCTTCGTCGCGAGCTGGGCGACGTTATTCGCGCTCATCCTCGCCAAGGGCATCGTGGTGCTCGGCATCGTCCTGTTGCTGCAGGCGGGACAAGTATCGTTCGGACACGCGATGTTCTTCGCCACCGGCGCCTATACCGCGGCGTTCTGGGGCAAGTACATCGGCGGCGGCGATATCCTGATCTTTCTCGCGCTGGGAGGCATAACCTCTACCGTTTTTGGCCTGATCGTCGGCCTGTTCGTGGTTCGCTACAGGGAAATTTTCTTTGGAATGCTGAACCTGGCATTCTCCATGGTCTTGTGGTCGCTGCTCGAGAAAATGTTCCACTACACTAACGGCGCGGACGGCATCCGGGTCGCCCGTCCTGGCTTGTTTGGGTTTTCGTTCACGCCGGAGACGTTCCAATACGTTATTCTCTACGTGAGCCTTTTGGTCGCGATTGCTGCCTTCTACGGCGTGCAACGCTATCTCGACAGCCCGCTCGGTCACATGTTGCGGGCAATGAAATCTAACGAAACCAGGCTCGAATATCTTGGCATGTCGGCGCGGCGCGTGCTGCTCATCGGCTACGTGTTCTCCGCATTTCTCGGCGGCATAGGCGGCACTCTGGTATCGATCATTCAGCAGATCGCGACCCCCGAATTCGGCTTCTGGACCAAGTCCGGCGAGTTCGTGTTCATCGCGATCCTCGGTGGCAGCGCCCATGCTTTCGGTGCGTTTGCAGGCGCGGCGATGTTCGAATGCGTACGGTTCTATGCCGCGGCGCATCTGGCGGATTCTTGGCAGCTCATTCTCGGCGTCGTGCTGGTCGTCATCATTCTTTACGCGCCGAACGGCCTTATCGGCCTCCGCCAGCGCTACGGTCAATCCGGGCGGGGAGGGCATTAATGGCCAACGTCCTGCTTTCTGCCAAGAACATCAAGATCCGGTTCGGCGGCGTCATCGCCGCCGATGGCATCGACCTCGACGTCCTGGAAGGCGAAAACCTTGCCATCATCGGGCCGAACGGGGCCGGCAAGACGACGTTCCTCAACATCTCGACCGGTTATCTTCGGCCGCAAGCCGGCACCGTTACCTTTCTCGGCCACGACATCACCGCGCAGCTGCCACGTACGATCACCAGGCTCGGCATTGCCCGCGCCTTCCAGATACCACAGCTGTTCCTCGACCAGACCGTGATGGAGAACATGTTGATCGCGGCCGCCTCCCTGCGAGGCCGTCCGTCTGGTTTCCAGGCTCTTTCTCTCATGCCGGAAGTGCCGGAAATGAAGCGGCTGCTGGATCTCGTCGGTGTCAAATCGTATGCGGAACGAACGGCGCGCGAACTGCCCGAAGGGCAACGCAAGCTGGTCGATATTGCACTCGCGCTCGCGCTGAAGCCAAAGCTCCTCCTGATGGATGAGCCGACTTCGGGCGTCGCGTCATCAGAGAAACTCACCATCATGGACATTCTAACCACGGCGCTGGCAAAGGAGAAAGTCACCTCGGTCTTCGTCGAGCACGACATGGATATGGTGGAGCGCTATGCCAACCGCGTCGCCGTGTGGAATGTCGGCAAGATCCAGATGGTTGGGACGCCGGCTGAGGTTCTGGCGGACCCGAAGGTCCGGGAACAGGTGATCGGGATATGACACCGATGCTGAGTTTCGAGAATGTCAACGTCGCGATTGCTGACGCGCCTGTGTTGCGAAATGTGAGTTTCTCGCTGCTGCCGGGTGTGAGCGCAGCGCTTATCGGGCGAAACGGCGCCGGCAAGACCACGACCGTGCGCACTATCATGGGCTTCACAAAAGCGAGCGGCACCGTTCGTCTGGGCGGCGAAGATCTTGGAGCGATCGCGCCGCATCGCCGGCCGTCGCTGGGTCTTGGCTACGCGCCTGAGGACCGGCGTCTGTTTTCCGCCTTCACCGTCGAAGAAAATATTTTGCTTCCCGGTCGTGTCGCCAAGCTGAATCCGGACGAGACGCGGCGGCGGCTGGAGCGAGCGTATTCGGTGCTGCCGGAACTCAAAGAGCTTGCCAAACGTCCGGCGGGATCGGTCTCGGGCGGCCAAGGCAAGATGGTGGCGCTTGGGAGGGCGCTTATGCTTGGTACCCGGCTGCTTATCCTGGATGAGCCATTTCAGGGTCTCGCGCCTGTGTTAGCGCAGCGATATGCGGAAGCACTCCGGCGGCTTCGTTTGCAGGATAAGGACATTACGCTGCTGATCACCGAGTCGAATCCAAAGCTGCTCGAAACCTTTGCCGACGTGACGCTTACCATTGAAAGAGGTGAGATCGAGGCCCGCCAAGCTAATTGAAGACGCGGTGGAGGAGCCGCCGGCCTAAGCAGACCTCGGCGGTTTACCGATTCAGCGTCCGCTCTGCCACGTGATCGTGGCACTCTGTTTCGACCGTTCCTCGTAATCGTCGCGATTCAGATCGACCGTCGTTGGATTTCGGGCACGTCGGCTTAGTGCAGGTGTTTTAGTTTGTCCGCAGGGGCTGGCCGTCACATGGTCGCGGCCCGCTTCAGCCGCCCAGTTGAACAACCCCGAGGCGGCCTTGCGCATATGAGGTGCGTTGCTGACGGAGGGCTTGCCGAACTTGCCCGCGACGATGTCATTCGAGAGTGTCGCGATGTCATGCTTCGTCACCCGGCGCTGACGCACCATGAATTCATGGAAATGGTCGAGATTATCCGCGCTCTCGGCAATTCGTATCGCCTGGCTGCACTGGAGCCAGGAAGCGGCTTTCTCTACGGACGCTTCACCTTCAATTTCTGCCGGGTCGTTGTGTCGTGTGTCGAGCGGTAGGCGGCACTTCGGTGGCGCCCGGGTGTCGAGCATCTACGGCAGCGACCGTTTGCTGTGCGTGCCCATTATGGTTCAACCCGTGCAGACCATCGTGCGAGGCCCATGAACTGCCTCACGCGAAGGATCGGATCAGATATCGCAGGTCTGGTTGGTGTGGGGAAAGACGGTAGCACCCTAGTGACTCGAACCCCCGACAGATCACCGCATAATCTAATACGCTTACCCTCGCAGGCCTCGGCTGCTCCGCCGCAAGTCCAAGATCCCACTGACGCGCCGAGCGCCGTTCTCCCTCGCCGCCGCCGCAACGAAATCGCAACGAATTGGGTGAAACGAGCGTGAACAAAAACGGGACGGAAGCACCTGCCGATGAGAGAAAGATCAACAACTTAGAAGATGTTCACTGCGTTCGGGACGCAGCGGTCGCAGGTACAGAAGGCGCCGCCGAGCAATTTACATTTCGTCTGTAACCTGTTGATTTCGATAGTGCTGTTGTGACGGCGTTTTACAGCTAAGTAGCTGAAAGTTATTGTGAAAGATGAGACTCTTAATCTGCGGGTTCCAGGTTCGAGCCCTGGTGCGCCCACCAAGCATAAGCCCTCTTCTTCAAGAACTGACGAGAAGGGTCGCTGAGAACAAAACGGGTCTCGTGCGACGTTTTGTTGTCGGCGTTTTTGCGGTCGGATTGCTGCGAGACTTTCCTTTGTTTCTGCCCCGTCGCCGCAGGGGACCGCTGCTGCAGAATCGGTTGGTATCGTCACAGGATGCTGCCCAACGGGCTAGATGACCCCGTCTTTGCGCATTCGTTCCAGCTCGGGCTCCTGGAGCCCGAGAAGATCACCGAGTATCTCTCGGTTTCGTGCCTCGATAGCTTCGCCAACCAGAGAATTTCTCCAAGGCGTCGCGGCCCCGTGCGCATTCGCTTGTTCGCCGGGGCAGGTGATCGAGGAGCGACGTCAAGGCGCTGCCGGGGGGCGTCGCCGCGGTCGATGTCGACGCGGCCACAGGGCCAACCGGGATCGTTACCCGCGAAGAGCTCCAGCGCGAGTCCGATCGCGCAGCCGGCATCGTCCGCAAGGCCGCCGCGCCCTGACAGTGCCTTGGGCGCGGCGGCGGCGTGGTCGAAACTGCAACCGGTATTCTACCTGCTAGCCGATCATTGAAGGCCAGCACTTGGTCGCGAAGCGATCATCTCGCCTCCGGCTTTGATGGCTGTCAGTGTCACGCATCTTGCGGCGCGGCTGCTCCGGCGGTCCGCCGCCGTGCCGGCAGGAAACACCCCGCAATCGCGCCGGCCAGTGACAGCGTCGCGGCGAGGCTCATCGCCGCGGCAAATCCGCTCTCGAAATGCGCGGCCGAATCGACCCCGCCATGCGCCGAGAAGTTCGCCACCAGCGCGGCGATACCGAACATGCCGCCGAGGAAGCGGCCCATGTTGAAGATGCCGGACGCCTTGCCCATTTCGGCCACCGCGACCGAGCTCAGGATGGCGTTCTGTGCTGCCGGCATCGCCATCGAGACGCCGACGCCGGCCAGCACCAGCGGCGCGACCAGGGCGGAGTAGGTAACCGCAGAGCTCACGAGCTCCGCGATCCAGCCAAGTCCGATCGCCTGCATCAGCAATCCCGTCACCACTAGCGGCCGCTCGCCGAACCTGTTGACGACCGCGCCGGCGATCGGGGCGGTGACGAACAGCGTCGCGGTCCAGGGCAGCAGGCGAAGTCCGGCGCCGAAGGCGTCGAAGCCCAGCGCGGTCTGGAGGAACTGCGGCAGCAGGAACAAGACGCCGTACATCGCGGCGTAGAACAGCACGCTGGCGGACATGCCGGAGGCAAGCGCCCGCGATGCAAACAGCCGCATCGGCACCATTGGCGCGGTCGCGCGCAATTCCCAGAGAACGAAGCCGGCTGTGAACACCAGGCCTGCCATCAGCGCGGCCATGATTTCGGCGCTCGCCCAACCCACGGCGTTGCCGCGCAACAGACTCCACACCCACGCCAGCGCCGCAAGCGCGACAAGCGCCAGTCCGGGGATGTCCAATGCGGCGGCCGGGCCGAAGCTTTCGCGCAAGCGTGCCAGTACCAGGGCGATCGCGATCAGGCCGATCGGCAGGTTGATCCAGAACACCCAGCGCCAGCCGAAATGTTCGGTAATGAAGCCGCCGATGGCGGGACCGATGATCAGCGCGCAGCCGGTGATGCTGGCGAAAATGCCGAGCGCGCGAGCGCGCTCCTCGCGGCCGAACGTGCCGCTCAGGATCGCCATTGCCAGCGGCATCACCAGCGCGGCGCCGGCGCCCTGCAGCGCGCGGGCGGCGATCAGCGCGGTGGCATTGCCTGCGAGCGCACAGGCCGCCGATGCAACGACGAACAGGGCGAGCCCGGCCGCGAACATCCGGCGGCGACCGAAGCGGTCGCCGAGTGCGGAGCCGGTCAGGAGCAGCACGGCAAAGGTCAGATTGAAGGCGTTGACGGTCCATTGCAGCGTCTCGACCGGGCTGCCGAATTCGGCGCGGATGGTCGCGAATGCTGTCGTGATGATCATGGCATCGAGCGCCATCATGAAGGATGCCAGCGCGGTGACGCCGAGCACCCAGTTCTGCGCGGCGCGATTGATCGGGGTCTGCATCGCCCTGTCTCCGTGTGTCGCGCCAGCCTGTCGCGGCGCGTTCTGCGGGCTAGACGAGGGCTGAGCGGCAAAGGATGCGCCCAATAATAATTTGTTCCGGGCCGCATCCTTCGCCTGCCGGCAAACGTCCTAGGGGTGATGCGGCCATTTGCCCGATTTTGAGCGAACCAGGTCGCGACATCAGCAAGGAGCGCGCGATGAGAAGGACGTTGATCAGGTACAAGGCCAGGCCGGAGCTGGCCGATCGGAATGCCGAGCTGGTTTCGGCCGTATTTGCCGAATTGAAGGCGGCCGGCCCGGACGGCGTGCGCTACCTGACGCTACGGCTGGAGGACGACACCTTCATCCATCTTGTCGAGGCCGCGGCCGAAAACGGCTCGAGCCCGATTCCGAAACTCAAGGCATTTCAGACGTTCCAGGACGGCATCCGCGACCGCTGCGCGGAGCCGCCGCTGGTTCGTGATGTGAGGATCGTCGGCAACTATCGTATGCTGGACGAGTCCTGAACAAGCGAAGCGGAGGAGCAATGGCGCCAGACCCGCTGGCCACCATCGATACCGAGGCCCTGCTGGCGCGGATGCGGCCGAAACTGCATCGCTACTGCGCCCGCATGGTCGGCTCGGTCATCGACGGTGAGGATGTGTTGCAGGATGCGCTGATCAAGGCGATGGAAGCGCTGCAATCGGTCACGCCCGTCAATACGGAGGGCTGGCTGTTTCGCATCGCGCACAACACCGCGCTGGATTTCCTGCGTCGCCGCAACCGGCAGGAGGCGCTGCACTCGGCTGAAGAGGTGGAGATGATTGCCGACCAGCTCGATGATGTGGAAAGCCGCCAGATCGCCGCGACCAGCCTTCGCACCTTCATGCGGCTGCCGGTGGCGCAGCGCTCCAGCGTGATCCTGATGGACGTGCTCGGCTGCTCGCTTGCCGAGGTCTGCGACATCATGGATTTCAGCCTGCCGGCGGTGAAGGCCGCGCTGCATCGCGGACGCACGCAGCTGCGGGAGTTCGCCGGAGAGCCCGACGATGTGCCGCAGCCGGGCCTGTCGGAAGCAGATCGCACGCGACTCAACGCCTATGTCGGCCATTTCAATGCCCGCGACTTCGACGCGATCCGCGCCATGATCGCCGACGACGTCAGGCTCGAGCTCGTCAACCGTACCAGGCTGAAAGGCAAGGCCGAGGTGTCGAACTATTTCGGCAATTATTCGAAGAACAGCGACTGGCACCTGGTGACGGGGCAGGTCGAGGGACGTCCCGCGATCCTCGTGTTCGATCCGAATAAGCCGGCCGGGCGGGCGAAATATTTCATGCTTCTCGACTGGTCCGCCGGCAAGCTCGCCACCATCAGGGATTTTCGTCACGCAGCCTATGTTATTGATGGTGCGGAGTGCGTGGTGGATAGAGGGTGAACTCGCCTTCTCCATCGGAGCAGGCGCGTCGCTTGACTAGAAGGCCGTGGCAGGTTGAATGGGAGGACTGCCCGTCGGGCAAAACACCCGCCATCCCGTCAACCCCTCTCCACAAATATATTCCGCTTTACCGAAATTCGGAAACGGCGTATGTGTTGGCCATCCCGGCTCATCCTTGAGGGGCGATCTTGTGGTCGTCATGTTCGCGAGCCGGGCTTGCGGTGGACGCGGCAGCGTTCGGGTGCGAGAGGCCAAGGGCAGGGCGGATTGCTCTCCGTGAGCCCAAGGCTGCGTTCCGACGAGCGGCGCTGCTAGGCTTCGTCTCGTCTGTAAGTTTCCGGCTCCGTCGACAGGGCTGGAAAAACTGCGGCGAAATGGCGAGCCGTGCGTACGGCAAAAACCGTGTGGTCCTGGCCATCGTTGCTACGGTCAAGCCCTGGCGAATGCGGCATCTGCGTCAACCGGCGCGGTGCCGGTGACTTTCGCTGGGACGAGGGAGGCCAGAACGAACTCGGCTCCCGGGAGAGCACGGCATAAGCCGTCCAACCATCGCGCAGGGAAGGCCGAGTGATTGGCTACACCTGTATGCTGCTGTGCGGTTTCCTTGCGCTACATTTTCGCGCAGCGGACCGCGGGCGCCAGCCGGCACCCGGCCTTCCCTGCGCCCTCTTGGACAAGAGGGTGAAGCGACGAAGCAAAGCTCGGGCGGAATCAGCCGCGAGGATGCGAAGCTGCGCGGTTCGCCATCACGCATGCCGAACTACAGTCGCAACCAGGAGGACGAGGACCGCGAAAACGACAATCTCCATGGCATGCGAACGATTGGCCGACGACGGAGGTTCCCCGATTTCACGAGCAATGCCGAGCAGGAGCCCGCAAGGTCGCGCACAGCAGGCCCAAGACATCGCCAAGCCGGCAGTGGCCAGGCAGCGAAATTTTAAGATCATTAACAATGTTGAATCCCTGGCCGGAGCGATTGCCCTACCGTGAACCTTTCCGCCGGGGCTTTCCATGATCGATACCGCGACCAAGGCGTTGTTGCGCACCGTTCTCGACGAGGTGTGTGAAGCTGTTCCACGCTGTGAGATCGGCGCCAGGACTCGCGTAGCCTCGAAGCTTCTGGAGACTGCAAGCAGGGGCGACATCTCTGCGGATCGTCTCAAACTAGCGGCCCGCAATGCCCTTTCAGAAGTCCCGACGATGTGATGATGGTCATGTGGGGGCAGGGGTGAATTTCCACGTGACGGTCCTCAAGATCCTGGTGAGCTACCCGGATGGGTTCGCGGCCATGGAGGATCTCAAGCGGGATATGGCCATTCTGGCGACCAGCGGTCGCGACTGGACCGAGCGCACCCGGCGGCTCGCCGGGCGGGTGCCGGGGCTGGACATCTTTTCGCAAGGGCTGATCGACCGGACAAATGGCGGGTGGCGCATCACGGCCAAGGGCCGCGCCGTGCTCGGTCTGATGGAAGCTCGTCCGGACCAAGCGCCGATTGCCACCCAACAACCTCCCTCAGAACCAGAGCTTGCCCCGGCGATCTCGCGGCACATTCCGGCGGAGAGGATCCGAGGACGACTCGCCGCGCGCCGTCGCCGACGCAATGCCCGCATGCAGGCTCGGGCGTCCTAGCGAGGAACGAGCGTCGCTCCCGAAGCTTGAGCAAACGCCTTGTGATGGAAGACGCTCATGCAAAGTTCCGACGCTACCTTGTCGACGGCCCGTTTGTCGCGAGCGACGGACGATATCTGGGTCGTGGACGATGCCCCGATCAGCGCTGCCGGTCTGAAACTTCCGGTGCGTATGACCGTCATTCGGCTCTCGAACGGCGATCTTGTGCTGCATTCGCCGGTGAGACATTCGCCGACTCTCCGCGGTGAGTTGGAGCGGCTAGGGCCGATAAGGTACTTGCTCGCGCCGAATATCGCGCACTGGATGTTCCTGTCCGACTGGCAGAGAGAGCTGCCACAGGTGACGACTTTCGCGGCGCGCGGCCTTTCGGCGCGTCGGCAAGTTCGAGCAGCACGGATCCACATCGACCGCGAGCTTGGAGAGGCGACGCCTGAGGAATGGAGGGCCGACCTCGAAGCCGTCTCGGTGAACGCTCCGATGTTCTCCGAGATCGAGCTGTTCGACAAGCGCAGCCGGACACTGATCCTGACGGATCTGGTGCAAAATCTCGATCCCGATGATCTCAGCGCGTCAAACGAGGCCGCGGCAAACCTCCTCGGCATTTCCAAGCCAAACGGAACGGCGCCGGTCTATCTCCGACTGCTGCTGCGCCTCGGCGGCCGTTCCGTGCGGTCGGCAGCCGAGCGGCTCATACGGCTGTCGCCGGAGCGGGTGATCTTCGCGCATGGCGACTGGTTCGAAGCGGACGGAACCGAGCGTCTCCGGCGATCCCTGCACTGGCTGCTTCCGGCGGGCGGCTCCGGATCCGAGCCGCGGCAAATGACTGGCACGCGCGTCGTCATAACCGGTGCCTCGAGCGGAATCGGGCGTGCTGCGGCGCTGGCCTTCGCCGGAAAGGGCGCAAGCGTGGTCCTGGCGGCACGCCGTGCCGAAGTCCTGACGAGCCTCGCTGCAGAATGCGAGGCGCTCGGAGGCCGCGCATTGGCAATCCCGACCGATGTCACCGATGCCGAGGCGGTGCAGCGGCTGGCCCGAGAGGCGGAAGACGCGCTCGGTGGCATCGACGTCTGGATCAACAACGCCGGCACCGGCGTTTTCGGGGCCTATCAGGACGCGGATATCGCACTTCATCGCCGAACGATCGAGGTCAATCTCCTCGGCACGATGCATGGCGCTTTCGCGGTGCTTCCGATCTTCCTGCGCCAGAACCGCGGTATCTTGATCAACAACATCTCGCTCGGGGGCTGGGCTCCGACGCCTTTTGCTGCGGCCTACACAGCGAGCAAATTCGGCCTTCGGGGCTTCACCGCGAGCCTGCGTCAGGAGCTCAGGGCTCATCGCAACATCCATGTCTGCGGCGTCTTCCCGGCCATGGTCGACACGCCGGGCTTCGTCCACGGCGCCAACATGTCCGGCCGGACGCTCGATCCCGGTCCGCTGCTGTATCAGGCGGAGGACGTTGCCGAGACGTTCGTGAGCCTCGTCCGCGCACCCCAAGATGAGGTCGCCGTGG
This sequence comes from Bradyrhizobium sp. CW1, assembly GCF_023100665.1. Classification (NCBI taxonomy): domain Bacteria; kingdom Pseudomonadati; phylum Pseudomonadota; class Alphaproteobacteria; order Hyphomicrobiales; family Nitrobacteraceae; genus Bradyrhizobium; species Bradyrhizobium sp. CW1. The sequence continues at coordinate 2,357,275 of NZ_CP064684.1, forward strand.
GCTGGCCGGCGCGTGCCGGCCAAATTGCCTACGCGATGGCTCCGCAGATTACCGAGAACATCCTGGGGGTTGCCTTCCGCTACCTGCTGTCGCGCGCGCGCCCGGCGAAGAGCAGCGAGGGCACCATGATCGAAGCTGGTCCGCAGGGCACGTCAATCGATGGCGGTTGGCTGTCACGCAAGCAGCTCCCACCTGCCGGGGTCATCAGTCAGGGGCTCGCGGCGCTGGGACTAGCTGCGGGCGTGGCTCTCCTGGCTTCAGCAGTTGCGCGTCGCGCTGGCAGATCGGGACAAGGCGTCGCCAAGCACAAGCATGTCCTGCCGAGGCAGATCACGGCAGCGCGTAGGCCCGCACGTAATCGCCGAGTTTAGTTCCGAACGAGCCGTGGCCGCCATCGACCGTGACGACATATTGCTTGCCGTTGGCCTCATAGGTCATCGGCGTCGACTGGCCGCCGGCAGGAAGGCGGTCCTGCCAAAGCCGTCTGCCATCGCGAACGTCGAACGCGCGGATGTAGTCATCCATCGTTCCCGTGATGAAGACGACGCCGCCCGCGGTGACGATCGGACCGCCCAGCATGGGAACGCCGAGCTTGAATGGCAGCGGCAGCGGGGCCTGATCGCGGATCGTGCCGATGCGATGCTGCCAGACCACCTTGTGCGACTTGAGATCGATCGCGGCGATGTTGCCCCATGGCGGGGCAAGGCAGGGGATGCCGAGCGGTGAGAGGAAAATGCCGAGGTCGACGCCATAGGGGGCGCCGTACATCGGCTGCACGCCGAGCTCGGTTCCCGGCGGATGCGCCGCGTTCGGCGCTGCCGGATTGTCTTTCCCGCGCGGCACGAGACGCGAGACGAAGGGAATCGATTGAGGGTTCGCGATCGCGATCAGGCGTTGCGGATCGACGGCAATGCCGCCCCATTCGAACATGCCGAAGTCTCCTGGAAACACCAGCGTGCCTTGTTCAGACGGCGGCGTGAACGGCCCCTCATAGCGCAGGCGCTTGAACTTGATCCGGCAGGCGAGTTGGTCGAACATCGTGCTGCCCCACATCTGCGCGTCGGTCAGCATGCCGGGCGGGCGAAAGCTCAACTCCGAGAAGGGCTGGGTCGGCGACAGCCGGTCTCCCTTCGCGGCGCCCTGCGGCACCGGCTTCTCCGGTGCGGGCACCAGCTGACGCCCGTCGCGGCGGTCGAGCACGAAGATGTCGCCGGTCTTTGCCGGGATGTAGATCGCAGGCGTCACGCCGCCGTTAAGGCGCAAATCGACCAGACTGGGCTGCGACGGCATATCCATGTCCCAGAGATCGTGGTGCACGTTCTGGAACGACCAACGCAGTTTCCCGGTCATGAGATCGAGGGCAATCAATGCCGAATCGTAGCGCTCGTTCTCGGGCGAACGGCCGCCGCCCCAAATATCCGGAGAACTCGAGCCGAGCGGCACATAGACCAGTCCGAGCTTCTCGTCGACCGCGGAAATGCTCCAGGAATTGGGTGAGCCGGCCGTGAAATGATGCGAGGCCGAGGGCATCTCGTTCGGATCGGAATTGCCGGCATCGAATGCCCAGATCAGCCGTCCTGAATAGATGTCGAAGCCGCGGATCACGCCCGACGGCACGCGATCGGAATAGTTGTCGATCACCGCTCCGCCGACGATCAGCAACTTGTCCGTGACGACGGGCGGCGAGGTGCCCTCGTAGAAGCCGAGTGTCTGGATCTCGCTGCCCTGCTTGAGATCGATCTGTCCCTGATTGCCAAAATCCTGGCAAGGCACGCCGCTCTGCGCATCGAGCGCGAACATCCGTCCGTCGTTGGTCGGTATGAAAATGCGCCCCGCACAATCGCTCGGGGCCGGCGTGCCGTCGGCAGTTATCGCGCCGGGCTTGGTCGCGTGATAGGACACGCCGCGGCAGGTCATGTGCTGGAAGGCCTTGTTGTGCTGCACCTGCGGATCGAACTTCCAGCGCAGTTTTCCGGTCGCGGCTTCGAGCGCGAACACGATCTGGTGCGGCGAGCAGGTGTAGAGCAGATCGCCCACCTTGAGCGGCGTCGCCTGGTTGGTGATCTCGTCGGGATCGTCCGGGCCCTTGTGATCGCCGGTGCGGAATTCCCAGGCGAGCTTGAGGTCCTTGACGTTGTCCTTGGTGATCTGGCTCAGCGACGAGAAGCGCGTACCGAAGCCGCTGCCGCCGTAGGCCGTCCAGTTCTGGCCGGCAGCGGGCTGGTCCGGTTCGGGAGACGCAATGGCCCCCGTTGTTTCGCCCTCAGGTATCGTGCCGGCAAGATCGCGGCGATCGCTCGTCAGGGACATGCCGACGACGATGGCTGCGGCGACCAACACAAGGCCAAGCGCCCATCGCGCTGCGCGCAAGCGAGGCGCCAGGCGGGAGGCAATGAAGGGCAGCATCAGCCACAGGCCAAGCGGCACGAGTACGTCGCCGCGCGGCGCCAGCGACCAGAAATCGAGGCCGGCCTCCCAGATCGCCCAGGCCATCGTTCCGGCCAGCAGCGCGGCATAAACCCAGAGCGCCTCGGCGCGGCGGCGCCCGAGCAGCCAGCTCGTGAGCAGAAGCATGATGCCCGCGATCAGATAGTAGACGGAGCCACCGAGGGCCTCGAGCCAGGCACCGCCAGCCAGGAGGCCCAGTCCCATGATAGCGACGAGCACAATGGTGATGGCCAGCAATGGCGCGTCACGGAGCCAATTCATTGAACGATGCATGGGAGGCATGATGGTCACTTCAGCGTATAGAGAAACGCCGCGATGTCCCGCGCGTCCTTCTGCGGGATGCCCATTCTCGGCATGGCATTGCCCGGCAACGCCCGCTGTGGATCCTCGATCCAATCAGCCATGTTGTCCGGCGAGTTCTGGATGTAGCCGGCGATGTAGGTCCGCGTGCCGATCCGATGCAAGGGTGGGCCGACATTGCCTTCGGCGCCGGCAATGCCGGGAATATCGTGACAGCCGCCGCAGTGATACTGCTTGACGAGGTCGGCGCCACGACGCGCGTCGCCGGTGAAGTTGTCCGGGCCCGCAGCCTTGCAGGCGGCGCCTGTGGTAGCCAGCAGCGCGGTGACTAGCAATCTCGTGATCGGATTTGCCATCGCTGCTTCCCGGCGATCAGGGCTTCTGGCCGAAATTGAAAGACTTGGTGGCAGACCAGGGATCGGTCGTCGAGACCTGCTCGCTCGGGACTTGCTCGACTTCGGGCGAAGGCAGATTCGCGGAAAAGGTTCGGCCCCATTGGTGGCTCGGCTCGTTGCTGATCTTGCCGATATAGGTGACGAGATCCCAGATCACGCTGTCGGGCAGCACGCCGCCCCAGGCCGGCATTCCATTCGGCCGCCCCTGGTAGATCGAGAGAAAAATGTTCTCTGGCTGCGAGCCGTAAGTAAAGTTGTTGTTGCTCAGTGCCGGACCCATGCCGCCGCCGCCATTTGGCGCGTGGCAGCCGACGCAGTTGAAGTTGACGTAGTAGGTCATCCCGCGCTGCTCCGCATTGGGATCGCCCTGCACAGGGTTCTTGATCTGCGGCGGGTCCGGCTGCGCGCCGGGATGGAGGTGACTGACGGGGACCTGCATGAAGACGCCGGGCCTGCCATTGCCGACGCTGCCACCGAAGTTCGGGCGCGGAGACAGCGTCGGCATCTGCGCCTCCTGCGACTGCGGCAAAGTCTGCTGGGCCAGTCCCGCACCATTCGGCACAACCGCCAGCAGCAACGACAGGGCGCTCGCGCGCAGCACTGGAGCAGACATCACTCATGTCCTCCCGATACCGTAACCGGTTGGTCCACCAGCGGAACGCCGTAACTGCGCAGCAGCGAGGTGATCTCGGACCGGTGCTCGTCGATGAATGCATTCAGTCGGTCGCGCAAGGCGTCGTCGCCTTTGCGCACGCCCATCGCGATGGCGAACTGGAACTGCTGAGGTGCAAAGCGCTCGTAATCCCGGATCGGCGTGACCGTCAGGGGGACGGGAGAGCGCTGGGCGAAATATCCGGCGAGCGGACCCCAGGCTGCGGCGACATCGAGGCTGCCGCTTTCGACGGCTTCGATCAGGCGCGCCGGCGGATCGGCCTGGCGATAATCACCGTAGATGGAGTAGCCGCGGACGTTGTCAACGATGCCCTGTTCGCCGAGCGCTTGCGCGGGCGGCGGATTGTTGCCGTCATCGCCGATCAGATGCACGCCGATCGCGAGGTGATGCAGGCGCGGGTCGAGCAGGGACGAAAGGTCGAGGTGCTGGTCCTGCCGCGTGACGAACACGTAGCTCGAGCGATAATACGGCTTCGTCGTCTCGACGAGATCATAGCCGGACGGCACGCCCATGACGACGTCGCATTTGCCGGCTTTCAGCGTGTTACGGATGAAGCCGCGGCGCTGCGCCCACCAGGTGTAGGAGACCTGCAGGCCGAAATGCTCGGCCACCATGGCCGCGAGCCTGTTCTCGAATCCTGCTTCGGCGCTGTTCGAGAAAGGCAGATTGTTGGGATCGGCACAGACGCGAAGCTCGCGATCCGACGCTGCCGCCGCCGTGGTTGCAAGCCCGACCAGAAAACCAAGAGCGATGCCGGGATAACTATTTCGAAGGCGCATGGCTGGTGTCCTCACCATTCGCGCCGCCGAGTTTGAAGACCAGCAGCTCACTCCCGCCCGCGGTGTAGAACGGCAAATCCTGGGTCGCACCGACAAAACCGAGCGCGCCGTTGCGCACCCGCGGATCGACCTCGGCGTTGGCCACCACACCCGGCCAGCCGCCGACGCCCGACAGGATCGCGATGTATTGCTGTCCGTCGGAGCCGCGATAGGAGATCGGCTGGCCAATGAATCCGGAGCCGGCGCGGAATTGCCAGAGGACATGCCCGTCCTTGGCATCCACGGCCTTGAACAGCCGATCCATGGTGCCGTAGAACGCGACGTCGCCTGCCGTAACCAGCGCGCCGCTCCAGACCGGCAGCTTCTCGTGGATCTCCCAGACCTTCTTGCGCGCGACGGGATCCCACGCCATGAATTCGCCGCGGTGGCCGCCGGGGCCGGCATACATGTCGACATCGGCGCCCACATAAGGTGTGCCTGCGATATAGCCGACCTGCGATGCCTTGAAATTCATGCAAAGATGCTGATGCGGCACGTAGAGCAGCTTGGTGCGGGGCGACCAGGCGGTTGGCTGCCAGTCCTTGGCGCCCGGCGCGGCCGGGCAGATGTTCTCGACGGTCTTGCCGGCGAGCGGCGTCTTCTCCTCGTTGGGGATGATCTTGCCGGTCTTGAGATCGACGCCGTTATAGGCATTGACGAATTCAAACGCGTCCGCCGAGATGACTTCGCCGGTCGCCCGATCCATCACGTACATATAGCCGTTGCGGCCCGGGTGGATCAGCATCTTGCGCGGCTTTCCATTCAGTTCGAGATCGACGAGCACATTCTCGTTGATCTCGTCGTGGTCGAACAGGTCGTGCGGGTTGATCTGGTAAGCCCATTTGGCGCGGCCGGTGTCGGGGTCGCGGGCAAAGATTGTGGTGCTCCAGAGATTGTCGCCGCTGCGCTGGTTGGCGTTCCATGGGCTCGGATTGGCTGTGCCGTAGTAGATCAGATTGAGTTCGGCATCGTAGGAGATCCATCCCCACATCGTGCCGCCGCCGACCTGCCAGCGGTCGGCCGGCCACGTCTTCACGCCGAGATCCTTGCCCTTGAGACTGTCGTAGAACGGCTTGAAGTCGTCGCCGATCAGCACGTCCTTGTCCGGGCCCGTGGCGTAGGCGCGCCACGCAATGGCCCCGGTGTTTTCATCGAGCGCGGTGACCCAGCCGCGCACGCCCATCTCGCCGCCGCTGTTGCCGACGAGCACCTTGCCCTTGACCACGACGGGAGCCATCGTGATGGTCTCGCCCTTGTTGATCTCCCCGAGCTTCGTATGCCACAGCTCCTTGCCGGTCTTGGCGTCGATCGCGACCGTGTGGTTATCAAGCGTGTTGAGGAAGACCTTGCCGTTGTCGAAGGCGAGTCCGCGATTGACGACGTCGCAGCAGGCAACGCCCGCGGCTGCCGGTTCAGGCTTTGGCGCGTAGGACCATTTCAATTCACCGCTCGTGGCATCGAGTGCGAACACACGGTTGGGGTAGGGGCCAGCATAAGGGCCGACCACATACATGGTGCCATCGACCACGAGCGGCGCCGCCTCCTGGCCGCGATCGGCACCGACCGAGAACGTCCATGCAAGCTGGAGGCGCGATGCATTGGACGTGTTGATCTGATCAAGGTTGCTATAGCGGGTGTTGGCGTAGTCGCGCGCCGCCATCGGCCACTGGCCGGGATCTTTCATGCGGCTGGCGAGATCGCTCTGTGCCGAGGCGGACGACAGCAACGCGCAGGACGCGCAAAGGGCACAAAGGAAGCCTGGAAGTCGGCCCAGCAAACGCGTGAGACCACGCACTAACATATGTAAAGATCTCCACGGCAGTGATGAGGCCGTGCGCCGTTGCAGGCCGGTTTACGAACCTACAAACGTTCCGACTTCGCTTGGTTCCAAAGAGGTGAGACCGACGACGAGCTATCTCACGACGTTGCCGGACACGCCGGCGCCGAGGTCAACTGCGATCTGATCTTCCTTGCCGTTACACTTGGGGTGGCCAAATCCAGACGGACTTTTGCCGTCGGGTCCGATGTCATAGATGATTGCGTCTTTCATGTTGGGGCTGACGCCGGCCGGCACGCGGTCGAGCCCGAGCTGGTGACGCACGCGCCAGGCCACGTTGTGATCGGCGCAGGAGCTGTCGCCGCTGACGCCCAGCGCGCCCGTGATGCCGTTGCCGTCATAGAGCGCCAACCCGCCTCCGAACACGATGGTGCCGCCGATCGGCTTGCCTACCATCGGATCCTGGGCCGTGCCGAAGTTGTCGGGAGATCCGGCGTACAAGGCTTCCGGAGACGGCGGGTTGCCGAGTGCCGCTCCGAACAGGAACCCGCCGGGCTGCGCACCGGCATAGAGATTGGCGGTCGCGATCGCCTTGTCCTTCAGGCTGAACGCATTTGCCGTATTGGCCTTCTCGGCCGCGATGGCCCGGCTGCCGAGCCACTGGTCGTCGACCTTGCCGCCGCTATAGGCAACTGCGCAGACGATGCCCTGCCGATTGACGACGGCAGCCCACTCGTTGTTGTCGAGACCGCCGTTGCTGGGGCCGCCGCCCGGCTTGACACTCTTCTTGAGGATATCGGCGAGCTTGTCATGGTCGACCGGGCACGACATCCCTGACTTGGGTTGGTCCTGCGCGCTCAAGACTGCAGGCACCAAGAATGCTGCGGTGATTGCCGTTAGCACCATGACGGATCGTTTTTCCATGTGGCCTCCGTGGAGTGTCGCAGTCGGCAGGCGAACGTTCGAACAGAAGTTGCGGTTCCTATGCAGCGTCGCTCAGCCCGGATGTTGAAGGGAGCGGCAGGCGGGAATGACCGCCGTTCGCAGTCAGCCAGCGGTGAGCAAAGAACAACGCGGCGCCGGTATAGAGTAGGCCCATGGGCACCCACATCAGGATGCCGGCGAGCTGCTGGTCCTCGAGTGCCGAGAGGCCGAATTCCCCGGCGAGGGCGCCCTGGCCTGGGATCCACAGCCGCGGCGACACGGTCAGCAGAGCTCCGAGCACGCCGGAATGCAAAATGGTGATGAAAAGGCACGCGACAGCGATGCCGTCGCGAATTCGAGTGCTACGGCCCTGACCGCGGCCATGCAGCAGCACCCACCAGAACAACAGCGCAGTCGCGAAGAAGCTGATGTGCTGGAGACGATGGATCGCCGTATTCTCGAGCGCCCACGCATATAAAGGCGGTGCATGCCAGACCCAGAGCGCTGCGCCGTGCAGGATGGTCGCGCTCATGGGGTGGCTTACAAAACGCCAGGGCCACGCCAATATCGGCAGATCGAGCATGCGGCCTGCCGCCGGGCGAAGCCGGGCCGGCAGGCTCCACAGCAGAGGACCATTGATCCGGGCGAACGCCATCAGCGGTGCCGCGACCACCATCAGCAGTTCGTGCTCGACCATGTGCGCGGTGAACAGACGCTCGCCGAGCCAGTGCAGCGGCGAGGTCACGGCAAGTGCGGCCACCAGCCATCCGGTCCAGAACGCGGCCACCTGGCGGAAGCTGACGCCACGGCCACCACCTGCATGATGCCAGAGCCGCTGCGTTCCGACATAGAAGCCGATACCGACGGCATAGAGCGGGGCCATGAGCCAGGGATCGTAGCTCCACAGCGAACCGGGATCGACATCCGATAGTCCGTGCGCATCGGCCGGCGCCGCGAGCAGCGCGAGCAGCAGTGCTGCAAAGCTCAGCGCAGGCATGGGCTGATCATGAGCGAGGCGGCGAACTGGTTCGCAATCACCAGCGCAAATAACACGCCGGAGCCGACGCCGAGCCAGGCCATGAACGTTCGTGGTCCGCCACCCCGCGCATCGGCCCATTCAGCCCCCGCGCCGCGCCGAACGGCGCGGGCCGAAATGACAGTGCCTGCCAGCGCGACGACAGCCAGAACCGCGCTCATGATCGCGCCGCTGAGCCTGGTCTGTTCGCAGGAGAAGTGCGCGAGCACGTAGACGCCCTGCAAGTTGATACCCCACGCGATGGGCCCGAGCGCAACGCCGGCCCAATAAAGCAGTCTGGAATGTCGATCGGCTGCGGTCATAGGCGTGGCACCCAATCGAGCAAGACATAGAGCGGCAGCCAGGCGAGCACGACGAAGTTCCAATAGAACACGTTGTCGGTCACGTCGCTGAACCGGCGCGGTTTCGCATGGCGCGTGAACATCAATACCGCCAGCACGACCGTGTCGCCGACATCGGTGGCAAGGTGGGTCGTGTGCAGCCCCAGAATGAGCCAAACAATGGAGCCGTAAGCTGAATTGTCCCAGCGGGTGTTGAGATGCGCGAACTCGAAGCCGCGCAGCACCAGCAGGGCAATGCCGATCAGGGCCATCACGATGAGTCCGGTCCGCACCTTCGCGAGATCCTGCCGGTGTGCGGCGCGGTTGGTGATCTCGTTCGGGATGATGCTCAGCAGATAGACCACGACTTCGGCTGTGCCTGGCCAGAGATCGGGCGGCGAGGCGCCGATCGGCCAGCTTGGGTTGACGGCGTAGAGATAGAGATAGGCACCGATGGCAATGGCAAAGCCCATACCTTCCAGCGCCATGAAGCCCATCGCGCCCCACCACGGTCCGCTGCGCGGGCCGTAGCCGTAAGTCGGCAGTTCAGCGACATTGCGGACGATGGTCTGTCTCACTCCTCGTCCTCCTTGCTGCCGCTCGGCCAGAACCAGCCGATCAAGGTGACGGCCATCGGCGGCGTGCCCCAGAGCACCGCCCAGGGCGTGAAGATCGAGCCGATGAAGAACACGGTCGTTGCGATAGCTGTGAGCAGTGGCCAGATGCTGGGTTCGGGCGAAGCCTCGCGGATCTGCGGCTCGGCTTCCGCGAGCGACGTCAGCAGGACCTCGCGCCGCTCGGCGCTCAGACCCGCGACCACGGGCAGGCTCTCGCTATCGGCCCACAGCGGATCGCGGTGCTTGACCACCGGAATGCGGTCGAAATTCTGCGGCGGGGGCGGCGATGACGTCGCCCATTCCAGCGTGGAGGCATCCCAGGGATTGTCGCCTGCGAGCGCGCCCTTACGCAAGCTGTAGACCACATTGACCAAAAGCAACGCGAAGCTGAGCGCGAAAATGAGAGCACCACCGCTGGACACGAGATTCAGGTGCGCCCAGTCCATGTCGGCGGTGTAGGTGTAGACCCGGCGCGGCATTCCGATCAGCCCGAGGATGTGCATCGGGAAGAAGGCGACGTTGAAGCCGATGAAGGCGAGCCAGAAATTCCAGCGCCCGAGTCGCTCGCTGAGCATGCGGCCGGCGATCTTGGGAAACCAGTAGTAGACCGCGCCGACCAGCGGGAACACAGCGCCGCCGATCAGGACATAATGGAAGTGGGCGACGACGAAATAGGTGTCGTGCACCTGGGTGTCGATCGGGACCGAGGCGACCATGACGCCGGACAGCCCGCCGAGCACGAAGATCACGATGAAGCCGATCACGAACAACAGCGGGGTCCGGTAGACCGGACGCCCGTCCCAGAGCGTTGCCAGCCAGCAGAAGATCTGCAGCCCGCTCGGCACCGCGATCAGCATACTGGAGGCTGTGAACAGGGCCGCGCCGAGTTGGGGCAGGCCCGTGACGAACATGTGGTGGACCCAGAGACCGAACGACAGGAAGCCGGTCGCGATCAACGAGAGGATCACCACGGGATAGCCGATCACCGGCCGTCGTGCGAACGTCGCGAGGATCGCCGAGACCATTCCCGTGCCCGGGATGAAGATGATGTAGACCTCGGGATGGCCGAAGAACCAGAACAGATGCTGCCAGAGCAGGGGATGTCCGCCCGAGGAGGAATCATAGAAGCGCGTGTTGACGAGGCGATCCAGGATCAGTGACGTCGATGCGACCATGATCGAGGGCATCGCGAACATCACAAGGAAGCTCGTCACCAGCATGGCCCAGACGAACAGGGGAATGCGGTCGAGCGTCATGCCGGGCGCGCGGAGCTTGAACACGGTCACGATGATTTCCACGGAGACGGCGAGCGCCGCGACCTCGGTGAAGGTGATCATTTGCGCCCAGACATCCGGGCGCTTTGTCGGCGTAAATTGCAGCGAGGAGAGCGGGACATAGGCAAACCAGCCAACGTCGGGGCCGACATTCAGCGCAAAGGAAATCCAGAGAAAGCAGCCGCCGAACAGAAACATCCAATAGCTGAAGGCGTTCAGTCGCGGAAAGGCGATGTTCCGCGTGCCGACCATCAACGGCACCAGATAAACGGCGAACGCCTCCATGACCGGCACGGCGAACAGGAACATCATCGTCGAGCCGTGCATCGTGAAGACCTGATTGTACTTGTCGGCGGAGAGAAACGTCTTCTCCGGCCCGGCCAGCTGAATGCGCATCAGGACCGCGAGGAGGCCGCCGAGGAGCAGGAATACGAACGCCGTGATGATGTAGCGGCGGCCGACCACCTTGTGGTCGACCGACGTCAGCGCGCCCATCCAGCCGGACGGCGTGCGCCACACTTTCTCCAGCTGTGTGGAAAGTCGAAGGCCGTTCAGGACGTCGTCCCGCAACTCATTTGGTTCAGCGGCGATGCTCACTTGAGCTGCTCCAGATAATGAATGATGGCGATCATTTCATCCGATTGCAGCGGCATCCTCGGCATGAGATTGCCGGGCTTGATGTGCTGGGGATCGGCGATCCAGGCGCCGAGCGTGGCCGAATTATTCGGCAACGTTCCCGCCGCGATGGTCGTGCGGCTGCCGATATGCGTGAGATCCGGGCCGAGCTGCCCGCCGGCCAGCGTGCCGCTAATGTTGTGGCACAAGGCGCATCCGCGCGCCCGGAACAGAGCCTCGCCCTGCTTGCCGAGCGGATCGGCAGGGCTGTTGGCGCTCTGGTTTTCATGGTGGCGCCAGCGGCCGAACTCGTCGGGTGACATCGCGATCACGGCAAATGCCATGTGGGCGTGCTGGATCCCGCAGAACTCGGCGCATTGCCCGCGATAGATGCCCGCGTTCTTCGCCGTGAATTGCAGCTCGTTCTTCTGCCCGGGGATCAAGTCCATTTTGCCGGTCAGGCTCGGCACCCAGAAGCTGTGGATCACGTCCGCCGATTCCAGCTCGACCTTCACCGGCTGGCCGGTCGGGATCCGGATCTCGTTGGCCGTCACGAAACTCTGCTGCGGACTGTCGGCCTCATAGCGGACCTCCCACCACCATTGGTGGCCGATGATCTTGAGGATGTGGGCTTTCTCGTCCTTGGCAAAGACGGTACGTTGTCCGGCATAGCTCACGAAGGAGAGACCGAGCACGACGGCGGTGGTCGCAATCCCAAGCGCGAGGATGACGCGCCCGGAGCATTCCTCGAAGGCTTGGTGAAGGTCAAGCGGCCGATCAGCCGAACGTTTTCGCCGCATCATTCCGATGCAGAGCGCGATCACGACGGCGGTCCAGACGACCGCCGACACAGCGAGGAAGATGAACAGCGTGTGCAAGATCTGGTCGGATTGCAGCCCTTGCGGATCGAGCGCCGATTGCCGGCCCGCACACGCCGTGAGCGGCCAGATCGTGCACAACACCAGAACCCTTCGCACCCAGACCTGCATTGACGCCTTGTCGCACTCCGCTTCACAGGCGGAACCGGGCAGGCCTACAAAGGTTCCTATCCGCTAATCGGAGCGATGGGCCGAAGAGGGATGTCCGACATCAATCATCGGGCTAGAATGGCCAGCCCTTCACGGCGATCACGATCGCCGCATCGCCAGCGGCCATCAGCAACAGGACGGCGAGACTGGCGATGATTGCGCCCGGCTGGGCAAGCACGCGCAACTCTCCGAGCATGTGTCGGCTCCAAAAAGCAGCAATGCCGCGATGACCCTGAGGGTTCCTGCGGACACGCCGGGCGTTGACGTGCGAGCGCCGGAACGAAGGCCCGAGATCGCGCGTTCCTGCGACGAATTGAGGGTTCACGTGCCGCGCTATCGTTTTGATCTGGTCGACTCCGAGACCGTCGCCGACGAGGGAGGAGCTGAATTGCCCGACGACATCGTGGCGCTGGACGTTGCCGAGGAGATCGCGAAGAGGCTCCTTGCGGAGCGTCCCGAACTCAGGAATCGTCATTTTTCCATCCTGGTCACGAACCAGCAGGGTGAGGAGATCGGGAAAGTGCCACTGGATGTCCTGCACTGAAGTCGCGGCCTGACATGGCGTTGAGGATCGGAGTGATCTCGGATACGCACGGCCTTCTCAGACCTGAGGCCGGACGCCGTCTTGCAGGGGTGTCGCATATCCTCCACGCTGGTGATATCGGCGCGCCGGAGGTTCTGGAGAGGCTTTGCCGAATAGCGCCCGTCACCGCCATCAGGGGAAACGTCGATGTCGGCAGTTGGGCGAGGCGCTATCCCGAAACCGAAACAGTGCACCTCGGCGCTCGTTGTTTCTACCTCCTTCACGATCTCAAGGCGCTCGCCATCGACCCCGCGGCAACCGGTGTGAACGTGGTGATATCAGGACATTCGCATCGGGTGCAGGTCAACACGATCAACGGAGTGCTTTTCCTGAATCCTGGAAGCGCCGGTCCAAGGCGATTCAACCTGCCGATCACGCTGGCAACGCTCGATCTCGATGAGGGCGGCGACCTGCGGCCCACCATCCATGAGCTCGACGCGTGAACGAAGCGCATGCGTAGCAGCTAGTGGGTATTCGACTTTTGCCATCGCTCCAGATCAATCGGGGGACGCTTTGGGTCGATCTGCTCCTTCTCGGGATTTCCCTGCCAAGGCTGGTCCGTCTGCCGGTGGGTTGGCAAATCCGTCTGCTGTCGCGGATCGTCGACCGGTGTTTCTCTCGGGTCGTTTTCAGGCGCTTTCGCTTTCGGCATAACTTGTCCTCTCTGCGATCTGTCGGTGTGGTGGCACGCGATCAACGTACGCCAGCGATCCCGCCATCATCAGCTTCCGGGTGCCGTCCTTCTCCGTTTCCCGCGATAGAGCCTGGACCATGAACAAAAAGCCTTCCGTATGAACTGCGGGGTCAACACGGGCAGGAATCGTTCGTTCCTAGGGGCATGCATCAGCATCGATCAGGAACGACCGCCGCCCCATCTCATTGCCAGCGCATGAGGTCGCGAGACCGAAACAAGGAGCATGCAATGTCCAAATTGCCCCCCATACCGCCAGAGCAGCGCAGCGACAAGGGACCCGGATCTGATCCCAGGATCGAGACGGATGAAAGAGTCCCCGACCGCGAGAACTTCGACACCCAGGGTCGTCACGGCAACATCAAGCAGAACACGACAAACCAAGGCTACCAGCAGGACCGATGAATGCCACACAAGAACTCAGACAGTGAACGCTTCGGTGGTCCGGGCTCCTCGCGGCAGGATCGCAAGCACCCCGAAAAGGGAGGTCGCGAGCATGAGCGCCCTGCGCCCGGAACGGCTACCAACGACCGCAAATCACACGTCTCGGGAGGCGGTGGTGAGCGCGATCAACATCACACGCACGACGATCGTGAGAGGAGCTGAGCAATGGCTAAGACAACTTCGAGCTTGATGCTGATCGCGTTCCTGGCGACCGCGTCGATAGGGGCCGCCTCGGCGCAGAGTGGCGGTGGCGGCGGTTCGGGAGGATCGGGCGGAGCAAGCGCGAGCAGCACGAGCGGCGGCACCGGCGGTGCCACAAGCCCTGGGTCGGCAGGCCTTGGGTCTGCAGGAGCTACAAACCAGACGGGCGGTGCATCGCCCAGCCTGGGCAATCCAGGCGACGCGGCCGCGGCTTCGCGTGGCACGACGGCTACCGGCACGAACACCGCTGGAACGGCCCAATCGAGCGGTGGCGGGCCGCGAGGATCGACCACCGTCGGGCGGGCCGGCAATCCCGCAGGGGGGACCAGCAGCGGACGGATTGACGGAACTGCGACACCCGGTCCGTCGATCCCGGGCGACGCCGAAATACGCTCGGAGAACTCTCAGGATTCCCACGTCGATCGAAAGATCAAGAGCATCTGCAAAGGCTGTTAGATCGGCGATCAGGACGCCGGGTTTTCCGGCGTCCAATCGAGGTCGTCCTCGCTTCGAGGTTCGGGGTCGGGCGAGCAGGGCTTGATCTTCAGGTCATCCTCGAGCCTGGGCTGACCCCCGCCGCTTTCGACCAGACCGGCGTCTTCGGCCTTTTTCAGGGTTTCCTCTTTGGTTGAAAACGTCCGGCTCAGTTTTTCGCCGTCCTTGAACAGGGCATACGCCATATTGGCTCCTCGCGATTGGAATCATCGAAGACTTTGACGTGGGCGGACACACACGGCCACCGTCGCGCCTTTGTCGCTTGGTGAAGCTCTAGCCGACTTCCCTGAGATTGCTCAGGATCGCCAGGTGACGCTGAATGATCGGCGGCGACATCTATGCGACCTGCTGTTCGCCGGGGTGCCATCTGATCGCAAATACGACGTGGAATCTCCAATGTTGGATTCACAAGACGCTGCGACCGTTTCGAACGTTCCTATCGCCGCCGTAAGCAGCCGGGCGATGCTCCACCTGATGTCGGCATCCTGGCACGAGCCCGCAGGTTAACGCAGGTTATTGGCACGGGAAGTGCGTCATGATCATAGGAACGGCAGCACTGAGGACGGTTTGTCCATCATCCAGATGCCGACCGGCGCACGAGCAAAATCATGCAACACAGAAATTCACGCAGCTTTCCGATTTCCGCGGGCGTCCTTCTCGGGCTTGGTCTGGGCGGGTTTTTTGACGGCATCGTGTTTCATCAGCTGCTGCAATGGCATCATATGTTAAGCGGCTGGTATCCGCTCAACTCCATCGACAACGTCAAGCTCAACACGACCTGGGACGGCATCTTCCACAGCGCCGCCTATGTTGTTGTGCTCCTCGGCCTGTATGTGCTGTGGCAACGGGCGCGCGGGTCTGACATCCACTGGTCGCGCGGCCAGTGTCTCGGCGCGGTGTTGCTCGGTTGGGGCATCTTCAATCTGGTTGAAGGCGTGGTTGACCATGAGGTGTTCAAGCTGCACCAGGTGAATGAGACCGTGCCTCACGAGCAGCGCATCTTCTGGGACATCGGCTTCCTGCTATGGGGTGCGGCCATGTTGGTCATCGGCGCCGCCATGACACGCGCCGGCACGCAAGGGAGGGTCCATGCGGAAAGCAGTCTACAGCCTCGCTAGAGAGACCTCGCCAGCTCTGGTCTATGCCATTTTTATATTGCTGCTGATGCTCGCTACAGCACCGGCCTTTCGCATCGTGCTGTTGGGTGTGTCGCTGGATGATCTTCTGCAACTACGCTGCTTCAATCCCGGCTGATGCGCGGTTATCACGCCTCATGTCTTCCCGGAGGTAACATGGTCGAGTTCAGGCTTCCGAAACACTCCCGCGTCGAAAAGGGAAGGATCTGGCCCAAGCCGGACAGCAAATCGTTGCGCGAATTCCAGGTCTATCGCTGGAATCCCGACGACGGACGCAATCCCCGGCTCGACACCTACTTCGTCGATATGAGCGATTGCGGGCCCATGGTTCTGGATGGTCTGATCTGGATCAAGAACAACATCGACTCCACGCTGACATTCAGGCGGTCCTGCCGCGAAGGCGTGTGCGGCTCCTGCTCGATGAATGTCGCCGGCCAGAACACGCTCGCCTGCACCAAGTCCATGAGCGAGGACGTTCCGAACGGCGAGCCGCTGCGCGTGCTGCCCTTGCCGCATCAGCCAGTGGTCAAGGACCTCGTTCCCGACCTGACGAATTTCTACGCACAGCTCGCATTGATCGAACCTTGGCTGCAAACCGTGTCACCCACACCACCGAAGGAATGGCGACAGAGCCATGAGGATCGGGCCAAGCTCGACGGGCTCTACGAGTGCATCCTCTGCGCCTGCTGCTCGACATCTTGTCCAAGCTACTGGTGGAATTCCGAGCGTTTCCTCGGCCCAGCGGCCCTGATCCAGGCGGCCCGCTGGGTCAATGACAGTCGCGACGAGGCGACGGGCGAGCGCCTCGACAAGCTCGAAGACCCCTTCAGGATTTATCGCTGTCACACCATCCTCAACTGCGCGAAGGCGTGTCCCAAGGGCTTGAATCCGGGCGAAGCCATTTCCGGATTGCGCCTCAAGATGGTCGAACGGAAGTTCTGATCGGGGACGGACACTCGCGCATAAAGGAACGATGGCTGCGGGGTAGGCTTATCGACCAAACTGGAGGCGCCTGATGGGCAAGAAACAATTCGCCGCGTTGCCGTTCATGCTGAACAATTCCGAATTGCGCGTGATGCTGATCACGACCAGGCGCAAGCGCAGGTGGAGTGTCCCGAAGGGATCGCCGATGCGCAAGACGGAGCCGCACCGTACGGCTGCGCTCGAGGCGTACGAGGAGGCCGGTCTCGTCGGCGTCACCGCAAAGCGCGCGCTGGGCTCCTTCAAGCATCGCAAGCGGAAGGGTGATCGCAAGCGGACCATGAACGTTGCCGTCTTTCCCATGAGGGTCCACGGGCAGGAGCGCTGGTGGCCGGAAAAGGGAGAGCGTGAAGCAATCTGGGTCTCGCCGAAGACGGCGGGCCGTCTGGTGCACAAGGCGCAGCTTCGTCGTCTAATCGCCCGCTTCGCGGCGCAGACGGAGAAGACCGCCCCCTCACCGCTGAGCGATGGCATGGCTCCAGGAACCCGCGTCTCGTCCAGTTATTCAAGGTAGATGAACCAGCAACCGACCGGACTCGCATTCGAGGAGCGACCGCCTCATGAGGTCTTGGCCGCGGCGATCAAGCGACGCTGCGCGATCCTGTTCGTCGGCGCCGGCGTCTCGATGGCTGTCGGCCTGCCGTCCTGGCAATCTCTGATCGACCATCTGCTGGATGACCTTGGACTTGAGCGCGACGTGATCGCTGGGATGCACGGCGGCTATCAGATGCTGGCGGAGTACTACCGGCTGAAGCGCGGCGGAATCGGCCCGCTCCGCAGCTGGCTCGACCGCAACTGGCGCGTCGACCCGGACAGGATCGCGGCCTCACGGCTCCACCGGCTGATCGTGGAGCTCGATTTTCCGACCATTTACACCACGAACTACGACCGCAACCTCGAGACGGCCTTCGAGGTCCTGGAAAAGCCCTATGCCAAGATCAGCAACGCAAAGGACATTGCAAGCGCCCGTTCCGGCGTCACGCACATCATCAAATTTCATGGCGACTTCGACGACGATGCCTCGCTCGTCTTGACCGAGACCGACTTCCTCAACCGGCTCGCGTTCGACTCGCCACTCGATATCCGGTTTCGCGCCGATGCCTTGGGCAGCACGCTGCTTTTCATCGGATACAGCATGTCCGATCCCAACATTCGGCTCCTGCTGCATCGGATTTGGCAGAGTTGGGATGAGTCCGGGCACCGCCAGGACCGACCGAGGTCCTTCGCGTTCGTCACGCAGCGCAATCCGGTGCAGGAGGCTGTATTGGCGAACTGGGGCATCACCACCATAGCGTCGCCTGACGGCGTCAGCCCAGATGATGGTGTCAGCCAGTTTTTGCTGGACATCCGCCGGCGTATCGAGCGAGAGAGCTAAAGCGGTCCCTGGCGCGCCTTGAGCGTTTGCTCTGCTGCCGCGGGGCCGCTCGGCTCAGCGGCGGGATCGGTCAGAAGGAGGATCGATGACCAGTCTGCACCTGGGCCGGTCACCGATATCCCCTATATCGCCGTGCATAGGCATAGCGAGGATTGACGCCGCAATAGGCGTGCGTTCCCGATGCAGTCGCCATGCACTGAGCGTAACTGGCGAACTGGCAGTTGCCCGGATAGCCCCAGACGCGGCCCTGAAGGCAGTAGCGGTCTTGTGCGACGGCCGCCGTTGGGGAGCCGAGGCCCGTCACGAGCGCGAGAGAGGCGGCGGCCAGGAGCAATCGATGCTTCATGGAAATCTCCATTTCAACATTGAACGTGCCTCGTGAAGCGGCGTTCCAAGTGCAACGTTTACCGACTCCTCTAATTGCGACCTGAACGCGATGCGGCCCCGGCGAGGAGAGGATCTCACCGAGGCCGCTCTCATGCGCGCAACAGCAAGGGCGCGCTTTGGAGGATTGCTAACCGCGAACCGCTAGCGACGCGGCGTGGCGCCGTTGGACGGTGGGGTCGTTTCGTTGCGCATGCCGGAAGGACTGGAAGCACCTTGTCCGCCCCGCTCGACATGGGTGATGCCGCCGCCGCCGCCGGTTCCGCCTGAGCCGCCATCTCCAGCTCCAGCACCGCCTGCGCCTGCGCCGCCAGCCCCGGCACCAGCGCCCGCGCCGCCGCCAGCACCGCCTCCGGCCCCACCACCGGCGCCGCCTGCGCCACCACCGGCGCCACCGCCAGCACCTTGCGCGAACGCTGCGCCGACTGAAGCGCCTGCAAGCATTGCTGCCGTAAAGATCGTCAGGATTGTCTTACGCATCTGTCTTCTCCTTGAGGTTTCGATGTCGGATCAATCATGTGAAGCATCCACCGTTCCTAGCCGTGCAGCGTGATCAAGCTCTGTCGTCGACGACTCCGCGTCGATATTGCGAAGGCACGGCAACTTCGTCGAACCGTTGGGCGAGAGCATCGAGAGCCGCGCGCATCTGCGGCCCCTGCATGGCCGCGCCGTGCCCCGTGACGACGATCTCCGGAGCGAGTGCGGCAAGTGCGCGCACCGATGTCTTGGCGCTTCCCCAATCGGGGGTGAAATACATCGGGGGCCCGTGCATCTCCGGCGTTTGCGTCACTGCGGCGTAGACGGATTCCTGCCGCGTCGTGATGAAGGCATCGCCGGCAATCAGCACGCGGTCGCGTTCGCGCCAGAGCGAGATATGCCCTGGGGTATGGCCGGGGGTATGGATCCACTGCCATTCCGGCATGAAGGGCACGCTGTGATCACAGGGAAGATCATAAAGGCGCGATGCGACATCCACCGGCTTTGTCGGGAAGAGCGGAGAGAGCCGAGCGAGCAGCCCGCCACCGACGCTGGGATCGGCCGACGGATAGGATTGGCTTCCGTCCAGATAGGGATGCTCGGCCGCATGGGCATAAACCGGCACGTGCCATTCATTCCGTAGCGTTTCGAGCACGCCGACGTGATCGAAGTGCCCATGCGTCATGACAATGCAGGAAGGCCGGCCGTTTCCTCCAAACCGGGCTTTCGCGGCGGAGCGGATGGCGCCAGCCGATCCGGGAATGCCGGCGTCCACCAGCACCCAATTGCCGTCGCCGGCGTTTTCGAGGCCAACGAAAATCACGTTGACGATCGCGAGCTGACGATAGGCGACGTCAGCGACGATCTGCCGCGTGTTGTCATTGCGGTCGAGGTCGGATTGCGCGTGCTCCGCGTCGGCGGAAGAGGGAAGCGGGATCTGCGTCATGTCCATTCAAGTCCGAGTTGGTCAGCTCACTAGCGCTCGATTGTGCCGATCCGCCGGATCTTCCTCTGAAGCAGCATCACGCCGTACAGCAGCGCCTCCGCGGTCGGCGGGCAGCCGGGCACGTAGATGTCGACCGGCACGACACGATCGCAGCCGCGCACGACCGAATACGAATAGTGGTAGTAACCACCGCCATTAGCGCACGACCCCATCGAGATGACGTAGCGTGGCTCGGGCATCTGGTCGTAGATCTTGCGAAACGCCGGCGCCATCTTGTTGGTGAGCGTGCCCGCGACGATGATCACATCCGACTGGCGCGGCGATGCGCGCGGCGCGAAGCCGAAGCGTTCGGCGTCGTAGCGCGGCATCGACATCTGCATCATTTCGACCGCGCAGCAGGCGAGCCCGAACGTCATCCACATCAGCGACCCGGTTCGCGCCCAGGTGATCAGCTCCTCCGCGCTCGCCGTGAAGAAGCCCTTGTCCGCAAGATCGTCGCGGATCGTCATGAAGAACGGATCGGAAGTGTTGTCGGGCCGTCTCTCGCCCGGACGGCCAAGTGCAGGCCGGCCAAGCGGAGGGCTTGGGTTGCTAATTTGCGGAGAGCTGTTTGTCATTTTGTTCCTGAGCGCTGCGGCCGTTTGCCGATGCGACCACGCTCCGGAAACCCGTCGGCTGTATGCAGCGTTCCTGCGGCGGTAGAGGATTTGTGTTCTGTTATCGCAGGTTAGCCTCGGGTCCGGCGGCCGGAACCCAGCGTCGGCGTCACGGATCACTCTAGGAACGATCCACCGAAACTGCGGTTGGCGGCGACAAGGCCGGTGAAATGGAGGAACATGAAATGACGAACGCAGCCCGCGATACATTCGTGGTTGGATTACGCAATGCGCATGCGATGGAAGTGCAGGCGCGAGAGTTGATGGAACGTCAGTCGGAACGATTGGACGAATATCCCGAGGTCAAGGCCAAGGTTGCCGCCCACCTTCAGGAAACCAACGAGCAGCTGAAGCGGCTGGAGAGATGCCTGGAAGCCTGCGGGGAGAGCACCTCCAGCCTCAAGGATACGACGCAATCCATGATGGCGAACATGCAAGCCATGGCACACTCTGTCGCCGGCGACGAGATTCTCAAGAACACATTCGCCAACAATGCCTTCGAGAATTTCGAGATTGCTGCATACAAGTCTTTGCTCGCCCTCTGCGGCGCCGCTGGGTTCGCGGAGGCCAAGGAGCCTCTTGAGACGTCGCTGAAGGAGGAGCAGCGCATGGCCGCCTGGATCGACTCGAACGTCGAGAAGGTGACAATGGAATATCTGGCGCATCAGCGCCAGGCGGCCTGATCGCACTCCACACCCACCACGGCGAGACCGGCGGCTTCGGCCGCCGAGTCCGCCTGCGGTCATATCGGCTCGCAGGACCGGAACCCTCTTATCCACGTTTGGCTGTAATGGCGCACATCATTTTCAGCGACTACCGTAGTCCCGCTGCCGAACAGGCCTATGAGATCGCGTGGGACTTTCTGGCCCGCAGCGGGGCGATCCACGATGAGTTCGAGGCGTGCGTGTTTCTGGCCCAGCGCATCACCATGATGGTCGAGGAAGGCCAGGAAAACCGGATCCGGATGGCCAATCGCGCGATCTCCGAATACCAGTACCATCTCGAGAACTTCTGCAAGCGGGCCCGTGGCGCGGCTGCTACACGGGCTTGAGAGTTCGCGCGGGTTCCGCGCGTTCCTCGGCTCGTTCTGCCGTTTACTGCCCATCGGCGATCGTTAGCTGTCCGCGTGCCCCGGTACGTCCGCTCCTGCGCGGTGCAATGGCCGGAACAAGTGCCGGCGCTTCCCCGGCCATGCGCATGGCGAAATAGGCGATCGTCGCCTTGAGACCGTCTTTGAGCGCCACGCGCGGGCGCCATCCCAGCGCTCGAACGGCTGTGTCGATCACCGGTTTGCGGCGCTTTGGATCGTCCTTCGGCAACTCCTCGAATCGGAGCGGCGAGATTGACTCCGTATACGCCAGCACGTCCCGCGCAATAGCCTCGATGGTGACCTCGTGGGGATTGCCCAGATTGCACGGACCAGTAATCGAGGATGGACTCTCCATGAGCAGCTGGAGGCCGCGCACGAGATCGTCGACGAAGCAGAAGCTCCTGGTCTGCGTACCACCTCCATAGATCGTGATCGGCTCTCCGCGAAGCGCCTGCACGATGAAGTTGGAGACCACGCGTCCGTCATTCTCCAGCATACGGGGTCCGTAGGTGTTGAAGATGCGCGCGACCTTGATTTCGACGCCGTACATGCGATGGTAATCGAACATCAGCGTTTCCGCGGCCCGCTTGCCCTCGTCGTAGCAGGCCCGGGGCCCGATCGGATTGACGTTGCCGAGATAGGTTTCCGGCTGGGGATGCACTTCGGGATCGCCGTAGACCTCGCTGGTCGATGCCTGCAGCACCCGGGCGCCTTTCCGTTGCGCGAGCTCCAGCATGTTGATGGTGCCGAGCACGCAGGTCTTCATCGTGCCGACTGGATCCTTCTGGTAATGCCTGGGTGAGGCTGGGCAGGCAAGGCTGTAGATCCGGTCGATGTCGCCCTCGATCTCGATGGGATCGCGCACGTCGTGTTCGATGAAGCGAAAATTCGGATGATTGAGCAGCGGGCGGATGTTGTCGATCCTTCCCGTAAACAGGTTGTCGAGGCAGATCACGGTATGACCGCGCTGCAAAAGCGCATCGCAGAGGTGGGATCCGATGAAGCCGGCGCCGCCGGCCACCAGAACGGTGGGAGAGCGGCGGGACGCGTTGATGCGGGTCTGAACTGTCATGTGCTGCCTTTCAGATTTGAGCGACCTGCATGGGACGCGAGGCGGGAAGTTGCGGGGCTTTCCGGCGGCGGCGGACCGACGCCTCGGCGTAGTAGGTCTCGACTTGCCGGGCGCGGTGGTCGGAGGTGTGGTCAGCCAGAACGCGGCGCCGTGCGTTTTCCGCGATCGTGCGCCTTTGCTCCTCGGGCATGTCGCGCAGGATCTCCACGACGTCGCGGGGGCTCGATGCGAGCAGGATTTCCCGGGAAGGCTCGAAGACGGTCTCGATTCCAGGCCACCGGTCCGAGATGACGGGCGTGCCGCACGCGGCCGCTTCGAACAACCGAACGCTAGGCGAGAAGCCGAGCGCGCGCATGTCGGCGCGGGTGGCGTTTAGCGTAAAGCGTTGCTCTGCGTAAAATCCCGGATGATGTTTGGGCGTGAGGTGCTCGATCCGGGCGACATTGGCGGGCCAGACCACCTCATCGGGATATTGCGCGCCGGCGACGACGAATTGCTCGCGTGAGAGAGTGCGAGCAGGGGCGAGCAGCAGCTGCTCCAGAACCGGCTGCCGGTCCTCGCTGTAGGTTCCGAGATAGCCAAGTGCCCATTTCTTCTCCGCGCGTTGCGGCGCGTAGATGTCGGTGTCGGCACTGCAATACAGCACCCGAGCCAGCGGACTGCCATAGTTCTCCTCGATCATGCCGGGCACCGGGCCGCCGGCAAAGGACAGGTAAAGGTCGAAGCGCGGGATCATCGCCGCGGACAGATAGTTCAGGCCCTGCTCGAGCTTCGCAAGCGTGACAGGCGTGTCAATGTCGTAGAAGGCAGTAATCCCCCGGGCGTGGGTCGTGATCCATTCGGAGATCGCGATGCCGTCGGGCACGTAGGAGCCGATGACCACCAGATCGGCATCCCGGATCATCTTTCCGAAACGCTGCGGGATGTCCTTCAAGGATTGGTAAAGCTCGACAGTCCAACCGGAAGGCTTGGCAAGATCACGATGCTCGCGATACCAGGGGACGTCGCGTTCCAGAAACGTGACGTGGTGACCTCGTCGTGCCAGGGCTTCGATCAGGGCGCGATAGGTCGTGGCATGACCGTTGCCCCAGGACGAAGTAACCGAAAGACCGACGACGACGATGGTGAGGTTCATTCTGCTGCCTCGATTCGCGAACTGCTTGCGGCAAAGAGATCGTTGAACTGGCGGGCGCGCTGCCGGTAGGTGTGATGGCTCAGAATGCGCGCACGAGCGCGCGCTGCGATCGCCTGAGCCCGCTCGGGGCGCAGTGCGGCAAGATGCTCTGCGACCTCCGCCCCGCTCGCGGCCACCAGCACCTCGCGATCTGGCTCGAGAAAATGATCAATGCCGTCCCACTGGTCGGTGATCAGGCAGGCTCCGGCACCGATGGCCTCGAACACGCGCGTTGGCGGCGAGAAGCCGTAGCGCGCCATGCTGTCGCGATTGACGTTCAGCGTAGCCAGACCGGAGCCGAAGAACGCGTTGTGGTCGCCGGTCCCGACATGCCCGACCTTATGCAGATTGGATGGCGTGTCTTTGGAGTCCCACCCCGATCCACCGAGCACGAACGTTTTGTCGGGCAATTGGCGCGCGACGTCGAGAAAGAACCGCTCGACGCGCTGCTCGCGGTCCGGGAGGCGGTTTGCCAGCAAGCTCAGATCGCACGTGAAGTGTGGATTGGGCGGCGCCGGAAAGTGCGTGGCGGGGTCGAGCGCATTGTAGATCGGCACGCAGTCTCGCGCGCCGATGCCGCGATAAGCGGATACGACAGCATCGCCGCCGCCATAGGTCAAAACCATGTCGTAGGATCGGATCGCATGGCGCAGATGATGGTCTGGATTGTCCGCCACGGACTCCAGCGTCGCGGGGGCATCGACGTCCCAGTAGATGCGCATTGCATTCGACGGAATGTCGGCGACCGCGTTCTCCAGCTCCCGATCGAAGACGCCGACGCCGCTGGCTTTGACCAGCATGTCGGTCGAGCGGGCGGCTTCCTCAAGCGAGCTACGCCAGCCCTCGGGCGTCGCGGCGTAGACCACCACCTTCGCCCAGTCGGGATCGTCGATGTCGCGATGGGCCTGGCGCTCGAAGGCATCGGGCTCGAAGAATGTGACGTCGTGGCCGAGGGCCGCAATCTCCTTCAGCATGCCGCGGTAATAGGTGGCGGCACCGTTCCAGTAGGATGAGACGAGGCTGGATCCGAAGAAGCAGATCTTCATGCGGAGGCTCCGATGTATCGCAGGGGCTGTGTCGCGTGGCTTGAAGCCCTGAGGTCCTGCACGATGCCGACAAGCTGCTCCGCCCGGTGACGGCAGGTGTGACGCTCCTTGATCGCTCGGAGTCCAGTCTCCACCGTGGCTGACCATAATTCCCGGTCATCGAGGAGCGCACGAAGCGCCCGCTTCATTGCGGTGCCGTCGGAGGCGCTGAGATAGGCACCTTCCGGGAACAGGCCTTCCGCGTCCGACCAGGGGGCCGAGACCATTGGAATGCCGCACGCCATCGCCTCGAAGATGCGAATGGTCGGAATGCCCGGTAGCAAGCGGACATAGGGACCGCGGGGGACGTGGACAGTCGCGCGTGCGCCGGCGAAAGCGATGGGAGCCCAGTGTGCGGGCAGCCAGCCGCCATACCGAATGCCCCCCGCCTGAATGGTCGCGAGGGCTGCGTCCGAATAGCGGACGCCATAGACGCCCGCGCGCAGCTTCAGCTCGGCCACGGGTTCGACCAGAAATTCGTTGAGCTCGGCGCTGCGTTCGCCGTCGCCCCAATTGCCGATCCAGACGACATCGTCGGTGCGCTCGATATGCGGCAGCGGATGATACAGGGCGATGTCGGCCGCCTCGTGCCAGGTGAAGGCTCGGTCCGCCCAGCCGAGCTTCAGATATATTTGGCGAAGGACCTCGCCGAAGGCGAGCACACCGTCGAAGCCGTCGAGGTCGAACTGCGCGAGTTCGTCCGGTGCGCTGACGGCGCGATGATGGGTGTCGTGGAACAGCAACGTGAAGGGCGCGCCGTGAGCCCGTCTCGATCCGATGTCTGCGATCAGATCAGGCGAATTCCATTCGTGGACGATGACGAGATCGGCGCCGCGCAATGCCTCATCGAGATCAAGGGAGGCGTCGTAGCGGCGGATGCCGATGCCGGGAAACAGCGTTGGAATATCCTCCATCGTCTGACTGCCACCCTCGCGGATCGCATTCAATCGGCTCCAGCCGTCGATCGGCTCGAACACGACGACCTCATGACCGAGCGCGTGAAGTTCGCGGGCATAACCGCGCAGGAAATGGGCATTGCCGTTGTTCCAGCAGGAGGTGAACGCGTGATAGAATAGAACGCATTTCATGCGCGTACCTCCATGGGGGCAGGCGCGTGATGGACGGCAAGCAGCTCCTCGTAGAGGCTGAGATAGGCGCTCGTGGTTCGGGTCAGCGAGTAGGTCAGGGAATGCTCAAAGGCGGCACGTTGCAGCCTCACCCGCTCGCGATCGTCGGTGCACAGACCTGCGAGCGCTCGATGCAGCGCCTTGCTGTCGGTGGGATCGACGAAGAGCGCGGCCCCGCTCCACAATTCCCTGAAAGTCGGAATGTTGGACAGGACGAGAGCGCATCCCGCCGCCGCGGCTTCCAGAACGGAGAGGCCGAACGGCTCATAGAGCGCGGGGCTGGCGAAGATGCCGGCCTGCCGCAAATGCGCGCGCATGACTTCGTGAGGCAAATGCCCGAGCCAGGTGATGGAAGCCGAAGGGCACTCATCCGCCGGGCCCGCGACCTGAACGGGCCAGTCCAGCCCAGGCGCCGCGGCCGCCAGGACCTCGATGTTCTTGGCGCGGTCCCAGAGCCGGCCCGCCGCAAAGATCACGTCTTGCTTCCGTCCCGCAAAGCCCTGAGGGCCAATTCCATTCCAGATCACGATGCCGCGCGAGCGAGGCCGATAAATTTCCGCAATGTCATCGTGGAAGGACTGGCTGGGACAAACCCAGGCCTGTGCCGTGTCGAGTGCGGCCGTTACCCGTTCGGTGTAGCTGCGCCATTTCGGTTCGCGGAGCCAGCTCGTATCGTGGCAGGCGTGCCCCCAGGAGTTGACGCAGGAATGCGCGACGACCATCACAGGAGCGCGCCAGGCGAAGGCCGCCTCGCGAAAACTATTGAGGTGAACGACGTCAGGCACGATTCCGGCCTCGAGCTTCGCAAGGACGCGCCTGGCCTGGACCAGATCTTGGCCTTCCGGATCCTGCCATTCGAGTGCAAGGTCCGTTTCGATCAGGCGGACCCGCGAACCACGCAGCATCTCTAGCTGGCCGGCCTGCGCGCGCGGGCCCATCGTCACCAGGGTAACGTCGGCGCCCTTCGAAGCAAGGGACGAAGCTAGAGAAGACGAGTAGGTCCAGACGCCTCCGACAGTATCGGTCGTCATCAGGATTCTGAGCTGCGAGCTGCGGCTCATGATGCCACCTGCAGTTCGAGAGCCTCGAGCGGGACCGGGCGATCGTTCTGCACGTCGCTGAACTGGTCGAACATCGCGAGATAGTGCCGGTGTGCGCGCTCCCAGGCGAAATCGTCGGGCTCGCCCCACAGCTTTCGATAATCCGGCGACCCGGGATAGGGATACAGCGGGACCGGATCGTTGGCCCAGATGCCGGCATCCTGCATGGTGCGACGCCAGCGCTGCACGATGGGGTCATCGTCCTCGGGGACTTCGATCAAATTGGCCTGGACGAAAGGAACGTGACGGCGCGCTTCGACCAGCCGTTCGGCAAGCTGGTCGGTCGTCATCTTGCAGTTCTTGGCGAGCGCGGCGCGACCCTCGACGGTGAGGCTTTCGATGCCGGCTTCAATCGAGACGCAGCCGGCGCGGCCGAGCAGAGCCAGCATGTCCGGCTTCCAAAGGTCGATGCGGGTCTGCACCCCGAACTTCAGTCCGCGTGTGGTCAGCCCTTCCAGCAGCTCCGCGTTCGGAAGGAAAATCTCGTCGATGAAATAGACATATTCGATGCCTTGACGGCGCAGACCGTCGATCTCTTCGAGAACGATAAGGGGGGGCCGCTTGCGGTAGGCGTTGCGAAAGTTCTCCTTGGCGCAGAACGTGCAGTTGTACGGACATCCCCTGGATGATTCGACCTCGGCGCCTGGCGCCTGCGGCTCGGCTTCGAAGCGGTGATGGTGATGGTGGTGTCGCCGGATCATCTCCTCCGGCCAGTCGAGCGGCGGCTGATCCTTGAACGCGACGGCCTGCGGGCCGCCATTGACGCGGAGCGATGCGCCATCGGCAAAGCACAAGCCCGGAAAGTCCCGTTCGCCATTGGCTAGACGCAGCAAGGACGCCTCGCACTCGCCCATCACGACGATGTCGGTGCCGAGCTTTCGAAGCGCCGCCCTTGGCACGGTCGAGCCATGGGGACCCACCGCGATGAGGATCGGAGCCAAGTCGCGCACCGCCATCGCAAGCTCCTGCGGAACGCGGAGCTCGGGAGGGGCGCAGCGCCAGAACAGATAGGTCGGCGCTGTCGTGATGACGATCTGGTCGGGGCCGAACGCGCGCAGCTCGGCTTCGATCTCGGTGAGAGAAAGGTCAAACATGTGGGCGTCGAGCAGCAGCGTCTTGTGCCCGGCCGCCTTCAGGTAGTGCTCGGAGATCCCGAGTTCGAGCGGAAGGTGAGGCGATCGGCAGCCGAAATAGATGCTGCCGCCAAAGTCCCAGTTTGGGTTGATGAGGGCAACACGCGTCATGCGAGCGCCTCGCGGTTGTCTTGTGACGATCCGAACCGGCCGGCCAGCCAGGTGTGAAGGGATCGGAGTCCGTCTGCGAATGAAATCTGAGGTGCCCAGCCGAGCGCGCTGGAGAGCGCGCGCGTGTCGGTCACGTACCAGGGCTGATCGCCGGGCCTCCAATCGGCAAAGCGATAGGCCACCTTGCGGCCGGTCAGATCGGTGATGCGGTCGATCAATTCCAGCAGACTGATCGCGTTGGCCGGACCACCGCCGAGATTGAATACGCGCCCACGGGCGAGCGCGATGCCATCGAGCACGGCGAGCCAGGCCGCGGCCGCGTCGGAGACGTGAAGCGCATCGCGGACCTGATGGCCGTCGCCATAGATCGTCAGCTCTTTGCTGCGGATAGCGCTGAGCAGGAAATGCGCGATCCAACCCTGATCCTCGGTGCCGAATTGACGGGGCCCGTAGATGCAGCTCATGCGCATTACCACGGTCTGGAGGCCGTAGACCCGCGCATAGTCGTGGACGTATTGATCCGCCGTTCCCTTGGAGCATCCATAGGGGCTGTAAAAGTCGAGCGGCGCATTTTCCGAGATGCCGGCCGCCAGCAGGCCGCTTTTCGGCGTGTAGCGGCGGCCGGTGAGCGCGATGTCGCCATCATCGATCAGGCGTCCGTAGACCTTGTTGGTCGAGGCGAACACGATCGGTGCGGCGTTGTTGTGGAGGCGCACGGCTTCGAGCACGTTCAATGTGCCACGCGCATTGATCTCGAAATCGGCGGCCGGATCGCTCACGCTGTCGGTGACGGCGACCTGGGCGGCCAAGTGCAGCACGGCGCGGGCTTCGCGTACGGCGTCGATCACCGGGATCGGCTCGCGAATGTCGGCCACGGTGATTGTGACCCGGTCGCCATGCCGGGACTTCAGCCACTGCGCATTCTCCCGCACGCCGGTGCGGGCGAGGTTATCCAGGATCAGCACCGGCTCGCCGCGCTCCGCGAGGCGGTCGGCGAGGTTGCAGCCGATAAACCCGCAGCCGCCGGTGATCAGGACGGGTCTGTTGTCTCGTTCACTCATCACGCGACCAATCCTCGTTGCTGCAGCTCCTTGGTGGCTCGCTCCGCCTGATCGTCGGCGATCTGGTCGGCGAGATATTCCGCCAGCTCTTCGAGCCCGTCCCTGAATGCGACGCGAGGCTCGAAGCCGAGCACGTCGCGGGATTTTCCCATATCGGCGAAGCAGTGCCGGATGTCCCCGGCGCGATATTTCCGCGTCAGCTCGGGCGCAATGTCGCGGCGCCCCATGACTTCGGCCAGATCCTCCGCGACCGACAAAATGGTGCGACTCTGACCAGAGCCGACGTTGAAGACGTCCTGCGCATGCTCCGCCTCCAGCGCCATCCGGCAGGCGCGGGCGACGTCATGGACATGGACGAAGTCGCGGCGCTGCCGGCCATCCTCGAACACGAGGGGAGGACGGCCGTTGAGCAGCCGGGCGGCGAAGATGGCCAGTACGCCGGTATACGGATTGGACAGGGCCTGACGTGGCCCGAACGCATTGAAGAAGCGTAGCGCCACCGTCGGAATGCCATACGCCTTGCCTGTGATCAGGCACATGCGCTCCTGCGCATATTTGTTGAGCGCATAGATCGAGCTCAGCGAAGGCTGCTTTGTCTCCGGCGTAGGGACGGGATCGAGCGGGTTGCCAGCGGCATCGCGCAGCTCCCAATCGCCGCGGCGAAGCTGCTCGACCGCCCGCTCCTCGCAGGCGACCACGCTCTGATCGGCGCTCCGGTAAAGGCCCTCGCCGTAAATACTCATGGACGAGGCCACCACGAGCCGCGCGACCGGGCGCTTGGATAGTGCTTGCAACAGCACGGCGGTACCGAGCTCGTTGGTTCTGACGTAGGGTTCGATGTCATACATGCTCTGGCCGACGCCGACCGCTGATGCGAGATGCAGGACCATGTCGGTGCCGCGCAACGCATGATCGACCGCGAGAGCGTCGGTGACGTCACCGACGACGAGCTCCGCGTCTTTGGCAAGATAGGCGGGACGCTGGCGGTTGCCTCCGTGGACCTGCGGCGAGAGATTGTCGAGCAGGCGGACTTCGTAGCCGGCCGCGAGCAGCGCGTCCGCTGCATGCGATCCGATGAATCCCGCACCTCCAGTGATCAATACTCGCGTCATTCACCGCTCCGTGCCGCCGTAAGATCGATCCTGCGGGATCAATCCGTGATGAGAATGAAAGCGCGCTGCTGTTCTGGTCGAGCGACCGGCGCGCCAGTCACATTTGGAAGTAGAAGCGGTGCAAGGAATGTTCGTTCCTGCGAAACCTACAAACGAAAATTTCTCTAACCTGGATCAATAACCCAGGTGAATCTGCGCGGTGCAGCAGGCTAAAAATACACGCCGTGACCCGGTGCCTGCAGCTCGAGATGGCTCGCGACCGTCGCGCCGATGTCCGCAAATCCGGCGCGCTTGCCGATCGGAGAAGTTAACCGCGCGCTCCACGCCAAAACCGGCACTTGTTCCCGCGTGTGATCGGTACCGCTCCAGGTCGGATCGCAACCATGATCAGCCGTGATGATCAGGAGATCATCCTCGCGCAGGCGGTTCAAAAGATCCGGAACTCGCGCATCGAAGGCTTCGAGCGCCGCTGCATAGCCTGCCACATCTCGGCGATGGCCGTACAGCGTGTCGAAATCGATGAAATTGGCGAACAACATCCCGCCCTCCGCGAGAGAGGCCAGCCCATCATACGTGGCATCGAACAGCGCTTGGTTGCCATCGCCGCGCAGGTTCCTCCCGGTGCCGCGATGGGCGAAGATGTCGTCGATCTTGCCGATCGTTACGATGTCACGGCCTGCGCTCTCGGCAAGATCGAGGATCGTTCGCTCCGGCGGGGGGACGGAGAAGTCCTTCCTGTGCGCTGTTCGCTTGAAGTCACCTACCGACGTGCCGATGAAGGGGCGTGCGATGACGCGCCCGATGTTGAGGGGGTCGACCAGTCGGCGTGCAACACGGCAGACCTCATAGAGGCGTTCGAGACCGAACGTCTCCTCGTGCGCTGCGATCTGAAACACGCTGTCGGCCGATGTATAGCAGATCGGTTCGCCCGTTCTGATGTGACGCTCGCCGAATTCGGCGATGATCTCCGTGCCGGAGGCGTGACAGTTCCCGAGGATGCCGGGCACTCGAGCCTGTTCGCACAGGCTCTCCGTCAGGTCGCGCGCGAAGCATGGCTTGGTTCTTGGAAAATAGCCCCAGTCGAATGGCACCGGCACGCCGGCGATCTCCCAATGGCCCGAGGGCGTGTCCTTGCCTTTGGAGATCTCGCTCGCGCAGCCAAATCGCGCATGCTCAGTTGGGCCATCGAGCCCCGGCGGCACGCGCCCGGTGGCGAGACGGCAAGCCTGGCCAAGGCCGAGCGCAACCAGATTGGGAAGCTGAAGCGGCCCCTCCCGGTGCGGTCCGTCGGCATTGCCGGCCATGCACATCTCGGCAATGTGGCCGACGGTATCGGCACCCTCGTCGCCGTAATTGATGGCATCGGGCGCGGCGCCGATCCCGACGGAGTCCATCACCAGGATCACGGCACGCATGTCGGCTCCGAGATGGCCGGGCGCGAAGACGCTGCGGACGGCGCGAGCCCGGTTTTCGCGCAATAGCGTTCGACCATCTGCGCGCAGAACTCGGCGAACTCGTTCACGTCGAGCGGCGGGCTGGTGTGATGAGGCTCGATACCCCGATGTTCCGGGGTGAAGCAGAAGGTCACCGTGACCTGAAACTCGGCCAGCGCGTCCATCTGCCGATCGAACCAGTCGAGCGCATTGGGACGGAAGCTGTCGGCCCAGGACAGGCCAGTCCTGAGATGCTGCACGCCCAGCCGGCGCATCCAGCGCACGGCGTCGTCGAGGCGGTGGTCCTCGAAGTGAAACCACTGGCACAGGCCCATCGCAGGTGCATATTGGGCGAACAGGTCCGCCGAGGCTTTCGGCGTTCCGTCCTCGCGTAGCAGGCCCATGTGAAAATGCCTGTAGTAGGATGAACCTTCAGCTTCCTTGTGCCGGGTCGTGGCCTCCCAACTCGAAGGCAGATCGTAGAGGCTGTACCAGTGAATGCGCGGAGCGCGGCCGATCAACAACTCCGCCGTTCGGGTCAGGCCCCAAGCCTGCACCTCCTCGGCGCCGAAAGACGAGACTCCCACCTCCGTGACCCAAACAGGCAGCGGGGTGACGGCCTTGATCTCGTCGATCTTGGCCGGCCATTCCGCGATCTGCCACAGGTTCCAGTCCAGCGGAAAGCCGTGCACGGCCACGACATCGACATGATCGAGTACGCCGCGCGCCTGCATGTTGCGCAGGAAGGACGGATCGATCGGCGATATGCCGCCAAGCACACGTGGGAGTGTGGGATGCGCGCTGCGGATCGCCTTTCCGGCAGCGAGCGACAGGCTCGCGAACATGGTCCAATCCGGATCGATCAGGATGTCCCAGTGCGACTTGTTGTTGGGCTCGTTCCAGATCTTGGCGGCTTCGATCATCGGCCAGTCTCCCGCGACGGATAAACCGGACCTTCCGCCTGCGGCCTTGTCACCCGTTTGCAGAGATAGACTTCCTCTTCCGGATGCGCCGCGATCGCAAAGCCGGCGCTGCGCAGCATGGCTTCGGCGCAGGCGCGGTTCGGCACCCACCAATTGGTGGGGTCGTCGGCATATTTGTTCTCGATGAAGTGCAGCTTTGGATAGCCCGGGGAATCGAACTGATCGGTGGTCCAGAAGTCATAGTTCTTGTCGAGGGAATCCACGCGGCTGTCGCCGCGCTGCATCGACTGGAACAGCAGGAGATCGTCAGCCACGTGCTCGTGGATCAGGTCGAGTGCCAGCAGAGGGTGCCGCAGGTGGTAGAGCACGCCCATGAAGATCACGAGATCGAATTTTTCGCGCAGCTGGCCGACATCATAGGCTGACATCTTGCGGAATTCGATCCTGAGCCCGTTCACCTCGGCCGCGAAGCGGGCTTGCGCGAGATATTCGTCGTCGGTGTCCAGGCCGAGGACGCGCTCGGCGCCGCGCCGCTTCATCTCCATGGCGTAGAAACCGGCATTGCAGCCGATATCGAGCACGGTCTTGCCTTCGAGGCGGTCCGGAATGATCCCGGAAAAGCGGCGCCATTTCACGTTGGGATAGTCGCCGAGAAAGTGTGAAGGCGCTGTCGGCACGCCGTTCAGGTCCAGATTGTGAAACCATGGCCCGAGCGCATCGACGCGCTGGCGGATTTCCTCGCGGGAGAGGGCGCCTCTGCTCATGCGGTCACTCCATTGTTCATTGCGGAGGCAGGGCGGATTGCCTCCGGCGAACCGCCGGCCAGCAGTCGAGAGCGTCCGTTCCCGGCGGAGCTTTCCGCGAGCAACGCCATTGCCGTCCGGTAGCCATCGATGGTGCCGACGTCGACATAGGATTCGCCGGCCTTGACGCCGAGACCCTGGCCGCCGCCCGCGATGTAGGCATTGACGAGCGTCCCGAAATATTCATCGCGGCGGTCGCGCTTCGTCCACAACGACTGAAGCTCGCGAAATCCGTGGCCGGACATCTTGAAGGCGCCCCATATCCATTTCGACACCGCATCCGGCTGCTTGACCTGGATCTCCGTGACGCGATCGCCGTCGAGCACGACGGCATCGAAGAACTCGGGATGTTCGACCGGAAACAGCAGAAACGACAGGTCGGCGGCCGGCAACGTCTGCAAGGCCGCCTTTGGGAACCATACGGTATCCGGAAGTCCGACCAGGACGTCTTCGTCGTGGCCAACGACCGTGCCCGCCCTGAACACGGCATCGCACAGCCCCGACGCATCGGGCTGCACGACATAGGCGAGCTGGGCGCTGCCATAATGATCGCCGAAATATTCGAGGATGTCCGATTTGCCGGGGGAGATCACGAAGCAGATCTTGTCGGCGCCCCCAAGGATCAGCCGCTCCAGCAGATATTCGGAGACGGCGCACGGACGGTCGATGCCGTCGTCCCGTTGGCTTCCGACCGGAAGCAACTCCTTGGAGAAGGCGAGCGGCTGGATGCGGCTGCCGCGGCCCGCGGCCGGAACGATGCCCCACATGATCAGGCCTCCTCGGGTTGCTGTCGGCGCGCGCCGAGCGATGCCGTCTGCTCGAGCAGCCAAATCAGTTCGGCTGCGCGCTTGTCGGATGTGTGCTGATCCATGGTCCGTTCATAGGCGCGCCCGGCAATGTGCTGAAGCTCGGCGTCGGCCATCGTCAACGCAGCAAGCGTGTCCTTCGCATCGCATGCGATCAGGATCTCCTGCCCAGGTACAAAGAATTCATCGAGTCCCGGCCAGTCGTCGCTGAGCAGCGGGGCCTTGCAGGCAGCGGCTTCGAACAGGCGGCCGGAGGGGCACCAGCCCATCTCGGCCATGGCGCGGCGCGTGACGTTGAGTGTCAGCCGGGATGACGCAAAGAACGCCGCGTGCTCCGACGGCGGCAAGTGCTGCACGAAGTAGATGTTTGGCGACCAGGGAAAATCTTCCGGATATTGTGCACCTCCAATCAGGAAGCGCAGATCCTGCCTGTTACGTGCGGGTTCGACGAACAGAGCCTCGAGTGCGCGCTGGCGATCCTGCGAATATGTGCCGAGATAGGACAGATCCGCACGGTAATGCGGCTGCGACGGCACCGGCCGATGGATGTCCGTATCGACGTGTCCGTAGAGCGGGCGGACGTTGCAGGCGCCGAGCCTGTCGCGAAATTCGTTGCAGATGCGGGAGCCGCCGGTGAAGCTCAGGACCAGGGCGAAATCCCGCAGGCCGCGCGGCCCGATATAGGGAACGGCCTCGCCGGCCATCAGCTTCGTCAGCGTGACCGGCGTGTCGAGGTCATAGAACACGGGCACCGCACGACCCTCGGACAGGACAAGCTCTGTCGCGGCGATCGCGTCGGGACAATAGGACGTTATGATCGCGACATCTGCATCACGGATTTCGCTCCGCGCCAAAGGCAGCACATCGTCCCAGTTCGAGAACAGTCGCAATTGCCCGCCGGGCAGTTCGTGCAAATCCCGCGCGCCCGCGTAGTAGGGCACGTCGCGCTCGAAAAAGACGACGCTGTGGCCGGCTCGCGCGAGATGCTTGCAAAGCCCTCGCCACAGGGTGGCGTGACCGTTGCCCCAGGACGAGGAAATTGTCAGGCCGAAAATGACGATCTTCACGCTGGCACCCGCTGATTGATCCCGGTGATCTTGAGTCCGCGATTGTCCACGCTGAGGGTGCTGACGCTGCCGGGGTCGATCTCGATCGAGAGGAAGTCGTCGAGCTCTTTCCGGGAATAGTGCAGCAGCGCCGCGCGGATCGGTTCGGCATGGCTGACGGCGACGACGACGGTGCCGCTACCATGATCGTTGCGCAGCTGCTCCAGATGGGCGACGACGCGCTTCTGAAGCGACTGCATGCTTTCGCCCCCCGGCGGGCGGTTCGTTCCGCGTTGTTCGTTCCAGCGCGACCAGCGGGGATCCCGGGCGAGCGCCTCGAACGACAGTCCGGTCCATTCGCCGTAGTCGAGCTCGTCGAGTGCCGGCACGATCTCGACCGGCAAGCCGAAGCGCGCCGCCAGGATGCAGGCCGACTGCATGCAGCGCCGCTGCGGGCTCGACTGAACCATGCTCGGCGGGGGCGTGAAAGTATCGGCGCATCGCGCGATTTCCTCGCAGCCGAGATCATCGAGCTCTACGCCCTTCATCCGGCCACAGAGCGTGCGGCCGAGCAGGGCATGATGCCCGTGGCGGATCAGATGAATGATCTTCGCCATCAGGTATACGCCTTGTCGTCGATGAAGGCGCGCGTTCGCCGTCCGGCCTCTTCGTCCGTGAACTGCTGAGGCGGCGACTTCATGAAATAGCTCGAGGGGCCCGTCAGCGCGCCGGCCTGCCCGCGGTCCATGGCGAGCTTGGCGCAGCGGACCGCGTCGATCACGACACCCGCCGAGTTCGGGGAGTCCCAGACTTCGAGCTTGACTTCCGCGCTCAAGGGAACACCGCCGAACGTGGTGCCCTCCAGGCGGATAAAGGCCAGCTTGCGGTCGGTCAGCCACGGCACATGGTCGCTCGGGCCGACATGGATATTATCGGCATCCATGGGCACGTCGAACTGGCTGGTTACGGCTTGGGTTTTGGAGATCTTCTTTGATGTCAGCCGCTCGCGCTCGAGCATGTTCTTGAAATCGGTGTTGCCGCCGATGTTGAGCTGGTAGGTTCTGTCCAGCCGTACGCCGCGTTCACGGAAGAGATTGGCGAGCACACGGTGCAGAATGGTGGCGCCGACCTGGCTCTTGATGTCGTCGCCGACGATCGGCAGGCCTGCATCCTCGAAACGCCGCCGCCAGTCGGGATTCGAGGCAATGAAGACGGGGATGCAATTGACGTAGCCGCAGCCGGCCTCGATCGCGCGCGCGGCGTAAAATTCGCTCGCACGCTGCGAGCCGACGGGAAGATAGGACACAAGCACGTCCGTGCGCGAGGTCGCGAGCACTTCGGAGACGTCGGCTTCCGGGACATCCGCAATCGGGACGTCGTCCTTTAGATAATGGCCGACACCGTCCATGACGGGGCCGCGTTGGACCATGACGCCGGTGGGGGCGACGTCGGAGAAGCGGTGCGTGTTGTTCGGCGCTGCGAAGATCGCCTCGGCCACGTCGCGTCCGACCTTGCCGGCATGGACGTCGAAGGCCGACGCGACCTGAATGTCGCTGATGTGGTAGCCGCCGAGATCGGCGTTCATCAGCCCAGGCACCGGTTCATTCGATTTGGCGTCCCGGTAATAGGAGAGCCCTTGAACGAAGGAGCTCGCACAATTGCCGACACCGACGATGCCGACGCGCACGCGCCGCCTGTCCTGAAGACGAGAATGCATGGCTAGAGGCCCTCCGGAAGACGTGCAGCGTTAAGGCATGCAGTGTTGAAGAGATGCAGTGTTGACGTAAGTACGTCGGCGAACGTGGGGAACGTATGTTCGTTCCTGAACTCACTGCACTATGTCCGCCTCACGTCGGATTCCGGCCGAAAAAATCTCGCGCGCTTAACCTGGGATAGAATCCCGGGCGGGTTGGTGGGAACGAAAAGCTTCCATGATGAAGATGAAGAAGATGATGTTTTGAGAGAGTCCGGCCTACGAAAGAACAAATGCTCGCGCCCGGCGTTCACGGCGAAACAGTCCGACGCGAGGGCCGATCCGTCGCTCGCTCCTTGTCAGCAATCGAGGTGTCACATGTCATCCAAATCACAAACCAGCGAAGCCCAGCAGACCACCAGCCATGATGTGATCCGGAAATGGGCGGAGGAGCGCGGCGGAAAGCCTGCAACGGTCAAGGCCACGGAGGAGGACGGACACGCCGGTATCCTGCGCATCGATTTCGATCCGCCCGACGAAGGTCTCGATCGGATCAGCTGGGACGAATTCTTCGCCAAGTTCGACGAGGCCGGCATTGCCTTCCTCCATCAGGACCAGACCAAGGATGGGAAGCCGAGCCGCTTTCACAAATTCGTACGGCGCTAGTTGGATCACCACGTGTCGGGCAGCTGGACCGAGGCGATGCGGGCAGGCGACTTCGAACGCGCCTGGGCAATCAATGACCGCGATCTGGCAATGCTTGCGTATCCACCCAAGCACACCGGGCCGCGTCACCTGCAGCGGATCTGGCGTGGTGAGGAACTGAGGGGCAAGGATGTGCTGGTCCGCTGCTACCACGGGCTCGGCGACACTATCCAGTTCCTGCGCTTCATGCGGCCGCTTCGTGACGTCGCGCGCCGCGTCACGGTCTGGTGCCAGGGCGAGCTTCTGCCGCTGGTCGAGCGAGCGGCTGGCGTCGATCGGGCCTTCGCGCTCCATGATGGTGCACCTGAGGTCGACTTCGAGGTCGATATCGAGATTATGGAGGTGCCGCATGCCATAAGGGCGAGGCGAGAGCAGGTCGAGATGCGCGCACCTTACCTGTCGTTGCCGACCAAGGTCGAACCAGCGCTCCCGCAAGACCGAGGTCTCGAACTCAGGGGCCTTGCCGTGGGCCTGGTTTGGGAAGTCGGCAATTGGGACAAGCGGAGGACCGTTCCGCCGTCCCTGTTGGGACATCTTGCCGTTCCCGGCGTGACGCTCTGCTCACTGCAACGCGGGGCCCGAACGTGCGAACTGGCCGAGATCGGCGCGAGGGACGTCAGCACGCCTGACGTTACGGTTCTCGGTCATCTCCTCCAGCGGCTCGATCTCGTCATTTGCGTCGACACTATGGTGGCCCATCTCGCGGGAGCACTCGGCTGTGAGGCGTGGGTCTTATTGCATGCGGATTGCGACTGGCGCTGGCCGGCATCCGAGGCCCATTCCCTTTGGTATCCGAGCCTGCGGCTGTTTCATCAGAGGACACCAGGCAACTGGGATAGCGTCCTTGAAGAGGTGCGGGAGGCCCTGATTGCACGCTCCGCAAGTTTCCAAGGTGTCGTCCGAAAGGAGCTCAAGCGAGCGCAAGGTCCGCCGTAAGTGGCCTGAGACGCGAGGACGACGCATCGTCGCGGCTGGACGAAATGCTCAGGTAAGTCGGATCGAATCTTGCGAGCCGCACGAGTCCCTGCCAGTCCGTGATCGTTACCGTCTTGCCCTGCCATTGCAGGAGATTGCATCGTCGCAGTTCCTGAATCGTGCGGTTGGCGTGGACCGGGGAGATGCTGCATGCTGCCGCAAGGTCCGATTGGGTGAAGGGTGACGGCAGTCTGAAATCTCTCGCCAAGCCGACGCTTTGCAGCCGGGTGGTGATCTCGCACAGCAGATGCGCCACGCGCGTCAATGCATCACGGCTACCCAGGTTCACTGTCCAGTTGCGCTGAATGGCGTGGGTGGTGAGCAGCATCAGCAGCAATGCGCGAGACATCGCGGGCGAACGCGCGGACAAATCGTGAAAGAAGCGGTGTGGCACGAGAGCGACGATGGCAGGGCCGAGCGCGATCAGGTTGCCGTCAACGCGAGGACGATAAAGCGTGTGTAGATCGGCGATGTCACCGGGAACATGGATTGACGTGATCTGCCCGTCCGCACTCTCTGCATCCTGCCACGACAGATATCCCTGAAGGAGCAGGCAGCACTGGGTGGCATCATCGCCATGCCGCAAAACGGCCTGACGCGAACCGAGATGCGCGATTGTGCTTGCCATGTCCGCGAGCAGGTGGAGATCGTCGGCCGTTACGGGAGTGAGGCTCGCCAACCGGTCGGCGAGCTTGGAGAACGCAAATCCTGCCTGCATTGGTCGCCTAATAACTCAGAACCCGTCCCCAATTTGATCGATGAGAACGACAGAGCGCATTAAACTTTGATAGTTTTACTCCATGCAGGTCATTGTTTGTCTGCCCAGCATGCGCCCAGAAGTGCGAGGGCGATCGGTCAAACGGTTCCGGAATAGTAGACGGCGCATGCGATCGTCCTCAAGGATCGGACGATTCGGGAACCGGAAGCGCGAGTCGCGCTCAGGCGAAGCATCTGTGTTTCTCGCGGCGGGATCCGCGGAGATCGCGCTAGTCATGCTCATACTGTTCCGAGAGAAACTGATTGATCGCGTCGAAGGCCTGCAACCGGTTCTTCTCCAGCAGGACCATGTGCGTGCCTTCGCCGATCTCGACCCGTCGCCGATATCGCGCGGGTTTGTGCGCACTGAAATTGGCGTGCGTGACGCGTGCCCGTGCTCCAGGTCCACGCCGAGGGCACTAGGACGTGCGTATCAGCTGGTCACATGCTCCGCTGTGCGAGATAGACAAGAGGTGCGATTCCGACCGTCCAGGGCCGGTTTGACCCGCTACGGCTCTCGCCGCGACGGCGACGCATCATTTCCTGATCGTCCCCCTATGGAGGCTCGTTCTGAAACTTGACGCTTGC
Source organism: Bradyrhizobium sp. CW1 (assembly GCF_023100665.1). Taxonomy (NCBI): domain Bacteria; kingdom Pseudomonadati; phylum Pseudomonadota; class Alphaproteobacteria; order Hyphomicrobiales; family Nitrobacteraceae; genus Bradyrhizobium; species Bradyrhizobium sp. CW1. The sequence goes on from NZ_CP064684.1 coordinate 2,397,662, forward strand.
GCAATCAATTGCGTTGTCAGCGTTGCCGCCATCGCGCAGGCGCCAGGCCGAATTCCCGGCTGAATGCTTCTCCGGATCCGTAACCCACTTCCTCTGCGATTTGGTCGATCGGCTTGCGTGTTTCTCGTAGGCTCACCTTGGCTGCCTGAAGCCGCCAGATGGTCAGATACCGGATTGGTGGCACCCCGATCAGGGTTGTGAAGCGGTCGACGAAGGCGCTCCGCGACATCGAGACTTCTCTCGCAAGGGACTTCCGCGGACCACGGCAGCCCGACGTTATGATGAATGGAGGCGAGCGCGCGTCCGATTTTCGGATCGGCAATCCCCTTCAGCCATCCTCCATCTTGATCGGTGTATGTCACGGAATATTGCCGCATCGCCTCTACGAACAGCAGTTCGGAAAGCCGAGACATCAGGTTTGACGAGGCGAACCTGCCGGCCGTCAGTTCGCCGGCTGCATATCGCACTGAAGCCTCGATCCAGTCGCGTGCGACCCCCTCGCGAATGTCGAGCTTCAGCACTCTTGGCAGGGCCGCGATCAACGGATTATAGGTTTCCTCGCTGCCGAGAAAACCGCACACGATTTGCGCCGGCTCACCGCCTCCGCCGTGCATAATTTTTGCCAGCCCCCCATCCGGTGACGGCTGAATGAGATGACGCGCGTTTGTCGGTACCAGACCCGCGTCGCTGGCGAGTGTATGAACATCGTTTCTGGGCAGCAGTACGATCTCGCCGGCCCGCACCTCGACTGTAGGTTCGCTGTCGACGCTGAGCAGAAATTTTCCGGCGATGACGAAGTGGTAAGCGATCAGCAGCGAGGGCTTGACCGCGAAGGTCACGCAGTCCTCAGCGACGATCTGCGTATGGACGCTCCACGGCGCGGTGAACCGCGCATCCAGAAAAATGCCGCCGGTCAGGCGAACCGATCGAAGCACTTCCGATAGCGGATCGATCATTAGGCTAATCTCAGATTTGGACGATCGGTCAACTGATCCGGCTGGGCGATCATTCACCGTGGCGGTCCCCGCGCTTATACGGGGCTCATGAATGAACTGCCAAGCAACCGATTCCTCCACGTTTCCTTGAGACGCTGTCCAGACGGTCAGGCGGACGCGGAACCGGTTGCGGAAGAATGGAAAAGCGGGACGCCACGACGGGGTTCTGGATGGCAACCAAGCAGACGGATATCCCGATCATGAGCATCGCGCAGGCTACCGCAACCGTCACGCCGTATATCGATTTCTGGAACGCTGTACTGGCTCCGAAATTCAATGCGTGGCGGCACATCCTCGCCGGCGGCCTTCACCTGCATAGCGCTAAAGTCTTCCCGTCGCTGCCGATCAGAGCCGGCGACAGGGCCCTGGATGTGGGATGTGGCTGGGGCGACACCGCAATTGAACTTGCGCGGCGCGTCGGACCGACCGGATCCGTCCTCGGCCTCGATTGCTGCAATGCCTTCCTCGACGTCGGCCGCGCAGATGCGAAGGAGGCAGGGGTGACCAATCTCAGCTTTCTCGAAGCGGATGTTCAGACCCATCCGTTCGAGCCGGTACATGATTTTTGCTTCTCTCGCTTTGGAACCCAGTTCTTCGAAAACCCAACGGCTGGCTTGAGCAACTTGCGATTTGCGCTCAAGCCGGGTGGACTGATGACGATGGTCGTCTGGCGCGAACGGGCGGACAATCCGTGGCTTACACTGTCGAAGGAGGTTCTGCTTCGCTAGCTGCCCCCCGTCAGGGAAGACGCTGCAACCTGCGGGCCCGGACCGTTTTCTATGACCGATCCCGAGGCCGTGACTCGGCAATTGATGATTGCCGGCTACGGCGGCATCAGGTTCGAACGGATCGATGCCGAAGTCTTGGTCGGGCGAGATCTTGACGAAGCGGTCGCGTTTCAGCTCGCGATCGGTCCCGCAGGGGAGGTTTATCGCGAAGCCGGTCCGAAGGCTGCTCGTTTGTTTGATACGCTGGTGGCGGCCTTGAAGGACGAGTTGAAACAATTCGTCCGCCCTGAAGGCGTGATGATGAATTCAAGCTCTTGGATGGTCACCGTGCAGAATCCGGGATCACCGCCGCGGCCCCGGGGTGACGTACCCGCGCCAGTCGCTGCTCGAAATGCTCTTCATTGTAAGCACCGCCGCAGCCGCCGCCGCTATCGGACGAATCGATGCAAAAAAAATGAACTCTCTGGGAGAAGATTGATGGCAGGTCTAGTTGCGGTCCTCTACGGCACTGCCGCTTACGGTGTCACGCTCGTCGCCTTGCTCTATCTCACTGGCTTCACCGGGAACCTGCTCCTCCAAAGTCTATCGATTCCGGGGCCATTGGTCCGGTTCTGGCAAGCATTGTTATCGATGTGCTGCTAATCGGAGTGTTCGCGATCCAGCACAGCGTGATGGCGCGTCAGGGCTTCAAGCGCTGGTGGACGCGAATCGTGCCGGCTTCGGTCGAGCGCAGCACCTACGTGCTGTTCGCCAGCTTTGCACTGCTGTTGCTGTACTGGCAGTGGCAGCCGATCCCCACGCCGGTCTGGACCGTGAACCACCCGGTCGCGGCGGGGGCGATCGACGCCGTCTTCTGGCTGGGTTGGGTCGTGCTGGTGGTCAGCACGTTTCTTCTCAATCATTTCGAGTTGTTCGGCCTCAGCCAGGTGTTCATGCACCTGTTCGGTAAACAACCGCCCGAAGCCAAATTCCGCACGCCGTTGCTCTACCGGTATGTCCGCCATCCGATCTATCTCGGCATCCTGCTCGCAGTCTGGGCCACGCCTGCGATGACGGTCGGTCATCTGGTCTATTCGCTTGGCATCACAGCCTACATCCTGATCGGCATTCAGTTGGAAGAGCACGATCTGATCCAGCAGTTCGGCAACCGGTATCGCCGCTACCGCCGTCACGCGGCCATGCTCGTCCCGCTTTCATGCCGAAGCTTCGCCGCGTCCCAGGACGCCGACATCTGACCCGAGACGCTCGTCAAGACAGGCCAATCAGTCCGCAAGCAGGGGTGGATTCAAGCGGCGCGGCGTCCGGTCGCAGCCGTATCGACACGGCCAGGGCGGCGTGCGCATCGCGTTCTGATCAACTCATTTCAACCTGCGGCGTCCGGCCAAGAGGATCACCGACCGCATGACCATCCTCCATTTGAAGGATGGCCGATATTCCCTGCGGCTCCGGTGGGACACGATCAAAATGATTTGAGCGCGATACCGGCTCGCTATCAGCGGAAAAGCTTAAAGTTGTCTCACAGCTATCCTCACACCGGGGGCGCGTCTTCGAATGAACAGGGTTTCACATCCGCGGTCGGTTTCGGAATCGTCGAAAGACAATTCAGATGATCAGCAGCAACTGAGCGACCTGATCAGCGTCATCTACGATGCCGCCATCGATCCCTCTCGTTGGGAAGACGCCATCGTCAGCATCGTGCAATTCGTTGGCGGCGCAGCAGGCGGGCTGTTCTGCAAGGACGTCGGTGTCCAGCACGCCACGGTGCCCCATCGCTTTGGATTTGACGTGCCGTTGCGGGTCGAACTCTTTCGGCAGATTTATTCCTCCGCGGAGGGGCACTTTCTCGGTGACCTCGAGCAGCCGATCGCGACGACCGATTTGATGTCTTTCGCAGCACTCACCCAGAGTGAACTATACCGGCAGTGGGCCGAGCCCCAGGGGCTTGTCGATTTTGTCAGCGCGGTTGTCGACAGGACCACGGTCAGCACAGCTATTTTCGGGGTCTTCCGCCACCGGCGAAATGGGCTCGTCGACGAGCACGCGCGCCGGCAAATGAGGCTGATCGCGCCGCATATCAGGCGTGCCGTCGTGATCGGCAAGATGTTCGAGTTCAAGGCCGCTGAACTCGCGACGTTCGTTGACACGCTGGACGGGCTCGGTGCTGGCATGTATCTCGTCGATCCCGGTGGACGTCTCATTCACGCCAATACGGCCGGCAATGCCATTCTCGACGCTCGTGATATTCTGAGTTCCGTGGGCGGGCGGCTGGTCGCCAGCGATCCTCAGGTCGACCGCACCCTGCGAGATGTCTTCGCCACCGCGGGGCAGGGCGATGCCGCACTTGGTATAAGGGGCATCGCGTTGCCGCTGACCGGCAGGGAGGGCGACCGCTATGTGGCCCATGCATTGCCCCTCACGTCAGGCGCGCGTCGGCGTGCTGGTATTGTTTACACCGCCACGGCGGCCTTGTTCGTTCGCAAGGCGTCGCTGGCGGTTGCTTCTATTCCCGGAGCCATCGGCAGCGCGTTCAAGCTGACGCCGACCGAACTCCGCGTGTTGCTGGCCATCGTCGAGGTCGGTGGCGTTCCTGAGGTCGCTATGGCGTTCGGGGTCGCCGATAGCACGGTTAGGACGCATGTCAGCCGGTTGTTTGAAAAAACAGGCACCGCGCGCCAGGCGGATCTCGTCAAGCTGGTTGCAGGCTATACGACGCCCCTGGCGGGATAGGAGAGAGGGCGCTCATTGCAGCACCCAGAAGCAGCAAATATTTGCGCGCTCCTCCCACATTCGCAGGACGACACCCAAGCAGTGGTTGTTCAGGATGGCATGCGTCCGGCCAGCATGCAGTGGGTAGGTGATCAGGCGTCCCTGCCTCGCCGCATCTGGACAGGACTTGGGAGCGCAGCATGTCCATTGAAGTCGAGGGCACGGTTTCTGCGGCGGGGCACGGACGTCAAGCAGGGGCGGCGGCGCGCAGAATAGTGATTTGTGCCCTGGCGGCGACAGGAATCCTTGCGACCAACATCTTCTTGCCTTCGCTGCCGGTCATCGCGGACGATTTGCATGTATCCAGCGCGGCGGTCACGTCGGCCTTCACGATCTTTCTGGCGATTTTCGCCATAGGGCAATTGATTGCCGGCCCGCTGTCGGACCGGTTCGGGCGACGCATGCCGATTCTGATAGGGCTCGGAATTTTCATCGCCGGTACGATCTGGTGCGCTTTCGCGCGCGATCTATCGAGCCTGCTGATCGGCCGATCAATGCAGGCTTGCGGCGCATGTGCGGCTTCGGTGCTTTCACGTGCGATCGCCCGGGATCTGTTCGATGGCCAGGCACTTGCAAAGGTCATGGCCTCGATCACCATGGCAACCGCGGCCGCCCCAGGCTTTTCACCGCTGCTGGGGAGTGCGCTCGATCTATTCTTTGGCTGGCGCTCGGAATTTGCCTTTGTCGCGGCCTTCGCGCTCTGCACGGCTTTGGCCTATGCGACCTTCGTCGGCGAAACCAATGACGGCGCGCGTCGTTCTCTGAATCCGCTCAAAATTGCCGGCTTCTATCTGGAGCTTGTTCGGGATCGCCGGTTCGTTGCGCCTGCTAGAACCGCTGGACTGGTGATGGCCGGTCTTTTCGCGATTTTCTCCAGCGCGCCGCGGGTGCTGCTCGAATCGTTTGGATTCTTGCCAATCAAACTTGGTGAGCTATTTGCGGGCGTGGTCTTCCTGGTGTTTGCGGCCGGCATGCTGGCGCCTAGGCTATCGGCGCGGGTTGGTTCCTGCCGTGCGACGTCGGTCGGCTTGGGACTAACCGTCCTCGGAGGCGCCGGGCTGCTTTGCGCGGTGCTGCTCGCGAACGGCGCGCTGCTGCCATTTCTGTTAGCGGCTTCCGTCTTTCTGTTCGGCGTGGGAATAGTGAGCCCGCTGTCGAGCGCGGCAGCGCTGTCGCCGTTTGGCAGCAAGGCCGGTATCGCCGCAGCCCTGTTCGGATTCTCGCAAATGGCGGGCGCTGCATGCGGTGCCTCTCTCGCGGCGATTGTCGCCAGCGATCCGGCCGTCGGGCTAGGAATCGTGCTGACAGTAACGTCGCTCGTGGCGGTTATCCTTCACGAGCGGCGCTAATCTGAGGTGGATCTTGCCGAGAACACAATGGGTTTGGTGTGAGGTTCTTTGCGGCGCCCTGGCATGCCACTATTGTCGAGCGGCGATGGCCGTGATCTCGAGTTTGACGCCGGGACCGAGATCCGCCACGCCGATTGCGGCGCGCGCCGGCAGATGAGCCTCTGCAAAATGCGCCTTCCAGGCCGCGTTGAAGTCTGCCTTCTCCTTGAGGCTCGTCATGTAGATGGTCACCTGCAAGACGTTGCTCAGATCGGATCCGAGGGTCTTGAGCAGCTGCGCCAACTGCCCGAGGACGTCATTTGCCTGGCCCGACATGTCGAGGCTCGTGTCCTCTGGGACGATTCCACCGATGTAGAGCACGCCATGATGCTCGACCACTTCGTGGAGCAGACCCTCGTAGGGCAAGACGCGCTTGATCATGATGGGACCGATGTTGTGTGTGACGGGCGGCATATCGCACATTTCAATGTCAGTGTCGTCGCAAAGAGATCTCGCGCCAAGTCTCACCGAAAGACGGACCGCGCGGCTCTGAATGCAACCGACTAAAGCGTTGAAAATAAAGCAAAATTGGACGAAAAATCGCCGCCGGGTCGTTCCTGCGAACGTTCGCCAATCTGTCCTTGCACGAGCGCCCGGCATTTTCGCCGGCCCTGACCCGACGACATCGAAGCGCGGATCGCTATACTGCGACGCGGATGACATCGGTGCGGCCGGGACAGTGCCGCGACCGGAACAAGGAATGCGACGATGGACGATACGATTGGCTTCCCCGACCCCGGCCTCGACCTGTCCGACGGCTTCAAGCCGCACACCTCGCATTGGGGCGTGTTCTCGGCACGTCAAGGCGAGGCCGGGCTCGAGGTCAGGGCCTATGCGGGCGATCCCGATCCGAACCGCATCATCGACAATTTTCCCGGCGCGCTACGCCATCAGGCGCGCATCACCCAGCCGGCGATCCGCCGCGGCTGGCTCGAACGCGGTCCGGGTCCGGACGATCGCCGCGGCCGCGATGAATTCGTATCCGTCAGCTGGGAAAAGGCGCTCGATCTGCTCGGCGACGAGCTGGCACGCATCCGTGATACGCGCGGCCCCGGCGCGGTGTTCGGCGGCTCCTATGGCTGGTCGAGCGCGGGCCGCTTCCACCACGCCCAGAGCCAGGTGCATCGCTTCCTCAACATCGCCTTGGGCGGCTATGTGCGCTCGGTGAACTCCTATTCCTCCGGCGCGTCCTCGGTGCTGCTGCCGCAGATCCTCTGCGGCTACGAGGATATCACCAAGCGCAATGTCACCTGGGAGCAGATCGCGGCTGATACCGACATCGTGCTGGCGTTCGGCGGCATGGCGCTGAAGAACTCGATGGTCGCAGGCGGCTCGATCAGCAAGCATGTCGAGCGCGGCGCGATGGAAGCTGCGCGCCGCCGCGGCTGCGCGTTCATCCTGGTCAGCCCGTTGCGCGAAGACCTGCCCGTCGAGGCCGGCGCCGAGTGGATGACCTGCGTGCCCGGGACCGACACCGCGCTGATGCTCGGCATCGTTCATACGCTGATCGCGGAGAACCTGCACGACCAGGCCTTCCTCGATCGCTACACCGAGGGCTGGCCGGTCTTCCTGCGCTATCTCACCGGCGAGAGCGACGGCCAACCCAAGCACGCCGAATGGGCCGCCGCGGTCTGCGGCGTCGACACCGACACAATCCGCAAGCTGGCGCGCCGGCTCGCCGGCAAGCGCGCGCTCATCACCGTCTCTCATTCGCTCCAGCGCGCCGAGCATGGCGAGCAGCCGGTGTGGATGGGCATGGTGCTGGCGGCAGCGCTCGGCCAGATCGGCCTCTCCGGCGGCGGCTACGCCTATTCGTTGGGGGCAATCGGCTATTACGGTCGCCGCGTCAACGACGTGCCGGGGCCGACATTAGGGCAGGGCCGCAACGCTGTCCGCGATTTCATTCCGGTGGCGCGCATCGCCGACATGCTGCTCAATCCCGGCAGCGCCTATCGCTACAACGGCGAGACGCGCACCTATCCGGATATCCGCCTTGTCTACTGGGCCGGCGGCAATCCCTTCCATCACCACCAGGACATCAACCGCCTGCGCAAGGCGTTTGCGAAAGTCGACACGCTGGTCGTGCACGAGCTCGCATGGACTGCCACGGCCCGGCATGCCGACATCGTGCTGCCCTCGACGATGACGCTCGAACGCGAAGACATCGGCTATTCCAGCAACGATCCCCTGATGGTCGCGATGCACCGGATCGCCGAGCCGTTCGGCCTTGCGCGCGACGACTACGAGATCTTCGCCGATCTTGCCGACCGTCTCGGTGCGCGCGAGCCCTTCACCGAGGGGCGGACGTCACGTCAGTGGCTGGAACATCTTTATGAGCCGACCCGCGCCTCGCTCGAAGCGCGCGGCCTGGAAGCGCCGAGCTTCGAAGAGTTCTGGCGGCGCGGCAGCCTGGTGGTGCCGCAGCAGCCCGACGACGGTGGCCGGCTGCGCCGCTTCCGCGACGATCCCGTCAATCATGCTTTGCCCACGCCGAGCGGTCGCATCGAAATATTCTCTGCCAAGATCGCAGGTCATGGTGATGCGGATTGCCCGGGCCATCCGGTCTGGCTGGAGAAGTCCGACACGCCCAAGCCGGGGGCGCCGTGCTTCCTGGTCGCCAACCAGCCCGTGACGCGTCTGCATAGCCAGCTCGATTTCGGCGGACATTCGCTTCAAAGCAAACATCGCGGCCGCGAGGTCGCGCGCATGAACCCGCAGGACGCAGACGCACGCGGGATCAAGCACGGCGACATCATCCGGCTGTTCAACGCGCGCGGCGCCTGTCTCGCCGCGGTCCACGTCACCGACGGCATCGCGCTCGGCGTGGTCCAGCTCCCGACCGGCGCCTGGTACGACCCGATGGACCCCGAAGACGACGCGCCGCTCTGCGTGCACGGCAATCCGAACGTGCTCACCCGCGACGTCGGCACGTCGTCCTTTGCGCAAGGCTGCACCGGTCAGCTCACGACAGTCGAGGTCGAGAAGTTCACCGGCAATCTGCCGCCGATCCGGGCTTTCGATCCGGTTTAAAAAAAAAGGGGCCGTCCTGTGTGGGTGCAGGGACGGCCCCGAGTGGCTCGCAGGCCCGGGAGGATGAGGGCGCGAGCGAATGCTTACGCGGCTGCGCTGATCCAGTCCCTCTCCGTAGCAGGACGACGCGGCGGGAGTGCTTGCACCTCTCGCCGTTCGCCCTTGCTGGCGAGGCGCCAGCGTGCCGGGGATTGATCGGTGATGCGCTTGAAGACAGTCGAAAAATGCGCCTGCGTGCTGAAGCCGACGGCGAGTGCGATCTCGGCCAGCGGCCGCTCGGTGGTCGCCAGCAACGTCTTGGCCTGCTCGATCCGGTGATTGAGCAGATATTCGCGGGGGCGATAACCGGTCGCGACGCGGAATTGCGCCGCAAAGTGCATTCTGGACAGGCCGGCGACATTGGCGAGCTCGGACAGGCTGATGCAGCGGTGGAAATGATCGGCGATATATTGCTCGACGCGCCGCAGCCGCCATTTCGGCAGGGCATTGACCTTGGCGCGTGGCAATTCCAGCCGCGCCAGATGCATCGCGAGGGTTTGGCCAATGCAGCGCGTGAACTCGTGGTCCGCGGCGTCGCCAAGTTCGATCAGCGCCTTGGCAAGCTCGGCCGCGAGCGGATCGCGCAACAGGACGAGATCATTCAAACCTTCAGTTCCGGAAAATTGTGCCGGAAATTGATCCGCGGAGATGTAAAAGTGCAAGAAGGCGCATGGCGACTGGAATTGTACGGCGAGGGGCTTTGACGGCGCGGTGAGATACAGTGTGCCCGCGGGCATGGTCCCGTCGAAAATGACCTGGCGATCCCGGGTCAGTTTCGCGCGCGTGGTCTTGAGGGCGATGCCGACGAAATAGCGATCCTCGGGCGTCGTCGCTTGGTGCGACGAGGTGCTCCGCGGGTCTTCCCATCGCGAGATCGCGATGTCCTCGGCCGCCGCTCCCGTGCGCGGATCGATCTGACGCCATTGACGCTCCCGAATGATCGCGTGTGTTGCCCGGGGGAACTCGCAATCCCCCGAGGTGCCCGGAAATTCAATCCAGGCATCACCTGCCTGCAAATTGGTCAACATCGTTCGTCCTCTCCGGGCGTTCTCCGCTGTTTGCAACCAGCAAACGCGCAAAGCCCACGTTTTCCATGGTGAGAGGATAGGCGTGAGCTGACCTGCAAGCTCGTTAGTGGTGATTAGGATGTGTTAGTTTTTGTGGGAGCGCATCAGGTGCGGCATCCCGTCTCAGGAAGCGTCGTTTTTGTACAGTTTATCAGACATTTGCGTATCCCCGACACGACTCAGGAGAGCACCGGTCATGGCGTGGAGATCGATGTGGAGGTGTGAGTTCTGTGGGTTGCCCTCGCTGGACCTCGCACTGGCGCCGGGTATAGTCGCGCCGCATTTCGCTGGAGCGGCCGTCAAGATGAGCCAAAAGTGATCGAGCTCTCGGCAGGACAGGGCCCCCGCGGCCGCGACGCCGCGGCGATCCCAGATTTCGATGCCGTCGCGTTCGGGCCATTTTCGCTGCGGTCGCGGCTGCTGGAGAAGGATGGCTTGCCGGTCAGGCTCGGCAGCCGTGCGATGGATATTTTGCGCCTGCTGGTCAGTCGCGCCGGCGAAGTGGTCCCGAAGAACGAAATTCTCGGCTATGCGTGGTCCGGACTTTCCGTCGAGGAGGTCAGCCTGCGCGTCCATGTCGCGGAGCTGCGCAAGGTGCTCGGCGACGGAAAGGATGGTGCCCGCTACATCACCAACATCCCGGGCCGGGGCTATTGCTTTGTCGCGCCCGTGCGGCGTGGCGGGCGCGCGGAGGTGGCTACACCGGCGTCGCGTGTGCCTGAAAGGGCCGCGCCGCCACCGTCGCTACCGCGCCGATTGGACCGGATGGTCGGGCGAGAGGACGCCGTGGCCGAGTTGGCAGCGCGCTTGCTCCGCGATCGCTTCGTCACGCTGCGAGGGCCGGGCGGCATCGGAAAGACCACCGTTGCGACTGCGCTCGCGCACGAGATGTGCGATAGCTTCGACGGCAACGTCCATTTCCTCGAATTCGGTCCGCTCAAGGACGGAGCGCTGGTCGCGAGCACGGTTGCAGCCGCGTTGGGCCTCGTCGTGCACCACGAGGACCCCTCGGCCAGCATCGTCAATTTCCTGCGCGGCCGCCGGCTGCTTCTCGTGCTCGACAGCTGCGAGCACGTCATCGAGGAGGTCGCGCGCCTTGCAGAAAACATCTACCGGGAGGCGCCTGGCATCGTCATCCTCGCAACCAGCCGCGAGTCGCTGCTGGTGGAAGGCGAGCAGATTTTCGAGCTCGTTTCGCTCCCCGGTCCGCCGCAGGGCACCCGCCTCAGTGCCGGCGAGGTGCTTGCTTATCCCGCCGTGCGCCTGTTCGTCGATCGCGCCGTCGCGGCGGGGCATCGCGACGACATCACCGACGAGGATGCCGAAGTCCTGGCCCGGATTTGCGGCAAGCTCGACGGCATCGCGCTGGCGATCGAGCTGGCTGCCGCACGTGTCGGTCTCTATGGACTGCGCGAGATGGCGGCGCTGCTCGACAACCGGCTGCAGCTCGAATGGCGCGGGCGGCGGACGGCGCCGCCGCGGCAGCAGACGCTCGGCGCTACGCTCGACTGGAGTTTCGGTCTGATCGGCGAGAGCGAGCGGATCGTATTTCAGCGCCTCGCCGTCTTCGCAGGTCACTTCACGTTGAGGGGCGCGATAGCAGTCGCGGCCGGGGCGGAGATGGCGGAGGATCGCGTCGTCGAGGCCCTGGAGCAACTCGTGGTGAAGTCGCTGGTTTCCACCCAGCCGGACGGCGCATCGCGGCGCTATCGCCTGCTCGACGCAACGCGTGCCTATGCCCTGCAGAAACTGGCCGACGGCGGACAGCTGGCGCAGATCGCGCATCGTCATGCTCTCTATGTTCAATGCACGCTCGAAGCGGGCATGAGGGACAAGGAGGGCGGCGATCATGCGTCACGTTTGCAGGAAAGCGCGAGCCTGCTCGCCGATGCCCGCGCTGCGCTGCAATGGGCTTATGCCAACGACGACGGCGCCGGCTTGCGCGTGCCGCTCGCCGGCAGCTGCACAAGGCTGTTCGTCGAACTCAATTTGCTGAACGAGGCCCGCATCTGGTCCGATCGCGCACTCGCAATGCTGGACGAGGCCGACCGGGGCGGCGCATGGGAGCTCGAACTTCAGTCGACGCTCGGTCACGCCTTGATGTTCACCGAACGTAACAGCGAGCAGGCGGAAGCGGCGCTCAGGCGCGGGCTGGAAATAGCGGAAGCGCTTTCCGATCACGCCAACACATTCAGGCTGTTGTCCCGGCTCAACATGTTCTACCGCCGGACCGGTCGCTATCGGCATCTGGTGCCGACTGCGCTTCACGCCGAGCGGATTGCCCGCGTCATCGGCGATACCGCGGGCATCGCCGGGAGCAAAGCGCTGCTCGGCGTGTCATATCACCTCGCCGGAGACCAGGCCGCGGCGCAGGCTCATCTCGACCAGGGCCTGCGAGACGACGCTGCGCTCCGCGGCACCCAACCCGGGCATTTCGCCTACTCACGCACACCGCAAATTCCGCTCGCGCGCGTGCTATGGCTGCGCGGCTTTCCCGATCGTGCGCTCGAATGCATCCGGCCGCTGGTCGGCGCTTCGGCGCCGCATGACGTGGTCATGCATTGTATCGCATTATGCTGGTCCGCTTCGGTATTCGGCTGGCTCGGCGACTGGTCGTCGGTCGAGGCGATGACCGGTCGTCTGACCGCGCATGCGAGCATGCACGGGCTCGTGCCTTACGAAGCCGTCGCGGCGGGTTTTCGGGCGCAGAGCATGATCGCTCGGGGCGAGGCGGCCGGCGGCGTCGACCTGATGCGGAGTGCGCTTCCACGCCTGCATGCCCACCGCTACGAACTCTATGCCTCGGCGTTCGCCGCGGATCTGTCTCGGGGCCTGGTCAGCTTGGGACAATTGACGGAAGGCATTCAGGTTCTTCACGAAACCATTCTGCGGGTCGAGCGGGAAGGCGGCGCGTTCGACATGCCCGAGCTGCTCCGTCTGCGGGGAGAGCTGGAGGTCCAGGGCGGCAATCCCGACGCGGCCGAGGCCGATCTTGTCGCCTCGATCTCGCTCGCCGAACAGCAGGGCGCGCTATCGTGGCGGCTGCGAGCCGAGATGTCGCTGGCGCGGCTTCGAACCCGGCAGCATGTGCAAAATCCGCTCGAACAGCTCGCTCAAACCTATGCCCGGTTCTCCGAAGGGTTCGAGACCGCCGATCTCATTGCAGCACGACGCATGTTGAACGAACCGGGGGCCTGAACAGTCGATACGACCGTCTCTTCTCGCTGCTGAGCGCGTCCATCAGCGCTCAACCCTTGTGTCCAGCCAGCTGCCCCAGGAAGTCGCGGACAAGCAAAGCGATCTCGTCGGTGGCTTCATCCAGCGCGAAGTGGCCGGCTTCGAGAATGTGAACCTCGGCATCCGGCACGTCGTCGCGATAGGCCGTCGCGCCTGCGACGGCGAATGACGGATCGTATTCGCCCCAGACCACCAGCGTCGGTGGCCGCGTCTGGCGCAACCAAGCCTGCCATTTCGGATAGGAGGCGACGTTGGTCCGGTAATCCAGGAACAGCGTGGTCTGAATCTCGGCCTGGCCGGGACGCGTCAGGAACGCGTATTCGTCGATCCAGGTGTCGGGGTCATAGCGCTCGGGACGCGGACTGGAGCCGAGATGCCGCTGACTCGTCGCCTCCAGGGACGTAAAGTTGGCCTTGAGCGCCTCGACCTCGTGCGCCGGGTCGGCCCAGTACTTCCTGCGCGCATTCCAGAGCGGGCTCAGCCCCTGCTCGTGCGAAACCGCGTTCTGGACGATGACACCGCGGACGCGTTCGGGATGCGCCAGCGCCATGCGGAAGCCGACAGGGCCTCCGTAGTCCTGCATGAACAGGACGTAGTCGGTGAGGCCGAGCTTCGTTGTGAGCTCGCCGATCACGGCGGCGATGTTGTCGAACGTATAGGTGAAGTCGCATGGCGGCGGCGCGCTGCTGTTGCCGAAGCCGGGATAGTCCGGCGCGATGAGATGATATTTGTCGGCGAGCAGCGGCATCAGCGGCTCCCACATCCGCGACGACGAGGGAAATCCGTGGAGCAGCAGCACCGTCGGAGCGTCGGTGGGCCCAGCCTCGCGGTAGAAAATCTCGAGACCCCGGATATCGGTCTTGTGATAGCTGATCGAGCGCCGGCTCGATCGCAGATCCTGTGCCGAGGCCTGCACGGTCGCGCAGGCCAAAGCGGCCGAGAGGGCAAGAGTGGCTGGGATGTTCATGTCATCGCTCCGAATCCGGCATGTGAAGTGAAGATGTGTCGCAAGTAGGGGACATCCGCTTGTGACGGCGGCGTCGAGAGGCACCATCGCGGGCGCCTCTCGCGATGTGCCGCATCTGGGCTTTACGACGCGCGCGCCAGCGGCTCGCCCTTCAGGGCGGCGAGCAGGGCCTGCGCGGCCGGACCCGAGGAGTGCGGGTTCTGGCCCGTGATCAAGAGGCCGTCGGTGACGACGTGAACGCCCCAGTTTGCCGTCTTCGAGAAGACGGCGCCAAGCTTCAGCATTTCGTCTTCGACCAGGAAAGGCACCACCTTGGTGAGGCCGACGTCCTCCTCTTCACCATTGGTGAAACCGGTCACCTCCTTGCCCTGAACCAGGGGCTTGCCGTCGGGCGTCTTGACGTGGCGCAGCGCACCAGTCGAATGGCAGACCACGGCGACTGTCTTGCCGGCGGCAAGGAAGGATTCGATGAGCTTGACCGAGTCCTTGTCCTCGGCGAGGTCCCACATCGGGCCGTGACCGCCGGGATAGAAGACGGTGTCGAAATCTTCCTGCTTGACGCTGTCGAGGCGAACCGTCTTGTCGAGTTGGGCTTCGGCGGCGACGTCGGCCTCGAAGCGTAGCGTCAGGTCGGTGCGGAATTCGCGCTCGTTGCTCTTGGGGTCAAGCGGCGGACGGCCGCCTTTCGGCGAGGCGAGGGTGATCTCGGCCCCGGAATCCCTGAAGATGAAATAGGGGGCGGCGAGCTCCTCGAGCCAGAAGCCCGTCTTGCGCCCGGTGTTGCCGAGCTGGTCGTGCGAGGTGATGACCATCAATATTTTCATGACCGTTCTCCTTGAGTGCGTTTGCTGCGATGACGCGCTCCATTGCGGTGGAGATGCGCGGAGCTGGGTCTCGTTCGAGCACGTCACGTCGTTCGTTGCTCGCGAACCCAATCTGCGCTCAAGGCCGACTGTTGGCTCGTTATGTATTGTTAGACGTTGAGAGTTGGAGATATCGCGCGGGCCGCTACTCGAAGACGGCGTCAAAGATCTCGACATCCATCAGCACGGGCTTGGCGACCACGGTTCCGTCGGGCCGCAGCGTCTGCGCGCGTCGGAGCGTCGGCACCACGATGCCGCCGAAGCTGTCATGGGCCCAGGAGTAATGCGCGACTTTCATTCCGAACAGATCGTGATCGGTCCGCCGTTGCAATGCGTTCTCGTCGAAATAGAAGATCTGTTCGGGCGCGAGCGTGATCAGGCTCGGTGGGAATTGCGCCCGCAGCCGCCGCCATGACTCGTTATTCTCCTGCCACGGCGGCAGCTCCTCCACCAAGACATCGGGATGGGCGAGCAGGAATGGATTGGTCAGATAATTCCAGATCGCGACGCCGCAGAAGAAGACGAGATGCAGCTCGCCCGCGAGCGCGGGCGAACCGGCCTCGGTGAACGCAAGACTCGGATTGCGCCAGGTCCGCAGAATCTCACCTTCGAGGCTTTCGATCGTGATCGCGTCCGGCTGAAACGAGCCGGAGTGTTCGCCTCCGGTGATGCCGGTGAAGCGGACCGATTGCGTGCGGGTCGAGCCCTCCGCCGTCACGTCCTTGAATTCGCTGGCATGTCCGGTGCTGGAGAACAGCGTTCCCGCGACGGAGAGGTGAAGCGTGAACCGGCTCAAGCTATTCCAGCGGGCCATTCCGCCGCTGGCATCAATTACATCGTCAAGAAGCGCCATGTCCCGCCATATCCACCATGAAGTGCCACCACCATGGCGGGGCGGATGCGGCTTGGCGTGTTAGAATTTGTTAGGAGTTGCGAGCGGATAGCCTTGCGGTATCTCATTGAAGATACTCTCAATTCAGCGCCGCAAGGAGCTCCCTGGCGGCGACGAGATCACGGGTCTGGAGGCCCTCCTGGTACCGCGCGACGAGGGGGGCGAGCAGGGCGCGTGCGTCGGCGGCTTTTCCGGCCCCGCGCCAAACCCGGCCGAGACTAATTGCCCCCCGCAGCTCCCAGCCGAGCGCGCTTTGGCGGCGTGACAGATCGAGCGAGTCCAGGAAGCAGCTTTCGGCTTCCGCGGCATTGCCCGACCGGGCGAGGATGTCGCCCTTGACCCTGAGCATCTCCGGCATGTCGAAGGATTCGCCATGATCGGGGATCTCTGCGATGGCATCGTTGATGGTCTGCAAGGCTTCGTCGGCCTGGTTCTGCGCCACAAGTCCCTCCGCGAGCGCGGTCGCAAACACCGTGGTCATGATCCGGTGTCGCGTCGCGTACAGCGTGGCCTGGCTGCGGCGGAGGTGCTCGATGCCGGCGGCGACGTCGCCGCGGCGAAGCAGCAGCTCACCCTTCTGGCCGATGCCGACCGCGTGATAGGGCCCGAGGAAGTGGCGCGCGGAATGATCGATCAGCCGCTCGATCAGGATTTCCGCATTGGCCAAGTCGCCGACCCAGAGGAACACGTAGATGGTCCAGATCAAGGAAATACCGAGAGTGAGCGGCTGTTCGAGCAGTTCGGCTTCGCGAACGGTGTATCTCGACGCCTCGATCGCACGATCGGGCCGGCCGGTGAGCCAAAGCCCGCGTGCCAGCGCCACCAGTGCGACGATGCGGTCGTCATAGCCGAGATGGCCGATATTCAGCCGCTGCGAGCCGGGATTATGCAACATCGCGCTCTCGCAGAGCTGCACCGCCTTGTCCTGGTTGCCGATCAAATGATGGGCGACGCCCAGCATCCATTCGACGTTCAGCGTGCTGGCGGGATCGTTCAGCTTCCGCGCGACGCTCTCGCCCTGTTCCCCGGTTCCGAGTGCTCCGTGAAAATCTCCGACCCTGGTGAGATAGATGTGCAATCCGCGGAGCAGCCAGAGCTGCCAGTGCAAATCCTGGAGCTCCTGGGCAAGCTGGAGACTGCGCGTGAATGCCGAGCGGACCGCTTCGGTATTGCCCTGCGTGAACATCGCGGAGACGCCGAGCGCGGCCTGCAAGATCATTTCATTGCGGCCATCCACCGCGCTCGCGTCGAGGGACGCCAGCGCCTGCTGGGTCCAGCGGTAGCATTCCGTCAGCAATGTCAGCTCAAGGAAGAATTGCGCCGCTGACGCCGCCAGATCCACGCCGATCGTTCGGTCCCCGCCGTCCGAAAAGCTCCAGGTCAGCGCGGCCCTGACGTTGGGCAGGTGGTCGGCATAAGGAAGGAAGCCGCCGGCGCTCTGCATGCCCGTGGATTTGACGGCGATGTCGCGCAGGAAGTCGCGGAAATATTCGGCATGGGCACGTGCGACGCGGTCCGCTTCGCCGTTCTCGACGAGCTTCTCCGCGACGAAGGCACGTGTGGTGTCGAGCAGGCGATAGCGCAGCCGCCGCTCCGCAGGCGAGGTCGCGATCAGCGATTTGGAAAGCAGATTGGAGATCGCCTCGGCGGCTTCTGCTTCGCCAATGCCCTGACAGGATGCGACCGCAAGCGCGGCTTCCAGGGTGAATGGCCCGACGAATGCCGACAATCCGCGCAGCGTTGCGCTTTCGGTTGCCGGCAGCAAATCATAGCTCCAGGCGAGTGCCGCACTCAGGGTGTGGTGCCGCGGCACAGCGGTGCGCCGCCCGCGCCACAGCAGCGAGAAACGGCTGTCGAGCAGAGAGGCCGTCCCAGCGATGCCATAGGCATTCACGCGCCCGGCCGCGAGCTCGATGGCGAGCGCGATGCCGTCCAGCCGACGGCAGATATCGGCGACGAGCGGCGCATCCTCTTCGCTGAGCTCGAATTCGCTCAGACTCTCTGCGATGCGTTCCACGAAGAGCTGAGTTGCAGGATAGGCAAGGATGTCGGCGATGCCGAGCCCGTCGCGCTGTGGCGGGCAATCCAATGGAAACAGCCGATGGACACGCTCACCTTCGGCGCGGAAAGATTCGCGGCTGGTGGCGAGAATATGCAGCTCGCCCGCTTCCCGGACGATGCGCTCGGCCAGGGGGGCGAGATCGTCGAGGATGTGCTCGCAACTGTCGAACACCAGCAACATCCGCCGGCTGCGCAGGAATGCCAGCAACCCCGGCATCGGGTCGTCGGAATTGACTGTCAGGCCCAGCGCGGCCGCAATCGTTCCCGTAACGAGCCGGGTCTCCCTCAGTGCGCCGAAATCGACAAAACACACTTGGCCGTCGAAGGCCTGGAACTCGCGATGCGCGACCGCCAGTGCGACCGAGGTCTTGCCGATCCCGCCGGGGCCCACGATCGTGACGAAGCGATGCAAGGCAAGCTCGGCGGAAATCTTCTCGACCGCATCGTCTCGCCCGATCATCTTCGCGAGCGGCGAGGGCAGCGAGCGCGGCGCAGCAACGGGCAGGCTGGTCCGGTTCTCCGATGGGGCGGCCCGGAGCAGCGCGGCCGTGAAGCAATAACCCCGTCCGGGGACGTTGACGACGTAGCGGGAGCCTTCGCCCGGATCGCCCAAGGCCTTGCGCAGCGTCGTGATGTGAAAGCGCAGGCTGCCTTCGTCCACATTCACGTCGGCCCAGACCCGCCGCATCAACTCACGCTTGTCCACGACCTCGCCCGCGCGCTCGGCGAGAAAAACGAGAATGTCGAGCGCACGGCCACCGAGGTGAACCGGGGCGCCGTCCTTCTCGAGCAGCCGCGTCTTTGCGAACAGCCGGAATGGCCCGAAAGCAATGGCCGAATCCTGGTCGTTAGTGTCCGGCACGGGCCAATCATTCCAGTGAGAGCTGAACTCTGCACTTTGATCTAGCAGAAGGGAACCCTGAGTAAACTGGCCGAAAGTGGCGAAATCGCGTGGAGGGTGCCGGCAATTGGCCGGTCGCGCGCGACGATCCGTCGCAAATTGTACTCAACGCGAGCCTCTTTCGAAGCGATCGGGACAACCCGGCAGTGTGCTTGACCGACCAGCTCACGTTCGGAGTGCCCGTCGTCGTACCCCATCATAACAGAATCTTGCAACGTCTAACGAGCAATGCGCGCGAACTGCATCCAGTATCTGTTCCGAGTTTGACGCTAATTCCAACGGGGAGGCTACGATGTCCGGTATCAATGCTCGGCCGAATGACGACGTCGTTCGATCTCAATTTGTGGCCAGTTTAGACGATCAGTCGCGTGACTGGGAGCTCGTGCTGCGGGAATCCCACCATCGGATGAAGAATACGCTGACGATACTCGGTGCGTCAGTCCGCCGCGATTTCACCAGAACGGGTACCAGGGATGTGTCGCTTGCAGCGGACCGGCTCGAGCGGCGCATTGTCGCCTTCGGCAGGCTCTATCAACTCTTGTCCGACAATGACGACCATACGGCGATCCCGGTGGCGGCCTTCTTCGAAAATCTGTGCGGAGCGATTTCCGAGGCCGTGCTGGAGCCGGCGGGCATCCGCTGCGAGGCTGCAATTGAAAGCGGCACGCTGCCGGCGTCGCAATGCCATCGGCTCGCGCTGATGCTGACGGAGCTGGTAACGAATGCGGCCAAGCATGCCTTCCCGAACAGGAATGACGCACTGATCCGCATCGAGACGGCCAATCGCGACGGCGCCTGGTTCTGCACGGTAATAGACAACGGGATCGGCGCGACGGGCCGCTTCAGGGCACCGGCAGCCGGATTCTCGAAGGACTCGCACGCAGCATTCACGCCCGGCTGCAGGGCGAGGCGGGAGAGGACGGCACACGCGTAACCATCGTGATGCCGATCGCAGCTGCTTGAAGCTCGTCTTAAATCCAACCCAGGGAGTTCGACATGGCCACTACCGAAATCGACCGCGACGCCGCGGCCAAGCCTTCCAACAAGCCTTCCAACAAGTCTGCCAACGAGCCTTCGGTATCGCGTAGCGTTGATCAGAGGCTCGAGGTGATCGTGATCCCCGTGTCCGATGTTGATCGCGCCAAGGCCTTCTACGCGCGTCTCGGTTGGCGACTGGACGCCGATTTTGCCTCTGGCGATGATTGGCGCGTGATCCAGTTCACGCCGCCAGGTTCGGCCTGCTCGGTGATTTTTGGCAGGAACGTGACGGCGGCAGCGCCGGGCTCGGTGCGAGGCCTCTACCTGATCGTCTCCGATCTGGAGGCGGCGCGAAAGGATCTGCTGGACCGCGGCGTCGAGGTCAGCGCTCCATTCCACGGTGCCGGCGATGTTCACGCGGGGACCGACGAGCCTTATCTCTCCGGCAGCGTTCGGGTGAGCGGTGCTGACCCGAAGCGCGGCAGCTACGGCTCATATGCGTCGTTCAGCGATCCCGACGGCAATGGCTGGTTGTTCCAGGAGGTCACGACGCGATTGCCGGGACGGATCGCGGGCGACGGCACGACATTCGCTTCGCAGGCTGCGCTGGCCGCAGCACTGCGCCGCGCGGCGGCGGCCCATGGCGAGCACGAAAAGCGGACCGGCGGGCACGACGAGAACTGGGCCGATTGGTACGCCGATTACATCGTCCGCGAACAGGCGGGCCAGCCGCTGCCATCCTGAGCTGGGCAGCACGGATTCTTCGACTGATGCAAGCCGACACGGCGCGCGATGACTGAGCTCATCGCGCGCCGTGTTGTTTTGGCGGCGCGCGTCGCGAGTCGACGATCGCTCTCCTCGGTGTCGCGCGGCTCGCAACGGCTAACGCGCTCTAACAACCCATAACGAGCAAATTGCCAGGGCCTGCGCCAATCTCTCGGCATGGCGAACCGAGGCGTTTATGTCAAATTCGGTCAGCGTCACCGACCAAAGCCAGGGAGATCGAACATGACCACGCAAGCACGTACCGACATTCTCAATCCAGACCGCCGTCAACTGTTGAGTCAAGCCGCGATGACCGCGGTCGCGGCAAGCGTGTCGAGCCTGCTGCCGCTGCATTCTGCGAAGGCCGGCGTGAGCGGGGCGGTCCGCCCGTTCCACGTCAGCGTGCCCGAGCAGGATCTGCTCGATCTCCGTCGCCGTCTCGCCGCGACGCGCTGGCCTGATCGTGAGATCGTTGCCGATCAATCGCAGGGCGTGCAACTGACGACGGTGCAGCAGCTCGTGAGCTACTGGCAGAACGACTACGACTGGCGCAAGATGGAGGCGCGGCTGAATGCCTTGCCGCAATTCGTCACCGAGATCGACGGCGTCGACATCCATTTCATTCACGTCCGCTCCAGGCACGAGAATGCCTTGCCGATGATCGTCACGCATGGCTGGCCCGGTTCGATCATCGAGCAGATGAAGATCGTCGGCCCGCTCACCGATCCCGCCGCACACGGCGCGACGGCGGCGGACGCTTTTGATCTCGTGATCCCTTCGCTCCCAGGCCACGGTTTCTCCGGCAAGCCGGCGGAGCTGGGCTGGGATCCCCAGCGCGTCGCGCGTGCCTGGATCGTGCTGATGAAGCGGCTCGGCTACAACCGCTATGTCGCGCAAGGCGGCGATTGGGGCAATGCCGTGACGGAGCAGATGGCAGTGATCGCGCCGCCGGAACTGCTCGGCATCCACACCAACATGCCCGCGACCGTTCCTGACGACATCGCCAAGGCGCTTCAGCCCGGCGGATCGCGGCCGTCGAACCTCTCGGCCGACGAGCGCTACGCTTACGATCAGCTCGATGACTTCTACAAGCACGGTCTCGGCTACGCGATCGAGATGTCCAACCGGCCGCAGACACTCTATGGCCTGGTGGATTCGCCGGCGGGCCTCGCGTCCTGGATGCTCGACCATGATGCGCGCAGCGCCGCAATGATCGCCCGGGTGTTCGACGGCAAGACGGAAGGGCTGTCGCGCGACGACGTGGTCGACAACATCGCGCTCTACTGGCTCACCAACACCGCGGTGTCGTCGGCGCGGCTGTACTGGGAGAACAAGCTGGTGTTCTTCGAGCCCAAGCACATCAAGATCCCGGTCGCCGTCAGCGTCTTCCCGGACGAGATCTACGCTGCGCCGCGCAGCTGGACCGAGAAGGCCTATCCGAGGCTGATGCACTACAACCGTCTCGACAAGGGCGGCCATTTCGCCGCCTGGGAGCAGCCCGCGTTGTTCTGCGCGGAAATGCGCACCGCCTTCCGACCGCTGCGTCAGTCGATCTGAGACCTGCGGGGACGCGCACTTCCGCGCGTTCCCTTCTTTCCCCACAGACCAGGAATCCAATCATGAACCGCCCCGAACGCACCTTCACGACCGACCAAATCCGCCTGGAACGTCGGCTGCCGTCGTATTGGCGTGTCACCTTCGACATGCCCCCAGTCAATATCTTCGGCCCCAAGCAGCTTCCGCTTCTTGATGACGTCGTCAAGGCGATCGAGACCGATCCTGAGGTGAAGGTCGTGGTGTTCGACAGCGCCGTCGAAGGCTTCTTCATCACGCATTACGACTTCCTCGCGCCGCTGGAGGATTCGCTTCGTATCCCGCCGGGGCCGACGGGCCTGCAGGCACTGCCCGACATGCTGGTGCGTCTCAGCCGCGCGCCGGTGGTTTCGATTGCCTCGATTAGGGGCCGTGCGACCGGCGTCGGCAGCGAACTGGCGCTGGCAAGTGATATGCGCTTTGCCAGCCGCGAAAAGGCGGTCCTGTCGCAATGGGAGGTCGGTGCGGGCCTGGTGCCCGGCGGCGGCCCGATGGCGCGGTTGCCGCGCCTGATGGGCCGCGGCCGCGCGCTCGAGGTTCTGCTTGGCGCCGACGATATCCACGGCGATCTCGCCGAACGTTACGGCTATGTGAACCGCTCGTTGCCGGATGCCGAGCTCGATGGCTTCGTCGAGGCGCTGGCCATGCGCATCGCGTCCTTCGACAAGGAGGCGATTGCCGAGACCAAGCGCCTCGTCGACGTTGGAGCCTGCCACCGGATATCGAGATCAAGCCGGAATGGGACGCGTTCCTGGCCTCGCTCAGCCGCCCGGCAAGCCAGAGCCGCATCAAGGCGCTGATGTCGCGCGGCTTCCACCGCGCCGGTGATGTCGAGAACCGGCTCGGCTTCCATGTCGGACAGATCGGTAGCTAAAGCGTTTTCAAGCGAAGTGGATACCGGTTCGCGTGAAGAAAACGCGTCAAAGGCAAGAATCAAGTTCCGTTCCGATTTTATCGGAACGGGATTTGGCGGAACTGCTGCGGCGCTCGGCCGGTTGGAACGGCGACAGGCAGTCGTGCCAATGTCGCTTTCGTACCGTACCGAGTGCCGGTGCTAAAAAAATCAACCAGGAGAATTGAGATGATCCGCAAGGCAACAGCAGTCTGGAAAGGCACCGGTCGCGATGGCACTGGTCAGTTATCGAGCGAATCCGGCGTGCTCGCCGCGACGCCTTATTCGTTCAAGACCCGCTTTGAGAACGAGAAGGGCACCAATCCCGAGGAATTGATCGCTGCGGCCCATGCCGGCTGCTTCACTATGGCGCTGGCCTTCGGCCTGCAACTCGCCGGCTTCACGCCGGACGAGCTCACGACTGAAGCTGCGGTCAGCCTCGAGCCGGAAGGCAAAGGCTTCAAGATCAGCAAATCGGCGCTGACGCTACGTGCCAAGGTGCCGAACCTCGACGACGCTGGTTTCGCCAAGATCGCGGGCGAGGCCGAGAAGAACTGTCCGGTGTCGAAGGTGCTCAACGCCGCAATCACGCTCGACGCGAAGCTGACGTAAGGCGCGCTCAATTTATGTCCATCTGGTTCTGCTTGGGGAAGCTGAGGTCGTCGAAGCTTTGGCCTCCACGAGAGGAACCGGATGGGCAAATGCCTGGCTTTCGACTGGGCCGCCGAAAGCATAGGATGCGACGGGTTCAGAACGGACAGACCGATCAATTGGGAGTGGAGATATGACAACGGAACGCGCAATTTTGGCCGGAGGCTGCTTCTGGGGCATGCAGGATCTGATCCGCAAGCAACCGGGCGTGGTCTCCACCCGCGTCGGCTATACCGGCGGCGCGGTGAAGAATGCCACCTACCGCAACCATGAAGGTCATGCCGAAGCGATCGAGATCACCTTCGATCCCGCCAAGACCAGCTTTCGGACCATGCTGGAGTTCTTCTTCCAGATCCACGATCCGACCACGCTCAACCGCCAGGGCAATGATTTGGGCACGAGCTATCGCTCGGCAATCTTCTATACCAGCGACGAGCAGAAGCGGATCGCCAAGGACACGATTGCAGACGTTGAGGCGTCCGGTCTCTGGCCTGGCAAGGTCGTGACCGAGGTCGCGCCCGCGGGCGAGTTCTGGGAAGCCGAGCCGGAGCATCAGGATTATCTCGAACGCTATCCGGACGGGTACACCTGCCACTTCATCCGCCCCGACTGGAAGTTGCCGCGGCGCGGGGCTGCCGCGGCAGGCTAAAGCTGGTCGTCGCTATTGCCGGGGAGAGCCATGGCTGAAATCCGCGAGATCATCGCCGGCATCCGCAGATCACATCGACCGCTTTTCGGGCCATCTCCCTCAGCTCGGAGCGGCGGGCGCCGGCACGGGCGCGAATGGCGATGGTGTGCATCGTGGCTGAAGCGAGAATGGCAAGCGCCGCCGGATCGGCGTCGCGCTTCAGTTCGCCCTTGTCCTGCGCGAGCCGGAAGCGGGCTTCGAAATCGGCATCTATCATGCGCAGTCCCGCCGCAACGCTGCTCCGGATCGCGGCATCTTCTGCGACTTCGGTCACCGCCGTCCCCACCACGAAGCAGCCGCGTGCGGCTCCCTTGCCGGAAAAGTAGATCGACAGCGCCGCGTCATAGGCCAGGATCAGCGCTTCGTCCAAGGGATGGTCCCCGGCGAGAGCCTCACGCGTCGCGGCAAGGCTGATCTCCCAATACCGCGCGAGGGCCTCGAGATAGAGCGCATGCTTGTTGCCGAACACCGCGTAGAGGCTCGGCGGACTCATCCCGGTCGCGGCAGCGACCTTGTCCAGGGAGGTACCGGAATAACCGGTCCTCCAGAACGTTTCCGTTGCCCGCTTCAAGGCCGTCTCTGCGTCGTAGGCCGGTGGGCGTCCCCGGCGCGCCGGGCTCGTTTCGCTCTTTTTCCGTGCCATATCGTCAGAACCCCGGTTGGCATGTTCCACACGCATATTTGTATGGATCGTTATAAAAATCAAGGTCGCGGACTTGATCGCCGCGTCGGGGTACAATATTTGTAACGAACGTTATTAAATAGATTGAACCCGAGGATCTTCCGATGCGTTTCGATTCCGCGCCAATCGCCGGCGGGCTCGGCGTTCGCAACAGCTTCCGCCCGAGCGACGCAGCCGCCCAATGGTTTGGGGCAGGGCTCGGCAAGCCGCTGCGACGGCCGCTGATGCTTGCGCTGCCGATGGCGGCGGCCGTGGTCGGCGCATTCATCTATCTGGCGCAGGAGCAATATGTCTCGACCGACGACGCCTTTGTGCGTGCCGCCAAGGTGACCATCAACGCGCGCGTTTCCGGCCAGGCGGTCGAGATAGCCGTGCGTGACAACGAGCGCGTCCGGCGGGGGCAGGTGCTGTTTCGCATCGACCCGGAGCCTTATCAAATTGCCGTCGACCAGGCCGAGGCGCGCCTCGGCAGTGCGCGGCTCCAGATCGAATCCCTCAAGGCGACCCACCGTCAGCAGCAGGCGGAGCTGCAGTCGGCCAAAGAGACGGCTACGTTCGACGAGCACGAATTCGACCGCAAGAGGATGCTGGTTGCCTCCGACTTCACGCCACGCGCGGTCTATGAACGGGCCGAGACGGATCTCAAGGTCGCTCGCCAGCGCGTGGCGTCGGTCGAGCAGCAGATCGCCACCACGATCGTCGCACTCAACGGCGAGCTTGAGGGTGATGTCGATCGCCATCCGGCAGTCCGCGCAGCCAAGGCACAATTCGACCGTGCGCGGCTGGATCTCTCCTACGCCACCGTGACGGCGCCGGACGACGGCATCGTGACCAAGGTCGACGATCTCCAGATTGGTGGCTTCGTCAATGCCGGGGCACCGACGTTCTCGTTGCTGTCGAGCCGGCACGTCTGGGTCGAGGCGAATTTTCGCGAGACCGGTCTCACTCATATGCGCCCTGGCCAGGAGGCGACGATCGACGTCGATGCCTATCCCGATCGCAAGTTCAAGGCACACATCGTCAGCATGAGTCCGGGGACCGGCTCGGACTTCTCGCTCCTGCCGCCCGAGAATGCGACGGGAAACTGGGTCAAGGTCGTCCAGCGATTGCCGGTGCGCTTGGAACTCGACGATCTCGATCCAAACCGGCCGCTGTTCTCAGGCATCAGCGTGACGGCGCGGGTCGATACAGGCCATCGCCGCAGCTGGGCGCATCTGCTCCAACCGGCGCTTGCGATGGAGGGCAAATGAGTACGCCCCTCCCATCGTCCACGGCGCCCGGCGGTCATCACGCGATCGCCGCGGCCGCCCTCATGGCGACCTACATGCAGGCCGTCAACATCTCGATACCGAACGCGGCGCTACCCCATATTCAGGCGACGCTCTCGATGGCCAATGACGAGGTCGGTTGGGTGTTTTCCTCGTATATCGCGGCGAGCGCCGTGACCATGTCGATCACGCAATGGCTGGCGGGACGCTACGGTCGGAAGGTGGTCTATCAGGCCGCCGTCACGATCTTCGTGTTGGGTCTCGCGCTCGACGCGCTGGCGACGACGTCGATTCAGTTCGTGCTGGCGCGAATCCTCCAGGGCGCGGCGAGCGGACCGCTGGCACCGCTCTCGCTGGCGATCCTGCTCGAGGCGACATCGCCGGTGCGACATGCGCGCATGAGCCTGGCGTGGACCGTCTGCTCCCTACTCGGCATCAGCAGTGGCCCGGCCATTGGCGGCTGGCTCAGCGAATATTACGGCTGGCCCTCGATCTTCTATTTCAGCCTGCCGATGACGGGCTTCATTTTCCTGACGATGGCTCAGCTGCTCCGCGAGAAGCGGGCGGAGCGGAGCCGGTCCTTCGACTTCTTCGGTCTGACGACGTTCTCCGTCGGCATGATCGGGTTGCAGATGTTGCTCGACCGCGGGGAGCGCCTCGAATGGTTCGCCTCGACGGAAATCTGGATCGAGGCGGGCGCCTCCGTGCTCGGCTTCTATCTCTTCATCGTGCACGTCATGACGACAAAGGAGCACTTTCTCCGCACGGCGCTGTTCAGGGACCGCAATCTCGTGCTCTCGACGGTCATCTCCTTCGCGCTTGGCTTCGTGCTGCTGCCGACCCTGGCCTTGACGTCCCCGATGCTGGAGGAATTGCTCAACTACCCCGTCGACACCACCGGATACATGACCGTTCCTCGCGGCGTCGCGCTGGTGGGGGCGCTGGTGCTGACGAGCCTGGTCCCGGCGCAGATCGACTACCGGCCGTTCCTCGTGGGTGGAATGACGCTGGTGGTCTATGCCAACTGGCTGATGCTTGGCTATTCACCGGCGATGGATTGGCGGCCGGTCGTCGAGGCCGGCCTGCTCCAGGGAGCGGGTCTCGGCATGTTGCTGCCCGCGCTCGCCAGGGCCGCGTTCGGCACGCTCGATCCGAAGCTCCGCCCGGAAGGCAGCGCGCTGATCAACCTGTCGCGCCTCTATGGCAGCACCATTGGCATCGCGGTCGTCCAGCTCTTCTTCTACGCCAACACGCAGGCTGTGCATGTCGCACTCGCAAAGAACCTCACGCCCTATCGTGTCGCCGCTTACGTCGGGGGCTCGGTCGGCAAGCCGGGTCTTGCGGCCCTCAACGGCATGGTCACGCGTCAGGCGGCGACCGTCGCGGTCATCGACCAGTTCGAGATCCTGATGTTCGCCATGCTCGTCATGATTCCGCTCGTGTTTTTTCTCCGTAAGCCGCGGCCTACCGGTTAACGCCTGGAGTCGTGGAATGACATCGCATCGTCAATTTCGAATACCTCGTCCCTTACTTTTGAGGGAGCTGAGGGCAAACAAAGGAGCATCAGCATGACAACGTCGGATTCGCTTCGTTATACGAGAATTCTAACTCATCAATCCGGGACGATTCCCGCGGTGGGATTTGGCACGCTCATTCCGGATCCGCTCGTGACCAGGCGGGCCACCAAGGCTGCATTGGAGGCCGGATTTCGACATCTTGATTGCGCGGAGCGCTATCGCAACGAAGAGGCGGTCGGCGATGCGCTGCGGGAGGCATTCAAGGCGGGGACGCTTC
The DNA here is from genome assembly GCF_023100665.1 of Bradyrhizobium sp. CW1. Taxonomy (NCBI): domain Bacteria; kingdom Pseudomonadati; phylum Pseudomonadota; class Alphaproteobacteria; order Hyphomicrobiales; family Nitrobacteraceae; genus Bradyrhizobium; species Bradyrhizobium sp. CW1. Next base: position 2,425,907 of record NZ_CP064684.1, read on the forward strand.
AGCGCAAGGACCTGTTCGTTACGACGAAGCTATGGAACACCAATCATCGGCCGGAACGGGTCAGGCCTGCCTTCGACGGCAGTCGCCGGCGGCTGCAACTCGACGAGATCGATTGCTACATCATCCATACGCCCTTTGCCTTTCAACCCGGCGACGAGCAGGACCCGAGGGATGAGCACGGTCGGGTCATCTATGATTCAGGGGTTACGCTGGCGGAGACATGGGGGGCGCTGGAGCGCCTCGTCGACGAGGGGCACTGCAAGTCGATCGGTCTGTCGGACATCACCCTGGACAAGCTGCGCGAGATCGTTTCGATCGCGCGGATCAGGCCCGCCATGGTGCAAGTCGAATCGCATCCGTATCTTCCCGAATGGGACCTGCTCGACTTCTGTCGAGAGCACGGGATTGTCTTGCAGGCGTTTGCAGCGCTGGGACACGCCATGAAGCCGAACGTGCTAGCCGATCCGGTGATCACTGCCATCGCGGAGCGCTTGCACAGGACGCCGGCTCAAATTGCGCTGGCGTGGGCGGTCCAGCGCGGCACCGCTTTCCTGACGACTTCGACCAATTCCCGGCGCATCCAGGAAAACTTCGATATTTCGGCCTTGCCCGAAGACGCCATGCGAGAGATGAGGGACCAGATTACGACAAACATCAGGTTCAACACGGTCGTCGAGACCGGCGTGCCCGGATTCATTCCGCGGGCCGGATGAATCGGCGCCGGTCAGCCGACTCGTCAAGCCCGGAGCTGCTCGATCAGATCGTGGGCGCTGCGGATCTCGGCAATGCCGGCGCCCTCGGTGAACGGCCCGCATGCGCGTTGCAGAATTGCCAAGGCCTCCGCGCTCTGGCCGGCCCCGATCATGTACCGCGCCAGGCTGACCGCGCTTCGCAGCTCCCAGAAAAGCGCGCCTTGCTGGACGGCAATGTCCATGGCCTCGCGAAAGCGCGCCTCGGCATCCTCTGAATGCCGGGCGTTCCTGAGCATCAACTCTCCCTTGATGCGGATCAGCTCCGGCAGATACCAGAGCTCCTGCCGGTCGTTGCAGCGGGTCAGGACATCCTCGATCACGTCGAGCCCGCGATCGACCTGGTCGGCCTCTCCGGAACACGCGGCGAGCTCGCCGAGCAAGGGCAGAAAGCGCGGCAGGAAGCGCGCATCGCCGGCGCGATTGAGCTCCTCGCGCAGCAGCGGCAGGCCGGTCGTGACGTCGCCGCGCCTGACCATGACTGCGGCGTTGAAGGCCCGTGCCCACAGGCCCCACAGCCGGATGGCGTGGCGCTCGGTGTGTTCGAGCAGCTCGATGCCGTGACGCTCGGCGGCGTCGAAATCGCCGGACCAGAAGGCGATCGGGCAGGCGGCTTGTCCGAGCACGCTGCAGAATGTCAGCGCGTGGCCGTTGGCGCGGCCTTCCTCGATGTTTCTGGCGGTGAGGGCCTGAGCCTGATCGGCCAGACCCTGAAGCCACAGGATGCGAGCTCGAAAATATTGCGTCGATATTCTCAGATCGAGCGGGAAGATTTTCGGCTTCTCCGCCAACACATGCAACGATGCATTGACCCGGTCGATGCGCAGCCGAGCCTCGTTCTGATCCCCGAGATAATGCAGCGCGACGGCCATCAGCCGGTCGCCCAGCATGACATCGGTCCTGTCGGGCGAGTTCGCGGCTGCGTTCGCAAAGCGATCGGCGAGCGCACGGGCCTTGCCGAACTGTCCGTTATTGAACTGGTCGATGCACAAGCCCCAGAGCGCGCGCAGCCGGAAATCCTTGTCGTCGAGCCTGTCAGCCAGCTCGAGGGTCGTCTCGAGGATCGGCCGCGCCTCGCGCGCGCGGCCCTCGCCATACATCAGCGACCATCCGAGCGCCGACAGCAGCTGCATGCGGATGCGGTCGTCGTCGGCGGTGTCTCCGAGCGCCGCGAGCGCCGTTCTGCTGCGCTCACGGCATTCCGCGAACAGCGAAAGACGCACCCACAGCGTGACTGCGGCCGACGTCAGCGCGATCCCGAGTTTCGGCTCGCCGTCGGGCCCGAAGGCCCAGTCCAACGCCGCGCGCACATTGTCCAGCTCCGCGCCATACATGCTCAGCCATTCGGGCAGCGGCGTCGAAATATCGGCCTCCGCGCGCTGGAATAAATCGCGAAAATGCTCGGCATGACGCCGCGCGAACTGCCCGGCTTCGCCGAGCTCGTTGAGTTTTCCGTATGCATAGGTGCGCGTGGTGTCGAGCAGCCGATAGCGCAGCGTCCGCGAGCCGGACGGCGAAATCAGAGACTTGGTCACCAGGCTGTCGATTGCTTCGAGGGTCTCGGAGGCGTTGAGGCCGTCACCCGACGCGACCGCCGCAGCCGCCTCCGGCGCGAAAGGCCCGGCGAAGACCGACAGGCGTCGCAGCGTTGCGCTCTCCGCGGCAGGCAGAAGGTCGTAGCTCCAGTCGAGCGCCGCAGCGAGTGTCTGGTGCCGCGGCACGGCGGTGCGTCGGCCGCGCCATTGCAGCGAAAAGCGGCTGTCGAGCAGGGATGCCGTGCCGGCGATGCCGTAAGCATTGACGCGGCCCGCCGCGAGCTCGATTGCCAGCGCGATGCCGTCGAGGCGCCGGCAGATGCTCGCGACGAGGGGGGCCTCTTCCGCGCTGAGCTGGAACGGGCCCGAGCTCTGCGCAATGCGCTCCACAAAGAGCTGAGCCGCAGGGTAGGCAAGGACCTCGTCGACAGCAAGCCCTTCGCGCTCGGGCGGACAGTCCAGCGGGAACAGCCGGAAAATTCGCTCGCCTTCGCTCCGGAACGACTCGCGGCTGGTTGCGAGAACACGAAGCTGCGGTGCTTCGCGAACGATGCGCTCGACCAGCGGCGCCAAATGATCCAGCACATGTTCGCAACCGTCGAAGATCAGCAGGGCCGGGTCGGTCTTCAGAAACGTCAGCAGGGCCGGCGTCGGATCCTCCGCGCTGATGGTCAGTCCGAGCGCCGAAGCAATGGTGGTCGCGATGTGACTGGCATCCCTCAGCGGACCGAAATCGACAAAGAAGACTCGCCCGCCGAAATCCTGGGAGCGGCGATGCCCGACGGTGACGGCGACCGAGGTCTTGCCGATGCCGCCCGGGCCGACGACGGTCATGAAGCGATAGAGCGAAAGTCCGTTCGAGATCTTCTCGATGACACCTTCCCGGCCGACCATCCTGGTGAGCTGAGCGGGCAAGGAGCGGGGAGGGGCGCTTTCGGCCGGGAGCGGGGCGGCCGGAGGAGCTGCTTGAGCGAACGAGGCGACAAAGCAATAGCCGCGGCCGGGCACGTTGACGACGTAACGCGCCGACTTGCCGGTGTCGCCGAGCGCCTTGCGTAGCGCTGCGACATGGAAGCGCAGGCTACCCTCGTCGACATTGACGCCGGCCCAGATGCGCTTGACCAGCTCTCTCTTGTCGACCACTTCTCCGGGGCGTCCGGCAAGGAAGATGAGAATGTCGAGCGCGCGGCCGCCGACATGAAGCGGCGAGCCCTCCTTCTCCAGGAGCCGGGACTTCGGAAACAGTCGAAATGGCCCAAAGGAAATGGCCGAATCTTCGCTACGATCTGGCACGCGCCATCGCCCCCTCGAAGGGAGTCAAAAGGTATTACTTTCTGATCTAACAGAACGAGGCGTACAGTAAACCGGTCGAAAGCAGTGGGCAGGGCTGACAGCCCTGCGCGGACGGATGGCTCGCCGAAATAATGCTTGTGAAATAAAGAGTTAGGCCGACATGACAATGCGATGACGCCGGGGCACGGCCGGATGGAGCATTGACTGTGATGCCGGATTGCTGCGATGGCATGGTCCGGGAGCCGGTCCCGCCACCACATTGACTGCCGACTTCCGGAATTTCCAGCATGGCCTCTTTCACGCGGCGACAATTGGTGCACGCGTTGTCGGGCGCAGCGGCGCTCGCCGCGCTTCCCCGCAGCGGACAAGCCGCCGACTATCCGTCTCGTCCCATTCGCCTGGTGATTCCCTACGGAGCCGGCGGATCGGGTGACCAGATCGCGCGCCCCTGGGTGGACAGGATGCCGTCGCTGCTCGGGCCGACCTTCGTCGAATATATCGGCGGCGCGGGCGGCGCCATCGGGACCGCGGCGGTCGCGCGCGAGGAGCCCGACGGCTATTCGCTGCTGCTCGGCAACGGCAGCACGCAGGTCATCATTCCCATGACGGCGGCAAATCCCGGATATTCCGTTGGCGATTTCCGCGCCATCTACCGGCTGATCAACAGCGCGCTGGTTTTCGCCGTCAATCCTTCGGTGCCTGCCGCAAACCTGCGCGAGTTGATCACCTATGCGAAAGCCAATCCAGGAAAGCTGTCCTATGGCACGCCGGGGATCGCCACCGGAAACCATCTGGTCGGCGAATCCTTCAAGCAGCAGGCCGGCGCGCTGGACATCGTCCACGTGCCCTATCGCGGCATCGCGCAGGCGACCAACGACCTCGTCAGCGGCCAGATATCGCTCGTCATTGCCGTCATGTCCGTTCAATTGCAGCAGCTGGCCCAAGCGGGAAGAGTCAGGCTGCTTGCGGTCACCACCGAAACGCGGCTGAGCGGCGCGCCGGAGATCCCGACCGCCGTCGAATCCGGCATGCCCGGCATCCGGTATGAGGGATGGTTCGGTCTGTTCGCACCCAAGGACACCGACGATGCGATCATCGACCGGATCGCGCAGGCGACGCGGCTCGCCATGGCCGATAGGGCGCTTCTGGCGAGCTATCGCGCCCAGGGCATGGAGCCGGACAACGATTCAAGCCCGGACAAATTCCAGCGCATCGTCGAGGCCACATCCGCAAGCCTCGCGCCCCTGATCAAATCGATCGGGCTGATCAATTTGTGAAGCCGCTCAGGCATCGGCGCGCGTGACAATGCGCGCCGTCAGCGTGACGAGGCCCATCAGCGCGGTCACGAGCCAGAACGCCACCGGCAATCCGCCAAGACGTGCGATGAAGCCGACACCGGCGGGGCCCACGAGAACGCCGGCGTAGCCGGCGGTCGTGATCGCCGCGACGGCGAGGCCCGTTGGCATCACCTTCTGCCTCGCCGCTCGGCGGAACAGCACCGGCACGAGGTTGGATGCGCCGAGGCCGATGAGTAGGAAGCCGCCTATGGCGACCGCCACGACGGGAGCGGTGAGCAGGACCACGAAACCCGCGATCGCAATCAGGCTGCCCCAGAACAATGTCGTGCGGTCTCCGATGCGCGCGACGACGGCGTCGCCGCCGAGCCGCCCAATCGTCATCGCGACCGAGAACACGATGTAGCCGATCCCGCCTTGCGCTTCGGAAACGAGACCCGCGCCGATGACGAGCAACGCGCCCCAATCGAGCATCGCGCCTTCGACGAGGAAGGTGATGGCGCAAAGCAGCGCGAGCAGGAGCACGGCGCCATGCGGCAGCACGAACAGCGGTCCTTCCTGCACCTGCACGGAGCGAAGCAGCCGCGGCCAGGCCCCAAGCATCGCGATCAGCATCAGGACGGAGCAGATCAGCGTGCAAGCGAGCGCGCCGAGTTGCAGCGAGAGCAGTGCGGTCATGAGCGCGGCCCCGGCGAAGCCGCCGATACTGAACAGCGCGTGGAAGCCGGACATCAGCGGACGTCCCGCGGCGCGCTCCACCTCAACCGCGTGGATGTTCATGGCGACATCGATGGAGCCGAGCGCGGCGCCGAATGCGAGGAGTGCCAGCGCCAGCATCGCGGGCGAGTTCGCGATTGTCAGCAGAGGCAGGACCAGGGCAAGACCGATCCCGCCCGCCATGATGATCGGCTTGCTGCCATAGCGCGCACTCAGCACGCCGGTCAGAAGCATCGCGACGACCGAGCCGATGCCGAGGCTGAGCAGGAGCAGTCCGAGGATGCCGTCGTCGACGGCGAGCCGCGCCTTCGCGAACGGCACCAGTGGTGCCCAACACGCCATGCCGAAACCCGCGACGAGGAAGGCAAGTCTGGTCGCAAGGCGTGTCGCTGGCCTGTCGGCAGAAGACATGGGAACTCCGGGAAGGGGGAATCAGGGCAGGGGCAATCGACAAGCCCCGCAATTGTCGCGTCTTTATGTCCGCGGCGGACTCGGATTGTCGCAGGCGGCCCCCGGGCGGCCGCAAGCGGACACCAGGCCTTTTGGCTCGTCACCGGCATCTCGGCGCGCCGGTGGGCTGCGCCGTCGGGCGAAACACCTTGACAGCCCGACCCGCACCGGTGTCAAGCCGCACTGATGAAAATATTCCGCTTTACCGAAATTCGGAAACGGCGTATGTGTTGGCCATCCCGGCTCATCCTTGAGGGGCGATCTTGTGGTCGTCATGTTCGCGAGCCGGGCTTGCGGTGGACGCGGCAGCGTTCGGGTGCGAGAGGCTAAGGGCAGGGCGGATTGCTCTCCGTGAGCCCAAGGCTTCGTGCCGACGAGCGGCGCTGCTAGGCTTCGTCTCGTCTGTAAGTTTCCGGCTCGGTCGACAGGGCTGGGAATACTGCGGCGAAATGGCGGGCCGTGCGTACGGCAAAACCGTGTGGTCCTGGCCGTCGTTGCTACGGTCAAGCTCTGGCGAATGCGGCATCTGCGTCAACCGGCGCGGTGCCGGTGACTTTCGTTGGGGCGAGGGAGGCCAAAGAGAACTCGGCTCCCGGGAGAGCACGGCATAAGCCGTCCAACCATCGCGCAGGGAAGGCCGAGTGATTGGCTACACCTGTATGCTGCTGTGCGGTTTTTCTGCGTGTGCTTTTCGCGCAGCGGACCGCGGGTGCCAGCCGGCACCCGGCCTTCCCTGCGCCCTCTTGGACAAGAGGGTGAAGCGACGAAGCAAAGCTCGGGCGAAACACGCCGCGAGGATGCGAAGCTGTGTCTGTAATCGTTCTAGCCGCCGAGTATCCGCTGGCAAGCGTCGACAAACACCTGGGCGCCGGTGACGATGTCGACGTCGGCGGTGTTCTCGGTCCAGTGATGACTGATGCCGCCGATCGACGGTACGAACAGCATGCCCGCGGGCATGATTGTCGCCAGCATCTGCGCGTCGTGGCCGGCGCCGCTGGGCATGCGGATGGACCGTCCGCCGGCCAGGGCCTTGCTCGCGGCTTCGATCGCGTCCTGGATGCCCGCGTTCATCATGGCCGGCGCACCGGTGCGCAGTTTGTCCACGGTGACGGTGCAGGGGCCGTTCGCGCTGACCTCGTCCGCCATGCTCCGCAGCAGTTCTTCCAGCCGTGCGACGACGGAAGGATCGTCGTCGCGGATCTGGAACAGCATTTCGGCCGCACCCGGAATGATGCTCGGTGCGCCCGGATCGAGCGTGATGCGGCCGGTGGTCCAGACCGTGCGCAGGCCGCAGCTCTCGGGGAAACGCTTGTCGATCGCGACGCAGAACTTTGCCAGCGCCAGCCCGGCATCCTTCCGTGCAGCCATGCGGGTCGTGCCGGCGTGATTCTGTTCACCGACGAAATTGATCTGGTATTGCCAGATGCCGACGATGGAGGTGACGACGCCGATCGCAAGGCGACCGCTTTCGAGCGTGTCGCCCTGCTCGATATGGGCTTCCAGATATCCGACGTGCCGGCCCGGCTCGGCGGCGATGCGTGGTCGTCCTGCGAGCCCCATGTCGGCAAGTGCGGCCCGCATGGTGCGGCCGCTGGTGCGGTCGCGTGCGGCATCGATGTCGGTCTCGGTCAATTGGCCGACATAGGAGCGCGAACCGAGAAAGTGTCCAAAGTGTCCTTCCTCGTCGCACCAGGCGGCAACCTCGACCGCGCCTTCGAGCGAGGGATCGGCATTGAGCACGCGGGCCGCTTCGAGCGCGTAGACGACCCCGAGCGGGCCGTCGAGCCAGCCGGCGTAGTTCTGGCTTTCGAGGTGCGATCCCGCGAGCAGCTTGGGTCCCGACTTTGCGCTGGTGCCAAAGACATTGCCGATGCCGTCGATCGCGGCGGAGAGGCCTGCGTCGGGCAGCTTCTGCACCAGCCAATCCAGCGAAAGCTTGTGCGGCTCGGAGAAGGTCGGCTTGTGCACGCCGGTCTTGTACGCGCCAATGGCACGGAGCGCATTGAGATCGGCGAGAACGCGCTCGCCGTTTGCGCGTGAAAAGGTGTTAGGCATGCTCGGCAACCTTCAACGCCTCGGTGCGGATCTCCTCGACCAGCCGTTCCTTCAACTGCACAAATTCGGGCGTGGTCTTGATCTTGTAGGAGCGCGGATGCGGCAGGTCCACATTGATCTCGGCCTTGATGCGGCCGGGACGCGCGCTCATGACGATGACGCGGCTGCCGAGGAAGATCGCTTCCTCGATGTCGTGGGTCACGAACAGCACGGTCTTCTGGTCGCGCTCCCAGATCCCGAGCAGCATTTCCTGCATCAGGGCTCTCGTCTGGTTGTCGAGCGCGCCGAAGGGCTCGTCGAGCAGCAGGATCTTGGGATCATTGGCGAGCGCGCGCGCGATCGCGGTGCGCTGCTGCATGCCGCCGGAGAGCTGCTTTGGCCAATGGTTCTCAAAGCCGGACAAACCGACCTGGCGGATGAAGGCATCGGCGACCTTGTTTCGCTCCACCTCGGGCACGCCGCGCTCGCGAAGGCCGAAGGCGATGTTCTCGCGCACCGTCAGCCAGGGAAACAGCGTGTAGGACTGGAACACCATGCCGCGGTCGGCGCCCGGGCCAGTCACCTCGCGTCCGTCGAGCACCACACGTCCGCCGGTCGGGCGATCGAGGCCGGCGACGATGCGAAGCAGCGTGGACTTGCCGCAGCCGGAAGGGCCGAGGATGGTGACGAAGTCGTTGTTGCCGATCACAAGGTCGGTCGGCTCCAGCGCCCTCGTTGGCGCGTTGCCGTGGCGCGCGGGAAAAGTTCGCGAGACCTGTTCGATCTTGAGGATCGTCATGCGAGCCTCCAGGGAAACAGCCACGCGTTGAACGCCTTGAACAGGAAGTCCGAGACGAGGCCGATCAGCCCGATCACGATGATGCCGAAGATGATCTGGCCGGTGTTGAGCAGCGCCTGGCTGTCGGTGATCATGTGGCCGATGCCGGAGGAGGAGCCGATCAGTTCGGCGACGATGACATAGGTCCAGGCCCAGCCCAGCACCAGCCGCAGGATCTCGGCGATCTCCGGCGCGGAAGAGGGCAACAGCACGCGGCGGATGATGCCGCGGTCGCTGGCTCCCAGCGTATAGGCCGCCTCGACCAGGTCGCGCCGCGTGGTGCCGACGGTCACCGCGATCATCAGGATGATCTGGAACACCGAGCCGATGAAGATGACGAGCAGCTTCTGCAGCTCGCCGATGCCTGCCCACAGGATCAGGAGGGGAATGAAGGCGGAGGCCGGCAAATAGCGCGCAAAGGAAACGAACGGTTCGAGGAAGGCCTCGACCGGCTTGTACGCGCCCATCAGCACGCCGAACGGCACCGCGATGATTGCGGCCAGCACGAAGCCGCCGACGACGCGCCAGATCGTCATGCCGATGTCGAACAGGAAGCCCTGTTTGATGATCAGATCGACGCCTTCCTGCACCATGGTCAGCGGGTTGGCGAGGAACACCTTCGACACATGGCCGCCGAAGGTCGCCCAGGACCAGAGGGCTACGAACACCACGAAGAACGCAAGGCCGTAAGCCACGCGCTGCCTTGACGTCACGGGATCGAGGGGACGCATCAAACTGTCTATCCGGGCGGTGAACAAGTTTGCCGGCCCCGCGGCGAGACGGGGCCGGCGGCTCCTGGGAGATTTACTTGATATAGCTGGCGTCGAAGAGATCCTCGACCTTCGGCGCGGCCTTGATGATCCCGATCTCGAGCAGGAGGTCGGCGGCCTCCTTGTTGAAGGTCAGGAAATCGCCGGCGAAGAATTTCTGGTTCGCGGCCTTGTCCTGCCAGCGCAGATATTTTGCCGAGTTGCCGAACGCCTCGCCGCTCTGCTTCACGTCGGCACCCATGATCTCGTAGGCCTTGGCCTGGTCCTTGGCGATCATGTCGAGGGCCTCGAAATAGCTGTCGGCGAGCGCCTTGGCGGCCTTCGGGTTCTCGGTGAGGAATTTCGGCGTGCAGCCGAACGTGTCCATGACCATCGGATAGTCGAGCGTGGTCGCGATGATCTTGCCCTTGTCGGGGGCGGCACGAACCGTCGACAGATACGGCTCATAGGTCATCGCGGCATCGTTCTGGCCGGAGACAAAGGCCTGTGCCGCCGCCGCCGGCTCGAGGTTCACGACAGTGACGTCCTTCACCGACAAGCCGTTCTTCTTGAGCATCCAGGCCAGCGCGAAATAGGGCGAGGTACCGGGCGCGGAAGCAGCAACCGTCTTGCCCTTCAGATCCTTGATCGCGGCAAGCTCGTTGCGCACGGCCATGCCGTCGGCGCCGTAGCTCTTGTCGAGCTGGAAGATCTGCTTGGTCGCGACGCCGTTGGCGTTCCAGGAGATCCAGGTCTCCACGGTGGTCGCCGCGCACTGGACGTCGCCGGACGCGATCGCGAGATGGCGATCCTTCTGCGGAATCTTCTTGATGGTGACGTCGAGGCCGTTCTTCTTGAAAATGCCGGCTTCCTTCGCCAGCGTCAGCGGCGCGAACCCGGTCCATCCGGAAATGCCGACGCCGACCTTGACGTCGTCGGCGAGCACGGGGGTGGAGACCGCAAGTGCAATGACTGCCGCAAATACTTTCGAACTACGCATGATTGTCGTCCTCTTGCCGATCGATGGATTGACGTCCTGTTGATCTTGGTCGGTCCTCGCGGACCGTTGCCCGAAGCTTTGCACGATTTGTGCCGACATCGTCCTCTCAGCCTCCCTTGAATCGGGCGACAAGGCGGTGAGAGTCACCGGGATAGAGCAGCCGCACGGCGGTGATCGTGCGCGCGCTGCGCCAGGTATAGCGGTCGATCACGAGGCAGGGCGCGCCGACGGCGATGTCGAGCGCTTCGGCCGTGCGATCGTCCGCAACGATAGCGCTGATCGTATGCTCGGCCTCTGTCCATGGCACATGGTGAAGCAGCCACGAGCCGGGCGGCTCACGCGAAAAATCCGCGGCCGCCGCATCCGGCACCGACGCGAGATCGATCAGCCGGTCCTCGACGGCGAACGGCACGTTGTCGGCGCTGTGGCGGCAGGTGATCGCGACGACCTTGCCGGCCTTCTTGACGCCGAGGCGGTCGCGGTCGGCAGCCGTTGCGGCGCGGAGCTTGCGGCCGATCAGCTCGTAGCCGTAAGCGCGCCCGAGCGCGGTGATCTCGGCGCGCATGTCGGCGATCTTGAGCACGGCGGATTGATGTTGCGGGCGTCGCACGAAGGAGCCGGCACGTCGCCGCCGCTCGATCAGGTCGGCTTGCGCGAGCTCCGACAGCGCCTTGTTCACGGTCATGCGCGAGCAGCCGTAACGCGCCACCAGTTCGTGCTCGAACGGGATGCGATGCCCGGGCGGCCACTCGCCGGTCAGAATGCGCTTCTCGATATCGGCGCGGATCCGCTTGTAGAGCGTCGGCTTGTCGCCGGCATCTGTGGCGAGGCTCATGCGACGAGCCTCCGCACCGATGCGTTGAAGTGTTCGCGCGCGGCCTGGCGCAGTCTGTGCCGCCCGCCTTCGACGACCTTGTCGCCGCCGGCCCAGACGCAATCGATCGCGCCGTTGCCCCCAGCGAAGATCCAGCCGTCGATGGCGGCATCGCGCGCGCGCCCCGCCAGCGAGGGATGCGTGATGTCGAGCGTGACGATGTCGGCGCGTGCACCTGGCGTCAGACCGACTGACATCTGGGCTAGTGCCCGCGCACCGCCTGCAAGCGCATGATCGAACAGGGCGCGTCCCGTCGAGCGGCCTGCGCCGGCAGAGAGCACGTTGCGTTCACGGTGCTTGAGCCGTTGGCCATATTCGAGCTGACGCAGCTCGTCGGCGACGCCGACCAGCACATTGGAATCCGTGCCGACGCCAAAGGCACCGCCGGTACCGACGAATTCGCGCGCCGGGAAAATGCCATCACCAAGGCTTGCCTCGGTGATGGGGCAGAGGCCGGCGACCGCACCGGTCCTAGCGAAGGCGCGGACTTCCTCGTCCGTGGTGTGGGTGGCGTGAATGAGGCACCAGCGTTGATCGACGGGTGCGTGCTCCAGCAACCATTGCACCGGACGTCGTCCGGACCACGCCAGGCAATCCTCGACTTCCTTCACCTGCTCGGCGGCATGAATGTGCACCGGGCCGCCCTCCGCGAGTGGAATGATCGGTGCAAGCTCGGCCGGCGTCACCGCGCGCAAACTGTGCGGCGCGATGCCGATATTCGCGCCCGGCAGTCGTTCAATCGCCTTGCGCGAGGCAGCCATCAGTGCGGAAAATTGATCAACCGTACAGATGAAGCGGCGCTGGCCGGCATGCGGTGCTGCGCCCCCAAATGAGCCATGCGCATAAAAACTCGGCAGCAGCGTCAGCGCAATACCCGAAGCTTCGGCGGCCTGCGCGATGCGTGCGGCCATTTCGCCGATGTCGGCGTAGGGCGAGCCGTCGCGATCATGATGCAGATAATGGAATTCGCCGACGCGGGTAAAACCCTGCTCCAACATCTCGACATAAAGCAGTGTCGCGACCGCTGCGACGTCGTCAGGCGTCATCGCCAGCGCGAAGCGGTACATCGTCTCGCGCCAGGTCCAGAAGGTGTCGGTGCTATCGCCGCGCAGTTCCGCGAGACCCGCCATGCCGCGCTGGAAAGCGTGGCTGTGCAGGCTCGCAAGTCCCGGAAACGCGATGTCGTGGCGTTCATCGCCGGAGACCGGCGCCATGCCCGGCGTCACCTCGGCGATCGCGCCGGCGGTGATCACCACCTGCACGTCATTGGCCCAGCCCGAGGGCAGGAGCGCGGAGGCGAAATGCAGTCGTGTCATGTTTCCATGCCGGCTGGACAGAACCGCGACACGATTATATGTCTAGACATATAAGTCAAGCATCCCACGCGAAGGGACAGTTGCATGGCAGAACGCTTCGACCGGATCTGGCATAACGCCCGGCTCGCCACGATGCGGGCCGATGGTCCCGATCTCGGTGAGATCGAGCACGGCGTGATCGCCGCGCGCGGCGGCCGTATCGCTTATGCGGGTTCGCAGACCGATTTTCCGGCGAGCGCCGATGCAGCCGACCGGATCGATTGCGGAGGGCGCTGGATCACGCCCGGTCTCGTCGACTGTCACACCCATCTGGTCTATGGCGGTAACCGCGCCCATGAGTTCGAGCTGCGCCTGAAGGGCGCGAGCTACGAAGAGATCGCGCGCGCCGGCGGCGGTATCGTCTCGACAGTGGCCGCGACGCGCAAGGCAAGCGAGGCCGAGCTCGTAGCACACGCGCTGCCGCGGCTCGATGCGCTGATTGCCGAGGGTGCCACCACGGTCGAGATCAAGTCCGGCTACGGCTTGGACACCGAGACCGAGATGCGGCAGCTGGCCGCCGCGCGAAGCCTGGGCCGTCAGCGGCCGGTCGCGATCCGCACGTCGTTTCTCGGCGCGCATGCGCTGCCGCCAGAGGCCGATGGCGACAAGGATCGCTACATCGATCTCGTCTGCAGGGAGATGTTGCCGGCGGTCGCGAAGGCGGGCCTCGCCGATGCCGTCGATGCCTTCATGGAGGGGATCGCATTTTCCGGCGAGCAGACGGGGCGGGTGTTCGAGACGGCGAGGCGGCTCGGACTTCCGGTTAAGCTGCATGCTGACCAGCTCTCGAACCTCGGCGGGGCTGCGCTCGCCGCAAAATTCTCGGCGCTCTCGGCCGATCACCTCGAGCACACCGACGAAGCCGGTGCAGCGGCGATAGCGAAGGCCGGAACGGTGGCCGTGCTTCTGCCCGGCGCCTTCTACTTCATCCGCGAGACGCAAAAACCGCCGGTCGAGGCGTTCCGCAAGCACGGCGTTGCCATGGCGCTCGCGACCGACTGCAATCCGGGCAGCTCGCCGCTGACCTCGCTGCTGCTCGCCATGAACATGGGCGCGACGCTGTTCCGGATGAATGTGGCCGAGTGCCTTGTGGGTGTCACCCGCGAAGGCGCGCGAGCGCTCGGCGTGCTCAATGATACCGGCACGTTAGAGGCCGGCAAATGGTGCGACCTTGCGATCTGGGACATCGATCGCCCCGCCGAGCTGGTGTACCGTATCGGCTTCAATCCGCTTCACCGCCGGGTGTGGAGGGGACAGTGATGGAGGAGAGCACAGCGATCGTCGTCAAGCCGGGAACGGTTAGCCTCGACGATCTCGCGCGCGTGCTCGAAGGCGCATCTGTCGTTCTCGATCCCTCGTTCTGGCCGCGCGTCGACGCGGCCGCGGGGATCGTTGCAAGGGCTGCGCGAGCCGACGTCCCCGTGTACGGGATCAACACCGGCTTCGGGAAGCTGGCGTCGAAGCGGATTCCACCTGACCAGACCGCGCTGCTCCAGCGCAATCTCATCGTCTCGCATTGCTGCGGCGTCGGTGCGGCGACGCCCGAGCCGATTGTCCGGCTGATGATGGCGCTGAAGATCATCTCGCTCGGGCGCGGTGCTTCCGGCGTGCGCCGCGAGGTGATCGAGCAGCTGCAGGCCATGCTGGCGCGGCGCGTCTCACCGCTGGTGCCGCAGCAGGGTTCGGTCGGTGCTTCTGGCGATCTCGCGCCGCTCGCGCATATGACCGCTGTGATGATCGGCGAAGGACAGGCGTTCGTCGACGGCAAGAGCGTATCAGGCAGCGACGCGCTCGCCGCAGCACGCCTACCGCCACTGACGCTCAGTCCCAAGGAAGGGCTCGCGCTGATCAACGGCACGCAATTCTCCACTGCCTACGCCGTCTCCGGCGTGCTGCGCGCATTTCGCCTGGCCCGCGCCGCGCTCGTCACCGGCGCGCTTTCGGTCGATGCCGCGATGGCTTCGACGGCGCCGTTCCGCCCCGAAATCCAGGCGCTGCGCGGCCATTCGGGACAGATCGCGGCCGCGGCAACCTTGATGGCGCTGCTCGACGGCAGCGACATCCGCCTGTCGCATCTCGAAGGCGACGAGCGCGTGCAGGACCCCTATTGCCTGCGCTGCCAGCCGCAGGTCGCAGGCGCGGCGCTCGACCTGATCCTGCAGGCGGCGCGGACGCTGATTATCGAGGCCAATGCCGTCACCGATAATCCGCTTGTCCTGGTCGAGACCGGCGAGATCGTCTCCGGCGGCAACTTCCATGCCGAACCGGTGGCTTTTGCCGCGGATACCATCGCGCTGGCGCTGTCGGAAATCGGTGCGATCAGCGAGCGGCGCATCGCGACGCTGGTCGATCCCGCGCTCAATTTCGGCCTGCCGCCGTTCCTCACTCCCGATCCCGGTATCAATTCCGGCTTCATGATCGCCGAGGTGACGGCGGCCGCACTCTATGCCGAGAACAAGCAGCGCGCGGCCGTGTGCTCGATCGATTCGACGCCGACCAGCGCCAACCAGGAAGACCATGTCTCGATGGCCGCGCATGCTGCACGGCGCCTGTCTGACATGGCGGACAATCTCGCCACCATCCTGGGCATTGAGCTGCTGGTCGCCGCCCAAGGCATCACGCTGCGCGCGCCGCATGCGACCAGCGCGCCGCTCGCCGCCGTCATCGCCGCACTGCGCGAGCAGGTGCCGCAGCTCGGCGCCGACCGCTACATGGCCGGCGATCTCGCCAGGGCTGCAGCGCTGGTCGAAGCCGACGCGCTGCCGGCTGCGGCGCTCGCCGTACTGTCAACTGACCCGTTTCCGACACTTGCCTGACGAGGTGTTCCGCATGAACCGCCGACTGGACAACGACCGCACCATCCGCGCGCCCCGCGGCAGCGAAATCAGCGCCAAGAGCTGGTTGACCGAAGCTCCCTTGCGCATGCTCATGAACAATCTCGATCCCGACGTTGCAGAACGTCCGAGCGAGCTCGTCGTCTATGGCGGCATCGGCCGCGCCGCGCGCGACTGGGAGAGCTTTGACCGGATCGTTGCTTCGCTGCGCGAGCTCGAGGACGACCAGACGCTGCTGGTCCAGTCCGGCAAGCCGGTTGGCGTGTTCCGCACTCATGCCGACGCGCCGCGCGTCCTGATCGCGAATTCCAACATCGTGCCGCACTGGGCGACGCTCGATCATTTCAACGAGCTCGATCGCAAGGGCCTGATGATGTACGGCCAGATGACGGCGGGTTCCTGGATCTATATCGGCAGCCAGGGCATCGTGCAGGGCACCTACGAAACCTTCGTTGAAGTTGGCCGCCGCCACTATGGCGGCAGCCTCGCCGGCAAATGGATTCTGACGGCCGGTCTCGGCGGCATGGGCGGCGCGCAGCCGCTGGCTGCGACCATGGCCGGGGCCTCGATGCTGGCGGTCGAATGCCAGCCGAGCCGCATCGAGATGCGTCTGCGCACCGGGTATCTCGATCGCCAGGCCGCAACGCTGGACGAGGCGCTTGCGATCATGGCCGACGCAGCGAAGACGAAGAAGGCGGTCTCGGTCGGCCTGCTCGGCAATGCCGCGGAGATTTTTCCCGAGCTGGTCCGCCGTGGCGTCAGGCCCGACATCGTCACCGATCAGACCAGCGCGCACGATCCGATCAACGGCTATTTGCCGAAGGGCTGGACGCTCGCCGAGTGGGAAGCCAAGCGCGCTGCCGACCCCAAGGCCGTGGAGCGCGCCTCGAAGACCTCGATGGTTGAGCACGTCCAGGCCATGCTGGATTTCCATGCACTGGGCATTCCGACCCTCGACTATGGCAACAATATTCGCCAGATGGCGCAGGACATGGGCCTGAAGAATGCCTTCGATTTTCCCGGCTTCGTTCCCGCCTATATCCGTCCCTTGTTCTGCCGCGGCGTCGGGCCGTTCCGCTGGGCCGCGCTGTCGGGCGATCCCGAGGACATCTTCAAGACCGACGCCAAGGTCAAGGAGCTGATGCCTGACGACAAGCATCTGCACAATTGGCTCGACATGGCCAGGGAGCGCATCAAGTTCCAGGGCCTGCCGGCGCGGATCTGCTGGGTCGGGCTCGGCGATCGCGATCGCCTGGGCCTTGCCTTCAATGAGATGGTGGCGCGCGGCGAATTGAAGGCACCCATCGTGATTGGCCGCGATCATCTCGACAGCGGTTCAGTGGCGAGCCCCAACCGCGAAACCGAAGCGATGAAGGACGGGTCGGACGCTGTGTCCGACTGGCCCTTGCTCAACGCCCTGCTCAATTGCGCCAGCGGCGCGACCTGGGTGTCGCTGCATCACGGTGGCGGCGTCGGCATCGGCTATTCCCAGCATGCCGGCATGGTGATCGTCGCCGACGGTACGCCGGAAGCGGCGAAGCGGATCGCGCGCGTGCTCTGGAACGACCCTGCCAGCGGCGTCATGCGCCACGCCGACGCGGGCTACGACACCGCGATCGACTGCGCCCGCGACAAAGGGCTCGACCTGCCGAGCCTGCGCTAGGCGCGACTTAGGCCACGACCCTGGCTTCGGCGCTGCCGAGGCGCTGGCGTTCCTTTGCGAGATACTCGTCGATCGCGTCGCCGTGCATGGGCTTTGCGAAGTAGTAGCCCTGGATGAAGTCGCATCCCAGCCGGCCTGGAGTAACCGTGCCTGCCCGTTTTGAGCATGGCGGCCATAGCCGCAACGCGGCCGGCTGAGGTTTGACCGCGCACAGTCGGCTCGTCATACTTTGCGCCAAGGCGAGCCAGAAAGACTCGTCGGTATCGGGAGCTGAAATGACCAAATCATTCTCCGTCCTTGCGGGGACGCTGATTTCCGTCGTCTCCTTCACTTCGATTGCCTTCTCGCAGCCGGCCTGCGTCACCCAGAACATGGCCGTGCCGCCTGGGGCCAACACCACCGACAAGGCGGGCCCGTTCTTCATTGATACGACGGGTCTTGACTTCAAGACGGCGCCTCCGACGCGCGATCCATCCAATCCCAATTATCCACGCGCCACAGAGCTTCCTGACGGAACGCTGCCGCCACCGGGTGCCGAGGGCAATTTCATCATCGGTCCCACCCACAATCCTGCGCCGGAGACGATCGCGAAGGAGGGCGTGCCGCGTGGGACGACAAAGTCCTTCACGCTGTCGTCGAAGGAGAGCACCATCTACAATCCTGGCCTGATCCGCGATGACGCCGCCGGCTGCACCAATTCCTCGATCATGACGACCGTCACGGCGCCGGACGACAAGTCGCACATGATCGTCACCACCAGCCATCCCGGCGTCTGGTCGCGCACCATCGACGTCTATGTGCCGGCGCAATATGTGCGCGGCAGCGAGGCGCCGTTCATCGTGGTCGGCGACGGCGGCTCCAACGCCTACAAGGACCTCGCCGTCACGCTCGACAATCTGATCGCGCAGCGCCGCGTGCCGCCGATGATCGCGATTCAGATCGGCAATGGCGGGCAGGACGCGCAGGGCAGTCAGCGTGGCCGCGAATATGACGCGGTGTCAGGTGCCTACGCGCAGTTCGTCGAGCGTGAAGTGCTGCCGCTGGTCGAAAAGAACGCCGATGTCAAGCTGACCAGAAATCCCGATGGGCGTGCGACCATGGGGCTGAGTTCGAGCGGTGTGGCCGCCTTCACCATGGCGTGGTTCTATCCGGATCTCTATCACCGCGTGCTGGCGTTCTCGCCGACCATGGTCAACCAGCAATGGCCGCACGACCCGTCGCTGCGCGGCGGTGCCTGGGAGTATCACAGCGCATGGACGGGGCCAGCCACACCCCATCTCATCTCCAAGGCGGGCGTGCTCACGCCGGCCGAGCCGCCCGGCCTGCCGCTGATCGTCGCCGCGCCGACCAAGCCGATCCGGTTCTGGTTCTTCGGCGGCGACCAGGACCTGTTCTATCCGAACCCCACCATTCCCGATGGCATGCACGACTGGACCCTCTCCAACGCGCTGATGGCCAAGGTGCTCGCGGAGAAGGGCTACCACTATCAGTTTCTGTTCGTCCGCAACGCCAAGCACGTCGACCGTCCCACGATCGCGCAGACGCTGCCGTCGGCGCTGGAGTGGGTCTGGAAGGGCTATCCTATCCCCTGAGCGAAAGTAGCCTAGCGCCCGATCGTCACGCCGGCGGTCGAGCGCATGGCGTCCTTGAGGCTCGTCGCGTTCTTGTCGTCGAGGACCTCTCGCGTCAGCACGGTGGTCTGGCCGGGCGTGTTGAGGATCGTCTCTCCGCGCGAAAAGGAGAGGCGGTCGGCCTTGTAGGGTGAGGCCTGATCGGTCGTGGGCATGGCGTTTACTGGATGCGGCGAAGGCTCCTTGCGAGACGCAGAGGACGACAATCACGACCAGTCGCAACGATCTTGCGGGCATGCGATCTCCCAAATTCAGGGCGTTAGCCTAGCATATGGGCTGCTCGTCACTGGAATAAAGGGTCAGGCGAGAGCGGCCTGGCGTTCCCGCATTAATTCGCGGACCGGATCGGGTTTCCCCGGCTCGGCGAGCCGTGTAAAACTGCGCTGGCTTGCATGCGCGGGGGCTTCGACAATCACGCCTTCGCAGACGATCTGTCCGCCGAGCATCCGGAATTCCAGCTTGTCGTAGCGCGGCATCGTCTCGCCGGGCGCGGGCGGCAGCAGCCCGACGCTGCCCTGGATGTTCAGCGTGGCATCATCGGCGCCGTGGAGGCGGGGATTCCACATCCTGATCCCGGTCTCCGCCCAGCGCTGCCGGATTAGCGCGGCGCGGTCGGCGGGCTCTGCGGCTCTCACGCGAGCTTTCGGTGCATACGGGATCTCCGGAGCCGGAGACACGAGGGCCGGAGCTGGCTCGATAGTTGTGACGACGCCGAGCGTCTCGGTGGAGTCTTCCGCGGCGCCGGGGGAAGGATCGCTCCCGATGGTATCCTCAGGGACATGCTCCGGCGAGATGTCGCGATCGGCGAACGCGACACACGTGTCGTCGAGAGTCGAGGAAGTATCCACGTCGACGACCAGAGCGATGGCGTCAACCGTGACGACCTCGACATCGACAGAAGAGGCCTTCTCCGCCACAACGGGCTCAACGTCGGCCGAAAGTTCGGAAGTTGGATCGCTGTTGATGATGAGTTCGGGGACGTCGACCGCTTCGCGCACGACGTCGATAGTCGCGACCGAAACTTCCACGACGATCGGCTCGACTTCCGTCGGCGTCTCCTGGGATGAATCGTCGCTGCCGCTGACATCGGCTGGCGTTTCCGACGGGCTCTCCGCGATGACAGGGCTGGAGGTGTTGTCTTCGGCGGCTGAAGCCGCGACCGGGACGTCGCAGTGCGACGTATCCGCGTTGATGCTGGTGTCGAGAGCCGGAGCCGTATCTGCAATTTCTGCAACAATGGCGGGTGAGGCGTCTACTGCGTCAGGCGTGACGTCGATGCTGCCACCGTGCGGCGCGGGGCGAAGCCGGGTGAACGCCCATTTCACCGCGGCGATGCGGCGCAGCAACGATATCAGTCTCGAAAGCACTGGGAGTTGTCCAAGAGGTACTCGGCTTGAGGCCATCGCTGATTCGCCAGCAATGTAAAAATCCCCGGCTGTCACACTGATGTCAATGTAGGTAGGACCAATTGCAGAACATCCACGCCTTCAGGGCGCGCGGCTGCGATTTAGCCGGCGTGACTGTAACCAAGGTGCAGCCCCGCCAATACGCTTCGTTCGACACCAACACCTTCGCACATGACATCGACAAGCTTTGACGGCACAAAGGTTCTGGAGAGGGGACGATCGCCCCTCTCCAGGATTTTCGATCGATACCGGCCTACTTTCCGGCGCCGGAGCCGGAGCCAGCGCCGCCGCCGGCCTGGCTGCCCATGTTATTGGTGTTGCTGCCGCCGGCCGACGGGGTCTGCTTGCCCTTGCTGTCGGCGGCCTCGTTCTGCATGTTCGACGACGCGCCGGTTGTCATGCCCTTGGTCGCGGGGCCCCGCGACGAAGGGCCAACGTCGCCCTGGCCGGATGCGCCTGGGGCGGGTTGTGTCTGCGCAAAGGCGCCGCCGGTCGCCAGCGCCATGATGCACGCGGATGCCAAAATGATCTTCTTCATCTGGTTTCCTCCTGGGTTGCCTTGACGACAACTTGCGCGCGGAGCGGACGTTCCTCACTTAGGAGCGCCGCGAGGCTCATGACCAAGCGCATTGCGGCGCTGTCGAGGTTCCCTGTACAGCTCTATCGACGGTAAAGTTTGGAACATCGAGCATCTTGTGTAAGGACGAGGCATGAAAAGGATAATGACTCTCGGAGCGGTTCTGCTCTGGTCCACCATCGCGTTCGCACAGGAGCGCACCATTACTGTGGCCTCGACGACGTCGACGGAACAGTCGGGGCTGTTCGGTTACTTGCTGCCGCTGTTCTCGAAGGCCAGAGACGTTGACGTGAAGGTCGTTGCCGTCGGTACGGGTCAGGCGCTCGACATCGGGCGGCGCGGCGATGCAGATGTCGTGTTCGTCCATGACAGGCCTGCCGAAGACAAGTTCATGTCCGAAGGCGAGGGCGTGAAGCGCTTCGACGTCATGTACAACGACTTCGTCATTGTCGGGCCGAAGAGCGATCCCGCCAAGATCGCCGGCGGCAAGGATGTGGCCGAGGCGCTGCGCAAGATCGCGGCCGTGAAGGCGCCGTTCATCTCGCGCGGCGACAAGTCCGGCACGCACGCGGCCGAACTGCGGCTGTGGAAGGAGGCAGGCATCGACCTCGGTGCCGCCAAGGACGGCTGGTATCGCGAGATTGGCCAGGGCATGGGTCCAGCACTGAACATGGCGTCGTCGTCGAACGCCTATCTGCTGTCGGACCGCGGCACCTGGTTGTCATTCAAGAACCGCGGCGACCTTGCCGTCCTCACCGAAGGCGACAAGCGGCTGTTCAACCAGTACGGCGTCATGCTGGTCAATCCGGCCAAGCATTCGAACGTGAAGGCGCGGGACGGGCAGGCCTTCGTCGACTGGCTGATCTCTCCTGGGGGGCAGGAGGCCATCGCGGGCTACAAGGTCGGGGGCGAGCAGCTATTTTTCCCCAACGCGTCCCACTAGCAGGAAGGCGACGGTCGACACTGCGACGCTGAGTGCGAGCAGGATCAGCCCGAGCCCGAGCGCCAGCGGCAGGTCGCCCTTGCTGGTCTCCAGCGCGATCGCGGTCGTCATCGTGCGCGTGAAACCGCGAATATTGCCACCGACGATGAGGATGGCGCCGACCTCGGCGATCGCGCGCCCGAAGGCTGCGAGAAAGGCCGTCAGCAGCGAGGTCCGGCCCAGCGCGAACAGCAAGCCGATGCTGCGTAGCGTTGACAGCCCGTCGATCCGTGCGAGGTCGCCATACTCCGCCCACAGCAGGCTCGCCGGCCGGTGCACCAGTGCGACCACGATCGGTGTGGCGAGCAGCGTCTGCGCGACCACCATGGCCGCCGGCGTGAACAACAGGCCGGCGGCCCCGAGCGGGCCCGAGCGCGACAGCAGAAGATAGAGCGCGAGCCCGACCACGACCGGCGGAAGGCCAAGCAAGGCATTGGTCAGGACGATGATGACCTGCCGCCCACGGAACCGGGTGATCGCAAGCAGCGCCCCGAACGGCGCCCCGATCAGAAGCGCGAGGATGCTGGCAGTCAGGCTGACGCGCACCGACAGCCCGACGATGCCCAAAAGCTCTGCGTCGGCCTCGCCGATCAGTGTGAATGCGGCGCCGATGGATCGCGCGAAGTCGTTCATCCGTGCCCGAGCTTCGGCGCCCGCCACGATGCCTCGGGTGCGCCGATTTCGGGACTGCGGGGGTGATTCACGTATATTTCCCTGAGGGCAGCGTCGTGCAAGGCAGCGGCGGAGCGGTTTGGTAACCCGAATTTGACCGGAAATCAAAGCCTTGCGCGGCATGGGTACGAGGTGGCGTTCGGCCTCATCTTTTGCCCGATGCGGGGACGGTCGGGGCTCAGATCAAGCCGCGCAGCACTTCAACGAGCCGGGCACACTCGGCCTCCGTTCCGATCGTGATGCGCAGAAAGTCCTCGATGCGCGGCTTTCCGAAATGCCGGACCAGAACGCCACGCTGGCGAAGCGCTGCCGCGAGATCTGCTCCGCTCCGGCTTCGATGGCGCGCGAAAACGAAGTTGGCGAGCGACGGCAGCACATCGAAGCCGAGTTGTCTGAGATCGCGGGCCAAGGTTTCGCGGCTTGCGATGATACGGGCACGGGTGTCTCGGAACCAGCCGTCGTCCTCGATCGCGGCGACGGCGCCGGCGATCGCGAGGCAATCGAGCGGATAGGAGTTGAAGCTGTCCTTCACCCGTTCCAGCGCTTCGATCAGCGGTCGTTGGCCGATGGCAAAACCAACCCGCAGGCCAGCGAGCGAGCGCGACTTCGAGAAAGTCTGGATAACCAGCAGATTGTCGTGGCGTGCAACCAGCGGCACGGCGCTCTCGGCGCCGAAATCGACATAGGCCTCGTCCACCACCACCAGCCGGTCCGGCTGTTCGGCGAGCAGCCATGCGATGGCGTCGCGCTGAAGGGCGATGCCGGTTGGAGCGTTCGGATTGCAGAGCAGGATGGCGCTCGATGGTCGCCTGTAGTCGGAGATATCGATCCTCATCGCAGCATCGAGCGGCACCTCGTCATGCGTTATTCCATAGAGGCCGCAATAGACAGGGTAGAAGCTGTAGGTGACGTCGGGGAATAGAAGCGGTGGTTCGTGCTTCAGAAGTGCCTGGAAGGTGTGGGCCAGCACCTCGTCGGAGCCGTTGCCGACGAACACTTGCTCGGGCGCCACATCGCAATGGGCCGCGATGGCCTCGCGCAGGCGCGTTGCGCGCGGATCGGGATAAAGGCGCAGCCGCTCCGCGGCCGATGCGATCGCCGCCAGCACGCGCGGCGAGGGCGGGTAGGGATTCTCGTTGGTATTGAGCTTGACGATGCCGTCCTGCTTGGTCTGCTCGCCGGGGACATAGGGCGAAAGCGTGTGGACGACTGGACTCCAGAAACGGCTCATGAGCTCCAATCCGAATTTGATCGGGGCACAGTAGGGTATGCGGGAGCCCGGTGGAAGTGCGCCTGCGTTCAGCATTGCAGGCAAATCCGCACGAGGCTTACTGCCGGAGACGTTCCCGCAAGCGCGACCCCTATGCTAGGGTCATTGCACCACCGCCCAGAATGAAAAAGAACGAAGGCCGGCGCGCCCCAAGGCGCGCAACGGCCGAAAAGAGAGGAACACATGCCGGGTGCAGCCCTTCCCACCGCCCCCTCGATTCCGAGCGCGCCGGTGACGTCAGCCGTTCTCGACCGCTTGCGGGCCATCGTCGGCGACAAAGGCCTGATCGTGGACGAGCAGGACAAGCTGCCCTTCGTGACCGACTGGCGCGGCACGCTGGCGGGGCAGGCCGCGGCGATCGTGCGTCCGGCCATCACCGCGGAAGTCTCCGCTGTCGTCAAGCTCTGCTACGACAACGGCATTGCCATCGTTCCGCAAGGTGGCAACACCGGCCTGATGGGCGGTGCCACGCCGTGGCCCATGCACCGCGGCATCGTGCTGTCGCTTGGTCGCATGAACCAGGTGCTGAATATCGATCCCGTCGGCTATGCTATGACTGTGGAGGCGGGCTGCATCCTCGAGACGCTTCAGGACACAGCCGCGCGCCACGACCGCCTCTTTCCGCTCAGCCTCGGTGCTCAGGGCTCGTGCATGATCGGAGGTAATCTGTCCACCAATGCCGGCGGCGTGCAGGTGCTGCGTTATGGCAATGCGCGAAATCTGGTGTTGGGTCTCGAGGTCGTGCTGGCTAACGGCGATATCTGGGACGGCCTGCGCGCACTCAAGAAGGACAACACCGGCTATGACCTCAAGCATCTGTTCATGGGCGCCGAAGGGACGCTCGGCATCATCACCAAGGCGGTGCTGAAACTCTGGCCGGCGCCGAAAGACGTGTGCACGGCATGGCTCGCAATTCGCGATCCCAAGGCAGCCATCGACCTTCTGTCGGAGGCGCATGCCGCTTCCGATGACAATGTCGGCTCCTGTGAGCTCATCAGCCGTGCGTGCACCGACATGGTGCTGCGCCACATTCCCGGCACCCAGGATCCCCTCAAGGCTGAGACGGAATGGTATCTCCTTCTCGAATGGTCATCGGCACGGCCACGGCAGGACGGAGGCACGGGCATGTCGGACAGGATGGAGCAGTTCTTGGCCGACCAACTCGAGACGGGCCGGGTGCTGGATGCGGTGATCGCGCAAACCGAAGCGCAGTCGCGCAACATGTGGCGGATTCGCGAGAGCGTGGCCGAGGCATCGCGCACCGAAGGTCCGGGCTTGAGCTACGACGTGTCGGTCGCGGTCTCCAGGATTCCCGAGTTCATCGACAGCGGTCTCGAGGCCGTACTCGCAATCCTGCCGGCGATCCGCCCCTATCCGCTCGGCCACATCGGAGACGGCAATGTGCACTTCTCCTTCATGGGCCCGAAGGGCATGGACCGCGATACGCTCTCCCAATATTCCGCGGCGATCACACGGGCCGTCAACGACCTCGTCACCTTCATGGGCGGCTCGATCTCGGCGGAACATGGCATCGGCATCGAAAAGCTCGACGAGCTCCAGCACTACCGTTCCCGGACCGAGCTCGACATCATGCGCACGATCAAGCGGGCGCTCGATCCCAAGAACATCATGAATCCGGGCAAGGTGCTTCGTCTCGGTTGAGCTGTGCCCACCTCAAGCCCGGTGCTCCCGAACGCTCGGCGCTCACGGAGACGGATGCCGCGGATAGGCCGGGCCAAACAGCCGGGGGCGTCAAATCATGCCGTGTGGCGGCCGAAAGGCGGCTTTATTCCCGCCTTGGATGCTTTAAGGAAGGGACAGGATCAGGTCGCACCCGCCCGGGGGCGGTGCTAGACCCTGATGCAGGAACAAAGGGGCGGGCCGGCATGGCACGTCCGCAAGGATGAAGGATTTGAGGCAATGATCCAAAGCGTTGGCATCATCGGGGCAGGCACCATGGGGAACGGCATCGCGCAGATCTGTGCCGCGGCCGGGCTTTCGGTCGTGATGGTCGATATTTCCGATGCGGCGGTGAACCGCGGGATTTCGACGGTTGGCGGCAGCCTCGAGCGCCTGGTCAAGAAGGAGAAGATGTCGGCGGGCGATCGCGACGCCACGCTCAAGCGCATCACCGGCACCACCGACCGCGCCAAGCTCGTCGATTGCGATCTCGTCATCGAGGCCGCGACCGAGAACGAGGAACTCAAGGTCAAGATCCTGAAGGATCTCTGTGCGACGCTGTCGCCACGCACGCTGCTCGCCACGAACACCTCGTCGATCTCGATCACGAAGCTCGCCGCGGCGACCGACCGTCCCGACCGATTCATCGGCATGCACTTCTTCAATCCGGTTCCAGTTATGGCGCTGCTGGAGCTCATCCGCGGCTTGCAGACCTCCGACGACACCCACGCCAAGGCGCTCGATTTGGCCAAGCGCGTCGGCAAGGTGGCGATCACGGCCAAGAACAGCCCGGGCTTTGCCGTCAACCGCATCCTTTGTCCGATGATCAACGAGGCGATCTTCGCGCTGCAGGAGGGGATTGCGACGGCGGAAGAGATCGATGCCGGCATGAAGCTCGGCTGCAACCATCCGATCGGCCCGTTGGCGCTCGCCGATCTCGTCGGGCTCGACACCATGTTGTCGGTGATGGAGGTCTTTTACAAAGGCTTCAACGACCCCAAATACCGTCCGGCCCCCTTGCTCAAGGAAATGGTCGATGCCGGCCATCTCGGCCGCAAGACGGGGCAGGGCTTTTATACCTACAGCGCCTGACAACGGCGCGGGCGGCGGGCGTTGAGTGTGCTCGCCGCCAGACCCCGCGATTTGCGCTGCGACAAAGACGCCGCGCGCAATCGGCCCGACAATGTCGAACGGGCGCCGTGCGGGAACAACGGAACGGATAACAAGGGACATGTCGGATCGACTGAAGGCCGAGCGCGAGGCTGCGACCGCGCGGCGGAATTTGCTGACCCAGGATGCAATCGAGCGCACGGGGATCACCGAAGAGATGATCGGGGAACTCGTGACCCGCTTCTACGGGCGCATCCGCGAGGATGAGCTGCTGGGGCCGGTGTTCGCGAACGTGCAGAATTGGGACGAGCATCTGGCCAAGCTCCGGGATTTCTGGTCGTCGGTCGTGCTGATGAGCGGCCGCTACCATGGTTCACCGATGCGGGCGCATATGCCACTGAACCTGATCGGGGATCATTTCGACCGCTGGCTCGATTTGTTCGAACAGACGGCACGCGAGGTCTGCCCGCCGCCGGCAGCCGCGCTCTTCATCGACAGGGCGCGCCGCATCGCCGACAGTTTTGAGATGGCGTCGGCAACGTTGGCCGGACGCATCGCTGCGCCGCGTCACGTGCTCCGCTCCTAGAACACAAAACGCCTGCCTGAGAAATGCGCAGCCGCGCTGATGGCGCTACGATGGCGCCGAGCGTCGGCGCATTGCACCAATACCGGCAGCATTGACCTGATCTGCAAAATCATCATGCCGGTCGCGTAGCGTGACGTTGCAATTAGAAAAATGCGCGTAAATGCGCGTGTTCTCGTTCAATCAGTGCGAGCATAACCATGTGATGCACTGCGGGAAAAAATCTTTGCCTTTTTTTCGGCAGAGTTCCAGCGCCTGCTTGCGGGCATGTCGCGTGCATCGTTCAACACATCCTCTTCATCCTCCGACAACACAGCGGAATCCGACGCTGACGCCTGCACGGAGCAAACCCGGCGGGCGCTGTTGATGAATGCGCTGGCCACCACGGCGTGCCTCGCCTGTTCCACGCAGGTCCACGCGGGCGAGGATGCGCCCGGCTCCGACGAACGGCCTCAGAAGGGCGATCTGCTCGTGTTCTCCGAAGGCGATCAGGAGGGAAAGCCCGTCACCGCGGCCGCTCTGTCGGCCGGCGGACCGCCGGTGCATGCCTGGCCGAAAGATCCGAAGACATCGGTCGTGCGCAGCGCCTCGCGCCTCAATGAGATTCTGATCATCCGCCTTGACCCCACCGAGCTCGACGAGCAGACGAAAGCGCGCGCTGTCGACGGCATCCTCGCCTATTCGGCAATCTGCTCGCATGCCGGCTGTCCTGTCACGGCCTGGGTGAAGAGCGATGTCGGCGACAAGGAAGTGCTCAAATGCATGTGCCACAACTCCGAATACGATCCTCGCGCGGGCGCGCAGGTCGTGTTCGGGCCGGCGCCGCGACGGCTCGCTGCGCTGCCGCTGGCGCTGGCTGACGGCTCGCTCAGCGTCGCCGGGAACTTCATCGGAAAGGTAGGTGGCGCGCAGCCGGGATGATGGGCGTGCGGGTTGTGCCCGCGTCACGAGAGGCCGCATCCGCCGATGGGCGGACGACGGGACGAACGACAAGAATTCAAAACAAGAATTCAAACGGATATAAAAGGGGAACGTCCATGACCAGGAAGCAATGGTTACTGTCCGGCTTTGTCGCCTTCACGTGTCTTGCATCGACCGCCGCCATGTCAGGCCCGATCGAGAACTACGCGCCGGTTACCGCGCAGCGGTTGGAAAACCCGGAGCCCGCCAACTGGATGCTTTACCGGCGGACCTATGACGGGCAGGGCTACAGCCCACTCGACCAGATCAACACCTCGAATGTGAAGAACCTCACCCCGGTCTGGACTTTCGCGACCGGCGTGGTCGAAGGTCACGAGGCGCCGCCGATCGTCAACAACGGCGTGATGTTCGTGGCGACCCCGATGGGCCAGGTGATCGCGCTGAACGCCAAGACCGGCGACGAATATTGGCGCTACAAGCGGCAGCTCCCCGACGACCTGTTCCAGTTGCATCCGACCAGTCGCGGCGTCGGCCTCTGGGAGGACAAGCTCTATCTGGCCACTACCGACGACCATGTCGTCGCGCTCGACGCCAAGACCGGCAAGGTGGTGTGGGACACCAAGGTTCAGGATTACAAGAAGGGCCAGTACATGACCCTGATGCCGCTGATCGTCGACGGCAAGGTCATCGTGGGCGGCTCCGGCGGCGAGTTCGGCGTGCGCGGCTATGTCGCCGCCTATGACGCCAAGGACGGCAAGGAGCTCTGGCGGACCTATACGATTCCGGGCGAAGGCGAACCCGGCCACGACACCTGGCAGGGCGAGGACTGGAAGAACGGCGGCGGCTCGGCCTGGATGACCGGCAATTACGACAAGGACACCAAGACGATCTATTGGGGCGTAGGCAACGCCGCGCCCTGGCCCGGCGAGATGCATCCGGGCGACAATCTCTATACCTCGTCGGTGCTCGCGCTCGATCCGAACACCGGCAAGATCAAGACCTATCATCAGTATCACCAGAACGATTCCTGGGATTGGGATGAGGTCGAAGCGCCGATGTTGATCGACCTGCAACGCGACGGTCGCAACATCAAGAGTCTGGTCCATCCGGGACGCGATGCGATCTTCTGGATACTCGAGCGCACGCCGACCAAGATCAACTACGTCGCCGGTTGGCCGTTCGTCTCCACCGACGTCTGGAAGGGCATCGACGCCGAGAGTGGCAGGCCGATCGTCGATCCCGCGCACAAGCCGATGGTCGGCAAGCGCGTGGAGTTCTGTCCGTCGCTGTGGGGCGGCAAGGATTGGCCCTCGGC
Organism: Bradyrhizobium sp. CW1; assembly: GCF_023100665.1. Classification (NCBI taxonomy): domain Bacteria; kingdom Pseudomonadati; phylum Pseudomonadota; class Alphaproteobacteria; order Hyphomicrobiales; family Nitrobacteraceae; genus Bradyrhizobium; species Bradyrhizobium sp. CW1. The sequence continues at coordinate 2,455,440 of NZ_CP064684.1, forward strand.
GGCCTACAGCCAGAAGACCGGCCTCGTCTACGTGCCCGCCAACGAGAATTTCTGCGGCGGGTTCACCGGCGAGAAGGTTCCGCTCAAGCCCGGCGAACTCTGGCTCGGCACCAAGCCGGAGGACATCGGGCTGAAGACGAAGCCCGGGGCGGATCATTTCGGCGAGCTCCAGGCCTGGGACCCCGTTACGGGCAAGAAGATGTGGCAACACAACTTCCCGAAATCGCAGCTGTTCGGATCGGTGACGGCGACCGCGGGCGATCTCGTCTTCGTGGGCGGCACCAACGACCGCAACTTCCGCGCCTTCAACGCCAAGAGTGGCGAGCTGCTGTGGGAGCAGAAGACCAACTCCGGTATCATGGGCATGCCGGTGTCCTATGAGATCGACGGTACGCAATACATCGCGATCCAGTCGGGATGGGGCGTGGATGCGCAGCGCATCCAGGATGCCCTCGTGACCAACAATATCGGCATCGAAGCCAACGTGCCGCAGGGCGGCGTGATCTGGGTGTTCGCGCTGAAGAAATAGGCCCCGCTGGCGGATCGAAAGAAGCGGAGTGTCAGGGGGCAAATGCGGCGGACGGTAACGTCCGCCGCATTTTGCGTGGGCGTTGTCCCTTCTTCCCCTGCGGGAGAAGGTGGCGCGAAGCGCCGGATGAGGGGTTCTATCCGCGCGTCTCAATGTGCGGACCCGCGCAGGCATACCCCCCACCCACGCGTGATCGTGGCAACTGGCGTCGCTGCCCTCTCCCGCAAGGAAAGAGGGCACATCGATGCGCTTCGGCGAAGAAGTAGAGCCGATATTCGCGATGTCAAAACGCCGATGCTCAGATCGCTACTTCCCCTCGCGCTCGACCTTGTCCTTTTCCTTCTGGTTCATCTCGCGAACCTTGGGATCGGGATTGTGCTGTCCGGTAGTCTGGGTGGTCGAGGGCGGCGTGGCATTGGCGTTGGGCAGCGAGTTCTGGTCCGGCGTGCTGGGGCGCGTCGCCGTTGTCGGCGGCGTGGTGTTGCTCTGGGCGTATGCGCCAGTGGCCGTCAAAAGAAAGGCGCTCGACAGCAACGAGACTGCGAGCGCCTTTGGGATATGGGTCATCGATCTGCTCCTGTCAGATCGATGCAAACGGCGCGAGGCCGCCTTGTGTTCCCGCCTTTACGCTTCCAATTGCTTGCCGAGCGGAAGGCTGCGGATGCGCTTTCCGGTCGCGGCGAAGATGGCGTTCATCAGCGCCGGCGCGAATGGCGGGACGCCAGGCTCGCCCACGCCGCTCGGCGGCGTGTCGGGTCCTGGCGGCACGATGTAGACGTTGGTCACCGCAGGGGATTCGTCGATCCTGAGGACCTGGAAGTCGTCGAAGTTCTTCTGCTGCACCTTGCCGTCCTTGAAGGTGATCTCGCCGTATTTGGCGAGACTGAGCCCCATGATCGCCGCGCCCTCGATCTGGGAGGCGATGCGCTCGGGGTTGACATAGGTGCCGCAGTCGATGGCGGTGTCCACCCGCGGCACCGCCAGCTTGCCCTTGTCGTCGACGGCCACCTCGACGATGGTCGCGATATAGCTGACGAAGCTGCGGTGCACGGCGATGCCGAGGCCATGGCCCTTCGGCACTTGACGGCCCCATTCGCCCTTCTCGGCGACCAGCTCGACCACCTTGCGCAGGCGCGCGGTGTCGATCGGATAGCTGTCCAAGGGCTCGCCGTAGTTCCACATGTCCTTCACGGCGGGCTTGACGATGCGCGGGCTCCCGATCAGCGCGAGCAGCGTCTCCTTCTGGTCGCGGCCGGTCGCATGGGCGATCTCGCCCACCATCGACTGGACCGCGAAGGCGCGCGGGATGTTCGAGACCGAGCGGAACCAGCCGATGCGGGTGAACGCCGCGGCTTCCGGGTTCTCGCAGGAGATGTTAGCGATCTCGAACGGCATGTCGACGAGGCCCATGCCGAGCTCGAAGGGCGCCTCATGCTTTGCACCCGCCGCGAACGTCGAGGCGATGCTCGGGGCCACGCTGCGATGGCGCCAAGCGATCACCTTGCCGCTCTTGTCGAGCCCCGCCTCGATCCGTTCCACGGAGACCGTGTGCAGGAAATCGTGGCGGACGTCGTCCTCGCGCGTCCACTGCACCTTGACGGGTACGCCGAGCTCCTTCGACAGCAACGCGGCCTCGAGCGCAAAGTCGCATTTCGACTTGCGGCCGAAACCGCCGCCGAGCAGCGTGACGTTGACCGTGACATTGCCCTCGGGAATGCCGAGCGTCTTCGCGACGTCCTCGCGCGTACCGCCCGGGCTTTGCACCGGCGCCCAGATCTCCGCCTTGTCACCCTTGACGTCGGCGACCGCCACCGGCGGCTCCATGCTGACATGAGCAAGATGCGGCAGATAATATTCGCCGACGACGACCTTGTCGGCGCCCTTCAGAGCAGCCTCGGCATCGCCTTCCTGGCGCACCACAAGGCCCGGCTTGCGCGAGGCCTCCTCGAGCTCCTTGCGGTAGGCGACGGAATCGTATTTGCCGTTGGCGCCATCGTCCCAGGTCAGCTTCAGCGCGTCGCGACCCTTGATCGCCGCGCCGGTATTGCGCGCGATCACGGCAACGCCGCCGAGCGGCTGGAATTTCGACGGCCACGGCCAGCCGCGCACCTCCATCACCTTCTCCACGCCCGGGACCTTCAACGCCGCGTCCGGATCGAACGAGACCAACTTGCCGCCGGTCACCGGCGGGCGCGCGATCACGGCATACTTCATGCCAGGCAGCCGCACGTCGGCGCCGTAACGCGCTTTGCCGGTGGTGATGTCATGGAGATCGACGATGCCGATCTGGCCCTTGCCGAGATAGCGGAAGTCCTTGGGGTCCTTCAGCTTGAGCCCTTCGATGCTCGGGACCGACTCCTTGGCAGCGTCGGCTGCGAGCTCGCCGAACCCGAGCTTGCGGCTCGTCGCGCTGTGGACGACTTCGTGATTGACGGCCTTGACCTCGGTTGCCGGCACACCCCAGCGTTTCGCGGCGGCCTGCTCAAGCATGGTACGGGCGGAGGCACCGATCTGGCGCATCGGCATCAGATAATGCCGCGTGCTGCGCGAGCCGTCGGTGTCCTGGTTGCCGAACTTGACCTCGTCGCCATGGGCCTGTTCCACCTTGACCCGTGACCAGTCGGCTTCCATCTCCTCGGCCACGATCAGCGGCAGGCTGGTGCGCACGCCCGTTCCCATCTCGGCGCGGTGGGCGAGGATGGTGACGGTGCCGTCGGGCGCGACCGCGACGAATACGCGCGGATCGACCACGACGCCGTGCGGCATCTTGCCGGCGCCGGTCTCGTAGGCGAACGCCTGGCGCGACATCACGGGCGCCGCGAGCACAAAGCCGCCGGTGATGCCGAGCCCCTTCAGGATGCTGCGGCGCGAAACCTTCTCGACCTTGATGTTCTTCTCGAAGCCACGAAGCTTCTTCGGGTTGTCGATGAAATTCATGTCACACTCCCGTCGATGCGAGATGGACCGCATTCTCGATGCGCTGGTAGCAGCCGCAGCGGCAGATGTTGCCGGACATCGCCTCGCGGATCTGGTCGTGCGACGGCTTCGGGTTGTCCATCAGCAGCGCAGCCGCCTGCATGATCTGGCCCGCCTGGCAGAAGCCGCACTGGGGTACGTTGACCTGACGCCAGGCCTTCTGCACCGGGTGATCGCCGTTCGGATGCAGTCCCTCGATCGTCGTGATCTCGCGGCCGGCGACGTCGTTGATCGACGTGATGCAGGCGCGCACGGCTTCCTTGTCGACGATAACGGTGCAGGCGCCGCACAGGGCCTGGCCACAGCCGAACTTGGTGCCGGTCAGCCCGGCCTCGTCGCGCAGGAACCAGAGTAGCGGGAGATCCGGGTCGCCGTCCCAGCTCTGTTCCTGGCCATTGATCTTCACCTTGATCATGATCGTCCCTCGCTCTTCATAAGCTTGCCGATTTCAGATTTTCCAGATGCCGGTCGGTGGAACGCCCGCTGCGCGGCGTCGCGTTCCAGCCGTCCTCCCGCGCGGGCAGATCCCGGCAGGACTCAGAGGAATGCCAATGTCATGTCCGGATGTGCTCGATACCTCCCGTCGTGTTCTTGATTATTGAATTTCGCGCGGCATCGTCACGACGCGATCGTAGCAGGATCGCTTCGGTCTGGCGTTCACAGCCAAGTGTTTTCCAATCAGCTGTTCTCGACGGGAAAAGATTGCAACGAAGGTTTGTCAAAAGCAGGGCGCCCCATCGCGCCGCGCGCCTCTCGAGATGGGCGCACTAAAAAAAGAGCTTCGTCCGCCAGAAGACCTGTGCGGACGAAGCAGGATGCCTCAGTCGAGGGAGGGAGAAACGCAGGCCGCGGACTTCAAGCCGGAAGCCGGCGGCCCTGCGCAGTCATTCAGAGACCAGGACTGAGGGAGTTGACGGTCCCCACACAAGTGCAGTTGAAAAGCGGCGGCATCGCCGCGATTGTCCCGGGCCGGCTCCGTCCGCTCGCTGGGTGTGGTGGAACGCGAGCGGACGGGGCGCAGCAAACGTCAGGCGACCTTTGCTCAGGCGGCCTTTGCTTAAGCGGCCTTGGCTTTCGCCACGTGGGTCGCGATCGCGTCCATCAGCGCCGGTGACAGGCAGTCATAGGGCTCAAGTCCAAGCTCCTTGAACCGAGCCCGTATTCCGCCCATCTGCTCCGGCTTCACGCCCGATTCGATCACCGACGAGACGAAGGCGGCGAATTGCGGCGCCTGCGAACCCTGCTCCTGGAACAGTTCGGGGTGGATGAAGTCGAGGCCGTAGAACGGGTGATCCTTGTTCTCGATGCGGCCGTACATGTGCGTGCCGCAGGCCTTGCAGGCGTAGCGCTGGATCGTCGCCGATGGATCGACGATCTGGAGCTTGTCGCCGTTCTCGAGCACGGTGACGTTCTGGCGGGGTACCACGGCGACGACGGAGAAATTCGCCCCCTGCGGTTTCCAGCACTTGGTGCAGCCACAGGCGTGATTATGCGCGACGTCGCCCTTGACGGCGACCTTGACCTGATGGTCCTTGCATTTGCATGCGAGCGTGCCGCCGGCGAAGCTGCCGCTGCCCTGTTTGATGCCGTTATCGATCGAGGGATGGAGTGCAACAGTCATGGGTCGATCCTCCTTGGGGTGACGCTTTTCGAACTAGAACACGACGACTGAACGGATGGACTTGCCCTCATGCATCAGGTCGAAGCCTTTGTTGATGTCTTCGAGCTTGAGCGTGTGGGTAATCATCGGGTCGATCTGGATCTTTCCGTTCATGTACCAGTCGACGATCTTCGGCACGTCGGTGCGGCCCCGCGCGCCGCCGAAGGCGGTGCCGCGCCAGTTTCGCCCGGTGACGAGCTGGAACGGGCGGGTCGCGATCTCCTTGCCGGATTCGGCAACGCCGATGATGATCGAGGTGCCCCAGCCGCGATGGCAGGCTTCCAGCGCCTGGCGCATCACTGTGGTGTTGCCGGTGCAGTCGAAGGTATAGTCGGCGCCGCCGTCGGTCAGGGTCACGAGATGCGGGACGATGTCGCCGGTGATCTTCTTGGGATTGACGAAGTCGGTCATGCCGAACCGGCGTCCCCATTCCTCCTTGGAGTCGTTGATGTCGACGCCGATGATCTTGTCCGCGCCAGCCATCTTGGCGCCCTGGATCACGTTCAGGCCGATGCCGCCGAGGCCGAACACGACCACGTTGGAGCCCGGCTCGACCTTGGCGGTGTTAACGACGGCGCCGACGCCCGTGGTGACGCCGCAGCCGATGTAGCAGCTCTTGTCGAACGGCGCGTCCTCGCGGATCTTGGCGACCGCGATCTCCGGCAGCACGGTGAAGTTCGAGAAGGTCGAGCAGCCCATGTAGTGGTAGATCGGCTTGCCTTTGTAGGAGAATCGGCTGGTACCATCGGGCATCACGCCTTTGCCCTGCGTCGCGCGGATCGCGGTGCAGAGGTTGGTCTTCTGGCTGAGGCAGCTTTTGCATTGCCGGCATTCCGGCGTGTAGAGCGGGATGACATGGTCGCCCGGCTTCACCGAGGTCACGCCAGCACCGATCTCGCGGATGATGCCCGCGCCCTCATGGCCCAGGATCGACGGGAAAATTCCCTCGCTGTCGAAGCCGTCGAGCGTGTAGGCGTCGGTATGGCAGATGCCCGTCGCCTTGATCTCGACCAGGACTTCGCCGACCTTTGGTCCTTCCAGATCGACTTCGACGATCTCGAGCGGCTTCTTGGCTTCGAAAGCGACGGCGGCACGTGTCTTCATCTTAAGCTCCTTAAATTCCAGCAGGGCGCCCAGATCCAGGTCCTGGTCGGGCTCCGCACGTTCATTTCTTGCCCATGCACGAATCTTCGTTCTTGGTATAGGCGTCGTTCTTGTCCTCGTGCTTGCCGGGTCTTGTGCGGCCCCAGGCCTCGTTGGAGCGGGCGCGCAGGTAGACGTAGAGATCGTCCATGTAGCAGGCGACGTTCGGGTTATCGCCGAAGGCCGGCATCACGTTCTCTGCAGCAGTCGAGATGTTCTTGCGGCCGGAGGCGACGACGCCGAGAAAATCGGCATAGCTCATCGTCTTCAGCGAATCCTTCAACGCCGGGGCGTAGGTCGAGCCCATGCCGTCCGGGCCGTGACACACATGGCAATCCGAGTGATAGCGGCGGTATCCGGAATAGGTGTACCAGTCGACGGATCCGTCGGTGATCTTGTAGGTTGGGTTGCCTTCCTTGTCGGACCATTCGCCGGTTTCGTTCTGCTTGACGGCAGTCGGGTCACCTGATCCGTCAGCGACGGCAATTCCCCCGGACGCGACCAAGAACATCGCAGCAATGGCAGAGCAGATTTTACGCAAGAGATTTTCCTCGGAAGGCATTCGGTGAGACGAGCCGGCGCGTGGAGTTGATCCACGCGCCGGAGCGATGCTGAGAGGCCTAGTTGGGCAGCGAGAACACGGTCAGCGTACCGCCGAGTGCCGTGTAGTTGCTGAGCGCCGCGTAGCCACCGACGGCGCCGAGACCGGCGGTCGGATCGGTCAGGCCTGCCGCCAGACCGATGCCGGCCCAGCCGCCCACGCCGGAGAGCACTGCGACATACTGCTTGCCGCCGTTCTCATAGGTGGTGACGTTGCCGATGATGCCGGAGGGAGTCTTGAACTTGTAGAGCTCCTTGCCGGTCTTGGCGTCGACTGCCTTCAGGTAGCCTTCGAGCGTTCCGTAGAACACCACGTTGCCCGCGGTTGCGAGCGCACCCGACCAGACCGAGAACTGCTCCTTGTTCGACCAGACGATCTTGCCGGTCTTGCCGTCCCAGGCGATGAAGTTGCCCATGTGGGTTTCACCCTGTGGCGGATACATCGAGAGCGTTGCGCCCACGTAGGGCTGACCCGCGGTGTAGCTCACCTTGAACGGTTCGTAGTCCATGCAGACGTGGTTGGTCGGAACGTAGAACAGCTGCGTGTCCGGCGAGTAGGCTGCCGGCTGCTCGTCCTTGGTGCCGAGCGCGGCCGGGCAGATGCCCTTCACGTTGTGGTCCTCGCCCGCCTTGTCGGTCGAAGCTGCATCGAGCACCTTCGGGCGGCCGTAGGTCGGCGAGTTCTTGTCCATGTCGACGCCGGAGGTCCAGTTCACCTTCGGATCGTACTTTTCGGCGACCAGAAGCTCACCGGTGGCGCGATCGAGCGTGTAGCCGAGGCCGTTACGATCGAAATGCGTCAGCAGCTTGCGCGGCTGGCCGTTGATGGCCTGGTCCGAGAGGATCATCTCGTTGACGCCGTCATAGTCCCACTCGTCGTGGGGCGTCATCTGATAAACCCACTTGGCCTGGCCGGTGTCAGGGTTGCGAGCCCAGATCGTCATCGACCATTTGTTGTCGCCGGGACGCTGCTTCGGATTCCAGGTCGAGGGATTGCCCGACCCGTAATAGACGAGGTTCAGCTCGGGGTCGTAGGAGATCCAGCCCCAGGTGGCGCCGCCGCCGATCTTCCACTGATCGCCTTGCCAGGTCTTCAGGCTCGAGTCCTTGCCGACCGGCTTGCCGAGTGCGGTGGTCTTCTCTGCGTCGACCAGGATCTGATCGTCCGGTCCTTCAGAGTAGCCGCGCCAAGCCAGCTTGCCCGTCTTGATGTCGTAGGCGGTCATATGGGCTTGAACACCGAACTCGCCGCCGGAGATGCCGATCAGCACCTTGTCCTTGACGACCATGGGGGCCGAAGTACCGGTCTCGCCCTTGCTGGCGTCGCCGTTCTTCGCGGTCCATGCCACCTGACCGCTCTTGGCATCGAGCGCGACGAGCGTGGTGTCGGCCTGATGCAGGAAGATCTTGCCGTCGCCATAGGCCAGGCCGCGGTTGACCGTGTCGCAGCACATCACTGGGATTACGTTCGGATCCTGCTTCGGCTCGTACTTCCAGACGATCTTGTTCTCATTGGAAAGGTCAATAGCGTAGACCTTGTTTGGGAACGGCGTGTGGACGTACATCATGTTGCCGATGATCAGCGGGCCGCCTTCGTGGCCGCGCAGCACGCCGGTCGAGAAGGTCCAGGCGACCTGGAGCTTGCCTACGTTTTGTGCGTTGATCTGGTTCAGCTTGGAATAGCGGGTGTTGGCGTAGTCGCCGGTCGGCATCACCCAGTCTTTCGGGTTCTGCGACATCTTGAGCACTTCGTCGTTGGCCGACGCGCTGCCGACGGCGAGAGCCGCCGCGGAGCCAAGATAGGCCGCGAGTAGTACCTTGCGCATAGTCATTCCTCCATTGGTCTCGTTTATTGTTTCCGAAGCATTGCTTAATCGCCGGGCTTTTCGTCCGGCGTCTGCTCGTGCAGGGCGGTCACGATTGGACCAGAAACGATGCTGTGGTGTTTCCTCCTCCTGATGAGAGCCACGGGTCCACGTGCGGAGCGGCCCGTTCTTGTTGTTCCTGATACAATCCCTAACGACTTCGTCATCGGGAAACTTGCCCAAGAGAGAAGCTGGTTTGCTTGACAGCGCACGGGTCGGAAGTTTTTGATTTTGCAGTAGCGAATTCAGCGGCTTCCGCAACGCTTTGGCAGCGCCTTCACCGCTCAGGTTCCGCTTGACGGCGCTGCAACTAAGGCGGAGGATTAACTTACAAGGGTGGCAATGGAACGATGGCGCTCGTTCTAGAAGATCGCTCAAAATCGAGGTAAACGTCACGCAATCACGGTTCAGGGCTCCGGCAGCGCGGCTCGCGATTCGCGTCAAATCTCCGGATCAAACCAGTGGCTGGATTAATGTCCGACACGATTCACACGCTCTCGACGACGGGCATGACGCCGAAACGTCAGATCCAAAGCTGGATCGACGGGCTGACCAGCCTGTGTGGGCATTTCGACGTAGATCCGCTGGAAGCGTCTTCGCTCGAAGGCCGCATCGACTACACCAGCGTCTCGCGTCTGAAGCTCTGCCAGATCGAGGTCAGCCAACATCGCATCGCGCACACGCTGGCGCGCGCCAAGGCCAATGAACACCCGTATATCAAGATCCACTTCCAGACTTACGGCGTGTCCTATTTCGAGCAGGAAGGCCGCCACATCGAGCTGAACCCGGGCGACATCATCGCCTATGACGTCTCCTGTCCGCATTCGATCATCAGTCCCGCTTTCACGCGCCATGACGTGGTGATCGTGCCGAAGGCGCTGCTGCGCGACCGTGGATTCCCGTCGCAGCGAATGCCCGCCTGCAAATTGACCTCACGCACGGGGACGGGGCGCATCGCCCATGATTTCGTCCATGCGACCTTCGACGAGGCGGCCAAGCTGTCGGCGAACAGTGCGGTCGGCGTCGCCGATTCGCTGATCGACCTCTTGCTGCTGCCGCTGCGCGAGGCCGACACGATGCTCGATCGCGTCGGACCCGAAGCGACCTATGTGCGCGCGCAATTCTTCATCCGCGAGCATTTGCGCGATCCGGATCTGTGCATCGACCAGATCTCCGGCGAACTGGGCTGCTCCAAGCGTTATCTGCACATGCTGTTCTCGGAGCGCGGCACCACGGTGAGCGACTACATCTGGCAGGCGCGTCTTCAGAATTGCCGCCAGGAGCTCGAGGCCCACGCCGGCAAGACCATTACCGACGTCGCGTTCTCCTGGGGCTTCTCCAGCTCATCGCATTTCAGCCGGGTGTTCCGGAAATATTTCGGCGTAGTGCCGTCCTCGATCCACAAGGCGCAACAGGGCGCGGTTGCGGCGGACGAGCACTAGGCAAACGCCAGGTTCGGAGTCGACGCGACGGTTGACCGTCACGCGCCCGCGATGTCTCTCATGCCGATATGGCGATGTAGGGAATGCTGGTCAGGAGAGCGACGAGCAACACCGCGTTGCCCAGCATTCCACTCCAATGCAGTCGGCGTAGCCGGCGCGGGGCCTCGGCATCGCCGGCGTCCCTGGCGCTGAGCTGTTCGTCCATCTGTTGCATGAACCAGCGGCGCCCATAGATCGCCAAGGCTGCAAGGAGGCCAACGCCCATCGCTGCGACCAGACGACCGTCGAGCAGGAAAGCGACCGCTCCGATGATTCCGGCAACGCGCATCACCAGAAAATGCGCATTGAACATTCCGCGCAAAAGCTGGGCGACGGGCTGGATATCCAGCTTCACCAGCAGGAAGGCCGGAGACGCCAGGGTGAAATAGCCCATCGGAAAGAGTAGGATGATCATGACGGCTACGGCAACGCCATCCGGTGTCATGGGATCGGCCTTTCTCGTCCGCGCCGGCGAGACCTTCCCGCCAGCGTCGCACAATCATAGCGGGAAAATGCGCTTCCGGCACTAGGCTTTGGTCGGACGCCGCGCTGCGAAGGGCGTCATGCCTCGCGGTTCAGGCGGGTTCGAGGCCGAGCGATCGCGCGCTCTCGATCCAGATCGGCAGCTCGCGCTGATACAGGGCGTTGGTTTCCTTGAAGCCGATCGCGGGTTCGAGCACGAACGTGTTGAGAACCTCCTTCACCTTCGGATCGCTGTTGGCAGCGACGCAAAGCTCCGCCAGGCGGTCGACGACCGGCTGCGGTGTCGCTTTCGGCACGGCCCAACCGGAGAAGCCGCTGACGGTGAAGAATTTCGACGTCGCGCCCTGCTCGGGGAGGGTCTTGATATCAGGGATGGCGTCGACCTTCTTCGAATGCACCGCGAACACGGTGCCGCGATCGCTTTGCAAGACCGATTGCGCTGCGGTGTAGCTGCCCATGGCCACATCGAGCGTACCTTCCAGCATGCCCGTCCACATCGGGGCTTCGCCGCGATAGTGGATCGGCTCGATGGCAAGGCCATACTGCTTGTTGAGCTCGTGGACCGTCATATGCGGGGCCGAGCCCGCGCTATAGGTGCCGAAGTTGACTTTGCCGCTCTTGCGCGCAAAGGCGACGAAATCCTCCAGCGTCTTGACGCCGGTTTTCGGGTTCGCCACCAGCAACAGGCCGGCGCCCGGAATGACGCTGACCAGCGTCAAATCCTTGTCCATGTCGTAGCCGGGAGTCTTCATCACCACCCGGTTCATGATGTAGGTGGTCGAGATCGAGCACAGGATTGTGTGGCCGTCGGGCTCTGCGCGGGCGACCTCCGCCGTCCCGATCGCGCCGGCGGCACCGGGCTTGTTCTCGACGACGACGGTCTTTCCGACCTGCTTGGCAATGAATTCACCATAGGCGCGCGCGAGCAGATCGGTCTGTCCGCCGGCGGGATAGCTGCAAATCATGCGGATCTGCCGCGATGGCCACGCAGCCTGCGCCGAGGCGCCACGCGAGACGAAAGGCATCGCGAGTGTGGTGGTGCCGGCGGCGATGAAGCGGCGGCGATCGAGTTTTGCGGACATGATTCTCTCCCGGGTTGTCGCCGACGGTACTGCATCGGGTCGCCTCTGCCATGGGTGGCTGGCGAGACAGATTGGCGCATTCGAAGGGCCGCGCTGGGTGCGCCAGCTGTCCACTAGCGCTGAATGATCTTCAACCAGACGTCGCCAAGGATCGCAGGCTCCCGCGGCGGCAGATAGCTCAGCCCCGCCTGTGTGCCGAATTCGGCGATCTTGCCCTCGGCAGCAAGCCCGGTCAGCGCCTTGTTGACGGCGTCGAGCAGTGCGGGATCGCTGGCCAGCCCGACATAGCCGCGATTGGCCCCGATCGGATAGTAATAGCCGGACGCGGTGATCGCCGTGTCGGGGTGCGCGGCGCGATGGGCGTCGAAGCGGCCGAGGTCGATCAGCGTCGCGTCATAATCGCCACGGGCAAGTGCGCCGAGGAGATCATCGCGGCCGGGGACGAGATGCGTGATGTCGTCGATCAGGCGCCCCTTGTCGAAGGTCATGAGGATCGCATCGCCGAGCGAGCCGCTCTCGATGACGAGGCGCAGGCCGGCGAGATCTCCGATATCGCCGATGTTGCGACCCCGCGCCTTCGGCCCGAGCACGACCGTCATCGGCGAGTAGACATAGGGCTGGCTCGGCGCGAGCACGCCGAGCGCGACGCGGCGGCGCCGGTCGTCGCGCGTGGCGCCGGCAAAATCCGGCAAGCGCGCCGTTTTCATGCCGGGCTTGACGAGGGAGTCCGTCGTCAGCGCGTAGCCGCCGACGAGCGAGCAACGCCCATCGGACAGCAGCGCATTGGCCTCGAGCTGCGGGCTCGAATCCTCGTCCAGCTTGCTCTCGAACCACTGGATCGTCAGCGGCCGTCCGAGCCGGTCGGCGATCGCCTGCGCCAGCAGCACGTCGAAACCCGAGCCGGGCTTGCCCTTGTGATGCACGGAGAGTGGCGGCCTGACCTCGTCGAGACAAATCTTGAGCGGATCGTCGGCCGCGCGTGCAGCTGCGGCCGCCGCCGCGAGAATCGCGGCAATGCTCCAAACGGCCAGCCAGCGCCTCATGGTTTTCTCCGGCTCGAGATGAAGGCCCAGAGATTCCCGATCTCCTCGTCGCTGAGAATGTCAGCCCAGGGCGGCATCTTGTTGTTCTTGCCGTTCTTCACGGTGGTGACGAAGCGCGTCTTGTCGTCGGGGAAGGCGCGCAGGTCCGGCGTGATGGTGCCGGGGTTCATCATGTTGGGGCCGTGGCAGTGCGAGCATTTCTCGGCATAGGTCGACTTGCCGTGGTCGATCTGTGCCTGCACGGGATTGCCGGTTGAATCATCCGCGGCACGAACGGTCGCCGCAAGCGCGACCGTCAGCACCGCGACGGCGGCGAGGATCGCCACCGTCTTGTGAGATAGCTTTCTCAGCATCGTGCCGTGGTTATTGCTTGACCGCAAAAACCCAAAGTGAGCCGCCGGGCGGGACTTTGGCCAGCCGTTCGTCGCCGGAGAACAGCGAGTAGACGCCGCCATAGCCGCTCGTCACGGCGACATACTGCACGCCGTCCTGCTGCCAGGTCACCGGTTGTCCCTCGATGCCCGAGCCGGTCTGGAACTGCCAGAGCTTCTTGCCGGTATCGGCATCGAAGGCCTCGAACTCGCCGGTCAGCGCGCCCGAGAACACGACACCGCCCGCGGTCGACAGCACGCCGGAGAAGCGCGGGATGTCGCTGGGTGCTTCCCACTTCGCCTTGCCGGTCATGGGATCGATCGCCTTCAGATGACCGCGCGGGCCGTCACCCCATTCCCAGAGATCGGTGAGGTCCATGCCGAGATACCATTCACCCTGCCTGAAGGTGGCGGGTTCGGTCTTGTACCTGCCGCCGAAGGCGAGCGTGTTGGCGTAGGCGAGGCCGGTCTGCGGATTGAACGACATCGGCTCCCAGTTCTTGCCGCCGAGGATCGACGGATAGACGGTCACCTTCTTGCCCTCACGCGCATCCTTCGAGACGTCGGTCTCGATGGGACGTCCGGTCTTCATGTCGATTCCCGTCGCCCAGTTGACCTTCACGTAAGGATTGGCCGCGAGCAGCTTTCCGTTGGTGCGGTCGAGCACGTAGAAGAAGCCGTTGCGGTTGGCGTCCATCAACACCTTGGTCGGCTTGCCCTCGACGTTCATATCGGCGAGGACCATCTCGGCCACGCTGTCATAGTCGAACGGATTGTTGGGCGAGAACTGGTAGTGCCACTTGATCTTGCCGGTCTTGGGATCCATCGCCAGCACGGAGCAGGTGTAGAGGTTGTCGCCCGGGCGTACCGCCGAGTTGAACGGTCCGGGATTGCCGATACCCCAGTAAACCGTGTTCAGCTCGGGATCATAGGAGCCCGTAATCCAGGTCGAGCCACCGCCGAGCTTCCAGGTATCGCCCTTCCAGGTGTCGCCGCCGGGCTCATCCGGAGAGGGGATCGAATGGGTGCGCCACAGGTGCTTGCCCGTTGCGGGATCCCAGCCGTCGATGAAGCCGCGGGTGCCGAACTCGGCGCCGGAGATGCCGGTGATCACGACGCCGTCGGCGACCAGCGGCGCCACCGTCATCGAATAGCCTTCCTTGATATCGGCCGCCTTCTGTCGCCACAGCTCTTTGCCGTCCTTGGCGTCGAGCGCGATCACGTTGGCGTCCAGCGTGGTGCGGAACACCTTGCCCTCATAGAGTGCTGCGCCGCGATTGATGATGCCGCAGCAGACGATGCGCGGCGTTTCGGCAGGATACTCGACCTTGGATTTCCAGATCTGCTTGCCGGTCTTGGCGTCGACCGCCATGGTCGCGTTGTGCGACGTCACGTAGATCACGCCCTGGTACACCAGCGGCTGCGATTCCTCGCTGCGATCGTCGTTGAAAGAGTAGTTCCAGACCGGGACAAGGTTCTTGACGCTGTCCTTGTTGATCTGGTTCAGCGTCGAGAAACGCTGAAGATTGTAGCCCATCCCGTAGTTGAGAACGTTCGATGTATCGGTCGCGCCTTTGACCAGCTGCTCGCTGGTTTGTGCACTTGCACAAGTCGATGCAAGCATGACGAGGCTCGCGGCCATCGCAAAGCGTTTCATCCGTCCCTCCCAATATGCGCGCCTATTGACGCTGCGACAGCAACACTCCGCCCGAATGCAAAACGCGTCAATACGAAAGTCGTAATTGCGATGCCGATATGGTAGGCGGCGCGGGATGCCGTCACCTGACGGAGACCTGACAAAGCAACTCTCACTTGTGCGCAGGCGCTGAAGAAATTCCGCGGCATGGAGCAGAGCGCGTGCGCCACGGCAGCGGTCGCGCCGACGGGTTCTGCAAGTTGTGCGGTGCGCAGGCTGCAATTCGGGACTTGAACCGAGGCTCGCTTGTGGACTTATGTCGTTTCGATCCGGTTCGAATCGGAGCTCTTGGTGAGGGAGGTTTTCATGATATCGCGTCGCTCTGTTGCACTTGCGCTCACGATTGCACTGCTGTCCGGTCCGGCATGGTCGGCCTCCGGCAACGCGGTCAAGACGTTCGATACCGACAATGACGGCACCCTCGATCTTGCCGAGGTGAAGAAGGCGGCGGCGGCGTTGTTCGCCAAGCTCGATCCCGATCACGACGGCACGCTCGACGCCCGCGAATTGCGCGGACGGTTAACAGCGAAAGAACTCGCCGCCGCCGATCCCGATCGCGACGGGACTCTCACGCTCGACGAATATCTCTCGGTGGTGGAGCAGCGCTTCAACGCGGCGAATCCCGACAAGGATGGAACGCTGGATGCGAAGGAGCTGAACTCGCGCGCCGGTCGCGCGCTGCTGCGCTTGTTGCGGTGAGAACCGCGCCGCTTGACTGGGAGCGAAGGCGAGTTGCCCGAGAGAGAAATTTGCAAGCGCGATGCGACAGTTCGCTGTGTCAACGGTGCGATTCCAGACTTGCGCTGTGGCTGACGCAGCCCTAGGTTTTCGCCGGCGCGATGTCGCGCTCAATCCCTTGGGAGTCCCCGAATGGCCTGGAAAGCTCCGAAGATCGTGGAAGTGCCGGTCGGCATGGAAATCAACATGTACGCCTGCGCTTTGCGCAAGTAAGACCACAAGTAAGACTGACGACCTGCCGCGGCTTCGATGGCAACCACCGTCGAAGCCGTGGTAGTGTCGGGGATGCGCGCGAGAGCCCTTACATTCTGGACCATAGCCGCCTGCACCGTCGCGCTCGCGCCGGCATGCGTCCGCGCCGAAGAGGGCTTCGATACCGAACACATCTTCGGCTTCATGATCGGTACCGATGTCGGCAATCCCGGCGAGCGCGAATTCCAGACTCAGACGACAGGCCGATTCGGCAAAGGAGGCGGGACCTATCGCGCCCTCTCGCAGGAGGTCGAGATCGAGATCGTGCCGCTGCCGAACTTTCGCATCGAGGTCGGCGGCACTGCCACCCTGCACGACATCACCGGCGTCCCCGACATCGGCGACCGCCGCCAGTTCAATTTTCAGGGCGCTTCGCTCGACCTGCGCTATCGCCTGCTCGATCGCGAGCGCGCGCCATTCGGGTTGACCGTCGCCGCCGAACTCCATGGCGACCGCATCGACGAGACTTCTGGAGCAAAAGGGCGGATGTACGGTACCGATTTCACGCTCGCCTTCGATCGCGAGCTGATCCCGAACTTCGCCATCGGGGCGCTCAACCTGATCTATCAACCCGAATGGGCGCGTTTCGAAATGGCGGGACTGTCCGAAAAGAGTTCGACCATCGGCGCGGCCTTCGCCGGCCTGGTGCGCGTGCGGCCCGATGTGCTGCTCGGCGGCGAGGTGCGCTACTTCCGGCAGTACGAAGGCATCGGCCTCGGCGAGTTCGCAGGACAGGCGCTCTTCGTCGGTCCGACCGCTTATTTCCAGCTTTCCGAGCGCTCGCGCCTGACCATGAGCTGGAGCATGCAGGCATGGGGCCGGCCGGCCGGATCGGGCGGCAATCTCGACCTCGTCAATTTCGAGCGCCACCAGGCAAGGCTGGTCTTTGGAGTTAATTTCTAGCGCTCGGGGAGAGTTGACAGGCAATTCCCGCTTTATTTCGGGCGGCCGGATTGAAACTTCCCGCTCATCGGAACGTAATCTTTTGTGCTAACTTCATCGCCTCTGCGAGGATCCCGGCATGAATCCGATCGACCTGGTGGTGACTGTGTGTGCGTTGCTCTCGCCAGCGACCTGCGAGGAGCAACATCTGGTGTTCAACTATGCGGGGTCGCCGACGCAATGCGCGATGGCTGCGCCGCCCTATATCGCGCAATGGATTGGTGACCATCCGAAGTGGCAGGCGGTGCGGTGGCGCTGCGAATATCCGCATCCGAACGACAAGGCGTAAAGCCCTGAGCTGCGTTGCCGGTCGCGACTGGCTTAGGTCCTCATCCTGAGGAGCTTGCGAAGCAAGCGTCTCGAAGGATGGCCGCAGGGCGACAGACGGGCCTGCATGGTTCGTGACGCGCGTTCCGCGCTCCTCACCATGAGGGGATAACGCTCGTAACGCAGCCCCCGTTACTTGCTGCAGTCCTTCAGATCCTTGTCGGCGATCGAGAACACCGCATCCGCCTTGATCTCGATGTCGCGCACGATGCATTGCCGCGCATTGGGATAGCTGACCCTGGCGTCGTAGCGGCCGGGCTCGACGCCGGTGATGCGCAGCCGCTCGTCGTGGTCGACCTCCTTGTCTTTGTCGTTCAGGCACTGGTTCGGCCCCCACTCGGTCTTCCCGGCCGGGGAGAGCTGGAAGCCGGAGATCGCCTCCGTCGTCAGATTCCAGAGCCGGATACCCTTGCCCTTGGCCTGGGCGAGCGCCGCGCCCGGCATCGCAACCAACAGGATGCCGATCGCAATCAGCGTACGCCGCATGATGACCCTCCCGCGAAGATGTCGTTGGTCCAATTGACCATGAGTTCTCATTGCGATTCAAGCTGCAACGCCGCGAGCTCGGCCCTGATCTTGCCGAGTTCGGCCTCGCTGCGCTCCGCGCGCGGGATGGCAATCGGCACCTCGCGCACGATGCGCGCCGGTCGCGGCGACAGCAAGAACAGGCGGTCGCCGAGCCGGATCGCGTCATCCAGACTGTGGGTGACGAGCAACGTCATCACCGGACGGCGCGCCACCAGCGTCGCGATCTCGTCGCGCAAACGGCCGGCGAGTGCGTCGTCGAGCGAGGCGAGGGGCTCGTCGAGCACGAGCAGGTCAGGCTCGACGGCAAAGGCGCGAGCGAGCGCGACGCGCCGGGCGAGGCCAAGCGACAGCTCGCCTGGAAAATGACTGCGATGCGCGTCCAGCTCCAGGATCCTGAACAGCTCGGCGAGCTTGGCGTCGGTGACATCGGGTGCCGCAAGCCGCACATTCTGCTCGACCGAGCGCCATGGCAGCAGCCGCGGCTCCTGGAAAACCATACCGATCCGCGCTTCCGGCGGGCGCGAGACGCGTCCCTCGAAATCGCGGTCGAGGCCGAGGATAATGCGCAGCATCGTGCTCTTGCCGCAGCCGGACGGTCCGATCAGCACGCCGACCTCGCCGGATTGAAGCGCGAAGCTGACCGGCGCGAGCACCTCCTGCGTCCCGCCCGCGGCACTCTTGAACCTCTTGCCTGTGATATCGACCTCAAGCCGCACGGGGTCGCCATCGTGTTGCGCGGGCTTCGAACGGTTGCACCAGCGCGGTCTCGATCACGAGCACGACGGCGGCGAAGGTTAGCGAATAGGCCAGCAGCCGCGGCGTGTCGAACAGCTGGAAGGCGACGCCGATCTCGAAGCCGACGCCGTTGGGTCGCCCCAGGAGTTCGGCGACCAGCACGATCTTCCACACCAGCGACAATCCGGAGCGGGCTGAGGCTGCGATATAGGGCGCCAGTTGCGGCAGCACGACGTGGCGGAAAGCGCGCCAGCGCGGCATCGCGAACACGCTCGCCATCTCGTCGAGCGAGCGGTCGAGCGCGCGCGCGCCCTCGCGCAGGGTGACGATGGCGGTCGGCAACTTGTTGATGGCGATCGCCGCGATCGCTGCGGCTTCGGTGAGCCCGGCCCAGATATAGGCCAGCACGATCACGACCAGCGCGGGCAGGTTCAGGAGCAGGATTAGCCAGGGATCGCCGAGCCGGTCGGCGAGCTTCACCCGTCCCATCAGATAGCCGATGGCGCTGCCGAGCGACATCGCCAGCACGAAGGCGAGGCTTACGCGGGCAAGCGTTGCGCCGAGATGCAGGAACAGCGCGCCGCTCGATGCTTCCGCGACGACGACGTCGAGCACGGCGGGCGGGGAGGGCAGCTTCGCGGCGCCGACGAAGAGGGCGGCGATCCACCAGATCGCGAGCAACAGGGCAAACGACAGAAGACGCAGCACCTCACTCCCCGGCAACTGCGTGAAAGAACGTGCCGGGATCGAGCTCGGCAGCCGGGCCGACGAGGTCGCGGCCGCCGGTCTCGGCCAGCACGCGGTAGAGCACGCGCGCGTCCCTTTCTTCGTCATCGATGCTCCGGCGCGGAATGCCGTCGCGATAGCGCTCGCGATAAGTCTTGAGCAGGGTGGCATCGCTCGTGCCGGTGAGCGGTGCGATCTTGTCCCAGGCGGCATCGGAGGTCACCAGCAGCTGCTTGGCCTTGCGGGTCATCGCGATGAAGCGCGCCACCGCATCGCGATGACTTGCCGCCCAGGTTTCGTCGAAGACATAGCCGACCGCGGAGACCGCGCCCTTGGCGCCGAGTTTCGGCAATATGTCCTCGATACCGGCAAGGCGTCTAAAACCCTTGGCCTCCAGCTGTGCGCAGAAATTCCAGAAATTGAGGCTCGCATCCATCTCGCCGTCGAGCGCCTTGGCGGCGAGCAGAGGCGGAGCACCATAGACGATGGTCGCCTCCGATTTCAGGTCGATGCCGTCCTGCTTCATGCGCGCCTGGAGCAGCAGCCAGCTCTTGTCGATGGGACCGCCGCCGACGGCGAGCTTGCGGCCCTTCAAGTCGGCGAGCGACTTGATCGGCGAGGAGGCCGGCACCATCACCGCGCCGAGCGCGCTGGAATAGGGATAGAAGGTGAGCTTGGCGCCAAGCGTGCGCTCGCGAGACACCCACAGCCAGTCGGAGAGGATGATGTCGGCATTGCCGGCGCGCAGCGCGATCTTGCCGGCCTCGGGGCTCGCAAGCTCGGCGACGTCGAGCGACAGGTCGGCCTCCTTGTCGAGGCCGTTGGCGCGGATCGCGGCCAGCTCCCAGGAGAATGTTCCGGTCTTCTGCACCGCAAGGCGAATCGTATCCGCGGCGCGGCCGGGCCCGGTTAGCGTCAGCGCCAGCGCCACCGCGAGCGCCAATGATCCACCAAATGTTCTCATCACGTTGTGAGCCGTTTCCTCTGACAGAAGTGCTTTTCAGGACAATACGCATAGCATAGCTTCCGTCGCAACCAGCGGGAGGACGCTCATGAATCTGGCCGGACAGCTACGACCGATTGTCGCCGCATTGGCGGTGTGGGCTGCGACCGCGCTCGCCGCGCAGGCTGAACAGGCCAATGATTATCCGACGTCGGCGCGTGCCGAGTATGTCTATGGCTGCATGAAGGCGAATGGCGAGAGCCGGCAGGCGATCGAACAATGTTCCTGCTCGATCGACGTGGTGGCCTCGATCGTGTCCTATGAGCGCTACGTTACCGCAGAAACCGCGCTCAGCATGTCCCAGGTCCGCGGCAATCTCGGCGTCCAGTTCCGCACCTCGGAGCAGGCGAACTCGGCCGTGAATGATTTGAGGCGTGCCCAGGCGGAAGCCGAGGTGAGGTGTTTCTGACCGCTTGGTTGTACGACCACCGTATTCGTCATGCCCGGGCTTGTCCCCGGGCATCCACGTCTTGGCGGCACCTAAGATCGTGGATGGCCGGGACAAGCCCGGCCATGACGACCGGGAGCCTCACGTCCCCGGCTTCTCCACGTCCCACTCGTTCCGGAACACGTGTCCGTCCGTGTCCTTGGCTTCCGCGCGAAAACGCCTGGCGCCGTTGGATACATAGGTGAAGCGCAGATTTGGATCTTCCGAGATCGAGATGCCGCCTTCCATCGACAGCACGGGGCTGTCGTCCTGCGTCAGCTTGAGCTGGTTGATGAAGAAGGCGGGAATGTAGAGCTGTGTGACCTGGTCCATCTGCAGGCCGGAATTGTTGGGATGGCCGATCATGATCTGCGCTTCCCGCATGCGGCTCGCCGGGGCCTCCTCGCGCGCGAATTGGCGGTAGCGCATCTGGCCGAGCCGGTTCTGGGCCTCCTCGGCATTCTTCCCTGCTGGTGCCGAGCAGCCGCCGGAGGCCTTCACGTAGACTTTCGAGACATAGAGCTGGCCATCGCTGAGCTCGGCCACCGCATGAACGTCGGTGTAATTGTTGACGCGCACGCGGGTCGAGATTTCAGTGACGTTGGCATCCGGTCCGAGCTCGAACTTCGCCGCCATCGGCGCGGGATTACGATCGATCACCAGCGTGATCGAACGGATGCGGCGGGCATCGCCGGGCGAGAGCTTGCTGCGCAGGGTCACCGGCACGATGGCCGCGTCTTCGGCACGATACGGCATCTCGATTCCAATGACATTGCCGCCGTCATTCATCGGACGGCTGCTGAAGATGTCCTGCACCAGGCCCGGCCAGGGATCGTAAGCCTCTTCCGCCTGCGCCGGCACGGCGAATGCAATGCCGAGGAGCAGGGCGATCAGAGGCAGTCGGCGCGTGCATCCCGTCATGGTCATGGTCCCGCGGACGAAGCAACGTTTCACGCATCGTAGCGCGTCCGCTACTCCCATTCAATTTCCGAAAATGCTGCGGTTGCGTTGCGGGCGTTGTAGTCGTCGAACAGCTCCCAGTGCGGCCGTTCCGAGGCGGCGGCCCTGTCTGCAGCGGTTCGGATCGGCTCGCCCTTCTTGTTCGACGCCCGGATGTCCGCCAGCAGTGCCGTCAGATAGCGCCGTTCATCGGTCAGCGCGGCAGGCCATTCACTCACAGGTCCGTGACCGGGAACGACGCGCTGCGCCGGAATGCTCTCGAGTTCCGCGAGGATGCGAAGCCAGCCGCGAATGCTGCCGTCCATCACCGGAATATGGCGGAGGAAGATGAGGTCGCCAGTGAACAGCGTCTTCGTCATCTCATCGAACACGGTCAGGTCATTGTCGCTGTGCCCGGCCGGCCAAGCCCGCAGGTTGAGGCGGCGCGCACCGAGATCGAGCATCAGGGTGTCCGTGACGAGCATTGTGGGCGGCACGATTTTCACGGGAGATATCAACTCGTCGCCCATGATGCGCCTAAAATTGTCGAGATAGTACGGCCCACGGGCAGCGAGCGCCCGCGGCAATCGGCTGTGACCGACGAAAATGGTGTCCCCGGCGACGAAAGCCGCATTGCCGAAAACATGGTCGGGATGGCCGTGGGTATTGATGACGTAGCGGATCGGCTTGCTGGTGCGGGCCCGCACCGCCGCCAGCAGCGCCTCGCCCTCGCGAACGCTACCGCCGGTATCAATCACGGCCACCGCATCTTCGCCCACGATGAAGCCGACATTGGCGATGTCGCCCTCGTTCTCGCGGGTCATCAGGGCGATGGTCCCGGAGTGTACGAAGATTCCCGGCGCGACTTCGCTCACAGGCAATTCGGCCGCTGCGGCGCATGCTAGCGTCGCTGTTACCAGGGACAAGGCTGCGATCACGAGAGCGATGCGAGACACTTTTCAGCCTCAGTTCAAAGGTTGCGCGCATTGCACTGCAACAAAGAAAGCCAGCACAAAGTCTGGCAAAACATGGCGCGTCATGCGTTGCATGGCTAGCATTCAAACAAGCCTAGGAGGAAGCGCGATGACGGAGGCCGGACGACATCGTCGCTGGTTGCTTTCACTGAGTATCCTGGTTGCGTCTTGCGCGTTCGGCGACGTCGCCATAGCGCAGACCAACGAGACGGGTGACCTCTCGTTCGAACTGGTCGACCCCAAGGTGCTACGCGTCTGTTCCGACCCGCGCAATCTGCCGTTCTCGAATGAGAAGGGCGAGGGGTTCGAGAACAAGCTTGCCGAGCTGTTTGCGGACAAGCTCCAGAAGAAGCTCGACTATGTCTTTTTTCCGCAAGCCACCGGCTTCGTGCGCATGACGCTCGGCTCGCATCGCTGCGACGTCATCATGGGCTTCCCCCAAGGCGATGACCTCGTGCAAGGCACCAATCCCTACTACCGCACGAGCTATGCCTTGGTCGCGAAAGCAGGTAGCGGGCTGGAGGAGGTCGACACGCTGGAGGATGCCAGGCTCAAGGGCAAGCATGTCGGCATCGTCGCCGGCACGCCGCCTGCGACCAACATGGCCATTGCGGGACTGATGGGTGATGCAAAGCCCTATCCGCTCATGATCGACACGCGCTACGACAATTCGGCGCAGGCAATGATCGATGATCTCACGGCGGGCAAGATCGACGCCGGCGTGCTGTGGGGACCGATGGCAGGGTTCTACGCGAAGAAGGCGGGGTCGCTTCATGTCACGCCGCTGGTGAAGGAAACCACCGGGCCAAAACTGGTCTATCGCATCGGCATGGGCGTGCGTGGCGCCGACCAGAACTGGAAGCGGCAGCTCAACAAGCTGATCCAGGAGAACCAGGGCGAGATCAACAAGATCCTGCTCGATTTCGGCGTGCCGCTGCTGGACGAGAACGATCGGCCGCTTGGCGCGGAGACGACCAAGAAGGCACCATGAGGCAGACGCCATGAGGCGGCACCTTGCGGCTGCGCTGGTCGGCGCCGTGCTGGTGGCGCCGGTCGTTGCGCAGCAGCAGGAGCCGTTCGAGCCCGAAGGCTATCGCACCGACAACTACCGCGCGCCCGTGCCGCCGACGCTCGGCGGCGCGCGCGTGCTGTCGACGTCAGAAGCCGAGGCGATTTGGCGCGCGAAGAGCGGCGCCTTCATCGACGTGCTGCCGCGCGCGCCGAAGCCGAAAAACCTTCCCGCGGGTACCGTTTGGCGCGAGGCGCCGCGCAAAAATATTCCGGGCAGCATCTGGCTGCCGGATACCGGCTACGGCACGCTGCCGCCCGCCATGGACGACTATTTCCAGCGCGGCCTGGCGCGTGCATCACACGGCGATAAGAACGCGCTGCTCGTGATCTATTGCCTGGCCGATTGCTGGATGTCCTGGAACGCCGCCAAGCGCGCGCTCGCGTATGGCTACTCCAACATCGCCTGGTATCCCGATGGCACCGACGGCTGGGAGCGTGCAAAGCTTCCTACTGAGGAGGCGCAGCCCGAGCCGCGGCCGGAGCAATAGGCAAGAGATCGTCATGCCTGGGCTTGCCCGGGCATCCACGTTCTTGGTGCCTCGTGGCTGTGCGTGGATGGCCGGGACAAGCCCGGCCATGACGCCCTGTCGCACGTGGGAAGAGGCGAGGAAAAGCTTACTGCTTCTGCAACTTCGTCAGCGTGCCCGTCCCGTTATTGTCGGTCGCAGAGTAGCTCACCCTGTCGCCGGCGTGGACGGCGTCGAGCATCGCGGCATCCTTGGCCTTATACTCCTGGAGCGCGCCGGCGCCGCCTGCGCTGCCGCCGACTGTGCCCTTCTGCGTCTGCTGGATCGAAATCGTGCTGTTGAGCCGATCTATCCGGGTGACCATTCCGGTCAGATCGTCAGCGAATGCGCTGCTTGCGAGCATGCTGATGGCTGCAGCGCCTGCGAGGATGAATTTCGTGGTTCCCATCGAGGCCTCCCGATGCCTTGGATTACCCGTCGACAAGACATCCTAGACCGATTTGGTTCCGGCATATAGCACGGCGGCAGGTTAATGATCGCCATGGAGGCGCGGGAACCGGCCGCAAGCGGTCAATGAGGCTGACTCTATTCCATTTCCTGCTGGATCACGCGTCCAAGCGCAAACAGCCGCTGGTCGATGGTGGTGGGAACCTCGCAGACGAATCGCACCACCTTGTGGCGGTCCTCGAAAATGCGAGTCTTCCAGATCAGCTCGTTGCTGAGCGCATCGACCTTAGCCTCGTCGCGCGGCGTGGCGCCTTGGAGCGCCTGAAGCTGGACGCTCTCCTCGCGGATCTTGTCGGCGGCTTCGCGCTGCTTGCGGCTGACGCGTTCCAGCCCGCTCATGACCTGCGAGCGCTGAGCGTTGAGCGTGTCGAACAGGCCTGCGAACAGCAGTTTTGCGTTCGTGGTCTTGTCGGCCGCGGAGCCCGCCAAAAACTCCTTCACCAACTTCTCGCCCTCGTCCAGCGGCGTCTTGCGTGCCGACAGTTTGGCGACCAGCGCGCTGACCTTGGCGTCGTCCTTCCATTTGTTCTGCACGTCGTCGAGCGGAGGACCGGCCCATACGGCGGCGAGCGAAATTTCCGGCACTTTGGCCTGCGTGCAGGGCCAATCCGGATAGCGCGGATCGGCCGCGCGTGCCGCCGTGCTCGCGGCTGCGAGCATCAGAGCGGCCATGGCCAGAACCCGAACCGTCATCCTTCGCCTCCCGCAGGCCCCCGTCGCGCCAGCCCGCGCGAGGGATCATAGGCCAGAATCGCGCCGATCATGAAGACGATTGTGCAGGTCGCGACCACCGCCAGCGAGATCCAGTTGATCTGTCCGTACAGCGCGAAGCGGATCAGCTCGACCGCATGGGTGAACGGATTGGCCTCGCAAACATAGTAGAGATATGGGCTGCCCTCCTGCACCCGCCAGAGCGGGTAGAGTGCCGATGAAGCGAAGAACATCGGGAAAATGACAAAATTCATCACGCCGGCAAAGTTCTCCAGCTGCTTGATGCCGGAGGAGATCAGCATGCCCAGCGAGCCCAGCATCAGTCCGGACAGGATCAGGGCCGGCAGCACGGTGAGATAGCCCGATAGGGGAGGGGTGATGTCCCAGAACCAGGCTATCAGCAGGAACGCGTAGACCTGGAGCAGCGACACCGCGGTGCCCGCGAGCAGCTTGCAGAACAACAGGTAGGCGCGCGGCAGTGGGCTCACCAGCAGCGTGCGCATGTTCCCCATCTCACGGTCATAGACCATCGAGAGCGAGGACTGCATGCCGTTGAAGAGCTGGATCATGGCCATCAGCCCCGGCGCGATGAAGACCTCGTAGAGGATGTAGGTCTCGTAGGGCGGGATGATGGAGATGCCGAGCACCTGGCGGAAACCGGCGGCGAAGATGAACAGCCAGACCAGCGGCCGCACCAGCGCCGAGACGAACCGCTCGCGCTGGTGCAGGAAGCGCAGTCCCTCGCGCCAGACAATGCCCGTGAGGCAGGTCATGTATTCGGCGGCCGAGAAGCCGCGCTGCGCCTCGCGCGTGGTGATGCTGCTCATGCGCCGCCGCCCGGCAGGGTCTGCGCGCCGGTCAGGCGCATGAAGGCGGTGTTGACGTCCTGCGCGCCGGCTTCCGCGACGACGCGGCTCATCGGTCCCTGCGCCAGCACCTTGCCCTGATGCAGCACCACGAGATCGTCACCGGCCATGATTTCGTCGAACAGATGCGTGGCCCAGAGTACGCCGATGCCTTGCTCGCTCACGAGCTGGCGCACATGGCTGATGATGTCGGCGCGCGCCTTGACGTCGAGGCCGACGGTCGGCTCGTCCAGCAAGAGCAGGCGCGGCCGGTGCAGCAGCGCCCGGGCGATCTCCAGCCGCCGCATCTGCCCGCCCGAGAGATCGCGCACCTTGCTGCCGGCGCGCTCGGTAAGCCCGATGCGACCGAGCAGCTCGGCGGCTCGAGCGCCGGCTTCGCGGCGGCTGATGCCGTGGAGTGCGGCGTGATAGAGCAGGTTCTGCGTCAGCGACAGATCGAGATCGAGCGTGCGCGGCTGGAACACGACGCCGAGCAACCGCAGCGCCTCGCCGGGACTCTTGCTGATGTCATGGCCGAAAATGCCGACGCGGCCGGACTGGATGCCGAACAGGCGCGTGATCAGCGAGAACAGCGTGCTCTTGCCCGCCCCGTTGAGGCCAAGCAGGGCCGTGAAGCTCGCGGGCTGCACGTTGAAGGACACGTCCATCAGCGCGCGGCGCGGTCCATAGGCGTGGCTGACGTCGTCGATCGATAGCGCGGGCACGGTCGCCGGATCGGGCCTTGGTGTTTCGCGTTGTTCGGCGATGGGAACAGGGCTGGTCATGGCGCGATCGTGATACCCCAGGGCAGTTCGCCCACTTGAATGGTCTTGATCACCTTTTGCGCGGCGACGTCGATGACGGAGACGTCGTTCGAGACGCCATTGGTGGTGAGCAGAAATTTTTCGTCCGGGGTGAATGCCATGTGCCAGACCCGCTGTCCCACCAGCAGATATTTCGTCACCTTGCGCGAGGCGGTATCGACCACGGCGACGCGATTGGCGGGACCGAGCGCGATGAAGGCGGTCTTGTCGTCCCGGGTCATGCCGATGCCAACGGGCTGGATCGCCTCTTTCCTCAACCCCGGAATCTCGAAATTGATCTTGCCGGTCACCTCGTGCTTTCCGGGGTCGATGATCGAGACGGTGCCGCCGATCTCCGAGGACACCCACAATTCGGAAGCGTCGTGCTTGAATTCGGCAAAGCGCGGTCGCGCGTCGACCAGCACGTTGGCGACGATCTGGCGCGACGACGTGTCGATGAAATGCGCCATGTTGGTGGTCTCGGACGTGTTGATCAGCGTCTTGCCGTCCGGGCTGATGGTCATGCCCTCGGGCTCGACGCCGACCTGGATGTCGCCAAGGCGAGCGCGCTTCTCGAGGTCGATCACGGTCACTGTGTTGTCGTTCTCGTTGGCGACATAGAGGACCTTGCCGGCGGCATCCTGGGCGAACAATTCAGGGTCGGGACCGGAGGGCAGGCTGTCCACCACGGTTTGCGTCTTCGCGTCGATCATCTGGATCGTGTCGTCGTCGCCGACCGCGACCATCACGAACTTTCCGTCGCGCGTGAAGTCGATGCCACGCGGGCGCTGGCCGACCTTGATGGTCTTGGTCACCGTCCAGCTTTCGGTATCGATCACCGACACCGTGTTGCTCTTCTCGTTCGAGACATAGGCGATGAACGCATGCGCCGGCGCTGCCGCCAGCGCCAATCCGGACAGCAACCCAACACGCCACGCGCGGAACGTCCAAGTCCTCACTTTAATGTCCTCACTTCAGCTTGCATTTGCTCTCCGGGCGGTCATAGCCGAGCGTGTCGAGCTCGGAGACCTGGTGCAGGAAACCTTCTTGCGGCGACACCGACACCACCATGCGGCCATCGACCAGCAGGATCGGCTGGCGCAGCTGCAGGTTCCAGTCGCGCAAGGTCAGCTTCGTGCCCTTGAAGGCGGCGACCGAGAACTCCGGGCCCTTGATGAAATCGGTGACCTTCTTGACCTCGCCGGAATTGGTGCGCGACGTGGCCTCTCCGATCATGCGCACGGCGGTCCACGCCTGCATGTCGAGCGCAGTCATCCGCCGCGCGTTGAGCTTGACGAAGCGGTTCTGCATCTGGATCGCGCCCCACTGGTCCTGCGCAGCGTCCCAGCTCCGCGGCACGAGGCCGGCCGAGCCCGCGACAGGCCGTGGATCCCAGGTGCGATAGGGCAGGTAGGCGCCGAACACCTCGCTCTCGTCAGCGGCGACCAGTACATCATAGGCCGGAGCTTGTTGCGTGAACACCGGCATCTGCCGCTGGATCAGCGTCACGCCGGAGTCCGTGCGGCGCGCGCCGCCTTTGTCTTCGAAGCTGCGCTCCTGCACGATCTTGGCGCCGAACCGCGTCGCGGTGCGCCGGAGCGCATCGGCGAACAGTCTGTCCTCGTCATGCGAGCCAACCACGAGCAGCCAGCGCTTCCATTGCTTCCACACCAGATACTGACCGAGCGCATCGGCCAGCATTGCGCGCGTCGGCGCGGTGTGGATGACGTTGGCACGGCAATCGGCCTCGCGCAGCCGCTCGTCGATCGCGCCGGCGTTGAACAGCAACGTGCCGCGCTCGCGCAGGGCGTCGGCGACCTTCAGCAGCGTGTCGGCCGGCAGGTCGGCGATGATGAAGCCGTTGCGTGCGGCGAGCTCTGTCGCGGCCTGCACGGCATCTTCGCCCTCCTTGATACGACGCTCCTCCAGCGCAAATCGCTGGTTGAGGAATTTGCCGGTAGTGTTGTTGTCCTCGATGGCCAGGCGTGCGCCGGCGACGCCGTCATTCTCCGCGGGCTGCTCGACCAGCGACAGCGTTGATCTGGTGCCGGCGATTCCGAGATAGCCGACGCCGATCATGACAGGGTCGGCTGCGAGCGCACTCGTCGCAGCAAAACCCAGGCAGATCAGGCCGACCAACCATCGGATCATGTTTCCTCCAGATGTTCTCCCCGGCTTGACCGCCGATGGAGAATTGTCTCTGCTAAAGCATGACCGATTTGTCAGGGCATGCAACCCCGCATTTCGTCCTCACGCCGCCACGCCGGGAATCACGATCATGCGAGCGCTGATATGTTTCGCCGCTTTGCTGTTGACGGGCTCGGCCGCATTCGCCGATCCGCCGAAACTCGCGGTGTTCGATTTCGAACTGATCGACACCAGCCTGCCTGGCGAGTTCTACGGCTCCAAGCCCGAGGAAGCGCGGCTCGACCTCATCAGCGAGCAGTTGCGCAAGGCACTGGTTGAGTCAGGCAGGTTCCAGCTGATCGATATTGCGCCGGTCCGGGATGCGGCCCGTCACGCCAATCTGCAGGCCTGCGGCGGCTGCGACCTCAAGCTTGCCGGGCAGCTGGGTGCCGATTTGGAAATCACTGGCATGGTGCAGAAGGTCTCGAACCTGATCATCAATCTGAACATCTACCTGCGCGACGTGAAGACCGGCAACATGATCACGGCCGCCAGCGCCGATATGCGCGGCAACACCGATGAATCCTGGACGCGCACGATGAGCTATCTGATCCGCAACCGCTTGCTGGCGCCGAACTACGGCAAGCCGTGAGGGAGATATTTACCCCTTCAATCGCTCCGCATGCCAGTGCAGGTGATCGCCCATGAAGGTCGAGATGAAGTAATAGCTGTGGTCGTAGCCCGCCTGCCGCCGCAGCGTCAGCGGAATGTTGGCCTTGGCACAGGCCGCCTGCAGCAATTCAGGACGAAGCTGCTCTTTCAAAAAGTTATCGGCCTCGCCGACGTCGACGAGGAAGCCTGAAAACTTCGCGCCGTCCTCGATCAGCGCCACCGTGTCGTGGCTGCGCCAAATGTCCTTGTTCGGCCCGAGATAGCCGGTCAACGCCTTGATGCCCCAGGGCACGAGCGACGGCGCGACGATCGGCGCAAAGGCGCTGGCCGCGCGAAAACGGTGCGGGTTGCGCAGCGCGACCGTCAGCGCGCCATGGCCGCCCATCGAATGGCCCATCACCGATTGGCGCTTCGCATCGACCGGAAAATTTTCCGCCACGAGTTTCGGCAGTTCGTCGGTGACGTAGCTCCACATGCGATAATTGCTTGAAAACGGCGCTTCCGTCGCGTCGACATAGAAGCCGGCGCCAAGACCGAAATCATAGGCATTATTGGCATCGCCGGGCACGTCGGGGCCTCGCGGGCTGGTGTCGGGCGCGACGAAGATCAAGCCGAGCTCGGCGCAGGCTTTGCGGAATTCGCCCTTCTCGGTGACGTTGGCGTGCGTGCAGGTGAGGCCGGAGAGATACCAGACCACAGGCAGCTTGGCGCCCTGTGCGTGCGGGGGAACATAGACCGAGAACGTCATGTCGGTTCCGGTCGCCTGGCTGGCATGGCGATACACGCCCTGCACGCCGCCATAGGATGTATTGGTCGAGACAGTCTGGATCGTCATGCCGTTATGCTCCGTGGCATCAAACCACATCAGGATTGCAACGCTTGTGTGACCGAATTCGCGGCGGCCGTCAGGCCACGCCGCTGTCGATCGCCAGCCGCACCAGCTCGACAGAGGTTTTCACCCCGAGCTTCTGGCGCATGATGGACGAGGTGTTGGCGACAGTCTTGTAGGACGACTGCACCAGCCAGGCGATCTCGGATAGGCTCTTTCCGGCGCTGAGCAGCCGCAAAATCTCCATCTCGCGCGCGTTCAGCTTCGACAGCGGGCTTTGCGCCAGCGCGGGTCCCGCAAAGGCGATGCTGCGCGCGATCGCGCTCGGCAGATAGGTGCCGCCGCCGCCGACGGTGCGAATCGCCTCGACGAGATCGTCGGGGTCACCGGTCTTGGAGACATAGCCCTTGGCGCCGCACTCGATCGCCCGCGCGGCAAAAGCAGGGTCGTCGTTCATGCTGAACATGATGATCCGGGCCTCGGGCGCGCGCTCGAGGATGCGGCGCGCGAGCTCGAAGCCGGACACGGTCGGCAGGTTGATGTCGATGATCGAGAGGTCGGGGCGCTCGACGATGAAGACGCACTCGCCGTCTTCGGCGTCGGCGGCCTCCAAAATCTCGATCTCGCCCTCGTCCGCCAGCACGGCACGGCAGCCGGAGGCGACGATGGGATGATCGTCGACGATCAAAATGCGCATAGGCGTTCCTCGCGACAGCGTCTTGGCCTGTTTCGCGCCCGGCCGGGATTGCTGTACGCTTTCGATTAGATATCGGGCGCTTCGCCTCTGTCAACGTTATCGGACAAGGGGCAGGCCAATCCTTCGCGGGGGCACGGGCGATACCAATGTGGCAAAATCTATCCTTGCGCGGGCGCATCAACCTGCTGCTGGCGCTGCTGCTGGCGCTGGGACTCGCCGTCAATATCGGCCGCCAGGTCGCGGAAGCCGGGCCGCGCGTGCAGGCCGAGGACCAGAGCGTGATCCGGCTCGCGCGCGAATTCATCGAGATGATCGTTGCGGATCTCAACGAGGCGCCCGATCCGGATGCCAGGCTGAACCAGATCGCACGCGACCTCAGCCGCCTGCGCCATGTCAGCATCGCGCTTCGGGACGAAGCCGGCCGTCCGCTGACGCAGCCCCGGACCGACGCCGATGACGACACCCGCGCGCCGCCGGCCTGGTTCGTCAGCCTGGTTCATCCCGAGCAGACCGCGGTGAGCGTGCCCGTCTCGATCCATGGCAAGCCGGGTTCGCTGCTGATCACCTCCCATCCCGATGACGAGATCGCCGAGATCTGGGACGCCATCGTGACCCAGCTCGAGGTCGGCTCGGTGATCGCGCTGGCGCTGTTCCTGGTGATGATGAATGTGATCGGCCGGGCATTGGCGCCGCTCCAATCCCTTGCGGACGTGATGGCCGAGCTCGAAGACGGGCGTTATCAGGCGCGCGTCGCGCCGGGCGGCGCGCCGGAACTCGCCGCGATCTGCACCAAGCTCAACCATCTTGCGGCAACGCTCAGTGACGCCATCGAGGACAAGCGGCGCCTCGCCGAGCGAACGGTGTCGCTCCAGGACGTCGAGCGCAAGGAGATCGCGCGCGAGCTCCATGACGAGTTCGGGCCATACTTGTTCTCGCTACGCGCGCATGCCAGCGCGCTGGCGAAGCAGGCGGACGGACGCGCCCCGAATGCGGAGGCCGTGCGAAAACACGGCAGTGCCATGCTGGAGCAGATCAACGCGCTTCAGCAGTTCAATCGCCGCGTGCTGGAGCGCCTCCGGCCAGTCGGCCTGGCCGAGTTCGGCCTGCGCCAGGCGCTGGAATCGCTGTCGCGGCTGTGGCGGGAGTCGCATCCCGATGTCACCATCGAGACCGTGATCTCGCCGGCGCTTGGCGTCACCGGGGAGACCGCCGACCTCACCATCTACCGCATCGTGCAGGAGGCGCTCACCAACGTGTTCCGCCACGCCGGCGCGACCTCGGTTAACGTCGTCATCGAGCCGGTGGCGGAGGCGGCAAGCGACGGCCGCAGCTGTGCCCGGGTGCGGGTCAGCGACAATGGCCGCGGCATGGAGCCCGGCCAAAAGCTCGGCTTCGGGCTCGTCGGCATGCGCGAGCGGATTCTCGCGCTGGGCGGCACGCTCAACGTCGTCTCGGGTGACGGTGGTCTGACCGTAGAGGCCCTGGTCCCGACGGCAGCGGCCTGATCGCGTCGGGAAAAATTCCCGATTTGGTCG
The DNA here is from genome assembly GCF_023100665.1 of Bradyrhizobium sp. CW1. NCBI lineage: Bacteria > Pseudomonadati > Pseudomonadota > Alphaproteobacteria > Hyphomicrobiales > Nitrobacteraceae > Bradyrhizobium > Bradyrhizobium sp. CW1. The sequence goes on from NZ_CP064684.1 coordinate 2,488,224, forward strand.
GGAAATTTGGTGCGATACGGCCCGACCTTTTGTGGTGGCGCACGCATTCCTGCCGATTACACTCGTCTCGACCAACCGGGGGAAGATCAAAACAGTCGGTGGTCACGGATGGGAAGGCTGGGATGGGCGATCGTGTTTGGTTCAAGCGTTTTCGGTTCAAGCCTATTGGGTTCAAGCCTCTTGGGTTCAATCGTCGTTTGTTGATCGCCTTGGTTTCGACCGGGCTGCTCTCCGTCTTCGCGATCCCCGCGGGGGCCGCGCAGGACGAGGAAACCAACGTCCAGAACCTGCCGCCGGTCGAGGTGACGGCGCCGCCGCGGTCAACGGCGCGGCGCACCGCGTCATCGCGTCCGGTCGCGCACATCGGAGCGCCGTCATCCGCCAGCCCCAAGACGCGCCTCTACGTCTATCCGACCGCGCCGGGTACCGGCAGAGGTCTTGACGTCGACAAGGTCCCCTCGGCGATCAACGCCGTCGACGCCAGCCAGATCAAGCGCACCGGCTCGCTGAACATCACCGACGCGCTTCGCGACAACATCGCCGGCGTCAACATCAGCGAGGTTACCGGCAATCCATTTCAGCCGGATGTCGAATTCCGCGGCTTCGTTGCCTCGCCGGTGACGGGCACGCCGCAAGGCCTCGCTGTGTATCAGAACGGGGTTCGCATCAACGAGGCCTTCTCCGACGCCGTCAACTGGGACCTGATCCCGACCGCGGCGATCCGGTCGGTGACGCTCGTGACCAACAATCCCGCCTTCGGCCTCAACGCGCTGGGCGGCGCGATCAATTTGCAAATGAAGGACGGTTTTACCTATCAGGGCGCGGAGCTTGATCTCATGGGCGGCTCGTTCGGCCGCATTCAGGGCTCGGCGCAATGGGGCAAGACGGTCGACAAGAACTACGGCGTCTATGCCGCGCTCGAAGGCCTGCACGACAACGGCTTCCGCAATTTCTCCCAATCGGACGTGCGGCGCTTCTACGGCGACGTCGGTTACAAGGCGGGCGACAGCGAATTCCACGCCAACATGGGCGTCGCCAAGAACGATTTCGGCGCCAACGCCACCGTTCCCGCCGAGCTGCTCGACAAATATTGGGGCGCGACCTACACGACCCCGCAGACCACTTCCAACCGCGTCGGCTATCTCAACCTGACGGGCAAGGTCGATGCGACGCCGACCTGGACACTCGAAGGCACCGCGCATGTGCGCAGGTACGAGCAGAAGCTCGTCGACGGCAATCCGACCGACGCGCAGGAATGCACTGACCCGGGGCTCGCTGGGCTTCTTTGCTTCGGCGACGGCGCCACACCGGCAAACGGCGTGAACGGCCTGCCGCTTGCCAATCCTTTCGCGTCCGGGACCATCCTCGGCGAGATCGACCGGAGCTCGATACGTTCGACCACCTTCGGCGTGTCGGGGCAGGCCACCAACACCGACCAGCTGTTCGGCCACGACAACCGCTTCGTGATGGGCGCGACCTATGACGCCAGTGTCACGCGCTATAACGCCACCGCCGAAATCGGCACGATCGGAGAAAGCTACGTCGTCAGCGGCGGCGGCCTCTTCCTGGGGCCGACTGGCGTACCTGATACCGTTGCCGGCCCTGTCTCGCTGCGGACCGTCAATCAATATAACGGCCTCTACGCAATGGACACGTTCAATATCACGGACGCCTTCGCCGTCACCGGCGGCGGCCGGTTCAACGTCGCGCGCATCACGCTGGAGGATCAGCTCGGGACCGATCTCAACGGCGATCACACCTTCACCCGCTTCAATCCGGTAATCGGCGGCACCTACAAGATCACGCCGGAGCTGACGGCCTACGCCGGCTATTCCGAGGCCAACCGCGTTCCGACGCCGCTCGAGCTCGGCTGCTCGGATCCAGCCCGTCCCTGTCTGATTGCCGCGTTTCTCGTCTCCGATCCGCCATTGAAGCAGGTCGTGTCCAAGACCGTGGAAGCGGGCCTGCGCGGCAGCAGGGAGCTGAACATCGGCACGCTCGGCTGGAAAATCGGCGGCTTCCGCGCCACCAATTACGACGACATCGTCGCCGTTCCCGCAGTCGGCCGCACCGGCTTCGGCTATTTCTCCAACGTCGGCCGTACCAGGCGTCAGGGGCTCGAAGCTGAGGTCAACATCAAGTCGCCCACGCTTCAGTTTCAGGCGAGCTACGCTTTCGTCGACGCACGCTATCTCGACGCTTTCGCGCTCGGTTCCGAAAGCCCGTTCAGGGATACTGTCACCGAGACCATTCAGGTGCTACCCGGCAACCAGCTCCCCGCGATCCCGCGCCATCGCGTCAAGGTCGGCATCGACTATGCCGTCACCGACGTGTGGAAGGTTGGCGGCAACGCGCTGTTCGTCTCCAGCCAATATCTGGTCGGCGACGAGTCCAACCAATATACGAAGCTGCCGTCCTACACCGTGTTCAACTTGCACACGTCCTACCAGGTGACCAAGAACGTCCAGCTCTACGGCAAGATCGACAATATCTTCGACAGGCGCTACGCGACCTACGGACAGTTCTTCGACCGCGAAGCCGTGCCCAACTTCACCAATGGCGGTGCCGAGTTCACCGACCCGCGCTCGCTCAGTCCGGCAAGGCCGCGTGCGTTCTATGCGGGGATGCGGGTGACGTTCTGATCTTGGCTCGGTAAGCCCGGGTTGGCGCCGCCCGGCATGGCGTGTCACGCCGGCTCTGCTCTACCTCAAGCCGATTGACTCATTGTTCATGTTTTGTTCTTATGCTGCTCGTCCAGCCAAGGGAGCGAGCCATGGACAACCGCATCAACGAAATCCGCAGGATCATCAGGGCGTTACGCGTCAGCATGCGTGAGGCCGAGGCGATCATGCATGAGCAGATCAACAGGGACGAGGACTGCAGCTTCGTCGCAGGCGAAGTCATGAAGATGCGCACGGTAATGAGCGGGCTCGTTCAGGAGCGGGCCGCGCTCGGAGACACCGACCCGATCGTCGTCGCCAGCCTGTTCGTTCCCCGCCGTCGGCCGATGCCATCGCGCGTCGGGGTTGAGAAGCGCAGCCTTGTTCCGCCGCGAAAGATGGCACGAGCATGAAGGGGGAGAGGCCGACCTACTTCTCCGACATGCAGGAGCCGCCGGAATTTCTGAAGGCGCTTCATCATGCGCGGCGCCTGTCCTGCCTCGAGGGTTGGTGCCGCATGCACATCGAGGCCATCCAGGTTGCGATTGATCAGTACGCGGAGGCGGCTCTCGGTAACCGGGAGTTCTTCCTCAATAAGCCGCACAGCATCGGTGGAAGTCGCAGCGGCGGCGACGTGCCGTGACAGCGGTGCGTGTCAGCGTATCGACCTTTTGACATCTCCGATGATCCCGCCCGCCGGCGAAGCTTGGCGTCGCGTTGTTTTTACCGATTGGAAACCATAGCGAATGATCCTAAAATTGTAACGAAACTGTTCGGCTGTCTCTGCGTCGGTTCGTCGGAGGGCCCGTCCGATGACAGAGCACCAGTTGAGAGAGCAGGAATTCCAGATCGCGCGGTACCGGCATTTGGAGCGCGAAGTGACCGATCCACTTGCCGCCTGTCTGCTTCACAGCATCATTGAAGACCTGGAGGCCGAGCTGCGCAGGAATAGCCCGGATTGGCTCGGGCCGCGCGATTAACGCTTTGTTAGCGCTGATCGTGTCGATATGCGCGAGGAAATACCAGGGGAGACTGCTCCCATGTTGAAGGACGGCACCTACGCCGCCTGGTACAAGACGCCGCTCGATCAGGGGACCGGGATCGTCCATATCGCAGACGGACAGATCTGGGGCTGCGACAGCCTGATGACCTATCACGGCTCTTGCAAGGTCGACGGCGATCGCTTCACCGCCACCGTGTCGACGAAGCGCCATACCGACGGACGCGCAACCGTGTTCGGCGTCGACGATGAGCTCACGCTGGACATCGAGGGAAACTGCCCGGGCAAGGTGGCGACCTACACGGCGACGGCAGCGCAAGCGCCGGGAATGATCCTCCAGGGTACGCTGATTCTGACGGAACAGCAGGCGCCCGCACCTGAACGAACCGGGCAGATGCCGCCGTTCAATCCCGACAAGCTGCCAAAGTTGCCGAAGCGCTCGCGCTGATCGCGGAAGCCCGCGCGCCACCGCGGCGGAAGGACCTCATGTCTGCTCCCGACCCAGGCAGACATTCCGCAATCCAGGCTCGCCAAGCAACGAGAACGGTCCCGTCGTTGGTCATGGCAACACCGAGCCAATTCATCCGCGCTGGATTCCCGCCGTCATCAAGCGATCACTGCGAATACGAAAGCTGATCTTCCGTGACGACTCGCTCGATTTTCTCCGACTTGCACTTGATGCGGTATCGGAGACGTCCATCGGACTCGATGGGCATATGCTGGACGATGGTGTAAATCATCGGTGGCTCAGTTGCGGCACGTCCTTGTGGGCCTTGGGGCTGGTGGCGAACGTCTTCATTCAGCTTGTAGGCATACGACATACATCTACCTCGAATTCACGGTGGCTCTGACGCGGGTCAGTCATTGTATCCCTGGCAGGACAGGCGCTTGGTCAAGCGGAAGAGGTTACCACAGTCTGATGCGGTCAAACCGCGTCATAAGTCAGTCGTTCTCTTGCTTGACCGGTGCAGACAGACAATCGCCCAGAGCGGAGCGGCGATGGCTGCAGCATACGCCATATTTGCGAAGTTTGGTCGTAATTTCCGAGCGGTATATGGCATTCTGTGAGCCTACGGGCCCTCGTATCGAGGGAACTGACAACTTCCTTGCCGGATTGGGCTGGAATTCGAATGACGGTGGGGCTGGTATTTCGGCTTTGGGGTAGCTCTGCCGACGATCGCCCTAGCCCCTTTCGGACAACTTTGTCGCATTCCGCAATCCTGCATCCTCGGCCCTCGGCTCGCCCGCTTCTCAAACGACCCGCGATTCGCCATGGTGCCACCGAAAGAGCATCACCCCGGAGCACGATCAATGTCGGACAAGGTCTCGCGTCGCCAGTTCGCCACGCTGGCGGGATTGTCCGCAGCCGGAATCGCCAATCCTCTCGAGGTCGCGGACGCCAAGCCCGCATCGCCGCCGCGAAACGTGGACGGTTTCCCCGCGGGCTTCGTCTGGGGCACGGCGACCTCGTCCTATCAGGTCGAGGGCGCGGTCAACGAGGACGGGCGAGGGGCCTCGATCTGGGACAAGTTCGTCCGCATCCCCGGCAAGATCGAGGATGGCTCGACCGGCGACCGCGCCAACGAGCACTATCACCGCTACAAGGAGGACATCGCGCTCATCAGGGAGCTCGGCTGCAAGGCCTATCGCTTCTCGGTGGCCTGGCCGCGGCTGTTTCCGGACGGCGACGGCAAGCCCAACCCGAAGGGACTCGATTTCTACAACCGCCTGGTCGACGAACTCCTCAAGAACGGCATCGAGCCGTGGCTGACGCTCTATCATTGGGACCTGCCGCAATCGCTCCAGGACCGGTTTGGCGGCTGGCGGTCGACGGAGACCTGCAAGATCTTCGGTGATTACGCGGCCTATGTCGCCGAGCACCTGACCGATCGCGTCAAGAACGTATTCACACTGAACGAGAGCGGTCGCTTCGTGTATTTCGGCTACGGCATCGGCATCGACGCGCCCGGCGTGACGCTGCCACAAGCCGAGGTCAACCAGATCAGGCACAACAGCGCGCTCGCGCACGGGCTTGCGGTGCAGGCGGTACGCGCCCATGGCCGCCGTGGCACCAGGGTGGGGCCGGCGGAGAACATCGATGCCTGTGCCCCCGCGATCGACACGCCGGAGAACGTCCGCGCCGCAGAGATCGCGCTGCGCGAAATGAACGCCGGCTATCTCAACGTCATCATGACGGGCCAGTACACCGACGCCTTCCTGAATTTCGCCGGGCGCGACGCGCCGAAATACACGGATGCGGAGCTGAAGATCATCTCCTCGCCGGTCGATTTCCTCGGCCTCAACATCTACGCGCCGCAGAACTATGTGGTGGCCTCCGACCAGGGCGCGGGCTTCATGCCGCTGCCGATCCCGAAATCCTTCCCGCACATGAATTCGGACTGGCTGCGCGTCGGCCCCGAGACGATCTACTGGGTGCCCAAGCTGGCGGCAAAGATCTGGAAAACGGACGCGATTTATATCAGCGAGAACGGCACCTCCGGCGACGACGTCGTGACGCCCGACGGCAAGATCTACGACACCGACCGCATCATGTATTTGCGCAACTACCTGGCCCAGCTCCAGCGCGCCACCGCCGAAGGCGTGCCGGTGCGCGGCTATTTCCTCTGGAGCCTGATGGACAATTTCGAATGGGTATTTGGGCTCAACAAGCGCTTTGGGCTCTACCACGTCAATTTCGATACGCAGGTGCGTACGCCGAAACTCAGCGCCAGCTTCTATCGCAACGTGATCGCGAAGAACGCAGCGGGGGTTTGATTGCTCTCCCTCGCCCCGCTCTTGCGGAAGGGCGACGAGCTTGGCTCGCGTTGAGAGGGCGGGGTGAGGCGGTTCCGCCAGCGCGCATTGACTCCCTTCGCCCGCTGATTCAAAACGCTTCCAACCGTTCAACAAGAGGATAATGCCAATGATCGACGCACTCATCATCGATGCCTGCCGGACCCCGCGGGGCGTTGGCAAGGCCGGCAAGGGGGCGCTCTCGGGCATTCATCCGCAGCAGCTGGGAGCAACCGTGCTGCGCGCGCTCGCGACGCGCACCGGCATCGACACCGCCGACGTCGACGACGTCATCTGGGGCTGCAGCGCGCAGGTCGCAACGCAAGGCGGCGATCTCGGCCGCATGTCGGCGCTGGACGCCGGCTACGACGTGCGCGCGAGTGCCGTAACGCTCGACCGCTTCTGCGGCTCCGGCATCACCGCCGTCAACATGGCCGCAAGCTCGATCATGTCGGGCACGGAGGACCTCGTCGTCGCCGGCGGCTGCGAGATGATGTCGATGGAAGGACGCCGCGGCGGCGGTCCGATGATGATGGACAACGGCAATCTGCGCCTGCGAGCGCGGCATCCGCAGTCGCATCAGGGCGTCTGCGCCGACGCGATCGCGACGCTGGAAGGCATCACGCGAAGGGACGTCGACGCGCTCGGCCTCGAAAGTCAGAAGCGTGCCGCGCATGCGATCGCGAACGGCCACTTCAAGAAGAGCCTCGTGCCGGTGCATCGCGAGGACGGCAGCCTCGCGCTCGACCATGAAGAATATCCGCGGCCGCAGACCACGATGGAAGGGCTGAGCGCTTTGAAGCCCGCATTCCCCGCAGTCGCCGACCATGCGCTCGACGACAGGGGCACGACCTATCGCGGCCTGATCCTGCAGAAATACCCCGACCTCGAGATCGACTTCATGCACCACGCCGGCAACTCGTCCGGCGTCGTCGACGGCGCCGCCGCGATCCTTCTGGCTTCGCCCGCTTACGCCAAGGCGCACGGCCTGAAGCCGCGCGCCCGCGTCGTCGCGATGGCGAATATGGGGGACTCGCCGACGCTGATGCTGAACGCGCCGGTGCCGGCGACGCGCAAGGTGTTGGCGAAGGCGGGGCTGACCATCGACGACATCGACCTGTTCGAGATCAACGAGGCCTTTGCCGTGGTTGCGGAAAAATACATCCGCGACCTCAAGCTCGACCGCGCCAAGGTCAACGTCAACGGCGGCTCGATCGCGCTCGGCCATCCCATCGGCGCCACCGGCTCGATCCTGATCGGCACCCTGCTCGACGAGCTTGAACGGCGCGACTTGAAGCGCGGTCTCGTCACCATGTGCGCGGCCGGTGGCATGGCCCCGGCCGTCATCATCGAACGTATCTAGCGCGAGCGAAGCTCGTCGCGCTCCCTAGAAATAAGGGAGAGAAAGTACCCGCGATCGCCACATCACGACGATCTAGCCTTATTTTCCAGGGTGAATCGCGACCGGACTCCGACAAAGAGGCCGGTCATCGCTTGTCGAAAGCATCGAATCAGCTTTAGCAAGGCTGCGTGCGGGCCTTTGAAACAAGGTAAAATCCGCTGCCTGAGGCTTCTCCCGCTCCGGAAGTGGCTAAAAAGCAGGGTTTTTTGCCACAGAGGGCCAAAAAAGCCCGTAAAACCCCGACAAAACTGTGCAGAAGGCTATAGGCCTTCACCGGTTGGTCTAATATGCAGCCGTCAACGAATCAGAGGAGACACGATGGCCACCCAAATGTCGAAATCGCAGCTGATCGAAAAGATCGCGACCACCACCGAGCTTTCCAAGCGTGACGTCAAGAGCGTCATGGAGACGCTGACCGACGTCGGTCACAAGGAGCTCAAGAAGAACGGCCTGTTCCTGGTGCCGGGCTTCGCCAAGTTCGTGGTCATCAAGAAGCCCGCCACCAAGGCGCGCAAGGGCACCAACCCGTTCACGGGCGAAGAGATGATGTTCAAGGCCAAGCCGGCCCGGAAGATCGTCCGCGCCCGCCCGGTCAAGGCCGCCAAGGACGCCGTGGGCTAACAACGCAAAGGCCCCCTCGAGCGAGGGGGCCTTTTGTTCGGGGCTGTCGCGAGGACTTGAGACGGAGGGCTCAACCCTTGCGGCGCTTCGCGCGGACCGGGATCGGCTGAAGCCGCGGTCCGGATGCCGCCAGCGCATCGCGAACCCCGTCTATGGCGCGATCGAGCAACTGGCGCAACCGCTGCGTCTTTCGCGATTGCTTCGCTTTTTCCAGCAGTTTCTTCATCGCATTCACTCCGCCGCTTCGACCTTGGCCTCGATTTTGGCCTCGGCCGGCTCGAGCGCCGCGGCGATGGCTTCGTCGACGCGCTCCAGCCAGATGAATTCGAGGTTGTCCCGCGCGCTCTGCGGGATGTCGTCGTAATCCCGCTTGTTGCGCGCCGGCAGCATCACCCGCTTCAGGCCCGCGGCCGCGGCTGCCACCACCTTCTCCTTGATGCCACCGACCGGCAGCACCAGGCCGCGCAGCGAGATCTCGCCGGTCATGGCGGTGTCGCTGCGCACCGTGCGATTGGTGAGCAGGGACGTCAGCGCCGTGAACATCGCAACGCCCGCGCTCGGTCCGTCCTTCGGGGTCGCGCCCGCGGGCACGTGAACGTGGATGTCGCTTTTTTCGAACAGCTGCGGATCGATGCCGAGCTGCGTGGCCTTGCTTTTCACCAGCGTCATCGCAGCCTGCACGCTCTCGCGCATGACCTCGCCGAGCTGGCCGGTCAGGATCATCCCGCCGCGGCCTGATACCCGCGAGGCCTCAATGAACAGGATGTCACCGCCGACCGGTGTCCAGGCGAGGCCGGTGGCCACGCCTGGAATGCTGGTGCGCTGCGCGATCTCGCCTTCGAAGCGCGGCTGGCCGAGCACAGTGCCGATATCCTTTGGCGTCACGACGACCTTGGCAGCCGTGCCTTCGGCGACCTGCACGGCAGCATGGCGGAACAGCTTTCCGATCTCGCGCTCGAGGTTACGCACGCCGGCTTCGCGGGTGTAGCCCTTGACCACCAGCTTCAGCGCCTCCGGCTCGATCTCGGCCTGCTCGGTCGTCAAGCCGTTGGCCTCGAGTTGCCGCCGCACCAGATAGCGCCGCGCGATCTCCAGCTTCTCATCCTCGGTGTAGCCGGCCAAGCTGATCAGCTCCATGCGGTCCAGCAACGGACCTGGGATCTGGTCCAGCATGTTGGCGGTCGCGATGAACACCACGCGGGACAGGTCGAAGGGCACGCCCAGGTAATTGTCCCGGAACGTCCCGTTCTGCTCGGGGTCGAGCACCTCCAGCATCGCGGCGGAAGGATCGCCCTGCACGCCGCGGCCCATCTTGTCGATCTCGTCCAGCATCATGACGCAGTTCCGGGCGCCGGCCTTCTTAATGCCCTGGATGATGTTGCCGGGCAGCGCACCGATATAGGTGCGCCGGTGGCCGCGGATCTCGGCCTCGTCATGCACGCCGCCGAGGCTGACGCGCACGAAAGGACGGTCCATCGCGCGTGCGATGGACTGGCCGAGCGAGGTCTTGCCGACGCCGGGCGGTCCGACGAAGCACAGGATCGGCGCCTTGCCCTGCGGCGCCAGCTTGCGCACCGCCAGATATTCGATGATCCGGCTCTTGATCTTCTCCAGGCCAAAGTGATCGGCGTCGAGGATGCGGCGCGCTTCCTTGATGTCGATCGGCTTCTCCGCGGGCAGTGCCCACGGCAGCTCGATCAGCCAGTCCAGGTAAGTGCGGACCATGCCGGCCTCGCCGGCGGCCTCCGGCATGCGCTCGTAGCGGCGCAGCTCCTTCTTCGCATGTGCATCGGCCTCGGGCGGCATGTTGGCCTTGGCAATGGCAGCGGTCAGCTCGGCGACCTCGGCCGCCTTGCCGTCGCCTTCGCCGAGCTGGCGCTGGATGGTCGCCATCTGCTCGCGCAGGATCGCTTCGCGCTGCCGCTCGTCGAAGCTGGCGCGGGTCTGCTGGCCGATCTCGTTGCTGATGCGCAGCACCTCCAGCCGTTCGGCCAGATGCTTCGACACCTTCTCGACACGCAGAGCGAGGTCGATGGTCTCCAGCACCTCCTGCTTGTCCTGCGGCTTGATGTCCATGAACGAGGTCGCCAGGTCCGCCAGCGCGCCGGGCGCCGTGGTGCCCTGGAACATCGCGACCAGTTCGGGCGGCGCCTGCGGCAGCAGCTCGATTGCCTCGATGGCCTGGCGCTGCAGGTTCAGCCCGCGGGCCTCGATCTCGGGCGTGCTGGTGGTCGGCTCCGGAATCTGCTGGATCCGCGCGGCCGGGAACGGCGTCGCCGGCAGGAAGTCGAGGATGCGCGCGCGCTGCACGCCCTGGCAGACGATGTGATGGGTGCCGTCGGGCGCGGTGATGTAGCGCACGATGTTGGCGATGGTCGCGACCCGATAGAGGTCGTCCGGTCCGGGCTCCTCGGTCTCGGGGCTGCGTTGCAGGACGATGCCGACCGGCCGCTGCTCGCGCAGCGCCTGCTGCGCGGCGGCGACCGACTTCGGCCGTGCGATCGCGATCGGCGCGATGGCGCCGGGGAACAGCACCATTTCGCGCACGGGAATGATGATCAGCGCGTCTTCGGGAATCTTCACGTCGGAATTGCTCTGGGGATTGGTCGGTGCGGTATTCATTGGTTCGGTGGCCATGATCGACCTCAGGATTTGGCGAGGCGCAGCGCGACGCAGCCGTCCATCACGAAGCGGCTGATGGCGTAACGGCCAACGGGCAATGCAATGCGGCGCTCAAAACGCCCCTGCGGCAGTTCGAGCCGGTGGATGCGGGCGTTGCGAAGCTCTGGCGGAAGGGTGCGCTGGCCGGAGATGACGAGCACGCCGTCATGGATGACAGTCTCGACATTGTCGGGATTGACGCCGGGAAGCGCGACCAGGATCAGGAGCTCATGCTCGGTTTCGAGCACGTCGATTGGCGGCTCCCAGCAGGCTTCCTGCCGGCCGAACTGCTGGCGCAGCCGTTCGGCGCGGGTCAGCGAGTCCAAGGCTTCGGACAGCATCCAGTCGAGGGGATTTTTGGGTTGCATGATGCGGGCTCGGCGGGTGAGGAACCCTGAATATGGGGCCGGTTCCCGAGAATTCCAGCCCGGCTGCGCGCAGGTGCCATGCGGATCGAGAGATCCGAAAACAAGCGCCGCGGCCTTCCGGGCCGCGGCGTTCCGTCGTCACCCTATGTGTGCCTCAGGCCGCCTGGCGGTATTCCTCTTCCGCCTCGAGGTTGATCACGGAGGTGGCGAGCTCGGTCAGGGCGTGATCGGTCGCCTCTTCCTCGTCCAGCGTCGCCTGCAGCAGCTTTGCCGCGTCCTGCATGCCGAGCTCCTCGGCCCAGGTGCGCAGCGTGCCGTAGCGGGAGATTTCGTAATGCTCAACCGCCTGCGCGGCTGCGAGCAGGCCTGCGTCGAGCGCAGGAGCGTTCTTGAACTCCTTCATGATCTCGGCGCCTTCGTCGGTGATGCCGTTGATCGCTTCGCAAGGCTTGCCGCGGGCCGGCTTGCCCAGCATCTTGAAGATCTGCTCCAGACGTTTGACCTGGCCCTGGGTCTCGCGCAGATGCTTGTTGAAAGCCGCCGCGAGCTCCTTCGAGTTGGCGGCCTTGGCCATCTTGGGCAGGGTCTTGATGATCTTGTTCTCGGCGAAATAGATGTCCTTGAGCGTCTCCAGGAATAGGTCGCTCAACATCTTCGGCGCCTGACGGGCGCGGCCCGTCGACGATTTCTTGGTTGTGCGCTTCTTCGCTTTTTTGGCCATAAATCCTCCTCTTGAGGCGACACGGGAAGGCATCGCCTTCCTCAATCCTCAGGCGATCCAAGCCTTTCGGTGAACGAAAGTTCCAAACGGCAAGCTGCACTCGGCGCGTCGCTCAGGTCGGACGCTTGTACGGGTCTTCCTGGCGCTGCCGCTCTTCCGTCGCGCGGTCGAGACGGGCCCGCTCGCTGCGACGGAGGTGACCGGCCTTCATCACTCCGTAGACGAGGGCGCCGCCAAGCACGAACGCGCCGATGAACCAGAGCCAAAGCATCTGGGTCGAGGCGTGGCCCAGCAACATGCTAACACCGCTGTCGCTCATAGATGATCTCCACCATGTCCCTTGCGGTCATGGTCAGCTAAGTCGGATGGCGGAAGGTCGTTCCTCAACCAGCCCTCGTCGCATGCGGCGCCTCACACCGGATTGGCGACAGGCTGCCGCACCGAACTCCCTCTCGGCTCGCCCGCACGTGCGGTGAAGTCCCCGGCCTCGGTCGAGGTCCGCAGCCATTTCGTCACATCGCCGATCGCCTCCCGCGGCGATCGGCCGAATTTCCTCAAGCCCCGGAAATATTCCAGCTGAAGATGGGCCGAGGTGCCGCGCTTGGGGATGGTCTTGAGATGCTGGATATCGTCCTCGATGCGAAGATGCGCGATGTCGGGGGCCAGCATGGCGATCACCGTCTCAAGCCAGGTCCTGAACGAGACCGGCTCGAACGACACCAGGTCGATATACGTCCCGTCGGTTCCGTAGCGCTGGGCACGCCAGCGGTTCTCCTCGATCAGCGCGCGGTGCACGGCCGAATGGGTGGCGTTAAGATCCGGATGGTGCACGGCGTGCCTGACCAGCGCGCGAAACAGCGCCGCGATCGCCACCGAGTCGGCAATTGCCGTGCAGCAATCGGTGATGCGCAGCTCCAGGGTGGGATGTTGGAGCGAAGGCCGGAGCGCCCACCACACATAGGTGGCATTAGGGACGATGCCTGCATCGACCAGGGTCTTCACATAGGTCTCGTATTCCGCGAGGTTGCGAAACATTTCGGGAAAGCCGGTCCGGGGCAGGGCGTCGTTTGCGGCATTGCGGTAGCCGAGCAGTCCCGTGGGGTAGCCGCACCAGAACGGCGACGAGGTCGACAGCGCCAGCAGCAGCGGCAGGAATGGCACGAGGCGGTGCATGATCTCGACCCGGTGGTCTGGCTCGGGCACCTCGACGTGAACGTGCAGCCCGCTGATCGGATTGCCCAGGCCAACCATCCCGAGGTCGCTGATGACCTTGCTGTAGCGGCGCTTGCGCGTCATGCGCTGCTGCTGGGGTTGAGCCAACGGATGCGTCCCCGCCGCGACGATGCCGACCCCGTGCTCCTTGCCGACCTCGGCCAGGACCGCGCGGTAGTGTGCAAGCTCAGTGACGGCATCGGCTGAAGTCGCCAATGGCGGCGTCGCCACTTCGATCTGCGATTGTAGGATCTCGGTGGTCAGCCGCTCCCCAAGGCGTTTCTGGGCGGCTGCCATATAGGGCTTGGGCAGCTCAGACTTCGGTGCCGCCGATTGGCGGTTGACCAGAAAATATTCCTCCTCAATGCCGAAGCGGTAACGGTGCATGACCTACGCTGCCCCTTGCGCCTTCGCATGCTGACGAACCGCGTCTCCGAAGGCAGAGAGAATGCGGGCCGACGCGTGGTCGGAGCTCGCCCAATAATCCGGATGAAAGATCGTGCCGAGCGCAAAAGCGCTCGCGCCTTCGACGCTGACGGCCTCGACCGAGCCGTCCTCGGCCACGGCCTCCGCCACAAGCCCCGGTGCGAGATCGGCGATCAGGCAGCTGTGCAGAGAATTCACCGAGATGGCGTCTGTGCCGCAGATCTGCTGCAACACGCCGCCTTTGCGCAGCGTTACTTTTTGCCGCAGCCGATAGCGGGCATCCTCATTGTCCGCCTCGGGCGTGCCGTGGCGTCGATCCTCGGGCAGATCGTCCGGCTCTTTCGCGAGCGTGCCCCCAAACGCGACGTTGAGCTCCTGGATTCCACGGCAGACGAACAGAGCGGGAATGCCGCGCGCCAGCGCGCGCGGAATCAGGCGTAGTGCGACCTCGTCGCGGAATTCATCAAATGGACCATCGCGCGCTTCGTCGGCCGTTTGTCCGTAACGGGAGGGATGGACGTTGGTCTGCCCCCCGCCGATGAAGAGGCCGTCGAGGCGGTCGAGATACGCATCGACATCTGCTTCCGGTGCCGCGGGCAGGACCCGCGGCACGGCGCCCGCGACGAGGCCGACGGCGTTGACGCAGATCAAGGCGACCGAGGCCAGCTGTTCGCCGCGCGCAACCATGGAATCCGAGAGGATGCCGACCTGTGGCGCGCCGCTGCGGGCTTGCCACTGGCCACGGAATGCGGTGAGCCGCCACTGCTGAAGACCGTACGCCACTGCGTCCGCGGCGCCGCCGAATTGGTGAATGGCGGCCTGGAGTTCTCTGACGTTTGTCCCTAATCGAAGCGCCCAGCGGCTGCAGGAAATGGGATCGTGCGGATCAATTCTGGAATGGGGCTCGTGCAATTGTCTGGGCTGCTTCTATTGGTGTGTCGATGCCGAGGGCAACGGCAATCCTGCAGAATGGTTGCTTCGCGATTGAGCTGCTTGATGTTTTTGAGCACACGCTGAACTAACTTTTGTTATTGCGACGTGCTTGGGCCGTCGGATCGGAAGAGGCGCCATGATCGATTTCTCCCTGTCCGCCTTCGTGACGCTGCTGCTGGTGGTCGATCCCGTTGGTCTCGTGCCCGCCTTCCTCGCCGCGACCGGAGGAATGCCCGACAAGACCAAACGCACGATCGCGCTGCGCGCGCCGCTGATTGCGGCGTCGATCCTGGTGGTGATCGCCACGATCGGAAACTGGTTGCTGCGCCAGCTCGGGATCGGCATCCCCGCGTTCCAGATCGCCGGCGGGCTGCTGCTGTTCGGCGTGTCCTACCAGATGATATTCGGCGACCGTCCGCATCGCGAGGCCCGCGAGGCCGACAAGGCAACCTCCGAGCATGCCTCCGACGTCGCGGTCTTCCCGCTGGCCATCCCGATGATGGCCGGTCCCGGCGCGATCGCGACCACGCTGCTCCTGACCGGCGATGCAGGCTACGGGCCGAGGCTCGCGATCATCATCGCGGTCGTGCTCGCCGTGTGCCTGCTCTGCATGCTCTGCTTTGTCTCGGCGAGCCTGATTGCCCGCACCCTCGGGCGTACCGGAAATGCGGTGCTGTCGCGCGTGCTCGGCATGTTGCTCGCGGCCTATTCGGTGCAGTTCGTGATCAACGGAATCGCGGCCGTCCGGGCGGGCCTGCCCTAGAGCTGCGACAATCTGTTAATAGTTTGATTTTCATGTTTATTCCATGATGCCATGAGGCAGCTGACGGGATCGTGCGCGACCCGGTCCGCTTTCTCTTGCGCTGCCACATTGCTTTGACGTACTCCCCGTCTGACAGGCGCCCACCGTCAGGAAATCGAGATGTCGATGACAGCGGACGAGCTCGACAAGAGACAGGCCATCATCGGCGCCTGCCGCCGCATGAATGCGCTCGGCATCAACCAGGGCACCTCGGGCAATATCAGCGTCCGGCATGTGGACGGGCTTCTGGTCACCCCGACCAGCGTGCCCTACGACGCCATGACGCCGGACCAGATCGTGTTCATGACGATGGACGGATCGCACGCGCCCGATCAGAAGCCGTCCAGCGAGTGGCGCTTCCACCTCGACATCCTGAAGGCCCGGCCAGACGTCGACGCCGTCGTCCACGCCCATCCGACCTATTGCACCATCCTGGCGATCATGGGCCTGGAGATCCCGCCCGTGCACTACATGATCGCGGCCGCCGGCGGCGACAGCATCCGCTGCGCGCCCTATGCCACCTTCGGAACGATGGAGCTGTCCGAGCATGCCGTGCGGGCGCTGGAGGGCCGGCTTGCCTGCCTGCTCGACCATCACGGCATGATCGCGATCGGCAAGTCGCTGGACAAGGCGATGTGGCTCGCGGTCGAGGTCGAGACGCTGGCGCGGCAATATCACGGCTGTCTCCAGATCGGAGAGCCGCCGCTGCTGTCGAGCGCCGAGATCGAGCGGGTCCGCCAGCGCATGTCCGGTTACGGCATGTCGGAAGGGTAGGGCGGACAGAACGTGTTCCTGCGGATCAGACATCTCGCCGACCGCAAGGGGACGAACCGCATCATGGTTCGGCTGCGGGCGCTGCTGCGCAGCAACGAATTCTATCTGATCCCGCTGGCGCTGGTGATCGGCACGCTCGCCGGCGCCATCGTGACGCTGATGGCCGAGATAGCGCAGATTGCCCACATGGTGATCTACGGCATTCCCATCGACGTCCGCCTGTCCGCCAATACCAGCGTCAGTCCCTGGGCCGCGCTGATCGCGCCCGCGCTGGGCGGGTTGGTGCTTGGGATCATGGAGTGGTGGCGGCGACGGCTCAAGCTCTCCAGCGCGGTCGATCCGATCGAGGCGAACGCGCTGCGCGGCGGCAATCTGTCGATGCGCGACAGCGTGGTGGTGTCCAGCCAGACGCTGATCTCGAACGGCTGCGGCGCCTCCGTCGGCCTCGAGGCCGGCTATACCCAGATCGGCTCGGGTATCGCCTCGTTGCTCGGCAAGTTCTTCAATCTGCGCCGCAACGATCTGCGCCTGATCGTCGGCTGCGGTGCCGCTGCGGCGATCGCGGCGGCCTTCGGTGCACCGATCACGGGCGCCTTCTACGCCTGCGAGCTGATCGTCGGCGTCTACTCGGTCGGCAGCGCGGCGCCGATCCTCGCCGCCTCGCTCGCGGGCGCCCTGACCGCGCAATGGCTCGGCGGCGCGCCATACTCGCTCGAAATACCCAAGGTCAGCGCCGTCGGCGTCGAGCAATATCTGGCGCTGATCGGTCTCGCGCTCGTCACCAGCGGTGTCGGCATCGCCGTGATGCGCTCGTCCTCGATGTTCGAGCGCCTGTTCAAATGGCTGCCGGTCTGGTTGCGCCCGGTGATCGGCGGCCTCATCGTCGGCGGTTTTGCGATCGTCACGCCGCAGGTGCTGGCGGCCGGCCACGGCGCAATGGTGCTCGATCTCTTTCACGACATGACGATCGGCCTGATCGCGCTGATCATCGCCTTGAAGGTGACGGCCTGCCTGATCTCGCTCGCCTCCGGCTTCCGCGGCGGCCTGTTCTTTGCCTCGCTGTTCGTGGGCAGCCTGATCGGAAAGTTCTTCTCCGCGGTGCTGCTCTTGATCAGCCCGAACTTCGTGATCGATCCGCTGGTCGCGATGCTGACGGGCATGGCGACGCTGGGCGTCGCCATCGTCGGCGGTCCCTTGACCATGTCGTTCCTCGTGCTCGAGATGACCCGCAACGTCGACGTTACCGCCGTGGTGCTCGCCGGCTGCATCGTCACCTCGATCTGCGTCCGCTTCATGTTCGGGCACTCCTTCTCGACCTGGCGCCTGCATCTGCGCGGCGAGACCATCCGCAGCGCCAACGACGTCGGCTGGCTGCGCAACCTCACCGTCGAGCGGCTGATGCGCTCAGATGTTGGCAAGGTGCCGTCGACCACGACGATCGCCGCGGTGCGCCGCGAATTCGCGCTGGGCTCGCGACCCGGGATCGTCATCGTCAACAATGCGGACGAATATGTCGGGCTTGTCCTGCTGCCCGACCTGTTCTCGGGCGACCTCGACACCATCGCCGACGAAATCCAGGTGATCGAGCTCGCGCGCCTGACGGAGATCGTGCTGATCCCGGAAATGAACGTGAAGTCGGCGATGGCGGTGTTCGACGAGGCGGAGGCCGAGATGCTGGCGGTGGTCGATTCCACCGACAGCCGCAAGGTGGTCGGCTTCCTTACCGAGACCTTCGCCCGCCGCCGCTATGTCGAGGAGATCGACAAGGCGACGCGCGGCGTACTCGGCGCGCTGTCGTAAGGTCACGCGGAAGCGGGACGGCGTGCGTCATGCGCCGCCGTCCGCGCCTGCTATCGGCCTGGCTGCGAGGGAGCAGCGACGACGCTCGCCACGATCCGGCGGACCAGCGGCAGCACCATCAGCAGCGTCGGAAAGGCGACGAGCCATGACAGCGCCCAGGCGCCCGGCCAGGTCGCGAGGAACGCCGGCGTTGCGCCGAGGCTTCGAAGGGTGGAAATGACCGACACCACGGCCGTCATGAGGATGGACAGCACAAATGGCATCACGATCGACGCATAGCGCGCCGGCAGTTTGCGAACCGCAATCATCTGGTTTCTCTTGGAATAAGACGCGTCAGTCACGGTGAACCCAAGAATGGCATCGATCCCGACGGCGTCGGTTGATGCGTTGGTTCACGTAAAACGCTTACGGCGACCGAAAAACGGTGCGCCTGTTCATTATCCGCTCATGTTGGATGGTTCAAGCTGGATCTGGACGTTCGATTTACAATCGTTCAACGCGTGGCAGATTGCCGCGATCACGAAACCATTTCAGTGGTTTGCCCGTTAAGTGGTGTTTGATTATGTCGCTTTGAGCGAGAACAGGAAGGTCAAGATGAATAAGGGACCGATGATTTCTGCAGCCGGCCGCAACGTTGGGCTGGCAGCTTTCGCAAGTCTTGTTCTGATTACGGCCCCGCTCACCCCTTCGGCTGCTGCCAACTCGCCCGCGCCCACCAAGGCCGCTGCCGCGGGCCCGGCCGCTCAAGCTGCCACCGATTTCAGCGCGGCTCGCCGCCATCGCTATTATCGTCGCGGCCCGAACGCTGCAGGCCTCGCCTTCATGGGCGCGGCGGCAGGTCTGATCGGCGGCGCGATCGCAGAGAGCAGGCGCCAGGAGTACTACGAGGACCGCTATAATTACGGCCCCGGTCCTTACTACGGCGGCCAGGGATATTACGGCGGCGCTCCCTACTATGGTCCGCGTGGCTATTATCAGCCTTATTAGGCGCCTGTCCTCGCCGCAGTCTCGTTTCGCGCCAAGGGGCGGTGTTTTGCACCGCCCCTTGTTGCTTCTGCGCGAGGCGTCTCATTGCGCGACCTGTGTCGCGGGCGCGTCAATCCCTTCCGGAAAAAATATTCCACTTTACCGAAATTCGGTTTTGGCGTATGTGTCGCCCATCCCGGCTCATCCTCGAGGGGCGATCTTGTGGTCGTCATGTTCGCGAGCCGGGCTTGCGGTGGACGCGGCAGCGTTCGGGTGCGAGAGGCCAAGGGCAGCTCTCCGTGAGCCCAAGGCTTCGTTCCGACGAGCGGCGCTGCTAGGCTTCGTCTCGTCTGTAAGTTTCCGGCTCCGTCGACAGGGCTGGGAAAACTGCGGCGAAATGGCGGGCCGTGCGTACGGCAAAACCGTGTGGTCCTGGCGTCTAGCGATTTCCTGCGCTTGGGAAAAACTCAAGAGCCTCGTCTAATGAAGGACTTATATGGGATTGGTGCCCGGCGCCGGGTCCGGTCGAAATGCGTTGGGCCCTATTAGGCCCTAGTTTCGCATGCTGGCGGCGCGGGCCTGCTGGATGCGATGGCCGGACCTGCCCGGTTGCGCTGGCGGCGCGCTGTGGGGCTTCCCTGCGGCCTTCCTGCGGCCTCGCCGCTGACCCCTGCCGGTCGCGATCTACTGGATCCGGTCAGCGATGATGCCGAGCATAACAACTACAGCTGCGAGCAACCACATCACCCCTCTAATATCCTGCCGCGTATGTCGAATGTAGTCGTCGGTGCTGCCAGTGTCCTTGCGCTGCTCTCTATTCGCGAGGAAGGCCACTACGACTATCATGCCAATGCCGATCAGCGTGAACATGGTGCTTCCTCACTTAGCCTGCCCGTCTTGGGCGGCGAGAGCATCGAGCAGGGCTTTGCAGGGTGCCTCTAGTCTGAACCGCTTGCAGATGCCCTCGACCATGAAGACGATAGTGCTCTTGGGCGCGGCGTCGATGAACTTGCCAGTCTCTTGAGAAATGGCCTTTTGGATTTCACCGTAATTGATTGGAAGACGCGGGCAGTATTGTTGGTTGAGCTTATCGAGGTCGTCGCGGCCAGACGCGGAACTGGTGGCATATTTCAGGTCGACACACATGCTGTCGGCGCTCTTCCATCCCTCTGCTGAACAGGCCAAGCGTCGACTTGTCACTTTAGCCGCGCCCCCGCTGGCAAGCCCTCCCTCCCCGACGAGGCTCGGGCATTCACACACGGTCGCCCCTGCAGAATACGACTGGCCCGCATAGTCGCACGTCGGCAAAGACAATGCGGTTGTCGGGATGGTAACAACAAACGCGACTGCCAGTATCCACTTCATGTTGCGCCCCCTTAAACCTACAACTCCGATAGAGTGTGGTTTGTCCTTGCGGTCAAGGGGCCACTCTCTTCAACAACGGCCTTGTCAACATCTGTTGCTCAAGGGGGCCATGGGCTCGCCCGCCGCTGCCTGCCGTCGCGTGGGTCGTGGTCACCCCGCAAAAATTATCCGCGCGGATAACATCGACCGCGACATGCGCGACGCTGGGCGATGGTGACGCGGTTACGCTTGAAGAGGACGTGCTCGTCGTTTTTCCATATCAGGGGTTAGCACGGTCAAAGTGATGCGCGACGGCTGGCGGGGCCGTCGAAGGATGGCGGTCCCATCCGCATCGGTCGCCAAGGTACTGTGGAGGGCGTCAGTTTGTGCGGGGACCGCGCGACGGCCCCGTATAAATATATTTGTCATTTTGCATTCCCGGTTTAATTTTATGCTGGTTGGTACACAAAGGGCGGTGCGCGATGTGGCGCATGTCGAATAGAAGCAGTGATCTTCATGGATTGGAACGCCGGGACCGGCACGAGGTTAGATGGATTGCGCACGCTCGCGGCGGCGCTGACCGGCGCGTCGGATTGGAGGCGGCCGATGAAATTCATCGTGGATGAAGCCGGCGAGATCATCGCCCAAGCAACGGATGACCATACTCTAATTGGCGGCCAACACCGCCTCGCAGTGGCGGCCAGCCTCGGTAAAAGACTGTTCTGGCGAGATACCGGCGAACCTTTAAATCTTGATAACTTCTTCAAGCATTATGGAAGTTCTCGTGGACATACAGCCTGAGCCACTCACCGAGCGTATCCCTGTTAGGGGACATCGCACCGTCTTGGAATAATTGGCGCGATGTTGCCGTCCGCGACGGCCCGGCGCTATCGCCTCACCTGGCCCTGCTGCTTGATCGCCCACAGCCGGTAGGCTTCGTCCTCGTAGGGATCGTCAGCGGTCCGCGGCGGCACCAGCTTTGCGCCTTCCTCGCGGAAGTGCTGGAGCCCGCGCCCCATCGCCTTGCCCTTGATCGTGTGCTGATCGAACGCCCAATCCGGTAGCTCCGGCGTGTAGCCCTCCAGCATCGACCGCAGGCCGATGGCCGCAGCGAGGTGGTCGGCCTCACGGCTCTTCCTGGCGCGGCACATCGACCGTATTGCATTGCCTGTGGCCATGCGCGATGCGCCCGGCTTCTCCGCGTCGTACCATCGCTGCGCCTGTTCAACACACGCCCTGACGAATGGGATGATGGTCCTGTCGGCGGTGTCGATGTCCTCATGGCTGCCGAATGCCGGAAACTCGCGAGCTTGCCCAACACCAGCCGGCATCTATGCCCGGTATGGCTTCGACCAGAGCGAGACCGGCGCGGACCGCGCGCTCGGCGTCGTGCTCGCTCGCCTGCGGATAACCGAAGTAGGCCAGTACGCCGTCGCCTCCGGGAATACTGGGCTTCCTATGGTGGCAGGCTTGCGGTACTGCCTCGTAGGACGGGATGCTCATTGCCGACCACCGTCTTGAACGCCGCTTGGCTGTGGAATTATCGGACTACGTGCTGAAAATCGACCACTGGCTAGCGGCCAATCAGGAGGGCTACAAAAAGCGCCAAGTACGAAGCACTCGCTTCTGAGCTTTCCGAACTGCAGCATCTCCATGAGCTGGTGCTTGAGACCGCAGATCTGGCGGCGCCCCAGCGAGCCGGTTGCATGGGACAAGATAGCTTTGACGGTGCCGGGGCGCATCTCCGGCCCACTACCGAGAACTATCGAAACTTGGCGCAGCCTGGACGATCACTTAAAGAGGCCGCCGGCCGAGTCGGCCTTACCACATCTTCCTATAGGTGCCGGAATTGAAAGGGGCCACCGCGAGGTGGCCCCTTGCCGGTTGCAATAATTGTTCGTGACCAAATGCCGTAACCGTCCGGTGAGGCTCGACCGGAGGCTTACGAAATGCCAGCCCCGGCCTGCACATCTCAACCCACCCGCGATTGGAGCCTGAGGCAGGTGAGGGCAGCACCCGGGCCGCATGCATCAGAAGTATCGGTCGGCCGGATCTGCGGAAGAACGGTTGCCAAAAGATATGAAAAGCTCTGCGATCTCAAAGGGGGTAAATCACGCCGTTTCCCAAAATAGCTTGTCAAATCAATGTTCTGCCTCCGCCTGGGAGACTAGGGGTCGGAGGTTCAAATCCTCTCGCTCCGACCAATAATTTCAAGGACTTAATCTGAGCGGGCCAAGGGCTTGGTTCGCCTCCGGGAAACCTCGGGGAAACTCTGCACTGGCCGCACGGAGGGCGAACCGTTTGGCAAAAGCACTGACCTGCGGAAGCAATTCGCCGCCACTTTAGCGGCGCCTCCTCAAATTGCCGCACCGCCGCCGTCGTGGCCGGCTTGTCGGTTCGCATAGTCCCATGTTGGTCTCCGTCGAGTTGGCCATCTTGGCTGTTCGGCGACAGAGCCGCCTCCTCTAGAGCAGGGCGGCGACTCCCGAATGGCAGCGTGTGCTGCCGAAGCTTCGCCAGCTCACAATCGCTGATCTCGGCAGCCTCGAAAGCGAGTGCATCGCGATCGACCGCGTCCCGAGCTTGAGAAGCCGTCTCGCGCTGGCATCCATCCAAAGCTCTTCGGATGCAGGTTAAGGTGATAGTGACCGCCCGGCCGGCTTGCGGCCGAACTCGGCTTGCACCCTATTTCCCCGTCGCGCCCGGCAGTCCGAGAGAACGATAGCGAAGCGACGAAGACAGCCGGTCGTCCTCTAGGGATACCTACTCCCGAACTGGGGCCGCCACGGTGGTCGTCCTCGGCCACAACCGCCGCGCTTGCCGCGGCCGCAGTGGCACTTCCGCAAATGTCGCCGAGCGTGCTGCTCCGATCGCACTGCTGCTTGCGACCGTCTTCGCTGACGCAACGAAGGATCAGCATCAGACCAACTCCACCACTCAAGGACTGAGCGCCACGCGGAATCCGTGCGTCGGATAGCGAACATTGGTGTCGTAGCCATCGCGGTTGGACGGCCGCACATATCTCGAATCGTTCTTCCAGGAGCCGGAGCGCAGGACGTGAGCGCTGCAGTCGCCGCTGCTCCATGCCGATCCGTCGCCGGGCGCGCCCTGATAGGTCTTGTGCCAGCAGTCCTCGACCCACTGATCGATACCGCCGCCCATGTCGTGGAGCCCGAACGGATTCGGCCTGTAGCTACCGACCTTCGCTGGCTGCTCGGCCGCGAGATCACCGCAATCCTTGCAACCGGCCACGCCCGGCTGCAGCTTGTCGCCCCACCAATATTTGGTCTGCGTTCCGCCCCGCGCGGCATATTCCCATTCGGCTTCGCTCGGAAGCCGATAGGTCTTCTTCGTCGCCTGAGCGAGATAGGCCGCATATTGCTGCGCGTCTGTCCAGCTCACATTGCTGACCGGCGCATCGTCCTTGCCGATGGCCGTGAAGCCGCACGCCTTTGCAGCGGCGCACTCGTTCCATTCCTGCACGGTCACCGGATATTTGCCGATCGAGAACAGCTTGACGGTCACCTGGTGGACAGGACGCTCGGTCGGGTCGTCATTGCTTCCCATTGCAAAGCTGCCGCCGCGAATGGCGACCATCTCGGGTTCGCGGACGGGAACTGTCGATGGACTTGGCACCGGAGCGGGCGAGGGAGGCGACGAAGCCAACGAGGGAGAAGGCTGCGGCGTCTGCGGCGCCGCTTCGCGCGGCGGAGGCTGCGGGCTCGGCGATGCGGCCGGAGAAGCGGCAGGAGAGGCGCTGGGCACGGCGGCCTGCTCGCTCACCTTGCCCGGCGCCTGCGCCAGCAGGTACCACAGCACGCCGGTGGCAATGACCAGCAGCGTGAGGCTCAGGAGGAAGATCAAGATATTCTCGCGCCGGCCCTTGGTCTTGCCGACCGCATCTGCATCCGCCAGCACGCGATAGACCCGCACGGGATCGGTGATGTTCTTGACTTTGCGGTCCCCGAGCGAATCGTAGCCGCACACGACCTTGTGCTTGATCTGCTCGTAGATCGCGCCGGAGATATAGACCTGGCCCGGCTCGGCAATGCCCTCGATGCGTGAGGCGATGTTGACGCCGTCCCCGTAGATATCGTCCGCCTCCACGATGACGTCGCCGAGATTGACGCCAATCCGGTACTCGATCCTCGTATCCCTCGGAAGCGAGGCGTTGCGCCCGATGAGATTCTGCTGGATGACGATGCTGCATCGCACGGCCTCGACCGGACTGTCGAAAATCGCGATGAAGCCATCCCCCGTCGTCTTCACCAGACTTCCGTGATGCTCGACGATGCTGGGCCGGATGAGGTCCCGCTCGATCCGCTTGACGCGGACGTGCGTGCCCTCTTCGTCGGCCTGCATCAAGCGACTGTAGGAAGCTATGTCACCGACTATGATGGCGGCGAGACGACGAGGCCCGACGCCGTGTGAAGGGGGTTCACCGTTGTTCCCCGATCGGAAGTTGCGAATTTCGCCCATAGCGGGACCCACAAAACTGCAAGGCGACCCAGCATACGACCCGTCAAAAGGATCATCCGCGACGATATCACATCGATGAACGCAGACAACATCGAAGCACTCGTGCATCGCCTTGCCGATCGAAATGCCATCCCAGATCACCTGCTGGTCGTTGGACGCGGTCGCCGCCGATGCCCCTCGTGCGTAGGGATGGGGCTTAAGGCGCGGCGACCAGAGCGCGCCGATCCCCGACCTTCACATACCTGCGACAATCGACTCCATGGCTTTTGACGTTCGGCGTCATCTCCGCGTCAATCAGTGGTGCAAGCAAACTGCCGCTAGGCTGGCCTGCGTTATCGGCATCGATCTCTTGTCAGGTGTGGCGCACCGCAGCCCGCGTAACCGAGAACGGATTATCGCGTCGCGTTCGCTTACTGTTCGGCTTTATTCTCAAAAACACAACCCGAAAGCACTGATCCGTTGTATTGCCCTGCGCGGAACACGCTGCCGATCTCGAAGTTAGGAGTCTCGTGACTAACACTACTTTGGCAGATTGTTGATTTTGCCGCGATTTATAGGATTCCCGAATCAATTGTTCAATGATTCATGGGTGGTCGGCTCTTGGAGGGCTGACCATGCCGGGATGGGAAGACGAACTCGAACGCTGGCTGATGCCGTTCTTGGACCGGCTGGGTCATAAGACCCGACAGCGGATGTGTCCTCTATATGTTGCGGGATTGATCGGTCCTGGCGATCGCAAGAGCGTTCAGCCGATGGCGGAACGCCTTGCCACGAGCAACTACGACCAGTTGCACCATTTCATTGCGGACGGCGTCTGGAACGCGACGCCGCTAGAGACAGAGCTGCTCAACCAGGCGGACCGACTTGTCGGCGGCAGGGATGCGGTGCTGGTTATTGATGACACCTCACTGCCGAAAAAGGGTGAGCGATCGGTCGGTGTTGCGGCTCAATACGCGTCGGCTCTCGGTAAAACTGCAAATTGCCAAACGCTGGTGTCTTTAACGCTTGCGCGCGGGGAAGTGCCCGTGATGGTCGCGTTACGTCTCTTTCTGCCTGACAGCTGGACAAGCGACATGCCTCGCTTGAAGCGCGCTCGCGTGCCAGTCGAACACCGAACGCCGCGGTCCAAGCCGGAGATCGCTTTGGCCGAGATTGACCGCGCGATGGCAGCCAACATACGCTTTGGATGTGTGCTGGCGGATGCAGGATACGGCCTCAGCGCGCCGTTTCGACAAGGGCTAACAGAGCGCGGGCTGGCCTGGGCGGTCGGTATCCCTCGGCACCAGAAAGTGTATCCGGTCGATGTGAAGCTCATTTGGCCGATCACCAAAGCCCGTGGCAAACCACGAAAGCACCACGTGCCCGATATCTTATCGATTGCGGCAGAACAAATGCTGGCCAGCGCCAAATGGAAAACCGTGAGTTGGCGCAGCGGGACGAAAGGTCGGCTCAAAGCCCGATTTGCTGCTCTCCGTGTCCGCACCGCCGACGGCCCTCCGCAGCGGATATGGGATAAAGGTCAGCAGCATCTCCCAGGCGACGAAGCCTGGCTCATTGGCGAGCAACGTGCCTCCGGGGAGAAGAAATACTATCTCGCCAATCTTCCGGCGACGACGGATCTGCGCACGCTGGCCGCCACCATCAAGGGACGGTGGATTTGTGAGCAGGCGCATCAACAGTTGAAGGAGGAACTTGGACTTGATCACTTCGAAGGGCGATCATGGCAAGGTCTTCATCGCCACGCCCTTATGACAATGATTGCCTACGCCTTCCTGCAACATCGTCGCCTCGCAAACGCGGGGCGAAAAAAAAAGAATCAACGGGCCTCCGCCTCAACCGACTATGCCCGCCGTACGTCACGCCATCGTCGATCTCATCCTTCGGCCGCCGCCCCAGCAGTGCCCACATTGCCGAAAGCAAATCCTTGAAAAACAGCGGCGAAAACACATTCTGCCAAAGTAGTGCTAAGAAGGTAGACTGCCCCGCCGTCGGCTTCCAACGCCGGCGGCGGGCTTTTTGTGAGTAGCGTTAGTGCCAAAGCGTACCCCAGCACCGGCCAAGAAGCCGCGAGCTTCCATGCCGGGCTTCATCAGCCCCCAGTTGGCGACACTGAAGATGAAAGCTCCTTCCGGGGCTCAGTGGATTCACACGACGGCTACCGCATCCAGCTCCACATCGAGGGCGACACCCGTAAAGCCTTTACCCGCAAAGGCCATAACTGGGTCAACCGGTTCTCGGTCATTGCCGGCGCCTTCAACATCGAAGGGCAAGCCATTGTCGATGGTGAGGTGGTCGTCATTCACCAGGGACGAACCAACTTCTCCGAACTCCAGGCGGACCTCGGCAGAGGCGACCAGGACCGGCTGGTTTACTTCGCCTTCGATCTCCTCTGGCTGGACGGCAAGGACCTTCGCAGAATGGCTCAGCTTGCCCGCAAGGAGCTTCTAAAGGAGTTTATCGAGGCCAACGAGGTGGAGAGGCCCATCCTGTACAGCGAGCACCATGAAGGGGACGGGCAGGCGCTGTTCGAGGCTGCCAGCAAGCTGAACTACGAGGGTATCGTCTCGAAGCGGGTTGATGCCCCGTATCGGTCGGAGCGGGTTGAGGCCTGGCAGAAGATCAAGACGGTGCACCGCGAAAAATTCCCTGTTGTTGGTTTCGTCAAGGACCCGTCCGGCGTCGCCGCGCTCTACCTCGGCAAGCAGGAGGGCAAAGAGCTGCGGTATATGGGGAAGGTCGGCACGGGTTGGAGCCGGACGAAGTCGGCGGAGATCCGCAAGGCCCTGGATACCGTCGTTAGCCCGAAGCAGAAGCTCACAAAGCCGATCAAGAAGCCGAAGGCCACGTGGGTCGATCCGAAGTTCTACGCCGAGATCGAATACCGGGACATCACCTCTGAAGGCCTGCTGCGCGCCAGTTCATTCAAAGGGTTGTCCAAGAAATAACTGATGTACATTTGACGCCTCAGCACGCGGGCTAGTGATACCTCTGCGTGAGCGATGAGGATGCGGTGGCCTTGAAGCGCCAACGCTCCAAGCAGACGGGCTCTGTTGAAGCCTCTCGCCATTGCTGCCAAAGGCAGGACAAGCTCACAACGGGGCCAAGCAGGGCTCTTGCTCAAGCGCACCTATAACGCAGATTAAGCGATCAGCGCAGAGGCGCCAGCTTCATACGCAGCGGTAGGAACGGGGCGAAGCAGGTCAAGTTTTCCAAGCTATATGTAACCTCCCCAGACTAGGCCTCCGCCCTTCCGGAGGCCTTCCTTTTGGGAACACACCGTTCTTACGGGCGTTTTCCTTGCCAGTGAGTGGAGTACCGGCATGCCGGACCGCGTAACCCAAGCGGTAAAAAAAGCCAAAGCCATCTTGGCTCGCTATGTCGAGCCTGGCCCGAGGGACTGCGAGAAGACGATCAATGACCTGCTGACCGTTCTTGACGATGAACGGCTTGTACAGGCGATGGAGGAGGAACATGAGCGACAATCTCACCAAACGGGACCAGCGCGACCGTAGCAAGATCAACATGCATGAAGACTTCGAGGTCAAATATGGGACCAGGGAGCTTGGTGTCTCCAGCGACGAGCTGCAGAAAGCCGTCGACAAGGTAGGCAATTCGGCCGCCGCGGTTCGCAAAGAATTGGCGGCGTAACCGAGGCGCGCGGTATGCTTGCGATCTTTGGAGCAAGGCCCGCGCGCTTTTTCATGCCATGACGATCCCAACTGTCCCATCTGCTTTGGCTTAGGCTTTGTCTGCGAGAACCACCGGGACCGGGCATGGAGTGCAGAGCTCGGCTGCCAGTGTGGTGCCGGTGA
This sequence comes from Bradyrhizobium sp. CW1, assembly GCF_023100665.1. Classification (NCBI taxonomy): domain Bacteria; kingdom Pseudomonadati; phylum Pseudomonadota; class Alphaproteobacteria; order Hyphomicrobiales; family Nitrobacteraceae; genus Bradyrhizobium; species Bradyrhizobium sp. CW1. The sequence goes on from NZ_CP064684.1 coordinate 2,516,998, forward strand.
TCCGTGCGGTTGCAATTCCTCCGACGAAATCAAATCAAGGCATTGAAGAGCCTGACGCAAGCCACGTTATTCCCAATCCAGACGGAAAGAAGCGTCGTCATTGAACGGCAGACGACATCGAAGTGGGGACGCGCTATCCCGACGCGACGTTCGCTTTGATTGCGGCGCCCACGACAGAGCAATCGTTAGCGAAGATTACCGGCTTGGCGCATCCGACATCGGCGATCCTCACAGTAAGACGGCCGGCAGTCGTCGCCTGCGGCATGGCGTAAGACGGGCTGCCCGACGGGTGGTGTACAGGACAGAGGGCAGTCGAGAGCGTTTGGCCGTGATCGTGATCTGTGATTGCGGGCATATTCATCCAACTCGCTTTGCCACTTCGGCAACGATCAAATCCCGCTCCTGTAAATGAGCCTTTTGAGTCTCAATCAGAGTGTCGAGGACGGACAACGCGAGAGCAAGATCGCGCCCCTCGCGCTTGAGTCGGTTTATCAGCGTCTCTTGCTGGCTGATGTGTTGCTCGCCTTCATGAAGGCGACGCTCGGCCAAGGCTAAGAGTGCGCGGAGGCGCGGCAGCGGTCTCCCTTGCCTTCGCTCTGGCTCAAAGCGACCGAGCCGCCGTGGACCACACCACACTTCGATCGGTTGGTTCGCCACCCCGGCAGAGCCAAGCTGAAGAGCCTCTTCCGCGCTGCCGCACTCGATCTCCTGCACGTCCAGCGTCTTGCCCCAGTCGTCGAGCGTGAAGATATAGCAGCGCATCGAACTTTTGCAGCTGTTGCTCAGTCAAAGAATTCCGACACGGCCTAGACGTTCCTTAAGGATTTACCGGTTCAGCACCTTCGGTCGGCTTTCCCGGTTCCCGAATTAACTTCCAGCCTGCACATCAAGCTTAATTTGAACCTTAGATTGCGGCGAGCCTTCCGCGGGTTATCTTGGCGCATCGGACATTGCTCCCGTCCGGGCCCACCCATGGCGAAGTCGTCGCGCCAACATATTCGACGCGACGCTTCGTTCGATTGCAGGCCATTTCGTTGAAAAGCCAGCCGGACCACGAACCGCTTGATCTCGTCGAGATGCGTCGGCAACTCACCGGACTGCGTTCGCAACATTCCGACAATTTTCGAATAGCGTCGTTGTTGAACCGCTTCCTCGTGAAGATCGCGTTTCTGTCAGAGCCGAGGGACGTCGCGCACTCCCAACATCTTCGGTCTGAGTTCGCACGTACGCTACAAAAGGTTGGAGAGATCGCCTCGCGGTCTCCATCAGTAAAGCCATCAGACGCCGGCAAGCAGCCTAAGTAACATTAACGCACGGACGTTCTTGCGCCTGCCGCTGGCGGAGCCGACGCTGGATGCAGTCGCGAAGTCGTCCTCATCTCGCGTAACGGCGCCTTCGCGGCGAGGGGTCGCCGCCGTCACAAGCGACGGCCCCGCCCATGATCAGCTCTAGTGACCGCGCCCTACTGCTCGGGGCACAAACGGCAGTCTCGGAGAAAACGACTTCGCGATCGCGAGAACTGCGGCTTCGTCAGTTTCGAGTGCGATCTTCTGGGCGAGCATCACATCGCCAATCGCCAACGCCCGTTCGGGGAGGAAGCACCACCCCACCTTAGGCTCCAGTTTTTCATCCAGCTCCAAAACATTACTCATCGTGCCCTGATAAATTCGGTATCGACGGCCAGTAAGAGAACCAGCGACTTCAAAAAAGCCATTGGCATCAAATTGTGCGCGCTGTTCTGGAGATAACCATTCCCGCAAAAGACGACGTGCACGCGCTTCCGGGCCATTTTGCTCGTTGAAGCTCCGATAGAGGGCACGCAGGGCACGCAGACGCGCGCCCTGGGCGACGTTACGTCCGAACAAAAACATCTTTGGTGCTGGAACGGTTCTAACCGCCGACTAAGTGCGGATAGAACAGCGTTTCCTCCGCTGTTGGATCAAATGACCGTATCAGCTTGAGATCGCCGGCCGGCGTCCGAGTGGCAGCGGTAAATCCTTGGCCGTTAAATTTCTTGAAGCGCCGCTCAGCCTCGGCGAGCCCGTTGGGGTCGTCTTGCTCAAAGAAATGTCTGCTGTCGCCTGTGCTGTCCATTACGATCTGGGTAGCCATGGAGGAGAACTCCGCGATCCTTAGCCTCTGATGAAAAACAAACCTCGCCCTGGTGAATAGTGTTCCTGCTCTCGGCAAATTTCGATGTGCCTTCTTGTTAGTCAGCGGTCGTTTGGCTCGCTGAATGGACGAAGACCTGATCCGCCGCGACCTGACGGCGGCACAACGGGGTAAGCTGGTCGGAAGGCGGAAAGCGGCTTAGAGGCGGTGCATCCGGAGACGAGGAAGGGCGGCGACCGCAGATCAAACCGCAAAATCGGCGGTAAGGACAAGTTCGCCAAGGACACGGCGGAAAAGAGCGGAGAACCACTTCGCAGTGCCGAGCGGAATTTTAGGCGCACTCGGAAGCTAGGTCCCGAGCTTGGACCATGTTTCAACACGTCGCGTACCAGCCGTCAGGAAATGGAACGAGCAGCCAGGGGCCGTCCTCAATGTTATCGTTTGCAGCTACGGGTCTGCTGGGCGCTCGAGGCTCGGAGGCGAACTCATCCACCTCAGCGGCATTGGCCGCGTTACGTTTTTCGGCTAAATCTCTTTGCATGAACAAAACTCCCCACCGGGGCACCAACAAATTGGCAGCGTCTTCAAAAAATATCGGTCAAACTTTAGGCGACAAGATATCAGACCCTCGGCAAGCGATAGGAGGGCGGCGCTGTCCTTTTTGCACGCTAGCATTACAGTTGCTTTTTTGATTTGAAGTGGGCGCGTTGAGCGGCAGCCTGGTGAGCTCTGCGCCAGAAGGACCATGCGATGATGTGTGCGGGTTGAATCCGCTTCCGCGCAAGTCTGATAGCAATGCGGCGGATTTCCTGGATTGACCAACGGATCAGTGGTGGGGTGGTTATGTTTTGGCTTTTGCCGGGGGGCGCCGTTTCGTTTTTTTGGGCGGTGGCGGATTAGCGCGATGTCGGATCGCGGCCATCATGGCGAAGGCGAGCATCACCAAGGACACATGACGGTGCCAGCCATGCCAGGATCTGCTCTCGTTGTGATCGAGCCCGAACTCGTTTTTCGCGGTTTCAAAGCTGTCCTCGATCGCCCATCGATGGCCTTCGACCGCGACCAGCGTTTCAATGGCTGTTCCCGCTGGGCACCAGGTGGTGAAGAAGGCGAGGTCATCATCGGCAATGCGACGACGGATCAGTAGACCGCGTGTCCACAAACCGTCATTTGCACTGTTGGACTGCTCGGCCTCGAGATCCGCCAATTCGAGATAACACCAATCGTGCAGCCGCGGTCCTTTGGTTCCGGCTCCCGCCGACAGGCGCTTCCAGTCGGATGAGCGCCGCGTCCGGGCGAGGTCTGCAGCCGTACCGGCGACCGGCGGTCGCTTGCCCCAGGATCGAAACACATGAGCGCTGCTGACCCCAAGCACGTAGCCTTTGCCTGCCCGACGTAGTTGCTGTTCAATGTTGCCAACACCGTAGACGGTATCACCGGCAACCCACTTGAATGGTACAGACCCGGCTATCGCGCGTGCGATCATTCTCGTCGCAAGCTTTGGTTTGGTCGCAAAGCCGACATCGGCAGGCACATATGTGGCTTCCAGACGATCTGGATCGTCGGTCCATTCCTTCGGAAGATACAACGCGCGATCGATGAACGCATGGCCATGACGCGAAACGTAGGCAGCGAAGACGCCGATCTGGCAGTTCGTGATCTTTCCTGCCGAACCAGTGTATTGCCGCGCCACTCCGCATGACGCTTTGCCCTGTTTGAGAAAACCGGTCTCGTCGATCACGAGCACCGCATCGTCATCCGCCAAATGCTCGATGACATAGTCGTGCACGATATCGCGCAGGGCATCAGCGTCCCAGTCTCCACGACCCAGAATCGCCTGCTGCCGCCATGGGCCGGGATCGCCAGCCGCCTCCGCGCGCATCCAACCGGTCTTGCGCTGCTCATCTCCGAGCAGACCTTCCAGGAACAGACCTGCATTCGTCGCAACACGCTCTTGCGTGAACAACGGACGTATCCGTTGCTTGATCTCTCGAAGCGACGCCGCCCACAACGCAAGCGTCGCCTCAACCGACGCGGCCCGCGCCCACGACATTCGAATCATGGTTGCCCATGGATTCAGAAGCCCGCAACAAAAGCAACTGTAATGCTAGGCCATGTACCTATTAAGCGGCTGGCCGCCTGATGTCCGACCGCCAACAGCCGGCGATGAGCCGATGGTCTCCGAGGTCGCAGACTTTGGCTTAGGCCAACAGACGAAAGGGTGGCCAAGAAGGGGGGACACGAAGGTCACCAGCTTTCAGTCTGCTCAACAGTGGCAGAGACCGTCAGGAGAACGCCGCCGTCATTCCTAACGACAATCGCGATGGTGCCTGGACGAGCAGCAAGGGTAAAATCGCGCACGGCCTCGCCTAGGGCAATCATGGCCATCCTGTGAGCTGCAACAACGCTCTGCATTTCTTGGCCGAACTCGTCCAGAGTGACCCGTTCTGCTTCATGATAGTCGAAATGAAAACGCGGCATTTGCGCTAAGTTAGTAAGTGCCCGGACGTTCCTAAAACCGTTAGCCAGATTTGCTGAGCGTTGATCCTGCGCTTGGGTTCAACTCATGCAGATATTCAGGGCTGAACTCGGCTACAGCTTGCAGTTCTTGTGGGCGCAGCAGAGTAACGGTGTGGTTTTCCCATTCGATGAGGCCCAAACCCCTGAGTTCCTGGATCGTCCTGTTCACGTGAACTACTGAAAGCCCACATGCATCGGCAACATCTTGCTGCGTGAGCGGTATCCGGTAGCTGCCATTGTCCGCCAGCCCGACGAAATCCATGCGAGTGGCAAGTTCGCAAAGAAGATGCGCGAGTCGACCTAAGGCTTGGCGGGCTCCGAGATTCTCAACCCATTCGCGATAGATGGCAGCCTGTATCAGCGTTTCGCGCCAAAACGCGTGTGTAAGTCCGAGAGATTCGGCCATCATCTCTCTGAGAGATGAATGGGGCACAGCGGCTATCGTCGAATTGCCTACGCTGCAAAGATTACAATCCGCGATCGGCAAATGCAGGGTAGGCAAATCGGGCATGTCCCCAGCGAGGTAGAACGACGAGATCTGATTTCGATCATTCACCACCCTTTGCCGAGCTAGAAAGCCGTCGACCACAACGATGCAGCTGCTGGGCTTGTCTCCCTCGCGCACCGCGTATTCGCCGTCAGCCAGGGACTTCACCCTGTATGGTATGCGCGCGAGTCTAACCTTATCGCGTTCGAATAGACCGCCGACTGCCTGTAGGCGCGCTATTAGCTTGCGGTGCGGCATGATCGCTCCCTTGCACATGCAGGCGGGAGCGCGACCTCTCTCAGCCACCGACGCCTACGGACAAAGCCTCGGCCGGTGATGCTTCAGTAAAGCATGAAATTCGCCAGCGTTCCTAGATTCTTCGGCAACGAACATCGCTTTCTCGCGCTCCAGCCGGATCAAGCCGATACGAATGTCCGCTTCGAGCCGCCGATCACGGCTAAGGTGGGGGACTTGCGCGCTTTGCGTTGGTAAGCCGACGTTCCTGAGTAAACGTCCTAGCTTCGCGGCTTCCGACGTGGCTTTCCAGCCTGGTTCCTCAACAGCGGGCGCATGCCGTCGATGCTGGTGATGCTGTTTTTTAATCCGGGCGGCAGCGGCATCTCGCCGGGCGCGGCATCGTTGCAGGCCGGGCAGGGTCGCCAGCGCCGCCGCAGCCGCAGGCCTTTGGCCCGTCCCAAGGGCGTTCGGGATGGTTCTCGCAAACCCAGTGGGTGCCGTCACAGCGGGAGCATGCCACGTTCGGTCCTCGTCAATGCGCCGCGGACTCTTCCTCGATCTCCTGCCCGTGCAAATGGTCGAGCACATCGCCGAGGTGTCCAGCATGTTGCCGCAGCTCGTGCAGCAGATGAAGTGGTCACGTTCGCTTTGCGGCGGCGGACCTTGCGGCTTGCCCTCTCGGAACATCATGCGGCGCCCTGCAGCGGCAGCGCGAGCTGTACGTCAAAGCGCCTGGTGGCATTGGCGCTGATGAAGCCCTGCAGGGCGGCCGAGACCTCGTCATCGCTGTCGACCGCGCGCTGGGCCAGCGCGTCGGCGATGTCGGAGGTGGCGTCGCGCGACCATCCTTGGCTCGCGTTGAAGCACACGATACGGACCGGATAGACATACTGGCCGGAGAGGAGGCCTTGCAGCACTGTTTCGAGATCGGTGTCCTGTTCGTCCGTCTCGCGCCAGGCGCAGCCGGCGTGCGCGCCAAAGTCTTCGAGCACGATGTAAATGTCTCGGTCGAGACGGTCGGTTGGCACGACCGAGGGCGAGGAACGCATACACTTACTCCGATACTACGGACGGCCGAGAGGCGGCCCCAGCTTGGGGGGCTGGTGGGGTAGGCCGGGGCCGCTCCGCCAGCTCAGGCGGCGAGCCGGCGATGACTCAAATGCCGCCGCTCCATGTGGTTCCACTTAGCTGGTCACCCGGAAAATCCCCAGTCGCGCGAGCTTACGTTCTTCTATCCTTCCTGGTCTCGATAGCGGGCGAGCTCCGCTCTTGCGAGTGCCCGGGCCTGTTCAAGCGCTTCTGCCCCGGTCAATAGGTTCGGTGCAAGCCGCCGTCCCGCGATATCGTCCCAATAGAAGTAAACGCTCGGCCGACCAGAGCTATCGCCAAATTTTGGTGACGGCCGGAGCCGGTCAGGCGGCGGCGGTTATGGGCTGGCGGTCGGTCGGCTTCGCGATGACCTCGATCCCATCATTGAATGTCACACCGACAACGAGTTTTGGCAACTGGTTGTGGCCATCGAGACGACGCCAGCTTCTCTGCGCGGCCTCGAGCAGTTTGAAGACCATCGCGAGTGCCGTCTTGTTGGACAGGCAGCCCTTCGATCGGATGGTGCGGTGGCGAACGGTGGCGAAGGTGCTTTCGATGGGGTTGGTAACCGGTATGAGAGTTTCTCGGTGCCGATGTTCCGCTGCGATTTTCAAGATCGTAGCGTATGGTGCGACCATCGGGACAGAGGCACCGGGAGCACGAAGGTGCGGGCAGGCCGATGCATTCGATGAGCCGCGAGCTCGAGTTAGTAGCTGGCCGCCTCTGCGACTCGCCCGGTTGCGCTGAGAGCGCGAATCCGTAGTTGTCGTGTCGCCCGTAGCTCCCGTCATGTGGTCTGATTGGCAGGAGGTGCGAATGCGACGGGTGATTGGCATCGACGTCTGTCATTCGGCCTGCAATATTGACCCCCTAAGCCGGGGGATCGGCGTCCAAAATTGACCCCCTACAGGTTGGTCTGTTGCGCTGCCTGCTTCGTCATGAAGCAGGTGGTCGGGGATGCTGATCGTGGAGACAATCGCCCGGATACGGCGCGAGCACTTCATCAAGGGCAAGACGATCAAGGAGATCGCCCGTGACCTGAAGGTGTCGCGGAACACAGTCCGGAAGGTGCTGAGATCGGGAGAGACCTCATTCGAGTACGAGCGTGTTGTCCAGCCGCGGCCGAAGCTGGGACGATGGGCAGCAGAACTCGACGGGTTGTTGTCAGGGAACGCGGGCAAGTCCGCTCGCGAGCAACTGACATTGATCCGGATGTTCGAGGAGCTGCGTGAGCGCGGCTATGACGGCGGTTACGACGCCGTGCGGCGCTACGCCAGGCGATGGAGCAAGGAGCGCGGACAATCCACGGCCGCTGCCTACGTCCCGCTTAGCTTTGCGCCCGGAGAAGCTTACCAGTTTGACTGGAGCCACGAGGTCGTCCTGCTCAATGGCGTGACGGTGATGGTGAAGGCCGCCCATGTCCGGCTCTGCCACAGCCGGATGCTGTTCGTGCGTTGCTATCCGCGCGAGACACAGGAGATGGTGTTCGACGCCCACGACCGGGCGTTCGCCCTGTTCAAGGGCACCTGCGTGCGCGGCATCTACGACAACATGAAGACGGCGGTGGAGACGATCTTCGTCGGCAAAGGGCGTCTCTACAATCGCCGCTTCATGCAGATGTGCAGCCACTACCTGGTCGATCCGGTTGCCTGCACGCCAGCGTCGGGTTGGGAGAAGGGCCAGGTCGAGAACCAGGTTGGGCTTGTCCGGGAGCGCTTCTTCACGCCGCGGCTGCGGTTCAAAACCCTCGACGAGTTGAACGCGTGGCTGCTGGACAAGTGCATCGCCTACGCCAAGGCGCACCGGCATCCAGAACTGGCCGAACAGACGGTCTGGGAGGTGTTCGAAGCCGAGCGGCCGAAGCTCGTTCCCTATGCCGGCCGGTTCGACGGATTCCACGCGGTGCCGGCATCGGTCTCGACGACCTGTCTGGTGCGGTTCGACAACAATAAATACTCGGTCACGGCCAACGCTGTCGGGCGGCCTGTCGAGGTTCACGCCTACGCCGACCGCATTGTGATCCGTCAGGACGGACGCATCGTTGCCGAGCATGCTCGCTCGTTCGGCCGCGGCGAGACGACCTATGATCCCTGGCATTACGTGCCGGTACTGGCTCGCAAACCCGGTGCCTTGCGCAACGGCGCTCCCTTCAAGGACTGGGTGCTTCCGGCTGCGATCGAACGTGTGCGGCGTAAGCTTACCAGTGCCGACGATGGCAACCGGCAGATGGTCGATATCCTCAACGCGGTTCTGACCGACGGCTTGCCGGCCGTCGAAGCAGCCTGCGCCGAGGCGATCGCTCACGGCGTTCATTCCGCCGATGTCGTGCTCAACATCCTGGCCCGCCAGCGTGATCCTGCGCCGCCAGCCAACATTCTCACCCCGGCCGCACTGACATTGCGCCACGCCCCGATCGCCGACTGTGCCCGTTACGACAACCTCAGGAGAACCATCTGATGGAACGTACTCAACTCTTCGACCTCATGGGCGAGCTCAAACTCTACGGCATGAAGGCTGCCTTCGACGAGATCATGGCGACCGCTGTCAAACGCCAGCACGAACCCCAGCGCATTGTCGGCGACCTGCTCAACGCCGAGATCAACGAGAAGCAGGCCCGCTCGATTAAGTACCAGCTCACCATCGCCAAGCTGCCGCTGGCCAAGGATCTCGAGGACTTCCAGTTCGAAGGCACACCCATCAACCAGACGCTGGTCAATGATCTCGCCGGCGGCGGCTTCATCGCCCAGCAACGTAACGCCGTGCTGATCGGCGGTACCGGCACCGGCAAAACACATATGGCCATCGCAATCGCCAGAAGCTGCATCCGATCCGGTGCCCGCGGCCGCTTCTACAACGTGGTCGACCTCGTCAACCGTCTGGAGATCGAGACCCGCAATGGACGGCAAGGTCGGATTGCCGAGCATTTGACCCGGATGGACTTCATCGTCCTCGACGAACTCGGTTATCTACCGTTCGCCCAATCCGGCGGCCAGCTCCTGTTCCACCTCGTCAGCCGGCTCTACGAGCGCACGTCCATCGTCGTCACCACCAATCTCGCGTTCGGTGAATGGCCCAGCGTCTTCGGCGACGCCAAAATGACCACCGCGCTTCTAGATCGCCTGACCCACCATTGCGACATCGTCGAGACCGGCAACGACAGCTGGCGCTTCAAAAGCCGCGACGACGATCACGCAACCCGCGCTCGCACCGTCTCCGCAACCCCGACCAGCTCCGACGGTGCGAGCGCTACCGCCAAAACCCGCCGCTCGAAGGGGTCAAAATTGGACGCCGATACGGGGTCAAATTTGAACGCCGATTGACAGTCATACTGCCGCTCGATGTCAGTAAGTCGCCTTCTGGCCCTTAGCAGAAACGGCGTACAAGCCGCTGCGATGTCTGTTCTCCGTCCGATTGTGTTGCCAAACTCCGGTTGAGACGACTCGCGAGCCGTGATTCCGTTGGTTTGAGGCGGCATTTGCGGGAGCAGCGGATGTTAGGTCGGCAGGAGAGCGGTCAGGGCCAGTTCTTTTACTCCTTTGATCTCGACAAGGTGGTGCCGGTTGATCACCTGGTACGGCAAATCGACGGTTTTCTGGACCTGAGTTGGGTGCACAACGAGCTCGCTCCATTCTACTCCCACACTGGCCGTCCTTCGATTGATCCGGTGCTCATGATCCGGATGCTGGTCTTGGGCTACGTATTTGCACTTCGTTCCGAGCGTCGGCTCTGCGCCGAGGTCCAGGTCAATCTGGCTTATAGATGGTTTTGCAAGCTCGGCATCGAGGATCATATCCCTGATCACTCGGTGTTTTGCCGGGCGCGGCGCGAACGCTTCCGTGAGAGCGATGCCTTACGCCGGGTTTTTGAACGTGTAGTGGCGCTGTGTATTTCGGCGGGGCTGGTCGGAGGCGAAGCGTTCTCAGTCGATGCGAGCCTGATCAAGGCCGATGTGAACAAGACTAGGCGACTTCCCGGCGACCAGCCTATTACCTGGCCAAAGGCGGAGGAAGCATCCCATGCGGTGCGCGAGTACATCGCAGCGCTTGATGCCGCCAATAGCGATAAGGGCGGCGATGAAGACGGCGGCGGTTCAAGTGAAGGCAGCCGTCGCCGCAAGCCTCCCAAGGAAGTCTCGCTCACCGATCCGCAAGCAACATGGGTTACGAGGCCGGGCGTGGATCCATTCTTTGCTTATGATGCGAACTATTTCATCGACAACAAGGCCGGGATCATCCTCGATGCGGTAGGCACGCGCGCGAACCGTGCGGTTGAGATTGCTGTCACCCAGATCATGGTGGACCGTGTTGAGCGTCGCTTCGATCTGCGCCCCAAGAGATTGGCAGGCGACACGGCTTACGGCGCGGTCAGATTGCTCAAATGGCTAGTGGATCGCAAGATCACGCCGCACGTTCCGGTGTGGGACAAGTCGGCACGCCCCGATGGCACCTTTAGCCGAGCGGACTTCGTCTTCGACAAAAAGCGCAATGTCTATGTTTGCCCGGGTGGCGCGGAACTGACCAGCACCGGCAACATCGATCAAGGTCCATCGTTTACTACAGGGCCAGCAAGAGCGATTGCTCTGGCTGCGCCTTGAAGCCCAAATGCACGACGGCGGTCGTGCGCAAAATTACCCGTGACGTCAACGAAGATGTGCGCGATCATGTCCGTGCGCTGGCCAATACGGAAGCCTTCGAGCAATCGCACCGCGAGCGCAAAAAGTTCGAGATGCGTTTTGCTCATATGAAACGCATTCTCAGGCTCGACCGGCTTCGGCTGCGGGGCCTGAATGGCGTCAGGGACGAAGTGCTGCTCACAGCCACCGCGCAGAACCTGAGGCGGCTGGCCAAGCTAATCTGCCGTCCCCCGCCACAACTGGCAGTCGCGTGCTGAAATCCGCCGCAAAGCGGAAACCGCCGACACCCCTTACCAAAAAAACCGCCGAAACTCCAAAGCCAAGCTCGCCCCCAAGTCAGAAACGAGTTTTGCAACACAATCCGTCCGACATCGGACGTGACCGCGCATGTCCGCATCCGGTTCATGCATGCGATGTTCAGCGCGTAATCTGGCAACCGCCGTTGCAGCGCCCCACGGCGCACGCATCCAGACATCGCGCTCGTTAAGGAAACGGTTACCGGTCACTGTCACCATTTACGTATAGGTCGCATAAATGCGGCAGCGCATTCTGAGAACACTCTAATTTTCGACACGCCCGATTGGCGGTCTCTTGCAGGAGGGACCCAATGTTTAAGGGCTTCACTGTGGCAGTTGTGGCGCTGATTAGTACGGCGCAAGTGGATCAATACCTAACCAACGGTCGGTACACCGACGCGGCCGTGGCTATGCTGCGGCAAATTCGTCACGCGTTGGATTTTAGATAGTTCTTTGCGAGGGAGACGCCTGATGGAAGGCATTTCATGGGCTGATCTCAATCGGGACGAACAGCGTGCCATCGCGATATTGGGAGCCGGTCTTTCCATCGAACTTTGCCACGCACTTGCTCTCCTGACGCTAGGTCGGCTCGGTCTGACCATAGGGTCTCATTTGACGATTGCTGGAGACGCTTTGCGGAGAAATGCCGTTCTGAAGGGTTTAGCAGGGTAAACATAGGACTGCGCTCGGGCATGCCAAACGCGATTGAACTCATTGTAGACGGTTACGTTAGCTTGAATGACCGGGGGGCTCTCGACGATTTGCGCATGCAGCGCCGGAAGCTGGCCGTAGACCTAAAGGCGCGCACAGGTTTTGATTATCAAGCAACGGTCCAGCAGATCGCAGACGATATCATCGTGATCGAGGCTGGGCTGGCGCGGTTGGATGCGGCGACGAGCTAACCTCCCGAAGCCGTTCGTGTTCAAATCTGCGATTGAAGACGCGCAAGAGCGCGGCCGATGGCCGCTTGTTTGCTGGGTGAAAGTTGCACATGGAAAACACCGGCTCGCGACCTACTCGACGTCAATCATTCCCTCCTTAGTAATGCGCAGTTTTCCGGACGTAGTAATACCCTTGTGCCTGAACGGCCGCTTTGATTTCGTCGCTGACCTTGAGAACTCTTGCTCTGCTCTTGCGCCACTTGTGTGCAGAGTAAAGCAGGGGTACGGCAGAGCCTGTACTCAGAACGAGCAAGTCGCGCTTGCTGCTGCGATAGACATCATACATTTCGCCCCCGCGATCATGTCGAACTACGCATGAAATATATTTTGGTCGGCTCGATGAAGAAGCTTAATATCTCGCATGGCGGTGTAGGTTGTAAATATGCAACGCCCGCGAGTTTTTTGCTCGGTGCCTTCCAAGCGGGGGCAAACTGAGGTGCCGCCCCGGCGGACTGTGAATTGCGGGGAAATCACCAGCGGCGGCACGATGAACTTAGGTTTTGTTTGTATGTTGTTCGTATGCCACGCCAACGCACCAACTCTGCTCTTGATCAGTACGAATTGGCGGTCGATGAGATCGTGACCGCTTGCGACGGTGATCTGCGCAGTGCGCTTCGAGCGCTCATGCTCCTCAACGAGCAGTTAGAGCAAGAGCTGACGCTTGTGAGCAGCGGGGTCCGTCCTCCTGACAAGCGACTTCATTAAAGTAAGTTGTGCTTGCGTATTGACATGCCCCACCACGCATCCGGCGTCATCCTGCTCTCAGCTTGGGTCCCGCCGATCGCCGGTTGATCCAGAAGCACGCCCGGCATCGGCGCGTGGTTGCCGGCATAGCGGTTGACTGGCCCCATGAGGCGGGAAGACGCCGGAGATCACCGAGCGGGCGTGGCTGCCAGACGACGACAAAGACACCGTCCGCCATGACAACTGAAGACGAGCGCGCCGCATTTTTCACGGTGATGGAGCGCGCCAACCGCGTCGGTGCGTTGTTGCCGGAGCGGATCGAGCACATCGATATTGACGATCCTGTTGTGCTCGCTGAATTGCGCGTGGTGATGGCCGAGTTCAACGCGACGTGTGGGGCTCTACTGGGCTTTAAAAAGCCCAGTAGAGCCGGCTGCCGATCTCTTTTTGGGGGGCGGTTCTACAATTCTTTTTTCGGGATTTCGAAGGTTGAGCATGATCACCACCGATATCGGTCCGGCCGGTTCGCCCAATTCATCTCAGCAAATGCCTTCGCCAGCTTCTCCGGGCCGCATTTGGCTTTGAACGCTTCCCATTCTGCGCTGAAGCGCTGCTTCGCTACCTCCAATGTCGTCGCCTCGCCGAACGGCGCGCTGGGAATGGCCGGTGTGACGTTCCAAAGCCAAACGGCGGGCGGGCGCTCATGGGCAAGCCGGATCCCCCCGATCAGCTGGCCGTCTCCAAACACCATGAAATCGTCAGGGCGGATTGCGCGGAGGCGGAGCATGTCAATCCTGATGCAGGTCTATGTTTGGAAACATCGTCTCCGCCGAAGCTCGCAGCATATCGAGTAGCATTCGCGCCTCTTGAAGCTGATGCTCTAGTTTGTGTTTATTGTCGCCCGGAGGGCAGTTCTCGATCAGCGCACGGGTGTGCTGCAGGCAGAGATCGAGCAGAAGGATCGCGCGGCGAGCATGGTGAGCGGTCTCGACCGCTTGTTTGGAAGCGGATTTCGGAAATGGGACAACTTATGCACTTAGAAACACCACTCAATTGAAAAGAGGGGTAATGTACTGAGACCCGTTTAACGCGAGTTCAATTTTCCAATTGCTTTCGTGCATTGTTCTGAGACCGACCTTAGCAGGTCATTAATAATAAATTAGGCGCCGCAATCTAGGCTGCACGGGTTCGGCTTCGCACACCCCGGACGACCTTTCTGGCAAGCTTTGACCCCAGCGCTCTGGAGGCGTTGGGGTCTTTGCGTTTTGTGGGCCTTTGGGTTTAGCGCCCGACACGGCCGCGCTTGCCGCATCAGCGGGCGACGGTGTGTGCACAATCTCGGGGCCGATCTGACGGTAAACAATACATCTACCTCGTCAGCAAATTCTGATCTGAGTTTCCGCGACAGATTTCATCGATCTCTCAGAAATGGTGCGTAGAATTGAGCGCCATGGAAAAGCGAACCGCACGCCGTCAGCGCGTATTCAAAGGCGCAATGATCGAGTTTCCCGGAGGCGCCTTCAGTTGCGTCGTCCGAAATCTGTCCCACATGGGCGCCCAAGTGGACGTGCCTAGCGCATCCGGCATTCCGCACGAGTTCACACTGGTCATCCCCAGTGCACAGTTGCAGCAACCCTGCCGCGCGGTGTGGCGCTCCGACCGACGAATCGGAGTGGCGTTTTCCTGATCTTCAGTGTCGTTGTTAGCGCCGCGCGGTCTGTGCCGGGCGTAGTGGCCTGAGTGGCTGTGCCGTGAGCGCGCGGCGGCTCGCGGGAACTGCCGTTCGTTTTTTGATCCACATCAATAGTCCCGGCCATCGCGGCGCGACGTTGCAGCTATCATGACCCGGCAGACGAACCGGCACCCAAGCCCAAGCCGCCGCCCAAACCGAAGCGCAAGGCGTCGCGGATGGACGAGGCACGGGCAATTATCGCGGCCTATGCCGACGATCTGCGGGAGCTGAACAGAAAGCTGAAGCGGAAACTGTATTGACCGGCCGAGACGGAAGCGGGCGAAGGTGTATCGCGTCGTCCGATGATCCGGCGTCGGCCAGCCGGGTCCGCCTGTGAGCCGTACAACTACGGGTGTTCCACCAACGGAACGCTCGCGTTCGCGACCTGTTCAGCGAGGACTAGTCCGTGAACCGGGACCGACCCTGAAGCACGCGAAGGTGTACCGGATCGTGAGTTGAGGCGTATGGATGCAAAATATTTTTTGGATATCGGATCAGGACACAACGGAGGACACAGCCGCGTCATGGCATTGATCTAACTTATATTTTTGCCGTCTGCGAAGCCCTGCGGAGGGCAGGGCCTGGCCCGAGACCGCTTGGCGCAGTCAGGCGGCTAGCCGTGGCCCTCCAGACTTCTGGACCTTGCGACAGGCTCGCCGATGATCCGCAGCAGCTCGGCCGCGACGCCGTCCAGCACCGCACGCTTTTCTTTCATCCGCTTACTGTGGTTGTAGACCTTGCCCGTGACGGTCGGCACGACGGTGTCGCCCTTCTTTGTCACGGCGTGGTCAAGGCATTTGGCGATCGCAGCATCGTCAAAGCCGAGATCGCCGGCCAATGTTGCCGCCGTCCTCCTCAGATCGTGAGGCGTGAACGGCTTGAGGCCCAACAGCTCACAGAGGCCGGCGGTTTTGGTCTTGTCTTTGTTTATCTCATGCTTGGTGCCGCGCAGGGCGTCGGCCATCGCCTTGCGGTGGATCGGCTGGCCCTTGTACATGGGGCTCTCGAACACAAACTGCTGGTCTGCGGACGCCAGCGCCTCCTTAATGATTTCAACCGCTACATCGGACAGCGGCTGCTGGATCACCCGCCGCTTCTTCACCCGCTTGAGGGGCACGTCGAAACGTGGGTTGTCGCCGTCGAGGTCGAATAGCTCATCCCGGCGTGCACCGAGCAGCTCGCGGGAGCTCGCGATCAAGACCATGCCAGAAGACCCTGATCTCCTCCTCCGATAGGACTCGGGTGCGCGGGTGTTCCGGATCGAGTTTCGGCAGGTTGATGCAGGGGCTGGCGGTCACATAATCTCGCCCCGCTTCAGCCGCCCAGTTGAAGAGTCCCGAGGCGGCCTTGCGCATATGACGTGCGTTGCTGACGGAGGGCTTGCCGAACTTCCCCGCGACGATGTCGTTCGACAGCGTCGCGATGTCATGCTTGGTGACGTCACCCGCGAGTGTTTTACCAAGCCGCGCACCGAGGAAGCGGCGCAGATGGCTCGCCGTGTTTTCCCAAGCCTCCAGCCGGGGCCGCATCTCGCCGTCGGGCTTACGGACCGGCGTCTTCATCCACTCGATTCGCTCCTCGATGATCTCGGCGACCGTGTTGCCACGTCGCGCTTTCGTCGCCTTCTGGTCGCGGAAGGTCTCGGTGATAGCTTCGGTACCCAGTCCCTTGAGGCCGTAGACCCTGCTGCGGGCGTCCTCGACGGTGAAGGTCTCGGGATTGTAGACGCCGAGCCAGCCGGTGCGCTGCTTTCCAGTCTGCCGGTCGGTGAACTTGTACGAGAAGGTCGCGACGCCTGCCGTGGTGATGCTGACATAGAGACCAGGGCACTTGCGGTCGTAGAGCTTGGTCCGCTTGGCGACCCGCTTCTCGCATAGGCGGTCGGTCAGGATGACGCTGCTATTGCGGCCGCGCTTGCCGGCGGAGGAGGGGGCGATGCTACTATCCATGTGGTTTCGGCTCCTAAGGCTTGGGACCAAAGGGCTCGGCTTTGAGGCTTTCAGCTTGTCGTGCGGACGCTGAAAGGCTTAGGGCCGAGCCCTTAATTTGGTGAAGCCCGCTGAAACAGCCTGCATCAGGGTAGTCGAAAAGCACGTGTTTTAAAGACTTTTGTTAGTTTCGGCGTGTTTCACCGAATGCCAAAATATAGACGTGTGGTCCTGGCCGTCGTTGCTACGGTCAAGCCCTGGCGAATGCGGCATCTGCGTCAACCGGCGCGGTGTCGGTGACTTTCGCAGGGTGAGGGAGGCCAGCAGGAACTCGGCTCCCGGGAGAGCATGGCATAAGCCGTCCAACCATCGCGCAGGGAAGGCCGAGTGATTGGCTACACCTGTATGCTGCTGTGCGGTTTCCTGCGTGTGCTTTTCGCGCAGCGGACCGCGGGTGCCAGCCGGCACCCGGCCTTCCCTGCGCCCTCTTGGACAAGAGGGTCGAGCGACGAAGCAAAGCTCGGGCGAAATCAGCCGCGAGAACGCGAAGGCGTGTCTGCGATTGGACTGGCGCTGCCGCCTCATACTCCGTCATTGCGAGCGCAGCGAAGCAATTCAGAAATGCATCCGTGGAAAATGTCTGGATGCTTCGTCGCAAGGGCTCCTCGCAATGACGACGTGGAGGCAGTTTCGCTCTGTCGCACCAGGCTTCCCGGATCACCGTCCCGCTGGTGCAGACATCGCGCCGTTGGAATAGCGCGACCAGTCGGGCCCGGTCGGCTGCGACGGCCAGAGCGCGGCGTTGGAGTCGCGCACCGACTGGGTGATGGGATGGGGTTGCGCCTTGCGGACATGACGGCGGTCGTTCGCCGCGGCAGTCTGGATGGTGGCGGCAGCAATCAGCGTCGCGCCGAGAATGATGAAAGTCTTTTGCATTGTTTCTTTCTCCCGTGACAACGCCCGGCTGTGAGATGTGTGTTTTGTGTGTCGCCGTCGCGGCTGACATGGCGACGCGCCCGGCCGATATCACCGCTCGCGATATCACATTTGGGGCGAGCAAATTTTCTAGCCTCGGCTAAATATTCGGCAATCGCGACCGGTGGCACCGGTGGACTTGCCTGCTCCAATCCGGTTCAATGGGCCAAATCTGGTTTTCAGGCGACAATGATGTCGAAATATCTGCTGGTCCTTCTGCTGATCGCCTCGCCGGCCGTGGCGCAGGTCAAGCTGACCCCAAAAACATCGGCGGCGCATCCGGACCCCTGCGCGCCGATCGGGCGGACCGCGGACGGCAAGCTGGTCTACTCCATGAAATGCGAGAATTTGCCTGTGCCGCCTCCGTCGCCGCAGGCGGAACTGAGGGAGGCGCCGCAGCCCGCCGCCGAGCCGGAGCCCGAGACGCGGCGGAGTGGAGTTTTCGGCTGGTCCTACGACCGCAGGTAACGGGCCGCGCCCCTTGCGCGAAGCCCGACGGAGTGCTCTTTGCCTGAAAATTCCCCGTGGGGCCACCGCCCCGATCCAGAGAGATGAGATGACCAAACTCGTTATCCGCGCCGGCGACTTCACCTTCGATGCCCGTTTCGAGGAGCAAGCGGCGCCCAAGACTGTCGCCGCGTTCCGCAAGGCGCTGCCGTTCGAAAGCCACATCATCCACGTGCGCTGGAGCGGCGAGGGGGTGTGGATGCCGCTCGGCGACTTGGACTTCGGTGTCGGTTACGAGAACCACACCAGCTATCCCGCGCCCGGCCAGATCATCCTCTATCCCGGCGGCATCAGCGAGACCGAGATCCTGATGGCCTATGGCGGCGTGCACTTCGCGAGCAAGATGGGCCAACTCGCCGGCAACCATTTCATCACGCTGACCTCTGGCCTGGAGAATCTGGCGACGCTCGGCAAGAGCGTGCTGTGGAAGGGCGCGCTGCCGATCCGCTTCGAGGAAGTCTGAGTGACTGGTGCCCGCTACCCGCGCGATCTCCGCGGTTACGGCCGCAACCCGCCGCACCCGCAATGGCCCGGCAACGCGCGGGTCGCGGTGCAGTTCGTCGTCAATTTCGAGGAGGGCGGCGAAAACAACATCCTGCATGGCGACCCGGCCTCGGAAGCGTTTCTGTCCGACGTGCTCGGCGCACAGCCTTGGCCCGGCCAGCGCCACGCCAACATCGAATCGATGTTCGAGTATGGCTCGCGCGCCGGCTTCTGGCGGCTCTGGCGGATGTTCAGCGAGCGAAAGTGGCCGACTACCGTGTTCGGCGTCGCCACAGCGCTGAAGCGCAATCCGGAAATCGTAGCTGCCATGAAGGAAGCGGGCTGGGACATCGCCAGCCACAGCCTGAAGTGGATCGAGCACAAGGACATGACCGAGGCGCAGGAGCGCGCGGAGATCGCGGAAGCGATCCGCGTCCACACTGCGGCGACCGGCTCGCGGCCGCTCGGCTGGTACACCGGACGCTCCTCGATCAACACCAACCGTCTGTTGATGGAGGAGGGCGGCTTCCTCTATCTCTGCGATTCCTACGCCGACGATCTGCCCTATTGGGTCAAGGGCGCCAGCGGTAAGCAGCTCGTCATTCCCTATACGCTCGACGCCAACGACATGCGCTTCATCAATCCGCAAGGCTTTGCCGAAGGCGAGCAGTTCTTCACCTATCTGAAGGATGCCTTCGACGTGCTCTATGCCGAAGGCGAGAGCGCGCCGAAGATGATGTCGGTCGGCCTGCACTGTCGTCTCGCCGGTCGCCCCGGCCGCGCGGCGGGGCTGATCCGCTTCCTCGACTACATCGGCAAGCACGAGCGCGTCTGGGTGCCGACGCGATTGCAGATCGCCCAGCATTGGCACGACAAGCTCGCGCACCTTGCGGCCGACGCATTCGAGATCGGGTGAGGACGATGTCGCAGATATCGCTGTCTGATCTCAATGCCGCCGATGAAGCCGATTTCGTTGCCGCGCTCGCCAACGTCGTTGAATATTCGCCGTGGATCGCCGGTCAACTGGCCGCGAAGCGACCGTTCGCCGGCATCAACCAGTTGCACGCCGCGCTGATGGCGGCGATCCAGAGTGCCGAACCCGAGGTGCAATTGGCGTTGATCCGGGCGCATCCGGACCTCGCCAACAAGACCCAGCGCGCGGCGGGGCTCACCGCGGAATCGACCGACGAGCAGAACAGCGCCGGCCTCGACCGGCTGTCGGAGGCCGAATACGCGGCGTTCGAGCGCGTCAACAATGCCTATCGCGACAAGTTCGACATCCCCTATATCGTCTGCGTGCGCCGTCACACCAGGGATTCCGTGCTGCGCGATTTCGAGACGCGATTGCGCAATATCGCCAAGACCGAGACGCGACGTGCGATCGAGGAGATCGGCCGTATCTCGGCGTTGCGGCTTGATCAACTCGTCGAAGCCGATGACAAGCTCAAGGTCCACGGCCGGCTCTCGACCCATGTGCTGGACAACCACGCCGGCAAACCCGCGCCGGGCATTCCGGTCGAGCTGGTCGAGCTCGCGAATCTCGGCGAGAGCCGGGTGATAGCGCGCGCGGTGACCAATGCGGACGGCCGCACCGACCAGCCGCTGATCGGGGGCCGGCCGCTGCCGATCGGCCGCTACGAGCTCCGGTTTAGCGTCGCCAAATATTACGCCCAGCGCAACGTGCAGCTCACCGACCCGCCGTTCCTCGACGAGATCCCGCTACGCTTTGCGATCAGCGAGCCGGAAAGCCACTATCACGTGCCGCTGCTCGTCACGCCCTGGAGCTATTCGACCTATCGCGGCAGTTAATTGCCGAACTTGTCGTGCAGCGCCGGAAACAGCCGGTCCGGCTTGAAGGGCGGCGCCGTGAAGCGGATGCCGGTGGCGTCCGCGATCGCGTTGCCGAGCGCGGCGGCGACCGGATTGTACGGACTCTCGCTCATCGACTTCGCCCCCAGCGGGCCGATCGTGTCGGAGGTCTCGGCGAAGAAGACCTCGGTGCGGGGGACATCGGCGAAAGAGGGCAGGTGATAGTCGCGAAATTTGGGGTTGGCGACGCGGCCGTCCGCGTCGATCACCATCTCCTCGTAGAGCGCGGCACCGAGCGCCTGCGCGACACCGCCTTCGACCTGGCCGCGGCATTGCATGGGATTGGCGACGACGCCGGCGTCCGCCGCATGCACGCTCCTGAGAATCCGGAGCTCGCCGGTGCCCTTGTTCACGGCGACGCGAAAGCCCTGCACGTTGAAGCCGACCGAACGCGGCGTCCCGCCGGAATTGCCGGCGCCTGCCAACGGCTGTCCGCGCTCGCGCGCGAGCTTTGCCAGCTCGACAAAGGACATGCGCCGTACGCCACTGACGACGGCCTCGCTCTCGAGCGTGCAGCTGCCGACGTCGCAGAGCCATGCGCCGGCGGCGGCCGCCTTCAGCTCGGTTGCGAGCTGCACGGCTGCCGCATGCGTCGCCTTCCCGGCGACGAACATGCCGGCGCTGCCATAGGCGCCGGTGTCGTGGCCGCCATGGGCGGTGTCGGACTGGCGCAGGCGGATCCGGTCGACGGTGGTCGCAAGCGTGGTCGCCGCGATCTGCCGGTGCACGGTGCTGGTGCCGTTGCCGAATTCGGCGGTGCCGACGGTGAGGTCGAAGCTGGCGTCGTCGTTGAGGGTGACCATCGCATCCGCGAGATGGCCCGCCGGGGGCACCGTGTCGATCATGGTCAGCGCGACGCCGTCGCCGATCAGCCACTCCGGCGACAGGTCCGGCTGCGGGCCATCGGCCTGCATCGCGCGCTCGACGAGGTCGAGGCACTGGTCGAGCCCGTAGGAGCCGTAGAACACGTCGTGAAATTCCGACGGCGGTGGGGACACCATGGGATCGCCGGGCTTGACGACGTTGCGCCGGCGCATCTCGTAAGGGCTGATGCCGAGTTGCTTGGCCAGTTCGTCGATCGCGGCCTCGACCGCGATCAGTGTTTGCGGCAAGCCGTAACCACGAAACGCGCCTGCCGGCACTGTATTGGTGTAGACCGCGTGGCCGTCGACCCGCTTGTTCCGGCAATTGTAGACGCTGATGGATTCCGCCAGCGAGTGGAACATCACCGGGCCGGCGTGATTGCCGTAGGCGCCGGTGTTGGAGAGCACGTCGAGCTGGAGCGCGGTGAGCTTGCCGTCCGCGTCGGCACCGGCCTTGACGTGGACCCGCATCGGGTGCCGCGTCGAGGTTGCGATGAACTGCTCCTCCCGGGTGAGCTCCAGCTTCACCGGACGTCCGGTCTTGAGCGCGGCGAGCGCCAGAATGTCCTCGACGAACATCTCCTGCTTGCCTCCAAAGCCGCCGCCGACGCGCTCGCAGAAGACGCGAACCTTGTCCATGGGAAGCTCGAAGATATCAGACAGCGCGCGCCGGGTCAGGAACGGCACCTGCGTCGAGGTGCGAACGTTGAGCACGCCGGAAGCATCGAGCCAGGCGAGGCCGCCATGGGTTTCCAGCGCGGCATGCTGCACACGGTGACTATGGAAGGTGCCCTCGAAGGTGACGGCAGATGTCGCGAGCGCAGCCGCCACGTCGCCGAATTCGCCATGCGTCTCCGCGGCAAGGTTGCGCTGGGCGTCGGCGACGCGGTTCGCGGTGGTGCGGTCGGGATGAATGATGGGTGCGCCGGGCGCCATTGCTATTTCAGGGTCGATCAGCGCGGGGAGGACCTCGTAGTCGACCTTCAACCGGCGGCAAGCGTCCTCGGCGGCGGCTTCGCTGTCTGCGACGACGGCGGCAACCTTCTGGCCGATGAAGCGGACGATTTCGTCGAGAACACGAGTGTCCTCGGGATCCATCCAGTCCTTCTCATGCCGCGCGGTCGAGAGCAGGATCGTAGGCGCATCCTCATGCGTCAGCACCGCCTGCACGCCGGGAACGCCCAGCGCGTCCGACTTGTCGATCGCGACGATTCTCGCGTGGGCGTGGGGCGAACGGAGCAGCTTGATATGCAGCAGGCCGTCAATCTGCGTGTCGAACGTGTAGCGCGCCTTGCCGCGCACGACATCGGGGCCAGCCGGCGCCGGCAGGCTGCGGCCGAATGCGGCGCCGGCCTCGACGCTCTCCTCGATGTTGGTCTTGCCGAGCAACGCGTCCTCGATCGCGCGATAGCCGGTGCAGCGGCAGATATTGCCCTTCAGCGCGACGCCGAGATCGGTGCGCTGCGCCTGGTTCAGCGAGGCGCAGGTCAGGATCATGCCGGCGGTGCAGAAGCCGCATTGAAAGCCCTGCGCATCGAGGAAAGCCTGCTGCATCGGGTGCGCGCCGCCGTCTCCGCCCAGACCTTCGATCGTGGTGACGGCGCGACCTTCGGCGCGGAAGGCCGGGACCAGGCAGCTATGCACCGGTTCGCCGTCCAGCAGCACGGTGCAGGCGCCGCAATCGCCGGCGTCGCAGCCCTTCTTCACGCCGAAATGGCCGAGCTCGCGCAGGAACGTGCGCAGGCACTGGCCGCCGCGTGGCTCCTGCGGAAACGTCGTGCCATTGACCTCGAAGCTCATGACGACGGTGCTCCGAGGAGTTCGTCGCGAATCTCTTCGGCAAGCCGCAATGTCATGTGCTTGCGCCAGAGCGGCTTGCCGTGGATGTCGGTGTGGTACAGATCGTCCGAAATCTGCTGCGCGATGGCGTCGCGAAGCGCTTTCGTGTCGGGGGCCTCGCGAAAGGACAACCGGATCGGCCGCACCGTCGATGCGGTGACTGTGAGCGTCAGCGTGCCATCGGCATCCAGACTGCCGATCACCAGCGCCGCCGAGCGGCCGACCGGCGCCAGTGAGATCTGGCGAAAGGCCGTACGACGCTTCAGCGCGGCGATCGGAATATCGATCTGCCGGAGCAGATCCCCCGGCGCCAGAAGGTTACGCTGGTTGCCGGTGACGAAGTCGAAGACGGCCATCATCTGTTCGCCGCCGCCGGCCTTCCAGATGGTGCAGATGCCCTCCAGCGCAGCGGTGAGCGAGATCATCGGTCCCGCCGGCAGCGACATGCAGAGATTGCCGCCAACCGTCGCCGTCTTCCATATCTTGAACGAAGCAAGGAAGGCGCGGCAGCACTGGTTGATCAGCGGTGCTGCGAACCAGTCGGGTGGGCAGGCGAATCCGTCGAGCTGCGCAACGGTGCAGGTGGCCGCGATGCTGAAATGGCTCTCGGTGACCGTTAGCGCTGGCCATTTGAGGTCGGTGAGATCAATGAGCCGAGTCAGGTGAACTTGCGGTTCCGAGAACAGCCAGGTGCCGCCCGCGAGCCATGCATCACCTGGCGTCCAAACGGGCAGCTGCGCGCGCGTTTGCGGATGGGCAACCGCTGTGATGGTATTCAAGTCCATGGCGACGCCAACGCTTCCAACGAGTGAATCGAGCCGGGAGAAAGTCTTGCAAGACGAGCGCCAAGTCGCAACAACAAGTCGCAGCAAAAGCGCAATCAGGCCGGCACCTGCCTTGCAGGCGTGTCGTGAGCGGATGTGAGGAGGAGCAGATTCATGAGCGACGCAAAGCCGATCTGGATCAGGGATCCCCTGGCCGTCCTCGCCGATGGCGCCGAGCGCGGCGTCGTGGTGCAGGACGGCCGGATCGTCGAGCTGGTGCCGGCCGGCGGCGCGCCCGCAACCGTTGACGTCGCGGTGTTCGATGCTGGCGACCACGTCGTGCTGCCGGGCCTCATCAACACCCATCACCATTTCTACCAGACGCTGACGCGGGCGCTACCCGCGGCGATGGACCGCGAGTTGTTTCCCTGGCTCCAGGCGCTCTATCCGGTGTGGGCGAAGCTGACGCCGGAACGGCTGCAGCTCGGCGTCACCGTGGCGATGTCCGAGCTGCTGCTCTCGGGCTGCACCACGACGACGGATCATCACTACGTCTTCCCGGCGGGGCTCGAGGAGTCCGTCGACATCGAGGTCGAGGTCGCAAAGCGGCTCGGCGTGCGCGTGCTGCTCACGCGCGGCTCGATGAACCTGTCGCAGCGCGACGGCGGTCTGCCGCCCGATAGCGTCGTACAGGATGAGGACACCATCCTCGCGGACAGCGCGCGCGTTGTGGCGAAATATCATCAGCGCGGTGCTGATGCGATGGTGCAGATCGCGCTGGCGCCGTGCTCGCCGTTCTCGGTGACGACGTCCCTGATGCGCGCCACCGCCGATCTCGCCGACAAGCTCGACGTACGTCTGCACACCCATCTCGCCGAGACCGAGGACGAGAACAAATTCTGCCAGGAGATGTTTGGCTGCCGTCCGCTCGACTATCTCGAACAATGTGGCTGGCTCAATGCACGGACGTGGCTCGCCCATGGCATCTTTTTCAATGCAGACGAGATGAAGCGGCTAGGCAAGGCGAAGACGACGATCAGTCATTGCGCCTGCAGCAACCAGCTCCTGGCCTCCGGCTGCTGTCCCGTCTGCGAGATGGAGGAGGCCGGTGTCGGCATCGGCATCGGCGTCGATGGCTCGGCCTCGAACGACGGATCGAACCTGATGCAGGAGGTGCGGGCCGCGTTCCTGCTGCAACGGGCGCGCTACGGGGTGACGAAGGTCAGTCACAGGGATGCGCTGCGCTGGGCCACCAAGGGCTCGGCGGCCTGCGTCGGCCGGCCGGAACTTGGCGAGATCGCCATCGGCAAGGCGGCCGATCTCGCGCTGTTCAGGCTCGACGAGCTCCGCTTCTCCGGCCATGGCGATCCCCTGGCTGCACTGGTGCTGTGTGGGGCGCATCGGGCCGACAGGGTGATGGTGGCGGGAAAATGGGCCGTGATCGACGGCGCGATCCCCGGCCTTGATGTGGCAGACCTCATCCACCGCCACAGTTCAGCGGCGCGGGCCATGCAGGCGGGATAGTATCCAGGCGAAGATAGAAAGAGGGGGCGACCACAAGTGCCGGGTGCTTCTGGCCACCCCCTCCGAACCTCCTCCGGGAGGAGCAGGTGATTTAGGCGATGCAAGAAGCGTGCTACTTGCCCGGCAGCTTGTCGTCGATGCCTTTGACGTAGAAATTCAAGCCGAGGATCTGGCCGTCGTCGAGATTGGCGCCGCCCTTGCACTCGACCTCCTTACCGTCCTGCCCAAGGACCGGGCACTTGAACGGATGCAGCTTGCCCGCGGTGATCGCGGCCTGGGCATCCTCGGCGATCTTCTTCACGTCGTCAGGCATATTGGTGTAGGGCGCCATCGCGAACATGTGGCTGTCGAGGCCGCCCCATGTGTCCTCGGATTTCCAGGTTCCGTCGAGCTCGGCCTTGACCCGGGCGATGTAGTAGGGACCCCAGGTGTCGAGGATCGAGGTCAGCTGGGTCTTCGGCCCGAACTTGATCATCTCGGAATCCTGGCCGAAGGCGAGCTTGCCGCGTTCGCTGGCGATCTGCATTGCCGCCGGCGAATCCGTGTGTTGCATGATGATGTCGGCGCCCTGGTCGATCAGCGCCTTGGCGGCGTCGGCCTCCTTGCCTGGGTCGAACCAGGTGTTGGCCCAGATGATCTTGACCTTGATGTTCGGATTGATGGTCTGCGCGGCGAGGATCGTCGCGTTGATGCCGGAGACGACCTCGGGAATTGGGAACGAGCCGATATAGCCGAGCACGCCGGACTTCGACATCTTGGCCGCGATCAGGCCCTGGATGTAGCGGCCCTGGTACCATTTGGCCGAATAGGTCGACATGTTCGGGTTGCGCTTGTATCCGGTCGCGTGCTCGAAATGCACGTTCGGATATTTCTTCGCGACCTTCAGCGTCGGATCCATGTAGCCGAACGAGGTGGTGAAGATCAGCTTGTTGCCGGCGCGGACGAGCTGCTCGATGGAGCGCTCGGCGTCGGGGCCTTCAGGCACGTTTTCGAGGAAAGTGGTCTCGATCTTGTCGCCGAGCTCCTTCACCAGCGCCTGGCGTGCCAGTTCATGCTGATAGGTCCAGCCGAGGTCACCGACCGGGCCGAGATAGATAAACCCGACTTTCAGCTTGTCGGCGGCGGAGGCTGCACCGACGCTCCCGGCAAGCAAGAGCCCGGCGGCCACCGCAAGAAGTGATTTCCTCATCATCAATCTCCAAACATCAGGGGAAAGCCATGATCCGCAACGTGCGCGCCCCATCGCGCACGGTGCGGAGATGAAACGCTAGCGGTCAGGCACGAACACGGTGCCAAGCGCAGCCGGTGCGGTCGATCCACCCGTGCGCGCGCGGGAGAGCAGGACCAAGACGATGACAGTCGAAAGATAAGGCAGCGCCGACATCAACTGCGAGGGAATGCCGACGCCCCAGCCCTGCGCGTGCAGCTGCAGGATCGTCACCGCGCCGAACAGATACGCGCCGACCACGAGGCGGCCCGGCCGCCAGGACGAGAACACCACCAGCGCCAGCGCGATCCAGCCGCGGCCTGCGGTCATGCCCGGAATGAAGAAGGGCGTATAGGCGAGCGGCAGATAAGCGCCGGCAAGTCCTGCGCAGGCGCCGCCGAACATCACCGCTAAGGTGCGGATGCGCAGCACGGGATAGCCGAGCGCATGCGCAGACACGTGGTTGTCGCCGCAGGCGCGCAGGATCAATCCCGGCCGCGTACGGTACAGGAACCACCAGACGCCGATGACCAGCGCCAGCGAGAAATAGACGAAGGCGTCCTCGCCGAACAACACGCGGCCAACCAGCGGAATATCCGTGAGACCGGGAATGTTGAGATGCAGCGCCGGCGTGATGCGCTCGCCGACGAAGCCAGCGCCGATCAGGCCGGAGAGTCCGACACCCAGGATGGTCAGCGCCAGCCCTGTCGCAACCTGGTTGACCGCAAGCCCGAGCGCCATCAGTGCGAAGACCAGTGATATCAACGTGCCGGCGACGATGCCGAACAGTGCGCCGATAAAGATCGAGCCGGTCAACCACGCACCTGCAAAGCCACATGCGGCGCCGACGATCATCATGCCCTCGACGCCGAGATTGAGCACACCGGAGCGCTCGGTCACGAGCTCGCCGGTCGCCGCGATCAGGAGCGGCGTCGAGGCGGCGAGCACCGCGAGGATGATGGCTTCAATGAGTTCCACGAGCCACCTGTCGGTTCGGGAAAACCAGCTTGAAGCGGTAGAGGATGAGGGAATCGCAGGCGAGCACGTAGAACAGCAGGATGCCCTGAAAAACCTTTGTCACGTCCAACGGGATCTTCATCGCGATCTGCGCCTGCTCGCCGCCGATAAAGGTCAACGCGAGAAAAAGGCCTGCAATTAATATTCCAAGGGGGTTCAACCGGCCGAGAAAGGCGACGATGATCGCCGTAAAACCGTAACCCGGCGAGATGCCGGGCTGGAGATGCCCGACCGGACCCGCGACCTCGATGATGCCGGCGAGGCCCGCCAGCGCGCCCGAGAGGGCGAAGGTCAGGATGATCAACTGGTTGGAATTGAAGCCGCCGAACCGCGCGGCGCGTGGCGCGGCGCCCACCACACGGATCTCGAAGCCCTTGATGGTGCGTCCCAGCAGGATTGCGGCTGCCGCGACGACGAGAAGGGCGATGATCGAGCCGAGATGCAGCCGGCCGCCTTCGATCAGCAGCGGCACCGTTGCGACCGGGTCGAACTCGGCGGTGGTCGGGAAATTGAAACCGTGCGGATCGCGCCAGGGGCCGCGCACGAGATAGTCGAGGAAGAGATCGGCCACATACACCAGCATCAGGCTGGTCAGGATTTCGCTGGCGCCGAACTTCACCTTGCAGATTGCTGGGATCAGTGCGTAGAGCGCGCCTGCGGCGGCGGCGAGCACGAGCATGACCGGCAGCACCCAGACACCGGCGTCGGTGCCCTGCGTCTTCACCGCAATCCAGCTTCCGGCGACTGCACCGATCAGGAACTGCCCTTCGGCGCCGATGTTCCAGGCATTGGCGAGATAGCAGAGCGACAGCCCGATCGCGATCATCACCAGCGGTGTCGCCTTCACCGCGATTTCCTGGAGCGAATAGCTGTCGGTCCAAGGCGCGACGAAATAGGCGTGCAGCGCGAGCAGCGGATTTTTGCCGAGGATCGCGAACAGGATGACCATGGTCACGATCGTGAGGCCGATCGCGATCAGCGGCGAGATCAGCGCGATCGCGTTGGAGCGTTCGGCGCGCTTCTCAAGCACCAACTGCATGCGCGGCCTCCTTCGGCTCCAGCGTGCTGCCGCCCATCAACAGGCCTAGTTTTTCGCGCGTCGCCTCGCTGGTGGCGAGCGGTGCGGACAGATGGCCATGGAACATCACGGCGATGCGGTCGGCGATTTCCGCGAGCTCGTCGAGGTCCTGGCTGGTGACGAGCACGGCGGCGCCTGCGGTTGCGAGATCAAGCAGCGCCTGTCGGATGACGGCGGCAGCGCCAGCGTCGACGCCCCAGGTCGGCTGGCTCACCACCAGCACCGCGGGATTGCGCAGGATCTCGCGTCCCACGATGAATTTCTGCAGATTGCCGCCGGAGAGGGATGCTGCTTCCGGATCGCGCTTGGCCTTGCGGACGTCGAAGGTCTCGGTTGCGCGGTCAACCGTCTTCAGGGTGGCGGCAGTATCGATGAAGCCGTGATGGACCATGCCGCTGGCGGCGTGCCCGGTGAGAAGCGCATTCTCGGAAAGCTTCATGCGCGGCGCGGTGCCGTGGCCGAGCCGCTCCTCCGGAACGAATGCCGCGCCGAGCTTGCGGCGCTGCGTGATCGAGAGATGGCCGGCAGCAAGGCCTTCGATGACGATCGTGCCGGGATCCTTCGACAGGCGTTCGCCGGACAGCGCGGCGAAAAGTTCGTCCTGGCCGTTGCCGGCGACCCCGGCGATCCCGAGGATCTCGCCGCCTTTCAGCTCGAACGAGATGTGCTCGAGCCGCACGCCATGCGCTTCGCCGGGGGCGAGCGAGAGGTCGTTGACGACGAGACGCGGCACCGTGGTCTGCCGGCCGGCGGCCGCCTTCACCTCCTTGATCTCACCGCCGACCATCATGCGCGCGAGCGAAGCGGCGGTCTCAAGCCTGGGATTGCAGGTCTCCACCTTCTTGCCGCCGCGCAGGATCGTTGCCGTGTCGCACAGGCGCTTCACCTCCTCGAGCTTGTGGCTGATGTAGAGGATGGCGCGACCTTCGGCCTTGAGCCGCTCCAGCACGACGAAGAGCTGGTCGGCTTCCTGTGGCGTCAGCACCGCGGTGGGCTCGTCAAGGATCAGGAATTGCGGATCCTGCATCAGCGCGCGGACGATCTCGATGCGCTGGCGCTCGCCGACCGACAATTGCCAGACCTCGCGTTTGGGGTCGAGCGGCAGACCATAAGTCTTCGACACCTGCTCAAGCCGCGCCGACATGTCCTTGAAGGATTCTCTTCCGTCGAGGCCGAGCGCGACGTTCTCGGCGACGGTGAGATTGTCGAACAACGAGAAATGCTGGAACACCATGCCGATGCCGCGGCTGCGCGCTTCCGAGGGACCGGACAGCACGATCGGCTGGCCCTGCCAGAAAATCTGGCCAGCGCTGGGCTGGATCAGCCCGTAGATCGCCTTGACCAGCGTCGACTTGCCGGCGCCGTTCTCGCCCAGCAGCGCGTGGATTTCCGTTGGCCAGATATCGATGTCGATGGCATCGTTGGCGAGGAAATCGCCATAGCGCTTGGTGAGCCCGACCGTCCTGAGGAGCGGGGACTCGCCGGAATGCAGGCTCTTAGCCGTGGGATCCAACATTCGCTGATGCGCTTGCATGGGGTGAAGTGCCTCAATACTGGGCTAGTTTGAACCGCCGCGTAAGGTGTGAAAAAGCGTCATCCCTTGCTCAACGCTTCGGCAGGCAGGAGGTGTCGGCGAGTCTCGGCTCTCGCCGGCGGCGATCGTCCTCAGACACCTTCCGAGCAGCCTTTGCAGTCCCGGCTTGCGTGTGACGCCTGTTGCAAATTTGTGACGGCTTAAGCCAAATCGGAACCCGCTATGCAGGCTTGGCGTGAAGTTAAGCAGAGACGCGCCAGCACGCGTATGATTTGCGAACACCGCGACAGTAGCTTCCACCCGTCTTGTTTGCCTTGTCCGGTCGACATGAAAAGGCGAACGAAATCAAATGGGGATATCCGGCAATGGGTCGCTCTCGGCCGACGGCGTGGCGGTGAGGTTGGCCTTCCAAATCGGCCGGTGAACGCCGCGCCCTGTGCAAACAAGCGGCATGCCTTGAAACAAGTTGAGGCTTCTCACTCCGGGAGATCGGCGCAAGTGTCGCACCCAAGGGACGTTCATTTTTACGTGTCCAAACTTGGGGGTATTCAGGATGTCGTTTCGTTTCAAGGCAATTGCAGCAGGCGCGCTGTCACTTGCTACGCTTGCTACCAATGGCCTGGCTCAGGCGGCGGATCTGCCGGTCAAGGCTGCCAAGAAGGCGGCCGACCTTCCGTTCTTCCTGGTGATCGACGACCGCGTCACCTTCTCCTATATCTTCAATGCCTCGCAGCCCGGAGCGTTCACCAACACCAACGGCGTGATCAACGCCAAGACGACGAAGCAGGTCTACTCCTTCACCCACTTCGATGCCTGGACCTACGGCACCAACTTCTTCACCATCTCGATGTTCAAGTCGGACCACAACGATCCGGCAGGCCCGTGTACCGCCACAGGCGTGGTCGTGTCGCCGGCTGCAGGCTTCGCAGCGACACCCACGAGCTGTCCCGGCGCGACAGAAATCTACGGTCTTTTCCGCTCGACCTTCGGCTGGAACGAGATCTTCAACACCAAGGCCTTCACTCAGGGCCCGCTGCATAACATCTCGTTCGAGGTTGGCATGGATGCCAACACGGAGAACCGGTATTTCGGCGCCGCCAAGCGCGACGTTGTCGCGGGTCTGCAGTTTGCCTTCGATCTTCCCTATAAGGGCTACTTCAACGTCGCGCCGCTGGTGTATTGGGAGTTCGCCAACCACAACTCCTTCTCGCAGTGCGGCGCCGGTTGGTCCGCTCCGTGTATTGCCGACGGCAACACGTCGTTCAAGCCGACCTGGGCGATCGAAACCAATTACTATATGGACCTCGGCTTCCTGCCGCAGAACATGCAGTATTTCTCGATCAGCGGCCGCGCGGCGTGGTATGGCAAGAAGGGCACCGACACTGAGCCGCTTCCCGCCAGCGTCGCCAACGGCGTCTATCCCACCAAGGTCGAGTTCAACTCCGAGCCGATCCGCCTGACCCTCGATGCCTCGAAGGCGATTTGGGGTGATAAGTACTCGCACTTCGTCGACGTCTGGGTCGCCTATCGCTATTGGCAGAACAAGTTCGGCCTCGATCACAACAACGCCGTGGCCTGCACCACTTTGGCCGGTGGCGCGAGGGTGAGCACCGGCTCCTGCACCGAGTCCTCGCTCTACTCCGGTGTCACTGTGAAATTCTAGCCCCCTGACACGCTTCAGGTGAACGACGATGGCGCCGCGTCAAACCTCCGCGGCGTCATCTTCGTTTGTGGGCAGGACGGTAGGGGATGAGCCGTAGGCGCAATCCGCTCTACGAAATTGAATTGGTGTTTGCTACTTCGTCCACACGCCGTCGTGCAGCGCTTCGGCCTCGTCTTCGAGCAGCGGCCCCGCAACCTCTGTCGGCCGCTGGCCGCTGGCAAAGACTTCGCGACAGGGCAAGTCGAGCGTCGGGTTCTCCGGATGATCGCCGGTGATGCCGCGCAGGCGGTGCTCGCTGAGGCCATAGACGACACGGCCGATGCCGGCCCAGTAGATCGCGCCGGCGCACATCGCGCAGGGCTCGGCGGAGGAATAGAGCGTGGCTCTCGCCAACACCTCGCGGCCAAGCGTGCGGCAGGCCTGCGTGGCGGCGAGGCGCTCGGCATGCGCGGTGCCGTCGTGATCCGGCATGTAGCCGTTCTCAGCCTCGATCAGGACCTTGCCCTCGGCATCGACCACGATGCAGCCGAAGGGATGGTTGCCGTGCGTGAGGGAACGGCGGGCGACCGCGAAGGAAAGGCGAAGGAAGTGCTCGTCACGCTCGGACCCGCCGCTCATCGCTCTTCCCTGGTCAATGCCCCGCCATGTGCCGGCCGACCACGGTGAGATCGGCTTCGCTGGTCCGTGCTTCATACACGAATTCGCCGTGGAACATCACCACCAGCCGATCGGAGAGTTCAAGGAGTTCGTCGAGGTCCTCGCTGACCAACAGCACCGCGGCGCCGCGGTTGCGCGCGGCCATGATCTCGGCATGGATTTGCGCCACCGCCGCGAAATCGAGCCCGAAGCAGGGATTGGCCGCGATCAGCACCTCGACGTCGCCGCCGAGCTCACGGGCCAGCACGGCGCGCTGGACATTGCCGCCCGACAGCGCCGAGATCGGCGTGTCGGGCGTGCGGGTCTTGATCTTGTACTGGGCGATCTTCTTCCGCGCGTCGACGCGGAAGGCACCGCGGTTGAGCCACCAGCCGAGGCTAGCGAAAGGCGCGCGGTCGAATTCGCGGAAGGCGATGTTGTCGGCGACGCTCATGCCGCCGACACAGGCGTTCTTCAGCGGCTCCTCCGGCAGGAGTGACATATTGTGCCGCCGCATCTCCTCGCGGCTGGCGTGATAGGGATCGCCGGCGACGCGGATCTCGCCACTCTCAGCCCCGCGCTGCCCGGCCAGCACCTCGACGAGCTGGCGCTGGCCGTTGCCGGAGACGCCGGCGATGCCGACGATCTCGCCGGCACGGACCGTAAGGGAGACGTCGTGCACGGCGATGGCGCCGGCGTCGTCGCGCGCGCGCATCTTCGCCAGCTCCAGCCTCGCCTTGCCGGCCTCACCGGTGCGCGGCGGCTGTAGCGTCAGCTCCTCGGCGCCGATCATGGTGCGCGCCATCGCGTCCGGCGTCAGTTCGGACACCTTGCCGGCGCCGGCGAGCTTGCCGCGGCGCAGGATCGTAACGTCGTCGGCGAAGGCCATGACCTCGCGGAACTTGTGCGTGATCATCAGGATGGTCAGCTCGCCCTTGACGACCATGTCGCGGAGCATGCCAAGCACCTCGTCGGCTTCCGCCGGGGTCAGCACCGAGGTCGGCTCGTCCAGGATCAGGAAGCGACGCTTCAGGTAGAGCTGCTTGAGGATCTCGCATTTCTGCCGCTCGCCCGCGGAGATGTCGGAGACCTTTGCGCTGAGCGGTACCTTGAATGGCATGCGCGCGAGAAAGGCCTCGAGCTCCTTCATCTCTTTCGGCCAGTTCACGACAGCCGGCACGTCATCGCGCGCCAGCACCAGATTTTCGGCGACCGTCATCGCCGGCACCAGCGTGAAATGCTGGTAGACCATGCCGAGGCCGAGGGCGTGGGCGTCCTTCGGATTGCCGATCGCCTGCTCGCGCCCGCCGACGAGAATGTCACCCTCGGTGGCGTGGTAATAGCCCATAATGCATTTGACGAGCGTCGACTTGCCGGCGCCGTTCTCGCCGAGCAGCGCATGGAACGAACCCGGCCGCACTTTCAGCGCGACATTGTCCAGCGCCAGGAAATCACCGAAACGCATGCTCATGGCGATGGCATCGACGCCGAAGGCGCCCGATGGCGGCGACGTTTTGCCGACGATCACGAAATCGCTCCGATGAAGGCGTCGGCGGTCGAGACCGCGCCGAACACGCCGCCCTGCATCTTGATCATCTTCAGCGCGTGGTCGTGGTTGCTCTTGTCAGTGGCACCGCAGCAATCGTGCAGCAGCACGCATTCGAAGCCGCGGTCGTTGGCCTCACGCATGGTGGTGTGAACGCAAACGTCGGTGGTGATGCCAGTGAGCACGATGTTCTCGATGCCGCGGACGCGCAGGATCAGCTCCAGGTCGGTGGCGCAGAACGAGCCCTTGCCGGGCTTGTCGATGATGGGTTCGCCGGGCAGCGGCGCGAGCTCCGGGATGATGTCCCACCCAGGCTCGCCGCGCACCAGGATGCGGCCGCAGGGACCGGGATCGCCGATGCCGGCGCCGATCTGCCGGGAGCGCCAACGCTTGTTGGCAGGCAAATCCGAGAGATCGGGACGGTGGCCTTCGCGGGTATGGATGATGTGAAAGCCTTGAGCGCGCATTGCCGTCAGCAGTTTCTTGATCGGCTCGATCGGCGCCCGCGTCAGTGAGAGATCATAGCCCATCTTGTCCACATAGCCGCCGACGCCGCAGAAATCGGTCTGCATGTCGATGATGATGAGCGCGGTGTTCTCGGGGCGCAGATCGCCGTTATAGGGCCATGCATAGGGTTCGGACTTGATGGTGCGCTCGGGCATGATTTCGCTCTCTAGCGGGTGATCGACAATTCGGCCGGGGCTCCGGTCAACGTGCGTTTCGGCGAGCAGGTGATGATCATGATCGCCAGCGTCAGGAGGTAGGGGGCTGCGTTGAAGAGGTGGTAGCCGGAGGTGACGCCGACCGATTGCAACGCGGGTCCCAGCGCTGCGGCGCCACCGAAAGCGAGCGAGGCCCAGAGACACAGCAAGGGGTCCCAGCGCGCGAAGATCACGAGCGCCACGGCCGTGATGCCCTGGCCCGAGGACAGGCCCTCGTTCCAGCTTCCGGGATAGAACAGCGACAGAAAGGAGCCACCGATGCCGGCGAGGAAGCCGCCGACCATGGTCGCGCGCAAGCGGATCAACAGCACGGAGTGGCCCATCGCACGCGCGGCGTCCGAACTCTCGCCGGCGGTGCGGATCAGGAGGCCCCAGCGCGTGGTCCGGAAGGCCCAGTAGAGAGTTGGGGCGAGCGCGACACCAATCAGGAACAACACGTTGACCCGTAGTGCCGCGCGCACCTGTTGAATGTCGCTCCACCAGCCGAAATCGATCGCGGGCAGCCGCGGCGCGGTGGGCTCGATCAGCGGCTTGCCGAGATAGAAGGCAAGCCCGGTGCCGAACAGCATCAAGGCGATGCCAACCGCAATGTCGTTGACCCGCGGCAACGAGCAGATGCCGGCATGCAGCGCGCCCAGAAGCGCGCCGGTGATGCCAGCGGCGAGCACGCCGAGCCACGGCGATCCCGTAAGGTAGGAAATCCCGTAGGCGCTCATCGCGCCCATTACCAGCGTGCCTTCGAGGCCGAGATTGATGCGGCCGGAGCGCTCGGTGATGCATTCGCCCAGGCTCACGAACAGGAACGGGGTCGAGACTCGAATGGCGCCGCCGAGCACGGCGAGCGGGACGGTCCAGAGTCCGATCGAGCCGTCTGCCATCTCAGGACTTTCCCTTCAGAAACCCGATGCGGCCGTAGAGCGCATCGCTGGCCAGCACGAAGACGAAGATGATGCCTTGCAGCACCAGCACGGATGCATCCGGCAATCCGAGGCGGCGCTGCAACAGCCCGCCGCTGGCGCTGATACCACCGAGCAGGATCGCGACGGGGATAATGGCGAGCGGATTTTGCCGCGCCAGGAAGGCGACGAGAATCCCTGTGAAGCCGTAGCCTGCGGCGAGATTCGCGTTGGTGCGCCCCTGCACCGCGGCGACCTCGACCATGCCTGCAAGGCCCGCGGCGCCGCCGGCGAGGAAGCAGACGATCAGGATCAGCTTGCTGACATTGAGACCGACGATCTTCGCAGCGCGGATGTTGCCGCCGGCAACACGCGCGGCGAAGCCAAACACAGTGTGATAGATCAGGATATAGGCGGCGAACGCGGCGATCAGGCCGAACACGAGACCCCAATGCACATCGGTGCCGGGGATCGATCCGATCATGTTGGCCGCGCCGATCTCGCGGGTCGACGGCTTGTTCAGGCTGCCGGGGTCGCGCATTGCGCCTTCGACGAGATGGTTGAGGACCGCGAGCGCGATATAGACGAGCAGCAGGCTCGAGATCGTTTCGTTGACGCCGCGATATTGCCGTAGCGCGCCCGAAAGCATGACCCAGAGGCCGCCGCCGATCACGCCGGCGACGACCATGGCGATCTGCACGATGAGCGGCGGCATGCCCTGAAGCACCAGCGCTGCGCTGGTTGCCGA
This sequence comes from Bradyrhizobium sp. CW1, assembly GCF_023100665.1. Classification (NCBI taxonomy): domain Bacteria; kingdom Pseudomonadati; phylum Pseudomonadota; class Alphaproteobacteria; order Hyphomicrobiales; family Nitrobacteraceae; genus Bradyrhizobium; species Bradyrhizobium sp. CW1. Next base: position 2,553,528 of record NZ_CP064684.1, read on the forward strand.
CAGCGCGCCGATCAGGAGTGCGCCTTCGCCGCCGATGATAACCATGCCGAGCTGCGCGGGCAGCGCCGTGCAGAGTGCGGTAAGGATCAGCGGCGCCGCGCGCGTCAACGTGTTCTGCCATGAGAACCAGGTGCCGAACGCGCCGTAGTACATGTAGAAATAGAGGTCGAGCGGGCTCTTGCCGAACATTGCGACGAAGATGCCGAAAACCCCGAGCGCGCCGGCCAGCGCCGCGCCCGGGATCAGGATATATTCGATCGCTCCGCCGTGACGCTGGAGGAATCCCGGATCGGCGGCCGGGGCAACGGTCCCGACCGCTTCAGCGAGATCTGCAGCTTCCGTCGTCACGAAGTCGCCCCGACCACGCCCTCCACGAGATAGTCCATCTTCTCGAGTTCGGGATCCTTCTGGCCGCGATCGGTGCCGGCCGCGATCACCGTCTTGCCCTTGTTATCGACCAGCCCTCCCTTGAAGATGGCGTAGCCGTCACCGGACAAGAACTTGGCCTTGACGTGGTCGGCGTGCTTGCGCGCCTCGGCGGAGACCGCTTCGCCATAGGGCGAGGTCTTGACGATCTCCTCCTTGAGGCCGCCGCGATAGAAGTTCGGAATGCTCTCGCCGGCGGCGATCATCTTGACGAACTTGGGGTACAGCGCTTCCCAGTTCCACTCGGCGCCCGTGAGATACGCTTTTGGCGCGAGCGGCGACTGGTTGACGTGATAGCCGCACACCATGGCGCCCCGACGCGCGGCGTTCTCGACCATGGTCTTCGGACCGTCGACATGGCAGGTCAGTACGTCGACGCCCTGATCGATCAGGCTGTTGGTGGCCTCGGCTTCCTTGACCGGCATCGACCAGTCACCAGTGAAGATCACTTGCGTGGTGGCCTTGGGATTGGCAAGCCTCGCGCCGAGCGCGAAGGCGTTGATGTTGCGCAGCACCTGCGGGATCGGTTTCGCGGCGACGAAGCCGAGCTTGCCGCTCTTGGAGCTATAGCCGGCGACGATGCCCGAGATGTATTGGGCTTCATCGATGTAGCCGAAATAGCTGCCGGCGTTTTTCGGGTCCTTGTCGCTCCACAGGCCGCCGCAGTGCTCGAAGTGCAGCTTCGGGAATTTGTTGGCCATCTTGACCATGTGAGGATTGTAGTAGCCGAACGAGGTCGGGAAGAGCAGGGTGGCGCCGTCGAGATTGATCATGGACTCGATCGTCTTCTCGACCGCGTCGGTCTCCGGCACCTTCTCTTCTTCCACGACTTTGAGGCCGGGAATCTTCTTCAGCGCCGCCGCGCCCTGCGCATGCGCCTGGTTGTAGCCATAGTCGTCCCGCGAGCCGACGTAGATGAATCCGATGGTGGTCTCGGCCGCGAAGGCCGGACGAATGCCCGTCGCCGCACCGAGGGTGACGGCCGCGCCGCCCTGCAACAAATGACGTCGTGAGACCCTGCCAAATTCCATTGCTTGCTCCCCTTGGCGGATGCACCGCCTCATCTCGCGCTGCGCCGGTCTGGCGGAGCCCGGGATAGATTGTCGCAAGCTTCGTGCCAGAGGCTACCGAGGGAGGATTTCCACTTAAGTTATTGAGAGCAATTTGCTATTTTCGGTGATCCGAGCTTGATCAGGAAAGCAGCAGATGAAAATATAGGCAGTATTTTATAATTGTATGCAATGGAGTTAAGCAGTCTTAACCGGCTTGGACATGTGCATGACGAGGGTCGGGTGGTCTGCCGGCAACCGCATTCATGCTAACCACGCGCTGATCGGAACGATGTCGAGAGCGTGATTTCGCTGGCACCGAACTTGAATCGATTGCCGCCAGGACCGCCGTCGCCGCGGTCCCAAGAGATGGAAAGCCCGCCGAGATGGCTGCTGGTACCGCCGTTCATAATGGTTCGCTCGGCGAAGAGATCGTGCGAAGAATCAACGAGCTCGCGGCGATCTCGGAAGAAGGCGACAAGCTCACCCGCATCTATCTGACCGGCGAGCTGCGCAAGGCCGCGGACCTCATCCTGAGCTGGATGCGCGACGCCGGCATGAGCGCGCGTCTCGACGCGATCGGCAATGTCTGCGGGCGCTACGAAGGGGAGCGGCCGGGCGCGCCCTGCCTGATGCTCGGCTCGCACTACGACACCGTGCGCGATGCCGGCAAATGGGACGGGCCGTTGGGCGTGATCACGGCGATCGCCTGCGTCGCCGATCTCAACCGCCGCGGCAAGCGCCTGCCGTTCGCGATCGAAATCGTCGGTTTTGCGGATGAGGAAGGGGTGCGCTTTGCCTCGACCCTGCTCGGCAGCCGCGCCGTGGCCGGCACTTTTGACGAAAGCGTCCTCAACACACGCGACAGCGATGGCGTCGGGATGCGCGATGCGCTGGTGCAGTTCGGGCTCGACCCCGATCATATCGGCGCGGCCGCGCGGGCCCGGCGCGAGCTGCTTGCCTATTTCGAGCTGCACATCGAGCAGGGGCCGGTGCTGGAAACGCAAAACCTCCCCGTCGGAGTTGTCACTGCGATCGCGGGCGCGACACGGCTTGCCGCGCGGCTGACCGGCATGGCGGGGCACGCAGGCACGGTGCCGATGGCACTCCGGCGCGATGCGTTGGCGGGCGCGGCCGAATGCATCGGTGCGATCGAGCAGTTTTGCCGCACCGACGAGGGTGGGCTGGTCGGCACCGTCGGCTACATCCAGGCGAGGCCCGGCGCGACCAACGTCATCCCGGGCGAGGTGTCGTTCACCATCGATATGCGGGCGCCGACCGACATGCACCGCAAGCGCGCGGTCGCCGATGTCGTGAGGCAGATCGAGGCCATCGCAAAGCGCCGCCAATTGACACTTCAGCTCGACGTCACCCACGAGAACCGCACCGCGCCCTGCGCGCCCTGGCTCAAGGAGCAGATCGCGCAGGCGATCAAAGCGGAAGGTTTTTCCGTGTTCGAGCTGCCGAGCGGGGCGGGGCATGACGGCATGGCCATGATCGACATTGCCGACGTCGGCATGATCTTCGTTCGCTGCCGCGGCGGAATCAGCCATCACCCCGACGAGCATGTCGAGCTCGCCGATGCCGACGCCGGCGCGCGAGTGTTGCTGGGGCTGATCGAGAATTTTCGGCCGCGGCAAGGGTAAATCGGCTCCTCACGTCACCGGCTAGAGATAAGAATCAGACAGGTCTAGCGTCGTAACGGCGTCCCGCCGGACCACGAGACAACATTCGACGGCGCGTATGAACAGCGGCATCTCTTTTCCATCCCATGGCGAAAACCGATTTTACCAGGGTATGGCGGCGACCTTCGTTGCCAACGCGCTTCAGGCGGTGAACTTTCTCGGTGATCGATTCCTGAGGAAGTCGCATCATCCGTTCACGGCTATCGAGGACCTTTACCGGCACTCGATGGACAGTGCTTTTGCGGTATCTGAGTCCTTTCTCGTTACGGGCGCGCCGCACGCTTCTGCGTACTATCCGCGCGACTTTGCCTGGTTCTATCCCGACATCCTCGACCCCGACACCATCATGGATTCGCAGGATGCGGTTCGCCGGGCTCGTCTGCTCGAAAAGAGCGTCCGCCTGCTGCTGGAAGCGGTTCGCGCCAACGTCGTCACGACGACGATCGTCCCGGCGGCGCGCGCCCGGTATCTCGGCGTGAACTATTTCTCGCGCCCTTCGGATACGCTGCTCGGCATTCTGGCCGGCCTGCGGCAGATGATCTCTGCCGAGGAGAGAGCGTCGTCCTATCTGGCGATGTCGCAATGCGTGCATGCCGGTCGCCTGCTGCTGGCCGAATATTGCGGTGATCTGAAGCGCGCGATCCTCCAGCTCGCAAGCGAGCTCGAGCCGTTCAATGATGATGGCTCTACGTATTTGCTGTGCGATGCCAGTGCTCCGCGCTCTGCGGCAACGGACACGCGCGCCGAGCGCAGGCGTTTCGTCACCAATGCCTGCGTCTACACGACCTTCGTGTGGGGCGTGCGGCTCGGGATCATCGACGAGAACGAGCTGAAGCGGCGGCTCGGACGCGACCTGGCGCAGTACAAGAGGGACCTGCTCCGCCTGTTCGGCAAGGGCGGCTATATCAGGCATTCCCTGGATGGCCCCCCAAGCTCGCCGGTGTCCTCGGTCGCTCTGGATTTCGTCAGTGTGCATCGCGGCTTCTGGGATATGAACGAGCCGGCCGAGCGCGCGCTGTTCGCAGCCACGGCGGATCTGATCATTGCGGAGCCGCGCTTTCGCATCCCCGGCACATTCCACTTCCTGGTGTCCGCGGATAATCCGCGGAACAAGATGATCCACAAGATCGCGGCTCCCGCCTATCAGGGACGTTCCTCCTGGCCGACGTTCAACGTCGAATTCGCGGATCGCATGCTGGACTATGACGAATTCTCGTGCAGCGATACCTACCGTTCCTCTGCCCAGGGAATTCTGAAGGACATTCGCACCGCAACCGAAGTCCACGGCGGCTATCAGGAACTGATCTCGGAGCGGGGCCTGAAGTATCGCACCTGGGCCTACAAGGGTGCCGTGGCCCACTCCTGGTTTCCGCGTTTCCTCTCCGTCTGGAGGAGGGCGCATGGAACGCCGCTCCTCCAGTGGAATGACTGAACGGCGGTCGTTACCCCGCCGTCACGTCCACAAGCTCGCCACCGTCGAGGACCTTGGCCGCCTTGGCGCGGTCGAGGTCGCCTTCCCAGGCGGCCACCACCACGGTCGCAACGCAATTTCCGGTGAGGTTGCCGACCGCGCGAGCCATGCCGATGAACCAGTCGACCGACAAGACCAGCACGAGGCCGATCGCAGGGATGCTGGGCACCGCGTTCAGCGTCGCCGCCAGAATCACGATCGCGGAGCCCGGCACGCCATGCGCGCCCTTGGAGGTGATCAGGGAGACGCCGAGCACCAGTAGGAGGTCGCCGAAGGACAGCGGCGTGTTGGTCGCCTGCGCGATGAAGACGACCGCAAGCGTCAGGTAGATCGAGAACGCGTCGAGGTTGAAGGAATATCCGGTCGGAATCACGAGGCCGACGACGGAATCCTTCACGCCCATCCGCTCCAGCTTCTTCATGATCTGCGGCAGCACGGCGTCGGACGAGGCGGTCGCGAGCACGATCGTCAACTCCTCGCGCAGGTAGGCGAGGAATTTGAGGATGTTGATGCCGGCAAGCGCCATGACGCCGCCGAGCACGCCCAGCACGAAGATGCCGACCGAGACGTAGAACAGCGCAACCAGTGAGACGAGCTGCTTGAGCGAGCCGACGCCGTATTTGCCGACGGTGTAGGCGACTGCGCCGAGCACGCCAAGTGGAGCAACGCGGACGATAAGCCCCATGACGCGGAACAGCACGGTCGAGGCGGCATCGATCATCGACGTCACGAGCTTGCCCTTCTCGCCGCCGACCAGTGCGAGGCCTACGCCGAACAGCACGGCGAAAAACAGCACCTGGAGCACGTCGTTGCGCGACAACGCGTCGAACGAGGTGCTCGGGATCACGTTGAGGAGGAAGGAGCCGATGCCGCCGCCCTGAAGCTTGTGGGCGTTGTCGGCATAGGTATTGAGCGCCTTGGCGTCCAGCGTCGAGGGGTCGATGTTCATGCCATGACCGGGGCCGAAAGTGTAGGCCAGGATGAGACCTACCACGAGCGCGACTGTGGTCATCACCTCGAAATAGACCAGCGCTTTGACGCCGACCCGTCCGACCTTCTTGAGGTCGCCCGCGCCAGCAATGCCGTGCACGACGACGCAGAACACGATCGGCGCCACGATCATCGAAATCAGCTTCAGGAAGGCGTCGCTCAGAATCTTGAGCGAGATGGCAAAATCCGGCGCGGCCACCCCGAGAATGATGCCGAGGATCAGCGCGGCCAGGACCTGGACGAACAGCGACGTGTAGAGCGGCTTTGGCTCGGCGGCCGGGGCCGCGGCAATGGTCGACATGGTGACTCCCCCGTTTTGACGACGTCTCGATCGTCGAAAGGAGCAACTAGCGTGCCAGATTGTCGCGGTTTTCGCTGAGGAGGAGGTCTATTCGGTCTTTTTGCGGTGCGACCGGCATCCGCATCGGCGCCGGGAAACCGTTCCAGGTGCCGTCGGTCACGTGGACAGACGATTTTGCGGTCCACAGTCACGTTCTGCGCGCGGGTGGCCGCGTCACGCCGCGAGATCCAGCAGCCGACACGATCCGCGTACCAGCACCTTGCGTCCATTCGGCGTCATGACCGGCACGCCGTCGCAGACGACGACAAGACCGAACTTGACGAGGCTCTCGATGAGATAGGCCTTGGAAAGGCGACCGTTCGACACCGGGTCGCGAAGCGCCTTCAGAACCTCCCATTGGTCTGGCGAAAGATCGAAGTCGATGTCGTTGCTCATGTTGCCTCAAGCCGTAGTGCCGTTCGTGCGCCTCTGTTAGAGGCGCTGCATGAAGACCGTGCGACGACAATGAGTCGGGAATTCGGTGAGGCGTTTAGAACTTCTCTTCACAAATTGCTGCACGCCATTGCGCCACAAGAGTTAAGACCGCTCGGTCACGAGGACCGTCCGAGCCTCGATCACATATTGATGATGTAGGCTTGATGTTGGTCCGCGAACTACCGCACTGCACGGGAAGCACTGCTGTCCCATTCTGCGTCGCAACATGCACAGAAATCATGAGAACGAAGGGTTCGGGATTCTGTTACGCTGATTCGCGGGGAATGGCTTCACACGGCAGGAGTGGAGTGCATGAACAGGCTGGTCGAAATTCGCAGTCAGGAATCCCTGTGCCGGGAGCGTGCCGCGCTTGATTTGCAGCGCCGGCTTTTCTGGCTTGCGCAAGCTCAGGAATGGGAGCAGCGCGCGCTTGACGAGATCGCCTATCATTTCCGGGAGTGCAATGTGGCTCAGACGGAGCTGGGGCGAAACTGACGTCGGCTGTGGGTAAGGCCTACTGATAAGTCGCCACAATATCGGATACCGCGCGCTCGAGCTGCTGCGCGGTGGCGCACTGGCGCACCACGCTGCAGAAGGTCGCATAGCGCGGCATCTCGGAATCGCCAAAGCCCCAGGCGAGACGTCCTTCGGGATTGAGCCACACCAGTCGCTTCGAGCGCTCAGAGATGCGGCGCAGGATGTCGGCGCGCGGATCGAGATTGTTGCTGCGGGCATCGCCCAGCACGATCACCGTGGTCTGCGGCGTCAGCGTGCTCATAAACTCCTTCTCGAAATCGACCAGCGACGAGCCGTAGTCGGAGGAGCCGAAGCCGACCTTGGACATGATCTCGGCCATCGCTTCTTCCGGCGATTTCGATTCCAGGATGTCGCTGACTTCGATCAGATGCGAGGAGAAGGCAAAGGAATGGACGTCGTCGACCACCTCGTGCAGCGAGTGGATCAGGAGCAGGAAGAAATCCGAGACCTGCGCCACCGAGCCCGAGACGTCGCAGAGCGCCACGATCTTCGGCCGATCGCGATGCTTGCGCTTCCAGGCCGTGAGAAAGGGGATGCCGCCCCAGGCGGCATTGCGGCGCAGCGTGCGGCGGACGTCGAGATGACCGCGCCGTTGGCGCTTGCGTGGTTTCGAATAGCGCTCGCGCAGGCGACGTGCGATCTGGCGGATGAGAGCGCGCATCTCCGCGACATGGCGGCGCTCGATGCGGGCAAGCGGCGCGTTGCGAAGAATCTCGTTGCGGAGGTTTTCAGCTTCCTCGCGGGCATAGAGCGCAAGCCCCTGCGCGACGGTGTCGCGGACGGCTTCGCGCAAGGCATCGAGCGCGGCGCGAAGCCGCTCGGCCAGTGCCGGATTGGTCGCGGTCAGCTCCTCGAGATCGTCGCGCAGCCGCTGGAGCCCCATGGCGTCAAGGATGCGGCTGGAGAAGATGCCGCGCTGGGTGGAGTAGCGGATGTCGGATAGGGAGGCCGCACCTGAGGCGCTGGCGATCGCGGCGGTGATCGCGTTGCGATCCTGCAACAGCAGCATCTGCGCGAGGGGCCCCAATTCTGCGGGAGGCGAACCGGCGCTCGCATCGCTGGCCGCGCCCGACGACGGAGATTGATCCGCGTCCTCCGAAACATAGTTGCTGTCGGCTTCAGGCTGTTCCTGTCGCGGCTCCGGCTGGCTGAAGAACAGATCGAAACAGTCTCCGAGCGCGAGCTTTTCGTCCTGCGACTTGGCGAGCGTCAGAAGGAGCGCATCGCGCAGGATGGTCCGGTCGGAGAGGCCGACCTGCGCGACCGCACGCATCGCATCGATGCTTTCGGCCGGCGAGACATGGACGCCGGCGCCCCGTGCGGCACGGAAGAAACGATGGATATTCTCGCGCATCGGGGTCAACCGAAGACGTTGGATCGTGCTGCCTTGGCAATGAAGGTCGTAATCTGAGGCTGAGCCGCCTCGATGTCGGCCTCGTATTTCAGGAGCACGTTGAGCGTGTCCTTGACGATCTCGGTGTCGAGTTCCGAGGCCTGCAAGAGCACCAGCACGCGTGCCCAGTCGATGGTCTCGCTGACCGAAGGCAGCTTCTTCAGGTCGAGCGAGCGGATTTCGTGGATGAAGCCGACCATCTGCCGCCGCAGCGTCTGCGAAATGTTGGGGACGCGGCTCTCGACGATGCGCTCCTCGAGCCGCTGCTCGGGGAAGCCGATGTGCAGATGCAGGCAGCGCCGCTTCAGGGCGTCGCCCAGATCGCGCTCGCTGTTGGAGGTGAGGATCACCGTTGGCGGCGTGATCGCGGAGACGGTGCCGAGTTCTGGGATCGTGACCTGGAAGTCGGAGAGAATTTCCAGCAGAAGCGATTCGAATTCCGCATCCGACTTGTCGATCTCGTCGATCAGGAGCACGCAGCCGCCCGGCTGCTCCAGCGCTTGCAGCAGCGGCCGCGGCTCGACGAACTCCTTGGAGAAGAACACGTCGCCGAAATCGTGGAGCTGATGAAGTGCAGCGTGCAAAGTCTGCGCGCCGCCGAGGACTTCCCCGAGCTTGTCCTTGAGGATCTGCGTGTAGAGAAGCTGCTTGGCGTATTTCCATTCATAGAGCGCCTTGGCCTCGTCGAGGCCTTCGTAGCACTGAAGGCGGATCATCTTCAGGCCGCGCCAGGCCGCAATCGCCTTGGCAAGCTCGGTCTTGCCGACGCCCGCGGGTCCTTCGACCAGGATCGGCTTCTCGATCTGTTGCGACAAATAGACGGCGGTCGCGATCTGCCGGCTCGCGATGTAGCCTTGAGCGGCGAGGCCGCTCTCCACTGCCTCGATCGCTGTCGAGGGCTTCTGTTCAGCCACGAAAAGGCGCTCCCAAAGGTCTTGATTGAGGCTTGTTCTGCCTGCGTTCACGGCAAAGAACAAGCCTCGTTTGGGAGAGGCCAGATCCGCGCGAATGGGCGTTTTTTCCGCTCAACGCAAATAGCCGGGCGGCCAACCGGCCGCGGGATCAGTGCCGCAGCAACTCCGGCTTGCGGATCGTCTGTCTGACCTCGGCGCCGCAATCGGCGCATTCATAGACGAAGTCGATCTTGGCAAGACTCCAATGCGGTTCGACCTCGCGCACATACATTGGAAGGAACCCCATGCAAGCAGGGCAAATCACAGGCGCGATCTCGATATCCTGATGATGCTGTACATAAGCTGGCATCTCGGCTCTCCTTCGCAGACGACCTCCAAACCCGCGCGAAGGCTACTGCCGGCCGCCGAAAGGCCGACATCAACTCTTTCGAACAGAGGCGGAACGGCGGAGGTTTGTCGTTCGCTGTGACATTCTTGTTACGTCTCTGTACTGTGACGGGTGGAGCAAATACCTATTTCAAAAGACCGATCCGGTATTCGGACTTCGACCTCAACGATAAGGGAGCAACGCCCATGACGCATGCCATTCGCTTTCACAAGACTGGTGGTCCGGAAGTGCTGGTCTGGGAAGAAGTCAGTGTCGGCAAGCCCGGACCAGGCGAGGCACGAATCCGCCATACCGCCGTCGGTCTCAACTTCGTCGACATCTACAATCGTTCGGGCCTTTACCCGGTGCAACTGCCGAGTGGGCTTGGTAGCGAGGCTGCTGGCGTCGTCGAGGAGGTCGGGCCTGGCGTCACCGATCTGAAGCCCGGCGATCGCGTCGCCTACGGCGCCTCGCCGCTCGGGGCCTATTCCGAGGCGCGGCTGATCCCGGCCGACCGACTGCTGAAGCTGCCGGACGGTGTCGACGACAAGACCGCGGCGGCGATGATGCTGAAGGGGCTCACAACGCAATATCTGATCCGGCAGACCTATCGGGTGAAGGCCGGCGACACCATCCTGCTGCATGCGGCCGCCGGCGGCGTCGGCCTGATTCTCTCCCAGTGGGCCAAGCATCTCGGCGCAACCGTGATCGGCACCGTCAGCAACGACGAGAAGGCCAAGCTCGCCAAGGCGCATGGCTGCGACCATGTCATCATCTATAGCCGCGAGGATTTCGTGAAGCGCGTGGACGAGATCACCGGCGGCAAGAAGGTGCCGGTGGTCTATGACTCCGTCGGCAAGGACACGTTCTTGAAGTCGCTCGACTGCCTCGCGCCGCTCGGCGTCGCCGCGCTGTTCGGTGCGTCCTCCGGCGCCGTCGAGCCGCTCAATCTCGGTCTGCTGGCGCAGAAGGGCTCGCTCTACGTCACCCGGCCGACGCTGTTCACCTACGCCGCCAAGCGTGAGAGCCTGGTCGCGATGGCGGGCGAGCTGTTCGATGTCGTCAAGTCCGGCGCGGTCAAGATCGAGGTGCGCCAGACCTATCCACTGAAGGACGCCGCCAAGGCGCATGCCGATCTCGCCGCGCGCAAGACCACGGGATCGACCGTCCTCACGGTGTGATCTCCGACCGGGCTGTGGCGCAGGCTGGCAGAGCGTTTCGAGCGAACCGGATTCCGGTTCGCGTAAAGAAAACGCGTCAAAATAAGAAATCCAGAGCCCGTTCCGATTCGATCGGACCGGAAAAGGTCGGCCCTGGGCCTGCGTTATGTCCGCTCGTGCTTGCGCAGATCGCGGGCGTGATCGAGGCGGAGAGCCTGGAGGTCGACTTCTTCGGGCGGGATCCGGGGCAGGGCAGCCTCAGCGAGGATCGCCTCGGTCACGTCTTCGACCGAATTCTCCACGATTTCCTGGATGAACGAGATATTCCGATATTCCCCTGAGGCACCGCGGGAAATGACCTCGCGCCTGGTGATTTCAGGGTCGACCACTGCCTCGCGGCCGCGGCGCCCATAGTCGATCATCACGACGAAATACTGCATGAAACGATCCTGCCGTGCCCATGGTCGGGCACGGCAGAGTATTTCCGAAAAACGGAATCAAGTCAAGGTGAATTTCGTAAAAACGGAAATTGCAGCTACTTGCCCCTCTTGCGCGGGCGCGCCGACTTGGCGCGCAGCCGCTCCAGCTGCCCCTTGGGCATGGACAGGCAGATCTCGCCGACCCACTCTAGTTTCACGCCGACGATCTGCTTGGCATTGAAGCTGCTGAGATTGACGACGGAGGGGGATTTGCCTCGTTCGATGGTCTTCAGATAGCGCTCGCCGGTCTTGAGCCGGACCACGGCCTCCTCGCCGTAGAAGCTCGACAGCGGATGGCGCTGGTCCTTGTAGACTACGATTACGTCGCCGCTCTCGTATTTGGGCAGCATCGAATCGCCCACGATCTCGAATGCGATGGTCTCCTCCATGATCGGAAAGGGCAGCGCGATGTCGCCAAGGCCTTCGGGGGGAACCTGCTCATAGTCCGGCTCGATCACGGCACCGGCCCCGACGCGGCCCATGATCGGCGCGAGATTGAGCTCGAGATATTCCATGATCGGAATGATTTCCGAAGCCTTCACCAGGCGTTCGCCGCCGAGGATCTCCGAGACAGCGCCGGGGCGTACGCCCATGGCAGCCGCCAGGCCGCCCTTGCTCTTGCCCGTCTTTTCCAGGCCCCGTTCGATCATTGCAGCGTCCAACATGGTGATTCCCTCGATTGTCCATCGTCCGTCTCTTGTAATCCGAAATTCGGAATTGATGCAATTATGAATATCAGAATTATCGCTTGACTCTGACTTCGGAATACCGGAATGTAGGCTCCGCTTCGCGATCGTGCGATCGAAGGAGGCGCATCACAGGACAGCAGCATGGAACCGGGCCATTGGCCGTCGGAGCACTCCGACGCGCTTCGCGACTATTTTCTCAAGGGAATGTCTTATACGGAGATCGGAAGACAGATTAACGCAAGGTTTGGAACGGCTTACACGCGCAGCGCGGTGGTCGGCCGTGCCAAGCGGCTCGGGCTGATCGTGCAGGTGCGGATGACGAGTCCGTCGATCGTGCCGGTGCTGCCGTCTGGAGCCTGTCTTATCCTCCCGCACCGTCCCGCGTTACTGAACCTGCCGCCGAAATCTGCGAGAAAGCCTGCCGCGCAGGTCAAATTGCGCTGCGTCGGCGTCCAGCCGCGCCTGGTCCCGTTGGTCGAACTCGCTGCCGAGGACTGTCGCTATCCCTATGGCGGCGACAAGGACGGGGAGGAGATTACCTTCTGCGGCCATCCAAGTGAGCCGGGCTCGAGCTATTGCACGCCGCATGCGCGCCTGACGCGCCGCGCCGGAGCTGGATCCGCCCGCGTCGCCGGTCCCGCCGTGCTGAGGCTGGTCTCTGCCGCGTGACCTGACGACCGTCCGTTCAATCGTCAATTTCGCAAGGAGTATCCGAGTGGCACGTGTCCGACGCAACAGGTCCTTTAAACTGGCGAATGTCCACGACCGACGCTCACGTGAGATACCGTTCAATGCGGAGGTGGCGGAAGTCGAGGTGGACAATCCGCTGGCGCTCGACCCCGGCGAGAAGATTATGGCCGTGCGGTCGATCCGCAGCGATCCGCTCGGCCGGCTGCATGCGCACCGTCAGATCGACGAGGCGCAGTATCGCGGCGGGCGCGCCTTCCAGGACGATTGGGAGAAAGCCGAGCGAGGCCCTCAGGCAATGGACCCGACTCGTGAATATGTCGATGGCGCGCGCATGCGCGAGCCGGTCACCGAGAGCCAACGCCAGGCGGTGCTGCGGCTGAACCGGATCGAGCGCGAACTCGGCACAGACGGTGCCGCGCTAGTGCACGACGTGTTGGTGCTAGGCCTGACCATGGACGAGATCGGCCAGCGTCGCGCCGTCCGTACGCAGCGCTGGATCGACTATTTTGCCCGACGTTTCCGTGAATGCCTGGACCGGCTGGCACTGATCTATGGCTTTGCGACGGAAACGGGGCGTGCAGGGCAACGAAGATGACAACGCCGCGATCACGGTCGTGGGCGCGCCGGTCCGCTGCTTAGGGATGCGGTAGGATCTGGTAGGTCGTGGCATAGGGCTCGACCCGCAGCGAGGCGTTGGCCAAAAGGCCGATTCTGGCGGTCGGCGCCTGCTGCAATTCGCCGTTCGGACCGCGATGCACGTTGTATTGCCAGACGGTGAGATCGCCCTTCTGTGCCAGAGCATGTGCAACGGCGCTCGCATCATTGCCGCCGAGGACCTGAAGCTCCTCCGTCGACAATCCGACGACGATTTCGTCCTTGATGGTGACGATCTTGAACAGGTTCATCCTGGTCTCCTGCGCCCACGCGCTTTGTGTCGAGAAGGTGAGAAGCGCGACTGCGGCGCCCTTGATGAGATCGCAGCGAGAAAGCATGCCGTCGTCCTTTGGTGCTGGGGCGCCCGAATCGATCAATGCATCGGCCACGGCGCCCGTGATCTGCGTGACTGTTACGCCACCGCTTTGTCGTTTGCTCCTCGAAAACAGTTCACGGCCGGAAACAAATGGGGCCCGATGAATCCTGATGCGAAGAGGCGGGTCCAAGTCCAAGAGCTCGAGGGGACGGGTTTGAATGAAATCCAAACGTAATAGTTTGTCTCTTGGTCAGAAGGCCGCGCTGTGGCTGCCGATCCACAGCGCGAGATCGACGCCTATTTCGTCGACGATACAACCGCCGACGCCAGACTCAACAATTACGTGTATACGCTGAAGAAGCACTGGTTCGCGTCCACCAACGTCTATTCACATCCGAAACAACACGAAACGCAGCGTCGATTGACGGCAATCGAGGCTGTATGCCTGATCGATGACGCTTCTTGACGCAGGTGGGTGACGGCGGGCCCTATTCCTGTTATCCGGAATTGCCGTGGTGCGATGCAGACGAAGCATCGCTGCGCCAACCGTTGGGCTTGCCGGACGGGTTGTTTCTTGACATAGTTACAACCTCTTCAGGTGCGCGCTTGCACATGTAGCTCGGCGTGCGAACACACCGGGCTTCCCCCCGGCCGAAGGCGCGCCGTCGCCATGGCATCCGGTTATGGCATCCGGTTATGGCGTTGGGTTCTTAGTTGGGTTCTTAGTTGGGACCTCGATGTTGGATCACGAAGTCCGATGCTTGTCATAGGTGCGAGATGAAGAACCTCGATTTCGCAGCTGAGCTGCACCTCAAGCTCGGCGCGCCCGCAAGCGGCACCGTCGAAAGCCTGCGCCTGCTCCGCGCCTTTCTGAAGCTCGCGCCCCGGCAGCGTTTCGAGGTCATCAAGCTCGTCGAAGACCTCGCCACCGAAGAAACCCTCCCCGAACACCCCCTTTCCTGAGCCGGCCCGCGCGCCCGCCTTACGATTTCCTGCCAAAGCCGGCCGCCAAGCGACGACTTCCCCGGGGCTGGACGCTGGCAGGCGATCCGGCAAGTGTGGTATTCAGTTCTGAAAACGGGAGGAGTGCGACCATGATCGAACCGAAGCTCGAAGTTCCGGCCGAACTGCGCGACCTGGCCGAGAAGACGATTGACCAGGCGGAAAAGGCATTCGGCATGTTTTTCGAAGCCGCCACCAAGTCGATGACGACCGTTCCGGGCGCGGGGGCGGACGTGTCGAAGCAGGCGCTCGCTTTCACCGAGCAGAACATGAAGTCGGCGTTCGAGCATGCTCGCAAGCTCGTCCATGCGACCGACCTTCAGGAGGCGATGCGAATCCAATCGGATTTCCTGCGCAGCCAGTTCACCAGTGCCGGAGACCACATGCGCCAGATGACCGGCAGTCTCATGCAACCGGGTAAGGACAAGTCCTGATTCTCGGTGTGTTCACGCCGCGTCCACAGATTGGACTTGTCCGGCGTGAATATCGCCACTGGTGCCGGTCCATGATGGCCGTCGAATGGACCTCATTCGTCGCCCATCATCCTTTCCGCTGATCCCTGTCGATTCTCAGGCAGGGATTTGCATCTGTCGCAGGTGTCTTGACCAATCGGTCGCTCTGCTAACGCAGCGATGCGATGTAGGCCGCGATGTCGCCGGCTTCAGTCCGGCTCAAGGGGAAATTCGGCATCTTCGGGTGCGGGTCTAGCAGGAAAAAAGCGCGTCTTTCTGAACTGAAGTCGGGCCTGCGCGCAACGGGCGCGAAGGAGGGAACGCCGGCGCTCGCCTGGATCTGGCCGTTCGCCACGACATGGCGGCTGGCGCACCAGCGCTTCGCAAGCTCGGCGCCATGATCTGCATCGGCGCTAGAAAAAGATAGGCCGGCAACAAGCGCAGCCTTGAAGCAGGGCGGCCCCGGGGTGTCTAGGAGCCCGGGGCCATAACCTCAGCTTCCGGTGGGTCCAATAGTTCGGCCACGCGGTCCAAGCGGGAATCAGCGGAGCACATTTGGCGAAAAGTTTTGCATCTGCAGCCTGCTGCATTTCTATGCGGTGAACGCCCTTCGGATGATGCGGGGAGTTCGATCCCGCAACATGGGCACTGTGATCGCAGCCCAGCGACAATTGTTGTGTCTATTCCTGGCGTGTGTGGGCGATGACGTCTATGATGCAACTGGACAGATTAGTCGACCAGAACAGCGCTGACGAACATCGTGTACGGTGCTTTTGACAAATAGAAGCCGTTCTAATTTTACCTAGGGCGCTCATTGTGCGGCGCCCGCCGGTGGGGAGGCTTAGCGGCTAAGCGCTACAATACCAGTATTCGTATTCCCCAAATTCTGCACGGCCTTGTTCATCGTAGGATCGTTGACGTAGCCGCTGGCGGGGATAGAAGAGCCATGTTCTCATTCCTAGCGCGATTGCCCAGCCGATTTCCCGTAGTTTGATGGTTGAGAGCGTTGCTCGCGTTAGGTCCGGGCGAACCACCCGTACCGCTCGCGGTGCCACTGCTCGACATCGAGCCGGCCGTCGTGCTGCCTGAGCCTGTTCCTCCTCCAGAAGCTCCACCTGAACCACCTCCGCCAGCTTGCGCCAGGGCCGAGGTGCATGGTCAAAACGCGACCGCTATCCTGTTCGTTCAGGCGGCGCAAAATGATCTTCGTTCGACTGACGCTTCAACGTGGCTTGCAGCCCTTGATGGATATTTGGCCACGTTCCAGGATGCAATTAAGTCCTCACGCAAAATCGTGCAGCTCAAAATCAGCACGCACAATCCTGCTAACGAATGTATCTTCAATGTTAATCGGGCCATCGCCGGCGGGCTCTGCGCCGCTTCCCAGCGAAGGAAGGTGCGACCTCGTCCTAGATTACGCTGCCGATCCAACCGGGGGCCCTGTTCCGCTGCCGCAAACCGAGCTTTATACCCTGACGGCACGCACCCTTCGCAGGGCGGACAAAGCAATATGGAGGCAAATTACTTTCGACCTCTTTCCTCTCTTGATCCATCGTGGAATTCGTCCTGTTCGCTAGACCGGCAGGATGTAAGATTATGTCCGGGCGGCGCTGGGCGAACGGGCTCAAGTGTGCTGGTGGAACTTTATAGCCCCTTGATCTTTGCGTTAGGCGCCGAAGTGAATAGGCAGACGATGCTCCGCTGGCTTAGCTCAGATCGTCGAAAGATCAAAAGCGATCGAAAGCAGCTTGAAGGCAGGGCTCGCCGCCTGCTGCAGAGTTACCTGACGGCCAATGAGTGGCAAAAGCGCCAATACTATCAGGCAATCGCCGGCGCGGCTTCTGCATGTCAGCCTGGTATTGATGATCCGAGCTTAAGTAACGAGAAGCTTGCTGAATTAACCGCTCAGGCCGCGACAAAAGTCGTCCAAGTACGTAATCGGAAAGCAAAAGATGCGCACGATCATTCAGCTGTACTGATCACGGATGCATACGCAACGGTTGCAATCGCCTATCGACGAGCGGCTTCAGCCTACACTGCTGACAAGGAAATGGAGCAGCTGGGCACCGCCGCAGTACACCTGGTCACGATAGCGAATTCATTTATGAATGCTGAATAGGACCGACAACGACAGAAATGTGACTGCGGCTTCGGCAAACCAGCCTCGCTTCTCGCTCAGGCGTATACCTTGCGCAAACCCTTTCTCCTAAGCTGCCCGTAAGACGTTATTTGTACCGTCGTCACCAACAAGAAAAGGCGGGCGGCATGTCGATTGCATTTCGAATTTTTGTTCTCCTGTTCTGTGCTTACGCCGGTTGGGAGACCGCGAGCATCCAATTCGGCGATTTGCGAGAGCCTCAGCAGCAAGGGCGTTCTCCAACCGGATAAGCAAGGAATGAACAAAACAACCCTTCACCTGGAACGTCCGCAACCAAGCCAAGTTCGGCGTGCTGACCTCGCGCCGGCTATCGGTTATGCGATGCTCGTCGATGGTCGTTTCAAGACCGAATTTCTAGATCAGGACGCCGCGACTAACGCGGCCCTTGATTTGTTGGCCAAGTATCCGAAGCTGAAGATCGAGATCTACGATGCAGCATCGAAGTCACGAACGCCGGCGAAATAGCCGCTGCGCCGCAGCATGCGTGATAACCATGTCTTCTGTTTTAATCTACCTTTAGCTTTTTGCTAACAATCGAGGTCTCAAGGTCGTCGCCAAACGGAGGCGGCCTGTGCCTTTGATGAAGTATTTCGGATTCGTCGGCAGCGCTCTCGTCCTGTTGCTGATCGCTATCGGCTGGTGCTTGCCGCAGCAGGCGATGGGCCCCGATAACAGCGACGTAGAGCGACCGTCCATCAAGATCAGCTCAGCCGAGAGGGCGCCTGAACGGGTCATAATCGATACCAGCTTGCCGACCATTGTGGCTCCGTCGAACATCAGTCCTTCTACATCAATGACGTCGGTGCAATCTGCTCGGCCTCTGCAGAGCGCATTCTCCGAACTTGACGTCGCCCGGAAGCCGGTCACTCCGAAATCAGGCGGCGAGGTCTTGAAGTCGAAGCATGCGGCAAAAGGCGAATCCGCGAAAAAAGTCTCTCACCGTCGAGCAGCGAAACCGTTGAATATTATTCCCGCACCCGCAACGGGAGCGCAAGCTGCGGCGCCTGATACGAGAATGTCGTTACTGGAAACACTCAAGGAGCGGCTAGGGCAGACGTTTTTCAAGCTGAACTGATGACGGTGTCCAACGATAGGAGCCGACGAGCGCCAGTCACGGCGGAGGCGCACTCGGCTCGATTGGACCGACCCAATAAATAGTCTCTGAAGATGGCATCCGACGGCGGCAAATCGGCCTCCTGCGTCACCGGGGCGGCTGGAGCAGGCCCGCACAAAACGGCTTTAGTCCGAAAGTCGAATAGCGCCACGTCATCGGGCTCGCGGAAGCAGCAAAACCCCGCCCGCGTAAGCCCGCTTATTTGGAAGGGCGCCCTGTCGTAGAGCGGCTGAGATAGACGTCGCGATGGGCGATCGGCGGCCACGATAGACGGCGAGGGACGCATTACGCTTACTGCGATACTACGATTCGTGGAAAGACGGCCCGGGTCGGGCGCTTGGGTTTAGGGCGGTGGCCGCTTTAGGTCGTCGGCAAGCCGTTGCGGATTCAGCAGAATGCGCGAGGCCGGTTCTCCGTCCTGCTCACAATGGTGAGACCGTTTACGCGGGCAGCCCTGCCTAAGGCAGCCTCTGACCGCAGGAACAGTGGAGGGAAGGTAACCTCGGCCGCAGGTCTCGGCCTGAGGTCGCTTTTTGCGAGCCGCAACCGTCGACCCTGATTCACATAGTGAAATGCAGATGCGGGTCAGAATGCGGCAACGTCCACGTGCCGCGACCTTGACGCTGGCAGGTTTCTCCGACCTGCTCCCTCCCAGGCGCCGCCGGCTCTTGAAGTTGCGCCCGACGGACGGCGCCCGCCCCTCCGGACTGTGGTTGAGCCGTCCCGGACCTGGCGATGGATCTCTCCATCGCAGGCGCGCCCTGCGCAAGTATCATGGCACTGGGCCACATCCGGCCAATCCCTCGGCCGTCTTGATTGCCGCCGGCGTCTCTCCGAAATCGTACCGGCCCGCAAAGGCCGCACCGGGCTGGTGGATCTCGTCCCGCTCACGCTCGGGCATTGTCAGCTCCTCAATCGTTCTCAGTCCACGCGTGCGACATTGACGAAGCGAGCGCTTGTCCGTCGTGCCAGGCGGAATACACAGTCGGGCTAGTGAGGCGCACAACTAAAAATATCTCGGCGCTTACGAAAATAGGAACGAGGTCTGCACTTTCACATTCCTTCCGAAGTGCAATCGGGAGCCTCAGCATGGCAACGCAGATCGTGATGGATCACAGCGGCGACAGCCGCTACTTCTTCGACAACTCCAGCGGTGATGCTCTGGCGGAGGCGGAGAGACGTTTTCTGGAATTCACCGGGAAAGGATACACTGCAGCGGTGCGGAGTAGCCCGGAGGAGGTAACCAGGATCACCACGTTTGATCCGACCGCCGAAGAGACATTGTTTTTTCCGCGGCTCGTCGGTGGGTGATGGCCAGGTGAAGAGGAACTTAGCTCGGGTCAGTCGGTGGCCCCTTCGTAGCCTCTGTATTGGGAAGCTCTATGAAGCATCCAAGGACGAGAAAACGATTCACGCTCGTGCGCTACGCCTCCTTCGTTCTTGGCTTTCGCCTCAGCAGAGGGCGGACTTTGACAGGAAGGGATACTTCGAGGTCGTGGGATGCGACACTGGGAAGCGGTACCGAATCCGGCGCGGCACGTCCGCCAACGTCAACGAGATAGACGAATACGGGCGGCTCGGAACGGGGCGCTGCTTCGTCCCGTTAGGTGGCTTGGCCCAGGGCGACGTCATGCTTGCCCAGAAAATAGCTCTCGAAACCGACGAGAACCGCGCGTTGAGCATCGCCAACAGCTTCCCGGGACCGCTAGGCTTGCGCCTCCCCAGGCGTCGCCCCGCAGAGGCTAGGAGCTCGGGGGTACGCCTGTCCCCGGGCTAGAATTCGAGCCACGGTGCTTCTCATGCGGCGACGCCACAGCGGTCTCGCTGATTGCAACCACAACATTGGTGGTTGACGACTGTTGGATCATCTCGCGTACCACCGCTGGCATCCATTGCCTTATTGATTCGGAGTGTAGCCCTGACCGATTGGCTCTTCAAATCGGCAATACGGGAAAGATCTTCGTCGTGTGTTGAGTATGCCGCTATTAGGCCTGACCGATAACCCGAGGACTGGGGCGTTCGAACGGGAGCTATCTTGTCTCAAAGAATGCAGTTCTGCACCTCGTTTGCTTGAACGCAGCCCTGGATGAAAAGGGCCGAAGAGCCGGAGGCTGCGGGGAGGGCTAGAACAGTCCGCCGCCTTCGGGTTGAATTCTCCCTCGAGTGACGCTGCCCGGACGCGCGGGAAAGCTCGACACAAAGGTGACGCGACGTGAAAGCCTTCAGGCTCGATGGAATTCCACCGCCCGCTGTTTCAGAGAAACTCTGGCCGCGAAGCCTGCCTGCAGCCACGCCATGGCCTGCGTGTGCCCCGCTTTGCGCGAACCTCATTTTCCCACCAGGCACTGAACTTGTAAGCTGACGGCGGTAACGGCCTCCCGAGAATTTCCTCGATGTCCGAGAACGTGAGCCGAATAGTGTGCGTCCTTGTGCGACCCAGCTCCCTCGATAGCGGATCGTAAACGGACATGACGCTCGGCTCGTCACGTCGGTCTGTCATCGCCGCTCGCGGGGATGTTGAAGCCCCGGGCGGCAACTTCTAGCTCGAGCTCAGTGATCCGTTCGAAGATGCGAGCAGTAATAGCCTCGCAATCTTCAGCGCTTATTGATCGAACGCCTGTTAGAGATAGCTCGTCCCTGAGAACCTTCGCCACAAGCAATTGGATTGCCATTGGATTAAATCCTAAAAAGACGATCCAACCGCAACCGACGGGCGAACGCAAGTGGTTAGGTGGTGCTGCCGTGCTTCGGCTAGTTGTCTCGGCCCGGAATTCTGAGCTGCGCAGCTGCTCGCACAAACTTTTCTGCCGCAGGATTAACAGCAAACCCGTGTGCCTCATCGGGTGTCCTACCCTGCGTGGTCTGTAGGCGATTAGCCGTCTCGCTTTGCTTGAGCACGAGTCGTTAGCTTATCCAGCTTCCATTGCTCCTCGCTCAGACGTCTTTCGACATACTGCCGTTCGAACTCCGTCAGAGTGGTTTGCAATAAGAGGTGGTAGCGTTGAATATTGTTGCGATGTGCCCGGACCAAATCGTCGTCAATCATCGTCGTCGGCTTTCCGGGAGTGAAACGGACAAAACAATTCATCATCAAGCGGGATGGGCAGGCGACCGAGCAAGAGCAGGCCGGAGCATCTCCGCCGCTCTCTCCATGGTAGTAAGCTTTTCTTTCCCAATCTGTGAACTATTTCACACGGCCTTGCGATCGTCGCCTAGGTGGCAGCAGACACAGTGCAGTGGTTTAACGGGCGTCGGTCGGCTTCATCCAGCCCGATGACCGCGGTATGGATGCCTAGCACAGTGGGGCGGCTCATCGAGCTTGGCTGAAGGCCGCAAGGTTTCTTATGGAGTCCAAGTCCATCAAAAGCGCAGGAAAAGAGCTGCCAAGTCTATGCGTCGGAAGACTGCGGCGACAATGGCATGGCGGTTTGATCACTGCATTTTATGCCCGAGGTCTCTCAGCCGCGTGCGAAGAAAGTCGCTGGCATGGTCGTATTGCGCGTTGCCGTTCGTGATTTGGCGGACGCGTGGATCCATTAAGCGACCAACGGTTTCGGAGCCGAGCAACTCAACTCTGTCCGACCACTGCCGTAGCAACGTATCGGGTATATCGTCCGCAGATCCAAACATCCGCAAAAGGGAATGTTCGGCTTCGGGCTTGTGGTCGTGATGAGTCTTCGCCGCATAGAAAGCGAATAGTCCCCGGAAGGCATCACGGGAAACGCCAGGTTTTCCCATCGCAATATCCCTGAAAAAATCACGTTCTCAATGGACGCAAGTTTGACGCCTCCGTTCGGGAAAAGCTAGAAAACCAAAACCCTGTGCCCACGTTTTTCGAAGAGTTTGCGGTTGGACGCTGAGTGGAATGCCAGCCCGTCAATGATCGTAACCAATTTTGACGAAGGCCAGGTTGGACCTTTGAGGCGCCCTCTGGCTCTTGTTGCTCCCCAGCCGCGCCATTGGCTGAAGCGCGAGCCGGCGGAGGGGCCAGCGTGTAGAAGCCAGCATAGAAGTTGCGCCGACCGCGCGGCTTGCACTAAGCTCATTCGATTGTACGAATTGTTTTTGTGGAGTAGCGTCATGTCGAGTGCGATTGAGTTGATTGTGGACGGCTACGCAAGACTTAAAGACCGCCAGTCGCTTGAAGAGCTGAAGATGCACCGCCGGCGCCTTGCCGGAGACCTGAAAGCCTGGGTGGGCTTTGACTGCAGGTTGTCGATCGCGCAGATCGAACAGGACATCGCGGCAATAGAGGCGGGACTGGAGACGTTGTCGGGGCCGGTCGGCGGCTAAGCTAAGGAGCCAGCCCGACGGCGGCGTGCGCGCAAGGAGGCAAGTGCTGCGATCTTTCGTCATGGCTGCCCTCATTGAGGTTTGGCCGTGCTCGTTTGCGCTGTGCCTGCCGTCGGAGGAGATTGTCGCTAAGCTTCGCGCCGCAGGCTACTCGCAGATCCAGGAGGTGCCGGCCGGAAAGATCAAGACTTACAAGGCCGTCAAAGAAGGTCCCGCGCGCTCGGTGGTCATCGACAGGACCGGCCACATCGCAGACGTGGGAGATAGCTAGACGGGCAGACGAAGCCAGACGTCTTTACTGGATAGCGTGCCGGTTGGCGTCGCATCTCCATATCGACGACGCGAAACGAGCCATGACTTTCGTAAACGTAGCGAAGGTGCCAGACCGGGCCGAGTTCCGGCGAGATGGCGAAGTCGTCTAAGGCAGACGCGACGTACCGAACGGCATCGCGTCGCTCAACCGGTGCGGAGAACATCGCCTCTATCAGCGCGGCCAGGCTCACGCCGCCGACTAGCAGGCTCGTGCAGCTTCGTCGCCGTCAGTAAGCCGGAGGGAGGTCACGATGACCCGCAATACCGGCGGGGTTCTTCAGAGCCACGGCACGGTTCAGACCCAAAACCGGACCGTTGATGTAAGGGCGCGGGGCGGCGGTTGGGTATTTTCGCAAGGTGATGGACGACTGCTACAACACTTCAGCACGAACCGGAGCCACGCCACGATCCGTAATCCCTAAGGTGCGCGCGGCGGCGAGCGAGAGGTCGAGGACGCGGCCTCGGACCCATGGTCCGCGGTCGGTGATACGAACCACCACCGACCTCTTAGTCTCAAGATCAATGACCCGGACTCTCGTGCCGAACGGCAGACGGCGGTGCGCCGCGGTTAGTGAATTCCGGTCGTACGATGAACCGTTCGCCGTCTTGCCCTTTGAGTACGAGTAGAATGAGGCCCTTCCGGAGAACACTCGGTCGAGGGAGCGAGAGGCTGAACGGTCTTTCAAGGGTTCTTGACGATCTTTCAATGTTTGTTGTCCGTTCGGAGCTTGCACTTGCGGCTCATCCTTCTTTGTCTGTTCGAGCCCATCAGGAGCCGGCTCAGCACGAGCCTTTGGAATGATGGACCACCGCTCATTGAAATCCTCTGCTGCAGCGGTGTTCGCATTCAATCCAATCCAAGCAGGGACTGTCGCAATCGCAACCATTCTGAGGAGAAGACGCATCGTTCGGCCTCATTAAACAATTGAAGCACAAGTCAACAATGCAACCCACCAGCCAGTGTTCCTGAACATGTATTCGCGTCTCGCACATAGGTGATTGCATACCGACGTTGCGAGGATGTGCGTAGGAGCACCGCAGCAAGTCAATTATCTCGCTGCGATGCATCGCGCCATTTAGCGCCACCGGCCGGGGCCTAGGGGCGGCCAGTCTTCCCAGCGCGCACTACATACGAGCGGCCCATGGGAAAGTTGCGTATCCCCAAAATGAGAAATTTCAACCCGCCTACTGACAAAGGGGCAGAGTTGTTGGTGGCCGTACGCCCGCCGACGCCAAGCCCGGCGAGCGGTGCTTCGCGCTGGTCTTAGTGGACGAGCAGCGGCCCCCAGCTTGAGGGGCAATCGCCAAGGCCGAACACGACGACCACGCCGCGGCGGGTGCCGAACGAACTGTGTCGGGCAGCTTGATTCGCGGCAGAGGGGGTTATTCGAGGTACTTAGGAGCCTACGGTTGGCGCTCGCTAAAGGACCCCGCAATCTTCTGTTCGGCGATTTCGAAGACCGGACGAGCGTTGGCAATTGACCACAGTACCTTCCCAAGACTTCCGATTGCTTGCTCGGCTTCCTCAGTCCGGTCAGCCGGCTCTTCCTTCAATGCCTCTCGCTCTGCACGCTTGGCTGCCGCAGACTTGCTCCTTTGAGCCCGCACAGCATGTTGCAGGCAACACAGGGGCGGCGGTCGCAACTAAGTCCGATTCAGGGTGTATGACGGAGTTGCGTTCCTCCTAGGAGCCGTGATGGAACCAACAGAATCTGCCCGCACGCACCGTCAGGTGTTGCCTTGGCTCGTGGTCGCGTTGATTGTTGTGTTGGCTGGAGGCATGTTCGTTTGGATGAGTAACAGAATTGATGCCCTACAGGCAGCGACTGCTATTCGTCAAGATTCTGGCGTCGAACAAACAAAGAGGGCGGTAGCAGCTCTTGAGCAGACGGTGAAAGACATTCAGTCAAGCCAGCAAAGCCTTGTGGACCGGATTGCGGAGGTCCAGCGCAAAATTGCCTCGGAAGGCAGTAATCGCAAGCTAATGTCAGATCAACTAGGCGCACTAGGCGCACGCGTTGATGGGCTGGCATCGGCGAACGCGGAGAGCGCCGCGACTGCCCGTCAGAACTCACGCACAAAGCGATAGATGTTGGCGCTTAGTTCAGTGCCGGAAATTTCTTTCCGAAAGTGGGAAAAACCTTTCGCGAACATCTTCAACACAGAGAACGAAACAGCGACGCGCGTCAACGTTAGTGGACCAATTAACCTGCCCTTGAGAGTGGTCCTCTCAACGCGATTTGGGACTCGCCTCCGGTCCGACGGCCAGTTGATCAGTACTGCGGGGTTCTCGCACTTCTTCCGCCGCTTGCGGTTTCTTTGAAACGCCCATCCGATCAATCGCGCCAGCCCGAGGACAGCTCCTGCGACGATCACCCAGTGGGGAGATCCGGTCTTGGAAAACATCGCTGTTCTCGCTAGTGCTCAGCGCTCACCCTCGTGCCGCAACGGCCTGGGTACGAACCGCTTTTGAGAGCAATTTTTCGACGACTGTTTGCTCTTTGGTCGGAAAGTACGTCGCAACCAACGACAGGACACCAGCGATGCAGACGGCCGTCAAAGCGGCGCCTGCAACGCTTACCGCACCTCGCAATAGCAACTGCCTCAACGCGTGAAACATGATATCTGCATAGTCGGAAATGCTTAACGAACATACTGCGCGCGATCGACGGCGCCCAGAAACGCACGTCGCATCGCGCGCATCCTGTCAGATCGAGGTTGCGTGGAGCGAGAGCACTGTCGGATGACCGAGTAGGTGCCGGTCTATTGCGTGAGCGACAAGCCAAGAACAAATGCCTTAGCCGCCGTCGCGCCCGGCGTTCGCTTCAATTTCTTTGCGATCTTCGTGACACCAGTCTTTTGCTTCGCAAGTAACTTCAGCGTCTTCAGGT
Source organism: Bradyrhizobium sp. CW1 (assembly GCF_023100665.1). Lineage (NCBI taxonomy): Bacteria > Pseudomonadati > Pseudomonadota > Alphaproteobacteria > Hyphomicrobiales > Nitrobacteraceae > Bradyrhizobium > Bradyrhizobium sp. CW1. Next base: position 2,579,345 of record NZ_CP064684.1, read on the forward strand.
CGTCTTTCGTCCACTCGCGACGAACACTTTTTTCTTCTTGGCCAACTTGGCGCTCCTTCGTTGATAGGAGCGCCAACACGTGTCGCGCAGTTCGCAAATGCCTCGTGAATGGCGCTGTTTGACGGACGCTGTCCTTTTCGACAGATGTAGGCCGTCCTGAGCCGTGTACATGATCGCGCTAAAGGACGAGGGCCGCGGTTATGCGACGTTACTACTTCCCGATTTTTCACAAGGGAGAGACACATGCGGACGATGTGGGGGAGCTATTTGGCTCGGCTCAACTAGCCGTCCAATACGGCGCGCGCGTCGCTCGGGACATCGCCAGCGACCTCGACTATGGTTTTAGCCAAGCGGCGTCGTCGTCAGAGTCAATCGTCAACGCTAGGGAAGCGCAACGTTGGCGAACAATGCCCACCAATTCGTGCCGGCGGGCCTCCTGCACACGGCTGTGATGCGCATTGTGTGAAGTAGTTCACAACCGGCAGGGTATCACCGAGCGTAGCGTGCGCGCTTCCACTGGAGGGAAGCGCAATGAAGTGGAACTTGGCAACCTATCGAATGCTCGCGCTGACCGCCGCTGTTCTGGCGGCGGCTGGTACTACTATGGCCATCGGTACTCCTCGTGGAGTCCCTGAACCAATGTTGGGATCCAATTGGCAATGCAGCCGGACCATGCTGCTCGTGACCACGTGTGCGCACTGAAGCATTGATCGGATAGCCGCAGACGCGCGCTCGGCAAAGCTAGCGGGTGCTCGTTCACACATCTCGGCCTTCACGAACGTCGGCCTAACAATCGGTTAACGAAGAACCCATAGCGTGTTCCGCCGTTGACCTGCATCCCGTCACGCATGACGAGGTAGGTCTAGGACGGGGCCGATACCATGGCGGACCTAAGGGAAAAATTGGACAAACTCCGCGCCGATGCCGCGGATTTGGTCCTTATGAGCAGACGATCGAGCGACCCGCAAAAGCGCGCACTTTTCGAACGCTTGGCAGATGAGCTCGCCATAGAGGCTCTCGAACTCGAGCAGGTGGTGAAGCTGCAAAGCCGGCGCTCCGGTCACAGCGACATGGATAAAGTCGTGCTCCTCCACGTGCGTCCAGATCGTCGCTGACCCAATCCCTTTCCATTTGTGGGCGTCGATACCAACCCCTCCGACCCATGCGGCGGCCGCCCGATCTATGTAAGGCCCGAGCTCGCCGCTCGAATGGCGCGACCAAGCAGATAGATAGCTCGCCGCCAAAAAGCCAATCCCCGGCTCGCTCCACTAGGGGATCGGCGGCTTGCAATCGTTGCAAATGTCGTCCGATTAACCATTAAATAATAAAACGGAAATTAAATAAATTAAATGATGGACGAGGTTTAAATTTGGATTAGGATGCGAATGCTTGGCGCCGGACGAACGCGTCAAGGACCTCCTGGAAGCGGCCCCATCATCGTGCCCCCTGCTTACGCCGTCCAAAGGATGTAGGGGCCGCTTCTTTTCTTTGGCAAATTGGGAGGCGAATCATGCAGTTCCTGTCATTAGGTGATTGGTTTTTCATCTCCGCAGCAACGGGTACGCTCCTACTGGTTGAGGTCGGAGTTTTGATCATTGTGGGCGTGATCTGAGCCGGACGTTTTCCCTCAATTTAATTTCAGCGCTCCCAGCGCGGACTGCACTTTATGCCCTCCATAGTGTCTACGCACTTCAGCACAGAGCTTTCCGAGCAACGCTCCCATGGTCGCGGGCGTGCGCCTGCTGCCTGCCTCTCTTCCACTCCTACTGAGGGGGCGAGTGGGCGGAGAACCATCAACGTCATGCCTGAGGTCGCGAATGACAACGCGGGCACCTGGCCTCTGCTACCGTTTTCGGATGGTTGGTACGCCACCTGTTGATCTGTGATGCGGCTCGGTCCTGCGGTTGCTCAGCACGTAGCAGGCGGGCGCATTTTGAAAGCTTTCGATTGCCCACCATCCGCCGGCTCCCAGGTCGGCGGGCTTTTCATTCGAGCGAAAGCCGCCCGTTGCACCCAGTAGAAGCACCTTGACGCCACTTAATGCAAAGGCTGTACTGGCTATATTCTACCGCGTTAGCGGCCTCGCAGTTTTTGTGTGTGATTATTTTAGGGGCGTTCCATGCGTAATTTTGCTCGCGCAGATGTCCTGCGCCGCCAGTATCTCGATGCACTCATCTCTGAACTTTCCGAACTCGAAGCCCTTCGCAACCGCGTGCTCGAAGCTGAGCAAAGAAGGATTGGCACGCCGCACCGACGGCGGAGAGGATCAGTCAGAAGAGCATATAAAGTTCGCGGGCGCCTCTAACCTTCCGCGCTCCGCAGACGATTAGTTGCCAGCTAAGGCGTTCGTGACGTGTTTCGCGTGCTCACGGAGATGGGTGGGCGCGTCGCGCTCGCGACCGACTGCAGGGGGATTCCGTTCAAGCGGTATCTCTCGCTTCTGGATGCGAATGACTACATCGCGGCGACTGCCTGCGGGGATGACGTCGAGCATGGCAAGCCAGACCCGCGCCTTGTCGGCATCGCGCTGCGCAAGCTTGCGCTGCCAAGCGCGCAGTCGGTGATGGTGGGCGATACGCCTTATGATGTCGAGGCCGGGCTCGAAGCTGGCGCGAAAGCGGCCGGCGTTCTTACAGGCGGCTTCAGCGAAGAGACTCTCTCGCAGGCCGGATGCTTTGCCGTCGCCCACGATATTCGAGCGTTGCTGGCGCATCTTCTGCGTGGCGAGCCCGAGCCGAAGCGGGTCCAGCTGGATCTGCTGCGAAAATCAGCCTGATGTCGGCGCGCGGGTAAACTCATACAATCGCTGATACTGCGCCGCAAATAGGCCACCGCGTCTCTAAAATAATGTTTCTCCTCACGGAAATGTCTGTCAGCTGGCGGGTTGTCAGGCATAAAACCAGGAGAGGAAAGTCCATGCGAATAGCAACCTTGACGATCTCCGTCCTTCTTGCGGCAACAGCGTTGCCAGTACATGCACAGCAAACATCACCTCAGGCAATCCAAGAAGAAGCGGACAAGGGCGTAAAAACGCGCAACTCCGGAGCATCCGGCGTTGTCGGCGAGCAGAAAGCGGGCTCCGCGAACATGCCCGGCCAGATGGGGACCGGCGATTCATCATCGCAGCCGAGCGCGCAGAATTCAGGGACGGGCGTCAGCGGCGCGCCGGGCAACAAGAACGGCCCGCCCGCCAACGCGACGACGACGGGGTCTTCCAACTCGGCTGTCCAGCAGCAGGACAGTTCGGGGGTCAAGGGTCTTCCTGGAAACAAGAGCGGCCCGCCTGCCAGGAGATAAGCCTCATCTCGCGCCTGCCTGGCGCAGCGCTGCTTTTGCTGCGCCGGGACCGCATCGAATGCAGCTGCTCCGCGCATTAGCGAGGCTGCCGTGAGGCCCAGGACGACGGCAACTTTCGAAGCTGCACGAACGAGGGGCCGCCGCTTCAGCGTGATTCCGGATCTAACCTATCCATCGACACTTAATATGCGAAGGAAGTTGCCGAGCCGCTCGCATCGGCCAAGATGTGCAGCACCGGACATTGCTCTCGTCCGGGACCAGCGTGGCGAGGCCGTCCGGGGATCATACTCCGCCCGGCGGCTCCGTTGCGATGGGGGACCTGCTGCAACTTACAGCGGGCTCACAGCTCTTCATGGTGGGATCCCGATGGGACAGCGTAATCGTTGATTTAGTTGACATCTATCGCTCGCAGACCCTGCTTTGTCGGCTCGTAGCGTTGGCCCTGCTGCTCGAGCCAGCCGCCTTCGACCATCTTCCGCGCCAGAGACATCGTGCATATCGGCTGAGTGCCGCCGGGATGGTAGAGCGCGTCTCCGTCCTGAATCAGGTAGCCGTATATGCGGGCCGCTCGCAGCGGCTCAATCATCCCGGGAAAGAGAACGAAGGGCTTGTCGGTCATTGCTTGTCTCAGGCGCGGGTACTCCCGCGTCGCGCTCCACTGACGCGTCGCGCCGCTCGTTCGATAGCCGCGCCCAAGGTCAGTCCAAGCACGACATCGGTCGTCCAGTGCGCAAGCACGGCCACTCTGGTTGCCGCCAACGCGCCCCCAATCGCCAGGAATACTGCAGCTTTTCCTGGGATAGGCCCAACTCAGAGCCGAGACGATCGCACCAATTTGCACACTATGGCCAGAGGGAAAGGAGTCATGCGGCTGGCCTGACGTCTTAACCCCACGCCGATCCGGGCCTACGACGACCCGGTCCGGTCGTGTTCGATCGAACACTCGCTTCATGATCTTCGGCAACATGACTGCTGCCGCGAGCGATATAGCTACGTGATCTGCGACAAGGCGTTGCCGCCGATCGCCTCCACGCGACATGATCCAACCTACGGCCGCCAACGTACCGAGGACACGAGCATCAGCAGCCCATGTCATAGATCTCCCAAAGTCCTGAATAACGGGGTTGGTGTGGCGGGCTGCTGAAGTCGCTATCGCTGCATCGATTGAGGTAGGCGGTATTAACAAATGTTTCATGGGCTCTGTTGGTTGATGGGGAGTGCGAGCAACGCGCACCTGTGACGACGCGCGCACGCACAGGCGTTCCTACTTGCCAGCGCCAGCAAGACGGTGGAGGGGAAGTAGAAGCGAACACCGCCTTCTATTCGCTGTGGACGCCCGGTGCGAGTGATCCGGTGCGCTGCTTACGCCGCGGATGGCGGCATTCCTCTTCTCGGAGGCATTTCGCCGCGAGACTGGCGACCAGCGGATGCCAGAGTGCCAGTTCCAGAACATCACCCAAGTTCAACGGGCGAGTGCGCGGTCACGTCCCAAATGCAAACCCGAACTCGCTGATTTCAACCAGGCAGGTGATATCGAATCCAAGAGTTCGCGCTCTCCCTGGCTTAGGAACGGCCGCTTTCGCTGATGAGTTGAAGGCTCACTCCGGCTGCACACGGTCCGCATCTGCATCAGGTCTGCTGTACCAGCAAACTGATGTCCTGCCGACGTGCCGACGGATCTCATCTGCAAGGACCGAGAAAAGATGGCGCGCTTCGGATACCACGTTTCGCACGAGCAGTTTGCGCCTTCGGATCTGCTGCGTTGGACCAAGCGCGCGGAGGAGGCGGGCTTCGACTGCGCGATGTCGTCCGACCATTTCCATCCGTGGAGCGAGCGACAAGGCCAATCCGGGTTCGCCTGGTCGTGGCTGGGGGCCGCTTTGGAAGGGACCTCGCTACCTTTCGGCATCATCTCGGCCCCCGGGTATCGTTATCACCCCGCCGTATTAGCTCAGGGCGCTGCAACGCTGGCGCAGATGTACCCTGGTCGCTTTTGGCTGGCGCTCGGCAGCGGTGAGGCGATCAACGAATCTATCACTGGTCTGCCATGGCCCGAAAAGCAGGAGCGCAACGCACGCCTTCTTGAATGTGTAGAGATCATCAGGGCGCTTTTCGCGGGCGAGACCGTTACTCATCGTGGCCGCGTCACTGTCATCGAGGCAACGCTCTACAGCCGCCCGGAAGAGCCGGTCACGTTGGTCGGTGCCGCCGTGAGCGAGAAGACGGCAGAATGGCTGGGCGGCTGGGCCGACGCTCTCATCACCGTCCAGGCGCCCCCAAAGCAGCTTGGAAAGGTGGTAGAGGCGTTCCGCCGTGGCGGCGGGCACGGCAAGCCCGTCATCTTGCAGGCGGCGCTATCATGGGCACCGAGCGAGGAGGAGGCTGAAGCCGAGGCACTCCACCAATGGGCTCCAAATATCGCCGGCGGAGAGGTGAACTGGGACCTCCGTCGGCCACAGGACTTCGACACAGTCGGCCGCCTTGTGAAGGGCGAGGACATTCGTCGGTCGGTCCTGGTCTCCGCGGACCTCGGACAGCACCGAGCGTGGCTGGCCGAGTACGCCGAGATGGGGTTCGCCGAAATCCACCTTCATCAAGTCGGGCGGCGGCAACTGAGCTTTATCGACGCATTCGGGGCGCACGTGCTGCCGGCCTTGAGAGAGGTTTAAGAGGGCTCGGCTTCGTGTCGGCTGCAGGCGTCATCGAGCTTCGAGAGTCACGGTACGCCAGGTCCTTGCCCCCGCACCGTTCGCCGCACCTGATGCATCGATACAGGTTCGACCACCTTGCCCCGCCCGGCGTTGAGCATGGGCGTGGACAGGCATGGGTGCGCAGCGCAACTCGGGCACGCGCGAGTTTCATCATCATTTGTGACCGTCATCGTAATGGCCGTCTCTCGCCTACAAATACTAAGCGGCTCATGCGGGGATGCGCATTCCATTAAGCCCAAAAATGAGACCACGCCGCCGCGTTGCGGGACTGCAGTATACCGACTGTCTGGTGCGGGGGTTAGGCCTCGAGACGCTATGCCACTGCTACGCTAACGGCGGCGTCGGTCTTGCTGCCCATACGCGAAGCGCGGGTTGATTTTACGATCGACAAGGCGACCCGATGCTGCGGCCATACATTGGCGGCGCGTCAGATGCGCAGCGCCTATCAGTTTCTTGCACTTATTCGGCATCCGCCTGGGGCGGCTCACACGGGTTCGTCCGACTTTGATCTCGGGTGAACCCGGGAGTCGACCAGGACCTCGGTAATTGCATCGCGGAGGGCGTCGCGATCGAGGATTCCGATAAGGCGGTCGACGGTTGCAGCAGCATCGTGCTGGTGCGTGAGGTAGTCAGCCAGAGCCATCATGGCCCGATCATAGCTCTGCTCGATCTTTTCAGCTGGTGTCTGGCGATCCATTGTCAGAGATCCTCCCGTTGGCCTTTGAAGAATGGATGCCCCACCTGGCCCTCGGCCGACTTGGCGCGATATTCGATCTCCGCGAGCAGCTTCGGTTCGACCGAGATGCCCTTGTGCGCGATGCGCTTTGTGTAGGGCTGCGTCTTCCGTTTGAGTGGCTCCAGACGCTTGCGGAGCTCGGCCGCCGACGTCTTGTCGAAGCCGTGGTCGACCTTGCCGGCATAGGTCAGCTCGTTGCCCTTGCGCCTGGCCAGGTACATTCCATCCCACTTGCCGTTGTCGAGGGAGCGCGAGATCCGCTCGTTCGCTGAAGCAGAGACAAATCGGTAGTGCTGCAAGCTCGCGATGCTTAGGACGAAAATTGCGCCGATGACCGTCGCGGCCATCACAAGAGTGAAGCTGGGGGTGCCTGGAAGCCCGGACGCGCCGCCGCCCTCATCTCTTGCGGTCACAGCGAAATCCATACTCCGGGGACAATCCCTCAGCTGAGTTCGCCCGTCCGCCGGCCATTCTCGTTCGCCCCCTGCGGATTTCGATCGATGTCGCCCAGGATTCCGAGATGATCTCGCCCACCATTCCGATTTGAAGTCGCCCACCCATTCCGAGATGATCTCGCCCACCATTCCGGGATGATGTCGCCCGGGTGACGAGGCCTCTTCTGGCTCCCATAGGGTCAACTCTTTCGGCTTTGCGAAGGGGACCCTGGATGCTGACGGAGAGGCTTGCGATGCGCCGTGTGCGCGATGTGATCAGAATGAAGGCGGCCGGGCTGCCGAGCCGCGAGATTGCGCGACGGGTGGGCGCGGCGCCCTGGACGGTGCGACTGGCGCTCCGGCGGTTCGAGGCCGCGGGCTTGAGCTGGCCGTTGCCAGACGACGTCACCGACACGGTTCTGGAACTTCGCCTGTTCGCGAAGACCGGCAATGGCAACCGTCAGGGTCACCGCCGCATCGCCGAGCCCGACTGGGCGACCGTGCACCGCGAGCTCAAACGCAAGCACGTGACGCTGTCGATCCTGTGGGAGGAATATATCGCCACCGAGCCCGGCGGATACCGGTACTCGCGCTTCTGTGAGCTCTACCGCGCCTGGGAGGGCCGCCTGTCGGTGACGATGCGCCAGGCCCATGCGGCCGGCGACAAGTTGTTCGTCGACTATGCCGGCGATGGCGTGCCGGTGGTGGTCGACCGCCTGACCGGTGAGCGCAGAACGGCGCAGATCTTCGTCGCCGTGCTCGGCGCATCGAGCTTCACCTACGCGCAGGCGACGTGGACGCAGGGGCTCGCCGACTGGATCAGCGCCCATGTTGGCGCCTTCGCGGCGATCGGCGGCATACCGGCGCTGGTGGTGCCCGACAACACCAAGGTCGCGGTCATTAAGGCGAGCCTGTACGACCCGCAGATCAATCGTACCTACGCGGAGATGGCGGCGCATTACGGCACCGCCATCTTGCCGGCGCGGCCGCGCAAGCCGCGCGACAAGGCCAAGGTCGAGCAGGCCGTCCTCATCGTCGAGCGCTGGCTGCTCGGCCGCCTGCGTCATCGCACCTTCTACAGCCTGGCCGAGGTCAATGCGGCGATCGGCGAACTGCTCACGAGGCTGAACGAGGAACGGCCGATCCGGCGGATAGGCGTGACACGCCGCCGGTTGCTCGAGGAGGTCGACCGGCCGGCGCTCAAGCCATTGCCGGGTTCCCCCTACGTCCCCGCCGAGTGGCGGATCCGCCGCGTCAGTCTCGATTACCACGTCGAGGTGGAGAAGCATTACTACAGCGTTCCGCATCGCTTCGCCCGCGCCGAGGTCGAGGTGCGGTTCACGGCCCGCACCGTCGAGATCTTCCACAAGGGCGAGCGGATCGCCGCGCATCAGCGCATGAGCGGCAATCACAAACACACCACCGTGCCGGAGCACATGGCCTCCAGCCATCGGCGCTACGCCGGCTGGACCATCGCGCGTATCCGCCAGGACGCCGCCGCGATCGGGCCGGCGACCAGCGCGTTGTGCGACCTCATTCTCGACGAGCGCTCGCACCCCGAGCAAGGCTTCCGCGCCTGTCTCGGCATCCTCAGGCTCGCCGCCTCCTATGGACGCGAACGGCTGGACGCTGCGGCTGCGCGGGCGATCGACATCGGCGCGCGCACCTATGGCTCGGTCAAGTCGATCCTCGCCAACAATCTCGATCGGCGTCCTGCTCACCAGCGCTCCGCGGACGATGCGCCGATCCTGCATGCCAACATCCGCGGACCGCGCTACTACAATTAGGAGATCATCCCTTGCTCACCCATCCGACCCTCGACCGCCTCAACGCCCTCGGCCTCCATGGCATGGCCAAGGCCTTCGCCGACATCGAAGCCACCGGTGAGGCCGCAAGCCTCGGTCACGCCGAATGGCTCGCGCTGCTGCTCGAACGTGAAGCCTCGCTGCGGCACGACAAACGGCTCGCCACCCGCCTGCGCTACGCAAAGCTGCGCCAGCAGGCGTGCGTCGAGGACATCGACTACCGCACCCCGCGCGGTCTCGACCGCCCGCTGTTCGCTAAGCTTGTCGAGGGCCGTTGGATCGACGACCACGTCAATCTCCTGATCTGCGGCCCGGCCGGCGTCGGCAAGAGTTGGCTCGCCTCGGCGCTCGGCCACAAGGCCTGTCGCGACAATCGCTCTGTGCTCTATCAGCGCGTCCCGCGACTGTTCGACGATCTGGCGCTCGCCCGCGGCGACGGCCGCCATCCACGCCTGTTGCGCGGCCTTGGCCGTGTCGATCTGCTGATCCTCGATGATTGGGGACTCGAGCCGCTCGACGCCGGTGCCCGTCACGACCTCCTGGAAATCCTCGAAGATCGCTACGGTCATCGCTCCACCATCGTCACCAGCCAGCTCCCCGTGGACCAGTGGCATCTGCTCATTGGAGATCCCACCTATGCCGACGCCGTGCTCGATCGTCTCGTCCACAATGCCCATCGGCTCGACCTCACCGGTGAGAGCCTGCGGCGAACCCGGCAATCCGCCCGAAAGACCTGAGCCCGTGGCGCTGTGGACATGCCGCTGCGCTTGGACGACGCAATCGCGTTGCCCACATGCCCACAGCAACCGCAGAAGAAGAAAACAGGTCGAAGTCGCGATTCCAGATTGACCACGCGGCTGGACCGATGCCAGAGAACCAGCCGGCCAGAACGCCTCGCCGCTGGGCGAGATCAAATCGGAAAAGGTGGGCGACATCGTCTCGGAATCCACGGGCGACTTCATATCGGTACGCCTGGGCGACTTCGTCGGAATCCGCACCCCGATGACCCGGTGGCGGGGCAGGACCACAAGCTCTGCCAGTACATCCGTGGCTGGACCGACAGGTCTGTTGTGCTCTTAATTAAGCAGCACGAAGATTTTCGGCAGCGGACTTGCCCGAACGACCGTCTGCGACGACGTCACGGACAGCGTCTGACCTTCGCTCAGAGTATCCATACCGACGCGTTCGACCGCGCTGATGTGAACAAAAACGTCATTGCTACCGTTTGTCGGCTGGATAAAACCGAACCCCTTTTGGGTGTTAAACCACTTCACTGTACCTGTGTTCATCAGGTCTGCCTTTCCTAAGCGCGCAGGACCCGGCGCGCATAGTTGCGGCCAGTGTTCCGGTTAGTCGATGTTGGAGGATGTCTGAAACGTGCGCGCCGCCAGGATCTGAGGCGAAGTTCGGCCAGTATCGATGCTTGAGACAATAGACCAGCAGTTGCGAGACTTCAAGAAGAACGCCAACGGTGCCTCCCATCATGGTTGGTGTATTCGTTGCGTAGTTAAGAGCCCGTCGAACCCGGCGACTGGATGACGCCAACCTGAGGGCTCCAGTATGGCGCCACAGACCAATAGCTGAGTCGTCCCTGGCAGACGCCACGAGGGTGCAAACCAGTGCGTCACGGTCCTTGACCAGGCATTCGACCGCTGGGCAGTTGCCGAATTGGTTGTGAACGTACTCCGTTCCGAGTTGCGGGACATCCCTCTCGAAAGCGCCCATTCGCCTTACTATATGAGCTGGGGCGGCTAGGAGGAAATATGTCAGACCGACGAGAACTATATCGCAGTCCAAATGGCGACACTTGGTTCATCGCGCGCGAGCCGACCAGCGGTCATGCTTTTATTATTCATCAGCCCAATGCCCCATCTGGTGGCCGCCTTTCTCACATTGAATTGGGCGACTTCTTGCGTGACGGAAATGGACCCGAACAGCAAGCGTTGTTGAGACTGATCGGAACACTGGTGGAGGTACCGCCGTTTGCCTAGGTCCGGAAGTGCTGCCAAGCTTAGCAACAGGCCCACCGTTGCTCAGTTCGCTAAATTTGAACGAAGCCAGTCCCGGAGTTTGGCGCGCTGAACAATCTCACCAGCTCAACAGCGGCTTCCATGCGTTTGTACCGGTTGTAAGTTGGATCCTCGGCAGCGCGCTCGGCAGTTCTCTGTATTGTCTAAGGGTAAGCGCGAATTTCCCTGCACCTTTTGCTTTTGAGTGCTCTGATGCATGAGGTGTCCACCAAAATAGGTGGACACCTTGTGATGGCAGACGATGATCAGAAACTGCGGGTCAGGCTTGTTGGTCGGAACGGTCGCCGGCGCTACGAGGCGGCATCGAAGGAGCGTCTTGTCGCGAGTTGTCTTGAGCCTGGCGTTTCGGTATCGAGACTTGCGCTCGAACACGGGGTCAACGCGAACCTGCTTCGGAAATGGATCAAGAAGCACACCGCGACCAGGTCTCTCCCGCGGTCTCCCCCATCGGCGTTCATCCCGGTTCAACTTGAGGGGGCTTCCGATCGCGCCCTGTCGCGGGGGAGCAGCGTGGCGATGGTGGGTTTGCCGGCGGCTTGCGATGAAGTGCGCGGGTCGGAACCCAAGGGGACTACAGCTTTTTGTTCTCCGGCCAAAGTGAGCGCGTCGCTGCCGAACGGCGTGAAGGTCGCGCTGGAATGCGGCGATGTGGATGCATTGACGGCGATCATCGGAGCCCTGGGCCATGTTCAGACTGGGCGGTGACCTGCAGGTCTATCTGCACCGTGAGCCGATCGACTTCCGGGCTGGCATCAACAGCCTTGCGGTTCTGGTCCAGGAGACGATGGCGCTCGATCCGTTCGCTCCGGCGGTTTTTGCGTTCTGCAATCGCCGTTGCGACCGGATGAAGTTGCTGTTCTTCGACCGGTCCGGCTTTGTGCTGGTCCTGAAGCGGCTGACCGAGGACAAGTTCCGATGGCCGCGCCGCCAGGAGGCGGTCGTCACGCTGACGACCGAGCAATTGCACTGGATCCTTGACGGCATCGATATCGATGCGATGGTCCGCCATCCGGTGCGGCAATATCAGGTTGCCGGCTGAGCTCTCGACTTGAGCGGTTGACGCGTCGGTACGGTTCAGATTCAAGAATCCGATGAATCGAACCGGCGAACCGAGTGTCGAAGCGCTGTTGGCGCGCATTGCTGCGCTGCAGGTGGAGAATCGTCAGCTCACGGAGCGCGTCGTCAGGCTCGAGGAAGAACTGGCGCTGGCACGCCTGCATCGTTTTGCGCCGCGCAGCGAAAAGCACGTCGACCGTCTGTTCAATGAAGCCGAGCAGGCCGCCGACGAGGATGATGCCGGCAGCGAAACGGACAATATCGCCGAACTTCCGGACACGGGCTTGCCACCCGTCGAAAGCACAACGGGAAAGAAGCGCGGCCGCAGACCGCTGCCGGCGAACCTGCCGCGTGAGCGGGTCGAGTATGACCTGCCCGACGATCAGAAGGCGTGTCCTTGCTGCCGTGGCCAGATGCATCGCATGGGCGAGACTGTCACCGAGCAACTTCATATCGAGGTGAAGGCGAAGGTTTTACAGAATGTGCGCTTCAAATATGGGTGCCGCCATTGCGATCGCACCGGGATCAATGCCCCTGTCGTGACCGCGCCGATGCCGACGCAGCCCTTGCCGGGCAGCGTTGCCACGGCCTCAACGCTGGCGTTCGCGCTGGTTCACAAATATGTCGATGGCACGCCGCTCTACCGTCTGGCGCAGGCCTTCGAACGCGCAGGTGTTCCTGTCAGCCGCGGCGCTTTGGGTCACTGGGTGATCGGCTCGAGCGAGAAGCATCTGCATCGCATCTCAGACGCCCTGAAGCTGCGGCTCAGACTGCAACCTCTCATCCATGGCGACGAGACGACGGTTCAGGTCCTCAAGGAGAAGGACAAAAAAGCCACCAGCACATCGTACATGTGGGCTTATCGCAGCGGCCAGGGCAGTCACGAGCCCATCGTTCTTCTGGATTATCAGCCGGGCCGCGGCCAGATCCACCCGCAGGCCTTCCTCGGCGATTACCGTGGCATCGTGATGAGTGACGGCTATACCGCATGGCGCACGCTGGAAGGGACCACCCACATTGGATGCATGGCCCACTCCCGACGGCGCTTTGTCGATGCCCTCAAGGCGAGGAAGAAGGGCGGCGGCCCGCCAGAGCAGGCGCTGCGGTTCTTCGAACAGCTTTACCGGGTTGAAAGGCAGGCGCGGGACGAAAAACCAGACAGAGGCGAAACGCCAGATCAATGCATTCGCCGCTTCCGCCAGCAACACAGCATTCCCGTCCTGAACGCCCTCAAGGAATGGCTCGATCAAATCGCCCCGAAGGTCTTGCCCGACAGCAAGCTTGGCGATGCCGTATCCTACACTCTGAACCAATGGTCATATCTGACGCGCTACACGCAAGACGGCAGGATGCCGATCGACAACAATCTCCTGGAGCGCGATATCAGAATCTTTGCCACTGGCAGAAAGAGCTGGCTGTTCAGCGACACCGTCGAGGGAGCCAGGGCCAGTGCCGTCGTCTACAGTCTGATGCTGACCTGCCGCGCCTCACGCGTCGAGCCGTTAGCCTGGTTGCGCCACGTGCTCACCGAATTGCCTCAGCGCGCCGACGACGCCGATATCACCGACCTGCTGCCCTTCAACTTCCCCAAAACCGCCGCTGCCTGAACGGGTCAGATGCCGCCCTCGATACGAAGGCCATCCGTCAAAAGCGCGGGCGTCATCGTGCGGAGAAAATCGCGCTTACGTCTAAGGAAGGTTGCGATTGCTTCATGCGTCCTCCGTTAGCATGGACATGGGATTCCAGCCCGCCATCAATGCAGTCCGGCCTGACCATTCTCCACATCAGGGGCAGTAGAATCGGCCGAGCGACGCTAGGTACGGAAGAAACCGAACCAGACAACGGCCATAGCGATCACCGCGACACTTTGGCTGATGAGAAGCAGCCAAAGGATCGAGGGCCCGGGTTCGGCTTGACGCGCTTCCGTGGGTGTTTCGATAATGATGCCGTGCTTTTTTCTCACCATGATTGCACCTAAATTTTCGGTGCTAAGTCGGCGCGGTCAAATACCGGGACAATCTCAACATCCTCCGGCAAGGCACCGATGGCGTGTCTTCCGCAGCATGGCGCAACGCTTCGGTGCTTGCATCGAATCCATCGGTAGTTTCGTTCGCGCCGCTACCCGCGTCGTGACGACCTGGCGGGACTTGATGGCCCGCATCGGATTCTGTGTTCGGTATCTTTGCGGACATAAGATATCCTTTCGTTTTGCATACCAAGCTGTCCCAACGGGTATGGTTCCTACCCTCGCTGAGCGTCGAGCAAGCGCAGGCGTCTTTGCGCACACGGGAGGTTACGCACAAGGTTGAGTACAAATACGTATCATGACACCTGTTGTGCGCTGCCAGCGCACGATGAAAGTCAGGTTGGCTACCGCCGAAGAAGCAATTCCTCATTGGCAGCAAGTGAGATTGTGCGCGTCATGAGTGTAGCGCGGATGAATTTGGTCTGCCTACCGGCGGGACCTCCCGTCCAGCCACTGGTGCTCCCCGGCAAGCGCGCGCCCGCCGCCTCCATGCGCTGATAGCGGCGCGCGGCGGGCGCCGTTTGGGCCTGCTCCGCGAGCTGCGCGCAGTTCTCGGCGCACTCAAGATATTCGCGGGTCCGGTACATGATGCTGCTCCTAACTAATGGGTGTTGCTCTCCTGCCATTTCTCCAGGTCAAAATCCGGTCGGTCGGGTGGGATTTGATCCTTCTCAGGATTGCCCTTCCACGGCTCGTTTGTCTGCCTGTGATTGGGTGCGTTAGTCTGCTGCCGGGGATCATCCAGCGGCGTCTCGCGTGGGTCTTCGTCTTGTGGGCGTTTGTTTTCCATGAAAGGTAACGGGCGCCGGGCGCTATCCGTTCCTAAGTAACACAGCAACAAAGGCTCCAAAAATGCGTTTAGGGGCATGCAGCGCATAGCCTATTCGCCTTCATCCGTGCCGCGGTGGTGATGCTCGCCCGCATGATCGGAGAGGGCGGCGCGCGTGTGGCGACCCCATACCGATGAAGGGCAAAAGTGTGGAGTAGCGGACTGCTTCGCCTCTCCCACTCTGGTGAATTGCGTTTGCAACAGCTCGCTCTGCGAGCGTGCATGCTTCAGTGAATATGTGGCGAGCTTCACTAACGTCAGCGATCCCGCCGTGAGCCTCTGTGACCAGAGCGCCGTTGACATTTGTATGGGTCGAGGATTGACCGCGCGATTTACTCAATCCGAAACACTGACCTCCACTGTCATCGTTGAGAAAGCCGATCCCGCATAGCTTCCAGACACCGGCTTGGCGGATACCGCTGCTGAGGTGCTGAAAGCCACGGGGCGCGACAGCATTCCCCAGCCCGCGCCGGGATGGTCAAATCTCGCAGTCTACATTCCGCAAAGACAGCGAGTTCCATTGAAACCTAAGGGGATCGCGGCTTTGGTCGATGGTTATCGCGGCTTCGGATTTGGCCCGAGCAGCTCGCCGGAAGCGCCCCGCGCTCGGTCATGCTGCTTCGGGGCTGGATGATATCCGATCTTGATCGGGCCAACGCGCTTACGGGATTCTTCCGACTGAGCTTGATGCCACGGATTGATCGTTCGACCGTGTTGTTGTCGAGTTTGATGCGGTCGTCATCGATAAAGCGCGTTGAGCCTTGCCAGCGCGAGAGGGCGTAGCGGATGGCCCCGGCGAGCTTGATCTTCTCGCTGATGAGAGCCAGCTTGGCGCGCAGCCATACCTCGAAGGCGTCGGCCAATGGTAGGCTCTTCTGCTGCCGCACGCGAGGCGCCGCTCCTCCGCACTGGGGCCGCGGATCTCCTTCTCGATCGCATAGAATGCGGCGATGTGCTTCAGCGCCTCACTCGCGATCGGAGCGGGGCCGGTTGTCGCGAGTTCGTAGAAGTTGCGCCGCATGTGCGGACGCCCAGTGGGCTTCAGGCCATTATAACGGTGCCGACCTGTGGCGTCGCCTTAAGGTGCTAGGCTTTAGGGGCTCTGAGCGAGTTATTAGAGAGTGGACGACACGCCCGCGCGCCGAAACGCCCGATGCTCAAAGTCTACAGCGCGTGCCGTCTGCCAGAACCATCGCCCGCCTGATGACCGATGGCCGCGATGCGCTATCAAAGTCTGAGACCGTTACCATCGCGGCGATCGAGAAGGGCGTTCCTCTGCTGGTGGAAGCTCGCGAAATCATCATCGCTTTCCACGCCATGATCCGCAAGAAGACTCACGTGGATCTTGATCCATGGCTGGAACGAGCATGCGCAAGTCTCGTCGCATCCTTCGCCAACGGCATCACCAAAGACAAGGCCGCCATCAACGCTGCGATTACAACATCTTGGTCTAACGGGCAGACCGAAGGTCAGATTACCAAGCTCAAGCTCGTCAAGCGTCAGATGTACGGGCGCGCCAAGCTCGATCTTCTTCAGGCGCGCTTGATCGGCGCTACATGATCACCAATGCACCAAAATTGCGTCAGAGCCAATGTTGGAAGCCGATGGGGGTCAAAGTTTGGCGCTTATTCCCAGCGAATGCGGTGCGCGTCGGTCAGCGGTGTATTATGCCCGATCCGGCGATCTGACGGCTGTCGTTGCGCAGCCTGCCGGCGAGTTCCGTAAGTGCGCTTTCCGCTGGTTGCGCGTGCGGCGCGGAGTCGAGATTATCGATGCCGGTCGCCACTACCGAGACGCGGACGATACCTTCCAAGCTTTCATCGAACGATGCCCCAATGATGATATTGGCGTCCTGGTCGGCCTCGTCGCGAATGCGGGTAGCAGCTTCGTCGACCTCGAATAACATCAGGTCCTTGCCGCCAGTGATGGAGATTATGAGGCCGCTGGCACGCTTGATCGAGGGGTCCTCGATCAATGGATTGGAAATCGCGGCCATGGCGGCGGTGAGCACGCGGTTTGCGCCAGAAGCCTCGCCCCTGCCCATCATGGCCTTGCCCTTCTCGCGCATTACGGCGAGAACGTCGGCAAAATCGAGGTTGATCAGACCTTCCTTGACTATGAGGTCGCTGATGCAGGCCACACCCGAATAAAGCACCTGATCGGCCAACGCGAAGGCATTGGCGAACGTGGTCTTCTCGTTGGCCACCCGGAATAGGTTCTGGTTCGGGATGATCAGCAGAGTGTCCACCACCTTCAGCAGTTCCGCGACGCCGGCCTCGGCAAGGCGCATGCGGCGCTGGCCCTCGAAGTGGAATGGCTTAGTGACTACACCGATGGTGAGAATGCCAAGCTCACGCGCAGTCTTGGCGATAATGGGCGCTGCGCCGGTGCCGGTACCGCCGCCCATGCCCGCAGTAACGAACACCATGTGTGCGCCGGTCAAATGATCCCGGATCGCGTCGATCGTCTCTTCGGCTGCAGCGCGCCCCACTTCAGGATGCGAGCCAGCGCCGAGACCTTCCGTCACCCGCGTGCCCATCTGGATGAGACGCTCGGCCTTCGACATGCTAAGCGCCTGTGCATCGGTATTGGCGACGATGAAGTCGACGCCTTGCAGCCCGGTCGCGATCATGTTGTTGACAGCATTGCCACCGGCACCGCCGACCCCAAACACGGTAATGCGCGCCTTCATCTCGCGAATATCGGTAATGCTGGTCATTTTTGCCTCGCAATTGCTCTACCGAGCTGGGGAATGAGAGGACACGGATTGCTATACGCCAGGACTTTGCTCCGAAAGTGAGCGCGGCAAGCGCAGTCGGCGACGAGCGACCACCGGCGAGATTTTCAGGCACGCACCTAGCGCGGCATATGCCAGCGTCTCGCCGGACACCGGCTGTTCTCCTAGAACGAACCGAGCGGCAATCAGCTGATGATGACCGGGCAATGACGGCAGGCTAGGCCGCGATGGTTAACGAACTCCTAAGGGCGAGCAGCGGTCTGCACTTGAGCGTAACCGGTTGTGAATGCTGATCGAACACTGACCCCCATCGGCGTCCTCGGGACCCCTTCAGGCCCTTGATTTCATGGAATTCAGATGATGGGACCCCACGCCGATCATGGCTGAGACCCCAGGCCGAAACACAGTTAGCGTGCGGGTCGGTCCTCATGCCCTCATGGTCGCCACCTTGGCTGGCTCTCGATCGAACTCAACAGCGTTGCGGCCGCTTCAAGACGTGGAGGGCCGGCTTCATCTTGTTGACGGAGTACAGGCGCAAGAATGAAGCCGGTCGCAACTAGAAATCCATACCACCCATGCCTCCCATGCCGCCGCCACCCGCAGGCACGCCGCCGCCTGCATTCCTCTTCGGCACCTCGGCCACCATGGCTTCAGTGGTAATCAAGAGAGCCGCGACCGAGGCCGCGTTCTGGATCGCCACGCGAACCACCTTGGTCGGGTCGATGATGCCCTTTGCGACCAAATTGCCGTACTCACCGGTCTGCGAGTCGAAGCCGTAGGAGTACTGCTCCTTTTCCAGGATCTTGCCGACGATGACCGAGCCGTCTTCACCGGCGTTGATCGCGATCTGGCGGGCGGGGTAGGACAGTGCCTTGCGCACAATCTCGACGCCGGTCTTCTGGTCGTCGTTCTTGGTGCGCAGGCCCTTGAGCTGCCCGGAGGCACGGAGCAGTGCGACGCCGCCGCCCGGGACGATGCCCTCCTCAACCGCCGCGCGGGTCGCATGCATCGCGTCATCAACGCGATCCTTGCGCTCCTTGACCTCGACTTCGGTCGCGCCGCCGACGCGGATCACGGCGACGCCGCCCGCGAGCTTGGCGAGACGCTCCTGCAGCTTCTCACGATCGTAGTCCGAGGTGGTTTCCTCGATCTGCGCCTTGATTTGATTAACACGCGCCTCGATGTCGGCCTTCTTGCCGGCGCCACTGACGATCGTGGTGTTCTCCTTGTCGATCATCACCTTCTTGGCGCGACCCAGCATTGCAAGCGTCACGTTCTCCATCTTGATACCGAGATCTTCCGAGATGGCCTCGCCGCCGGTCAGAATCGCGATGTCCTGCAGCATGGCCTTGCGGCGATCGCCGAAGCCGGGAGCCTTGACGGCCGCAACCTTCAGGCCGCCACGGAGACGGTTCACGACCAGGGTCGCAAGCGCTTCGCCTTCGACGTCCTCGGCGATGACAACCAACGGCTTGCCGCTCTGAACGACCGCTTCGAGCAGCGGAAGCAGCTCGTTGAGCTGAGACAGTTTCTTTTCGTTGATGAGGACGTAGGCGTCGTCCATCTCAACGCGCATCTTGTCTGCGTTGGTGACGAAGTAGGGCGAAATGTAGCCGCGATCGAACTGCATGCCCTCGACGACCTCGAGTTCGGTCTCGAGCGACTTGGCTTCCTCGACGGTGATGACACCCTCGTTGCCGACCTTCTTCATGGCGTCGGCGAGGAACTTGCCGATCTCCGCGTCGCCGTTGGCCGAGATGGTGCCGACCTGGGCGATCTCCTCGTTCGAGGTGACCTTCTTGGAGTTCTTCTGGAGGTCCGCAACGACGGCTTCGACCGCGAGATCGATACCGCGCTTGAGGTCCATCGGGTTCATGCCGGCGGCAACCGCCTTGGCGCCTTCCTTCACGATCGCGGCCGCGAGCACGGTCGCGGTGGTGGTGCCGTCGCCGGCCGCGTCAGCGGACTTGGAGGCGACTTCGCGCACCATCTGCGCGCCCATGTTCTCGAACTTCTCTTCGAGCTCGATTTCCTTGGCGACGGTGACGCCGTCCTTGGTGATGCGGGGAGCGCCGAACGACTTGTCGAGCACGACGTTGCGGCCCTTCGGACCGAGGGTCACCTTTACCGCGTTGTTAAGAATTTCGACGCCGCGCAACATGCGGTCACGGGCATCGACGCCGAACTTGACTTCTTTGGCTGACATAGTGATCTCCGTTTCAACTGGTCAAATCCCAAAGACCGCGCAACTGGCGAGCTTTTGAGGGATGAGATTTGAATTGCGGCCTCATCCTTCGGAGAGCCCGGCTACGCCGAATCCCTAGGGTAAGGAAAACTGGCTGGCGCTTACGCTGCCTTCTTCTTGGCAGCGGGCAGATCGTTGAGAACGCCCATGATGTCGCTCTCTTTCATGATCAGCAGGTCGACATTGTCGATCTTGACCTCGGTTCCCAACCACTTGCCGAACAGCACGCGGTCGCCGACCTTCAGGTCGATCGGGATCAGCTTGCCAGCTTCGTCGCGGCCGCCCGGGCCGACGGCAATGACTTCGCCCTGGGAGGGCTTCTCCTTGGCAGTGTCCGGGATGATGATGCCACCAGCGGTCTTGTCCTCGGGCTCAATGCGCTTGACCACGACACGGTCATGGAGCGGACGGAATTTCATGCGGTTCTCCCTGGCTTTTGTAATTATTTCTAAATTGGCGGTCGGAATGAACTACGTGGCGTAAATCGAGCCTTCCGCGTCCACTAAGACGTGGGTCTTCGTTTCAAAAATTAGCGGCGACCAGATCGTAAGAACCCCTGCTGCCGCGGACGTACACCCTGGCAGCGGCGACACATATCGCATCACGATTGAAATCGAATGCGTTCAGGAAACCCGATTCATTAGGGTGAGCATCCGGTTGAAGTCGCCTCAGCGCTTTTTCCTCTATGAAAAACGACGCCTCTAGCGCACTATCGTATCCCCAAAAACGCACGGCATGCCGCGTTCGGTCATATGAACGACTGTGATTTGGAAACTCGATCATGGTGGGTCCGATCAAGTTTGCGCACGGGGAAGAGATGCTGAAAGCAATCTGGCGGCGCTAAGCCTTAGATGGCTACTCTGGAATCGGATTACAACTGCCCGCGCCAATTAAGTCTACGACCAGCCTCGTGAATTGGGCCATGCTGCACGCGCTGGATCCGCCCTCCATGCTCGTCACCGTCAGTCTTGGCGGCGCCACCAACGCTCCTGCCCAAGCGCAGCCGACCGGGCGCTCTACGCGGCCAAGGAGGGCGGGCGCGATTGCCTGGTCATGTCCGGACCGGTGGTCGTCTGGCCGAGGACGAAGCGCGTCGTCGGGGCTTGGCTCAGTTGGCTGAACGGCTCCGCCGCGGGCCGGCTCGGCTCGTGTCGAGGCCACCGTCCGACTGAGGCTCGGCGAACAGCAGCACCTCGAATAGCGCCCGATTTGCCCGATATCTGGCTGCGGAACGCTTGCCTTCCGACCCGTGCATAAGCGTGCGGCCGTCGGCCGTGCACAAGAACCACCACCACGTGCGGCCGCGCTTTCGCACGTGGGTCTCGAAAACAGGAAATCGCATCGCACCGCCAACCGTCAGGGGGACTTCCCATTGTGCTTTGTCTTACCGATGTTGCCGCGGGTTCAGATCTGCGTGCCCAAGCTCGCTCCTGGCGATCGACGGATAATCCTTCGTTGAAGGAAAAATGCTTTGAGGCAGAAACAATTGCGCGTAGCCTCCGACCTGTCGGAGCTGGGATTCCGCCGGAATGAGGGTGAGCGGAAGCGAGACCCAGGCCGCCCGACCTTACCTAAACCTTTTTGCTTCAATGACCCAGAGCCCGGATGGAAGCGCCTGTTTCCGTCCTGGAAACCAATTTCCGGCAGCGTCCAAATGTCCGCACCGAGCAGGATCGCGTTCTTCATCGATGGCGCCAATCTCTACGCCACCGCAAGGACGTTGGGATTCGACATCGACTACAAGCGCCTGCTGAAGGCGTTTGAGGGCCGCGGCACCCTGGTTCGCGCCTACTACTACACGGCCGTCATCGAGGATCAGGAGTATTCGTCGATCCGCCCGCTCGTCGACTGGCTCGACTACAACGGCTACACCGTCGTCACCAAGCCGACCAAGGAGTTCGTCGACGCCGGCGGCCGCCGCAAGGTCAAGGGCAACATGGACATCGAGCTCGCGGTCCACGCCATGGAGCTTACCGGACACATCGACGAGATGATCCTGTTTTCCGGCGACGGTGACTTCCGCTCGCTGGTCGAGGCCGTGCAGCGCCGCGGCGTCCGGGTCACCGTTGTCTCCACCATGGCCAGCCGGCCACCGATGATCGCCGACGAACTCCGCCGCCAAGCCGACGTCTTCACCGACCTGGCGGAGCTGCAGTCCACGGTCGGCAGAGATCCCTCCGAACGCGGCGACGTGCGCCAGAATGGCGCGCCGATGAGGCGCGGCGCCTCGCGACCCGGCGGAGCTGAGGATTCGATCGTCAGCACGCGCGAGCCCAGCGAGAAGCCGAGCGACGACTAGCGGTGTACCCGTGAAGTTGATGACGCGACGATGTCGCGCCCGCATTGCTCGCCAGACGAACCGAGGCCATCCAGCGGCGTAACACTCGCGGCGAATTTCGAGAGAGATCGCGCCCCGGTGAGCGCGACCGAAGGCCGCCGATCTGTCATCCGAGAGCGAAGAGACGCCTAAAGACAGCGCACAAGCCCGACGTGGAGCAGCCGCAGAGCTGACCACTCCCAAGGGGCCGCCTCGGGCGGCCTCTTTCTTTTGCCGGTACACGCCCACGGCGTGCGGTGGGGCGACCAGCCTCTCACCTATCTCCGGAATGAGCGATCGATGTCGCGCAGGAG
Source organism: Bradyrhizobium sp. CW1 (assembly GCF_023100665.1). Lineage (NCBI taxonomy): Bacteria > Pseudomonadati > Pseudomonadota > Alphaproteobacteria > Hyphomicrobiales > Nitrobacteraceae > Bradyrhizobium > Bradyrhizobium sp. CW1. Next base: position 2,601,882 of record NZ_CP064684.1, read on the forward strand.
AGCCACGGCCGCATCCGTATAGCGCCCGTAGGACAACTGCTGATCTGCAAGACTGGCACACGCCAGTACAAGAGCAGCTATGGCCACGCCCTTGATCATGTCGGGATATGATGCCCGGAGCTGGTTAAGGACCGGCTAAATGGCCTTGCAGCCCCAGGCAGCCCCGGCCTGCGGTCCTCGTGGGCCTGCGCTCCGCCACTCGCCGCAAAGAGAGTGAACCTTGCCGCTGAGCGTCGAGACCAATGAATATCCGGGATTTTGCTTATCCCTCTCGGGGCTGGAACGCCGCCGCCTACGCTTCATTTTAAGCGGGCGGCGTTTTCCGGGGCGGATCCTTGCTAGCCTATTTCGGCGTGCTGAATGTGCTCCCCGTGCATTCGGCCCGACGGACCGCCGGCCCAACACCCGCCGCGATGCCGCCTAGGCCGGCGGTCCAGGCCTTTCCAGTCAGATGGGTGACCCGTTCGTGTAGCAGCAGCACCGATCAACGCTCTCGCCGACCAGTGGCCCGACCACGTCCGGCTCTCCGATCTCGAACCCCGCTTTGTCTGCAAGGCGTGCGGAGTCGCCCTGCCAATGTCAGGCCCGGCAGCGAGCCCAGTGAAGCTGAAAAACAACTCAGCCGATACGCAGCCAAGCTCGGAACGAAAGTGCGTCATGCGCCGTCGATCGCGCCGATGAGTCGATCGGGACATCTATGTGGTGCTGAGGCGAGAAACGCTGCGTGACATTGCCAAGAGTATGACGATCTAGCCCGCCGCGCCGAGCAAATCCGCACCGTCCAATCTGAGCAAGCAGCCGTAGGGCGAGTTCGGGAGCGTCCTGATTTCGATTGAAAGCCTTGTGTGCTGTTTGGTACGTAAGCGCCCGCAATGAAGCCGGATTTATCTCAGTGACTGATGACCGATTAGCATCCAGTGGAGCTGGGCGACCGCCCCCGATTACTTTCGTCCCATGCACACGGTGCCGAGGGGGCAGTTCACCCATGGCTATCCTTAATACCCGGCGAGACAAGACCGTCCAGCTATTCCGCTGCTCAAAATGCGAGAATATGGATCGGCGCGAAAACAAGTAAGGCTAGCCGTCACCTGGTGCTTTGGGACTCAAGCAGCCGTTGAGGAGGTCGGAAACTGCCGTCACGAGCTGCACGGGCGCGAACGGTTTATGAAGCATTATGCTGTTGGGAACCCCTAGTACCAGCCATTCGTCAGCGGCCACGCGGGACATATAGACCACGGGAAAGCTCGGATCGACCTCACGTGCTGCGCGCGCTACCTCCCAGCCGTTGAACCTTCCCAGCAGATTAATGTCAGTCACGAGGCCGCCGTATGTAACGAGCCCCCCTTTAAGGAGGGTCACGGCTTCCTCGCCGGTACTTGCGACGGCGGTCTCGAAGCCTCCCTCGTTCAGCGCATCCTCAACAAGGCTCTGGATCGCGTTTCATTAAGCCGGAGATTTCGTCGCCTTGGACTTTTGGCGAAGGAAGCTGACCTCCAATTCCTCGCCATTCAATCGGTCAAGCTGGCATCGGCGATAGGCAAGCCCCGTCGCGGAGAGCAGAAGAAAGAACTCCTTCAAGGCTAGCCCCTCAATCGCTTGGTTCAACTTGAAGGGTAGCACCTACTTCAGACACATCTTTGCGACTACACGAACGACGCCAAGGTGCCATCGATCGCCATCATTTGCGCTGGCAAGCTGTGCTCAAAGGTCACCCGTCGGCTTTCTTGTTCTTTGGTCTTGACGCATGGGCAACTGAACCGTTGCCTCGCAACGTAGTGAGAAGCAACCACAGTCGTAACCACGATGGGGAAATTCGGCAAGTTGGTACTAAGGCGAGAAAAACCAAAGATGAAGATGAGCTTGCCGCGTGAACGGTCTGCTTCTGGCCCGTCTTGGACCAACTGGGCCGGTTCGATTACCTCGGCGACAGTATCGCGCGGGCGGTCGTCCTGAACAATGCGGATCAGCCAGCCGCTCGTGGTGGTGCCCGCGTCACGCTCGCGCGTCAGGTGCGCCAGCACTATCACGGCGAGGTCGTAGCTCAGCTCGATCTGCTCGGCGGATCAGAGGTTAGCTTGCGAGCGGCTTCAGCCTTAATTGCGAGCCGGTAATCTCCGCGCGGCCACTGGCGAGGAGCCGCTCGACGATGGCATCGCTGATTACCTTGACACCGAAGCGCCAGCCTCCGCGCGGCCGCCGCTCAAACGGGCCATGTTGGAGCAAGCGCAGGAAGTAGCGCTCGTTGTAGTTCTTCTGGTCGTTCATCACTTAGCCCCGCCTCTTGCCGGCGAGGAGGACCGTGATTTAGAGCTTGCGATAAGTCAACGGGTTGCCGGATCATGGGCCAGCGTCTTGGCCTGAGCCCATATAGCCTCGGTAACCAACCGCCAGCACCAGGATGATGATCAGGAAAACGCAACCCCGATCCGTCGCTCCGAGCGCCACACCGCTCGACAGGAAAGCTGGGACTGCGCACTCGGAATGACGAGTGTGAACTCGTGCGGAATGCCAGATGCGCTGGGCACGTCCAGATTGGCGCCCAGGTCGGAGAAGTTTCGGACGACGCAACTGAAGGCGCCCCCGGGAAACTCGATGATTGCCGACTTAAATACACGTTGACGGCGTGCGGTTCGCTTTTCCATGGGGACAAAGTTTAAGCCAGATTTTCTTACAGATCGATAAAGCTGTCGTGGAAAGGCGGGAGTACATTCTGCGGGCAAATAGAGAAAGCATTTACCGTGGGCTGGCCCAGCGAGAGTCTCCTTCCAGTGGACCTGATGTCTTCACGCGGGCATCGGAGGTTGTGCGAGCGAGCGCAGAAAACCTTACGCCTGCAGTGTTCCGGAAGTGCAACGCCTTGTCCGCCGTCCAGGTCTGCTCACTAAGAGGGATTGGCAAGCTGGGGATGCCGGAGCGATGGCACAGTCACGGTTATCGTTGGTGCCAAGGGGGACGCCGCAGGAGCATCAACAACTGCTGGCGATGGCGGCGGCTAGGCGGCGACCAGATGAGATCGCCCGCGCGCTCGGCAGTACAGAGCCAGTCGTGCGAGGCCGCGCGCATCTCCATAACATCCCGTCGCGACTGGTCATGCAAAAGCGGAAGAGGCCATGATCAAGGGCGTGGCCATAGCTGGTCTTGTATTGGTGGCGGCCGGTCTTGCGGACCAACAACTATCCCAAGGACGTTATACTGACCGCGCCCTGGCTATGCTGCGCGAGATCGAGCATTCCTTCCGGCGATAGGTGAGAGCCGGCTAAACCCGCGCCACGGCACGAGCACGGCCTTGGTGCTCCAGTCCCGCCGGACGTCCGCCCCGCGCACCGCAGGGCGAGGAGACGAAGCGCCCCTCGATGTCCGATAAACACGCGATCCTGGCGCAAGTCATTCCGGCTCATGAAAAAGGGCCAGCCCCGAGGCTGACCCTTTTAAGTATATTATGTAAGCCGTCAGTAACGAGAAGCCGAGGCAGCACCCCAATTGAAACGATAGTTCAGGCCGGCCTTGATGGTGTGCTCGTCATTGCGGAAGCCGACGGCGGTAACAACACCAGCGGCGCTGGTGAAGAGAGCGTTCCGGGTGCCGAAGTCATAGTACTGGTATTCGACCTTGCCCGACCAGTTCTGGGCGAACAGGTATTCGAGACCACCGCCTACGGTGTAGCCGTCGCGACCACCGCCGTTGTTGGTGAAGGTGCCGCCGCCGAAGCCGTTCGTAAGGCGGGAGTCAGCCCAGGCATAACCGCCTTTGACGTACACCAGCGCCGGACCCCAGGTGTAGCCGAGGCGACCGGTGACCGAACCGAGCCCACGGTTGACGAAGGGATTGTTATTGGTGTCGAGGAAGCTGTAGTTCGCTTCAATGCCCAGCACCCAGTTCGGTGAGAACTGATGGTCGTAACCGACCTGCGCGCCGCCCATGAACACACCGTCGTTGCTATTGGTGCCGGTGAAGCCGGGGGCCAGAATGTTGTTGTTGCCGCCGAATGCGCCGCCGACGTGACCGCCGATGTAAAAGCCGGTCCAGTTGTAAATCGGCGAGGGCTGCATCGCCGGGGCTTTGGTGTAAGGACGCGCGGCCATATCAGCGGCCGATGCTGTACCCGCTAGGGCGGCAAAAGCGACAGTAGCGAGAAGGAACTTTTTCATTTCGAGTCTCTCAGGTTTCAAAAGCTGTGCCAAAAGCTACCCCAATCCACCGAATTTGCTGTAGCGCGGCAGACACACAGCGCACTGGAATGCTGAAGCGCACCATTTTTCGCGCGCGACCGCAGGCAACGGCGCCAGCTTGATTGCGGAACATTCCACCCTCAATCGCTGCCACTACACGCTTGCGAAGATCAAGAGAGTAAGGCTTGCCTATCCATGTTGGCCTCCGCCCAGCCAGCATGGCGGCGAGACACTCTGATTTGGGCATGCCAAATGGATTCCGCCTAACCCCGTCGCGCTTGAGTTTATCGAGTTATGCGCTTAACCATCTTAATGCCCGCAAGGCGATCACTGGTCATCCTCGAGCGGTTCTGACGATTTAATCGCTGCGCCTCTTCCGGGGTCAGGAGCACGAGACGAAAGTGCTTCTTCACAAAATGGCGAAGGCGTCGTCGTCTAGCTCATCGATCCTGTTGATTGCTATTCGCGTGAGGTCTCTGACCGGGGAGACGTGCTCGATCAGAACCTTGCCACCACGGTCGAACGCTGCTCGCGCGGCAACAGAGAACTCGGCTCTGTCATAGTTGCGGAGATGTTAATGTGGCTCAGCTCCGGGTAGACCAGATACTGGCCGAGGATGTTCAGTATCCGCTCGGCGCTGTGAATGGCTCCGCCGTTGTCGGCGAAGCCCGTCGCGCGCATTTGCTTGCACAGCTTCGAAGCCAGCCGGAACATCGGGATCAAGTTGCCGGGATGATACTTACGCCGCTTCATGGAGGGGGCTCTCTCGATGGAGCTGCTATCATGGGTCGTGATACTGAGGCACGCAGGGCGGCGGGACTATCTATTTCATCCGATAGGACAGCAGCACTGGCTTGATCCGCATCGTCGCCGCTGACACATCATAGTCCATCGGGGATACGTTGGCCCCGACATACAGGCAACGCATCGACTGCCTCATGCGATGACGTATCCACTGCCTCATTCATGAAGGTTGTGCGTCCTGTGGGTGGCAGGCTTGGGCCACGTTCGAGCACCGCTCGGCGCGGCAAACCTCTACGCAAACGCAACGCAACGACACAAGCCGCTGAGGGAAACCTTGGCGGCTTTTGCGTGGAGGCACTATCAGCGGTCGTCTTCATGGCCCAACAGCAGCTTGTGCGTCACGCGATTGATGAAATGGTTTTTGCCGCAGCCTTGGCATTGCACGAGGATGAAGGAGGCGCGTGCCGCATTCGACTCAGCGTCGAACCGGTGCTGAACGTACTCGCCGCTTGTCGCGCAACGAACGTGTCCATCATAGCCCAGCATCGGCCATGGCAGCGCCCGGCCCATGACCTAGGTCAATGTTCCCGGTGCACTTACCGCGGCCGCGCTTGCCACGGTTGATATCCTCCGCCTGTGCAGAGGCAGGTCCGGAGCCCCATCATGAGGTGATGGCGATCTAAGCCAAACCTCATCCGAGTTTGCGACAGAGAAAATGCATGGAACGGATCAATGACCGCATCCAGAGTCTGGCCCGTCGGCCGCATCGGCGATCGCGCCGTTACAACGAACTACCTCCGGCCTTTGTCAACGCAATCGGGCCTTTTGCGAAGTGGCCGCCGACACCGACTACGTCCGATCATCGGGATAGACCGGAAGTGCGCGGCAAAATCAAAACGGCGCTTTGATCCGAGGCGGATTCCACCGGCCCGCTTCAGCCTTGTCGCGGCCACTGATTGCGGGCAGACTAGCAGTGGCAGAAAGGGCAAGAGCTATGCAACGTCGGCTTGCGGCCATTCTAGCGGCGGATGTGGTCGGCTACAGCCGCCTCATGGGCGCCGACGAGGTGGGGACCCTCAATTCCCTCAAGTCGCACCGCCGGGAACTGGTCGACTGCGGCATTTCCGAGCACCACGGCCGCATCGTCAAAACCACCGGCGATGGGATGCTGGTGGAATTCGCCAGCGTCGTGGATGCGGTCGGCTGTGCGGTCAAGATTCAGCGCAGCATGGTGGGGCGCAACGCAGGGATCGCTGCGGAACGGCAGGTCGTGTTCCGGATCGGGATCAACGTCGGCGATATTATCATCGACGGCGACGATATCTTCGGCGACGGCGTCAACATCGCGGCACGCTTGGAAACGCTCTGCGAGCCCGGCGGCGTATGCATATCCAGGGCGGCGAACGACCAGATCCGGGACAAGCTGTCGATGGCTTTTGCTGATTTGGGCGAGCAGGCTGTGAAGAACATCTCGCGCGCGGTCGGCGTGTTCGGGCTCACTGCCAAGGACATCGAGGCAATTCCAGACGCCGCGATTCCCTCGTCTGCGGAAGACACCGTGGCGGCGTCAACCGTCCAACACAAGCAGGAAATTCACTTCTGCCAGACCGGCGACGGCGTGCAGCTGGCCTACGCCCGGATGGGCCAAGGGCATCCGCTGGTGAAGACAGGGCACTGGATGACCCACATCGAATTCGACTTCGAAAGTCCGATCTGGCGGCATCTCTACCAGGAATTTTCCCGCGAGCACCTTTTCATCCGATATGACGCAAGGGGAAATGGGCTTTCGGATCGTGACATCCCGGACGTAACATTCGAGCGGTTCGTCGACGACCTCGATGCGGTGGTCGACGCCGCGGGCATCGAACGGTTCGCGCTGCTCGGCATATCCCAGGGGTGCGCGGTCTCGATTGCCTACGCGGTCCGGCATCCGGAGCGAGTGTCGCATCTGATTCTCTACGGAGGTTATGTCGTCGGCTGGAAGAAGCGCGCCAGGACCGAGGCGGAGAAGGCGGCCGGGGATGCGATGCTGACGCTGATGCGGCTAGGATGGGGTCAGGAAAACCCGGCCTTCAGGCAGATGTTCACGTCCCAGTTTATTCCGGACGCTAACAAGGAGCAGGCCGACTGGTTTAACGAGCTACAGCGTATCTCGAGCTCGGCCGAAGACGCAGCGCGCAATTTACTGGCAAATGGCGAAGTGGAAATCAGTTCACTACTGCCGCAGGTCAAGGTGCCGACCCTTGTCATGCATTGCCGCAACGACGCGAGAGTGCCGTTCGAGTCGGGCCGTCGGCTGGCCGCGGGGATTCCCGGCGCCCGCTTTGTCCCGCTCGAAGGCCGGAATCACATCATGCTGGAGGGCGAGCCGGCTTTGGCACGCTTTCTCGACGAGCTACGATCATTTCTCGCCTCCGATACTCAACACTAAAGGTACTGGATACGGCGGCTCCGTTCGCCGACCAATATGCGCCACGGGTTTCCCCTTGATGTCTGTTCTAGGCCAAGCGAAGTGCACGATGTCCGCTATTTGGGTCGCTATCGGGGGAAAGCGGACGTCACACACAATCCGCGGACGGTCTTACTGCGCTAAAAATCCGAATGCGACAACCAGTGCCACCATGCTTGCGAAAATCAGCAGTGCCGGGAGGGATTTTCGGGTCATTGGCCTCGTCGAATGGCGCGCAGCCGATTGACCGGGTTGAGGTCTAGGCGGTCTCTGGGACCGCACGGCTTTGCCCTCTGTCGTTGGCGTCCGAGCCTTTGGTTCCGGCGCTGCGCCTACGCCTCCCATCTCGCTGTAATAAGCGCTGTAGACCTCGCGAACGGCTAGGGCCATGGACTCGGCCTCGCTCATTGTCTCGAGCCGAGTTCGATAGTTAGTCAGAAAGCTTTGGGCGCTGGACGGCAGGTCATCGAAACCACCGAGCTTGGCCATCATGAGCCAGGTGGCAAAATCCGCCTCAGCCTTCGTGCGCGCTCTCTTGGCGATACTGGCGTTGGAGCTAGAGGACATGGTGGTCCGATTGGTTTGAACCCGGCCGCGAAGCGCGGCGGGAAAGGCAATTGGCAATCCAATCACAGTAATGACGGCGCGGGAGAGTTCAAACGCAAACCTTACGAACTAGTCGGCTCCTGACCTGGTTGAAGGGACTAAGCAGGCTAACTAGGGACCCAACCAGCTGAAGTTGATTATCCATATTGGGACGTGAGCTATGTCGACGGTCGTCCCTGGCTTATGGCACGATTGGGCATGAACCCAACCCGCAAGAACCGTTAGACATCAGATGCAGCCGTCCAGCGCTCGATCAGGCGTAAAGCTATGCTGGCGAGCAAAATCCCGAGCAACCCGCCGACCACCTTTTCGGACGCATCCAGCAATCTAGCATGGCGATCTGGCGTCAGCTTTTGCAACAATTCCAGCACCACTGCGCTACCAAGCACGAGGCTGCACACCAGCGTCATCCGGTCCCGGTACGCGGCACAAAATGCCAAACCTAGGAACGCAAAGGCCGCGACGTGTTCGATATTGGCCGAACTGCTCAGTTGAGGCCTGTCGTGGATTGGAGACAGACTTGCGTAGGTGATAAAGGCAAGAGAAGCCCACGCCACGGCAACTGAAATTCTATACAGCATAGTAGCGACTGACCCCGAGTAGTTGCCGCAATATACTTCAGCGCCAACCGGATCCAGCGGCTCGCATTTGCCAGGGTGGTGGCTGCGGTTCTTCACCTGATCCAGAACTTCTGCCGCCGCGCGGCAGGGCAGTACGACCAATGGTAGGCGCACCAGAACGTAACTTTTCGTGATTGAACAATTAAAGGATTTAATTTATTTAATTTGCTTTAAGTTAAATAGTCGCAGTTAGCCCGAGGGGGAATACCTGATGCCCACAACAGAAGAAGACGAAGACCGCCGGGAGTTCTTGAAGATGTGTGGCAGGTTTGCTGCCATAACCCCGCCAGCGATGACTCTACTCCTGTCGACGTCGTTGACGTCAACAGCCATCGCACGTTCCGGCGCCCAAGACGGAGCAGGATATAGCGGCGGCGGCAGCAGTCATTCAGCCTTCGACAATGATCCACACAGCGCGACCGAGGATCACTCGACCAAGGAGTATTCATCAGCCGGCGGCGGTGGTGGGGGCTCTGGCGGGGTGGCGGCGAGAACTCCGGTGGCGCAAAGGGGTCCAAGGTCGCGCATTCCGGAGAGGAAGGCTCCCGATCTGGAGGTGGCGGCGGTAACAAGGGCTCCTCGGGCTTTGGCGGCCAGGATGGAGATGACAAGAAGAAAAAGAATGAGCGCGATTGAAAAGGACAAGTGGAGCGCCGCTTAGCTGCTGTCTGGTGGGGGAACATGCGCCGTCTCAAGGTGACAATCCTGGTCTTGGCATATGCGGTGATATCGCCCGCGTCTGCGCAAACCTGTTGCCCCACCGGCTGCGCGCCAGACGCCAATCGGTGCGTGAGCAGCGGTCCGCTGTGGACCAGATGCCTTCCTATCGCCTGCGCCGAAGATTCTCGAGGGCCGTCACGTGGGTCCGCGGTGAGCAAGCACAGAGCCGCCGTGCTCGCCCGCCGGCCAGCGCGTACCTACGTGGTCCCAGCTCAGATTCCCCCAGAGTGCCCATTGGTGAAACCGACCAAGGCGCAGGTCGGCGACGCGACCACTCAATGCGTGAACGTGTTGACTCGAAATGCGCAGTTGCGGGATTGCTTTTTTGAGGACGACGCCGGGAGGGCCGAAGACGAAAGAACCGGCCTGAACTGCCCCGATCGCCAAGCTGCGCTGGCGAGGCAGTGTCTAAAGCGCTGCGTCAACTATGCATCCGATACGACACATTTGGTTTGCGCCGGCAGCTATCCGAACACCGTCTGGCGTGTGTCTTTTGGAGCTATCTCGGGCTACGCTCTCGGTTCCGAGCATGTCGACCTTTGCGGCCCTCCGCTAAGAACGCTGCGGCCAGCTCCAACGCGCTGAGGTGCGCTGGACTGAGCCCTTGGCTGCCATCAGGGGCAGACAAGGGGCCGCCAACTGGCCCTGCTGGGAGCGCAGCGGCAGTGAAAGCCGCGGACGTCGCACAGTGCCGGGCGGCCCCAGCGCCGCGGCGAACGGCCTTGATGGCCCACGGCAGACCCTACATGATCTCACGGGGTCATGGGTTTGAGAGCTCCATGGTGTGATGACGCCCTGCATCCGCGACGGCTGCTCACCTCGGCGTGGTGCATTGATCGTGCGCGGACCGGCAGCCTCAGCAGCCGGATCAAGGCTGATGCGGCTCGATCGAATGGCGCGACCCGCGGGCACTTTTGTTGTCCACAGTGTGAGTTGCGACACACGGTATTGGCGCGACTCGTTATAAGTTTAACCCGCGCCTTCATGGCGCCTTTCCTCCCTGACCTTGAGCCCGTCGCAAATGACGGGCTTCCTTCTAGGGGCATTACAGGGACGCTAGATCTGCTGCGACGGAATCCGACTGGGCCTGGACAGTTGCAATCAAGTCCGTGCGGCATAGATCCCGCACGGACTTGATTCATTGGGAACTGGGCTACCCAATCATCAACTCCGCGGCCATCACAGCTCTCGATCGATTGCTGGGTGCCTGCGGTTCTTCACCTTGATCCAGTGCTTTTGCCTGCCGCCGCGGTAGGGCCGATCGCGATGCTTCGAGACGAGACCTTCAAGGCCCATGCGGCAGGCCGCCCGGAAAAGCTCCGGTCCGATAGTGCAGCCCATTGAAGTCTGAAACCCCATCAACGCCAAGGATCACCGCCTCGCCGTCAATGACGAAATGCTTCTGCCGGTTCTTCAGAGCGGCCTCGGCAATCCAGGCATAGCGCTTGGTCCAGTCGGTGCCATTGCGGGAGAGCAGGCGCACACGGTCGTTCTCCCGAATGACCAGCATCCGATAATACCCGTCGTGCTTTACTTCGTGGATCCAGTCCGGCTCCGAAGGGACCTGCTTGCACGGATCTCCTGGCAACGCGCTTCCTGGCCATGCACACCGGCTCGCCAACCACCTTTCAGCCGACCTAGGGTGGGATTGTCATTTGGCCTGCAATATTTGACCCCCCGTATTGCCGCATCTGCGAATGTTACCCTGATGGCGCCATTGTCCGTCCCATGACATCCGTCCAATGGGACACCAGACAAATTTGTCCGCCGTGCGTTGCGGGACGCCTTGCAAATCCTCTTTGCTGCTGCCGAGTGAGATGTAGGCGAGCGAGCCCAGCAATTCGAATTCTTCAAAGAAGGGGGTGTAACCTTCTGACGAAAACAAATAGTCGCCGGTCCAAGTCTGAAAGATATCATGCAGCGGTCGCTGAGGGCCGTCTTGCGCCGCTCAAGGCCGGGCACAATTTGCCACACGTTGTTCTCCCCGCCGGCTCATGCTGAGGAACAGGTGACCGACCACGTTTGAGGTGGTGTCGCGGTCGGTTACCAGCGGGAAGGTGAACAGTTTGAAGAGGTCCGCATATCGTCGAGCGGCCAGCAAGCCGAGGCCGTAAGCATAGCCGGGCGCGGAGTCGCTGACATGCCGAAGCCCTTCTTCCGCGATGGTGGCCGCCACTTCGGCGGTGCGGTCCAGAACCTGTTCTTCGTTGCCGGTCTCTCGGAGCATGGACCTGTCCCTCGGAAGCACCCTGGGATCGAGGCTCCACTTCTCCTAAAGGGATGAAGACACCAGTTAGTTCCGTTCTGAGATCGGTGGATGCAATCCATCTCAGGTGAAGGCCGGGCCGGTTCCTTTTCGACAACGCGCTGCCAGTCGTTGAGCGGCGTAGCTTAACTTCAGACAATCGCCACAAATTTCACCGACACCACCCCACAGTCAATTCACGATGGCCGCTATGTCCCAGTATTCACTAAACGTATTGCGTCAGCGCTATGTCGTTGAGAAAAGACCACTCGAGGCCAGCGTCGAGCAGATATTGCGGGCCGACACCCGCGCGGGAGCCGGTGCCATCCTGGCTTCAATCGATAAACGGCGTTTCGAAAACAGGTCCGAAGGGCAGCGCCTCCGCAAGATGCTCAGTTTCGAAACCTCTCTCTGGGAGAGCGGCCTTCATGCCGTGGCGGGCGTGGACGAGGCTGGAATGAGCCCTCTCGCCGGGCCAGTCTCCGCTGGCGCCGTGATCCTGAAGCCCGGTACGCGGATAGTCGGGATCGACGACTCGAAGAAACTCGACGCTGCCGCTCGCGAGGAACTCGCGAAGGAGATCAAGGCAAAGGCAGAGAGTTGGTGTGTGGCTTTCGTGGAGGTCGAGGAGATCGACGCGATCAACATTTATTGGGCGGGCATCCAGGCCATGCAGCGCGCGGTCAGGGGACTAGGATTGACGCCGCGGCATTTGCTGATTGACGCGAAGCGGTTGAAGGAAATCGACATCCCTCAGCAAGCCATCATCAAGGGCGACGCCAAGTCCGCCAGCATCGCTGCTGGTCGATCCTGGCGAAAGTCGAGCGCGACACGGTCATGCGGACGCTCGACGTGCGCCACCCCGGGTACGGATTCGCGGATCACAAAGGCTACCCGGTGCCGGCTCATTATGAGGCGCTCGCCAAGCTTGGTGCGTGCGCAGCTCACAGGAGGTCGTTCGGACCTGTACGCAAGGCTCTCGGGTTGCCGCCCCTGCCGCCGTGGTCGTCAGCATCCGAGCGCGAAGCCGGCTGAGCCCAAGTCTTTTGCTCCGCCGCAGCGGCCTTATTTTCGCGACCAACTCTTTTCGCGAACGATGTCCTTGGCCTTTTTGTCGGACCGCAGGCCGAGATAGACCGGCTGGCGCAGCTCGCCCTTGCTGGTCCACTCGGCGAACTTTACTTCCGCGACCAGCGAAGGCCGCACCCAGGTCGTGACCTGCTCATCTTTCACCTTCGCAGGAAAGGGCGATTTGGCCGTCTTGAGCCTCACGAGCTTGCCGTGAAGCTCTTCGAGAACCTGGTGGCTGAAGCCCGTGCCGACGTGGCCGATGTACCGCCATGCATCCCCTTCGCGTACCGCCAGCACGAGCGCGCCGAAGAAGGGCCGAGTTCGCCTCGGCGCCGTGAAGCCGGCAATCACGACCTCCTGCCGCTGCGCGGTCTTCACCTTCAGCCAATCGGCGGTCCGGCGTCCCGACGCGTACGGGCTGTCGGCGCGCTTGGCCATAACGCCTTCGAGATGTCTCCGCTCGGCTTCCGCGAAGAACTTCGTTCCCTTGCCTTTGCGGTGGTTGCTGAACGCGATCAGCTTGTGGCGCGGCAGGATGGCCTCTAGCCGCTTCTTGCGCTCAAGGAGCGGCAGCGCACGCAGGTCCTCGCCGTCTGCAAACATGAGGTCGAACGCGCAGTACAAGAGCTTGGCCTCATGGCGCAGGGCGTTCTGTAGCAACTGGAAATGGGATACGCCGTCCTCACCGATCGCGACCAGCTCTCCATCGATCACAGCGTTCGCCTTCACGCCCTCTAGCGCTTTCGCGACCTCCACGTAGGAGTGGCTGATGATCTTCCCGTTACGGCTGTAGAGCGCGACCTGATCACGCCGGATCTCCGCGACCATGCGGAAACCATCGAATTTGTCCTCGAAGACCCAATCTGGATCGTCGAATGGCGCATCCGTGAGCGTGGCCAACATGGGCTGCAGGCGACGAGGCAGGGTCGATTTGCGGGCCATGATAGGGTCTTTCTACACGGCCGGCAGTGGCCGAAAGGGGGAAGACGGGACGCGAGCCCGGGCGGTATCACCGGCCGCGACCATCCCGCCGGCCCGTACCACGCCGAGCACCCCGGATTTGAACGGAGGGCCCGTTTCCGCCGACGAGAGCACCTGTCGCTTCAGGCCGGCCCGAAAGCGGTCGATAAGGAGACAGGGCGTCCGGAGACCGGTCAGCTCGACGATGGCCGAGGGGCCCAACTCGATGAAGGTGCCGAGCGGCATCCGCTCCAGGTCCAGGCCAGTCGTTGTTTCTCACCCATATCCCCCGCTGACACCTCGAAGCCGGCTTCCGAGAGGAATGCAAAAAGCTCGGCCGGGATCAGGTGGACCTGCCGGAGATTGGGCAGGCGAGGTCGGCGGCGGGCGAGATAGCGGTGCCGGACGAAAGGGCCGGCGTGGGCGTCGCCTTGGACGCCGTGGCCCTCCACCAGAACGATATGGTCCTGGACTGGTTTGCTGAAGTGGTGCCCAGGGTCGGCGGCGACCGCCGTCACCTTTCCCTCGAGCGAGAGATCGTGCGCCTCCGGCATCAGGCGGCGCGGGCGAGCGAGCGCCGCTTCTGGCGGAAGTAGCGCGTGATCTCGGGAAGCTTCATCGCGTTCAGGACCCGGTCGGCAGGGACGCCGCCCTTTCGGGCCATCAGGACGCCCCAGTGCATGTGGTCGAGTTCGGGGATCGAGTGCGCGTCCGGATTGATGCTCAGCATGCAGCCGAACTCGAGGGCGGCCTGGTGCCAGCGCCAGTCCAGATCGAGCCGCCATTGATGAGCATTGATCTCGACAACGACGTCATGCTTGGCGCAGGCGCGCAGCACCTTCTCGACGTCGATGTCGTAGCCGGGCCGCCGCTGGAGCTGCCGCCCGGTCATATGACCGATGATGGTGGTGTAGGGGTTGGAAATAGCCCGAAGCAGGCGCTGCGTCTGCGCCTTCCGGTCCAGTTTGAAGCGACCATGGATGCTCGCGACCACGAAATCGAAGCGCTCCAGCACGTCGTCGTCATAGTCGAGCGACCCGTCCGCCAGGATGTCGGACTCGATGCCTTTGAGGATCCGGAAGTCCTTGCCGAAGCGCTTGTTCAGTCGATCCGCTTCGCGGTGCTGCTGCGCGATCTCCTCAACGGAGAGACCGCCGGCATAGTGGGCGGACTTGGAATGGTCAGCCACGCCGAAATACTCGAAGCCTCGCTGGCGCGTGGCCTTGGCCATGGTCTCCAGGGTCTCGGTGCCGTCGGAGGCATCGGTGTGGCAGTGAAGGATGCCGCGCAGGTCCTGGTCGGTGACGAGCTTCGGGAGCTTGCCTTTCAGAGCCGCCTCGACCTCTCCGCGCCCCTCCCGCAGTTCAGGATCGATGAACGGCAGGTCGAGGGCGCTATAGATCTCGGCCTCGTCGCCGGCGATCAGGGTGCGATCCTTGTGCAACCCGTCGTTCTCCAGCCGTATTCCTTTCTCCGCGGCCAAAGCCTGGAGCTGCTCAAGGTGAGCGGCAGAGCCGGTGGCGAAAAGAAGGGCGGCACCGAAGTGCTTGCGGTCGGACAAGCGGATTTGCAGTCCGTCCGCCGCCGAAGCATTCGGCGCCTTCTCGATTTTAGCAGCCTCCGCAACGATCGTGAGATCGCCGACGAGTTCGCAGCCGCGGCGGAAGTCGCCTGCAATCGTCACCCGCTTGAGCTCCGGCCAGGCCTTCCGAAGCGAATCCTTAGCGTGCGAGAGCAGGGCGGCCGCACGGTGCAGATGGAGGCGACCTTCTCCGCCTTTCGCGATGGCCAGGTTCTGCAGAATCTTGGTCTGCAGTGCCGCGCCGAGTCCTTTCGCCTTCTTGATGCGGTCGTCCTTCGCCGCCGCCTCCAATTCCGCAAGGGACGTGATGCCGAGATCCTTGTATAGACGCAGCACCTTCTCGGGGCTGAGGCCGGGCACCGACAGCATCTCGAGCACGCCCTCCGGAATCTCCTTGCGCAGCGTTTCGAGACTCGGATGAGTGCCGGTCTTGTGGAGCTTGGTGATGATGTCCGCTATCGCATCGCCGACGCCGGGGATCTCGGTGAGCCGGTCTTCGGCGACAAGTACATCGAGTGGGACGGCAAGAGCTGCCAGGCTGTCAGCGGCCCGGGAATAGGCTTTTGTCCGGTAGGGGTTGCCGCCACGCAGTGCCGTGCGCTGCGCGTATTCTCGCAGGAGGCTTGCTACACCGCGGGCATTGAGAGAAGGCACTCAACAAGCCTCCCGTCGCGCGTCCTGAAACCTCGGCGGACCAGAACGGTTTCCAGCGCTCGAGCCTTCCCCGGGAGGACAGTCGAGAGACCTCTCAAGCTTCTGGGCTGCCCGGAAGTCCTCAAGGTGCTGTGCATTCGGGCCGTAAGCGGCTTCTTTCTTGAGGAGATTAAACATCCGCCCGCCCGGCAGCTGCAGATGCCTCATCCTGCCGTGCGGAATGGATCGAGCCTTACACGGAGCGCGGACAGCATAAGCCCGGAAGTAATCGAAAGCGTCTGACATGATGTCGATAACGCCTGGTCTCGCCTATAGTTCGGTCGCCGGCCTTCACCCCCTGGGGCGCGCCCCCAAAAGTGTAGGCCTATCCCTTTTGTAGAACTGATGCTGCACCTTTGCACGACCGACTTGGCCCGTACTGGATCTCGGGCAGCGGAAACGGCTTCAACAACGCCTAGGAACGAAACGCAGCCGCGTGGCTTGGTCGCGAAAGGAGCCGCGCCATGAAACACTCCGGCATTGCACTTGCGTTAGCTCTCGTCATCCCCTGCGCAGCCTTTGCTCAAGGTGGGGGGGGTGGCGGTGGCGGCGGTGGCGGTGGCGGCGGGTCTGCCGGTGGAAGCGCTGGCGGTGCGTCGTCCTCTGCAGGTGCAGGTGGTTCGACTGCGGCATCTCCGTCCGCTACAGGAGCAGCGGGCGCTGCGAACTCGGGCGGGACTGTAAGCCCATCGGCTACCGCCCCAAATGCAAATACAAATCCAACGACGGGCACCACGAATGCGATAACCGGTATCGCCAATGGTACACCGGGCCCTCAATCCGGGCGCGATCAGGGGGCGGTCAACGGAAATAGCACGAACCCGGCAAGCCCCGGCACCAACGCTGCGGGAACCGCAACTTCATCGGGAACGCCTGCGACTAACACACAGGGAGCCGCCGCGGGCGGCATCGGTCGGCCGACGACCACTGATCAACACGATAGTGACGCCAAGATCGATCAGGAGAACAGCAAAGTCGACCAGACCGTCAAAAAGATATGCAAGAATTGCTAAATCAACGGCGACAAAGGTGATGGATACAGAACCTTGAGGTAGGGCGCGGCGATGGGAGGAACAGAGCGCAGCAATGGAACGCTCTCAATCTTTACCCCCAGAATAAGATAAGAATAGAATGACCGAGAAGTTTGATCCCGTCCCGCTGGACAAACACGCGCAGATCCCAAGCGCAACCCCGAGGTATTTTTGATAGATACGATTAGCATTCCGAACAGGCCGTCGCAGCTCACCACGGCCTCTAAAAGCAGGAAGGGCTGCCGGTCGAGCGGGCAAGAATATCGTACGCTCCGTTGGAACCGAGTAGCGCTAGTCGCGAGCGTAAGAAGAGACCATTCGGGTCACCTGGTATTTGGTACAGGCACCGCCGCGACCTCGTTGAGAAATCATCAATTGTAGGTCACGCGTTTCTTTGAGAACCCAAGAACAGACGGGTTTGGTCTCCCACTACTGTCATGAGCCGGAAAAGCGCCGGCGAGAAGTAAGACCCCACCCGGTTTGTTACCTGGCCGATAATCTCTCAATATTCGCGGCAACCACTTTGCGGTAGTGATCAAGGACGTGACTGCAATCGCCACCGCGGATGAAAATGGTGCGAGCCTCTGCAGCAGCCTCGAGCTTCTCCGTCACCATAAGAAACATTTCATCGGAGGTGCCATTACCCGCCGCAAGCTGGCGAAGCCGCATATCCATCACCTGGAGAGCATCGGCCATGAGTATCAGCGCTGAATACCAGAAAAACATGCGAACTCCGCTTGAACCCCTTGCGACCGAGGCGTTCGCGGAGGGCATCTTCGCGGAACGCCCAGGTTAAGCGTCCTTGGCGCCGCAGGTTCCTAGGTGGAAAGGGCGGTCTGCCGCTTGGGGGTGGGAAGAAGAGAGCATGCGGTGCAGCGTTCTTGCGTTTCGCGGCGCATGGGCGTCGTAGTCGTTGTTGAAATAAATCCACGCTCTCTTTGCGGCGCTCGATTTGATCCTGCTGGCCCACTTCAAAAGCTCCTCGTCTGAGTAATTGTGCCGGTACCAGCGCTCAGGTCCATGGAGGCGGACATAGACCTCGTCAGCCGTCTGGACGAGCTCGTCAGGGAGACGCGGACCGCTGCAAGAGCAGAAGATGATCCCCGCTTTGCGGAAGGCACCGTAGACATCTTCGTTCCACCAGCTCTTGTGACGGAACTCAACCGCATTGCGGCGGGCCGGATCGAGCTGGCTGACGATCGAATTCAACCGGGCTTTGGTATAGCGGAAGCTCGGCGGCAGCTGGAAAAGAAAGCAGCCCATCCGCTCGCCGAGAATATCCGCGATGATGCCGAAATCCCGGATCAGCGTTTTTGTACCTTTGAATTTTTTGACGTGTGTGATGAGCTCGCAGACCTTGACTGTGTAGACGATATCCTTGCCGCCCGGCTGACGGCGCCACGCCTGAACATTCGCGACGGTCGGCCATGAATAAAAGGAAGCGTTGATCTCGACCGTGTCGAAGGCAGATGCGTAATGCACGAACCAGTCCGGCTGTGGCACTTCCGCATAAAATGAGTCCCGCCATTTCCAGTAACGCCAGCCGGAACACCCTACGAAGACGGTCTTCTTCAAAGCCGGCGCGGACTTCAGTCCCTCGCTCTCCATTTTGAGCCGGCTTCGGTGCATCTTCGCTGCGCGAGCGATATTGCTTTCGCGCTGTTTCTCGCGCCGAAGCTGACGCCGTTCGCGTCTTTCCTCGGGCGTCAATTCTTTGATCACGGGAGCTGCAGCCGGACGCGGCATCGGTCAGTCCTCCTCCTTGGCTTCCAAGCGGCGCTGCACGGCTCCAGATCCTTCGCGAGAGCTCGGCCCTTTCCTCATGCTCCATTTCAGCTTCGAGAACTGCAGAACGATCGGCGCCTTGACGGAAGCAGGGGAAGCGCCGCTTGCCCGCTGCGACCGCCGACACAAAACAAGCCTGTCGATTAAAAGCGTCGCAGGTTTAGATCGCGCCGGCTTCCTTGCCAGCGCGCGGCAGCCAGCGCCACACGCCCAAAACGTTGATCAGGAGAAGCACGACGTTCTGGACGACAAGCGAGGTTTTGCCTTCAAGCACGCCGTCAGCAATCCAGGCAATGGAAGCCACAGTAAAGATGGCGAAGCCGCACACGGTAATCCGCGCGTTCAAATTAGCCGCGACCATCGTGGCCGCAATTATCGTGATGGCCGCAGCTGCCGCTCTGAGAATTTCGGGGTCCATCTTTTCCTGCTAAATGGCTAGCCGCCCGCATGCGGGCGGCCTCGCTTGCTAACGGCTCACGCTGCTTTCTGGTTCACGCTGCGCAGTGCCATAGTGTTAAGCTTCTGATCCGTCGCTTTCTCCTCGTCGAGGTTCTGCTGCAGGACCGCTGCGCAATCGTCGCGGCCCAGCATTTTGGCCCAGGCGATCAGAGTGCCGTAGCGCGTGATTTCATAGTGCTCGACGGCCTGCGCCGCCGCGATCAGGGCTGCATCGAGAACTTGTTTGTCGTCGATGTCGCCTGCGACTTCACTCGCTTCCTTTAGGATGCCATCGATGGCAGGGCAGTCGACCCCCTTGGTCTCGACTCGGTGCATCTCGAACACCTTTTCCAGCCGCGTGATTTGGCCCTTGGTCTCGGAGAGATGCATCTGAAAGCCGTTCCTGAGGCCTGAATCGGTCGCCTTCTCGATCATGTCCGGCAAGTTCTTCGCGATCTGCTGCTCAGCGTAATAGATATCCTGCAGCGTATGCACGAAGAGGTCGTTGAGTGTTTTGATGTCTTTAGTGAAAAAGCCCATGGCATCCTCCGGAGTGGTTTCCGGACAGGAAACACGCAGGGCTGTCCGGGGGTTCCCGGCGAACGATCGCGGGAGATGACTTCATCGGCGCGATAAAATCCGGTGGATGTCTCTCAATGTCAGTGCTCGTAATAGTGCGTCCACATGCTCGGGCCCTGGCCCGGCTTTTTGGGGGTGCCGCGGTTGCGCTTGACAATATTCGGAAGCACGCGCGGCAGCCGACGGCGTCTTCCATTGGCGTCACGGGGCTTCGCGATCTTCTTCTGCGACGCGGTTGGAGCTAAGCCGGCATTGTCGCTTTCAAAGTTTCGGGACCATGGATTGAGATCGCTGCTGGCGACCGGCTCTTAACCGGACGACCGATCAGGGTCCCGCGATCGTTCGAAGCTCGATGACGCCGGAAGTAGTCGCGGTCGCTGTTGTCGAGGCCGGCGAGGTCGACTTCTTCAGTCGTGGCAAGCCAGCGGCCGGTCTCGTCGTAGACGAAGATGCCGCGGATACGTTGCCGATTGTACTTCCTGGCTTGCAGGAAAGTCTGGATCTTGGCGACGGCCGCCGGGGTCGTTCCGCCGATCTCCATGCGGTCGACCATTCCTGTGAGGATAGTGTCCGCGAGATCGAATGTGTCCTCTGCGTGCTGCGTCAGCGACCTGGCGAGGTTGGCCATGTCGACTTCCGCGTTTCGAAGATCGACCTCCCGGGACTCCCACTCGCGCCATCCGCTGAGCGCCAGGATGGCGAGGCAAGCCAACGCCACGAATCCTGCGACCCGCAATGGGACTAGGGCTTTGCCGAGTTCGCGGCGGCGCATGCTCGCACGCAGGTCTTAATGGCGGATGGCGCTTCCCGGGCGCCACCGCTCGATAGTAAACAATCCATCACTACGTTGTGGAAAATCAGCGAAGCGACGGAACGACACATTAACCAGGGTCCGCGCAAGCTCGCCGAGGGAGAGCCCCGAACCAGCCAGCTCGCGCGTTAACGCGGGTCTCGGCAGTCCCGCACGTACCTATGCAAGAACATCGGGCGGCACAGCGGCGGCGAATCCTGAAAGCGGCTTCGATCTCGTTCGGCGGGGGCGCGATCGATTGCACCATCCGCAATCTGTCGGAGACGGGCGCCTCGCTCGACGTGATATCACCCGTCGGGATTCCGGACCGGTTCACGCTTATCGTGGACGCGGATCGAAGCAAGCTGCCCTGCCGCATCGTGTGGCGGAAGGAGATGCGCATCGGCGTTCGGTTCGAGGCGAGTTAGCGCTTCGACGCCTGAGCCCTGGCCCGAAAACCGTCCAAGAATCAACTCGGCAGTACGACGCGGAGCGCAGGCCGATTGACGGGGATTGCCAGCGTTTCAGGCTTCGCCAGCGCCGGAGAACAGCACCGTCGGTGGCGTGGCGCGCTGCGGCGGAAGGGACCACCCGCTCGCGGCGCCTGGTCGCCTCTTGAGATCGTACCGCTGGGCTAGGTCAAGCAGCCGCCGCTTAGTGAAGGGATCGGCATTCTCCGCCAGATCGCGCGCCCGTTGCGCGAAGCCCCTGTAAAACTCTTCCATGACGCACCCCCGCAACATCACCGAAAGCCCGATTTCAATGGCTTGCGGGACCCACGTCAAGCCTGATGGATGCAGTTGCGTAGATGTCGAGAGCGAGATTACGATTGGGCGGTAGGGAAATCCAATGGCAGTGCCCTATTCCGTCCGGAAGGCGTGCCCGGCGTGCGGTAGGCCGATGAAGATTGTGCCCGACGTAGCTCTGGAAGGGGGATGAGCGGATGCCTGGAGTATCCCGCAAGCAGCACCATCGCTATCTCATCAACACAGCCGGACGCGAGGCTTCAGCCTGTACGACGGGGATGATTGGGCCGGCTACGTTGCGTCGACACCGTCGGCCATATCGGACCAGTCGCGGTCCTGCAGTTCAGCGCCGCTGCCACCGCCCTCACGACAGCGCTCCGCCTGGCCGTCGAGAGTGGCGGACCGCAAGTATCGGCATTTCTGCCGGGCGCCAGCGAAGCCGGCCTGACGATGGCCTTCGAGCACGGCATGCGGCTTAAGTTTCCGATGCTGCTGATGTCATCCCGCGATTTCGGCAGTTGGGCCCAGTACCTGCCCCGGGCTTTATGTGAAGCGACCAAGCTTTCTTCGCCATCCAGGTTTGGTCAGCGGGTGCCAGTAGGTTGGGCTTTCATCGGTCTTTTGTGGTCCTGTCTGATGAAGGTCACGCCGACTTCGCCGCCGTTTACCCACCCCAGTTCGCATCGGCGATAAGCAATGCCCGGTGGACGAGAGCACCAGGAAAAACTCCTTCAAAAGCGGCCCCTCCACGGAGCCCTCAATGAAAGCTTGGCTCCGACGTCAGATACGTCTTTCAAAGTGCAAGCGCGCTGCCGCGTTCCGTCGATCGCCATCATGCTCGCCGAAATGGCCCGCTCGAACTCAACTCGCCATGTCCCTCGCTTGTCCGGTGCTCTCATCACGCGCCCTCCAGATCAGGCAGTGAGGGCACCAGCGACGGCATTTCCAGGCGCGAGGATACCAGCGAGGAGTCTGCGACCGAGCAGTCCCGGCCCTGTTCCTTTGCGTGGTACAAGGCGATGTCAGTGTCACGGGTGAGCGCCAACTCATCCGTGGTGGCGTCGCCCTTTTCGGCAACGCCCAGGCTTATCGTCACGTACTTTCGTGGCGAGCGCGGATGGTGGATCTGCAAACGAGCGACCAGCATCCGAATCGCGTCGGCCACCTTCACCGCCGTTTCTTCGTTCACGCCGGGCAGGATCACCGCGAACTCCTCGCCGCCATACCGCGCCGACAATCTTCCCGTGTTTG
Source organism: Bradyrhizobium sp. CW1 (assembly GCF_023100665.1). Classification (NCBI taxonomy): domain Bacteria; kingdom Pseudomonadati; phylum Pseudomonadota; class Alphaproteobacteria; order Hyphomicrobiales; family Nitrobacteraceae; genus Bradyrhizobium; species Bradyrhizobium sp. CW1. The sequence continues at coordinate 2,624,361 of NZ_CP064684.1, forward strand.
CGGTGGCGCTTCCGATCACCTCGGCAATGCGCTGGAGGCAACCGTGCCTGGCCTGGTGGCCCAGGGCGCCCTTGAACTGGTCGATGTCGATCAGCAGCACCGATAGAATGGCGTGCTTGACATAGGCCTCCCGCAGGAAGGCATCGAAGCTGCGCCGGTTCGCGAGCCTCGTCAGACCATTTGTGGTCGCGAGCTGCGCCAATCTGAGGTTGGCCGATGACAGCGCGCCAGAAGCGGACGGGACAAGAGTACTTCCTCCATTTCAAAATTACGCTAGGCAGGAGCGGACGACGTGCCCGCGCTTGAGGGCACTGCAACCAGCAGGTAAATTCGTCTTAAATGCCGGTGCATAGGGAAGCCCTGCGTGTTGTTGGCTCGCGACGCCGTCCTCATCCGCAACACGAACCCGGAAACTGCGAGAGGTCGATGCGGGCGATGATCGACCGCAGCAGCTTGCGAGCCGAACGATAGAGATGCCGGGCGAATCTCGGCGTCCTTGCCGCGGGCAGGCCAAAGCTTGTCGTATCGAGTCTTTTTGTATCAAGGCTTTCGATGGAGTGCGACACGTGCCTCTCCGAGATGGCGAGGCCCTTTCTATCGTGGTCGGCTCGCGGCAGCCTTGATCTGCCGCAAAGGGGCCGGACTAATAGTCGCCGGGGTTCATGATCATCGGGCTTCGTGTATCGGCCGGGGCGAGCGCGCTGCTGGCGCTGTCGCGCAGGAAGCGGTCGAGTGTCGCCTGGATCTTCTCCTTGACCGCATCGGGACCGCGATCGCTCATCTCGGTATGCTGTGCGCCAGTGTGGATAATGTCAATGCCGCGCGCCTTGGCCTCTTCCGGCGTCGGCAGCACGCCGGGATCGGTTACAAAATGCGGATCCTTCGAGCGGAACGACAGGATCTTCATGTTGTCGCTAAGCACGAACGGCACCCGCAGATTGTCCAGCGTGATCACTTTCGACACCAGCTCCGGGTGCTGATGGGCGACATACATCGAAACGTCGCCACCGTTGGAATGGCCGACGAGCGTGACGTGGTCGTAGTCGGCGTTCTCCTGCCGCCGCTTCAACTCGCCCAAGGTGAAGAGGATGTTGGCCTCGCAGCGGATATAGACATCGCGCCGGCCGACATATTGCTGACCGGCCTTGGTCATCAGCGGCGGATCGCTCGGCAGATCCTGCTGGATGCTGGCGACGAGATAACCGCGTGCGGCGAGCACGTTGGCTAGGAAGGAATATTCAGTGGCCTTGACGGTATTGCCGTTGCTGATGATGGCGAGCGGGAGCTTCCAGAGGCCGAGATTGGCCTTGGTCTCGTAATCGCGCCGTACAGCGATTTCGACCGCAATCGGCCGCTGGCGGGCGGCGTCGAACAGGGTCAACACCTCATGGCGGATCGCGAACCGGCTGACCACGAAATACTGGCCGACGCCGAGGACGCAGAGAAACGCCAGAACTGCAAACACCCTTTTCATGGTTCCGTCTCAAATCACTTTTGACTGAACATGGCCATTGGGAACTCCCGGATCGAGCGATCGTGAGCAGGTTACGGGATTAAATTTAGGCAAGGCTGTGGGCCTGGGCCCAAAAAGGGGCCGCATGTCGCGGGCGACAGCGCGAAGGACAAGGGGTTTACAGACAACCGCCCTTGCCGCGTTCGGAGCAGAGCCGCAACGCGCTTGACAGGGTAAACAGGAAGCGCGGGCTGCGGCGCTCGTTGTCGGGCGCCCGGTAGCTCAGGGGGACGGCCACGCCGAGATCGGCCTGGAAATCGTCCGGCAGGAAGAACCGTACGCCAGCTCCGGCGGAGGTCAGCGACAGGCCCTCGCTCAGGCGGTAACCGTGGTTCCAGACTGCGCCGGCGTCACCGAAGGCGTAGAGCTGATAGCCGGTCCAGTAGCGGAAATTGAGCTTCTGGTCGAAGCGCAGTTCGAGCGAGCCGGCAAGACCGTTGTCACCGCTGATCTCGGCTGCGCCATAGCCGCGCCCGAAGGCGGCGCCGCCGAGATAGAATTGCTGCGAGGTGAACAGCGGCCGTGACGCCGTCTGGCTCGCAGCCGAGAGCTTGAGCGACCAGACGTCGTTGAGCGTCTGGTAGCGCGTGAACCAGAGGTTCAGCACGGAGAAGTTCGATGACGCGCCGTCGCGCGACAACAGGTCGTCGTCGAAATGCGAGGCACCGAAGATGTCGAGCCCCTGACGGTAGGTCAGCGTCGCGAAATTGGTGCCGCCGAAATGATCCTGGAGCCGGTAGTCGGCGGTCAGGCTCGCGGTCCTGATGTGGTCGTTGTACCAGGGGCCGTAAAGGTCATGCTCGGACACGTTGCTGAAGGTCGTCGCCGTGGTCAGGGTCAGCGAGGAGGATTGCGACTGCAATGGGACGATGCTGGCACGCAGCTCGAACGCCTCGGTCGTGGTGATGTCGCTGTCGAGGCGGCGGGCATCGCCCGGCCTAACCGCGCTATACAGCACGGACCCGCCGAGACGCACGCCGTCGACACCGACCGGTGCATCGTAGGACAGCCGTGCGAAGCCGAGCTGGCGGGGGTCATTGGCGATGGTCGACAGGTTGACCCCCAGCGTGTCGCCGGGCGTGAGATAGGAATTGAACGCGCCGGTCGCGTAGGTCTGCCACGGACCGACTGATGATGAGCCGAGATTGTCCAGACCGAATGAGGAGAAGACGTGCCATGTCTTCAAATAGACGATGAGGCGGAAGCGGCCGGTTGCACCGCCGATCTCCTCCAGTGCGGTATCGGTGATCCGGACGCCAGGTCTGCCGCCAATGAGAAAGAGCTGGCGTTCCAGCGTTGCTAGGCGCGACGGTTGCTCGGCCAGAACCGGCCCAAGCATCGGTCTAACGCCGAACTGCTCGGCGCCGTCGCCTTTCAGCTCTGCCTGCACGATGGCGCCTTCGATCACCTGGATCCGGAGCAGGCCGTCGGCAATGTCCTGCGTCGGCACGATCGCACGGCTCAAGTGAAAACCATCGGCGCGGTAGAGATCACTGATCGCGCCGGCGATCGCGGCGAGATCCGCCTGCGAAACCTTCTTGCCGACATAGGGCTGGTAGACCGCGGCGATGCGATCGCGGGAAATGGCCCGGGCTCCGCTGACCTCGATGCCGCGCAGCACGAACTGAGGCTTGGTATCGCCGCCGGTGTTGGGCTGGTCGACTGTCGGGAGCCTGACCGGCGGACGGTTCAGCGATTCCCGCTCGGCTTGGTTTTCAAAATATTTCTGAGGTTGGCGCGGATCGAACCCTGGCTGGTTCGCCTGCTGCGCGAAAGCCTGAGGAACTCCCGCGAAGATCGGCGCCAACAGCACCGCTGTGGTAACGACATGCCGCTTCCCAACGCGCGCGACTCGCTTGTCCCCGTAGTTTGACGGAGATGCGCCCGTGAAGCGGTAGGGGTTCGTTAGCCACATGATTTTTCATAGTTTTTTATGGTCAACGAATGGTTAACGCGACCGCTCCGGTGGCCGCTTCCTGCTAACCCTATGTTGAGTGATTTCGGATACCCCTCAAGGCCGGCTGTAACGGGGACTGAGGATCGTCATGCTGAGCAAAATTGGAATGCGGTGCGCCTTCGCGGCTGCGCTGATCCTGGGAACGGCCTCCGTCGCATCCGCCGCGGACGAGGGCGTCTGGTCGGTCGGCAAGGCCAGCGGCGAGGTCTGGGTCGCCACCAGCGGCGCGCAGCAGGTTTCGCTGAACCAACAGGAGGCACTCAGGCCCGGCGATACCATTCGCACCGGACGAAATGGCCGCGTGCTGCTCGTCCGCGGCGAGGAAACGATCCTGATCTCTCCCAACTCGGTGGTGGGTTTACCGACCGAGAGCAAGGAAGGCCTTTCGACCACCATCATCCAGCAGGCAGGTTCGATCCTGCTCGAGGTCGAGAAGCGCAACGTCAAGCATTTCGAGGTCGAGACGCCCTATCTCGCCGCTGTCGTCAAGGGAACGCAGTTCAGCGTTACCGTGAATGCGGGCAGCACCAAAGTCGGCGTGCTCCGCGGCCAGGTCGAGGTCTCCGACTTCAAGACGGGACAGATCGCCCAGGTCCTGCCGGGGCAGGCCGCCACCGTCTTCGAGCATGGCAAGCCCGGCCTTTCTCTCAGCGGCTCCGGGACCTTCAATCCGATCGAGCACGGCAAGCCGCGCGCCTCGAGCATCGAGCGCGTCCCCGTGCCGAAATCGGGCCTGTCGGCCCCGCGCAACGCCGCGAACGGCCATGCGATCCATGCGCTCGGTCCGATCGACAAGGGCGCCAAGGCGGCCGCCGCGCCCAAGCCATCGCAACAGGCGGCCGGAGCTCACGCGCCCAAGGGCGGTGCTGCCAAGGCTGATGCTGCAAAGCCCGGCGTCGTGCGCATCTCGAGTTCGCTGGGCGAGGTCAAGCTGAACGTCCACAAGGTCACGCACGGGCTCGCCCACGGCGGCGGTGCCCCCGGACAGGCGCGCAACTCTTACGCCAGCACCGAGACGGTCTGGGGCGACTCGAAAGCGGGCACAACGGCATCCAACGGCACCGCCCAGACTGCGGTGACCACGAGCAGCGGCGTGACGGCTGGCACCAGTTCGTCGGCTGCGAGCACGACAATAGCCGCCACCACGGCCGGTGCATCCAGCGACGGCTCTGGCGGCGGCAACGGAGACTCCGGTGGCAAGACCAAACCGGACAAGGGCAAATCCGGTAACGGCAATTCCGGCAGTGGGAATTCCGGCAATGGTAACGGCAACAACGGCGCCACCGGTAACGGCCGGGGTAACAATGGCAACGGCAATGGCGGCGGCAACGGCAGCAATGGTCACGGCAATGCCCTTGGCCACAACAAGCACTGAGGCGATGTCTTAGGGGATGAGGGGGCGCACCTGCGGAAGCGGGTGCGCAGGAGGATCGGGTGGGACGCTTTCGGCCGCATATTCTTGTCGTGACAGCGCTGGCGATCGTGCTGTCCACGGGGTGGCATGGTGCGCTTCGCAACGCGCTGACCGACCTGCGGTTCGCCTGGCAATCGCGTGCCGCGACCGGCAATGTCGTCGTGGTGGCCATCGACGCGCCCTCGATCGATCAGATCGGGGTGTGGCCCTGGCCGCGCCGGCTGCACGCGGAACTGTTGCACAGGTTAGAGGCCGCGGGGGCGCAGGACGTCGCTTTCGACGTCGATTTCAGCTCGCCATCCGATCCGGCCTCCGACGAGGCTTTCGTCAAAGCGCTGCGTGAGGCCGGGGGCTCGACCATCCTGCCGTCCTTCAAGCAGCCCGCGCCGAATGGCGGCGCAGCTCACATCAATCGCCCCCTGAAGCCGTTCGGCAACCAGTCGTGGCCGGCGCTGGTCAATGTCGCGATCGAATCCGACGGGCTCGTTCGCCGCTATCCGTTCGGCGAGAAGCTCGGCGAGGCCGTGATGCCGTCGATGGCCGTCGTGCTGGCCGGGCAGGACGCCAATCGGCGGCCGCCTTTCCTGATCGATTTCAGCATTCGGGCGGGCTCGGTTCCGAGTGTCTCCTACGTCGACGTGCTCCGCGGCGAAACCGCCACTCTCGACAAGCTGAGAGACAAGAAGATTATCATTGGAGCGATGGCGCTCGAACTCGGCGACCGCTTCAGCGTTCCGAATGGCCGCATTATCTCCGGACCCATCCTCCAGGCGCTGGCAGCGGAATCGATCCTCCAGAACCGGATGCTGCGCTGGACCTCTGATACCGGCATGATCCTGGGTCTCGCTGGGATCTGCCTGCTGATGGTGTATTCGTGGCGCCGCTTGGGACCGGGAATTCGCGCCGCAATCCTGATCTCGGTCGGGGCGGTTTTCGAGCTGGTGGCGGTCCTCGTGCAGGCAAGATGGCCCTTCATCATCGACACATCGCTGTTCCACATCGCGATTGTCGCCTATCTGACGGCAATTGCACTCGACGAAATCGATTTCCGAGGTCTCCTGGGGCGCATCGCCGAAAGCCGCTTTCATCGTATCGCGATGTCACTCGGCGATGCCCTCATCTGCACCGACGAAGATCAGCTCATCACCGTGTGGAATCCCGGCGCCAGTGCGATCTTCGGCTATCTGCCCGCCGAGATCATCGGCCGCCCGTTCGAAACGTTGTGCGCCGTGGCGGGGGACGGTGACGCGAGGCCGTCCATGCGCGACGCCGCGCGCCAGGCACTCCTGGTCCCTGGCGGGGCGGTCGTCGTCGAGTTCGAAGGGCGGCGCAAGAACGGTGAAACTTTCCCGGTCGAGGCGAGCTTCTCGGGCTGGCAGGGAACGGACGGCTTCCAGTACGGAGCCATCCTGCGCGATATCTCGGTCCGCAAGCGTGAGGCCGAACGCGTCAGATATCTCGCCGAGTACGACGCGCTGACCGGTCTTGCCAACCGCAACACGCTGCATGCAGGACTGGTCGGCATGATCGCGGATGCGGGGCAGCGCCCTTGCGAGGTCGCGCTGCTCGTGATCGGGCTCGACGGCTTCCAGAGCATCAACGACATGCTCGGTCATTCCGCCGGAGATCTCGTGCTGCAGGCGGTCGCTGGTCGCCTGAGAGCCGAGGCGTGCGGCGCTGTCGTTGCCCGGCTTGGCGGAGACGAATTCGCCATTGCGCGCAAAGGCGCCGATGGCGACGAGCCGATCGCGGAGTACGCCGAGCGCATGGCGCGCGCCTTCGAAGCGCCGCTTGCGACCGGCACGCGGCAGCACCGCGTCAGGCTCAGCATCGGCGTCGCCATCCATCCGGAAGGTGGCCACAACGCCGACGATCTCCTGAGCAATGCCCATCTCGCTCTGAGCAAGGCAAAGCTGACGCGGCGCGGCGGCCATGTGATCTTCGAGAGCGCGATCCGGGAGGAGCTGGAGAACCGGCTGACGCTGGAAAGCGAATTGGCACTTGCCGCCGATCGCGGCGAGTTCGAGCTGTTCTATCAGCCCCAGGTTCGCCTGATCGACGCCAGCCTGGTCGGGGCCGAAGCGCTGATCCGTTGGCGGCATCCCGTGCGCGGCTACGTTTCGCCCGGAGAGTTCATGCCCGTGGTCAATAGCTCGGCCCTGTCCGAGCGGATCGGCAACTGGGTAATGGAGACCGCCTGCCGGCAGGCACGCGCCTGGGAATTGTCCGGCGACAGCGTGCGCGTCGCGATCAATTTGTCGCCCTCGCAGTTGCACTCCGGCGATTTGGCGCATTCGGTTGCGGGGATGCTCGAAGCGACGGGGCTCACGCCGTCGCTGCTGGAGCTCGAGGTCACCGAGGACATCCTGCTTCATGACGAAGCCCGCGTGCTCGACATGTTCAAACGCATCCAGCAGCTCGGCGTCCGCGTCCTGTTCGACGATTTCGGTACCGGGTATGCGAGCCTGAGCTATTTGAAGAAGTTTCCGCTCGACGGGCTCAAAATCGACCGCTCGTTCGTGCTCGGTCTGCTCGCGGATTCCGACGATGCCGCGATCGTCGGGTCGACCATCGGTCTCAGCAAACAGCTCGGTCTCACGGTCGTGGCCGAAGGCATCGAGAACCGCGCGACGGCCGATTTCCTGGTGAGCATGGGATGCGAGGAAGGCCAGGGCTATTTCTTCGGCCGTCCGATGCCGGCGGAAGCATTCGAGCGGCAATTCTTCGCAGCCGAGTGCGCCGCCGTCAGTGCCGCCTGAACACTTGAGCTTCGCGATCAAGATCCCATAAGGTCGCTTTCAACAGCCACTTCTGAGCGATGCGAAGCAGATCTACTGCTACGAGGAGCGCTGATCACGAATCGGGAGCGCGAGCTGGGCCCCTAGATGATGCGCTGATGTTGTACGCGGAATAATTCGGAAGAGTCGCCGCGGACGTCGCGACGACTCTTCAGTGGTCACAGCACATTAGGCGACTTGGCCCTTTCACGGGCTGCTTCGACTGCATCCATCCCGGTCTGCCTGATTCGATCCAGAGCCTCGCCGCCGGTATCGGAGACCTCTGCTAACAGCGTGTCGGAGTTTTCGCGCAACGCCTGCGAGACGGCACCAACACGGCTGTTCAGGTCGGCCTTCACAGCATCGCTGGTCTCTCCGACATACTCATTCTCAATGTCGGTGGTTCTAAATGCCCCTGCGACTGCGGCGCCAATGGCCAAGCCGACGACGCCAAGCACCAGCGGTTGCTTTTCGAGCACATCAGACAATGACGACTTTGCTTTTGAGACGGCTTCGCCGCCCGGAATCTGGTCGCGCACTTTAGCGAAGCCGTCCCGCGCCATCTCTAGGCCGTCCTCGAACTGAGCCCTCATCTTGTCCGCGGTTCCTGACAGAACGCCGGATGCAGCGTCCTTGGCTGACTGCAACGTGTCTTCGCCATCGAGGGACCCTATGTGATCCATTTCGGGCGCCGTGGGCGGCGCCGCAGTGCGCTGGATCGCCGATGCCGCAGTCCGCATCGTGCTCACCCCGCCATCGACCACACCGGACGCGGCGGCCGCCGTCGACCGAGCTGCGCCCTTGATCCTGTCGTCACCAGCCATAAGCCACAGCGCGCCGCCTCCAATTAGAACGGCGGCAAGGGGATTTTCCTTGGCCGCTGCGACCAGATTGTCGAAAAAGCCGGTTTGCGTGCTCCTCATCGGACCATTCCCTTCACGGTGTCCTTGTCCTTTTCCAGCTGCCGGATGGTCTCCCGCGGCGCAAGATTACGGGCGTCCATCCGATTGATGCCGACCGCAAACAGCACGCCCGCAATGGCGCCAGCGAGGATCGCGGATGTCAGGTAGGAAAGCGGTTGCGACCATCCCGCGGAGATCAACGCCGCCGACAATGCGAACAGCGCCATCACAATGGCGGGGGTCACCAGAAGGGCGCCACCGGCAATGAAGCCTGCTGCTCCCGTTATCTTCTGCACTCTGTCGCTGAGTTCAGCCTTGGCCAAGTCGATTTCGTTCTGGAACAGCTTGGCGAACTGCCCCATCGCGTCCGCTACAAGCGTGGAGATGGTCCGAAGATCGTTCTGGCTTGTCTTGATATCGTGCTGAATGGTCATGATACGCTGCCGCCTTTGAAGGACGTCGTTCGCTGCGGATTGTTGCCGGATACCGATGAGCCCTGCATGGAAGCCTGCCCGGCTCCCGTGGAAGACGTGCTTCCGCGCCACGTGTCGCCCTGCGTCGACGACGTTCCACTACTCATCCCAGGTCGCGATGAAGGCGAGTCACCGCCGGAGGCCTTCAGGAAACGGACGGCGGCGAAACCGGCGAGCACCGAAACGCCAAGGAAAGCGGCAGGCTGACGCTTTGCGAAATCGGTTGCGCCATCGAGGAGATCGCGGAAGCTGCCGTTGCGGATCTTCTCGGCGGTATCTTCAACATAGTCCGCGGCGGAGTTGATGCCGCGGGCGGCAAAAGGCACATCGCTCTCGAAGGCGCGAGCCGCTTCCCGAACATTGCCGGCAAGTCGCTCAATGAACTCGGCTCCAGTCCGCTGCTGCTCGCGTGCCTGGCCGCGAATCTGGTCCATGGTCCCCGAAGCGAGGTCCTTGGCCGCATCCCCGGCTTCCTTGAACTTGTCCTGGGCGATGTCAGCGGTTGCCCGGAAGGCCTCGTCGGCCCGCTGCTTCACAGTCGCTCCAGCCTCCGCCATTTGGTCCTTCAGGTTCTTCGGAGAACCCGCGTTCCGATCTTCATTTGAATTCGTGCCTCTGCTCAGGTCTAGATCGCTCATGGTGTGTTCCTTCAGGTATTGGAATTGCGGGAGGGATTGAAAGCGGCTCCGACGACGTCGTCGGCGGCTGTCTTGAGCGAGTCAGCGAGGTTCTGAGTCATGCGGCTGGCATGCTCACCGAGGCCGGCCTCGGCGACTCTGCTTGTTGCCGCGTCGGCTGCCGACATTGCGGCATCTTTGGCGGCGTCAAATCCGGACTGAGCGGCCTCGGCGGCGGCCCGCTTCACGCCGTCGCTCGCCTGGCTCATGGCCTTGGCTTCAACCTTGGTTTCCGGAAGAGCGGCTGCGATAATGGCTCCGATCGCCACCCCAAGACCGGCGATTAGCGCGGCATTATCGCTAATGATCGCGCGAGCTTGTTCGGGCGCCCTTCCGGCAGCGTCCTTAGCTGCGGAGGCACTGTCCTTCGCCGCATCCACCCCGCTCTTGAGCTTTTCGCCAATCGTCTCGGCGGCCTGGGAGGCCCGTGCGCGTAAATCCGCCGCGAGACCGGCAGTCGAATCTTGCGCCTCGTCGGCCATGCTCGCGGCCTGATTGCGGGCGGAAGATAGTTGATCCCTGAGATCGCCTTGCATGGCGCGCGCTCGATCCGCCATGTCCTCGAAAACCTCGTTCGCCTTGTCCATCGCAGGGCCGGAAACCTCGGCGGCGCGGTCTCGCACGGTTTTCGAGGTGAGCGCCAAGCCGGCACCGATCATCAAAAGCGGCAAGGGGACACCACGCGCCAAGCGTAGGAGTGGAACCACCACGGCGGTCCCGGCGGCCACGCTCCGCATCGGGTTGTCCATAACTTGCTGTTTCAGTCCGTCCACCCAGCTCTTCGTCGTGTGGGTGACATAGTCGGATACTTCCGACTTGATGTGCTGCGGCGACACCTTATGGCGGATGTCCTCGGCCGTCTCCGAGACCTGCTCTTTCAGCCGATCGACCGTAGCGGCCAACTCAGCGCGACTTCGCTCGGACTCACGCCTCAATTCTTCCACGGACCGCGTCATCACATCCCTCTCTCGCTTTTCGGATTTCTTGTATTCAAACTCACGGTTTTTTGAATTGTTCCTATGAGCCGCTTCGCAGTGGATTCGATCCACAGAGCGCACCTGGGATGGGCGAGAGCGCGACCTGATCTTCGTCAAAGTCGAGACCGCAATACAACTCAGGAGCCATTAGCGGCAGCTGCGATAGGAGTAGATATCAGCCAACGGGCGCAGGTGGCCTTATGGTCTACCCCACGTGCGGCCCGGGGCGTCGACCGTCGTCCGTGGTGTGCACCGCTACTGCAAGCCCTTCTTGTCATAAGCAGCAATTCTGGTGCCGAAGAGGATCGAAAGAGCCGGAGCTGTGATTGAGGACCCAACTGGCTGAGCGCCAGGAACGAACCAGCTGAACGACAGCCGATCTCCGGTCAGGAAGAGTGGCGCACATGAGCTCTGGACGATCGCCCAGCGGCATCTAGTCAGCTTCTGGACTCGCCGGATCGGGGGCAGAAATCTGCAGTCCCGCCTCGTTGAGAGCATCCGCAATTTGCTTCGCGAGCAGCTTGGCTTCTTCAATTCCTATTTTTGCGTCTGGGTAATGTGCAAAAAATGCGCAAATGGTCGTGGAGATAATCGTATTCACCTGGTGCGGATCAATCATTCTACGGCACTCGAAAATGCCGCTGCTTATCGGCGACAATTAGGATGAGATCAGTGAGGAAAAGTCCGGCTCTCATTGCGATGATGATCCCAATCGCGGCAGGTCGCCTCTTTCTGCGGTGACCGAAAGGGACACGCCTGCTGGGTGTTTCTGAAAGAACGCAATCCCACTCCCAGAAGCGCTATTTGCCCCCAACGCTAAAGACGTTGTGCGGAAGCTCTCAGGCGCCAAGCCGAAGTAGGGCAAGTTTGATGTCTTTCTAGCGCCGACGTGCCACCGCGACGCCGAACAGGAAAGCAACGAACAGGCTGGCAAGCGGTGCTTCGCGCGTGATCGCGGCGACGGTCGCGAGGGGTTTTCCGGGCTTGCGCGCGTCGTCGATTGCGGAGGTCATGCGGTCGACAGCTGCGTGCAGGCCACCTGCGACTTCACCGATGGTGCGGGATACGTCCGTCGCGACATCAATGGCGCGCTCGGCCATGCCGGGATGTGAGGTGGACTGCGGGATCTCCGTGCTCAAGTGCGCGACCTCCGGGCTGATCAAGTGACGGAGGCCGATACCTTTGGCTATCCGCGCGAGCGCTCGTTCTGAACAGCGGGTCGCATGACCTTTGGCTATCCGCGACAGGCGCCGTGGTTTTACGGCGGGTACCGGCCTTGCATGAGCAATTCGGCGCGCGGGCTTTTGTTCCGAGACGATGCGCCCCCCGCGCCGACCGCCCCCGTGAAACGACGGATGCGAATCTCTGTTAGGCTGGCTCAAGCTTGCTGATCTCAGGAGACAGCTGTGACCGACCGGACCACGACGGATCGAGCCCGGCGCATCGCCTTGCTCGGCGCTCCCATCGACATGGGGGCTTCGCAGCGCGGTACCCTGATGGGCCCTGCGGCGCTCCGCACCGCCGGCCTTGCGACATTGCTCGAGAGCCTGGATTTCGAGGTCGTCGATTACGGCGATCTCTCGGTGGCCGAGCTCCGGGACCTCGCAGACAGGCCCCCCGACAAAGCCAATCACTACCGCGAAATCCAGCGCTGGACACGCGTGCTGAGCCGCAGAGGCTACGAGATCGCGAAAACCGGCGCGCTGCCGATTTTTCTCGGCGGCGATCACACGTTGTCGATGGGATCGGTGAATGCCATGGCCCGTCACTGGCAGGAGCGCGGACGCGAGCTGTTCGTGCTCTGGCTCGATGCACATGCCGACTACAACACGCCGGAGACGACGATCACCGCCAACATGCACGGCATGTCGGCGGCATTCCTGTGCGGCGAACCCGGCCTCGACGGATTGCTCGGCGATGACCCCCGTGCTCCGATCGGTCCCGACCGGCTCGACTTGTTCGGCGCGCGCTCGATCGACAAGCTCGAAAAGGAGTTGATGCGCACGCGCCGGATCAGGGTTGTCGACATGCGCCAGATCGACGAGTTTGGCGTCGCCGTGCTGATCCGCCGCGTCATCGAGCGCGTCAGGGCCAGCAACGGCGTCCTGCATGTTAGCTTCGACGTCGATTTTCTCGACCCCTGCGTCGCACCCGGCGTGGGCACGACGGTGCCGGGCGGCGCGACCTATCGTGAGGCGCATCTGATCATGGAGCTTCTGCACGATTCCGGCGTGGTCGGATCAGTCGACATCGTCGAGCTCAATCCGTTTCTCGACGAGCGTGGCCGCACCGCGCGCACCGCGGTCGAACTGATCGGCAGTCTGTTCGGCCAGCAGATCGCCGACCGGCCGACCCCGAGCAATGCGATCGCGCCGGGCGAGTGACGGACGAGCCGTTTGTGCATTGCGAAGAAGAGAACTGCCGTCGCCGCCACCGGATTTAGATCAGTCCAGATGGAAATCGACTGTTTTTGAAACAGGTGCGAATTGCAAATGCTCGTCGCAGAATGTTTCATGCGGGTCGCGCTTCAGCCGAGGATCCGCCAATGAGCAGAACATTCGACAAACCCGCGGGGACGACTCGCCGCCGCTTTCTGCGCGGCGGTGCTGCGGTGGCGGGTGGTACCGTCCTGGGCGCCCGCGCATCGGTTGCCGCCGAGACCGACAACCTTCCACCCAACATTCCCGAATGGATGAAGGCGCCCGGCGAACCGATGGGAAGCCAGCCCTACGGCGCCCCGTCACCGTTCGAGAAAGGCGTCGTCAAGAACATCTCGAAGACGCTCAAGCAGTACATCTCGGCCTCCAGCCGGACGCCATTGCAGGAGCTCGACGGCATCATCACGCCGAACGGACTGTTCTACGAGCGGCACCATGGCGGCGTTCCGACCATCGATCCGGCCCAGCACCGGTTGATGCTGCACGGGCTGGTCGAGCGCCCACTGATTTTTACAATGGATGATCTCAGGCGTTTCCCGTCGGAATCGCGCGTCCACTTTCTCGAATGCTCCGGCAACCCAGGCTACAGCAAGCCTTACGGCAAGACCGCGTCGGACCTTGTAGGTCTGGTGAGTTGTGCAGAATGGACTGGCGTCAGCCTCAAGCTGGTGCTCCAGGAGGCCGGATTGAAGCCGGATGCCAAATGGATCGTCGCCGAAGGTGCCGACGCGGCTGCGCTGACCCGCAGCATCCCGATCGAGAAATGCCTCGAGGACGCCATGCTGGCCTACAGCCAGAACGGAGAGCGGCTGCGCCCGCAGCAGGGCTATCCGCTGCGGCTCTTCCTGCCGGGCTTCGAGGGCAATATGAGCGTGAAGTGGCTCCGCCGCCTGCATGTGACGGCTGAGCCGGTTTACTCGCGCGAAGAGACCTCGAAATACACCGACCTGCTGCCGGACGGCACCGCGCGTGAATTTTCGTTCTACATGGAGGCGAAGTCGATCATCACGCGGCCTTCGGGCGGCCAGCGTCTGAACGGGTCCGGCTTCCACGAGATCACCGGTATAGCCTGGAGCGGGCATGGCAAGATCGCGCGCGTCGAAGTGTCCGTCGACGAGGGAAAGAGTTGGCAATCCGCGCAATTGCAGGAGCCGGTGCTGACGCGAGCGTTGACGCGCTTTCGCCTGCCCTGGCAGTGGGACGGCAAGCCTGCCGTGATCCAGAGTCGTGCTATCGACGAGACCGGCTACGTGCAGCCGACGCTCTCCGAGTTGCTCGCGGTGCGCGGCGAGAACTATTTCTACCACAACAACGCGATCTGGCCTTGGCGCATCGCGGCTGACGGCGAGGTGACCAATGCGCTGGCGTGAGACTTGCGGCATTGCTGTCGTCATCGTGCTGTGTGCGTTCGCGAGTGGCGCGCAGGCGCAAGCCCCGTACGGCCTCGGACGGCCCGCGACGGCTGCGGAGATTGCGGGCTGGAATATCGATATCGGACGCGACGGCAGCACTCTGCCGAAGGGAAGCGGCTCGGTGAGCCAAGGGCGCGAGGTGTTCGCCCAGCAATGTGCATCATGCCATGGCGACAAAGGCGAGGGCGGGCTCGGTGACCGGCTCGTCGGTGGGCAGGGCACGATCGCAACGCCAAGGCCGATCCGCACGGTCGGTAGCTATTGGCCGTATGCGCCGACGCTGTTCGACTACATCCGCCGCGCGATGCCGCAGAACGCGCCGCAATCGTTGAGCGATGAGGAGGTTTATGCGGTGTCCGCGTACATCCTGAACCTGAATGGACTGGTGGGAGCGGATGCGACGCTCGATGCCAAATCGCTTGCGGCGGTCAAGATGCCGAACCGCGACCAGTTCGTCGGCGATGCGCGGCCGGATGTGAAACACTGAGCGCCTGGGGGCGATCAGGTTCCCGTATCGGCCTGGAACTTGCCTTGGCCAAGGGCGGAACTCGCAGGACGCGATTGCATTAACCTGTGAGAGGAAAAGCCTATGGATTCCACGATGGCAACGGATCGCTTCGCAAACTCCATGTCCTCAGCGCTTCGCCATCCCGGCGTAATCGCGTTGATTGTGGCCGCGGTGACGATTGCTGCGATGCTCATCGTCGATCACGGACCATGGAATCGCGCCAAGACGCAGCCCGCCCACGTTGCGATGTACGCAACCACGGGTGAAGCCGCGCGCGCCGCTGGTGCCAAAATTCTCCCGACCGAACCGCACTCCCCGATCGAGCCGGAGCGGCCGGGGCCGAAGACGTCCCCAACCGTCAATCCAGTGACGCCGTAAGACGCTCTAGCCCTTCCGGCCGTAGTTGAGCAATCCGCCGGTGGTCTTCGGCGGATGCGCGCGCAGGGCTTCCTCGTTCGGATCGGTGCCCCAGCCGGGCCGGTCCGGAATGACCAGATGGCCGTTCTGAATTTCGGGCTCATGCGTGAATAGTTCGCGGTCCCACGCCAGGCGATCGATGTCGATCTCCATGATGCGCAGGTTCGGCACGGCGGCGCAGAAATGCGCGTTCATCATCGAACAGAGGTGGCCGTAGAAATTGTGCGGGGCAACGTTGACTTCGAACGCTTCCGCGGCGGCTGCGATCTTCATCGACTGCCAGACGCCGTTCCAGGGCGTGTCGATGATCGCGACGTCCATGGCCTGCTCGCGAAAATAGGGCAGGAATTCCCGCAAGCCCAATAGCGTCTCGCAGGACGAGATCGGATGCGGGCTTTGCCTGCGGATGTAACCGAGCGCTTCCGGATTGAAACTGTCGATCTCGATCCAGAACATGTCGAGGTCCGCGATGGTGCGCAGGATCTCCAGATAGCCCTCGGTCTTGGCGTTGAAGTTGCAGTCAAGCAAGATGTCGACGTCGGGGCCTGCACCGTCGCGGATCGCTTCCAGATGCATGCGCAGATCGCGCAGGATTTTGCGATCGACGTTGATCTCGGGAGCGAAGGGCGAGCCGAAGCCCGGTCGCCAACCGGTCGGTTTGCCGTTATCATAGGAGAAGATGTTGGTTTTGAGCGCGGTGAACTTCTTCTCGCGGACCTCGCGTCCGATTGCCTTGACGCCGTCGAGGTTCTCAATCGGCGGCTTGTACCAGGACGGATGATTGATCCGCCACGTTGCGCAATGCGACCAATAGACCCTGACATGGTCGCGGATCTTGCCGCCGAGCAGTTCGTAGCAGGGAACACCGAGACATTTCGCCTTGGCATCGAGCAGCGCATTCTCGATTGCGCCGAGCGCCTGCGCCACCACGCCGCTGGCGGCAGGGCGGGTGGCCGCGAACAGCTCGGCGTAGATGCGCTCGTGCCGGAAAACGTTCTGCCCGATGACGCGGGCAGACAGGCGCTGGATCGCAGCACCGACGCCGGGCGAGCCGAAGCCCTCGTCGAACTCGCTCCAGCCGACGATGCCGTCCTCGGTCGTCAGCTTGACGAAGTGGTAGTTTCGCCAGCCGGCGTCGCAGGCGAGAATTTCGAGACTTGTTGCTTTCGACGATTGGGTCATGTCGCTCCCTGTTGCCCGGCTGGGCTTTTTTCTTTGGCCGGCGCAAGCCCGGCTCCAGCCACGATTGTTAGGCTAACGGCCCTGCGCAGTGAAGCCTGGCGAGGTGTGCAGGGAAGCCCCTTCCGAACGTTCTATTGGAAAACGCGGGGAATCCGGTGGGGACAGCCATGATCTTGCCCGGGATCGTCCTGAAAAGGCGCCATGCTCTGACTTTTTTGGCCACAATCGGCATCGACCCTCCGGCCATGAGATTTCTGGCTGTGATTTCGATCCTGGCGCTGCTCACGATGAGTGGAGCCGCCATTTCCGATCAGTTTCTGACGGCCGATCAGCACGCCGCGCACGGGGTGGAATAGCGCGGCGGGCGTATACGTTTTTGTCTTGGGGGAGACAGCGATGCTTTCGATCGACCAATTCCTGCGCTTCATCAGCGTGCCGGCTGTGTTTGCGACCTTCATCATCGCCTCGCAGATCTCGGCAGCCTTGTCGCAAGGCAAAGGCTAGTCAGCCGATCAATGACGAGCCGAGCAGGGCGAGCACAGCCAGCGCCATTAGCGCGGTGCCGAGCCAGCCCAGCGCGACGAGCCACGACCGGCCCTTGAAGCGACCCATGATCGCCTTGCTCGAGACGATCAGCATCATCATGGCCATGATCGGAACGGCGACGATGCCGTTGAGCACGGCGCTCCAGACCAGCATGTGGATCGAGTCGATGCCGGTGAACCCGAGACCGAAGCCGATGATGGTGGCGGCGGCGATGATGGTGTAGAAGCCGACCGCCTCGTCGGGCTTCGCCTCCAGCGTCGCGCGCCAGCCGAAGATCTCCGCCACGCCGTAAGCGGCCGAGCCCGCCAGCACCGGAATTGCGAGCAGGCCGGTGCCGATGATGCCGATCGCGAACAGGGCGAAAGTGAAGTCGCCGGCGAGCGGCCGCAGCGCTTCGGCGGCCTCCGTCGCCGAGTTGATGTTGGTCACGCCATTCGCGTGCAGCACCGACGCGGTGGTGAGGATGATGAAGAAGGCGATGCCGTTGGAGAGCAGCATGCCGGAGAGGGTGTCGGCCCGGATGCGCGCCAGTTCCGGACTGCCGCCGCGCTTCAGCTCGCGCAGCGGCTTGTCGCGCTTGCCCTGGTTCATCTCCTCGACCTCCTGCGAGGCCTGCCAGAAGAACAGATACGGGCTGATCGTGGTGCCGAGCACGGCGACGACCATCATGAAATAGTCGGCGCTGACATTCGTCTTCGGCCACACCGCCGCGAGCAGCGCCGTGCTCCACGGGATCTTGACGGTAAAGGCGGTCGCGACATAGGCGAACAGCGCCAAGGTGAGAAATTTCAGCACCGGCGAATAGCGCCGATAGGGCAGGAACACCTGCAGCAGGGTCGAGCCCGCCGCGAAGATCAGCGCGTGCTCGTGGTTGAGGCCGCCGATCACCAGCGAGAGCGCCTCCGCCATTGCGGCGATGTCGGCGGCAATGTTGAAGGTGTTGGCGGCAACGAGCATGGCGACGAGCGACAGCACCGCCCAGCGCGGCGCGATCTGCATGACGTTGGCCGCCAGCCCCTTGCCGGTGACGCGGCCGATCCGGGCGCTGACGAGCTGGATCGCAATCATGAACGGCGTGGTCAGAAATACCGTCCAGAGCAGTCCGTAACCGAATTGCGCGCCGGCCTGCGAATAGGTGGCGATGCCGGACGGATCGTCGTCGGCGGCCCCGGTGACGAGACCCGGCCCCAGCCTCTGCAACAGCGACGGTGCGGATTTCGTGGGGCTGACGGCATCGTCGGTCATGGCAGGAGGGTCTCGGTCGGGGCGCGTCCTTCACAAATGCTAATGAGGGAACAAGGTTCCCGGGCTGCGGGTAGGGCGCGCCTCGCTGATTTCTGATAAAGCTAATTTCGTTTGACCTCGTCGGGCAAAACACCTGTATAAGTGCATCATCGAAGAATATCCGGTGCAGCGTTTGCACGCATTCCGAGCGTGGCCGGACTGCGATGGCCGGCCAGTGCAACCCGCGCACCGGACACCGGCGAGATGTTTATTTCCTGAGCGCGTGCGGTCGGGACTATTTGATGCTGACGAACATGCCCCAGGCGCCGGCCAGCGCGGCGCCGGCAAAGACGATCAGCGGGTTGTTGCAGAACGCACTGCCATAGGTGCACATGGTGACGCCGAACGAGCCGATCTCGTGATGGCTCGCGGAGTAGAACAGTCCCGACAGTACCAGCAACGCGGCGGCGACGAAATACATCGACGATCTCTCCGAGTTATCCCCGTTGCGTTGGTCGCAAGGGACGTGTTCCAGCATGGCGCGAACCCATTGCATCCTGCCGAATCCGCCTTGCTGCATTTGAACTAAAGTCGACCGCCCGCGACATGCTGTCCAGCCGGCCGCGGTGTTTTGCAATCGGGACGTGTGATCGGAACCGAAACTCTGCGCGGGAACTCCTGGACGTGCTCATCATTAAGCGAACGCGAACGGTTGGACCAAATGCAGGGAGTGGCCCATGGGCGCCGAGCGGATGCACCCTCCGCGGTACTGGCGGATGCGGGCGGAAGAATTTCGCACCAAGGCGGACAATTGCGAGTATCCCGAGACGCGGGACGTGCTGCGCAAGGTGGCGGATAATTACGACGAACTGGCCCGCCGCGCCGCGCGCATCTGCACCGTCGAGAGCCTGGACGGACGCGGGGGGGAGCCCGCCAACACCAAGCCGGCTTGATCGTTCAGGACAAACCCGCTTGATGGTTCAGGACAAAGCCGACGACCACCGCGCGCGATCATGGGGCGTCTAGGTCCTCGCTTTTATCAGAAGCGCTGCCCGCGTGATTGGAACGAATGTCCACTTTGGTACTTAGGAACTCAGTCCTCCAACGAGGGATGAGATGAGCAGTGAACAGCAAGCAGGCCCGGCAACGCGGCCGGATCAGCATTACAGGCCCGGGCCGGCGTGCCCCAAATGCGAGAGGGGCACCCGCTGCCTGACCTCGATCTTCGACGTAAGGCGCGATTGCTCGATCCTGATCTATCGGTGCGATTCGTGCCGCGAGGACGTCTGGATTTGAGCGAGCGCCGTCGTCGGCCCTTCTGCGGGACGCCCATCGCAGATCATAGCAGCGTCGCATAGGAACTTCGCCTTTTTCGCCCGCTTGTCGCCTGCATCGACCACGCAGGCGAAACAACTTCTAACCATGCAATCACGCTACCCGTTGTTGAAGAAGTGGACAGCGGAAGAGCACGAGCGGCTGAAGGCGTTGGCCGAAGCCGGCTCGCGGCCGGACGAGATCGCCGGCGAACTTGGTCGCAGCGAAGCCGCGGTGAGGGTGCGCGCCTGGCAGCACGGCATCGCGCTTCGCCTGGTCACGCAGAAGCGCGGACCCTGAAGACCGGCTGGGTCGAAGGCGGGCATCCCGTCGTGTGTTCACTTATGAACGGTCCTCAATCGTCTCTCGACGTACTCTGCGGATGGGCAGCAACACGGGAGCTTGTCATGCTCACCCGCGAGGACTTCGAGACGGATCTCGACCGGCAGAAAATGCACCAGCTCGATGCAAGCCAAACGACACGACAATTGCTGCGCCGTTCGCGGGAGCAGATCGCGGCATCGATCTCACTGCTTCAGCAGCAAGTTCCGAAGATCTGGCACCCTGAACCTCCAGAACGATAGAAACCTCTGCCGCCGTTCCCGCGTTTGCGCGCATGGCGGATCAAGACACCAGGCAGCGGCCGATTTGTGCTGCGTGCAACAAACCCATGACATTCATCGACGCGGTGAGTTCACCGGACGGCGCGATGGCCATCTTTCGGTGCTCCCAGTGCAACAAGCTGTTCTGGGAGACGCCCAGGCGAGACCAAAGCCAAAGCCAAAGCCAAAGCCGAAACTAAGGCGTCGAAAAGAAACGGCCCCAGCCCGGGGGGCGAGCTGAGGCCGTGGGGGGCGCCGGTCGTGCATCCGGACCGACGCTCGAATAACTTTTTGATCCCAAAAGCTGTTCCTATTTCAGGCGAGCGTGGACATCGCGCGCCGCGACGAAACACGCCTGAAACAGTGCTGAAACCAGATTGTCTCGAACGCCCCGCCCATTGCGCCCGACCAACCTAGCGAAAAGGAGATCATCATGATCCAGGTCGGTTCGAAGGAAGAAGTCGCGTTTTTGCTGGCGCTGTTCGGCACACACACCCAGCCGGTGAAGCGGCCGGCGAAATCACGGCAGGCGTGAGGCGCTGATCCCATGCCAGGCTTGGCCGAATGCCAGAGCCTCTTGCGGCTTCTGATCGCAAGGGGCGACCCGAAGGCCATCCCGCTCGCGACCGGCGCCATCGATCAATATCTGAACACCGCGCCGGTGTGCATGCGCGGCCGTGGCCTGCGCGTGCTCCAGCGCGACGCGCTCGACCAGCATGGCACTGCGGTCGGCGTGCAGCGCTCGTTCGCGGAAACGGTGGATGCCTACATCGTCGGGAAGCTTGCGGAGGAGTGAGGGGCCGAATGTCGTTTCGCCCTGTCGCTTTCGGCTTCCTGAAGAGGCACGAACGCGGCAGGAGGGAACCGCGAAGTTCCCGGAACCCATTGATCCCCCATAGATTTTTTCGCGACTTCCGGAAACCTTTGTCCGCTTCGGACCTATTAGGGCAAAGGATGCTGCAATGCCCCGATATTATTTCGACCTGCGCGACGACACCGGTGTAGCGCTCGACGAGGAAGGCTTGGAGCTGGCCAGCTGGCGCGCCGTTCAGGCGGAGGCCGCCAAGTCGGTCGCGGACATGGCGCGCGATGCCATCCTCTCCGCGCCTGCCGCGGGCGGCAGGCAGACGATGGCGATCGACGTTCGCGATGCCAGGGGTCCCGTGATGCAGGTCAAGTTCTCGTTTGCGATCGAGACCTTCAGGACGCCTGCGGCATCACGCGATCATTGACGCGTGAGAACGCCCGGCGGGGATGACTCGGGCTCGAGCACGGCGATCTTGCGGCCGAGCTGCCAGACCTCGACCTTGCCGTGCCGCGTGAACTGCTGCGCGAAGGTGAGGGCGATCGCATCCGACGCGGCCTCGAACGCTTCGGCGGAGCGGAACACGCCGTTGTCGCCGACCAGGTAAGCGCGATATTGCTGGGTCATGTCGGCGGCCTCAGCCCCGGCGATTGCAGCCAGGCGGCAATATGCATGGCGGTCTCGTCCTGCCGCGCCTGGCGCAGCAGCATCTCGCGGCGGCGCCCCGGCGCGAGCGTGCGCGCCTCCTCGCGCAGCCGCGCGGCCTCCGCGGCGAGCCGTTCGTCGAGTGTCGTGGTCTGCTTGAATCGTCGTCGCTTCTGCATGCACGTCTCCCTCGTTCGCGTCGGGCGGGAGCGCTGTTGGGCGTTCTCATCACCGGCAGATGCCAATGGATAAAGCTTACAGCCGTCGTCTGAGAAGAAGACATATCATATGATATGTCGGTGGACTAAATTGCGAGAGCGGGTTCAGTGGTTTGAGCGGGTTACTCAAGTTGAGGCAATGTTCACTTTTGGACAGAAGCGAGCTGAGCTGGCGCGGGAAGGGACGCGCCGGATGATCAGCGTGGAATGTGTGGTCTCTGCGCCGGCTCGAGCGCTGCCCAGCTCAGCGCAGCAAAGCCGATGTCATCGTCACGCGCGAGAAGATTTCAGAACAACGTGCGTGTGGCTCGCCACCCGATGCGGGCGAGAGGATGAGTTGACAGTGTTCGCGTTTGTTCTAGCAAGGCAAAAATTCACCTCGGGGCGAAGAGCAGTGTATCTGATCTCGCTCCCAAAATTTGAGCGGGGTAGCCGATGAGCAATTCACTGCTCGCTTTGGTCCTTTTGGACACGCCGGCAACGCCGGACATGGCGGCGCTTGCGAAGGCCCTCCGCGCTCGACATCCTGAACTGGCAACTGAGGTTGCAGAGAATGGAGACGCGCAACAGGCTCAGGCAAACTCGCCGCTCATTCGCTGTGGCAACGAGCTTGTTGCCGTCATGTCGATGCCGGCGCCCATTCCTGACGATCTCGGCTTGTGGTCGCGCGCTTCCACGACATGGCCGCAGGCCAAGGCGGCCGCGGCGCGACATCGAGGGCATCTGATCGTCTCTGTGCTTGGCCAAAATCAGCGTCCGTTGCCCGCCGCTCGTCTCACGACTGCCGTTATCGGCGCATTGATTGCGACGGTGCCGGAATGTTGCGCTGTTGTATGGAATAGCAAGGTCGCACGATCCGCCGATCTATGGTTGGACATGTCCAGCCGATCGTTTGCGCCGTATCCAGACTATCCTTCCTCACTGTGGGTGGACATATTGCCGTTCCGATCAAAGACAGGCATCGGAGCGGTAACGATGGGGCTGTCAGCATTCGCTGAGCGTGAAATCGAGTTCGAGACCCACAAGCTGACACTTCCCACGCTGGTCAATAAGGTGGACGGTCTTGCCGTATATCTGGTTGAGCACGGGCTTGTGGTCAAAGACGGCGATACGTTTGGTCGCGACTCGCGCGAGCGCTTCTCGGCTCGTTATCAGGCCTCCGATCGATTCGAAGGCTTGCCCGTTCTTTTTTTGTACCGATGGTTCGGCATAATTGACTGTAACGATACGCGGAGAGAGTTGCGCGCGTCCCATTCAGGATACGTCATTTGACACGTCGGGCAAAACACTGGCAGAATGGCATGATCGAGATGAATTTGGATCGAGCCCGCGGGGGTTGCCGCGGGCTTTTTTGTTGGCAGTTGATGGCCGTTCTTCGTCGTGCCCCGATGGGCATGATGTTAATTGGGACGTAGTCATGGGCGCGGATAGGGCAGTTTCTATTGCGAAACGACCCAGAGCGCGAAACCACAGCTTTTACGAAATGGGTCGCTACTACAGCGTGGGAGGCAAAGGGGGTATTGGCTCGAGGACGAAAGTATCCTTCCTCCGTACAGGGTATTCCGTCTGCCGGCTTCTACCGCGCCTGCGCGGTTCGTGTTTGATAAATCGGCCGGCAGCTTGCCAATTGACCTGGAGCCCTACTACGGCTGGTGGCTCATTTCGGGTCGGACAAAAGCAGTATTGGAGTGGCTTGATCCGGAGGCCTTTGTGTTTGTGCAGTGCACGGTGCGAGTGCCGCATGGTAGCTACGATGGCCCGGACTATTGGCTCTGCGATGTTGTTCGCGTCCTTGATGCACTTGATGAAGCGCAATCGCGTTTGACCATCCGAACTGAGGACGATCCTCGCTCCCTCAAATTTGGAAAGAAGGTCTACTTGACCATGCTTGGCTCCAAGCTGGTCTTTACAGAGGCTGCAGTCGGCAAAACGATCTTTCGTATGGCTCATAGCGAGGCTGACGTCGTATGCGATCAAGACATGAAGGATGCCTGCAAGTCGGCCGGTCTGATGCATAGTCAGTGCAGGCCATACTAAACTGTCGGGGCAGCTCAATCCTGGGGACACATACCGTGCAGATTAAGCTACCCGAAACGGACCTCAAATCAGCCCAGAGCCTCCTAACCATTGAACTCAAGGATGGGAGCGGCCAGCACGTGGGCCAATACTTCTTCGGAAAGGGACACGGCCGAACGGTTTTCCTGTTCGGCAAGTACAAGGGCGCCTTCAAAACGCACGCTGAGTGTCAGGCCTTCGTCGACGGCGTTCTTGCAGTGCTCTTCCCCTGAGAGTGGGTAGCAGCGACTGCCCCGAAAGGAGTGGAATGCTGGCGAAGGAAGCTCGCCGAAGCGGAGATACCAGATCGATAGAGGTTTGACATGATGCCTCCAGAACAGACGGGTGCGAACCCTTTACTGCGCGACCACACCCTTGACGCCCACATGGCGGCTTCTTCGACCTTGGTCTTGGAAAGGTCGAGCTCGCGGATCGGGTTGCCATTGGGCGCGAGAAAGGCGATCAGATCGAGGAACGCGGCCTCGGCCGCCCTGATCTCGCCTATGCGCGGGCGCTTGCGGTCGTTGAGTTCGACGCCGCCCAGCTCGGTCACAGCCTCGCTTGCGTCTGCCGGCGGCGCCTGATCGGCCCGCATCTCCGGAGGCTTGGCGTTCGTCTTCGCG
This sequence comes from Bradyrhizobium sp. CW1, assembly GCF_023100665.1. Taxonomy (NCBI): domain Bacteria; kingdom Pseudomonadati; phylum Pseudomonadota; class Alphaproteobacteria; order Hyphomicrobiales; family Nitrobacteraceae; genus Bradyrhizobium; species Bradyrhizobium sp. CW1. The sequence continues at coordinate 2,649,040 of NZ_CP064684.1, forward strand.
TTCATGGTTGCCTCTCGTGGGATTAGAGGAAGTCACCGCCGAAATGATCTTCGAGCTCGTTGTCGCGGCGGTCGTAGATCACCAGCGTTTTGAGTTTCTTGGGCCGGACTTACTTCTGACCAGCAGCGGATCGACGCGATTATCCAACGACGACGTGATGAAACCGGCGCGCATCGAATGTCCGGAGAAGGCCGCCTCGTCGAGGCCGGCGGCCACGATCGGGCTTCGCGATCCGCGCGACGGATCTGTGGGACTGGGCGCCGACGGGGCCGTGTCAATCGACTTCGCGGAAGACCGAGCTGCCATTGGCCGAAAGGCGGGCAATCTCGCATCGATCGTCAAGGAGAGCTGTTTGTAAGTCCGCCCCATGGCAACACCTCCAGATGGAAGTGTTGCACTTCGTTTGTGAACTCAGGAGACCTTTCCGCCTCGAGATAGGCCCGCACCGCGGCCATCGGGTCGACGAAAGCGCCAGGAACCACTAGTCTGCAACTTCAGTCGAGGATCTCACCGGGACCGCCCTCGGAAAGAAAATAGCCGTGAGGTTGCCGATCAACAAAGGACTCGATCTGACGCCTGCGCAGTGGACTGCAGCTGGTGCCGGGCTTTTTTAGTGGTCGTGGCTCGAATACTTGTCTTCGAAGGCTACATCCCGCGAAACTGGGCGATAATCCTGGTCATCATTGGATTTGGTGTGCCGCCCGCTTTGATCGGCTGGCCCAGGAAACGCACGATCTCCCAGGCTCAATGAGGCGGAGGCAGGCCACCGCCGCCGGCTGGAGTCCGTTAAGGGCGGACCCATAGCAGACCTCAGACATAGCTGCCCCTGAGGTAGCGGACAGGATTTCAATGCGTATGCGGCGCCGCCGAACCCGTTTTAGATCGCACGATGTAGGCCTTCCGCAGTCGTAGAAGCGGTTTCTCGAAGAACTCGAATGACAGCCCCGCCAACGGTGCGAATGCCGCGAAAAGCACGCTCGCAGCTGGGAGTGCCCACCAAAAATTGGCGTCTTGGCCGGCACGGTCTTCGATGAGGGGTATCGAGACTTCGCGCAGGAAAAAATGCAGGAGATAAATCGAATATGACCACTCTCCGACCTTGCGAAGGCAGAGATCAACCTTTGGAGGAACGCTTATTCCTGAGTTGTCGTACCACGCCACGAAACTGCCAAAGGCGACGGCCTGCGCCGACGGTATTATTATCCACAATGCTGAGGGAGACGGATAGGCCCCATCGAGGTTGAAGAAGCCGCCCTTGGCATCGAATATTTGCCAGAAGACCAGGAACAGCAGCCCACACGTGAAAGCCAAGATGCGACGTGCCTTTACGCCAAGTCCAGCCGTTGCGAAGAACATGCCCATAAGAAATTGGTCGATCGCCCCGACAATGGTCCAATACGCCACGAGCTGGACCTCTCCGTATTTTACCCAGAGGAGCGCACGCAGGCAGAGGCTTAGACAGATGCCGATGAGTAGGGCACAAGGCCCAAAGCGGTTGCTCAGCGCAAGTAGGTACGGGAACAGCAGGTAGAAGTGAAATTCGACCGTGATTGACCACGCTCCGTTCGGCAATGTCGGCAACAGGACTCCGCGCCAGATCTGATTAAAGTAAATTGGAGACCCAACGTGAAGCTTGCCAAGAATATACCAAGCGGCCAAAGACCCGGCGAGCAGAGGTACTAATCTTACTGCTCGACTCCAAAGAAACGCGGGATAGTTGATCGCTTGCCCGTTGACCAGCTTGGCGAATAGGTAGCCACTCAGTGTCATGAAGAGCCCAACGCCAACGTGGCCCTCTTCCACCAGCGCGAAAGGGAACGGCGGCACGGTCGAGAACGGCACCGGAAATTGAGTAGTTAAATGGGTGAAGTGCCACACGAAAACGAGGTAGGCCGCCAGAGCTCTTATGTGATCGAGGCGAGAAAAATATAAGCCACTGCTGGATTTCATGAAATCACGAACCATGCTCGGTCTAAATTGACCAGATATGCTAGAACCAAGTCTTCGGTCTGAGCCTGGAGTGCGGCGTTCCGATAGATGACAATCTCGGACTCGTCAGCCCTGCGAACTATCAACTTCGCCGTCGAGAAGCAAAGCGGCACGCCGAGTTCGTGGGCAACGTCTCGTTAGGCCTGATGCAAGAGGCCGGGATCGGCCGACGTGCCGATAGTGTCGTTTTTCACGCGATCGCTTTTGCTGTTGAGGTCTTTGAAGGCGCTGCGACTTCATTTTTGTGATCAACCTAGACGAGCAATCCTTCCAGTTTCATAAGGAGCGGTTCTGCCATGGGCAATTTCTCTCAGAATGGATTGTTTGGTTAGCAAAGCCTTAGTGGAACTGATGATCGTTTAAAGTGGCCGGCCGCAGGGACGCGAGTTCGCATTGGGCCGCCTTCATGGTCCTCTGGTCGCCGAATGCGCCCGTGGAAGATGCGTTGACTGCTTGGTCGCCGGTGAGCATTAGTTGCGCCTCCTCGTATGGATTAAAGGCCGCGCCGGTCGCAAGGCCGTTCGCGTGATCTCAGGGGCCATCGGCGAGCTACCGCGTATGTCTGCTCAATGAAGCGCTTTGTTAAAAGGGCAGATCGCGAGCAAAGCATGCTGTTTCCGGCATCGCTCGATGACTATGTGACCGTGGATAATCCAGTGCGGCGGTCGACGTGTTCGTCGAGAGTCTAGATCTCGGCAAGCTCGGGTTAATCGGCGTCCAGCCATGGGCCGACCCAGCCATCACCCGGGTACGATGCTCAAGCTTACATCTACGGCTATCTTAATTAGGTTCCGTCGAGCTGACGCTTGGAGCGGGAATGCCAGCGCAATATCGAGATGATCTGGTTGACTGGCCAGCTGGCGCCGGATTTCAAGACGATCTTTAAGTTCCGCAAGGACAATGGCAAGGCCATTCGTGAGGTCTGTCGCGAGTTCGTAGCGTTGTGCCGAAAGCTTGAGCTGTTCAGTGCGGCGGGCATCGCCATCGACGGGTCAAATTCAAGGCCGTCAATTCGCGGGACAAAAACCTCGCAGGGGCCAAGATGAAGAGGCATGAGCACGGAAGCGAAAGGGCGTCTAAATCGCGTTGAAGCAGGTAGGGGCACCGGATGGCCACAATGGATCGCCAATGGGCTAGCATATGAATCGGAAAGGCCAGCTCTGGAATTTGGCTTGCCCGGAAACGCAGCCGCACCGGAAGCCGACGAGCGGCGCAACATCCGAATCTTGAGTCGGGTTGCAAAAACCTGATACTCAACAGCCTGCGGCGAACCGCGGGCTGTTTGTTTCGGCGGCGGGTGCACTGCTTCTCGTTACGCCGCAGGCGCCCCGAACCACCTCGTCAGCGCGTCCGCAAGTCCGTGATGACTTTGATCTCTCACCCAGGCCACGTGCCCGTCCGGCCGCACCAGCACGGCGCTTGGTACTGCGACTTGTCCGATGTTCGGAAGCTCCCAGGCGCCGTCGTGTTCGACATCCACTGTTTTGATGCGATCAGCCCATGGTGCGGTATCGAAGCTATTCTTCTCGCCAAAATTGAACAGCAAGCCCCGCGCGTCGTGCAGCAGCGTGAATAGTCGCAGCGGACGCCCTTCGACTGTCAAATCGAGATCGGGGATGCGGCGCCCGAGCAGTGCGTGTCCTTTGCCGAGATCATAGTGCACGTCGAGCCCGCTCATCATCGCGCCAAAACGCTTACGCGGCTCGTCCATGCCGAGCAGTTCGGAGACGACCTCACGCGCGGCCTTGAGGCCGTCCTCGCCGCGGCGGAGCAAGGCGATTTGCGCCATGGTGTTGCGCAAGGTCCGCGCGCCGACGGGATGGCGCTCGGCATGGTAGGTGTCGAGCAGGGTTTCGGGCGATAGGCCCTTGACCACTTGCGCGAGCTTCCAGCCGAGATTGACGGCGTCCTGCACGCCGGTGTTGAGGCCTTGTCCGCCGACGGAGTGATGGATATGCGCGGCATCGCCGGCGAGCAGCACGCGTCCGCTGCGATAGGACGCGGCCTGCCGTGCCGCATCGGTGAAGCGGGAGATCCAGGACGGGTTTTGGAGCCCGAAGTCGGTGCCGTATACGGCGACGAGGGCTTCGCTGAGATCGCGGGGGCCGGGCGCGCCCGTGCGATCGAGCGTCGCTTCGGTCACGACCACCAGCACGCGCCCACTCGCGGTCTTGCTGAGGCCGTGAAAGCCGAGTGCGTCGTGGCGCAGGCCCCATTCCGGCTCCACTCGCATCTCGACTTCGGCCATGAGGTTGCTCAGCGTCGGACCTGTGCCGATGAAGTCGATGCCGGCGGCCTTGCGCACCAGGCTGCGGCCGCCGTCACAGCCGACCAGATAATTTGCGCGCAAGGTCTCGCCGCCGGAGAGCGTCACGTCGATGCCGGTCTCGTCCTGCGCAAAACCCGTCACCTCGCGGTTGCGATAGATCGGCACCGCGAGCTCGCTGACCCAGTCAGCCAGGATGCGCTCGATGTGGCTCTGCCGCAGGGCGAGCCCGTAAGCGTGGCGGGTGGGGAGGTCGCTGATGTCGAGCCTGGTCCAGGCGAAGCCAGCGAGCTGGGTGATCTGTCCTTCGCGCAGGAAGCGATCCGCGACGCCGCGCTGGTCGAGGATCTCGATGCTGCGCGCGTGCAAGCCGCCGGCGCGCGTGCCTGTTAGCTCCTGGTCGGCGCGCCGTTCGACCAAGGCGACGTCGACACGCGCGAGCGCGAGCTCCGCGGCCAGCATCAAGCCGGTCGGGCCAGCGCCGGCGATCACCACCGCGTGGTCTTTCACTTGGTCTTGCGCGTGGCGGGCGCCAGCCCCTTTGGCGTGGCCGCGCGTCCGGGACGTCGGAAGCAGTACAGGCATGTGATGACCCTTGGTGTTGAATGGTGTTCGGGTCGAGGGTTCTACGGCAGGGTCGGGGGCTTGAAGCAAGCCCGTTGCACACCACATATCTGAGTGGGGAGAGAGAATCCTTTGTCCGCGTTCGCCGCGTTGACACGTCGGGCAAAACACCGGCATAATGCCATCATCGAAAAAGAGTTTGGTTCAACCCGCGCGGACGCGATCCGCTGCGGGTTTTGTTTTGCGTTTTCTGGGCTTGCGACCTTCAGCAGATGCCGGTGGTCCGCTGCATGGTGCTGGCGAGTTCCTCGAACGAAAACGGCTTTCTGATCATGGGAAGGCCGTCGCGCCGGGGTTCACGCCCGGACAATTGCAGGATCTTCAGTTCCGGGCGGTCTCGCCTGGCCCGCTCGGCCAGTTCATGACCGTCCATGCCAGGCATGTTGATGTCGGTGATGAGGATGGAGATATCCTGGTTCTGCTTGAGCCGGTCGAGCGCATCGTGGCCGCTCCGGGCGCTGATGACTTCGCAGCCGAGATCTTCCAGCATGTCAACGATGACGTCGAGCACGCTGGGATCGTCGTCAACAACCAGTACGGTATGGCTCATCGCACAACGTTCCTTCTGAAGGAATAAACGCGGCCGCCGTGGCGTAAGTTCCGGCGAGATGCGCCCCGTCTGCGGAGCGGCCTAATCGTCCTTCGACAAATCGCCGGCCTTGGTGGGAAGGTCGATGGGGCCGCCCTCGCCATTCACGAGATCGCAGTCCTTGTCCTCCATGTCGCCGGCGTCCTCAACGACGGCTTCCTGCGTGTCCCGCTCCTTGTCGCTGCGCGGCTTTCGTCCAGGAAGATTTGGCGACGTGTTTTGTGAGGTCGTCTTGAGTGTCATCTGCCGGCCCTCCTGATCGCCTAACGCGGCTTAAGCGAATTCGTTCGTTTGACACGTCTGCGAAAACACTGGCAGAATGGCATCATCGAAACGAGTTTGGTTCACCCGCGCGGAAAGCTTCCGCCGCGGGTTTTTTCGTCTCGATCGAGATCGGACGGCCGCGGCGCGTTGCGGCCACGCACTCGTCGAACCTGGTGCGCCGCCGGCCGTACCATTGCTGGCCGCGTACGCGCGAACGTGCCGGCCCACGGCGCTGGGCCAGTGCTCGCGCCGCTGCGGTCTCCGGAGCCAATCTGGTTGTCTCCTACTTCGCTACGCGCGGCTTCGAGAACTTTGAAAGGATCATCAAGCGGTGAAGATGGCGGATGACGAAATCAGGGCGATCGTTGCCGAGACGCTGGCTGAGCAACAGAGGCTTCAGCAGGCGAACATCGATGCCATCGTATTGAGGACGGTGGCATCGGTGCTGGCGTCCTTCGGAATCGAGGATGACGACCGAAAAGAGCTGAGGGCCGATTTTCAGCACCTGCGCCGATGGCGAACGAGCGTGGAGCAGGCGCAGAGCTACACGCTCAAGGCCGTGATTACGGTGATCGCCACCGGTCTGATGGGTGTGGTTGGGCTAAGCGTCAAGGTCGTGCTCGGCAAGTGAGCCTCAGCCGCGACGACATTGCTGCATTCCACTCACGTCGTCCTTACCCAACGGACCGTCTCATGCACAGAATTCGCATCGTCGATGCACCGATGGCGACATCGCCGATACATTGGTTGACCTTCACCGGTTGACGTACTTCAATGCGGCTCCCTTGCCACAATTCAAGTTAGGGGCGTGGTGGCTTGCCTATCACGGCGATGAGCCAGTAGCCTTCGCCGGTTTCGTGAACGTCAACGCACATTCGAAATGGCGGCTATTTCTCCAGGGTCGGTGTGTTGCAGCGGCACAGGGGACGTGACCTCCAGTGCAGGATGATGCGGGTGATCGAGGCAAGGGCACGGCGTATTGGATGGGACAGCATCGTCTCGGATACGACGGACAATCCGGTGTCTGCCAATAATTTCATCCGGGCGGGCTATCGACTCTTTGAACGCCCATGTGCCCTGGGCTTGGCCGCATACGCTTTACTGGCGAAAGCGGCTTCGCTGAGCGAGTGGAGCCAGGTTTCCCGTGGTGCGGAACGCGATTCACGCAACGCAAAAATGGTTCGCGCGAGATGAAGCGCAACACGGAACGTTCAAGGGCCCGGCAGCTTGACAGCTGCCGGGCCCTTTTTGCGTATTGAAGCGATGCGGGCGAAGGACTTGCGAAGTCAGCGGTGCCGGGCTTTAAGTTTGCTCCTGCGGGAAATTCGGCAACCATAAGCCGATGTAAGGGAGCGCCGTCGATGCCCACCAAACCTCAATTGCCGGAACGTTCGTCGCGGGCGACGGGCGCGCCTACCGCGCTCGATGGTCTGCTGGTCGTCGATTTCACGCGTGTGGTTGCCGGCCCGGCCTGTACGCAGACGCTTGCTGATTTCGGCGCGCACGTCATCAAGATCGAGAATCCGGACGGGGGCGACGACACGCGCGCGTATGAACACGCCGAGATCGGTGGAGAGAGCGCTGCCTATCTCAGCCTGAATCGCAATAAGCGCGGCATCGCGCTCGACCTTACCGTGCCGGAGGCTCGTGAGATCGCGCTGGATTTGATTCGCAAGGCCGACGTGGTCGTCGAGAACTTCTCCAGCGGGGTCATGAAGAAATTTGGCCTCGACTATGAAGCTGTTGCGCCGCTCAATCCGCGGCTAGTCTATTGCTCGATCTCCGCCTACGGGCGCACCGGACCGTTTGCCTCGCGTCCCGGTTTTGATCCGATCACGCAGGCGGAAAGCGGCTTCATGTCGCTCAACGGATTTGCCGATGGCCCTGCGGTTCGCACCGGCCCGCCCATCGTGGACATGGCGACGGGGATGTCTGCCTGCAACGCCATCCTGATGGCGCTGTTGGCGCGGGATCGGCTCGGTCGCGGCCAGCATGTCGAGGTCGCCCTGTTCGACGTCGCGATGGGCATGACTGGTTTCTATGGCATGGCCTATCTGATCAACGGCGAAAATCCCGGTCGGTTTGGTAATTCGCCGAGTGGCTCACCTACCGTCGGCGTCTACGAGGCCTCCGATGGACCGCTTTACATGGCCTGCGCGAATGACCGGCTCTATCGCCGGCTGGTGGTTGAAGTGCTGAACAGGCCCGATCTCATCACCGATCCGCAGTTTGCAACGCGCAAAGCCCGCTCCGAGCACAAGGAGCTTTTGCGAGCAGCCATCGCGGAGGTCTTTGCAAGCGATACCCTCGAGAACTGGATGGCGAAGATGAAGCTGGCCAATATCCCGGTCGGCTATCTCCGGACGGTCGAGGAGGGGTTCAATGCACCGGAGGCGCGAGCGCGCCATCGCTTGAACCGGATTCCGCATCGTACGGCGGGGTGGGTCCCGAACATCGAGCCGCCGATTGCCATGAGCTTGACCGGCCCGGTTGATCCTGTGGCTGCTCCGTTGCTGGGCGAGCACACGGAGCAGGTCTTGCGTGATACGCTGGGTTATGACGAGCGTCGGCTATCGCAGTTCACCCAAAAGGGCGTCTTCGGATCGGGCAAACCCTCGACGTCGGGCTGAGCCTGGAGGGCGATCCTACAGGCCAGGCCTCGCGCGGCTGGCGGATCATGGCTTGGCAATGCCGCCACCTTCGCGGTATCGCATCCTTCCGGCGCCTTGTTCAGGACCACCATACTCCGACAGCGCTGCCTCGGCTTGATTTGGCAAGGGTCTCGCCGCATAAATGCATAAAGCGAGGGATATGAATGGCGCCTGGTCAAGAGCCGAGCGTGGGCCGGCCCGCGGCGGTGCAATCCGATGAACCTGCCCATGCGGCAATGGTCGCGAAGGCCCGGGCCCTTCTGCCGCGGCTGCGAGAGCGGGCGGCACGGACGGAGGAGTTGCGGCATTTGCCGCCGGAAACCGAGAAGGATCTGCACGACGCCGGCCTGTTCCGAATGCTTCAGCCCAAGCGCATTGGCGGCGCAGAACTCGATTATGTCGCCTTGATCGACTGCGCGGACCTGCTCGGACAAGCAGACGCCTCGGTGGCATGGAATCTGGCCAATCTGGCGAGCCATCATTGGATGCTCGGCATGTTCCAGCCGACGGCGCAGGATCTGGTCTGGGGCCGTGACCCGGACGCGCTAATCGCGTCCTCGTTCATTTTTCCGGCCGGACGTGCCACGCGAGTTGAGGGCGGATACCGGCTCCACGGCAGCTGGCCGTTCTCCTCGGGCGTTGCCTCCTGCGCGTGGAACATGCTTGCAAGCGTGGTCTACTCCGACGACGAGGCAGACGGCATCGAGTATCGGATATTTCTGCTGCCGAAAGCCGACTACAAGGTCCTCGACACATGGAATGTCGCGGGGCTGCGCGGGACAGGGTCCTGCGACGTGGAGGTCAGGGACGCTTTCGTGCCCGACGACATGACAGTCGCGGTCGGCGATCTTGACGGCGGTCCGACGCCGGGAAGCAAGCTCAATCCCAACCCGCTGTATGCGCTCCCGGTGTTCTCGCTGTTTCCCTACGTTCTCTCCGGCGTCGCGCTGGGGAACGCGCAGGCGTGTCTCGACGATTATGCGGAGGTCGTCCGTCATCGCATTTCCACCTACAACCACGCCAGGCTGAGCGACTTTCAAAGCACCCAGATCAAGATCGCTGAGGCCTCGGCGAAGATCGACGCTGCACGCCTGATCATGCGCTCGGCCTGTCTGAATGCCATGCAGGATGCAAGGCGGGGTCATATCCCCGATATGGCGACCAAGACCCGATATCGGCGCGACGGGGCTTTTTCAGTGAACTTCTGCACGGATGCGGTGTCGATGCTGTTTGCCGCGAGCGGAGCACGCGGCCTGTTCACGACGGGCGCGCTGCAGCGGCAGTTCCGCGATGCGCACGCGATCAATTCGCATCTCGCGTTCAATTTCGATGCAGCCGGGACCAACTATGGACGCGTGGCGTTGGGCCTGCCGTCCGAGAATCTCACGCTGTGAGGCCGGCCGATGAATGATCTGCCGAAGCAGCCGGCCGTTCCCGATCCGGCCAACGAACTCGCGAGCGACAGCTCGCCGATCGATCCCCGTGATTTCCGCAGTGCGCTAGGCACCTACGCCACGGGGGTGACGATCATCACAGCCGCGGCTCCTGACGGCAAGCCCTATGGCCTGACGTGCAATTCGTTTGCCTCGGTCTCGCTGAATCCGCCGCTGGTTCTTTGGAGCCTGGTCGTCTATTCCTCCAGCTTGACCATCTTCCAGAACGCCAGTCATTTCACGGTCAACGTTCTTGGCGTTTCGCAACAGGCGCTTGCGAGCAAATTCGCTAAATCGTCTGATGACAAGTTCACCGGTGTCGAGTGGACGCCGGGCCTCGGCAACGCCCCGGTGCTCGCCGAGAGCGTCGCCAATTTTCAATGCCGCTCGGTCAATCGCTACTACGGCGGCGACCACGTGATCTTTCTCGGTGCGGTCGAGGCCTATACTTACAATGCGAAGGAGCCGCTGCTCTTCGCGCGCGGCGCGTTCGGCCGATTTCTCGCCGACGGCTAGCGCAAGCAGTCACAGCCCGCGTGCTTCAGTTCGCGCTCGACGGTTCAGCGCTCCCCGCCGAAAGCTTGTAGATTTCGAGCGCATCCGCATCCGCGCCTCGCGCGGCCTTGGCGAGCCTGAAAAGTTGTCCGGCAAGCGAGGCCATGGGCACCGGGGTCGACGTCGTCTGCGCGACATCGGCGACGGAATCGAGGTCCTTGAGCATTGTAGCGATGTGACCAAGCGGGGGTGAGTGAATGCCCTGGACCATCCGCGGAACGAACAGCTGCAACGGAATGGAGTCAGCAAAGCCGCCGGCGAGTGCTTCGGGCAATCGGTTGGCATCGATTCCGGCGTTCACGGCAAGGCGTGTTGCCTCCGCAAGAACAGCCATCGCGCATCCGACGATCACCTGGTTGCACAGCTTTGTGGTCTGCCCCGCGCCGGTCGGGCCCATGTGGGTGAACCTGCGTGCCATAGCCAGCACGTAGGGGCGGACCCGCTCGATGTCGCTGGCTCTTCCGCCGGCCATGATGGCAAGCGTGCCTTCCTCAGCGCCCTTGCTACCACCGGACACCGGCGCGTCGATCCAGCCAGCGCCATTCGCTGCTAACAATCGCGTTGCAAGGTCCCGTGCGGCGTCAGGATGGATCGACGAGAAGTCGACCACGAGCTTGCCCGCGCCGGGCGCAGTTGAGATGCTCGCGGGCCCGAAGATCACCTCTTCCACGGCGGCCGCATCCGTCACGCACATGAAGACGATGTCCGAGCTCTCCATCAAGTCGTGTGGGCTGGCTGCGCGTCTGGCACCGGCCTCGACGAGCGCGGCCATCTTCCCTTCCGAACGGTTCCAGACAGTGATCTGATGGCCGGTGTTGAGCAGGCGCCGGCTCATCGGTGTCCCCATCAGCCCAAGGCCGAGATAGCCGAGCCGCTCGACGCCTTGCGGGTTTGTCTTGCTCCCTTCAGCCATAGGTTGCCTCCATCTATCCCTCCACGACGCCGCGCGACGTTGCACTACCATACATGGTGTATCCCACGACGAAACCGCGCGGCCTGCATGGCTTGCTTGATTGTTTGAACCATGAAACATTTGCCACGGTCGGGTTGGATGGCGCCGGTCGGCGCCTGGGCAGCGGAGTGGGCACGATGCGAACCGTTTCGAAGTGGATCCTGGCTTTGGGGGCGGCAGCCGCCGTGAGCGCGGGCGCAGGCTCGTCATGGGCGCAGCAGACAATTCGCGTCGGCTGGACGATTCCGGCCGAGGAATCCAAATACTGGATGATGCGCCGCCCGGCTGAGTTTCCCAACATCGGCAAGGCCTACAACATCGAATGGACCCAGTTTCAGGGCACCGCTCCGATGACGCAGGCGTTGGCGGCGGGCGCGCTGGATTGCGCGACCCAGGCGCCGCTGTCGCTCGCCAACGGCGTGGTTGGCGGCAACCTCAAGGCCTACATCGTGGCGCAGCATGTCTTCGAGAAGGCCGGTGGTTTCTCGGTCTACTGGGCTGTCATGGACGACTCCCCGATCAAGACGATCGCCGATCTCAAAGGCAAGACGGTCGGAATCTCCGTGATCGGCGGCGGCACCCAAGGCCCGTTCAATCTGTTGCTGAAGCAGAATGGCATCGATCCGGCCAAGGACATCAAGCTGGTCGAGGTCGGCTTTGCCGTCTCCGAAGATGCGTTGCGGCAGGGCCGCGTCGATGCGGTCAACATGAACCAGCCATTTGCCGCGCGCGCGGAGGCAAAGGGCGGCACGCGCAAACTGTTCTCGCTGTCGCAGGCGATGCCGAACATCGTGCACATCCTGGAAGCCTGCCGTGCCGATTTCGTCGACAAGAACCCGGAACTGGTCAAGGCTTACGTGCGTGACATTACCTCCGGCATGAAGAAAGCGCTGGCGAACCGCGAAGAGACGTTGAAAGTCGTCAACGAAGTTCTGAAGGCACCTATTCCGGTTCTCGAGACCTACCTGCTCAAGGACAATGATTTCGGCCGCGATCCCGGTGCGGCACCGAATTTCCCCGCGATCCAGAAGATGCTGGACATCTACGCGGAGACCGGGATGCTGCCAAAATTGGATGTCGCGCAATTCAAGCATCCGACGATTGTCGCTCCGCTTCAATAGGCGATCGGGCGAATGAACCGAGCGAGAAGGTCGCGGCGTCCGGGATGATCCGGGACGTTGCATGAAGAAGATGCACGTATGAAGAAGCTCCGATCTCGGATCACGACGGATGGTCTCGACCGGGCCCCGCACCGCGCATTCATGCGCGCGATGGGGCTCGACGACGCTGCGATTGCCAAGCCGATGGTCGGCGTCGTCAGCATGAAGGGGGAACAGACGCCCTGCAACATGACGCACGACTTTCAGGTCGCAGCGGCCAAGACGGGAATCGAGGAGGCCGGCGGCACGCCACGCGAGTTTTCGACCGTGTCGGTTTCGGACGGTATCAGCATGAATCACGAGGGGATGAAGTTCTCCCTTTTTTCGCGGGAGCTGATTGCCGACTCGATCGAAGCCGTCGTCCATGGTCTCGCCTACGATGCGCTGATCGGATACGGCGGATGCGACAAGACGCTTCCCGGCGTGATGATGGGCATGGTCCGCTGTAACGTGCCGGCTATTTTCATCTATGGCGGCAGCGCGCTACCGGGCCGCGTAGACGGGCGAACCCTCACCGTGCTCGACTCCTACGAGGCTGTCGGCAGCTTCATGACCGGAGAGATCGACGGCGCCACGCTCGAGCGGATCGAGCGGGCCTGCCTGCCGACCATCGGCGCGTGCGCCGGCCAATTCACTGCCAATACCATGGGGATGGTGTCGGAGGCGATGGGCCTCACCATTCCAAATGTGTCGATGGTGCCAGGTGTCTATGCCGAGCGCGCGCAGATATCCAGGCGGGCCGGTCGCCTCATCATGGAGATGCTGGAGCGCGGCGGACCGTTGCCGCGCGACGTCGTGACGCGGAAATCCCTGGAAAACGGTGCGGCGATCGTGGCTGCCACGGGCGGTTCGACCAATGCTGCGCTGCATCTGCCGGCGATCGCGAACGAGGCCGGCATCGCATTCACGATCGATGATGTCGGCGAGGTTTTTGCCAGGACGCCGCTGATCGGAAATCTGCGGCCGGGAGGCAAATATACGGCAAAGGATGTCTACGATATCGGCGGCGCTGCCGTGGTGATCCGGGAGCTGATCCAGAGCGGGCATATTGATGGCAGTTGCCTGTCGATCACGGGCCGTACACTTGCCGAAGAGTATGGCGCCGCCAACGCTCCTGACGGAGAGGTCGTTTACGCGGCTCGCGCGCCGATCATGCCAGATGGCGGTGTGGCCGTGCTGAAGGGAAACCTCTGTCCCGATGGTGCGGTGATCAAGGTCGCGGGCCTTAAGAACCAATTCTTTGAAGGCGTGGCGCGCGTTTTCGAAGACGAGGAGGCCTGCGTCGCGGCGGTTCGTGATCGCACCTATCAGGCGGGCGAGGTTCTCGTGATCCGCAATGAAGGGCCGGTGGGCGGTCCGGGCATGCGCGAGATGCTCGGCGTTACCGCGCTGATCTATGGCCAGGGCATGGGCGAGAAGGTGGCCCTGATCACGGATGGGCGGTTCTCCGGCGCCACCCGCGGAATGTGCATCGGCTATGTGTCTCCGGAGGCCTTCGTCGGCGGTCCGCTGGCGCTGGTACGCGATGGCGACAGGATCCGGATTGATGCCGCGAACCGGCGGATGGATATGCTGGTCGACGAGCAGGAACTCGCTGCTCGCCGGCACGATTGGAAGCCGCGTCCACCTCGTCACCGTGCCGGCGCGCTGGCGAAATATGCCCGATTGGTTGGCCAGGCACCGGGCGGGGCCGTGACGCATGAGGGGCCCGCAGAATGGCCCTGGTTCGGATGACGCGGCGAACCTGCCGGAAACAGCCACTGGTCTGGCAAGTTTCTTGCTAAGCTCGCGTCGCTGACGGAGGATGTTCAGTAAGCCTGTTGCGCAGGGGTCGCGCGAATGAAGTGAGACGAGATGAAGGTAGTGCCTTCGAGATCGAGCGAATGGGTGAGACCGGTGACGCCGCAAAAACCGGCTTCTGCAATCATCGAGATCGAGAACGTCTCGCAGGTATTTCAGACCTCGGCGGGCAAGGACCATGTGGCGCTATCGGACATCTCGCTGGCGATCGAGGAGGGAGCCTTCGTCTCCATCCTTGGTCCATCCGGCTGCGGCAAGTCGACATTGCTTTACGTCGTCGGCGGCTTCGTCAGCCCGACCAGCGGCTCAGCAAAGATCAGGGGACGGACGATCACGGGACCAGGGCCGGATCGCGGTCCGGTGTTCCAGGAGTTCGCGTTGTTTCCGTGGAAGACCGTGCTGGGCAATGTGATGTACGGCCCTCGCCAGCAGGGCGTGCGCACCACCGAGGCGGAAGCACAGAGCCGGGCTTTGATCGAAATGGTCGGGCTCAAGGGCTATGAGAACTTCTATCCCAAGGAACTGTCCGGCGGCATGAAGCAGCGCGTGGCATTGGCTCGAACGCTGGCTTACCATCCTGAGGTTCTGTTGATGGACGAGCCGTTTGGCGCACTCGATGCTCACACGCGAACGCGCCTGCAGAACGATCTGTTGAGTATCTGGGAGCGTGATCGCAAGACGGTGCTGTTCGTCACGCATTCTGTGGACGAAGCGGTTTTCCTCTCAGACAAGGTCGTGATGATGTCGAAGTCTCCCGGCCGCATCCGCGAGGTCATCGACATCGATCTGCCCCGGCCGCGCCGACGCCGCGAGCTGCTGCTCGACCCTCGCTACCAGAAATACGTTGTCGATATCGAGCGGATGTTCGACGAGGTCGAAGATACGGGATCGGCGTGATGACATCGCTGACGGCCCTTGCCAAGCGTGCCGCGCCGGTGTTTGCCTGCATCGGGCTTCTTGCGGCATGGCAGGTTGCGTCACTCGCGCTGAAGAACGACAGCTTCCCGACGGCGATCGAGGCAATCCGTGCAATCCCGGACATCCTCGGAGATAAGGAAGCGCTGATCAACATCCTGGCCTCGCTCCGCCGCATGGCGGTCGGGTTTGGCATAGCGGTATCGGTTTCGATCCCACTCGGCTTGTTGATGGGCCGCAGCCGGGCCGTCGCGGCTTTCTTCAATCCGCTCCTGATGGTGATCTACCCGGTGCCGAAGGCCGCCTTGATGCCGATCATCATGCTGTGGCTAGGCGTCGGTGACATCACGAAGACGCTGGTGATCTTCCTTGGCGTCAGCCTGCCCGTCATCTATCACAGCTTCGAGGGCGCCAGGGCGGTGGAAGAGAAGATGCTGTGGTCGGGCGCAGCGATGGGACTTTCGCCTGCGCAACGGCTGGTCCGGATCGTACTGCCGGCGGCGCTGCCGGAAATTCTGACCGGTTGCCGCACCGGACTCGTGCTGGCGCTGATCACGATGATTACCAGCGAGATGATCGCCCGTCAGTCCGGCGCCGGCAACATCCTGTTCAATGCACTCGACATGGGCCAATACGACACCGTCTTTGCCATGATCATCATCGTCGGCGCGATGGGAATTTACCTGGATGCGATCTTCGAGCGGGTCCGCGCAAGGCTGGTGCGCTGGTCTGAGCCTCAGTTCGACATGCCGCTGAGCTTCTCATGATGCCGCAGCTTCGCTCTACCAACGTCATCCTCGGGCTCGCGCCGATCGTGCTGGTGATCGCGCTGTGGCAAGGCCTCGTATCATTTGGCTTTGCGCCTGCGGTGTTGCTGCCGCCGCCGGGATACGTCTTCAGCAGGCTGCTTCAGCAACTCGTGACATGGTCGTTTCAGCAGGAGATCGCGGCGACCCTGATCCGGTTGTTTGCCGGCTTCGCGATTGCGGTCGTGCTCGGTGTCAGCATCGGCATCGCCGCCGCCGCCAGTCCGGCTATCAACGCCGTGGTCCGGCCGATCGTTCGCGTGCTCGCGCCGTTGCCCAAGGTCGCGCTCTATCCAGCATTGCTGCTGCTGCTCGGCTTCGGTCACGGATCGAAGATCACGCTGGTCGCGGCGGATGCACTCTTTCCCATTTTGCTCTCTACTTATTACGGCGCTTCAACGGTGGAGCAGAAGCTGATCTGGTCGGCCATGGCGGCGGGAACGCCGCGCTATGAGATTCTGTTCAAGGTGGTGCTGCCGGCAGCGATGCCGTCGATCCTGACCGGTTGCCGGATCGGCCTTGTCATTTCCTGCATCGTGGTGTTTCTGGCGGAGATGATCACGTCGAGCGACGGGCTCGGACATGTCCTCGTCACGGCGGCTCGGACCTTTCAGGCCGTCGATATGTTCGTGCCGCTGATCACGATCTCGCTGCTGGGCCTGATCCTCAATGGCCTGCTGGGGGCAGTGCGCGCGTATCTGCTGCGGGGTTTCCCCGAAGCATGAACTGACGAAGAAGAAACAGGAAGACCGGGAGTAGACCATGCTGGCTGATCGCATCGAGGCAAAATGGATCGACGCATTTTGCGAGATTTTTGAGCGATGCGCCGTCAAGGCCCGCGATACCGCGGCGATCCTCTCGGAAACCCAGTCACGTGCGTTGAATGTTCACCTGGCGGAGCTCGCGCTGCTGCGCATGGGCGCGCGACCGTTTCACGTGGTGATGCCGACCCCGCGTAACCGGAATATCGTTCCGGTTCGCTCGACAGGGGCGAGCGAGGCGATCCAGCGGCTTGGCCCGGTGATCACCGCGCTTCAACAGGCCGGCTTTGTTGTGGATTGCACCATCGAGGGCCTGATGCATGCGGTGGAGACACCCGAGATCCTGAAAGCCGGGGCGCGCATCCTGGTGATCTCCAACGAGCATCCCGAGGCGCTGGAACGTATGGTGCCGGATCCCGCACTCGAGAAGCGCGTTCGCGCGGCGGCGAAGATGCTGCGCGGGACCAAGCGGATGCGGGTGACTTCAAAGGCCGGCACGGCGCTCGACGTCGATATGGTCGGCGCGTCCACGGTCGGCGTGTGGGGGTGGACGGACAAGCCCGGTACGCTGGCGCATTGGCCTGGAGGCATCGTCGTCAGCTTCCCCAAGAGCGGAACGATCAATGGCACGCTGGTGATGGCGCCCGGCGACATCAACCTGACCTTCAAGCGTTACCTGACATCGCCGGTGAAGATGACACTGAAGGACGATTATGTTGTCGAACTGGAAGGCAAGGGCACTGATGCCGCAATGATGCGTGCCTATCTTGCCGCCTGGGGCGATCGGGAAGCCTATGCGGTCTCGCATGTCGGGTTCGGCATGAATCCGGGTGCGCGCTACGAGGCGCTGTCGATGTATGACCAGCGCGACACCAACGGCACCGAAATTCGTGCCGTCTCCGGCAACTTCCTGTTCTCGACCGGTGCCAACGAATTCGCCGGCCGCTACACGGCCGGCCATTTCGATCTGCCGATGATGGGGACGACGATTGAGCTCGATGGCGTCGCGGTGGTGCGTGACGGGGTGCTGCAGGACGTCTTCGGCTAGTTCCGATCGAGCACAGGCGGCCGCGCCAGATCGAAGTGACGGAGCAGGTCGACCATGGCCTGAAGCCGCTTTGTCCGGTAGGCGTCGACGTCCATGCCTGAATAATCCAGAAAGCCTGCGCCCGTGCGCAGGCCGATCCGGCCTTCGTGCATGTTGCGGCTAATGACGTCCGGTGCGCGATAGCGGTCACTGCCAAGTGCGCCCTCGAGATACCGGCTGGCGTAGTACAAAATGTCGCCGCCACCCCAGTCGATGAATTCGAGCAGCCCGAACACGGCGTAGCGGAAGCCGAAGCCGTAGCGGATCGCCTTATCGATCTCCTCGGCGCTGGCGACGCCTTCCTCGACCATGCGCGCGGCCTCATTCATCGCCAGCGCCTGAATGCGCGGGACGATGAAGCCGGGTGTCGCCGCGCAGACCACCGGCACCTTGCCGATGCCTTCGAGTAGCGCCTTGACCTCCTCGATGATGGCGGCGTCGGTGACCTTACCGGGCGAAACCTCCACCAGCGGGATCAGATAGGCCGGATTGAGCCAGTGCACATTGAGGAAGCGGCGAGGATTCACGATCGCGCCCGAGAGATCGTCGACAAGGATGGTCGACGTCGTTGATGCGATGATGGTATTGGGCCCGACTTGCTTTGAGGCGGCCCCCAGCACATTCCGCTTGAGCGCGACGACTTCGGGGACCCCTTCGAAGACTATTCCCGCATCGGACAGTGCCGCCGCGCTCTGGCTGCCCGGCACCACCGAGACCCGCGCGATCAGCGGATCGACGTCCGCCTCAGTCAGTAGCCCCAGCTTCGCCAGGCTGGCAAAGATCTTCCTGACTTCGCCGAGCGCATCTGCCTCCAGCCTGACGAAATCTTCCGCTGAACGGGCCTTGACGTCGATCATCGTGACCGTATGCCCCGCGTAGGCAAACGCGACGGCGATGCCGCGCCCCATGCGGCCGGCTCCGAGACAGGCGATGGTGGCTCGGCTGGCCATCGGTCAAAATCCCTTGCGAAGAAGCGTCTGCAAAGCGGCCTTGTCGAGATTGCCGAGCCCCAGCGTCTCGAGCGTCCGGCCGCCTTGCGCGAAATCCTCACCGCAGATTGCGCCGCCGATGGCCAGGAATGCCTTGGCCAGCGGCGTAGCCACGCCTGCCAGGCCGGCGACGGAGACCAGCAGCGACAGCCCAAGCCGCAAATCTTCTCTCATATAGCGGTGCTCGGTCAGTAGGATCCGCTCGCGCCAGTCGCCGGAATCGGTCAGCCGGTCATGCGAGCCGCGGCCATACATCCAGATCTCGCCTTCCCTGGCATAGTGATGGGCGAGCGGAAAATGCGGTGCGCCATATCCAAGCGCTTCGCGGACGGCGATCCGTTCGGCGTCGAGCGCGTCGGTGACCCGGCGGATCGCGGCTTGCGTTCCCTCCTTGTGAATGTCCCACTTTTCGAAATGCGCGATCGGGCCTGCATTCATCACGATCAGCGGCGGATGGATAATCGGGCCTGCGTTCATCAGCGCACCGGAGAGAGCATCTCCGCACGGCTCGATTGCGCCGGGGAAAGCCTGTCCAATCACCTCAAGTGCGCGCGGCGCCTGATCGAGCGGGAAAACGCCGACCGGCAGTCGCTTGGCGCGGATGGTGATCGCCACCTCGAAGGATCCGTGCTTGCGGGTCAGCCAGGGCAAGGTCCCGGTTTCGGCAAAGCACGCCTTGGCGTGGTTGCCGGAATCCCGCGCAGCCTGGGCGAAGATCATCGAGCCGAACGTGGCCGGCGGCAGAAACACGACCTGTCCATCCCGCAGATGTGGAGCAAGCAGGCGCGCGATATCAGGCTGCGCGAAGGCGGGGGCAGGGCACAGGATCAGCTCCGCGCCGTTGACGGCCTCGGCGATGCCGGTCGTCGCCAGCGCCAGTTTCACGTCGTGACGGCCGTTATGATCCTTCACCAGGACGCGCGAGCCGGCGGCGCGATGGGCTGCGACCTGACCCGCGTCGCGGCGCCAGAGCCGGACCTCATGTCCCGACAGAGCAAAATCGCCCGCGGCCGCGAAAGAGCCGTTTCCCCCGCCCAGAACCGCAATCTTCAAGATGCTTCTCCTTGCGCGCGCGATTGCGCATCAAGCTGCTTCAGCAGGAAATGCTGGACCTTGCCCAGCGCTGTGCGCGGCAGGTCCGTGACGAAAATGATGTCGCGCGGAACCTTGTAGCGGGCGAGCTGGGCCTGGAGATGCACTTTCAACGCGTCTGCTTCCAGTCGACCGCCGGACCGCGGGATCACGTAGGCGATGGGCACCTCGTCCCAACGTGGATCGGGCCGGGCGATCACGGCGCATTCGCTGACATCGGGATGTTCGAGCAGGACGCGTTCGACCTCCGCCGGATAGATGTTCTCGCCGCCGGAAATGATCATGTTCTTCTTGCGGTCGCGCACCCAGAAATAGCCGTCCGCGTCGCACAGGCCGATATCGCCGGTACGATACCAGCCGTCGTGCAGCGCATCGCGCGTGGCGTCCGCATTGCCCCAATATTCGAAGAACACGTTGGGGCCGCGCACCGCGATCTCGCCCGGTGCGCCCGCCGGCACCTCGTTGCCGGCCTGATCAATCACTTTCGCTTCGCAGCACAGGCCGGCAAGCCCGGTCGATCCCGCGCGCGAGAGATCGCCACCAAGCCGGGTGTAGACTGCAATGGGGCATGTTTCCGTCGAGCCATAGACCTGGAGCACCGGGACGCCACGCGCGACGAAACGGTCGATCAGATGCGGCGGCACGATGGTCGAGCCGGTCGCGACGGCTTTGAGTGATGAAAGGTCGGTCATGGTCCAGGCGGGATGCTCGCTTACGGCCTGGATGATCGCCGGCACCATCACGGTCAAGGTCGGCCGCTCCCGTTCGATGGCTGCAAGCGCGGTGACCGGCGTGAAGCGTGCGTGAACCGTGACCATCGCGCCCAGCTGGAGCGCCGCTGTGGTCTGGATGTTGAGGCCACCGACGTGGAAGAATGGCAGCAGTGTCAGCACATGGTCGTCAGACGTCATGTTGTGCATGTGTTGGCTCATGACGCCGTTCCACAACAACGCCTCCTGGCGCAGCACCGCGCCTTTCGGTCGTCCGGTCGTTCCCGATGTGTAGACAATGAGGAGCGGGCAGGAGAGATCGGTGTGCGGGTTGCGGCCGGTGCCCCGGCTCCGAGCCAACAAGTTTTCGAACGTCGTGCCGCGAGGCGGTTCGAAATCGAGCCCGACAATTGCAGTGCCCTCGAGTTCGGCAAGAATTCCCTCAAATGCCTGCTCGAGCACCAGGACCTTGGCGCCGGCATCATTGAGGATGAAAAGCTGCTCGGCGACAGCCAGACGCCAGTTCAGGGGCACCAGCATCGCGCCGAGCCGCGCGCAGGCATAGAGCAGAACCAGATAGTCCGGCCGGTTCAGACTGAGGATGGCAACGCGGTCGCCCCGGCCTACGCCAAGCTCCTGCTTCAATGTCGCGGCGGTCCGTTCGATCCGCGCAGCGAACGCTGCATAGCTCAACCGTTCGCCTTCGAAGGCAATGGCTGTCTTGTCTGGCGCGAACGCCGCGTTGCGATCGATCAGACTACAGAGGTCCACCGTCAGTCGTCCGTTTCGCCGGCCTCGTACAGTGCCTCGCGCCCGATCCGGTCGAGGCAGAGCTCGGCTGTCCAGGGCAGCATCAGCGAGCCGCAGCGGCTGTCGCGATAGATCCGCTCGAGCGGCAGCGAGCGGAGCATGGCCTGACCGCCGCAGGTGCGGATCGCGAGCGCGGCGAGCTCATTGGCACCCTCCATCACCGAATATTGCGCGGCATAGGCGCGCAGCACCTGCTCCTTGCTCGGGTTGGCGCGCGCCTCGGTGACCGCCTGGAACCAGATTGCCTTGATCTGCTCGAGCTTGATCTGCATCTGCGCGACCGCAATCTGCTTGGTCGGATACATCCTGCGCTTGACAGGCGGCATGCCCGGTACTTCGCCGCGCAGATATCGCACGGTGAAGTCATAGGCGGTTTGAGCAAGGCCCATATAGGTCGGCGACAGCGTCAGGAACATGTGCGGCCAGCGCATCGCGGCCTGGAAATAGACACCCCGCGGCATCAGCGCCGAATCTGCCGGCACGAAGACATCCTTGAACAGCAGCGTGCGCGAGACCGTTCCGCGCATGCCGAGCGGATCCCAGTCGCCGACGACCGAAACGCCTTCCGATTTTGAAGGAATGGCGAGGTAAAGCGTATTGCGGCGCGAAGCCTTTTCGCCTTCCTCGATCTCGGTGCAGAGAACACCGTAATAGTCGGCATGGCCGGAGAGCGATGCAAAGATCTTCTTGCCGTTGACGACCCAGCCGCGCTCGACCGGCCTTGCTTCCGTGCCGAAAGCGACGCCGCCTGCCGCTGCCGCACCGCCCTCCGAGAACGGCTGCGAATAGATCGCGCCGTCCTCGATGATGCGCTTGTAGTGGACTGCACGCCGCCGCTCGTGCTCGGCGCGGGTCTCTGCATCCATGTCGAGATCGTCGGCGAGTGGGCCCGACCACAGCGTCGAACAGACATGCATGTTCCATGTGAGCGCAGTCGCGCCGCAATAGCGGCCGATTTCGGCTGCCGCGAGGGCGTAGGTTTGATAATTCGCTCCGAGGCCGCCATGCTTCTTGGGCACGGCAATACCGAGCAGGCCGACGCGATGCAGGTCGCGATAATTCTCGGACGGGAAAATCGCCTCGCGATCGTAAGTCGCGGCGCGGTCGGCGAACACGCTCTGGCCGATCTCGCGCGCCCGGGCGATGATGCCGGCCTGCTCGTCGCTCAGTCGGAATGCGACGGGATCGAAGATCGGTGCATCCAGCGCGACCTTGTCACTCGCGCCGATGGTCTTGCTGACTTGCATGGTCATGGCGCAGTCATCCTACGTGTTGATCGCGACGGAGTTCAGGAACCGGCCGAGGGCCTCGTCAAAGGCATCGGGGCGCTCAAGGTTTGCAAGATGGCCGACACCGGCCAACTCGACATACTCGGCAGATGGAATGTAGGTCGCCGTCTTCGCCATCATTGGGGCTGGTGCGTTGTTGTCCTTAGAGCCGGACAGCAGCAGCGTCGGGATGGAAATGTCCTTGAGGGTGCTGCGTTGGTCGAAGCCAATCAACGCCAGCATCATGGCGCGATAGCTCGCCTCGGGCACGCTTGCCATGCACTCGCGTGCAAGCTCCATTCCCCTGGGATCAGGATCGTCGCCCACCAGTTCCTTCACCAGAGAGGGCGCCAGCGACTTCATCGTTTCGCCGCGATCGAGCGGCCCCAGCCGTGCGGCGATAAACGATGTCTGCCAACCGCCGTCGGCCTTGCCGAAGGCGGGGCTGGTCTGCGCCAGCACGACCGCGCGCGCCGGTTTCGCGGATTGCACCAGCCATTGCTGAACGATCATGCCGCCGATGGAATGCCCGACCAGAATTGGCTTGCTCGCACCAAGCTGCTCGATGAATCGCTGAAGCGCATCCGCCAGGGCAGCGATGCTGACGCTGGAGAGCGGCGCCGATCCGCCATAGCCCGGCATGTCCCATGCAATCGCGTGGAAGCGGTCGCCGAATGTGGCAAGCTGCTGCCGCCAGGCCCGTGCCGCACCCCCGATGCCATGCAGGAAAATCAGAGGTGTCCCGCCCGGATCGCCCGCTGCTTCATAGGCGAAGCGGCCGTCCTTTGTTATCATTGGCGCAGGCTGCGACACGCGACATCCTTTTGTCCGGCCCTTCGATGCTAACAGGCCTGTGAGGGATGGGAAGAGATAATTTTATACTTAAAGCAATTTTCGGGCCGGGGTCCGGCGTGCGGCTGTTTGCGGCCGAGTCGAGCTTTGTTTGCAAAAGTTTGAAGGTTAAAATATATCGAGAGAGCGATTAGCTGAATGCAAGGAAGGCCAGCGCATGTCCGGATTACCGCATTCGCCGCACGCGCTGGTGACCGGTGGCGGTCGCGGCATTGGTCGCGCCATCGCAGCAGCGCTCGTCGAGGCCGGTGCAACGGTGACCGTCCTTGGGCGGAACGCTGCGACGCTTGAAGAGGCTGTCAGCGCAGGGGCAGCGCATTTTGCGGCCGTCGCCGACGTCTCGGACGAAACCTCATTGAAAACGGCCATCGCTGACGCGAGCGCGCGGAAGCCGATCGATATTCTGATCGCCAACGCGGGAAGCGCCGAGTCTGCGCCGTTCTCCAAATCCGACAGCGCCCTGTTCGCGCGCATGATGGATGTCAATTTCATGGGCGTGGTCCATGCTGTCAGCGCTGTGCTGCCCGGGATGAAGGACCGTCCCTATGGTCGTATCGTCGCGATCGCGTCCACGGCGGGGCTCAAGGGATACGCCTATGTCAGTGCTTACACCGCGGCCAAGCACGCTGTGGTCGGTCTCGTGCGGTCTCTCGCTCTCGAGATGGCCGGCAGCAACGTGACCGTCAACGCGGTGTGTCCCGGTTTCACCGACACCGATCTCGTCGCCGGCAGCATCGAGAACATCATGAAAAAGACGGGGCGGAGCCGCGAGCAGGCCATTGCTGAGCTCGCGAAACATAATCCGCAAGGGCGATTGATCTCTCCTCGGGAGGTCGCGGATGCCGTGCTCTGGCTGTGCGGCGAGGGCGCCGGCGCAATCACCGGGCAGGCAATCGCTGTTGCCGGTGGTGAGATTTAGCGCGCATGGCAAAGGCGCGGAGCAAGGAAGTCAAGGAGATCGTATGAGCAGACCAGCCAATCCCGTGACCTTACCGCTTGCGGACTATTCGCCGCAGCACTTCCTGCTGGCCGTCGTCGATGGTGTTGCAACCGTGACGCTCAATCGTCCGGAACGAAAGAATCCGTTGACCTTCGAGAGCTATCGCGAACTGACCGATTTCTTTCGCGCCTGCGCGTTCGACGATGCGGTCAAGTCCATCGTCATGACCGGCGCTGGCGCCAATTTCTCGTCCGGCGGCGATGTGTTCGAGATCATCGGTCCGCTCGTGAAGATGGACACCAAGGGGCTGACGGCGTTTACGCGGATGACCGGCGACCTCGTCAAGGCGATGCGGGCCTGCCCGCAGCCGATCGTTGCCGCGGTTGAAGGCATCTGTGCCGGCGCGGGCGCGATCATCGCCATGGCGTCGGACATGCGGCTTGCGGCGAGCGGGGCCAAGGTAGCATTCCTCTTCAACAAGGTCGGCCTTGCCGGTTGTGACATGGGCGCCTGCGCGATCCTGCCGCGGATCATCGGACAGTCCCGCGCTTCCGAGTTGCTCTACACCGGCCGGTTCATGACCGCGGAGGAGGGCGAGCGCTGGGGCTTCTTCAGCCGCCTCGTCACCCCGGAGCAGGTGCTGCCCCAGGCACAAGTGCTCGCCAAGCAAATCGCGGAGGGACCGACCTTCGCCAACACCATGACCAAGCGGATGCTGGCCATGGAATGGGCGATGTCGGTGGAGGAGGCGATCGAGGCGGAGGCTATTGCTCAGGCGCTGTGCATGACGACGGCCGATTTCGAACGGGCCTTCGAGGCCTTTGCCAACAAGGTCAAGCCGGTCTTCAGGGGCGACTAAGCCGGGCTTTGCCGGCAGCCTGCCGCAATGGGGACTTGCGCGCAATTAGTTTAGGCTTAAAATAGTTTCGGCGGGTTGAATTGGCGAGGCTCCCATGAAAGTCGCGATCATCGGTGGCGGACCTGCGGGTCTCTACGCTGCAATCCTGCTCAAGAAGCAGCGACCGAGCGCCGAGATCGCGGTATACGAGCGCAACCGCGCCGACGACACCTTCGGCTTCGGCGTGGTGTTCTCGGACGCCACGCTCGATAATTTCGAGAAGCACGACCTTCCGAGCTATCGCCGCATCACCCAGGAATTCGCCTACTGGGACGACATCGCAGTGCACTTCCGCGGAACGGTCCATCGGGTCGGCGGCAACGGCTTTTGTGGCTGCTCGCGGCAGAAGCTGCTCCTGATCCTCCAGGCGCGCGCGCGCGAACTGGGCGTCGTCCTGAATTTCGAAGCGGACGTCGAAGACGAATCCCGCTTCGCCGACGCCGATCTCATCCTGGTCGCGGACGGCATCAACAGCCGCTTCCGTGACAAATACGTCGATCATTTCGCGCCGGAAGTCGACCTGCGTGCCAACAAGTTCGCCTGGATGGGCTCGACCAGGCCGCTGGATGCCTTCACCTTCATCTTCCAGGAGACGGAGTGGGGGCCGTTCATCGCCCATGCCTATCAATATGAAGCCGGCCACTCGACCTGGATTTTCGAGACCGATCCGGAGACGTTCGAACGCGCCGGGCTGACAGGGCTGAACGAGACCCAGTCGGCTACGCGAATGGCGGAGATTTTCGGCTGGTTCCTCGACGGTCACCAACTGCTCACCAACCGCTCGACGTGGCGCAACTTTCCGATGATCCGCAGCAAGCGCTGGGTCAAGGACAACATGGTTCTGCTCGGCGACGCCAAGGCGAGCGCGCATTTCTCGATTGGCTCAGGCACCAAGCTCGCAATGGAAGACGCGATCGCGCTGGCCGAGGCGATGGACAAGGCGCCCAGCATCAAGGCGGCGCTGGACGTCTATGAGCACGGGCGGCGCGAGGAGGTCGAGAAGACGCAGCACGCCGCCGACGTTTCGCTGGTCTGGTTCGAGCATGTCGACCGCTTCTGGGATTTCGATCCGGTGCAGTTCGCCTTCGGCGTGATGACGCGCTCGAAGGCGATCACCTATGACAATCTGAAACTCCGCGCTCCCGACTTCGTGGCCGAGGTCGAAAGATCGTTTGCCAAGCGTGTTCGTGACAGCGGTTTCGACGTCGACACCGAGAAGCCGATGGTGCCGCTGTTCCAGCCATTCCGGCTGCGCGAGATGGAGATAGCCAATCGCGCCGTGGTGTCGCCGATGTGCATGTATTCGGCGAAAGAGGGCGTGCCGACCGATTTCCACCTGGTGCATTACGGATCGCGTGCGATCGGTGGCGCCGGTCTGATCTTCACGGAGATGACCTGCGTTGCCCGCGACGCCCGCATCACGCCCGGCTGCACAGGACTGTGGAATGACGAGCAGGAGGCATCCTGGCGGCGCATTGTTGATTTCGTCCATGCCAATTCAGCCGCAAAAATCTGCCTGCAACTGGGGCACGCCGGGCGCAAGGGTGCGACCAGGCTGATGTGGGACGGCATGGATCGTCCGCTCGAGGAGGGTGGCTGGGAGGTGTTTTCGGCATCGCCGCTGCCCTATTTCCCCGACAGTCAGGTTCCGCGCGAGCTCGATCGGGCCGGCATGAACGTAGTGAGAGATGCTTTCGTCGCGGCGGCCGAGCGCGGCGAACGCTGCGGCTTCGACATGCTCGAATTGCACTGCGCCCACGGCTATCTGCTTGCGAGCTTCATCTCGCCGCTGACGAACACCCGCACGGATGAGTATGGCGGCTCGCTCGCCAATCGTTTGCGCTTTCCGCTCGAAATCTTCGAGGCGCTGCGGGCCGTGTGGCCGTCGCACAAGCCAATGTCGGTGCGCATTTCCGCGACCGACTGGGCCGAGGGTGGCATCGGCGGCGACGACGCGGTGGCGATCGCGCGCGCCTTTGCCGAAGCCGGCGTCGATCTCGTCGACGTCTCGACCGGGCAGACCGTGCGCGATGCGCAGCCGATCTATGGCCGCATGTTCCAGACCCCGTTCTCCGACCAGGTCCGCAATGAGGCGCGCGTGGCCACGATGTGCGTCGGCAATATCACGACGGCGGACCAGGCCAACACCATCCTGGCTGCGGGCCGGGCGGACCTCGTTGCGCTCGGGCGGCCGCATCTAGTCGATCCCTTCTTCACCATGCGGGCGGCGGCTTGGTACGGGGCGGACGACGCGTTCTGCCCGCCGCAATATCTTCCCGGAAAAGATCAGATTTTCCGCAACAGCGTGCGCGACCGGCAGGATCTCGAGGAGCTGAGAATTAAGGCTAAGCCCAAGACCCGGGCCGAGCTCAAGGCGGAGGCGACAAAGCCGCTTGCGGCGGAGTGACCGCCCGTGCGAATTTGGCCGCGTTGCCTGGTGTGTACCGAGTGGAGTGAGGGCGATGAAGGCGATTATCGTCGGTGGCGGTATCGGTGGTCTCACCACCGCATTGATGCTGCGCTCGCGGGGCCTCGCTTGCGAGATCTTCGAGCAGTCCGACACCATCCGCGAGCTTGGCGTCGGCATCAACACGCTGCCGCATGCCATGCGCGAGCTGGCAGGCCTCGGTTTGCTCCAGCAGCTTGACGATGTCGCGATCCGCACCGACCAGCTCTATTACCTCAACCGTCACGGCCAGGAAGTCTGGCGCGAGGCCCGCGGCATCGACGCCGGCCACGATGTGCCGCAATTCTCGATCCACCGCGGTCGCCTTCAGGGCGTCATCCATCGGGCTGTCGAGGAGCGGCTCGGGCCGGAGGCCATCCACACCGGCTGCCGCCTCGGTGCCTTCACGCAGGACGAGAGCGGCGTCACCGCGTACTTCTTCGACCGCTCAGGCGCGCACATCCATACCGCGCGCGGCGACATCCTGATTGGTGCCGACGGCATCCATTCGCGGGTCCGCGACACGCTGTTCCCGAGCGAGGGGCCGCCGTGCTGGAACGGTCTGATGCTGTGGCGCGGTGCGCGGGATTGGCCGCTATTCCTTACCGGCAAGTCGATGATCGTCGCCGGTGGCCTCAACGCCAAGGTGGTGATCTATCCCATTGCGGAGGGATCGAGTCCGGCGAGCCGCCTCACCAACTGGGCGGTGCTGGTGAAGGTGGGCGAGGGCAATGCCCCGCCGCCACGCAAGGAAGACTGGTCGCGGCCGGGCCGTCGCGAGGAGCTGATGCCGCATGTGGCGCGCTTCTCGGTGCCTTACGTCGACGTGAAGAGCCTGATTTCGGCCACGCCCGAGTTCTACGAATATCCGACCTGCGACCGCGATCCGTTGCCCTATTGGTCGTCGGGCAGAGTCACGCTGCTCGGCGATGCCGCGCATCCGATGTATCCGGTTGGCTCCAACGGCGCTTCGCAGGCCATCCTCGACGCGCGCTGCCTCGCTGACGCGCTGGTGCGCGCCGAGCATCCGCGCCAGGCATTACTTGAATACGAAAAGAAGCGCCTGCCGATGACCGCGGATATCGTCCGCTCCAATAGGCGTGGCGGTCCCGAAGGCGTCATCGACGCCGTCGAGCAGCTCGCGCCTGATGGTTTCGACAATGTCGACAACGTGCTGAGCTATTCCCAGCGCGAGGCGATCGTGCGCGGCTATGCCACCAAGGCCGGCTTCGCCGCAGTGCCGGGACTTGCGGCGGTGCGGGCTTAAGATGCCCTGCTAGCCGCCGGGAGGTGGCGGCAGGAAGTGGATGTTGAACTCGGCGGCCATCGCCACCACGTCCTCGGGCTTCTGTTCCTTCATGTTGTGGAGGCCCCAGAACAGGTCGAACAGCTTGCGGGTCGGTGACACCCAGAACAGCACCTTCGCGGTCTGCTCCGATTTGTTGAAGATGCCGTGCGGCACACCCATGCCGAGCCGGATCAGGTCGCCCGCGGTCGCCTGCGCCTCGGAATTGCCGAGCATGAAATCGAGCTTGCCCTCCAGCATGTAGAGATATTCATCCTGGTCGGGATGAATGTGTGGCGGCACGAACGTACCCGGCGGCAGCGTCGCATGCCAGGAGAAGCTGTGCTCCGTGTTGCTCTTCGGCACATAGGTCTGGCCAAGAATGTTCCAGGAGATGCCCTGGATTCCCTCATTGGCCCGTGTAATGCCGGTGATTTCGCTCTTCATTGTGATCCTCCCTCAACGAGACGTGCGGCTTAGTTCGCCGCCTTGCAGTCCTTGGCGTAGCGGTCGCCGTAATTCTCGAAGACTTTCTGAACGATCTCGGTCTGGAACTTGCCGTCCGCGCGCTTGGCGACCTTGGTCAGATAGAAATCCTGGATCGGATAACCATTGGTGTTGAACTTGAAGGCGCCGCGCAACGAGGTGAAGTCGGCCTTTTTCAGCGCGGCCGCGACCGCGTCCTTGTTCGAGAGGTCGCCCTTCACGGCTTTGACGGCGCTGTCGATCAGCATCGCGGCATCATACGCCTGGAAGGCGTAGGTGCCGGGCACGCCGTTATAGGCGGCCTCGTAGGCGGCGACGAACTTCTTGTTCTGGGGATTGTCGAGATTGGGCGCCCAGTTCGCGCCGCCGAACATGCCGACCGCCGCGTCCTGTTGCGCCGGCAAGGTCGATTCATCCACCGTGAAAGCCGAGAGCACCGGAATGCTGTCGGCGAGGCCGGCCTGCTTGTATTGCTTGACGAGATTGACGCCGAGACCGCCGGGCATGAACGTGAAGAG
This sequence comes from Bradyrhizobium sp. CW1, assembly GCF_023100665.1. Classification (NCBI taxonomy): domain Bacteria; kingdom Pseudomonadati; phylum Pseudomonadota; class Alphaproteobacteria; order Hyphomicrobiales; family Nitrobacteraceae; genus Bradyrhizobium; species Bradyrhizobium sp. CW1. The sequence goes on from NZ_CP064684.1 coordinate 2,679,186, forward strand.
CGCATCCGGTTTCTGCGATGAAATCTTGGAAAGCTCCGGCTGGAAGTCCAGCGTGTTGAGCGGCATGTAGGATTCCTCGACGATCTCACCCTTGTAGTCGAGCTTGAAGCCGGCGACCGAGTCCTTGCCGGCCTGATAATTCGGCACCATCAGATACATGCGCTTGTAGCCGCGATCCTGCGCGACCTTGCCGAGGATTTCGTGCACCTGATCGTTCTGGTACGAGGTCACGTAGAAGAACGGGTTGCAATCCTTGCCGGCAAAAGTGGATGGGCCGGCATTGGGGCTGATCAGGAAGGTTTTCGATTCCGTCACCGGCCGGTGGATCGCCTGAAGGATGTTGGAGAAGATCGGGCCGACCACGAAGTCGACCTTGTCGCGCTCCAGCAGACCCTTGACCTTGGTGACCGCAGCGTCCGGCTTCAATTCGTCGTCGACCACGACGACCTCGACTTCGCGACCGCCCATCTTGCCGCCGAGATCCTTGACCCCGAGCGCAAAACCGTCGCGAACCTGTTGGCCAAGTGCAGCGGCGGGTCCCGACAGGGTCACGATCACACCCAGCTTGATTTTTTCCTGGGCGAGGGAAGGGCTCACCGCGGTGCCAAGCAGCAAGGCCGCTGCGGCCAACGTCATTTGCGTCTTCATGATCTGTCCCCCGTGATAACAGGACTTGCGCTGCAAGCCGCTACTTCAATCCAAGTTTATGCCGATGATTGCTGCCGCGGCAAGCGAGCTCAAAGTGTCGTCATCCGGCGGGCAGCGGTGCATGCAAGTGGCGCGCCAATTATTTGAAGCCTAAAGAAATCGGCATGCGGTCGATTGTTGCGGCTTTACGCTTGCAGCCGGCGTCGATTTATTTGAAGCTCAAAACGTGGGGGATCCGTGCCGGGCGCCAATGCCGGCCGTGAGTGACTGCATCAACATGCTCGATTCCGAGACCAAGGCCGTCGAAACTCCGGAGGATCACGCCGAAGAGCTTCGGCTGTGGCTACGCCTCTTGACCTGCACGACCCTGATCGAGGGCGAGGTTCGTGGCCGGTTGCGGCAGCGCTTCGACGTCACATTGCCCCGTTTCGACCTGATGGCGCAGCTCGACAAGGCACCCGACGGCATGACGCTGTCCGACGTCTCCAAGCGCATGATGGTCTCGAACGGCAACGTCACCGGTCTGGTCGAGCGCCTCGTGGAATCCGGTCATCTCGACCGCCGCACGTCGGAGACGGACCGCCGCGTCCAGGTGATCCGGCTGACTAAACTCGGTCGCGCCGAGTTTCGCAGAATGGCCGCGGAACACGAAACTTGGATCGCCGATCTCTTCGCCGATCTGACGCCGAAGGATGTGCGCGAATTGATGCGGCTGCTCGCCAAGACCAAGGCATCGGCGCAGAAATCGGCCGCTCGCCGCCCGATTTAGGTCCGCGGCTGAGGCACCCACCAATCCCGTTTGCCGCCGGAAAAAGCACGGGATGCCCAAAATCCGCTATTGCGCGAAATTGCTTTAAGCCTAAAATGTTTCCGAGTGCTGCCAGGTGCTTTCCATGCTGAAAGGAGCGTGCGATGGCCAACGCCGCCAAGGTTCAAATCTCGGGCTCGCATGGCGACAATGCCGCGACAGCCCATGTCGATGCGTTCGCGCGGCAGCATCTTCCGCCACGCGAGCTCTGGCCGGAATTCATCTTCACACGACCGGAACTGCAATATCCGCCCCGCCTGAACTGCGTCAGCTATTTCCTAGACCGCTGGGTCGAGCAGGGACATGGCGACGCTGCCTGCGTGATCAGCCCCGCCGTCAGCTACACCTATCGTGAGCTGCAAACGCTCGTGAACCGCATCGCCAATGTGCTGGTCGGCAAGCTTGGTCTCGTCACCGGCGGGCGCGTGCTGCTTCGCTCGGCCAACAATCCGATGATGGTCGCGACCTATCTGGCGGTGATCAAGGCCGGAGGCATCGTCGTGGCGACGATGCCGCTCTTGCGCGCCAAGGAGCTGTCCTATCCGATCCAGAAGGCGGAGATCACGCTCGCGCTCTGCGATGGCAAGCTCGCCGAGGAAATGGAGAAGGCGAAAGCCGCAGCCCCAGGCCTCAAGCGCGTGGTCTATTGGGGCAACGGCAGCGGCGACTCGCTCGAGGCGCTGATGGGGGATGCAAGCCCGGAGTTCAAAGCCGTCGATACTGCATCCGACGACGTCTGCCTGATCGCGTTCACGTCGGGCACGACCGGCGATCCCAAGGGCACCATGCATTTCCACCGTGACATGCTGGCGGTCTGCGATGGTTATGCGCGCAACATCCTGCGGGCGGAGCAGAAGGATCGCTTCGTCGGCTCGGCACCGCTCGCCTTCACGTTCGGCTTCGGCGGCGTGCTGTTTCCGATGCACATCGGCGCCTCCTTTGTCGTTCTGGAGAAGACGGCGCCCGACGACATTCTGAATGCGATCGAGCAGTACAAGACCACGGTCTGCTTCACCGCGCCGACCGCGTACCGGGCGATGATTGGCAAGCTTCCGGGCCGCGATATTTCCTCGCTTCGCAAATGCGTGTCCGCCGGCGAGACGCTGCCCAAGCCGACATTCGATGCCTGGCTAAAGGCGACCGGCATCAAGCTGATGGACGGCATCGGCTCGACCGAGCTGCTGCACATCTTCATCAGCGCGACCGAGGACGAGATCCGCCCCGGTGCGACGGGCAAGCCGGTGCCGGGGTATGAAGCGAAGATCGTCGACGATTCCGGCAATGATTTGCCGCCGGGCACGATGGGACGGCTCGCGGTCCGCGGGCCGACCGGATGCCGCTATCTCGCCGACGAGCGGCAACGCAAATACGTCCAGAACGGCTGGAACATCACGGGCGACACCTATCTGATGGATAGCGACGGCTATTTCTGGTATCAGTCGCGCTCGGACGACATGATCGTGTCGGCCGGCTACAACATCGCAGGCACGGACGTCGAGGCGGCGCTGCTCACGCATCCCTCGGTCGTCGAATGCGGGGTCGTCGGCGCGCCAGACGAGGCGCGCGGCATGATCGTGAAGGCCTATGTCGTTGCCGCGCCGGGCGTAACGCCGGATGCCGAGCTCGTGGCTGCGTTGCAGGAGCATGTCAAACGCGAGATCGCGCCCTACAAATATCCGCGCGCGATCGAGTTCGTGACGCAGCTACCGAAGACCGAGACCGGCAAACTAAAGCGCTTTGCCCTGCGGCAACTGGCGCAGACCGCGCTGCCGTCCTCCGGCGTCGCGGCGGAATGAGAAGGATAGAAAATTGTCAGTGACCACGCCGAAAGGCCCGCACCTCGCGGTGCTGCCGACAACAGCCGAGGATAAAACCCGCTCCAGGGCGCAGGTGCTCCAGCCGTCCGGTTGGCCGGTACCGAAAGGCTATGCCAACGGCATGGCCGCCGAGGGACGCATCGTCGTCACTGGCGGCGTCATCGGCTGGGATGACGAGGAGCGTCTCGCGGAGGGTTTTGTCGCGCAAGTGCGCCAAACCCTAGGCAACATCGCGGCGATCCTCGCGGAGGCCGGCGCGCAGCCAGAGCATCTGGTGCGCCTGACCTGGTACGTCGTCGACATGGACGAGTACCTGACGAACCTGAAAGAGCTCGGCAAGGCCTACCGCGCCATCTTCGGCGCGCACTACCCGGCGATGGCGCTGGTTCAGGTCGTCCGGCTCGTCGAGAAGGCGGCGCGCGTCGAAATCGAAGCCACCGCCGTCATTCCGCGCTGAACCGACGGCTTGTCCAGCTCGCCTTTTTTAGGTTCGCCTTGGCGAGATCACCTAGTCCTCAGGCTCCGCATCCGGCGCAAGATCGGCGGAGCGGAACGGCTTGGCCTTGTCGAGTTTCCGGTAGGCGCGCGAGGCGGTCCGCAACAGTTTCTTTTCGCGCTTGCGGTTGCGGAAGCGAATGCCCGCCTCGGGGACGGCCTCGTTCAATGACGCCGCCAAGGTTTGCCCTCGCGCATCGTCATTCAATCGCCCGAGGGACTTTTGCGCCTTGCGCAATTGCTTGAGGATCGACTGTTGCTTTGTCAGCGACTCGTCTGCGAACAGGTCCTCGAGCGACTCGATCGAATAGGTCAGCCGCTTGTTGAGAAGCCGCAGCTTGTGCCGTTTCTCGACGTCGAGCTCGCGCAATTTTCGCGCTTGCTTGAGCAGCGTCTTTTCCCATTCCGTGAGTTTCGCTGTTGCGTGGTCGGCGAGCGTGCAGCGGCGTAGCCTGATAGCTTCCTTGCTGCGCCGGGTCGACCAGGGGCCGCTCTCGATCCAGGCTGACGTCTGCGCGACGAGATGGCGATACCGCGCGGATTGCAGCGCGCGCGCCAACTGGCGATGGCTCTCGGCGCGCTTCTCGTCCCAGTGCTGGAGCTCGGCAATCACGGTCAACTCGCCGCCACTTTCGGCGATGACCCGCTCGATCGCCACGTCGAGGTCCCGCACCATGCCGAGCTGGCTATTCAGCCATTTCAGTTCGGTCCAGACCTCCGGGCGAAGGGCGTCATCGACCATCGGCGAGAAGAAGCGGATGGCGGTGCGCAGATGCGTCAGTGCAATCCGGATCTGGTGCAGTGCCTCGGGATCGCCGCGGCAAGTGCCGTCATGCTGGGCGCGAACGGCGGCGAGGTGACGGCGGGCGACGATCCGGAACGCCGTGTCGCAGACCATGCCCGGGCTGAGGCGGCCGGGCAGGTCATTGCGCCTCGCAGCAGGCTTGACGCGCGAGGCCGTCGAACTCGTGCTGGGTCGCGCCATTTGCAGATTGCCTTACTTGCTCTCGGCGATCGCGTCCCGGCAGTTCTGGAGCGTCTGCTCTTGCGTCCCGGATGCATCGATGGTCGCCCAACCGACATGGCCGATATTATAGTGCTCTTGCAGCGCGGCAACCTCTTGCGTGGCGTCGGATGCGTCGCCCCGGCGGCCCCCGATCCGCGCCTGCCGAGTCGCGAGGTCTGCAACCAGAAAGAGGCCGCTCAGCGGCACGTTGCGCTCGCGCGCCAGGGCGGTGACCGCGTCTCGTTCGTCCTCACGGGCGAACACGCCGTCGATGATCGCTGAGTGGCCTTGCGCCAGCACCCGCCCGGCGTGCTGAGCCAGCATGTCGTAAACGCGGGCCGTGACCTCCGGCGTGTATGCGGATGCCGGCAGGCGGCCCGTTTCCTCGACCCCTAACGTCTGCTTGCGGACGAGGTCGCTGCGCAGCACGACGGCCCCCGGCTGCGGCGTAACGTCCGGCGCGAGCGCGCGTGCCAAAATCGTCTTTCCGGTGCCTGACAATCCGCCGATTGCAATCAGTCGGGGAGCGGGAGGATGGATCAGCGCGCGGGCGAGGCCAAAATAGCGCCTTGCCTCGTCGAGAATACTGGGATCATCGGAATGCGGCGGCTTCAGCCGTGCCAGCGCGACCTGGGCGCGGATCGCCGCCCGGATAGACATGAACAGCGGCAGTGCGGAGAGCGCGTCGAGATTTTCGACTGGCGTCGCGGCGAGATAGCGGTTCAGCACGATGTTGGCCGCGCGTGCCTGATCGTGGTGCAACAGATCCATCAATCCGAATGCGAGATCGTAGAGCACGTCGGTGGTTGCCATCCGGGCGTCGAACTCGATGGCGTCGAACAGCACCGGCCGCTCGTCGATCGACACGATGTTCGCAAGATGCAGGTCGCCATGGCAGCGGCGCACGAAGCCTTGACGGCCGCGCTCTTCGAGCAAAGGCCGGAGGCGGAGGAACATTGCTTGCGAGTCTCTGCCGAGTTCTGCGATCTCTTCGGTTTCGAAATGATTGCCGGTCCGCAGGCCATTGCTGTTGCCATCGATCAGGCCGGGGATGGAGGAAACCCATGGGCTGCCGTCGGCGCGAACAGCCTGCGCATGCGAAGCGGCGATCGCGTCGGCGACAGCCGAAGCAAAAGTGTCATCCAGCGCTCCGGCCTTGGCCAGATGATCCAACGTCCGGCTTTCGTCGAAGCGCAACATCTCGACCGCATACTCGATCGGCCGGCCGCTTCCGTCGACCTTCACCGATCCATCGGGCTCTTCCGTGATCGCCACGACGCGGTGATAGATCTGCGGCGCCAGCGGCCGGTTGATCCTGATCTCCTCCTCACACGCCGCCTTGCGCTTCTCGAGCGTCGAATAATCGAGGAACGGAAACTGCACGGCGCGCTTGATTTTCAGAGCACGCCTGCCTTCGAGAAAGACCGAAGCTGCGTGCGTATCGATCCGCCTCACGTTCGGATGACCCGCGGAATTGGTGAGCGCCGCAAAGATCCGGTCCTGGGTCGCAGAATCGTCTGTCATTCCAGCTGGTGCGTCCAGATGCGTCGGAAGGCGGCCCGCCGGCAATCAGGGTAATCCATAGAAGCAGATCGCGACCAGTCCTTGACTTCGGTCAACGCCTGTCTCCTTCCGACCGCTCGGAGTTCCCGGGCTTGACGAGGATCAAGCGTCCCGACCAAAGCCGGCCTATTCTGGTGCCTGAGGAGAATCCCGATGCCCATCAAGGACGTCTTTCTGCCGCTCGTCGGCCAGCCACGCGGTCCGGCCCTTGCTGCGATCGAGACATGCGTGGCCGTTGCCGCCGACCTCGGCGCCAGGATCACCGCGCTGGCACTCGAGGAGGATGCTTTCGTGCGACCGACGGTGATGCTCCCCGATGCGGCCGAGGCAAACGGGTCGGTTGGCGCGGGCGACAGTCAGCACCTCCTGGATGCGTTCACCCGTGCAACCTCCCGCACCGGCATTCGCGCTCAAAGCCGGTCGGCCAAGGTGCCGGCAGACCAGATCGCGTCAGTCCTGGCCGAACACGGGCGCTTCAGCGATCTCACGCTGCTCCCCGTGACGCCACACGACAGCCGAACCGAGCACATCATCGAGACGCTCCTGTTCGAATCCGGGCGGCCAGTGCTGCTCTGCCCGGAGCAGCATGTGGACGAACTGCGCCCGGAATTCGAGAACGTCATGATCGCCTGGGATCACTCCGCGCGTGCGGCGCGGGCGGTCGGCGACGCGCTGCCTATCCTTCAGGCAGCAGCCCTAGTCCGCGTGGTGACCGTGGCGGACGACAAGTCCGACGCGATCGTGCAATCCGGCACGGCTCTCGTCGATCATTTGAGGGAACACGGGGTCTACGCCTCGTTCGAAACCGCGAAGGGCAACGGCAGCTCGATTGGCAAGGTGCTCGGAAGCTGGGCGAATTCCCATGCCATCGATGCGATCGTGATGGGCGCCTACCATCATTCGCGCCTGAACGAGATCGTTTGGGGCGGTGTGACAAAGACCGTCATTGGCGAACCACCGTGCTGGGTTATGCTCTCGTACTAGGCGGGTCGCCAGTTCATCAGCCTGATCGTCAACCATCGGAACCGCCACCGACCGGGCGCATTTGCTTTCATGTCAATCTATCGTCTGAAGAACCTGCTGTCGCCGCGTTCGGTCGCGCTCGTCGGTGCGAGCGCCCGCCCGGCCTCCGTTGGACGCGCCGTTCTGGAGAACATCCGTAAGGCTGGATTCACGGGACAGTTCGGCCTCGTCAATCCGCGCCATGCCGAGATCGGCGGCGTCGCGGCCGTAGGCAGCCTCGATCAATTGCCGTTCGTGCCCGAGCTTGTGATCATCACCGCGCCGGCGCGCGCGGTTCCCGGCATTGTCGATCAAGCCGGGCGGCGCGGCTCGGCGGGTGCCCTGATTGTCTCGGCTGGGCTCGGCCACGGACCGGGATCCCTGCACGAGGCTGCCATCACTGCGGCCCGCAAATACGGCATGCGGCTGATCGGGCCGAACTGCCTGGGCATCATGATGCCCGGCGTGAGCCTCAACGCGAGTTTTGCCGCGCACATGCCGGGGCCCGGGAATCTCGCGCTGATCTCGCAATCGGGCGCGATCGCGGCCGGCATGGTCGATTGGGCCGCGCAGCGCGGCGTTGGCTTCTCCGGCATCGTCTCGATCGGCGATCAAATCGACGTCGATCTTGCCGATCTGCTCGACTATTTCGCGATGGATCACAAGACCCGCGCGATCCTGCTCTATATCGAGGCCATCAAGGACGCGCGCAAGTTCATGTCGGCCGCGCGCGCCGCGGCGCGCGTGAAGCCCGTTGTCGTGGTGAAGTCCGGCCGAATGGCGCAGGGCGCGAAGGCGGCCGCCACCCATACCGGTGCGCTCGCGGGCGCCGACGCCGTCTATGACGCGGCGTTCCGCCGCGCGGGCGTCCTGCGGGTCTCCGATCTGCGCGAGCTGTTCGATTGCGCCGAGACGCTCGGCCGCGTCGAGTCGCCGGCGGGAAAGCGCCTCGCCATCCTGACCAATGGCGGCGGCATCGGTGTCCTCGCTATCGACCGGTTGGTCGAGCTCGGCGGCATTCCGGCGACCATCTCGGCGGATGCCCGCAAGAAGCTCGATGACGCGCTGCCGCCGACCTGGTCCGGCGCAAATCCCGTCGACATCGTGGGCGACGCCGATGCGTCGCGCTATGCGGCGGCGCTCGACGTGTTGCTCGCCGATCTCGACAACGATGCGGTCCTCGTCCTCAACGTGCAGACCGCGATCGCCTCGGCGGCCGATATCGCAACGATGGTGACCGAACGTGTCAAGGCATATCGCGAGAAGCACCGCAGTTGGGCCAAGCCCGTGCTCGCCTCGTGGATCGGAGCAGACCAGAACATCATCGAAACACTGTCCGGCGCGGGCATCCCGAACTATCCGACCGAGGATGATGCCGTGCGCGGCTTCATGTACCTCGTGAGGCACCGCGAAGTGGTGGAGGAACTGAGCCAAGTTCCACCGGCGATGCCCGAGACTTTCGTGCCGGACGCACGTGCTGCGAAGCAGATCGTAGCTGCTGCCATCGCAGACGGCCGCCAATGGCTCGAACCGGTCGAGATCAAGCACCTGCTCGAAGCGTACGATATCGCGATGGTGCCCACTTACGCCGCGGCGGATGTCGAGCAGGCGGTGGCCTACGCGAAAGAAATCTTCGCGCAAGGCGCCACCGTCGTGCTGAAAATCATGTCGCGCGACATCGTTCACAAATCCGATGTCGGCGGCGTCGTGCTCAATCTGACGACGGTCGAGGCGGTGCGCGCCGCCGCTACCGATATTCTCGCCCGGGCGCGCAAGCTGCGCCCGCAAGCCCGCATCGAGGGGGTCATCCTGCAGGCGATGGTCGTGAAGGCGAAGGCGCGCGAGTTGATTCTGGGCCTCGCCGACGATCCGACCTTCGGGACCGTCGTGGTGTTCGGCCGCGGCGGGACCGCGGTCGAGATCATCAACGACAAGGCGCTTGCGCTGCCGCCGCTCGATCTGCAACTGGCCCGCGACCTGATCGACCGCACGCGCGTGTCCCGGCTGCTTCGCGCTTACCGGGACGTGCCGGCGGTGAAGCCCGACGCCGTCGCCATGGTCCTAGTCAAGCTGGCGCAGATGGCCGCCGACATTCCCGAGATCCGCGAATTCGACATCAATCCGCTGCTGGCGGATGAAACCGGCGTGACCGCGGTCGACGCTCGCGTCGTAGTCGGGCCGCCGCAACGGAAGTTTGCCGGCTCCGGCGCCGCCAACTTCGCCGTTCGGGCCTATCCGTCGCAATGGGAGCGCCGCCTCAAGCTCAAGGAGGGCTGGCGGATCTTCGCGCGGCCCCTGCGTCCGGAGGACGAGCCGACCATCCACGCATTCCTGCGTCATGTCACGGCGCACGACCTTCGTCTGCGTTTCTTCGCGCCGATGAAGGAGTTCACCCACGAGTTCATCGCGCGCCTGACCCAGCTCGACTACGCGCGGGCGATGGCCTTTATCGCATTTGACGAGGCGACCGGTGAGATGGTCGGCGTGGTCCGGCTCCATTCGGACTCGATCTACGAGAGCGGTGAATATGCGATCCTGCTGCGGTCCGACCTCAAGGGCAAGGGTCTGGGATGGGCCCTGATGCAGCTGATCATCGACTACGCGAGATCGGAGGGCCTCAAAGCGATCTCGGGTGATGTTCTCAGGGAGAACACCACCATGCTGGAGATGTGTCGCCAGCTCGGCTTCGATGTGAAGCCGGATCCGACCGAGCCGGATATATGCGATGTCAGGCTGAAGCTCTGAGCGCGCCGCTACAGCTGGCCTTGAGACAGGTCAAGCCGGCCGCCCCATGCTGGCCTAGAACTGCCGGCTGAACGGGACCCGGTTGTCCCGATGAGGTGGAAGCGTGAATTCCGAACCGCTGTTGCTGGCAACGCCCTCCGGCGAAGAGCTGAAATTGTGCCCGGAAGGCCCGTGGATTGCCGCGAACGTGTCGATGCTTGAGACGTTGTCCCGGTCGGTCGGGGCGGATGTCGATCGATCCAGAGCCGTGACGCTGGACATGTCGGGCGTCAGCGCGCTTGACACGCTCGGCGCCTGGGTCCTGGAAAAGCTGTCGCGCAGGGCCTCATCATCCGGTCAAGCGGCCGAGTTTATCGGTGTCGCCGACCATTTCAGTGGCCTGATGGACGAGGTGCGTCAGGTCAACCGCCAAACGCCGCTGCCGGCGCCTGCACCCAACCCTGTTCTGCTCAGGCTGAACGATCTCGGCAAGTCCACGGTCGGCGCGCGCGAAGACATCACGATCTTTCTTCAAATGCTGGGCGCGCTGTTCATGGCCCTGATCGGCGTGCTGCGCCGGCCGCGCTCGCTGCGACTGACATCGCTGATCTATCAGCTCTACCGCATCGGCTGGCAGGCCATCCCCATCGTCGTGCTGATCACCTTCCTGATCGGCGCTATCATCGCCCAGCAGGGATTTTTCCATTTCCGCAGGTTCGGCGCGGAGTCCTACACCGTCGACATGGTCGGCATCCTGGTGCTGCGCGAGCTCGGCGTGCTGATCGTCGCCATCATGGTCGCCGGCCGCTCGGGAAGCGCCTACACCGCCGAGCTCGGCTCGATGAAGATGCGCGAGGAGATCGATGCGCTTTCGACCATGGGCCTCGATCCCGTCCACGTCCTGATCCTGCCGCGGGTTGCGGCCCTGGTGATTGCGCTGCCGATCCTTGCCTTCATCGGATCGATTGCCGCACTCTATGGCGGCGGCCTAGTCGCGCAGTTCTACGGCGGCATGGCGCCGGCGATCTACATCGCGCGGCTGCACGAGGCGATCTCGGTCACCCATTTCGAGGTGGGCATCCTGAAGGCGCCGTTCATGGCGCTGGTGATCGGAGTAGTCGCCTGCAGCGAGGGCTTGCGCGTGAAGGGCAGCACCGAATCGCTGGGACGACAGACCACGACGTCGGTGGTCAAGTCGATCTTCCTGGTGATCGTGCTCGACGGCCTGTTCGCGATCTTCTTCGCCTCGATCGGAATGTGATCATGGGCGAATCGCAAGAGCAGTTCGCGATCAGCGTCCGCGACCTCGTGGTCGGCTTCGGTCGGCAGACCGTGCTCGATGATCTGTCGCTCGACGTGCGCCGGGGTGAGATCCTCGGGCTCGTGGGGGCGTCCGGTGGCGGCAAGTCGGTGCTGATGCGAACCATCATCGGCCTCATCTCGCGCCAAGGCGGGACCATCGAGGTTACGGGACGGCCAATCGGCGGCCGCACCGAAGGCGCGGCCACGACCTGGGGCATCCTGTTCCAGCAGGGCGCGCTGTTCTCCTCGCTGACGGTCCGGCAGAACATCCAGTTTCCGCTCCGTGAAAATCTCGTCCTGTCGCAGGAGCTGATGGACGAGATCGCGATCGCCAAGCTCGAAATGGTCGGGCTGCGGCCCCAGGATGCCGATAAATATCCGGCGGAGCTATCCGGCGGCATGACCAAGCGCGTGGCGCTGGCGCGCGCGCTCGCGCTCGATCCGCCGATCCTGTTCCTGGACGAGCCGACCTCAGGCCTCGATCCGATCGCGGCGGGCGATTTCGATGCGCTGATCGGGACGCTGCAAAAGACCCTCGGCCTCACCGTGTTCATGGTCACCCATGATCTGGCGAGCCTGACCACGGTCTGCGACCGCGTCGCCGCTCTCGCTGACGGCAAGATCGTGGCGATCGGTCCGATGCGCGAGCTGCTGCAATCCGAGCATCCCTGGGTGCGCGCCTATTTCCACGGTAAGCGCTCGCAGATGCTGCAACACGAGATGAGATGAGACATGGAAACCCGCGCTCCCTACGTGCTGATCGGCAGTTTTGTCCTGGCCGCGATCCTCGCGGTGTTCGGCTTCGTCTATTGGCTGAACAACACCGGCGGGATCGGGCCGCGCACCAGCTATCACGTGCAATTCCAGGGCCCGGTGCCCGGTCTTCTGGTCGGCGCCGGCGTGCTGTTCAACGGCATCCGCGTCGGCGAGGTCACCCAGCTCGGGCTTGCGCCGGATAATCCACGTTTCGTCAATGCGACGATCTCGGTTGCTTCAACCACGCCGGTGCGTGCCGACAGCAGGGTCGGGCTCGATTTCCAGGGGCTGACCGGCGTGCCGGTGGTGACGCTGGAGGGAGGCGTCATCGTCACCAAATCCGGCGAGCCCCCGACCTTGATTGCCGAGGCCGGTGCGGGCCAGAGCATGACGCAGGCCGCGCGCGATGCACTGCGGCGGGTCGACACCGTGCTGGAGGACAATTCGGGCCCGCTGAAGGACACCATCGCCAATCTCAAGACCTTCTCCGACGGGCTTGCGCGCAACACCGGCAAGATCGACGGCATTTTGGCGGGCCTGGAGAAGATGACCGGCGGCGGAACGCCGGCGCAGAAAGTCACCTATGATCTGCGCACGCCGCAGAACCTCGGTCCGGGCGGCAAGACGCTCTCGGCGTCACTGGCCATCCCCGAGCCGACAGCGGTCGCCATGCTCCAGACCCAGCGCATGCTGTTCGCGCCGGGCGGCGATAATCCGGGCTTTGCGGACTTCCTCTGGGCCGACAGCATTCCCAAGCTGATACAGGCGCGTCTGATCGACAGTTTCGAGAACTACGACATCGCCCATGCGCCGTTGCGCACGGCCGATCTCGGGCAAGCGGACTATCAGCTGCTGATCGACATCAGGCGCTTCCGCATCGCCACCGAGGGAGAGACACGGGTCGAGATCGGCCTGTCGGCACGGATCGTCGACCAGAACGGCAAGGTGGTCGCCTCGCGTCTCGTCGAGACCAGCGAAAAGCTCGACAAGGTCGAACCGGCCGCGGCGGTCGCGGCGTTCGATACGGCCTTCACCCGCATCGCGAAGGAGCTGATCGGCTGGACGGTGCAGGCGGTATGAGGGCGGCTATTCCAGGGTCTTGAGGTAGGACAGGAGATCGTGAATCTGGTCCGGACTGAGCTCGAAGGCCGGCATGTCGGCGTGGCCGGTGTTGATGCCCTCGGCCAGCGCCTCCCCAAGGCTCTCGATCAGATAGCGCTGGTGCAGGGCTCGCAGCGGCGGTGCGATCTTGAGCGGACTGTTCGACGTACGGTCGATCGCGTGGCAACGAGCGCAATTGCCGCGCGCAAAGGCCTTGCCGCGTTGTTCGGCGGTCGGGGCCGCCAGGGCAGGCGTCATCAGAAGCAACCCGACCAACCCGTGACGCAGCGTGCCTTGCAGCATGTAAAGTGACCCCGTTTAAGCCCGGGAGAACAATAGGGCGGGGATTCCCTCCAAAATTGATCTGGGTCAACCGGCTTTGGCGCAGTGCAGTAAAATGCATCCGCGCGACGGAGTGGGCCTGATGGGCAGCCGGCGCTTGGAGCGGTCGATGAAGCCCGTAGTCACGATTGAGCCGAACTGGCAGCTCTGCAGCGATTGCGCCGTCCGCGCATCAGCGGTTTGTTCGTCGTTGGATGCGGTCGAGCTTCGGGAATTCGAGCATCTCGGCCGGCGCGTCCATTTTTCCTCAGGCGAGACTGTGTTCTCCGAGGAGGACATCACGACCTCGTTCTACAATCTCCTCGAGGGCGTCATGCGGCTGTACAAGCTGCTGCCCGACGGCCGCCGGCAGATCGTGGGCTTTGCCTTGCCCGGCGATTTCCTGGGGATGAATATTTCTGGCAGGCACAATTTTTCGGCCGATGCGATCGGCGCGGTGACCGTATGCCAGTTCGCGAAGTCACCCTTCGGCCGTTTCATCGAGGACCGGCCGCATCTCCTCAGGCGGATCAACGAGCTGGCGATTCGCGAGCTGAGCCAGGCCCGGGACCATATGGTCCTGCTCGGCCGCCGTTCGGCGGACGAAAAGATTGCGGCCTTTCTGCTCAGCTGGCGCGAGCGGCTGGTCTTGCTGAAGCGGGCGTTGGAGACGGTTCCGCTTCCAATGAGCCGCCAGGACATCGCCGACTACCTCGGTCTGACCATCGAGACCGTCAGCCGCACCTTCACCAAGCTGGAGCGCCACGGCGTGATCGAGATCATTCATGGCGGGATCAGCCTGCTCGATCCGGCGAAGGTCGAGGCCTTGGCCGCAGCCTGATTCCGACGCAGCGCGGCTCGATTTTGATCGGCATCAATGCATTCGGCCGGGTGCCCCGAATAATGCTCAAAATCACAGGGGAGAGCATCATGCCGGCTGACGCGTTGCTTATGAGCACCATTGTCGTGGCAATCTTTGTCACCTTCGCCGGGGCTCTGGCCTGGGCAGACCGGCAAACCAGTCCAGGCCGGCCTGAGTCGGATGTCAAGCGTCGAAGCTTCTGAGATCACCGTCCCATCTTGCGGCGTCCGCGGGGCGGGCTATGCCGTGCGAGTTCGGGACGGTTGGCAGCGCCTCAACGCAAGGTGGCGTGCGCACTTGCAACTCTGCATCGACTGGGACGCATTGGCTCATCCTTCGGCTGCTGGCTTCACCCCTGACCGCGGCATTTTCGCCGCGTTTGCCTCAAATGGGGCGCATGCTTTCCGGTTGAAAAACTGGGCTACACTGACTACGCAGGGACCCCAGTGCCTCGCAGTCTTAGGAGCCCAGTGGCGTGCCTCAGGACAAGACCGGCGACGACCCCCGACAAGCGGCGGGGAATAAATTATCGGTCCTGCGCAAGCACCCGATCTTTGCGGATCTGGAGCCGGAGGCGCTGGATCAGCTCTGCCGCTACGCCAAGCACACCACGGTGAAGCGCGGCGCGACGATCGCCGCCAAGGGCGATCCCGGCAACAATCTGTTCGCGGTGATCACAGGGACGGTGAAGATTTCCTCTTCGTCGCCCGACGGCCGCAACGCCATTCTCAATCTGATCGGGCCTGGAGAGATCTTCGGCGAAATCGCGGTGCTCGACGGCGCCCCCAGGTCGGCCGATGCGACCGCCAACACCAATTGCGAGCTCTACATCATCGATCGCCGGGACTTCCTGCCGTTCGTGAAGAGCCAGCCGGCGCTCGCAATGAAATTCATCGAGCTGCTCTGCGCGCGCCTGCGCTGGACCAGTCAGCAGGTCGAGCAGGTGATCCTGCAAAATCTGCCGGGCCGGCTTGCGAGCGCGCTGCTCGGCCTCACCGAAGAGCGCAAGTTCGACTCCGGCAGCGGCACGCTCGCCATCACGCAGCAGGAGATCAGCGAGATGGTGGGGATGACGCGCGAGAGCATCAACAAGCAATTGCGCGCCTGGGCGGGCCGCAACTGGGTTCGCCTCGAGCACGGCGCCATCGTCGTGCTCGACATTAATGCCTTGCGCGAACTCGCCGAGAGCGGGCTCGACAGCTAGCTGTCGATGATCGCGACGGCGCGGGTCCAGCCCGCGGAGGCCCGCTCGATCTTCACCGGAAAGCACGAGACCGTGAACCCGGTCGAAGGCAGCTGGTCGAGATTGTGCAGCTTCTCGAGATGACAATAACCGATGTGCCGTCCCGCCTTGTGGCCCTCCCAGATCAGACCGGCATCTTTCGTTTCGGCATATTTCTTCGCGGTGTGGACGAACGGCGCGTCCCAGCTCCAGCCGTCGGTGCCGGTCAGCCGCACGCCGCGTTCGAGCAGATACATGGTGGCCTCATAGCCCATGCCGCAGCCTGAGCTGACATAATCGGCTTGGCCGAACCTGGCGCCGGCGCCGGTGTTGACGACGACGATCTCCAGCGGCGACAGCGCATGCCCGATCCGCCTCAACTCCTTCTCGACGTCGTCGGCGCTTGCCACGTAGCCGTCGGGCAGATGCCGGAAGTCGAGCTTCACGCCGGGCTGAAAACACCATTCCAGCGGGACCTCGTCGATCGTCCATGACCGCTCGCCGCGATTCATGGTTGGATGGAAGTGCCAGGGCGCATCGAGATGCGTGCCGTTATGGGTCGACAGCGAGACCTGCTCGACGGCCCAGCCCTGGCCGTCCGGCAGGTCCTGCGCCGTGAGGCCGTCGAAGAACTGCAGCATCCGCGGCAGGCCCTGCTGGTGATCGATGTACTGGATCGTCGGGTGATTGCCCGGCGGATCCGCCGTCACGTCGTTTCTGAGCGGCACGGAGATGTCGATCAGCTTCCGCGGCATAGGCATTCCTCGGGATGGTCCGTTTTGCTTCGCAGCATCTTGAGGGGGCCGCACCGGCGGCGTCAAGCAACGCGCATGAGCGCTTGCCGCGTCAGACGACAGATGATTTCGGAAAAACTGGACGAGGAGCCGGCTGTCTGCCCAAAGCCGGTCTGATCCATCGATGCAACTCTAGCATTGATCGATGCCGGATTTGGCTTGGACAGAGAATGCCGCGCGCCCTAGGGACGACGATGGCGCTTGACTTCACACCGGAAGTGGAGCGACCCAAGGCGGCCCGCAGCATCTGCCCAACGATATAATCACCTCAGGAGGAAGCCCAGATGAAGATACTCACCGGCGTCATCGCAGCCGCTCTGCTGGCGGTCTCAGCCCCCTTGGCGACCGCACGCGATTTCCGTTCCGCCGACATCCATCCCGCCGATTATCCAACCGTCGAGGCCGTCAAGTTCATGGGCAAGCAGCTCGCCGCGGCGAGCGGCGGCAAGCTCGGCGTGAAGGTGTTCCCCAACGGTGCGCTGGGCTCCGAGAAGGACACCATCGAGCAGCTCAAGATCGGCGCCCTCGACATGATGCGGATCAACGCATCGCCCTTGAACAACTTCGTGCCGGAAACCATCGCGTTGTGCCTGCCCTTCATCTTCCGGGACACGCAGCACATGCGCACTGTCCTTGACGGCCCGATCGGCGACGAGATCCTGGCGGCCATGGCGCCCGCAGGCCTGATCGGCCTTGCCTATTACGACAGCGGCGCCCGGTCCATTTACACCGTCAAGGCACCGATCAAGTCGCTCGCGGACGTCAAGGGTCTGAAAATTCGCGTCCAGCAATCCGATCTGTGGGTCGGCATGATCCAGAGCCTCGGGGCCAATCCGACCCCGATGCCCTATGGCGAGGTCTATACCGCTCTCAAGACCGGTCTGGTGGACGCTGCCGAGAACAACTGGCCCTCTTACGAGTCCTCGCGCCACTTCGAGGCCGCCAAGTTCTACAACGTCACCGAGCACTCCTTGGCGCCCGAAGTTCTCGTGATGTCCAAGACGGTCTGGGACACGCTGAGCAAGGAGGACCAGGCGATGGTCCGCAAGGCGGCCAAGGAATCGGTGCCCGTCATGCGCAAGCTCTGGGACGAACGCGAGCAGGCCTCCCGCAAGACGGTCGAAGCGGCCGGCGTTCAGGTCGTGACGATCGCCAACAAGGCGGAATTCGTCGACGCGATGAAGCCGGTGTACGACAAGTTCGCGGGTGACGAGAAGCTGAAGAGCCTCGTCAAGCGTATCCAGGACACGAAGTAAGGCCATAGCGTCGGTCCGGCGTTGCCGACTGGCGACGCCTGACCAACGCATTGGAGCCGCGCAAGGAGACTTGCAAGGAGACTTGGATGACAGACCCTCACGTCGCAGACCACGAACTGGACGTAGCCGGACGCCCGTCCACCGGCTTGCTGTCCCGGATCAATGCACCCGTCGCTCGGCTAGGGATGTACCTGTCGGTGACCGGGCTGCTCGTCATCGTCACCATCGTCTTCTACCAGGTGTTCGGACGTTACGTGCTCAATTCCAGCCCGACCTGGACGGAGAACCTTGCGTTGGTTCTGATCCTGTATGTCACGTTGATCGGCGCCGCCGTCGGCGTGCGCGATGCCGGGCATATCGGCATGGACAGTTTGCTGGTGATGCTGCCGGATCGCGCGCGGGAGAAGATCGAGCTTGTCATCCACGTCCTGGTCGCCGGCTTCGGCGTCGCGATGGCCTATAACGGCTGGATCCTCGGAGCCTCGGTCGGAACCGTGAAGATCCCCAATCTCGGGCTGCCCGAGGTCATCCGCTACGTGCCGCTGATCGCCTCCGGCGTCCTCATCGTCTCCTTTTCAATCGAGCACATCATCGCTCTCCTGCGCGGCGAAGAGGTCGTCCCCTCATGGAATTGATCATCCTCGGCGCCACTTTCTTCGGCTTCCTGGTCCTCGGCGTCCCGGTCGCGTTCGCGATCGGCCTCTCGGCGATTTGCACCATCCTCTACGAAGGCCTGCCGGTCGCGGTCATCTTCCAGCAGATGATGTCGGGGATGAACATCTTCTCCTTCCTCGCCATCCCGTTCTTCGTCTTCAGCGGTGAGCTGATGCTGCATGGCGGCGTCGCCGACAAGATCGTGCAGCTTGCCAAGAATCTCGTCGGACACATCCGCGGCGGGCTCGGCATGTCGAACGTGGTCGCCTGCACGCTGTTCGGCGGCGTCTCCGGCTCGCCCGTTGCCGACGTGTCGGCGATGGGGGCGGTGATGATCCCCATGATGAAGAAGGAAGGTTTCGACACCGACTACGCCGTCAACGTCACCACCCATGCCTCGCTGGTCGGAGCGCTGATGCCGACCAGCCACAACATGATCATCTATGCGCTCGCCGCCGGCGGCAAGGTCTCGATCGGCGCGCTGATCGCCGCCGGCCTCCTGCCGGCCCTGGTGCTGATGGTGTGCATGCTGGTCGCCGCTTACGCGGTCGCGGTGAAGCGAGGCTATCCGGCCGGCAAGTTCCCGGGCTGGCCCGCGGTTTTTCGTTCGTTCGCAGCCGCTCTGCCCGGCCTTTTGATCGTCGGCATCATCCTGGCGGGCATCCTGTCCGGCGTGTTCACGGCAACCGAATCCGCAGCCGTCGCGGTCACCTATACGATCCTGCTGACGTTCTTCATCTACCGCACCATGACCTTGCCGAACTTCCTGCGCGC
Source organism: Bradyrhizobium sp. CW1 (assembly GCF_023100665.1). Taxonomy (NCBI): domain Bacteria; kingdom Pseudomonadati; phylum Pseudomonadota; class Alphaproteobacteria; order Hyphomicrobiales; family Nitrobacteraceae; genus Bradyrhizobium; species Bradyrhizobium sp. CW1. The sequence goes on from NZ_CP064684.1 coordinate 2,698,291, forward strand.
TGCGGCCAAGGCGGTGAAGACCACGGGCGTGGTGCTGCTGCTGATCGGCGTGTCCACCATGTTCCAGTATCTGATGGGGCTTTATGAGGTCGCCGACTTCGCCGGCGAGATGATGAGCAAGGTCTCGACGCAGCCCTGGGTCATCTTCCTGCTCATCAACGTCATCCTGTTCGTGCTGGGCACGTTCATGGACATGGCAGCGACCATCCTGATCTGCACGCCGATCTTCCTGCCGATCGCGATGAAGGCGGGCATGGATCCGGTGCAGTTCGGTATGTTGATGCTGATCAACTGCGCGCTCGGGCTGAACACCCCGCCGGTCGGGACGACGCAGTTCGTGGGCTGCGCCATCGGCGGCATCTCGGTGGGCGCGGTGATGCGCACCATCCTGCCGTTCTACGCCGCCCTGATCGCAGCTCTGATGTTCGTGACCTACGTCCCCGCCTTCTCGCTGTGGCTGCCGCGCCTGCTGATGGGCTACAAGGGATAGCAGCAATACAGGAGAATCTATCCGTGACTGACTATCGCAAGCTCTTCGATCTCACCGGCAAGACGGCCGTGGTGCTCGGCGCCGCCTCCGGCATCGGCAAGTCGTCCGCCGAGGCGCTGGCCGGGCTCGGCGCCCGTGTGGTCTGCGCCGATCGCGCGATTGACGCCGCCGAAGCAACTGCCGCCGGCATTCGTGAGAAGGGCGGCTGGGCCGAAGCGGCTGCGTGTGACGCCGCGTGCGCGGCCGACGTCAACGCGCTGGCCAAGACCGTGATGCAGAAATTTTCGCGGCTCGACATCGCGGTGACGACGCCCGGGCTCAACATCCGCAAGACCATCCTCGATTACACCGAGGAGGATCTCGACCGCGTCCTCAACCTCAATATCAAGGGCACGGTCTGGTTCTTCCAGGCCTTCGGCCGCATCATGGTCGAGCAGAAGGGCGGCAGCATCATTGCCTGCTCCTCAGTGCGGGCGGTGACGATCGAGCCGGGCCTCGGCGTCTACGGCTCGACCAAGGCGGCGATCGGCCTGCTGGTGAAGGGCTTTGCTTCCGAGGTTGGACGCTCCGGCGTGCGCGTTAACGCGATCGCGCCGAGCATCGCCGAGACCGCGCTGACCGGCCCGTTCAAGCAGCGTCCCGACATCTACAATCTCTACGCCGGCCACACCGTGTTCAACCGCTGGAGCAGCGCCGACGAGGTCGCGACCGCCGTCGCCTATCTCGCCTCGGACGCCGCGAGCTATGTCAGCGGCAGCACGCTGTTCGTCGATGGCGGCTGGACTGCCGTCGACGGGCCGCCGACCGGCCTCACCCAGTTGCACACGTAGGGCGCTTACCTACCCGGTGAAGCCGGCGCGCTGGCGAAGCCCCTTGCGGTTTGCGCCGGTCAGCAACGCGATCAGCGCGGCCGCCTCTTGCGGATGTGCGGCCCGCGTGGTCACGCCGGCCGTGTACATCGTCACGAGCTCGCAGCCCGGCGGCAGCGCTCCTGACAGTGCGATGCCGTCGGTCGCGATGATTTCGGTGGCCTGGGTGCAGCCGATCGGATGCGCGGCGCTGGATGCCGCAAGCTCCCGCATCGCGGTCGCGCCGTTGGAAAAGATCTTGAGGTGCGAGGCGACCTCGTAGGCGATGCCGAGCTGATCCAGCACCTTTGCGACATGCTGTCCGGCGGTCGAGGCTTTCGTGTCCGGTACGTAGATCGCGTCGGCGCTGCGCAGTACTTCGCGCAGATCGGCTTCAGTCTTCACTGTCACCCTGGGATCGCGGCTGCGGAGCGCCAGCGCGGTTTCGACTCGCCCGACATCCGAGATCGAGGCGGGGATGACGAGCTGCTCTTCGGCAAGCTTTGCAAGCAGCGCCTGCGTCAGGATCACCAGATCGGCCGCCGTCCCCGCGCGCAGCTTGTCGGCCATGATGCCGACCGCGCCGAACTCGCCGTCGATGCCGAAGCCGGTCTGCGTCTTGAAGGGATCGCTGAGGCCGCGCACCAGGCCTTGCGCCGCGCCTCCGCTCAAAATGCTCACTGTCGTCACGATGCCAGCTCCATGGCTGCAATGATCTTGTCGCGGGTGATCGGCAGGTCGCGCACGCGCGCGCCGACGCAATCGTAAACGGCATTCGCGATCGCCGCCGTCACCGGGCCGTGGGCGGCCTCGCCGGCGCCGACCGGCTCGATCTCCGGCCGCTGGACGATCTCGACATCCACCATTGGCACCTCGCTGAAGGTGAGGATCGGATAGTCGGTCCAGGACGTCGATGTGATTCGCGTCCGGTCGAAGCGGACGCGTTCCTTCAGCACCCAGCTCGTCGCCTGGATCGCGCCGCCCTCGATCTGGTTGATGACGCCGTCGGGATTGATGGCCTCGCCGACATCGACCGCAAGCGTCAGCCGCTTGACGCGAATGTCATCAGTGCCTTCGATCTCCGCAATGGCGGCGCAATAGGCCCCCATGTTCTTGTAGCGGGCGAAGCCGACGCCATGACCGATGCCGGACTGCTTCTGCGGTTTCCACTGCGCGCGTCGTGCCGCGGCGCGAATCACCTCCTTTGCCCGTTCGTCGCGCAGATGACGCAAGCGGAACGCGATCGGGTCTTCGCCGCGGAGGGTGGCGATCTCGTCGAGCAGGGACTCGATGGCGAACACATTGCCTTGTCCGCCAAGTGTCCGCAGCGCCGAGGTCCGCACCGGCATGGTCAGCAGCCGGTGGCTCGTGACCGTCCAGGCCTTGAGGTCATAGAGCGGAACGGAGTTGCGGTCGCCGCCGCCGCCATTGGCCGCGGGCGGATTGGTCGAGACCATGCGCGGCCAGGGAGTCGCAATCTCGGTTGCGGCGAGCAGCGCGGGCTGGGCCGCGCGCCCCGGCCGCGCCGCGTGACCGTTGCTCCAGATCGCATGGCGCCAACCGACGATCTCGTTGTCGGCATCGAGATCGGCCTCGATCTCGATCGCCATCGCCGCGCCAAACGGCGCGTGGGACATCTCGTCGTGGCGCGACCACTGCGCCCGCACCGGACGGCCGCCGGCCGCTTTCGCCAGCAGCACGGCATCGAGCGCGACATCGTCGGCAGCATTGTGTCCGTAGCAGCCCGCGCCCTCCATGTGCTCGACCACGATGCTCTCGGCTGGGAGCTTGAGCACGATCGCGAGATCGGCGCGCAGCAGGTAGACGCCCTGGCTGTGCGTCCACACGTGGACGCGATCGCCGTTCCATTGGGCCATCGCACAGGATGGAGCGATCGAGGCATGCGCGATGTAGGGACGGATGTATTGCCGGCGGAGGGTGCGAGCAGCTTTCTTTATCGTTGCCGCAGAGGTCCTGGTGTCGATGACAGTGGTCTCGACCGGCTGGCTCTTCAGGAACCCGGCGAGATCATCTTCATCGGGCAGCGGCTCGCCGGCCGACCATGTCGCCCCCTTGCGCAAGGCTTTCAGCGCGGCTTCCGCCGCTGCCTCGCTGTCGGCGACCACGCCGGAAAAACCGCCGTCGCGGATGATCGCGACGAGGCCGGGCACGGCTCGTGCAGCCGTCTGGTCGAGCGCGATCAGCCTGGCGCCCGCGATGTCCGGCCGCAGCACGCGTCCGTGCAGCAAGTCCGGCAGCGGACAGTCATGGATAAAGCGCGGCCGTGCGAACACCTTGTCTGGAATGTCGACGCGCTGGACCGAATGTCCGGCCACAGTGCGCATGGCGACGATCTTCGCCGTCGCGCCCGCAATGGCGTCGTGGTCGAGCGAAACGTCGCCGGCCAACTCCCAATAGCTGGTCCTGACATTGCCGGGGCCCGAGATCGTGCCGTCCTGGATCTCGAGCAGTGATGCATCGACGCCGAGACGTTCGGATGCCGCGGTGAGGAAGCGCCGGCGGACCTCGGCACAGGCGTGGCGCAGCGCGCGGCCGGACTGCTGAATCGAAAGGCTGCCCGAGGTGACGCCCTCGTTCGGGCTTGCCGCCGTGGAGGCGCGGATCATCTCGATGCGGCCAATATCGACGTCGAGCTCGTCGGCTGCGATCTGCGCCAGGGCCGTGACGATGCCCTGGCCGATCTCGACCTTGCCGGGCGAGATCGCCACACGGCCCTCGCCGATGAGCTTCACCCAGGATGACAGCTTTGGATTGGCCGCAAGGCTGACCGGCAGTGTCGGGGCAGGGGACGGCACAGTCATGATGTCGCCATCTCCGCGGCCGCCCGCAACACGGCGCGGACCATGCGGTTATGCGATCCGCAGCGGCACAGATTGCGGTCAAGCGCGGTTTTCACCTCGGCCTCCGTCGGCGACGGATTGCGCTTCAGCAGCGCCGCCGCGCTGATCAGGATTCCCGAGACGCAATAGCCGCATTGCATCGCCTGCTCGGAGATAAAGGCACGTTGCAGCGGATGCGGTTGCTCCGCCGTGCCGAGACCTTCCACCGTGACGACCTCCTTGTCGGCGACCGACCACATCGGCATGTCGCACGAGGCCATCGCGCGATCACCGATCATGACATGGCAGGCGCCGCACTCGCCGGCCCCGCAGCCGAAATGCGGACCGGTGAGGCCGAGCCGGCCGCGCAGCACGTCCAGCAGCGTCTGATCCGGATCGGCATCCACGGCCGCCGCCGTGCCGTTGAGCTGGAATTGAATGGTCGGCATTGTCGCTCTGCGGCCTCAGGACTTGTCGAACTTCTTGACCACGTCGGCCCATTTCTCGATGTCGCCGCGCAGGAACTTGTCGAATTCTTCCGGCGTCATCGACATGGGCACCGCGCCCTGCGCAGTCCAAAGTTTGACGATGTCGGGACGCTTCACCATTGCGTTCACGGCGGCATTGAGCTTGTCGATCACGGGTTTCGGCGTCCCGGCCGGCGCCATCAGGCCGAGCCAGATCGTGGCTTCATAGCCGGCTACGCCCGCCTCGATCGCGGTCGGCACGTTCGGCAGCACGGCTGAGCGCTGCTTGCCGGTGGTCGCGAGCGCGCGGACCTGGTTCTCGCCGATGTTCGGCGCCATCGCCGGCACCGCGTCGATCATCATCTGCACCTGCCCGCCGATCACGCCACTGCGGGCCTCGCCACTGTTGCGGTAGGGGACATGGACGAGATCGATGCCGGCCATCGCTTTGAACAGCTCGCCGGCCATGTGATAGGGCGTGCCCTGGCCGGAGGAGGCGTAGTTCAATTTGCCCGGCTGCGACTTGGCGAGGGCGACGAACTCCTGCAGCGTCTTCGCTGCGACTTGCGGGTTCACCACGATGACGAGATCGGAAGAGTTCACCGGTGCGATCGGCGCGAGGTCGCGCATCAGCTCGTATTTGCGCTTGTCCGGCGTCAACAGCGATTCGTTCGCGGTCTGCGTGTTGGACATCATCAACAGCGTGTAGCCGTCGGCGGGCGACTTCGCCGCTTCGACCGTGCCGATGACGCCGCCCGCGCCGGTGCGGTTCTCGATCACGAAGGGCTGGCCAAAACTCTCCTGGAGCGCATTGCCGATCTGCCGGGCGGCCACATCGGCCGGCCCGCCGGCGCCGAAGGGCACGACGATCCGGACCGAATGGTTGGGATAGTCCTGCGCCAGGGACGGTGCTGCGTAGCATGCGCTGAGCAGGCCGGCGGCCAGCGCCAGCATGAATTGTCGGGCCGTCACACCCACCTCCCTGTTGTCGTTCTTGTTGGCCGGCACTGTAGCGGGAGGGGAGGCGGACTGTCGACGCCTCACAAAGCCGATGGTACCTGGAATATCCGGCGGTTTTCGGTGTGGCGGCGCCGCTCTTCGCGGTCGCGGCAGGAACCGGCGGCGCGCGATTTGAGCAAATCGCATGGGCGTTGCCGGATAAATACCCTCGGCTGAGGGGTATTTTGGTGTTACCAAATTGGACATGAACCAGCACGCCAAGATCGAAATCCGCCATTCGACCTGTCCGCATGATTGCCCGTCGGCCTGTGCCCTCGATATCGAGGTGGTCGAGGGACGCAGTATCGGCCGTGTCCGCGGTTCGAAAAAGCAGACTTATACGGCCGGCGTGGTTTGCGCCAAGGTCGCCCGGTATGCCGAGCGCATCCATCATCCTGAAAGGCTGATGTATCCGCTGCGCCGTACGGGTGCGAAGGGCTCCGGCCAATTCGCGCGGATCAGCTGGGACGAGGCGCTGGACGAGATTGCGGATCGCTTCAACCGGGCCGAGCGCGAATTCGGCGCGGAGTCAATCTGGCCCTATTATTACGCCGGCACGATGGGGCTGGTGATGCGCGACGGCCTCAACCGCCTCACGCATGTGAAGAAATATTCGCGGTTCTATCAGACCATCTGCGCCAATGTCGGCCGCATCGGGTTCGCGATCGGCACCGGCAAGATCGCCGGTGTCGATCCGCGCGAGATGGCGCTGTCCGATCTCGTGGTGATCTGGGGCACCAACCCCGTCAACACGCAGGTCAACGTGATGACGCACGCCGCCCGTGCCCGGAAGGAGCGCGGCGCCAAGATCGCGGCCGTCGACATCTACGACAACGAGACCATGAAGCAGGCGGATATCAAGATCATCCTGCGGCCCGGCACCGACGGCGCGTTCGCCTGCGGCGTGATGCACGTCCTGTTCCGCGACGGCTACGCCGATCGCGCCTATATGGACAAGTACACCGATTGCCCTGATGAGCTCGAGGCGCATCTGAAGACGCGTAACCCCGAATGGGCATCCGCGATTTCAGGCGTGCCGGTGGCGGAGATCGAGGCTTTTGCCAAATTGGTTGGCCAGACTAAGCGGACCTTCTTTCGGCTCGGCTACGGCTTCACTCGATCGCGCAACGGTGCGGCGCAGATGCATGCCGCCAACTGCATTCCCGCGGTAACCGGCGCCTGGCAATATGAAGGCGGCGGCGCCTTCTTCAACAATTACGCGCTGTGGCACTTCAACGAATCCATCATCGAAGGCCATGACGCCATCGATCCAACCATCCGCGCGCTTGACCAGTCGCAGATCGGCCGCATCCTCACCGGCGATTCCAAGGCGCTGCACGGCAAGGGTCCGGTCAAGGCGCTGCTGATCCAGAACACAAACCCGATGACGGTGGCACCGGAACAGGCACTGGTGCGGCAGGGTTTTGCGCGCGAGGATCTGTTCGTCGCGGTGCACGAGCAGTTCATGACCGAGACGGCCGAGATGGCCGACATCGTGCTGCCGGCGACAATGTTCATGGAACATGACGATCTCTATTACGGCGGCGGCCACCAGCACATCTCGGTCGGGCCGAAGCTGATCGACCCACCCGGGGAATGCCGCTCCAATCATGAGGTGCTGCAGGCACTGGCGCCGCGGCTTGGCGCCAGCCATCCCGGGTTCGAGCTGACGCCGCGCGAGTTGATCGAGGCGACGCTGAAGCTGAGCGACCACGGCGACGTTGCCGGCCTCGAAGCCGACCTCTGGCGCGACCTGCAGCCGGACTTCCGCACGTCGCATTATCTCGACGGCTTCGCCCATGCCGACAGGAAATTCCATTTCAAAGCGGATTGGGCGCATCCGCCGTTCGGCCAGACGATGGGTGACTTCGACAAGATGCCGTCGCTGCCGGACCATTGGGCGGTGATCGAGCATGCCGACCAGGCCCATCCGTTCCGGCTTGCCACGAGCCCGTCGCGCAGCTTCCTCAACACGACCTTCAACGAGACGCCGTCCTCCCAGGCGCGCGAGGGCAAGGCGAGCGTGATGATCCATCCCCTGGATGCGGCCGCGCTCGACATCGCCCATGGCGACGCCGTGACGCTCGGCAACACCCGCGGCGAAACCACGCTGATCGCCACGCTGTTCGAGGGCGTGCGCCGCGGCGTGCTGATCGCGGAGTCCGTTCATCCCAACAAGAACCATATCGGTAACCGCGGCATCAACATGCTGACGGGCGCGGACACCATCGCGCCGATCGGCGGCGCCGCTTTCCACGACAACAAGGTCTGGATCAGGAAAGCGGTCGCGGGCTGAGCCCACGCTGCGATCGCGCTACAAGCTTGTGTCGAGGCGCTAAAGCGGCGCCGCGCCGCAGTTTGCCCTTGCACCTTCCGCCCGAGCTGCCGCAAATGGCTGCAAAACGGAGAGAAGGAAGCGAGGGTGCCATGACCGACACTACAGCTGTGATCACCGAGAAGCGAGGGCAGGCGCTCTGGATCACCATCAACCGGCCCGACAAGCGCAACGCGCTGAATGGCGAGGTCATCGCCGGCATCGCGCGCGGCTATCGCGACGCGCATGACGACAGGGATGTCCGAATCATCGTGCTGACGGGCGCGGGCGACAAGGCGTTCTGCGCCGGCGCGGACCTGCAGAACTCCGGCGCGGCCTTCGCGATGGATCATTCGAAGCCGAATGTCGACTATGCCGATCTGTTACGCTTGTCGCAGAACGCGACCAAGCCCGCGATTGCGCGCCTCGGTGGCGTCTGCATGGCAGGCGGCATGGGCCTGCTCTGCATGACCGACATGGCCGTCGCCGCCGATCACGTCGTCTTCGGCCTGCCGGAAGTGAAGGTCGGCGTGTTCCCGATGCAGGTGTTGAGCCTGTTGCAGTCGATCGCGCCACCGCGGCTCGTCAACGAATGGGCGCTGACCGGCGAGCCCTTCGACGCGAAAGCGGCATTGGCAGCAGGCCTGCTGAACTACGTCGTGCCCACGGCCGAGCTGGATGCCAAGGTCGACTGGCTGATCGGCCGCATCGTCGACAAATCCCCGACCGCGATCCGTCGCGGCAAATACGCGATGCGCGCCATCGCCTCGATGTCGTTCGACGAGAGCATCGCCTACACCGAAAGCCAGATCGCGCTGCTTGCCATGACCGAGGATGCCAAGGAAGGGCTGAAGGCGTTCAGCGAGAAGCGCAAGCCGGTGTGGACGGGAAAATAGACGAGCCTTTCAGCGCATTCATCGGTTTTGCCGTCGGCCGACGTGCCTTTATTCCGAGGGGAGATTGGCGTTTAGCCGAATAAGGAGAGATCTTGTCCGCTCTTCGCGACGCTTTTTTGTGGCAATGATCAACTGCCTGGCCGTACGCTTGGCGTAGGTTGGCAGTTGGCGACTTGATCTATGACGACCAGCCGCGCGCAACTCTGCATCCGTGAGATCGCTGTCGGCGCCCTCGGTAAATCCTCCGTGTCGGAAAGACCTAAAAGAAAGCTCCTGACGTAGGCCAGCCTCTGTGATGATGGTTTTTACCACACTACGTAGATAGCGGAGATCCTTGCGTGGGGTAATCCATGGTAGCGGGATTGCCGACTGACGATGCGCATGATCACGACGGAATACCAGACCGGAGAGGGTGGTCCTCTTGATCTCGTCGAGTTCCTCCATAAGCTCAGGAAAGAGAGGGGTGCCCGTTTCGTCCGATAGTGGCCACCAGGCCTCCTCTCCATTCTTCGGATGCACGATTCTGACGCTATTTGGCCGCTCGCGAGGTCGATAATGCGAAATGTCGAAGGCGCCAAACACGTGCTGCTCTCGTTGCAGCCACTCCCACGACAATAAAGCAGCTGTTGCGATCGAGCGGTAATCAAGCTTTATCGCGGCGGCTCTGAAGGCGACGAGCTCATCCCAAGTTGCGGTCGGTGTGGGCCGTATCGGCCGCCCAGGCGGATGAGATTTTAATCCCATCCGGGAAAACGGATTGGTCGCTGGTACGATCCTTTCTTGAGCACGCTGACCAACGAACCAAGCACGGCGACAGGCCGCCATAGCCATAGTTACATAGCGACGACGCTCGCGAACGACGACCTCTCCACTGTTATTGACTTTCGTCACAAACAATAATTTTCGATAAACTGCGTCGACGAACGCTTTGGTGAAATCGGACAACTGTTTAGACCCAACGCGACTTCCATCTTTCAGCTCGTGATTGGCGAACAGTGCGAGACTTTTTGTGTAGTGCCGCTGTGTAGCGCTTTCGATTTCGGTCCACTTCTGGTGAGCTTGGAAGACGCCGACGAGCCAATCGAACGTGCCGGGTTCGATCGTCGCCGGCATGATGTCGCTTAGACCCCGTGAGTGCCAACTGTCGAACGCCGGCAGGAGGACTTTTGTCATTCGGCCTGCAATATTGACCCCCTAAGCCGGGGGATCGGCGTCCAAAATTGACCCCCTACAGGTTGGTCTGTTGCGCTGCCTGCTTCGTCATGAAGCAGGTGGTCGGGGATGCTGATCGTGGAGACAATCGCCCGGATACGGCGCGAGCACTTCATCAAGGGCAAGACGATCAAGGAGATCGCCCGTGACCTGAAGGTGTCGCGGAACACAGTCCGGAAGGTGCTGAGATCGGGAGAGACCTCATTCGAGTACGAGCGTGTTGTCCAGCCGCGGCCGAAGCTGGGACGATGGGCAGCAGAACTCGACGGGTTGTTGTCAGGGAACGCGGGCAAGTCCGCTCGCGAGCAACTGACATTGATCCGGATGTTCGAGGAGCTGCGTGAGCGCGGCTATGACGGCGGTTACGACGCCGTGCGGCGCTACGCCAGGCGATGGAGCAAGGAGCGCGGACAATCCACGGCCGCTGCCTACGTCCCGCTTAGCTTTGCGCCCGGAGAAGCTTACCAGTTTGACTGGAGCCACGAGGTCGTCCTGCTCAATGGCGTGACGGTGATGGTGAAGGCCGCCCATGTCCGGCTCTGCCACAGCCGGATGCTGTTCGTGCGTTGCTATCCGCGCGAGACACAGGAGATGGTGTTCGACGCCCACGACCGGGCGTTCGCCCTGTTCAAGGGCACCTGCGTGCGCGGCATCTACGACAACATGAAGACGGCGGTGGAGACGATCTTCGTCGGCAAAGGGCGTCTCTACAATCGCCGCTTCATGCAGATGTGCAGCCACTACCTGGTCGATCCGGTTGCCTGCACGCCAGCGTCGGGTTGGGAGAAGGGCCAGGTCGAGAACCAGGTTGGGCTTGTCCGGGAGCGCTTCTTCACGCCGCGGCTGCGGTTCAAAACCCTCGACGAGTTGAACGCGTGGCTGCTGGACAAGTGCATCGCCTACGCCAAGGCGCACCGGCATCCAGAACTGGCCGAACAGACGGTCTGGGAGGTGTTCGAAGCCGAGCGGCCGAAGCTCGTTCCCTATGCCGGCCGGTTCGACGGATTCCACGCGGTGCCGGCATCGGTCTCGACGACCTGTCTGGTGCGGTTCGACAACAATAAATACTCGGTCACGGCCAACGCTGTCGGGCGGCCTGTCGAGGTTCACGCCTACGCCGACCGCATTGTGATCCGTCAGGACGGACGCATCGTTGCCGAGCATGCTCGCTCGTTCGGCCGCGGCGAGACGACCTATGATCCCTGGCATTACGTGCCGGTACTGGCTCGCAAACCCGGTGCCTTGCGCAACGGCGCTCCCTTCAAGGACTGGGTGCTTCCGGCTGCGATCGAACGTGTGCGGCGTAAGCTTACCAGTGCCGACGATGGCAACCGGCAGATGGTCGATATCCTCAACGCGGTTCTGACCGACGGCTTGCCGGCCGTCGAAGCAGCCTGCGCCGAGGCGATCGCTCACGGCGTTCATTCCGCCGATGTCGTGCTCAACATCCTGGCCCGCCAGCGTGATCCTGCGCCGCCAGCCAACATTCTCACCCCGGCCGCACTGACATTGCGCCACGCCCCGATCGCCGACTGTGCCCGTTACGACAACCTCAGGAGAACCATCTGATGGAACGTACTCAACTCTTCGACCTCATGGGCGAGCTCAAACTCTACGGCATGAAGGCTGCCTTCGACGAGATCATGGCGACCGCTGTCAAACGCCAGCACGAACCCCAGCGCATTGTCGGCGACCTGCTCAACGCCGAGATCAACGAGAAGCAGGCCCGCTCGATTAAGTACCAGCTCACCATCGCCAAGCTGCCGCTGGCCAAGGATCTCGAGGACTTCCAGTTCGAAGGCACACCCATCAACCAGACGCTGGTCAATGATCTCGCCGGCGGCGGCTTCATCGCCCAGCAACGTAACGCCGTGCTGATCGGCGGTACCGGCACCGGCAAAACACATATGGCCATCGCAATCGCCAGAAGCTGCATCCGATCCGGTGCCCGCGGCCGCTTCTACAACGTGGTCGACCTCGTCAACCGTCTGGAGATCGAGACCCGCAATGGACGGCAAGGTCGGATTGCCGAGCATTTGACCCGGATGGACTTCATCGTCCTCGACGAACTCGGTTATCTACCGTTCGCCCAATCCGGCGGCCAGCTCCTGTTCCACCTCGTCAGCCGGCTCTACGAGCGCACGTCCATCGTCGTCACCACCAATCTCGCGTTCGGTGAATGGCCCAGCGTCTTCGGCGACGCCAAAATGACCACCGCGCTTCTAGATCGCCTGACCCACCATTGCGACATCGTCGAGACCGGCAACGACAGCTGGCGCTTCAAAAGCCGCGACGACGATCACGCAACCCGCGCTCGCACCGTCTCCGCAACCCCGACCAGCTCCGACGGTGCGAGCGCTACCGCCAAAACCCGCCGCTCGAAGGGGTCAAAATTGGACGCCGATACGGGGTCAAATTTGAACGCCGATTGACATGCAGGATCCGCACAGGCCACCGGGACGGCCATTCAGAAAACCCAGTCATTTGGCTTCCGTGGCGCCTTTAACCACAATTGGAATCCACAATGGTCGACGTCCATGTTCGGTTCCGCATCGTGGGTCAGATATCCCGGCAACGGCAATACCGATCCGCTCAACGGCATCGTTAGCGCGGCCGGACTGGTCTGCAACAAAATGTTGAGCGGAGGCGCTCTTACGGGAGCCCCGTTGTTGGCCGCGGCCAGCGCAAACTATAGCTGCAACCCCAACTTCGCGATCTACCAGCTCGGTACGGTAACACGCTGGACTCCGGTGACGAACCTGACCTTCAGCGCGGAGGTCCTGTGGACCAAGCTCGACCAGAACATGCAGGGGACGGTCGTCCCGGCGGCCGTTCCGGCTACCTTGGCAAAGCCTGCAGGCGTTGCTTACGAATTCCGTGACCAGAATACGATGTCCCTCAACGTTCGCGTCCAACGCAATTTCTGATCCCATCCGCAGCAAAGGAGACGACAACTAACTACCGAACGTAAACCTCCAAGGCCTCCGGCAATGCCCTGCCGGAGGCTGTTCGGTTCGTGAGATCGGCCGAGGCGGGCCCTTTTTGAAGATCAAGGGATGACAGGACGATCCGCATACCGGCCCCTTCCATGACTGTGAGCTACGTCAATCCTGTGCCGCGGACGGCGGAGCTACTAGGCATCGGACACCAGTGATCGGATCCGCGCGCCCGAGCCTTCCGAGTCTTTCGAAGTGATCCGGCTTCGTCACCTGATCGCTCTTGATAAAAACGTTACGTCCACTTTTCACCCACACTGCTCTGAGGAGATCGACATGAAATCGATGTTGCTAGGTGCTGCCGGGCTCTTGTTGTTCGTTGCCTTGTCCTTCGGCGATGCGGCATCTGCAACTGACAAAGGAAGTACCGAACAGGCGAAGGCGATGGCGGAAAGGGCGGCGGACCTGCTGCGTAGAGAAGGGCCAGAAAAGGCCTACGCGGCGTTCTCCGAGCCGGCTGGGCCCTTTCGGGAGCGAGATCTCTACGTGTTTGTGTGGGATTCAGCGGGCAAGTGCGTTTTCAATGCCGGTCTTCCGACGATCGTAGGCAAAACCCTAATCGACCTGAAAGATCCCGACGGAATCATGTTCGTACGGAGCTTCATCGCCGTCAAGGAAGCCGGGTGGGTCGAGTTCAAGGGATCGAACCAGGTCACCCAGAAGATCGAGCGCAAACTCAACTATATCGTTGCTGTCGGCGATCTACGCGTCGGGGTTGGCGCATTCCCGGATTGAACCGGCGACGAATGCCGAGATGGCTTTGCATCCAAGCTAACCGAAACCCCGAGAGGGGGGTGGATCGTTCGCGCCAAAAGATTCACGTACATCTGACCAGATCGAAGAGGTCGCTGCCATGCTCTCACCACTGAGAGATCTTCCCATACTTCTCAAGTCGCTGCTAGCGCCGCTGTTCGCGGGGGTGGTACTCGGGGCGGCCATATTCGATCTATCGATTTCACGGCATCGCATAGAAGCGGCCGAAGCCGAGCTGCAGTCGGCGGCAGCATTGACCAGCGAAATCGACAAGGTCGTGCTGCAATTCTCGCAGGCGCACAACGCGGTATTCCGGGCTCTGACATGGGCCTCGCTCGGTCTCAGCGGTGAATCGCTGCAAAAGCACGTTCGTGCGGCCATCGAGAGGATTGGCGAGCTTCAGACCGCAGGAGACCACATTCACCACGGCAATTTGCGCATAGACCCGGAGCATGTTTCAGAGCTTGTAAGCCAGCTCCGTTCGTACGGAGACCACGCGATCCAGGCCGTAGATACGATCTCGATTGCCCCCAGCCTTGCAACCATGATGATCACAGAGGCGGACAGCCGCGCAGCCGCAGCGGAGGAGAGCGGCCGCACGTTGATCACCGAGGCCCAAACATTGAGACTCCAGCTCCAGACCAAAGTTGCAGCAGCGATCAGCGAAGGCATCGTACGGACGATTATAGGGGTTCTCGCGGCCTTGTTCATTCTCACAGGTGGGGCCGTCGTCAACGGTCTCGTGGTCGTCTCAAGACCAATCCTACGCATGACGAATGCAATGAAGGCGCTCGCCGGCGGCAATCTTGAAACCGAAGTCCCGGATAGCGGACGCACCGATGAAATCGGCGCCATGGCCGCGGCCGTGCAGGTATTCAAGGACAACATGTGTTCCCGGGAGAGCTTGAGCCGCGAGAAGGAGGCGGATGTCGAGGCACGAACGCATAGGACCGCGCAGATTGAGTCCATGGCTCAGACTTTCGAGCACAAGGTCGGAGCGCTGGTCGAGATGCTCTCAACGGCGTCGACTGAATTGGAGACTACAGCAAGATCGATGACGGCGACGGCTGCGCAAACGAGCGAGCGTGCAGCATCAGTTGCAGGCGCGGCGCAGGCAGCGAGCTTGTCCGTGAACAACGTCGCAGAAGCTACGAACGAGTTGACCAGATCCATTGATGAAATCACCAGGCAGTCGCAAGAATCTGCGGCAATTGCTGGGAAGGCCGTTCACGACGCTCACCAGATGGATCTGGCGGTGCGAACTTTGGCGCAGCGGGCGCAAAGGATTGGAGACGTTGTCGATCTCATCAGCGGCATATCGGGTCAAACCAATCTTCTGGCGCTAAACGCCACGATCGAGGCGGCACGTGCAGGTGAAGCTGGAAAGGGGTTCTCGGTCGTCGCTTCCGAGGTCAAAAACCTGGCAAAGCAAACCGGAGCGGCTACCGAAGACATCGGCCAGCAGATCGCCGAAATACAGGCAGCAACGCTCGAAGCTGTCAGTGCTATACAGCACATCGGCGAAACGATCCAGAATCTTGGAGCCAGCGCCGGAACAATCGCATCGGCTGTCGAATTGCAGAGTGTCGCTGCCGCGAACATCACAGCCAGTGTCAAGCAAACCGCTCGTTCTGCAAACGATGTCTCGACTACGATAGTCGACGTAAGCAGCGCCACCGAGGAGACGGGGGCCGACGCAGGCCAAGTGTTAGCCGCAGCGAGCGAGTTGGCAAAGCACGCCGTGCAACTCAATAGCGAGGTCAACCTATTTATTTCCGCGATCCGCGCGGCTTAAGCTAAGTCTTGTTCGCACGAGTGCCGACCTCGGGCGAGGCGAGGATCTGCTGATCAAACGATCATCTTGATTGGCAACTATACAAGTTTGATGCTGATCGACTGTCATTCGGCCCATGTTGCAGGCCGAATGACACCCCAGCCGCCAAAAGGCGGGGCCACGCTCAATCCTCTCCGTCTTTCCGCAGAATTTTTCGTTGACCATAACTTGCGTGAATCCCCGGCTGGCTGGGTTCAGGCAGAAGGCTGCTTTCGCTGGGGGAGACCTCCAATGTTCGATGCTGAAACCACCGCGCTTTTGCGCGCGGTCCTCGATGAGGTGTGCGAGAGCGTGTCTCGCTACGAGACCTCTGCCCGCACCTACGTAGCCTGCATGATCCTCGAAGCCGCCAGCAAGGGCGAGACATCGGTCGACGGGCTGAAGCAGATCGGCAGGAGTGCACTTCGGCAGGCCCCCATCCTGCGGAATTGACCTGCTCTTAACGCAGCGCGCCGCGGCCGCCCGGCCTCGAGATCGCACACGGTTTGCGGCATCCTGATGCACTCGAGCCTGGCGGTGACAACCGAAGGGCTGCCGCTTGGATTGACGGCCGTCAAGTTCTGGACCCGGAGGAAATTCAAGGGGACTGCCGCGCTTAAGAAGAAGATCAATCCGACGCGCGTTCCCATCGAGAAGAAGGAGAGCATTCGGTGGCTGGACAATGTCCGTCAATCCACAGAGCTGCTGGGCGATCCGGGACGATGCATCCATGTCGGTGATCGCGAGAGCGACATCTATGAGCTGTTCTGCGCGGCCCGGGAAGCTGGAACGCATTTTCGTGATTAGGACTTGCGTTGACCGTTTGGCTGGGGATGGAAATCACACGATCGCCGACGAAATGGACGAGGTTGCCGTCAAAGGACTGCATCGCATCAACCTCAGAAACAACAACGGCGATCCCGATGAAGCCATCCTCGAGATCAGATATCGCAAGCTTCGCGTCCTGCCGCCGATCGGAAAGCAGAAGCGCTATCCCGCGCTGACCTTGACGGTGATCCATGCCGAAGAACGCATGACGCCGAAGAATAGAAAGAAAATCGAGTGGAAGCTGATCACAAATCTGCCTGTTAGCTCCCGCACCGAGGCCATTGAGAAGCTCGAATGGTATGCTTTGAGATGGAAGATCGAAGTGTTCCACAAGATCCTCAAATCACGCTGCAAAGCTGAGGAGTCAAAGCTCAGGACCGCCCAGCGTCTGACCAATCTGATCTCGCTCTTTTGCATCCTGAGTTGGCGGGTCTTTTGGATGACGATGCTCAACCGTTCGGCTCCAAACGCACCGCCAATCCGCACGTTGACCGCGACTGAAATCGGCGTGCTCGATCGCCTCGTCAAAGACAGACCAAAAGCAAGACGGAAAACGCTGTCGCACTATCTGATCAAGGTCGCCCGGCTCGGCGGTTATCTCGCCCGCGCCAGCGATCCGCCACCCGGCAATACCGTCATGTGGCGCGGGCTGTCACGCCTCACCGACATAGCGCTAGGTGTCATGCTCAGCTGCCGAAGCGCACATCTGCAGAGTTCGTTAGCAGGCGAACTGCGGCAAACTTGCGCAGTTGAACTCGGTGTCCGCTTCTATAGCGCCGGCGTATCGCGGGATTCCTCGCTTCGTTACTGCGCAGGTGCGCAAGGCGGGGCCGAACGTAGCGCTTATGGTTCATCCAGTTCGACAAGATATGCGAGGACCAACGCATCGTCAGTTTGCGCTTGCAGCGCCGCGTCTCGATAGGTGAGCGTTTCGGCTTCGTCTGCTCTACGAACCGTCAACTTGGCATTTGCAGAGCAGAGGGGAACGCCATTCGAAGTGATCGTAGTCAAGTCATCTCGGACCCAACTCTCTTTGGTTAACTCCAGCGCTTGCCGGAAATTCTTTGCCTCGAACGCGAAAGCGGCTTTGCCATCAAGTTCCATCGCAAAGATGGACCCCTTGAATGTGGTCATTAGCTCTCCTGTTCACCTGGCAATGGGCTCGCTGCCTCGTGCCCGTCCAGCATACCAAAAATTGTATCGAGCACCGCGGACGGTTTCCGCCGCCGTGTTTGATCCGGGAGTATTTATAGACGCGTCGTGTCACTCAGGCCAGTGCCGGGCTGCAGACATCGGCCCGGTAAATTCGATGACAGCTTTGGCGGCGAGGTTCGAGACGTTATTGGCGCGGTGAAATAATCCTAGGCGGCCGAGCGCAATCGCAACGAACGTTCGAGTAGCTCGATGTCCCTCGGCCGAAGCGGAAGATTGTCGAAGATTCTGTGTGTAGTCATTGCCCCGGGTCCAAGCGACGCCCCAGACGTGTCGAATGGTGGACTTAGATCCTAAGATTAGGCAAGGCCGCTGAGCCACGTCCACTGTGAGGAGTTCCCGTGCTGCGGCCAAAGAGGGTATACCGGCAAGCGGCTCTTTCGATGTCGATCGTTTTGCTTCTTGCACCAATGTCATGGCGGAAGAGGACAAAAGGACCGACGACGACAAGCCGGCCGATCGCGACACGGGAGAGAGCGCCGTGGAGGAGAAGACGCTCGGTGTTCTGCCCAATCCGCTACAGAGATACGGCGTGAAATTTGCCGCGACCTACATCGGCGAGGTGCTCGGCAACGCGTCCGGAGGATTGAAGCGGGGCGCAATCTACGAAGGCCGCGCTTCTATTTTCGATGCGGGCACGCCGCCCTGATTCCGGCGGCACCCGCCGCGGATCTTCCCACCAGCCAGCTCACGCCCGAGCACCCCGTGCCGGCCCACGTTGACGTGGAGAAGCTTGCCGCGACCGCGCGAGCCGACTCACCTCCAGCTATGCCGCTGGGCGCGCGCAATGAAGAGGTGCGCGGCGAGCCGCGCAGCTGGACTAGGTATGTTGCTGATAACGCTGGGGGACTTTTCGACCTTAAGCTCGAGCCGCGCGCTTCGGCAGACGGTCAGATTACGCCAGTGGAGCGCGCTATACTGGGAGGTTAGCTGATGCGGCGGCCGCGATCGATGAGTTCACGGCGGTATAGCCGAATTGGCACACGTACAAGGGTTCCACGCGCGCGTCGAGCCGAGCAAATGTGTGGCGAGCACGACGTGGAGCTTTGGGAAGGTGATCGGTTCGTTGCTGTTTTTCAAGGTGCAATGTCGAACGCAAATCGCTGCGACCGCCCCGTCCGGAATAGCAGGCCGGTCTCGCCGCCGAGTTAATTCATGGCTCTTACTCTGCTGCCCGGCTTGCCACGCCGGCGTCTGACGATTGTTGTCGCTTCGACATGTCGGGGGCTTGCTTCGAAGCTTCTCCACCTCTCTAAGCTCCGCCACAAGCGCTTGGAGTCTTTCATTCAGAACAGCACAAGTATAAATCTGACGCATAGCAACACGAATATCCGGCGCTTGTGAGCAAGCATCGCAATGTCAGAATCCGAACCGACTAGACCCGAGAAATCTTCTCTACTTCGCCTGTTGCTGAGGACCTGAATCATATTGGCGATCAGCCCGGCGCAAATGCCGGCTATGTCGGTGTTCGCTGCCGTGGTGCTGCTTTCGGTTGGCATCTGGATGCATGGGTATTCCACCCGTGGCGTTGACAAGGAGTCTCGCGAAGTTGCGGCCGGCAATCCCACCCTTCAACCGCGCATGTCCGAGCCTGTCATGCAGGCGGGCGCCTGTTCCGGAAGACCACGAGACTTGGAACCCACTCAGGTTTCCCATGGAACCTAAGTACCTACTCTGCATCACGGATTTCCGTCGATCTTCACCGGGTGTTGCAGGCTCGCTACAGCAAAGACAGACGGAAAGGCTAAGGTTTTGGCGGTAGGTGGGGAATGCGCCGTGCTTTCAACTTTTCTTTGGGGAGACACTCTATGAAAAAACTTCTAGTTACTGCGGCGGCCGGGGCACTGGCCCTCGGCTTATCGGCTCCCGCCAGCGCGGCGGATATGGCAGCGCGTCCCTACACCAAGGCGCCTCCAATGGTCGCCGCGATTTATGACTGGAGTGGTTTCTACATCGGCGCCAACGGCGGTTGGGGCTCAAGCCGCAACAGCTGGGATTCGGTTGCCCCCTTCCTGGTGGGTCCTGAAGGTTCGCACGATGCAACCGGCGGGGTTGCTGGTGGCCAGGTTGGCTATCGCTGGCAGAGCGGCACCTGGGTGTACGGCCTCGAAGCGCAGGGCGACTGGGCCGACTTGCGAGGCAGCAACCTGAGCACCCTGTTCGGACCGGGCTTCCGCAACGATTCACGGATCAATGCGTTCGGTCTGTTCACGGGTCAGCTCGGCTGGGCCACCAACAACGTCCTGTTCTACGTCAAGGGCGGTGCTGCCGTGACCGATAATCGCAACCGGATCTATTCGACTGCGACTGGCGCTGTGCTTGCCACCACCGGCGATGACACCCGTTGGGGCGGCACCGTCGGGGTAGGCCTGGAATACGGCTTTGCCCCCGGCTGGTCGGCTGGTGTCGAATACGATCATCTGTTTATGCAGGATCGTACCCTCGCATTCACGGGTCCCGCGGGCGTAGCATTCGGTGCGGATCGCATCCGTCAGGACGTCGATCTCGTCACGGTTCGCGTGAACTACAAGTTCGGCGGCCCGAGCATCGGCCGGTACTAAACCGTTCAGCTCTCCCGTTCCAGTCAACTGGCCCGGCCGCACTGCGGTCGGGCTTTTTTCTTGCTGCTTGGTTGCTTGGGTTTGCCAATACAAGCCGAACTGAGCCGCCTTCAGATTCAGCAGCGAATTCGTCATCGTTGTACTACCGCGATCGTGCTCGGAGCCGGCTAGGCGGGCCTTGGTAGAGGCAACCAGGACCGGCTGGTTTACTTCGCCTTCGATCTCCTGTGGCTGGACGGCAAGGACCTTCGCAGAATGGCTCAGCATGCCCGCAAGGAGCTGCTGAAGCAGCTGATAGACGAGAACGGGCTGGAAGCACCGATTTTCTACAGTGAGCACCATGGGGGAGACGGGCAGGCGCTGTTCGAGGGGGCCAGCAAGCTCAACTACGAGGGCATCGTCTCCAAGCGGGTTGATGCGCCGTACCGGTCGGAGCGGTTTGAGGCCTGGCAGAAGATCAAGACGGTGCAGCGCGAGAAATTCCCGGCGGTTGGTTTCGTCAAGGACCCGTCTGGCGTCGCGGCGCTCTACCTCGGCAAGCAGCAGGGGAAGGAGCTGCGCTACATGGGGAAGGTCGGCACAGGCTGGAGCCGGACGAAATCAGCGGAGATTCGTAAGGCGCTCGATACCGTTGTCAGCCCGAAGCAGAAGCTGACCGAACCCGTCAAGAAACCGAAGGCCACATGGGTCGAGCCAAAGTTCTACGCCGACATCGAATACCGGGACATCACCTCTGAAGGCCTGCTTCGCGCCAGTTCGTTCAAAGGGTTATCCAAGAAATAACTCATGTACAATCGACACCTCTGCATGCGGGGCAGTGATACCTCCGCCTGAGCGATGAAGATGCTGTGGCCTTGCTATTCCAAGCTAATCTGGCCCGCCGTCATTGCAGCCAGTTGCACGTTTAGCGCCAGACACAAGCGCAGCCGTCCACAGTTTATAGCCATCGCCATTGAGGTGGATACCATCAACCGTGACGTCGCCAGAAACCGCGCGATGCAGGTCGATCAATGTCTTCCCAGCCGCAAGTTCACGGATCGCGCGGTTGAACTTCCCAACGGCGTTATTGTCGATGAGCGGACTGGTGGCGGCAACTACCGTGGCAAGGGCCATCGGAAAATGGATGGGCTGTAACGCGCCGCGTAGGCCGAGCGAAAGGCCTTTTCATCAGCACCCTTGCCGGCATCGTTGATTCCAACCGCCAAGACCACCAGGCTGGGATTAGCATCATCAGCGATGATTGAAGCGTACCTCGCGAAAAAGCCAATTGTCGCTCCGCCGACTCCCGCATTGATAATAGGTCGGCCGCATAATGAAGGAGGCAAAAGCGCCGATTCAACAAGACTGTCCCCGATGACGATGATGGGCTTCTCGACGCGCGAAAGCTGGGACCGGATCACAGCGAATCTTGCTTCAAAATGCTCGTGACTGGCCGAAATGCTGGGCAGTCGCGCCATGTCGGAGCTTAGCCCGGCCATCTGCCTACGAAGATTCTCGTAGGCGAACGCGAGTGCAACGACACCAGCAAGGGCGATGCAGCCACAACAAGGGCGAAAATGCTGACATGAGATCGGCGCATAGCCGTCCCTCGCACGGCGTTTGCTCAGTGCCCAATGAACCGCCTGCCGGTTCACGCCGGCGGGCCTTTCCTTCGTGCTTCCCCGGTCGATGTAGAGTCGCGAAGAATCGGCAATCGAGGGGCCATCCTGTCCAGCGCCGGGGAGTGCCTCGGGACGAGCTCCGAGCCGTGGGCGCCTAAGCTACGCACTATCACCGGCAGTAGAGTTCCAGATTCGGAATTCGTTAACCATGATCAGGCACACTTAAGTGCATGGAAAATCGCAACCCATTCCCCTCGACCAAAGAGCGGTTGGAGCCAAGAGTTAGATCCTCGTCTTGGCCATGAACGCAGCATAGCGGTTGGAGCCGCCAAGGCCCTGCGGCGGCGCGTTAGCTCAGTGGCGCAGGCAAGCAGGGGAGCTCGGGATTCTGCTCTACAGGAGCAAGGCTTCTTCTTAGGAACTCGGTTCCAGCTCCGGCGTTTCCGGACATGCCCGAGGAAATCAGGATAACATTGTGGTCATTGGCAGCCGCCTGCTTGGTGGTCTTTAGCGTGGCGGCTATCGTCTCTCCCCACTGACCTGCCTGCAGGCGTTCGAGGTCGCAAATTGCGGCGGCCTGCCGCTGCTAAAATCCGGTCTAACTTGAGCCCCTCGGTTGCCGCATCCGGCGCACACCAACCGCGGCTCGACATCAGAGAAGCGAACGTGGTCCGGCCCAACGATCGGCCCTTAGTGCAACGTGATGGCCGCAATGGCAGTGGACAGGACATTCGCGTAGGCCCATCTCGCGCATCTCGCCGAAGTTGCCTTCTGAAGCCGCATGCCGGTATCCAAGTGTCGTGGCGGCGAGCGTCAATTGGCCTGGCGCGGCCAGGGAAGGTATTCGGCTTCAGGTCTTTCCCGTCCTGGGGCCGCTTTTTGGCAAACCTGACCGAAAGCTGAGTCACACACTGAAATGCGCACCCGTGGAAGGGGGTGGCATCGCCCCGAATGTCGCGGCTTCGATGCTGCCACTCTGACGGATACCCTTGGTACGGAGCCCGCCGGCTCCTTGAATCCTGGCGTCCAAGGGGAGGGCTCCGGGGCGGGCTGGCGGACCGTCCTTGACGCGGCACGGAGGGCTTTCTTACGCAGCCGCCCTTCTCTCATTGGCGCACAAGCTTGGACCGCATACCGGTCAGCATCGTGTAGGCAAGGTGCCGCCAGATCAGGTTCATCAGGATTAGCATGTAGCATCCCCCGTGTTCGATGCCGGCACCTTCGACCCCCTCTGTTTCAGCGAGATTTCGCCGGGGCTGGGAAATGGCTTCGTGCAAGATTGCGATGGCGGCGGGTTCAGCTCTCACCGATATGATCTGTTCACAGCCGGCAGAAGGCCTTCACCCCAGGCAAGAGGAGCCCGGCGGTTTACGTTGCCCGGCCTTTCAGCTTGGGATTAGCTGTGCCACGACCGCCCCTCAAGGCCGCTTCGATGGTCTTGAGCCGCGTACCTCGGCGGGATCTTCCGCTTTGCTGCTTAGGCGCGGATGATCGGGACACTCGCGTAACTAGCCACAGATCGCTGCGGCAGCTGGCGCATTCATAACCCTTCAGTTCGTAGCCTTTGGTCACGGCGAAAACAGCTTTGAGGAGTCGAGTTTGGCTACAAACGGTGCATCCGGCTTCGCCGTTCACGATCACCCCCGCAAGCAATTTGGCCGCAATGATCGAAATCAGAACTGAGTCTCAGTTCAGGAGCAATAGCGGCTCACGCTGGTGGGGCCTATTTTCGATACAGCCGCCCGGTAGTCGTCCGGAGGTGTAAACGCCGGCCATTGGAATTACCGTTCTCACCTTTTGGCGGACCAGCCATGGCGCAAGGCGGTGGCACGGACAAGGTACCAACCCTCATCTGCAACAGATGTCAGCGTCCAATGGAGTTTCTCGCGTTCCTGCCGGCAATTGCAAACCTGCCCGCCGCCTACGCCTACAGGTGCATGCCCTGCCTGAGAGTTGAAACTATCATTCTGGGCTGAAGGAAGGCGCCGCCGGAGGACTACTTGGCTTGAGCTCGAAAGTCCGAGGCGAGCGTTTCATCTGCCAGGAGACGAACTCGTCTCCGGCATCAAAGGCCTTCCCCGCACACCAGCAATGGCTGGTTGTCGACGTGGCGCAAAGTAGAGCGCGAACCTCGTTCTTTCTGAACGTGGTTGGCTCAGCGCGTCGGTAGCCGGTCCACTATGCTGGACAAGACCTTTGGCGGCAACGTGATACCGGATAGCTTCCAGGTCGCCCCTTCATAATGCAGGCTAACGCTCCCGGCGTCCTGATTTTCTCCGAGCTTCACCGCAAACTCGACCGGCTTCACTGGCGTTATCCGTCCCGCGAAAACAAAGATGTTCGAAACGTCGAGCTCGGCCAACGACGACATCGTCCCAAACGTGATGTTTTCTGCCGCGGTGCGGACGTTGCCACTCCTCAACAGGACGGACAAGTTTTCTGGTGTCATGAGCTTGACCGCGAGATCGTCGGCAATTGTCGCACCGAATGCGTTGATTGCCATCCGTTCGAATGGCCGCACCGGCCGCCTTTGGCCAATCCGATCGAGGTAGGCGGACACAACCTGGTCGACGATTGAATGGCGGAGCCGCGGCAAATTCGTACGGACCATAACCTCAGCGGCGTCTCCGCTTCGCACGGCCGAAACAAGGCCCAAGACGGAAACGAAGGCGGACCCGGCATAGATGAAGAGGCAGATCAGGAACGCCGCCACGATGCCAATGAGCCACCTCATGGAGCGGCAATCATGGTGGAAGGGCATTGTTCCAAGATGCGATCGGCAAGGAGCTCTGACGCCTCTTGCGCGGCTGTCAGCCGAGAAGTTTAATCATCTCGATCGCTGGAGGTTGGCAATGCACAAACTGATCGCTGTAGCCGCAATGAGCGCTGCGTTCGCACTTGCAGCGTGTGGGAGAGACCCAGGGCCTAAAGGAGATCCAGGGGCGCAAGGTCCAGCCGGCCCGCAGGGAGCCCAAGGCATCCAAGGAGTGCCCGGACCCCAAGGTCCCGCCGGCGCGCAGGGGCCTCAAGGGCCGCAGGGTCCGAAAGGCGAAAAGGGAGACAAGGGAGATCCGGCGACGGTCAAAATCCGAGCGGTTCAGGCCGACGGCGCAATTAATTGCGACAGCAGCGAAGCCCTAGTGTCCGTGTTCTGCCCGAGTGGCGGTGCCGCGGACGGGGCGAAGTGCGGGACGTCCCCAACGATTGGGCTTTGCATGAAAAAGTGACTGAGCGTCGCCCACGATTATGGTGGAAGTACTTCGGCCAACCCCGCGATCGTTTTAGTCGCCGCCGGCGTCTCCCGCAAAAGGCTGCACCCGCAATCGATATTGCTATGTGCTCGACAGCCCGTCCGAGCTAGAATTGGCACGACCCGCCGGTGCTGCTCATAAGGTGGCGCGATGTGAAAGCCTTCAAGTTCGATGAAATTCCACCGCCCGCTGTTTCAGGGAAACCCTAGCCGCGAAGCCTGACTGCAGCCACGCCATGGCCTGCCTGTGCAAAGTTTTGCGCGAACTCTCGTTTCTGCTGACGGCGGTAACGGCCTGCCGAGAATTTCTTGATTTCCGAGAACGTGAGCCGAATGCGCTTCACTCTTTCCAGTGCAGCTTGGCGCAGTTAGGGCATTGGTACACCCCGACTTCGCGACTGGACTGGGTATCGAGAACGAAGGTTCTCAGAGTGGGTTGAGCCCCCGACAAGCGATCCTACGCGGCGCACTCCATAACGTCTTTTGAAGCGCAGGAGCTCTGGGTGCGTGGACGATCACTATCCCGCGTTGGCCTTCAACCCTGCGGCCTGGATGCCGGCCACCGCGCACGCCTCGTCATTGTCCGAGGTGTCGCCGGAGACGCCGACGGCGCCGAGCAGCGTCGCGCCGTCCATGATCAGCACGCCGCCGGGGACCGGCACCAGCGCACCCTTAGCCATCGTGTTCACGGCGTCAATGAAATAGGCCTGCTCCTGCGCGCGCTGGAATAGGGCGCGTGAACCCATGCCCAATGCGAGCGCGCCATAGGCCTTGCCGTGCGCGATCTCGGCGCGCATCAGGCTGGTGCCGTCCTGCGCCGCGGCGATCTTGAGCACCCCGCGGGCGTCGAGGATGGTAACCACCAGCGGCTTCAGCTTCAGCTCGGTGGATTTCGCGAAGGCGGCATCGAGGATCTTGCGCGCGGTGTCGAGGGTGAGGTCAGCCATGGCTGGTTTCCTTTGCAACGGGAGGGATGGTGGATTGGGTCTTCGCACGATCGAGGCTCACCGCCAGCACGCGCGCAACGTGAAGCGCCTCGCGCTGGGCGCCGTCGTGGATCTGGTGTCGGCAGGAGGTGCCGTCGGCAACGACGAGCGTATTCTGGTCCGCGCGCCGCACGGCGGGTAGCAGCGAGAGCTCGGCCATCTCGATCGAGGCATCGTAGGTGTCCGCGCCATAACCGAACGCGCCGGCCATGCCGCAGCAGCTCGACTCGATGGTCTCGACCTTCAGGCCGGGGACGAGGCGCAGCACCTGCTCGACCGGCTTGAACGCGCCGAAGGATTTTTGATGGCAATGGCCGTGCACAAGAGCTTTGTCGGCAACGCTGCCGAGCGGCAGTTGCAGCCGGCCGGCCTCGGCCTCGCTCACCAGGAATTCCTCGAAGGTCAGCGCGTGGGCGCCGACGGCTTTGGCGTCATCGTCCTTGCGCAGCGAGGCGAGCTCGTCGCGCAGCGTCAAAAGGCAGCTTGGCTCCAGGCCGACGATCGGCACGCCGCGCGCGGCAAAGGGCGCGAAGGCGGCGACGAGACGATCGAGCTCGGACCTGGCTTCGTCGACGAGACCCGCTGACAGGAAGGTGCGGCCGCAGCACAGCGGACGGCTGCCGCTTGCAGGTTTCGGCAGATGCACGCGAAAGCCGCCGGCTGTGAGCACGCGCAACGCGGCCTCAAGGTTTTCGCGCTCATAGATGCGGTTGAACGTGTCGGCGAACAGCACGACCTCGCGCCCGGTTTCCGGCCCGACCGCCTCGGCCGGCGGCACGAACACGTCGCTGCGGAACGCGGGCAGCGCGCGGCGCGCACTGATGCCGGCAAAGCGCTCGAACAGCTTTCGCAGCAGAGGGCTGCGGTTGCGCAAATTTGCCAGCGGCGCGAAGCGCGACGCGAGGCCGGCATAGCGCGGCAGATAGCCGACCAGGCGATCGCGCAAGGTCAGACCATGCGAGGCCGCGCGCGCGGCGAGCACCTCGATCTTCATCTTGGCCATGTCGACGCCGGTCGGACACTCGTGGCGGCAGGCCTTGCAGGATACGCAGAGCTTCAGCGTTTCCATCATCTCGTCGGAGGAGAGCGCGCCTGCGCCGAGCTGGCCGGAGATCGCGAGCCGTAGTGTGTTGGCGCGGCCTCGCGTCACGTCCTTCTCGCTGCGCGTCGCGCGGTAGGACGGACACATCACGCCGCCCTCGAGCTTGCGGCAGGCGCCGTTGTTGTTGCACATCTCGATCGCGCCCTGAAAACCGCCGCCGGCCCCGGGATAAGCGGACCAGTCGAGTTTTGTCTCGAGCTCAGCGACGCGATAGTCAGGCTTGAAGCGAAACAGCGATCGATCGTCCATTCTGGGGGCGTCGACGATCTTGCCGGGATTGAGCACGCCCTCGGGATCGAAGCGCTGCTTCACTTCCCTGAAGTCGGCGACCAAGCGCTCGCCGAACATCGTTGCGTGGAATTCGGAGCGCACCAGGCCATCGCCGTGCTCGCCGGAATGCGAGCCCTTGTATTCGCGCACCAGTTCGAAGGCTTCTTCGGCGATGGCCCGCATCGCCTTGACGTCCTTCTCCAGCTTCAAGTTCAGCACGGGCCGCACATGCAGGCAGCCTTCGGAGGCGTGAGCATACATCGTGCCGCTGGTGCCGTGCTTGGCAAACACCTCGCTCAGCCGCGCGGTGTAATCGGCGAGATGCGGCAGCGGCACGGCGCAGTCCTCGACGAAGGAGACCGGCTTGCCCTCCTGCTTCATCGACATCATGACGTTGAGGCCGGCGGCGCGGAAATCGGCGATCCCGCTCTGCAGCGCGGGCTTGGTGATTTCCACCACGCCGCCCCATTTTCGCTTGTCGTTGTTCCAGCCGAATCCGAGATCGCCCATCAGCTCGCCGAGCTGCTTCAGGCGCACGCGGTTGTCCGCCTGATCCTCCTCGGCGAACTCGACCACGAGCACCGCATCCGGATCACCCTTGATCGCGGTGGAGATGATGGGCCGGAACATCGCGATGTCGCGGCCGAGCGCCAGCATGGTGCGGTCGACCAGCTCGATCGCAATCGGCTTCAGCTTGACCAGATGCTGGGCCGCGTCCATCGCCTCGTAAAAACTGCCGAAATGGCAGATACCGAGCACCTTGTTGCGGATCACGGGCCACAGCTTCAGCTCGACCTTGGTTGTGAAAGCGAGTGTACCCTCGGAGCCGACGAGAAGGTGCGCCATGTTGTTGCGCGCATTGCGCGGCACCAGCGCATCGAGATTGTAGCCGCCGACACGGCGCTGCACTTTTGGGAAACGCGCCGCGATCTCCCCGGCTTCGCGGGCGCCAAGATCGAGCATGTCGCGGAACAGGGCGCGGGCGCTGTCGTTCGCATCGAGATCGGAGAGATCGCGCGAGACCTCGCCGAAGCGGCTCAGCGTGCCGTCGGCGAGCGCGGCCTCCATCGACAGCGTGTTGTCGCGCATGGTGCCGTAGCGCAGGCTGCGGCCGCCGCAGGAATTGTTGCCGGCCATGCCGCCGATGGTAGCGCGCGAGGCCGTGGAGACATCGACTGGAAACCAGAGGCCGTGCTTCTTCAGCTGGCGGTTGAGGTCGTCGAGCACGATGCCGGGCTCGACCACGCAGGAGCGCCCTTCGACGTCGAGCGACAGAATCCGGTTGAGGTGCTTGGAGAGATCGACAACGAGGCCGTCATTGACGGTCTGGCCGCATTGCGAGGTGCCGCCGCCGCGCGGGGTCACCTTCAGTCCCTCGTCGCGTGCGATCGCCAGTGCCTTGAGCGCCTCGTCCATGGTGCGCGGCACCACCACGCCGTAGGGCATGATCTGGTAGAAGGACGCGTCCGTGGCGTAGCGGCCCCGGCTGAAAGCGTCGAACAGGACGTCGCCGGTGATTTCCCGGGCCAGACGCGCCGCGAGGCCGTCCTTTTTGGCCGATTCCTGTGATTTTCCGGGCACTTCCGCCGCCATGGTCCGCTCTTGCCTGTTCGCTGCCCCCGTCTTGCCTCCGGTCACGGCCCTTGGCAAGGCGAGCCCTGCTTCTTGTGCATTGACGGACCCCGCCGGGCGAGGGACAAGCCCGGCGAATAGTGATATTCGAGCAGCTCGCTCAGCCTCCTTCAGCCAACGGGCTCGAAGTCGAGCTAGGCTCAAGACAGACTCAAAGACCGGGAAGGACGCCGATGACCGTGCATACTGGAAGGCATTTTCTCCAGATTCCAGGACCGACCAACGTGCCCGACCGGGTGCTGCGGGCGATGGATATGCCTACGCTGGACCATCGCGGTCCGGAGTTCGCCGAGCTCGGTTTCGCCGTCCTCGCCGGCATGCAGCGGGTGTTCCGCACCAAGCAGCCCGTGATCATCTTCCCCTCGTCCGGCACCGGCGCCTGGGAAGCTGCGATGGTCAATGTGCTGGCGCCCGGCGACAAGGTGTTGATGTGCGAGACCGGTCAGTTCGCCGTGCTGTGGCGCGGTATCGCCGACAAGTTCAAGCTCGACGTCGACTTCATCCCGGGCGACTGGCGCCATGGCGCCGATCTCGCCGAGATCGAGAAGCGCCTTGTGGCCGACAAGCAGCACACCATCAAGGCGGTCTGCGTCGTCCACAACGAGACCTCGACCGGCTGCGTGACGCCGCCGCTGGAGGTGCGCAAGCTGCTCGACCGCGTCAAGCATCCGGCGCTGCTGATGGTCGACACCATCTCCGGCCTCGGCTCGATCGAGTACGAGCACGATGCCTGGGGCATCGACGTCTCTGTCGCGGGCTCCCAGAAAGGCCTGATGCTGCCGCCGGGCCTGGGCTTCAACGCCGTCTCGGAGAAGGCGCTCGCGGTGGCCAAGGCCAACCCCGGCATGCGCTCCTATTGGGACTGGCAGGAGGTCATCGGCTTCAACAAGCTCGGCACCTTCCCCTATACGCCGGCCACCAATTTGCTCTACGGCGTGCGCGAGGCGATCAAGATGCTGGAAGAGGAGGGGCTCGAGAACGTCTGGACCCGCCACAAGCGCCACAGTGCGGCGACCCGTGCCGCGATCAAGGTCTGGGGCCTGGAGACGCAGTGCGCCGATCCTGCCGCGCATTCGCCGGCGCTGACCGGCGTGCGCGTGCCTGATGGCCACGATGCCGACGCCTTCCGCAAGGTGGTGCTGGAAAACTTCGACATGTCGCTCGGCACCGGCCTGAACAAGGTCAAGGGCA
This sequence comes from Bradyrhizobium sp. CW1, assembly GCF_023100665.1. Lineage (NCBI taxonomy): Bacteria > Pseudomonadati > Pseudomonadota > Alphaproteobacteria > Hyphomicrobiales > Nitrobacteraceae > Bradyrhizobium > Bradyrhizobium sp. CW1. Next base: position 2,728,552 of record NZ_CP064684.1, read on the forward strand.
AGGTGTTCCGCATCGGCCATATCGGTCATTTCAACGATCTGATGCTGATGGGCACGCTCGCCGGCGTCGAGATGGGCCTCGATCTTGCAAAGATCCCGCACAGGAGCGGCGGGGTGTTGGCGGCCATGGACGTCCTGAAGGGACGCGACGCGGTGCCGATGTCCAAGGCTCAGGTTGCCTGAAGGCTCAGGTTGCCTGAGCCAACTCGAGAAAAGAGAGCGCGCGATGAACGCACCGACGACCGCCAACGAAGACCTGCTCTACTCCGTCACGGACGGCATCGCGCGGATTACCTTCAACCGCCCGCAGGCGCGCAACGCACTGACCTTCGCCATGTACGAGCGCATGGCGGAGATCTGCCAGGAGATCAACGCCGACCGCTCGATCAAGACGCTGATTCTGACCGGCGCCGGTGACAAGGCGTTTGCCTCCGGCACCGACATTTCTCAATTCCGTGCGTTCAAAACCGCGCAGGATGCGCTCGACTATGAAGCGAGGATCGACCGCGTGCTCGGCACGCTGGAGCAGTGCCGCGTTCCCGTGATCGCCGCGATCGCGGGGGCCTGCACCGGCGGCGGCGCCGGAATTGCGGCCTGCTGCGACCTCCGCATCGGGACTGAAAGGACGCGCATCGGGTTTCCGATCGCGCGCACGCTCGGCAACTGCCTGTCGATGTCGAACATCAGCCGCGTCGTCTCGCTGGTCGGCCCCGCCCGCACCAAGGATCTGATCTTCAAGGCGCGCCTCGTCGAGGCACCGGAAGCACTGGCCCTCGGCCTCCTCAACGAGATCGTTCCCGACGTCGAGACGCTGCAGCGCCGCGCCGACGAGACCGCCAGGCTCGTGGCGAGCCACGCCCCGCTGACGCTTGAAGCCACCAAGGAGGCAGTGCGCCGTATCCGCCGCACGCTGTCGCGCGAAGAAGGCGAGGATCTGATCCTCAAGGCCTATATGAGCGAAGATTTCCGCGAGGGAATGGACGCCTTCCTCAACAAGCGCACACCGAACTGGAAGGGCAAGTAGCGCATCTGCGGCTTGGCTTCGTCAGCCGAAAGTCATAGGCACCGGGATACCCGCGTGCTTGAACTCGCTCGCATTAGTCCGCACAATGCGTGGAGAAGCAAAGCTAATAATCCAGGGGACGAAACTCGTGCGAATTCTAATGCAAGCTGGTGGCGTCGCAGCGGCGCTATCGTTGAGCACGCCGGCCTTTGCGGGATGGGAGCCGACCAAACCGGTCGAGATCGTGGTCGCGGCTGGCGCGGGCGGCGCCTCCGACCAGATGGCGCGGATGATGCAGGCCGCGATCCAGAAGAACAGTCTGATGAAGCAGCCGATTGTGGTCTCGCTCAAGGGCGGGGCTTCCGGCGCCGAAGCGCTGATGTACATGAAATCCAGCGAGGGCGACCCCAACAAGGTGCTGATCGCCTATTCGCTGATCTACATGCTGCCGCTGTCGGCAAAGATCCCGTTCAACTGGCGTGAGCTGACCCCGGTTTCGGTGATCGCACTCGACCAGTTCGTGCTGTGGGACAACAGCGCGGGTCCCAAGACGGTGAAGGAGTTCGTCGCCGCCGCGAAGGCGGCGAGCGCACCGTTCAAGATGGGCGGCACCGGCTCCAAGCGTGAGGATCATGTGCTGACCGTGTTCCTCGAGCAGAAGACCGGTGCGAAATTCTCCTATCTGCCCTACAAATCCGGCGGCGAGGCCGCGACCCAGCTCGTCGGCAACCACACCGAATCCAACGTCAACAATCCATCCGAAAATCTCGAAGTCTGGCGCGCGGGCCAGGTGCGTCCGCTTTGCGTGTTCGACAAGGAGCGAATCTCCTACACCAGTAAGGTGACGGAGACGCAGTCCTGGGCCGACATCCCGACCTGCAAGGAGGAGGGTGTCGATGTGCAGTATCTGATGCTGCGCGCGATGTTCCTGCCCGGCAAGGTCACGGCGGAACAGCAGGCGTTCTATGTCGAGCTCTTCCACAAGGTGACGCAGACCGCGGAATACAAGGACTACATGGAAAAGCAGGCGCTGAAGCCGATCTTCCTCACCGGCAAGGACATGGTGCAATTCCTCGAGGAGGACGATGCAGTCAACAAGTCGCTGATGACGGAAGCCGGATTCGTCGCGAAGTAGCGGCCTCTTCTCGCTCGCCCCGTTCTTGCGGGGCGCGACGAGCTTCGCTCGCGCGGGAGGGTTGGGGCGACGGCTCTCTCCGCGAGTCCAATCCTCACCGTCATCGCGGACACTCCCCCTCACCCCAACCCTCTCCCCACAAGCGGGGAGAGGGGGGAATTGAACTTACTCCATCCCCAACGGCTCATGCCCCAAACCGATCTTGAAATCGTCGTCGACGATCCGACCGCGCCCGAAGACGACTCGCCTTCCGTCGTCTCCTCCGGCACGATCGAGGTACTCGTCTGTCTCCTGCTGCTCGCGCTGGCCGCCACGCTCGGCTACGACAATTGGCGCACCGGCGCCTCCTGGGATTCGACCGGGCCGGAGCCCGGCTATTTTCCATTCTACCTCTCCCTCATTCTCGGTGGTGCCAGCCTCTACGGCCTGATCGTGGCGCTGATTGCGCACCGCGCGGCACCCGAAACCTTCGTCACGCGCGCGCAGGCCCGCCGCGTCATGGCGGTGTTCGTGCCGACGCTGCTGTTCTGCCTGGCGACGCAATTTCTCGGCCTCTATGTCGCGAGCTTCCTGCTGATCGCCAGCTTCATGCGTCTCGTCGGCAAGATCGCGCTGTGGAAGTCGCTACTCACCGCTGTCGTATTCACGGCGATCATGTTCGTTACCTTCGACATCGCCTTCGACGTCATCATGCCGAAAGGGCCGCTTGAAGCGGCCTTCGGCTACTAGGCGGGCCCGCCATGGAAGCTTTCGGTCTGTTGCTTCACGGCTTTGCGGTCCTGCTGACGTGGAAGACGCTCGTGCTGATGATGGTCGGGCTGGTGCTCGGCATCTTCGTCGGCGTTTTGCCCGGACTCGGCGGACCCAACGGCGTCGCGATCCTGTTGCCGCTCACCTTCACGATGGACCCGACCTCGGCGATCGTGATGCTGTCCTGCATCTATTGGGGCGCGCTGTTCGGCGGCGCGATCACCTCGATCCTGTTCAACATCCCGGGCGAGGCCTGGTCGGTCGCGACCACTTTCGACGGCTATCCGATGGCGCAGCAGGGCAGGGCGGCGGAGGCGCTGACGGCTGCGTTCACGTCCTCTTTCATCGGCTCACTGGTCGCGGTGCTCCTGATCACCTTCCTCGCCCCGATGATCTCGTCCTTTGCCTTGAAGTTCGGCCCGCCCGAGTTCTTCGCGGTGTATCTGCTGACCTTTTGCTCTTTCGTCGGGCTAGGGCGCGAGGCCAAGCACAAGACCGTCATCTCGATGTCGCTGGGGCTGTTGCTCGCCGGCATCGGCATGGACACGGTGTCAGGCAATCTGCGCATGACCTTCGGCTCGTCCGAGCTTTTGCGCGGCATCAACTTCCTCGTCGCCGTCATCGGCCTGTTCGGCATTAGCGAGATCCTGCTGACGATGGAGGAGCGCCTGGCGCTGCGCGGACACGCGGCGAGCATTTCGTTGCGCGTCGTGCTGAGTGTGTGGAAGGATCTGCCGAAATACTGGGTGACGCTGCTGCGCTCATCCTTCATCGGCTGCTGGCTCGGCATCACCCCGGGCGGCGCGATCGCTGCCTCTTTCATGGGCTACAATCTCGCTAAGCGTTTCTCCAAGGATCCCGAGAGCTTCGGCAAGGGCCGCATCGAGGGCGTGTTCGCGCCCGAGACGGCGGCGCATGCCTCCGGCACCGCGGCGCTGCTGCCGATGCTGGCGCTCGGCATTCCCGGCTCCGGCACCGCCGCCATCCTGCTCGGCGGGTTGATGGTGTGGGGGCTCAATCCGGGACCGCTGCTGTTCGTCGAGCACAAGGATTTCGTCTGGGGCCTGATCGCCTCGATGTATCTCGGCAATGTCGTCGGCCTTGTGCTGGTGCTGACGACGGTGCCGATCTTCGCCTCGATCCTGCGCGTGCCGTTCGCCGCGGTGGCGCCGATGATCGTGGTGTCCTGCGCGATCGGCGCTTATGCGATCCAGAACGCGATGTTCGATATCTGGCTGATGCTGGGCTTTGGCGTCGTCGGCTACGTCTTCAAGAAGATCGGCATTCCGCTCGCACCGTTCACGCTGGCGCTCGTGCTCGGCAACCGCGCCGAGGATGCCTTCCGTCTGTCGATGATCGGCGCCGGCGGCGACCTCAAGGTGTTCTGGTCGAACGGCCTGGTGGGCTCGATCACAACCTTGGCGATCGTGCTGCTGTTTTGGCCTGTGATCGACGGCTTGCTTGCCCGTGTCGGATTGACGCAGCGGTCCAAGCAGGCGCCCAGCTAGGTAGAATATCCCCTGGATTCAGATACATAGCGGTGATGTCGCTCTTGGCTTGGGCGTTGCACGCCCCGATTGTTTCCGGTTGTTGCTGGCGCGGCACAGCCGTTGGGCGCTCCTCCGCGTATATTTTCATCATCAAATTGGGGCGGAGGAATTGCCACGAAGCGGATTGTGATTGGAATGGCGGCGGCGATGTCGCTGTTCGCGACCGGCGCATTGGCGGCCGATCTGGCCGCAAGGCCCTACGTCAAGGCGCCGGTCATGGTCGATCCGGTCTGGAGCTGGACCGGATTCTACGTCGGCGCCAGTGGCGGCTACAGCTGGGGCCGCTCGCGCACCGACGTCTCCTACTTCAACTCGGCAACCGGTGCTGCGATCGCGCCGCCGGTCGGCTCCATCACCAATGCGTCGTTCGACATGAACGGTGGCATCGCCGGTGGCCAGGCTGGCTACAACTGGCAGAGCGCCAATTGGGTCTACGGTATCGAGGGAGACCTACAATGGTCCGGTGAAAAGGGCAGCGCCGGTTTCAATTGCGCCCCCACCGGACCTGCAGGAGGAGCCTGTCTTCCGGGCCTTACCTTCCTTCCCGCCGGCGCCGCTGCCGGCACCTCGCTGACGATCGACCAACATCTTCAGTGGTTCGGTACGGTCCGCGGCCGCGTCGGCATCTTGGCGACGCCGAAGGTGCTGTTCTACGGCACCGGTGGTCTGGCCTTCGGAGAGATCAAGACCACCGGCACGATGTCCGGCTTCACGCCCGCGGGTGTGGCGGTCGGCTCGGTCGGCTCGAACTCGACGACGCGTGCCGGCTGGACCGCTGGCGTGGGCGTCGAAGGCAAGCTCACCCAGAACTGGAGCGCCAAGCTCGAATATCTCTACATGGACCTCAGACGCTTCGGCTCCGGTCCGTTCACGCTGGCACCGCTCTCCGCGATCAGTACCAACGTCTCGTCGCGCTTCACCGACCACATCCTGCGCGCCGGCATCAACTACCAGTTCGGTGGCCCGGTGGTGGCCCGGTACTAAGAACAACAGAGGCGTCAACAAGAAGCAAAGCCCGGCTCACGCCGGGCTTTGTCGTTTCCGGCCTGGTTATTCGACCCGGGTTGCCTGTTCATTGCTCCGCGAGTCGCCGGCCAACCTCTAACGAGGCACTCACACCACTTTGGCGTCCCTGAGCTTGGCGATCTCGTCCGCGCCGAAGCCGAACTCCTTCAGCACTTCGTCGGTCTGCTCGCCGAATTCCGGCGGCCGCGCCACCATCCTGCTCGGCGTGCGCGACAGCGTCACGGGCTGGCCGACCAGACGGATGTTGCGACCCTCCTCATTCGGCACCTCCTGCGCAATGCCGAGATGCTTGACCTGCTCGTCTTCGAACATCTGGTCGATGGCGTAGATCGGCCCGCAGGGCACGCCGGCCTCGTTGAGTTCACCGACCCAGGTCTCGGTGGACTTCGTCAAGGTACGCTTTTCGATCTCGGCATTGAGCGCGTCGCGGTTCTTGGAGCGGGCCGGCGCGGTCAAATAGTCGGGATGGCTGTAGAGTTCCGGCGCGCCGATCGCCTGCGCGCAGCGCTCCCAGATCCGGCCGCCCGTGGTGGCGATGTTGATGTAGCCGTCCGAGGTCTTGAACACGCCGGTCGGAATGCTGGTCGGGTGGTTGTTGCCGGCCTGCTTTGCCACTTCCTTCTCCATCAGCCAGCGTGCGGCCTGGAAGTCGAGCATGAAGATCTGGGCCTGCAGCAGCGAGGTCTGCACCCACTGACCCTTGCCCGAAACCTCGCGCTCCAGCAGCGCGGTGAGGATGCCGATGGCACAGAACAGACCGGCGGTGAGGTCGGCGACCGGAATGCCGACCCGCATCGGGCCTTCGCCCGGCGCGCCGGTGATCGACATCAGCCCGCCCATGCCTTGCGCGATCTGATCGAAGCCCGGCCGCTTGTGGTAGGGCCCGTCCTGGCCGAAGCCCGAGATGCTGCCGTAGACGAGGCGCGGATTGATCTTGGCGAGGCCCTCATAATCGATGCCGAGCTTCTTCTTCACGTCGGGGCGGAAATTCTCCACCACGACATCGGCCTTGGCGGCGAGGCGCTTGAACACGGCGAGCCCGCGCTCCTCCTTCAGGTTCAGCGTCATCGCCCGCTTGTTGCGATGCAAGTTCTGGAAGTCGGAGCCCCGCCGCGGCCCGCCCGGCTGCTCGCCGCCGGCATCCTCGGTGAGCGCGTCGATCTTGATCACGTTGGCGCCCCAGTCCGCGAGCTGCCGCACGCAGGTGGGCCCGGACCGGACGCGGGTCAGATCGAGCACGGTAAAGCGTGACAGGGCTTCCGAGGCATGCGGAAAGGGCATCTTGATGGGCTCCGGGACAGATTGCGGGCCTACCATAGTGCTGAAAGACCATGCAGCAAGACATCACGCGGCAGGTCAGGGCCGCGCGGATGCCGCCTGTCGAAATCCAATGCCTGCGGGGCGCCCGCGAAGGATCAGCGCGCCAGCTGTTTCAGCTCGGCGCGCGCCTGCTCGGCCAGCGGGTCATCGCCGTGGCGCGCAATGAACAGCTCGAACGCCTCCCGCGTTCCCTTGCGACGGGCGGATTCGTACTCCTCCGCGACCGCAGCCGAGGGGTCGCGGGCCATTGGAACGGAGGGCGCGCCCCCCCCTGTGCCGCCTCGTTTGCTGCTCTCATCCGCATTGGCTTTTCCGACCATGACAGGCAGTCCTCCGAACGAAAGATGGCTCGGCCCGGCGAGCGCCATCAGGGCGCCGAACAGACCGGCGGAGAGGGAACGTGGATTCATGATTTCACTCGCAAGAAGTAGTCGCTGGAACCGACATCCCTTGGTCTGGCCCGTATGACTACGGGACCTGATGGCTAACACGGCCTTATGGAAGGAGTCTGGATCGGTTCGTCAAAATTAAACCAAACGTTTACTCCTCAAGCTAGAATCACCTGTCGCGCCCCGAATCGAACGGGGTTTGCTGCTTCGGAGATTTCCCTTGGCTACCGACGTCAATGTCAGTGCGACCAACAACGCCGAAATCGACGGCCTGCTGTCGGGCTACAAATGGTCCGGCACGATCACCTACAGCTTTCCGGACGCTGCAAGCGACTACGCCAGTTCCTATAGCGGCGGCAGCGGGGAGCCGACGAAGTCGGGCTTTGCCTCGGCGCCGAGTCAGATGCAGACTGCCATCAATTACGCAGTTGGACTGATCCTCGGCTACACCAACGCTAGCATCCAATACGCCGGGACGAACGGCGCCGACATCATGGTCGCGCAGTCACCGGCGGCCAATCCGACATCTTACGCCTATTACCCCGGCAACTATGCAGCCGGCGGTGACGTCTGGTTCGGGACTGGTTACGACTACACCCAGGCGAGGCTCGGCAACTACTTTTTTACGACCGCGCTGCACGAGCTCGGACACGCCTTTGGCCTCAAGCACAGTCAGGAAACCGGGGGCCCCGCCAACGTCGCGGTGCCGAGCGCGCATGACGACAGCGAATACACCGTCATGAGCTATCGCAGCTATGTCGGTGCTTCGACGACGAGCGGCTACACCAACGAAGCCTATGGGTATCCACAGACCTATATGGCCAACGATATTCTCGCGCTGCAGACGATGTACGGCGCGAACTACACCACCCAGGGCGGGACCACCGTCTATACATGGAGCCCGACCACCGGGCAAGAGTTCATCAACGGCGCTGGCCAGCCGGCCGACAATGGCGGTGTCGGTGGCTCGGCCAATCGCATCTTCGAGACGATCTGGGATGGTGGCGGCGTCGATACCTACGACCTGTCAAACTACACGACGAACTTGAGCATCAACCTTAATCCAGGTGCGTCGTCGCTGTTCTCGTCGGTTCAACTCGCCAATCTCGGCAACGGCCATTACGCGTCGGGCAACGTCTACAATGCCTATCTCTACAACAACGACGCGCGTTCCTACATCGACAACGCCATCGGCGGCTCCGGCAACGACACGATCATCGGCAATGCCATCGCCAACGCACTGACCGGCGGTTCCGGTAACGATACGCTGACCGGCGGCGGCGGCAACGACACCATCACCGGCGGGTCGGGCACGGATACGGCGGTGTATTTGGGCGACCGAACCAATTACACGATATCGTACAATTCTGCGACGCAGACCTTCACACTAGTGGATCAGCGCTCCGGCTCGCCCGACGGCACCGATACGGTGGCGGGAGTAGAGATTTTCCAGTTTGCTGATGGCACGGTCTCGAACGGCACGCTGGTAGACCAGCTTACAGTATCGGTGATCGAGTCGTTGGGGTCGACAAGTCTCGTACAGGCGGGCGGCAATTACTATTTCAACCCTATCGCAGGCGGGACCGGGCCGACACTCAAATACAACGGTTCGGTCGTCGTCGTCGGCCAGTACGGTAGCTGGACCTACATCGGGGTGGAAAAGACAGCCAGTGGGTACGAGGTTGCGCTGCATGTGCCTGGCAGCGATCAATATACGGTTTGGAATACCGACTCGAATGGCACTGTCGTTTCTAACGGCACCGGCGGCGTGGTCGTCTCGGGCTCGAGCTCGGTGCTGGAACTGTTGGAACCCAGCTTTTACCAGGATCTGAATGGGGACGGTGTGATTGGGCTTCCACCTTCTGCAACATCTACTGTGATTGAGTCATTTGGATCGACGAGCCTTGTCCAATTGGGCGCCAACTTCTACTTCAATCCTGCATCCGGCGGGACAGGGCCAACGCTTAAATATAGCGGCTCGGTGGTCACTGCGGGCCAATACGGCAATTGGACCTTCATCGGCGCGGAACAGACGGGCAGTGGGTACGAGGTTGCGCTGCATGTGCCTGGCAGCGATCAATATACGGTTTGGAATACCGACTCGAACGGCACTGTCGTTTCTAACGGCACCGGCGGCGTGGTCGTCTCGGGTTCGAGCTCGGTGTTGGAATCGCTCGAACCCAGCTTTCACCAGGATCTGAATGGGGATGGCCTGATTGGGCTTCCACCTTCTGCAACATCTACTGTGATTGAGTCATTTGGATCGACGAGCCTTGTCCAATTGGGCGGCAACTTCTACTTTAATCCTGCATCCGGCGGGACGGGGCCAACGCTTAAATATAGCGGCTCGGTGGTCACTGCGGGCCAATATGGCAACTGGACCTTCATCGGCGCGGAACAGACGGGGAGTGGGTACGAGGTTGCGCTGCATGTGCCTGGCAGCGACCAATATACGGTTTGGAATACCGACTCGAACGGCACTGTCGTTTCTAATGGCACCGGCGGCGTGGTCGTCTCGGGCTCGAGCTCGGTGTTGGAATCACTCGAACCCAGCTTTCACCAGGATCTGAATGGGGACGGCTCGATTGGGGTCCCGACCTCTCCAGCCGGCTCTTCTGGTCACCTCGATGTTTACGCAGCAGTATGGCCGGAAGAGGCGTCAGGGGCCGCCAGCTCCATCTCTGGGGCCAGCGTTTTTGCCAACCTATTGAAAGAAAGTGCGAATAAATTGGCTAGTCCTCATCTGAACATTGTGCCGGAGACGACTGTGCTCGAGCTCGGCGCAGAAGCTTCTCACGACTGGACTATTGCGGCCCAATCGGGCTACCTGATATTTCATTAACCTCTTTGATCTTGTTTATGTTGCGATCGGGATTGCGAACGGGCGACCGCAATTCGAAAACACTTTTTTCGCTCATACGGCCAGTACTTGGGTAGATAAGTCCTTGCCTTTTTACGCGCAGTTAATGGACTATTGGGTGGCCAAGAAGGGTGACATCGAGGTCGATCTTAGGACCTCTCAACTGATGGACTGGCTTCGCGGACTTAGCGCTTTGATTGTTGCGTATGTCCATGGCTTCCAAATATTTGTCCTTCCCTATTTTGGAGCCGGCACACCGAGTCATGTTCTGACTAGCCTGATCGCTACGTACGCGGTTAATACCTTCTTTGTTGTCAGCGGCTTCATGATTTGCATCAGCACGCTACGTCATCGAAATTTGGACGGCTCTTTCCGTTCCGCCGAATTCGCGAAGGCCCGGGTGATAAGAATTTATCCTCCTCTACTTCTCGCGGTTGCCGTCACACTGCTGGTCTACTTCGTGATCTCAGGCCTTGGCCTGCACGGATCAGAGAGCTTTCGCTTGGGCGGCGAACTTCTCCTCGTGAGAGAGCGCATCCAAGTGGAATGGACTGCGCTGCCCAGTACCCTTCTTCTATTATATGGAGCGGTACCATCTGTTCCGCCGCCGATCAACATGGATGGGCCACTATGGACATTGAGCTATGAGTGGTGGTTCTACGTCTCGACTTTCTTGATCGCTCGGCTTTGGAACGGCTTGTCTTTTTCTCGCGTAGTCCCGATAGCGCTTTTGCTCGGGATGCTGATTTACGGGCGGAATAGCCTCTTTCTTTGGTTCTTGCTCATATGGCTCGGCGGATTTTGCCTCGCAATTGCGTATGTAGGTCACTGGCTCCATACGAAGTACTTTTTCCCCGTCGTCGTCGCACTTGCAGGTATCTTGTTGATCGCCCTTTTCGTGATCGGAAACGGACACCTTTGGAGCGATATTCTTCTGCCCTTTGACTCGTCATCGGCTCAGAAAATTATGGTCGTGAATTCAATGCTGGCTACGCTCGTACTGTCGGGCGTCGTCCGCCGCGTATCGATTTCCCGGCACGAATTCGCACGCCCGGCTACCCGGCTGGCCAGTTTTTCCTATACCCTTTACGTGATCCACTATCCCCTCTTCCTTCTGGCCTTCAGTCTCTTGCATCTGCTTCTCCACAACTTCAATTGGATGGTGTCGTTGAGTACGGCGACACTCGTCCTCATCTTGATAACTTACACGTCTTCTCGCGCAGCCAAGGTTGTGGAAGACAGGAAGCTTCTTAGGCACATGGCATCTCGTTTGCTTAGCAATTGAGCCTTGGGCCGGTCACGGATGACTTTGCTGGTCGTCGATATACGCTACCCCGACGCGTCGGCTTGAAGTCATCACGGAACGGGCTGTCGCCTTGACGCAAATGCCGCGGATGCCAAGGATCTGGGCGGAGCGGCGACTGCCTTACCGGTCTCAGGTGCTGGCGAACTGGCCAGTGCGCCGGGCAAAGCAGCACCCGATGGCATTGCCTAAGCTGTCCAACCATCTTAAGACGCGCGTTCCGGCCTAATCCCGCAGCCGGGGAACCGCTGCTTTCTTGTCTGGATTCGATAGCCGATCGGGCATGGCATTTGAAATGGTTGAAATGGCGTGAGAAAAGGTTCGTCTGATCTGCTCGGAAACTCGGCTTGGAACGCAGCGGCGTTTGTCGTGGCAGTTGGCCTGAATCTAGCCGTCCTGCCGTTTGCGCTCTTTCGCCTCGGGCCGGGTTCGTTTGGTGTTGCGGGGCTCGTCACAGCTTCGATCGCGCCGGCCCTCGTGTTCAGCAGTTCCCTGGCGTTGTCGACGGCGCGGGAGCTGGCGCGTCGACTGGCGCCCTGCGATCGTGAAGACGCTCAGCGATTGTTTGCAACTGCCGTGGCGCTAGCGCTCAGCGTGGGCGGCGCAATCGCGGTTTTCTTCTGCCTAGCCGGCGCGCCGCTCGCGCGTCTCGCTTTCCGTCTCAGCGGGGCGGTCGCAGATGATCTCGGGCTTGCCTTTATGTTGGCGGGCTGTGGCTGGCTGTGCCAGTGCGTGTCTGCTGTATTACTCACCTTGTTCACAGCGCGCCAGGATTACAAGCGGATCGCCTCCATCAGCATCGTCAGCACGGTCTGCGCAACCGCGGCCATGCTGATCCTGATCCCATCCGCGCCGCGGGCCTCTACGTTTCTCGGCTGTCAAGCTTTTGGTTTTGCGGTCAGCCTGTTCGTGACCTTTTGGTGGTCGCGCCACGCTCTGGGAGAGTGGCTGGCACGGCCGGCGTTCCATCGTGACGCCTTGCGCAGGCTGGTGCGTCCGGGCGGCTGGCAGTTGGTCGCACAGGGCGGTGCGCTGTTCGCAACGCAGGCCGACCGGTATCTCATCGGTGCATTGCTGCAGCCGCAATTCGTCGGCTTCTATACTGTTGCACAGCGGTTAGAGGAGGCGATGTACATTGGGATTCTGAAGATCGGCGAAACCCTGTTTCCGTTCTTCAGCTCACTGCACCAGGAGACGGAAGACCGCAAGGTCGATCTGCTGCTTCGCTCGTCATGGATCCTCAACTTGCTCGCTGCCAGCGCGCTGGGTGGACTAATTCCGGTGGCTGGGCCACTGCTTCATCTCTGGACCGGTGCCGAGGTCGCGGCCGAGGCTCAACAAGTGCTGGTGGTGCTGTCCGTCGCGGGGATCTTGGGATCGAGCGCAAACGTATTCGCGTTCTACCTGCTCGCGCAGGGACGATCCCGCGACACGGCGTTGATCTCTCTTGTCACTGGTATGTTCACGCTTGCCACCAGCACAATCGCGTTGCAGATCTTCGGGTGGCGGGCGGCTGGCTGGAGCGCCTGCGTTGGAATGATCGCGCAGATGGCCGTGACCGTCTTCCTGCTCAGGCGCAGTTCGAGCCTCGCCGGCATGGGGGCGCGCGTGTTTCATTTCGTGTTGATGCCGCTCGGCGTCGGGATCGCGACGGCGCTGCTGCTGCGCTATGGCCTCGACAGCACCAACCTCGATCTTGCTGCGGCTTGGTGGTCCGTCGGAGCCGCTGCGTTACTTTCGGCCGGGGCTATCCTTGTCGTTGCGGTTGTCGCGTCGCAGCTCGGTCCCTATCGCGCCCTCTGCCGACGGGATCTCCGCGCCATTGTCACCCGCTTCGCGCCGTTTGGGGCAGTGTAGTCCATGTGCGGAATTGCCGGCATCCTGAACCTCCGAGGCAGCGCCCTCGTACCTGGCGATATCGAAGGCGTGACTCGCCGGCTCGCGCATCGCGGTCCGTTTGGCGAGGGGACCTGGTTCAGCGCGGACCGAAGCCTCGCATTCGGGCACCGTCGCCTGGCGATCATCGATCCCGGCCAGGGCGGCTATCAGCCCATGCTGTCTGCGGACGGCCGCCATGTGATCGTGTTCAATGGCGAGATCTACAACTTCCTCGAGCTTCGCCGCGAGCTCGAGGCGCAAGGCGCGGTGTTCCGCAGCCAATCCGATACCGAAGTGATCCTGGCCGCCTGGCAGGCGTGGCGGGAAGACATGCTGCTCCGCTTCAACGGCATGTGGGCCTTGGCGATCTTCGACACCAGCACCCGCGAACTGTTTCTTGCGCGCGACCGCTTCGGCATCAAGCCGCTGCTCTATGCCGCGTCGCCGGAACGATTCATCTTCGCCTCCGAGCAGCGGGCGCTGGTGCGGAGCGGACTGATCGATGCTTCCGTCGACGTGGAGGTTGCACGCCGGCTGCTGCTCGATGCTTTCGGGATCGAAGGAAGCGAGCGGACCCTGTTTCGCCAGGTTCGCCGCCTGCAGGCCGGCCACTGCATGTGGCTTCGCCAGGGCAAGGTCAGTGTCAAGCGTTGGTGGCGGACCGTGGATCATCTGCCGCCCGTGCCTGCCACCGAAGCCGAGCGTGTCGCGCGCTTTCGCGAGTTGTTCCAGGATGCCGTGGCCCTGCGCATGCGCAGCGATGTGCCGATCGGAACATGCCTGTCCGGCGGTTTCGATTCATCGGCGGTGATTTGCGCCATGGCGGCGCATGAGAAAGAAGGCATGGGACCGCGCGACAGCACGGCATGGCGTCACGCCTTTGTTGCGACGTTTCCCGGCGCCTTGAACGACGAGAGGCCGATGGCTGAGGAGGCCGCCGTCTGGGCCAATGTCGCGCCTACTTTTCTTGAAATCGGACAGGCCAATGCGCTGACGGATATCGATCAGATTCTCGACGATCTCGACGACGTCTATATCGCGTTGCCTAGCGCCGTATGGTTGCTCTATCGGCAATTGACGCGAAACAGCGTAACGGTGTCACTCGACGGTCACGGGGCGGACGAGCTGATGGGCGCCTATTTGCAGGAAGGGCAAGCGCGCGCATTCCGAATACGGAACGCGGCTGAAGACCTCGCTTCGCGTTCGAAACGGGCCCGACGCTGCGTGGATGTCCTGCGCGCGTTGGCCCTCAAGCGGAAGGGCATGTATTTTCTGCGCGGCGGCCTCCGCGATCTTCCCGCCCGGCTCCCACTGACAGCGGAGGACGATGTGCTGCCGCGTGAATGGGGTGGCTTGAACAAGCGCCTCTATCGGATGTTTCACAGCACGGTGCTGCCCACCATCCTGCGCAACTTCGACCGCCTTTCGATGGCGCACGGCGTCGAAGTCCGCATGCCCTTCATGGACTGGCGCCTGGTGACCTATACGATGGCGCTTCCTGAAAGCAGCAAATCGTCAGACGGCTATACCAAGGCTGTTGCACGGCGGGCGATGGCCAATTTGATGCCGGAATCCATTCGCACCGCGCGCCGCAAGGTCGGCTTCAACTCGCCGATGCCGGAATGGTTGAACGGACCGCTGGCCGGCTGGACGGCCGACCTGCTGGACAAGAATGTGCCGGCGTTTGTGGAAATGGTGGATGAAGCGAGTCTGCGCGCGGCGGTCAGCCGTTTGACGGCGTCGAAGTCCTGGGATTGGGAGTCCACCGGGCGGATCTGGCCGTATCTGAACATGAAATGGATGTTGGCGAGGTACGCGTAAACGATGCGTCTGTTCCAGAATAGCGCCCTATATCCGTCCTATCTGCCGCGGTTGAACCAGCTCGCGGCCAGCACGCAAACCTTCGCGGAGCGGCGGCGCGTATTTCTGGACGACCGTTTCGGCGCACTTCACCTTCTGAAACCCGTGCTCGACGGTGACGCGGATGCCTTTCTGACCTGTGCTAACGATAGCCGTCTACAACGCCGCTGGGCACGCGAACATGGCGTTCGCCTGGGAGCTGCGCCGGAAGACATCTTCCTTGCACAAATCGAGCACCACAGAACCGAAGTGCTCTACAATCTGGATCCGGTCGCATATCCAAGTTCCTTCGTTCGCAGGCTGCCAGGCTGCGTGAGGAAAGCACTATGTTGGCGCGCGGCACCGTCGGGAAACGCAGACCTGACCGCCTATGGAGCGGTGCTTGGAAATTTCTCGTCAATTCTGCAGTCGTGGCGCAACAACGGGTGCCGGGCGGAATGGTTTTCTCCCGCGATTGATCCTGCAATGAGCGAGTACGTGCAGGAGGAGCGCCCCATTGACGTTCTGTTTGTAGGCGGCTACTCGCGGCATCATTCGGCGCGTGCAAGAACGCTCGAGAAGGTTGCTGCCCTCGCCGGAAGCCGCAACATCGTCTATTGTCTCGATGCGTCGCGGCTGACAAGGCTCGCGGAGAGCTCGATCGGCTACTTCCTGCCGCTCCAGAAACATCGACGCCCGAGGACAGTTGCGGGGATCGCCAAACCCCCGGTGTTTGGGAGAGAGCTCTACGAGTTGATCGGACGATCCAAGATCGTCCTCAATGGCGCGATTGACATGGCCGGCCAGGATCGCGGCAACATGCGCTGCTTCGAGGCTATGGGATGCCGCGCACTGCTCGTTTCCGACGCCGGTAGCTATCCGGCCGGTATGGAGGAGGGCGTGACCCTCGAGACTTACGGTACCCCGGAACAGGCCGTCGAGGTCATTTCACGCCGTCTGCAAGACTGGCCCAGATCGGCGGAGATCGCTGCGCGTGGTCGGGCTCGCATCCGTGAGATCTACAGCAAGGACGTGCAATGGAAGCAGTTCGGCGACCTCGTCGGGCGGATTTAACCGTGCTAGCGTCCAGGACGACGCGATTTCAGTTGATTGCATGAACCTCAACTTCCTGATCCAGCGGCTCACCGGCCGCAATACCGACTACCTGATCCAGCGCATGATTGGCCGGGCGACTTGCCGTCTCAATGACGGGGCAGCGCTCGGAGCCGGCGCGAGGATCAGGAACATCCGCGGCGACTCCGACAGGATCGTCGTCGGCCCACAGAGCCGGATCCTGGGCGAACTCATGACCTTCGCCCATGGCGGCGAGATCAAGATCGGCGAATGGTGCTATGTCGGGGAGGGGACGCGGATTTGGTCGGCGGGCTCTATCGAGATCGGAGACCGGGTCCTGATCTCCCATTCGGCAAATGTCTTCGACAGTCTGACCCATCCTATAGGGGCGGCCGCCCGGCACGCGCAGGTCCGGCAGATATTCACAAGCGGTCATCCCCGCGAACTCTCGCTTGACGAAAGCCCGGTCCGAATCCGCGATGATGCCTGGATTGGCGCGGGAGCCATGGTGCTACGGGGCGTGACGGTCGGGCAGGGGGCCGTGGTGGCGGCCGGCGCGGTCGTAACCAAGGACGTACCGGCCTACTCAATCGTGGCGGGAAATCCAGCGGTGCTGGTCAGGGAGCTCCGGTCCGATGAGCGGTGACGGCAAGTTCACGACGTGGGAGGATGCCGTGGTCTGGCTGCGCAATCAGCCGGATCAGGGTCAGCTCGTGCGCGACGCCTTCTACGATGATCCGCTAACCGCGGCCGCCGAGCGCTATTTTCAGAGCTCCGAATGGCAAGCGGTTACGGCGCTCTTGGCCGGGCGCTCCGGCTCGGCACTCGATGTAGGCGCTGGTCGCGGCATTGCCAGCTACGCGCTGGCCCGCAGCGGATTCGAGGTGACGGCACTCGAGCCCGATGGCAGCGCTATCGTTGGAGCTGCGGCAATCCGGGCTCTTGCGGCGAGCACGCAGCTGCCCATCCAAGTGGTCGAGGAGTTTTCCGAGCGCCTGCCGTTCGCCGACAACACTTTCGATCACGTCTTCGCGCGCGCGGTGCTCCATCATACGCGCGACCTTGATGGTGCCTGCCGCGAGATGTTTCGCGTGCTTCGCCCTGGCGGTATGCTGATCGCGGCGCGTGAGCACGTGATCAGCAAGGAAGGCGATCTTCAGGCATTCCTGGATCAGCACCCGCTGCATCACCTCTACGGGGGCGAGCATGCTTACTTGCTCGACCGTTATACCGGCGCGCTGAAGTCGGCCGGCTTCGCCACTGTCGAGACACTGGCTCCGCTGCAGAGCGCGATCAATCTGTTCCCCTATACCATGCCGACGCTGCGATACGCGGTCGTTGAAGAACTGACGCGGAAGATTCCCGTCGGTCCGCTGTGGCGGGCCGCCTTTGCTTCGCAGCATGTCTTCGCGTCCCTGCTCTCGTTTGCCGAGCGTTTTGACCACCGGCCCGGCCGGCTCTATTCGTTCGTCTGTCACAAGGTCTAGGACATGTCCAATTGGGTTACCGGTGCGAACGGATTTATCGGACGTCATCTCGTTCGTGAGTTGGCGGGCGCCGGGCATGCGGTCCATGGCGTCGGTCACGGTGCGCTCGATCCGGCCCAGGTCCGGGCACTCGGTTTGCAGACGTGGATCAACGGCGAAGTTGACGCGGCCAATCTGAACGCGCTCGCAGCCTTGCACGGGCTGCCGTCGCAAGTCTTCCATCTGGCTGGCGGATCGTCGGTCGGGCTGTCGATCGCGCGCCCGTTCGAGGATTTTTCGCGGACCGTGACGAGCACGGCGCGGCTGCTCGAATGGCTTCGCAGTTTTGCGCCGAATTGCTTGCTGGTGGTCGCCTCGAGTGCTGCGGTCTATGGGATCGGTCAGGCGGGGCCGATACCGGAGGACGCGCCGCTGACGCCAATGTCACCGTATGGCGAGCACAAGCTAATGATGGAGCAGATGTGCAGAAGCTACGCGCGGAGCTACGGGCTCGGCTGCGTCATTGTGCGGCTGTTCTCGGTCTATGGACCGAATCTTCGGAAGCAGTTGCTTTGGGACATTTGTTCGCGGCTCAAGGATGGCGAACCCGCGCTGACCCTCGGAGGAACGGGGGCCGAAATCCGGGATTGGACCGATGTGCGCGACGTCGCCCGATTGCTGGCGCGGGCAGGGGAGTTTTCGCAGCAACGGGCCGTGCACATTATCAACGGCGGCTCCGGCCTGGGCACGAGCGTGGCTGCGATTGCCGCCAGCCTTGTGAGGCATTGGGGAGGCAGCACTTCGGTCGATTACAGCGGCGTTGCGCGCCCGGGCGATCCGACCAGCCTACTTGCGAACCCGGGGCGTCTGCACGAGATTGGTTTCGACTGGCGTATTCCACTCGATCACGGCCTGGCCGACTACGTCTCCTGGTTCAGGGAGCAGGCGAGATGACGGGGCATGGGCCGCTGCGGGTAGCCTTCACTCATATCTCCCGAGCGCAATGGGCAGGGGGCTATAACTATCAGGCCAATCTGTTCGCCGCATTGAACCGGTATTGTCCTGGTGAAGTCGCTCCCGTTCTGTTTGCAGGCACCTGCGCAGAGCGCGAGGAAGTGGAGACGCTCGCCGATATACCGAACGTTCAGGTTGTGAGGTCGGCGGCTTTCGATGGCCGGCTGGGCCTGCTCGCAGCGCTCACAATCGGTATCGATCGGAACGCCGCCGACGAATTCAGCAGGCATGGGATCGATGTCGTTTTCGAATCTGCCCGCTTCTTTGGCTGGCGCCTGTCCCTCCCGGCGGTGGCCTGGTTTCCGGATCTGCAGCACCGCAAGCTGCCCGAGCTCTTTTCCGCCGCCGCGCGATGGCGTCGCGAAATTGGCTTCCGCATGCAAATCGGATCGGGCCGAACCATCATGCTATCCAGCAAGAGCGCGCTGGGCGACTTTAGGGAGTATTACGCCGGAGCTGCCAACGAGATTGCCCTGGTGCGCTTTGCGTCACAGCCGCCGCTCCCCCTTCTGCGCACCAATCCGATCGACGTCATCGCGCAGTATCAGTTACCTTCCAAATATTTCTACCTGCCCAACCAGTTCTATCGACATAAGAACCACCAGATCGTCGTCGATGCGCTGGCGATCCTGGCGGAAGCGGGACCGCGTGTTGTCGTATGCGCGTCTGGCAGCATCAAAGATTCGCGCGAGCCGGGCTATTTCGATCGAGTCATGGCGCAGGTGCGAAGCCGCGGCCTTGAAGCGCAGTTTCGTCACCTCGGGACGATCCCGCTGCGGCATGTGTTTGCTTTGTTGCGGGCTTCTGTCGCTCTGATCAATCCATCACGATTCGAAGGCTGGAGCACGACCGTCGAAGAGGCCAAGTCGTTCGGCGTCCCGATGATATTATCCGATCTCGACGTACACCGAGAGCAAGCCGAAGGTGCAGCGCTCTTCTTCGGCACAGAGGACCCTGCCGTCCTTGCACACCACCTCATGCGTGTTTCGCAGGAGAGTAATGAGTTTGTTGTTCGCGATCTGATCCCGCAGCACGAGGTCCGCGTCGCCGCCTTTGCGTCTGACTTTGCGGGTATGATCCGTCGGGCCGTCGACCGCGGATGAGGACGCGCCGTTTCAGCCCTTCCTCTCGGCGGCGTCGCGCGGCATCACATACCACAGGAGAAACAAGACCGCGGCGCCATATGTCAGCATCGCCGTTGTGAAGGGAACGTTCAGCAGCATCTGCGGCAATAGCGCTCCGGATATGAGAATGGTGCGTTGGGCGACGCCGACGGCCATGCCGTTCGCAATGGCGATGACGACGCCGCAGACAAAAGCCGGAATCGGAGCGAGCAACGGGCCGACCGATGCGACGCCTTCGGTGGCGAACAGGGACGCGTTCATGTTGCCGCCGATGCCGAAGAATTTGTAGATGACGACCGCGAGCTGGTCCTCATATCCGCAGGGCACCAGCGGCTTCAGAAAGTTGATCTGGCAGAAATAGGTCACAGCGTGGGCGAAGAAGAATTCGTTGTAGTAATCCATCGCAAGCGACGGGACTGCCATCATGCGGAGGTTCACGAGCTGGAAAAAGGGCCTCGCAAACCGCTCCGGAAACAGGCCGTACTTGAACAGGGCAAACAGGATTAGCCCTGTCGCGGCCGGCACCAGCACCGACAGGACGACGGTGAGCCGCAGGTCCAGATACCTCGTCATCGCCAGCATCAGGAGGAGCCAAGTCGGCGCGAAGAAGGCCTGTTTGCTTAATGTGACGGGATAGAACAACAACAGTAGGACGAGGACGGCGCCCGCCCGCCAAAAATTTCCGCGAAGCGCGTAGCAGGCGAAGCCAAAAGGCAGCAGGGAAGTCGACGTGATGCCGACCAGGTAGTTCACGAATGTCGGCGCGCTCAGTTTGTCGCGATAGGTGTAGATCTCCTCGAGCGAGACCAGGCGAAAGTTGTAGCAGGCGCCGATCGCCACGACGGCGGCGCCGAACGGCAGGATCAGGGCCAGAAGCCGCTCGAAGGCCTGCGGCGACAGCGTCAACAACCGCGGCACTGTCGGTTGATAGAGCGCGGGCAGCAGGAAGGCGGCTGCGGCAGTCGCGGCTGACAGACCACTCAGGCGATGGTTGTAGCCGAACTGGGAAAAGCTGTTCAGCCAGAGATAGCCGCCGATCATGAGGAAAAGGTAGTAGCCAGCGAAATAGCCAAAGCTGAAATGGGCGCGCGCGAACATGACTGCCAGAATCGCGAACGCAGCTATCGCGGCGACCGCGGTGGGCAGCATTTCCTTGCGGAAGAAAACATGGTACTCGGGATAGTCAAGCGCTACGCAGACCAGCGAGATGCATCCGACGGCGAGATGACAGAGGATCAGCGCGGTCGCGACGCGATTTTCGTCGCGCAAGCGGATCCCGCCCTCAGCCTCGTGCTCCGTGTTATCGACAGGAAGACCCATTGGACGGCTGGCATATCTCATTCACGTTAGGGACACAACGTCGTGGGGCTCGCTTCGGTACAGCCCTCGACGGGCGAGCCAGTCAGACGAGATATAACCTGTCAAGCGCCATTGAAATTACACGTAGGGCGCATAGTATGAAACGCTTCTAACGAGAGTTGCCTTAGCTGTGTGAGCAATGGTGTGGCTGTTAATGTCTGAACGGGTCGATCCCCGCATAGAACCGGAGACGAGGCGGATCGCATCGGAAATGGGAATTCCGACGCTGACCGATGTCGAGTGGGATATCTTCTTCGGCCGTAGCGCCGGAACGCTATCGCTGCAGGCCTCAAACAAAATGATTGCCGCGTATACTGCCGCGGAATCCCTCGCGCGGGATAAAAAATGATGCGCGTCTTCTTTGTCGTTCTCGCTCTGCTGGTGCTTTACTTTCCTATCGCTCTCGTTCTGAACAAGAGCTCGCAGCCGGACCCTACGCTATTGTCCGGACCCTTTATCCGGTTCGCAGACTCGAACGCTTTTATCTCATATCCGGTAATACCTGGCGCTACCCCGGACGATGAGGATCATCCAGAACAGTCGACTTTGTCATTGTTTGAGGATGGAAGGCAGTTGGGGCCGGCTCATAGCGTACATCGCGATGTGACTGTCGAAGGTCGGGGACGCTATTCATTCTGGCGTGACAATGGGACGATGTTGATCTTCTCGACCAGCGACAATAGCGATCCCAATACCAACGGGCGAACGTACCGCGCGTCCGATCCCGGCGCACGCGATCCGTTTGAGGCCCAGCGTCGGTAGGCGGAGCTGAATTCCCGGGGCTATTTCAAGGGAGTTGATCCTCGGAATCACTTTCGAACATCGCTCACGGCATCGGATAAAAACCAGGATCGTGAAGCTCGCTCCAGTATCGTCGCAAGCGGGACGCGACAACGCTGGTAAGAATTGGTGAAGGCGCACGGGTCCGCTCGTTCCTACCCTTAGGGCGCAAGCGCATGCCGGCTAACGGTTGTGGTGTGTTCAATTGACGTTGCGGCAATCCGTTGGTTGTGGCAATCTTGCCCGTAAGGAGGAATAATCGTTGAACGTCAGTAGGTTAAGGCCAGTGCTGATTGGCGTGATGCTGTCCGCTGGTCCTATTGCGGTCCTTGCCCATGGCATCCTTGGCGCAGGATCTGTTGCCACCGGGTTCTTGCTGGCCCTCCCAATCGCTTTCCTCATTGTCCTCGGCGACTGGCGCTCCCTCCGTCTGAACGTTTGCGACGCCTTGTATGCGGTTTTCGTGTGCTGTGTAGCCGTATCGCTGCTGGTGGTCGGATACGCTGACCGGAAAGAGGTTGTTCTCTTGACTCTCAGTGTTGCTGCCTATCCCGCCGGACGTCTTTCAGGCTCCGACATACTCAGCCGCGGAGCGCTTTCTGTAGTCATTCCAGTCCTCATTGCCGGCACTTTCGCGACGGCGATCGCTTTAGTCGCACAGTGGTCTGCCCCCCATGGAAAGCCGCTCGTTTTCGGCCAATTTGATGCGGCTCCGGCTCAGTTCACTATGCTGCTCGCCACCCTAATTTTGATGGCTGCGACTTCAGACAGGATCAGCCTTCGGCAAATGATGCTCTTTGGAGCTGCTGCGGCGGTTCCTGCCGTCATTTTCGCCGCTTCCATGGTGCGATTTGTCTTCGTCGCCCTCGTCGCGTCCCTGGCGGTCGCAGTGCTACTAAATCCATCGACTGGGAACCGAAAGATCATTCTCTCTGTGTTGTTCGTTGGCGTTCTTGTCATTGCAATTGGCCTGGCAACGCGCTGGCAGACAACGTCTGCATTCCTTTCTCACGCGATAGCCAGCGCTGGCAATAACGTTTCATGTCAAGAAATCGATACGGATAACTCAATTGCCATCCGAAAACAGCTGTACGCTGATGCCATCACCATCTTTCCCAATTCTGGTCCCCTCGGCATCGGTATGGGCAAGTTTGCGCAACGCGGCTGCCTCAAAGGCTATGAAATTCACAATACGTTTCTACAAGTCGCGATTGAATTTGGATGGCTGACGGGAATTGTCTTTGCTGCCCTGATCATACTCTCAATTGGCGCCTCAACAATTTCTATGGCTTTCATCTCACAGGAGTTTCGCTTCGTTACCTGTTACATAATATTCAACATCTTGCTGAGCTTTACATATGGCCGGGTGAGTCGAGAGGTGATCCTGTTCTTCTTTGTCGGATATGCTGTCAGGCTTCGCGAGTCTCGCTTTGAAATCGCGAAGGAATGATGACTTTCGAAGCCGTTCTGATGAGGGCGCGTTTCGACCGCCCGAATTCCTGAGGGCTATTGGCATAGGTCTTTGGAATCAGGTTCGAACATCTTTCGCGGCATCAAGTACCAAAGCAGGATCATGAAGCCCGCTCCCTGAGAGAGGAGTGTCGTTGTAAACGGGATGTTCAAGAAGGCCTGGGCGAGAACTCCGCTTGAGAGCAGGATAAAGCGGTCCGGCAATCCGGCCGCCAGGCGATTGCCGATTGCGATGAAGAGGCCGCACGCTAATGCCGTGAGAGGTGCGAACGTCGGGCCCACCGAAGCAATGCCCTCCGTAGCGAATAAGGATGCGTTGAAATAGCCGCCGAAGCCGAAGAATTTGTTCATCACCGTGCCTAACGCTTCCTGGTAGGGGCAGCCGATCAGCGCGCTCAGCAGACGGATTTGACAAAAGTTGGTGAGTTCGTGCGTCGCAAAGAAGAAGTTATAGTAATCCATGGCCAAGGACGGGATCGCCGCCATCCGGAAATTGACCAACCCGAAGTACGCACTCGGCGCATCCAAGGCCTGCAGTCCTCTATCGCCAAGCGCGAAGAACAGCACGCCGACGGAGATTGGCACCAGGAGCGACAGGATGACCGTCGCTCTTGACTCGATGAGCCTGGATGCGATTGTGAGGACAACGAGCCAAATGGGCCCGAACAAGGTCATTTTGGTGAGCGTGATCGGATAGAGCAGCAGCATGAGGACTATGACGAGTCCTGCGCGCCAGAAGCTGCCGCGCAAGGCGAAGCAGGCATAAGCGAACGGCAGCAGCGCGGTCCCGACAATCCCCATCGCATAGTTGAGGGCCGTCGGGAACGCCAGCGCTCCACGGAACTGATAGATGTTTCCAATCTCGACGAATTTGAAGTTGTAACTTACGCCGGCGGCGATCGTTGCGATCGCAGCCACGAGAATTGCAGTGAGGAGTCGATCGACGCTGCGGATCGATAATGCGCACATCTGCCGGAGAGGAGCACAGATGAACAGGGCCGGCAGCAGGAAAGATGCAGCCGAGGCGGCCGCGGATGCGCCGGTCAAGGCGTGATTGTAGGGAAGCGGCGAAAACGAGTTGAGCCAGAGATAGCCCAGGACCATAACGTAGAGGTAGAATCCGATCAGATAGCCGAAGCTGAAGCGCGCGATGGCAAAGAGCCACGAGAGGCTGGCGAAGGCGAGAGTGGCCAAGGCTGCCCTAAACAGCCATATAGGGTGATTAGTAATATGAAATGCTGGATAGCGGGCGGCGACGCAGAAAAGGGATATGCAGCAGATAGTGCTGCAAGCATACAATAGAATAGCGCGCTGCCAGACACCTAGCTCGTAGGGGATGATCATGCGTCGTTACGGGCTAGGAATTTGTGACCCAGTGTGCTCGCTAACGCAATTTCCACGTGTGTTCAAGTTCTTTCATGAAAGCGGAAGTCCGCCGGCTCATCTTCCCCCTTCGGCAAACTGTAATTTACAGGGACTTCATTTGGTGTAGAAGTGTCCGCCGTCTTGATCTGGTCGGGACGTTGTATGCAAACGACTCAGATGCCGAGGAGCTTCTGTGATTAGATTTGGCCTGCTCGGGTGCGGGCGCATCGCCAAGCGCCATTCCGACCTTCTGGGCGGGAACCACATCAAGGGTGCGCGCCTCGTTGCGGTGTGCGATTCCGATCGCGCGCGGGCGGATGCGATTGCCACGAAATTCAAGGTCTCGGCGCATAACGATCTCGACGCGATGCTCGCGCGCGACGATATCGACGCCGTCGCCGTGCTGACGCCGAGCGGGATGCATCCGCAGCACGCGATCGCCTGCGCGCGGGCCGGCAAGCATGTCGTGGTCGAAAAACCGATGGCACTGCGGCTGCAGGACGCGGACGACATGATCCGCGCCTGCGACCAGGCAGGCGTAAAACTCTTCGTCGTCAAGCAGAACCGCTTCAACGTGCCGATCGTCAAGGCGCGCGAGGCGCTCGATGCCGGCCGCTTCGGGAAGCTCGTGCTCGGAACGGTCCGCGTGCGCTGGTGCCGGGACCAGGCCTATTATGACCAGGACGCCTGGCGCGGCACCTGGGCGCAGGACGGCGGCGTGCTGACCAACCAGGCCAGCCACCACGTCGACATGCTGGAGTGGTTCTTCGGCGATGTCGTCAGCGTCCATGCGCGCAGCACCACGGCGCTGGTGAAAATCGAGACCGAGGACACGGCGGTCGCGACGCTGAAGTTTCGCAGCGGCGCGCTGGGCATCATCGAGGCGACCACTGCCGCACGCCCGGCCGATTTCGAAGGCTCGCTCTCGATCCTCGGGGAGAAGGGAACGGTCGAGGTCGGCGGCTTCGCCATGAACCAGATCCGCCACTGGCGTTTCGTCAACGAACTGCCGTCGGACAAGTTGGTGATCGACAAGTTCTCGGTCAACCCGCCGAACGTCTATGGTTTCGGCCACCAGGCCTATTACCAGCATGTCGTCGAATGCCTCGCTAATCGCGGCGCGGCGCTGGTCGATGGGCTGCAGGGGCGTAAGAGCCTGGAGCTGATCTCCGCGCTCTACGAATCAATCGAGACCGGGCAGGAGGTGTCGCTCCGCTTCATGCCCCGTCGCAGCCGCCTGGGCGTCGCCTCGTGAGCAGCCCCGAAAGCCACCAGATCGGGATCCGCGACGTCAGCTTTGGGGCGGGCGTCAAGGTGGTCGAGCCCTGCAATCTCTATGGCTGCACGATCGGCGACGGCTGCTTCATCGGGCCGTTCACCGAGATCCAGAAGGACGTCGTCGTCGGCGCCCGCACCCGCGTGCAATCGCACAGCTTCGTCTGCGAGCTCGTCAGCATCGGCGAGGACTGCTTCGTCGGCCACGGTGTGATGTTCATCAACGACACCTTTGCGAGCGGCGGCCCGGCAAGGGGGCGCAAGGAATTGTGGCGCGAGACCAGGATCGGCAACCGGGTGTCGATCGGCTCGAATGCGACGATCATGCCGGTCACGATCGTGGACGATGTCGTGATCGGCGCGGGCTCGGTGGTGACGAAGGACATCAACGTTGTCGGCACCTATGCCGGAAATCCGGCCCGGCTACTGACCTTGCGGAAGTGACGAATGGCGGTTCCCTTCGCTGATCTCCAGCTCCAATACCAAAGCATCAAGGGTGAGATCGACGCAGCGATTGCCGCCGTCATTCGCGACAATGCCTTCATCCGCGGGCCCTTCGTCGATGAATTCGAGCGCGACTTCGCCAAGGCCGCTTCCGTCAGGCATTGCGTCTCCTGCGCCAACGGGACGGATGCGCTCTATCTCGCAATGGCCGCGCTGAAGGTGAAGCCGGGCGACGAGGTCATCACGACCGCGCATTCCTGGATCTCGACCTCGGCGATGATCACGCATGCGGGCGCGAACGTTAAATTCTGCGATACCGACGGGGTGACCTTCACGATCGATCCTGCGGCGATCCAAGCCGCGATCACGCCGCGCACGGTGGGCATCATCCCGGTGCACCTATACGGCCAGCCCGCAGACATGGACGCAATCATGGCGATCGCGAACAAGCATGGATTGTGGGTGATCGAGGATTGCGCCCAGGCGCATCTGGCGCGCTACAAGGGGCAGATGGTCGGAACGTTCGGCGCGGCCGCGACATATTCGTTCTATCCCGGCAAGAATCTCGGTGCGATGGGCGATGCGGGCGCCGTGGTCACTAATGACGCTGTGCTTGCAGAGCACATGACCCGCCTGGCGCGTCATGGCGGCCTCGTGAAGCATCAGCACGAGATCGAGGGCGTCAACAGCCGGCTCGATGGCATGCAGGCCGCCATTCTGTCAGCAAAGCTTCCGCATCTTGCCGCCTGGACCGAGGCGCGGCAGCGCGCGGCCGCGGTCTATGATGCCAGCCTCAATCAGATCGAGGGCGTGAGCGTGCCGCAGGTCGCGCCCGGCCGCGATCACGTTTATCACCTCTACACGATCAGACATCCGAGGCGCGATGCACTGGCGGCTTACCTCAATGCCAATGGCGTGCAGACCGCCATCAATTATCCGACCGCGCTGCCGCTACTTCAGGCCTACTCAAGATTGAGTCACACAGCGGCACAATTTCCGCATGCATACCGGGATCAGACCAGCATCCTGTCGCTGCCGATTTTTGCCGAAATTACGCAATCGCAACAAGACAGCGTGATCCGGCTCCTGCGCGAATTTGCATAGCACAGGCGGACGGTACCCGCCCGCCAATTATAGATCAATCTCAATAGCTTACGCGCCCCAACGCGGGTGCATGTCGTGCGGGGCGTCCGGACCCTGTCAGCCTTCGGCGTATTCAAACTGGCCTCCAGCGGCTGGAATGTTTAGAAGCGGCCGTGCCGGGTCGGCAGGCGGGCAGTTGGCCCAGTCAGAGGGGAACTGGAACTGTGCGAAAAGTACTTTTGACGGGCGCGGGCGGGTTTATCGGATCGCACCTTGCGGAAGAGCTAGTCCGGCGCAATGTCGCGGTGCGTACCTTCGTGCACTACAACAGCATGGGCTCGCATGGCTGGCTTGATTCCTCCCCGCCCGACATCCGCAAGGAATTCGACGTCTTCGCCGGCAATGTGTGCGATCCTAATGGCGTGCGCACCGCTATGAAGGGATGCGACGCTGTCCTGCATCTGGCTGCGTTGATCGCGATTCCTTACTCCTATCACTCACCTGACACTTATGTTGAAGCCAACATCCGCGGTACACTCAACGTGCTGCAGGCGGCGCGCGATTTCGGCGTCGAGAAGGTGATCCACACCTCCACCAGCGAGGTCTACGGCACAGCGCAATTCGTCCCGATCACCGAGGAACATCCACTCCAGGGCCAGTCGCCTTACTCCGCAACCAAAATTGCAGCTGACCAACTCGCTCTGTCGTTCGAGCGCTCGTTCGGCACGCCGGTGTCGGTGGTGCGGCCGTTCAACACCTACGGGCCGCGCCAATCGGCGCGTGCGGTCATCCCGACCATCATCACCCAGGTCGCGGCGGGCGCGCGAAAGATCAAGCTCGGCAGCATCCACCCGACTCGCGATTTCAACTATGTCGCCGATACCGTCTGCGGCTTCCTTGCGGCGCTCGACTCCAATGCCGGCATCGGCGAGGTCATCAACATCGGCAGCGCCTTCGAGATCTCAATCGGCGACACTGCACGGCTGATTGCCGAGCTGATGAAGGCGGAGATCGAGATCGAGCATGACGACATTCGCGTGCGCCCCGAGCGCAGCGAGGTCGAGCGGCTCTGGGCTTCCAACGTCAAGGCGCAAAAGCTGCTCGGCTGGTCGCCGCGTTTTGGCGGTGTCGACGGCCTGCTTAAAGGTCTTGAGCAGACCATTGCCTGGTTCACTAAGCAGGAGAACCTGGCTCGCTATCGCCTCAATGCCTACACTCTGTGAGCAAGATGAGCATGTTACCCGCACAAGCGAGCCAGAATCGTCCTGGCGTGTTTGATCTCAAGCCGGTGCTCGACGCCATCGATGCGGCGCTCGGGTTGGTGCAGCGTCCGGTGGAGCTCCACGAGCCGCGTTTCGGGGACCGCGAGCGCGAGCTAGTGCTCGACTGCATCGACACAAATTGGGTCTCGTCAGCCGGCAAATACGTCACGCGTTTCGAGGAGATGGTGGCGGCCGCGACCGGCTCGCGCTACGCAGTTGCGATCGTCAACGGCACGGCCGCGCTGCATGCAGCATTGGTGCTCGAAGGCGTCGGGTCGAACGACGAGGTGCTGCTGCCCTCGATCACTTTCGTCGCCACCGCGAACGCCGTGAGCCACGCCGGCGCCATGCCGCATTTCGTCGATTCGACCTGGGACACGCTAGGGCTCGACCCGCGCGCGCTCGAGGCGCATCTCGACGCGATTGCCGTGCGGCAGAATGGCGCCTGGGTGAACAAGCACACCGGACGACGGCTTCGTGCGGTCGTTCCCGTGCACATCTTTGGACATCCCGTCGATATGACCGCGCTCCGCGCGGTAGCCGCCCGCTACGACCTTGTGATCGTCGAAGATGCGACCGAGTCGCTAGGCTCGACCCTGAACGGTAAGGGTTGCGGTACCTTCGGACACTCGGCCGTGCTCAGCTTCAACGGAAACAAGATCGTCACCACGGGCGGCGGCGGCATGATTGTGACCGACGATGAGGCGCATGCCCGCCAAGCTCGCCACTTCACTTCGACTGCAAAAAAGGCGCATGCCTGGGCCTTTGAACACGACGAGATCGCCTACAACTACCGCTTGCCCAACATCAATGCGGCGCTCGGCTGCGCTCAAATGGAGCGGCTTGAGAGCATGGTTGCGAGCAAGCGCGTGCTTGCCGAACGCTATCTGAGCGCTTTCCGCGATTTTCCTTGGGCGCGCATCTATCGTGAGCCGAAGGGATCCAAGAGCAACTACTGGCTCAACACGCTGGTGCTCGACCGCGAACACGCCTCCGAGCGCGACCGTCTGCTCGAAGCCCTACACGGCCACGGCATTCGCGCCCGGCCGCTGTGGACGCCGATGCATCTGTTGCCGATGTACCGCGATTGCCCGTGCGCTTCGCTGCCCGTCGCCGAAGACATGAACACGCGCTGCATTAACTTGCCCAGCAGCCCCTTCCTCGGCGGAGTGGCTCAAGGAACCGCCAAAGGCGCGAGCCAGAGCTGATGCCCCGGATCGTCTTCTTCACCATCCACAGCACGACGGCCTGGTGGAAATACCTGGCCTCGCGCATGGAGTTTGCCGACGCGGTCGTGCTCAGCGACCTGCGCGACGACGGCGACTATTCGCTGGTCGATGACTTCTATCGCTTTGTCGACAGGGGCGATGCCGCGGTCGCGGCGCTCACGCGTTTCGGGGAGGATGGGTGCGCCGACATCATCCTGCGCTGCCGCGTGCTCAGGAGCCTCGATCGCGATCTTGCGCTCAAAATGATCGGCGGCATGACGCAGGCGATCGAGCAGGCTTTTGACAAGCTTGCCCCCGATCTCGTCCTGACCTTCACCATCGACCGCTACGTTATGGACGTGATGGAGCGTACGGCGCGACGGCGCGGCATCGATTTCCTGGAGATGACGACCTCGATCATTCCGGACCAGATCATGCTGATGCGCCGCGGAAAGCCGGTCTGGCTGCGCGAGCCCTCCAGGGAGAACATCGATGCGGCGGTCGGCCAGCTCTGCAGGGACGATTTTGCGCCGGCCTATGTCCGCGACGCCAAGCGTTTTTCGCTGGCCAGGTTCTGGCGGATTTTCGGTTACTACGCGCTGCGGGGCGCCTTTTTTAACGTTTGGCGGTTCATCAAGCGCGACCGGTACAACTGCCACTATCTTGACGCGCTGAAGCGGCTCAAGCACAAGGTCCGCATGCGCGACGTGGCCGTGCTTGGCCTGCTGGATCATGGCTGGGACAGGCGGCTGGCCGAAGTGCCACGCGAGCGTCGGGTGTTCCTCGGGCTTCAGCTCTTCCCCGAAGCTTCGATGGATTACTGGCTCGAGCCGCAAGACATGCTCGCGCATGACGACGTCGTCGTGCGCTATTGCGAGGTGCTCAGCGGCATCGGCTACCGCATTTTCGTCAAGGATCATCCGCTGCAGTTCGGTTTCCGCCAGCGCGAGTTGTTCGCACGCCTGGCGAAGCTGCCGTCCGTGGTGCTGGTGCCTTACGACGTGCCGGCGAATCTCTTGATCAGGAAGTGTGCGGTGTCGGTCACGTTCACCGGCACCATCGGCTTCCAGGCGGCGCTTGCCGGGTTGTGCTCGGTCGCGACCGAGCCGTATTATGCGACCGAGCAGCACTTCTTGCACGTCCGCGACACCGACGAGGTGGACGGGCTCGCCGAGCGGCTGTCACGGTGGCAATCCCCTGACGATCTCGACACGATCCGGCGCACGATTATATGGCACTTGGCGTCGATCAGCCTCGAGGGCGACTATTTCGGCTGGCGCAAGTTCGATGTCGAGAGCGCGGCCGCGCGGGCCTCGGTCGAGCCGCTGGCGCGTTCGCTGAACGCGCACCTGCCGCGATTCCTGAAGTCCTGCAGAACCGCCGCCTGACGTTACAAGTGAGGCACGCGTCTGCAACCGATGCTGAGGGACGGCGGAGATGGAAAGCGCGATGCGATCTCGTTTGCTTGACCTCGTGACGCGCCCGGCGGTCGCCGGCACGGTCGCGGCACTAGTCTTGCGCGCGCTGACGCTCGCAAGCCGCTTCCTTCTATCGTTGCTTCTGGCGCGTATGCTGTCGCCGGCCGAGATTGGAGCATACGGCCTCCTGACGGCGGCACTGGCGTTCGCGCTCCTCGCGGTAGGCTTGGAGTTCTATTCCTTCACGCTGCGCGAACTGGTGCCGGCGACGCCCGAGCGGCGCGCGCGCATCATTGCCGACCAGATGGTGCTCGGGACGGCGGCGCTCGTGGCGGTCGGCATCGTGGTGACCTCTGCGATCGCCACGGGTTCCTTTCCGGCGCGCCTGGCACCCTGGTTTATGGTGATTCTCGTCACCGAGCACATCTCGCTGGAGGCGACGCGGATCC
Organism: Bradyrhizobium sp. CW1; assembly: GCF_023100665.1. Classification (NCBI taxonomy): domain Bacteria; kingdom Pseudomonadati; phylum Pseudomonadota; class Alphaproteobacteria; order Hyphomicrobiales; family Nitrobacteraceae; genus Bradyrhizobium; species Bradyrhizobium sp. CW1. The sequence continues at coordinate 2,760,395 of NZ_CP064684.1, forward strand.
TGATCATCACCTGGCGACCGGTGCGGGCTTATATCGGCGTGTTCCTGCGCGGCGGCATCTGGGTGTACGCCATTGCTGTGCTGATGTTAGCGGCGCCCTCGATGCGGACGCTTGAGACGGTTCTGGTCTGGTGGGCGCTCGGCGGCGTGGCGTCGATCGTCTTCTCCGGGTTCTCGCTCTCGGAGTTGCCCTGGCGCGAATTGAGGGGGTACGTGCCGGATCTCAAGAACATCCGCGAAGGTCTTTGGACCGCGCGCCCGTTCATGCTGACGGCGGCGGGGGCCCTGGTCATCTCCTATGTCGACCGTTTCGTCATTGACGCGTTCGTCGGGCGCGACGCCCTCGGCATCTATACGTTCTATTCGACGATCCTCATCGGCCTGCTGTCGTTGGGTAGCTCGGTATCGCACCAGTTTCTGCCAAAAGTCATTGCGGGCTATGCTGCTGGCAGGGACGCCTATCGCTCGGCCCTGCGCTCCTTCTTCTGGTCCATGCTGGCGCTGGTCTGCGCGACGATGATCCTGTCGGCCTTTGCCATGGGTCCAATGCTGGCGGTGCTCGGGCTGTCCACCTATACGGCGAGCATCGGCGTATTCTATGCCATGCTGCCGGGCGTATTCCTGCGCATGCTCGCGGATGTTCCATCCTACGCGCTCTACGCGGCGCGGGCTGACAAATATCTGCTGATCTGCAATCTCGGTTCCGCTGCGGTATCGACATTGCTGAACGTGGCGCTGATTCCTGTGCTGGGCATCTACGGGGCCGCACTAGCCGGCGGCATTACCAGCGCCGGGTTGTTCCTTTCGCTGGTGGGTTTCGCAATCCACAGGATGCGCGGAAGTTTCAGGAAACCGGGCGCGACCGAATCCATCGGCCTTCCCACCGATCCGGACATGCTCTACCCGTGAAGGACGAGCTCATGCGAAAGCGTCGAGCCCATCCCGCGTCGTAACCGAGGGGCGCTTCTTGAACTTCAATGTGCAGCAGCGGCTTGTTCGATTTTTCGGCGCTCTCGCGTCGCCCGCGCTTCTGATGACCGTGATCTGGCTCGGAGCGCTCTTCGCCGTTGCCGTCGGGCCCATCGAATATCCGGGACAGCCTTCGGCCGCCGTGCTGACTTTGGTCGCACTTGGACTGGCGACCTTTCTGTTGTCCTATCGGGGCGGCAAGTTCGTCTTTGATCGCTGGTTCACTCGCCAGGTCCGTCCCCCGGAGCTCTCTGTGCCGACTCTTAACAACGTCATGATGGCCGTGTCGCTGTTCGGCATCGTCGGCATTGCGCTTGTGGCGCTCGATCGTACCATGCTCAGCGGCATCAGCAACGGTAGCTATGCCGAACTGCTGCGCTGCGCGCCGGGGCTCGTTGACACGATCGCGATCAAGCGCACGCCGTTGCTCTATGCCGGTTACGCGATGTTCTCGTTCGGCTTCGCTTCCGTCGTGCTGTTCCTGCTGAAGGGGGAGGAAATCAGGGGATGGCCGGCTGCGCTGGCGCAAGTGTCCATGGTCTCACCGGTGGGGTATGCGCTGCTTTATTCGGGGCGGATGCCGATTCTGTTCGTTCTCGTTCTGGTCGCGATGGCGATGCTGGTGCGCCTCATGGAGGGGCGAACGCTATTGCCGCGTGGCCATTATCTTCTGCTCAAGACTGTCCTCGCCGTGGGCCTGTTTGTGGTCTATTCCAGCGCGATCTGGGCCAGCAGACAGAACTTTTGCATCCAGATGGCGCCGCTGATCACCGAATTGCAGGATAAGAACCTGCGCGATGCATCCGCGGCGGGCCGTCCGGCCTTATCAGGCGAACTTGTCCCCCCCAAGGCCGACGCCATGGCCGCAATCGAGCTAAACAAGCGTGTTGCCGAGGCGCGCGCCGCTTCGCCATCGACGCCTAGCACGAGCTCGACAGAGGCCGTTCTGGCGATGATGCTGGAAGCCTGGGACGTGAAGCCGCGCGGCTATGTAACCTCAGCGATCGAATCCGGCCGCGTGTCTGGGCACGGAGCCATGATCGGCCTCAGCACCTACTTCTATCTGACCCACGGTGTGCGGACCGTGGACATCGTCTGGAAGGCACGCAACAGGTTCACACCCCAGTGGGGTCTATACGAGGTCGGTGTGCTTTCGCCGTTGTTGCGTATATTTTTCCCGGGTACGGATCGAGTGGCGCTCATGGAGGCGCAGCAGCGGGCCGAGCTGATCTACGGCTTCTTCCCGAGTGCTTGGGCCGCGGCCTTCATCGATTTCGGCCTCGTCGGGGCAATCCTCTACATCGCGATCTGGGGAGGCTTGGCCGGCTGGAGCGCGGCAGGAACACGGCATTCCCTTCGGATGACGCCTGTGCTTCTGCTAGTGTTCGTACTCGCCAGTATCGTTCTCAGTCCGGTTCAGGGACCTCTCGGCATCGCAAATTCGGCGCTGGTGCTGGTGTCGATGCTGGTGACCGGGCTGATGCTGGATTTTGCCAATCTGCGCGAGAGGGCGGCGCACGAACCCGGTCAACAGGGAGCCAACGGGCCAGCGACCTGATATTAACGTGCGGAGACGTTGTGCAGCCACGCGACCGTCGCCGAGACGCCTTGCTCCATGTCGTAGGGGAGCGGCCCGCAGACTGCCGCAGTCGGTGCGAGATCGAATTGATACTCCGTGAGCACGTTGTTGAGGCGGAACGAGTTGAAGGGAAATCGCTTCAAGCCGATCGCGTTTACCGCATCGCCACAGAACGCCAGCGTGCGGGCGACACCGGTTGATAGGTGCGGAATCGGGCGCGAACCGAAGTTGCGCTGAAACGCATCGCACCACGCTATGAGATCGATTGGCGTGTAGTCGGCAAGATAAAACGTCCGGCGATGGATATGTTCGGCTGGCGCGTCCAGCAGGCGCCAATACTGAAAGGTGATGTTGTCGATATAGCTGTACGATTTCCAGAGCGGGGCGTGGCCGACGTGGAAATATTGGCCGCGCTCGATCATACGAAGGAAGCGCTGGTAGTGCGCGCTCATGCCGGGGCCCCAGACGGTCGTGGGACGCACCAAGCACCATTCGCGCCCCGCTCCGTCGGCGCTGCGGACGATCTCTTCAGTGCGCACCTTGCTCTTTCCGTACAGAGTGTCAGCCTGGTAGTCGGTCTCGCTGGCTGGCACGTAGCCGACGCGGCAGACGAGTTGTGACGAGGTCCAGATTGCGCGCCGCACCGATGGCGTCTGCCGCACGGCCTCGACCAGGTTTTCGACGCCCTCGATATTGGCGGTGTAGCCGGAAAGGTTGACCTTTTCGTCGAGATCAATCCGTGCGGCAAGATGGACCACCGCATCAGGCGAGGCGCTGGTCAAAGCTTTCGTCAGGCGATCGGCGTCCAGGATGTCGCACACGATTTCGGTGGTGCCGGCGGGGGCCTTGTCGAGCCCAACGACTGCGCAATGCTCGGTGCGTAACCGCCGCACCAATGCTTGGCCGATGAAGCCGGAGCTTCCGGTCACGAGTACTTTCATGCTGATGTCGCTGTCATTGCCGAGGGAACCGTCGCTTGACCGGCCGGTCGGGCTGATCTACCAAAACGACCAGGCGATTGCAAACTGCGCCAAATCCAACGTTCGCAGAGCACTTTGCGATCGCTTTCACCTCGGCTCTAGCCCCAACCGGCATTCGCTTCATGAAGGCATTCGTCTCTGCCGCGTTCCAGGCCATCAACAACGTCCTGGAGCCAATTGGCCTCCGCCTGATGCGCACCAACGCGCCGGTCAGGAACTTTGGCCTGTTCTTCAAGCATCTGAAGGCGCTTGGCTTGGATGTGAAGACGGTGATCGATGTCGGCATCGCCTTCGGCACGTCGCCGATCTACGACGCATTTCCGCGTGCCAAATATTTCCTGGTCGAACCCGTGGCGGAATGCCGCCCTATCCTCGAACAGCTCAAGCAGCGGCTTGATGCCGAGTATTTCCTGGTCGCGGCCGGTGCCGAAAACGGCGAGATTACCTTTAACGTCCACGACGACATCTCGGGCTCGAGCATTTTTGCGCAGGTCGAAGGCAAGGCCCTCGATGGCGAGGCGCGCAAGACGCCGATGCGGCGGCTCGATTCGCTGTTGCCGGAGACGCTGGAGCATCCGGTGTTTCTGAAGATCGATACGCAAGGCGCCGAGATCGAAGTGCTGAAGGGGCTCGGTTCGCGGATCGGCGAAATCGATCTCATGATCCTCGAGACCACGATGATGCCGATGCGGCACGGCATCCCGCAGTTCGCCGACATCGTGCGCTTCTGCGACGAGGCGGGCTTCGCGGTTTACGACGTGCTGGAGGGACACATGCGCTCGCTCGACGGTGCCTTGGCCCAGATCGATCTTGCCTTCATCCGCAAGGACAGCCCGCTGCGCCGTCAGGCGGCTTATTTCAGCCCCGAACAGCTTGCCGAATATCTCAAGCGTCCGAGCAAGCTGCGCGGCGCCTGAGGCGTGCAGCCGGAAGCTTTGCGTCAGATTTCCGCGAGCAGGATGAACAGGCAGCGGCGCTCGCCCTTGTTAACCATGCCGCCGCGATGCATGCCGTTGCCGTCGAACAGCACGCAATTGCCGTAGTTCGAGGTCGCGGCGAAGTGGCCTTCGCGCAGACGCGCCACCTCCGGCGAATTGTCGAGCAGGTCGCCGCCAAAGTCGGCCTTCCTGCGCAGGAACGCAGGCAGCGCCATGAACTTCTTGCGCGCATCGGGCCGGCGGCCAGAGAAGCCTGAAAAATCGTTGGTGCGGCGGATCATGCCTTCGAACCAGCCGATCTTCGCGTTCTGGCTGCCGCGGATGTAGCAGAACGGGCCGCCATCCGGACCGATGTCATGGACGTAAATCGCGCATTTCAGCATGCCGTAGGTGGCATCGATATGCAGATAGCTGCCCCAGGGATCGGCAAGCTGCGTGTCCGGGAATACGCGCTTCCAGAATGCGAGATCCTGATCGTTGATCTGCGCATTGACGTGCTTCACGCCGGCGGGGCGGCCGAGATAGGCGCTCGCCGCTTCCATGATGCCGTAGCGCTTGAAGATGGACTCGACGGTCGCGAACGCCTGTGGATCAGCCGAGCGCGTGCACCAGTAGACGTTGTCGTCGAACTTGCGCTTCTCCGGCGGAATGTTGGCGCGGCGGTCGTCGAGCTTGGCGAAGCCCGGATTGGTCACGCCGCGGATCTGCTCGATCTCGTCGGGCGTGAGGTTCAGGCAGACAATGCCGTCGGATTTGATCTTGTTGAGCAGCGCCGGGTTCGCCGGCTGCGCGGGACGGCGCGCACCGGTCAGCCAGCCGATCGCGCGGCTTGCACGGATGCTCGCGAACATCGAGATGTAGCGCAGCGCCGTCTTTGCATTGAGGCCGCTGAAGCCCGCCTCCTTGCTCAGCAGCGGCATGTTGTCGTAGTCGACGATGCGGCGAATGGTGACGAAGGCGAAGGTGCGCGCGAACACGTTCAGCGCATGGAGGCGCTCGCGGAAGGTCGGCTTCGGCAGCATGCCGCCATAGGCCGGATGCGCATCATAGTCGATCGCCGGAAGCGTGTTGCCGCGATAGGGCGGAATCGGAAGTTCACCAATCTCGCCGGCGCGTGCCATCGGCGTCACGTCGGAAAGTGAATCGATCGTCGTCATGTCGCGTACTCCCGGAACGAGCGCGGTTTGTCTCAATCTCGCCCGATCTATACAGCCTAGGGCGCGGCACTGGCAACAATGGCCAGGACTTATAAGGCCGGTCCGGGCGGTTCCAGCGTGGCCGCTAAGTCGTGGAAATACTTCGGGAAAGCGCGCTTGAGCTCGATCTTTCGAAGGGTTGCAGCGATGGCCTCGGAGGCGCCCCCGCGGCCGTAGGGCGGCACATGGGCCGGATCGGGCTGGAACCGGCCCTCGAAGATGCGCCGGAGGCTTGCCAGGATGAGGTGCGAATTGGCCGGGCAGTCGATGATCGAGGCGGCCCGCAGCCGGCCCTTCTGGCGATCGCCGATATTGATCGTGGGCACACCGACGGCCGGGGCTTCCAGGATGCCGCTGGAGGAGTTGCCGACCACGGCATCCGCAAGCCGCAGCGCGGACCAGTAACGCTCGCTGCCGAGCGAGGTGAAGAGATGGGCGCGATCGGGTCGCGCAGCGACGAACCTCCTGATCGCATCGTCGATGGCGCGATAGCCGGGATCGGCGTTGACCCCGGTGAAGATGAAGCTCCGGTCCTCGATGTAGGCAAGCGCGCCGAGAAGGGCCGTGACGTTGGCGGCGTCGGCTTCCGGCTGCGCCGTCGTCGGATGCAGCGTCACCAGCAGGAAGCGCTCGGGACCGCCGATGCCGAGCTTTGCGAACAGCTCGGCGCGGGTCAGTGTCGGCGTGCTGTCCGCCAGATCGAGGCCCGGCGCGCCGACATTGAACACGAAATCGGGCTGCTCGCCCATCTGGATCACGCGACGGCGATAAGGTTCGGCTGCAACGAAATGCAGACAGGCCATCTTGGTGATGGCATGACGGATCGCGTCGTCGAAAGCGCCCGCGGTGATCTCACCGCCATGGATGTGTGCGATCGGAATGTTCAGCAGTGTCGCCGCAACGGAGGCGGCCAGCACCTCGTACCGGTCGCCGAGCACGACGAGGACGTCGGGTGCGAGCTTTGGCAGCGCCTCGGCAAAACCGCTGACGCCGATGCCGGTGCCGCGCGCAATCGTTTCGGCACGATCGTCGTCAAGCGCAAGATCAATTTTCGCGGCGATCGGAAAGCCATCGGCCTCGATAATCTTCCAAGTCTCGCCGAAGCGAGGCACCAGATGCATGCCGCAGCCAATCACGCTCAGCGCGACGTCGTGGGCCGCCCTGAGCCGCGCCAAAATGCCCCGCAGCAATCCGTAGTCGGCGCGCGAGCCGGTGACGACGGCGATCCGGCGGCGTGCGCTCATGCCTTCCGCCATGGCGAACCATCGAGCATACCGTGCTCGATGACATAGGAGGCATAGGCGAGGTCGGCCGCGCTCTCGATCTCGATCGAATGCATGCGGTCCATCATGATGCCATAGCTCGCGAACGGGTCGGCGTAGATCTTACGATGCTTGCGCATCGCGTCCCAGCCGACAAGATAGAGCGCGCCGTTCATGGTGACTTCGATGGCCTGGTCCTGTCGCCGCTGGGCCGTCGTCGTCAGCATCTTCTCGACGATGCCGCCGATGGAGCCGTCCGTGCCGAGCGTGCCCACGAAGATCGAGGAGACCTCGGTCTCGCGCATGCCGACCACGAGGCTCGCCTTGCGCGCGGCGAACAACTCAACGGCCTCGTCGAAATGCTTGGGCGTCGCGAAGGGCGAGGAGGGTTCCAGCAGCATGATGGCGTCGTAGCGCCGCTTCTCATGCGTCTCGATCCAGTCCATGGCGTGCAGCACCACGTCATTGGAGGAGGCGGTGTCGGTCGCGAGCTCGGCCGGCCGCTCGAACAGCATTTCGGCGCCGTGCCGCGTCGCCTCGGCGCGGATCTCGGGGCTGTCGCTAGACACGATTAGGCGCGAGCAGTAGCGGGACTGTTTTGCGGCAATCGCCTTGTAGCCGGTCAGGCTGAGGCCGCCGATCTCGCGCAGGTTCTTGCCGGGCAGGCCCTTCGATCCACCGCGGCCGACCAGCAGGAACAATATCTCAGGCGAGTTCGTCATAAGCTCTGACTATCCTGTGTCTCGTCGTCGCGAATCGGCGTAATTCGTCGCTCAACGGGCTGTTGCGGGTCACCCTGGGGAACGCTGCAAACCGTCCGCTTGCGTTGCTTTTACCAGCGCGCTCCACTAAGACAACTGCTTGATTGGCGGCCGATTTCGCTCCGCCCAGCGACGAAACCCCATGCATCGCAAAACCCTGATCATTGCTGAGGCCGGCGTCAACCACAACGGCGACCGTGCACGGGCGCTGGCGCTGGTGGCGGCGGCGGCGCGGGCCGGGGCCGATGTGGTCAAGTTTCAGTCGTTCCGAGCCGATAAGCTCGCAACCGCCGAGGCCGCAAAGGCGAGCTACCAGCGGGCGACCACCGGTGCGGCGCAGTCGCAGCTCGACATGCTGCGCGCTCTGGAGCTCAGCCCTGAGGACGAGGAGCAGATCGCCGCAGCCTGTGCGTCTGCCAATATCACTTATATGTCGACGCCGTTCGATGTCGACAGCGCCATGCATCTGGTCCGCCGCGTCGGCGTGTCCACGCTGAAGGTCGGCTCGGGCGATCTCACCAATGCGCCGCTGCTGCTGCATCTGGCGCGGTTCCGGCTGCCGATCATCTTGTCGACCGGGATGGGGACGCTCGCCGAAGTGGAGCAGGCGCTCGGCGTCATCGCCTTCGGCTATCTTCGTGACGCGACGGTGCGGCCGACGCGCGTCGCGTTCGCAAATCTGCTGCTGGACCGCGCGACCTGGACGGAGTTGCGTGCCAAGATCACGCTGCTGCATTGCACTACGGAATATCCGGCCGACCCGCAATCGATCAATCTGCGGGCTATGGCGACGCTGCGCGATGCGTTCGGCTTGCCTGTCGGCTTCTCCGACCACAGCCGCGGCATCCACATCGCATCCGCCGCCGTAGCGCTCGGTGCCACCGTCATCGAAAAGCATCTGACGCTCGATCGCAATTTGCCGGGTCCCGATCACCGCGCCTCGATCGAACCTAACGAGATGGCGGCGATGATCGCCTCGATCCGTGATGTCGAGGCCGCGCTCGGCGATGGCCGCAAGGTGCCGGCGCCGGAGGAGATTCCAAACCGAGCGGTGGCGCGCCGCAGCCTCGTCGTGTTGCGCCCGGTGCGCGCCGGCGAGCGCTTTACGGAAGACAACCTCGGCGTCAAGCGCCCGGGTAGCGGCGTTCCGCCGATCGAATATTGGAGCTATCTCGGCAAGACCGCCCCGCGCGACTATGCGGCCAACGAGGCGCTCGAGCCATGAGCCTGATCGTGCTCTGCGCCGGCGGTCACGCCCGCGTCGTCATCGAAGCATTACTGAGCCGTGGTATCCATCCCGCAGCCGTCGCCGATTGCGACGCCGCGCGCATCGGTGAGACCATCGGTGGCGTTGAGATCACCGGATCAGACGACGACGTTTTGAAGATGCCCGCCGACACGGTCGAGCTTGCCAATGGTCTTGGCAATCGCGCCTCGCGCCGCGATTCGGGGCTGTCGGGCCGGAGCGCGCTGTTCGAGCGGTTTGCCGCGCAGGGTTACAAGTTTCCCGTGATCGCGCATGCGTCTGCCGTCATCGCTTCCGATGCACAACTCGGAGACGGGGTGCAGGTGATGGCGGGTGCTGTGATCCAGCCGGCGGTGCGGATCGGGCGGAACGTGCTGGTGAATACGCGCGCGGTGGTGGAGCACGATTGCATTGTCGGCGATCACGCCCATATCGCGCCGGGGGCGGTGCTGTGCGGGGGCGTGTCGATCGGCGAGAGCGTCCATGTCGGCGCTGGCGCCGTGGTGTTGGTCGGCGTCAAAGTGGGCGCCGGAGCCGTCGTCGCGGCGGGCGCGGTGGTTACAAAGGATGTCGCGGCCGGCGGGTTCGCCGGCAACGAATAGGATTGGTTTGTCATGAAGGGCGCGTTCGTCGTCAATGAAGATACACCTCTGATCGAGACGCTGCGGCGGATCGATCAGGGCACCCTGCAACTCGCCATCGTCGAGCGAGACGGCAAAATCGTCGGCACCGTCACCGACGGCGACGTGCGGCGCGCGCTGCTCGGCGGCACCGGTCTCGACGCCTCCGTCAGCCTGGTGATGAACCGCACGCCGATCACGGCGCCCGTCGGCATCTCGAATCCGGCTGCGCTCAATTTGATGCGCAAACATTTGATCCACCAGCTTCCGCTGGTCGATGCGGAGGGGCGGGTGGTCGAGGTCCGTCTGATCGACGATCTCGCGCTCGCGCAGCAATCCGATCATTGGGTCGTGCTGATGGCCGGCGGCCTCGGCTCGCGGCTGAAGCCGCTCACCGACGACATCCCGAAGCCGCTGATCCGAGTCGGCGACAAGCCGATCCTGGAGACCGTGCTGGGCGGCTTCGTCAAGGCCGGCTTCGGCAAGTTCTTCATCTCGGTCAACTACAAGGCCGACATGATCCAGGACTATTTTGGCGATGGCTCGGCCTGGGGTGTCGAGATCAACTATCTCCAGGAGAATGCGCGGCTCGGCACCGCAGGCGCGCTGTCGCTATTGCCGGAGCGGCCCGCGCAGCCGTTCTTCGTCATGAACGGCGACCTGCTGACCACCGTGAATTTCGAGCAGATGCTGAAATATCATCGCGAACATCAGGCCTTCTCCACCGTCTGCGTGCGCGAGCATTCGGTGACCGTGCCGTTCGGCGTGATCGATTTCGACGACCATCGCCTGCTCGGCATCCGCGAGAAGCCGACGCAAAAGTTCTTCGTCAATGCCGGCGTCTATCTGCTGGATCCCGGCGTGCTCGATCATCTTGACGCCAACGAAGCCGTGGACATGCCGACCCTGATCGAGCGCACCATCGCCAAGGGCAAGCCGTCGGTCGTATTCCCGTTGCGGGAATACTGGATCGACGTCGGCCGTCTCGACGATCTGCAGCGTGCCTCCGACGAATTCCAGAGGATCTTTGGATGAGCACCGAACGTTCGCTCCGCGAGATGATGTCGCTCCACGGCCGCGTCGCTGTTGTCACCGGCGGCGCCGGTCATATCGGCCGCGCCATCGCGTCAGGTCTTGCAGAGCTTGGTGCCAGCATCGCACTGGTCGATATTGCGACGTCCGCGGGCACCGAGGCTGCGGCGAAGCTGGCCACCGATCACACCGTCAAGGCCACGATGTTCGACTGCGATTTTGAGCAAGGCGACGCCGTGAAGAATCTGCCGCGCCGGGTGCTCGAGGCATTTGGGGGCATCGACATCATCGTCAATTGTGCGGCCTTCGTTGGCACCAGCGGACTCGACGGCTGGGCGGTCCCGTTCGAACAGCAGTCGGATGTGACCTGGCGCCGGGCGATCGAGGTCAACCTTACCGCGCCCTTCGTGCTGATCCAGGCCGCGGCCGACGACCTCGCCAAATCGGGCCATGGCAGTGTGATCAATATTTCCTCGATCTACGGCCTCGCCGGACCCGACTGGCGTCTCTACGAGGGGACGGCGCTGGGGAACCCGGCGGCCTACGCCGCGAGCAAGGGCGGGCTGATCCAGATGACGCGCTGGCTGGCGACCACGATGGCGCCAAAGGTCCGGGTCAATGCGGTCGCGCCTGGCGGGGTCTTCAGGGCCACGGCGGAGCCGTTTTTCAGCCGCTATGTGGCCCGGACGCCCCTTGCCCGCATGGCGCGCGAGGACGATATGAAGGGCGCTGTGGCCTACCTTGCGAGCGACTTGGCAGCCTATGTGACGGGCCAGTGCATTGCTGTCGACGGAGGCTGGACGGCGTGGTAAGCCGACAGCAAATCATGCAATTGCGAGAATCTCCGAAATGTTGAGCTGTAGCAAGTGCTTATTGCCGGAAACGGCAGAGGCCACATCGTTCGACGACGCCGGTTCGTGCAGCGTCTGTGCCCAGATCGAGGTCCGTGACACCCAGATCAATTGGGACGAGCGCCATGACCAAATGATGGAACTGGTCGCGCAATACCGCGACAAAGGCCTGTACGACTGCATCGTGCCCTATTCGGGCGGCAAGGACAGCGTCTTCCAGCTTTGGTACGTCGTCAAGAAGCTCGGTCTGAAGCCATTGGTGGTGCGCTTCGATCACTGGTTCTACCGTCCGCTGATCGAAGAGAACAACACCAGCGTGTTCAAGCAACTCGGCGTCGACGTATTGAACTTCACGCCGAACTGGCATGTTGTGCGTGAGCTGATGCTGGAATCGCTGAAGCGCCGAGGCGACTTCTGCTGGCACTGCCACACCGGCATCTACGCGCACACCATGCAGATCGCGATCCGCTACGAGACGCCGCTGCTGTTCTGGGGCGAGAGTCTGGCCGAATACCAGTCATTCTATTCCTACGACGAGATGGAAGAGGTCGACGAGAAGCGCTTCAACCGCGCGATGAATCTCGGCATCACCGCCGACGACATGTACGAGTTTCTGGGGGGCCGCGTGGCCAAGCGCGACCTGTATCCGTTCGTCTATCCGCCGCGCAAGGAATTGATGCGGATCAAGTGCCGTTCGATCTGTCTCGGCAGCTACATCAAGTGGGACACCAAGAAGCACGTTGAGATCATCAAGCGCGAGCTCGGCTGGAAAGGCCAGGAGGTCGAGGGCATTCCGCCGGAGTACGATTACGAGAAGATCGAGTGCTTTTTCCAGGGCGTGCGCGATTACCTCAAGTACATCAAGCGCGGCATGGGCCGGACCAACCATCTCGCCAATATCGACATCCGTAACAAGCGCATGACCCGCGAGCAGGGCGAAGCGCTGGTGCGCGAGTTCGATGGCAAGCGGCCGCCGAGCCTCGATCTGTTCCTCGACTATCTCCAACTCACCGAGGAGCAGTTCCTGGGGATTGCGATCAAGCACGAGGTCAGCCCTTGGCAGTTCTCGCCGAACACGGTCGAGCCGGGACGCCGCATGCCGGACATGGACAAGTGGAACAACACGCAAGTGCCGTGGCCGAACCATCCCGGCGTCGAGATCGGCGGCGGCAAGGGCTAGGCGAGGATTGACGGGCGGCGCGTCGAAACGCCGGGGAGCAGGCGATGTCAGGCGTAGCGATCGTCGATTACGGCATCAACAATGTGCGCTCGGTGAAGAACGCCGTCGAATATTGCGGCTTCGATCCGGTCGTAACCCATGATGCTGACGCGATCGCGGATGCTTCCCACGTCATCCTCCCCGGCGTCGGTGCGTTCGGCGATGCGATGAGTAACATCCGCGCCCGTGGCATCGACGAGATGCTGGAGCGCCACGTCCGCGAGAAGGGCAAGCCCTTCCTAGCCGTGTGCCTCGGGATGCAGCTGCTCGCCAACACGTCCGAGGAGCATGTCGACGACGGCGTGGCGCATCGTGGGCTCGGCTGGTTCGATGCCGACGTCCTGCGGCTGATGCCGGACGATCCCGCTTTGAAGATCCCGCATATGGGCTGGAACATGGTGGCGAAGGAGCGCGACCATCCGATCCTTGCCAACATCCGCGAGAGCAATCTGGCCTTCTATTTCGTGCACTCCTTCGCGATGCGTTGCAGGGATGCGGGCGATGTGGTCGGCTTCGCCCAGTACGGCCAATCGGTGACCGCAATCATCGCACGGGACAATATCGCCGCCACGCAGTTCCATCCCGAGAAGAGCCAGGACACCGGGATCGAGCTGATGAGCAATTTCCTGCGCTGGAATCCCTGAAGTTCTCGCGATGTTGAAGAAGCGCCTGATCCCGAAATTTCTGCTGCGCGACGGCAGACTCGTCAAATATGTCCGCTTCTTCGAGAACGAGCGCGCCGCCGGCAATCCGGTGACGACCGCTAAAGTCTATAACGACTACGGTGTCGACGAGTTGATCGTGCTCGACATCGTGCCGAGCGCGGCCTCGCGCGGCCGCGTGGTCGACATCATCGAACGGATGTCGGAAGAGATTTTCATGCCCTTCACGGTGGGCGGCGGGGTCAAGACGCTCGACGACGTCAACATGCTGCTCCGCGCCGGCGCCGACAAGGTGTCGGTGAATTCGGAGGCCGTGCGGCGCCCGGAGTTCTTGCGCGAGGCAGCACGCACATTCGGCGACCAGTGCATGACGGTGTCGATCGACTACAAGCGGATCAGCCCCAACCACGCCAGCGTTTTTATCGACGGAGGCCGCGAGCATGTCGCGCTCGATCCGATCGAATGGGCGCAGCGCTGCGAAGACCTGCACTGTGGCGAAGTGCTGTTCGGCTCGATCGACCGCGATGGCACCATGAGTGGTTACGATCTCGAACTGATCCACAAGGCGGCAAGCGTCTTGAGCGTGCCGCTGATCGTCTCCGGCGGCTGCGGTTCGCTCCAGCATGCGATCGACGCACTCGAGGCTGGAGCGTCGGCGGTGGCGATCTCCTCGATGTTCCTCTTTACCGATCACAGCCCGATAAAGTTGCGTAGTCATTTGTTCTCGCGCGGTCTCGACGTGCGCGCTAGCTTCTCGAGCAGGAATTAGCACCGTGCAGCTTTCCCTGGCCCGCACCGATCTTGCGATCTATGTGCGAAAGCAGTTCGAGAACCTATTTCCTGATCGCGCAGACCTCGGCGACCTCCCGAAATTCGTCGAACTTGCACTCGGCCGGGTCGACCATTGCTTTTCGCGGCTGCGGCTGAAAGGGTTCTTTTCGAACGGCGAGGCTCGATTCTCGCACTGGCACTCCGACCAGTATGCGATCTTCCTCTATTTCCTTGCCAATTCAGCCTTTCGCGAATGGCCGGGCCACCCCATCGCGGACAAGGCGTATGCATTGAACAAGGCGCTGCACGCGCTCGACGCGTTCTACGAGGTGGAGCTGCCTGACGTGTTCGCGGTCCAGCATCCGGTCGGCACCGTGCTCGGCCGCGCCAGCTATTCGGACTATTTCATCTGCTATCACAATTGCACGGTGGGGGCGAACCTCGACAACGACTACCCGTCGTTCGGCCGCGGCATCGTGATGTATGGCGGCAGCCGCGTCATCGGCAAGACCGCCGTGGGCGACAACACTTTCGTGTCGACCGGCGCGATCGTCATTGACGGCGGTGCGCTTGCCGCCGACAGCATCTTGCACGGAATCTATCCCAAGGCGGCGCGATCGAAGACCTCGCGCAACGTGGTGCGGGATATCTTTGGCGTTGGGACCTGATCAGGTCAGCCGCTTGAATCCGGAATGCGCCACCGGGCCGCGCAGCAGCTGCTTGACGGCCTTCTGGTCTACGGCGGTGCGCAATTCGCGGAACACTTCCGTCACCGTTTCCAGATAGCGGTCGACATGGGCGTCGGTATGCGACCACATCGCGTAGAACGAGCCGGTGGCGAGGATGCCGCGGTCCAGCATCATCTGCGTGAAAAGAGTGCGCACCTCCTGCGCGTCGGGCAGATCGAAGGCGAAATGGCCGAGCGGCGAGATGCCGGAGACATGCAGTGACAGTCCGGTAACCTGCGACGCCTCAGTCCAGCCCTTCTGGATGCGAGTGCCGATCCGCATCAGGTGGCGGGCGACGTTCTGCTCGCGATGCTTGCGCAGGGTGGCAAGCGCTGCGACCGGGCCGACGCGCTCGGTCCATGCCGTCGAGCTGACGAAGGTCTCTTGGGCGGCGTCCATCACCGAGGCGCGGCCGACGATCGCAGCCATCGGGAAACCGTTGGCGATGGCCTTGGCGAACACGGCGATGTCGGGTTCGATGCCATAGGCGAGATGTGCGCCGCCGGAATTGATGCGGAAGCCCGACGTCACTTCGTCGAAGATCAGCGCGGCGCCGCTGCGGTGGGCGAGGGCACGGATGCCCTTGATGAAGGCGGGCTCGGGCTCGCTGGAGCGTACCGGCTCCATCACGATCGCGGCCAGCCGCTCGCCATGAGCGGCGACGATCGCCTCGATCTCGTCGAGCTTGTTGAAGTGGAACGGGTGCATCAGGCCGGCGAGGCCGCGCGGCACACCCTTGGTATCGAGGCCCGGCAGCAGATGTCCGTCCAGTGCGGTGGTCTCGCCGAGATTGGCGCTGAGGTACCAGTCGTGCCAGCCGTGATAGCCGCAGAACGCCACCATGTCGCGGCCGGTCGCGGCGCGAGCGATGCGCACCGCGATCGCCATGGCCTCGCCGCCGGCGCGGCCGAAGCGCACCATGTCGGCCCAGGGATGCAGCTCGACCAGGAGTTCCGCGAGCTCGATATCCTCGGCGCAGTTCAGGGTCGACATCGAGCCCATGTCGATCGCGGTCTTCACCGCGGCATCGACGTCGGGATCGGCAAAGCCCAGAATCGTGGCGCCGATGCCGCAATAGCTCATGTCGAGATAGGTCTTGCCGTCGAGATCTGTAACCTCGGCGCCCTTGGCCGATTTGAAATAGGTCGGCCACTGTTCCGGCAGGAACATTTCCGGCCGCTTTGAGAGCAATTGCGTTCCACCGGGCATGACCCTGCGCGCGCGTCGATAAAGCGTCTGGCCGGTGCTCGACATTGGATTCTCCTGCGCGGAAGGCAAGCGGTGGATACCGCAAGCCCACCGGACAGGCAAGGTGCCCAGGAAGGGCTGTGCATGCTTGAAATCCGCGCGCGGCGCTGCAAGACGGACGGGCGGCTGATCGTGCCGGGGAGAGGGACCATCATGGTGGCCTCGACGCGCGCACGCCGCTTGCCGTCGAACTCTACAAGCGCGTTCGCCGCGGCAGCGACTGTCTCGGCGAGTGACGCACTCACCGGCGGGTCTTTCCCTGGCTGACGACGCTGACGACCTCGCGATAGCGGGCCAGAGCAACATCCTCGCGATATTTCTCGGCGACGCCGGCCGCATGAACGCCCTTGTCTATCGTGGCCTGTCGATCGCGCGCCGCCTCGCGAATGGCGCATGCAAGCTCGGCGGGATTTTCCGGCGGGACGACCCATCCGATCGCCTCTTCACCGAGCACGAGCGCGCCTTCCGAATTCGCTTCCGAGGTGACGGCCACCGGCCGGCCAACGGCGAGGACGTTGTAGAGCCGGCTCGGGATCGATACGCCAGCGATATGCCGGCGATAGGGAATGACCCACAGATCGGCGGCCGCCAGGAATTCGACGAGCTCGTCTTCCGGCACCGGTTCGAGCATCGTCACGTTCTCAAGCCTGTCCTTGGCATGGAGGTCGTTTAGCACGCCCCAGCCAACGCCCCAGCCGGACAGGACGAAATGAATGTCCGTCTCGTCGCGCAGCAGGCGGGCCGCTTCGAAGACGGTGACGGGGTCGTGGGTGAAGCCGAGATTGCCCGACAGGCCGACGATGAATCGGGAAGGATCCGGTGCGCGGAAGCGGTTGGCTGGATCGATCTCGCGATAGCCAATCGGGATCAGCGCCCAGTTCGGAATGAAGTGGAGTTGATTGGCGACGACCCCGCTATATTTTTCGATGAGCGGCGGCACGTCGCGGCCGATCACGACGATCGCGTCCAGACGCCGGAATAGCAGCGTGTTGGCAAAGCGGATGAGCCGGACCGCAAGCGAGTTGGAGCGAACCATGCCGGCTGCTTCGAGCGCTTCCGGGTAGAGGTCGTAGATGAGCAGCATGGTCTTTGCGCCCCGCAGCTTGGCTGCGAGGAGCACCGTGTAGGGCAGGGTGAACGGCGTGGTGACGCAGAAGACGATGTCTCCTGGCCTTGCCCGCCGCAGGACGGAGAAGAACATCTGGGCCGCAAGCAGGCAGATGGCCGCCGCGCGCTGGACAATCGCGGCCTTGCGCGGATTCCAGCTCTTGAGTTCGACCACCTCGGGCTTGCCGGGTTGACCGGCTGCGCGCGAGCCTGGTGTCGCGGAGATCACGACCACCTGACGATCCCTTGCGAGGCTTTCGGCGATCTTGCCGACATAGACCGCAGTCGTGGACGCATCGGGCGGGTAGAACTGGGCCGCGATCATCAGTCTTGCGGGAGTATCCATGTGCGAGCACGATCCTCGCCGGTCAGGCGTGAGGCTGTGAGAGCCCTTTGGCCTGGCTCTCCGCCAGATAGGCCGCATAGGCGCTGCGGATGCCGTCTTCCAGCGAGGTCCTGGGGCGCCAGCCGAGCTTGGCGAGGCGGCTGATGTCGAGCAGCTTGCGCGGCGTGCCGTCGGGCCGCGAGCTGTCGAAAGTGATCTCGCCGCTGTAACCGACGATGTCGGCAACCAAGCGCGCGAACTCGGCGATGGTGATGTCCTCTCCGGTGCCGATGTTGACCAGCTCGGCACTCGAATAGGTCTTCATCAGGTGCACGCAGGCATCCGCCATGTCGTCGACATAAAGGAACTCGCGCCGCGGCGTGCCCGTGCCCCAGACCACGACGCTCTTCGCGCCCGTAAGCTTGGCCTCGTGGAAGCGCCGGATCAGGGCCGCGACCACATGGCTCATTTCGGGATGATAGTTGTCGCCGGGGCCGTAGAGATTGGTCGGCATCACGCTCATGAAGTCGCTGCCATACTGGCTGCGATAGGCCTCGGCCATCTTGATCCCGGCGATCTTGGCGATCGCATAGGGCTCGTTGGTCGGCTCAAGCGGGCCCGTCAGGACCGAATCTTCTCGCAATGGCTGCGGCGCCATTTTCGGATAGATGCAGGATGAGCCCAGAAACATCAGCTTCTCGGCGCCGTTCTGATGCGCGGCCTGGATCACGTTGGTCGCGATCGCGATGTTGTCGTAGATGAATTCTGCCCGCAGTGTGTTGTTGGCGGCGATGCCGCCGACCTTTGCCGCGGCAAGGAAGATCACCTGCGGCCGCGTCTTCGCGAACCAGTCGAACACCGCGGCCTGGTTGCAGAGATCGACCTCGCGCCGGTCCACGGTGACGAGCTTGACCTCCTCCCGTTCGAGCCGGCGCACAAGCGCGCTGCCGACCATGCCGCGATGGCCAGCGACGTAGACGCTTTTGCCTTTCAGCTCAAACGGTGCGTTTGCCACTCGCCGCGTCCCGTTTTGCGTCCGCCAGATCGCTTGCCATCATCTCCGCGACGAGCTCTGCAAAGCTCCGCTTCGGCGTCCAGCCAAGCACCTCGCGCGCCTTGCTGGCGTCGCCGACGAGGAGATCGACCTCGGTGGGGCGGAAATAGGTCGAATCGATCTTCACCACCGTCTTGCCGGTCTTGGTGTCGACGCCGGTCTCGTCAACACCCTCTCCGCGCCATTCGATGCGGCGGCCAACCTGCGCGAACGACAGCTCGACCATCTCGCGCACGGAGTGCATCTCGCCGGTGGCGAGCACGAAATCGTCCGGCTTGTCGGCCTGCAGGATCTTGTGCATGCCTTCGACATAGTCGCGGGCGTGGCCCCAGTCCCGCTTGGCCGAGAGATTGCCGAGATAGAGCGTCTGTTCGAGGCCGACCTCGATGCGGGCGACGCCGCGCGTGATCTTGCGGGTGACGAAGGTCTCGCCGCGGATCGGGCTCTCGTGGTTGAACAGGATGCCGTTACTCGCGAACATGCCATAGGCCTCGCGATAGTTCACCGTGATCCAGTAGCCGTAGAGTTTTGCGACGCCGTAGGGCGAGCGCGGATAGAACGGCGTGGTCTCCTTCTGCGGGATCTCCTGGACGAGGCCATAGAGTTCGGAGGTCGAGGCTTGGTAGAACCGCGTCTCCTTTTCCATGCCGAGGATGCGGATCGCTTCCAGCAGGCGCAGCACGCCGATGCCGTCGGCGTTAGCGGTGTATTCCGGGCTCTCGAAGCTGACGGCGACGTGGCTCTGGGCGGCAAGATTGTAGATCTCGGTCGGCCGGATCTGCTGCACCAGGCGGATCAGATTGGTCGAGTCGGTCATGTCGCCGTAGTGCATCAGGAACGGCACGTTCCCCAGATGCGGGTCCTGATAGAGATGATCGACCCGCGCGGTGTTGAACGAGGACGAACGCCGCTTGATCCCGTGCACAACATAGCCGAGCGACAGCAGATACTCGGCGAGATAGGCGCCGTCCTGGCCGGTCACACCGGTGATCAAGGCGACGCGCTGTTTGGAGTCTTGCGCAGTCATAGCTGTTTCCAGGCACCCGGCTTGGGATTGAGGGAGGTTGCGTATCCTACTTTTCTTGCGGTGTCTTGTTTTCCAGCAAGACGCGATTGCCAACTAAATTCCTTCGTATTTCCAATTGGTTAAGGGAGTTTGAGCGGGCGGGGAGGGCGCCTGCCGAGGCCTGGCAGACGAATCCCCGGTTCCGGCCGCTCCAGCCGAACGGGAGCGGGTGCCTCAGGTGAGCTTCAGCGCCTCTCCCACGAAAGTCGCGAGATTGCCTTCTTGAAACAACAGGCCGCGGACGCCGGCTGCGCGCGCTGCCTCCAGGTCGCGGTCCTGATCGCCGATCAGGAGGCTTCTGTCGGCTGCGACGGGGAAGCGCTTCATCAGGTCAGTGATCATACCGGGTGCGGGCTTGCGCCGGCCGCTGTCGCGACGGTAGCGCTCGACGGCGGCCTCGGGATGGTCGGGACAATATTCGAACGCATCGATATGCGCGCCGACCGCGGCGAGTTCCTCCGCCATCCAGCGGTGGAGGGCGTCAACGTTGCTCTCCGAATAGAAGCCGCGGGCGACCCCGGACTGGTTGGTGATAACGAAGGCGAAATAGCCGGCCTCGTTCACGAGCCTGACCGCCTCGCGCGCACCGTCCATCCATTTGAACTTGCTGGCCTCAAAAAGGTAGCCCACGTCGTGATTGAGGACGCCGTCGCGGTCGAAGAAGACGGCCGGGCGTCTCGATGTCGTCATCATGGGGTGCCACAATAGTTGTTTGCGGCCCTTGTTCGCCGTCCTGGCGGCGGATTGTCAAGGATGTCGGCGAATTCCGACCGGGCTTGGCGGTTACGTCGGCTCCGTCAGCATCATGGTCACCGCTAGCCTGCGGCGGTCGCGCACCATGCCGCCGCGGTGGATCCCGAACGGATCGAACAGCACCGCGTCGCCCTGGTCGCTGGTCAGGCGCCATTCGTTGCCGAGGATAGTGTCGGCATATTCGTTGCCAGCCGGCAGGTCGACGCCGAACGCTGCCTTACGCTGCAGGAACTTTGGGAACGCATTGAATAGCCGGCGGCTTTGCGGCTTGGTCCAGGACAGGCCGGCATAGTCGTTGGCGCGCCGGATCAGGCCGTCCCAGAAGTTGCGGCTCGCGCGATGCGTTCCCCGAACATAGGTGAACGGGCCGTTGTCGGGCCCGACCTCGCTCACATAGATGATGAACTTCAGGAGATTGTAGGTCGCATCGACGTGACAATAGTCACGGGCGAGTCGGCAACGCCAACGTCGCTGAAGTGATTCGACCAGAACGCGTCGTTCGGGTCATTGATCTGCGGCACCACATGGGCGATCGCCACCGGACGACCGAGATAAGCGCTAGCTTCGATGACGCCAAGCTCGGCCGCCAGTTGGTTGAAATAGGCATAGACTTCCGGGCAGACGTCCTTGTCTAGCCACAGCCGCGTCTCGTCAAAATGGCGCTGATCCGGGGTCTTTTGCGCGAGCCTTGCTTCCAGCGTGCGGTAGTGCGGGGAAAGCAGGTCGCGGACGCGGCCGAGCTGTTCCGCCGGCAACCGCAAACCCGCGATGCCGTCGAGGTTAAGCGTGTTCAGCACGCTGGTCCCGGCCGCCGTCACCGGCTCCGCCGGCCGGCGCATCAGTCGCCGCAGCTTCTGTGTCGCGATCAGCCCCAGATAGGTCGGCGAGCGCCGGATCAACTCGGCGACCTTGTTCGATCTGTCCTTGGGACGCGGCAGATGCTCGTAATCGGCCACCAGGCGCGCCGCGATGATCGCAAAGCCCGATGCGAATTTCGCTAGCGCGGCGACGCGGTCGCCGAGGCTCGGCTTCGGGAAAGCGGTGCCGTAGGCGGGGTGGTGAGGATAGTTGATGACCGGCAGGTGATCGTACGAATACGGATGCGATGTCATGGCTCCGCCTTTAAGGACCGCTGCCTTATTCGGATGGCAGGCGCCAATCGTCATTGACGTCGATCAATGACGACTCACTTCGTCGGCAGGAGCAGTCGGAATCGTCCGACCCGGCAGCGGTTAGCGCTCGTCGGAGATTGCCTTGCCGTCGTTCGGCAGCGCGCCCGGGCTCACCAGCTCGACGGCGCCGCCAAGCTTGGTCACGGCGCGCAAGCTGGCCGCGAGTTCGTCGCGCAACGCCTCGCTCGCCGCAGCCGTCTCCGCCCTTAGCGTCATCGCGTCGCTTTCGCCATGGCGTGACACGACAAGGCGCAGGCGCCCGAGCGCGGGGTGGCGCCTGGCGATGTCGGCGACCTGCTCGGGGCGGACGAACATGCCCTTGACCTTGGTGGTCTGGTCGGCGCGGCCCATCCAGCCCTTGATGCGCATGTTGGTACGCCCGCACGGGCTGGTGCCCGGCATCGCCGCGGTGAGGTCGCCGAGAGCGAGCCGGATCCAGGGATGGTGCGGGTCGAGCGAGGTCACGACGATCTCGCCGACGTCGCCGGGTGCCACGGGATCACCGGTACCGGGCTTGACGATCTCCATGATCAGGTCCTCGTTCACGACCATGCCCTCGCGCGCCGCGGTCTCGAAGGCGATGAGGCCGAGATCGGCGGTCCCGAAGGCTTGGTAGGCGTCGATGCCGCGCCCCTTGATCTCGGCCTGGAGCGAGGGCGGGAACGCCGCGCCCGAGACCAGCGCGCGCTTGATCGAGGAGACGTCGCGGCCCGAGCTTGCAGCAGCATCGAGCAAGATCTTCAGGAAGTCCGGCGTGCCGCTGTAGCCGACGGGACGGTAGGCCTCGATCAGCTCGAATTGCTGCTCGGTATTCCCTGGACCTGCCGGGATCACGGCGCAACCGAGCGCGCGGGCCGACGCATCGAAGATGAAGCCGCCGGGGGTGAGATGATAGCTGAAGGTGTTGAGCACGATGTCATCGGGCCTGAACCCGGCCGCGAACAGCGCCCGTGCGCCGCGCCAGGGGTCAGCCTGCCGCCCCTCCGGCTCGAAAATCGGCCCTGGGGAGGTGAAGAGGCGGGCGAACGAACCGGGCGCCGCCGCGACCAACCCCCCAAAGGGCGCGGAGGCCTTGTGCAGGGCCGGCAGTTCCGACTTGCGCAGCACCGGCAGGCCCGCCAGGGCCGCCCTGGAGGTCACGGCGGCCGGATCGACGCCTTTCAGCCGATCGGCATAGGCGGGCGCGGTCATCGCAGAGCGCAGCACGCCTGGCAGGCGGGAGAACAGATCGGCCTCGCGCGCGGCTTGTTCGCGCGTCTCGAGGGCGTCGTAATGGGCGGTCATGGCTGATCTTTCCGGGTTGGCATCCGTTGCGCGCCGCCGCCGGCATGGGTATCAGACGGCCATGGACGAGGTTTGAAGAGGACGCGATGGCGGACGAGGGAATCAGTGCGGCGGACGTCGTCGCACGCCTGAAGCGCCGCATGATCGACGAGGCGCTGCCGCTGTGGTCGACGGTCGGTTGGGACCATGGCGCGGGTGGTTTCATGGATCGGCTGCATCGTGACGGCACGGCGGACAGCGCCGCGCCGCGGCGCGTGTTCGTGCAGGCCCGCCAGATCTGGTGCTACGCCAAGGCTGCGCAGATGGGCTGGTACCCTGAGGGGCGCGCCGTCGCACTGAAGGGGCTCGAGCATCTGCTTGCCAAAGCAAAGGCCCCCGACGGCCGGCCCGGCTACGTGCACCGGCTGACGCCGCAGGGTGCGGTGCTGGACGCCCGCCGCGATGCCTACGACCACGCCTTCATCCTGTTTGCGCTCGCGACCGTCTACGCGCTCGACCAGGATGCACAGGTTCGCGCCGAGATCGACGCGCTGCTCGCCTTCCTCGACGGCCATCTGCGCTCGCCGCACGGCGGCGTCCACGAAGGCCTTCCGGTCTCGCTGCCGCGCCGGCAGAACCCGCACATGCATCTGTTCGAGGCGATGATCGCCTGCTTCGACGCGACCCACGATTTGTCTTTCCAGAACCGTGCCGGCGAGTTCTTCGCGCTGTTCCTCGCCAATCTCTACGACAAGCGGACGCGCGCGCTCGGCGAATATTTCGAAGAGGACTGGTCGAAGATCGCGCCGGTCAGCGTCGAGCCGGGCCACCAGGCGGAATGGGTCTGGTTGCTGAAGGGGTTCGAACGCATCACGGGCTGCCCGACCGGACAGCGGCGCGCCGAGCTGCTGGAAACCGCGCTGCGATATCGCGACGAGGCCACCGGCT
The DNA here is from genome assembly GCF_023100665.1 of Bradyrhizobium sp. CW1. Lineage (NCBI taxonomy): Bacteria > Pseudomonadati > Pseudomonadota > Alphaproteobacteria > Hyphomicrobiales > Nitrobacteraceae > Bradyrhizobium > Bradyrhizobium sp. CW1. The sequence goes on from NZ_CP064684.1 coordinate 2,784,144, forward strand.
GCCTGATCGACGAGGGTGACGACGCAGGCAACATTCGCCGCACTACGCGCCGGCTGTGGCCACAGACCGAGATTGCGAAGGCGTGGATCGCGCAGGCCGAATCCGGCGAGGCGGGCGCGGCGGACGAGGCGCGCATGGCGCTGGCGCGGCTCGAACGGCATTATCTCAGCCATCCCGTGCGGGGCGGCTGGTACGACCAGTTCGAGCGCGATGGCAAATCGCTGATCGACACCATTCCTGCGTCGTCGTTCTATCATGTTCTCTGCGCAGTCACGGAGGCGGAACAGGTGCTGCAGTAAGAGTGTGTTGTGTTGACGCGTTTGCTTCACGCGAACCGGTCCCCACTTCGCTCGAAAACGACATGTCAGAGCCAGCGCTTGCGTCGCTTGAAGCTTTTGAGGTTCTTGAAGCTCTTCCGCTGGTCGCCAGCCCCGCCGAGGTAGAATTCCTTGACGTCCTCATTGTCGCGCAACTCGTCGGGGGTTCCGTCGAGCACGACCTTGCCCTGCTCCATGATGTAGCCGTGGCTTGCCACCGACAGCGCGGCGCGGGCGTTCTGCTCGACCAGGAGAATGGTGACGCCGAGGTCACGATTGATCTTGTGGATGATCGAGAACACCTCTTTCACCAGCAGCGGCGACAGGCCCATCGATGGCTCGTCCATCAGGATCATCTTCGGGCGAGCCATCAGCGCGCGACCGATCGCGAGCATCTGCTGCTCGCCGCCGGAGAGATAACCGGCAAGCCCGGTGCGCTCCTTCAGGCGCGGGAAATAGTCGAAGACCATATCGAGATCGGCGCCGACCTCGCGGTCCCTGCGGGTGAATGCGCCGAGCTTGAGGTTTTCCAGCGAGGTCATGTCGGCAACGATGCGCCGGCCCTCCATCACCTGGAAGATGCCGCGGCGGACGATCTTGTCGGGATCGATGCCGTTGATGCGCTCGCCCTCGAACAGGATCTCGCCGCGCGTGACTTCGCCGTCCTCGGTCTTGAGCAGCCCGGAGATCGCCTTCAGCGTCGTCGACTTGCCGGCGCCATTGGCGCCGAGCAGCGCCACGATCGCGCCCTTGGGCACGTCAAGGCTGAGGCCGCGCAGCACCAGGATGACGTCGTCATAGACGACCTCGATGTTGCGCACGGCAAGGAGGGGCGGCGCGGGTACAACGCCGGGGGAGGGGCGCTCGATGTGAGCCGCTTCACTCATGGTCAGTTACTCTCTCGATGTCGTCACCCGCCTTGTGCGCAATCGCACTGGGGCGGGTGACCCAGTATTCCAGAGACGCCGGAGATTCACCGGGAAGCCGCGGCGGACTGGATCCCCCGCTCCAGTGCGCGCTGCGCACAAGGCGGGGGATGATAGTTGTGCGGAGGGCGAAAGCGAGGCTCACCAGCCCAGCAATTCCGGCTTGCGCGGGAGCTCGACGGTCTTGACCTTCTCGAGCTTGATCGCGCCCTTGGCCATGAGGTCGTTGAGGTCGCCGTCGGTCGCGCCCGCAATCTTGGTGCGGTAGAGGTCGACCTTCAGCGTGCCGCGGTGGTCCTTGTCGGTCCAGGTCGAGGGATTGCAGACGCCTTCCATGCCGGCTGGCACCCAGTCCTTCTTCTGGTAGAAGCCCTTGGCGACGTTCTCGCCGGTGGCGCCGCCGTTCTTGGCGGCCCAATCGATCGCCTCCTTCATGTAGAGCGCCGAGCACACCGCCGCGATGTAGTGCACGGGCCGATAGACCTTGCCGGTCGGGTCGGACATCTTCGAGATCTCCATCACGGTCTTCATGCCGGGCGCATCGCCGCCCCAGCTCACAGCGGTGCGCAGCGGGAAGATCACGCCATCGGCGGCATCGCCGGCGGTCTTGGCGGCGTTCTCGTCCATGCCCCAGACATTGCCCATGAACTGGATGTCGACTCCGGCCGTCTTGCAGGCCTTCATCACCGAGATGTTGGACGCGGCGGTGTTGCCGAGATAGGCGTAGTTGGCGCCCGAGGATTTCAGGCTCAGGCACTGCGCGCTGTAGTCACCCGGCGCGAGCGCGAAAACCAGCGGCGGTAGCACCTCGAAACCGAGTTCCTGCGCCATGGCTTCGCCGGCGGCTTTCGGTGCGTTCGGATAGGGGTGGTTGGCGCCCATGTGGACGAATTTCGGCTTGCCGGGCTTGCCCTTGGCCTTCCAGTCCTCGGCCGCCCACATCAGCATAGCGCGGAGCGAGTCCGAATAGCTCGGGCCGTAGAAGAAATTGTACGGCGCGGGCTTGGCCTTGCCGCTGATACCTTCGGGGTCGGTGAGCGCGGCGGCATAGGAGCCGGACATGTCAGGGATCTTGTCCTGGGCGAGGAAGCCGGTCAGCGCCTCGGTGTCCGCGGTGCCCCAGCCCATGATCGCGGCGACCTTGCCGTCAGGCGCCGACCATTTCTTGTAGAGCGCGATCGCGCGCGGCACCTGGTAGCCGTAATCGTTGGTGTCGACATTGAGCTGCTTGCCGCCGACGCCGCCGTTCTTGTTGACCCAGGCGAAGGTGTCGGCGACGGCCTGGCCATAGGGTGTGCCGACGTCGGAGGTGCCGCCGGAATAATCGGCGAGGTGCCCGATCGCGATCTGCGCCTGCGCGCTTGCCGAGAATGCGGCGATCGCCAGCGCCAGCGACGCGGTGCTCAAAAGGGATTTTGTCTTCATGGGTTGCCTCCTCCTGTTTATTTGTTGGTTAGCGAGTTGCCCGCGCTCAATGCGAGAACGGGTAGAGTTTCCAGTACGCCTTGATCTGTCGCCAGCGATGGGCGAGCCCGTCGGGCTCGAACATCAGGAACGCGATGATGATCACCCCGATCGCGATCTCGCGCAGGAAGGTGATGTTGTTGTTGAGCGACAGCGCCTTGTCGATTGCGCCGCCCTTCAGCGCAACGCTGAGGAACTCCATCGTCTCGGGCAGCAGCACCACGAACGCGGTGCCCATCAGCGTGCCCATGATCGAACCGGTGCCGCCGATGATGATCATGGCGAGGAACAGGATCGAACGTTCGATGCCGAAACCCTCTTGCGATACCACGAGCTGGTAGTGCGCATAGAGCGCGCCGGCGATGCCGGCGAAGAACGCGGCAAGGCCGAACGACAGCGTGCGATACTTCGTGAGATTGATGCCCATGATCTCGGCGGAGAGATAATGGTCGCGGATCGCCACCAGCGCACGGCCATCGCGGGTACGCATCAGGTTGGTGACGAGGATGTAGCTCGCCAGCACATAGGCCAGCACAACGTAGAAATACTGCCTGTCGCCGCGCAGCGTGTGTCCGAAGATCGAGAATGTATTTGCGCTCGCCGGCACCGAGCCGCCGGTGAACCACTCAGCGCGGGAGAAGAAGTCGAGCAGGATGTATTGCGCGGCCAGTGTCGCGATCACTAGGTAGAGCCCCTTCAGGCGCGCCGCCGGGATGCCGAAGATCAGCCCGACCAGCGCCGTGATGATGCCGGCAAGCGGGATCGCGAAGAACACCGGGATCGGCGCGTTGTTTGAGATGTAGGCCGAGGTGAAAGCGCCGAGCAGGAAGAAGGCGGCATGGCCGATCGAGATCTGGCCGGTAAAGCCGACCAGGATGTTCAGCCCCAGCGCCGCGATCGAGAAGATGCCGATCTGGATCAGGATACTGAGCCAGTAACCGCTGAAGAACTGGGGCGCGAAGCACAGCAGCAGCACGCCGACGATCGCAAAATTGCGGCTGCTCGTGGTCGGAAAGATCGTGGTGTCGGCCGCATAGGAGGTGCGGAAGTCACCAGCAGGGATGAGGACAGGGCCGGCCATGGATCAGATCCGCTCGATGTCGTGGGTGCCGAACAGGCCGTAGGGCTTGATCATCAGCACGATGATGAGGACGTAGAACGGCGCGATCTCGTAGAGATTGCCCCAGTGAAGGTATTCGCTGTCGATATATTGCGCGATGTTCTCGAGCAGGCCGATGATGATGCCGCCGAGCACGGCGCCGCCGACGGAATCGAGTCCGCCGAGGATCGCCGCCGGAAACACCTTAATGCCGTAGCCGGCCAACCCGGACGAGACGCCGTTCACCACGGCAACGACGACGCCCGCGACTGCGGAAACCGTCGCTGAGATCGCCCAGGCCATCGCGAACACGCTTTTCACGGAAATGCCGAGCGACTGTGCCACCTGCTGGTTGAACGCGGTGGCGCGCATCGCAAGGCCGTACTTCGAGGCGCGGAAGAACCAGGCCATGCCAATCATCATCGCGACCGAGACCACGAGACTCATGACATAGACCGTTTGGATCTGGAGCCCGAGCAGGCTGACGGACTGGCTCTCGAACACGCGCGGGAACGGCTGTGGATTGACACCGAACATCCATTTCAGCGTCGCCTGCAGCACGGTGGAGAGGCCGATCGTCACCATGATGACCGAGATGATGGGTTCACCGATCATCGGTCGCAGGATCAGGACCTGCACCGCGATGCCGAACACAAACATGAACACCAGCGTCATCGGCATGCCGATCCAGAACGGCACCTGGTATTTCGCGAGCAAGGTCCAGCACACCCAGGCGCCGACAAGCAAGAGCTCGCCCTGCGCGAAATTGACGACTTGGCTAGCCTTGTAGATCAGCACAAAGGACATCGCGACTACGCCATAGAGCGTGCCGACCACGAGGCCGTTGACCAGGAGCTGGATGAGGAAGGCGGTGTTCATGAAGTGGTGCTCGCTGACCAATCCGGCGCGCTCTTCCCCTCTCCCCTTGTGGGAGAGGGTGGCTTCGCGAAGCGAAGACGGGTGAGGGGTTGTCTCAGCAGTAAGGGCGGGGAGAGAGGACCCCTCACCCGAGGGAGGTCTTGGCTAATAGCGTAGATGCCCTCTCCCGCAAGGGGAGAGGACGCATCGACCCGCATCGCGCTCTCGGTTCGAAGTAGGCTCACTCCGCGGCCTCCGCCATGTGCCCGGGTCCGCCCAGGTCCACGACCCTCAGCGTTGTACGTACGCGCTGCGTGCTGCCGTCCTGGAAGCGGATCACGGTGTCCACGGGGATGTCGGCCTGGCCGCGGTAGATCGCGTCGATAATGCCTTCGTATTTTTCGTTGATGACGCTGCGGCGCACTTTCCGCGTGCGGGTGAGTTCGCCGTCGTCGGCGTCGAGCTCCTTGTAGAGCAGCAGGAAACGGGAGATGCGCTGTGCCGGCGGCAGAGTCGCGTTGACGGTCTCGACTTCCTTCTTGAGCAGCGCATAAACCTCGGGCCGCGAGGCCAGGTCGCTGTAGGTCGTAAACGAGAGCCGGTTTTTCTCCGCCCATTTCGAGATGATGGAGTAGCGGATGCAGATCATTGCGACGAGCGCGTCGCGCCCCGAGCCCAGCACCACGGCTTCGGCGATATAGGGCGAGAACTTCAACTTGTTCTCGATGAATTGCGGCGAGAAGCGCTCGCCGCGCGAGGTCTCGGCGAGATCCTTGATGCGGTCGATGACCACGAGCTGGCGATTCGCGTTGAAATAGCCGGCGTCGCCCGACAGCATCCAGCCGTCCCTGACGTCGGCGACGCTCGCCTCCGGGTTCTTGTAATAGCCGAGGAACATGTTGGGATGCCGCACCACGATCTCGCCGACGCCGTGGACGTCGGCATTGTCGATGCGGATCTCGACGCTGTCGGCCATCGGCACGCCCGTCGTGTCGGGGTCGACCTTGCCCGCAGGATGCAGCGTGTAAGCCCCCAGCAGCTCGGTCTGACCGTAGAGCGTGCGCAGCGGCACGCCCATGGCCTGGAAGAACTTGAAGGTCTCGGGGCCGAGTGCCGCGCCGCCGGTTGCGGCTGAACGCAGGCGGGTGAAGCCGAGGCGGTCGCGCAATGCACGGAACAGGATCGCGTCGGCAAAGCCGGAACGCTCGCCCTGTTCGAGCGCGGCAAGCCCGCTCTTCATGCCGATGTCGAACAGGCGCTGCTTGAACGGCGTTGCGTCCATCACCCTGGCGCGGACGTCGGCGGCGATCGATTCCCAAACGCGCGGCGCAAACAGGACAAACGTCGGCGCGATCTCGCGCAGATCGTTCATCATGGTCTCGGGCTCTTCGACGAAGTTGATCTTCATCCGGCACAAGAGGCCTTTGCCGAGTACATAGACCTGTTCCATGATCCAGGGCAGCGGCAGCACCGACACGTATTCGTCGTCCGGTCCTTTCGGGTCGAAGGCGAGATAGGTCGCGCAATGGCCGAGCACGCGGCCGGCGGCGAGCATCGCAAGCTTTGGATGCGAGGTGGTGCCCGATGTCGTGCAGAGGACCGCGACGTCCTCGCCCTTGGTCGCGTCCACCAGCCGGTCGTAAAGTTCCGGTTCGCGCGCAGCCCGCGCCCGGCCGAGTTCGGTAAACGTCTCCGCCGACATCAAACGCGGATCGTCGTATTTCCGCATGCCGCGCGGATCGGAATAGATGATGTGCTTCAGCTTCGGCACGCGGTCTGCGAGGGTGAGCAGCTTGTCGACCTGCTCCTCGTCCTCGGCGAAAACGAGCTGCGCCTCGCCATAATTGAGGAGATACGAAGCTTCTTCGTCGAGCACGTCGCGGTAGAGCCCGAGGCTCAAGCCTCCAACCGCATGAGTGGCGATTTCCGCCGCGACCCAGTCCGGCCGGTTGTCGCCGATGATGCCGATGACGTCCTGGCGTCCAAGGCCCAGTTCGATGAGGCCGAGCGCGAAGTCGCGCACCCGTGCCTGGTAGTCATTCCAGGTGAACGGGCGCCACAGCCCGAGATCCTTCTCGCGCAACGCAATCTCGTTGCCATACTCCTTCGCATTCAGCCGAAGCATTTTGGGATAGGTATTGGCCTGCGCGACGCGGCCTGCGTAATCCATCATGCCGCGCTCTCCTGCGCCGGCGGCGCATCGTCAGGGTCGACCAGCACCTCGTCCTCTTCGCCGAGATAGGCGCGCCTGACGTGGGGATCAGCGAGCACGGCGGCCGGATCGCCCTCGGCGATCTTGCGGCCGAAATCCAGCACCATGACGCGGTGGGAGATGTCCATCACCACGCCCATGTCGTGCTCGATCATCACCACGGTCATGCCGAACTCCTCGTTGAGATCGACGATGTACCGGGCCATGTCCTCCTTCTCCTCGAAGTTCATGCCGGCCATCGGCTCGTCGAGGAGAATGAGGCGCGGCTCCAGCGCCATGGCGCGGGCGAGCTCGACGCGCTTGCGCAAGCCGTAGGAGAGGGTGCCGGCCGGCGCCTTTCGCACCGACTGGAGGTCGAGGAAATCGATGATTTCTTCCACCTTGCGGCGGTGCTCGAGCTCTTCCTTGCGCGCGCCGGTGAGCCAGTACAGCGAGCCCGTGAGAAAATTGTTCTTCAGGAGGTGATGGCGGCCGACCATGATGTTGTCGAGCACGCTCATGTGGTGGAACAGCGCCAGGTTCTGGAAGGTGCGGCCGATGCCGAGCGAAGCGCGCGCGTTGGGCGTCAGGCCGGTGATGTCGCGGCCCTGGTAGAACAACTGGCCTTCGGTCGGCTTGTAGCGGCCGGAAATACAGTTCACGATCGAGGTCTTGCCGGCGCCGTTGGGGCCGATGATCGAGAACAGCTCGCCTTCCCTGATGGCGAAGCCGACATCGGTCAGCGCACGAACGCCGCCGAATCGCAAGGACACGCCGCGCACTTCAAGACTGGTAGCCACCAAACAGATCCCTCCCGGTGATGGCGCTTTCAGTGGCGCTCTTCGTCCGTTCCTGTCGTGCGATCCTAGTACGACCGTGCCGGTTAGGCCATGCAGCAGATGGTCTCGACCAGAGCCGCGCCGCTCTCGTTCCCGTTTGGGACAAAAGCCGCATCGCCCGAGGTGGTCCTCAATAGGGGAAAGCGCTATTTTGAAATGTCTCCCGCCTGACAATTCTGCGACAAAGTTTTTGGATGGGGAATCATCCATCTTTCGTCGGATGGTGGTCGAAAGGGTCATGCTGCGTTGCAGCAGAACAGGAGTGACGAACGGTGCGGCTGGCTTCGGGATCATGATTTCAGAGGATCAGCTGAAGCGCGTCGCTGCCTGGTCGCGCGAGCTCACGCAAGCGGAGATCGAGGTCGCTCGTACGGGGATCACGGAGCGGTCCTACGGCACTGGCGAGACCGTCTTCATGCGCGGCGATACGTTCGACTATTGGGCCGGCATGGTCTTCGGCCTTGCCCGGATGGGAGGGGTCTCGCGCGACGGCAAGGAGACGAGTCTTGCCGGGCTGACGGCAGGGGCCTGGTTCGGCGAGGGCAGTGTGCTCAAGAACGAGCCGCGCCGCTATGACGTGGTCGCGCTGCGCAACAGCCGCGTCGCGCTGATGGAACGCAGCGCCTTCATGTGGCTGTTCGAGAACAGCGTCGGCTTCAACCGCTTCCTGGTACGCCAGCTCAACGAGCGGCTCGGCCAGTTCATCGGCATGCTCGAGGTCAACCGCACGTTGGATGCAACTGCGCGGCTTGCCCGCAGCATTGCTTCGCTGTTCAATCCGATCCTCTATCCGGAATCCACCGCGCATCTGGAGATCACCCAAGAAGAGATCGGCGCGCTTTCCGGCATGTCCCGCCAGAATGCCAACCGCGCGCTGAACCGGCTGGAGAAAGAGGGCTTGCTCCGGTTGGAGTATGGTGGCGTGACTATTCTGGATATCGAACGGCTAAGGGGGTACGGGGAGGAGTGAAGCCGCGTTCGCGGCCGCAACTGCGAGCGCCGCAACCCACCGCTTGCTCTTCCGGCACGACGAGCCCATCCTTGCCGAGATCCTGGGCCATCTGACCGGGTCCAGCAGGCTGCGCCATCGCGGCGCCCGCGGGGTCTCGACCCATGAACTGCTCCTGTTGCGGTTCCGAGGTTCAGAGCGGCTTTGCCTTCTGCCCGAAATGCGGCACGAAGCAGCCGAACGCCTGCCCCGGCTGCGGCTATGCGTGCGCACCGGATTTCGCGTACTGCCCGAAATGCGGCGCCCTCGTCAGTGAAGCCTCCAAGTCAGGCGGGCAGGCATCAATGCGGGCCAGCCGCGTGACAGTCCCGACCAGTGCGTCCTCGCCACCGCTGGCGCCGACGGCCGAAGCCCAATACGGGTTTCGATCGCAGCCGGACAAGATCGACAGCGAAGCCAACCGCCGCACCATTACCGTGCTGTTTGCTGACCTTAGCGGCTTCACCACGATGAGCGAGCGACTCGATCCTGAAGTCATGCAGGCGCTTCAGAACGAATTGTTCGAGGAGCTAACGGCGGCGGTGCATAGCTTTGGCGGCTTCGTGGACAAATTCATCGGCGACGCGCTGCTTGCGCTATTCGGAGCGCCGGCCGCGCACGAAGACGACCCCGAGCGGGCCGTCCGCGCCGCGCTCGACATGATCGGCCGAACGGCGCAACTCAGCGAACGTGCAAAGGCGTATGCCGGGTCACCGCTCCTGCTTCATGTCGGCATCAACACCGGGCACGTGGTTGCTGGCGGACTGGGCGTTGGAGTTGCCAAATCCTACTCGGTCACAGGCGATACGGTGAATACGGCTCAACGATTGCAGTCGATGGCTTCCACGGGCGAGGTGCTGGTCGGGCCGCTGACCTACCGTCTTACGCGGCATGCATTCTCATATGAATCGCTTGGCGAGGTCTCGCTGAAGGGCAAGATGGGCAGCGTCCTGGTCCATCGCTTGAACGCACCGCTCGACACGCCCCGTGCGGCACGCGGCCTCGATACGCTGGGCCTCAGTGCGCCGGTGATTGGGCGCGACGCCGAGCTCGCCCGTCTAGTCGACAATCTTGATCTCGCGTGTGGCGGCGCGGCGCAGCTGGTGCGGCTGGTCGGTGAAGCCGGCATCGGCAAAACGCGTCTGGTGGACGAATTCGTTGCCCACGCCCGCGATGAGGACCGTTTCGCCAGCGTGGCGATCCGGCGCGCTGTCTGCTCGCCGCTGGGCGAACAGTCCTATGGCACCCTTGCCGCTGTGCTGCGCAGCGCCTACGGCATCGCGCAGAAGGCGACTGTGGCGGAGGCCCAGGCCAAGCTGGCGACGGCACTGTCGGAGCTCGGCCTTGCGGTCGAAGAGGCCGATCGCCTGATGCCCCTTTATTTCCACGTTCTCGGCCTCGGCGATCCGGACGCCGCGCTGCAGCACGTCGAGCCCGAGCAGCTTCGGCGGCAGATATTCTTTGCGATTCGTACCGTGTTCGAACGGCGCCTGGTCCTGTCGCCGCTCCTGATCATTGTCGAGGATCTGCACTGGGCCGATGCCGTATCGCTTGAAGCGCTGCGGTTCCTGATGGATCGGCTGGAGCGTACGCGGCTGATGCTGTTGTTTACGCATCGGCCTATGCTGGAACTGGATCAGTTCGGCTCGGGGCGGATCAGCCATACAACCCTTCGATTGCTTCCGCTTGGTGATGCAGACGGACAAAAGCTGCTCGCGGCCTACTTCAGCCACGGTTGGAGTGAACCGCCGGGAAATCTGTTCAGTCGAATCCTGGAGCGCGCGGGCGGCAATCCACTCTTCTTTGAGGAAATCATCCGCGGTCTCATCGAAGCTGGCGCCTTGGAGCGTGACGGCTCACGGTGGCGGATCAAGTCAGATGAAGCCGCCGCCGATATACCGGCAAGCATTCAGGCCCTGTTACTGGCGCGCCTGGACCGGCTGCCGCATGAGGTGCGCCGCTTGGCCCAGGAGGCCGCGGTGATCGGCCCACGCTTCGATGCGGCTCTTCTCGGTGCGATGGCATCGCAGCGGACGAAGGTGGAAGCGGGGCTCGAACTTCTGTGCGATGCCGAGATTGTCGAGGAGGTCGCGGGCGCGAACTCGATCTCGCTGCGATCTTATCGCTTTACGCAAACCATGCTTCAGGACGTGATCTATCAAAACCTGCTCTTGCAGCGTCGGATCGAGCTCCATGGACAGATTGGTGCCGCGCTGGAGCGGCTCTATGGCAATGAGCCCGAGCGCCTCGAGGACCTCATACTGCTCGGACATCATTTCAGCCTGAGCGCGAGCAAGCCGAAAGGTGTGCGCTATCTGCGCGCGGCCGGCGATCGCGCCCGCGCGACCTACGCCAATGACGATGCCATCCGCTTCTACCAACAGGCTCTCGCCGTGTTGTTGGCCGGCGGGGAACGGGAGCCCGAACGCCTGATCCTCTGCGAGCGGATCGCGGAGCTGTGTGCCGCGGCCGGCCGGAGGATCACGGCTGAGGAGCACTACCAGAGTGCGCTGGAAGGTCATCGCAATGCGGAGGACCGCATCGGCGAAGCGCGAATTCTCCGCAAGCTTGGCCGATTGTTGTGGGACGCCGGCAAGCGGATCAAGGCAGAGGCGCATTATGCCGAGGCGGCCGAACGGCTGGGAGGGACCGACGCGCCCATCGAGTGGGCGCACCTCCTGCAAGAGCGCGGCCGTCTTTCGTTTCGCACGGGCGATCACGTGGCCGCAGCGAGATGGGCGGACGAGGCGCTTGGCTACGCCCGAAGCGTACCGGCGGACGCCGACAGGCAAGTCGGATTCGAGGCGGCGCGCGCCATTGCAGAGTCGCTCAACACCAAGGGGGTGGCACTGGCGCGGCTTGGCCGACACCAGGAGGCGGTGCGCGAGGTGGAGCAAAGTGTCGCAGCAGCGGAGGCCGCCGGGCTCCTCAACGTGGCCTGCCGCGGCTACACCAATCTCGGTGTGCTCTACACGATTGTCGACCCGGCGAAATCCGTGGAGGTTTGCCGGCGCGGACTCGATGTCGCGTGTCGGATCGGCGATCTCGGGTTCCAGGCGCGCCTTCTTGCCAATTTTGCTGTTGCCTGTTGCACCTTCACGGACAAATGTACTGAGGAGGGGGTGCCGGCCGCCGAAAAGGCGATCGAAATCGATCGCGCGCTTGATCAGCGCGAGCATCTCTCCGTGCCGTTGATCGTGCTCGGGCAAATCCATCAATGCCATTTCCGGCCCGATCTGGCTGCTCGTTGCTACAATGAGGCAATCGAGGTGGCGAGCGAAACCGGCGAGCCGCAGCAGCTGTTTCCATGCTATGATGGTCTTGCGACGCTGAACCTTGATCGAGGCGACATGCCCGAGGCCGAGCGATATTTCGCGCTGGCACAGGACGTCTGCACGCGGTACGGGCTTGATCCCGCAGGGCTGATCGTACTGCCGTTTCTTGACTAGATCATGTGAAGGAGTGCCATCATGTCTGAACGTCACGTCGAGGGACCACTTCAACCGGGCGATCGTGCACCGAACGTCGTGCTGGACGCGATCACACGCGACGGAAAGATCGCGCTCGAAGACTTTCGCGGACAAAGCCCGATATTGGTTGGCCTGTATCGGGGGCTGCATTGCCCGTTCTGCCGCCGCCATATCGCGGCACAGGCGCAACTTGATGCCGCCTTGCACGAGAAAGGCGTCGAAAGTCTCACGGTGGTCAACACGCCGATCGAGCGCGCGCGACTCTATTTCCGTTACCATCCGTTGCCCAACCTGCTCGCTGCGTCCGATCCCGAGCGGCTCTCGCACCGCGCGTTCGGCCTGCCCAATCTCGAGTTCACGGAGAACGAGACCGAGTGGCCGCACAAGGTCGGCATGAACGTGGTCATGAGCATGCAAGTCGACATGCCCGGCGAATTGCCCGGCCCGATGAACCGGCCCGCGGCCGCGGAGTACCTCAATAACAAGGACGGCTATGAGATAACGGAAGCCGATCAGCGCATGGCGGCAACCGGCCAGGGCCAGCTCTTCGGGCAGTTTCTGCTCGACCGCGAGGGTGTTGTGCGCTGGAGCTTTACCGAGGTGCCCGAAGGCGGCCATCGCATGTTTGCCGCGCCGAGCCCGCAGGAGCTGATGTCGGCCGCCTCGCAGATGGCAAGCTAGGCACCGCGTCAGGCGATCATTCCGCCACCTTCGGCCGCTTGTCCACCAATGCTGCCGCCATCGCCGAGATCAGCGGGCGCATGAAATAGTGGTCTTCCACCGGCGAGACGTCCGTGCGCAAACCATGCGCGGTGAGCTCGCCCGAGACCGCCGGTCCGATCGACGCGATCAGCGTCCGCTCGAGGCCCGCGCGCAGCTTCGCCTCGCTGCCGTGGGCTCTCGCAGCTTCGATCAGCCGTCGGACCTGGCCGAGATTGGTCAGCGCGATGGAATCGATCCGCCCTTCGGCCATGTCATCAATGGCGGCGACGATGTTGGCGTCCGCCGCCTTGGTGTCATAGGCATAAGGCAGCACGGTATCGACTTCGGCACCTTGCGCCGACAGCGCACCGGTCAGCGCGCTGTGATCCTTGTCGGGATAGAGCTGAAGGCCGAGGCGGTGCCCCTTCAAATCGAGCTTGCCGAGCATCTCGATCACGCCCTCGGTGGTCGGCTTTTCCGTGGTCTGCTGCGCCTCGAGCCCGACTTCGCGCAGTGCCTTGCCGGGCTTCGGGCCGCGGGTGAATTTTCGCGATCTGGCAAGCGCCGCCACGAGGGCCTGATCGAGCCCTCGTGCGACGGCGAGCTTCATGATCCGCCGCAGCCCTTCGCCGGTCATCAACACGAGGTCGTCGAAGGGCTTGTCGATTGCGCGCCGGATCCAGGCCTCGACCGGCGTGGGGTCCGGTGCATCCTGGATGGTGAACATGGGGCATTGCACGACCTCGGCGCCTTGCTCGGCCAGCAGCTTCGAAAACTGCGCCTCCTCGCGCGTTTCCAGGATCAGGATGCGGGTGCCGATCAAGCGGTGGGCCATGAGCCTACTCCGGTCAGTCAAAGCAATCGTGCGTTCATCCTGACTCCACGGTCGGGATTGGCGCAAGGTAGGGGCGGTGATAGAGCAGGGCGCAAATCGCGGGTCGTTCCGCAGCCGCTGCCCAAACCTTCATCAAGGCCCATGCCAGATCATCAATATGTCCTGACCCTGTCCTGTCCGGATCGTCCCGGCATCGTCTCGGCGGTGTCGACCTTCCTGGCGAATTCCGGACAGAACATCCTCGACGCCCAACAGTTCGACGACACCGAGACCAACAAGTTCTTCATGCGCGTGGTGTTCACCGCTGCCGATCTCGCCGTGGAGCTGTCGGCGCTCCAGACCGGCTTTGCCGCGATCGCCGAGCGCTTCGGAATGGAATGGCAGATGCGCGATCGCGCTGCGCATCGCAAAGTGATGCTGCTGGTGTCGAAGTCCGATCACTGCCTGGTCGACATCCTCTATCGCTGGCGCACGGGCGAGCTGCCGATGACTTTGGCCGCAATCGTCTCCAATCATCCGCGCGAGGTCTATGACGGGCTCGATTTCGGCGGGGTTCCGTTCCACTATCTGCCTGTTACGAAAGAGACCAAGCGCGAGCAGGAGGCGCAGATCCTCGATCTCGTCGCCAAGACCGGGACGGATCTCGTCGTGCTCGCCCGTTATATGCAGATATTGTCCGACGATCTCTCGGCAAATCTGTCGGGACGCTGTATCAACATCCACCACTCGTTCCTGCCGGGTTTCAAGGGCGCAAAACCCTATCACCAGGCCCATGAGCGTGGCGTCAAGCTGATTGGCGCCACCGCGCACTACGTCACGCGCGACCTCGACGAGGGCCCGATCATCGACCAGGACGTCGAGCGCATCAGCCATCGCGACACGCCTGAGGATCTCGTCCGAAAGGGCCGCGACATCGAGCGCCGCGTGCTGGCGCGCGCGATCCGCTACCATCTCAACGACCGCGTCATCCTCAATGGCCGCAAGACCGTGGTGTTCGTGGATTGATTTGCTTCACCCTCACCGCAAGCGGGGAGGGGGCGCGTCCTACCGCACCGCGGTGCCGGACGCCGAGCCCGTTGCGCCCTTCTGCGCCTGCTCTTCCTTTTCGCGATCCGCTGCCGGCATCAGTCGCTTGCGCTCGCGCTCCTTCATGTAGGCATCGTATTGCGGCGTGCCCGCCCGCGGCGGGGCGTCCGCGGGCAAGCCGCCGGCCCATTGCGGGACGTAGTCGCCCATGCCGGAGGAGAGCTTTTCGTTGACGGTGCCGCAGCCGGACAGACCCGCGGAGAGCGCGAGGAGGATTAGGAGGGAACAACAGGATCTGGGCATTGTACGGGGGCGCGAGGTCAGTCGTGTTGGACGCCAGCTTAGGCTGTCGCCGGTAGAGTAGCCTTCAACAGGTAAAATAGACTTATTCGAGGTGGGTAATTTGATACCGGATTGTGCCGACAAGAACTCGCGACAAAGTGCCTTGATCGGGAGATAGGGCTTTCTCGTTGACAAGTCCATTTTGTTTGTACAATCGTACAAATGATGGCGACCAAAATCACGATGCCGTGGTTATCCGGACGTGACCCGATATCGCTTCTGCCGTCGGCAATTCGGAACGCCCGGCTTGCGCCGAATGGTCGCCAAACGTCCGATTGACAATAAGGGCGCGAAAGACGCCATGTTGCGCGCGGCATCACGCGTCCGTGAGCTAAACTAAGGGCAAGGATCGGGCACTCGGTCCGGCGCACAAGAGATCAGGAATGAAGGGGAGGGACATCTGATGTTCGAACGCAAACAACTGTCTCGTAGGACTATTTGGGCCGCAGCAGCTACCGCCATCGCGGGCCTTGCGACCGTCGCTCCGGCCAAGGCCGAGGACAGCGTCAAGGTCGGCCTGATCCTGCCGATGACCGGTGGTCAGGCTTCGACCGGCAAGCAGATCGAGAACGCGATCAAGCTCTACATGCAGCAGAAGGGCGACACCGTCGCCGGCAAGAAAATCGAGATCATCCTCAAGGACGATGCTGCGATTCCCGACAAGACCAAGACCGCCGCGCAGGAGCTGATCGTCAACGACAAGGTCCATTTCATCGCCGGCTTCGGCGTGACGCCGGCCGCGCTCGCGGCGGCGCCGCTCGCCACGCAAGCCAAGATCCCGGAAGTCGTGATGGCGGCGGGCACCTCCATCATCACCGAGCGCTCGCCCTATATCGTGCGCACCAGCTTCACGCTGGCGCAGTCCTCCACCATCATCGCCGACTGGGCGGTGAAAAACGGCATCAAGAAGGTGGCGACGCTGACCTCGGACTACGCGCCGGGTAATGACGCGCTCAACTTCTTCAAGCAGAACTTCACCGCCGGTGGCGGCGAAGTGGTCGAAGAGGTCAAAACGCCGCTTGCAAATCCTGATTTCGCACCGTTCCTCCAGCGTATGAAGGATGCCAAGCCTGACGCGATCTTCGTGTTCGTGCCGGCCGGCCAGGGCGGTAACTTCATGAAGCAGTATGCCGAACGCGGGCTCGACAAGGCCGGCATCAAGGTGATCGGACCGGGCGACGTGACCGACGACGATCTCCTCAACAACATGGGCGACGCCGTGCTGGGCACGGTCACCGCTCACCTCTATTCCGCGGCGCATCCCTCGCAGATGAACAAGGATTTCGTCGCGGCCTACAAGAAGGCCTACGGAAACCGGCCGGGCTTCATGGCGGTGAGTGGCTATGACGGCATTCACCTGATCTACGAAGCGCTGAAGAAGACCAATGGCGACACCGACGGCACCAAGCTGGTCGAAGCGATGAAGGGCCAGAAGTGGGAGAGCCCGCGCGGCCCGATCTCGATCGACCCCGAGACCCGCGACATCGTGCAGAACATCTACATCCGGAAGGTCGAGAAGGTCGACGGCGAGCTCTACAACGTCGAGTTCGCGACCTTCGAAGCCGTCAAGGATCTCGGCAAGACCAAGAAGTGACGCACGAAAGTGCGCCATCCCGGCGCGCGCATTAGCGCGCATCGGGGATCTCGCCCTCCACTCTCGTCATGCCCGAGCTTGACCCCGGCATCTACGCGAGAACCGAACCAAGAACGGGGATGACCGGGACAAGCCCGGCCATCACGATAACGCCAAGCTGAGACGATGACCTCAATCCTCACCAACCTGTTCGATGGCGTCGCCTACGGCATGCTGCTGTTCGTGCTGGCTTGCGGGCTCGCGGTTACGCTCGGCTTGATGAACTTCGTCAACCTCGCCCATGGCGCCTTCGCCATGGCCGGCGGCTATGTCTGCATGGTGCTGGTCAACCGGATGGGCTGGCCATTCTTCGCGGCATTGCCGCTTGCATTCGTCTCCTCCGCTGCGATCGGCATCGTGCTCGAGCGCACGCTGTACCGACACCTCTATGCGCGCAGCCATCTGGACCAGGTGCTATTCACGATCGGCCTCACGTTCATGTCGGTCGCGGCCGTCGACTACATCCAGGGCTCGTCGCGGGTGTTCATCAACCTGCCGGCGGCGCTCCAGGGTCAGTTCGACCTGTTCGGCGTTGGCATCGGCCGCTACCGGCTGATGATCATCGTGATCTGCGGGCTGCTCACCATCGGTCTCCAAATGGTGCTGGCCAAGACGCGGTTCGGCAGCCGCCTGCGCGCCGCGGTCGACGATCCCCGCGCCGCGAGCGGCCTCGGCATCAACGTGCCGCAGGTGTTCGCCTTCACATTTGCTTTTGGCTGCGGCCTGGCCGGTCTCGGCGGCGCGCTGAGCGCCGAGATCCTCGGCCTCGACCCGTACTTTCCGCTGAAGTTCATGATCTACTTCCTGATCGTGGTCACCGTCGGCGGCTCGTCCTCCATCACCGGCCCGTTTCTGGCCTCGCTGCTGCTCGGCATCGGCGACGTTGCCGGCAAATATTACGTGCCGAAGATGGGACCTTTCGTGATCTACACCATGATGATCGTGATCCTGATCTGGCGCCCGAACGGTCTGTTCGGCCGCACGGCCGCGCGTTGAGTTCGCCGATGAGCGCCTCCTCCGACGTCGGCTATCACGCCCAGCGCCAGGCACGCTGGCACTATGGCGAGGCCGCTTTCTGGCTGATCGTGCTGGCCTGCGGCTTCGTATTTCCCTCGCGCTACTTGATCATGACGGATATCCTGCGGCTCGCGCTGTTTGCGATGTCGCTCGATCTGATCCTCGGCTACGCCGGCATCGTCTCGCTCGGCCATGCCGCCTTCTTCGGCGTCGGCGCGTACGCGGCGGGGCTTCTTGCGCTGCACGGGATCATCAACGAGCCCGTGCTTGCGCTTGTCGTCGCCGGCGTTGTCGCGATGGTGCTCGGCTTCGCTACCAGTTTCCTCGTGATCCGCGGCGTCGATCTGACGCGACTGATGGTGACGCTCGGCATCGCCTTGCTGCTTGAGGCATTGGCCGAACGCTTCTCCAACATCACCGGCGGCACCGACGGTCTGCAGGGTATCGAGATGCAGCCGATCTTCGGTGAGATTCCGTTCGACATGTTCGGCAAGACCGGCTTCTTCTATTCGCTCACCGTTCTGTTCCTGTTGTTCCTGTTCGCCCGCCGGGTCGTGCATTCCCCGTTCGGGCTGTCATTGCGCGCGATCAAGAACAATCCGCTGCGCGCGGCCGCGATCGGCATCCCCGTCAACCGCCGCTTGATTGCGATCTACACGCTCGCGGCGTTCTATGCCGGCATCGCAGGCGCGCTGTTCACCCAGACTACCGCGATCGCCTCGCTCGATGTGTTCGCCTTCGAGCGCTCGGCGGACCTGATGCTTGTGCTCGTGATCGGTGGCACCGGCTATCTCTACGGCGGGCTGATTGGCGCGGTGCTGTTTCGCATGCTGCAGGAATTGTTCTCGACCATCACTCCGCAATACTGGCAGTTCTGGATCGGCCTCGTGCTGGTCGTGATCGTCCTGGTCGGCCGCCAGCGCCTGCATCGCTGGATGCTGTATGTGCCCAATCTGGTCATCAGGCAGATAGCGGGGCGCAAGGCCGTCGTCGCCGTGCCGGAGAGCGACGCATGACCATCGTGCTCGAAACCCAGAATCTCGAAAAGCAGTTCGGCGGTCTGCGCGTCACCCGCGACTTGTCGCTAAAAATCGAACAAGGCGCCCGCCACGCGCTGATCGGCCCCAACGGCGCCGGCAAGACCACGGTGATCAACCAGCTCACCGGCGTGCTCAAGCCGAACTCGGGCCGCATCCTGCTCGAAGGCCAGGACGTCACGGATCTGCCCGTGCACAAGCGCGTGTTGCGCGGCCTGTCGCGCACCTTCCAGATCAACCAGCTCTATCCCGACCTGACTCCGCTCGAGACCATCGGTCTCGCTGTCTCCGAGCGCCTCGGCCATGGCGGCGACTGGTGGCGGCGGATGGGCACGCGCAGCGACGTCAACGGCGAGATCGCCGACCTCCTGACGCGCTTCCACCTGCTCGACGTCATGAACGAACAGACGGTGACGCTGCCTTACGGCAAGCAGCGCCTGCTCGAGATCGCGGTCGCGATCGCCGCCAAGCCGCGCGTGCTGCTGCTGGACGAGCCCGCCGCCGGCGTGCCCGAGAGCGAGCGCCACGACATTCTCGCCGTCGTCGGCAGCCTGCCGCGCGACGTTACCGTGCTACTGATCGAGCACGACATGGACCTCGTGTTCTCCTTCGCCGACCGCATCTCTGTCCTGGTCTCCGGCGCGCTGCTCACCGAAGGCCCGCCCGAGCAGGTCGCGCGCGACCCGCAGGTCAAGGCGGTCTATCTCGGCGAGGAGGCGGTCAATGTCTGACCTGCTCGCGATCGACTCACTTCGCGCCGGCTACGGCGAGGCCGTGGTGCTGCCGAACATGTCGCTGCGTCTCGCCGAAGGCCAGGTGCTGGCGCTGTTGGGGCGCAACGGTACCGGCAAGACCACGCTGATCAACTCGATCGTCGGCGTCACCCGTCGCTTCTCCGGAACTGTCAGGCTCGCCGGTACCGACGTCACGACCTTGCGGCCCGACCAACGGGCGCGCTCCGGGATCGGCTGGGTGCCGCAGGAGCGCAACATCTTCCGCTCGCTCACGGTGGAGGAGAATATGTCCGCAGTGGCCCAGCCCGGTCCCTGGACCGTCGAGAGGGTCTACGAGATGTTCCCCCGGCTGAAGGAGCGGCGGAGCAATTTTGGCAACCAGCTCTCCGGCGGTGAGCAGCAGATGCTGGCGATCGGCCGCGCGCTGACCCTCAATCCGAAAGTGCTTCTCCTGGACGAGCCGACCGAGGGCCTTGCCCCCATCATCGTCGAGGAGCTCTTGAAAGCGATTGGGACCATCACGCGGGCGGGCGGCATCTGCTCGATTATCGTCGAGCAAAATGCCCAAAAGATTCTGAGGCTGGCCGACCGTGTTGTGATATTGGAGCGCGGAACGATCGTCCACGACTCCCCGAGCGCCGCGCTGAAGGCCGACCCGTCGGTCCTCGAGCGCCACCTCGGCGTCGCAGGGGCGGCGACCCACTAAAAATAACTGGGAGTAAGAAATGCAGCGAACCAAAGCCCCCTTCCGCGCCGACGAGGTCGGCAGCCTCCTGCGTCCCGCCAAGATCAAGGAAGCCCGCGCCAGGCTGGAGAAGGGCGAGATCTCGGCCGACGATCTGCGCAAGATCGAGGACTTGGAGATCGAGAAGGTCGTGCATAAGCAGGCTTCGCTTGGCCTGAAGCTCGCAACCGACGGCGAATTCCGCCGCTCCTGGTGGCATTTCGACTTCCTGGCCAAGCTCACCGGCTGTGAAATGTTTCACCCCGACACCGGCATCCAGTTTGCGGGCGTCGAGACCCGGCACGACGCGGTGCGCGTGATCGGCAAGCTCGATTTTCCCGATGACCATCCGATGCTGGATCACTTCCGCTTCCTGAAGAAGGTCGCCGACCAGGCCCACGTCACCGCCAAGATGACGATCCCGTCGCCGGCGGTGCTGCACTTCCGCGGCGGCCGCAAGGCGATCTCCAAAGACGTCTATCCGGATCTCGATGCTTTCTACGAAGACCTGGGCAAGACCTACCGCAAGGCGGTGAAGGCGTTCTACGACGCCGGCTGCCGCTATCTCCAGTTCGACGACACGGTGTGGGCCTATCTCTGCTCGCCGGACGAGTTGCAGAAGGCGCGCGAGCGGGGCGACAATCCCGAGGGTCTCCAGCAGATCTATGCGCGCGTCATCAACTACGCGCTGGCTGAGAAGCCTGCCGACATGGTGGTGACGACGCATGTCTGCCGCGGCAATTTCCGTTCGACCTGGATTTCGTCAGGCGGTTACGAGCCGGTTGCCGAGACCATGCTCGCCGGCACCAATTACGACGGCTATTTCCTCGAATACGACAGCGACCGTGCCGGTGGCTTCGAGCCGCTGCGCTTCCTGCCCAAGGGCAACAAGGTCGTCGTGGTCGGCGTCATCACCTCGAAGTTCGGTGAGCTCGAGAACAAGGACGCGATCAAGCGCCGTCTCGAGGAAGCCGCCAAGTTCGCCCCGCTGGAGCAGCTCGCGCTCTCCCCGCAATGCGGCTTTGCCTCAACCGAGGAAGGCAACATCCTCTCGGAGGAGGAGCAGTGGGCCAAGCTCAGCCTCGCCGTGGAGATCGCGAAGGAAGTGTGGGGCCAATAAGGCTCCACTCGTTCACTGTCATTCCCCGCGAAGGCGAGGAATCCAGTACGCCGCTGCTTCTCGGAGAATCGCTGACTTCTCGGCGTACTGGGTCGCCCGGTCAAACCGGGCGATGACAGCTGAGGGTGAGGCACACGCACCTCACTTCTCCGCCAGATAAACCTCGCCCAGCAGCGACGAGTTCGACCACGGTACCTGCTTGTTCTTCGTGGTCGAGACCACCTCGGCCCGCACCCGCGTCAGGATCTGCTGCACTTCCGGGCCGGGCGTGCCGAGATGGCGCGAGAGCGCGGCGGAGAACGGCGAGTTGGCGCCTTCCCGTCGAGCGCGACGTGGCCCGGCGCAGTGGCGAAGGCGATCAGCGTGCCGGCGCCGAGCGTCGCGCCGGCTCCGAGACTCGTTGGCGCTGCGAGGCCCGAGGCAGCTTCGATGGCGCGGTTGGTGCCGGCTGATGCGACCTGCTGTGCCATCGGATTATTGCGGCAGGCATCGAAGATCAAAATGTTGGTGCGGACCTGGTCGTCCAGGCCGGCCATGATCGTGTCCATGTCGATCATCGCGTCCGTCATCCTCGCGCCCGCCTTGAGTTCGACGTCGACGGGAATCAGATAGTTGCGACGGTCGACCTGCACGCCGTGGCCCGCATAGTAGACCAATACGACCTGCGCCCGCGCCGCCTCCCGCAAGAAGTCACGCGTCATTTCTTGCATCGCCGCACGGTCGAGATCGACGCCTTCCGACACGATGAAGCCGGTGTTGCGCAGGCTCTTCGCGACAGCGCGCGCGTCATTGGGCGGATTGGGCAGCGCCTTGACATGCGCATAGGCGCCGTTGCCGATGATCAGCGCCATGCGCGTGCCGCGCGCGGCCGGAGCAGGCGAGGGGGGCGGCGCGGCACCGGTCTGCTGGGGAGCCGGTGCCTTCCGGCTCGGTCGTCGGTGACGGCGAATCGCGCGGGATCGGTGCGCTTGCGTCGGTGATCAGCGACAGCCGCACCTTGCGGTGGCTTGATTGGCCTTGCTGCCGGCATCGGACGCCGCGATCGCCAGCGTTGCCTTGTAGTCGTCGCTCGCGTGCGCGTAATCGCCTTTCGCCTGATAGCCAGCGCGCGATGGGTGTAGCCCGAGATCAGCACGCTGTTCGGCGGCGTCATGATGTTGACCGGCGGCTTCTCTTTCGCGAGCCGAATCGCTTCGCTGCCGTCGGCAATCGCGCGTCCGGAATCGCCTCTGACACGCCAGATCGCGGTCCGGTTGATCAGCGGCTGCGGCAGCGTCGGGTCGAGCCCTGGTTGATGTCGGTCAGCGCGCCGTCGAGGTCGCCGAGCGCCTCCTTGGAGATGCCGCGGTTTTGGAATGAGAACGCCGATTTTGGATTGGCCTTGATCGACATATCGTAGTCGGCGATCGCGTTGGCGTAATCGCCTTTGCCGCGCCAGGCATTGCCGCGATTGTGGAAGATGATGCCAACAGGCGGGCCAAGCTTCAGCGCATCGTCGAAATCAGCGATCGCGATCTCGTAGTCGCCTTTGTCGTAATACGCCGAGCCGCGCAGGTTGTAGACCGCCTGGCTCGGCTGGAGCCGGATCGCTTCCGTGGCGTCAATGATGACCTTGGCGTAATCGCCCTTCTTATTCCAGCCCACTGCGCGCCAGAAGTAGACCGTCGCGAGCTGCTCGCCTTTGAACACCTTCAGCGCGACGATCTTGCTGCAGGCATCGATCATCTGGTCTGCGGGCGTCGTGTCGGTGGTGCAGAGCGGCCCAAACTGGTTGCGCGCCTGCGCAAAAGCTGGCGCCGACCACAGGGTTGCGGCGAGCAGGCAGAGCGTGATGAGCAGGCGACGCATTGGAGGTGGTTCCCGTAGAGGAGCGGCGTCTGTTTGGGCCCGGCAGGGAGGGTGGTTCACGGCTGCCTGTTCTACACACGGCAAACGGGGCGGCTCTACCCCTATTCCCTCGGTGGGCAGATTTTGCTAGGAGGCATTACCCAATCCCTCTGCCCACTGCGTCCCACTCCATGAAGAATGACGAAATCCTGAGCCAAATCACCGAGTTCTGCCGTAAGGCGGACATGGCGGAGTCGACGTTCGGCCGGCGCGCGGTGAACGATGGGAAGCTCGTGCACCGCTTGCGCGAGGGCAAGCGCATCACGATCGACACGCTGGACCGGATCCAGGCCTACATGGCTGCATCGGTGGCCGGCGGCGTGCCGCCGCCGCGGGGGCTTCAGGTGCCCCCGGAAAAGCGCGATCCGCGCGGCAATTTCCGCTTTTTTGAGAACCGGCAGAAATACCTGCTGTTCGTCCACACTTGCAGTGAGAAGCGGGTGGTCGCCGAGCGTGTGGCGCTAGAGCTTGCCAGCATCCATCCCCGGCCCCCGGCGCTGCGCGTGTTCGATGCCGGCGTTGGCGACGGCACGGTACTGGCGCGCGTGCTGCGCTCGATGCACCAGCGCTTTCCGCACATGCCGTTCTATGTTGCCGGCAAGGAGCTCAGTCTCGAGGACCTCCGCCTGACGCTGGACAAGGTGCCGGATCGCATTTTCGAGCACCCGGCCTCGGTGTTCGTTTTTACCAACATGCTCTACGCGGAGGCGCCCTGGCTCACGCCGGCATCGCCCGCGGCGGCCGCCGCGACCGTTTGGCACGAGGTTCCCCTGCGGGGGGCTTCCTCCGGTGAGTTCGAGACGCAAATCGCGGAGTTGAAGCCGTTTTTGGAGCAGAACTGGCGCGCGGCGGTCAGCCCGCGCACGGGGATGCCGCTCTATGAGCGGCCTGTCGTGCTGGTGCTCTACCGTGAAGATCAGCGGTTTCTGCTCGATTCGACCATTCCACGGCCGGGTCAGGCCGAGGCCAATTTCGACCTCGTTATCGCATCCCAGCCATACCGGGCGCTGTCCTCGGTCAATTTCAGGGCAAAACGGATCATAGCGCCCCTGGCGCGGGCCTTGCGGGCAGGCGGCCGCCTGATCGGTATTCACTCCCACGGCCAGGATCCCGGCATGGAGATGATCCAGGCGATCTGGCCCGGAGAAAATCCTTTCTCAGTGAGCCGTCATGAGCTATTGCGCGCGGTGAAGTACGAGCTCGGCTCGGTGGGCCGCGACTTAAATTTTAATGCTTACGCAGATAACCGCTCGATCTTCAGGTATGATATGGAAGCGCTGCCCAACGAGGTGACGGGCACCATCGGAACCTCGACGGCCTTTGCAGCCTGGAATGCGGCGGTGTATGTCGCTCAGATTGAGGACGACCGGTTGACGGAAATGACTCAAAACGGCCGCACTCTGGACGCCGCCAGGGACGTGCTGCGAAAGTACAATGGGCTCTGGTTTCTCGACGAATCCTACGTCATCTCGCGCCGGCGTGATTGACATCATTCAAAGCTAATATCGCAACGCCCGCCAGCTAGCGGCGGAACAAGGGGTTACTGATGCGCGCGTCCTATCTCTTCACCAGCGAGTCCGTGTCCGAAGGCCATCCGGACAAGGTGTGCGACCGGATCTCCGACGAGATCGTCGATCTGTTCTACCGCGAAGGACCGAAAGCCGGCATCGATCCCTGGCAAATTCGTGCCGCCTGCGAAACGCTCGCGACCACGAACAAGGTCGTGATCGCCGGTGAGACCCGCGGTCCTGCATCCGTCACCAATGAGCAGATCGAAGGCGTCGTGCGCGCCGCGATCAAGGACATCGGCTACGAGCAGGAAGGTTTCCACTGGGAGAAGGCGGACATCGAGATCCTGCTGCATCCGCAGTCGGCCGACATCGCGCAGGGCGTCGATGCGCTGCAGCCGGGCGAAGTCAAGGAAGAGGGCGCGGGCGACCAGGGCATTATGTTCGGCTATGCCACTAACGAGACGCCGGATCTGATGCCGGCGCCGATCTTTTACGCCCACAAGATCCTGCGCCTCATCTCGGAAGCGCGCCACTCCGGCCGCGAGAAGGTGCTGGGCCCGGACTCCAAGAGCCAGGTCACCGTGCAGTACGAGAACGGCAAGCCGGTCGGCGTGCGCGAGATCGTGGTGTCGCACCAGCATCTGATCGAGGACATCTCGTCCAAGCAAATTCGCGACATCGTCGAGCCCTATGTGCGCGAGGCGCTGCCGAAGGACTGGATCACGGCGAAGACCATCTGGCACATCAACCCGACCGGCAAGTTCTACATCGGCGGTCCCGACGGCGATTCCGGCCTGACCGGCCGCAAGATCATCGTCGACACCTATGGTGGCGCGGCTCCGCACGGTGGCGGCGCGTTCTCCGGCAAGGATCCGACCAAGGTCGACCGCTCCGCGGCTTACGCTGCCCGCTATGTCGCCAAGAACATCGTCGCGGCCGGTCTTGCCGACCGCTGCACGCTGCAGCTCGCCTACGCCATCGGCGTGGCGCGTCCGCTGTCGATCTACATCGACACCCACGGCACCGGTAAGGTGTCGGAGGATCAGCTCGAGAAGGCCGCAGCCAAGGCGATGGATCTCACCCCGCGTGGCATCCGCAGCCATCTCGATCTCAACCGCCCGATCTACGCGCGCACCTCCGCCTATGGCCATTTCGGCCGTACTCCCGACAACGAGGGCGGCTTCTCCTGGGAGAAGACCGATCTCGTCGAAGCGCTCAAGCGCGCGGTCTGATCACCGACGACATTTCGGGGCGCCGCGCCAGCGGCGAACCCGGAATTCCTAATCGATCGCATCGAGATTCCGGGCTCGCCCTCCAGGGTGACCCGGGATGACCAATTCAACAACAGGACGCCCGCAATGAACGCGAAGCCCGGCTTCACCGATTACATCGTCAAGGACATTTCGCTCGCCGATTTCGGCCGCAAGGAGCTCTCGCTCGCCGAGACCGAGATGCCCGGCCTGATGGCCACCCGCGAAGAATATGGTCCGAAGCAGCCGCTGAAGGGCGCGCGCATCGCCGGCTCGCTGCACATGACGATCCAGACCGGCGTGCTGATCGAGACGCTGGCCGCGCTCGGCGCCGACATCCGCTGGGTCTCCTGCAACATCTATTCGACGCAGGACCACGCCGCGGCGGCGATCGCAGCCGCCGGCATTCCGGTATTCGCCGTCAAGGGTGAGAGCCTTACCGAGTACTGGGACTACACCGCCAAGCTGTTCGACTGGCACGGCGGCGGTCACCCGAACATGATCCTCGACGACGGCGGCGACGCCACCATGTACGTCCATCTCGGCCTGCGCGCCGAGAACGGCGACACCAAGTTCCTGGACAAGCCGGGTTCGGAAGAAGAGGAAGTCTTCTTCGCGCTTCTGAAGAAGCAGCTCAAGGAGAAGCCGAAGGGCTACTTCGCCGAGATCGCCAAGAGCATCAAGGGCGTTTCCGAAGAAACCACCACGGGCGTGCATCGTCTCTATGACATGCAGAAGGCCGGCACGCTGCTATGGCCGGCCATCAACGTCAACGACAGCGTCACCAAGTCGAAGTTCGACAATCTCTACGGCTGCCGTGAATCGCTGGTCGACGGCATCCGCCGCGGCACCGACGTGATGATGTCCGGCAAGGTCGCGATGGTTGCGGGCTTCGGCGACGTCGGCAAGGGTTCGGCCGCCTCGCTGCGCCAGGCCGGCTGCCGCGTCATGGTCTCCGAGGTCGATCCGATCTGCGCGCTGCAGGCGGCGATGGAAGGCTATGAAGTCGTGACCATGGAAGACGCCGCGCCCCGCGCCGACATCTTCGTCACCGCGACCGGCAACAAGGACATCATCACGATCGAGCACATGCGCGCGATGAAGGATCGCGCCATCGTCTGCAACATCGGTCACTTCGACAACGAGATCCAGATCGCGGGTCTGCGTAACCTGAAATGGACCAACATCAAGCCGCAGGTCGACGAGATCGAATTTCCCGACAAGCATCGCATCATCATGCT
This sequence comes from Bradyrhizobium sp. CW1, assembly GCF_023100665.1. Taxonomy (NCBI): domain Bacteria; kingdom Pseudomonadati; phylum Pseudomonadota; class Alphaproteobacteria; order Hyphomicrobiales; family Nitrobacteraceae; genus Bradyrhizobium; species Bradyrhizobium sp. CW1. The sequence goes on from NZ_CP064684.1 coordinate 2,811,355, forward strand.
GTCGGAGGGGCGCCTCGTGAACCTCGGCAACGCGATGGGCCATCCGTCCTTCGTGATGTCGGCCTCCTTCACCAACCAGACGTTGGCGCAGATCGAGCTTTTCGCCAACAACAAGGACGGCAAGTACAAGAAGGAAGTCTACGTGCTGCCGAAGTCGCTCGACGAAAAGGTCGCGCGCCTGCACCTCGCCAAGATCGGCGTCAAGCTCACCGAGCTGCGCAAGGACCAGGCCGACTACATCGGCGTCAAGCAGGAAGGTCCGTACAAGTCGGACCATTACCGCTACTGATCCGCTGATCGTATCTATTTTCGACGCAAAGCCCCGGAGCGATCCGGGGCTTTATTGTCTTGAGCGTGACGCACGCGTCTCCTCGAGGTCGTGTCAGGCCGATTGCCAGTTGACGAGCAATGATCCCGGTCAGACAATCCTTGGCAGAGGAAACAATGGCTCAAGACCATTTCGACGTGCTGATCGTCGGTGCCGGCCTGTCCGGGATCGGCGCGGGCTATCATCTTCAGACCAAATGTCCGACCAAGAGCTACGTCATCCTTGAGGGACGCGACTGTATCGGCGGCACCTGGGACCTGTTTCGCTATCCCGGCGTCCGCTCCGACAGCGACATGTTCACGCTCGGCTATTCCTTCAAGCCCTGGACCGATCCGAAGGCGATCGCCGACGGCGCGCAAATTCTCAGCTACGTTCGCGAAACCGCAGCCGAGAACGGCATCGAGAAGCACATTCGCTTTCACCATCGGGTCAAGCGTGCGGCGTGGTCGACGAGTGAAGCGCGCTGGACCGTCGAGGCCGAGCGCATCACCGGCGAGGGCGTGGCACAAACCGTGCGCTTCACCTGCAATTTCCTGTTCATGTGCTCGGGCTATTACAAATACGAGGCGGGCTACACGCCGGAGTTTCCGGGGTTCGCGGATTTCGCCGGCCGCATCGTGCATCCGCAGAAATGGACCGACGACATCGACTGCGCGGGCAAGCGCGTCGTCGTGATTGGCTCGGGCGCGACCGCGGTGACGCTGGTGCCGGAGCTCGCCAAGACGGCCGCGCAGGTCACCATGCTGCAGCGCTCGCCGACCTATGTGGTGTCGCGCCCTGCACAGGATCCCGTCGCCAACAAATTGCGGCGCAATCTGCCGACGCGGCTTGCCTATCACCTGATCCGCTGGCGCAACGTGATGTGGGGGATGTTCTTCTTCCAGCTCAGTCGGCGCCGCCCTGCGAAGGTGAAGGAGCTGGTTCTCAAGGGCGTGCAGATGGCGCTCGGCCCCGACTACGACGTCGCGACCCATTTCACGCCGCGCTACAATCCGTGGGACCAGCGGCTCTGCCTCGTGCCGGATGGCGACCTGTTCAAGGCGATCCGCGAGCAGCGCGCCTCCGTAGTCACCAAAGAGATCGACACGTTCACGCACGATGGTATCCGCCTGAAGGACGGCAGCGAGCTTGCGGCGGACATCATCGTGACCGCGACGGGACTGGTGCTCCAGGTCGTCGGCGGTCTTGACATCAGTGTCGACGGCCGCGCCGCGGATTTCGCCAACACGCTGACCTACAAGGGCATGATGTATGCCGACGTGCCCAACATGGCTTCTGCGTTCGGCTACACCAACGCATCATGGACGCTGAAATGCGACCTCACCTGCGAATATGTCTGTCGGCTCATCAACTACATGGACCGGCGCAATTTCCGGCAGTGCATGCCACATAATGACGATCCCACGATCACGGCGCAGCCGTCGCTCGATTTCACCTCGGGTTATGTGCAGCGCTCGGTCGCAAAGATGCCAAAGCAAGGCTCGAAGCGGCCGTGGCGGCTCTACCAAAACTACGCGCTCGACATCGTGTCCTTGCGGTTCGGCCGGATCGACGACGGCGTGATGCAATATTCCTGATCGCGACGACCGCGGCGTTCTAAGCCTTGCGCGTGGCAAGCGGCAGGGCGAGATCAATTGCGAGTGCGAGCACCACGGCGCCGCCGCCCAGCGCGAACAAGACGAGATAATCGCCGCCGGTCTGTGCGTAGATCCAGGAGAAGCCGTAGGCCGCGGCCGCCTGGAACAGCGCAAAGCTGGTCGTGGCATGGCTCCATGTCGTGCGCTGCTGCTCGGCAGAATGTGGGACCAGCTCATGGATGCGTCCGAGCACGAGCGGTACGATGCCAGGTGTGAAGCCGCCGACCACCACGCTCGATACGATTAGCGGGAGAGGCGCGGTACTGACGGTCGGGAGCAACACGGCGGCCGCTTCGATCAGGAAGGCGGCGCGCAGCGCCGGTCCAAACCCAGCGCGGTCCCCGAGATGACCGGTGACCAGCGGGCCGACGATTGCGCCAAGGCCATAGAGCACCCAGTAGTGCGATCCCGCAACAATACCCTGGCCGAGGCCGCGCGCGACGAAATCGACGATGAAGACCATGTGCGGCACCAGCGCCACCGCGTTGAGGCCGTATTGGAGGAGCAAGCCGCGAGCAGCGGGCGAAGCGTGCTTCGCCCGCTGCGATGACACGGTATTGGCCTTGGCCTCAGCGGGCCAGTTCCACCAGCTCACCAGCGTGAGCGTGCCCGCGAGCACGCCAAGACCATACCAACTCTGTTGCAAGCCTTGCTGCAGCAACAGCGGCACCAGCGTGCCGGATGCGGCGACACCGAGCCCGACGCCCGCAAAGATCACGCCGCCGACGATGCCGCGCCTCGCCGCCGAGATATGAGGCAGAATGACGGAGGCCGCCAGTACCATGATGATTCCGCCGGTGAGCCCCGACAGGAAGCGCCAGGCGAAGAACCAGGTGAACGACACCGGGGTCGAGCTGGCAAAAAAGGAGAGGGTCGCGAGCAACATCATCGCCCGCAAGCCGCGAACGGCGCCGATGCGCGCGGCCACGGTCCGCGCCGCGAGCGCGCCGGCAAGATAGCCGACTAGGTTCGCTGCACCGAGATAGACGACGTCGGACGGGTCGAACCATTTTGCGGCGATCAGGGCCGGGATTAGCGGCGTGTAGGAAAAGCGCGCGAGGCCAAGCCCGACCAGCGATGCGGACAATCCTGCTACCGCATATCGCCAGGTGTGCTGTGAGCAAGTCTGTGATGTCGAACCCGACCGCTGATGCGATCGGGGGTGGACTTGCTGCTTGGCATCTGCGTCTGTCATATCGTCCTCGTGCGCGAAGGCGCTAGCGTTCAGTGGCCGGCGCTCTGGCCGCCGTCGACATGCAGGATTTCGCCGGTGACGAAGGAGGCGCCCTCGAGATAGAGCACGGCATCGACGATGTCGGACATCTCGCCCATATGGCCGACGGGATGCAGCGCATCGAGCTGGGCGTGCGTCGCGATGGGATGCATCGGCGACTTGATGATGCCGGGCGACACCGCGTTCACGCGGATACCACGCTTGGCATATTCGATCGCCAGTGACTTCGTCGCGGCGCTCAACCCACCCTTGCTCAGCGAGGCCAGCACCGAGGGCACGTTCGAATTGGCCTGGTCGACCAGCGTCGTCGTGATCTGGACGACGTGGCCGGACCTCTGCTTTTCCATCTCGGCGATGCCAAGCTGCGTGACGTGGAAGAAACCAGCGACGTTGGTGCCCATCACCGCTGCATAGTCCTCCGCCGTATACTGCGTGAACGGCTTTGCGACGAAGATACCGGCGTTGTTGACCAGAGTGTCGACGCGGCCGAAGCGGGCGACGGCTTGCGAGACCACGCGCTCGGCGGTCTTCCGGTCGGCGATGTCGCCGGCAATGGTGAGGACATCTTCATCGCCCGACGGCTTAATGGAGCGCGCCGTCGCGACGACGCGATAGTTGCGATCGCGGAAACCCTGGACCAGGGCGGCACCGATGCCCTGCGAAGCACCGGTGATGATGGCAACCTTCTGTTCGATACCCATGATGGGCTCCTGTTGTTGGCTTTCAGAACCTGCGCCAGCAGCGGCTGGCTTAGTCGATGAGGTACGCCGCAGCGGGCCGGCTGCGAATACGCGCTGTCCGGCAGACACTCTTTCGCGGCGCGAACGAATGCCGGGCGGGCTCCCTGCGGTGGTTGTCGCGGCAGGAGCGAACGCCTAGCTTCCAGTCTGACCTCGATGGGCTGGCGGGAAACCTATGGATCGTCTGGATGCGATGAAGGTGTTTGTCCTTGCGGTGGACGAGGGCAGCCTCGCGGCCGCGGGCCGCAAGCTCGGCCGTTCGCCGGCGGCGGTCAGCCGCGCCATTGCTTTCCTGGAGCAGCGGGTCGGTGCCGAGCTGCTGCACCGGACCACACGCTCCATCAAGCTGAGCGAGGAGGGCGAGCGCTATGTCGCGGTCTGTCGCCGCGTGCTCACCGAGTTGGAGGAGGCCGACGACATCGCGGCCGGGCCGCGCACGGCCCCCCGCGGCCTGCTCACGATCACTGCGCCTGTGGTGTCGGGTGAGATGGTGCTGCGGCCGATCCTCGATGCGTTTCTCGACGCCTATCCGACCGTCTCGGCAAAACTCCTGCTGTTCGATCGCGCGGTCAATCTGATCGAGGAGGGGGTCGACGTCGCGCTTCGCATCGGTCATCTCGCGGATTCGGCAATGGTCGCAATGCGGGTCGGTGAGATCAGCCGCGTCGTGGTAGCATCACCGCGCTATCTGAAGCAGCATCCGCGCATTACCGAGCCCGGCGACCTCGCCAAGCACCAGATCGTCGCGATGGCGCACCTTCCCAATTCCTGGACCTTTGCACCGCAGGCGGGGTCGTCAGCCGCCCGCACGGTGCAGTTCACGCCGCGGCTCGTCGTCAACAGCACCTATGCGGCGGTGGCCTCGACCGTCGCCGGCCGCGGTGTGGCGCGAATGTATTCGTACCAGGTAGGTGAGCAGGTCGCGCGCGGCGAACTCGAGATCGTCCTGGCCGGCCACGAGGATCCCGAGATGCCCGCGCATTTGATCTGCCCGCAGGGCCGGCTCTCGGTGCCGAAGGTGCGGACCTTCACGGACTTTGCGGTGCCGCGGCTGAAGAAGCAGTTTGCTCGGCTCAAGAACGGCATCACTGCCCGGTGAGCCGCTGCGCGCACGGGCAATGCGTTGTTTTGCGTATACGGCGGGTCGGGTGAATCGGCCATGTTGCCCGAACGGTTAACGCCGGATTAACCGCGGAGTCCTAGCCTGTCTCGGCCGGGGTTACTTGCAAGGCCGAGGTGAGCCCAATGGAAGCCCAGAGAATCGCGGTCGACGCCGTCGTCGCGTTGACCGATTGCGATCGCGACGCCGTCATCGCGTTCATCCGCCGCCTGTATCTTGCCGGCGTCACCGACCCCAAGCGCCTGACCTTCAAGGGCCTCCAGGCCCTGTCACGGGCCTGATTCGGCTCGGTTCGGCCTCAAGTTCCCAGCCCTGATCTCCGGAGCGTGATTGCAACCCACCGGCGAATATCTTGCCGCTCGGGCCGCGTCGGGATAGATCACGTCCCCGGTTGAATCACCGGGGAACGGGGGAGATGTTAAAACAGCTTTTTGCGCCGCAACTCGTCATTCTCTATGTGCTGGCGGCATCGACGATCTACGTTCATTTCCGCGGCAAGCAGCGGCTGCGCTTAGCGCGCCAACTCGGGGACCACTCCACCTATCTCGCGCCCTACAATGTGTTGATGTACGCGGCCTCGGCGGTGCCGAACAGGCCGGTGATCCCGGTGGAGCAGTTTCCGGAGCTGAAAGCCCTCAGCGAAAATTGGGAGACCATTCGCGACGAGGCCGTTCGCCTGTTCGACGAAGGCTTCATTCGCGCGGCGGCGAAGAACAACGATTGGGGCTTCTATTCGTTCTTCAAGAGCGGCTGGAAACGCTTTTACCTGAAATGGTACGATGACTTCCTGCCTTCGGCGCGCACGCTGTGCCCGAAGACGGTGGAGCTGCTCAACTCCATTCCGAGCGTGCATGGTGCGATGTTTGCGATGCTGCCGCCGGGCGGCAAGCTCGGCGCCCACCGCGATCCCTTCGCCGGTTCGCTGCGCTACCACCTCGGTCTTGTCACGCCGAGCTCGAACAAGTGCCGCATCCTGGTCGACGGCATCGAATGCGTCTGGCGCGACGGCGAGGCCTTTATGTTCGACGAGACCTTCATCCACAGTGCGGAGAATGCCACCGACGTCAACCGCATCATCCTGTTCTGCGACGTCGAGCGTCCGATGAAATACGGCTTCATGACCGCCGATCAACCGTTGGGTCAGTCACCACATCGTCAAGGCCTCTGCAACCCAGAACGTCGACGGCGAGAGCGTCGGCCTGCTCAACAAGGTGTTCGGCAAGCTGTACGAGATCCATCTTGCGAGCCGCAAGGTCAAGGAATGGAATCGCAACGTCTACTACACGCTCAAATATTCGCTGACGGCGGTGATCCTCGGTCTCATCGTGCTGTCGGCATTGCGGTGATCGCCTTTAGTGACGGTGCTTGTGTTCTTCGGAGCCATCAGGGCGTTGGTAACCGCGCAGCTCCGCGTATCGCTGCATTTGGCTCTGATCGAGCAAGGCAGTTGTCGATAGATGGTATTTGAGGTGGCTTTCGCGGAGCAGTGCCTGGGTTTCCGAAATGGCCCCGAGGGCCGCCTTGAGTGACTCCGATGTCACGACGCGGGCGGAGAAGAAGCGGTCCAACTCCGTTTCCTGCTCGACCAGCTTGTTACCTAGCGGGACCGCCTCTTGCTTCATGGCATCGAAGAGGCGCTGAACCCGGATGCGCTGATCCGCAGTCAAATCAAGTCGATCGCCGAACTCGAGAACATGGCTCGGGCCGGGATATCCATTGAGTTCGGCGGCAAGCGCCAGGCCCATGCCACGTCCGGCTCGCAGATCGTCGATCTGCTGCTGCGACAGCGCCTTGATGGGGCGATGCTCAAGACCGGCATAGGGCTGAACGGCCTGCGCGCTGGCAACGTTGCACGAGACGATAAGCGTGGCTGCAAGCAAGAGAAGGCGTCTCATGAGTCTGGCTCCATGAAATCGGCCCGGCTGGTCGATCGATCTCCACCGGTGCTCTCCACATATCTTGCTGGACGGTTCGCCTCATGGCAACAAAGATTGCGGCGATTGAGTTGCGAACATGGAGCAGACGATGGTGTCTTTGCCGACCGCGAATACCGAGATCACGCAGTTCTTTCGCCACTGGCTGGAGACCTTCGCGGGCTATGTCCGCGAGGTCGACTATGCTTCGGCGCGGCCGCTCTTCCATCCGGATGTGCTGGCGTTCGGCACGCACAACGACGTCATTCCCGGCCTCGACCAATGGGTCACCACGCAATGGGACAACGTCTGGCCGAAGACGTCCGACTTCCGTTTCGTCATCGACCAGGCCTCGATCCTGGCATCGTCCGATGGCACAATGGCGACAGTGATCGTGCCGTGGACGAGCACGGGCTATCATCCCGACGGCAGCGCGTTTCCACGCCCCGGCCGGGCCACGATGGTGTTTTCAAGACATGGCGATAGCTGGCTCTGCGTGCATTCGCACATGTCGCTCAATCGCGGTGTGCCGCAGACAAGCCACGCCAATCGGCCGGTGAAGGCTTGGTAGTGCCCCCCTCGCGGGGCTTATCGACCGACTAAAGTTTTAGCCTCCCATTTCACGTCGGTTGGAACCCTTGGAACCCAACGTCGTTTTTCGGCAACAACAACAGGTGAAAACACGCAAGCGGGGGCCTATCTGAGGATGCGCTCCCATGGCAACACTTGATCTCGACGCCACCCGACTTACTGCCCCCGAGCATCAGCGCCAGCTTCGCCGCGCCGTGATCGCCTCCACAATCGGGACCGCGATCGAGTGGTATGACTTCTTTCTTTACAGCACCGTCACGGGTCTGGTTTTCGCAAAGCTCTTCTTTCCTCACTCCGATCCCTGGGTCGGCACGCTGGAGGCGTTTGCGATCTACGCGGTCGGATTCGCCGCGCGGCCCGTCGGCGCGGCAATCTTTGGCCATTATGGCGACCGCATCGGACGTAAATCCACGCTGATCGCGACGTTGCTCTTGATGGGACTGGCGACCGCCGCGGTGGCGGTGGTACCGACCTATGCGAGCATCGGTATTTGGGGCGCCGTGATTCTGACCGTGCTGCGGTTCATTCAGGGCGTCGGCGTCGGCGGTGAGTGGGGCGGCTCGGTACTGATGTCGATGGAATGGGCGCGCAACGACCGATCCCGTGGATTGATCGCATCATGGCCGCAGTTCGGTGTGCCCTGCGGGCTTTTCCTCGCCAATCTTGCCGTGCTGGTGTTCAGCCAGATGGCGGGTGATCAGTTCCTGGCATGGGGCTGGCGTATTCCCTTCGCGCTCAGCATCATCCTGGTCGGCGTGGGCCTCTATATCAGGCTCGGCATTCTCGAAACCCCGGTGTTCTCCAAGCTCGTGGCCGAACGCCAGCTCGATCGCACGCCGATGCTCACGGTGATCCGAGAATACCCGAAGGAGATTCTACTGTCTGCCTTTGCGCGCATGTCGGAGCAGGCGCCGTTCTACATCTTCACGGCCTTCGTGTTCTCCTATGGCATCGGCACCCTGCACGTATCGCGCGACTTCCTGCTGACCGCGGTGCTCTCGGCCTCGGTGCTGTCGTTCGTGTCGATCCCGCTGTGCGGACATATCTCCGATCAGATCGGCCGCAAGAACATGTATATGCTCGGCGCTGCTGTGACGGGCATCTTCGGCTTCGTCTATTTCGCCATGCTGAATACGGGGTCGCTGACCATCATCTTCCTCGCGATCATCCTGTCGCTGATTCCGCACGACATGCAGTATGGACCGCAAGCCGCCTTGATCGCCGAGAGCTTCACCGGACGCCTGCGCTACAGCGGCTCCTCGCTCGGCTATCAGCTCGCATCCGTGATCGCCGGCGGCCCTGCACCGCTGATCGCCACCTGGCTGTACGGCACGTTCCACTCGGCGACCGCGATCGCGGTCTACATCGCGATTTGCGCGGTCGTGACGCTGGTCGCGACCGCGATGATGACCGATTACACCGGAAAGGACATCAACGCGGCGGGGGCGTACGAGCGACGAACTTGAATCCGTAAAAAAGCCCCGGACGCGATGCCCGGGGCTTTGCAGTCCCGTGATCTCGAGCTCAGCCTTATTCCGGCTGACCGATGCTCACCTTCAGCGTACCGACGCCGTCGACGCCGCATTCGAGCTTGTCGCCCGGCTGGAGCTGCGACACGCCGGCCGGCGTGCCCGTCATGATGATGTCGCCGGCGGCGAGCTTCACCTGCTGCGAGAGCTGCCAGATGATCTCGGGCACATTCCAGATCAGCTCGGTGAGGTCGCCCTTCTGCGCCTCCTTGCCGTTGACCGTGAGCCAGATCTTGCCCTTGGCGGGATGGCCGATCTTCGATGCCGGCTGCACCGCGGAGCAAGGCGCCGAATAGTCGAACGACTTGCCGACCTCCCACGGACGCTCCTTCTTGCGCGAGGCGATCTGCAGGTCGCGGCGGGTCAAATCGATGCCGACGGCATAGCCGTAGACATGGTCGAGCGCCTTCTCGGCGGAAATGTTGAGGCCGCCGCTCTTCATTGCGACGATCAGTTCGACCTCGTGATGAAGATCCTTGGTCAGCGGCGGATAGGGAATGGTGGCGCCGTCCGGCACCAGCATGTCGGCGTGCTTGGCGAAGAAGAACGGCGGGGCGCGCTCGTCATTGCCCATCTCGCGGATGTGCTCGAGATAGTTGCGGCCAACGCACCAGATGCGGCGCACGGGATAACGGCCGCTTTCCCCGACGACGGGAAGCGAAGCCTGGGTCGGAAGCGGGATGACATAGGAGGCGGCGTTCATGGTGCGATCTCGCTGCTCGTGAGGTGAAAGGAACTCTATGCGGTTGCGCTGATCGGCGCCAGAGCGCCGGCGTCGTGATGTTGCAGGCGGAAGAACGAGGCGTAGCGGCCGCCGCGGCGGAGCAGTTCGTCATGCCGGCCCTGCTCGACGATCTCGCCGCCCTCGACCACCAGGATCGCATCGGCGTGCATGATGGTGTGCAGGCGATGCGCGATCACGATGGTGGTGCGGTTCTGGCAAAGATGCTCGATCGCCTCCTGCACCTGCCGCTCGGACTCGGAATCGAGCGCGGCGGTGGCTTCGTCAAGCAGGATGATCGGTGCGTTCTTGATCAGCGCGCGCGCAACCGCGATGCGCTGGCGCTGGCCGCCGGACAGTTGCGTGCCGTGCTCGCCGACGGGAGTGTCGTAGCCGAGGGGGAAGCCCATGATGAAATCATGCGCGCAGGCTGCTTTCGCAGCATCGATGATTTGTTCTTCGGTCGCGCCCGCGCGGCCGAAGGCGATGTTGCTGCGGATGGTGTCGCGGAACAGGTAGACGTCCTGGCCGACATAGGCGGTCTGAGCCCGCAGCGATTTTCGCGAGACGGCGCCGATCGACTGGCCGTCGATCACGATGTCGCCTTGCGTCACCTCGTAGAAGCGCAGCAGCAACCCCAGCACGGTCGATTTGCCGCCGCCGGAGGGGCCGACCAATGCGGTAACCTTGCCGGGCTCGGCAACAAAGCTCATGCGGTTGAGGACGGTCTCACCGTTGCGATAGGAGAAGCTGACGTCGCGCAGCTCGATGCGTGCAGTCGACAGTTTCAGCGCCGGCTTGTCGTCGTCGGAATGCTCGCTCGCGGGACTGTCTACGACTTCGAGCAGCATGCGGGCGCCGACGAGCTGGCTGTTGAGGTCGATGTTGAGCCGCGCCAGCCGCTTGGCCGGCTCGGTCGCCATCAGGAAGGCGGTCATGAAGGAAAAGAACGCGCCGGGCGTGGCGTTGAGGGCGACCACGCTATAGCCGCCATAAAGCAGGCAGCCTGCGACCGCGAAGCCGCCGAGCATCTCCATCAGCGGATTGGAGCGGTTGGCGACGCGGGCCATCTTGTTGGCGTTGCGCTCGACAATCGCGATGTTCTCGTCGATGCGATTCTGCATGGTGTCTTCGAGCGTGAACGCTTTTACGGTGCGGATGCCCTGCAGCGATTCCTGCATCGTCTCCAGGATGTCGGCGGTGCCGGTGAACTGGTTGTAGGCGAGCCCCTTGATGCGCTTGACCAGCTTGCGCAGCACCAGCATGGCCGGCGGCACGGCGACGAGGCCGATGAACGACATCACCGGATCCTGCCATACCATTACGCCGATCATGGCGAGCAGCATCATGAGGTCGCGCCCGACCGCATTGACCAGCATGTTGAGGACATCGGTGATGGACTTTGCGCCAGCGGTCAGCCGCGCCAGGAATTCCGACGAATGCCGCTCGGAGAAGAATCCGACGCTCTCGCGCATCAGCTTGGCGAACAGCTGGCGCTGGTTGGTGGCGAGGATGGCGTTGGAGATCTTGGTCAGGATCACCATGTGGCCGTAGGTCGCCACGCCCTTGATGAAGAGCAGGATCACGGTGATGCCCGAGAACATCGCGATGCCGGGGATGTTCTTGTCGACATAGGCCTGGTTGATGACCTGGCCGAGCACGTAGGTCGCGCCCGCGGTCGATCCGGCGGCAAGCGCCATCAGCGCGAAGGCGACGAGGTAGCGCCGCCAGTAGAGGATCCCCTGTTCCGTGACCAGGCGGCGAATCAGCACCGCTGCCGCATAGGGATCGTCGGTGATTTTCTTTGGAAACTGAGCCATCCGCAGTCCATTGACGGCACAGGAATAAGCCTGCCCGCGCGTCAGGGATCGAACGGCCTCTGTGCCCGCTAAGCCAGCGCTTTTCAAGCCCAATTAAGGGCTTGCGCTGGAATGGAATCTAGGCCGAGGCGGCGTGGCGGAGCTCGCCGTGACGCTCGCGGAACAGCTTGTCCTCCCAGGCCAGCGCATGGGCTGCGATGGTCTCGAGGTCGTCGTATTGCGGCTTCCAGTCGAGCAGGCCGCGGATGCGGCTGGTGTCGGCGACCATGGTCATGATGTCGCCGGGCCGGCGCGGGGCGTATTGCACGGCGAAGCTGCGGCCCGAAACACGGCGCACCGCGTCGATGGTTTCCAGCACCGAATAGCCGCGGCCATAGCCGCAATTGAGCGTCGTCGAGGCGCCGCCGTTGCGCAAATAAGCGAGCGCCGAGCGATGCGCCTGCGACAGGTCCGTGACATGGATGAAGTCGCGGATGCAGCTGCCGTCCTGGGTCGGATAGTCGGTGCCGAACACGTCGATCTTGGCGCGCTGGCCGGTCGCGGCTTCCACCGCGATCTTGAGCAGGTGCGTGGCGCCGACGGTGGCAAGGCCGATGCGGGCCTGCGGATCGGCACCCGCAACGTTGAAATAGCGCAAGGTCACGTATTGCATGCCGTAGGCGGCGGCGACGTCGTGCAGCATGATCTCGGTCATCAGCTTCGACGAACCGTAGGGCGACAATGGCCGTGTCGGCGCGTGCTCGGGCACCGGTACCTGGTCCGGATCGCCGTAGACCGCCGCGGTCGAGGAGAAGATGAAGCGGTCGATGCCGCGCTTGACCGCGACATTGAGCAGGTTGCGCGCGGTCGTGAAATTGTTGCGGTAGTAGCCGAGCGGATCGCGCATCGAATCCGGCACGACCACCGAGCCCGCGAAATGGATGATGCTCTCGATGTTGTGCTGGGCGGTCACGCCTTCGAGCAGGTTCTCGTCGCCGGCATCGCCAATGAACAGCGGCACGCCTTCGGGCAGATAGGCCGAGAAACCGGTGGAGAGATCGTCGATCACGACGACGTCCTCGCCGGCTTCCGCCAGCGCCAGAACCGTGTGGCTTCCGATGTAGCCGGCACCGCCGGTGACAAGCACAGTCATGATCTCACCCGTCTTCGATCAACGCTCCAAGCTAACGTTTACGTGGTGAAGAGTGGGTATCGGCGCGGCTGAACTGGTCACTATGCTTAATGTTGCGTATAGGGACTTTCGAAACGGAGCGTGGCGTGGCGAATTCCCCAGGCGATCTCGAAGTGATCGTGCCAAATCTGCACAGGCGCTATTCCGGGGTCACCGCGACCAACCGGATGGTGGCGCCGCGGCTGGCAAAGCTGTTTCGCGCCGCGTGGTTCGGCTCCGACGCGCCGGAGGGGATCGCGCGCCTGGGCGGTGCCGATCTCCTGAGATTGTGGCGCCGCAAGGCGCCGGTGATCTGGCACGCGCGCCGCAACAACGAGATGATCGCGGGCGTGCTGTTGCGCGCGCTCGGTTGGCCACTGAAGCTGGTCTTCACCTCGGCGGCACAGCGGCACCATAGCTGGATCACGCGCTGGCTGATCCGGCGCATGGACGCGATTATCGCGACATCAGATCTTTCGGCCTCGTTCCTGAAAGTGAAGCCGACCGTGATTCCGCACGGCGTCGACACTGATGTCTATGCACCGCCGCTCGACCGCACTGCCGCCTTCGCGCAAACCGCACTGCCGGGCCGCTACGCGATCGGCTGCTTCGGCCGCGTGCGCGCGCAGAAGGGCACCGATGTGTTCGTCGATGCGATGTGCCGCCTGCTGCCGCGCTATCCGGATTTCACCGCAATCATCGTCGGTCAGGTCACACCGGAGCAAACCGTTTTTGCAAACGACCTGAAGAAGCGGATCGAGGCCGCCGGCCTGCAATCGCGCATCGTCATCACTGGCGAGCTGCCGATCGCAGACGTGCAGCGCTGGTATCAGCGGCTGACCATCTACGCCTTCACCTCGCGCAACGAAGGTTTTGGCCTGACGTTGATCGAGGCAATGGCGGCCGGCAACGCGCTGGTCGCCGCGCGCGCCGGCGCGGCCGAGCTCGTGGTCGAGGATGGCGTGACCGGCGTGCTGATCCCGACCGGTGATGCGGATGCGCTGTCTGCAGCGCTGGAGCCGCTGATGCGCGATGTGGCTGCCGCGATCGCGATGGGCGAGCGCGGGCGGGCACGGGTGCTCGAACGGTTCAGCCTCGATGCTGAGGCGGCGCGGATCGGGGGCGTCTATCGGCCGCTGCTTTGAGCACCGCCTTCAGGGCAGCAAAAAAATCGTAAAACAACCCCATGCACAGTAGCCGGGGCCAACGAAATCAATGGTTTGGTCGCCATCCCGAAGCTGCGGATTTTACGAAGCCGATTTGACTCGTCGGGCAAAACACCGGTATGATGTCATCATCGGCGTAGCCTCGACGGCCTTCACGTCGAAGCCCTTGCCCCCGCCTCACCCAGCACCCGCTGCGCAATCTCCACCACCTCGCTTGCCGCGATATCTCGCATGCAGCGGTGGTCGTTCATCTTGCAGATCGTGCTCTGGCAAGGTTGGCAGGAGAGCACGCTCTTGTTCTGGACCACGGTCGCGGCGAGGCCGTTGAGGGGGGCCCAGAGGTAGGGGCTGGTGGGCCCGAAGATGCCCATCGTCGGCGTGCCCAGGGCGGCTGCGATGTGCATCAAGCCGGAATCGTTGGAGATCGCGACGCCGGCCGCAGCCATGGCCAGCACGCCGTTGCGCAGATCATTGCCGGTAAGGTCCCGCACCCCGGCGCCGCCGGCCGCGACGATCTCCTGGGCGAGGCCCTTTTCCCCGGGGCCGCCGACAACCCAGACCTCGAGGCCGCGCTCGGCGAGCAAGCGGGCGGCCTCGGGATAATAGGTCCAGCGTTTTGACACCCCGACCGAGCCGGGGGCGAGCGCTACGGCAGCGCCGGCGCCGAGGCCATTGGCCTGCCGCCAGCGGACGATGTCCTCGGCCGGGACCCGCAACTGCGGCACCGGCCATTCCGGCGGCAGCGGGGCGCCATCGGGCTGGGCGAGGGCGGCGTTCTTGTCGATGAAGCGGGGCAGCTTCTTTTCGCCCCAGCGCCAGCGATTGAGCAGGCCGAACCGGAACTCGCCGACGAAGCCGACCCTTTCCGGAATCCCGGCCAAAGCGGGCGCAATGGCGGCCTTCCAGGTCCGGGGTAGCACCAGGGCGGTGCCGTAGTTCCGCTCGCGCAGGAGCTTCGCCAGGCCGAGCTGGCGGCCCACGGCGAGCCGGCCGCGCGGCAGGTCCCAGACGATCGCTTCGCGCACGCCCGGCATGTAATCGACCAAGGGCGCGCATAGAGAGGTCGTGAGCAGATCGACCGGCCGGTTCGGCCAGCGCTCGTTCAGAACCCGCACGACGGTGTGATTCCGGACGAAATCGCCGATCCACATGTAGGGGACGATCAGGATCGGGCGCGTGTCGCCCCGATCTACCTCGCCACTAAATTGCGAATCTTGGTTCATTCGTTAATGAGGCCGGGTGCGCTGATGTGGCGGTTCGGTTAGCCGCTCCGGGCCGGCAGGTAAAGCCGGCCGAGCGGCAATCCCAAAACCGCTTACACTTTGGCGGATCATGCGCTAGGGCAGAACCGGGCCGCAAAACTTCGGGCAGGCAAAATCTGGCAGGGAAGTTGGAATGTTGCTGGTGACCGGCGGGGCCGGTTTTATCGGATCGAATGTCGTCGCCGCGCTGAACGAGTCCGGCCGGGGCGACGTCGTCGTCTGTGATTTCCTTGGCAACGAGGGCAAATGGCGCAACCTCGCCAAGCGGCAGCTTTTGGATATCGTGCCGCCGGCTGAGCTGCCGGACTGGCTGAAGGGCCGCAAGCTCGATGCGGTGATCCATCTCGGGGCGATTTCCGCGACCACTGCGACCGACGGCGACCTGGTGTTCGAGACCAATTTCCGCCTGTCGATGCGCCTCCTGGACTGGTGCACGGCGAATGCCGTGCCGTTGATCTACGCCTCCTCGGCGGCGACCTATGGCGACGGCGAGGCAGGATTTGACGACGACAGCTCCGTGCCTGCGCTGAAGAAACTGCGGCCGATGAATCTCTACGGCTGGAGCAAGCACCTGTTCGATCTCGCCGTCGCCGAGCGCGCAGCGAACGGCGAGAAGCTGCCGCCGCAATGGGCCGGGCTGAAATTCTTCAACGTGTTCGGCCCCAACGAATACCACAAGGGCTCGATGATGAGCGTGCTGGCGCGCCGCTTCGACGACGTTAAAGCCGGCCGCGTCGTGCAATTGTTCAAGTCGCATCGCGAGGGCATTGCCGATGGCGATCAGCGCCGCGATTTCATCTATGTCGACGACGTCGTGCGCGTGATCATGTGGCTGCTGGCGACGCCCTCGGTGTTCGGCATTTTCAATGTCGGCACCGGCAAAGCGCGCAGCTTCAAGGATTTGATGCTGGCGGCTTATGCCGCGCTCGGCGCCAGCCCCAACATCGAATACATCGACATGCCCGAGCAGATCCGCGGCAGCTACCAGTATTTCACCCAGAGCAAGGTCGATCGCCTCCACCGCGCCGGCTATAATGGCGGTTTCACGACGCTCGAGGACGCGGTGAAGGCCTATGTCGGGGATTATCTCGACCGGCCCGACCGCTTCCGCTGAGGCCCATCACCATGCCGACGCCCATTCTCGATTTCGATGCCCTCGCACAAGCCATCTCAGGCCGCACGGTGCTGTGCATCGGCGACATCATGCTGGACGAGTTCGTCTATGGCGAGGTGTCGCGGATCTCGCCGGAAGCGCCGGCGCCTGTCATCGCGGCACAGCGCAGCGCGATCCATATCGGCGGCGCCGGCAATGTCGCGCGCAACGTCGCCGCGCTCGGCGCGCGCTGCATCTTCGTCGGCCTCGTCGGCGAGGACGAGGCGGGCAGGCAGCTCGCCTCGGCGCTTGCGGGGCAGGGTGCGATCGAAAGCGTGCTGGTGTGCGATCCCTCGCGTCCGACCACGCGAAAGGTCCGTTTCGTCTCCGAGCATTTTTCCACGCACATGCTGCGTGCGGATTGGGAGCAGTCACAGCCCGCTTCCGATACGATCGAGACCAAGCTGATCGAAGCGATCCTGCCGCAGATCGCGCGCGCCGACGTCGTGCTGCTGTCCGACTACGCCAAGGGCGTGCTCACCGCCCGCGTCATCCGCCACACCATCGACGCCGCGCGAAAACTCGGCAAGCCCGTGATCGTCGATCCCAAAAGCCTGAACTGGGCGATCTATCGCGGCGCCACGCTGCTCACGCCCAATCGCAAAGAACTTTCGGGAGCGACCCGAAGCCGCGCCGACACGCCGCAGAGCATCGTCGATGCCAGCGAGGACGTGATGCGGCTCGCCGATTGCGAGGCGATCCTGGTCACCCAAGGCGAGCACGGCATGACGCTGGTGCCGCGCAATGGCGAGGCCGTTCACGTTCCGGCGTTTCCCGTCAAGGTGCGTGACGTCTCCGGTGCCGGCGACACCGTTGCCGCGGCGCTCGCGGTCTCGCTCGCCACGGGCGCGGACTGGGACACGGCGCTTCGCATGGCCAGTGCCGCGGCCGCGGTCGCCGTCGGCAAGCAGGGCACCGCCAGCGTGAGTGTGGCCGAGCTGAAGCGAAAGATATTGCCGCATGCCTATCTCGCGGCCGAAGAGAAGATCGTGCTCGAGCCCGGTGCGCTCGACGCGCAGCTCGCGGAATGGAAGAAGCAAGGCCAGCGCGTCGGCTTCACCAATGGCTGCTTCGACATCCTGCATCCCGGCCACGTCAAGGTGCTGACAGCGGCGCGCTCCGCTTGCGACCGCCTGATCGTGGGCCTCAACAGCGACGCCTCGGTGCGGCGGCTGAAGGGCGCCGACCGCCCCGTTCAGGGCGAGCGAGCGCGTGCGGAAGTGTTGGCGGCGCTCGAAGCGGTCGATCTCGTCGTTATTTTCGATGAGGATACGCCGATCGACCTGATCACCCGCATCAAGCCGAGCGCGCTGATCAAAGGGGGCGATTACACCCGCGAGCAAGTGGTCGGCCATGAGGTCGTCGAGGCCGCGGGCGGGACGGTGGTCCTGGTCGACATTCTCCAGGGCTTCAGCACGACGGCGCTGGTTCATCGCGCGCGGGGAGAGGGCAAGTGACGACGCTCGCCGGGGAGACGACCGGCCAGGTGCTGTGGCGGCGTCTGCGCAGTCCGGCGGCTTGGTCCGAGACGGTCGATCTGTTCGCGATCCTGACCGCGGCTTCGCTGCCATGGTCGACGTCGCTTGCTGGCATCTTCAATGCCTTGATGCTGCTCTGCATGGTGCCGTTCCTCGACGTCCGTGAGTTCCTGCAATCGCTCAAGCGTCCGATCTGTGCGGCGCCGATTGCGCTGGTCCTGCTCGCGCTGGTCGGCACGCTGTGGTCGGACGCGGCCTGGGGCGCGCGCTTCTACGCGGTCAATCCGACCGTCAAGCTGCTGGTGCTGCCGGTCCTGCTCTATCATTTTGCGCGCTCGCCGCGCGGACATTGGGTGTTCGTCGCCTTCCTGGTGTCCTGCGCGCTGTTGTCGGTGATGTCCTGGCTCGTCGCCTTCTACCCAGACCTCGCGCTCAAATCCGACCGCGTCGAGCGCGGCATCTTCGTCAAGAACTACATCGACCAGAGCCAGGAGTTCACGCTCTGCGCGGTCGCGCTCGCCTATCCGATCGTGCGGTTGCTGCGCCAGAAGCGCTACTGGATCGCCGGGCTGCTCACGGCGCTTGCGCTCGCCTTCTTCGCCAACATGGTGTTCGTGGTGGTATCGCGCACCGCGCTCGTCACGATCCCCATCCTGTTCGGTGTGTTTGCGTTGCTTCATCTGAGATGGCGCAACATCGCGATCATCTCCGCGGCCCTGCTCGTGGGCGCGGTTCTCGCCTGGCAGGCCTCGCCGCAATTGCGCAAGACCTACGACACTTTCGCCAGCGACTACACACGTTATGTGGAAAAAGGCGCGCCGACCTCGGCCGGATTGCGGCTCGAATTCTGGCGGAAATCCCTCGGCTTCTTCTCGGAGGCGCCGATCAAGGGGCACGGCACCGGCTCGACGCGTGGATTGTTCGAGCGGGCCGCGACGCCCGGCGATCAGAACCTGGCGTCCGCCGAGGTGATCGGCAACCCGCATAACCAGACGCTGAACGTGGCCGTGCAATGGGGCATCATCGGCGTCGCCGTTCTCTACGCCATCTGGATCCTGCATCTGCTGTTGTTTCGCGGCGACGGGCTCGCAAACTGGGTCGGCCTCCTGGTCGTGGTCCAGAACGCCTTCACCTCGTTGTTCAACTCCCATCTGTTCGACTTCCACGAGGGCTGGATGTACGTCATCGGCGTCGGCGTTGCCGGCGGCATGGTGATCCAGGCCCAGCAGGCCGAGGCGAAGGCGACAGTAGCCGGTTCCTGAACGGCCGCCCGGATCGCCAAACTTTCACCGGCAAACCTTGACCGGCAAGCCTTGACTGGCATGTCCGGCCGAGATGGGTTATCAGCGCGATCAGGTTGCATTAAACTGGATTTTCGGTCAGCGGATGACGCGTCTTTCGCATCTCACCTTGCGCAATTTCATGATCGCGCTCCACGACCTGCTGGCGACGACGGCGGCGCTGTTCGCCGCCTTCTATCTGCGCTTCGAGGGCGGCGACGGCTTCTTCGATCGCCTCCCGCTGCTAATCCAGATCCTGCCCTATTTCCTCGCCTTCAGCTTGGTCGTGTGCTTCGTCTTCAACCTGACCACGACGAAATGGCGCTTCATCTCGCTGCCCGACGCGCTGAACATCATGCGCGTCGCGACCGTGCTCACGGTTGCACTCCTGGTGCTCGACTACATCTTTGTCGCCCCCAATGTCCGCGGCGCCTTCTTCCTCGGCAAGGTGACCATCGTCCTCTACTGGTTCCTCGAGATCTCCTTCCTCAGCGCGTTGCGCATGGCCTACCGCTATTTCCGCTATACGCGGGTGCGCCGTCACGCCCGCACCGGAGATGCCGCGCCGACGCTGCTGATCGGCCGCGCCGCGGATGCCGAGGTGCTGTTGCGCGGAATCGAGAGCGGGGCGATCAAGCACATCTGGCCGGTCGGCGTGCTCTCGCCGTCGAGTTCCGATCGCGGCCAGTCCATCCGCAACGTCCCGGTTCTGGGCGGCGTAGACGACATCGAGGATGTCGTCGCCGACTTCACCAAGCGCGGCAAGGGGATCGCGCGCGTCGTGATGACGCCCACGGCATTCGAGCCGGAGGCACATCCCGAGTCGATTCTGATGCGGGCGCGCAAGCTCGGCGTGATCGTGAGCCGCATGCCCTCGCTCGAGAGCGGCGATACGCCACGGCTCACGGCCGTCGCCGTCGAGGATCTGCTGCTGCGGCCGAGCGAAAAGATCGACTATGCGCGGCTCGAGGCCCTGATCGAGGGCAAGGCGGTGATCGTCACCGGCGGGGGCGGCTCGATCGGTTCGGAGATCTGCGAGCGTGTCGTCGCGTTCGGCGCCGCGCGCCTTTTGATCGTGGAAAATTCCGAGCCGGCGCTCTACGCGATCACCGAAACGCTCGCGGCGCTCGGCTCCGCTGCTTCGATCGAAGGGCGCATCGCCGACATCCGCGACCGTGAGCGCATCATGCGCCTGATGGCCGAGTTCAAGCCGGACATCGTGTTCCATGCCGCCGCGCTCAAGCACGTGCCGATCCTCGAGCGCGACTGGAGCGAGGGCGTCAAGACCAACATCTTCGGCTCGATCAACGTTGCCGATGCCGCGCATAGCGCCGGCGCCGAAGCCATGGTGATGATCTCGACCGACAAGGCGATCGAACCGGTGTCGATGCTCGGCCTGACCAAGCGCTTCGCCGAGATGTATTGCCAGGCGCTCGACCATGATCTTGCGGCGGGTCACGGCGGCGCCAGGCGGTCGATGCGGCTGATCTCGGTCCGGTTCGGAAACGTGCTGGCGTCGAACGGCTCGGTGGTGCCGAAGTTCAAGGCCCAGATCGATGCCGGCGGTCCCGTGACGGTCACGCATCCCGACATGGTCCGCTACTTCATGACCATCCGCGAAGCCTGCGATCTCGTCATCACGGCGGCAACGCATGCGCTCGGAACGCAGCGTTCGGATGTGTCGGTCTACGTGCTCAACATGGGTCAGCCGGTGAAGATCGTCGATCTCGCCGAGCGCATGATCCGTCTCTCGGGCTTGCAACCCGGCTACGACATCGACATCGTGTTCACGGGCATGCGGCCCGGCGAACGCCTGCACGAAATCCTGTTCGCCTCCGAGGAGCCGACCCGCGAGATCGGCGTCGCCGGCATCATGGCCGCGCAGCCGAACGAGCCGCCGATGCAGACGCTGCGCAAATGGATTGCGGCGCTGGAGCAGGCGATCGCGCGCGACGATCGGGCGACCATCAGGACCATCCTGAAGGACGCGGTTCCGGAATTCGGGTCGACCGCGGCCTGATCATGCAGCCTCGAGGCAAGATCGTCGTGGCGAGCCAGCATTACCCGCCTGATCCGAGCACGACGGCGGCGATCATGGCCGAGATCGCCTGCCGCATCGCCGGGGATCACGAGGTCGTGGTGTTGTCGGGCTCATCAGGCGCGTTGCCGGCCTCGCAGGCCGGCCCGGGCAAGCCGCGGATAATCGCCGTCAAGAACCGGATGGCGGGCAAGGCGGCGCTGGTGCGGCGCGGCGCCTCCGAGCTGCTGTTCGCGGTGCGTACGTTTCTGGCGCTGACACGGGAGCTGAGGCGAGGTGACGTCGTGCTTACCGTCACCGCACCGTTCATGCTGCCTTACGCGGTCGCGGCGGCGGCGAGGCTGAAGGGCGCGCGCTCGGCGCTGATCATGCACGACCTCTTCCCGGACGTACTGGTGATGGCGGGCCTGCTGAAGCCCGGTTCGATCGTGACCATGACGATGCGCGCCGCCAACAGCCTGATGTTCCGCGCGCTCAATGCCGTCATCACCATCGGCCGCGATGCGGAACGGCCGCTGCTGAGCTATTCCGGCATGACGCGGAACAAGATCCGCTTCATCCCGAACTGGGGGACGCTTGTGGCCGCACCCCGGCCGGTGACGGCGGATAATCCGTTCCGCAAAGCGCTCTCGGCGGATTTCGTTGTCGGCCTGTCGGGCAATCTCGGCTTCACCCATGATCCGGAGATCGTGTTCGAGGCGGCGCGTCTTTTGAGGGCCGAGCCTGATATCCACTTCCTGCTCTCCGGCTGGGGCATCGGCTTCGAGCGGTTGAAGCAGTTGCAGGCCGACGCGAACTTGCCCAATGTCTCCTTCGTCGGGCGGGTCGAGGATGCCGAGCTCGAGGCATTGCTGGCGGCGGCCAATCTCTGGATCATTCCGTACCGGAAGGACGTTGCGGGGGTATCGGTGCCGAGCCGGTTCTACAATCTGCTGGCGGTCGGCCGTCCCGTGGTGCTGGTCTCGGAGCCGGAGGCCGAGGCCGCGTTGACGGTGGTGGAGAACGGGCTGGGCTGGGTGGTGACGCCGGGCCGTGCCGATCAACTGGCCGAGGCGATCCGCGCGGCGTCTCGCTCCGACGGTGTCGCCATTGCGGATCGCGCGGTAAAGGCGGCGGCGAAATTCGATCGCGTCACCGCGATGAACGCCTACGCTGCCCTGGTCGACGAATTGTTGCGCAACCCCGAACTGGCGGAGCAACGATGAACAAGCGCAAGCCAGTCGTGCTGGTGACGGGTGCGAGCGGTTTCGTCGGCCGTCATGTCGTGCCCGCACTGGCGCACGAGGGGTGGTCGGTCCGCCGCGCGGTGCGCAGATCGGAAGGCATGGACGACGAGGTCGTGATCGAAACGATCGGGCCTGAAACCGACTGGCAGGCGGCGCTTGAAGGCGTCGATGCCGTGGTTCATCTCGCCGCCCGGGTGCATCACAAGCACGAGGAGCATGCGGTCCAGCTCTATCGCAACGTCAACATTGCCGGCACGCTGCACCTGGCGCGCAGCGCGGCGACGGCCGGGGTGCGCCAGTTCATCTTCATCAGCACCGTTCTCGTGCACGGTCGCACCAATGACGGCCGCGCGCCGTTCAGCGAGGACGATGTCCTGACGCCGCGCGGTCTCTACGGCATGTCCAAGGCCGCGGCCGAAGCGGGCTTGAAGACGCTGGCGCGCGACAGCGCCATGAAGATCTCGGTGATCAGGCCGCCGCTGGTCTATGGTGCGGGCGCCAAGGGCAATTTCGCGCTGCTGACGCGTGCCGTGAGCCTCGGGCTGCCGCTGCCCTTTGCCACGATCCGCAATCACCGCGCCTTCCTTGCCGTGCAGAACCTGTCGTCGTTCATCCTGCGCCGGCTTTCTCATCCAGATCCCGCGAGCAATTTCGAGATCTTCCTGGTGGCCGATATCGAGCAGGTCTCGACGCCCGAGTTCATCGCGCGTCTGGCCAAGGCTGCCGGCAAGAACTCGCGGCTGTTCGGCATGCCGCCGGACCTGCTCGGGACGCTGCTGAGAGTGATGGGCCGGCAGGATACGCATGACAGCCTGATCGGCTCGCTCGAGCTCAACCTCGCCAAGGCGATTGCGACCGGGTGGCAGCCCCAGGTGTCTCTCGACGAGGGGCTGCGGCTGGCGCTGGTGGCTCAGGACGCCTGACGGCGGGAGAACCGCCGCAGCACGATGCCGGTCGCGATTGCGCCCGCCAGCAGCGCGGTCAGCGTGATCGTCAGCGAGCCGGCGCGAGCGGTGGCGATGGCAAGCCCCGCGAGCACGAGATTGAGCGCGAACACCTCGCCGATCACGCGGGAGACCGTGAAGCCGTGGTCGGTGGCGCGCTGGTAGAAATGCGAGCGATGCGCCGACCAGAATTGCTCGCGCCTGGTGATGCGCCAGAACAGCGTGATGGTGGAATCCACGAGGTAATAGGCCGGCAGCAACAGCGCCGCGGCGGGCTGCCCGCGCCAGGCGAGCTCGAGCAGGCACCAGCCGAGCAAAAGGCCGATCGGCAGGCTGCCGACATCGCCCAGGAAGACTTTTGCGATCGGCTTGTTGAACGGCGCAAAGCCGAGCATGGCGCCGCACAGCGCCGCGGCGATCAGCGCGGCCGGCCACGACAGATCGCCGAGCAGTCCCAGCAGCAGCAGCGCCGCGGTGACCGGCACCACTTCCGCCACCGTCATCAGGTCGAGCCCGTCCATGAAGTTGACGAGGTTCACGAACCACACGCCCGCCAGCAGGATCAGTCCGCGCTCCAGCCCGAGCGGCAGCGCCGGCACTATGCGCGCGGTCTCGGGCGTGGTGAACACGACGGCGCCGACGGCTGCGGCCTGCAGCACGAGCCGTACCAGCACCGGCAGCGACTTGATGTCGTCGGCAAATCCGACCACGGCGATCAAGACGGTCGCAGCGATCAGCGCCGGCGGAATCGCGACGTTCGCCCAGACTGCCCAGGCTGATGCGACCAGCAGCGTCGCTGATATCACGGCGATGCCCGCACCCTGCGGGGTCGGGATGCGATGAGAGGACCGCGCGTTGGGCCGCGCCAATGCGTAACGCTGGAGCAGGGGGCGGCTGGTCCAGGTGATGACGCCCGACACCAGCGCGGCAATCGCAACGGCAAGCAGCGAGGGGACGGCGCCGAGCGCATCGATGGCCGCGCTCACTGCGGCACCCCGAGCGGCGCCGATCCCTGCGCGGCTTTCTCGGCGCTGAGGATCCAGACCAGACCGCCGATCGCGCCGACGATGAAGTACACGGCGCCGAACAGCAGCGAGACGTTGACGCCCTCGTTTGCGGCCAGGCCCGCGAAGCCGAACGCGAGGCCCATGGTGGCTTCCCGCACGCCCCAGCCGGCGATCGAGATCGGCATCATCGTGATCAGCATCACCGGCGGCACCAGCATAAAGACGTCGCTGAATCCGACCGGCGCGGCGATCGACTGCACGACGCACCAGGCGACCACGACGGCCAGCACATGCACGGCGAGCGACAGGATCACGACGGCCGGTCCGCGCGAGCGGCTGAAGATCACGCGGTTGGCGATCACGGCACAGGCGTGGATGTGATGCGTGGCCCACCAGGTTTTCAGCCAGTGCCATTTCAGCGCGCCGAAGACCAGAAAGCCGAGGCCACCCGCGAGCGCCGCGAGGTCGACGAGCAGCAGCGCCGAGCGCCCGTGCGGATCAGCGATGAGGCCGTAGCTCCAGGGCAGGCTCGCGACGATCATGATCGCGAGCGCGATCAAACCGATCGCGCGGTCGACGAAGATCGAGTAGGTCGCAGCGCGCCAGCCGGCGCCGGCGCGCGCGACGAGCCACAGCCGGACCGCATCGCCGCCGATCGCCGAGGGCAAGGTCTGGTTGAAGAACGATCCGATTACGTTGTAACGCATGGCCCGGCCGAGCTCGAGCGGGGCGCCGCATGCGGCGCTGATCTCGCGCCAACGCAACACGCCGACGAAGATTTGCAGGAACGTAACGGCGATCGCCAAGCCGATCCAGAACAGGCTGGTCACGGTGAAGCGCGAAAACAGTTCGGACAGATCGACCTTGCGCAGCGCCAGGTATAGCAGCGCTCCGGAAATCAGGATCTTGGCCGTCGACAGCAGGATTCGGCGCATTTCGCCCGCATGAACAAGGGTTTTGAAGCAACCCGACGCAAGGCGCCGAATTCGGCCGCTTTGGTATGGTTTTGGCGCCGATCTTGCAATAGCGGTGATCAGGAGCCCGCATGCAGGGCGGCCGGCTATTGCGGCCCCGTCGATGCGGAGGCTAAAGAGGCGCCGCGGGCGAAAGATCGAGCGACGGATCGGGCGAAGCGGTCCTGGGGAACAGGATGAGGGATCACCGCAGATCGTCCGGCTGCCGCAAATGCGCCGTCTAAGGTCTACAATGTCGGCGACCACCACCCGGAAGAGCTGATGCAGGTCGTCGGAGTTCTGGAGCCGGAGCTGGGTCGGACGGCGATCAAAGAATTGCCGCCGAGAGACCTTTTGGAAACGTCCGCGGATGTCGAGGATCTGATGCGCGATACCGGCTTTGCACCGTCAACGCCGATCGCGCACGGAATTCGTAATTTTGTCACCTGGTATCGGAACGACCTCAAGGTTTGAAATGACGATGGACAAACGCATTATCCCCCTGATCATGTGCGGCGGTGCCGGAACGCGGCTGTGGCCGGCTTCGCGCGAGGTGCGGCCCAAGCAGTTCCTGCCGCTGTTCGGCACGCGCTCGACCTTCCAGGATACGCTGTTGCGCGTCTCGGAGGCCTCGCTGTTCGATCGCCCGATCGTCATCACCAATGCCTCCTACCGCTTCATGGTGCTGGAGCAGCTCGCCGAAATCGGCATTGAGGCCGACGTGATCCTCGAGCCGATGCGGCGCGATTCCGGGCCTGCGATCGCAGCTGGCGCGGTGTTCGCACAGAACCGCGCCAGTGAGGCGATCGTGCTCGCGCTCGCCGCCGACCATGTGGTGCAGGACAATGCGGCCTTCGTCGCGGCGTGCCGCCAAGGCCTCACCGCCGCGAACGCCGGGCGCATCGTCACGTTTGGCGTCAAGCCGGAGCGGCCGGCGACCGAATACGGTTATATCAGCCCGGGCGAGGTCATCTCAGGCGAGGTGCACGCGGTCGCGCGCTTTGTCGAGAAGCCGGATGCGGTGAAGGCAGCCGACTACGTCAATTCCGGCTATCTCTGGAACAGCGGCAACTTCATGTTTCCGGCCAGCGTCCTGCTGGACGAATACCGCAAGGTCGATGCGGCGAGCGTGGAGACCATCTCCAATGCCGTGACCAATGCCGGCCGCGATCTCGGCTTCGTGACGCTGGAGCCCGAGGCGTTCGGCGCGGCCAAGGCGATCTCGATCGACTATGCGGTGATGGAGAAGACCGCGCGCGCCGCGGTCGTGCCGGTGTCCTGCGGCTGGTCCGACGTCGGCTCCTGGCACGCGGTGTGGGAATTGTCGGACAAGGACGCGCAAGGCAATGCTTCGCATGGCAGTGCGGTGTTCGAGGATTCCCGCAACTGTAACGTCACCACCGACTCTGCGCTGGTCGCGCTCGAAGGTGTCGACGATCTCATCGTGGTGGCGACCGCGGACGCAGTGCTGGTCTCGCGTCAGAAGGATGCCAACGGGCTCAAGCGGCTGGTCACGAAACTCAAGGCGGTCGCGCCGAAGGTCACCGAGGAGCACCTCAAGGTGCATCGGCCCTGGGGCAGTTACCAGTCGGTCGACAATGGCGAGCGCCACCAGGTCAAGCGCATCGTGGTGAAGCCGGGCGGACGTCTGTCGCTGCAGAAGCACCATCATCGCGCCGAGCACTGGATCGTGGTCCGCGGCACCGCCCGCGTCACCGTCAACGACACCGTCAAAAGCGTGCACGAGAACGAGTCCATCTACATCCCGATGGGCGCGGTGCACCGGATGGAGAATCCCGGTAAAATCATGCTGGAGCTGATCGAGGTCCAGACGGGAAGCTATCTCGGGGAAGACGACATCATCCGGATTGAAGACGACTATCAAAGGTCGTAACCACCACACTCCGAATCACGCGACCCGGGCCAAAAGAGTGGTCTCTTCCAGAGGCTTAAGGCCCGGGAAACGTGTAACTTTTTGAATCAAATCGTGTCCGGACCGCTAGCTCCGCACTCGCCACAAATGTGGCGTCCGTGCTAGAAGCCCCCCGGGGATTTGCGTTGAATCGGGGTTTGCTCACATGAGTTCCACAGGATCTGCACCGGCAAAGGCCGGCTTGCGCGTCGGCGTCATTGGCGCCGGCGTGATGGGCAGCAACCACGCGCGCGTGCTCGCGGGTCTTCCCGGTGTCAGCCTCGTCGGCGTCGTCGATCCTTCGCCGGCACATCGCACGCGGGCGATGGAGCTTGCCAATTGCGCGAGCTTCGAGACGCTCGACCAGCTCTTGGCCGAAGGCGTCGATGCCGTCACCATTGCGGCGCCGACTCATCTGCATCACGAGATCTCGCTCGCCTGCATCGCCAAGAACATCCACGTGATGGTCGAGAAGCCGATTGCGTCCACGGTCGCGGAAGGCCGCGAGATCGTCACGGCTGCGCAAAAGGCCGGCGTGACGCTGATGGTCGGCCATGTCGAGCGCTTCAATCCAGCCGTTGCCGCCGTCAAGCAGGCGATCGCGGGCGAGGATATTCTGTCGATCGCGATCACGCGCGTCGGCCCATTCCCGCCGCGCATGTCCAATGTCGGCGTCGTCATCGATCTTGCCGTGCACGACATCGATCTCATCCGCTGGTTCACCGAGTCCGACATCGTCGAGGTGCAGCCGCAATTGTCGAGCGCGGTCGCCGAGCGCGAGGACATCGCGCTCTTGCAGTTCCGCACCGCCAACGGCGTGCTCGCGCACATCAACACCAACTGGCTGACGCCGTTCAAGGCGCGCAGCGTCACGGTCGCGACCCGCGGCAAATACGTGATGGGCGATCTCCTGACGCGCCAGGTCACCGAATGTTTCGGCTTCAAGCCTGACGGCAGCTATTCGATGCGGCATCTGCCTGTCGGCCATGACGAGCCGCTCCGCGCCGAACTGATCGCGTTCCTCAAGGCCGTGCGCAACGGCGAGACGCCGGCGGTCACCGGCGACGAAGGCGTCGCCAGCCTCGAGATCGCGACGCAGTGCCTGGAAACGCCGTCGCGGCCCGCCGCCAAGTCGTCCGCCCTCAAGGGCCCGCGCCGCGTCGCCGGCTGATCCCATTCCATGTTGACCGATCAAAACCCGCAAGGCGCCATGAACCAGCATCTGCGTTCCGAACCCATTCCCTTCATCGACGTCGCCTCGCAGCGCCGCCGGCTCGGCGACTCGCTCGATGCCGCCGTGAAGCGCGTTCTCGATCATTGTCAGTTCGTCAACGGCCCTGAAGTCGCCGAGCTCGAGAAGCAGCTTGCGGCCTATTGCGGCGCCAAGCACGTCATCGGCTGCGCCAGCGGCACCGATGCGATCCTGATGGTGATGATGGCGAAGAATGTCGGGCCGGGCGACGCCGTGCTGTGTCCGTCCTTCACCTTCATCGCGACGGCTTCGCCCGTGGCCCGGACCGGCGCGACGCCGGTTTATGTCGACGTCGACGAGACCACCTTCAACATGAGCCCGGAATCGTTCAAGCGCGGCATCGCGACCGCCCGCAAGGCCGGCCTCAAGCCGGTCGCGGTGATTCCGGTCGATTTGTTCGGCCAGCCGGCCGATCACGACGCCATCGCGGAGATCGCCAAGGCCGAAGGCCTGTTCGTGCTCGATGACGCTGCGCAGGGTTTTGGCGCGAGCTACAAGGGCCGCAAGCTCGGCACCTTTGGGCTCGCCACTGCGACCAGCTTCTTTCCCGCGAAGCCGCTCGGCTGCTTCGGTGACGGCGGCGCGATCTTCACCGATGACGACGAGCTCGCGGCGACGCTGCGCAGCATCCGCGTGCACGGGCAGGGCGTCGACAAATACGACAACGTCCGCCTCGGCCTGACCGGCCGGCTCGACACCATGCAGGCCGCGATCCTGATCGAGAAGCTGAAGATCTTCGACGACGAGATCGCCGCCCGCAACAAGGTCGCGGAGCGCTACGCACGCGGTCTCAGCAATGTGGTCACGGTGCCGCGCGTGGCGCGCGGCAATACGTCGGTCTGGGCGCAGTACACGATCCGCCTCCCTGAGGGTACCGACCGCGACGGCTTTGCCGCCGCGCTGAAGGCCCAGGGCGTGCCGACGGCGATCTACTACGGCAAGTCGATGCATCAGCAGACGGCCTACAAGCAGTACCCGGTCGCCGAGGGCGGCCTGCCGGGCTGCGAGAGCCTGTCGCAGGACGTCATCAGCCTGCCGATGCATGCCTATTTGACCGAAGCCGATCAGGAGCGAATGATCGCGGCCGTGCGCGGCGCGCTTTCAGCCTGATTTCCCCGTTTTGCTGCGCGAGCTCTTCCTTTAGAAGGGAACGATGCTCGGACGTATCTTCACGGTTGGTGGCTACACGCTGCTCTCGCGGCTGACGGGGTTTGCCCGCGACATCATGCTTGCCGCGATTCTCGGCGCCGGCCCCGTGGCCGACGCCTTTTTCGTGGCGCTGCGGCTGCCCAACCATTTCCGTGCGATCTTCGCCGAGGGCGCCTTCAACGCCGCCTGGGTGCCGGCCTATGCGCACGTGCACGGTGAGCGCGGGGAGGGGGCGGCAAGATTGTTCGCCGACCGCATCTTCACGCTGCTGCTGGCCTCGCAGGTGGTGCTGCTGATCGTCGCCTGGGTGTTCATGCCGCAGGCCATGAGCATTTTGGCGCCCGGCTTTTCCGAGGACGCCGAGCAGCGCAAGCTCGCGATCGAGCTGACCCGGATCACCTTTCCCTATCTGCTGCTGATCACGCTGGTGACGCTCTACGGCGGCATGCTCAACGTGATGCAGCGCTTCGCGAGCGCCGCAGCCGCGTCGATCTTCCTCAACATCTCGATGATGATGACGCTGGCGCTCGCCGCATGGTTTCCCGGCGCGGGCCACGCTGCCGCATGGGGTGTCCTGATCTCGGGTTTTTTGCAGTATTTCCTGCTCGCCGGCGATCTCGCCCGCCATGGCGGCCTGCCGCGCTTTGCGCCGCTCAAGCTCGACGAAGACGTCCGCGCATTCTTTAAAGCACTCGGGCCGGCGACGCTGGGCTCGATGGGCACGCAGCTCGCGCTGTTTGCCGACACCATCATCGCGACTTTCCTGCCGGCGGGCGCGCTGTCGGCGCTGTATTACGCCGACCGTCTCAACCAGCTCCCGATCGGCGTGATCGGCATTGCCATCGGCACGGTGCTGCTGCCGGAGATGTCGCGGCGGATCACGGCCAACGACCAAGACGGTGCGATGAAGGCGCAGCGCCGCGCGTTCGATTTCACGCTGCTGTTCTCGGTGCCGTTCGTCGCCGCCTTCCTCACCGTGCCCGACGCGATCATGCGCGCGCTGTTCGCCCGTGGTGCGTTCTCGAAAGCCGATGCCGCCGCTGCCGGCGCCACGCTCGCGGCCTATGCCATCGGCCTGATCCCCTTCGTACTGATCCGCAGCGCGGTCGCGACCTTCTACGCGCGCAAGGACACGGCGACGCCGGTGCGGGCGTCGCTGACGGGCATCGCGGTCAACGTCGCCTTGAAAATTGCCTTGATGGGATCGCTGGCCCAGATCGGGCTTGCGCTGGCCACTGCCGTCGGCGTCTGGACCAACCTGCTACTGGTGCTGTTCTTCGCGGTGCGGCGAGGCTTTCTCGTGCCGGACCGCGCCTGGCTGTTGTCGCTCGCCAAATTCCTGCTGACCGGGCTCATCCTGGCCGCCGCCTTCTGGCTCATCGCGCGCTTCAGCAGTCCTTCGTTGGGCTCGATGCACTTCCGGGACGAATTGACGCTGCTTCTGCTGGCCGTCGGAGGTACGATCGTCTATGCGCTCGCCATCCTTGCGCTGTTCGGGCGCCGCTGGCTGGTCTCACTGGTGCGGGGTTAACTTTTTCATATTTTCAACGCATTGACGGCTCGAGCTTGTCGGCACGGGCCAGTCTGGATCGTCCTTGGATGGACACATCTCGGAAGTGCGGCGGATGGACCCTGCACACGTGACGTGATGCCGTCACCTCGAGCCGGCAAAATTCGAACCAGGAGCACTGTTTATGAGGATCACCGTCGAAACCAACGTAGCAGCCCCTATCGATCAGGTCTGGCGCGCTTATACGACGCCTGCCGACATCATGAAGTGGAACGCCGCGTCCGACGACTGGCATACGACCAAGGCGACCGTCGACCTGCGAGAAGGCGGTGTCTTCTCATCGCGCATGGAGGCCAAGGACGGCAGCATGGGCTTTGACTTCGCCGGTACCTACACGAAAATCGTCGAGCACAAGCGTATCGAATACGCGTTCGGCGAGCGAAATGCCGAAGTCGAGTTTGTGCCCGGCCCGAAGGGCATTCTGGTTCGCGTGGTCTTCGATGGCGAATCGACGCACTCGGTCGAGCAGCAGCAAGGCGGTTGGCAGGCAATCCTCGACAACTTCGCACGATACGTGGAAGCGAAGCAGACGAAGTCCTGAGGCGTGTGTAGGGGCAAGAAAGCGCCAGAATAAGGGGCTCGCTTCCAGGGTGCAACCGACCTCCACACATCTCTTGATTTTGCGCGATTGCTATGATAATCGCAACGCATGATCAAATCAGTGCGCAAACTCAACCGCAACCACATGACCCGCTTCGGCCGGGCCGTGGAAGGAGTCGCGCGCTAGAAATTCGACGACGACATCTTTTCACCAGGCCCCGCCGGCATCGGACGGGGCCTTTTGTTTGGCCACGCTTCCCTGCCGGCACAACAGCAGGAGCGTCCCATGCCACCCCAACAGACGATCATGACATCCGAGACGGAGAGGCTCCCCCTCGAGCTTGCCTCGACGTGGAGCATCCCAGGCTTGCTCGCGCGATACTGGCGTGCGCTCCAGGACTGGCGCTGGCGGCAGGGCCCACAAATCGCCTTGCGGGACCTGAGTGACCGGGAGCTGATGGATATCGGCCTGACGCGCGGCGAGATCGACTACATCTCGCCGGAACGGGCTATCGATAGGCTGAGGGATCACGCCAGAGATCTATGGAGCCGCGGGGGGATGTAACTGATGAGCCATCCGAAGCGGAGATGCGCTTTGCGAGCAAGCAGCCGTCAGCACGGCTGCTTGTTCTCAGGCGTGGACTGCGGGCGGGTTCGGCAACTATCATGCCATCAAGCGGACCGTTCCTCACGGCGAAATGACCGAGTTGCGGCGCTCCCGTTCCATCCTGCTCTGACAGGTGAGGGCGGTGGACGGTTTTCGCATGGCTAAACCCGTTTGCCTTGCCAGTTTTTCCACGGCAATATGCCGGCAAAACAACCATGAGAAACGGGACGAGAAAAATGGCGGCTCCCATCAAGTTTGGCGTTGGCCAAAGCGTGTTGCGCAAGGAGGATGACGCGCTCATCCGCGGCAAGGGCCGCTATACCGACGATTATGCGCCGCAGGCCGTGCTTCACGCCCTGATGCTGCGCTCGCCGCATGCGCATGCCAAATACACCATCGATGCGAGCCGCGCCCGCACCCTTCCCGGCGTCGCGCTGATCCTGACCGCCGATGACGTTGGGGATCTCGGCAATCTGCCCTGCCTGTTCAATCTCGAGACCGATCCCTTCACCGGGCCGCCTTACCCGATCCTCGCCAAGGACGAAGTGCGCCATGTCGGCGATTCCATCGCCTTCGTGGTCGCCGAGACCATCGACCAGGCCCGCGACGCGATCGAGGCGATCGAGGTCAAATGGAGCCCGCTGCCGGCGGTGACCGGTGTCGTCAATGCCGTGAAGAAGGGCGCGCCGCAGGTCTGGCCGGACAAGCCCGGCAACGTGCTGTTCGACGTCTCGATCGGTGACAAGAAAGCGACCGAAGCGGCGTTTGCCAAAGCGCATGCGGTGGCCGAGATCTCGATCGTCAATCCGCGCGTGGTCGCGAACTTCATGGAGACGCGCGCGGCGGTGTGCGAATACGACGCCAAGCGCGACCATCTGACGCTGACGGTCGGCAGCCAGGGCAGCCATCGCCTGCGCGATATCCTCTGCCAGAACGTGCTCAACATTCCGACCGACAAGATGCGGGTGATCTGCCCCGACGTCGGCGGCGGCTTCGGCACCAAGCTGTTTCCCTATCGGGAATACGCCCTGTTGGCAGTCGCCGCGCGAAAGCTGAAGAAGGCGGTGAAATGGGCCGCCGACCGTACCGAGCATTTCATGGGCGACGCGCAGGGCCGCGACAACGTCACCACCGCGAAGATGGCGCTGGCCGAGGACGGCAAGTTCCTGGCGATGGATTGCGACCTGATGGGCGACATGGGTGCCTATTTGTCGACCTTCGGGCCCTATATCCCGCATGGCGGCGCCGGCATGCTGCCGGGCCTCTACGACATCCAGGCGTTCCACTGCCGGGTGCGTACCATCTTCACCAACAGCGTGCCGGTCGATGCCTATCGCGGCGCCGGGCGGCCCGAGGCTGCTTACGTCATCGAACGTCTCGTGGACGCCTGCGCGCGAAAACTCGACATGACGGTGGATGCCATCCGCCGCAAGAATTTCATCCAGCCGAAGGCGCTGCCCTACAAGACCGCGACCGGCAAAGTCTACGATTCCGGCGACTTCGCCGCGCATCTGAAGCGCGCGATGGAGATCGCCGATTGGAAGGAGTTTGGCAAGCGCGCCAAGGCGGCCAAGAAGAACGGCCTGATCCGCGGCATCGGACTTGCGAGCTATGTCGAGGTCTGCGGCACCATGGGCGAGGAGACCGCCAATGTGCGGATGGACCCCAATGGCGATATCACGGTCCTGATCGGCACCCAGTCGAGCGGGCAGGGCCACCAGACCGCCTATGCGCAGATCGTTGCCGAGCAGTTCGGCGTGGCGCCCGAGCGCGTGCACGTCCACCAGGGCGACACCGACATGATCGCCACGGGCCTCGGCACCGGCGGCTCGGCTTCGATCCCGTCGGGCGGTGTCAGCGTCGAGCGCGCGACCCGCGAGCTCGGGCAGAAGCTGAAGGAAATCGCGGCCCAGGCGCTGGAAGCCAGCGCCGGCGACCTCGAGATCACCGACGGCATCGTGCGCATCGCCGGCACCGACCGCTCGATCTCGTTCACTGATCTCGCCAAGCGGCCCGGCGCGGATCCCTCGAAGCTGAACGCGAGCGCGACCTTCGCCAGCGCCGACGGCACCTATCCCAACGGCACCCATGTCGCCGAGGTCGAGATCGATCCGGCCACCGGCATCATCAAAATCGTCAACTACGTGATCGTCGACGATTTCGGCATGACGCTCAATCCGCTGCTGCTGGCCGGCCAGGTCCATGGCGGCGCCATGCAGGGCATCGGCCAGGCGTTGATGGAGCAGGTGGTCTATGGCGCGGGCGATGGCCAGCTCGTCACCGCGACCTTCATGGACTACGCGCTGCCGCGCGCCGCGGACGGGCCGGCCTTCGTGTTCGAGACCGCCAACGTTCCCTGCAAGACCAATCCGCTGGGGGTGAAGGGCGCGGGCGAGGCCGGTGCGATCGGGTCCTGCCCGGCGGTCGTCAACGCCATCGTCGACGGGCTCTGGCGCGAATACAAGATCGACCACATCGACATGCCGGCGACCCCGGAACGGGTGTGGATCGCCATCAACGAGCACCATCGCCGTCACAGCCTGTGACAATCTTCCACGGGAATGAAATCTGCCGAGCGGTGTTGGCCCATTGAGGGGTCAGCACGATCCTGCATCAAGGAAAGGGATTTTGCGAATGAAGCGAGTGTTGGTGGTTGGGGGTGCGCTCCTGCTCGGTATGGGCGCGGTTTGGGCACAACAGGACGCCGTCAAGGAAGTGCAGACTCTCATGAAGGGCAACGGCAAGAACGCCGGCGCAGTGGCGGCCATGGTCAAGGGCGAGAAGCCCTATGATCAGGCCACTGTGGACAGCGCGCTGGCGCAGTTCGAGGACACCGCCAAGAAGCTGCCGCACCTGTTTCCGGCGAGCGCAAAGGGCATGAAGCCCGAGGGCGACTACAGCGCCTCGCCGAAGATCTGGGAGGACAAGGCCGGGTTCGATGCGAAGGTCGCGAGCTTCGCCAAGGTCGTCGGCGAGGCCAAGGGCAAGATCAAGGATCTCGACTCGCTCAAGGCGAATTTCCCCGCGGTCGGCAAGGAATGCGGCGGCTGCCACGAGACGTTTCGTGTGAAGAACGGTTGACGGAAGAAAAAGATTCGTAGCCCGGATTGCGCTTCGCTCCATCCGGGCTACTGGGAATCGGGAAAAAGCGGTTGCGAAAGCAGCCGCTTTTTTCATGTCGGCGCGCAGCGCTGCTGGAAATTCTATCCGCAAGGCCTGACGGATCGCTACCGGAGCAGCTATCTTTGCTCCAGCCGCCGCGGCATTGGCGTGAGCTTTGACGCTGACGCATCTCGCTCCTGACTGCGTCACGACATCAGGAGTTCCAACCCGCGGCGAGCGCCTCAATCAGCAACAGCGAGACAAGCCATGGTAAAACCGTTCCCGTCTAAGACGCACATCGGCAACCATATGCTGCATCCGGAAACGCTAATGCTGACCTATGGCTACGATCCTCAATTGTCGGAAGGCGCGGTCAAGCCGCCGGTGTTCCTGACCTCGACCTTCGTGTTCAAGACGGCCGAGGACGGGCAGGACTTCTTCGATTTCGTCTCCGGCCGGCGTGAGCCGCCGGAAGGGATGGGCGCGGGCCTGGTCTATTCGCGTTTCAATCACCCCAACAGCGAAATCGTCGAGGACAGGCTCGCGATCTACGAGCGCACCGAGAGCTGTGCGCTGTTCTCATCCGGCATGGCGGCCATCGCGACCACGATCCTGGCGTTCGTCCGCCCCGGCGACGTCATTCTGCACTCCCAGCCGCTCTACGGCGGCACGGAAACGCTGCTGACGAATACGCTTGCGCGTCTGTCGATCGGCGCCGTCGGCTTCGCCGATGGCGTCGATGAAGCCGTGGTCAGCCAGGCCGCGGAGGAGGCCATGCGCAAGGGCCGGGTTTCGATGATCCTGATCGAGACCCCGGCCAACCCGACCAACGGGCTGGTCGACATCGCGATGATGCGGCGTGTCGCCGACACCATCGGAAAGGCGCAAGGACACGTTCCGATCATCGCCTGCGACAATACGCTGCTCGGGCCGGTGTTTCAGCGACCGATCGAGCACGGCGCCGATATTTCCCTGTACTCGCTCACGAAATATGTCGGCGGTCATTCAGATCTGATCGCGGGCGCCGCGCTCGGCGCGAAGGCGGTGGTGAAAGGCATCAAGGCGCTGCGGGGCGCCATCGGCACCCAGCTCGATCCGCATTCCTGCTGGATGATCAACCGCTCGCTCGAGACGCTGAGCCTGCGCATGGAAAAGGCGGATGCGAATGCGCGCCTCGTGGCGGACTATCTGCGCGATCATCCCAAAGTGGCCAAGGTGCACTATCTCGGTCATCACGACGCGGCGTCGCCGGACGGACTTGTGTTTGCACGGCAATGCTCGGGGGCGGGGTCCACGTTCTCGTTCGACATCGTCGGCGGCAAGGCCGCCGCCATGAAATTCCTCAACGCGCTGCAAATCCTCAAGCTGGCGGTGAGCCTTGGTGGAACGGAGTCGCTTGCGAGCCTGCCTGCCACCATGACCCACTCCGGCGTCCCCGCTGACATCCGCCGGAAGATCGGCGTGCTCGATTCCACGATCCGGCTGTCGATCGGCATCGAGCACCCGTCGGATTTGATCGCCGACCTCGCGCAGGCGCTGAACGCAGCCGAACCTGAGGTGTGACGCCTGCGCCAGCGCTACGCGGAATCGAAAAGGGCGGTTGCGCAAGCAGCCGCCCCTTTTGTTGGATCGCTCGAAAGCTTACTTCGTCACCTGACCGCGGATCTCGCCGCCCGGATTGGCCGCGGTGTGGATGTTGACGTAGAGTTTGCCGCCGAGCAGATCGGCGGCCTGCGCGTCGGTCAGCGTCGCCGAGCCCTCGGCCGGGCTGGTGGCAGCGCCTGGGATCGGGATCGCAACGCCGGCGTTCTTGCCGGGCTCGGCAGGTCCGTGGAAATGCGCGGCGGTGGCGGGCCCGGACAGGCCGGAATAGGTGACCTTCCAGGACAGCTTCTTGCTGGCGGCGTCGTAATCCAGATCGGCCGTTCCGGTGCCGCTGCTCGTCGTTGCGGGGACCTCGGACTTGGCGTCGAGCGTTGCTTTCAGCTTTTCGGCGCTGGCCGAACCCGCAAAAGCAACGGCGCCAAGCACTGACATGGCGATGACGATCTTGTTCATGATTTTTCTCCCTGCTGAACCCGTTTGGGCTGCCAAACTTCCAACAGCCGGTATTGCAGTTTATTCCCGTTTCATGCTGCGGTGGGCTAAATTCTTCGTGGCTGGAGCCGCGAGGACATCGGTCATAAGCTTCGCCGCGACGACGAAAGGACCGCATGTTGCGACGAACAATCTCCGTGGCGCTGCTCGCCGCACTCGCCACAGCCGGCGTCTATTGGTGGCTCAGCGCGCCGGTGGGGGCGGCGGTCGGCACCGCGCCCGCCCGCGTCCCTGATCTTGCCAATGGCCAGCTGATGTTCAACGCCGGCGGCTGCGCCTCATGCCATGCCGTCCCCGACCAGCCCGATCGTCTCAGGCTCGGCGGCGGCGTCGCGATCAAGTCGCCGTTCGGAACGTTCTATGCGCCGAACATCTCGTCCGATCCGACCGACGGCATCGGCAAATGGAACGATGCCGAATTCGTCAATGCGGTGATGCACGGGGTCTCGCCGGACGGAGGGCATTATTTTCCGGCCTTTCCCTATACGTCCTATCAGCACGCCAGGCGCGAGGACGTGCTCGATCTCTTTGCGTACCTGAAAACGCTGCCGGCCGTCGCAGGCAAGGTGCGCGACCACGACGTGCCCTTTCCGTTCAACATCCGGCGCAACGTCGGCATCTGGAAATTCTTATTTCTGGACGACAAGCCCTTCGTCCCCGACAGCGCGAAGTCGCCGCAGTGGAATCGCGGCGCCTATCTCGTCAACAGTTTTGGCCATTGCGCGGAATGCCACAGCCCGCGCAACACGCTTGGCGGCATCATGGCCGGACAACGCTTCGCCGGCGGTCCCAATCCGGAAGGCGAGGGATGGGTGCCCAACATCACCCAGAAGGGCCTCGGCGAGTGGAGCGCGAAGGATATTACCTATTTCCTGAAGACCGGCGAATTGCCCGACGGCGACAGCGTCGGCGGCGCGATGACGCGGGTGATCAAGAACACCTCGCAACTGCCGGACGACGATCTCGCGGCGATGGCGGACTATCTCAAATCGCTGCCGCCGGTGGACGGTCCGCCGCGTCCCAAGCGCAAGGAGGGCGGCACCTGATCGGGCCTGCCCTTTTTCGGACGGTCAACTCGCGCCAAACGCCTTGAAGGTGATGATGGTGAGGGTGTCCTGGATGCCGGGCAGCACCTGCACCTTCTCGTTGACGAAGTGGCCGATATCGGTGTCGTTGTCGACGTAGAACTTCACCAGCAGGTCGTATTGACCGGCCGTGGAATAGATCTCGGAGGCGATCTCGGCTTCGGCAAGCGCATTGGCGACCACATAGGATTGGCCGAGCTTGCATTTGATCTGGACGAAAAAGGGAACCATCGCGGTCACTCCGAAAGCATATCTGACGGCTAATAGGCCAAACCCGGCCGGATTTAGCAAGCGAACTTGCTGGGCTGGGAGAGGCGCGCTAGGACGGGCCATGGCTTCGAAAACGCTGAAGAGCGCCCCATGACGACACCCGTAGCGCTGACCATTGCCGGCTCCGATTCGAGCGGAGGCGCCGGCATCCAGGCCGACCTGAAGACCTTTGCCGCGCTCGGCGTTTTTGGCGCTTCCGCCATCACGGCGCTGACGGCGCAGAACACCCGCGGCGTCACCGGCATTCACGCCGTGCCCGCCGAATTCGTCACCGCGCAGATCGACGCGGTGTTTTCCGATCTCGAGGTCGGCGCGGTCAAGATCGGCATGGTGGCGCAAGCCGCCAGCATCGATGCGATCGCGGCCGCGCTGTCGCGCTGGGCGCCCGGGCATATCGTGCTCGATCCCGTGATGGTGGCGACGTCGGGCGATCGCCTGCTCGCGTCCGATGCCGTCGATGCCCTGCGCATCAAGCTGATGCCGCTGGCCTCGGTGATCACACCCAATCTGCCCGAGGCCGCGGCTCTGCTCGACGAGCCGGTCGCGGCCAGCGAGGCCGAGATCGAAAGCCAGGGGCGCCGGCTGCTGGCGCTCGGCAGTCGTGCGGTCCTGATCAAGGGCGGCCACGGCGAGGGCGCCGAGAGTATCGATTATCTCGTCGATGCCAGCACCACGATCGCGCTCGCCGCGCCGCGCGTTGCCACAAGCAACACCCATGGCACCGGCTGCTCGCTGTCCTCGGCGGTCGCCGCAGGGCTCGCCAGAGGCGAAGATCTCGAGCGCGCCGTGCGCAACGCCAAGACCTGGATCAGCGCGGCGATCGCCGCCGCCGACCGCTTCAGCGTCGGCCACGGACACGGCCCGATCCATCATTTCCATAAATTTTACTGAACGCCGCTCGCGAGCGCGCCACCGCTAGTCCGTCCCGCCATGCAGCTCCGGGTTCTTGCGGAGGGCGCTGCGACGCCATGTCGCCTGATTGTCGCATGCGACTGATATTCGCGGGGTGGGCGAGGCAAGCGCGATTCGTATCTGAGGGTGCCTCAAGGGTTCGATTGGTCATCCCCCTGTCACGGGACATTGTTACAGGCTGGCGCATGGGAAGTTACGATGTGAGTGACGAGAGCCCGGAGCGGCGCTTTCGCACGTTGTTCATCTCCGACGTTCATCTCGGAGCCCGCGGTTCTCAAGCCGATC
Source organism: Bradyrhizobium sp. CW1 (assembly GCF_023100665.1). Taxonomy (NCBI): domain Bacteria; kingdom Pseudomonadati; phylum Pseudomonadota; class Alphaproteobacteria; order Hyphomicrobiales; family Nitrobacteraceae; genus Bradyrhizobium; species Bradyrhizobium sp. CW1. The sequence goes on from NZ_CP064684.1 coordinate 2,851,426, forward strand.
TTCTGCTCGATTTCCTGCGTTTCCATGATGCCGACACGATCTATCTCGTCGGCGATATCGTCGACGGCTGGGCGCTGAAATCGAGCTGGCATTGGCCGCAATCGCATAACGACCTCGTCCAGAAGCTTTTGCGCAAGGCGCGCAAGGGCGCCAAGGTCATCTACATCCCCGGCAATCACGACGAGTTCCTGCGCAACTATTACGGCACGCATTTCGGCGGCATCGACGTGGTCGAGAACACCGTCCACACCGGCGCGGACGGCAAGCGGTATCTCGTCATCCACGGCGACATCTTCGACCTCGTGGTGCAGAACGCACGCTGGCTGGCCCATCTCGGCGACAAGGCCTACGATTTCGCGATCCAGCTCAATCGTTTCGTCAACTTCTTTAGGCGCATGTTCAAGGTGCCGTATTGGTCGCTGTCGCAATGGGCCAAGCAGAAGGTCAAGAACGCGGTCAACTATATCGGCGCATTCGAGCAGGCACTCGCTGCCGAGGCACGGCGCCACGACGCCGACGGCGTGATCTGCGGCCACATCCATTACGCGGTGATCCGCGACGAGGGCGGCATCCGCTACATGAATTGCGGCGACTGGGTCGAGAGCTGCACGGCACTGGTCGAGCACGACGAGGGCCATTTCGAGATCATCACCTGGGCGAACCAGGCCGAGAAGCCGGCACAGGTCCCGCAGATCGCAGCCAAAGCCGCATGACAAGGGCAGCCTGATGCGCATCCTGGTCGCGACCGACGCCTGGCACCCGCAAGTCAACGGTGTGGTTCGGACGCTGACCAAGCTTGCCGACGCCGCCAAAAGTCTCGACGTCGAATTCTCGTTCCTGACGCCGCAATGGTTCCGCACCTTTGCGATGCCGAGCTATCGGGACGTGCGGGTGGCCATGCCGCGCCCGGGCAGAATCGCGAAGCTGATCGAAGAGGCGCGCCCGGACAGCATCCACATCGCGACGGAGGGGCCGATCGGCCTGATGGTCCGCCGCTATTGCCGGCAGCGCAAGCTGCCCTTCACGACCAGCTTCCACACCCGCTTTCCCGAATATGTCCGCGCCCGCGTGCCGGTGCCGGGCTCGCTGATCTGGCGGGCGCTGCGCCGATTTCACAGCCCCAGCCGCGCCGTGATGGCGGCAACGCCGGCGCTCGCCAGCGAGCTGACCGAGCGCGGCTTCCACAATGTCGTGCTGTGGCCTCGCGGCGTCGACACCCATTTGTTCCATCCCCGAGCGATCGATCTCTGCCTGCCGGCGCCGGTGTTCCTCTCGGTCGGCCGCGTCGCGGTGGAGAAGAATCTCGAGGCATTCCTCGACCTCGAGCTGCCCGGCACCAAGGTGATCGTAGGTGACGGCCCGGCGCGTGTCGCGCTGGAGGAGGCCTATCCGGACGCGATCTTCCTCGGCGAAAAGCACGGCGAGGAGCTGGCGGACATCTATGCTGCGGCCGACGTCTTCGTATTTCCGAGCAAGACCGACACGTTCGGCCTGGTCCTGCTCGAAGCGCTGGCGAGCGGCCTGCCGGTCGCGGCCTTCCCGGTGAAGGGCCCCCGCGACGTGATCGGCGATGCGCCGGTTGGCGCGCTCGATCACGATCTGCGCAGCGCCTGCTTTGCCGCGCTCGACATCTCCCGGCAGGACTGCGTGGAATTCGCCGCCAACTACACCTGGGAGGCCTCGGCCCGGGCTTTTATCGACAGCATTTTGGCCGTCGGCGCGGTGCTGCCCGGCCGAAACGGGGCAGAGCCGGCGCGATTCGTCGCCTGAGAGCCCAAAGCCTCGCGCGGAGATGCCTTGCCCGCGCCTCATCCGGCGCGATAACATTCAGGCATGACAGAACAGCTTCTCCCGATCGGCCCTGCCGATATCGACGCCGCAGCACGCGTAATCGCACCCTTCGCCGTCCGCACCCCGCTGTTGTCCTTTCCCGTGCTCAACGAGCGTGTCGGTGCAAAGGTCTATCTCAAGCCGGAGATGCTCCAGCGCACCGGCTCGTTCAAGTTTCGCGGTGCCTTCAACAAGGTCGCCTCGATCCCGCAGGACAAGCGCGCCGGCGGCGTGGTCGCGTTCTCCTCCGGCAACCACGCCCAGGGCGTGGCGGCGGCGGCAAAGATCCTCGACATGCAGGCGACCATCGTGATGCCCGCGGATGCGCCGTTGTCAAAGCGCGAGCGTACCAAATCCTACGGTGCCGAGGTCGTGCTGTACGACCGCGACCGCGACGACCGCGAGGCGATCTCGCGCGGCATCGCCGAGAAGCGCGGCGCGACGCTGGTCAGGCCCTATGACGATCCCTTCGTGATCGCCGGTCAAGGCACGGCCGGCCGCGAGATCGCCGAGGACATGGCGGCACTCGGTCTCGCTCCTGACATCGTGGTAGCGCCGGCCTCCGGCGGCGGTCTGATCGCGGGCGTCGCGACGGCCGTGAAGGCACGCTTTCCGTTGGCCCAAATCGTCGTCGCCGAGCCCGAGGCATTCGACGATCATAGCCTTTCGCTGACCGCGGGCCATCGCGAGCCGCACGCACCCGCCGGCCGCACCATATGCGATGCGCTGATGGCCCTGATCCCCGGCGAGATGACGTTTGCGATCAACAGCAAGCTGCTCGCGCGCGGCGTCACCGCCTCGGACAAGGAAGTCGGCGCGGCCGTCGCCTTTGCCTATCGCGAGCTGAAGCTCGTGGTCGAACCGGGCGGAGCGGTCGGCCTGGCGGCGCTGCTTGCGGGACGACTTGATGTTGCCGGCAAGAATGTCGTCATCGTGCTCTCCGGCGGCAATGTCGACGCTGATCTGTTTGCCGAGCTGGTGGCCTGATAATCAATCTTCTGACATCAAGAAGGGCAGAGCGTCACCGCTCTGCCCTTTGTCGTGTGTGGCCGACCGCGATCAGTGCATGAAGCCGCGGTGGTTGTTGCCGCCGTTGCCACCCTGGCTCTGGTTCATCGACTGCCGGAAATTGTTGCTGCCGTTGTTGACGATCCGGTTGGTCTCATTGAACTGCGGGTGGTTGTTGTTCTGCACCTGCACCTTGTTCACGGGGTTGTTGCTGATCTTCGCCCCGTTGTTGATGCGGATCGGGTTGTTCTGCGTCTGAACGTTGACGGGCTTCGTATCGATGGTCGTGCCGCCCTTGCCGACATTGACCGGCATGCTCACGATCTTGCCAGGATTGCCACTGGTTGTGCCGTTGGCAGTACCATTCGGCGTCTTGTTGGTCGCAGGCAGCGTCACGATCTTGCCGATGCCGCCATTGTTGTTGGTGGTGTTGGTCGGCGCAGGCAGGGTCACGATCTTGCCCGGGGTCTGCGACGGCGTGCCGTTCTGCTGGTTGGGCTGGTTGTTGCCCGCGGGCAGGTTGACGATCTGGCCGACATGTCCGAGCTTGCCGATGCCGTTGTTGTCGCCCGACTTCTGCACGATCGGCAAATTGCCGTTCACTTGCGCGCCGCCATTACCCTGCTGCAGCGGCATGTATTTGGGCTGGCCGAGATTGCCGATCTTGAAGGTCGGGGCGATATTCTGCGGCGCCAGGAACTTGGTCGCCTGCATCAAGGGGATCTGCTTCGGCTGCATCTGGAGCTTCAGCGCGACCTGCGCATAGGGCGTGTTGCCGTAGCTGTCGTAGAAGTTCTTGTAGCCGAGCGGCGAGTTCGCGAGCACCGCCTTGTGCCAGGCCTGCGTGAGCAGCAGGTTGTTGAGCAGCCAGCGGACGTGATCGCACAGCGGGTCGTGCGGATACATCGTGATGAATTCCTGATAGTACTCCGGCCGTGCTTCGGACACGACGTAGTCATAGGCCTGGCGCGTCGAGCGGCTCGGCAGATTGGAGGCCATCTGCACCACAGGCGCATTCACCGGTGCGCGGCTGGCGGCAACCGCGGTGTCGCCGAAGAAGGTGAAGTCGGACGTGAGCGACGAGCTCTCCCACGGGATCTGCGCGCCGCTGGTGGTCTGGTTCACTTCGAGGCGCACGCGCTTGAACAGCTGCTCGATCGGCACGTTGGGCTCGCGCGCGACGTTCAGGAAGGCCTGCGTGTAGGGGCTGTGGCCGCCGGTGCCGTCCTGCGCTTCGGCGCCCGGCGCGGTCGAGTAGCCGACGATCGAGCCGTTCGGGGCATCGACGATGGCTAGGCCGCGGCCGGCATCGTTCACGTTCGGGAACGGGTTATTGCGGCAGGCATCGAGAATGACGATGCGCATACGGCTCGGGATCGTCTCCAGCGTCGACATCACGTCGACCAGGCGGACGGAGTTGTTGACGAGTTCGGTCTGGCTCGAGACCTTGGCGTCGACCGGAACGAGGTAGTTCTCGCCGGCGAGTTGCACGCCGTGGCCGGCATAGTAGACCATCGCCACCGTGTTCGGACCACGCGCCGACACTTTGGCGGAGAAGTCCTGGACGACGCGGAGCATGTCGTTCTGAGTCAGGTCGGTCGCGGCGACCACTTCGAAGCCGGCGGAGTTCAGGAACTTCGCCATGGACTCCGCGTCGTTGTCCGGATTGGCGAGCTGCGGCGCGTTCTGATAGTTCGAATTGCCGATCACCAGCGCGACACGCTGTTCCGGGCCTTGCAGCGCGGTAGGGGCCGGCTCGACCGGGGCGACTTGCGCGGAAACTGGGCCGCAGGCAAAGCCGAACAGGCTCCCCAGCAGGCTAGCCGTCATCAGGAAAGGTTTTAGGCGGAACATGGCGTGCTCCTTTGGCACTGATCTCGATACGAGATTGGTTGCCGGCAAACTTGGCCGCGTTCGAGTTTGATGTCCGTGATCCCCATCACCATGGTAGGCTGCGTGATCTGAATCACGCTTGGACCTGCCGAGGTGGGCGCCCAATGGGAGGACAGTCCGTCACATGCTGAAATCGATCGATCCGATCCTCACGCCCGACCTGCTTTGGCTGCTGGCTTCCATGGGCCATGGCGACGATCTCGCTTTCGTCGATGCCAATCACCCCTCGGCGCGCATCGCGCAGAGCACGCATTCGCAGCGCTTGATCCAGTTGCCGGGCATGAGCATGGAGACCGCGATTCGCGCCATCATGTCGGTCTATCCGCTCGACGATTTCGATCCCGATCCGGTCCGCGTGATGATGCCGGTCGACGATCCCGACCGCGTCCCCGACGTGCAGCGCGCGGTGCTCGCCGAGATCGAACGCGCCGCTGGCCGGCCCGTCACGCCCGGAAAACTCTCGCGGCCGGATTTTTATCGCGCGGCGGCGGCGAGCTTTGGCGTCGTGCAGGTCGGCGACAGCAGCAGTTACGGATGCTTCCTGATCAGGAAGGGTGTGATCAGCTAGCAGCGCACGATCGAACGATGCGGGACGGCGTCACGCGTGCTCGAATGGTCCGACCTCGCGGATCACCTTGCAGATCTGCAGGAAGCCGCTGGCGTAGAATTCGGCATGTCCTCGCTTCATCGTCTCGACATGTTCGGGATGGGTGCGCCAGGCTTCGAGCGCTTCCTCAGAGGCAAAACGGAACACGGTGAGCTCCTCGCCGTCGTCGGCCTTGAACGACTTGACCGATACAAAGCCGGGAAGACGGCTGACGATGTCGTACATGCGCGCGCCGAGTCGGTCGTGTTCGTCGACAGAGGCGCCGTCACGCAATTGCAGATCGCCAATGACAATCACTTCGCCAATCATGTTTCCTTGACCTTAATCAATAGGATTCCTGCCGCTCGATCTGCTATTCGATTTCGTGAGGGCTTTGTTACTTGGCACTCGAAATTGAATGGTCATTCCGCAAGCGGCCGTCTATCGTCCATCCATGTCACGCTTTTTATGTCTATCTGTCGCTATCGTCCTATCGCTGCTGCCGGCTGTCGCGCCGGCTGCTTCGATCCAAAAGCGTCCCAAGCAAGCTTGGCATGGTTACGGCTTCCTGCCGGGCTATCGCCAGCCGCTGAGCAACAGCATTCCGCTCTACAAGCAGAAGGAAGCGATGCGGCGGATGTCGCCTAGCGCCCGGCGCCATTGGTATATCGATCCGGTCCCCCAATATTACGGCTGGGACGGCGAGTGGCGCTATTTCGGCCGGCCCGGCTTCGGCGGCGGCCGCTACAATGGCGGCAGTTTTGGGCCGTGCTGGACGCGGACGCCGATCGGTGCGGTGTGGAATTGCGGGTGATCGGCTGAGCATCCGTCATTGCGAGCGGAGCGCGCTGCGCTCGCAATGACGTTGAGGAGAGAGTGTTTTCCTCATTCCGCTCTCGTGCCGCGGACGCAGCGTGGCGTCTCTTCGACGGTGCGCTGCAGAGCCGGGGCCATGTGGCGACGGAAGCTGTGGCTCGTGGGTCCCGGATCTGTGCTTCGCTTGTCCGGGACATGAGACGGAGCAGGCCGCATCCCCTTACGAGAAGAACGCGATCTTCTCGGCCTGGGTCATGCGGCGGATTGGCGCCATGGGATCGTTGGCGGCGGCGCGGGGCTTTTGCAGGATGCCGCTGGCGAGGATGGTGGCGCCAAGCGAAGCTTCCGGAACCGGCGACGTCATCGGGAGCGTCGTGGCCTGCGCCGCGCCGAATGTCGCGGATGCTGCCATGACGGGCGCCGGCTGCTCCATCACTTCGGCGGCGGCTTCCGCAATGGCGTTGGTGAGGCGCGCCAGCGATTCCATCGCGATCGGCGCTTCCTCTACGGGCTCCTCCACCACCGCTGCGGCGGCGACTGGCTCGGCTGCGGCCGGCTCCGGTATCTCGGCTGCGATGGGCGCTGCAGCCTCCGCAACCACCGGTTCCGGAACGGTCGCTTCCATCTCGACCGGTTCGATGATCTCGTCGAATTCGGGGTCGGGCGCGGCCATCTCCAGCGCGATGGCCTCGAGGATGGCTTCGTCCTCGGCTTCGGCGGCGGCATCGAGCGAAAATTCGTCCGTCACCTCCGCGAAAGCCTCAGTGGCCGGCTCTTCAAAAGCGATGTCTTCAGGCGCGATCCGGCTCTCGGCGACGGTCTCCGGCTCGAGCGCGGCGTCCGTCGCCTGCTCGGCAACGGAGAAGGCCTCGGAGACGATTCCGGCCGCTTCCGCGGCGGCTTCGGGCTCGATCGCCTCTGCGATGTCCTGCGGCGCCTCCGTAAAAGCCACGGGTGCTTCGCTGGCCATCGCCGCAGGCGCGGCCTCCGCCAGCGGAGCTTCCGCAGCGGACGACGGTGCCTCCTGCACCGGAGCCGGCGAGGGGCGCGCGGCCTGCGGTGTTGCGTCAGCGTCGGTTTGGTCGATCCGGTCCTTGAGCAGATCGAATGCGGCCTTGAGGTCGGCGCGGGGGTCGATGGTCGAAACCTGCGCGCAGGCCGCCTCGATCGAGGCGAGCTGCGAATCAATCAGGTCGCAGATTCGGCCGTCGGCACCGATCTCGCGCCAGCGCCAGGAGATCTCCTTGATGATGCGCAGGCCGCGCGGGATCGGTGCGAGCCTCGCCTCGATCGCAGCAGGATCGAACGCCGCGATTGCGATCGTCTCGGCTTCACGAATCGCGTGCCGGATGGCGCCCAAGGCTTCGGGGAGGCGGTCCTCGACGACGGGTTGGCGCTGTGCCGCAAGGGCTTCTTCGATTTTCGCGACCGCGTCGAGCACCATGCGGGTATCGGCATTGCGGTTGCGCTTGGCGTATTCGCCGAGGAACCAGCGGCCGCGCGCGGTCTCCATGAAGGCTTCGCGGATCGCGTCGTAATCCTGCTCGTTCGGCTCGGCCGCACGGGCAGACATAGGCGAGAGGGCGAATGCTTCGTTGGCCATGTCAATCTCGTCGCGCAAATCAGTACGCGTTACTGTAACGATCACCACGATATTGGCCGAATCGCAATTGGTTTGATGGCAGGCGAATCACAAATCCCCATCGCAGCAGCTCGGAAGCGGCGATTCGCCGTGAGCCTCGCGCTGTTCTATTCGGCGGTGTTCGCGGTCTCGGGTACGCATCTGCCGTTCTTTCCGGTCTGGCTGAAGGCGATTGGCATCGACGCGGCCTGGATCGGCCTCATCAACGCGCTGCCCGCAATCACGCGCTTCACCACGCTGCCGCAGGTCACCGCCTTTGCCGAAAAGAGACATGCGATTCGCGCCGGCATGATGGTGTCGGTGCTGGCGACGGCGATCGGGTTCACGGCGGTCGGCTTGCAGCAGCAGCCGCTGGCGCTGTTCCTGATCTATGCGCTGACCTGCATGATGTGGACGCCGACCATGCCGCTGACCGACGCCTATGCGCTGCGTGGCGTCGCCCGCTACGGGCTCGATTACGGGCCGGTGCGGCTGTGGGGTTCGGCAGCGTTCGCGGCCGGCTCGCTCGCCTGCGGCTATCTCGTAGACCACATCGCGGCGCGCGATCTGATCTGGGTCATCGTCGCCTGGGCCGTGGTTGCGGTCGCCGCCGGCATGCTGCTGCAGCCGCTCGACGATGTCAGGCGAAGGACGACGGCGATGCACGCCGGCAAGGCGCTGCTGCGCGATGCCGGCTTCTGGGCCATCATCGTTTCGGCCGCGCTGATCCAGGGCAGTCACGTCGCGTACTATACGTTCTCGGCCATCAACTGGCAGGCCCACGGCCTCGGCGGGCTGACGATCGCGGGCCTCTGGACGTTAGGGGTGATCGCGGAGATCGTCGTGTTCGCGCTGTCGCCGCGCTTCTCGCTGCACCCGTCCTCGCTCATGGCGATCGGGGGCGCGAGCGCGGTCGTGCGCTGGGTCGTCACCGCGTACGACCCGCCGCTCGCGCTGCTCGCGGTCGTGCAGCTCGGCCACGGCCTCACCTTCGGGATGACCATTCTCGGCACGATGAGTCTGCTGGTGCAGCGCGTGCCGTCGCATCAGATCGCGCGGGGGCAGGGCTATTACGCCGCGTGCAACGGGCTGCTGGGTGCGACCACCTCGATCGCGTCGGGCGCGATCTACGCCCGCATCGGCGACGGCCTGTATTACGTCATGGCCGCGATGGCCGGTGTGGGTGCGCTTTTGATCTGGTCGGCGCGGCACCGGCTGAAAGCTCATCCCCAGAGCGACGAGTCCGGCGGGTAGACCAGGCTGTCATCATAACGCAGGCCATGATCGCGGTCGCGCGTCAGCAGCAGCGGGCCGTCGAGATCGACGAAGCGCGCCTGCGGCGTCACCAGCATCGCAGGCGCCATCGACAGCGAGGTCGCGACCATGCAGCCGATCATGATCTCGAAGCCGAGCGCCTGCGCGGCATCGGCCATCGCCAGCGCCTCGGTGAGGCCGCCGGTCTTGTCGAGCTTGATGTTCACGGCGTCGTAGCGCTCGCGGAGCGACGCCAGCGAAGTGCGGTCGTGCACGCTCTCGTCGGCGCAAACCACCAGCGGCCGCTTGATCCGCGCCAGCGCGTCGTCTTGGCCCGCGGGCAGCGGCTGCTCGACCAAGGTGACGCCGACGGCCTCGCAGGCCGCAAGATTCTGCTCCAGATTGGCTTCGGTCCAGGCCTCGTTGGCATCCACGATCAGCTCGGATTCGGGTGCGGCGTTGCGCACCGCGGCGATCCGCTCCCCGTCGCCGTCGCCGCCGAGCTTGATCTTGAGCAGCGGCCGGTGCGCCGCCTTGGCAGTCGCCGCCGCCATGGCCTCGGGCGTGTCCAGCGAGATCGTGTAGGCCGTGGTGCGTTCGCCCGGCGCCGGGCGGTCGAGCACGCTCCAGGCCCGCAATCCGGCCGCCTTGGCTTCCAGATCGATCAGGGCACAATCCAGGGCATTGCGGGCCGCCCCGGGCGGCATGGCGGCTTGCAGGGCCTGGCGGGTGAGGCCGCCGGCCACGGCGTCCTGCATGGCCTTGATGGCGGCAAGGGTCGCCTCCGGCGTCTCGCCATAGCGGGGATAGGGCACGCATTCGCCGCGGCCGGTCAGGCCCTTCCGGCGGACCTCGGCCACAACGGTGACGGCCTCGGTCTTGGCGCCCCGGCTGATGGTGAAACTGCCTGCGATGGGAAAGCGCTCGATTCGCGCAGCGAGGGCAGGAACTTTGCTGGAAGTCATTTTAAACTCTGGCGAAATCTGAACCTGCTGGTTACCTCTAGCAACTAAGGTTAACCAGTTGGGGATACCTTCTCCGGGTAAGGGCGCGTGCGCAACCATCTGATTTCAACCGTTTCTCGCGCCCCGGCACGGGAGCGGACATCTTGAACGGCGATCCGAAGCTGGAACGGATTGCGAAGGGCAATGCGCTGGCACTCTGCGCCACCGGAACCTGGACCGCGAGCTTCGCGCCGGTCCTGGAGCGGATGGTGGCTGACGCCGAGAAGCTCGCCGGCGGCCCACAAAGCATCTTCATCGACGTGTCCGAGGTCTCCAAGCTCGACACCTTTGGTGCCTGGCTGATCGAGCGGCTGCGCCGCAGCCTGACGCAGGGCGCCGTCGAGGCGCAGATCGCCGGCCTCTCCGCCAATTATTCCAGCCTTGTGGACGAGGTGCGGCGGGTCAGGGCGACGCCTGTCATCGACAGCAGCACGATCACCATCACCGGCATGCTGGAGCAGATCGGCCGAGCCGTGGCCGGCGTTGCCGGCACGGTCGCAGGCCTGATCGACATGCTCGGCGCGGTGCTCGCGGCGGTCGCGCGCACCCTGATTCATCCGCGCTCGTTCCGCCTGACCTCGACCGTGCATCATCTGGAGCAGGTCTGCTGGCGCGCGGTGCCGATCGTGGTGCTGATCACCTTCCTGATCGGCTGCATCATCGCCCAGCAGGGCATCTTCCATTTCCGCAGGTTCGGCGCCGACCTGTTCGTCGTTGACATGCTCGGCGTGCTGGTGCTCCGCGAGATCGGCGTGCTGCTGGTCGCGATCATGGTCGCGGGCCGCTCGGGCAGCGCCTACACCGCCGAACTCGGCTCGATGAAGATGCGCGAGGAGATCGACGCGCTGCGCACCATGGGTTTCGACCCGATCGAGGTGCTGGTGCTGCCGCGCATGCTCGCGCTCGTTCTCGCGCTGCCGATCCTGGCCTTCCTCGGCGCGATGGCCGCGCTCTATGGCGGCGGCCTCGTCGCCTGGCTCTATGGGGGCGTGCAGCCGGAGGCTTTCCTGCTGCGGCTGCGCGACGCTATCTCGATCGACCATTTCATCGTTGGCATCGTCAAGGCACCTGTCATGGCCGCGGTGATCGGCATCGTCGCCTGCGTCGAGGGGCTCGCGGTGCAGGGCAGCGCGGAATCGCTCGGGCAGCACACGACGTCGTCTGTCGTGAAAGGCATTTTTTTCGTCATTGTCATGGACGGCGTGTTCGCCATCTTCTTCGCCGCGATCGGGATGTGACGATGGCTCCCGAAATTCAGAACCCGATCATTCGCGTCCGAGACATCACCGTGCAGTTCGGCGCGACGCGCGTGCTCGACGGGCTCGACCTCGACGTCAGGCGCGGCGAGATTTTGGGCTTCGTCGGCCCTTCCGGCGCGGGCAAGTCCGTGCTGACACGCACGATCATCGGCCTCGTGCCTAAGGTCGCAGGAAGCATCGAGGTGTTCGGCGTCGACCTGGATGCCTCCAATACGTCGCAGCGTCGCAACGTGGAGCGGCGCTGGGGCGTGCTGTTTCAGCAGGGCGCGCTGTTCTCCTCGCTCACGGTGCGGCAAAACATCCAGTTTCCGATGCGCGAATATCTGCGGGTGTCGCAGCGGCTGATGGACGAGATCACGATCGCCAAGCTCACCATGGTGGGTCTGAAGCCTGAGGTCGCCGATCGCTTTCCCTCGGAACTGTCGGGCGGCATGATCAAGCGCGTGGCGCTGGCGCGCGCGCTGTCGCTCGACCCGGATCTCGTCTTCCTGGACGAGCCGACCTCGGGCCTGGACCCGATCGGCGCCGGCGACTTCGACGAACTGGTCAGGACTCTGCAGCGTACTTTGGGGCTGACCGTTTTCATGGTAACCCACGACCTCGATAGCCTTTACACAGCATGTGACCGCATCGCCGTTTTAGGCAACGGTAAGATCATTGCGGCAGGGTCGATCGCCGACATGCAGGCCTCGCAGCATCCCTGGCTGAGGCAATATTTCCATGGCAAACGCGCTCGCGCGGTGATGGGCTGAGGTGCCGGAGTAGCTGATGGAAACGCGGGCAAATTACGTGCTGATCGGGTCGTTCACGCTGGCGGTGATCGCCGCCGCGATCGGCTTCGTGCTGTGGTTTCAGTCGCTGCACACCACCAAGCAGCGCAGCCCCCTGCGCGTCGTGTTCGAGGGCCCGGCCGCGGGCCTGCGCAACGGCGGCAGCGTCAATTTCAACGGTATCCGGGTGGGCGAGGTGGTCTCGGTGAAGCTCGACAACCCGCGGCGGGTTGTCGCACTCGCCATGGTCGAGAATAACGCCCCGATCCGCAAGGACACCCTGGTCGGCCTCGAATTCCAGGGCCTGACCGGCGTTGCCGCGATCTCGCTCAAGGGCGGCGAGGAGGCAGCGCCTGCGCCACCGCTCGACGAGGACGGCATTCCGACGCTGACGGCCGATCCCAACAAGCTCCAGGACGTCACCGAGGCGATCCGCGGGACGCTCCAGAACATCAACAAGATCGTCGCCGACAATCAGGAGTCGGTGAAGAACTCGCTGAAGAACCTCGAGACCTTCACCAACTCGCTCGCCCGCAACTCCGAGAAGATCGACGGCGTGATGGCCAAGGTCGACGGCGTGATGCTCAAGGCCGATAGCCTCATGCTCGGCCTCAACACGCTCGCCGGCGGCAAGGACGGCGGCGAGCTGTTCCAGGCGGTGAAGTCGATCCGCGAACTGGCCGACGATTTCGACAAGCGCTCCGGCGCATTGATGACCGACGGCCGCCGCACGCTCGGCGACATCAGCCGCGCCGTCAACAATTTCGACCGCAACCCGACCCGCGTCCTGTTCGGCGCCAGCAACAACGCGCCGCCAGCCGCGCCGCCACCGCCGCCCGAGCCGCCGAAGCCGAGGCGGCAGTAAGGGTCCCCGATGTCGTCCTGGCGAAAGCCAGGACCCATACCGCGAGGTCCATCGATTGCGATCGATGGGAGTACCGAACGACTGATCTTCGCCAAACTCCTCCCTGGGGTAATGGTCCTGGCTCCCGTGCGCAATTGCGCACTAGGCCAGGACGACATCGAGTGTTTGGTCGATCGCTTCGGTCCTGATGACACCCAAAACAAAACGGAGCCCGCGGGGGCTCCGTTTTTCATTCGCTCTTCGCTATCGCTGCGAACCGCTTATCCCAGCCGGCCCGCTGCGTGCGCGAGTAGCGTGTACACCAGGCCCGTCTCCGAGGTCAGGTGGTTGCGCAGCTCCTGCGGGCCGCGTCCGTCGCGGGCGACTTCGTCGAGCAGGCGTTCGAACTCGGCGACATAGCGGTCGACCGTGGCCTTGAAGTTGCGGTCGGAGCGATACTTGCGGGCGACCTCGTCAAAGGCCTTCTGGCCGGCGGGCGTGTAGAGGCGCTTGGTGAAGGCCTTGTTCTCGCCGCGCTGGTAGCGGTCCCACATCTCGGACGCGAGGTTGCGGTCCATCAGCCGGCCGATGTCGAGCGACAAGGATTCCAGCGGATTGCCGCCACCTTGCGGAGCCTGCGGCTGCGGAGCCGGTGCAGCCTGGCGGCCGCGCTGGGGCTCACGTCCGGTGGGCGCACCCTGGTTGGCGTCCGTGCGGCTCAGCAGGTCGGACAGCCAGCCGTCGCGGCCCTGGTCGTTGCCGGCCGGCGCCACCGGCGGCGCTTCGGTGCGGCGCGAGGATGCCGGCATGCCGAGGTCCGGCGGCGGCAGCGTCGAGGCGCTGGCGCTCTCGCGCATGCGCGTCTCGGTGCTGCGCGCGCCGACGGCCGCCAGCATCGGCTCTTCCTGCCGCTGTACGCTGGCGCGGCCCGTCGTGGAGACGTCGAGACCGCGGCCGTGCTGGGCCACGATGCGGTTGAGCTCGGCGAGGGCCTCGATCTGGTCGACGATCACCTTGCGCATCTGCGCAGTGCTCTCGGCGGCCTCCTGCGGCATCTCGAGCACGCCGCGGCGCAGCTCGTTGCGGGTGGCTTCGAGCTCGTTGTGCATCTCGAACGCCATCTGCTTCATGCTGGAGACGAGGTTGGTGAACTTCTCGGTCGACTGCTTGAACATCGCATCCGCCTCGTCGGTGGTCTGGCGGTAGATGTCGTGCATGGCCTCGACGGTCTGCCGATGCTCCTCTTCTGAGGCCGACCGCACCGCTTCGAACTGGCGGGTGATCGCGGCGGAACCGGCGCCGGCGGTCTCCGCGACGACGCGGGCGATGTCGCGGGCACGCTCTTCGGCGGCCGCCAGCGATTCATCGAGCAGGCCGGTGAAGCGAGACAGGCGCTGGTCGAGATCGGCCGTGCGCAGGTCGATCGTGGTGACGAGCGATTCCAGCGCCTCCTTGCGTTCGGCGAGCGAGGCGGTGGTGTTCTTGTTGCTCTGCTCGACGACCTGCGCGGCCTCGACCAGTGCCTTGCCGTGCGCGTCGAACTGGGTCGACAGCTCGCCCAGATCCTGGAGCGCCCGCGTGGTCTTGCTGTTGAAGACGTTGAGCTGGTCTTCCAGGTTCTGCGTCGCAGCGCCGTTGCGCGAGGTGACGTCGTTCATCGCCGAGACGAAGTCGGCGACGCGCGTCACCAGCGCCCGCTCGAGCGAGTTGAGGTTGTCGTGCGCACCGGTCAGCACCTCCTGGAGCAGGATGTTGCCTTCGCGCAGTCGCTCGAACAGGGCGACCGTGTCGGTGCGCAGGATCTTGCTGGTCTCCTGCATCTCGGTGACGGCCGCGATCGAGACCTGGCGCGACTGGTCGATCGCCGCGCGCGAGGCCTGCTCGAGGTCCTTGAGCGACTTGTTGACGGCACCGGTCGCCATCTCGCTCGCCGAGTTGATGGTTCGCGCCACCTCGGAGCCGTTGCCCATCATGGTCTGCGAGAACGCATGTCCGCGCGTCTCGATCGACTTCAGCGCGTCGGATGTGACGCGGTCGATGTCGAGCGTGAGCTGGCTGGTCTTCGAGCCGATCGCGTCGACGAGCGAGCCGCGCTTGGCGTCGATCATGTTGGCGAGGCGATCGGACTGCTGCTGCACGTAGGTGACGATCTCGTCAGTCTTGCCGGTCATGGCCTGGCCGAAGCTGCTGCTGGCGGCGAGCACCGAGCGCTCGACGTCCGCCGAGCTCGACTTGACCCGCGAGCTCGCCTCGTTGGAGGCGTTGATCAACGCGTTCTGGGCGTTGAGCGCGCTGGTCTGGATGTCGTTGGTCGCGTTCGCGGTGGCGGTGCTCAGCGTACGCTCGATCTCGCTCGAGATCGTGCGGATCTGGCTTGCGGCATCCGCCGAGGTCGAGGTCAGCGAGGTCTGCGCCTCACGCGCGCTGTTGAGGATGGTCGAGGCGGTGTCGGCGCCGACCGAGGTCAGCGTGCGCTCGATGTCCGTGGTCAGCGACTTGATCTGGCTCGCAGCGTCCGTCGAGGCAGAGATCAGCGTGCCCTGGGCCTCGCGTACGCCGCTGGTGAGCGCCTCGATGGTGGCGCCGCCGGCGGTCGCCAGCGCGCGCTGCATCTCGGCCGCCAGCGAACGAACCTGGCCGGTCTGTTCGGCGGAGACCGCCAGCAGGGTGCTCTGGGCATCGCGGGCGCTGGTCGTGATCGTCTCGGCGGTCGACTGGCCGACCTGCGAGAGCGAGCGATGCACTTCGGCGGCGAGAGACTTGACCTGGCTCGCCGCATCCGAGGACGCGTTGACGAGCGTGCTCTGGGCTTCGCGGGCGCCGGTCATGATGGTCTCTGCCGTCGCGGTGCCCGCCATCGAGAGCGAGCGCTGCACGTCCGAGGACAGCGCCTTGATCTGGTTGGCGGTCTCGCTCGAGGCCGCGATCAGCGCGCTCTGCGCATCGCGGGCGCCGGCGGTGATCGATTCCGCCGTGGTGGTGCCGGCCATCGACAGCGAGCGCTGCACGTCGGCGGTGAGGGTCTTGACGTGGTTGGCGGCGTCCGAGGACGCCGTGACGAGCGTGGTCTGTACCTCGCGGGCACCGGCCAGGATCGAGGCGGCGGTCGCCGAGCCTGCCGACGACAGCGTGCGTTCGACGTCGGCGGTGAGAGACTTGACGTGGTTGGCCGCATCCGAGGACGCCGTCACGAGCGTGGTCTGCACCTCGCGGGCACCGGCCAGGATCGAGGCGGCGGTCGCCGAGCCTGCCGACGACAGCGTGCGTTCGACGTCGGCCGCGAGCCCCTTGATCTGGTTGGAGGCATCGCCCGACGCGGCGACCAGGGTCGACTGGGCTTCGCGGGCGCTGGTCAGGATCGAGTTCGCGGCACCGGTGCCGACGGCGGTCAGCGCACGCTCGACCTCGGCGGAGGTCATCTTGAGCTGGGCGTTGACGTCGGAGGAGACCGTCATCAGCGACTGCTGCGCGGTGCGCGCACCGGTCTGGATGGTCTCGCTGGTGTTGACCACGAGGTTGGTGAGCGAGCGCTCGGCGTCCTCGACATGCGAGCGAATCGCGGTCGAGATCATCTCGGCGCGGGACATCATGTCGTCGCTGGCCTGGCGTCCGCTGCTCTCGATGCGGCCGGCGACGGCCTCGACGCGCGAGCCGAGCAGGTCCTCGAACTGCGCCACGCGCACGTCGATGTCGCTGGCGACCGCACCGACCTTGGTCTCGATGGCCTGCTGGATGTCCTGGAAGCGCGCCGTGACCGTGTCGGTCAGGTGCATGCTGCGGCCATCGATGATCTCGGCGACGCCGGTGATGCGTCGATCGACCGCCTCGATCGCCTGCGCGGTGCCGTCCGTGAGTGTCGAGGTCAGCAGGGTGAGGCGGGAATCGATCGACTGCACGGCCTGCGAGGCGCCGTTCGTCACCGCGCTGGTCAGGTAGGTGAGGCGCGTGTCGATGGATTCGAGCGCCTGCGACGCGCCGCCGGTGAGGGTGGTCGTCAGATGCGTGAGGCGCGTGTCGATCGTCTGGATGGTCTGCGACGCGCCATCGGTCAGCGAGGTCGCGAGGTGGTTGAGGCGGTTGTCGATGGTCTCGACAGCCTGAGACGCGCCGTCGGTCAGCGACGTCGTGAGGTGGGTGAGGCGGGAGTCGATCGACTGGATCGCCTGCGCGGCGCCGTCGGTCAGCGACGAGGCGAGGGTGTTGAGCCGTCCGTCGATGGTCTCGGTAACCGACTTCGCACGGGTATCGAACGACTGTTCGAGCGCGGCGACGCGGCCGACGAGCTGCTCGTCGAAGGTCTTGATGTGACCGTCGATCGTGGAGTCGAGGCTCGAGATCTTGCCGTTCAGCGAGGCATCGAGGTTGCTGACACGTTCGCCGATCGTGGTCTCGAACTGCACCAGGCGCTGGTCGAGCACGGCGGTGATCGCGCCGCCATTGGCGGTGAAGCGAGTGTCGAAATTATCGACATAGGTCTTCAGCGATTCATGGATGTCCTGCGTGCGCTGGCCCATCCGATCGACGATCTCGCCGCCGAAGGTCTTCACGGTGCGGTCGAACTCGGAGATGTGGCGGGTGATCAGCGCGCCCAGCGTGCCGGAGTCGCGGGCGAACTTCTCGACCAGCTCGGTGCCCTGGTTCTTCACCAGCTCGTCGAAGGCGCTCATCTGGAGCGACAGCGAGTCGTGCGCGGTCTCGGTCTGGCTGACGACCTTGGCGACCAGCGTGTTGACGGTGGCGTCGAGCGCTTCGCTCGCCTTGTCGCCGGAGGTCATGATCTGGCCGGCGAGGCGGTTGCCGGCGTCGTCGATCTTGGCGGAGAGGTCGTTGGAGCGCAGCTCGAGCTCGAGCAGCAGCGAGTCCGAAGAATTCTTCAGGCTGTCGTGCACCTGCTCGGTGCGCTCGGAGATGCCGTCGACGATCGCGGCGGAGCGCTGCTCGAACTCGCCCGTGATGCGGTCGATGCGCTCGTTCAACATCTCGTGGACGCGGTTGGCGAGGTCGACGAACTCGTCGTGAACGTGGCCGGTCTTGAAATTGAGGCTGGTGGTCAGCCGCTCGCTGGCGTCGAGCACGGCGCGGGTGGTCTCGTTGCTGGCCTCCTCGAGGCGGTCGAGCAGGTCGCCGCCGCGCTCGCCGAGCGCGAGGATCATGTTGTCGCCGGCGTTGCTGAGCGCACCGGTGATGTGGGCGCCGCGCTCTTCGAGTGCGCCGGTGATGGACTTGGCGACCTCGTCGACGCGCGAGGCGATCGCGTCCGAGATCAGGGCGATGTCATGGCGCAAATCGATCTGCACGCCGGAGATGGCGCTGCGGACCTGCTCGGCCTGGCCGACCAGATTGTCGCGCTGATGCGCGATGTCCTGGAGCAGGGCGCGGATGCGCACTTCGTTGTCGGAATAGGCGCGCTCAAGCGCCGCGACCTCGTTGGCGACCAGCGTCTCGAGTTCGCCGGCGCGCGCGATGGCGCGCTCGATGCCGTCGCCCATCGCCGCAACCTCGCGGCGGATGGCCTGGCCGACGGTCACCATGGAATCCGAAGCCGAGCCTTCCGGCTCGGAGAAGCGGATCGCAACCTGGGCCATAGCCTGCGCGACCGAGCTCATTTGTTGGCCGCGCCAGACGAGGCTCGCCAGGAAGAAGAACAGCATGATTGGCGCGAAGAACATCGTGACGAGGCCGGCAATGGCCAACACGCCGCCGCTCTGGCCCATCGCCGCCTGGATCGAAGGCAGGAAGCCGACCGTCAGCGCGGCGCAGGCGGCCAGCCAGATGACGGTGAAGATTGTCGCGCCGGTGTAGATGTTGCGGGTCGGGCGTCCCGTCTGCAACGTCTGCAAGAGCTGGCCGATGGTCGCACGGTCGTCATTGGCGGCGCGGCGCGAGGAGCGCGGCTCCTCGATCTGGTCGAACACCGCGCGTTCGTTCGCGGCGGGGCGCGCGTCGAAGCTCGGTTCGTCGAACATCGGGGGAGCCGGTGGCGCGACCGGGGGCGACGCTTCGCTGCGCATCGAGGCGTTGCGGCTTGTGTCCGCGGCCGTGTCGCTGATGTTCAGGGCTTCCTGGATTGCAGAAAGCGCATCTTCTGTGGGGTCTTTGACCTTTTTCGGAGTGTTTGCCATGTTCAGTCCGAGCCCTCGTTACTTGTACGCGTCCCCCCGCGAGCTCTGCGCGCTACGCAAGCCCACAGTCCGGATCATGCCGCTTACGCGGATCTCCGAGCCATCCCCACCCGGACGGCTTGTCCGCCAATTTCTCCAACATCCTATTGGCAGAGCGTCGCGAATGAAATGCCCGCGATTAAGACATTCTTAATCATCGTTAACAGGATCGTGCCGTAAGGCCTTAGCAATAAATGGAATTCTCCACCGGACTCGCCGGATTGCGGCAACTTTTCGTCAATAAACAGGCAGATTTGCGCAAAACGGCCGGAACATTTCGTTAACCATTTCCGTGCTTGGGTGGAGGGAACTTGACCGCCGGACCGGCGGACATCGCGCGATGCCGGGGCCTGCGCCATGATACCTGAACTGCAACGGATGGACTGGATGCCCTCGCCCCCGCTTGCACCCATCGACAGCCCGCTCGACCTCGATCATCTCTCCCGCATGACGCTCGGCGATTCCGAGCTGAAACAGGAAGTGCTGGCGATGTTTGCCGAGCAGGCGGTGCGCCTGATCGCGGCGATGGCAGCGCTCCCGGCCGAGGCCGGCGCGCTCGCCCACAAGCTCAAGGGATCGGCGCGCGGGATCGGCGCCTTTGCGGTGGCGGACGCCGCAGCCAGCCTGGAGACCGCGATCGAGACCGGGCAGGGCCGGCCTCACGCCTTCGCCGCGCTGAAAGAGGCGGTGACCGAGGCGCGCGCCGCCATCGAGGCGATCCTCAACCCTTAGGCGATAACACCAGACCTGTAGTCTAGTCTTTTGTTTTGACGGGTTTTCTTCCCGCGAAGAGGTATTCGCGACTTCATCAAAACGCTATGGCGCCGGGCTGACCGACCCGTTATAGGACAGCCCGGACCCTCCTTCATTCCCTAGATCGCGGCAGCACGAGCACACATGGCCAAAATCCACTTTGTCGATCACAAGGGCGAAACCCGTACGGTGGACGTCGAGAACGGCGCGACTGTGATGGAAGCCGCCATCCGCAACAGCATTCCCGGCATCGAGGCCGAATGCGGCGGCGCCTGCGCCTGCGCCACCTGCCATGTCTATGTCGACGAAGCGTGGCGCGAGAAGGTCGGCAGCCCGACGCCGATGGAAGAGGACATGCTCGACTTCGGCTTCGACGTGCGCCCGAACTCGCGCCTGTCCTGCCAGATCAAGGTCTCCGACGAGCTCGACGGTCTGGTGGTGGCGACGCCGGAACGGCAGGCCTAACTCTCTTAGCTATCATGTGCTCGGCGGCGCGACCTGGATGCCGCGCTTGTGCCAGGGGCTGAGCTTCTCAAGCACTTCCGCGATCAGTGGCGTCGGCCGGCGCGACGCTTCGTCGATCATCACGGCGACCGATGTCGCCGATGCAATGCACTTCCCTTCCGAAAACACCACCTGCTCGAACGTTACCGACGTTCGTCCCAGCTTCACGACGCCGAGACCGAGCTCGATCGTGTTCGGCCAATGCAGCTCCGCGCGAAAATGGATGTCGAGCCGCACCATGATCCAGGCAAGTCCGGGCGGCGTCAGGCCGTATTCCGGGAGCTTCATCAGCGTGACACGGCCGGTCTCGAAATAGGTGGCGTAGACCGCGTTGTTGACGTGCTGGTTAGGGTCGAGATCGCCGAAGCGGACATTGTCGCTGAGCCGAAAAGGGTAGTCCTCCAGGCGCGGCGTCGTATCGAGGCGACTTGGTGCGTTCACCGATTGATCTCCGTCATATCGTTGCTGGTTACAGCCCAGTTATCCTGACCCGGCAAGTGGGCGCGGCCGCGGGGCGCTCCCGCTTTTATGCCTTCCCTGATCCATCCCCGTTGGCTAGACAGGCAGGGTCACCTCGGCCCGAAGGGCGCCGTCCCACCGACGACCGATAAAGAGACGACATGAGCGACGAGATCAAAACCGATGTGCTGATTATTGGTGCCGGCCCCTGCGGTCTGTTCGCCGCCTTCGAGCTGGGCCTTCTCGACATGAAGACGCATTTCGTCGACATCCTCGACAAGGTCGGCGGCCAGTGCGCAGAACTCTATCCGGAAAAGCCGATCTACGACATTCCCGGCATTCCGCAGGTTTCGGGGCAGGGCCTCACCGACGCGCTGATGGAGCAGATCAAGCCGTTCCATCCGACCTTCCATCTCGGCGAGATGATCGAGACCGTCGAGAAAATCGGCGATCCGCTGTTCCGCTGCACCACGGACGCCGGCAAGGTGTTCGAATGCAAGGTGCTGGTGATCGCTGCCGGCGGCGGCTCGTTCCAGCCCAAGCGTCCACCGGTGCCGGGGATCGAAGCCTATGAAGGAAGCTCGGTGCACTACGCCGTGCGCAAGATGGAGACGTTCCGCGACAAGAACGTGCTGATCGTGGGCGGCGGCGATTCCGCGCTCGACTGGACGCTCAATCTGCATCCGATCGCCAAGCGCATCACGCTCTTGCACCGTCGCGACGATTTTCGCGCCGCCCCCCACAGCGTCGAGCAGATGCGCGCGCTGGTCGCTGCCGGCAAGATGGATCTGCGCCTCGGCCAGGTCACCGCGCTGTCAGGCAGCGAGGGCAAGCTGAGCGGCGCCACCGTGAAGGGCAACGACAACAGCGTGAACGAAATCACCTGCGACACCATGCTGCCGTTCTTCGGGCTGACCATGAAGCTCGGTCCGGTCGCGAACTGGGGCATCGCGCTTGAGAACAATCTGGTGCCGGTCGAGACATCCGCGTTCGAGACCAACGTGCCAGGCATCTTCGCGATCGGCGACATCAACACCTATCCCGGCAAGATCAAGCTGATCCTGTGCGGCTTCCACGAGGGCGCGCTGATGTCGCAAAAAGCCCATCGCTACGTCTATCCGGAGAAGCGGCTCGTGTTCCAGTACACGACGTCGTCCTCCAGCCTGCAAAAGAAGCTCGGCGTCAACTGATGGCGGCGGGCGATGCCCCATGTTTCTGGTGCTGGAACAGTTCGCGAAATCGCCGTAGTCTGCGGTCATTGCAGTTGGCGGCTTAGCAAGGCGATTGGCTCGCAAGGTGATGATAATGCGGACTCTCTTTTCCAGCTTTCGGCTGTTCTCACTCCTCGCGCTCGCGATGACGCTCGGTGCGGTGAGCCCGGTTGTGGCGCAAGTGCAGCAGCCGACCGCCGCAGGCCTCTGGCAGAAGGTCGAAGACGGCAAGACGGTGGGATGGTTTCTCTTCATCGACCACAACGGTGTGTTCGAAGGAGTTATCGCAAAAACCTTCCCGCGGCCCGGCGACGACCCGAACGAGGTCTGCGCGAAATGCACGGACGATCGCAAGAACGCGCCGGTGCTTGGGCTCTCCTTCATCCGCGACATGAAGCGCGACGGCCTGAAGTATGACGGCGGCAACGTGGTCAATCCTCGCGACGGCAACATCTGGAAGGCCAAGATGACGGTCAGCCCGGATGGGCAGACGCTGACGATGCGGGGTTTCCTCGGCATCTCCCTGTTCGGCAAGGACGAGACCTGGACGCGTCTTCCCGACGCCAACATCGCGCAGGTCGATCCCGCCATCGTCGCCAAATATCTCCCGGCGCAAGCAACCGCCGCGACCAAGCCCGTGCCCGTGCCCGCGGCGAAGAAGGGCGGCGCGATGATGGCGCCGGTGCCGAAGCAGTAGGGTCTACGTCACGCGCTGTGCCGCCTGAACTTCCGTAGCTCCACACACCGCCGTCATTGCCCGCGAAGGCGGGACTCCAGTACGCCGCAGCCTCTCGGTGTTCTTGCGCGGTGTCCGTGGACCCCGTGCGCAATCGCGCATGCGGCCGGCCGAGACAGCGGAGAACTTGGCGCGCGAGCAGCGGTCATACCCGTCGAATGACCAATGCGTGCCGGACGCGCGCCAGTAGTTCCCCGGAATGCGCGGTGGCGCCGGATTTGCATAGCTATCCGCAAAGCTGTTGGGGGATGAGTCGCCGTCCTTGACGCCTTCGCCGAGTCGCGGAAGGCGGACGGCAGCTATCGCCCCGCGGCGATGATCTCGATCCGCGGAGACGACATGAGACGTGCAATATCGTGTGCCGCCATGCTGCTGGTCCTGACGGTGCTGCTGACGGTCCCGATGATGGCGCGCGACGACGGGCGCTACGCCAACTCGCCATTAAAACCCTGGTTCGAGAGCCTGCACAGCGAATACGGCCAATGCTGCTCGGATGCCGACGGCTATATGGTCGCCGACGTCGACTGGGAATCCGACAAGGGCCGTTATCGCGTGCATCTCGAGGGCGAATGGGTGGTCGTGCCCGACGGCGCCGTCATAACCGAGCCGAACAAGATCGGCCGCACCATGGTGTGGAAGCACTATATCGACGGCCATCCGCGGGTGCGCTGCTTCATGCCGGGCAGCATGACGTAGAGTGAAACGTCATCCCGGGCGACGCGCAGCGTCGAACCCGGAATGGCGTCAAGGCTTAGCGCGCCTCGTTGTTCGCGCTGACGCTCGCAAGCCGCTTCACGCGTGGCGACAGCACCGACATCTGCGCGGGCGAGGCGGGCATGCCGGCGACGATCATCGCGGGCGCAGTCGACTGCTCCTCGATGCCTGGGCCGCCGAGCACCTGGACTTGCGTCGCCGAGATCGGAAACGACGTCACTTCGTAAGAGGGAAGCTCGCCGGCGAACGCGCCTGACGAGTTGGCAATCATCGCTGCGGCAACGGCAACCATCGAAAGAACGCGCATTGGAAAATCTCCGTGAGAAGTGCCAATCGGAGGTTAGGTCGCGGTGATGCCGCAACAGGTTCGCCTGTGTGCGAACATTAGATCGCGGTCGCTGATCTATTTGATTGCGTGATGTCGAGCGACGAAGCGCGAAGGAAGTTTTCCGCGCCAATGTTTCCGGGCGGTTTAGCGGAAGTGGTCGCGCGGTGACGCGTCGGTGCCCTGCGTGCCGAAACGGCACCAATGCATCCACGCGGCGAGGCAGCGTCCGCGCGCGGCGCTCAGGTCACTGGCGCCGGATTGAACAGCGTCAAATCGTTGTGGATGCCCCAGCGATCCGACCAGGGTTTCGTGCGGCCGCTGGCGACGTCGAGGATCAGGCGGAACAGGTCCCAGCCGGTTTCCTCGATGGTCTTCCCGCCGGTGGCGATGCCTCCCGCATCGAAATCGATCAGGTCCTTCCAGCGTCGCGCCAGCTCGCTGCGGGTCGAAACCTTGATCACGGGCGCAGCCGCAAGGCCGTAAGGCGTGCCGCGGCCCGTGGTGAACACCTGCAAGGTCATGCCGGAGGCGAGCTGGAGCGTGCCGCAGATGAAGTCGGACGCCGGCGTTGCCGCAAACAGCATGCCCTTCTGCGTCGCCTTCTCGCCGGGCGAGAGGACGCCGGTGATCGCGCTTGATCCGGACTTGACGATCGAGCCGAGCGACTTCTCGACGATGTTGGCGAGGCCGCCCTTCTTGTTGCCGGGCGTGGTGTTGGCGCTGCGGTCCGCGCCGCCACGGGCCAGATAGGAATCGTACCAGGCCATCTCGCGGACCAGCGCGCGGCCGACGTCCTCGTTGATGGCGCGCCGCGTGAGCAACTGGATCGCGTCGCGCACTTCGGTGACTTCCGAGAACATCACGGTGGCGCCGGCGCGCACCAGCAGGTCGGCGGCGAAGCCGACCGCAGGGTTCGCGGTGACGCCGGAGAACGCGTCGCTGCCCCCGCATTGCAGGCCGATGACGAGATCGGCGGCCGGGCAGGTCTCGCGGGTGCGCTTGTTGAGGATCTTGAGGCGGGCCTCTGCCTGGGTCATGATTGCCTCGACGATGGCGCCAAAGCCGTCGAAGGCTTCATCCTGCATGCGCACGATGGCATTGCTGACGCCTTCCGGCACCAGACGCTCGGGCGCAAGCTTCTCGCAGCCGAGGCTGATGACCAGTATCTCGCCGCCGAAATTCGGGTTCTGTGCGATGTTTTGCAGCGTGCGGATCGGAATCACGGCATCAGGCGCGTTGATGGCGACGCCACAGCCATAGGCATGCGTCAGCGGCACGACGTCGTCGACATTCGGATATTTCGGCAGCAGCTCGGCGCGGATGCGCTTCACCGCATATTCCATCGTGCCCTTGACGCATTGCACCGAGGAGGAGATGCCGAGGATGTTCTTGGTGCCGACCGAGCCGTCGGAATTGCGAAAGCCTTCGAACGTGAAACCTTCGAGCGGCGGCAGCGGCGCGGGAACGGCGGTGGAGATTTCCAGCTTGTCGAGGGCAGGGGCCTCCGGCATACGGATGCGCGCTTCGTCCACCCATTCGCCGGCCAGGATCGGCGCGAGCGCATGGCCGATTACCTCGCCATAGCGGATGATCGGGGCGTCCTGCGGGATGTCGACCAGCGCCGTCTTGTGTCCCTGCGGCACGAAGGCGCGCAGCGTCAGCCCGCTGGCGAAGCGGGAGCCGGCGGGAAGCCCGAAATCATTGACAACGATCGCGACGTTGTCGCGCTCGTTGAGCTTGATGTAGCGAGGCTGCTCTTTCGCTGCGACTGACTGGTCCATCTGCTTTACCTCGGAAACTCAAGTCGTAGGGTGGGCAAAGGCGCAAAGCGCCGTGCCCACCATGCTTCGTGCCGAACGTAAGCGGTGGGCGCGCTTCGCTTTGCCCACCCTACGATATCTTGCCCGTGGTTAGCCGGGATAGGTATAGGCGGTCTTCACCGTCGTGTAGAACTCGCGGGCATAGGAGCCCTGTTCGCGGGCGCCGTAGCTCGAACCCTTCCGGCCACCGAACGGCACGTGATAGTCGACGCCGGCCGTCGGCAGATTGACCATCACCATGCCGGACTCGCTGTTGCGCTTGTAGTGCGAGGCGTATTTCAGGCTGCTGGTGCAGATGCCGGAGGCGAGGCCGAACTCGGTGTCGTTGGAGATCGCGAGCGCCTCCTCGTAGTTCTTGGCGCGAATGACGGCGGCGACCGGGCCGAAGACCTCCTCGCGCGAAATGCGCATGTTGTTGTTGGCCTCGGTGAACAGCGCCGGCTGGAGGTAGTGGCCGGGCGTTTCGCGCTTGAGCAACTCGCCGCCCCAGGCGAGCTTGGCACCCTCGTCCTGGCCGATCTTGATGTAGCGCAGGTCCTGGTCGAGCTGGCTCTGGTCGACCACCGGGCCGATATGCACGCCGGCCTTGAGCGCGTCGTCCACCGTGAGGCCTTTCAGGCGCTCGGTCACCGCCGCAACGAAACGGTCGTGAATACCTTCGGTGACGATCAGGCGTGAGGACGCCGTGCAGCGCTGGCCGGTGGAGAAATAGGCGCCGTTGACGGCGACTTCGACGGCGGTCTTGAGATCGGCGTCGTCGAGCACGACCAGCGGGTTCTTGCCGCCCATCTCGAGCTGGAATTTCTTCATGTTGCTCGAGGTCACGCAAGCCTGCGCGATCTTGCGCCCCGTCTGCACCGAGCCGGTGAAGGTGATCGCGGCGACGTCGGGATGCTCGATCAGGGTCTGGCCGACCACGGAGCCCGAGCCGACAACGAGGTTGAACACGCCGGCCGGGATGCCGGAGCGGGTGATGATCTCGGACAGCGCATGCGCCGAGCCCGGCACCAGTTCGGCAGGCTTGAACACCACCGTGTTGCCATAGCAGAGCGCGGGGGCGATCTTCCAGGCGGGGATCGCGATCGGGAAATTCCAGGGCGTGATCATGCCGACGACGCCCATCGGCTCACGGGTGAGCTCGACGTCGATGCCGGGACGCACGGAAGCGCCCTTCTCGCCGATCATGCGCAGCGCCTCGCCGGCGAAGAATGCGAAGATCTGGCCGGCGCGCGCGACCTCGCCAATTCCTTCCGGCAGCGTCTTGCCTTCCTCGCGGGCGAGCAGGCGGCCGAGATCTTCCTTACGGGCGATGATTTCGAGAGAGATCTTGTTCAGCGCGTCATAACGCGCCTGGGGTGTCGACTGCGCCCAAGCGGGGAAGGCGGCCTTGGCGGCTGCGATCGCCTTCTCGGTCTGGGCCTTGTCGGCCTTGGCGTATTCGCCGACGACGTCGTTGGTGTTGGAGGGGTTGATGTTCTTGGTGACGGCGGAGCCATCGACCCATTCGCCGCCGATGAAGTTCTTCAGGATCGCAGTCATAGCTTCCTCCACTTTTTAACGAACCAGGCAAGGACGCTTGTCGTCGAAGGTCCAGCCGGGGATCAGGTCCTGCATGGCAATAGCGTCATCGCGGGCGCCGAGTCCATGCTGCTTGTAGAGGTCATGCGCGGCGTCGATGGCGGCCCTGTCGATTTCGATACCCAGGCCCGGCCTATCCGGCACCGCGATCTTGCCGGCCTTGATCTGGAGCGGCTCCTTCGTCAGGGCCTGACCGTCCTGCCAGATCCAGTGTGTGTCGATCGCGGTGACCTTGCCGGGGGCGGCGGCGCCGACATGGGTGAACATGGCGAGCGAGATGTCGAAATGGTTGTTGGAGTGCGAACCCCAGGTCAGGCCGTTGTCGCGGCAGGTCTGGGCCACGCGCACCGAGCCTTGCATGGTCCAGAAATGGGGATCGGCCAGCGGAATGTCCACCGCGCCGAGGCGCAGCGCATGGGACAATTGCCGCCAATCGGTCGCGATCATGTTGGTCGCGGTGGGCAGGCCCGTTGCGCGGCGGAACTCGGCCATGATCTCACGGCCGGAGAAGCCGCCTTCGGCGCCGCAGGGGTCCTCGGCATAGGCGAGGATGCCGTGCATGTCCTTGCAGAGGCTGATGGCCTCGTCGAGCGACCATGCGCCGTTCGGATCCAGAGTCACGCGCGCATTCGGAAAGCGCTTGGCGATCGCGGTGACGGCCTCGATCTCCTGCTCGCCGCGCAGCACGCCGCCCTTGAGCTTGAAATCGGCGAAGCCGTAATGGTCGTGGGTGGCTTCCGCGAGCCGCACCACGGTCTCCGGCGTCATCGCCTCCTGATGGCGGAGGTTGAACCATTCCGCCTTGCCGGTCTCGCCGCCGACATAGTCGAGCTTGGATTTGCGGCCGTCGCCGACGAAGAAGAGATAGCCCAGCGTCTCGACGCTGGTGCGCTGCTGGCCCTCGCCGAGCAGGGCTGCGACCGGCAGGTTGAGATGCTGGCTGAGCAAATCGAGCAGCGCGGACTCCAAGGCCGTGACGGCGTGGATCATAACGCGGAGATCAAAAGTCTGCTTGCCGCGGCCGCCGGCATCGCGATCGGCGAAGGCGGTCCTGATATCGGCGAGGATGTTGTTCATCGCGCCGACGGTCTTGCCGATCACGAGATCACGGGCGTCCTGCAGTGTCTGCCAGATCTTCTGCCCGCCAGGCACCTCGCCGACGCCGGTGTGACCGGCATTGTCGGTGAGGATGACGATGTTGCGGGTGAAGAACGGCGCATGCGCGCCGCTCAAATTGAGGAGCATGCTGTCACGGCCTGCGACCGGGATCACCTGCATCGCGGTGACGACCGGTGCGCCAGTGATCTCGGTCTTGACCATCGCAGGCTCCTCCCTGTGTTGTTGTTATTCTGCAGCCTGTTGTGACGATCGGATGGCGGGCAGATTCTTCACCAGCGCCGTGACTTCCGCGATCTCCTGCTCGGTGAGGTCGGTCAGCGGCGGGCGGACCGGGCCGGAATCGCGGCCGATCACCTTCATGCCGGCCTTGATGATCGAGACCGCATAGCCCTTCTTGCGGTTGCGGATCGCGATGAGGGGCAGGATGAAGTCCTTCAGGCCGGCGTGGATCGTCGCGTGGTCGCGCTTGCGCACGGCGGCGTAGAAATTGGTGGCGAATTCCGGAACGAAGTTGAATACCGCCGAGGAGTAGGTGGTCACGCCCATGTCGAGGTAGGGCAGTGCGAAGGTCTCAGCGGTCGGCAGGCCGCCGATATAGGTCAGGCGGTCGCCGAGCTTGGTGTAGACGCGGGTCATCAGCTCGATGTCGCCGATGCCGTCCTTGTAGCCGACGAGGTTCGGGCAGCGTTCGGCGAGGCGGGCGAGCGTATCGGGCTGGAGGATGGCGTTGTCGCGGTTGTAGACGATGACGCCGATCTTCACGGAGGCGCAGATCGCTTCCACGTGGGCAGCAAGGCCGTCCTGCTCGGCATGGGTGAGATAGGGCGGCAGCAGCAACAAGCCGTCGGCGCCGGCCTTCTCCGCGCCGATCGCGATCTCGCGCGCGGTGGCGGTGCCGTAGCCGGTGCCGGCGAGGACGGGCACGCGGCCCTTGGTCTCGTCCACGGCGATCTTGACGACCTGCGGAACCTCGGCCGCCGTCAGCGAGAAGAACTCGCCGGTGCCGCCTGCGGCAAACAGGCCTGCGACGTCATAGCCGCACAGCCAGTCCATGTTGGCGCGGTAGGTCGCCTCGTCGAAGGAGTAATCCGCCTTGAACGGCGTGACGGGGAAGGACAGGAGGCCGGATCCGATCTTCTGGGCCATTTCCTGCGGGGTCATCTTGCTCATGGGCGCTGCTCCCTGGTCTCGTGTTGTGGAGGACGCAAAGGCTGCGCGTCCATGCGACCTGGTTTAGGAGACCGTTCGATGCGGGTCCAAGCCAAAGCCTATATCGACCAATGCGAAATCAGCATCAATCTTCCATCGCCTCCGCCGAGGACAATTCGCTCGCGATTTTGACGAGCGCCGACAGCAGCGGATTCTCGTCATCGCGTCGCCAGACCATGAACAGCTCGACCGGGACGCGGGTGCGCAGCTTCAGCGGCCGCAGGCGGACGTCCGCGATCTTCAGGCTCGCGGCCGCCGCCGGCACGATGGCGAGCCCGAGGCCGGCGCGCACCATGGCGAGGATGGAGTGGATCTGACTCAGGTGCTGCACATAGCGCGGCAGGATGTCGGCGCGGGTGAACAGCGCCACCAGCACGTCGTGAAAGTAGCGGCTCTCATAGGGCGAATACATCACGAAGGGCTGGTTGTCGAAATCCTTGATCGTGACGCTCTCGGCATTCGCCAGCGGATGCTTTTTCGGGATCGCGGCGAGCAGGGGCTCGGCGACGACGCGGCGGCTGGCGATTTCGGGGCGCGCGATCGGCGGCCTGAGCAGGCCGGCATCGATCTGGCCCGAGGTCAACGCCTCGAACTGGTCGCCCGACACCATCTCCTTCAGCGAGAAGTCCACCTCGGGCAGCTTGGCGCGGCAGGCGGCGACGAGCTCCGGGAGGAAGCCGTAGGCTGCGGCTGCGGTGAAGCCGATCTTCAGCGAGCCGGACTTGCCGAGCGCGATACGGCGGGCGACCTGCGAGGCGCTTTCAGCAAGCTTCAGGATGCGCCGCGCTTCCGGCAGGAAGCTGCGCCCGGCAGGCGTCAGGCGCACCGAGCGGCTGGTACGCTCCAGCAGCGGCGCATCGATGATGTGCTCGAGCACCTGGATCTGCCGGGACAGCGGCGGCTGGGTCATGTTCAGCCGCGCTGCGGCGCGGCCGAAATGCAATTCCTCCGCTACCGTGACGAAACAGCGGAGCTGGTTGAGGTCGAACATCGATACATGCCTTAGATGGATAAGGCGTTTCCCCGGCGCTTCTAGCATCGATTACTCCCAAAACAAAGACGGCGGCCGTGAAGCCGCCGTTAAGTTGCCTGGTCAAGCCCCATGGGGAGCCCTCAGGAGGAACGTTTGAGCACCACGCGCTGGATCTTGCCGACAACCACGAGATAGGCGAATGCGGCCACCAGCGCATTGGCGCCGACGAATATCAGCGCACCGTTGAAGGAGCCGGTCGCGGCCAGGATGTAGCCGATCACGATCGGGGTGCTGATCGAGGAGAGATTGCCGAAGGTGTTGAACAGGCCGCCCGAGACGCCGCCGGCTTCCTTCGGCGAGGTGTCGGAGACGACAGCCCAGCCGAGCGCGCCGATGCCCTTGCCGAAGAAGGCGAGCGCCATGAAGCCGACCACCAGCGCCTGGCCGTCGACATAGTTGCAGGCGATGATCGACATCGACAGCAGCATGCCGCCGACGATCGGGATCTTGCGCGCCATCGTCAACGAGCCGGTCTTGCGCAGGATCGCGTCGGAGATGACGCCGCCGAGCACGCCGCCGATGAAGCCGCACAGCGCCGGCAAGGTCGCGACGAAGCCGGCTTGCAGTATCGACAGGCCGCGCTCCTTGACGAGGTAGACCGGGAACCAGGTCAGGAAGAAATAAGTCAGCGTGTTGATGCAGTACTGGCCGAGATAGACGCCGAGCATCATGCGGTTGGAGAGCAGCTGGCGGATATGGTCCCATCCGGAGCCGGCCTCGGGCGCGCGCTCTTCCTTGGGAGCGTCGAGGTCGACCAGCGCACCACCTGCCTTGATGTAATCGAATTCGGCCTCGTTGACACCGGGGTGCTCTTTCGGCCCGTAGACGGTCTTGATCCAGACCAGGCCCATGACGATTCCGAGCGCGCCCATCACGAAGAACACATAGCGCCAGCCGTAGTCGTGCGCGATCCAGCCCATCAGCGGCGCGAAGATGACGGTTGCGAAATACTGCCCTGAATTGAAGAACGCGGACGCGGTCCCTCGCTCGTTGCTCGGAAACCAGGCCGCGACGATGCGAGCATTGGCGGGGAATGAGGGCGCTTCGGCGATGCCGACAAGGAAGCGCAGGCCGAACAGCACGGTGATCGCGGTGCCGGCGCTGAAGAAGCCGACCCAGCCCTGCATCGTCGTGAACAGCGACCAGACGATGATGCTGAAGGCATAGACGACGCGGGAGCCGTAGCGGTCGAGCAGCCAGCCGCCCGGCACCTGCGCGATCACATAGGACCATCCGAACGCCGAGAAGATGTAGCCCATCGCGACGGGATCGAGATGCAGCTCCTTGGAGAGCGCGGGGCCCGCGATCGACAGCGTGGCGCGGTCGGCATAATTGACGGTCGTGACCAGGAACAACATGGTCACGATGAACAGCCTGACGCGAGACCTTCTCACATCCGCTGCGGACATCACTGCGCTCATTGCGCGCCTCCTTAGAACTCGAAACGTTTCCCCACTGCGACTCCTAGAGGTGCGCGCGGCAAAGTGTCCAAGTTCAAGGCAGTATCGATCGATGCTGCTTTTGGATTGATGGAACGGCAGGTGGGAGGAACGACTGAGGTGATGGCGAACCCGATCGCACCACGCACGCCGTTGTCATTCCCCGCGAAGGCGGGGAATCCAGTACGCCGCGACGTCTCGATTCAATCACGCCTGTCACGGAGTACTGGATCGCCCGCCTGTGCGGGCGGTGACAGTGTGCGGGTAGAGGCTGCGCGCGTCTACTGCCGCGCGCCCGGCAGCAGCGGCGCGAGCAGCCCGCGTGTCACGCCCGGCGGTGCCGCATCCAGTCCCAGCACGGCGCTTGCGGCCGGCAGTGCCGCGTCCGCCATCGCGGCGTGGCCTTCGGCGCTCGGATGCACGGCGCCGCCATAGACGGCGGAGAGCACGCCCCAGGTCGCGTCGTGGATGTCGGTGGGCTGGCTCGCCGCCGGCAAGCCTTGCGGATAGGTCATTGCAGCGAAATAGCTGTCGTTGGCGTCGCGGATCCAACGCGCGCGCGGCAGATAGGCGCGGAATTCGGAGGCGCCGCGGCCGCACAGCATCGGCTGGCTCGCCGCGCTCACGATGTCAGGATTGAAGCTCTGGCCGTTCTCGGCAAAGCAGGTGCGGTCGAATTCGGGATCGTTGCCCGAATGCGCGCAGAAGCCGTGATCGGCGAACGCCGCCTGATGCGAATCCACGAAGGTCATGCGGTCGGCCTCGGGATCGCGGCACAGCGCGCCACGGGTGCAGGTGGCGAGCCCCTTGAGTTGCGGCAGGAATTCAGTGTCGACGAAGGTCGAGACGCGGGCGAGGCGCTGCGGATCGGCGTTGAAGGACGGATGAATGTCGAAGCCGGCGCGGCCGCCGCGGCAGGGCACGCCGCCATCGGCGAGCGCCGGGTTGGCATAGGAGACGTAGACCACATGCGAGAGGTCGCCGCCGACCAGCGGCTTCAGCGCCTCGCGCAGCTTGACGAAATTCTGCGGCAGTTCGCGCGCCAGCGCATCGCGGGAATCATCGACGCTCGCCATGACGCCGGAGCGGCGGAATATCGCGCGCTCGGTTGCGGTCTCGACGATCACGTCGGCGACGAGGCCGGAGAAATAGACGTCGTTCGCGCCGACCGAGAGCAGCACGAGGTCGAGCGTGCGCTCGGGCTGGCGTTTCCTGGCGGCGGTCAGCGCCTCGCGCAGCTCGGCGACCTGCGCGTTCACGCTGATGTTGCAAACGCCGGTCTTGCCGGGCGGGCATTCGCGGGCGCGTTGCGAGCCGAGCAGCCCGTCGCTGATGCTGGCGCCGGTGCAGGCGAGCGGCAGAAAGGTCACCGCGACGTGGGTGTAGCGTACCGCAAGCGCCAGCGCGGTGCGGGCCTGGTAGCTGTAGAGCGATCGGTGGCAAGGCGAGTTGAACCAGAGGGCGCTGTAGCGCTGCCAGTTGGCAAGCGTATCCGGCGCTTCGCAGGCGCGGCCGCCCTTGAAGCCGGCGCGGCTCGGCCGGTAATACTGCGCGCCGGCGGTGCCGAGATAGGACCGGAAGCAAAAACCTTCGTCCGACAGCGCCAGCGGCCGGTCCGGATTGCCTTCGCCCGAGGCGATGCTGTCTCCGAGGCCAGCGACAAAGATGTCCCGGACCTGGATCTCGGTCTGGACCCGCTGGGTCGGATCGGAGCCGGAGGACACATCGACGCTCGCGACCGTCTGTTTGCCGTAGCGGACCCGCAGATTGATCGGCTCGGCGCAGTCGAAGGTGGATTGTTGCGGCCCGTCGCCGTCGTCGAACGACCAGGCGCAGGTGGCGCCGACCGGCACCGCGCCGGCGAGGCGCACGGTGACGGGATGGTCGATGGGGGTGAGGTAGTTTTCCTTCGTGTTGTCGCGGGTGCAGGGCTGGTTGACCCGGCCTTGGAGGTCGATGCAGAGCCGGTTGACCATGTTGCGGGCCCAGCCGCGGCCCTCGCTCTGGAGCTCCAGCGATTGCTCGGCGGCGAGGATGCTGCGGTTACGCGCGTTCTCGACATGGAGCAGGAAGTCGCGCTCTTCGCGGAACAGCCGGAAGCGGTTGCGTACCTCCCAGCTGATCTGCATGGCGCCCGCGTCCTGCGCGGCCGCCCGCTCCGGCGGCAAGGCGGTGAGGAGCCCGGCGAGCAGCAGGGCACCGGCGAGGAAACGGCGATGGAATAAAGGGATCATGGCCCGCGTCTTCAACGGCAAAGTTGAGGCGGAAATAAGAGAGCTAGTCTCCGCCTGCAACATTGGTCTGACGGTTTTGCCGGCCGGCGTCTAGCGGACTATCGTGGGAGCATGATCTTTTCGGAAAACCACTTCGCACTTTTCCGGATCACGCTCAGCGTTTGCTGGCCTGCCGCAGCGAACGCTCGCGCTCCATCGCTGCCACCTGCTTGGGCAGGTTGGCCTGCGCGCAGGCCTCCGCCAGCCGTCGGCGCTCCTGCCAGGGCTCCACCACATTCATCCAGAGCTCGCGTGCGCCCATGATGGAGATGGCAAGACCGAACGGGATCACGAAATAGAGGATGCGGAAGACGAGGAGCGTGGCCAGAAGCTGCTCGCGGCCGAATTCGGGCAGCGCCACCAGCATGGCGGCGTCGAACACGCCGAGCGAGCCGGGAGCATGGCTGGCGAAGCCGAGCAATGTCGCCAAAATGAACACCACGGAGAGCGACAGGAAATCGATCTGCGGAGTGGCCGGCACCAGAAGGTACATCGCCAGCGCGCAGAATCCGAGATCGACGACGCCGATCAGGATCTGCACCAACGTCAGCGGCGCTGACGGCAGCACCACCTTCCAGCCTTTCTGGCCGAGCTCGCGGCGCTTCTCGCCCATGCACAGCCAGACCAGATAGGCGCCGATCGAGGCGAGGCCGCCGATCGCAATCAGCCGGTTGATCGACGACGGCAGCTGATCCATGTAGGAGGCGGCATCCGGATGGATGGCCATGCCGATCGAGAGCACGAAGATGTTACCGAGCCAGAAGGTCAGGCCCGACAGGAAGCAGATTTTTGCGACGTCGATCGCATTCAGCCCGTAATCCGAATAGATCCGGAAGCGGATCGCGCCGCCGGTGAAGACGGTGGCGCCGATATTGTGGCCGATCGAATAGGACGTGAAGCTGGAGAGCGCTGCGATGCGATAAGGCACGTGCCTCTTGCCGATCGTTCGCAGTGCAAAAAAGTCGTAGAAGGTCAGCGTACAGAACGCGAAGCATACGCAGATCGCCGCCAGCCCGATATTGCCGCGGGGGATCTCGGTCAACGCGGTCAGGATGACCCCGGTGTCGATGCCCTTGAGCGTCCGCACCAGCGTGGTGATCGCGAACGCGATGATGAAGACGCTCGCCGCAACGCCGAGTCGCCGCCAGCCGATCCATCTCTTGAAGCCGCGCTTCAGCGCGGTCAGCAGTCCGTGCATTCATCCTCCCGGCGGGGGGCAAGACCGACCAGGCCAGACATTGGCCGGTCGGATGCGATCAGTGCCCGATGTGGGCTTGGATCGCTAGGCATGATGTAGCTCATTTAAGGCAAAAACAGTGACTTGTGCAGCCCTTGACAAGGATTGGTTCTGCCTTGGACCAGCTACTTTGTCATACGCGGTTCACATCGGACGCGCGTTAAGCATATGAGTCGTGGCACCGGTCGCGTCCGTCCGTGACATAGTCTCAGACCCTGCATGGCCGGCATTGTTCCAGCGCAAGGGATGCGGGCTTTTTTGGAACGACGATGCCGTGCGCTGGTTAGTGCCCCATCAGCAATCGAACATGGCGGAATAACCGGCTTCTCCTGCGAGCCGGTGCCTCCGTGTTCCCACAACCCGAGAGGATCGGACCGATGGGATTGTTCACAAAAGACATCAAGACCATGAACGACCTGTTCGTGCATCAGCTCCAGGACATCTATTACGCCGAGCAGCAGCTCACCAAGGCTCTGCCTAAAATGGCGGATAAGGCGACCGATCCGCAGCTGAAGCAGGGCTTTTTGACGCACCTCGAAGAAACCAGGGAGCACGTCAAGCGCCTCGAGGAAGTGTTCAAGATGCACGGTGCGCAGGTGAAGGCGGTCGATTGCCCCGCGATCGACGGCATCATCGAGGAAGCCGACGAGACCGCCGGCGAAGTCGCCGACAAGGCGGTGCTCGACGCCGCGCTGATCAACGCGGCACAGGCGGCGGAGCATTACGAGATCGTCCGCTACGGCAGCCTGATCGCCTGGGCCAAGCAACTCGGCCGCAACGACTGCGCCAGCGTGCTCGCCAAGACGTTGGAAGAAGAGAAGGCGACCGACAAGAAGCTGACCACGATCGCCGAGAGCAAGGTGAATCTGCGCGCTGCGAGCTGAGGGCCAGGCGTAGCCAGGATCGAGCGTCGCGCGGTCATCCGCGCGACGCTCGAACATGACGCATCCGTCCCGCATCCATCATTCGACCCTTGTCGTAACATGACGAGGGGCAGGAAGCGTATCGTTCGCATGGGGCTGCAACCGAGATGGCAGCATGCGAGTAAGCACCGCCAGATACGAAGCCTTCGAAGCCGGCGCGCCGCATTCCGGCTCCCGCCTTGCGACGTCCCTCACCCTTGCCGCGATGAGCCTTGGTTATGGCGTGGTGCAGCTTGACGTCACCATCGTCAACACCGCGCTCGACGCGATGGGCAGGACGCTCGGCGGCGGCGTCGCCGAGCTGCAATGGGTTGTCAGTGCCTACACCATTGCGTTTGCCGCCTTCATCCTGACGGCCGGCGCGCTCGGCGACCGCATCGGCGCCAAGCGCGTCTTCATGGCGGGTTTCGCAATCTTCACCGCCGCATCGCTCGCCTGTGCGTTGTCGCCCAATGCGACCGTGCTGATTGGGGCGCGCCTGGTCCAGGGTCTGGCGGCGGCGATCCTGGTGCCGAATTCTCTTGCCCTGCTCAATCATGCCTATCCGGACGACCGCGAGCGCGGCCGCGCCGTCGCGATCTGGGCCGCCGGTGCGAGCCTCGCGCTCACCGCGGGCCCCTTCGTCGGCGGCGCGCTGATCACGCTGGTCGGCTGGCGCGCGATCTTTCTCGTCAACCTTCCGATCGGCCTCATCGGCCTTTGGCTGAGTTGGCGCTATGCGACCGAGACCACGCGCGCGCCCTCACGCGAGATCGATCTGCCCGGCCAGCTCGCGGCAATTGGTGCGCTGGGGGCGCTCGCCGGCGCGATCATCGAGGGGGGCGCGCTTGGCTGGCAGCATCCGGCTGTGCTCGCGGCGTTCGCTTCAGCCGCTTTCCTGGCGGTGCTGTTCGTCTGGCGCGAGAGCCGCGCGACGCAGCCGATGCTGCCCCTGTCCCTGTTCGATCACCGGCTGTTCAGCCTGACCGCGCTCGTCGGCCTGCTCGTGAACGTCGCGATTTACGGGCTGATCTTCGTGCTCAGCCTTTACTTCCAGAGGATCAACGGCCTGTCGGCGTGGTGGACCGGTCTCGCCTTCGTGCCGATGATGGCGGTGGTGCTGCCGGTCAATCTGCTGGCGCCGCGTCTCGCCGAGCGCATCGGGGCGTGCCCGACCATCGTCGTCGGCGCCTGCGTCTCGGCGCTCGGCTGTCTCGGCCTGCTGTGGATCGAGGCCGGCACAAGCTATTGGGCGATCTTTGCGCAGATGATCGCGATCAGCAGCGGGCTTGGGCTGCTGGTGCCGCCGCTGACCTCGACCTTGCTGGGCAGCGTCGAGAAGGCACGCTCCGGCATCGCGGCGGGCGTCCTGAACGCGACGCGGCAGACAGGCAGCGTGCTCGGCGTTGCGCTGTTCGGTTCGCTGGTGGCCTCGGAAGGCGCGTTCATGACCGGCCTGCACGCATCGCTGGTGGTATCGGCCGCCGTCCTCGTGCTTGCTGCCGCCGTGATCGGGATCGGCGCGCCGTCGCGCGGATGAACTGTGCGGAGGAATTAGCCGCGGCGCAGTGCGAAATGCGCGCCGCAGAACGCCATCACGGCACCGAGGCCCAGCGCGGCAATCCCGGCCAGCACGCCTGAGACCGTCGGGACCGGGCTCGGCGCCGAGGCCACCTGGCCAGCCCCCGCAAGCAGCAGCACGCCGACC
This sequence comes from Bradyrhizobium sp. CW1, assembly GCF_023100665.1. NCBI lineage: Bacteria > Pseudomonadati > Pseudomonadota > Alphaproteobacteria > Hyphomicrobiales > Nitrobacteraceae > Bradyrhizobium > Bradyrhizobium sp. CW1. The sequence goes on from NZ_CP064684.1 coordinate 2,889,495, forward strand.
GCGATCAGGAATTGCCGCATCCGTTGCGGGATCTGGCCCGAGACGGCGCTCTGCATCAACGTCGCCGTGAAATAGCCGCCGGAGAAGCCGACGGAGGCGATCAGCCACCAGGCGATCGCCGCGCCCGCCGGTATGAACTCGTGCGAGTCCGAGTGCCAGAGGCCGCCGAGATCGAGCCCGTAGCGCGCGCCCAGCATGTGCACGGCGAGCGCGAGCAGCACGCCGGAGATCACGGCGGCGCCGAGAATCAGGCGGCGCGGAAAAAAAATCGTCTCAGCCATGTCTCGCTTGTAGGATGGGGCAGGGCGCTCACGCAAGCGGGCCGCAGACTGGATCGCCCGGATAGGATCGATTGTGAAGATGCGGGATTCGGGAGTTGAGCCGGCTGCGGGTGCGAGCTATGCCTACAAGGCGTCGCTGATCGGCTCGGCGCATCGCTTCGAACTGACCGAGCAGGGGCTGTCCTGGCACATCGCCGGCCGTTCGGGCCTGTGGCGTTATGACGAGATCAGTGCAATTCGGCTGTCGTTCCGCCCCGTGTCGATGCAACAGCACCGCTTTCGCGCCGATGTCAGCCATGCCAGTGGCGGCCGCATCGCAATCCTCTCGACGAGCTGGCAGACCGCGGCCCTGATGGCGCCGCAGGACAATGGCTTTCGCCACTTCATCGTCGCGTTGCATGCGCGCATGGCGCAGGCCGGCAGCCACGCCGAGTTGACCGCGGGGCTTGGCCGCAGAACCTACGTGACAATGCTGGCTTTTCTTGCGGTGCTTGCAGTGGCGATGACGGGGCTCCTGATCCGGGCGCTTGCGATCGGCGAATTCGCCGGCGCGCTGTTCATCATCGGCTTTGCCGCGCTGTTCGTCTGGCAGATCGGCGGCTTCGTGCGGCGTAACCAGCCGCGGAGCTACAGCTTCGATCGCGTGCCGAGCGCCTTGCTGCCCTAGGTGCAATGGGCCGCAATCAAACGTGACTTCGCGCCGTTGCGGCGGTGTCGCATCGTGCTGCCATGTCAACCCTGGATCGCAGCACGCGAGGGCCTTCGGCGGATGAGATCTCCGAGATCAATCGCGTGCATCTGATCAATACGCCACTGCAGCCGGCGGACCTCCTGTTTATGTTCGGCACGCGAGAGGACGTGGCGCTGCGGGCCGATACGGCGGGACGACTGTGGCGCCAGGGCTATTTCCGCTGGTCGATTGTCAGCGGCGGCGTGACGGCGGGCTCGGAGCAATCCGAGTGCACGATCATCAAGGCGGCGATGGTCGCGGCGGGCATTCCGGCTGAGCGAATCCTCGAGGAACATCGTGCCCAAAACACCGGCGAGAACGTGATCCTCTCGCTGCCGATCATTGACGCGGCGCTCGGGCTGCACAATGTCCGCAGCGTGATCTGCCTCGGCAACACCTGGACCGCGCGGCGTTATCCGATGACGCTGCACCGGCACTGGCCGGAGGTCGAGAAAATGCTGCTCACAGTCGACAGCTTTGCGACGCCGCGCGCGCTCTGGCACACCGATCCCGAATTTCGCCGCCGCATGCTGCACGAATGGGACAAGATCGAGCCTTACAAGGCGAGGGGCTTCATCGCGGAATGGCCGGAGGCCTGAGCTTGGGGCAAGCGCGCGTTACTCCGTCGAGTCGAAATCCTCTTCCTTGGTGCCGAGCAGCGATGCGATCGTGCGCAGGCCGGAATCGAGCTGCTCGAACGAAGGCGGGGCGAGCGCGAGCCGCACTGCGTTCGGTGCGTGGCCATGCGCGATCGCGAAGGTCGAGGACGGTGTCAGCGCGATGCCGCGCCGGGCTGCCGCGGCGACGAAGGTCTGCGAGCGCCAGTGTGCCGGCAGCGTGAGCCAGAGATGATAGGAGCGCGGATCGGCGGCGAGCTGGTAGCCGGTGAGCAGCCTTGCCGCGGTCTGCTGGCGGCGCGCGGCGTCGATGCGTTTCAGCCGCGTCAGCTCGGCGACGGTGCCGTCTGCCATCAACCGCTGCCCGGATGCGAGCGCATGGCCGGACGCGATCCAGCCGCCGGTGCGGACCGCGCTCATGACGCCCTCGCGCAATCGCTGCGGCGCGACCAGGATGCCGAGCGCGAGGCCCGGCGCGACCTTCTTGGACAGGCTGTCGATCACGATGCAGCGGTCGGGGCCGAGCGCGGCCAGCGGCGTGTCGTCGGCCAGGAAGCCGTAGACGGCGTCCTCGATGATGGTGAGATCGAGCTTCTCGGCGACGCGCATGATATCGGCGCGCCGCGTGGCGTTCATGGTGACGCCGAGCGGGTTCTGGATGATGGGCTGGAGATACAGCGCCGACAGATGCGCCTCGCGATGCGCCTTCTGGATGGCGTCGGGGCGCGCCCCAAATTCGTCGATCGGTATCGGGACCAGCGTCACGCCAAGCCGCGCGGCGATGCTCTTGACGTAAGGGTAGGTCAGCGCCTCGACGCCGCAGCGGCCGCCGGTGGGAACGAGGGCTGCGAGGGCGGCCGCGAGCGACTGCTTGCCGTTGGCGGTGAAGACGATCTGCTCGGCCTGCGGGGCGAAATCCTTGCGCGCGAGATAGGCGGCGGCTGCATTGCGCGCGCTCTTGGTCCCGGTGCTGGTGGAGACGCGCAATGCGGATTCGAGCGCCTCGACACGCTCGAGGCCCGCAAGGCTTTTGGCGATCATTGCCCATTGCTGCGGCAGCAGCGGGTAATTGACCTCGAAATCGATCCGCGCGTCGCGCGGCTCGCTCAGCGCCTCGACCTCGCGCCTGATGGCGCCGGAGATGAAGGTGCCGCGGCCGACTTCGCCGACGACGAGGCCGCGGCGGAGCAACTCCGTATAAACCCGGCTCGCGGTCGAGACCGCGATGCCGCGGTCATAGGCAAAATTGCGCTGCGGCGGCAGCCGGTCGCCGGGCCTTAACGTGCCGTTAGAGATATCCGAGGCAATGGCATCGGCAAGCTTCACGTACTCGAACTTGGACATTATTGCACCGAGAGCAATGTTTCACTTGCTCCGAGTAGTGTACTGGAGCATTTAGGTTCCATCAAGCTTCACGATTGAGCCGAGGAGAGCGAGAGCAATCCAACGGCAAATGAGGTGCATGCGCTCAGGCGCTTGCGCCAACGGCATCCGCTTCGCCGCGTGGACAACAGGCCGGAGAAGGACAATGACCACGATCTCGCAGACCGCCGGGCGGAGTTTACGCTCATCCTCGTCCGACGGATTTTTCCGCAAGCTGGCCAACGGCGCCTATGCGCTGTTCGACCGCCTGGAGCAACGCTCCGCCGTCAAGACGCTGAACGACCTCGATGACCGCGCCTTGCGCGACATCGGGATCACCCGCAGCCAGATCGAGGACGCGGTCTACGGCCAGGCCAAAGCAGAGCTGACGCGGTATCTGTAAGCGCTTCGCTCTTATCCTAGGACGCGCTGCAGCGTTCTGACGGTGGTGCGCGGAGCCGACGAGACTGGAGTTTCGGGCACACCCGCTTCGGCATCGTCATTGCGAGCGCAGCGAAGCAATCCAGAATCCCACCGCGGAAAGACCCTGGATTGCTTCGCTGCGCTCGCAATGACGGCGTTTGTGGACAGCACTGTCGCTCCTTTAGCTCGCGCTTTCATTGCAGACACACCTTCGCCCTCTCGCGGCTTGTTCGCCCGAGCTTTGCTCGATCGCCTCACCCTCGAATGAAAGAGGGCGCAGGGAAGACCGGGCGCCGGCTGGCACCCGCGGTCCACTGTGCGAAGTTGCAGTAAAAAATCTGCACAGCGGCATACAGGTGAAGCCAAAACGTCCGGCCTTCCCTGCGCAGCGGTTTTACGGCTTATGCCGTGCTCTCCCCGGGGAGCGATGCACTATTGCCCCCGTCGCCTCATGGATGGCTGATGCGCGAACCCGGTCGGGCCGCCACATCACCACAAGACTTGACGCACAGACCCCGGGCGTCAGGACGACACCGTTTTGCCGTACGCTGTCAGCACCGGTCGTGTGCGCGACGCCTTCGCTCACGGTTGCCCGCCCTGCGAAACCATTCGCGCCGGTGTGGCCCAGCGTCCGCCGCTGTCCGGCCCGCGTTCGTGACGATCGCGATACGCCCCTCTTCCTTGGGCCGGGTTGCGGCGACACATACGCCGTTTCCGAATTTCGGTAAAGTGGAATATTTTCAGCGGCGGGCGTTGACCTGCCGCTCGCGTGTTTTGCCCGTCGGGCAATGCAAGGGCTTGTGCGCCGAACGGAGCGCAGCGCAATCCGGGATTCCATCCATGCGGGCACAGCGGCCCCGGATTGCGCTCTGCTCACTTTTGAGACTTGCCGATCAGAAACGATAGTTTACGCCGACACGAGCGATGTCGACGCTCGACTTGATATCGACGCGACTCGTGATGACGCCAGTTAAACCGGCCGGTGATTGAAGCGAGCCAGTTAAGTTATAGCCGTTCGTGCCGAAGCCCATGTGCAGATACTCGCCCTTGACGGACCAACCTGCCCCAAGGGAATATTCGAGGCCGCCGCCAACCACGTAGCCCACCAAAATGGCGCGGTCAGAAGCGTTCATGGAGCCTAACGGTCCATAGGTAAGCGGGAAAAGGCTGGTGGGGATACTGCCCGTAGCACTCGCGCTCAGCTTGGTTTCAGCCAACGCTATACCGCCAGTCGCATAGAGCAAAGCCGGCCCAAACGCATAACCCACTCGGCCGCGGAACGTCGCGTACCAATCGGTGCTGACGGAAGCGCTGCCGTTGAAATTGCTGCCGATGGCGGGGAGAATGGCAATGGCCGAATTGCCGATGCTAGTCTTTGAATTGAGATACTGCCAATCAGCCTCGATGCCGAGCACCGTCTGCTCGATTTGCCAGTTGTAGCCGGCCTGGATACCGGCGGTGATGCCATTACCGTTGTCAGATACAGCGTTGAAGCCATATGGGGCCGAACCGCCGTTCGAGTTCACGAACGTCCCGATGACGTTTGAAGCGCCGTAGTTGCCCCAACCATAACCAACGTTGCCGCCGATATAGAAGCCCGTCCAGTTGCCCACCTGCTGGGTGATAGCCGGAGCCTTCGCTGGCATACGGATCGGCGCCAAGTCGGCAGCCTGGGCCCTGATCGGGCCGAGAGCGACGGTCGAGAGCAACGCGAGCACAAACTTTCTCATCTAATAGAATTCCCTATGTTGGGCCGCCCCCTGCGGCGCGCCCCTTATGAGGCAAACCGAGACAGCATCAAAGCGCGATCGAATGCGCAACTTGAGTTATCCTTGCCATAGTGCTGGAGACCTTTTGCAACCCAACTGCTCGGCTCGGTGAAGCGGAGCCGAGGGCCTCTTGGCCCAGTTGCCTCGCGCTGCGGCGATCGGCTTAGCGCGTCGGCAGCGGTCCCGGCTTTCGAAAGCCGCGCACCTCGGCAAAGCGGAGCACCTCGCCGATTCTCTGGCGAACCCGATCCATGGTCTGCGGCGCGCTCTTCCACTCCACCTTGATCACCTTGACGACCACCACGAAGTCAATTCGCCGACCGCCACGTCGAACAGCGACTTCGCGTAGGTGGTCATGCTGTTGCGGTATTGCGTTGCGTGCTTGTGCCGCCATTGTCCCCGTGGTTTTCAAGCAGCTGGTCCAGCACCGTGCTTGAAGGTCGCGGTGTGCAATTTGGCGGCGCGGGCCGCCGCCGTCGACGTATTTCCCTGGCATTTTAGGCCGCGCAAGAATGTCGCTGACAGCCGATCCCAGGTCCGCATGATCGGTCGGCAGCAACCGGAAATAGGGTAGCTCGGACGCTCCATCCGGGCTACGAGTTGCGCCAAATGACGAAGTTGGTGTGGTGCCTAGTGCCTGACCACCAGCACGGAGCATTTTGCGTAGCGCACGACATGCCCGGCATTGGAGCCGAGAAAGTAGGTGCGCATCGCCGGCCGGTGCGAGGTCATCACGATCAGCTCGGCCTTCATGTGCACGGCTTCCTCCAGGATCTCGTGATAGATGCCGCCCTGGCGCACCACGCTGGAGATGCGGGAAGGCTCGATGCCGGACTCGCGTGCGACGATGGCGAGGGCTTCTTCCGAGGTCTGGCGCTGCTGCTCGTCGAAATCGGCCGGCACGTATTCGGCCAGCATCACCGGCGTCATCGGCAGCACGTTGAGCAGGCGCACCACGCCGCTCCAGGTCTGCGACAACGTTGCGGCGGTCGCGATCGCCGGCTTGGCGAGGTCGGTGTCGGCGAGGTCGATGGGCACGAGGATGGACTTGAACATCTGCGCCTCCAAATCTTCCAGTCAGGACGTCTTGCCGGCACGTCGCGCGATCAACCCGATCGAAGTAGCCTTAGCTTCGAAGTAGCCTTGGGCTGACGAACAGCACCAGCTTGCCGCGGCGGTAAGCCACGTCACCCCAATCCTTGACGGCAAAATCGAAGATCGCAAGCCCCGACGTGGGCAGGTTGTCGGCGAGCGCCTTGGCGGCGGCCGGATCGCCGCCGCCCGTCAGCATCAGGGCGATCTCGTGCATGCCCGGATTGTGGCCGACCAGCAGCAATTGCCTCGGATCAGCCGGAATGGTTGCAGTGCGAATGGATTCCAGGATCTGGGCGGGATCGGCGGCGTAGAGTTCCGGCAGGACCTCGACCTGCGGCGCTGCGACGCGGTCCTTCATGGTCTCCCAGGCAATGTCCCAGGTCTGCCGAGCCCGGACGGCATGCGATACCAGTACGGCCTCGGGAAAGGGGGGATGGGAGGCCATCCAGTCGCCGATCTCGCCGGCATCCTTGTGGCCGCGGTCGTCGAGCCGGCGGTCCTGGTCACGGCCGCTCGGCGCGTCAGTCTCGGTCTTGGCGTGACGCAGCAGCATCAAACGGCGCATGGCACTCTCGAATCGTTACGCGTTCCAGAATAATCTACAGGTGCCGGTTGAGGGCAAGGTGACAAGGGCCTGCACAGTCCTCTAAAGCGCGATGAGATTAGGACAATCCCCATAGCGCTTTAAATTTTTGTTTTGAGCATGATCTTTTCGGAAAACCGCTGCACACTTTTCCGGATCATGCTCTAAGAAACGACATGAGCGAGACTTTCACAAGCGTGTCCCAGGAAGAAGCCGGCTTTCGTGAACGCGCGCGACTGTCGTTTGATCTCGACGCCGACATCTGCGTGATCGGGGCGGGGCTTGCAGGGCTCTCCATTGCGCTCGAGGCGGCCCGGCTGGGGGCCAGCGTCGCGGTGCTCGAGGGCCGCCACATCGGCTGGAACGCTTCCGGCAATCAACTCGGCACCGTGATGCCGGGCTTCGCGCTGCCGCTCGCCGAGCTGATCGAGCGCATCGGCTTCGAGGATGCGCGGGAATTGTGGACACTGTCGAAAGAGGGCGCCGAGTTCGTCCGGGCCAACGCCACCGAAGAGAACATGCCCGGGATCGGCCGGACCGACGGCGTGCTCGAGGTCTCCAACGTCGATGCCGGCGACCGGCTGATCAGCCGCTTGCAGATGCTGAACGAGGATTTCGACACCGAGGCCGAGGGCTGGCAGGTCGATCGCGTCCGCGCGGCACTCAAGACCGATCGCTACTTCCACGGCGTGTATTATCCGAAGGCGTTCCAGGTCGACGGGCGCAAATATGTGCACGGCCTCGCGGCGCTGGCGCGGCGCGCAGGCGCCCGCATCTTCGAGGACACGCCGGTCGTCAGCATCGATCATTCCGGCATCCGCAAGCGCATCGTCACGCCGTCGGCGCGGCTGCGCGCCACCCATATCGTGCTCGCCGGCAACATCCATCTCGGCGCGCCGTTGCGGCGCCTGTCGGAAACGCTGCTGCCGGTCTGGCGCTATGCCGGCATCACCGCGCCGCTCGGCGAGCGCGTGCACGAGATCATCGCCTTCAAGGGATCGGTGATGGATTCCGACGGCGTCGACCATTTCCGGATCGTCGATGGCGACCGGCTGATGTGGGAAAGTCCGGAGACCACCTGGGCCGCACGCCCGCAGCGCTTTGCAGGCAGCGTCAGGCGGCGGATCCGGTCGATCTTCCCCCAGCTCGGCAATGTCGAGATCAGCGAGATGTTCGGCGGCGTCACCGGGCAGACCGTGCATGGCATGCCGCAGATCGGCCAGTTGCGCAAAGGCCTCTGGGTCGCAAGCGGCTTCGGCCGCCAAGGCATGAACACCTCGGCCATGGCCGGGCAGATGATCGCCCGCAGCATCCTGTGGGGCGACGAGCGCTGGAAGCTGTTCTCGCCGTTCGAGCTGGTCTGGGCGGGGGGAACGACGGGGCGGGTTGCCGGGCAACTGGTCGGAATCTGGGGCAGGGCGAGTTCCGCCGCCGCAGGCTCGCTTGCCCGCTATCGCGAGCGTGCCAGGGTCAAGGACCGGGAACGCGAGGCGCGCCTGGCCGAAGCCAACCGGGCCGCCGGGACCGGTCCGCGCCGTCCGCCGCCCGGGGTTCGGCCCCGGCCGGCCCCACCGCCGAAGCCTGTGGCGGAAGCCGTGGAACCAGTCCCGCAGGACGACAGCGCCTCGCGATAAGGTGAGAAAAACTCCGCCCGGAAGTGTAACGTCGACGGTTAGAGCCCGTATCTCAGGGCGTAGACGCTCCCGCATGGAGAATGAGATGTTTGACCGCCGCATCCTGTTGACGACTGTCGCCGGCCTGTTCGGCCTTGCGGCCTTCCGCTGGCTCAGAGCATCGCCCGCGGAGGCTGGAGAGAAAGCCGCGCAGAAATTCGAGATCGAGAAGACCGACGCCGAATGGCGTGCCCAGCTCACGCCGCAGCAATATGAGATCCTTCGCAAGGAGGGCACCGAGCGGCCGGGCTCCAGCCCGCTGCTCAAGGAGCACCGCAAGGGCGTCTTCGCCTGCGCCGGTTGCGACCTGCCGCTGTTCGCCTCCGACACCAAATTCGAGAGCGGTACGGGCTGGCCGAGCTTCTACCAGCCGATCGAGGGCAATGTCGGCAAGACCGAGGACCGGACCTACGGCATGCTCCGCACCGAGGTGCATTGCCGGCGCTGCGGCGGCCATCTCGGCCACGTCTTCGACGACGGTCCAAAGCCGACCGGATTGCGCTACTGCATCGACGGTTTCGGGCTGGTCTTCCATCCCGCGGCGGCGTCCGCAACCTAGCTTTTGTCCCGGCAATTGTTGCCGGTCCCGGCAATTGTGCCCCGGTCATCAGGCCGGGGCTTTTTCGTCAAGCCATTGATTTGATGAGAAAACCCGCATTGGCATAGCCCTTGCGACAGTCTCCTCCGACTGCGGCCGTGGTCGACCGGCCGCCGAGATCGGATCTGGAGACAAAGTTATGGGTATCTTCGATGCAATGAACACCTCGGTGGGTGGCCTGCAGGCGCAGTCCTACGCGCTGCAGAACATTTCCGGCAACATCGCGAACTCTTCCACCACCGCTTACAAGGGCATCGGCACCAGCTTCGTCGATCTCATTCCCGACTCCTCGGTCCCGAGCAAGCAGGTCGCGGGCGGCGTGACCGCCAACGCTAAGGCCACCATCACCACGCAGGGCACAATCTCGGGCTCCAGCGTCGCCACCAACATGGCGATCACCGGTGATGGCTTCTTCTCGATCCAGAAGGCCACGGGCGTCGTCGACAATGCGCCGGTGTTCAGCGGCGTCACCTATTACACACGGCGCGGCGACTTCCAGCTCAATGCCAACGGCAATCTGGTCAACGGCGCCGGCTATTACCTGATGGGCGTCACGGTCGACCCGAAGACCGGCAACCCGCAAGGCAACGTTGCGACGGTCCTGAAATTCCAGAACAACTTCATCCCGGCGCAGGCGACCACATCGATCCAGTACGCGGCCAACCTGCCGACCCAGCCGAACACCGTGGCGAGCACGACGGCGGCAACCAAGACGCTGCTGGCGGCCGGCGGACTGAACCCGTCGGACTTCGCGGCCAACCCGCTGCCGGTCGGCACGCCGCCTCCGCCTTATGCAAACGCCACAACGTCCGGCGCTGCCGCGACCGGCAATGTCCGCTCGCCATACTCGTCGACCACTGCGACCGGCACAACGGCGCTCCAGAATAACTCCGCGGCGGTGGCATCGAGCACCACCTCGCTCGACAACTCCTTGGGTACGCATCTCGCCTCCAGCATTCTCGCTCAGCTGAGCGGCCAGACGCTGGTCGTCAACGGTCACAATATTGTCTTCGATAATAGCTTGACCAGCACTCCCGACGGTCTTGGCGGCACGGCGATTGGTCTCGGCTCGGGTACTAACACAACGGTGGCCAGCATCATCTCCGCTATCCAGTTGGCCGGCGGCCCCGGCGTCACCGCATCGCTCAGCCCCAGCGGCAACATCGTGATCTCCAGCGGCACCACCACCGACGTACCGGTTGGTAGCGGCCAGGTGGCCACGGCGCTTGGCATCAGCAGCGTGACGCGCGGCGGCAACGTGCTGTCATCGCCCGCGATCTCGGGCGCCACGGTGCTGAGCGGCGCGGCGGCTGCCGGCGGCGCCGAGGTGCTCACATCGGGCTTCTCCGCCGGCGACGTCATCACCGTCAATGGTCAGTCGCTGACCTTCATGGCCTCCGGCGCGTCAGGCCCGAACCAAATCAACGTCACCGACAACATCACGATGCTGCTCGGTAAGATCGACACTCTCTCCGGTGCAACGGGGTCGTCAGTCAGCAGTGGGGGCGTGATCACGCTGAACACCGGCACAGCTTCCAACCTTTCGGTGGCGAGCTCCAACAGCGCCGCCTTCGCCGCGCTCGGCTTCACCTCGACCATCATCAAGAATCGTGACGGTGGTGGCGTTGCCGGCACCGGCGGCGTGATCGGCAACGACATCGCCACCTTCACCAAGGAATCGATCAGCGGTGGCGCGGTGACCGCTTACAACGCGGCCGGCACGCCGGTGAACCTGCAATTGCGCTGGGCCAAGACCGACAGCGCCTCGCTCGGCGCGGGCCATGCCGATACCTGGAACATGTTTTACCAGACTGACCCGAATGCGACGGGCACGACCGTCGGTTGGGTCAATACCGGCCAGGCCTTCACCTTTGCCGCCGACGGCTCGCTCACTTCGCCGAGCGGCTCGGGCATCACCATCAACAACGTCAGCGTCAGCGGCCAGTCGCTGGGCTCGGTCTCCTTCAACATCTCCTCGGGCGGACTGACGCAATATGCCAGCACCAGCGGCGCCGTCACCATCAACACCATCACCCAGAACGGCTACGCCGCCGGTCAGCTCCGCTCGGTCGCCGTCAACAACAACGGCCTCGTGGTCGGGACCTTCTCCAACGGTCAGAACCTCGACCTCGCACAGGTCTCGTTGTCGCACTTCAACGGCACCAACTACCTGAAGGCGCAGGACGGCGGCGCTTACGCCGCGACTGAACAGTCGGGCCCTGCCATCGACGGTGCTTCCGGTTCGATCAGCGGCTCGTCGCTGGAAGGCTCGAACACCGACATCGCCGACGAATTCACCAAGCTGATCGTGACCCAGCAGGCCTATTCGGCCAACACCAAGGTGATCACGACGGCGAATACGATGGTGCAGGATCTTTTGAACGTGTTGCGCTGATTGGTGCGTGACGTAACCAGAGGCGGCAAGCCAACATGGGTTTGAGTTCAGCCCTCGCCAGTGCGATGAGCGGTCTGCGTGCCAATCAGGCTGCACTCTCGATCGTTTCGTCGAACGTCGCCAACTCGCAGACGCCGGGTTACGTCGTCCAGACGCCGAACCAGATCGAGGTCACCACCGGCGACTTCGGCTCGACGGTGACGACGACCGGCGTCAGCCGCGAGCTCGACACCTATGTGCAGAAACAGCTGCGCACCGAGACCGGCGGCGGCGGCTACGCCGACCAGATGGCCAACATCCTGAAGCAGCTTCAGAATGTCTATGGCACGCCCGGCAACAGCGGTACGCTTGAAACCGCGCTGAACAGTTTCACCACCGCGCTGCAGGCGCTGTCGACCAACGCGGGCTCGCCCTCGGCGCAAACAGTTGCGCTCGGCGCGGCGCAGACGCTGGCGCAGCAGCTCAACCTCACCACCAAGGGTATCCAGTCGCTGCGCTCCAACGTCGAGCAGGATCTCAGCACCTCGGCCCTAGCTGCCAACGCGGCGATGCAGCAAGTCGCCGACATCAACTCCAGACTTCAGGGCCTGTCGGAACACGACCCCTCGGCTGCGACGCTGATGGACCAGCGCGACCAAGCCATCAATAACCTGTCGAAATATGTCGACGTCCACGTCACCACCGACGGGTCCAATCAGGCCAACATCTATACCACCACCGGCATCCAGCTGGTCGGCGCAGGCCTCGCCTCGCAATTTACCTTTGCGTCCGCTGGCACGCTGTCGGCGACCTCGCTCTACAACATTGATCCGGCCAAATCCGGCGTCGGCGCGTTCAATATCAAGCTCCCGAACGGATCGTCGGTCGACGTCATCGCCAACAACGTGGTGTCTTCGGGGCAGATCGCGGCCGATCTGAAGCTGCGCGACCAGACGCTGGTGCAGGCGCAGAATCAGATCGACGAGTTCGCGGCGACGATGTCGAGCGCGTTGTCGGACAAGACCACGGCCGGCAGCACGGTCACCGGCCCGCCGGCCGGCTTCGATCTCGACCTTGCCGGGGCGGCGCCGGGCAACAGCGTCAACTTCACCTACACCGACACGACCACCAATACGAAACGACAGGTCACGCTGGTCAACGTGACCGATCCGGCGGCGCTGCCGCTCCAGAACGCCACCAACGCCAATCCGATGCAGATCGGCGTGAACTTCTCCGGCGGCATGGGCGCGATCGCCTCGGCGCTCAACACCGCGCTTTCCGCCTCGCATCTGTCGTTCGCCGCCGCCCCGTCGCCGGCGACGGCCACCACGTTGCGGGTGACCGACGACAACAGCGGCCTCGCCAAGGTCAATTCGGCCTCGATCACCAAGACGATCTCGTCGCTGACCTCGGGCAATCCACAACTGCCGCTGTTCACCGACGGCGGGCAGGCGCTCTACACCGGCGCGATCACGGCATCGGGTTCGCAGATGACCGGCCTTGCCGGACGCATCGCCGTGAACACTCAGCTTTCCTCGGACCCGACCAGGCTGTCGATCTACAACACCTCGCCGGTGACTCCCACCGGCGACACCACGCGCTCGGACTATCTCTATTCGCAGCTCACCTCGGCGGTGTTCTCCTATTCGCCGCAATCCGGTCTGGGCTCGGCCAGCCAGCCCTTCACCGGCAGCGTCTCGAACTACCTCCAGCAGTTCCTGAGCGTTCAGGGCAATGCCGCGACCCAGGCGACTCAGCTCCAGCAGGGCCAGAGCGTCGTGGTCTCGACGCTGCAGGCCAAGTTCAACTCGACTGCCAGCGTCAACCTGGACTCGGAGATGTCGAACCTGATCCAGCTCCAGAATGCCTATGCCGCCAACGCCCATGTCATGTCGGTGGTGCAGAGCATGATGAATACGCTGCTCCAGGCTCAAGTGTAACAAGTAACAGGGCTCTGAAACATGTCGATCAGCAGCATCAACTACTCCTCGTCGGTTCTCGGCTCGCAGATCCGCAACATCAACCAGCAGCTCACCGACCTGTCGACGCAGCTCTCGACCGGCAAGCTGTCGCAGAACTATTCCGGGATGGGCACCAACGAGGGCTTTGCGATCGCCGGGCGCGCGCAGCTCTCCAACATTGCCGCCTATACCGACACGATGACCAACGTCAACGTCAGCATCAACCTCGCCAATACCGCGTTGCAGTCGCTGACCACGATCCGCAACACGGTGCAGACGGGCTCGGCCAACACCGCGCAGGATCTCAACGTCGACGGCCAGACGGTTGCGCAGAACACTGCGGCTGCGCAATTCGGCTCGATGGTCGGCGTTCTCAACACGCAGTCTGGCAACCGCTATCTGTTCTCCGGAACCGCCTTCAACACGCCGTCGGTCGCGAACGCCGGCGACATCATCAACGGCACCACGACGCAGGCGGGCTTCAAGACCGTCATGGCGGAGCGTCAGGCCGCCGACCTCGGCGCCAACGGCATGGGCCGGCTGGTGCTGACGACGCCACAGCCGACGCCGAGCTCGGTGAAGGTGTCCGAGGACTTCGCGGCATCGCCATTCGGCCTGAAGATCGCCGCGGTCTCCTCGACGCTGACCGGCGCGACGGTCACCGGCCCGAGCGGCTCGCCGGTGTCGTTCTCGGTCGACCTCAACGGCGTCAATCCGAAAAATGGCGACAAGCTCAGCGTGCAGTTCACGCTGCCCGATGGCTCGACCGAGCAGATCGACCTGACGGCGTCCACCGCGACGCCGACACCTGTCGGCAGCTTTGCGATCGACCCCGGTAATCCCAATGTCGTTCCGGTCGTTCCTCCGGACCCGAACATCACGGCGACGAACCTCAACACTGCGCTGAATACCGCGATCAAGAAGCTCGCCGGCACCTCGCTGGTGGCGGCGTCCGCTATCAGGGCCGGTGACAATTTCTTCAATACGGCGGGATCCGCCACCGCGAATGTGGCGGCCACCGGCAATCTGCGCTCCTATACCTCCACGACCGGGACGGGCTCGGTCGCGTTGCAGGACAGCGCATTGGCGATTGCGTCTACGACCACGTCGCTCGACTCGTCGGCGACACCCCATCTCAACGGGACCATTCTCAACGCGCTCGCCAACGCTCCGACCGGTACCACACTGACCATCACCGGCGCGAGCGGCGCCCACACGATCACCTTCGACCCTACCGTCACTACCGTCACCACAACGGCCAGCGGCAATACCACTATCGGACTGGCTTCGGGCAGCGCCGCGAAGGTGTCTGATATCTTGAATGCGATCGCGACGGCCGCCGGCATCCCCGCCGCCAACGTAACTCTGAGCGCCGGCGGCAATATCCAGATCGCGACCGGCACCGGCACGGACGTGGCGGTCACCGGCGGCGCGGCGGCCACGGCGCTCGGTCTCAGCAGCGTGACGCGCGGCAGCGTGGCGTCGACGCCTCAGATCACCGGTTCAACTGTGCTGAGCGGCATTGCGACTACGGGCGGCCCGGAAGTCCTCTCGGCGGCGTTCCAGGCGGGGTCGGCGGGTCCGCCTGCCGTTAATCCCGATACGATCACGGTGAACGGTCAGACGCTGACTTTTGTCGCCTCGGGCGCCAGCGGCCCAAACCAGATCAACATCACCGACAACATCACAACTCTGCTTGGCAAAATCGATCAGATCACCGGCACCACGAAGCCGTCGACGATCCATGGCGGCGTGATCACGATCAACACGGACGATCCCGGGAGCCTCAATATCACGAGCTCGAACAGCACGGCGTTCGCGGCGCTCGGCTTCACGACCTCCCCGGTCACGGCGGCAAAGGCTCCGCTGCGCGTCGGCTCGTCGCCCCTCGGCTCGGCGACGACGCTGGTGAACGGCTCGGCCACCACCGTGCAATGGTACCTGGGCAATGACGGCCCCGGCTCGCCGCGCTCCACCGCGATGGCCCGGGTCGACGATTCCGTCACGGTGCAGTATGGCGCGCAGGCGAACGAGGACGCGATCCGCAAGGAGCTGCAGGCGGTCGCCGTGTTCGGGACGTTCTCGACCTCACCGACCGGGCAGTATTCGGGCGGGCAGGTCGCCGCGCTGAGTCTGCGGGTGACACAGGCCCTGACGAAGCAGCCAGGCGAGCAGCGAATCGAGGACATCCAGACCGACATCGCGATGGCCCAGAACACCATGAAGGACGCAGGCACGCGTCAGACCCAGGCCAAGGCGCAGCTCCAGACCATCATCGACCAGGCGGAATCAGCCTCGCCGGACCAGGTCGCGAGCGAGATCCTGTCGCTCCAGAATGCGCTCCAGGCGTCCTACCAGGTGACCTCGAACCTCGCGCAGCTCTCGCTCGTCAAGTTCCTGTAAGCAGGCGTTAAGGCGCCGTTAACCATGCCTCTTTACCTCTTGGTGAGGATTGCAGCGGGGCGGAGCTGACGATGTCGGAGAAGATGAAACTGGTGGTGGCCACGCCATGTTTCGGTGGGCAGGTGACGAGCATCTATGCGAGCTCGATCTTCGCGCTTCAGCGCGCCGTGCACGGCATGGCCAATCTCGAGCTCAAGGTGCTGCTGCGCGACGGCGATGCGCTGATCACGCGCGCGCGGGCCAATCTGGCCGCGATGTTCCTGGACGATCCCGAAGCGACGCACTTCCTCTTCATCGATGCCGACATCGGCTTCAAGCCGGAGCAGGTGTTCCGGCTGATCGAGTGCGGCGCGGACGTCGTCGCCGGCTGCTATCCAATCAAGCGGATCAACTGGGACAAGGCCGCGCGGGCGATCCAGTCCGGCCGCGCCGACGTGCCGGCCGCATCGCTCGACTACGTGCTCGAGATCGAGGACCCCGACCGCATCGTGGTGGTGGACGGCTTCACCCGCGTGCGCTACGCCGGCACCGGCTTCCTGATGATCCGGCGCTCCGTGCTGGAGGCGATGTGCCGCCATCCGGACTACGCCGCCCTGCAATTCTTCCGCGAGCATTCGCACGATACGCTGGCGGCGAGCCAGAACCGGTTTGCCCTGTTCGAATGCATGATCGATCCGGCGACCGGCACCTATCTGTCCGAGGACTTCGCCTTCTGCAAGCGCTGGACCGACATCGGCGGCGAGATCTGGGCCGACATCGAGAGCTCGCTCGATCACGTCGGACCGTCGGTGTTCCACGGCGACATCACCTCGCAATTCGCACCGGCGCCGGCGGCGGCGGCCGATGCGGCGTGAGCCTTTCGGGATGAGCGCCGGCGCATCCCGTTTGTCAGCCAGCGAGCGCGCGTCCGACGGCGGCTCGCGCTATCGCCTGCGCGATCTCTTCACACCACTGGATACGCTGCTTGCCTCCGGCGGAGATCCGCGGCTGGCGCTCGATCCGAACGACCGTGTCAACGCCTATGGCTGCGCGGCTTCGCCGGAGCCGGAGCTCTGGAATTTCGCCTCCGCGACCGCGTCGACGATCTCGCAGATGGCCTACGACCGCGCCGCGCTGGCGCGCGAAGAGCTGATGCACAAGTGCCTGTTCGACGAGGTCGAAATCGCCTTCGACGCCCGCTGCGAGGACATGCGCGAGGAGCTGCGCGGCCACCTTGCGCTCTCGTCGCGGATCGACGTCGTGTTCTCGCCGTCCGGCACGGACTCCCAGCTTCACGCCCTGTTCGTAGCGCGCGCGGTGCTCGGCGCGGCGCCGGTGACGATCGTGGTCGGCGCCGACCAGACCGGAAGCGGGACGCCGCATACTGCACGCGGCCACCATTTCAGCACGATGACGGCAGGCGGCATGGCCGTGCGCAAGGACGGCGCGGTGACGGGGCTCGCCGGCGACAGCATTGCGGTGCCGCTGATCGACATGGCGGCCGGCATTGCGATGCGCACCGATGCCGATGCCGCGGTGCTGCATGCGGTCGAGACCAGCCTCGCGCAAGGCCGGCGCGTTTTGTTGCAGATCATGGATTCGTCAAAACTCGGTTGGCGTGCCCCAAGCGAGGCGTGTCTCGACGAGATCGCGCGGCGCTGGCCGCGCAAGGTTCAAATTGTCGTCGATGCCTGTCAGGCGCGGCTCGGTCGCCGGCGGCTGCGCGCCTATCTCGACCGTGGTTACATGGTGCTGATCACCGGCTCGAAATTTTTCGGCGGACCGGCCTTCAGCGGTGCGCTGCTGTTGCCGAAAGGCCTGTCGCGGTCGATCGGCCGGATGAGCCGGATCGCGCCTGGCATCTTCGACTATGCCGGTCGCTGCGACTGGCCGGTGGCGTGGACGATGCTGCGCTCGCGCTTTGAGCGCCGGCCGAATTTCGGTCAATGGCTGCGCTGGGAGGCCGCGCTCGCCGAGATCGGCAGCTACTACGCCGTGCCCGGGGCCTTCCGCGCCAGGATGCTGGCCGAGCTCGCAGCCGGCATCGACAGCATGATCGCGTTGTCGCCGTCGCTTCGTGCCATTCCAACCGCGATCGACAAGTCCAGAGCAGACGACGGGGAATTCGTGCAAGCCACGATCTTTCCGTTCACGCTGCTGCGCGGCGGCAAGCCGGTCTCGCTCGCCGAGACCAGCGCCGTGCATCGGGCGCTGGCGTGCGACATGGCCGAGGAGATCAGCGGCAGCGCGGCGGACCGGCAAGTGGCCGCCCAGCGCTGTCTCGTCGGCCAGCCGGTCCGACTGGAGCGGCAGGACGGTGCGCCGCAGGCCGTGTTGCGCCTCTGCGTCGGCGCACGATTGGTGACCGAGGCATGGTCGCCGGATACAATGCAGGCGCAACGCAATGTGCAGCACGTTCTTGATCGCATCGCCCATGTGCTGGTGAAGATCGAGCTGCTGCTTGACCGTGGCGCGGTTGCGGCCGTGCCGACAAAGTCCGCGTTCGAGGTGTGAGATGCAACATCCAGTTTCCGCGCCGAGCGGCGTGACCGCGCCGACCTATGCCGACCGCATCGGCTTTGCGCAGTTGACGCGCCGCGCCTTCGAGGGAGGTGACCTGCATCCGTTGCGCGAGCGGCTGCTGGCGCGGATCGAGGAGGGAACGGCGGAGGCCGGCGAAGGCCTCGATCTCTCGCTGATTGCCCAGCTTCTCGGCGAGAAGGAGGCTGGGCTGGTGATCCAGACCGAGGTGCTCTCCTTCCACCAATTGTTTCGTACGCCTTGCGCGGCTCCAAAACCCCGCCTGCGCGTGCTCGCGCTCGCCGCCGATATCGACATGGGCGGCAACACGCCGATCGACTTCCTGCTTGAAGATTCCGACATCGAGCTGTTGACGCTCTACGTTGTCAAGGGCATCGGCCTGCCGGAGACTCTGCCCGAGCACGACGTCGCCATCGTGATCGCATCCGATTCCGAGGAGTGCCGGGAGGCGCTCGCGCTGATCGAGAAGGCCGCGCCGCACTGGCCGAAGCCGCTGCTCAATCGTCCCGATCTCATTGGCAATCTCGATCGCGACAAGCTGTATCGTCTGCTGACGGGCGTGCCAGGCCTCGACATTCCCGTGACCGCCCCAACGACGCGTGCGCAATTGTCGGAGCTTTCGCAAGGCAGGATCGTTTGCGAGGAGATCACGGGCGAACTGCGCTTTCCAATGATCGTGCGGCCGCGCGGTACGCATGCCGGCGTCGGTCTCGCGAAACTCGACGATGCTGGAGCGCTCGCGGCCTATCTCGCGGAGCGACAAGAGCAGGACTTCTTCGTCGCACGTTTCGTCGACTATGCGAGTCCGGACGGGCTCTACCGCAAATATCGTCTCGCGATGGTCGACGGCGAACCTTATGCCTGCCACATGGCAATCGCCGATCGCTGGGACATCTGGTATCTCAACGCCTTCATGGCGTTCAGCGAGGAGAAGCGGGCCGAGGAAGCCGTCTTCATGCTCAACTTCGACCATGCGTTCGCGGCGCGCCACAAAATCGCGCTGGACGAGATGAGCAGGCGCGTCGGCCTCGACTACTTCATCGTCGATTGCGCCGAGAACCAGAACCGCGAGCTGCTGGTCTTCGAAGCCGACAATACCGCCGTCGTGCACAACATGGATCCGCCGGCCGTGTTTCCGTACAAGTCGCCGCAGATGCGCAAGATCTTTGCGGCATTCACGGCGATGCTGTCGCGGCATGCACAGGCCAGAGAAGAGAGTGCGGCATGAACGAGCTCATCCGCAACACGCAAAGCTCCGTCACGCACACCTCGCTCGATCCGCAGGACTGGAGCGATTTCCGCGCGCTCGCCCATCGCATGCTGGACGAGACGATCGACGGCATCGCCAATATTCGCGCGCGCCCGGTGTGGCAGCCGATCCCCGACGAGGTCCGTGCGGCATTCAGGACGGACGTGCCGCGCGATGCCAGCGATCTCGCCGATGTCTACCGCGAATTCGCCGAGCATGTCGCGCCTTATGCGACCGGCAATGTTCATCCGGGTTTCATGGGCTGGGTGCATGGCGGCGGCACGGCCGTCGGCATGATCGCCGAGATGCTCGCCGCGGGCCTCAACGCCAATCTCGGCGGGCGCGACCACATGCCGATCGAGGTCGAGCGCCAGATCGTCGACTGGATGCGCCGCCTGTTCGCGTTTCCCGAGAGCGCGAGCGGCATCTTCGTCACGGGCACGTCGATGGCCAATCTGATGGCGGTGCTGGTCGCGCGCACCGCTGCGCTCGGCGCGCTGGCGCGGCAGTACGGCATCGGCAACGATGGCGCGCTGCTTACGGCTTATACTTCGCGGGCCGCGCATGGCTGCATATCGCGGGCGATGGATATCGCGGGATTTGGGAGCGACGCCCTTCGCAAGATCGGGGTCGACGCGGATCATCGCATCGACGTTGCCGCGCTCCGTGCGCAGATCGCTACCGATCGCGAGGTCGGCTTCAAACCGTTCCTCGTCGTCGCCTCCGCCGGCTCGGTCGATGTCGGCGCGATCGACGACCTCAAGGCCGTCGCCGCGCTGTGCCGCGAGGAGGGACTTTGGTTTCACGTCGACGGGGCGTTCGGTGCGCTCGCAATTCTTTCGCCCGAGCTCGCACCGCTGCTCGGCGGCATCGAGCTTGCCGATTCCATTGCGCTCGACTTCCACAAATGGGGCCAGGTGCCCTACGACGCGGGCTTCCTGCTGGTGCGTGACGGGGAGCAGCACCGGCGGGCCTTTGCCCAGCCGGCGGCTTATCTGAGCCGCGAGGCGAGGGGGCTTGCGGCCGGCGCGGTCTGGCCGTGCGATCTCGGCCCCGATCTGTCACGCGGCTTCCGCGCGCTGAAGTCCTGGTTCACGCTCAAGACGTTCGGTACCGACAGGCTGGGCGCGGTCATCGCGCGCAGCTGCGCGCTGGCGAAATATCTGGAGACGCGTGTTCTCGCCGAGCCGCGGCTGGAACTGCTCGCACCGGTCAATCTCAATATCGTCTGCTTCCGTTACCGCGCCGCAGAAGAGGTCAATCGCGAGATCGTCGCCGACATCCAGGAGTCCGGCATCGCAGCGCCGTCGAGCACGACGCTGGACGGCAAGTTCGCGATCCGCGCCGCGATCGTCAATCACCGCACCGACGAGACTGACATCGATGCACTGGTCGCGGCCGTGCTGGAGTTCGGCGGTCGGCGCAGCCGCGACGCTGTGATCGAGGTCGAGGCGCCGCCGCTCGCGGCACAGTAGCTCGACGCATGTCTGAAACGACAACGGCCCCCGGAGACGATCCGGGGCCGTTGTCGTTCGGCGTCCTGGTCGTTCGCGCCGGCGTGGCTGCGCGAACGCGTGGATCAGGCGGCGGTGCTGACCTCGGCCTGGATTGCTTCCGTCTTGGGATGGGTGGCCTCGAACTGGCCACGCAGCTTCGCTTCATAGGCGATCAGCTTGCGGGCGTCCTTGAGTGCCCGGTAGAGGTCGCCGTTGAGGATGTTATTGTTGATGCCTTCGATGATCGGCCAGGAGCTTGGCACCGCGGTGACGATGTCGCGCACCAGGTTGAAGTAGGTACCGTGCTGGGTCTGCGGATCCGGCGAGATGTACATGAGCTGGACCGCCAGATAGACGAGCTTGGCGGGCGTTTCGGCGGTCTCCGGCGTGAGGATGTCGCGCTCGCGCAGGATCGGCACGTTGTCGCCGTCGATCAGAAGGCGGGCGCGCTGGTCGGTGTTGGTTATCACGCAGTTGCCGACGATGATGCGTTCGTGCGGTCTGAGCTCGACCTTGAGGGCCATGCCTGTTCTCCATCAACGCTTTCGTAACCGAGCGTGTGTTGCGGCGGGTCAGGGCGCAATACTCCATCAAGACTAGTTAACGAGTTGTAAATCCCGGCCATTGCGGCGGAAAAGATCAATCATATCAACGCCGAAATTAACAGGCGGAGCGGCGTCACGGGCCTGCTTATCGGCCGAATCGCGCGCCGACTCAGCAAAAGTGCCGATTTCATTTCATGTTTCGTTAGAGGACTCCGCCCCACGGTCCGCCGGTCGCTGGGTCAATCTCGATCCAAGCAGACGCGTAACAGTAGCGTCGTTTACCAGAAAGGTAACAGAGTCATGTCCGGTATCGTCCTCTCCTCATCGGTTCGTCAGAACCTGCTCTCCCTCCAGTCCACCGCTGATCTCCTCGCCACCACGCAGAACCGTCTGTCGACCGGCAAGAGCGTCAACTCGGCCCTGGACAATCCGACCAACTTCTTCACCGCACAGTCGCTCGACAACCGCGCCAGCGACATCAACAACCTGCTCGATGGCATTGCCAACGGCGTGCAGGTGCTGCAGGCCGCCAACACCGGCATCACCTCGCTGCAGAAGCTGATCGACAGCGCGAAGTCGATCGCCAACCAAGCGCTGCAGACCACCGTCGGTTATTCCTCCAAGTCCAACGTCTCGACCACGATCTCGGGCGCGACGGCTTCGGACCTGCGTGGTACCACCAGCTTCACGAGCGCGAGCGCGCTGAGCAGCGTATTGTACGACGGTACAGCTGGCGGTACGCACGCTGCTGGTTCGGGCATCACGCTGGGCGGCGTTGTCGGCACCGATACTGGCACCGTCATCAATGCGGCGACGACTGCTGCCAAGCTTCTGAACGGTGCGGCTGCTGGCGATGCCAACGCTGGCGTTGCGGCAGGTGACACGCTCACCGTCAACGGCAAGACCGTCACGTTTGTTGCCGGCGACCAGCCGGCCACGGTGCCGACGGGTCTCACTCAGGTTGCCGCCTCTGCCGGCGTCACGACCGGCAACGTCTACACGGATGCCAGCGGCAATGTGTCGGTCTATCTCGGCTCCACCACGAAGGCCTCGATCGGCGACGTGTTGACGGCCGTCGATCTGGCGAGCGGGGTGCAGAGCAACGTTGCCGGCACTTTGACGCTCAACGCAGGCCAGACCGCATCATCCGTGAACGGCAGCGGTGCGCTTCTCTTGAAGAGCACGACAGGTTCTGATCTGAGCGTGACCGGCAAGGCCGACATTCTGAAGGCCCTTGGCCTGACCTCGGCGACCGGCGCAGGCAACGTCACGGCCACGGCGACCCGCACTACGAGCTCGGCGACCTTGTCGTCATTCGTTTCGTCGGGTTCGACCCTGAACGTCGATGGCCATGTCATCACGTTCAAGGATGCGCCGACGCCGGCTGCGGCTTCGCTTCCCTCGACGCAGGGCGTGTCCGGCAACGTCGTCACCGACGGCAGCGGCAACTCGACGGTCTATCTGCAGAGTGCGACGATTGCCGACGTGCTGAAGGCTGTCGACTTTGCCACGGGCGTGCAGACCTTCACGCTGAACGGCAGTGGCGGTGGTGCGCTTGCAACGGCAACGGGCCAGACCAACTCGTCGATCAACGCCTCCGGCCAGCTCAAGATCTCGACCGGCGTCAACGCCGACCTGTCGATCACCGGCACCGGCAATGCACTGCAGTCCCTGGGCCTCGCCGGCAACACCGGCACGTCCTCGGCGTTCACGGCGGCCCGTACTTCCGGCACCGGCGGCATCAACGGCAAGACCCTGACCTTCAGCTCGTTCAACGGCGGCACGGCGGTCAATGTCACCTTCGGCGACGGCACTAACGGCACGGTCAAGACGCTCGATCAGCTCAACACGCAGCTCCAGGCCAACAACCTGTCTGCGACGATCGACGCCAACGGCCTGCTCACGATCACGGCGACCAACGACTATGCGTCCTCGACGCTTGGGTCGTCGGCTGCCGGTGGTGCAATCGGCGGAACGCTGACCACTGCGTTGACGTTCTCGACGGCCTCCGCGCCTACGGCAGACCCGGTTGCCCAGACCGCCCGTTCGAACCTGGTCAACCAGTACAACAACATCCTGAACCAGATCGACACGACCTCGCAGGACTCCTCGTTCAACGGCGTCAACCTGCTCAACGGCGACCAGCTCAAGCTGGTGTTCGACGAGACCGGCAAGTCGAGCCTCAACATCACCGGCGTGACCTACAACTCCAAGGGTCTCGGCCTCGCGGCGTTGACCAGCGGCGTCGACTTCATCGACAACTCCGCGACCAACAAGGTGCTATCGAACCTGAACGCGGCGTCGAGCACGCTGCGCTCGGAAGCCTCCGCTCTGGGTTCGAACCTCTCGGTGGTGCAGGTTCGTCAGGACTTCAACAAGAGCCTGATCAACGTGCTGCAGACCGGCTCGTCCAACCTGACCTTGGCCGACACCAACGTCGAAGCGGCCAACAGCCAGGCGCTGTCGACCCGCCAGTCGATCGCGGTCTCCGCGCTGTCGCTGGCCAACCAGTCGCAGCAGAGCGTGCTGCAGCTGCTCCGCTAATAAGCGGACAACATCGCAAGCAGAACAGGGCGGCGGGGCTTCGGCTCCGCCGCTTTCTTTTTTGCCGCGATGAAGACGTCGTGCAGTGAGACGTAGGCGATGCATTCGAATGCAGCCAATTGCTCACTCTGAGTTATGGTTGACAAGTAGCAAACACGCCGGCGCTGCACGAAAAAGCATCATTCTATCATGACGATACACGATGGCGTGATCCGGCTTTGATCGCGCATATGGTGAATCTGCACAAGGAGTGCCGCGACACGCTTCATGCTTTGTTAGCCCCAAACGTTCACCGTTCCGGCATCGATTAATCCTAATCGAAGTTTGTTGCGTTGCGTACCAGAAGGGTAACACTCAATGTCCGGTATCGTTCTCTCCTCATCGGTTCGTCAGAACCTGCTCTCCCTCCAGTCCACCGCTGATCTTCTCGCCACCACGCAGAGCCGTCTGTCGACCGGCAAGAGCGTCAACTCGGCCCTGGACAATCCGACCAACTTCTTCACCGCACAGTCGCTCGACAACCGCGCCAGCGACATCAACAACCTGCTCGATGGCATTGCCAACGGCGTGCAGGTGCTGCAGGCCGCCAACACCGGCATCACCTCGCTGCAGAAGCTGATCGACAGCGCGAAGTCGATCGCCAACCAAGCGCTGCAGACCACCGTCGGTTATTCCTCCAAGTCCAACGTCTCGACCACGATCTCGGGCGCGACGGCTTCGGACCTGCGTGGTACCACCAGCTTCACGAGCGCGAGCGCGCTGAGCAGCGTATTGTACGACGGTACAGCTGGCGGTACGCACGCTGCTGGTTCGGGCATCACGCTGGGCGGCGTTGTCGGCACCGATACTGGCACCGTCATCAATGCGGCGACGACTGCTGCCAAGCTTCTGAACGGTGCGGCTGCTGGCGATGCCAACGCTGGCGTTGCGGCAGGTGACACGCTCACCGTCAACGGCAAGACCGTCACGTTTGTTGCCGGCGACCAGCCGGCCACGGTGCCGACGGGTCTCACTCAGGTTGCCGCCTCTGCCGGCGTCACGACCGGCAACGTCTACACGGATGCCAGCGGCAATGTGTCGGTCTATCTCGGCTCCACCACGAAGGCCTCGATCGGCGACGTGTTGACGGCCGTCGATCTGGCGAGCGGGGTGCAGAGCAACGTTGCCGGCACTTTGACGCTCAACGCAGGCCAGACCGCATCATCCGTGAACGGCAGCGGTGCGCTTCTCTTGAAGAGCACGACAGGTTCTGATCTGAGCGTGACCGGCAAGGCCGACATTCTGAAGGCCCTTGGCCTGACCTCGGCGACCGGCGCAGGCAACGTCACGGCCACGGCGACCCGCACTACGAGCTCGGCGACCTTGTCGTCATTCGTTTCGTCGGGTTCGACCCTGAACGTCGATGGCCATGTCATCACGTTCAAGGATGCGCCGACGCCGGCTGCGGCTTCGCTTCCCTCGACGCAGGGCGTGTCCGGCAACGTCGTCACCGACGGCAGCGGCAACTCGACGGTCTATCTGCAGAGTGCGACGATTGCCGACGTGCTGAAGGCTGTCGACTTTGCCACGGGCGTGCAGACCTTCACGCTGAACGGCAGTGGCGGTGGTGCGCTTGCAACGGCAACGGGCCAGACCAACTCGTCGATCAACGCCTCCGGCCAGCTCAAGATCTCGACCGGCGTAAACGCCGACCTGTCGATCACCGGCACCGGCAATGCACTGCAGTCCCTGGGCCTCGCCGGCAACACCGGCACGTCCTCGGCGTTCACGGCGGCCCGTACTTCCGGCACCGGCGGCATCAACGGCAAGACCCTGACCTTCAGCTCGTTCAACGGCGGCACGGCGGTCAATGTCACCTTCGGCGACGGCACCAACGGCACGGTCAAGACGCTCGATCAGCTCAACACGCAGCTCCAGGCCAACAACCTGTCTGCGACGATCGACGCCAACGGCCTGCTCACGATCACGGCGACCAACGACTATGCGTCCTCGACGCTTGGGTCGTCGGCTGCCGGTGGTGCAATCGGCGGAACGCTGACCACTGCGTTGACGTTCTCGACCGCTTCCGCGCCTACGGCAGACGCGGTTGCCCAGACCGCCCGTTCGAACCTGGTCAACCAGTACAACAACATCCTGAACCAGATCGACTCGACCTCGCAGGACTCCTCGTTCAACGGCGTCAACCTGCTCAACGGCGACCAGCTCAAGCTGGTGTTCGACGAGACCGGCAAGTCGAGCCTCAACATCACCGGCGTGACCTACAACTCCAAGGGTCTCGGCCTCGCGGCGTTGACCAGCGGCGTCGACTTCATCGACAACTCCGCGACCAACAAGGTGCTGACCAATTTGAACTCGGCGTCCAGCACGCTGCGCTCGGAGGCCTCGGCGCTCGGTTCGAACCTGACCATCGTGCAGGTGCGTCAGGACTTCAACAAGAACCTGATCAACGTGCTGCAGACCGGCTCGTCCAACCTGACCTTGGCCGACACCAACGTCGAAGCGGCCAACAGCCAGGCGCTGTCGACCCGCCAGTCGATTGCGGTCTCCGCGCTGTCGCTGGCCAACCAGTCGCAGCAGAGCGTGCTGCAGCTGCTCCGCTAATAAGCGGACAACATCGCAAGCAGAACAGGGCGGCGGGGCTTCGGCTCCGCCGCTTTCTTTTTTGCGAGCGTTCTAGGGGCCCTGATGAAGTTCCGAAAAGTAACCCGCGGTTATGGTTAATGGAGCGTAAGCACGAAAAATCGCCAGTAGATTCAGTCGGATTTCAGGGCGCGCCAACGCCTCCATTCGGTTTATGGTGAGCCTGCGCTTATGCAGACCACACCCGTTTCACCCTTTGTTAGCCATGTCCGCGCAGGCTGTGCGCGTCACTCGATCCGAAGCGATCGAACGAAGACGCGTAAACCAGAAGGGTAAGAGTTATGTCCGGTATTGTTCTCTCTGCGTCGGTTCGCCAGAACCTGCTGTCTCTCCAGTCCACCGCCGACCTCCTCGCCACCACACAGAACCGTCTGTCGACCGGCAAGAGCGTCAACTCGGCCCTGGACAATCCCACCAACTTCTTCACCGCGCAGTCGCTCGACAACCGCGCCAGCGACATCAACAATCTGCTCGACGGTATCGCGAACGGCGTGCAGGTGCTGCAGGCTGCCAACACCGGCCTGACCTCGCTGCAGAAGCTGATCGACAGCGCCAAGTCGATCGCCAACCAGGCGCTGCAGACCACCGTCGGCTATTCCTCCAAGTCGAGCGTCTCGACCACGATCGCCGGCGCGACGTCATCTGATCTGCGCGGCACCACGAGCTTCGCCAGCGCAGTCGCGAACAGCAACGTGCTGTACAGCGGTGCTGCGGGTGGTGTGACCGCCGCGACGTCCGGCGCCACGCTGGGCGGCATTCCAGGGACCGATACCGGAACGGTCATCAACGCTGCGACGACTGCTGCCAAGCTTTTGAATGGCGCGGCCGCGGGCGATGCCAACGCTGGCGTTGCGGCAGGTGACACGCTCACCGTCAATGGCAAGACCGTCACATTCGTTGCGGGCGATCAGCCTACAACGGTGCCTACCGGTCTCACTCAGGTTGCCGCCTCTGCCGGCGTCACGACCGGCAACGTCTACACAGATGCCAGCGGCAACGTGTCGATCTATCTCGGCTCCACGACGAAGGCCTCGATCGGCGACGTGCTGACGGCGGTCGATTTGGCGAGCGGCGTGCAGAGCAACGTTGCCGGTACCCTCACCGGCAATGCGGGCCAGACTCCCTCGTCGGTCAACGGCAGCGGCGCGCTCGTGTTGAAGAGCACGACTGGTTCCGACCTGACCCTGACCGGAAAGGCCGACATCCTGAAGGCTCTTGGCCTGACCTCCGCCACCGGTGCCGGCAGCGTCACGACCACGGCTTCCCGCACCACGAGCTCGACGACGGTGTCCTCGCTCGTCTCGTCGGGTTCGACGCTGAACGTCGATGGCCATGTCATCACCTTCAAGGACGCGCCGACACCGTCCGCTGCTTCGCTGGCCGCCACCCAGGGCGTGTCCGGCAACGTTGTCACCGACGGCAATGGCAACTCGACCGTCTATCTGCAGAGCGGTACGATTGCCGACGTGCTGAAGGCCATCGACTTCGCCACGGGCGTGCAGACCTTCACGCTCAACGGCAGCGGTAGCGGCACGCTCGCGACGGCCGCCGGCCAGACGGCTTCGTCGATCAACACCTCCGGCCAGCTCAAGATCTCGACTGGCGTCAATGCCGACCTCTCGATCACCGGTACCGGCAATGCCCTGTCGGTGTTTGGTCTGGCCGGCAACACCGGAACGGCCTCGGCGTTCACCGCGGCCCGCACCTCCGGAATCGGCGGCCTCGCTGGCAAAACCCTGACCTTCACTGCCTTCAACGGCGGCACGGCGGTCAACGTCACCTTCGGCGACGGCACCAACGGCACGGTCAAGACACTCGATCAGCTCAACTCGCAGCTCCAAGCCAATAACCTGGCTGCGACCATCGACGCCAACGGTCAGCTTACCATCACCGCGTCCAACGACTACGCGTCTTCGACGATTGGCTCGACGGCAGCTGGCGGTGCGATCGGCGGAACGTTGACGACCGCGCTGACCTTCACGACGGCCTCCACTCCGGTGCAGGACGTCGTGGCCCAGTCGACCCGCGCTAACCTGGTCTCGCAGTACAACAACATCCTGAACCAGATCGACACCACCTCGGTCGACTCCTCGTTCAACGGTGTCAACCTGCTCAACGGCGACCAGCTCAAGCTGGTGTTCGACGAAACCGGCAAGTCGAACCTCAACATCACCGGCGTGACCTACAACTCCAAGGGCCTCGGCCTGGCGTCGCTGACCGTCGGTCTCGACTTCATCGACAACGCCGCGACCAACAGGGTGCTGACCAATCTGAACTCGGCCTCGAGCACGCTGCGTTCGGAAGCCTCGGCGCTCGGTTCGAACCTCTCGGTCGTGCAGATCCGTCAGGACTTCAACAAGAACCTGATCAACGTGCTGCAGACCGGCTCGTCGAACCTGACGCTGGCCGACACCAACGTCGAGGCGGCCAACAGCCAGGCGCTGTCGACCCGCCAGTCGATCGCGGTCTCCGCGCTGTCGCTGGCCAACACCTCGCAGCAGAGCGTGCTCCAGCTGCTCCGCTAATAAGTGGCTGAAATAACAAGAAAAGTTGGAGCGGCGGGGCTTCGGCCCCGCCGTTTTCTTTTTGGCGCGAGGCCCGTGGAAAACCGGGGAGGGGGCGCTAACCGCGCATTAACCCTGTCTCTTAAGTGGCCGTTAACCATACTTTAAAGGACAGGCCCTAAGACTGGACGAAAGCCCGCTTCCAGACCCGCGTGGCCGATTCGTATCCGGTTCAAGAGGAAGACCTGCCAATGTCCAACATCGTTCTCTCGGCGTCCGTTCGCCAGAACCTGTTGTCGCTGCAGTCGACGGCCGACTTGCTGGCCACGACGCAGGAGCGGCTGTCGACCGGCAAGAAGGTCAACACGGCGCTCGACAATCCCACCAACTTCTTCACGGCGCAGGGGTTGGACAACCGGGCGAGCGACATCAGCAACCTGCTCGACGGCATCAACAACGGTGTGCAGGTGCTCCAGGCCGCCAACACCGGCATCACCTCGCTGCAGAAGCTGATCGACAGCGCGAAATCGATCGCCAACCAGGCGCTGCAGACCACGGTCGGCTACTCCACGAAATCGAACGTCTCGACCACCATTCCCGGCGCGTCGCCGGCCGATCTGCGCGGCACGACTTCCTATGCGAGCGCGACCGCCAACAGCAACGTGCTCTATACCGGTGCGCCCGGCGGCGTGACGCCGGTCACGTCGGGCGCCTCGCTCGGCGCGTCGCTCGGATCGACCGCGGGCACCTTGACCGGCGTGGCCGCCAAGGCTGCGGACGGCGCCACCGCACTTGTCGGCACCGACACGCTGATCGGGGCTACCGCCGCGACCACGTTCGCATCGTCGCCGGCAGATGGCGACTCGATCACCGTGAACGGCAAGACGGTCACTTTCCGCACCGGTGCCGCACCTTCGGCGCAGCCGACCGGATGGGGACTCGACCCGAGCGGCCATATCGCCACCGATGGCAGTGGCAATTCGATCGTCTACATGGGGACGACCGGCGCTCCCACGGCTACGGTCAACGACCTCCTCACGGCGGTCGACCTCGCGAGCGGCGTCAAGAGCGCTGCAATCAGCGCAGGAGCGGCGACCATAACCGTGAGCGGTACGACCGTCGGTACGCTCCAGACTGCATCGTCCATTGCAGGCACCGGCGTGGTGACGCTGAAGAGCTCGACCGGCGCGGATCTCGACATTACGGGCAAGGCCGACTTCCTCAAGGCTCTCGGCGTGACCTCGGCGACAGGCGCCGGCAATGCCAGCGTCAGCGCGGACCGGTCCACCACCGCAGGTTCGCTCGGCACCCTCGTTCAGGACGGCTCGACACTCAACATCGACGGCCACACCATTACCTTCAAAAACGCCCAGACGCCGCAATCGGCAACGAGCGTGACCTCCGGTGGCGTCAACGGCAACATCGTTACTGACGGCAACGGCAACTCGACTGTCTATCTCCAGAGCGCGACGCTGACCGACTTGCTCAATTCGATCGACCTCGCCACCGGCGTGAAGACCGCCAGCATCTTCCTTGGTGCCGCGACGCTCTCGACAACCGCAGGCCAGATCCCGTCGTCGGTCAATACCAGCGGCCAGCTGGCGCTTTCGACCGGCGTCAACGCCGACCTTTCGATCACCGGCACCGGCAATGCGCTCGCCGCATTCGGTCTCAGCGGCAACACCGGGACGGCGACGGCCTTCAGCGCGGCGCGCACCTCCGGCGTCGGCGGCGTCAGCGGCAAGACGCTCACCTTCAGCTCGTTCAACGGCGGCACGCCGGTGAACGTCACCTTCGGCGACGGTACCAACGGCACGGTCAAGACGCTGGACCAGCTCAACGTGCAGCTTCAGGCCAACCACCTGACGGCGACGATCGACGCCAACGGCGTACTCACGGTGACCACCGTCAACGAATACGCCTCTTCGACGCTCGGTTCGACGGTCGCGGGCGGCGCGGTCGGTGGTACGCTCACCAGCGTGCTCGCCTTCACCACCGCACAGCCCCCGATCCAGGATCCCGTCGCGCAGACGGCGCGCTCCGGCCTGGTCAGCCAGTTCAACAACATCCTGGCGCAGATCGACACGACGTCGCAGGACTCCTCCTTCAACGGCGTTAACCTGCTGAACGGCGACACGCTGAAGCTGGTCTTCAACGAGACCGGCAGCTCCACGCTCGGCATCAACGGCGTGGTCTTCAACGCAGCGGGTCTCGGCCTCAGCAATCTCGTTCCGGGCACGGACTTCATCGACAACGGCGCCACCAACAAGGTGCTGAGCAGCCTCAATGCGGCCTCGAGCACGCTGCGCTCGGAAGGTTCCGCGCTGGGTTCGAATCTCTCGATCGTGCAGGTGCGCCAGGACTTCTCGAAGAACCTGATCAACGTGCTGCAGACCGGCTCGTCCAACTTGACACTCGCCGACACCAACGAGGAAGCGGCCAACAGCCAGGCGCTGTCGACCCGCCAGTCGATCGCGGTCTCCGCACTGTCGCTGGCCAACCAATCGCAGCAGAGCGTACTCCAGCTGCTCCGCTAATCTCGCAGCGCAAGATACTGAATCGGAATATCGCGGCGGGGCTCATGCTCCGCCGTTTTCATTGAGATCGGTAAGGCAGGATTAGCCGAGATTGATGCGCATCATGGAAGCGTGTTTACAGCATGCATCCGCGCATCTAGCTTCACGACGAAGGACTCCGGGCCCGTATTTATCCGGAGCCCTTCCAAGCACTCACGTAAGCAAATCTTAAGCGGTGCTGCCTAGGGTCGGGAAAGAAATCCTTAAGCGCGTTCAACGGGCTAGGTAACCTCCAGGGTGTGATTGATGTCGAATTCCGCTGCCTCGGCCTACGCGCGTGTTGCAACGACCACCGCATCTCCTCGCGACATCGAAGCGCAGACCCTGCTCAAGGCCGCGAACAAGCTTCAGGATGCGATCAACAGCGCCGAGCCGTTCAGCGAGCAGACCACGCAGGCCCTGATGTTCAATCGCAAGCTCTGGACGATTTTCCTGAGCGAGGCCATGCGCGAGAACAATCCGCAGCCGATCGACGTCCGGCAGAAGATCGCCAACATCAGCGTGTTCGTGCTGAGCCAGACCGCCGCACTGCAGATGAGCCCGCAGTTCGATCACTTCCGTCCGCTGATCGAGATCAACCGCAATATCGCCGCCGGTCTGTCCGGCCGTCCGTGATCGAGCGCGGCTCGTTCCTTCAACACCAAATTATGCTGACGAATACCGACAAGACGCAGATCAGGAACGTCGTCACCGGTCCCGCGACCGGTTCGAGCGATCTCGATGTTGCCGTTGCGACGCTCGACGCCTGATTGTCAGGCGCTGCGGTCCGTGCTGGCCGGACGCGAGGGCTCGGATTTCAAATCCTGCGCATGGAAATAGGCCCGCCGGCGCAGCATTGCTTCGTCGGGGAACTGGTTGACCACCGCGTCGGTCCTGTCGTTGACGACCTGGAAGACGAACGACGCCGCCGCCTGGTCGAACACGACCTGGCGTGAGACGTTCTCGTTGCTTCGCAAATCATTGCGTGGAGGCGCGCTCGCCTCGCCAGCGGCCACTGTCTGGCTCACGGGCAGATCGGTTTGCACGGCCTCGTTCGCCGCCGCATTCGACGTCGTTACGATCTGCACGGCAACCGGTATCCCCACCGGCCTGATGCTGAAATCTGTACTCATGGCAGCCTCCTGGTTGCCTCACGTGAGTCAAATCCCAACCCCTCTCAATACGCAACCATGGAACACCGGGATTGAACATCCGGTAAGGAAACGTGCCTAACCGCGCGACGATGTTGCCGCGCGGTTTTTCGTAAAATTGTCGCTTGTTGTTGCGCGCGCTCAGAGCGAGCGGCTGACCGCGAGCGGCGTGATGTGGCGCGGGCCCGGCGTGGCGCGTCGTCCCGCGGCCGTATAGGTATTCGGCACGTTGCGCTTCTGGATCTCGGCGTTGACGCCGCGCACGACGCTCTCCGAGACGGCGTGAGCGGTTGCGAGCACGGTGAGGTTGACCTGGAGCATCGCGCGGAATGCATCGTGGTGCCGTTGAAGCGTCGAGAGCAGCTCGGGCGCGGATTTGGCGAGCTGGGCCTGGTTCGCCTTCAACTGGGTGACGGCGCCGACATAGTTTCGCGACAGCTCCTGCTTCTTGCTCTCGAGGGTCATCGCCTCGCGGACTTGGCCGGCGCGCACCAGCTCGGTCTCGCGCTCGATCAGACCGAGCAGGGCACTCATCGCATCCATCAACTGCTCGGCGATCTTGCGCGCCTCGGCGCTGCCGGGAGCGGTGTTCGGGCGCTGCGCTTGCACCGGCTGACGCGAGGTGTTGAAGTGGTTCATCTCGTTTGACCTTATGCCGTGCGGATCGTTTTTGCCTGCTGCATGATCAGGGTGCGATAGACGTCGGTGGCGATGCCGACGCCGCCGGCGTTGGCGAAGTTCTTGGAATATTGCTCGGTCAGCATCGAGCGCCACACGCCGGTGCCAGGGGTGTCGCCGAACGGGCCTTCGCCCTTCAGGCCCGAGGTCATCTGCGAGAACATGCTGTTGAGGAACATCGCCTCGAAGTCGGTGGCGATCTTCTGCGCTTTGGCCTGCTGCTTCGGCGAGACCTTTTGTAATGCCGCGGCGAGATCGAAGTCCGGCCGGCCCTTGCGGCTCTCTACCGAGAAGGCGGAGCTGGCGAGCCGTGCGGTGTTGACCATGCCGGTCTGCATCACATCACCTCGATGTCGGCTTCGATCGCACCGGCGGCCTTGATCGCCTGCAGGATGCTGATGAGATCGCGCGGGCCGATGCCGAGACCGTTAAGGCCGTCGACGAGCTGCTGAAGCGAGACGCCGTCCTTGACGACGGCGAACTTCTTGCCGTCCTCGGTGACGCTGACGCTGCTGCGTGGTGCGACCACGGTCCGCCCCCGTGACAGCGGGTTGGGCTGGCTGACCTGCGGGCTCTCGGAGATGGTGACGGTGAGGTTGCCCTGTGCGACCGCAACCGTGGCGACGCGGACGTCGCGACCCATCACGATGATGCCGCTGCGTTCGTCGATGATGATCTTGGCGGCGAGATCCGGATCGACCTGGAGCTGCTCGATCTCGGTGAGAAAGGCGACGACGTTACCCTTGAACTCCGGCGGGATCGCAAGCTGCACGGTCGATGGGTCGATCGGCTCGGCGGTCTTGACGCCGAGATAGTCGTTGATCGCAGCGGCGATCCGCTTGGCCGTGGTGAAGTCGGCATTGCGCAGCGCAAGCCGGACGTTCGGCAGACGATTGAGCGCAAATTCGATCTCGCGCTCGATGATGGCACCGTTGACAATGCGTCCGACGGTCGGCACGCCACGCACGATTTTCGCCGCCTCGCCCTCGGCCTGGAAGCCGGAGATCGCGAGCGAGCCCTGTGCGACCGAATAGACGTTGCCGTCGGCGCCGAGGAGTGGGGTGACGAGCAGGGTGCCGCCCTGGAGATTCTTGGCGTCGCCGAGCGCGGAGACGGTGACGTCCATGCGCGTGCCCTGGGTGGCGAAGGCCGGCAGATTGCCTGTCACCATCACGGCGGCGACGTTGCCGGTGCGGATGGTGGCGCCGCGGATGTTGACGCCCATGCGCTCGAGCATCGCTTGCAGCGACTGCTTGGTGAAGGGGATGTTGTTGAGGGTATCGCCGGTGCCGTTGAGGCCGACGACGAGCCCGTAGCCGATGAGCTGGTTCTGCCGCACGCCTTCGATGTTGGCGAGATCCTTGATGCGCGATGTCGCGCTTGCAGAATTGACCGAGAGCGCCAGCGCTGACAGCGCGGCGCAGGCCACCCCCACAAGTCTCACCCAACGAACGCTTGGCATCCTCTGCTCCCCGAGGCTCCTCAAATCAAAGGACCATCACGACACTCCCATGACGAGCTGGTCCGACGCTGTCCTTGCGAGCACTGTGCCAAGTCGGGGCAGCGGGGGTAGGTCGCTGAATAGGTTGAATAAATCTGTTTCGAGCGACCTCAGCCTGCGTTGTCCCTGAGGAGCGAAACTGCCGCCTGTCGGCAGATTTTGCCGGGCTGTTTACGGGCCGTTAACCATAAAACGGCGAATGTGGCGCATCGATCACCCGGATTGCTTCCGATGCGCATCTACGGACCGAACGGCACCACGCTTGGAACGCCGGCCAGCCAGGCCAGGCGGACGAGCTCCAGCACCTTCGTGCTACCCGACACCTCGTCGGCGCCGGAGACGCGAGGCGCCGCCGCACCGAAGGCGGCCGCCAACATCGACGGGCTGCTGGCGCTGCAAGGCATCGAGGAGGATCCGGTCGAACGTCGCAAGCGCTCGGTCGTGCGCGGAAAGACCGCGCTCGACGTGCTCGACGATCTCAAGATGGGGCTCCTCTCCGGCAAGCTTGATGCCTCGACCGTGATGCGGCTGCGTGACGCTGCGACGAACCTTAAATCGTCCTCCGGCGATTCCGGCCTGGATTCGGTGCTGTCCGAGATCGAGCTGCGCGTCGAGGTCGAGCTCGCCAAGGCCGGGCAGGCGTAGCGTCTTTACGCCGCTTCATCCTTCAACTGCGCGTCATAGCGGCGCTGGGCGGCGAGCACGTCCTTTAGATTCTGTTCGGCCCAATCGCGCAGCGGATCGACGGCGGCGGCGAGCGTCACGCCGAGCTGCGTGATCGAATATTCCACGGTCACCGGCACGGTTGCGATGGCGTGACGCTTGATCAATCCGTCGCGCTCGAGCGACTTGAGAACCTGGCTCAGCATCTTCTGCGAAATGCCTTCGATCGTGCGGCGCAATTGATTGAAGCGCATCGGATCCTCGCGCAGCAGCAGCAGGATCAGCACCGCCCATTTGTCACCGACGCGGTCGAGGATCTGTCGCGTGGGGCAGTTCGCTGCATAGACGTCTGGCTTCATCGTCGGGTCCTCACGATCCATTCGCTCATTGCCGGCCGCCGCCGGTTACTCCTGCGTAATCAGGTAAGCACAAAGTGCTCTCTTAACACCAGCGCTCTTTGCGATATCTAGTCACCGTTGGTTACTACAGAAGCAAAGGAGCCTTCCATGAAAATCGCAGTTGCCGGCGCCTCGGGCCGGGCCGGGTCGGAGATCACCAAGGAACTGTCCCGCCGCGGCCACGCGGTTACGGCGATCGCCCGCAACCCGGAGAAGATCTCGGTCCTGCCGAACGTCACGCCGACCAACGGGGATGTGCTTGACCAGCCAGCGCTTGCCAAGCTGTGGGCCGGGCACGACGTCGCCGTGAGTTCCGTGCACTTCCTGGCCAGCGACGCGCTCAAGCTGATCGGCGCGGCCAAGGACTCCAAGGTCGGCCGTTACCTCGTCGTCGGCGGGGCCGGCAGTCTGGAGGTCGCTCCGGGCGTCAAGCTGGTGACAACTCCCGGTTTTCCGGCTCAGTACAAGGCTGAGGCGGAGGCGGGTTCAGCCTTTCTCGACCTGCTGCGGCAGGAAAAGGAGCTGAACTGGACCTTCATCTCGCCGTCGGCCCTGTTCATCGAGGGAGAGCGCACCGGCAAATTCCGGCTTGGGACGGATCAGCTTCTCGCAGATGCGAACGGGAAGAGCTGGATCAGCTTCGCGGATTACGCCATCGCGCTCGCCGACGAGATCGAGCGGCCGGCCCATGAGAGGCAGCGTTTCACGGTCGGCTACTAGGCCGTCGGCCGCTCCCGGGCCCTCCAGGATAAACCTTCCTGTGCAAGGGCTTGGGGGCGCCGGTCGGGCGATCAGGGAAACATTGTCTGTCACAGGAGGCCGCTATATAACGCCCCGCTCAGCGGACCCCGTTCCGTGTACGAGTCGTTGCTTAGACAGATAGGCCGCCCTTGGAAAAGTTGAAAAACTACCGACCGACCGAAAAAGAGCCTTTCATGAACGAGAGGCAGAAGGAGTACTTCCGCCTGAAGCTCCTCGCCTGGAAGGATGAGATCCTCAAAGAGTCCAAGCTCACCCTGCAAGCCCTGCAGGAGGAGAATGTGAACCACCCCGATCTCGCCGATCGGGCATCGTCCGAAACCGACCGCGCTATCGAACTCCGTGCCCGCGACCGCCAGCGCAAGTTGATCGCCAAGATCGACGCCGCGCTCCAGCGTATCGAGGACAACACCTACGGCTATTGCGAGGACACCGGCGAGCCGATCTCGTTGAAGCGGCTCGAGGCCCGTCCCATCGCGACGCTTTCGGTGGAGGCGCAGGAGCGCCACGAGAAACGCGAGAAGGTCTATCGCGACGAATAGAGCCGAGCCGCAGCAATGCGGCTCTTTGTTTTTTGAACGCAAGGTGCGCCTTTTCGCGCCGTGATCAGCATTTTGCTTGTCGCTTGCGCGCGCGTTTCGGCGCGCGGGCGCAATCGCGAAAAGTGAATCGCAATCAATGAGCTAGACTCAACTCCTCCGAGCTCACGTGAGTTCGGATGAGAAACAGCCTTCACTTCAGGTGCGACAGGTTTTGCGAGTCGCATCAAGGACATCGACTCGAATGCTGAGGCGCTGATCCAGCAGCTTCACACATTGCTGCAATCAGGCCTGTTGCGACGCTACAAGGCGTGCATCCCCATAAAGCCCGGACCAGCTCAATATTTCCTTAAACGCCGGCGCCGCCCGTGAGGCTTGCCATGATGTGGACGATCAGCGTCCGCAGCTCATCCAGCTTGGGCTGTCATGACGTGCTGCCGCGCGGCGCCCTGCGCTTGTCACGCCCCGGCGGGGATGCTGAAGTGCCGCCCTCGATTGTGGTGTGTAGGAGTCGGCGCTGATGGACAGAATTCTCGCAGCCGCAAAGGCGATCGCGCTGGCGCGCCGCAACCATGCGCCGCTCGCGGCGCTCGAAGTTCCTCCGGCCGATGAAGCCGAGGGCTATCAGGTCCAGCGGGCGCTGCACGATCTGCTGCTGCCGCATGCCGGCCCGCTGGTCGGTTACAAGATCGGCTGCACCAGCCAGGTGATGCAGGATTACATCGGGATTCCACACCCATGCGGCGGCGGCGTGTTCCAGAAAGGCGTGCACGACAGCGGCGTGCAGCTCGCGGCTGCCGACTATGTCCGCGTCGGCGTCGAATGCGAGATCGCGGTGCGGCTGAAGCGCAATCTCGCCGCCGGCGAGGCGCCGTTCACGGCCGAATGGGTCGGCGAAGCCGTCGAGGCCTATCATCCCGCGATCGAGATCGTCGACGACCGCTATGTGAAGTGGGAAACGATGGGCGCGCCGACGTTGATCGCCGACGATTTCTTCGCCGCCGGCTGCGTGTTGGGCGAGATCGTGCCGCGCTCGTCGGTGCCGGACCTGAAGGCCGTCAAAGGCCGCGCCATCGTCAACGGTGAAGAGGTCAGCCACGGCACCGGCGCCGACGTGCTCGGCCATCCCCACAACGCACTCGCCTGGCTCGCCAACCATCTCGCCGCCGAGGGCAAGGGCCTTCACGCGGGACAGCTCGTGCTGACGGGGAGCCTGGTCAAGACGCTGTGGCTGAAGGCCGGCGACAAGGTGCGGATGGAGCTGGACGGGCTGGGCGTGGTGGAGGCGGAGTTTACGTAGGCTCTGCGGGCACCGCGTCGTCATTCCCCGCGAAGGCGGGGAATCCAGTACGCCGCGGCTTCTCGGTTCATCGCTGACGTCTCGAAATACTGGATCGCCCGCCTTCGCGGGCGATGACAGTCGAGGGGGCGGCGAGGGGATAGCGGCGTCGCTACAATCGCGCGTCGCTGAGCGCTGTATGCAGCCATCGCCAAAATACATGCGGCCCTCGCCAGGGGAGCTAGCGAGGGCCGCGTCGTACATCGTCGTCCGCGCCTAGGTTCGCGAACACGATGTGGGAGCTCGGGAGAAGCTAGAAGGGCAGCAGCACGTCCATGACTTGCTGGCCGTAGCGCGGTTGCTGCACGTCCATGATCTGGCCGCGGCCGCCGTAGGCGATGCGGGCCTGCGCGATCTTGGTGGAATCGATGGTGTTGTCGCTCTGGATGTCTTCGGGACGGACGATGCCGGCGACGATGAGTTCGCGGATTTCGTAGTTGACGCGGATCTCCTGCTTGCCCTCGACCACGAGGTTGCCGTTCGGCAGGACCTGGGTGACGACCGCCGCGACGTTGGTCTGCAACGCTTCCTTGCGGTCCACGCTTCCTTTGCCCTCGCTGGACGCGGTCGAGTCGGCGGTGAGGA
Organism: Bradyrhizobium sp. CW1; assembly: GCF_023100665.1. NCBI lineage: Bacteria > Pseudomonadati > Pseudomonadota > Alphaproteobacteria > Hyphomicrobiales > Nitrobacteraceae > Bradyrhizobium > Bradyrhizobium sp. CW1. Next base: position 2,929,030 of record NZ_CP064684.1, read on the forward strand.
TGCGGCCGGGCAACACCTTCTGCGCTTGGGCCCCCAATGTCTTGGCGCCGATGAAGTCGGTGATACCGGAATCTTCCTTATTGGTGCGGCTGCGCTGGGTGTCGTTTTCGATATTCGCCTTGTCGGTGATGTTCACGGCCACCGTCAGGATGTCGCCGACCTGATGGGCGCGCTGGTCCTTGAAGAAGGCCCGGCTGCCGCTGCGCCACAGCGAGTTCGGATTGTAGGAGGCGACCTCAGGCTTCGGCATCGGCATCTGCACCGGCTTGTAGCCGGGCTGCGTCGTCGGATTGTCGATCGCCGACAATTTCGGCTGCTCGCCGATCTGCGACAGACGGTCGATCGAGGAGCAGCCGCTCGCCAGCGCGCACGTCGCCAGCAGCAGGGCAGAGATCGCGATGCGACGGGGACGAAAAGCCGAACTGAACGTGGACATGACTTACTCTGACTTGGCTGGAGCTTGCGAGACGCGAACTTGCGGGATCTGGGCTTGCGCGATCTGGGCCGGGGATGCCGGGGTCTGGACCAGATTCCGGACGAGGGCTGCGGTATCGACGGGGGCGGGCGCCTCGTCGCGCTTGAGCGAGGAGGTCTGCTCGACCGCAGCCGGCATCGGCGCGGCCTGGCTGGCGCCCTGGACCGTCACCTGGCCGCGGCCGGTGACGACGCCGCTCAGCGTGCGCTTGGTCTGCAGGTTGAGCACGCTGATGGTATCGCCCTCGGCGCCGCTCTCGATCGCCTTGCCGCGCGTGGTGAGATAGATTCCGGGAACCTGGTAGATGACGGTGACGTTCTGGTCGCGCTGCACGAAGTCGGGCTTGACGATGTCGGCGACGCGGATCGGCGTCCCCGCCCGCATCGGCCGGCGGAGCTGCATGCCGAGCGTGCGGTCGCGCGAGGCGGCCTCACCGGTGACCTCGGCCTTCGGCCGCCGCTCCATAGCGACGTCGGAGGCCTTCAGGAGATCGACGCGGTCGATGTCGCGCGTCAGCACGGCCACTTCCACCGTTTCGATCGCGGTGCCGGTGAAACGCAGCTTGGTCGGTGCCGGATTGTTGTCGTTGTTGATCTCGAAGGCGATGTCGAAACGCCCGCTGCGGGCGTCGTAGCGGGTTGCCACCGGCTGCAGCACGCCGGTGTTGGAGGCATCCAACCGCATGTCGGCGATGCCGCGGTCGAACGTGACGGTGATGTTGGCGGCATCGCCAAGTCCAAAGCGGCGCTCGAGCGCCGAGGCGACCGCGGTCTCGAGGTCCTTGTTCACGAGCGTGCGGGCGAGACGGGTGACCTGGACCTCCTTGATGTCGCCGGTCATCACGCCGATCACCTGCTTTGCGCGCAACACCGCCAGCACGTGGGCGACCGGCAGCGCACCGGTGGTGCCGAGATCGGGCGAGCGGTAGACCGGGATCAGCGCGGCCGAGCCGGCATTGTCGATGAGATCGCCGACCCGCACCACGTCCGAGGTCACGGTGATGCTCGCGCGCAGCGTCGGCGTCGCGATGAAGTCGTCGGCGGCCCGTGCGGGCAGCGCCAGCACGAGGAGAGCGGAGATCGTGGCGAGGGTGGTGCGCATCATCGTCATCACCTCAGCGGAACAACGCCGTGGTCGACTGCATCATCTGGTCGGCGGCGCTGATCACCTTGGCGTTCATCTCGTAGGCGCGCTGGGCGGCGATCAGGTCGCTCATCTCCGAGACGACGTCGACATTGGCCTGCTCGAGGCTGCTCTGGGTGATGTTGCCGAAACCTTCGGAGCTCGCGGTGCCGTCCTGCGGCGGGCCGGAGGAAGGCGTCTCGGTGAACTGATTGTTGCCGACCGGCTGGAGGCCCGCCTTGTTGATGAATCGGGTCAGGCCGATCTGGCCCTGGACGGCCGAGGTCGAGGAACCCGGCAGCGTCACCGAGACCTGGCCCTGCACGTTGATGGTGAGGCCCGAGGCGTTGTTGGGGATCGTGATCGTCGGTTGCACCGGGTTGCCCTGCGCCGTGACGATGCGCCCCTGATTGTCCATCTGGAAGGTGCCGTCGCGGGTGTACTGGTAGCTGCCGTCGGGCATCAGGATCTTGAAGAAGCCTTCGCCCGTGATGGCCATGTCGAGGTCGTTGCCGGTCTGCGACAGCGTGCCCTGGGTCATGCTGCGCGGCGTGCCGACGGTCTTGACGCCGCCGCCGATGTCGACGCCGACCGGCAGGATGGTGCCCTGGTCGGACGACTGGGCGCCGACGCGGCGGACGTGTTCGTAAATCAGATCCTGGAACGCCGCGGTCTGCTTCTTGAAGCCGGTGGTGCGCAGGTTGGCGATGTTGTTGGAGATCACCTGAACGTTGAGTTCCTGTGCCGCCATTCCGGTTGCTGCGGTGTGAAGCGCCTGCATGTCAGTTCTCCCTCAATCAGGCCGGAACGTCGGCGAGCTTCTCGATCGCCGACTTGTGCATGTCACTCTGCTGCTGGAGCAGGTTGGCGATGGCGGTGTAGCTGCGCATGACTTCGACCATGCGGCTCATCTCACCGACCGAGTTCACATTCGACTTCTCGACATAGCCCTGCTGCACGGTCGACTTGGTGTCGGCCTGCGGGACCGCGGAGCCGATGTCATAAAGGTTGGCGCCCAGTTTGGTCAGCTTGGCCGGATCGTCGAACGAGGCCATGCGGATCTTGCCGCGGATCGAATCGTTCTTGGCCGTGCCCTCGAGCACCGTGACGGTGCCGTCCGGCGCGACGTTGATGTCGTGGTCGGTCGGCTGGAAGGTGATCGGGCCGGCGGTGCCCAGCACGAGGTTGCCGTCGAAGGTGACGAGCTGGCCGGTGCTGTTGAGCGAGAATTTGCCGTCGCGGGTGTAGCGCTCGGCGCCATTGGCCTGCACGGCGAAATAGGCGTTGCCGCTGATCGCCATGTCGAGCGGATTCTTGGTCGGCTCCATCGGCCCCTGGCCGACGTCGCGGAAGGTGCCGCGGTCCTGCACATAGGAGACCCGGCGGTCGGAGCCGACGAAATTGTCCTCACGCGCGTTCGAGTTGAGGTACTCCTCGAACAGCGAATGATCGGCCTTGAAGCCGTTGGTGTTGGCGTTGGCGACGTTGTTGGCGATGACATCCATCTGCCGTTCCAACGTCATCTGTCGTGACAAGCCGATCAGAAGCGCGTTCTGCATCGGAAATCTCCCCTGAGTGAGATCTGCCAGCTCGCTCTCCCAAGCGCATTGGCCGATCCCGTGAACGAGACCTCGGGTTCTCCCAAACCTTGGGTCTCGGTCCTTTCTCAGCGAAACTCGTGCCAGGCGTGAAAATTATGTACTTTCAATACCTTATCTGTTTTTCGAGGATGCGGGGAGGCGGCAGAAAGGGTCTGTTAGCCATGTTTGCCCGGCAGATTTTTCCTAGCGAAGGCCCAATCGAAAGGTTCCGTTAACCATTATTACCGTAGCGTTTGCGGGTAAGAGGAGCACTGCGCTGGGGCATTTGTATCGCGTCACTGTCTGCGAGGAGCTTCGCTCTTTCGACCCCTTTGAGAGATGAGCGAGCGCGGCGATCATGGCAGAGAATGAAGCGGAAGGCGGCGCAGCCGCCGACGGCGCGGAAGCCGCTCCGCCCAAGAACAAGTTCAAGCTGATGATCATGGTGGTGGGCCTGCTCGCCGTTCTCGGCGGCGGCGCCGCGACCTGGTTCTTCTTTTTCCGTCACGGCGACGACGAGCATCACGCCGAGGCGGCGCCTCCGCCGAAGCCGCCGTCTTTCGTCGAGGTTCCCGACATCATGGTCAACCTCGCCGGCGCGCCGGGCGAGCGCGTGCAATATCTGAAGCTCAAGATCGTGCTGGAGCTGAAGGAAGAGAAGCAGGTCGAGGCGATCAAGCCGACGATGCCGCGCATCACCGACATCTTCCAGACCTATGCGCGTGAGCTGCGCTCCTCCGACCTCAACGGTTCCGCCGGCATCTTCCGCCTCAAGGAAGAGCTGACCAAGCGCGTCAACGCCGCGGTCGCTCCGGTCCAGGTCAGCGCGGTGCTGTTCAAGGAAGTCGTGATCCAGTGAGCATGACGGGCTAGGGATCATGGCAGGCACCGACCAACCAGACCAGGATGCAATTGCCGCCCAATGGGAGGCCTCGCTCGATTCCGAGGATCCCGCTGAGGCCGCGAAGGCTGCTGCCGAAAACGAACTATCCGAGACCATGGCCCTGCAATGGGCGGCCATGGTCGAGGATGGCAGCCGCGATCTCGGCGCCGGCAAGAATTCCGGCGAACGCGTGCTGTCGCAGGAGGAGATCGACAACCTCCTCGGATTCGCGGTCGGCGACGTCACGCTCGACGACCATTCCGGCATTCGCGCCATCATCGATTCGGCGATGGTCTCCTACGAGCGTCTGCCGATGCTCGAAATCGTCTTCGACCGCCTGGTGCGGTTGCTGACGACGTCCTTACGCAATTTCACCTCCGACAACGTCGAAGTCTCGCTCGACCGCATCACCTCGGTGCGCTTCGGCGACTATATGAACTCGATCCCGCTGCCCGCCGTCCTCACCGTCTTCAAGGCCGAAGAGTGGGACAATTTCGGCATGGCCGTGGTCGATTCCAGCCTGATCTACTCGATGATCGACGTGCTGCTCGGCGGCCGCCGCGGCTCGAGCCAGCTGCGCATCGAGGGCCGGCCCTACACCACGATCGAGACAGAGTTGGTCAAGCGGCTGGTCGAAGTCGTCATGGCCGATGCCGAACAGGCGTTCCGGCCGCTGTCGCCGGTGACCTTCACCATCGACCGGCTCGAGACCAACCCGCGTTTCGCCGCGATCAGCCGTCCTGCCAACGCAGCGATCCTGGTGCGGCTGCGCATCGACATGGAAGATCGCGGCGGCAACATCGAGCTGTTGCTGCCTTACGCGACCATCGAGCCGATCCGGGGCGTCCTGCTCCAGATGTTCATGGGCGAAAAGTTCGGCCGCGACCAGATCTGGGAAGGCCACTTCGCCACCGAGATCGTCCAGGCCGAGATCTCCGTCGACGCCGTGCTCTACGAAGCCGACATTCCGCTCAAGCAACTGATGCGGCTGAAGGTCGGGGACACGCTGCCGCTGGACATGCGCGCGGATGCCAGCGTCACCGTTCGCTGCGGCGACGTCACCATCACCGAAGGACGCATGGGCCGGGTCGGCGACCGCGTCGCGATACGGGTGACGAAACCCTTGCGCAAGCCAAGTACGACACTTGCGATGTTCGAAAAGGTCGACGAGCAGAACAAGATGATGGAGGCCCCATGAACCACTCCCTGGGAATGGCGATCGAGACGCTGGTGGCTATCCTGCTGATGCTGACCATCGTCTACTGCGTCACGCTCAACAAGCGACTGACGCGGCTGAAGGCGGACGAGCATTCGCTGAAGGCGGTCATCGGCGAGCTGATCACCGCAACCGAGATCGCCGAGCGCGCGATCGGCGGGCTGAAGCTCGCCGTGCGCGACGTCAACGAGAACCTCGGCAGCCAGCTTGCGGCGGCGACCCAGATGTCCGAGCAGCTCTACAAGCAGCTCGGCGAAGCCGACAACGTGGTGCGGCGCCTGTCCAAGATCGCAATCGCTGCGCGCCCCGTGACGAACCCGGAAACGGTCGCCGCGCCCGCAGCCAAGCCTTCATCGGCGAAGGCGGTGGCGGCTGCGGCCGAAGCCTTCTCCGAGCGCCGACGATCCAACGGTCTTGCGGCATAAAGTCAGGGTATGAAGTCTTTTCGCAACATCCGCGTCATTCCGATCGTGCTGGTTGCCGTCGCTGGCCTGGCCACGCTGAAGGTCACGGGTCTTGTGATCAACGGCGGCTATGTCTTCGACTATAAGCCGAGCCAGACCAAGAAGTCGTGGGCGCAGGAGAATCTGAACTTCCCGGCCAGCCGCGAGGATCCCGATATCACGGGCTCGACCCATGGTGCGCCGAAGGAGGCGCCGAAGCCGGCCGCACCCGACACCAAGTCCGAAGGCGCCGCGGTCAAGGAGGAAGCCCAGCCGCAGATCTCCGCCTCGGAGCGCGCGATCCTGGAACGCCTGCAGTCGCGTCGCCAGGAGATCGAGGCCCGCCAGCGCGAGATCGACATCCGCGAGAGCCTGTTGAAATCCGCCGAGAAGCGCATCGAAAACAAGGTCGAGGAGATGAAGGCGGTAGAAACCCGTATCTTCGCGACGCAGGCCGAGCAGAAGGCCGCCGAAGCCCAGCGCATGAAGGGCCTCGTCACCATGTATGAGGGCATGAAGCCCAAGGACGCCGCGCGGGTCTTTGACCGGCTCGAGATGGGCGTGCTGATCGAGATCGCCTCGCAGATCGCGCCGCGAAAAATGTCGGACATCATGGGATTGATGTCCCCGGAGGCCGCCGAGCGGCTGACGGTCGAGATGGCCCGCAGGGCCAATGGCGGCGGCGATCAGTCCGCCTCGGCCGGCGAGCTGCCCAAGATCGACGGCAAGCCGACGCAAAAGCCGAATTGAGGGCTCATACTTAAGAAGTCCTTAATTGCCAAAATCTACAGTCTGGGGCAGGGGCCGGCAGCAATGCCGGCGTGGACCGTCGAACCGGAAGTAATGCCGCCAATGGCGCGAGACGCTGCCGCTGGATTTGTGTCGCGAGCCCGCGCCCTGGCGCGGAGGCTGTCGCGTCATGTCCGCGCGGCGCCGCTGCTGGCAGCCAGCCTGCTGATCGGCTTCACGGCGCCTGTCCGGGCGGCCGATGCCGTCAGGGGCGAGGCGACTTTCTCGGCCAGCGGCGGCTTTGCCCGGCTCGTAATCAAGCTCGGAGAGGACGTTCCGTCAGAGGTGACGACGGCCGGCTCCATTCTCGTCATCCGTTTCGACCGGGCGGTCGACGTTCCCGTCGATCGCGTCCCGGAAGGCGCGCCCGACTACGTCAACTCCGCCCGCCGCGATCCCGATGGCGGCGCCATCCGCCTGTCGCTGGCGCGGCGCGTTACCGTCAACACCATGAATGCCGGCGAACGCACCTTTATCGACCTCTTGCCGGAGGGTTGGAAGGGGCCGCCGCCAGGCCTGCCGATGGACGTCGTCAAGGAACTCGCCGAGCGCGCGCGCGTCGCCGAACGCGCGTTGCGCGCCCAGCGCGCCGCGGCGGAGAGCAAGAAGCGCCCGCAGATCCGCGTGCGCGCCTCGGTGCAGCCGACCTTCGTCCGCTTCGTGTTCGAGATGCCGGATGGCGTCGGCGTATCCTCCGTGCTCAATGAACAGAAGCTCACGCTCGCCTTCAACGCCAACCTGAATTTCGATCTGGCGGACGCGGTCGTCGCAGCGCCGCCGAACGTCGCCTCGATCAAGCAGAAGGCCGACATCGACCAGACCAGTGTCGAGATCGCGCTGATCGGCGATTCCGACGTGCATTCGTTCCGCGACGAGAAGAACTACGTCGTCGACATCTCCTTCCAGCCGGACAAGGGCAAGATGGCCACGTCGGCGGAAGCTGCGATCGCGCAGGCCAAGCCCGCCGCTCATGGACCGGCGCCTGCGCCTGAAAAGCCGGCGGCCGAGAAGCCCAAGGACGCGCATCGCGAGATCGCGCCGCCGACGTCCGAGACGATCGCGCGCGAAGCCAGGATCGATGCCAAGCCCGAGGTGAAGCCGGAAGCGCCCGCCGCCATGCCGCCCGCTGAAGCGCCGAAATCGGTGCCGGCTCCTGCATCCGAAGCCGCGCCCGCTGCGCAAGCGCCCAAGGAAATGTCGAAGCCTGCGCCTCCTGCGGCGGAAGCCGCGGTCGTGCCTGCCAAGCCGGTCATGGTCGAAGCGCCTCAAGAGGTCGTGAAGGAAGCTGCCAAAGAGCCAGTCAAGGAGGCCGTCAAGGCCGCGCCGGCGGAGGCGCCCGCCGCGCCGCAGCCGACTGGTGCCAGCGTCGATGTCCGCCGCGACAGCGACGGCCTGCGCGTGACCTTCCCGCTTCAGGTCGCAACGCCTGCGGCGGCGTTCCGCCGCGGCGACACCGTCTGGCTGGTGTTCGATACCGCAAAGCCCATCGACGTCGAGGCGATCCGTACCAAGGGCGGTGCGATGATCGGCGAGGTCGGCCGCGTCCCGCTCGAGAAGGGACAGGCGGTGCGCATCCGTCTCACCCGGCCGCTGGTCTATTCGCTGTCGAGTGAGGAGGTCGGCAAACAGACCAACTGGCTCTTGACCCTCGCCGACAAGATCCAGGCGACGCCGCTGCCGCTGATGATCTCGCGCAACATCACCGACCCGGCGCTTGCCAACATCGCGATCCCCTTCGCCAATCCGGGGCTCCTGCACAAGCTCACTGATCCCGATGCCGGCGACACGCTCTATGTCATCACCGCGCAGCGGCCGGTGCGCGGCTTCATCAAGCGGCAGGACCTCGTTGATCTCGCGCTGCTGGAATCCGCACATGGCATCGCGATCCGGCCGAATTCCGACGAGGTCGGCGTCGAGGTCGGGGCCGACAAGGTCATCCTCGGCAAGAAGGGCGGGCTGACGCTGTCGCCGGTCGACATCTCGGCCGAGCGTGCGCCGACCGCAGTGCGGCCGGTTTTCAGCCCCGAAGGCTGGCGCAAGGGCCAGTCGGAAAATTTCATAGTGCGCCAGAACGAGCTGATCACGGCGATCGCCAACCTCGAACCGGCGATGCGTTCCCTGCCGCGGCTCGACCTCGCGCAATTCTACATGTCGCGCGCGATGTATCACGAGGCGAAGGCCATCACCGAATTGATGCTCGCCGATCCTCTCAACAAGGAGGAGAGCGGTGCGCTGATGATGCATGCGATCGCGAGCATCCTGATCGGTCGGCCGGCGCAGGGCCTGAAGGACCTCGCCAACCCCGTGATCGGCAACAGCCACGATTCCCAGCTCTGGAAAGCGCTCGCCTATGCGCGCCAAGGCAAATGGGCGGACGCGCGCGAGAAGTTCAAGAACGTCGAATTCGCCATCGCCTCGCTACCGCTCGACATCCAGCGCATCGTGACGATGGAGGCGATGCGCGCTTCGCTCGAGGTGAAGGACTATGCCGGCGCCTCCAAGCGCCGCAGCGAGCTCGAGGTGGTCGGCGTCTCGCCCGAGGCCGCGCCCGGCTTTGCCGTGCTGCGCGGCCGGCTTGCCGAGGCGCTCGGCCACGACAAGGACGCGCTCGACGACTACAAGTTCGCCGTCGGCTCGTCCGATCGGCCGGCTGCGGCCGAGGCCAAGCAGCTCGAGGTCGCGCTGCGGCAGAAGCGCGACGAGATCGGCAAGGAAGACGCGTTGCGCGAGCTCGAAACGCTCGCGATGACCTGGCGCGGCGACTCGATTGAGGTCAAGACGCTGCAGATGCTGTCGCAGATGTTTGCAGAGAACGGACGCTACCGGGACGCGCTCACCGCGGCGCGCACCGCGACAAAGCTGCAGCCGAACGCGGAAGCCTCGCGCCAGGCGCAAGACCTCGCCTCCGACCTGTTTACGCAGCTCTTCCTGGGACCCAAGGGCGACGAGCTGCCGCCGATCGAATCGCTCGGGATGTTCTACGAGTTCCGTGAGCTGACGCCGATCGGCCGCCGCGGCGACGAACTGATCCGACGCCTCGCCGACCGTCTCGCCTCGATCGATCTGCTCGACCAGGCCGCCGAGCTCCTGCAATACCAGGTCGACCATCGCCTCGAAGGCGCGGCGCGTGCGCAGGTCGCCGCGCGCCTCTCCATGATCTATCTCGCCAATCGCAGACCCGACATGGCGATCACGGCGTTGCGCGCGAGCCGGATCAGCGACCTCTCAGGCGAGCTCAGGCAGCAACGCCTGCTGCTGGAGGCGCGTGCACAGAGCGACGTCGGCCGCCACGATCTTGCGCTCGATATCGTCTCCAACGTTACAGGCCGCGAGGTGCTGCGCCTGCGCTCGGATATCTTCTGGGCGGCGCGGCGCTGGCGTGAATCCGCCGAGCAGATCGAGCTCTATTACGGCGAGCGCTTCCGTGACTTCAAGCCGCTCAACGCGGTAGAGAGAAGCGACATCATCCGCGCCGCCGTCGGTTATGCGCTCGCCGACGACTCGATCGGCATGTCGCGCTTCCGCGAGAAATATGCGCCGCTGATGAGCGAGAGCGCCGATCGGCTCGCCTTCGATATCGCGAGCAAACCGACCGGCGCCTCCAGCGCCGAATTTGCCGATATCGCCAAGCTGGCTGCCAGCGTCGACACGCTCGACGGCTTCCTGCGCGAGATGAAGCAGCGCTTTCCCGACGCCACCGCCCGCGCGCCGGCCTCTCCACAGGCCAAGGACGAGTCCGATCACACCGGCTCGCTGCCCACGATCCCCGTCGTGCGCCAGATCAAGATGACGCGGTAGGATCGCCGCTCCTTCTTGGCCTCGCGACAGGTACCCGTGAGCCAGCTCTCGAGTGACGGGCAGGGCCGAAGACTATCGCCCGCGTACTCATCAACCCGATCAGTCCGCGAGGACCTAGGCCTTGTCCATTCAGTCTTTGAGACCGGACATGGCCCGTTTGCCTTTGCTAGTCGGCTGAGGGCTCCAGGTCCCTTGTAAGAAACATATGCCCCCTGAACCGATCGTAGGGCGTGGAAACAGGGGAAGCCGCTAAGGCCAGCAAGCGACGTTAACGGGCTTAATTGAGCTTTACCCGCACCTGATAAATTGCCGAGCCCAAGCTCGAGGCAAGCACTAGCACAAGACCAAGCCCGATCATGGGGTTCCTTGCGATCACCGCCGCAAGCGATACGCCCAGCGCCGCGGCCAACATCTGCCAGAAACCCAACAGGGCCGAGGCAGCACCGGCGCGATCGCCGAATGGCGAAAGAGCTTGCGCGCTGCAGAGCGGATTGACCATGCCCATGCCTAGCAGGAATACGCATGCGCCGACAAGAAATGGCAAAAAGCGCCCGTCGAAAAGCGCGAATAGCAACACCATGCCGCCACCGACACAGGCCAGCGCGAGGCCGATGCAAATCGATCGGTCGAGACCAAGGTGCGGAACAATTTTTGTAGCGATAATGCCAGCGCTAAAGACGATCATGACAGTGCCTGCGAAGAACAGGCCGAGTTGCATGGGTGTGAAGTCGAGGCCTTCTATCAAGACACGCGGCAACGCCGAAAACATTGCAAACAGCGCACCTAAGATGAGGCTAACAGTTGCGGCAGGAACCAGGAAACGGCGGTCAGTCGATAGCGACCAGTAATTCTTGGCGATCGTCGAGGAATTGAATTCGGCGCGTGGCGCGTGGTGCGTTTCTCCGAAAGCCGCAAGAAATGCTGAAGCGGCGACGACGGCGAAGATTCCGACGAACACAAATGCTGAACGCCAGCCAAAAAAATGATCCAGCGCGCCACCGACCAGGGGCGAGAATCCAGGCGCCGCTGCCATCGCAACCATAACAAAGGTGAGCACGCGCGCTAGCTTTTCGCCCTGGAAAAGATCTCTTGCGATAGCTCGCGAAAGGACAGACGTGGCACATGCGCCACCGGCCTGCACAACGCGACCAATCAATAGTGCCGCCAAATCATTGGCTAACGCGCACCATATGCTACCTGCGAAAAATACAGCAAACCCGATCATCACGGGTATGCGCCGGCCGAAACGATCCGATAACGGACCGACAACGAGTTGTCCGACCGCGAACATGGCGAGGAATATGGTGATAGCTGACGTTACCTGAGCGCTGGTGACGCCCACCGCGACGGCGATACTCGGTAGCGAAGGCAACAGAATGTTGGTGGCCAACGTGCCACTCGCAGACAACGCAGCAAGAACGGCGACCTGAAGACCAAGCGGCACGACCCGAGCGAGTAGATGGTTTTCGATGTTGCTGGTCATAAGCCGCTTCGGATCTAGGGATGATGACCATCATATCAATGACCCATTGAATGCGCAACCTGAGCATATTTCCGATATGTCACGAGCCGCCGAACGCGCTGACGATGGCAGGCTTCCGTCTTGCGCTGGTAAGCTCAAGTGCACGCCTACAAGCATCGGGCTAGAGAGGATGGGGTCGCTGACCGCTGCCCAGGACCGCTACCCCCCGTAACTCTGCACCAGACTGCCTGCCACCAGCGACCAGCCGTCGACCAGCACGAAGAAGATCAGCTTGAACGGCAGCGAGATCGTTGCCGGCGGCAGCATCATCATGCCCATCGACATCAGCACGGACGCGACGACGAGGTCGATGATCAGGAAGGGAAGGAACAGCAGAAAGCCGATCTCGAAGGCGCGCTTCAGCTCCGAGATCATGAAGGCGGGGACGAGGATGCGTAAGCCTAGATCGTCGGGGGTTGCCGGCGGCGGCTCGCCGGAGAGATCCAGGAACAGCTTGAGGTCCTTCTCGCGGACGTTCTTCTGCATGAAGCCGCGCAGGGGGACGGAGGCGCGCTGGAGCGCGTCCTCGACGCCGAGCTGATTGGCGACCAGCGGACGGATGCCTTCGTCGTAGGATTTTTGCAGGACGGGTCCCATCACGAAGAAGGTGAGGAACATCGCTAGCGCGATGATCACCGAGTTCGGCGGGGCGGTCGCGGTGCCCATTGCGGTGCGCAGCAGCGACAGCACGACCACGATGCGCGTGAACGACGTCATCATGATCAGGATCGACGGGGCGATCGACAGCACCGTGAGCAGCGCGATCAGCTGGATCGCGCGCTCGGTGACGCCGCCACCGCCAGCGCCTCCGCCGCCGAGATTGATGCTGATGTCCTGCGCATGTGCCGGCATCGCGAGCGAAGCCGCGCCGATCAGGACAGAAAGAAGAAAAACTCTACGCGGGAGGGCCGGCAGCCTCACGAAGACGGCTTCGGACGGCCGAGTAACGAGGCCATCTCGTCTTCGAGATTTTCAAAGCTGGTCTTTTCCGGAGCCGGCTTTGCGGCAGGCGCCGGTGGTGCCGGCGGCTCGCTGCGGGCCACACGCGGAGGAGCGGCAGGGGGCTCCGGGGCGACCGGAGGGGCAAGCGTCTCGCCGGCGGGGCGGCGCAGCGCAGCTTCGAGCCGCTGCGCCATCTCGGCGAGATTCTGCTCGGCGCTCGATGGGGCCGCCGGAGCGGGCGCCGGCGGCGGAACGGGCGGAGCCTGCGGCACAGGCGGAGGTGGCGCGGCTGGGCGCTCGGCGCGCACCGGAGGCGCCTTAACCGGCTCGCTCTGGCGCGGCGGACGCGGCATCAGAGGGGGTTCGTTGCGCGCAACGCGCGGCGGAACAGGTTCGGGACGCAGCTCGCGCTCGGGGCGCGGCGCGATCGGCTCGGGGTTGAAGCCGGCCAGTGGCGGTTCGTTGCGGCGTTCGGCCAGCGCGGGAGCCGGCCGGCGCACTTCGTCGGCAAAGGAGGGGCGCGCGGGCCGCGGTGGCGGCTCGGGCATGTGCGGCTCGGGATGATCGAGCAGCTCGGGCCGCGGTGCTTCGTCGGCCCAGCTGCTGGTATCATGCATCGGCGCGAGACGCGGCGGCTCGGCGGCATTGGGACGCTGCGGGAGCTGGTCGCGGCCGGGGGCTGCGCGCACGATGTTGGGTTCGACGACGATGTCGGTGGGGCCGCCGATCATCAGAAGATGCTCGACATTGTCACGCCGGACCAGCACCAGGCGGCGGCGGCCGTCGACCGCGGCGGCATCGATCACGGCGAGCCGGGGCATCCGGCCGCGCTGGGTGTTGGCGCCGAGCCGGCTGGTGGCGAATCGGCGAACCAGCCATGCAGCGACGCCGATCAACGCCAGAACGACGATGAACGCGACGATGAAGGTGATAGGGCTGCCTTGCATACTTGTCCCCGACAAATGGCGCTTTTCTCGGGCCCGTGGTCAGATGCGCCAACCACCGGCTTACGTTGCCCCAAACTGCGATTTCTTAACGTGCCACGGCAAGTTTTGCCGTCCCCAACTCTTAATAACCCATGAATCGCTCGATCCAAAACGACTTCTTGACCTGTGAATGCGCCGCCAAGCGGTTGGGTTAATGCCGCTTTTGGAGGCGTAGAATCACGGGGCACGCGCAGTGGTGTCCCGCCGGGGGACAACTGCCTGCGACCTCCTTAACCGGCTGTTAACCATACAGGCGGCAAATTCTGCCTAGCTTCGGACCTGGGTCCTGCGAGGCGGAAGGAGCCGCAACGATGTCCATCAACGATCTTCCGGTGCTATCGGCGCTTCGCACCAAGATGCAATGGCACCAGGAACGCCAGCGCGTCCTGTCCGAGAACGTCTCCAATTCCGACACGCCCAAATTCCGGCCGCGCGACCTGGTGGAGCCGAAACTGGACAAGGCCGGGGCCGTCACGGGTTCGATGGGGCCCTTGACGCTTACCCGCACCAGCGGTTCCCACATGGCGCCGTCAGGCGCGGCCTCCGGATTCGACCAGAACAAGAATGCGGGTTTTGAGACCCGCCCCGCGGGCAACGCCGTCAATCTCGAAGAGGAGATGATGAAGGCCGCCAGCAACCAGATGGACTATGCGGCGGCGACCTCGCTCTATTCGAAGAGCCTGCACCTGCTCAAGACCGCGATCGGCAAAGGCTAGAGCTAGAGGAAGCGCATCATGGCGAATGACAGCAGCGACTTTGCCCGTTCGATGGCGATCGCGACCTCCGGTCTGCGGGCGCAGGCCGGGCGCATGCGGGTGATCTCGGAGAACATCGCAAACGCGGATTCGACCTCGCAGACCGCCGGCGGCGATCCTTACCGGCGCAAGGTGCCGACCTTCTCCTCCGCGCTCGACCGTACACTCGACGCGCAGGTCGTCACCCTTGGCAGGATCAAGCCCGACCAGTCCAATTTCCGCACCAAATACGAGCCGAACAATCCGGCGGCGGATGCGACCGGCAACGTCAAATATCCCAACGTGAACTCGGTGGTCGAGATGACCGACATCCGCGACGCGCAGCGGTCGTACGAGGCCAATCTCAACATCATCAGCGCGACGCGCCGGATGATCCAGCGCACCCTCGACATCCTCAAGAGCTGAACAGGACATTTGAGCCATGGCAACACCGACAATTGCCGCCAACGCCTATGCAAACCTCGCTCGCGTGCTGGAGAACAGCGGCGCCGGCAAGGGCAGCGAGCCGAGCGGGCAGTCCTTCGCCTCTCTTCTGAAAGACACTGTCGGCAGCGTCCTGGAATCCGGCCGCAAATCCGATGCGCAGACGGTGGCGATGGCCGCCGGCAAGGCCAACGTGATGGACGTGGTGACGGCGGTCGCAGACACCGACGTCGCCGTGTCGACGCTGGTCTCGGTCCGCGACCGCGTGATCGCGGCCTATGAAGACATCATGAAGATGCCGATCTGATTTTATCCATCGTCATTGCGAGCGTAGCGAAGCAATCCAGAATCTTTCCGCGGTGGCAGTCTGGATTGCTTCGCTTCGCTCGCAATGACGAGGAGAGGTTCGTGTCGTCCTCATCAAGCGGTGGGGATGAGACTTGAATAGAGGACTGTGCAATGACCGGACCGGAAACCCTCGACGTCGCGCGTGATGCGATCTGGACCATCGTGATCGTGTCGTCGCCCCTGATGGTGGTTGGCCTCGTTGTCGGCGTCGTCGTGTCGCTGTTCCAGGCGCTGACGCAGATCCAGGAGCAGACGCTGATCTATGTGCCGAAGATCCTGGCCATCTTTGCCACGATGCTGTTGGCATTGCCGTTCATGGCCGACGCACTGCATTCCCACATGCTGCGGATATCGTCGCGAATCATCGGCGGCTGAGGCACTATGCGCCCATCATGCGCATCGACGTCTCGCTGCTGCCGGCGCTTGCCGCCTCCTTCATGCTCGCCTTTGCCCGGGTCGGCGCGATGGTGATGCTGTTGCCGGGGCTGGGCGAGACCAATATCCCGACACGGATCAAACTGTCGATCGCGCTGCTGCTCACGCTGATCATCCTGCCGCTGCATCGCAACGCCTATCAGGTCGATATGGGCTCGATCGCGCCGCTGCTGGTCCTGATGCTGCATGAGATCGTGATCGGCATCGTACTGGGGGCGACCGCGCGGGTGACGTTGTCGGCGCTGCAGGTCGCCGGTGCCGTGATCGCACAGCAGATGGGGCTCGGCTTCGTCACCTCGGTCGATCCGACGCAGGGACAGCAGGGCGTGCTGGTCGGCAACTTTCTGACGATACTGGGGGTGACGCTGCTGTTCGCCACCGATAGCCATCATCTGGTCATCGCGGCACTGAACGACAGCTATACTATCTTCGCGCCCGGCGAGACCGTATCGAGCGGCGATGTCGCTGCGCTTGCGACGCGCGCCTTTGCCGCCGCGTTCCGCCTGGGTTTGCAACTTTCCGGCCCGTTCCTGGTGTTCGGCCTCGTCTTCAACATCGGGCTCGGCGTGCTGGCGCGGCTGATGCCGCAGATGCAGGTCTATTTCGTCGGCGTGCCGCTCTCGATTTTCGCCGGCTTCCTGGTGCTCGCCGTGGTGCTCACGGCGATGATGGGCACCTATCTCGACTACTTCATCGGTGTCATGCACCAGATGATGCCACTCAAGTGACCAGGTGATCGATGGCGGAAGACAACGATCCAGAGAGTCAAACAGAAGACCCGACGCAAAAACGTCTCGAAGAGGCGCTGGAACGCGGTGACGTCGCCAAGAGCCAGGAGATCAACACCTGGTTCATGATCGCGGGCGCCACGCTCGTGGTTTCGAGCTTCTCGGGATCAGTCGGCAGCGGGCTGTTGGCGCCGATGCGCAACCTGCTCGCCAATTCCTGGATGATCAAGACCGACGGCAGGGCGCTGCTCGCCCTGATGCAGCAGATCGAAGTCGCGGTGCTCGCGGCGGTGGGCGTTCCGCTGCTGATGCTGGTGCTGGCGGCAATTGCCGGCAACATGCTGCAGCACCGCCTGGTCTGGTCGGCCGAATCCCTCAAGCCCAAGTTCAGCAAGCTGTCGCCTGCCGAAGGCCTCAAGCGCATCTTCGGCAAGCAAGCGGCGGCGAACTTCCTCAAGGGTCTCGGCAAGCTGATCGTGCTCGGCGCGGTCATGACCGTGATCCTGTGGCCGGAGCGGCATCGCATGGAGGCGATGGTCAGGCTCGATCCGGCCGCCCTGCTCGGCGCCTCCACCAGCCTGACCATTCATCTGCTCGGCGCGGTAGTCGCGGCGCTCGCGATCATCGCCATCGGCGACTATTTCTTCCAGTATCGCAGCTGGTTCCAGCGCCAGAAGATGTCGCTCCAGGAGATCAAGGAAGAGTACAAGCAGTCCGAAGGCGATCCGCACATCAAGGGCAAGCTCAGGCAGCTGCGCCAGCAGCGCTCCAAGAAGCGCATGATGGCGGCGGTTCCCAAGGCCTCGGTGATCATCACCAACCCGACCCACTATTCGATCGCGCTGTCCTACGAGCGTGGCATGTCGGCGCCGATCTGCGTCGCCAAGGGCGTCGACAACCTCGCTTTCAAGATCCGGGAGATCGCGCGCGAGCACGACATCCCGATCGTCGAGAACGTTCCGCTCGCCCGCGCGCTCTACGCCACCGTCGAGATCGACGAGGAAATCCCGACCGAGCATTACCATGCGGTCGCCGAAGTCATCGGCTACGTCATGCGTCTGAAGAGCGGATTCGGTGCCAGCCGGCAATAAAACCCCTGAAAAGTACTGGAAATGGCCGTAATCTGGGAATCAGCGTACCTTTCGCCCATGCTGCCCTTGCGCCTGCGGGTCCGATTCAGGCAGGGAGGACCCTGCGCGCCCTGTAGCGCGTTGATTCTCTGCCGACAGGCTGTGCCAGCTTGAGATGACTGCCGAGACCGACCACGACCTCACACGCGAGCCCGTTGCGGCGCACGAGCCGTCGCCGCGCTCGGGCAGCATTGCGCTGGTGCTGCTGGTGGCCGCCGGCCTCGTCGCCGTTGCCGTCGGGTTGATGACGCTCGGGCGCGCGCAGGCCCAGCCCTATATCCTCGGTATCCTCGCCGTGCTGGCGATGGTCGGCCTGTTCAACCTGTTCGCCTTCGCCGCCGGCATCATCCGCTTCGCCGATCGCAATCTCGACGATCCCGTGATGGGGCGCATCGCCGACCACGCCTTCGACGGCCTCGCCGTGACCGACCCGCGCGGCCATGTGGTCTATTCCAATGCGGCCTACCTGACGCTGACCGGCGCCGCCGGTCCGCAGGACGTGCGCCCCGTGGAGCGCGTCTTCATCGGCAACCCCGACGTCTCCGAGGCGGTGTTCCGCCTGTTGAAAGCCGCGCGCGAAGGCAAGCGGCAGCAGGAAGAGGTCCGCATCTCCGGCAATGACGGCAGCCAGGGCCGCTGGCTCCGCATGCGGGTGCGGCCCCTCGGCACCGGCAAGCGCGAGACGAGATACGCGGTGTGGTCGATCGCAGACATCACCCGCGACCGCGAGCGCCAGGAGGACGTGTTCCAGGAACTCCAGCACGCGATCGAATATCTCGATCACGCGCCTTGCGGTTTCTTCTCGGTCAATCCGGCCGGCGAGCTCGCTTATGTCAATGCGACGCTGGCGAACTGGCTCGACTACGACCTCGCCGAGATCGGCTCGGGCGGGCTGAAGCTCACCGACATCGTCTCCGGCGACGGTGCTTCGCTGCTCACCGCGATCGTGGCGGTGCCGGGCGAGGTCAAGACGGAAGTCTTCGACATCGACCTGCGCATGCGTACCGGCAAGACCATGCCGGTTCGGCTCTATCACAAGCTCGCCTTCGGCGCCGACGGTGCGCCGGGCCCGTCGCGTACGCTGGTGATCAGCCGTGCCCGCGACGAGCGCAGCGATCCGGATCGCGCCGCCGAAGTGCGCTTCATGCGCTTCTTCGACCATACCCCGATGGCGATCGCGACGGTAGACCGTGGCGGCAATGTCGTGCGCGCCAATGCGCGCTACGCCAAGCTCGGGCAGGCACTGGGGCTCGACAGCGCCAGCAAGTCGATCTTCCGCGCGGTCAATTCGCGCGACCGGCACCTTTTGATCGCGGCCATCAACCAGGCTGCGGAGGGCCAGGCCGACGTCGCGCCGGTCGAAGTGGCGCTCGAAGGAACCAGAGAGCGCTGGGGCCAGTTCTTCGTCACGCCGGTGGATGCGGCCGAGAACGACGCCGAAGTCGCCATTGTGCACATGCTCGAGACCACCGAGCGGCGCGCGCTGGAGAACCAGATCAACCAGTCGCAGAAGATGGAGACCGTCGGCCAGCTCGCGGGCGGCATCGCCCACGACTTCAACAACGTGCTCTCCGCCATCATGATGGCGAACGACTTCCTGCTGAACGCGCACAAGCCGACCGACCCGTCGTTCCAGGACATCATGCAGATCAAGCAGAACGCGACGCGGGCCGCCACGCTGGTGCGGCAGTTGCTGGCGTTCTCGCGCCGGCAGACGCTGCGGCCGCAGGTGCTCGACCTCGGCGATGCGCTCTCCGATCTCGCCATGCTGCTGCGCCGGCTGATCGGCGAGAAGGTCAAGCACGAGACCATCCACGGCCGAGATCTCTGGCCGGTCAAGGTCGACGTTTCCCAGTTCGAGCAGGTCATCGTCAACCTCGCGGTCAACGCGCGCGACGCCATGCCCGACGGCGGCAAGCTGATCATCCGCACCGCAAACGTCACCACCGAGGAAGCGGCCAGGCTGGCCTACAAGGGCATGCCAGCCGCCGACTATGTGCGGATCGAGGTCGCCGACAGCGGTACCGGCATTCCCGCCGACATCCGCGACAAGATCTTCGAGCCGTTCTTCTCGACCAAGGAGGTCGGCAAGGGCACCGGCCTCGGGCTCTCCACCGTCTATGGCATCGTCAAGCAGACCGGCGGTTTCATTTACGTGGACTCCGAGCCCGGGCAGGGCACCTCGTTCCACATCTTCCTGCCGCGCCATCATGCCGAGCCGGAGGTGCAGGTCGAGCAGCCGGCGCCGGTCGTTGGCGCCAGCAATGGTGCCGCGAAGGAGGCCGGGTCCGTGGCGGACGCCAAGCCCCGCACCGATCTCACCGGACAGGGCACCATCCTCCTGGTCGAGGACGAGGAGGGTCTGCGCGCGCTCAACGCACGCGGGCTGCGCTCGCGCGGCTACACCGTGGTCGAGGCCGAGAACGGCGTCGAGGCGCTGGAGGTGCTGGAAGAGCAGAGCGGCGGAATCGATCTCGTCGTGTCCGACGTCGTGATGCCGGAGATGGACGGCCCGACATTGCTCAAGGCGATGCGCGAGAAGAACCCCGACATCAAGTTCATCTTCGTTTCCGGCTACGCCGAGGACGCGTTCGAGAAGAGCCTGCCCGAAGGCCAGCAGTTCGACTTCCTGCCCAAGCCGTTCACACTTAGCCAGCTCGTGGCGGCCGTGAAGGAGACGATGGCGAAGGCGGGGTGAGGGCGCGGGCTCCACATTCTCCGTCATTGCGAGGAGCGAAGCGACGAAGCAATCCAGTTGCCTCCGCGGAAACAGCCTGGATTGCTTCGCTTCGCTCGCAATGACGGAAAAAAGCTGAACTGCTGTCGCCAAACCGACCGGTAGCCGGCGACCGCGGCTCCTTTGCACACCCGGCCAAGCCGCCGCCAAATATGGGCTTTTGCCACATCCCCGCGACTGAGGGCCGCAGCCATAAGTTCCGATAGTGGCTTCCTTTTTACGGAAGGCTGCCCATCTTAGGGGCACATCCCCATGCCGGGGATCTGGGAAACCAACATGAATTTCTCGCAACGCTCCCGCAGTCTCTTCAAGACGATTGCCGTCGTGCTGGCGCTTGCGCTGCCGACTGCGCTGGCGATCTCGTCCGCCGACGCGCGCGTCGGTGGCGGTATGTCGTCGGGTTCGCGCGGTTCGCGCACCTATTCGGCCCCGCCATCGACCACGACCGCGCCGGGCTCGACCTCGCAGTTCAATCGGACCTACACCCAGCCGGGCGCAGGCATGAATTCGGCTGCCGCCGCACCCGCGCGTGGCGGTCTGTTCGGCCGGGCCGGCGGCTTCATGGGCGGCCTTGCGGCCGGGTTCCTCGGCGCGGGCCTGCTCGGCATGCTGTTCGGCGGTGGCCTGTTCGGCGGCCTCGGTGGCCTGTCGTCGATCATCGGCCTGATCATCCAGATCGTCCTCGTGGTGCTCGTGGTTCGGCTGGCGATGTCCTGGTGGCAGCGCCGCCACACCCCGCAGGCGGCCTATGCCAATGCTGACGCCGGTGCCGGTCCGGGACCGCAGGCGAACAATCGTAGTGGTCTTGGCGGTGGCTTCGGCTTCGGCGCCAACAACGCACCGCTCGAGATCAAGCCGGACGACTATGAAGCGTTCGAGCGCCTGCTCAGCGACGTCCAGTCGGCCTGGTCCAACGAGGACGTGGCCAAGCTGCACACGCTCGCGACGCCGGAAATGGTCTCCTATTTCGAGCAGGACCTCGGCCAGAACCGCGCGCGCAATGTCGTCAACAAGGTCAGCGGTGTGAAGCTGTTGCAGGGCGACCTCGCGGAATCCTGGCGCGAAGGCGAGACCGATTACGCGACGGTGGCGCTGCGCTTCGCGCTCACCGACAAGACGCTCGACCGCAATACCGGCGCGATTGTCGCCGGCAGCGAGCAGCCGGGCGAGGCCACCGAAGTCTGGACCTTTGCCCGACGTCCGGGCGGCACCTGGGAACTGTCGGCGATCCAGCAGACCAACTGATCGCCCGTATAGCGACAAACGAGGGCGTCGTGCTTCGGCACGGCGCCCTTTTTGTTTGAGCGGTGCGTTTCCGGTCAGGCGGCCATTTGGGCGAAGCACTTAATTGCTTGTTGGCCGCGCAGAGCTGCCGCAATTTCGCGCCTGCCGGTTGGATGAGGAGATATTCCGCGAGCCAGTGTGTCGCGCGCCTCAGGACAAACTACGAAGGCATTGCCAGGAGTTCGTCCCTGCTGCTGGAGGCGATCGGAACGGCGTATGACCGGATCGAGGCCGAGCGCGACCGCAATTGCTGGATCTATCTTCGCCCGCGGCAGGAGGCACTCGAAGAATGCCATAAGCTGGTGGCGCGCGCGCGGACGGGCGAAAATCTTCCGCTGCTCGGCATTCCATTTGGTGTGAAGGACAACATCGACGTCGCGGGAATGCCGAACACTGCCGCATGTCCGGCGTTCAGCTATACGCCCTGGCATTCCGCGCATAGCGTCGAACGCCTCACCGCAGCCGGCGCAATTTGCCTCGGAAAGACCAATCTCGATCAGTTCGCCACAGGCCTGTCCGGCGTGCGCTCGCCCCATGGCCCTTGCGCGTCGGTTGCCGATGCGCGCTATGTTGCGGGCGGTTCCAGTTCCGGCTCCGCGGTCGCCGTGGCGGCGGGGCACGTCGCCTTTGCGCTCGGCACCGATACCGGCGGCTCGGGGCGCATACCTGCCGGGTTCAACAACATCGTCGGAATCAAGCCCACCGTTGGGCTGGTGTCATCACGTGGCCTGGTGCCGAATTGTCCGACGATCGATTGCGTGTCGGTATTCTGCAATACCGTCAGCGACGGCGAAGCAATCCTCGACATCATCGAAGGGTTTGATTTCGAAGATCCGTACAGCCGCCTGCCCAGAACCTTTTTCCCCGCCAACGGGGCGGCGGCATCATTCCGGTTCGGCCGCGTTGCGCCAGCAGATCTCGAATGCTTCGGCATGTCGGAATGCGGCGAACTCTACGAGAGTGCCTGCGAACGTCTTGCTCATATCGGAGGAACGGCGATCGAGGTGGACTTCGCCCCATTCCGCCAGGCCGGGGAGTTGATGTTCAGCGGTCCCTGGGTCGCGGAGCGGCACTCGGCCATCGCTTCGCTCATCGACGTCGAATCCGGCGCCTTGCTTGATGTCACGAGGACCGTGCTGGGCTCAGCCGCCGGGTATTCGGCGATCGACACGTTTGGCGCCATTCACCGGCTGCACCGGCTTCGCCGCGACGCCGAAGCAATCTTTGCCGGCATCGATGCCCTGGTGGTTCCGACTGCACCGCGGCCGTTCACACTGGAGGAGATGCATCGTGATCCGATCACCCTCAACAATCGTCTGGGCTACTACTCGTACTTTGCCAATCTGCTCGATCTCTGCGGCGTCGCCGTTCCGAATACGAAATTGCCGAACGGCATGCCCATGGGCGTGACCCTGCTGGCGCCGGCCTGGCACGATCGCGCGCTGATCGGACTCGCACGGCGGTTCGAGGCCGGCGCAGACGGATCGGCATTCGAATTGAAGTCTGCCGGCTAACGGGCGGACATTATCCCATCGCCTGCCCGAGTGTAGAAACATCCAGGATCGAAATCACGGATCTTTCGTATCTGATCACGCCTTCGTCCTGGAGCCGCGCGAGTTGCACGGTCACCCATTGGCGGGTGGATCCGATCAGATTGGCAAGGTCGCCGTGCGTAAACGGCATGCCGACGACGATCTCGCCGTCGCGTTTCACGCCGTAGACGTGCGACAGGAAGATCAGCAGGCTGTGCAGCCGCTCGGTGACCGAGCGCGTCCCAAGCATCTGGGCCATTGCCGAATAGCATCGCGCCTTGAATGCGAGGGCATCCAGCAAGGCGACGGCGATTGCCGGCGATTCGAGCGCAAGCCGCCGCAATGCCAGTCCGGGCATGAACGTCAACCGGCTGCGCTCGGCCGCAACCGATGTCCACATGTGCGGGCCCGTCCCGAATATGTCGGGCCCGCCGACGAAGTTGCCGGGAAACCAATAGGCGAGCGTGACTTCGCGCCCCGACGGTGCCGCATAGTAGCTGCGTATGCGCCCCTCGCTGATCAGGTAGATTCCGGCCTGTGCGTCGCCCTGAGACCAAACCAGTTGGCCGGCTTCCAGGATCTTTTCGCGTCCGATCGCACGCAAGCGATTGCAATCAGCCCGGTTGAGACCATCCAGCAGGCCGGGCAGCGGTCTGACGAGATCGTCCGACTCCGCGAGCATCACACCTGCCGCTATCGCGCTGTTCGCCCTGTGCATGGCCGGCTCCGCATGTGAGACCCGGCATCGGCTATTCAAGAACCATGCCAGCCCGCTGCGTTCGCCTCAGACGCGCGGGCTCCGCGTCAGTCCGCGTCCGACTGATTGAACGCCCGCAACCCTTCTGCGCGGATGACGTCGAGACAATCCTTCTTGAGCGAAAGATATGCTGGCTCGACCATGACAGAACTCGACCGTGGGCGCGGCAGCTTGACCGCGACTTCGCGCAGGATGCGGCCGGGTCCCGCGCTCATGATGAGAACGCGGTCGGCCAGCACGATGGCTTCATCGATGTCATGCGTCACGAACACGATCGTCGCCTTGATCCGGTCGCGCAGCGCCAGCAGATTGTCCTGCATCACCGCGCGGGTCTGCGCGTCGAGCGCCCCGAAGGGCTCGTCCATCAGCAGCACACGGGGCTGATTGGCCAGCGCTCGCGCGATCGCCACGCGCTGTTGCATGCCGCCGGACAGCGTGTTCGGATAAGCGTCGGCGAAACGCTTGAGGCCGACCATCGCGATCAGATCGTCGGCGATGGCATACGCTTCCGTCGTGGACTTGCCGAGCATCCTGGGACCGTGGGCGATGTTGCTGCGGACGGACCTCCAGGGGAAGAGATGCGGCTGCTGGAACACCATGCCGACATCGGGACGCGGACTGTAGACGGGCGCGCCCTCGACCAGGATCTCGCCTTCGAACGGCACTTCCAGCCCGGCGATCGTATTGAGCACCGTCGACTTGCCGCAGCCGGAGGGACCGGCGATGCAGACGAACTCGCCAGGCGCCACGTCAAACGAAACGCGATCGACCGCGATGATTTGCCCGCGCTTGGTGTCGAAAACGATGCTCAGGTTCGAGACTTGAATGGCCGGTTGTTTTCGCGCCGATTCGACGGAGGCAGGCGAACTTGCCAGTGCCAGTTTCATGCCCGATCGAGATCCCGACATCAGCGCCACCAGACGATACGTTCGGCAAGAGCCGCAAACAGCCGGTCGGCGATGAACGACATCAACCCGAGCGCTGCGAGCCCGCCCATGACCTGGCCCGTTTGCAAATTCTGCTGCGCAATCTCGATCCTGTACACAATGCCGGCGAAAGCGCCGGCCAGTTCAGCCGCGACGAGCGTGTAGAAGGAGATGCTGACGGCGGTGCGCAACCCGACGACAATGTAGGGAAGCGCGCCCAGCAGCACGATCTCCTGCAGCATCTGCCGTCGGGGCGTGCCGAGCATCAATGCCGCCCGGATCAGGCCACGGTCGACCTTCTGCACGCCGAGCCATACCGTGAAGAATACGCCCCATACGACGAGGAACAATTTTCCCGCCTCCGACAGGCCGAACCAGAGGATGACGATCGGCACGAACGCAATCGGCGGAATTGGCCGCAAGATATGGAATAGCGGGGACAGCAAGCTCGAGATAACGGGGAATTGGCCGGTGAGAACACCGAGCAGGATGCCGAGCGTGCCGCCTAATCCCGTGGTGACGCGAAAGAGGCTGGCCAACAGATCGCTAAAGAACTGTCCGCTTCGTATCCACTCAAGCACGGCCGCAGCAACCACCGTCGGCGGTGGAAACAGCACCATGTTGACGGTCCCGGAACGGGAGACCAGTTCCCAGAGCCCAACGAACAAGGGAAGCGAAAGCGCCCCGACCAGAATATTGAGGCGGCGAAGCCGAACTGAATTCGGCCGAGCGCGACCGCCAGTGCGGATGGCAATATCGCGTCCTGCTGAAATGGCTTCCTGCATGGCCGCGCGGGTGCCTATTTCCACGACAGGGTGACGCGTGCGGGATCGACCTTTTTCAGTGGCTCGGTGACGACGACCTTGCTGAAGTCGGGCATCGCCGCTCCCGGAGGATGGTTGCCGCTCTCGAGGCGCCATGCGGAATGGGTCTTCAGAATCTCGATCAGCCGGTCGTCGAGACGCACCCGGTAAACATAGTCGGCCCAGATGGGGGCGAGTTCGTCCCGCTTCATTCCAACTGCGTCCGCGACTGTCGTGATTGCTTCATCCGGCTGTGCCTTCATCCAGATCTCGGCATCGATCAGTGCGGCGATGAATTTCTCGACCAGCACCGGGTTGGCGTCCAGGTAGGGCTTCATGACGACGATATTGAACGTCTCGGAGTAGGTGCCCTTTGTATCTACCTCAGTGACGGCTTCGCCCAGGGCTTTCTTCGCGTTGGCGACGTGGGGCTCCCAGGTGTCGATCGCGTCGATGCTTCCGGCTGCAAGTGCCGGCAGCATCTCCTGCGGCCGCAGATTGACGAGGGTGACATCCTTGGGCGTCAATCCCGCCGACTTCAGCAAGGTCGCCGTGTAAACCTCGCTACCGGTGCCGGCAGTGAAGGCGATTCGCTTGCCGCGAAGATCTGCCTTGGTCTTGACGCCGGCCTTGGCCGCGACGAGCGTCTTGAGATCGGAGTATTCCATCCCGGCGACGAAGGCGATGGGCTGGTTTGCCATCGTCGATGCGGTGACCGGCGCCTCCGCCGTGGTCGCGATGTCGGCACCGCCCCCGATCACGGTGTCCAGGCACTGCTTGCCGGACGTGAAGTTCGAAACCGTGATGTCAAGTCCGTGCTTTTCGAAGATTCCCTTCGACTTGGCGACGATCGCAAGGCCGGAGATCGGTGCGAGATTTTGCGCCAGCCGGGCTTTGAGCAGTTCCGCGGCCAAGGCGCAGTTCGGACCCAGGGCAAGACCGACGGCAAGGCAGCAAAGGGTGGCGCGGCCGGCAATTGTCGTGATTGGGCGGATTGTGGTCCGGTGCATGAACGATCTCCCCTTGCGCCGCGCGCTACGCAGCCCCGATGTGATCGCGGATACCGCCCTGAACGGTCCCGCCACAGTCCCCCGCGTCCTCCCCTGGACGATCACTTGAGGATCGGCCCATTTGGTATGCTCGCCCGGCACCATTGTCCCGGGAAGCAATTAATCGACATGGCAGTCGGGAAGCGGCTGGGAATCGTCGGCGATCCCGTCGACCAACTGATCGCAGACGACATGAAAAAACCAGGGCATCGTGCTTCTTGCACGGGGCCTTTTTCTTTTGGGCGTCTCGCATCGCGGCATCGGAATAAGCGGGCCTGCGTCGGGTTGAAATCTGGCGGCCAACGACAACACAAATGGAGGACAGGATGATCCGCATTGAGAGAACCATGACGATTTCAGGCCTCGCGCTCGCTGCGGCCTTGCTTGCGGCGCCATCGGCGCAGGCGCAGTCGGCCAACATGACGTTCTTCGTGACTTCCAACGGTCCTGGCAAAGGCGCCGATCTCGGCGGTCTGGAGGGGGCCGATGCGCAGTGCCAGAAGCTGGCCCAGGCCGGCGGCGCCGGCAGTAAGACCTGGCGCGCCTATCTCTCCACGCAGGCCGCCGACGGCAAGCCGGCCGTCAACGCGCGCGACCGCATCGGCAAGGGACCGTGGCAGAACGCCAAGGGCGTGGAAATCGCCAAGGACGTGGCCGATTTGCACAGCGCCAACAAGATCAGCAAGGAGACAGCGCTGACCGAGAAGGGCGAGATTGTAAACGGCTATGGCGACCAGCCTAACCGGCACGACATTCTCACGGGATCGCAGTCCGACGGCACCGCGTTTGCGGGTCCCGACGACCGCACCTGCAAAAACTGGACGTCGAGTACGCAAGGCGCGGCGATGCTCGGCCACTCCGACATCAACGGCCCTGCGACCAACCCGACGGTCAAATCCTGGAACACCGCACACCCCTCGCGCGGACCCGATGGCGGCTGCTCGCAGGCCGATCTGAAGAGCACCGGCGGCGGCGGCTTGCTCTATTGCTTCGCATCGAATTGAGGCTTCCGTCATTGCGAGGAGCGCAGCGACGAAGCAATCCAGAGTCCCTCCAGGGTGACAGTCTGGATTGCTTCGCTGCGCTCGCAATGACGGAGCGTGTGGTGCCGCCCTTCAGCCCCATCCTGACGGAACCTTGTCGCGCGTGATAGATTGGTCCTGTCGCTTCCACGCTCACGGACCCTCCATGAAATACGAGCTCTATTATTGGCCCGAGATCCAGGGCCGCGG
The DNA here is from genome assembly GCF_023100665.1 of Bradyrhizobium sp. CW1. Classification (NCBI taxonomy): domain Bacteria; kingdom Pseudomonadati; phylum Pseudomonadota; class Alphaproteobacteria; order Hyphomicrobiales; family Nitrobacteraceae; genus Bradyrhizobium; species Bradyrhizobium sp. CW1. The sequence goes on from NZ_CP064684.1 coordinate 2,956,925, forward strand.
TGAATATGTGCGGCTGGCGCTGGAGGAGGCGGGCGCGGCATACGTCGACGTGGCGCGTGGCCCACGCGGCACAGCCGCGATGATGAAGATGATGGACGCGCACAGGGGCACGCCGCCCTTTGCGCCGCCGTTCCTCAAAGCCGGCAAGCTCGTCATCGGCCAGACCGCGAACATCCTGCTCTATCTCGGCGCCCGCCACGCCCTCGCCCCGAAGTCGGAGGCGGGTCAACTCTGGGTGCATCAGCTCCAGCTGACGATCACCGATTTCGTGGTCGAGATTCACGACACCCATCACCCGCTCGGGCCCTCGCTCTACTACGAAGATCAGAAACCGCCGGCAAAGAAGCGCACCGCCGACTTCTGGGGCGAGCGCGTGCCGAAATATCTCGGCTATTTCGAAGAGCTTCTCGCGGACAATGGCGGCGCCTATGTCACCGGCCGCAAGCTGACCTATGTCGATCTCTCGCTGTTCCAGCTCGTCGCGGGACTACGCTATGCGTTTCCGAAGCGGATGAAGGCGTTCGAGACAGATATCCCAGGCCTCGTCGGCCTGCACGACCGCGTGTCGGCGCGCCCGAACATCAAGGCTTATCTCGAAAGCGAGCGCCGTATTCCCTTCAACGAGCAGGGCATCTTCCGCCGCTACCGCGAGTTGGATGGCTAGAGCGCCTGCGAACGCTTCGGGCGACGTCAGTCGATCGGAGGAAACGCTTTTCCGCAATTTGCAGACTGATGCGTGCGCTCACCACACGCCAGGCAGCAGGCGATAGCGCACGCGCGTCACATAGTCGGCATAGCCCGGCAGGCCCTCGCGCAGCGTACGCTCCTCGATGCGAATGCGGCCCGCAAACAAGACGAGGAATAGCGGCACCATCATAAGTCCCCACCATGAGCCCAGAAGCAACGGCACGCCGGCGAAGAACAGGATCATGCTGCTGTACATGGGATGACGTACATGGGCATAAGGCCCCGTCGAGATCACGCGCTGCGCGCGCTCGGCTTGCAGCTTCACCACGGGCGCCGCGAACGAGTTCTCGCGGAAAACGCAGAGGATGAACAGCGTCGAAAGCAGGAACAGGGCGAGGCCGAGCATCTGCAGCGCCCTCGGCATGTCGGAGGACAGCGTACGCCGGTCGAGCCCCATCGCCGCCAGCCAGACCAGCATCGCGACGACGAAGACGGTCATGAACACCTTGTCGGCAGCGGGCTGGTCTTTTTGCAGGACCGGCCGCAGGCGTTCGGCGAGCAGTGCGGGGTCGACCTGGTAAAGCCACCAGCCGCCGAGCGGGCCGAGCAGGGCGGAGGTCGCGAGAAACACCCAGGCCGAAGGCCAATGCAGGGTCCCGGCGGACGCGAACAGCAGCGCGCCCATGGCGGCGGTGGTGATCGTGCTCTGCAACAGGAGTCTTGCGATCATGCGCAGGTCTCAGGGTAGCCGCGCATGATATTGGTGCAGCTATCCGGCGAAGATGCGGCCGGACACGCGAAAAGCCCGATCGACCGGATCGGGCATTTCATCTTCGACGCGGCTGATCAGGCGAGCTGATCGATCCGCGTGCCCTGACCCGGCGGCAGCGGCGCGGGCGGCGGCGGCTTATAGGTCGGGTCGTTGTCCTTGGTCTTGATCTGATCGTCCTGCTGCTTGGTCGTGTCGTAGCTCGGCACCACGATCGCGATCGGCGGCGGCGAAACGGTAGAAACGCTCATCCACAAATCCTCACACATGGAAACAATTGACCCTGCGCCGCGAGGAGCGAAATTTCATTCAAGCCAATCGTTAAAATGCGAGGGATGCGGTGCGGTGGAGGAGGCCGCTTTCGTGTCGCCACAAGCGCTGTTTCCGCGAGAGGACAGACCTCTCCTCGTCATTGCGAGCGCAGCGAAGCAATCCAGTCTGTCTCCGCGGAGGGATTCTGGATTGCTTCGCTACGCTCGCAATGACGGTCCGTAGTGGGCGGTGTGCTGTCAGGCGCACACCGCGCGGGGACCGCCTATTCGTCCTTGCCGCGCGTGATCGCGATGGACGCATCCGTCTTGGTGCGGGCGCATTCCATGTTGAGACGCCGGTAACGCATGCTGATCTTGTCGCCGCGCAAGAGCCCCATCCGCTTCAGGCAGCGTGTCGCGCCCGTCGTCGTATCGTCCTTGGTCACGGTGAAGACGATCGCCGCCATCGACCCCACCAGCGCAAAGAACTCAGGCTTGGGCTTGCGATCGCCCTTTGCATAGAGCTCGATCGAATATTTGTCGCCACGGCAGGCCACGGACAATTCCTTGGCCGCCGGATGAGTCAGGTAGACGACGTTGGCGGCGCGGAAATTCACCTTGAGGCGATCGACCTGGTTCGCCAGCTCCTTGGCGCTGTCATCGCAGCGGTCCGCGCGGGCGGGCGAGGCGATGGTCACAAGGCCGGTGATGGCGGCGGCGACCAGGATCGCGCCGCGGACGTGCAAGTTCAATGTCATGATGAAAAGCCCCTTAGCGGGCGCATTCAACCGTCGTCGGGCGCGTAGCGCAAGGGGTGCACCCAGGGTCTTCACCGGCATCATGAGAGCTTGGTGTCCGCCGACAGCCGCCGAAAATAGGTCGCCGTGTCGCCGAATCGGGATGCCCCGACCGCACCAGAGCGCCTTCCCTTTGCAGCAAAAAAGCTTAGAACGCTTCTATGAAAGGGGCCCATGCGAGGGCTCCAAAACCCCGAGATTCCCGCCATGAACGCTCCTACCGCCTTTCCCGATCCCGCAAAGCCCGTTCCGCCCTACAAGCACACGCCGCTGTTTCCGCTGGGCAAGGACGAGACGCCCTACAAGAAGGTCTCGTCCGAGGGCGTCAGGGTCGAGAAGGTTTTGGGGAAGGACATGCTGGTGGTGTCCCGCGACGCGCTGCGGGCCCTGTCGGAAGCGGCCTTTGGCGACATCAACCACTATCTGCGACCGGGTCATCTGAAGCAGCTCCGCGCGATCCTGGAGGATGGCGAGGCGAGCCCGAACGACAAGTTCGTCGCGCTGGACTTCCTCAAGAACGCCAACATCGCTGCAGGCGGCGTGCTGCCGATGTGCCAGGACACCGGCACCGCGATCATCATGGGCAAGAAGGGTTGCAACGTCATCACCGATGGTGACGACGAGGCGGCACTGTCGGAAGGCGCGCGCGATGCTTACCTGCGCCGCAATCTGCGCTACTCGCAGGTCGCGCCGTTGTCGATGTACGAGGAGAAGAACACCGCCAACAACATGCCGGCGCAGTGCGAGATCTACGCCGAAGGCGATGACGCCTACAAGTTTATGTTCATGGCGAAGGGCGGTGGCTCCGCCAACAAGAGCTTCCTGTTCCAGGCGACGCCCTCGGTGCTGACCAAGGACCGGCTGCTCGCCTTCCTGAAGGAGAAGGTGTTGACGCTGGGCACCGCGGCGTGCCCGCCCTATCACCTCGCGATCGTCATCGGCGGCACCTCGGCCGAGCTCTGCATGAAGACGGTGAAGCTGGCGTCGGCTCGCTATCTCGACGCGCTGCCGACCCACGGCTCGCCCGACGGCAACGCGTTTCGCGATCTCGAGATGGAGCAGGAAATTCTGAAGATGACGCAGTCGCTCGGCGTCGGCGCGCAGTTCGGTGGAAAATATTTCTGCCACGACGTCCGCGTGATCCGCATGCCGCGTCATGGCGCCTCGCTCCCGATCGGGCTCGGCGTGTCCTGCTCGGCCGATCGCCAGGTGCTCGGCAAGATCACCAGGGAGGGCGTCTATCTCGAGGAGCTCGAGCACAACCCGGCGCAGTATCTGCCTGAGGTCGAGCAGTCGCTCGGCGGCGAGGTCGTCAAGATCGACCTCAACCAGCCGATGAAGGATATCCTTGCCACGTTCTCGAAGTACCCGACCAAGACGCGGGTATCGATGACCGGCACCATGATCGTCGCGCGCGATTCCGCGCATGCCAAGCTGCGCGAGCGGCTCGACGAGGGCGAGCCGCTGCCGGACTATTTCAAGAACCATCCGGTCTATTACGCCGGCCCCGCCAAGACGCCCGAGGGCTATGCCTCCGGTGCGTTCGGCCCGACCACTGCGGGCCGTATGGATTCTTTTGTCGATCAGTTCCAGGCCGCCGGCGGCTCGATGGTGATGGTCGCCAAGGGCAACCGCGCGCCGGCCGTGCGTGAGGCCTGCAAGAAGTATGGCGGCTTCTATCTCGGCTCGATCGGCGGTGCCGCGGCGAATCTTGCCGAGCACTGCATCAAGAAGGTCGAGGTGCTCGAATATCCCGAGCTCGGCATGGAAGCGATTTGGCGCATCGAGGTCGTCGACTTCCCGGCGTTCATCATCATCGACGACAAGGGGAACGACTTCTTCAAGGAGTTGAATCTGGGCTGAGGCCGCGTTCCCCGGACGCTGCGCAGCATGAAATGATGCGCTGCTGATCCGGGGTCCCCGTGGCGGGCATGGGTCCCGGCTCTGCGATGCACCGCTTCGCGCTGCGTCGCGTCCGGGACACGAGACTTACTCGCTCAACTACAATTTGTGACCTGGTTGGAGCACAGCCCGCGCCACCAGCCGCGGATGCCGTCCTGGCTCTCGACCAAGCCCCAGAGGCCACTGCAGGCAAAGATGCGCTTCGGGCCGCCATCGGTGTCGATCGCGCCGCCGAGTTCGCGCTGGGCGGGCATCCATTTCGCATCAACGAAGGGCGCCTGGAACAGACCGCCCATGCGTGTCGCGCCATTGGCGTAGGACGCGCCGACCTTGTTGGAGGCGACCCAGCCGCGTCCGGCATAGGGCTTTGGCGCGCTGCGCGGATATTTCTTGTCGTCCTCGTAGTCCTTGCCCGGCGGCTTGGCGCCTTCGATCAGAAACCAGCCGTTCTTGAAGCCGATGATGCGGAATTCGGTGAGCCAGCCGCCATCGGGCGTGTTCTCGCTGCCGCCGAGCTTGAGCCGGTAGGGCGGCGGAAGCGTGCCGAGCACACGCGCCTTGATCGATGGTTCGGCACGCACGTTGAGGCCATCAGGATCCTTGTCGACGGACCAGGCGCCGAAATCGCAGGGCTCGGTACCGTCGGGAAGCGTCGAGCGCTTCGCGGCGAGATCGGCATGCAGCTTTGGGAAGTCGGTGTCGTCGGTGTCAGGATCGGGCCCGCTACGCGGTTTCAATGCGACCGAGACTGCGCGCGTCGCATCCGGCGTCAGCGCGACCACGAGAGCCTGGCGCGTGGCGAACACGCTTGCAGGTGACTTCGGATCGTTCGACGAGATCGGATAGACGGCGAGGTAGCCCGTCGACCCTTCGGTTCGATAGGCCGTGCCGGCGACATAGCCTGCCGGTAGCATGGCGAGCGCGCTTGCCCGCCACGCCGGTTCGGCGTCGTCCGCGCTAGCCGCTTGTGTCGCGACACACAGGATCGTCGCCGCGATGAGACCGAGCGCGCGCACCGTTGCCGCGCGGCTTAGGCGCGCGTGCCGGTGAACGGGAAGCTGCCCATCGGGCCGATGCCCATCTCACCGCTCATGCTGTCGCCGGAGACGGTTCCGATGAATTCGAGCGTCAAGGGCATCGGATTGGTGATCGAGACCTTCCAGTTGACGGCATCGCCGCTGACGGTGCCATCGAAAATCTCGGCTGTATCGCCTTCCGCGCCCTGCGTCCCCGTGAGCGTGCCGCCGGCAGCCGTCAGGCTCAGCGTCGCCTTGCGCTCGCCCATGGGGGTCGTCAGGGTCAGAGTCCAGTTGCCGTCGACGGCCATTCGCGTCTCCCAAGATCCCGGCGGACCGCGACGATCCGCGGGCCAGTCCCGGCCGAGCGTATAGCGCAACTCGCCGCTCGCGCCTAACGCTCCGTTGGAGGCATTTAGGCGCGGGCGGCGGCGCGTCGTCGGCTGGTGACGATGAGGCGAAGCACGACGTATTGCACGGCGAAGGCGAGGATCTTGGCGCCGCCCGCGACCACCGTGATGTAGAACGCCCACAGCTTCAGATCGCCTGTGGAGGCGACGGCGATCATGCCGGCGCCGATTACGAACATCAGCGCGGCCCAGGCATAACCTGCAGCCGTCACATATTCCGGAACGGTCTCGACGACGATCGGCGGCATGTAGCGCAGCATCCAGCCCCGCTTGAGCATGATGGCGCCGATCGCGAAATGCGCGATCGAGGGCTTTGCGAGCATGAAGCGGGGATCGTTGGTCAGCAGCGTGACCGTGCCGAGCACGACGACGAGCGCGACGCTCGCATAGGTCATGTAATTGAGCTGCTGCCCCTTGACGCGCGCGTAGATCACCTGCGCGATCGCTCCGGCAATCGCCACCGACGTTGCCAGGACGACGTTGTCGGTGATGATGTAGATGACCAGGAAGACGATGGCAGAGAAGAGGTCGGAGGCGAGGCGGGCGAATACGTCCTTCATCGTCGATCCTGTTCAGCGGGAGTTGGACATTGGGCTGGCCGGCGCACCGTACTTGATCTGCCGATATTCGGGATACCATTTTGTGAAATAGATCGCGCTGTTGCGGGCGGCGAAGGCGACCGCAAGGCTCGACCAGAGCGGCAGGCCGGGGACATAGAGCAGCACGAGATTGGCGGCCGCCATCAGCAGCGCAGCCGCGGTCCAAGCGCCCGTGATGACGTAATTGGCATAGAGAAAGCCGGGCATTGCCGCGATCTCGGCCGGCACGGATTCGACCGCGTATTGCAGCGTGAAGGGACGCCGCACCAGCATCGAGCCGAGCGAGATGACGAAGATGCCGATGTCGACCGACAGCTTGACACCGAGCGTGCCAAGCGCCGGGTCGAACAGCGCGAGGTGGAGGCCGATTGCGGCGAATAGCAGCGCCGAGCCCATAGCCAGGATCTTCACCGAGCGACCGCGCACGACATCGATCGCCACGGTGGCCAGACAGGTTGCCGAGGCTACGAATACGCTGATCGTGGCAGACGTCATCAGCATCAGGAAAGTGAAGGCGCCGTAGGGCGCGAGGATCAGGAAAATCGCCATGGTTCGCCTCGGTCAGGCCTTATCTTTACGATGTAAAGATCAATATGTCAGGAGCGAGGCGGGGTCAAGTAGAATCTTTACAGTGTCAAAATGACGTAAGCGACTTCCAAAAATCGAATTGCTGCAACGGCTTGGTCGGCCATCTCATCGATGAAGCCGGCCCAGGACAGGTGCGGCAGCACAGGTAACGCACAGGCGATCGAGAGGACGAAGGCGAGCAAGATACCACCGTTGAAGATGGTTTGGCCGCTCCGCCGCGGCCGGATCATCGGGAGCGTGATCCCGGCGCAGATCAGGAACAGGATCAGGACAGCGAGGCGGTCCGCGGTGATCGAGGGCATATGCATGAGAGACCTTTTGGTGACATCAGCGATGTCGAGAGGAGAGCTACCGCGCGCCGACCCAACTGCCGTGAAAACCGTCGGGCACGCGATGGCCGAGCTGCACCAGCGCGACGGGGCCGGCCTCGACATCCTTGGCATTGAACACGGCGAGGTCGCTGCGGTTTTCCCGCGCGCGCCAGACCACCGCCAGCAGCCAGCCGTCGCCTTCCGCCGCATCTTTCGACCGCTCGACGAAGACCGGCTCTGAGATGGTGTCGCCGGCCGGCAGCAGATAATGGCCGAGGCGCGTTCCATTGCCATCGACATGGACGACGCCGGACAGCGCGCCGAACATCGGCAGCTTCGGATTGGCGCAGGCGTACCAGCCGTGACGGCTCTTCAATCCGGCGCGGCGGTCGTCGATGCGCGGGAATTCGCCGGTGAGATCGTCGAGATAGGTCTGCTGGAAGCGGTCGGTCTTCCCGGCAAGATTGAAGGTCCAGCGGCAGTGGCGAGCGAAGGATTTCTCGGGATTGGTGGGCGTGCCGTCGGGATGCGTAAATAGTGGTGCTTCCTCGAACTGCATGACGTCCGCGATGATGCGGTCACTGTCCTCCCAAGCATTCATGACGTGGAAGACGTAGCAGGCTTCAGCACGAAACCAGACGATGTCCTTCGCGCTGCCCTTGCGCTTGATCACGCCGACATAGGCGCCCTTGTCCGGCTCCCAGGCATAGGGCGGCCGCCCGCTGATCGCGCGCTCCATGCTGCCGGTGATGGGCAGGATCGGAAACAGCACGTGGTTCTCGGTGACGATGAAGTCGTGCACCATGCTGGCATAGGGCGCCTCGAAACGTTCGAAGCGCGTCGCCTTGCCGGACGCGTCGATCGAGCCGTAGGAGAGGGCAGGCGTCAGCGGACCCGCGGCGTTGTAGCCGAAGAACACCAGCTCGCCGGTGACGGGATCGATCTTCGGGTGCGCGGTGAAGCTGCCGGCGACACGGCCGTGATAATTGTGATAGCCGCGGGTTGCGAGCGTGCCCGGATCGATCTCAGTCGGCAGATGGGCTTCTTCCAGCGCAAGCAGCTTGCCGGCATGGAAGATGATGTTGGTGTTGGCGACGCCGCCGTCGGTGAGATCTTGCGGCGCATCCGGCAGCTTGCGGCCGAAGCCCCCGAACAACGCGCGGCCGGCATCGTGCTCGGCCAGCCATTTCGGCGTACGGACCCAGCGATTGCGATGGCTGGCGCGGCCGTTCTCGAGGTGAAAGGTGTGCAGCATGCCGTCGCCGACGAACCAGTGCGCGCCGGGCGAGTCGAACTGCGGATTGGGGCCGTTGCGATAGAGCGTGCCGTTCAGTTCGCGCGGCAATTCACCGATGATTTTCAGGAAGGGCGCGTCGGCCTCGAACGGAATCGGACCGAGGTTGTGGCGGCGTTCGGCAACGGCGTCCTGCTGCACGGCGTATCCCTTCCTTATCTTTACATCGTAAAGATCAAATAGCCGTACGAGGGGTTCTGGTCAAGTGAAATCTTTACACTGTCAATATTGCATCCTATAGCTGGCCCATGGGCAAGAGTGAGATCAGGACAGAAACCGCGCGCGGTGCGCGTACTTCAAAGAAGGCGAGCGCGCCGGCGCGTCCCGCGCGACGACCGGCGAGCGTCAAGTCCGAGGCGCCCTATCACCACGGCGCGCTGCGCGAGGCGCTGCTCCAGGCCGCCGAACGGGTGCTGGAGCGTGACGGGCTCGCCGGCCTGACATTGCGCGCGGTGGCGCGCGAGGCGGGCGTCTCGCACGCCGCGCCCACCCATCATTTCGGCGACCTCACCGGGCTTCTCAGTGAGCTCGCGGCCGTCGGCTTCCGCCAGTTCAATGCGGCGATGGCGTCGTCCTCTGACACCGCCACCACCCCGCTTGAGCACGCGCTGGCGCGGCCGAAAGCCTATGTTGCCTATGCCCAGGCTCATCCCGGCATGTACGGCATCATGTTCCGCACCGAGCGCCTCGACTATTCCAGGCCGTCGCTGCACGAGGCCGCCGAGGCGTCCTTTGCGGGACTCGCCAATGCCGTCGGCATGATGCGGCAGGAGCAGATCCGCGGCGACGCGCTGACGCTCAATCAGGGCGCTGCGATCGCGCGCGCCTGGTCGATGGTGCACGGTTTTACGATGCTGCTGCTCGATGGACGGCTGGAGGATATTCTGGGGCGTCTGCCCGAGGGCACGACTCCCGAACGCCTGCTCGAGGCCATGCTGATGTCGCCCGTGACGGGGAAGCCGCCGGGCCCCTGATCGATTGCCGGCGAGCGCCTAGCGCATCGTCGCGAGCTCGACCGCGCGGCCGCGTGCGCCTATGATCTTCACCTCGTCCTTGCCGCAGGTAAAGCTGCGGGCGAACTCGTCCGCGGCCTTGCGCGCGAGCTCATTGGCGTTCGGGTTGGCGATCGCGTCGACATAGGCGACGTGGCAGACGGGGCCGGGTGGCAGCCGGGTCACGATGAGCATGGCCTTGGTGTTCGGCCGCCCCTGCTTGTCGGGATCGGTGCCATCGGCGATGTGCCAGCGCTGGATCATCGCAAACGGCTTGGCCCCAGCGGTGCGCCATTCGACGGTGGTTTCGGACGAGCTGAACGGAGCGAACCAGACTTTAGCAGCCGGTTCCTCGGCCGCGGCCTCGCGATTGCGGCCGACGGAGACGATTTCGCGAAGATCGTCTTCGGCGATCAGGACCACGAGGCCATCCTTGCCCTTGCAGACCCGCGTGGTGCTGCCGTCGAGCTCGCTGGGCTTTCCGATCTGGCGGCAATCCTTCGGGGCCGTCGAGGTATATTGGCTGCCCACGGATCGGGCGTCGGCTCGGTCGAGACCACTGCACATCAGCAACATGGCCAAGAGCAATAAGGCCAAGCCTGCGGTGGTGATGCGGAACATGACGACGCCTTTGATCGAGTGGGAACTCCGTACCATCAGACGTCTTGATTGTGGGCAAGGTTCAAACGGGGTCAACAGACACCTGACAGCGGCGCGGAATCGTTCTAGAAGAGCGGCTTCGCTTGGGCTCTTTCAGCCTCGTTCGCGTCCTCGTTTTTCGTGATCATGCCAGCCACCTCGTCCAGCAAACCTTATCGCGTCGGCCGCTCGAAAACCGGGCTCGGCCTCTTCGCCACCAAGCCGATCAAGAAGGGCACCCGGATCATCCGTTATTACGGACCGATCCTGGACTCCCGGATTCCCGAGCACGACGACATCGAGAACAAATACCTGTTCGAGCTCAACGGTCGCTGGACCATTGACGGCTCCGTGCGCAAGAACCTCGCGCGCTACATCAACCATTCGTGCAGGCCCAACGCCGAATCCGACGTGCGGCCGCGCGAGCGCAAGGTTTTCATCCGCGCCATCAAGAACATCGAGCCGGGCGACGAGATCAATTACGACTACGGCACCGATTATTTCAAAGCCTACCTGAAGCCGATCGGCTGCAAGTGCGAATCTTGCGAGAAGAAGCGCAAGAAGCTGCGCGCCGAGGCGCGGGCCGAACGCGCCAAGGTGAAGGCGCGCGCGGAGCGCAAAGCCGAGAAGGCGAGCGTGAAGTCCGCCAAAAAGAAGAAGCTTAATGGTCATGCCGTCGGCAAGGCGAAGGGCCGCGCGCGGGCCTAGCCTGAGTTCGAGCTTCTGGCATAACTGTCATGCCCCGCGAAAGCGGGGCATTCAGTACGCCGCAGCTCCGTATGCGACGACTACCTCTGGAATACTGGGTCGCCCGGTCAAGCCGGGCAACGACAGCGAGTGATGTGGCCTCAGGCAGCCAGCACACTCCCGCTCCTGCGCAATCCCACATATTGCAGTTCGGCAAACACGCCGGTCGCGATCGCCTGCGCCACGACCATGAGCTCGCCGGCAAGGTTCGGCGACACCGCGCCCGAGAGCAGCAGCGCAATGCTGCCGACGGTCCAGGCCGCGTTGCCGACCACGACCAGCAGCACGAGCGGCTTTGCCACGGAGGCGCGTGAGGCGAGCCAGCCGACCAGCGCCGTGTAGGCGATCAGGAACAGGCCGGTCTCGCGCAGCAGCGCTTCGGGTAGGTTGAACAGCGAGGCGAACGCGCTGGCGCCGAACGTGAAACCGAGAGCGGCCACGCCGCTGAAGATCGCGTCGGCAAGAAGCGCGCGGCGAAGGAAGGTGGATGCGTCGATCATCGTGGGTCTCCATGGTTGGGGTGGGCTCGAGGTGAAACTCAGTGCAATCCACGCCACCAGGCGCGGAGCAGGCGGGCGAGGCGGAACGGGCAGAGGCTCCTGCCGACGCTGTGCTCGAAGGCCGTGACCTGCGCGACGACGTAGTCGCCGGTCGAATGCACCAGCGGCTCCGGCATGTTGAGGCTGCGCGCCAGCATCCGGGTTGCGAGCGCCATGGCCCAGGGAACTAGCTGGTCTGTGACGGTCCGGTAGAGCAGCAATGCGATCATGGTCGTCTCCTGTTGCGACCCAAGATGCGCCGGCCCGAGCCCCAATTCGATTACCTCCGACGTAATGGAAGGGCCGAAATCTGCGTGCTAGGTTTTCGACCATGAACGCACATGCATCCACGGCACAGGCCGAACGCAGCCAGCCGGTCCATATCGGCGACCATTTGCGCGAATGGCGGCAGCGCCGCCGCATGAGCCAGCTCGATCTCGCCGGTGAGGCCGAAATCTCGGCGCGGCATTTGAGCTTCGTCGAGACCGGTCGCGCCGCGCCCTCGCGCGACATGGTGCTCAGACTCGCCGAACGTCTCGACGTGCCACTGCGCGAACGCAACGTGCTGCTGGTCGCCGCCGGCTATGCCCCGGCCTTTCCGCAACGCACGCTGGAGGATCCCGCCTTGAAATCAGCCCGCCAGGCGATCGACCTCGTCCTCAGGGCGCATGAGCCGAATCCGGCGCTGGCCTATGACCGGCACTGGAATCTGGTCTCCGCCAACCGCATGCTGGCGCCGCTGCTCGCCGGCATCCCGCAGCGGCTGCTCGGTCAGCCCTTCAACGTGCTGAGGCTTGCCTTCCATCCCGAGGCGCTGGCGCCGCGCACGGTCAATCTCGCGGAATGGTGCGGACATCTCCTGGAGCGGCTGCACCGGCAATGCGAGGCCACCGCCGATCCCGAGCTGATCAAGCTGTATAACGACTTGAAGGGTTATCCGATCCCGGCGCGCGCGGCGCCGCTGTCGAGCGACAATGTCGCGATCCCCTTCAAGCTGCGCCACGAGGGGGAGATACTAAGTTTCTTCTCCACCACCATGGTATTCGGTACGCCCGTCGACATCACGCTGTCGGAGCTGGCTCTGGAAACCTTCTTCCCGGCCGACGAGCGCACTGCCGAGCGGCTGAAGCAGATGGCGGCTGGCTTGCAGTAGTGCCGTTTACAGGAGGCGGTGGCGCTCGCATAATCCCCGGATGGACACACGCTCGTCCCGGCCATTACGGTCGGCCAATCCGGTCGGCGACCTTTTGCGCGGCTGGCGCATGCGCCGTGCATTGAGCCAGGCGGAGCTGGCGTTCGAGGCCGGCATTTCGATCAAGCATCTGAGCTATGTCGAGACCGGCAAGTCGGCGGCAAGCCGGGAGATCCTCCTGCAGCTCGCGACCGCCCTCGGTTTGTCGCTGCGTGATCGCAATGCGCTGCTGGAGGCCGGGGGTTTCGCGCGACTATACGGCGAGCGCGATCTTTCAGCGCCGGAGCTTGCCGACGCGCGGCGCGCGATCGATCTTCTGCTCCGGCGGCACGAACCGTTTCCCGCGATTGTGACCGATCGGCGCTGGAACGTGATGGAGGCCAACTGCGCCGCGTCGCGGCTGATGACGATGCTGCTTGGGCAAGAACGCATGCAGCGGCCGCTCAATCACATGCGCATGTTCCTCGCGCCGGACGAGCTCAAGCCGTTCGTCGAGAATTGGCCCATCGTCGCGACCGCGTTGTTGTCGCGTGCGCGGCACGAAGCGATGGCTGCACCGCTCGACGAGGCCCTGCAATCGACGTGGCGCGAATTGACGCGGCTGCCGGAGCTTCCCGCACTCAGGATCGAGGACAACGTCGCGCCGGGGCCGCTCTGCGAAGTGCGCTTACGAAAGGGCGACGCCCGCATCGGTCTGATCGGTGCGGTGCTGACGCTCGGGACCCCGCAAGACGTGACGCTTCAGGAGCTTCGCGTTGAAATGTTCATGCCGGCGGATGCCGTGTCCGAGGCCACTCTGATCGCGCTTGCGGCTCAGGAGGCCTGAGCTCGCTCGGCGTCGCGGCGCTCAAAGCTCACGGCTTGCATCACCTCCGCAAACGGACCTTTGAGATCGCTCAGTGTCGCCATGGTCAGGCCCGCGCCGTTGGTGCCGACGCGCGTGGCGGCGCGGATCAGGATCCATTCGCTCTCCGGCGGTCGGAAGAAGTAGAGGCTGATCTCGGGATTGATAAAGGTCCAGTTGCGCATGTCGACGATCTGCGCAACGCCGCTCGAAAAGTCCGCGGCCTGCACCGCTTGGAGCAGTGGTGTGTTCGGTTCGCCCTCCACCAGGGGTGCATCAAGTCGCATCCAGGCGGCGGCCGGGCCGGGCTTCTCCAGCGCGCCCTCGATCAGCCGCACCGACACGTTCTGGAAATACCGGCTCCATTTCTGCGCGAAGGCCGGCGGTGCTGCGCCTGTCTCAGGCGTCTTGTCGATAGTCGCGGGCCTGGTGAAGGGATCGACGGGCGATTCTCCGCTCGGCGCCGTCAAGAGCGCTGTGCAACGGCCGATCTCGGTCTCTCCGTCCATCAGCCGCACCTGGGCGGTCTTGGCCTTGCGGCCGTCGCGCAACAATTCGGTGGTGGTCTGGAAGACGCGCAGGCCCGCCGGTCGCCACAGGTCGAAGGTCAGGCGCCGCACCGCGAAGCCGGATTCGGTGGCGAGACGGTCGATGTCGCGGGTCATCAGGGCGGTGGTGGCGCTTCCCTGCAACATGTCAGGCGACCACGGGCCGCCGGCATGCTCCGTAGCCCGGAACTGCTGGCCTTCCGGCTTGAAAATAGCGGTCATCGCGGTTTCCCCTCGTGCTTGATCGTGGCCGCGAGTATCGGGTCGGGTGAGGCCTGTCACAATAACCGCAGAGGTGAAGTCGTGAGCCATGCAGGACCGGTGCCTTGCGCCGCCTCCGGTTCGGTTTATCTTCCGACGAACCCGTACCGTCCGAAGGAGACGTCCGACATGAGCATGTTGAAACCGCTTCAGATCGACGTCGTTTCCGACGTGGTGTGCCCCTGGTGCTATATCGGCAAGCACCGGATCGAGAGTGCGCTGGCGCTGGTGCCCGATGTTCCGGTCAAGCTCAATTTCCGTCCCTTCTTCCTCAATCCCTGGGTGCCGTCCGAGGGCATCAGCCGGGAGGAGTATCTCACCAAGAAGTTCGGCTCGGTCGAGGCCTACAAGGGCATTGCGGGACGCGTCGTTGCGGCCGCGGGCGAAGAGGGGCTCGTCTATCGGCCCGAGCTTGTCGCGCGTCAGCCCAACACCACCGACTGCCACCGCCTGATCCTCTGGGCCGAGGCGATCGGCAAGGCGCCCGAGATGAAGCAGCGCCTGATGGAGCTCTACTTCCGCGACGGCGGCGACCTCACCGATTTGAACGTGCTTGTGCAGGCGGCTGCCGATGTCGGCCTCGATGCCGACGACGTGCGCCGGCGCCTCGCCACCGACGAGGACGTCGCGCGCGTATCGGCGGACGCGCAGGAAGCCGCCGAGAAAGGCATCTCCGGCGTGCCGACCTACGTGTTCGCGCAAAAATACGCCGTCTCCGGCGCGCAGGATCCCAACATGCTCGCGCGCGCCATCCGCGAGGTCTCGGCGGAGATCAACGCCGAGGCGGCGGAGTAGGAGCTATCCTATTTACGAAGCAGGCGAACTGCGCGACGCGCCGCCGCGTAGGCGATGCCGTGCGCCGCGAGCGCTCCGTGAACCAGCGCCACGATGGGGTCGTTCCGCCGCAACGGTATCAACACGTCCCCGACGGCGAAGCGCCCGCGCCAGATCGGATTGATCATGGGGTGATCGGCGCTCGCCGTGGAATCCGCGCTGGCGATGGCTGGATCGGCGCAGAGGCGGCGGGTGAGCTCGAGTGTAAGCTGCACGCCCGGCGAATATCTTGCGAAGCGCTCGTCGATGCCGAGCTTGAAGAAGAAGGCGCGGTCCTGGTGGCGCAGCACGATGCCGGCGGCCACCGGCGTCGCGCCGGCGCGAAGGCTGACGATCTCGCATTGCGCGGTTTCCGCCAGCGCGCGAGCGGCGCGGCGGATGAAGGTTGCATCGCCCGCGTGCTGGACCAGCGCGGTTCCGCGCTTCCCCTTCCAGCCGCTGGCTTCGAGCTGCAAAAATGTCTCGAGCGCCGGCCCGATCTCGTCGGGGCTGCGCGCGACGTCGAACACGATTGCGCCGTGTTCTTCGAGGCGATGCCGTTGGCGGCGTAGCTCCTTGAGCTTTTTGGTGCCGAGCGCGTCGCGTAGCAGCGTCTCACCGTCCTGGGTCGCGTCGAGGCTGGCGCGGATGTAGGAGTTGAGGAGGCGCGGCTTCAGGCCGTCGCGATTCAGAACCTGGCTGAGGGCGGTCATTGCCGCCCCAGCGAGCGCGACATCGTTCAGCACGAGCGCATGCGCCCCGTTTGCGCGGGCCTGCTGCAACAGGCGCGCCGCTGCCTCGATCGGGGCATCGCGGTCGATCAGCGGGCTGCACAGCGTACCATAGGGATGCGCGCTCACCAGCGCGGGCAGGGGGATCTTCCATGCCCGCCAGAGCGAGATCACCGGCATCAGCCCGATCAGCCGCGATCCATCGTATGCGGAAAGCGCCGAGGCATCGGTGCGGCCGCGCGCGGTTGCACTGACAGCGAGCTCCCAGCCCGGCAGGTAATATCCGTTCGGCTCGATCGCGCGCTGCGCGAGTGCGCGCCACTGGCCGGGTTCGATCGCGGTGAGCGGGACGCGCGCGCGCGCCGTCGCGGCATGCTTTGCCGATGCCGGATTGATCGCAGCCTGGTGCGCGATATCGACCACGTCCCGTCGTCCCCGTTCAGGAGGCCATGCTTAGCGCAAAGATTGGAAAATACAGTTGGGACACCGCTTCAATTCGAGTGGTAATATTAACGTCTCATTGAGCATCCGGCCGCGAGCCGGCAGGATGCGCCGATGGATACGCCAGAATTGCTCTCGACCCGGAGGATCATCATGGTCGCCACACCTTTTACGCCGATTGCGTCGCTCCTTGGCGGCGCGTTGATGGGCCTGTCCGCTGTGCTGCTGATGTGGACGACGGGGCGAATCGCCGGGGTTAGCGGTATCGCGGCGCGACTATTTCCGCCTTACGAGGATCGGCAATTCGCCGGCCGGCTCGCCTTCGTCGCGGGCCTTATCGTCGCGCCCGTCCTGACGCGCCTTGTCACGGGAGGCCTGCCGGCGCAAACGATCGGCGCCGGAACGCCGCTTCTGATCGTCGCGGGATTGCTCACCGGCTTCGGCGCGGTGTGGGGCAGCGGCTGCACCTCGGGCCACGGCGTCTGCGGCTTGTCGCGGCTGTCGGCGCGATCGCTGGTTGCGACCATGACCTTCATGGCGGCGGGAATGGCGACCGTTTTCGTGATGCGGCACTGGAGCTGACCGCGATGACAATCCTCATTCAATTCGGGATCGGTGTGGTCTTTGGGCTTGGCCTCATCGTCTCAGGTATGTCGAACCCGGCAAAGGTCCTGAATTTCCTGGACGTTGGCGGCATCCCGGCAGGAACGTGGGACGCAAGCCTCGCATTCGTGATGGCCGGGGCGGTCGCAGTGACCTTCATCGGCTTCAGCCGCGTCCTGAAATTGGCGCGGCCTGCCTTCGCCGACCGCTTCTATGTCCCAACGCGAAACGATATCGATCCGAGAATTATCGCCGGTCCCGCCATCTTCGGTATCGGCTGGGGCCTCGTAGGCTTTTGTCCAGGCCCGGCATTGACCGCGCTCGGATTTGGCTCGGCCTCCGCCTTCATCTTCGTCGTCGCGATGTGTGCCGGCATGGTGCTCGCCCGCTTCATCGCGCAGCTCCCGTCGGCAACGCGTATTGTCACGCCGGGAAAACCGCTCGAGATCTGACATGGACAGGACCGGGCGAGTTATCTCGTCCGGTCCTGCATTTCATGGCTTCATCGACTACCAGCGATCGCCGACACCAACGCCAACACTGACGCCGGGTGCGCGGATGCCGACGCCGCCGCGCGGACCATCGTCCCAGTCGCGATAGGTGCGGCGCTCATAGTAGCGGTCACGCGGCATGGTCGCGTAGGAGTCGCGCACGATCACACGCGAGCCGCCGCGGGTGCGATAGCAATTGCCGGAATCGTCGCAGACCAGCCGCACTTGCTGGACGAGATCGGGGCTGGTGTATTCGCTGGTCGTATAGACGTCGGCGGCCTTCGCGCCGCTCACCGCTGCCAAGGCTCCGACGCCAGCCAGCAACGCAATCGTGAATGTCCTCATCATGTCCTCCTCGAAACTGCCCTCGGCGGTAACAAGAAGGGGAGGCCATGATCGTTCCGGCAAAATTACAGGTTTTTCCCGGAACCGGATCGGACGTCGGCTTGATCCGTTTCCTAGATCGGCTCGTAGCTTTCCGATCCGCAGATATCGTCCGCTTCGGCGCGGCGGCGATCGACCACTTTTCCGCCTGATATGGTCACGATGTAGGTCTGTGGCCCGAGCGGCGATCCGGTCGCCGAGGTGAGCTGGGCGCGGACGCAAGCTGTCCAGCCCGGTCCTCGTACCTCACGATGGGGTGTGGCGACATGCACCTCACGCGGATAGGACGTGCTGAGGAAGACGACTTCGATCTGCTCGCGCACGACGCGTTTGACGTCGGGGGGCGATTCGGGCGGCGGCTGCTCGGCCTCCTTCATGCGCATGAACTCGGGCACCGGTGCGCGGCTGTCGGCAAACCCGCAGGCCCCGAGCGCGAGCGCGCTGGCCAGCAGCGCGGCATGAGCAATAATCCGTAACATCCGTGAAGGTCCCCTGCGGGCCAAAACATAGGCACGAATGCGATCCGACGAAGACCCGGCCGATCAAAATTTGCTGAAGCCAGAATTCCTTGGAGCCACGATCCTTGGAGCCAGGATTCTTGGAGCCAAGATTTCCTGAAGCCAAGATTTCCTGAAGCCCTGGAGCCCGCGGCATTGGCTATTCCATAATTGCCGGCTAGTTTGTACCCCAGACGAGGGGGATTGCGCCCATGAGGATTTTGGTCATAGCGGCCGCCGTGCTTGCGCTGGCGGTTGCCTCCGCGCAGGCGCAGATGGGCGGTGGCAGGCGTCAGCCTAACGAGGGCGGCCAGAAGGCGGACAACAAGCCCAAGGTCGACGAGAAGGCCTACAAGGCCGCACTCGAGCGCATTCCCGAGTCCAAGGAGAAGTACGATCCGTGGAGCGGGGCGCGTCCGCCTGAACCTGGCAAGAAGCCGAAATAGGTGAGGCGGGCCTTGGCGACCCGCTCCTGCTATTTGGCCGCTCTCATCACGCTCCTCTTGTTTTCGTCGCGGCCAGGCATCGCCTGGGAGAGCTGGGGTGGCGATCCCGGTGGCTCGCGCTTCTCGCCATTGCGAGAGATCACGCCCGACAATGTCGGCAAGCTGGTTCGGGCCTTCGAATTCCACACGGGCGATCTCGCGGCGCGGCCGCCCGGGGTGATGCGGCGAACCAAATTCCAGGCGACGCCGCTGTTCGTCGAGGACAGCCTGGTCTTCTGCTCGCCTTTCAACGAGGTGATCGCGCTCGATCCCGGTACGGGCGCGCAGAAATGGCGCTACGATCCCAGGATCGCGATGAACCAGCGTCCCGCCAACCGCTACGTCTGCCGCGGCGTCACTTACTGGATCGACGATGAGGCGCCTGTAGATGCCGCATGTCGATCGCGCATCTTTATGGGCACCAACGATGTTCGCCTGATCGCGCTCGATGCGAAGACGGGTATCCCCTGTGCCGGCTTCGGCGAGGGCGGTGAGGTCAGGCCCGACATTGGCATGAAACTGGAATGGCCCGGCGAATTCCAGATCACCTCGCCGCCGGCGGTCGGCCGCGGGGTCGTCGTGGTCGGCTCCGCGATTGGCGACAACCGCCGCGTCGACGCGCCGAGCGGTGTGGTGCGTGCGTTCGATGCGCGTAGCGGTCAGCCGCGCTGGACGTTCGAGCCGCTCAAGCGCGACGGCATCGAAGCCGGTCACGCCAATGTCTGGGCGCCGATGTCGGTCGACGCGGCGCGCGGACTGGTATTCCTGCCGACGTCCTCGCCGTCGCCGGATTTCTGGGGCGGCAAGCGGCCGGGCAACAACGAGCATGCCAATTCGGTGGTCGCGCTGCGCATCGAGACGGGCGAGCTCGTATGGGCATTCCAAACCGTGCATCACGACGTCTGGGATTACGATCTGCCGGCGCAACCGACGCTCACGCGCATCGACATCGGCGAAGGTCAGCGCGATGTCGTGATCCAGCCGACCAAGCAAGGCTTTGTCTTCGTGCTCGATCGCGACACCGGCAAGCCGGTGTGGGCGGTCGAGGAGCGCAGCGTCCCGCAGGGGGCCGCGGAAGGCGAACGGCTGTCGCCCACGCAGCCATTCCCGACGCATGTGCCGCCTCTGATGTCACAAAAAATCTCGACTGAGGATGCGCTCTCGCTCGTTCCTAGCCTGCGTCGCTCAGCTTGCGAGAAGCAGTTTGCGGAGGCACGCAACGAGGGCCTGTACACGCCACCCTCAACGCAAGGCACGCTGGAGTTTCCCTTCACCGGCGGCGGAGTGAACTGGGGCAGTGCGGCCTTCGATCCCGTCAACCAGGTCCTCTATGCCAACACCAGCCGGGCTGTTCATCTCATCAAGCTGATTCCGCGGGCGGAGGCGGCCGGATTCGATCCTCCGCCCGGTCATGATTTCGGCCAGCAGACGGGTGCGCCGTTTGCGATGTCGCGTGCGGTGGCAATGTCGCCGCTCGGGCTTCTTTGCAACAAGCCGCCCTGGGGCGAGATGGTCGCGGTCGATCTGAAGGCCGGCAAGATCCTCTGGCGTTCGACGGTCGGCACCACCGAGGATCTCGCCCCGCTCGGCGTGCCGCTGCCGTGGGGTGCGCCGCTCGTCAACGGGCTCGCGGTCACGGCAGGCGGGCTCGTCTTCACCGGAGCGATGGACGCCTATTTGCGCGCCTTCGATGCGCGCAGCGGCAGGGAGCTGTGGCAGGGTCGGCTGCCCGTGCCCGGCGTCGCCAATCCCATGACCTATCTCTGGAAGGGCGAGCAGTATGTCGCGATCGGCGCCGGCGGCCACTCCGAGGCAGGCACCTCGATCGGCGACAGCGTCGTTGCGTTTCGCCTGTCACGGCCGGGCGAGGCGCCGTCGCTGTGGTCGCGTACGATCGATCGCCCCGGTGGACGATTTTTTGCGGCATCATCGGCGATCGCGGTCGCGATCGTCGCGCTCGTGGTTGCAAGCCTGCGCTGGCGTCGCCGACGTCGTGTCGCGCGAACATGACGCAGCATCGCGCGCGCGATGCGAATGATCGTTCACATCGTATGCACTACTGTACGAAAGCGAGGCCGATGCGCCTGTCGCTACGCCAGACAGGGCGGCATTTGCGCACGAAATTGTCGCGCGCGATTGCGAGCGTGAACGATTGCGGCAATGTGACGAGGGCATCGAGGTCGATTGCGGCGCCGTCCGCCGACATGTTTCGCACCGTGCACGTGATGCGGCTGTTTTCAAAGGTGATCTTTCCACCCTTGAAAACACGGTAACGCTGCGCTGCACGCTTCTCGATCATCCGCGTCAATCCATAATGATCTTTGTGAAGTAGTGCATAGAAATTACGTTGAACTAAACTCAATACTGGCGCTACTTGCACAGCGCTTCAGATTTCGTTTACGACGTCGAAGCGGAAGTCACTCCGCGGATTTTTCCCCAAGCCGTTCCTTTGTGGCGCTACGCGCCGATGGAGATATTGATGAAGACCACGTTTTCGCTTCTGTTCGCCGCAGCGCTCTCGCTCTCGTCCATGCCCGCCCACGCCACCAAGCTCGATCTCGCGACTATGAGCTGCAAGCAGTTCCTGGAGAGCGGCGACGACACCATCAAGATGGTGCTGACCTGGATGGACGGCTGGTACAAGGGCGACGAAGAGAATGCGATCATCGACACCGACGTATTCGTCGAGAACGCCAAGCAGTTCGGCAGCTATTGCGGAAAAAATCCCAACGTCAGCATTGTCACCGCGGCTGACGAAGTGCTCGGCAAGTAATTTCTGCCGCGTGTCGGCACGACGCGCGATCACAACCGCGCTTCCCGTCTCGACATGACGCCATTGAGAGCCGCGGTGCGCTTTGCGCTCACGCGGCTTTCTTCTTTCGGATGATGCTCATCCCGGCAGCATCGCGAACGCACTCGACACCATTGCCACCGGCTTGTTGTCGGTGGCCGAGAGCAGCGTGACCCGGCCAAAGCTCATGGTGCGTCCGAGTCGCACCACGCGGGCGTCGGCCAGCACGTCCGACGAGGAGACGGCGCGCATGAAATGCGTGGTCTGGTCGACCGTCGTCATCGGACGATAGCCGCGGTTGGCGGCGAGGTTCGCGATCACCATCGCGGTGTCGGCGAGCGCCATCAGCGCCTGGCCGCAGACCACACCACCGTTGCGGCACAGCCGCTCCGAGAACGGCATGCGCAGGAGCGCTGCCGGCTGCCAGTCCGGCACGTCCGGCGGCGGCAGGTGATCGATGCGCTCGACCGACAGGTTGAGATCCTGGACCCAGGGCGCAAAGACTTCGCCGAGGATGCGTCGGGCCTCACTGATGCCGAACTCGGCTTCTGGCTGCGATGGCATTGCTGTCGTTCCCTCCTGTATTGCCGGATGTTCGGCATTTCGAGCGGACCGGCGCGGCAAAGTCGCCGGTCTGCCGCGGGTCCCGTCGGCTTGAAAATGCCTGACTTCGCCAGGTATGATGCCATGGAGTGGGTATGGGTGGGTGATGTTGCGTAGGTATGTCCTCGTGTTTTGTCTGGCCGGGCTCGGCCTGTTGCTGAACGGGTGCACCAAGTGCGGCCCGATCTGGGACGACTGGCTCCACGCGCCGAAATCGTGCAGATCGGACCGGCTCTAGCGGGCCGAGCGGCCCCTGCGGTTGTGGCAGGGGTGACAAGGCGCGGCCGACCCGCGCCGCCATGGATGATCAAGGAGTCAATGATGAAGCTTTTCCGTATGGCCGCGGTGCTGGCTGTTCTGGCGGGACCGACCGTGCTGGCGGGACCGGCTTATGCGCAAATGCCCAATCTCAATTTGCTGCAGGAGGGGCCTGGCAAGACCCCCGAGGAGAAGGCCGCTGAGGCCGAGCGTGACAGGGCTTACAAGGAAACGCTGAAGAAGATTCCGGACTCCAAGGCGTCCAACGATCCCTGGGGTGGCATGCGCTCCGACCCGCCGAAGCCGTCGGCGGCGCCAAAGGCGTCGGCCGCAACCGGTGCGCCGAAGAAGAAGTCCGGCACGACTGCCAATTGACCTTCCGCCCGAGCGGCGGCAGTTGATGCCTCCGGCCGGGACTCCTCTTTGATCGGCCTGCTTCCTACATTGCGCGGGAGTGTATCGCGTCGAGGAGAGCAGAACATGGCCGATCGTCCGCGGGATCTCGCCGAGCGGATGGCGCGCCGGCGCAAGATGGGGGGCAAGCCCGGCCCGACGGCCGGCGACGGCTATCTGCGCGAGACTTTCACGCTGCCGCGCGCGGCGGCACGGGAGAGGGCACAGGCTTTCTTCGCCCGCTACCCCAAGGCCGGCTATATGAGCGCGGTCGAGACCTGGCGCGAGCTGCCCGGCGGCGACATCGAATTCACGATGCGGCGGCTGCCCAGCGCGGATTAGGGCCGGCCCTATTCGAAGGTTTCGGATGTGATGCGGATCCGGAATACGGGCTCCTTGGCCTCGTCCAGCAGCTCCATATTCCATTCGGAATTTTCCTGGAGCTTGCGGGCGATGCCGGCGGCCATGTCGGCGCAGACGCTTGTCATCTCCTTCCAGGCCAAATCGCGATCGGCAAATTCCGACGCCTGGTCGGCACAGCCGGAATAGCGGCCGTTCCGGATTCGAAAGAAGTAGAGCGGCATGGTTCGCACCGATCGCGCCTGATGGCTCCGTCCCCACGGCCATAATCCCGGCAGTCCAATCCCAAACCGTCGGCAGATCAATTCCGGTCGGCTACGGAATAGCCCCATGGACGCCAGCCCACCGATCTCGGTCCGACGGCTCAGGCCGTGTCGCGTCCGATCGCCTTCAGCTCCCGATCGATGCGCCGCTGCACCCGTCGGATCGCCAAGAGATCGATCTTGGTCTCAGTCTTGCCGGTCTTGATCTGCTCGCCGATCCGGAACTGCCACTGCCAAATGCCGGGAATTGCCGTCTTGGCGACGGTGAACTCGATGCCCCTGTGATTCATGGCCATCTCCCATGATTCACTTCCATCACTGAGAACATGCTGGGCGGCATAATATTCCAAGAAAGCCAAACCTGTCGGTAAGCCCCGGATCGCTCACGGCTATCGCGCAAACGCACGCGCGCCGCCCAGCGGCGGCGCGACCTCATGCCCGTGGTTCTCCGGCCAAGAACAGAGTTCCTGGGATGGGTAAGGGCACCTTCCGGAACGCGGCGGCATGTGCCTTGCTTGGCCCGATGCGGCTAAGCAACATGGACGCGTCATGCCGGGCATTCCCCGCCGCTATTCTCATTTCGTGTTCGGAATCATCCAGTCCGGACTGACCTCGCTGATCGCCGCGGGCATCGCCAGCTTTCCCGCAGGGAACGCGCTGGACTTCCTGGCGCACTGGATGGTGTCGTGGCTGATCGCATGGGCGGCGATGCTGCCGATAGTGCTGCTCGCAGCGCCGGCGATCCGCGCCTTCTCGCTGCGGCTGACGCAGGAGGAGGGCGGTTCGCAAACCGGTCGGCCGGCATGAAAATCGGAATGAAAAAACCCCGCTTGGGAGAACCAAGCGGGGAGAAGGTTATTGGAGGCTGAGGTGCTGGGCTGCAACACCATAGCCGGGCGACCCTAGCCGGTTCAGCTTACGACAGCCTGACAAGGCCCAATGATGGCAGCAAAAGCCGGAGCGCGGGGGCCGCAGACTGGCCCCGCACCGGTCCCAATTTCGACATCCGTTCGCACAACTCAGGACACAACCGCAGGCGAGATTTCGCGGCGACGGTGCTGCCATGGGGGAAAACGTGGCGTGCCGGCAACGGGGTGGCATCATGGACAACGTAGAGCGGTCATTCGCCGCCGCGACGGCGGCTGGCTTCGTCGTGCTGGTAATCGGCATCGGGTTGCTGGTTCTGCTGTAGGCGCTGTTGGGTGCGGGAGATGGCTCCGAAAGTGGAAAGGCCCGTGCGCGCCTTTCAAAAACGCGAAAACAACCCCATGCACAGTAGCGTGCCTACAAATTTCCCCGCCCAGTCAATGGCTTACTGGTAGTATTTAGTACCATATCGGCTCGGATTCGCCTTTCACGGCCATCCGAATCCCGATTCCCGTGCCGATTCCCTGAGATCAACGGGCGGCCGCTCCGGCACCGTCGCCAGCGCGGTCCCAGCGGCCTAATGAACCTTGATCGCGTCCAGCGGCAAACGGAGTTCGGCGGCACGCTCTTCGCGGTCTTTCTTGCGGAACTCGTTTTCCTTACGCTCGAACTTGCTCAGCTCCTCCCGCGCCGCCTCCAGCAGCGGAGTGCGCCGGGCCGTATCGTGATGCGTGTTGTTCGTCATGACTGAAGTCCCCAGAGTTGCGGTCTCGTCCAAGAGGCTATCCAGGAGAAGGCCGCAGACCACGAAAGGTTCGGTGCCGCAGGATGACGGAATTCTGACGGTGTGCGGGTCATCCGTCTTTGATGCGCGTCAGCCAGAGCGTGCAAATTCCCAAAAGAACATATTGCGAACCTAGAACAAATAGGGTACATTGTTTTTATCGCCGCGCCGCCTCGCCAATCGTTTGTCCCTCACGCGAATCCTCGTCATAAGGAGCACGACCCGATGTCCACCACTGCCCTGCGTATCGTCGAAGGATCCTCCATGGACAAGAGTAAAGCTCTCGCCGCCGCGCTCTCCCAGATCGAGCGTCAGTTCGGCAAGGGCTCGGTGATGAAGCTCGGCAAGAACGACCGTTCGATGGATGTCGAGGCGGTCTCTTCGGGCTCGTTGGGGCTCGATATCGCGCTCGGGATCGGCGGCCTGCCGAAGGGGCGCGTCGTGGAGATCTACGGGCCGGAATCCTCGGGCAAGACCACGCTGGCGCTGCACACGGTGGCGGAAGGGCAGAAGAAGGGCGGCATCTGCGCCTTCATCGACGCCGAGCACGCGCTCGACCCGGTCTATGCGCGCAAGCTGGGCGTCAATATCGACGAGCTCCTGATCTCCCAGCCGGACACCGGCGAGCAGGCGCTGGAAATCTGCGACACGCTGGTGCGCTCCGGCGCGGTCGACGTGCTGGTGATCGATTCGGTCGCGGCGCTGGTGCCGAAGGCCGAGCTCGAGGGCGAGATGGGCGATGCGCTGCCGGGTCTGCAGGCGCGTCTGATGAGCCAGGCGCTGCGCAAGCTGACGGCGTCCATCAACAAGTCCAATACCATGGTGATCTTCATCAACCAGATCCGCATGAAGATCGGCGTGATGTACGGCTCGCCGGAGACCACCACCGGCGGCAACGCGCTGAAATTCTATGCTTCCGTCCGCCTCGACATCCGCCGCATCGGCGCGATCAAGGAGCGTGACGAAGTGGTCGGCAACACCACGCGCGTCAAGGTCGTCAAGAACAAGCTGGCGCCGCCGTTCAAGCAGGTCGAGTTCGACATCATGTACGGCGAGGGCGTCTCCAAGATGGGCGAGATCCTCGATCTCGGCGTCAAGGCCGGCATCGTCGAAAAATCCGGCGCATGGTTCTCCTACGACAGCCAGCGTCTTGGCCAGGGCCGCGAGAATTCGAAAGCGTTCCTGAAGGCCAACCCCGACATCACCGCCAAGATCGAGACCTCGATCCGCCAGAACTCCGGCCTGATCGCCGAGCAGATTCTCGCCGGCAGCCCCGAGCGTGACGCCGACGGCGAGGAGCCGGCGGACGAGTAAGCTTCAGCAGTAAAGTTTTTCGCGAGGAGCGGGCGCTGAGGACGTTGAGTTGCCGACGTCTTCGGCGCCTGTTTCGTTTGGCGTGGGGGCACCGGGTGGTGCGATGAAGCGTCTGATCTTGACCAGTTCGTCCGGAGGCCAGCTCGCACGATCCGGGTTGGCGGAGCTTGTCATCTCATCCTCGTTTCACTTTGAGTGGGGACCGCTGCCCTCACCCGAGAAGCTCGCAGCCTATTTCGCGGCGCGTTCGGCGAATCTCGGGCCGGGTGATCATTGGTCCGATTGGGGCATCCGCTGGCCCAAGGGTATCAAGGACCGCAAAGACTTGTCCCTGGCAGACTTCTGCGAGCGATATGACGTGGTTGAACTTTGGTTCGACCCAGCTCCCCGGGATCAATTGCAGCTCGTCTGCCTGCTGGACCACCTCAGCTCCTGCTCCTCGCTGGTGCCAAAGCTTCGACTTCGACTTGTGTCATCCGAGCTGACGACAGCACACGGCGAGGATCTCGCTGCGTCCGAGCCGCACATCCATGTCGTGCCTGTTAGGGCCCAGGAGTTCGAGACTGCCCGGTTGGCGTGGTCGGCCTACCGTGCGATGACCCCTGAGGCGTGCGTCGATCTCCTTCACCAGGATCTCAGTGCATTGCTGATGCTGCGCCCGGCCTTGCTCGATCTCTTGGCAGAACTGCCGTCGCCTTTCACGGGTCTCGGTGCGACCGAGATGCGATTTCTGGAGCTCCTTGCCAGAGGGTTTGCAAACACGAATGCGTTGTTTCACCTGCGCTCGCAACGGCGCACATATGGGTTCGGAGAATTTGAGTTGGGTTCGTTGCTCGAGGGGCTCGCGCTCGGCCCCAAGCCCGTAGTGGCCGGGTTGGGCGACGAACTGCGCACGATCGATCGCGAAAATTTAAGAGCTCGGCACGAGGTCTATCTCCGCAGCCGGTTGTCGTTGACCGAGTTCGGCAGGGCCGTCCTGGCCCATCAGGAAGATTTCAGTCGCCACAATCCGATCGACCGCTGGTGGGGCGGCACGCACCTGACCAATGATCGGCTGTGGCGTTACGGTAATGTTTTGACGAAGCCTTGAGGCCACGGCATGACGCGGCTCATTGTCACGACCGACTCGTCCATCGCCGGCGCTATTCAACAGGCGGGCCTTGCCGACCTCGTGATTGCCATCGAGCGCCGGCTGGTCTGGGGACCGTTGCCAGCCGATGCAGAGCTGGACGCATTCTTTGCGCCGCGTACGACACAGCCCCGCGGGCTTCACTGGCTCGACGATACGCCGTCCTGGCGTCTCGAGGAATCAGGCGTGAAGGATCGAGGACTGATTGAACTGCTCGCGGAATATGACACGGTCGAGTTTTGGCGAGGGCCGGAGCCAAATGCGCAATTGATCCTGCTCTGGCTGCTCGATCATTGGGGCCGCCAACACGATGCAAATCCCGACTTTGTCGTGCGCTCCCTGTCCTTGGGTGTCAGGGATGTCGACCCACCGCGAAGCGAACTCTACCCGCCGGCTGTTGCGATCACACCTCGTCAACTCAAATCGGCCAAGCGTGCATGGCGGGCCTATCGCGCGCCGACCCCGCAAAGTTGGAGGGATCTCTTCAAGACCAATTTGAGCTGTTTGCCACAACTCGCCCCTCACGTGAGGGCTCTGCTCAACGAACTTCCGCGTCCCGCCTCAGGCCTTGGAGCCACGGAAGCGCGGATACTCCAGCTCATCGCGCGAGGCGGCATGCAGCCTTTCGATGTCTTTCCGGGCCATCAGAAGTGCAACGGGCTGGATGTGTATGGTTATTGGGAAGTTGGAGCGCTGCTTGACGGCCTTGCGCGGTGCGAGAGGCCGGCCGTGTCGGGACTGGATCAAGGTCCTTTTTCGCTAGAGATGCACGACGATTCAAGTCAGTTCGATCGGTACGAGCGGTCGCAATTGACGCTGACCGAGTTCGGAAAGGCGGTGTTGGGAGGCGACCAGGATTTTCGCCGGCACAACCGGATTGATCGCTGGTGGGGCGGCACTCACCTGACCAACGAGCGACTCTGGCGGTGGGACCCCGAGACCCGTTCGTTGGTTGCGCCCTAAATGCGTGTTCCGTGCCGGAGGGTGGGTTAGCGAAGTGTAGCCCACCTCTTCCATTTCGCCAGAGACAGAAGTGGTGGGTTACGCCAGCGACTGCGCTTCGCGCAGCCGGTGGCTAACCCACCCTACAAAACGGTTACTCCGCCGCCTCCGCGTAATCGCTCACCGGCGGGCAGGAGCACACCAGGTTGCGGTCGCCATAGACGTTGTCGACGCGCCCGACCGGGCTCCAGTATTTGTCGGTGCGCGAGGTGCCCGCGGGGAAGCAGCCCTCGGCGCGGGTGTAGGCGCGCTTCCAGTCGTCATCCGCGATGTCGTGCACGGTGTGCGGGGCGTGGCGGAGCGGCGACGCCTCGATCTTGAAGCGGCCGGCCTCGACCTCGGCGATTTCCTTCCGGATCGCGATCATGGCATCGCAGAAACGATCGAGCTCCGCCCTGGATTCCGATTCGGTCGGCTCGATCATCAGCGTGCCCGGCACCGGGAAGCTCATGGTCGGCGCGTGGAAGCCGTAATCGATCAGGCGCTTGGCGATGTCGTCGACGGTGACGCCTGAGGTCGTCTTCAGCGCGCGGGGGTCGACGATGCACTCATGCGCGACGCGGCCTTTCTCGTTCTTGTAGAGCACCGGGAAATGCGCATCGAGCCTTGCAGCCACGTAGTTGGCGTTGAGGATCGCGATCTCGGTGGCGCGCTTGAGGCCTTCGCCGCCCATCATCAGGATGTAGATGTAGGAGATGGTGAGGATCGAAGCCGAGCCGAACGGCGCGGCCGAGACCGGCCCCACAGGCGCTTTCCCATCCGTCGCCGGATGACCGGGCAGGAACGGCTTGAGGTGCGCCTTGACGCCGATCGGGCCCATGCCCGGGCCGCCGCCGCCATGCGGGATGCAGAAGGTCTTGTGCAGGTTGAGATGGCTGACATCGGCGCCGTAATCGCCGGGCCTGCTAAGGCCGACCTGCGCGTTGAGGTTGGCGCCGTCGAGATAGACCTGCCCGCCATGGCCATGCACGATCTCGCAGATCTCGCGGATGTGCTCCTCGAACACGCCATGGGTCGAGGGATAGGTGATCATGACCGCGGCGAGGTCGTTCGAATGCTTCTCGGCCTTGGCGCGGAGATCATTGACGTCGACGTCGCCGTTCTTCTCGCAGGCGACCACCACCACGTCCATGCCGACCATCGCGGCCGAGGCCGGGTTGGTGCCGTGCGCGGAGGAGGGGATCAGGCAGATCTTGCGATGCGTCTCGCCACGCGCCGCGTGATAGCCGCGGATCGCGAGCAGCCCGGCATATTCGCCTTGCGCGCCCGAGTTCGGCTGCAGCGAGATCGCGTCATAGCCGGTGATGTCGCACAGCCATTTTTCCAGCCGCGCGAACAGCGCGTAGTAGCCCTTCGCCTGCTCAGGCGGGGCGAACGGATGCAGGCTGCCGAATTCCGGCCAGGTCAGCGGCATCATCTCGGTGGTCGCGTTCAGCTTCATGGTGCACGAGCCGAGCGGGATCATCGCGCGGTCGAGCGCGAGGTCGCGGTCGCTGAGCTTGCGCATGTAGCGCAGCATCTCGGTTTCCGAGCGATGCGCGTGGAAGACGGGGTGGGTGAGGAAAGAGGTCGCACGCTTGAGCGTCTCCGGCAGCGCCTCGCGCGTGGTGGCGTCGATCTCGGCGTATGCAAGCTGCCCGCCGAAGGCGCGCCAGACTGCTTCCACCGTTGCGGGCGTGGTGGTCTCGTCGAGCGCGATCCGCAATGCAGTTTCGCCAGCGCCGAGATTGATCTTCTCGGCCGCCGCGCGCGCCACGATTTCGGTACGCTTCGCCCCTGCATCCACGCTGAGCGTGTCGAAGAAACTGTCGGACTGCAGCGCAAAGCCGAGCTTGCGCAGGCCGGCCGCCAGCACCGCGGCGCGGCGATGCACATTGCGCGCGATCTGCGAAAGGCCTTCGGGGCCGTGATAGACTGCATACATCGAGGCGATCACGGCGAGCAGCACCTGCGCGGTGCAGATGTTGGAGGTCGCCTTCTCGCGGCGGATGTGCTGCTCGCGGGTCTGCAGCGCGAGGCGATAGGCCGGCATTCCGCGCGAATCCACGGAGAGGCCGACGATGCGGCCGGGCAGCGAACGCTTCAGCGCATCGCGCACCGCCATATAGGCTGCGTGCGGCCCGCCATACCCCATCGGCACGCCAAAACGTTGCGCCGAGCCGATGGCGATGTCCGCGCCGAGCTCGCCGGGCGAGGCGAGCAGTGTCAGCGCCAGCAGATCGGCGGCAATGATCGCGAGTGCGCCCTTGGCCTTCAGGCTGGCGATCGCGGGCCTGAGGTCGCGCACAGCGCCTGAACTGCCCGGATATTGCAGCAGCGCGCCAAGCACGTCGGTCTTGTCGAGGTCGGTGAGGGGATCGCCGACGACCAGGGTCCAGCCCAGCGGCTCCGCGCGGGTGCGCATCACGGCGAGCGTCTGCGGATGCACGTCCTTGTCGACGAAGAAGGCTTTTGCTTCAACTTTCGAGTGCCGCTCCGCGAGCGCCATCGCTTCGGCGGCAGCGGTGGCTTCGTCGAGCAGCGAGGCGTTGGCGACGTCGAGCCCGGTGAGATCGCAGATCATGGTCTGGAAGTTGAGCAGCGCCTCGAGCCGGCCCTGGCTGATTTCAGGCTGGTAGGGCGTGTACGCCGTGTACCAGGCCGGGTTCTCCAAAATGTTGCGCTGGATCACCGCGGGCAGGATCGTGCCGGAATAGCCTTGGCCGATCAGCGAGGTGAAGACCTGGTTCTGGGCGGCGAGTTCGGCCATATGCGCGATCGCTTCGGTCTCGCTCAAGGGCTTGCCGAGATCGAGTGGGGCGGTCTGCCGGATCGAGGCCGGCAGCGTCTGCGCCATCAGCGTATCGACGCTGTTCGCGCCGACGGCCTCGAGCATCGCGGTGACGTCGCGCGCGGAGGGGCCGATGTGGCGGCGAACGAAGCTGGTGGTGTCGCCGTTGGATTTGCGGTGCGCGGTCATCATGGGTCCTCGCTTCAGATGTTCTTGTCGCCGTCATGCCCCGCGAAGGCGGGGCATCCAGTAAACGCAGCCGCTTCGGCTAGGGCCGATGGGCCGCGGCGTACTGGATCGTCCGCCTTCGCGGACGATGACACCGAATATGAGGTCAGAGTTCGCATCATCTCACGCGGTGTGGGCCTTGTAGGCGGCTTCGTCCATCAGACCGCCGAGCTCGCTCTTGTCGGCAATCTTGATCTTGAAGAACCAGGCCGCGCCTTGCGCATCCGAGTTCACCAGTGCGGGCTCGGCGGCGAGCGCGGCGTTGGTCTCGAGCACTTCGCCCGTCACCGGCGCGTAGACGTCCGATGCGGCCTTCACCGATTCCACGACCGCGGCGGGTTCGGCCTTCTTCAGCGTGCGGCCGAGATTGGGCAATTCGACGAACACGACGTCGCCGAGCTGCGATTGCGCGTAGTCGGTGATGCCGACGGTGGCGACATCGCCGTCGATCGCGAGCCATTCGTGGTCGGAGGTGTACAGCGTCGTGGTCATTTTCTCGGTCCTCAGCGTTTGTAGGTGTTTTTCACGAAGGGCATGGCGGCGATTTGCACGGCCAGGCGTTGGCCGCGCACCTCGGCGAAGAGTTTTGTGTCGATCGCGCTCGATGCGGTGGGCACATAGCCCATCGCGACCGGCGCATTCAGGCTCGGGCCGAAACCGCCCGAGGTGACCTTTCCGATCGGCTCGGCGGAGGTCGCATCCGCAAACAGCAGCGCGCCTTCGCGCACCGGCGCGCGGCCCTCGGTGCGCAGGCCGACGCGGCGGCGGGATGCGCCATGGTCGAAATGGGCGAGAATCTTTGCCGCGCCGGGGAAGCCCCCGCCACGCGCGCCGCCGGTGCGGCGGCTCTTCTGCACCGACCATTCCAGTGCCGCCTCGACCGGCGTGGTCGCGGTGTCGATGTCGTGGCCGTAAAGACAAAGCCCGGCCTCGAGCCGCAGGCTGTCACGGGCGCCGAGCCCGATCGGCATGACGTCAGGATTGTCCAGCAGGGCCTTGGCGAGCCGTTCGGCATCGCCGGCAGGAACCGAAATCTCGAAGCCGTCCTCGCCGGTATAGCCGGAGCGCGAGACGAAGCAGTCGAGGCCGGCAACCTTGTGCGGGCCGGAATCCATGAATTTCATGGCGGGTGCTTCTGCACACAATTTCGTCAGCGCCGATTCCGCCTTCGGCCCCTGCAGCGCGATCAGCGCGCGGTCGGCAAGCGAATCGATCATGCAGTCGTCCGAGAGATTCGCGCGCAGATGCGCCTCGTCCTCGGCCTTGCAGGCGGCGTTGACGACCAGGAAGAGGTGATCGCCGAAATTGGCGACCATCAGATCGTCCAGAATCCCGCCCTCGGCATTGGTGAACTGGGCGTAGCGCTGCCGGCCCGGCGCGATCGCCAAGATATCCTGCGGCACCAGTCGTTCCAGCGCGCGGGCGGCGTCCTCGACCTTGCCGGATTTCGGCCTGAGTGCGATCTGGCCCATGTGGGAGACATCGAACAGGCCGGCTGCGTTGCGGGTATGAAGGTGTTCCTTCAGGACTCCGGCCGGATATTGCACGGGCATGTCATAGCCCGCGAACGGCACCATCTTGCCGCCGAGCGAGACATGCAGGTCGTAAAGGGGGGTGCGTTTCAGGGAGTCTTTGTCGTCGCGCGCAAGCATCGGGGGGCCCTCGGCGGTTCCCCGGGAACGATTTCCCGTGGACACCAGTCGAAGCCCCATCTGTCGCTGTGCCTGAGAGTATTATCCCGTCGGCGGACGCTGTCCGGACCTAAACCCGTCAGCGCCTCTTTCCAGATGCTGTCAAAGCCACGCGGTCCTTTTGCCTGAGAGTTTCCGGGGCGGTTGCTCCTTCGGCGCCGGCTACCAGTGCCGGTCTCTCCCGACGTGGCCGTACGATACAGATAGGTAAAGACCACAGGCCGGCCAAGCCTGTCAACGCGGCATCGGCGGCTTTCCAACGGATTACGCGACTGCGGCAACGCCTTGATCTGGCTGCACAGTTTCTGGACAGCCAAGCTGGCCTTGTCTAAAAGCGCATTGGCCCGCAGATATCAGCCCAAACTTGCGGTTTGGGTGGCTGGAAGGCGGGTGCAAGCACACCCGATTGGATGAACATGAGCGGCGTCAACGAGATCAGGTCGACCTTTCTGAATTTCTTTGCCGAGAACGGCCACGAGATCGTGTCGTCCTCGCCATTGGTGCCGCGCAACGATCCGACGTTGATGTTCACCAATGCCGGCATGGTGCAGTTCAAGAACGTCTTCACCGGCGTCGAGAAGCGGCCCTATCAGCGCGCCACCACCTCGCAGAAATGCGTGCGCGCCGGCGGCAAGCACAATGACCTCGACAATGTCGGCTACACCGCGCGCCATCTCACCTTCTTCGAGATGCTCGGCAACTTCTCCTTCGGCGACTATTTCAAGGAGCGCGCGATCGAGCTGGCCTGGACGCTGATCACGAAGGAGTTCGGGCTCAAGAAAGACAAGCTGCTCGTCACGGTCTACCACACCGACGACGAGGCGGCCGGGCTGTGGAAGAAGATCGCGGGCTTCTCCGAGGACCGCATCATCCGCATCCCGACCTCGGACAATTTCTGGGCGATGGGCGACACCGGCCCGTGCGGGCCGTGCTCGGAGATCTTCATCGATCGCGGCGAGCACATCTGGGGCGGGCCTCCGGGCTCCCCGGAGGAGGATGGCGATCGCTTCCTCGAATTCTGGAATCTCGTCTTCATGCAGTACGAGCAGGTGACGAAGGAGGAACGCGTGGCGCTGCCGCGTCCCTCGATCGACACCGGCATGGGGCTGGAGCGCATGGCCTGCATCATGCAGGGCGTCGACAGCGTGTTCGAGACCGACCTGTTCCGTCATTTGATCGACGCGACGGCGTCTGCGCTCGGAAGCGGACCGGACGAGAAGACCGTGGCCTCGTTCCGCGTCATCGCCGACCATCTGCGTTCGTCGGCCTTCCTCGTCGCCGACGGCGTGCTGCCCTCGAACGAGGGCCGCGGCTATGTGCTGCGCCGGATCATGCGCCGCGCGATGCGCCATGCGCAGCTGCTCGGTGCGCAAGAACCGCTGATGCATCGCCTGGTCTGGGCGCTGGTGCGCGAGATGGGCCAAGCCTATCCGGATCTGATGCGCGCGGAAAATTTGATCGAGGAAACGCTGCGGCTGGAAGAAACCCGCTTCCGCAAGACGCTGACGCGCGGCCTCGCCATTCTCGACGAGAAGAGCGCGTCCTTGAAGAAGGGCGACATGTTCGACGGCGACGTCGCCTTCACGCTGTACGACACTTACGGCTTCCCGCTCGATTTGACGCAGGACGCGCTGAAGTCGCGCGGCATCAGCGTCGACCAGGCTTCCTTCACCGACGCGATGGAGCGTCAGAAGGCCAAGGCGCGCGAGTCCTGGAAGGGGTCGGGCGAAGCGGCTTCCGAGGCGATCTGGTTCCCGCTGCGTGAGAAGCTGGGCGCAACCGAATTCCTGGGTTACGAGACCGAGAGCGCTGAAGGCGTGGTGACTGCGCTGGTCAAGGACGGCAAGGAAGCCACGAGCCTCAAGGCCGGCGAGACGGGCGCGATCGTGCTGAACCAGACGCCGTTCTACGCGGAGTCCGGCGGCCAGGTCGGCGACACCGGCGTATTGACCGGCGAGGGCGGCATCAAATTCCGCGTCACCGACACCCAGAAGAAGCTCGGTGATTTCTTCGTTCACGTCGGCACATTGGAGAGCGGCGAGCTGAAGCTCGGCACCGCGCTGCAGCTCGAAGTGAATCACGGCAGGCGCTTTTCGATCCGCGCGCATCATTCGGCGACCCATCTCATCCACGAGGCGCTGCGCCAGGTGCTCGGCGACCACATCGCCCAGCGCGGCTCGATGGTCGCGCCGGATCGTTTACGTTTTGACTTCGTGCATCCGAAGCCGATCACGGCGGAAGAGCTCGCGCGCGTCGAGGACATCGCCAACGAGGTGGTGCTGGAGAAT
This sequence comes from Bradyrhizobium sp. CW1, assembly GCF_023100665.1. Taxonomy (NCBI): domain Bacteria; kingdom Pseudomonadati; phylum Pseudomonadota; class Alphaproteobacteria; order Hyphomicrobiales; family Nitrobacteraceae; genus Bradyrhizobium; species Bradyrhizobium sp. CW1. Next base: position 2,992,497 of record NZ_CP064684.1, read on the forward strand.
GACGAAGTCTCGACCCGCGTCATGGGCGTGGACGAGGCCCGTGAGGCCGGCGCACGCGCCCTGTTCGGCGAGAAATATGGCGACGAGGTTCGCGTCGTCTCGATGGGCCGGACCGCGCGCGAGCGCGGCGCCAACGCACTCGGCTGGTCGGTCGAACTTTGCGGCGGCACGCATGTCAGGCGGACCGGCGACATCGGGCTGATCACGCTGACGGGCGAGAGCGCGGTCGCCTCCGGCGTGCGCCGCATCGAGGCGCTGACCGGCAACTACGCGCGAAAACACGCCAACGACACCATGGCGCTGGCGAAGACCGCGGCCCACGAGCTCCGCACCTCGATCGACGACGTCCCGGCGCGCATTGCCGCTCTGATGGAGGAGCGCAAGAAGCTCGAGCGCGAACTCTCCGACGCCCGCAAGAAGCTGGCGATGGGCGGCGGTGCAGCTTCGAGCAACGGCGCGGCCTCAGGTGTGCGCGAAGTCGGCGACGTCAAGCTGATGGCGCGCGCGGTCGAGGGCATCGAGATGAAGGATCTCAAGAGCCTTGCCGACGACGGCAAGAAGCAGATCGGCTCCGGCGTCGTCGCTATCGTCGGCGTCACCGAGGATGGCAAGGCCGGCGTCGTGGTCGGCGTCACCGCGGACCTCACTTCGCGTTTCAATGCGGTCAATCTGGTGAAGGTCGCCTCCGAAGCGCTCGGCGGCAAGGGCGGCGGCGGGCGGCCCGACATGGCGCAGGCCGGCGGCCCTGATGGCGCGAATGCGGCCGCGGCGCTCACGGCGATCGAAAAAGCCATGGCTGAACAAAAATCGGCCGGCGCGTAGGCAGGTGCGCCCCGTTCCGCGAGGAATTGGGCTTCGCGATCCCAATCTGAGGGATCGCCTCTACGAATTGCTGGAGCATGATCCGCTGGCCTACTCGGTCGGGTCGCGCTTCATCCAGCTGATCATCGGCGTCATCGTGCTCGATGTCGCCGCGATGATCCTTGCCTCGGTGCCGGAGCTGGACGCGCAATTCGGCGCGCTGTTTTCGGCGATCACCATCCTGTCCGTGATCGTGTTCGCGCTGGAATATGCGGCGCGGCTGTGGACGGTGGCGGGCCATACCCAGCGCCCGGCGTCCGCGCTGTCCGACCGGCTCAGCTATGTCTTCTCCGCACTCGGCATCATCGATCTGCTCGCGTTCCTGCCGGCTGCGGTCGTGCTCGCTACGGGCCGGCATGCGACGCTGGCAGCGCTCGGCGTGCTGCCGTTCTTCAAGCTGGTGCGCTACTCGCCGGCGATGCGCTCGCTGCTCGCGGCCGTGCACGCGGAGCGGCGGGCGCTGATCGGCTGCATCGTCATCCTGATCGGCGCGGTGCTGACCTTTGCCTCGCTGCTCTATGCCATCGAGCGCGACGTGCAGCCGGACAAGCTCGGCACCATTCCGCAGGCGATGTGGTGGGCGATCGTGACGCTCGGCACCGTCGGTTACGGCGACGTCGTGCCGGTGACGGCGCTCGGAAAGTTCATCTCCGTCTTCACCATCATCAGTGGATTTGCCATGATCGCGCTGCCGGTCGCGATCATCTCGACGGCCTTTGCGGAAGAGGTGAAGCGGCGGGACTTTGTCGTCACCTGGGGCATGCTGGCGCGGGTGCCGCTGTTCTCGCATCTCAGCGCATCCGAGATCGCCGACATCATGCGGCTGCTGCGGGCGCGCACGATCGAGCAGGGCGAGATCCTGGTGCGGCGGGGCGATGCGGCTTCGTCGATGTATTTCATCACCGCCGGCGAGGTCGAGATCGCGCTGCCGAACCAGCAGGTGCGGCTCGCGGATGGCACGTTCTTCGGCGAGATCGCGCTGCTGCATAAGACAAAACGCAGCGGCACGGTGACGGCGACACGCAAGACCCGGCTGCTGGTGCTCGACGCCCAGGACTTTCACGCCCTGATCGAACGCATGCCGACGCTGGCCGCGCACGTCCACAAGACCGCAAAGGCGCGACTGGAGGGCAGCGGTGACCTTGCGGTGGCGGAGCTGGCGCAGGCGGAGCGCGACGGCACCGACCGCTAAGCGCTCAGCCCTTCTTCAGGAAGACGTAGTCGGCTGAATAGGGCGCGCTCTTGAAGTCGCCGGCCTTGTCGCACGCGCCGTCGAGCTTGCCGCCATGGGTGTTGATACGCTGAACCGTGGTAACGGGCGTGAGGACGCCGCTGCCGCGGTGGGCGGTCACTTCCAGCTTCAGCCAGGGAATGTCGGCGGCGGTGGTACCCGGCGCATTGCCGGCGGCCTTGGCGGCTACGGCGCTGCCGTCGGCATGCTCCCAGTTCGGTCCGGCATAGTGACGGCCGATCGTCTTGCCCTCGGACAGCAGCGTCGCGATGGGTTCGCGAAAAGCCCAGGCGAGCTTCCCGTCGCTGCCGGCTTTGCACTCATAGACCTGCGCGCCCTCGGCGTGGACGCTGAGCACGATGCTCTCGCCGGGCGCGGCGATGGCGTCGGGAAGCGGGTCGGCGGCCACAGCCGGTCCAGCGAGCAGCAACAGGCAGGGGACGGCAAGCTTGATCGACATGGTCGCATCTCCGCGCAAAGGTCCAAATAAGCGAACGGGCCGCGTTTGCGACGCGGCCCGTGATGATGTCCGGCCCAGTCGGGCGAAATTGCGGACGGCTTACGCCGCCAGCGCCTTGCCGAGGTTCTCGGCGACCTTGTCGAGGAAGCCGGTGGTCGAGAGCCAGCGCTGGTCGGCGCCAACCAGGAGCGCGAGGTCCTTGGTCATGTAGCCTTCCTCGACGGTGTCGACGCAGACCTTCTCCAGGGTGTTGGCGAACTTGGCGAGCTCGGCATTGTTGTCGAGCTTGGCGCGGTGCGACAGGCCACGGGTCCAGGCGAAGATCGATGCGATCGAGTTGGTCGAGGTCTCCTTGCCCTTCTGATGCTCGCGGTAGTGGCGGGTGACCGTGCCGTGGGCAGCTTCGGCTTCTACCGTCTTGCCGTCGGGGGTGAGGAGAACCGAGGTCATCAGGCCGAGCGAGCCGTAGCCCTGCGCCACCGTGTCGGACTGCACGTCGCCGTCGTAGTTCTTGCAGGCCCAGACATAACCGCCGGACCATTTCAGCGCGGAGGCGACCATGTCGTCGATCAGGCGGTGCTCGTAGGTCAGGCCCTTGGCGTCGAATTCCTTCTTGAACTCGCGCTCGTAGATGTCCTGGAAGATGTCCTTGAACCGACCGTCATAGACCTTCATGATCGTGTTCTTGGTCGAGAGATAGACCGGGTAGTTACGCAGCAGGCCGTAATTCAACGATGCGCGGGCGAAGTCGATGATGGAATCGTCGAGATTGTACATCTGCATCGCGACGCCGGCGCCCGGGGTCTTGAACACTTCTTTCTCGATGACGGTGCCGTCCTCGCCGACGAACTTCATCGTCAGCGTACCCTTGCCCGGGAACTTGATGTCGGTGGCGCGATACTGGTCGCCATAGGCGTGGCGGCCGATGATGATCGGCTTGGTCCAGCCAGGAACCAGGCGCGGCACGTTCTTGCAGATGATCGGCTCGCGGAAGATCACGCCGCCGAGGATGTTGCGGATGGTGCCGTTCGGCGACTTCCACATCTGCTTGAGGTTGAACTCCTTCACCCGCGCTTCGTCCGGGGTGATGGTGGCGCACTTGACGCCCACGCCAACCTTCTTGATCGCCTCGGCGGCGTCGATCGTGACCTGATCGTTGGTGTGGTCGCGGTACTCCATTCCCAGGTCGAAATATTGCAGCTCGACATCCAGGAACGGGTTGATCAGCTTGTCCTTGATGTACTGCCAGATGATCCGGGTCATCTCGTCGCCATCGAGTTCGACGACGGGGTTGGACACCTTGATTTTTGCCATGATCGGGGAAGCCTCTTGGGAACGGCGCTTGTGGCGCGCCACGGGAATATCCGCCGCCTCTTAGCACCGGGACGCGGCCGGCGAAAGCCAAGGGATTATGCACTTTTAGCTCATCCAGCCTCCGCAGATGGGGGGCGGGAGCAGCCCTGCCGCGGGGACCGGGCTGAGGTTTCAGGCGAGATTCAAAAGTCGAATCCAACCCGTTATTTCCCTTGAGAATTTTGTCAGGACAGGCAAACGACAGGCGAACGGGCAGCCGGCCCAAGACCGAAGTCAAGACCAGGTCGGGACCGGCCTTGAATCAGTTCATGAAGAGCGCCTGCCCAAGACCTTGAGAACCAGTGTGAAAGCGAAGCGAGATGTCCGGGACTGACAAGAGCAAAGCGGGCCTTTCCCTCGACGGTCCCATCGTGATCCTGGTCGAGCCGCAGCTGGGCGAAAACATCGGCATGGCCGCGCGCGCCATGGGCAATTTTGCGCTTGGCGCCTTGCGCATCGTCAACCCTCGCGACGGCTGGCCGAACGTCTCCGCCCAGCGCGCCGCCGCCGGCGCCGACCATATTCTGGATAGGGTCGAATTGTTCGACACGGTCGGTGAGGCCGTCGCCGACCTGGACCTGCTGTTCGCCACCACCGCGCGCCCCCATGACCAGGCCAAGCCGGTGGTGGGGCCGGAAGCCGCAGCTAGCGAGATTTCCGGGCACGTCGCGGCCGGCGGCAAGGCCGGTATCCTGTTCGGCCGGGAGCGCTGGGGCCTGACCAATGAGGAGGTCGGGCTCGCCAACCGCATCATTACCTTCCCGGTCAATCCGGGCTTTGCCTCGCTCAACCTCGCCCAAGCGGTGCTGCTGGTCGGCTACGAATGGTTCAAGCGGGCGACCTCCGGCGAGCTGCCGCACGCCATGCCGGAGCGCTCTGAGCGCGCCTCGCAGCACCAGATGCAGGCCTTCTTCGACAATTTGATCCGCGAACTCGACCGGGTCGAATTTCTGCGCCCGGCCGAGAAGCGCGACACCATGCTGGTGAACCTGCGCAACATCTTCACCCGGATGGAGCCGACCAAACAGGACATGCACACCCTCCATGGGGTGGTGATGGCGATCGCGGAAGGGCGCAAGGGCCCGGCCAAAGGCGGCGTGCTCGACGGCGAGCAGGCAACGCGGCTGCGTGCGCTTTTGGCCGAGCACGGTCAGGGCGGCGGCGTCCCCGACAGCGGCTCCACCGTGCGCGGCCTCGCCCGTCTGCTCCGCCGCAACCCAACCGATGCCGAGCGGCTGCTTTGGCAGGCCCTCACACGCGACCGCCGCTTCGCAGGCCAGTTCAAGCGCCAGACTCCTGTGGGGCGGCATATCCCGGACTTCGTCTCGTTCCCGCACCGGATCGCGATCGAACTGGTGAACACGGGCGAGAATGAGACGATCGTCGCGGATCGCGCGTCGCGGCGGGCGTGGCTCGAGGCGCGCGATTATCGCGTGATCGAGATGCGGGCTGCGGACGTGGAGCGGGATCTCGAGGCGGAGCTGGTACGGTTGCAGGGGATGATGGCGGAAACAACATAACTTTGGGCACGCCGCCGGTTTGCGAGCGCTGCAACCGAGGGCTGTGCAAGAGCATGACCGGTTGCTAAAGTCGTCCCCGAGAATTGAGTTGGGGACTGCATGTTCGGAATGACAGGCCGCGCGCTCGTTTGTGCGGCAGCAGGCGTAAGCGCGTTGGCGTTGGCGACCTTGCTCGAAATATCGGGCGCTCGTGCGGAAATGGCCTTGAGCGCCAAGTGCAACGCGGCCGGCAATTTCAGTGTCGATGACCGCATTGCGGGCTGCACTGCCATGATCGAGGCAGCGACCGGTATGCAGCCAGCTGTGATCATGGCGCATTTCCGCCGCGCCATGTTCTACCGCCAGAAGGGCGAGATCGACTTTGCGATCGCGGACTACAATCAGATCATCGAGCGCGATCCGGGCAATCTGAACGCCCGTATCGCGAGGGCGTCTGCGTTTATTCAAAAGCGACAGCCCGAGGCCGCGCTGTCAGATTACGCCAAGGCAATCGAGCTCGATCCGAAGAGTACCTACGCATATATCGGACGTGCTCACGTCTATTCGGCGAGACGCGACTTCGTCCGCGCCATCGCCGACTATGATCAGGCTCTCGTGATCCATCCGGACAATGTCATAGCGTATGTCGAGCGAGGCCTTGCTTACATTCGCAAGGGGGATCCGGATCGGGCCATGGCCGACTGTGATCGAGCGGTCGAGATCAGCCCCCAAACCGGCGGCGGCCAACTGTGCCGGGGTCGGGTTTACTTCGCCAAGGGCAATAGAGAACGTGCATTGGCCGAACTCGATCAAACCGCGCCGATCAGGCCGACGAAGGAGAATTTCTACTACTTCCGAGCCGAGTCCTTCTCTCAGCTGGGCGAACTCGACCGCGCTATCGCCGACTACGACCGGGTCATCGAGCTGAATCCACAAAGCCGGACTGCCTACGGCTGCCGCGGTGTCGTCTATGCTCAAAAGGGCGACTATGATCGCGCCATCGCCGATTACGACCAGGTGATCCGGCTGCTACATCAGGATCAAGGGATCTCGGGTGGTCGGCAGACGCGGATTCAAGGTCAGGCCGGTGACCCCATTTCCACGTCCGTCGCGGGTGAATCAATTGCACTCGCTTCAGGGGACGGCCCTGTGCTCCGCGCTCGCGGGGTAGCCTACTACGCGAAAGGCGATCTTGACCGCGCTATCGCAGATTACGATGAGGCGATTCGCCTAAATCCCAAGGACAAGGATGCAATATCGTCTCGCGGCAACGCGTACAGGGCCAAAGGAGACTTCGACCGCTCGCTTGCGGACTACGATCAACTTGTACGACTCGATGCCAGGGATGCGCGCGCCTACTTTCATCGTGCAAGGGTCTATTGGCAGAGCGCTTCTTTTGCAAGATCGTTGGCTGACCTCGATCAGTCAATCCAGCTCAATCCAAAGGATGCCTATCCGGTTTTATGGCGCGAAATCGTTGCAAAGCGCAGCGACCAACAGAGCCGGCTGAGCGAGGCTGCGAAGCAGCTGGACGCGACGAAATGGCCCGCGCCGATCGTCAATCTCTTTCTCGGCAAGATGACGCCGGAGCAAGTGCTCAGCGCGGCGGACGACGCCGACCCGATGAAGAGAAAGTGGCAGTTCTGCGAGGCAAATTTCTATATTGCCGAGCGCGCACTGAAGGGCGGCTCCAAGGAAGAGGCGCTTAGGCTGTTGGATCAGGCGGCGGCCGATTGCCCGAAGACCTTCATCGAGAAGCAGGCGGCCGACGTTGAGCTCCTTTCGCTGCGAGCGAGCCGCTGACCTCGATCAGGCTTCCTAAGGCGGGCAAAGCGAAGCGTGCCACCATCTCACGTACCGAGACGGAAGTGCTGGGCATGGCGCTGCGCGCCTTCGGCCACCTTACGAAGGACGTCCGAGCTGCACTTCGCGCTGGACCGCAATCCATGTCGCTCGCGCCACCGCCAGCAATCTCCCGGCTTCATCGTGAAGCGCAGCTTCGGCCGCGCGTTTGCGGCCGTCGCGGCCGATGGGCCAGGCCGTGATGATGCAGCGTTCTCCCGGGCGCGGGCGGGCTTCGATCCGTGCTGACATTCGCCCCAGCAGCAGCGGTGCCTTGTCGAAGCCGCCGCTCTGTGGATCGCAATTGCAGGCAAAACCGGTGGGGCAGTCGAGCGCCGACCAGAGGAATTCCGGCGCGACGAGGCCGTCGTCGGCGGCGAGATTCTGATCCGGCGTCCAGCTCGCCGCGAGAACGGCGTTGTGACCACGGAGCGAGCCGGCAAAAATGCGCAAGCCGTCGCCTTTCGCCCTTGCCGGACCGCACACGAAACATGTCGGCAATGGATGCTCGTGCGGCTTGACCGGCGTCAGCAATTCGGCGGCGCAGGCGTCCTCGAAGCTGGCTGTCTCCAGTCGCGAAAGCTCCACGCTTGCCGGCTGCCCGGTCGCGACGATCTTGTTGCCGTCGCGAAGCTCCCATGTGCCGTCGTCGGTTGCGACCGCATCGAGCGGAGTGTCCAGCGGCGGCGGCGCGCGCAGCGTTATCTCCGCGGCGCCGGGAATGTGGCGGGCGAGCCGGCCGCAGACATAGCCGCCGTTGCCGGAGTTCGGAGGACCGCAAAAGCGTTTGTCGATGATGATCTGTGTCATCGGTTTTGTTCTCTCTTTCCGGCTCACCTTACCTGATCTTGAGGACAATTCGCCCCTGAACCGTTCGGTTGGCCACGGCGCGCATGGCTTCTCCGGCCTCCTCCAAACGAAGGACGCGATCGATGTGCGGACGGATTTTTCCCTCGGCCAGCAATTGCATCAGCGTGGCGTTCATACGCGCGGCATCAGCTGAGAATTTCTCCGCCCAGGCGCCGACGAAGACGCCGAGGATGGAATAGTTCTTCAGCAGCGGAAGGTTCATCGGGAGCTGTGGAATTTCGCCGCTGGTGAAGCCGATCGGCATCAGCCGTCCGCCCCATTTCATCGACCGGGCCAACTGCTCGAATATCGCGCCGCCGACATTGTCGAAGCCGATGTCGATCCCTTCGCCACCGGTGATCGCCTTGATCCGGTCGCGCAGATTCTCTGTGCGATAGTTGATGACCTCGCTGGCACCGTAGGCGCGCACCAGGTTCGCCTTGTCATCGGAGCCGATACCGGCGACGACGCGCAGGCCCAGGTGGCGGCCAAGGTCGACCGCGGCAAGGCCAACTCCGCCGGCCGCACCGGTGACGAACAGCGTTTCGTCGCGCTGCGCCCGGGCCCGCTCGACCAGCGCATAATAGGCCGTGCCGTAATTGTGCAGCACCGTCGCCGCGGCTTCGAATGCGACGCCATCCGGCAGTCGCACGGTTTTCGATTCCTTCGCTATCATCCGTTCGGCGTAGCCGCCGGTCCAGGCGCTGCACGCCACGCGGTCGCCAGGCGCGAATCCCGTGACCTTGTCGCCGACCGCGACGACGACACCGGATGCTTCCGTGCCGGGCACGAAGGGCGTCGGCGGCCGCATCTGATAGAGACCCGAGACCACCAATTGGTCCATGAAACTGACCGAGGCCGCATGGACGGCGATCAGAATCTCGTCGCCGGACGGCTTCGGCTCGTCGATTTCACTAAGGCGCAAGTCGCCGGGTCCGGTGAATGAGCTGCATAGAATTGCTCTCATCGTGTCGCTCCAACGGATTGTCTGCATTCGGCAGGTTTGCGTAACGGCGTCGCATATCCCGCGACAAGCTTGACGAAATCTGCCTGTCGCGCTGCACCGGTCTTTTCAAACAGGCGCCGGACATGCGTCTTGATCGTCGTATTGGCGACGCCGAGTGCCGCCGCCACTTCGGGAACGCCGCCGAGTTCGACGATCGCGAGCATCACACGCAGTTCGGCTGGCGTCAGTTTGAACGCGTTACGGAGAGCTTCCGAACGAGGCAATATTGTCAGCGCCGCCTTGCGGACGAACAGTGCGGCAACCGCGCTGCAGGCGGCAGACGCATTGCGGCGCATGCCCGATGTGAGCGACAGGACATGGGCGACGTGGCGTTCTCCGTCCAGCCCGATCATCGAGATCGCGAGTCCGTTGATGCCATGCGCCTGGTCGCCGCGTCCCGCTGCCGCGAAGACTTGCCGCAACGTCTGGCTGACCGTGCTATCGCAGGCCATCAGAACCCCACGGAGCTCGAGGAGGACGTCGCTCGCATCGAGCATGGCCTGCCCGGCGGTATTGGCGTGAATCAGACGTCCGTCTGTGTCGACGAGAAATAGGCTGGCGTCGAGCCCATCGAGGGTATCAGCGAACACGGCGGCGTTTGCTGCCACCTGAACGGGCCCCCGCTCGACCGCAAATGCGCGGCATGGCACTGCGCTCATCGGGGTGCACCAGCGGAGCGAGGGGGCTGGCGCTCGTCCGCCGGGCGGCGCGTGAAGAGACGCGGCACCAGCATCGGAACGCGGTGGCGATATTGCTGATAGGTCATGCCGAACTCGGCGATCAGATCGCGCTCCTCGAACTGCAGGGCGATCAGGATGTAGGCCGTGTTCGCGAGCGCGAACAGCAGATGGCCGGCGGTCATCTCGGGCGTAGCCCAGAACGCGAGCAGGAAACCCAGCATGATTGGGTGCCGCACGATCTTGTAGAGCAGCGGTGTTCTGAACGATTGACCTGGTATCTCGCTCCCGCGGAACGCGACGAAGGCCTGGCGGAGGCCGAACAGATCGAAATGATCGATCATGTGGGTGGAGGCGAACGCGATCAGCCAGCCGAGCCAATGCACGCCGATCAGCAACCAGGCCGCTATTCCGCTCGTTTGCCAGACCGGCGTCGGGATCGGACGCCACTGCCAGAACAGCAACAGCAGGATCAAGCTGGAAAGCAGCACATAGGTGCTGCGCTGGCAGGCCGCGGGGAGGAATTTGGCCGACCATCGTTTGAAGGCCGGCCGCGCCATCACGCTGTGTTGGATCGCAAACAGGCTCATCAGCAGCAGGTTGACGACGACGGCCACGCTCAGGTCCGTCGGGCTGCCGACATCGATCGACTTATCGATCGACATATCTATCGATTTGGGCACGACACAATTGCCGACGAAACCGAGCGCATAGAGAAATGAGACCGTGAAGATGACGTAGCTCACGATGGCGTAGAGCAGGATCAGGAGGCGCGAGATCATGTTTTTTCCTATTGTGCCTAATGCAGCCGTGCCGCATTCAGGAGCCTGAATTGCTCGCCCGCGAGCAGGCTCGATCTGCCCCGACTGCTATTGCCGGACCGTCCCCTGTGCGTCCCCCGGGGGCGCCGCAAGGGGAGGGAGGACTTTCATGACGGCTTTCTCGCTGGGGACATTCGGGTTCCCTGAGGTCCACGCCGACGGCCGCCCGATCAAGTTGGCCTTGCGCAAGGGCCTCGCGCTGCTGGTCTATCTCGCGGAGGCCAAGGGCGCTGTGGCCCGCGAAATCGTGGCGACGCTGCTGTGGCCTGAAACTGACCGCGAGACCGGCCTTGCGCGGTTGCGGCGGCTGCTTCACCGAATCGAGCTGACGCTCGGTCAGCAGGTGTTCGAGACCGACCGCACCAGTCTGCGATGGTCTCCGGCAGTCGCGCTGCAGGTCGATGCACATCTTTTCGAGAGCGCCTGCGATCGCGGTGACTTTGACGAAGCCTGCCAGATTTATCGCGGAGATTTCCTCGCAGGCTTCTCCCCGGAGGACTGTCCGGAATTCGACGATTGGGCGTTCTTCCGCCGCGAGGCGCTGCGGGGACGGCTGATGCACGCGCTGGAGCGTCTGGTGCAGGACAAGACCGCTGCCGGAGACTACTTCGCCGCGACCGCGCATGCGACCCGTCTGGCCGAGCTCGATCCTTTGAGCGAGGTCTATGGCCGGCATCTGATCCGCAGCCTGCTGCTGGCGGGCGACCGCAGCGCGGCAGAGCGGCACCATGCGGCACTGACGCGGCGGCTGCGTGACGAGCTTGGTGTTACGCCGGAAGCCGAGACCGCGGCGTTGATGAGTCCTGCGGCGGCACACTCCGTACCAGCGACGCGCTACGTCAAGGGCGCCGGTGTGCATCTGGCGTATCAGACCTATGGCAGCGGTCCGCTCGACATCCTGGTCATGCCCGGCTTCGTATCGCATGTGGAACGCGCCTGGGAGCATCCGGCGAGCCGAACCTTTCTGGCCTCACTGACGAAGCTGGGGCGTCTGATCGTGTTCGATCGTCGCGGGATCGGGTTGTCCGACCGGGTTGGGTCGGCGCCTGATATCGACGTCACCGCGGAGGATATCGGCACCGTGCTACGCGCCGCGGATGCGCGCCGCGTCGTGCTGTTCGGCGCATCCGAGTGCGGGCCGGCCTGCATCAAATTCGCCGTCGACGAGCCGCGTCTCGTGGCCGGACTCATCCTGTTCGGTGCATTGGCCAAGGGCTGCTGGTCGCAGGACTATCCGCACGCGTTGCGCGCCAGCCAGTACGACGCCTGGAGCAAGCACCTCATCGCGCAATGGGGAGATCCGGTGGGGATTGAGACCTTCGCACCCAGCCTTGCCGGCGATCCCCAGGCCCGCGCATGGTGGGCGGGGCTATTGCGCGCGGCCTCCAGTCCCGGCGGCATCTCGGCCGTGCTCAAGGCGTTTCGCGACGCCGACGTGCGGCAGCTTTTGCCGCAAATTGCCATGCCGACATTGGTGTTGCATCGTCGGGACGACAAGGCCGTGCGGATCGCGGCCGGCCGCGATGTGGCGAGCCGGATCAAAGGTGCGCAATTCGTCGAGCTCGACGGCAACGATCACTGGTTCTTCGCGGGCGATCAGCAGCCGGTGCTCGATGCGATCAGGGGATTTACGGAAGCATTGCCGAGGCGATGAGGCGAGGCACGTAAATCCGTAGCCTCGGTCATTGGCACGTTTCGTGCCTGCCAAAGTGGCACAAAAAAGCGTCGCGTCTATCCGCTGCCTCGAGGAAATGAGCCGGCGCGACATAGTCTTAGCCAAGGAGACCCTGACATGAAACGCGAAGACCTCACCGAGAAGCTGCTCGACATCAAGCGCGAGAAGGGCTGGAGCTGGAAATATATCTGCGAGAAGATCGGCGGCTATTCCGAGGTGCTGATAACAGGCGCGATCCTCGGCCAGATGAAACTGACGAAGCCGCAGGCGGCCAACGCCGGCGAACTGTTCGGCCTGTCGAAGGCGGAGACCGCCATGCTGAACGAGGTGCCGATGCGCGGCACCGGCACGCCGATGCCGCCGACCGACCCGCTGATCTACCGCTTCTACGAGATGGTGATGGTCAACGGCCCGGCCTGGAAGGCGCTGATCGAGGAGGAGTTCGGCGACGGCATCATGTCGGCGATCGACTTCGACATGGCGATCGAGCGCGTGGCGAATCCGAAGGGCGACCGCGTCAAGTTCACGATGAGCGGCAAATTCCTGCCGTACAAATATTACGGCGCCAGCGGCAACGTGCCGGAATATGGGTTCAAGGAGGGATAGCTGGTTGGCATTCCGGGGGCGCGTCGCAGACGTGGCCCCGGAATGATGCTTCGCCTTATTTCCCGGCCTTCACCTCGGCCGCCGCCACCGCGATCAGCTCGTTCATCTTGGCGCGAATTGCCTGTTCGGTGACGGCCACGTTCTTGGCGGCGAAATCGGCCATGACCTTGCGCAGGACGTCGGCGTCACCGGCTTCCTCGAAATCGGCCGCGACCACCTCCTTGGCATAGGCCGTGGCGGCATCACCCGTGATGCCGAGCTTTTCGGCCGCCCACAGCCCGAGCAGCCGGTTGCGGCGGGCTTCCGCCTTGAATTTCTGCTCCTCGTCGAGGGCAAACTTCTTCTCGAAGCCTTCCTCGCGCTTGTCCAACGTGCTCATGCCTTTTCCAATTCCCTGCTGACTGGACCCGGCTGGCCCTCGTTGCGAGAGCCCCGGTGCATGCCTAGATAGGGGGCAGGAATCGGCAAAACAACGAGCCGTTAAGCCGCAGGCAAGGCGGTATAAGTTTGATGCCGGACGGCCGGATCGATTGTGCTGGGACAGCCAATCGGATAGGTTGCCTCAGGCTGGGTTCCCGTTCTGTTTTCTAGGGGTTCCGGGCCGTTCACGGCAGCTCCGCTGTGGGTCGTAGTCTCGTCAACCGGAGCACACCAAATACATGGATTTCAACAAAACACGGTACATCCCCATGAGCCGTCGGCGTCGCATTTATGAAGGCAAGGCAAAGGTTCTTTACGAGGGCCCGGAGCCCGGTACCCTGATCCAGCACTTCAAGGATGACGCCACCGCGTTCAATGCGAAAAAGCATCAGGTGATCGAGGGCAAGGGTGTCCTCAACAACCGGATCTCGGAGTACCTGTTTCAGCACCTCAACGACATCGGGGTGCCGACCCATTTCATCCGCCGCCTCAATATGCGCGAGCAATTGATCCGCGAAGTCGAGATCGTGCCGCTGGAAGTGGTGGTGCGGAACGTTGCCGCCGGCTCGCTGTCGCAGCGCCTCGGCATCGAGGAGGGCACGCAGCTGCCCCGCTCGATCATCGAGTTCTACTACAAGAACGACCAGCTCAACGATCCCATGGTGTCGGAAGAGCACATCACCGCTTTCGGGTGGGCGACACCGCAGGAGATCGACGACATCATGGCACTTGCCATCCGTGTCAACGACTTCCTCACCGGTCTCTTCCTCGGCATCGGCATCCGCCTCGTCGACTTCAAGATGGAGTGCGGCCGGCTGTTCGAGAACGAGATGATGCGGATCATCGTCGCCGACGAGATCTCGCCGGATAGCTGCCGCCTGTGGGACATCAAGTCGAACGAGAAGCTCGACAAGGACCGTTTCCGCAGGGATCTCGGTGGGCTGCTCGAGGCCTATACCGAAGTCGCCAAGCGTCTCGGCATTCTCATGGAGAACGAGCGTCCGGCCGGCTCCGGCCCGGTGCTGGTGAAGAGCTAAGAGGAATCTGACGTGAAGGCACGTGTTACCGTGACGTTGAAAACGGGCATCCTCGATCCGCAGGGCAAGGCGATCGAGGGTGCGTTGAAGTCGCTCGGCGTCGACGGCGTCGCCAGCGTCCGGCAGGGCAAGGTGTTCGACATCGAGCTCGCGGGCACGGACAAGGCGAAGGCGGAGGCGGCGTTGAAGGATGCCGCCGACAAGCTGCTGGCGAATACCGTGATCGAGAACTACCGGGTCGAGCTGATCGGGTGAACGGGATGGCTCACAGCCATCCGACCCGACGAAAACGCCAATATAGCGCGCCGCACGCCGTCAGCATCACGCCGAGCAGCGTGTAATAGCCGTACTCCCAGTCCAGCTCCGGCATGTGCTTGAAGTTCATGCCGTAGATGCCGGCAAGCGCGGTCGGGATCGCGATGATCGCGAGCCAGGAGGCAAGTTTCTTGGAGACCGCCGTCTCCTGGGCCTGGCCGACCAGCAGGCTCGCTTCGAAGGCGAAGGCCAGCACCTCGCGCATGGAATCGATCCGCTCCTGGATGTTGCGGACGTGGTCGGTGACGTCGCGGAACAGCGGCTGCATCGTCGCGCGCACCATCGCAAGCTCGTCGTGCTCCAGACGGCGGCAGACCTCCACCAGCGGCCCGATCGCGGTCCTGAGCCGCAAGAGGTCGCGGCGCAGCATATAGAGCCGCTCGATCTGCGCCTTGCTGATCGCCTTGGAGAGCACGTCATCCTCGATGCTCTCGACCTCTTCGTGAATGCTCTCGAGCACGGGCGAGTAGTTGTCGACGATGAAATCGAGGATGGCGTAGAGGATGTAGTCCTCGCCGCGCGCGAGCGCTCGCGGGCAGCTTTCGCAACGTTCGCGCACCGGCGTGTAGGATGTCGACGCGCCGTGGCGCACCGAGACCAGATAGCCTTCGCCAACGAAGATGTGCGTCTCGCCGAAGGCGATCCGGCCCTCGATCAGTTGCGCGGTTCGCGCCACGATGAACAGGGCCTCGCCATATTGCTCGATCTTCGGTCTCTGATGGGCGTGGTTGGCGTCCTCGATGGCAAGCTCGTGCAGGTCGAACTGCTTCTGCACCGCGCTGAGCAGCGCCATGTCGGGCTCGTGCAGCCCGATCCAGACCACGTGGCCGGGCTTCGCCCGCCAGCTCGAGGCCTCGCTGATGGCAATATTGGCGACGCGCCGGCCGTCGACATAGGCACCGGCGGCGATCACGCCCTCGGTGGACACCGGCTCGGAGAGGGATGCGGGCAGCGAGGGGACATTCATGGCTTTAATCCCGGGCGAATCGATCGGCCGATGGCGGGCTATGGCCTGTGCACAACGCTCGCGGCCGAGGCTAGCACTGGTAAAATCCCCGTCAAATGGATATGTCTGCTCACGATTTGGCAGCCGTGCCAGCCCCATTCAATCTTCGTTCGGAACCTCTGCCATGAAAGCCGCCATCCTCGTCTTTCCCGGAATCAACCGCGAGCGCGACATGGCGCGTGCCTTGAGGCTGATCTCGGGCAGCGAGCCCGCGATGGTGTGGCATGCCGAGACGTCGCTGCCTGATGGCACCGACCTCGTGGTGGTGCCCGGCGGGTTCTCCTATGGCGATTATCTGCGCTGCGGCGCGATTGCGGCGCGGGCGCCGGTGATGGACGCGGTGCGCGACTATGCGGCCAAGGGCGGCCTCGTGCTCGGCGTCTGCAACGGTTTTCAGATCCTCTGCGAGTCCGGCCTCTTGCCTGGCGTCCTGATGCGCAATGCGCGGCTGAAATTCATCTGCCACGACGTGCATCTGCGCGTGGAGCGCTCCGACACGCCATTCACGCGCGGCTACAATGCCGGGCAGGTGATCCGCGTGCCCATCGCGCATGGCGAGGGCAATTATGCGGCGGACGCGGAGACCATCAAGCGGCTCGAAGGCGAGGGTCGCGTCCTTTACCGCTATTGCTCGGCTGACGGCGCGATCGACGATATCAGCAACATCAACGGCGCCGCGCAATCCATCGCCGGCATCGTCAACGACAAGGGCAACGTGCTCGGCATGATGCCGCATCCGGAAAACCACGTCGAAGACATCATGGGCTGCACCGACGGTCGCGGCCTGTTCGCCGGCCTCACCGCGCATCTGGAAAAAGCCGCGTGATTGCGTTCGTGCTGAAGCGGCTGCCGGCCGCTGTCGCCGTCGTTGCGTTCGCGACGGCCGCGTTCGCACAGGATTTCCCCAAGCGTCCCGTCACCATGATCGTGCCGTTCGCGGCCGGCGGCACGTCCGACGTGATCGCGCGCACGGTTGCCGAGCAGATGGGCATCGCGCTCGGCCAGACCATCGTCATCGAGAACGTCGCCGGCGCCGGCGGATCGACCGCACTGGCGCGCGCCTCCCGTGCCGAGCCTGACGGTTACACCATTGCGATCGGCAATGCCGGCACCAACGCCGCGACCTATACGATCTATCCAAAGCTGCCGTTCACGCCGGACTCCTTCGTGCCGATCGCCATGGTGGCGAAGACGTTCGGCATCATCGCCGTGCGCAAGGATTTTCCGGCAAAGGACCTGAAAGAATTCATCGCCTACGCCAAGGCCAATCCGGGCAAGATCAATCTCGGCCATGCCGGCGTCGGGTCCTCGAACTACCTGATCTGCAAGAGCTTCGTCACAGCCGCCGGGATCGACGCGACGCTGGTCGGCTATCGCGGCGCCGCCCCCGCGCTCACCGATGCGATCGGCGGCCAGATCGACGGCGTCTGCGATGCGGCAGCCTCCGTCTCGCAGTCGATCAACGAGAAGCTGGCGCGCGGGCTCGTGGTCGGCTCGACTGTGCGGCTCGCGACCCTGCCGGATCTGCCGACGTCGGCCGAAGCCGGCCTGCCCGAATTCGAGGCACAGGGCTGGAATGGTCTGTTCGCGCCCAAGGGTACTCCGCCGGCGGTCATTGCCAAGCTGAATGCCGCCGCGCGTACGGCCGTGGAAACCGACGCGGTGAAGAAACGGTTCGCCGACCTCTCGACCGTTGCCCCCGATCCCGACGAGCACACGCCCGAGGTGCTGCAAAAGCTCGTGACGCGCGACGTCGAGAAGTACCGCAAGATGCTGGCCGACGACGCCAAGTAATAGCGCGAGGCTCCTGACGGTTGGCATCATCGCCACCGAGAACGCTTACCCCGCAGCAGGAATGCGGGCGATCACCTTGATCTCGAAGTCGAACCCGGCAAGCCAATTCACTCCGACTGCCGTCCAGTTCGGATAGGGTGCCTCCCCGATCTCCGCAGCGCGAATTGCCATCACCTTCTCGATCTGCGTGGCCGGATCGGTATGGAACGTGGTGACGTCCACCACATCGTCCAGCGTGCATCCGGCCGCTGCGAGAACGGCACGCAGATTGGCAAACGCGCGTCGGACCTGGTCCTCAAACACCGGTTCGGGCGAGCCGTCCTCGCGACTTCCAACCTGCCCGGAGACGAAGAGCAGGTCGCCGGACCGGATCGCGGCCGAATAGCGGTGCGCTTCATAGAGGGCGTGGCGGCCGGCCGGGAAGATTGCGTCGCGCTTGGGCATGTCTGGATCCTTGATTGATGGAATGGCGGTCGCAGCTGTGGTGGGCAGGGCCTGCCACTGGATTTTCACGAGCTTTTCATATACGTAGCGTATGTGGAATATGGCTCACATACGGACCGTATGTCAATAGGGTTGGCAAATGGAGTTGGGAAGCATGGCGAAGGGCAAGCGCGCCGAGGCGATGGCGGAAAGTCGGGCCAAGCTCATCCGGGCCGCGCGCAGGGCGTTTGCCACACAAGGCTATGCAGCCGCGTCGATGGACGAGCTGACTGCTTCCGTCGGACTGACGCGGGGCGCGCTGTATCACAACTTCGAAGACAAGAAGGGGCTGCTCTGGGCCGTCGTTGAGCAGATCGACAGCGAAATGGCGGAACGGCTCCGCACGGCCCGCGAGCAAGCGCCGAGCTTGTGGCAAGGACTGCTTGCAGAGGGGACCGCCTATATCGAGATGGCGCTCGATCCTGAAATTCAGCGCGTCATGCTTCTGGATGGACCGGCCGTGCTCGGTGATCCATCCAAGTGGCCCGGCGAGAATGCCTGTCTTGAGATTACCATGCGAACCATTCGGTCGCTGATCGAACAGGGGATTGTGAAGCCCGTCGATGTCGAAGCGGCGGGACGCTTGCTGAACGGGGCTGCGCTGAGCGCAGCGCTGTGGGTCGCCGCAGCCGACGATCCGCCAGGCGTCCTGACCAAGGCCGTTGACGCCTTCCAAGCGTTGGCGAGCGGATTGTTGCGCAAGCCGCATTGAGCGCCTCGTGCCGAACGGCGGAAGCAGCGGGTCACCGCAGCTTCAACCGCTCCGTCGGCACCGTCATCGCGGCGACGCCCGCCATGACCAGCACCAGTCCCAGCGCCAGGTTCGAGGGCACGCTCTCGCCGAGCAGCAGCACGGAGAGGCCGACGCCGATCGGGATGCGCAAATAGCCTTGCGCGTTCGTCGTCAGCGTGCCGAGCCGTCCCAGGCACATGTAGAACAGCATCAGCCCCAACGCGCTGGAGACTATGCCCATGACAATGGTGGCTGTGATCGCGGTCGGCGTCGGGTGCAGCGTCCAGGGCTGGTCGACGATCAGCGAAGGCGGCAGCAGCACGAGGCCGCCGAACAGCAGCGAGCCGGCTGCCACCACCATCGGATCGTATTCGGACAGCCGCAGGCCGAAGATCGTGGCGCAGGCGAACGAGATGGTGGCGAGCAGGATGGCGATCTCGGCCACGATCTCGCTGCCGAAGCCGCGCAGCGCATCCAGGCCCACGATGACGATTGTGCCGGCGAGGCCGAGGAGCGCGCCCAAGAGCTTCAACAGCGTTGCCGGTTCGTGACGCGTGATCAGCGAGGTGATCAGGAAGGCGAAGATCGGCGTGGTCGAGGCCAGCACCACCGTGTTCGACGCCGGCACATATTGCTGCGACCAGGTGATGATCAGGAACGGAAAGGTCGAGTTGATCAATTGCTGGGTGGCGAACAACTTCCACGCCTTGGCGTCGGTCGGGATCCTGACGCCGCGCATCCACAGGATCGCGAACAGGAAGGCGGCCGCGATCAGCGAGCGCGCCGAGATGAAGGTCACGGGCGGGATCGTATCCAGCGCGAGCTTCGCCAGCGGATAGGTTGAACTCCAGCAGCAGGCCAGCGCGAACAGCAGCGCATAGTCGCGCCAGTTGCGCGCGCCTGTGGCGGGCATGGACGGCAATTGCGAGACTGTGGCCCGCCCCGTCGGCGATGTGCTCTGCGGCACCTTGATGTTGCTCCCCGGCGCGACAGCGCTGGACACAAGTCTGGGCGAGGGGGCGCCAAAAGGGAAGGCGGCGAGCTATGCGTTTGGCTGCGGTGCCGGCTTCCGCTTCACCCGCTTGATCGTACCGGAGAAGGTGAAGAGAGGCCGCCCGCCCGATATCAGCTTGCCGCGCAGGAAGATCAGCGAGCCGCCGGCGCGGGAGACCTCGCCGACGCATTCGATCAACTCGCCTTCGCGCGCCGCGTCGAGGAAGTCGCAGGCGAAATTGGTGGTCACCGCCGGCCCATCCAGTTCGTGGGTGGCGATCGCGAACAGGCAATAGTCGGCAAACGCCATGAAGCAGCCGCCATGGACGTTTCCGGAGCCGTTGAGGTGCTTTTTCTCGACCCGGAACGCCGAGCGGACGCTGCCGTCGTCCTCGATCTTGTGCCAGAACGGGCCGATATGGCTCTCAAAACTGTCACGAATCCAGGTTCGCCAGCCCTGGAATTCCCCATCGGTCGCGACGTGGAGGTCGGGGCGGCGAGGCGGGGGCGCTTTGGTCAATTCATGCAAGGAAATGGGCCTTCAATTGCGGGTCTTTTGTCCTTAAATCCGATCTGTCCGCGCTGTGCAATTCCTGTTCCCGCAGCCCCCGGCCGCAAAACGTGGGACAGCGGGAAAATGCGCCATAAAGGGCTTTTCCAAGCCGTCCGATGTTCCTAAGAACGGCCAACCGCCGTCGAAAGCCCAAATTCCATGAAGAACGAACCCAAGATCACCCCCGAGCTGATTGCCGCCCACGGGCTCAAGCCCGACGAGTATGAGCGCATTCTCAAGCTGATCGGGCGGGAGCCGACCTTCACCGAGCTCGGCATCTTCTCGGCGATGTGGAACGAGCACTGCTCGTACAAATCCTCGCGCCTCCATCTGAAGGGCTTGCCGACCAAGGCGCCCTGGGTGATCCAGGGCCCGGGCGAGAATGCCGGTGTGATCGACATCGGCGACGGCCAGGCCGTGGTCTTCAAGATGGAGAGCCACAACCACCCGAGCTACATCGAGCCTTACCAGGGCGCGACCACCGGTGTCGGTGGCATCTTGCGCGACGTTTTCACCATGGGCGCGCGGCCGATCGCCTGCCTCAACGCGCTGAGCTTTGGCGCACCGGAGCATGCCAGGACGCGGCATCTCGTCTCCGGTGTCGTCGCTGGCGTCGGCGGCTACGGCAACTCGTTCGGCGTGCCGACGGTCGGCGGCCAGGTCCGTTTCCACACCCGCTATGACGGCAACATTCTCGTCAACGCGATGGCGGTCGGCCTCGCCGATACCGACAAGATCTTCTATGCCGCCGCCTCCGGCGTGAACATGCCGATCGTCTATCTCGGCTCCAAGACCGGCCGCGACGGCATCCACGGCGCCTCGATGGCCTCGGCCGAGTTCGACGACAAGTCCGAAGAGAAGCGTCCGACCGTGCAGGTCGGCGATCCCTTTGCCGAAAAGCTGCTGTTAGAGGCTTGTCTCGAGATCATGGAGAAGGGCTGCGTCATCGCGATCCAGGACATGGGCGCGGCGGGCCTGACCTGTTCGGCGGTGGAGATGGGCGCCAAGGGCGACCTCGGCGTCGATCTCGATCTCGACGCGGTGCCGACGCGCGAGATCGGCATGAGCGCCTACGAGATGATGCTCTCGGAGAGCCAGGAGCGCATGCTCATGGTGCTCAAGCCCGAGAAGGAGAAAGAGGCCGAGGCGATCTTCAAGAAGTGGGGCCTCGATTTCGCCGTGGTCGGCTACACCACGCCGAGCAAGCGCTTCGTGGTCAAGCATGGCGGTGACGTCATGGCCGATTTGCCGATCAAGGAGCTCGGCGACGAGGCGCCGCTCTATGATCGCCCGCATGTCCCCTCCGCCGCGCTGCCGGTCGTGCATGCGCGCGAGGTGGCGGCGCCGATGGGTCTCGGTGCCGCGGTCGAAAAGCTGATCGGCACGCCCGATATGTGCAGCAAGCGCTGGGTCTGGGAGCAGTACGACCACGTCATTCTCGGCAACACCATGCAGCGTCCCGGCGGCGATGCCGCGGTGGTGCGCGTGCAGGACGGCCCGAAGGGCTTGGCGCTGACCGTCGACGTGACGCCGCGCTATTGCGAGGCCGATCCGTTTGAAGGCGGCAAGCAGGCGGTGGCGGAAGCCTGGCGCAACATCACCGCGGTTGGCGGCAAGCCGCTTGCGATCACCGACAATCTCAATTTCGGCAATCCTGAGCGGCCCGAGATCATGGGCCAGTTCGTCGGCTGCCTGAAGGGCATCTCGGAAGCCTGCCGTACGCTCGACTTCCCGGTCGTGTCCGGCAACGTCTCGCTCTACAACGAGACCAACGGCCGCGCGATCTTGCCGACGCCCTCGATCGGCGGCGTCGGCCTGCTCGATGATTTCACCAAGTCCGCGTCGCTCGCCTTCAAGGCCGAAGGCGAGGCGATCCTCCTGATCGGCGAGACCCATGGCTGGCTCGGCCAGTCCGTTTACTTGCGCGACATCTGCGGTCGCGAGGAGGGCGCGCCGCCGCCGGTCGATCTCGCCGCCGAGAGGCGCAACGGCGACTGCGTGCGCGGCATGATCCATGCGGGCACCGCGACCGCCGTGCACGATCTGTCCGACGGGGGCCTGCTGATCGCGCTGGCCGAGATGGCGATGGCGAGCGGCATCGGCGCCAAACTGCTCGCGGCGCCGACCTCCTTGGTGCCTCAGGCCTATTGGTTCGGCGAGGACCAGGCGCGCTATCTCGTCACCGTGCCTGAAACCGAGGCCGGCCGCGTGCTCGCCAAGATGCGCGGCTGCGAGGTGCCCTGCGTGCGGATCGGCACTACCGGCGGCGACGCGATCGCGATCGCGGGCGAAGCGCCTGTAACGATCGAGGCGCTGCGGACCTCGTTCGAGCGCTGGCTGCCGGAGTATATGGGCGGCAAGGCGGCCTGAGGGGCTGAACCGGTAGCCCGGATGAGCGAAGCGATATCCGGGTCTTTGTCGTGAGGTTTCCCGGATATCGCTACGCTCATCCGGGCTACGGGTATCGCGCCTCACAACACGTGCGACGCCCCCGGAATCTTCCGTAGGGCCGCCGTCAGACCCCAACTCAGGATCACCGTAAGCACGAAGCCGATCGTGGCTTTCACGATCGCCGGCAGGCTGTAGTCGAACAGCGCGTACTGGATCCACAACGCGATCGGGTAGTGCACCAGGAAGATGCCGTAGGCATCCGCCTGCATGCGGTCGAGCAGGTTCGGGCCCGGCGACTTCTGGTGCAGGAAGAACGCGAGAATCGCGAGCAGGATCGAGCCTGAGAACAGCACGAAGAACGTACCGTAGATCGCCTGATACCAGTGCGGTTGTGGGTCGGGATTACCGAGGATCTCGCGCTTGATGTAGATCATGCCCCACATCAGGCAGTAGGGGATCAGCGTGGCGATCACCCACAGCCAGCGCTGTTTCGGCAACTGCCCGCCGGCGCTGAGGATGCCGCGATCGAAGTTGGCCGCTCCAACGCTGACGCCGATAAAGAAATAGGCGAAGTAGAGCAGGATGCGGCTCGCCTGCACCGAGAACGGCCCGAGCTCGAACCATTTGCTGCCGCCGAAATAGAGCAGCGCCGGCACGTAGGCGATTGCCGTGACGACGACGAGCAGCAGCCAGAATACGGCCGGCTGGTCGAATCCGCGCAGCGACACCCGGTTGCCCGGGTCGACCAGATGCGCGGAGACCCGGTAGAGCAGGCTCGCGGTCAGGTCGAATGCCAGCAGCACCCACACGAACCAGATCGGGCCGCTCGGCCACGGGCCAACCGTGATCGTCTTCCACCAGAACGCCGTGAAGCTCAGCCCGGGATCGTGCCGCAGCGCGATCGCGTAATAGGCGAGCGGGATGACGGTGAGCGCCGCGATCGCGAACGGCAGCCCGAGCCGCAACAGGCGGTCGCGGAGAAAAACTGACGGCGCCTTGCGCGCGATGCCCGGCCAGGTGAACAGTCCCGACAGGAAGAAGAACATTGCCATGAAGAAGCTGTCGGTGGCCAGCACGACCACGTCGAAACCGGCCCAGGACGCCGGATCGGTGTGCCCGAAATAGGTGTAGGGAATCACGGCGTGGTGCAGCAGCACCACCAGCGTCAGGAAGGTGCGGGCGCGATCGAGCGACAGATTGCGCGCCTTGGCCCTCGGCGCCGCGTGCGCCTCTGCCCCGATCGTCGCTGAATGTGACATCGTCATCGTGGCCGCCCCGGTCGCGCTTCTGTCCCGCCCGGACTTTGCCGCCGGGAACCGGATTCAGCAAGGGTCGTTTGGGACGCCCGCAGGCCTGAGACCGCCAGGAACCAGTTCCCTGCGACGAAGTTAGCGTTCGCCAAAAGGGCTTGAGGACCGCGGCAGGCGGTACAATTTCGGAGCTGGCGATGACGATCCTGAAATGGGCACTGATCTTCTTACTTGTCTCGATCGTAGCCGGCGTGCTCGGCTTCACCGGGATCTCGGCCGCCTCCGCCGACATCGCCCGCTTCCTGTTCTACGTGTTCGTCGCGATCTTCCTGGTGCTGCTGATCCTGGGGCTGACGATATTCAGGGCGTAGCGGGGGCGCTGCCCACGCACACAGTCGTCATGCCCGGGCTTGCCGTCTTCGCTGAAGCTTCGCCGGCCCAACATTATAGCCCGGCGAAGCCTCGGCGGAGCCGGGTCCCGGGCATCCACGTTGTTCTGTATCCGCGATTGCCCAAAAACGTGGATGGCCGGGACGAGCCCGGCCATGACGGAAGCAGCTACCCCAATTCCTCGATCTTCACCTTGTCCGGATAGAAGGCGAGATGGCCCGAAATCTCGGTCATCGCGGGAAAGGGTGCCTCATAGGTCCAGATCGCGTTGTCCAGTGTCTTGCCGTCCGCCTTGACGCTGTAATAGCTCGCATCCCCCTTGTAGGGGCAGTGGGTGACGCGGTCGGTGCGCTCCAGCAGCGCCATGTTGGCGTCCTGCCGCGGCACATATTGCACCGCCGGATATTTCGCCTCTTTCAGCGTCAGCGCTTTGGTGGTCTCGGCGATCACGATATCGCCGGCTGTGACGCGGACGCGCCGGGGATTTGGGGTGATGGTGATGGGGTGGTCGGGCCCTGGAAGCTTCATGATTTCACGCCTTTTTCGATCACTCTGCCGCGCGCGGCACTTTGTCGTGGCTTTATCCAGATCGGATCACCGATATAGTGCCGGAAGGCGTGACGTAGAAGGCCGTTCACGCTAAGTTTGGCCGCGCCGGAAGGTTGGCTTTGTAGAACCGAACCCCGGCAGCGATTCGACGACAAGACTGATTGCAGCCGAGACAGGAGCACGACCCGAATGCCAATGGACGCCCACGATATCGAGGCGATGATCAAGGCAGCGATCCCCGATGCCGAGGTGACCATCCGTGACCTCGCCGGGGACGGCGATCACTATGCCGCGACCGTGATCTCGGAGACCTTCCGCGGCAAGTCCCGCGTCCAGCAGCACCAGATCGTCTATCAGTCCCTCCGCGGCCAGATGGGCGGCGTGCTGCATGCGCTGGCGCTGCAAACCGGGGTGCCGGGCGCTTGATCTGATCGTGACGGGGTGATGACGATGGCTGCGGACAATCCGCGCGGCGCGATGTTTCGCGTCATCCTGCCAAACCAGCACAGCCGCGTCACCAATGCCGAGCTGTTCTTCGACCTGGTCTTCGTTTTCGCGATCACGCAGGTCTCGCACACACTCCTGCACCATTTCACGCCGCTCGGTGCGGTGCACGTCGCGGTGCTGTTTCTCGCGGTATGGTGGGTGTGGGTCTACACCGCCTGGGTCACCAACTGGCTCGATCCCGAGCTGACGCCGGTCCGGATCCTGCTCTTCCTGATGATGCTGGGCGGCCTCGTGCTGTCGACGACGATCCCGACCGCCTTCGAGGGGCGGGGCCTGTGGTTTGCGATCGCTTACGCAACGATGCAGGTCGGGCGCACCGCCTTCTGGATGATTGCCACGCCGCGGCATCGAACTGCGGTCCGGCACAATGCAATCCGCATCCTGACGTGGCTCTCGTTCTCCGCGATCTTCTGGATCCTCGGCGGCCTCGCCCATGACGAGGCGCGGCTATGGTTCTGGATCGTGGCGCTGACGATCGAATATGTCTCGCCGGCGGTGCGCTTCTGGGTCCCCAAGCTGGGCTTCTCGTCGGTCGAGGCCTGGGCGGTCGAAGGCGGCCACATGGCCGAGCGCTGCTCGCTGTTCGTCATCATCGCGCTTGGCGAGGCCGTTGTCGTCAACGGCGCGACGTTTGCCGAGCTTGACTGGACCGCGGACAACATTTCGGCCTTCGTCTCCGCGCTGGTCGGCAGCATCGCGATGTGGTGGGTCTATTTCCACAAGGGCGCCGAGGCCGGAGCCGAGCGCATCTCGAGATCCGCCGAATCCGGCCGCTTGGCGCGGCTCGCCTACACCTACCTGCATATGCCGATCGTCGCCGGCATCATCCTGACCGCGGTCTCCGACGAACTCGTGCTGAAGCATCCGGTGGGGCATTCAGATGTCAGGATCATCGTGAGCACGATCGGCGGGCCGCTGCTGTTCCTGGTCGGCACCATCCTCTTCAAGCACGCGATCCGCGGCTTCCTCCAGCTCTCGCACGGGATTGGCATCATCGCGCTCGCGGCACTGTGGTGGTTTGCCGCCGAACTGTCGCCGCTATGGCTGTCGGTCGCCGCGACGGTGATCATGATCGTTGTTGCGGTATGGGAGTCGGTTTCGCTGGGATCGACGCCGGAAGAAGCCGAGGAGCATTGAGCCGCCGCCGTTGGCGCCGGAGCGCTTACTCCGCCACCTCCAGCGCGTGCACCGAGAACATCTTCGCCGCATCCGTCCAGCTCTCGCGCACCCGCCAACCCGCGCCTTGCGCCAGCGTCGCGAAGCGCTCGATGCTGTATTTGTAACTGTTCTCGGTGTGGATGCTCTCGCCGGCGCGGAACGAAAAGCTGGTGCCGAGCAGGCGCACGGTCTGGCTCTTCTTGCTGATCAGGTGCATCTCGATGCGGTGCCGCTCGCGATTGTAGATCGCGCGATGGGTGAAGGCGGAAAGGTCGAAATTGCCGCCGAGCTCGCGGTTGATCCGCACCAGCACATTGAGATTGAAGCGAGCGGTGACGCCGGCGGCATCGTTATAGGCGTCGTGGAGCAGGCGCTCCTCCTTCTCGAGATCGGCGCCGATGATCATCTGCGCGCCGCGGCCCAGAATGGCGCGTGCGCTCTTCAGGAAGGCCTGCGCTTCATGCGGCTCGAAATTGCCGATGGTCGAGCCTGGGAAGAACCCGACCTTGGGCATGGTCGCCACCGCCTTGGGCAGCTCGAACGGCGTGGTGAAGTCGGCCGCCACCGGGTAGATGCCGAGTGACGGAAAATCCCGCTTCAGTCCGTTTGCCTGCGCCGTCAGGAAGTCGCCGGAGATGTCGACGGGCACATAGGCCGCGAACTTGCAGTGGTTGAGCAGCAGGCGGACCTTTGTGGTCGCGCCTGCGCCGAATTCGACGAGGGCCGCGTGCTCCGGAATGATTTTCGCGATCTCGCTGCCGCGCTCCTTCAGGATCGCTAGCTCCGTGCGAGTCGGGTAATATTCCGGCAGCCGCGTGATGGCCTCGAACAATTCAGATCCGGCCGCATCGTAGAAATATTTCGGCGACAGCTTTTTAGGCTGCTGCGACAGGTCCTCGATGGCCTCGCGGGCAAAGGCGGTGGTCTGTTCGTCGGGAAGATGGGCTTCGGCCAAGGCGCTAGCGTGCACATTCATGATACTCTCCTGAACGCGCTGTCCGGCGCGCATTTGTCGTCGGATGAGAATTTTACTCGTAGTCGGCGAGCCGCAGTCCCGTGAATTGCCAGCGGTGGTGCGGATAAAAGAAGTTGCGATAGGTGATACGGCTGTGCCCCTCCGGAGTTGCAAGCGAAGAGCCGCGCAGCACCAGCTGGTTGACCATGAACTTGCCGTTGTATTCGCCGATCGCGCGATAGCCGGGATAGGGCGAGTAGGATGATCGCGTCCACTGCCAGACGATGCCGAAGGCATCGTTGAGCTGGCCCGAGCGGGCCGCGACCTCCCATTCCATCTCGGTCGGCAGATGTTTTCCGGCCCAGCGCGCAAAGGCGTCAGCCTCGTAATAGCTGACGTGGCAGACGGGCGCGTCGGGATCGACCGGCTTGAGGCCGGCCAGCGTCATCACATGCCATTGGCCGTCGATCTCGCGCCAATGACCGGGGCAGTCCCAGCCCTCGTTGTTCACGGCCGCAAAACCGTCCATCAGCCACAGCGTTGCGGTCCGGTAGCCCCCGTCACGCATGAAGGCGAGCCATTCGCGATTGGTGACGAGATTGCGTGCGAGCTTGACCGGGCCGACGAGGGCGCGGTGCGCCGGCTTCTCGTTGTCGAAATGAAAACTATCATCGACGTGACCGACGGTGTGGATGCCTTCGTTCAGCGTCAGCCAATCCTCGCTGGCCGGCGTCGCGGCCGGGAAGCGCCAGTCCGGATCATAGGCCGGCGGGATCGGGTTCTGCGCGAAGGCGTGCAGGATGTCGGTGAACATCAATTCCTGATGCTGCTGCTCGTGATTGAGGCCGACCTCGACCAGCGGCGCGATCTCGCGAAGCTTGTCCTCGCCGGCGTCGCGGAAGAATTTCACGACGGCAGCGTCGACATGTTTTCGATAAGCGCCGACCTGATCGGCGCTCGGACGGGTGATGTCGCCGCGGTGATTGCGGGAATGGCGCGGACCGGCGCTGACATAATAGGAATTGAACAGGAAGGCGAAGTCAGGGTGAAAGGGCCGGTAGCCCGCACAGTGCTCGCCGAGCACGAACTGCTCCCAGAACCACGTGGTGTGCGCCCTGTGCCATTTCGTCGGGCTCGCATCCGGCATGGACTGGATCTGCTGGTCCTCCGGCGACAGCGGCGCGGCCCGGCGCTCCGTCTCGTCGCGAACGGCGAGAAACGCGTCTTCCAGCCTCTGGGCAAGGCCGCCCAAATCGACCGACAGTGACGGAGCGGGGGCCGGAGCGGAGGCTTGTTTCGTCACGTTTTTCTCCAGACAGGACAAGAGAACGTTGTTGGTGTGGACGGGTTCCAAAACGCCGGGTTCGTCCTAGATAGGGGCTCCGTGACGGTATGAAAGTCCTCCCTGACGATGATATTCGTGGCATCATGCAATGGGCCGGTGCAACCGAGAGCGGTCCACAAGAGGCAGCTCGCCGCCATTTTACTTTGGATGCACAACGGTTTGGGCTACATATATACCCAGGTATCGGGTTAGATCGGCGCAGCCAGCCCGAAGCAATTGGAGTGGGCTCCGCCCCATAAGGACACGGATATGAGCATCGAGGAATTCATCGCCAACGAAGTGAAGTCGAACGACGTGGTTCTGTTCATGAAGGGCACACCGCAATTTCCGCAGTGCGGGTTCTCCGGCCAGGTCGTCCAGATCCTCGACCACATCGGCGTCGGCTATAAGGGCCTCAACGTTCTCGAATCCGCCGAACTGCGCAACGGCATCAAGGACTATTCGAACTGGCCGACCATTCCGCAGCTCTATGTGAAGGGCGAGTTCGTCGGCGGCTGCGACATTGTCCGCGAGATGTTCCAAGCCGGTGAATTGCAGCAGCTCTTCTCCGAAAAGGGCGTCGCTGTCGCGGCCTGATACGTGACCCAGCTGACGCGCCGGATCGGCGGCGCGGAGCTCAAGGTCATCGTTGCTGACATCACCACGCTGAGCGTTGACGCCATCGTCAACGCGGCCAACACGTCGCTCCTGGGTGGGGGCGGCGTGGATGGCGCGATCCATCGGGCGGCCGGGCCCGAGCTTCTAGCCGCGTGCCGGAAGCTCGGAGGATGCCCGACCGGCGATGCCAAGATCACGAAGGGCTACCTTCTCCCTGCGCGTCATGTCATCCATGCAGTCGGTCCGGTCTGGCACGGCGGCACTCGCGGTGAGGCAGAGGCGCTGGGCTCCTGTTATCGCCGTGCGCTTGAGCTCTGCGGGGCCAATCAGCTGACCTCCGTGGCGTTCTCCGCGATTTCGACCGGGGTTTACGGCTTTCCAGCCGACCAGGCCGCGAAGATT
This sequence comes from Bradyrhizobium sp. CW1, assembly GCF_023100665.1. NCBI lineage: Bacteria > Pseudomonadati > Pseudomonadota > Alphaproteobacteria > Hyphomicrobiales > Nitrobacteraceae > Bradyrhizobium > Bradyrhizobium sp. CW1. The sequence goes on from NZ_CP064684.1 coordinate 3,022,255, forward strand.
GCGGTCCATGCGACCATTGAGGCCCTGCCGGCCGCGCCGTTGGTCGTCGACGTCATATTTTGCTGTTTCTCGGAAAAGAGCGCGGCTCTGCACGCGGACGCTTTGGCGCGGTACGGCGGCCCTTGTGCCTGATGACGTGGTCGGTACACTCCGCCGGGCCATGTTCCGGGGAGGGGATATGATTTCACAGTCTGGACTGCGCGCGCTTGTCTGCGCCGCGCTTGTATCGTTAGGTACGATGTCGTTCGCGCGGGCGGAGGGCACCTACGAGATTCCGGCCGGCGCGCATTTCAATCCGGACAAGCTCGCGAGGATCACCGAGTTCTTCAAGAACGAGGTCGCGACCGGCAAGATCGCAGGGGCAAACGTCCTCATCAAGCAACATGGCAAGCCCGTCTACCACGAAGTCTTCGGCGTGCAGGACGCCGTCAGCAAGGCGCCGATCACCGACAAGTCGATCTTCCGCCTGTTCTCGATGAGCAAGGCGATCACTTCCGTCGTTGCAGTGAAGTTGATCGAGGAAGGTACGATCAAGCTCGACGATCCCGTCTCGAAATACATTCCCTCCTTCGCCAATATGAAAGTCGGCGTCGAGAAGAAGGCCGAGGACGGCACCAAGTCGCTCGAGCTCGTGCCGCCCAACCGGCCGATGACGGTGCACGATTTGATGACGCACACCTCGGGCGTCACCTACGGCTTCTATGGCGACAGCCTGGTCCGCAAGGCCTATCGCGACGCCAACATCTATGCCGGCGATTTCGACCTCGCGGAGTTCGCCGAGCGCATCGCAAAACTGCCGCTGCACAACCAGCCGGGCGCGCTGTGGCAATACGGCCATTCCACCGACATCCTGGCGCGGGTCATGGAAGTCGCGGCCGGCAAGCCGCTCATCGAGATCGAACGGGAGAAGCTGCTCGACCCGCTCGGCATGGTCGACACCGGCTTCTTCGTCACCGATCCCGAGAAGCAGAAGCTGCTGGCGCAGCCGGTGCCGAACGACAGCGATTTCCGGGTCGGGCGGATCAACGATCCGACAGTCGTCAAGAAGATCCAGTTCGCCAGCGGCGGTATGGTCACGACCATGGCCGATTATGAGCGCTTTACGCAGATGCTGCTCCAGGGCGGCAATCTCGACGGCAAGACGATTCTCAAGCCCGAGACGTTCAAGCTGATGGTGACTGACCAGATCGGCCTCAAGTCGGGCGTCGATCGCGATTATTTTTATTTCCCCGGTGACGGTTTTGGTTTCGGTCTCGGACTTGCGGTGCGCACCGACCCCGGCAACGCAAAACCGCCGCCGCCCGGCGATCTCGGCGAATTGAAATGGGATGGCGCCTCCGGCTGCTATTTCGTGGTCGACCCCAAGCAGGACATGTTCTTCGTGCTGCTGGAGCAGACCCCGACCGAGCGCCAGCGCGTGCAGCGAACATTGAAGCAGCTGGTTTATGAAGCGATGGAGAATTGACATGTTCGGGCGCCGCGCAGTGATCGCGGCGCTCGTCCTTCTCGCCGGCGGCATCGTTGCGAAGGCAGGTTCCGAGAGACCTGCGGTCCACACGCTCTCGCCCGCGGGGCTGGCGAAGGTTTCCGACTACATCCGCAACGAGGTGGCCACCGGCAAGATCCCCGGAGCCATCCTGCTGCTTCAGCAGCACGGCAAGCCGGTCTATTATCAGAATTTCGGCGTCCGCGACGTCGCGACCGAACTCTCGATGAGCGCGGACACGATCTTCCGCCTCTACTCGATGTCGAAGCCGGTTACCTCAGTCATGGCGATGATGCTGGTCGAGGAGGGCAAGCTGTCGCTCGACGATCCCGTCTCGAAATACATTCCGGCCTTCGCCGGCATGAAGGTCGGCATCGAGAAGAAGGCCGAGGACGGCAAAGTCGCCCTGGTGCTGGAGCCGCTGGAGCGACCCATCACGATCAAGGATCTGCTGCGCCACACCTCGGGGCTGCCTTACGGCTATTACGGCGGCGGCATGGTGCGCGAGCTCTATGCGAACGCCAATCTCTTCAACAGCGATCTGACCAACGCCGAATTCGCCGCCAAGATCGCCACGCTGCCGCTTGTCGAGCAGCCCGGCACGGTGTGGGATTACGGCTATTCCACCGACGTGCTCGGCTGCGTCGTCGAAATCATCGCGGGAAAGACGCTGCTGCAGTTCGAGAAGGAGCGGCTGCTCGATCCGCTGGGCATGACCGAGATGGCTTTCTTCGTCGCCGATCCCGCCAAATTCCCGCGCATCGCCGAGCCGATGCCGAAGGATCGCAACATCAATCCGACGACACAGGTCCGCGACATCAGGCGGCCTGCGACCTGGGAATCGGGCGGCGGCGGCATGGTCGGTACGATCGGCGACTACGCCCGCTTCGCCCAGATGCTGCTGAATGGCGGCACCTATGACGGCCGACGCTATCTCAAACCGGAGACCATTGCGCTGATGGCCTCGGATCATATCGGTCCGGAGACGAAGATCGCGCGCGACCAGAACTATTATCCGGGCGGGTCTTCCGGCTTCGGCCTCGGCTTCGCCGTGCGCACCTCGGTGCCTCCTGGAACAACGTGGCCGCTTGGCGAATATCGCTGGGACGGCGTCGGCGGCACGTTCTTCTTCATCGATCCCGAGGACGATCTGTTCGGGATCTTCATGGTGCAGACCCCGACGCAGCGCGGCCGGATTCAACTGGCGCTGAAGACGCTGATCTACCAGGCGATGGGGCGGTGATTACGCTCCGCGCACGATCTCGCGGATATATCCGATCGTCTCCTCGACCTGGCTCGCATTGACGTCGAGATGCGTGCAGGCGCGGATGCGGCCCTCCATCATCGCAAGCGTCACGCCGCGCTGGCGCAGCGCCGCGACCATCTTGTCGCCGGGAACGCCGGTACCATCGGGCTTGAAGAACACCAGGTTGGTTTCGGGCTCCTGCACCTCGATGCCTGCGATCTGCGACAGTCCGCGGGCGAGCGCGCGCGCGTTGGCGTGATCGTCGGCGAGACGATCGACATGATGGTCGAGCGCGTAGATGCAAGCCGCCGCGCAGATTCCGGCCTGTCGCATCGAGCCGCCGAGGCGCTGCTTCCACTGCCAGACCGCATCGATGAAGGCGCGCGAGCCCGCGAGCACGCCTCCGATCGGCGCGCCCAAGCCCTTCGAAAAGTCGATCCAGGCCGAATCCCACCCCGCGGTCATGTCGCGCGGAGAGATGCCGCTCGCAACTGTGGCATTGAGCAGGCGCGCGCCGTCCATGTGGGTGACGAGGCCATGTTGTTTCGCGATCGCGACGATCTCGTCGAGCGCGGCCTTCTTCCAGACCGTACCGCCGCCGATATTGGCGGTCTGCTCGACGCTGACCACCGTCTGCGGCGGCTGGTAGCGGGTACGCGGATGCAGCGCTCTGCGAAAGGTCTCCGGCGTGAACTGGCCGTCGGGTCCCTTCAGCTGCGTGACCTGAAAGCCGCCGATCGCGGCATGCGCGCCGCCTTCGCGCGCGATGATGTGGGCGCTCTCATGGGCGAGGATCTCGTCGCCGGGGCGGCAATGCACCAGCGTCGCGGTGACGTTGCACATCGTGCCTGACGGCATGTACACCGCGGCTTCCTTGCCGAGCAGCTCGGCCACGCGCTCGCACAGGGCGTTCACGGTCGGATCGTCGCCGACCTGCTCGTCGCCGACCTCCGCCCGCGCCATCGCCTCGCGCATCGCAGGTGTCGGCTTTGTCTGCGTGTCCGAGAGCAGATTGATGCGCACCGGCGGCGCCTTGGGATCGATCGGGGGAGGGGTATAGAGCATGCGACGCCTCCTGAAGGTAAACGGCCACTGAAGTGTGGCTCTTTAAGCAAAAAAGGCCCCGGCGAACCGGGGCCTTTCGATATTCAGATCTTAGCGCGAATAGAATTCGACGACCAGATGCGGCTCCATCTGCACCGGGAACGGCACGTCGGAGAGGTGCGGGATGCGAATGTATTTCGCGGTCATCTTGCCATGGTCGACTTCGAGATAGTCGGGGGTGTCACGCTCGGAGAGCTGGCTGGCTTCGAGGACGTGGGCAAGCTGCTTGGATGATTCCTTGACCTCGATCACATCGCCGAGCTTGACCAGATAGCTCGAGATGTTGACCTTGCGGCCGTTCACCTTGACGTGGCCGTGGTTGATGAACTGGCGCGCGGCGAAGATCGTCGAGACAAACTTGGCGCGGTAAACAACCGCGTCGAGACGGCGCTCGAGCAGGCCGATCAGGTTCTCGCCGGTATCACCCTTGAGGCGGCTGGCCTCGACATAGATGCTGTGGAACTGACGCTCGGAGATGTTGGCGTAGTAACCCTTCAGCTTCTGCTTGGCGCGGAGCTGCACGCCGAAGTCGGAGAGCTTGCCCTTGCGGCGTTGGCCGTGCTGGCCGGGGCCGTATTCGCGGCGGTTCACGGGGCTCTTTGGGCGGCCCCAGATGTTTTGGCCCATACGGCGATCGAGCTTGTACTTCGCCTCACTGCGCTTAGTCATCGCGTCCTCTTCAGGTACTTGGTTTGAGGAAACGCGCCCTCCTGTGTGACGGGCTAGCCCGGCACTGACAGGTCCGATCCCAAAGCTTAAGGGACAGGACCACGGGTCGCGAAACGCTTCGCGGGCCGAAATCGGCCCGCGAGCAAGCGGCTTTTAGGGGGATTTGGGGCTCGCTGTCAATGCGAATGGCGGGGAATCACATCCCGACCGCCCGGATCGACTTCGACCCGGGCGCACGCAATTCGGCAGCGATTTCAGTGTTCAGGACCTGTTCCAGCCGGGTCAGGACCCGGGCGATCGGGGCGGCGTCGGTGACCCGGTGATCCCAGCGGATCACGACATGGATGGTCTGGTCAGGCCCGACCACCCCATAGCTGACGATGAAGGGGCCGGGCGTGATCGGGTGAAGCTCGCCGCCGCCATAGGCGGCCACCGAGCTCACCGCGAAGCTGCCGAACCAGTTGCCGCGCTGCCGGCCGAAATTCAGCCCGATCGCCCAAGACAGCCGCCGCAACGGCAGCGGCAAGCGGGTCGCCCGCATGATCTTGCGAAACATGGGAATTTCGTCGATCGGGGCGGTCTTGGCGTGCCGGATATCGGCGTCGACCGCAGTCAGCGTCATGGCCTCGGGAGCCGCGATTCGCTGCGGGATCACGCATTCCTCGCCGCCCTCGACCCGCGCAATGGCCACCGACGCCACGCTCTTCGGCAGCTCGTAAAGCGACGGCCAGGGCCATTTGGCATAGACGGTACGCAGGACCGGCTCGTCCCTGGCGACGAGGGCAAAAGCCTTGACGAACATGGCGGCCCAGCCGGCTGGCGCCATCGCGCTCGCGCGGGCCTCCAGCAGGGGGCCGATATAGAGCGAACGGGACAGGGACACGAAGGGCACGCCCATCGAGGCGTGCATGAGGTCGATAATCAGGCGACGCGGCAGCAAAATGGTCTTGGGCGTCCCGCGCATCGCTCTTTGGTTTCCCCTGATTAAAGTTTGTGCAGCGAGCGGGGTTCCCGCTCGCCGCCTGCTCTAGCACGAACCAACCCGCATGGGGCCGGTCGGTTCGCCGCATCAGGGCGCCGGCGAGGCCAGCGGCTTGGTCTTGTCGACGACGTAAACTCCAAGCACTTTCATAGCCTTATCGCCGTGGGCTTTGGCGTCATGCACGACGCCCGCCGGGATTTGGTAGGAATCGCCGGCTTTCAGCGTCTTTTCCGGCTGCCCGTCGATGAGGAGATTCAGTTCGCCTTCGAGCACGTAGCCGGTCTCGATGCCCGGGTGGGTATGACGTCCGGCCGCGCCGCCCGCCGGAACCTCCGCGATGGCCGTGATGGTGTTGTAGCCATCGGGAAACTCGACCTTCTGGAGCGGGGTGCGCTTGATGCCGGGCTGCTGGGCAAAGGCCGCAACAGCGAGGCCGGTGAAGGCGAGAGCGAGCAAAGTCTTTTTGAGCATGGTTTTTCCTCCCTGGAACGACTGACCCTAGCAGCGCCGCGGTTCCCGGCAAGACTCAATGGCTAGCGCTTGATCCCCTCGAACGCTGCCATGATGCCGCGCTGGAATAGCGACCAGTCGAAGCCGAGCGCGATCGCGCGGTAGCCGCGGTCGACCAGCTGGTTGGCCTGATCTGCGGTCCGCGCCACGCCGCCGATCGGCACACCGCTTCTGAGGATGCCGGCCTCGGCCCGCGCCACCAGCTCCAGCAATTCCGGATCGTCCATCTGGCCGCGCCTGTTGATGGAGGTGGCGAGATCGCCGGGGCCGATTACGGCTACGTCGATGCCGGGCGTGGCCATGATCTCGTCGATGCGGTTGACGGCGTCGACGTGCTCGATCGTGATCATGCAGATCATCTCGTCGTCGGCGCTGGCCATGTAGTCCGGCATCGATTGGCCCCAGCGGAATGGCGCATGGAACGGACCCCAGAGCCGATCGCCGCGTGGCGGATAGCGCACGCTGCGCACCGCTTTCTCGGCCTCCGCGCGATTGGTGATCATCGGGAAGTTGATGCCGAAGGCGCCGATGTCCATCGGTGCCTTCGCAAGCCATGGCTCGTTCGCCGCGATCCGCACCAGCGGTATGCATGGTGTGCCGGTGGTGGCCGCGATCATCGCATGTGCTTCGGTCAGTCCAATTGGACCATGCTCGAGATCGACGATGATCCAGTCGAGAGAGCGCGCCATGATCTGCACGGTCTGCACGCTCGGGATCGTCGCGATCGCGCCGAAGGCAGGACGACCCTCGCGCCAGAGCTGGCGGAGACGGTTGAGCGGCGTGGTCGGGACGGACATGGGAAGAACCTGTAGGAAACGACGACGGCGGAGCCTAGCAGCGCGCTGTCGAGGCGCAAGATCAGGCCGGAATGCGGCCGCCGAAGAACGGCGTCAGCATGGCCGAAAGGCCATGCACGCGGTTCGAGGTGAAGATCATTTCGGCGCTGGCTTGCGCGATGCCACCGGTGTGCGGGCCGAGCAGATCCGAGACGCGGCGGGCGATCGCGGGCGCCGGATCAATCCAGTCGACCCGCCAGGGGGCGAGCTTTTTCAGCCGGTCGAGCAGCAGCGGGTAATGCGTGCAGGCGAGCACCACGGTATCGGTGCGTGCGCCTGCGTCCCCGGCATCGCCCACGAAACACGGGGCGAGCTCGGCGAGGATGGCGTCGTCGCTGACGGGGGAGCCGCTGAGCTCTGCCTCAGCCAGCGCGGCCAGCTCGGGCGAGCCGACCAGTGTCACCTCGCAACCCTGTGCGAAATCGCGGATCAGCGCCTTGGTGTATTCGCGCTTCACGGTGCCCCTGGTGCCGAGCACCGACACGCGCCGGCTCCTCGATTGCGCGCAGGCCGGCTTGATCGCCGGCACGGTGCCGACGAAGGGCAGGGAATAAGCGGCGCGCAGATGCGATAGGACCAGGGTGGACGCCGTGTTGCAGGCGATCACGACGAGGTCAGGATCGTGCGTGCCGATCAATTCCCCCATCAGCGGCACCACGCGGGCGATGATCTCGTCCTCGCTATGGTGACCGTAGGGGAAGAAGGCGTCGTCGGCGACGTAGACGTAATGCGCGTCGGAGCGCGCGGCCACGACCTCACGCAGGACCGTGAGCCCGCCAAGGCCGGAATCGAACACCAGAATCGTCGGAGAATGGGTCACGTGAACACTCTAGCCCGCCATGGTTACCATTCGGTTTTTGGGGCGGTTTTGCGGCAAGGGCACTTAGGGCTATTTTGGAGCGATTCAATTTCGCGACGGCCACATGTTCCCGGTGTCAGCTGCCGTACGGCGGTGCGGATAGGGACAGGCCCGCAAAACTCCGGAGCACCGACATGATCAGAAATACCAGTCACGGCTGGGGCAGCATTTCCCGATGGCTGCACCGGAGTCTGGCGCTGACCATCATCGGCATGATCGGCTTCGGGTGGTGGATGAACCACATCCCGGCGCGTCCCGACCGCTTCTTCTACCGCTCGATCCACGCCGATATGGGCTATGTGATCCTGCTGCTCACCGTGCTGCGCCTGGTGTGGCGCCTCGTCAACCCGACGCCGATCATGCCGGCCGGGACCTCGCGCTGGCAGAAGGTCGCCGCCCATGTCAGCCACGGCGCGCTCTACCTCGCCGTCATCATCGTCACCATGCTCGGCTGGGCGCATTCCGGTGCGCACGCACCTGATTATTCGAACTTCTTCGGCCTGTTTCACGTGCCGCAATTCACGGCTCCCGACCGCGCGGCGGCTGGCGTCTATGAAGACCGCCACATCCTCTTTGCCTATGTGCTGCTCGCCTTGATCGCGATTCACGTGATCGCCGCTGTGTGGCACCATTTCATCCGCCGCGACCGCATCGTGGCGCGGATGGTGACGGACGAGGCGGGGTAGGGCGGACATGGGAGGAAGCATCGCGCCCGCGATTGCTTCGCGGCGCTCGCAATGACGGAGTAAGGTGTGGGGTCACGAACTATCCAATTGCGATCGCAGGAGGCCTCATGCTCACCGTCCATCATCTCGGCAAGTCGCAGTCCGAGCGTATCGTCTGGCTGTGCGAGGAGCTGGGGATTCCCTACGAGTTGAAGCGCTATGCGCGCGATCCCGTCACCATGCTGGCTCCGGCCGAGTACAAGGCGCTGCATCCGGCCGGCACGGCGCCGGTGATCACCGACGGCGAGTTGGTGCTCGCGGAATCCGGCGCCGTCGTCGATTACATCGTTGCAAAATATGGCAACGGCCGACTCGTGCTCGGTCCCACTGATCCCGCCTTCGCGCAGTTTCTATATTGGGTTCATTTCGCCAATGGCAGCCTGCAACCCGGTATGGGACGGATGATGATCCTGAACCGGCTCGATCTCGCCAAGGACAATCCGACCCTGCTCGCGATGAAGGGGCGTCTCGATCGGGCCTACGATCTTCTCGGCGCAAGGCTTCGCGAGGCCGAATATCTTGCGGGCAGCGTCTTCACGACCGCCGACATCATGACAGTTTTCTCGCTGACCACGATGCGCTACTTCCAGTCCTATGACCTCCAGCGTTCTCCGAACGTGGTCAAATATCTCGGCCGCATCAGTGCGCGGGCGGGCTATCGGCGTGCGATGGAGAAGGGCGACCCGGGCATGGCGCTGCTCTTGGACTGAGCGGCGAGGCGATCGCTCACGCGATCCTGTTCGTGGTGGCGGCCCTCTCTGTTGCCAGCTGCTTCTGCAGGCGCTCGATGTTTTGCAGCAGCCGCTGGCTGGTCAGCACCAGGAAGTAATAGCCGAACTGCGGGTCCTGGAAGTAGATCTCGAGCAGCCGGTCGTAGGTGATCGTCAGCACCTGGCCGTCCTCGATGCACTCGACCGTTCCGGTGCGCCGGTTGTCCGGCGTGAGGAAGCCGAGTTCGCCCATGAGCGTTCCGGGCAGGATCTCGATGTTGATCTCCTTGACCAGGAACTTGCCGGTGACGGTGAGGAACATCTCGTTAGCCGGATCGCGCAGCTTGAACAGCGTATCGCCGCGACGATATTTGCGTTCGGTCATGAACGGCTTGAGCCATTCGATCGACATGTCGCCTTCGGCTGCATGGCGCGCCTTCTTGACGAGCTTGAGCATCTGCCGCAGGCGCAAGGCGTTGATCGGTAGCAGCAGGAGATAGAGCAGGAAGGTCGACACGTTGGCGGAGAGCGCGCCGAAGACGGCGAAGAACGCGCAGCCGACCATGTTGGCGACGCGCAGCGGCACCATGGTCCGCATCAGAAGGGTAGCGACGAAGAAGCCGGCCCCGACCGCTGCGAACATGTTGGCCAGCGTGATGTTCTGGACGAAGATCTCCAGCATCCGATTGAAGATCGAGTCATAGGTGACGTTGTTCGGATCGAGGCCCATCTGAACCAGGATCTTCGCGATCCTGAGGTTATCCGTCGCCGCCTCGAGAATGCGGTCGAGGATCGACGAAATGTCTGCGCTGCCGGACGGCATGGTACTATCCCCGCGTAAGGCCTTCAGTCCCGGTCGGTATTCTCGACACCTATAGCCGAAATCGAACGACGACCGCTTGAATGAAGTTTTGGGCCGCCGTGCCGCAAGAGGCAAATTTTAGCCTGATCGGGCGTTTCGGCAATTGCCTGTTTGGCGGTGCATATGGCCGTGGCGCGCCCGCGATTCGGGGCCACTGGGTACGAGCCTCGGCGTGGGGGACCTCGGCGGCCGACCGGGCGAGGGGGACCAGGCGTGGGCGTGGGGCGATCCCCCCGCCTTAGGGCTTGGCGGGCGGCACGACCTCCTGCTCGACCAAGCCGAGGTGCCCCGGCAGTGAACCAGCGCGCAGCAGCATGGCGACGCTGTTTGCTTCCTCCAGGGTGAAATTGCCGGAGATCTGGCCCGAGCCGCCGGTGATGGGCTCGCGGATGATGGGGGCGGAGATCACCTTTCCGTCGAGCACGATGGCGAAGGGCTTTGCGATATTCTCTTCGGTGATGTGGGCAAAGCGCCGCGTGCCGCGGCCGTTGAAGCGGAACGAGGCGATCGGCTCTTTCGTGGCGCTCGCAAACCCCGGGCCCGCATAGCTGATGTCGTCGCCCTCGAGCACGCTGTCCTTGGCGACCAGATAAAGGCTCTTGTCCTTGAAGCCGGGCAGGACTTCCGTGCCTGCCGGTGGCGTGCCGGATTGCGCCTGCTCCGGCGGCACCGAGAGGTCGATCAGGCGGAAGCCGACCTTGACCCTGCGGGCGAAGACCGCGGTGACGCGCTCGGGCTCCATCACACCGGGCAGGAAGATGCGGATGCGGTCGGTCCCATCGGGCTGGACGCTGGCCAGCTGGACGCCGGCCTCCTTCAGACGCTGCTCGATCATGGCGATGGCATCTTCGACGAGTTCGTGCAACCGCGCGGCGGATGCCGCATTGGTCGGCGCGAGCCTGACCAGTCCGTCGCCGCCGTCGGTCACGGCGAGTGCATGCGACGGCAATCCTTCCGCGGCCGACGCGAGCTTGCGCGCGAGTTGCTCGCGGCCCTTGACGTCGGCAATCTTCAACTCGACGCCGCCGTCGCGGATCGCAAGACCGGAGAAGGCGATCTTGCCCTCGCGCAGGTTCTTGTAGACGTCGTCGCGCAAATCCGTGACTACGCTCTCGCGCAGGCCATCGGTGTCCACCTTGTAGACGATGCGTGACCCGCCGAGCTTCTCCATCTTGTCGCCGATGAAGGCCGAGATCTTGGCGCGCATCTTGTCGAGCTGGCCGTCCTCGGCGAGTGCCGCGCGGGGGAGGGCGATCACCGATGTCATGATCCCCGCTGTCACGGCGAGCGCGATGAACAGCCGGGTAGCGCAATCCCGCGGGGGCGTAGTCATGATCACCTCAGTCTTGCGCCAGGGCGCTGGCGAGGACGCCGGCATGTGAGTCCTATGCCAGTTCTTGGTCCCCGGATCGGGCGCGCAGGTTCAAAAGCCTCTCACCACAGCCCGAGGCCGTTAGGTCATGGACGAACGCCAAATCATCCATCATTCTGCCCGTGCTCGGCCGGCCATCGGTCGAGGCCCCGCCAACCCCAAAAGTCAAAAGACAGGGCGCGGGGAAATGCATCTGAGGGAGGACGGAATTCCATGGCGGGCATCCATGCGCTCGATCGGCTCATCGGCAGCGACTATCCCGACCTGGCGACGGACGCCGAGGTTCGAGCCTTCGAGCAGGTCCCTTACGCCGATCGCGTCGCGGCCGAGAGCACTTACGACGCCATCAGGCTGGGTGCGGTCCGCAACCCCGACGGGCCGGCGCTCCAGTTCCTGCAAAATGCCGATCCCACCGACACGCCGGTCGTGGTCACGTACCGCGACTTCATCGCGCGCGTCACGCAGGCCGCCAACATGCTTCACGCGCTGGGCGTGGAGAAGGGCGACGTCGTCAGCTTCATGCTGCCGCTGGTGCCGGACGCCTTTGTAACGCTGTTCGGCGCGGAAGCCGCCGGCATCGCCAATCCCGTCAATCCGCTCCTGGAGCCGCACCAGATCGCGGAGATCCTCGAGGCCGCGAATACGAAAATCCTGGTGGCGCTCGGGCCGATGCCGGGCACCGACATCTGGCAGAAAGTCGAGCAGATCAGGCCGCAACTCAAGCAGCTCAAGGCGATCGTGCAGGTGTTCGGTGCTGGCGATCCGGCGAGAGGAATCTTTGCCTTCAACGACCTCATCAAGCCGCAGCCTTCGGACCGCCTTATCAGCGGACGCAAGATTCTCGGCAGCGACATCGCCGCCTATTTCCACACCGGCGGCACCACCGGCACGCCAAAGCTGGTGCGGCACACGCATGCCAACCAAGTTTATCAGGCCTGGGCGCTCAATCTGCTGCTGAAGTCGAAGCCGGGCGCCAACATGCTGTTCGGCATGCCGCTGTTTCACGTCGGGGGCTCGTTGACGCAGGTACTGACGACGCTCTCGGCCGGCGGTTCGCTGGTCGTGCTGTCGCCGAGCGGATGGCGCAACCCGAATGCGGTGAAGAACATCTGGCAACTGGTCGAGCGCTTCAAGCCGGAGGCGCTGTCGAGCGTGCCGACGGTACTCGCCGCGACGCTCGCGGTACCGCCTGGCAATGCGGACATCTCCAGCCTGAAATATGCAGCCGGTGGGGGCTCCGCGATCCCGGTCGCGGTGGGGTCTGCGATCCAGGACAAGCTCAAGCTGCCGGTCGTCGAGGTTTACGGCATGACCGAGACCTCGAGCGTGCACACGCTGGCCTATCGGTCGCGGCCGATCCGGCTCGGTTCGGTCGGCCTTCCCATGCCTTACGCGCGGGTCCGCATCGTCCAGCTCGATGCCGAGGGCAAGCTGATCCGCGACTGCGCGCCGGACGAGATTGGCGTCGTCATCATGGCTGGCCCAGGCGTGTTCGGCGGCTATCTCAACGACGAGCACAACAAGGGTGCCTTCGTCGACGAGGTCTGGGTCAATTCCGGCGATCTTGGCCGGCTCGATGCCGACGGCTATCTCTGGATCACCGGCCGCGCCAAGGATCTCGTGATCCGCGGCGGCCACAACATCGATCCGGCGCCGATCGAGGAGATCATGTTCCGCCATCCCGCCGTCGGTTTTGCCGCGGTGGTCGGTCAGCCCGACGCCTATGCCGGCGAGCTGCCGGTCGGTTACGTGCAGCTGAAGCCGGGCGCGACTGTCGAGCCGGGCGAGCTGGAGACATGGGTGCGCGAGCGTACGCCGGAGCGCGCAGCTGTCCCGGTGCAGGTCATCCCGATCGATCCGATGCCGGTGACGGGCGTCGGCAAGGTGTTCAAGCCGCAGCTGCGCTGGGACGCAGCCCAGCGCGTGTTCACGAAGGTGCTGACACCGCTCACTGAGCGCGGCATCGACTGCAAGGTCAGGGTCGGTGCTCACGGCAGCCACGGTTCGATCGCGACTGTGACGCTGGCGGGCCTGCCGGCGGATCAGCGCGAGGCGGTTGCGAGCGAGGTGCACGCACTGCTTGCACCGTTCGTGATGCGCCACGAGGTGGTGCAAATGTAACGGGCCAAACAGACGGCCTTGGCGTCAGTTCGAGAGCAGGGCGACGCTTCGCCGCATTATCCATACCCCCGATAGAGCCCCTTATGTGACAAATATCACATAGGAAGAATTGGCAATTGAGCCATGGTCCGAATAGTCTCGTGGAATTGCATCCGGGGGGACGCAAGTGATTCCGTTTCGGATATTTGTTTTGTTGATTTTGGCCATTGGCCTCGCCTGCGGACCGGCCCATGCGGACCGGCGGGTGGCGCTTGTCATCGGCAATTCCGCCTACAAGAGCGCGCCCAAGCTCGGCAATCCCGTCAACGATGCCACTCTGGTCGGCGGCATGTTCAAGAAGGCGGGCTTTGATTCCGTCGATGTCAGGCTGGATCTCAGCGCCAGCGAGATGCGGCGCATGTTGCGCGAGTTCGCCGGCAGGACCCGCGATGCCGATATGGCGGTGATCTATTACGCCGGCCACGGCATCGAGCTGGAAGGCACCAACTATCTCATTCCGATCGACGCGACGCTGGAGACGGATGGCGACGTGCTTGACGAGACCATCGCGGTCGAGCGCGCGCTGTTCGCGGTCGAGCCGGCCAAGCAGCTTCGTCTGATCATCCTCGACGCCTGCCGCGACAATCCGTTTTCCAAGAGCATGAAGCGGACGCTGGCCTCGCGCGCGATCGGACGCGGGCTTGCGAAGGTCGAGCCGACCAGCCCCAACACCATGATTGCGTTCGCGGCGAAGGCCGGTTCGACCGCGTCCGACGGCGATTCGAGGAACAGCCCGTTCGCCGTCGCATTGGTCGAGCACTTGCCCAAACCGGGCCTAGATTTGCGCAAGGCGTTCGGCTTTGTCCGCGACGATGTGCTGAGGAGCACCGGGAACAAGCAGGAGCCCTTCGTGTATGGCTCGCTGGGCGGCGATGACGTGCCGTTGGTTTCTGCCAAGCCGGCTGCAACCGGTCCGCAGGCAAATCCGCAGGATTCTATTCGCAGGGATTACGAGCTCGCGCTGCAGCTTGCCACGCGGGACGGTTGGGAAGCCTTTCTGGCGCAATATCCCGAAGGCTTCTATGCCAACCTGGCCAAGGGCCAATTGAACAAGATCGGCGCCGAGGAGACGCGCGCGTCGGCCGAGCAAAAAGCCAATGCGGCCGAGCAGCAGAAGGCAAGGCTCATTGCCGAACGCGCCCAGAAGGCCGAGCAGGACAAGGCGGCCGCGGCGGCCAAAACCGCCGAAGAGGCCCGGATCGCGGCGGAGAAACAGAAGCAGATCGAGCAGGCGAGGACGGAGGCAGCGGAGCACCAGCGCAAGCTGGCTGAGGCTGCCGCGGCGAAAGCACAGGCCGAGAAGCAGGCGGCGGAGAAGGCCAAGGCCGAACTTGCTGCCAAGCAGGCCGCAGAGAGGGCCTCGGCGGAGGCGGGTGCGAAGCCCGCGGCCGACCGACAGCTGCCGCAGGCCGGGACCGAGAAGGTTGCCGCGCTTTCGTCCGCGCCGGCATCCACGCTTTCGGCAGCCGATCTGGCGAAATCCCTTCAGAGCGAACTGCGCCGCGTCGGCTGTCTTTCGGCCGCCGCTGACGGCGACTGGAACGCCGCAACGCAGCGCTCGCTGACGCTGTTCAACAAATATGCCGGCACCCAGTTCGACGCGAAGCTTGCGAGTGTCGACGCGCTCGATGCGCTGAAGGCGAAGCCGGGGCGGGTCTGCCCGCTCGTGTGCAATTTCGGTTTCAAGGCCGACGGCGATCAATGCGCGAAGATCACCTGCCGCGCCGGCTATCATGTCGGCGACGACAACGAGTGCGAGAAGGTGCCGGAGAGAAAGCCGCCGCCTACCGCCCGCGACGAGCCCAGAAGGCGCGACCGGGACCGGAAAGACGCCGAGTCCGCAGCGCCGAAGTCCCAAGCGTCTGGACAGATGATCTGCAACAACGCGGGATGCCGGCCGGTCGCAAAGGGCTGCCGTCTCGGAACGACGAAGCTCAATATAGGATCGAGCGTCACCACCGAGGTTTGCAATTGAGTGTGTATCGGCTCGTCGCTGTAATGGTCTTTGCGACCTGGCTCGCTTGCGGGCCGGCCTGTGCCGACAAGCGCGTTGCGCTCGTCATCGGCAATTCCGCCTATAAGAACGCGCCGCGGCTCGCCAACCCGGTGAACGACGCCGGGCTGGTCGGCGGCATGTTCAGGAACGCAGGCTTCGATACGGTCGAGATCAGGCTGGACCTCAATGCCAGCGAAATGCGACGATCGCTGCGCGAGTTCGCGGCCAGGACGCGCGATGCCGACATGGCGGTGATCTACTATGCCGGCCATGGCATCGAGCTGGACGGCAGCAACTATCTCGTTCCGACCGATGCCATGCTGGAAACCGATGGCGACGTCCTCGACGAGACGGTCGCGCTGGATCGCGCGCTGTATGCGGTCGAACCGGCCAAGCAGCTTCGTCTGGTCATTCTCGACGCGTGCCGCGACAACCCGTTCGCCAAGACGATGAAGCGCACGCTGGCCTCGCGCGCGATTGGCGGCGGGCTTGCCAAGGTCGAGCCGACCAGTCCGAACACGATGATCGCCTTTGCGGCCAAGGCGGGATCGACGGCGTCGGACGGCGACTCCCGCAACAGCCCGTTCGCGGTGGCGCTGACCGATCATCTGCCGAAGCCCGGGCTCGACTTGCGCAAGGCATTCGGGTTTGTCCGTGACGACGTCTTGAAGAAGACCGGCAACAAGCAGGAGCCGTATGTCTATGGCTCCCTGGGCGGCAGCGACGTGCCGCTGGTGCCGCTGAGGCCAGTCGCAGCAGGTCCGCAGGCAAACCCGCAGGACAGTGTGCGCAAGGACTACGAGCTGGCGCTTCAGGCCGGCCTGCGCGAAGCCTGGGAAGCATTCCTCCAGACCTATCCGGACGGCTTTTACGCCAACCTCGCTCGTGTGCAGTTGAAGAAGATTGCCGCCGAGGAGGATCGCACGGTGGCGACCGAGAAGGCGCGTCTGGCCGAACAGGAGAAGGCGAGGCTCGCGACCGAACGAGCCCAGAAGGCCGAGCAGGAGAAAGCCGCCGCAGCTGCCAAAGCCGCGGAAGAGGCGAGGATCGCGGCCGAGAAAGCCAAGCAGATCGAGCAGGCCAAGGCGGAGGCGGCCGAACGAGATCGCAAGGCGGCGGAAGCTGCCGCGGCCAAGTCGCTCGCGGAGAAGCGGGCGCTCGAGAAAGCGGCGACGGAGGCCGCAACGAAGCAGGCGGCGGACAAGCAGGCGGCTGATGCCGAAAGCAGGAAGGTCGCCGCGCTGTCGCCGCCGCCAAGCTCCCCGCCGCCCGGCGATCTCGCGAAATCCGTTCAGAGCGAGCTGCGCCGCGTCGGCTGTCTTTCGGCCGCCGCTGACGGCGATTGGAACGCCGCATCGCAACGCTCGCTGACGCTGTTCAACAAATATGCCGGCACCCAACTCGACGCGAAGCTTGCAAGCGTCGACGCGCTCGATGCGCTGAAGGCGAAGCCAGGACGCGTCTGTCCGCTCGTATGCAATTTCGGCTTCAAGGCCGACGGCGATCAATGCGCGAAGATCACCTGCCGCGCCGGCTATCACGTCGGCGATGACAATGAATGCGAGAAGGTGCCGGAGAAGAAGCCGGTGGTCACGCGCGAGGATTCGAGGCGCGACCAGGACCGCAAGGAGGCGGAGTCCGCGGCTCCGAAGTCGCAGTCCTCTGGGCAGATGATCTGCAACAACGCCGGATGCAGACCGGTCGCAAAGGGCTGTCACCTCGGGCCGGTGCCCAATGCGAACGCCAGCGCCAAGATCACCGGCGAGGTCTGCAACTGAGGGCCAGGCAGCGGTGATGTCCGGCCGGACCAGACACGTCTGCGGTTGAGGTGAGGGTAGGCGACACGAGGCTTGCGTGCCCCGCCGCAAGCGAGCATCATTCCCAAAAAAAATGGGGAAAACCGATGCTTGAGCTCTCGCGCCGCAGTCACCTTCAGCAATTGTCGGCCGTGCTCGGATCCGCCGCGCTGCCTGGGTGGTCGAGATGCGCTAGGGCTTCGGAGGCAGACATTCCCCCTGAGGGCATCGGCAAGGGCATCAAGCACATCTCCTACAGCGACATCGGCGGACGGCCCGACAGCGTGCAGGTGATGTTCAACCGGCAGCATGTCTATGTCGGACATATGTTCAGCGACGGCGTGACGGTCCTGGACGCATCCGATCCGCGTGCGCTGAAGCCGGTCAATTTCTTCACCGCGGGACAATACACTCGCACCCACCATTTACAGGTGGCGGAAGACCTGCTGCTGCTTGCAAACGGCGCCAACATCGTCGCGATGCAGTCCTACGACAATATGCGCGGCTATTTCGAGAACACGCTGGTCGACAGCATCACCAAGGCCAAGAAATTCCGCTGTGGGCTGTCGATCCACGACATATCGAAACCGAACGAGATGCGCGAAATCGCATTCCTCGAAATGCCCGGCTTCGGCATCAATCGGCTGTGGTGGCCGGGCGGCCGCTATGCCTATGTATCGGCGCATCTCGACGGGTTCACCGACCACATCCTTTGCGTGGTCGATCTCAAGACCATCACCAAGCCGGAGATCGTCGCGAAATGGTGGCTGCCGGGCATGAACCGTGCGGCCGGCGAGCCGGCAACGCCGAAGGGCAAGCGCTTTGCGCTCCATCACATGATCACGGCGGGTGATCGCGGCTATGCTGCCTGGCGCGATGGCGGCTTCACCATTCACGACATCAGCGATCCCGTGAATCCAAAGCTGCTGTCCCACATCAACTGGTCGCCGCCCTTCGCCGGCGGGACGCATACGCCGCTGCCGCTGCCCAAGCGACAGCTCGCAATCGTCGCCGACGAAGCGAACGCGGACAATTGCGCCAAGGGGCTGTTCCATACATTCGTTCTCGACGTGCGCGCGCCGGCAAATCCGGTGCCGATCGCGACCCTGCCGACCCCGCGCGACCGCGATTTCTGCACGAACGGCACCTTCGGTCCGCATAATCTGCACGAGAACCGCCCGGGCTCGTTCCAGAGCGAGGAGACGATCTTCGCAACCTACAACAATGCCGGCGTCAGGGTGTTCGACGTCAGGGACGCCTTCGCACCGAAGGAGATCGCGTATTGGGTGCCGCCGACACCGAAAAAGCTCATCGATCCGCGCCCGAACGTCGCGCTCGCGGCCAAAACCTGCGACGCCTATGTCCGGCCTGACGGGCTGATGTTCGTCTCCGACTGGAACGCCGGCATGCACGTGCTGCAATATCAGGGATGAGCGGTGTTGTAGGGTGGGCAAAGGCGCGAAGCGCCGTGCCCACCATTTGCAGCGGAGAAGTTTGTGGTGGGCACCCTTTCGCTTTGCCCACCCGGCGAGACCTGCACTAACCCGCCGGCATCCGCGTCTCTACCAGGCGCGCCCAATACGACGCGCCGTGGCCGAGGATGTTGTCGTTGAAGACGTAGGCCGGGTGGTGGCACTCGTTGCCGTCGCCCATGCCGACCAGGATCATCGCGCCGGGGCGTGCTTCCAGCATGAAGGAAAAATCTTCGGCGCCCATCATCGGAATGAACTTGTCGTTGACGCGCTCGGCGCCGACGATGTCGCGGGCGACGTCGGCGGCGAGGCCGGCCTCGCGCGCATGGTTCATCGTCACCGGATACATGCGCGTGTATTTGGTCTCCGCCGAGCCGCCATAGGCGCGCGCGATGCTCTCGGCGACTTCGCCGATGCGGCGCTCGACGAGATCGCGCACTTCAGGGTCGAGCGTGCGCACGGTGCCGCCGAGCTCGGCGATCTCCGGGATGATGTTGAAGGCCGTACCGGAGTGGAATTGCGTGATCGAGATTACGGCGGACTTCAGCGGATCGACGTTGCGCGCGACGATCGACTGCAGCGCATTGACGATCTGCGAACCGATCAGCACGCTGTCGATCGACTTGTGCGGACCCGCGCCGGCGTGGCCGCCCTTGCCGTGGACCGTGATCTGGATGTTGTCGGAGGAGGCGAGCATCGCGCCGGGCGTGGTCGCGAAATGTCCTTCGGGCAGGCCCGGCATGTTGTGCATGCCGTAGACCTCCTGGATGTTCCAGCGCGTCATCAGCCCATCCTCGACCATCGCCTTGCCGCCGCCGCCGCCTTCCTCGGCGGGCTGGAAGATCACCACGGCCGTGCCGTCGAAGTTGCGCGTCTCGGTCAGGTATTTTGCCGCGCCCAGCAGCATCGCGGTATGGCCGTCATGGCCGCAGGCGTGCATCTTGCCCGGGACCTTCGATGCATAAGGCACGCCCGACGTCTCCATGATCGGCAGCGCGTCCATGTCGGCGCGCAGGCCAATGGTCTTGCCCGAGGCGGATTTGCGGCCGCGGATCACGCCGACGACGCCGGTGCGGCCGATGCCCGTCACCACCTCGTCGCAGCCGAACTCGCGCAAGCGGTCGGCGACGATGCCGGCGGTGCGGTGGACGTCGTATTGCAGCTCCGGATTCTCGTGGAAGTCATGGCGCCAAGCGGCCATTTCGTCGGAGAGGGCGGCAACGCGATTGACGATGGGCATGGAGGCTCCGTCTCTGTTGTTGTTGCCGGATGAGCGAAGGGACATCCGGGATCTTTGTGAGAGAAGTTCCGGGTATCGCTGCGCTCACCCGGGTTACGAATGACGCTCAGCTTTCACCGAACACGCGCTTGAAGATCGTGTCGACGTGCTTGAAGTGATAGCCGAGGTCGAACTGCTCCTCGATCTCGGCGTCGGTGAGATACTTCTTCACGTCAGCGTCCTTCTTCAGGAGCTGGAGGAAGTCGCCCTCGCCGCGCCAGACCGGCATGGCGTTGCGCTGCACGAGCTTGTAGGCGTCCTCGCGGCTTGCGCCCTTCTGCGTCAGCGCCAGCAGAACGCGCTGCGAATGCACGAGGCCGCCGAGGCGGTCGAGGTTCTTCTGCATGTTGGCGGGGTACACCAGCAGCTTGTCGATCAGGCCGGCGAGGCGCACCAGCGCGAAGTCGAGCGTCACGGTCGCGTCGGGGCCCATCATGCGCTCGGCGGAGGAGTGCGAGATGTCGCGCTCGTGCCAGAGCACGACGTTCTCCAGCGCCGGCGTCACATAGGCGCGCACCATGCGCGACAGCCCGGTGAGGTTTTCCGAGAGCACCGGATTGCGCTTGTGCGGCATCGCGGACGAACCCTTCTGCCCTTCGGAGAAGAACTCCTCGGCTTCCAGCACTTCGGTGCGCTGCATGTGGCGGATCTCCACCGCGAAACGCTCGACCGAGGAAGCGATCACGCCGAGCGTCGAGAAATACATCGCGTGGCGGTCGCGGGGGATGACCTGCGTCGAGATCGGCTCGGGGACGAGGCCCATGGCTTTCGCAACATGCTGTTCGACGCGCGGATCGATCTGGGCAAACGTGCCGACCGCACCAGAGATGGCGCAGGTGGCGACTTCCTTGCGCGCCGCGATCAGGCGCTCCTTGGCGCGCGAGAATTCCGCATAGGCGTAGGCGAGCTTGAGGCCGAAGGTCACGGGTTCGGCGTGGATGCCGTGGCTGCGGCCGATGGTCGGCGTCATCTTGTGCTCGAGGGCGCGCTTCTTCAGCGCCGCCAGCACCTTGTCGAGGTCGGCGAGCAGCAGGTCGGCGGCGCGGGTGAGCTGGACGTTGAGGCAGGTGTCGAGCACGTCGGAGGACGTCATGCCCTGATGCACGAAGCGCGCTTCGGGGCCGACGATCTCGGCGAGGTGGGTGAGGAAGGCGATGACGTCGTGCTTGGTCTCGCGCTCGATCTCGTCGATGCGGGCGACGTCGAAAGTGGCGTCCTTGGCCTTGGCCCAGACCGTTTTGGCGGCCTCCTTGGGAATCGTGCCGAGCTCGGCAAGGGCGTCCGCCGCATGCGCCTCGATCTCGAACCAGATCTTGAACCGGGTCTGCGGCTCCCAGATCGAGGCCATTTCCGGGCGGGTATAGCGGGGGATCATTGGACTGCTCCAGGAAGGTGGGCGGGCGACTCAGAAGGGGCGACCTGCCAAAATGCTTTTTACGCCGTGACTTAGCAGAGCGGGGAGAGCGAAACAAACGGCACCGGCAGCGTAGCGGGGGATGATTGGGCTGGGTGGGGGCATCGCGCCGGCCGCAGCGGGGGCGCTGGGCGGCCCGCGCCGTAGGGGACCGCAGATATTTAACTGTCAATCACGGATCATTGACTGACAGATATTGAAATCTGTCAGCAAGACGTGTATATCTGTTGTCGGACGCTCCGATTGGGCGTCTGGCGGCATCCCGGGAGCCCGACGTCCCAAGCAAATGGGGGATTGAGGGTCGCAATTGAACAACAGGGACCGCCAATTGATTGGAGACTTACGACAATGACGACCGAAATCATCAATTTGACCGGGACGATTGGGCACTGGCTCAATTTACTGGTGGCGCGCCAGATCGCGGCGCAGGCTGCAAAACTGCCTCATTAAGGCGAGAGCTTTCCGAAACGACCGGCACGGGCGCTTCGGAAGCAGCTCTGTCGCCGGGTAACTGAGCCCTCAACGGGAACATGGTGCTGGCATGAACGAAGCCGTTATCTTGACGCCGGAGCGGATCCTCGAAGTCACCGAGGACGTGTTGCGGCGTTACGGACTGGCCAAAGCCACCGTGGTCGACGTTGCCCGTGCGCTCGATGTGAGCCATGGCAGCGTCTATCGCCATTTCCCGAGCAAGGCTTCACTGCGCGAAGCGGTTGCCAAACGCTGGCTTGACCGCATCGACGCGCCGCTGCTGGCGATCGCCAAGGAGCAGGGCCCGGCGCCTGACAGGCTCGACCGCTGGCTGCGCACGCTGTTCGCCGCCAAACGTTCGCGTGTGCTCGACGACCCCGAGATGTTCGACACTTATCTGACCCTGGCGCGCGAAGCCTGCGCGGCCGTCAAATGTCACAAGGACACCATGATCGACCAGATCGCGGCAATCCTGTCCGACGGCGTGACGCAGGGCGTGTTCGCCGTCGATGACGTCAAGACCACCGCGCGTGCGATCTTCGATGCCACAGTCCGCTTTCACCATCCGGCCCATGCCGACGAGTGGAAGGATGCCGATCTCTCGGCGCGTGTCGATGCGACGCTGGCGCTGGTATTGCGCGGGCTGAAGGCGTAGGCCGAATACTCCACGCGCTGTTCCAAAGCCGTTCGATCGCCCGCATGGGCGGCGCTTTTATCCGTCGACCTTGTGGGCGAGGGCACCATCGCGGAGCGAACGCGGATGGTGGGACTTTTTCCGCGCACGAAGAGCGGTATCCGCCAATGGCACGACCGGCGGGCTTTCCGGATACGCATTGACTTCAATTTCGACGAGGTCCTTCGCCCGCTTTCGAAGCCTGTAGAATGCAAGCTCCTGTTCGAGCATGGGGCAGTGGAATCGAATGGTTGCTGTGTCTGGCAAGCGGCAGAGTTCATCGATGAGCTCGCCGACAGTGATGAGCGCGGGATAGGTAGCTTCGCGGATAGCCTTACTCATGGCGGAACTCCTTCACTGCGGTACTAACTGGAGTTCGATGGCCTCCGTTCCAATCCGCATCGCAAGGCGGTCGAAATATACCTGGGAGACGCCCGCATGCGGAGGATGGCTCCGTGCGCCTGCCTTCAGGGAGGGGCAAACATCTAGATCTTCGTCAGTCCACAATTGGCTGCCAGCCGCACCAGCTGCGCATCCGTGCGCGCGCCGGTCTTGGTCTTGATCAGATAGTGATAGTTCTGCACCGTCTTGACGCTGAGATTGAGATGCGCAGCGATCTGTTCGGTCGTGGCACCGCCGGCGAACTGGCGCAGGATCTCGATCTCGCGTTCTCCCAATTGATCCAGCGCCGAGCCCGCCGACAGACTGTCCTCGGCCAAGATGTGCGCGATGTCGTCGCTCATGGCGCGCTCGCCGCGGGCAACGCTGCGGATCGCGGACACGACTGCGGACGGCTCGCTACTCTTGGTGACGAAGCCGCTGGCGCCGGCACTGAAGGCTGCCTTCACCAGAACGGCTTCGTTGTGCATGGTAAAGACGAGGATGCGCGCCCGCGGACTGCGCGCGCGGATGTTGCGGATGGCTTCCAGTCCGCTCGCGCCGGGCATCGAGATATCAAGCACGACGACATCAGGATCGCGCGCCTTGAAGGCGCTGTAGGCATCCGCAGCGTTGTCGGCTTCCGCCACGACATGCAGATCACCCTGGCTTTCCAGCACGCGCCGATAGCCTTGCCGCACGATCGGATGGTCGTCGACCAGCAGCACGGAAATGCCCGTTGCCGTAATCTCGTTCATGCCGGCCTCATGCGGCGAGCGGGATGGTGGCGGCGACGCTGAGTCCGCCTCGGGCGGGCAGGATCGAGAATGATCCACCGGCCGCTGCGACGCGCTCGCAGATGCCGGTGAGGCCGAAGCCGGCCGACTGCTTGACGCGTGCCGCGTCGCCGCCGCCATCGTCGTCGACACGGATCAGCAATGCATCGTCGTCGCCCGCGCGCCGTTCCACGCTGAGCGAAATCTCGCGTGCCGCGCCGTGGCGCAACGCGTTGGTCAGGCATTCCTGCGCGACGCGATAGGCCGTGATAGCGGCCGGGCCGCTGATGTCGGTGAGGTCGCCCTTGAGATCGAGCTGGATCGTCGGCCGCGCCGAGCTCTGCGAGCGCCAGCTATCCACCAAATTCACGAGGCTCGCCTCCAGCCCAAGCTCGGCGGGCAGAGGATTGCGCAGGCGCTTCAGCGCGTCGCGCAGCGAGGCCATCAGATGATGCGTGGCCTGCGAGATCATCCGCGCGTCCTGCACGATGTCGTCGCGCTTATCTGCCTTCGTGCTCGCCGTTTCGATGGTGTTGGCGAAGGCGAGGATGGCCGAGAGATTTTGTCCGAACTCGTCGTGCAGCTCGCGGGCGAGCGCGCGGCGTTCGTCGTCGCGGATCTCGATCAGGCGCCGCGTCAGCGCCGCGCGCTGTTCGGTCGCCTCCTCCAGCCGGCCGCCGAGCTCGCCGACGGCGCTGCCGATCATCGCCAGCTCCATCGAACGGAAGCGCGGCAGTTTCGTGCGATAATGGCCGCGGGCCATGCGCTGCAAGGCCGTGACGATCGTGCGCGCCGGCGCCAGCGCATGCGCGATCGCGAGCGAGGCCAGCAGCGCGATCGCCGCCGCCATCAAAAGCGCGACGTCGATCACGTTGAGGATGTACTCCCAGGCGAGCGAAATGGCGGCCGTTTCATCCGGCGTCGCGACCACCGTTCCGGCGGTCGCCGCGCGGGGACTGACGGGCCGTATCACTTCGGCATGGCTGCCGAGGAAGGTCGGCACGATCGACGCGAACCAGCGCGGCGGCGTCTTGCCCAGCCCCTCGCTCTGGCCGCAGAGCGGCTTTTCGAATGCGATGGCCGGTTGGAATTCGACGCAGACGCCGGGCGAGATCAGCTTCATCGTCTCCAGCGTGCGCCACTCCGGAACCGGCAGAAGCTGCTCGCGTGTTCTGCTGCTACGCAACAGGAATTCGTGCCAATACAGGGCCTGAAGCGCCTGGGCGACCCGCTGCGCCGAGGCCGCAGTTGCCCGGTCGACGCTGCGATAGGCGTCGAACGTGGCCCAGATCGTCGCCGCCCCAAGGCAGAGCGCGACGATGAGAAACAGACGGGCGACAAGCTGAAGCACAAGGCGCATGCGATCACCCCAAAGTTTGCTAAGGTCAGCCTAACAACGCCGCCGCGCCTTGCCAATTGCGAGGCACGGCAAGATGGTAGCTCGGGCAAATTTCCCATGCCGGATTGGGCATGGCTCTTTGGACCGGGCGCGGCGGCTTTGATCTAATGGGCGGAATTCACGGCCAGGAGCGGTGCAGCATGAGTTCGATGACGATTGGGCCGATCGCGGGGCCTGCTGCCGACCCATCCGAGCGCAGTGCGCTCCTGTTCTGGATGATCTTCACCGGGCTTTCGATCTTCGCCGTCGTGCTGCTGTGGCGGTTCGGCCTGATCCGCCTGATGCTGACCTCAGATCGGACCTACATTTCCAGCGTGATCGCGCTGCTCTATGTCCTCACCTGCGGTCACTGCTTCCTGCGCACGCGGGCCATTGCCCGCGAGGGCGCGGCGGCAAGGCGCTGCCGCGCGGTGCTTGCGGCCCCCGAGGGCGGCAGGGCGCTCGACGTCGGCGCTGCCGCGCTGCCGCGCGGGCTGGTGCGGGACCACATTGAGAGCCTCGTGACCAAGGCCGCGGCGCAGGACTACCGCCCCGTCGACCAGACGCTATTGCTGCGAACGCTCGCCGACCGGCTGCGCGGCTCCAACGGCTTCGGGGCCTTCGTCTCGGATACGCTGATGAAGCTCGGCCTGCTCGGCACCATCGTCGGCTTCATCATCATGCTGGCGCCGATCGCGGGACTGGATGCCGCCGACAAGGTCGCGATGCGATCCTCGATGGGACTAATGAGCGACGGCATGGCGGTCGCGATGTACACGACGCTGGCGGGCCTCGTCGGTTCGATCCTGGTCCGCATCCAGTATTACATGCTGGATGCCGCGACCCAGAAGGTGTTCTCGGATGCGGTGGTGCTGACCGAGACCTATGTGACGCCGGTGCTGGAACGTAAGGGCGCTGGAATCGCGACATGATGGATGATTTCGGTCTCTATCCGCGCGAGGAGCCGTTCGATCCCTTGGGCGTGATGCTGTTCAAGGCGCTCCAGGTGATCGCTTTCCTGTTCTTCCTCGCGCTGCTCGCGGTCTCGCCGGACGCCAAGGACGGCAAGATCGACTCCAAGGCCGAGTTCATGATCACGCTGGACTGGCCCGACAGCCATCCCGACGATCTCGACCTGTTCGTGCAAGATCCCGTGGGCAATATCGCCTGGTATCGCCACCGCGAGGCCGGCTTCCTCACGCTCGACCGCGACGATCGCGGCGGAGCCAACGACTTCATCATGGTCAACGGCAAAAAGATTGCCTCGCCGATCCGCGAAGAGATCGTCACGGTGCGGGGCATCGTTCCCGGCGAATACACCGTCAATGTCTCACATTTCGTGGCTACGACCGGCGAGCCTGTGACGGCCAATGTGAAGGTGCAAAAACTCAATCCGACGGCGCAGGTGATCTTCGATAACAAGTTCACGGTCGATCACACCGGCGACGAGAAGACCGCGGTGCGGTTCCGACTCGACGCCGAAGGCAAGGTCGTCAATGTGGACCAGCGGCCGAAATCGCTGCTGGAGACCTTTCGCAGCGGCTGGCGCAACGGCGCCGATCTCGACCCGAGCACCGGCGTGAGCAAGAACGCTGTGAGGGTGCGCCGTGACTAGCCTGCCAACGGTCATCCTCACGCTATCGATAGCCTACGCCGTCATCGGTGCGCTGCTGCTGGTCGTTCTGGTCTATGCGCGGCTGCATTGGTCGTTCAAGGCGGTCGCGGTGGTCGTGACCAGTGCGTTCTATGTCGTCAGCTTCACCGAGATGCGCGGGCTGCTCGGCTGGGCCAGCGCCGATCGGCTGCCGGCCTCGTTCAAGCTGCTGAAGGCCCGCATCGTCGAGCCGCATTCGCTGGAGGGCGATCCCGGCTCGATCTATCTCTGGGTCGAGCAGCTCGACGAGGACAATCGGCCGAGTGGCATCCCGCGCGCCTTTCGTGTGCCCTACAATGACAGGCTGGCCGACAAGACCCATGCGGCGGAGAACGAGATCGCGCTGGGACATCCGCAAGGCGGCCGGGCCGCCGATTTCGGCGGCGGCGATGGCAGCCTCATCGACATGGTCCGGGAATATGTGACGCCCAAGACCATCATGGAGACGAGCGGAGGCGATTCCTCGACCGGCGAATTCCTGGCACCACCGGCCGGCGCGCAGGGCGCCGTGTTCACGCCGTTGCCGCCGCCCCGGATGCCGCCGAAGGACGAGCAATAGGCTCTTCACCATCGCGACAGGGCAGTGCTGGCAAACCGCGCGCCGCTGGCGCATGTTCTTGACCTCCCTCAATTTAGCCTTATCGGCTCCCAATAAGGTTCGAGGGTGGAGGGTGCGTGCTTCTCGCTGTCTTCTCGGATATCCACGGCAACCGGCAGGCGTTCGAGGCGTGCCTGAAAGTCGCGCGGGCGCGTGGCGCCGAGCGCTTCATCCTGCTTGGCGACTTCGTCGGCTATGGCGCCGATCCGGAATGGGTGGTGGATACCGCGATGGAGCTGGTTGTCCAAGGCGCCGTCGCCGTGCGCGGCAATCATGACCAGGCGGTGAATTCCTCGGCCGAGACCATGAATGCCGAGGCGCAAATCGCGATCGAATGGACCCGCGGCCGGCTCGACACCGCGCAGCGGCGGTTCCTGGCGGAATTGCCGATGCTGGTGGAGGACGGCGATCGCCTGTTCGTGCATTCGGAAGCCTCCAGCCCCCGAAGCTGGCACTATGTCCGATCGACCGCCGACGCAGCCAAGAGCCTGATCGCGACGCCGGCTCATGTCACGTTCTGCGGCCACATCCACCGCCCGGCGATCTATTCGATGTCGGTGACGGCGAAGATGTCGGGACTCGTGCCCAAGACTGACGTCTCCGTACCGCTGCTGCGCGGCCGGCAATGGCTTGCGGTGCTCGGCTCGGTCGGCCAGCCGCGCGATGGCGATCCATCCGCGGCTTTCGCGCTGTTCGACACGGTCTCGTGCCAGATCACCTATTGCCGCGCGCCCTACGACGTCGAGACGGCCGCGAACCGGATCCGCGAGAACGGCCTGCCGCATTGGCTCGCCGACCGACTGTCGCAGGGGCGTTAGAGGCCGATGCCGAAACCCCTCGTCAAATCGGGCGCAGAGATCGACGGCTACACGATTGGCGAATGCGTCCATGCCGGCGGAATGGCGACGCTGTGGACCGTCACCCGTCCCGGCCTCGACGTGCCGCTGCTGATGAAAATTCCGCGGGTGTCGGAGGGCGAGGACCCCGCGGCGATCGTCTCCTTCGAGATGGAGATGATGATCCTGCCGCGGCTTGCGGGTCCGCACGTGCCCTCCTGTTTCGGCACCGGCGATTTCGCCCACCAGGCCTATGTCGTGATCGAGCGCATCTCCGGGACCACGCTCTACAAGCGGTTGCCCGACCTGCCGCTGCCGTATGAGGAGGCGCGGCAGCTCGTCGCCAGGATCGCAACGGGGCTTGCTGATTTGCACCGGCAGAACGTGATCCATCACGACATCAAGCCGAGCAGCATCATGTTCCGCGAGAGCGGCGAGGCGGTGTTGATCGACTATGGCCTGTCGCATCACAACCATCTGCCGGACCTGTTGCAGGAGGAATTCCGCCTGCCTTACGGCACCGCGCCCTATATGGCGCCAGAACGGTTGTCAGGGGTGCGCGACGATCCGCGCAGCGATCTGTTCTCGCTGGGCGTGCTGCTCTATTTCTTCACGACCGGCGAGCGGCCGTTCGGCGAGGGCGAGACACTGCGTGCGATGCGGCGCCGGCTTTGGCGCGATCCGCACCCGCCGCGCGGCTTGCGCGCTGATTATCCGCCCTGGCTCCAGGAGGTGGTGCTGCGGTGCCTCGAGATCGAACCGGTGCGGCGCTATCCGACGGCGTCGCAGCTCGCCTTCGATCTGACCCATCCGGACCAGATCAGGCTCACCACACGCTCGGAGCGGATGAAGCGCGACCCGTTAAGCGTCGCTTGGCGGCGCCGCTTCAACCAGGGCGTCATGCAGCCGCGCGCGAAATCGGATGTCGCAGCCCAGATCGCATCAAGCCCGATCCTCGCGGTCGCGCTCGACACGGTGGAAGGCGCCCCCGAGCTGAACGAAGCGTTGCGCGTCACCACCGAGCGTATTCTCGCCACGCTGCCGTCGGCGCGGCTCGCCTGTCTCAACGTGCTGAGGCTCAACCGCATCGCGATTGACAGGACGCTGGATGAGCAGGGCTCCAACAAGCATATCGACCGGTTGGTGGCGCTCAGACACTGGGCCACGCCGCTCAAGCTCGATGAGAGCCGGCTCTCGGCTCACGTGCTGGAAGCCGTCGATCCCGCGGCGGCCATCCTGGAGTTTTGCGAGGTCAACCACGTCGACCACGTCATCATCGGCGCGCGGCAGGGCTCGTTCAGGCGCACGCTGCTCGGCAGCGTCTCGGCCAAGGTGGCCTCGGAAGCGGCCTGCACCGTCACCGTGGTACGGCCGCCGCGAATGGCTGCGGATGCGGGCGAGGAGGCCGGATAGGGCCGCGCTCTGGATCCTGGAGGCTCAGGCCGCGTGAGCGGTGTGGACGGAGCGCTTGCGACGGATCGGCCAGGAGAATTGCGGGCCGGGCTCGCAGTGATCCGCGCTGCCGCCGAAGAACTGGATGATCTCGCGGCACGGCTCGCAGTTGAACAGGTTACGCGACGCGGATGCCTTGGTCATTTCCTTGAGGCAGTTCGGGCAATGCGGCTTCATGAGCTTGGTCCAGAAAAGAATTCAATGCCGGCGCGGTGACCGGAGCGGGTGATCCAGGTCCATCTCGGGCCCGGTGTCGTCGCGCATCTCGCCTTCGGTGCGTTCGAGCCGACCGAAGAAAAAATCGAGGTCAGGATGTGGGCGCCGCGGGATGCGGCACCGGCGCTTCGGCTGACGTTTCACGAGCGCGATCTGCATGGGGTCAGGCCCGATACCAGTCGCGACGAGCGATGCGGGCCGAGCGTACCGAGACCTTCACCGGTCCGGCCGATGGACCAAACACAACAAACGCACAAAAACCAAGCCACAACGCCACGCCAGTCCAGACCAGGGTCGTCGTCATGATGTGCTCCCGCGAAAACAGGCAAGAATCACTTGCGGTGATTTGCGCGAATCAGGGAAGCCCGGAGGAGTACGGATCAAGTTGCAAATTTAGGCATTACGCGCCGCAACACCCGTAGAGGCCGCACGTCTGCGGAGTCGAGCGGGCCCTCAGATCGCCTCGCCGCGTGCACCCGCGGCGGCGTTGCGGATTGCGGCGATGTTGGTCTTATAGGCGTCCTGCGTGCCGCCCCTGAACACGGACGTGCCGGCGACGAAGGCGTTGGCCCCGGCCGCAGCCAGGGGACCTGCGACGTCGGGCCCGACGCCGCCATCGACCTCGATATCGATCGGCCGGCCCGCTGTCATGGCGCGGATGTCGCGGATCTTGCCGATCGCGGAGGGGATGAAGGCCTGGCCGCCGAAGCCGGGATTGACCGACATCACCAGCACGAGGTCGACCAGGTCCAGGACGTATTCGAGCGCACTGATCGGCGTGCCCGGATTGAGCGAAACGCCGGCCTTCTTGCCGAGTGCGCGGATCGCCTGAAGCGAGCGGTGCAGATGGGGACCGGCCTCGGCATGCACGGTGATGTGGTCGCAGCCGGCTTTCGCGAAGGCCTCGAGATAGGGGTCACAGGGCGAGATCATCAGATGCGCGTCGAAGATCTTCTTGGTGTGCGGGCGCATCGCCTTAATGACGTCGGGGCCATACGAGATGTTGGGAACGAAGTGCCCGTCCATGACGTCGAGATGGATCCAGTCGGCTCCAGCGGCGTCCACGGCGCGCACCTCCTCGCCGAGCCTGGAGAAATCCGAGGCCAGGATCGAGGGCGCGATTGCCAGGGGGCGGGGAGCGAAGGCTTGGGTCATGGCGGTTTCCCGTGGCGGCCGTGGAAGATGGACTCGCCTAACATGGGCCTCTCAGCCGGGCAATGCAGGGGCGGCGTGCTTCCTGTGGGCGGAAATTTCTGCCGCGACCGGCATGAATTGCCGGTGTTCCGGGCCGTGCAAAGTGCGGTGAAAGCGGATTTCATTGAGCTTTTTGCGCTGGCACGGCGCTTGCTGACTTCACCTGAACAGAACATTGGCCGCGGCATGCCGCATCGGTTGGAGTTGTGCAATGTTGTTTGCTCTTGGGGCCGTATCGAGCGCACTCGACGCGATCCAGTCGCTGACGAATTCGAAATCGTCCTCGTCGACGCAGAAGACGGGATCCTCGCAAAAGCCCGCGACCAATCCGTTCGCGATCGAGAGCGGCAGCAACAGCACGACCGGCGCGGCCTCGTCGGTCAATGCGGGCAAGACCCCGCAGATCTCGCCGGAGACGATGAACGCGCTGTTCGCTGCGCAGAGCCAATCCTCGGACAGCACCGGCAGCGCCGCCAGCTCGACCTCGTCGAGTTCGACGTCCTCCTCCTCGACGCGCCGCGACGCCGCCTTGAAGGATCTGTTCTCGCAGATCGATGGGGACGGCGACGGCAAGATCACCAAGTCGGAATTCGACAATGAGCTCGGCGCCGGCGGCACCAATCTCGCGCAGGCCGACGACGTTTTCTCGAAGCTGGATTCGAATACCGACGGCAGCGTCAGCCTCGATGAGATGTCGAAGGCGCTGAAGAGCGGCCATCGCGGCCACCATCACGCGCAAGGTGCGGGCGATGCCTCCGGCAGCGGTTCGGATTCCTCCTCGCGATCCAGCGGCGGCTCGACCTCCACCTCGACGACCGGCGCCGACGGTTCGACCACCACCACCGTCACCTATGCCGACGGCTTCAAGATGTCGACGACGGTCCCGGGCGCCCCCAGCTCCCGTAATTCGGCGTACGATCTGTTCGCGCAGTTGATGCAGCGGCAGGGCGGGCAGGGACAAGGCGCCTCAGCGGCTGTCGGTTCATCGATGTCGATGAGCGTGTAACCTTGCTCACGGCTAGCCTGCATATTCGTGCGTGATGTCACGATAGACATACCGATCACGGATTTCGCGGTTGAAGAACGTACCCTTTGAGCGCACATTCTTGAACGCGGCGGCGACCTCGGGCGGAACGTCCGCGTAGACATAGACGCGTCCGCTGACGAAAGTCACCGTCAGCTCGCGCCTATCGGGGGCGTAGCGGAAAAAGCGGATCACGGAAGACGGCATGGTTGTGCACCTTGTCGGCCAGGGTAACGCCGTGTCAGCCGTTTCGTTTCTATCCGAACCGGTCCTTCCACGCCGGCATTGCGCCGGCAAAGGACAGGGCCGTCGCATTGTAGACGCCGCGAGCGATGGCGCGTGCGACCACGTTGGCGGCGATCGTTCCGAGCTCGGTAAGGCCGACCAGCGGCTCGATCGGCTTCTCGCCCGTTGCGGCGGCGAACAGCACGTCGCCGTCGGTCGGGGCATGCACCGGATAGATCGCACGGGCGAACCCGGTATGCGCGATCATCGCAAGCCGCTTGGCCTGGGGTTTGGTCAGCGTGGCATCGGTGACAACGACGCCGATCGTGGTGTTCTCGCGCGCGTTCGCGGCGGGTCCGCCCTTGATGCGCATCGCCAGCATGTCCGGTGTGAACGTGGACGGCAGGCCGCGCCCGCCGAACTCGCCGTTCTCCTCGAAGGGCGCAGCCCAGAACCAAGGCCCTTCGCCAACGGTTGTGCTGCCGACCGCGTTGACGACCATGATCGCGGCGACCTTGATACCATTGGCCAGGATCGCGGAGGCCGACCCCAGTCCACCCTTGAAGGTCGCGGTGGTGGCACCGAGGCCGGCGCCGACGCTGCCCAGTGCGAAATCGTCGCTGGCGGCCAACGCTGCGGCGTAGCCGAGGTCGCGATAGGGCGCGAAGCGTCCCCAGGCCTTGTCGCCGCCGTTGAGCAAGTCGAAAACGATTGCGCCAGGCACGATCGGAATCACCGCCTCGCGAATCCGCAAGCCGCGGCCTTGTTCGGCGAGCCAGGCCTGGATGCCGCCGCCGGCGTCGATTCCAAAGGCGGAGCCGCCGGACAGCGCGATGGCGTCAACGCGATCGACGGTGCTGGCGAGGTCGAGCAACGCGTCTTCGCGCGTGCCGGGTCCGCCGCCGCGAACATCGATGGCCGCAACCGCGGGGGCGTCGAAGATGATCGCGGTCGTGCCAGTGGCGATTTTCGCATCCTCGGCATGGCCGACGCGGACGCCGGCGATATCGGTGAGAAGGTTTTTCAAGGCGGCTCCGCAGGCTGAAAGGCGCTCGCTTCAGCGATATCGCAGGGATGCCGCAGGCTCAACCCGCGAGCGCGGTCCTCAGCATCTTGGCGAGCTCGGACTTACGGTAAGGCTTTGCCAGCAGCAGCACGCCGGAATCGAGCCGCCCGTGATGGACGATGGCGTTCTCGGTGTAGCCCGAGGTGAACAGCGTCTTCAGGTCGGGGCGGCGGCGAGCCGCCTCGTCGGCGAGCTGGCGGCCGTTCATGTTGCCGGGCATGATGACGTCCGTGAATAGCAGGTCGATGTCCTTGTCGGCGTCGATGATGACGAGGGCCTCGGCCGCGTTGGCGGCTTCGAGGGCGGTATAGCCGAGGCTCTTGATCTGGGTCACGACATATTGGCGCACCAGCGCGTCGTCCTCGACGATCAGGATCTTTTCGTGGCCGCCGGTGACCGGCGCGTTCTGCAGCGCCTCGAATTCGGTCTCCTGCACGCCGCTCGAGCGCGGCAGGTAAATCTTCACGCTCGTGCCGTGGCCTTCCTCGCTGTAGATCTTGATGTGTCCGCCGGACTGCTTGACGAAGCCGAACACCATGCTGAGCCCGAGGCCGGTGCCCTTGCCGACCTCCTTCGTGGTGAAGAAGGGATCGAACACCCGGTCCATCAACTCCGGCGGGATTCCGGAGCCGGTGTCGCTGACGGCGATCATGACGTAATTGCCGGCCACCACGTCGGGATTCATGCTGGCATAGCCGTCGTCGAGGAAGATGTTGCGCGTCTCCAGCACCAGCGTTCCGCCGTCGGGCATCGCATCGCGCGCGTTCAGCGCGAGGTTGAGGATCGCGGTGGAAAGCTGACCCGGGTCGATCAGTGCCGGCCACGCATCCTCGGTGAGTTGCGGCATGATGGTGATCTGCTCGCCGAGCGTGGGATGCAGGAGCTTTGCGGCCTCGAGCGTCAATGCGTTGACGTCGATTTCGCGCGGTTGGAGCGGCTGCTTGCGGGCGAACGCGAGCAGATGCTTGGTCAGTTGCGCGCCGCGCTCGGCGGCGTCGTCGATCAGCTTGGTGATGGCGGCGAGCTCGGGACGGTCAGCGACCGCGTCCGCCAAAATTCCGATCGTGCCGGTGATGACGGTCAGCACATTGTTGAAGTCGTGCGCGACACCGCCGGTCAATTGACCAATCGAATCCATCTTCTGGACGTGCCTGAACTGCGCCTCGGCCGCCTGCTTCTCGGTGAGGTCGCGGCCGATGAAGAAATGGCGCTTGACCGGCTCGGACCAGGTGCCCATCCAGTTCAGCGTGACCTCGTGACCGTCGTAGTGGTAGTAGCGCGCCTCGAAGCTGCGCTTGACCGCGCCACGCCGCGCCGCGCGCATCTCGTCGCGCGTCTTCTGGAGGTCATCGGGATGAATGAACTCGGTGGCGCTGTGCCCGATCATGTCTTCCGGATTCAAGCCGAGAATGGTCTTCACGCTCGGGCTGACCTGGATGAAATTGCCAAAACCGTCGGTGACCAGGATCAGGTCCTGTGAGGTCTCGAAGATCCGCTGCCGCTCCTCGACCTCGCGGCGCAGTTTTTCTCGTGCCTGCTTCTCTTCCGTGATGTCGTGGGCGATCTTGGAAGCGCCGATGATCTGTCCGTTGGCTGATTTCAGCGGAGAAACATTGAGGACGACGTCGACCCGCCGGCCGTCCTTTCGGATCCGGACCGTCTCGTGCTGTGCGATCGTTTCGTTGCCGCCGACCCGGTTCAGGATACCCCTGACCTCGGCCTTGCGGTCCTCCGGGACGATGATGTCGATCGGCTGCCCGATGGCCTCCGCGGCGGCATAGCCGAACAGATGTTCGGCGGCCTTGTTCCAGCCCGTGATGACACCGTCGAGCGTCTTCGTGATGATGGCATCATTGGCGGATTCGACGACGGCGCCGTACAGGGCAAGGCGCTTGCCATAATAGTCGCGATCCAATGCCGACTGCTGGCGCAGCCTGCCGACGAGACCCAGCGTATGCGCCTGGAGGCGGACATTTTCGATCAGGAGCACCGCGAGCACGAAGGTCGCCGCGCAGAGGCCGTAGACACGACCGGCGTAGAAGCCGAGATCGAAGCGCGCCACGTTGACGATCGCCGACAGCGCGATGTCGAACAGCCATGCGCACATCACCACCATGAGCCAGACATCGATGACCGAATGCGGACGGCGGAACCACAGCGAGACCAGCGCGGCGAAGCTCAAGGACCAGACAAAGGACACCACGCCGATCATGATCTGCGTGTAGCCGCCATCGCGCAGCAGGACCGGAAGCAGGTCGTGCTGCGCAGTGACGATCCAGGTCAAGACGATCATGATCGTGACGACGCCGACCACGCTGGCGTAGATCGCCTTGCTTGCCGAGCCCGTGATCCGGGCGCCGCCGTCGGCCTCCTTCAGCCAGGCGTAGGCCAGCACGCAGAGCGGAAAGCCGCCGTGCCAGATCATGTAGAGCCAGACCGTGGTCTGCTGGTTGGCCCCCAGCAGCCCGGTCGGCGAAAAAAGTCCGGGGAAGGTGAGGGCATGGACCACGGCCGCGGCGGCTGTGAACAGATAGCCCGTCGCGAGCACGAGCAGCGCGCTGGTCCTGAGCACCGCAAACTGCGACAACAGCAGGACGGCGGTGACAATGTCCGCGACCACAAGGGCGGATTGATAGCTGGCGACGAAGGCTGGCACGGGCAGTAGCGAGATACCCGCGAAGGGCACGGCCACTGCGAACAGGATCGACGAGACGCCCACGATCGCCAATGCTGCGGTGCGGTCCTTCGGGGTAGCCGGCAACGTCGAAAGGAATGTGCTTCGATCGGTCGTCGCAGACACGTGCAGCTCGCGCAGATCGGTTTTGAGCATCTTCGCCAATCTCATTTGGCCCAATCAATTTCTGCCCATGGTAGCGGGTTCTGGGCACGCATCATGACAAAACCCACTGCGACTCAACCGAAGGTTACAGTTTACTTAATTTTGGGGGGAACGCGCACCGGGGATCGGGTAAGATGCGCTTTACTGGATGGTGCAATAATGCTCTCCCGCAGCTGCGGGTTCCAGGTTTGAACCAGGCATTTTGATTTCAGGATCCGGGAGTTGTTCCCTATGCCCCGCGTTCTCATCATCGACGACCAGAAGGACGTCCGTGCGATGGTCGCGATCGTGCTGCGCGTCAACCGTTATGAGGTCGTTGAGGCCGACAGCGGCGCAGCCGGGGTGAAAGCCTTCACCGAGGTCGGCTTCGACGCGGCAATCGTGGACATTTTCCTCGGCGATACCAGTGGCGTCGAGGTCATCACGACCCTGCGCGAGCTTGCACCGAGCCTTCCGGTCGTTGCCGTGTCGGGGATGACGGCGCTGGACTTCATGGAACAATCGCCCCACCTCGCCAGCGTGGTCTGCCTGCAAAAGCCGTTTCGGCCGAACGATCTTCTTCAAGCGCTGAGGAAGGCCCAAGCCGCGGTGGACGGCGCGATACAAGCAGCAGTCTGATCCTAACGCAGGAAGAAACGCCCCGGGCGAGCCGGGGCGCGATGATGATTGGAGGAGGCCTTCAGGCCCCGGCAAGCGTGCTTAGGTGCCGTTGCCGCTGATCGCGGCGTAGCCGCCCTTGGCGTCCCATTTGTAGACGACGTAGTCGAGCTGCTTGATATCGCCCTTGGAGTCATACTCGATCGGCCCGATCACGGTATCCCACTTGCCGGCCTTGATGGCTGCCATGACCTTCTTGGCGTCGGTGGTGCCGGCCTTCTTGGCCGCCTCCGACCAGACCTGCATCGCTGCGTAGGTGTAGAGCGTGTAGCCCTCGGGGTCGATGTTCTTGGCCTTGAAGGCTTCGACGATCTTCTTCGCGGTCGGCTTGTTGCGCGGATCGGGGCCGAAGGTGAACAGCGTGCCTTCGCCGGCCGGGCCGGTGATGGAGGCGTATTCCTTGTCGGCGAGTGCGTCGCCGGCCATCAGCACGGTCTTCAGGCCCTGGTCGCGCATCTGGCGCAGGAGAAGGCCGCTCTCTTGATGGTAGCCCCCGACATAGACGAGATCGATGTTGTCGCGCTTCAGCCGCGAGACGATCGCGTTGAAGTCCTTGTCGCCCTTGTTGTAGGACTCGTACATCTTCTCGGTGACGCCGGCCTTGTTGAGCGCCTTCTTGGTCTCGTCCGCAAGACCCTTGCCGTAGGTGGTCTTGTCGTTGAGGATGGCGATGTTCTTGCCCTTGTAGTTCTTGGCGATGAACTGGGCGGCGACCAGGCCCTGCTGGTCGTCGCGGCCGCAGACGCGCGCCACGTTCCACAGTCCGCTATCGGTGAACTTCGGATTGGTGGAGGCGGGAGTAATCTGGAGCACGTTGCCGTCGGCATAGGCTTCCGACGCGGGGATCGACGAGGACGAGCAATAATGCCCGGCCACGAACGGAATTTTCGCGCCGGCGATCTTCTCGGCGATCGAGCGCGCCTGTTTCGGATCGCAGGCGTCGTCCTCGACGGACAACGCGAGCTTCTTGCCGTTGACGCCGCCGGCGGCGTTGATATCGGCTACGGCCATCTCGGCGCCGTTCTTCATCTGGCGGCCGAAGGCGGACTCGCCGCCGGTCATCGGACCTGCGACTGCGACGGTGACATCCTGCGCGAATGCCGCGCTCGACAGCGCGATCGATGCGCCGAATGCCAGACCGATGAGCTTCAGTGATTTCATGAGATACCTCGAGGGTGGTCGCCTGTGGAAGTTACCGGGCATGCCCGGTTCAAACCGGCGCCATTCTTGAATGAATTCGAGGAGAAGTCACCGGCAAAATACGGGCATTGGCAGAGATATCGCCAAATTCGGCCGCACGGGTTCGGCTTGGGCGGCCTCAGCCGTGCCGGCCGCCTTCCAGGTAGGCGGCGCGAATCTCGGGGCGCTGCAACAACTCGGCACCGGTCCCGGCCAGGGTGATCAGGCCATTGACCATGACATAGCCGCGATGGGCGAGCTTGAGCGCGTGATTGGCGTTCTGCTCGACGATCAGCACGGTCAGGCCGTCCTGCCGGTTCAGAGTGCGGATCGCATCGAAAATCTGGCGCGCGATCAGCGGCGCCAGACCGAGCGAGGGCTCATCAAGCAGGAGCAGGCGAGGGCGGCTCATCAAAGCGCGGCCGATGGCCAGCATCTGCTGCTCGCCGCCAGACAGGGTTCCCCCGCGCTGGCCGTAGCGTTCCTTCAGCCGCGGAAACAGCGTGAACACGCGTTGTAGCGTCACCTCGCGTTCGGCGTCGGTGCATTCGGTGGCGTCCGCCCCCATCTGGAGATTTTCCGCCACGCTCATGCGCGGGAAGATGCGGCGGCCTTCCGGCGATTGCGCGATGCGCAAATGCGCGATCTCGTGGGTGGGCACTTCGGTGATGTCGCGGCCTTCGTACAGGATCCGGCCGGCGCGGGCGCGGGGCTTGCCGAAGATCGTCATCATCAGCGTCGATTTGCCGGCGCCGTTGGCGCCGATCAGCGCCACGATCTCGCCGGCATTGATCTCGAGGTCAACGCCCTTCAGCGCCTCGATCTTGCCGTAGGCAGCGCGAAGGCCGCGGATCGCGAGCAGGGCAGTGGGCGACGTCACGACCCGCTCTCCATCACGGCCGCCGCCTCTTCCTCATCGGTGCCGAGATAGGCGGCGATCACCTTCGGATCGTCGCGAACCTCGCGCGGGGAGCCTTCAGAGATCTTCACACCGTGGTCCATCACCACGATATGGTCGGAGATCTCCATCACCACGGACATGTCGTGCTCGATCAGCAGGATCGAGGTGCCGAGCTCGTTGCGGATCGACAGCAGCAGCTCGCTCAGGGCGGCGCTCTCGCGCGCATTGAGGCCGGCGGCGGGTTCGTCCAGGCACAAGAGCGCGGGCTCGGTGCACATCGCGCGCGCGATCTCGAGTCGTCGCTGGTCGCCATAGGCAAAATTACCGGCGGCATCGTCGGCGCGATCGAGCAAATTGACGCGCTTGAGCCAGTCGGTGGCGAGATCGATCGCGCGCTTCTCGGCTTCGCGGTAGACGGGCGCGCCAATGAGCCCGAGCAAGGTGAAGCCGGAGGCGCGCATCAGTGCGTTATGCTGCGCCACCATCAGGTTTTCCAGCGCCGTCATGCCGGGAAACAGGCGGATGTTCTGGAAGGTGCGGGCCACCTTGGCCTGCTTGGCGATGCGGAAATCGTTCAGCCGCTCCAGCGCGATCACCTTGCCGTCGTCATGGCCGAGGCGGATGGCGCCGCCGCTCGGCTTGTAGAACCCGGTGATGCAGTTGAAGACCGTCGTCTTACCGGCACCGTTGGGTCCGATCAGCGCGGTGATCTTCTTCCGCTCGGCAGCAAACGACAGGTCCTGCACCGCGACGATGCCGCCGAAGCGCATGGTGAGCCGGTCGACCTCGAGAATCTGGTCGCGGCTCATCCGTGCCCCTCCTTGACGAGGTCGGATGAGATCGCGTGGGCCTTGGTCAGATACACGGTCGGCGCGCGATGGCCGATCAGGCCGCGCGGCCGCCAGATCATGATCAGCACCATGGCCATGCCGAACACCAGCATGCGATAGCTCTCGAGGCTCCGGAACAGTTCGAAACCACCGATCATGGCGAGCGCTGCGAGCGCCACGCCAAGCTGCGAGCCCATGCCGCCGAGCACGACGATGGCGAGCACCAGCGCCGATTCCTGGAAGGTGAAGGATTCCGGGCTGATGAAGCCCTGGCGGGTCGCGAAGAACGCCCCGGCAAAGCCGCCGAACATCGCACCGGTCGCGAATGCCGTGAGCTTCGTCGTGGTGGTGTTGATGCCGAGCGCGCGGCAGGCGACCTCGTCCTCGCGCAGGGCTTCCCAGGCACGGCCGATCGGCAGGCGGCGCAGCCGGATCGTCACCCAGTTGGTGAGCAGCGCGAGCGCCAGGATCAGGTAGAACAGGAAGACGATGCGATGGGTCGGAGAATATTCGATGCCGAGCCTGGCGGCGAGCCCGTTGTCGCTGTTGTCGAGCGGGATGCCGAAGAAGGAGGGGCGGGGAATGCTGGAGACGCCGTTGGGCCCGCCGGTCAGATCCTGCCAATTGATGATGACGAGGCGGATGATCTCGCCGAAGGCGAGCGTCACGATCGCGAGGTAGTCGCCGCGCAGGCGCAGCACGGGGAAGCCGAGCAGCACGCCCCAGAATGCGGCGAGGACGCCCGCTAGCGGCAGGCAGATCCAGAATGACCAGCCGAAATTGGTCGCAAGCAGCGCGTAGGAATAGGCGCCGACCGCATAGAAGGCGACATAGCCGAGATCGAGCAGGCCAGCCAGCCCGACCACGACATTCAACCCCCAGCCCAGCATCACATAGGTGAGCACGAGGATGGCGAGATCTAGGATGTAGCGCTGGTCATAGAAGATCACAGGCACCAGCAGGGTGAAGATCAGCAGCGCCGGTGCGAGATAGCGGCCGAGGAACGACATTCCGCTCTGCACCGCCGGCGGCACCAGCTTCTCGGCGCCGGTCGGACCGATCCATTGCTTGAGCAGCTCGAGCACGATCGAGCCGCCGAATACCGCGGCGACGAGGGAGGCGACCTCGCCGAAGCGCGTCCAATAGGTGAGCTGGCCGTCGGAACCGGCTTCGGTGCGGACGCCCACCATCAGCGAGAACAGCACCAGCGCGATCAGTGCGTTGACGCAGGCGGTCTTCAGGAGAGCGGGGATGCCCGATGCGGTTTTGGCCGTATTGATCGAGGGAGCTTTCACGCGCGCGACCGTCAGACTTTTTCGACTTCGGGACGGCCGAGCAGGCCGGTCGGCATGAAGATCAGCACGACGATCAGGATCGAGAACGCGGCGACATCCTTGTATTCGACCGAGAAATAGGCCGACCAGAACGTCTCGATCAGCCCGATCGCGAGCCCCCCGAGCATGGCGCCGGGCAGCGAGCCGATGCCGCCGAGTACGGCCGCGGTGAAAGCCTTGATGCCGGCGACGAAGCCCATGAAGAAATCGACCAGGCCGTAATAGAGCAGGTACATCAGGCCGGCCACTGCGGCGAGCGCAGCGCCGATCACGAAGGTCATGGAGATGGTGCGGTCGACGTTGACGCCGAGCAGCGCCGCCATGGTCTGGTCCTGCTCGCAGGCGCGCATGTCGCGCCCGAGCCGTGTGCGCGACACCAGCCAGGTGAAGATTGCCAGCAGCACGATGGTGGTGATGACCACCACGATCTGGATATTGGAGAGCTGAATGACGAAGCCATCAGCGCTCTCGTGCAGCGTATAGCCGCCGGTGATCACTGGCGGCACTGGCTTCACCCGCGCGCCTTGCGCCACCTGCGAATAGTTGGTCAGCACGAACGACATGCCGATCGCCGACAGCATCGGCGCGAGGCGGAAGGAGTGGCGCAGCGGACGGTAGGCGAT
This sequence comes from Bradyrhizobium sp. CW1, assembly GCF_023100665.1. NCBI lineage: Bacteria > Pseudomonadati > Pseudomonadota > Alphaproteobacteria > Hyphomicrobiales > Nitrobacteraceae > Bradyrhizobium > Bradyrhizobium sp. CW1. The sequence goes on from NZ_CP064684.1 coordinate 3,064,037, forward strand.
GCGCTCGATGGTCCAGCCATACAGGGCGGTGATCGCCATCGAGACCAGGATCACGATCAAAAGGATCACCGGGACCGCAGTCAGGCCCGTCGAGACCAGGAGAAGGAAGGTGATCAGGGCGATGAAGCCGCCGATCATGAAGACATCGCCATGGGCGAAGTTGATCATCCCGACGATGCCGTAGACCATCGTGTAGCCGATCGCGATCAGCCCGTAGATCGAGCCGAGCACGAGGCCGTTGATGAGCTGCTGGGCGAAATAATCCATAGGCTGCCGTACCCAAATCTGACGCGGCTCAAAGGGAGCTCTTCGAGAGAGAGTGCTGGTTTCTTCTCGGGCCCCGGCAGCCCTTAAGCATTCTCGTTTTGTAACAGGAGGGAACTGGCGGCTGCAACCGGCCTCGCCTCCGCATCAAGGCTTTTACAGAGATCATTTGGCGCTCCGGTTCCCCCGCAATGGGCGGAACCGGCTCCGCCAGCGCCATCGGATGCCTGTCGGGAGGCAGTTAAGGTAAACAAAGGGTTTAAATTGCCGCCACAGTCTGATGCGAGTTAGCTCCCGGCAGAGCCTTTCATCGAAGGCGCGGGCCAAACGAAGCGGGAAGCGGCATGTTCGGAAACTGGCGGATCGGTTCGGTCAACGGCGCACTTCTGGCGGCCTATTTCATCCCGACCTGGACCCTCGTTGCCTTCAACATCATGGTGGCGCCGGTGCACGGCCTCTATGAGCGGCCGAGCGTCGCAGTCGCTCTTTTCCTCAGCGACCATCTCCAGATGGCGGGGATGGACACGGTGCGCGCCGCCTGGCTGCTGGCGGTGGGGCGCTTAACGGTGGTGGCGTTCTTTGCGATCTACCTTGCGCTGCTCTGCATCCCCCGTATCCGCAAGAACGGCGGCAGCGACGAAGCGCTCGGCATTGCGCTTGCTGTCGGCAGCCTGATCTCGTTTGCGAGCATGATCATGGCCTCGAAGGTCGGCGAGATGGCCGCGCTGCGGCTGCACGCCACCGAACTTCTGCTCTTGCTGGGTGCCGCCATCGTGGTGGTGATCGAGCGGCCCGCGGCGGCGCCCAAGATCGTTCAGAAGCCCGTCGAGGCCACCCCGCCGCTAGGTCTTGAGCAGGCCGAGCTCCTGCACAATCGCTGAGGCTTCCTTGACGGCGTGGTTCGCCGCCGGCACGCCGCAATAGATCGCCTGCTGCAGCAGGATTTCCTTGATGTCGTTGGGCGTGAAGCCACCCTCGGCGAGGGCGGCGCGCACATGCAGGCGGAATTCATCCCATTGCCCAAGCGCAACCATGGTGCCGATCACCAGCACCCGCCGCGTGCGCTCGTCGAAATGCGGCCGCGTCCAGATCTCGCCCCAGGCGTAGCGCGTGATCATGTCCTGGAAATCGGTGTTGAATGCATTGCGACCCGCGATCGACTTGTCGACCCAGGCATTGCCCAGCACTTTTCGGCGCACGTTCATACCGGCATCGCGGCGTTTCTGGTCGTCCATGCTGTTTCCTCCTTCGTCATTGCGAGGAGCGAAGCGACGAAGCAATCCAGTCTCTCACGGCAGACGGATTTCTGGTTGCATCGCTGTGCTCCCAACGACGGTTGTGGCTAGCGTTGCGTCAAAAAGCCCACGACCGCGTCGGTGAATGCGTGCGGCTGCTCGACATTGGAAATGTGGGCGGCGTCAATGATGGTCATGCTCGCGCCGGGAATGCTTGAGCGGATCAATTCACCCGCCGAAATCGGCGTCGCCATGTCGTGGCGGCCGGCGATCACCAGTGTCGGGTTCTTGATGTTCGGCAGCAACGCGCGCTGGTCGAGCGTCGACAGCGCTTCGCAGCAGGCGAGATAGCCTTCGAGCGGCGAGGCCAGCAGCATCTCCTTCATCTTGGCGGTGATGTCGGGCGCGCGCTCGCGGAAATCCTGGGTGAGCCAGCCGGCGATGACGGCGTCGGCGACGGCGGCGATGCCGCCCTTCTTCACCGCGTCAATGCGCTCGAGCCATTTGGTCGGCTCGGCGTAGTAGCAGGAGGTGTTGGCGAGGATGAGCTTACCGAAGCGCTCCGGCGCGTTCGCGCCGAGCCATTGCCCAACCATGCCGCCCATCGACAGGCCGCACCAGTGCACTTTTTCGATATTGAGGTCGTCCAGGATGGCGAGCACGTCGCGGCCGAAGCGCTCCATGGTGTAGGGGCCGGGCGGAACGTTGGACTTGCCGTGGCCGCGGCGGTCGTAGCGGATGACGCGGAATATCTGCGTCAGTGCCTTCATCTGCGGCTCCCACATCTGCAGCGTGCAGCCGAGCGAGTTCGAGAGCATCAGCGTCGGCCCGCCGTCGCGGCCCTCGACGGAGACGTTGATCAGGCAACCGTCGGCATCAATCATGGGCATGCGGGCGTCTCCGTTTTATTTGCGCGCAGGACTGCTTTATTCGCGTTCGAGGCTGTCGAGCAGGCGATCGATCAGGGCTTGGGAAGCGCCTTGATAGGCCATCGGCTCGAGCAACGCCGCAATTTTTTCCGGCGAAAGATGCGCAGTGACATGCGAATCGGCTGCGAGCACCTCGCGCAGATGCTTCTTCTCGGCGACCGCGCGCTTGCTCGCGGCCTCGATCAGATGATGCGCATCGCTCTTGCCGATCGTCTCGGCCAGCGCAAAGGTAACCGCTTCCGCCATGATCAGGCCGTGGGTCGCATCGAGATTGCTGCGCATGCGCGCCGCATCGACATCGAGGCCTTCGGCGATGTCGACGACCGCCGCGAGGGCACCGGAGGTGACCAGCATCAATTGCGGCAGTGTCGGCCATTCCGCGTGCCACGGGCCGGCGCTGCGCTCATGGTCTTGCACCTGCGCAGCGAATATCGTCGCGGCGAGCTGCGGCGCCATGGTTGCGCAGCCCAGCGCGCTTGCGGCTGCGACCGGGTTGCGCTTGTGCGGCATGGTCGAGGAGCCGCCGCGGCCTTCCGCGGCGGGCTCGAATGCCTCTGCGACGTCGGTCTGCATCAGCAGCGAGACGTCGCGCGCGATCTTGCCGCAGCTGCCGGCGAGAATCGCGAAGGCTGATGCGGCTTCCGCGATGCGGTCGCGGTGGGTGTGCCAGGGCGCTTCTGGCAGTGGCAGGTTCAGCTCCTGCGCCAGCCGTTCTGAAACGACGAGCCCCTTGTCGCCCAGTGCCGCAAGCGTGCCGGCCGCGCCGCCGAATTGCAGTGCGAGGCCCTCGCAGCGCAACCGCCTGAGGCGGCAGCGGGCGCGGGCAAGGCTTGCGGCGTATTCGGCGGCCTTCAGTCCGAACGGCATCGGCAGGGCGTGCTGGAGCCAGGTTCGCGCCACCATTGCCGTGTTGCGGTGATTGCGCGCCAGTGCGGCAAAGCCCTTGATGGCGCGGCTGAGATCGGCGTCCAATGCATCGGTGCCGGCGCGAAGCGTGAGCATGGTCGCGGTGTCAATGACGTCCTGACTGGTCGCGCCCCAATGCACGTAGCGTGCGGCCTCGGCGTCGGCCTTGCCGACATTGGCGGTCAGAGTCTTGACCAGGGGGATCGCGAGATTGCCGGATCGCGTCGCGGCCTCGGCCAGCGCAGCCATGTCAAAGGTATCGGCCTTGCACGCGGCTTCGATCGGGCCCACCGCGGACGCGGGAATCACACCCGTGGCCGCCTCGGCTCGGGCCAGGGCTGCCTCGAAATCGAGCATATTCTGAAGGCTCGACCGGTCGTCGCAGACCGCGCGCATGGCCACGCTCGACAGCATCGGCGCGAGCAGGGGGGAGAGGGATGTGCTCATATTGTGCGGGACCTAACCACCATGACCCGCCTGTGCCAATCCCAAACCGGCGGCGCAAGCTTTTTGCAGTTGCGAATATGCATTGCACGTGACCGAGGGCCGCCCTTTCTTTTGCCGCCTCCGTGCGGTACTTCAGCTGCCTTATAGTTGCGCGATCCAAGTTCGATATCCCGGGAGGCACCCAATGGCCATGACGATGAACGGCGAAGTCCAGCTTGCGGCGCCGCGCGAGGCCGTGTGGGCCAAGCTCAACGATGCCGAGGTGCTGAAGGCCTGCATCCCCGGCTGCGAGGAGCTGGAGAAGACCGACGATGGCGGCTTTCGCGCGACGGCGAAAATGAAGGTCGGTCCGGTGTCGGCGCGCTTCAAGGGCAAGGTCACGCTGTCCGATCTCGACCCGCCGAACGGCTACAAGATCTCCGGCGAAGGCGAGGGCGGGGTGGCCGGCTTCGCCAAGGGTGGCGCCGTGGTCAAGCTTGCGGAGAAGGACGGCGGCACGCTTTTGTCTTACGAGGTCGAGGCGCAGATCGGCGGCAAGTTGGCGCAGCTCGGCCAGCGTCTGATCAACGGCGCCGCCAAGAAACTGGCAGACGAATTTTTCGCGAACTTCGCCAAGGCGGTACAGGGCTGAAGGCCAATACCTCGAGCATTGCGCCTTTCGGCATATCGCGTTTTGTCATGGCGCCTTGCATTCCCGGTGATGTTGCCCCGGGGCATAATGGCCCATATGATGGGTTGGAATAATTATAAGAACCGCTTCGACGGGACCCGTCGGGGCGCTGATAGAGAGTGTTTATGGCAAAAATCTCCCTCATCGTGAACGGCAATCCTGTCACGGCCAATGTCGATCCCCGCACCCTGCTGGTGCAGTTCCTGCGCGAGAATCTGCGGCTCACCGGCACCCATGTCGGCTGCGACACCTCGCAGTGCGGCGCTTGCGTCGTGCATCTGGACGGCAAGGCCGTGAAGTCCTGCACCACGCTCGCCGTGATGGCCGATGGCCACGAGGTCAAGACGATCGAGGGCCTGGCCGCCGACGGCGCGCCGCTGCATCCGATGCAGGAGGCCTTCCGCGAACACCATGGCCTGCAGTGCGGCTTCTGCACGCCCGGCATGATCATGACCGCGATCGACATCGTCCATCGCAAGGGCAACGAGCTCGACGACCACACCATCCGCGAGGAGCTGGAAGGCAATCTCTGCCGCTGCACCGGCTACCAGAACATCGTCACCTCGATCTCCGCCGGCGCCAAGGCGATGGCGAAATCCGATCTCGAGTAAACCTCGCGCGCACTCTGCGATCAGGACATTCAGATGTACGATTTCAAATACCATCGCCCCGGGACCGTTCGGCAGGCCGCCAACCTCCTGGTGAAGAACGAAGATGCCAAGGTGATCGCCGGCGGCCACACGCTGATTCCCGTCATGAAGCAGCGCCTCGCCAGCCCGCCGCATCTGGTCGACCTCTCCCATATCGATGGGCTCAACACGATCGAGATGAAGGGCCGCGCGCTCGTGATCGGTGCCACCGCCAGGCATGCCGAGGTCGCAAGCTCCGCCATCGTCGGCGAGGCGATCCCGGCGCTCGCGAACCTGGCCGGCCAGATCGGCGATCCCGCCGTGCGCCACAAGGGCACGATCGGCGGCTCGCTCGCCAACAACGACCCGACAGCGGACTATCCGGCTGCCGTGCTTGCGCTCGGCGCCACCATCGTCACCAACAAGCGCCGCCTCAAGGCGGAGGAGTTTTTCCAGGGCCTGTTCACGACGGCGCTCGAAGCCGACGAGATCATCACCAAGGTGATGTTCCCGCTGCCGAAGAAGGCGGCCTATATCAAGTTCCGCAACCAGGCCTCGCGTTACGCGCTGGTCGGCGTGTTCGTGGCGCGGCGTCCCTCCGACGTGCGGGTCGCGGTCACCGGCGCCGGCTCCGAAGGCGTGTTCCGTGTCACCGCGTTCGAGGAAGCCCTGAAGAAGCGCTTCGCCGCGAAGGCGCTTGACGGCATCGAGGTGCCCGCGGACGGCCTCAACAGCGACATCCATGGCAGCGCCGAATACCGCGCGCATCTTATCGGCGTGCTGACGCGGCGCGCCCTCGACGCCGCCAACGCCAAGGAATGAGTGATCCTCACGCCTCGGCCCAAACTTGTCCCCGGTGAGGGCGTAGCGAGACTGGCTTTTTCATGACCTCAGCGGCCAATACGTCCGGTGCCAATACTTCAGTTGTATTGCCGGCATCGGTCGATTCGATGCTCGAACTCCTGACGTCGCGCGGCTATCTCGCCGAGCGATCGCTGGCCACGGTGACCTATCTGTCGCTGCGCATGGGCCGGCCGCTGTTTCTGGAAGGCGAAGCCGGCGTCGGCAAGACCGAGATCGCAAAAGTGCTGTCGGCGGCCTTGGGGCGGAAGCTGATCCGCCTGCAGTGTTACGAAGGCCTCGACGTTTCCTCGGCGGTCTACGAATGGAATAGCGCCGCGCAGATGATCGCGATCCGGATGGCGGAAGCCGCCGGCGACACCGATCGCGATCAGCTCTCCTCCGATATCTTCGCCGACCGCTACATGATCAAGCGGCCGCTGCTGCAGGCGCTGGAGCCCGACGTTGCGGGACCGCCGGTGCTCTTGATCGACGAGCTCGACCGCGCCGACGAGGCGTTCGAGGCATATCTGCTCGAAATCCTCAGCGACTTCCAGGTGACGATTCCCGAATTCGGCACCGTGAAGGCGCCGCATCCGCCGATCGTGATCATCACCTCCAACCGCACCCGCGAAATCCACGACGCGCTGAAGCGGCGCTGTCTTTATCACTGGGTCGATTATCCCGATGCCGATCGTGAGCTCGCGATTGTCAAGTCGCGCGTGCCGGGCATCTCCGCGAAACTGTCGCAGCAGGTCGTGCGCTTCGTCCAGGCGCTACGCAATCAGGATTTCTACAAATCGCCGGGCGTTGCCGAGACCATCGACTGGGCCACTGCGCTGTCGGAGCTCGACGCCCGCTCGCTGACCCCGCAAGTGGTCGGCGACACGCTGGGCGCGCTGCTCAAATACCAGGACGACATCACGCGGATGCAGGGCGACACCTTGCAGAAGGTGCTGAAGGACGCGACGAGCGAGTAACTTGTCATTCCGGGGCGCGCGGGAGCGTGAACTCTGGTGCGCAATTGCGCACCTGAGAATCTCGCGCCACAATCTCTGGATTCCGGGTTCGTCGCTTCGCGACGCCCCGGAATGACGGAGCGAGGAAAGACCATGGCCATCAACCACCTTGCGCCTGAGCAGACCGAGCAGTTCGCCGACAACATCGTGGGCTTCGCCCGCGCGCTGCGTTCGGCCGGCATGCCGGTTGGGCCGGGTGCGGTCATCGATGCCATGAGCGCGCTTGAGGTGATCGACATCGGCCACCGCGCCGACGTCTTCACCACCCTGGAGGCGATCTTCGTCAAGCGCCACGAGCATGCGCTGATCTTCAAACAGGCCTTCAACCTGTTCTTCCGGGCGTCGGAAGAGTGGAAGCACATGCTGGATTCGGTGCCGCTGCCGGAGCAGGCCAAGAAGAAGCCGCAGGCCGGCTCCCGCCGCGTCCAGGAGGCGATGTCGCAGCCGCGCATGACGGAGACGCCGCAGCACCAGGAGCAGGATTTGCGCCTGTCGGTCTCCGACAAGGAAATCCTTCAGAAGAAGGATTTCGCTCAGATGAGCGCGGCCGAGATCACCGAAGCGCTCCGCGCTGTCGAGCGGATGCGGCTGCCGCAGGCCGAGCTATTGACGCGCCGGCACCGGCCTGATGCGCGCGGGCTTCGTCTCGATTTGCGCCGCACCTTACGCGCGTCCTTGCGCACCGGTGGCGACATCATCGACATCCATCGCCTCGGGCGGATCGAGAAACCGGCGCCGATCGTCGCGCTGCTCGACATCTCGGGTTCGATGAGCGAGTACACCCGCCTGTTCCTGCATTTCCTGCATGCCATAGGGGACGCGCGAAAACGTGTCTCGGTGTTCCTATTCGGCACTCGCCTCACCAACGTGACCCGGGCGCTGCGCCAGCGCGACCCCGACGAGGCGCTGGCGAGCTGCTCGGCCTCGGTCGAGGACTGGGCCGGCGGCACGCGGATCTCGGCCTCCCTGCACAATTTCAACAAATTGTGGGCGCGGCGCGTGCTGAGCCAGGGCGCCATCGTGCTGCTGATCTCCGACGGGCTGGAGCGGGAAGCCGATTCCAAGCTCGCCTTCGAGATGGACCGGCTGCACCGTTCCTGCCGGCGGCTGATCTGGCTCAACCCGCTGCTGCGGTTTGGCGGCTTCGAGGCCAAGGCCCAGGGCATCAAAATGATGCTGCCGCACGTTGACGAATTCCGTCCGGTACATAATTTGAGCTCGATCCAGGAGCTGATCACCACGCTCTCCCGGCCGCTGCCGCCGCATCACCGCAGCTTGATCCGCTCCGCAGCCTGAGAGGTAGCCATGCTCGATCGCGACGAGGATATTCTGAAGGCGGCGGAGGACTGGCAGAAGGCCGGCCGTGGCGTCGCGCTCGCCACCGTGGTCGAGACCTGGGGCTCGGCACCGCGTCCGGCGGGCTCGAGCCTAGTCATCAACGACGAGGGCACGTTCCTGGGGTCCGTCTCCGGCGGCTGCGTCGAGGGCGCCGTGGTCACGGAGGCCATGGATGTGATCCAGAGCGGCAAGCCCAGGATGCTGGAGTTTGGGGTTGCCGACGAGACTGCCTGGAATGTCGGGCTGTCCTGCGGCGGCACCATCCGCGTCTTCGTCGAGAAAGTCGGCTAGCCGTGAAGCTCGAGATCCTGCACGAACTCAATACCGAGCGCGCCGCGCGCCGCGCGGTGATTTTGGTCACCGACACCGAGAGTGGTGAGCAGCGCCTGGTGAAGGCCAAGGATTTTGCCAAGGATCCATTAGGCGCCGAGCTCGACAAGCAGCTTCGCATGGGCAAAAGCGCCAGCGTCGAAGCCGGCGGCAAGAAGCTTTTCCTCAACGTCTATGCGCCGACCGCAAAGCTCGTCATCGTCGGCGCCGTCCATATCAGCCAGGCCCTGGCACCGCTGGCGCGCTCGCTCGGCTACGACGTCACCGTGGTCGATCCGCGCACGGCCTTTGCGAGCCCCGAGCGCTTCCCCGACGTTCCACTGGTCGCGGAATGGCCCGACACGGCGCTGCCGCTGCTCAACGTCGACGCCTACACGGCCTTCGTCGCGGTAACGCACGATCCCAAGATCGACGATCCCGCGCTGCTGCACGCCTTCGAGCGCAACTGCTTCTATATCGGCGCGCTCGGATCGCGGAAGACGCACGCCAAGCGCGGCGACCGGCTGCGGGCGCAAGGCGCCAAGGAGGCTGACATCGCGCGCATCCACGCGCCGATCGGGCTTGCGATCGGCGCGGTCTCGCCGTCCGAGATCGCGGTCTCGATCATGGCCGAGATCACGGCGGTGCTTCGCCTGCCGCCCAAAGAAAAAGAAGAAGCCGCATGAAGTTCGGCCCGGCGAGTCCCAGGGATGCGATCGGCGGGGTGACCGTCCACACCCTGCGCCAGGGACCGCTGGTGCTGAAAAAGGGCACGACGATCGGCCCGGCCGAGGTCGAGGCGCTGGAGCGCGCCGGCATCAAGGACGTTGTGGTGGTGCGGATGGAGGAGGGCGATGTCTCCGAGGACATCGCTGCCGCCAGCATCGCGCTCGCGGTCGGCGGCGAGGGCATCCATGTCGAGCGCGCCTTCACCGGCCGGGCCAATCTGTTCGCCGCGCAGCCAGGCGTGCTGGTGATCGATCGCGCCGCGGTGGACCGCATCAACAATATCGACGAGGCCATTACCTTTGCCACGCTCTCCGCCTACAAGCCGGTGGTCGAGGGCGAGATGGTCGGCACCGTCAAGATCATCCCGTTCGGCGTCAAAGGAAACTTGCGTGATGCCGCGGTGAAGGCCGCGGGTCGCGACGTTCTGAAGATCGCGCCTTACGTCATCAAGCGCGTCGGCGTGGTCTCGACGCTGCTGCCCGGCCTGTCCTCCAAGGTGATCGACAAGACGTTGCGGGTCACCGCCGAGCGGCTGGCGCCAGCCGGAGCCGGCATCATCGCGGAGCGGCGGGTTCCGCATGAGGAGCAGGCGCTGTCGGCTGCGATCAAGGAACTGCTGGGACTTGGCGCCGAGCTCGTGATCGTGTTCGGTGCATCCGCGATCGCCGACCGCCGCGACGTGATCCCTGCGGCCGTGACCGGCATCGGCGGCGAGATCGAGCATTTCGGCATGCCGGTGGATCCCGGCAACCTGCTGCTGATTGCCCGGGCCGGCGCCGTGCCGGTGCTGGGCGCGCCCGGCTGCGCGCGCTCGCCGGTCGAGAACGGCTTTGACTGGGTGCTGATGCGGCTGCTCGCGGGCATCAAGGTGACGCGGTCCGAGCTGATGGGCATGGGTGTTGGCGGCCTCCTGATGGAGATCGTCACGCGCCCGCAGCCGCGCGCAAAACCGGAGATCGAGGGCAACAACCAGGTCGCGGTCATCGTGCTCGCAGCAGGCCGCTCGACCCGGATGGGTGGGCCGAACAAGCTACTGGCCGAGCTCGATGGCAAGAAGCTGGTGCGAATAGCGACCGAGCAGGCGCTGGCCTCCAAGGCGTCCGAGGTGATCGTCGTCACCGGCCATCAGACCGAGCTGATCGAACAAGCCTTGCAGGGCCTGAAGGTGCGTTTTGTCAAAAATCCGGATTTTGCCGGCGGCATCGCAAGCTCGGTCAAGGCGGGCATCGCGGCCGTTCCCGAGGCGTCCGACGGCGCCGTGGTCTGCCTCGGCGACATGCCGCTGATCGACGCCGGCCTGATCGACCGTCTCATCGACGCGTTCGCACCGGACCGCGGCAATCTCATCGTCGTGCCCGTCAGCGAAGGTCGCCGCGGCAACCCTGTGCTGTGGTCGCGCCGCTTCTTCAAGGAGTTGATGACGCTCGACGGCGATGTCGGCGCGCGCCATCTGATCGCCAAGCACACCGAGGCCGTCGCCGAAGTGCCGGTCGACGGCGAGAGCGCCTTCCTCGACATCGACACGCCGCAGGCATTGGAAGCGGCACGGCGGGGATAGCGGTTCGTAGGGTAGGCAAAGGCGCGCAGCGCCGTGCCCACCATCCCTCGACACGGTGGTGTTTGATTGGTAGGCACGCGTCGCTTTGCCCACCTACCGCGCCGCCCAGGCCTCAATTCAACGCCCCGTTCACCATCTGGAAACAACCGCCGCTTACAGTCACCTTCACCTGCCTTGGGGGGAGGGGTTTTTCCATGGCTTCGAACGTCGTCGCGCGCCGTTGCGCGATGTTTTTCTTTGCGCTGTCCGTCTGCATCGCGGGCGCTCGCCATATCACGGATGCGCATGCCGCCGGTGCATTTGCGGTCGGCAAGTGCGGCGCTTACGGCCAGGCCTTTGATTATGGCGCCGAGCACGAAGCCCGTGCGGCGGCGCAGAAGCAGTGCAAGGGCGATTGCACGACCGTGACGATGAAGCGCGCCTGCGCCGCGATGTCGGTCGATCTTTCCAATCCCTGCGGCGCCTATGGCTATGCCGTCAAGCCGAAGATCTCGACCACGCTCAATGCCGCCACGCGCGAATGCTACAAATACGGCGGCAAGGAATGCGTGATCCGCGCCTGGGCCTGCGACGCCAAGGGTTGATTCCTGTTGCAGTCATTCCGATCGTGCGTAGCATCGAATCCGGAATGACAGTCGGGGAGTTGCATGCAGTTCGATACCAAGATCGCCATCGTGATTCGTACCGATCTTCAAGCCTGGCAGAAGCTCAACGTCGCGGCCTTCCTCACCAGCGGCATCGCCGCGGCCTTTCCGGAATGCATCGGCGAGCCCTATGAGGACGCGTCGGGCACGAAATATCACGCGCTGATCGGTCAGCCGATCCTGATCTATGGGGCCGACGGTCCCGCATTGACGCGCGCGCTCGATCGGGCCCTGACGCGCAACGTCAAGCCGGCGGTCTATACCGAGGACATGTTCAAGACCACTCATGATGCGGCCAACCGCGAGGTGGTGAGGGCAGTGGCGCGCACCGATCTCGATCTCGTCGGTCTCGCGATGCGCGCGGAGCGCAAGGTGATCGACAAGATCGTCGACGGGTTGAAGTTTCATAGTTGACGTGAACGCGCGCGGTCTTGCGCGCGCTTCCACCTGCGATGCCTCACCCCGGCGGCATGCCCGCGAATTTGGGCAGGTCAGGGTCAAGACGATCCCAGTGATGTCCGCGCGCGGCGAAAGTGACCGCCTGCGGCTTGTAGCGGGCGGGCTCGTCGAGGCTTGCGGCGCGGATCGTGAAGACGTCGGGCTGTGCCGCGAAGGTCATGTACACAGGCACGCCGCACTGTGTGCAGAAACCGCGCGTCTTCACGTTGCCGCTGTTGGCGACCATGTCCCAATGCTTTGCCTCGCCCGTCACCGTGACGCCGTCGCGTGCGAATGTCATGTACGAGCCGTGGGCGCTGCCGCTTTCGCGCTGGCAGTCCCGGCACTGGCAGTGATTGCTGAACAGCGGCTCACCGGCAATCGAATAGCGGATCGCGCCGCAGGCGCAGCCGCCGGTATAGGGCTTGGTCATGCGATTACTCCTTACTTGTCTTCGCCGCTGATCTCGTCGAGCTGGCGGACGACCTTCTTCCAGCCGCCGCTCATGCCCGTGTAGGCCGATTCGTTCCTGGGCAAGACGAAGCCCGCATGAACCAGACGGATCCGCGTGCCGTCCTCGACCGGGGTGAGGGACCACGTCACGACGGTGTCGAGCGGCGCGCCGTAGCCAATGTTGCGCTCATCGCCGCCTTTCCAGGCGTAGACGAGGCGGCGGTTCGGCATGACTTCCAGGACCCGGCAATGGATGACACCATCCCATGCGCCGCCCGGCGTGGTCTGGTAGGTGAAAGTGTTGCCTTCGACGGCCTCGAAACCGGTCGGCGGCATCAGCCAGCGCGCGATCAGCTGGGCGCTGGTCAGCGCCTTCCAGATCGTCTCCGGCGCATGAGGGAGCACCTCGTCGATGACGATGTCTTTTGTCTCGGCTTTCAATTCAACAGCACTCACGGGTCAATCTCCTTCAAGAGGTCACGCAGGTTCTGGAAGCGCTCGCGCCAGAACACGCCGTAATGGTCCATCCAGGAGACCAGCGGTTCGAGGCCTTGCGGCGCGGCACGGTAATAGACGTTGCGGCCCTCGGCACGCTCGGCGACGAGGCCGGCCTGCTTGAGGGACTTCAAATGTTGCGAGATCGCGCCTTGCGTCACGCCACTTCCCCGCGTGAGTTCAGCGACGCTGATCTCCGTGCTCTCGAACACGCGTTCGAAGACGGCGCGTCGCGTCGGGTCCGCGAGCGCGCGCATGACGGTGGTAACGGGATTTGGGGCGGCTTCGATCATAGAATTAGATTAGCCGTCGCTAATGAATTAGTCAATACTAATTTGTGGACCAGATTGGGTCCGCAGCGCTGTCTTGACTATGACTGACTGGTCAGTCATGCCAGATAGATGACCAGGAAACCCGCCAAAGCCGCCACGCCGCCCGCAGCTCGCGCGAACGCGAAGGCCAATTCACACGCTGGCGAGGACGCGGTGCCCGCGTCGAGCCGTGCCACGCGCGCGGCGGAGCGGCGCGCGGCGATCGTGGATGCCGCGATGGAGGAATTCATCGCGCGGGGCTTTGCCGCGACGCGGCTCGACGACATCGCGAAGCGTGCGGGTGTCGCCAAGGGCACCATCTACCTGCACTTCAAGGACAAGGAATCGATGTTCGAGGAGCTGGTCCGGACGGTGATCGTGCCTGTCGTGACCCGGTTGACGGCATTGCCGCCACCGGCGGGCTCGGTGCGCGATCTGGTCGAGGCGTTTGCGAGTAACTTCCTGAAGGAGGTCATCGGCACCAGGCGCGGCGATCTCGTGCGCCTGATCGTGGCCGAGGGGCCGCGGTTTCCCTCCGTGGCCGACTTCTACTACCGCGAGGTCGTCTCGCGCGGCATCTCCGCCATGCGCGCCCTGATCGAGCTCGGCATCGCCCGCGGCGAGATCCGCCAGAAGAACCTGGCGCACTATCCGCAGATCCTGGTCGCACCCGCGATGATCGCGGTGATCTGGCAGAGCCTGTTTGCGCGGCACGCGCCGCTCGACGCGCAGGACATGCTGCGCGTTCATCTCGATTTGATTTTTGGCGAACGGAGCACGACATGAGGTCGTCGCAAGCAATTTCTGTACTCGCATTGATCGCGGTCCTCGCGACCGGGCTTGCCGGCTGCAAAGACAAGCGTGATCCCGGCTTCCAGGGCTGGGTCGAGGCTGACATGATCTTCGTTAGCCCAGACGAGGCGGGTCGCGTGACGAAGCTCAACGTCCGCGAGGGCGATCAGGTCAAGGTCGGCGATCACCTCTATTCCGTCGACGACGATCTCCAGCTTGCCGATCTCAACCAGAACAAGGCGACGCTGGCGAATGCGCAGCAAACCTACGATCGCGCGGCTTCGCTGAGCAAGACCGGCTCGGGCACGCAGGCCAATCTCGACTCGGCCGTCTCCGCCTTGCGCGTCGCCGAGGCGCGGGTGGCGACCTCGGAGACGCGGATGGCGCGGCGCAAGGGCTTTGCGCCAGTCGCCGGCACCATCCAGCAGATCTATTTTCGCGAGGGCGAGATGGTGGCGGCCCAGCGGCCCGTGCTCTCGATCATGCCGCCCGGAAACATGAAGCTGCGCTTCTTCGTGCCGGAGACCGAGCTGCCGAAGCTTGCGATCGGCGATACGGTGCGGATCGCGTGCGACAATTGCGCCGCCGATCTCACCGCAAAGATCTATTTCATCGCAACCTCGGCCGAATACACGCCGCCTGTCATTTACAGCCTCGAGGAGCGCAACAAGCTCGTCTATCTGATTCAGGCGCGGCCTTCGCGTCCCGACGCCTTGCGCGTCGGACAGCCGATCGACGTCTATCTCAATCCAAAAACTCCGGTGGCGGACAAACGATGAGCGGCAATGGCATCGCGATCGACGTCAAGGGCCTGACCAAGTCGTTCGGCGGCCGGGAGGTCGTGCACGATCTGTCGATGCAGGTGAAGCGCGGCTCGATCTACGGCTTCCTCGGGCCGAACGGCTCCGGCAAGACGACGACCATTCGCATCCTCTGCGGCCTGCTCACACCCGACAGCGGCGAGGGCACCTGCCTCGGCTACGACATCCTGAAGGACGCCGAAAAGATCAAGCGCCAGGTCGGCTACATGACCCAGCGGTTCAGCCTGTATCAGGACCTGTCGGTGCGCGAGAATCTCGAATTCGTCGCGCGGCTCTATGGCCTTGCCGACGCGCGCGGCGCCGCGCGCGACATGATCAAGCGGATCGGGCTCTCGGGGCGCGAGGAACAGCTCGCGGGCGAGCTCTCCGGCGGCTGGAAGCAGCGGTTGGCGCTAGGTGCCTGCACATTGCCCAGTCCGAAACTGCTGCTGCTCGACGAGCCGACCGCCGGCGTCGATCCCAAAGCGCGGCGCGATTTCTGGAACGAGATTCATGCACTCGCGGCCGACGGTCTCACCGTGCTGGTCTCGACCCACTACATGGACGAGGCCGAGCGCTGTCACGAGATCGCTTATATCGCCTATGGCCATCTGCTCGTGCATGGCACCGTGGACGAGGTGATCGCGAAATCCGCGTTGACGACCTACACCGTGACGGGCGAGGACCTGAACGAGCTTACGGCTGCGCTTACCGGCAAGCCGGCAATCGACATGGTGGCGCCGTTCGGCACGTCGCTGCACGTCTCCGGCCGCGACGTCGCCGCGCTCGAGGCCAGCATCGCGCCGTGGCGCGAAAAAAGCGAACTGCATTGGCACAAATCATCGCCGTCACTGGAAGACGTGTTTATCGAATTGATGAGCCGTTCCAAGGACAATTTCCAATGAGCGCGGTCGATCATCCTGAACCCCAGCACGCGATCCGGGAGCGCTTCGGCTTCTGGAGGCGCTCCTATGCGATGCTGATCAAGGAGTTCATCCAGCTCAAGCGCGACCGCGTGTCATTTGCGATGATCGTGATGCTGCCTGTGATGCAGCTGCTCTTGTTCGGCTATGCCATCAACACCACGCCGCACAATCTGCCGAGCGCGGTGCTGCTTCAGGAGGATTCCGATCTCGCACGCTCGATCCTGAAGGCGCTGGAGAACACCGCCTATTTCCGCTTTCTCTATGAAGTCCACGACGTCGAAGATTTCGACAATCTCCTGAAATCCGGCAAGGTTCTGTTCGGCGTCGAGATCCCGCGCGGCTTCGAGCGGGCAGTGCGGCGCGGCGATAAGCCGGCGCTGCTGGTCGCGGCTGACGCCACCGATCCAGTGGCGGCGAGCGCGGCAATCGGCTCGCTCGGCATGGTCGTGCAGACCGCACTCAAGCACGATCTCTACATCGGAGATCCCCCGGAGATGCCGTTCGAGATCCGCGCGCACGCCCGCTACAACCCCGCCGCCGCGTCGAGCCTCAACATCGTGCCGGGCCTCGTCGGCACCATCCTGACCATGACCATGCTGATCTTCACCGCGCTCTCGGTCACGCGCGAGGTCGAGCGCGGCACGATGGAGAGCCTGCTGTCGATGCCGATCAAGCCGGTCGAGGTGATGTTCGGCAAGATCATTCCCTACGTGCTGGTCGGGTTCGTGCAGGCGTTCCTCATCATTGGCATCGGGGTCGGCCTGTTTGGTGTGCCGGTGCTCGGAAATCTGTTCCTGCTGGCGCTGCTCTCGACGCTCTTCATCACGACCAATCTGGCGATCGGGTACACGATCTCGACGCTGGTGCAGAACCAGCTCCAGGCGATGCAGATGTCGATGATGTTCTTCCTGCCGAGCATCTTGCTATCCGGCTTCATGTTCCCATTTGCCGGGATGCCGGCCTGGGCGCAATATGTCGGTGAGTGCCTGCCGCTGACGCATTATTTGCGCATCGTCCGCGCCATCATGCTGAAGGGTGCGAGCATGCAAAATTTGCGTTTCGACGCGTTGGCGCTGGCGGTCCTGATGCTGCTCGCCATGACCATCGCCGTGACGCGCTTCCGCCGCACGCTGGATTGAGGCAAGATGCCCCTGGAATCAAGGGGGCGGAATGGTCAGTTTTGCGAGCAGGAAGGCCCGGCAGCATGCCGTGATGTCCGAAGACTTCGAGCGCGAGCTGACGCGCGAGGTGCTGCGCACCGAGCTCGTGCGAGTGAGGGCGCTGATCACGACGGGCTGCGTCATCGTCGTGTTCCTCACCGGGATCTACCTCGTCAATTCCTCCGTGGTGCAGCGGGTCTGGCGGGGCACGGAGGGGCTTGCCGAGGTCTATGGTCTCCTGACCGGCTTCATCCTGTTCGAGGTCTGGGTCCACAGCCAGATCAGGCGAAACCTCAAGCTCGACCGCGATCTGCCGGTGATCCGGCGCTATATCGGCGCGCTGATCGAGACCTCGCTGCCGACCGTCATCCTGATCCTGCAGATCCGCAGCATGGGCGCGAGCCAGGCGCTCGGCTTCGTCGTGCCGCTGATCTATTTCATTTTCGTCATCCTCTCGACCCTGCGGCTCGACTTCTGGCTGTCCACCTTCACCGGCTTCGTCGCTGCGGGTGAGTTGCTCGCTGTGGCGCTGATCTTCGATCCCGCCAGCGGGAGCGGCGAGCCGCAGATCTATTTCCACGCGGTGCGAAGCACCATCATCCTGATCTGCGGCGTGCTTGCAGGCGCGGTCGGTGCGCAGCTCCGCCGCCAGTTCGCCGCAAGCATTGCCGCAGCGACCGCGCGCGACCGGGTGACCAACCTGTTCGGTCAGCACGTGTCGCCACAGGTGGTGGAGCGGCTGATGGCGGCGGGGACGAGCGCCGCCGGCGACCTCCGCCGCGTCGCCGTGATGTTCGTCGATTTCCGCGGCTTCACCGCCGGCGCGCAGTCGCGCACCCCGCAGGAGGTGGTCGACCGGCTCGACGGCGCCTTCGCCGTCCTGGTCGACATTCTCGACCGCGAGGGGGGCATCGTGAACAAGTTTTTGGGCGACGGCTTTCTGGCCCTGTTCGGCGCGCCGCTGGAGACCTCCGACGCCGCGCACCGCGCGGTCGCCGCGGGCCGCGAGATGCTGACCGCGATGGCGCGCATCAACGCGCAGACGAGCTGGCCGCTCAGAATCGGAATCGGCATCCATTTCGGCGAGGTCGTCGCCGGCAATATCGGCTCGCCCCGGCGCAAGGAATACACGGTGATCGGAGACACCGTGAACTTCGCCTCCCGGCTGGAGGCGCTGAACAAGGAGTTCGGCTCGCAGCTCTTGATCTCGGCGGCGGTCCGCGAGGCGCTGGGCGAGGACGGCGACGATGCGGTGTCGCTTGGGGAGGTCGAGGTGCGCGGCTATGAGCAGAAGGTGGCGGTGTTTCAACTGGGGTGAGGGCCGCCGCCTGCGCCTTCACTTGTGAGTCGCGTTTCGTTGAAGCGGCTCGCGTTTCGTTGAAGGCGCGTGATGAAATATCCTTGGTAGCTTTTGGGTCTTTCACGGTGGAAGCCGAAAATCTCAGCTTCCCTTTGTCACCCGGAGAAGCCAATGACTCGATCGATCCTTGTTGCAGCCGCCCTGATCGCCGCCGCTGTCACCCAAAGCCAGGCCGCATCGGCGCGGGACAGCGTGCCGCGCCGCGCCGCAACTCACGTGGCGACCGACTGCGTCAGGGCTCCGGCAGCAGGCGCGTATGCCTCTGCGCCTTACGCACAGCCGCCTTGCCTGCCCAACACGGCGTCCGCGTACTAACTCGCGGCAGAGACGAAGCCGGGCCGGTGAAGTCCGCCAGCCCGGCGTCGCGAACGCTGATGGCGGACTGCGCGGGATCTCGCGCTGGAGGCCGAGTAGATTCGGCGCCGTATCGCAACGGCGCGGCCGGCGAAGATTTTGCGAAGACGGCCTACCCGCTGCTGCGCAACGCGTACGGCCTCGATCGACTGCTCTGGGGCAGCGACTGGCCGCACACGCAGTTCGAGAAGGCGCAAAGCTACGCGAAGAACCGGCGATTTATCGATGGGCTGATCGTCGATCAGAGTGAACGCGCGCAAGTGCTCGCATCGCCACGTTCGCTCTGCCGCTTTTGATCCGTCTTCCGCGATTGCTCCGATTGCACTCTATTTTGGGGCATGACGGGCGATGTCGCCGGCTTGTAGAGTGCCGGCGATGCAGCCGACCGCGGCTGCGCTTGCGTGAAGAGGAAGCGAAGATGCAGCGCCGCTACATCACCGTCGACGTGTTCACCGACCGCGCCTTCGGAGGCAACCAGCTCGCCGTGGTGCTGGATGCCGGCGGGCTCTCCACGCAGCAGATGCAGGCGATCGCGACCGAGTTCAACTATTCGGAAACGACCTTCGTACTGCCGCCGCGCGATAAGGCCAACGACGCCGAAGTGCGCATCTTCACGCCGGTGTTGGAGATCGCCTTTGCCGGTCATCCCAATGTCGGCACAGCCTTCGTGCTGGCGTCGCTGGCGAAGGAGCCGAAACCGCGCCTGCTGTTCGAGGAGAAGGCGGGGCTCGTGCCGGTCGAGATCGTGCGGGAGCAGGGCCGGGTGGTCAGAACGGAGCTGACCGCGCCGCAGCCGCTGGCGCGGTATGCGCCACTGTCACCTGCTGAAGCCGCGAGTTGCATCTCGCTCGGCGCGGATGACATCAAGACCGACAACCACGCAGCGCACGTCGTCACCGTCGGAAACGCGTTTCTCGTGATGGAGCTGCATTCGCGCGAGGCGCTGAAGCGGGCCCGGCCGGATGCCGCGGCCTATGGCAAGATATTGCCACGCGATGGCGCCCGCTCGGTGTGGTTTTATACCCGTGACGTGCCCGCAGCGGAGGCGCCATGTGAGCGCCAGGCGCGCATGTTCATGCGCGGCGCCAGCGGCCTCACCGAGGATCCCGCGACCGGCAGCGCAACCGTCGCAGCCGCCGCGCTGTTCGCCGATCTCGATCCCAGGCGCGAGGGCGAGTTGAAGCTCACGGTCGGCCAGGGTTTTGACATGGGGCGGCCGAGCCTCTTGCTGACGCGCGTGCGCAAGCAGGACGGCAAAATCGTCTCCGCTCATGTCGGCGGCAGCTGTGTGCAGATGATGGAAGGCACGTTCCGGCTCGCGGGGGAGGGGTAGCTCTCTATTCCCGGCCATGACGGAGAGAGTCGTTCAGGCCTGCCGTCCCGCCAAATTCTTCACCGTTACCCCATCGCGCTCCTCGATGATCTCCGCGATCATCTGGCGGTGGCAATGGGTGTGGTCGCGCTCGTAGCAAAGCAGGCAGACGGGACCGGCTTTCTTCACCAGCGCCGAGAGCTCGTCCATCTGCTCCCTGGCCTCCGGCGTCTTCAGGTGCTTTGAGAAAACCTTCTCCAGTACATCGTATTGCCCGCTGCGGGCGGCGAGGCGGCCTTCCTCGGGCGTGCCGAGCGCTGCCAGATGGACATAGGCGATGCCGCGTTCATCGAGGCCTGCGGCGAGCTGCCTCTTGGAAAAGCCGGGCCGGCGCGATGACGTCACCGCGCGCACGTCGACGACGAGCTTGACGCCGGATTGCTCCAGCTCGTCGAGCACTGCCTTCGGCGGCGTCTGCTCATAGCCGATGGTGAAGAGCTTTTTTGCCTTTGCCATGAGACACCTTTAGCGAAATACCTCAGCTCACCCGTGCGATCAGTTCCATCGCGCCGGCCGGCGCGCGCACCTTGCCCTCGTGGATGACATAGGCGAACACGTCGCGCGGTTCCTTCTTCGGCTTGGCCTTGTCGACCTTCGGCAGGTCGTCGGGTTCGCTTCCCTCGGCCCAGTCCTGAAAGCGCTTGGCCCAGGCATCGAGCTGCTTCGGCGGATAGCAGGTCTTGATCTCGTCATTGCCCTTCTGCAGTCGCGCATAGACGAAATCGCCGGCGACGTCGGCGATCGCCGGATATTTGCCGTGCTCGGCGAACACGACGGGCGTCTCGAATTCGCGGATCAGCGCGACGAAATCCGACGTGCAGAAACTGTCGTGACGGACCTCGACGACGTGGCGCAGCGCGCGTCCCTCGAGCTTGCGCGGCAACAGCTCGAGGAATTTTCCGAAATCGGCGCCGTCGAATTTTTTGGTCGGCGCAAACTGCCACAGCACTGGCCCAAGATGATCGCCGAGTTCCAGCACGCCGGAATCATAGAAACGCTTGATGGAATCCCCGGCCTCGGCCAGCACGCGCCGGTTGGTGGCGAAGCGCGGCCCCTTCACCGAGAACACGAAACCATCAGGCACCTCGCTCGCCCATTTGCGAAAGCTCTCCGGTTTCTGCGAGCCGTAATAAGTCCCGTTGATCTCGATCGAGGTCAGCTTCGAGGCGGCGTAGGACAGCTCCTTGGCTTGCGTGAGCTTCTCCGGATAGAACACCCCACGCCATGGCTCGAAGGTCCAGCCGCCGATGCCGATGAAGATGTTGCCGGATTTTTTGGACGCGGTTTTTGCTTTGGCCACGGGAGGATCTCGGATGCGGGAGGAGGGCCTCCATCCTAATCAAACCAGTTGTGATTGGCCAGTTGCGACGTCCCGTCTAAGCTCGCGATAGGATCTGCGAAAAAAGGAGAACAAGATGCGGATGCTGATGGTGGGAGCGGCGCTCGTCATGATGACATCTGCTGCCATGATATCTTTAGTTATGGCCGACGATGACGATGCCAAGGGTGCGCAGAAGCTCGCCACGCAGGGCCGCGACGATTATTGGCATTGCCTGGCGCGGGAATATTCGCGCGTCGGCAATCAGGGCCTGTCGAAACAGGATTTTGGGCGCTCCGTCGCCGGAGCCTGTCCGTCGGAGCGACAATACTACCGGGTGGCACTGCTCGATTATCTCACCACGCAATATCCGGATATTGATGCCGGCGCCCATCTCGCGACCGCGAACAGGGCGGTGGAGGCGGCGCAGAAGGACATCGTGGCGGCCTTCGTCAAGCACAAGCCGCCGCAGCAATAGCCCATTGAACCGGTGCGTCCGGCAAGCCCTTCCGGCAGCGCGCTTATCCATGGTATCACTGGGCGCATCTGGAACAGGGATGGGTTTCCATGTCGTCTGAGTCGGTGGGGGGCATTTTGGGCGCGATCGTCGCGGCGATTGTGCTTGCGGTCGCCGTCGTCTTTGGGCCGATCGGCCAGTACGGCAAGCCGCCCAAGCCTGCGAAGGCCGAGCCGGCCGGGGCTGCGGCGCCGGCGGCTCCTGCCGCGCCCGTGCCGCGAGGGCCGGTGATCAAGGAAGTCCCGAACCAATAAGGGCGTGAAAAAGGCCTCTTTCGCCCCTTGTAAAGCGGCGTTGCCGTTCCCATTTAGCTTCTAACGGCGACGTTGAGCGAAAAACTCCGGCGCTGGAACGACCTTGGAATAGCCCAGGCTGCGCCGGATGTACGCGCCGCCCGCCGTTCCGGGGTCGTTGGCATTTTGGGACCCCTTTTTGGGCCGCTCCCCAGAGAAACCCCGGCTTGCTGGCGCAAGTTCTTGGCAGCACAGGACGCGGCGGATATACGCTGCCGTCATGAATCAAGCGATCAGACCGGGCTCCGATAACCCACGGGCGGCTTCGCCGGCGCCCGAATTGTCGGTCGTCGTCCCGACCTTCAACGAACGCGACAATGTCACGGTGCTGTACCGGCGGCTGGAGACAGTGCTGGCCGGCATCGCCTGGGAGGTCGTGTTCGTCGACGATAATTCGCCTGATGGCACCTGGGACGTCGTGCGCGCGCTGGCCCAGCGCGATAGCCGCGTGCGCTGTGTCCGCCGTATCGGCCGCCGCGGCCTGTCGGGGGCCTGCATCGAGGGCATCCTGGCCTCCAGCGCGCCCTATGCGGCCGTGATCGACGCCGACCTCCAGCACGACGAGACGCAACTGCCGAAGATGCTGTCGCTGCTCGCGAGCGGGCAGGCCGAACTCGTGGTCGGCAGCCGCTACATCGAGGGCTACAAGAGCGAAGGCTTCAACAAGCAGCGCGCCGGCGCCAGCGCGCTGGCAACGGAACTCGCCAGGAAAGCGCTGCGGGTCGAGATCGCCGATCCCATGAGCGGCTTCTTCATGGTTCGCCGCGACCGCTTCGAGCAGCTCGCGCCGAAACTTTCCGTGCACGGCTTCAAGATCCTGCTCGACCTCGTCGCAAGCGCTAACGGCACCTTGCGCGCCATCGAAATTCCCTACACGTTCGGCGAGCGCCAGCACGGCGAAAGCAAGCTCGATTCCATGGTCGCGCTGGATTTTCTCGGCCTCGTTCTGGCGAAGTTCACCAACGATGCTGTCTCGTTACGCTTCCTGCTGTTCGCGATGGTCGGCGGGATCGGCCTCGTGGTGCATCTCACCACCCTGTTCATATCGCTCGAGCTGTTCAAGGAGCCGTTCGCGGAAGCGCAGGCCTCCGGCGCCATCGTCGCAATGACCAGCAATTTCGTCCTCAACAACTTCCTCACCTACCGCGACCAGCGGCTGAAGGGCTTTGCACTGCTGCGCGGCCTGATCGCGTTCTACATCGTGTGCAGCGTCGGCCTGCTCGCCAATGTCGGCGTCGCCTTCTCGGTCTACGACCAGGAGCCGATCTGGTGGCTTGCGGGTGCGGCCGGGGCGCTGATGGGCGTGGTGTGGAACTACGCGATGTCCGGATTGTTCGTCTGGCGCAAGAAATAGCTCACGATGGGCGGGGCTGACGCGCGGATCGTCCGCAATACGGCGCTGGTGACCGTTGCGCTGGTCGGCTTGCGGCTCGTCGCAGCCGCCTTCACGCCAATCACCTTCGACGAAGCCTATTACTGGATGTGGTCGCAGAACCTCGCCGGGGGGTACTACGACCACCCGCCGATGGTTGCCTACGTCATCCGCGCCGGCACCCTGATCGCCGGCGACACCGAGCTCGGCGTCCGGCTGGTCTCGATCCTGCTCGCGCTGCCGATGAGTTACGCGATCTATCGCTCCGCCGCGATCCTGATCGGCGGCGCGCGGGTGGCCGCGACCAGCGCCATCCTGCTCAATGTAACGCTGCTGGCCTCGGTCGGCACGCTGATTGTCACGCCCGATGCGCCGCTTCTGGTTGCCTCCAGCTTCGTGCTGTTCTTTCTCGCCAAGGTGCTGGAGAGCGGCCGCGGCATCTGGTGGCTCGCGGTCGGCGCAGCCGTCGGTGCGGCGCTCCTGTCCAAATACACCGCGATGTTCTTCGGGCTGGCGATCCTGATCTGGATCGCTGCCGTGCCGAAACTGCGGCACTGGTTTCTCTCGCCCTGGCCGTATCTGGGCGGTTTCGTTGCGCTCGCGTTGTTCTCGCCGGTGATCCTCTGGAATGCCGATCATCAATGGGTCTCGTTCGCAAAGCAGCTCGGGCGCGCCAGGATCGAGGATTTTCGTCCGGTCTTCATCGCCGAGCTGATTCCGACGCAGATCGCGTTCGCAACCCCGCTGGTGTTCATCCTCGGCGCGATGGGGCTGCACGCGCTGACCTGGCGCCGGGCCGGCGCACTCGCCTCGCGCGTGCTGATCGAGACGATGTTCTGGACCATCGTCGCCTATTTCGTCTGGCATTCGCTGCATGCCCGCGTCGAGGCCAACTGGTTCGCGCCGGTCTATCCGCCTTTCGTCATCGCGGCGGCCGCCGCCGCCAATCTGGTGCAGTGGAAGCCGCGGCAGCGTCGCCTGGTGGATTTCTGCCTGCGCTGGGCCGCACCCACCGGCATCGTGATGTTTGCCGCGCTGATCGTGCAGGCCAATACCGGCTGGCTGTCCGGCTATCGCCGCGATGCGACCGTGCGTAGCGTCGGCGTCGGCTGGCGCGAGCTCGCTGCCGAAATCGAAGCGGTGCGAGCTCGCAATGGCGCGACCTGCGTGCTTGCCCCGGACTACGGCACGACGGGCTGGCTCGCCTTCTATCTGCCGCGCGGCAGCTGCGTGGCGCAGCAAAACCAGCGCATCCGCTGGGCCAACATGCCCGAGCCGGATCCAAAGCTGCTTGCGGGCAAACTGATCTATGTCGACGAGCTGCGCTCTGACGGCCATCCCGCCGTCCACGATCTCTTTGCCAAGGTGACGCAGGTCGCGCAATTGCAGCGCAAGCGCGGCCCGCTCGTGATCGAGACTTACAGCATCGATCTGCTCGAAGGCGCCAAGGGCGACGTGCTGGACCGCTCGCCGCCGCCGGAAGCGCGGTAGCTCTCCTCGGAACGACGACGAAAGTTCAGTTGATCATCTCGGCCTTGGTCGAGGCCTGGTTCGGCCTGTCCTGGTCGCGCCAGAACCAAACGCTCACGACGCCGGAGCGGCCGCGGACCTGCGTGAGCAGGGGGCCCGACAGAACGCCGTGGGGAGCGCCCTGGAAATCGGCCGCATCCAGCAGCGTATCGCTGAGCGCGAGACGCGCGCCGTTTTTAGCAGCGACCTCCATCAACCGGCTCGCGACGTTGACGGTGTCGCCCGTCGCCGTGATGTGCTGATGGCTTTCGCCGAGGCGGGAGGCGACGATCGGGCCGAAATGCGCGCCGATCTTGAAGCCGAGCTGATCCCTGATCGCTGGCGGCAACCACGTGATCCAGCGCTCGACGCCGCGGTGCAGGTCGATCGCGCATTTCAGCGCGCGTGCGGCGTCGTCGGGCATCGCGCCGGGCAGGCCGAACAGGATCATGGCGCCGTCACCGAGAAAGCCGCTGATCATGCCGCCGCAATCGACCGCGGTCTTCTCGATCAGCGCGTGAAACGCCTTCAGAATGTCCTGGAGTTCACCCGGATCGATCCGCTCGCTCAGCGCCGTGAAGCCGGAGAGATCGATGAAGACCATTGCTGCGTCCTGCCGGACGGGTGTTGACAGGAAATTCGGATCCCGCGCCAGCCACTCCTGCACGGCCGGCGCCTGGAATTGCGCGAGCGACCGACTCTTGGCGGCAAAATATTGCGTGCGGCGGCCTCCCGCCCACAATTGCACGCCGGCAAAGACCGCAACCGGCGGCACTGCCGCGGCGAGCGTGGTCGCGGCGTTCAACCAGACGCCATGCGTGAACGCAAACAGATTGAACCCGGCCCAGGCGATCATCACCGCGGCCGCGGCGACGATGCCGAGCGCGCTGCGCCGCCAGGCGAGCAGGCCCACCAGCAGCACCGGCAGCAGGATCGCGATGAGCGCGTCGGCGATGTGGACCTTGCGGTCGCGCACGATGCTGTCCCCGGCGACGAGATGGGTGATCGCGGTGGAGACCACTTCGACGCCGGGCATTAGAGAATCGAACGGTGTTGGGTAAAAATCACCGCCGCCGGCGACCGAGGCCCCGATCACGACGATCCGGTTCTCGATCGCCGCGCGACTTAACGTGCCGTCGAAGATGCTCTGTGCGCTGACGGTGCGGATGGTCCGGCGCGGGCCGTAATAGGTGATCGGTAGCGCGAAGTCGGCATCGGTGGGCACCGCGCGGTCGCCGAGCATCAGATGGTCCGGCGCGATCGTCAGCGACTTGTCGAGCGCGCGCGCCGCGACCCGCAACGGAAAGGACAGCTCGACCTTGTCGCTCGTCCGGAACAGCATCGGCACCGAGAGCGGCGAGCCCGATTGTCCGGTCGCAACATTGACGACGCCGACCTCGGCATGATCGGCGAACGCCGGCAAGGGCAGCAGGAAGCGCTCGGCCTGCGGCAGGGCGGCGAGGGGGCCTTGGCCGCTGGTCTCCACGGTCTCGCTGGCGGACGGGAAGATCGCTGCGGCGGCAAGGACGATGGGACCCGTAGCCAGCGTATTTGCCAGCGTAGCGTCGCCGATCGCAGCGCTGCGATCGACCAGCAGCAGGTCGATCGCGACGACCTTCGGCTTGAACTGCACGATGGTGTCGACGACGCGGGCGAGATCGGCGCGCGGCAGCGGATAGCTGCCGCCGCGCTTCACGACGGTGTCGTCGATCGCGACGATGGTGACGAGATCGGGCGGAACCCGCACGCCGCGGACCTGCGTCCGCCAATCCGTCAGCGTCGCCTCGAGGCGATCGAGAAACCGCAGATGACCGTTGGCGTGACCGGCATAGATGCCCGCGCCCCACAGTGCGGTGAGGACGAGTGCCACCAGGATCTGAACGCGTCGGCTACTCATGTGGTCGTGTTGCAATTTCTCTATCGTCCAAGTGCTGTTCGCCGCGCCCAGGTGACCCGAACCATTGGCCAAGTCTTACTGACCAAGTCTTGCCATCAACGCGTCGACGCGCGGCTGGCCCCATGTCTTGACCGTCAACGGGCCTGTGGCTTCCACGTCGACGCCTTGGCCACGGTCTAATACCACGCTGCGCCCACCATTCCTGCGGCTCACGCCGACACGGCCGTCAGCCACGAAGACGGAGGTCTTGGCCTCTGCGACATCGACCGCCCATTTCGTGCCGCGCACCGCGGCGATCGCCTGCGGCGTCAGCACCTTGAAGGGATTGCCGCCGGGCTTCTTGGGGACCTCGACCAGCAGCGCTTTGCTGCTCAACTCCACCGAGTCTATATGTCCGTCGCGGTTAGCGTCCTTAAGTTCAAATCTGGCACCGCTTTCGGCAACGATCGTGATGCCGTTGTCGCAGCGCCAGGTCTGCGTACCGGCAGCAGATGGCGTCGCCGTGCAGCCCACATTGGCGGCAGGCTGGGCAATCGCGTGTCCGATCAACAGAAACGACCCCGCCAGAGCGAAAAACCCTGCGCGCACGAACTCTCTCATGCCAGCCTCCGTTTGCGTGCTCGGCACAGTTCAAGGCGATCTTGATACGGTACCGTATCACACGCAGAGGCTGCTGAAAAGTGCCGGTTGCCGTAGCTATTTTCTCGCTGCGGCCTTTTCCAGTGCGGTGCGATCAACTTTCGGTCAGGGCACCTGCTCGCGTGCGCGGTGTAGCTGCTGACAACCGCGCTGCGGCTGCGGAGCAGAGGGTGCTTGCGCACCAGCCTCGCGCAACGCTTCCCCGCTATCTTCCGGGTATTGAACACCACGAAAACGACTTGGTTGGATGGCCTTAGAGATGCGGCCGGAGACGGTCGCCGGCAACGCCAATCCCGCCGAGAATTATAGTTAACAGACGCCCTTAAGTCCGTAGTTCTGCGGGCTTTTTTCTCGAAATGGGACACCCGAACGGGTTGCCTCACATCCGCCCGAACTTAATCCGCATTTAACTAAAAGTGGCCTTAATGACGCTCCGAGCCTCTGCGAGATGCTGTTCCCGGATCGTGACCAGCGGCGCTTCGAAGGGGGACCGAGTGACACCGTTCTGGACGCAAGGCGAATGAGTACGAGTATCGCTGCGCAAGGCATCGCGGCACGAAAGTCCAAAGGATTCTCGAGCAATTCCTATCGGAAGCCTTCCCGGAAAATGACCACCCAAAACGTGCTTGGCGCCGCCGTGATCGGCTGCGTCGTGCTTGGCGCCGGCTGGACCATCTACAGCAACATCTTTGCCGCCAGCGTCTATCCGACCGTCGGCAGCAGCGGCTACGACGAGCCCGTGATCAAGCGGGCGCCCAGGGTCGCGCTGCGCGAGGCCGGTGAGGCCGTCAAGGACGCCTTTGCGCTCTTGCCCGACCGCTTGCAGGTGGCAGCGCCGATCTCGCGCGAGATGTTCAACGATCGCTTTGCCGCGGCTGCGACCCAAGGCGTGACATCGAATGCGGCCAGCGCCGCGCCCGCAACCAAGGTCGCCGAAGCCAAGGACGCGCCGAAGCCGAGCGTGATCGCGAGGGTCGCGGAAGTCCTGAAGCCAGGTCCCGCCAAGATCGCTGACGCTGCGAAGTCCAAGCGCGGCGCTGACGCGCCGCTGCAGCTTGCCTCGGCAGATCCGGCCGAGATCGTGCCGGCGCCTGAGGCGAAGCCAAAATCGATTGCCGATCGCGCCAAGGCTGCGGTGATGTCGATTACCGGACCGCGCCAGTCGATGGTGGAAAAGCTCTGGGGCAAGCGCGAGCCGTCCGGTGGGCTGCTCGCCTATGCCTCGGCCGACGCCAGCGTGACCGCCTCCATCGCGCCGAGGGAGCAGAACCCCATGCTCGGCGGTTCGGCGCCCTATGAGCGTGACACCGCGGTCTACGACATCTCCGCTAAAACGGTTTACTTGCCCGACGGCACCAAGCTCGAGGCGCATTCCGGCCTCGGTTCCAACCTCGACGACCCGCGCTCCTCGCGCGTCCGCATGCGCGGTGTGACGCCGCCGCATATCTACACGCTGAAACCGCGCGAGGCGCTGTTTCACGGCGTGCCTGCGCTGCGCCTGACCCCGATTGGCGGTGAGAGCGCGATCTACGGCCGCGACGGCCTGCTCGCGCATACCTTCATGCTCGGGCCCAACGGCGATTCCAACGGCTGCGTGTCGTTCAAGGATTATTACGCGTTCCTCGACGCCTACCGCAACAAGGGCATCCGCAAGCTCGCGGTGCTGGCGCGCGTGGACTAGGCTCAGTCAATTCGAGATCACGCAAAAGGGCCGCTTGCAGCGGCCCTTTTCTGTTTCGCTTCGCGCGTGCGTTTTAGCCCGGCCAGCACTGCCCGCCGCCGTCGATCCGCAGCACCTGACCGGAAACGAAGGCGCCCATGGGCCCTGCGAAGAATTCGACAACGCGCGCGACCTCGTCGACGGTTGCGATCCGGTCGAGCGTGCCGGTCTCGACCATTCTGTCGGGGTCGACTGCACGCGTTCCGAGGAAGCGGCCGGTGCGGGTATCTCCGGGCGCGATGCAGTTGACGGCGACGTCGTAGGGGCGGAGCTGGTCGGCCAGGCATCGCGTGTAATGGGTCACGCCGGCCTTCGAGACCGCATAGATCGAGCCTTGGGTACGTCCCTTGAAAGCGGCGACGGAGCCAAGCGTCACGATGCGGCCGCGTCGGCGCTCCATCATGCCGCGCGCGACCGCCTGGCATGTCAGGATGGTGGAGAGCAGATTGCGCTCCAGCACCGCGCGCACGTCGGCCTCCTTGATATTCACCGCATCGTTCGGATCGGGCTTGCCGCCGCCGGCCGCGATATCGCCCCCGGCATTGTGCACGAGAATGTCGATCGGGCCGAGTGCCGCTTCGGTCTCCGCGATGACGCGTGCGATGTCCTCGCCCTTGGTGAGATCGCCGAGCACGCGCTGGCTGCGAACGCCGAATTCGCGGCCGATCTCGACGGCGACCGCGGTGAGGGTGGTGCCCTCGCCATACTCGGCCGGCCCGTTCTCGCGCATGCCGTGGATAGCGACGTCAGCGCCGAGCGCGGCAAGCTTCTCTGCAAAAGCGCGGCCGAGCCCGCGTCCCGCGCCGGTCACCAGTGCAACTTTGCCTGCCAGAAGCTTGTTGGTGTCATGCGATGTCATGATCTTGTTCCTGTTGTGAATGTCAGTCTGCGGCGAGGTCGAGGCCGATCGCCAACGCCTGCACGAGGCACATCGGTGCGACAAGCGTACGCAGCGCGGGCTCAGGCATGTCCTGGATCTCGAACACGACGCTCGCGCCCTCGACGATCGGGCTCAAAAGGCTGTCGGTGATGGAAATCGTGGGCACGCCCCGCGCGACGAGTTCAGGAAACAAGCGCGCCGTATCCGGATAGTAATTTCGGAAGCTGATCGCGACCAGCGCGTCGTCTGATGTCGCCGCGTGCGACTGCTCGTGGATGCTGCCGCCAAGGCCGTCGAGCAGGACGACGCGCCGTCCGAGCTTGCGCAGCACGTAGGCGAGGTGGATCGCAACCGGGAACGAGCCGCCCAGGCCGAGCAGATAGATGTCACGTGCCTTGGCAAGGATCGCGGTTGCGGCGTCGAGTTCGCGCGCATGGACGGATTGGCTGAGCGTGACCAGCGATGATTGCGCTTCGGACACGAAACGCGACAAGACCGCGGCCGGCTGGCGGCCGAGCACTGACTTCTCCTGGCTCTTCATGCGGGCGAGGCGCGCCTTGTAGCTTGGCGCGACGCCGGCGACGAGACGGGAGCGGAACACCTGCTGCATCTCGGTGAAGCCGCCGAACCCGAGCGCATGCGCGAAGCGAACGATCGCCGACGGCGGCACCCCTGAGCGCTGCGCCACCTCCGCCACGGTGCCGAGCGCGACATCGGTCGGGTGATCGAGCACGAACTCCGCGATCTGCTGTAACCGGCCGGACAGTGCCCGGTGCCGCTGCGCGATCGCGCCGCGCAGTTCGTCATAAGTCATGGCGCCAGCCGCCTTGTTCATCGAGTCGGATCTCCGGATCGGTCGCCTGTTTAACGGCATTTCATCGTTTGGATCAAATATTCTACTTTACATAACAGATAGAATGAATATTCTAATCTCACAAAAAAGCAAAAGACTTCGAAAACGGGAGGACACGATGAGAGGGCGTCAGATCTCACGGCGAAGCGTTCTGAAGGGCAGCTTGATGGCGAGCGTCATCGGCGGCGCCGGCAGCTTCTTTGGGCCGTGGCGGCAGAATCATGCCTGGGCGCAAGGCGCGAAACCGATCAAGCTGGGCCTGACGTGCGATGCCAGCGGTCAATACGGCAACAGCGGCCAGGATGATTTCCGCGGCATCAAGATGGCGATCGACGAGATCAACGCCAAAGGTGGCGTACTCGGGCGCCAGGTCACGTTCATCACGGCGGACACCGAGACGACGCCAGCTACGGGCAGCCGCGTCGCGGAACGTTTCATCACCCGCGAGGACTGCACCATCCTGATCGGCGCGCTGCATTCGGGCGTCGCCAACGCCATCACACAGGTCGCTAGCAAATATGGTGTGATCTACATGAACACCAATTCCTCCGCGCCCAGCGAAGCCGGGGAGAACTGCTCGCGCGTGAAATTCGTATGGGACGGCAACGGCACCAATTTTTCCAAGGCGTCGGTCAAGAACGCGGTGGACTCCATCGGCAAGAACTGGATGCTGCTGACCAACGACTATGTCTGGGGTCACACGACGTCTGCCGCGACCAGGACGCAGGTCGAGAGCGCCGGTGGCAAGATCCTCGACAATCTGCTGGTGCCGCAGAACACGCGCGACTTTACTGCCTATCTGCTGAAGATCCAGCAGGCCAAGCCCGATGTTGTGGCGACCGCAGTTGGCGGCGACGATATCAAGGCATTGCGCGAGCAGGTGGCGCAGCTCAAGCTCGACGGCAAGCCGGCCTGGATCAACAACCAGCAGGACTGGCCCGATGTGTGGGGCGCGCCCGACAGCCTGTTCGGCGTGTTCGGCACCACCTGGTATCACAAGCTGCCGCTGCCAGGTGTCGCCGAATTCGTCAAGAAGTGGCAGGCCGCCAACAAGGACCGCCCGATCCCGGTGCCGGGCAACGTCTCCTACAACGGCTACATGTCCACGCGCGAACTGCTGCGTGCAATCGAGCGGGCAGGGTCGACCAACAACGTCAAGATCATCAAGGAGCTCGAGAACCTGAAGGTCTCGGCGACCGATCGCATGCAGCATTTCGACGCCTACATGGATCCGATGACGCACCAGATGCAGCAGACGATCTATCTGGCGCGGCGCAACGCCAAGCCGGTCGACAATACCGATCTGTTCGAGATCATCAGCTGGACGGAGCCGAAATCGGCCGCCGATGATGCGGCACCCGGCAAGTGCAAGCTCACCCCCTACGAGCAGGTGCCGACCGTCGACTCCTAGAGACGGTGCGTCACATCGCAGAACGAGCGGCGCGCATCTCGCGCGCCGCGCCTCCGGGACCGTCAGCCTCCCGGATGACACATGCCAGTTGCGAGAGCCAAAAACCTTGTTCGACCTTCTTCCGCATCTCCTCAACGGCCTGACGCTCGGCCTGTTGTTCGCGCTGATCGCACTCGGCTTCATGCTCATCGTCGGGCTGATGGAGCAGATCAACCTCGCGCACGGCTCCCTGTTCGCGCTCGGGGCTTATGTCGCCATGCAGCTCACGGGGCCGCGCCCTCCATTGCCGATGGAGCTTGCGAAAGCGTGGCTCGCGCTGCCGCTCGGCTGGCGCTATGCGGCGACGTTGATCATTGCTCCCGTGATCGTGAGCCTGGTCGGCATGCTGATCGAGCTCTGCATGCGGCGCACTTACGGCAAGGATCCGCTCTACGGGCTGCTCCTGACCTTCGGCGCCGCGATGGTGATCGAAGAGATGATCCGCCTGGTGTGGGGCACGCGCGACTACGTGCTGCAGGTGCCGTCCGCCATCAACGGCGGCTTCCTGTTCGGCGACCTGATCTGGTCGACCTATCGCTTCTACGCAGCGGGCATCGCGGCCGGGGTCATCGGCCTGGTCTGGCTGTTGATCGAAAAGACCTCGTTCGGTGCGACGGTCAAGGCCGGCGCGCATGACAGCGAGATCGTTCGCGCGCTCGGCATCAACCTGTCGCGGTTGCGGATGCTGGTCTTCGTGTTCGGCACGATGCTGGCCGCGATCGCGGGCATCATCGTCGCGCCGATCTGGGGCATTCGCCCGCATATGGGCGTCGATGCGGTCATTCCTGCGTTCCTGGTGATCGTGCTCGGGGGCGTCGGCAGCTTTTGGGGTGCGGTCGTGGCGGGTCTTTTGGTCGGACTGTGTGTCGGCCTTGCCGGCGCCTACGCGTCCGAATGGTCGCTGTTGTCGATGTACATCTTGCTCGTGGCCGTCGTGACGTTCCGCGCGCGCGGCCTCTGGGGCAAAAAAAGCGTGCTCGAGGCCTAAAGGGAATGATTGTGGGACCAAAATCTTCACCGGACGCTGCGCGCCTCGTTACGCCGACGATGCTGGTGCTCTGGCTCGTGCTTGCAACGGTGCCGCTCTGGATCACGCGGATCGGGCTCTATCCCTATCTCGGGATCGAGATCCTGATCTGGTCGCTCTATGCGCTCGCATTCAACCTGGTGCTGGGCACCGCCGGACTTCCGTCGTTCGGTCATGGTGCCTATTTCGGCATCGGCGCCTACGCGTTCGGTCTCTGTCAGTTCGACATCGTCGCCAATCTCTGGATATGCCTGATTGCCGCGGCCGCGGCGGCAGGTCTCGCCGGCGTGCTGGTGGCGCTGTTCATCTCGCACAGGCGCGGCATCTATTATGCCTTCATGACGATTGCCTTCGGCCAGATCTTCTGGACGTTGGCGATAAAATCGCACCGGATCACCGGCGGCGAAGACGGCCTTCTCAAGATCAAACGGTTGCCGGCCGATTTCGGGCTTGTGTCGTTCGATCTCAACGACAATGTCGCGTTCTACTATTTCGTGCTCGCCGTCTTTGCGGTCGGCACCGCCGCATTGTGGAGGCTGGTGCACTCGCCCTATGGCCGCGTGGTCGCTGCGATCAGGCAGAGCGAAGTTCGCGCGAGCCATCTCGGCTATAATGTGTGGCTCTACAAAGTCGCGATCTTTGCGCTGTCGGCCGCCGTCTCGGGGTTTGCCGGCGGATTGTTCGCCATGGCGCAGCTCGCCGCATTCCCCGACGTCATGAGCCTGCATCAATCCGGCTACGTCGTGATGATGACGCTCGTCGGCGGTGGCCTCGTCAGCTTCTGGGGTCCGGTGATTGGCGTATTTCTCTTCCTCACCGCCCGAGACGTGATCGGTGCGCTGACCAATGCCTGGATGCTCTATTTTGGTCTGCTCTTCATCGCCATCGTGCTGTTTCGCCCCGAAGGCATTGCCGGCGCGATATCCGCTGCCGTGCAGCAGCACTCACTCGGCGCCTTACGGCAGCGCGGTACCTCGGCGATGCGGCTGCTGTTCGGGAGCGGGCGATGAACATGATCGAAGCCGCAGCCGTTCATGTCCGCTTCGGCGATCGGGTCGTGCTGGAGAGCGTCGATCTCGCGGTCGCGGAGGGCGAGCTTCACGGCGTGATGGGCCCGAACGGTGCCGGCAAAACCACGTTCTTCAATGTCCTCACCGGCCGGGTGAAACCGAACCGTGGTCGAGTCCTGCTCGCCGGCGAGGATGTCACGGGCCTCAGCCCGCACCGCATCGCCACCAAGGGCATCGCCCGCTCGTTTCAGATCATGACACTGTTCGACGAATTCTCCGCGCGTGACAACGTCATGATGGGCTTGCCCGAGTTTCGCGCCCGTGGCCACGATGTCGCGCGCGCAGCGGCGGGCGACAGCCGGCTTGCCGCGAAGGCCTCTGAATCGCTGGCGGCAGTCGGGCTTGCCGACAAAGGCGACACCCGCGCCAAGGACCTGTCCTATGGCGACCGGCGCGCGCTGGAGATCGCGGTCGCCCTGGCGCAGGCGCCCCGGGTGCTGTGCCTGGACGAACCGACCTCCGGCCTCGGCTCCGACGGGGTGCACCGGCTCGCAGCCCTGATTGCTCGCCTGAAGGGGCGGCTGACCATCGTCGCCATCGAGCACGATATGGAGTTCCTGTTCTCGTTGGCTGACCGGATCTCGGTCATCCATTGGGGGCAGGTGGTGGCGCGCGGAACGCCACACGAACTGCAGCAGAACGAATGGGTGCGGCGCTCCAATCTCGGGAAGTTCGCATGATCCTCGAAGTGGACGCGGTCGATACCTTTTACGGCGAGACCCAGGCGCTGTTCGGCGCCTCGCTTGCCATCGAGCACGCCAAGGTGTTTGCGCTGCTCGGCCCTAACGGCGCCGGCAAGACGACCATGCTCCGCTCGATTCTGGGGCTGACGCGTCCGCGCCGCGGCTCCGTTTGTTTCGACGGTCACGACGTCACGCGCGATCCGACCCACGAGATTGCGCGCGCCGGCATCGGCTGGGTACCCGACGACCGCCGGCTGTGTCCGACATTGACGGTTGCGCGCAACCTGTCGATCGCGCAAAAGCGCACGCGCTTTCGCCACTGGAGCGTCAAGGAGGCCGCTGCGATCTTCTCACCGCTCGAATATCTCATGGAGCGCGACTGCGAAAACCTGTCGGGCGGCGAAATGCAGATGGTGGCGATCGCCCGCGCGCTGGTCGGCTCGCCGGGACTGGTGCTGTTCGACGAGCCGAGCCAGGGACTGGCGCCGAAAATCGTCGGCGACGTGCTTGCGACGATCCTGCGCATGAAGGATGAGGGTATTGCCTCGCTGGTCGTGGAGCAGAACGCCGACATCGCGCTGTCGGTCGCAGACCATGCCGCGGTGATCGATCGCGGCCGGATCATCTGGACCGGGGAGGCCGCGGCCTTGCGCGATGACCGCGGGCTTCGTCAGTGCTTGCTGGGAGTACAATAAGTGGCCGCACCGCTGCTCGTTCTCGACGACGTTCGAAAGGTCTATACACGGGGCCGCGTGATCCGCCGACCGACATTCACGCTACAGGCAAACCTGTCGCTGGACGAACCTGATATCGTTGGTGTCGTCGGCCCGAATGGCGCCGGCAAGACGACCTTGTTCGAGATGATGACGGGCTCGAACGCCCCGACCTCCGGGCGCGTGCTGGTCGCGGGCACCGATATCCATGGTGTCAAATATCGCGAGCGCGACCGGCTCGCGATCCACTATCACCAATCCTATCAGGTTAGGCGCTTCCGGAAGCGCATTCCGTCCGCCTTCCTGGCGCCGTCGCCAACCCGGACGCCGCTGGTTCACCTGTTCGACGAACCGCAGTTCAACCTGCAGGATGGCTATATCGGCTTCATGCTCGATTTCTTCCGCAAGCTGCGCGACGAGGGTCGGCTGGTCGTGCTCTGCATGCATCCGACGGCGGCCTGGCACCTCGACATCCTTGCCGAGATCGCCGGGCGATTCCTCTTTGTGGCCGGCGGTGGGGTGACACGCATGGCCGATTTCGGCGCTCTGGTCGCCGAGCCACGCTTCCGCTCCTATCTTGGGCCGGAGATGACAAAGGCGGCGGACGCGATTTGTCACCGAGCCACTCCCATCCCGACCTAACGCAGAAAAAAGCGACCACAGGAGAATCCGTTGGCCTATTCGAACACCCAGCTTTTCATTGGCGGCAAATGGCGACCGGCCCATTCGGGCAAGGTGATCGAGGTCCGCAATCCCGCGACTGAAGAGGTGATCGGCACCGTCGCCCATGCCGGACGGTCCGACCTCGACGAGGCACTCGCCGCAGCCAGCGCCGGCTTCAAAATCTGGCGAAACGTTGCTCCCTTCGAGCGCTGCCGCATCATGCGCAAGGCCGCCGCGATCATGCGCGAGCGCAATGAGGAGATCGCGCCGCTGCTCACGATGGAGCAGGGCAAGACGCTCGGCGAGGCCAAGATGGAGGCGATGGCCGCCGCCGACGTGATCGAGTGGTTTGCGGAGGAAGCCAAACGCGCCTATGGCCGCCTGATCCCCGCGCGCGGCCCGGGCATCTACCAGCTCGCGATCAAGGAGCCGGTCGGCCCGGTTGCGGCGTTCACGCCCTGGAACTTTCCGATCAATCAGGTCGTGCGCAAGCTCTCCGCCGCACTCGGCGCCGGCTGCTCGATCATCGTCAAGGCCCCGGAGGAGACGCCGGCCTCGCCCGCACAGCTGATCCGCGCGTTTGAGGACGCTGGCGTGCCCGATGGCGTCATCAACCTGGTCTACGGTATTCCTGCCGAGATCTCCGAATATCTCATTCCGCATCCGGTGATCCGCAAGATCTCGTTCACAGGCTCGACCCATGTCGGCAAGCAGCTCAATGCGCTCGCGGGCCTGCACATGAAGCGTGCCACCATGGAGCTCGGCGGTCATGCGCCGGCGATCGTTTTCAAGGACGCCGACGTCACATCGGCGGCCAAGATTCTGGCGGCAGCAAAATATCGCAATGCCGGGCAGGTGTGCATCTCGCCGACGCGGATGCTGGTGCAGGATGACGTGTTCCGTGAATTCGTCGACACATTTGTCGACAGCGCCAAGGCCTTCAAGGTCGGTAACGGCCTTGATCCCGACTCCAAAATGGGTTCGCTCGCCAATCCGCGCCGCGTCACCGCCATTGAGGGCATGGTGCAGGATGCCGTCGGCAAGGGTGCAAAGCTCGAGACCGGCGGTAAACGCGTCGGCAACAAGGGCCATTTCTTCGAGCCGACCGTAGTGAGCGACGTGCCGAAGGATGCGCGCGCCATGAACGAGGAGCCGTTCGGCCCGCTCGCGCTGATTTCGCGCTTCTCATCCTTCGACGAAGTTGTCGAGGAGGCCAACCGCTTGCCGTTCGGGCTGGCGTCCTACGCATTCACAAGCTCGACCAAGACGGCGGCCGCGATCGGTTCGGCCGTCGAAGCCGGCATGATGTCGATCAACAGTTTTGGTCTGGCGCTGCCCGAAGTGCCGTTCGGCGGCATCAAGGATTCCGGCTACGGCTCGGAGGGCGGCACCGAGGCGATGGAGGGTTATTTGAACACCAAGTTCATCAGCCAGACGGGCGTGTGACCGGCCGGGGATGCGCAGCTAGCGTTTGACGAAAACCAGATTGCAGGCCCGCGCCTCGTTGCGCTTGCCGGTGCCGCGGGTGCGATCGAACTGCGCATCGACGGTAAAGGCGTAGGGCGAGCCGGGCGCGAGATTGTTCAGCGTGTACGCGCTCGCTCCCGTCGTGCCGCGCGCGCTCAAGGTGGTCTTGCCGTCCGCCGGGATCTGGCCGTCGATCTCGAGCCGGTTGATGTTGTTGCCCGGATCCTGCGCCTCGGCATGAAGCACGCCGTTCGTGACGGTGGCGACCAGAGGTCTGGTGAAGCCCTGCGCCTTGCCGGTGGCCAAGCAGTTCAACGTCACGTCCCAGCTGCCGTCAAAATCCTTGCTTCCGCCGCTCCGGCCGTTGCCTGACGGCGCGAGCGCCACCTTCTGCTTCAGCCCCTCGATCCGAGCTTTGGCGAGCGTGGCGAAGATGCAATTCGGGAATCTCGCGAGGTGATCCTCGAAAGCGCCCAGCGTGCCGATGCCGTCGGCAGCCTTCCAGTGTGCTTCTGCTGCTGCGCAAGGGTCAGCCCGGGGCGCGGCTTGTGGCGCCGCCGGCGCCACCGTGACCGACACCGGTCCGTTCAGGTAGAACTTGCCGATGATCGACAGCGACAGCTCCGGGAGTTGGGTCTTGCCGCTGGAATCGTAGACGTCGCTGCTGATGTCGCGAAAGACTTCGCCGATCTCCTGCGGCTCCTCGATGTGCTTCAGGAACGCCGTCGTATAGGGGCTGTTGCGGCCGCTGCCATCGGCCGCCGTCTGCCCGGACTGGGTTGAGAACGACACGATCGTGCCGCGCGGTGCTTCGACTTTCGACAGGCCCCGCCCGATCGAGGCGCCGCGCGTCATGCCGGCGGAGCGTTTCAAGGTTTCGGCCAGCGGATTGTCGCGGCAGGAATCGAGGATGAGGATGCGCAGGTTCTTGGCCTGCTGCAGGTCGTTCACGATGTCGTCCACCCGCACGAAGCGCTTCAAATCGGCTTCGTCGCTCAGCACGGCATCGACAGGCATCAGATAGTTCACGCCGTTGTACTGCATCGCATGGCCGCTGTAGTAGAACATGGCGACGTCGGCTTTGCTCGCGGCGCGCGCGAAGCGGATGGTGAGGTCCTGCATGTCAGCTTGGCGCAGGTCGATGCCCTGGAGCACCTCGAAGCCGCTGCGCTTGAGCGAGGCGGCGACGTCTTCGGCATCGTGCGACGGGTTGGGAAGCTGCGCCGTACTGGCATAGGCGCCATTGCCGATCACCAGGGCGACGCGGGTTTCCGCCGATGCCGGCGCAACGGAAAGCCAGCAGGCCAGGAGGGCAAGGCAAAGTCCGGCCGGGCAAAATCTGGAAAGAGCACGCATGAATGCCTTCCAAGGAAATGTCGAAAAATATCCCTCCAGATTAGCGCATGCCGCGCCGACATCAATGCCCTGCCGGAGCACCGCTCAGATTTCCCGGCCGTGACATCCTGTCACGCCGGGCTCGCCGCGATCGTCTTGCGGACGGCCATTTCGGTCGCAATCGCGTCCCGCACGGCCGGTCGCGCCTGCATGCGCGCGAGATAGGCCGACAACGATGGCCATTGCGCGACGTCGATTCCCGCGGGACGGAGCAACAGCAAAGCCCAGGTGAGATGGGCATCCGCGACGGTGAAGCTGTCGCCGACGAGGAATTCGCGGTCCGTCAGATGCGCGGCAGGCATCGATAATGTCTGCGCTATTCTTGCACGCGGCTTGGCGAGCGAGGCCTCGTCCTTGTACCAGAAGGTTGGAAACAGGAACGCCTTGTGGATCTCGGCCCCGACGAAACTGAGCCATTCCTGGAGCCGATACCGGTCGGGATTTCCGAAGGCGGGTGCAAGGCCCGCCTGCGGCTTTAGGTCGGCGATGTATTGCAGCACCGCGGCGCTTTCGGTCAGCCGTTCGCCATTCTCCAGCACCAGGACCGGCACCGCGCCCTTTGGGGAAACGCCGAGGAAATCGCTGCCGTCGTCCACGACCTGCTTGGTCTGGAGATGGACCGGATGATAGCGGGCCTCGATGCCCGCTTCCATCAGCGCGATGCGGCTCGCAAGCGAGCAGGCCATCGGTGAGAAATAGAGTTGCAGCATCGCCTACGCTCCTTCAGGTCAACGTCTCGGTTTGTGCGATGATCGCAAACCGGTCCGACAATTCGGCCAGGGCGACCTCGTGGATGATTCTTGCGGAGAGCGCTCCGCCGCGGCCGTCGGGAAGATCGCGTGTGGCGCAGGCATCGGCTGCGATCGTCGTGCGCAGGCCGAGGTCGAGCGCGGCGCGGGTGGTCGAGCTGTGCACATATGGGTCATGAAACCGGCCAGCACGATGTTCGTGCGTCCGGTTGCGGCCAGCCGGACTTGCAGGTCGGTGCCGGCAAAAGCGTTCGGCAGCGCTTTTTCGATCACGGCTTCGCTGGCGAGCGGCGCCACGTTCCTGACGATCGCGCCGCGCGCGGCCTCGCGGTCGAACAGGCTGCCGGCACGTCCCTTGTGCGCGATATGGAAGATCGCAGCGCCGCTCGCCCTCGCGCGGGCGAGCAGGCGCGCGGCGGCGGCGATTGCGGGCTCCGCGTCCGGCAAGGCGAGCGGCCCGGCGCAATATTCGTTCTGGATGTCGATTAGCACGAGGCAGGAATCGGCGAGCCTGGGCGGAGTGAGATCGGCGCCGGACAATTCAAGCAGGGTTTTTGGGGCGGTCATGCGGGTCGGGCCTTCCTAAGGCATATCGGATGGCGCCACAGTAGCGCGGCGGCGGCCTGCCAATGTGCAGGACTATTGCAGCATATGGCTGCAAATTTGCAGGAGCCCGTCGTGCCTGCTAGGCTCATCGCCATGAACTGGGACGATCTGCGCATCATCGCCGCGGTCAGGGACGAGGGCACCTATGCCGGCGCCAGCGCGCGGCTGCGCATCGACGAGACCACCGTCGGCCGCAGGCTCGCGCGTATCCAGCGCGATCTCGGCGTGCCGCTGTTCGATGCGGTGGACGGCCAGCGCCGGCCGACGCGGAGTTGCGAGGCGGTGCTGGCGCATGTCGAGGCGATGGCCGCACATGCCGCCGAGATCGGTCGCGTCGGCGAGAGTCTTGCAGGCCCGGTGGGACGCCTGCGTATCGCCTCCACCAACACGGTTGCCGAGGAGGTTCTGTCGCCGCGCGCGAGCGACTTCCTGCGCGCCAATTCCGGCCTGACGCTGCAATTCCTCACCTCGAGCGAGAACGTCAAGTTCTCGCGCTGGGAAGCCGATCTCGCTATCCGGCTGCGCAAGCCCGACAAGGGCGACTTCGCGATCTCCAGGCTCGGTGACGTCAAGCTCTATTATTTTGAGCCTGTCACGACTGAAGGCGAGCCGGTGCTGTGCGCCTATCCGGACGAACTCGGTGCCATTCCCGAGATGCAATTCCTGCGTATGAAGCAAGCCCACGCGCGCTGCGTTACCGACAACGTTCGCGTCATCCGTAACCTGATCCGCGCGCATCAGGCCGCCGGCGTGTTGCCGGAGCACGTCTGCGCGGACTTACTCGGCGATCGCCGCCTGCGCGCCACGCTGCTGCCTGGGCGCCGCGACGTCTGGCTGCTGGTGCAGAACCATCTCAAGCGCGATCCGGCGACGCGGCTCACCATCGAATGGATCCGCCGCTGCTTCAGCGATCTCGCGCGCGGTTGATTGCGACCCGTGAACGCGATCCGCGCGCGGCGCGACCAAGTTATGGGATTGCGTACGCGCGAGGGTTGCGTAATCTCGCGACGACTACGGGCTTGATCAGGGCAGGCGCATGACCACTCTTCAGGAAACCATCCACCCGCAGGCCAAAGCGCGGGAATGGAAGGCGATCGTCATCCTGATCCTCCTGATTCCGGTGCTGTGGTCGCCGCCGTTCCTGTTTCGCATCTTCCTGTTTCAGCCGTTCAACATCCCGTCCGGCTCGATGACGCCGACGCTGGTCGTCGGCGACTACGTCTTTGCTGCAAAATATGCCTATGGCTATGGCCGTTATTCGTTTCCCTTCGCGCCGTCGTGGATCTCCGGGCGTTTCCGGGCCA
Organism: Bradyrhizobium sp. CW1; assembly: GCF_023100665.1. NCBI lineage: Bacteria > Pseudomonadati > Pseudomonadota > Alphaproteobacteria > Hyphomicrobiales > Nitrobacteraceae > Bradyrhizobium > Bradyrhizobium sp. CW1. Next base: position 3,106,140 of record NZ_CP064684.1, read on the forward strand.
CCGATCCCGAGTATGGTGACGTCGTCGTGTTCCGGACGCCAAAGGACACCGCGGTCGACTATGTCAAGCGCGTGGTCGGGCTGCCCGGTGATCGCATCCAGATGCGGCAGGGCCAACTCATCCTCAATGACCGCCCGGTGACGCGCGTCGCTCTGAAGCAGGCATTCGCCGGCTCCACCTGCGGCGTGGATGACGGTGCGAAGGCCAAGCGCTGGCGCGAGACGCTGCCGAACGGCGCGTCCTACGTGACGCAGGACTGTGTCGACAACGGCTACTACGACAACACCGACGTCTACACCGTGCCGCCGGGCCATTTCTTCGTGCTCGGCGACAATCGCGACAACTCGAGTGACAGCCGCGTGATGTCGTCGATCGGATTCGTGCCGATGGACAATCTGGTCGGCAAGGTGACGCGGATATTCTGGTCGCTCGACCAGCACGGCGAACCGCACATGGAGCGGCTGGGGAAGGTGTGGTGAAGCCCCACTGTCATTCCGGGCTCCGCGCTGCGCGCCGCTCCGGGATAGGACCACCGAAGAAAAACAAAACCCCGGCATCGCTGCCGGGGTTTCGCATTTTGTCGTTTGCCAGGATGGCTGGATCAGAAATCCATGCCGCCCATGCCGCCGCCCGGGGGCATCGCGGGGCCGGAGCCGCCCTTCTTGGGCAGCTCGGCGACCATGGCTTCCGTCGTGATTAAGAGCGCCGCAACCGAGGCTGCGTTCTGGATCGCGGTACGGACCACCTTGGTCGGGTCGATGATGCCCTTCTTGACGAGGTCGACATATTCGCCGGTCTGGGAGTCGAAGCCGTAGGCGTACGACTTGTTCTCGAGGACCTTGCCGACGATCACCGAGCCGTCTTCGCCGGCGTTGATCGCGATCTGGCGAGCGGGCGCGGAGAGCGCCTTGCGCACGATCTCGACGCCGGTCTTCTGGTCGTCGTTCTTGGTGCGCAGGCCCTTGAGCTGCTCGGAGGCACGGAGCAGGGCGACGCCGCCGCCCGGGACGATGCCTTCTTCCACAGCCGCGCGGGTCGCATGCATCGCGTCATCAACGCGATCCTTGCGCTCCTTCACCTCGACCTCTGTCGCGCCGCCGACGCGGATCACCGCGACGCCGCCTGCGAGCTTGGCAAGACGCTCCTGGAGCTTCTCACGGTCGTAGTCCGAGGTGGTTTCCTCGATCTGCGCCTTGATCTGCGACACGCGCGCTTCGATGTCGGCCTTCTTGCCGGCGCCGTTGACGATCGTGGTGTTCTCCTTGTCGATCATCACCTTCTTGGCGCGACCGAGCATGTTGAGCGTGACGTTCTCGAGCTTGATGCCGAGATCTTCCGAGATCGCCTGGCCACCGGTCAGGATCGCGATGTCCTGCAGCATGGCCTTGCGGCGATCGCCGAAGCCCGGAGCCTTGACGGCCGCGACCTTCAGGCCGCCACGGAGACGGTTCACGACCAGGGTGGCAAGCGCTTCGCCTTCGACGTCCTCGGCGACGATGACCAGCGGCTTGCCGGTCTGCACCACGGCCTCGAGCAGCGGCAGCAGCTCGTTCAGCGAGGAGAGCTTCTTCTCGTTGATGAGGATGTAGGCGTCGTCCATCTCAACGCGCATCTTGTCGGCGTTGGTGACGAAGTAGGGCGAGATGTAGCCGCGGTCGAACTGCATGCCCTCGACGACGTCGAGCTCGGTCTCGAGCGACTTGGCTTCCTCGACGGTGATGACACCCTCGTTGCCGACCTTCTTCATGGCGTCGGCGAGGAACTTGCCGATCTCCGCGTCGCCGTTGGCCGAGATGGTGCCGACCTGGGCGATCTCGTCGTTCGAGGTCACCTTCTTGGAGTTCTTGACGAGGTCCGCAACGACGGCTTCGACCGCGAGATCGATACCGCGCTTCAGATCCATCGGGTTCATGCCGGCGGCAACCGACTTGGCGCCTTCGCGCACGATCGCCTGGGCCAGCACGGTCGCGGTGGTGGTGCCGTCGCCGGCCGCGTCAGCGGACTTGGAGGCGACTTCGCGCACCATCTGCGCGCCCATGTTCTCGAACTTGTCCTCGAGCTCGATCTCCTTGGCGACGGTGACGCCGTCCTTGGTGATGCGGGGAGCGCCGAACGACTTGTCGAGCACGACGTTGCGGCCCTTCGGACCGAGCGTGACCTTCACCGCGTTGGCGAGAATGTCGACGCCGCGAAGCATCTTGTCGCGCGCATCGACCGAGAATTTGACTTCTTTAGCTGCCATCTGGATTTTTTCCTTAGGTGTTTAACTGGATAAGAGAGGGGCTCTTAGGCCGCCTTCTTCTTGGAAGCGGGGACGTCGAGGACGCCCATGATGTCGCTTTCCTTCATGATCAGCAGGTCGACGTTGTCGATCTTGACCTCGGTGCCGGACCACTTACCGAACAGCACGCGGTCGCCGACCTTCAGGTCGATCGGGATCAGCTTGCCAGCTTCGTCGCGGCCACCCGGGCCGACGGCGACGATCTCGCCCTGCGAGGGCTTTTCCTTCGCCGTGTCGGGAATGATGATGCCGCCAGCGGTCTTCTCTTCTGCGTCGATGCGCTTGACCACGACGCGGTCGTGAAGCGGACGGAAATTCATGCAGTTCTCCTAAGCTTTTGCACGATTTGGGAATTTTGAGTTGTTAGCAGTCTGCGCCGGCGAGTGCCAGCGCAGGCACAACTGAGATAAGGCAGGATTTTGGCGGGAGCAAGGGCTTGTAGCAGAAAAATAGCACTCGGAGGCGCCGCCTGCCAAAATCTCTTTCCATCGTTAATCGCGCTCGGCGCAGTATTAGCACGGAGCTAGCTCTGCTGCTAACGCATTGAATTTCAACAGCTTGTTAAACTTTTGGGCTTGAGATGGATTGTCAGTTTGCGTCACATTTCTCTTATGTGAGCGCATCAGCAGCGGGTGGCTCTTAAGGCGCACCGGAAAGCCACCCCTTGAATGCGCTCCTGCAAAGGAGGTTGGCATGGGCTTGCGGAGTGGAGCCGTTTCGGACGATTTCCGGAAACAGCTGCTGGGTTACGGAATGACGACGGCGCAGATTCTCTACCGGATGCCGGATCATCCCTCGCTGCTCCAGACTTACGTCTGGCAGGACTACGACATGTTTCCGAAATTTCCGGCGCTGAAGGATTTTCTGGCGTTCTGGCAGGAAAAGCTCGACGGACCGCTTCACTCGGTGACAGTGGCGCATTCCAAGCTGATCAAGCCGGCCGAGTTGCGCGCGGTGGACGGCGTATTCCGGCTGCATTGAAGGGCGGAGCTGTAGGGTGGGTTAGCGTCAGTGTAACCCCCCATGCCTCAACGCTTGCGCAAAGAAGTGGTGGGTACGTTAGCGCTAACCTACCCTGCGATTTCGCATTCTGTGCTAGCCTCTCCCCATAACAACAGGGGAGGCCGCCCATGGCCAAGAAAGCAAAATCGCGCAGCGCATCGCAAGCCGCGGTGAAGAAGCGTAGCGGGGCCAAACCCGCAGCACGATCCACGGCGCGCACGGCGGTGAAGGCAAAAGCCCCCACGACAACGGCAAAGTCATCCGCCAAGAAACCGGCGCGGCCCAAGCAGCGCATTGCGATCAGCCATCACCGCGAGGAAGACTTCAAAGCCGACGGTCTGCGTACCTACGCGAAATATCGCGACCTCGGCATCGCCGCCGCCAGCCACGGCCTCGCGCAGGCGCACGTGATCCGGCTGCAAGGCCCCTGCAATCCGGACGAAGTGTCGAAGCTGCACTTTCACGACGTCGAATTCCAGATGGTCTACGTGCTCAAGGGCTGGGTGAAGACCTATATGGACGGAGAGGGCGAGACGCTGATGAAAGAAGGTAGCGCCTGGACCCAGCCGCCGAAGATCAAGCACATGATCCTGGACTATTCGGACGACGTCGAGCTGCTGGAGGTGATCCTGCCGGCGGAGTTCAGGACCGTGGAGTTTAAGGCGTAGGCGAGGCGGAGATCAGCCGCCGTCGTTGCAATAGCGTTTCCACATCGCGCGATAGGCATCGTCCACCGCTTGCACGTATGAGATTGGGTTGCCGGCGGCGGCAGCCCTGATCTGTCCGGGCAGTTCGCCGCGCAACTTATCGAGCTCGCCGATCTGCAACCCACGGCTCGCTGCGATTTCGACATAGGCCTCATCGCTGTCCGCGACCCACTCCGGCAGGCCCAGCGCGGTGAGGATGGAGCCGGCAGCACGGCTCGGCAGGCTGTGACCGAGCTTCGCCACCACCGGCACGCCCATCTGCAAGGCTTCCCACGTGCTGACGCCGCCATTCTGCGGGAATGGGTCGAGGCCAATATCGACGCGATTGAACGTTGCCAGATGTTCGTCTCGCGACGTGGCTCCGAGCAGATCGACGCGTTCGGCCGGCAACCGGCAAGCGGCAAACCGCGCCAGCAGATTGTCGCGGACCAGCTGAGCGTCCAGTGCAGTATCCTTGATCAGCAGTCGCGAACCCGGCACCCGCTCGAGAATCCTAGACCAGACTTCCACCGCCTCGTTCGAAATCTTGCTGATGCGGTTGAAGACACCGAATGTGATGAAGCCGTTCGCGAGCGCCGGCGTCGGCGCCCGCGCAATCCCGGGTGGCAGCGGCGCCAGCGTCACAAAGCACGGCAGGTCAACGATGGTCTCCGCAAACAGATGCCGAACCGCGGCAGGAATCGCGACCGGGTCCGAGAATAGATAATCGATGGTTGGCAACCCGGTCCCGGTACCATGGCCCCAGCCATGCGCCTGAACAGGTGCCGGTTTGCGCGCAAACACACCGAGGCGGTTTCCGCTGGTGTGGCCGGACAGATCGATCAGGATATCGACGCCGTCGGCGCGGATCTGAGCGGCGAGGCGATCGTCGGACCATTGCGAGGCGTCGCGCCAGCGATCGGCGATCCCCTGAAACTCGCGGGTCGTCGCGTCCGTTTTCGGTGAACAAGCGTAGCACACGATCTCGAACTGTGCCCGATCATGGTGCTGCAGGACCGGCTTGAAAATGAACGCCGCTGAATGTGTGTGAAAATCCGACGAGACATAACCCAGCACCAGACGGCGATCCGGATCGCGGCTGTTCTCATGCGGTCCCGCCGCTGCCGAGGCGATCTTCGCGCCGATCTGCTCCCACCATACATGTCGCGCTTGCTGATGCTGCGCAACGCTGGCGTCGGCCATGAAATCGAGGGTGAATATCTTGCTGGAGATCGTGCTCTGATCAGGCTCGATGTCGAGAGCTCTGTCGAAACTGGCGAGGGCTTCGTCGACCCGGCCAAGTGCCGCGAGACATTGGCCGAGCAGGCTGTGGGCCTGAGAGAAGCCGGGATCGGCCGCGAGAGCCTTCTCGCAATCGGACAATGCTTCGGCAACTTGCCGGGTCAGGAGCAAGATACTGGCCCGCCAGAGCCATCCATTCGCGTCGTCGGGTGCGAGGGCGATTGCGCGATTGCAATCCGCCATGGCTTCGTCAAATCGCTGAAGCTCCCGCAATGCAACGGCGCGGGTCGACAGCGCCGAGGCGTAGTCAGGCTTGATCGATAGCGCGCGGTTTAAGCTTGCGATCGCTTCGTCATAGGCGCGCACACGGCAGAGCGCCCAACCCCGGCCGTTATGGGCTTCGGAAAGTCTTCCGTCGATTGCGAGCGCCTTGTCGTAGCTCTCGAGCGCTTCCTGGTAAAGTTCAAGGGCCGCGCTTGCGTTGCCGAGATTGGACAGGGCCAAGGCGTAGTTGGGTCGAAGGGCGAGGGCCTTCCGATAGCTCTCGCGGGCCTCATTGTGACGTTTCAGCCCGTTGAGCGCGACGCCCAGGCTCATATGGGCTTCGGCAGATCACGGATCCAAGGCCACCGCTCGGCTCAGCAAAATTTGCGCCTGCCGATAGTTTTTGGATTCAGACTCCAAAGCGCCCAGCAAATGCAGCGCGATGAATTGGTCGGGCGCAAGCTCCAGGAGTTCGCGATAGGCCGTCTTTGCCTCGGGGAGAAGTCCCGCCTTGTGCAGCTGGAGGGCGCGCGCGAGCAACGGCCCTAGCTCGGCTTTTTGCCGTTTCTGAAGCCGGGCATTTTGAAATGCCCGCTGGCCTGCGCTGTTGCTCATGAATCAATTCCAGCCGAATCTCCTGAACAGATTAACATGGAAGGATTGTCGCGATTGCGCTGCGCCCCATCGGAGCTGCGAGGGCGCCAGCCTCACACAAGCTTCACGTCAACACCCCCACCACTGCTCCCATCAGGCACGTCGTCAGCGTTCCCGACACGATCGACTTCAGCCCGAGCGCATTGATTTCCTCGCGCCGTTCCGGCGCCATCACGCCGAGACCGCCGATCATGATGCCGAGGCTGGCGAAATTGGCGAAGCCGCACATCGCATAGAGCATGATCAGGCGCGAGCGCGGATCGAGCGTGCCGGGCGGCAGCTTCGAGAAGTCGACATAGGCGATCAGCTCGTTCAGCACGGTTTTCGTGCCCATCAGGCTGCCGGCGGTGATCGCCTGATCCCACGGCAATCCCATGAGCCAGCACACCGGCGCCATCACGAGGCCGAGCAGGCGCTGCAACGAGATCGCAGCGCCGCCGACATCAGGCAGCAGGCCGAGGATCGCATTGACGAGATAGACCAGCGCCACCAGCACCAGCAGCATGGCGACGATGTTGATCAGCAGCTCGATCCCCGCGCCCGTCCCTTTCACGATCGCGTCCATCGTGCTGGAGACCTCCATCTCGGGAGCCTCCAGCGCGCCGCCGGTGCGCTTGTCGGACGTCTCCGGCACCATGATGAGGCTGACCAGGATCGCGGCCGGGGCACCCAGCACCGAGGCGATGACGAAATGGGCGGCTGCGTCGGGAATGAGGGGAGCAAGGAGCGTCGCATACAGCACCAGCACCGTGCCGGCGATGCCGGCCATGCCGCCGGTCATCACCAGGAACAACTCGCTGCGGGTCATTTGCGCGAGATAAGGCCGCACGAACAGCGGCGCCTCGACCATGCCGAGAAAGATGTTGGCGGCGGTCGAGAGTCCGACCGCGCCGCCGACGCCGAGCGTCCGCTCCAGCAGCCAGGCCATGCCGCGCACGACCGGCGGCAGCACGCGCCAATAGAACAAGAGCGTCGTCAGCACGCTCATGACCAGCACGATCGGCAGCGCCTGGAACGCCAGGACGAAATCGGCACCCGGTGCTTTCAGGTCGAAGGGCAGGGGACCGCCGCCGACATAGCCGAACACGAAGGAGGAGCCGGCGCGCGAGGCCGCCGAGATCGCGCCCACCGCGTCGTTGATGGCACCGAACGCGCGCGCGACGACGGGCACCTTCAGGAGAACGATCGCGGTGACGAAGGTGGCGACGAGGCCGATCGCCGCCTGGCGCAGCGAGGCCGCGCGGCGATTCTCGCTCAGGACCAAGGCGATCAACAGCAATGCGAAAACGCCGAGTGCCGATTGCAGCCGCAGCATGATTTCCCCAAACCCCGATGATTATGGCCACCCCTGCGTTGCAAACGCAATGCCGGGAGATTGTCGAAGCGTCTCGCTGTTGACAAGCAGGTCCGCGTCAGCCACGCGGAGCACGTCGACATCAGGAGCCGGATAGCCCGAGCGTGACCGAAGAGGCGATGCCAGACCAGCCCATATCGGGAAACCCGCCGGTCAGTGCCCGCGCGCTCCTCTCCCATCGCGCCTTTCTGTTCTTTCTGCTCTCGCGCAGCCTGTCGCGTTTCTCCAGCCAGATTGCGGCGGTCGCGATCGGCTGGCAGATCTACGATCTCACCGGCTCGGCCTTCGATCTCGGCATGGTCGGCCTCGTGCAATTCCTGCCCACGGCGCTGCTGGTGTTCATCGCCGGCCATGCCGCCGACCGCTACGAGCGCAAGCGCGTGGTCCAGCTCTGCCAACTCGTGGAAGCAGCGACCGCGCTCTATCTCGGCGTCATCACCTATCTCGGTTTGGTCAGCGAAGTTCAGATTTTCGTGGCCACCTTCGTGCTCGGCATTGCCGGCGCGTTCGAGAGCCCGACCACCGCGGCGCTGCTGCCGGCGATCGCGCCGCAGGGCTCGCTCCAGCGCGCCACCGCCGTCTCCAGCGGTGCGGCGCAGGTCGCGACCATTACCGGTCCGGCGCTAGGCGGTTTTGCCTACGCGGTTGCGCCGCATCTCGCCTACGCGGTGATGGTGCTGTTCTGGATCTTCGGGATGATCCTGACCGGCTTCATCCGCCCGCGCCCGCAGGCGATCGCCAAGGATATGGCGGGAGCCGACAATATCTTCGCCGGCGTCCGCTTCATCCGCGGCAATCCGGCGATCCTCGGCACCATCTCGCTCGATCTGTTCGCGGTGCTGTTCGGCGGCGTCACCGCGCTTCTGCCGATCTATGCCCGCGACATCCTCCAGACAGGTCCGATGGGACTCGGAATCCTCCGCGCCGGGCCCGCGGTCGGCGCGCTGCTGATGACCATGGTGCTGGCCCGTCACGCCATTTCGCGGCATGTGGGCCTGCGCATGTTTCAGGCAGTGATCGTGTTCGGCGTCGCAACGATCGTGTTCGCGCTGTCGTCCTGGATGTGGCTCTCGGTGCTCGCGCTCGCCGTTCTCGGCGCGGCCGATACGATCAGCGTCGTGATCCGCTTCTCGCTGGTGCAGCTCGCGACGCCCGACGAGATGCGTGGCCGGGTCGGTGCGGTGAACTTCCTCTTCATCAACGCCTCCAACCAACTCGGCCAGTTCGAGAGCGGGGTGGCTGCCGCACTGTTCGGCGCGATGCCGGCAGCCGTGCTGGGCGGCGTCTGCACGGTTGCGGTGGCGCTGTTGTGGATGAAGCTGTTTCCGAGTCTGCGCCGGGTGGAGAGTTTGGAGTAGGAGCTCGCTCTCTCCCCGTCATTGCGAGGAGCCCGCGACAAATTGTGAAGTAATTTTGCGCTGGCGCGACGAAGCAATCCAGAATCTTGCCGCGGTGGTAGTCTGGATTGCTTCGCTGCGCTCGCAATGACGATTGTTGAAGCAGTGCGGAGATTTAGCCGACTTCACGTCCGCTTGCGGAGCGAGGCTGCAATCCCATGCCGCCTACTGTGCATGGGGTTGTTTTCGCGTTTTCTGATTCAGCCCCGTCCCACGAACGGCATCTTGGTTGCCATGACGGTCATGGTTAGCACGTTGGCATCGAGCGGCAGGCCGGCCATGTAGGCAACGGCATCGCCGACCGCCTTCGCGTCCATGCGCGGCTCCTGCTTCGACGTGCCGTCGGGCTGCAGCACGCCGGGACCGTTGACCATGCGGTCGGTCATGGGCGTTGCGGCATTGCCGATGTCGACCTGGCCGACCGCGATGTCGTACATGCGCCCGTCGAGGTTGGACGCCTTGGTGAGGCCGGTGATGGCGTGCTTGGTCGAGGTATAGGCCGCCGAGAACGGCCGCGGCGCATGCGCCGAGATCGAGCCGTTGTTGATGATGCGGCCGCCGCGCGGGGTCTGGTCCTTCATGATGCGGAAGGCGTGCTGGGTGCACAGGAACGGTCCGGTGAGGTTGGTGTTCACCACCGCCTGCCACTGCTCGAGGCTGAGATCCTCGAAATTCACCGGAGGGGCGCCCATGCCGGCATTGTTGAAGAGCACGTCGAGCCGGCCATAGGTGGCCTTCACCTTGTCGAACAGTGCCGCAATCGAGTCCGGCTTGGTCATGTCGGCGGTGACGCAGAGGCTTTTTCCCGCGGGGCCGAGCTTGGCCGTCTCCTCGAGCATCTCGGGCCGGCGCCCGACCAGCACCACGGTGAAGCCTGTGTTCATCAGCGCCAGTGACGCCGCGCGCCCGACTCCAGTGCCGGCGCCCGTCACCACTGCGATCTTTTTCGCTTCACTCATCGTTTCCTGCCTTTTCTCTTGATCTGTCAGGTTTTGGATTCTTTTTCGTTCTTGTAGGGCGGCCGCGGAATGTTCTGATGCGCGGCGCGCAAGGCCGCCGACCAGCGCGAGCGCAAATCGTGGAAATAGGGCTCGCCCGCCTCGATGCGGTGGTTGAGGTCGGCCTCGCAGGCGTCGGCGCGCACCACCAGAACGTCGATCGGCAGGCCGACGCCGAGATTCGAGCGCATGGTCGAATCCATCGAGATCAGCCCGGTCTTCAGCGCCTCGTAGAGTTCGACGTCGTAATGCATGGCGCGGTCGAGCACCGGCTTGCCGTATTTGTGCTCGCCGATCTGCAGATAGGGTGTGTCGGTGGTGCATTCGATGAAATTGCCGGCGGTGTAGACCATGAACAGGCGCATGCGCGCGCCGTTGATCTGGCCCCCGAACAGGAAGGACACGTCGAACGATACGTCCTCAGACCTCAGTGCGGGGCCCTCGGTCGCGTGCACGGCCCGGATCGCCCGGCCAATGCGCTGGGCGGCCTGGAACATGGTCGGCGCGTTCATCAGCGTCTCGATCTCACCGGTGTCGGGGTCTTCGAGGCCCTCGGTCAGCGTCGAGAGCACCGACTGGCTGATGGCGAGGTTGCCGGCGCTGGCAATCGCCATAATGCGGTCGCCGGGCTTGGAGAAGATGTGGAGCTTGCGGAAGGTCGAGACGTTGTCGAGGCCGGCATTGGTGCGGGTGTCGGCGATCATCACCAGACCGTCCCGAACCAGAATTCCGCAACAATAGGTCATTTCCTGTCCCCGAACGCGTTTGCGCGGATTACTAGCCAATTTCAAGGGCCGCTCCAACCCCCGATTGCCGCGGGGCGGCAGGGTGGAAACCGACCGTGGGTGAGGGGCGCGCGGGGCGCGGCTCAGCTCTGCCGCTGGGACTGCGATTGCGACTGGCCGCCACGGCCGGCCTGCTCGACCTTGACCGCCACCGACAGCGTCTCCGCGCCGCCGCCATAGCGGGTGCCGCGTACGGGGGCGGCGCCGAGATAATCGAGCCCGATCGCGACGCGGACATGGGCGTCGGTGGCGCAGATGCTGTTGGCGGGATCGAAGCCGACCCAGCCGAGACCGTCGACATAGGCCTCCGCCCAGGCATGGCCCGCGTCCTGATGCACCGTACCGTCGGAGCGCAGGAAATGGCCGGAGACGAAGCGCGCCGGCACGCCGCCGCTGCGGGCGCAGGCGATGAAGATGTGCGCGTAGTCCTGGCAGACGCCGCGCTTGAGCGTGAACGCTTCCGCCGCCGACGTGCCGCTGTTGGTGGGGTCCTCGTCGAAGGTCATGTGATCGCTGATTTGCGTCATCAGCGTGTGCAGGAAGCCCAGCGTGTCGCTCTCGGCCTCGCTACGCAGCTGGCGCGCGACCGCATTCATCGCCGGATTGACCGTGGTAAGGTCGGTGGCGCGCAAGAACATGCCGGCGGGAAAGCGCTCGTCGGCGCCGCGGAGAACGCCACCGGTGTCATGGGTCTCGATCAGGCCCTCGGCGGTGATCTTGATATCGCCGACCGGTCCGCAGGACAGCACATGGGTGACGTTGCCGAACGCATCCTCGTGGGTGTCGAGCTTGGTGTCGGTCGACACGTCGATCTGCCACTCCGCCACATATTGCCCGTCATGGCTGCCGGGCGTCATGCGCAGGATCTGGATCACGCTCGTGGCCTGCGGCTCGTAGCGATAGGTCGTGGTGTGCAGGATTCGCAGGCGCATGGTGGACCGTTGTTGTAGCGTCATCGATCCGGGCTAGCCCTGCGGGCGTCCCCGGAATGGCAGCAGTATCAGATCAAATACTGCTTCGTGATGATTTCGCCCAGCCTGGAATTGTCCAAGATGAATTCCTGAATGAATTCATGCACGCCATGCTGGAAAATGTCGTTCATATTGCTGTGTTCCAGCCGGTTGCGAATGCCGCGGGCATGGCGCTGGGCCGGACCCTGGCGGCCATAGGCGACGCCGATCTGATCGAGATTGCGCACCAGATTGCCGTAGCAGCTTGCGAGCGAACGCGGCAGCGAATCGTTGAGGATGAGCAAATCCGCGATCAGCCAGGGCTTCAGTGTCTCGCGATAGACCCAGTGATAGGCCGTCAGCGCCGAAACCGAACGCAGGATCGAGGTCCATTGGTAGAAATCCAGCGGGCCGCCGACATGCTCCTCCTCGGGCAGCAGCACATGGTATTTCACGTCGAGAATACGAGCGGTGTTGTCGGCGCGTTCGAGATGCAGGCCCATCCGCGAGAACCAGTAGGCGTCGTTGCGCAGCATGGTCCGGTAGGCCGAGCCGTCGAAGCGCAGCGAGGTCTCCTGCACGAAGCGCAGGAACTTTGCGAGATCCTCTCGCGTGGAGGTCCCTCTGCTCCAGACCTCCTGCAACTCGATCCAGGCCGAGTTGATGGTATCCCACATCTCGCTCGTCAGCGCTGTGCGCACCGAGCGCGAATTCAGCCGCGCGGCCTCGATGCAATTCCTGATCGAGGACGGATTATCCGCCGAGAACGAGAGATAATCGACGACGTTGCGCTCGTTGGCTTCTTCGTACTGCTGATAGAAGCTCGCGGCGACGCCGGCGGTCAAAAGCGCCGAGTCCCATTCGTTGGTCTTGCCGATATAGGCGGCGGGAAGCGCGGTGACGCGCAGCGTCGCATCGATGGTGCGCGCAAGATACTCGGCCCGTTCGACGTAGCGGGCGAGCCAATAGAGGTTTTCGGCGGTACGCGACAGCATCTCTCTACTCGTCCAGGATCCAGGTATCTTTGGTGCCGCCGCCCTGGCTCGAATTCACCACCAGGGAGCCTTCCTTCAGGGCAACGCGTGTCAACCCGCCGGGCACGATCGTGGTGCTCTTGCTGCCGGTGAGCACGAACGGCCGCAGGTCGACGTGGCGGGGCGCAAGGCCGGATGCCGTGCAGGTCGGGCAGGTCGAGAGCGCCAGCGTCGGCTGCGCAATGAAGCCCTCGGGCTCGCGCTTGAGCTTCTCGCGGAAGGCTTCGATCGTCGCCTTGGTCGCGGCAGGGCCGATCAGCATGCCGTAGCCGCCGGAGCCATGCACCTCCTTCACGACGAGCTCGCTCAGATGGTCCAGCACATAGGCGAGGTCCTTCGGCTCGCGGCAGCGCCAGGTCTGCACGTTCTTCAGGATCGGCTCCTCGCCGAGGTAGAATTTTACGATGTCCGGCATGTAGGAGTAGATCGCCTTGTCGTCGGCGATGCCGGTGCCGACCGCGTTGGCGAGCGTGATGTTGCCGGCTGCATAGGCCGACATCAGCCCGGGCACGCCGAGGGCGGAGTCGGGGCGGAAGGTGAGGGGATCGAGGTAGTCGTCGTCGACGCGGCGGTAGATCACGTCGACCCGTTTCACGCCCTCGGTCGTCCGCATGAACACTTCGTTGTTCTTGACGATGAGGTCACGGCCCTCGACCAGCTCGATACCGAGCTTGTCGGCGAGGAAGGAGTGCTCGTAATAGGCCGAGTTGTAGACGCCCGGCGTGAGCAACGCGACGGTCGGCTCGCCGGAGGCGCTTTGCGGCGCCACCGAGCGCAGGGCGGATAGCAGCTCGTCCGGATAGCGTTCGACCGGCGCCACCCTGTGGCGGGCGAACAGGTCCGGAAACAGCCGCATCATGATCTCGCGGTTTTCCAGCATGTAGGACACGCCCGAGGGCGTGCGTGCATTGTCCTCCAGCACGATGAAGTCCTCGGCATCAACCCGGACGATGTCGATGCCGGCGATGTGCACGTAGACGTCGTGCGGCACCTGCTGGCCGTTCATCTCGGGACGGAAGACCGGGTTCTGAAAGATGAGGTCGTCGGGCACGATCTCGGCACGGAGGATATCGCGGCCGTGATAGATGTCGCGCAGGAACATGTTGAGCGCGCGCACGCGCTGCTTCAGGCCCCTCTCCAGCAGCGCCCATTCCTTGCCGGACATGATCCGCGGGATCACGTCGAAGGGGATCAGGCGCTCCGTGGACTCGGAGTCGCCATAGACCGCGAAGGTAATGCCGATGCGGCGGAAGAGGAGCTCGGCCTCCTGGCGGCGATATTCGAGCGCCTCGGGAGGCGTCTCCTTGAGCCAGCGCGCCAGCTCCTGATAGGCGGGCCGAAGGTCCCCACCGGGAATGTTCATTTCATCAAACGCGACTGCCATAGATCCCGACTTGTCTCCGCAAGGCGTTGCGCCATTCGACAGGTCGCGAGGCCCTGGTGAAGACCGCAACGTCCTGGCCATGCGGCAAGAGTGCATGACTTTCATGCGGTAGCAAGGGCCGGGCCAGCGCGATAAGCATGGGGGGAGGACATTTGCCGGGGATGGCCGGCGGCTTGCCTGAAAAAATGGCTGAGGACTGCTTATTTCGGCAGCAAAACCGCGTGACTTCAACGCGTTACCTCGGCAAAGTCGGGCCGATAGGTGAGGGACTTGAGGTATGAGCGAGATCGTCACGGCGGGTATTCTGGTCATTGGGGACGAAATCCTGTCCGGCCGGACCAAGGACAAGAACATCGGCTTCATCGCCGAATACCTGACCAATATCGGCATCGACCTGAAGGAGGTCCGGGTCGTCTCCGACGACGAGTCCGACATCATTGCCGCGTTGGATGCACTGCGGCATCGCTACACCTATGTCTTCACCACAGGTGGCATCGGGCCGACCCATGACGACATCACCGCTGATAGCGTCGCCAAGGCGTTCGGCGTCGGCATCGACCATCACCCGGAGGTGGTCGCCCGTTTCCGCGAGCGCTGGAGCGAGCAGGACCTCAACGAGGCCCGCCTGCGCATGGCCCGCATTCCTGATGGTGCCGAGCTGATCCAGAGCGCGACCATCCTCGCTCCCGGCTTCAAGATCGGCAATGTCATCGTGATGGCGGGCGTGCCCTCGATCATGCAGGCGATGATGGACATCGTCTCGCCCAAGCTGAAATCGGGCGTGCGCATGCTCTCTGAATCGGTCCGCGCCAATGCGCGGGAAGGCGACATCGGCAGCCCGCTGCGGGCGATTGCCGCCCAACATCCCGACACCATCATCGGCAGCTATCCCTTCATGGATGAAGAGCAGAAGCCGAACACCAATCTGGTGGTGCGCTCGCGCGATGCGGACAAGCTCGCAGCCGCAATGGCGGCGGTGAAGGAAATGCTGGCGGGATTGAACATCACCCGCTAGCAACCTAGCTGCCGGCAGACGAAGCAGGAGACGACGATGGCTGGTGAAGCACCGGAACTAAGTGCGGAAGAACGGGCGGGCCGCCCCTTTCCGGTGTCGTGGGACCAGTTCCACCGGGATTGCCGGGCACTGACCTGGCGGCTCAATGAAGTTGGTCCGTTTCATGCGGTGATCGCGATCACCCGCGGCGGGCTTGTGCCGGCGGCGATCGTGGCGCGCGAGCTTGGCGTGCGCGTGATCGATACGGTCTGCATCGCCAGCTATGACCACGACAAGCAGGGCGATCTCAAAGTGCTGAAGGGCATCTCCGAAGACGTGATGACGCTTGGCGGCGGCACCGGCAAGGGGCTCCTGATCGTCGACGATCTCGTCGACACCGGCAAGACCGGCAAGCTGGTGCGCGCGATGCTCCCCGACGCGCATTTCGCAACCGTCTACGCCAAGCCGAAGGGACGTCCGCTGGTCGATACCTTCATCACCG
The DNA here is from genome assembly GCF_023100665.1 of Bradyrhizobium sp. CW1. Taxonomy (NCBI): domain Bacteria; kingdom Pseudomonadati; phylum Pseudomonadota; class Alphaproteobacteria; order Hyphomicrobiales; family Nitrobacteraceae; genus Bradyrhizobium; species Bradyrhizobium sp. CW1. The sequence continues at coordinate 3,121,667 of NZ_CP064684.1, forward strand.
AAGTCTCGCAGGACACCTGGATCTTCTTCCCCTGGGACACCGCGCTGTCCTATCACCCGCCGCTTCGCGACGGGGCGGCGTGATTATCGCCGTCATTGCGAGCGCAGCGAAGCAATCCAGAAATGTGTCCGCGGAAACAGTCTGGATTGCTTCGTCGCTTCGCTTCGCTCGCAATGACCGGTGGAGGCGACCATGCCCCTGCAAAACCGCGTCACGCCGACCGGCGAGATCATCGCGACACCGCACCGCGGCATGTTCACCGGCAACCGCGGCATCATTCATGATCCCGCGACGAAGACGCTGCTGAAAAAGCGCTGGTCGTCGCCGGCCTGGATCACCTGCCTGTGCGAATTCCGCGGCTGGCGTCGGCCGGTGATGGCGCGGCGGAGCTGGACCGAGCTGTTCTTCCTCGACGAGGCCACGGCTTTTGCCGCCGGCCATCGGCCCTGCTTCTTCTGCCGCCGCGACGATGCGAAGCGATTTCGCGTTGCATGGGAGATGGGCAACGACGCCCGCGGCATTAGCGCCAAGGCGATGGATGCCGTACTGCATCGGGAGCGGCTCGATCGTGGCAAGAAACGGCTGCATGTGCTGTCGATGCCGCTCGCGGAATTGCCTGACGGCGCGATGGTGCAACAGGGCGATGACTGCTTCCTCCTCGCGCAGGGCAAGGCGCTGCTGTGGTCACCCGCGGGCTACGTCCTGCATCCGAGCGCCCTCGATCACCCGTTGCTGTTGACGCCGCCTTCCACGCTGCGCGCGATCATCGCTGGATATCAACCTGTGCTGCATCGGACCGCGCGCCGCTAGCGCAGTGGCTTGCCGTGCTCATCCACTGTGGTCCGCGCATCGCGCAGTGCCCATTCGCGGATCACTTGGCGGCAGCGCGTCAGCTCGGCTTCGCTCGCGGCATTCGCATCCTTCGACGCACGCTCCACGATTGCCTTGCAATTGAGAAGCACGGAACGATCCTCTGCGCGCGCCGACAGCGCGAACGCGGCAAGCGTTGCAATGGTGAACGCCAGATGGATCACATCCCTAACCCAGCTTCTCGCGTGCCAGCGCGGCACCCGCGCCGAGCGCCATCAGCTTGGCTTCGGCGATCTCGCGCCGCATCGGCGCCATGCCGCAATTGGTGGTGGCGATGATGTTGCTCTTGGGCACGAATTTCGACACCGCGTCGATCACCTGCACGACATCCTCGGCCGTCTCCACCGTGTCGCTGGCGACGTCGATCACGCCGGCCTGCACGATCTTGGTCTTGAGCAGCGCAAGCAGGTCGAGCGGCACCTTCGAGTTGCGGCACTCGATCGCGACCTGCTGGATTGGGCTGGCGTCGATCGCGGGAAATATCTGCTCGTACTGCCGCCATTGCGCGCCGAGCGTTTCCTTCCAGTCGGTGTTGGCCTTGATGCCGTAGCCGTAGCAAATATGCACGGCGGTGGCGCAGGTCAGGCCCTGCGCGGCGCGCTCCAGCGCCTTGATGCCCCAATCGTTGACCTCGTCCATATAGACGTTGAACGCGGGCTCGTCGAACTGCACGAGATCGACGCCGTCGGCCTGGAGCGCCTTGGCTTCCTCGTTCAGCAATTCGGCGAACGCAAAGGCCATCTTGACGCGGTCGCCATAGTAGCGATCGGCAATGGTGTCGATGATGGTCATCGGGCCGGGCAGGGTGAATTTCAGCTTCTTCATCGTGTGCGCGCGGGCGACACGCGCCTCGTCGGCGTGGACGCGGCTCTTCAGCCGGAGCGGGGCGACGACCTGCGGCACCATCGCCTTGTAGCGATCCTTGCGGATACCCATCTCGACCTTGTGGGCGAAATCGATGCCCTCGATCTTCTCCAGGAACCCGTGGACGAAATGTTGCCGGGCCTGTTCGCCCTCAGTGACGATGTCGATCCCGGCGTCCTCCTGGACTTTAACGGCAAGCATCGTCGCATCGCGCTTGGCGCGGACGAGCTCGTCGCCTTGCGACTTCCAGGGCGCCCAGAGCATGTTGGGTTTGGCGAGCCATTCCGGCTTCGGCAAGGAGCCGGCGATCGTGGTTGGAAACAGCATGGCGGCCCTCTCGGCGGGTTATGATTGCGCCCCTTCCTGCCATGTCTTAACGTCGAGGTACAGAACAACAAAAGTCGCCTTGAAACCGGCGGCGCCGGACCGGAAACGCCATGATCGAATTCTTCTTCGACTGTTCCAGCCCCTGGACCTATCTCGCCTTCCACAACATCCAGCCGCTGGCCAGGGAGGTTGGCGCGGAGATCATCTGGCGGCCGATCCTGGTGGGCGGCATCTTCAATACGGTCAACCCAAGTGTCTACGCGCAGCGTGAGACGCCGGTGCCGCTGAAGGCGCGCTACATGAAAAAGGACCTTGCCGACTGGTCGCGCTCGGCCGGTCTCGCGATCAAGATGCCGCCGACGGTATTTCCGGTGAACAGCGTGAAAGCGATGCGCGGCTGCATCTGGCTCGGGCAGGAATCGGTGCCTTTCGCCACGGCGGTGTTCGAGACCTATTGGGGCGAGGACAAGGACATCTCGCAGGATTCAGTGCTCGCGGAGATCTGCAGGAAGGTCGGCGTCGATGAGCAGAAATTCTTCGCGGGCATTTCGGGGCAGGGGATCAAGGATCAGCTCAAGGCCAACACCGAAGAAGTCGTCGCCCGCGGCGGCTTTGGCTCGCCGACGATCTTTCTCGGCAAGACCGACATGTATTTCGGCAATGACCGCCTGCCGTTGATCCGCGAGGCGCTGCTGCGCGGCAAGGCGAGCGCGGCCTGATGGTGCGGGCTGTCGTTTGCCGCGCGCTCGGCGCGCCCGAAAAATTGCAGCTTGAAGAGTTTCCGTCGCGCGAGCTGAAGCCGGGCGAAGTGCGCGTCGCGATCCGTGCCGCCGGCCTGAATTTTCCCGACGTGCTGATGGCGGCCGGCGAATACCAGCTCAAGCCGGAGCTGCCGTTCACGCCCGGGATGGAGTCGGCCGGCGACGTGACCGAGGTCGGCGCAGAGGCGAGCGGCGTCGCCGTCGGCGACAAGGTCATCGTCAAGATGCGGCACGGCGCCTTCACGGATGAAGCCGTGGTGACGCCGTCGCAGCTCACGCCGAAGCCATCCACGTTCGACTATGCGGAAGCCGCGACCTATCTCGCCGGGCACGGCACCGCCTATCACGCGCTGATCGACCGCGGCCGGGTGGTGCCGGGCGAGGTGCTGCTGGTGCATGGCGCCGGCGGGGGCGTGGGCCTTGCTGCCGTCGAGATCGGCAAGATGCTGGGTGCCACCGTAATCGCGACGGCGTCCAGCGACGAAAAGCTCGCGATCGCCAAGGCGCGCGGCGCCGATCATCTCGTGCGCTACGACCGCGAGCCGTTTCGTGATGTTGTCAAACGTATTACCGACGGGCGCGGTGCCGACCTCGTGTTCGATCCCGTCGGCGGAGAAGTGTTCGAAAACTCGATGCGTTGCATCGCCTGGGGCGCACGGCTGCTGGTGATCGGCTTCACCGGCGGCATCGGCTCGGCGAAAACCAATCTCTTGCTGATCAAAGGCGCCAGCGTGCTCGGCGTGCGTGCCGGCGAGGCCGTGCGGAAAAATCCAGCGCTTGGCGAAGTGCGCCTGAGGGCGCTGCTCACATGGGCGGAAGAGGGCAAGCTGCGCCCTAACGTCTCGCATCGCCTGCCGCTGGAGGAGGTTGCGAAGGCGATGCGGTTGCTGATCGACCGCAAGGCGATCGGGCGTGTGGCGTTGTTGATGGACTAAGTGCCTACAAGGTCACTTGTACTCCCGCTCAGTCCACCACGGGAAATAATCCGGCATATCGCTCGATACCTTGTTCTTGAACTGCGCGGGGCGCTTTTCCAGGAACGACACCACGCCTTCCTTCACGTCGTCGGAGCGGCCGCGGGCGTAGATGCCACGGCTGTCGACCTTGTGGGCTTCCATCGGGTCGTCAGCGCCCATCATGCGCCACATCATCTGCCGGATCAGCGCCACCGATACCGGCGCGGTCTTGGCCGCGAATTCCTTGGCGAGCGCCCGGGCGGTCGGCAGCAGATCATCGGGCGCCACGACCTTGCTGACGAGACGTCCTGCGAGGGCTTCCTGCGCCGGGAAGACGCGGCCCGAATAGCACCATTCCAGCGCCTGCGAGATGCCGACGATGCGCGGCAGGAACCAGCTCGAGGCCGCCTCCGGCACGATGCCGCGCTGGGAGAACACGAAGCCGAAGCGCGCGGCATCGGAGGCGATGCGGATGTCCATCGCGAGCTGCATGGTAACACCGATGCCGACCGCGGGACCGTTCACCGCGGCAATCACCGGTTTCAGGCATTTGAAGATGCGCAGTGTCACCTGGCCACCGCCGTCGCGCACCTGAGAATCACTGTAGTCGACCTTGCCGTCGGCGAAGCGCTTCACCGGTCCGCGACGCGCGTCGCGATCAAAGGTGTCCGCGCCCGACGAAAGATCTGCGCCCGCGCAAAACCCGCGACCGGCGCCTGTGATGATGATGGCGCGGACGTCGTCGTCCTTGTCGGCGGCGTCGAACGCGTCGATCAGCTCTCCTTGCATCTGCGCGTTGAAGGCGTTGAGCTTGTCGGGCCGGTTCAGCGTGATGGTGAGGATCTGCTCGGCGACCTCGTATTTGATCGTCTCATACGCCATGGTGGTTTCCTTCCCTGTCCTGAATTCTGTCTCGAAGAGACGTCATGCATAGCCGCCAGCGTCCGTCTTGCGCGGACTGGGCATGTGGCGGCCAGTAAGAGAACGCGGATGGCCAGTCTAAACAACAAGCCCGGCCATGACGGAGTGTATCTAATTCGCCGGCGGGCTCGGCCAGGGCTTCTGCGGCCCGCGCAGGCTCTCGAAAGCCTTGGCCATGCCAAGCACGCCGATATCGTCGAAGCGGCGGCCGACGATCTGCACGCCGATGGGAAAACCCTTGGCGTCGAAGCCGCCGTTGATGGAGATCGCCGGATTCTCCGACATATTCCATGGCACGGTATAGGCAATGTGTTCGAACGGCTTCATGGGATCGTTGGTCGGCGAGGCCCACTCCGCCGGATAATTCACGTTCGGCGCGGTCGGCGAGATCACATAGTCGAGCTCGCAGAACAGCTTTGATGCCGCAGCGCGGATTGCCATGGTCTGGTTGAAGCCCCTGATGACGTCGACGCCCGAGAGCTTCGCGCCGGACTCGCCCCACTTGAAAATGTAGGGCAGCACCTTTGCCTGTTCGGCGGGCGTCAGCTTGGACAGATCGTCCCACATCCGTGCGCGCCAGAAGCTGTCGAGCCCGTCGAGCATCTCGCGCGTGAGGATGCCGTCGACCTCGGTGACGACGGCGCCTGCGGATTCGAACGCTTTCGCCGCCTTTACCGCGACCTCGCGCACCGGTTTCTCCAGCGCCAGGCCAACGCCGGGATCGAGCATCAATCCGATGCGCAGTTTGCGCGGGGATTTCTCCGGCCCCTTCCAGTTGAGGGGCTCCGCTGGAAGGCTCATGCCGTCGCGCCGGTCGGGTTTTGCGATCACGCTCATCATCAGCGCGCAATCGTCAACGGTGCGGGTCATGGGGCCGGCGACGCGGCCGACATAGGTGGGATCGATCGGCACGCGGCCAAAGCTCGGCTTCAATCCGACGAGGCCGCACCAGCCCGCGGGCAGGCGGACCGAGCCGCCAATATCGGTGCCGAGATGCAGCGGACCATAGCCAGCCGCGGCCGCGGCGCCCGCGCCGGCGCTGGAGCCGCCGGGGTTCTTGGAGAGGTCCCAGGGATTGCGCGCGAGCGCGTGGAAGGAGGACAGCCCCGAGGACAGCATGCCGTAATCGGGCATGGTGGTCTTGGCAAAGATGATCGCGCCGGCTTCGCGCAGGCGCGCGGCGGGCGGTGCGTCCTTCTCGGCCGGCACGAGCTTGACGCTGGCCGCGCCCAGCGGCACCGGCACGCCTTTGGTCGCGATGTTGTCCTTCACCGTCACCGGCACGCCGTCGAGCGCTCCGGACGGCTCGCCCCCGGACCAGCGCGCGGTCGAGGCCTTCGCGGTCTCGCGCGCGCCGTCGGGATCGAATGCATAAAGCGCCTTGAGGTGCGGCTCCCACGCGGCGACGTGCGCGAGCACGTCTTCCAGCACCTCGCTCGGCGAGAACTGCTTGGCGCGATAGCCCGCGATCAGATCGACCGCAGAGAGATCGTGCAGCGAGGTGACTTCCTCTTCGACACCCTTTTTATGCATGGGCACCCACCGGCATCCGGGTCTCGATGATCCGGGCGAACATGCTGGCACCGATCGGCAGGATCTTGTCGTCGAGCACGAAGCCGGGATTGTGCACGGGCACCGAGCCGTCGTGGCCGACCCAGAAATAGGCGCCGGGAATGGTTTGAAGCATGTCGGCGAAATCCTCGCTGCCCATCTTCGGCTGGGCGCGGGTGATCACGTTGGCGGGGTCGACGATGGTGCGCGCGACCTCCTCGACCACCTTGGACTGCTCGACCTGGTTGACCAGCACATCGAAGGTGTCGCGGATGTCGACGTCGATCACGCACTGATAGGCGCTCGCAATGCCGGCGCAGATCGTGCGAATGCGTTCGCTGATCAGGATGCGGACTTCTTTCGAGAAAGTGCGGATGGTGCCGCAAAGATGCGCTTCGCCGGGGATGACGTTGTACGCCGAACCGGCGTGAATCTGCGTGATCGAGACGACGGCGGCCTGCAGCGGCTCGACGTTGCGGCTGACGATGGTCTGGATCGCCTGCGCCAGCGTGGTCGCGATGATCACCGCGTCCTTGGAGCGTTCGGGCATCGCACCGTGCGCGCCGTAGCCAGTGATGCGGAGGTCGAAGAAGTCGGCGCTGGCCATCGCGGGGCCGGGCAGGATCGCGATCTCGCCGTGGTTGAGGTCGGGCGCGTTGTGCAGGCCGTAGAGTTCGTCGCAGGGAAATTTCTCGAACAGCCCGTCCTTGATCATCGCGCGGGCGCCGCCGAGACCTTCCTCGGCCGGCTGGAAGATCAGGTGCACGGTGCCGTCGAAGTTCCTGGTTTCGGCGAGGTAGCGCGCGGTGCCGAGCAGCATGGTGGTGTGGCCGTCATGGCCACAGCCGTGGAAGCGGCCGGGGATTTTCGAGCTCCATTTCAGATTGGTGTTCTCCTCCATCGGCAGCGCGTCCATGTCGGCGCGAAGCCCGATACGCTTGCCGCTCGAACCCTTGCCCTTGATGACTCCGATCACGCCGGTGCCGCCGAGACCGCGATGCACCTCGATGCCCCAGCTCTTCAGCTTGTCCGCGACGATTCCGGAGGTGCGCACTTCCTCGAAGCCGATTTCCGGATGGGCGTGAAGGTCGCGCCTGATAGCAGTGAGTTCGTCGGCATAGCCGTCGATGCGGTCGATCGTGGGCATGTGTTCTGTCCAGTTAGCGTGAGGAGGGAGTGAAAATCGGGCCGTTCGGCTTGATGCGGATGCCCGGCCGCAGGCGCGTCCATGGCAGCGTGGCTGTGTCCGCGGGCATCGCGCCGGGGGCGGCGCAGATCATCAGCTTTTCTGCGATCGGCTCGAAATCGGCGCGGAAGTGCACCGAGCTCTTGTTGACCAAAATCTTCTCTTCGGTCGGCTCGATGCCGACATAGCGGTACATTGCCTGGTCGGCGAGCTGCGCCTTATGCGAGGATACGACGACCCGGACATCGCCGATGCGAAGGCAGGCCGACGGGCCCATCTCCATCTCGCGGCCGCCGTAGTAGGGACCGGGCGCGATGAAGCGGCCGTCCGAAAGTTTTTCGACGACGAAGGTCGCACGATAGGGCTCGTCGCCGGGAATGCCGGACTTGCCGCCGAGCGACAGCGTCACGGTGGCACCGGCGCCGGCTGCATGCGCGGCCTTGGCCGATTCCGGATCGTAGATCGCGCCGGTCGCGGCGCTGGCCTTGTTGCGGACCAGCGCGCGTAGCATGCCGGTGGTGTCGGAATCGCCGCCGGCGCCGGGATTGTCCTGGGTGTCGGCGATGATGATCGGCTTGCTGGCGCCCTTCGAGAGTTCCATCGCGTGGCGTACGCCGTCATCAGGTGACCAGATCTTGCCGTCGAAATCGTCCTCGTGGCTTTCGATCAGCTTCACGATCGCATCCGCCGCGCGGTCGGCATCGGCTTGCGTCTTGCCATAGGCGAACACGCTCGGCCCGCAATCGCGGAAATCGGCGGCGGGGAAGCCGGGCGCAAAGGACAGCGTCGGAACCGCGTCGATCTCCAGCGCGGCAAGCTTTTCGTAGATGCGTTTGGTCGGCTGGTCGTTGGTGCACTGCCAGCTGATCGGAATCAGAAACGGCAATTGCCGGAAGGCCTTTGCGAAACGCCGCTGTGTCTTCAGAAGCAATGCGAGATGTTGCGCGCAGGCGCGGCCGGTCTCGGCCATGTCGACATGGGGATAGGTGCGGTAGGCGATCAGCGCGTCCGCATGCTCAATCATTTCGGGGGTGACGTTGGCGTGGAGATCGAGGCTGGTGACCAGCGGAATGTCCTTGCCGATGACGCGGCGCACGCGCGCGAGAATCTCGCCTTCGCCGTCGTCGAGATGTTCCGTGACCATCGCGCCGTGCAGATCGAGATAGACGGCGTCGATCGGGCCGGCGGCGGCAATGCCATCGACCATGACCTTCACGATGCGCTCGAAGGCGTCCTTGGTGACATGCGCCGAAGGGCTCGCGCCGCAGGCAATCGTCGGAACGAGTTCCCAGCCATGGGCCTCGGCGCTGTCGACGAAACCGGCGAGGCCGACATTGATGCGGCGCATCACCTTCAACACGTCGGGACCTTGCGTCATCGCCGGCCAGCCGCCGCCGTGCTGGAAGTCTGCGAAGGTCGCCTTCGTCGGAGCGAAGGTGTTGGTCTCGTGCAGGAAGCCGCCGACGGCGATACGTGTCATCAACTCAAGTCCAGCAATTGAATGTGCGCGACGTTAGCCCTGTGCTTGCGGCGAGAGCAAGCCGGGAAGCAATCGCGCCGCGCATGGCGTCAAGCCGTTTTGGGAATGCTTGTCGCAACCGCCGTCATTGCGAGCGAAGCGAAGCAATCCAGAATCCTTCCGCAGGGACAGTCTGGATTGCTTCGCTGCGCTCGCAATGACGAGGCGAGAGACTAGGCGCTGGCCGCCGCGCCCTCGGCCACCGGCCGGAAGTTCGCAAAATCCCAGCCGCGGCCTGGCGCTGCCTCGAGCAAGGCTCTGGTGTACGCCTCCTTCGGATGCGTCAGCACTTCGGCGGCCGGCCCCTGCTCGACGACGCGGCCGTGTTGCATCACCATGACCTCGTCGCAGATCTGTGCTGCGACGCGTAGATCGTGAGTGATGAACAGGATGGCGATGCCGAGCCGCTTCTGGATCTCGTCGAACAGTTCCAGCACCTGCGCCTGCACGGAGACGTCGAGGGCGGAGACGGCCTCGTCCGCGACCAGCACATCGGGATCGAGCGCGAGCGCGCGGGCGATCGCAATGCGCTGACGCTGGCCGCCGGAGAACTGGTGCGGATAGCGCGCGACCGCATCGGCGGGCAGACCGACCAGCTCGAGCAATTCGCGGGCACGCTTCATTGCGTCGGCATGCGACACACCATAATTGATCGGGCCTTCCGCGATGCTTTCGCCGACGGTGACGCGCGGGTTGAGCGAGCGGTAAGGGTCCTGGAATACGATCTGGATCTTCTTCCGATGCGGCTGCAACAGCCGCCGCGAAATGTCCGAGATCTCGCGGCCGGAGAGGCGCACGCCGCCCGAAGTCGGGTCGATCAGGCGGACGATGCAGCGCGCCACGGTCGATTTGCCCGAACCGCTCTCGCCGACGATGCCGAGCGTGCGACCCTTGCGTAGCGTCAGCGTGACCTTGTCGGCAGCGACGACCTCGCGGCCTTTACCGAAGAACGCGCGCTCGCGGTAGACCTTCCCAAGCTCGTTGGCTTCCAGCACCACCGGTTCCTTGGTCTCAAGCCGTGCCGCGCGCGGCACCAGGCTCGGTACTGCGGAAAGCAGGTTGCGGGTGTACTCCATGGTCGGATTGCGCAGGATGGAATCCAGCGTTCCGGTCTCGACCAGTCGGCCCTGCCGCATCACGGCGACGCGGTCGGCGATCTCGGCGACCACGCCCATGTCGTGGGTGATGAACAGCACGGCGGTTCCGTGATCGCGCTGGAGGTCGCGGATCAGGGTCAAGATCTGCTTCTGCGTGGTGACGTCGAGCGCGGTGGTCGGTTCGTCCGCAATGAGCAGCTTCGGTTCGAGCACGAGCGCCATCGCGATCATGATGCGCTGGCGCTGACCGCCGGAGAGTCGGTGAGGGTAGGAGGCAAAGATACGCTCAACCTGGGGCAGGCGCACCTGCTCCATCATGTCGAGGATACGCTTCTTGCGCGCCTTCGCGTCGAGTTTGGTGTGCGCGCGCAGGACTTCGTCGATCTGACGGCCGACCGGCATCACCGGATTGAGTGCCGTCATCGGCTCCTGGAAGATCATCGCCATTCGGGTCGCGCGGAGCTGCCGCAGGCGGCGGTCGGTCGCGGTGAGAATCTCCTCGCCGACCAGCTTGACGCTGCCGCCGGTGGGAACGAGCGTGCCCTTCGGCAGCAGACCCATGGTGGTCAGGGAGGTCACCGACTTGCCTGAGCCGCTTTCGCCGACAAGGCACAGCGTCTCGCGCTCGTGCACCTGGATCGAGATGCCGTCGAGGATGTTTGCAGCATTCGGCTTCTTGCCGACGGACACGACGAGGTTGTTGATGTCGAGGATGGGGCTGGTCATCACTTGATCGGTCATCATTTGCCTTCCCGCTGCTTCATGCGCGGATCGAGTGCATCGCGGGCGGCGTCGCCGATCAAATTGATGCTGAGGATGGCGATCGAGAGCAGCAGGCCCGGCCAGAAGATCAGCGTCGGCTTGAGCTGGAAGTACTGACGGCCCTCGGCCATGATGTTGCCCCAGGTCGGCGTCTCCGGCGAGATGCCGGCGCCGAGGAAGGAGAGGATGGCCTCAGTAAGGATCGCGGACGCGCAGACGTAACTGCCCTGCACGATCAGAGGTGCGATCGTGTTCGGCATCAAATGCCGCCACATGATCTTTGGCAGGGATGTGCCGACCGAGATCGCCGCTTCAACATAGGGCTCTTCGCGCGCCGACAGCACGACCGAACGCACCAGGCGTGCCACGCGCGGAACTTCGGGGATCGTGATCGCGATCAGCACCGTCCAGAGGCTGGCGCCGGACAGCGACACCACGGCGATTGCCAGCAGGATGCTCGGCATTGCCATCAGGCCGTCCATGATCCGCATCATGACGGAATCGACCAGCTTGAAGAAGCCGGAGACGAGGCCGATCGCCAACCCAATGACGATCGACATGATCGCCGAGCCGATGCCGATCAGAAGCGAAATGCGTCCGCCATACATCACGCGCGACAGCAGGTCGCGGCCATAGGCGTCGGTGCCGAGCAGGAATTGCGCCGAAGAGGGCTTCAGCCGCTGCGAGGGCGCAAGCTGGATCGGATCATACGGCGCGATCAACGGCGCCAGGATCGAGATCAGCACAACCAACGCCAGGCAGATGGTCGCCGCCGCGATGATCGGCGTCGAGGTCAGGAATCCGAGGCGCGGTCGCAGCGGCGATGTGATCGGGATGGAGGACTGGGGAAGGGTATCGACCGACATTTTTGTTGTTATCCTTAGCCCTAGTACCGGATCCGGGGATCGAGCAGCGTGTAGGCGACGTCGATCAGGAGATTGACGACGACATAGATCAGCGACGTCAGCAAGATCATCGCCTGGATCACCGGATAGTCGCGCGCCAGCACCGCATCCACCGTGAGGCGGCCGATGCCGGGGATGTTGAACACGCTCTCGGTGACGACGACCCCGGAGATCAAAAGCGCAAAGCCGGTACCGATCACCGTGATCACGGGCACGGCCGCGTTGCGCAGCGCGTGCCGCATCATCACGGCGACCTCGTTGATGCCTTTTGCCCGCGCGGTGCGGACGTAGTCCTCGCCGAGCACGTCGAGCATCGCCGCGCGCGTCATGCGCGCGATCAAAGCGATATAGATGAAGGACAGCGCACAGGTCGGCAGGATGATGCGCTCGAAGAACGGCCCAAACCCGTTCGAGATGCTGCGGAAGCCCTGCACCGGCACCCAGCGCAGGTCGATCGCGAAGACCTCGATCAGGATGTAGCCGACCACGAACACCGGCACCGAGAAGCCGAGCACGGACAGGCCCATCACGAAGCGGTCGATCCAGGTGCCGTGCTTCCAGGCCGCGATCACGCCCAGGGGAACAGCGACGATGACGGCGAGGATGATGGTCGACAGCGCGATCGAGATCGACGGCTCGACCCGCTGGCCGATCATCTTCATCACCGGAAGGTTGGAGATGAGTGACGTTCCGAGATCGCCATGCAGCAGCTTGTTCAGCCAGGTGATGAACTGCACGATCAGCGGCTCGTTGAGGCCGAGCGAGGTGCGGATGCGCTCGAGCCGCTCCGGCGTGGCGTTGTCGCCGGCCAGAATCGCGGCGGGATCGCCCGGGGTGAGGCGGAGCAGGAGGAAGACGAACAGCGCCACCACGCCCATCACAGGCACGGCGGCGAGAATTCGGCGAAGGAGATATCCGAGCAAGTTGGATCCCGTCAGATGAGAGTCAAATCAGAGACAGCGGCTGGAGCCTGGGGTTCTGCCACCAGCCTAACATTTCAGCAATTCCCATGCCATCCGGGCCACCGTTTTTGCAGTGCGGTCAATTTGTTTCGGTGATCTGGCCCGGTTTTGGCGATGTGGCTCGCGCCGTTACTCCAGAGTCGCGAGCAGCCCCGCCATCAGCCGGCCGCGTTCGACCAGACTTTCAACCTCGATATACTCCTCGAGCGTGTGGCCGTTGCCGCCACGCACGCCCAGGCCGTCGAGAGTCGGGATGCCCATTGCGCCCGTGAAATTGCCGTCGGAGCCGCCGCCGGCGCTCGCATGCGGCAGTTCTGCGCCAAGCGACTTGGCGATCCCGCGCGCCCTTTCATACAGCGCCATGGTGCCGGCATCGGGCTCCCAAACCGGACGTGTCACGCCGCGCGTCACCTTGAAGGTGACATCATTGGTTGTACCGGAGAGCGCCAGCATCCTCTCGACGCCGCGATCGAGGTCAGCCTGGCGCTTGGCCATCGAAAGCGCTTCGCCGGTGGCGGTCGTGGCAACGCAATTGACCCATTGACCCCCGTGCACGACGCCGACTGAAAACGTGCAGTCTTCGCCCGTCATCGCATCGATGGTGAGGATTTGCCGCGCCATCTCGCGAATCGCCGAGCGGCCTGCCGACAAGGTCGCGCCGGCGTGGCTGGGTCGGCCGGTCGCCTCGAGATTGAAGCGCGCGATGGCGTAACGTCCGGTGGTGACGCCGTTGCCGGCGCGGCCGGGCTCCGGCACCAGCACGTATTTGTTGCGCGCGGCTTCCGCCTCGATGATATCGCGCGTGGAGGGTGTGCCGACTTCCTCGTCGGGCGTGAACAGCACGGTGATCGGCAGTGGCGTCGTGAACGAGGCGCGGGCCAGTTGTCGGATGGCTTCCAGCGAAAGATAATTGCCGCCCTTCATGTCGTAGATGCCGGGGCCATAGCACTTGTTACCCTCGCGGCGCCATTTCAGCTTCTCGATGGTGCCTGTGGGGTGGACCGTATCCATGTGTCCGGCGATCAGGATGCCCGGTTCGCCCTGCTTCGGATGCGGAAAGCGGGCGCGGATCACGCCGCCAAAGCCCTGGCGACCGGCGATGCGCTCGATCGTCGCACCCATGATCGCCATCTCCCGCGCTGCGATATCGAGCATGCGGTTCACGGCGCTCGCGTCCCAGGTCGGGCTTTCGCATTCCACCCAGCCGCGCAGACCCTGGAGCATCGCTTCGGAATCGAAGGGAAGATTGGCTGGATTCATCTCAATGTCTCTCCAATGTCTCTTGGGCTTTGGAACATGGAACGCGCATTGCATCGGCGCGGGGCAGGACAGGCGGAGAGTGTTGTAGAGCCAAACCGATCCTTGTGGAGCCCGTGTGCGCGCCGCTTGGGCTTGCAGCGAAACCGGATTGACGCGCTCGGCACCGTCTGCAAGTCTCGAAAAGATAAAGGCATTGCATGAGGTTAGTTCGCCTAAAGAACGAACCGGATGCTCAATCAATAACCTGCCTTTGAACAGTTTCACGTCAGGAGAACTTTTTATGTTTAAGTTGATGCGCCGGGGGCCTCGCGCGTTCGCCTCCAAACTTGCGCTGTCGCTCGTCGCGCTTTCGACCGCACTGGCCTCGCCGGTGCTTGCGGCCGGCAAGACCATCACGGCGGTAATGCATTCGGATCTGCGCATCATCGATCCGATCTTCACCACGGCCTACATCACGCGCGACCATGGCTACATGATCTACGACACGCTCGTGGCGCCCGATTCGAACTTCAAGATCCAGCCGCAGATGGCGGACTGGAAGATCTCCGACGACAAGCTCACCTACACCTTCACGCTGCGCGACGGCCTGAAGTGGCATGACGGTGCGCCGGTGACGGCGGAGGACTGCGTCGCCTCGCTCAAGCGCTGGGCCGCAGTCGATGGCATGGGCCAGAAACTGCTCGACTTCACCGCCAGCATCGAGGCGACCGATGCCAAGACCATCACGCTGAAGCTGAAGGAGCCCTACGGCCTCGTGCTCGACTCGATCGGCAAGCCGTCCTCCCGCGTTGCCTTCATGATGCCGAAGCGCCTGGCCGAGACGCCGCCGGACAAGCAAATCCCCGAGCAGATCGGTTCGGGTCCTTTCAAGTTCGTGCAGTCGGAATTCCAGCCGGGCGTGAAGGCGGTCTACGTCAAGAACACCGATTACGTGCCGCGCAAGGAGCCGTCGAGCTGGACCTCCGGCGGCAAGGTGGTGAAGGTCGACCGCGTCGAGTGGATCACCATGCCGGACTCGCAGACCGCGGTGAACGCGTTGCAGTCGGGCGACATCGACTTCGTGGAAAATCTGCCTTACGACATGCTCCCGTTACTGGAAGCGAACAAGGACATCACGATCGAGGTCTCGAACAAGTTCGGTTTCCAGACGCTCGGCCGGATGAACTTCCTTTATCCGCCGTTCGATAATGTCAAAGTGCGCCGTGCTGCCTTTCTGGCGATAAACCAGAAGGACGTTCTCGACGCGCTCGTCGGCAACGCCAAATATCAGAAGGTCTGTGGCGCCTTCTTCGTGTGCGATACGCCGTTCGCGACGGAGGCCGGTGCCGAGACCCTGGTGAAGGGCAACGGCATGGCCGAAGCCAAGAAGGCGCTCGCCGAATCCGGCTATGACGGCACCCCGATCGTGATCATGGCCCCCGGCGATGTCACGACGCTGAAGGCGCAGCCGATCGTTGCGGCTCAGTTGCTGCGCGAGGCCGGCTTCAAGGTCGACCTGCAAGCGACCGATTGGCAGACGGTGGTGAGCCGCCGCGCCAGTCAGAAGCCTCCGAAAGAGGGCGGCTGGAACATGTTCTTCACCAACTGGGTCGCGGCCGACGTCTCCAACCCGATCGCCAATCTCTCGATCGGCGGCCAGGGCAAGAAGGGCTGGTTCGGTTGGGCCGAGAACGCCAAGATCGAAAAGCTCAAGGACGACTTCGTTCGCGCCGCCTCGCTCGACGATCAGAAGAAGATCGCCGCTGACATCCAGAAGGAAGCCTATGAGCAGGTGATCTACATCCCGCTGGGGCAGTATCTCCTGCCGAGCGGCTGGCGCAAATCGCTGACCGGCGTGCTCGACGGTCCCGCGACCCCGCTGTTCTGGAACGTCGACAAGTCGGAGTAGGGCAAAGGCCCTTCCTTTCGTCCGGATCATCATGCGGCGCCGCTGTCATCAGCGGCGCCGCTCTTTTGCCAGTCTCGGTCCTTTGTTGACCTTACGCCGGCTGAGAAAGCGGATGCTTTCAACGTTCCCAGTCTGCGGTCATTGCTATTTGTTTCGATCCAGAACTAGATGTGTCTTGCTCGCGCATCATCTTCCTTCCTCCATTTGATTCCAGTGCCGATCGATTTTGCATTCCAGGCGATGGCCGAACGGTCCGATCGCGCGCCGGCACGATGGCGCCGGCCATTCCGGCGTTGGCTCGATGGCGTCGAGACGGGCTGGGCCGTGCCGCTTCTCGTCGCCTGCTTCGTCGGGATCTGGACGCTCTATCTGGCAGTCGCCTATGCCGGCGGCGGTCTGCACCCCGATACGCTGGAGGCCTGGACGCTGGGGCGGCATTTCGCGTGGGGCTATCCCAAGCATCCGCCATTGACCGGCTGGGTTGCCGCGAGCTGGAGCGCCGTTTTTCCGCTCACCGACTGGTCGCTGCACTTGATGGCGATGGCCAACGCCGGGCTCGCGCTGGTCTTCGTCGATCGGATCGCGCGGCAATTCGTGACGGGGCACAAGCGCGTCCTGGTGCTGTTGCTCCTGATGCTGACGCCGGCCTATCAATTCCATGCCCAGCGCTTCAACGCCAATGCGGTGCTGCTGGCGGTCTGGCCGCTGGCGACCTGGTGCTTCCTGCGCGCATTCGAGATCCGAGCGGCGTCGTGGGCGGTTGCCGTGGGATGCACGACGGCACTGGCCATGGTCGGCAAATACTATTCGATCTTCCTTGTCGCGAGCTTCACGTTTGCCGCGCTGGCGCATCCGGCGCGACGCGCCTATTTCACTTCCGCCTCGCCCTGGATTTCGGTCGTCGTCGGGCTTGCGGCGCTGTCACCGCATCTTCATTGGCTCGCGACCACGGGGCATCGACCTTCACCTACGCGCTGAACCATGCCAACGGCACTGCGGCGAGTTCTGCTGCTGATGTCAGGAACTTCCTTTTGGGCCTGTTGGCGGCCATGAGTGTGTCAGCCGTCAGCTGGGTATTGATCGCCGGCACGCGGCTGAAGCAGTTTCCGGACGATTTCGCGGCGATGAATCCGGGCCTGCGGCTCCTCTTTTACGTTGCCGTCGGCACGATTGCGCTGCCGGTCCTGATCTCGCTCGTGATGGGCACCGATCTGCCGTCGCTGTGGGCTTTGCAAGGGTTGTTTCTGTTCGCCATTCTCGTGGTCTGCGGCACAAATTATTCCATCGAGCGCTTTTACACCGTCAACCTCACCGTGGTCGTGGCCGGTGTCGCGCTCACGGCCGTCCTCGTCGCCGCGCCGACCCACGCGGTCTATCGCAATGATCACGGTTACGAGGAGGGGCGCAATTTCTACGCGCAGGCGGCGAGTCGATTGACACGCGACTGGCGCGAACTGACGGACGAGCCGCTCGCCGCCGTCAGCGGCGACGATTCACTGGCCTTCGCGACAGCCTTCTACAGCCCGGACCACCCGCACCACGTGCGGCCGTTCGAGGATCAATATCCCGGGGGCTTGCCGCACAAGACGACGCTGGAGCGCGGCTGGGCCGCGCTCTGTTTTCGCGATCAGGATGACTGCAGCCGGTGGATGGACTCGGTGGCCGGGCGCGCCGGGCATTTCATGAGGCGGGAACTTATCATACAGGCGCAGCTATGGGGCCGGCCCGGTCTCACGCGGGAAGTGCTTGTGCTGATGGTGCCGCCCCGTGGAAGCGGCGCGGCACCCGAAGGCATTGCGGACGATTTCAGCGCCAGCAGGCGCGCAACGGAATAGGCGTCTTGCTCAGCAGTGGCTGTCGCGGACCCGCTCGAGCCCTTCACTCGCGAATGGCACGGTGACGGCGGTCTTTTCGGCGCTCGACGGCGTGCGTTCCGTCTCCGCCCGTTCCGCGGCGTCGTGGTCTTTACGGTGTTTCGGTTCCATTGAAGCGCCCTTTCAAATTGTTGCAGTACAACATCGAGAGCGCCACGGAGTTCCTCAGCTGATGGCGCGATGATGCGGCCTGAACAACCGTCCTCTCTCCACCACCAGCACGATCGCGAGCGCGGCGAGGGACGACACGAAGAAGCCGACCGAGAACGGCAGCAACGTGCCGTCGAAGCTTTGTCCGATGGCCATGCCGACGGCGATGCCGATCAGCGTGGTGATCGAGCCGTAGAGCGAGGACGCCGTGCCGGCGATGTGGCCCTGCGGCTCCATGGCGAGTGCAGTGAAGTTGGCGACCATCATGCCGAACGAGAACATCATCAGCGCCGAGAGCACCATGAACAGGGGAAGCGGCAACGCGGCGAGGCTTTCCGTCAGCAGCATCACTCCCGCCACCGCGGTGTAGAGCGTCAGCGCGCCGTGCGAGATCACGCGCATGCCGAGGGTCCCAACGAATCGCGCATTGAGAAAGCCGGCAATGGCGGTGCCGGCCGCGATCCCGGCGAAGGCGAGCGGAAAATAATGGCCGAGGTGATAGATGCCGACAAAAACTTGCTGAGCCAAAAATACGTAGGCGAACAGCGCGCCCATGACGCTACCGGCGGCGAGCGCATAGCCGAGGGTTTGGCGATGGGTCACGGTCTGCCAGTAGGCCGTGAGCACGTCGGCCGGCGCAAGCGACCTGCGTTCGCTCTCAGGCAGGGTCTCCGGAAGCCGCAGCACGGACCATGCAAGCGCGAGCAGCCCGTAGAGCATCAGCACGACGAAGATGCCGCGCCATTGCGTCACCAGCAGCACCGCCTGTCCGAACGAAGGGGCGATCACGGGGACGGCGATGAAGATCATCATCGCAAGCGACATCACGCTCGCCATGCGGCGGCCGACGTAACAGTCGCGCACGATTGAGGTGGCGATCACGCGCGTCGCCGAGGTACTGAAACCCTGCAGTGCGCGTGCCAGCAGCAGCGTCTCGAACGACGGCGCCGCAATCGCCAGCACGCTTGCCACCGCATAGACCGCCATCCCGCCGAGCAGCACCGGGCGGCGGCCAAAGCGATCCGACAGCGGGCCCATGACGAACTGCCCCGCGCCAAAGCCGATCAGGAAGGTCGACAGCACCAGCTGAAGATGGTTGGCGACGGGGATATTGAAGGCCGACCCGATATTGGGCAGTGCCGGGAGCATCATGTCCATCGCAAGCGGATTCAGCGCCATGATCGACGCGATCACGATGACGAATTCGGGGAAACCCATGGGACGGTGTCCCGAGGACACCCAGTCGTCGGCATTGACGTCGGACAAGAAGCTCACCTCTGATTTGAGGCCCTTATCTATCTTCAATGCTGCGTTGCACAAGCAACGTTTCGGGATGGCTGGCAGGCGGTGCAGGAGCAGACAGGAATTGATGAGGTATCAGCGCTCGCGGCCGCCGCGCGCGGCGGGATCCTCCGCGCAGCTTTCGTGGTGCGGGCAGCCGGGGTCGAACCGGCACAGCGCTTGCGCGCCGAGGGATTTTAAGTCCCTTGCGTCTACCAATTCCGCCATGCCCGCTTGATCCAACGACATCAGCCACTTAAGTCCCTTGCCGGCGGTCTGGAATTGGCATTTGCAGGCCGGAGGGGTGGTTCTTCCTTAGGCGAGCCGGCGGCACAAGGCAAAGCCTCAATCCGGACATCTGTTGTTGCTTTAGGCATTCTCAATCGACGGGGACTATTCATCCGGCATGTCAGCTTTGATCCAATATCGCCTGCGCCCGTGCTGCGTGGTCGCCGCGCTGCTCGCGGCCGACTTCGCGCTGTCCGGCTGCGCCGGCATGAGCGAGACGGTCGCTCCGGCCTTTGCCGATCCCGCCAAGTACGAATTGTACGATTGCAAGCAGCTCGAAGGCGAGCGCAAGTCGATCGCCAACCGCACCGGCGATTTGCAGAGGCTGATGGACAAGGCACAGACCGGCGCGGGCGGCGCCGTGGTGTCGGAGCTTGCCTATCGCAACGACTACATCGCAGTACGCGGGCAGGCGCAGATGGCCGATGACGCTTGGCGCCGCAACAAGTGCCGGGAAACGCCCCCCGAGGCGACGCCGGCCGCCGCGGCGCCCGCAGCCAATCCTGGCCCGAAATCGACAAGAGCCGTGCGCTGAAACGTCCTGACATCAGCGCCTCGCGTCAGGGCCGCCAGCCGTAGATCCAGTCCTGCCGTGCCAGCATGCGTTCCGGGCCGAGGGCGCGGACCGCAAGATCGCGCGCGAACGCGAGCGGCCCACTGAAATGATAGATGCGGCCCTGCTGCCGCGCGGTCCGCTGCACCCGCCGCACGCGCGCCTGGCGCGTCCGGCCGTATTGTCTCAGCGCTGCCGTGATGCCCGCGGTGGTCTCGGCGATCTCAGGGCTCAAATGCTGCGCGAGCACTGCGGCGTCCTCGATCGCCATGCCGGCGCCCTGGGCCGCAAACGGCAGCATCGCATGCACGGCGTCGCCGAGCAGCGCGACCGGGCCTTTGCTCCAGGGGCAGTCGTCGGGGACGCCGAACAGCGCCCATTTCCGCCAGCTGTCGACTGTGGCGAGCATCATGCGCGCCGGCGGCGGCCAGCGCGGCGCGGCGAAGGCGTCCAGCACTTCGCGGGGATCGCCGGGCGTGCTCCAGCCCGGCCTGTTCCAGGTGCCCGGCAGCACCGCGACCACGTTGATCTGGCGTCCGCCCGCGATCGGGTAGGCGACGAGATGGGCATTCGGGCCCATCCAGAGCTGGACCCGGCGCGCTGTGTAGTCCTTCGGCAGTTGCGTGGCATCGAGCGTACCGCGCCAGGCAATCAGCCCGGAGAAGCGCGGCTGCACCTCGGGGAATAGATGCTGGCGCACCGTCGACCAGATACCGTCGGCGCCGATCAGCGCACTGGCGAGATCGCTGCGCCGGATCGTGCCGCTGCGATGAACCACCGTCAGCCCCTTCACGTGAGGCGCGACGTCTTCGAAGGTCGCGCCGAGTTTCAGGTCGATATCGGGATGGTCGGAAACTGCGCCGGCGAGGGCGGATTGCAGGTCGGCGCGGTGCACCACCCAATAGGGGGCGCCGGCGCGCTCGGCGGCGGCTTCTCCCAGCGGCATGCGCAAAAGCTCACCGCCGGCCCGCGCGCTCATGATCGAGACTGCCTCCGGGATCACGGCGCGCAACTTGAGGCGCTCGGTGAGGCCGAGCTCGACCAGCACGCGGCTGGCGTTCGGGGAGAGTTGCAGACCGGCGCCGACTTCCTCGAGCCGCTCGGCCTTTTCCAGCACGATGATGCGGAAGCCGCGGGCCGCGAGCGCAAGCGCAGCCGTCAGTCCACCGATGCCGGCACCGGCGATGACAATCGTTCGGGGGAGCGCCACCCCTGGCCGATCGAAGCGGTCAGGCCACCTTGTCCTTCAGGACGCATTCCGGCGGACGGGCTTCGCCCGCCTTCAGGTCGGCGGCGAAACGGTACAGAGTCGAGCAGTACGGGCAGATGATCTCGTTGTCGTTGCCGAGGTCGAGGAAGACGTGCGGATGATCGAACGGAGGGTTGGCGCCCACGCACATGAACTCTTGCGAGCCGATCTCGATGACGGGGACACCGGCATCGTTGTGGAAGTGCGGGACGACATGGTCGGACATCGTACTCATCCTGGAGTGGCAATGGCGGCAGACACAATCACGACTGCCGCGGCATTATTAAGGCGCCGCGGACCATACTGGTGGGTGGAGATGATTGCTAGTCCAGCGGAACCGAAAGCTCCGCAATGCCCCATGCTCATTTGCTCATGCAAATTCGACACAATCTTGCGGCCTGAGAGAAGCCCTTCTTTCGTCGGGGACGTTGTGTCGCAATTTTGGCATACTATGTCTGTGGACGAGCGTAATTGCGACGAAAGACAACCGTTAGGCGTCAACGATCTCAGGACCGTCCAGGCTCTCCGCATGAAGTGGTTGCGAATCAGCACAGCGTTGACCGGTATCGCGGCATGCGGCTTCATGCTCGCGCAGGTAGCACCGCACGCCCGCGAGGCCGGGGCGATTCTGGCCGCCCAGGACGATCCCGCCGCGCTCTCAGAGATCAAGCTCGACGCGCTGCTGCGGCACAACGACCGCCTGATTCAAGACAACATCGAGGTCGCGCTCGCATCGGGCGATGCCGATCTTGCCGACAGTTTTGTCGCACTGGCGCGCGACCGCAACATCGCGCTGCCTGACGACCTCCCGAGCCGTGTCGGTGACGCGGTCAAAGCCGAAAACTCCACCTCGCATTTCGCAAAACGGTTTGCCACCGGTCTCGTTACCGGCAACGCGGATGATGTTGCGAGCTTGTCGGGAACCGTGGCCGGCGATCTCTTCGTCATCGGCGACATCAGGGACGTCGTCCGCGAGGGCAAGCACCTCGCCATGGGCGAGGAGACCGATCGCCTGGTGCTGGGCCTTGCGGCCGCGGGTCTCGCGGTCACGGCCGTGACCTACGTCTCCGTCGGCGGTGCCGCGCCGGTTCGCGCCGGGCTGACGCTGGTGAAGGACGCGCGCAAGGTCGGCCGGCTCGGCGAGGGACTAGCGGCATGGGCCGGCCGGTCCGCGCGCGAGGTCGTCGATACGCCGATGCTCCAGAACGCGGTTGCCTCCGGCTCGGTGCTGCGGCCGGGCCAGACCTTGAGCGCGATCAAGGCCGCGTTCCGCGCCGAGAAGGCCGGCGCGCTGGTTCGGCTCGGCAAGGATGTTACGCGCGTGGTCGAGAAGACCGGCACGCGCGGCGCGATGGATAGCTTGCGCATCGCTGAAGGTCCCAAGGACGTCGCACGCGCGGCGCGGCTCGCGGAAGCGCAGGGCGGCAAGACGCGCGCGATTCTGAAGCTGCTCGGCCGCGGCGCGCTGCTGCTGATCGGCGGGGCGTTCAATCTTGCACTCTGGCTGTTCGGTGCGGCGTTGACGCTGCTCGGCCTGTTGTCCTCGATCAAGGCGACGACGGAGCGCCTGACCCAGGCCTGGTGCGATCGCAGACGGGCGCGGCGACTTCGCCAGGCGCGGATCGCCGCCGAAGCCGTTCTGGCAAGCCCTGCCATCACGGCCTAAGATACCTCTTCCCCTCAAGATTGCGGAACTGATGATGCCGAGCTTTCACAACGGCGCCGTTGAAATTGCCTATCTCGACGAAGGCGAGGGCGATCCGATCATCCTGGTGCACGGCTTTGCCTCCAGCAAGAACGTGAACTGGGTCTATCCGACCTGGGTCTCGGAGCTGCGCAAGAACGGCCGCCGTGTCATTGCGCTCGACAATCGCGGCCATGGCGAAAGCGCAAAGCTCTACGAGCCCGCGCAGTACTCCATCCCGACCATGGCCGCCGACGTGCTCGCGCTGATGGATCACCTCGCCATCCCGCAGGCCGATCTCATGGGCTATTCGATGGGCGGACGGATGACGGCCTGGCTCTCCCTCAACGAGCCGCAGCGCCTGCGTTCGGCAATCCTTGGCGGCATCGGCATCGGCGGCCTGATCGAGGGCACCGGGCCCGGCGAGAACGTCGCGAAGGCGCTGGAAGCGCCCTCGCTCGACGACGTCTCCGATCCCGTCGGACGCACGTTTCGTGCTTTTGCAGACCAAACCCGTTCCGACCGCAAGGCGCTGGCCGCCTGCCTGCGCGGCACGCGCGATCTCATGACGAAGGACGAAGCCGCGCGCATCGACGTGCCCGTGCTGATCGCGGTCGGCAGCACCGACGACGTCGCGGGTTCGGCCAGCGCACTCGGTGCCATCATCCCGGGTTCGGAAGTGCTCGATATTCCCGGTCGCGATCACATGCGCGCAGTCGGCGACAAGGTCTACAAGACTGGCGTGCTCGATTTCCTCTCACGCCGCGCCTGAGGCGATGAGGCGGTTTCAGCTATCCTGAAATGTCTCGTTACAGTGGGCCATCCACTCCGTTCGGCAACCGTCCATTCCTGTACCTAGGGATCGGGGTTCGCTAAGGGCGCATATGAGACTCAGCTCGAAGCCACAGCTTTATCGAGGTCAATCGGATACTTGCAATTCCGATCCGTCCAACTGCGCACGGGCTCCGTCGGCGCGTCGCGCAGCCCGGTAACGGCCGGGCGACTGACCAATGTGCCGGTGAAACAACTTCGAAAACGCCGCTGCAGTCTCGTAACCGATCCGGTTGGCAATCCGTGCGATCGGTTCGTCGCTGGTTTCCAGCAGGAACGCCGCCTCCGCCATCCGGCGTTCGATCACATAACGTTGCATGGGCTGGCCCACGAGCCTAGTGAAGCGCGCCGAAAATGCCGAGCGGCCGAGCCCGACGCGACGGCCTAGGTCGCTCAGCGTCCAAAGCTGCTCCGGACTTTCGTGAATCAGCTTCAGCGCCGGTCCGATATGGGGGTCAGAAATGGCCCCGATCCAGCCGCCTTGCCCGGGACTGAGAGACGCGATCCAGCTTCGCAGCACCTCGACGAAGAGCACTTCCGTCAGTCGTGAAAGCGCGACGCCTTGGCCAGGACGCTCGAGCGCGGACTCGCTCATCATGCGGCGCAGGATGGCTTCAAGCCAACCACGGTCGGACGTCGGCTTCAGCAAGAGCACGGGTGGAAGCAACTCCAGCACGCTGCCAAACGTCGGCCGCGACACCGTGAAATTGCCGCAGAGCATGGTCGAGAGCGGCTTTGCACGGCTGCCGTGACGAACGAATCCGAGGCGTGGCGACGACCGTTCGATATCCACGATGCGCAAAGGCTCGGCCCGGCGATCCGAATAAAACACATGGGGCTCGCCACGTGTGATGACGACAAAATCGCCCCCGGTGATCTGGATTTCCTCTCCCTGTTCGAGCGCGAGGGTCGCTGAACCTTGGCTGAGATAGTGAAACAGGGCGTAGGGGCGCGCCGGCAACTCAAGATGCCAGGGATGGCCGAGCTCGAAGTGAAAGAGCAGCGTCCCGCCGAGACGAACCCGATCGAGCACCTGGGTGAGTATATCCATCCCCCGAGACTAGAACCGCGGACGATCGGACACAAGACACAGACGATTGGTCCCTATCGTCCGAGAGGTCCACGGAATACGTCATGCCACGGCGGGCCGACGGGACGTGCGGCAACCATTTCGCCAACGGCAGATGGAAGAACCGCGACCTTGCTGGAAACGCCTGTCCATTCCCCCGGACTACTTTCGTCCGATATGCCAACAGGAACAAACAATGCGAACTATTCTCCTCTCAGCCGCCACCGTCCTCCTGGCCGGAACGACGTTGGTCGGAGCCGTACATTCCGCCGAACTGCCCAAGGGGGCAGCCCACAACGTCGTGCTCGTGCACGGCGCCTTCGTAGACCAGACGAGCTGGCAGCCGGTTGCCGATATTCTCACCAAGAAAGGCTACAACGTCACGCTCGTCGAAAATCCACTCACTTCGCTCGCCGCCGACGTCGATGCGACCAAACAGGCGCTCGCGAAGCAAGCCGGCAGGACCGTTCTGGTCGGCCACTCATGGGGCGGCGTGGTGATCACGCAAGCCGGCAACGATCCCAAGGTTTCGGCGCTGGTTTATGTGTCCGCCTTTGCGCCGGAGGTCGGTGAATCCCTCGCGTCGCTGGCAAAGGCCGGTCCGCCGACCGAAGGCGGCAAGGCGATCCACCCCGATGCGAAGGGCAATCTGTACATCGATCCAAAGGTGTTTCCGTCAGCCGTCGCGGCTGACCTTCCTCCGGAGATCGCCGCGCACCTGGCCAACTCGCAGCTTCCGCTGAACCACGTTGCATTCGAAGCCCCGGTCGACGTTGCGGCCTGGCATGACAAGCCGACGTTCTACGTCATCAGCACGAAGGACAAAGTCCTCGCGCCCGAGGCCCAGAAGTCGTTCGCGGCCAGGATCCACGCCCAGACGACGGAAGTCACCGGCAGCCATGCCTCGCTCGTCGTCCATGCGAAGCAGGTCGCTGAGGTGATCGAAAAAGCCGCCCTCACGAGGTGACGGTACCGCTCCCGGCGCTGTGGCGCCGGGAGCCCGCGCGCTCCCGCTCGACCATTTTAAGCCAGGCATCCGTAGAGTGCTGAAACGTCCTGACGACACTTCAGCTCACGGACGTGAACACCTCCAATCGCGGAAACGCAACAAGTGTTGTCATGATGTGAGCGACGCATTGGAACGGACATTCCTGCATGTATAAGGCACTTCTTGTCACCCTCACTGCTGTGGCTCTTACCACCGTGTCTGCCGCGTCTGCTCCCGCCGTCAGCAGAGAGCCGCTGAATGCTGCGACGCTCAGCGCAATCAAATCGAAGTTCGGCAGGCTGATGGAATTGGCAAACAAGCATGATTTCAAGGCTCTGTATCGGATGTTCTGGCAATCGCCCTCGGCCCTTTTGGTGGCCAAGAGCGCGATCCCGTCCGAGGGAAACTGGGCCGGCTTTTGGGGTAACGCGGCGATTGATCAATAGCTGCATGATATCGGTAGCCCGGTCCGGTCGTACTCGAGCCAGATTTTTCGAAGCTCAGGGTTGTCGGCCTGACGCGCGACGTCGCCGAGTCCTATGTGCCGATGACCATCACCGTCTCTTATGCGGGGCAAGATGGAACAGCCAGGCCGTTTCTCATGATCAGCAACTGGCTTCGCGTCGGGAAGGACTGGAGGGTCGCTTCCGAAATCATTCTTCCGGTGCCGGCGGCACCGGCACAAAGAGCTAGCCGCGGAACGCCTCAGTTGTTGTACGGCACTGACCGTCTCGCACTTGGGTCCGTTTTCACGCAGCCGGCTGACTAACGGCTGGTCGTGCTCATGCCACCGCCCCGCCGCGTGTGCCGATTTGCGGGGGCGATGAAGGGCTCCAAACACCCTTGAGAACGAATGCGCTGGTCTTACTGGATAAACGCGATCGCTGCTCGGACGAAACCAGGCACGATGGCGCTTCACCCCAATCTCACCGCGCTTTGCTGTCTTCCCCAAGGCGGCGCGCCAGCGCCATCAGCACGGTGAAGGTCGCAACCCACACCATCCGCGCGCCGTAGCGGTCGTGCGGGCCGGAGATCACGCCGCAGATGAAGGCATTGCCGAGCAGCGCCAGCGTGATGGTCGCCGCCAGCAAGGTCAGGTCGTCGAGCCGGCGGTTCGCGAGGGCATGCGCCAGCAGCGCGACCAGCGCCAGCATCGAGGCCAGCGCGACGGGAACGTGCAGCCAGTTGATGGTGTCGAAATCGAGTCCCCAATTCTGCTGGCGCGCGGCGCGCATCGGCGCGGCCTGCGAGGGGACATAACGTTCGATGATGCCGCGGGTGTGCGGGATCCAGCCATTGGTGCCTTCGCCGGTCGCCACATGCAGCAATTGCTGGCCCAGCGCCTGCAAGGCCGCGCCGGCCTGCCAAGCCGGATAGTCGGCGAGCGAACCCACGACGATGGTGCCCATCTCGTCGTTCATGCCTTCGAAGCGGCCGAGCGTGTTGAACATGCTCTTGCCCCACAGGAATTCGTCGGCGCTCGCCGGCAATTGGTCGCGATAGGGGCAGAGCTTGAGTTTTTCGCGTGGGCAATGGTCATTGAGATAACGCGCAACGATGCCGTCCTGCATCATGCGGCCGAAGGCGACGCCGGTGCCGCCGGGCGTCCACGTCCACTTGCCCGACAAGGCATGGTTCGCCGACACCAGCATCAGGCCGCCAGCGAGGATGGTGAGGCTCGCTTGGGCCAATCCGGCGATCGGAAGCCGGCGCCCCAGCAACGGCCGCGCCATCCAGCCGGCGATGCAGAGCCCGAGCAGCACGCCGAGCGTGGCGCTGTGGGTCGCGGCGGCAAAGGCCGTGAAGACGAACAGCGAGATTTTTTCGAGCGCCGAGGTCCGCGGCCCGCCGACGACCAGCAGGAATAGCGACAGCACCGACAGGCCTGCAAAAATGTCGGTGAGCAGCATGCTCGCAAGCCAGGGCAGCGCAGTCGACAGGATCAGGAGCAGGCTGATCACGACGAAACGGAACGTCTGCATCATCGAGAGCACGCGCAAGGTGAGCTGCAACAGCCACAGCGTGGCCAGCGACTGGACCGCGAGGTTGATCCAGAACCCTGAACTTTCGCCATAGTGCAGATAGATGCCGAAGACGGTGGAGCGGCTCGGGACGAGATAGCCCTCGTACCAGCGCGCCAGATAGCCTCCGGTATCCCATTGCAACAGCGGATAGCCGTTCCAGAATGCCGGCGCGATCAACAGGAGCGGCAGGGCGATGGCGGCGAGCCGCAGCCAGAGTGAGCCCGCGGCGCCCGCGCGCGCATGATCGGTGGTGATGGTCAAATCCGCTCCGTCCTCACTCGGACCATGCCCGCAATTACCGTTGAGGCGGAATTCACCAATAGTTTGACGCCGCCCGGCTTGAATTTGGCGAAACCCTGACCATTTTGAGCCGACCTTGCCGCCCGGGGTGTCGGAAGAAACTGTTGTGATTCAACGCGTTGGCATGCCCCCGCCGGACAACGCACTGTTCACTCTCAGGCAAGCCCGTCAGGACTTTGTCGCCTAGACTGTGTTATAGAACCAGTGAAACGAGCCAATTCGAAAGAGCAGATCTCATGGCAGTGCATCAGGTCAATCCGGGAGGAAAGCTTGCAACGCTTGATCCGATCTGGGATCGGATCCGCGGCGAAGCGGAGGACATCGTCCATCGCGAGCCGGAGCTTGCGACCTTCATCTATTCGACGGTGCTGCATCACAGCCGCCTGGAAGATGCGGTGATCCATCGAGTCGCCGACCGGCTCGATCATTCCGCGCTGTCGGGCGATCTCGTGCGCCAGACCTATGACGAGGCGCTGCGCGACGATCCCGATCTCGGCAACGCCTTCCGCGCCGATCTCGTCGCCGTCTACGATCGCGACCCCGCGACCTCGCGCTTCATCGATCCCTTGCTCTATTTCAAGGGCTTTCACGCCATCCAGACCCACCGCCTCGCGCATTGGCTCTATCTGAAGGGCCGCAAGGATTTTGCGTATTATCTGCAGAGCCGGGCGTCTGCGGTATTCCAGACCGACATCAATCCCGCCGCGCGCATCGGCCGCGGCATCTTCCTCGACCACGCCACCGGCTTCGTCTGCGGTGAGACTGCGCTGATCGAGGACGACGTCTCGATCCTGCATGGCGTTACGCTCGGCGGCACCGGCAAGGAGAACGAGGACCGCCATCCGAAAATCCGCCACGGCGTCCTGATCGGCGCCGGCGCGAAGATCCTCGGCAACA
The DNA here is from genome assembly GCF_023100665.1 of Bradyrhizobium sp. CW1. Classification (NCBI taxonomy): domain Bacteria; kingdom Pseudomonadati; phylum Pseudomonadota; class Alphaproteobacteria; order Hyphomicrobiales; family Nitrobacteraceae; genus Bradyrhizobium; species Bradyrhizobium sp. CW1. The sequence goes on from NZ_CP064684.1 coordinate 3,150,684, forward strand.
TCGAGATTGGTCATTGCGCGCGCATCGCGGCGGGCTCGGTCGTGGTCAAACCGGTGCCGCACAACGTGACGGTCGCAGGCGTGCCTGCCAAGGTCGTCGGCGAAGCTGGCTGCACCGAGCCGTCGCGCACCATGGATCAGATGATCAACGCCATGGGACTCTGAGATGGGCCTCTGAGGCGGGCCTTCGAGCTTGTCGGAATGGGCGGATTTTCCGCCCCTTTCGTCCCAAAATTCTTTGGCAATTCATGCTGGCGGTTGGTCGCGTCTCGTCCTAAAACCCGCGCCAACCCAGATTTCGATTGGAGACTTGCCGTGGACGTCAAGGAAGTTAGGAAGCTCGACGCGTATTTGAAGCGCGTATTCGGCAATCCCAAGATCCGCGTCGTGCCGCGGCCGAAGAAGGATGATTCCGCCGAGGTCTATATCGGCGAGGAATTCATCGGTGTGCTCTTCGTCGACGACGAGGACGATGATCGCTCGTTCCAATTCCAGATGGCGATCCTCGAGGACGACCTCGTCGACCAGGAATAGTTCGGCGATCGTCTCGCTCAACGGGGCCGCGCGGGCGCGGCTCCATGCCTTTGCTTTCTTGCAAGAACATATATCTGCGAGGGTGATGTTCAGCTCAGGTCGTGCAGGTCTTTTCCGAGGGGAGGTGTCAGACGAAACGTCGAGAATACGACTTCTAGCCCCGCCCGTTCGGGTGTGCAGGCCATCGGTCCCACAAGGTAGGAGTTTGCTTTAGGAAACGCCGCCAGCCGCATGAGGGGCCAGGATTTGCCGTCGGCCGAAACCTGCAGACGAAGGACACCGTTGGCGATGGTCGCGCGGACCCAGAAGTCGCTGGCATTATGCTCATAGGGTGCTGTCGCCCAGTCTGATTGCCCGTTTGTCAGCACGCTCGCGAGCATAGCGCGGCCATCTGACAATTCGATTCCGGCTTTGACCCAATGATGCGCGTCGAGGCGCACCATGATGCCCGCCTGATCATAGAGCGCCCGGAAATCGCCCTGAACACGCAAATCTGCGGTGAATGCTTCGCCTGTCGGAAAGCCCAGGAAATGTCCGCTATCGCGATTGAAGCCGTAATGGGTTTCGCGCCAGAAATCCGTGGCCTTGTCCGTGAGGATCCGCAGGTCATCACCCTCTGCCGCCCATCGCTGCGGTTCATTTAGCCACACACCGTCACTTCTGCGGAGAATCATGACTAACCTCTGTCGCGGATGCCTGCCGGTTCGGTCCGTGAGTCGGACGAGCACGGCATCGTGCATTGAGATGAAAAGGCAATGTAGCCGAGATTGCTTCGCTTCGCTCGCAAGGACGAGCAACAGCTTCACCGCCGCCCCATCCTGACACCATACGCGCGAAGCTGACTTCGAAAAATACGAAGCATTACAGGAGCTTGGCTACTGTGCATGGGGTTGTTTTCGCAGTTTTTGTTTTGGAGGCGCAGGTCGCGCGGTCGCGTTCAGCCCTTCGGGCCGCGCAGCTGCGCCGTCAGCTTCTCCATCGCTTCCGCCGTATCGCGCCACTGCGACAGCCAGCTGCGCGGAAAGCGGAAGGTGAGGTCGGCGCCGCCGACGCGGCGTTCGGCGAGGCACATGCCGGGCGTCGCACCATCGCGCGTGCAGCGCGCGGTCAGCGCGGGACTTGCGGCAGAATAGAGATCCTCGGTGCCGTAAGGCGTGTCAGCGCGGAATATCCGCATCGTCAGCCCATCCTGAGGCATTGCCGCGGCCTGGTCGAGATAGCGTGGATAAATCGTGGCGGTGCGCTGCTCGGGCGAGAGCGCATCGCGATGTGCGGCGATCGACAGGAAGATGCGGTCGATCGGCTGCATCGCCGCATCCACGCTATCGGCGGTGACGTGCTTCGGCGCGCCCGGCGGCTCCAGCGAAGGGTACAGGAAGTCGAGATCGATCCGCTCCTGTGGCCCGGAGTGGCGCTGGATCTTCATGCGGATCGCGTTGGTCGGCAGGTTGAACAGCGTGCCGCCGACGCTCACCGGCAGCTTGTCCGGGGCGTTCGCGCCGCTCGGCCCCCAGGTCGGCCACAACAAATAGGCGACGAGCGCGACGGCGCACACCGCGGCAATGCCGCCGAGCACGATCGGGACGACGTGGGCCCGGGTGCGCACCCGGGGAGATTGAGGGGAAATTGCCGAAAACACCGTCATGAGCCGCGCGAATGAGCCGGAAGTCGGCCGATGGCCGACGAATCAGCGGCGAATATGCCACGTGGTGGCGATTTCGCGGAGCGTTGGCCGGCTGCAGGGAAGGGAGAGAGGCCTGCGTGGAACGGCTGGCGGCGTTAACCTTCCCTTAAGGATAATGTAGCGTTAACCGGCACTCTTTGTCACAGGAAGGTACCTCGCGTTGCGTAAGGGCGGACTGTTCCGATGACACCTGAAGCTCTCAACACATTCTTCTCGATCGGCATTGGTTTCGCGCTCGCGGGAGCGCTCGTGAGCGGATACCAGACGGTCGCACAGCGGCCGGCCGGCTTCGGTCTGTTGCAGGACGGCGTGGCGCCGAAGACCTTCGCGGCGGTTCCGTTCCTGGTGTTCGCGGCGCCTTTCATCATCATGCGCAATACTCTGCGCGGCAGGCAGGTGGAGAGCCGCCGCGTCGAATTCGTGATGATGGCGACCGTCATCGCCGGCTTCTGGAGCATGATGAGCGGCACCTTCTTCCTGATGACGCTCCGCGCGGCCGGCGTTCTGGTCTGATGCGCGCCGCTGTAGGGCTGCCTGCGCGGCGGCCCTTTGCGTCAAGGCCGCCGTTTCGCTATGGCTGGGGTTGACGCGACAGGAGACCCTCATGGCGATCTACGAGCTCGACGGGCAGGCGCCCGACCTTCCCGCCGACGGCAACTACTTCATCGCGGAGACCGCTACCGTGATCGGCCGCGTGCGCCTGAAGCCGGGCGCGAGCGTCTGGTTCGGCGCGGTGCTGCGCGGCGACAATGAGTGGATCGAGATCGGCGAGGGCGCCAACGTGCAGGACGGCTCGACCTGCCACACCGATCTCGGTTTTCCGCTTCAGATCGGCAGGAACTGTACGGTCGGGCATAACGTCATCCTGCACGGCTGCACCATCGAGGAGGGCGCACTCGTCGGCATGGGCTCAATCGTGATGAACGGCGCCAGGATCGGGCGCAACAGCATCGTCGGCGCCGGCTCCGTCATCACCGAGGGCAAGGAGTTTCCCGAACGGTCCCTGATCATCGGCTCGCCGGCGCGGGTGATCCGCACGCTCGACGATGCTCAGGTGCAGAAGATGGGGAGTGCTGCGAAGTTCTACGTCGCCAATGGACCGCGCTTCACAAAGGGCCTCAAGCGGATCGGGTGAACTCAGCTTCCTTCGGACTCGCGCGCTTCTATTGCGCTTGCGACCTTCTCGTGCCCCGCGGACCATAGGGCATGCTCATCGCTACCGTCCTGGTACGGATTGGCTTCCGCCGGAATGTTTTTACGCGCCGCGCGTTCGCCTTCTGCAAAAGCATCGCGATCGTTCATCGTGACTGCGCCTTTCTGTTTGCGGAGCAGAAGATCAGCTTGCGCGTGATCGTGCCCGCCTTCCCGGTTTCAAGCTGATGCGACGGCATTTGTTCCGGAACCGGTCCTTGCTGCGGCGGTTGATCGGCGAAGGAGAATTTCAATGGCCAGATTGCCTATAGCCCGTTCAATCAAGACCGTGATCGTGATCTTCGCCCTTGTTCCGGTGCCGGCCGCATCGTTCGCGCAAGCCACCGGCGGCTCCACAGGATCGGCCGGAGGTGTCGCCAATTCTCCGGCTCCCGCGCCAGGCACCAACAGTCTGGGGACCGCCCAATCGTCCGGTGCGAATGCACCCGGCGTCACCACTGGGACCGGCGCAGGTGGGTCCACCGACGCCGCCGTCAACGCCGAGAACCGGCTGCTCGACAAGAAGCTCAAGAGCATCTGCCGCGGCTGCTGACGCTCGCGGGGAAGTGAGACAGTGAGGCTGTCAGGAACGCCTCAAGCCGATTAGCTTGGTCCTGCTTTGGAGCGTGGAGGGTATCCACGCAGAGGATCGAGTGATGATACGGAAGATGATGTTGACGGCGCTGGCTGTGGTGGCGGTTGGGTCGTCGATGCCGCAGGCGGCACAAGCGGGCGGTCACGGCGGCTGGGGTCATGGCGGCGGTGGCTGGGGCCGTGGTGGCGGCTGGGGTCATGGCGGCCACTGGCATGGCAGTGGCTTCTGGCCAGGCGTCGCCATCGGTGCCGGTATCGCCGGCGCAGGTTACTACGGCGGGTATTACGGCTACGGCCAACCGTATTACGGCAATCCATATTACTATGGTACCCGATACGATGATGGCGGTTATGGCGGCTGCTACGTTGTGCGGAAGCGCGTCATGACGCCAGCGGGCTGGCGCATCCGCCCCGTGGATGTCTGCGAATAGGCGGCGGTACCCGTCAAAAAACAAGGCCGTTGACGCAATATACCGTCAACGACCTTGCCAGCCCCGGACATTGAAATCGGCTCACGCCATCCGGTAACGGCGAGCATCGCTTGGAATCACACGGGCGAATGTGATCCAGTTCACAAGTCCAAAAATTTAAGGGTGGCGGCGCCGGCTGCTCAGCCGCGCGAGCGCTTGCGTGCACTGGCATGGACACGATGCCGTGCAGGTTTCCTGCGGGTAACTGAGGGAGTCTCCGCCTCGCTCGCCCGGGCGCTGGCAAAGGATTGCCGCAGGCCATCGATGGACTCGTTGAGTATCGTGACCTGCTCGGACAGACGCTTGGTGTCGGCCTGCTGGAATGCGAGCAAGCGCTTCACACTCTGGAGCTGGTCTTGCACGACCTGGAGCTGGTCAATCGATTCCTGCTGGGTTGCCTCCAGCCCCTTGGTCTTCTCGACCAGCTGCTCGGATGCCTGTGCGGTGCGAGCCTGCAGCTGCCGCGACGCCACCACCCGGTCGGTCTCAGGGGCCGCACCGGTATAGGCACGCCAGATCGCGATCGAGGTCACCCCCGCGATCAGGAGCAGGAGCGCGGCGGCGGTCAGCGCGATAGGCTGGGTGCCAAGGCGAAAGAGGGGATGGGACCGTGTGTCCTCTGCGAGATCGATCATCGCTGACAAAACCCAAATTGAAACTTGGTGAGTGGCGAAGACCGGCAACCTGAGGTTACCGGGGCGTCCCGAAAGCGTTACGTGTCGGCAAGGAATGGGACCAAAAAGAGGCTAAGAGCAAAAAAACCAACAATCAGGATGCCTTAGGGCATCCGTGCCCCCGTCAGAGGCAGAGATCAGGGCTGAAACAGCGAAAACGGACCGGAATAGGTCTTCGAGCGCGGCGCCGCGTAGGGCCCGAGCCGGGAGGTCTTCAGTCCCAGTCGCACCAGTGATTCTGCCAAGGTCACCGCGGCGGCGACGCCGTCGATCACGGGCAGGCTGTGCGTGGCGGCGAGTTCATTGGCGAGATCGGCCATGCCGGCGCAACCGAGCACGATGGCCTCTGCGCGATCGTCGCGGATCGCGGCCGTGATTTCCGTAGAGATTTTTGCGAGCGCATCGGTGTTGCGCTCCTCGAGCGCGAGCACCGGCACCTCGGCGGCGCGGACGCGCGCGCAGCGTTCGGCGAGGCCGTATTTCCGCAAATTATGCTCGATCGGCACGATGGAGACACCGAGCGTCGTCACCACGGCGAAGCGCGCGGCAATCAGGCTCGCCATGTGGAAGCCGGCCTCGCCAATGCCGATCACTGGTGCCCTTGCCGCAGCGCGCGCGGCGTCGAGGCCGGTGTCGTCGAAGCAGGCGATGACATGCGCATCCGCGCCGTCGCGGTCGGCCTCGCGGATGCAGCCGAGCATGCCCGGCACCGCGAACGCCTCGTCGTAAAATCCCTCGATCGAGACCGGGCCCATCGTGGGCTGGCGCGCATCGATCACGGTGTCGGGCAGGGCGACCGCGCGCGCGGCAGCGGCGATCTTCACCGTCATGGACGCAGTGGTGTTGGGATTGACGACGTGAAGCCGCATCGGATCAGACAAGCCCCTTCTCAGACAAGCCCTTTGCCGGCGTCCGAGCCTTTGGCCGCCTGTCGCTTGTTGAGCATGTGGATGGTGCCAAGCGCAAGCGCGATCACCGTGAACGAGACGGCCGAGATCACGGTGCCGAGCGCATAGATGTCGGGGTTCGTCACGGTGGTGGTGAGGCCCTGGAGATCGAGAGGCAGCGTGTTCACCGCCCCGATCGCCTGGCTGGAACGCGCGAGTTCGTCCCAGGACAGTGTGAAGCCGAACAGTCCAATGCCGATCACGGAGGGCAGGATGATCGGCAGCACGACATGACGGAACGCCTGCCACGGTGTCGCACCGAGATCGCGCGCGGCTTCCTCGAGCCTGGGATCGAAGCGATTGAAGATCGCGAACATGATGAGAAGGCCGAACGGCAGCGTCCAGGTCAGATGTGCACCGAGGCCCGAGGTGAGCAGACCCATCGAGGTCTCGAAATTCTCGTTCCAATGCGCCTTGATCAGATCGTCGATGATGCGGAATTCAAGCGAGATGCCGAGCGAGGTGATGATCGAGGGCACGATGAGGCTCGCGATCGCGGAGTAGAACAGGATGCTTTGCGCCTTGAACTTGCGGCGAAACGCCATGCCCGCTGCGACCGACAGCACGACGGTGACGATCATCACGATGATGCCAAGCAGCAGCGAACGGCGGAAGGCGGCGCCGAGATCGACGATGCCGGTGCCCTGGAACAATTTTGCGATCCAGAAAGTCGATACACCGTTCATCGGGAAGGTGAGGCCGCCCTGCGGTCCCTGGAACGACAGCACATAGATCGCGATCATCGGGCCGTAGAGGAACAGCGTGTAGGCCGCGAAGAAGATCGCGAGCACGTAGAAAGAGCGCGGGCGTCCTTCCTTCATGCTCTAGAGCTCCTTCTTGATGTCGACGATACGCGACATCATGGTGATGATCAGGAACGTGATGACGAGCAGGATCACGGCATTGGCCGCTGCTGCCGGGAATTGCAGCGCATTCACCCGCGTCTCGATGATCTTGCCGGCGGCCGCGATCTGCTGCCCGCCCATCACGCCGATGGTGATGAAGTCGCCCATCACGATGGTGATGACGAAGATCGAGCCGATCACGATGCCGGGTTTTGCCAGGGGAATGATGACGTTGACGAGCGTCTGGAAACCGGTCGCCCCGGCGTCATAGGCGGCCTCGATGAGCGATTTGTCGATGCGAACCATTGAGTTGAAGATCGGCACCACCATGAAGAAGGTGAAGAGGTGCACCAGCGCCAGCACCACGGAGAATTCGGAGAACAGCAGCCATTCAACGGGATGGTTGATCAGCCCCGTCTTCACCAAGCCTGAGTTGACAAGGCCATTGCGCCCGAGCAGCGGAATCCAGGCGATCATGCGGATCACGTTGGAGGTCCAGAACGGGATCGTGCAGAGCAGCGACAGTCCCATCTGCCAAGTTTTCGACTTGACGTGAAAGGCGAGGAAGTAGGCGACCCAGAAGCCGATGAAGAGTGTGATGACCCACACGATGAAACAAAGCTTCAGCGTCTTCAGATAAGTCTTGGCGATCGTGCAGAGATCGGGGAGCTGCGCGATGCAGCCCTCGAACGTGTCGGTGTAGCCGCGGCCCGAGAAGGCCGGCAGCAACTGGTATTCGTTGTAGTCCCAGAACGAGACGATGACGACGAAGACGAGCGGGATCAGGAAGAAGGCGAGGAACACCAGCATCATCGGCCCGGCCTGGAGCCAGGAGATGAAGGAGGGTGACAGCCGCGCCGCTTTGCTGCGGCGCGCCGTCTCCGATCCCCGGACCAGGTCCGGAGATGCCTGTTGCAAAATGTCCTCCGACGTGTCCATCAGATTACGCCGCGATGAACTCGTTCCACTTGCGGACCATGTAGTCGTTCTCGTCCATCACGGCGTTCCAGCACGCGACGCCGCCCATGCGGTCCTCGTAGGAGCCGCCGTCGCGCACGGCGCCAGCCTTCTCGAGCAGCGAGCCGTCGGGCGCCTTGATGTCCTTCTCGGCCGCCTTGCCTTCCATCCAATAGGCCCACTCGTAAGGCTCCATATGCGCCTTCGCGGTGGAGAGCACGGCCGAGTAGTAGCCCTGGCGGTTGAGATAGGCGCCGGCATAGCCGGACAGGAACCAGTTGACGAACTCATAGGCCCATTCGAGCTTCGCACCCGAGACGCCCTTGGAGACGCAGAAGCCGGAGGCCCAGGAGCGATAGCCTTCCTTGAGCGGCTGGAAGGTGCAGGCAATCCCCATCGAGCGGACCTTCGTCACCGCCGGCGACCACATCGACTGGATCACGGTCTCGCCCGAGGCCATCAGGTTGACGCTCTCGTTGAAGTCTTTCCAGAAGGCGCGGAACTGGCCCGCCTTCTTGGCCTCGGTCATCACCTTCATGGTGAGATCGATCTCTTCCTTGGTCATGTTGCCCTTGTCGGCATATTTGTACTTGCCGGTGGCTTCCACGACCATCGCGGCATCCATGATGCCGATCGAGGGGATGTTGAGGATCGAGGCCTTGCCCTTGAACTCGGGGTTGAGCAGCTCGGCCCACGAGCTGATCGGACGCTTGATGATATCGGGGCGAATGCCGAGCGTGTCGGCGTTGTAGACGGTCGGGATCAGCGTGACGAACTCGGTGGCAGACGTCGCGAACTTCTTGGAGTCCTTGCCTTCGAGATAGAGCACCTTCCAGGGTGCGGTGCCCTGGCCGCCGATCTTCTTGCCGCCGGGCGTGACGCCCTTGGTGAAGACCGGCGTGATGTTGTCGAATTCCTTGATCTTCCTCGCGTCGAGGGCAAGGATGTTGCCCGACGGCACGATCTTCTTTAGCGCGAAATATTCGGTGTCCAGCACGTCGAAGGAATTCGGCTGGGTCATCACGCGCTTGGTGACGTCGTCGGTGGTCGCGGTGATATATTCGATCTTGATGCCGGTGTCCTTCAGGCACTGCTTGGAGATCTCGTCACCCTCGTTCACTGCGGTGCCGAGATAGCGCAGCACCTTCGGCTCGGCCGACATTACATAGGGAAAGCCTGTGATGGCGCCGGAGCCCGCGGCAAGTCCGGCGAGACCCGCGGTGCTCTTCAGTAGCGTGCGGCGGCTAAGGCCCTTCTTCCTGGTCGTTTCGGTCATATCACTCACTCCTCTGTTGCGCATTCCGGTGATTGATCGGCGCTATTGCAGACGTTGCGCCTTGGCGGGATCCCAGATGGCCAGCACGCGATCGCCCGGCCGGAACTGGTGGACGTCGAAGGCGGCCTCGGGAAGGTGGGAAAACAGGGCGGTCCCGTCGTCGAGCGTGAGCGAGACGGCGATGTAGGAGCCTTGGTACTCGGTCTGGGTCAGTAGCGCGGGCGCGCCGAAGGCGCCGTCAGTGAACGGCGCGATGCCGAGCTGATCGGCGCGCACGGCGATGAGTTTGCCTGCGTCGCTGAGGACGTTGTGACCGCCGATGAAGCGCGCCACGAATTCGGTGCGGGGGTGATGGAAGATGTCGCGGGCGCTTCCCTGCTGTTCGATCCTGCCCTGGTTCATCACCACGATGTGGTCGGCCAGCGCCATCGCCTCTTCCTGGCCGTGCGTGACCTGAACGAAGCTGATGCCGAGCTCGCGCTGCAGCCGCTTCAATTCGCCCCGCATCTTCACCCGCAGGAACGGATCGAGCGCCGAGAGCGGCTCGTCGAGCAACAGGATCTGCGGCTCCGTGATCAGCGCGCGGGCGAGCGCGACGCGCTGCTGCTGGCCGCCGGACAGCTGTGCGGGGAGGCGGGCCGCATAGGGCGTCATCGCCACCAGCTCGAGCAACTCGCCGGCGCGCTTGTGCCGCGTCGCCCGGTCGATGCCGCGCATTTTCAGGGCAAACGCCACGTTGTCGAGCACGGTGAGGTGCGGAAACAGCGCGTAGGACTGGAACATCATCGCCGTGCCGCGCTTGGCGGGTTCGAGATCCGTGACGTTCTGCGGACCCAGGGTGATGTCGCCTTCGCTGACGGCCTCGTGGCCGGCGATCATGCGCAAGGTCGAGGTCTTGCCGCAGCCGGAGGGGCCGAGCAGGCAACAATAAGTGCCGGCCGGGATTTTCAGATTGACGGTGTCGACCGCCAGCGTCGTGTCGTAGCGCTTGGTGACGGCGACCAGTTCGAGGGCGGCGGGAGTGGCCATGGCGTGTCCGGGGCGAGGGCGATGCTGCGCCTCTCTCCGCAAGGTCCATGCCAATCGCGCTTGAATCGTTCTCGGCCGGCCGAATTCCAAAACAGTGCAGCGGAGTCAGATCGTTAGATCGAATCCCACGGGCTTGGGCGGTTCGCTGCCTTCGCAGTTGCGTGCACACAAAACAGGCGCGGATTGTATAAAGTTTCGCCTGTGATTGGATACAGCTGGTCGATTAGGATTCAACGCCCTCGTCGACGATCGAGTCCTCACCCCCATGGCCGTCAAGTCCCGACCGAACTCCGACTCGCCAGATGCGAGCGATCGCGTCAGCCGCATCCGGGAAGGTGTGACTGCGGCGATCCTCGAGCATCGCCTGTTGCCCGGCACGAAACTCGGCGAGGACGAGATCGGCGAGATCTACGGAGCAAGCCGAACGCTGGTTCGCACCGCGCTGCAACAGCTCGCGCACGAGGGCATCGTCAACATCGAGAAGAACCGCGGCGCCTTCGTCGCGCGGCCGACGCCTGCGGACGCCCGCGAAGTGTTCGAGGCGCGCCGCCTGATCGAGCCGACGATCGTCGATCACGCCGTTGACGCGGTGTCGCCGGCATGGATCGGGCGTCTCCAGCGGCATCTTGCCGAGGAGCGCGAGGCGGAGCTGCGTGGCGATGCGCGTGCTTCGGTCCGCCTCTCCGGCGACTTCCATCGACTCGTCGCCGAGATGAGTGGCCACAGCATCTATCTTGGTTTTCTCAAGGAGCTGATCGCGCGGTCCTCGCTGATCATCCTGCTCTACCGCCGGCACGACACGCCGGCCTGCGGCACCGATCATCACGCCGGAATCGTCTCCGCGATCCGCAAATGCGACAGGGAGGCCGCGCGCGCGCAGATGTTGTCGCATCTGAACGAGATCGAGGCCGAGCTGTTTCTGAAGGATCCCGCCGCTGACGAGTTGCGACTCGCGGACGTGCTCGGGGTCTGAGCTCAACGAGGCGCGTCCGCACCCGGCTGGGCGCGACGGCGGCTATTGCGGCTCTAATCCGAGAGTCTTGATCGACTCGAGCCAGATCGGCCCTTCCTTTTCGTAGAGCGCAATCGAGGATGCGCGATCCATGGCCGGCTGGTCGACGCCGAAGGCATCGAGCAGCTTCTGCACGCGCTCCGTCTTGCCGCCTTCGACCATCAACTTGGCGAGCATGTCGATCCGGTCTGCCGGCATCGCAGCGGGCGCCACCAGCGCGGTAAAACTGATGAGCTGGAAGACATTGCCCGTGACCCCTTGCTCGGCAAATGTCTTGGTTTCGGGCAGCTTCTTCATGCGCACTGGTGTCGGCACGGCAATCGGGCGGCCGATGCCGGTATCGAGCACCGGTAGCGCAGCCTGATAGCTGCCGACGGCCGCCTGGATCACCCCCGCGGCCAGATCCTGCCACATCGGCGCTTCGCCGCGGTAATGCACGATGGAAATGTCGAGACCGAATTGCCGGTTGAGCTCGGCGATCGCAATATGTGCGAACGAGCCGATGCCGTACGAGCCGGCCGTGACCTTGTTGCCACGTGCGTACGCGACGAACTCTTCGATCGTCTTTGCATTGGTGGCGGAATGGACCACCAGCGGCAGATGCCCCGAAGGCGTCATCGCGACGATCGTGAAATCCTTGTCCGGATCATAGGCCAGCGATTTCAACAACAGCCGGTTACCGAGCAAGGTGGACGAGATCGTGTACATCAGCGTGTAGCCGTCGGCCGGGGAATCCTTCACCGACTGTGCCGCCAGCGCACCGCTGGCTCCGGTTTTGTTTTCGACAATGACCGGCTGGCCAAGCTTCTGCGAGATATAGTCGCCATAGGCGCGGGCGAAGGCATCGGTGATGCCGCCTGCCGGCGTGGAGACGACGATCCTGATTGCCCGGGTCGGCCAGGCTTCGGCCAAAGCCGTTTCAGAAGCGGCCATCGTCAGGCATGCCATCGCGGCAGCCCAAATTCTCGCGGATGTCCGCACTTCGGCCTCCCCTTTTCCCTGTGTCATTGGGCAGCCGGCAGCCGCCGCAACGAGGTGTCACACGGGCAGGAAGGGGGGTCAAGAAATCAAAATATCGTTTCACTGTGTGAAATGATCATCGCCGACCTGCAGGAGAACCCGGCGCAGCAAGCTTGGCACCGAGCGCCTCGGCAAGTGCGGAAGCGACCTTCTTCATCGGCGGTACGAAGCGCCGCACACCGTCCTCCAGACCGACCGCCTCGCGAAGCATCATCACGTTCATGCTGCCGAACAGGCGATTCCGCAAAACGACCGGTACGCCGATCGCCCACACTGCGCCCCCGAAGACGCGGCGGCTGTAGGTCTCGTCCATGACTGCGAACCCCGCGCTACGGATCGTGCGCAGCACTTTGGCAAGTCTGCCGGGATTGCGCGCCAGATCGTTCCAGGGCTCCGGACCAAGGGCCAGCCGTGCGGCAATGCGCTCCTGCTCGGCGGGTTCGCAGAAGGCGAGATAGGCGCGTCCCATCGAGGTGCCGAGGACGGGAAAGCGAAAACCCGGCGGGCGGCTGAACAGCAGCGATCCATCGACGCGCGTCGTGTGGGCGATGACCATGGACTCCTGATCGAGCACCGCGATGTCTGACGGCCAATGGATCTGCTTGCGGAATTTGTTCAGGATGGGTTCGGCGATGCCGCCAATCCAGGTCGGCTCATCATAGCCTGCGCTGAGCAGCAGCGCCCGTCCCGTCGGCGCGTAGCTGGCCGGCTCGGTACGACGTACCACATAACCTTCATGTTCCAGCGTCTCGAGCATGCGGACGATCGTTGACTTGTTCAGCCCCGTCGCCTTGTGCAGCGAGCCGACGGTCGACTGCCGTTCCTGATTGATCACCCGAAGGACTTCGAGGCCCCTGGACAACGCGATGACGGGACGGAACGACGTCATGCCAACTCCTTGTGATTGCCTGTGCCGCTAGCCGATGAAGCAACAGCCGGAGGGACAGGGCAGCGCGCTCGACGCCATCGCCACCGATTGCGGGAAGGTTGGCATGAGTCAAGCTCGCTGACGCGTTCATCTCGGTTTCGAGAAGGGCGGGATTCGCAGTCAATTCGATCGCTTGCTGTGCCCAGCGGCAATTTAGTTCCTGTGGTCAAGCTGGATTGTGCGCTCCCAGCCTCGTGTGGACGGTAGGGCGCTGCGACGTCACGTGACTATTCCTCGCGAGCCACACCGGCTATAGGATGGCGCTCTGTCATCGAACTGTCATGTTACCGTAAATGCTGAAGTCAGACGCAACGCCGGTTCGCAAGGCTCCGAGCGCGCGGGATGGAAATCCTGTTGCAAGGGAAAACAAGAGAACGCAAGTCGTTGCTGGCTTCTTCAGGCAGCGTGAGCCGGCCGAACTCGTCGCGGAACCTGTGATCGATCAGACGCCATTGCAAGACGCGGAACCGGCAACGGAACCACTGCGGTCGAGCGCTGCCGCGCATGGTGCCGGTGAGATCGAGCTCAAGCTTTTCGTCGATGCCGATCGCATGGCGCATTTCAAGGCCGCGCCTGTGATCGCGATGAACGCGCGCAACAAGGGCGCGCGCAAACATCTCAAGTCCGTCTATTACGACACGCCGGAGCGGACGTTGCGTCGCCACGGCTTGAGCTTGCGCGTTCGTCAGAGCGGCGCGCGCTTCGTGCAGACCGTGAAGACCGATGCGGTGGACGATCCGCTCCGCCGTGGTGAGTGGGAGATGAGGGTACCGTCGCTTGCGCCCGATCTCGGTTTGGCAATGCCGTTCATTCCCGAGAAGCTTCGCGGCAATCTGGAAGCGCAGCCGCTCGAATCGGTCTTCACCGCCGATGTCCATCGCCATGCGCGGCCGATCGAACTGCCGTCAGGCACGGTCGAGATCGCCTTCGACCAGGGTGAGTTGACGGCCGGCGACCGTTCACTGCCGGTGAGCGAGATCGAGCTGGAGCTCAAGAGCGGCAGCGCGAGCGCGGTCTACGAGATCGCGCTGCGGCTCGCGGAGCACGGCGACGTAAAGCCGTCCATTCGCTCCAAATCGGCACGCGGCTTCGATCTTGCCGCCGACAAGCCACCCTCGGCGCGGCGTCCGCGAAAACTTCGTCTCGATCCGTCGGTGACATTGGACGAGGCGTTCGCGACAATCCTGCGTTCCTGCTTCCTCCATTTGCTTCAGTCGCTGCCGGCGGCCGAGGATGGCCGCAATCGGGAAGGAATCCATCAGCTGCGCGTCTCGCTGCGCCGGCTTCGATCGGCGTTGGATCTGATGGGGTCGGTCGGCGCGCTCAGCAATCTCGATGCGCTGCGGTTGGAAGCCAGATGGCTGGCGCAAGAGCTCTCCGCTGCGCGCGACTGGGATGTGTTCCGGCTCGATACCTTGCCGAAGATCGCAACAGCCTGTCCGTCGGTCGCGGGCTTCGATGCACTGGGCCTGGCTGCGGCCGGGCGCCAGTCCGACGCCTATCGCAAGGCGCATGGCGCCCTCGAAGATCGCCGCTGCGCCATGTTCCTGCTCGGCCTCGGCAACTGGATCGAGGCGCGCGGCTGGCGCAACGACGTCGCCACCGAGGATCTCGGCCAGCTCGCCGAACCCGCGGCCGACTTCGCGGCACGCATCCTATCGGCGCAATACGCCAAGGTGCTCAAGCGCGGCCGCCGCTTCAAGTCGCTTTCCGCCGAACAGTTGCACCGCCTGCGGCTCGCGACCAAGCGGCTGCGCTATCTCAGCGAGTTTCTGCTGCCGCTGTTCGCAGACCGCAAATCCACGCGAAAATTCTCGCGAAGGCTCGCCGGCTTGCAGGAGCAGCTTGGCGCCGTCAACGACATGGCGGTTACGGCATCATTGCTGGACGGGCTTGATGCCGAGCCCGACGGCACCATCGCCGCGGCGGCGATCGCAGGCTGGCAGGCGCGCGCGTCGATCGGGGTGCAACCCGTCCTGCAAAGCACATGGCGCGATTTCACCGTCGCGCGCGTGCCCTGGTCGCGGCAGGCGCCGCAGAACTAAGCGAAGTACACCCTAAAAAAGTTGCGGCCAGCCATTGGGGGATGGCTGGCCGCGCGCGAACCGGTCTGGGACGGGGAGGGGTGGGGATGTGACCGGGTCGCGTATCTCTTTCGTTTGTCTCTACTGATCCCTTGCGCTGGCGGTGGAGATCGCCGGCTTGGTGTCGCCGAGCGAGACCCAGACATTGGGATCGCTCTGCGACTGGCGCTTGACGAAGCGGTAGTCGGTCTCCGTCCAGGCAACGACGTTCTCGTTCTGATTGTCGAGAACGAACTCGCCCTTGTCGGTCTTCACCGTCAGCACCGCGTGTCCTTCGCCCTTCTTGTCGCGCACGACGGTGATGAGCAGGGCCTCGCGCGGCCATCCGGCATCGATCAGCATCTTGCGCTTCAACAGCACGTAGTCCTCGCAGTCGCCGTAACCGTCCGACGGCAGCGACCACTTTTCGATCACGCCCCAGTGCTCCTGGTCGGTCAAAGGCTTGACGGTCTCGTTGACCCAGCGATTGACCTTGACGAGGTCGCGCCATGCAGCCTGCGACATCACGATGTCACGCGGTTGCGTCGGTGCGCCCTGGCACTGAGCGGCATTGTCCGCACAGAACTCGACCCAGCCGATCGGCGCACGCGTGGTGTCGCCGAGGCTTGCGTAGAGCAGACGGCCTTCGCCGGCCTGCGCTGCCGCGCTCATTCCGAAGAGCATGGCGGCGAGCGCCAATCCCTTCCCCTGTCCCCTGAAATGAAACATTGCGGCCCCCGTTTCTTGTTGGGACCACATTGCGCAGGCAGCTTTTGAGTTGCCGCTAAGTCAGTCAAGTCAAGTCGAGACGAATGCAAGTAAAACACGCGGCGAATTCGATCTATACTTGAGTCAAATTTGAATAAAATTCGATATGACTGCAATTGATTCAAATTTTATGGATTAACGCGGAAACGCTGGCGGAACCGTTGTTTGCACGCTCCCGCAGCCTCCGCGTTAACCCGCGCGAGCCTCGACGCCACTCATGAAAAAGGCGGCGTCCGCATCGCGGAGGCCGCCTTCAGTACTGGAAATGCAGTGGTTTTGGTGCCTTCGCGCTTTACCGCGCGGTAACGCTCTCTTCGAGAGTTTCAATTGGCTGCGAATGCATGAACTCGAGCGCGAAGCCATCTTCGAGGTTTCGGACCACGCGGCCCTGCACCCGGCCCAGCAAAACCGTCGATTTCAGCGGGGGGCGGTTCTCCGCGGCGATGGCGGCGCCCGACAGCGAGAGGTCGATGATGCGGCAGGTCATCTTGGTGCCGTCCTCGAGCGTCAGCACCGCGATCGGATTGCGCGGCACGATACGATCGTGGCGGCGGTCTTCCGGCAGATTGAGGATGTCGCGGTTGGCGAGCCAGGTCAGCTGTGCCGCAAGCTTGTCGCGCTTTCGCGGCGTGGCACCGACCGTCATGGCGAAGCCATTGTCGATGATGCGGGTGATCTTGCCCTCGACGCGCCCGATATGGTCGAGATAGGCGACCACGCGGTCGCCGACATTGCCGATGCCGGGGGCCAGCAGTGCCAGCCCGCCCGGCGACATGTTGATCACCTGGCAGGGGAATTCACGGCGGTCCGGCAGCATGTAGCGGCCGAGCAGGTGAACCTTCACCCGCTGGAAACGCCGACGTTCCTCGGCGGCCGGAAGAAATTTTTTGTGCGCCAACGCCATTTTCACAACCCGACCCCCCGCCTGGCGGAGTCCGGGACGACCCTAAGGTGCACAGGGTTAATGCCGCGTTAGGATCGGGCGCGGCGATGACGAACAGACACAATGCGTTCGAAAAGCCACATCAGGGGCGGGCAGGCCAGCACTGTCAGCGCGCCGAGGTCAAGCGCGACCGCGGCCGTGCCGGCCGATTTGGCGAGCCGGCCCGCCACCGCCGGTCCCAGCATCATCGCGGCATAGAAGAGAGTGTAGAACACGCCCATCCCGATCGCCCTGGTTTCCCGCACGAGCACGCGGGCGGTCAGGCTCATGATCGGCCCGGCCGGATGGCCGCCGATCAGGCCGATCAGGACGAGGATCGTGATCACGGCGTCGGACCGGGTCAGCCAGGCCAGCAGCCCGGCCACCACCAGGCTGGCCACGATAGCCAGCACGAACGGCCGCTTGAAGCGATCGGCGAGATAACCGCCTGCCGGCACCGAGATCACCGACAGCCACATCACGAGGCTGATCGCCGATCCCGCCGCGGCAATGCTCCAGCCGCGCTCGGCGAGCAGCGAGGGGCCGAACGAGAAGATCATGGCGAAGCCGACATTATAGAGGCCCCAGATCGCACCCGCGACGATCACCGCCAGAAGCGCGAGCGGATCAAGCCGTCCGGAGCCGGTCGCGCTGGCGGTTGCTCCCGGCGGTGATTGGTAGAACGTGATCAGCACAATGCCGATCGCGGTCAGCGCGCCGGCCACTAGGAACACGGCGCCCGCGCCATAGGCCGTGCCGATCGCCGGCAGCACCAGCAGCGAGATCGCAACGCCGGCCGGCCAGGAGTTGACGAAGATCGCCATCGCGGTGGCGATCTCCTTCCCCGCGAACCAGTCGGTGCCCATCTTGGTGAGCTGCACGGTCAGCAGCACGCCGCCGGCGCCGGAGGCGAGCCGGCCCGCCATCTGCCATCCCCAGACGTCGGTGGTGGCCATGACGAGGCTGCCCGCCGTCATCAGCAGCAGTGCCAGGATCGTGGTCGGCTTGTCGCCAAGCGTCCGGCCAATCGCGCCGCCCGGCAGCGCCAGCACGATGCCCGGTGTGAAATAGAGTCCGATCAGGATGCCGATATCGGCGAGCCCGACGCCGAAGCTCTGCTGCAGCAGCGGCGCGACCGCGGCCACGCTCTGGAACTGGAATGCCATGGTGAGGCGAACGACGAACAGGATCGCAAGTATGCCCCAGCGATTGCGCAACGCTTCATCTCCCCAAACCCTGTATCAAGCGTGCGGTGGGGAGACGCCGGAGTCAACCGGCCGTCTTCCTCGTCGCGCGCCCATAGAGAAGACATAGCAGCGCCAGCAGCACCGCGGCTGAGAGCCCGAGCGACCAGTGAATGCCGATCGCCGCACCGAACAGTCCGACCGTGATGCCGCTGAACGCCCGCATCCCGAGCCCCGCCATGTTGTAGAGGCCGACGACGCGACCGCGAATGTCGGACGGCGCGTTCAACTGCACCAGCGCCTGCGCCATGGTATTGAACGACAGCTCGAAGAAGCCTGCAAAGAACAACAGCACGATCGCGACCGGATAGATCCGCACCGAGGCGAAGCCGAGCAGCGCCACGCTCCACAGCATGGCGAGCATGATCGCGGTGCGCGGCGTGCCCTTGAGCCGCCCCCAGGATTCCAGCGCGATGCCGGCGAGCAGTGCGCCGGCGGCATCGGCCGCGAGCAGCACGCTGTAGGAGATTCCGGGATCGCCGTGGCCGAGATCGCCGGCAAAGCCTGGCATCTGGGCGTGATAGGCATTGCCGATCATGAAGGAGGTGAGGCCGGCAAGCCAAGTCATCGCCGTCAGCACCGGCTGCGTGCCGATGGCGCGGATGGTCAGCATGATGTCGGCAAGGCCGCGCACGGCGAAGCGCCGCACCGCGACACTCTTGTCCCGCACCGGCGCCCAGAACAGCCACAGCAGCATCGGCAGATAGAACAGCGTGTTGACGATAATGCCATGCGAGGTGCCGAGCGTCAGCATGATGATTCCGCCGACGGCAGGTCCGACCAGAATGCCGAGATAGCGCGCCATCGCATTCAGCCGCACCGCGCTCGGAAGATCAGCGGGACCGACGAGATCATAGAGCAGCAGCTGGTTCGGCGTCTGCCACAACACGCCGGCGCAGCCATGGATCACCAGCAGCAGCATGGCGTGCCACATCTGGATGGCGTCGGTGATGAAGAAGAAACCCCATCCGGCCGAGGCAACAATGAACAGCAGCATGCCGCACTGGATGATGCGGCGCGGATCGACCCGGTCGGCCAGTCCGCCAACCGCGACCGAGAACAGCAGGAACGGCAACCAGTGCGACAGCACGGCAAAACCCGCCAGCGCCGGCGAATGGAATTTCTGGAACACCACCCAATAGCTGATCACATGCTCGATATTGTCGGCCATCATCGCCAGCACGTAAGCGATGAACTGGAGCCGGTAGGGCACCGACCTCATCGCTGCGAACGAGCCGGACGCGACCACGGGATTTTGAGGGAGGGGGTTCAAGCGGGCACCTGGGGTGGGACTTTGGCGCCGTGCCTACACGTTCGCCGTCGAGCGCTCAAGGCACTTGGGTGTGTGGAGACCAGGGTCCCGTAGCCCGGATGAGCGAAGCGATATCCGGGAATGCTGGCCCCGCATGTCGCTTCGCTCATGCGGGTTACGAGACCGCGGCTTGGCACCAGCGCGCATCTCACATACGCTTCGCTTCAGCCCGCACCAATCAATCATAACAGACGGGCATCGAGGACACGCCATGGACCAGATCCGCGTCTGCACCCACGCAGGGCCGGGCAGCGAGCCCGTCATCCGCAGCGTGCCGTGGCCGAAGGTCGGCAAAAAGGCCGCGCTGATCAAGGTCGGCGCGTGCGGCGTCTGCGGCACCGACCTGCACATCCTGAAAGGGCACTGGCCGAAGCCGCTGCCATGGCCGTTCACGCTCGGCCACGAGCTCGGCGGAATCATCGTCGAATGCGGCG
Organism: Bradyrhizobium sp. CW1; assembly: GCF_023100665.1. NCBI lineage: Bacteria > Pseudomonadati > Pseudomonadota > Alphaproteobacteria > Hyphomicrobiales > Nitrobacteraceae > Bradyrhizobium > Bradyrhizobium sp. CW1. Next base: position 3,170,587 of record NZ_CP064684.1, read on the forward strand.
ACGAATTCACCGAGGACTTCATGAGCAAGCCGCTCAAGGTCGGATCAAAAGTGATGATCCCGCCGCTGATGCCCTGCGGCAGCTGCTATTACTGCATCCATTATCCCCTGACCGCCAACAAATGCCTGACGCCGGTCTATTACGGCCGCTATCTCGGCTTCGACAAGGCGCCTCACATGTGGGGCGGCTGGGCCGAATATGTCTATGTCGATCTCGACATGCTGCCGGGCACCAAGATCTACAAATTGCCTGACGACATGTCGCTGCGGTTGGGTGCGCTGTCGGAGCCGCTGACGTCCTGCATCCGCGCCTTCAATCGCGCCAGCCGCGCCGGCGGTTTTTCCTGGGGCGACACTGTGGTGATCCAGGGCTCGGGCCCGATCGGCATTCTCGCGGTCGCCGCCGCGCAGGAGATGGGAGCAGGGCGCGTGATCTGCGTCGGGGCGCCGGAGGAGCCGCGGCTCAAGCTCGCGCGCGAGTTCGGCGCCGAGGCGACGGTGAACATCGAGGAGATCAAATCGCCCGAGGCACGCATCGCGCGCGTGCGCGACATCGTCGGCGGCTTCGGCGCCGATCTGGTGATGGATTGCTCGGGCCATCCCTCCGCCGGCCCCGAAGGCATCGAGATGCTGCGCGACGGTGGCACTTATGTCGAGATGGGCCAGTTCACCGACGCCGGCTCGATCGAGACTTCATGGCACCGCATTTGCACCAAGGATATCAACGTGCTGGGCTCCTGGGGTTTTACCGCCAACGATCTGCCGCTCGGCGTCGACATGCTCCATCGCACGGCGGGCAAATATCCCTGGCTGAAGATGCAGACAATCTATCCGTTCACGGAAGAAGGCGTCGCACAGGCGGTCAGGGATGCCATGGCGATGAAGACGGTGAAGTCGACCATCGTGCCGTGGCCGGAACTGGTGGAATAACCGATGTCGTCCATCCCCGGAGATCTCGCAGCGTTCCTGGTCGAAGCCAAGCGCCATACCTATGCGGGGATGGACGACGACGCCACCGCCGCTCCGCTGCTCAGAGGCTCAAAGCAGCTCGAGCATCGTGCGGCACCCTATGCCTATCGCGATATCTATTTCGGGATGGGGTTTTTCGTTGGCCAAGAAACCGTGTCCCGGGATGACCGCGTCGTTTGGTCGATGAGCTACAGCGGTGGCGTCCGTGCGGAGATCACGGATCGAGACATCTTCCTCGCAATCTACAAATTCCTGCGCCAGGCGTTGCTGGATGTCAGCGTCGAGTATCCGTTTCGGGGCCCGCATCTGTTCGAGCAGGCAGGCATGATTTATCGAAACGAGGTCGAGGGCGCGCTCGATCGTTTCCACGGTGTCGAGACGATTGCGCGGCAGGATGGCGTGCCGCTCTATGCGGTCCGTTACAGTGGCGGTTTGTTGCGATAAAGTCTGGCGAGCCCTGTAGCCCCGGACGGAGCGCAGCGTAATCCGGGATTCTCGCCTGGGGCTCCCCGTATTCCGCTACGCTCCATACGGGCTACGGGCCGGCGTTTTGAATGAAGGACGAGATGACAACCGAACCGATCCAACGCACCCGCTCGCCCTTCCGCGCCATCCGTGCGATCGACTACACCGTCATTTTCGCGCGCGACATGGTGGCGATGCGGCGCTTCTACCAGGAGGTTCTCGCATTTCCGCTGCTGCGGGAGCTGTCGCCGGACTGGATCGAGTACGGCTTGGGCCCCAACACGCTGGCTCTTGCAAGGCCAAGCCGGACCGCGGCTGACGCGCCGACGCCGGCAGGCAGTGCCTCGCTGCAACTGGCCTTCAAGGTGTCCGCGGCCGAAGTCGATGCGTGTGCCGACGAACTCGCACGCCACGGCGTGGCGCTGCTGTCACCGCCGACGAACCAGTCGTTCGGGCATCGGACGCTGTTCTTCCGCGACCCCGACGGTAATCTTTTGGAGATCTATGCGGAGATCTGAACCGGGCAGCGGCGGGCCCGTACACGAAAAGTTCCATCGAAAATCCGCGAGTTATTCAAGCCGGGGTGAAACTTAGGCCCAGGTTACGGCTTTCAGTTCACGGGAGAGTTCATCGTGAAGCAGAACCTGAAGCCCCTGACCTACATCGCGGCCGCCATCTACTTCCTGGTGGATGCGGTCTTCATGGCCGTGGCGAGGCCAATCTCGCGCTGGATCGGGCGGCATCTCCAATTGAAGCGATTGCGGGGCTGGATCAGATCGCTGTCGCCTTATTGCTCGCTCGCCTTGTTTTCGGTACCCGTCATTATCCTGGAGCCGGTCAAGCCCGTGGCAGCCTATCTCGCGGCGACCGGGCAAATCGTGATGGGGGCCGTGACTTTTCTTCTCGGCGAACTGCTTAAGCTGGTGCTGGTCGAGCGCCTGTTCCATCTCACCCGCGACAAGCTGATGCGGATTCCGGCCTTCGCCTGGGCCTATGGGAAGTACTCCGAGGTGAAGGCGTGGCTGCAGGCAACCGACGCCTGGCGCGCCATCCGCGCACTGAGCCGCGCGGCCAGGGACACTCTTGTGCGGGCAAGAGCTAGACTGGTCGGCGGCTTCAGCAGCCTGGTGACCTCCAGGGATTAAGGCTGCAGGCATAGAGCTGCGCTGGGCGAGTTGCCATCTATGCGAGCTTGCGGTCCGCGGCGGTGGCCTTGTCCCCCGTATTCGGCGTGCCGGTCGGCTCGATGAGCAGGAGATGAACTTCCTCGCGCGCGACCGGGCGATGCTCGACACCTTTCGGCACCACATAGAGTTCGCCCGGACCAAGCGTCACCGTGCGATCCCGTAATTCGATCTCCAAACTGCCTTTCAGGACGAGAAAGAAATCGTCGGTGTCGTCGTGCTTGTGCCAGGTGAACTCTCCCTTCACCTTCACCACCATCACGTCGCAGTCGTTGAAGGTTGTGATCGTGCGTGGAGACCAGAAATCCCCAAAAGTCGCGAGTTTGTCGGCAAGCGAAATGCCGTCGGCCATGTGTTCTCCCGTTCTTCCGTGCGGCTCGATTTGGGTCGAGCGATGCCAGCAGCTATTTGACATATCCCGACGATATGGCCCGCGCCCATTTCGGGTGGTCGTTGGCGAGGGCACGGGACGATGCGGCGTCCCAATCGTATTCGAGGGCCAAGAGTTCGGCCTGCCAGCCCCTTTGTCGCTTCGTGAGGATTGCATATCGCGCGTGCGGCGAGCGGTATTCCAGGTTTGCGGCAACGGGAATGTCTGCGAAGACCGGGCAACCAACGCTCCCTGGATTGAGAACCAGACAGTCATGAGGTCCGTGACGGCCTGGCGGTGGCTATGACCACACAGCACCACGCGCGCCGTCGGCTCACTCGCGAGGCGCATTGCCAGCACGTCGCGGCGTGCCGGTACGAAGCGGCCATCGTCGAGCGTTTCTTCCAGCAGGCATGTCGTATCGTTGTCGGGCGTGCCGTGGCAGGCCAGGATCCCATCGTCCAGCCGTATTTGGGAAGGCAGGCTGTGGAGTGCGAGACGTTGCTCCGCAGTCAATGCGTTGCGCGCAAACAGACCTGCCGACGAGAGCTTGTCGTCCGGAAACTCCTCAATCCAGCGATCATGGTTTCCGCGTACGGTCGGCAACGACAGCGCCTCAAGCGCTTCGAAAGTCTCTCTCGGCCACAACGGGCTGGTGACGCAATCGCCAAGGTTGACCGTACGATCGACGCCACGCGCCTTGATGTCGGCCAGCACCGCCTCGAGCGCGGCAAGGTTGCCGTGGATATCGGAAATGACTGCCAATCGCATCGTCGTGCTCCCTAGTCCAATCGGCCTGAGCTTAGCCCTGTTGTGCGTATCCGGCAGCTTCAACCGCGCATAATTTAAGCGAGGTGGGAGTGAAAATCTGCAGCCTCGCCCCAAAATCCCGCTATATGCAGTAAAATGCCCCGAAAACGCTGGATGTAGTGGGTCGAGCTGGCCGGTAAGCTTATTCTCGGCATCACCAAAGCCATGCGTCATAGGCATGGTGATTTGCCCGCACTTGGCGTAAAGAGCGTCCAAATCAAATCACCACGCGTGCGGCTGGACCATTTGCCGCCTACGCAGCTTCAGGTCGCGCGGCTCGACGTTCCGCGCCTGGACCAACCAAGGTTTATCCCGTGTCTTTTCCGACCATGAGTCCGCCGCTCGCCCGAGCTTTGGCCGAGCGCAACTACGACCGTCCGACCCCCGTTCAGCTCGCCGTGCTCACGGACGAGGCCGCTGACCGCGATCTCTTGGTTTCGGCCCAGACCGGCTCCGGCAAGACCCTGGCCTATGGGCTCGCCATGGCCAAGGACCTGTTGGGCGACGCCGAGCGGTTCGAGCGGGCGGGTGCACCGCTTGCCCTGATTGTGGCGCCGACCCGCGAGCTTGCCTTGCAGGTCCATCGCGAGCTGGCGTGGCTGTACGAGCATGCGAGCGGGCGCGTCGTCTCCTGCGTCGGCGGCATGGACCCCAGGCGCGAGCAGCGCGAGCTTGCGGCCGGCGCTCATATCGTCGTCGGCACGCCCGGCCGGTTGTGCGATCATTTGCGCCGCGGCCGTCTCGACATCTCGGAATTGAAGGTAGTCGTGCTCGACGAGGCCGACGAGATGCTCAATCTCGGCTTTCGCGAGGACATGGAGTTCATCCTCAAGACCACGCCGGACACGCGCCGCACCCTGATGTTCTCGGCGACGTTCCCGCGCGGCATCGTCGCGCTGGCCAAGCAGTATCAACAGCGGGCGTTCCGGATCGAGGTCGCCGGCGACGAAGGCGGTCACGCCGATATCGAGTACCGCGCGATCCGGATCGCGCCCGGCGATGCCGAGCACGCCGTCGTCAACGTGTTGCGCTTCTACGAGGCGCCGAGCGCGCTGGTGTTTTGCAGCACGCGCGATGGTGTCCGGCATTTGCAGGCGGCGCTGCTGGAGCGCGGCTTCTCCGTGGTCGCTTTGTCAGGCGAATTGACGCAGAACGAGCGAACCACGGCGCTGCAGTCGCTACGGGACGGACGCTCGCGCGTCTGCGTGGCGACCGACGTCGCCGCGCGCGGCATCGACCTGCCGAGCCTCGACCTCGTCATTCATGCCGACCTGCCCAACGACGCCGAGGTCATGCAGCATCGCTCCGGCCGCACCGGCCGCGCGGGCCGCAAGGGGACGAGCGTCATGCTGGTGCCGCCCGTGCGGCGGCGGCGTGCGGAAATGCTGCTCAATGTTTCGGGGATCGACGCGGTCTGGGGGACGGCGCCGCAGCCGGATGAGATCCGCAAGCTCGATCACGAGCGCATGAAGGACGTGCTGTTCACGGAGGAGACCACCGCCGACGATCTGGCGCTGGCGCAGGCGCTATTGGCCGAGCGGTCGGCCGAGGAGATCGCCGCGTCACTCGCACGGCTCTATCGCGCGCGGCTGCCGTCGCCCGAAGACATTATGGATCCCGGCGAGCGGAGCAGCCGGCCGCGCGAGGATCGCGGCCGCAATGATACGCGCGCACCGCGCGACGATATCCGCGCATCGCGTGGCGATGATCGGCCCGAAAGGGCGCGGCCCAAAGCGGGAAAATCGTCGTCGAAGCATGGCATGGCGGATGGCAGCGTCTGGTTCCGGGCCAACATCGGACGAAAAAAGAACGCGGAAGCGCGCTGGCTGTTGCCGATGATCTGCCGTCGTGGCGGCATCGACAAGAACGACATCGGCGCGATCAAGATCATGGACACCACGACCGAGTTCGAAATTTCCGAGCGGGTCGCGGAATCCTTCGCCGTGAAGATCAAGCGTCCGGACAAGGAAGACAATATCCGTCTCGAGCCGATGGCGGATGCGCCGCAACGGCAGGCGGCATCGGAAGAGCGGCCCCACGCGCCGCGGCGCGAGAGCGGCGACAACGATCATCGTGAACGCCAGGGCGAACGCGCGCGCGAGCCGAACGGGTTCAAACCGCAAGGCAAACCTCACGGCAAGCCACACGGTAAACCGCACGAAAAGCCGTACGGCGAACGCACACCGAAATTCGACGATGCTCCTTCCTTCGCAAAGAAGAAAAAGCACAAGAACAAGCCGGGCCACGCTGAGCCCTCGGTCACGTCGTGGTCTGAGAAGGGCGCCGCCGGGAAGAAGCCGAAGACTAAAAAGAAGCATCGCGCCTGACTGGCGCTGCCCAGCGCGGACGGCAATGATGCCGCCGGATTGCGCCGGCGGCATCGTCTCAGAAATCAGGTGTGAGCAGCGAGATCGCGCAGCATGTAGGTTGCGCTGTCGCCGTAGGTCGCGAGCTTTACCCGCAGCTCCGCATCCGCCGAGACCGGCCGAAAGCCGAGACGCTCCCACAGCGGCCGCGTGGCGTAGACCGAGACCAATGCGAGCGTCGCGATTCCTGACGCGCGCGCGAGCTGTTCGGTCGCAACGACATAGTCGCGCGCGACGCCGCCGCGAAAGTCGGGCAGCACCGCGATGTCATGCAAATAGAGGCAATCCGCATCGCCGGGCAATTGCTCGAGGAAGCCGTCGAGCGGCGGAATCCGGTGCTGCATCCAGGGATGCGCCAGACCGTAGCCGACGATCCCGTCGTCCGCGACGATCACGCGGCAGCCATAGGGATAGAGCCGCATCTTTTCCGCAAGCACCTCGGGGCGTTCAGGCAGATCGGGATGGATTTGCGCTGCGATCTTGCTGATCGCCGGCAGATCGGAGGCGCGGGCGGGACGCCAATGCGGCTTGCTCATGTCGATCCGTCGTTCCGTCTCAATCGTCCCAGTTTATTCCGATGCGACGATGCGCGCAGCGAAAATATCTTTGCCGCCGTCTCAGGAATACGACGGCTCGCGCGGCGTCCTACCCATGCAAGCCCATTGCATGACAGGAGAGACCATGACGACATCCTCGATCCGCCTCGCGCTCACGCTCGCAATATCGCTGGCGCTGGTTCCCGCTGCTTTTGCGGCACCGCCGACCAAGACCGGCAAAACCGACAAGGGCAACGTGCTCACCGACGCCAAGGGCATGTCGCTCTATATTTTCGACAAGGATGCTGACGGCAAGTCGGCCTGCAATGGTCCGTGTGCGACCAACTGGCCGGCGCTGAAAGCCGAGGCGAGCGATGCCGCCGCCGACGGCTACACCGTCATCACGCGCGACGACGGCTCGAAGCAGTGGGCCTACAAGGGCAAGCCGCTCTACACCTTTGCCAAGGACACCAAGCCCGGCGACGTCACGGGCGACGGCTTTCTGAACGGCGCCTGGCATCTGGCGATGCCGTGAGCAGGGTGCACTCCTAGCGCAGCCCCTCATACACCATCAGCCCGCGTGCGATCTGCAGCTTGCGGATCGCGCGCGGCAGCAGTTTTTCCGGCTGGTGCAGATAGCGCCAGGAGGTGAGGGCGAACGGACCCAGCGCGCCGCATTCGTCGTCGAACGGCGCGAGCACGCCTGTCACGCTCACCGGTGTATGCGGGCGGGCGTTGAACGGCAGCAGCAGCAGCTCGAGATAGGCCTTGCTGCCGTCCTCGCGCGCGGCGGTGACGCCGGCGATTGCCCCGAGGCTCTCGTCGGCGACGATGGTCGTGATCTCCTCGATCTCGCGGCGGCTAGCCTCGTTGAACAGCGCCGCAAAGCTTGAGTCCTTGAGGTCGCATCCTGCGAGCGCGCAGACGCGCGTGCCGGCGACGCGGAACGGAAAGCCGAGATCGGGCTCGCAGGACAGCACGAAGATGTCACCGAGCAGGCCGCGCACGGCGGCCGGATCGATATCGGCCCGGTCAGGGGCCCGCGCGGTGCCCCGCTTGGTGTCCCAATATGCGAAGAACTCGCGGCTCGACGGATGTTTCATGGCTGAACGCTTACCCCGGGGCGCAACCTCGCGGGACAAACCTGTCCCGCTTCAGTGCAGCCGCGATCCCTGTGTTGTTGTGCAGGAGGGGCTTTGCAGCGTCCATGCCGCAGCGGCATTTTCGGTGCTCCTGGCGCTGCCTTTGCGTCGTTAACGTTAAATTAACTATGCGCTTTCCGTGCACCGCCCCGCTGCTATGGTGATCGCGGTCGCAAGCCTCGCCGCTTTTCTCCAGGTTCTCGGCGAGGCCTGTACACAGGCGTCAAACAGTTTGGTCACCGGCGCGGGGAGGGGTGGGGATACTCCCGTCTCTCTGGGTACCGGAAGTCCGACACGGATAGGCAGGGCTTTCCCAGGGCCCTGCCTTTTCCTTTTGTGCACTTGCGCAGCGCGGGCAAAGGCGACTATCTCCAAGGCCTGTCGTGAAGCCTGTCGCTCCGATCGCGCCTGAAAGCGAAGCCGCCCTTGGAATTCCCGCCAAATTCTCCGCCGCAAGATCCTTCGTCGCAAGATGCTTCGCTGGGGGTGCCGGCCGTCGTTGAGGAGGCTCCGCGCGAGCCGATCCTGACGCTGCCGTTCGCGCTGACCGCCTATATCCTCCTGCTCGCGGTGATCCATCTGCGGGTGCTGCTGCCGCCGGAGCTCGAGAACTGGACCATCGACGTCTTCGGCTTCATCCCCAAGCGCTACGATTCCTCGCTGCTCAATCTGGAGATCCCCGGCGGAGCCGGCGCCAAGGTCTGGACCTTCGTCACCTATTCGCTGCTGCACGCCAATCTCACCCACCTCGGCTTCAACGTGCTGTGGCTGTTGCCGTTCGGCAGCGCGCTGGCGCGGCGCTTTGGCGCCATCAGGTTCTTTCTGTTCCTCGCGGTGACGGCGGCGGCCGGCGCGCTCGCCCATCTCGTCACCCATGAGCACGCGGTGGCGCCGATGATCGGCGCCTCGGCCTCGGTGTCCGGCGCGATGGCGGCGGCGATCCGCTTCGCCTTCGTTCGCGGCAGCTTCCTGTCGTTCAGCCGATCGGATGCCGATACCGCCGCAAGAGTTCCGGCGCTGCCGCTGTCGCGCGCGTTGCGCGACGGGCGGGTGCTCGGTTTTCTTGCGGTGTGGTTCGGCGTCAACATCGTCTTCGGCGTCGGCGCGATCGGCGTCGACAGCGAGACCACGAGCGTCGCCTGGCAGGCGCATATCGGCGGCTTCCTTGCCGGCCTGTTGCTGTTCGCGCTGTTCGATCCGGTGCCGCGCGTGCGAAGTGATGCTGCGGATGCGTCATCACGGGACATTTCAGACCGCATTTGAAGCGGCGCTTGCGGCGCCGCCCGAATTCATCCATCATTCCCGAGAAGAATGTTCCGAAGCGACAGGCCGCTAGCGGCGATGCTTCGCAAAGCGCCTGAGCGTGAAACGGGCGCTGAAACTGTTAGTTGAAGACTCGAAGAACAAGTCCGGACCGCGAACAGCGGACGGTTGCGATTCAGGGAGGCGACAATGACGGTACGTTCGATTCTCAACACCAAGGGCCACCAGATCATGAGCGTCGAGCCCGACGCCAAGCTGGCTGCCGCGGTCAAACTGCTCGCCGACAAGAAGATCGGCGCGGTGCTGGTGATGAACCAGAGCCGGCTGGAAGGCATCCTGTCGGAGCGCGACATCGTCCGGGTGATCGGCGAGCGCGGCGCCGGCGCGCTGGAGGAGCCGGTCTCGCAGGTCATGACCCGCAAGGTGGTCACCTGCAAGGAGACCGACACGGTCGCCGAGCTCATGGAGATGATGACCACCGGCAAGTTCCGCCATCTGCCCGTGGTCGACAACGGCAAGGTGGTCGGCCTGATCTCGATCGGCGACATCGTCAAGCGTCGGGTGCAGGAATACGAGGCCGAGCAGGAAGCTCTGCGCGACTACATCAAGACTGCCTGATCAGTAGACCGCCTGATCAGGCCTGCTGGTCGGCTTTGGGCGCGGCGCCCTCGGGCGCGGGCGCCAGTTCGTGGATTGCCTCCTGGATGGACTCCAGCGCACGCTCGGCTGCGCGGGTGCCCAGCGCGATGAGGTCTTCGGAGCGGTGGAAATCGAACCAGCCGAATTGGCCGATCCGCGGTGTGATCAGCATGTCGGGCGGATCGCCGGCGAGGCGGGCCCGGGTGATACGGTCCTGCATGATGTTGAAAGCGTCGACCATCACCGAGGAGAGGCCGGGCCGGGCGCTGCCGCCGCCGAAGAACTCGCGCTTCACCGTCTTCTCAGGCGAGAAGAATCTCGGGAAGCGCCGCTTTGACGCCGGCTCTTCGGTCGCGGGGATCACCGGTTCAGGCATCGCGCCGTGCGAATAGACCGTCGTCGAATAGGTGAAGATGTCGCTGGAAAGATTTGCGGCGATGACGATTTCCGCGCCGAGCGCGCGGGCGGCCGAGACCGGCACCGGGTTCACCAATGCGCCGTCGACCAGCCAGCGATCGCCGATCAGGACCGGAGAGAAGATGCCGGGCAGCGCGTAGGAGGCGCGCATCGCGTCGACCACGCGGCCGCGCGTCAGCCAGATCTCGTGGCCGGTGCGGACCTCGGTCGCGACGGCGGCGAACTTGACCGGGAGATCCTCGATCTGGCTCTGGCCGCAGGCAGCCTCGAGCCGGGTCGCCAGCTTCTCGCCGCCGATCAGGCCGGAGCCGTTGAGGCGGATGTCGAGATAGCCGAGGATGTTGCGCATGCCTTGCAGGCTGCGGCCCCATTCTTCCAGCGTATCGAGCCGGCCGGCTGCATAGAGGCCGCCGACCACTGCGCCGATCGAGGTGCCGACCACGACGTCAGGCACGATTCCGTTGGCGAGCAGGGTCCTGATAATGCCGATATGAGCGAAGCCGCGCGCCGCGCCGCCGCCGAGGGCAAGGCCGATGACCGGCCGGCGGATGCTGCCCAGGCCGACTTTCTCGCCGACCTTATCGCTGTTCGAACCCCGACCCTTCAATATGTCCAGCACCGAAACTCTCCTACGCCGGGACCCGCCATCAGACTAGGCACCGCACTCGCGCTCCGCCAGAACCGGGCCGAAGCATGGTTTATGCCGGTTTGGGAAGCGCGCGGGGCAGGAGTATGGCGAGGGACGGGTGCCCCTGGGGTAATCACGCAGGCGTCAGCCGGGTTCCAAAGAACCGTATTGGCCGTATTTCTCAGGGGTCCAGAGGCTTGAATTTGCCGCGTTTTCGGTGAAAAGCAGGTGGCATGACTCTCGGGGGTGACGGCATCATCGGATGGCGGCGCAGCGCATCGCTGCTGCCGGTGCTGGTCCTTGCTGCCTGCCTCTATACTCTCGGCCAAAATGCTGCGCAGGCGCAGCTTTTCTCCGATCGTCCGCCGCCGGTGCCGCCCGCGTCGGTGCCCGATCCCGGCGGTGCCGTCAGCCTGGCGCCGCCCTCCGGCCCGGGTGCCGGACCGCCGAGCCTGCCGCCGACCCTGTTGCAGCCGACCACGCCCAGCATGCCGCCGCCCGCGGTCACGACTGTGCCATCCGCCCCGCCGCTCAACGCGGCGGTGCCCGGACAGGGCGTGCTGTCGCTGACCGCGAAATATGGCAAGGACACCCCGCCGATCACCAGCGGCCTGGTCTGGCGCGTGTTTGCCGATCGTCCCGACGAGAACGGCACCTTCAAGCTGATTCGCGAAGATCGTAATGCCACGCCAAACATCGTGTTGCCGCCCGGCAATTACGTCGTGCATGTCGCCTTTGGCCTCGTCAGCGCTGTGCGCACTGTCAGCCTGAAAGCCGAGACCGATCGGGAATCCTTCGTGCTGCCCGCCGGCGGCTTGCGCATCGAGGGCCGCGTCGGCACCAGCCGCATTCCGCAGAACCAGATCTCGTTCGCGATCTACAAGGGCAGCCAGTTCGAATCCGGCGAGCGCGCCTCCCTGGTGCCGAACGTCGCCGCCGGCGACGTCGTGCTGCTGCCGGAGGGCACCTACTACATCATCTCGAATTACGGCGACGCCAATTCGGTGGTGCGCTCGGACATCCGCGTTCAGGCCAGCAAGCTCACCGACGTCACCATCACCCACCGCGCTGCCGTCATTACGCTCAAGCTCGTCAGCGACAGGGGCGGCGAGGCGCTCGCCAACACCGCCTGGTCGGTGCTGACCCCGGGCGGCGACGTCATCAAGGAATCGATCGGCGCCTTTCCGCGCGTTGTGCTCTCAGAAGGCGAATACCGCGCCATCGCCAAGAACGAGGGCAAGGTCTACGAGCGCGGCTTCAATGTCGTCAACGGCGTCGACGGCGAAGTCGAGGTCGTCGCGCGGTAGTGCTTGAGCGGTGATGCCGCATGCGGCCCGACGCTGGTCTTCTTGCCTGGTGAACACTTCTCATTCAGCGCATGGATTCCCATATCTTATTACCGCCAGTCCCGTGTGCGAAAGCAGATGTTTTCCGCTGCTCCGCTGTTGCGATTGTTGGCGTTTCGATTTGAACAGCTCTGGCAGCGCTACCAAGCAGGACCGATCAACACCGGCACCGCCGGCTTATTCCAGCGGCGCCGCGACTTCCTCACAGCCGGTGCAAGATACCTATTTCCGATAATCAATTTTATTCGCTTTCCATCCTGCCGCGTTATATGTCGGACATCACTCCAACGGGGGAGGCCGGAGCAGGCTCGTGCGTCTGCGAGACGGCAAGGAGCAGGGGACCAAGCTCGTCGGCATGTTCGAAGTGATCCTCACCAGGCGTAAGCGGTTCGGCTGGCGGTGGCAGGTGTGCGACCAATCCGGCAAGAAACTTGCCGATGGCTTCGAGCGCACTCGGCCGTCCGCCAAATATCATGGCGAGCGCGCATTGTTCTTTCTGTTGTCGCAGGCCCATCTGCGCAACCGCTTGGCGACGTCCAGCGAGGACTAGTCGGGACTGCGCGTGCAGTCCGATAAGTCCCGTAGCCCGGGTGAGCGAAGCGATACCCAGGACAGCTCGTGGTCGGAATCCCGGATGTCGCTTCGCTCATCCGGGCTACAAGACCTTGCGTTGCCCGACGGGCAAAACACCCAAATTGTCGGTCAACGCGAGCCGCGAAAATATTCCGCTTTACCGAATTTCGGAAACGACGTATGTGTCGCCGCAACCCGGCCCAAGGAAGAGGGGCGTATCGCGATCGTCACGAACGCGGGCCGGACGGCGGTGGACGTTAGTCACATCGGCGCGATCGGCTTCGCAGGGCGGGCAACCGTGAGCGAAGGCCTCGCGCACACGACCGGTGTGATCGGCGTACGGCAAAATCGTGTGGTCCTGACGCCCGGGGTCTGTGCGTCAAGCGTTGCGGTGATGTGGGTTGCCCAACCGGGCGCACGCGTCAGCCATCCGCAAGGCGACGGGGGCAATAGTGCATCGCTCCCCGGGGAGAGCGCGACATAAGCCGTAAAGCCACTGCGCAGGGAAGGCCGGATGTTTTGGCTTCACCTGTATGCTGCTGTGCAATTTTGTTCACGACAATCTCGCACAGTGGACCGCGGGTGCCAGCCGGCACCCGGTCTTCCCTGCGCCCTCTTTCATTTGAGGGTAAGGCATCGAGGCAAAGCTCGGGCGAACAAGCCGCGAGGATGCGAAGGTGCGTCTGCGATCCGGAATGCGATGAAAGTGCGACGCTTCCACCCACAGACTCCGTCATTGCGAGCGCAGCGAACCAATCCAGAGTCTTTCCGCGTGGGCAGTCCGGATTGCTTCGCTGCGCTCGCAATGACGAGGATGATGGGAGTATACGCCGCCGAGATCGCAAAGCTGCTCGCCGATTTCGGCGAGCGAGATTCACGGACGGCGTAACTCGGACGGATAGCAGTCGTAGACCAGCGCCTTGAAGGCCGGCGTGATGCGGCTGCGCTCGTTCTGGGTCTGCTGCATCAGCAGGTAGACCATGTCGAGCTTGGGATCGACGCCGAAATAGGTGCCGCTGCCACTGTCCCATTTCAACTCGCCGAGCGAGCCCGGCGGCGGCGGTTTGGCGTTGCCGGGATCGGTCCGCACCGCGAGGCCATAGCCATAGCCGAAGCCGTCGCCCGGAAAATAGAAGTAATCGCGTCCGACGCCCGAGCCCGGCCCGACGTGATCGGTCGTCATGGCCTTGAAGGCAGCGGGGCTCAGATAGCGCTTGCCGTCGAACTCGCCGCCATTGAGCAGCATCTGCGCGAATCGCTGGTAGTCGGTGATGGTCGAGAGCAGCCCGCCGCCGCCGGACTGCCATTCGGGGTGTTCGAGGCGCTCGCGCTCGGCGGCGAGCAGGATGTTGTCGTTCGGCAGCGGCCGCGCCATTCGCGCAAGCTCGTCCTCGGTCGCCAGCGCGAACTTGGTGCTGCTCATGCCGAGCGGATCGAAGATGCGCTGCTTGAGGAATTCGTACAGCGTCTGGCCCGAGATGATCTCGATGACGCTGCCGAGGACGTCAGTGGAATGACCGTAGCGCCACAGCGTTCCCGGTTGCCGTGCCAGCGGCAGCCTTGCGATGCGTTCGGCGAATTCCCTGTTGTTGAATTGACCTTCGAAGATATTGGCGGCCTTGTAGGCCTGCTCGACCCATTTGCCGCCGATGTAGTCGTAGCTGATGCCCGAGGTGTGCCGCAGCAGATCCTCGATGTTGACGGGACGGACCGGGGCCACGAGATCCAGGTGCAACGTGCCGTCGGGATTGGTGACCTCGAGGCCCACCTTGGTGTCGGCGAAGAGGGGAACGTATTTCGACACGGGGTCGGTGAGCGCGAGCTTGCCCTCGTCGATCAGCATCATCGCGCCAAGGCAGGTGATCGGCTTGGTCATCGAGTGGATGGCGAAGATCGTATCGGGCGTCATCGCGAGACCGGTCCTGGTGTCGCGCACGCCAATAGTCTTCAGATAGACCGGCTTGCCGTGCTGCTGGACCAGCACCACGGCGCCGGGCAGCCGGCCATTCGTCACCTCGTTGTCGAAATACGCTGTGATACGGTCGAGCCCGTCGGACGACGGCGCGGGGACGTCGGCGGCGCGGCTTCGCGCCATCGTGCCGGCCAGCAGCGCGGCTCCGACCAGAAATTCACGACGCTTCATCCGGGCTTCCTCCCTCGCCGGGATCAAAGCCGCAAGACGTCGAAGGCGTCAACACGCCTTCGATTAAAATCGCGTCACGATTTCAGAAAGGACCGGTCGCGGACGGTCTTCGCTCGGCCTGGTCGGCTTGCCGATATGGACGAAGCCCGCGAGCTTCTCGTCCGGCTTGAGGCCGAGGCCATCCAGCACGTCGCGATCGAACGCGAACCAGCCGGTCAGCCAGCAGGCGCCGTAGCCGAGCGCCGCCGCGGCCGTGACGATGTTCATAACGCTGGCCCCGGCCGACAATTCCTGCTCGAAGGCCGGCACCTTCGGATGCGGTTTGGTGAAGCTGACGATGCCGATCACCAGCGGCGCATCCGTGAGGCGTTTGCGCTCGGTCTCGACGTCGGCCGCCGGCGCGCCGGGATTCTTCCGGGCAAACACCTTCGCGATCACCTCGCCGGCGCGCTGGCGCGCATCGCCCTCGAAGATGATGAAGCGCCAGGGCGCGAGCTTGCCATGGTCGGGCACGCGCGCACCGATGGTGAGGATCGTCTCGAGCTCGGCCGGGGAGGGGCCAGGTCCGGACATCTCGCGCGGCTTGACCGAGCGGCGGGTCTTCAGGAGTTCGATGGCGTCGGGCACTGCGGTTTCCTCTTCGGCTGGTCGTCGGGCGTGCTATGCCGAGATAAGCATGCACGCCCGCAACCGAAAGCGAGTTTAGACCGATTTCAGATGTCAGGCCGCGCCGCGCGCCCGCTTCACATCCGGCGGGGTCGCTTCGTCGACGAGGGCGGCGATGGCTTCCACCGTCGTCGTCACTAGCTGCCCGTCGCTGCCGAGCCGGCGGATCGAGACCGACTGCGTCTCGGCCTCTTTCTTGCCGACCACGAGCAGTGCCGGAATTTTGGCGAGCGAATGCTCGCGGACCTTGTAGTTGATCTTTTCGTTGCGCAGGTCGATCTCGGCTCGAAGTCCCGCACGCCGGACCTGCTCCAGCACCTGCTTGGCATACTCGTCGGCTTCCGACGTGATGGTGGTGACCACCACCTGCACCGGCGACAGCCAGAGCGGGAAGTTGCCGGCATAGTGCTCGATCAGGATGCCGATGAAGCGCTCCATCGAACCGCAGATCGCGCGGTGCACCATGACCGGCGGCTTCTTGCCGCTGTCGTGGTCGATGTAGAACGCACCGAACCGTTCCGGCAGGTTGAAGTCGACCTGTGTGGTGCCGCACTGCCAGTCGCGGCCAATGGCGTCGCGCAGCACATATTCGAACTTCGGTCCGTAGAAGGCGCCTTCGCCCGGATTGATCTCGGTCTTGATGTGATTGTTCTGCGACTGGATCTCGCGCAGCACCGTCGCCATCACGCGCTCGGCGTGATCCCACATCGCGTCGGTGCCGACGCGTTTCTCCGGCCGGGTCGACAGCTTCACAGTGAGATCGCCGGTGAAGCCGAAATCGGCATAGGTCGACAGGATCAGCTCGTTGATCTTCAGGCACTCGTCGGCGAGCTGATCCTCCATGCAGAAGATGTGCGCGTCATCCTGGGTGAAGCCGCGCACGCGCATCAATCCGTGCATCGCGCCGGACGGCTCGTAGCGGTGCACCACGCCGAACTCGGCGAGCCGCAGCGGCAGGTCGCGGTAGCTCTTCAGGCCATGCTTGAAGATCTGCACGTGGCCTGGGCAGTTCATCGGCTTCAGCGCGAACCAGCGCTTGTCTTCGGCCTCCTCGCCGGCCGACTGCGCCGCGAACATGTTCTCGCGGTACCAGCCCCAATGGCCGGAGGTCTCCCACAGCGACTTGTCGAGGATCTGGGGGGCGTTGACCTCGCTATAGTCACCGGCCAGGCGGCGTCGCATATAGGCGATCAGCTGCTGGAAGATGGTCCAGCCCTTGGCGTGCCAGAACACGACGCCCGGACCTTCCTCCTGGAAGTGGAAGAGGTCGAGTTCGCGCCCGAGCTTGCGATGGTCGCGCTTTTCCGCTTCCTCGATCTGCTTCAGATAAGCGTCGAGGTCCTCCTGCTTGGCGAATGCCGTGCCGTAGATGCGGGTCAGCATCGGGTTGTTGCTGTCGCCGCGCCAATAGGCGCCGGCCACCTTCATCAGCTTGAAGGCGTTGCCGACCTTACCGGTCGATGTCATGTGCGGGCCGCGGCAGAGATCGAACCAGTCGCCCTGGTAATAGATCTTGATCGGCTCGTTGCCGGGAATGGCATCGACCAGCTCGACCTTGAACGCCTCGCCCTTGTCGCGGAACACCTGTTTTGTCTTTTCGCGATCCCAAACCTCCTTCGTAAAAGGCTTGTCGCGCGCGATGAGCTCGCGCATCTTCTTCTCGATCGCGGCAAAGTCTTCCGGCGTGAACGGCTCGTTGCGGAAGAAATCGTAATAGAAGCCGTTCTCGATCACGGGGCCGATGGTGACCTGCGTGCCCGGCCACAGCGTCTGCACGGCTTCGGCCAGCACGTGGGCGCAGTCATGGCGGATCAGCTCGAGCGCGCGCGGATCGTCCCGGTTGATCAGCTCGATCCTGGCATCGGCTTCGATGGGATCGTCGAGGTCGGAGACCACGCCGTCGAGCGCCATCGCGACCGTACGCTTGGCCAGCGACGGCGAAATTCCCTTGGCGAGTTCGAGGCCGGTGATGCTCTTGGCGTATTCGCGCCGGGCGCCGTCGGGGAAGGTGAGGGTGATTTTTTCCGGTGGGGTCACGGGTCTCAAATTGCTGAGGCTGTACTGGAAGCCGGATTCGGATTTGGGCTGCTCGGACTTGGATTGGTCCTTGGATGGGTCCTTGGGCTGGTCGGTCATGGCATGTCTCCTGAGGCTCACTCCTGCGAACGAGCGCAGGTAAGCGGGAACGAGCGATATATCAGGCGAGTCGGCCTGCGCAATCCGGCATTTCCAAGAAACCGGCGCGCAAAAGCGGAGGCGCTGCACGAACTATTCCGGGCAACGCCCTTTAACTGGTCGCAAGGCGGCTCTACATGCGTTTGCATGGAAAATGCACGCGCCGGCCGTTTCGCGCCAACCGCCCTGATGCTCGGCAATCTCGTCACCGGCTGCTCAGTACTGGCGCCGGCGGGCATGCTGCCGGAATTGGCGACGGGGCTCGACGTCAGCATCCATGCGGCTGCGCTCCTGATCACCTTCGGGGCTGTCATCCTCTGCATCGGCTCGCCGCTGACGGCCTGGCTCACCAGCCGGATCGAGCGCCGGGCGTTACTCACCACGACGCTGGCGGTGCTCGCTTTTGGCAATCTGGCCTCGGCCTTTGCGCCCGACTATGCGAGCCTCCTCGTCATCCGCCTGGTGATGCTCGCGGTCGGCGCGCTTTACACGCCGCAGGCCGCCGGTACGGCGGCGTTGATCGTGCCGGTGGAGCGTCGCGGCAGCACGATTGCCTACATCTTTCTCGGCTGGTCGCTCGCTGCCGCCGTCGGCCTGCCGCTGATCACCTTCATCGCCAGCCGCTATGGCTGGCGCGCGGCCTTTGGCGGAATCGGCGCGCTCGGTTGCGTCAGCTTCCTGCTGTTGCTGATGCGGCTGCCGGGGGGCTTGAAGGGGACGCCGGTGGATCTGAAGACCTGGAGCGCGGTCGGTCGCAACAGAACGATCCGGCTTCTGCTTGCGATCACGATGTTGCAGATGTCCGGGCAGTTCGTGGTGTTCACCTTCATGGGGCCGCTGCTCAACAAGCTGACCGGCGCAGGGCCCGATGCCATCGGCCTGGTGTTCGCTCTCTATGGCATCTGCGGCTTCCTCGGCGTTGTCATCGCGACCCGCATCGTCGACACCTCGGGACCCTATCGCACCTCGCTGCTGTTCACCTGCCTGCTGCTTGCAGGAATCACGGGCTGGGCACTCGGCGCCGGCACGCTCGCGTTGATGGCGGGTGCGGTCGCGATCTGGGGCCTCGGTTTTGCCTCGACCAATTCGATGCAGCAGGTGCGGCTGGTCTCGGCCGCACCGTCGCTGGCATCGGCGACCGTCGCACTCAACACCTCCGTCCTTTATATCGGCCAGGCGGTCGGCTCTGCCGTCGGCGGACTGCTGTTCGCCCGCGAGCTCCTGCATACGCTCGGCTTCGTCGCAGTCGGTTTCGTGGTGGTGGCGCTGATCCTGGTCGTCCTGACCCGGCCCCGGCCGGCAACAGCCGCCCCGGCCTGAACGGAAGCGTGCCTGTGTGCGCAAGGTGCTTGGCAAACCGCGCGCCGGGAGGCTAGAAGGCCGGTCATGGGGACCAAAGAGGGTTGACTGAGATGAGGATGATTCTGGCGGTTGCCGCGGTGCTCTATTCAGCTTCCGCTTTCGCGCAAGCCGACAAGCCACCAATGATCGGAGACAAGCCGTTGGTGCAGGTCAAGCCCAAAGGGACCAAGGCGGGCACCAAGGAGGCTGCGGCCAAGCCGGCTGCCGCGCCGAAGGGCAAGCCACAATCCATCGCGGCGCGGCGGCAGGCTTGCCTGGACCTCGATGACGGCACCAAGGACCGGCTCAATTGCTACGACGCCGTGATCCCGCCGACGCCAAAGCCGAAGCCGGCCAAGGCCAAGGGCTACGCCGATTGCCGTTTCTTCAAGGAAGAGGACGAGCGGCTGGCCTGCTTCAACGGCTTTGCCGAAAGCATTCCGAAGCTGCCAAAGACCTGAGGCAGATCAGGGCCTGCGACAGTTACAGGCCCACCTAGCCAAAATACCGACGGCGCAATATCGCGGGCTTACCGGCTCGACGGGGATGGATTGGTGGAGGCCACGCGCGTGAGCGCGAGTGATGGCGTCGCCGACATCTTCACGAGGACGTCCTTGAGCGGGTCCCGCGTCCACGCTCGCGTCACATAGTCACGATGCGTGATGCCGTCCCCGGTTTCGACGAACACCACGCTGCCCGGACGCAAGGGGCCGTCCATGTCTTCGGAGACGGTTATGCCTTTCTGCCGCAGCGTGCTCATCAGTTCGCGGTCGCGCCGTGCGGTGTAGCGGGTGTAGGAGCTGACGAAGAAGCCGGAGCGGTGGCTCTCGATCCATGAGGCGAACTTGTCCATCTCGCCATAGACGGCGTCGAGCAACACGACGCCGCGGACACGGTCACTGATGCCACCAACCTCGAGGCTCCAGGCCGTCGGCAGGAAGCCGCCGCTGTAGCCGACGATCACGATCGGCATGTTGGCGAAGGCGCGGGCGCTGTTGGGATCGCCGGTGAGGCGGGCGAGATGGTTCGCCGACTCGTCGATGAAGCGCTTGAGGCCGCCAGCCTGCCAGAATTTTCCTGCGCTGGAATCGGCGGCATCGACCGCCATCTGCGGTGCGAGCAGGATGGCGTTGGCGCCGGAATCAGTGATCTGTTGCGGCACCAGCTGGCGGTCGCGCACGTCGCGCTCCAGCGTCGCGCCATTGCCGTGGAAGAACACCACGATCACGCCCGGCTTCCGCACGTCGAAATGTTCGGGCACGTGCATCAGGACGCGGTTATCGTTGTAAGTCTCGTCCTGCCAGAACACGCGCCCGGAATAGCTGCGGTGGCCGCGGCGGTCGCCCTTGGAGATGTTGAGGAATGGCGCGTCGGAGGCAGGGTTGTTGCCGAAATAGGGGAAGGCTGACGATTTCATGCTGACGAGCGTCGTCAGGTCCTCGCGTGGCGGACGCTGGTAGGGGGCCTGCGGCGCGAGCGAAGCAACCTTGTAAGGCGCCTGCTCCGGCTGCGGCTGCACGGCGCGCTTGGGTGAGAAGTCCGACATCTGCCGTTGCAGAAAACCCTCGCTCGCGGATGGGAAGCGCTCCCTGAACTGGGGGGCCGGGAATCGATCCTCGAACGTGTCGTTGCTTGCGACTTGCTGGTTTGTCTTCGCAACGACCTGGACGTTGGTGACGTTGGCCTGCGAGTTCGCCGCGAGCGCTGCCGGATTGGGCGCCTTGCCGCATCGAACCAGTGTCAGCGACAACGGCACCAAGGCTGAGATCAGAGCGATCCGAAGCGCACGACCGCGTGCGCCGGACGTGGTCCGGTCAGCGCGGATGTCAGCTCTCGGCTTCGGAACGGCCCCGACCATTCACCCATGACCCCAAGTCATGACCACAAGTCCATCGGCAATCATTAAGGCAATTGAGCCGATGGGCGTTTAGGCGACGTTAAGTATCCGGAGAAACTTCCCCACATCCGGAACGCTCAAAGGGACCACGCAATCGTGTCGTGATTGTGGGGGGAGGGAGACGGGATGTCCCGGTGTTTACGACGCTTTATTGCCCGCATCGTGCATTGATGGTCCTGCAGTACCGATTCGGCCCCGCCTCATTTAACCCTTGTTAACCCTGCTTGAATTGACTGGACCGAGCTGCACGATACTTCCCACGAGACGTGACGCCTGAGGTTGAGGACGGCGATGACGGCATCAGATGCGGGTACTGCACCCTGGACCGGCCGGCTGACCGGAAGCGGGTCGGGGGTCTCCGTTCTGGTCGCAACCGCCATCGTCGTGGCCGACATGATCGGGGTCGGCGTCTTCACCAGCCTCGGCTTCCAGGTCAAGGACATTCCCTCGGGCTTCTCGATCCTCTTGCTTTGGACGGTCGGCGGCATCGTCGCGCTGTGCGGGGTGTTCTCCTACAGCGAGCTCGGCGCCATGTTTCCGCGCTCGAGCGGCGAATACAATTTCCTCGGCCGAGCCTATCATCCCGCCTTCGGCTTTCTCGCCGGCTGGGTGTCGGCGACGGTTGGCTTTGCAGCACCCGTCGCGCTCGCCGCGATGGCCTTCGGCGAATACGCCAAATCGGTGGTCCCCGATGTGCCGCCGATCCCGCTTGCCATCGCCGTGGTGTGGCTGGTCTCGCTCGTGCAACTGACCGGGGTCAGGCATTCCTCGACGTTCCAGTTGATCTCGACCATCCTGAAGGTCGTGCTGATCGTTGCCTTCCTGGTCGCCGGCTTCATCGTCGGCGTGCCGCAGCCGATCGCCTTCACGCCGCAGGCGGGTGATCTCGTGCATATCGTCAGCGCGCCTTTCGCGATCGGGCTCGTATTCGTGATGTATTCGTTCTCGGGCTGGAATGCCGCGACCTACATCATCGGCGAGATGAACATGCCGCAGCGGGACCTGCCGCGTGCGCTGCTCGCGGGCACGCTGATCGTGCTCGTGCTGTACGTCGCGCTGAATGCGGTGTTTCTCCATTCTACGCCGGTGGGCGCGCTCGCGGGTCAGCTCGACGTCGCCAGCGTCGCCGGCAGCGCGATCTTCGGCAATCTCGGCGGCCGGATCGTCGGCGCGATGATCTGTTTCGGCCTGATCTCCTCGATCAGCGCGATGATGTGGATCGGCCCGCGCGTGATGATGACGATGGGGGAGGATATTCCGGCGCTGCGCGTGTTCTCGCGGAGATCGGTGCGCGGCGCGCCGGCCTATGCCATCCTGTTTCAGCTCGCCGTCGCCAATTTGCTGCTGTTCACGCGCAGCTTCGAGGCCGTGCTCGACTTCATCCAGTTCGCGCTGCTGTTCTGCTCGTTCTTCACGGTCGCCGGCGTGATCAAGCTGCGCATCACGGATCCCGATTTGCCGCGGCCCTATCGTGCCTGGGGATACCCGTTCACGCCGCTCGTGTTCCTGCTCGTGACCGCGTTCATGATGTACTATTTATTGACTGAGCGGCCGGTGCAATCGCTATCGGGGATGCTCGTCATGGTCTCGGGCCTGTTGATTTATGCTGTTTTCCGCAGGCGGCCGGTAGCCGCTGGCACGTCACACAATCGCGAATAGACATGTTTCGACCCATGAGAATTGCGGCCGTGGCTCTCGCCTTGCTGGCTGCGGCCGTCTCGTCCGCACGTGCTGCCGAGGCAACCTTCGACGACACCGCGCGCTTCCTCGCGGGCATGCAGCCTTCGGCGGATTCGCCGCTGGTGCCGCTCACAAAGGACTCGGGTTGGCAACGCCACGCGAGATTCTTCGACAGTGCCTTCGCCCAGCTCGAGGAGCGCCAGCTCGCGAAGATCCGCAACTGGGCCGACGTCAATTTGGCGGCGACCAAGCCGACCATGTTTTATTGGTTCAGCGGCCCCGACTTCCTCTACGCCAACGCCTTCTATCCCAAGGCCAGCACTTACGTGCTTGGCGCGCTGGAGCCGGTCGGTGCAGTGGCTGACCTGACGCGATTGCCGCGCAGTTCGGTCGGCGCCGCGCTCTATAATGTCGAGCGCTCGCTCGGCTCCATCCTGAGTTTTTCCTTCTTCATCACCAAGCAAATGAAGGTCGACCTGCACACCAACCAGGTCAACGGCACCTTGCCGATCCTCTACGTCTTCCTCGTCCGCTCCGGCAAGATCATCCGCAATGTCGAGATGGTCGCACTCGACGACAGGGGCGGCGTGCATGTCGGCAACGACAATCCAGGACCGAACGCGACGCGCGGCGCCCGCATCACCTTTGCGGGCCCCGACGGCGAGGCGCGCACGCTGTATTATTTCTCGACCGATCTCTCCAATTCAGGTGCACGCGCGGCAGGATTCCTGAAGTTCTGCGAGACGCTCGGACCCGGCAACAGCCTGATCAAGAG
The DNA here is from genome assembly GCF_023100665.1 of Bradyrhizobium sp. CW1. Taxonomy (NCBI): domain Bacteria; kingdom Pseudomonadati; phylum Pseudomonadota; class Alphaproteobacteria; order Hyphomicrobiales; family Nitrobacteraceae; genus Bradyrhizobium; species Bradyrhizobium sp. CW1. The sequence continues at coordinate 3,193,971 of NZ_CP064684.1, forward strand.
TGCGTCCTATCTGCTGCACTCCGGCAATTTCACCGTGGCGCGCGACTGGTTGCTCGCCAACAGCGCGACCATCGTCCAGGACGATTCCGGCATTCCGCTTTCGAGCTACAATTCGCGGCAATGGCGGTTCTTCCCGTTCGGCCGCTATCTCGGACCGATCGGCGAATTTCCCGGCCGCTACCAGGAACGCTACGCCGCGCTGTTCACGCGCGCCCAGCCGATCGATTTCGGCGTCGGCTACCGCTGGCGGATGCACGAGTCGAACTTGCTGCTGGCGGTGAAGGTGCCGGGAAGCGAGACGGCGCCGGGGGCGGAGACCACCTCGTCCGCCGAGCCGTCGCCGAAACCGCTGCGTCCGAAGCGGCCACGTCCGCCTGAGCCGGTCCCGCCGCCACCCGGACGCTTTTTCTGGTCCCGCTAATTACCAGTGCACGCTCTGGCTCGGCACGATGAACGCCGTTGTGCTAGGCGGCGTGGCAAGACTCGTCTCCAGATACCAGCCGGAGCCGACCACGAGCAGCAGCAGGGCGATGATGGCGAGCATGTCGAGGGTTCTGGGATCGTGGCCTCGCGAACCACCCCGGGAATCCGGTCCAAGTCTGACGTGAAAATGAGGGCTGATTTTCCAGCGCATTGTTGTTTCCTCCCGCGGGGAGCATCACAGCAACGCGAGGAGAGAGTTTCGGTTCCACTCAAGGTAGCGACACCTGAGGCGCCGCATCATGCTCAGGATGCGTTGACGCCGCGCCAGCGGCCGTAGCGCCAAGGCAAGTACCAGCGCGCGCCCTGTGGTGCGGTGAGGGGCACGTTGTCGATGCCCGAGGTGCCGAAAGGGTTGCAACGGAGCAGGCGTGCGAGCGTCATCCAGCCGCCGGCCCACAGCCCGAACCGTTCGATTGCCTCGTCGCCATAGGTGGAGCAGGTCGGCAGGTGCCGGCAATTGTAGCCAACCAGCGGCGAGAGCGTGTGGCGGTAGAGCCAGATCAGCGCGCGGGCGAATCTGCGTGGAAGCCGGAGCGCGCCCGCGACGGGATTGGAACATGGCTCGCGGGCTGATTGCTTCATGGGCGCTTTGCTGAGATCGTGGGCGAGGTTTTGCGCGGTTCCGGTGCAGGGAACTGTAAGCTGTTGTTTGTACGTCATATTTTGCGTGCTTTTTGGGAGCAGTGCAGCAAATGCCTATGGACGAGCTGTATTCCCCCGGATACCATTTTTGTGACGTCCATGTGAGACTCATTGGAATGTCGGAACGGGGCTTGGCTGAGTCGGCTCGCCGTAAGGCTTGGGCTAAAGCTTGGGACTTGGGGAAGGGACCAGTTTGAAACTTCTGAAGGCGCTCAATCTTCGCGGCTGGTTGCTGGTGGGAACCGCTGCTTGTGGAGTCGTGCTGGCTGGCGCCGTCGCGACGCTCGGGTCGTCTGCCCGGGCCGGTGCTGCCCTCGAAGAGCGCAAGCTGCCGATGAAGTTCAATTGGGTCGCCTGCGAGCCGAATTGCCGCGGTTGGGTCAGTGCAGTCGGCATCATCACCGCCGATACGCCCCGGGACTTCGAAGAGTTTTCCCGCGGGCGCCAGCTCGGCGGCGCCACCGTGGTGCTGGATTCCAGCGGCGGTTCCGTCAACGACGCGATCACGCTCGGCCGGCGCTTCCGCAATCTCGGACTTCTGACCACGGTCGGCGTTAGCGTTCAGAACCGCGGCGGGCAGTCGGCCCGTCCGGCAGTCGCGCCGGAGGCCTATTGCGAATCCATGTGCGTGTTCCTGCTGTTGGCGGGCAAGAAGCGCTACGTGCCGGAAGCGGCCCATGTCCGGGTTCACCAGATCTGGATGGGCGATCGCGCCGACGATGCCAAGGCGGCGAGCTACAGCGCGCAGGACCTGATGATCGTGGAGCGCGACATCGGCCGGCTTGCCAAATACACGTTCGACATGGGCGGTGCCGGCGATCTGCTGTCGCTCGCGCTCAGCGTCCCGCCCTGGGAAGATCTGCATCAGCTCGATGCAGGCGAGCTCAAGCTGACCAATCTCGTGACGACGGATCTCGTGGCCGACGTGCTGCCGCATGTCGACATCTCCGCGCCGGCAATGGCGGAGCTTGCACCGAAGATCCAGGCGAGGTTCGGTGCGGAACCGGAGCAGCCTGCGAAGTCGACCAAGACGGCGGAAGCCCTAGTGCCCACGGGCGGCGTGGCCACGCCGGTTGCGGCGTCGCAGAAGTAGCCTCGAATCTCTGATCTATTTCCGGGTCGAGCGACGAGCCCGGATCAGCCTCCGGAATCAGCCTTGCGCCGCAGCCGGCTGCTTCGCCTTCGCCTCGATCTGGCCGATGGCATCGACCACGGCATCGAAGGTCAGGAGCGTCGAGGCGTGGCGCGCCTTGTAGTCGCGGACCGGCTCGAGGAACTTGATCTCTTCCCATTTGCCTTCAGGAGGCGCGCCGTTCTCCTTCAGCATCTTGCGAACAGTTTCGCGTAACTCACGGAGTTCGCTCGCAGTCGATCCGACGATCTGACTTGCCATGATGGAGGAAGAAGCTTGTCCCAGCGCGCAGGCCTTCACGTCATGGGCGAAGTCAGTGACCTTCTCGCCCTCCATCTTGAGGTCGACCTTGACGGTCGACCCGCACAGCTTGGAATGGGCGGTGGCAGTGGCATCGGGATCCGGCAACCGCCCGAGCCGCGGAATATTCCCGGCCAGTTCGATGATCCGCTTGTTATAAATGTCGTTCAGCATGTGATGGAGTCCAGCAGGACCGGCCTTGGCGTGCGCCGTCCACGGCCCTATATAAGGTCGGAACTGGCGGAAAAACAGTCCAGCGCCGCAGCGATGGTGTGATCCAGAACCGTGCTGCCGGCGTTATAATTTGAAGACCTTTTCGCCGAAACTGTTCTCTCAGGCGTCCGGCGGCTCGCCGCCCCGTCTGCCGGTGACACTCCGGCCGCAAGGCCGTCGAACGGAGTCGACATGGACGCTACCATCAAATCCATCCGCCCCAACAAGCCCTCCGATCGGCAGCCCGAGAGCCGTCCGGCGGAGCTCGATCCTTCCGAATTCCTTGCAGCCGCCGTCCGCGCCGACCAGCCGCGCCCGGCGCGCGCCGAGGCCGAGCAGGCGGTGAAGACGCTGCTTGCCTATATCGGCGAGAACACCAACCGCGAGGGACTGCTCGACACGCCGCGCCGCGTGGTCGAGGCTTTCGACGAACTCTATCAGGGCTACCACCAGTGCCCGGCCGAGGTGCTCGATCGCACCTTCGGCGAGACCGCCGGCTATGACGACTTCGTCCTTGTGCGCGACATCGAGTTCACCTCTCAATGCGAGCATCACATGATGCCGTTCTACGGCAAGGCGCACATTGCCTATACGCCGGTGGAACGCGTGGTCGGCCTGTCGAAGCTTGCGCGCCTCACCGACATCTTCGCCCGCCGGCTCCAGACCCAGGAGCACATGACCGCGCAGATCGCGGCAGCGATCGACGAGATCCTCAAGCCGCGCGGCGTTGCCGTGCTGATCGAGGCCGAGCATACCTGCATGTCGGTGCGCGGCGTCGCCAAGCATGGTGCCTCCACCTTCACCAGCCGCTTCACCGGCATGTTCCGCGACAATCCGGCGGAACAGGCGCGTTTTCTGTCCCTGGTGCGAGGCCTGCAGCGCTGACCTCGCGAATAGACCGGCGAGGGCGTTGTGTCCGCTCACTCCCATGAAACCGAGGAAGGTCTCGCCTTCCTTCCGAGATTCGATGCGGCCGGGCTCGTCACGGTCGTCGCGACCGAATTTTCCACCGGCGACGTGCTGATGGTCGCGCACATGAATGACGAGGCGCTGCGCAAGACCATCGCGACCGGCGAAGCCTGGTACTTCAGCCGCTCGCGCAATGCCTTGTGGCGAAAAGGTGAGACCTCAGGTCAGACCCAGCGCGTGCTCGAGATCCGCACCGATTGCGATCAGGATGCGGTCTGGCTGCGCGTCGAGCAGATCGGCGCTGCGTGTCACACCGGCCGCCGGTCCTGCTTCTACCGCAAGGTCGAGGCCGAAGACGGCGGCGCCAGGCTCGTCTTTGTCGATGCGGACAGGCTGTTCGATCCGGACGCGGTGTACAAGAAGTAGTCCTGCCGTCATGCGGAGGGCGGCGCTGGCGGCCCGAATTTACCCCGCATTAACCATATCTGTCCCACGGTGAGACGACAGGGCGTCGAATTGCCGGCGCGCCTCAACGCCATGCGGGCGGGCACTTCATCATGTCGGTCGACAATTCCAGTGTCTCACAGGCGGCGGTCCTTGATCCGTCGCGGGCACGCGTCGCCAGTGCGATCAAGCAGGCCTCGAACGTAGGTGGCGTCAGCTTCCAGTACATGCTGACCACCGCCAAGATGGAATCGGATTTCGATCCCACGGCGGGGGCGACTACGTCATCCGCGCACGGGCTCTACCAGTTCATCGACCAGACCTGGCTTGGCACGGTGAAGGAAGCGGGCACCCAGCTCGGCTATGGCAACTATTCGGACGCCATCACCAGGACGTCGTCGGGCACCTACACCGTCGATGATCCCGCGATGAAGCGGTCGATCATGAAGCTGCGCGACGATCCGGAGGCCGCCTCCAGCATGGCGGCTGCGCTGACGCAGTCGAACAGCTTCAAGCTCACCGGCCTGCTCGGCCGCAGGCCGTCCGACAGCGAACTCTACATGGCGCATTTCATGGGCGTCGGCGGCGCCGCGAAACTGATCGCCAATGCCGAGGACAATCCGCAAGCGGTTGGCGCGCGGTTGTTTCCTAACGCGGCGTCCGCCAATCGCTCGATCTTCTACGCCAAGGACGGCCGCGCGCGCAGCATCTCCGAGGTCTATTCCGTGCTGGATGCACGCTACGCCGGCGCGGCAAATTCGAAAACCACCCGCAGCGCGATGGCGATGTATGGCGGCACGCCGTCGACCACGCAGGTCGCGAGCGCCAACGGCGTACAGCCTGCCGCGCCGCTGATCGACAATGCCGCGTATCTCCAGACCTTTCCGAACACACGCGCGGTGATGCCGGTCAGCGCGACAGCGCCAACGACGATCGCGGACAATGCGCCAATCACGCCGGTGTTTCGCTCGATCTATCAGCCCGGCGACACCACCCAGCCGGTCTCGACGACCGTGCAGAAATTGTGGGGCAACAATGCCTCGCTCACCTCGGTCGCACCCGCGACCTCGGTCCCATCGGCAACGCCCGACCTCCGGCCGCCCCAGCCGCTTGATCTCTTCAGCGATCGCAGCGGCACGTTCTCAAGCTAATACGCACTCCCGTATCTCGGACACGTCGCAGCGTGAACGCTGCTGCGCAGGGCCAGACGTGAACCGGCCGCCTTTGTTCCCTTAACAAAACGTCAATAAAACCAGCCAGTTATGGTGAACGCTTTGTTAAGCGTCGTGGTTTATTTTGTGTTGCAGGTGACAAGCCGTCACCGCTTCGTCTTCGTTGCGTAAGCCGGAAGCACCATGATCGTTCGGCAGTTCATCAATTGGATCAGGACGGCGCCCGCCGGCGAGCGGGCCGAGGCGACGCGGGCACTGGCCCGGGCCTGGTTGATCTCAGACCTTTCCCATGACGACCGTATTGCCGCTGAAGGCGCGCTTCTGATGCTGCTCGACGATCCCTCGCCGCTGGTGCGGCAGGCGATGGCCGAGGCGTTCGCGCGCAGTACCGAAGCGCCGGCGTCGATCGTGCGGGCGCTGTCGGCGGACCAGCCGACCGTCGCGCTGCCCGTGCTCGAACATTCTCCGCTGCTGATCGACGCCGATCTCGTCGACATCGTCGCGACCGGCAACGACGAGGTGCAGTGCGCGGTCGCGCGCCGCATCGCGCTGCCGGTATCGGTCTGCGCCGCCATTGCCGAAGTCGGCTGCGCGGCGGCAGCGCTCGAGCTGATCGAAAATCCTCATGCCGAGCTTGCGCCCTTCTCCTGGGATCGCATCGTCGAGCGTCACGGCCATCTCGCCGCGATCCGCGAGGCGATGCTGGTGCTGGAGGATCTGCCGTCTGCCACGCGCGCCGCGCTGGTGGCCAAACTCTCGGAGACGCTGGCCCAATTCGTCGTAGCCCGGAACTGGCTGACTGCCGACCGCGCCGAGCGCATCGCGACCGAGGCGCGCGACCGCTCCACCATGAACATTGCGGCGCGCTCGCGCGGCGAAGACATGGAAGGGCTTGTTCGGCACCTGCGCATCACCGGCCAGCTCACCGCGGGTCTCATTCTGCGCGCGCTGCTGTCGAGCAATCTCGACCTGTTCGATGCGGCGCTGGCTGAGCTCGCCGAGCTGCCGCTGGCGCGCGTGTCCGCGCTGCTGCACGATCGCGGCGGCAACAGCCTGCACGCGCTGCTCCGCCGCGCCGGGCTTCCCGAGGCGACGTTTGCAGCCTTCCAGGTCGCGCTCGATGCCTGCCACGAGCAGGGCTTCGTCGACAGCGACGACAATGCAGCAAGGCTGCGCCGCCGCATGGTCGAGCGCGTGCTCACCCATTGCGAGACCGACCGCGGCGCGACCGAGCCGCTGATGGTCCTGCTCCGCCGCTTCGCCACCGAATCCGCGCGCGAAGAGGCAAGGCTGTTCTGCGACGAGCTGGTCGCGGACGAGACGGTTGATCCGGTCTATGACGATCTGATTGCGGCGTAACGAGACGTGTAGGGTGGGCAAAAGGCGCATTGCGCCGTGCCCACCGTCTCTCCGCACAATTCATGTCGATTGGTGGGCACGCTTCGCTTTGCCCACCCTACAACACCTCGCGAACGGCGAAGCTACCCCGCCGGCGCGATACTCGGTGCCAGGATCACCTCGAGATGCTCGGGGCGATCGCGGTTGGCGTCGGCGAGATAGTCATCGGCGACCTTGCGCAGGCGCCGGCTGAGTTCGGCGGAGACGCTGATGCTGTCGAGCTTGGTGTTCTCGTGCACGATGGCAAGGATGGCGTTGATGTGGTGCGTGAACAGCTCGGCCGGTACCTTTTCGAGATCGGGCGCGTGCTCGATGACGCGGCACAGGCTCTCGGCTACGCCCGCCGCCGCCGGATAGCCGAAAGTCGCGGCATCGCCCTTGATGTCGTGCGCGGCGCGAAACAACTCGTCGCGCCTGTCCTTGCTGAAGCCGTCGTGCCGGATGGCGACGTAGGCGGCCGACAGCCGGTTGATCTCGGTCGCCATCCAGTCCTTGAACTCGCCAGCAAGGCCCGCGAGCGCCTGTTCGGCGCGGCCGATCGGATCGTCCATGTCTTTGTCTTCGACGCGGCGCAGGACCGACCTCAGCGGGTTGGGCTGCGTGATGATTTGATGCGTGGCGAAGGCCGTGATCTCGATGTCTCTTGCGCTGTTCTTCGCCATGATATCGGCCTCGATCGTGAGAGACGTTGCGCTAGATGGAGGAGCGGGCCTTGTCGAGCAGCGAGGGCTGCTGCAGCACCTCGTGCTTTTCGCCGACGCGGCGCTCGGGGCCCATATAGGCTGAGTTGATGTTGCGGCGGCGGTCCGGGCCGAAATAGGTCTTGGTCTTGATGAAGGGGCGGGGACTGGCGACCACGTTGAGGATGCGCTGGTAGAGCCCCTTGGCCGAGATCGGCTTGGCCAGAAATTCGGTGACGCCGGCATCGCGCGCCACCGTGACGCGGCGCTTCTCGGAATGGCCGGTCAGCATGATGATCGGCGCGTAGGGATTGCCCTTGGATTCCGGCTGCCGGATCATCTGCGCCAGCTCGAGCCCATCGAAGATCGGCATCGCCCAGTCGGTGATGACGATGTCGGGCACGTAATGGCTGTACATTTCCAGCGCCGTGGCGCCGTCCTCGGCCTCGTAGACTTCACGCGCGCCAAAGGAATGCAGCAGCGTGCGCAGGATGCGGCGCATGTGCGGATTGTCGTCGCAGACGAGGAAACGCAGCTTGTTGAAATCGATGCGGAACATGGAGCCCGGGCCGAAGTGGTCAACTTTCGTTAACCATATCTCGCCGGGGGTTAATGAAGGGTTGCGATCGGCAGTCCGACGAGGCGGCTCAGGAGCCGAACTGTTCGCGCAGAATGCGCTCTTCCAGGCTGTGACCGGGGTCGAACAGCATGCGCATCGAGATGGTCTTGTCGGACAGCACCTCGACGCGGCGAACATCGCGCACCTCGTCGTGGTCGGCGACCGCCGCCACGGGGCGCTTGTCGCCCTCCAGCACCTCAATCACGACATAAGCCGTGTTCGGCAGCAGCGCGCCGCGCCAGCGTCGTGGGCGGAAGGCGCTGATCGGCGTCAGCGCCAGCAGCGCGGCATTGATCGGCAGGATCGGTCCCTGGGCGGACAGATTGTAGGCGGTCGAGCCAGCCGGCGTTGCCACCATGATGCCGTCGGCGATCAGCTCGGACATGCGCTCGCGCTCGTCGATCAGGATCCGCAGGCGCGCGGCCTGGTAGGTCTGCCGGAACAGGGCGACCTCGTTGATGGCGTGATGCAGGTGGACGCGGTCGTTGGCATCGGTCGCGCGCATCAGGAGGGGGTGGATTTCTGATTCCTGCGCGGCCTCGAGGCGGGCTCGAAGATCGACGGTCGAGTACTCGTTCATCAGGAAGCCGACGGTGCCGCGGTGCATGCCGTAGATCGGCTTGCCCGTATGCATGTGCTGATGCAGCGTCTGGAGCATGAGCCCGTCGCCGCCGAGTGCGACCACGATGTCGGCGTCCTTCGGATCGCAATTGCCGAAGTCCCTGGTGAGCTGGCCGAAGGCGGCTTGCGCCTCGCTGCTCGGGCTGGCGACGAAGGCGATCTGGTCGTATCGCGCTGGCTTGGTCATGGTTTCCGGGCAGGGCCGCTGGCTCGAGAAAGTTCCGCCGGGCTCGTCTAACGATCTCGACCCCGATTGTCGAGGATGACCACCCTTCACAGCAGTCCGGCAACTGCCCATTCCGATTTGAGGATGAAACCGGGTCGATTTGTGGCCCACCGGGCTCTTCAGGCGCCGCCGGAGCCATGATCCCCCAAACCGTCGCAATTCCGCGCTAGCCTTGCGGTCCGCACCGGTGGTCGTCGCCGGGCAGGGAGAACGACCATGAATATGAATATGCCGGTGCTCCGCCGTGCGACCCTGGTGCTGGCGGTATCGGCATTCGCGCTCGCAGGATTGGCGCGCGCCGACGATCCGCCGCAGCCGCGCGCCGAGGCGGCAGCGCCAGCCGGACAGAAGGGCGGGCGCGGCGGCGCACAAAGCGCGTCGCAGAATGCATCGCCATCCGCCGAGCCGCACCGTCTTCCGTCGGATTCGACCACGAAGCAGAAACTCGATCTTCCCGGCCGCAGCCTCAATTTCGCAGCGACCGCTGGTTCGATCCGCGTGTTCGACGGCAAGGGTGAGCCGGTGGCCGACATCGCCTATACATCCTATGAGCTCGACGGCGCAGACCGTGCGACGCGCCCGGTGACGTTCCTGTTCAATGGCGGGCCCGGTGCGTCGTCGGCATGGCTCCAGTTCGGCGCGGCCGGGCCGTGGCGGCTGCCGCTCGATGGCGAAGCGCTGTCGCCGTCCGCCTCGCCCGAGGTGAAGCCGAACGCGGAGACCTGGCTCGATTTCACCGATCTCGTCTTCATCGACCCCGTCAGCACCGGCTACAGCCGCTTCGTCGCGACCGGCGATGACGCGCGCAAATCGTTCTACTCCGTCGACGGCGACGTCAATTCGATCGCGTTGGTGATCCGCCGCTGGCTCGAGAAGCACGAGCGGCTGACCTCGCCGAAATACGTCGCCGGCGAAAGCTATGGCGGCATTCGCGGGCCGAAGGTGGTGCGCCAGTTGCAGCTCCAGCACGGCGTCGGCGTCAGGGGATTGATCCTGGTGTCGCCGCTCCTGGACTTCCGCGAATTCACCGGCACCAGCCTCCTGCAATATGTCGCGACGCTGCCGAGCTATGTGGCGGTGGCGCGCGCGGCGAAAGGCCCGGTCAAGCGCGCCGATCTCGCCGACGTCGAGGCTTACGCGCGCGGCGAATTCCTGGCCGACCTCGTCAAGGGCGAGGCGGACAAGGAGGCCACCAATCGTCTTGCCGACAAGGTCGCCGAGCTCACCGGCATCGACCAGGCGGTGAGCCGTCGGCTTGCCGGCCGCTTCGACGTCGGCGAATTCCGCCGCGAATTCGACCGCAAGAACGGCAAGGTGACGGGGCGCTACGATGGTTCGGTGCGCGGCTTCGATCCCTATCCGGATTCGAGCAGCTCGCGATTCGGTGATCCCTCCGGCGATGCGCTGCAGGCGCCGCTGACGAGTGCGGCGGTTGACCTGTTGACACACAAGCTCAACTGGCGGCCCGACGGCTCCTACGAGGTGTTGAACGGCGCCGTCGAAGGCCACTGGGATTTCGGCCGCGGCATCAACCCGCCGCAGTCGGTCTCCGAGCTGCGCCAGATCCTCGCCACCGATGCGAAGCTGAACGTGCTGGTCGCGCACGGCCTGTTCGATCTCGCCACCCCCTATTTCGGATCGAAGCGGGTGCTCGACCAGTTGCCGGCCTTCGCAACGCAGCGGGTCAAGTTCGTGGTCTATCCCGGCGGCCACATGTTCTATTCGCGCGACGGCTCGCGGCAGGCTCTTCGGAGCGAAGTCGAGACTCTCATTCGGGAGTAGGCCGTCGCGTGCGCGGCTTGTATCTTCGTCCGATCTCACGCGCCACGACGGCCGCAGGCTTGATGTTGGCGCCCGCGATCCAGACGTCACTGACCTTGCCGCGCTTGTCGCGGACGCGGCGGACCGGCTCGCCGTGGCTGGAGTAGCCGGCGGCCCAGGCGAGCTTGCCGGTGTCGCGGCCGGTGACCTCGATCTCGGCGGCGTCCATGAACGGGTTGTTGAACTGGGGATTGGCGACCAGCACGCGGTTGCCGACCGGCACGAGGTCGTTCGCGCCCCAGATCGTCCACCAACGGCCGGTCCAGTCGCGCACGCGGCGGTCGGGTGCACCACGGGACTGGAAGACGCGCAGGATCTGCATCGCGCCGTCCATCCAGAACGGGGCCGCGCCGTCGATGGAGTTGCTGAGGATGCTGATCGCGAGCTCGCAAGCGGGGATGGAGCAGGTCCTGGAGATGTAACCTTGAAAGCCGCCGCCATGGCCCAACCAATCCCAGCCGTCGGTTTTGCCGGCGTTGACGCCGAGGCCGTAATAGGCCTCGAAGCTTTGCGGCACGCGCCAATGGTTTCGCGTCATCTCGCGGCGGCTTGCGACCGATAGCACGCTCTTTTTCGCATTGGGCGCGAGCTGCGCGTAGAAGCGGGCGGTATCGGCGGCGGTCGCGATGAAGCCGGCGGCGGAGGCCATCGCGTGCGCGGGATTGTCGCCGGGGATCACGCATCGCGCTCCGTACGGCAGCTTGCGAGTGTGGCCGCGCGCGAACGACGCGCCCTTGGGAAGCGGCGCGTCCGGCTCGGTCTCGCGCAGGCCCGCAGGTTCGATGATCTCGCGCTTGATCCAGACCGGGTAGGGCTCCTTCGTCACGGCCTCGATGACGAGACCGATCAGCCCAAAGCCGTGATTGGAATATTTGAAGCGTGTGCCCGGCTCGATTGCGGTCGGCCGCTTCAATTCCGCGAGCAGCTCGCTCGCGTCGAGATAGGGACGGCTGTCGATGAACTGGCCGGAATCGGCGCCGTCGCGCGTCAGTCCCGCGCTGTGCGAGAGCACTTGCGCAATCGTCGTTTCGGCGACGCGCGGATGCAGGCCGGCGACATATTGGCCGATGGGATCGTCGAGCCGGAGCTTGCGCTGCTCGCGCAGCTTCATGACGCCGGCCGAGGTGAAGCTCTTCGAGTGCGAGGCGATGCGGAAGCGGTGGCGCGGGGTGAGCTTCTCGCCGGTGTCGAGATTGGCGAGGCCGAACGCATGCTCGGCAACCACCTCGCCGCGATGGACGAAGGCAACCATGACGCCCGGCTGCTGGATTGTGGTGTGCTGGAATTCAATCCAGGAGCCGATGTAGTCGATCGCGGATCGCAGCCACTTGTCCATTGCGCACCGATTTACCAGGAGAGTGTTTGATGCGAGAGGCTAACCGAGAACGCAGAACGGGCACAACCCTGAGGTTGTGCCCGTTCGTCCCATTCGGAGATGCGATGTTCTGTTCTTAATAGACCAGCGTCGCTCCGGTCGGCTTGTCGAGCGCGGCGGCGAGCGAGCGATATTCGGAGCTGTCGGTGCCGGCGAGCGAGGCGAGCTTGTTCAGGTGATACTGCGCCTGCTCGCGGTTGCCCTGCTCGAGCTGCCAGAGGCCATAATACTGCCAGGTGCGGACGTGGTTCGGATCGTCCTTCAGCGCGAGCTCGTAATAGACCTTCGACGACTGGTAGTCGCCGAGCTTGCGATAGGAGTAGCCGATCAGATTGGCGACGTCGGCGACGTCGTCGCACTTGAGCGACTTCAGCTGGCCGATCGCGCCGGTGTAGTCGTGATTGTCATAGATCGTGGTGTAGGCGGTGCGATAGGCAGCAAGGAATTTCGGATCGCTGACCGAGGAGCTCTTCTTCTTGCCCTTCTTGGTCGAGGTGTCGGATTTCGGTGGCGAGGAGGGCTCATCGCTGCCGGCGGCATAGGCGCTGGTCAGCACCGGCGCCGCTGCCAACGACAAGGCGACAAGTCCCGGCACAAGAAGCATTGAGAGTTTGCGCATATAAGTTCTCCGGTATGGAACGTGGCGATCCTACACGATTGCCCAAAGACCGGAACACCCATCAGGCAAAAACATTCCCGGCATCCTGGCCTAGGGCGGATGACAAACTTGTCATCCAGATGAACGGGAGCCTGCTGTGGGCTTCAGATTGGGTTCAGTGCGAGCCTCCTAGCATTACAGTTGCTTTTTTGATTTGAAGTGGGCGCGTTGAGCGGCAGCCTGGTGAGCTCTGCGCCAGAAGGACCATGCGATGATGTGTGCGGGTTGAATCCGCTTCCGCGCAAGTCTGATAGCAATGCGGCGGATTTCCTGGATTGACCAACGGATCAGTGGTGGGGTGGTTATGTTTTGGCTTTTGCCGGGGGGCGCCGTTTCGTTTTTTTGGGCGGTGGCGGATTAGCGCGATGTCGGATCGCGGCCATCATGGCGAAGGCGAGCATCACCAAGGACACATGACGGTGCCAGCCATGCCAGGATCTGCTCTCGTTGTGATCGAGCCCGAACTCGTTTTTCGCCGTTTCAAAGCTGTCCTCGATCGCCCATCGATGGCCTTCGACCGCGACCAGCGTTTCAATGGCTGTTCCCGCTGGGCACCAGGTGGTGAAGAAGGCGAGGTCATCATCGGCAATGCGACGACGGATCAGTAGACCGCGTGTCCACAAACCGTCATTTGCACTGTTGGACTGCTCGGCCTCGAGATCCGCCAATTCGAGATAACACCAATCGTGCAGCCGCGGTCCTTTGGTTCCGGCTCCCGCCGACAGGCGCTTCCAGTCGGATGAGCGCCGCGTCCGGGCGAGGTCTGCAGCCGTACCGGCGACCGGCGGTCGCTTGCCCCAGGATCGAAACACATGAGCGCTGCTGACCCCAAGCACGTAGCCTTTGCCTGCCCGACGTAGTTGCTGTTCGATGTTGCCAACACCGTAGACGGTATCACCGGCAACCCACTTGAATGGTACAGACCCGGCTATCGCGCGTGCGATCATTCTCGTCGCAAGCTTTGGTTTGGTCGCAAAGCCGACATCGGCAGGCACATATGTGGCTTCCAGACGATCTGGATCGTCGGTCCATTCCTTCGGAAGATACAACGCGCGATCGATGAACGCATGGCCATGACGCGAAACGTAGGCAGCGAAGACGCCGATCTGGCAGTTCGTGATCTTTCCTGCCGAACCAGTGTATTGCCGCGCCACTCCGCATGACGCTTTGCCCTGTTTGAGAAAACCGGTCTCGTCGATCACGAGCACCGCATCGTCATCCGCCAAATGCTCGATGACATAGTCGTGCACGATATCGCGCAGGGCATCAGCGTCCCAGTCTCCACGACCCAGAATCGCCTGCTGCCGCCATGGGCCGGGATCGCCAGCCGCCTCCGCGCGCATCCAACCGGTCTTGCGCTGCTCATCTCCGAGCAGACCTTCCAGGAACAGACCTGCATTCGTCGCAACACGCTCTTGCGTGAACAACGGACGTATCCGTTGCTTGATCTCTCGAAGCGACGCCGCCCACAACGCAAGCGTCGCCTCAACCGACGCGGCCCGCGCCCACGACATTCGAATCATGGTTGCCCATGGATTCAGAAGCCCGCAACAAAAGCAACTGTAATGCTAGGCTCCAACTTACGATCAAAGGGTTGGCGAGAGGGCGCCCGCCTCAAGATCCTTCCAAGAGGAGACCAGCCATGTTGAAGACCATTTCCGCAGCCTTGCTCGCAGCCTCCGTGATCGCAGCCCCGGCCTTCGCAGCCGAGACCACCGCGACCACGCCGGTGATCAAGGCAGACCAGAGCCAGACCAAGGTGTCGACCACCGCCGCGAAACCCGATGCCGGCCTCAAGGCCAACGTCAAGGCTTCGGACGTCAAGGCTTCGGACGTCAAGGCTTCGGACGTCAAGGCTTCGGACGTCAAGGCTTCGGACGTCAAGGCTTCGGACGTCAAGGCTTCGGACGTCAAGGCCGATGCCAAGGTGGACACCAAGTCGAAGGCGATGAACGCCAACGCCGCCGTCACACCGGACGAGCACAAGACCGTGCGCAAGCATCGCCACCACCACAAGCATCTGTCAGCGAAGAAGTCGCTGAAGACGCAGCCGGACGTCACCAAGCCGGCGACGATGGAGAAGCGCAGCTAACGACTGAGCCTGCGCGGCGGCGTCCTAGCATTGCCCCGGCCGCCGCGTGAGGAATTCAGGCCCGGCCCGTTCGTCACGCCTTGCGCGAAAGCTCGAGGTGCTGGCGGCGGGCCGGTATGACCATGCTGAAGCCCGCGAGCAACGTCCCAGATTTGGCGGCCGCAAACAAAACCTCGAAAACAACCCCATGCACAGTAGCGGGTCGTAAATAAATCAATGGTTTAAGGGGTGGCGTATTTGCGGATTTTACGAATCCGTTTGACTCGTCGGGCAAAACACCTGTAGACATGCATCATTGCAACCTTGGGGCTGGAACGTCTCCGAGACTGATCGAGCGGAGAGCGTAAGCGGTGCGGCGACTAGCGGAACGCGCAGTGAGCTTGGCGTTGATGCTGGCACTGCCGCTGGCGCTCACGGGATGTTTCGGCAGCGATGGTGACCGTCCAACCCTGATGGAGGGGACCCAGGCCGGAGGTCCACAACCGTTCCCGGATAATTTCCGTGGCGACACGCTGGCCTTGATGCGCAGCTATCTGAACAATCCCGTCGGCGTGCGTGACGCCAGCATGGCCGAGCCGGCGCAGCGCGAAGTCGGAGGCCGCCAGTTCTACGTCAGTTGCCTGCACTTCACCCCACGCGAGACCGACGGCACCTACAAGGCCATGAGGGAGCGCGCCGTGATCTTCGTCAACGGCCGGGCGGACCGCGTCGTCGATCGCGCCAGCGAGCTGTGCGCGGGCGCGGTTTACGTACCCTTTCCGGAACTTGAAAAGATGACGCGGTAGCGCAAAGCCCACCTTCATCGCTTGGTGATAGACAAAGCCCGCCGGAGCTGCCGGATCACATTTCGGGGAGCTTTGAACGGGGTGGTTTCGCGTTGCGACTAATCGTTACGGAAGGTTTTGTTTCCGACGGAAAAAACCGTCGGCACGCGCCTGTCGGACGGAACAAAATCGCGCTGTTGCCGCTCCGTCACAGTAACGAACGATCAACGTTCCGGCATCGCCTCGAAGCAACCCAATTCACGCCACGTTGTTTCCTGAGTGTCGAATTGAAAGAACGGGGATAATCATGAAGAGGATTTTGCTGGGCGCGGTTGCCCTGCTTGCGCTGGCTGCGCCGGCTGCCGCAGCCGACATGCAGGCGCGCACCTACACCAAGGCTCCGGCCTACACGCCGCCGCAGGTGATCTACAACTGGACCGGCTTCTACATCGGTGGCCATGTCGGCGGCGCCTTTGCCGGCGACAGCAGCTTCCAGTCGAGCGACGCGCGCTTCCTCGGCGGTGTTCAGGGCGGCTTCGACTACCAGTTCGCGCCCAATTGGGTCATGGGTGTCGAGGCCCAGTATTCCTGGCTGCCGACCAACAACGGCGGCGCTACGTTCCCGCTGGGCACGCAGGTGACCTCCAATACCGACCAGCTCGGCTCGGTGACCGGTCGCATCGGCTACACTTGGGGACCGGCGCTGCTTTACGCGAAGGGCGGTTATGCCTGGCGCAATGGCGGTCTTGGCGTCAATGTCGCCGGCGTCCCGCAGCCCTTCACCGTCACCGGCAACAGCAAGGACGGCTATACCGTTGGCGCTGGCCTCGAATACATGTTCGCGCCGAACTGGTCGGCCAAGGCCGAGTACCAATATTACAACTTCGGCAACACGACGATCACCTCCGGTCCGGCTGACGTCGTCGGCGTCCGCGGCCGGGAGGACGAGCATACCGTCAAGGTCGGCGTGAATTACCGCTTCGGCTGGGGCGGTCCGGCAGCCTCGCGCTACTGACGCGCCACCAGCGACCCACGACCTGACAAAGGCCGGCTCTCGCCGGCCTTTCGTTTGCCCAGCCCTCGTTCGCAAGTCCTTTGTTTGCATCGCGTCAACCATCTGGCGCGTCATTTGCAGGCAAACGTTCTGGCGGGCGCTTTCTCACGCGCGTCATGGAGCTCGGGTAAAGCAAAAATAATTTTTGCAGCTTACGGAACTCGCGCGCCGGAACGCGTTATATGACAATTACCGGGCTGGTGGGACGACGGACATGCGTATCTTGGTGTCGGCTGTGGTGCTCTCGTGCTTCGTCAGTTTGCCGTGCGCTGCCCAAACAATCCTCAAATCCGAGCCTCTGATGCTGGCACCCTACGAGGTGGCCTTCGTCAAGGACGCCTCGTGCTCCTCCGGTAAGGTGCTGAAGGTCACCGGCGCGATCCGTGGGCTGCATCGCCGGAAGGCCTGCGTGGCTCTGGCGGGCGAGCAGGCGTCACTGGCCACCGCGACCCCCTAAGCTTTTCCTGAGCTCTGGCTTCCCCTTCGATTCCTCTTTAGGAATTCAGCTCAAGCTCCATCCTCGCTTGGCGATCAGCCTCGGCCTTGTTCCGGGCCGGGTCCTCGCCCTGTGCGGCCCGGCACGGCTTGATCTCGTAATCGTTGTCGAGCACCCGGCGTGGCCCGGGACGGTTGTCATCCGCAGTTACGTCCACGACGAGGCCACTTCGCTGCGCGAGCCTCCAGACGTCGGACTCGTCAGGATAGGCCTTGCTGATCTGGGCATCGTTGCAGAACAGGGCGTAGGGCATTGTTCCCGCTCCTGGAAAGCGCATTAACGAATTTGACGGGGTAGGGGTTCCGCTCGCCGGTCGATCACGCGGCCGTGATCAGGGCCGCCGGGTCCTGAGTCCTTAACGAGTCCTGAATCCCGAAAAAAAGAATCCACGGGACTCATTTGGCGGAATCAGCGGATGTTTTCGGTCATGACGACGGACCTGAAAACCTCTTGCGGGCACATGCTGCTGCCCCTCACGCTGGCCCTGTTCGGCGCCTGCGCGGCCAATCTCTGGCTAGTGTGGTCCTGGCTTTAGGCCAGCGACGGGAGATCCGGCTTTACTTGTCAGCCGGTGGACGGGAGGAGGGCTCGCGGATGGCGGCCCGCAATTTAGTCAGGGTGGCCGCGCAATATTCCTCGCGCTCCCGCTCGAACCGCTCCTGATGCTTGCGGAAATTGGCGATGCGGGCCTGTATTTCGGTGCGGACGTCGTGGCTCGCCACCCGGGGCGAAGGGAGAGGTAACGGCTGCGGCGGAGCGGCCTTAAGTGGCTCGGTCCCGATGATGGTGTTGACGGGGGCGATCTGCACCGACGCGGCCACTGTCGCCGTCGGGATCTCCGGTGGATGCAATTCATCCTTTTTGCCGGTTACCGATTGGACGAAAGCCATTGTCTGCGCGATCAGCGCGTCGCGTTCCGCGATCCACTTCATGGTGCACCCCTGTTGGCGCCATTCCAGCAAAGCTGGCCGGCCGAATCAAGAAGGTGTTGGGTGGGGATTGCATATTTTTCCCGGCCGCCCGACAGTGGGGAATGGATGCCAAAGCAGACCATTCAGCCGAAGCCGAGGGCTTGAGGCTCGTCCGCGCGTTCCTATCGCTGCCGCCCGACAAACGGGCGGAGGTGATCGCGTTCGTTGAGGAGTTGGCCCGCGCCAAACGCCGTCCGGAGGAGGGCGCCGACGTCTCGCCGGGGTGAGCGCTAGCGCTCCCGCGGATTGAGGTTGGGCTCGAACGGCGCCCCGACCACCCGAACCGGCGTCGGCGTGGTCCCGTCTATTGCTACCGTTTCAGCCCGCTGCTTTGCCGGAGCCGGCCAGGGAGCCTGTTCGAACAGCGCAACAGCCCCGGCCAAGGCGCTACAGCACAGCGTCACCGTGGCCAGCAGAAACATGTTTCGATTTTCTTCCCTGATCCGCATGGGTCGACAACGGCCGACGCCCTTGACGGGTTCCGCCTGACCATGCCCGGATCGCTCCCCAAACTGCCGGCGGGACGCGATCGGGACATGGCCAGGACAAATCTTCAAAGACAAATCTTCAAAAACCACGGATCGAGGTCGTCTCACGGCAGCGCAGATCGAGGTTGAGAAGCAAGCCGCCCATCAGCGCAAGCGCGATATGGTCAACCTTGCCGACGGCTTTGAGCGCGCAGCCGGCGAGATCAAGACGGTGGGCGCGGCGTCCACCGAGCTTGAAGCGTCGTCCTCGACGCTGGCCAAGTGCTTTCCACGGCCAAGATGCTGGTGAGCGACAGCAACCGGCTGGGTGGCACAAACTCCGGCGGCACGGCGCCCCGGCAAGCAGCTGATTTATTGCGGCAGCAAGAGGGACATCGCGATCGCGAACAGGAAGCCCGTTGCGACGATCGCCGCGACAGCACCCGCGGTGATCTTGGCGATCTCTCGGCTGGTATAGGGACGCATGGGATGCGCATGCTACCTCATGTTGAACTCTGATCCAATCTGTGGTCAGTAGCCGCGCCCGAAATGCGTGCGGCCAACGTCCATTCCCGAAGGTCGATCCATGAACGAGGATATCAGCGACGGCTGGACCGCGTCCGCGGCTGCTTGGATCGTCGAGCAGGGTGAAGACGGCGACTATGGTCGCCGCTTCGTGCTGGACGCGCCGATGCGAGCGCGGATCGAAGGGCGCGGCTTCCGCAATGCGCTCGACGTTGGCTGCGGCGAGGGGCGCTTCTGTCGCATCATGCAGCGCGCCGGCATCCGCACCACCGGCATCGACCCGACCGAAGCGCTGCTCGCGCGTGCCATGAAATTGGACCCGCAGGGCGACTACCGGCTTGGCCGAGCTGAAACAATGGAGATCGAAGCGCCATTTGATCTGGTCGTCAGCTATCTCAGCCTGGTCGACATGCCCCATCTCGGTGCGGCGATCGGGAAGATCGTGGCAGCGCTGCGGCCGGGCGGTACGCTGCTGATTGCCAATCTGACCAGCTTCAACACCGCGGGTCCGCCCGACGGCTGGACGCGTGACGGCGACGGCGCCTTGCGCTTCAACATCGATCATTACATGGAGGAGCGGCCGACTTGGGTGACTTGGCGCGGCATCCGAATTCTGAACTGGCATCGTCCGCTCAGCACCTACATGACGCTGCTACTCGATCAGGGGCTCCTGTTGCGCCTTTTCGTCGAGCCGCAGCCCAGCGGCGGCGACCCCGACAGGAATGCCTTTCATCGCCGGGTGCCTTACTTCCACATCATGGAGTGGCAGAAACCGGTTTGAGGATGGATGAGATTCGGATGGAACGCATGACCACAGTGTTCACAACGTAATCTTAAGGTCCGGACGATGATCTCCAAGCGCCCACCCGTGCTCGCCCATGAGCGGTTCACCGCCGACCGCGAGAATTTTGTCGGCCTCGATCTGGCCGCGCGGTTCGAGCGCATCGAGAAGACCAACCTGTGGGGTGCGGCCAGTTCGGTGTCGGGCCTCGGCTCGGAGGATCCCGCGACCGTCGCGGTCCGCGAGATGCTTCCTGCACTGCTGCAACGGCTCGGCGCGCGCTCGCTGCTCGATGCGCCCTGCGGCGACGCGGGGTGGATCGGCCGCCTGAAGCTGCATCTCGACTACACCGGCATCGACATCGTGCCGTCGCTGATCGCGGCCAATCGCAAGCGCGTGGCTGGCGGTGAGTTGTCAGGCCGGTTTCTCGTTGCCGACATCACGCGCGATGCACTGCCGCGCGCCGATGTGGTGCTGTGCCGGGACTGCCTGGTGCATTTGAGTTTCGACAACATCGTCCGCGCCGTCGCGAACTTTCGCGCCAGCGGCGCACGTTTCCTGCTGGTCACGACGTTTCCCGAATGGGACGACAATCGCGATTGCGAGGACGGCGACTGGCGGGCGCTGAACATGGAGAAGGCGCCGTTCGACTGGCCGGCGCCGCGCGAGCTGATCAACGAGCGTTGCGAAGAGGGCAGTGGCGGCTGGCGCGACAAGAGCCTCGGGCTGTGGCGGCTCGATGAACTGCCCGATCGTGTCCTCACTGCCCGGGGGATATGACGGACGCGGGCGGCACGTCCGTTGCGTGAGTGATTGCTCTCGCGCTATACTTTGGGTTGCATGATGCCGTCTCGCATTGCGGTGACGATGTTGGAGCACGCCATGAGACCGAGTGTTGTCGCCGTCGCCATGCTGGTCTGGTGCTGCGCGCCCGCGTTGGCGCAGCAGGACGTCGCTGCGCTCTACGCAAGCCACTGCGCGCAATGTCACGATGGCGGTGATGGCCAGAGCCGTGTGCCAGGCCGCGGTGCCATGCAGGCGATGTCTTTCGATCATGTGCTGGGAACGCTGACTTCTGGAAGCATGGCGGCGATGGCGAGGGACCGCAGCGACTCGGAACGGCGCGCGATTGCCGCCTTTGTCACCGGCAAGGCCGCGGTGGGCGACAATGCAGTCGATGCGGAGGGACGCTGCACGCAGCAGGTCAATTTCTTTCCGCAGCCGCTCGATGGTCCGCGCTGGAATGGATGGGGCGTCGACGCTGCCAACAGCCGCTTCCAGTCGACCGAAATGGCCGGCCTCACCGCGGAAGAGGTACCGCGCCTGCGGTTGAAATGGGCTTATGCCTTTCCCGGCGCCTCGGTGTCGTTTGCGCCGCCGACCATCGTGGGCGGTCTGCTGTTTATCGGCGGCACTGACCGCAAGGTGCACGCGCTCGACGCGCGAAGCGGCTGCACGAGGTGGACGCTGCCGACCGATGCCGCGGTGCGCGGGGCGATCAGCTTCGGGCCGCTTCCCGGCACCGATCAGTTCGCGATCTTCTTCGGTGACCTGCGCGCCAATGCCTATGCGGTGAACGCACTGACTGGCGCGCTGATCTGGAAGACGAAGGTCGAGGAGCATCCGGCAGCGCGCATCACTGGCGCGCCGACGCTGCATTCCGGCGTGCTCTATATCCCGGTCTCCTCGCTGGAGGAGGCCGCCGGTTCGCAGGCCAGTTACGAATGCTGTACCTTCCGCGGCAGCGTGGTCGCGCTCGAGGCAGTGACCGGCAAGCCGGTGTGGCAGGCCTACACGATCCCCGAGGTGGCGCATCCGACCGGCAAGAATGCGAGAGGCACGCAGCTGTTCGGCCCGTCCGGCGCGGCGGTGTGGTCGGCACCGACGATTGATCCGAAACGCAACGCCGTCTACGTCGCGACCAGCAATTCCTATTCGAATCCACCCGCCGCAACCGCCGATGCGGTCCTCGCTTTCGAGCTTGCGACAGGTAAGCTGCTCTGGAAGCAGCAGGCGACGCCGAGCGACGCCTTCATCGTCGCGTGCTTCGGCGCGGACAAGACCAATTGTCCTGAAGATCACGGGCCCGACCACGATTTTGGCCAGTCGCCGATCCTCGTGACCTTGCGTGACGGCAGGCGCGTTCTTGCCATCGCGCAGAAGTCCGGCGTCGTGCACGCGCTCGATCCTGATGATGGCGGCAAGATCCTGTGGCAGACGCGGATCGGGAAGGGCGGTGCGCTCGGCGGCAGCGAGTGGGGCTCGGCCGCCGACCAGGATCGCATCTATGTCGCGAACTCCGACGTGCGGTTCCTGCGCGATGGTACGCGGCGGCTCGATGCCACCCAAGGCGGCGGTCTGTTCGGCCTCGACCTCGCCAGTGGGAAAATTGCGATGGAAGTATCTCCTGTCGGCTGTGGCGATCGCCTCCAATGCAGCCCTGCGCTGTCGGCTGCCGTGAGCCTGATCCCCGGCGTCGTGTTTTCCGGCGGCGTCAGCGGCTTTCTGCGCCTACGCGACGGCCGACGGAAAGCTGTTGTGGGAATACGACACGGCGCGAGACTATACGACGGTGAACCCCCTCGGCGGAGGCTAGCTTCGCCACGACGCTGGCGCACGCCTACAAGGTTTCCGCCACTTACCGAAAGGGCACAACCGCCTCTAACGCGAACGTCGTCGGATCGATCGCGTCGTCTCTTTCGCCCGCGACGCTCGGCCTGCCGGCGAACTCGACGACGGTCAATGCGACAAACTCGGACGTGTTCGCCGGTGAAGGCGCGACATCCTATGTGGCGTTGCGCATCCCGGCGGCGACAATCTCCGGGACGGTCATTCTCAATTCGGTCTCGATCAAAGAGTGCCTTCCCTTCAAGGGCTATAATCTGGCCGCTGCGGCTGGCTATATCTCTGGTATCACTCCGGCTGCCGCCAGCGGAAACAAGGTCCTCAAAGAGCTGTATGGCAGCGGCGAGCGAAATCGCATTCGTCTGGTGTGGGACGCGACCAAGCACCTCCATCTGATCGTGACCTATGGCGGCTCGACCGCAGCCGACCTTGATCTTGGACTTGTCGATGTTCTGACGCCGTACACCATCGACTGGACCGCCGCGACAAACCGATTTGCGGCGCGGTTGAACACGGGCGCTTCGCTGGTCGACAGCGTAGGCCAGATGCCAGGCGTCGGCGCGCTCGACATCGCGCGCAGTCCAACATCGGGCGAAACATTCGACGGCACGATCTCGCGATGGACGCTGTTCGCGACCGAGCGACTGCCGCCCGACGTCTTCTTTCTTGAAGGTGACAGCTATCCGGCCGGTGTCTCCGGCGTCTCGATTACCGGGTCGCTGGCGGCCGCATCCGGCCGGGGAGCCTTCACGACGGCGGTTGGCGGGTCCGACCTTCAGACTGAGGTCGCGCGCGTGCTGACGCACCTCGATCTCACCGGCGCGGTCTATATCCATTGGGATGGAGACGCGAACAACTGGATCGATGTCGCCACGACGATGAGTTATTACGCCCAGCTCGTCGCTTCGCTGAAAACCAGCAAGTTCATCATCATCCCGCCGTGTCGCCGGAACAACAAGACCGCTGGCGATAATGCTGGAACGCTGCAAATTCAGTAGGCCATCGCGGCGGCTTATCCGAACAACTATTACGACGCGCAGGCGTTCTTGGCGACGCTGGCGAACGGCACGACAGACAACGCGGACGTTGCTGCGGGCTATATTCCGACTAGTCTGCTGCAGGGCGATTTGGTGCATCTTCAAGGGACGCCGATGAACTCTCTGGCGGCTAATCTCCACAGCACCAAGATCCAAGCCAATGGCTGGTAGAATTTTCCGACCTTCCGTCTCAGTTGCGCTTTGAGCACCCAAGATAGTACGGTGAGTAGCTGGCCGATGAACGTTGTGGTCAGCTCGGAGGCCAGAAGTCGGTGCGCTATATCTATCTGGATGAAGCGGGAACGTCGGCAAAAGAGCCGGTTTCGGTCGTTGCTGGAATAATCGTTCATGCCGATCAGCAGTATGTGCTTGCTGAACAGCGGCTACAGCAATTGCTGCAGATGGTTCCTCCGGAACTACGAGGAGACTTCGTCTTTCACGCGAAATCGGTATGGGGCGATCATTCGTTGCGAGAGGCGTGGCCCTTCGAGGATCGCCTAGAATACCTCAAGCGAATGATGGCTATCCCTCGCGAACTTGGTCTTGCCGTCACGATCGGAATTGTACGGCGAAGTTGGGAGATCCCGTCGATCGTCGCAATGCCGAAGGAGAAGTTCCAGCATTTGATGGCGTTTTTCCACTGCATTGCAAAGGCGGATAAGTATATTCGAGATTACGCGGGCGAATTTGAAGTGGCGACTGTGGTGGCCGAAGACGTTGACGGTGTAAAAGAGCACATGAGGCTTGTGTTGAAAGCTCTCAGAGATCCGCAATTTACAGAGGCAATGCAATTAGGCCCCGAGCACCTTAAGCCAACGCAGGAAGAACTAAGTCGCGGCATGAGTCTTCAGGAAGCAGTTCATAAGATCGAGCGAGTAAGAGACACTGTTCATTTTGTCTCGAAAGCGGATGGTCCTTTGCTCCAGCTTGCCGACGCCTGTGCTTTCGCGTTTCGGCGGCTCTTCGCAGAGCAATCTCACGGAAAGGAATTTGTAAGGGCCGTTTTAGGCGATGACTTGATCATGGAAGACTGGAGCGGCCCAGGTTCAAGCGGCGCCTTCTTCTGGCACCCAAAACGCTTTAAGCCAACTTCCCGCTTTCTGCCGGTTTGGACGGTGCAATTTTCGTAGGCTCTTCCGAGCGCCAATCTGGGAGGGCGTTCACTCCCTTCAGGGGCGTGGAAGTCAGCTAAGGGCCACAGGCAGACTTCGCCGCCACGGGCTCAGCGTGGTCGACGTCAGGAGCTCCTGCGCAATAGCGCGTAAGCCGAACAAGAGAATAGGAGAGCTACGTTGCTGCCGGAGCGGGTGCCGGCTGTGACGCTGGACCGGCGCTTTCTGCGCTTGCGTTGTGATCAGCCCCGAGATTGCGGCGATATCGGTTGAGCGGTCGCTCAATGCTCAGGTAACTGCCCGCAGCCGCGATGACTGAAAAGCCCAGTACGATTGGAGCGGTCAGGTACCAGGGCATCAACTCTCTAAGATAAAAAGCTGCGGGATAGTGCCAGAGATACATCCCGTAAGAGATGACACCGATGCCGACCAAGGGCGGCGCTGACAAGATCGAGTTGACCCAGGAGCTTTGTGTTGAGGCTGAGATCACCAAACAGAGACCGGCCACATGAGCCAGAGGCGTTATGACGACAAGGGACCAGGGGGCGCCCCAGTAGCCGATAGAGAGACAGACAACGAGCGCCGTCCAGCCGCCGACGCCCGCTGCATCGGCCGCGCGCTTCGAGATTGGCGCTCTGTTTTGCAGGAACATCGACAGCATGGAGCCGCACACCAGCCCGCCGAAGCGCGTATCAAAGCGATAATAGGTAGCGTCCCATCCCATGTTTTCATATTCGAAGATGCGCCACGCGCTGCCAAGCAGGTAGAGCGCCAAGAGACCGTACAGACTCCAACGGAGATCGATGCGAGCCAACACCAGGATTGCCAGCGGCCAGATAAGGTAGAAGTGCTCTTCAACCGAAAGCGACCACATGTGAACGAGCACGTTCGGACTATGCCAAAAGGCCTGCGAATAGTCGGCGAGATAGAAGGCTGCTAGTCCGGCGTCCCGGATGTGCGAGATGACCTCATATTGCGGCCAAAGCCATGGGGCGACCAAAACATATGCGCTCAAGCATACTAGGAGAGCCGGCGCGAGGCGAAGGAATCTGCGCAGATAAAAACGTGGCAGCACGATTCGTCCGGTTGCGTCTAATTCGTCAACAAGGAGTCGGGTAATCAGGAAGCCACTAAGGACAAAGAATATATCGACGCCAAAATAGCCTTGGCGGAACGCGGGAACGCGGCAGTGCCCCAGAATGACAAGGCCAATCGCCAGGGCCCGCAGTCCATCGAATGCGGGATTGTATTGATTTCGGAGTGCCAACCGAGCCTCCAGGCAAATCGCGGCGCCGCCGCATTGGGTTGTTATTGTTGAAGTGCCACGTTCAAGGACGTTTCTTCGCGCCTTGAAGGAACTGGCATTCCGACGCAAGTAAAGGTTGAATAGATTGCGAATTCCCTAACGTTACAACCTAAACTAGCACCTCTACTACTTTCGTCGGGAAGTGCGCGTTGAAACAAAGCCGATCCGTCGGTCCGCTATGGGTCTTGTCATAAGCGGACTAACAGTTCGCTCCCTTCAAGGAACCGACCGCACGCTGGTTAGTTCGTCATCATGATGACGGGAGGTCGATGATGAGACTAGTAGTCCACGTTGAAGATGGGAGTGCCGGCAGGCAAGTCGGGCATTCCGATTTTTTGGATGATGCCATGCTCCAGGGCAAAGCTAGCGTCTTTGACCATCGGATGCTCGAGGAACTTGATCGCCTCGATCTCCGTATCCGTAAATTTCGTGCGCTCCTTGAAAATGCGAAGGTATAGCTCGCGCTCCATGTCGACAATTTGGACGTGGTCCTGCATTTGAATTCGGTGGAGGTTCACCGGTTTGTCGTAGAACCAACTCAAATTGTGAAAATGGAAATAGGAGTGCTCGCAGCAAAAGCGCTCTTCCCCTGCTAAAAACAGGATGTTGCCAGCGGATGCGATCTGCCCCATGTTGATCGTAATCAATTTTGCGGGCAGCACACGCAGCAGATTGTAGAGAGAGAAAGCTTCTTCGATCGACCCTCCTTCGCTGCTAAGCATGAGATAGATCGTGTCATACAGAGCGCCGCTTTGAACCGGCTGCCCATTGCCGAAATTGCATAGGACGTTGCGTAAGATTTTCGTGGCCGGATAATTTGTTGGCCCGTGAAAAACAAGAGCGACCGCCGCCATCTAATACCTCCGCTTCGAAAGCGGGCAGTATGACAATCCTACTCGTTTAAGTCGAGTCCACTCCAAGGGCGTGCCGAACCGATCTCGCCCTGCGAGTTTTATGGCTCAAGTGGTATTTTGCAGGTTGCGCAGTGGAAGGTGCGACCAAATTTGTTCGTAACGACCTCGAAGCCCTCGGGGACCTTGAGGAATTCGTTGTTAAATTGACTAACCTCGATGAGCTCAGCGTCGCCGGTATTGCCACAAAGGGGGCACCGTAGGTGTTCTATCCAAGTTTCCATCGCCCAAACGTTTCACGATGGCGCACGACAATCTGGTCAATTTTGATCACTCCATGAAATCTGATTGGTCCACCCCCTTCAGGGGCGTGGAGTTCAGCTAAGGGCCCGAGCAGAAGTGCGCTAAAAGGGCCGCCACCTAAGGCCCGCTTTATCATGGGATATTGCGCGTGGCTGGAAACCAGATGATCCTCTGCTCGCCATGGAAGAACGATGAACGCCGCGCCCGCGACGAAGCCAAGGAAGCTGTGCATAAGGTACGACTGGAGGCGGAACTGCTTAGGTCTGCCATCGCTGAAACGCGGGCGCGGATTGAGGAAAGCCGCGAACTCCTTGCGCGGGCCTCGCGTGTCAAACGCCCCTTGGCGCCCTTGGCGGAAGCACACTGACGAAGTTAATCCATCCGGCCGCGGAGCTTCCGTTCCAGCTCGCGCTGATCGTCGGCATATTCCCCAGCTACTAGGCGAGCTTCAGCGGTACGTCGGATTTCCTCAGCGCTTCGGGCGAGGTCCTCGTAGTTCTTGGCAACAGTGCGAAGCGCATCTCGCGCTTCGGGATACTCGCAATTGTCCGCCTTAGCGCGAAACTCGTCCGCACGTTTCCGCCAGTACTTCGGCGAGTGCATGCGCTCGATGCCCATGGCCAATCCCCTGAATTGGTTTTGCAGGTTAACGGATTGTAGGCTTAAGGGTTCGGGCACGGCAAGTGGCCGGAGAACCAACCAGGGTCGCGGCCTTCGGCCGGCGCCTTCCATGACGCGCTCAGGAAGATGTCGGCCAAGCGCGGAGGCGATCGAGCCAGCAAAAAAAGGACCCCAGCTTCAGGGCGGTGAAGCTGGGGCTGTTGAGCTGCCTTGGCGAAGCAGCTGCCCCCTTGGGGAGGGGCACGGGAAAACTTGGCAATCGGCAAGTCGTTCCTAGCGGGACGAAAATGAGCCCCAGCTCCCGGGGGCAATGGGGAAGAGCTGGGGCCCGACTGCGTTGCTCAATTGGGCGTTGGGAAAACTTAGTAGCCGGCGAGACGTTCCAGTTGCTGTTCCGGCGGCAAATGTTTTAGCGGCCTCTGTCATCCTTGCCGTTGGGGCTGCCATCGCCACCGCCATTTCCCCAGCCATTGTTGCCGTGGTGGTGCTCATGGTGATCATGGTGGACGGCCCCCGCACCAGAGTGCGCAATCGCATCGGATGTGAGGGAGGTCGAGAGCAGTAGCGTGATGGCTGGAGGTGTCACGGCGGCGAACTTTCCGCAGGTCTTCAGAAATTCACGGCGGTCATCCTGGTCATCCATGGGTTCTCTCCGGGGCTGGCGGAAGTATTAAATACGCTAAACCAAATTAAATCACTTTAAATATGTTAATGGTCTCGGTCACGAACTGCGACCATAAGTTTCGAGACCAGCTGTTCGCTCTTCGCTACTCCCCTCACGGATATCGGCTCGCTCACTTCAAGCGAGCCGAACCGATCAGCGCCGTCCCGGGCAATCAGCGCATGGAGAGGTTTTAGGAAGAAGCCCACCATCCGTCGGGGAATGGCTCCAGCAAGCAATCGACTAGGTTGTCGTTATCAGGGGGGCCGATAGCTCCTGCATTCCTGCTTGGTGGCGCGTGGCGACGGAGACGGACAGACATGGCGCTCGGTTTACGACATCGAAGGCGGCGCGAGGCAGGATGTGTGAAGCGTAGTGGGGGCACACCGCGGGCGCTGCGCTCTGCTTCTTCGACCAGACCTCGAAGATCTTCCAATTCTGATAGCTGAGAAATGAGTTCGTGAAGTCGTTCGGCACAAAGGATTGCGCGAGAGTTTCGCATAAATGTCCTCCCCAGCACGAAAAGCACTATCAGGACGGCTTAAGAGCAAATAGCTCGGGTAAAAGCGGAAAACTATCATTGGTTTATATTTGATTTCAACACGTCAGGCTCACTGCCCCAAGAGAGCGATTTCGCTCCCTTAGGCTGTGGCGCTGCACGATCGAAATCGTTAGCGACTTCGGCGAAATCGCAGGCCCTCTGCGCGCCGGTGCGCGGCTTGACACCAAAGGAACAATGATGCGGTCGATCGTAACAGTGGCATCGCCAGCGTCCGACACGGCGCTGACGACGCTTGCGCGGGTCAAGCTCGAGCTCGGCATCCCGACCGGGATCACGAGCAGCGACGAGATCCTGCAGAACAAGATCGACGAGGCCTCAGACGATATCGAGGCCGCGCTCGGCTTCCGCCTGGTGCGGGAGACCGCGGTCGAGACCTTCTGGCACGAGCAGTATGACGTCGCGCCGGAGAAGCTTGTTCTTGACCGGACGCCCGTGGCCGCGATTGCGAGCGTGGTCGTCGACGGGGTCACGATCGACGCCTCCACCTATCGGGTCGATCCGAACACGGGTGAGCTGTTTGCACTCTGCAATGGCTATCCGAGCGTCTGGGTGTTCTGCCGGAGCGTCGTCGTGACCTATGGTGGTGGCTATATCCTGCCGCCGGCGAGCAACCGGACTTTGCCGAAGGGCATCGAGGGCGCGTGCGTGGCGCTGGTGTCGAGCTTCTGGGCGGCGCGGGGGCGGGATCCGACGCTGCGGTCGGAGGAGATCCCGGATCTGATCAGCGCGACGTATTGGGTCGGCGCCGTCGGCGAAGACGGCGAGCTGCCGCCCGATATTGTCACCAAGCTGGCGCCGTTCCGCAGGGCGATCGCATGACGCCGGAGATGGCAAGGCAGCGCTACGCGATCGCGCTCAGCCGCTTCGGCCAGGTGACGATCCGCCGCTATTACGGCGCGGGCAGTCCGCGGGCGCACTATGAGAAGATCTGCCGCGGCCGCGAACTGCAGTATCAGCCGAACGAGATCGTCGGGCCGATCCTGCAGGGCGACTGGAAGATCATCCTGCTCGCCGAGGATCTCGAGAGCGGGGCCGTCAGCCTGCCGCTGGTGTCGACGGACAAGGCGATCGTGCGCGGCAAGGAGCTGACCATTGCCGGCATCGACGACAAGACCCGTCGGTTCGGCGACGTTCTGGTCGCCTATGTGCTGCAAGTGAGGGGCTGAGCGAGGGGATGAGCACCACCGAAGCCCAGGCCCGAGCCGCGGTCCGTGCGCAGTTGCCCGGGAGCGCGTTCGCTTTCCCGATCTATTGGCAGGGCGACGATGCGCCGACCTTGCCGGACACGCCGGCGGCGTTCGCGTTCGTCGTGTTCAACAACGAGGGCTCCGGCGGGCGGCCAGCGGCCTTCGGCGGCGGCCGCGGCCGCAATCTGTTCCGTAACCGTGCCCTGGTCGAGGCTTATGTGTTCTCGCCGATCGGCGCGGAGAGCGGCGCCGATGCCGCCTCAGGCCGGGCAGAGCTGATCGCGGCGCGGCTGCGCGGGTTTCGCGACAACGATATAAGCGTGTTCAGCGCCGACGTGATCTTCATCGGCCCGGGATCATCGATCTCGGTGCCCGGCGTGACGGCGCCGAACAACTACCAGTGTGCCGTTGCCGAAATTTCCTTGACATTCGACCAGATCGGCTAACGCCGCAACCGCACCGTCGCGACGACGGCGCATTCCATCGCGAAAGGAATCTGCCATGAGCTTGGCCGAAGGCGTATCAGCCAGTATCCGCTACAAAGCCTATTCGACCGGCGTCATCACGTCGAACGTCGAGCCGGTGCCGGCGGTCGATCCTGCCGTCACAGGCGGCCAGATCCTGCGGCGCGTCTCGTCGTCGCTGAAGCTCGCCAAGGACACCTATCAGTCGAACGAAGTCCGCACCGATCGGCAGATCTCGGACTTCCGTCATGGCAAGCGCAGCGTCACGGGTTCGATCACGGGCGAGCTCTCGCCGGCGACCTGGTTCGACTTCATCGAGGCGTCCTGCCGGGGCACCAAGTCGGCTGCATTGATCGCGTTGGGCCCCTCGGCGCTGACCAGCATTGCCGCCGACAATGCCACCAGCAAGTTCATTGCCGCCGGCGGCGACCCGGTGGCGCTCGGCTGGCGCATCGGCGACATCCTGCGCGCGACCAACCTGTCGGATCCCGACAACAATGCGAAGAATTTTCTGTTGACCGCGTTTGGCGGCACCAGCAATCGCAATATCTCGGTCTACCCCGCGCCGGATACGATGACGGCGGACACGTCGTTCTCGCTGACGAACACGGGCAAGTCGGTCTACGTGCCGTCATCGGGCTTCGTGTCGCGCAAATGGGGCATCGAAATCTACAACTCCGATATCGACGTCTCGCGCCTCTTCACGGAATGTCGTGCTGCCGGCTTCACCATGGACCTTCCCGCCAGCGGCATGGCGACGATGGAAGTGCCGTTCATGGGCCGCAACATGGTTGTCGGCTCCGGCGCCTCGGCGCCGTTCTACACCTCGCCTGGGGCCGAAACCACGACTGGCCTGATCGCGGCTGTGAACGGTCTGCTGATGGTGGGAGGATCGGCAGTCGGCGTCGTCACGGGCCTCAACATCAAGATGGAGCTGAGTCCGTCGGGTGATGCCGTGGTCGGACAGAACTTCGTGCCCGAGATCTTCCTTGGCCGGGCCAACGTGACCGGCCAGGCTACGGCATTCTTCCAGGACACCACGTTGATCAACGACTACATCAACGAAAGCCAGGTCTCGATCCTCGCCTATCTGACGACGACGTCGGCGGTGAATTCGCCTGCGATCTCGGTCTACCTGCCGCGGGTCAAGTTCGGCGATGCGGACGTCGCGACCTCGGGCGAGGGCGGGCAGGCCATCACGATGCCGTTCCAGGCATTGAAAGCCGATGGGACCAATCCCGGCGACGAGGCGACCACGATCCGCATCGTCGACACCCAGGCGACCTAACCGATATCCACAGTTCCCCGCCGCACACGGGGATCCTCGCACGGGCGGGCCGCAGTGATGCGCCCTGACCGGGCGGTGACGTCACCGAGCGGCCTCGCTGGCGGGCGAGGCCGTTCACCCTTCCGCCAAAGGAAATCAGCATGTCGAATAAGTTTGGGTCTCTGGTCGCCGACGTATCGAAGGCGTTTTGCGTCGAGATCGTCGATCCCGTGACTGAAGAGGTCATTCGCGACAAAGCCGGCAATCCTATGTTCATTGCCATCTGGGCTGCCGACAGTGCGCGCGCGCGGGACTTTGGAAAAGCCAAGCGGAAGGAGCTGGCGCTTCGCGTCAAGCAGTCGCGCAACGGCAAGGTCGAACCTGACGATGCGCTCGAGGCGAACATCGCGTTCTGTGCCGCGCTGACCGATGGCTGGTACCTAGTCGATCGTGTGACGGGCGAACCGATCGACGTCCCCTGCACGCCGGAGAATGCGGCGGATCTCTACAGCTCGTTGGGCGCCGGTTGGATCTTCATTCAGCCCTGGACGGAGGCCAACTCCGCGGTAAATTTTTTGCCGAAGCCGTCGAAGCCCTCTGTCGATACGCCGAAGCCGTCTTCCGAGGCGGAAGGCGCCTAGACGACGGCGCGTCGCTTGCGGACCACGAGGCGTCCGCCGCGAGGCAATTGGCACTCCTCGGGAAGAAGAGCCAGGCAAAAGCGGTACAGCCCGACCTGCCGGAATTCCCGTGGGAGCTCGATTACCTCTGGGGCTTCTTCAACGAACTCTCTTACGGACTGAAGTCGGACGGCATGGGTCCGGTGATGGCGTCATGGCAGGACGTCCAGGCATGGTCGGCAGCAATGCATGTCGATCTGGAGCCGTGGGAGAAGAAGGTGCTGGTCCGATTGGCATGGATCAACGCCGGCATACAATCGGAGAAAAAGCCAGTTGGCAGTCAAAACCAGAATTGATCCGGTCAGTAAGGATATCGAGCTCTTGATCTCCAGCGCGTTGTCGCCGGCCGCACAGAGCGTTGCAGTTGCAAAATATGCGCAGGCTCAGATCGATGCTGGTGATGCCGCTAACAGGCGAGTTCTCGGCCGAGTGCCGCCGCGGACTATCACAGTCGATGGTCGTCCGAGTGCGCCGCTTGAAAGCGTTAACGCGTCGCATGGGTCGATCATCGTTGAATGGGAGCTGGTTTCCGATGTGCTGGTATGGATCGGTGACACCCTGAAGGATCGGTCTCCGCATGTGTCGGGGGACTTCAAGGATGGATGGACGCTTCTTGCCGACGGCGAGGTGATCGAGGCCGGCGCGCAGACCCCAAACGCGACCGAGTTTACGTTCGTGAACGTCGTCCCATATGCGCGAAAGATCGAGGTCGGAAAGACCGAGAGCGGCCGTGACTTCGTCGTGCAGTTGCCGAACCGTATTGCTGAGCGGACCGCCAGGGATGCTCAGGCTCGCTTCGGCAACATCGCGAGAATCCGTTCCGTCTGGATATCCCTGTCGAACGCTTACACGCTGAAAAACGATCAGGCGTCGCGGTCGTTCACCGGCGGAAAACTGCGAATCAGCAAGAAGCAGCGCCACGATCGTGTGGCCGGCAGCGACATCACCTATCCAGCCATCCTCGTTTTTTTGAAGGCGAAATAAATGGCCGATATCCAGGAAGCTGTCAGGCGACTGACGATTCAAACCACGGCACCCGGTGCTGACGCGGCGGCGAAGTCGCTTGCTGACGTCTCGAAGGCAATGGATGGCGTCACCGTGTCGTCATCGTCGACCGAAAAGGCGACCCTCTCGCTCGACCAGAAATTTGCCAGCCTCGAGAAACGCTACGTCGCCGGCGTCGCCGCGCAGGCTCAGTATGAGAAGACACAGCGGCTGGTCAACCAGGCAGTGGCGCAGAATCCCGCGCTGCAGGACCGCGCCAATGCGATCCTCTCCGCGGCGAAGGATCGCCATGATCAGCTTACGAACTCGCAGAAGGCGCTGGGCATCGTCACCAGCGACCTGAATGCGCGGGTGCAGGCCTCCGCCGGCTCATTCGGCGTCGTCGGCAATGCGTTGACGGCGCTTGGACCTTATGGGTTGGCGGCTGCGGCCACGATCGGAACGCTGGTCGGTGCGCTCAATTTCGCGTCGGACGCCGCCCACCATTTGGCCGACAAGGCGAAGTCGCTGCGGGAATTCGCGGAATCGACTGGCCTGACGACGCAGCAGGTGCAGGCTCTGAGTTCAGAGGCGGGCAAGTTTGGCATCGACAGCGATACGCTCTCGGGTGGATTGCAGAAGTTCACGGCAGGCTTTCAGCAGCTGCGGCTTGGCACCGGCGATCTCTTGACCCAGATCCGGCGCATCAATCCGGCTCTCGCCGATCAGATCCAGGGCGCGCAGGATGCAGCGACAGCATTCACGCTGTTCGGCCGGGCGGTGGCGCAGACAGACAACATCTTCCAGCGCAATGCGCTTCTGAAGGCTGGGCTCGGCAAGGGCAGCGCGATCTTCGGATCGTTCTTCGAGACCGCGCCGGATGTGTCCGCGTTGACCAACGCCTTCGCCACAGCAGGCAAGGGTATCGACGACAATATGATCAAGAAGCTGGCACAGCTTCAGGTCGAAATCGATAAGACCAATAGCGCGGCCAGCAAGACGTTTGCCAGCATCTTCGCCGTGCCCGTTCTCGAGGGCGAAAAGCAATATGCAAGTTTGCTGCTCGAGATCGCCAAGGCGATGAAGGAGATCTCGCAGTATAAATTCCCCGAGGCGCCGGATTGGGTCAAATCCGCTGCGGGGATCGCGGGGAAGGCCGCCCTAAACATCGTGCCGCAAATCGGAATGGCGGTCGAAGGGGCGGGGTACATCAGGTCGGGCGTGTCGAAGCTCGCAGCGGCGAATGATGCGCGGTCGAGCTCGATGGCAAATTTCCAGTCGCCGGCGAACTCGTATTCGGCGTTTCAGGCGCCGGGCGCAGCGGCCAATTCCAATTCCGCTTCGGCCGGGCTGACGCTGGATGCACAGGCTGCCAAGCTCAAGGACCTGGTTGGCGTGCTCGGTTCTGCGGCTACGCCGGCGCAGCGCCTGGCTGCAAATATCGCCGAACTCGGCGTCAAGGCCAGAGATGCTGGCCTCGGCGAGGACGTGCTTGCGAAGGCAACGTCAGGCTTGAGGCTTGAGAACGCGATCGCGCTTCAGTCTCAGCATAATTCCGCGCTCGGCGCGGCAGCATCGACCGCAGATGTGCTGAAGCTGAAGACACTCGAATTGGCGAGGGCGCAGCAGCAAGGGGCCGGGCTCACACAGGCTCAGATCGATAATCAGAAGCGTCTCACGGTCGAACAGAACCTCGGAATCACTCAGATCAAGGCCAGCGCGGACGCCTATACGCTCGAGGCGCAGACCATCGGTATGACTACCGGAGACGCCGTTGCCTTCGCCGCCGTTCAAAACAAGATCAACGAGGCGCGGCGGAACGGCCAGGTCCTGACTCAGGACAATATCGACGCCATCACGCGCGAGGCCCAGTCGCTGGGCAGGGCCGCGAAATCTGCTGAAACGCTTCGGTTTGGCTACGACACCTTGACCAGCCTTGGGCAGAGCTTCAGTCAGAATCTGCGCAACGGACAGAACGCGTGGGACGCCTTCAAAAATGCCGGTCTTACAGCATTGGGATCGATCGCCGACCGTCTCGCGAAGATGGCAACCGACAATTTGTGGAGTGCTGCATTCGGCGGCAGTTCAAGCGGCGGGGGAATCTTGGGCTTGCTGGGCCTTGGCGGAGGATCCGGTGCAGCCAATGCCAATGGATCTATCTTTGGCGCGGTTGGCCCAACCTCCGTTGGCGGCGCGCCTCTTGTCGGACTGCACAGCGGCGGCATCGTGGGCTCGGAGGCGACGTTCACACGCAACGTCGTCGATATGTCGGCGTTCTCGCGTGCGCATCGTTACCATACGGGCGGCATCGCTGGTGATGAGGTGCCGATCATCGCCAAGCGTGGAGAGGGCGTGTTCACGCAGGGGCAGATGGCGGCCTTGGGGCGCGGTGGCGGCGAGGGATCGAGCGGCGTCCATGTGTCGGTAGGCGTCACCGTCGACGACGACGGCAAGCTGCAGGCCTATGTCAAGAACGTGTCGCAGGCGACGACAGTGCAGGGCATCGGCGCCTACGCGGCCAGTCCCAAATTCGTCGAGCACGTCGGCGCGGCGTCCAGCAAGGCGAGGTCGCGGCGGCTGTGAGCATTTCCTTTCCGCGCACCGACATCCTGACCCCGTTCCTGTTCGCGAGTCAGTCGCTGCGGCTGTCCTCGCGTCAGGAATTGTCCCGCATGGCGAGCGGCATCACCATAGGCAAGGACTTTGGTCCTGCTCTGTGGTTTGCCGATTACACCACGGTCGCGCTGCCAAACGACGACGCGCTGACCCTCGAGGCCAAGCTGAATTCGCTGGACGGCATCATCGGCACCTTCGAGGCCGGCGACATCCGCCGTCCCTATCCGAAAGCGCACGAAGACGGTGTGTTCGGCGACACCGGCATAATCCACTCGGTCAACGCCAACAACAAAGCGCTCAGTCTCTCGGGTCTCGATGCCGGCATGACGCTGTCGGTCGGCGATTATCTATCGTTCGATTACGGCGGCGCGCGGGCCTTGCACCAGGTGGTCGAGGGTGTCGTTGCTAGTGGCGCGGGACTGACCTCGGAATTCGAGGTTCGTCCTCATATTCGATCGGGCTGGAGCCTCAGTGCTGCCATCAAGCTGAACCTACCGAAAGGTGTTTTCATCCTGATTCCGGATTCGGTCGCGTCCGCGACGGCCAGTCCTTTGGATAGCATCATCTCCTTCAAGGCAGTCCAGTACCTCGCATGACCCGTTCCATCGCAACTGACAATTATACCGCACTGTCGGCCCGCAAGCTGATCTCGCGCGACTTCGTCTGGTTCATCGTCCGTGACCTCGTCACGGGCAATCCGGTTACGGACGGCTACTGGTCGGACGTCGGCACCATCTCTGCTGATGTGATCGACCCCGAAACTGGCAGCACGGTGACGCGAAGCTTCGTTGGGGCATCCAGGCTGATTTCCATCTCGGATGTTCCGGTCGTCTCAAATCTGACCGTTCAAACCGTCTCGATCACGCTGGCGCAGGTGGCGTCGCGCGTGAACGATCTCATTCGCGGCTATGACTGCAAGCAAGGCAAGGTGCAGGTGTTCCGCGGGTTGTTCGATGCCTCGACGCGGGTGATGGTCGCGCCGGCGTTCCCGCGTTTCGCTGGCACCATCGACGAGGCGCCGGTCACGACGCCGAAAGAAGGTGAGGCGGGCGATGTCACGCTGACCTGCACCGGCAATACCCAAGAGCTGACCCGGTCGAACTCCGACACGCGCTCAGACGCCTCGCAAAAGCTGCGCGACCCCGATGATGATTTCTTTATTCACGCGGCCACAGTCGCCGACTGGCAGCAATATTGGGGCAAGTCTCCTGGTACACTCGGCATCACGGGTGGATCACCGAGCCCGATAGATATCGCCCGCGCTGGCGGGTTTTTCTGATGATCAAGCCAGCCACGGAAACCGACATTCCGGCAATGATCGAATTGTTCCTCACCCAGCACGCCGCAATGGGCTGCGCGTGGGACGTTGATACCGATGTGTTGGCAGGCACACTTTATCAGGCCGTTCAATCACCCGGCGCTTGGCTGTGTCTGACTGGCGACGACTGCTTGTTGCTCGCCGCTTGCTTCGAAAGCCAAGTGGGCGCGGGCAAGGTCGCTACGGAATTGTGCATGTGCGCCTCAGCCGGCCGGCTCGATGAGTTGATTGATCGATATGAGGAATGGGCCCGCGCAAAAGGATGCCGGGCGGCATCGCTTTCCTGCGATCGGCGCTTCGCAACGTTTGAGCGGCTCTATCGCCGATACGGCTATTCACCCTCTGAAATGACGATGAGCAAAGTTCTGTAGATGCCAATCTTTACGGCAATCGGGCTCGCCATCGCCGGCAGCGCCGGCTTTTTTGCCAGCGCCATTACCTTCGGCCTCGAGCTGGCTGCCTCGGTCGGGCTTTCCTACGCCGTCAAGGCGCTCGCGGGGAAGCCACAGCAGGCCAGCGATACGTTCGGCGTGCAGGGCAAGCTCGCCGGCGGCGGCGACGTGCCGCGCTCGTTCGGGCTTGGCTATCACGTCACCGCCGGCTCGCTGGTCTACGCCAACACCTGGGGCAACGGTTACGACACGCCGAACGCCTTCCTGACCCAGGTGATTGCGCTGTCCGACCTGCCGGGCGAGCGCCTGGTCGGGCTGTGGGTCAACGGCGCCAAGGTGACGCTGGTCGACGGCGATGCCAGCGCGTCGTCGCTCGGCTCCGGCTCGATAGGTTATGCCGTCCCGGAATTCATCCGGCCGCACAACGGCGAGGGCGCACCGTCGCCGCATCTCTATGTGAAATACTACGACGGCACGCAGACTGAAGCCGACGCCTTCACCATCCAGGCATCCTCGACCGAGCGGCCCTATGGTTACAGCCATGTCGGCAAGGGCGTCTGCTATCTCGTCGTCCACGCCTTCAACGACGAGAATTTGTGGTCCGGTTTTCCGACGATCAAGGCCGAGCTGTCGGGCCTGCCGCTTTATGATCCGTCCAGGGATTCCAGCGTCGGCGGCTCCGGCGCGCATCGTTATGCGGATCCCTCGACCTGGGGCGGCGACGGCGACGATTTCCCGGCGGTGCAGGTCTACAATTTGCTGCGCGGCTTCTCCTACGGCGGCACCTGGCTCTATGGCCTGCAGAACACCACGGCGGCGCGGCTGCCGGTCTCCAACTGGATCGCGCAGATCGACAAATGCCGCGCCACAGTGATCGGCACCAGTGGCGCTGAGCCGACCTATCGCACCGGCGGCCAGATCAATGTCAGCGCGCAGCCGGTCAACGCGATCGAGGCGATCCTGACCGGATGCCAGGGCCGGCTCTCGGAAATCGGCGGCTTCTACAAGATCCACCTCGGCGCGCCCGACTCGCCGACCTTCACCTTCTCCGACGACGACATCCTCTCGAGCGAGCCGCAGACCTACCGTCCGTTCTTTTCGCTGGCCGACAGCGTCAACGGGATCCAGGCCACCTATCCGGATCCGGCGCAGGGCTGGAACACCGCGACGGCCCCGGCCTATTACCGCACCGACCTCGAGGCGCGTGACGGCGATCGCCGTCTGATGGCGAGCCCGGCGTTCGATTTCGTGCCCTATCCGGAACAGGCGCAGCGGCTGCAAAAGTCGGCCATCGAGGAAGCGCAGCGCGCCCGCACGCATAGCCTGACCTTGCCGCCGGCGTTCTGGGTGGTCGAGCCCGGCGACGTCGGCGAATGGACCTCGGCCCGCAACGGCTACAGCGCCAAGCAGTTTCGGGTCGACCAGGCCGTCGATCGCGCCAATCTCGACGTGGCGCTCAGCCTGACCGAGGTCGATCCGTCCGATTACGACTGGAACACTGGCACCGATTTCACGCCTGTGACCGGCGGCGGCACCATCTCCAATCCGCCGGCGCCGCAGGCGATCGACAGCTTTGACGCGCAGCCCTACACGCTGGTCGACAGCGACGGCATCGGCCGCCGGCCGGCGATCCTGATCAGCTGGGGCGTGCAGCCGGGGATCTCGGCCGTGCAATTCGAGGTGCGGCTGGCCTCGGACGGCTCCAGCGTGACGCGCGGCCGCAGCGACCGGCCGACCGCGGGCAATCTCATCATCACGCAATCGATCCTGCCGGCGCTCCATTACCAGGTCCGCGGCCAGTTCGTGCCGTCGTCACCGCGCGATATGCTGTGGTCGGCCTGGATCGATGTCACCACGCCGGACGTCAAGTTCTCGCTGTCGGATTTTGACGCGGCCCTGACGGCGACGGTCACGACGTTGCGGGACTCGCTACAGGACCAGATCAACTACGTCCTCACCCGGATGGCGTCGATCGGCTCCGACATTGCGGCGCTGGCGCCGCTCGACAAGCAGGAATTGCGCACGCAGCTGTCGGCCCGCTCGGCGGCGGCATTCGCCGAGATCGATGACGTCCGGACCGTCGCGGTCACGACCGAGGCGGCGTTCGCCTCGTTCTCGACGGTTGCGACCGCATCGTTCGGCTCGACCACGGCGTTCGTCAGCCAGACCGCGACCGCGATCGCGACCTATGACGGCTGGGGCGCCGCGCAATATGCCGTCACGCTCAACGTCAACGGCTACGCCTCCGGCTTCAACCTGGTCAATGGCGGCTCCGGCGTCTCGACCTTCACGGTCATCGCCGACAAATTCCAGATCCAGCTGCCGGGCTACAACGGCAATGCGCCGCTGCCGGTGTTCACGGTCGGCACCGTCAACGGCGTCGCAGCCGTCGGCATCAACGGCGCCAACATGTATCTCGACGGCACGCTCAATGCGCGCGCGATCGTGACGGGGTCGATCACGGCGGCAAAGATCGCGACGGGCGAGATTACGTCGGCCTCCGGCGTCATCGGCGCACTGAGTGTGCAGTCGCTGAGCATTGCCGACAATGCCGCCACGGTGCCGGCCGTGCAGACGCTCGGGTCTTCCATCAGCATCGCGACAACCGGAACGACGTTCCTTAGCTTCAACCTGAGTGTCGACACGACGGGACTGTCCGGCAAGCCCGTTACCATCTATGCGAGCACCACTTACAAATTCACCGTGGCGGGTGGGCTTACCGGCACCGAAAACACCACATGGCAACTTTTAATTAACGGCTCGCAGGTCGATGGCTTTCCGATCGTCATGGCGGCAAACCAGACTCTGATTGGATCGATGTCGGGCGCCATCACAGTCACGGGCACGGGCGGCGTCATGACCATTCCCGTTTCCGTAAGGGGTTTTGCGGGTGGTGGCGCGGATAGCGTCGCTGCTGGCGCATGTCTCTTTGCACAGGCGGCAAAACGATGATCATCCACTATGACACGACGACCGGACAAGTCATGTCCTATGGCTGGGGATCCGATCACGGCGACGGCTTCGAGACCAGCCATCTGCCGGGCTGCAAGGTGCTGGTCGTCGACAACCAACCAATTGACGCGCGGACGCAGCGGGTCGATCCGGTCGCATTGACGATCGTCGCCAAGGATGAGCCGTATCCGCTGCCGGATCGGATCGCAGAGGTACGCGATATGGTTCGCGCCGAACTGACTATCTCCGACAAGTTCATGCTGCCGGATTATCCGATCTCTGATCCCGATCGTGCCGCCTGGGCCGCCTATCGCAAGGCGCTGCGCGACGCCTCCAAGGGCAACGGCACGGCGGCCGCCATGCTCGCCGCTATCCCGGCGCGGCCGGACGGCTCGACGCTGACGCTCAACATCAATGATCAAAGGTTAACCGAATGACCGCGCTCGTCAGCTATTCCACCGGCACCGTCTCGGTCGCGGCCGGCGGCACCACCGTCACCGGCGTCGGGCCGATCTGGAATGACGGCAGTGCCAAGCCCGGGGACATTTTCCAGATCGGCAATTTTCAGTCGGTGATCTCCGACGTCACCGACGCGACGCATCTGGTGATCCCGCCCTGGGGCGGCGGCGCGCAGGCGGGCGTCGCTTACAAGATCTGGCAGGTCTCGCCGCAGCGCTTCGCCGGCGCCGAGGCGATGGCGACCGTCAATCGCCTGGTGATCGCGCTCAACGCGCGCGAGATCCCGGTTATCGTCAGCGACGACGAGACCGTTCCGGATCCCTCGCTCGGCGAGGAAGACCAGACCGCGATCCAGCCGCTGACAGGCAAGGTCTGGGTGATGAGTGGCGGCGTCTGGACTTTTCTCGGCATTTACCGCGGGTTTCGGTTCACGGGTCCTTACAGCGGCGCGACGACCTATTATGTCGGCGACGTCGCGTCAAATGCGGGCGCCTCCTATGTGTGGATCAATCCGACGCCGGGATCTGGCCATGCCCCGCCGAACGCGACCTATTGGGACGTGTCGGGATCGCCAGGTGCGACCGGCGCCGGCTATGGCGGTACGTCGACAACGTCGCTTGCCATTTCCGTGGCGTCGAAAGTGTTCACGACGCAGGCGGGGCTGGCCTACACCAACGGCGCGCGCGTGCGAGCCAGCTCGGCGGCGAACACGTCGAACTGGATGGAAGGGCTCGCGACCTATAGCGCCACGACGCTGACCATTGCGGTCGACAAGATCAACGGCAGCGGCACACTAGCCGACTGGAATTTGAACGTGGTCGGTCAGCCTGGTGCCGGGGATCTGTCGAGCGCGAACAACCTGTCGGATTTGGCGAGCGCTGCGACGGCCGCGACAAATCTCGGCGTGGTTCGGTACGCTGCGGCGCAGACGCTGACGGCGGCGCAGCAAGCACAGGCGCGTGCCAACATCAACGTCACCAAAAAGAACTACATCATCAATGGCGGCATGCAAGTGTCGCAAGAGAATGGCGCGACCGCATCAGCGGCGAGCGGGTATTTTCCTGTCGACCAGTTTTCGGTAAATTTTACAACTGGTGGCTCTTTAAGCACCGCGCAGGTTGCCAGCCCCACGCCGGGAGGCTCGCCTAACCGCCTTCGCGTAACCGTTACAGCTACCGATACTTCGATAGCTGTTGGCGATCTGCTCTGTGTCGAGACGAGACTTGAGGGGCTTCGGATTGCGGATTTGCGTGCGGGTAGCGCTTCGGCAAAAACCATTACGTTGCAATTCGGAGTGAAGGCACCTGCAGGAACGTATTGCCTCGGTTTTCGAAATGGGACTCCCGACCGGAGCTACGTCGCAGAGTTTACCATCACCGGAGGTGAAGCGAACACCGATGTGGTTAAGAGCGTGACGTTCCAGCTTGATACATCGGGGACTTGGTTAACAACCAACGGGCTTGGTATGGTCATTGATTGGACCTTGATGGCAGGTACCAGTTACCAGATGACGCCGAATACATGGGCGGGTGCTTCTTCTGGCATTTCTTCGCCTAGCCAGTCCAACTTCATGAGCACCAATGGCAACGTGTTCGAGTTGTTTGATGTCGGTTTGTACGAAGGTGTAGCGGCCCCATCGTTTCAGCTTCCTGACTTCGTCAGCGAGCTTGCTCTCTGTCAGCGCTACTGGGAAAAAACCTACGACTACGCTACCGCAGTTGGCAGCGTAAGCTTCGCTGGGATGTACCAGGTAGGGCTTACTTTGACGTCAGCTACGTTCGACAACGCTAGTGGCCACGTCATCATGGTGCCTTATAGGCCGAAACGGGCGTCGCCTACGGTAACGATCTACTCGCCAAATACAGGCGCAAGCGGGAAGAATGCTGACTTCTCAGGGAGCGCTGACATGACTGCGAGCGTCGCAAATTTTGGCATGAACTGTGCCCGCATTTCGGCAAATGCCTTCGGTGTGA
Organism: Bradyrhizobium sp. CW1; assembly: GCF_023100665.1. Taxonomy (NCBI): domain Bacteria; kingdom Pseudomonadati; phylum Pseudomonadota; class Alphaproteobacteria; order Hyphomicrobiales; family Nitrobacteraceae; genus Bradyrhizobium; species Bradyrhizobium sp. CW1. The sequence goes on from NZ_CP064684.1 coordinate 3,237,184, forward strand.
GCCGAGTGATTTCGCTTGCCGTGCATGCAACCATGAACGCGAGAATGTAATCATGTCTGACTATCAGCTCACCGAAACCGACACTGTCATCCGCGTGGCTGACAATGCCTGCATCCCGAATGATCTGGCAAACACCGATCGACAATTTTATGAGGCGTGGCTTGCGGCAGGCGGCGAGCCTCTGCCCTATGTTGCTCCGCCCGCGCCAGTGCCGACCTCCTGCACCAAGCTTGGCCTGAAGCGCGCCTTCGACGAACTCGGGCGATGGAGCGCAGTCAAGGCCGCGATTGCATCCAACCCAGACACGCAAGAGGAATGGAATTTGGCGGTTGAAATCAAACGCACGGATAGGTTGGTACAGGGCATGATTGCCGCTCTTAGCCTGACACCGGAACAGGTTGATAATCTGCTCATTCGCGCCAACGCATTGGTCTAGTGCCCTTCAACACTTGACCCGAACGAAATATTGATAGGCAGCTTCTAACGCTTCATCGCGCACTCATTTGCGAGCGGCCGTACCTTGCTCGGATAGTGCCCCGGCCATTGCCCCTCGACGTCGAGCGAAGTCTCATTGTCTGCGACCTTGGCGAATGTCGCCTTCATCGCGCGAACCGTGATGCCGCCTCCGTGCGTTTCGAGCGTGATCTCCACGGCGTCGCCGAGATCGGTCAAGCGAAAACTGCCCGGCGCGAGGGGGTCGAGCGCGCGATAAACGCAAGCGGGATATTTTGCTGCGGTTGGGCCGCAGCGCCGGTTGCGCCGAGCAGAGCTGCGGCGACAAGCACGATCCTCATAGCGACGATCTCCATTTTTTACTGCCGGCCACTCTTAAGGGCCACAACCGAACCGAGCAAGAGGATCCGACAATGGCGCCTTCCATCGCGGCCGTCTGGCCGAAAGACACGCAGGCCGCGCGCAATACGTTCTATGGCGACCCCGGCAAGGGCGAGATCGCGCCAGATGGTGCCGGTCGTGCCGCCGTTCGCGATGTATTACGAAGGCAAGCGGGTCAAGGCGATCTCGTTTCATCGGAGGGCGGCGCCGGCGCTGCTCGCCGCACTCAATGAGATCTGGGATTATTGCCAGCACGACCAGGCCAGGATCGACGCGGCCGGCGTCTCGAAATATGCCGGCGCCTATAACCATCGCCTGGTGCGCGGATCCAAAACCAAATGGTCGAACCACGCCTATGCGGCGGCGATCGATCTCAACGCCGAGGAAAACGGCCTCTATGCCAAGGGCAACATGCCGCAATTCGTGATCGATGCGTTCTGTCGCCAGGGCGCGATGTGGGGCGGTTGGTATACGGGCCGCAAGGATCCGATGCATTTTGAATTCGTCGACAATGGCGGCCGCAAGCCAAAATCGCCGGCGCCGATCTTTGGCCGTCCGGAGCCGCTGCTGCATGCCGTGACCGGCGCGCCGGCCGACGAGCTCGAGGACGATCCGCCGGCGCCGGCCGCGCCCGCGTCACCGCCGGCGAACGTGCAGCCGCTCGATCCGGGCGTGCGCGGCGATCCCGTGCTGCACGACGTGCAGCGCCGGCTCAAGGCGCGGCGCTATTCGCCCGGCGTGCTCGATGGTCTCTGGGGCAGCGGCACCAGCGGCGCGCTCAGTGGATTCATGAATGACCGCGGCCTGACGCTGCCGCTGCCCTCGTCGCTCGAGACATTCCACGGCATCGCCGACCAGGTCCGCGCCGAGCTCGACAAGGCCGAGGCCGAGATCCAACCGGACGGCAGCATCGGCTGGTATCGTCCGGTCAGCGTCGCGCGCGCCAACGCGGATCCTCACGTGATGGCGCAGCTTGCGCCGGAGCTCGCGCCGGTCAGGCGCAATTTCGTCGCTGCGATCTGGGCCTCGATCGTCGCCGGCGCCGGCGCCGCCTGGGAAACCGTCAGCGACTACGCTTCCGAGGCCTGGGATTTTTTCACGGATCATCGCGACATCGTCGACGATCATCCCGGCCTGGTGTCGACTGCGTGGCACCATGTCGCCGCGCTGCCGTCGGAGGTGTGGTGGCTGCTCGGCGCCGCCGGCCTGGCTTTCATCGCTTTCAATTCCTGGCGCGCGATCAAGACGTCGACGCTCGCCGTGACATCGGGGGAACGGCAATGATGTATCTGAAAGGCGCTCTGGCGCTGCTGCAGGCGTCGGGCCTGGTGACCAAGCTGATCGTGGCGGGTTCGCTGGCGCTGGCCGTGCTCGGCGCTTACGGCGTCTGGCATCACAAGGTTTATCGCGCCGGCTATGACCGCGCGCTCGCCGACATTGCCGCCGAGGACGCTCGCGCGATCGCGTCGGCGACCGAATTGCGCTCGACCTGGCTCGCCTGTCGCAAGGCTGGCCGCCGCTGGATGCAGAGCGAGGGGAAGTGCGCATGATCAGATTTGCATTGATCGGACTGCTGATGCTGCTGCTTGCCGGCTGCGCCAGCAAGGGGCCGGCCTCGATCGCTGGCGGTGAGTGTCGCATTTTCGAGCGGCCGCAATACGAGGTGCGCGGCAAGCGCGACTATGATCAGGACTGGATCGACAGCCAGGTCGAGGGCGGTGTCGGTGGCTGCCACTGGAAGCGTCCCGCGGCGCGGCCGGCGTCGATCGACGCGGCGCCTGGGCATAAGGCTGCGCCCGCGCCGGTCAAGCGCAAGAGCTTCGTGCGCCGGATCCGCGATCGCGTGCTGCCGCCGAAGGTGGAGATCCCCGCCGCGCCGGCGGCGATCGCGCCGGCTCCTGCTGCGGCATCTGAGCCAGCGCCGGCAGCAGCTCCACCGGCGCCGCGGCCACCGCGCAGCGCGATCGAGAAGCTGCTGCAGCCGCGCGACGACGATTGAGCTCGAATGAATCTGCTCAGCTACTATCTCGAGGGCCGCCGGTTCGAGTGGCTCATCACCATCGCCATGCTGTGGCTGGCGGGTGCGACGTTCGTCTCGCCGGAAATCCTGCGGGCGTCGGCATTCCAGTGGATCACGCTGGTGATGTCGCCGTGGTTTACGGCCTGCTGCCTGTTCGCAATCGGGTGGGCGCGGCTGGTCGGGCTGCTGCTCAATGGTCACCAGGTGAGGGGACGCCGGGTGGGTCCGATGATCCGGGCGGTGACCGCGGCGTCGTGTGCGGTGGTGTGGGTGCAATTTGATCTGGCGCTGATCCAGCTGTCGGTCAGCCAGGGCTTCATGTCGCCCGGGGTGCCGTTCTGGTCGATGTTCGTGCTGGGCGAGCTCGACGTGGCTTATCGGGTGGTGGCGAATGGAAGAACTGCTTAAGGCGCTGGGGCCGTGGCCCGTGGCGCAGGGCATCGTGATCGGTCTCTTGGTTGCTGCGGCGGGGTTCTGGGCAATCCGCAGGGGTCTGCAGGACAACCAGCGCACGCGCGCCGATGACGGCGAGGCTCGCGTCGTCCGCATCGAGGAGGTCCTCACGGTCCGCGTCGAAGAGACTCTTCCTGTCCGCGTGGAGCATACCGACGAGGAGAAGCGTTGGCAGTGGGAAGCTTACAAGCAACTCGGCCACCTCGAGACCAACAGCTTCCAGATGGTGAAGCACAGCGAAGACTCGGTCGAGCTGCTGCGCGAGATCCTGAAGAGCATCAATCGGCTCGCCGACGTCCGCTGGAATAGCAGGCAGTAACCAACTCCCGACCATCCACCACAGAAGGACGATCCAATGTATCTCCGCCTCATCCTGGCGGCGCTGTGCTGCGCCATGTTCGCCGGCCACGCCGATGCTCGCCCACGACACGTTCGAGCCGTCCTGGTCGACCCGGGTTGCAACGTCATCTTTCCCTGCGAAGGCGTCGTCAGTTCGCCGCGTGGCGAGCGCGTCGTCAAGGCCATGGGCGGCTTCGGCGTGGCCCGTAAGATCTATCGCCCGCGCGCCATGGCGCCAACGTTGCAGAGAGAGGCAACCATCGTCGGCCATCCTGCGGGCTGTCCTTCGCGCGCCTTCTGCGGCTGCGGCGCGGCCGTGCGCGTGTTCGGAAGTCCCGTGCGATCGCTGTGGCTGGCGGCGGCCTGGTTCAAATTCCCGCGCGCGGCGCCCGGCGCCGGTATGGTCGCGGTGCGCCGGCATCATGTCTTTGTGCTCGAGCAGCACCTCGGCGGCAGCAAATGGCAGGTCTATGACGCCAACTCGGGCGGCCACGCCACGCGGCTGCATGCGCGCTCGATCGCCGGCTATGTGATCGTCAATCCTTCCGCGGCGCATGCCGCAGGCACGCTGCTCCATGGAGGCGCGTCATGAGCGGTCGGCGCGCCGTGGGCCGCGACATTCTCATGACGCTGATGATTGCTGCACCGATGCTGATGTGTCTCGCCGTCGCCGCCATCGCCGCGCTCGGCCTAGTTTGAAAGGGGCACTGCGATGGCGGCTTACACCCTGTTTGCGCTTGCAACGCTGGTCGTCGTGCTCGGTCTGGTGATGGCACATAAGGCCCGCACGGGGCCGCAATCGACGCTGGCCTCGCTGCTGGTCGCGGTCGGAATCCTGCTGGCGTTCGCGGGCGCAGCGTTTGCCCGCGACGATGGCCGCTACGCCAACTCGGCTCTCAAGCCCTGGTTCGACGGCTTGCGCAGCGGCAAGGGCCCGTGTTGCTCGGACGCTGATGGCTATGCGCTCGCCGAGTGTCGATTGGCAAAGCGCGGGCGTGCGGTACCGCGTGCGGATCCCGCGCTCGAACGACCCGGCCGACAAGAACGTCATGGTCTGGGTCGACGTGCCTGACGACGCCGTGCTCACTGAGCCAAACCGCGCTGGCCGCACCATGGTGTGGCCGATCTGGGTTATCAGGGGCCAACCATTCGCTGCTTCAAGCCGGGGTCGATGACGTGAGGCGCTTGCTCTGTTTGATCTTCGGTCATCGCCCCAAGTTCAGCACGTGGCAAAAGATGCCGCGTTGGTGGTCGCGCCATTGTGGTGGCGCCCGCTGGTCTCGATCCTGCGAATGCACTCGCTGCGGCAGGCTCCTGCAGCTGCAGCGCGTCCATCGTGAGCGGCGACCGCTGAACGTTGCATGACCGCTATCCGCAAGCGCGTGTTTTACTATCTCGAGGCCGCGCGCGAGCAAGGGGCTTTCCTTGTCTCCGGAATCTTCTGCGGTCTCGATGCCGACGACATCGCGGACGAGATCGCGCGGGATTGGGACGCCGGCGACCGCGACGGGAAAATGTTGTGGCGACCAGGTGAGAGCAAACCGGAAGCCTCCGACATCGCGCCGCACGTCGAGGCTTGGCTGATCCGCACGGTTGAAGATGGGGGACAAGGATGAAGCTCGCACCGACATTGCTCACGTTTGAAGAATATCGTGCGCTCGGCGACAAGGCCGTTGCTGATGGCATGTGGCGCAACGATAAGCGCGTCTTCCTGCCCGGGATGGGCTGGTTCAATGACTGGTATCTCGATCGAGATCTCGGCCGGGATTTCCTTTCGCCGCACTACTATCGCGACTGGGCGGGGAAGCGTCCGCCGATCGAGCTCGTCTGCCCCAACGGCGAGATCTGGTGCATCGATCGCAAGTCGTCGAACGGGGATGGCTGGCAGGTGACGGGAGAGTGGCCGAACATCACCTGTTCGCCCTCGATCATCGCCGGCGACTATCACGGCTGGCTGCGCAACGGCGAGTTCACGGCCGACATCGACGGCAAGAGCTGGCCCATCCCGAACATTGGTCCCGACTACGGCCGCGGCGCGAAATCAGATGAAGCTTGATCCCGAGTTCATCGAGATCCCAAAGACGCGGCTGTGGTCGCCGGACGACGCGGAGAAGCGGATCTTCTGGGCCCGACGCTTTGTCACCGAGTTTGCCGGCATATCGCGAGGGCTGGGGTATGGCGTGTTTCACGGTGGCAGTCTGATCCGCGACATTGACCTGATCGCGATGCCTTGGCGCGATGCCGGGCCGAAAAATCTTGACCACGTGCATTACGTGCTCGAGCTCTGCCACTGTTTGCCCCTGCGCATGGGCAACCATGGAGAATTGCTGTTCGGCCACCGGTGGTACGCGCTCTGGCACGTCGACCATCCCGATCATCAGATTGATCTCAAGATTGTGCTCCCCGCGCAAGCCCAACCGAGTGATCGATAGCCAAGGGTGAGGGGACCTCGACGTCCTCTGTCGTATCAAACCTCCAAAAAACTCAAGCCCGGTGCGGGGTGCCCCTCGCGCCGGGCTTTTCTATTTATGCGCTTCCATCACCCGCGACATAGCCGGGTGCGTTCGGTTCTTTACCTTGATCCAGTCTTTCGATCGGCCGGCGCTGTAGCGGCGATCGCGGCGTTTCGACACCAGGCCCTCGAGGCCCATGCGGGCGGCGGCGCCGAACAGCTGGGTGCCGATCTCGCCGGGCTCGAAGGGCGCGACGAACATGCCGTCCGGCCGGCCGCGTAACAGCCGCGCCAGATTTGTCTTGCGCATCGACAGCGGCAGCTGCCGCAGATCCTCGCCGCCGAGCGCGAGGACGTCGAAGGCGTAGAGCTGTACCTCGTCGTCGTGCTTGCGCGAATGCAGCGCGTTGAAGTCGGAGACGCCGTCGACGCCGAGCACGACGGCCTCGCCGTCGATGACGAATTGCTGCTCGCGGTTCTTCAGCGCAGCTTGGACGATCCATGGAAATCGGTCGGTCCAGTTGTGGCCGTTTTTGGTGATGAGCCGCACGGTCTTGCCCTGGCGCTCGACGCGCAGGCGGTAACCGTCATATTAGACTTCGTGGATCCAGTCAGGGCCGATGGGCACGGCCTTTGCTGCCGTGGGCAGGCAGAACTCGAACGCTTTCAGCATGGCAGACAGATAGGGGGCGGCGCGGCGTTTTTGGAGTCTGGTCCCCGGATATTGGCAGTCATCCGCTTTCCTGTGGAACTCCTCCGCACGCACAAGCCAGTATTTCGGTGGGTGCATACGCTCCACGCCCACAGGCCAATCCCTCAACTGGGCCGCTCAGTTTCTTAATGGAGGTTAAGTGCGCTCAGTCCCGAATGCACGTTAAAACAGCAAGGCAGGCCACTGTCTCAAATCAAACTAGGCCACTTCGCAAACAGGCCAGCGTCCGGCCGTCATCAGCCGGAGCGATCAACCGGAGCGATCAAGAAGCGGCGATAGGAACGATACCCATCAGCCACGCTTGGTTCTGCATGCGTTTCAGACGCATGAGGTTATCGGTCGGTAGCCGGGAGCGGCCTCAGCCCTAGGTCGTGCCACCTTGGCCTGGGGCCGTTCTTTGGCCTGAGAGCGCTGCGATGACGGCGAGACTTCATCCCAGCTGGGCCGCGATTTATCGAACACTGAGCGACGGACTCCCGAGATGCCACTTACCTCTGACCCATCTGGCGCGTTCGATGCCAGGAACAACGAAGCGTTGTTCTTTGCGATGTTCGCGGGCGACCACCGCATTGATTGTCGAGTGGATATAGCCGCCCTGCGCGATCGCGCTGCGGCAGACGGAACCAGCCCAAGCGACGTTATCGAGACGTTCAAGAGACATCGCTCGACCATTGAGCGGATCGCCAGTGAACAATACGACACCGGCGCAACGATGCCCGTGGTGCGAACGCATCAGCTTACGCCGCTGTAGCGCGTTCGGCCTTCCTGTCTAGGGTCAGCGAAGGCTCGATTTTGGCGGCTGCAGCCTCGCCAATATCCTGCCGTCGGCAGCTCTGACGGTAATTGCCTGCTTGAGCATGGCCGCCATTTTTTTCCCAATCCGCAAAGCTTCTAGCCCGTCCTCGGCATCCAAGGCCATGATCGAGCTTTCTGGACAAGCGACCTCACCGCATTCCCGCGGACGTCCGGGGTCAACAGGATAGTTCTTCAGGGCACCGCTCCCTCGGTTTATAGGCCACTGTTGCCGTATGCGGGCCGACCGGGACGGCGGAGAAACGGCCCCGGCTTCAGCGGGCTGGAGATTATAGGCCGGGGCCGCTCCGGCAGCTCGGATGAGCGAGCGAGACAACAAACCAACTACCGAGAGCAGGTTCCTAACGGAGCGTCAGCAGGTCCTCGCGGCGACCACGTGTGCTGTCTTGTGTGAACTCACACACAGCAGCGTGATTCCCCTCCGCGAGTGCAACAAAACGGCCCCAGCGGGACCGGGGGGCCAAGGGGCTGGGGCCGCCATTCCGCACCGGACGTAATCGGCGGTAAGCAGTCCGGTGGGCTAAACCAAGCTCCTTCGGAACTCATGGTTCCAATCAGAATCCCAGTTTCCCGAACGAAGTGGCCCCAGCTCTTGGGGGAATGGGCATTGCGAGCTGGGGCCGGGACACACCCTCGGGGAAGGGCTGCCGGGAAAACGTCGCAGCCGCAACGGCGTTCCAATTCCCATCAGCGAGTGTTCGCTTACAGCATCAGCCAGGACAGCCCGGCGATCATGACCAAAAACCCGGTAACCGTTGTCACTACGAAACCATATTCAACTCTGTCCACGACGCTCTCCTTATCCGCCGGGAACAGATTGCGCTGTCTTGGGACCAGCCGTCGTCAACATTCGTGAATCGGGCGTGTCCTAATTTACCAAAATGGGTGTCCTACTTAGGACAGTACCGGCGTGCGCTACCGATGCCACGGCCGGCGCCGACCCTGGATCTCGCGGGCCTTGCTGATCTGATCATAGCCGATCTGGCCGTGCAGATTCTCCCATGCGGTTCGGAAGCGGGCCTTGGCCTCGGAGAGGCTGCGGGCGCCGCCCCGGTGCTCGTCGCGCTGCGGCACGTTCGGCAGGAAGGCCGTCCAGGACCAGCCGCCTTGGCCGCCGATACTGATTGAGCGGAGTATGCGGCCGATCACGAGATCGTCCCAGATCACCTCGTAATCGTCGGGTGCGGTTTCGCCGCCGATCACGGTGCGGCGCATGGTGAGGTCGTCGGGCATGTGAGAACGAATAGAGAATTTTTCCTCACCCGAAAAGGGTGTTCAAAAGGTGAGAAAACCACGCCGTTTTTTATCAACGGAATCGGCGAGCCTAAGTCAGTACTTGCGCGCGCAGCTGACGACCTTTTCTCATCGAACCTATTCCCAGCGGCCACTCAGCTTCGTCCGCGCGGCGATCGTCGTCTCGATCTCTTGCACCATCTCTCCGAGCCGTTCAGCGAGCCGTTCGAACAGCGCGCGCGTCTGCCTGTCGGGCGATGTTCTTGCCAGTCGAGCACAATATTCCACCTCCGCCCGAAACTTCTCGAGCTGCGCAATCAATTCTTCCCTATCGGTACGTCCCCGACCAAACGGCCCCAGGGCGAAAGCTCTAGCGCCTGGCGCTCAGGCCGGGCACCTGGAAAATTTCCCAGGGTCCAAGCTCTACGGTTGCGTCGCAGAGGAAAGCCGGGATGAATGCGAGTCGGACCGCACGGCTGCGACGACTAGCGGGGGACCACGATGGCGACAATGGACGACTTCCGGGAGGAACTTGAGGCTCAGATTGCCAGGGCGGCCAGGCAGGGCCGTTCTCACGTCGAGATCAATGCCGGCGAGCTGCACCGCGTCGTCAGCCCAGACGAGAACCTGCACTCAATGGCGTGCGAGGCAATGCGGCAGTTGCAAAACGTCGGCGACCAGGTAGTCCATGCGCCACCAGCCGGCGATGGACCTTCCTTCACGATCCGCTACATGCTTCCGCGATCGCAGGCGGGGGTGTTTTAAGGCATGCGCCCGCCGCGCTGGGGAACGAGACCTCGGCGGACGGCATTGGCTCCCATGGACGACAGAAAGTGGATCGCCATCATGGTCGCCTCGATGCTGCTCCTGGTCGCCGTCGCAGCACTCCTTGTGCAGCGGTCGGGCTTGGTGGCGGACACCCACGCGTTGATGAGTCGCTAGCGCGGAGCGCTCGCTACCAGAAACCAAAGGCTGCGGGCACTTGCACGCCTGCAGCGAACGACCCACGCCTCGTTGGCGAATACCCATCGTTCATCGACGCCAGGTGGCGCCACCTGCCCGCGAGTTGATTACCCTATTGAAATGCAAGTGTACGACGGCCCCTCTTGCAGGTGAATCGCGAGAAACCTCCCTGCGATGTCCTTCCGGATCTGTGCCGAGGAATGTCTAGGCTGGCTGAGATTTCCTGCACTGTGAATTAGGAGGCCAGCGACAATCCGCTTGAGTAGAACTGTGATGTTCACTCTTCTCGCATAGCGTCGCCCCTCATCGGAAGAGAGGCCTTTGATTTCTTCGACAAGATCGAGCAGCCCTGCTTTTAGGTCGTAGCTTCCTTGGTCGAGCAATGCCGGATGAGCCAGGAAAGCAAGGACGGTGATTTCAAAGTCTTTGTATGTCCAGGCGGAGCGGCTGCAGGCGCCATCATTCAAGACCTGCTCGCATACGAGGACCTGCACATTCGAAATCCGATGGAAGATGACTTTGCCGCCGCAATAGCCGCACGAGCATAGGTCACCGAAGATATTAGCGAGATCATTTCCTTTTCGCCCGCGATGCGCCAAATTCTGCTGGCGGGCTGCCTGTGCAGCATCGAAAGTCGCCTTGTCTATGGCTGCAGGGTAGTAGTCGGAAATGGGAGGGCCGCTCGGGATACCCTTCTTATGACCTGCGGCGAAGGACTTCGGCTGGTGCTCGCCGTAGGTCGCTCGGTTCCTGAGCATTGAGTCTATGGTGGTGTTGTCCCAGTTGAGCGCTCGGGTGAAGGTCGGCACCTTTAGTTGGTCGAGATAATTTGCGATGGCGTAGCTGCCCATCCCGCCGATCGCGAGTTCGAAAATCTTTCGCACGGTTTCGGCACGGTCCGGCAGAAACACGAAAGACAACCGGTCGTCAGTGAGGCCGAGCCAACTTGGCGCCGCTGAGATCTTTTTGCTTACCTTAGACATAGAATCCTGGGTCCCGAGTGGGTGGCCGCGCGAGCGAAGCGGACACTCGATTCGCCCTTAAGTGCAAATAATTCCCACCTTCAAACGCACTGGAGGAGCATGTTCCCGGGGGTGAACCCGTCCTCACACGAAGTACTCACGCAGCTGTGAGAGATCGAAAGTCCAGAAATTGCAATTACTTACGCGAACATCACCTTCGGCAAGATGCGTGATTTTTGTGCAACACCTGTCTGAAAACAAGCTTTCACGGCCCATTTCGGAGCGTTCTCTTGTTGTGTGTGCACGGACCATCGATCATGGTGACTGAGCGACGGAGGGGGGCATCCCGAGGTCGTCCCGTCTTAGGTGGTTCGCTTAAGTCCCTCGCGTTCAGCGGGTGTGTCCGAAGGCGCGAAGCGACTAAGCGGTGAATTTAAGGGACAAGGGAACCAACCTTAGGGTGTCTTCACCCAGCGGATCCGGAACCTTCCCTATGGCAAACTTGGAGGTTTAACATGAAGTTGGTTAAGAGCCTTTTGCTCGGTTCCGCGGCGGGTCTGCTCGCTGTTGGCGGAGCGCAGGCAGCCGATCTCCCCGTGAAGGCCAAAGCGGTCGAATACGTGAAGATCTGCTCCCTGTACGGTGCGGGTTTCTACTACATCCCCGGCACTGACACCTGCATCAAGCTGGGTGGTTATCTGCGCGCTGAAGTCGCGTTGGCAACCAACGGCGACTATGCAGCGAACATGACCGGTGTTGGTGCGGCGCACAATCGTCTAAGCAACTACTACACCATCCGCTCCCGTGAAGATCTCAACATCGACACGCGCACCGCGACCGAGTACGGCGTCGTCCGTACCTTCTTCGACGGCGTCTTCTCGTGGACGACAGGCGGCTACACCGGCGCTGGCACTGGCGTAACCACCGGCGGAACCGCGTATGATGGCAGCAACCCGGCAGGTTCGGGGTCCGGTCAGGTCTCCGGCGGCTCGCTCGGCGTGTACTACGCCTTCATCCAGTTCGCTGGCTTCACGATGGGTAAGGCAGTCTCGCAGTTCGACGCGCCCTGGACCAACTACCCCGCCAACAACTTCGACAGCCTCGTCGGCGGCGGCGGCACGGTCACTGGTGTGAACCAGTTCACCTATACCGCTGACTTCGGTCAGGGCATCACGGCTGCGTTCTCGGCGCAGGATCAGGTTGCCTATATGCAGGCTGGCAACGTCAACCTCGGCGTCCCCGGTACTGTGCTGGGTGGTTCTGCGGCGACCGCTGCTGGTATCCTCGGCGGCGCTTATGGCCTCAACAACACTGGTGGATCTCGCTCGCCAGACTTGATTGCCATGCTCCGCGTCGATCAGGCTTGGGGTCTGTTCCAGGCTTCGGTTGCTGCGCATGACAACCACGCTGGTTACTATGGCGCCTTCGAAACGTCGGGTCATCCTGAAGACAAGTGGGGCTGGGCTGCTCAGCTGGCCTTGTCGATCAAGAACATCCCGACCGGCGCGGGTGACACGATCAACATCCAGGGCGTCTACACCGACGGTGCGACCCGCTACAACTTCCAGCCGACGTCGAGCGCTGGAACTTGGTCTGCTTTCGGCAGCTCTGGTCTGGCAGGCGCTTATCAGAGCATCGGCATTGCCAGCGCTCCTGATACGGTGTTCGTGACCGGCGGCGGCCAGGAGACGATCAAGACGTGGGGCATGCGTGGTGGTTACACCCACAACTGGGACCCCTACTGGAACTCGTCGATCTATGGTGCTTGGGCTCAAGTGAACTACTCGGGTGCAGCTGCTGCTGGTGTTTGCGCGAACTTCTTCGGGACGCTCGGGACCACGGCAGGCACGACTTGTAACCCGAACTTCAACATCGCCCAGCTCGGCTTCGTCACTCGCTGGACCCCGGTGAAGAACCTGACCTTCTCAGGTGACTTCAACTGGACCCATCTGGACCAAAAGTACTCTGGTGCGGTGGTTATCCCCGCTGCTGGTTTGGCGGCTGTTGCCAAGCCGCCGGGCACTTACGAGTTCAAGGATCAGGACAGCTTCACGCTGCTGCTCCGCGCTCAGCGCAACTGGTAAGTTCGGTTTAAAAACCTAACCTCCAAGAGCCCTCGGCGGGAAACCGCCGGGGGCTTCTTGTATTGTTGATAGATGGTGGAAGTTATGGCTCTCGATCAGGTCCATCACCCGCAGCGACCAGAGGTGGTTGAACAAATCGTACGGGTGGTTCGATCCCTCGACTTCTTGATTTCCGAGGTTCAGGCCAAATGGGCAAGCGCGCTGAGCCTTACGGTGCCGCAATGGAACATGTTCGTCATTGTTGCAGAATCCCATGAGCACGGTGGTCTGCCAGTGAAGTCCGTTGCTGAAGCAATGCGGGTGAACTCCTCGTTTGTCGTCAACCAGTCGAGACCGTTGGAACAGCTCGGTCTAATCCGTCGGAAAAATTCGAGCACCGATAAGCGATTGGTGTATCTTTCCGTGACCCCGAAGGGACTGAAGGAGCTGGGCGCTCTCGACGAGAGCAGAAGCGCCATCCGCTCCGCCATCAAAAAGGAAATGGGGGAGGCGGCGACGTTGCACACCATAGAGCTTTTGCAGCAGCTTGAACGCTGTTTTGCGCGCTGCCGGTTGCGGTTGCAGATCGACGAATAGGACAAGAACGGACGGTCGCAATGATCATCTTTCCCTTCGGGTTCTATGTCTTGGAAGGCAAGTTGCCGGTCTATCTCGGTAATGACTTAGAAGCGCAGAAAGCCATGCAGGCTTGGCTGGAAGCGAACCCTGATTGTGTCCAGTTGCGCCTGGACGTCATAGGGCCTGAGCAGCTTTTGACGAGATTCCTGGGTTTCGATGTAAGCGGCCGGTCTGCCGCAATGGACCATGGGCCGCTTTTGTTCGAAACGACCTGCTGTGAAAAGGAAAAGATCACAGTGCGGCGCCTGTACCATGACTATGATGCGGCGCTCCGTGGTCATGCCGAACTGATTGAGATCAGCCGAAAAAGATTGCACTGACAGTTAGCCATACAAAACGGAATCAGGACACTGTGACCCTGCTCCTCCGCGCTCAGCGCAACTGGTAAGCTCTAGACGACAGAGACGGGAGCTCTTGGCAGGTAACTGCCGAGAGCTCCCCAGAGCCCTCGGCGGGAAACCGCCGAGGGCTCTGCTGTCTTCGGAAGCAAGATTGGGAGTCTTCGATCGACAATAGTCGGGCACCAGCCGCACGTGGCGATTTTCAAAAACGAAGTGCTTCTTCGCTTCGCCGGTGAACGGCTGGATGAGAGGTTCGCTCCCCGGTGATGATGTTCTCGCTGCACCAAACACAGCGAGCGCGGCAACCTTGTTTTGCGTGGGCAATCGGTTGCTGCATCCACATCAATACGGCCAAGCCTCCTCAATAACGCCGGCGGCGTGCGAGCCCATTGGGCGGATACGCCGTGAGAACGCCCGCAGAACAACTGATCCTGTTTTTGAGGCTGCCAAAACCGTTGTCGTTTACCGTCTGTGCCGACTTTGCCGATCACGCGAAACTTCAAAACGCCTGCTATTATAGGCATTTTGTGGTGCCGGCTGAGGGGATTGAACCCCCGACCTTCGGTTTACAAAACCGCTGCTCTACCGCTGAGCTAAGCCGGCGACGCCTGGAGAAGCGGGGCAGGCCCGGCCTATGCCGGGGCTGTCCGCCCGTGCGCGCCGCAATACCAGACTTGACCGGAAAGTGCCAGAACCCGGGAGCCCCGATGCAGACATGAATCAGGCGGCCCGAGGGCCGCCCGATCTGTCGCGTTCGGTTCAAACCGCCTTACTGGCAGATGTGCCGGCGGCCGTCTTCGCCCTTGAACCAGGTGCCGGGCGTGCAGACGAAGCCGTTGCGCTGGGCGTAGGTGCGGGTGTCCCACCCCCGATTGTCCCAGCCGCGGTTATCCCAACTGTTGTCGTAGGCGTAGGCGTCGTTCGTGGCGCGGAACGGGGCGGTTGCGATTGCGCCCGCAGTCCCGATGGCTGCGCCGGCGACGCCAGCGGCTGCTCCGACCGCGCCGGCGGCGACGTCGGTCGGCCAGAAGCCGGTGCGGCTCCTGTTCCAGTCGTTATTCCAATCGCCGTTGTTGGTCTGGCGATAGGACACGCGACGATGCCGATAGCCGCTGTCGGTGTACGGATTTCCCGGTCCGACGTTCCGGCAGTTGGCGTTGGGGAATTGCGCCGCGCAACGGCCGGGATTGGTGATCACGGCCTGCGCCATGGCAGAGCCTGCCACCAAGGTCGCCGCAATCGCCGTGGCTCCGAGAAGTTTGACGTTCATGATTGTTTGGCTCCCGTTTTGTTGACGGGGGCTAAACGCGGAAGACGCCGGACGTTCCGCTGAAACCGCCGGATTTTCGTCAGCCATAGTCAAACGGAAGTGAGCACGCGCGACGGTTCCGGACTGCAGGATCCGGCGGCGTTAATGCTTCGCTAGTTCGCTTTGGCGCATTTGAGCGGCGCGCAATCCTTACACATTAGGCTTACCGGCAATTGGTGAGAGGGCCTTAACCCTCTCTGCGCCGCCATCGGGTAGGTTGTCGCCGAATAAATGGGGTCCCCTCATGCGCGCTGTGGCGCTCGCTGCCTTTCTGATCGGACTGCCCGCGACGGCGTTTGCCGGCGGCGGCTTCGATATCGTCGTTCCCGGTCGCCCCGGCGTGCCCATCATCATCAACAACATCGACGCGTCCTATGCCGTGATCGAGGGGACCTGGGGCCTGGGGAAGAACGTCCAAGTGCAGCCCACGATCTATGGCGGACGCTATGTCGCCGAGCGCCAGCCCACGGACGTCGGCCACTACTACCCGACGCTGGGCCTGCGGCCCGGCTATGGCCGGCTCGAGGTCGAACCGCCCGCGAACCGCAAATTGCCCAAGCCGCCCGATAGCTATCACCAGAGCTGGGGCGCCCAATCGGCGCCGCTGCCGCCGCAGATGGACGTGCCCGTCAATCCGCCGCCGGTGATTCTCGCGCCTGAGTTCAACGACCAGCCGCGGCGTCCTCGGCCGCGGCCGCGTGCAGAGATGCCCGGCAAGCCGCCGGGTTAAGAAACGACAAAATCCAAAAAACGGAAATCAACAGGAGAGAGTAATGCGTCAGATGATTTCGGGACTGGTCGCGGCGGCTGCCGTGATGTTCGCCGCCACCGCGCCCGCTGCGGCCTGCGGCTTCGATCCGTGCCAGCCGGTCGCGCCGGTCTATTCCGGCTGTAACACCGGCTGCGGCGGTTATGGGGCCGGCTACAGCTACGGCTACGGCGCCTATGAGCGTCTCGCCGAGCCCACCACGCAATATTATCACGTCAACCAGGGCCCGACCTACACCGGCCCGGGCGCCTTCGCGCCGTATCCGACCTACCGTGAGGACGCGGTGGTTGCGCCCGCCAATTACGGCTACGGCCGTGGCTACGGCTATGGGCACGGCTATGGCTATCGCGCTGCCGCGGTCGAAGCGCCGGCCGCCTATCCCTACCGCCGCCCGTATTACCGTCCGTATCGCTACGGCTACGGCCCGCGCGCCGGCTATCTGCCGCGCACGCATTACGGCTACGGTCCGCGCTACGGCTACGCCCCGCGCCATGCGCCGTATTATGGCGGCCACCGCGTGCTGCGCCGCTATTACTGATCGCTTGATCGGTTGAGCCGACGAGACGCCCGTCCGCGACGCGGACGGGCGTTTTGTTTTGTTACCGCTTCATCAGCCCGAGCCGGCTCGCGCCGACATAGAGCGAGAGCACGGCGGCATTCGAGACGTTGAGACTCTTGATCTCTCCGGGCATGTCGAGCCGCGCCACGACGCTGCAGGTCTCGCGTGTCAATTGCCGCAGGCCCTTGCCTTCCGCGCCCAGCACCAGAGCGAGCGGCTCGCGCACGGTGACCTCGGAGAGATCCGCACTGCCTTCACTGTCCAGCCCGACGGTCTGGAAGCCGAGCTCGTTCAGCGTGGTCAGTGCGCGGGCGAGGTTTTGCACCGTCACCATCGGGACGAGCTCCAGCGCGCCGGAGGCGGCCTTGGCCAGCACGCCGGTCGCTTCCGGACTGTGACGCGCGGTGGTGACGATCGCCTTCACCGCAAAGGCGGCCGCCGAGCGCAGGATCGCGCCGACATTGTGCGGGTCGGTGATCTGGTCGAGCACCAGCACCATGCCGTCCTGCTCCAAATCCTCGATGTCGGGCGAGGGCAGGGGATCGGCCTCGGCGAGCAGGCCCTGGTGCACGGCGTCGGGCGACAGCAGCCGGTCGATCTCCTGGGGCCGGACGATCTCGGGCGTGACCGGGATCGCGATGTTCTCGTCCGCCAGACGCCTTGCGGCGTTCTCGGTCAGCGTCAGCTTGCGGATCTGCCGCTGGGGGTTGGCGAGCGCCATGGAGACGGTGTGCCAGCCATAGAGGATGACAGGCCCGTCGGTGTCCGAATCGCGATCGCGACGGGCCGGGCGACCGGCCGATTTTCCGGGCCTGTTGAAGGGCTTAGACCCGCCGCGGGGGCCCCTCGGGTTGAATTTTCGATCCTTCATGGGCTCGCTTGTGTCACGGGTCCCGGAATATGGCAATTTGGGTGGTGTCGAGAACGATTTTAGCTGTTCGCCTCGGTTGACTTTACCCCATCGCTTCGCCGATAACCGCGCCCGGTCGCGCCCCCATCCGGGCTGTCGCGGCCTTCACGTTCCATGGCCGTCTTCGGTCGCCGGCAAGGTCCGGCCCGATCGTGCTGCCGTCGAGCGGGGGAGTGTCCCGAGTGGCAAAGGGAGCTGACTGTAAATCAGCCGCCTTATGGCTTCGCAGGTTCGAGTCCTGCCTCCCCCACCACGCTTCGCCCTTCGGGCTGCGCGTGGCGCTGCCAAGTGATGCCTGAAGAACGGAGCGTGGTGTCCGGCGAAGCCCGTAGGGCGAAGACGGACTGAAGCGGATCCGATCGCCTTACCCCATCATCTCCCGCACCATCGGCACTACCTTCCGCCCATAGAGCTCGATGCTCTTCATCAGCTTGCCATGCGGCAGCGGGCCCGCCGAATACTTCAGCTGAAACCGCGAAATGCCGAGTGCCTTTGCCGTCTTGGCGATCTTGCGCGCGACCGTCTCGGGCGAGCCGACATAGAGCGAGCCGTGCTCGGCCTCGTTCACGAACTCGTCGCGGCCCATCGGCGGCCAGCCGCGTTCCTTGCCGATGCGGTCGCGCATCGCCTTGTAGTCGGGCCACAGCTCCTCGCGCGCCTGTTCGTCGGTTTCGGCGACATAGCCTGGCGAGTGCACGCCGATCGGCTGTGCCGGGCGGCCGAACTCCCTGAACGCGCGATGATAGAGCTCGACGAAGGGCGCGAAGCGCGCGGGATCGCCGCCGATGATCGCGAGCATCAAGGGCAAGTCGTAATGCGCCGCGCGCACCACCGATTGCGGACTGCCGCCGACGCCGATCCAGGTCTTGAGCGTGCCGTTCTCGACCGGGGGATAGACCAGCTGCCCGTTCAGCGGCGGACGCAGCTTGCCTTCCCAGGTCACCGGCTTCTGCGACAGCAGTGCCGCGAACAGATCGAGCTTCTCCTCGAACAGCGCCTCGTAAGCCCGCAGGTCGAAACCGAACAGTGGAAAGGACTCGGTGAACGAGCCGCGGCCGAGGATCACCTCGGCGCGCCCGTTCGAGAGCGCGTCCAGCGTGGCAAAGCGCTGGAAGACGCGGATCGGATCGTCCGAGCTCAGCACCGTCACGGCAGAGCCGAGATGGATCCGCCTGGTCCGCGACGCGATGGCGGCCAGCACGGTCTCGGGCGAGGAGATCGCGAAGTCGGCGCGGTGATGCTCGCCAAGGCCGATGAAATCGAGGCCGAGCTCGTCAGCGAGCACCGCCTCGTCGACGACGTTGCGGATCACCTGTGCGTGCGGAAGCATCGCGCCGGAGGCGTCCCTGGTGACGTCGCCAAAGGTGTCCAGTCCGAATTCGAGCGTTGCGGTCATTGATGAGGTCTCTGCGGGCGCGGCTTTCGCGCCTGTCACTGGGGAGGGGATTGCTTTGGTTGGAGCTAAGCAGCAGGGACTGGCGCGCAATGCTGCTTCGAGAAACCCATTGTTTCCCTTTTTTCATGGTGTCCGGGGGGGCGCACCGCCCGCGGCTTCAGTCGGACCTGGCGAACATCTCGACCAGGGTCTCGCGCAGCCAGCGCTGCGCCGGTACGGTGTCGTTGCGCTGGTGCCAGAACAGGCTGACGATGCGCGGCGGCGCCTTGAGCGGAAGCGGCATGGCGTGCAGGAACGGCGCGTGCCGGGATTGCGAGCGCAGATCGCTCGGCAGCACGGCGATCAGGCCGGACTGGCGCACGATTTCGTAGGCGGCGCTATAGTGATTGACGGTCGCGACCACGTTGCGCGACAGCCCGCGCGAGGCGAGGAAGAGGTCGTAGGACGGCAAGGTCTTGCCGGCGAGGCTCACATCGACATGCCCCGCGTTGAGGAAGCTGCGCGTGCTCAGCCGCTTCATCGCGGCGAGCGGATGGCTGCGCCGCATGAAGCAGGCGTAGTCGACGGTCCACAGCGAGCGCGAGCGGATGGCGGCCGGCTGCTGCGCCTCGTTGACATAGACGCTGAGGACGCAATCAACGCGATTGTCCTCGAGCTGGTCGGCGATCTCCAAAATGGTGTTGGGAACGGTGTGGATTCGCGCCTTGGGCGCGACCTTGCCGAAATGGTTCAGCAGGTTTGGCATCACCAGCGAGGCGACGTAATCCGACATCGACAGGCTGAACTCGGTCTGAGCACGGTGCGGATCGAACACCTGCTCGTCGAGCGCGCCGCGGACGGTTTCGAGCGCTTCGCCGATCGGCTCCCACAGCACCACGGCGCGCTGGGTCGGACGGATGCCGGTGCCGGACCTGACGAACAGGGCATCGCCGAGCGCGTCCCGCAGGCGTGCGAGCGCGTTGCTGACGGCCGGTTGCGTCATTAGAAGCGCGTTGGCGGCGCGCGTGACGCTGCCCTCGGTCATCAGGGCCTCGAACACTTTCAGCAGGTTGAGGTCGAGCGAGCGAAACGACAGAACATTCACCCCAGTGATGTACTAGATCATGATTATAAATTATGACGATAATATCTCCTTGTCTATGGTTCCCCCCGGGAATGAGCGGAGTGCCGGGCCGCCAGACAGAGGGGGACTTTCATGTCGATGATCTCGGCGCGGATCGAGCGCCTTCCATTCGCACGCTTCCACAAGCATCTGCTGCTGATGGGCGGGCTCGGCTACATGTTCGACGCGATGGACGCAGCCGTGCTGGCGTTCATCCTGCCGGTGCTGCGCACGACCTGGAATCTGTCGAGCGTCCAGATCGGCGTGCTCGGCAGCAGCACCTATATCGGCTTCCTGTTCGGCGCGCTGCTGGCGGGCACGCTGGGTGACCTGATCGGCCGTCGCGCGGTGATGATGTCGGCGCTGGCACTCTATTGCGTCGCATCCATCGTCAGCGCTGCGGTGAACGACTGGTCGTCCTTCTTCGCCGCGCGCGTCGTCGCGGGCATGGGCACCGGCGCGGAGAGCGCGATCATTGCGCCCTATCTGGCGGAATTCGTCGCACGGCGTTACCGCGGCAGCTTTACCGGCGCGCTGGCCGGATTCTTCTCCTTCGGTTTCGTCGCGGCGGCCTTGCTCGGCTATTTCATCGTGCCCGCCTCTGAGAACGGCTGGCGCATCGTTCTGGTGATCACCGCGGTGCCGGTCGTCATGCTGCTGTGGTGGCGCAGGGCGCTGCCGGAATCGCCGCGCTGGCTGGAAAGCCGGGGCCGGGAGAAGGAAGCCGCAGCCGTGCTGGACAGGATCGAGGCCGGATTTGCGAGCCAAGGCCATGTCCTGCCGCAACCGGTCGTCGAAATCACGGCGCCTGCCGTGACTGGTGGGACGCTGCTTGCCAATTTCGCCGCGCTCCTCGCCGGCCGCCAGGCGCGCATCACCATCATGACCTGGATCATGTGGCTTACGATCACGTTCAGCTACTATTCCTTCTTCGTCTGGATCCCCGGCCTTCTGGTCCAGAACGGCATGAGCATCACCAAGAGCTTCGCCTATTCGATCGCGATCTATTGCGCGCAAATTCCCGGCTATTTCAGCGCTGCGTACTTCAACGAGCGCATCGGCCGGCAGGCGACGATTGCCTCCTACATGGTGCTCGGCGGCGCCAGCGCGCTTGGACTTGCATTCGCGCAGAGCGATCAGCACATCATGGTCGCCGGAATCTTGCTGTCCTTCTTCATGAACGGCACCTATGCGGGGGTCTATGCCTATACCGCCGAGGTATTTCCGACGGCCGTCAGAACCACCGGCGCCGGGCTCGCCTCCGCGATCGGCCGCATCGGTGCGATCGTCTCGCCGATCCTGGTCGGCTATCTCTATCCCAATTTCGGCTTCGCCGGCGTGTTCGGCCTCACCACGAGCGTGCTGCTGTTAGGCGCGCTCACCGTGGTGCTGATGGGCGTGCCGACACGCGGCCGTTCGCTGGAAGAGATCGCGGCAGGCGAAGTCGCATGAGGGATACGAAACACCGATCCGATCCGCTGCTCTGCGCGGTGGCGGCCGCGCAGGGCAGGGCGGATCAGCCGGATGCCCTGTACTCGGCGCTGGACGGCGCCCTGAAGTCGGCGATCGGGCACAAGCTGTTCACGATCCTGACCTATGACGACGACACGAGGGAAGCCGCGCGGGTGTATTCCAATCTGCCCGGACCTTACCCCGCGGGCGGCCGCAAGCACCTGGCGCCGGGGCCGTGGACCGAGGCCGTGCTCGACCGCGGCGAGGCCTATATCGGCCGCACCCGGGACGATCTGCGCGAGGTGTTCTCCGATCACGAGCTGATCGCTTCGCTCGGCTGCGAAAGCGTGCTCAACATGCCCGTGCGCTGGCGCGGGCGCACACTCGGCTCGCTCAATCTGCTCCATGAGGCAGGCTGGTACGTCGAGGACGATAGCGCCGCGTGTCTTCCATTCGCCCAGCTCGCCTTGCCCGCGCTGCTCATCCAGTCCTGATAAGACAGGAAGTCGTCATGTCCCGTGTGCTCTTCAAGAACGCCGCTCTGCTCGATCCGCTTCAGCCGGACCTCCTGGAGGGACATCACGTGCTGGTCGAGGACGGTCTGATCAAGGAGGTCTCCGATCGGCCGCTCCAAGTGGAAACCGACCGCACCGTCGATCTGAAGGGCAAGACGCTGATGCCCGGCCTGATCGACCTGCATGTGCATGCGATCGCCGTCGAACTCAATCTGGCGCAGCAGGTGCACATGCCGAACGTGCTGGTGACGCTGCGCTCAACGCTGCTGCTGCGCGGCATGCTGCGGCGGGGCTTCACCACCGTGCGCGACGCCGGCGGCGCCGGCCATGCGCTGAAGCAGGCGATCGAGACCGGTCTCACCGACGGTCCGCGGCTGTTCGTCTCGGGACGTGCGCTCAGCCAGACCGGCGGCCACGGCGACATGCGGGCCCGCTCGGATTATCTTGCCAGCGACGCACCGTGCCCCTGCTGCGTGCGTGTCGGCGCGCTGGCGCGCGTTGCCGATGGTGTCGACGGCGTGCGCAGGGCGGCGCGCGAGGAACTGCAGATGGGCGCCGACCAGATCAAGATCATGGCCTCCGGCGGCGTTGCTTCACCGACCGATCCGGTCGGCGCCTTCGGCTACTCCGAGGACGAGATCCGCGCCATCGTCGAAGAGGCGCGCGGGCGTCAGACCTATGTGCTCGCCCACGCTTACACCGCTGCCGCGATCGAACGCGCGGTGCGCTGCGGCGTGCGCACCATCGAGCACGGCAATTTGGTCGATGCTCCGACCGCGCAGCTGATGGCCGAGAAGGGCGCCTATGTGGTGCCGACGCTCGTCACCTACGAGGCGCTGGCTAACGAGGGTGCCCAATATGGCCTGCCGCCCGAAAGCGTTGCCAAGATCGCCGATGTCCGCGACGCGGGCCTGCGTTCGCTCACGATCTACCGCGACGCCGGCGTGAAGATGGGGTTCGGCAGCGACCTGCTCGGACCGTCGCAGCGTCTGCAGAGCGACGAGTTCCGCATCCGTGCCGAGATTCTCGGTCCCCGCGCCGTCATCGCCAGCGCGACATTGGTCGGCGCCGAGGTGCTCGGCATGGAGGGCAAGCTCGGCCGCATCATGCCCGAAGCCATTGCGGACCTGCTCGTGGTCGATGGCAATCCGCTCCGCGACGTGGCCTGCCTGCTCGGCCAGGGCGAGCACATCCCGATGGTGATGAAGGCAGGCAAGGTCCAGTTCGACCGGCTGGGGGCGCGTAGCTAATCCTATTTCGAGATGCGCACGACCATCTTGCCAAGCGCCCCGCGCGTCTGCATCGTCCTGAACGCTTCCCGGAAGTCATCCAGCGCGAAGATGCGACCGACCACAGGCTTCAGCTGGCCCTCGACCAACCAGGCCGTCAGCTCCGACATCAGGCGCTTCTGCACCTCGGGCTCGCGGATTGGAAGCTGCGCGAGGTCGACGCCGAGCAGGGCGCCGCCCTTCAGCAGTGGCAGGTTGAATGGCAATGCCGGGATCGCGCCGGCGGCAAAACCGACCACGAGATGACGGCCGCGCCAGGCGATGGAGCGAAAGGCCTGTACCGAGACTTCGCCGCCGACGGGGTCGAAGATCACGTCTGCGCCGCGTCCTGAGGTCAATTCCTTCAGCGTGTCGCGCCAGTTGGTCTGCGTGTAGTCCACCACAGCGTCGGCGCCGTGCTGTCGCGCGAACGCGCGCTTGTCTGGTGTCGATGCCGCTGCGATCACACGGGCGCCGAGCAGCCTGCCAATCTGGACGGCCGCGATTCCCGTGCCGCCCGCTGCGCCCAGCACCAGAAGCTGTTCGCCTGCGCCGAGCGACGCGCGCGCACTCAGCGCATAGAGGGCGGTCAGGTAATTGGCACGAAACGAAGCGGCGACCTCCGCCGCGACGCTGTCCGGCAGGGGATAGAGCGCTTCGGGGGGGACGACGATCTCTTCGGCAAGCGCGCCCGAGCGCGTCATCCCCATTACGCGCATCCCGGGTTGATAGCCGCCCGGTGCGCCGGGGGCTTCGTCCACGATGCCTGCGAATTCGGTTCCGGGAATGAAGGGCAGGGGATCCTTGGTCTGATAGCGCCCCTCCATCTTCAAACCGTCAACAAATCCGATTCCTGCAGCCTCTACCCGGACACGCAGCTGTCCGGGCCCGATGCGTGGAGACGGAACGTCCTTCAGGGCGATTTGATCGATCGGCGCGTATTGCTCGACGACGACGGCTTTCATGTCGGACCTCTGTTGTCCAGTTATGCTGACAGGTCTCGACACCAGCCTCTTGTGTCTTACCGCCACATTCCGCGCATCCGCGCCCTGATGTCGACCTTCGGCCCTTGCGCCGCCGTGCGGGCCGCGCTTGCCCCAGCCTTCGGCCAGGCGGTGCGCTCGAACAGATAGACCAGCGGCTCCGGGATGAAGCGGGTGCGCGAGGCGTAGACGTGGCGGTCGCCCTTGGCTTGCTGGCCGTGGGTGAAGAAGCGCTGCGGCACCACGAGGTGCAGGTCGTCCTTGGCGCGCGTCATCGCGACATAGAGCAGGCGGCGTTCCTCCTCAAGCTCGGCGCTGGTGCCGGCGCCGAGATCCGACGGCATGCAGCCGTCGACGACATTGAGCACGAATACCGATTTCCACTCCTGGCCCTTGGCGGAGTGGATGGTGGAGAGGATCAGATAGTCCTCGTCGCGCAAGGGCGGCCCGGATTTGTCGCTGGCAGCATCCGGCGGGTCGAGCGTGAGCTCGGTCAGGAATTTCTCGCGCGAGGCATAGCCACTCGCGATCTGCTCGAGCTGCATCAGGTCGGCGCGGCGCGTCTCCGAATCCTCGTGGAGGCGATCGAGATGCGGTTCGTACCAGAGCCGCACGCGTTCGAGATCGGCCGGCCATTCCGAATAGCGCAGATTTTCGATGGTGCGGACGAAGTCGGTCCAGTCCGCGCCGGTGCGCGGCGGCACCGGGAGCTGGCCGAGCGCGGCGAGCGGATCGGAGCTCTCCGCCATTTGATCGAGCACGCGCTGCGCCGTCGCGGGTCCGATGCCCGGCAACAGATGCAGGATGCGAAAGCCGGCGACGCGGTCGCGCGGATTTTCGGTGAAGCGCAGCAGCGCCAGCACGTCCTTGACATGCGCGGCATCGAGAAATTTCAGCCCGCCGAACTTGACGAACGGGATGTTGCGGCGGGTCAGCTCGATCTCCAGCGGGCCCGAATGCGAGGAGGTCCGGAACAGCACTGCCTGGTGCTTCAGGAGCGCGCCTTGCTCGCGGTTGGCCAGCACTTCCTCGACGATGTAACGGGCCTGGTCGGTCTCATCGTGCACGGTGACGAGCTGCGGCTTTTGCGCGGAGCTGCGGTCGGTCCAGAGGTTTTTTGTGAAGCGCTCGCGCGCCAGACCGATGACGCCGTTCGCCGCCGCCAGCACGGGTTGCGTCGAGCGGTAATTGCGGTCGAGCGTGATCATCTCGGCGCGGGGCGAGAAGCTCTGCGGAAAATCCAGAATGTTGCGGACCGTGGCGGCGCGGAACGAATAGATCGACTGCGCGTCGTCACCGACGACGGTGAGGCCGCGTCCGTCCGGCTTCAGCGCCAGCAGGACCGAGGATTGCAGGCGGTTGGTGTCCTGATATTCGTCGACCAAGACGTGATCGAAGCGGCCGCCGATTTCTTCCGCGATCAGCGCATCGCTCATCATCTGCGACCAGTAGAGCAGCAGGTCGTCGTAATCCAGCACGTGCTGGGCCTGCTTGGCCTCGACATAGGCCGCGAACAGGCCCTTCAGCTCGGCCGCCCAGCCTGCGCACCAGGGATAGTGCGCCCCCAACACCTTCTCAATCTCCATCTCGGCATTGACGCAGCGCGAGTAGATCGACAGGCAGGTGCCTTTGGCGGGAAAGCGGCTCTCCGTCTTCGACAATCCGCGCTCGTGCCGGACCAGATTCATCAGGTCGGCGGAATCCTCGCGGTCGTGGATGGTGAAGGCAGGATCGACGCCGATCCGCTCGGCATATTCGCGCAGCAACCGTGCGCCAATGCCGTGGAACGTGCCGGCCCAGCTGAGCGCGTCGCGCATGATCGCGGCATTGTTCTCGCCGAGCACTTTTCGGGCGATGCGCTCGACCCGGCCGGCCATCTCGGCCGCGGCGCGGCGGGAAAACGTCATGAGGAGGATGCGGCGCGGATCGCTGCCCGCGACGATCAGATGCGCCACGCGGTGGGCCAGCGTGTTGGTCTTGCCGGAGCCCGCACCGGCGATGACGAGCAGCGGCGCGCCCACGGTCGCACCATCGGCCACGCCATGCTCCACGGCGCGGCGTTGCTCCGCATTGAGCGTGTCCAGATATGTCGCCACGAATCGCCCCGGTGAAACAGCCAGAGTCGGCGATCCCGCTGCGAATCGCAATGCGTCTGGACGGGACCGATGTTAAGACCTAGGGACAAGACGGCCCAAGGTTCCATTCCGAAAAGCGCCACCCGGCATGACCGAGCTCAAATCCGACCAGTTCGAGATGCGACGGCTGGAATCGCTCAGCAACACCATCTTTGGCGTCGCCATGACGCTGCTCGCCTACGATCTGCCTAGGGCCGCGGTCTTCACCAGCGCGCCGGACTGGAACGATCTCGCCCGGGTCTATTCCGGCAAGCTCGCGGGTCTTGCGCTCAGCTTCATCATCGCCGGCGTGTTCTGGATCAGCCATCACCGGCGGCTGGCGCGCCAGCCCGTCGGCAGCCGCGGCGCGGTGATCCTCAATTTGTTCTTCCTGCTGTCGATCGTGCTGCTGCCGGTGACCAACGGCCTCTACACCAACTACGCCACGAGCAGTGCGGTCGCCGTGCTCTACGGCCTGCACCTGACTGCAATCGCCGGCCTCAATGCCTGGCTGTGGTGGAGGATCTTGGGCGGCTGGCGCCAGGAGATCATGGCCTCGTTGTTTCCGCTGCTGGTGTTCATCCCGGGCACGGTCGTTGCGGCGTTCGCGCCGCAAGTCGCGCCGTTCGTGTGGTTCATCGCCTTCGGCGGGCTGCTGATCCAGCGCTTCTATGTCGGGCCCACCGGGACGGACAATTAAGCCTGCCCTTCATTCGCCGGAGGGCGTCGCGCCGAACCCGTCGGCCGGCACGTAAAGCTTGACCGGGCGGATTTCGTAGACCGCTGAGGGATTGACCTGGCGCAGCGTTCGCGCCGCCGCGATCGCCTCCTCTTCCGTGTCGTACTCGGCGAGGTGGAAGCCCAGAAGCTGCTCCTTGGTCTCGGCAAATGGGCCGTCCAGCACGACCCCCGCGCCGGGGCCGCGCAAGGTGCGGGCCTTTCGGGTCTCATCCAGGCGGGCGGCCGGGCCAAAATGCCCGCTTGCCCGGAGGGGAGCCTGAACCTCGATGACCTTTGCCACGACCGCGGCGTCCTTCTCGGGCGTCCAGGACAAGATCTCGTCTTCCACGTGATAGGCCAGGATGGCGTAAAGCATCGTCACCTCGTTGATTTTCGCTGCGCGCGTCCAAAGGACGTATCACCACCGTCGCAGCCGACAATGGGGCTGCGGAAAATATTGCGTCGCGGGTGCGGCGACGAAACCTTCCCGAAACCCGATTGCGGCCGAAAGGTGTGAACGCCGCGCGAAATCGGCGCGACTGATTGCCACCAAGAGCACTTCGGAGGCGGCCATGTCGACCATCAAGATCATCTGCGACGCGCGTCGGACGGGAAAGTCGGAGCTTGCGGATCTGCACGACCAGAGCGGCCACCATCGCTATTACGACAGCTCGGCCGAGAGCGGCGGCGAGCGCATCGTTGAAAGCCGGCGCGGCAAGCGCCCGCGCGCAATGAACGTTTGCGGCTTCTAAGCCCAATGCTTGCGAAACAGCCTGCGACCATGAACGTCGTGCAGATATCGATCGCCGCGATGCCGTTCCTGCTCTCGCTCGCGAGCAGGTCCGGCAAGGCGATGGCGCCAAGCCTGCTGGCGGGCATCTTCACCGTGCTTCTCGGCAGCGAGCCGCCGCGGGCGGCCATGGCCTGGTGCGTCGGGCTGTTGATCGCGGCGGTTGCGGTGCGGGAGCGGACTCGCACGACCTGACCGCGTGTCACATCCCGCTCAGCACCTGCTTGATCAGGGTTTCCCGCAACCGGGCGATTTCGCCGCTCGCCTCCATCTGCTCGATCATCCTTCCGACCTTCGGCACGAGATCGCGATGCCGTTCATGCAGATGGTGGTAGATGCTGATGCGCTCGAGGGGTGGTGAGAGCGGATGGATCCTGGCCTGGAGATTGAGCTTCCTCACCGCAGCCAACCCGCTGAAGAGGTCGGTGACCATCACGTCGATGCGGTCGGCGTCGAGCATCTTGACCATGTTGTCGAGGCTTGTCGTCGCCGTGACCCGGGTCATGCCGCGCGTACCGGCTTCCGACGAGCCGACGCCGCGTACGATGCCGATGCTGTAGTCCCTAATTGAATTCCAGCCGGCGACGTCGAACTGCAGTTTCGTGGTGAAGACAGTAGGCTCGATGTAATTGATCGCAGGTGTCACCTGGATCAGCGTCGGATAGTCGCGAGAGAGCGTTCCGATCCGCTGGACCTCGCCGTCGACCTCGCCGGTGCTCGACAGCGCGAGCGCGCGCTTGCCGGGCACATCCTCGAATTCGAGCTTGATGTTCAGCCGGGCATAGACCGCGCGGAGCATCTCGCCGCCGACATATTGATCGGGGATATCGGCGATGCGCGCCAGCCTGATGACCTCTTGCGCCTGCGACGGGCCTGCCGCGAGCAGCAACAGGCAGACCACGACTATCCGCCTCATGACGCATCTCCCTGGCCATGCCTCTTGGGCGTGCCCTGCTACCATCGGATTCCGGTGCCGCGATCTACCGGAGATGGCGGCTGCGCCGGTCCGCAACGTTGAGAGCGCGTTCCCGCTGTATGGCGGCTCCGGACTTTCACCGATGTCATTCTAGCACGCGAGGTGGTAGTTTGCCTGGGAAGCCTGCTGCTGGGCGCAAGATATGACCCCGTCGAGCTCAAGCCGCCCAAGGGCCAACAGGATCATCGGCCGACAAGATCGCCACGTGTATCGCGTGCTGAGGCAGCGCCTCAACCGTTCACCTGCTCGCGGCTGCGATCGGTAAGCTGAGCAGGTGCCGCCATTTTCGAGGACATGGTGCATGGGCGACGCAGGTGACGATGATATCAAGCGTGGCCGCGCCATTGCGCCGGCGGCTTCGAAGCAGGATTTGACCGGCATCGGCGCCCCGTTCGCGCCTCCGATGTTCGCGGCGCTCCTGTCGCGGATCTTCAACTGGTCGCGCAGCGGCGTCGGGCCTCGGCTGCTTGCCGCCGTGCTGCTGTTCTCATCGGTCGTGACGCTGACCCTGACCGCGCTCCAGCTCTATCTGGATTACAATCGTGAGGTCGGACTGATTGAGACGCGGCTCGACGAGATCGGCCGCAGCACTACGGGCAGCCTCGGAGAGAGCCTGTGGAATCTCGACCAGAACCAGCTCAAGCTCCAGCTCGATGGCATTCTGCGGCTGCCCGACATCCGTGCGGCGGAGGTCCGCGAGATCGCCGATCGGCCCAATCCGATCCGCGTGGAAGTCGGCGAGCGAAACACTCGTTCGATCATGACCCGGGAGTTTCCGCTGAGCACGATGGTGCAGGGGACCTCGCGTGCCATCGGCACGCTCCGGGTCGAGGCGACGCTGACCGACGTCTATCAGCAATTGTTGAACAGGGCCCTCGTCATTCTGGCAAGCCAGGCGGCAAAGACGTTCCTCGTCTCGTTGTTCATCATCTACATGTTTCATCTGCTGGTGACCCGGCATCTCGTCGCGATCGCCGAGTACGTCGGCAAGTACAGCCTCGGCCGGCCGCCGCCGCCGCTGCGCCTGGAGCGCCGGCCGCCTGACGAGGCCGACGAGCTGGACAAGGTGGTCGTTGCTTTCAACGCCATGTGCGCCAACCTCGAACATGCCTATGGCGAGCTGCGCGCGGCCAATGGGAATCTCGAGCGCGACCTGAAGATCCGGCGGCATGCCGAGGAGAACGCCCGCGCGAGCGAACAGCGCTTCCGTGACTATGCCGAGACCGCATCCGACTGGTTCTGGGAGACCGGTCCGGATCACGTGTTCACCTATATTTCAGATCGGGCCGGTGCTTTCGGCATGGACCCCAAGGCGCTGATCGGCAGGCGCCGTTCAGACGCCGCCTTCGACCACGATGCCGAGCCGCAGAAATGGCGCAGTCACTGGGCCACGCTGGATCGCCACGAGCCGTTCCGGAAGTTCGAGTATCGCGGCCGCGATGCGGCTGGCCGCGCGCACCATTTCAGCGTTAACGGCCAGCCGGTGTTCAGCGGCGATGGACGCTTCATGGGGTATCGCGGTTCGGCTACTGATCTGACCGAGCAGCACGAGACGGAGGAGCGGCTTCGCCAGTCGCAGAAGATGGATGCGATCGGTCAGCTCACCGGTGGCGTCGCGCATGACTTCAACAACGTGCTCACTGTCATCACCGGCACCATCGAGATCATCCGGGAGGGGCTGGCGGACAAGCCCGACCTCGCCGCGATCGCCCAGCTCATTGACGATGCGGCGGCGCGAGGCGCGGAGATCACCTCGCAGCTCTTGACCTTTGCGCGTAGGCAGCCGCTGGAGCCGCGCGAGATCGACGTCAACGGCCTCGTGCTCGAGACGGCGAAGCTGTTGAAGCCGATCCTGGGCGGAAACATCGAGATCGTGACCCGCCTCGCGGACGACGCCTGGCCGGCGATGGCCGATCCGTCGCAGCTGTCGTCGGCGATCATCAATCTCGCCGTCAATGCGCGGGATGCGATGCCTGGCGGCGGCACGCTGACGCTCGAGACCGCGAACCGCGAATTCGATGGCGCGGATGGTGCTGGTGACGGCGATGCCACGCGCGGCGCCTTCATCATGGTTGCGGTGGCCGACACGGGCCATGGCATCCCCGCCGACATCCGCGACCGCGTGTTCGAGCCGTTCTTTACCACCAAAGGGGTCGGTCGCGGCACCGGGCTCGGCCTCAGCATGGTCTACGGCTTCGCCAAGCAGAGCGGCGGCAGCGTTGCGATCGAGAGTGAGGAAGGCCGCGGCACCGTGATTCGGCTGTTTCTGCCGCGATCTGCGGGCGGAGCGCAGGCCAGGACCGGCTCGCTCCAGGCGCCCGCGGCGGCACGCGGGCACGAGGCGATTCTCGTCGTCGAGGACGATCCGCTGGTGCAGGGCTATGTCATCGCCCAGCTCGGCAGCCTCGGCTATCGCATCCTCGCAGCCGGCGACGGCGCAACCGCGCTTGCGCTGGTGCAGCAGGGCGCCCAATTCGATCTGCTGTTCACCGACATCATCATGCCCGGCGGCATGAACGGGCAGGAATTGGCCGAGGCCGTGTGGCGCCTCCGCCCGGGGATGAGGGTGCTCTATACGTCCGGCTATACCGACAACGCCCTCGACCACGAGGGTCAGCTCGGTCCCGGCGTTGCGCTGCTGAGGAAGCCGTACCGGAAGGCGGACCTGTCGTTGAGGATCCGCGAGGTCCTCGCCGGCGAGCCGCCCGCCTGAGCAGCCGGCGCGCGATGCCAACGAAAAAGGCGCGGCGGGGAAGGCCCCCGTCGCGCCCGATTTCTTGCTCGCTGGTCCAGGGCTGAGAGCGCCCCGATGCCAAGCCTCTATTAAAGGCTTAGCGGGCGATCCCAGCGAGGTGACAGCGCTTGGTAAAAGACACTGGATCACCTCCTTTCGTTGGTTGCGGAAGATTTCAATATAGGCGGCAATTCCGGCGTTGTTAAGGGGAGGCGGGTCGGGAGGAACCAGCGGCTGTTCGTAGGGCCGGGCAGACGCTGGAAGCCGTCTCTTAGGCAGTTGATCTTGGGCAGTTGAGACCGCCGCCCGGCCGTGTTAGGGAGCCCCTGTCGCGGGTGTAGCTCAATGGTAGAGCAGCAGCCTTCCAAGCTGAATACGAGGGTTCGATTCCCTTCACCCGCTCCAATTATTTCAATAACTTAGCGCGTTAAGGCCTTTCCATTCTGACAAGCCGCGCATTCTCATTCTGACAAACGTTCCTTTCGCTTGTTTTGCACGGCGCTTGATGCGTTTCATTTGCGCATCTTGCTTTGCCTGATCGTCGTCGTGCAGATAGTGCGCCATAGCTGCCGTCGACGACCACTGACCCTTCTTCATTAGCTGCGTTTCCGTTAGCCCGGATGTGCTTGCTTCGGTCGTGCCGCCGTGGCGGCCGAAAGAGGTAAAAGTTAGCTCGGGCCGTAAACCTGCAGCCAAGATAATTTTCTTCGTGATGCGTTGGACTTGAGTCAGCGTCTCGCCCTTGCCAAACTAGGGTAGACTGCTCCCATCACGTCGCAACATCAGACCTCCTGTCGGACGCAGCTCCTTGATCGCACCGAGCTCTGCCATTAGCAGCGGGTAACATGCCTTCCCCTTGGCTTCTTTGAAGAGCTTTCGAAGAGCTGATCGACGAAAGCGGTGTCAATACTTGCGACCCGGCGCGTCCCCAGTCGTCGGCCATCTTGCAAGATGTACTCACCGATCATTTTGATGCCAGTCTCATGAACCCGGCACTGACCGGGGCTCAAAGGCTGAAGTCGCTTAGCTGTCTTCTGGGGACCACGTTTGACGGTAGAGATGAAACATCCAATCTACCGTGCCGATGACCACGCCAATGCCAATCGCATTTTGCGTCCTCGCCGCCCATGCGCCAGCTATCTGAAGCTCGACCTGAACAGCACATCCTGCAAGAACTCATCCTGCAGGATGCGGTGTACATACTGCCAGCAAGAGATGTTAGCGGCAGACGTAGCTGCCGTTAACCAGAACGCGGACACACGCGGTGCCCACCGTAGGTCATGGTATCCTCCCCCTAGGCGTCGATCTCCTGAGCGCAGATTGGCGCGAGAGGCGGCGGCTCAATGAGCGCCGCCCATCGCGCCATCATCAAGCTCTATTGGCACACATACATGATGCCATCACCGCCCTTCACCAACGAGCCTGGGACGCATCCGGTGCCGTTGCGCGCCGCATAGTCGGCCAGCCGCTATAGCCGTAGCTCCACGGCCCGCCGAAGTAATAAGCTCGCACCGCGTACCAGGGCAAACCGTCATTCGTGTAGTAGTGACCGCGATAATAAGGAGTGACGTACAATCGGGCGGCCGCTTGGGCGTTGTCGAGTCGCAGCGAGATCCCGCTTCGGTCGGTCAAGCCAATGAACAGCGCCGTGCCGCATACGAGCGCGGCGACGGCAATCTTCCTTGCGCTTATCTTCATGGACGTTCTCAAAAAATGAACTTCAACGCCACAACACCAACGCCACAACAGGGCGGCGATTTGCGTTAGATCAAGGGAATCAAACAAATCGAATCTGCTTCTCCTTCGAATTCGCAGGATCAGTTCGGATCAAATAATGCGAATCTGGAGGATAGCACTCCAGCCCGACAAGTGCGGCCCACCATCGGAAAGCTCGCTGTCACGGTGGCAGCGCCGGCTCTCTCTGCACTGGAGCCAAGTATGCAATTGTGCGAGTGCTTTTCGCCAGAATGCTTCAGGCAGTCGGGGACGAGCTCGGAGACGGCATCGCGGTTCGGGATCTGCTCTTCATCAGCTCTGCCGATCGGTTCGTAGGATCCTGTTGCGCAGCGACCAATTTGCTGAACGCAAAGAAGAATCTGGCGACGACACCCTCGTCCGATCCGCGCTCATCACGAAGCGCCTCTGCCGCCATAAGCGACCAGCTTCTTGCCTCAGCCATCCAGACGGTGCGGTTTGCCGCATCCTCGCTTGCGAGCTGCCGACAAAGTGCTGCGCGCGAACTCAGCTCGAATTGACTCATCATCGTCCCTCCCTGCCAGAAGCTCGATGTACGCGGTGAGAACTCTGCGTTGCGTGCCACGTCTCTGCAATTGACCTTCCGGTCATTGTACCAAGGGGCATGTCACAGCCACTGACCAAGCCGCGCGATACTACGCCAGGCGGTGTTGCGAAAATTCAGTTTGTTGATCTGGCTCAAGCGACGCCGCATTCGAACGCGGTGAACATTAGCCTGCTGCAGCGTGCGTGCGCTTACCAGTGAAGCGCCACCGATGCATCAGCAAGTGCTTCACCAGGGGCGCGCCGCGGCGGAAGCAACGGCGGCTCGATTTAGGCAGCCATGCCCATGCAGGTCGCATTTCTTCGCCAATCCTGCCGCCGTGGCCCGTTGCTTGCCAGACGAAGGTCTGCGGCGGCAATGGCGCCGACAATGCCCATCTCGCGATATCTGGTCTATGTCGGCGGTGCGTTGCTCGCGATGCTCTTCGTTGTGGACGCCCTGGTGCAGGATCGGCCTGCCATCCACGGTGGAGCTGCGCGCTCCGCGACCATCCGCATCCATTCCGATTGGAAATTGCCCGAGCGGGTCGTTCTCGACACTAGCCTGCCGACGATCGTCGCAACCGACATCGCCAAGGTCGAGCCTGGTGCCCTGCCGGGCGCCGACCTCTCACAGAGGCGCGCTCGCGAGGCCTTCGCTCAGCTAGGAGCAGCCGATGCCGAACGACCGCCGGCGCGTCCGTCGACAAAAGCTGATGTGAAGCCGCAGCGTCAAAACAAAAGTGCGCGGAGGCACATCGAAAAAAATATCCGCCTCGTCGCGCGGCCGCCGCAGTACGGCTGGTTTGGCAACCAGGTTTGGTGAGCGTCTCCGATCGTCGCATCTTCGGCGTGGGGCGCCTGCCATCGATACTATCAACGAGTGCACGTCGAGGGATTGCCCAATCAAATGTCCTTCAAGATCGGGAGTAACTGACATGAGTGAAACGTCAAGGTTTGAACGGTTAGATCGTCGCGGGGCTCTTTCATTGCCCGGATGGGCCGCTGTACTCGGATTGGCGGCACCCGGCACGGTGCTGTTAGGAACAGAAGCGCCGGCGCAGACGATCGGCATGGAGCGACGCCAGGAGAGGCGGGGAGCCCGCCACGAGCGACGTCAGGAACGGCGCACGGGCCGGACTGAACGCCGCCAGGAAAGGCGTTCAGGGCGCACGGAGCGCCGTGAAGAGCGGCGCAACTAGGACGTCAACATGCTCTCACCGATCATCGCTCGCCGGCAGAAGTCTGCTTGATCGCGATCCGGAAGCTGGCGCATGCCGCAGACCTGCTACGTCACATTCGAGGTGCACAAGCGTGGGACCTTGCCGAAGCGGCGAAGTCCACGGGAGACACGCACATTCGAGAGCGAAGCCGAGGCGCGGGCTTTCGCGCGAGAGAAATTCAATGAGGGATTGATCGTGTTTGCAGGCACGCTCAATCCCTTTTTGCCACGACGGCTGATTCCCTCGAGCGACATTCCGTCCTGGATAGAGCAAGACCGAGGCGGCGAGGTTGGCGGCCACGATGACAAGCGCGAACCGGAGAAATAGGCAGCATGTCTTGGTGCTTCATGCCGATGTCACGTTCGAAATGTCTTGAGTGTTGCCATTATGGCACGTGGAGTTTGTGCCCTCGCCCGTAGAGTTTCAGCTGGAAGTTGGGGGATGATCGCAGGGCAACAAGCCACCGTTCGAGCAATCAAAAAGCGGCCGGCAAGGAGAGCATGATGAAAAGACTTCTGCTGACAACCATTGGCGTGGTGACGCTGGCCATGGGACCCGCCATGGCTGCCGATATGGCCGTGAAGGCGCCGCCCCCGGCACCGATCATTCCGATCTACAATTGGACGGGGCTCTACATCGGCGGCAATGGTGGCTGGGCGCAGAACCACAGCTGCGTCGATTTCCTTGACGCGGCCGGCGTCGCCGTCGCTTCCGGCTGCCGCGATCGTTCCGGTGGTGTTATCGGTGGCCAGCTTGGTTATCGCTGGCAGGCCAGCCAGTGGGTGTTTGGTCTGGAAGCTCAGGGCGATTGGGCGGATCTCAGCAATCAGCGCGTCAGCCTGTTCGATCCAACGCTCTCCACGCGCGCCAAAACCAGCGCTATCGGCCTCTTCACCGGCCAGATCGGCTACGCCTGGAATGCGTCACTGCTCTACGTGAAAGGCGGCGCTGCGGTGACAGACAATCGCCTCAGCGTACTTGATACTGCGACCGGCGCCGAGCTCGCGGCGCAAAGCGCAACCCGCTGGGGTGGTGTCATCGGTGTCGGATTCGAGTATGGCTTCACGCCGAACTGGTCGGTGGGTCTCGAATACGACCATCTGTTCATGGGGCACCGGAATAATTCGTTTACGGTCGCTGATCCGCGACTTGCTGCTTTCGTGAACGATCGGATCACCCAGGACGTGGATATGCTCACCGTGCGCTTCAACTACCGGTTTGGCTGGGGCAGCAATCCGGTCGTCGCGAGGTACTGAACTTTCCTGGTCTGATGTCTTCAGGAGGCCGGCAGCGACGCCGGCCCTCATTTTTGCGCTTTGGCGCGTCCTATCCTCGGCGCCTGCCAACGCGATCGACCGGACCGCCGCGATTGGTCGGTGTGCCGGGCCGCACTGCTTCTCGTGCGCCAGCGCGCGCGACAGGACGCACCCCCAGGAGGACGCCCGGTCTTGCAACGCAATGCGCGGGATAGTCCACGTATTGGCAGTATGCGACGGCGTTGGCGCTCCCAGAACTCGTGAAGACGAACCCGACCGTCATCAATGCAACTGCTAATGCGATGGATGGCTTCATTTTTGGCCTCCTGTTTTTGGAGCCGTAGTGGAAGCCTGCGCGTTGCGGACGTTACCGGCAAAACGGTTCGTCTGCCGCGAGAATCGTCCGATGCGGCTCTCGCGCCATAGAATGTCGATCGCTCAAAACTGTTCGTGCTGGAGCGGTTGGATTCCGTCGAGCGGCCGGGTTGCTCGGGCGATCGAATACACTCGGTTTCCTTACACGATGTCTTCCAATGATAGCCTGATCGAGGAGGAAGGATTGCTGTTGCGGGCCGCCGATCTCATCGGTCAGCTCGGCGATCCCAACTACCTGAAGAAGTCCAACGCGCTGTTCTACGAATTCGAGGAGATCGGCCTCAACAGGACCTTGGGCTACGCGACGCCAGCGGACATCGTTTACAAATATCCGCCATTCTATTGGAGTAACGTAGCTCCCCAGATCCAGCCGGCGATACGTCATCTCAACGTGACGTCCCGAGGCCGGCAATGGATAGCGAGTCTCTACGGCAACATATTTCGGGCCGAGCGCGAGCTGACTCTGTCTGGACCTCAGCCCTAGAAGAGGCTCGACGCTTGATCTGGATCAAGCGTGCGGCGTGAGAGCAGGGGCTAGTTCGCCTCAGCATGCGCGGCATGGCTGAAGGCGCGTCCGTGAAAACACTCCGTCAGATATTCTCCGGAGACGAGATCATCCAGCTTCTGATCCGACTCGGATTGCTGGGGCTGCTGCTCGTCTGGGCGCTCCTCCTGGTCCGTCCATTCATCCCCATTTTGGCCTGGAGTGTCGTGCTTGCTGCTGCGCTGAACCCGGCGTTTCGGCGCCTCAGCGACATTCTCGGCGGACGGCCGAAGCTTGCGGCGACGATCCTCACGCTCGTGAACCTGGCTGTGGTGATCGGACCGGCGACCTGGCTGGGCATGGGCGCGGTCGACGGGATCACCGATCTTGCCGCCCAGGTGACGGCCGGTGAATTGCATGTGCCTTCGCCGCCGCAGTCGCTCAAAGAGTGGCCAGTCATCGGGCCTCAGCTCTTCGATCTCTGGGATCAGGCGACGACCAACCTCCGGTCGCTCTTGCGCGCGGTCGTGCCCTATTTGAAGCCATTCGCGTCCACCTTGCTTGGGTTTGCCGGCAATGCTGGTGTGGGAACGGTCAAGTTTCTGCTGTCGGTGGCGGTGGCCGGCGTGCTGTTTCCGTATGGACCTCAGCTCGTGGCCGCAGGGCGCAGCTTTCTGTCCCGCATCGTGCCGGACCAAAGCGAGCATTTTCTGGACCTGGCAGGAGCCACGATCCGTGCGGTGGCTCAAGGCGTGATCGGCGTTGCCATCATCCAAGCCTTGCTGGCGGGAATAGGTTTCAAGCTCGCCGGCATCGCCAGCGCGGGCCTTCTTGCTTTCGTGGTGCTGTTGCTGTCGATCGTGCAGATCGGCGGGACCATCGTCATCCTGCCGGTCATCATCTGGATATGGACCGACAAGGAATTCCCGATCGCGCTCCTACTGACGGTGTTTCTCGTGATCGTGTCGGTGCTCGACAATATCCTGAAGCCGCTCGTCATGGGGCGCGGCCTGACCACGCCAGCGCTGGTCATCCTGATCGGGGTGATCGGCGGAACTCTCTTCCACGGAATCATCGGCCTCTTCATCGGACCGATCATTCTGTCTGTCGTCTGGGAGTTGACAGTCGCCTGGATCCGCGCTGAACGGGCTGCGCCCGCACAGCTGGCAATCGAGCGTTGACCTCGATGAGCTCGATGGAAGCTCTCGGGTGAAGATACGACGACCGGTCGGAGATGGTGGTGGATATGCCTGGCTCGCCCGCTGACGTTGCTCGGACCATCAGAGTCGATGCGGGGCGTCGGCATGCTGCAAAATTTGCGGTGTGAGTGCCATGGACACCATCCTTGTCATCAATGCCGGCTCCTCTGATCTCCGATTCCAGATCTACTCTGTCGAAGGAGAAGGCAGGCTACGGCAACGGCTCAAGGGGCAGATGGACGGCATCGGGCGCTGTCCGCGCTTGCGGGCGAGCAAGGCTGGCGGTGGTCCGCTCGCCAATCGCGCTTATCCAGTCGAAACAGTGCCGGATGTTGCGGCTGCGATGGACATCACCAGCACCTGGTTGCGGGACGAGCTTCATATAAATCCGATTGCAGTCGGGCACCGCGTCCTTCACGGCGGTCCAGAGCATGACCGCCCCGTCTTAATCGATCATGAAGTCATGGCCCGCCTGGAGCGGTTGACCAGGTCCGCACTTTTTGATCTGCCGCACAACTTGGCGCCAATCCGTTCCATTCTGGCGAATTTCCCGGCAATCCCGCAGGTCGCCTGCTTTGATGCCGCATTTCCCCGAACGCATGCCGCAGTCGCCGACCATTCTGCGGTTTCTCCGGCGAGCCGCATTCCGGTCCATGTCATCCCCTCCGACGAGGATCTTATGATCGCCAGGCACACGCTGGCACTGCTGATGAAGGGTAGCCCGAGAGCGCCAAGCTGAGCGTCATGACCGGGCTCCTTGGTGGCCGGGGTGCGGGCAATGAGCGTACACGCCCGCGCCACGTTGATCTGCATCAAACGCCCGCATCATACCGCGGGCCGGATGGCAGCGCTGACCAACCAAACCCCGGCAGCGTCGGAGGGAGCTCGCGATGGCTGTCCAATTTCTGCTCGGCACTTTCATTAGCGTGATCAACATCATGATTCACGCGCTGGTGACCGTTGCAGCGATCGACATCGCCCGCAGCGCGGGATTGAAGCATACAATGCGGCCCCGATCTCACATGATGGCGGTGATGGTCACGATAGCTGTCATTTTGATGGTTGCACACACGGTCGAGGTTCTTGTCTGGGCGCTGGCTTACGCTCTGGTTGGTGCCGCGCCCGAGGGGAGCGAGTTGCTGTATTTCACCTTCGTGAACTACACCACGCTGGGCTACGGCGATGTCACGCCAGTGCAGGGATGGCGGCTGACGGGGCCGATGACTGCCATGAACGGCATTCTGATG
The DNA here is from genome assembly GCF_023100665.1 of Bradyrhizobium sp. CW1. Taxonomy (NCBI): domain Bacteria; kingdom Pseudomonadati; phylum Pseudomonadota; class Alphaproteobacteria; order Hyphomicrobiales; family Nitrobacteraceae; genus Bradyrhizobium; species Bradyrhizobium sp. CW1. The sequence goes on from NZ_CP064684.1 coordinate 3,276,666, forward strand.
TTCGGCTGGTCGACCGCAGTCCTGTTCGAGGTGTTACGCAAGACCCTTGAACATCTCTCGGCAATCGCGGCGCCCGGCTTCAATTCTGGAGATCATCAAGAGCTGCGAGCTGATGCCGGTCCAGGAGCATGATCTGCCGCTGGGTGTTGCCGATGAAGCCGAGGATGCCGAGGTCGTGAAGGCGGGACAGGGCGCGGGACACGGTCTCCAGGGTCAATCCGAGGTAGTCCGCGATGTCGCGCCGGGACATTGGCAGGGCCAGAATTCCTGCGGCCGTTAGCCGCGTATCCATCTCGAGCAGGAAGGCCGCCACCCGCTCCAGCGAGGTCTTGCGGCCGAGCAGCAGCATGTGATCTTCCGCATGCTGAAGGTTGTTGGTGGTCATGCTGAGCAGGTTTCGGGCAACCATGGCATCGCCTTCTGCGACGAGTTCGAGGCTCTGCCGTTTAACCAGGCGTACGGTCGTGTCGACGATCGCTTCCGTTGTGAATCTATGCTCGCTGCCGTTTTCGAGCCCGAAGATGTCGCCAACCAGGTGGAAGGCGCCGATCTGGCGACGCCCGTCTGACAGGAGCTTGTAGCTTCGCACGGCGCCTGATTTGACCTGATAGACGTATTCGGCCGGCTCTTTCTCGCCGTAGATTTCGGTGCCCTTTTTATAGGTAAATTCGTTTAAACTGATGATCGGATTTGAACTGGTATTCAGGCCAAGCTCGCGGAGTGAATGATGCCGCGAGGAAGCGTCGGCAGCGTTGCGAACCAGCATGGTCAACTCCCGAACTGGTGCTGACGCGATAATCGCGAGCAGCTTATTTCCGTCACCGGGAATACGGAGCCGCCGATAAATCACCCTTCCCGCAAAGGTTGTTTAAGCCAAAAGCAGGCTTTGCAGCCATTGTCTGTAGGTGCATTGTACCAAAGTACAGGGACGGCGATGGTGCGCTGGATGAGAAACCTGTCAGAACATCTGTCGGATTGCGCGGCGTAGGCTTACGTCGCGCATTCCGCCCGAAGTCGTGCCACTGCGGGCGGGCTGCTTTCATTGATGTTGACCGCGGGCTGCGAGGCGTCTTGAATTGCTTCTAAGGCTTGCGCGAGCGGTGGTGTTCTGCTTGCAAGAACAGGTCGGGAGGAAAACATTGCCTGGCTTCGTCTATGTGGTCGACGACGACCCATCGTTTCGCACCGCCATCCAGCGTCGGCTCAAGCTTGCCGGCTATGAGGTTGTGACCTACGCGTCGGCGCAACAATTGCTCGAGGATCCCCCGGGCTCCGAACATCCGGGCTGCATCCTGCTCGACGTGCAGATTCCGGGCCTGAGCGGCCCTGAGTTGCAAGCGTGCCTCGCCCAACGACCTTCGCCGTTGCCGATCGTGTTCCTGACAGGGCATGCTGATACCGCAACGACTGTTCGCGCGATCAAGGCCGGCGCGGAAGACTTTCTGACCAAACCAGTATCTTCGGAACAGTTGATCGACGCGATCGAGCGCGCACTGGTTCGACAAGAGGTGGTGCGCGGCCAACAGGGCAAGCTGGATTCGTTTCGTGCTCGTTTGACGTCTCTGACGCGACGCGAGCGACAGGTCTTCGACCTCATCGTGCGCGGGAAGATCAATAAGCAAATCGCTTACGAGCTTGGAACCACCGAGCGCACCGTAAAGGCGCATCGGCACCAGGTGATGACAAAGATGCAGGTGCCGTCCTTGGCCGAGCTGGTCTCCGTCGCCGAGCGGCTCGGACTTCTGAGCTCGCAGCCGGCGTGAACCGTCGGACTGTTTGCGGTAGGTGACGTCAATCGCGCGATCAGACCTGTACGATAGGACAATACGAAATATTGTTGACAGATTCTGGCAACGACTGCCTAGTTGGCCGTTGGATTTGCGCAGGAACATTTGCGGCGCCTCGTCGTTGTGAGGGGGGTGCAGAGTGTTCGATGAGAAAGCTCACCCATTGTTTGCACGCAGGTCAATATACGTTGTGGATGACGATTCATCGATGCGGCGAAGCATGGAGCGGTTGCTGCGGAACCACGGCTTTACCGCGGTTGTTTTCGAGTCCGCCGGTGCATTGCTTAGTCATGGCCACCTCGAAGACGCGTGCTGCCTCGTGCTGGACGTCAATCTGAACGGCGAGTCGGGTATCGCCCTGCGGCGCAAGCTGGCAAGTGACGGCGCTAAGGTGCCTGTCGTCTACATCACGGGCAACGACAGCCAGGCAAATCAGGCGGCCGCGATCGATTCCGGCTGTGCGGCCTATTTGAGCAAGCCCTTCGCGGCCAGCGAGCTGATCGCAACGGTTGAACGCGCCTGCGCCAAGAGCGCTTGAGTTGTTCTCACCTGCTCACTCCTCGATGTCCTGCTCCAGGATCTGTGCAGGCGCGCCTTTGTGAGCCGGGCCGAACTGTGCCAGCGGCAATGACGTCGTCAGAGACAGAAGGTTGGAGTCGGTGACCTCAAGGACGAGAGCCGTGCCGGCATCCATGTCGTTGATGAACTTGGGATCGGCTGCGTCGGCGGCAATGCAGGTATTGCTCAGGCACCAGGTGTAAGGCAATGACTGGACGTTGGCCCCGTCGATCGTCAGCTTGACCGGCTTCTGCAGATACATGCCGACGGGAACAAACACTTGTAGGCGCGCAATGGGGTCGCCGTCACGCTCGATGAGGTCCACGCGGATTGCCATCTGACCCGTAGCAAACCGCCCCGTGATCGAGGTTCGGCACAGCATCGGCGTTCCTGCAGGCCGTACGCAAAGCTTTGTCCAGCCGCCATAGGTGATGTCCTTGGCTTCGCGCTGCCCGCGAGGTGCGATTTCGGCGGACTTTACCTCTGGGGTCGGCTTTGGCGCGGCTATATTCTGCGCTGAAGCTGGTCGGGCAACAGCCGCCGCGAACAATATCGACACGCAGACGAGCGCACGCCCGGACAAAAGCACTGAAGTTGCGTCGATCATGTTCTGCCTCCAGGCGCCAGCTCTGCGGCTATTTCTGCGCGTCAAGGAATCGTTCGACGAGCGGTGCCCACATCGGAATCGTGTAGGGCAAGCCGATGAGGAAATGTCCGTCGCTGACGGGCCGAACCACATAGGCGAACATAGGTAGCGGCAGTGGCAAGGCCCAGACCTCTTCCTGGATACGAACATTGTGGTCGGCGCCTCCCGGGGCTAGAAAGCAGGCCAGGATGCTCAATGCCGCGGCGAAGTAGGTCACTGTCGAAGCATGCCGCAGGTTCACGCGCGCCTCCTTCAGCCGGCGAAAGTGCTGGCCACGATGATCGGTCCAAGCACGGTGAGCACAACGTTGCCGACAGCGTAAGGCACGGCGACTCCGAGGACGGGGGTTTGGCTTTCTGCAACTTCGCAGGCGCCGGTCACGGCGGCGTCGACCGTCATGGCGCCGGCCAGCGCTCCGCAAATGATGACCGGGTTCATGCGGAGCACGCGATGGGCAAACAGGGTGGTCACGATCAGCGGCACCAGCGTGACGACCAGGCCCATGCCGACCAGTAACAAGCCGTGCGACTGGATCGCGACCCAGGCCGCGTGGCCGTTGCCGAGCCCGATCGCGGCGATGAAGCCGCCGAGCCCGAGGTCGCTCAGCGTCTGCTGCGCTGCGGGAGGCATTGCACCCATCGTCGGCCGCCGAGAGCGCAGCCAGCCGCAGAAAAGCCCTGCAATCAGGGCGCCGCCGCCACCTCCCAACGTCAGGGGCACAGACCCGATCTTGACGCTCACGAGACCGGCAAGCAGACCTATGGCAATGCCTGCGGCAAGGAATGCGATGTCGGTACGGTCTTCGGAGCTCAGGATCTGTCCAACCTGCGAGGCGGCGCGCTCGATGTTGCGGGTGCTGCCGACCAGCGTCATGACATCACCGACATAGACGCGGGTCTCCGCGCTCAAGGGGACCTCGCGTCCCATCCGCGTCAAGGTGCGCAGGAACACGCCGCGCGCGGCGTCGCCGACGCGGTCGGCCACGTCCTTGACGGAGCGGCCGTGGAGCTTGCGATTGTCGACGAGGACGTCGACCACATTGCCTGGAAGAGCCTTCAGGATCTCGTCGGCGTCGATTTCGGTGCCAACAATCGGCTTTGCGGCGACAATGGCCGCCGTGCGACCCGCGATGACGATGTCGTCGGCCGCTTCAAGAACCGTGTCACGATGCGGCTCGACGTCAGCTCCCCCGCGCACGATCCGCTCGATTACACTGCGGCTGCCGATCTCGTCTTCGACGGCGCCGACCGTGCGTCCCGCCGCTGCCGACACCCGGTACGCGCGCGCCTGGAACTTTCGATAATGCAGATTTTCGGTCTGCGGCGGGTTTCCTCCTGACAGCTCCGCTTCCAGCTTCGCAGCCTCCGCCTTCAAATCGATCCGCATCAATTTCGGCGCGACAAAGGGTACGAACAGAAGCGTGAGGATGTAACCAAGGACGTACGTCACCGCGTATCCGGCGGCGATATTCGCCTCCTGCTGCTCCAGCACGTCCTTGGCGAGCCCGAGTTGGGCCAGCGCGCCGGACGCGGTGCCGATCACCGAAGATTGCGTCAGGGCTCCCGCAGCGAGCCCCGAAGCGGTGCCGGGACCGAGTGCGAATGCCTTGGCAAATATGAGAACGATGACAAGCCCGGTGCCGCCAAGCACGAGCGCGAGGGCGACCTGCGCCAAGGTCCGGATGCTCAGAGAAGCAAAGAACTCTGGCCCCGACCGGTACCCGATCGTGAATACGAACAGGCTGAAGAGGATGACTCTCAGTAGCGCTGGAAATGTGAAGGTGCCGAGCTGCCCGATCAGGACCGCCACGATGAGCGTGCATGCGGTGGTGCCGATCGAAAATCCAAAAATACGGACGCGGCCAAGGATGGTGCCGAGCGCGACCGACAGCAGCAGGAAGATTTCCGGCGCGGCAGAGATGATCCACCTGACGGTAATCATGGCGCATTGCCTCCAGTAGTTAGGGGCCAATCTCGTTGCCGAAAGCTGGCGACAGTTGATCCAGATCAATCCTGGTCGGCGGCAAGCTCGCTTCTTGTGGAGCCTCAAGAGTCAAAGCCGACCTTCGGACATGAGCACGATGGATACTGCCGCTGCTTCGTCGATACGCCGCGACGAAACGGTGCCGATTGCGCTGCTGCTTGCCTTCGCCGGGGGCTATATCGACGCCTTTACGTGGATCATCCACGGCGTGATGGCCAATGCCCAGACCGCAAACCTTGTGCTGTTGTGGGTTTATGGCTCGATCGGAAATTGGACGAAGGCGCTGCACTTCGTTCCGCCGATCCTTGCATTCGCCGCCGGTATCCTGGTCGCTGCATGGCTGCGACGGGCAACCGGAGCGCGCGCCAGCGCGATCGGTACGCTGATCGAAATCCTGCTGCTGGTTACTATCGCCATCCTGCACAATCGCCTGCCGGATCTTGCGGGAACGCTTGGCATTTCCTTCGTCGCCGCCGTACAGAGCGCCGTCTTCACGAGGGTCGAAGGCGTGCTCTACAGCTCCGTCATGATCACGGGCAACATGCGGCAGGCGATTGAAGCTGTGTTTGCTGTAGCGTCTGGCGAGGGGGCGCTACGGCTCCCCGGCATTTTCGTTGTCTTGTGTATCACGTTCGGCCTCGGCGCGGCTCTTGGCGCCTTCGCGACCAAGCAGATCCCGAATTTGGCGCTCGGTGTCCCCGTGATCGCGCTGCTGGTTGTGCTGTTGCGTTGCGAAAGTCCAGGCGAGGAGGCCAGCTCATGACCTCATCCAACCGCAGATCGCGCTGGACTTTCCTGTTTCCGCCGGCGACATGGTTGGCGCAGTACCGTAGCGCTTGGCTGCGTTCGGACGCCATCGCCGGCATTACGCTTGCGGCGTACGCCCTCCCTGTGTCACTTGCCTATGCGACGCTGGCGGGCCTGCCGCCTCAGATCGGCATCTACGGCTACATGCTCGGCGGCATCGGCTATGCGCTGCTGGGGTCGTCGCGCCAGCTTGCAATAGGTCCAACCTCGGCGATCTCGCTGATGATTGCGGCGACCGTCGGGACGCTGGCCGGCGGAGACGCGGCGAAATATGCCGAGATCGCGAGCCTGGCCGCCTGCGCGGTGGCGCTGCTGTGCCTGATCGCCTGGTTGTTCAAGCTCAGCGTTCTCGTCCGCTTGGTGAGCGACAGTATCCTGGTCGGTTTCAAGGCCGGCGCGGGACTTACCATCATGATGAGCCAGTTGCCGAGCCTGTTCGGCGTTGCCGGAGGCGGTCACAATTTTTTCGATCGCGCCATCAAGCTCGCGGGTCAGCTCGGCGGCATCAATTGGCTGGTTCTGGCGATCGGAGCCCTCGCTCTCTTGTCCCTGCTTGTGGGAGAGCGGTGGCTGCGGGGAAAGCCGGTCGGGCTCACGATCATGGCGCTATCGATCATGCTGGCGACACTGCTTGGCCTTCCATCGCTTGGCGTGCCGGTGACCGGCAAAATTCCGGAGGGATTGCCGGCGTTTGGACTACCCAGCTTTGGTCTGTTGGAGCCGGACGAACTGTTCCCGCTGGCTGCGGGATGCGTGCTGCTGGCCTATATCGAAGGTGTCTCCGCCGCGCGCAGCTTTGCTGCCAAGCATGGCTATGCCCTTGATGTCCGTCAGGAGTTTTTGGGGCTTGGCGCGGCCAACCTCGTCGCCGCATTCGGCCACGGCTACCCCGTGGCGGGCGGATTGTCGCAATCTGCCGTCAATGACAATGCGGGCGCGCGCACGCCCCTGGCTCTGGTGATCTGTTCGACGACGCTGGCACTGTGCCTGCTGTTCTTCACGGGAGCCCTGACGAATCTGCCCAAGGCGGTGCTGGCGGCGATCGTCTTTGCTGCCGTTTACAGGCTGGTGGACATCCGCGCGCTGTTGCGGATGTGGCAGGTCAGCCGCATCGACTTTAACGCTGCGGCAATTGCGCTGGTATCCGTGCTGCTCCTGGGGATATTGCAAGGCGTTCTGCTGGCGGCGATTGCCTCGATTGTCCTGCTCCTGGCGCGAGCCTCACGTCCGAATGTCGCCTTCCTCGGCCGGCTCCCGGGCACCGGCCGCTACTCCGATGATGCGAGGCACGAAGGCGTCGAGCCATTGGTCGGTATCATCGCCTTTCGACCGGAAGCCTCGCTGCTTTACATCAATGCCGAAACAATCCTGGAAACAGTGTCGGATGCCTTGCTGAAGTCGTCCGATATCAGGCTGGTTGTCTGCGATCTCTCCGCTTCGCCCTACATTGATTTGGCTGGGGCGCGCATGTTGCACGACCTTCACGACAAGCTCGCCTCGGTCCATATCGCCTTCTGCATCGTCGGTGCACATGCACAATTGCGCGATCTGCTGCGGGCCGAGGGATTGGCGGAAAAGACCGACAGTGCGATTTGGCTTCGCTCGGTCGACAGCGTGCTCGGTGAAAGCAAGCAATCGTCTGATCCCATATCGGAGGATCCGGCCGGCGTGTTGGCCACCCGGCTCTGATCCGATCTCTCTCGCCTGCAATCGGAATCGGGCAACCACCTCGGACGATATTGCATCGCGAGGTGCTTCGGGTCTCTTCAAGATGCGCGTCCGTTGACTTGGATCAATAAACCGAGGTGAGCGGGCATCACGATCCGGCTGCGACCTCGCAAAGATCCGGAGAGAGACATGTCCAAGGACGCCAAGCCTGCAGAGAAGCGCATCGATCAGTTCATTTCCGGGCCCGGCGGACGGGCAGACAACTGGCGCGATCTGGTCGAAGCAGCCAAAGCATGGGCGCGCGGCGGCGACCGTGCGATGTTTGACGCGGCCCTGGCCGATCTCTCCGTGATAGAGGAGTTTCACGGCTATCCGGGGCTGCAGTTGATGGCGGCTTTGCGGGAAGCCGCCTCGGCCGGGGATGCGGCGGGTTCACTTGCTCTCGCGACGCGCATTACGCAGGCGTTGATGACGAGATCCTTCCGCCAGCTTGCCGGCGACTGGGATGCCAAGGACGACGGCGACGGTGATGCGCCCGAGCTTGTGCCGTCAACTTTCGGATCGCATGCAGCTCGGCGACCCTATTTCGAAACGCTGGTCGTCACCGGCGTCTCCTCCGAGAAGTGGCCAGCTCTCGCTGCCGAATGGCGCAAGTTGCGGCGTCCGGTCGATTCGTTCGTCTATGAGCCGGTGATCGTCGGAAGTCTGGAAGACGCCTTCTGCGCGACGATGCTCAAGCCCAATATCGCCGCCGTCGTCATCAACGAGGGGTTCGCTCTGCGCTCGCGTCACGACGCGCCGGTATTGCGCACCATGACCGCCGCCGCGGGGATCAATGACGAGTCGGACGCGTCCGCGCTCCGGCTAGCCCACGTCATCAAGCGGGTACGTCCCGAGCTCGACATCTATCTGATGTCGAATCGCGACGTCGAGGAAATGGCGGGGAACCCCGAGGCCAATGTGGCTCGGCGGATATTCTACTCCATCGAGGAGCTCCTCGAGCTCCATCTCTCCATCCTCGAAGGGATCCAGGATCGATTCGATACGCCATTCTTCGACAACCTGAAGAAATACGCGCAACGCCCGATCGGCACGTTCCATGCGCTGCCGATCGCTCGCGGCAAATCTGTCTTCAGGTCGGACTGGATCCGCGACATGGGCGAGTTCTATGGCTTGAATCTGTTCCTGGCCGAAAGCAGCGCCACCACCGGCGGCCTCGACAGCCTGCTGGAGCCGACCGGCACCATCAAGAAAGCGCAGGACAAGGCGGCACGCGCGCTCGGCGCGGATCGCGTGTTCTTCGTGACCAACGGCACCTCGACCTCCAACAAGATGGCGGTGCAGGCGCTGCTCGGGCCAGGCGATATCGCGATCGTGGATCGCAACTGCCACAAGTCGCACCACTACGGCATGGTTCTGGCCGGCGCCCAGCCGATCTATGTCGAAGCGTTCCCGATGACCGAGTATTCGATGTACGGCGCGGTGCCGCTGCAGACCATCAAGCAGGCGCTGCTGAATGCGCGGGCAGATGGCCGGCTGGACCGCGTCAAGATGCTCGACCTGACCAACTGCACCTTCGACGGCCACATCTATAACACCCGCCGGGTGATGGAGGAATGCCTCGCGATCAAGCCCGATCTGATCTTCCTGTGGGATGAAGCCTGGTTCGGCTTTGCACGCTTCTCGCCGTTCCTGCGGCGGCGGACCGCGATGGGCGCCGCGAACGAGATCGAGGCCTGGATGCACGACCCGAAATCGGTTGCGGCTTACGAGAAGCAGCAGGCCGAGCTCGACAAGAATCCATCGGACGAGGTGCTGCTCAAGACCCGACTGATTCCCGATCCGCGTCAGATCCGCTTGCGCGTCTACCAGACCAACTCGACCCACAAGTCGATGTCGGCAATCCGGCAGGGCTCGATGCTGTCGGTCAAGGACGTCGAATTCCATACCGTCGAGCAACAGTTCAAGGAGGCGGTGTTCACGCACGCGTCGACCAGCCCGAACCAGCAGCTCATCGCGAGCCTCGACGTCTCGCGGCGTCAGATGGAGCTCGAGGGCTATGGTCTGGTAGCGAACGCGATCGAAATCGCGTTCGCGATCCGCAAAGCGGTCAACAACAATCCACTGATCTCGAAATACTTCCGGATTCTCGGTGCGGACGCGATGGTGCCGGCGCAATACCGCCAGAGCGGCTTCACCGACTATCTGGCCACCGGCACAAACTGGGCGAGTGTCCTGAAGAGCCTTGACGACGACGAGTTCTGCCTCGATCCGACCCGCATGACGTTGGTGTGCGGCACCGCCGGATACGACGGTACGCAGTTCAAGGGAATCCTGGCAAACGAGTACAACATCCAGATCAACAAGACCTCGCGCAATTCGGTGCTGTTCCAGTCCAACATCAACAATACCCGCAGCGATGTTGCGCATCTGGTGAGGGTGCTGGCCGAGATTGCGGGCGAGGTCGATCGTGGACTGGTTCAGGGTGGCGCCAATGCGAAGAAGACCTTCGAGGCGCGGGTCAAGAGCCTGATGACCGATGTGCCCGACCTGCCGAACTTCTCGCAGTTCCACGACAGTTTCCGTGGCGATGCCGGCACCAGGACCAATGAGGGCGATATCCGCAGCGGCTTCTACTCGGCCTACGACGCGGCGGGATGCGAATATATCCGGCTCGGCGATCCCGAGATCGACCGTCGCCTCAAGGCCGGTCCCGACCTCGTCTCTGCCAGTTTCGTGATCCCGTATCCGCCGGGCTTCCCGATCATGGTGCCGGGGCAGGTCATCACCCAGGAAACCATCGACTTCATGCGCAAGCTCGATGTGAAGGAAATCCACGGCTACGACGCCAAGGAGGGGCTGAAGCTCGTACGTGCCGAAGCCCTGGCGAAGATTGGCCGGCCCAAGCCCGGCGCCGCGCCGAAGCTGAAGGCGGCATCGTAATAAAGGGGACGGACATGCAGAGCTTTTTCACGTTCTTGCAGCAGAACCCGTTTCTGTTGCTGTTCTTCGTCGTTGGCCTCGCCGTCTGGATCGGCCGTGCCAGCATCAAGGGTTACGGCCTCGGCATGGTCGCCGGCGCCATCGTGGTGGGCGCAGCCCTTTCGGTTTGGGCGTCGGTCTACGGCGTGAAGCTTGAGCTGAACACGTTCGCCAAGAGTCTGTTCTACTATTTGTTCATGTATGGCGTCGGCTTACGTGTGGGACCGTCCTTCATCAACAGCCTGAAGGGCGACGGTCTCAAGTTCTGCATCCTGGCGCTGGTGTCGAGCGTTCTCGGTCTGGCGCTTGTCGTTATGCTTTCAAAGCTCTTTGCGCTGCCGATCGGCGCTGCCGGCGGCATGCTGGCGGGGTCGCAGACGATGTCCGCCGCGATCGGCTCAGCCGAGCAGGCCATCACCTCAGGTGTCGTCAAGCTTCCTGACGGCATGAAGCCCGAGGACGCGTCGGGCATGATCGCGCTGTCCTACGGCATTACCTATATCTGGGGCACAGTCGGCATCATCTTGATCTGCAAATACCTGCCGCGCTGGTGGGGCGTCGATGCCAAGGCGGCTGCCAGGCAATACGAGAAGGAATTTGGCGTCAAGGATCTCGAGGGTGGCGGCCTGACCGGCTATCGGCAGTTCGGCCTGCGCGCCTACCGGCTCGAAAATCCGGCCCAGGTCGGCATGAGCATCGCCAAATTCCGCACGATCAACCCGGAATACCGCATCGTCAACGTGGTGCGAGGCGGTCAGCCGTTGGGAGCCGATCCCGACGTCGTGCTGCAAAAGGGAGACCTCGTCGCGCTCGGTGGCGCGACCGAGCATCTGACCGACAAGATGGGACTGATTGGCCCTGAGGTTGCCGACGCCAAGGCGCTCGGCATTCCCATGGATCAGGCGGACATCCTGGTCACCAACAAGGAGATGGTCGGACGCACCTTCGAGTCCTTCCGTGAGACCGCGATTGCCGGCCAGCTGCAGGTCACCAAGGTCGAACGTGGCGGCGTGCAGATTCCGGCCGGTCTCAAGACGGAGTTGCAGCGGATGGACATCGTCTCGGTGGTCGGTATCAAGTCGGCCGTCAACGAGCTCGGCGAGATGTGGGGACGCATTGCGCGGACCAACACTTCGACCGATCTGCTGACGCTCGCCGCCGGCATGATCATCGGCTTCCTGATCGGGATGATCGAATTTCCAGCCTTCGGCGCCAAGATCGGCCTCGGCAATGCCGGCGGACTGCTGCTGTCCGGCGTGATCGTCTCGTCGCTGGTCTCCCGACTGCGCTTCTTCGGCAACACACCGAACGCGGCGCGCAATGTGCTGGAGGATCTCGGCCTCGTGGTCTTCGTCGCCATCGTCGGCATCAATGCCGGCGCCGGGTTGTTGGCGCAGCTCACGGGTGCGGTCGCGTTGAAGATCTTCGTCGCTGGCTTCATCGCCTGCACGATCCCGCCGTTCGTCGTCTGGGCGATCGGCTTCCACGTCTTCAAGATCAATCCGGCCGTGCTGATGGGCGGCGTTGCCGGTGCGCGGTCGCACTCCGGTCCGTGCCGCGAAGCCGCGGTGGAAATCCAGAGCTCCGTGCCCTGGATCGGGTTCCCAGTCGGCTACGCCGTATCGGGCATTCTGCTCACCGTGTTTGGCTACTTCGCGATGATACTGGCTCAATAGATCGGCATAACAACCAGAGGAAACGAATCTCATGAGAAAAGTCGCCATCCGTGTCGCCTTGACTGCTCTGCTGATAAGTGCCGGCTTCAGCACGCCGTCGCAGGCAGAGACCGGCCAGGTCGCCGTGGTCTTCACCAAAGGCGGATTCATCGTCGGCGTCGGTGGCGGCGAGGGCGTTCTGCTGCTGCGGGGCCACAAATATCCCTTCACCGTCTCGGGCATGAGCGTCGGCTTCACAATCGGCGCCTCGACCACCAAGCTGGTCGGCCGCGCTCTTAACCTGAGGGGGCCGGAGTCGATCGAAGGCTCTTATGCTGTGGGCGGTGCGGGCGGTGCCGTCGCCGCCGGCGCAGGTGCCGTTCAGCTGCAAAACGGCAACGGCGTGATTCTGCAGCTTAGCGGGCCGAAGGTCGGTGCGGAGCTGTCAGCCGCTGTGGGGGGCGTGACGATAGCTTTGAAGCGGTAGAGCGGCAGTCGCGCCGCTTCGGCGGTCGCGGCGCTCTAGCTTGAATGGCGGCTGCTTCTCTCATGCACATAGGTCAGGGAAGCGGCCGCAACTCAGTGCCACGTTCGGGTGCCAACCGCGTTCCGCGAGGCATCGTCGAAAGCGGATCACGGCACCCATATCGAGGGAGGACATGCCATGCTTCGTTATCTTCTGGCTCTTGTTGCGGCCGTCGTTCTTCTCACGGCCACGCTCATTCCCGATGATGCCTATGCCCGCCGCGGAGGTGGCGGTGGTGGCTATCGTGGAGGTGGAGGGGGCATGCGCGCCGGAGGTTTTCATGGCGGCGCCGTTCACGCCGGACGGATCCATGGCGGAGGCGGGCGCCACTATGCAGGAGGTCCGCGGCCAAGCCATCCGATCGCCGGTCGTCCTGGCCGTCCAGGTTACCCCGTTGCGGGCCGTCCCGGTCGTCCGGTCGCCGGTTATCCCGGAGGCTATCCGCGATATGGCTATCGAGGCGCGGCTTACGGTGCCGCCGCCGTCGGTGCGGCCGCCGCGGGCGCCTACGGATACTACAACAACAACTACAATAACGGTTGTTATCAGGACACGTACGGCAATTGGGTCTGCCCCAACCAGTATCCGTATTGAAAGAATGCGCTGCTGACGGACCCAGCGAAGTCCGTCGGCAGCATCGATCTGACCGTCAACGATCGGACCGCGCCCGCCGTGCGGCCCGCGATCACTTCGTCAATATCGTTCCGCGACGAAGTTCATCCCGCGCAAGGGGGCCTGGTCATTGTAACGTCCCTTGTCGGAGCGCTTCGGCAGCTTCACCTTGTCCTTCTTGATCCGCTTGTGCGGGATAGCCTCCAGGATGTGCGCGATACAGTTCAGCCGCGCCCGCCGCTTGTCGTCGGACCGAATGATGTACCAAGGCGCGTCCTTCGTGCTCGTCTTCTTGAGCATCAGGTCGCGCGCGCGCGAATAATCATACCAGCGCTTGAAGGATTCGATGTCCATTGGGCTGAGCTTCCATTGCCGCACCGGATCGTCGATGCGGGCGTTGAAGCGGCGCTCCTGCTCGTCCAACCCGACCTCGAGCCAGATCTTGATCAGGATGATGCCGCCGTCGATGGCGTACTTTTCCATTTGCGGGCAGAGCGCGAGGAAACGATCGTGCTCGGCGGGCGAGCAGAATCCCATGACATACTCGACGCCGGCCCGATTGTACCAGCTCCGGTCGAAGATCACGATCTCGCCCCCGGCCGGAAACTGCTTCATGTAGCGCTGGAAGAAAAGCTGCGTCTTTTCGCGATCCGATGGCGCCGGCAGTGCCACCACCCGGAACACGCGCGGGCTGACCTTTTCCGTGATCGCCTTGATCGTGCCGCCCTTGCCGGCCGCGTCGCGGCCTTCGAACAGGACGATGACCCGAAGTCTATTTTCCTTCACATAATCCTGAAGATGGCAAAGCTCGATCTGGAGCTTTTCGAGCTCCTTCTCGTAGTCCTTGCGCTTCATCCGCTCTGTGGCTCGATCCTTCGCCATGCTGCTCCGCCTTCCGTCAATCCGGCCGAAACGTGATCAGTCGCCCCACGAAATGATGACGCCGATATCCCCGGGCACGCCGCCAGGAAAGTCGATGACCTGATAGCCGATCCGGTAGCCGCGCGGCTTGAGGTATTCGGTCCAGAGCTCGAATATCTCTTTTGGAATTCCCGTCAGCGTTTTCTCCCATCCTCCCTCCATCTGGTTGATGGCGCGGCCCTTGTCGGTGCACAGGGTGTTCGGGAAGCGGTAGACCTGCACCTCGGTCAGACCGTTGCGAACCGCGCGCTGGATGATGGTCGAGGCGAGCTTGATCTTCTCCTCCTCGGTCTTGCCGGACGGCTTGCTCAGCCGCTCGATCAGGGCGCGCTTCTCGGCTTCGGCGGCGGCGGCGAGGCGCACATATTCTTCGGCCTTTTTAGTGTCTTCGAGCGCCGCTTCCTTGCGGATTTGCGCGGCGTGGGGGATGAGATCATCGATGCCGGGCATGACTGACGAGCTCCTGGCTTGCTGTGGGGTAGAGTCAGGGCTAGGCTAGGTTCCGCGCCGTTCGGACCTTTGATTCATATCAATCAATTTCTCGCCTGCGTTGCCACGGTCGTTGTCTAGAGCGCGTACTGCCCTCATTCCTTTTGGTGGAGAGCTACCGTTGACCGAGCAAATTCACCCGTTGGCCCCGCATCATCTGCCGTTCTATCTCGCGCCGGGAAGCGGCACGGACGTGCTGATGGTGGTGATGGGGATCTTCCTGATCGGCAGCGTGCTCTGGGTCGGTACGCTCTATTGGAAGCTGCACAGCCTCCCCGAACGAATGGCGCACAAGTCGCAGAAGCTGCAGTTCGAGATCGTGGCCGTGCTGGGCATCATCTCGCTCTTTACGCACATGCACATTTTCTGGGTGGCCGGTCTTCTGCTCGCGATGATCGACCTACCGGATTTCGGCACGCCGCTGCGGAGCATCGCAGGCTCGGTCGAGAGAATCGCTGACGCGGCGCCCGGTGAGGGCCGCGAGCCCGAACTGCCAATCCTGCCGCCGGTCGAGAAGCCGATCGTCAAGGGGAAGGAACACAGCCATGTTTGAGCTCATGTTCTGCTCTCTTCTGACCATCCTGCCGGACTACCTCTACCGCCGCTATGCCCAAGGCAAACGTTTCGGCAAAGAGATCACGTTCTTTTCCATTTGGTACGAATTGCGATGGGGCATCACCGGCTGCCTGATGCTCACGATTTCTCTGATCACGATGATCTTCTACTTTCATCCGTCGACGACCTCGGCCACGCTCTATTTCCGCACGGTGCCGATCCTGCCCGAGGGTTCGGGCCGCGTCGCGGAAGTCAATGTCGGCTACAGCGAGGCAGTGAAGAAAGGCGACGTACTTTTCAGGCTGGACAGTTCGAAGCAAAAGGCGGCTTTGGAGACGGCCACTCGCAAGATCGCTGAGGTCGATGCCGCGATGACAAGCGCGGAAAACGACGTGGTCAAGGCCGAAGCGCAGATCCAGGAAGCCAAGGCCAGCCTTCAGCAGGCCAAGGACGAGTTGGACGTGAAGACGGAATTGCAGCGCCGCAACCCCGGCATCGTCCCGCAACGCGATATCGAGAAATTACAGGTCGTGGTCAACCAGCGGCAGGCTGGTGTGGACTCGGCCACTGCGTCCAAGACGTCGGCGACGTTGCGGCTTTCAACCCTGTTGCCGGCTGAAAAAGCGAGCGCCCAGGCGGCGTTGGCCGAAGCGCAGGTCGATCTGGACAAGACCTTCGTTCGCGCCGGCGTCGATGGCCGCGTGGAGCAATTCCTGGTCCGCACCGGTGATGTCGTCAATCAGCTGATGCGGCCGGCCGGCGTGCTGGTTCCGGACGGCGCCGGCCGGCGCGCCTTGCAGGCCGGCTTTGGTCAGATCGAGGCACAGGTGATGAAGGTCGGCATGGTGGCGGAAGCAACCTGCATATCGAAGCCGTGGGTGATCATTCCCATGGTCGTCACCAGTGTTCAGGATTACATCGCAGCCGGCCAGTTCCGAAGCGGTGAGCAGCTGATCGAGGCGCAGAACGTCGGGCGGCCCGGCACGATCCTGGCCTTCCTTGAGCCCCTCTACAAGGGCGGCCTCGAAGGCGTGACGCCGGGTAGCAGCTGCATCGTCAATGCCTATACCAGCAATCACGAGGAGATATCCGCGAAGGAGACGGGCACGGGTCGGGCCGTCGCTCTGCATGTTGTCGACGGTGTCGGCCTCGTGCACGCCATGCTCTTGCGGATTCAGGCGCTGCTGCTGCCGATCAAGACGCTGGTGCTGAGCGGGCACTGACCGGCTTCGCTTTGGTTTGAATCGCACTTCGGTTCGGCGATGCGCCTCAGTTGAGCCGGTCTGGCATCATGAGCCAGTCCGACCACCCAGCGCATATTCACTATGAGGGCCACATGGTCCCTGCAAAAATGCCGATCTGGCTTCGTTCCTTCATTGTCGCCAGCGCTGTTGTGCTCGTGCTTGGAGCGGGCCTGTTCGGCTACCGCTGGTACTCTCACCCGACGACGCTGACCATCGCGGTCGGGTCGCTGGATGGCGAAGCCACGCGTCTGGTATCGGCGTTGGCGAGCCGGCTTGCCGTGGTGAACGCCCCGGTCCGGCTCAGACTGGTGGAAACGACCAACGCGGTTGATGCTGCCGAGCAGTTTGCGGCGGAAAAGGTCGAGCTTGCTGTCGTCCGCGGCGACGTCGGCGACCTATCGCAGGCGCAGGCTATCGTGGTTCTCGCCCACGCCGTTGTCCTGCTGGTTGCGCCGCCGGGCTCCTCCATTACCGAAATCGCTGGTCTGAAGCGCACCAGCGTCGGCGTGATCGGCGGCGAGATAAATCGCAAGGTCGTCGACGTCCTCAGCGACGAATACGGCCTCGGACGCGCCAACGTGTCATTCCGCAATCTCCAACCGGCAGACGCGCGGCGGGCACTCGATGCCAAGGAGGTACGGGCGATTCTGATCGTCGTTCCTCTTGCCGAAAAGTATCTGGCCCTCTTGCGCGGTCTCTTTCTGCAGACGCCGAAGACCGCGCCGGTCCTCCTTCCCGTCGAGGCGGCTGGTGCCATCGCGGAAAAGCAGCGCGCCTATGAAAGCTTCGATGTCCCGAAGGGCACGTTGCGCGGTTCGCCGCCTGTCCCGAGCGAGGATCTTACCACGCTGCGGGTTTCGTTCTATGTGGTCGCGCAAAAGCAGCTCAGCGCAGAGGTGGCGGGCAGCCTGGCCGACGCGCTGATGAAGGCGCGCAGGGTGACCTGCTCGGCGAATTGCCGATACTCTCTCAAATGACCGCGCCGAGCACGGATTCGGACGCCTTTCTCCCGGTTCATCCCGGCGCCGCGGCATTCTACAACGGAACGCAGCAGAGCTTTCTGGACGAATGGGGAAACATCATCTTTCTCGCGCCCATGATTTTCGGCGGCCTCATCTCGGTACTGGCGGCTGCCTGGAAATTCCTTCGGGTAGGCGATCCATCGAAGGCCGAACGGGGGCTGGACTTGCTGTATGCGTTGGGTGTGCGGATACGCAGGGCGGAGGCAGTAGCCGAACTGTCCGATATCGAGGCCGAAATCGACCGGGTTCTCCAGGCTCAGCAGGCCAAAGCCGCGGCAGGAGACGAAAATGCGCTCGATGTCACGACCTTGAATGTCGCGGCGCATCGCCTTCAGAGCCTGATTCATGATCGCCGGGTTTTGCTGTCCGCGCTCCCGGGCTCCAGCGCCTGAGCGGCGCGGCCGGATCTCGACCGGATCAAACGTCGGGCCGCCGTGGAATGTATAGCGCGGACTTCGAGAGAGCTCCTTGTTCCTTGATCTTGATCAATAAAGGTCACTGATCGTCCAAGATGCTTGGCCCAATGAGGGTTCAAGGGAGGACGCGATGCTTCGTTGCGGTAGAACTCTGATCGCGATGGTCCTGCTCTTGGCGCCCGTGCCCGCGGCAGCCCAAACTGCGGACACTTCGGCCGCCTCAGGTGCCCAAGCCCAAACGCCGGGTCAGCCGCGGGCGGCTGCCGAAATGCTCAAGCCCGAGCAGCTCGAAGCTCTGGTCGCACCGATCGCGCTCTATCCCGACGAGTTGCTTGCCAACGTGCTGGCGGCATCCACCTATCCTCTGGAAGTCGTTCAGGCCGATCGCTGGCTGAAAGAGCACAAGACTCTGAGGGGTGATGCCCTAAAGACTGAAGTCGAGAAGCAGCCGTGGGATGACAGCATCAAGGCGCTGGCCTCGACTGCTGAGGTCCTTTCCATGATGAGCGACAAGCTCGACTGGACCAAGGTGCTGGGCGACGCGGTGCTCGCGCAGCAATCGGATGTGATGGATGCGGTCCAGCGGCTGCGGACCAAGGCTTATGACAACAAGAAGCTGCTGACCACCACGCAGCAGAAGGTGAGCGTCAAGACCGAGGAAAGCAGGCAGGTGGTCGTGATCGAGCCGGCGGTTCCCGATACGATGTACGTGCCGTACTACGAGCCTGCGACGGTCTACGGCGCGTGGCCCTACACCGAGTATCCACCATATTACTTCGGCTACCCGTCCTACATCGGCGCAGGCGTCGTCGCGGCGGGTCTCGCGTTCGGCACAGCCTGGGCTATCGGTCGCTGGGGCAATTATTGGGGCGGCGGCTGCAACTGGGGTAACCGCAACGTCTATATCAATCACCGCACCACCAACATCGGAACTGGCTGGCAGCACAATCCGTCGCATCGCCAAGGGGTACGCTACAACAACGCCAACGTTCAGCAGCGCTTCGGCAATAGCAATCTGAAGGCCGGCGCCGCCGACCGCATGGATTTCCGCGGCCGCGACGGACAGCAAGTCTTGAAGCCGGGACAGGATCGGCCTGGTGGCGCAGATCGCGCTGGGGATCGTGCGGCAGATCGCGCTGGCGACCGAGGTGGCGACCGTCAAGGCGCCGGGGATCGCGCCAAGGCGGGAGGCGATCGCGCCAAAGGCGGTGGCGATCGCGCGGCCAAGGGCGGTGGTGCCAAGAATGCCGGCGCAAAGAGTGCTGGCCCTAAAGCCGGCGGCGCCAAGGGCGGGGGCGCCAAAGCCGCGAACCGCGGTGGTAGCGGAAGCGTGCTGAACGTGTCGTCGGGCCGCTCGGCGGCCGCAGCATCGGCGCGTGGTCATGCGAGCATGGCGAGCATGGGACCGCGCGGTGGCGGTGGCGGAGGTGCGAGCTTCGCCGGCCGAGGCGGCGGCGGAGGCTTCCAGGGTGGCGGAGGCCGTGGTGGTGGTGGTGGCGGCGGACGGCGTTCCGATATCGCGCTGAAGCATGACGTCGTTCTGCTCGGCCATCTCGCAAGCGGTCTTGGTTATTACCGCTTCAGCTATATCGGCAGCGACAAGGCCTATGTCGGCGTCATTGCGCAAGAAGTCGAGGACGTGAAGCCGGTAGCCGTCACCCGCGGAGCCGACGGCTATCTCCGGGTCTATTACGAAAAGCTCGGTCTGAAATTCCGTACCTATCGCGACTGGCTCGAGAGCGGCGCGCGGATTCCTGGCGAGGTGACGCCATGATGGGTTTGAAGTCGCTTCGTCTCGCCATCTTGCCGGCCATTATTGCGCTTGGGCTCCTGAGCTCGCCATCCCTTGCGCAGCAGTCCTATCCGACACCGGAGGATGCGGCAGGGGCGCTCGCTGCCGCCGTGAAAAGCGGGCCGGACCGGGCCATCCTGAAAGTCCTCGGCAGCGCTGCCGAGGACATCGTTTCCTCCGGCGACGAGGTCGCCGACGTCGACATCCGGAAACGCTTCACCTCGATGTATGATGCGAAGCATGCGATCAAGGCGGAAGGTAACAGGAAGGCAGTGCTGATGTTGGGTCCGGACGACTTTCCGTTCCCGATTCCGCTCGTCAACACCAGGACCGGCTGGGAATTCGATACCGCCGAAGGCCGCATTGAGGTCCTGTATCGCCGCATCGGCCGCAATGAACTCGACGCGATCCAGACCAGTCTCGCCTTTGTCGATGCCGAGAACGAATACGCCGACAAGGATCGCGGTGAGGGTACTGGCGTGTACGCGCAGCGCATCGTCAGCAGCGCAGGCAAGAAGGACGGGTTGTTCTGGCGCGACGACAGCGACCCGAGCCCGCTCGGTGCATTGGCGGCGCAGGCTTCGGCCGAAGGCTACAAGGCCGAGGAGGGGCCGGCGCCCTATCATGGCTACTATTTCCGCATCCTGAAGGGGCAGGGATCGAACACGCCAGGCGGCGCGCTGAACTATATCGTCAACGGCAAGATGATCGGAGGTTTCGCACTGGTCGCCTGGCCGGCCGAGTACGGCAATTCCGGCGTCATGACCTTCCTGGTCAACCATGCGGGCGTTGTCTACCAGAAGGATCTCGGGCCTCGGACCAAGGTCCTCGTTTCCCGCATCAGCGCGTTCGATCCGGACCAGACCTGGAAGAAGCTGGATGGTGTAAAACCCTGAGCGACGCACGCAGATCTTGCGTGGGCTTCTTTGGCGTTTGGCACGCCTCGTGCTGCTCGCACTCCTTATCCCGACGACCCCGTCGTTTGCACAGGCATCCGCGCAGGTCCGGATCAAGATCGTAAAGGCGGGGCTGCTCGTGGGCGGTGGCGCTGGGAGCGGCGTGCTGACCTATCGCGGCCGCCATCATCCGTTCCGCATCAGCGGGGTAAGCTTGGGTTTTACCGTCGGCGCTACCGTTGGGTGGCTCGAGGGCTGGGCTTCAGGCATTCGAGAGGTCAGCGATTTTGCCGGCGCATACAGCTCGGTCGGTGGCGGGGCTGCCCTGATCGGCGGCATCAATGGCGCTCAGCTGCGCAACGACAAAGGGGTCACGATGGTGCTGCAGGGACCAAAAGCCGGGGTGGAATTCGCCGCTAATCTCAGCACAATCATGATCTCTCTGAAGTGAGCGCGCGAAAGGCGGAATGGTCGTGACGGTCCCGTACCGTCATTGCACCGAAGCGGGGGCGGAGACGGGCATTTCCAGCTCGAAAACGGAGCCCCTGACGTCCGATTTGACCAGCCTCAGCTTTCCACCGCACCTTCCGACCAGGTTGGAGGAGATGGCCAGCCCCAACCCCATACCGCCTTGTTTCGTCGTGAAGAACGGATCGAAGATGCGCTCTTGGTGACGGGGTGTGATGCCGGTGCCGGAGTCTTCTACGGACAAATGGACCGTTGCGCCACCATCAAGGCTGGTTTTCATACGGAGCTGTCGTTGATCGGCGGGGACAGAACTCATTGCGTCAAGCGCGTTTTTGCAGAGGTTCAGGACAATCTGCTGAAGCTCAGTGCCGCCCAGAGCGACTGGGGGAATGTTGCCCTGAAACTCCGTAATTACTGATACGCCATTGGCAAGGAGATCGTGCCTCAACAGTCGCAGCGCAAGCTCGGCGACATCCTCGACGTTTGCTGAAGCGCCGCCCTGCGCCGTTTTGATTGTCATCTCGCGAATGTTCGATATGATGTCAGCGGCGCGGCTGCTGTCCGCTTCGATGTCAGACAGGATGTTTTCGAGGTCCTCCAATTCAAGGGGGGCAGCTCGCAGGTGACTGAGGCCTGTCGCAGCATTGAGCGAGATGGCCCCCAATGGCGATCTTAGCTCGTGGGCGATCGCGCCAGTGACCGCGTCGATGCTGAGAAGCCGGTTCGCTCGTTCGCGTCGTTGCAGGGCAATGACGCTGGCAAGGCGCGAATAGATAAACATCGTTTCGATGAGCAATACGGTCAGCAACATGCAACTGCCGACGAGAACGAAACCGCGTGCTGCGTACCAACCGATGGTGAACCGAACCGAGCTGCCGATGATTGCTACCAGAAAGTTCGGCAAGTAGGCGAGCAAAGTCACCATCAGCCAAAGGTCAAGAATGGTGCGCATGCGTGCAAACAAAACGGTGAGAGCAGTCAGATTCCATAGCAAAAGTATCAGGTTGACCTGATTGCCGAGAGGGGTCTGGTGCCTGACGTCGTTCACGTAGAAATTAGGAAGCCATTCGGCTTTCGCGTTCACGATCCACGCCAGTCCTGCCACGGCGGCGCCGATGCACCCGACAACTATTATGATCGCGGCTGTTGCAGGTTTGCCTGGTTTGCCGCCGGCGGTATGATCCTTCGTGAACCCGTAGCCGAAAATCGCCGCGGGGAACGTTGCGTGCCATAGCACGTAAAGCCAAGCGGGGCTGTTCAGTCCATCCCCAATGACACCCGCGGAAGCGTATCCGTTCGGAAAGGCGAGCGTTTGCAAGAATGCGAATGATCCGCTGAAAACGTATCCGCTTGCCAGTGCGAGAAGTGCCCGTTGAGGCTGGATCGAAAATTGAGCAAATAGCAGGGCTGCCGTGATGAACTCGGCCAAGGCCAACGCGGTCTGCAACACTGGAACGAAACCATTAATCTGGCCCAATTGGATCCGGGCGAACGGCGCGATGACCGCTGCAAGGACGATGAGCAAGACGGCGACACCCACCGCCCAGGCCTTTTGACGAGGGGTTGCGGGGATGTTCGTAAGCGCTTAGCCGCAACCCTATTGAGGCTGGCTTGACGTTTTGCGGAATCGCCACGGCATGAGGTCTTCGATGCGGCTATGGGGATGGCCGTCGATGATCGTCTCGAGTGTTTCGGCGATGTAGGCGGCCGGGTTGACGTCGTTGAGCTTGCAGGTGGCGACGATCGAGGCGAGCAAGGCCCAGTTTTCGGCTCCGACCTCATGACCGGCGAAGAGCGCATTTTTTCTGGTCAGGCAGACTGGCCGGATGGCGTTCTCGACAGGGTTGGTGTCGAGCTCGAGGCGCCCGTCTTCGAGGAAGCGGGTCAGACCTTGCCAGTGATTGAGCGCGTAGCGGATGTCCTCGGCGAGCGTCGAACCGCTGGAGATCATCGACAGCTGTTTTTCGAACCACGACTTCAACGCGGCTACCATTGGCAGCGAGTGCTCCTTGCGCGCGGCCAACCGTATGTCCGGCGATGCACCGCGCACCATGGCTTCGATGGCGTAAAGCTGTGCGATGTGCCGAATGGCGGCCTCGGCGATCGGCGATTTGCTATTGCGGGCCAATTTGACGAAGCGTCGGCGCAAGTGGCTCCAGCAATGCACGAGCGTCCAAGGCCCTTGCAGTCGAGCGACTTCGGTCAGTCGATCATAACCGTCATAGGCATCGCATTGCAGGAAGCGTCCGCCAAAGCCATCCAGGAACTGCTCAGCGAAGGCACCGCTGCGACTGGGGGCATATCGGAACAGCACGATCGGCGGACTTGGGCCGCTGTGGCCGCGGTCGTCTGAGGCAATCGCCCAGAAGTAGCCTTTCTTCGTTTGGCCGCGGCCCGGATCGAGTACCGGCGCCTTGGTCTCGTCCATGAACAGCCGATCCGCCGTGGCCAGGTGGTGGCGCATGTGTTCCGCGATGGGCTGAAGATGGAAGCAGGCGCGGCCGGACCGTTGCCCAGTGTCGCCCGATCAAGCCGGATGCCCTGGCGCGCATAGATCTCGGCCTGACGGTAAAATGGCGTATGGTCGCCAAATTTGGAGACGACGGGGCCGGAGCAGCGGCGACAGATGTATTTTGGGCGGCGTGTGATCAGCACGCGCCATTGCGCCGGGATCACGTCGAGGCGCTGGCTGACGTCCTCGCCGATCTTCGTCATGGCGCCGCAACCGCACGGGCAAAGCGTACTCGCAGGCTCGATGATCCGTGCCACCCGCGGCAAATGGGCAGGCAGGCAGCCGCGATTGCGATGAGAACCTTGATCCGGCGCGCTCCGCGATCGGCCCTTGATCACAGCCTCGGCTCTCTCCTGCGCCGCGTCCAGGATGCCTTGCGCGATCTCCACGTCTTCCAGCGGCAAGTGATACTGATCTGGCCGCAGCTTCTCGGACGTCGCGCCGAACTTCTCGCGTCGCAATTCGCCGAGAATGACCTCCAACCGACGCCGCGCCTCTTCCGACGTCGCCAGCGCCGCCTGATGTTCGCTCAAGGCCGCCTGCGTTTGCGCCAAAAGCGCTTTCAATTGTTCATTTTCGTCGCGCAGCGCCGCGATGCTCATGCGCTATTTCGAGCACATCGCCGCCGCGCGTGCCACATTCAAAATAGCTTCCGAGTCATTCTGCCGCAGTTATCCAGCCGCCTGGGGACGCCGCGCTTCTTCCGGGCGGACCAACCTCCAATCCAGCCCCTCGAACAGGGCTGCGAACATCGCCGGCGATATCCGTATCACGCCGTCTGCGATCGTTGGCCAAACGAACTTGCAACCTTCAAGACGCTTGTGCACCAACACCAGACCCGTTCGATCCCAGACCAAAATCTTGATCCGGTCCGCTCGTTTCGATCGGAACACGAAGGCTGCGCCGCTGAACGGGTCGAGACGAAGCATCTCCTGCACCTTCGCCGCAAGCCCATCGTGGCCACAGCGGAAGTCGATCGGCCGCGTCGCGATGTAAATCTTCAGATCGGCACCGGCCGCGATCATCGTGACGCTCGCATCGCGCGGATCACACGGGACAGCTGCTCGCCATCTATGGCTGTGTCCGTCCGCAGCACGACATCGCCGATCGCGATCTCAAGCTTGATCGCCGGAACCTGACGCTCCTCCAACGCACCTTCCACGACTAGCGGCGCGAATGTCGGCTGCGATACCTCGCGCGGCGGCAACATGCCTCGCTGTCGAAACCGCCGCCGCCAATCGTAGATTTGCCAGCGCGTCGCTCCGTGCTTGCGCGCCACCTCGGACACCTGGGCACCGGGTAACAGACTCTCGGCGACGATCCGAGCTCTCTCAGCTTCCGAACGTACGCGGCGCCCCGATGGTCCTTCAAGAACCTCCAGCCGGCTCACCGATCCCCTCGTTGAGCCGTCCAAATGGACGTCCTTTTTGCTGTCCAATCCCATCCGAAACCTCCGTCCAAGCCGGAGGCTTCTTTCGCACGTTCATTCGAATTCTGAAGCAAGGGTATCGGCTTCGCGCTTACGGATGTTCGCGATGATCAGTGGGAATTCTTGCTCATCATCGTAAGCGGGCTCGGCGGCTGCGTTGGCTGATCGCTGGCTCGCTGGCGCAATGCCCGGCCCTGATGCTGTCGCACCGCCGACAAGTCCCATGAACTTGCGCTGGCTCATGCCGCCTCCGGGCCACGAGACAGCATCTTACTCGTCCCCACGCCCGTTGAAAGCCCGTGAGGGCAGACCAGGTTGAAGCCTCTCCGAGGAACGATCATGAAGCTTTGCGCCGCGTATACACCGGAATCCTGCAAGGACTGTGCGAAGCTTGCTATAGCTTTCCCCAACCTTAATCCACAATAGTGTCGCGCCGGTTCACCGCGCCGGGGATAATCATCCGGATCGTTGCTCGCCGGTTGAGCCGGTAACATACCGGAAATTCGTCATGCGGGGCAATGTGCTGGTGTCGAGTTTGGTTGGTGTAGATTTGAACCTCGATCGATGATTTTGCGGTCTGGATTTCGTCGGCGGCTGCGAGGGCGAGCAAATTGTACGTCGAGCCGAGGCTATTCTGACCGCGGATGTCCCGAGCTATGCGCCGCGCGCTAGCGACGCAGAAAACAATCTGCCAGGACGTCGATTGCCTGTCGCATGGCGGCCGCGCAATTCTTCTCCGTGTGCTTGCGCTATGAAGCTGACCAGCACGCTGGACAAGTCGTAAAACTACTCTCGGAGAGAGGAAGAATGCGCTACCGCACCGCGGCGAATTATCGGCGTGTTGGTGCATCACTTGAGTAAGCTCCCGACCACTCCCTTGCGACGGACCTACTCCAGGTGCCTTGCGCGCAGATCTTGAAGGTCCTTTTTCAATGCCGCCAGATCCAGCCCGCGAGGAAAAGTGAGGCGTCCAGATCGGATCACGAGCCGGACGTACGGATAGCGTTCCTCGGCAAGCATCGGCAAACTGATTTTGTATTTGTGCCAATCTTCAACGATGTGTGCCTGTTGCTCGACGTTGTATGAGTCCCAGGAGTCGCCGGGCGTGTAATCGTAGCCGGCACCGATTGTCTGCGCCCAGAAAGAGCGCGCCATCGTCCAGTTCGAATCGTTGAACGCCTGCCACACATGGGTCATTTCGTGCACGAAGAGGTCGCAAATTCGACCGAAGTTGTCGCACAGGAGGCCGAAGGTGGGGCTAGGAGATGCCAGGTTACTGAACGCGACATTGCCAAGATTGATGGCATACCGCATGCTCGGCACCATGGGATTGCTTCCTCTAAAGAACGGTCCGTCGTTCGTCCACGGTCTTCCGCCTGCTCCCAGGCCATTGGTAATCGCGATCGTCTCCCACGGCGGCAGGGTCGGGCCAAAGACGTTGCGCGCGAAATCCCGTTCGCTGACGTCCAGCACGCGGGCGAAGTCGGGTCGGCTTCCTTCACATGCCGGTGGGATCGGGGCCACTGGGGTGGGCGCAACCGGTGGAATGGGCGCAATCGGCGGGGGAGGCGGCGTACCTGGCGGTAGATAGATGAAGCCGCCTTTCCATCCACCTTTCCCGCCGGTCGTACCGGAAGAAAACGCAAAATTCTGGCGGTCGGGCGATATCGCGCGGCAGCCTACATACTCGGCCAGGTACCAGTTCACCTGCCTTGCGGCTTGTTGGAAATCGCGCTGTTTGACGAGCTTGATGCCCGGAAAATTGAACTCGATGAGGTCCCATGGATCGATGCCGATCCGCTTGGCGAGGGATATCCAAGTCTCGCCTGCCGCCACCGCATGTCGCGTTCCCGCTGGCGGTACGTAGCTTTCGACGACAGGCTTCAAGGGTCTTTCCTGGTTCGGCAATGTAAGGACCTCCCTTGCTGAGTCCTGCAGAACTACCCGATCTTGCCGCCAATATTCATTGGTCGCCGTTACTTTGAGGCGGTTCGATGGTTCCATTCCATTCGGGCCGCGAACAGGTAGGCTAGGGAGGAGCCTCATTCGTAGCTTGGAGGCGTGGACAATCGAACCAGCAATCTCCGCTTTAGCGCCGGCCTTTTGACCTCGAGCCTAGCAGGTCATGCGTGCCGCTGACGCTCACGGTTCCGGAGCACTCGAAACCGCCGAAAATTCCGCAGGAGCCGGTGACCGTGACGCGCAGATCTTTGCGCTGGTACATGTCGACCGAAACGCCCACGCGCGAAAAGTCGTTCGCGCTGTTCGGCAATATCAAGTCGATGTGTTCGGCCGCCCAACGCGGCACATGTGAGTTGCTCTTCCAGAACAGCTCGTTGCCGGCGTGGTGCATGAAGTTCGGCCCGACCGTAAGGGCACCGTCCACGCCCTCGAACACGAAGCCTGTTTCGTCGATGTGCACGTTCACCCGGTCGGGTGCTACTGCGAAATGCAGCGAGGTGATGTCCTGGGGCTGCGGGTCTTTGCCGAATTGCGAGCTGTAGGCATCGCTCCATTGTCCGCGGTCGCGTCCGAGCCCGAAGCCGTGCCGGCCCGGGAGATCCCGCGTTGAGAGTGGCTTGTCGGACAGCTTTGGGCGCCAGATCTCCCGAAACCCCTTGCCGATCGTTGCCGCCATCGACAGATCGAGAGCCCAATGCGACGCCTTTTCCGGGCTTTGCCCTTCGGCGAATGCGTCGAATCCGTCCGTCGTCTTGGCAATGCGCAGCTTCTTGATCAGCTCTTCCCAGTCCTTGGGCAGGAAGGTGACGCCGTCGAGCGTGGTCGTCGCGGCAGCGACACCATACTTCTCGAGTTGGTGTCGGATGTAGGGCTTCTCGTCATAAAGGCGCACATTCGGGTTGGCGCCGGCAAAGTAATTCTTCAAATCGATCTGCGGTCGCAGCATGGTCAATCGCGCCGCGATCTTCCGGTAAGTGTCGGTCGTCGTCGGATCGGTCGTCGTCATGGCGCGCCCTCCGTGGCAATCCTCACCTCAGATTGGTCTCGCCCGAACGGGTTCGGGTTCAATGTCTGCTCGTTCTATGAAGTTGCCGAAGGCCCCATGCCAATTCCGGCAAAAGTCAAACCCCTATTGCCCCAGCACCGATGCAGTTTGAACCCGCCAACTGGAATCGGCGACCACTATGCAGGGGGTACTTTAAGCGGCGAGGATGATCAGATGTCACTGCGAGGCAGGGTATTGGATATACTCAATGGGCCGGCGGTCGCACGCATTCGTTTCCGATTTCCGATCCGCGGCAGCCACGTGACGATTGCGCCGCAAACGTTCCATCACGTCGCCCGCGCGATCCGGTTGGGGCGGGTCACCGTCAGGGCTCCGACGGATCTCGCGGCAGGCGTTGCCGCACAATATAACGATGTGGCGAGAACCAGGGCGGACGGCACAGCGATCGCTGCGAACACGCTGGAGGTCGTGTCGGCGGCGGGGCGGATGGACGGAGCCTATATCGTCCATGAGAGCCTGCATGCAGCCTACGATCTGTTGCGTACCGGCCTCGACGCCAATGCCGAAGAGGCGTCCGCGTACGTCTGCACGGCGCTCTATTGCCGCATGACCGGCCTCCCGCGGCCGCGCTGGGCCAACGGCCCGATTTACGCCAATGCCGCTGAGGTCGCCAAAACGTTACTGTCGCAATACCAAAAGGGCGATCCTGGCATTCCCTGGGTCGGCGAGAGTGAATGGCGGATGCTGCGCGCCGGCGTGGGCCTTCATCCGGTCTATACCAGCGGACCCGGTGGTATTCTCACCGGATGGCTGCTCGGCCAGCAGTACACCCACGATGGCTGAGTGATGGGCACCTCGCCTGTTTCGGGAGGTAGCAGATCTTCTGGTTCCTTCCGCCACTCCTTCCACGGTGCCCGGCGCACATGAGCGCGTCAGGCGATTAGCAAGCCCAGCTTGCCGACCATCGCAAGCGAGCGTTGAACGCTTTCTCGCGTTGATAGCAGCAGCGGCTCGGCGGGCTTCCTGGCACGATCCTTCTGACCTACCTGGATGGTCGGGCCGAATTTCTCGGTCATTTCGGCCGTGATCTGGTCGATAGTCCGCGTACCATCGAGCAATTGCAGGAAATCCCTGGTTCGGTCGTCCTCCAACTGCACGGTTTGGTGGAGGAGATTGGTGACGAGCGGACCTGTTTGCGCTTGTTTTCGCGCGAGCAGGCTCGCCTGCGGATGCTCGGTCGCTTCCGTCAATAAGAAGGGACGCGACAGCAGGAACGAGACCTCGCCGCTGCAAGCTAGGATAAAGATCGCCTCGGTCAACGCCTTTTGGTCATCATCTGCCTGCCCGCCGCCAAGCAGCACTCGCGCCCCATCGAGCAATTCGTCAAATGACAGCGCGCGAGGCCAAGCGCGGCCGAGGCATAGGTGCGCCGCCTTCAAGAGCGAATTGGTCACCGTGATCCTGCTACCGTCCTCATTTTCGAATTCCATCGCTGAATCGTCCGTTACGCAGGCGTCCGGATCAACCGGGCTCGTCGTGCTCAGCAAATAGAACCGGGTGACGAAATCGAGGTCGGTCTGGCGGGAGAGCGAGACGTTGTCGTGGCAGAGCAAGGTACGGCGAAAGCCGTTACCGTCGATAAAGTCCTGATACTGATCGCGTGCCATGAACTCGGTTTCCGGGAAGCGTTGCAACGTCGCGCGTACCTCCTCGGAATAGCCCGCCAGATTGCGTCGCGAGAAATCGGCGTCGCTTAGATATTGCAAGCCATGAGAGCCTGCAAGCTCGACAACCTCGTGCAGCAGGAAGGCCTCGGCGCCTTCGTCGAGATCGTCATGAAACAACAGCTCGTCGGGCGCCTTGAGGACGCGGTTGTACTGATCGCGCATGATCGCGCCGTGAACCGAGTTGGCTTTCGATCCCTCGCTCAAGAACTTCAAGATTGCGCGGGCCTGTCCTACTTTTTCTTTCATGCCGGTGAGGCGGCGGGTGTGATACCGCATCATGTCGCGGACCATGTCGCGCATATGTGAGAACGGGTGCGCATTGTAACTGACGTAGCAGACCCCCTGCGGCGCGAGGTTCTGTTTGAAGATCATCATCATCTTCTCGCGCACCGCCGGTGGCACCCAGGAATACACGCCGTGCGCGATGATGTAGTCGAACCGTCCGAAGCTTGCATCGACATTCATGATGTCGCAGTGGAGAAGCTTGATGTTCTCCAGGCCCAATGTAGCGACATTGTTCTGACCGCGCTCGATCGTCACGCCGCTCAGGTCGACACCGACGAATTCGCTGTTCGGGTATTGAAAGGCCATCGGCAACAGGTTGCCGCCGACGCCGCAGCCAAGCTCCAGCACCCGGCAACGCTCGACCGGCGCCGGCTGCATGCCGTAAACGGCGGCCATGGTAGCAAGATGGTTGGGATGAGTAAGCCCATAAACATGGCCCGGGTAGTAGACCTCGTCGTATGGCGTTGGACCGATGTTTGGGTGACGATGCTCGGTTTGAATGTTCATCGTGCTCAATTCCACGAATATGCGAACTTGTTGTTGTCGATCGAGACACGTGCTTCCTTCACCTCTTCCTTGGCGAGCGACTTGCTGAGGAATTCGCGCGACAGCTCGGGGAGCAGGGTGTTGGTGATGATGTTGTCAATCATTCGCCCACCGGAGTCGGGGTCGTTGCAGCGCGACACAATGTGCTCGACGACCGCGTCGTCATAACCGAAGGTCGCGTTATGATTGTCGCGAAGGCGCCTTCCGATGCGGTCGAGTTGCAAACGCACGATCCCGGACAGCATCTCGTCCGATAGCGGGAAGTACGGTATCGAGACGATGCGTCCGAGCAGCGCCGCTGGGAACACCTTGAGCAACTCCGGCCTTAGCATCCTGGCGAGCTCTTCCGGCTCGTCGCGATACTTTGGATCGCGTGATAGGCCCATGATCATATCGGTGCCGACGTTGGTGGTAAGGATGATCAAAGTGTTCTTGAAGTCGATCCGTCGCCCGTTGCCGTCCTCCATGGTTCCTTTGTCGAATACCTGAAAGAAAATCTCATGGACGTCGGGATGAGCTTTCTCCACCTCGTCGAGCAGAATGACGCTATAGGGCTTGCGCCGGACGGCCTCGGTGAGGCGCCCACCTTCGCCATAGCCGACATACCCGGGAGGTGCGCCTTTCAAGGTCGAGACGGTGTGCGCTTCCTGGAACTCTGACATGTTGATCGTAATCATGTTTTGCTCGCCGCCATAAAGAGTCTCGGCAAGCGCCAGGGCGGTTTCGGTCTTGCCCACACCGGATGGGCCAGCCAACATGAATACGCCGATCGGTTTCGACGGGTTGTCCAGCTTAGCGCGGCTGGTCTCAATTCGCTTGGCGATCATTGTCAGCCCATGGGACTGGCCGACGACGCGGCGGTTGAGGATCTCCGGTAGCTTCAGCACGGTTTCGATCTCGTCGCGCATCATCCGGCCGACCGGGATGCCGGTCCAATCAGAGACAACGGACGCCACCGACTGCTGGTCTACATGGGCATAGACCATTCGCTTTTCCGGATTGATGGTCTCAAGTGTGTCGAACTTGCCGCGCAGCTCCGCGCGCTTGGCAGCCGGATCTTCGCCTTCCTTGGGCCTGGACAGGATTTCACGAATGCTGCGGATGTCCTTGATGAGCTCCTGCTCGACCGCCCAATCGCCATCGAGGTTCGTCAGCTTGTCTTTCAGTGCGGCGATGTCGTTGTCGATCGCGACAATGCGCTCGTTGTCCTCTATCCCAAGGTCGCCGTCGCTGACGAGCGCAGATCTCTCAGCTTCACGAGCGGCAATCGCCACGCGTGCATCCTCGATCAAGGCCGGCGTCGCGCTCTGGCTGATGGCTACGCGTGCCGAGGCTGTATCAAGCAGGCTGACCGCCTTGTCCGGCAACTGCCGTGAAGGAATGTATCGGTGGGACAGGTTGACTGCTGCGACGATCGCAGCATCCGAAATGCGAACGCCATGGTGCTTTTCCATCGGACCGAGAAGTCCGCGAAGCATGATGCAGCAGGTCTCCACATCAGGTTCATCGATCTGGATTGGCTGGAAGCGCCGGGTGAGTGCGGGATCCTTCTCGATGTACTGGCGATATTCCGCCCATGTGGTGGCGGCGATCGTACGCAGCGTGCCACGGGCGAGGGGAGGTTTCAGGAGATTGGCCGCATCGCCGGTACCGGCGGCGCCGCCGGCGCCGATGAGTGTGTGGGCCTCATCGATGAACAAGATGATGGGAGTAGGTGAGCTCTGGACCTCGTCGATCACCGACCGCAAGCGCTGCTCGAACTCGCCCTTCATGGAGGCGCCGGCTTGCATCAGGCCGATGTCGAGTGCGCAGAGCCTTACACCGCGCAGCGGTGGCGGCACGTCGCCGGCGGCAATGCGCTGCGCAAAGCCTTCGACAACTGCGGTCTTGCCGACGCCAGCCTCGCCGGTGAGAATTGGATTGTTCTGCCGCCGACGCATCAACACGTCGATCAGTTGGCGGATTTCTTCGTCCCGGCCAAGGATCGGATCCATTTCGCCCGATTTAGCCTTGGCAGTGAGGTCCTGGGAGAACCGGTCGAGCGGCGTCGTGCCCTTCGGACCAGCTTGGGCCGCGCCTTCCGTGCCGGCGCCAACCAGGCCCGATCCGTCCATCGGCCGCATGTTCTCCTCGTCGGAGCCGGTCCAGACAGCGCGGCGTTCCGCCGCCAGTGCGTCGACGTTGACCTTGGCAAATTCCCGCGAGAGGTTGTTCAGCGCGCGACGAATATCGTTCGATTTCAGGCCGGCAACGAGCAGATGACCGGTGCGGATCTGGGTCTCGCCAAAGAAAAGCGTGGCATAGTGCCAGCCGCGATCGAGCAGATCGATGACCGAATTCGCGACGCCCGGCATGTCGGTCTCGTTCTTAGCAAAGCCGCTGATCACGCCGGCCAGGTCCGACAATAAGCGCGCGCGGTCGAGCTTGTAGTGATCGACCGAGAGGCTGAGATCGTTGCCCTCCTGCTGCAGAATATGAAACAGCCAGTGCGCAAGCTCGACGTTGCGATTGCCGGCGCTCTTTGCGTGGCGGAGGGCCTGTATGAAGGCATCATAGCCGGCCCGGTTCAGCTTGCCCGTTACAGCTTCAATGCTGATGTCGGTCACGGCGGCTCCTCCTGCTCAACTCCTCCGCGGATGCTTGTCATCATGCGGAATTGGCTTCAAATTCCATAGTATTAGGCGATCAGCACTATGGATAGGTTCAAATCGCCGTGGCATTGGCTGCGGCGCTCCGGCGGGATCTCAATCGCTCCCCGAGCTGAAAGCGGGCATCGCGGCGATATTCTTCTGTGGAGGCCCAGTTCGGCGAGACCCAAGAAGTCCATCCAAGTCGACCACTTTGTCCGAGCCTGACCGGTACAACCTCTCCGGCAGGAATGGCGAGCTCTACCTCCCATTCCAATTCGTCGCCGACATAGAAGAAAACGGCGTCGGCCAGTGGCTCCGACAGGTTGGGTGTTTCGGTCGGCAGGAATTGTTCGTACTGAGCAAATGTTCTGACAAAGACCCGAACTCTGATCTTGTCCTCGACGCTGAACACGCGCGAGCCCAGAAGGGCGTCCTGACCGAGCCTCGCATGCGTTCCGCCGAGCCGGCTGCAGTGACTTGGGTCGAACGAGAGCCAAGTGCCGACGAATTCGTCGATCTCGACTTTGACCTCGAACAGTCCTTGCAGGAATCGCGTCAACCGTGATGCACACTTCGCCCTTGGCGCGACCAGTCCAGCGAAGCTGAGCTTCGCCATGTCCGGAACGGTATCGCGATCGGCGAAAACATCGGTGCCCAAGCCGGCGAAGGAGCCGACATAGGCAATGAAGCGATCGTCCGCCGGGCGGTCGTGCTGCGCGATCGGGCGCGCGTCGGCCCAGGCACGAAAGAAGAGTTGCAGGAAGCGCCCGTTAAACAGATCGAGAAAGCGCGGGAAAGCGTCATCCCGCATCAGCCACCAGCTGAGGCTTTCGTCGGTGGTGGCAATGGGCAGGGCGCCCTGCGGGCCCAGGAGGCCGAGAAATTTGACGAGTATCCTGAGCCGGCCACTCTGGTCGTCCACGGCCGCGAGATTCGAGGCGGGAAACTCCAGATAAGGCACTTGGCCGAGGTCGACATATTCGTCGCGGCGCGCGGCACTGTCACCGATCCGCGGTCGATCCGGGTTGGCGCGCTCGAACTGGCGTAACGTATGGAAGAAATCGAAACGCCAGGGCTCGGCCTTCATCTGGTCGATCAGGGTCATAGCGGTCTCCGCGTGCCCATGCGCGGCGGCCATCGCATGATCTCGCCGCGCTCCGGCGTCGAGATGACCGTCTGGGTGAAGGTGTTGAAGCCGGAATAGTCGGCAAAGAAGCGTTCCAGGATCGCCCCGAGCAAGAACACGCCGCTGCCCTCAAATGCCTTCTCGTCGAGTGTGACGATAATCTCCAAGCCACGTGCTGCGCCGCTGCCGGTGCGCTCACGCACGCGTCGCACGATGGGGCGGCTTTCTATGCTGCGCACGCCGCGGATCTTGCGTTCCGTGGCGTCGTCGAATTGGTCGGCGAACAAGGACAGCATCTCGCGCAGCGCTCCGGCGTTCTTGCCGCCACCGCGCTCGACGAGCCCAAGATAGTTGAGGCTGAGCATGTTGATGAGCCGCCAGCTGACAACGCCGCTGTTGACGATTTCGCTGCGGCTGCGCAATTGGGCCACCACCGGCTCGCGCGGCGGCGTCGGACCAGCGACGCACATCAGATCAAGAGATGTGTCGTCCAGCAAACGAAAATCGGCGCCGCCCTGGCCGACCGGCAAGTGCTCCGTGAGATGGCGATTGGAGCAGAGAGCCCGAACGCTCAGTTCGGCGACAGAGCCTTTGCCGCTCAATTCACCGGGCTCGAGCAGTGACAGGAACATGTCCGTCCCGGTGTAGTCTGAGGAGGCGCCGTATGTCTTTTCTTCCACTGTGCGGCGCCGCGGCAAGCGGCGCACAGTGAAATAAAGCCTGTCGGCCGACCCGCCGCTCCGGTCGACGGCGGCCGAATATAGCGGGCGCACGGGGCGCTTATCCTTCTCTGCCGGAAGGTGTGCGTAGACTTCGAGCACCTGGTGCGGTTCGTATTCCAGATAGCGGCTGCGATCTGGCACCACATGGTACTCGTGCGTATTCGACTTGACCGGAATACGATCACTCGTCTTCTCGAACAGATTGATCGCCGGCGCGGTATAGAGCCTGAACGTCTCGGGGCGCACCGAGGCGGCCAATCGTGAACTGTGTTCATCGAATGCGAAGACAATATCGATCGATTTGCTGCGCAGCCGTGACATCACGCCGCGAAGTCCGGTGAGGGTAATGCCGAGGAACTTGCGTGGAAACATGAAATATTCACGCAGCAATTCCGAGCCACGAAAGATCCGGTTATCGTTAGGAAATAGAGACTCATTCTCGTCGAAGCCAATTTGCTGCACGCTGTCATGGGGGGCACGAGTCACCACCGGATCGCCAAAGTCGTCGAGATGCCGGAAGTAGACCCCCCTGCAATTCGAGATCAACTGCTCGTAAAGCGCGATGGCGTCGGATTCCGCACCGGACAGGTAGATCGGAAGCTCGCTCACGCGGCAGCCTGCGAACCACGTTTCCGGCTTGGTCCGAGCCTCCGCGTCCGGCGGCTCGTCCTCGAGCCGGGCCGCACTACGATGGGTCAACGATAGCCTCAGCCCCGCGATGACGTCACTGCCGATCGGGATACCAAGCGCCTGCAGAGCGCCCGCCGTCGAGAAATACTCGGCGCTTGTGACGTCAAATGGCCAGAGCACGATGTCGCGGCAAAGTCGAAACCGGCAGGAAAGACTTCGCTCTCTCTCGCGATAGGTCGCGTCGAAATAGGCGCCGCGCGCGATCTTCCTGCCGTCACGCAGCGCCGGGTCGGCATAGGGTGGCCGTGCGGTCACCAGCATGGCCGAAGGTGTCGGCGCAAGATAGTTCGGTACCAGTTGCTCGAGCAGGTTTGCAGTGAATTCCGGGAACTCGTGCTTGAGCTTGAGTTGAACGCGGGCGGCAAGAAAGGCAGCGCCTTCCAGCAGTCCCGTGATCATCGGGTCCGAGCGGTCTCGGATCAGGCCGCCGAGGCGCTCTGCGATACCTGGATATTCTTCGGCGAAATCTCCCGCCTGCTCGTACAGCAATGACAGTTCACGATTGTAGAAATCGAGGAATTCGCGATTCATGCTAAAGTCGATTGATCTGGATGTCGCCGCTGTCGAGATCGACGTCGGCGACAAATTCCACGGGGACGTTGAGCGGCTCAGCTTTGAGGTCGGCGTGAACGATGAAGCGCAGCTTCAGCTGCTCAGGGCCGACCGAGCCGTCGCGACGAACCCGAATCGTCTTGCGGTCGAGTCTGGGTTCGTAGGTCGCTAGCGTCTCGCGCAACGCGTCGGTGAGTTCGTCGTCCGTAACCTCGTCGATCGAGCGGTGGGCGATATCGGGGAAGCCGTAGTTCAAGATCGATCTCCGGACGCAATCCCGGTCGCTCAGATCCAAAGTCGATTCCAGAGCAATGGTATTGAGAAGGGCTTCTAGGTCATGAGAGATTTCCCGCCGCAACAGCGTTTCCGAGATCGGAAAGCGGCCGGCGCTACGCCGTCCGGCAATGACCCGTTCACCGAATTCATCGCGCAAATTGAGCTTCTTGCGCGCATCGCGAGCTTCATGAGCCAAGCGAAAGGCCAGCATTAGCGGGGGAGAGAGACGATCCCTCTTTGGAGTAATGGTCATTTACCTTCCCCAAGATGCCGGGCCCGCTATGCCCTTCCGCGGAGCATCAGCTGGTCTCCAGGATGCTTGTCGCCTCGGCAGGCGGTCGTGCTCGTAACCGCTCCCGCCGAGACGTCAACGCAATCGCACCGTGCGGCGCCGGCTCAGCTAATCGCAACCAACGCCAAGCAGAAGCCGACGATCAGGCCCATTCCTTGTTGGCGGGAACGTCCCAGCCAAACACCGGCGCCGCTCCAGCGCCGCCTTTTTCCGTCTGGGTCTTGTACGTCATCTTGACCTTGGCGAAATTCAGACTCACGTTTTCAGTGAGGCGATCTTCGCCGTGCGATCCGCCCGTCGATACACTCGTGACCAGAATGTGCTTCATCTCGATCTTGAGATACTCCAGCGGATTTTCACCCGCCTTGCGCACCGTGAGGATCGCCGTATCAATGTGCTTGCCGTTCGCACAGACTTTGAAAAGCTCCGGCGTGGCCTTGTCGACGAAGTGCGTGAAGTGCAGGTCCTGGATGCTGACCTTGCCGGCACCGCCGCCCGAACCGCTGTGGAAAGTGCCTGACTGGCTCTCGCCGAAAGACCAGCTCAAAATATCGATTTCGTCCTTGTGCTTGTCGTCCAGCGACTCGCCCTTAATCGGATCGAGTTTCAGGAAAATGTCGACAGCCATAGCATAGTCCTTTCAAATTTCTGCATGTTACGGTTGCGATGCTGCGGCGTCAGGAGCCGGGGCCGGGAAGGCGCGAAACCAGACTGAGGCCGACGTCCATCGCCTCCAACTGAAAGTGTGGACGAAGAAAGAAGCGCGCGTTGTAATATCCCGGGTTCTCCTCGTTTGCTATGACCTCTACCTTCGCAGCGGCCAGCGGCTTGCGCGCCTTCTGAGCTTCTGACGACAGGGCTGGATTGGCATCAACGTACTCGTTGATCCAGGTCTGCAGCCAGACCGTCAGCTCATCCTTCTCCTTCATGGATCCGATCTTGTCGCGAACCATGCACTTCAGATAGTGCGCAAAGCGAGACACAGCGAACATGTAGGGCAGTCGTGACGACAGGTTATCAGAGGCGGTGGCATCCACGCCTTTCTCGCCGAAATACTTCTTCGGCTTGTAGAGCGACTGAGCGCCGATGAACGCCGCCTTGTCGGTGTTCTTGCGATGGATCAGCGGGATGAGGCCCGCCTTCGCAAGTTCGTGCTCACGGCGATCGCTGATGGCGATCTCGGTCGGGCATTTCAGGTCGACGCCGCCGTCATCGGTCGGGAACGTGTGCGTCGGCAGGTTGATAACTTCACCGCCGGACTGCACACCGCGGATGCGCGTGCACCAGCCAAACTCCTTGAAGGCGCGGTTGATGTTGACGGCCATTGCGTAGGCGGCGTTGATCCAGCCGTATTTGTCGCCGGTGTGTCCGTCCGTCTCCTCTTCGAAGGCGAACTCTTCCACGGGCTCCGATTTCGCGCCGTAGGGGAGGCGGCCGAGCGCGCGCGGCATG
Organism: Bradyrhizobium sp. CW1; assembly: GCF_023100665.1. Lineage (NCBI taxonomy): Bacteria > Pseudomonadati > Pseudomonadota > Alphaproteobacteria > Hyphomicrobiales > Nitrobacteraceae > Bradyrhizobium > Bradyrhizobium sp. CW1. The sequence continues at coordinate 3,314,900 of NZ_CP064684.1, forward strand.
CACAGGCCGAGATAGCGCGAGTCGTCCTGATCGCGCAGTCCCTTCCATGCGGCATATTCCGGCGTGTCGAACACCTTGCCGATGTCCCGAGGGTTGGACAGCTCGGTCCAAGAGTCCATTCCCATCAGCGTCGGCTCGGCGCCGCTGAAGAAGGGGGCGTGTGCGGCGCCGGCGATCTTGCTGAGATCGCGGAGCAGTTGCACATCGGTGGGGAGGTGACTGAAATAATAGTCGCCGATCAGGCAGCCGAAAGGCTCGCCACCCAGCTGGCCGAATTCATACTCATAGATCTGCTTGAAAAGGGGGCTCTGGTCCCAGCGTGCATCGGGATAAAGCCGCAGATTTCGATACAGCTCGTTCTTTGAGACGTTCATCACCCGGATTTTCAGGTTGGCGTCGGTCTCGGAATTGAAGACGAGGTAGTGGAGACCGCGCCACGCACTTTCGATTGCCTGGAACTCAGGTGTATGAAGAATCTCGTTCATTTGCGCGGTCAGCTTCTGGTCGATCCGCGCGATCATCTCCTCGATGGTGTCGAGGACGTCCGACTTTATGACGCTTGTGTCCTTCAACGCCTCTTGAACGAGCGTGGATACGGCGTTTTCGACTTCGGTCGCTGCACGTTCAGTGCGCGGTTTGAAGCTTTGCTTTAGCAGGCTGGTAAACTCATCAGCTTCGACGGTTTTGACTTGGGTAGGGCTCTCTGTGTGAACAGCTTCTTTTGCCATGGTCCCCATTCCTTCCTTAGCTCTCGGTGCCAGGTTCGCTCGACTGGCTTGTCGCGCGTTCCCGCAGCGCTGCCATCAGTTGAGGATCGGCGAGAAGTTTTTTCAGCTGGTCCTCGGCGGCCACCTTGCCGTCCATGTAGCGCAGCAGGTTGGCGAGTTGTTCGCGTGCCTCGAGCAGCTTGGCGGTGGCCGGCACCTGGCGGGCGACTGCCACCGGAGTGAAGTCTGCCATCTTGTTGAAGCGCAAGTTGACCGAGATCTTTTCGTCGGAACCATCGCTGAGGCGATTGGCGACGCGCGCCGTCACGCCGGGCTGGATTGCGGCCATGCGGTTGTCGAAATTGTCCATATCGAACTCGAGGAACTTACGCTCCTCGACCTTCGACTTCTCGATGCCGGGGTTGTTGCCGGAGAGGTCGGAGAGGACGCCCATGACGAACGGCAGCTCGATCAGCCGCTCGGCATCGTAAGGATCCTCGTATGTTATGTGCACGCGTGGTGCGCGGTTTCGTCGAATGAATTTTTGACCGCTGTCAGTAGCCATGGTTCCCCTCCCTGCGAAATCGCATCAGAAGCCAAATTGCACGACGCAGATTGACTAAGGCGTCTCAACTTGCGGTCGGCAAAACATTCTTATGTCCAGTTAGTGCCTTCGAGAGAAAGGTGGTTCAATACGATTTGTCGATTGTCTTGAGAGCGCCCTCAGGAAGGACATCATTCAGAAGGCTGAGGAAATCCCGCTGTGCGAGGTCGCGCGCGCGATCGACCAAAAAGGGGATCGGGCTGGACGGCTCCGCGGTTCGGAAAAACGACGCCACCTTCGTCAGCAGACCCAAGGCCTGCGCTCTAGTTTCCACCGAAAAAACAATATCTTGGGCGCTCTCATCCGTCGTTGATGAGAGCGGGGTCGCGAGCTCCGCCATCCGTTCGATCGGCAGGTCGAAGACTTTGTCCCGCCCGATGTTGATGGCAGCGCTCTCCACGTGGGACGGCACCAGCATCCGCATCACTTCAATAAATGATTTGCCGACCATCTCCTGCGCTTGACGTACCAGCAACAGCGCCGGGTTGGATGGTTCCATTCGGGCAAAATAGGCGGCCGCTGCGCCGAGCGCTGCGGACGCCTGTGCAGATGAAGCAAACATCGTGGTTGCGTCCAACGGCACCTGCGTATCGAGGGGACCGGCATCTTCCGCAGTTGCGGCAATCGCCACCGGATCACGCAATGCGACAAGACCCGCAAGCCAGGCAGCCATGCCGTCAACCAAGCCGGAGAGCCTGTCGAGGCTGATAGGTTGCCCCGAATTCATCTTCTCACGCCAGGTCGCCTTGATACCTGCGATTTCAGCAGCGACCGCGGAGCACCGCGCGCTGATTGCCTTGAGAGTATCGAGATCCGTCTCGCTGACGATGCGCTCGATAGTCGCGAGATCGAGCCCGTCGGCGTCGGCATCGCCGGCGGGAATTTCGCCTTGCGCGATTTGATAGGCACGGTAGTGGAGGTTGCCGTGTCTGCGGTTCTCGATCAGGGGGAGGAACTGGAGCGGGTTGATCACGGTCGGAAACACGTCGATTGCTTCGACCGTGACGGCCCGAAGCGCGTAGTCGCCGTTCTCGCCCCTCGGATGTACCGCTTCCCACTGCTCGCGCAGCAGCAAGTTGGTCGCCCTCAGGCAGTTAAGAAAGCCGTCGAGATCGCGGTTGAGGATTGAAAACTTCGCGAGCAGCAGGTTTAGGCGCAGATCGCGGGTACGCGCCAGGAGGGGCTGTGCAGCGGCAAATTGGCCGGCAAAATCGACTGCCTTTGGATCGAAGCGTCCACGCTCCCCATTGGCATTGACGACCTCGAAGAACGACATTGGCAGCAGGGATTCCGCACCTGCGAAGAAGTTCAGATATTGGACGTCTCCGATGGCGTCGAGATCCGGTCCGCAGGGATCGTCAGCGGTAATGGGCAGCGTCAGGGAGGCGACATCAAGCATGCGAGGATCGTCCATCTGCTCGGTCACGGCCCCGCTGCCGAGCCGTGACGACTAAGGGATCGCGCGGGGCGCATGATCCGATTCTATACCTATGGGTCAGATGCCTGCTGATCTTGGTTCATTCCCGAAGATCATGCCATTTTCCCGTGAACCGGCAAGCTCTTGGAGCCGACTACTTGATGGCCGGGGTGGTTCTTTGGACGGCTGTCGTGAAACGTCAGGAGGCCAGCCCCGGGGCGGACTTGCCGGCACTGCCAATTGGCGGGGCAGGATTTCCGCGGATCTTGCATACGTCTGATCAGCTCTTTGCAGCGGGTCATTCGATCGAAGGAGGGAGTTTAAGCCCACATGGGCCAGCTTACTCAGGATACCCGCCTCTGCGAACTCAAGACGCCTCTTGGCAAGGACGTTCTGGTTTTTGCCGGATTCGAGGGCTCGGAAGGTCTCAGCGAACTGTTCGAGTATCGCATAGAGTGTCTCAGTGAGGATGCCGACCTCGACTTCGACCGAGCCATCGGTCAGCAATGCACGCTGACCATAAAGCTGCATGAAAAGGAGCGCGAGTTCAGTGGCATTCTGACAGAGGCCCAGTGGCTCGGGGTAAGGAACGACTATTTCAGCTACCGGATCGTGCTGAGGCCCTGGTTTTGGCTGTTGTCGCGGACCACCGATTGCCGGATCTTTCAGGACAAGAAAGCGCCCGACATCATCAAGGAGGTGTTCAACGAACGCGGCTTCACCGATTATGAATCCAAACTGACCGAAGAGGGGTCCTGTCCGAAGCTCGAATATTGCGTTCAGTACCGCGAGACTGACATGAATTTCGTGTGCCGGCTGATGGAACAGCACGGCATCTACTACTTCTTCAAACACGAGGGCGGCAAACATACGCTGGTGTTGGCGGATTCCAAATCGTCGCATAGCCCGATCAACGGTCTTGCTACGATTCCCTATATCCCGTTAACGGGGGCCGATCGTCGAGGCGAGCAGCATATCTACGAATGGGTCTCGGAGCGCCGGTTTCGAACCGGCAAGATCGAGCTTAACGACTACAACTATCAAAAGCCCAACGCGCAGATGATCAGCGACGCCAAGGGCTCCGAGCACTACACCCGGTCGGAGATGGAGTTTTACGACTATCCAGGGAAGTTCAAGGAAAAATCCGACGGCGAGCGCTACGCGAAGATCCAGCTCCAGGCCGAGCAGGCAATGGACCGAAGGCGCCGCGGCAACGGCGACGCCGTCAACCTGTTCCCCGGTGGGTTAACGAAGCTTGAAAAGCACTCCAAGGATTCGCAGAACGTGGAATATCTCGTGGTGCGAGCCACGCACTCGTTCTCGATCGAATCTTATCGCACCGGAGGTCCGAGCGACGCCGGGCAACACGTCTATTTCGGCAGCTACGAGTTTCTGCCGAGCGATCGGCCGTTTCGAGCGCCAATGACGACGCCGAAGCCAAGGATCAATGGCATCCAGACTGCCAAGGTAGTGACCAAAGACGACAATTCGAGCGAGGAAATCGACGTCGAGTCGCTCGGCGAAATCTATGTCCGCTTTTTCTGGGATCGCAAGAAGAAGCGGTCGTGCCGGTTGCGCGTCGCCCAGGTTTGGTCCGGCAAGCGCTGGGGCGGTCAGATCATTCCGCGTGTCGGACAGGAAGTCGTTGTCGAGTTCCTGGAAGGGGATCCGGACCGGCCCCTGGTGATTGGCACCGTGTACAACGACGAATACAAGCTGCCTTACGATCTGCCGTCGAAAAAGACGATTGGCGGCTTGAAGTCGGACTCCACCAAAGGTGGCGGCGGCTTCAACGAGTGGAGCTTCGAGGACAAGAAGGGGTCCGAGAAGATCACGGTGCATGCCGAGAAGGACCATGACGTGACGGTCCGGGACACCGAGACACGGACCATCGGCGAAGCTGCATTCGGCGGCGATACCCGCAAGACCACGCTCAAGAAAGGCAATGACAAACTCGATATCGAATTGGGCGGTCAACACATCACGCTGGCCATGGACCAGTCTGTCAATGCGGGCATCAGCATCACGCTCACGGCCAGCGCCAATATCACCCTGCAGGTTGGTCCCAGCCAGATTATCCTGACCCCGGCGGGCATCGTCATCAACGCGCCGACGATCGCCATGACAGCGCAGGCCGGCATGGCGCTTGCTGCCGGCGGTCCGCTGGTCGCTCACGGCACTCCAACTCTTGTCGGCTGACGATCATGGGGCAGGTTCGATTCGGAACGGTACAGGATCTGTTTCAGGCCTATCCGTTGGCGCGCTATGATGTCGGCAGAGCCGACGCTGACAAGCCTTCGCTGGATTTCCTTCAGGAGGCCGCCGACGCGTGCAATTGGCACCCGGCCGTGTCTTATTGTGCATACCTACTTCCAAGGCGTGTGGCAATTGGCTGGGGATGTCGCTCTCTGCGGCGGATGTTCGATCATTTCGATGCCAGCGATAGCAGGTCGCTCAATATTGTGGAGACCTGGGTCCGGCAACCGGACGAGCAGTCCCGGAACAAGGCGCTGGCTGTCGGCAATGCCAACGATCCTGAGCAGCCGGCAACGTGGCTGGCGCTGGCGGCCGGCTGGTCCGGCGGAAGCGTGGTTCCCCCGGAATTTGCGCCCGTGGAAGCCAAGCCAGATCAGGCCGCACGGGCGGTGCGTACAGCACTGCTGATTGGCCTCTGCCGGCTCCCTCGTGACTTCCGGGACCAGATAATGACGTCGTGCCTGGAGGATGGTATTCAATTGGCACGCGGCGAACCGCGCCCTCCGCGCTAACGAGACGATGTGATGGTGCTTCGCTTTAATATCGAGAACGAACCGAATCTTCCGGACGGCGGACCTGTGACGTTTACGGTCACCGGCAGGCGTTCGGTCGATATTGGCCGGGACCGTCACCTCGACTGGACGCTGCCGGATCCGGCGCGGACTATTTCCGGAAAGCATTGCGAGGTGCACTTTCGCGACGGTGGCTATTGGCTGCACGACGTCTCGACCAACGGCACCTTTCTCAATGGTGCCGACCAGCGCATGCGGGGGCCGCACCGCTTGCGCGACGGCGATCGGCTCACGATCGGCCACTACATCATCGGAGTTTCGCTGGAGGATGAGGCTGGCGGGCGTATCCCAAATCAAGCGGCGCAACTGCACGAACCCTCGGTCCAGCAGCATGCGGATTACGGAGAGCTTTGGACGGCCGATCGTGACGTTCCGCCGCCGATCGATCCGCAACTGTTGAAGAAGCCACGCGAGGCGGCGCGGCCCGTCAATCCGGGGTTCCTTGATTGGGCAGCGAGCGTGCCGGCGCCGGGTGTAGACCCATTTCGATGGTCATCGCCGACGTCTACGTCCCAACCGTCCGTGCAGGACGATGACATGAACTGGGCAGCCGGTCCGGTCACCGCGCCGAAACCGCAAGTCGAGCGCCCGCAAGCCATCCCGACTCCACGCCGGCCGTCGGTTTGGATCGATGATGAACCAGTCGCTGCCCAGCCGCCAACATCGCCATCGCACCCGCAGGTCGAGACGGCGCAAGCAGCAGACGAGCGACCTGTCGCGGCCAAGCCAGTCGGTGGTACCGAGTTCGCGCGACTGGTGGCGCGCGCTGCGGGATTGCCGGAGAATTTCTTCGCCAGCAAGTCCGATGCCGAACTCGCCGAACAGCTCGGCATCATCTTGCGTATGACCGTGGACAATCTGATGGCGCTGCTGCAAGCGCGAACCCAAGCCAAGCAGCTGACCCGTAGCACCAGCCAGACCACCGTCCAAGCCCTCGAAAATAATCCGCTGAAATTCTCGCCGACCTCGGAGGAAGCGATGCGCATTCTCTTTGGGCCGCCGACACGCAGCTATCTCGATGCACAGCGCGCCTTTGCACAGGGCTTCAGTGATCTCAAGTCACATCAGTTGAGAACCTATATGGCGATGCAGCACGCTGTCCATGAGCTGATTGCGGGCATAGATCCGACGCTGATGGCGCGCGAGCTCGAGCTTCAGCGTGGCGCAAGCTCCTGGCTCGGCACGAACAAGGGCAAACTCTGGGACGAGTTCTTGACGCGCTGGAAAGCGCATCTTGGCCGCGACAACAACGCCCCGATCGAAACCTTTATGTTGCTTTTCTCGAACTATTACGACCGCGGTGATAAGCCCGGCTCAAAGTAAACTCTCGGCGACCACGAGGTTGCCTACAATTTCTAAGTGGATATAGGAATGTCTTGGTACAGCAAGGTCTTCTGGTCGGAAGGTTTGTTTCTGCGGCCGCATCATCTGCAGCAGAACGACCGCTACATCGAACACTTGCTGGAAAAGCGCGTTCGCTACACGACACCATACCCTTGGGGCTTTGCCGAGCTAGAGATCGATAGGGATCTTACCGAACAGAGCAAATTCGCGGTGCGCAGTGCGTCCGGCCTCATGCCGGACGGTACGCCGTTCGATATCCCTGCGGACAGCCCAATACCCGAATCGATCGAGGTGCCGGAGACGGCTGCAGGCCAGATCGTCTGGCTGATGATGCCGGTCGCGGCGCCAAACACCCGCGAGGTCGACGAGGACCGCACCGACAGCGCCAGTCGTTATGTTCGCACTTCGGAAACCTTCATCGACTCGACCTCGGCGCTCCGCATCGAGGAAGAGATCGACATCGCTTATCCGCGCCTGTCTTTCGAACTGCGCAAGACGAGCAAGCCCGGATACATGGGCCTGGGCATCGCGCGCATTCTGGAGGTGCGCGACAAGAACATCCTGTTCGACGACAAGTTCGTGCCGCCGATGCTGGTCTGCGCCGCGCATCCGATCATCGATGGCTGGCTCAACCGCATCATCGGCTGGGTTGAGACTAAACTCGACGAGTTGGCGCGTTACGCCGTCGATCCGTCATCCGGTGGTGGGTTGCAGAGCGTCGACTATCTGGTCCTGCAAGTGCTGAACCGTACCATTCCCGTGCTGACTCATTTCCAGCGCTCCGGCAGCGTTCACCCGGAGCGCCTGTACGAGGAATTGCTGAGGTTCGCGGGTGAACTTGCGACGTTTTCCACGGCGGAACGGCGGGCGCGCAACTATCCGGCGTACAATCACGACGATCTCGAGAACGTCTTCACACCCTTGGTGAGCGACATCCAGGACTTCTTGAGCGCGCGGCTGGGTCGGCGGGCGATCCGCCTGGAGATCATCGAGCGCGCACAGAATGCGTTCGTATCGCCGATCCGCGATCGAGCGCTATTCCGAAATGCGACCCTGGTGCTGGAAGTTGCCGCACGGCGGCCGCTTGTGGAGATCCAGAACGATTTCCCGCACCTGTTCAAGGTCGGGCCGAACACAAAGATGAACGAGATCGTGCACGCAAACCTGCCGGGCCTCACGTTGGCGCATTTGCCGACGCCGCCGCCGCATATCCGGGCCATCACGGATCACGTCTATTTCTATCTCGACCGCAAGTCACCGCTGTGGCCCGAGTTCAGTACGGCTGCGTCGATCGGAATGCATTTTTCCGGCGACTGGCCCGAGCTTGAGCTGTATCTTTGGGCTATCCTGGAAGACAGGCCATGAGCGACAAGGACAAGCCGGTCAATCCTTTCGGGCGGGGCGAACGGACGATCATCCGTCCCAACCCCGGCGGGAAGTTGCCGCCGGCGCCGATCTCTCAACCTCCGCCGGGTGGGGGGCCCGCAGCACGCCCAGCCTATTCGCCATCACCCGTACCCTCTCCCGGCACGCCGGCCCCACCACCATCCTTTTCGCCCGTTCCACAGGGCTCGAACTACGCCTCCGCGCCGGCCAGCCATCCAGCCGAGGAATGGATTTCGACACCCGCGCAAGGCCAGGTGCCGCAACCCTTGATGCCGCCAGGGCCGCCGTTGCGCGTTGACGATCTGGTCGCGCCAAATGCCAATCCGGTGATGCGCGCTGCGGGCCCGTTGCTGCAACTGCTCGGTCGGTTGCGTGTGGCGCTCATGCGAGCGTCATTCGCCAGCCTGATGGAGCAGGTCGCAGACGCGATCAAATTCTTTGAGAAGGACATCCGTTCAGCGGGCATTTCCGAGCACCAGGCCAACACAGCAAAATACATCCTGTGTGCCACTGCTGACGATATCGTGCAGCACATCCCAACCGAAGAGCGTCACGTCTGGACGCAATATTCGATGCTGAGCCGGTTCTTCGGCGAGCGTGTCGGCGGCGTCCGTTTCTTTGAGATCCTCGACCATTTGAAGGTTGATCCACTGGTCAACTATCCGGTCCTCGAACTTCAGCACGCCTGCCTTGCGCTTGGTTTTCAGGGCATCCACCGGACGTCAGGGGGCGGACTTGCGAACCTGCAACTGATCCAGCGCAACCTCTATGAATTGCTGCGCCGGGTTAGACCGAAAACGATGAGCGACCTGTCGCCCAACTGGCGCGGGCAGGCGCTGGCGGGGCGCCGGCAGCGTCTGCGTGTTCCGGTTTGGCTCGTGGCAGCCGTGGTCGCCGCGCTGCTGACCGGGTCCTATTTCGTTCTGCGGACGCTCCTCGCTGGACGGGCAGAGAATGCTGCTGAGGTGGCGCTCGCGCTCCATCCGGCCGGTCCGATCGAACTCAAGCGTCAGGTCGTTGCACCACCCCCACCGCCGCCGCCTCCGCCGCCGCCGGATCGCATTACCCAGTTGCAACGCATCCGCAATGCACTCGCGAAGGAGAACACCGCCTGCGCCATGACGGCGGACCAGACCCCCAGCTTCATCGTGATCAGGGTCTGCGACCTGGCCTTGTTTGCGTCGGGCCAAGCGACCATCCTCGACGGCTTTAAGCCGATCGCTCTCCGCGTCGCAGCAACCCTCGACAAGGAGCCGGGACGGATCCGGGTCGTCGGCCATACTGACAGTTCGCCGATCCGCACAGTCCGCTTCCCGACCAATTTCGAGTTGTCGGTCGAGCGCGCCAAGGCGGTTGCCGCGGCACTGAAACCTGGCTTGAACGATGGTTCGCGCGTCGACGTCGAGGGCAAGGGAGCAGATGCGCCGATTGCCAACAACACAACGCCGGAGGGACGTGCCAAGAACCGGCGCGTCGAGATCTTTATCGAACGCAGCGAATAGGCACACACCGCCGGATCAGGTGGTTTTGCGACGGGTACGGTTAGATGCTTGCCAAGGACATTCTTCGCATCGTTCTCTACGGGGTCGGGCTCAGCTCGCTCGGAGCGGTGATCTATTTCGCCGGTCCCTTCATCGCATTCGGCGATTGGCGGCCGCTGGAGAACCATATCGTCCGGCAGATCGCTATTCTGCTGCTCACCACGGCCGTGGCAGGCATCGTTGGCCTCAATCTGTTCAAGCGGCGCAAGGGTGCCAAGGAGATTGCCGATGGTATCGCTGGTGCAGACCAGCCCGTCAGCGATGAACCAGTGCTCAAGGAGCGCATGAAGGATGCGCTCGCGACGCTGAAGACCGCCAGCGGCAACAAGTCGGGCTATCTCTACGATCTCCCCTGGTACGTCATCATCGGTCCGCCCGGCGCCGGCAAGACCACGGCGCTTGTCAATTCCGGGCTCAAATTTCCGCTCGCGCGCGGGGCAACGCCCGCGGCGATCGCAGGGGTCGGCGGTACCCGCTACTGCGATTGGTGGTTTACAGAGGAGGCGGTGCTGATCGATACCGCCGGCCGCTACACCACCCAGGACTCCAACAGCAAGGCCGACAAGGACAGCTGGCTGGCGTTCCTGGACATCCTGAAGAAAAGCCGGTCGCGCCAACCGATCAACGGCGTTCTTGTCGCCATCAGTATCGAAGACATCCTGACGCTGCCGAAGCAGGAGCTCGCACTTCATGCCGATGCCATCAGGATGCGCCTGCTCGAGCTGCATCAGAGACTCAAGGTCAGCTTCCCAGTCTACGCGCTATTTACCAAAGCGGATCTCGTTGCCGGCTTCACCGAGTATTTCGCCTATCTCGGGGAGGCCGGCCGCCGTCAAGTCTGGGGTGCCACGTTCCAGACCGCCGACAAGACCCAGAATCTGGTTGGGCAGATCCCGTTCGAGTTCGACCGTCTGCTGGAGCGCCTGAGCGAAGAGACGCTCGACCGTCTGCAGGACGAGCCGACGCCCCAGCACCGCGTGCAATTGTTCGGTTTTCCGGCACAGATGGCGCGGCTCAAGCCTCAGATCCACGATTTCCTCAACCTGATCTTCGAGCCGACGCGCTATCACGTGAACGCGAACCTGCGCGGATTCTACTTTACTTCGGGTACGCAGCAGGGCACGCCGATCGATCAATTGATCGGGTCGCTGGCGCGCACGTTCGGCGCTGAGGAAGTCGGTTCCGGATCCTATTCGGGCACGGGCAAGAGCTTCTTCCTTGCCGATCTGATTTCCAAGGTCATCATCGGCGAGGCCGACTGGGTCTCGACTGACCGTGCCGCGGTGCGCCGCGCGCTGGTCCTGAAGACCGCAGCCCTGTCATTGATCGGTCTGGTCTCGATCGGGCTGATCGCAGCTTGGCTGGTGAGCTACAAGCGGAACGCCGATTTGATCGAGCAAAGCCTGCAGGCGGATAGCGAGTATGCAACCGCCGGCGCGGCACTTATCAAGCAGACGTTGATTGCCGATCATGATCTCGACAAGGTGCTGCCGCTACTCTACCGGCTTCGCAACGCCCCGGCGGGCTACGGATCGCGCGGCGAATCGGTGCCTCTGTCGGCTCGCTACGGGCTCAGTCAGCGCGCCCGGCTGCTGTCGCCCTCGAAAGCGGCCTATCACACCGCGCTTGAACGCATGTTCCGACCGCGCCTGCTGTATCGCCTGGAAGAGCAGCTCAATGCGCGCATAAACGAGCCTGCCTTCGTCTATGAGGCGCTCAAGGTCTATCTGATGATCGGTGGCCTGCAGTCGCCGGATCGCGAGTTGATCCGCTCCTGGATGCAACGTGACTGGGCGGATAATCTCTATCCTGGCGCCACCAACGCAGAAGGGCGGCGTCTGCTCGACGAGAACCTCGTGGCAATGTTCGACCTCGAGACCGAACAGCCGCCCTTGGTCGAACTCGACGGCCGGTTGATCAAGCAGGCCCAGAACTCCTTGGCGCGCCTGAACGTGTCGCAACGAGCGTACGAGTTTCTGAAATCGGAGGCTCGCGCGTCGATCGCCGGCGACTGGATCGCCGGCCGCCATGGCGGACCCGACATGGGTGTCGTGTTCGAAACCACGACCGGGCAGCCTTTGGACGCCGTGCGGGTACCTGAGTTCTTCACGTATAACGGCTTCCATCAGAAGTTCGTCGCCCGGCTGTCCGGATTGTCTGAGCGGATGAAGCGGGAGCGATGGGTTTTGGGGGATGCCGGCCAGCAGTCGGCCATCAACCAGCAGTACGACAATCTGGCCGGCGATCTGCTCAGCATCTATTCAAACGATTTCGTGACGACCTGGCGAACGGCGCTCGGGAGCCTGCGCCTGAAGAAGCTGCTCGCCGACAAACCGAAATATGAGGTGCTTCGGGCGCTTTCGGCGCCGACCTCGCCGATGCGGCAAATTCTGGAGTCGGTGCGCGACGAGACGGTGCTGACCAAGGAACGGGCGAAGAGCGCTTCGGCGCCAGCTGCCGCATCGGCGCCAGCACTCTTCACGAATGCTCAGGATGGACCGCCTGGCACGATGATCGAAGCACAGTTCAAGCCTTACCACGCAGCGCTCGAAGGCGAGAGCACCCGCCGGCCAATCGACTCGACCGTCGCGAACCTGAACGACATCGCGCAGAACCTGACGCTGATCATCGAGAATCCCCAACTGACCGCACAAGCCACAGCTGCGCTCCAGAACCAGGTCGCAGCGCTCCGCAACAACGCCTCGCGCATGCCGCCGCCATTCTCCGATATGTTGCGAGCAGCAGCCGCGGAGTTCGAAGGTAGCATCGCGGCTTCAACCGCCGGACAAATCCTGCAAACGTTGCGCGATCAGGTCACGCCGGTCTGCCAACAGACCGTGACTAATCGCTACCCGTTTATCCGCGGCAGCGGCCAGGAAGTTCCGCTCGCGGATTTTGCCAAATTGTTCAGTCCGAATGGCGTTATGGACAGGTTCTTCACCCAGTACCTGGCACCTTATGCCGACACGTCGCGGTCGGACTGGGCTTGGCGAAAGGAGAGCCCCGTTGGTCGGTCGTTCTCGCCCGAGACGCTCAAACAATTCCAGAATGCGGCTTATATCCGGGATGCGTTCTTCCAGACGGGCGGCGGTGTGCCCGCCGTTTCATTCGCGATCCGACCCCCTGGGGCACCGGGACCAGGCGTGACAGTTAAGACCGAGATCGGTGGCACCACAATTGCGAGCCCAACCATTGCCGGATCGGCCCCTCCGTCCTTGTTCGGCGGGCCGCAACCTACGCCACCGCCACAGCCGCAGACCAACTCGCCGACTACTATCCTATGGCCGGGCCCAGCGCCGCGAACGGCAATTTCAGTCAGTAACGATACCGGCCCGCCATCCGTACTTGAGCGCATTGGTCCCTGGTCGTTGTTTCGGATGTTGGAGGCGGGCTCGTTAGTGGTGAAAGCGGAAACGGCCAGCGCGAGTTTCATCGTCGCCGGGCGCGAGCTCAACTATCAAATTTCGACCGGATCGTTGCGCAACCCGCTGAACCTGTCAGTGCTGCGCGAGTTTCGTTGCCCGACCGGGATATGACCATGCGTTGCGGGATATTCGGCAAAATCGGTGCGAAGCGCGATTTCATCGCGATCGCGACCCCGCGCAGCTTCCTGGAAGCCTGGGAGCCGTGGGTACAGGCTGCGCTGTCAGCAAGTCGCCACCAGCTTGGCCCAGGATGGCAACAGGCCTTTCTGACCGCGCCGGTCTGGCGGTTTTGGCTCGGCGCCGCGATCTGCGGCACGACAGTGGCGGGTGCGATCATGCCCTCGCTCGATGGGGTGGGGCGATACTATCCCTTGACCCTGCATGCGGTGACCGGCGAGGCCGTCTCGCTGCCGCCGCCGAGCATTGATCCGCAGGACGAATGGTTCGGGCAAGTGGAGGCGTTCCTGCTTTCGACCCTGGATCGGGCCGCAACCTTCGAGCAGATCTCCGATGCATTGGATCGGCTTTCGGTGCCACGACTGCAGGAGACCATCACCGGCGATCCGCCGGTCACGTCGCTTGGTACTGCGGCAATGGGGAGGGCTTCGGCGGTCGAAGCCTTCGCGGCGTCGTTTGCAGCACTTTGCGCTGCCAACCCACAGGTCTACGCCGCGGCTAGCTTCTGGTGGACCGCCGGAGGGGAAGGCTTCCCGCCAATGGCGCTGAGTTGTCGCGGATTGCCAGATCCGTTTCACTACGTCACGCTGCTGACCGGTGATCTCGGACCCGCGGCATCCGGGAATGGATGACGCGCGATGGTGCATATTCCGTCCTTGTTCGATGTTGGCAGCGTCACCCATGCCGGACGCGTGCGGGAGCGGAACGAGGATTCATGTTTGGTACGAACCGACGTTGGTCTGTGGGCGGTCGCCGACGGCATGGGGGGGCACGAGGCCGGTGATCTCGCCAGTCGCATCGTAGTGCAGTCGCTCGACGCTATCGCTACACCAGAATCAGCCGCAGACCTGCTGGCGGAATGCGAGGAGCGGCTTTTCAGCGCAAACCAGCAGATACTGGCGCTTAGTCATGAACGACAGGGTGCCACCGTCGGGACAACAGCGGCGGTTCTGCTCGTTCGCGATAACTACTATGCCTGCATATGGGCGGGTGACAGCCGGGTCTACCTTATTAGTCGCGGCGCAATTCGCCAGGTCTCGCATGATCACAGCGAACTGGAGGAGCTGATCGCAAAAGGTGCGCTGTCGCGCGAAGACGTGAATGATTGGCCGAGCAATGCCATTACGCGTGCCGTCGGTGTCGCCGATGATCCGGAATTCGAGGTGGTGACAGGCCCGGCCGAGCCAGAAGATATCTTCGTGATCTGCAGCGATGGCCTGACCAGGCACGTGCAGGACGACGAGATCCTGCAGCACGCGGCTACGCGACGCGCCCAGGCGGCTTGCGATGACATGCTCGCGCTGGCTCTTGATCGTGGCGGGCTTGACAATTTGACGATTGTGATCGTGCGACTACTGACGCCACGATCTCAGGGGACGACAAGATCTCCGCTCAATCGGGAGCCGCAACCATGAGTCCGAGCGATCCGTTCCGATCGTCCTATCACGGCGTGCCGCCCGGCACCCGTCTCAATGGCATTTACGAGATCGAAGCGATGATCGGCGCGGGCGGCATGGGTGAGGTCTACAAATGCCGTGAGATCCAGACTGGATCGCCTATTGCGGTGAAAATGCTACTGCCCGACGTGGTTGATAACGAGGCCGCGCTCGCGCTGTTCCGTCGAGAGGCCGCGGCACTCCACAATCTTCCGCACGACGCGATCGTTCGCTACTTCCTGTTTACCGTCGAGCCGGTGCTGCAGCGACCTTATCTCGCGATGGAGTTCGTGAATGGCCGCTCGCTCTCGAACATGCTCGATGATGGGCCGTTGACCTTCGAGGCGCTGATCAGGCTGAGGCAGCGTGTCGCATTGGGACTGGAGGCCGCACATGAGCACGGCATCATCCATCGCGACGTGTCTCCGGACAACATCATCATTCCGCTCGACGACGTCAGTCGGGCCAAGATCATCGACTTCGGCATCGCTCGGTCGACCCAAATGGGCGACAAAACCATCATCGGCTCGGGCTTCGCCGGCAAGGACAACTACGCATCGCCGGAGCAAGTAGGGTTGTACGGCAATGACGTGACTGCGAAATCCGATGTCTACAGCCTCGGTCTTGTGCTGTTCCATGCGCTGACCGGACAGAAACTCGACATGGGCGGCAGCCAATTTCAACTGGTGGAGAAGCGCCGGCGTGTGCCCGATCTCGGTGGTGTGGATATGCGCATCCGACCTTTGCTGGAGCGGATGCTGCAGCCTGATCCGGCATTGCGCCCCACTATGGGGGAGGTCGCCAGCTGGACGCCAACCGGTTCCGCCCAGACGCCGGCCGCGCCGTTATATGGCTTCGATCCGCTGCGGCGGCCGGAAAGCGCGTCGCCGGCGCCGCAGGACAGGATGCCGGAGATCGCGCGGAGTCCGCGCCGCCTCTGGCTGGGGGCGGGCGCCGCGGCATTGTTGCTGCTGGTCGGCGGTGGTGGATATGCCTTCTACAAGCTGGTTTGGTCAGCGCCAGGCACCGCGGTCTTGTCGCCACCCCCGAAACTCGCCGGAGCAATGGCGCCGCCGAAGGTCGAGCCCGCTGGACCACAGCCCGGACGCCAAGAGCCGGAGAAGTTGCCCGCGCAGCCGACGGCGACGCAGTCTCCGGCACTCGATGGGCCAGGGCGCGCCGAGCGCATCCGCAAATACGTGGCCCAATATTCCGGCGGTGACTGCTTCTTCGTGTTGCCGATTGCCGTGAGCCCAAATGCCGCTGTCATCGAAGGGTTCGGTGCCTCGACCGTCCCATTCGACACGTTCGACAAAGCGTTTCGGCGTGAGCAGGGTTTCGAGGCTTCGATCGGCGTCAGGCAAGTGACCCAGGCGCAATGCCCAGCCGTCAAGTTCTTGAGTCAGGTCGGGAGCGATCAGGCGCGAATGCCACGCATCACCTTGTCAGCGACAGAGCTGAAGGGCGGTGAAACCCTCAATGGGACCATCGAGAACTTTGCCAACCGCGTGGTGGAGCTCCTGATGGTATCTGATCGCGGCGAAGTTCAGAGCCTGTCTTATCTTCTGAAGCCGGGCATCGACTCACTTTCGTTTACGCTCCCGACAGCGCGCGCGAGCGGTCCGCAACTGCTATTGGTCGTGGCGGTCCCGCAGGTTCTCGACTCGTTGCGCCAGCCGCGACCGATCGCCGCCGACACGTTCTTCCTGCAGGCGCTAAGCGAGGCTCAGCGCAATAAGATGACTGTCATCGCGGCCGTGCGCTACGTGCTGCTCACCAATTGACCGGCACGCTCAGAATGTTCCGATCACCAGGATTTTCAGGTCGGCATCCGGCTTGAAGTCGCTTGCCGTATATTCAAGCGTGTTTCCAGTAGCGGACGATGCCTTTAGCCGCCCAGGACAGAAGCTCACCAAGCGGTCGCTGCCGCCTGGGTCGATAGTCAGCTTGAATGACCGGATCGGCCCAGCCCAATTCGCGCCGGTCTTGAGCACGTACGATATGCGCCGCTCCTGGAGATTTGCGCCGTTGGTCTGGTTATTGCCCGTGCGCTTGTCGAGCTCGGCAAGGAACGTATCCTGGATGCAGTATTCTTTCCGGTAACGCGCAACTTCCTGACCGAGTGCGCTGCTGCGGCGCAGGCTCGAGCGCAGAATGGTGTCAGGACTGGAGCCGACGCTCGGCCGGTACTGGTGTTCGACCGTGACGCTGCGCACGGGCGGAAACAACTGCTGGCGCACAGCCGAGGTCTTGACGGTCCACCCCGGCGCATATTGCTGGCGACCGTTGTCGCTCATTCCGGCAGGCATCAGAAGTCCGTCGTCCACAAGCCGGGTCCGGGTCGCCGCGGGCAGGTCGGTCACCCGGATCTCGCGGCCACCAATCGGCAGCAGCGGCAACTTGAGTTCGCGGAGCAGGGCACTGACATCCCTGTTGCCAACCATGGCGCGCTGATCGACGGTCAGCGGCGCCAGGTTGCCATCGACCTTGGTCTCGAATTCGACGAAGTTGATCGGATCACTTGACGGCAATGCAACATTCTCAGCCTCCGACAGGTCGATGTCGGGCAGCGGAAAGGCAACATTAAGCGTGACCGGCTTGGCGGTGAGGTTGGCGAATTGGTAGCGAACGCTGATTCTGTCGAGCGTGATACGAAGGTTCTCGCTCTCCATGGCCACGTCATTGGTGCGTACGAACTGGAGCCCACCGATCGACAATTCCGCAGCCGAGTCGTTGGCGCGTGCCGGCCAGCCTGTCGCAACGAGCAGCGCGACCATCAGGGCCCGTATAAGGAACGACAGTCGGGCGGAGGGTCCGTTCGGCAAGCTAGTCTGTATGCGGCGTCGCAGCATTTGCCGGCTCCATCCGATGCGGGTCAATCGATCGGTTGATAAAGATCGCCCCACTCGGGCTTCCAGACCCCGTCTGGATCGCACACCACGAGCGCGAGCTTGACGTCGTTAGCCAGCCGGATCGCGCCGCGAAAAGCATCCTGAGCCGGCAATTGCGCGCTGACCTGGTCGGTGGTCAGCCGCCCTTGGCTCGCGGCGGCAGGCAGCACGATCGCTCCGGAGGCACCGTCACTGTCGCGTTTCAGGAGCAGCGTGACCGCGTCGGGCTGGACTTCGTTCACTTGCTCAAATCTATTCCGGGCCATGGTTTTCCTCGGCAAGCTGAAGAAATTTCGGACTATCACCGTCCAGTGATAGAATTGAACGCGATTGAGATTGCTCACCACTAATTGACGCGCGGCATCAACGGCATCTCGGATTAGTCGATCCGACGCGGCGATCGGTTCGGGGTACATTGAGGCGAATATGCTTCGTCCAAAACATTGGATCTGGGTCTTCATCGTTAGCGCGGGCATTTTCGGAACCAAGGCGCACGCCGACGATACTGTCGTACGCAGCTTTACCGGCGGTTCGGCTGCTTCCATGGTCGGCATAGTCCCGGCCAGCGAGGACGTGGAACTCGCGGGACCGCAAGCACTCAGCGCCGACGGGCAGGGCAACCTGTTTTTGCTCGATCAGATCAACGGTCGCATCATCCAGTTTGACCCGAAACAGCCAAACTCCGATCCCGACGTCCTCAAGATGCCGAAAGACGTCCAGCCGACCGATCTCGTCGTCCATGAGGACGACATAATGGTTTGGGACGGTGGCGTACGGACGCTGAAGGCGGCGCCGGGGCAATCCACGCGCGGACTCGGCGGTGACGTGATCCAGCTTGAGGAGGTCTCGAGCCGTGGAGCAGACGACCAGGTTGCCGTCTCCGCTTTCGCCCAGATGGGATCGCAGGCACCCGGCAGCGCGGCGGACCTGCTCGATCAGAACACCCGCGCGGCCATCATCAGGACGACCCGGCAGCCTGACCGGCAATACGTGGCTTCTCGAAGCAAGGGCTCGGTGATCGCCGACATCATTCCGGACAAGGGCAATGCCAGCGTCCGGGTCGAGATCCAGACCATGGTCACCAACGAAACCATCGGCCAACTCGGCCTGCGCGTGCGCAACCAGCTCGGCACGGTGGAGTTTCTCGAGATCGACAACAGCGACCGCTTCTACGTGCTGGCCGAGGACGTTCCGCCATCAGGAAAGAACGCCTCCACGTTCGTCGCACGCTATGCCGCGAACGGGCGTCTCGAGGGAATCTATGAGCTTCCTCTGGAAAATACGCCGCTGACCAGACGGTTCGTCACGGTGTCGGGCAGTGGCGATGTCTATTTCCTGCGAACCAAGCCGGACGGTATCGAAGTGATTGGCGTCGGGTTCCGACCTCTGACCAATGCCTCGATTATCGACGTGCGGCCGTCGCGAACGACGACGGCGCCGGCACCACAATCCGGCGTCAAATTTGACGCTTCGGCCGCCGTGAGGCCGTCCAATCGCCAGCAGGCGATCGAGACCGCGTTTGCGTTCGAGGGTATCCAGTGGAAGCTGACGCAGGCGAACTACGGCAACGATCCCGACAGCCAATGCAGCGGCTTCAGCCGTGTTCGTCGGCCGTGGTATCTGCAGGGAAAAGTGAACCAGGAGGTGCGCGGCGTACCGTATTGCTGGGGCTGCCACGGTTCGCTCGCGAACTTCCGGCAGCGGATCGAGAGCGGAACGCTGGCTGGCAATGTGTGCACCCGCAATGCGCCACGGCCCGATGTGGCGGGCGTCGACTGTTCGGCATTCGTCAGCGCCGCGTGGGGGCTCTCCGTCCACTATACGACTGCAGCTATCCCCGCGATCGCTGCGCCCGTGGCAAATCCTTGGGACCTGAGGCCCGGCGATGCGCTGAACAAGCCAGGCTCGCATGTGATGCTGTTCCTGCGGTTCACGCCTGATCGCAAGGCCGAGGTGATGGAATCCTCGACCGGTGGCTGCAACGGCCGCGTCTGTCGCAACGTCTATCCATTGGCGAGCTTGCTCGCGCGCGGCTATGTTCCGGTCCGCTTTCGAGCGTTCGCGGATGATCAGACGACGGTTTCAGCGGGCGCCTATCAGGAGCAGACTGAACAACCGCCGGCGGGCCGCAAAACGGCAGGCAAAAGGCGCTGAACCCAGTGTGTCGCCAGAGCTACAAAATGGGTAGGCATGATGTCGAGGTGGATCACGATGCGGATGCCCAGAGGACTTGACTGCGGGATCGGGCGGCTGTGCGCCACCATCGGGCTCGCCGCGTTGATCGGACTGACAATCCCGCGGGCGCATGCGGCAGGAGATTTGTCGCTCAGCAATCCAGATGGGGCGGCGGTGCGTGCGCTCGTGATCGGGATCGACGACTACCAGCACGTGCGCAAATTGAAGGGTGCGGTCGCTGACGCTACGGACATCGTGACCAGCCTTAAATCCATGGGGGTTGGCGACGTCGTCGAACTGACTAACGCGCAGGCCGACAGGGCAGGCGTCCTGCGCGAGATCAGTGCACTGGTGGAGCGGACCAAGAACAACGACCTCATCTTTCTGTCGATCGCCGGCCATGGCACCCAGGAGCCGGAGCGCGTCAAGGGCGCGGAGCCGGACGGGATGGAGAACGTGTTCCTGCTGCCAGGCTTTGAAACCACGCCAACCGGGTCCGTTGAGCGGGTTCTGGGCAGCGAGTTCAACCATTTCATACGGCAGTTCGAGCTGCGCGGAGCGAGGGTGATCTTCGTGGCTGACACCTGCCACGGTGGCGGTATGGTGCGCGACATCGATCCGCGTGCCGCTGAGATGAGCTTCCGGCAGGTCCCGCGCTACACGTTGCTGGTCGACGAACTGAAGCCGGTGTCGGACAGCAACGATCCGAAGTCTGAACTTGACCTTGACCACACGGCGTTTCTGGCCGCGGTGGACCGCTACACCAAAGCGCCGGAAGTCCGCATCCCTGGCATCGATGGCCTACGCGGGGCTCTCAGCTATGCGGTCGCGCGTGCGGTGGAAGGTAGCGCGGACATCAATCACGATGGGAAGGTGACGCTTAAGGAGCTTTTCAGCAACGTTCGGCAGGTGGTCTATCAGCTCTCGGACCAGCGCCAGAATATCGTGACTGTATCATCGCCAGCTCAGACGCCGGATACCGACGTCGCCTTCGGATTGACGCGCGGTGTCGTGCTGATTCAGGGGCCGGCCGCGAGAGCGGCCTCGGGTCAGGCCGGAGCCGGGGTGCCCGTCGATGGACAGGCGCCCGCACCGCCGGCTGTCACGGCCAAGGCTCCAACCATTCCGACCCTTGCGGGCGCGGCCAAGGAACTTCCGATCGCCGGCGCGCCGGGGCCTCTACGCCTCGTTGCACCAATCCGGCTGGCGGCGCTGGACGGCAAGACTAGCTATTTTGTAAGCGTGAAGCCAAAAGATGTTTCCGTGCAGGCTGTTCAACCGACGGACAATCCCGACCTGATATGGGATCCTGTGTCGCACGACGTGATCGCTTGGGGTGATGTGGTCGCCTACGGGATGGACGTTGCCAGCCTGCCGACGGTGATTGATAGGACTGCGGCAATTCGTGAACTCAAGCGCATTGCGACACGGTCGCCGCAGGTGATGCGTATTTGGCCAGACGATCGCCAACAACGTGCTGGCCAGACCATCGAAGTTGACCTATCTGATGTGGCATCAAGGGCGGTGCTGCTGTTCAATGTGTCCGGCGACGGCACCATCCAATTGTTGTATCCGGTGGGTGCTGATGCGGCGTTGGCCAGATCGGCGAGTTTGCGCCTACCGCTCAGGGTCGGCGAGCCGTTCGGTGCGGAACAGATCGTTGCGGTGACTTCGCAGCAACGCATGGTCGAGCTTGAGACAGCCCTAGTACAGTTCAACCGGCGTCGCGCCTCGGGGCAGGTGATCAAGAGTCTCGAGCGTTACTTGCCCGCGGACGCGCGAATCGCCTCGATCGGCTTCTTCAGTGCTCCCTGACTCTTAGGGGAGCACGCCATGCCGTCATCGCAGTCGATCCGCCGCCAGCGAGCATGGTTCGCATTCCTGCTGCTACAGGCGGGCAGCGGACCTGCGTCCGCAGCACCGTTGCCGACGGGGGCGTTGCATATCGGCACGACGTACGTACCTTGGCTTTGGCCCGCACAAGCGGTGCGCAGGCAGACCAATACCGCGAGTGTGTCCCTTCAGATCCTGCCGAGTCAGACCGTCAACGTCGGCGCCAAGGTCTCGTTCGGCGTCACCGCCAGGAGGCCTGGATATCTCATTCTGGTTGACGTCGACTCGGAAGGGCGGATGTCCCAGATCTTTCCGACCCCCGAGCTATTGGCGCAGTCGAACGAACGCGACATTAATCTCGTCAAGCCGGGTGTCGAATTTGTCGTCCCTGCTCCGGCGGCGCGGCAGCGTGGTTTTGAATATGTCGTCGCACCGCCGACGGGGTCCGCAGTGATGATCGCCATCCTGAGCGAGCTGCGCGTGCAATTGCTCGATTTGCCGGACATGCCTCGCAAGCTGGAAGGTCAGGCGGACGCGTTGAGCTATCTATCGGCCTGGACCAGTGAGCTGCGCGTGCCGGACAACAGCAGCGGAAAGCTTGTGACGAACAATTGGTCGTTCGACGTCAAATCCTATTCCATCAAGTGAGTCCTGTGAGGCTTGGGGCTATAGCTTGCTCAGTCGGCTGAAGAAGCCACCGCGGGCGATCATGTAATGAATGTCCTTTGGAAAGGGAAAAGCACTGCGAATGTTGGAAATCGCGTGCTGGAGGAATTCCCCGTCCAGCGGCGCAGGCTTATGCCGCGGTTGGTCCGCGACCTGCGGTATCATGAAGCGATCCACGAAAGCCGCGTCAAGATCGTTGACCCTGACCATCTGTCCAAATGCCGGGAACAGGTCGTAATGACCCAAGCTTACGTTGATATTCTTGAGGGCAGGGCGCTGAGGCTGGGTTTGATTGCCATCGGCCGTCGCCAGCCCGCGCCCGATCAGGTCCAGCTTCACCGATTGCGGGAGAGTTGACGGACCATACACGATCTCGAGGGCGTGGCCGCTCTGCCCAGATAGCCACTGGTACCAAAAGGTCGCATCGTCGGGCCGCGCATTGGCACCGTAAAGGCAATCAAATCCCCAACAAGCCGTCAGCTTCCCCTGATACTTTCCGAGGCTCCCGACGAGATTGCGCATGCCGTTACCACCGCCGGAGTGGCATGCGATGATGAGCTTGCCGATCTGGAGCTGAGGAATGGACGTCGAGGAGATACCCAGGAACCTGGCCAGAGCTCCAAGGATCTCCTCGAGATAGCGTTCACCCCAGTTCGCGGTGGCCAGGTCGGACACGCTGTAGTTTCCGGCAAAGGTGTTGCCCACAGCATATTCGTAGCCCAGGAAGGGCGCGATGAGCACCACGTCCTTGCCGGAATCCCGGACCTGTTCGCGCAGCAGCGCTGGATCGTTGTGGAAAAGGAATTCATGGTTTTTGACGTAGAAGCCGTGAAGCCAGATCACGACATCGAACTTGGTGGCGGCTGTTGGGTGCTTTGGCGGAAGATAAACCGCCGTTGGTTTCATGCCGGGCGCCTGCCGCTTCGTGAAGAGCGTCACCCCAGGAAAGGCGTTGGCGTCCTTTTGCTCAAGCTCACACGCAACCACGCAGGTCGCTCCGATTCGGCCACATCAGGCTTGGGACTCTGACGTTAGCTCGGCCACTTGCCATGCTTGCGATCCTAAATCCACCGGGCCTGATGGCTCCGACGCGCCGTGACAACTCGGCGCCGTGCCAGCGCGCAGTTGTGTAGGAGCGGTGAGGCTAATGGCATACCTCGACATTGGCCTCGTTGCCTGGCCCGCCACCGCCGCGATATTCGAGATGGCAGCCGCGCTGGACCGGACGGCAGCTGCTGGCGTTGCATATGATCTGAGGACTGGCCGTCGCATGGCCCACCGCAGCGCCATAGCCGCCTGCGCTCGCCTGCGCCCGCTGACGCAATGGCCGATCCTGCCGCTGACTGTCATTGCTCTTGGCGGCATTGACGGGCCTGGCGCGCTGTTTCTCGCATTCATTGTCGTCGTTGAGGAACGAGCCCCTTGCACAGGAGATTCTGCTGCAGTGGTCGCCGGCAGCCTTGTAGCCATGATCACAGATCAGGGGACAGACGCGGGACGGCTTGAGCTTGATTGCGTCAAGCGCGTCGAGACTTGCGAGCTTGGCGTCAAATTTGGTTCCCGCGTGCTGGTTGAAGAGAGCCAAGGAGCGCTGGGAGGCTGCATTCCATTGGCCATCTACGCTACCGGTGAAGCAGCCGACGCGGTTCAATTCGCTTTGTACGGATTTGGTGATATCGGCTTTTGCGATATCGGTCTGGCGCGGCTCGGCGCTGAGTGCGGCAAGCTTTGGCGGCGTATTGTCGTCAGCCAGCGCAGCGACTGTAGGATTGTCCGCGAAGGCACTCCCAACAGCCGGCTTATTCCCGGAGAGAGCCGCAACGATTGTAGATTCGGACGCAATTCGTTTCCGTTCTGCCTCGGTGGCCTGCTCCTGCGCGGCCTGCTTCGCCTTCTCGGCGGCAATTCGGGCGTCTTCCGCAGCCTTCAGATCCGCGGCCGCCTTCTCTTGGTCGGCACGCTGGGCGCCCTGCGACATCAGCCGAGTTTTCTGCTGTTCCGCCTGCTGCGCCTTCGCTGTTGCCGCGACGCGTGCGTCCTCAGCATCGAGCTGATTAAGCTGCAGCTTGGCAAGATTTGCGTAGTATCCGTCCGGATGCTGGTTCAGGAACGCGTCCAGAGCGGGCTTGTTGCGTAGTTGCAAGGCCAATTCGTAATCACGACGAATTTCTGCCTGGGGGTTGGCTGCTTGCACCGGCTCATCAGCCTTGGCAGCGGGAACAAGTGCAACGTCTTCGCCGCCCAGCGAGCCGTAGACATAGGGCTCCTGTCGGTTGCCGGTGGCTTGCAAGACATCATCGCGGACGAAGCCGAAGGCCCTACGCAAGTCGAGCCCCGGCTTTGCGATGTACTTTACGAGAGCCGTCGCATACGGACTATTCTTGCTGTTGCCATCGAGGGCGGTTAGTCCGGCTTTCGCGGCAAACGCGATCAGCGTGTTGGAGACGGCGGGTTCGACCCTGGCCAGCCCGCGGCTGATTGATCGAGAGGCAACTGTACGCTTCATCGAATCGGCAAACGGATTGTTGCGGCACGCGTCGACGATCACCACGCGCAACTGTCTCGCAGGCTCGATTGCCAGCAGGACGCGGTCGAGTGAGAATGCTTCGTCATAAATATCAGTGTCACGTTCGAGTCTGGCGTCGGTCGGGATCAGATAGTTTGTCCCGTCGATCTCGATGCCGTGGCCAGCATAGTACACCAGGGCTATGTCCGCATTGCGCGCCTGATCGGCGAATTCTCTCAGGGCCCGCCGCATATCGGTCGCGGCGAGGTTGAGCCTTGAGTCAACCACATCGAAACCTGCGCCCTTCAAGGTTTCAGTGATGGCGGCAGCGTCGTTGGCCGGGTTTGGGAGCAGAGGGGCATTCTGATAGTTGGCATTGCCAACCACCAAAGCCACGCGCTTTGTCGCCCAGGCTGGCTGGGCTGCCAGTAACAGCGAAGCGGCAAGAAGAAGCAAAACTCGAAGGTGCCTGTATAACCTCATGGCGAACACCCAACCTATGCTCATCGAATGATAACGTCGCGAAGATGGCCGCGTAAGGCATGATTACTGAATTCACACGCCACTGGCCGCTGGCCTATCTCCGTACAGTACCAGTTTCGAGCCCGATCCATTCCTATGTGTTGTCTGGCACTGCGCTCGCGTTCAAACGGCACGGAAGAAATCGCGGGCCGGCGCTGTGTGCCGTTTCATGAGGATGATGGGCACCCGCCAGTATCGATGTCTCGCGCTGGCGAATTAAGCTTTTGAAATTATAGGATTATTGCACTTAAGGCGTGTTCGCGGCAGTGCAGCAGAGCCTCTGGCTTAGTTCAAACGAAGATTCCGCGGTCGGCAGATCGAGGGGACGTGAAGTCTAGGACGCCGGCTTGCGGGTCAATCTCTCGGTTACAGCTTGCGCGGAGGTCAGGAGCCCGTCAGTTCGGCTTTCCATGGTCCCCGGTGCTCGATCTTCAGGTTCCTGCCGGACGCTCGCCCCGGCAACTGCTCCTTCGCAACGAGGGAACCAGTCTCCGAGTCGCGAAGGCGGGCCTTGGTCGACCAGTCGATCGCGTCGGTGGCCGCTGCCGGAAGTCGTCAGTGCGCAAGTCGCCAGCCGACTTAATCAGAAAGCCCTGAATATAAGCCGCTCTATTTCGAACGATAGCGTACGGAGATACAATCGCAATTCCGAACTTTGGAGAAGTTGATGCCCATTCCGTTGAGGATTTACATCACGCCATTTGCCGATAGGGGGAGCGTTGAGCCCGGGCAATGGAGCAGCGAGACAGCCAAGAAGGCGCTCGACGTGGTCAATACGATCTGGTCAAAGGCCAAGATCGCGTTCGTGATCAGCGATTGCTTGATGGAGAAGCCGCTCGACATGGCAAAGAGCGCGCGCAGCAATGACCAGCGATTGCTGGGTGTTCTTGCCTCTCGGCACGATCCGGACAATGCCGTCCACATCTACCTCGTCAATTCGATTGAAAATCTGGCCGCCGGTGGAAGCTCATACCCCAATAGCCAACCGGAGCCGGCAAGCTTCGTCCAATGGTATGGCAATGACCACGCCAATGGACGCGCCTGGGCTCACGAGCTCGGCCATCTAATGAGCCTCGATCACGTCGAGATCGACTATTCCAATGAGAAGCAGGCGGCGCGGCGTGTCAAGAACCTCATGACGATAGGATTGAGCGTCGGTTCTGACCTGACGGGCCAGCAGATTGATGCAGCCAAGGGTTCAAAGCTGGTCAAGCGATTTGGTGGATAAGTCCGTGGCCGGCCGCAGAATTTGTCAGCTCCGTCGTTCTGCACGTTGCGCGCCTTCGTTCCTATTCGCGAGATCCTCGTCGCTCCAATCCAGGCGTTCGGCGCAAGAGTCCATGATTGCGATCACGCTGGTAACCACTTCTCCCGCTTTGGGAAAAGCCATCCGCAATTAATATGCAAATGACCCCAACGATGAGATCACCAACGACCATGTCAAGTGCTTCCGGGATATTGCAGCTGCGCTAGACGACGCTTACCGTTTCGCTCTATTTTTGATGGGCGATCAGGCAGACGCAGAACAAGCCGGCAAACGTACTATCCAGATGCACTGCCGATTTAACGTGGTTGGGTAGCGGCCCTCCAAGTCTAGGGCGATCGCGCAAAGTCGTCGTGCTGTACGAATTCCAGGGCCCGTCCTATCGCGACTCTCTTATATCGTAGCTGCTCCGATCGCGACAGTGATGTCGCGTATTGCACAAGCGCATACTCCTTCGGTGCCAGATCGAAATGGGAGCAAGGTCACAACCTTCGTTGCAGCTGTCGATTTGAACTTCTCTTTTCCTGCCTGCACTAAAACAAGGTGGTCCTGCGGCCGTCCGGACGATCACCGACGAGTTCCTATTTGTCGATTGCAGGTCGAAGAGAATGTTCCACAAAACCGGTCCGGGCAAGGTTGACGTCGATCTGGATTTTTCGGGAGTGGGGGTTTTGCACGCGCGGCTTTGGAATTTCGATTTCGATGACTTTGCCGGCTACCAGTTTCGGGGCTTGAAGACAGAGCACTTCGAATTTCTGAAGAACAAGGTGGTTCCCCTGGTGGAGCACGACGCTGGTCAGATCTGGATGACGGGATCCGCGAGCCGGATCGGTACGGCTGATTGGAATATGACGACATCAGCCAACCGCGTCATTACGGTCGCGCGGTCTCTGTCAGAGATGGGCATCCGCCCGGAGCAAATGCAGACGCACGCCATCGGCAATACGCAGACGGCAAATCACAGGCTGGACGAAGACAACGATAGATCAGTGGTCCTTTGGGTTCTGCCTAAGGTCTATTTCGAACCGATCATAAAGCCAGACTTGCCGCGACCCGTTCCGCCGAAGCCAAAGGTCAGTCGAAATTTCAAGATAGCCATGCTGCTTGAGGTCGACGGTTCGATCTCGTTTGCAGCGAGAGCGGCCATCAAGCGCATCGTCAAGGGCAGGGCCGGAGCCGGGATTGCGTTTGCCAGCGCGTTGTTCTCCATATGGGACACGGAAAACAATTTGAAGTGCACCTACGTCTATGCGGCGGTCGGCCTAGGCTTCGGCTTGACCCTTCCGAAGACCGGCGGCAGATCGGGTACTCTGCATGGCCCCTGGAATTCGTTTACGACCGAAAAGCCCATCTCCTGTTCGCAGTTCGGCAAGTCAATGCGCTTTACGACTATCGGGATAGGGGACTTAAGCAAGAACTGGATCTTGCTCGAAACGCCCAGAGGAGTGAAGGACGTCTACTTGAGCATCAGCACGGGCACGACCATCGGCGGCGGCGCGTCGACCTACCCAGCCCATTTGAGCGCTTTCGTCCCGCTGGAGCGACCGAAGCCGTTTGGCGGGCCTTGAGTGAATCGGCTCATCATAACCTTTAGCCGGCGTCGGCGAGGGGAGCTCCGGGTTGACCCGCCGTAGTGATCTCAATGGGTCAAAAAACGCCGAAAATGTCAGAATAGCCTTTGAAGACACTACAGTATTTCGAGACTTCCAAGCTGAATACGAGGGTTCGATTCCCTTCACCCGCTCCATCCCAACAATTGATGCATCTTGATTGACCGACTTTGACCGTCAAGTCGGTCCCGGTGACGGCTGGAGCTTGGAGCGGGCGGCCTTGCGATAACCGGGTGCGTTTCGGGTCGGCAGAGCGGCTCTATTCCTGTTTGCTGTCCTTCTCCTCGCGCTGCTTCCGGGCACGATCGACTGCGCCGCCCTGGGGCTGCCCGCTGACCTTCACGCCGGGGAGATGATCGACCTTGTTGTTGGCGGTATCTTCGGCACGCTGCAATTCACGATCGATGATGTCGCGTGATCCTTCGGCCGGGTCCTTGTCGAATGGGCTCTTGGTATCGGTGCTCATGATTGATCCTGCTCGTCGGCGCGCGTTGATTTGCCGAGGCAAGCTCGGCTCGGGCCCATCGTTCCTGTCGAGGCGGCAGCTTTTGTGCAGGCTCTTTACTCCCTGTGGTCGCGGATTTCGGGGGCGACCTGTCCGTAGTTCAGCAGGGCCACGAGGGTCGTTCCGCCCAGAATATTGCCGAGGAGTGTCGGTACGAAGAAGTCCGAGGCATATTGCGAGAGCGACGCCAGGCCGCTCTGCACCAGGAAGGCGCACTCGACCGAGCCCGCGATGATGTGCGCGAACTGGCCGAGCGCGACCACATAGGTCATCACGACGACGAGGTGCGGGCGCGATCCCTTCACGGCAGGCAGTAGCCACGCCATCAAGGCGATCAGCCAGCCGGCAAAGATCGCCCGGACAAGGGTCGTCGCGAACGTACCCTCGATGGTGTGGCGGCTGAGATCGACGAAGGCGCCCACGATGCGGGGTTCGAAGATGCTGGTGTGCGCGAGCACGGATCCAACGGCCCAGGTTCCTGCGATGTTGGAGGCGAGGACCAGGCCCCAAAGCTTGATCACGCTCCCAAGCGTGCCGAGATCCCTGTTGTGCAACAGCGGCAGCATCGGCGTCAGGGTGTTCTCGGTGAAGAGCTGCTGCCGTCCCAGCACCACGACCAGGAAACCGACCGTGTAGCCGAGCGGAGCCACCAGCCGTCGGGTGGCCTCGTCGGAAATCAGCGCGTGAAACTCGCCCTGGACAATCAGGGACAATCCCATCGAAAGGCCGGCGGCGAGGCCGGACAGCACGATGGCCCACCATCGCCGTTCCAGTTCCTGCTCACCCTCGGCGCGGATTGTCTCATGGATCAGCGCTGCGCTAGGCCGGCTCTGGGATTCGATCTGTTTCGTCTGGCGCCGCGAGACGCCGTCGAGCTTTGAGGCTGGATTGAAGGAGGCGCCGTCGCCAGGCTGGTCCACTCCGCGGTCTCCTGAAGGGCAGGTTCATCTCAATGCCGGGATCAAGGCTCGGAGCGGCAAGGGGTTCCTGGTAAGTGCTCGCACGCCGCAGCATTGTTGAGGCACAGCGGCGGCGCCGTGGTCGACCATCAGGAACCTTCGTGGAAAGCGGGTGTTTTCTACCGGGGCGGGTGGCGATCTGACAAGAGGCCAACCGTGCAAGACAATTTGCGTGTGCGCTCAACCGCGCAGATCGCGGGCCATCCGATTCATCCGATGCTGGTGCCGATACCGATCGCTTGTTTCATCGGAGCGCTGTTGACCGATATCGCCTATGTCGTCAGTGCCGAGATCATGTGGGCGGATTTTTCCGCCTGGCTTCTGGTCGTCGGCGTCATCTTCGGCGTACTGGCGGCGATCGCGGGCCTGACCGATTTTCTCGGCAACCGTCTGGTGCGGGCGCAACCGCCGGCCTGGCCGCATCTGATCGGCAACGCGGTGGCGTTGGTCCTGGCGATCGTCAATGCGTTGATCCATACGCGCGATGCCTGGACCTCGGTGTGGCCGACCGGGCTCATTCTTTCAGCCATCACCGTATTGATCCTGCCGGTCACCGGCTGGCTCGGCTGGGCGATGGTGTATCGCCACGGTGTAGGAGTTGCGCGATGAACTCCGCAATCGTTTGGGTGCTGTTGTGTGCCTCGCTGCTGTGTCTCGCCGGCTGCAATGACGGCAGTGGCGATCCGAAGGCGCAAACCGGCGCCAACCCGACGCTGCCCGACATCCAGCAATACCTGCTGCCGCCGATGCACATCGCCCGTATCGTCGGCTGGAAAAAGGACGAGACCCCGGCCGTCGCGCAGGGCTTGCAGGCCAAGGCCTTCGCGACCGGCTTGCAGCACCCCCGATTCCTCTACGTGCTGCCCAACGGCGACGTGCTGGTGGTGGAATCCAAGGCGCCGAAGGGCGCTCCGATCAAGCGGCCCAAGGAAATCGTGATGGGATACATCGAGTCCTGGGCGACATCAGGCGGCGACACCGGCGCGAGCAACCGCATCACGCTGCTGCGCGACAGCAACGGCGACGGCGTGCCGGACGTGCAGAGCGTCTTCCTCGACCATCTCAACTCGCCGTTCGGCGTCGCGCTGGTCGGCAACGATCTCTATGTCGCCAACACCGATGCGATCGTCAGATATCCCTACACGGAGGGTGATACGAAGATCACCGCGCCGGGCACGGTGCTGACGCCGCTGCCGGGCGGACCAATCGATCATCACTGGACCAAGAGCCTGGTCGCGAGCCCCGACGGTTCAAAGCTCTATGCCGGCGTCGGCTCCAACAGCAACATCACCGAGAACGGCATGGAGGCCGAGCACAATCGCGCCGCGATCCTCGAGATCGACCGTGCCAGCGGCCGCTGGCGCATCTTCGCGAGCGGCTTGCGCAACCCGAACGGCCTCAGCTTCGAGCCGCAGACCGGGACGCTGTGGACGGTGGTGAACGAGCGCGACGAACTCGGTCCCGATCTCGTGCCGGACTACATGACGTCGGTGAGGGACGGCGGCTTCTATGGCTGGCCCTACAGCTATTACGGCCAGCACGTCGATCCTCGCGTCAAGCCGGAGCGTCCTGATCTCGTCGCCAAGGCGATCGTGCCTGACTATGCGCTGAGCTCGCATGTCGCGCCGCTCGGCATGGCCTTCAACACGAGCGCGAGTTTGCCGGCGGCCTATCGCGGCGGCGCCTTCGTCGGCGAGCACGGCAGTTGGAACAGGCAGGTCTTGAACGGCTACAAGGTGGTGTTCGTGCCATTCACGGATGGCAGGCCGAGCGGTCCGCCGCAGGACGTCGTCACCGGCTTCCTCAACAGCGACAACCAGGCGCGCGGGCGGCCCGTCGGCGTCGCCATCGACAAGACCGGCGCGCTGCTGGTCGCCGATGACAGCGGCAACACGGTGTGGCGCGTGACGGCGGCGCACCCGCAGCTCACGCAGCGATAGATAGATCTCGAGGAGTTACACCATGGGCCTTGCTCAATACACGATCGTGCCGGTGCAGGACGAATGGGGCGTGCTGCATGACGGCGACGTCAAGAACAGATACTCCACCAAGGAAGCGGCCTTCGAATCGGCGGTGGCTGCCGCCTCGCTGGCGCTTCGCGAGGGACACGAAGTCCATGTCAGCGTGCCCGGCCGGGAAGCCGGCGAGAACGCGCTGGGAATTTGATGGGACACTCCGAGCAGAACACTTCAGGAGGCTGCGATGACCAAGCCCCGTGAACCGAACGGCATTGAACCCTCCCGCTCTGAAGACGACATTCAGCGAGACCAGCTCGGGCCGCGCGGCGTGCCGGGTGCGCCGGATCCGGCCAAGATGACACCCCAACGCGACAAGAAAACGCCGAAGCACGTCGATCCCGGTCACACGGCCTGACGGCTGCCCCGCGCGGCTTTTCTGTTCGGCCGGTAAGTCGGCGCCCGGCCGTCGACTTACGCCGCCGCAACGATATCCGTCTTGGCAAAGTCGTCGCCGACATAAAGAAGTGCGCAGCCATGCTCCTTGGCGACATCGTAGGCGAAGCAGTCACCAAAGTTGAGACCGGCAGGACGAATGCCTTTGCCCCAACGCGAGTAGATTTGCGCCACGCGTTCGGCCGAAGCTAGGGTCACCGAGATCACGTTCAAACCGAGATCGTTAATCAGCTTGTTCATCTCTTCGTCGACGCCCCGCCGTGCCGCGACGATCAGGCTTTCTGCAACGGAGGCCGCCGAGATCAGGATTTCGTCGGCGGTGTCCAGCGCGGTGATGCAAGCATCGGCTTGGGGTTCGTCGAGCACGATCGCCATCAGCGCGGAGGTATCGACTGCGATCATTCCGGCAGTCCATCATCGCCGAAAAGAAAGTCCTGACTGCGCGCGGCGCTCGGTCCGGGAATAGCTTTCGCCCCGCCGGTCCTTCGCGCCGCCTCAAGCGCGGTCCGGCGGGTGGCGCGGTCCGGCGAAAGCTTGACCGGGACGAGCCGTACCGCGGGATGCCCATGTCGCGTCAGGATCACCTCGTCGCCGGCCTCTGCGCGGCGGACAAGATCGGTCAATTGTCCTTTTGCGTCGGTAACGGAGACCCGCATCTCATTGTCCTTCCTCAGTTTTCATAAAATGGACCATGCAATGGTCCAATGTCAACCACCTCCCACCCCACCATCGCCGGACGCGATCTCGCGGTTGATCTCGGCATGAGCCTGCCGGCGGTGTTCGCCGGAACGTGGGCTCTCCGTACAAAATAACATCATGTTAGGTTTGTCGAATAACTGGGTAATTGTGTTAGCCCGGCGAAAGCTTATCGTCGCCACCAAGCAGACACCCATCGGCAATGACAAGCGCTCGCGAAACTCCGCAGAGCGGCCGGAGAGTGCTGCCCAATTTTGAGCGAAGCCCGTCAACGGGACGTCAGCAAAACCCAAGGGAGGAATCTTGAGATGACCGCGATCCATCAGATGAGTCAGTCCAGGAAAGCCGCTGCCAGCGGCTGGATCGGGTCGGCTCTCGAATATTATGACTTCTTCATCTACGCGACCGCCGCGTCACTGATTTTCCCGCAAATCTTCTTCCCGTCGGAGAATCCCACCGTCGCGATCGTCGCCTCGTTGGCGACCTATGGCGTCGGGTATGTGGCCCGGCCGATTGGCGCGTTCGTCCTCGGGCACTGGGGCGACACCCATGGCCGCAAGACGGTTCTCATCGTCTGCATGTTCCTGATGGGCATCTCGACGATGGCCGTGGGTATCCTGCCGACCTACCAGCAGGTTGGCATCCTGGCGCCAATTCTGCTCGTCATTCTGCGCCTCGTGCAGGGATTTGCCGTTGCCGGCGAAATCTCGGGCGCAAGCTCGATGATCCTGGAGCACGCGCCGTTCGGCCGACGGGGCTTCTATGCCAGCTTCGCCCTTCAGGGGGTGCAGGCCGGACAGATCCTCGCCGCAGCAATCTTCCTGCCGTTGGCGGCCTATATGCCGACCGACGCCTTCAACAGCTGGGGCTGGCGGATTCCCTTCCTGCTCAGCTTCTTCGTCATCGTCGCGGGCTACATCATTCGTCGCGAAGTCGACGAGACCCCTGCTTTTGCCCGCGAGGGCGAACGGGGAGAAACGCCGCGCGCGCCCATCGTCCAGGCCATCAAGCTGAGCTGGCGCGACATGCTCAGGGTCATCTGCATGGCGCTGATGAATGTCATTCCTGTCGTTGCGACCATCTTCGGCGCGGCCTATGCGGTGCAGCCGGCCTACGGGATCGGTTTTGCCAAGGACGTCTATCTCTGGATCCCCGTGCTCGGAAACATGCTGGCCGTGTTCGTCATTCCCTTCGTCGGCAATCTCTCCGACAAGGTCGGCCGCAAGCCCCCGATCATCGTCGGCGCGCTTCTCTCCGGCTTGCTCGCCTTTTGCTATCTCTATGCCATCAGCATCAGGAATGTGCCGCTGGCAATATTGGTGTCGCTCTTGATGTGGGGCGTCGTCTATCAGGGCTACAACGCGATCTTCCCGAGCTTTTACCCGGAGCTGTTTCCGACCCGCACCCGCGTCTCGGCGATGGCGATATCGCAGAACATCGGAACCACCATCACCGCATTGCTGCCCGCCCTGTTTGCGACCGTCGCGCCTCCCGGCTCGACCAACATTCCGTTGACGGTGGGGGCGATTGCCTTCGCTATCACGGTCATCGCCGCGCTGGCCGCCCTGACCGCGCGGGAAACCTATCGGATCAGGATCGACGATCTCGGCAATCCCAATGCCGTTCCAATGCTGCGGGCAGATTATGACCGTCAGCGCGCCGGCGATGCGGTGAGCGGGGCTGCCACGGTTCGGACCTGACGGGTATGGTAGAGGCAACTGCCGCCGCGATCGATGATGTTCGCGGCGGCAGGGCCTCACTGCATAGTCAGGCCGCCGATTCGAATTTGGTGCGCGCGAGCGCAATCAATATGAGGTTGCAAGATGAACCCCGTCGTCATTGCCGTCGCAATCACCGGCTCCGTTCCGCGCAAGAAGGACAATCCCGCGGTCCCGATTCTGCCGTCCGAGCAGATCGAGTCGACGCACCAGGCCTTTGAAGCCGGTGCCACGCTCGCCCATATCCATGTTCGCAACGATGACGAGACGCCGTCCTCCGATCCCGAGCGTTTCGCCCTGGTGCAGGCGGGGATCAAGAAGCACTGTCCGGACATGATCGTTCAGTTCTCGACCGGAGGGCGGGGCCGCGATCCCTCGGCGCGCGGATCGTCGCTCTACCTGAAGCCGGACATGGCCTCGCTGTCCACGGGATCGGTGAACTTTCCGACCATCGTCTACGAGAACAGCGCCGCGCTGGTCGAGACCCTCGCCACCGGGATGAAGGCGAATGGCATCCGGCCGGAAATCGAGATCTTCGATTTGTCGCATCTGCATGGCGCCCGCCGCCTGATCGAGGCGGGGCTGATCGACCAGCGTCCGCACGTGCAGTTCGTCATGGGCGTCAAGAACGCCATGCCCGCGGACGAGCATGTCCTCGACATCTTGCTGGGAGAGCTCAGGCGGCTGATCCCGGAGGCGACATGGACGGCAGCGGGGATCGGACGCCACCAGGCCGAGGTCATGGGCTGGGCGCTCGCGCGGGGCGCCGATGCGGTCCGCACCGGCCTCGAGGACAATATCAGGATCGACAAGGCGCGCCTCGCGGCCAGCAACGCCGAGCTCGTGGCCGTCGCCGGTGAGGCTGTCGCGCGTCACGGCCGGCGCGTGGCGACTGCGGCCGAGGCGCGATCCCTGCTCGGGCTCGCGGGGTAGGGCGCTCCTGCCGCCACCTGACATGCTCCCGGCCGCCTGCTGCCATTCGACGGCCGGCGTTTCCCTGCGCTAAGTCCGGGGGTAAGACAGGTGTCACAGGCGTGATCGGCGCCTGCCGGGCAGGCGACGATTGGAATGCGGTTCTTGAAATCTGACAGCAGGCTCATCGGGGTCCTGCTGGTGCTTGCGGTCTCCCAGCTTGTCGGGTGGGGTACGATAGGTCTTCCCGCCATCGTCGGACGCGATCTCGCGGCCGATCTCGGCATGAGCCTGCCGGCGGTGTTCGCCGGGACGTCCGTCCTCTATGTGTCGATGGGGCTATGCGCGCCCTGGCTCGCCAGGTCGTTTGCGCGGCACGGCGCACGAAAGGTCATGATCTCAGGCACGGTCCTCACCGTGCCGGGCTTCATCCTGCTGTCCCTCGCGCGCGAGCCGATGCTGTATTTCGCGGCCTGGATCGTCCTTGGCATCGCCGGCAGCGCCACGCTTTCGACCGGCGCCTATATCATGCTGAACGAGGTCGCCGGGCGGCAGGCCAAGAATGCCATCGGCGCGCTGATGCTGGTGACGGGCCTGTCGAGCAGCATCTTCTGGCCGACGACGTCGTTCCTCAGCGGTTTGCTCGGCTGGCGCGGGACGTGCCTCGTCTATGCAGCCATGATGGTCGTCATCAACCTTCCGCTCTATGCATTCTTTGCACCGCGCCGGAAAATCGTCGGTGATCGTGGCGGCGAGCCGGTGAAATCTTCGCCGCCGCCTGCGATTCCCAGGAGCACCTTCAGCCTCGTCGTTGCCGCGATCACGCTGAATGCCTTCGTCAATTTTGGCATCGGCGCCATCATGATCGAGTTGCTCCGGGCGGAGGGGCTTCCCCCGGCGCAGGCGCTTGCGTTTGGCTCGATGCTGGGCGTGATCCAGGTCAGCGCCCGCGGACTCGATTTTCTCGGCGGAGGGCGGTGGGATGGAATCACGACCGGGCTCGTCGCCGGCACGGCGCTGCCGATCGCCATGCTGCTGCTGATGACGAGCGAGGGCGCGACCTGGGCGGTTGCGGCCTTCATCCTGCTCTACGGCGCCGGCAGCGGCGCGATGGCGGTGGCGCGGGCAACGATCCCGCTCGTGTTCTACGATCAGACCGAGTTCGCCAAGGCGATGTCGATGATCGCGTTGCCGCTCAATCTCGCCTCCGCGGTCTCGCCGCCGCTCCTTGTCGGCCTGCTCACCCAGTTCGGCAGCCGCGGCGCGCTCGGTCTCACCTTCGTCTGCTCCTGCGCCACGGTGCTGATCCTGGTCCTGCTCGGCCGCCGCCGGCCGCAGGTGGCTGCAGCGGCTGCAACCTGAGAATATTCGCCATGCGGAAATTCACCGCGCGGTGACCTGCGCCGGGCGGGCTGGGGGATGGCCGTATGCCCACAGTGCAGTGCTCGGATCGCCAAAATAGTGTATCCGCAGGAAGCGCGGCCTGCGATCTCGCCGCCGCGCCAAGATCCAGTTCCCGGAGGAATTCGACATGTCGGCCCTGCCGCTCTCAGGCATCAAGATCCTTGACCTCACCCGCGTGCTTGCCGGGCCTCTGTCGGCCCAGATGCTGGGCGATTTGGGCGCGGAGGTTATCAAGATCGAGCGGCCGGGCACCGGTGACGACGCGCGCGCCTTCGGCCCGCCTTACCTGACTGACCCCGAGGGCAAGGCCAACAACAACAATTCATTCTACCTCTGCGCCAACCGCAACAAGAAGTCGGTCACGGTCAACATCGCCAAGCCCGAGGGGCAGGCGATTATCCGCGAGCTCGCCAAGGATGTCGACGTCTTCATGGAGAACTACAAGGTCGGCGATCTCAAGCGCTACGGCCTCGACTACGAGACCATCAAGGCGATCAATCCCGGCATTATCTACTGCTCGGTGACCGGCTTCGGCCAGACCGGCCCCTATGCGCCGCGCGCCGGCTACGACGCCATCCTGCAGGCGATGGGCGGCCTGATGAGCGTCACCGGCCATATCGACGGCGAGCCCGGCGAGGGCCCGATGAAGGTCGGCCCGTCGATCGTCGACTACATGACCGGCATGAACACCTCGATCGGGATTCTCTCGGCGCTCTATCATCGCGACGCCAATGATGGCGTGGGGCAGCATATCGACGTCTGCCTGTTCGACACCGTCATCGCGTCGTTGTCGCACTGGCTGCAGATCTACCTCGTCAACGGCAAGACGCCGCCGCGCCGCGGCACCTGGGGCAATGGCGGCATGCCGGCCGGCGTGTTCCGCTGCACCGACGGCGAGCTGATGCTGGTGGTCGGCAATGACGGCCAGTTCCAGCGCACCTGCGCCGTGCTCGGCGCGCCCGAACTCGCGAGCGACAAGCGTTTCGTCAGGAACAACGACCGCGTCGTGCACGGCAAGGAGATCATGGCGATCTTCGCCGGCCTGTTCCTGAAGCAGCCGGTGGCCTATTGGCTGGACAGATTGGAGGAGGCCGGCGTGCCCTCCGGCCCGATCAACAATTTCGAGCAGGTGTTTTCCGATCCGCACGTCCAGTCGCGCGGCATGCGGGTGAAGGTCGATCATCCCTTCCAGCCCGATCTCTCGCTGATCCGCAACGCGCTGACGCTCTCGGAAACCCCGATCAAGGATTACCGCGCCCCGCCGCTGCTCGGTGAGCACACCCAGGAGGTGCTCGCCGGCAAGCTCGGCTACGATGCCGGCAAGATCGAGGCGCTGAAGCAGCAGGGGATTATCTAGCTTCGGCGAAGCGGCGCGCGCGGTTTGGCCTGATCGCCACTGGATAAAAAGGGACGTCAACATGACGCTCCTGCGGCCTTGCGCGAACCTTGCGGGCAATCCCCAGATAATTCCGGTCCGTACTCACACAGGCTTCCGCTCCGCGCGCGACTCAGATTCGATCGGTCCACTCAGTCCGGGAGGGAACGCATGTCCTACACGATCGGGTTTCAGGCCAAGAACCAGAAGGCAATTCTGGCGACCGAGGCGGCAACGGCCAACCAGGCCGTCGCGATCATTGCCGCGTTGCGGCAAAGCGCCGACGAAATAAAGTTCATCCGCTCGCCGCAGGAAGGCGACATGGGCATCGAGATGCTGCTGCTGCTCGCCAAGGAAGAGGCCGAGGAGATGCCGCAGCACGCCTAGGCGGCTCGGCGACCAAACTTCGATCAGAAGCGAAGCATGACGGCTGCAACATGCTGTAGCAAGCCGTCATCTCGCTTGGACCGAAGGTGGCCGCCCATGAATCTCGAAATGAAACGCGAAGCGCTCCGCGTCGAACCGATCTCGACTTTCCTCGATCGTCGGCAGGCGCCGGTCTCGCCGGTCACGCGCGCCGGCAACATGATCTTCGTCGCCGGCCTGCCGCCATTCGACCCCGAGACGGGCGAGATCGCGGACGTGCCGATCGAACGGCAGAGCGAGCTGATCATGGAGCAGATGAAGCTGTGCCTTGAGACGGCGGGCGCGAGCCTCGACAACGTCATGAAGTGCAACGTCTACTGCACCTCGACCAAGCACTTCGCCGCGTTCAACAACGTCTATGCGCGCTATTTCCCGCACGATCCGCCGGCGCGGATCTTCGTCTGTACGCCGGAATGGTTCGGCCCCTTCGACGTCGAGATCGACTGCATCGCGATGATGTGAAGGTTAGCGCGCCGCCATTTTTGACGGCGCCTTCGCCTCCGTCCGTCCCGCCGTCAGCGCCATCGTCGCCACGCTGACGACGCGCGCGACCACGTCCTCGACATCGTCGAGGTCGCATTTGCCCTCCGACAGTTTCGTCAGCCGCTCGCTCTCGCGGATGGTGTGGTGCGCCATGGCGAGCGCGAAGTTCAGGCCCCAGTAAATATCGACGTCGCTGCGGTCGGGCAGGGACCTTCGCATCGCGCCGGCGAATTTGCGCAAATGGTCGATCTCGCGATTCTTGATGCGGCGGATCGGCGGCACGGATTCGATCGAAGCGCGGATCATGAAGCGCGCCGCGCTCGAGCGCTGGTTCTCGGGACCGAGGCAGCCGCGCAGCGTCGGGCCGACCAAGGCATGCAGGATTACCTCGATCGGCGCGCGGCCGCCGCCTTGTTCTTCCGCCGCCTTCAATTCGCGCAGACGCTCGCGATTGGTGGCGATCGAGCGTGTCACGAACAGCTCCGCGATCAACTCGTCCTTCGAGCCGAAATGATAGTTCACCGCCGCGAGGTTGACATTGGCCTCAGCGACGATGTCGCGCAACGTCACGTCGCCGAACCCGCGATCGGCATAGAGCCGTTCGGCGGCGGCGAGAATGGCAGTCCGGGTATGATCGCTGGCCATGGGAGCCCCTCGGGGAGGGAGTTGCAATTCAAACGGTTGTATGAAACTATCGTTTGAAGGCCGGGAAAGTCAATCCGCAATCGGGACTCGTTCGCAAAGGCGCGAATGGGTTCCGGAGCATCCGCAAGCCGCGCATTCGCACTTGCGGGTCGCACAATGCGGGTGGACAGTCCGGCGCAAAACAAGTTCGCCAAACGAGTTGGCAAAGACGAGGAGCGTCCCATGGATTTCGATCTGTCGCCGAAGCAGAAGGAATGGCTCGACCGCGTGCAGTCCTTCATGGCCAAGCACGTGCGCCCGGCGGTGCCGGTCTATGATGAGCAGGATCGCAGCGGCGAACGCTGGAAGGTGATCCCGGTGCTCGAGGATCTCAAGAAGAAGGCGAAAGCCGAAGGCCTCTGGAACATGTTCATGCCGCCCAACGAGCATGAGGACGACGAATTCCGCGGCGCGGGACTGACCAATCTCGAATACGCGCTGCTCTCCGAGCAGATGGGCCACATCTCCTGGGCTTCGGAAGTCTTCAATTGTTCCGCGCCCGACACCGGCAACATGGAAGTATTCATGCGCTACGGCTCCAAGGAGCAGAAGCGCAAATGGCTGCGTCCGCTGATGGACGGCGAAATCCGCTCCGCCTTCCTGATGACGGAGCCGGCCGTGGCCTCGTCTGACGCCACCAACATCGAGACCAGCATTGTGCGCGACGGCGACCACTACGTCATCAACGGCCGCAAATGGTGGTCGTCCGGCGTCGGCGATCCCCGCTGCAAGATCGCGATCCTGATGGGCAAGACCGACTTCAAGGCGGCCAAGCACCAGCAGCAGTCGCAGATCCTGGTTCCGCTCGACACCCCCGGCATCAAGGTCGAGAAGATGCTGCCCGTGTTCGGCTTCGACGACGCGCCGCACGGCCACGCCCAGGTGCTGCTCGAGAACGTGCGGGTGCCGAAGGAGAACATCCTGCTCGGCGAAGGCCGCGGCTTCGAGATCGCGCAGGGCCGCCTCGGTCCCGGCCGTATCCATCACTGCATGCGCACCATCGGCAAGGCCGAGGAGGCGCTGGAGAAAATGGTGAAGCGGCTTACCTCGCGCACTGCCTTCGGCAAGCGGATCGTCGAGCATTCGGTGTGGGAGCAGCGCATCGGCGAGGCCCGCACCAACATCGAGATGACGCGGTTGTTGTGCCTCAAGGCCGCCGACATGATGGACAAGGTCGGCAACAAGACCGCGCAGGCCGAGATCGCCATGATCAAGGTCGCAGCCCCCAACATGGCGCTGAAGATCATCGACGAGGCGATCCAGGCCTTCGGCGGTGCAGGCGTCTCGGACGAAGCCGGCCTCGCCAAGGACTACGCCCACATCCGCACGCTCCGTCTCGCCGACGGCCCGGACGAGGTGCACAATCGCGCCATTGCCAGGCTCGAGGTTCGGAAGTATGCAAACTCTTCCAGTCATTAAGCGGGAGAGCACGCTGGCGCTCCCGATTTGAAGAAACGACAGGGCATGATCCGTGATCGGATGACCGCTTGACGCAAGTGCGCTGGGGGTTACCGATTAGGATCATGTTCGGACTGAAGAGGGAGCGTCATCGTGGCTGACGGCGTCAGGAAAGACGAAGAGTTCTCGGGCACCAAACCGGTCGAGGAGCGTCATCGCATCGACGAGATGCGGCTCGAAGCCTGGCTGCGCGAGAACGTCGAGGGTTATGAGGGACCGCTGGTCGTGCTCCAGTTCAAGGGCGGCCAGTCCAACCCGACCTATCGGCTCGACACGCCGAACCGCTCCTATGTGATGCGCCGAAAACCGTTCGGCAAATTGTTGCCGTCGGCGCACGCGGTCGATCGCGAATATCGCGTGATCGCGGCGCTGGGAAAGCAGGGCTTTCCGGTCGCGAAGGCCTATGCGCTGTGCCAGGACGACAGCATCATCGGTTCGGCCTTCTACATCATGTCGATGGAAGACGGCCGGGTGTTCTGGGATCCGACGCTGCCGAGCCAGACGCGGGATGATCGTCGAAAGATCTTCACCAGCAAGATCGAGACGCTGGCAAAACTCCACATGTTCGATCCCGTCGCGATCGGTCTTGGCGACTTCGGCAAACCCGGCAACTACTTTGCCCGGCAGATCGACCGCTGGACCAAGCAGTACCGCGCGTCCGAGACCCAGACCATTCCGGAGTTCGAGAAGGTCGCCGAATGGTTGCCGAAGACCGTGCCGGAGCAGGCGCGCGTCTCGATCGTCCACGGCGACTATCGCCTCGACAACATGATTTTCCACGCGACGGAACCACGCGTGCAGGCCGTGCTCGATTGGGAATTGTCGACGCTCGGCGATCCCATGGCCGACTTCACCTATCTGCTGATGCAGTGGGTCATGCCCGGCCTGGACGGCGCCGACCTCAAGGCGCTCAACATCCCGAGCGTGGAGGAGGCCGCGCAGATCTATTGCAACGTCACCAAGATGACGGTGCCTGACCTCAACTGGTATTTCGCCTACAACCTGTTCCGTCTCGCCGGCATCACGCAAGGCATCGCCGGCCGGGTCCGCGACGGCACCGCGGCGAATGCCAAGGCGCTGGAGTCAGCCAAGCGCACCGTTCCGCTGTCGAAGGCGTCTTGGGAGTACGCGCAGAAGGCGGGCGCGGTTTAAGGAATCCGAAGGCGCGGCTGACGGCCGCGCCTTTGCTTGCGTTCCTCTCGTGTCTGGACACGGGACAGAATGACGAGAGAGATGCCCGCATGATTGATCACACCACCCTCATCACCTACATCCTCATCGTCCTCGGCTTCGTCTTCATTCCCGGACCGGCGACACTCCTCACCATGGCGCGCGCCGCGAGCTCGGGAACCAGGGTCGGCATCGCGACGGGCGCGGGAATTGCGGCTGGTGACGTGGTCCACACCACCATGGCGATCGTCGGCCTCTCTGCGATCATCGCGACTTCGGCACTCCTGTTCAGCGTCGTCAAATACGCGGGCGCGGGCTTTCTGATCTATCTCGGCATTCGCGCCATGCTCGACAAGACGCCGATCGAGGTGAATGGCGGTGCGCCCGCGATCAGCGCAGCGCGGGCATTCCGGCAGGCCGTGCTGACCGAGGTGCTGAATCCGAAGACCGCGCTGTTCTTCCTCGCGTTCCTGCTGCAGTTCGTCCGGCCCGAGCATGGTTCGACGACGCTGCAGCTCGCGCTGCTCGGTGCTGTGTTCGTGTTGCTCGGCCTCCTTAGCACGGTGGTGTTCGCCGTCGGCGCCGGCCGTCTCGGCAATTTGCTACGCCGCCATCCAGCCGTCGTGAAATGGCAGGGCAAGGTGGTCGGGACCATCTACTGCGCCGTCGGCGTGCGGCTGGCTTTGCAGGAGCGATGAGGCGCACCGCTCATTCGTAGCCCGGATGAGCGCAGCGATATCCGGGACAGCGGCCCCGCATGTCGCCGCTATGCTCATGCGGACTACGGGTGTCTCCAGACGCTCGTCATTGCGAGCGAAGCGAAGCAATCCAGAATCTTCGCACGGTGGCAGTCTGGATTGCTTCGTCGCAAGAGCTCCTCGCAATGACGCGGAAACACCTTACCCCTTCACGCAATGCGCGATCAGCTTCTCCACGAAGCCTGCGCATTTCTCCAGCTCCGCCATCTCCACGAACTCGTCCGGCGTATGCGCCTGCGCGATCGACCCGGGCCCGATCACCACTGACGGGATATCGGTCATGCTGGCGAACAGGCTCGCCTCGGTGCCGAAGGCGACCTTGGCGTGGTCGTTGCGCCCTGCGAGGCTCTTGGCCAGCGTGACGATGGTGGCGTCGGCGGCGGTGTCGAGGGCGGGATAATCGAGGATCTCTTCGAAGTCGATGCCGCACTCCGGGTGTCGCGCCCTCATCGCCGGCTCGATCTCGGTCTTGGCCCAGGCGACGATCGCATCCGTCACCTCCCTGGATTCGGTTATGCCGATGCCGCGGCATTCGAAATCCACCGTGCAGGTATCGGGCACGATGTTGAGCGCGGCGCCGCCATGCACGATGCTGGTGAGCAGCGTCGAGTGAGGGACATCGTAGAGGCTGTTCGTTGCTTTCGTGCTTGCGAGTTGCAACGCGCGGCGGCGGATTTCGACGATCAGCTCGGCGGCGTATTCGATCGCGTTGACGCCCTCGGGTGCGATCGAGGAGTGGCGGGCGAGGCCCTGGAACGTGGCGCGCACGCCGTGCTTGCCCTTGTGGCCGATGATGACCTTCATCTCGGTCGGCTCGCCGATGAAGGCGCCGAGCGGCTTGATCCGTTTCTTCGCGAGCTCGCGCAGCATCGGCCGCACGCCGACGCAACCGATCTCCTCGTCATAGGAGATGGCGAGATGAATCGGCGTTGTCAGCTTCGCCTCCAGCATCTCCGGCACCATGGCAAGGCACACCGCGACGAATCCCTTCATGTCGGTGGTGCCGCGGCCGTAAAGCTT
Organism: Bradyrhizobium sp. CW1; assembly: GCF_023100665.1. Classification (NCBI taxonomy): domain Bacteria; kingdom Pseudomonadati; phylum Pseudomonadota; class Alphaproteobacteria; order Hyphomicrobiales; family Nitrobacteraceae; genus Bradyrhizobium; species Bradyrhizobium sp. CW1. The sequence goes on from NZ_CP064684.1 coordinate 3,359,211, forward strand.
GCCGTCGCGCTCGATCAGCTTGAAGGGATCGTGGCTCCAGTCCTGGCCGACCACAGGCACCACGTCGGTATGTCCCGACAGCACCAGGCCGGGGCGGTCCTCGGGTCCAATGGTGACCCATAGCGCGGCTTTCTGTCCGGTCTCGTCGACGATGCGCTCACTCTTGACGCCGTGTGCGGCGAGATAGCTCTCGATATGCGCGATCAGGGGCAGGTTGGAGCGATCGCTGATCGTGTCGAAGCCGACGAGGTCGGCGAGCAGCTTGCGAATACGGTCGGGTCTTGAGCTTGGCATTGTCACGTTCTTGTCAGGGGGATGGAAGCTGAAGTGCTTGCACGAACCATACCAACGTCGGCTGTGGTAGAGCAAATCAACACAGACCGGTAGCCCGGGTGAGCGAAGCGATACCCGGGACAGCTCGTGGTCGGAATCCCGGATGTCGCTTCGCTCATCCGGGCTACAAGCCCTTGCATTGGCCGACGGGCAAAACACGCGAGCGGCAGGTCAACGCCCGCCGCTGAAAATATTCCACTTTACCGAAATTCGGAAACGGCGTATGTGTCGCCGTAACCCGGCCCAAGGAAGAGGGGCGTATCGCGATCGTCACGAACGCGGGCCGGACAGCGGCGGACGCTGGGCCACACCGGCGCGAATGGTTTCGCAGGGCGGGCAACCGTGAGCGAAGGCGTCGCGCACACGACCGGTGCTGACAGCGTACGGCAAAACCGTGTCGTCCTGACGCCCGGGGTCTGTGCGTCAAGTCTTGTGGTGATGTGGCGGCCCGACCGGGTTCGCGCATCAGCCATCCATGAGGCGACGGGGGCAATAGTGCATCGCTCCCCGGGGAGAGCACGGCATAAGCCGTAAAACCGCTGCGCAGCGAAGGCCGGACGTTTTGGCTTCACCTGTATGCCGCTGTGCAGATTTTTTACTGCAACTTCGCACAGTGGACCGCGGGTGCCAGCCGGCGCCCGGTCTTCCCTGCGCCCTCTTTCATTCGAGGGTGAGGCGACCAAGCAAAGCTCGGGCGAACAAGCCGCGAGAGGGCGAAGGTGTGTCTGCGAACGGGAATGCGAATGGAAGCGCGACCCTGCCACCCACAGACTCCGTCATTGCGAGCACAGACTCCGTCATTGCGAGCACAGCGAAGCAATCCAGGCTGACGCCGCGGAAAGACTCTGGATGGCTTCGCTGTGCTCGCAATGACGATGCTGAAGCAGTTGCGCGCCAAAACTTCTGTCTCGTGCCCCGGACGCAGCGCAGCAGCGTGAGAAAGCTGCAGCGCCTCCGGGACGCGAGAGTGCGTGAACTAAACCGGCTTCCCCGTATACGGCATCGACGCCGTCAGTCCGCCGTCCACCGGGAAGGCCTGGCCATTGACGTACGACGCCTCGTCGCTGGCCAAGAACAGTCCCATCGCGGCGAGCTCGTGCGGCTGGCCGGGGCGCTTGAGCGGATTGAGCTGGCCGATCTTGTCGGCGGTGCCGCGCTCCTTGGCGCGGTCGAAGATCGGCTTGGTCATGCCGGTCTCGATCAGGCCCGGGCACACCGCGTTGATGCGCACACCGGTGCCGGTGAGCGAATAGGCGGTGGTCTGCACCAGGGAGATGACGCCGGCCTTGCTCGCGGCATAGGGATGTCCGCTGGCGCCGGCCTTGAGGCCCGCGACGGACGCGGTGAGCACGATCGCGCCGGACTGCTGCTTCACCATGTGCGGCATCGCATGCTTCACCGCGAGAAACGGCCCGATCAGGTTGATGCGCAAGACTTCCTGCCATTGCTCGACGGTCTGCTCGCCGAGCGGAACGAGTCCGCCGGAGACGCCGGCATTGGCCCAGATCACGTCGAGCCGGCCGTGCGTCTTCACCGCCTTGTCGATCACGGCCATGACGTCCTTTTCGGAGCCGGCATCCGCCATCATGGCTTCCGCGACACCGCCGGCCTTCTTCACCTCGTCGACCGTCTCCTTCACCGCCTCGCTGCGATCGACCGCGATTAGCTTGGCGCCTTCCCTGGTGAACAGCAGCGCGGCCGCGCGGCCGATGCCGCTGCCGGCACCGGTGATGATGACGGATTTGCCTTGCAGACGGCCCATGCGGTTTCTCCCTTTGGTTCGCGCGCGACGCTTGCCGCGCGACGGAATTTCAAACAAGATTTCAAACGGTAAAGTGTCTTGAGACACGTTCGCTACTGACGTACAGCGACATCAGACGGGATGGAAGGGTTTCGATGGCAGGTGCAGACAAGCCCAAAGTGGTCACGACACGCTGGTGGTGGGTCCGTCACGCGCCCGTGCGCAATGACGGTGGCAACATCTACGGTCAGTCCGATCTCGCCTGCGACACCAGCGATACCTACGTCTTCAATGCTGTTGCCAAGGTGCTGCCACGCAAGGCGGTCTGGTATTCGAGCAATCTGATGCGCACCCATCAGACCGCCGAAGCGATCTGGGCGGCCGGATTCCCGAGGCCTGCATCGATGAAATGGGAGGCGGACCTCGCCGAACAAAACCTCGGCCGTTGGCAGGGCATGAACCGCGCCGAGTTCATCGCCAGCCGTCCCGTCGGCTCGAGCTGGTTTGCCGACATCAACGAGCCTGCACCCGGCGGCGAAAGCTTCATGGACCTCTACAACCGCACCCGCCGCACCATCGAGCGGATCAACAATGAGGCCGCCGGGCAGGACGTGATCGCGGTCGCACATGGCGGCACCATCAAGGCAGCGCTGGGGCTGGCGCTCGACAATCAGCCGGAGCGAGGGCTCGCGTTCGATATCGACAATTGCTCTGTGACGCGGCTCGACTATTTCGCAAGCCCCGAACGCAATGTCTGGCGGCTGCCGATGGTGAACCAGCAGCCGTGGATCGCGGACGATGCGCATGCGGCGATGCATCAACCCGCGGGACCGGAAGTCAAGAAGCTCGCCTGAGCAATTGCCCGGTCGCGCGGACGCGGCGTAAGCTTCAAGCAATCAAAACGTACTCTGGGAGAGAAACATGACCTTGTTCGACATGAAGGGGAAAGTCGCCGTCATCACTGGTTCGACGCGCGGCATTGGGCTTGCGATCGCCGAGCGCATGGCCGAGCACGGCGCCAAGGTGGTGATCTCCTCGCGCAAGGCCGACGTTTGCGACCAGGTCGCCAAGAGGATCAACGACAAGTTCGGCAAGGGCACGGCGGTGGCGATCGCCGCCAACATCTCGTCGAAGGAAAATCTGCAGAACCTCATCGACGAGAGCAACCGCGCCTTCGGCAAGATCGACGTGCTGGTCTGCAACGCCGCGTCGAACCCGTATTACGGCCCGCTCGCCGGCATCTCGGACGATCAGTTCAGGAAGATCCTGGACAACAACATCGTCGCCAACAACTGGCTGATCTCGATGGTGGTGCCGCAGATGATCGAGCGCAAGGATGGCTCGATCATCATCGTCTCCTCGATCGGCGGCCTGAAAGGCTCGACCATCCTCGGCGCCTACGCGATCTCGAAAGCCGCCGACATGCAGCTCGCGCGCAATTTGGCCTGCGAATATGGCCCGCACAATATCCGCGTGAACTGCATCGCGCCCGGCCTGATCAAGACCGATTTCGCGAAAGCGTTGTGGGACAATCCGGAGAACCTGAAAGCCTCGACTGCGCGTTCGCCGCTGCTGCGCATCGGCATCCCCGACGAGATCGCGGGCGCCGCGGTGTTCCTGGGCTCGAAGGCCGGCGACTTCATGACCGGCCAGACCATGGTGATCGACGGCGGCGCGACGATCAGTTGAGGCCCCAATAGGTGTCATCGCCCGTGAAGGCGGGCGATCCAGTACTCCGCGGCCTTCGTTGGAGAGCTCGCTCTCGCCACATCCGCCCCGGAGTACTGGATGCCCCGGTCAAGCCGGGGCATGACAGCGAAAATGTGATGCAGCGCCGCGCATAGCGGCGCCGCCTCAATCCACCGCCGCGTACACCAGATCCCGCACCAGCGTACGCGTATGATCGCGCTGCCCCGGGCCCTGGCTCATGAACACGACGAACAGATCCTCCTTCGGATCGATCCAGAAGAACGTCCCCGCGATGCCGCTCCAGAAAAACTGGCCGACGCTGCCGGGGAAGGGCGCGATGCCGGCTTCACGCCGCACCGCGAACCCGAGGCCGAAACCATGGCCAGGCGACAGCAGCGTGCCGTTGGTCACGACGTTCGGGCCGAGATGATCGGAGGCCATCAGCTCCAGCGTCTTGCGGCCGATGATCCTGTTGCCGTCGAGCGTGCCGCCATTGCGCAGCATCAGCGCGAAGCGGGCATAGTCCATCGTGGTGGAGACGAGGCCGCCGCCGCCGGACTCCATGATGGGCTGCTCGAGCATGTTGAACAGCGCGACCTTGTCGCCGGTCCAGGGATCGGCCGCGAATGGCTCGGCGAGCCTGTTGGCATTGACCTCCGCTGTCGCAAAGCCGGTCTCGGCCATCTGCAAGGGCGTGAGAATGCGCTCGGTGAGGTACGTGCCGAGCGACTTGCCGCTGACGACCTCGATGATGCGCCCGAGGATGTCGGTGGAGCGGCTGTAGTTGAACTCGTCGCCGGGGTGACAGACCAGCGGGAAGCTCGCGACCAGGGCGGCGTGCTCGGCATTGGTGATCTTGCGGCTGCGCACCCGCGAGTCCTGATAGATCTTGTGCACGGGGCCGTCGCCCTGGTGCTCGTAGGTCAGGCCGGAGGTGTGGCGGAGCAGGTCCTGCACCGTCATCGGGCGCTTCGGCGGAACCAGTTCCAGCTTGCCGCCGCTGACCACGCCGACCTTCTGGTTGGCGAACTCCGGGATGAATTTCGCGACGGGGTCGGCAAGGAGCAGGTGGCCGTCCTCGACCAGCGTCATGACGCCGACCGACACGATCGGCTTGGTCATCGAGAAAATGCGGAAGATCGAATCATGCGCCATCGGCGCCGCGCCCGTCGGGCTCTGTTTCCCGAGCGCCTCAAACCATCCGACCTGACCGTGCCGTGCCACCAGCACGGTGACGCCCGGCACGGTTCCCTTGTCGATCTCGCGCTTGAAGGCGTCCGACATGGTCTCGAGGCGAGGGCGCGACAGCCCGAGCGTCTCGGGGCGGGATTCCGGCAGAGGCGGGGTCTTCGCGGCGATCGAGGGGCGAGGGGCGGCTGTCGCGGACGCTTGGGCAGTCATGGGTACTCCCGGTGCTTATTATTGTTCGGAGCGGACTGTGGCCCAGAAGGCGCGGCACAAACAAGCGAAGCCAGCGCGCTTCACCCTTGCAATCCGGCCTTGCAATCCGGCCGCCCCTTGTGCTTCAAAGCGGCCTGATCCGCGCGGCAACGCAGGGTCCGTAGGAGTGTAGCTCAATTGGTAGAGCACCGGTCTCCAAAACCGGGGGTCGCAGGTTCGAGCCCTGCCACTCCTGCCAACCAATCAAACACTTAACTGGGATGTGGGCGATTAGCCGTCGGCTGGATATTGCTGGATGGCGCAGCCCTAGCCGATGATCTGCCGTTTCCAGATCGCCTCCGAAGGGCGATGTCGGCCACGGAATCTGCGCCGGAAGCCACGGCGTCCTCTGCTCCACGATATCGGCGACGAATGCCTCGGCCTGACGCCGAAACGCCCAACCTTGCCGCGAGACAATTCCGTGGGTTGTCCTTGCTGATGGAGAACGACCTCCGCCTCCTGCTCGGCAAAAGGCGGTGGCAATTCGATGGTCAGCGCGCCCAGCTCGAACGCGTTGCTCAGCCCCTCGCGCCAGACGCCTTTGGATCCATTCGCGAGCTGCAGCGCGCAGGCGACGCCGTCGAGTCGAGTGTCACGGTCGCCGCGCCCGAGCTCTCGATGTTGCTTTCGGCGACTGCCGGCGGCGATCCGAGCACGTAGCGCGCGAGGTTGATGATATGGCTGAACACGTGTCGTAGCCGGCTCGCATCGTGCCCGGCAGTTCGGCGGCGGAATTGAAATTCCCGAACGTCGGCAAGACGTCCTGACGTTCGTATTAGTTGAAGAGCTTGTCCTCAGCCATGCCGCGACCCTGCGGCCGACTGGAGGCGGCTATTTCGCCGAGGGCGGAAAGTTCGTTGTGCCGTTGCCGAGCATTTCGACGATCGATCGGGCCGACTGACCTTGAGGGGGTCGCCAAAAGGGGCTGCAGGTGAGGGGGCCCCGGTGGTCTCGTTCTGCGAGGAACCGGCTGAGGCGCTGGGACTGCGCTTTGCAGGCGGCAGATAAGCCCTTGATCGGCCTGATCTCTGGTCGTTCGCCCGCGGAGGTCGTTTTGGGCGCGCGGGCCCTCTCTATCTTGACCTTTGGTCCCATCCGAAGTAGATACCGCGCACTCGCAGCCGGCCCGTTAGACGCGGATTTCCGGCGCGGCTTTGAATCCCCGAACAATCGAGCCCGATTTCCGGCTCATCCTTCGACGAGGGCTGGGCCAACGGCGGCTGTTCGGATCCCTGAAATTCATTCGCGTCTGTCGACGGACGTTGGACATCAAACGATGGCAGTCAGCCCGTTCAAGTTCTTGCAGGAAGTCCGCTCGGAGACCGCCAAGGTCACCTGGCCGACCCGCCGCGAGACCACGATCACCACCATCATGGTGTTCGTCATGGTCGCCGTGGCCTCGATCTTCTTCTTCGCCGCCGACCAGATCATCCGCGTCCTCATCACCTTCCTTCTGGGCATTCACTGATGGCAACAGCAACGGCTCAATTGTCTGACAAGCGCTGGTACATCGTCCACGCCTATTCGAACTTCGAGAAGAAGGTCGCCGAATCGATCCGCGAGCAGGCCAAGCAGCGCGGGCTCGAGGAGCTGTTCGAGCTGGTGCTGGTTCCGACCGAGAAGGTCACGGAAGTGCGCCGCGGCCGCAAGATCGACGCCGAGCGCAAGTTCTTCCCGGGCTACGTGCTGGTGAAGATGAAGCTGACCGACGAGGCGTTTCATCTGATCAAGAACACGCCGAAGGTGACCGGCTTCCTCGGCGCGGAAAACAAGCCGATGCCGATCTCGGAAGCCGAGGCCATGCGCATTCTGCACCAGGTGCAGGAGGGCGTGGAACGGCCGAAGGCGTCGGTGTCGTTCGAGATCGGCGAGAACGTGCGCGTGGCCGATGGCCCGTTTGCCTCGTTCTCGGGTGTGGTCGAGGAAATCGACGAGGCGCGCTCGCGCGTGAAGGTCGCGGTGTCGATCTTCGGCCGCGCCACGCCGGTCGAACTGGAATTCGGTCAGGTCGAGAAGGTCTGATCGGGTAGGCGTGAGGCTTCGGTCTCGCGTAACAAGAGGCCGTGGGAGGGAGAGGGCGGTCGCCAGCCGCCTCCGACCCAGACCACGAACCTGAAACCGCCGGCCCAGGCCGGCCCAACAGGAGTGATACATGGCAAAGAAAGTGACCGGATACCTGAAGCTTCAGGTCCCGGCCGGTGCGGCGAATCCTTCGCCCCCGATCGGTCCCGCGCTCGGTCAGCGCGGTCTCAACATCATGGAGTTCTGCAAGGCGTTCAACGCCCAGACCCAGAAGGAAGAGAAAAACACCCCGATTCCCGTCGTGATTACGATCTACGCCGATCGTTCCTTCACGTTCGAGATGAAGACGCCGCCGATGTCCTTCTTCCTCAAGCAGGCTGCCAAGATCCAGTCCGGCTCCAAGGCGCCGGGCCGTGACAAGGCGGGTGCGGTGACCAAAGCGCAGGTGCGCGAGATCGCCGAGAAGAAGATGAAGGATCTCAATTGCGATTCCATCGAAGCGGCCATGAAGATGGTCGAGGGCTCTGCCCGCTCGATGGGTCTGGAAGTGGCAGGGTAAGCGGTCATGGCAATCGGAAAACGTTTGAACAAAGCCCGCGAAGGTATTGATCGCGAAAAGCTTTACCCGCTCGCAGACGCCATCAAGATGGTCAAGGAACGCGCGAAAGCGAAGTTCGACGAGACCATCGAGGTCGCGATCAATCTCGGCGTCGATCCGCGTCACGCCGACCAGATGGTCCGCGGCGTTGTGACCCTGCCGAACGGCACCGGCCGTACGCTCCGCGTCGGCGTGTTCGCCCGCGGCGCCAAGGCCGACGAGGCCAAGGCTGCCGGAGCCGACGTCGTCGGCGCCGAGGACCTGGTCGAGAAGGTGCAGAACGGCACGATCGATTTCGATCGTTGTATTGCGACCCCCGACATGATGCCGCTGGTCGGTCGTCTCGGTAAGGTGCTGGGCCCGCGCGGCCTGATGCCGAACCCGAAGATCGGCACCGTGACCATGGACGTCACCGGCGCCGTGAAGGGCGCCAAGGGCGGCTCGGTCGAGTTCCGCGTCGAGAAGGCCGGCATCCTGCAGGCTGGCGTCGGCAAGGCCTCGTTCACCGAGGAAAAACTGGTCGAAAACATCAAGGCCTTGGCTGACGCTGTCTCCAAGGCCAAGCCGGCCGGTTCCAAGGGCACCTACATCCAGCGCGTTGCGGTGTCCTCGTCGATGGGCCCCGGCGTGAAGGTCGAGCCGGGCACCATTCTCGGCTAAGGTTTGCAAATGACATGAGGCGAGGGGCGGAATTGGGCAACCGATTCCGCCCCTCGTCGTTTGTGACGGCGTTCACCGGAAACAAGAACAATGACTGACAAGGTCCTGATCTACTCGCGCTTTCCCAAGACGATGATGGCGCGCTTCGCCGAGCGGTTCGAGCTGCTCGACACCGGCGGCAAGCCGGCGCGGGAGATGTTTTCGGCCGACGCGCTCGGCGATATCCGTGCAGTGCTCACCGCCGGCGGAACGCCGCTGGGCGCGGAGGCGATGGACCTGTTTCCCAAGCTCGGTGCCATCGTCTGCTACGGCACCGGCTATGACGGTGTTGACCTGAAGGCCGCTGCTGCCCGCAATATTGCGGTCGGACATAGCCCGGGTGCCAATGCGGCCTCCGTCGCCGACATCGCGATGACCCTGATGCTCGCGGCGACGCGGCGAATCCTGGTGGCCGACCAGTACGTCCGAAGCGGCGATTGGGCCGCGTCAAAGCCCTCGCCGATGATGCGCCCGCAGGCCGGGATGCCGGGCCGCCGCATCGGGGTCTACGGCATGGGCGAGATCGGCCGCAAGATCGCAGCGCGCTGCGCGTCCTTCGAGAGCGAGATCGGCTATTTCAGCCGCAGCAGGTACGATCTGCCCTATCAATATTTCCCGACCTTGGAGGCGCTGGCCGACTGGTGCAGCGTGCTGATGATCGCGGTCCGGGCAGGAGCCGAGACCCAGCATGCCGTCAGCGCCGATATCCTCAAGCGCCTCGGGGCGGACGGCTATGTCGTCAACATCTCCCGCGGCTCGGTGATCGATGAGAAAGCCCTGGTGCTGGCGCTCACCCAGAAGACCATCGCTGGAGCCGGTCTCGATGTCTATGACAAGGAACCGCACGCTCCTGACGCGCTGACGGCACTGCCCAACGTCGTGTTCTCCCCCCATATTGGCGGCCACACCCTGGAATCGCACGTCGCCATGCAGAACTGCGTGCTGGCGAACCTGACCGCGTTTTTCGAGGGCAAGAAGTTGCCTTACGCGGTCAAATGAGCGGAAACCGGCCCTTTTCGGCCATGGTTAAGCGCGAGCGGCAACGGATTGGAACTGGTGTGAATTTTGCTCTTGGCAAGCAGGCCCCGAGCGGTTAAAGAACCGCTTCCGGACGTGCCGGCCTCGGCTGGCGCGTTCGTGCACGCATTCCGAAAACAAGCGATGGAGATCATTCCTTTCAGGGCGTCCGTGAGGATTTGCTGGAAAGGGAGGGAAAACCGTCGGGTGTGGGGTGCGGGCAGAGGTCGGGCGGTTCGCCGGCTGACCTTGTCCTGTCCAAGACTGCAGGCGCCCGCGGGGAATTCCGATTTCTCAACGGCTTAATCGCATGGCCTGCATAGACGGGTGAAGACCGGATTTCACTTCGTGGCCACCTTAGGGTCGGTTGCGGAATGGGTTTGGTTCGGACCTCGACACGCCGTGGGCTCTAACGGGCTCTCGGAGGGCAGGCTTTGAATTGTCGTCTTGCCCGGCGTGTCCGATGGGTTTGGCCCTGAGGTTCAGGTTTGGGCGGGACGATGGGTGCAACCCGGCGGTCCCGCTTTCGCGATGACCGCCAACCGGAAAGAGCTTGCTGTGGAACGAGCGGCAAAAAAGGAAGCGGTCGAACAGCTCAATGGGGTCTTCAAGACCACGAGCGTCGCGGTCGTTGCCCAATATTCCGGCCTGACCGTTGCCCAGATGCAGAAGCTGCGCTCGCAGATGAAGCAGGCTGGCGCCTCGGTGAAGGTCTCGAAGAACCGTCTCGCCAAAATTGCTCTTGAAGGCACTGACGTCGTTGCCATCGGCCCCATGCTGAAGGGACCGACCGTGATCGCCACTTCGGACGATCCGGTAGCGGCGCCAAAGGTCGCCGTCGAATTCGCCAAGGCGAACGAAAAGTTCGTCATCATTGGCGGCTCGATGGGAACGACCGTCCTGAATGTCGACGGCGTGAAGGCACTTGCCTCGCTGCCGTCGCTTGACGAACTGCGCGCCAAGATCGTCGGCCTGCTTGTGGCCCCGGCGACCAAGATCGCTCAGCTCGCCAACGCGCCCGCGGGCAAGCTCGCGCGTGTCATTCAGGCTTATGCCTCAAAGGGCGAAGCGGCCTGACGCCCTTCGCAAAACTCAAACCCGAACCAGACTTACATTCAAGGAAACTGAACAATGGCTGACCTGCAGAAGATCGTTGACGACCTCTCGAGCCTCACCGTGCTCGAAGCTGCCGAACTCGCGAAGCTCCTCGAAGAGAAGTGGGGCGTTTCGGCTGCCGCGGCTGTCGCCGTGGCCGGCCCGGCTGGTGGTGGCGCCGCCGCCGCTCCGGCCGAAGAGAAAACCGAGTTCACGGTCGTTCTTGCCGCTGCCGGCGACAAGAAGATCGAGGTCATCAAGGAAGTCCGCGCCATCACCGGCCTGGGCCTGAAGGAAGCAAAGGACCTCGTCGAGGGCGCGCCGAAGCCTGTCAAGGAAGGCGTGAACAAGGACGAAGCCGAGAAGCTCAAGGCCCAGCTCGAGAAGGCTGGCGCGAAGGTCGAGCTCAAGTAAGCAGCGCTTACTGACACGAGATCCCGGTCAGCATCATCGCAACCGGGGTCTCGGTCCGCTCCCTGAAAGGGCGGGCCAGATGCAAAAGGCGTGCGACGGAACGACCCGACGCAGGCCGAACACGAAAAAGTGTGGGGATTTGAGGGTTTGTCCCTCGAATCTGCACTAATGTCGCCCCATATCGGGTCGGCAGCACGAAAGCGCGGTGGGCAGGGATGCCGCATTCCCTGTAAGCCGTTGGGAGAGCAAGCTATTTCGGGCTTTTGCAGTCCGTGAAGAGGTTGGTTGTGACGGGCGGGCGCGCTCCTGCGCCCCGCGCGTCGTTTTGCGTTTTGAAGGTCTGAAGAACAGATTCAGGACATTCCTACCTGAAACTGAGTCTCCGGCCCCCAAGACGGGTTCGAAAAATTCAACCCGGGGAGCGGCGGTCGCCGCGTTCCGGAGGGCGCGCCCAAATCGGGCGACGAAAATGAGAGGCCACGATGGCGCAGCAGACATTCACCGGTCGCAAACGCGTTCGCAAGTTCTTCGGACACATCAAGGAAGTCGCCGAGATGCCGAACCTCATCGAGGTTCAGAAGGCGTCCTATGACCAGTTCCTGATGGTCGACGAGCCCCAGGGCGGTCGATCGGACGAGGGCTTGCAGGCGGTGTTCCGCTCGGTGTTCCCGATCTCCGACTTCTCGGGCACCTCGATGCTGGAATTCGTCCGCTACGAGTTCGAGCCGCCGAAATACGACGTCGACGAGTGCCGCCAGCGCGGCATGACCTTCGCGGCCCCCCTCAAGGTGACGCTACGCCTCATCGTGTTCGATATCGACGAGGAAACCGGCGCGAAGTCGGTCAAGGACATCAAGGAGCAGGACGTCTACATGGGCGACATCCCGCTCATGACGATGAACGGCACCTTCATCGTCAACGGCACCGAGCGCGTCATCGTCTCGCAGATGCACCGTTCGCCGGGCGTGTTCTTCGACCACGACAAGGGCAAGACCCATTCGTCGGGCAAGCTGCTGTTCGCCGCTCGCGTGATCCCATATCGCGGCTCCTGGCTCGACATCGAGTTCGACGCCAAGGACATCGTCTATGCGCGTATCGACCGTCGCCGCAAGCTTCCGGTGACGTCGCTGATGTTCGCGCTTGGTCTCGACGGCGAGGCGATCCTCAGCACCTTCTACAAGAAGATCCAGTACAAGCGGATCAAGGAAGGCTGGCGCGTTCCGTTCGACGCCAATCGTTTCCGCGGCTACTCGACCATCAACGACCTGATCGACGCCGATACCGGCAAGGTCGTGCTCGAAGCCGGCAAGAAGCTCACCGTGCGCGGTGCGCGTCAGATGCAGGAGAAGGGGCTGAAGGCGCTGCGCCTCTCGGATGCTGAGCTCGTCGGCAACTACATCGCCGAGGACCTCGTCAATCCCAAGACCGGCGAGATCCACGCGGAAGCCGGTGAAGAGATCACCGACAAGTCGATCAAGGTTCTCAACGAGCACGGCTACAAGGAGCTGCCGCTGCTCGACATCGACCACGTCAATGTCGGCGCCTACATCCGCAACACCCTCGCGGCCGACAAGAACATGACGCGCGAGGACGCGCTGTTCGACATCTACCGCGTGATGCGTCCCGGCGAGCCGCCGACGCTGGATTCGGCGCAGGCAATGTTCCAGTCACTGTTCTTCGACGCCGAGCGCTACGACCTCTCGGCGGTCGGTCGCGTCAAGATGAACATGCGCCTCGACCTCGATGCGCCCGACACCCAACGCACGCTCCGCAAGGAAGACATCCTCTCCGTCATCAAGACGCTGGTGGATTTGCGCGACGGCAAGGGCGAGATCGACGACATCGACCATCTCGGCAATCGCCGTGTGCGTTCGGTCGGCGAGCTCATGGAGAACCAGTACCGCATCGGCTTGCTCCGCATGGAGCGCGCGATCAAGGAGCGCATGTCTTCGGTCGACATCGACACGGTCATGCCGCAGGACCTGATCAACGCCAAGCCGGCGGCCGCCGCCGTGCGCGAGTTCTTCGGCTCCTCGCAGCTCTCGCAGTTCATGGACCAGACCAACCCGCTGTCGGAGATCACCCACAAGCGCCGCCTGTCGGCACTTGGACCGGGCGGTCTGACCCGCGAGCGCGCCGGCTTCGAGGTCCGCGACGTGCATCCGACGCATTACGGCCGCATCTGCCCGATCGAGACGCCGGAAGGTCCGAACATCGGCCTGATCAACTCGCTCGCGACCTTCGCGCGCGTGAACAAGTACGGCTTCGTCGAGACGCCTTACCGCAAGGTCAAGGACGGCCGCGTCACCGACGAGGTCGTGTACCTCTCGGCGATGGAAGAGGGCCGCTACACGGTCGCGCAGGCCAACGTGCCGCTCGATCCGAAGGGCCGCTTCACCGAAGATCTCGTGGTCTGCCGTCACGCCGGCGAAGTCTTGCCGGTCACCCCGGACAAGGTCGACTACATGGACGTGTCGCCGAAGCAGCTCGTTTCGGTCGCGGCCGCGCTGATCCCGTTCCTCGAGAACGACGACGCCAACCGCGCGCTGATGGGCTCGAACATGCAGCGCCAGGCGGTGCCGCTGGTTCGCGCCGAAGCGCCGTTCGTCGGCACCGGCATGGAAGGCGTGGTTGCGCGTGACTCGGGTGCTGCGATCGCGGCGCGCCGTTCGGGCGTGATCGACCAGATCGACGCCACCCGCGTCGTGATCCGCGCCACGGAAGATCTCGATCCGACCAAGTCGGGCGTCGATATCTACCGGCTGATGAAGTACCAGCGCTCCAACCAGTCGACCTGCATCAACCAGCGTCCGCTGGTGAAGGTCGGCGACATTGTCAAGAAGGGCGACATCATCGCCGACGGTCCGTCGACCGATCTCGGCGAGCTCGCGCTCGGCCGGAACGTGCTCGTCGCGTTCATGCCGTGGAACGGCTACAACTTCGAAGACTCGATCCTGCTCTCCGAGCGGATCGTGAAGGAAGACGTGTTTACCTCAATTCATATCGAAGAATTCGAGGTAATGGCCCGCGACACCAAGCTCGGACCCGAGGAAATCACCCGCGACATTCCGAACGTCTCGGAAGAAGCGCTGAAGAACCTCGACGAAGCCGGCATCGTGTACATCGGCGCGGAAGTACGCGCCGGTGACATCCTGGTCGGCAAGATCACGCCGAAGGGCGAAAGCCCGATGACGCCGGAAGAAAAGCTCCTGCGCGCCATCTTCGGCGAGAAGGCTTCCGACGTCCGCGACACCTCGCTGCGCGTTCCTCCGGGCGTGCAGGGCACCATCGTCGAAGTGCGCGTGTTCAACCGGCACGGCGTCGACAAGGACGAGCGTGCGCTGGCGATCGAGCGGGAAGAGATCGAGCGTCTGGCCAAGGACCGCGACGACGAGCAGGCGATCCTGGACCGCAACGTCTACAACCGTCTTGCCGAGCTGCTCGAAGGACGGCAGGGCATCGCCGGTCCGAAGGGCTTCAAGAAGGACACCAAGATCACCCGTGCGGTGCTCGAGGAGTACCCGAAGTCGCAGTGGTGGCTGTTCGCTTCGCCGAACGACAAGCTGATGGCCGAGATCGAGGCCATGCGGAAGCAGTACGACGAGTCGAAGAAGGGGCTGGAACAGCGCTTCCTCGACAAGGTCGAAAAGCTTCAGCGCGGTGACGAATTGCCGCCCGGCGTGATGAAGATGGTCAAGGTCTTCGTCGCGGTGAAGCGCAAGATCCAGCCCGGCGACAAGATGGCCGGCCGCCACGGCAACAAGGGCGTGGTGTCGAAGATCGTGCCGATCGAGGACATGCCGTTCCTCGAAGACGGTACGCATGCCGACATCGTGCTCAATCCGCTCGGCGTGCCATCGCGCATGAACGTCGGACAGATCCTCGAGACCCATCTCGGCTGGGCCTGTGCCGGCCTCGGCAAGCGTATCGGCCAGACGGTCGATGCCTATTTGTCGAAGCAGGACATCCGGCCGCTGAAGGAAACCTTGAAGAAGGTCTACGGCGAGGACGAGACGATCAAGTCGCTCAACGACAACGAGTTGATCGAGCTCGGCCACAATCTGAGCCGCGGCGTTCCGATCGCGACGCCGGTGTTCGACGGCGCCAAGGAAGCCGACATCGAGGAGATGCTGAAGCTTGCCGGTCTGGACGCTTCGGGCCAGTCGACCGTCTATGACGGCCGCACCGGCGACGCCTTCGACCGCAAGGTGACGGTGGGCTACATCTACATGCTCAAGCTGCACCATCTCGTCGACGACAAGATCCACGCGCGTTCGATCGGTCCGTACTCGCTCGTTACCCAGCAGCCGCTGGGCGGCAAGGCGCAGTTCGGCGGTCAGCGCTTCGGCGAAATGGAAGTGTGGGCGCTCGAGGCTTACGGCGCGGCGTACACGCTCCAGGAGATGCTGACCGTGAAGTCGGACGACGTCGCCGGCCGTACCAAGGTGTACGAGGCGATCGTGCGTGGCGACGACACCTTCGAGGCCGGTATTCCGGAATCGTTCAACGTGCTGGTCAAGGAAATGCGCTCGCTCGGCCTCAACGTCGATCTGCACAATTCCAAGGTCGGACCGGGGACGGCGGAAGCGGCCGAGTAATACGACCCTCATGCCCGGCCTGAATGGCCGGGCATCGGCGCCCAGTCCTGGAATCGCGAGGGCAGGGCGCCCCGCATAGTGATTTTCGAATTTGCTGCCGGAGGCGACCGGCACGCGAGGAGAAGACGATGAACCAAGAAATTATGAATCTCTTTAATCCGACGACGCCGGCTCAGGTCTTCGACCAGATCCGGATCTCGATCGCGAGCCCCGAGAAGATTCTGTCCTGGTCGTACGGCGAGATCAAGAAGCCGGAAACCATCAACTACCGTACCTTCAAGCCCGAGCGCGACGGCCTGTTCTGCGCCCGCATCTTCGGGCCGATCAAGGACTACGAGTGCTTGTGCGGCAAGTACAAGCGCATGAAGTACAAGGGCATCATCTGCGAGAAGTGCTCGGTCGAGGTCACGCTGTCGCGCGTCCGGCGCGAGCGCATGGGCCATATCGAGCTCGCGGCCCCCGTCGCCCACATCTGGTTCCTGAAGTCGCTGCCCTCGCGCATCGGCCTCCTGCTCGACATGACGTTGAAGGATCTCGAGCGGATCCTCTATTTCGAATATTACGTCGTGCTCGAGCCGGGCCTCACCGCGCTGAAGGACCGTCAGCTCTTGTCGGAAGACGAGTATCTGAAGGCGCAGGACGAATACGGCCAGGATTCCTTTACCGCCATGATCGGCGCGGAAGCGATTCGCGAGCTGCTCAAGGGCATGGACCTCGAGAAGCTCGAGCTGACCTTGCGTGCGGAGATGCAGGAGACCGACTCCGACATCAAGCACAAGAAGCTCGCCAAGCGCCTGAAGATCGTGGAAGCGTTCCGCCACTCCGGCAACAAGCCGGAATGGATGATCATGACGGTGGTTCCGGTGATTCCGCCGGACCTGCGTCCGCTGGTGCCGCTGGATGGCGGCCGCTTCGCGACCTCGGACCTCAACGATCTCTACCGCCGCGTCATCAACCGCAACAACCGCCTGAAGCGGCTGATGGAGCTGCGCGCGCCGGACATCATCATCCGCAACGAGAAGCGCATGCTTCAGGAGGCTGTCGACGCGCTGTTCGACAACGGCCGCCGTGGCCGCGTCATCACCGGTGCCAACAAGCGTCCGCTGAAGTCGCTCGCCGACATGCTCAAGGGCAAGCAGGGCCGGTTCCGTCAGAACCTGCTCGGCAAGCGCGTCGACTATTCGGGCCGTTCGGTGATCGTGGTCGGTCCCGAGCTGCGCCTGCATCAGTGCGGTCTGCCGAAGAAGATGGCGCTCGAACTGTTCAAGCCGTTCATCTACTCGCGGCTTGACGCCAAGGGCCTGTCCACCACCGTGAAGCAGGCCAAGAAGCTGGTCGAGAAGGAGCGGCCCGAGGTCTGGGACATCCTGGACGAGGTCATCCGCGAGCATCCCGTGCTGCTCAACCGCGCACCGACGCTGCATCGCCTCGGCATCCAGGCGTTCGAGCCCGTGCTGATCGAGGGCAAGGCGATCCAGCTCCACCCGCTGGTCTGCGCCGCGTTCAACGCCGACTTCGACGGCGACCAGATGGCCGTGCACGTTCCGCTGTCGCTGGAAGCGCAGCTGGAAGCGCGCGTCCTGATGATGTCGACCAACAACATCCTGCATCCGGCGAACGGCCAGCCGATCATCGTGCCGTCGCAGGACATCGTGCTCGGTCTCTACTACGTCTCCATCATGCGCGAAGGCCTGCCCGGCGAGGGCAAGATCTTCGGCGAGATGGCGGAGCTCGAGCACGCGCTGCACGCGAAGGTCATCCACCTCCACACCAAGATCAAGTACCGGTGGGAAGGCATCGACGAGACCGGCAAGATCTCCAGGCGCTGGATCGAGACCACCGCCGGCCGCGTCATGCTGGGCAATTTGCTGCCGAAGAACCCGCGCGTTCCGTACGAGATCATCAACAAGCTGATGACCAAGCGCGAGATCTCCGGCGTCATCGACCAGGTCTACCGCCACTGCGGCCAGAAGGAGACGGTGATCTTCTGCGACCGCATCATGGCGCTCGGCTTCTACAACGCGTTCAAGGCCGGCATCTCGTTCGGCAAGGACGACATGGTCGTGCCGCACTCCAAGTGGAAGATCGTCGACGCTACCCGTACGCTGGCGAAGGATTTCGAGCAGCAGTACAACGACGGTCTGATTACCCATGGCGAGAAGTACAACAAGGTCGTCGACGCCTGGTCGAAGGCCACGGAAGAAATCGCCAAGGCGATGATGAAGGAGATCTCCTCGACCAAGAAGACGGCGAGTGGGGCGGATGCCGACATCAACTCGATCTACATGATGGCTCACTCCGGTGCCCGCGGTTCGCCGGCCCAGATGCGCCAGCTCGCCGGCATGCGCGGCCTGATGGCCAAGCCGTCGGGCGAGATCATCGAGACGCCGATCATCTCGAACTTCAAGGAAGGCCTCTCGGTGCTCGAGTACTTCAACTCGACCCACGGCGCCCGCAAGGGCCTCGCGGACACCGCGTTGAAGACCGCGAACTCCGGCTATCTGACCCGTCGTCTCGTCGACGTCGCGCAGGATTGCATCATCACGCAGGACGATTGCGGCACCAAGCTCGGCATCAAGATGCGCGCCATCGTCGATGCCGGCACCGTGGTCGCTTCGCTCGGCTCGCGCATCCTCGGACGCACGGCCTGCGAAGACGTGCGTGACAGCACGGGCAAGGTGATCTTCAAGCGCGGTACGCTGATGGAAGAGAGCCATCTGGATGCCATCCATCAGGGCGGCGTCCAGGAGGTGAAGATCCGCTCGGCGCTGACCTGCGAGCTCGTCAACGGCATCTGCGGCAAGTGCTACGGCCGCGATCTCGCTCGCGGCACGCCGGTCAACCACGGCGAAGCGGTCGGGGTCATCGCGGCCCAGTCGATCGGCGAGCCGGGCACCCAGCTCACCATGCGCACCTTCCACATCGGCGGTGCGGCGCAGCTGAACGAGCAATCTTTCGTCGAATCCAACTTCGACGGCAAGATCGTGATCAGGAACAAGGCCATCGCCCGCAATAGCGAAGGCCACCTGGTCGCGATGGTTCGCAACATGGTGATCGCGATCGTCGATGCCGACGGCACCGAGCGTGCGACGCACCGTATTCAGTACGGTTCGCGCCTGCACGTCGACGAGGGCGACATGGTCAAGCGTGGCCAGCGTATCGTGGAATGGGATCCCTACACCCGTCCGCTCCTCACCGAGGTCGAAGGTACTATCGGCTTCGAGGATCTGGTCGAGGGACAGTCGATCTCGGAAACGCTCGACGAGGCCACCGGTATTGCCAAGCGCGTGGTCATCGACTGGCGCTCGATGCGCGGCGGCGGGGACCTGCGTCCCGCCATCGTGATCAAGGGCAAGGACGGCAAGGTGCTCAAGCTCGCCCGTGGCGGCGATGCCCGCTACATGCTGTCGGTCGATGCCATTCTGTCGGTCGATGTCGGCGCCAAGGTCCAGGCGGGCGACATTCTCGCCCGTGTCTCGACCGAAAGCGCCAAGACGCGCGACATCACCGGCGGTCTGCCGCGGGTGGCGGAACTGTTCGAGGCTCGGCGTCCGAAGGATGCGGCGATCATCGCCGAAATCGCGGGCACCATCCGGTTTGGGCGCGACTATAAGAACAAGCGTCGCATCTCGATCGAGCCGATGGACAAGACCGAAGAGGCGCGCGAGTACCTGATCCCGAAGGGCAAGCACATCCACCTTCAGGACGGCGACGTCGTCGAAAAGGGCGACTTCATCGTGGAAGGCAACCCGGCGCCGCACGACATTCTGGCGGTCAAGGGCATCGAGGAACTCGCGGCCTATCTGGTCAACGAGATCCAGGAGGTCTACCGGCTCCAGGGCGTGCTCATCAACGACAAGCACATCGAGGTGATCGTCCGTCAGATGCTCCAGAAGGTGGAAGTCACCGACCAGGGCGACACGGACATGATCTCGGGCGAGCAGATCGACAAGATCGAGTTCGACCAGATCAACGCGAAGGCCAAGGAAGAGGGCAAGAAGATCGCCACGGGGACGCCGGTTCTGCTCGGCATCACCAAGGCGAGCCTTCAGACCCGCTCCTTCTTCTCGGCGGCCTCGTTCCAGGAGACCACCCGCGTCCTCACGGAAGCGGCGGTCAACGGCAAGGTCGATCCGCTCGAAGGCCTCAAGGAGAACGTCATCGTCGGCCGGCTGATTCCGGCAGGCACCGGCGCCTCCATGGCGAAGATCCGCGAAGTCGCTGTGAAGCGCGACAAGATGATCCTCGACGAGCGCGAGAAGCAGGCGGCGGTCGTGCCGCCGGCGCCGGAAGTGGAGCCGATGGCGCTGCCACCTGCGGAATGATCGTTCATCCGTAGGAATACCGAGGACACTGAAAAGGCCGGCGAAAGCCGGCCTTTTTGCTGCTTTGTTTCCCTGTTGCGGTGCAGGATCAACCTTTGTTCATCTTTCCTTCAGGCGCAAAAGCGCTTCTGCTAGGAGAGCTTAGACCGGTGGTCCCGTGAAGGGGGCGGGCCGGAGACCACGGAATTCTCATGCTTGATCTCGCAATCGTAGGCGGCGGCCCCGGCGGGCTGATGAGCGCTTGGTATCTGAAGCGCAAGCTTGGCGACCTCTGCCGCGTCACCATCTACGAGGCATCCGACCGGCTCGGCGGCAAGATCGTCACGCGCAAATTCGATTCCGCGCCCGCGATGTACGAGGCCGGCGTTGCCGAGATCTACGACTACTCGATGACCGGGCCGGATCCGTTGCGCGAGTTGATCCAGCATTTCGGCCTGCAGACCATTCCGATGGATGCCGAGCAGGTGCAGTTCGGCGGTGAGCTCCTCAACGACGTCGCGGGCATGCGCCGCAAATACGGTGCCAAGACCGCAGCCGCAATCGAGGCGTTCCGTAAGCGCTGCGCCGAGGCGATGACGCCGATCGAGTACTACGAGGGTGTCGGCGCGCACGACAACGAGAATCCCTGGGCCTACAAGACCGCCGAACAGGTCCTCGACGAGGAGGTCGAGGACGAGACCGCAAAGCGATTCTTCAAGGTGATGGCGCGCTCGGACCTCGCGACCGAGAGCCACAACACCAACGGGCTCAACGCGCTCAAGAACTACCTGATGGATGTCGACGGCTATATCGGCCTCTATTCCATCCAGAACGGCAACGAGCAGCTCATCGAGTGCCTCCAGTCGGAGGTCAATGCCGACATCCAGCTCAATCACCGAATCCTCACGGTCGGCAAGGCGCCGACCGGCCGCTATCAACTCAAGATGATGAACGGCAAGGGGCCGGAGACGCGCGACTTCGACCTTGTGCTGGTCTGTCTGCCGCATTCCTGGCTTGGGACCGTCGGCTGGGAAGGCGAACAGCTCCGCAAGTCGATGGTCAAGCACGTCGCGTACTTCGACCGTCCTGCGCACTATTTGCGTGTCTCGATCCTGTTCGACACGCCGTTCTGGGGCGACAAGATCGCCGGCGCCTGGTTCATGTCGGAAGCCTTTGGCGGTTGCTGCGTCTATAACGAGGGCGCCCGCCATGATGTGGGCAAGCACGGCGTGCTGAACTGGCTGATTCCGGGCTCCGATGCGCTGGCCTTTGCGAATCTCTCCGACCGGGAGCTGATCGATGCCGCGCTGAAATCGCTTCCGGCATCGCTCGGCGATGCACGCGCGCATTTCATGGAAGGCAAGATCCACCGCTGGCTGTCCTCGGTGAACGCGATTCCGGGCGGCTTGCCCGTGCGCGACGTCATGACCAACCACCGGCCCGAGCCGAAGGAACATCCCGGAATCGTGGTGGTCGGCGACTATCTGTTCGACTCGACGCTGAACGGCCTGCTCGATTCCTCGGACGCGGCGACCGACATCATCTTGACCGAGATGATGCGCTTGCGCCGCGAGCGTTCGCAGGACGACAAGCCGCTCTCGGACAAG
Source organism: Bradyrhizobium sp. CW1 (assembly GCF_023100665.1). Lineage (NCBI taxonomy): Bacteria > Pseudomonadati > Pseudomonadota > Alphaproteobacteria > Hyphomicrobiales > Nitrobacteraceae > Bradyrhizobium > Bradyrhizobium sp. CW1. The sequence continues at coordinate 3,380,768 of NZ_CP064684.1, forward strand.
ATCGATCGTGCCTATTTTGACAATTATCGCGGCCAGGGCCCCTACAGCGAGGTGTGGCAACACTTCACGGATCCCGACTATCTCACAAAACTGATCGGCATCGTCTGGGGCAAGGCCAAAGGCACGAAGCTCTTGATCGCGGGCTCGGCCAGCGGCGAGCTTGTCGGCGCGCTACGTGATCGCGGCATCGATGCCTTCGGTATCGAGAACAACCGCACCATTCACGCCAGAACGCCGAAGGCGCTGAGGAAGTACAACAAGCTCGGTTCGATCACCGACATGCCGTTCAAGGATGGTGCGTTCGACTTCGTGTTCGAGACCAGCCTCTGCCATGTTTCCCCGAAGCAGGTGGTCCGTGCGATCAGGGAGCTGAACCGTGTGGTCAAGACCGGGCTCGTGTTCGGCTCGATCACCTCGGACATGGCGCCGGCACTGATCGACCGCTACGACCTTCTGCGCGGCGTCAAGAAGCTCGGCACCTGGTGGGAATGGTCCGAACTGTTCTTCGGCAACGGCTTCGAGCTGTCGATGCACCGCAAGGACTGCACGGACGCGCTCTGGGAGACGACGCTCGCCGCCAACAAGGGACCGGGCCAGTGGTACGCCGACGCCGATTCCTTGCGCTATTCCTTTTTCGACAAGGTCGAGGATGAGGAAGACGACTAGCCGCCTGAAGCGGGCGCCTTCGCCAATTGTTTTGCCGAATTCATCTTGATCGCATAGAATCGATGCAGTAGCGGTTGGCGCTATTTCCTGCTTTCTCTGCGGTCATGCCGGCCGTCAGCATCGGTTGGTTTCATGGCGTCCAAGCCCCTCCCGCCCGACAAACAGAAGCTCGCCGCGGAAGAGGCGGCCGAGCTCGACGACAAGCTTGTCCCTACCGCCAAGCCGGACCTTGAAGACGACGAGGACGATGAAGACGAGGAGGATGGCGGGCTGGAGCTCGATGACGACGATGAGGACGAGGACCTCGTCGTCTTTACCGCGCGCGAGGCCGCCGGCGCGCTCGCGACCATCCTGGGTTTCGTCAAACCCTTCCTGTTAAACTACAAGCAGATGCTGTCCTTCGTGGCGTTCGGCGTCTTCGTCGAGACGCTCTTCAACGTCATCATGCCGCTCAGCCTGAAGTACCTGATCGACGACGCGCTCGGCGAGGAGGATTTTCAGGCGCTGTACAAGATCCTCGGCGTGCTCGCGGTCGCGGGCATATTCACCTCGATCGTCGCGGTCTGGTACGAGCGCTGGGATGCGCGGCTCGCGGCGTGCATCATTTCCGACGTCCGCAAACGGCTGTTCGAGCACGTCCAGGACCTGCCGGCGGCCTATTTCGGCCGCACCAAGCGCGGCGAGATCCTGTCGCGCTTCTCAGTCGACCTCGCGGCCTTCGAGGGTTCGGTCAAGACCTTCGCCAACAGCGCGGCATTGCCGTTCCTGGAGCTGATCGCGGGCATCATCCTGATGGTGTTCCTGAACTGGCAGCTCGCGGCGGTTGCGCTGCTGGTGTTCCCGATCACGCTGATCGGTCCCCGCATGCTGACGCCGAAGGCTGTCCAGGCGAATTACGAGCAGAAGCTCAATGAATCTGCGCTGCTCGGCATGGTGCAGGAGAACGTGGCGGCGCAGGCCGTGATCAAGGCGTTCAGCCTGCAACGCCGGATGTTCGGCTTCTTCAAATTCCGCAACGACGAGACGCGAAACAGGATGGCCTCGGCGGCGTTCCTGTCGACCATGGTGGAGCGGACGGTCACCATCTCGGTGCTGCTCTTGCATCTCGTCGTGCTCGCGATCGGCGCATATCTGGCGACGAAGGGGCAGATTACCATCGGCACCTTCGTCACCTTCGAGAGTGCGTTCTGGGAGGTGTCCTACAACATCGCCCATGTGATGCATTTCATCCCCGTGTCGATCTCCGCGGCAGCCGCGATCCGTCATATGCAGGAGTTGCTCGACGAGCCCACGCGCAGCGCCGATCGTGCCGGCGCGCCCGATCTGCCCCGCATCACCAACGACATCACCTTCGACCACGTGACGTTCCAGTACGAAGGCAGCCAGACGCCAGTGCTGGACAATCTCAGCCTCAAGCTCAATGTCGGCAAGCGCATTGCCATCGTCGGTCCGTCCGGCTCCGGCAAGAGCACGCTGCTGAATCTGATCCTGCGGCTCTATGTGCCGGACGAGGGGCGCGTCACCATCGACGGCGTCGACGTCCGCAAGGTGACGCTGGACTCCCTGCGCCGGAGCATGGCTGTGGTGTTCCAGGAGAATATGCTGTTCAACATGTCGATCCGGGAGAACATTCGGCTCGGCAAGGAGGGCGCGACCGATGAGGAGGTGGAGGAGGCGGCCAAGAAAGCCGAGATCCACCGTTACATCATGAGCCTGCCGCAACGATACGACACGCCGGTGGGCGAGCGCGGCGATACCTTGTCGGGCGGCCAGCGCCAGCGCATCGCGATCGCGCGCGCGGTCATCCGTAATCCTTCCGTGCTGCTGCTCGACGAAGCCACTTCGGCGCTCGACCAGACCACGGAAGCTGCGATCAACCGCACGCTGCTGAAGGTCGCCAAGGGCCGCACCATGATCTGGTCAACCCACCGCCTGACCTCGGTGGTCGAGATGGACGAGATCATCGTGATTTCAGGGGGCAGGGCGATCGAGCGCGGCTCGCATGCCGAGCTGCTCGCCAAGAACGGCACCTATCGCAAGCTGTGGAACGACCAGATCCACCAACCGCATGGCGCGCCGGCTCACGTCGACGAGGACAGCGACGAAGACGACGAGGATGAAGACGACCTCGACGAGGACGATGAGGAGGAGTGACCGAGGAAGTTCGGCTCCAGATCGAAGGCTGCTCCAAGCGGCCGCAATAGTCCCTGAACCGACCAGGCAATGAAGCGTGCCCAGCGCTGCGCCGTCCAATAAGGGCTTGTCGCAATGGAGACTGAGCGGAAATCGAAGGCCTTCGCGGCCGACCAATCGTCGCACTCCCGCTTGACCGGGTCTGCGTAGAAGGCGGCGATCTTGCTTGTATCCATCCCGTCGGAGGCCAGCCACTGCGGGATATAGACGTTGCAGAGCCGCTCGACGTCGGTGAAGACCTTGTCGCACCCGGTGCCGGCGGCCGGGCAGGAGGTCGAGAAGGCATCGCCCACCAGCACGAGACCCGGCTGGACGCTGGCATCGTTCACATAGAGATCGACCGGACGGATTTTCAGCTCACTGGGAATGTCGAATGGTCCGGTGATGTGCTTGAGCCGTGGCAGCGCAGCGTTCAACGTCTCGGCCGGCGCGCGGCGCAGCTCACGCAGCCAGGGATCGTCGAAGCTGCGATAGACGAACAGATTGGCGCGCATCCGCGTCCCGATCGGAAAAAGCGTGAGGTAGGGGATGCGGTCGCTCGGCCGTTCCGAGAAATAGGTCAGCGCAGGGAAGTCGAACGAGTCCCGTCCCGCGGGCACCACGTCGAACCCGATCGAAATCGAATGGCAGGCACTGACGACTTTTCGGGCGATTCCCAGCTGGTGGCGCAGGCCGACATTGAGTCCGTTGGCGAGCACGACCAGCCGGGCGGAGACCATCGCGTCGTTGGAGAGAGTGACCTTCTGCCGCTCCGCACTCGTCTCGACCGAGACAGCCTTGGCGCAGATGCGCTCGACGCCGGCAGGAATTTCGTCGCGGACAGCGTTGACGAGGGAATCGTAGAGGATGTTGAACTGCCGGCTCGGCGCCTTGTCGAGAAGGCGGCCGAAGCGCGCGATCCAGTTCTCACCCACAAAGGTCGCGCGGTGCAACACCGATTCGGCGATTCCCGTCTGCAGGAATCGCCCGACCTGCACGTGACCGCTGAGTTTTTCGACCCGAAAGTCCGCCGAATAGCTCTCATGCGGATCGATCAGGATGGTCGAAATGCCGCTACGGCCGAGCATCGCGGCGGCGGTCGAGCCGGACAATCCCCCGCCGATAATGGCAATGTCGGTGTGCCGCATGGCGCTAATCTCTGCCCAAGGCGGCACATTGGCGCTCCAACAGGAAAGAAAGCCTTAGCCAATGGTTATAAAAGTATATTTAGCCCGGGTATAAATAGGTTTCGAGGTGGCGGACGCGCTCTTCGTTTCCATCTCTCGAAGGCGCAGCGAGCGGCCCAAGAAGCGATTTCGGCAGGTGCGGGAAGCGCTTCTGACTGACGTTTCGCCTTGACTTGACCGACTCCCACTTATAGAACCCCCTCACTTAACGACAGGCGGTGAGCATCGCCAACGTCGGAACGGGCCACCTGTTTGATCCCCTGGGATCACCAAGACAGGCACCAACCTCGACGAATGCCGCTCAAACGCTGTCGATCATAGCTAGGCAATGCCAGTGCGATTTTAGTTCTCTTGAGCATGTTCTCTCGAGATCGAATTCGGATGCATGACCTCGGTGCGCGGGCCGCAGCTTCAAGCTGACCGGTTCAACTACCGCGGTCCTCTGTGGCGTCGAAGCGCTTTCCGCCCGTTGACGGGTGGTTGGCGCGATTTCGCTTTGTGCGGATTGTTCCGCGGAAGGCGGCCTCGTCGGGCGGGTAGCTCGAAAGAATTTGCGGACCCGGTGACGGGCCGCGGCAGAACACAAAGGGTAATGCCAGGATGCCGACGATCAACCAGCTGATCGCTCAACCGCGGGAAGTGCAGAAGTCGCGCAAGAAGGTGCCGGCGCTGCAGCAGTCGCCGCAGAAGCGCGGTGTTTGCACACGCGTTTACACCACGACCCCGAAGAAGCCGAACTCGGCGCTTCGTAAGGTTGCCAAGGTGCGCCTGACCAACGGCTTCGAGGTGATCGGCTACATCCCCGGTGAGGGCCATAACCTCCAGGAGCACTCGGTGGTCATGATCCGCGGCGGTCGCGTCAAGGACTTGCCCGGCGTGCGCTACCACATCCTCCGCGGCGTTCTGGATACCCAGGGCGTCAAGAACCGTAAGCAGCGCCGTTCGAAGTACGGCGCCAAGCGTCCGAAGTAAGCGGGAACCAGGTCCATGTCTCGTCGCCATTCTGCCGAAAAGCGCGAAGTCCTTCCCGATCCGAAGTTCGGGAATATCATCGTCACGAAGTTCATGAATTCGGTAATGTACGCCGGAAAGAAGTCGGTCGCCGAAGGCATCGTCTACGGCGCGTTCGGCCTCATTGAAAGCAAGACAAAGCAGAACCCGCTCGGCGTGTTCGAGCAGGCGCTCGAGAACGTCATGCCGACGATTGAAGTGCGCTCCCGCCGCGTCGGTGGCGCGACCTATCAGGTTCCGGTCGAAGTTCGCTCGGTGCGCCGTCAGGCGCTGGGCATTCGCTGGCTGATCTCGGCTGCGCGCGATCGCAACGAGAAGACGATGACCGAGCGGCTCTCTGCGGAGCTCCTGGATGCGTCGAACAACCGGGGTAACGCCGTCAAGAAGCGCGAAGACGTGCACCGGATGGCGGAAGCCAACCGCGCCTTCTCGCACTATCGCTGGTAACGGCGACACACGGAATCTAAGGAACACTCCATGCCCCGCGTTCATGCCATAGAGAATTACCGCAACTTCGGTATCATGGCGCATATCGATGCCGGCAAGACCACGACCACCGAGCGCATTCTCTATTACACCGGCAAGAGCCACAAAATCGGCGAAGTGCACGAAGGTGCCGCGACGATGGACTGGATGGAGCAGGAGCAGGAGCGCGGCATTACGATTACGTCGGCCGCGACCACCGCGTTCTGGGAAGGCAAGCGTCTCAACATCATCGACACTCCCGGCCACGTCGACTTCACCATCGAAGTCGAGCGCAGCCTGCGCGTGCTCGACGGCGCCGTGTGCGTGCTCGACTCGAACCAGGGCGTCGAGCCCCAGACCGAGACGGTCTGGCGCCAGGGCGACAAGTACAAAGTTCCGCGCATCGTCTTCGCCAACAAGATGGATAAGACCGGCGCTGACTTCTACAAGTGCATGCAGGACATCGTCGACCGCCTCGGCGCAAAGCCGATCGCGATCCAGCTTCCGATCGGCTCCGAGAACAACTTCAAGGGCCTGGTCGACCTCGTTCGCATGAAGGGCGTGGTCTGGGAAGAAGAGAAGCTCGACGCCAAGTTCGTGGACATCGATATTCCCGAGGACATGGTCGAGAAGGCCAAGGAATATCGCGAGAAGTTGTTGGAAGCCGCCGTCGAGCTCGACGACGAAGTTCTCGCCGCTTACCTCGACGGCAAGGAGCCCGATGAGCCGACGTTGAAGCGCTTGATCCGCAAGGCCGTGCTGACTGGCGCGTTCTTCCCGGTATTGTGCGGCTCGGCGTTCAAGAACAAGGGCGTGCAGCCTCTGCTCGACGCAGTCGTGGATTATCTGCCGTCGCCGGTTGACGTGCCCGCCATCAAGGGCGTCGATGAAGACGGCAACGAGGTCGTTCGCCTGCCGGACGATAAGGAGCCGCTGGCTCTGTTGGCCTTCAAGATCATGGACGACCCGTTCGTCGGCACCATCACCTTCTGCCGCATCTATTCCGGCACGCTGCTGTCGGGCACCGGCGTCATCAATTCGACGCGCGACCGCAAGGAGCGCATCGGCCGCATGTTGCTGATGCATGCGAACAACCGCGAAGACATCAAGGAAGCCTATGCCGGCGACATCGTCGCACTGGCTGGCCTGAAGGAAGCGCGCACCGGTGACACGCTGTGCGATCCCGACAAGGCGGTGATCCTCGAAAAGATGGAATTCCCCGAGCCCGTCATCGAGATCGCGATCGAGCCTAAGTCCAAGGCCGACCAGGAAAAGCTGGGCGTGGCGCTGGCGAAGCTCGCCGCGGAGGATCCGTCCTTCCGCGTGTCGACCGATCAGGAGTCCGGCCAGACCATCCTCAAGGGCATGGGCGAGCTCCATCTCGACATCAAGGTCGACATTCTCCGCCGCACCTACAAGGTCGATGCCAACATCGGCGCGCCGCAGGTGGCGTTCCGTGAGCGCGTCACCAAGAGGTCCGAAGTCAAGTACACCCACAAGAAGCAGACCGGCGGTACCGGACAGTTCGCGGAAGTGTCGATCATCGTGGAGCCGAACGAGCCCGGCAAGGGCTACGAGTTCGAGTCCAAGGTCGTCGGCGGTGCGGTGCCGAAGGAATACATCCCCGGCGTCGAGAAGGGCATCAACAGCGTGCTGAGTTCCGGCGTGGTCGCGGGCTTCCCCGTGGTCGACGTCAAGGTTCAGCTCGTCGACGGCAAGTATCACGACGTCGATTCGTCGGCGCTCGCCTTCGAAATCGCATCGCGTGCTGCATTCCGCGAAGCCTTGCAGAAGGGCAAGTCCGTCCTGCTCGAGCCGATCATGAAGGTCGAAGTGGTGACCCCGGAAGATTACACCGGCTCCGTCATCGGCGACCTGAATTCGCGGCGCGGTCAGATCCAGGGTCAGGACATGCGCGGCAACGCCAACGTCATCAACGCGATGGTGCCGCTCATGAACATGTTCGGTTACGTGAATAACCTGCGCTCGATGAGCCAGGGTCGCGCAACCTTCACCATGCAGTTCGACCACTACGCAGAAGCGCCGGCCAACGTGTCGGCAGAAGTCCAGAAGAAGTTTGCCTGATTGTCGTCGGTCTCGAACTGACGATTGAACGGAGAGTCAAATGGCCAAAGCAAAGTTTGAACGTAACAAGCCGCACTGCAACATCGGCACCATCGGTCACGTCGACCATGGCAAGACGTCGCTGACCGCGGCGATCACCAAGGTCCTCGCCGAAGCCGGCGGCGCGACGTTCACCGCGTACGACCAGATCGACAAGGCGCCGGAAGAGAAGGCGCGCGGCATCACGATCTCGACGGCGCACGTCGAATACGAGACCAAGAACCGCCACTACGCGCACGTCGACTGCCCCGGCCACGCCGACTACGTGAAGAACATGATCACCGGCGCCGCCCAGATGGACGGTGCGATCCTGGTCGTGTCGGCCGCCGACGGTCCGATGCCGCAGACCCGCGAGCACATCCTGCTCGCCCGCCAGGTCGGCGTTCCCGCGCTCGTCGTGTTCCTCAACAAGTGCGACATGGTCGACGATCCGGAACTGCTCGAGCTCGTCGAGCTCGAGGTCCGCGAGCTGCTCTCGAAGTACGAATTCCCGGGCGACACCATCCCGATCATCAAGGGCTCGGCGCTTGCCGCCCTCGAAGATTCCGATAAGACGCTCGGCCATGACGCCATCCTCGAGCTGATGAAGCAGGTCGACGCTTACATTCCGCAGCCGGAGCGTCCGGTCGATCTGCCGTTCCTGATGCCGGTTGAAGACGTGTTCTCGATCTCGGGCCGCGGCACCGTCGTGACCGGCCGTGTCGAGCGCGGTATCGTCAAGGTCGGCGAGGAAATCGAGATCGTCGGTCTGCGCGCCACGCAGAAGACCACGGTCACCGGTGTCGAAATGTTCCGCAAGCTGCTGGATCAAGGCCAGGCCGGCGACAACATCGGTGCGCTGCTTCGCGGTACCAAGCGCGAGGACGTCGAGCGCGGCCAGGTGCTGTGCAAGCCGGGTTCGGTCAAGCCGCACACCAAGTTCAAGGCTGAGGCCTACATCCTCACCAAGGAAGAGGGCGGCCGCCACACTCCCTTCTTCACCAACTACCGTCCGCAGTTCTACTTCCGCACCACCGACGTGACCGGTGTCGTGCATCTGCCGGAAGGCACCGAGATGGTGATGCCGGGCGACAACATCGCGATGGAAGTGCACCTGATCGTGCCGATCGCGATGGAAGAGAAGCTCCGCTTCGCGATCCGCGAAGGTGGCCGCACCGTCGGCGCCGGCGTCGTCGCCTCGATCATCGAGTAATTACGAGAATAGGGATCGGCGAATAGCGAATGTGACATTCGCTATTCGCTATTCGCCACCCCATTGAAGAAAGACCACGGCAATGAACGGCCAAAACATTCGCATCCGTCTCAAGGCGTTCGACCATCGTATCCTCGATACGTCGACCCGCGAGATCGTGAACACGGCGAAGCGCACCGGCGCGCAGGTCCGCGGACCCATTCCGCTGCCCACCCGCATCGAGAAGTTCACCGTCAACCGTTCGCCGCACGTCGACAAGAAGAGCCGCGAGCAGTTCGAGATGCGCACTCACAAGCGCCTGCTCGACATCGTCGATCCGACCCCGCAGACCGTCGATGCTTTGATGAAGCTCGACTTGGCCGCCGGTGTCGACGTCGAGATCAAGCTCTAAGATTTTTGGATCACGTTCGCCACTAGCGGACAGAAAGAACAGGAAGCACGCCGATGCGCTCCGGAGTGATCGCACAAAAGGTCGGGATGACGCGGGTCTTTACAGAGGCCGGCGAACATATCCCCGTGACCGTGCTGAAGCTCGGCAATTGCCAGGTCGTAGGCCACCGCACCGAAGAGAAAAACGGTTATGTCGCGCTCCAGCTTGGTTCTGGCAGCCGCAAGACCGTGTACATGCCCAAGGCGGAGCGCGGCCAGTTCGCGGTCGCGAAGGTCGAGCCGAAGCGGCAGGTCGAGGAATTCCGCGTCTCCGCGGATCAGATGATCCCCGTCGGTGCCGAGATCCTGGCCGACCACTTTGTCGTCGGTCAGTTCGTCGACGTCACCGGTACTTCGGTCGGTAAGGGTTTTGCCGGCGGTATGAAGCGCTGGAACTTCGGCGGTCTGCGCGCCACTCACGGCGTCTCGGTCTCGCACCGTTCGATCGGTTCGACCGGTGGCCGTCAGGACCCGGGCAAGACCTGGAAGAACAAGAAGATGCCCGGTCACATGGGCGTCGACCGCATCACCACGCTCAACCTTCGGGTCGTCCAGCTCGATGTCGAACGCGGTCTGATCCTCGTCGAAGGCGCCGTTCCCGGCTCCAAGGGCGGCTGGATCCGCGTGCGCGACGCCGTCAAGAAGCCGCTGCCTAAGGAAGCTCCGAAGCCCGGCAAGTTCAAGGTTGCTGGCGAAGCGGACGCTGCTCCGGCTGCGCAGGAGGCGTGAGATGGAATTGAAGGTCACGACCCTCGAAGGTAAGGAAGCCGGCTCGGTCCAGCTTTCCGACACCATTTTCGGCCTCGAGCCGCGCCAGGACATCATTGCACGTTGCGTGCAGTGGCAGCTCAACAAGCGCCAGGCCGGTACGCACAAGGCCAAGGGCCGCGCCGAGATCTGGCGCACCGGCAAGAAGATGTACAAGCAGAAGGGTACCGGTGGTGCTCGTCACGGCTCGGCCCGGGTGCCGCAGTTCCGCGGAGGTGGCCGTGCCTTCGGTCCGGTGGTGCGTTCGCACGCCACCGACCTGCCGAAGAAGGTCCGTGCGCTCGCCCTCAAGCATGCGCTCTCGGCCAAGGCCAAGGACGGCGATCTCATCGTGATCGACAAGGCCGCGCTGGAAGCTGCCAAGACCAAGGCGCTGCTCGGTCATTTCTCCGGTCTGGGTTTGACCAACGCGCTGATCGTCGACGGCGCCGAGCTCAACAACGGCTTCGCCGCTGCGGCCCGCAACATCCCGAACATGGACGTGCTGCCGATCCAGGGCATCAACGTCTATGACATCCTGCGCCGTCGGAAGCTTGTTCTGACCAAGGCCGCCATCGATGCGCTGGAGGCGCGCTTCAAATGACGAAGAACATCGAGCCTCGCCACTACGACGTGATCCTGTCGCCGGTCGTGACCGAAAAGGCCACGATCGCCTCGGAGCACAACAAGGTGCTGTTCAAGGTGGCCGCGAAGGCGACCAAGCCGCAGATCAAGGAAGCGATCGAGAAGCTGTTCGACGTCAAGGTCAAGAGTGTCAACACGCTGGTCCGCAAGGGCAAGACCAAGATCTTCCGTGGCAATCTCGGCTCGCAGTCGAACTCCAAGCGCGCGATCGTGACTCTCGAAGAGGGTCACCGGATCGACGTGACCACCGGTCTGTAAGGTCGTACGACGATGGCACTGAAGACATTCAATCCCACGACGCCGGGCCAGCGCCAGCTGGTCATGGTCGATCGTTCGGCCCTCTACAAGGGCAAGCCGGTCAAGGCGCTCACCGAAGGCAAGCACTCCTCCGGCGGCCGTAACAACACCGGTCGCATCACCGTGCGCTTCCGCGGCGGTGGTCATAAGCGAACGTTGCGTACCGTCGATTTCAAGCGCGACAAGGTCGATGCGCCCGCGACGGTCGAGCGGCTGGAGTACGATCCGAACCGCACCGCATTCATCGCGTTGGTCAAGTACGAAGACGGCACCCAGGCCTATATCCTGGCGCCGCAGCGTTTGGCCGTCGGTGATTCCGTCGTCGCCGGCAACTATGTCGACGTGAAGCCGGGCAATGTCATGCCGCTCGGCAACATGCCGGTCGGCACGATCATCCACAACATCGAGGTCAAGATCGGGAAGGGCGGCCAGCTCGCCCGTTCCGCGGGCACCTATGCCCAGCTCGTCGGTCGCGACCAGGACTACGTGATCATCCGCCTGAACTCGGGCGAACAGCGCCTGGTGCACGGCCGTTGCCGCGGCACGATCGGCGCGGTGTCGAACCCGGATCACATGAACACGTCGATCGGCAAGGCCGGCCGCAACCGATGGCTGGGCCGCAAGCCGCACAACCGCGGCGTTTCGATGAACCCGATCGACCATCCGCACGGCGGTGGTGAAGGTCGTACCTCGGGCGGCCGCCACCCGGTTACTCCGTGGGGCAAGCCGACCAAGGGCAAGAAGACCCGCTCCAACAAGTCGACCAACAAATTCATTCTCCTAAGCCGCCACAAGCGGAAGAAGTAAGGAACGCCGGACATGGTTCGTTCAGTCTGGAAAGGCCCGTTCGTCGAGGGTTCTCTGCTCAAGAAGGCAGATGCCGCGCGCTCGTCCGGCCGTCACGACGTCATCAAGATCTGGAGCCGTCGCTCGACGATCCTGCCGCAATTCGTCGGCCTGACCTTCGGCGTCTACAACGGTCAGAAGCACGTGCCGGTGGCCGTCAACGAGGAAATGGTCGGTCACAAGTTCGGCGAGTTCTCGCCGACCCGCACCTTCCATGGCCACTCCGGGGACAAGAAAGCCAAGAAGGCTTGAGGATTAAACGATGAGCAAACCTAAGCGCGAACGGAGCCTCGCCGAGAACGAGGCCAAGGCGGTCGCCCGGATGCTGCGGGTGAGCCCGCAGAAGCTCAACCTGGTCGCCCAGCTCATTCGCGGCCGGAAGGCGGCTGCTGCGCTCGCCGACCTGCAGTTTTCGCGCAAGCGGATCGCGGTTGACGTGAAGAAGTGCCTGGAATCGGCTATTGCCAACGCCGAGAACAACCACGACCTCGACGTCGACGATCTCGTCGTGGCGCAGGCCTTCGTCGGCAACGGCCTCGTGATGAAGCGCTTTGCCGCCCGCGGCCGTGGCCGTTCGGGCCGTGTCTACAAACCATTTTCACAGCTGACGATCATCGTTCGTCAGGTCGAAGCCGCAGCAGCGGCTTAAGGGACGCAGGAGAACACGATGGGTCAAAAGATCAATCCGATCGGTCTGCGTCTCGGCATCAACCGGACCTGGGATTCCCGCTGGTACGCCGGCAAGCAGGAATACGGCAAGCTGCTGCACGAGGACGTCAAGATTCGTGAGATCCTGCACAAGGAGCTCAAGCAGGCAGCCGTTGCCCGCATCGTGATCGAGCGTCCGCACAAGAAGTGCCGCGTCACCATCCACTCGGCTCGTCCGGGCGTGGTGATCGGCAAGAAGGGCGCCGACATCGACAAGCTGCGCAAGAAGGTCGCGGACATCACGGCGTCCGACGTGGTCATCAACATCGTCGAAATCCGCAAGCCGGAGCTCGATGCGACGCTGGTGGCCGAGTCGATCGCGCAGCAGCTGGAGCGCCGCGTGGCGTTCCGCCGCGCCATGAAGCGCGCCGTGCAGTCAGCGATGCGTCTCGGTGCGGAAGGCATCCGCATCAACTGCTCGGGACGTCTGGGCGGCGCGGAAATCGCGCGCATGGAGTGGTACCGCGAAGGTCGCGTGCCGCTGCACACGCTGCGCGCAGACATCGACTACGGGGTTGCGACCGCGTTCACGACCTTCGGCACCTGCGGTGTCAAGGTCTGGATCTTCAAGGGCGAGATCCTCGAGCACGATCCGATGGCCCAGGACAAGAGAATGGCCGAAGGTGAGACTGGTGGCGGCGGCGATCGCGGCGGCCGGCAGCGCCGGGACAACGCTGCAGCCTGACGCCAGCACAGAGAATTTGAGGGCTTGAAGCCATGATGCAACCTAAGAAAACGAAGTTCCGGAAGGCGCATAAGGGCCGTATCCACGGCGTTGCGTCTTCGGGCGCGACGTTGGCGTTCGGCCAGTTCGGTCTGAAGGCGACCGAGCCTGAGCGCGTCACCGCGCGCCAGATCGAAGCCGCTCGCCGCGCGCTGACCCGCCACATGAAGCGCGCCGGCCGCGTCTGGATCCGCATATTCCCCGACGTTCCCGTGTCGAAGAAGCCTGCCGAAGTCCGCATGGGTTCCGGCAAGGGCGCGCCGGAATTGTGGGTCGCGCGCGTCAAGCCGGGCCGGGTGCTGTTCGAGATCGACGGCGTCAACACCCAGACGGCGCGTGAAGCGCTGACCCTGGCGGCAGCCAAGCTGCCGATCAAGACGCGCTTCGTCGAGCGCATTGCGGAGTAATGGCCATGGCCCAGATGAAAATCGAAGACATCCGCGCGTTGAGCCCCGATCAGCAGGACGACGCCATCCTGAACCTGAAGAAGGAGCGCTTCAACCTGCGCTTCCAGCGCGCCACCGGGCAGCTCGAGAACACCTCGCGCCTGCGCGAAGCCCGCCGTGACATCGCCCGGATCAAGACCGTCGCCGCGCAGACGCGCGCGAAGAAGAAGTAAGAGGCTTACGAAGATGCCGAAACGTACTTTGCAGGGCGTGGTCGTCAGCGACAAGCAAGCCAAGACCATCGTGGTGCGCGTCGATCGCCGCTTTACGCACCCGATCTACAAGAAGACGATCCGCCGTTCGAAGAACTACCACGCGCACGACGAGAGCAACGAGTTCAAGCCGGGCGACATGGTGTGGATCGAGGAATCGAAGCCGATTTCGAAGTTGAAGCGCTGGGTCGTGATCCGGGGCGAACACAAGAAAAGCGCCTGATCTGTTGGCTTTAGCCGACTGACTTCAGGTTAATGTTGAGCGCCGGCTGGGCTGGCGCAAAGAGAAGAGGACGAGGTGCATCAATGATTCAGATGCAGACCAACCTCGACGTGGCCGATAATTCTGGCGCACGCCGTGTCATGTGTATCAAGGTGCTCGGGGGCTCCAAGCGCCGCTACGCCACGATCGGCGACATCATCGTTGTCTCGATCAAGGAAGCTATTCCGCGCGGCAAGGTGAAGAAGGGCGACGTGATGAAGGCCGTCGTGGTGCGCGTCCGCAAGGACATTCGCCGCGCCGACGGTTCGGTCATCCGCTTCGACCGCAACGCCGCCGTTCTGATCAACAATCAGTCCGAGCCGGTCGGTACCCGTATCTTCGGGCCCGTGCCGCGCGAGCTGCGCGCCAAGAACCACATGAAGATCATCTCGCTCGCGCCGGAGGTGCTGTGATGGCTGCGAAGATCCGCAAGGGCGACAAGGTCGTCGTGCTGACCGGCCGCGACAAAGGCCGCACCGGCGAGGTGTTCGAAGTGCGTCCCGACGCCGGTACGGCGCTGGTGCGCGGCATCAACATGGTCAAGCGTCACCAGAAGCAGACGCAGGCCCAGGAGGGCGGCATCATCTCGAAAGAGTCGCCGATCCAACTGTCCAACATCGCGTATGTCGGCAAGGACGGGAAGCCGACCCGCGTCGGATTCAAGATTCTGGCGGACGGCAAGAAGGTCCGCATCGCCAAGAGCTCGGGAGCTGAGATCGATGGCTGAGGCCGCTTACACACCGCGCCTGCGCGCGGAATACGACGCGAAGATCCGGACGGAAATGACCGAGAAGTTCGGTTATGAGAACGTCATGCAGGTTCCGCGCCTGGACAAGGTCGTGCTGAACATGGGCGTTGGCGATTCCGTCAACGACCGCAAGAAGGCCGAGAACGCCGCTGCGGAATTGACCCAGATCGCCGGCCAGAAGGCGATCGTGACCTATTCGCGGATCGCGATCGCGACCTTCAAGTTGCGTGAGAACCAGCCGATCGGCTGCAAGGTCACGCTGCGCAAGGCCCGTATGTACGAGTTCATCGATCGTCTGGTGACGGTCGCGCTGCCCCGCGTCCGCGACTTCCGCGGCTTGAACCCGAAGAGCTTCGATGGCCGCGGCAACTACTCGCTCGGCCTCAAGGAACACATCATTTTCCCCGAGATCGACTTCGACAAGGTCACGGAATCCCGCGGTATGGACATCACCGTCTGCACCACGGCCAAGACCGACGACGAGGCGAGGGCCTTGTTGACCGCATTCAATTTCCCGTTCCGGCAGTGAGACGCTGACCTAAAGCCTCTCAAACGCGGATACCCAGGAGCCAAGCATGGCAAAGAAGAGTTCAATCGAGAAGAACAACCGGCGCAAGCGGATGACGAAGAACGCCGCCCCGAAGCGCGAGCGGTTGAAGGCGATCATCGCCGACAAGACGTTGCCGATGGAGGAGCGGTTCGCTGCGACCCTGAAGCTGGCGGAAATGCCGCGCAACTCGTCGGCGACCCGCATCCGTCTGCGTTGCGAGCTGTCGGGCCGTTCGCGCTCGAACTATCGCTTGACCAAACTGTCCCGCATCGCAATGCGGGACCTTGGCTCCAAGGGCATGGTCCCGGGCCTCGTGAAGTCCAGCTGGTAAGGAGGGTCGTTTAGATGTCTACGCACGATCCAATCAGCGATCTGATCACCCGCATCCGTAACGCGCAGATGCGCTCCAAGAACAAGGTCTCCACGCCTGGCTCGAAGATGCGCGAGAACGTGCTCGAGGTGCTGAAGAGCGAAGGCTACATCCGCGGTTACGCGACGCTCGAGCATTCCTCGGGCCGCAGCGAGATCGAGATCGAGCTGAAGTATTTCGACGGCGAGCCCGTTATCCGTGAGATCGAGCGTGTCTCCAAGCCCGGACGTCGCGTGTACGCCTCGGTGAAGAACCTGCCGCGGGTCAATAACGGACTCGGCATTTCGGTGTTGTCGACGCCGAAGGGAATCATGGCTGACCACAGTGCGCGTGAAGCGAACGTGGGCGGCGAAGTTCTCTTCACGGTGTTCTGAGAAGGATTTTTGATCCATGTCACGTGTTGGCAAAAGACCGGTAGCGGTGCCGTCGGGTGTGACCGCGACCGTCGACGGGCAGACCGTCAAGATGAAGGGGCCGAAGGGCCAGCTTCAGTTCGTCGTCCATAACGACGTCGAGGTGAAGCTCGACAACGGCCAGGTCAAGGTGAACCCGCGGGTCGAGACCAACCGCGCGCGGGCCCTGTACGGGACCGCTCGCGCCCAGGTCGCGAATCTGGTCGAGGGTGTCACCAAGGGTTTCGAGAAGAAGCTCGAAATCACCGGCGTCGGTTACCGCGCCGCGCTGCAGGGCAAGAACCTGCAGCTCGCGCTCGGCTACAGCCACGATGTGGTCTACGCGATCCCGGAGGGGATCACGATCACCGTGCCGAAGCCGACCGAGATCACGGTGACCGGCAGCGACATTCAGCGCGTCGGCCAGGTCGCCGCCGAGATTCGCTCCTATCGTCCGCCGGAGCCCTACAAGGGCAAGGGTGTGAAGTATGTTGGCGAATTCATCTTCCGCAAGGAAGGCAAGAAGAAGTAACGGAGCCGGTCATGTCGAAAGCCAAGGTTACGAATGCCCGGCGCAAGCGCAGTGTACGACTGAAGCTGCGCCGCTCGGGTGGCGGCCGTCCGCGCCTGTCGGTGTTCCGCTCGTCCAAGCACATCTACGCCCAGGTCATCGACGACCTGAAGGGCGAGACGCTGGCCTCTGCCTCGTCGCTCGAGAAGTCGATGCGCGATGGCGGCAAGACCGGCGCCGACATCGATGCGGCGAAGGCGGTCGGCAAGCTGCTGGCCGAGCGCGCCGCCGAGAAGGGTGTCAAGGAAGTCGTGTTCGATCGCGGCAGCTATCTCTATCACGGGCGCGTCAAGGCTCTTGCCGACGCGGCGCGTGAAAGCGGGCTGAGCTTCTAACAGAATTTGAGGATTGAGGCGTAAGCCTCTGAAGGACTGGAAAAACCATGGCAGAACGCGAACAACGTGGTGGACGCGATCAACGCGGCGGCGGACGTGAACGCAGGGAAGAGCGCGACAGCGAGTTCGTTGACAAGCTCGTCCACATCAATCGCGTCGCCAAGGTCGTCAAGGGCGGCAAGCGCTTCGGTTTCGCAGCGCTGGTCGTGATCGGCGACCAGAAGGGCCGCGCCGGCTTCGGTCACGGCAAGGCGCGCGAAGTGCCCGAGGCGATCCGCAAGGCAACCGAATCCGCCAAGCGCAACCTGACCCGCGTGTCGTTGCGCGAGGGCCGCACGCTGCATCACGACATCGCCGGCCGTCATGGCGCGGGCCGTGTTTACCTGCGCGCAGCTCCGGCCGGTACCGGCATCATCGCCGGCGGTCCGATGCGCGCCGTGTTCGAGACGCTCGGCGTCCAGGACGTGGTTGCGAAGTCGATCGGCTCGTCGAACCCGTACAACATGGTTCGCGCGACCTTCGATGCGCTGAAGCATCAGGATTCGCCGCGCTCGGTCGCTGCCCGCCGCAACATCAAGGTGTCCACCCTCCAGTCCCGCCGTATCGGTGGTGACGCCGAGGCGGTTGCCGAATAACGGAAGCTTTTCGGAGTAGACGCCTATGGCCAAGAGTGCCGTTACGACCGCAAAGACGATCAAGCTCGAGCAGACCGGCAGCGCGATCCGCCGCCATCACTCGCAGCGTTCGACGCTGATCGGGCTCAAGCTCAACAAGATCGGCCGCATCAGCGAACTGCCGGACACCCCGGCGGTCCGCGGCATGATCTTGAAAGTTCACCATCTCGTTCGCATTGTCGACGAGAAGTAAGCAAAGGCGCACGATCCCGAAGCGGGACCCGTTTTCGGTGAAGGTCATGCGCAAGAAACAAGGAGCAGGGCGATGAAGCTCAGCGATATCGCCGACAATGCCGGCTCGCGCAAGAAGCGTATGCGCGTCGGCCGCGGCATTGGTTCGGGCAAGGGCAAGCAGGCCGGCCGCGGTGGCAAGGGCCAGACCGCGCGTTCGGGCGTGCGCATCAAGGGTTTCGAAGGCGGCCAGATGCCCTTGCATCGCCGTCTGCCCAAGCGCGGCTTCAACAACATCTTCCGCGTGGAGTTCGCCGAGATCAATCTCGACCGGCTCCAGGATGCGGTCGATGCCAAGAAGATCGACGCCGGCAGCGTCGTGAACGTCGAATCCCTGGTCAAGGCCGGCGTGCTGCGCCGCGCCAAGGGTGGCCTGCGGCTGCTCGGCCGCGGCGAGTTCAAGGCCAAGCTCAACATCGAAGTGCACGGCGCCTCGAAGACCGCGATCGCGGCAGTCGAGAAGGCCGGCGGCTCGGTGAAGATCCTCGCGCCTGCCAAGGAAGAAGGCGAGGCGGCGTAACAACTGCGTCATCGGCCCGCGGCTCGCGGGCCTTTACGCACGCGGGACGATGGACTTATCGAAGCCGTAGCCCCAGATAATGTCCGGTGTCCGGTATAATGTAGCCCGGCCGCGGGCATAACGGCGCAATAAGCGGCGGGAGAAAGTCCAAGATGGCCTCTGCAGCGGAACAACTGGCAGCCAATCTCAATTTCGGTGCGTTTGCCAAGGCCGACGAACTGAAGAAGCGCATCTGGTTCACCCTGGGCGCGCTGCTCGTTTATCGGCTCGGGACCTACATCCCGTTGCCCGGCATCGATCCCAACATCTGGGAGCAGGTGTTCCGCTCCCAGGCGGGCGGCATCCTCGGCATGTTCAATATGTTCGCTGGCGGCGGCATTCACCGCATGGCGATCTTTGCGCTGAACATCATGCCGTACATCTCCGCCTCCATCATCATCCAGCTCCTGACCACCGTCTCGCCGCAGCTCGAGGCGCTGAAGAAGGAAGGCGAGTCCGGCCGCAAGCTGCTGAACCAGTACACCCGTTATCTCACGGTGATCCTGGCCGCGTTCCAGTCCTACGGCATTGCGGTGGGCCTCGAAGGCGCTGGCAACGTCGTCAGCGACCCCGGCATGTTCTTCCGCCTGTCGACGGCGATCACGCTGACCGGCGGCACCATGTTCCTGATGTGGCTGGGCGAGCAGATCACGTCGCGCGGCATCGGCAACGGCATTTCCCTGATCATTCTCTCCGGCATCGTCGCCGAGCTGCCCGCGGCGCTCGCCAACATGCTCGAGCTCGGCCGTCAGGGTGCGATGTCGACCGGCCTGATTCTGGTCGTCATCATCATGGCGGTGGCCGTGATCGCCTTCATCGTGTTCGTGGAGCGCGCCCAGCGCCGGCTCTTGATCCAGTATCCGAAGCGCCAGGTCGGCAACAAGATGTTCGAGGGGCAGTCCTCGCATCTGCCGCTCAAGCTCAACACCTCGGGCGTGATCCCGCCGATCTTCGCGTCCTCGCTGCTGCTGCTGCCGACCACGGTCGCGAACTTCAACGCGGGCAGTGGGCCGGAATGGTTCCAGTGGATCAACACCCAGCTCGGCCACGGCCGTCCGCTGTTCCTGATCATGTATCTGGCGCTGATCGTGTTCTTCGCCTTCTTCTACACCGCGATCGTGTTCAATCCGACCGAGACCGCGGACAATCTGAAGAAGCACGGCGGCTTCATTCCGGGTATCCGCCCGGGCGAGCGTACCGCGGAATATATCGACTACGTGCTGTCGCGGATCACCGTGCTCGGCGCGGTGTATCTGGCGATCGTCTGCTTGATTCCGGAAATCCTGATCTCCTACGCGTCGGTGCCGTTCTACTTTGGCGGCACTTCGCTGTTGATCGTCGTCAGCGTCACCATGGACACGGTGGCGCAGGTGCAGGGCTATCTCCTGGCGCATCAGTACGAAGGCCTGATCCGGAAGTCGAAGCTGCGCGGCCGCCGCCGTTAAGCGCGGCGTCCCTCGGGCGGCGCGATTGCGCCGCCGATTCGCCGCGCGTGCAATGCGCGCGGACGGCGAGCCGGCCATTCGGTCGCCTCGGCAGAGTCGCTCTTCCTGTCGTGCAAGCATTGATCTCAAAGGCTTCTTGGCGTCTGGCCATTTGCTCCCCTATGATATGGGTAGCGGTGCGGCGCTGATTATGATTTGCACTGTAACTGGACTTCAAAACACGGGCGCGCGACGTATCGCGCACCAATCGGGGGGCGTACGCCGATGAGAATTATACTTCTGGGGCCACCGGGATCGGGCAAGGGCACCCAGGCGCAGCTGCTGGTGCAGCGCTATGGCATCGTCCAGCTCTCGACCGGCGAGATGTTGCGTGCAGCGGTGGCGGCCGGAACGCCGGTCGGGCTCAAGGCTAAGGAGATCATGGCCAGCGGCGGTCTCGTGCCAGACGATGTCGTGGTGGGGATCATCTCCGATCGGATCGATCAGCCGGATGCCAAAAACGGTTTCATCCTTGACGGTTTCCCGCGGACCGTGCCGCAGGCCGAGGCGCTGGATGAGCTGCTCAAGCACAAGCACCTCAAGCTCGATGCCGTGATCGAGCTCCGCGTCAACGAAAGCGCGCTCCTGAATCGCGTCGAGACTCGCGTCGCCCAGATGCGCGAGCGCGGGGAAGAGGTCCGGCTTGATGACACCCCGGAGGTGCTGACCAAGCGACTCGCCAGCTACCGCAGCCAGACGGAACCGCTGATTCACTACTATTCCGAGCGGCGCAAGCTCTCGACCATCGACGGCATGATGGCCATCGATGAGGTCACCCGCGCCATCCATCGCCAGCTCCTGGCGCTCGGGGCGGTCGAGCCCAAGACGCATGGCAAGGCACATGGCAAGACGCGCGCCCGGAGTGCGACAAAGGCGGCCCCGGCCAGAAAGGCCAAGGCGGCGAAGAAATCGGCCAAAAAGTCTGCGAAAGCGGCCAAAAAGGCTGCCAAATCCGAGAAGGCGGCCAAGAAGGCTACGAAGGCGGGCAAGAGAATCGTCAAGAAAGCCGCCAAGAAGGCAGGAAAGAAGATGGCAGCCAAGAAGACCGCCAGGAAGGCTGTCAAGAAAGGTGCCAAAAAGGCCGCAAAAAAGGTCACGAAAAGGCGAGCTAAGCGCTAGCAGCGGTTGACGAAAGCCCCCTGAATCCCCTAATAAGCCCGCATCCAAGTCGGATAGTTTCAAACGATGCCGGGCCCCAGGAAGACCAGGGGTGGGCGTCGTGTTCGCGTTTGTGAACACCTGCCCGAGAAACCAAGCACTTAAAGCCCGATTCCTGACGAGGGATTGGCGACAGGAGAGAAGGCCGTGGCCCGTATTGCCGGCGTGAACATCCCGACCAACAAGCGCGTGCTGATCGCGCTCCAGTACATCCATGGCATCGGTCAGAAGATCGCCGGTGAGATTCTGGAGAAGGTGAAGATCCCGGTGGATCGTCGCGTCAATCAGCTCAGCGACGCCGAAGTGCTCCAGATCCGCGAAGTGATCGACCGCGACTATATGGTCGAGGGCGATTTGCGTCGTGAGGTCGGCATCAACATCAAGCGTCTGATGGACCTCGGCTGCTATCGCGGCCTGCGCCATCGTCGCGGTCTGCCGGTGCGTGGCCAGCGTACCCACACCAACGCGCGTACGCGCAAGGGTCCGGCCAAGGCCATTGCCGGCAAGAAGAAGTAAGTTTTCGCATCCAATCACGGCGTGTGGCGACCCGGGGATGACCCGTTCGCCACGCGCCTTTCGTTCCACAGGTGTAGCCGCTGGCATTACGGCGGCGTTGAGATCTTCAGGAAAGGTAGTCTATGGGCAAGGAAGCCACCCGCGTTCGTCGTCGTGAGCGCAAGAACATCGCCTCCGGCGTCGCGCACGTGAACTCGTCGTTCAACAACACGACCATCACCATCACCGACGCGCAGGGCAACACGATTGCCTGGTCCTCCGCCGGCACGATGGGCTTCAAGGGCTCGCGCAAGTCGACCCCGTATGCCGCACAGGTTGCCGCCGAGGACGTGTCGAAGAAGGCGCAGGAGCACGGCATGCGCACGCTGGAAGTCGAAGTCGCCGGTCCCGGTTCGGGCCGCGAATCGGCGCTCCGGGCGCTGCAGGCCGCGGGCTTCACCGTCACCTCGATCCGCGACGTGACCACGATCCCGCACAACGGTTGCCGTCCCCGTAAGCGTCGGCGCGTTTGATACCAGATTGCGGGCGCATTGGCGCCCGCGATGATTTTTTGCAAAGCCGTGGAAATGATCTGCGGCCTTTCTCCAACGCCAGTGCCTGCAACAGCAGTCTGACTGGCCTGTATGGGTGAAACAGTGACGATCCAGAAAAATTGGCAAGAACTGATTCGGCCGAACAAGCTGCAGGTACAGCCCGGCAGCGATCCGACCCGTTTCGCGACCATCGTCGCCGAACCGCTCGAGCGCGGCTTCGGCCAGACGCTCGGCAACGCGCTACGCCGCATCCTGCTGTCCTCGCTCCAGGGCGCGGCAGTGCAGTCGGTGCACATCGACGGCGTGCTGCACGAGTTCTCCTCGATCGCGGGCGTCCGTGAGGACGTCACCGACATCGTGCTCAACATCAAGGACATCTCGATCAAGATGCAGGGCGAAGGCCCCAAGCGCATGGTCGTCAAGAAGTCCGGACCGGGCGTCGTCACCGCCGGCGACATCCAGACCGTGGGCGACGTCGTCGTGCTCAATCCCGACCTGCAGATCTGCACGCTCGATGAGGGCGCCGAGATCCGTATGGAGTTCACGGTCGCAACCGGCAAGGGCTACGTTCCCGCCGAGCGCAACCGCCCCGAGGACGCACCGATCGGCCTGATCCCGGTCGACAGCCTGTACTCGCCGGTCCGCAAGGTCTCCTACAAGGTCGAGAACACCCGCGAGGGCCAGATCCTCGACTACGACAAGCTGACCATGACGATCGAGACCAACGGCGCACTGACGCCGGATGATTCCGTGGCCTACGCGGCGCGCATCCTGCAGGATCAGCTCAACGTGTTCGTCAACTTCGAAGAGCCGCGCAAGGAAGTCGCCCAGGAGATCATCCCGGACCTCGCCTTCAACCCGGCCTTCCTCAAGAAGGTGGACGAGCTCGAGCTGTCGGTGCGCTCGGCCAATTGCTTGAAGAACGACAACATCGTCTACATCGGCGACCTCGTGCAGAAGAGCGAAGCGGAAATGCTCCGCACTCCGAACTTCGGCCGCAAGTCTCTGAACGAGATCAAGGAAGTGCTGGCCCAGATGGGTCTGCACCTCGGCATGGAAGTGCCGGGCTGGCCGCCGGAGAACATCGACGAGCTCGCCAAGCGCTTCGAGGATCACTACTGATCCGAACGACGACAGGCTGAACGACAACAGGCTGAGGCGCGAATTCATCGCGCCTTAGCGGGCGAACGCAGGCAGCCCACCTGAGCAACTGGTCCGACGAACCGTCGCGACGGATGAAATTCAAGGAATAGATAAATGCGTCACGGCAAGGTTCATCGCAAGCTCAACCGCACCGCTGAGCATCGCCGCGCGATGTTCGCCAACATGTGCGCCGCGCTGATCAAGCACGAGCAGATCGTCACCACGCTGCCGAAGGCGAAGGAATTGCGTCCGATCGTCGAGAAGCTGATTACCCTCGGCAAGAAGGGCGGGCTGGCCATGCGCCGTCAGGCCATCTCGGAGATGCGTGACAAGGATCAGGTCAGGAAGCTGTTCGACACGCTCGCGCCCCGCTACAAGGATCGCCAGGGTGGCTACACCCGCATCATCAAGGCCGGCTTCCGCTACGGCGACAACGCCCCGATGGCCGTGATCGAGTTTGTCGATCGTGATGTCGATGCCAAGGGCCTGGATTCCGGTCCGGTGCGGGAAAAGGAAGCCGAGGCGGCATAAGCCGACCGGCAGAGAGTTTTCAGAAAGCGGCGCCTTCGGGCGCCGCTTTTTTATTGGCCGTCCTGTTGGTTACGTCCCGCTCCTCACGCGTCGGTGAGTGCCGATTGCTATCGTGCCGGCAGCGCCCAATATCTCCGCAAGCATCAACGGAGATCACGCATGAACATCGACCTATCCGGAAAGACCGCCCTCGTCACCGGCTCGACTGCCGGCATCGGCCACGCCATCGCCAAGGGCCTTGCCGGCTCGGGTGCGAGCGTCGTGATCAACGGACGCGGCCAGGACAAGGTCGATGCGGCCGTGCGCAAGCTGGAAGGGGCGGGCGGAAAGGTCCGCGGCATCGCCGCCGACGTCTCGACCGCGGCGGGCTGCAAGGCGCTGGCCGCGGCGCTGACGTCGACATCCTCATCAACAATGCCGGCATCTTCGAGCCGAGGGACTTTTTCGACATTCCGGACGAGGACTGGAGCCGCTTTTTCGAGGTCAACGTGATGAGCGGCGTGCGTCTCTCGCGTGCGTATATGAAAGGCATGCTCAAGCGCAACTGGGGCCGAATCGTCTTCATCTCCTCGGAGTCCGGGCTCAACATTCCCGTCGAGATGATCCACTACGGCATGAGCAAGACGGCGCAGCTCTCGGTCGCGCGGGGCCTGGCGCAGCTCACACGGGGCACCGGCGTCACCGTCAATTCCGTGCTGCCGGGCCCGACAATGTCGGAGGGCGTCGAGACGTTCGTGAAGGATCTTGCCAAGCAGAACGGCCAGTCGGTCGATGAGGCCGCGGCCAATTTCGTCAAACAACATCGCCCAAGCTCGCTGCTCCAGCGCTTCGCCAGCGTCGATGAGATCGCCAACATGGTGGTGTATGCGGCTTCGAAGGAAGCCTCGGCGACCAACGGCGCGGCGTTGCGTGCGGAGGGCGGCATCATCAATACGATTGCCTGAGGCCTGCGGATGCCGGCCTATGTGATCTCCGAGGTCGAGGTACGCGACAGAGCCGCGATGGAAGCCTATCGCGAGCTGGCCGCAGCAACCATCGCGCAATATGGCGGCCGCTATCTCGTGCGCGGCGGCGCCGCCGAATTGGTGGAGGGCGGCCCGCCGCCCAAGACCATCATCATCGTGGAGTTCCCATCGATGGCGCGGGCGCAGGAATGGTATGCCTCGGCCGAGTACGCCGAGGCGCTGAAGCTGCGGCACACGGCGCTGGAGCGTCGGCTGCTGTTTGTCGAGGGCGTGGCACCGTAGACAAGCCCGGGCATGACGGAGTGAGTGGCCGCTACCACCCCTCCAGCACGATCTTGCCGCGCGACTTGCCACTCTCGAGCAGTGCATGCGCGCGCTTGAGGTTGGCCGCGTTGATGGTGCCGAAGGTCTGGTCGAGCGTCGTGCGCAAGACGCCCTTGTCGATGAGGTCGGCGACGTCGTTGAGCAGATGATGCTGCGCGATCATGTCGGCGGTTTGAAAGGAGGAGCGCGTGAACATCGATTCCCAATGCACCGAGATGGCCTTGCCCTTGAACGCGCTCACAGTGAATTCCGGGGGATCGTCGATCAGGCCGAATCTGCCCTGCGGCGCCATGAACTCGGCGATGCTCTTGTAGTGCTGGTCGGTGAATGTGAGGCTCGCCACCAGCGCGACGGGCGGCAGCTTGAGCTTCTCGACCTGCTCTTTCATCGGTTGGCCGTGGTCGATCACCGCATGCGCGCCGAGACCGAGGCACCATTTTTGCGACTCCGGCCGCGTCGCGGTCGCGAGCACCGTCAGCCCGGTGAGGCGGCGGGCGAGCTGGATCAGGATCGAGCCAACGCCGCCAGCGCCGCCCGTGATCAAGAGCGTGCGCGGATCGACACTCTTGCCGGGCACCGCACCGAGCCGATCGAACAGCAATTCCCAGGCGGTGATGGAGGTGAGCGGGAGGGCGGCGGCCTGCACGAACGACAGGCTCTTCGGCTTGTTGCCAACGATGCGCTCGTCGACGAGGTGGAATTCAGAATTGGTACCCTGGCGCAGGATCGAGCCGGCGTAAAATACCTCGTCGCCTGGCTTGAACAGCGTGACGTCGGGACCGACGGCGTCGACAACGCCGGCCGCGTCATAGCCCAGAATCTTGGTCTCGCCCTCGGGCGGGGCTGCGCGCTTGCGCACCTTGTAATCGACCGGATTGGCCGAGATCGCCTTCACAGCCACGCGGATATCACGGCCCTTGGGTTCGGGCTTGGCGGTCTCGAAATCGAACAGCGCGTCCTGATCCTCGATCGGAAGCGACTTCCTGTAGCCGACGGCCTTCATGGCTTGTCTCCTTCAGATAGTGTTGCAGATGCCGGGTCCCGGGTTCGCGTTTTCGCGCGCCCCCGGGATGACAAGCGAGACCTAGAACGCGAACTGCGTCCGCATCGCGACCGCATCGAACTTCGAACCGACATCAGCGGTCGAGATCGGCGTGGCCTGCCTCGATACCGTGCCATGCAGATAGTCCAGCATGAAACGGACGTTGCCGTTGACATACCAGTTCAGCGCTGCCGTGTAGACGGTCTGCCGGCCGCCTGCGATGCCGGTTGCGGTCCCGAGTTGATCGTTGAGGTCGATCGTGGAGAAGCGTCCCGCGACCTCCCACGCGCCCCAGCCGCCGCCCTCGAGGGAGAACGGGTGTGCCGGCTTGACGCCGCCATAGGCCGCATTGGCCGCATTATAGCTGCGACCCTCGCCCGTCAGCACGTAGCCGGCTTGCGCATAGCCGCCCTGGAATTTGAGGCTTGGCGCACCCAGCGGCGGCAGGCCGGTATTGGCGCTGCGATCGATGTTGTACCAGAAATACTCGCCTTGCAGGATCAGCGGTCCATAGGTGGCGGCCGCTTCGACGCTGTAGACCTGCGCGCCGGAGGCATTGGCGATTGCGCCGGTCGTAGCCAGCGCCGTGGGATCGATGCGCAGTTCCGGACGATCGTTCAGCGTCACCGTCTGTGCACCCGTCACCAGATTGCGCGTCGGCTGGATCAGCCATTCGGCATTGCCGCCGAGATGGACCGAGTAGTCTTTGCCGCTGACGACTTGGCCGGCGACACGCGCGACCGCGCCGTATTGTTCCGTGGTGCCGTTCGGCGCAACGCTCGACGCTGAGTGGATCGCACCGGTGGCGGGACCGGTGACATAGGCGCCAGCCCAGAACACGTCGTTGTACCAGCGCGTGCCGACCGCCGAACGGAAGTCGCCCGCAGCGATGCTCGTGGCGACGATCCCCGCCGAGGCGCGTTCCATGAACATGATGTCGTTGGAGCTCGTGGCCTCATCGAGGGTGTAGGGCAGGTCCATGATGCCGCCTTCGATGGCCATCTTGCCGCCGAACGGTTTCAGGCCGGTATAGCTGAGATAGGCGTTCTCGATGCCGGAGACGCCGCCGCCGGGCAGCGAACCCGGAGCTGCGCCGCCAAAACCGTCGGAGGAGCCGCCGAAGTCGTAGACCAGCGCGAAATTCCAGTCGTGGAAGAACTTGCCGGCGACACCGATGCGGGCGCGGCGGACATTCTCGCCGCTGTCGAGCTTTTGCGGCACGGTCGCCGCCGTGTTGGGCCGATAGTCGTAGCCGCCGACATCCCAATGCACACGGCTTGTGATCCCGACGCAGTTAGCCCCATCGGCAGTGCAGATGGTCGGTCGGTTGTTCGGCATTGTCACGACGACGCCGGATGCGGGCGCCGGTCCCTTGAGCGGGATCGCCGCGTTGGCGTTGGCGACGGCGGCCTTCGCTTCGGAACGCGCTTCAGCTTTCGCCTCCGCCTTCGCCTCAAGCCTGGCCTTCGCTGTGGCCGCGGTATTCGCGGCGGTCTGGCTCTGGAGCTTGTCGAGCTTCTGCTCCAGCATCTTCAGCTGCTGCTTCAGGAGCGCGATCTCCTGGTCGCTGCTGCTCGCCGATTGGGCCTGGGCCTGCGAGGCTGCCAGTGCGGCGGCGAGACCCATCGCCGTGGCTGCAATTCTTGTCCTGCTCACGTCATGACTCCATCGTTTGACGAACTTCCCCAAGTCGCTGGCGGAGAGCCTAGGTTTGATCGATGACTACCCCGCGACGCTGCGGCCGGTTGCGCGGTTCCCACTGGTGTAAATTCGCCGCAACCGAATCCGCCTTGCACCACCATGCAAGATGACGCACATCATGCCAATCCACAGCCCCGGCAAATTGCTATTTCGCACGCACAGCTTGCAGGCCGGACACGCCAAAGGGGGTCGAATATGCCGCCGGGCGCCCTTCTAATGGGGGGCGAACGCGCCTATATTCCGGCGTCTTTTCCAAGAGGTAGGAATGTTTCGATCGACCTGGAGCGCCGTCGCCACGGCACTGTGCATAGCCTTTTCGGCCAACTTCAATCCGGCCGCTGCGCAGGACCGCCGAGTGCCGTCCTCGCCCGCCGAACTGCGGCTGTCCTATGCGCCGATCGTGCAGCGGGTGCAGCCGGCGGTTGTCAACGTCTACGCCGCCAAGGTGGTGCAGAACCGCAACCCGCTGCTCGACGACCCGATCTTCCGCCGGTTCTTCGGCGTGCCCGGCCAACAGCAGGAGCAGGTGCAGCGCTCGCTCGGTTCGGGCGTGATCGTCGATGCGTCGGGGCTCGTTGTCACCAACGTCCACGTCATCGAAGGCGCCGACCAGGTCAAGGTGTCCCTGTCGGACAAGCGTGAGTTCGAGGCCGAGATCGTGCTGAAGGACTCTCGCAGCGATCTCGCGGTGCTGCGTCTGAAGGACACCAAGGAGAAGTTTCCGGCTCTCGAATTCACCAATTCGGACGAGCTGATGGTAGGCGACGTCGTGATGGCGATCGGCAATCCCTTCGGCGTCGGCCAGACCGTGACCCACGGCATCATCTCGGCCTTGGCGCGCACGCAGGTCGGTATCACCGACTACCAGTTCTTCATCCAGACCGACGCGGCGATCAATCCTGGCAATTCCGGCGGCGCGTTGGTCGACATGAACGGCAGGCTCGCGGGCATCAACACCGCGATCTATTCGCGCTCCGGCGGCTCGCAGGGCATCGGCTTCGCGATCCCCGCCAACATGGTGCGCGTCGTCGTCGCCTCCGCCAAGGGCGGCGGCAAGGCGGTGAAGCGGCCCTGGTTAGGGGCGAAATTGCAGGCGGTGACGCCGGAGATCGCCGAGAGTCTCGGCCTGCGTTCGCCGACCGGTGCGCTGGTCGCAAGCGTCGTTCCGAACGGACCGGCGGCCAAGGCCGGGCTGAAATCCTCCGACCTGATCGTCTCGATCGACGGCCAGACCGTGGATGATCCCAACGCCTTCGACTATCGTTTCGCCACACGGCCGCTTGGCGGCACCGCGCAGATCGACGTGCAGCGCGGTGGCAAGCCGATCAAGCTGACGGTGGCGCTGGACGCCGCGCCCGATGCCGGCCGCAACGAGCTCGTCATCACCGCGCGCTCGCCTCTCCAAGGTGCGAAGGTCTCGACCATCACCCCGGCGTTGGCCGACGAGCTGCATCTGGATGCCGACACCGAAGGCGTCGTGGTCACCGATCTCGGCGGCGACAGTGCGGCCGCGAATGTCGGCTTCCAGAAGGGCGACGTCATCCTGGCGGTCAACAACCAAAAGATCAGCAAGACCAGCGATCTCGAGAAGGCGGCGGCCGAGCGCCAGCGCATCTGGCGCATCACGCTGGTGCGTGGCGGCCAGCAGATCAACGTCACGCTGGGCGGATGAGTCCGAAGCGACCACAGGAGACGCCAACTCTCTTCGCCGCGGCGGGGCTCGATCACGAGGCTCCGCATCCGCTGCCGGATCGGCTGCGGCCGCGCGCGCTCTCGGAGGTCGTCGGCCAGGATCACATTCTGGGTCCCGACGGCGCGCTGACGCGCATGCTGGAAACGCGTACGCTGGGCTCACTGGTGTTCTGGGGCCCGCCCGGCACCGGCAAGACCACGGTGGCGCGGCTGCTCGCGGACGCCACCGATCTGCATTTCGAGCAGATCTCTGCGGTGTTCTCCGGGGTCGCCGATTTGAAGAAGGCCTTTGAGGCCGCGCGTGCACGCCGCGAGATGGGCAAGGGCACGCTGCTGTTCGTCGACGAGGTCCATCGCTTCAACCGCGCCCAGCAGGATTCGTTTCTGCCGGTCATGGAAGACGGCACGGTGGTGATGGTCGGCGCCACCACCGAAAACCCGTCCTTCGAACTCAACGCGGCGCTTTTGTCACGGGCGCGCGTGCTGGTGTTTCGCTCGCTCGACGCGGCCGCGATCGAAAAGCTGTTTGCGCATGCCGAGGAGGTCGAGGGCCGCAAGCTGCCGCTCGACGAGGAAGCGCGCGCCGTGCTGGTGCGCATGGCCGATGGCGACGGCCGCGCGTCGCTGACGCTCGTCGAGGAAGTCTGGCGCGCCGCGCGCAAGGACGAGATTTTCGACGCCGCGCAGTTGCAGGAGATATTGCAGCGCCGCGCGCCGATCTACGACAAGTCGGCCGACGGCCATTACAATTTGATCTCGGCGCTGCATAAGTCGGTGCGCGGCTCCGATCCCGATGCCGCGCTGTATTATCTCGCGCGCATGCTCGATGCCGGCGAGGACCCTCTGTTCCTGGCCCGCCGCGTCGTGCGCATGGCAGTCGAGGATATCGGGCTTGCCGATCCGCAGGCGCTGGTCATCGCCAACGCGGCCAAGGACGCCTTCGACTTCCTCGGTCATCCCGAGGGCGAGCTCGCGATCGCGCAGGCGGTGGTCTATCTCGCCACCGCACCGAAATCGAATGCCGTCTACACCGCCTTCGGCAAGGCGATGCAGGTCGCAAAGCAGGCCGGCTCGCTGCTGCCGCCGAAACACATCCTCAACTCGCCGACCAAGCTGATGAAGTCGGAAGGCTACGGCGCATCTTACGAATACGACCACGACACGCCCGACGCCTTCTCCGGCCAGGATTATTTCCCGGAAGCCCTGGGCCGCCAGACCTTCTACGACCCGCCCGAGCGGGGGTTCGAGCGGGAGATCCGCAAGCGGCTGGATTATTGGGCGAAGTTGCGGAAGGAGCGGGGTGGGAAGTAGGTTCTGCGTCGCTGAGAAGGCGCTTGCGTTTACGTGTCAAAAATGACACATAAGCGCAGCCGAATGATCGATCGCACGAAGAAGCTTCCCGCGAGATTCTACGTCAGCTCGACAGGTCGAAATCCTGTTCGCGAGTGGATATTGGATTTGCCTTCTGAAGATCGAAAAACTGTCGGGAAGGATATTCAGAAAGTCGAATTCGGTTGGCCGATCGGACGCCCGCATTGTGCCCCGCTGGGGGATGGATTGTGGGAGGTTCGAAGTGATCTCGACGAGCAACCGGATTGCGCGAGTGATCTTCTGTTTGGAAGACGGTCAGATGATCCTGCTCCACGGCTTTATCAAGAAAACGCAGAAAGCGCCAAAGCGGGATATTGACCTTGCGCTGAAGCGCAGGCGAGAGGTGACGTGATGACGAAAAGCAAAGCGCACGTGAGCAAAGAAACGTTCGACGAGTTTCTTACCGAGCAAGGTATACTTGGGACTTGTGAGGAGCGTGCTCTCAAGGAGCTTATCGCTGAGCAATTGACGGAGGCGATGAAGACGCAGGGAATCACGAAGACGGCGATGGCCGCACGCATGAGGACCAGTCGTCGTCAGCTCGATCGGCTCCTTGATCCCGCGACCCCCTCGGTGACGCTGGATACACTGCAACGCGCCGCAAGTGCGGTTGGCCGTACTCTACGAGTCGAATTGGTATGACTTCGCTCGTGCCAGGCGCCGTCCTGATGAACCTGCAACAGCAATATGACCTGCGGCTGGCGGAGAACGAGATGGGCGCGGAAGTCGCGTCACTGCCTCGGCGCGCCGATACACAGTTGACACCAAAGCTTGGAAACACCGCATGAGCCGCCGCATCAAGAGAATGAACCCGAAACCTCGCGAGCGCGATGAGCGCAAGGAGGCGCGTCCGTTCAAGGCGCGCAGCGCGAAGCCTGCTGGGCTGCGGCCTGGCGGCAAGCCGGGCACGAAGCCGCCGCGCTTTGCGAGCGAGCGCGTTGACCGGCGCGCGCCCAAAGCCGAACCGGAAAAGGCTGCACCGGCAAAGCCCGTCGAGGCATTGCTGCCGACCAAGGTGCAGACCGTCAAGGTGACGGCCGACGAGAACAACATGCGCGTCGATCGCTTCCTTGAAGCGCACTTTCCCGGCCTGTCGTTCTCCCACATCCAGCGCGTGGTTCGTAAAGGCGAGCTGCGCGTCGACGGCAAGCGCGTCGACAGCAAGGACCGCCTGGAGGAGGGCCAGAGCGTCCGCATTCCGCCGCTGAAGCTCGACACGCCAAAGGCACCCAACCCGCAGTCGGAGGCGGCGCAAAAGACGCTTGCCGCGCTGAAGGAGATGACAATCTACGAGGACGACGACGTTCTCGTGCTGAACAAGCCGGCCGGACTTGCCGTGCAGGGCGGCTCTGGCATGACGCGACACATTGACCAGATGCTGGAGGTGATGCGCGATTCCAAGGGCCAGAAGCCGCGCCTCGTACACCGCATCGACAGGGAGACGTCGGGCTGTCTCCTAGTCGCCAAGACCCGCTTTGCCGCCTCGCATCTGACCGGCGCCTTCCGTTCGCGGTCGGCGCGAAAGACCTATTGGGCGCTGGTGCCGGGGCTGCCGAAGCCAAAGCAGGGCCGCATCTCGACCTTCCTTGCCAAGGAGGAGAGCGAGGACGACACCATCATGCGCATCGCCCAGCATGGCGATGAGGGCGCAAGCCACGCGGTGACATATTATGCGGTGGTCGAGACCGCCGGCAACAAGCTGACCTGGGTGTCGCTGAAGCCGGTGACGGGGCGCACCCACCAGCTGCGCGCCCACATGGAACATATCGGCCACCCCATCGTCGGTGATCCCAAATATTTCAACATCGAGAACTGGCAACTGCCGGGCGGCCTGCAAAACCGGCTGCACCTGTTGGCGCGCCGCATCGTCATCCCGCATCCCCGCGGCGGCTTCATTGATGCCACCGCGCCGCTGCCGCAGCACATGCAGCAGTCATGGAACCTGCTCGGGCTCGATGCGAGCCGGTTTGATCCGATCGAGAACGCGCCGGAGGAGTAGTTGAGTTTGCTATTGGGTTGCTTCGCTGCGCCCCGAATCATGAAACCCGCTCAATTCCGAAACTGCTCCAGAAACATCCGCAGGCTATCGTGCGGGCTCTGGACATCCGTGATCAACCAGCCCTCGGGTCCGCTGACCAGGATGAAGTTCAGAGTCACCGGCCGGCCGCGATTGTCGAAACTCGCCGCGACATAGGTCTTGTCGTATTGCCTGCGAACGACCGCGATCGCGACGGGGCCGAGCTTCCAGCTCGGGCTCTGCACTAGGAAATCGTAGGGCTCGACCCGCGGCGCGGACCACACCTTGCACAAGGAGGGGTCGAAGAATTGCCGGGCGGTGGCGCCATCCCGCGGCAGGCCTTTTGAGAGCTCCGGCGCGCCCTGGCCGTAATGAGCGTAGACGTTGCGGACCACCGATTCCGGAGCCCGAAAGCCGGCCTGCGCCGCGGCCGGCCAAAACCCGGCAAGGAGAGCCGCAATGCCTGCAAGTTCCCTCATACCTGCCGCTCGCTTTATCGGTCGTCGCTCTTACCTTACAAGCCTAGCATTGAGTGATCAGGGCCGAAAACCAGATGCGCGAATTGTTCGATGAAGCTGCGGGGCGATCCCCGCTTGATCCGCAGGAGTTGGTCCGCCAGGCCTCGCGCGTGCCGCTGCGCAAGCGCTTCTACAAGGAGGTGGGGGTCGCTGAGGCTGAGGGCGGCTTTGCCATCACGCTTGACGGCAAGGCGATCCGCACGCCGTCCGGCCGCCAGGTGATCATCCCTGCGCGCGTGCTAGCCGACGCAGTGGCTGCCGAGTGGGCGGATCAGAAAGAGACGATCAATCCCATGACGATGCCGCTGACGCGGATCGCCAATAGCGTGGTCGAGGGCGTCGTCGACCGCGTCGATCTCGTCAGCGACGACCTCGCAAAGTATCTCCAGTCCGATCTGCTGTTCTATCGCGCCGGCCATCCCGAGGGGCTCGTCGCCCGCGAGGCCGCGCATTGGGACCCCGTGTTGTTCTGGGCCGCGGAGACGCTGGGAGGGCATTTCATCCTGTCGGAAGGCGTCATGCCTGTGACGCAGCCGGAGGCGGCCGTCCAGGCCGCGCGTGCGGCGCTGCCGAGGGATGCCTGGTCGGTCGCCGCCCTCCACGTGATCACCACCCTGACCGGCTCGGCCCTGCTGGCGCTGGCGCTGGCCCATGGCGTGCGCGATGCCGGCCAGGTCTGGGCGGCGGCTTATGTCGATGAGGACTGGAATGACGAGAAATGGGGCGTGGACGAGGAAGCGGTCGGCCGCCGCGCCGCCCGCCTCAGGGACTTTCAGGCCGCCGTGACGGTTTTGGCCGCTGTGAACCCGCCGGCGGCCAAAGGTCCTTAACGAGAGGTTTACGAGGGCGGCCTTAGGGTAGGGCCTACGCTCCCCGGGCCCCTCGCCATGCCGACGCCGATAAGCTCGATCGTTCCCGTCAGTGCCGCCAGCCCTGTTGCTGACGCGGTGACTCCCGATCTTGTGCTGCAGGCCGGCAGCGTCGTCGACGCAAGAGTCGTCAGCGTGCTCGCCGATAATCTGGTGCGGATCGCGATCGCCAACCTGTCGATGGATGTGATGTCCGAGGTGGCGCTGGCACCAGGCCAAAATCTCCAGCTTGCGGTGTCGCAGAACGGCGGCACCATCCGGCTCGCCGTCATGGGCGGGGCAGGCGAGGCGAGCGCCGATCAGGTCACGCTGACGCCGGCTGTGGCCTCGCTGGTTGACAGCCCGCCGATTGCTCCGTCGGCGAGTGCGGGACGCAACGTGCTGACGCCATCGGAGCAGGTCGCCGTTACCGCAGCTTCGGCCGAGGCGGTCACAAAGCAGGGCAGCCAGGCGCCGCTGTTCGCCAATCTGGCCGCGGTCGTCACCGGCAGCGATCTTCCGGCGGGGCTGAAGCAGGCGATGCTAGGCGTGCTGGCGCAGCAGACGCCGCTCAACACCGGCCTCGATGGCGGCGACATTGAATCCGCATTCCAAAAATCCGGCCTATTCCTCGAAGCCTCGCTCGCCGAGGGCGCGACGCCGTCCTCCGGCACGATGCCAGACCTGAAGGCGGCATTGCTGGTGCTGCGCCAAACGCTGACGACGCTCGAGGCGATCGCGCCACAGGCGCAAGGTGCCGCCCTTCCGGCTGGTACCGTGGCGACACCGCAGCTCGCTGCCGCGGAGACGCAAGCCGCATTGCCCGCAACCGAACCCGAGATCGCCCAATCACCGCAAATGCCGCGCAGCGTCAATCTCGCAGCCTCTGTGTTGGCGGACATCGCTGGCGGTGCTCCGCAGGCCGCGGTGCCGCGGGGCATGACCGCAGGCCTTGCCGCCAGCCTCCTGCAAGAGATCACGCAAAGCCTGCCGCGAATGACGGGAAACGTGCCGGGCTCGAACAAGGCCGTACCCGAGGGACATATTTTCGAAGCCGCCGCGCGCGCGACGCCACCACCGGTTCGCGGCGCGCTGCCGTCGCCGCAATTCATTGCCTCGCCGTCACTCGTACCGGATACGCCTCTTGCCGCGACCGTGCATCGCCTGCTCGACGACACCGATGCCGCGATCGCGCGCCAGACCTTGCTCCAGGTTGCTTCGCTCCCCGATCGCACCGACGCCAGCGGTCACAGGATCGATCCGAGCGTGCCGCAGTGGAATTTCGAGATTCCGTTCGCAACGCCGCAGGGCACTGCAATGGCGCAGTTCGAGATCTCGCGCGACGGCGGCAATGAATCCGCCGATCCCGCCAGGCGCACCTGGCGTGCGCGCTTTACACTCAATGTCGAGCCCGCCGGCCCCGTGCACGCTTTGATTACGCTCAACGGTGACAAGACCTTCGTGCGGATGTGGGCGGAGCGGCCGACGACCGCACAGCAGCTTCGCGCCGGAATCGGCGAGCTCAACCAGGCACTGACCAGGGCCGAGCTCAAGCCCGGCGACATCCTGGTCCGCGATGGCACGCCGCCACAGCCCGCACCGGCCCGCGCCGGCCACTTTCTGGATCGCGCTACATGAGCGACCCGTCGAAGCTTGCGATTGCGCTGCATTACGAGAGGGGCAGCAACGCGCCGGTCGTCGTCGCCAAGGGCAAGGGCACGATCGGCGAAAAAATCGTCGAGATCGCCAAAGCCAACGACATCCCGATCGAGGAGAACGAGATCCTGGCCGGTGCGCTCTCCAAGGTCGAACTCGGCGAGGAGATCCCGCCGGACCTCTACAAGGCCGTCGCCGAAGTGCTGGTGTTCGTGCTGCGGCTGTCGGGCAGGCGGTAGCTGTCATCGTTTCACCACGTTAGCGGCTGCATGGTCGCGGCCATCTTCATCGCGTAACGGACACCGCCAGTGCTCACCCGCCGTTCCACTCTCGGCCTTCTCGCCGCAACCGCGATCCTGCCATCGCGTGCATTCGCTCACGTCGCGCCACCGCGAAATGAAATCCGTGACAGCCTCGCAAAGCGCTTCACTGACCTCGGCACGGCGGGGACGTTCGTCGGCTACAAGGTCGAGGACTATCTGGTCGTCGCCAGCGACAAGGAACGTTCGGGCGAGGCGAAGCTGCCGGCTTCGACCTTCAAGATTCCGAACTCGTTGATTGCGCTCGAAACCGGCGTGGTCACTGACCCCGACAAGGACGTATTTCCCTGGGACGGCGTGAAGCGTCCGATCGAGGCCTGGAACAAGGACCACACGCTGCGCAGCGCGATTCTCGTCAGCGCGGTGCCGGTCTATCAGGAGATCGCGCGCCGGATCGGGCAAGAACGCATGCAAAAGTACGTCGATCTGTTCGACTATGGCAATCGCGACATCGGCGGCGGCATCGACCAGTTCTGGCTCACCGGCGCCTTGCGCATCGATCCGGTCGAGCAGGTCGATTTCATCGACCGGCTGCGCCGCCGCGCATTGCCGATCTCGAAACGCAGCCAGGATCTCGTCGCTGACATCCTGCCGGTGACCAAGGTCGGCGATAGCGTCATTCGCGCCAAGTCCGGGCTGCTTGGCGCCGAGCGCGGCGAGCCATCGCTTGGCTGGATGGTGGGCTGGGCCGAGAAGGGCGAAGCGCACACCGTGTTCGCGCTCAACATGGACTGCAAGGAGCCGCGCCTGGTCGGAGAGCGCATGCCGCTGACGCAAGCCTGCCTTGCCGAGATCGGCGCTATCTAGCGATACCGCGCTGGCGCCGCTCGACTAGCATCCCCCGGGTCAAGAAAAACCGGGAGGAGAACATGAACTCAACGCCACTCTGGCTGCCGTCGCTCACGCTTGCCGCCGCAGGCGGCTGGCTCGCCGCCACGATGTTTGCCGGTCCCGTCACCAGCAGGGAGCCGCGCTTTCCTCAGCTCACCATGGACCAGCTCGACGCCAAGCAGAAGCCGCTCGGCGAGCAGATCATGAAGGTCTCGAGCGTCGGCATCGGCGGTCCCTACAACCCGATGATCCGCAGCCCGGTGCTCGGCCAGCGCCTGTTCGACCTGTTCCATTATCTGCGCTGGGAAACCTCGGTCCCGACAAAACTCAACGAGTTCGCCATCCTGATCATCGGGCGGCAATGGCGCTCGCAGGTCGAGTGGTACGCCCATGCGCCGCTCGCGGCGAAGGCGGGCCTGTCGCCCGACATCATCGCGGAGCTGAAGGCCAATAAGCGGCCTGCGAACATGGCCGAGGAGGAGGCCGTCGTCTACGACTTCGTCACCGAGCTCACCACGACGAAGAAGGTCGGCGACGAAACCTATGCGCGCGCGAAGAAGGTCTTCAACGACCAGCAGATCGTCGACCTCACCGCGCTCGCCGGCAATTACGTGATGGTCGCGATGTTGCTCGCAATGGCCGAAGAGACCGTGCCGCCGGACAAGCAGGAGCCGTTCAAGCCGGGCGAGCCGTAGCGGAGGCAGTTTTGTTGCGGCCATCCATCGAGACGCCCGCTTCGCAGGCTCCTCAGGATGAGGACTTGTTTGCGGTAAGAAGACAGACCCTCATTGTGGGGAGCCCGCAAAGCGGGCGTCTCGAACCATGCAGGCCGAGATGCTTCTCAACCCAGCTTGAACAGCGCCTGCAAAAACTCCTCCAGGGCTTTACGTGACTCGGCGGCAGTCGATGGATTGCCGCCGACATGCGGATTGAGCTCGACACAGGAATCCTGGTAGGTGAACGGCGCTTTCGTATCGCCGTTCATCAGGACGCCGCCATCGCCTTCGCGGATCTGGCAGTTGCGCACCGTCTGCGCGCCCGTGGACACGGCAATCGTATTGACGCCGAGCAGCCCACTGTCAAAACCATGCGCACTATCAGGATATTCGGTCAGCACCACGTCGCGGCCGGCCGTCTTGAGCCGCTCGACGAAGGCCTTGCAGCTCTTGACGGGATTGTAGTCGTCGGGCGTGCCGTGGAAGATGCGGATCGGGCGCGCGGCGATCTCCGTGTCGTTCTGATAGGTGGTCGAGCAGTCGGGGTAGAAGGGAATGTAAGCGGCGAACTGGATGCCTGACTTGTTCCAGAGCTTGTGGAAGCGGTCGAGGCTCGCATAGAGCGTCGCCTGTCCGTCACGTGAAAAGCCCATCAGCACGATGCGATCAGGATCGACGCGCGGATGTTTTGCGGAGATCTCGAGCGAGCGGTAGATGTCGATGACGAGGTTGAGCCGGCCGAGGAGGGCCTGGTTCGGACCCACCACCGTCAGCCCGCGGCCCGTAAAGCCGTCGATCACGAAGGTCGAGATGCCCATGGCGTTGAACGCGTGCACCCAGGCTTCGGTCGTTGCGCCGACGCCGCTCGAGCCGTGCATCAGCACCACGACGGCGAGTTTTCCGCTGCCTTGCGCCACACGCAGTTCGCCGGCGACCGTCACCGGCTTGCCGGCCGCGGCGTCACCGCTGAGGAATTGCTGATCGGAGAGGGTGAGCGAGGGGATCGGATAGATCTCGGCGCGGGTGGCGACTTCCCTGGGAAGCGATTGTGCGTGGGCGCCCATGTCGACGAACAGCGTTGAAATGCAGAGCGCCATGGCGACGCGGTATGCCAACGGCATCGGATCCTCCCCCGTGATTTTCAGTGAGTAAAACAACAGGCCCGCGCGCTGTCAATTTGACGCAGGCCGGCGGTTCGCCTCAGGCGGTGTCAGGCTTCTTCACCGTCAGTGCCTGGTCGATCGCAAAACCGCCAATCTCGCTCATCGCCTGCGAGATCACGTCGCCCTTGCGGGCAAAGCCGGCGGAGAGGAAATCGAACTGGGTGCGCGCCAGCCGCAGCACCTCGATTGGCACGGAGATGACGGTCTCGTTGAAATGGTCGATCGAGGCGTGCAGCGTCTCCAGCTCGCTTGTGACTTGGCCGATATGGCTTTCCGCATGCTGCATCAGGCCGAGCAGCTTGCCGCGCTCGGCATCGAATGCCGCGCGCTCGGCCGCCGCGGCCGCGGTGACTTCGGCAAGCTGGCTGCGCAGCCCGTCGATTTGCTTGACCATGGCGTCGGACGCCATCTCTCCGGCCTCGCGCAATTTGCTGTTGCGCGTGTTCTCTTCGTGCTCCCGGTGATAGAGGCGTTCCGCCGACATCGCCCGCTGCGTCAGCGACTCGATCAGCGCGGCGGCGCGCAGCAGCATTTCGCCGTTCCGCCCCGACACCATGCTGGCCATGCGCCGCAGGAAGTCGGTGGTTTCGGACGACGAGTTCGGCGGCAGGGGAACGACCGTCGCGGACATGAGGTGATGCTTGCAGCTGGAAATGATGACCGCCGCCGTACCGACTGAGCTCACGCAACATTCGGCGCCTGATCGTAAGCCTTGAGCAAGCCTGAATCGCCGCGCCCGGTCAACCGGGCGGGACCAGATTTGCAATTGCGTCAGCCGCTCTTCTGCTGGCCGATCCGCCCGAGATGGGTGAAGCCGAACCCGGCCGAGTATTTGAGGCCATAGCCCAGTGCCCGGTCGATGCCGATATGGGCGAGCCAGATCAAGGCGATGGACAGTGTGAGCGGCGAGGCGAGGCCGAAGCCGAGCGTCAGCAGCGCGACCGGCGCCATGTAGCTGTGGGCGGCGTTGTAGACCATCGCGCCGAGTTTGGCGTCGGCAAGATAGGCGAGAAAGCTCAGATCGGGGACAAGGAAGAGCAGGGCAAAGACCAGCCAGGAGCCGTCCCAGGTCCAGTAGAGCATCACCATCCCCACAAACAGGGTCAGGCCCTCCAGCCGCAGCAGGATGTTGACGCCGCCCGTCGCCGCGCCGGTCTCCGCCGTTCCTTCGGTCATGCTCGCCTCCTACGCAAAACTTTGAAATTCCTTGCGCTTTCCCGCTGCGGCAAGGCAGCCCTGCTGGGCCGAAAGCCGCTTCCCGGCCCGCAAAATGCCGTGTTAGAACCCCCGGCAATCGCATTTAGGCTAAGAACTGGCGGGAGCAAATGAAGAATATCCTGGACGCCCTTGAAGACCGTCGTGCCGGCGCAAAGCTCGGCGGCGGGGAGAAGCGCATCGAGGCGCAGCACGCCCGCGGCAAGCTGACCGCGCGTGAGCGCATCGAGCTCTTGCTCGACAAGGGATCGTTCGAGGAATTCGACATGTTCGTCGAGCACCGCTCCACCGAATTCGGCATGGAGAAGAACAAGGTGCCCGGCGACGGCGTCGTCACCGGCTGGGGCACCGTCAACGGCCGCAAGACGTTTGTCTTCGCCAAGGACTTCACAGTGTTCGGCGGCTCGCTGTCCGAGACCCACGCACTGAAGATCACCAAGTTGCAGGACATGGCGATGAAGGCGAGGGCGCCCATCATCGGCCTCTACGATGCGGGCGGCGCTCGCATCCAGGAAGGCGTCGCTGCCTTGGCCGGCTATTCCTACGTGTTCCGCCGCAACGTGCTCGCCTCCGGCGTAATCCCGCAGATCTCCGTCATCATGGGCCCCTGCGCCGGCGGCGACGTCTATTCGCCTGCGATGACCGACTTCATCTTCATGGTGAAGAACACCAGCTACATGTTCGTCACGGGCCCCGACGTGGTGAAGACCGTCACCAACGAGGTCGTCACCGCGGAAGAGCTTGGCGGCGCTTCCGTGCATGCCACGCGCTCCTCGATCGCCGACGGTGCCTTCGAGAACGACGTCGAGACGCTCTTGCAGATGCGGCGCCTGATCGACTTCCTGCCGTCCAACAACACTGACGGTGTGCCGGAATGGCCGAGCTTCGACGACATCGGCCGCGTCGACATGTCGCTCGACACGCTGATCCCCGACAATCCGAACAAGCCCTACGACATGAAGGAGCTGATCCTGAAGGTCGTGGACGAGGGCGACTTCTTCGAGATCGCGGACGCTTTTGCCAAGAACATCGTCACCGGCTTCGGCCGCATCGCGGGCCGCACGGTGGGCTTCGTCGCCAACCAGCCCATGGTGCTGGCCGGCGTGCTCGACTCCGACGCTTCGCGCAAGGCGGCGCGCTTCGTGCGTTTCTGCGATGCCTTCAACATCCCGATCGTCACCTTCGTCGACGTGCCGGGCTTCCTGCCGGGTACCGCGCAGGAATATGGCGGCCTGATCAAGCACGGCGCCAAGCTCTTGTTCGCCTATTCGCAGTGCACCGTGCCGCTGGTCACCATCATCACCCGCAAGGCGTATGGCGGCGCCTTCGACGTCATGGCCTCCAAGG
Source organism: Bradyrhizobium sp. CW1 (assembly GCF_023100665.1). Classification (NCBI taxonomy): domain Bacteria; kingdom Pseudomonadati; phylum Pseudomonadota; class Alphaproteobacteria; order Hyphomicrobiales; family Nitrobacteraceae; genus Bradyrhizobium; species Bradyrhizobium sp. CW1. The sequence goes on from NZ_CP064684.1 coordinate 3,422,422, forward strand.
AGATCGGCGCCGACATGAACTACGCCTGGCCGACCGCCCAGATCGCGGTGATGGGCGCCAAGGGCGCGGTCGAGATCATCTTCCGCGCCGACATCGGCGACCCCGACAAGATCGCCGCAAGAACCAAGGAATACGAAGACCGCTTCCTCTCCCCCTTCATCGCCGCCGAGCGCGGCTACATCGACGACGTCATCATGCCGCACTCGACCCGCAAGCGGATCGCGCGGGCGCTGTCGATGCTGAAGGACAAGAAGGTGGAAACGCCGGCGAAGAAGCACGACAATTTGCCGTTGTGAGGGCGAACTTGTAGCCCGGATGAGCGTAGCGGCATCCGGGTTTGTCTATCCAAGTCCCGCATGTCGCTTTGCTCATGCGGGCTACCGATTCTGTTTCTGAGTTGGCATCCTCGATCCAAATCCAATGACCGAAGACGATCCGACCGACGAGATTTCAGACATCGAAGCGCGGATCGAGGCTTTGGCCGAGATCGCCGAGCGATGCCGCAAGTACATCCTGGCGTCCAAGCTCGCGATCGGGGGCGGCGGCGCGCTGTTGTTGATCACGATCTTCGGTTTGCTTGGGATGGGTCAGACCGCCGCGCTCGGATCGATCGCTCTGGTGCTCGGCGGGATTGTCTCGCTCGGTTCGAACGTCAGCACGCTGCGGCAGACGGAGAGCGCGATTGGGGATGCGGAGGCGCTTCGGTCTCAACTGATCAGCCGCATTGACCTTCGCGTGGTCGCCGATACGCCGATGAAGCTCGTGTAACCGAGCAGCCTTACGCCGCAGCCCTGCGCGACAGCACCTGCAGCTCCTCGCGGCATTCGGCTGCAAACGCCTGAAGCTGCTCCGCGGTTTGCCGGTCGAGGATCGCCTTTGCCAGCCGTTCGGCGCGGGCAAGCTGGTCTCTGAGATATGCGATGCGGGCCATGTGTCACCTTCCGCAGGGATGATTTGATCGCCGTAACCCTACGGCCATCGCCGGATTCATTATGTGAGGCACGTCACATCTCACGCGGGCGCGGCGTCAGCGGGTCGCGTCCGCCGCCGCAAAATGCGCCATCTGGTCGGCGTGGGCCTTGGCGAAGGCCGGGCGGGCGGTGGCGCGCGCGACGTAGGCGCGGCAGGCGGGACTGTCTGCGAGGCCATCGAACTGATGGACGATGCGCAGCACGTCTGACATCAGGATGTCGGCGACGGAGAACGTGCCTGCCAACCATTCGCGGTTGGCCAGCACCGCCTCCATGTGCTTGAGGCGGAGTTTTAGGAAGTCGTCGACGAATTTCCACGCGGCCGTATCGCTCGGATGACCCATGAACTTCGACATCGTCCAGGGCAGGCTCGCCATCTCCACCGAATTGAGCGCGGCGAACAGCCATTCCGTGGCTTCGTTGCGGCCGCGCGGATCTGATGGCATCAGCTTCGCGCTGAGGCCGCCGAGATGCAGCAGGATCGCGCCGCTCTCGAAGATCGAGAGATCGCCGTCGGTCAGCCACGGCACCTGCCCGAACGGCTGGTGCGCAAGATGCTCGGCGCCGCGCCCGTCGAACGGCGCGCTCGCGACGCGATAGGGCAATGCGGCTTCTTCGAGCGCCCAGCGCACCCGAAGGTCGCGCACGAAACCGCGCGGGGGCGGGGGAACCCAGTCGAAGGTGGTGAGCGTGAGGTCGGGCATGTGGTGTCTCCGTCTGCTGTTCAGGCATAGGACGGGTGAGAGATGCGCGTTCCGACACCGGTGCCGTCCTTTTTTGTCGTCGCCGACGTAACCGGCTAGTCTCACCCCAAACAACAGGAGGAAATCCGATGCCGTCAGCCTTCTTGGTCGTCCGCGCCGTCGTCACCGATGCCGGCAAGCGCGCCGCCTTCGACAGATGGTACGAGACCGAACATCTGCCCGACGCGATGAAGGCGTTCGGTGTGAGCAAGGCCTGGCGGTTCTGGAGCCTCGACGATCCGTCACTGCATCAGGCGATGTATCAGTTCGAGAGCGAGGCTGCGCTGCATGCCATGTTGAAGGGCGATGCGCTGACGCAGCTGGTAGCCGATTTCAACCGCGATTGGCCCGACGTGACGCGCACGCGCGAGTTGCTGGTGCTGGCGCAGGAGTTTGGCAAGTAGCGCCCGGGCGGCGGGCTGTCACCGTCGGACTCGCAGCGAAGCTGAACGCGCGATTCAGCTTCGGTTCATGTCGTCACCACGACACTCGCCTCTGCATCACTGGCACGACCATCCAGGAGGAAAGAAGTCATGGAGCGCCGGAACTTTTTAAAATTTGCAATCGGTGTCGCGGCCGGAGCTGCCGCGTTCACGACCGCCGCAAAGGCTGCGCCGCTGGCGCCGCAGCCGCTCGGTGACCCCCGCATGCCGCAAGGCAATCCCGACGCTCATCCCGCAGTCACCAGCAGCGAAGAGGCCGCGCAGTTGAAGCCGGAGCAGGTGCACTGGCACGGCCGCCATCGCCATTGGGGTTGGCGCCGCCGTCACTGGGGCTGGCATCGCCGGCGATGGCACCGCCGCCATTGGTAAGCTTCGCGCACCAGGCTTGAACGGGGACCGCGATCGGCGGTCCCCGTTCTGATTCGAAACATCCCGGTGCGACGTCAGGCGTTCAAAAAGAAAATGGCCGCGCAGGCTTTCGCCGCGCGGCCATTTCGCAATGCGAAAAAAACGAGATCAGAACGGGCGGCAGCGGCCGGCGTACCAGCGGAAGCCGTAGGGGCACACACGCGCGCGCGGCACGACGACGACGGGGGCCGGCGCAACCATGATCGGACCCGGGCGGACAACGACCGGACCGCGCATCGGGCGGCAGCCGCCATAGGCGCCGCGATACCAGCCGGGGCCGCAACCGCCGGCGGCGCTGGCCGCCTCGCTGAAACCAACGACCGCGCTGGCGAGCATCACGGCGGCAAACAGGTATTTCATTTGATCTTCCTTCTCGTCCTTGGGTGTAGGTTTTGGGGGCAGGTAGGGGGGCTTGGCGCTTTTCGGCGCACCATGAATTAAAAGACACGATTCGACGCGTTAAAATCCCAACATGCCGACACGACGCCAGCCAAATCTGCCAATCATGACCTGAATGCGGCATGAACATTCCCCGCACGCGGCTCCGGACGACAGCAATGACGCTAGCGGCCGAGAAAACCTAGCACCAGCTCCCTGTACTTCTCAGGCGCCTCCAGGAAGACGAGATGGCCAGTGTCCGGGATCACCTCGGCCTGCGCATTCGGCATCTTCGCCGCGAGTGCCTTCGCCAGCTCGGCGTTCTCTCCCATTTTCGCGCGCAGCGCCTCCGGCGCGTTCGGCCGGCCCGGAGCGTTGTGGTCGTCGGCGCCCATGATGAATAGCGTCGGCTCGGTGATCAGTGCGATCTCGTGCGCCACCGGCTCGCGATAGATCATCTGGCCGGAACTGACGAAGGCGCGCAGCCAGCGTGGATAGTCCGGGCTGCCCTTGATGTTGAAGCGGGCGTCGATGAACGGCGTGATCGCCTCAGCCGGCAGCTTGATGGCATAATTGGTCTGAAGCTGCTTGCGATAGCCATCGGCCGTGAGCTTGTCTTCGGTCTCGATCATCTTCTCGGTCGGCGTCGGCGGCACATAGAGGCGGTAATCTTCCAGTCCGATCGGGGCCGTCAGAACAAGGTGGGCGACGCGGTCGGGAAAGGCGCGGGCGATGCGGACGCCCAGCATGCCGCCGAGCGAATGGGCCACGATCTCGGCCTTGTCGATCTTCAGATGATCGAGCAGCGCGATGGTGTTGCGCGCCAGAGTGTCGAAATGGAGCTCGCCCGTCGGCTTGGAGGATTTGCCGAAGCCGATCTGGTCCGGCACCACGACGCGGTAACCGGCCTCGCTCAGCATCTTGATAACAGGCGCCCAGTAGCTCGACGGGAAATTGCGCCCGTGCAGCAGCACGACGGTGCGGCCGTTCGGCTGCGCAGGCGGCACGTCCATATAGGCCATGCTGAGCTGCTCGCTGTCATTGATCAGAGGCAGCAGGTGCACGGGATAGGGATAGGCAAAGCCTTCGAGCGCGATGCCGTAGGGTTCGCGCGGGGCGGTGTTGGCGGCGTGGGATGTAAGAGGAGCGGCGAGAAGAGCCGTGCAAAGCACGGCCGGGAGGAGGCGGATCATTGAAGGCTCTGAGTCATGTTAGCGCTAGGAGACACATTCTCCGTCATGCCCCGGGCTTGACCCGCCTGCGCGGCCGAAGCCGCTTCGGCGAGGCGAATGCCAGGGCATCCACGTGGTGCCGCGCAAACTGCACTAAAGATTGGGATGGCCGGGTCAAGCCCGGCCATGACGACGAGAGACGCTTACACGCGCTTGTGTTCAGTCCTTCGCAGTCCCGAACAAGGCGGCAAACTGCTTCTCGCCGGTGCGCGTAAAATTTACCACGCGGCTGCCGGGCGTGGCGTCGCGAGCGGCCCATTTCAGCTCGGCGAAACGCTGCATCATGGCGGCGCCCAGCGTGCCGGCGAGATGGTGACGCCGCTCGCTCCAGTCGAGGCAGGCCTTGCAGACCGGCCGGCGCGGATGGGCGAGCATGTCGGGCGAGATCTGCAAATGCTTCGCCAGGAAGCGCTCGCCCTCGGCCGTCAGCTCGATCTCCTGCTTCTTCTGCCTGACCAGGTTTTGCGCGCGGAGGGTGTCCAGCATCTGCACGCCGAGATCGCCGGCGAGATGGTCGTAGCAGATCCGGGCACGCCGCAGCGCCGGATCCTTCGGCCCGGTGCGCACGCGCATATGGCCGGTCCGCGCGGCGAGGCCCGCAAGCCCCTCCAGCACCCCGGCGACATCGTCGTCGGTGAGGCGGTAGTAGCGGTGGCGGCCCTGCTTCTCCGGCTCGATCAGGCCACCGGCCTCGAGCTTGGAAAGATGCGAGCTCGCGGTCTGCGGCGTGATGCCGGCCTCCTGCGCCAGCTCGCTCGCGGTGAGCGCGCGGCCGTTCATCAGCGCCGTGAGCATATTGGCGCGTGCGGGATCTCCGACGAGCGAGGCGATCATGGCGATGTCAGGACCTGATTTCATGCTTCGATGGTAGCCGAAGCATTGCGGTCGGGCAAGCGCGTAGCGTGGGTTGCTCGTTATTGCGAGGAGCCCGTGACAAAATTGCGAAGCAATTTTGCACTGGCGACGAAGCAATCCAGGCTGCCTCCGCAGAGGGATTCCTGGATTGCTTCGCTGCGCTCGCAATGGCGGTGTGGAACCAGAGGAGCCCATCATGTCCGTCACCGTCTTCATCCGCTACCAGCTCGATCCCTTCAAGCGCGCGCAGTTCGAGGAGTATTCGAAGCGCTGGCTCACCATCATCCCGAAATGCGGCGGCGATCTGATCGGCTATTTCATGCCGCACGAGGGCACCAACAATATCGCGTTCGCGCTGATCACCTTCGAGAGTCTGGCTGCGTATGAGGCCTATCGCGCCCGGCTGCGTCAGGATACGGAAGGTATGGCCAACTTCCACTTCGCCGAGGAGCACAAATTCATCCTCGCGGAAGAGCGCACGTTTCTGCGCCAAGTGGTTTTGTAAGTGGTATCGTAGGCCATCAACTCAAGGAGAGACGCCCATGATCGCCGTGATCTTCGAGGTCTGGCCGAAGCCGGAACACCGCCAGGATTATTTCGACCTCGCGGCCGACCTCAAGCCGATCCTGCAAACCATCGACGGCTTCATCTCGGTCGAGCGTTTCGAGAGCCTGACCGACAAGGGCAAGATCTTGTCGGTGTCGTTCTGGCGGGACGAGGCGGCCGTGCAAGCCTGGCGCAACACGATGGAGCATCGCCGCACTCAGGCCAAGGGCCGCGCAAAGATCTTCGCCGACTATCATTTGCGTATCGCCAGCGTCATCCGTGACTACAGCATGAATGATCGCGAGCAGGCGCCGAAGGACAGCCGCGCGGTGCACGACGCGCACTAGCGCTCGCGGCGGCACGTCCCCATCTCTGCGCGGCCAACAAGGGAGAGAAACATGCATGTGACAACTGCTGACAAGCGCGCGACCTTCAGAAAGATGCACGAGAGCGGCTGCTTCATCCTGCCCAATCCGGTCGACGTCGGCAGCGCGAAAGCGTTGCAGCATCTCGGTTTCAAGGCGCTGGCGTCGTCGAGTGCGGGCTTTGCCTGGACCATCGGCAAGGCCGACAACAAGGTCTCTGTCGAGGATGTCTGTCAGCATCTGGCAGCATTGAGCTCCTCCGTCGATATCCCCGTGAACGCGGATTTCGAGGGCGGCTTTGCGGTCGAGCCGGACAAGGTCGCGCACAATGTCGAGCGCTGTGTGCGCACCGGGGTTGCCGGCTTGTCGATCGAGGACTCCACTGGGGACAAGGACAAGCCGATCTACGAGCGCGCACTCGCAGTCGAGCGCATCAAGGCGTCGCGTAAGGCGATCGGCGATAGCGGCGCTCTGCTGGTTGGTCGCTGCGAGGCTTATCTGTGGGGCGTGACCGACCTCAAGCTCGTCATCGACCGGCTCACCGCTTACGCCGATGCCGGTGCCGACTGCCTTTACGCGCCGGGCCTGAAAACGCGCGAAGACATCGCGGCGGTGGTGAAGGCTGTCGCACCCAAACCGTTCAACCTGTTGATCGGCGGCTCCGGGCTGTCATTGCAGGAAGCTGCCGATCTTGGCGTGCGCCGGATCAGCGTCGGCGGTTCACTCGCTCGCGCCGCTTGGGGCGGCTTCATGCGGGCCGCGAAGGAAATGGCGGAGAAGGGGACCTTCGCGGAGCTGGCGAGCGGCTATCCCGGCGGCGAGCTCAACAAGATGTTCAGCTAAGACAAACGAAAGCGGCGGGATGTGAATCCCGCCGCTGTCGCATATTGTTGCAATTCGTTACTTCGCGCCGTCAGCCGGTGCCGGCGTATCTGGGGCCGGCTTGCTCGGCGCGGCGCCCGTGGTTACGCCCGGCCCGGTATTGGTGCGCGGCGTCACGTCGCGCATGCCGGGAGGTGCGGCCGGATTGGTAGCCGGTGCCTGCTGGGCGGTCTGCGTCGCCGGCGTGGTGCTGGCCTGGTTGCTGGTGCCAGTGTTGTTCAGGCCGTAGAATACGGCACCCAGCACCAAGGCGATTGCCACTGCGAACAGGGCTACCTTGCCGCTGGAGGCGGGGCCTTCGCCAAGCTCCGGGTCGACCTGAAGCTGGGCATCCCGTCGCGCCGCATTGCGATACTCATCATCGGCGAGATTCGGGCGGTACGGATCGTTGATAAAACGGTCGTCAGCCATCGATTGGTTCTCCTCGATTATTGCGGCGGGACAACCCGTGGATGCGAGATTCTGTTCCGCCCTCGTTAGTGCTTTCGTCGCATGTTGCGCCCGCGGGGAAATCGGGAACCTGTTCGCTGGGGAACCTGAAGCGTAAGCTCCGCTGACGGAAGGGAATAAAACGATGTGGGGCTTGCCGCCGAGCGATAGCGTGCTGCATCTGTTGTCGCTGGTTGCGGTCGCGGCGCAAGGCATGACCGCCGCGCTCGCTGCAGGCCGCCGCAGCATGGATTGGCTCGGCGTCTGCTTCCTCGGCTGCATCACCGCGCTCGGCGGCGGCACCTTGCGCGATCTCTTCCTGGGGCATTATCCGCTGGCCTGGGTGCAAAATCCCATCTACCTCGCACTCGCCGGGGGAGCTGCCTTCCTCACCATTCTGATAGCGCGGCTGGTGCACCGGTTGAAATTGGCCTTCATCGTGCTCGATGCCATCGGCCTCGTCGTCTTCACCATGACCGGCTGCGACATCGCCTGGCAGATGGATGCCACGCTGCCGATCGTCATCGTTTCCGGGATGGTGACCGGTTGTGCCGGCGGCGTCTTGCGGGACGTGCTCTGCAACGACGTGCCGCTGCTGTTTCGCTCCGAGCTCTATGCCAGCGTCTCGGTGGTGACGGGACTGTTCTATGCCACCGCGTTCGGTCTCAAGCCGAACGCCGAGCTCTGGACCATTTTGACATTCGCCCTCGGCATCAGCTTCCGCCTGCTCGCGGTGCGCTACAAATGGGAAATGCCGAAATTCGTCTTCACGGAAGAGGAGGAGCGGGAGCCTTGAGCTACGGCTCCTGCTTCCGCGCCCTCGCCACCTGCGCCGGCGTCACCAGCGGCGCGGCGTTGCCCCAGGAATTGCGGATGTAGTTCGTCACCGCCGCGACCTCTGCGTCGGACAGCTGGTTGGAATAGGCCGGCATCTCCCCGGTGTTGGGCGCGCGCGGGGTCGTCACGGTGTGGGCGCCGTCGAGGATGATGCGCAAGGTCGAGGACGGATTGACCGATTGCAGCAGCGCGTTGGCGGGCAGCGGCGGATAGATGCGCGGTGCGCCGGATCCGTCGGCCTCGTGGCAGGCGATGCAGAACTTGGCGTAGATGGCCTTGCCGGCCTTCATCTCGGCATCGTCAGGCGGCGTCACGATCGTCTCACGCCGTGCCGGCGGCAGGTTCTTCAGGTAAACCGCGATCGCGCGCACGTCGGCATCGCTCATCTTCGAAGTCGAATTGACGACCACCTCCGCCATCAGCCCGCTGGCATGGCTCCTGGCGTTGCGCCCGCTCTGAAGATATTCCGTGATGTCTTCGACACTCCACGATTTCAGCCCGGTGCGGGCGGCGCCATCGAGCCGTGGCGCGTACCAGCCGCCCACCTCGTTGCCCGCGAGGGCCTGCGCCTGCTTGTCCGCGCCAAAATAGTTCTTCGGCGTATGGCAGGCGCCGCAATGACCGAGCCCGGTGACGAGATAGCCGCCCCGATTCCACGCCGCGCTCTGGCTCTGGTCCGGTTCGAACAGGCCGGGTTTGAAATAGACCATGTTCCAGATCCGCATCAGGCCGCGATAGCCAAACGGCCAGCGTAGTTCCGGCGGCTTGTTGCGGCTGGTGACGGCCGCGAGCGTTCCGAGATAGGCCCGGATCGCCAGCGTGTCGTCCTTCGTCATCCGCGTGAAATAGGGGTAGGGGAACGCCGGGTAATAGTTGGAGCCGTCTGGGGCGACACCGGTGCGCACGGCGCGAGTGAAATCGGTGTCGGTCCAGGCGCCGATGCCGGTGTCGCGGTCCGGCGTCAGGTTCGGGGCATAGATCGCGCCGAATGGTGTGTCGATGCGCTTTCCGCCCGCGAACGGTTTGGCGGGATCGGCGGTGTGGCAGCCGGCACAGTCGCCGGCCTCCACCAGCGACTTGCCGTAGGCGATCAGCTCCGGTGACGGCTCGGCGGCGCCGGCCGCGCTCGCAACCGCACTGCACAACGCCAGGCCCACGAGAGCCAGGCCAGTGAGAATCGTCCGCATCGAAAGCCTCTCCTGCGACCCATCGACGCCGTCCCGGATGACGGGGCGTCAATTCGTTGCGCGACGGCGGGGGTATGGTGACACAAAATGAAAATCGCGGATGCCAATGCAGCCACGAAATTGCGATTTTTACCCGGCGCTCCCTTTGGTCCAGAATTGTGATGCGGAGCGTGAAATATCCGACATAGAGTGGCGGAAATGGTCGGCGCGCCCTAGCTAAAAACAACGGGCAGGCAACGGCTTAAGCAGCCAACGCTCAAAAGGGCGGAAGAGGACATAATGGGCATCAACCAGGGTCCGATCAGTCTCGATCAGAAATACACCCAGGACACCGGACATATTTTCACGACCGGCATTCAGGCTCTGGTCCGCCTGCCGATGGCCCAGATCCGGCGCGACCGTGCCGCGGGATTGAACACCGCCGGCTTCATCTCCGGCTATCGCGGCTCGCCGCTCGGCGGCTATGACCAGCAGCTCTTCGCCGCGCGCAACCATCTCGAGCAGTACAACATCAAATTCCAACCCGGCGTGAACGAGGATCTAGCCGCGACCGCGGTCTGGGGCTCGCAGCAGCTCAACCTCTCGCCCGGCGCCAAGTATGACGGCGTGGTCGGCATCTGGTACGGCAAGGGCCCCGGCGTCGATCGCTGTGGCGACGTCTTCCGCCACGGCAATGCCGCGGGCTCCGCCAAGAACGGCGGCGTCTTGTGTCTCGCCGGCGACGACCACGGCGCAAAATCCTCGACGGTCCCGCATCAATCCGACCACGCCTTCATGTCGGCGCTGATGCCCTATCTCTACCCGTCGAGCGTACACGAGATGATCGAGATGGGTCTTCTGGGTATCGCGATGTCGCGCTACTCGGGCTGCTGGGTCGGCATGAAGGTGATCACGGAGACGGTGGAGACCACCGCCGAGATCGACCTCACCGACGAGATGACGCCGTTCGTGATCCCGACCGATTTCGAGATGCCCGAAGGCGGCCTCAATCTGCGCTGGCCCGACGACCGCTTCGCCCAGGACCGCCGCCTGCAGGACTACAAGGGCTTTGCCGCGATCGCCTTTGCACGCGCCAACAAGGTCAATCGCATCACCATGGATTCGCCCAACGCCCGCTACGGCATCATGGCGTCCGGCAAGAGCTACGAGGATATCCGGCAGGCGCTGCGCGAGCTCGGGATTACGCCCGAGGTCGCCGCCAAGATCGGGCTTCGATTGTACAAGATCGGCATGCCCTGGCCTCTGGAGCCGGAAGGCGTCAGGCAATTCGCCGTGGGCCTCGAGGAAATCTTCATCATCGAAGAGCGCCGCGAGATCGTCGAGAACCAAGTGAAGCAGGAGCTGTTCAACTGGCGCGACGATGTCCGTCCCCGCATCATCGGCAAGATGGACGACCACGACAAGCGCTTCCTCCCCTTTGCCGAAGAACTCAGCGTCGCCTCACTGGCCAGCTCGCTCACCGAGCGGCTGCTTCGACTTGATCTCAATCCCGAAATTGCAACGATGCTGCGCGCCAAGGCCGATTGGTTCAACGGCCGCCAGGCGTCGCAAATGCAGGCGACCGCGCCTGTCGCCCGCACCCCCTATTTCTGCTCCGGCTGCCCGCACAACACCTCGACCAAGGTGCCCGAAGGCAGTCGCGCCTTTGCCGGCATCGGGTGCCACTTCATGGCACTGTGGATGGATCGCTCCACCGAGACCTTCACCCACATGGGCGGCGAGGGTGTGCCGTGGGTCGGCGTTGCCCCCTTCACAAAGGAAGAGCACGTCTTCGCCAATCTCGGCGACGGCACGTATTTCCACTCCGGCAGCCTCGCGATCCGCCAGGCGATCGCCTCCGGCGCCAACATCACCTATAAGATCCTCTACAACGACGCGACCGCGATGACCGGCGGCCAGCATGTCGACGGGGAATTGTCGCCGCAGCAGATCACCTTTCAGCTACACAGCGAAGGCATCCGCGAGATCTATCTGGTCTCAGAAAATCCCGACGCCTATCCGGCGAACGAGATCGCGCCCGGCGTCAAGACCGCGCATCGTGACGAACTCGACGCGGTCCAGAAGACCCTGCGGAAGGTCAAGGGCGCGTCCGCGATCGTGTTCGTGCAGACTTGCGCCGCCGAGAAGCGGCGCCGCCGCAAGCGCGGCACGATGGAGGATCCGGCGCGCCGTGTGCTGATCAATCCTGCCGTGTGTGAAGGCTGCGGCGATTGCTCGGTGCAATCGAACTGCATTTCGGTCGAGCCGCTCGAGACCGAGTTCGGCCGCAAGCGCGCCATCAACCAGTCGACCTGCAACAAGGATTATTCCTGCGTCAAAGGCTTTTGTCCGTCCTTCGTCACCGTCGACGGCGGCAAGATGCGCAAGCGCGCGCCGGCGGGCGTCGGCGATATCGGCGATCTGCCCGAGCCGGCATCGCGCCCCAACCTGGACAAGCCCTACAACATCGCTGTCGGCGGCGTCGGCGGGACCGGCGTGCTGACCATCGGCGCGCTGCTCGGCATGGCCGCCCATATCGAGGGCAAGGCCTCGATGATCCTCGATATGTCGGGCCTGGCGCAAAAGGGTGGGGCGGTGCTGAGCCACGTCCGCCTGTCCGATCATCCGGCAGAGGTGACCTGCTCGCGCATCGTCACGGGCACGGCCGATGTCGTGCTCGCCGCCGATGAGGTGGTCGCGGTTGCCAAGGACACCATCTCACTCTGCGACACCAGCCGCACCCGCGGCATCATCAACAGCCACGTCATTCCCACCGCCGACTTCGTTCTCAACCGCGATTTCAACTTCCAGACCCGCAAGCTGAACGGGCTGCTGGAAACCGCGCTGCACAAGGACTCGGTATTCTTCGACTTCACCAAGCCGGCCGAACAGCTGCTCGGCGACAGCATCGCCACCAACATGATGATGATGGGCTACGCCTATCAGAAGGGCCTCTTGCCGTTGTCAGCGGAGTCGATCGAGCAGGCGATCGAGGTCAACGGCGTCTCGATCAAGATGAACAAGGAAGCCTTCCGCCTCGGCCGCCTCGCGGTCGCCGATCCCGCACGGCTTGCCGGCATGCTGAAGGGAACGGATGAGGTCGTTGCGCCCAAGTCCCTGGACGCAATGACGCTCGACGAGGTCATCGAGCATCGCACCAGGCATCTCACGGCGTACCAGAACGGCCGCCTCGCGAAACGCTACCGCAAGCTGGTCGATCAGGTCAGCGACGTCGCCAGGCAGGGCGGCTATGACGAGGCGCTGACCCGCGCCGTTGCGGTCAACTACGCCAAGCTGCTGGCCTACAAGGACGAATACGAGGTCGCGCGCCTCTACACCGATAGCGCCTTCGAAAAGCAGCTCCGCGACCAGTTCGAAGGCGACTTCAAGTTCAACTTCAACCTGGCCCCGCCCATTCTGAGCAGGGGCGTCGATGCGCTCGGCCGCCCGAAGAAGCGCGCCTTCGGCCCGTGGATGCTTCCGGTGTTCCGCGTGCTGGCAAAATTTAAGTTCCTGCGCGGCACGCCGCTCGACATCTTCGGTCGCAGTGCCGACCGCAAGCTCGAGCGCGATCTGATCGCCGGCTACGAGAAGGACGTCGCCACCGTGCTCGGCCTGCTGTCGCCGCTGACGATCGATACCGCGGTGGAGCTGCTCTCGCTGCCCGACCGCATCCGCGGCTACGGCCCGGTGAAGGAGAAGGCCGTAGCAGACGCCAAGGCCCGCTACGCCCAGCTCGCCGCCGACCTCGCGAACCCGCCGCCGGCGCCGAGGCAGATCGCGGCGGAGTAGAATTTTCGTGGGGTGGACTCGCTAATCCACCCTGCAAATTCCTGTTTGAAATCAACCACCGTTCTACTGTGCATGGGGTTGTTTTCGCGAAAAAACATTTTTCGATAAAACGAAATCACTTGTGCCGTCGGGCAAAACAGCTTTAGGGTTCTGCCCGTCGTTCCCATCATTGCGAGCGCAGCGAAGCAATTCCAGAGTGCGTCCGCGGAAAGATTCCTGGATTGCTTCGCTGCGCTCGCAACGACGACTGCGGCAGCAGGGCCTTCCACCGCACCTCGGATGATGCGGCGGCCATTTGCGCCAGCCCGCTGCCCTCTCGCCCGACGGAATATTTCCGCGCTTGCCAACAGGGCGGCAGCGGTTCAGAAAAAACCGGAAGTGAGAAACGCCAGCGGAGACCTTATTTGACCATCAAGGGCAAGGCCTACATTGCCGGGATCTACGAACACCCGACCCGGCACGCGCCGGACAAATCCACCGCGCAGCTCCATGCCGAGGTCGCCAAGGGCGCGATCGAGGATGCCGGGCTCAGCAAGGACGACGTCGACGGCTATTTCTGCGCGGGCGACGCCCCGGGCGGCGCCTGGCCGATGGTCGATTATCTCGGCCTCAATACCAAGAAACTGCGCCATGTCGATTCAACCGAGACCGGCGGCTGCTCCTACATCATCCATCTCGGCCACGCCGCTGAAGCGATTGCCGCGGGCAAGTGCTCGATCGCGCTGATCACGCTGGCCGGCAAGCCGCGCACCGGGGCGATGCCGCCGCGCGCGGCCGGCGCCGAGGCCGATTTCGAGACGGCTTACGGCGCGACCACGCACAATGCCTACGGCATGTGTGCCATGCGCCACATGCACGACTATGACACCACCAGCGAGCAGCTCGCCTGGATCAAGGTCGCGGCCTCGCACCATGCGCAATACAATCCGCATGCGATGCTCAAGGACGTCGTGACCGTCGAGGACGTCCTGAACTCGCCGATGATCTCTGATCCCTTGCATCGCATGGATTGCTGCGTGGTCTCCGACGGCGGCGGCGCGCTGATCGTGACCACGCCTGAAATCGCCAAGAGCCTGAAGAAGCCTTTGGTCAAGCTGATCGGACATGGCGAGGCGATGAAGGGCCCGCGCGGCGGCAAGGATCTCGACCTCACATACTCCGCCGGCATCTGGTCCGGCCCGCGTGCCTTCGAGGAAGCCGGCATCACGCCGAAGGACATCAAATACGCCTCGATCTACGACAGCTTCACCATCACCGTCCTGATGCAGCTCGAAGACCTCGGCTTCTGCAAGAAAGGTGAGGGCGGCAAGTTCGTCGCCGACGGCAATCTGATCTCGGGCGTCGGCAAGCTACCGTTCAACACCGATGGCGGTGGCCTCTGCAGCAACCATCCCGTCAATCGCGGCGGCATGACCAAGATCCTCGAGGCCGTGCGGCAACTGCGCGGCGAGGCGCATCCGAAGGTGCAGGTCAAGAATTGCGATCTCGCCATCGCCCACGGCACCGGCGGCCTTTTGGGTGTTCGCCACGCCGCCTCGACGGCCATTCTGGAGCGCGTGTGATGAGCGAAGCCAAGAAATATCCGGCCCCGGTGACGAACCCTGAGACAGCCGCGTTCTGGGATGCGGCCAAAGAGGGCAGGTTCATGATCAAGCGCTGCACCGCGTGCGGCGAGGCGCACTATTTCCCGCGTGCGATCTGCCCGTTCTGCTACTCCGACAAGACGGTGTGGGAGCAGTCTTCGGGCGAGGGTACGATCTACACCTACAGCTTGATGCGGAAGTCGCCGACCGGCCCTTACGCGATCGGCTACGTCACGCTGAAGGAAGGCCCATCGCTCCAGACCAATTTCGTCGATTGCGATCTGACGACGTTGAAGATCGGCCAGAAGGTGAAGGTGGTGTTCAAGCCGACCGACGGCGCGCCGCTGCCGTTTTTTACGCCGGCGTAGTCGCTTTCTTCCCTTCTCCCCTTGCGGGAGAAGGTGGCGCGAAGCGCCGGATGAGGGGTCTCTCTCCACCGAGAGATTGTTCGATGCGGAGCGAACCCCTCACCCAAACGAGTTTGTTGCGAGCACCTTGGAGCCCTCTCCCGCAAGGGGAGAGGGCGCATCAATGGGCGCCGCCACCGCTGAAACTGCCGGGAGGAATTAACAAAAATGTCCGCCAGATACGAAGAACTCAAAGGCCTCAAAAACCTCGGTCAGAAATATGCCTACACCGACCGCGAAGTGATGCTCTATGCCTACGGCATTGGGCTTGGCGCCGATCCGATGGACGAAAACGAGCTCGCCTTCGTCAACGAGGGCACGCTGACGCCGCGACCGCTCAAGGTGGTGCCGACTTTTGCATCCGTCGCCGCGTGGGGCGCGGGGCCTGGCGAGATGAACCTCAACCGCGTGATGGTGGTGGACGGCGAGCGCGACATCACCTTCCACCAGCCACTACCGGTCGCCGCGCATATCACCGCCGATTCCTCCGTGGTCGAAGTCTACGACAAGGGCAAGGACAAGGGCGTGGTCATCAGCCATCAGACCGTGCTCAAGAACGAGAAGGGCGAGAAGCTGGCAACTCTGGTCGCCTCCCGCTTCGCCCGCGGCGACGGCGGCTTTGGCGGGCCGAACCTGACCCAGCCGGATCCGCACAAGAGCCCGTCCCGCGCACCCGACACGACCATCGACATCGTGACGCGTCCCGACCAGGCGCTGGTCTATCGTCTCTGCGGCGATCGCAACCCGCTGCACTCCGACCCTGAGTTCGCGAAGAAGGCCGGCTTCCCACGTCCGATCCTGCACGGCATGTGCACGTACGGCATCACCTGCCGCGGCGTGCTCCAGACCTATGCCGATTACGACGCTTCCGCCTTCCGCCAGCACGTCGCGCGGTTCTCCTCGCCGGTCTATCCCGGCGAGACCGTGACCATGGACCTCTGGAAGGACGGCAGCGTGATCTCGTTCGAAGCCAAGGTAAAGTCGCGCGGCGTCACTGTGATCAAGAACGGCAAGACGGTGCTGGGGTGATGATGCCGCTCGACGCGCTCTGAGTTATTTCGTCATGCCCGGGCTTGTCCCGGGCATCCACGTTCTTCGCGCGGTTGGCGATCAAGTTCGTGGATGGCCGGGACAAGCCCGGCCATGACGGAGCAAAAGAACAAAACAGGGAGAGCCACCATGGGACTACTCGACGGCAAGGTTGCGCTGATCACCGGCGCGGGCGGGGGGCTCGGTGAGGCCTACGCAAAGCTGTTCGCGCGGGAAGGGGCCTCCGTCGTCGTCAACGACCTCGGTGGGCCCCGTGACGGCTCCGGCGCCGACACATCGATGGCGCAGCTCGTGGTGGATGCGATCAAGGCCGAAGGCGGCAAGGCGGTCGCCAACGGCGCCGACATCTCCACCATGGAAGGCGGCCAGTCGGTGTTCGACGACGCCATCAAGCATTTCGGCCGCGCCGACATCCTCGTCAACAATGCCGGCATTCTGCGCGACCAGACCTTCGCCAAGGCGTCTGAGTCCGACTGGGACAAGGTCATCAAGGTGCATCTGAAGGGCACCTTTTGTTGCACCATGCCGGTGTTTCGCTGGATGCGGGAAAACGGCGGCGGCGTCATCGTCAACACCTCCTCGACCTCGGGCCTGATCGGCAATTTCGGCCAGAGCAATTACGGCGCGGCCAAGGGCGGCATCTGGGGCCTGTCCAACGTGCTGGCGATCGAGGGACGCAAATACAACATCCGGATCTGGACGCTTGCGCCAGGCGCGCTGACTCGCATGACCGCAGACCTGCCCCGCTATAAGGAGAACCCCGGCGCGGCGCTGGGGCCGGACGGCATCGCGCCGGCCGTGCTATACATGGTCAGCGACTTGTCCGGCGACCAGACCGGCAAGGTGCTGGGCGTGTCCGGGCCCCGCGGCGTGCGCGAAATGCGGATGATGGAAATGGACGGCTGGAAGCCGCCGCACACGGGCTGGAAGGCCCAGGACATCGCCGATCATGCCAAGGAGATCTTCTTCTCCGAAGAGCAGATCAAGATGGGGGCGCGGCGGTTTTAGCCATCGACAGAGAGAAACAAGGACAACGATGAAACTTACCGCCGACGCCAAGGGCACCTTCGCAATCGCGCCGACGCCGTTCCACGATGACGGCCGGATCGACGAGCGCTCGATCGACCGCCTGACCGATTTCTACGAGGAGGTCGGCTGCGATGGCGTCACTGTGCTGGGCATCCTCGGTGAGGCCCCGAAGCTCGATGCCGCCGAGGCCGAACAGGTGGCGGTACGCTTCGTCAAGCGCGCCAAGAAGATGCAGGTGATCGTCGGCGTCTCCGCGCCGGGCTTTGCCACCATGCGGTCGCTGGCGAAGGCCTCGATGGATGCGGGCGCGGCCGGCGTCATGATCGCGCCGCCGCCGTCGTTGCGGACCGACGACCAGATCATCGGCTATTACAAGCAGGCGGCCGAGGCCATCGGCCCCGACGTGCCCTGGGTGCTCCAGGACTATCCGCTGACCTTGTCGGTGGTGTTCACCCCGGCCGTGATCCGCAAGGTCGTCACCGACAATCCGAACTGCGTGATGCTCAAGCACGAGGACTGGCCGGGGCTGGAAAAGATCTCGACACTGCGCAGTTTCCAGAAGGACGGCTCGCTGCGGCCGCTCTCGATCCTCTGCGGCAATGGCGGGCTCTTTCTGGACTTCGAGATGGAGCGCGGCGCCGACGGCGCCATGACCGGCTATGCCTTCCCCGAACTCCTGATCGACATCGTGCGGCTTTCGAAGGAAGGCAAGCGCGACGCCGCCCATGATCTGTTCGACGCACATCTGCCGCTGATCCGCTACGAGCAGCAGCCCGGCGCGGGCCTCGCCGTGCGCAAATACGTGCTGCAGAAGCGCGGCATCATCGCCTCCAGCGCCCAGCGCAAGCCCGGCGCCACCATCACGCCGGCGGCGAAGGCAGAGGTCGAGTACCTGCTGTCGCGCGTCGCCCGCGTCGACAAGCGCGCCAATCTCGGCCCGCAATCCAGCGCCGCAGGTTAATCGAATGGCCGAGGCATCAGCATCACGCCCTGCGTCGACGATCCTCCTGCTGCGCGACGGCGCGAAGGTCGACGGCAAGAGCCGCGACGAAATCGAAGTCTTCATGATGGTCCGCCATCATCAGATCGAGTTCAATTCGGGCGCGCTGGTGTTTCCGGGTGGCAGCGTCGATGCCGGCGATCAGGAGATCGTCAAGCGCTCCGACTTGTATTCAGGCGGCGAGGGCCTGAGCGAAGCGGACCGCGGCTTTCGGATCGCCGCGATCCGTGAGACCTTTGAGGAAAGCGGCATCCTGCTGGCGCGCTCGAAGGACTCGGGCACGCCTGTTGACGCCAAGCGCGCCGGCGAAATCGCCGATGCGCATCGCGTCGCGCTCAACGAGCACATGATCACCTTCCTGAGCATTCTGGCCGACAACGGCCTCCAGCTCGCGCTCGATACGCTGGTGCCTTACGCACACTGGATCACGCCCGAGGGGATGCCAAAACGTTTCGACACTTGGTTCTTCCTTGCGGCGGCACCGCCCGACCAGCTCGGCGCGCATGATGGCCGGGAATCGACCGACTCGATCTGGGTCTCGCCACGCGAGGCGGTGGAGGGCGGCGAGAGCGGCCGCTTCAAGCTGCCGTTCCCGACCACGCGCAATCTGATCCGGCTCGCCAAGCAGGGCAGCGTGAGCGCCGCGCTCGAGCACGCCCGCGGCATGTCCGTCGTGACGGTGATGCCTGTCATGACCAAGACCGAAACCGGCCGTCAGCTCCGCATTCCCCGCGAGGCCGGCTATGACGGTGAGGTGTTCGAGGTCGGGGCCATCGGCTAGGACACTTCGATACAAAGCGAAGTATCGGCGAGGGCAGACGCGCTAGGTTCCGTCCCTGACAACGGGATCGAGCGCGCGACATGGACAACCGACAGGGCAATCGGCAGGACAACAACATCGCCGTCGAGCTGGCGCTGCTGCTGGCGCTCGCAACGCTCTGGGGCGGCTCCTACACCTTCATCAAGCTCGGCGTCGCCACCATTCCGCCGATTACGCTGATCGCGGCGCGCACCACGATTGCGGGCCTGCTGCTGCTCGCGATCATGTGGGCGCGGGGCATCAGGCTGCCGACGGATGCCGCGACCTGGCGACGCTTCGCCTTCCAGGCCGTGCTCAATAGCGTGATCCCCTGGACATTGATCGCCTGGGGCGAGCGCCACGTCGATGCCGCGCTTGCGACCATCCTCAACTCGGCCGGCCCGATCTTCACCTTCCTGCTCACGGCCGTTGTGACGCGTCACGAGGCGACGACACCGCGAAAGCTGGTCGGGGTGGTTGCCGGCATGGCCGGCATCCTGCTGATCGTCGGCGTCGATGCCTTCCACGATGTCGGAAGCGGCCTCGTCGCGGAGGCCGCTATCGTTGCCGCCACCATCTGCTACGCCTGCGCCGCGATCTTCGGTCGCGGCTTCAAGGGCCTCGATCCCATGGCGCCCGCGGCCGGCTCGTTGCTGGCGGGGGCGGCGGCGCTGATCCCGGCCTCGCTCATCGTCGAGCAGCCCTGGACGCTGTCGCCCTCGCTGAGTTCCGTGCTGGCGCTGCTCGCGCTGGCGACCTTCTCGACCGCCGCGGCCTTCGTGATCTATTTCCGCCTAATCCAGACCCTGGGCTCGGTCGGCACCACCGCGCAGGCCTATCTCCGCGTGCCGATCGGGGTTGCCATCAGCGTCGCCTTCCTCGGCGAGAGCCTGAGCCGGACCGCCTGGATCGGCCTTGCCTGCGTCGTCCTCGGCGTCGCCGCCATGACCATCCCGGCGCGGCGGCCGGCCGGCGTCAAAACGTCATAAAACCGGGGCCAAGGAGGCCGGCAGGGCTTCAACATTAAGGATATTCGGCGGCCAGACGCATGTTCCCCCGGGACTGCAATACGTCGTATATTGGAGCTCCAATGGCCCGGTCCCCACATCACCAATGTCCGCCGAATTGACGCCGACCCCTGAGAAAAAGCGAACATTCTCGCTCTCCATCGGCCAGCTCACGTTCGGCAGCTTCCTTCTGGTGCTGGCGGTGATCATCGTCACCTCGACCGCGAGCGTGATCGCGATCCGGCACATCGACACGACCTTCGCCGAGCTGCAGCGGCTGCAGAGCGTCGGCGACCTCGCCGAGGACATCGACCGCCGCATGAACGAGCTGCGGCTCGCCGCGCGCGACTTCGTCACCGACCCTGGCGCCGGCATCCAGTTCAAGCAGGTGGGCGAGGCGGCTTCGACGCTCAGTGACATCCTGAAGAAGACCCGCATCGAGCTCGTGCCCGAGCAGCAGGATATGATCGACGGCGTCAGCGAGCGGCTTGCGACCTATCGCAGCGGCCTGGAGCGGATCTCGACCTTGATCGACCGCCGCGCCCAGCTGCTTGCCGGGCTGCCGCCGCTCCGCGACCAGTTCGACGCAGCTGTCTCCGGCACTGCGGACCGAGAGCTGGCGTCCCGCCTGTCGGAAGCGCAGAGCCGGATCGCGCTTGGGTTGCTTGCCCGCAACCCGTCCGCGGCCGAGCAGGCGGCGCAGAGCATGCGGGCGATGGGCGTCACTGATCCCAAGCTCAGATCGGCGGTCAACGAGTACGCCGAGGCGATCATCGCGGTCGCGGTCCGTGAACGGCAGATCGCCGACATCGACCGCGAGGTGCTGGGAACCGAGGGTCGGCTGATCGGCCGCGTCACCGAATTGCTGCGCGAGGTCAGCGCCCGGCGCGGTCACGTGCTGTCGCGCGACTTTGCCCGCACGTTGACGGAGGCGCGCTGGCAGAGCATCGTGCTCGGTACCATCGGTGTGCTGATCGGCATTCTCGCGGCCGGCTTCGTGGTGCGGCGGACGGTCCGTCCGCTCGCCCAGATCGCGCGGTCGATCCGCGCGCTCGCAGCTGGCGAGAAGAACACCTCGATCCCGTCCGCCGATCTCGACAACGAGATCGGCGACATCGCGCGGGCGGCCGAAGTGTTCCGCCGTGCGCTGGAGGAGGCCGACACGGCACGCGAGGCGGCGGTGCGCGCACTGACCGAGCAGCGGCTCGCCGAAGAGAGCTACCGGAAACTGTTCGAGGGCTCGGTCGACGGCATCTATGTCACGACGCCGGCCGGCGACCTCCTCAACGCCAATCCGGCGCTGGCGCGGATGATGGGCTATGACAGCCCCAAAGACCTCATCGACAGCATCAACGACATCGCCCACACCATCTACGTCAATCCCGAGGCGCGCGTCGAATATCAGCGGCTGATGGCACGCGACGGCATGGTGCGCGAGTTCGAATACCAGGTGCGCCAGCGCGGCGGCGACATCCTGTGGCTGTCCGACAGTGCCACCGGCGTCCGCGACGAGGCGGGCAACATCGTCCGCTATGAGGGCACGCTGCGCGACATTACCGACCAGAAGCGCGCGGAAGACGCCATTGCCGAAGGACGGCGCCTGCTCCAGCAGGTCATCGACACCGTGCCAGCGGTCATCAACGTCAAGGACCGCGACCTGCGCTACGTGCTGATGAACCGTTACATGGCCGGCATCTTCGGAATCGAGCCCGGCGATGCGCTCGGCCGCACCACGGCCGACCTGATGTCGCGCTACGGCGCGGCCAAGTCCGACGAGAGCGACAAGCGCGTGCTGACGCTGCGAAAGGGCCTCGGCTTCTACGAAGAGGAGTACATTGATTCTTCCGGCCACATGCGGCAATGGCTCGTCAACAAGCTGCCGTTGCTCGATGCCGAAGGCGAGATCGAGCGGATCGTCACCGTGGCGCTCGACATCGGCGAGCGCAAGCGCGGCGAGCAGGAGATGCGGAAAGCCAAGGAATCCGCCGAGACCGCGCTGCGCAATCTGCGCGAGACCCAGGCCTCGCTGATCGAGGCGGAGAAGCTGGCGGCGCTCGGGCGCCTCGTCGCCGGCGTCGCGCACGAGGTCAACAATCCCGTCGGCATCAGCCTCACGGTCGCCTCCGCGCTGGAGCGCAAGACCGCGATGTTCACCGCCGAAGTCGAACGCGGCGAGCTGCGCCGCTCCACGCTCAACGACTTTCTCCATACCAGCCGCGACGCTTCCTCGCAGCTCGTCGCCAATCTCAATCGCGCCGCCGAGCTGATCCAGTCGTTCAAGCAGGTCGCCGCCGACCGCAACTATTCGGACCAGCGCAGCTTCGATCTCGGTGACCTCACCGAGCAGGTGGTGATGAGTCTGCGGCCCGGCCTTCGCAAGCACAATCTGACGCTCAACGTCGAGTGCCAGCCTGATCTGACCATGAACAGCTATCCCGGACCCTACGGCCAGGTGCTGACCAATCTGTTTCTCAACGCGGTGGCGCACGCCTTCCCGGACGGCCGGCCGGGGACCATCGACATCCAGGTGCGCGAGTCCGGCAAGGACAATGTCGAGATCATCTTCTCCGACAATGGCTGCGGCATGTCGCTCGACGTCCGCCGCCGTGCCTTCGATCCGTTCTTCACGACGCGGCGCGATCAGGGCGGCACCGGCCTCGGGCTGCACATCGTCTACAGCATCGTCACGAACAGGCTCGGCGGACGGCTCGATCTGGATTCCGAACCGGGCAGCGGCACACGTATCCAGATCATCCTGCCGCGCGTGGCGCCGCTCGAGCAGGCCGCCGAATAGCTTGCGGTTTTCGAGCGAAGTGGATGCCGTTCGCGTGATGAAAACGCGTCGAATCAACAATTGAGAGCTTTGGTTGATTCAATCAGAACCGAAGTCCTAGTCGACCTCCGCAAGCTTGTGCAGCGTCGCGCCGAAAATCTGGCTGGCCTTGCCGACCAGCGCGGTGCCCGTCATGTCCCCGCGCGTCTCCGTGAACGTGCCGCTGACGCCGATGCCGACCGCGGCAGGCCCGCCGAACAGCGGATTGTCGTCGCCCCGCGGCGAGGTGTGACGCTGGACCAGCACCTCACCCTTGAAGGTGTTGTCCTTCACCGTGTAGCTGCCGGTGTAATAGAGGTACGCATCGCCGCCAAGAATCTTGCCGTCGCGAAAAAGAATCACGCCGCTGCCCTTGCCGACCCGACCATCGAGCAGGTTCACGTGAATCGAATAGAGGCCGTTCTTCATAACGTCCCGAGGCCGGCCGCCATCGCCCAATGGCGTAACCGGTAGAGCATTTATGCCAAAGCGGATGTGCCCACGCAACGCGGGAGTTTGGCCGCCGGCCTTGTGAGCCTGCCGTGAGCCGTAGTTGTCCCGGCTTGTCTATGACACCGCCATGACGGTCTGATCATGAAGCGAGGCCAGTCGTTGGGAATCAAGTTGGCCCGCGAAATGCATAACATTGTTGCACTGGCCGCGGGGTGCTGGAGCAAGACAAACGTGAGCAACTGGATCGATTCCGGCGGCGAGAAGCCGCGTCTGTACCGTGTGCGTCCCACGATTTGCGAAACACGACAACGGCGGATCGGCGGCGCGGCACGCTGGCGAAGCGTGGCGAGCCTCGCTTGCGCCCTGACCCTGATCGCACTCGCAGCCCCCTTCGGGCAGGCGCGCGACCGCGGCCAGTTCGTCAACACCCATGCCCCGAATTGAAGGCCTGGTTCGATGGACTGCGAAGCGGCAAGGGGTCTTGCTGCTCCGATGCAGACGACTCGGCGCTCTCGGATACCGACTGGGACGCACCATGGTCTGGCCGATCTACGGCTACATGGGCGTCGCCGTCCGCTGATTCATGCCCGGTAGCATGACTTAGGCGCACCGGGCGGCACGACGACCGGTGAGCCGATGCGACGCGCGCCTTATCAGGTGTATTTCTTGTCGCGCTCGAGCAGCTCGATGGAGATGCCTTCGGGTCCGCGGATGAAGCAGATGCGCACGCCGGGGCGGATCGTGGTCGGTTCGCGTGTGAATGTGACGCCCTTGGCCTTGATCTCGGCGGCGACGGCGTCGATGTCCTTCACCGTGAGACCGAAATGGTCGAGGCCCTGATGCGGGTGCGGCGGCGGCGGGTTAACCACGTTGTCGCCCTCGAGTGGAGCAATGAAGATCCTTGCGCCTCCAAGATTCACGTCGATCCGTCCGGGCGCTTGCACGATCTCGCCACCAAGGATGTCCCGCAGCCAGGCCGCCGTGGCCTCCGGATCAGGGCTGCGCAGATGGACGTGATCCCAAGTGACGACTGGCATTTCATGGTCTCCCGACGGGTCTTGATGTTGCAGCGCATGTTAGCGGCCTGGGCCGCCGACCGCCACCGCTCTTCCCGACTCGACAGTGCGCGGGAACCTTAGTTCGTCTTCCGGATTAAGGTAAGCAGTGGCGGAATCCGTTGTCGAACGTGCTCCGGCCGCGGGCGGTGAGGCAACCATGAACGCTGGGTTTGACCGCATCGGGTTAGGGCGATTCGCCGGGACCGGCGAACGACTGGCGCGGGCGGTGACGATCGCGAGCGTTTCATTTGGGCGAGGCCTGCTGTGGCTGTTGGCGGCCATCATCGTCGGTTGCGGCATCTGGATGCTGCTCCCCGTCTCCAGAGGCAACAGTGCCGAACCGGTGAGGTCTGACGTGGCAGCCGTCGAGACGGCGCCTTCGCGCGATGCGGTCGCCGTGTCGCCGGCCTCCGAAGCTCAGATTCCGACAATGGCAGAACTCGGCCGGATCAGGATTTCATCTCAGACCTGGCGCCGCGGCGGCCTTGGATCGAAGGCGCTGGTGACGCTCACGCTGCGCAACGACAACGACTATGCCGTAAAGGATGTCGAGATCGTCTGCGCTTTTGCGCGGCGTGATGGCAGTCATCTCACCGACCGCACCCGCGTTCTGGCGGATCCGGTCAGCATGAAGAGCCGCAAGACTTTTGCGCGCATTCCTGTCGGCTTCGTCAACGTGAATGCCGATCAGGCGAAGTGTTCGCTTGTGGCAGCACGCCGGACCTAAGGCCGGCAGTGCCGGGTAGCGGAAAAGTTACTGTCCTGGGGGTTGGTCGAAAAACTTGGCGTCGCCATTTGAACCGAACGGCTGGGCCAGGAACTAATTAAATGATCGCCTGTTAAGGCGGAGAGCCCACGCGGGGATGCGGCGGGCGGAGCGTGGCCAATGCCCATCTTTCGGTATTTCATCTTTGTCGGTGGAGCCTTGCTCGCACTGCTGTTCGCAGCGGACTACGTTCTGCCGACTTCGCCCGTGACACAGGCCATCGCAACCGCAAGCAACGAACAGCCGTTGATCCGGATCCGGTCCGATCGCCACCTGCCAGAGCGCGTGGTGCTTGACACCAGTCAGCCGACGCTTGCCGTCCCTGCGGTGAACATCGCCGCCGTCGCGGCTCCCCAGCCGCCCGTGGAGGGCATGTCACCCGCTATGGCCGAGATATCAGCCAAGGCGCGGGTCCGCGAGACGTTCGCCCAATTCACGCCGGCCGCAAAGGCCGACGCCGCTGCGGCCAAGAAGACCGAAACCAAGACGCAAGTTCAGCCGCAGGTTCAGGCGCAGGCCCAGCTTTCTCAGGCCCAGCCCGCTCGGACCCCGGCGCAGCAGCCCAAGCGCAAGGTCGCCAGAACTCATCCGATGCCGCAGCAAGGTGGGCCGATGATGGTGATGGCGCAGCAGCCGCATTTCGGCTTCTTCAACAGCACCTGGTAAGGGCGGGTCTGACCCGTCTCGAAGCGGGGTGGAAGGGCTTTTTATTGGCCGGCCTCTCTGCTAATTCAACCCATCCGAACGTCGCCCGGCCTGCTGGCTCGCCAGCAGCGATCTGGGGCGTGTCGGTTGCGGCCCAATCTCTGGGCCAGGGCGCTCGTAGCTCAGCTGGATAGAGCATCGGATTTCGATTCCGAGGGTCGGGAGTTCGAATCTCTCCGAGCGCGCCAATAGTCAGGCCAGAATATTCGGATCTGGCGGGAGGCCGTGAGCCGCCTCTATTTGCCCTGGATCTTCAGCCCGTTGGGACCGACATTGATTTGCAGGCCGTCGGGCTGCTTCTTCGTCTGGTAAAGATTGTAGCCGAGCACGGCTGCCGTGACGACCAAAGCACCGATGACCAGAAACAATAGGTTGCGGCTGATAGACATTTTTTTCTGAACCACTTGGTTGACGGCGAGAAAAACCCCGCGTGTGAACGCGGGGTGCCTTCAGTGCGCCGCCGGCGCACTGCTTGGATAATGCGGTTCGAAGGAACTGGTTCCCTTGAGGCTCGCCGCGTCGGAAAGGCCGGAGCCTATCTGGTCAGCGTGCCGTCGGGCCGGCTTGCCGGCCCCGTGCCAGCGTGTCGGACGGCGCTTCGTGGAAGGTCGCGCGGTAAGCTGCGGAAAACTCCCCCAAATGGTGAAAGCCTTGGGCGCGCGCGCATGTGGTGACGGTGGCGCCGCCGCCTTTGAGAAGGCGAGACCGGGTCGCCCACAATTTTTTCAGGCGAATGTACTGGTGCAGGCTCATGCCACGCACCTTGCTGACGGCGCCGCCAAGCGTCCGGATCGAGACGCCAAACTCGCCGGCGAGCTCGGCGGTATAGATCGGGGCAGTCGGATGTGCTGCGACATAATCGTCGATCCGCTGCACGAGCTTGATCGACCGCTCGCCCTGGACGGAGGCACTCCGGTCTGAGAGCGAATCGATGCGAAACAGATCGTCGAGCGCGAGCAGCAGGCCTTCCTGGAGATGGGCGGCGACCTCGGTCGTTTCGAACAAGGCCGGCTGCACCGACGCGGTTCGCAGAATGTCGAGCAGGAGCTGCCGTGCGTGGAGCAAAGCGGGGCGGTTCGCGCCATAGGTCCGCAAATCGTCCGCCTGATCAAACCAGCCCCGGTCACTCAGGCCGGGTGAGAAGATGATCATCGCATGATGATTGGTCCGCCGCTCGACGAAATGGCATTCATCGCTGCCGCGGAGCGCGATGAAGAAACGCGCGTCCAGATCCATGCCCTTGGAATTGACCTGAAGGTCGTCCGTCATGGGCAGGATCACCATCCCCCCGGGCATACGATAGGCGCCGTCGAGGATGCGCGCGAACGAGCGCATCATGACGATGCGGCAGCCGGGCAGAGAGACGACAGCGCGGGCCGCCGCGAAATTCCGGACGTCGAGCGGAATGCTTCTCGCATCCTCCATCGACTCGATCGGCCGAAACGCATCGACGTCGGCAAAGCCGATCAATTGAAGCGCCGAGGATGGGGCGAGGGCGTCGAACAACATGCGTGCGACCGGCTGCTGCAATATGACAATCAAATGAACGTCGGAACATCGCCATCAATGGCGAAACATCGCGCTTCAGTAAACCGGATTCCGGGCCGTAGTATTGCGGACATCATGGCATGAAGCCCGGCGGATCGATGTCGTCTCAACGATCTCGAGTCATCGGCCGGCTGGAGGCGAGGTCGATGAAATGCAGCCGCGTGCAGGCGGGACAGGCGATGGAGGCAAAGCTCTGCGCCTCCTGTGTCTGTTGCTTCTCAAAATGTGTCTGCACATTCATGCCCGTCTGGGGACATCGAAAAACGATCAAATCGACCATCGTCGGAGAATGACGGTGGCGGATTGCGTCTTTGATCTAGATCAGTTTTGGAATGACTCCAGACCAACATCCTTGATCTCGCAAAAGCGAAGGGGCCCCGAAGGGCCCCTTTAGAATCACCAGCGGCGATAGCGTGGTCCGTAATAGCGAGGGCCACCGTAAAAGCGCGGTGCATATCGGGGACCGTAATAGGGCCGCGGGGCGTAGTATCCATAGTAGTTCGGGCGCCAGAAGCAGCGTCCCCAGGCGTCACAGACCATGCGGACCTGCTCGACGTCGGAAACCTGCGGCGTCGCAGGAGCAGGCGCGATGGGCATGGCGGACGCCGCCGATGATGCGACCAACGCACCCAACAGGGACGCGGCGACGAGGCCAATTCTAAGCTTCATGATGTCTTTCTCCGCTTACGCAATACAGGGATATCGAAGTTTGTTCTGATCAAATTGTGGCGGGACCGAAATGTAATGCTGATGAACAGGTCTTCAGCCCAGCCCGCCGCAGGCCTGACCTTTAGCTCCGCCAGACTATCCCAGGTTCGCGCTCTTGACCAATGGCGCGCTTGCTTTGCGCTCCGCAGGACATCGCCGCCATCCTTGATCCCGCGCAATTCGTTGGTGCAGCTTCGTCCCTAATTTTGGCGTCGTGGCCAGCTTTCGAGCATTTCGATGAGCTGGCTCGCGAGGTCGCTTTGGAGCTGTGCAATGGACAAAATGAGAATCGACAAGGGTGACTGGCTGGTCGTGTGCGACGGGCGCAAGGCGCTTATTCTGGAAAACCTCGGCGACGAGATGTTTCCGAACCTCCACACCAGGGAGGTGCACGAACAGCCCAATCCCTCGACCGGTGCGCAAGGGACCGACGCGCCGGGCAGGCTTCACGGCGCGGCCGGTAGCACGCGCAGCTCGGTGGAGCAGACTGATTGGCACGACGAGGCCGAGCGCGCCTTCCTGCGCGGCCTGGCCGGACGGCTCGATGCCGCCGTCAGCTCAGGCGAGACCTCGGCCTTGACCATGGTGGCCTCGCCGCGTGCGCTTGGGATGATTCGCGCCGATTATTCGGATTTGGTGCGCAAGGCACTCCAGGGCGAGGTCGGCAAGGACCTCGTCAAACTGCCGGTCTACGAGATCGAGAAGCAATTGCTGCTGTCCGGCGCCGCCAAATAGCGGCCCCCGCAGAGGACGCGCCTGCACCCCTCAGAAGCAGGGGTGCCGACGGCGGTCCTGGCCGACATAGGCGGCTGCGCTCTGGTAGCAATGGTTGGTCGACGGGCCGTCGTAAAAGGCGAACGTCCCGGGCGTGATGCCGGGCCCGTAATTGTGCAGATAGCTGATCGGGTAGGGCAGCGGGTTCGGGTAGTGGCGATGGTACCGGTGGTATCCCCGCGCCTCTGCGAGGCCAGGGGCAAGGATTGCGGCCGACAGGGCTGCAATCGCGGCTACAAGCTTCAACTTGCTCATCTCGAATCTCCGGAACCCGCACGAATAGGTCGGCTGTTTATAGCCAGTTCGGGCGGCCGGAACACCCGTCTGCAGCCCGGAAATCGACGCCAATCCCGCAGATTCCCGGGTGGGTGTGACAGAATTGCCGGTTCTGTGGTCCGGACTTGCCCATATTTGGCCTTTTCGAGATGCTTAACGAATTCCCCACACAAGTATGACCAAAAGGGAATTAGCTCAAGACTCCTGTTGCCGGCTTCTCGGGGTTCATAGACCGGTCCATTCCTGAAGGCTTTCGCCGTCACCTCGCCATGCGCATCACGCTTCTGAGCCTGCTGTTGCTCTCGGTCGTCGCCGCCACGCCGGCGCGGGCCGAACTGCATATTACCCGCGACCACGGCGGCTATGTCGAGGAATACAAGGCCAAGTACAAGCGCGTCCGCGAGAAGGGCGAACGCGTCATCATCGACGGCATCTGCAACTCGGCCTGCACCCTGGTGCTCGGCATCGTGCCAATGAACAAGATCTGCGTGACGCCGCGCGCCAGCCTCGGCTTCCACCAGGCTTACTACGACAAGGCCTTCACTTTCGGCATCAAGGTCACCAGCGCGGAGGGGACGTCCGACCTGATGGCCTACTACCCCGACACGGTGAAGGACTGGATTCGCCGCAATGGCGGGCTCACCACCGACATGAAAAAGATCAAGAACGGCGTCGAGCTCTGGAAGATCATCGATCCCTGTCCGGACGAATGGTGAGCGGCTGAGCCGTCCGGTCCGTCGCAGCGCAGCATCGTCCGGACGAATTTGGCCGAAATTCGCATTGCCGCATTGGCCCCCGGTGGGGCAATGAGGCGGCAATGAATCATAATCAAGAAGCCCTGACCGCCCGCGCCGCGCCGATCCTGTTCGTCCTGCTTTGGAGCACGGGCTTCATCGGCACCAAATACGTCGTCAACAATGCCGATCCTTTGACCTACCTCGCCATCCGCATGGCGTTCGTGGTCGGTCTGATGGCGATCATCGTCGCGATCGCGCGACCGAAATGGCCGGACCGGATCGGCATCGCGCACAGCGCCGTCGCCGGCATTCTCGTCCATGGCTTCTATCTCGGCGGCACCGCAATCGCGATCGCGCACTCGATTCCGGCCGGGCTCTCCGCGCTCATTCCGGGCCTTCAGCCGATCCTGACCTCGACCATCGCCAACCGCTGGCTCGGGGAGAAGGTGACGCCGGTGCAATGGGCGGGGCTCGTCCTTGGCCTCGGTGGCGTCGTGCTGATCCTGCACGGCCGCCCCATGACCGGCGAAGCCGGGCTCGGCTGGCTCGCCTCCGTCGTCTCGCTGATCAGCATCACGCTCGGCACGCTCTATCAGCGCCGCTACTGCAATCACATCGACTGGCGCGCCGGCAATCTCGTGCAGTACGTGTCCGTCACGATCTTCTTCGCGATTGGTGCGTTCCTGTTCGAGGACCGCGTGGTGCACTGGACGCGCGAGTTCATGCTCGCGCTGGCCTGGCTCGCCGTGGCGCTTTCGATCGGTTCGATCGGACTGCTGTACTGGCTGATCCGCCACGCCGCCGCCACGTCGGTTGCAAGCCTGTTCTATCTAGTGCCCGCCGTGACGGCGCTGATGGCTTATCTGCTGTTCGGAGAAAAGCTCGATGCGCTGGCGATCGCGGGCATGGTGATGTGCGCGGCCGCGGTGTTCGTCGTCAACCGACGCTTCTAGGGTTGGCGGGCCAAGCCGCTCGAATACATCCCTGACGTGCGCGGCAAGATCGTGCTACGGTCCGCGCATTTCAGTGCCTCTTTCACAGGTGATTTTGCATGAAGAAGGCGAGACGCGCATTGCTTGGCAGGTCCCTGAAGCCAGTCCGGATTGCCTGCATTAATTATGCAGAGGAGATGATGAGCGAGCAGATGATGGCGCGGCTCACTGCCGCGCTGCAGAAATGCTATGACGAGCACTTCCTGCCGGTCTGGGGCTACCCCGTCGATCTCGACGTTACCGCAAGCCGAAGCCCACCGACTGGCAGTTGGTCTATTTCGACGATGCGACCCACAAGAATTTTCTCGGGCGGCATGAATTGACGCATCGGGGACAGCCGATCTCGAAGATCTTCCTCAAGGCGCTGTCCAAGGACGATCCGGTCAGTCTGGCAGCCTCGCATGAGCTGTTCGAGATGGTGCTCGACCCTATGGCCAATCTGTGGGCCGACAAGACCCGGCACACCCAATACGCCTACGAGGTCTGCGACGCAGTGGAAGAGGACGCCTTCGTCGTCAACGATCTCCCGATGTCGAACTTCGTTTATCCGTCCTGGTTCGAACCCTTCAAGCATCCCCGCGGCACGAAGTTCGACCACATGGGATTGCTCAAGGAGCCGTTCTCGATGACCGAGGGCGGCTACGTCATCAAAAAGGTGAACGGCAGGAGATTGATCAAGCAGTTCGGCTCGCCCGAGAAGCGCCGGCGCTTCAACGCCGAGGACCGGCGCGGCCATCGCAGCGAATTTCGCGATCCGCAAGGCGAGCATCACCCGGGCCGGCGCGCAGCCAAGCGGTGAGGGTAGGGTATCGCTGGAGCCGTCTCCGGGCGCGTCCGCCCCCGGAGACTTGAGCGTTGCGATCAGCGCTTGGCCTTCGTGGCCTTCTTTTTCGACTTGGCAGCTTTCTTGGTGGCCTTCTTTGCTGTTTTCTTGGCCGCCTTCTTCGACGACTTCTTTGCAGCTTTCTTCGAAGTCTTCTTGGTGGCCTTCGAAGTTTTCTTCGGAGCCTTCTTGGCTTTCTTCTTGGACGCCTTCTTCGGCGCTACCTTCTTCGCAGCCTTCTTGGCGGCTTTCCTGACCTGCTTCACCGCAGTGACAGCGGCGTCCTTGGTCGCTTCCACGGCGGTGGTGATCGTGTCCATCGCCTGTTCGGTGATCGGCTTGTCGTCGTCCATATCGTCCCCCACGGTTTGCATGGAGCGGTGACGATAGCGCGTTTCATGATTGTGTCAAAGCAACGCTCAACCTTTGCGGATCTTTGCGTAGGCGGTGAGCGCGCGCTCTCGTCCCTTGGCATGATCGACGATCGGATGCGGATAGCTCTTGCCGAGCGTGACGCCGGCGCTCGCAAGCTCGATCGGTGTCGCCTGCCAGGGCTGATGGATCAGCTCGGGTGGCACATCCTTCAACTCGGGCACCCAGCGTCGCACATAGGCTCCATCCGGGTCGAACCTCTCGCCCTGGAGCACCGGATTGAACACGCGGAAATAAGGCGCCGCGTCGGCGCCGCAGCCGGCGACCCACTGCCAGTTGGCGGGATTGCTGCCGGCATCCGCATCGACCAGCGTGTCCCAGAACCAGCTTTCGCCGTCGCGCCAGTCGATCAGGAGGTGCTTGACCAGGAACGAGGCGACGACCATTCGCACCCGGTTGTGCATCACGCCAGTGTGCCAGAGCTCGCGCAGGCCGGCGTCGACGATGGGATAGCCGGTGCGGCCGCGCTGCCAGGCGGAGAGCGCCTTGGCGTCGGGCTTCCATGGGAAGCCGTCGAAATTCGCTTGCAGGTTTTCGGTTGCAAGATTGGGGTGGTCGTGCAGCAGGTGCCGGCAGAACTCACGCCAGCCGAGCTCGCTCAGGAACTTGTCGACGCCGGGTCCGATCGCGGGATTTTCCGCCGCGGCGAACCGCGCGGCGTGCCAGACCTGGCGCGGGCTGAGCTCGCCGAATCTCAAATGCGGTGACAGATGTGAGGTGCCCTCGCGGTCCGGGCGGTCGCGATCGCCGACATAGCCTTGTGCGGTGTGCTTGAGGAAGTCGCGCAGGCGAGCGCGGGCGGAAGCTTCGCCCGGGGTCCATGTCTCGCGCAGGCCGCCGGCCCAATCTGGCTTGCCAGGCTCGAGCTTCCAGGTCTCCAGCGTGTCACTGGTGACCGTCGGCGCAGGACGCAGGTCCTTCGGCGCCGGCAGGGGCTTTGGCGGATCGCCGAGCGCCAGCACGCGCCGCCAGAATGGCGTGAACACGCGCAAGCCGTGGCCTTCCTTGTTGCGGATTACCGCTGGCGGAACGAGCAGGTCGCCGGGGAAACATTGCGACTCCACGCCGATCTTTGCCAGCGCGGATTCGAGCTGCCGCTCAACCGCCTGATGCGGCGCCTGTGCGATCCCGTTCCAGTGGACCGTGCGGGCTCCGCTCTCACGCGCCACCTCCGCGATCACCCTGGCTGCCGGCCCCTTGCGCAGGATCAGCGATCCGCCGCGCGTGGCAATGTCGGCGCCGAGCGCCCGCAGCGACTGCGCCAGCCACCAGCGCGCCGCGGCGCCCGGCGCTCGCCCGGCCGAATCGTCCAGCACATAGAGGCAGATCACCGGCGCGCCGGTCTTCGCAGCCGCCTTGGCGGCAGCGTGGAGGGCGGGGTGGTCGGACAGGCGGAGGTCGTCGCGAAGCCAGACGATGATAGGCGGAGCGCTTGGCGTGGTCAGGGTGTCCTCGTTTACCATTTGGAAAGCATTGGCGTCCGGCGATTGGAACCGCCGTTAATGCGACCGTAAGCCGATTGCACGAACATGCAGGAATTACAGGAGTCATTCCATTCATGTACGGACGAGCAACGGCGAAGTTTCTGCCGCAATTCAAACTTGGCACCAAGGCGCTCCTGTGCGCGGTGTTGCTGATCGCCATGAATACGGCGCTCGTGGTTGGCGCCGGCTATTGGTCGCTCAGCTCCGCTTTCAACGATCGCGCGCTCCGCGACATCGAGGTTAGCCTGCGGACGCTGGCCCTGGCCTTTGCCGAAATCGTTCCCGATGCGAAGATCACGATGCGGGATGGCGCGGTGGCGCGCGCCGAGATTCCCAAGATGCCGGACTTCAGGGATCACGCCATCGTCGATCGCGCGGTGTCCTATGTCGGCGGCAACGCGACCCTGTTCGTGTTCGACGATGCGAGCGGGCAGTTCGTGCGGCGGTCGACCAACGTGAAGAAGGAAAATGGCGACCGCGCCGTCGGGACCCAGCTTGCCGCCGATCATCCGGCGCAGGCGCTGCTGCGTCGTGGCGAGGCCTACAAGGGCCCGGCCACCCTGTTCGGCAAGTCCTTCATGACCGCCTATTTCCCGATCGCCGACGCCAGCGGCAAGGTCGCCGGCATCCTCTATGTCGGCATCCCGATGGCCCAATTCGAGAGCATGCTGGCCCACACCATCGAAAGCATGGCGATCGCCGCCGGGCTCGCGGCGCTGCTGGTGCTGGTTCTGACCTTGCTGGTCGTCCGCCGCGTCACCAAGCCGCTCACCTCAGTGACGCGCTCGCTGACCGCGCTCGCCGAAGGCCAGAGCGACGTCGAGATCGATTGCGAGAATCGCGCCGACGAGATCGGCGAGATCGCCCGCACGGTCGGGGTGTTCTGGAGCAATTCGCAGGAGCGGGCGCGGATGCGCAGCGAGCAGGCGGCCGCTTCGGCTGCGGCCGCCGAGCAGCGCAAATCCGAGCTGCGCAATTTCGTCGAGGAGTTCCGGGGCGGTGTCGGCGGCATTCTCGACAAGGTGCTGACATCGTCAGGCGAATTCGAGCGGACGGCGCGGCAGCTCACCGACACTGCGCGCTCCACCGCCGATCTGTCGGCGCGGTCGGCCGGAGCTTCCGAAAGCGCCTCCGAGCACGTGCGTTCGGCGGCGTCCGCCTCGGACGAGCTGTCTCAATCGATCTCCGAAATCACCCGGCGGGTGCAGGAATCGAACGTCATTTCCGCTGAGGCCGTGCGGCAGGCCGAGGCGACCGATCAGCGCATCGCGCAGCTCTCCGAGGCGGGCGCGCGCATCGGCGATGTCGTCAAGCTGATCACCTCGATCGCCGAGCAGACCAACCTGCTGGCGCTGAACGCGACCATCGAAGCCGCGCGCGCGGGCGATGCCGGCCGCGGTTTTGCGGTGGTGGCCCAGGAGGTCAAGACGCTCGCCGGCCAGACTGCCAAGGCAACCGACGAGATCTCGAACCAGATCGCCAGCATGCAGCTTGCGACCGAGGAATCGGTTGTCGCCATCAAGGCGATCAGCCAGACCATCGAGCGCATCAGCGGCATCGCGGGCTCGATCTCGGCGGCGGTCGAGCAGCAGAAGAGCGCGACCCAAAACATCGTCGCCAGCGTTCGCGCGGCGGTATCGGGCACGGCCGATGTCGCCGTCAACGTCCGTCAGGCCGCCGAGGGTGCGAACGAGACCGGTGAGACGTCCAGCCGGATGTTTGCTTCCGCTCAGGCGTTGTCGGGCGAGAGCCTGCATCTGAAGGCCGAGGTCGAGGGCTTCCTCGAACGCGTGCGCGCGGCGTAAGAGCTAACGTCGTCGTTCCCGGGCGATGCTGACGCATCGCCCCGGATGACGATTGGGTTATTTCGGCTGCGGCACGATCCGGATGTAGGGCTTCGGCTCCTTCCAGCCCTGCGGGTAGATCGTCTTGGCCTCGTCATTGGAGACCGAGCCCGCGATGATGACGTCCTCACCCTGCGACCAGTCGGCCGGGGTCGCGACGCGGTGCTTGGCGGTGAGCTGGAGCGAGTCGATCACGCGCAAAATCTCCTGGAAGTTCCGGCCCGTCGTCATCGGATAGACCAGCACCAGCTTGATCTTCTTGTCCGGCCCGATGACGAAGACGTTGCGGACCGTCTGATTGTCAGCGGCGGTGCGGGAGAGGGGATCGCCCGAGATCGCGGCCGGCAGCATGCCGTACAGCTTGGAGACGTTGTAATCGGTGTCGCCGATCATCGGATAGTTCGGGGCCGCGCCTTGCGTCTCCTTGATGTCCTCCGACCATTTGGCGTGGCGGTCGACCGGATCAACCGAGAGGCCCATCAGCTTGACGCCGCGCTTGTCGAATTCCGGCTTCAGCTTGGCGAGCGCACCGAGCTCGGTCGTACAAACCGGCGTGAAGTCCTTCGGGTGCGAGAACAACAGCGCCCAGCTGTTGCCGATCCAGTCGTGGAACTTGATCTTCCCTTCGGTGGTCTCGGCTTCGAAGTCGGGTGCGGTGGCGCCGATCGGAAGTGTCATGGTTCTACCTCATCTCATTGAATCTACTTGCGAATTCATCTTTGACCGTCGCGACCATTATAGGGTCTCCGCGATCCCAAGTGAACGCAAACTGAACCGCTTCAAGTAAAATGTGAATTCCTTCTTTGAAGGCCTGATTTCCCAGCAGCTTTTTGTTACAGCCGCGCCTGCGGCGAAACATCTCCACCGGGGCTATACGGGCGTGATTGCCCCGAGAAAGCCTTTTATGACTCCCATCACGCTCGCCCGTCGCTTCCCAGAACCAAAATGGTCCTGACAGCGACCAATTGGCAACTATCTCGAAAAGTCGCGATCCCGGTACCGAATCATTAACCACCCCTTTACGCCGGCATGAAAATGCTGGCCGATCAGAAGAAATCTGGAAGTGAACTATGTCTGCCGCTGCGCATAAGTCTGTTGAGTCGCCGTCCCTCGAACCGTCCTGCCGTGATACCGCGGCCCATGCACTGACCATCGTGCGCGACGGCGTGATCACGGGCGAAGGCCCGACCACCAAGGGAAGGGTGCACTTCTCCCGCTCGCTCGATGCCGATGACACCGCCTGGTGCGCCCGCATTCTGACCGCCACGGCCGTCAACGACCAGCCCGTCAGCCGCGCCGAGGCCGAAGTGCTGTTCGAGATCAACGAAGCCGCGACCGAACGCACCGATGGCGGCCGGTTCGACGACCTGCTCGCCAAGGCGGTGGCCCATTATGCGGCGAGCGCCTCCGGCCTGAAGGTGCCGCCGCGCAGCGTCGCGCTGTCGGCCGAATCCGATATCGAGGGCTGGGCGCCGTCCTATGCCTCCAATGTCAACAGCGAAATGCTGGAGTGGATCGCCGGCCAGATGCGCGGCAAGCGCCACAACAACCGTCGCCTGATGGCGATGGTGGCGACCTTCCTGGGCGCCACCGCGCTGCCCCTGGCAGGCCAATTGCCGAACGTGTTCGACATCGGCATGTAAGATTTTGGGCATGTAAAATTCTGCGCCCTTCACGAAGGACGCATTTGAACGGCGGGGTTACTTCCCCGCCGTTTTTTGTTTGCCGGCGTCCGGCTCCAGCCCGAGGGTGCGACCCGGGAAACCGGCGGCGTCGAAATAGCGTTGGCTGCCGACGCGCTGGAAGTTCAGCACGGTCTGCAGGCCGTTCTCGGACTTCTTCGACTTCTCGACCCCCTTGTACGCCTTCGGCACGGCGCCGTTGGGCAGGGCCTCCGACATCACGCGGCCGACTAGGCCGCCGTTCTGCGAAGCGCGCAGTCCGAGGAGCTGGGCTGCCGTCATGCCGACGTCGGCATTGCTGACCGGGATCTCGCTGACATAGCCGGCTTTGAAGTCCGGACCGATCGCGGCCATGAAGTTCATGGTGTCGCCGCGGCTGAAGCTGCCATGCATGCCCTGACCCTGGCGCAGCACGGTGTCGGCGACGTGCACCGAGCAGTTGGTCGGCGCCTCGCCGCAATCGCTGGCATAGGAGCGGAAGTTGACAACGATCGCCGGCGTCGGCGTCGCCGCCTTGCCGCGCAGGTTGACGCTCGACAGCGGCAGCGTACCGGGGAGGCGGCCGAGCGAGTCGTCGACGAACAGGCCGGAGACGTAGTCCTGCTCGAGCAGCACCTTGACGGTCCTGGCCGCCAGCTTCTTGTCCTTGGTCGGCAAATAGATCAGGTCGGAGCCGCCATTCGTCGCGACGATGAGATCTGGTTTTTCCGGATCCTTGCCGAGCACGCCGTTGCCGGCCTTGGGGTGCTTGTTGCCCTCGACCCTGGCGTTCTTGTCGTTGGGATCGAACAGCGGCAGGTCGAGCGCCTTGGCAAGGTCGAGCGCCAGAAAGCCCATCGGCAAAAAGTCCTTCGGCGTGTCGTCATAGCTGACCTTGGCCGAGGGGCTGGTCTTGCTTTCCTTGGAGATGGTCGAGAAGCCGTGGTCGGCCTGGACCATGATGTTGGTGGTGGCAGCAAGGCCGAGCTCGTCCAGCGCCTTGCGGAGCTGGGCGAGGTTGTTGTCGGCATTCTTGATGCCGGCCATCGAGGTCGGCCCGTTGATGCCGGGCATGATCTGGTTGAGGCTGTCGCCGGTGTTGTGCTGACTGCCGTCGGGGTCGCGCGACCAAAACACCAGCACGAACGGCTTGTTGCGCGCCTTGAACATCGGCAGCACGACCTTGGCCGCGACGTCGGCGAAATAGGCCTGCTGCGCGACGTTGGCCGCCGTGGTGCCGGGCGTCTTGGCATCGCCCGCCTTGGAGTTGTCGCCGCGCGGCGGCGTGGCGAGGGGCAGGCCAGCCTTGGTGAGAGCGGCCTTGACTTCGTCCGACAGCGCCACGCCGTTCT
Organism: Bradyrhizobium sp. CW1; assembly: GCF_023100665.1. NCBI lineage: Bacteria > Pseudomonadati > Pseudomonadota > Alphaproteobacteria > Hyphomicrobiales > Nitrobacteraceae > Bradyrhizobium > Bradyrhizobium sp. CW1. The sequence continues at coordinate 3,460,769 of NZ_CP064684.1, forward strand.
TGCCGCCGGTCGCGTCGTCGAACACGACCGAATGCAGGCCGGCCTTTTCGGGCTTGTCGGTGTGGTCGAACTGATAGGTCGGACCATGCTTGCCGAGCGCGGCGGTGCTGTAGCCCTTGTCGCGGGCCAATTTCAGGATCGTGTCCTCGTTGAGGTAGTCGCCTTTGAAATGCTCGTCGATGTCGCCGAGCACGGCGTCGTTCTCAATGAAGGGGACCACGGTGTCGCCGGCGGGTACCGAGGTGTAGTTGGTCCAGATCGTATTGGAGAACACGCCGGTATCGCCGAGATAATGGCCGGTCGACATCGCCGAGCCGTTGGCCATGGTGAAGGTCGGGAACAGCGAGTGCGAATTCTTGAAGTTGACGCCCTTGTCGCGGATTTCGGCCATTGCGGGGGCGGTCTCAGGCGTGACCTTCAGCGCCCGCAGACCGTCCGGAATGAACAGGATCAGGTTGCGGGGCGTGTTGTTCTCTGCGGAGGCAGGTCCGGTCGAAAGTCCGGCGGACAACACTGTCAGTCCGGCTGACAGCAACACCAGTGAACGGCGCATCAAAATCTCTCCCTGCGAGGCGGCTTGGCCGCCAACCGCGGCCCCCGGCTTCGTTTAGTTTCGCTGCATGACGGTTTTGTTACAAGAGCGGAGCGGCATGTAAAGAAGGACCCCGCTCTGCGCGGCGTCCGGCGGCACGAGATCGCGGTGTCGGCACGCGCTGCTTCAGCATCGTTATTGCGAGCGCAGCGAAGCAATCCAGAATCTTTCCCCGGCGGCAGACTGGATTGCTTCGCTGCGCTCGCAATGACGGAGTGAGTGGCTGGCAGCGTCGCGCTTCGATTCGCATTCCGAGCGGCAGACACACCTTCGCCCTCTCGCGGCGCATTTCGCCCGAGCTTTGCTTGGTCGCCTCACCCTCAAAATGAAAGAGGGCGCAGGGAAGACCGGGTGCCGGCTGGCACCCGCGGTCCACTGTGCGAGATTGTCGTAAGAACAATGCACAGCGGCATACAGGTGAAGCCCAACATCCGGCCTTCCCTGCGCAGTGGCTTTACGGCTTATGTCGTGCTCTCCCCGGGGAGCGATGCACTATTGCCCCCGTCGCCTTGCGGATGGCTGATGCGTGTGCCCGGTTGGGCAACCCACATCACCGCAACGCTTGACGCACAGACCCCGGGCGTCAGGACCACACGATTTTGCCGTACGCCGATCGCACCGGTCGTGTGCGCGACGCCTTCACTCACGGTTGCCCGCCCTGCGAAGCCGATCGCGCCGATGTGACCAACGTCCACCGCCGTCCGGCCCGCGTTCGTGACGATCGCGATACGCCCCTCTTCCTTGCCGGGTTGAGAAAATATCTAACAAAAATCCGAATTCTAATAAAGAGAAATATTTTGTCGCCGTTGCGTTGACCCCGGACTTGGGTGTTTCGCTCGAAATGACGCAAGGGATTGTGGCCGAGCGGTCAATCCGGTGCCGTCGGCACCGGCGTATTCTGAGCGACCGCCTTGGCCGGCGCGGCCGTCGTGAAATTGCGGCCGCCATTGGCCAGGTTGCGGCGAAGCGATGGCGGCGCCGCCTGCAGGGCAAAGATGATCGCGATCTGGGTCCGGTTCTGGAGACGGTATTTGCGCATGATATTGCCGATATGCGCCCGCACCGTGTTCTCCGAGATCTTGAGCTCGTACGCGATGTTCTTGTTCTGCATTCCGCGTGCGATCAGCATCATCAGGTCCCGCTCGCGTGGCGTTGGTGTGATCGAATGTTTCGGATCTGGACTCATAACTGCTCCTCCGTGGCCATTGGTCGATGCGAACACTCCAGCATGTTCTCACTCCGTCTTGAGTGCCTCGATCGGGCTGAGCTTGGATGCCTTGTGGGCGGGATAAAAACCAAAGATCAGGCCGGTCGCGATCGAGAAGGCGAGGGCAAGGCCGATCGCCTGACCGTCGATCGAGGTGATCCATCCTGCCATGCGAGCGACCGTCATCGAGAGCGTGACGCCGGCACCGACGCCGATCGCGCCGCCGAGCAGGCAGAGCACGAGGGCCTCGCAGAGAAACTGAAGACGGATGTCCCGCATCCGCCCGCCAAGCGCGCGGCGGATTCCGATCTCGCGTGTGCGCTCGGTGACCGAAACGATCATGACATTCATGATGCTGATGCCGCCAACGAGCAGCGAGACCGAGGCGATAGCGACGAGCAGGAGCGCGACGGTGCGGATCGCTCCCTGCTGCGCTTCCATGGCGGCGGCCGGATCCTGAACCTTGAAGTCGTCCTCCTGCCCAGCGGGAATACGGTGGCGCTGCCGCAGCAGGTTTTCGATCTCCGTTCGCGCCCCCGCCATCTGTCCGTCGGCGGCCACCTTGGCGATAATATAGGCGACCGAATCCCGGTTGATGTTGCTTGCGCTGCCGAGGAAGCGCAGCTTGGCCGTGGTGAGCGGCACGAAGGCGACGTCGTCCTGCGCCGGTCCCTTGCGATCGAGAACGCCGACCACTTCGAGCGGCACCTTCATGATCCTGATCTGTGCGCCGATCGGGTCCTCGCCGGGCGCGAACAGCTCATGCGCGACCGTGCTGCCGAGGATCACGACCTTGCCGGCGCCTGCCTCCTCGCTACCGGAAAAATAGCGCCCGCTCGCAAGCTGCCAGTCGCGCACCATGAAGTGCCCGGTCGTCGTCCCGTTGATCGTCGTGTTCCAGTTCTTGCTCTCGTGAATGACCTGGGCCGTTCCTGCAATCGAGCCGGCCGCGGCCTGGATCTCGGGGATCTGCTCGAGGATCGCCTGCACGTCGCTCTCGGTCATGGTCAGCTTGCTGCCATCCTTGAGGCGCACGCCGCCCTGGTAGACCGCGCCGGGGTTGATCATCAGCACGTTGGCGCCGATCGAGCGGATCTGCTCCTGCAGGCGAAGCTGCGCGCCGGACCCGATCGCAAACACCGTCACGATCGAGGCGACGCCGATCACGATGCCGAGCATGGTGAGGATGCTGCGCAACGGATTGAGGCGCAACGCGTGCAAAGCGATTTGAAAGCCCTGGAGCATGGTCATGGCGCAGCGTTCCGTTTCGGCAGGATCGGGACCAGCGTTTCGTCAGCGACGAGCTCGCCGTCGTGCAGGCGGATCGTGCGCCGGCACTGGGTCGCGATGCCGGGGTCATGCGTGATCATCACGATGGTCTGGCCGGACCGGTTCAGCGCGGCGAACAGGGCCAGTATCTCGGCGCCGGTACGGCTGTCGAGCGCGCCGGTCGGCTCGTCGGCGAGCACGATCAGCGGGGAGGCGATCAGGGCGCGCGCGATCGCGACCCGCTGCTGCTCACCGCCCGAGAGCTGTCGCGGGAAGTGGTGGGCCCGGTGCACCATGCCGACGGCCTCCAGGCTCTGCTCGGCGCGGGCCAGGCGTTCCTTGCGGCTGATGCCGCAATAGACCAGCGGCAGCGCGACGTTCTCAATCGCATTGTGGCGAGCGAGCAGATTGTAGGACTGGAATACGAAGCCGATGCTGCGGGCGCGCAGGGACGACCGGTGGTCTTCCGAGAGATCGGCGACGTCGGCTCCCTCGAGATAGAGCGCGCCCTCGCTCGGCAGGTCGAGCAGCCCGATCATGTTCATCAGCGTCGATTTTCCGGAGCCCGAGGGTCCCATCACCGCGACGATCTCGCCTCGTTCGATGTCGAAGCTGACATTGCGCACCGCAGTCACCGCTACTCCGTCGGCGCGATAGGTCCTGGAGACCGACTGCAGGCTGATGAGGGGCGGGAGGGCCGTCATGATCCGAACCTTATGCCGAGAAATTCCATGCCGGCCGGCCGGATGGCCTGACCCACGGCGACCTGGCTGCCCTCGACGAGGTCTCCGCTCCTGAGTGCGACCTGTTCGGTGCCGGCCGCGCCGACGGTCACCGGAATACGCCGGAGTGAGCCGCTGGCGGTGCGCGCCCACACGGCGCTGCGCGCCGCGGCGTCCGGCCGCGTGCCCGAGGGCTGGAAGCGCAATGCAGCAAGCGGCACTTTCAGCACGTCGTCCTGCCGCTCGATCACGATCTTTACCAGGGCGGTCATGCCGGGCAGCAACGCGCCGTCGAGATTGGAGGTGGCCAGGACGACGGTGTAGGTCACGACGTGCTGCTGGTTCTGCGGTGCCTTGCGCACCTGCCGCACCACCGCCTCGAAGCGACGGTCCGGGTAGGCATCCACCGTGAAATGCGCGCGCTGGTCGGGGGCGATGCGTCCGATATCGGCTTCGTCGACCTGCGCGTGGATTTCCATGTCCTCCAGTCGATGCGCGACCACGAACGTGGTGCGCGATTCCAGTCCGACCGCGAGCGTCTGGCCCTCGTTGACGAACCTGCCGACGACGACGCCATCGATCGGCGAGCGGATCACGGTGCGGTCGAGATCGGCCTGGGCCGCAGCGAGAACGGCCGCCTTTTCCGGCACGGCCATGCGTGCCTGCTGCAATTCCGCCTCGATCCGGCGGACGTCGGCCTGCGCCCCATCCACTGCATAGGAGTTGAGGGACATCAGAACCTCGGCCTCGCGTTCCTGGGCCAGACGCGCGGTGAACTCCGTCTGCGCGTCGTCGACCGTCGTCGTGGCCACCACGTTTTGCGACTGGAGTGCCTGCTTCCGCTGCAAGGTCTTTTGCGCCGAGCTCTTGACTGCCTGGGCACTCTCGAGCTTGGCGGCGAGCACGTCCCGGCTACCCCTTGCGTTTTGCAGATCGATCCTGGTGCGATCGAGCTTGGCCCGTGCGACGTCGACCAGAGAATTGGCAACGGCCAGAGAGGCCCGGGCTTCGTCGACCTTGGCCGCAAAGCTGCGCGGATCGATCAGGGCGAGCGGCTGATCCTTGCTGACCGTGTCGTTGAAATCGACATAGACCCGGGCGAGCTGCCCGGACAGCTGGGAACCCACCTCGATCGTCTTGACCGGCTGCAGGGCTCCGGTGACGGTGATGGTCTGCTCGATGCTGCCGCGCTGGATTGAGGCAAAGCGGAATACGGGGGCGTCCGATCCGAAGCTCCGTGCTTCCAGCCCCACGGGTCTGAGCAGCCGTTGGCTCGATGCGTAGGCAAGGGCCGCCTTCTGCGCCGCGGCCCCGGCCGCGTCGGTGATGACGGCCGGCCCCGCGGCGTAGACCGCGGCGAGGCCACATGCAGTTCCGAGCAAGGCAATAACTGGCACAAATCGCATATCAAAAACCCGCCTCTTGAAATGGCATCGTTGGCGGCAAAGGCAGAGACCGCGCTATGGTTGTAAACCCGCTATGGTTGTAAATCTTGAAAAACGCGGGCGATCGTCAGTGTGTCGCCGCTGCCGGGGCGACGGTCGGGTGCGCTTGATGATCCAGAAGTAAAGTCCGCGGGTGCTATTTTTCACGACTTGCCCGAAATGCATACGGAGCGTATCGATATGACGCGCGCGGTATCGAACTCGACAAGCTGACTGAACGTCTCGTCTGCTCTGGCCGAAGCGGCCAGCGCCCGGCGTTCAAGTCGGCACGTGGGTGGCGACGCCATGACGCACTCGGCGATACCGAAGTTCCCACGCCAGATCGTCGCGTTTCCGGTCGTCGCATTCCCAATCGCAGCATTGCCGATATCGCGCCTCGCCATGATGCCGCAGGTCGCGAGGGCGCATCCCCGCAATCACGAAACCCGATGTGTGAACACCTTCACTCGTCTTGAACGGGTGTTGGGCCTAAGACGTCGAAGCGGCGGATCGGAGCGACTCGCTCGATCCCCGCGAATTCATCCGAGCACCTTGATCTCGCTTGCAAGAAGAATGGATGGCTCGTTGCTTGTTCATCGAGCCCCAATCCGGGGAGCCCGTTTCCATGAGTTCAGGTCAAGCCACAGTTTATGTCATTGACGACGAGATCCAGATTCGAACCGCGATAGGAAGTCTCTGCGAGGAGACCGGGCATCAGGTGAAATTGTTTGCGTCGACCGACGAGTTTCTCGGGGAGACTATTTCCGGCGGGCCTTCATGCCTTGTGCTCGACGTCCGCTTTCCCGGCACGGCGCCGACCGGCCTCGAGCTTCAGCGCCGGCTCGCCGAGACGGGCGTGCTTATCCCGATCGTCTTCATCAGCGGCCATTCCGACGTCCGCGTCTCGGTCGAGGCCATGAAGCGCGGCGCAGTCGAGTTTCTTCCAAAACCCTTTCGCGAACAGGAGATCCTCGACGCGATCAGGCACGGCATCGAGCGCGACCGCAGGCGGCTCGAACGCGAAGATAGCGTGCGCGAAGCGCGCCAGCGCGTCGAGACGCTGACGGCGAGGGAGCGGGAGATCATGCTGTTGATGGCCGAAGGTCTCGTCGCCAAGCAGATCGCGGCGAGGCTCGGGGTGAGCGAAGTGACGGCCAAGGTCCATCGCACCAGGATGATGCGAAAACTGGAGCTTCGCTCGCCGATCGAGGTGGTGCGGTTGGTCGACAGCATGGGACGCGAAGAAGAGACGACACGAACCGGCACGGGACAACCGTACAGCTAGTGCCGCAGGCACCAAGGCGCCGCGCAACGTCTAGTCCGTACCGATTAGCATGAACTGCAGTCTGTCGCACGCAGCACGATCGGTTCAAAGTCGGTCCTGCGATGTCGGCCTCCTCCAAGACGGCATCCGAACCCAGTCAGAGATCTTAGCCAGAAAGGATATTCCATGCGCAAATTGTTTTTTGCTTCCGTTGCCGTGCTCGCCCTCTCCTCCGCCGCGCAGGCCGCCAACACTGCGACCACGGTGCAAGTGGGCGTCGTGAACGGTTCCAGCGTCTCGCAGCAGGGCCTCACCAACGACAGCTCGTCGACCAGCCAGCTCGGCATCATCAACAGCGCGACCACGATGCAGGGCACCAGCGCGGCCTCGCTCAACAACGGCAGCACGGTCAACCAGGTTGGCGTGCAGAACTCGGCGACGACCGGCCAAGTGGCGTTCGGCAACAACGGCAGCGCGATTACCCAGAACTCGTTCGGGCCTGCCGCGCTTCAGAACAACGCCGCCGCCGTCGGACAGCTCAGCGTGTTCGGCGTCAACAGCAGCACCGTCTCGCAGACGGCGCACTAAGCCAGCCCCGTTTGGCCGGACGCGTCATCTGCGGCGCGTCCGCGCCATCCTTGAAAGCACCGCCTCGGGCGGGACGACTCGGTGAGAGCTTGTCCGCCGACTTTCGCGGAGGAAATGTCATGCATCAAAAATATCTCGTTGCCACGATCGTCGCGTTCGGCTTGCTGACCGCTGTCGATGCCCAGGCCGGCAACTCGGCCAGCGTGCTGCAATTCGGCACCACCAACAACTCCTTCATCTCGCAGAGTGGCGGCACCAACAACAGCGCCACCACGATGCAATTCGGCGCCACCAATACTGCGACCACCCTGCAGACGGGCTCGCTCCTGACCGTCAACACCTCAGTGATCGGGCAGGGCGGCACCACCGCGACGGCGTCCAACACCGCGTTACTCGGCCAGGCCGGTGGCTCCAATTCGAGCCTGATCGGCCAGATCGGCGCGAACAACGCGGCGGCCGTCGGACAGCTCGGAATCCTGAACGGCTCGACGATTTTGCAGCAGACTCCTTGATCGCAAATCCATTTTCAGTCGCGAGGCATGTCATGAGACATTTTTCCGGCGCCGCCTGCGGCGCGTTTCTCACCTTGTGTTGCATAGGCGCCGGATCGGCCGGTGCCCAGACCGCCGACATCAAGACCATCGTGTCGCTCGGCGGCCCGCCGGTCGTGCTGAACCAGAACAGTCAACTCAACATGGCCGGCGTGTTCATGATAGGCAGCAGCACCAGCGCGACCGTCACTCAAAACGGCACGAACAACGCGACCGGAATCCTGCAATTCGGCGGGACGACGTCGGCATCGGTCGGGCAGGCGGGCGTGAACAATGTCGCGTTTGTCGGCCAGGCCGGCCAGTCGACCAGCAGTTTCCTGTCCCAGTTCGGTGCGTTCAACTCGGCGACTGTTGTCCAGAATAGCCATTGAGTTGGGCGCGACCTCAGCGTCGTCAGAAATGCAATGGGGGCAAGGCAATGATATGCGGTAGACTGCTCCTGGCATTGGCGGCATTGCTCGCCGCCGTCAGCGTCGCGTCCGAGGCATCCGCCGGATCTGTCCAGCGCGGCGTGACGAACCGGAACGTGAGCATCGAAACGATCGTGCAATTCGGCAACGACGTCCCAGCCGGTCACGATCGAGGAGAACAGCAGCATCAATATTGCGCGTGTCATCCAGATCGGTGGCACGGGAACGGTCGATGCGACGATCATCCAGAACGGCACGCGAAATTATGTCGATGTGATCCAGGTGGGTGGCACCACCAATTTGGCGATCGGTCAGTCGGGTGTGAGCAACATCGCCGATATCACTCAGGTCGGCAATTCCACCAATGCCCTCCTGCTCCAGATCGGCGATATGAACACGGGAACGGTGCGACAATTCGGGCGCTTCAACTGGCTGTCGATATTTCAGTTCAGCCGGTGATCAGAAGGTGAGGTGCAATATGAGGTTCATCGTACTTGCAGCAGGAATGAGCATCATGATGGCAATGGCAGCGAGGCCGGCCGGAGCCGGCGAGTCAGGTGACGGCCACACCACGATGGTTCAGGACGAGAACGGCACGTCCGTCATCACCCAGAGCGGCGATCCGGCGCAGGCTGAGGTCAAGATCGAGAAGGAGCCTGGGCGCACGACGGTCTATCGTCGCAGCGGCGGCAACACCGCCATTGTGACGCAGGGCACCGGAAATCCACAGGACATGCTGGACTGGCTACGCAAGCAGCAGGGCCGCTGACGCACGAAGGCCCATCGTCCGTGATGGACGATGGGCCTCATCGTGAGCGGGCGTTACCAGCTGCGATAGACGCCGGTCAGGGTGCCGTTGTTGTTGCCCTCCGGGCCGACATCGCCCTGCGTCGAGCTCGGCGCGGGATGGTTGGTGCCGTTGAGCGCACTGTAAGGTCCGGCCACATCAGGATAGTACGCGCGTGGCTGAACCGGTTGGTAAGCGGGGGCGGTGCGATCCCAACCCGCGCGGGATCCGTTCCAATCATAGCCCTGGGCCGAGGCGGCCGTCGTGCCCGCGACGAGGGAAGCCGTGATCAGGCAGAGGAGTTTCGATTTGTTCTGCATTGGAGATGCTCCTTGCTGGTGTCGGGAGCCAACGACCGCAGTGCGGGAGCGTTCCGGGTGTTGTCGGCCGAAGCGATCAACTCCGATCAACTGGTTATGAAGTCCGTTTCCCGGGAACACGAGCGACATCAGCCGGAATCCCGGGCGTCTTGCCGCAGCTTGTTCCCTGTTCATCCCGTGCCTTAACCAATAATTAATTATACGTTTGCGGGTGGGCGACAGCCCGGCCTAGCGTGCGGTGGGGAGCCGCTATTCGCGAAGCCAAACGAGTTGGTGCGTATCATGATGTCGAGATCATTTGGGGCGTTGCTCGCCTCGCTCAGCGCAGCCGCGCTGCTCCTTGCCCCCAGCGTCGGTTTTGCCAGGCCCGGTGGCACCGTCGCGCATGCCGCCACGCCTTCCGGTCCGGCGGCGCGTCCGCCCATTGCGCCGGGCGCCAGGTTCCGTGGCCGCAACACGCCCTGGGTCTACTGGCCGGGCGGCGGCGGGTTCTACTATGACAATGCTGGCTACGGCCAGCCTTTCGCCGAGACCGCCCAACCCGTCTCCAGCGACGTGCGCTACACCTATACGTACGACGTTCCCTGGGACTGGACGCATCGCTTCCCGCCCAACGTGGTGCCGTCAGACCGGCCCTACGTGCCGAGCTGTCCGACGGAGCAGGTCACTGTGCCCGGCCGCGGCGGCGGCGAGCACACCGTCAACATCATGCGCTGCTACTGAGCAGCGAGTTCGGCTCAGCTAGCCCAGCTCAAAACTGGTCACGCCGAAGACGCGGTCGGTCCGCAGCGGCGCGATCGGCCCCGTGTACATCCGCGCCGTCTCGAACACCGGCTTCAGCCCGAGTGATTCCACAAGCGCAATCGCCTCGCGATTGACGGCGGGGACGTCGAGGAAGATCTCGCCGCCGTTTGCGCTTTCCAGCAAGGCCTGCACGATCGCGTCCGCCGCCGCGCGGTCGTCGGCGACGAGCGGGCCGATCTTGCGGCCGATCCGGCACGGCCGGATCACGCCCCATGCAGCGAGCTTGCCGTCGCGCAGCAGCGCGCGCCCGACATGTCCTGATGTGCCGATCCAGGCACGCAGGAAGGCACTGCGCGGAGCCGGAAAAACCGTTGCATCGTCGGCTTCAACGAGCGCGAGCGGGATCGTGTCGAGCGCAACGACATCGGCGGGCGGCCTCGATGGCGCGGCGACGAAGCCGCCATAGCGGACATTGGCGTGAGCAAGCTGGAAGCCGGACTTTCTGTAATTGTCCTGCTGTGCCACGACGCCGTCGAGGCCGATCACGCGAGCGCCCGCATGCGCGATCGCCGCGTTCCACATGCGCAGGCCGTGGCCTCTGTCGCGAAAACCCGATCGCACGATGTAGAAGCCGAGAAACGCGAAGCGATCGTCGTAGTTGACGCAGGAGACGGTCGCGACCGGCTCGCCGTGGATCTCGCCGACGAAGAAGCCCTTCGCGTCCGGGATCGCGAAACAGGCGGCGTCGGAGTGGCCCGGATTCCAGCCCTCGGCCGCGGCCCAGTCGACGGCGATGGCGATCTCCTCGGGGCGCAAATTGCGGATCTCCAAATCGCTCATCTTTCAAGTCGCCTTCGACGGTGGACCTTCCGGCCGGTCCGGCGGTAGAAGGCCTCATGATAGGCCGGGCCCACGGCTCGCCTCCACGATATCACAAAGGATGATCGCTCATGGCAGCAGAGATGGCAGCAGAGAAGGTCGCACTCGTGACCGCCGGCGGCAGCGGCATGGGGGCAGGGGCTGCGCGCCGGCTCGCAGCCGACGGCTTTCGCATCGCCATCCTGTCTTCTTCCGGCAAGGGCGAGGCGCTGGCAGCCGAGCTCGGTGGGTTAGGGATCACCGGTTCCAACAAATCGAACGACGATCTGAAGCGGCTTGTGGACGGGGCGCTTGCCCGATGGGGACGCATCGACGTGCTCGTCAACAGCGCGGGCCATGGGCCCCGGGCGGCGATCACCGAGATCACCGACGAGCAGTGGCACACCGGCCTCGACACCTATCTGCTCAACGTGATCCGTCCGACCCGGCTGGTGATGCCGATCATGCAGACGCAGAAGGGCGGAGCCATCATCAACATCTCGACCGCCTGGGCGTTCGAGCCGAGCGCGATGTTTCCGACCTCTGCGGTGTTCCGCGCCGGCCTCGCCGCCTTCACGAAGATCTTCACCGACACCCATGCCGCCGACAACATCCGGATGAACAATGTGCTGCCGGGCTGGATCGACAGCCTGCCGCAGCTGGATGCACGCCGCGACAGCGTGCCGATGCGGCGCTACGGCAAGGTCGAGGAGATCGCCGCGACGATCTCGTTCCTGGCGTCCGACGGCGCGGCCTATATCACGGGACAGAACATCCGCGTCGACGGCGGACTGACGCGTTCGGTCTGAGACGCGGAGCGTCGGATCGCGCGCGGGTTGTCGCGATGCGACAGTGGTGTGCGTCGCGCGTCACGGAGGAGGGATGACGCGTGGCCCTCCAGTCACACCCGTCACGCGTTCGCGTGCCGCACGGCTCACACTACGTCACAGTCCCTATGAACTTCGCCGCAGCCCAAGACGGCCAGGGACCGGCAGCCTATGCCCAATCTGCGCCGGACAACTTCCGCCCGCGCATTCGAAACGCGAGATCAATCGCGCGGGGCAAGGAGACTGGAATGAAGAAGTTTTTGCTGGCGGTTGCCGCGGTTGTTTTGGGCTCCGCATCCGTGCAGGCGGCCGACCTCGCGGCGCACTACACCAAGGCGCCAATGATGGCGACGGCCTACAACTGGACCGGCTTTTACGTCGGCGGCAATGTCGGCGGGCAATGGGGCAGCGCCGATCCGGCCACCTCGACCGCGTTCGATCCCGCCGGCTATTTCGCGGACACCAGTGTTACCGCGATTGCTGCAGTCGGCGCCCAGCGTGTCAACAGCTCCAGCGTCACCGGCGGTCTTACCGCCGGCTATAACTGGCAACTCAACAACGCCGTGCTCGGCCTGGAAGGCGATATCAACTATTTCGGCTTCAAGGGCAGTGCGACGGGTTCGGCGCTCTATCCGTGCTGCGCACCGACCGGCTTCACCGTGTCGTCGTCGGTCTCGGCCGACTGGCTCGCCACCATCCGCGGCCGCATCGGTTTCCTCGCTGCTCCGACCTGGCTGCTCTACGCCACCGGCGGTGCGGCGATCGCCGAGGTGACGGGCAATTTCAACTTCGTGGACACGTTCGCTGCGGCGACGGAGTCGGCCGCGTTCCGCGACACACGCCTCGGCTGGACCGCAGGTGTCGGCACCGAATATGCCTTCGGCGGCGGCTGGTCGCTCAAGGCGGAATATCTCTACGTCGACCTCGGACGCAGCACCGTGACCAGCACCAATCTGTTGGGCGGCGCGTTTCCGACCAACGTCTTCACCCACTCGGTCGATCTCAAATCGAACATCGTGCGCGTCGGCGTGAACTATAAGTTCGGCGGACCCGTCGTTGCCAGGTACTGAGCATTCCCGTTCCGACCTGGCGTGGAAAGCCCCGGCTTAGCCGGCGCTTTCTGTTTTTCGCTAGGCGGATTCAGTGCGATGCCGCCAGATGCGCCAATGCTGGCAGGATCCTGTAGCGCGCGATCTCGTGCGGATATTCGCCCCGATTGGCGAGCAGGACGATCCCGATCCGCTGCGCCGGCACCAGGCCGATATAGCCAGAGGCGTTGTTGAGCCCACCCGGCTTGTCGACGACGGTGACGCCCGGCAGACGCACCGTCTCCCAGGCCATTCCCTGCCCAAACTTGTCGTCGACGCGGAAGATCTCGTGCTGAGTCATCCGCAGGGCCTCGCGCAAGTGAGGCTCGGTCGACTGCCCATCGACGCAGGCCGCAACGAATGCGGCGAGATCCCGCGGCGAAGAAAACATCTGGCCGGTGCCGGGGAAATCAAAATAACTCTGCTGGTTGCCGATGGGGCCGATTGCCATGCCCTGATCCGAGTAGCCCTGGACCGCGAGCTGCATCCAGGCGTCGTGCATGACGGCACGGCTGTCCTCGCCGCGTTCGGGCACGGAGGTCGCATTCATGCCGATCGGCTTGAGGATGTGTTGTTCAAACAGGGTTGCGATCGGAGCGCCGTAACAGCGCTCGAGCACGAGTTGAAGCAGCACGTAGCCGGCGTGGCTGTAGACGCGCTGCTTGCCGGGCACTTCGCCGGCTTGCGGTCTCCAGCTGTTGAACATGTCGATGAGCTGCGCGCGGGAAAACGCGTCGCTCGGCCACGGCGGATGATCGGTCGGCAGCAGCATGCCTGAGGTGTGCGTGACGAGTTCGCCGACAGTGATGCGGCGAACATAGTCGCCGGTGAGCTCCGGGAGATATTTCGCCAGACGATCGTCGAGCCGCAGTTCGCCGCGGAGGGTACCGAGCGCAACCAGCGTCGCCTCAAACGGCTTGCGTAGGGAACCGAGGTTGAACAGCGTGTCCGGCGTGACCGGCCTTCGCGTGGCGCTGTCGGCAAAGCCGTAATTGAAGTACTCGACATGGCTGCCGGCATAAAGTGCAGCGGCGAGACCGCCCGGCTGGTCCGGCGTCGCGGTCGGCGTCAGTTCGTTCGCAACGATGTCGCGCATCTGCGCGATCATGTCGGAATCCGCGGCGGCCCCGCGCGGCCATGCAAGCGCAACGGGAACGAGCGCGGCCCGGGCGAGCGCCCGTCGGGTGAGATACGATGAGGTGACAACAGACGACACGGCTCTGGCGCAAGATTCGATGCGCCCCCAGTCTCTTGTAGTGGGAAGGGCCGATCCTCCCTATTCACGATTGCGCGTGGTGGGTTCCGCGCGAATGGTCCGTTAGCCCGGATGGAGCGAAGCGCAACCCGGAAAGTGCCGCAGCCGAGCGAGCGGCCCCGATTACGCTTCCCTTCATCCAGGCTACCAGTCGGCAAAATTAACTTAGCTAATTGGCTTACAATTGTTGACGCGAGATCATGGCAGCCCTATAGTTAGCCCCATGGCTAACCAACTATCCCGGCTCGATCAGGTTTTCGCGGCCCTTGCCGATCCCACCCGGCGGGCGATCGTGATGCGGCTCTGCGCCGGCGAGGCGTCGGTCGGCGAACTCGCCGATCCCTTCGCGATGGCGCTGCCGAGCTTCATGAAGCACATCCATGTGCTGGAGACGAGCGGTCTCGTCCTGTCGGAGAAATCCGGCCGCGTGCGCACCTGCCGCCTCAGTCCTGACGCGCTCCTCACTGCGGAGGACTGGTTCCAGCACCAGCGTGCGATCTGGGAGGCGCGGCTCGATCGCTTCGAAACCTATGTGATGAAGCTGAAGAAAGAGCGGGCGGCTGCCAAACGGGCGACCAAGTCAAGTAACAAGCCGATCGACAAGACAACCGGCAAGACAACCAGACGGAAAGGTTCCTGACGATGACGAATTCTGCCAATCCCGCGCTGTCGCAATGGTCGCTCGACCGTGAGATCGTGATGTCGCGCGTGATCGACGCGCCGCGCGATCTGGTGTTCAAAGCGTGGTCCGACCCGAAGCATCTGCCGCAATGGTTCGGCCCGAAGGGCTTCAAGGTTGAGACCTTCGAGATCGACGTGCGGGTCGGCGGCGTCTGGCGCTTCAACATGATCGGCCCGGACGGCACGGTCTACCCGAACCGCATGCGCTTTCGCCGCATCGAACGGCCGTCGCTGATGGAGATGGATCACGGTACCGACCAGGACGAGGATCCCGGAATGTTCCGTTTCACCGTCACCTTCGCCGAGCAGAGCAACGGCAAGACGGTTCTGATGATGCGGCAGCTGGCGTCGAGCGCGGCGCAGCGCGACGGCATGATCAACTTCGGTGCCGTCGAATACGGCTACCAGACACTCGACAAGCTCGCGGCCTATGTGAGTGGGATGAAGAGGTAGGGCGAGCAGCCACTTCCTCTCTCATGCGGAGGAGGCCGCGGAGCGGCCGCCTCGAAGCACGAGGACCATTGGTGAAGCCTTCATTCTTCAAGGCGCGCGCCCCTCGGGATGAGGGGCGCTTCATTCCTTCGCGTCGTCCGTGACGATGTCGCCGAGTTTCTGCCAGCGCTGGCCGTCGAACTGCACCATCTGGAACTGCTTGTTGACGCGATAGTCCGTCGGCGTCGTCGTCACCGAGATCCCCGGCAGCGTCAGGTCGAGTGCGATGTTGTTCAGGCTGGCGGCCTGGCGCATCACGTTCTCGCGCGTGAGATCGTCGCCGCATTGCTTCAGCACCTGCACCAGCAGCTGCGCGGTGATATAGCCGTAGACGTTCAGGTTCGAATCCTTGTCGCCCTCCGGGTAGTACTTGGCCATGAAGGCGAGATATCGCTTCATGCCGGGATCGTCCTTCCATTCGGGATCGGCTGAATCCTTGACATAACCGACGCTGACGACGCCCTTGGCGTTGTCGAGTCCGGCAGGTTTCAGCACCGCGCTGACCGAGGAGGCGTTGATGTCGATGATGTGCAGCGGCTTCCAGCCGATCTCGGCCACCTTCTTGATCGCCTGCGCGGCCTGTTTCGGCGTGGTGGCGCTGAACAGCACGTCGGCACCGGCATCCTTCAACCGCAGGATCTGCGAGTCGATGGTCGGCTCGGTGATCTCGTAGGACGTCTCGGCGACGATCATCTTCGCTTTGTCACCGAGACCTGCCTTGAAGCCGGCGAGGTAATCCTTGCCGAGATCGTCGTTCTGATAGAGCACGCCGATCCTGGCGTTCGGATGGTTCTTCAGAAGATATTGCGCGTAGATCCGGCCCTCGACGAGGTAGGACGGATTGAAGCCCATGGTCCAGGGGAAGTTCTTCGGATCGGTGAAACGCGCCGCGCCCGTTGCCGCGAAGAGCTGCGGGACCTTCTTGGCGTTGAGATATTTTTGCACGGCGACATTGGGCGCCGTGCCAATGATCTGGAAGGTCAGCAGCACCTCGTCGCTTTCGACAAGCTTGCGGGTCTGCTCAACCGTCTTCGGAGGCGAATAGGCATCGTCATACTGGATCAGATTGACCTTGCGGCCGTTGACGCCGCCCTGGTCGTTGATCATCTTCATGTAGGCGGCCTGGGTCTTGCCGATGACGGCATAGGCCGAGGCCGGCCCGCTGAGCGGGACGGTCTGGCCGACCTTGATCTCGGTGTCGGATGCGCCGGGATCGTATTTCTTCTGGGCCTGTGCCGCCGGGATCGATAGCGCGAGAACGATCGCGACTGCCGGGACACGGTTGAGAAGTACGTTTTTCATTTCCATTCCCTGTTCGTGACTGTCACTCGCCCTTGAGACCGGCCTCGCGGATCAGCCCGGTCCACTTTTTTGTTTCGTTGTCGATGAACTGACCGAACTCGGCCGCGGTGCCGGCGCGCACTTCGAGGCCCTGGGCGGTCAGCTTGTCCATGACCACCGGCTCGGCCAGCGCGCGCAAGACTTCGGCCTGCAGCTTGTCGACGATGGCCCGCGGCGTCGTCGAAGGCGCCATGAAACCGTACCAGCCGGCCGCGGCCACGTTGGGAAAACCCTGCTCGCGCAGGGTCGGCGCTTGCGGAT
Source organism: Bradyrhizobium sp. CW1 (assembly GCF_023100665.1). NCBI lineage: Bacteria > Pseudomonadati > Pseudomonadota > Alphaproteobacteria > Hyphomicrobiales > Nitrobacteraceae > Bradyrhizobium > Bradyrhizobium sp. CW1. The sequence continues at coordinate 3,477,450 of NZ_CP064684.1, forward strand.
AGAGCGCGCTGCGTTCGGCCGAGGCGACGCCGAGCACGATGAACTTGCCGCTCTGGATGTAGGGCAGTGCGGTCGGCAGCGCCGTCAGCGTGGCATCGACGCGGCCGGCGAGCAGTTCGGTGTAGGACGCGGCATCGCCACGGAAGGGAATGTTGAGACCCTTGACGCCGGCATCCTTGAACAGGAGTTCGCCGGCAAGATGCGGCTGCGAGCCGGCGCCGGGCGAGGCGAAGGTCAGGCCATCCGGCTTCGATTTGCCGTAGGCGATCAATTCGGGAAGCGTCTTGAACGGCGCATCCGCGCTGATGATCAGGAACAGCGGCGCGATCACAGCCATCGCGACGGGCTGCAGATCCTTGCGCTCATAGGTCAGCTTGCCGAACAGCGCTTCGGCGGTCGCGTAGGGCGCCGCGACATAGAGGAGGGTATAGCCGTCGCCCGGCGCATGCGCGACCGTGTCGTTGGCGATGCGGGTGCCGGCGCCCGGCTTGTTCTCTACGATGAACTGCTGGTGCAGGTTGCGGCCGAACTCTTCGGCCAGCAGCCGCAGCGAGATGTCGTTGGAGCCGCCGGGCCCGTAAGGCGAGATCAGCCGCACCATACGCGACGGCCAGGCGTCCTCAGCGCGTGCGGCGAATGGAAGTCCGGATATCGAAAGAGCGAGGGTGCCCAAAAATGTTCGCCGTGTGATGGTCATGGTGGCCTCCCGATGGCGGAGCGCCGATTGTCTTGTTCATCGCCTGGCGCTCTTCTTGTTCTGCTTTTGTGTTTCGGTCGCCGGTGCCGCCCCAATCATGGTGCGGATGCTGTCGGCAAGAGCGGCAATGCGCGGGCCGATCTCGCCCTCCAGCTGGCCGGGCTGGAGCCGGAATGCGGGGATGCCGCAATTGATCGAAAAGGCCTGCTTCGCCTCACGCGCATGAAACAGCGGCGCGGCGACGGCATGGATCGAGGCGATGTACTCGCCGAAGCAGGTGCAGAAGCCACGGCTGATGCATTGTGCGAGGCCGGCGCGGTATGTCTCGCGGAAGGCCGACCACAGCTCGGTGTCCTCGCTTGCAATGCGCTCTTCGAGCAGCGCGGCATCGGCCTGCGGCAAGGTCGCCGCCGCGGCACGGCCCATCGCCGTCATCACCACGGAAATGGGCATGCCGATGTCGGGGACGTGCGGGCCGACGTCGCCGGAGCGCGCGGTCTCGACATAGATCATGGAGGTCGCATCGAGCAGGCCGATCGAGACCGTGCCGCGCACGCTTTGCGCGAGCTCCTGCATCATGGGCCGCGCGACCTGGCGGAACTGCATGTCGGCGAGCAGCGGATGCGCCATGCGAAGGGCGCGCGCGCCGACGCGATATTTGGCGCGTTCGGAATCGTAGCGGAGGTAGCCGAGCTCGGCGAGCGTATGCGTCAGCCGCGCCACCGTTGGACGCGGAATCCCGGTCAGCGTCGACAGCTCCATGTTGCCGAGCTGCGTCGCTCCCGCCTTGAACGCTTCGAGCACCACGAGACCCTTTGCCAGCGTCGTCGCGAACGCGGCGTCGTCGATGCTGTCCGCCAGCACGGCGGCAGCGGACGAGGAGGCGCGGATCGGTTTGGACGCGGTTTTGGCCATCGAGGATTAAATGAACCCGGTCGGGGCGGTTGTCCAATAGATTCATAAAATAGTATTTTGTGTCCACTATCCGGACACGCCGGCGTTGCCCGTGCGGATAAAATGTGCGCGACGAGCTCCGCCGCACACAGATTCTAGTCGTGATTCCGTGGGTTGGTGTGACAGGATTATTACGACTGAATGTCATATCGATTACAGCGGAGCGATTCATGTTGCAGCAGGCGCGGACAAATCCCCTCGCGTGGTGGTGGGGGTCCCTGACGCTGGTCAGTGCTGCCAACATTCTCGCCTGGTTCATGCTGTACCGCGCGTTCGATCCCACGTCCGCCGGCCGCATCAGTGGCGGCTCCGACATCGGAGTGATGTTCCTGCTCTGCGCCGGCTATGTCTTCGGCTGCGCCTTCCGCTCGTTCCTGCCGCGCGCCGACGTGCAGCGAATCTGTCTGTTCGACACCTGGCTCTCCAGCGTCTTCGTCGGCCGCACGGTCGCGACCGTGGCCGAACTGTGCTTCGCGGCGCAATGGGCGGTCATCCTGCATCAACTCGGGACCATGACGGGCGCCGAGACGGTTGTGAACATCGCGTGGGTGATCGTGCCCATCATCATCATCGCGGAGTGCTTCTCCTGGTATGCGGTGGTGACGACAAACTTCCTTTTCAACGCGATCGAGAACTCGCTGTGGGCGGTGACATTCTTCCTCGCGGGCATCGCGCTGTGCCGGCTGATGCCGGAATTCCAGGGGCCGGTGCGCTGGGCGCTGATTGCCGGCATCGTCGGCATCGCCTGCTTTCTGGCCTTCCTCGTCACCGTCGACGTGCCGATGTATCTCAGCCGCTGGCGGGCAGGGTATGAAGAGGGCAACCGGTTGCTCGGCTTCCTCGAAGGCCTGCATGACGTCTCGACGCGCTGGGTCGTGACCCACGACATCGCGCACTGGAAGGGCGAGCTGACCTGGATGTTCCTGTATTTCACCGCCGCCGTGTGGTCGAGCCTTGCGCTTTGTGCGCTCTACGCGATGGAAGGCTATCTCACGCGCTATCTGGCTTGAGCAATCAGGCCTCGCCGAGATCGACCTCCGTCAAGATGCCCTGGCGCAGCGCCAGCCGGACCAGCTCGATGTCGGATCCGACGCCGAGCTTGTCCTTGATCAGGGAATGCAGGTTCGCCACCGTCTTCGGGCTGACATGGAGCGTCTCGGCGATCTCCTCTGTCGTATTCTCGGCGAGCAGCAGCCGCAGCACTTCGAATTCGCGCGGCGTGAGGACGTCGGCGGCAGAGCTTTCCCCGGCCAGCCGGCTCAGCGCGAGCTCATGGTCGATGTCGGGGCTGATTGCGATCCTGCCGGCGAGCACGTCCATCACGGCGCGCACCAGCGTCTCCGGCGGACTGGTCTTGGTGACGTAGCCCCTGGCGCCGGCGCGGATCGCCTGCACGGCAAAGCCGGCATTCTCGTGCATGGTGAAGACGAGGATCCTCGCGCCCTTGTCCCACTGCCTGATGCGCCTGACCGCCTCGATGCCGCCGATGCCGGGCATGCTCAGATCCATGATGACGAGGTCGGGCGCCTCCGATTTGTAGAGACGATAGGCCTCGGCGCCGTCGGCGGCTTCGGCGATGACGCGAAGTCCCGGCTGCTTCTGGAGCACGGAGCGATAGCCCTCGCGGACGACGGAATGGTCGTCGACCAGCAGAATGGTCGCGCCGGCCGCGCTCATGCGGCGTGCTCCAGCGGCGGCCGATCGGCGGCTGCGAGCGGAATGACGACGCGCAGTGCGGAGCCGCCGTTCGGCTTGGCCTCGAAGCTCAATTGGCCGCGCAAGGCCGCGACGCGCTCGCGCATGCCGAGCAGGCCCATTCCGGATTTCGCGACGGGATCGGTCGCGCGTCCGTCATCGTCGATCGCAAGCGCGATCTCGCTCGCCCCCATCGTCAATTCCAGGCTGACCCGCGTGGCGACGGCATGCTTGGCGGCATTGGTGAGCGCCTCCTGCACGATCCGGTAGAGGCTGGCGCTGATCGTGGCCGGCAGGGTCTCGAATGCGCCGTCGAACCGGATCGAGAAGCGCGTCTCGCCGCGGCTGCGCCCGTTCCAGCCCGCGACCAGGCCTTCGAGGCTGGCGACGAGCCCGAGCTCCTCGACATCCGGCGGCCGCAGCCGGAACAGTGTGCCGCGCAACGTCTCCATCATGCCGGTTGCGGTCCGCGCGATGCCGTCGCATTCGCCAAGCAAGGAAGGGCAGTCCTGCGCGGCGGTCTGGCGGGCGGAGGAGGCGAGCGCCCGGATGGCGGCGAGCGACTGGCCGAACTCGTCATGCAGCTCGCGCGCGAGATGGCGGCGCTCCTCGTCCTGGAGCGCGATCAGCTTCCGCGTCAGCTCGCTGCGTTCGGCAAGTGCGGTCTCGAGGCTTTCGGCGAGATGGTTGAAGCCGTCGCGGATCGGGGAGAGCTCGGCAAGGTCGAACGGCGGCAGCCGCGTGGTGAGGTCGTTGGCGGCAATCCGCTCCAGGCCGGTGCGGATCATGCGGGTGGGGCGCAGCGCGCGTGCCAGCGCGGCGTAGACCAGGGCGCAGAGCAGCGGCAGCGCGATCGCCAGCGCCAGCATCAGGCGGCCGGCCTCGTGCCAGGCCTCCGCCGTCTGCACGGCCGGCTCGACCGAGACCACGGCGTCGCCAAGCTTCGCTCCGCGCACGATCACAGGCCGTGCCGCTTCGCGGCCGGGGTCGAACAGGCTGCGATAGAAGGCCGTGAAGGCTTGCGGCGGCGGGTTTGCCGGGGCGGGCGCGCCGCTGCAGAAGCGCTGGAGGATGTCGCCGCTCGTGCCGCGGAATGCCAGGCACAGGCCGGGCGTCATCACATAGGCCGAAACGGGGTCGAGGTTGGGAAAGTCCGAGCGCGGGCTGGCGACCCACTGGATCTTGCCCTGCTGTAGCTCCAGCGTCTTGGCGACGATGGCGGCGATGTCGTCGAGGCGCGCATGCGCCGCGCGGTCGGCCGTAATCAGGAAATAGGCGGAGATAACGGCGAAGCAGGCGGCCGATATCGCGGCCACGCGCAACGTCAGACGGACTTTGAGATCGAACCTCGGGCGGTTCCACATCGGCGGGCACCTGGTGCGAACGGGTTGTCGCGCCCGCATTAAACGGCAGAACGCACCTAGCGCAAAGCCGTCAGGTGTGAGTGCGGTGCACCGTCGTGAAATTTTCCCGGTCATCGCCGGGACCGGCGCTGCTGCGAGCCCTGATTACGCCGTCCAGATTGTGCGCCGCTCCGTCATACGAGGCACATTTATGCACCTGCGCCGGTTGATCCTCTCAGTCTGTCTCCTTGTCGTCCTTCCGCCGGCTTATGCGCTTGGTGCCGAGACTGCCGTCGGCGTCGCCATGGACGATTTCAGTTATACCGATACGTCAGCGGAGCCTGCCAACCAGACCGCCGCCCACGAGCGACGGCTGGCGGCCTTCATGGCTGCGCTCCGGCAAGATATCGGCGGAGACCGGCGCTACCGGCTGGTGCCCTCGGCCCAGGACGGCGCGGCGTTCAAGGTGATCGGCGGCATCCAGAAGACGAGCACACTGGTGCTATGGGCCAAGGTCGCCGTGATCGACGTTGGCGCCAGGAAGGTCGTGATGGACAAGCTCTACACCTTCCGCGGCGACAATGATGAATCATGGGAGCGTGCCGAGATCTTCGTCTCCCGCGAGATCATGGCCGCGCTCGGCGCACCCGCGCCGATCGCGCTGGCGGTGTTCGAATTCGAGCTCGAGGACAACACCGCGGCGCCGGCCGCCGGTCTCGCGGCCGCAGATGCATCCAATCTGGCCGAAGTGACCGGCAGTGTGCGCGATGCCCTTGGCCAATCCGGCCGCTACCGCCTCGTCGATGTCGGCAGCGCGAACGAGGAGGCGGTAAAGGCACGCGCTTTACGCGACTGCGGCGGCTGCGAAGCGGCGATGGCGCAAGGGCTCGGTGCGGATCAGTCTCTGATCGGGGTGGTGCGGCGGGTCAGCCGCACCGAATACACGCTCGGCTTCCAGGTGCGCGATGCCAGGACCGGCGCGGTGCTGGCACGCGGCGACAGCGGCCTGCGCCTGGGCGCGGACTATTCCTGGAAACGGGGCGCCGTGCGGCTGGTCAGCGACCGGCTGATCGAGAACCAATAGCAGCGCTCATCGATCAGAACGTCAATTGCACCTTCATCGACTGCGAGCGGTCGCTGGCGAGCTCGAACGCTGCGACCGCGTTCTCGAACGGCATGGTCGCCGTGATCAGCGGCTTGACGTCGATCAGGCCTTCGCCCATCAGCCGCACCGCCAGCTCGAATTCGGGATCGAAGCGGAAGGTGCCGCGCAGCTGCAATTCCTTGGCGACGATGGAGTTGATCGGCAGCGTCATTTCGCCGCCCAGGCCGAGCTGCACCAACGTGGCACCCGGCCTGAGCACGTCGAGCGCGGTGCGGAGTGCGGCCTGGTTGCCCGAGGCTTCGAACAGCGTGTCGAACACACCCTTGCCGGTGCGCCACGGATCGAGCGCCGCGGCGTCGGCCGCGACATTGATGGCATGACTGGCCCCGAGCTTCCTGGCGACCGCTAGCGGCGCCTCCGCGACGTCGGTGACCACGATCTCGGCCGCGCCGCCGAAGCGCGAGACCAGGATCATCAGCGCGCCGATCGGGCCGCAGCCGGTGATCAGCACGCGCTTGCCGAGCAGGGGCCCGGCCTGCTTGCCGGCATGCAGGCACACCGCGAGCGGCTCGGCGACCGCGGCTTCCGCCAGCGACAGCTTGTCGGCGATCGCAACGGCCTGCGCCGCATCGACCGTGATGAATTCGCGAAAGCCGCCCTGCACATGGGGAAAGCGCATCGCGCTGCCGAGAAAGCGCATGTCGAGGCACTGGTTGCGCATACCCTCCTGGCAATGCAGGCACCGGCCGCACGGCTTGCTCGGATTGACCGCGACCCGAGTGCCCGGCTTCACGTTCGTGACGCCGTCACCGACGGCTGCGACCACGCCCGCGATCTCGTGCCCCAGCGCCATCGGCTGCTGGATGCGCACGACACCGAAGCCACCGTGATGATAGTAGTGCAGATCGGAGCCGCAGATGCCGCCGTTCGCGATCTTGACGCGGACTTCGCCCGGACCGGGCGCTGCATCTGGATAGCTATCGATCCGCAGATCTTTCGGTGCGTGAATGACGACGGCGTGCATGGTTGGCTCCCTCAGCGTTTCGCGGCTCACATCGCAGCGATCATGCCGCCATCGACATAGATGATCTGGCCGTTGACATAGGTCGAGGCATCCGAGGCCAGGAAGATCGCAGCGCCCACCAGCTCGTCCGGTCGGCCCCAGCGCTTGGAGGGAACGCGGCCCATCAGCCAGTTGTTGAAGTCGGTGTTGTTGACCAGCGCCTCGTTCATGTCGGTCAGCATGTAGCCGGGGCCGATCGCGTTGGCCTGGATGCCGTGCTGGGCCCATTCCACCGCCATCGAGCGGGTCAGGTTCTTGATGCCGCCCTTGGCAGCGGTGTAGGGCGCAATCGTGGGACGCGCGAGCTCGCTGCCGAGCGAGCCGATATTGATGATTTTGCCGTACTTGCGCGGGATCATGCGCTTGGCCGCCTCGCGGCCGATCACGAAGGCGCTGGTGAGGTTGGTCTCGATCACCTTGCGCCACTCGTCGGTGGTGAACTCCACCAGCGGCTTGCGGTGCTGGATGCCGGCATTGTTGACGAGGATGTCGACCGCGATGCCCCTCTTGTCGAAGTCGTTGAAGGCGGCGACGATCGCAGGCTCGTCGGTGACATTGAAAGCGGCGCCTTCGGCCTGGTGGCCGGCGGCGCGAAACTCGGCGACGGCCTGCTCGACACGCTTGGGATCGACGCCGTTGATGATCAGCTTGGCGCCGGCCTTGGCCATGCCCTCGGCAATGGCGCGGCCGAGGCCGCGGGAGGAGCCGGTCACGAGCGCGGTGCGGCCGGAAAGATCGAAGAGGGCGGTGCTCATCTCAAGAATCCTCAGACGTTGGAACGGCGCACGGTCAGATCGGAGCGGTCGAAGACGGCAGGCAGAAGGTCGACGCCGAGGCCGGGGCCTTCCATTGGATAGACAAAACCATCCTTGATCGTGGGCATGGTGGTCACGAGCTCATTGTACCAGCCCTTGTAGAAGGCGCGCACGGATTCCTGGATCAATGTGTTGGGCTGGCTGAACGACATGTGGATGGCAGCGATGAAGCCGATCGGGCCGATGCAGTCGTGCGGTGCGAAGGGCCGGTGATAGGTCTCGGCCATCGCCGCGATCTTGCGGCCCTCGGTGAGGCCGCCGGTCCAGCACAGATCCGCCATCACCACATGCATAGCGTCGCGGTCGAGCATGTCCTTGTAGGGGAAGCGCGAGCCCAGCGTCTCGCTGGCGCAGACCCAGACGTCGGTGCAGCGGGCATATTCGGCCAGCGCCTGCGGCGAGTTCATACGGATCGGGTCTTCGTACCAGGTCGGCTTGTAGGGCTCGAGCGCGCGCGCGATCTGTTTTGCGGTTGGCAGGTTCCACAGCGAGTGAAGCTCGACCATGATCTCCATCTTGTCGCCGACCGTCTTTCGGATCTTCTCGAACGGCTCGATCGCCTGCTTCATCTGCGCGGCGGAGATGTAGAGACCCTTGTTCTCCTGCGCCGCCGGATCGAACGGCCAGATCTTCATCGCGGAGATGCCGCTCTCCAGCAGGTTTTCGGCAAGCGCGTCGGCGCGGTGCATGAAGCCGTCGAGGTCTTCGTAGGGACTTTTGGCAGCGCCAAGATTCCAGTTCGCGACCGGGCTGATATTGGTGGAGCGGACATATTGGGTGCCGGCGCAGGTGTTGTAGATGCGCTGCTTGTCGCGGCAGAGGCCGCCGAGCATCTGGTGGACCGGCTGATTGCAGACCTTGCCGAACAGGTCCCACAGCGCAATGTCGATTGCCGAAGCCGCGCGATATTCGACGCCGGTGGACGACTGCGCCATCGGCAGGTTCAGCATGTCGCGATGGATCGCCTCGATGTGCAGCGGATTGCGGCCGAGCAGGCGGCCGGCAAAGGTGTCGTGGATCTGCGCCTCGACTGCGCCGGCGCCATAAAAGGTTTCACCGAGGCCGATCATGCCCGTGTCGGTGTGGACGCGCACCCAGATGACGTTGGAGAATTCTTCGGTGCGCAGCGTCTCTATCGACGTGATCTTCACGGCAATACTCCTCCCGTCGCAGGCGCGCGCAGCGCCGTCTTGTTGTCATTCCGCACCGCAACATGGTGCGGGCGCATGCGAAGTCTTACGCTCGCTTGTAATATATCACAACATGTTTTAGGGATATCACCAACAAGGCGCCATCCAGCAACGACGGCGCGGGCTGAGGGAGAGACGGCATGGCAACGCGCAAGCGCGCGCTCGAGGTGGTGAGGAACGACGACGGCGAGGGCAAGCCCTTCCGACGCAACCGTCTCAACTTCTTCGAGCTCGCCTACCAGAGGATCGAAGAGCTGCTCGTCCATTGCGAGCTCAAGCCAGGCCAGTTCATGACGATGCTGGAATTGCAGCACATCACCGGCTTCGGCCGTACGCCGGTTCATCACGCCGTCAATCGTCTCTCCGCCGATACGTTGATCATCATCCGACCGCGCCACGGTCTGCGCATTGCGCCGATCGATCTGGCACGCGAGCGCATGCTGCTGGCCTTGCGCCGCGACATGGAGCGCTTCGTGATCCGGCTTGCGGCCGATCGCGCCAGCCTCTCGCACCGCAATCAGGCGCTGCATATCGAGCGCCTTTTGCGCGAGCGCCGCGCCACTCTGACCCTCGACGAGTTCAACAGTATTGACCGCCGCATCGACGCGCTGGTGCTGGAGGCGGCAGGCGAGCCGTTTCTGGTGCACACGCTACGGCCGTTACACACGCTGTACCGGCGCATCGGCTACATCCACCACCGGTTCATGCCGGGACAGGCCGAACTGTCAGGCACGATCGATCGTCACCTCGCCATTCTCGCCGCGGTCGCCGGCCGCCGCGTCGAGGACGCGGTGAAGGCGAGCGATGCACTGATCGACTACATGGGCGAGATGTTCACCGGCATGGAGGTCGGGATCGACCCGCGCCTGCTCGATTGCAGCATCGAGCCGCTGCTTGGCACGTAAGAAAGTTTTGAAGAGAGGACCAAAGATGTCGACGATGGCGATGCCACAACCGACCGCGAGCGAAGCCGCGGTCCGCTACCTCATCACGAACTACAGTCCCAAGGGCAACAAGGTCGGCTGGCTGATGATGGCCTCGATCCTGGTCGAAGCCTGGGATCTCTATTCGATCGCCTTCGTGCTGATCTTCATCAAGGAGCAGTTCAATCCCGATCCGCTGATGCTGGGCCTGGCCGCGGCCGGTACGCAAGGCGGCGCCCTGATCGGTGCGCTGCTCGGCGGCTGGCTCTCCGACAAGATCGGCCGCCGCGTCATGTTCCTGGTGACGATGGTGCTGTTCATCGTGCTGGCGCTGGCGCAGGCCTTCGTGCCCAATGTGTTCTGGCTCGTCGTGATCCGCTTCTTGCTCGGCGTTCCGCTCGGTTCGGACATCTCGACCGGCTACACCTACATCATGGAATCCATGGCCAAGGGTGAGCGCGAAGTCATGGGCAACCGCTGGCAATTCATGTTCGCGGTCGGTGAGGTCCTGACGATCGGCGTCATCGTGATCTTCCTGCTGCTCGACATCAACCACGAAACGCTATGGCGGGTGACGCTCGGCCTCGGCGCGCTGCCGGCGCTGATCATCCTGATCATGCGGCACGACGTGCCGGAGACGGCGGTCTGGCTGGTGCAGAAGGGACGCTACCGCGAGGCCAAGCAGGTCGCGCGCGAGATGTTCAACGACGACCTCGCCATGCTGCCGGACCATGACGTGGAGGTGCCCAAGGTGTCCACCCGCGACTTCCTCGCCGACCTCAAGAAGGATCCGATCCGCTGGCGCGCCACGATCTACGGCTGGATCGCCTGCTTCGCGCAGGCCAGCGAGTTCTCGACCTTCGCGTTCTACCTGCCGGTGCTCTTCGTGATGGTCGGCGTGTCGAGCGTGCTCGGCATCAATCTGGTGACGATGGCGCTGTTCTCCTTCGCTGCCGTGTCGGGCTGGGTCGGTCCGCTGCTGACCCCGAAAATCGGCCACCGCGGCATCTCGATCGCGGGCTTCTCGATCGTGCTGGTCTCGCTGCTGGTCGCGGCCTTCGCGCTCTACACCGACAACAAGATCCTGCTGCCGTTCGCGGCTGCCGCGATGCTGTGGGGCCATTATTGGGATGCCTCCAACTGCATGACGATCCCGACCATGGTCGCCAAGCCGAAATATCGCGGCACCGCCAGCGGCTTCGCCTACATGTTCGTGAAGCTGCCGTCGTTCCTCGCGATCTTCCTGTTCCCGTCGTTGTTCGCGGCGATTGGGCAGGCGAATGCCACGCTGTTCGTCGCGATCTTCCCGCTGATCGGATTGCTTGCCGCAATCTTCATCCTGCCGGAAGTCTACGGCTACGAGAACGACTGATCTCGCAAGTTACCTGATCGCGGCCGCCAGGGCCGCGATCAGGGCCGGCGGCGTCACGAGCAGTCCGAGCTTGAGGAACGGCCAGGCGCCGACTTCGATCTTCTCCCGCCGCAGCGCCACCAGCCACAGGATGGTGGCGAGCGAACCGGTCACCGACAGATTGGGACCGAGATCGACGCCGATCAGGATGGCGCTCACGACCGCCGCGGGCAAGTGATCGCTGGCGGCGACCGAGCCGGCAACGAGACCGACGGGAAGATTATTGGCGATGTTGTCGGCGACCGCGGTGGCGATGCCGACGCTCCAGGCCGCCTTCGTCACGGATTGTCCGACAGCTTCATGCAGCAGCGCGCTGAGCTGCCCGATCACGCCGGTCTTGATCAGCGCTTCCACCATCACGAACAATCCGCCGACCAGCGGCAGCACGCTCCAGGAGACGCCGCGCAGCACGGGGAGCGGCGATTGCCGGTTGAGCAGCAGCACGATTGCGGCTGTCACCACGCCGCAAACGAAGGTCGGCAGGCCCAATTGCTTGTCCAACGCGGAGGCCGTGACCAGCACGACGCCGATCGCCACGATGCCGATCGCCGTCAGCTTGCCGCCGCGGCCGAGCTTGGGATGCGGCACTCTGCGCGCGATCGTCTCTTCCTTCAGGGCGCGGTGCTGGGTCAGGCGCAGCACGACATAAGTCAGCAGGATCGAGGCCGCCGAGGGCAGGGCGAACAGCTGCAGCCATTCGGTGAGCGCAGGCATGTGGGCGCCGAACACGACGAGATTGGCGGGGTTGGAGATCGGCAGCACGAAGCTCGCGGCATTGGCGATGAAGGCGCAGACGAAGAGATAAGGCAGCGGCTTGGCGCCGGCCGCACGCGTCGCGGCATAGACGGCGGGGGTCAGCACGATCGCGGTGGCGTCGTTCGAGAGCAGGACGGTGACGAGCGTGCCGACAATGTAGATCAGCAGGAACAGCCGCTGCGGCGAGCCGCCGGCATGTTCCACGGCGAGCGCTGCGAGATAGTCGAACAGGCCTTCGAGCCGCGCCAGCTCGGCGATCAGCATCATGCCGATCAGGAAAAGATAGACATCCACGCCTTTCTCGATGCCGGTGAGCGCATCCCGCCAGGGCAGCAGACCGAACAGCACGAGCGCACTGGCGCCGATGATGGCCCAGATCGCCTCCGGCAGGCGAAAGGGCCGGATGATGACGCCTCCGGTCGCGACGACGATGATGCTCCAGGCCCAGATGGCGTTAGACGGCACGTTCGATCCTTGAGATGTGTCGGTTCATTCGGCAGCGATAGCGGAAGCCGATGTCGATGTCTTCCCCCCGCGAGCGCGGACGGCTATCTGCGATTGCCGCGTCTCGGCCCGAGTTTCAGTCCACAATGTTGTTCAAAAGCCCGTTGGGTTGGAGCGGCGCGATAGCGCCGTCATTGCGAGGAGCGCAGCGACGAAGCAATCCAGACTGTTTCCGCGGAAAGATTTTGGATTGTTTCGCTGCGCTCGCAACTACGGAGTTTGTGGCAGCTTCGTGCGACCATAACACTCATCGCGCCATCGACGGCTTTGCCGTGATTGCCTTGCGCAAGATGCGCGACAGCGCTTCGACCGAATACGGCTTCTGGATCAGCTCGAAACCGCGATCGGCGTTCTCGGCGAGAACGTTGCTGTAACCAGAGGTGAGCACGACGGGCAGGCCCGGATAGCGTTCGCGGATGATGCCGGCGAGCTCGACGCCGTTCATGCCGGGCATGATGACGTCGGAGAAAACGAGATCGACGGCGAACTCGTTCTCGCCGAGAATGGCGAGCGCCGCATTGGCGTTGGCGGCGCGGCGGACGACATAGCCGAGGTCTTCCAGCAGCTCGGTGGAGAACCGGCCGACCTCGTCGTCGTCTTCCACCACGAGCACGCGATAGCCGCGCCCGGTGGCCGCGGCCTCATAGGTCAGCGCCGCGGCTTCCTGATCTGTCGCGGGGCTGTGCGCCCGCGGCAGATAGATGGTGAAGGTCGCGCCTTCACCATGGGTGCTCGTCACGGCAATGTCGCCCTCGGACTGCTTTGCGAAGCCGAAGGCCTGGCTCAGGCCGAGGCCGGTGCCCTTGCCGACCTCCTTGGTGGTGAAGAACGGCTCGAAGATGGCTTCGATGTTTTCGGGCGCGATGCCGCTGCCGGTGTCGGCAACGGAGATCGCGACATAGTCGCCGCCGCGCGCCGGTTGCGTGCGGAGGTCGGGGATTCCCTGAACTTTCCGGACCGCTATGGTGAGACGGCCTTCGCCGTCCATGGCGTCGCGGGCGTTGATGGCGAGGTTGATTAGCGCGGTCTCGAATTGCGCGATATCGGCGACCGTGAAGCAGTCGCCATCGTGAACCTCCACCGCAATTTCGATGCGGCCGCCGACCAGCGGCCGGACCAGTTGCGCCACGCCTTCAACCTGGCTGCCGACGTTGAAGATCTGCGGTTTCAGCGGCTGCCGGCGCGCAAACGCCAGCAGCTGGGCGGTCAGCTTGGAGGCACGCTCGACGGTGTCCGAGATAGCATCGACATAGCGGCGACGGCGCTCCTCCGGCAGCTCGCGGCGGCGCAGGAAATCGGTGGCCGAGCGGATGATGGTGAGCAGATTGTTGAAGTCGTGCGCGACGCCGCCAGTGAGCTGGCCGATCGCCTCCATCTTCTGCGATTGCCGCAACGCTTCCTCGCCGCGGCGGCGCTCGGTGATGTCGACAGCCTCGGGCACCGCGCCGGTGATGTTGCCGTGGCGGTCGAGCACCGGGCGCATGCCGAACTCGAAATCGCGCTCGCCGATGGGAAGGCGCAGGCGCATCTCCAGCCGCACGGCTTCGCCCTTGAGCACGGTGTCGAAGGCCTCGCGCACCCGCACGCTCATGCCGTCCGTCGTGCTGAACCAGGGCGTCTGCCACAAGGGCTTTCCGATCACGTCCGCAGGGCTCGCCTTGATGGCGTCGAGCACGGTCGTGTTGGCGTAAAGCAGCTCGCCCCTGAGATTGACGAGGCCCTGATATTGGTTGCTGGTCTCCAGGATCGCGCGCAGCCGCGCCTCGTTGGATTCGAGCTCGGCGGTGCGCTCGGCGATGCGTTCTTCCAGCGTCTCGTTGAGCTGCCGGAGCTCGATCTCGGCCTGCTTGGCCACGGTGATGTCATGGGCAACGCCGATAAAGCCGATATGCCTGCCGGTCGGGTCCCAGCGCGGCTGCGATTCCGAACGCAGCCAGCGCCATTCGCCGGCGGCGTTCTTGTAGCGGGCTTCCAGCACGAACGGTTTGAGTGATGCTTCGCCCTGAACGGATTGCTGTAGCACGTGGGGCAGGTCGTCCGGATGCAGCACCTTGCGCCAGTCGAAGGCAATGGCCTGGTCGTAGGGCAGGCCGACGAAATCGACATAGGCCTGGTTGGCGAAGGACCGTGTGCGGTCGAGTTTGGTGACCCAGATCGGCACCGGGGCGCTGTCGGCGATCAGCCGGAAGCGCTCTTCGCTCTCGCGCAGGGTCTCACGCACCAGCATCTGGTCGGTGACGTCGATATGGGCGCCGACGAGGCGAAGGGCGCGGCCGCCACCGTCCCGCTCGATCTTGGCGACGACGCGGATCCAGCGGGTCTCGCCGTCGCTGGGGCGGATGATGCGGTATTCTGCGGTATAGTCCTCACTGGTGCCGGACAGCGCTTCGATGAAGTGCTTCACCGTAGCGTCCCGGTCGCCGGGATGAATGCGATTGATCCAGTCCTCGTGCGACTCGTCGGCAGCTTCCGGCGGCAGGCCGTGAAGCATCAGATATTCCGGCGAACGGCGGTTCTTGAAGCCTTCGCGGAAATCGACTTCGAGACCGCCGACCTTGCCGATGCGCTGGATGCGCGCAAGTTCGGCTTCGCGCTCCTGGAGCGCGCGATAGGCGTTGTCGCGCTCGCGCGCAACATCTTCCAGGTGCTGGCGCAGCTTTTCGGCGGCGATGGTCTCGGGCAAAGGATCGTTCAAGGCGTTGGCCGTTGTGATGCGAGAGCGCACGTGGCGGACCGATATTCACACAGACGTAGCGCGATGGCCATTGCTCAGAGGGAATATGGAAAGAAAGGCGTCGCCGGATGCAGTATGGTGGGCATGAGCGAACGCCAAGTCTGGCTATTTGTTCCGAACATTGGAACGATGAGCCCGCCGCGCGCGTATCCGCGAGGCGCCACAACTGTCATTCCCAAAAGCTCCCTTTCCGAAGAGGCTAAATCTTGAAGCTTTTTGTCTGCCAGGCCTGCGGCAACGTCCTCTATTTCGAGAACCGCACCTGTGAACGCTGCGGCCATCGGGTCGCGTTCCTGCCGGAGAAGGAGACGATGTCGGCGATCGAGCCCGACGGAGAGGTCTGGGCCACGCTCGCCGACAAGGGCAGCGGACGCATGCCGTGCCGTAATGCCGAATATGATTCCTGCAACTGGCTGACGGATGCAGGTGATACCACCGGCTATTGCCGCGCCTGCCGGCATAACGGCGTCGTGCCGGATCTGTCGGATCAGGCGCAACTCGCCGGCTGGCGCGAGCTGGAGATGGCGAAGCACCGGCTGTTCTATTCCCTGATCCGCTGGAAGCTGCCGCTCCAGACCCGGCAGGACAATCCCGAACATGGCCTGATCTTCAATTTCCTCGCCGACGATCCGCAGAGCGGGCAGAAGGTCCTGACCGGCCACGACAACGGCCTGATCACGATCGCGCTGACCGAGGCCGACGACATCGAGCGCGAGCGGCGCAGGCTGGAGATGGGCGAGCCCTACCGGACGCTGCTCGGGCATTTCCGCCACGAGGTCGGGCACTATTTCTGGGACGTGCTGGTGCGCGACGGCGGCATGCTGGACGAATGCCGCGCCGTGTTCGGCGACGATTCCGCCGATTACGGTCAGGCCTTGCAGCGCCACTATGCCGAAGGCGCCCCGCCGGACTGGCAGCAGAACTACGTTTCTGCCTACGCGACCACGCATCCCTGGGAAGATTTCGCCGAGACCTGGGCGCACTATCTTCACATCGTCGACACTCTGGAGATGGCTAGCGAGTTCGGCATGGAGGTGCGGCCCAAGGTGGACCGCGACGGGGAGTTGACGGCGCGCATCCGCTTCAACCCGTACGAAGCGAGGGACGTCGAGGCCATCGTCAACGCATGGCTGCCCTTCACCTTCGCCATGAACAGCGTCAACCGCGCCATGGGCATGCGCGATCTCTATCCGTTCATCCTCTCGCCGGTCGTTGTCGACAAGCTCGGCTTCATTCACGGCGTGGTCCGGAACGTGGGCAAGGCCGGGAAGCCGTAGGCCGTCCGGGGCCTGTCAGGCCCGTTTCGGTCTTGCTTCGGTCTTGCGCTGGTACGCCAGAGGGGCCGGATTTTGACCGTTGCCTCCAGCCTATTTTGATGTACCACGGGAGCCACACGGCCCCTCCCATAGGCTCCAACGGCCAGGGAAGGGTCCCGCCCAAGGTCGAGACTCAAGAAAAGCATGTTCAAACGCATTCTGATCGCCAATCGCGGCGAAATCGCCTGCCGGGTCATCAAGACCGCTCGCCGCATGGGAGTTCAGACGGTCGCGGTCTATTCCGAGGCCGACCGCGACGCTCTCCATGTCGAGATGGCCGACGAGGCCGTGCTGATCGGCCCGCCGGCTGCGGCCGAGAGTTATCTGGTGATCGAGAAGATCGTGGAGGCCTGCCGCAAGACCGGCGCCGAGGCCGTGCATCCCGGTTACGGCTTCCTGTCCGAGCGCGAGGCGTTTCCGCGCGCGCTGGAGGCGGCCGGCATCGTCTTCATCGGCCCCAACCCGGGCGCGATCGCGGCGATGGGCGACAAGATCGAATCCAAAAGGGCTGCCGCGAAGGCAAAAGTCTCGACCGTGCCCGGCTATCTCGGCGTCATCGAGGACGCTACGCACGCGGTCAAGATCGCTGACGAGATCGGCTATCCCGTGATGATCAAGGCCTCCGCCGGCGGCGGCGGCAAGGGCATGCGCATCGCGCATTCGACCTCCGAGGTCGCCGAAGGGTTCAACCTCGCCAAGGCGGAGGCCAAGGCCTCGTTCGGTGACGACCGGGTCTTCATCGAGAAGTTTATCGTAGATCCCCGCCATATCGAGATCCAGCTGCTCGGCGACAAGCACGGCAACGTGATCTATCTCGGCGAGCGCGAATGCTCGATCCAGCGCCGCAACCAGAAGGTCATCGAGGAAGCGCCGTCGCCGCTGCTCGACGAAGCCACCCGCCGCAAGATGGGCGAGCAGGCGGTCGCACTCGCCAAGGCGGTGAATTACGACTCCGCCGGCACCGTCGAGTTCGTCGCGGGGCAGGACAAGAGCTTCTACTTCCTGGAGATGAACACGCGCCTCCAGGTCGAGCATCCTGTCACCGAGCTCGTCACGGGCGTCGACCTCGTCGAGCAGATGCTCCGCGTCGCCGCCGGCGAGAAGCTCGCCATTGCGCAGAAGGACGTCACGCTGACCGGCTGGGCAGTGGAGTCGCGCCTCTACGCGGAGGACCCGTTCCGCAACTTCCTGCCCTCGATCGGGCGTCTGGTGAAATACCGTCCGCCGGCGGAAGCGAGCCAGGACGGTATCACCGTGCGCAACGACACCGGCGTGCAGGAGGGCGGCGAGATCTCGATCCATTACGATCCGATGATCGCCAAGCTCGTCACCCACGCGCCGTCGCGCGCCGCCGCGATCGAGGCGCAGGCCACTGCGCTGGACTCGTTCTATGTGGACGGTATCCGCCACAACATCCCGTTCCTGTCGGCGCTGATGCATCATCCGCGCTGGCGCGAAGGCCGGCTCTCCACCGGCTTCATCGCCGAGGAATTCCCCAAGGGCTTTGCCGTGCGCGTGCCTGAAGGCGAGGTCGCACGGCGGCTCGCTGCGGTCGGCGCCGCCATCGATCACGTGCTCGGCGAGCGCAAGCGGCAGATCTCGGGGCAGATGGGCGGCCGCATCGTGCAGCGCGAGCGTCGCCGTGCGGTCTGGCTCGACCGCCAGGAGATCCTGCTGGAGATCGCGCGCGAGGGCGAGGCGGTCGCGGTGCGTTTCGTCAATGCTGACGGCAAGACCGGCAATGCGCATCTGTTGCTGTCGCCGTGGAAGCCGAGCGATCCTGTCTGGCAGGGCAGCATCGACGGGCATGTCGTCGCGGTGCAGGTGCGCCCGATCGCGAACGGTATCCGCCTCGCGCATCAGGGCGTCGAGGTGCCGGTCTATGTCTGGACCGAAGCGGAAGCTGCCTCGGCGCGGCTGATGCCGGTGACCACGGCTGCCGACACCGGCAAGAAGCTGCTTTGTCCGATGCCCGGTCTCGTGGTCTCGATCGCGGTGACCGAAGGGCAGGAGGTCAAGGCCGGCGAGACGCTCGCGGTGGTCGAAGCCATGAAGATGCAGAACGTTCTGCGCGCCGAGCAGGACGGCACGGTGAAGAAGATCCACGCCAGCGCCGGCGCGACGCTCGCGGTGGATGCGCTGATTTTGGAGTTTGCGTAACGTCATTGCGAGGAGCCACCGGGTCCGCGCGAAGCGCGGCCCGATGACAGGCTCCGCGACGAAGCAATCCAGTCTGTCTCTGCGGATGCATTTCTGGATTGCTTCGCTTCGCTCGCAATGACGGAGTATGCTGCGGCCTCCGTGACCTAACCGAGACATCACCATGGCCTTTCGTTCCCGCCGCGAAAAACTGCGATCGATCCTGTCGGGCGGGACGTGCGTCCATCCCGGCTCGGTCTACGACGCTATCTCGATCCGCATCGCCGAGGATCTCGGTTTCCCGCTCGGCATGTTCGGCGGCTCGGTGGCTTCGCTCGCGGTGCTCGGCGACCCCGACATCACGCTGATCACGCTCACGGAACTTGCCGAGCAGATGCGGCGGATGTCGCGTGCTGCAGCGCTTCCGGTGTTGGTCGATGCCGATCACGGCTATGGCAACGCGCTCAACGTGCGTCGCACGGTGCAGGAGCTGGAAACGGCGGGCGCCGCCGGCCTCACCATCGAGGACACGCTGCTGCCGGCTGGCTTCGGCGAAGCGAAGACGCAGCTGATCTCGCTCGAGGAGGGCGTCGGCAAGATGAAGGCGGCACTCGACGGCCGCGGCGACCCCTCGCTCGTCATCATGGGCCGCACCGGTGCGGCCTCGATCACCTCGATCGAGGATGCGATCCGCCGCGCCAGAGCTTATGAGGCTACCGGCGTCGACGCGCTGTTCTTCACCGGCATCAAGTCGCGCGCCGAGCTCGAGGCCATCGTGTCTGCGACGCGCCTGCCGATCGTGCTCGGCGGCGCGCCGGAGGAGTTGAACGTGCTCGAATACCTCGCTGGCCAGCGCGTGCGCATCGCGCTTCAGGGCCACGCGCCGATCGCGGCCGCAACGCAGGCCGTCTACGAGACGCAGAAGGCGCTACGCGACGGCACTGCGCCGAAGAATCTCAAAGGTCTCCCATCGTCGGACTTGACCAGCCGCGTCACGCGGGAGGCCGACGTCAAGGCGCGGAGCGCCGATGTCCTCGGACTGAAACAATGAGCCGGGCGATCCTCCAGGTCATGATCCGCGGCCGCGTGCAGGGGGTAGGCTACCGGGCCTGGCTCGAGTATCAGGCGACGACGTGCGGTCTCGAAGGCTGGGTCCGCAACCGCCGTGACGGCAGCGTCGAAGCGCTGTTCGCGGGGCCGCCGAAGCACGTCGCGGACATGGTTGCGCTGTGCCGCCACGGCCCGCCGTCCTCGCGCGTCGACAGCGTCACCAGCGAGACGGCCGACGTCGATGAACTGAACTTGCGCCGAGCAGGCGAGGCGTTTTCGGTGTTGCCGACGGTGTAGCTAAAGAATCACCGCGGCAGCTTGGCGATCGCTTCGCTCAATTCGTGGATCTCGTAGGGCTTGCGCAGGATCGGGAAATCGCCGCGCACGCCTGCGGCGACTTCGCTGTAGCCGGTGGCGAGCAGAATCGGCAGGCCGGGGCGGATCTGGCGGAGGTGATGGGCGAGGCTGAGCCCGTCCATCTTGCCGGGCATGACGATATCCGAGAACACGAAGTCGACGCCGTTCTTCTCGATCTCGCTCAAGGCGGCTTCGGCGTCCGCGACCCGGCGCACCTGATAGCCGAGCTGCTCCAGAAGGCCGATGCTGACGGCGGCGACGTCCGGATTGTCCTCGACCAGCAGCACCGTGCCGCTGCCTTGGAACGCCGGTTCTCCCGCCGCCTCACGCGATGGCTCGTCTTCTCCGCGCGGCAGCAGGATGGTGAAGGTCGTGCCCTTGCCGAGCGCGCTCGCGACCCGGACCGTGCCGCCGGCCTGATGGGCGAAGCCGTGCACCTGGGAGAGACCGAGGCCAGTGCCTTTTCCGATCGCCTTGGTCGTGAAGAACGGCTCGAAGATCTTGTCGAGAACGTCGGAGGGAATGCCGAGGCCGGTATCGGTGACGTCGATCGCGATGAATTCGCCCACGAGGGGGTCCTCGTCGAGCACGAGATTGCGCGCTGCGATCGTCACCGTGCCTCCGTCGGGCATCGCGTCGCGGGCATTGATGACAAGGTTGAGCAGCGCGGTCTCGAGCTCGGAAACGTCGGTCCTGATCGGCCAGACGTCGTCGCTGACGTCGAAAGCCAGGCGCACGGAGCTGCCGACGCCGGCATCGAGTACCTCGCGGATCGCCGCGATGCGGTCGGCGAAGTCGATCGCCTGCGGATTGACGCTCTGCCGCCGCGCGAAGGTGAGGAGCTGGTTGGTTAGCGCGGCGCCGCGCCTGGTAGCGGTTTCGATGGCCGAGATCGCGCGCTGAAGCTTGGCTTCGTCGTCGGCCCCTCGTTTCAGCATGTGGAGGCTGCCGCTGATGATCATCAGGAGGTTGTTGAAATCGTGGGCGACCCCGCCGGTGAGCTGGCCGAGCGCGTCGAATTTCTGGGATTCGGCGAGCTGCTTCTGCATCGCCTCGAGCTTGAGCTGGGTATTGCGCCGCTCGGTGATGTCGCGCGTGATCTTGGCGAAGCCGACCAGCTCGCCGGCCTCGTAGATCGGATCGATCACGACGCTGGCCCAGAAGAAGGTGCCGTCCTTGCGGACGCGCCAGCCTTCCTCCTCGTAGCGGCCCTTTTCCCGCGCGATGCCGAGCGCACGGGCGGGCTTGCCGTTGGCGCGGTCGGTCTCGGTGTAGAACCGGGAAAAGTGTTGGCCGAGGATCTCCCCGGGTGAATAGCCCTTGATGCGCTCGCCGCCAATGTTCCAGCTGGTGATTCTCCCGGTGGGATCCAGCATGTAGAGTGCGTAGTCCGCAACTCCTTCAACTAACAGGCGGAAACTGCGTTCGCTTTCGAACAAATCCCTCTGCTGACTAGACTTCTCGACCATTCCCGGACCCTGCCTCAACGGGGGCAAACGCAGTAGGTGGCGGATTGTTCCCGGAGGTTGGAACATTTTTAGGCAACATTGCGCGTCCGTATGCAGGACGCAAGCCAGCAGACGCTCGCCCGCATTCGAGCCGGAAAGCCGTGCGCGTCAGACCGCCGCCACGCTACGGAACGTCGCCGCCACCGCACGCAGCGCCGCCAGCTTTGCGGGATCGCTGACCTTCGAATGGAGCATCACCTTTGAGCTGCCGAGTTTCGGCAGCTTGTGGGCGGGGCCGACGTCGACCAGGCCTGCCGGCGCGATCCGTCGCGCCAGCGGCGCGATTGCAAGTCCGGCGAGCGCGGCTGCAACCACGGCGGTGACGCCTCCGCCGACGAAGCGCTCACGCCATTTCAGGCCGGCCTTGTCGAGCGCGCGCACAGCGATGGCGCGGACGCCGCAGGGCGGGGCGAGCGTCGCGAGCGGCAAAGGCTGCCCCTTTGGCACGGTGAAGCGTCGTGACGCGAACCAGCCGAATTCGTCCTCGGCCAGCGTCTCTCCGCCGCGCCGGCTGCCTTCCTGGCGCACGATCACCGCATCCAGTCGGCCCGCATCATAGGCCTCCTGCATCTCGCGCGAGAAGCCGATGATGACGGCAAGCGTGAGGTTCGACGACATCGCATGCAGGCGTTCGAGCAGGGGTACCAGCTCCGGCCCCGCAGCATGGTCGGAGATGCCGAGCGAGAGCGACTGCGCGACCGAGGCCTCGCCCGATAGCGCGCGGTCATGCGCCGCGATCAGCGCGCGGGCGCGCTCCAGGAACGTCGCGCCGTCTGCCGTGAGCCGGACCGCGCGCGGCGAGCGCTCGACGAGACGTTTTCCCAGCAGCGTCTCCAGCCGTTGCAGCTTGAGGCTGACAGCCGCCTGGGTCGTGCCGAGCGCTTCGGCGGTCCGCGTGAAACTCTGGAGGTCGGCGACCAGCAGGAAGGCCTGGACGGTGGCGATGTCGAGCGTTGCTATCATTACGATTTCTTATCACTGGTATCAACAGAGATAAGATACCAAGATGTCGAGGGCGGGTCTAGCTTCTCACCAACGCCGCGCAACATCTGCGCGACATCCGAGGAGAACGACCATGCCGCTGATCACCGTGTCCTACACCACCCCACGCCAGTCGCCGCCGCTGAAGGCCGACATCGCGAGCGCCGTATCCGAGCTCACCGCAAAAATCCTGCACAAGGACCCTGAGGTCACGGCCATTATCGTGAAGTCGGTGGAGGCGAGCGACTGGTTCGCTGGCGGCAAGTCGCTCGCAGAGCAAAAGCTCGCGAGCTACTGGATCGACATTCACGTCAGCGAAGGCACCAACACCAAGGACGAGAAGGCCGCCTATCTCGCCGCGATGTTCCAGCGCATGGCCGGGATCCTGGGCCCGCTGCATCACGAGACCTATCTGCATGTCGACGAGGTCAAGGGCGACGCCTATGGCTTTGGCGGCCTGACCCAGGAGCGGCGCTACATCGCCGGCAAGCTCGAGGTTTCGCCGGAGAAGGCGTGAGGAGGGAGGCCGCGGGTGAATAACCGCACCCGCGGCCTGAACCGTTGCCAGGGATCGTCAGCTCGCTATGCGAAACTGAACTTCGTCCTTGTTCAGGAAACAGGTCTTGTCGAACAGCTTCAGGTCGAGCGGGTTCGGCAGCCTGACATCGTCCAGGTCAGGGCAGGGTTTGAGCGAGGAATCATAGGAACGGTCGATCTGCGAGATGAAGACGACGATCAATCCCTTGTCGTGCGCGAATGATTTCAACGCGCGCACCTGAACGGTGAGGTCGGGATTTTCCCGCCGCTGGTCCAGCAACTGCAGATAGTCGATCACCACGACCGTGCCGCGCGGTGCTGCGGCATGACGACGTAGTCGGCACTGATGGCGTCGGAGCAATCGACCTCGAAGAGTTTTTCGAACCCCGCCAGATCCACGCCGATCGCCCGAAAGCGATCCAGAACGTCTTTCTCGGTGTATTCGAGCGAGAAGAACGCGGCGCGGTGGCCCGACCGCATCGCCTCTACGGCAAGCCCGAGGCTCATCAGGGTCTTGCCCTGGCCGGGACGCGCGCCCACCAGCACCAGGTCACCCGGTTGGAATTGCGGGAAAAGCCGGTTGGCCGGCGTCGCCGTGGCCGCTTTCGCCGCGAGCAGGCTCCATGCGGAAAAGCCTTGCGTCGCAGCGACGCGGTCGAGCGCATCGTGCAGCGGGATGCCTACCTCGCGGGACAAGCGCTTCGCTTTTCGTTTCAGATGATAAATGGGTGCAGACAGTCTCATCGCAAAAACCTCCCATTGCGAGCTGAAGCGCAACCCCTCCTTATGCCTTGGCGCTCGAACAGTCGGTCCGATGATCAATTCGCCCGGCATGACATCTGCTTTCCCGGCGGAGGGGGGAGGCGTGGGCGACACCGGAATCGAGGGTAGCTGATTCCGGGTTTGCCGAGAATGAGGGAGACCGAAGTTAGGCCGCTGCTTCCGGCATCAGCGCCTGGGTCGGCCCGAACAGCCCCTCGAAGGCTTGCCGAAGCGCCACGTCGACATCGCTCATCGTCAGGAGCTGGCCGAGATCGACCAGCGAGGTGACGCCGTAGCGGGGATCGGCGACGCCGCAGGGCACGATGCCGGCGAAATGTGACAGCTCCGGCTCGACATTGATGGCAATGCCGTGAAACGAGACCCAGCGCTTCAGCCGGACGCCGATCGCGGCGATCTTGTCCTCGTGCTCGGGTCCCTTGTCGGGCCGCTTGACCCAGACGCCGACCCGGTCCTCGCGCCGCTCGCCACGGATGTTGAAGGCGGCGAGCGTCTGCACAATCAGCTCCTCCAGGCTCGCGACATAGGCCCGGACATCCGGCCGGCGGCGCTTCAGGTCAAGCATGACATAGGCCACGCGCTGGCCGGGCCCGTGATAGGTGAGCTGGCCGCCGCGCCCGGTGGCAAAGGTCGGGAATCGGGCATCGAGCAGGTCGGTGGTCTTGCCCGAGGTGCCGGACGTGTAGAGCGGGGGGTGCTCCAGCAGCCAGACCAGCTCCGGGGCTGCACCGGCCGCGATCGCCGCGACGCGCGCCTCCATTTCGGCGACCGCCTCCGGATAGGGCACCGGCGCGTCCGAAATCCGCCATTCCACCGGCTCGCCGGTGGAAGCGGAAAACGGCGTCAAATCGAGCTCTTGGCGGGGGTGTTGGGGCGAATTAACCATTGGCTAACCATAACCGGGTGATGATCCCAGGAGCAAATACCAGTCCCTAGTCCTAGTCCCAAGTTGCGGTGGTGCTGAAGTGCCTACTCTCGACAAAGTCACCGTGGACCTCATGGTCGTCCTCGGGACGACGACCATGCCGATCCATCAGGTATTGCGTCTTTCCCGCGGCGCCATCATCGAGCTGGACGCAACCGAGGCCGACGAGGTCAAGGTTCTGGCCAATAATTTGCCGGTCGCCTCCGGGGTCGTGCTGGTCGACCGCAACCGCATCGCGGTCGAGGTCAAGCAGATGCTGCCACGTGTCCCGGGCACACGGTAGCGGCCCGGGCAGGCGTCGCGGCCCGGGCACGCGTCGCGGCCTGGGCACGCAGTAGCGGCCGGGCAGGCGGAAAAGGCCGATCCCGGCGCAAGGAGCCGGAACTTTCCTGCCAAGCTTGTGGAATTCAGGGCCTTTGGAGGCTTGTACCCCTCTGACGGATTTGTTAGATCGGCGCCGTTGATCCGGTTGGCCTTCAAGCCTCAAGCCGGCATCCCCAAAGCGCTCGTGGCGGAATTGGTAGACGCGCTGCCTTGAGGTGGCAGTGAGTAAAATCGTGGGGGTTCGAGTCCCTCCGAGCGCACCAAGCAAACAGACACGCGAAAGATTGTTTCGCGATTTTCGGTGCCCGCCCTGTTCGCGCTGCGGACCCTGGAACGGGGCCTCCCCAAGTCTTCGATGTTCGATCTCGCGGCCGAGGGTTCGCTCCCTCGGCGCGATCGGGCATGAAGTTGCCTGGCGAAGTTCGCTATGCCCTCACGTCCGGGTTCCCTTAGTTTGCCTGCGGTCGAGACTCCGGCTCGATCTGCGTGGCGGCGGGCTTAAACACCCTCGCCGGATGGCTGAAGATCTCGAATTCGTCGCCCCGCGCTATGCCGACAAGCGTGATCCCGCTGGCTTCGGCCGTTCGGACTGCGAGCGCGGTCGGTGCAGACATGGCAACGACGACGCCGGCGCCGATCGCGGCGGTTTTTTGCACCATCTCGACCGAAATCCGGCTGGTGAGAATGACGGCGCCAGCGCGGCCGGATGCTCCTTCCGTCGCGAGAGCGCCGGCAAGCTTGTCGAGGGCGTTGTGGCGCCCCACGTCCTCGCGCACCGTCATGGTCTTGCCGACTGGCTCGAAAAAACCCGCGGCGTGAGCGGCGCGTGTCTTGTGGTTGAGGATCTGTGACTCGCTGAGGGTTGCGACGGCCGTGCTGATCTGCTCCGCCGTGAGGTTCGCTGGCTGCTCGACGCACTGAACGATCCGCCCGGCTTCCCGCAAGCTGTCGATGCCGCACAGGCCGCAACCCGTCGGCCCGACCAGATGTCGCCGGCGCTCCTTCAGGCGGCGCCCGGCGTTCGTTCGCAGCCATAGCCGCAGTTCGATGCCGTCGCGACCGGGAACGACCGTGAGCTCCTCGATCTCGCCGATGTCCCCGATGATCCCTTCGGTCAGGCTGAATCCCACAGCAAGATCGGTCAGATCGGCGGGAGTTGCCATCACAACGGCGACGGTCGTTCCGTCGTAGACGAGTGCCACGGGACATTCCTCCGCCAGCATCCGCTCATCCCGCGTTCCGCTCGACGTCAGCCGGGGCATTCTCACGGATGCCGTGGGCATGGATGCGCGATCGTGTGCGCCGGATCGAGAGCCGTGCATGGGTGTTCGTCCTACGTCGATTCATCGACGCACGAACCGGAGCAAGGTTCCGAACGCTTGGAACTTGCCATCCCATCTCGGGTTTTGCGTGCAGGGCTTGCGATTGAAGGAAACGCCATGCGGCAAAAGGCAAAGGTCGAGAACTATGATGCGCCGGCAGGCGGCTGGGGCTCGCTCAAAGCCGTTGCCAGTATCCTGACACAGGAAGAGGTCGCCATTCTCGGCAGCGAGATCCTGCTCAAGCAGAACAAGCCGGACGGATTCATGTGCGTGAGCTGCTCCTGGGCCAAGCCGGCCAAGCCGCGTCCGTTCGAGTTCTGCGAAAACGGCGCCAAGGCGACCGCCTGGGAGATTACGCGCAAGACCGTGACACCGGAGTTCTTTGCGCAACATACGCTGGCTGAACTACGAACCTGGTCCGATCATCAGTTGGAGGAGCAGGGGCGCCTGACGACGCCGATGCGTTACGACAGGGCAAGCGACAAATATCTGCCGGTCGACTGGGAGGAGGCCTTTGCGGCTATCGGCGCCGAGCTGAACCGGCTCGATCCCCGTTCGGTCGTGATGTACACGTCTGGACGTGCCTCGCTCGAAACCAGCTACATGTACCAATTATTCGGCCGCATGTACGGCACCAACAATTTCCCCGACAGCTCGAACATGTGCCACGAAACCACGTCGGTGGCGCTGCCGGAGGTGATCGGAGTTCCGGTCGGGACCGTTCTGCTGGAGGATTTCGAGACTACCGGTTGCATCTTCTTCTTCGGCCACAACACGACCACCAATGCGCCGCGCATGCTGCATCCGCTCCAGGAGGCGGCGCAGCGCGGCGTGCCGATCATATCTTTCAATCCGCTGCGCGAGCGCGGCCTGGAGCGTTTCGTCAATCCGCAAAATCCGGTCCAGATGATCGCCGGCGGCACGCGCATCAGCTCGCAATATTATCAGGTGCGGGTCGGCGGTGATGCTGCGGCGATCGTCGGGATTTGCAAATGGGTGATCGAGGCGGACGACCTCGCGCGCAAGAATGAAGCTGCGCGCGTGGTGGATGTCGAATTCATCCAGCAGCACACGGCCGGCTTCGAGGAGTTCGCCGCATTCTGCCGTACACAGGATTGGGACGAGATCGAACGGGCCTCGGGGCTTTCGCGCGGTGCGCTGCGCGAAGCCGCGAACACCTATATGGAAGCCAAGGCTGTGATCGCCAATTACGGCATGGGCATCACCCAGCACAAGCACGGCGTCGAGACGAACAAGATGATCGTCAACCTGCTGCTGCTTCGCGGCAATATCGGCAAGCCGGGCGCGGGCATTTTGCCGATCCGGGGCCACTCCAACGTGCAGGGCCAGCGCACCGTCGGCATCTCCGAGAAGACCAAGCTGGTGCCGCTCGACAAGCTTGCGGAGCTTTACGGTTTCGAGCCGCCGCGATGGGAGGGACTGTCCACCGTCGACGCCTGCCAGGGTATTCTGAAAGGCGACGTTCGCGGCTTCGTCGGCCTCGGCGGCAATTTCCTGCGCGCCGTTCCGGAGCGGTCCCTGATGGAGCCCGCCTGGTCCTGCCTGCGCCTGTCGGTGCAGATCGCGACCAAGCTCAACCGGACCCACCTCGTGCCGGGCGAGGTCACTTATCTGCTGCCGTGCCTCGGCCGGATCGAGATCGACCGGCAGGCCAGCGGCGCACAAGCGGTGTCGATGGAGGATTCCACCACCTGCATTCACGGATCGCGCGGCCAGCGCAAGCCGGTGGCCGACCATCTCCTGTCGGAGCCGGCGATCGTCGCCGCCCTGGCAAAGGCAACGTTGAAGCCCAACCCCAAGATCGATTGGGACGCCTGGGTCGCCGACTATTCGCGGGTTCGGGACGCCATCGAGCGCACCTATCCCGACCAGTTCAAGGACTTCAATGCGCGCATGTTCGAACCCGGCGGTTTTGCGCGGCCGCTCGCGGCGCGCGAGCGGAAGTGGAAGACCCCGAACGGCAAGGCCAACTTCACCGTTCCGAAGTCGGCCTTCGCGCCGCCGCGCGAGACCGACGGCGTCTATGAGCTGATGACACTGCGCGCGGACGGGCAGTTCAATACGACGATCTACGCCGAAGGCGATCGCTTTCGCGGCATCGAGGGCGGCCGCTACGTCGTGTTCATGAATCCCGCCGACATGGAGGGAGACGGGTTGAAAGCAGGAGATACCGTCACGCTGGTGACGGAGGCGGGCGACGGTGTCGAACGCAGCCTGAGCGAACTCCAAATCGTCCCCTATGGCATCCCGCGCAGGAGCATTGCGGCTTATTATCCGGAGTGCAACGTGCTCATTCCGCTCTGGCATTACGTGGAGGGCAGCAAGGTCCCTGCGGCAAAATCCATTCCGGTGCGTCTGTTCAAGGACATCCTTCCAGAGATCGTCGAGGCCGGAGAGGCTCCGATCTCGGCGTCGTGAACGCCGTGGATCACGCCCACAGGAGTGAAGGACGATGAGAGACAGCGCGTCGGACGTGACCGACATCAGCGACGCCGTTCACTTGTGCATCGACATGCAGAACATCTTCGCTCCGGGTGGCCTTTGGGAGACGCCATGGATGGCGCGAGTGTTGCCGACGATCGCCTCGATCGTTTCGCGCCATCAGGCCAGAACGATCTTCACGCGATTCATCACGCCGGAAGATCCGGAAGATCGTCCCGGACAGTGGCAGCGCTATTTTCGTCGCTGGCGCGAAGCGACCCGCAAACATCTGCCGCCATCCGGCCTCGAACTCGTGCCGGCTCTGAGCCGCTTCGTTCCGCCGGCTGCCGTCATCGACAAGCCGGCCTATTCCGCGTTCAGCAATCCTGGCCTCGCGAGCCTGCTGATCGACAAGAACGTCGGCACGGTCGTCATCACCGGGGCGGAGACGGACGTCTGCGTGCTCTCGACGGTCCTGAGCGCCGTCGATCTCGGCTTCAGGGTCGTCATCGTCGAGGATGCGCTGTGCAGCTCGTCCGACGTCGGCCATGATGCGCTGATGACGATGTATCGCACCCGCTTTCACGGCCAGGTCGATCTGATGACCGCCGAGGAAT
The DNA here is from genome assembly GCF_023100665.1 of Bradyrhizobium sp. CW1. Taxonomy (NCBI): domain Bacteria; kingdom Pseudomonadati; phylum Pseudomonadota; class Alphaproteobacteria; order Hyphomicrobiales; family Nitrobacteraceae; genus Bradyrhizobium; species Bradyrhizobium sp. CW1. Next base: position 3,506,938 of record NZ_CP064684.1, read on the forward strand.
TGGCGGAGTTCTGGCGCGAGTAGGGCACGACCCGCTCAATTGACATTGTCGCCGAGCATGTTGCGGAAGGCGGCGGCGACGGCGGCAATGCCGCTGGCGCCGTGCATCAGCGCGATCTCGCCCTGTTGCTCATGGCGGATGGCGTGGGCCATCACACGCAGGCGCAGATCGCCGCGGCTAAGCCACATCTGGTCGGCCATCCTGACCGCGCCTGCGTGATGCTTGCTCATCGTCTCGACGAACACCGTGTCGAATTGGTCCGCCGGCGCGGCCTTGACCTGTCGCATCTCGGCCTGTGTCAGGAAGCCCGGCATGGCGGCACGTTCGTCCGAGCTGCAATCGGGCATCTCGGTGTCGAACCAGCTCAGCCACCACGTCTCGAAAATCCGGTTCTCGCCGGTCTGGCTTGCGACCATCAGCATCGCCAGCTTTCGCAGATGCGGGTCCTGCGCGCGCTCGGTGGCGATCCGGGCCAGCGCGATGCCCTGGGCGTGATGCGCAGTCATGTGACGGATGTAAGTCTGGTCCGCGTCCCTGTCGCGGCCCGCCCACTGCGGCTCGTAACCATGGCTGCCGAACAAGGCAGCCGCGCCGAGCAGTGCGATCAAAGCCAGCGCGCCGGTGATCCAGGCATTGGTGAAGCGAACGTCGCGCGCGGGTGCTGCTCCCCCCGTCCAGCGCAGCCGGGCAAACAGGGGGTACATCACGGCCGAGGAGCCGTGGACGAGCAGGCCGATCCAGTAGGGCTGCTGCAGCGTGAACAGCGGTTGCCAAAACGGAAACAGGGGCACCAGCACGAACCATTCCATGCTTGACGAGAACACGGCCCAGGGCAGCGCGAGCAGCAGGATCGTGAGCGGCCGCAGGTCAGCGGTCCAGCGCCCGAGCACACCGAAGAACACCAGCGCCCAGGAGAAGTCCGCCCATTGGTGGAAGGCGATCCCGGCAAGGATCGCGCTCCACGACGGCTCTGCGCTGATCGCCCAATCGCGCGCGGGAATGGCGGCGACCGTCATCCAGTCGACCGCGGCATCGCGTCCGATGCGCGCGGCGAAGAGCTGGCTGACGATGGTCGAGAAGGTGCTGCTGATCAGGCCGAGTTCGGCAGCGGCGACCCAGCGCGAGCGTCGCCGTGAGGCGCCTTCATCACCGGTGCGAATTGACTTGGAAATGGCTGACGGCGCGGCAGCGTTCACGTCAGCTGATTGAGTTTCTTCAACGGATTGAGCTCGCTCGGCTTGCTCTGTTCGTCCCGGCCGCGCTCCGCTTGCTCCTTGCCTTCCTCATGGAGATTCTGATCGCCGACGATCTCGCCGACGGCCTGTTTCGCCTTGCCGGCGATCCGCTGACCGAGGCCCTTGGTCTTGCTCATGATCCGCCTCCTGGCTCACGCCGCCACCCCGGCGCTTGAAGGGGGTGAGCGCCGGGGCTGCGGTTTCGTCTATTCAGCCTCCGGCAGGGGGGACGTCGGAGGCGTTGATGAGACTCTCTGACGCGCGGATGGTTCCTCGGCCGTCACCGTGGCTCGAGTTCGATGATCACGCCTTCATTGCCGCGGAGCAGGATGGAGGCGTCCGGCAGCGGCTCGGACGGCAGGTCGAGATGCGTCGACATCAGCAGGCGGCCGCGACCTTGCCAATGCAATTTCCGCGGCTCGGCGGCAATGTTGAGCGCGACCAGAATTTCCTTGCCGCCATCCGTCCGCCTGTAGGCAAGAACGTCGTTCTGCGCGCGTAGGGGCTCGTAGCCGCCGTGGCGCAGGCACGCGCGCTCGCGCCGCAGTCGCATCAGCGCGCGAAACAGCGCCAGGATCGAACGTGGGTCGCGCTGCTGCGCGGCCACGTTGGCCGCGCCGTCGCGCGGCTCGAGCGGCAGCCATGGATCGCCGGTTGTAAAGCCGCCGTTGCTGCTGTCATCCCATCGCATCGGCGCGCGTTCGGGATCGCGGCAAAGGCCATACCCCGGCACGAGCTTCTCGAAGGGATCGTCGACGCGGTCGGGCGGAATGGGAACGCGCTTGCGGCCGATCTCGTCGCCCATGAAGAAGAAGGGCGTTCCCCGCAGCGTCATCAGCAGCATCGCCAGCACGCGCATTTGCGGCTCGCCGATTTGGCTCGCGATCCGTTGCTTGTCGTGACCACCGATCACCCAGACCGGCCATGCATGATCCGGGATGGCGTTGAAATACGCGTCGATCGTTGCTTGCAGGGACAGCGCGTCCCATTGCGAGTCCAGCAGTGCGAAATTGAGGGGCAGATGCAGGCGCGGTCGGTCGTTGCCGTAGAAGTGGCCGATGCGGTCGGTCTTGCCTTGGACTTCACCGCACAACATCCGCCCTGGATAGCCGTCGATCACCTCGCGAATGAATTCGATGCAATCCATCGTCTCCGGCCGGTCGTCGGTAAAGACGGGCGTTTGGCGCTGCGGCGGCGGCTTGCCTTTCGCTTGCGGGTTATGCGGATTGTCGCGCAGCAGCGCGTCCTTGATCAGGACCGCGCTGGCATCGACGCGAAAGCCGTCGACGCCGCGATCGAGCCAGAAGCGCATGACGTCGGCGATCGCGGCGCGCAGTTGCGGGTTGCGCCAGTTCAGATCGGGCTGCTCGACCAGGAAGGAGTGATAGTAATATTGCCGCCGCGCCTCGCACCATTCCCAGCCGCTGCCGCCGAAGCGGCTCAGCCAGTTGTTGGGCGGGCCGCCGTTCTCGGCTGCGTCGGCCCAGATGTACCAATCGGCCTTCGCGCTGTTCCGTGAGCTGCTGCTCTCGATGAACCATGCGTGATCGTTCGCGGTATGATTGGGCACGAGATCGAGGATCACGCGGATATCCGCCGCGTGCAGGGCCTTGAGCAGGCGGTCGAACGCCTCGAGGCTGCCGAACGCAGGATCGATCGAGCAGTAGTCGGAGATGTCGTAGCCGAGGTCGCGAAACGGGCTCTTGTAGACCGGCGTCAGCCACACCGCGTCGACGCCGAGCCATTTCAGATAGTCGATGCGGGATGTCAGGCCGGCGAGATCACCCTTGCCGTCGCCGTCCGAGTCCTGGAACGAGATCAGTGCGATTTCGTAGATGACGGCGGATTCCCACCACGCACCTTCGTTACGGGACGCTTCGCTCATTGTCTTGCATCACCTCGTCGCGCGTTCTCAGGTCCGTTCCGTCGCGGCGTGCGCTGCGATCTGCTTGGCCGCGGTTCGGGCGCTCTCGATGCCCTTGGGAAAGCCGCTGCGGTTCGGATACAGCTTGCGCCGTGCGTCGCGCTGCGGCCGCTGCGGCTTGGTGTCCTGCGCGGCGCGGTAATCGAGCATCGCGATGCCGCCGACCATCAGCAGCGCCAGCGCGATATTGCCCTTTTTGGGATTGTCCGCGGTCAGCCCCGAGAGCAGCGCGGCGGCATCGAGGCCGTCGCCGCCGACGCGGGCCCACAGGCCGGCGTTCTTCTCGACCGAGAGCGTCATGACCCCGGCCAGGATCTCGCGCAGGCCGAAGGTGCGGACCAGCGTCTCATGGCCCTCCATGCCCAGCGTTTCCGTGACGCGCCGCGGCGCGAAGAATTCCACGACGCCGAGACCGATGCTGAACCAGCCGAGCGCACGGGCGAGCTGGTCTTCGGGCCGCTTCAGGCTCGGGCCGCCCTCGACGATTTTCGGGTCGCCCTTGGTGCGAACGATGTTGGAGAAATGAAACATGGGTCTTGCTCCTCAGGGCTTCAGCACGACCTTGACGCAGGAGTCGCGCTTGTCGCGAAACACCTGGTACATCTCGGGGCCTTGGCTAAGCGGGACGGTGTGGGTGATGACGAAGGACGGATCGATCTGACCTTCCTCGATGCGATGGAGCAGGTCGTCGGTCCAGCGGTTGACGTGGGTCTGGCCGGTGCGCATCGTCAGGCCCTTGTTCATGAAGGCGCCCATCGGCAGCATGTCGGAGAATCCGCTGTACACGCCTGCCACCGAAATGATGCCGCCGGGCCGGCAGACATAGATCATCTCGCGCAGCACATGGGGCCGGTCGCTCTCCACCATGACCATCTGCTTGGCGCGGTCGAGCAGCGTGTCGGGCAGGGAAGCCATCACATGCGACTCCATCCCGACGCAATCGATACATTTTTCGGGGCCTCTGCCGTCGGTGAGCTCCTCGAGCCGCTCCAGGACGCTTTCTTTTTCGAAGTTGATGGTGGTGGCGCCGCCGGCTTCGGCCATGCTGAGCCGTTCGGGCAGGCAATCGATCGCGATCACCTGGTTGGCGCCGAGCAGGATGGCGCTGCGGATCGCCATCTGCCCCACGGGACCGCAGCCCCAGATCGCGACCGTGTCGGTCGGCTCGATGTCGCATTGCACGGCGGCCTGCCAGCCGGTCGGGAAGATGTCGCTGAGAAACAGCAACTGCTCGTCGGGAATGCCCGCGGGCACCTTGATGTGCGTGGCGTCAGCGAACGGCACGCGCAAATATTCGGCCTGGCCGCCGGGATAGCCGCCGGTCAGGTGCGTATAGCCGAACAGGCCGGCGCCCGAATGACCAAACGCTTTTTCAGCGAGATGACTCTTGCGATTGGTGGTTTCGCAAACCGAGAAATTGCCACGCTTGCACTGGTCGCATTCGCCGCAAATGATTGTGAAGGGCACGACGATGCGGTCGCCCTTCTTCAGCTTGCCGTCGACGCCCGAGCCGACCTCGACCACTTCGCCCATGGTCTCGTGGCCCATGATGTCCCCGGGCAGCATGCCCGGAATGTAATTGTGAAAGAGGTGCAGGTCCGAGCCGCAGATGGCGCAGCTCGTGACTTTGATGATGGCATCCCGCGCGTCCTGAATTTCCGGATCGGTAACGGTGTCGCAGCGTATGTCTTCCTTGCCGTGCCAAACCAGCGCCTTCATCTCTTTTCTCCCGAGCTACGAGGCAACCAAGTCGAACAACGAACGATGGTTGCTATTCCACAGTGCAAAATCTTTGCGCCGCACCAGCGTGCGTCCCCGATAGGAACGAGCGCGCATTGCGGTGATTGGAGCGTCATCAATCCCCCTCGAGGATTAGCGAAGGATACGCTCATGCCCGCCAATCAACTCGCCGTCGTCACCGGCGCCTCCACCGGCATCGGGCTGGAACTCGCCAGATGCTGTGCCCAAGCAGGTTTCAACCTTGTCATTGCGGCGGACGAGCCCGAGATCGAGAGGGTGGCCGTCGATCTGCGCAGGCTCGGCAGCAGCGTCGAACCGGTGCAGGCCGATCTCGCCACCACCGAAGGCGTCGACAAGCTCTGCGCCGCGGTCGGCGACCGGCCGATCGACGCGCTGCTGGCCAATGCCGGCGTTGGTCTTGGCAAGGCCTTTCTCGACCAGGATTTTGCCAGGATCAAGCACCTCGTCGACACCAACATCACCGGCATGCTGTATCTCATCCATCGCGCCGGCAACGCGATGCTTCGCCGCAATTCGGGGCGCATCCTGATCACGGGCTCGATCGCGGGATTCACGCCGGGCAGTTTTCAGGCGGTCTACAACGCCAGCAAGGCGTTTCTTGATTCATTCTCATTCGCGCTCCGCGAGGAGTTGCGCGACAGCGGCGTCACCGTCACCTGCCTGATGCCTGGCGCCACGGAAACGGAGTTCTTCCGCCGCGCCGACATGATGGATACCAAGGTCGGCACCGAGCCGAAGGACAGTGCCTACGACGTGGCGAAGGCCGGCTTCGACGCCATGTTGCGCGGGGAGTCCGACATCGTGACCGGAATGAAGAACAAGATCCAGACCACGATCGCCAACGTCACGCCGAACGAGATGCTGGCCAAGCAGCATCGCAAGATGGCGGAGCCGGGCACGGCGAAGTCCTAGAACGATACCGTCGCAATCTAAGCTAACCAGTGCGGCGCGGACCGATAAGGAGGACGCCGATTCACATAGCCTAATGCGCAAAGCTCCCCGCGCCGTCAGACTGGTTCGGCTGGAAAAAGGGGGCTGTGATGCCGATGGATCGCGTCGAACAGGCCTTTGTCGCAACGGCAATCACGGGTTTTCTCGTCATGATGGCGGCGATCGTCTGGATGATGATGGGTTGATGACCGGGAGGGCTGCTGATTTGCGGATCGCGTTGCCCTATGCTGCGGTGCTTCTGTGTCTGGCGGTGACCGCCTGGCTCGCTTTCGCGCATCTGTTCTGATCGCCGTCAGGCTCGGCCGTGCGGATCGGCGATCAGCGCCGCCAGCCTCTGTGCCATCGCAGGCATATCGATCGGTTTCTCCAGGATCGGCACGTCGTGGAATTCCGGACTGATCGTGACCTTGTCGTATCCGGTCGTGAAGAGGAAGGGGACGTTCCGTGCCTTCAGTTCGCGCGCGACCGGAAAGATCATCTCGCTGCGGATGTTCACGTCGAGCACGGCGGCATCCAGAACACTGCCGTCGTGCAGGATACGGAGTGCGTCGTTGAGATCGCCCACCGGGCCCGCGATGTCTGCGCCGAGCGCGCGACATGCTCTGCCAATGTCGTCGGCGAGAAAATATTCGTCCTCGACAATGAAGATGCGTCGCCCGCTGAGCGCCGACTCTGGACCTGACGATCGAGGCGACATCGCCATGGTGCCTTCCACCCCTTCGTTGCCGGTTCATAGGAACATAGGGCGGTGACCCGCCTTGGTACAAACGAATACAACCGATAGTGGGTTCCATGAGCAACCGCGACATCATCGTCATAGGTGGCTCGGCCGGCGCGACCGCGCCGCTGAAGCAGATCCTGGGCCGGCTGCCGCCGGATCTGCCCGCGGCGGTGTTCATCGTGCTGCACATCCCGGCGCAGGGCATCGGCATTCTCTCGACGGTGGCCAGCAGCGCCGGTCCGCTCCCGGTCCGGCAGGCCGAAAACGGCATGAAGATCGAGCCAGGCCGGGTTTATCTGGCCGCACCGGACCACCATCTGCTGCTGTCCGAGGATCGCGTATTCCTCGGGCGCGGCCCGCGCGAGAACATGGTCCGGCCGGCCATCGATGCCTTGTTTCGCTCGGCCGCCATCAATTACGGCCCACGTGTGATCGGTGTGCTGCTCAGCGGCCTGTTGTCGGACGGTTCGGCCGGTCTCAACGCCATCAAGCGTTGCGGCGGGATTTCGGTGGTTCAGGACCCCTCGGATGCCATCGCCGATGAAATGCCAAGGAGCGCCCTCGAGGCGACCATCATCGATCTTTGCGTTCCCGGCGCCGGAATGGGCGACGTGCTGTCTGATCTCGCCAGGGAGGCTGCCGGCACCGCACTGCCGATCCCGCCGGAGATCCGGCTCGAGGTCGAGATCGCGGCCGGCGAACGGATCGGCAGTGACCGTCTCGTCTCGATGGCCGATCCGGTTGCGCTGACCTGTCCGGCCTGCGGGGGCGTCCTGTCCGAGATGAAGGAATCGCACCCGATGCGCTTCCGTTGCCAGGTCGGTCACGCCTTCGCCGCCGACGTCCTCGCAAAAGAGCAGGAGGGGCAAGTGGATGAAGCCCTGCGGGTCGCACTGCGCATCATCGAGGAGCGGGCCGAGCTGGTGCAGCGCATGGCCGCCGACGGACGGCGCAACGGCCGGCCGGCGGTGGCCGAGATGTACCAGGCGCGCGCTGCCGAATATCGCGAATATGCCGACATGATCCGGCGCGTTGTGCTAAAGTCGCTCGATCCTCCCATTCGCAAGCGGGAGGCTTGAGGGTCGCGATGGCCATTTCCCTCGCCGAATGGACCGAGCAGCTCGATACCGAGCGCCGCCATCTGATCAAGGCCGATCGGGATATCGAGGAGGGTTCGCGGCGCATCCTCGATCAGGAGGCGCGCATCCGCGAGCTCAGTGCCGGCGGCCACGACGCGGGCCAGGCGGAACGGTTGGTCGAGGCGCTGAAGCAGACCCTCACGGAATGGCTGCGCCATCGCGTCCTGATCGAGCAGCGGATCGCCTATCTTCGGCAGCAAGTCGGTCCGGAGTGATCTGGGGGCGTTGGCAGGCCACCCAAGCTCAATGCCTAATGCCCAATGCTCGCTGTACGGAACGCAGCGTGACGTTTCCGCCTTGCACCTGTTGGGATAATATCAATTCTGCTATTTGCGGCGAGCGGGCGTCCTCTGGTTCCCGTCAATGAATGAGAGCTACCGAGACCATGCATGAAATCGGCGACCAGTCGGTCGAAAGAGAGCGCCAGACCAGGTCTCCGCTGATCATCGGGGTGGGCGCCGCGCCGACAGCTCTGGATAGCGTCGAGCGGTTCTTTTCCAGGCTGACCGTAAGCGCCGACCAGGCCGTCGTGCTCGCATTCCAGCATCATGAGGCCCTCGACGAGCCGCGGCTGCGCCAGATCGTGCGAAATTCCCACGGTGGCAAGATTTCCGACGTCGGCAACGGCCAGACCATCGAGGGTGGCACGATTTATCTGTGCCCGCCGGCGATGATCACGACGATCCAGGACGGTCGCTTCGGCGTCCGCCCGGCCGAGCAGGCGCCCGGCGAGCGGGCGACGATCGACAGCTTCCTGGTGTCGCTGGCGGAAGAACGCGCCGAGCAATCGATCGGCGTGATCCTGTCCGGCATCGGCGGCGATGGCACGTTGGGTACCGCGACACTGAAGGACCACGGCGGCCTTGCCATCGCCGAAAAAGGCGCGAGCGACGACGCGGATCATCTGAAGGACGCCGATACGCCGGCGGCGATCGCCGACTACGTGCTGACCGCCGAAGACATCGCCGAGCACATCCAGGTCTATGCCCGTCATCTGCGGCGGCTGGAGGAGAAGCAGGGGTTCGATGAGGTGCTGGCCGCTGCAGCGACCTCGCTGTCGCGCATCGCCGACATCCTGCGCAGCAAGACCGGCAATGATTTCCACGGCTACAAGCAGAACACCTTCCTGCGTCGCGTGCAGCGGCGGATGCAGGTGGTCCAGATCGGCGACATTTCCGCTTACGTCGATTTCCTGCGCAACGACCAGGACGAGGCGCAGCACCTCTTCAACGACCTCTTGATCGGCGTCACCGAATTCTTCCGCGACAAGCGTGAATTCGAGGTGCTGGAGAACCAGATCGTCCCGAAGCTCTTCGAAGGCAAGGACGCGAGCCAGCAGGTTCGCGTCTGGGTGCTCGGCTGCGCAACCGGCGAGGAGGCCTATTCGATCGCTATCCTCCTGCGCGAGTACATGGCCAAAATGGACTCGCCACCGCAGGTTCAGATCTTCGCGACCGACATCGACGGACGGGCGCTGGCGGCTGCGCGCGTCGGCCGCTATCGCACCAAGATCGAAGCGGAGATGACCGGCGAGCGCCTGGCGCGCTGGTTCGTGCGCGAAGGTGACACCTATTGCGTGGTCAAGGAGCTGCGCGAGATGTGCATCTTCTCGCAGCACAACGTGATCAAGGACGCACCGTTCTCCAAGCTCGATCTCGTCTCCTGCCGCAACCTGCTGATCTACCTCAATGCCGAATTGCAGAACCGGGTGATCCCGTTATTCCACTTCGCCCTTCTGCCGGATCGGTTCCTGTTCCTCGGCAATTCCGAGAACGTCACGCGGCATCCAAAACTGTTCGTACCGGTCGACCGCCGCGCCCGCATCTTCAAGAAGCTCGAGACCGGAACCCGGCTGCCGCCGGAATTTCCGATCACGACCGCCGCGGGGAGGGCAAACCTCGAGATAGCGCCGGCGCGCTCCTTCCGCCCTGATATCGGGCTGGAGCGTCGCGCGCAGCGGATCGCGGAGCGCTATGCGCCCGCCTATGTCATCGCCGACAGCAACTTTCAGGTCCTGCACTTTTCCGGGCGCACCGGACGCTACATCGAGCCGACGGCAGGCGCCGCCACGCTCGATCTGCTCCAACTCGTCCACCGCGATCTCCGCCTGGACCTGCGGGCGGTGCTCAGCCGCGCGGCGGAGACCAACGAGCCCGCCCATGCCGAACAGGTGCAGCTCGGCGCCAACGGCCAGCACATTCCCGTCGACATCACGGTGGAGCCGATCCAGGAGAGCGGCAGCGGCGATCGCAATTTTGTCGTCCTGTTCAAGGACGGCCCGGTGCGCGCCATCGATGCCGGCGCAGGCAAGCCCAATGCGTTGGTGCAGACCGAGCATGTCGAGCGTATCGAAGGCGAGCTGCGGGCGACGCGGGAGCGCCTTCAGGCGACCATCGAAGAGCTCGAAAGCACCAATGAGGAGCTGAAGTCCTCGAACGAGGAATACCAGTCCCTCAACGAGGAGCTCCAGTCCGCGAACGAAGAACTCGAAACCTCGCGCGAGGAATTGCAGTCGGTCAACGAGGAGCTGACCACCGTCAACGGCGAGCTTGCTCACCGCGTCCAGGAATTGACGCGCGCCACCAGTGACCTCCGGAATTTCCTGGAGAGCACGCAGATCGCGACCGTATTCCTCGACAACGAGTTGCGCGTGATGAACTTCACGCCGGCGATCACGCAAATTCTGCATCTCGTAGAAACCGACATTAGCCGGCCCATCGCGCACATCAAGGCGCGCGTCCCGATCGAGGACCTCTATGACGACGTTCGCAGCGTGCTGCGGACGCTTGCCAGCGCCGAGCGCGAGCTGAGGGCGCCGGACAGCGGCACGCGCTACATCGTGCGAATCCTGCCCTATCGCAGCATCGAAAACTTCATCGCCGGGGTCGTGATCACCTTCGTTGACATCACCGCCATGACCCGCGCCGAGGAGCGGCAGCGCCTGCTGCTGGCCGAGCTCCAGCATCGGGTCCGCAACACGCTCGGCGTGGTGCGCTCGATCGCCCGTCGCACGGCCGATACGAGCTCGACGGTCGAGGAGTTTGCCTCTCATCTCGACGGCCGGCTCAACGCTTTCGCCCGTACCCAGGCGCTGGTGACCCGCGATCCCGAGGGCGGCGTCGATCTCGAATACCTCGCCGTCGAGGAGATGCTGGCCTATAATGCCAGGGAGGGCGAGCAGGTACGTGTCAGCGGTCCCCCGGTGCGTTTTCAGTCGAAGGCAGCGGAAACCTTTGCCCTTGCCATTCACGAGCTCGCGACCAACGCACTCAAATACGGCGCCCTGAGCCGGCCGACCGGTCGCATCGAGATTTCCTGGCGCCTCGAGCAGGGCACCGACCCGGCGGAGCTGGTGTTCGAGTGGCGGGAGCGCGGTGGGCCGCCGGTTGCGCCGCCGCCGCACAAAGGATTTGGGACCGAGCTTCTGGAGCGCACACTCGCGTTCGAGTTCAAGGGGCAGACCAGGTTGGCATTCAGTCCCAAGGGATTGGAATGCACGATCACCATTCCCCTCAGCAAGCGGGCGTTTCATACACCGGCGGTGGCCAGCTGATGCCCTTGTCGACGCTAGATCGCAGCCAGGTGGACCCGGTCATTCGCCGGCTGAACGTGCTGAGGCCGCTGTCGACGGAGGCCCGCACCTCGCTCGAATATGCAATGCTCGAGGGAATCCAGCGCGCAGGAGCGGGCGAGGATCTGATCTCGGAGGGCGATCCGGTCGACAGCGTGCGCCTCGTGCTGTCGGGCTGGCTCTGCCGCTACAAGACGCTCGAGGACGGGCGGCGCCAGATCGTCAATTTTCTCTTTCCCGGCGAAAGTTGCGACGCGCACGCGTTCCTGTTGTCGGTGATGGATCATTCCATCGCGGCGATGACGCCGGTCGTCTACACCGAAATCAAGCGCGCGCGGTTCGAGAGTCTGGTGGCGAGCGACCGCGCGCTGGCGGAAGCGTTCTGGTGCGAGACGCTTGTCAACAACGCGATCCAGCGCGAATGGGCCATCAATCTCGGCCGCCGGGTGGCCTTCGAACGCGTGGCCCATCTGTTCTGCGAAATCATCGAGCGGCTGCGTCCTGTCGGCATGGTCGAGGGCAATTCCTGCGTGATGCCGGTGACGCAAATGGATCTTGCGGACGCCACCGGCCTGTCGGTGGTCCATCTCAACCGCACGGTTCAGGAGTTGCGTGCTTCCGGTCTGATCGTGCTGCGCGATCGCACGCTGACCATCACCGATCTCGATGCGCTCAAGGACGCGGCGCTGTTCTCGCCGAGCTATCTGCAACTCTATCGACGGAGCTAAGCGTTTGCTCGGTTGGGGAACGGTCGTACTTGATCCAGGTTAGCGTTCGCGAATGTTTTTTGAGCGGATGGCTGGTTTTGAGTAATTGACGTAACTTACGTAAAGGCAGTTTCGTCCCGAATCCTGTATTGTCGTTCCATGAACGACGTCCTGCTTGCCCGCGCTGAGCGCGCGATCGAAGCAAGCCGCGCCCTCCGGGCGCAGCGCAGAGCGGTCGCGGACCAGCTTGATCACGCCACGCGCCAGGTGCGCCGGGTGGTGATGGAAAGCGCGATGTTGCGCTCGGAGCTCAAGGCCCTCCGCGACGACCGGGAAGGACAGGATCTCCGGCACCGCGCGCCGTCGGAATAGGAGCCGACGACACTAAACGTCTAGCTGCGCCGGGATGGGTGCCTCGCTCAGCGCCGCTTCGCTGCTTTGGATCGCCTGTTGTAAGGCGAGCGGTTGACGGGCTTGAGCGAAATGCCTTCGCGCTGCGCCTTGCTGCGAATGGCCGCGACCGGACGCTGCAGCTTGATGCTCATGACGCCCGTGGGCGTGTTTCCTTTTGCGAGCTGCTTCAGCTTGCTCACGTCCGCAGGTGTCCATCGTTCGCGCGCCCGCCGCTTGTACGCGGGGTTTGCCTTGCGCGGGCCCTTGCGGCCGATCGGTGAACCCGGTTGTTTCCATGCTGCTTTCACCATGATGATCCTCCTTCAAGTCCCTCATCAATAAGCGAATCAGCATTTCGGTTCCGGCGCACTCGAGGCAGTGCCGGCGCGCGAAGGGAATGCGCGCATCCGTCGCTGCTCGGCCGTTTCGTTTCGCACCAGCAAAATCACGCACCGTTAACTTATTGAAATGCCGGAACCTGCGGTTGCGGCCGAAGCTGCCAACACTGCCGGGCTGGGCCGCCCCAACCGGCACGAAACTCTGGCCCCGGCGCCGACCTCCCGCCGGGGCCAATTCCTCCCATCCCAATCCTTCCATCTGAAGGGCTTTGTGAAAGTACAATGACCGCGAAACGCAACCGCAGGAAACAGACCCAATCGCTCCAGGAGCGGTTGGCGGCATTCGCCCAAACCGCTCGCGAGCGTGCGCGCAGCCTGCCGCCCGGCAAGGAGCGCGACATGCTGCTTCAGCGCGCCAAGCAGAACGAGGTGACCTCGAACCTGACGGACTGGCTGAGCGAACCTGTCTACCCGAGACGGGGAGGGTGACGATGCGGAGCATCAAGCACTACCGCGCGTTCCAGATCGATCCGGACGGGCATGTGTTTGGATGCATCAACCTGGTCTGCGACGATGATGAGCAGGCCAAGCGCGAGGCCGCATCGCTCGTGCTGGTGCACCGCATCGAACTGTGGCGGCTGGACCAGCGCATCGCGCAGTTCGATGTGCCGCCGGAAGTTGTCCGCCAGTAGGGCGACGAGAGGAGAGCGAGAAGGAACCGCGCGCTGCGCCCCGGGTTGGTCGAACTGTACCGACCTCGCGAGGAGCCAGCATGACGGAAGCCGACATTCGCAAGGGGATGCCGCCCGTCAAGCTCTCGCGCGAGGCCTTCGAGCGCCGCTACAGGAGCCGGTTCGTCGATCCCGCCTTTGCACCGCTCCAGCGCGAGCTCGACGCCATCGTCGGCGCGGCCTGGGACGCCTACAGCGATTCACGCAAGGCCCCGCTGACGCGAAAGGCGGGCGCGGGATTCTCCGATCCCGATTACGACATCGCCATCGACTGGCTCGATGCGCGCGCGAAGATCCTGGCGGCGCAGCGACGCCATGACGATGCGGACGAGACGCCGCGCATCCTCATCATCAACGGCTCGGCCCGCAGCGAGCACACCTGTCCCGGCGAGATGTCCAAGACCTGGCGTCTGGTCGAACTCGCCGAGCCGGTCTTTGCCGAGCTTGGGTTTGCCGTCGACATCCTGGACCTGTCGCGCCTGGCCTCGGAGTTCGGCAAGACGATCCATCCCTGCAAATCCTGCGTCGGAACCGCGATGCCGCTCTGCCACTGGCCGTGCAGCTGCTATCCAAACTATTCGCTGGGGCAGACCGACGACTGGATGAACGATATCTATCCGCTGTGGGTCGCGGCCCACGGCATCCTGATCGTGACGCCGGTGAACTGGTATCACGTACCCGCCGGACTGAAGGCGATGATGGACCGCATGGTCTGCGCCGACGGCGGCAATCCCGATCCGACCTCGACCCACGGCAAGAAGGCGGCCGAGGCGAAGGCGCTGGAGCTGAAGGGCTGGCCTTATCCGCGCCATCTCGCCGGCCGTCATTTCGGCCTCGTCGTTCACGGCGATGCGGTCGGTGCCGAGGGCGTGCGCCGGGCCTTGTCGGATTGGTTGACCGATATGCAGTTGATCTCGGCGGGCCGCTTCGCCGAGCTCGATGGCTATGTCGGCTACATGGAGCCATACGCCACCTCGCACCGCGACCTCGATGACGACAGGGCATTCCAGACGGAGGTGCAGAACGTCGCGCGCGCACTCGGCAACGCGGTCCGCCTGGCGCGGAGCGGACAGCTTCGCGAGCCCGGTGCGGGCCTGTCGGATCCAAACCCCAAATGATGGCGAATGATCAGCCGTATGATTGCCTGATCGTCGGCGGCGGCCCGGCCGGGCTGATGGCTGCGATCTACCTCGCGCGATTTCGGCGCCGCGTCTGTGTCGTGGACGCAGGCGCGAGCCGGGCGGCGCTGATCCCGCGCAGTCACAATGTGCCGGGCTTCGTCCACGGCCTCTCCGGCACTGACCTGCTCGCGCGCATGTCCGCGCAACTGGGCGAGCTCGCGGTCACGCGCGTTGATGCCGAGGTCACCAGCTTGCGACGACACGATCACGGTTTTCAGGCGATCTGGAACGGCGGCGCGCATACGGCCGCCACCGTCATCCTTGCCTGCGGCATCGTCGACGCCCATCCGCCGTTCGACGAATGGCGCGCGGCCGTCGCGGACGGGCTGTTGCGCTACTGTCCCGTTTGCGACGCCTTCGAGGCGATCGACCGTCGCATCGGCATCGTCGGTCCGCTTCACCGCGCCGCCGGCAAGGCGCTCTTCATGCGCGGCTACTCGCGCGACGTGACGCTGCTGGCAACGGGCGAGGATGACGGGAAGCCCGCGGCAGCGGAGCTCAATGAAGCCGGTGTCGAGATCGTCGTCGCGCCCGGCCTGCGCCTGAGGCGGCGAGACGACGGCGTTGAAGCCGTCTTCGCCGATGGCCGGACGGCGCAATTCGAGATGGTCTACCCGGTGATGGGTGCGGAAGTGCGCTCGCATCTCGCGATGACGCTTGGGGCCGAACACACCGCAGACGGCCATCTGAAAGTCGACGACCATCAGCGCAGCTCGGTCGACGGGCTCTACGGCATCGGCGACGTCGTCACCGACCTGCACCAGATATCGGTCGCGTTCGGCCACGCCGCGCTCGCCGCCTGCACGATCCACAACAGCCTGCCGCGGCGGCTGGCATGAGGAACGGGGTATCGGACATTGGCAACAGAATCATCCTCGAAGACCGCGGTCTATGCGGCGCTCTTCGGCAATGTCCTGGTCGCGGTCACGAAGATCGGCGCCGCCGCGTGGACGGGAAGTTCGGCCATGACGAGCGAAGCGGTGCATTCGCTCGTCGATACGACCAATGAGATCCTGCTGCTCTACGGCTACCGGCGCGCGAGCCGCTCGCCCGACGAATCCCATCCGCTCGGCTATGGGCGCGAGCTGTATTTCTGGAGCTTCATCGTTGCGCTGCTGATCTTCGCCCTGGGCGCCGGTGTCTCGCTGTATCAGGGCATTCTGCATGTCGCCGCACCCGAGCCGATCGAAAGTCCGATCGTCAGCTTCGTGGTGCTCGGGCTGTCGTTCCTGTTTGAAGGCGGTTCCTGGCTGGTTGCCCTGCGGCGCTTCAGCTCCGACGGCCAGCGGTTCGGGTATTACCAGGCTTTCGTTCGCAGCAAGGATCCTCCGGCATTCATGGTGCTGCTCGAGGACAGCGCGGCGCTGGTCGGCATCGCCATTGCCGCGGCGGCCACTGCCGCGGCCGTATGGCTGCGCCAGCCGGTCTGGGACGGGATCGGTTCGATCATGATCGGGATATTGCTGGCGATCGTGTCGATCGGTCTCGCGCGCGAGAGCAAGAGCCTGCTGATCGGCGAGCCCGCCGATCCGGAACTTGCGCGATCGGTCCTCGACATCGCAAGGCGGTCGCCCGGCGTGCTCAGGGCCAACGGCCTGCTGACGGTGCAGCTGTCGCCGGCCGAAATCGTTGCGGCCCTCAGCATCGAATTTGCGGACGACAAGCGCGCCGACGATATCGAGCGATGCGTCGTTTCGATCGAGACCGAGATACGCAAACGCCATCCAAGCGTGGCCGCCTTGTTCATCAAGCCGCAGACCGATGCTCGCTACCGGGCGGTGCGCGCCAGGCGTTACGGCTAGCTTTGCGAGGTTCCCTGGACGTCACAATCGGCACGACGGCAGGAACGATCACAACATCCCCCTGGTTGACCGGTGCAGGGGGCGAGCAATGGAGACACCGGATGGCTCAATCCGAAGACATGACGCGCTGCATCGCGCTCTGCATGAGCTGCTATCAGACCTGCCTCGGCACCGCGATGAACCATTGCCTCGAGACCGGCGGCAAGCACGTCGAGCCCAAGCATTTCCGCCTGATGATGGCGTGCGCCGAAATGTGCCGGACGGCGGCGCATTTCATGCTGATCAATACGCCGCATCACCGGCACACATGCGGCGAATGCGCCGAAATTTGCAGCGAATGCGCCGAGGATTGCGAACGGGTCGGCGGCATGGACGAGTGCGTCGCCATGTGCCGCTCCTGCGCGCAATCCTGCCGTGCGATGGCGGCCTGAGGACAAGCCCATGCTGGAAGAGAAACTCACGGAAGCCATCGTCGAGGAGCTGAAGCGGCAGGCGGCGAACCGGCCGCAATCGCTGAAGGTCGAACGGGCGCACGACGCGAAAGCCTCGGAGGAGCTGATCGTCAACGGCAAGATCGACTTGGCCGCGCTGGTCATGGTGATCGCCGGATCGGTCGCCGGCGGGCCTTAGGTCCGGCCGTCAACGGCGCCCTCAGCCATATTCCTCGCCGATGCCGTATTCCCGGTAGATCTCCAGCGGATCGAGGTCGGGAAAAAGCCGGCATTTGGCCTGGGCGAGATGCAGGGTCACCGCCGCCGGCTCCTTGCCGTTCGCGAGCATCTTGCGGATGTCGTCCATATGCGCGCTCGGCTGGTGCTTGGTGTCGAGCTGCTCCAGCGCGACCAGCGCAGTCGCCAGCGCCTCGGTCAGAACCCAGTCGTCGTGGCCGGTGATTCCCTTCTTCGGCATCGGCAGACCCCACATGTGGCGACCCCAGTCTATCGGGACTTCCGCCAAATCTCCAAGGAGCCGTTGCAGCCAACAGGCGCGCGGACGGCTCGACGGCCGGGGCTCCGGCTTGCATTATGGCCGGGCGTGGCTAAAAGGCGGCATCGCCGGGGCAATAGTATCTTTGTTGAAACAAAGTTGGCGTAGACGGGGCTGCATGGCATTCAGGCCGGCTGTTCCGGTCTGGGCTCCTGATCCCCGCATTTGCAACACGGTCGGTTGCGCCACCCTTCAAGGCTTAAGCCCGCATGGTCTTTTTAAGCTTCGTCTATCGCTTCGTGACCAACTTCGCATTCATGGCGATGGTCTATTTCAGCCTGAATTTCATGGAGAAGTACCAGAACCGGGCGATTATCGCGATCCTGGTGCTGGTCTATACCGGCATGCGCGCAGCTTCGACGCTGCGGGCGTTCTACTTTTACCAGAAGATCGAGAAGCTGGAAGCCGAGACCAAGCGCCTTCAGGCTCCGCTCAATGACGGCACTGGCGGAACGAGTGTGCGCAAGCAGGTCGTGGTTGACGTCGCCCGGCTGCGGCGCGACGGCGAGGTCAAGTCCTATATGGACCTGTTCTTCCTGGCGCTGATCGTATTGCTCTGCGTCGCCAACATCATGCGACAGTAAGCTCTACTGCGCGCGCTTCTTCAGGCTTGCCACACGGGTCGGGCGCGGCGCTGTGCTCTTGGGCGCGGCGCTCTTGGGGGCAGTGCTCTTGGCTGCAGTGCCCTCGGTCTCTGCGGCGTGGTTCGGTGTGCCATGAGCAGCGCGCGCGGTGCGGCGAGCGTGCCACTTGCCGGCTTTGACCTTGGCCGCAGGAGGCGTCTCGGCCGCCATTGCCAGGCGCGTCGCGGCGCGCCGCGACAAGGTCGTCGACAGCAGCACCTCGACCGAGCCTTCCGGGATCGCAAAGAGATCGCGGCCAGGCGCGGGCAGGGTGGCCGCGACATTGGCGAGCGCCATGGTCTTGCGCGGCAGCAGCGGTTGGTGCGCGGCCTGTGCGTTGAGGTCGGCCAGCGAGGGTGCCGGAAGCGTCTTGGTCTGCGCGAACACGAAGTTCGGCACGGCCGGCCAGCGCGCGATCGGTGTGGTCTCGGTCGGCGGATGCAGCAGCCATTCCACCGGCGTTGTCGGCGTCGCCAGCTGCTCGGCGGTCGCGGGCACCACGTGCACGATGCGATAGCCGCGCGCCTTGAGGTCGCGGATGATCTTCGGCAGCGCCGCCACCGTGCGGGCCTGGATGTCGTGCAGCAGCAGGATGCCCTTGCCCTTGGCCTCAAGCCGCTGGATTGCGAGCTGATAGACGCGATCGGGCGACACATGGCGCCAGTCGTCCGCCGGGAAATCGGCGCTCCAGACCTGGATGCCGCGCGAGATCAGAACGTTCTCGACGCCGTCGGCGCGCATCAGGCCGGGAATGCGGAAGAACGGCGCGAGCTTGGACGGATCGGTCATTGCGGCCGATGTCCACTCGATGCCGCCATTGATCTGCGCCTCGGCCTTGTCGAGCGGCATCCGGTCCATTGTGAGCGGATGCGTCATGCTGTGGGTGCCGACGGTATGGCCCGCTGCGACCAGCTTGCGCACGCCTTCCGGGTTCGCCTTGGCCTGTTCGCCAATGATGAAGAAGGTCGCCTTGATGCACTCGTCGGCGAGGATCTGCAGCACCTGGTTGGAATATTTCGGCAACGGACCGTCGTCGAAGGTCAGGACGACTTCATGGTCCTTCAGCGGCAGCGTCTCGCGGTACTGCATGGTGCCGATGCGGGGATGCTCGTGCGGATCGACCACGAGCGTGCGGGAGGTCCCGAGCGCGTCCGGATGGCCGGGGCAGTCGGCCGCAATGGCCGGCGAGCCGATGGTCAGGACACCAAGGAATCCGCCAAGAAAGCTGCCAAGGCAAAGGACGATCCACGATCGCGTCCGAGCAACAACGCTACTTCCGATCATGAACCCGGTCTGCCCTCTTACGCGATTGCCGCCATAGTAGGTCGGAGACATCAGCAAACGGTTCAGGCGCAAGAACCCCGACCCAGAACCCTGCCGCGACAAGTCCCCTTGATACTTGCATGGCGTAGCATGAACGGACTGTTAATAGGGCCCAAATCACCCCATTTTGCACCGGCGTGACATTCCGGCATCAATGCGCGTCGGCACTCTTCTGTGATGCACCCGCCGGCACGACGTGAACCACCCGATAGCGGTTCTCCCCCAGATACCGCAGGAAGGCCGGCATGATCGCAGCCGTACGCGCCTTGGGATCGTGGAACAGGATGATACCCTTGCCGGCGGCGGCGAGCCGCTCGGTGACGAGCTTCATTTCCTGCTCCGGCGTCATCTCGTTCCAGTCGCTGGCCCACAGGTCGGCCCCGAACACCACGATGCCGCGGGACTGGAGCAGGTCAAGCTCGGCTGGCGTCGCCTCGAAATAGGGGAAGCGGAAGAACGGGGTCGCGGGCGTCGTTGTCGAGGTGCCGTGCAGAGCCAGCTCGACGGCCGCGATGCCGCGGTCGATTTCGCTCTTCGCTTTGTCGAACGGAATGCGCGCCATGAACGGGTGCGAGAAGGTGTGGTGACCGATGCTGTGGCCCTCGCGCGCGATGCGCTTGACCATGTCAGGGTGTTCGGAGGCGTGCAGGCCGATCAGGAAGAAGGTCGCGCGCACGCATTCCTGCGCCAGTGCCACCAATACCTTCGACGTCGTCGGCGGATGCGGCCCGTCGTCGAAGGTCAGCACGACCTCGTGATCGGCAAGCTCCAGCGTCTGCGGAAAGCTCTTCAGGCCCACGCGCGGCGCGGTCTTGGCGTCGACGCTCAGAATGCGGGAGGTGCCGAGCGCGTCCTTGCGCGGGCACTCGGCGGCTTCACTCGAGGCGATGCCGGTGAGGGCGGCGAGGGCTGCGCCTGCCGACATCGAGGTCCACCTCAGTCGAAGCATCTTTGTCATTGCGCTCAGAGTTGCCTTGTGGGTATTGCCTGAACCGTCAGCTCAGACCACTCGTTCCAACCTGTCGAACGGCGAGGCGCGCCATGGATGAACATCTGGACGGTGCCGCATCTGCCGCGGAATCGGTACTCGACCACGTGCCGATGCGCAATGAAGACGGCGAAATTCGTCACGAATTCGTCGCGGAAATTACCCATGCGATCGAGGCCGGCGACAGCGCCGCGCTGCGCGCCTGCGTTGCCGAGCTGCACGAGGCCGATCTGGGCGATCTCATTGGGGCTCTCGAGCCCGACGATCGGGTCCGCCTGGTTGAGCTGACGGGGCGCGATTTCGACTTCTCCGCGCTGAACGAGCTCGACGAGGGCGTGCGCGAGGAGATCCTCGAGGAACTGCCGCCGCAGACGGTCGCGGAAGGTGTGCGCGAGCTCGAATCCGATGACGCGGTCGAGCTGCTGGAAACGCTCGATCAGGCCGATCAGGAGGAGATCCTCGAGAAGCTGCCGCTCAAGGAGCGCGTCGTGCTCGAGCGCAGCCTGCTTTATCCGGAGAACTCCGCCGGCCGCCGGATGCAGACCGAGTTCATCGCCGTGCCGCAGGATTTCACCGTGGGGCAGGCGATCGACTACATGCGCGAGACGCCGGATCTGCCAGACCGCTTCTACGAGATCTACGTCGTCGACAAGGAGCAGCACTGGCAGGGCGCGGTCTCGCTCGACGTGCTGCTGCGCGCCCGCCGCCCGGTGGCGCTTGCCGAACTGACCGACGAGGATCGCCGCCGCGTCTCCGTCCTGGAGGACCAGGAGGAGGTGGCGCGCATGTTCGGCAAGTACAATCTCGTCGCAGCCCCGGTGCTCGACACCCAGGACCGCCTCGTCGGCGTCATCACCGTCGACGACGTCGTCGACGTCATCGAGGAAGAGGCGGACGAGGACCTCAAGGCGCTCGGCGGCGTCAACAGCGACGAAGAGCTGTCCGACACCGTGTTCACCATTGCACGCGCGCGGTTCAACTGGCTGCTGGTCAATCTCGCCACCGCCTTTCTGGCGTCGTCCGTGCTCGGCCTGTTCGAGGGGCAGCTCGAGAAGATGGTGGCGCTCGCCGTGCTGGCGCCGATCGTCGCAAGCCAGGGCGGCAATGCCGCGACCCAGACCATGACGGTCGCGGTGCGGGCGCTGGCGACGCGCGAGCTCGGCTCCTCCAATGCCTGGCGCGTGGTGGTGCGCGAGGGCCTGGTCGGCCTCGTCAACGGTCTCGCCTTTGCCGTGATCACGGGCGTCGCTGCGGTGGCCTGGTTCAGGATCCCGGGCCTCGGCCTGGTCATCGGGCTCGCCATCATCGTGAACCTCTTCGCCGGCGCACTCGGAGGCATCCTGATCCCGATGGCGCTCGAACGTGTCAGGGCCGATCCGGCCGTGGCCTCCGGCACGTTCGTGACAACGGTCACTGACGTCGTCGGCTTCTTCTCCTTCCTCGGCATCGCGACGTTGTGGTTCGGGTTGAGGTAGGGCTACACGCACTCTCGTCTCCCCGGCGCGCTGCAACGCCCTTGGCGTTGCTGCGCAACCGGGACCCAGAAGCGGCACAGTATTGCAGCGACATGGGCCCCGGCTCTGCAGCGCACCGCTGAAGAAGCGCTGCGCTGCGTCCGGGGCACGAGACCGTATACGCAGCCATCATCTTTAATCCGAACTTAAGCGAGCTGCCGCATCATCGCCTTGCTTGGGGGAATGAGCATGCGTGTGCGGTTGAAGGCGGACGGACGGATTGTCGAGTTGCGGGATGGGCGGGAGTTTCCGGTCCAGCCGTTTCCAATCCAGCCCGTACCTAACGCAGCGCCGCCCGACACCAGCTCGCTCGCCGTGCGCGATTTGCGCCGCCGTGCCTGCCTGACCCAGATGGAGTTCGCGGCCAAGCTCGGCGTTCCCGTCGAGACCATCCGCAATTGGGAGCAGGGCAAGCGGGCCCCGCGGGGACCCGCCCGCGCGCTGCTCGCTGTGATCGCGCATGCGCCTGACACCGTATTCCAGGCGCTTGCCAAAGCCTGAGCTCGAGGCCTGACCTCAAGGCCTGACGTCAAGGCCTGACGTCAAGGCCTGGCACGAACCTCCCGTTAGCATTGCGCGCAAGATCCGACCCGGCGGCCGGTGTCGCCCGTTGGCAGTGTTGCCAGCCGGGTTCATAATGACGCCTGGATCATGATTTGGGGCGACCGCGACAGAGAGGATTCCTCATGCTGTTCGTCGAGACCAATGGCGCAAGGATACCGGCGATCGGGCTGGGGACCTGGGAGCTGAGCGGGCGCATGTGCACCCGTGTGGTCGAGCAGGCGCTGCGGCTCGGCTATCGCCACATCGATACCGCACAGGTCTACGAGAATGAGCGCGAGGTCGGCGACGGCTTGCGCGCCTCCGGCGTGCGCCGCGACGACATCTTCCTGACGACAAAGGTCTGGACCAATCATTTCGCGCCCCACGATCTCGAGCGCTCGGTCAAGGAGAGCCTGGCGCGCATGCGACTTCCCTCCGTCGATCTCCTGCTGCTGCACTGGCCCAATTCGCACGTGCCGCTGGAGGAGACGCTGGGCGCGCTGTCGCATGCCAAGCGCATGGGCCTGACCCGCCACATCGGCGTTTCCAATTTCACCGTGGCGCTGATCGAGCAGGCGGTGGCGTTGTCGCCGGAGCCGCTGGCCTGCAACCAGGTCGAATACCACCCTTATCTCGACCAGGCGAAGGTGAGGGCGGCCTGCGATCAGCACGGGCTCGCGCTGGTCGCCTACAGCCCGATCGCCAAGGGGCGGATCAAGACCGACCGGACGCTCGCCGAGATCGGGCGTCTGCATCACAAGACGCCGGCGCAGGTCTGCCTGCGCTGGCTGGTGCAACAGAATGTCGCTGCGATCCCGCGCACCTCGCGCGTCGAACGCCTGTCGGAAAACATCGAGATCTTCGATTTCGAGCTTTCGGACGACGAGATGGCCCAGATCGCCGCGCTGGCCAGTCCCAGGGGCCGCCTGACCGATTTCGCCTTCGCGCCAAAATGGGATTGAGAGGGGCCTGCCGTATGCTAGGACCAGCTTGGCAACCTGAAGTCAGGCGATGGAACTGCGGAAGATCATACGGACGGACATTGCAGCGTCGGCGATCGCCCATCTGACGCTGGTCGCGCTGATCATCGTGATCAGCGAAGTCCATCCGTTTCACGCCAGCCCGCCCGAATCGGTTTCCGTCAGCATCGTGACGCCGGAGCAGGTGAAGCAGGAGGAGGCCAAAGCCGAGGAGAAGACCGGGGAAAAACTCAAGGCGAAGCCGCCGGAGCCGACCCCTGACCTGAAACTGCCGAAGTTCGATTTGAACGATAAGGACAAGGCGGCGGCCGCGCCGAAGCCCGAGGCGAAGCAGCAGGCTGCGGCACAGTCCTCGAAGCAGCAGGCCTCGCCTGAACCGCCGCAGCAGAAACAGCCGCAGCCACAGCCTTCACAGACGCCGCAGCAGCGCGAGGCAAATGCGCAGCCGCAACCGCAGCCTCCACAGCCACAGCCTCAGCCATCGCAGTCGCCGCCGCCTCAGGCGACGCCGCAGCCCCCGGCGCCACAGCTACTGCCACAAGCGATGCAGCACCCGGAGGCCGCGCCGCCGCCGTCCTATCAGGCGCCGGAGCCCGACGTCACTGTCAAATACGGCGTCATGCTGGGCCTGCCGCCGGAATTGCCGACGGAGCTGCCGAAAGACGCCCCCAAAGACGATGGCGGCGATGCCAAGGATTCAATCGCGGCGAAGCTGCCGGTCGAAATCATCGCCGAGCTGCGTCGTCATTTGCGAAGCTGCGCCAAGCTGCCGGCTGGGGTCGCGCCGACCGACAACGTCAACATCAAGCTGCGCACCGTGCTCGCGACCGACGGCACGCTGGCGCGCGAGCCGATCCTGATCGAAGCCCCGCCGTCCGCAAAGGGCGTCGCGCTCGTGAAGTCCGCCATGAGCGCGCTTCAGGCCTGCCAGCCCTACAAGATGTTGCCGGCCGACAAATACGGGGAATGGAAGGTGATGGACCTGCCGTTCAGCCCGCGGGATTTCGGCGGCTAAACTCTCGCTTGGGCTACGGCCTTGCTTTGTCGCTCTGCTGTCAATCCATCTTCGCAAATATATTCCACTTTGCCGAAATTCGGACACGGCGTATGTGTTGGCCATCCCGGCTCATCCTTGAGGGGCGATCTTGTGGTCGTCATGTTCGCGAGCCGGCTTGCGGTGGACGCGGCAGCGTTCGGGTGCGAGAGGCCAAGGGCAGGGCGGATTGCTCTCTGTGAGCCCAAAGCTTCGTGCCGACGAGCGGCGCTGCAAAGCTTCGTCACGGCGCCGCCTGTCAAACCGCCACAGACGAGACGCCGGCAGCGAATACAACCTCAGCCTGAGTCGGGCGGCGAAATTGAAGCGCAGCCGCCGCGCGTGCACGGCGATTGCCGCGTCGGCGGGAGCATCAAAATGCAAAGATAATCAATGCCACCAGCAAGACGTTGAACATGCCCAACGTGAGTACGGCGATATCGAAAACGCGGATCAAGCTGATCATGGTGTCCTCCGATACACGCCAACCGGGTGCTATGATGCCTCCGCTACGACCGGGTGTCTATGCAGTTTGTGCCTGCTCGGCGACCATCGCCACAATGTCGGCCAACCGCGTTGGGTCCAGAACGCCGTGTGTGGGAGCGCGGGCGCGCTTGGGAAAAGTGGTGAAAATTCCGCCTTCGTCAACTCGCGCGGCATTGTTGACCGATGCGCTGTTGAGTTGCAACCATTTATCTCAAACCTCACTCGCCCTGTGGAGACAGGCGAGACCGTCGAAACTATCGTAGTTACCGTCGGGCATCGTGCTACCGACCAAGGCAGCTCTACCTGGCCGCTGAAGCTGCCCTCTGCTTGTTCTCTGTCCAACTCTGCTCGCCGCAGTCGCACTTGAGCGACGGATAAGCCGAGATCGCCGCTAATCCTTACAAGCCAGCCGGAGCACACGCTGGGGACACCACCATCTCGACCCAACACCTTGTGCACCGCGCGCTAGTGCCCACGATCTCGCAAGCTGGGTCGGCCGACACAATGTCGCGGCAGCACTTCGGGCACGTATATCCCGCGGTGTTTGGTGCGAAGTCATACTCCGGACCAACATAGGCGCAGATCATGTGGTGGAATACCGGAAACAAGATCAGAGCGGATGAGCCGCAAGCCGGGCAATTCGTTTGAGTCCCTTCGATCTGCATGCTGCACCTCGCTTCCTCTCACAGCTCGTCGAGCCCGAATAGTTTCACCAGCATGGAAGCGATGCGCGCGCTGAGTTGTGTGTAGTGCATGTGAACGTCGACGGCCGAGTTCAGCGCCGGGGGATGCGCGCCTGGGCTGAACTGAATTCGCGCGATTTGCGAGGCGGTACGCTCGCGCGCCGCCGATGAGCCCGCTCCGGGGTACACGTCTGACACCGGCAGAATTTCCACGATCTCGCCCAGAATTCGCCGGTTGCCGAACAGGACAAAGACTTCGTTGCCGACTTTCGGGTCGGACAGGCGTTCGTTGGGAACGTACCAGTCGACGAAGACATCGGTGGGGTCGAGAATTTGTGCGATCGGAGTGCCCGCCCGCGAATCTCTCGACGCGGCGCGCTCACATCTGCAGCTTGCTGAGGAAGCTGTCCAACTTATCGCAACCTCATCGGCCGCGAGCCTGAATTACCGCATTGACAATAAGTAGCGACGATTTCATCGTGCTGCGGAGACCGCACCCTTCCGATTTCTTCGCCGGCCTTGACCGATCCACCTCTCACCACGGTGATGCTGTTGATCTGCACGATGTAGGGCAGTGAAACCAAATATCTTGGCGAGGACACGCTGCCCGGGCCGCCGAGATAGAGAATTGGCCTCCCGAAATAGACGACAAAGAATGCGAGTATGCCGAATACGATTGTCGCATAGGCGGCGCGGACGGTCCGTCCGGCCGCGCGCCGACGGCTCTCGATAGGATCGGGAATATGCGGATCGAGTCGCGTCAGGGCCACCGTCATTTGGCCACCTCTTTTGTCCGATCTCCGAATAGTGCACGGCGAACGCGCGGTGGCACGAAATCATCGTTCCGCGACGAGGCAAAGATGATTTCCGAAGAGTAGGAAAAAAACCGCGCGCACTTCAGATAGACGCCCTGGTACAAGGGAAAGATCAGCGCCATCTTCCAGCCAAAGTTTCCGACGGATCGTTGGAATAGGGCGAACACAAGTGCCATATTGAATACCGAGATCCAGAGCAGCAGCAGGTAGATCGCCGAGAGAAACAACACGGCATCCGGGCCGAACAACAGCACAATGTAGGCCAAGTAGAACGGCAGGCTGAGCGTCGGAACGAGATCGAAGAAGATGAAGTCCAGCCTTTGGATCGTGTCCGGTAAACGCTCTAGCGGATGGCGAAAACTCAGCTCGCCATACATCATGAAACGGATGCGCAGAGCATCGCGATCCCAGCGCGCGCGCTGGCGCAACAGACTGATGCCGCTTGCGGGGCCGGCTGTTTCCGCCCAGGCGTCGGACACGAACCGAATGACATAGCCGAGCCTGCGGAGCCGTAAGGTGTACTCCATATCTTCGCCAGGGCCGACGTCGAGCCCGCCCTGCTGCGTGAAGATATCCCGCCGATACATGGAACAGGCGCCGGACAGACACGCGATCGCATCCACCACGTCGAGGATCGACCGCCCCGCAGTGATCGACATCAGGTATTCGACGCTTTGAAGTCCTGTCCATATCGAATCGCGCTCATTGCTGATCGCGATGTTGCAACTTGCGCCGGCGACGAGCGGATCGCCGAACGCAGCCGCGAGGCGCTCAACCGCGTTCGGTTCGAAGACAGTGTCGGCATCTACGGTCAGAAGAAGATCGCCGCGGGCAAACCGTGCTGCAGCGTTGATGGCAGCGCTGCGGCCGCAGCGGGTCCCATGGCAGATGACCATATCAACTAGCCCCTGCGCTCTCGCCCGCTCCGCGACCGCGCGTGTTTGGTCGGTGGAGCCGTCGTCGACGACGATGATTTCGACAGGTCGCAGGGTTTGCCGGCGCAGCGAGCTGATCGAAGGAGCAAGCCCGGAGCCGCCGTTGAAGGTCGGGATAATCACGCTTACCGTCGCCTCGCAAACCGTCCCACTGGCGCTTCGCCGCTTCGAGCTGAACAGAGCAAGAGACACCAGCGATAAGGTGTAGCGGGGTATGTCGAATATCAGCAGCGAGAAGGCGAGCAGAAACAAACTCGTTCCGGCGAGCACTTCTACCATTTCGGACATGCCGGCCACCTCCGCTGCGAAAGGACCATTCCGAGCATCCGACCAAACAAGGCGCGCAAGGCAATTATCAGATGGGAAAATGAAGACCATCGCGTTGATGGTCGAGTGGTAAATTGCGTAAACATTTGCTTTGTGTGTCTGCGCTATTCACCTCCAGCATCGGCTTGGCCAATTGACGATGGAAGCGTGCTCTCGAGTTTTGATTTTGTTGGCCTGCTGGCATCAGCATTGCGGTTTCATGCTGTTGCCGGGTCGATAAATCCGACAAGGTGACCGGTCCGGCCAACCTTTCAGGCGCAAGACGGCCTCAGTCTGGAGGGCTGAGGCCGGGGGCCGTTGATGTACCGTTGGGGTCGGTACTCTTCTATTTTAATCATGGCGAGACCACTTTGCGGTATTGTCCTGAAGGACAAGCAATCAGCACGTTGTTCCTCTCACACATCTGCGGACCGCCCGACGGGTATGACGGACCGTCGTCCGTGCTACGCACACGCCGTTGATACGTGTCCTACCGACGCCGCAGGCAGCAGCAACTTCCGTAACGAGGCTTTCGGGCTGTGCAATCGGGGCAGGTGTCATCGCCTGAGCCGATACTGCGAAGCAGAAGGCGAATGTGGCAATTCCGAGCGACTTGATCATATCGAGCTCCCTGGAAGCGCCCAACCGCCCGGCCGGCGCGGCGGAGCGATGACGCGACTCTCTCAAGTTGATGCCCGCGTCTGTAAGAGAATTGAGATAGATCAAAGCGACTTTAGGGAGTTCCATGCGGCAATCGCTGCACATAGCAGATCGAGACGCCGGCTTAGGACTATGACCGCAGACTTCCCTGTGCCTCTTGGGACAAGAGGGTGAAGTGGCCAGACTCGGGCAAAATGCGCCGCGAAGGTGCGAAGCTATAGTCGCAATTCAAGATGCGAGCTGGAAAAGTGGCGCTGCCGCCTCATGCTCCGTCATTGCGAGCGCAGCGAAGCAATCCAGTCTGCCGCCGCGGGGGGATTCTGGATTGCTTCGCTGCGCTCGCAATGACGATGTGGAGAGAGGGTGCGCCACATTCGCTCTTGTGGACGCACCGCTACTCAGCGGTGCACTGCAGAGCCGCAACACGAGCGCGTCAGGGACCGCGCCGCGTCTCCTCGCCATTCACCACCTCCGGCGCCATCGCTTCCCACGCGCTCGAGGCGAACTGCCGCCGCCAAGTCACGATCACCACGGTTGCCGTGGTCACGAACAACACCCAGGGGCTGACGAACCAGCCGAGATAGCCGAGTGCGAAGAAGAAGGCGCGCTGGCCGCGGTTGAAATGGCGGCCGGCGGATTCGAACAGGCGCGAGGTGCGGATCACATGAGCTTCGGCCTCCGGCGTGTCACGCTGCGCGGCTGCCGGCATGCCGCCGAACAGGATCGCGACATAGTTGAACAGGCGGTACGACCAGGCGAATTTGAAGAAGGCATAGACGCAGATCAGGACGAGGCCGACGCATTTCAGCTCCCACATCGCCGGCGAGGTACTGAGATCGATCGGCAGCTTGCTCAAGATCGTGATCGCGTCGTTGGTCGCGTGCAGCAGCGCCAGCGCGCCGCCGAGCGCGATCAGGCTGGTGGAGGCGAAGAAGGCGGTGCCGTTCTGCAATGAGGCCATGATCTGCATGTCGACCATGCGCGCGTCGCGGTCGAGTAGCCGGCGCACCCACACCTCGCGGTAGCGGTTCATGCGCGCCGACAGGCTGTCGCGGCCATAGGCCGATTGCTCCAGCGTCAGGGCGTAGACCAGCCATTCGATGATGAAGAAGCCGACGGCTGTGATGTCGACCCAATGCCTGCTCATGTCAGTCTCCCGGAGAGGATCGCAACGCTTGCCACGCATGGCGAGGTGCAGCAACGATTGATTGGCGGCAGGCGATGGCGTTAAAAGCGGCTCGCTTCAAGGCGTATCGAGAAGGACTGATGACATGGCTGCGCTGAAACTCGCAATCGGCAACAAGAATTACTCGTCATGGTCGATGCGGCCCTGGCTCGCGCTCCGCGCCAACGACATTCCGTTCGTGGAGACCCTCATCCCGCTCTACACCGACAATCCCGCGGACAAGGAGCAGATCATCTCGTTCAGCCGCGCCGGCAAGGTGCCGGTGCTGGTCGATGGCGACATCACGGTGTGGGATTCGCTCAGCATCATCGAATACATCGCCGAGCGCTATCCGGAAGTGAAGCTGTGGCCGGACGAGGCCGCCGCGCGCGCCCATGCCCGTTCGGTGTGCGCCGAGATGCATTCCGGCTTCATGGCCCTTCGCAACGAATGCGGCATGAACCTGCACCGTCCGGTGCGCCCCGTGACGCTGTCGGCGGACGCCGAGGCCAATATCGCGCGCGTGCAGGAGATCTGGCGCGAATGCCGGGCCCGGTATGGCGCCAATGGACCGTTCCTGTTCGGGCGCTTCGGCGCAGCGGATGCGATGTATGCCCCGGTCGTGCACCGCTTCCGCACCTACGCGATTGAGGTCACGCCGGAGACCAAGGCCTACATGGACACGATGCTGGCGCTGCCGGCGTTCCAGGAATGGACCCGGGACGCGCTCGCCGAAACGCTGGTCATCGAAAAGTTCGAGAACGTGTAATCCGCGGTGATCGGCCTCGCTCGACGCCGAGCAAGCCGGCGGCGCTCAATCGCCAGAGTCGTCGGCAGAGGGACCTCACGGCCCAGGAACCTCCCAAGGTGGTGGATCACGCCAGCCCCGACGACCGTTTGCCCCATACCCCCGGAAGAACCGGTTCCGGCGGTATCGTCGGCTGACGGCATCACTCTGAAATAACTGCAAAATTCGCACGTTTGCCATGTCGCATACTGCTGGCCAAAAACGCTCGTCGCATGCTATACAGCGGCCGGGTTTCCGGCCGGCCGACGCAGTGGGACCACGGGCGTGGCAGGCGTTGTTTGAGTGATGGAGAGGGTGTTGAAGCACAAATTCCCTATTGGCGCGCGCGTATTGTTCACCGCCAGCAATGTCGCACGCCCCGCTGCCAGCGGCTCGTATGAGGTCATCCGCCTCCTGCCGACCGATGGTGACGACTGTCAGTACCGGATCAAGAGCTCGACCGAAGCCTTCGAACGCGTCGCCAAGGAAAGCCAGCTCGCGCTGTCCTGAAGGCCGACGCTATCCGCGCATTGGCGCGTCCCCGGGAATTTGTATTCTGCCGCCGTCAAAAGGCCCGCTTCACCTTCAAAAGGTGGGCCGGGGGCAGTTGCCGACTCTCGGTACTCGCTTTGACCATTCGCTCTCTGCTCGCGTGAGGGGACGTCGCGCATGAACTGGGCATGGGCCTCGTCGTTTGACCAAATCTGGAGCTCGCCGGCCCTTCCAATGTGGATGATGCTGGCGGCTGCCGGCTTCTTCGGACTGATTCTCCTGGTCACGCTGCTGCGCGCCGAACGATCGGTCGCCAACGGCGCGCTGACCGTCATTGCGCTGCTCGCCATTGCCATCGCGCTGGCTGCTGTTGTGCGCGTCGATGGACCGGCGGGGCAGACCACGCCGACCGAGGCGCGCGCACAGGCGGCGATGACCGCGAGCCTGCCGGCGCTGTCCTGTCTCGACGATCTCGCGGGCGATGCCGTGGCCATGGGCTGCGAGAAGGCGCTGTTCGGCGCGCCTGACGCGGCGGCTGCGGCCGTCTCCACGACCGCGGCCAGGATCGACCGGCTGACGGCGCTCGGCGATGCCGCGACCGCCGAGAAGAGCCTGACGCCCGACATCAAGGTGCTGCGCAAGTCGCTGGAGCGTGATCGCTACGGCCTGGTCGCGCATGTGCTGGTCGCGCGCGATGGCTGCACGCAGTTTGACTGCGCGGCCTTCCGCTCGCTGACCGACCAGCAGCGGGTCGCCGCCAACATGGATTCCCATCTCTACGACACGCTGGTCGCGCGCTACGCCCCGACCTGGAATGCGCCTGCAGCAGCGCAATCGTTGCCGGCCACTGCCGCACTTGCGGGGCTGCCGCCGTCGATGCCGACGGGCAAGCCGACCAATGCGGAGTTCCCGAGTGCCTCGTCGACGCCGCCGGTCAGCATCATGAATCCCGAGCCGCCGACGCGTCAGGCGGCGCCCACCGCAAACGCGGCGGCTCCGCGCGCCCCCGCAGCGGCCTCGGCGCAGGCCGCAGCTCCCGCCGCGAAGAAGCCGCCTGCGCCGAAGGCTGCGCGGGCGCCGGCGGCAGCACCGGTTCCGCTCACGCCGCCGGCCGCGGCTGCCCCGGCTGCGGATAACAAGTAGATCGGCATTCCAAATGCGTGGCTGTCCGGCTAATGCTGGGGCATGCCACTACATCTGATCAAGCTCGCCGTCGGCTGCGAATCCGTCAAGGAATTGAAGGAGTGGACCGCCGAACGGATGCAGACCGCCAAGAAGAAGGGTCTGCCGCAACATCACATCCACATCACCCGCATGGTGCCCAAGCGCGACGCCGAGATCCTGTCGGGTGGGTCGCTCTATTGGGTGATCAAGGGCGAGGTCGCCGCGCGCGAAAAGATCATCGGCATCGAGCCGTTCCGCGACAAGGACGGCATCGGGCGCTGCCGGATCGTGATG
Organism: Bradyrhizobium sp. CW1; assembly: GCF_023100665.1. NCBI lineage: Bacteria > Pseudomonadati > Pseudomonadota > Alphaproteobacteria > Hyphomicrobiales > Nitrobacteraceae > Bradyrhizobium > Bradyrhizobium sp. CW1. Next base: position 3,539,170 of record NZ_CP064684.1, read on the forward strand.
CAGCCGAAGGTGATTCCGGTGTCGCCGCGGCCGATGCGCCCGTTCCAGGGCTGGCGCTATCTCGCCGACGATTCGGTGCCGCCCGATCTCGGCAGGTCCGCCGCCGGCTCGATCGCGGCGATGCCTGAGCCGATGCGGCGCGAGCTGCGCGATCTCGGGCTGCTCTAAACCGCGATATTGTCGATCAGCCGGGTGGTGCCGAGCTTGGCCGCGACCAGGATGCGCAACGGTCCGTCGTTGCGCGAGCTGACCTGTGCCAGGGTCGCTGCATGGCGCACTTCGAAATAGTCGAGCTCAAAGCCGGCCGCCGTGATCATCGCGGCACCGCGCGCCATTGCGGGCGCGACCGCTTCGCCGGCGCGAATGCGCCCGGCGCTCTCCTTCATGGCGCGGTATAGCGTGGTTGCGGTCTGCCGCTCCTGTGGCGACAAATAGACGTTGCGCGAGGACATCGCGAGCCCATCGCGCTCGCGCACGGTGCGGGAGCCGATCACCTTGACGCCGAGCTCGAGGTCGCGAGCCATCTGCGCCACCACCCGCAACTGCTGAAAATCCTTCTCGCCGAAGATCGCGACATCCGGCCGGCACTGGGTGAACAGCTTGCCGACGACAGTGGCGACGCCGGCGAAGAAATGCGGGCGGAAGCGGTCTTCGAGGCCAGCCAGCGCCGGTCCCTCCGGCACGATGCGGGTGGCAAAGCCCTCCGGGTACATGGCCTCGGCGCCGGGATGCCAGACGATATCGACGTCCTCGGCGGCTAGCTTGGCGAGATCGGCCTTCCAGGTTCGCGGATAGGCGCCAAAATCCTCGGTCGGCGCGAACTGGGTCGGGTTGACGAAGATCGACACCACGACGCGGCTCGCGCGCCGCCTGGCGAGGCGTACCAGCGACACATGGCCGTCATGGAGCGCTCCCATGGTCGGGACCAGCGCGATCGTCGCCTTTCGCTTGCGAAGATTGTCGACGGCGCGTCGCAAGGCGGGGACCGTGCGGGCGATCAAGGGGCTGCGTGACATCAGAACTCGACGCGATCGGGAATCGACGGGCGCGTTCCGGCGCCCGGCAGGCTAACCTTAACAAGCGGCGACCATGGACGCCATGCATCCGGATGCGGCACAGCATCCCGCGCAAAGCCGCGCAAGCGTCGCGGCATTGTGGGCTGGATCACAGACGCGAAGCGGCGCCGCGATTCATGATGAAGGTCAGCGCGCCGCGATTTGTCTTGCCTGTCACGCATTTCACTTGACCGCAGACGCGGCCAACTCGAAGATATTCGTTAGGGGTGTTGAGGATCGCGATGCTTGTGCAAGCTAGCCAAGGCCAGTCCGGCTCGGCGCATGTGGTCGTGCTCGGCAACGAGAAAGGCGGCTCCGGCAAGTCGACCACCGCCCTGCACATCGCAGTCGCGCTTCTCAAAGCCGGCCAGCGCGTCGCCACCATCGACCTCGACTGCCGTCAGCAGAGCTTTACTCACTACATCAACAACCGTTCCGCCTGGGCGCGCCGAACCAAGCTCGACCTCGAACTGCCGTTGCATCGCTGCATCAAGCTTGGCGAAACGATGCAGGTTGCCGAGAACGAGAATTCGGAGTTCCTTCAGTTCATGGAGGCGGTCTCGGCGGTCGAGAGCAGCTTCGACTTCATCGTCATCGATACGCCCGGCACCGACAGCTACCTGATGCGGCTTGCGCACTCGATGGCCGACACGCTGGTGACCCCGATCAATGACAGCTTCCTCGATTTCGATGTGCTCGGCACTGTCGATCCCGCCAATTACGCGGTGACAGGCGAGAGCCACTACGCCGAGATGGTGCGGGATGTCAGGCGCAAGCGCCGCCAGCTCGACGGTGCGACCACCGACTGGATCGTGGTGCGCAACCGCCTGTCGATGCTCGGCTCCCGCAACAAGCAGCTGGTTGCCGATGGGTTGAAGGATTTGTCGCTGCGGCTCGGCTTCCGCTACGTCGACGGCTTCGCCGAACGGGTCGTCTATCGCGAGTTCTTCCCGCGCGGTCTGACCGCGCTGGACGAGATCGACGAGGCCACGCTCGGCATGCGGCCAAATCTCGGCCATCTCACCGCACGGGAGGAGGTGACGAGCCTGCTCCGCCAGCTCAAGCTTCCGCTCGACGAGCGCGGACGTCGCCGCGCGGCCAATCGCGCCGAGTGGTTCAACCAGGTCGACAAGCCGCTCGAGGTCCACGACATCCTCGGCGCTTGAGGCGGCGGTACATCGCTACTTCCAGTCGATCAAGAGGCCGGTCTCCCCCGGGGAACCGAGCCCGCGCTCAACCGTTTTCACCCCGTGTTTACTGCAAAACGGAACCCGATCGAGACAGGTTGCGTCGGATGGTGACGTGCACCCTGACGTAGCCGTGTGAGAGCGAGATGCCCAAAGAAACGTGTGCGCCGCACAATGAAAGGGCTGCCGGTTCACAATATTTGGCCTTCCTGTCACGCGGCTGTGACATATATTAGGGAATAGGCGACCAGGGGCCGAAGAGCTCCGGAAGAACACGATTTTCAACAGGGAGATTCAGGCCGCAAGAGCCTGAGGCTGAGGACGAAAATGAAGCGTGGAATTGCCGTTCTGGTTTCGGTCAGTGCCCTCTGTGGCGTCGCCTATTTCACGGCGAGCAAGTGGGCAATCAGGCACGAGACCATCACCTTCTACGATGCCTCGCGCGACAACCGTGCGGTGCCCGTCGATATCGCGATCCGTCGTGACAAGGAAATGCAGGCCAATGCCGGCATGATCACGATGCCGGTCGCCGTGATCAACCACGGCAACACCGTCAAGAACACCGAGTACGGCTTCCTCGCCAACATTTTCGCCGCGCGCGGCTACCTCGTCGTCAGCCCGCAGCATGATTTGCCGACCGATCCACCGATGGTGACCAAGCCGGGCGAGATCTATGTCGGCCGGCTGCCGCAGATCCTGCGCGGCGTCGCCAACATCCATCTCGCCATGCAGGAGATGAAGAAGGTTCAGCCCAACGCCGACTACGAAAAGGTGACGATGGTCGGCCACTCCATGGGCGGCGACATCACGATGTATTTCGCCAAGCAGTATCCGGATGAGGTCAAGAAGGTCGTCACACTCGACAATCTTCGCGTGCCCTTCGTCACCGCCGGGAAGTTCAAGATCCTGTCGTTCCGCTCCACCGATCCGCAGTTCAAGGCCGATGCGGGTGTGATCCCGACCGACGAAGAATGCGAGAAGGCCGGCATCCAGGTCGTGAAGACCGAATTCCAGCACAACGACATGCGCGACACCGGTCCGGATGCTGCCAAGAACTCGATCCAGGGCATGCTCGACAAGTTCCTGAGCGCGACCGACAGTGAAGTGGCGCCGGTCGACACGCAATCGTCCCCGCCCAAGATTCTCGAGCCCGGGCCGGTCGCTTTGATGGCGCCCGCCAAGAGCTGACGCCTTCCTCGTCGTCGATACCGATTTCAAAGCCTCCGCCGGCTGCCGCCTGCGGGGGCTTTGCGCATTGACCGGGCTGCATGTGCTGACCACATTAGCCGCTCACGCAAGGGTCAAGGAAATGTCCGGCGAACCCATCAAACCGCGCGGCCGCGATGCCGTCTCGGCGCAACCAGGCGACGCTGTGCCGCAGGCGGGGACCTCGACCTCGGAGGACATCGCCGCCTTCGTCGCCAACGCGCGCGCGCTGTCACCGCATGCGCCCGGTTCAAAAGGGCGGCTGATCTTCGCGCTGGATGCGACGATGAGCCGGCAGCCGACCTGGGACATGGCTTGCGCGCTTCAGGCCGACATGTTCCGTGAGACCGCCGCGCTCGGCAGTCTCGACATCCGGCTCGTCTACTATCGCGGCTTCAACGAGTGCCGCGCCACGGGATGGATCTCCGACAGCGCCAGGCTGGCGGCGCTGATGAGCAAGATCGATTGCCGTGGCGGCGACACCCAGATCGGCAAGGTGCTGAGCGAGGCGCGGCGCGAGGCCGTCGCATCCGGCGTGCGCGCCGTCGTCTTCGTCGGCGACGCCATGGAGGAGAACGTCGACCAGCTCTGCGCCAAGGCAGGCGAGCTCGGCATGCTCAAAGTGCCTGTGTTCGTCTTTCAGGAAGGCCATGACGCGGTGGCCGAGAAGGCCTTTCGCGAGATCGCGCGCCTGACCGGCGGCGCTTGGTGCCGGTTCGATCCGGGCGCGGCGGCGCAGTTGCGCGAGCTGTTGCGCGCAGCCGCCGCCTACGCGGCCGGCGGACGCGAGGCGCTGTTGCAATTGGCCAAGACCGCCAGTGGCGCGGCCAGGCTGATCGGCCAGATGAAGTAGCGCTGGCGCGCGGTCGGCGGGGGCGCAAGGACTCGATGCTTTTTGGCGGTAGGCCGACTATATTCCGGCCATGACCCTGATCGCCGGCGCTATCGCCATTATCACCCTTTATTTGCTGCTCCAGATGTTCCGTTCGGCCAATCCGGCCGTGCTGGCACGCGCGATCAGGTTCGGTGGCGGCGTGGTGGCGCTGGCTGTCGCAGCGTTCACGGGCTTGAAGGGCGAACTGGTGGTGGCGATCCCGCTCGGGATATTCGGCGCCGGGCTCTTGGGCTGGACACCGATGGCAAACGCCGGCTTCGGCAATATCGGCGGGCTGTTCGGCGGGGGCGCGACGCGCCCGGCCGGTCAGGCCTCGCGCGTGCGCTCGCAATTCCTGGATATGCGGCTCGATCACGATTCCGGCCAGCTCGGAGGCCAGATCGTCGCCGGGCCTCACGCCGGGCGCGATCTCGATGAGTTCGATCTCGCGGCCCTGCTGGCAATGGTCCCGGCGTTCGACGCCGAGAGCGTGGCCCTACTTGAAAGCTATCTGGACCGCCGGTTTCCCGCTTGGCGTCAGAACGCGCAGGGCGATGCGGCAGGGGGGCAGCGCCGCACGGTGGCGAGCGGTAAAATGACGACGGAGGAGGCCTATCAGATCCTTGGCCTGCAGCCGGGGGCGGGGCGTGACGACATCAGCCGGGCTCACAAGTCCCTGATGAAGAAACTGCATCCCGACCAGGGGGGCTCGACGTATCTCGCTGCCCGTGTAAACGAGGCCAAGGATACTCTGCTTCGCACGCATAACGGCTAACTCCGGCACCACGCTACAAACGCTCGTCCCGTGTGAGCTCTGCTTGCTCTGTTTGCCGTCGCCCCGATGCCCGCCATTGTCGGCGTGGTCGATCCCTTGCGTAAAGTTTTAACCGTAAATCCTTGACGAGAGGTTGTCGTGGAACAGCCTCGTCGGTCACCGCATCCCGAAAATGAAAATGCCCGCGCAAGGCGCGGGCATTTTCATTGGAGCGGTGCGAAAGTTCAGTTGCGGACGGTCATGCAGGAGATATCGGCGCGCTTCAGGGTGCGGCAGACGGCTTCGGCCTGGTCCCGGTCGAGCCCGGCGAAGCGGGCGCGGTAGAGCTTGCGATTATCTTTCGCGACGACCGGCTCGGTGAACGGGTCGGCCTTGCTGAGCAGGCCGCGAGCCGAGCTGCGCGCCGCGTCGATGCGCTGCTGGGCTTGGTTCTCGCTCTCGAGCGCGCCGACCTGAACGATCCAGCCGCTGTGGGTAGCAACCGGCTTCGTGGTGGCGCTCATCTGGATCGGCTGCAGCGCCGGGTCGGCTGATGCGAGCTTCGCAGCAGCCGGGGCGGGTGCGGCGGTGGCGGCCGGCAAGACGCCGAGGGTGCCGTTGCCGGTGCCGAAGCCCGCCGGCTGCCGCGGCAGCTCGGCACGGGTGATCTCGGCCCTCGGAGCTTCCGGTTGGCTGGCCTCGGGCTTGTTGATGAGGTCTGCGCGGGCGACGACGGCACCGGAGGTTTCGGCGACTTCGGAGCGGGATGCGATCGTGCTCGTGACCTGCGGTGCGATCTGAGCCGGGGCGGCGGAGGCGACCTTCACCGCGCCGGCCTTGACCTGGACGGTCTTGACCCGGACCGGCTTCATCGGTTCGGACGAACCGGGGATGATCGAGAGCGGCTGGCTCGAGATCACGCCATTGGTGAGCGGCGCAGGCTCGACCTTGGATTCTATCGGCCGAACTTCAGGCCTATTGGCTTCAGATCTGGGCTGAGCCGGCGGCACCGCGGCAGCCGCAGCCGCAAGCGTCGAGAGGCGCGCGGCGAGACGCGACGGGGCTGCTTCGGGAGCAGGGGCAGCCGACGCCTGGACCTGCGGAGCGGAACGGGCCGGGGTGTCCGATGTATCGGCGACTTCGGCAGCGGCGTCGGAACCGCTGCGTTCGGTGACCGCGGCGACGGTATGGGTGGTCGCGGCCTTATCGAGGTTCTCCGCGAGCAGGTTACGCATGATGGCGTCGCGCGAGCCGCCGCTGCGGCCGCCCAGCACCACGCCGATCAGGTGGCGGTTGCCACGGCGCATCGAGGTCACGAGATTGAAGCCGGAGGCGCGAGTATAGCCGGTCTTGATGCCGTCCACGCCCTCGACATTCCCGAGCAGATGATTGTGGTTCCGGATCGACTGTCCGCGCCAGTTGAACGTCGAGGTCGCGAAATAGCGATAGTAGCGCGGGAAGCGCTCCTGGATGGCGCGGCCGAGCGTGGCCTGGTCGCGCGCGGTCGTGACCTGCTCGTCGTTGGGAAGACCGTTGGCGTTCCGGTAAACCGTCCTGGACATGCCGAGCGAACGCGCCTTGCGCGTCATCATCTGGGCGAAGTCGTCCTCGTCGCCGCCAATTGCTTCCGCGATCACAACGGCTGCGTCGTTGGCGGAGCGGGTGACGAGACCTTTGATCGCGTCCTCGACGCGAATGGTCTGGCCGGCACGCAGGTTCAGCTTGGTGGGATCCTGATCGGCGGCGTGCTGCGACACCGGCATCTCGGTGTCGAGCTTCATCTTCCCGGACTCGAGGCGCTCGAACAGCAGATAGAGCGTCATGATCTTGGTCAGCGAGGCCGGATGGCGGATCCCGTCGGGACTCGTGGCCTGAAGCACGGAGCCGGAGTTGCCGTCGACGATGATCGACGCGAATTTCGGGCTGGAACTCTCGGACACATCGCGCTGCACGCGGTGTTGCGCGTAGTGACGCCGGTGGCGCCGCGCCTCGGCAGCATCGGTGGTGAAGATGACTGCACTCGTGACCGCAAGAAGCCCAAAAACGCCAACCCGCGCCAAGCGCGAGGAAGACAAGTTTTTACGAAGCATGAAACCCCGTCCCCGTTTGTGACTTGATCACCGGCTCGTGAGGCGAAATTGTGCCCAAGGGACCCGGGATCATTACCTGCTCAGGCTGTCCTCCGCAGATGTTCGCCGCGGGGGACGTTGGACCTGAGCCGCTGTTCTGGCTAAGGTGATGTTCTCCAACGGCTTTTGGCCGCTTGTGGAAGTTGAACACGTCCAGGGAATCAAGGTAGGGGGCCGCGGTTTCCAAAAGCTTAAGGAACCATTGCGGGAAACCCCGGGAATCTTGGCAAATTTTGTGCGACGCACAAAATTCTTGACTTTTTTGTGCGTTGCACTAATCGTGAGCAGAGTCAGGGAGCCGGGGCTTCCGACAGGCTAGGGAAAAGGATTCCGAATGTTCAAGGTTGAAGACTTTCAGGGCTACGGGAAAGAGCACTTCGAGCAGTACGTCGCCTCCGCGACGTCGATGCAGCACGGCCTTCAGGCGATCGCCAGCGCTTATGGCGACTACACCAAGAAGTCGTTCGAAGACACCAAGTCCTTCGTCGAGAAGCTTTCCGGCGTGAAGTCGCTGGACAAGGCCGTCGAAGCGCAGACCGAATTCGCCCGTTCCGCCTACGAGTCCTTCGTCGCGGAATCGCAGAAGATCGCCGGCCTTTACAGCGACCTCGCCAAGCAGGCGTTCAAGCCGGTCGAGACCATCGTGTCGAAGTTCACCCCGGCCGCCAGCTAACGTTTCCTGACGTCCTGGAATCAAAGGCCCGGCTGCAGTAGCCGGGCTTTTTTTGTTTGTCTCGAAGTGTAGGTCTCAGCGCGCCATCGCAGCTTCCACAGCGTGCCGGTTTCCTTGAACATCGAGACGTCTGATCTGCCTTCGTCATCAGATAGAACTTGTCGGTGCGGCTCGCGCAATACTGCAGCACGCGGGAGGTCGGGTCGCTCCGGTGTTCACCTGCACCGTATGGATCCTGATGTTCGCCGCCTTGGCGTTATCGCACAGCTTCTTCTGCCGCGCGTCGATCTGCGAGGCGTGACGATCCCCGGAAATCTGTGCCTTTGCCCGTTTTCGCGTCACGCCATTGAGGGTAAATTGGTCCGTAGATAACCGGAGATAGCCCGCGCGAAACCGCCGCAGCCGCGTTGCTGGCCGGGTTCCTGGTGAACATCTTCTAAACCGGCGGGGCGGAAGCTTTTGTCAAATCAGTCCGGATTGATTAACCTTGGTGAGGATCGCCCGGACCGGGAATCGGGACCGCCATGGCCGCATCGGCCGAACTGCCGCACGCTTGCGGCGAGCCGGGGGCAGGCCCATATTCGGTGAGGCCGATCCGGTTTGGACCGGACCGGCTGGAAGCGGCGATCCAAAAAGGCGGTGCGCCTGTGCGAAGCTCCGAAGGCCGGGGCTGCGCGGCGAACCGTCATACGCTTCCGTGGGGAATTTGAACGCCTGAGCCATGCCGCAACTGTCTTCCAGACCAGATCCCTCCGCGGCCGCCGCCGCCCACGCTGCCCTGATGAGCAACGACGAGAACCGTTCCGGCGGTCCTTCCGCGCCAAACACGTCCGTCATCACCAAGGTCAAGCCGAAGACCAAACGGCCGAACCTGTACCGTGTGCTGATCCTGAACGACGATTACACGCCGATGGAATTCGTCGTTCATGTGCTGGAGAAATTCTTCCAGAAGGACGCCGAGGCCGCAACCAAGATCATGCTGCACGTTCATCATCACGGGATCGGGGAGTGCGGCGTGTTCACCTACGAGATCGCCGAGACCAAGGTGACGCAGGTGATGGATTTCGCTCGCAAGCACCAGCATCCGCTGCAATGCGTGATGGAAAAGAAGTAAGACACGTTACGGCGCATTCGAAGCCGGTTCTTGTGCATGTCGCAGTGTGATTGCCGCGTGATGTCTGCGCGCGATGTTCGTTGCAGAGGGCAAAACTACGGAATTTCGGACCGGTGCTGATCGTGCCCAAACCGGAACGGGTTTTGCATCAAAAAATACCGTAGCTGTGCAGCCGCCTGAGTCGCGGAACCGGTCTTTCGCCGCGATCTTGTATAACTATATGTGACAAAGGTTGTTGTTGCCTGACCGGGCGATGGCGATCATGATGGTGGGGGCCATAGAGGACGCGAATGCCGACTTTTTCCCAAAGCCTTGAACAATCCCTGCATCGTGCACTGGCGATCGCAAACGAGCGTCATCACCAATACGCGACGCTCGAGCATCTTTTGCTCTCCCTGATCGACGACTCCGATGCAGCCGCCGTCATGCGCGCCTGTAGCGTCGACCTCGACAAGCTCCGTACGAGCCTCGTCAATTATCTTGAGACCGAATTCGAGAACCTGGTGACGGACGGCGCCGATGACGCCAAGCCGACCGCAGGCTTCCAGCGCGTGATCCAGCGCGCGGTGATCCACGTGCAGTCGTCCGGTCGCGAAGAGGTGACCGGCGCCAACGTGCTGATCGCGATCTTTGCCGAGCGCGAGAGTCATGCCGCGTATTTCCTGCAGGAGCAGGACATGACGCGCTACGACGCCGTCAATTATATCAGCCACGGCATTGCCAAGCGGCCGGGCGTCTCCGAGGCGCGGCCGGTGCGCGGTGTCGACGAGGAGACCGAGACCAAGGGCAGCGAGGACGCCAAGAAGAAGGGCGAGGCGCTCGAGACCTATTGCGTCAACCTCAACAAGAAGGCGCGCGACGGCAAGATCGATCCGGTGATCGGACGCAATTCCGAGATCAACCGCGCGATCCAGGTGCTGTGTCGCCGGCAGAAGAACAATCCGCTGTTCGTGGGCGAGGCCGGCGTCGGCAAGACCGCGATCGCGGAGGGCCTGGCCAAGCGCATCGTCGACAGCGAGGTGCCGGAGGTGCTGGCGGCTGCGACCGTGTTCTCGCTCGACATGGGCACGCTGCTCGCCGGTACGCGCTATCGCGGCGACTTCGAGGAACGCCTGAAGCAGGTGCTGAAAGAGCTCGAGGCGCATCCCAACGCCATCCTGTTCATCGACGAGATCCACACCGTGATCGGTGCGGGCGCGACCTCGGGCGGTGCGATGGATGCCTCCAATCTGCTCAAGCCCGCGCTGGCTTCCGGCACCATCCGCTGCATGGGCTCGACCACCTACAAGGAATACCGCCAGCACTTCGAGAAGGACCGCGCGCTGGTGCGGCGCTTCCAGAAGATCGACGTCAACGAGCCGACGGTCGAGGACGCGATCGCGATCCTCAAGGGCCTCAAGCCGTACTTCGAAGACTACCATCGGCTGAAATACACCAATGAGGCGATCGAGGCTGCGGTGCAGCTCTCTTCGCGCTACATCCACGACCGCAAGCTGCCGGACAAGGCGATCGACGTGATCGACGAATCCGGCGCGGCGCAGATGCTGGTCGCCGAGAACAAGCGCAAGAAGACCATCGGCATCAAGGAGATCGAGACCACGATCGCCTCGATGGCGCGGATCCCGCCGAAGAGCGTGTCGAAGGACGATGCCGAGGTGCTCAAGCATCTTGAGCAGACCCTGAAGCGCACGGTGTTCGGTCAGGACAAGGCGATCGAGTCGCTCGCCGCTTCGATCAAGCTGGCGCGTGCCGGCCTGCGCGAGCCGGAGAAGCCGATCGGCTGCTATCTGTTCTCGGGTCCGACCGGCGTCGGCAAGACCGAGGTCGCGAAACAGCTCGCGGCGTCGCTCGGCGTCGAGCTGTTGCGCTTCGACATGTCCGAATACATGGAGCGGCACACCGTGTCGCGCCTGATCGGCGCGCCTCCCGGCTATGTCGGTTTCGATCAGGGCGGCCTGCTCACCGACGGTGTCGACCAGCATCCGCATTGCGTGGTGCTGCTCGACGAGATCGAGAAGGCGCATCCCGATCTCTACAACGTGCTGCTCCAGATCATGGATCACGGCCGGCTCACCGACCACAACGGCAAGCAGGTCAACTTCCGCAACGTGATCCTGATCATGACCACGAACGCGGGCGCGTCCGATCTCGCCAAGCAGGCGTTCGGCTTCACGCGCTCGAAGCGGGAAGGCGACGACCACGAGGCGATCAACCGGCAGTTCGCGCCGGAATTCCGCAACCGTCTCGATGCCGTCGTGTCGTTCGGCCATCTCAGCGTTGAGGTGATCGGTACGGTGGTCGAGAAGTTCGTGCTTCAGCTCGAAGCGCAACTCGGCGATCGCGATGTCACCATCGAGCTGTCCGATCCCGCCAAGACCTGGCTGGTGAAGCATGGTTACGACGAGCAGATGGGCGCACGTCCCATGGCTCGCGTGATCCAGGAGCACATCAAGAAGCCGCTGGCCGACGAGGTGCTGTTCGGCAAGCTCAAGGGTGGCGGCCATGTCCGCGTCGTTCTGGTCAAGGACGAGGCCGACGAGACCAAGGACAAGATCGGCTTCGAGTTCGTCGAGGGTCCGGTCACGCCGAAGCAGGAGAAGCTCCCGGGTGCCCGCAAGCGCCCGCCGGGCAAGTCCAAGCCCGGTGGCCCCGGCGGCTCGAAGGGGCCGACCAAGAGCCCGCTGGTCAAGGCTTGATCTGCGCGCGATGAATTGAAAAGGCCGGCTGAGAAGCCGGCCTTTCTCGTTGGCAGCCAAATATAAGCAAGAAGATCCGGTATGACCAACACGCCTTCTGCAACTCGTCGTCAGCTTCCTCGATCCCCGCCGACGATCCCGGCCGCGCCCTGACGGTCGCCGATCCCGACGGCGCTGACGTGCCGCATATCTCTGTGGCCGGCGGCACCTACACGGTTCTGGTGTCGGGCGCGCAGACCGCAGGACGCTATTGCCTGGTCGACATGCTGGTGCCCGCCGGCGGCGGGCCCCGCCGCACCGCCACGACTTCGAGGAGATGTTCACGCTGCTCGAAGGCGAACTTGAATTCACCTTTCGCGGTAAGTCCCATACCGTAAGTGCGGGGTCGACCGTCAACGTCCCGGCCAACGCGCCGCACGCGTTCAAGAACGTGTCCGGCAAGACGGCCCGTATGCTCTGCATGTGCGCGCCAGCGGGACAGGACGAATTCTTCCTGGCGGTTGGCTTTCCCGTCGAAGGCCGCACATCGCCACCGCCGAAGCCGACCCCGGAAGAGATGGCCGAGAAAGGCAAGCTGATCGCAGCACTGCTGCCGAAATATCGCACCGAGATGGTGAAGATGTGAGGCGCGGCGGACGCAGCCGAAATCGGCCTTCCCAAATGGTCGCGCGCTATTCGCCGCGCAGGCGCTGGTCGTCCTGCACGCGAACATGCTCGGCGCCGCGCGCACCCGCGGACGACAGCCGCAACATGCTCAGCGCTGCGCCGCAGAGCGCGAAGCCGACGCCGGTCAGCAACGCGATCCTGGTTCCCTCGATCGGATAGCGGCCGAGGAAGAGTGCCACCAGCGCTGCGCCGGTGGTCTGCCCAAGCAGCCGCGCCGTCCCCAGCATGCCGCTGGCGCCGCCGGCACGCTCGCGCGGGGCGGCCGCGATCATGGTGCGGTTATTGGGGGTCTGGAACAGGCCGAAGCCGGCGCCGGCCAGCGCCATCCGCCAGACCACGTCGAGCGGCGTGGGCGCAGCCGGCAGCAAGGCGAGCGCAGCGAGGCCGCAGGCGAACAGCGTAAGGCCGATGCCGCCGAGCAGGCCGGCCGGATAATGCTCCACCAGGCGGCCGGCGAGGGGGGCTGCGAACGCCACCGCGATCGGCCACGGCGTGATCAAGAGGCCCATATGCACCGCCGAATAGCCGAAGCGGCTCTGGAGATAGAAGGGGATCGCGACGAAGGCCAGCATCTGCCCGCAGAACGAGGCGATCGAAGTCGCAATCGACAATGCGAACACGGGGATGCGCAACAGGTCGATCGGCAGCAGCGGCGAGGCCATGTGGGTCTCGCGGTAGATCAGCAGCGCGCCGGCGACGAGCGCGATGGCGAACTGCACGAGGCAGGTGATCGCGGCTTCGCCATGACCGACGCTATCGACGGCCGCGATGCCGACGCCGAAGGTGATCGCGGACAGCCCCGCGCTCTGCCAGTCGAAGGAATGGCTCGCAGGCCTGGTGTGCGGCAGGCTGCGCAGGCCCAGCACCAATGTCACCACGCCGAGCGGAACGTTGATGGCGAACAGCCAGGGCCAGCTGCCGAACGCCAGGATACCGGCGGCGAGCGTCGGGCCGACCGCGGCTGAGAAGGCGACGACGAGAGCGTTGAGCCCGATGCCGCGGCCGAGCTGGCTGCGTGGGTAAGTGAAACGCACCAGCGCTGCGTTGACGCTCATGATGCCGGCCGCGCCGAACCCCTGCACGATGCGTGCAATCGTGAGGAGCGGCAGCGTGTGCGCCAGCGCGCAGAGTGCGGAGGCAAATGTGAACAGCACCAGGCCGACCAGATAGACGCGGCGATAGCCGACGATCTCGCCGAGCGAAGCCAGCGGCAGCAGCGAGATCGTGATCGCGAGCTGGTAGCCGTTGACGATCCAGATCGAGAACGCCGGGCTGGCGTCGAGGTCGGCCGCGATCGTCGGCAGCGCGACGTTGGCGATGGCGCTGTCGACCACTGCCATGATAATGCCGAGCGCAATGGTCAGGACCGCCTGGCCACGCTGCGGCTGCGGCAGGCCGTCGGCGTGCTCCATGGAGGCTGGCAACATGATGGCGGCGTGCTTGATTCGAGCCGTGGTTCGTCTCCGGATTAGGAAATTGCGAGATGCATCGCAACCCGGCAGGATACGGGCGGTTCCTGCGCCGGGAGCGGGTCTCCCGGCAGCGCGGGCATGGGTCGGCATGGCCTCGCGGCTCACCAGCGGGAGGTCGACTTCCCGAACACATAGAGCGCGCCGAGCCCAACCGTCACCGCGGTCGAGACGATCAGGATGGTGCGCTCCCAATCGATCCGCTCCGCTCGGCGCGGTTGAGATTGAGAGCGGTGAACAGGGCCTTCATGGCAAATCGGCGCATCGGCTGCCTCGCGTGAGCGCACGATGCCACTGTCGGCGCGGGCCGGCTTGATGCAGCTCAAGCCGGACTGCGCCGGCGTGCCGGTCTCTACACCGCCGGCGGATTGCGGTCGGTGAAAGTTGTGCGCTGGTGCCAGTAAGGATAGGGCAGCGTCACCTTGCTCGCCGCATCGAGCTTGGCGATCTGGTCCTTGGTCAATGACCAGCCGACCGCGCCGAGATTTTCGCGCAGCTGCGTCTCGTTGCGCGCGCCGATGATCAGCGTCGAGACGGTCGGACGCTGCAGCAGCCAGTTCAGCGCGATCTGCGAGACGCTCTTGCCCGTTTCCCTGGCGACCTCGTCGATCGCATCGACGACGCGATAGACGTGCTCGTCCGGCACGGGCGGGCCGAACTCGGCCGTCTTGGGCAAGCGGCTTACGTCAGGCTTTGGCTGGCCGCGGCGGATCTTTCCGGTGAGGCGTCCCCATCCGAGCGGCGACCAGACCACCGCGCCGAGGCCCTGGTCGAGGCCGAGCGGCATCAGCTCCCATTCGTAGTCGCGCCCGATCAGTGAATAATAGGTCTGGTTGGCGACGTAACGCGGGAAGCCATGCTTGTCGGCAACGCCAAGCGATTTCATCAGGTGCCAGCCCGAAAAGTTCGACACGCCCACGTAGCGGATCTTGCCGGCGCGCACGAGCACATCGAGAGTCGCGAGCACCTCTTCAGGCGGGGTGAAGGCGTCGAAGCCGTGAAGCTGGAACAGGTCGATGTAATCGGTGCCGAGCCGGCTCAGCGAAGCGTCGATGGCTGTAAGCAGATGCTGCCGCGACGACCCGATGTCGTTGGGGCCGTCGCCGAAGCGGAACGTCGCCTTGGTCGAAACCAAAACCTTGTCGCGGCGGCCCTTGATGGCTTCGCCGAGAACGCGCTCGGACTCGCCGAGCGAATAGACGTTCGCGGTGTCGAACATCGACACGCCGGCATCGAGGCAGATATCCAGAAGGCGCCGGGCTTCGGTCGCGTCGGTGGTGCCCCACGCAGCGAGGCGGCCCACGCCGCCGAAGGTGCCGGTCCCAAGACTCAAGGCGGGCACCATGAGGCCCGAGCGGCCCAAGCGTCGGTATTCCATCGATTTGCTCCTCGGCTGGCCGCTGATTGATCCCCGCGACCTCTGTGCCGGATCGTAATGCAAGGCTGCGCCGTGTCCTACCTCGCGCTCACATACCGGCCTTGCTTGGAAACGGCCTAGTCGTGCAGACGCATGTCATCGAATGCCGCGTCAGTCACGCGCGGGCTGGCCGTCGTCGCCGGAAGCGGAGCCGCGCCCCTCGTTACTGGTGATTGAAGGCAGGTGGCCTCGCTCTCGCGCGCCGGCCGCGGCAGGAGCGTCAGGCTCCAGCCCACCGCAACAAGCACCGCGAGCCGGATCGCGATCACGCCGAGCAAGACTTCCGATCCGCTTATCGTGGCGTTGGTTCTCATGTGCAGAGCCTGATCCCGGCTGCAGCACCTGACAATCTGGAATTCACGAGCACGGCCTTCGCCTGAAGCGAAGGCTCGGGCCATTGGCTGCCCGGACGTCAATGCCGCGACTGGCTCTGCCGGAAGTCGCGCGGTGACATCCCGAAATGCTCGCGGAAGACGCGGCCGAAATGCGAGAGGTCGTTGAAGCCCCAGGCGAAGGCGATCTCGCTGATGTGGCGGTGAGCGAGCACGGGGGAGGCGAGGTCGCGCCTGCATTGAGCGAGGCGCTCACCGAGGACGTAGCGCTGGAACGAGGTGTCCTCGTCAGCCAGGAGATCGTTGACATAGCGGGACGAGATGCCGAGCGCCGCTGCGGTCTCGGACAGCGAGAGGTCGGGATCGGCAAGATGAGCCCGGATATGCGCCTTCAATCGGTAGAGCAGGGCGGAGCGATGCGTCGAGGACGGCAGCGGCGTCTTGCCCAGCCGCTCGCCCAGCGCCATCGCCAGGACATCGACGGCCTGTTCCGACAGAGCGGCGGCGTGGTGCAGATCGATCTGATCCGCGCTCTGGCAGAGCCGGTAGATGAAATCGTAGGCGATCCTCTGCAGTGGCGAGTCCGGCCCGAAAGAGGTGGCAGTAAGAGTTTCGGTCGCGCCGAGCCGGCGCTGCAGCATCTCGCGCGGCACCTTGAAGATGGTCTGCGTGAAGATGCCGTCGAATTTCAGCTCGTAGGGACGGGTGGTGTCATAGAGCGCAAACTCTCCCGGACTGACCACGGCCTCGCGGCCGTCCTGCACCACGCCGCCGGCGCCGCGATTGCCGAGCGCGATCAGGATGAAGTCCTGATCCGAGCGCGCGATGCGCGACGGCGTGCGCAACACGTGTTGACGGTCGGAGCAGACCTCGGAGCATTCCGCCTTGCCCAGTGGCGCCCGGGTGACCGTGCCGCGAAAGGCGCTGCCAAGATCGGACCTGCAGTCGAGCCCGACGAAGACGTCGCAAACGATTTCCTGCCAGAGCGCAAGCCGGCGGTGGCCTGGGCTGTCGTCCGTGGTGAACTGGATTGGCATCTGCAGAGCCTCCCTTTCACATCCCGCAAAATCGCGTGTCGGCGCTGGTCCCGACTGACGAAGGCAAATCCCGTACCGGGTCGGTGAATCCCGTCCGGTCGAGTTTTTGTTCCGCCGCGGTCGAGCGCCCGCCGCCCGGCTTGGTCAAATAGACTGCATCGGACCTGGCTTCCGATCAACCGGCAAGGGAGGCGGGAATGGGCATCGAACATCCGAAATACAAGGTCGCGGTGGTGCAGGCGGCGCCCGCCTGGCTCGATCTCGACGCCTCGATCGACAAGTCAATCGCCCTGATCAGGGACGCCGCCGAGAAGGGCGCCAAGCTGATCGCTTTTCCGGAAGCCTTCATCCCCGGCTACCCCTGGCACATCTGGATGGATTCGCCGGCCTGGGCGATCGGTCGTGGCTTCGTGCAACGCTATTTCGACAATTCGCTGTCCTATGACAGTCTGCAGGCCGAGCGGCTGCGCGACGCCGTGCGCAAGGCCAAGCTCACTGCCGTGCTCGGTCTGTCCGAGCGCGACGGCGGCAGTCTCTATCTGGCGCAATGGCTGATCGGGCCCGATGGCGAGACCATCGCAAAGCGCCGCAAGTTGCGGCCGACCCATGCCGAGCGCACGGTCTATGGCGAGGGCGACGGCAGCGATCTCGCCGTGCACGCGCGGTCCGACATCGGCCGCATCGGCGCCCTGTGCTGCTGGGAGCATCTCCAGCCGCTGTCGAAATACGCCATGTATGCCCAGAATGAGCAGGTCCATGTCGCGGCCTGGCCGAGCTTTTCGCTCTACGATCCTTTCGCGCCGGCGCTCGGCGCCGAGGTGAACAACGCCGCCTCGCGCGTCTATGCGGTCGAGGGCTCCTGTTTCGTGCTCGCGCCTTGCGCGACGGTCTCGCAAGCCATGATCGACGAGCTCTGTGATCGGCCGGACAAGCACGCGCTGCTGCATGCCGGCGGCGGCTTCGCTGCGATCTACGGCCCCGATGGCAGCCAGATCGGCGATAAGCTCGCGCCGGACCAGGAGGGCCTCTTGATCGCCGAGATCGATCTTGGCGCCATCGGCGTCGCCAAGAACGCCGCTGATCCAGCCGGGCACTATTCGCGCCCCGACGTGACCCGGCTCCTGCTCAACAAGAAGCGATACCAGCGCGTCGAGCAGTTTGCGCTGCCGGTCGACACCGTCGAGCCCACGGACATTGCCGCGGCGGCGAGCTGATCGCCGCAATCGAGGGAGGCACGATCATGGAATCCGCAATTCCTCTGCATCTCGAGACGCCGCGCACGCGCCACAAGCGCGTGCCGGACGATTACCAGCCGCCATACCCGTCCTTCGTGGCGCGCTATAAGCCTTCCGTGAACCGGGTCGTGATGGCCTATTTCGGCCTTCAGTATCGCGGCACGGCGGCAGCTGCTGCAACGGACGCTCTCGCCGAAATCGCGGCGCGGTTTGCCGCGGAAGGCGGTCCTTCGCATTGGGACCGGGCGCAATATGTTGATCAGGCAGGCTACGAGAACGTCGTCTCGGTGGCCTATTGGGACGACATTGCGCGGTTCGACAAATGGTTTGCATCGGCGCGCGAGGCCTGGACCGGAGCGCAGCCCGAGGGCATCGGCACGTTCATCGAGGTGCTGCGCCCCACGGTGGCGCGGCACGAGACGCTGTTTTCCTCGCTCGGCCGGCCCGAGGGCGTCGCCGCAATCTCCGGCGGCATGAGCGGCGAGGTGCAGGAGCACGCCTATTGGGGCGGCATGCGCGACCGCATCCCGCTGTCACAGACCGGCCCGATGTCGCCGGGCGGCAATCCCGAGCTGATCCGCGACGGCGCGCGGCTGCGCGTGAAGGCGCACGACAATCTCTGTCTGATCCGATCAGGCCAGGATTGGAGCGATACCGAGACCTCTGAACGAAAGCTCTATCTCGACGACGTCGAACCGGTGTTGCGCGAGGGCATGGATTTCTTGCGCGATGACGGCCTTGGCATCGGCTGTTACGCCAACCGTTACATGCGCGTGCTTGCAGCCGGCGGGGACGCGAGTGAAAAGTCCTACGGTCAAAGCTGGTGGAAGAGCCTGGCGGCGCTGGAGCGGTGGGCGGAATCGCATCCGTCCCACGTCAGGATATTCGGCGCCGCGATGAAGTACCTGTCGACGCTCGGCCCCTCGGCAAAACTGCGGCTCTACCACGAGGTCACCGTGGCTGCTGCCGACGAGCAGTTCTTCGAGTACCTGAACTGTCACGCCAAGACCGGCATGCTGGCGGCGGTGGAGACCGTCGCCGCTTGATAGAGTTAGATCACGCAATGGCCGAGCAGCTCGGGATGCGCGGCGCAGATGTGATGCGCGCCGGCGTCCCGCAGCTCGGTCTCGCTGCCGTAGCCATAGAGCACGCCGATCGCGGTCATGCCGTTGGTGCGGGCGCCGACCACGTCATGGCTGCGGTCGCCGATCATGATCGCGCTGGCGGGATCGACCCTGGCTTCGTCGAGCGCGTAGCGCAGCAGGTCGCGCTTGTCGACGCGCGTGCCGTCGAGTTCGGAGCCGAACACCCGCTCGAAATACGGTTTGAGGCCAAAATGCTCGACGATACGGGTGGCGTAGACCGCGGGCTTGCTGGTCGCCACGAACATGCGCGGTGTTGTCGCGGCAAGCGTTGTCAGCGTGTCCACGATACCGGCATAGGCTTCGTTCTCGAACAGGCCGACGTCGCTGAAGCGCTCGCGATAGAGCAGCAGCGCCCGGTCGGCGAGTTCCGCGCTGCCCGTGAGCTTTTGCAGGCTGGCATGCAGCGGCGGCCCGATGCACCAGGTCAGCTCGTCCTCGCTCGGAACCGCAACGTTGAGCCGCTCCAGGGCGTACTGGATCGAGCGCGTGATCCCGGGCTTCGGGTCGGTCAGCGTGCCGTCGAGATCGAAATAAATGGTCACCATATTGTCGCGCCTGTGTTGATACCGCCGCCTATTGCCAGACCTAAACGAGGCCGGGGGCCAAGGCAAACGCGCAACCATTGTCACGCCGAAAATCGCCTTCCCGATACCGCGTATCCCTTAAAGCTCGCTATTCGCGGGAGGGAAGCGTAGAGTCGCGCCATCACCGCCTTTCCATTGGCATCGACCGGTGACTGAGGGTCACCAGCGCTCCCGCCGACTGAGCAGGAGCGTGCATGACTCGATTTCGTCTGGTCGACTGGATCCGCCGGAGAGCGCTTCTCGTCGCATTGATGCTTGGCACATTGATACTTGGCACACTGTCGCAAGGCGCTGTCGCGGCAGGACCGGACTGCCGGGCGATCGAAAGCACGAGCGGACGTCTCGCCTGCTACGATGCTGCGTTTCCTCCGAAGGAAAAAAAGCCCGCTGCTGCGGAAGGCGATGGGTCCCGTGCTGCCTACAAGGACCCGTTCGTGGCGGAAGAGGCCAGAACCGCGGCGAAGCTGAAGAACATCTGCCGCGGCTGTTGAGGGATGCTCGTTCGCCGCGCTCGTCGATCAACGAGTCCGGACGAGGGATCGAGACGATTTTTTCAGGAGAGGCCGGATGAGCGAGCGACTTGAAACCCTGAAGAAGGCCCGTGAGCGCATGATCGAGGACAGGGACGCGCATGCGAAAGTGCTGGCCGCCCCCTTTGTGCGCGACACGGCCGAGCGAGCGCGCAACAAGTTTATCGAGATCCAGGCGCTGATTGATGCCCTCGACCGCGCCATCCGGGGCGAAATCCCGGTTGCGGTCAAAAACTAAGGCGGTAGGCAGCGAGACCAGCGGAGCGCCGCTACCGCTCCCTCATTGCTGTCTCGCCCATTCGACGATGGCGGTCGCCTCCGCGCCTGCCCGGGTTTCCCAGGCGGTGATCGCGCCCGTTGCTGCCTTCCGCAGCTCCGTGACAAGGGACGCAGGCGCCGGCTCGGCGATATGGACGCCATTGTCGCGCATGCGCGCATAGTTCTCGATGGTGCGGTGGCTCAATAGCGCCAGCTGGCTCTGCTCAGTCTCGGCCGCCGCCGCCAGCACCTCGCGCTGCATCGGTTCGGACAGTTCGGCAAAGGCGTCGCTGCGGACGAAGGCGATCGAGATTGGCATCGCGTAGTTGATGGCCGTGAAATGCGGCAGGAAGTCCCACAATTTGCGTCCCGCGCCGCCGTCGCCGGAGGTGAGGAAGGCATTCAGCCGGTGTTCCCTCAGTCCGGCGAGCGCCGCATCCATCGGCAGGAATTGCGCGTTCGCGCCGGCTGCGCGCATGACCTCGGTGGAATTGGCATCGTAGGTTCGCAGGTTCAGTTTCGGCAGGTCGTCAGCACCGTCGAGCGACTGCTCCGACCAGAGGCCCGTGGCCGGCCAGATCGTCACATAGAGCAGCTTGAGGCCGCGCGCAGCCAGCGCCTTCTCATAGAGCGGTCGCGCCCGCAGATTGGTGGCCCGGGCGAGATCCACCGATTGCACGAGAAAAGGCAGGGTGGACAATCCGAGCACAGGGTCGAGGCCCGAGAGCGCGCCCGCGAAGGCATCGCCGCCCGCGATCCGGCCGTCCAGCGCCGCGCGCGGCATCTCGCCCGAGTTGATCTTGAGCTGGTTGTCGAAGGCGTTAGTCACGGTCACGAAGCCGTGGGTACGGTCGGAGACGCGGCTGGCGAAAGTCGCCAGCCCAATCCCGGAGATGTTATTCTCAGGGTATTCCGTGGTCATCCGCCAATTGACTTGAGACGCGACTTGAGACGTCACCTGCGCGGCGGCTGGCGCGACGCTCAGGATGAGCGCGGCGAGGACAAGGATCGCGCGGATCCGGTTGGCGGGGTAACGCATTGGGAGAAGCAGGTCAGGCAGCATAATATTGGCGACCCGTCGAACCATGGCACGATGCCACAACATTGTTGATCACACTGTCGCATGCCGCGCCGAGGCGCGCTACCGCCGTGCCTGCGCGCGATGGGTGCAGATTGCGATGTGCATCATCTCCGCGCTGCTTGTCTCGTCGACCCAGGCCGCGGCATGGGACAGTTCGCCCGCCAAGACCGACGTTGCCATCCCAAGCGTCGAAGAACTCGCTGTGCAGCCGGAGAAGCCCGGTGCGCGGGAGAGCGACACGCGGGAGTCGATCTGCCTGATCATCGAGGCCGCGGCGCGCGATGCCAATCTTCCGCTGGAGTTCTTCGCCCGCGTGATCTGGCAGGAAAGCCGCTTCCAGACCGATGCGGTCGGGCCGGTGACGCGCAGCGGCGAGCGGGCGCAGGGGATCGCGCAATTCATGCCGGGCACCGCGAGCGAGCGCGGGCTGCTCAATCCCTTCAATCCGGTGCAGGCGCTGCCGAAGTCGGCGGAATTCCTGAACGAGCTGCGCAACCAGTTCGGCAATCTGGGGCTGGCGGCGGCCGCCTACAATGCCGGGCCGCGCCGGGTGCAGGAATGGCTCGCCGGCACCGGCGGCATGCCCGAGCAGACCCGCAATTACGTTCTTGCGATCACCGGCACGAGCGTCGATGCGTGGGCCAAGGCAGGCGCGACCGGCAAGGGGCCGCCCAGCGTGCCGCCGACGAGCTGCCGCGATCTGATGGCGCTTTTGAAGCGCGCGCCGAATGCCTTCGTCGCCGAGCTCGAGCAGCATGTGGAGCTTGCGGCTGCAAAGGTCTGGGGCGTGCAGCTCGCCGCGGGCTTTGACCGCAACCGCGCGCTGGCGATGTACTCCCGCGCGGTCACGCGGCTGAGCGCCGTGATCGGCGAACGTGATCCGAGCCTGCTCAGCTCGGTGATGCGCAGCCGCGGCACGCGCGCCTTCTACCAGGTGCGCATCGGCGCCGATACGCGGAGCGAGGCGGATGAACTCTGCGGTCGCATCCGCAAGGCCGGCGGGGCGTGCTTCGTGCTGAAGAATCGCGGTGTGAGCGGGTAGGGCATCTGTCCCAGCGTGCATGCCAGCCCCGCCGTGCGCTTTCTTGACGCGAGGCGCCGCATTGCCCGTTATGCGGGCACGATTCCTCATCCGGCCAAGACTCCCCGTGGCGCTTCCTCCGCTCAATTCACCTCAATGGCAAAGTCCCTGGCGCGCCTTTGCGTGGGGGCTGCGCTCGATCACGCAGACCATCCTCACGCTCGTGCTGTTCGTGACCTATCTCGGCATCGGCGCGCTCGCCCACGACACACATTTCAGCCTGCTCTGGGCGCTCTGCTCGACGCTGTTCGTCTGGGCAGGTCCGGCGCAGATCATCCTGATCACCACGCTTGGCTCCGGCGCGACGATCGTCCAGTCCGCGATCGCGGTCACCGTCAGTGCGATCCGGCTGTTTCCGATGGTGGTCTCGGTGCTGCCGTTGATGCGCACGCCGACGACGAAACGGCGCGAGCTGTTTTTCGCGGCGCATCTCACCGCGGTGACACTGTGGGTCGAATGCCATCGCTTCCTGCCGCAGGTACCGCGTGAACGCCGGATCGTCTTCGTCAACGGACTTGGCTTCGGTCTTGTCTCGGTGTGTCTCACCGCCAATGCGGTCGGCTATTTCCTTGCCGCCAATCTGACTCAGACGCTTGGCGCGGCGATCCTTTTGCTGACGCCGCTGTCCTTCCTGTTCTCGACCGCACGCAACAGCCGCGAGCTCGCCGATGTCGTCGCCCTCGCGCTGGGCATATTGCTGTATCCACTGGCCGCGAAGATCAATTCCGGCCTCGACATCCTCGTCAGCGGGCTCGTGGCGGGCACGATTGCCTATGGCGCGCATTGGTGGCGGGAGGTGCGCGCATGAGCTTTGCGCAGCTCATCGGCGACTGGCACGCGCTGGCGGTGCTGTTCGTCGCCGGCGTTGTTCCCAACCAGATATGGCGCATGCTGGGCCTGTGGTTCGGCGGCGGCATCGACGAGGGCTCCGAGCTTCTGGTCTGGGTACGGGCGGTCGCCACGGCGACCCTGGCCGGCGTCATCGCCCAGATCGTGGTCGAGCCCCCCGGGGCGCTTGCGAGCGTGCCGGACGCCCTGCGCTACGGTGCGGTCGGCGCCGGCCTCGTCGTCTTCCTGCTGGCCCGCCGCTCGATCTTCGCGGGCGTGGTCGCGGGCGAAGTCTTCATGCTGGCCGGCAAGTGGTGGTTGGGCTAAAACCGCCGGCGAACAGCAGGGAATTGGACATATGGTTCGCGAAAACCAGCTCCGCGAGGGTGAAGTCTCCATCGAGCTGCCGCCGACGCAAGATGCCGGACTCGTCTTCATCGGCCGCATCCGCACGCCCTGGAGCTCGCGGATGGAGACCCCGCGGCAGGGCCGGACAGACGGCCCGATATGTCGGCTCGAGATCTTCGAGCCGTTCGTGCCGGCGATCAAGGGCGTCGATTTCTACAGCAATCTCGAAGTGCTTTACTGGCTCGACAAGTCGCGCCGCGACATCGTCCTGCAAAGCCCTAAGAACAACGAGAAGACCCGCGGCACGTTTTCGCTGCGCTCGCCGGTGCGCCCTAATCCGATCGGCACGTCGATCGTGAAGCTGGTCGGCATCGAAGGCAACGCGATTCTGGTGCGCGGGCTCGATTGCCTCGACAACACGCCGCTGATCGACATCAAACCAGATCGTTGCGAGTTCACGC
Source organism: Bradyrhizobium sp. CW1 (assembly GCF_023100665.1). Lineage (NCBI taxonomy): Bacteria > Pseudomonadati > Pseudomonadota > Alphaproteobacteria > Hyphomicrobiales > Nitrobacteraceae > Bradyrhizobium > Bradyrhizobium sp. CW1. The sequence goes on from NZ_CP064684.1 coordinate 3,563,330, forward strand.
CGCTGGCCGCCCCGCAGCCGGGAGATTTTCAGACGGAGTGAAGTGTCTCCTCCGTCATTTCGAGGAGCTCTTGCGACGAAGCAATCCAGACTGTAGCCGCGGAGGCAGTCTGGATTGCTTCGCTGCGCTCGCAATGACGAGTGGAGAGCGTCAGCCCGCCTTCAACGCCGCGATCAGCTTGGTCGCGTTCTCTTCCAGCACCTTGACGTCTTCCTTGCGGCTGGCGGGCGGAAGCATCGCCACGCCGTCGTGGCGCGGCATCACGTGCATGTGGAGATGAAACACCACCTGTCCGCCGGCCGCCTCGTTGAACTGCTGCACGGTGATGCCGTCGGCCTTGAACGCCGTCATCGCTGCGGCAGCGATTTTGTGTGCGCCGCGGGCGACGTGGGCGTAGTCGTCCGGCTTGATGTCGAGGATGTTGCGGGCAGGAGCTTTTGGAATCACCAGCGTGTGGCCCGGTACCCGCGGCATGATGTCGAGAAAGGCGAGCACGTGCTCATCCTCGTAAACCTTGTGGCAGGGGAATTCACCGCGGAGGATCTTCGCGAAGATGTTGTCGGGGTCGTAGGCGGTCATGGCGGCGGCTCCCTGGAATTTTGCGCTTACTGTCACCAGCCGCAACGAACCGTCAAGGCGCCTCGTCGGCGCCTTTGCGGAACGGGCCGAGCTCGGCCAGCTCCCGTCCGGCTTCCGCAACATTGGCGCGCTCGCGCTTGAGGTAATCGTCGATGGCGCGGCGCAAGCCCGGATCAGCGATGAAGTGAGCGGAGTGGGTGGTCCGCGGCAGGTAGCCGCGTGCGATCTTGTGCTCGCCCTGCGCGCCGGCTTCGACATTCGCCAAACCGCGTTTGATGGCGAAGTCGATCGCCTGGTAATAGCAGACCTCGAAATGCAGGAAGGGATGATGCTCGACCGCACCCCAGTTGCGGCCGAACAGCGTGTCCGAGCCGATGAAGTTGATCGCGCCCGCGATCCAGCGATCGTTGCGGCATGCCATGACCAGCAGCACGTCCTGGCTCATGGTTTCGCCGATCAGCGAGAAGAATTCCCGCGTCAGATAAGGGCGGCCCCATTTGCGCGAGCCGGTCTCCATGTAGAACATGAAAAACGCATCCCAGGCATCCTCGGTGATCTCCTTGCCCGTGAGGCAGTGGATGGTGACCCCGGCAGCCAGCGCATCGCGCCGTTCGCGCTTGATCGATTTGCGGTGGCGGGAGTTCAGCGTCGCCAGGAAATCGTCGAAACTCGCAAAGCCTTCGTTGTGCCAATGGAACTGCTGGTCGGTGCGCTGGAGGAAGCCGTGCTCGGCGAGCAGCTTCCACTCCGCCTCGCGGGCGAAAGTGACGTGCACCGAGGAAGCCTTGCTGACACCGCACAGCGCCACCAACCCGCTCGCCAGCGCTTCCATGATGTGCTCGCGGTCAACGCCGTCGCGGACCAGCAGCCGCGGTCCCGTCGCCGGCGTGAACGGAACCGAAACCTGCAGCTTCGGATAGTACCGCCCGCCGGCGCGCTCATAGGCATCGGCCCAGCCGCGGTCGAAGACATATTCGCCTTGCGAGTGCGATTTCAGATAGCAGGGCACGACGCCGGCGACGCGACCGTCGACCTTGGCCACGAGATGCCGCGGTCCCCAGCCGGTGCGGATCGTGGCCGAACCCGATTTCTCAACGGCCGATAAAAACGCGTGGGAGACGAAGGGGTTATAGCCGGGCTTTGAGAGGCCGAGGGAATCCCCTGGAAGTCCGGATGAGGTTCCCTTGCCATGCCCATTACAAGACTTGCCGCCGGGATTGGCGCAGGCGTCCCAGTCGTCCGGCGATACTTCGCCAATGGAAGGTACGGCCTCAAGGGTGATTTCGGATGGTGCCATCGTGCCCAAGATCGTGCATTGCAGCAGCGACTTCAAGAGTGGGAAACATCAAGCCTAGGGTACGAAGCCCTCGAAGATCATCTGATCCGCATATTGCGCGACCCGCGTCCGCTGCTCGGTCGTACGCACGGTCCAGCCCAGTAGAGCGCAGCCGAACACATTGCGGGCGATCCAGAGGGCGGGGGCGGGCAGGTCGTCGACCCTAAAGGCGACGAACTGCGGCTGGGTCTGAAAACCATGGCGCAGGTACAGCATGCTGTCGCGCTGCTGCTGCGTCAGATGAGCCCAGTAGTCGTCCTGATAGCTCCGTTGCGCGACGATGCCGCGGGGGCGGGATGGCAGCAGCTCGCGCAGCGCCAGCACCTGGTCCGGGTCGAACGACATGCCGACCGCGGGGCCATCATAGGACGCGAGCACTTCGGCCATCCGCTTCACCAGCTTGCGGTCGCGGTCAAAACGGCTCTTAACCTCGATCACCAGCGGCACGCGGCCGCCAACAAGGGCGCAGAGGTCGCTGAGCGACATCATCCGCTCGGCCGTGTCCTTGAACGTGAGCGCCTTCAGTTCAGTGGCGGTTTTCTCGACCAGCGGGCCGGTGGCCTCGGTCAGGCGGCCGAGCGCATGGTCGTGATGCACCATGGCCTCGCCGTCGGCGGAGAGCTGGATGTCGACCTCGATGGAGAAATTGCCCGCAATTGCAGCCTGCACCGCGCCCGGCATGTTCTCGACGATGCCGCGGGAAATGTCGTGCAGGCCGCGATGGGCGACCGGGCGGGCTGTCAGCCAATCAGGAGCGCGCATTCGCCTCAGGCGACCTCAAACACGCCTTCGACCTCGACCGCCGCATCCGCGGGCAGGGAGGCGACGCCGACAGTGGTGCGGGCATGACGGCCCTTGTCACCGAAGGCGGCGACCATCAGGTCGGAGGCGCCGTTGAGGACCTTCGGCCCGTCCAGGAAGTCCGGCGCCGAGTTGATGAAGCCGCCGAGGCGCACCACGCGCACGACCTTGTCGAGGTCGCCCAGCGCCGCCTTGACCTGGGCCAGCAGATTGACGGCGCAGCCGCGGGCGGCCGCGGCGCCGTCTTCGATGGTCACGCCGGCGCCGAGCTTGCCCTTGGCGATCAGCTTGCCGGCGGGATCGAAGCAAACCTGGCCGGAGACGAACAGCAGATTACCGGTGCGCACGAACGGCACGTAGTTTGCCACGGGGGTGGGGGCCTCGTGCAGCTTGATGCCCTGTTCCGCCAGCTTCTGCTCGACCGTGCCCGCCATGTCCGACCTCGTTGTCCAAAAATCCATCCGCCCCGGCGCATCCCTTGCAGGCCGGGCGGGCCCTGTTTCGCCCATCGTGCCGCCACATGCAAGCAACCGTCGGGGGTGGCATTTTGTTGAGGCAGGGCAGGAGGTTCAACGCAAAGGCCGCAACTTTACGTGAAACGGCCTCAGTTGCGACGCAATGGAACGGTCATTAAAATGTCGAATCTGCGCTTTCCTCAGGAACCAGACATGCTGCACCTTTTCCGGACTTCGCTCGGTGTGACGGCGCTCGCGGCGGCCGCTCTCGGCCCCGGAGGCGGGGCGTTGGCCGCGAACGGTCCGTTTCTCGCGCATCAGGCGCTCTATGATCTGAGCCTGGTGAAATCGCGCTCGAATTCGATCAACAGCGCGCGCGGCCGCATCCTCTACAATTTCACCGGAAGTTCGTGCGAGGGCTACACCTCCGAATTCCGCCAGGTTTCCGAGCTCGACAGCGGCGAGGGCAAGGTCACGCTCAGCGACCTCCGCTCCAATTCCTGGGAGGACGCCGGCGGCAAAAGCTACCGCTTCAAGATCGAGACGCGGATGAACGAGGCGGATGCCGGCCGGGTCGACGGCTCGGCTGAGCGCGACGGCGACCACATCAACGTCAAGCTGAAGCTGCCGGCCCCGAAGAGCTTTACGCTCGACGGCAAGATCGTATTCCCGACCGAACAGATCCAGCGCATCATTGCCGCCGCCAAGGACGGCAAGTCGCTGCTCGAACTCTCCGTCTATGACGGCTCCGACGATGGCCAAAAGGTCTACAACACGCTGACCGTGATCGGCCAGCCGATCCCCGCCGAACGCGAAGGCTCGCCCGATCCCTCGACGTCCGACGAGCACATGAAGTCCCTCAAGCGCTGGCCCGTCACCGTCAGCTATTTCGATCGTGAGGCCCAGCAGAAGGAAGGCGAGCAGACGCCGGTCTATGCGATGGCGTTCGAGCTCTACGAGAACGGCGTCTCGCGCCAGCTTGTGCTCGATTACAACGATTTTGTGATTTCGGGCGCGATGGGCAAGTTCGACGCGAAGGACAGCAAGCCCTGCAATTGAGGGCTGGCCTGCAACGCGGTCTCTGGCTACGCTCCTCCCAACCACAAACATCCGGGAGGCTCGTCATGCCCAAGCTCGATCATCTCCGTCCCAGCGGCCTGCATCACAATCCCGCCTATTCGCATGTCGTCACCGCCACGGGGGCGCGGACGATCTACATCTCCGGCCAGGTGTCGGTGGACGAGGAGGGGCGGATTGTCGGCGAGGGCGATCTCGCGGCGCAGACCACGCAGGTGATGCAGAATCTCGGGCATGCGCTGAAGGCGGCCGGCGCGAGCTACGCCAACATCGTGAAGATCACGACCTTCGTCGTGAACTACAAGCCGGAGCTGCGCCCGATCATCGGCAAGGCCCGCTCGGCCTTCTTCGAAGGTATGGAGCCGCCGGCGAGCACGCTGGTCGGCGTCTCGGCGCTCGCCGCGCCGGAATGGATGATCGAGATCGAAGCGGTGGCTGTCGCGGATTGAGATCTTTCGCTACAAGTGTGTTGCGTTGGACATCTCTCGCAGAAGAACCATCGCGTCGTCGGCCCTGTCTGCCGGCACAAACAAATGATCGTGGTGAAACGCCGACACGGCGTTCACGCTGATGCCGGCTGCGGCGAGACGTGCCGTGATCGCCGCCAGGAAGCCGACCGCATCGAGTGCGGAGTGAACCGTCAGGGTGATCAGGCACGATGCAAATGCGTGGCGTAGTCCTGCCGCTTCGGCCTCTTCGCGCAGGAGCACCAGCGTCGTTCCTTCCTGCTCGCAAAACGTCAGCAGTGGACTGAGCGCTGCGGGAACTGGCTCGTTCGTCGGGATCGTGCAGAACACGAAGATGCCCGGCCGCATCTCCGGCTTCATGTGTCTCAGCAGTGCGTGGAGGTCGCGTTCGCCTGTCATCACTCCTGCGCCTTTTCCGGCCCCTCATACGCGATGCCGCGGATCACTGCGGCGCTGCCGAATTTCTTGCGCAAGCTGTCCACCGCGCGCTCGGCATGGGCGGCGCGGCGGTCGAGCATGTCGGTGTCGTCGGCGACTGAACCCTCGCGCAGGGCGCTGACGCCGGCGCCCATCAGGCGGAAGGCGGTGCCGTCGATCTCTTTCGCCAGCATCTCGCGGCAGATCGAGAAGATCTTCGCGGCAAGCTGCGTCGGGGCCGTGATCGACTGCGAGCGGGTGCGCTGGCGGAAATCGGCGGTCTTCAGCTTCAACGTGACGGTCAGGCCGGCGAGCTCGCTGCTCTTAAGGCGAGACGACGTCTTTTCGCACAGCCGCCACAAAATCTTCTCCAGCGTCGCGAAGTCCCGGATGTCGGTCTCGAACGTCGTCTCGCTCGAAATCGTCTTGGCGCCCCGATCGGGCTCGACGCGGCGGTCGTCGATGCCGCGCGCGAGTCGCCACAGCCTGCGGCCGTCACTCGGAAACTGCCGCATCACCTCGATCTCGTCGGCCTTCTGCAGGTCCGCGATGATGCGGAAGCCGCGTTGCACCAGACGCTCCTGCGTCGCGGGTCCAACGCCGAAAATGAAACCGACCGGCTTCTCCGCCAGCATCAGGCGCGCTTCGTCCTGGTCGAGCGCAGCAAACCCGCGCGGCTTGTCCAGGTCGGAGGCGATCTTCGCCAGGAACTTGTTGCAGGAGAGGCCGACCGAGACGCTGATGCCGATGTCGCGCTCGATGTTGCGTGCGAACCGCGCCAGCACCTTGGCCGGGATCATGCCGTGCACCCGCTCGGTGCCGGAGAGATCGAGGAACGCCTCGTCGATCGAAAGCGGCTCGACCAGCGGCGTCAGCGCTTGCATGGCCTGGCGCACCTCGCGCCCGACCCGGACATATTTCGCCATGTTCGGCGGGATCACGGCTGCATGCGGGCAGGCTTCCAACGCCTTGTACATCGGCATGGCCGACCGCACGCCGTAGGTGCGGGCGATGTAGCAGGCGGCCGACACCACGCCGCGCTTGCCCCCGCCGATGATCACGGGCTTGTCGGCGATGTCGGGATTGTCGCGCTTCTCGACGGTCGCGTAGAAGGCGTCGCAGTCGATATGGGCGATGGTCAGGCTTGCGAGCGCGCGGTGGCGGGCGAGGCGGGGGGAACCGCAGGCGGAACAGCGCCGCACGCCCATATCCAGATCGGCCGAACAATCCCGGCAGAAGCAGCGGGGCCCGGCCGTCTCCAAGGAGGTCACGGCACGTCGCGCTCCCAATTGGGGTCGCCGAGCGCGTCGCCGAGAACCTGCCGCGCTGCGGCAACGTTGGTCGGATGCAGTTCCGCCGTGCTGGCAAAAGCCTTCACGGTGGCGTCGTCGCGCATCACGAAATCGAGCACGCTCAGCAGGAAATTGGGGTCCGAGGCGGCATTGCGCAGCATCTCCGGGCCGACCCCTGTCTCGGCCAGGAACAGGCCCAGCCGCTCGGGTTCGCCCGCGACGAAAGACAGCGCCTGAAGCGCAACGATTTCAGCGACTTCGCGCGGGTTGTGAACAGGCTTTTTCACGTGGCCGGTTTGCCTTTCCGTTAACTTTCGGTGTCTACTTTGGGGCCACCATGCCCGAGTCTCGTTTCCAAGTCTCTTGCCCAGTCTCTTACCCAAGTCTTGCGACCCCCGACAAGCAACTGGAAACCACATCGCAGAAAGTCGGCCCTCGGGTTTAACGAAACTCAAGCGAATTCGAGGCTAGTTTGAATCCAGTTTTCGAAGCGCCGGCGACCGGCGCCTGAGGCGTCACATGCATCGGTCTGCGGACCAATCAGGAGGGCGGGATGGCTAAGACCGTCCTGATCGTGGAAGACAACGAGCTCAACATGAAGCTCTTCCGCGACCTGTTGGAGGCGCACGGCTACCAGACCACCGGCACCAGCAACGGCTACGAGGCGCTCGACCTCGTTCGCAAGATGCGGCCCGACCTCGTGCTGATGGATATCCAATTGCCGCAGGTCTCGGGCCTGGAGGTGACGCGCTGGATCAAGGACGATCCGGAGCTGCGCAGCATTCCCGTCGTCGCCGTCACGGCGTTCGCGATGAAGGGCGACGAAGAGCGCATCCGCGAGGGCGGCTGCGAGGCCTATTTGTCCAAGCCGATCTCGGTCGGCAAATTCATTGAGACGGTCCGACGTTTCATCGGATAGGAAGTGAGTTCACAGTGTCCGCGCGTATTCTCGTCGTCGATGACGTCCCTGCCAACGTCAAGCTGCTCGAAGCCCGCCTGTCCGCCGAATATTTCGACGTGATGACCGCCGCGAACGGCACCGAGGCGCTGGCGATCTGCGCCCGCGCCGAATGCGACATCATCCTGCTCGACGTCATGATGCCGGACATGGACGGTTTCGAGGTCTGCCGCCGGCTCAAGACCGATCCGGCCACGCATCACATTCCCGTCGTGATGGTCACCGCGCTCGACAGCCCGTCCGACCGCAACCGCGGGCTGGAAGCCGGCGCCGACGATTTCCTGACAAAACCCGTCTCCGATGTCGTGCTGATCGCGCGCGTGCGCTCGCTGACCCGGCTGAAGATGATGACGGACGAGCTGCGCATGCGCGCCATCACCTCGCTCGAGATCGGCATGCAGGCGCCCGAGCGCAGTGCGATCTCCGACACCGGCAAGGGCGGCCGTATCCTGCTGGTCGACGACCGCCAGTCCTCCTATGAGCGGCTGGCGACGATCCTTGCCGCCGAGCACACCATCGACGTCGAGCCGAACCCGACGGAGGCGCTGTTCCACGCCGCCGAGGGCAATTACGATCTGCTGATCGTCTCGCTCGACCTCAACAATTTCGACGGCCTGCGGCTGTGCAGCCAGGCGCGCTCGCTGGAGCGCACGCGGCATGTGCCGATCCTGGCGATCGCCGACCCCGAGAACGCGACGCGGCTGCTGCGCGGGCTCGAGATCGGCGTCAACGACTATCTGCTGCGTCCCATCGACAAGATCGAGCTGCTGGCGCGTGCCCGCACCCAGATCCGCCGTCGCCGCTACACCGACCATTTGCGCGACAACGTGCAGAATTCGATCGAGATGGCGATCACCGACGCGCTCACGGGGCTGCACAATCGGCGCTACATGGAGAGCCATCTCGCGACGCTGGCCGAGCAGGCCGCAACGCGCGGCAAGCCGCTGGCGCTGATGATTCTGGACATCGACTACTTCAAGTCGATCAACGACAATTACGGCCACGACGCCGGCGACGACGTGCTGCGCGAATTCGCCGTGCGGGTGCGCAAGTCGATCCGCGGCATCGACCTTGCCTGTCGCTACGGCGGCGAGGAATTCGTCATCGTGATGCCGGAGACCGATCTCCACGTCGCGGGCATGGTCGCCGAGCGCCTGCGCCGCTCGATCGCCGGCGAGCCCTTTGCGATCCACAAGGGCACCAAGCGCATCGAGGTCACGATCTCGATCGGCCTGACCACGCTGGAGCAGAAGGGCGAGGCGGTTGGCGACGTGCTCAAGCGCGCCGATACCGCCCTGTACCGCGCCAAGCACGACGGCCGCAATCGCGTGGTGTCGCACGCGGCGTGAGGCCGCTGGCACACGCCCGCGTAAAAAAACGCGAAAACAACCCCATGCACAGTAGCCGACACTAGTCGGATCAATGGCTTACGTCGGCTGCAAAACGGCTGATGCGCACAGCATTGCCGTTTGACTCGTCGGGCAAAACAGGAGCATCCTGCTAGCATCCAACATCCACAAACTCTGCTGTCATCCCGCTAGCGAGGAATCCGGCACGCCACGGCGAACAAGCGGGCGTCCACCCTTCAGGTCAGGGAGGATAGGGCTCCGACCATTCTGCCTTGGCCAGGGCCGCGCCCGTGCTGGACTTCGCGATGACCTCATAAGTGTACAGGCCGGAATTGCAGGGGCCCCAGGTTCGCAAGCTCTCCGGCTTCACGATGTTGTCTGAAGGAAATGGGATCTCCTGGCCCCCCATCTCGTAGTTCTTCTCTCTGCGAAACTTGACGACGATCGTGCGCGTGCCGGGCGGAACACTCTTCATCTTGATTTCGGGATTGGGAAAGACGGTGGTGCAGGGCCGCGGAGGTCCAAACGTGAATTGGATCTTCATCTCGTCGGCCCAGGCCGGGGTGCAGATGATCAGAAATGAAATTGGCAGCAACGACGAAAATCTAATCATGGGCACGCCCCAAAAAAAACCAGTGTATCGGCAGGGCCGCCTGATGCCAAGTTTACTCCATGTCTCGCCCTCGCAGCCCTAGGCCTCGTCCACTCCCTTCAGGACGTCACAGAAAGGGCCCGCCGTAGCGGGCCCTGTGGAGATGGAGAAAGTCCGGGTCACTTCTGATCGACGTTGCTGGTCCCTGAACCGGGCGTACCGATCGGCAAGCCGTTCGCCGCATGACCGACGCCAACACCCGGCGCACTGACGGCTCCTGGAGTTTGATCCTGTGGAAGCGTCTTGATCCCCGTTCTTGCCTGCTCCGCGGGGCTCATCTGGTTCTTGTTGTCGCTGTTGGCGCCGTTGGTGGACGTGATACCGGACCTGTCGGTCCCGTTTGGCGTGCCCGCCTGTGTCGATCCTGACGCGGTGTTGCCCGCGCCGGTGGTGGTCGGTGTGCTCGCGGTATTCCCGTTCGGCGTCGGGGGCTGAACGTTCGGGTTGGTTGGAGAGTTGTTGGTGTGAGCGCCGGTTGAGGTTCCGTTTGTGCCCATGCCGGATGGCGCCGAGTGGCCTCCATTGGCGGCGCCAGACGTGCCAGTGCCTGCGCCTGAGCTGGCGGATGATCCGGACGCGCCGCCGCTCGCAGCTGCGCCACCCGCGCCTCCGCCGCCACCACCTCCGCCGCCGCCTTGTGCGAAGACGGGAGCGGCAACAGCGAAGGACAGTGCGGCTGTAAGAAGAAGCGATTTTCGATTCATGACCTTCTCCGGTGTAAAGAAGGTCAACTACGCCGAAATGACGATGGTTCCTCTCAGTCCACTCGCTTCAAGAGATCGAAGGGTGAAGCACGGCAAACGGACCTTGCGGTGCGTGCTTTCCGATCCGTACTTCTTGCGGCGAGCGGCGGGTTCTGATGTTGCAGCTGCTTCAGGGATGCCGGGCCGGCCGCTTGCCTCGCTTCACCGTAGTCTGATCTCCCACCGTCACCCCCGCATTCCGCAGCAGCACCGTCGCCGCTTCCTTCGCGGCGCGGGCCATTGCGGGGTCGTCGCGGACGAGGTCCTGCGCGATCGAGCCGTCGACCAGCAGCACAAGCTGCGTTGCGAGTGCCTCTGCGTTCGCAACGCCGAGCTCATTGAGGCGATCGCGAAACCAGGTGCGGCGGCTTTCCTTGAAGGCGATGGCAATCTTCTTTACGGCGCGGTCCGCCGGGCCAAGTTCGGCGACGGCATTCACGAACGGGCAGCCGCGAAAATCTTTTGCGGCGAAGCGGCGCTCCAGCGAATCGAAGGTGGCGAGGATCTGCTCGGCCGGGGGCTTGTCGGAGGGGCGGGGCTGCACGAAGCGGCGCTCCAGGTAGGCGGCGATCAGCGCGTCCTTGGAGGGGAAGTGGTTGTAGAGCGTGCGCTTGGAGATGCCGATCTCGGCCGCGATGGTGTCGACGCCGATGGCGCGAATGCCCTGAAGATAGAACAGTTTGTCGGCGGTCTCGAGAATCCGCTCTTTCATCGTCTGTGGGGCGGGCGGGGGAGCCATGCGGCGGTGAATGTCCTGTTTGCTTGACAGCGCACGCTATTCATAGCCTAAGTACACAGGTCTGTGTAACCAAAATCAACTGATATTGCAGACGACGGCGCTCGCGCCGCGCCGATGAGGGAGACAAAAATGCCCCTGTTGCAGGTCCTGCGCCCGACATTGCCCATCCTGATCGGCGCCTCGATCATGCTGACGCTGAGCATGGGGCTGCGGCAGAGCCTCGGCATCTTCATGCAGCCGCTGACCCACGACATCCATCTGTCGATCTCCGATTTCACGCTGGCGCTGGCCGTGCAGAACCTCGCCTGGGGCTTTCTCCAGCCGCTCGCCGGGGCAATGACCACGCGCTACGGCTTCCGTCCGATCATGATCGCAGGCTCGTTCATGTACATCGCGGGCCTGGTGCTGATGGCAACCGCGAACGGTCTCGTCGCCATCATGATCGGCGCCGGCGTGCTGATCGGCACCTCGCTCGCCTGCACCGCGGCGGCAATCGCGATGTCGGTGGCGGCGCGCGCGGTGCCCGCGACGGTGCGTTCCACCGTGCTCGGCATCGTCTCCGGCGCGGGCTCGCTCGGCGCGCTGCTGTCAGCGCCGATCGGGCAGATGCTCAACGAGGGCTTTGGCTGGCGCATTGGGCTGGCCGGCTTCGTGGTGATGTCGGTGCTGATGATCCCGGCGGCCTGGTATGCCGGGCGCGTCGACGCGGTCCCGCTGCCGAAGCCCGCGACTGACGAGATCGTCGATGCCACGGCGATGATTGCAGCGAAGACCGCCTTCGGCAATGCGTCCTTCGTGGTGATGACCTGCGCCTATCTCGTCTGCGGCATGCAGCTCGTGTTCCTCGCCACGCACCTGCCGTCCTATCTCGCGATCTGCGGCCTCGATCCGATGCTGAGCGCGCAGACGCTCGGGATGATCGGCGGCTTCAACGTGCTCGGCTCGCTGTTCTTCGGCTGGGCCGGCCAGCGCTGGAACAAGCTGGCGCTGCTCGGCGGCATCTACGTCCTGCGCTCGCTGGCGCTGGCCTGGTACTTCATGTTGCCGGCGACGCCTGCCTCGACCTTGCTGTTCGGCGCAATCATGGGCTTCCTGTGGATGGGTGTCGGACCGCTGGTCGCGGGCGCGGTTGCCGAGATGTTCGGCCTGCGCTGGCAGGCGATGATCCAGGGCCTCGCCTTCATGAGCCACCAGATCGGCAGCTTCCTCGGTGCCTACGGAGGCGGGCTGCTCTACGACGCGCTCGGCTCGTACACGATGGCCTGGCGCATCGGCGTCGCGCTGGGGCTGGCCGGCGGCATCATCCAGGTCGCGTTTGCGCTGATCCGGCCGTCGCAGCCGCCGGCGCCGGTGTTGCGGACGGCGTAGGCGAGGCGTCCAGCGGCTTGAGCGAACTTCGTGGAGCGCGGCATCATCAAACGGAGTGGTACCGCTGCCCCGATCAGTGCCCAGCGCCGCGCCCAATTTGGGACTTCCGTAATTGGTGCGAAGCGGACCTTCACGGTAATGCCCGCTGGGCGCCGCTTGAACCCATTGCTGACTCTAGAGAGAAGCTGAGCAAAACCAATGAGCGACATCCTCCGCCTCCGATGCGGGCGGCAGGCGTTGTTCGCTGCAAGGCTCATCAATCAAAACTGCCTGAACTTCGCTGGACGGTGTCCAGCGAAGCTCAATGCTGGTATGGGTCGGAAGATCGATCCGACAGCATCCACGAGGGTCGCCGATCAATTCAGCTGACACTCACGATTGGAAAATTCCGGCGCGTCGTCTGGCGTTATAGGCCACCTCGCGCTTCCCAGTAAGTGGGTGTCCCATAATACCGGTGGGTTCGCGTTTCCCAATCTCGATCCTGCCAGGAGTCATCGCTGAACTCCGGCGCATCCCTGAGCTGTTGCTCTGTGATATTGGTTCGGAAGCCCTCGATCGACGTATCATACGTCAGAGCGCTCCATGGAATGGGGTAGTGGCTGTGACCCAAGCCAACAAATCCGCCGAAGCTCATGACTGCATAAGCTACGCGGCCTGACACCTTGTCGATGATGAGGTGATCAATCTCACCGATATTCTTTCCATCTGCTCCATACACCTCGGTTCCCTGAATGTCTTCGCTCGAGATGCAGTGATGATCCGGGTGGGCCGTTGCGCGGGCCATGACTTTGTCTCCCTCACAGGTGATTTTGGCGGCTTAACTTGGCAGCTACGAGGACGTTCCTGCGTTGAGCGCCGCAGCGCCAAATCGACGCGATTGGTCCGTAGCTGACCTACGGAGCGCGGCCAGTCGAGGACCGCTAGTGGGCCCAAAGCGGACTCCAGCGCATCGCGCTGCCCCTGAGGGAGTAGCGAAGCCTCGAATAGCCTTGGAGCAACTTATGGGCGCACTTTCGTGACCGAGCCCGTTAACATAGTTAAATTGATTTGCTGGTTTTTCCCGATAGTTTTTTGCGCAGGGGAGAACATTCATGCGAAGCTCTCGCGCAATCCTTTATGCCCAACGACTTAGCGAACTCACCTCTCAGCTCTCAGAATTGGAATATATTCGAGGTCTAGTCGAAGAAGCAGAGCGAAGCGCCCGCAGTGTGCCTCCATTACGCTTGACACATCCTGCTTCGCGCCGCCTTCGAACTCGTGAACCAGGCGCCCTGTCTGTCCGCTTCCGTCGCCGCGCGCCACCAAGCTGGAATGCAGGCCCTATCAGCCCCTGACAACGACAACCAAGTCAATCGGACTTTGCTGGAGCCATTCCCCGACGGATGGTGGGCTTCCTCCTAAAACCTCTCCAAGCGCTCGCCTTCACTCCTGCTGAGAAGGAGGGGACGAGAAGCGCCAGCAATGATAAGCGACTTCGCACATTGATACGCATCGCCGGCCGAGGGTCTAACCGTAGGCGTCGGTGGCTGAGAGACAATTCCGCGCTCCCGCCTGCATGTTAGGAGCGCAAAATGGCCGAAGAATTCAGCGCCGAGACACGTGCCTGCTCGAGCGAGCCAACGAACCATCGCTCAAAGTCGTCACTTAGCCACGGAACATCGCCCACTCGTCCCTGAGTGCGAACTAAATCTCCGACACAGGCTGCTCAACATAGTCGCCCTGCATACTGATGACCGGAGATTGCCGGGTCCGCGCACCTGACGACGCTTGAGGGCTTCGGTCCGCTGCCCCTGAGGAAGTTCCGAAAAGTGCGAAGCCGGACGAAACTTATTGTCGCACTTTGTGACCGGACTTATTAACATGGTTCAATTGATTTAATAATATTTAAGGTATTTAATCTCTGCGCCAGCTCCGGAGAGACCCCATGCCCGACGAAGACGATGACCGCCGCGAATTTCTGAAGACCTGCGGAAAGTTCGCGGTGGTGACACCTCCAGCCATAACGCTGCTGCTCTCCACCTCCCTCACGTCCGATGCAATTGCTAAATCGGGTGCGAGCGCGGTCCATCACCACGGCAACAATGGCTGGGGTAACGGCGGCGGCGATGGTAGTCCCAACGGCAAGGACGACAGAGGCCGCTGAACATTTGTAGGCGGAACGGCAGTTTGGAACGACTCGTCAGTTACCAAGTTTTCCCAATGCCCATCCCCAAGTGGGTGATTCAGTCGGGCCCCAGCTCTTCCCCCATTGCCCCCCGGGAGCTGGGGCCCATTTTGTTGCGCCTTCCGGCGCCGGTTTCGGAGCTTCGACAACATTCAGTCATGAAGCAACAAGGAGGGATCCGCATGCCGATCCAAGTCGTGATGGACAGTACCGGCGACAGCCGTCACTTTTTCGACGCCAACGATGCACGAGAAGTAGCCAAGGCGGAGCAGCGATTCCGCGAGCTGAGGAACGTCGGCTTCACCGCCGCGGTCCGGACCGGTTCAAATCAGGTGTCGCAGATCCGATCGTTCGACCCCACTGCGGAAGAAACTCTCTTCTTCCCCAGGCTGGTCGGCGGCTGAATCGCTGAGCGGTGTGGCTGTTCAGGCCGTCCCGGCCGGGTGAACGCTCACGGATGAGGGCTGCAAAGGCGCTGTTCATTAGACACGGCGCCGAGAGCACTCCCGAAGGACGCGCGCTGCTGCTGCTGCGGCATTGCCTCTCGCCCCTCCAGCGGCGGCAATTCACGCAAACAGGCTATTTCGATGTGGTCGGCGGCGATACGGGCAACCGCTATAGGATCTATGCGGGAGCGGCTGCGAATGTCTGCGAGATCGGCGAAAACGGTCGCCCAAAGATCGGCTTGTGCTTCCTGCCCGTTGGCGATCTTCCGATTGGCGACGTCATGCTGGCCCAGAAGATCGCGCTCGAAACGTGCGAGGCCAGCGCGCTCGCAGTAGCCCGAAAGTTCACTCCCAGCGGTTTCTTGTTCAGCCGGTCCCGCCCGCTTCGCTAGCCGCGGTGTTGCGTCAGTCAAGTTTGGGCGTCGGTGACGTCTCCCATTGGCCCATCTGCGACCTCGAAGGCCTTCAGGTCTGCGGCCGATGTTGGCGGTAAACCGGACATCTGGCGGGCGGCCGCTTAATGAGTACACGCCCTGGCAGGGCGGAAGCGCATGCTTCGTCTCCATCGCGGCGGATAATCCAGCGGGCATCCGAGCTGCTGGTGATCGCCGGCCGGTCGCGCGCATCAATGGGCGTGCGTCTCTCAGGGACGAATGTGGATAATCGTATTCCCCTTGCGTCGCTTGGTCGGATTTAACGCGGCGACGGCATCATCGAGGGTCGAGACGTTGCCGATGTTCGTCCGCAGTCGTCCGTCCCGCACCCGCCGTACGATCTCACTCAGTTGGGCTCGATCGGACTCGACGACGAAGTCGACCGCCAGGCCATCGGAGGGCCGCGTCTCGGCCGGCCCCACGATCGTCACCAATGTTCCTCCGGCTCGGATCAGTGCTGCGGATCGCTTCTGGATGTCACCGCCGATGACATCGAAGACCAGATCGACTTTGCCCACGTCCTTCAGGGTATCGTTGTCGAGGTCGACGAACTCCTTCGCGCCGAAGTCGAGCACCGTCTGACGGTCGGCGGCGCGTCCAGAGCCGATGACGTAGGCGCCGGCCTCTCGTGCGAGTTGCGTCACCATCGATCCGACTGCGCCGGCCGCGCCGTGTGCGAGGACGCTTTGCCCCGCCTGAAGGCGGCCGTGTTGGAACAGCCCTTGCCACGCCGTCAGGCCCGAGATCGGCAGACTCGCACCTACCGTAAAGTCGACGTCGCCCGGCAGCGGTGCAAGGTTGCGTGCCTCGATCGCCACATACTCGGCCAGCGTGCCGTCGCGATACCAGTCCGCGAGGCCGAACACCCGCTGTCCGACTGATAGTCCCGTTGTGCCATATCCGAGGGCGGAGACCACTCCGGCCAGCTCGTGCCCAGGGATCGACGGTGTTCGGTCACGTTCGAGGCGATCGGTCCAGGTCGAGGGCCACGCCAGCTCAGTCGGTACAAATCCCGACGCATGAACCTGAACGACGACGTCGTTTATCGCTGCCTGCGGCTCGGGCCGGTCCATGAGCTTCATCCCGGCCCTTCCTGCGGCCTGGTCCGTTACAACGATCGCCTTCATGGGAATTATCTCCTCGGTCATTTGTCTCTTGGGCGAATAATGCAAAGAGCGTGGACGCACCGGCATCCACAGAATGTCAGGCTGTGTGGAACTCGTGTCTTCGTGTCCGCAATCTCCGCTCTCCGCATTGACCGGGGCTCCCACTCATCCTGATGGATAGGGATCGCTCCGGTCGCCGGTCGTCAGCGAATAGATGCGTTGCGCCCGGCTATAAAACAGGACCAAGAATGCCGATTTTGGCTGTACCAAGCGCGAGGGCCGCCTCCCGATACAACCCGATTGTGCCAAACGGCTCCACTGGCTGCCGAGATTTGCTCGGTGATCGAGAGCGCCTTGAGACGGCGAACAGGAATCGAGGTTGCGGACGGTTCAGTCTTTCGCGCGCAGCCCCGCTTCGATGCGCTGGATCAGTTGCTCCCGCAGCGCAGGCACCACGTTTCCGAGGACGACGAAGGTGCGGACGATAGGCAAATACGGCTCCATTGCCGCCGTCAACTCCGCCAGAGACATGCCGGCCAGCCGCGCATATTCGGATTGCGCCGCCGCATTGGTCGCGCGCGGCCGCTCCGGATTGTCGGCTATTTTCGGGCCGAGCTCGGACAGGATGACATGCAAGAACCCAAGATCGAGGGCGGCGGGCCCGCGCATCGCGAAGGTCCAGTCGACGAGCTTGGGGCCTTCCGCAGTCATGATCACGTTGCCGGGGCTAAGGTCGCAATGGCAAAGCCCGCCGCCGGTCGACAGGCGATCGATCAGGGTGAGGATGTCAGTGGCGACGTGCTTCGGGACCTTGCCGTCGTCGTGCCGCAACTCGCTCTCCATATACGCGCGCATGGAGGGGAGCTCCGGCGGTGGCGACGTCTTGTGAAGAGACATGGCCAGAGCCGCGATGATCGCGCCCGCCTGTTCGAACGTCACCGCGCCGGTGCGCGAGAGATGCCGCAGGGTCGGTCCGTCGAGGCGCTCCAGCACGATGCCGAAGCGCCCGTCCAGCGTCACCTCTCCCAACACCGCCGGCACGGGGACGCCGGCGGCGTGCACGGCGCGGATCATGCGTACCTCGTGTCGGCCGAGCAGATGAGAGACGCCGGCCTTAAACAGCTTCACGACCTGACCGGGCGCCCAGGCGTAGGCCTCGGAGAAGGCGCCTTCACCGATCTTTTCCCCCAGCGATCCCTGCATGTCCGTTCTCCGCCGCGCAGATGAAACACCGGCGGCGAGAAAAAAGGAACCCTTCCCGTCGCGGGGGCAGCCGGACATTATCATCGCGTTTCAACCTGCAGAGACCTTCGATCGCAGTCGCAGCCTCGGGGCCGTGATCGGCCACTTGTGACGTATAGCGGTCAGACGAAGTCGGGGATAAAACAGCGTTCAGGAAACTGGATCCAAAACCCATGGCTTTTTGGACAGCGGGCGCGGTTGGGTTGTTGATCGCCTATCTCCTTGGCTCGGTCCCCACGGGCCATCTGGCGGGGAAGCTGCTCAGGGGCATCGACATCCGAAGGCATGGCTCCAAGTCCACCGGGGCAACGAATGTCTTGCGCACTCTCGGCAAGGGGGCTGCCTTGTTCGTGCTCGTCGGCGATGTGCTGAAGGGCGTGGGTGCCATCATCGTCGCGCGTTCGTTCTGCCCTTGGCTGTACGCGGAAATATCCCCGCCGCCGACAGCGTCTGATCTGCATGTCTGGGTGCCATGGGCTGTTTGTCTGGCTGGACTTGCTGTGCTGTTGGGACATAGCCGATCGATCTGGCTGAACTTCACGGGCGGCAAGTCGGCTGCCGCGGGGCTCGGTGTGTTGCTGGCGATGTCTTGGCCCGTCGGATTGGGGGCTGCAGCCGTCTTTGGCCTCGTGCTGGCTATGACCAGGATCGTTTCCTTGAGCTCGATGCTCGCGGCTTTGACGTCAATCGTTCTTGTCTGCGCGGTCGAGCACCCATTGCCGTATCGGTTGCTGGTGATCGGAGGCGGCCTCTACGTGATCATCCGCCATCGTGCCAACATCCAAAGGCTTTTGGCGGGAACGGAGCCGCGTCTGGTTCGAAATGGCCAGGGTACGAAAGCGGAAGTGCAGGTTTAGCAGACGACTTATTTGCCGCGCTTATTGAGGTGCAGCAACGCTCAGTTGTCGAACGGCGCTGAGCGATATCAATTCACAATAGCGAACCCAACGGAGGGAACATGGCCTTCAGATCAGCGAGCTTTGTCCTCAACGCTGGAACATGGGAGGCCAAGGTAGGAGACCGTCCGTTTCACGGTTATTACTCATCCATACTGACCAGCGAAAATGGACAACTGAGGATTATCGAAGAAACGGTTGCAGTCGCAGCGCCCTGATCGTCTCGGTGATCAGCCGAAGCGGGAGCGCATAGCGGAGGCGACAGTTCCAGAAGCACGCTTCCTCGCGCTCTCGTGCCCCGGCGCAGCGCGGCGCTTCTTTAGCGGTGCGTTGCAGAGCCGGGGCCCAGTCGCTGGTTGTATTGTGTGGCTTTCTGGGTCCCGGTTCTGCGCAGCAACGCTTGCGCGTTGCAGCGCGCCCGGGACACGCGAGCGCCCAAGACGGGCCAGAAAAAGCCCATTCAAGCTCCGTGACGTCCGCGAACTTACGACAGGAGAGCTAAGTTCAACTGCGCCAGAAAGCCGGCGGACGGGATGGACTAACGCGTGCGTCCTGACCGCTTGAGATCGGCGACCTTAAACCTGTTGCCGGCGGCCAGACTGCTGCACAACCAGTGAGCCTTGTTTCGGTTGTCGCCCAGGAACGTCCTGGTTTCGACGCAGTCCAGGTAGGATTTGTGGGTGATGGTGTCTCGGCAGGTCGGCGAGAAAGGTCCGTAGTCTATGTTGCCGCCCGACACGCTGCATCCAACCCAGGGATCTTTGCCGCTTGGGAAGCTTGATGCACAGCCACCGTTGCAGCTGCTGGCGACTTTCTCCAGGCTGGCAATCCTCCCCATCACAGAACCCGGCGCATACGAAGGCGTTCGCGCGACTGACGTTTGAGCTGTTGAGGCAGTCCGACGCGGCGCAATTGTGTTTGCTCCTCGCTCCGACACGTGCGGCCTTGCCACCTGTTTCGGCGCGTCGACCGTGACGGGAGGAATCGTGGCGGCGGAGCCGGTTGGG
Organism: Bradyrhizobium sp. CW1; assembly: GCF_023100665.1. NCBI lineage: Bacteria > Pseudomonadati > Pseudomonadota > Alphaproteobacteria > Hyphomicrobiales > Nitrobacteraceae > Bradyrhizobium > Bradyrhizobium sp. CW1. The sequence continues at coordinate 3,582,858 of NZ_CP064684.1, forward strand.
ATTTGCGACGCTGCCGGCGCGCACAGCAAGACGGTCGACAAGACAGCGATGGTTGAAGGCACGACAAGGCTTGATGCGAATCTCATGACCATGTCCTTCCAAATCCGGACGGAAATTTCCGCCCGGCAAGTGCACGGTAACATACATTCGGGAGCGAGCAACCGAAGGTTGAAAAAAATCTGGCCATGACTCGCTGTGCCCAGCTCGCAGCGTAGCGTCACGTCCACGGGGCGCTGCTGCGTATCCGGACACGAGAGAGGGGCCAAAATAAAACGGGACCCGAAAGGGCCCCGCAAAAGTCTTCTACGTTCCGCGATCTTACTTGATCTTGGCTTCGCGGAATTCGACGTGCTTGCGCGCCACGGGGTCGTACTTCTTCTTGACCAGCTTGTCGGTCATGGTGCGCGAATTCTTCTTGGCGACGTAGTAGAAGCCAGTGTCGGCCGAGGACACGAGCTTGACCTTGATGGTGACCGCTTTGGCCATGTTCAGAACCTCAGGAATGAAGGGAATCTGGAGCCGGCCAAATGGCCCGCGTTGGCCGGCAACCTAGCCAGAAACCGCCTGATGTCAAGATTTTAGGGCTCGAAAAGCACCCAGATCAGGCCGATTACGCCTCGAAGAACCGGTTTTTGGGCCGAGGCAGGCCCAGATTCTCTCTCAAAGTGGGCCCTTCGTACTCTTTCCGGAAAATCCCGCGGCGCTGCAGCTCCGGGACCACCTTGTCGACGAAATCGTCGAGGCCGGCAGGCAGGAACGGGAACATGATGTTGAAGCCGTCGGAGCCGCACCCGACCAGCCATTCCTCCATCTGGTCGGCGATGGTTTTGGCCGTGCCGACGAAGGATAGCCCGCCATAGCCGCCGACGCGTTGGGCGAGCTGGCGCACCGTGAGCTTGTCGCGGGCCGCGAGGTCGACCATGCGCTGGCGACCGCTCTTGCTGGCATTGGTCTCCGGGATTTCCGGCAATTGCCCATCCGGATCGAAGCCGGAGGCATCCGTGCCGAGGATGACCGAGAGCGAGGCGATGGCGCTGTCGTAATGCACGCGGCTGTCGAGCAGCGCGCGTTTCTCCTTGGCCTCGTCGACGCTGTCGCCGACCACGACGAAGGCGCCGGGCAGGATCTTGAGGTGTTCAGGATCGCGGCCGACCTTCTCCATGCGGCCCTTGATATCGGCATAGAGTTTCTGGCTGTCGGCAAGGCTGCCGCCGCCGGTGAAGACGGCTTCCGCGGTCTCGGCGGCGAGCTGCCTGCCGTCCTCGGAGGCGCCGGCCTGCACGATCACCGGCCAGCCCTGGACCGGGCGGGCGATGTTGAGGGGACCGCGCACCTTCAGATATTTGCCGTGATGGTCGAGCACATGCATCTTGGCGGGATCGACGAACACGCCGCTTTCGACGTCGCGCACGAAGGCGTCGTCGGCAAAGGAATCCCACAGGCCCGTGACGACGTCGTAGAACTCGCGGGCGCGCTTGTAGCGCTCGGCGTGCTCCATGTGGTCGTCGAGGCCGAAATTCAGCGCCGCATCCGGGTTCGAGGTGGTGACGATGTTCCAGCCCGCCCGCCCGCCGCTGAGATGGTCGAGCGAGGCGAAGCGCCGTGCGACGTGATAGGGCTCGTCGAACGTGGTCGAGCCCGTCGCGATCAGGCCGATCCGCTCGGTGACGGCCGAGAGCGCCGACAACAGCGTGAAGGGTTCGAACGAGGTGACCGTGTGGCTGCGCTTGAGCGCATTGACCGGCATGTTCAGCACGGCGAGGTGATCGGCCATGAAGAAGGCGTCGAACTTGCCGGCCTCGAGCTTCTGGATCAGCGTCTTGATGTGGCCGAAGTTGAAATTGGCGTCCGGCCAAGCCCCGGGATAGCGCCAGGCACCGGTGTGGATGCTGATCGGGCGCATGAACGCGCCAAGCTTGAGTTGCCGTTGTGCCATCGCCCGGTGTCCGTTCTTGGTGTCGTTCCCGAAGACATAGGCACGCCGCGGAACTCCGCCATCGGGGGAGGTAGGAAGATTATTTTGTTTTTCGCGACGCCCTGAGCACATTCGCGTCATTCCGGGCCGCGCCCGGAATGACGGAGGAGTCCCATCGAACCGATCCACGGCTCACTCCGACCAAGCCATGACTTTCGCTCCCGAGGAGACCTTCGATGGCAGGTGCAATGACCGTGGACGGGCGCATCGTCCGCATCGACGCGGCCCATGCCCTGGGTCGGGCGGCTGCTGTCATTGCCGCTGCTGGCGGCGAGCTTCTATCTGCTGTGGAATGTCGCGCTCGGCCTGCGGCAGGATTTCTCCGGTTTTGGGCGGCTCGCCGATGATCTCATGCCGGTGGTGGTGTTCACGGGACTCGGGCTGCTCGTGGGCATCCCCGGAATCATCCTGCTCACCTTTCGCACCTTCGTCGTGCTGAACGAGACGCTGCGCCAGATCGTCATCACCAGGCAGTTCGGCCCGCTGAATTTTCGCAAGCATCGCGATCTCGCCGATTATCATTTCATCAGCATTACCGACGACGACGATCCGGAGCTGACGACATATGATGTCAATCTCTGCGGCAACAAAGGGACCGAGCCGATCACGCTGATGAGCTTCACCAAGCGCGAGGAAGCCAGTCGCTTCGCCAGCGAGCTCGGGCGAGTGCTGAACCTTCCCGCGCGCGACTATGTCGGCACCGAGCCCGACGCGGACAATGCGGACGTCACGAACTGATCAGCTCAAAATATCCTTCTGCATCTTGCCGCCGTAGAAATGGAAGAACGGCACCGGCGCATCGTGGCGGAGCGGGCCGGTGGCAAGGCGCGCGTCGAGCTCGTTGAGCACATTGCGCGTCATCGGATGCAGATCGGCGAGCGGCTTCGAGCCGAGCTCGACCCAGACCAGCTCGACAAGCTCGGCATCGGCGTGGATCACGCCGTCGACGCGATGGGTGATCGCGGAGGCGTCCGCCGTGAAGAAGCGCGTGTCGAACCGCTTGACGCGGCCGGGCGGGGTGATTGCGCGCGCGATCAGGAACAGGCTGGAGGGATCCGGCAACAGGCCCGCATCCGCGAACGGCTTCCAGGCGCCTTCGAGTTTTGTCTTTACCTCGGCCTTGCGTCCGAGGCAGAGACCCGTTTCCTCGCAGGCCTCGCGGATCGCGGCGATCGCCAGCGATTTTGCGCGGGAGGCCGGCGTCTTCGGGCTGCCCTTGGCGAGATTGGCTTCCAGTTCGGCGGTGATCGGCGCCGCGCATGGTACGCGATAATCGTCCTTGTCGACGCGGCCGCCCGGGAAAACGAATTTTCCGGGCATGAACACCACCTTGTCGTGGCGCTTGCCGACCAGGACTTTTGGAATGGCTCCGCTGCGGTCGACCAGGATCAGTGTCGCGGCATCCCTAGGGCGGAAATAGGGATGATGATCGGCTTCCTTGCCCTCGTGGATCTTTGCCTTGTCGGCTGCCTGCGACGTATCCGTCATGTCCTCACCCAAACCACTACTTGTTTATTTTGCTTACACCGGCGGAATACCATCCGTCGGGTTCTCGTCAAACCCGTGCATGCGCAGAGCCCATTGCAATCCGACCACGGCTCCCTTCACCGGCTGCAGCAGTGCCAGCGAGGCGACGAAGGTGAAGGGCAGATAGGCCGCGAAGCTGATCCAGACCGGCGTCGTATAGTTGGTCTCGATCCACAGAATAGTCGGCACCACGATGTGCCCGACAATGACGATGACGAGATAGGCTGGCAAATCGTCGGCCCGATGCGGCGTGACATCGAGGCCGCAGACGGAGCAGTTATCCGCGGTCTTCAGGAAGGCGCGGAACAGCTTTCCCTCGCCGCAGCGCGGGCAGCGGCCGCGAAAGCCGCGCCTCATCGCAGCAAAGACGTCGCGCTTCTCGACGAGGCCGGTGTCGCGGGTCCAGATCTTCGGCGCCGTGCTCGTCGTCACCATGCCTTGCCCTTCTGGCCCTTGCCCTTGCTTTTTCCCTTGGCCGTTTTCCCCTTGCCGGGCTTCTTCGGCTTGTCCGGCTTGCGCTTCTTGTCAGGACTGCGCCCGGGGTGCGCCTTGAACGAGCGGCGGCGTTGCGGACCGGAGGACCTGCGGCCCCGCGGTGCGGTCTCGCCGGACGAGGACAGCAGCTCGAAGCGCAACGCGCCTGCGATCGGAGCCGCCTCGATCAGGCGGACGTCGACAACATCACCGAGCTGATGCATGGTGCCGCTGCGGGTGCCGACCAGGGCGTGGCGGCCCTCGTCATAGTTGAAATATTCCGTGCCGAGGGATCGGATCGGGATCAGGCCGTCGGCGCCGGTCTCGGCGAGCTTGACGAACAGGCCGGCGCGCGTGACGCCGGAGACGCGGCCCTGGAAGCTCGAACCGATGCGGTCGGCGAGGTGATGGGCGATCAGGCGGTCGACGGTCTCGCGCTCCGCTTTCATCGCGCGCCGCTCGGTCACTGAGATATGAGCTGCGACCTCGCTCAACGTTTCCGGCGTCTCGGTGTCGGGCAGCGCGCCTTCGCCGAGGCCGAGCGCGCGAACCAGCGCACGGTGCACGACAAGGTCGGCGTAGCGGCGGATCGGCGAGGTGAAATGCGCATAGCGGCGCAAATTCAGGCCGAAATGACCGTAATTCTCCGAAGAGTATTCGGCCTGTGCCTGGGCGCGCAGCACGACCTCGCTGACCAGCGGAAAGTGGTCGTGGCCTTCGAGCTGCGCCAGCACGCGGTTGAACAGAGCGGGGCGCAGCGCGCCGCCTTTCGCGAACGGAACGTCCAGCGTCGCCAGGAATTCCGCGAGCGCGTGGACCTTTTCCAGGGTCGGCTCGTCATGCACCCGGTAGATCAGCGGCAGCGACTTCTTCTCGAGCATCTCGGCTGCCGCGACATTGGCGAGGATCATGAACTCCTCGATCAGCTTGTGCGCGTCGAGCCTGTCGGGCACGACGACGCGGTCGACCGTGCCGTCGGGCTTGAGCAGGATCTTGCGCTCGGGCAGATCGAGATTGAGCGGATCGCGCTCGTCGCGCGCGCGCTTGACGCAGGCATAGGCGGCATAAAGCGGCCTCAGGATTGGATCGAGCAGGGGGCCGGTGGTGTCGTCCGGCCTTCCGTCGATCGCGGCCTGCGCCTGCGCATAGTTCAGCTTGGCTGCGGAGCGCATCAGGATGCGGTGGAAGCTGTGCGACCGTTTCCGCCCGTCCGGCGCGATGATCATCCGCACCGCGAGCGCGCCGCGCGGCTCGCCCGGCACCAGCGAGCAGAGATCGTTGGAGATGCGCTCGGGCAGCATCGGCACGACGCGGTCGGGGAAATAGACCGAGTTGCCGCGATCGAGCGCATCGCGGTCGAGCGCGGTGCCCGGTCGCACGTAGAAGCTCACATCGGCGATGGCGACATCGACGATGAAGCCGCCCTTGTTGTTGAGATCAGGATCCGGCTGCGCGTGTACCGCGTCGTCGTGATCCTTGGCATCCGGCGGATCGATGGTGACCAGCGGCACATCGCGCCAGTCCTCGCGCCCCTTCAGATTGGCCGGCTCCGCCGCTTCGGCTTCGCGCTCTGCCGCGGGACGGAATTGCAGCGGGATGTCGTGCGCGTAGATCGCGATCAGGCTGATCGCCTTCTCCGACTTGACCGAGCCGAGCTTCTCCTTGACGCGGCCTGACGCCAGCCCAAAGCCGCGCGAGCGGATGATGTCGACGCTGACGAGATCGCCGTCCTGCGCGCCGTGCGTCTCAGTCGGGGCGATGTTCAGCTCGCGGTCGGCGGACTTCTTGTCGACCGGGATGATCCGTCCGCCGCCTTCGGGCAGGCTGCGGAAGACGCCGAGGATGCGGCTCTTGGTCTTGTCGAAAACCTTGATGATGTGGCCGCGATAGGCCGGGCCTTCGGTCTCGTCGGATCGCTCGACCCGCAGCAGCGCGCGATCGCCAACGCCGGCCGCGGTGCCGGGCTTCGGCCGGCGCGGCATCGTGATGAGGATCTTTGGCGGCTCGCCGCTTTCGACCTCGTCCCATTCAGTGGGGGAGGCGACCAGCTCGCCGTCGGCGTCGCGGCCGGTAATGTCGGCGACCAGCGTCGGCGGGAGGCTGTCCGGCTCTGAAATCGTATGGCGCTTTTTCTTGACGAGCCCGTCGTCGGCGAGCTCGCGCAGCATGCGCTTGAGCTCGATGCGGTCGGCGTTCTTCAGGCCGAACTCGCGTGCAATTTCGCGGGTTCCGACCTTTCCGGGATTTGCCTTGATGAAGGCGACGATGGCTGCCCTGTCGGGAAAGCCACGGTCATTCTTGCGTTTCACTTAGCCTCTATTTGGTGCCGGCACTTTTCTTGGCCGGAGCTTTGGCGCCAGCTGCCTTGGTCGGTGACGTTTTGGCCGTCGACGACACGGCTGCGCGCGCCTTGCTGGTGGATTCGGATTTGGGTTTGGCCGCCTTCTTCGCGGCCGGCTTTTTGGTTTTTGGTGCGGCGTCATCGCCGTCGGCGGCCTTCGCCGCAGCCTTCTTGGCCTTGGCCGGCTTCGCCGCTTTCTTCGGCTTCTTGCCGCCGCCCTTGGCCGCACGCTCGTCGATCAGCGCGATTGCCTGCGGCAGCGTGATGGCGTCTTTCTCGATGTCGCTCGGGATCGTGGCATTGACGCCACCCGCGGTGACATAGGCGCCGTAGCGGCCGCCCTTTACCGTGACGGTGCCGAGGGTGGGATGATCGCCGATCGCCCTGCCGGGATCAGCGCCGAAGCGGCGGCTCGGGCCCTTGGCGATCTTCTCCGCGATCAGCGTCACCGCGCGGTTGATGCCGATGTCGAACACCTCATCGCCGGCCTCGAGGCTGGCATAAGTCTTCTCGTGCTTCACGAACGGCCCGAAGCGGCCGAGACCCGCGGTGATCGGCTCACCGGTTTCCGGATGCTTGCCGATCTCGCGCGGCAGCGACAGCAGCTTGAGCGCAAGCTCGAGCTCGACATCTCCAGGGGACATCCCCTTCGGAATGCCTGCGCGCTTCGGCTTCTCGCCCTCCGCATAATCCTTCTGCTCGCCGAGCTGGATGTAGGGGCCGAACCGCCCGGCCTTGACCCAGACATCGCGGCCCGTATCCGGGTCCTGGCCGAGCGAACGATCGGCCGTTGCCTCGCCGTCGGCGGCGAGCTGACGGGTGTAGCGACATTCCGGATAGTTCGAACAGCCGACGAAGGCGCCGAACTTGCCGGCCTTGAGATTGAGCCGCCCGTTGCCGCAGCTGGGGCATTGCCTGATGTCGCCGCCATCGGTGCGGGGCGGGTAGATGTGCTGTCCCAGCATGTCGTCGAGCACGTCGAGCACCTGCGCGACGCGCAAATCCTTGATCTCGTCGACCGCGCCGATGAAGCCGGTCCAGAAATCCTTCAGCACCTGCTGCCAGGAGATCTCGTTGTTGGAGATGCGGTCGAGCTGCTCTTCCAGATTGGCGGTGAAGTCGTATTCAACGTAGCGGGCAAAGAAGCTTTCGAGGAACGCGACTACGACGCGGCCCTTGTCCTCGCCGTGCAGGCGCTTCTTCTCGAGCTTGACGTAGCCGCGGTCCTTCAGCACCTGGAGGATCGAGGCATAGGTCGAGGGCCGGCCGATGCCGAGCTCTTCCATGCGCTTGACCAGCGAGGCCTCGGAGAAGCGCGGCGGCGGCTCGGTGAAGTGCTGGGTGACGGCGAGCGACTGCCGCTTCAGCGCATCGTTGGGGCTCATCGCGGGCAGGCGGCGGGAGTCCTCGTCCTCCTCGTCGTCGCGGCCTTCCTGGTAAAGTGCGAGGAAGCCGTCGAACTTGACGACCTGGCCGGTGGCGCGCAGGTCCAGCGTGCGGCCGCCGACCTTCGCCGTGATGTCGACCGTGGTGCGTTCCAGCTCGGCCGATTCCATCTGGCTCGCGATGGTGCGCTTCCAGATCAGTTCATAGAGTCTCGCCTGGTCGGACTCGAGCTTGCGGCTCATGCTGTCGGGACGGCGCGACATGTCGGTCGGCCGGATCGCTTCGTGGGCTTCCTGGGCGTTCTTGGCCTTGGCCTGGTACTGACGCGGCGCGTCCGGCACATAGGCGTTGCCGTAATCCTCGCCGATCACCTTGCGGGCCTGGGTGATCGCGGACGGGTCGATCTGCACGCCGTCGGTACGCATATAAGTAATGAGTCCGGTGGTCTCGCCGCCGATGTCGATGCCTTCATAGAGCCGCTGCGCGATGCGCATGGTGTGCGCCGGCGCAAAGCCGTATTTGCGGCTGGCTTCCTGCTGCAGCGTCGAGGTGGTGAAGGGGGCCTGCGGATTGCGGCGGGCCGGCTTGGCATCGACCGCGGTCACCGCGTAGGCGGCTGCTTCCAGCGCCTTCTTGAAGTCTTCGGCTTCCGCGCCGGTGCCGATGTCGAGGCGCTGGATCTTCTTGCCGTCGGCGCCGACGAGACGGGCCTCGAAGGCGTCGCCGCGCGGCGTCAGCAGGGTCGCGATCAGCGACCAGTATTCGCGCGCAACGAACTTTTCGATCTCGAGCTCGCGGTCGCAGACCAGACGCAGCGCCACCGACTGCACGCGGCCCGCCGAGCGGGCGCCCGGCAGCTTGCGCCACAGCACGGGGGAGAGGGTGAAGCCGACCAGATAGTCCAGCGCGCGGCGCGCCATATAGGCGTCGACCAGCGCACCGTCGATCTGGCGCGGATTCTTCATCGCGTCCGTCACCGCCTGCTTGGTGATGGCGTTGAACACCACGCGCTCGATCTTGTGGTCCTTGATCGCGCGCTTCTCTTTCAGGACCTCCAGCACGTGCCAGGAGATGGCCTCGCCCTCGCGATCAGGGTCGGTGGCGAGAATCAGGCGATCGGCGTTCTTGAGGGACTTGGCAATGTCGTTGAGCCGGCCGGCCGCCTTGGGGTCGACCTCCCAGATCATCTTGAAATTGGCGTCGGGATCGACGGAGCCGTTCTTTGCCGGCAAGTCGCGGACATGGCCAAACGAGGCCAGAACCTCGTAGGACGAGCCCAAATACTTGTTGATCGTCTTGGCTTTCGCCGGCGACTCCACAATGACGATATCCATGTAGTTCCAGTAACTTATGGGGAAATTTGGGGCCGAATTCGATGAGATTCGGGTCGGCCCTTTCGTCCCGAACATGGGTGGTGAGGCCGTCGCTGTCAAATCGAGGGCTGTTGAGAGCCCTCCCGATGGGAAAAGTTTCATATCGAGAAAGTTGCAAAATACCACCTTTGAGTTGCGGTCGATGTCGGCGTAATGTTGCCGCGGGGCATGGATTCGGGTGGGGGCTGGTGACTAAGCCAGGAAAGAAACGGGCGGGCGCCGCATCGCGCGCGGGGGGAGGCTTGCGTCACGAGGAACCGGGGGAGGGCGGCGTCGAGGAGGCGGTCGCCTTCATCGCCGAGCAGGTCGGGGCCCTGCGCAAGCTTGCCGAACGGCACAGGCTCGACGTGCTGCATTATCTCCTGGGAATGACCAAGCTCGAGGCGGACGAGCATCTGCGGCTGAGGAGCAAGCGCAGGCTGTCGTGAAGGGGGCGATGTACTGCTCCAACGACGGTGCGGTTAGCCGTTGCGGCTTGCCATTTTGGCCAATCGCAGGCCGAGATATGCGGCCGTGCCGAGGTCGCTCTCCGGCAACGAGCCGTCAATCAAGTGTGTTGCCAGACCAAGCTGGCTGCCCAAACGATTGCGGCCGCTCGGATCCTCGCCACCGGGAATATCCAGTCCGCACCAGAGCATGCCGTGCTGCGCGGCCAGAATGGAAAAGTAGGACAGTGTGTGGAGTTGATCGCCGCTTGCGCAGGCGCCCGTGGTGAACCCGGCTGCGATCTTGTTGGCCCAGCGCTGCTGGCTCCATCGATCACTTGAAGCATCGGCAAACGCTTTGAATTGAGCGGCTGGCCCGCCCATATAGGTCGGGCTGCCAAACGCAACTGCGTCGGCGCCATCGATCGTCTCCAGTAAGCTCTCATTCTGAAAGCGGCCTGACACGATGTCGCCGCCGGTGATGCGACACAGCGTGACCTGCGCTTTGCCATCTGCTCCGCGCGCAACCGCATGCGCCAGCTTCTCGGTGGTGCCCGAGATGGAAAAATAGGTGATGGCGAGCAGGGGCATGGTGGTGCCAGTTTGGTGGGACCTCGCCATCTTTGACGCTGTCGATGGCTTGTACAAGTCCGCCACGCCATATTGCGAGTTGGGACGCTCGGGTACATGCCGACCCGCCTTCGATGAAAGTGGGTCAACCTGCGGAGCAATCGCGGGCTGTCGTAGCCGCGAAGACCGAGCGGAATCGGTCGCCAGGACGACGTTGAAGAGACAGCGCACCGCTATCCCGCTGACCGTCGCCGCGGCGCAGGCCGCGGCTTCAGCGAGGTGTCCGCGAGGCTGAGCAATCGCCCGTCCTCCGCGCGCAGTTCGAGCTTCTTCACCGGTCGGCCTTTCTCGCGATCGACCAGGATGGTCGCGATCTCCGACGGGCGATCGTCGAAATCCTCGCCCCATTGGCGCAGCGCTACCAACACCGGGAAGACGCCGCGGCCTTTCGGCGTCAGCACATATTCCTCGTAAGGGCTGCCGTCGGAGGCGGGGGCCGTGGTCAGGATGCCGTGATCGACCAGCGCGCGCAGCCGCGTCGACAAGATGTTCTTGGCCATGCCGAGCTTGCTCTGAAACTCACCGAAGCGGCGCAGCCCAAACAGCGCCTCGCGGATGATCAGCAGGGACCACCGGTCGCCGATCGCCTCCAGCGATCGCGCGATCGGGCAGGCGTCCCCCTCGAAGCTCGTCCGTTTCACCATGATCTGGTCCTTTCGCGATCGCACGGTCCTGTCACCGTTCACGCGCTCTTGTGGTTGCATCTTAAAACCAGGTGGCCTAGATGGCAATCGTAGTTTTATGATGAAACCACTGGAGGCGAACGTGAGACTGAAGAACAAGACGGCCCTGATCACCGGCGGCAATAGCGGCATTGGACTGGCAACGGCAAAGCTGTTCGTGGCCGAGGGCGCCAAGGTGGTGATCACCGGGCGCAACAAGGAGACGCTCGAGGCGGCCGCGAAGGAGCTCGGGCCGAACGCGCTCGCGCTCGCCGCCGACGCCACCGACATTGCCGCGACCGAATCTGCGATCAAGAAGGGCGCCGAAAAGTTCGGCAAGTTCGACATCCTGTTCGCCAATGCCGGCATCGCCGGCGGTACGCCGCTGGGGTCGGCCACGCTGGAGGTCTTCGAGAAGGTCATCAGCACCAATCTGACCGGCGTGTTCTTCACCGTTCAGTCCGCGCTGCCTTATCTCAACGACAATGCTTCCATCGTCCTCAACGGCTCGGTGATCTCCGTGCTCGGCATTCCCGGCTATTCGGCCTATGGCGCCGCCAAGGCCGGCGTGCGGGCGATGGCGCGGATCATGGCCTCGGAGCTCTCGCCGCGGGGCATTCGCGTCAACGTGGTCGCGCCCGGTGCGATCCGCACGCCGATCTGGGGACCCGCGACCGCGACGCCCGAAGCCGAGAAGGCGTTCGAGAAGCGGATCGCGCTGACGACGCCGCTGGGGCGCATTGGTGAAACAGATCACGTCGCCAAGACTGTGCTGTTCCTCGCCTCCGACGATTCCGCGCATGTGCAGGGCCAGGAAATCTTCGTCGATGGCGGCGCGGTTGCCTCTCCGAGCGGCGCGCCGATCTATCGCGGCTGATCAATCTTGGTGCAAATTGAATCGGTCGGCGCAGCGGCGAGCGGTTGCGCCGGCCGGTTCCCACGTCTCGCGAGCTGTATTTTCTGAACGTTGCGGGAGGCATTGAACCTTCGCTTGCGCTGCCAAGACACTTTTACGGGCAGGGGGTCACGAAGACTCATTTCAAGGGAGCCCGATATGCCAAAGGCAGCTCGTATTATTTCCCCGATTTCAGCACCGCGTATTTACACCGAAAACTCCGCCGTTCCTGCCAAGCGTTCCGACACCTCCGAGTTCGTCGGGGTCGCTCTTTTCTCCGGCATCGGCCTGTTCGTTTCCCTCGTCGCCGTCATCCTGGGCATTCAGGGCGCCTGGTTTTAGCTTCGCCGATCGCGCACCGGTCGATCAGCCGCCGCAAGCGATGTTGCGGCGGCTGATGATGTGCGCGTTATCAGGCCGCGCGGAGGGCGGTCGCCGCCTCGAGCGCGCTTGCGAGCGACTTCTCGCGATGCTCCGGGCCGACCTGGATTCCGTCGGCGCTGATGAATTCGGGATGATGAATCCCCATGAAACCGAACACGCCACGCAGATAGCTTTCGAGGTGCTCCAGCGACGCGGCGGGCGAGCCCGCGCCGTAATAGCCCCCGCGCGAAACCGCGAAGATTACGCGCTTGCCGCCGGCAAGGCCCTGCGGGCCGTTGGCCCCATAGCTGAACGTCTTCCCCGCCACCAGGACCCGGTCGATCCAGGCCTTGAGCTGGCTCGGAATGGTGAAATTGTACATGGGCGCGCCGATCACGACGATGTCGGCGGCAAGAAACTCGTCCAGCGCGGCCTTGCTGGCGGCGAGATCGGGGCCGAGCTCCGCCGGCGCAGGCGCGCCTTGCGCGGCCGCCAGATGCGAGCCGGAGAGATGGGCGAGCGGGCTCTGCGTCAGGTCGCGATAGACGATGTCGAGCGATGGCGTCGCCTGCCTGAGACGGTCGACGATGGCGGCGGAGACTTGCCGCGAAACGGAGTGGGGGCCGAGCACGCTGGAGTCGATGTGGAGGAGTTTCATTCGGGATCACCCTGGTATAAGTTTGTAACCAGAGCTACATGAGTGACTATCGAAATCCCCGCAAGAACGCACCTTTTTGAGCCATGGGCACATCCCTGAAACCTGCGCACATCGATTTGCCCGCCTCACCAAGGCCGGATCCCAACCATGCGGACTGCCGCGGCGTCGCCTCGATCCTCGCGCGCGTCGGCGACAAATGGAGCGTGTTCGTCATCATGATGCTAAGTGACGGGCCCAAGCGCTTTAACGAGCTCAAGCGCATGATCAATGGCATTTCGCAGCGGATGCTGACCTTGACGCTGCGCGGGCTCGAGCGTGACGGCCTGGTCACACGCACGATCTTCCCGACCATTCCGCCGCGGGTGGATTACGAGCTGACCGATCTCGGCCGGGGACTGCAGCAGCCGGTAAAGGCACTCGGCGAATGGGCGATCACGCATCAGCAGCAGATCGCCGCGGCGCGTACGCGCTTCGACGAGCGGACCACTCCTTAAAGCAGCGAGACCAAGCCACCGCCGTGGCGTTCGAGCCGGCCGGCGAGCTCGAGTTCCAAGAGCACGGTACGCACGATGGCCGGCGAGGCGCCGGACATCCGCACGAGATCGTCAATCGTGACAGGGGCAGGGCCGAGCAGGCCGGTGATCTGGTCGCGGTCGTGCCCTTGAGGATCGCTCTCGAACGGCTCGCTGTCGGGCTCGCGCGCGGTACGCATCAGCGGCCGCTCCATGATCGGTGCGACCGCGTTGACGACGTCGGCCGCTTCGGTGACGAGCGTCGCGCCCTGCTTGATCAGATCGTTGGTGCCGGCGGCGCGCGGGTCGAGCGGCGAGCCCGGCACGGCGAACACTTCGCGACCCTGTTCGGCGGCCATGCGCGCGGTGATCAGCGAGCCCGAGCGGTGCGCCGCCTCCACCACGACCACGCCGAGCGCGGCGCCCGAGATCAGCCGGTTGCGGCGGGGAAAGTCGCGGGCGCGCGGCTCGTGGCCGAGCGGCATCTCGGAGATCGCGGCACCCTTGCGGTCGAGGATCGAGGCCAGCAGATCGCCGTGCTCCGGCGGATAGATGCAGTCATGTCCGCCGGCGAGCACGGCTATGGTGCCGCTCTCGAGGCTGGCGCGGTGCGCGGCCTGGTCGACCCCGCGGGCAAGGCCGGAGATGACGACAAAGCCGGCTTCGCCAAGCTCGCGGGCGAGCTGACCGGCGAATTTCAAGCCTGCGCCGGATGCGTTGCGCGAGCCGACGATCGCGATCATCGGTCGCGTCAGCGTTGCATTGTCGCCGCGTACGGCGAGCAGCGGCGGCGCATCGTCGAGCGTTGCCAGCCGCGCCGGATAACCGTCCTCACCGGGCGCGAGCCAGGCAATTCCGAACTTGCGGCTCGCGGCGAGCTCGGCTTTCGCCTCGTCGGCGCTGCAGATGCGCGCCGATCGTTGCGCGCCGCCGCGGCGTGCGAGATCCGGCAGCCGCTCCAGCGCCGCGCGCGCCGAGCCGAAATGCTCGACCAGCGACCGGAACGTGCGCGGCCCGACATTGTCGGACCGGATCAGCCGCAGGCGGTCGATCCTGTCGGCTTCGGTCAGCTCTACACTTGGATTGATGGCGTCCACGGCGGCTCCTTGCAGGGACAGCATGGAACAACCTGAGGGCGTGGGCAACAGTGACGTACGCTTGCGCGACCTTGCCCCGATGCTAAAAGCGATCCCAATAAGAAGGGTATTGCCCATGATCTCACTCGCCGACCTCCAGCGCCGCATCGAAGCGGGCGAGCTTTCGCCCGAGGCCGCCATCGCGCAATCGCATGCAGCCATCGAGGCGCGGGAGAAGGACGTCCATGCCTTCGTCCGTCACGACAGCTCCGCGAAGGCGCAAGCTTCTGGCCCGTTGCGCGGTATCGCGGTCGGGATCAAGGACATCATCGACACCGCCGATTTCCCGACCGAGATGGGATCATCGATCTATCGCGGCTGGCAGCCGCGCGCGGACGCGCCTGTGGTGATGATGCTGAAGCGGGCGGGCGCCACCATCATCGGCAAGACCACGACCACGGCATTCGCCTCGCGCGATCCGACCCCGACGCTCAATCCGCATAACCTCGGGCATACGCCGGGCGGCTCGTCCTCGGGCTCGGCCGCGGCCGTCGGTGCCGGCATGATTCCGCTGGCGCTGGGTACCCAGACCGGCGGCTCGGTGATCCGGCCCGCCGCCTATTGCGGCACCGCCGCGATCAAGCCTTCGTTCCGCATGCTGCCGACGGTCGGCGTCAAATGCTATTCGTGGGCGCTCGACACCGTCGGTCTGTTCGGCGCCCGCGCGGAAGATCTCGCGCGCGGACTGCTGGCAATGACCGGCCGCACCGAATTCGCCGGCATCGTCCCGGCGAAGGCGCCGCGCATCGGCGTTATCAGGCAGGAGTTTGCCGGCGCCGTGGAGCCGGCCGCCGAGGAGGGGCTGCAGGCCGCGATCAAGGCGGCGACGCGGGCTGGCGCCAGCGTGCAGACCATCGATCTGCCGCAGGCGGTGCAGGAGGCCTGGCGCATCCACCCTGTGATTCAGGACTTCGAGGCGCATCGCGCGCTCGCCTGGGAATTTTCCGAACGCCACGACGAGATCGCGCCGATGCTGCGCGCCAGTCTCGATGCGACGGTCGGTCTCACACCCAAGGACTACGACGACGCACGCCGGATCAGCCGCCACGGCCGCCGCGAGATTGGCGAATTGTTCGAGGGGTTCGACGCGCTGCTGACCTATTCGGCGCCGGGCACGGCGCCGGCCAAGGAGCTCGCGAGCACCGGCGACCCCCGCTACAACAGGCTCTGGACGCTGATGGGCAACCCTTGCGTCAACGTGCCGGTGCTCAAGGCCAATGGCCTGCCGATCGGCGTGCAGGTGATCGCGCGCTTCGGCAACGACGCGCATGCGCTGGCGACGGCGTGGTTCCTGGAGCAGGCGCTGGCGAAATCAGGCTAGCGCAGGTTCGAGAGCGACGATGCGCTGGCCGGATGCGGCCGGCGCTGCGCTGTGATCTGGACCTTGCTTGAGCCAGCGCCCGGCAGCCTCGCGGCCGCTCCGGTGCAGCGCGCGAATGAAGCCGCGGCCGAGATCGGTCGATGAGCGCTGCGCCAGGCCGTCCACGAAATCTTCCGCGGCGATCCTGGAGAGCCGCAACGACGATGCGGCCTGCGATTGCGCCCATTCGATCGCCGCGATCTCGGCATTGAGGGCGGCGTTGGCCGCGATCTGATCCAGCCTGCGGTCGATCGCGGCGAGCGTGATCGGCACGTAGCTGTCGCGCGCCGGCGTGGCCTGGACGAGCAGGATTTCGGCGCTCGTCGTGTCCTGCACGAGCCGCAGCAGGGGCGGATTGCCGCCGAGGCCGCCATCCCAATAAGCCTCGCCGTCGATCTCGACCGCGCAATGAACCAGCGGTGGACAGGTCGAGGCCAGCGCGACGTCGGCGGTGATCACGTCGTTGCGGAAGATCTGCTGCTGCCCGTCGCGGATCCGGGTCGCCGCGATCAGAAGCTTCGGGCAGCGCGGGTCGCGCAAGGCGGAAAAATTGATGTCGCGCGACAGCGCCTGCCGCAGCGGATCGAGATCGAACGGATCGAACTGGCCGGAGCGCAGCGTCGGGCCGAACGCGACCGAGCTTCCCGCCGGCGAGAAGCCGCCGATCAGCATCAGCGATCGGAACGAGGCTTCGTGCATCAGCCGGATCCAGAACCGGTTCAGCCGCGCGCGGGCGCCTTCACGGCCGCCCTCGGCGAAACCGGACGCGAGCAACAGCGCGTTGATGGCGCCGGCACTGGCGCCGCTGATGGTGTCGATCGCGATCGATGGCTCTTCCAGCAGCCGCTCCAGCACGCCCCAGGTGAAAGCAGCGAAGGTGCCGCCGCCCTGAAGCGCCAGCGACAATTTTCGCGGCGGCCATTGCCGCGGCGTCCGATCGTGCGTGACGGGCGCTGCGACAGCTACAATTTCGACTGGTGTCCGCGCTTCCACGATCGGATCGGGCTCGCGCGGTGGAGGCGGGACGGAAGCAGGCGCTGGAGCGACAAGCGGCGAGGGCGCACCAGACCAGATGTCCGTCGTCGAGAGCAGCCGGCTTGCCGCGGTGCAAGCAGCACCTCGCAAATCGCCATCGTCTTGCGCGCTGACAATCTTCTCGCTCATTCTGAGCAACCGCGTAGAGCTATGCCCATGATCAGGGCCGAGCCAGGAACCCGTTCGTCCATACAGCCGTGATTCGGCTGCAAGTTGCGAACACCATTTGCGATATAATGCAGAAGGGGTGCCGCGGTATCCGTGGATTCCCGGCTTATGCCTTCTCGCCGATCCGGCTTTCCTTGCCCGATTGCAGCCGCTTGATGTTCTCGCGATGGGCGTAGAACAGCAGCAGCGTCAGCACCGCGGCCATCGCTGCTAGTGCGAGATGGCCGAACCACCACAGGAACAGCGGCGTGATAAAGGACGCCACCAGCGCAGAGAGCGAGGAATAGCGGGTGGTGAAGGCGGTCGCGAGCCATAGCAGGCAGAACACCAGCGCGGCCGGCCAGAACAGCCCGAGCAGAATGCCGATATAGACGGCGACACCCTTGCCGCCGCGGAACTTGAGCCAGACCGGGAAAAGATGGCCGAGGAAGGCGCCGAGCCCGGCCAGCATCGCGGCGTTGGGACCGGCGATGTAGCCGGCGATCACCACCGCCACGGTGCCCTTGAGCGCGTCGAGCAGCAGGGTCGCCGCGGCCAGACTCTTCCGTCCGGTGCGCAGCACATTGGTGGCGCCGATACTGCCCGAGCCGATCGAGCGAATATCCTGCGTGCCGGCGAGCCTGGTCAGGATCAGTCCGAACGGAATCGAGCCGAGCAGGTAGCCGATGACGAAAGCGACCGGCAGAAACAGTTCAAGCGCCATGTCTGCAAATTCCCTGGCTGCAGCTCCGCACGTCAGACATGCTCGTACACTGTCCGTCCGCCGACAATGGTGCGCACCACGCGGCCTGTAAAGCGGGCCTCGTCGAACGGCGTGTTCTTGCAGGGCGATTTGAGGTCGGCGGGATCGACCACCCAGGGCACATCGGGGTCGATCACGATGACGTCGGCGGGGCTGCCCGTGCGCAGGGTTCCGCCAGGCAATCCCAAAATCTCGGCCGGCCGGGTCGACATCGCCCGGATCAGCGTCTTGAGGTCCAATTCGTCATTGTGCACGAGGCGCAGGCCCGCCGGGAGCATGGTCTCCAGCCCGATGGCGCCGGGGGCTGCTTCTGCGAAAGGCAGGCGCTTGACCTCGACGTCCTGCGGGTTGTGGTCGGACATGATGACGTCGACGAGGCCGGAGGCGACGGCGGCGACCAGCGCGCGGCGGTCGTCCTCGGTGCGCAGCGGCGGCGACAGCTTCAGGAACGAACGGTAAGGGCCGATGTCGTTCTCGTTCAGCGCAAGGTGGTTGATCGAGGCTGAGGCCGTCACGGCGAGGCCGGCGTCGCGGGCGCGCTTGAGCACGTCGAGCGACTCGATGCAGGTCAGCGACGCCGCGTGATAGCGGCCGCCGGTGAGTGCGACCAGGCGCATGTCGCGCTCCAGCATCACGGCTTCCGCCGCGTTCGGGATGCCCATCAGGCCGAGCCGCGAGGCGAACTCGCCCTCGTTCATCACGCCTTCGCCGACGAGATCGCGGTCCTCGGTGTAGTGCACGATCAGCGCGTCGAAATCGCGCGCGTAGGTCAGCGCGCGGCGCATCACCTGCGCATTGCTCACGCTCTTGTCGCAGTCGCTGAAGGCGATCGCGCCTGCTGCCTTGAGGAGGCCGAACTCGGTCATCTCCTCGCCGTGCATTCCCTTGGTCAGCGCCGCCATCGGCTGGATGTTGACGATCGCGGTGTCACGGGCGCGACGCATCACGAAGTCGACGGTCGCCGAGTTGTCGATCACCGGCAGGGTATCGGGCTGGCAGATGATGGTGGTGATGCCGCCGGTCGCAGCCGCCTGGCTCGCGGACGCAAAGGTCTCGCGATGGCTGAAGCCCGGCTCGCCGACGAAGGCGCGCATGTCGATCAGGCCGGGTGCGACGATCTTGCCGGCGCAGTTGACGACGTCGGTGCCCTCGGGGACGCCGGCAGCGCCAATGCCGCGGCGGGTCTCCCGGATGATGCCGTCGGCAATCAGGACATCGCCGGCGCCATCGAAATCCCTGCTGGGGTCGACGACGCGGGCATTGGCAAGCAGGATGGGTCGGCGGTCGGTCAACATGAGCATCACGCGTTCGGCAGGTTGCGGGCGAGCGCTTCCAGCACCGCCATGCGCACGGCCACGCCCATCTCCACCTGTTCGCGGATCAGGGACTGCGCGCCGTCCGCGACCGCGGTGTCGATTTCGACGCCGCGGTTCATGGGGCCGGGATGCATGACAAGGGCGTCTGGCTTGGCGTAGGCGAGCTTCTTCTGGTCCAGCCCGAAATAATGGAAATACTCGGAGGTCGACGGCACGAAGGAGCCGTTCATGCGCTCGCGCTGGAGCCGCAACATCATGACGATGTCGGCGCCGTTGAGCCCCTCGCGCATGTCGCGCGCGACCTCGACGCCCATCCGCTCGATGCCGGGCGGCAGCAGTGTGGAGGGGCCGACGACGCGGACGCGGGCGCCCATCGCGTTGAGCAGGATGATGTTGGAGCGGGCCACGCGCGAATGCAGCACGTCGCCGCAGATCGCGACCACGAGGCCCTCGAGCCGGCCCTTGTTGCGGCGAATGGTCAGCGCGTCGAGCAGGGCTTGTGTCGGATGCTCATGCGCGCCGTCGCCGGCATTGATCACGGAACCGTCGACCTTGCGGGCCAGCAGTTCCACCGCGCCGGAGGCGTGATGGCGCACCACCAGGATATCCGGATGCATGGCGTTGAGCGTCATGGCGGTGTCGACCAGCGTCTCGCCCTTTTTGATGGACGAGGAGGACACCGACATGTTCATGACGTCGGCGCCCAGCCGTTTGCCGGCGAGCTCGAACGAGGATTGGGTCCGGGTGGACGCCTCGAAGAAGAGGTTCACCTGGGTCCGTCCACGCAGGACGGTGCGCTTCTTGTCAACCTGGCGGTTGAGCTCGACATATTCTTCGGACAGGTCGAGGAGGCCGGTGATGTCGGCCGCGGAAAGGCCCTCGATGCCCAGCAAATGCCGGTGGCCGAGGACGAAGGTCGATTTCGATGTCATTAAAGCGAGAGCTATAGGCGGGGATGGCCGGGGGGGCAAGGGCCAAAGCCCGGGCGGGGAGTTATCCCCCGATCTGTCGGTCTTATCGCTGGCGTGAGCTGTCCCCGTCTTCTCCGTCATGCCCGGGCAGAAGCGCGAAGCGCGTCTTCGCGCTAGACGTCCCGGGCATCCACGTTCTTAAGGTGCTGTCGCAGAAAAGGCGTGGATGGCCGGGACAAGCCCGGCCATGACGAAGGGGAGATTTCCGCTGAAAACAACTCTAACAGCGCTCTTGGTCGCGGCTTTTGTTTCCGGGGCCCACGCCCAATCGCTTCCCGGCGGTTTCGTCTATTTGCACGACATCGAGCCCAGCATCATCCAGGACATCCGCTACGCCACCTCGAACAATTTCGTCGGCCGTCCGCTCGCCGGCTACGGGGCCGGCGAGTGCGTGGTGAAGCGGGAGGTTGGGCTGCGGCTGAAGGCGGTCCAGCAGGAACTGGCGGCGCAAAATCTCTCACTGAAAATGTTCGACTGCTACCGGCCGGCGCGGGCCTCGCTCGACATGGTCAGGTGGTCGCAGAACGGCCACGAGACGGCCGCCGAGCGGCGCTACAATCCCAAAATTCCCAAGACCGAGCTGTTCCGCCTCGGCTACATCGCAAGCCGCTCGCAGCATTCGACGGGCGCAGCGCTCGATCTCACGCTGGTCGATCTCAACGCCGACAATTCAGGCAAATACGACCCGTCAAAGACCTACGCGGACTGCACGGCACCGGTCGAGGCGCGATTGCCGGAGGGCAGCGTCGACATGGGCACCGGCTATGACTGCACCGACGTGAAAGGGCATACCGCCGCACCAACGATCAGTCCGGATCAGCGCGCCTGGCGCAAGCGGCTGGTGGCTGCGATGGCAAGGCAAGGCTTTGTGAACTATGCAAAGGAGTGGTGGCACTTTTCGCTGCCGGGAGCGGGCGGTGCGGCCTATGATTTCCCGATCCAGCCGCGGCGGAACTGATTCCGCGCCGAGGACACGAGATGACCCAGCCCAGCTTCGCGACCCACGAGGTCTTCAACCAGTCGCCGCCGTTCGAGGACGTCGATCTGTTCGCCGCGGACCAGCCGCTGGTCGCGGCGGTCAGGGCCAATGGCGCTGCGGCGGCGGAACCGGAGCTCTCGGAGTTCGGCAAGCATTGGGGCTCGGCTGCGATGGTCGATCGGGGGCGCGTCGCGAACGAGAACACGCCGAAGCTGCGCACCTTCGATGCCAAGGGCAATCGGCGCGACCAGGTCGAGTTTCATCCGGCCTATCACGAGCTGATGGCTCACAGCGCCCGTGCCGGCGTGCACAATTCGACTTGGACTGCGGATGGAAGACCCGCGGGTGATGCCGCAGAGGTCATCCGCGCGGCAAAATTCTACATGGCCTCGCAGGTCGAGACCGGCCATCTCTGCCCGATCACGATGACGCGCGCCTCCGTTGCGGCGCTGGCGATGCAGCCTGATCTGCGCGCCAAGGTCATGCCGGTGCTGTCGACGAAAAGCTACGATCCCAGCTTCGCGCCGTGGTGGGAGAAGCGCGGTATGACGCTCGGCATGGGCATGACCGAGAAGCAGGGCGGTACCGACGTGCGCGCCAACATGACGCGCGCGGTGCGCGAGGGAGGCGCCTACCGTATCACCGGCCACAAATGGTTCATGTCGGCGCCGATGTGCGACGCCTTCCTGGTGCTGGCGCAGGCGGACCAGGGACTGACCTGTTTCTTCATGCCGCGCTTCGCGCCGGATGGTTCGGTGAACGCGATCCAGTTCCAGCGGCTGAAGGACAAGCTCGGCAACCGCTCCAACGCGTCGTCCGAGGTTGAGTTCGTCGGTGCCTATGCGGAAGCCGTCGGCGATGAGGGCAAGGGCATCCGTACCATCATCCAGATGGTGCAAATGACGCGGCAGGATTGCGCGATCGCCTCGGTCGGCCTGATGCGCTCGGGGCTCGCCCACGCGCTGCATCACACCCGGCACCGCAGCGTGTTCCAGAAACATCTCGCCGATCAGCCGCTGATGCAGGCGGTACTCTCGGACATGGCGCTGCATGTGGAGGCGAGCACGGCTGTGGTGATGCGGCTCTGCCGCGCCTTCGATCGGACGCCGCTCGATCCGGCGGAGGCCGCCTACATGCGGCTGCTGACGCCTGCGATCAAATACTGGACCTGCAAGAGCGCGCCGCCGTTTCTCTACGAAGCCATGGAATGCCTCGGCGGCAACGGCTATGTCGAGGACGGCATTCTGGCGCGGCACTACCGGGAGTCGCCGGTCAATGCGATCTGGGAGGGCTCGGGCAACGTCATGTGTCTCGACGTGCTGCGCGCGCTCTCGCGCGAGCCGGAGGCAGCGATGTCGGTCCTGCAAGCGCTTGCTGCCGAGACCAAAGGTCTGCCAGGGGCAGGCGAGACGGCGGGATTCATCGGCAAGACCTTCGGCCGCCCGGACGGCGAGCGCGTAGCGCGCCTTGCGGTCGAGAAGCTGGCGCTGCTTGCGGCCGCCGCCGCGCTCAACGGCGTGTCACCGCGTCAAGCAGAACTGTTCGCCGCCACGCGCCTCGCCACGAACCACGCCAGCATGTACGGCGCGGTCGAGCTCGAGAGCGGCGACGTGCGCACGCTGCTGGAGCGGGCGCTGCCGTGAGCCTGCCAAACGAAAGCCTCCTGATGGACTCCCTCAATCCCGATCTGCCGCCGCTCACCGAGACGCCGGCGCCGCCGCGAGTCTGGAAGTTCTGGGGCACGGCGCTGTGGGGCATCGCCATCTTCGCAGCCATGTTCGTCGGGCAGATCGGGGCCATCGTCTATCTGGTCTGGGTCGCCCGTGACCCAATCGACCTCGCATCGATGCAGCACATCGGTCGCGAGCCGGCGTCGCTCGCGTTTTCGGTCACGATGGGCCTGCCGGCGACGCTGGCCGCCGTGTGGCTGGCCATCCGCATCAAGAAGGCCTCCTTCGTCGACTATCTCGCGTTCTATTGGCCGTCCTGGAAGCAACTCCTGTTCGGCGCGGTCGGGCTGATCCTGATCGTGGTCGCCTGGGAGACGATGTCGCGGAGTCTGGGCCGCGAGGCGACGCCGGGCTTCATGACCGACCTGTTGAAATCCGGTCGCGACAAGGGCGCGGCGCTGATGCTGCTGTTCGCCTTCAGCGTGGCAGCGCCGATGTCCGAAGAGGTCCTCGCCCGCGGCTTTCTGTTTCGCGGCTGGTCTGCGAGCTTCCTGCGCGTGCCCGGCGCCATCATCCTGTCGTCGCTGGTGTGGACGGTCGTGCATCTGCAATACGACCTGTACTTCCTCGCCGAGGTCTTCTCCATCGGCCTGTGGTTCGGCTACATGCGTTACCGCAGCAGCTCGCTCTGGCTCACGATCGTGCTGCACGCGCTGAACAATCTGACGGCGGTGGTGCTGACGATGTGGCTGGGGAGTTAGGCCACCAGCGCGATCGCGATCGGCATCGTGATCGCCGCCAAAATCGTCTGCAGCGTGATGATCTGCGCCAGCAGCGGGGCATCGCCGCCCATCTGGCGGGCCAGCACATAGGCGCTGGTGGAGGTCGGCACCGCGGCGCAGATCGCGACGATCGCGAGGCTGTCGCCGGATAGTCCGAACCAGACGGCGAGCACCAGCGCGACCGCGGGCATCAGCACCAGCTTGAACACCACGCCGATAGCCGCGCCCGCGCTGGGACGGAGCAGGCCTTCAAGATGCAGTCCGGCGCCGGTGACGAGCAGGCCGATGGCGAGCGAGGAGCGGCCGAGTGCGTCCGCCACCTCATGCCAGATCTTCGGCAACGGCAGGTGGATGACGTTGACGACGAGCCCGATCACGCAGGCCCAGATCAGGGGATTGCGGACAACCGTCATGACAACGGTGCGCGCGGATTGCTTCTTCGGCGCTGCGTAGTGCGCGAGCACCGCGACGCTGAGGACGTTGACCAGCGGAATGATTGCCACCATCGCGACGGAGGCGAGCGCCAGCCCGACCTCGCCGAACATATTGGCGGAGACGGACAGCGCCACATAGGTCTGCCAGCGGATCGCGCCCTGGAAGATCGAGGTGAAGGCGGGGCCGTCGATATCGAGCCGCGACAGGGCGGGGCGGAGCGCGAGGCAGAGCAGCGACATCGCGAGCGCCGAGAGCAGCAGCGCGCCGCCGACGCCTGCGACCGGGACCTTGGACAGGTCGGCCTTCACCAGCGTCTGGATCAGCAGCATCGGAAACAGCACGAAATAGGTCAGCCGCTCAAGCCCGTTCCATTGCGTATCGAGCCGCATCAGGGTGCGCTTCAGCACCACGCCGAGCACGATCAGGATAAAGACGGGGAGGAGCGCCGCAATCACGACGGCCATGGATCAGTCAGGCCCCGGGGCTGCGCGCAGATTGGCGAGGCGGTCGAGCGCGCCTTGCAGGATGAAGATCGCGGCGTGCTCGTCGATCACTTCGGCGCGCTTGGCGCGGCTGACATCCATGCCGATCAGCTCGCGCTCGACCGCGGCGGTCGACAGGCGCTCGTCCCAGAGGCCGATGGGCAGCGCGGTCAGACCGGCGAGGTTGCGGGCAAACGCGCGGGTCGATTGCGCGCGCGGGCCCTCGCTGCCGTCCATGTTGATGGGCAGGCCCAGCACGAAGCCGACGGCCTTGCGTTCACTGGCGATCGCGAGCAGCCGGGCGGCATCCTGCTTGAACGCCTTGCGCTGGATCGTTTCGACGCCGGTAGCTAACCGGCGGTCTGGATTGGAGACGGCAACGCCAATTGTCTTGGTGCCGAGATCAAGGCCGACCAACCCGCCGCGTTCGGGCCAGTGGGTTGCAGCATCGACGAGAGGCAGGATAAGAGCCGGCATGGTGTTAGCGCATATCACGCGTCGCGCTACGGAGTGAACCCGGAACATGGATGCGCTGACATTATTCGGCTTGTTCGCCGTGACAGCGATGCTGGTCGCTTACGCCCTGGAAGACCGCAGCCACTGGTTCGTGCTGACGTTCGCAATGGCCTGCGTGCTCGGTTCGGCTTACGGCTTCCTGCAAGGGGCCTGGCCGTTTGGCGTGGTCGAGGCGATCTGGGCCGTCGTGGCGCTGCGGCGCTGGCATCTCAGGCCGCGATGACGTCGTCGTCTTGCTTCAGGCAGGCGGCAAACCCGTTCAGTGCACTGGTTTGATGTCCGGCACGACGCTGGATGAAGAGCGTCTCGACCTGCGCGTGCGAATGGCTCAGCGCGTGGATCGAGACGCTGCCGTTGATCGCACTGCGTTCGACCACGGCGCGCGGCAGCAGTGTCACGCCCATGTCGGCGGCGACACAGCCGATCATGCCGTCGAGCGTGCCGAGTTCGAAGCGTGCGGCTGACGGCCAGCCGAACTCGACAAAGATCTGTTCCAGCCGCTGCCGGTAGGTGCAGCCCGTGCGGAACGTCAGTGCGGTCGGGCCCGAGTCCGGCGTGCCGGCGCGCAGCTCGGCGAGCGTGGCCCAGCGCCGCGCACTGACCAGCACCAGCTCTTCGCGGAACGCGCTTGTCGCGGTGAGATCGGCATGCACGATCGGGCCTGCGACGAAGGCGCCGTCGAGCGTGCCTTCGAGCACGCAGGCGACGAGGTCGGCGGTGGGTGCGGTGCGCAGGCTCAGCCGGACGGCGGGAAAGCGGCGATGAAAATCGGCCAACAGCGGCGGCAGCCGCACCGCCGCGGTCGTTTCCATCGAGCCGATCGCGAGCGGTCCCTTGGGCTCGCCGTCGTCGCAGGCCGCGAGTACGGCCTCGCGCGCTAGTGCGGACATCCGTTGCGCGTAGGGCAAAAGGCGCTTGCCCGCGCCGGTCAGGGTCATGCCGCGGCTATGGCGTTCGAACAGCGGCGTGCCGATCTCGGCTTCCAGTGCCTTCACGCGCTGGGTGACGTTCGACTGCACCGTGTTGAGCTCTTCGGCAGCACGGGTGATGCCCCCGGTCCGGGCGACGGCAGCGAAGGTCTGGATGTCGCTGAGTTCCATAATATCGTTTCTCTTTTGAGATGGTAGCGTTCGTTAGAATTCAATTTTAGAGAATGGTATTCTGGACTAATGTTTGTGTCGAGAGCGGAGGAGCCATGCCGATCACCACGCCGCTGACCCAGCTCCTGGGGATCAAACATCCGATCCTGCTGGCTCCAATGGACACGATCGCCGGCAGCCGGCTGACACGGGCTGTCAGCGAGGCCGGCGGCTTCGGGATCCTGGGTGGTGGCTACGGCGATCAGGAACGGCTCGAGGCCGAGACCAGGCAACTGAGGGGCTTTGCTTCGTTCGGTATCGGCTTCATCACGTGGAGCCTGGCAAGACAGCCAAGACTTCTCGACATCGCACTCGACGCCAATCCGCAAGCGATCATGCTGTCATTCGGCGATCCCGCACCATTTGCAGCGCGCATCAGGGCGTGCGGGGCGCGCTTGATCTGCCAGGTGCAGAGCGAGGACATGGCGAAGCAGGCGCTCGATGCCGGTGCGGACATCCTGATCGCGCAGGGTACCGAAGCCGGCGGTCACGGCGCATTGCGCACAACCGTCGATATCGTACCTGCGATCGTCGATCTCACGGCCGGCCGCGTGCCGGTGGTTGCCGCCGGCGGAATTGCCGATGGTCGCGGGCTCGCCGCGATGATGATGCTGGGCGCCTCCGGCGTGCTGATCGGCACGCGCTTCTATGCGAGCGTGGAGGCCAATGGCGCGGAGGAAGCCAAGCAGCGCATTCGCGACGCTGATCCCAATGACACGGTGCGCGGCGTCATCGTCGACTGGTCGCGCAGCCTGTTCTGGCCGGCCCCGTTCACCGCGCGAACGCTGGTCAATGATCATATCAGGCGCTGGACCGGCCGCGAGGTCGAGCTGATGCAGCGCGCCGCCGAGGTGACCGTCGAATATGCCGCGGCAAGGGCCGCGGGCAATTTCGAGGTCGCCGCGGTCTTTGCCGGCGAGGCCGTCGGCCTGATCCATGATATTCCGTCCGCCGCCGAAATCGTCGAACGGATCGCGACCGAGGCCGAGCAACTGCGAACCGGCCGGCGTAATTCCAGCGCGTCCGCCTAAACTGCGAGAGAACAACCATGTGGCCGAACCGTCGATTGATCGATCTCTTCAAGACCGAATTCCCGATCGTGCTGGCGCCGATGGCCGGCGTGATGGACGCGGAGCTGGTGATCGCCGTTGCGCAAGGCGGGGGCCTCGGCTCGCTGCCGAGCGCGATGCTGTCGCCGGAGAAAGCGCGCGAGCAGGTCAACATCATCCGGCAGCGCGTCTCCGCGCCGGTGAACATGAATTTCTTCTGCCACACACCGGTCGAGCTCACGGCCGAGGCGGAGGCGCGCTGGAAGCAGCGCCTCGCGGGCTACTACAATGAGCATGGCCTCGATCCCGCCGCACCCATCAATGCCGCGAACCGCGCGCCGTTCGACGCCGGCTTCTGCGAGGTTGTGGAGGAGCTGAAGCCGGAGATCGTCAGCTTCCATTTCGGTCTGCCCGAGGCCGCGCTGCTCAAGCGGGTCAAGGCGGCAGGATGTCTCGTCATCTCGTCGGCGACCACTGTGAGCGAAGCGGTCTGGCTCGAGCAGCACGGAGCTGATGCCGTCATTGCCCAAGGCGCGGAGGCCGGCGGCCATCGCGGCATGTTCCTGACCGACAAGATCTCGGAACAGCCCGGCACCTTTGCGCTGGTGCCGCAGGTGGTCGACGCGGTGAAGGTCCCAGTGATTGCGGCCGGCGGCGTTGCGGATGGCCGCGGCATTGCAGCCGCCTTCGCGCTCGGCGCGGCCGGCGTGCAGATCGGAAGTGCCTATCTGCGCTGCCCGGAATCCAAGGTCAGTGCGGCGGCCCGTGCGGCGCTCGCCGAGGGACAGGATGATTCCACCGTCATTACCAATGTCATGACCGGGCGGCCGGCGCGCGGCGTTCAGAACCGCCTAATGCGCGAGGCCGGCCCGATTTCGCCGGACGCGCCGCCATTTCCCCATGCCGCAACGGCGCTGGGACCGCTCAAGGCTGCGGCCGAGAAGCAGGGCAGGGTGGATTTCACCAATCTCTGGGCCGGGCAGGCGATCGCCCTGGGCCGCGAGGTCCCGGCAGCTGAACTGACCCGGGATCTCGCCAAATCGGCGCTTGCCCGGATGAAGGCGTTGGGCGGATAGGTCCCTAAAGCGCGATGAGCTTCGGGCGAAGCCTCATCGTGCTTTAGGATCTTGTTTGCGCATGATCTTTTCGGAAAACCCCTTCACACTTTTCCGGATCATGCGCTGGCGCCGGTTGCGGCGCAAAAGCGGCCTCTGCTATACGGCACATAGGTTTTTGCCGTGAGAGGCCTTATATAATGTCCGTCGACGCCGCTACCGTCCGCCGCATCGCGCATCTGGCGCGCATTGCGGTTTCAGAGGGCGAGGTTCCGCATCTGCAGGGCGAGCTCAACGCCATGCTCGCCTTTGTCGAGCAGCTCTCGGAGGTCAATGTCGAGGGCGTGGAGCCCATGACCTCGGTCACCCCGATGCAGATGAAGAAGCGGCGGGATGTGGTCAATGACGGCGAGATCGCCGACGATATCGTTGCCAACGCGCCCGCGATCGAAGGCCACTTCTTTCTGGTGCCGAAGGTCGTCGAGTAACTTTTAGGACGTGGTCCGATGTGCATGCTTTGCGACGACGAGAAGGCCTATCAGGCTTACATGAACTATCTCGACAAGATGGAGCGGCAGGGCAAGGCTGCCGACCCCAACGTCGCCGTCAATGCCGTGCTCGACGAGATCGAGGCGGCTGCGAAAGCGGCCGCCAAGAAAGACGACCCGGCCAACGACAAATCCCTGTCTCCGTTCTTCTGCAGCCCGATTAATAAATGACCGATTTGACATCGCTGACGCTCGCGGAGGCCCGCAAGGGCCTCGCGGCAAAGACTTTCACGTCCCTCGAGCTGACCGACGCGCATCTGAACGCGATCGAAGCCGCGCGCGTGCTCAATGCTTTCGTCATGGAGACGCCCGACCGCGCGCGCGACATGGCGAAGGCCGTCGACGAGAAGATCGCCAAGGGTGACGCGGGGCCGCTCGCCGGCATTCCGCTCGGGATCAAGGACCTGTTCGCGACCAAGGGCGTGCGCACCACGGCGTGCTCGAAAATCCTCGGCAACTTCGTGCCGACTTACGAGTCCACGATCACCTCGCAGCTGTGGCGCGATGGTGCGGTGATGCTGGGCAAGCTCAACAATGACGAGTTCGCGATGGGCTCGTCGAACGAGACCTCGTGCTTCGGCCCGGTCGGCAATCCCTGGCGGCGTGATGGCTCCAACACGACGCTGGTGCCGGGCGGCTCGTCTGGCGGCTCGGCCTCCGCCGTGGCGGCTCTGCTCTGCATGGGCGCGACCGCGACCGACACCGGCGGCTCGATCCGCCAGCCGGCGGCGTTCACCGCGACCGTCGGCATCAAGCCAACCTATGGCCGCTGCTCGCGCTGGGGCATCGTCGCCTTTGCCTCCTCGCTGGACCAGGCTGGTCCGATCGCGCGCAGCACGCGCGATGCCGCGATGCTGCTGCGCTCGATGGCTGGCCACGATCCCAAGGACACGACCTCGGTCGACATAGCCGTGCCGGACTACGAGGCCGCGATCGGCAAGTCCGTGAAGGGCATGAAGATCGGCATTCCCAAGGAATACCGTCTCGACGGCATGCCGGCCGAGATCGAAAAGCTTTGGGAAGCGGGCGCGGCCTGGCTGAAAGCGGCCGGGGCCGAGCTCGTTGAAGTGTCACTGCCGCACACCAAATACGCGTTGCCGGCCTATTACATCGTGGCGCCGGCGGAGGCGTCCTCCAACCTCGCGCGCTATGACGGCGTGCGCTTCGGCCTGCGCGAGCAGGGCCGGAACGTCAACGAACTCTACGAGAACACCCGTGCAGAAGGTTTTGGCGCTGAGGTGAAGCGCCGCGTCATGATCGGCACCTACGTGCTCTCGGCCGGCTATTACGACGCCTATTATTTGCGCGCCCAGAAGGTGCGCACGCTGATCAAGAAGGACTTTGAGGATTGCTTCGCCAAGGGCGTCGACGCGATCCTGACGCCGGCGACGCCGTCGGCAGCCTTCGGCATCGGCGAGAAAGGCGGCGCGGACCCCGTCGAGATGTACCTCAACGACATCTTCACGGTGACCGTGAACATGGCGGGCCTGCCGGGCATCGCTGTGCCCGCCGGCAAGGATGCGCAGGGCCTGCCGCTCGGCCTGCAGCTGATCGGCCGTCCCTTCGACGAGGAGACGCTGTTCTCGCTCGGCGAGGTGATCGAGCAGGCCGCCGGCCGCTTCACGCCGGCGAAATGGTGGTGAAGATGGCGGCGTATATCGCCAGCCTCGACGGCGCCGCGCCGCCGCCGGACCTCAGCGCTCCACTTGCCGCACTATGGTGGGCCGCCAAGGGCGACTGGGACGAGGCGCACAAGATCGTCCAGGACGAGAGCGGCCGCGCGGCCGCTTGGGTGCACGCCTATCTGCACCGGGTCGAGGGCGACCTCGGCAACGCCGGCTATTGGTACCGCCAGGCCGGCCAGCCCGTGGCAACGGATTCATTACAGGCAGAGTGGGAGCGGATCGCTGCCACGCTGCTCGGGAGCAAGCCATGAACGCACCTGCCGCACCCCACAAACTTCTCAAGGGCTCAACCGGTGACTGGGAGATGGTCATCGGCCTGGAGGTCCACGCTCAGGTGACGTCGAACGCGAAGCTGTTCTCCGGCGCCCCCACCGCATTCGGCGGCGAGCCGAACTCGCATGTGTCGCTGGTTGACGCGGCGATGCCGGGCATGCTGCCTGTGATCAATGAGGAATGCGTCAGACAAGCTGTCCGGACCGGCCTCGGGCTGAACGCGCAGATCAATCTGCGCTCGGTGTTCGACCGCAAGAACTATTTCTATCCAGACTCGCCGCAGGGCTACCAGATCAGCCAGTACAAGTCGCCGATCGTCGGCGAAGGCGAGGTCGTGGTCGAACTGGACGGCGGCAAGACCGCCACCATCGGCATCGAGCGGCTGCATCTGGAACAGGACGCCGGCAAATTGCTGCACGATCAGTCGCCGACCATGTCCTATGTCGATCTCAACCGCTGCGGCGTAGCGCTGATGGAGATCGTGTCGAAACCCGACATCCGCGATGCCGAGCAGGCCAAGGCCTATGTGACCAAGCTGCGCTCGATCCTGCGCTATCTCGGCACCTGCGACGGCGACATGGAGAAGGGATCCTTGCGCGCCGACGTCAACGTCTCCGTGCGCAAGCCCGGCGCGCCGCTGGGCACCCGCTGCGAGATCAAGAACATGAACTCGATCAATTTCATCGGCCAGGCGATCGAGTACGAGGCCCGGCGCCAGATCGAAATCCTCGAGGACGGCGGCGCGATCGACCAGGAGACCCGGCTCTACGACCCCAACAAGGGCGAGACGCGGTCGATGCGGTCCAAGGAAGAGGCGCACGACTATCGCTACTTCCCCGATCCCGACCTGCTGCCGCTGGAGTTTTCGCAAAGCTTCGTCGACGAGTTGAAGGCTGAGCTGCCCGAGCTGCCGGACCAGAAGAAGACGCGCTTCGTCGCGGATCTCGGCCTGTCGGCCTACGACGCCAGCGTGCTGGTCGCCGAGCGCGAGAGTGCCGTGTTCTACGAGACCGTGTTGGAGAAACTCGCCAACCGCGCGCGCGACGGCAAGGTCGCCGCGAACTGGGTGATCAACGAGCTGTTCGGTCGTCTCAACAAGGAAGGCCGGGATATTACGGACTCTCCGGTCGATGCCGCACAGCTCTCAGGGATCATCGACCTGATCGGCGAGGGTACGATCTCCGGCAAGATCGCCAAGGATCTGTTCGAGATCGTCTGGCAGGAGGGCGGCGATCCCCGCGCACTGGTCGAAAGCCGC
Source organism: Bradyrhizobium sp. CW1 (assembly GCF_023100665.1). Taxonomy (NCBI): domain Bacteria; kingdom Pseudomonadati; phylum Pseudomonadota; class Alphaproteobacteria; order Hyphomicrobiales; family Nitrobacteraceae; genus Bradyrhizobium; species Bradyrhizobium sp. CW1. The sequence goes on from NZ_CP064684.1 coordinate 3,614,678, forward strand.
GGCATGAAGCAGGTCACGGATCTTTCGGCGATCGAAAAGGTTGTCGACGACATCATCGCGGCCAATCCCGACAAGGCGGCGCAGGTCAAGGACAAGCCGCAGTCACTCGGCTGGTTCGTCGGCCAGGTGATGAAGGCATCCGGCGGCAAGGCCAACCCGCAGAGCGTCAACGAGCTGCTCAAGTCCAAGCTCGGCATCTGACCTCGCGCGTTCGAACGAGGTGACGGACAGGCGTCGTCACCTCGCTTTCGGTTCGCGATGCGACGCTCGCGCACATCCTCTGCGACGAACTTCATCCCGATCGAACGCGACACGCCGACCGAATCGCCGTCACGCGATTCGCGCAAAACGGCGACTTGCACGCGCTCTGACGAGCGCTCGCGCCGTTAATCATGAAAATATTTTCGTTGCCAAAAGTCGCGACTCAGAGTCCGCGAAGCGCCTTCGCGAGGCGCTCGGGCGATCGGCAGGATGCATCATTGCAACGATCGTGCGCGATGCACGCGTGCAAGAAAATACTTGCTGCATAGTGTTTTTCTACAATCGCATCTTCTGCAAACGTCGATGCCGCGGGCACTCTCTGCGATCGCAAGCACACCTCATGCAGTCCGTTTGCATCGCGTTCGCCAGCGCAGGCGCGTTTCGCCGTCAACACTTCTTTAAGCGAGACGCTGTTTTTTTCGTTGTGTTGGTGTATTCGGGATGAGTGTGCACTCGATCCCCGACTGCATGCAGCGATTAAGCCATCTCACACATCGGAGGGCAACATGGCCAAGAAAGCTAAGAAGGCAAAGAAGGCGAAGAAGGCGAAGAGCGCAGTGAAGAAGACTGCGAAGAAGACCCGCAAGGTCGCCAAGAAGAAGTAACTTCGCTTTTTGAAGTTGCCGGCTCCTAGAGAGCCGGCACGTCATCAGCGCCTCTCAAAAGGTTCTGGTCGACGATAGAGGGTGTCGGCGAGACATCAGGTCAACGGTCGGATTGTTCTCTTCGCGGGTTCGCTCGCTAAGCCCGGTCCGGCAGAAGAAACAAGTTTTCTTCGTTCGGTGCGGCTCTCCGTAAGGGGCTCCGCAATTTCACAGGCGGCCTTCGGCCAACGTGGAATCTGGTCCTGACGTGTTCGCCGACGCCCTCGTTCTCATGAGGCCGGGGTATTGCCGGCATTCCCATATCCCGACATCGTTGATCTGACCGCGATGTGGCCGTTCTGCCCTTGAGCAGTCAGGGTTGTCGCATATGACGTCAGCGGCGCCTGAGCGAGCACCTCGTCCTTCGAGAGGACCGCTTAGCGGTCCCCTCCGGATGAGGCTCGGCTGCATCCATCTACGTTGATGCTGCCGCATCCTCATCCCTCATCCTGAGGGCCCGCCGCAGGCGGGCGTCTCGAAGGATGGCCGCAGTCGAGCTTCCAGCCATATACTTCTTCATATGCGCGCCCTGCTTGAGCAGGGAGGCTGCAGCGCAATTGCAGGCAGTTCGCGCACCTCTTCTCCATTCGCGGTGTCATCGCCCGGCTCCGACCGGGCGATCCAGTACCCCGCAGCTTCTCGTGGGACCATTGCTGTCTCTGGAATACGGTGACGACAGCAGGTGGGGACACCACAGGACGCGCGTCACCGTGCGCAATGGTTATCGTTCTCCCAAAATCCCAAGGTAAACCGAATCTGACGAATTGCAGAAGTCCCTGCAAAATAGGGATTTCCTGCATTTGTCGTGCGCGCCTGGCGCGGGCGCGTTTACGTCTGCTTCATCGCGATACTTAAACTGCCATTCAAATTTGCCCGCCATCATTACCTCCAACAAGCCGGCAAACGGCACGGGCAAAAAGCCTCGGGGATGAGTTGAACAGTTGATCGGACGGGAGCCGCGCTCGGGGTACGAGACGGCATAAGAAAAAAGGGGATGCGTTATGTTTCAGGGTACTTTCGATCTGGAGACCGCGACGCCGATCGACGCAGGCGCGCTGTCGGACGTGCTGTTCGAGCGCGGCCTCTATTGGGCGAGCGGACGCGCCGGCCTCGTTGATCTCGTCGCCGCGCACAAATGGTTCAACCTCGCCGCGCTCAAGGGCCGCAAGGACGCCGTGACGCTGCGCCAGGAGGTCGCCGGGCAGATGTCGGACGCCGACATCTCGGCCGCCCAGCGCGAGGCGAGGGCCTGGGTCTCCGCCCACTGAGCGGTGAATCACGTCCCGGCGGTCGCAGGCGAACCTGATTTTCGCTAATCGGGTTCCCTCGTGGTCCGCCATCCGGGATTCCGAGCGGCGTGAGCGATCTCGACGAGATGACTGGGCGCAGATCAGAGGCGGCGGATTCAGATCGCGCCCTTGCACTATGATCTGGGATACTTCGACCCGGAGCAGAAAACCCTGCAACCTCTCGACAACCCGTTCGGCACGAGGCTGTCACCCATGTCTTAGGTACGTTCCGTTACCCATGTCTTCGGGCCGGACAAGCTGCGGAGTGGCGGAGAGGGAGGGATTCGAACCCTCGATACAGCTTGAGACCGTATGACGCTTTAGCAAAGCGTTGCCTTCAGCCACTCGGCCACCTCTCCGGTGCGAGCCTTATGCATCTAATTACTTGGGCTGGTCAATTTGGAAGCGTGTGTTTTTGCTCGAATATTCCCAGCGAATTCCGAAACCAGGCGGTTTGCTCTCGGGCCGAGAACGTAACGCCGCGATAACGGACGCCAAGCTGGAGGTTCTGGCGCTTGTATTAAGAGTGGTTCTGGCGCGCATAAAGGCTCCCTTCATCCATATAAACGATTGATTTTGCTTTCAAATTGGATCGGATGGCCCGCGTGTGGGACGACTGCCTTCGTCGCCGACCGCCTCTATCAAGTGATTCATTTGCAAGCGATTGATTTGATTGTCTCTTCCGCGATTCGCCACAAACTATGAGCGGTGATTGCCCTCAGATCGGCCGACGGGGCCCCGTGTCAGGGCTGCGGGAAGGGCGCTCTCACTATTAGTCGGGATAACTCGCTCGCCGGCCGAGGATCTGCCCCGTCGCGCCAGGCGTCGCCGCAACCAGGGAGGGCCTTGTCTGGCGATTTCTCTTTCCGTGGAAACGGCTTTGGAAATCAAAGCAGGGATGATCTGGCACGCTGTTTCATTCTTCAACTGTCAGGACTCCGCCGCTACGGATCTCATCTTACAATAGTCAGGACGTAGAGCATCCAGCTGGGTAGCTCACTGCGAGATATCGATAGGCAATATCCCGACCGCTTCGAGACGTACGCGTTTTCAATCGGTCCTGACGACAACAGCGATCTCCGCAAGCCGCTCGAAAAGTCATTCATCGCTTTGTCGATTGCGAGACAAGCTCGACGGTGAAGTCCTGCAAGCGATCGACGATGCGCAGATCGATATTTTGTCGATCTTGCAGCCGCTTGATGGTCAGGCCAGCCAGTTCCCGAAGGGCTGGCGCACGGCGAGTCCCTGGTTGATTCCACGATTCGGGCGCCCCAGACCCACAGCGAGGCGTCTCCACGGATGTGAGGGGCTGGTGCCGGAACTTTTGATGGCAGATGAAGCCTGTCGAAAAAGATCAGCAGATTCAAAGTGTTACAAATTCGCCCTGATCACATCTGCGTGTTATTTGTGCAACACCCGCTGGAAAACACGCTCGATCGGCCGGTTCTGAAGCGTTCTGTTGTTGTGTGTGCAAGGGGGTTCGGTAATTGTGACTGAGCGACGGAGGGGGGCATCCCGAGGTCGTCCCGTCTTAGGTGGTTCGCTTAAGTCCCTCGCGTTCAGCGGGTGTGTCCGAAGGCGCGAAGCGACTAAGCGGTGAATTTAAGGGACAAGGGAACCAACCTTAGGGTGTCTTCACCCAGCGGATCCGGAACCTTCCCTATGGCAAACTTGGAGGTTTAACATGAAGTTGGTTAAGAGCCTTTTGCTCGGTTCCGCGGCGGGTCTGCTCGCTGTTGGCGGAGCGCAGGCAGCCGATCTCCCCGTGAAGGCCAAAGGGGTCGAATACGTGAAGATCTGCTCCCTGTATGGTGCGGGTTTCTACTACATCCCCGGCACTGATACTTGCATCAAGCTGGGTGGTTATCTGCGCGCTGAAGTCGCGCTGAACACCAACTCTGACTTCAGCGGTCAGCTCACGTCGAACAACGGCGCGCGCAACCGTCTGACGAACTACTACACCATGCGCGCTCGTGAAGATCTCAACATCGACACGCGCACCGCGACCGAGTACGGCGTCGTCCGTACCTTCTTCGACGGCGTGTTCTCCTGGACCACCGGCAACTACGCCGGCACCGGCAGCGCGACCGGCACCACCGCCTACAGCAGCACGCTGGCGCTCAACACCTCGGGTGCGGCCCCGGCTCTCGTTGGTTCGTCGATCAACGGCACCGACGGCGCGACCTCCGGCGGTTCGCTCGGCGTGTACTACGCCTTCATCCAGTTCGCTGGCTTCACCATGGGTAAGGCCGTGTCGCAGTTCGACGCGCCCTGGACCAACTATCCCGGCAACAACTTCGACAGCCTCGTCGGCGGTTCCGGCACGGTCACTGGTGTCAACCAGTTCAGCTACACTGCTGACTTCGGTCAGGGCGTGACGGCGTCGTTCTCGGCGGAAGATCGGGCGGCCTACTATGATGCCGGCAACCTGAACATGACGGGCGCGAGTGCGGCCGGCATTGTTGGCGGTTCGTATGGCTCCAACGCCATCGGCGGCACGCGTTCGCCGAACCTCGTCGGTATGGTCCGTGTCGACCAGGCTTGGGGTCTGTTCCAGGCGTCGGTCGCTGCGCATGACAACCACGTTGCCTACTACGGCGCCACCGAGCCGACTGGCCATCCCGACGACAAGTGGGGTTGGGCTGCTCAGCTCGCTCTGTCGATCAAGAACATCCCGACTGGCGCGGGTGACGTGATCAACATCCAGGGCGTCTACACCGACGGCGCATCCCGCTACAACTTCCAGAACCTGGCGGGCGGCAGCTACTCGATGTTCGGCAGCTCCGGCGTTGCCTACCAGAGCGTCGGCTTCGCCGTCGCTCCGGACACCGTGTTCGTCACCGGTTCCTCACAGGAGACTGTGAAGACCTGGGGCTTCCGTGGTGCCTACACCCACAACTGGGATCCATACTGGAACACCGCGATCTACGGTGCCTACGCTCAGGCACAGTTCGGCTCGCTGGCTAAGACCACAATCTGCGGCGCAGGCGGTGCTGGCGGCGTGTTCGGCGGTCTCGCTGGTGTGACGGGTTGTAATCCTGACTTCGCCATCGGCCAGGTCGGTGTTATCACCCGCTGGACCCCGGTCAAGAACCTGACGTTCTCGGCCGACCTCTCCTGGACCCATCTGGACCAGAAGTACGCTGGTACGGTTGCTGTTGCTCCGTCCGGTGTCACAGCCAAGCCGGCCACTGTGTACGAGCTGAAGGATCAGGACACGCTCGTTCTGCTCCTCCGCGCTCAGCGCAACTGGTAAGTTCGGTCTAACGACCTGACAGAGAGCCCCGGCGGGAAACCGCCGGGGCTTTTTTTTGTACCAGGCGGACCACGGATCTCCGACATGTTCTGAAGAACGAGTGGAGTGTGGAATGATGAGTAGCTTTGGGTGATCAAGAGCTGGGTTCGGATCGCGCGATCAAGTCCACTTCAGCCGCCGCGGCAAGAGGCGGAGTCGCCGGCAGGTCCTTGAGATTCATGGCCACCACGGCGTCCAACGTGGTCTGCCCGTCTCGACCGCAACCAGCGCGAGTCGAGCGGCATAGAGCGAACTAGGCCGCGTCGACGACGTCGGAGTTCAGGCGTGGTGCGACAGCCGTAGAAGAGCCGGCCGATAGGGGGCTTGCGGATCGTCGTCCTCATTCGAGGGAATTGTGCAGGAGCCGAATTCCTGTCTGATCCGCTCGATCTCGGCGATGCGCTCGTGCAGCCGCTGCAGATGCTCCGGGGATTTCGCCCGCCAGAATCGAAATGTGTCGGCGGTGAGCGGCAGGAACGCGGTGCCGAACAGCGTCGGCTCCGGAACGACGGTTCGCCCGAGCAGCAGGAACCGCTCGGCACCGGAGACGACGAGGGTCGCGTAGCCGCGGTTTCCGATCCTCTTGATGCCATTCAGCGACCATTCGGCGAGCTTGCTGAAATAGGGCTCCTCCCGCCAGCGATCGGGGCAATGGTCATCGACGGTAACGTTGACCGCGTCCTGGCTGAAATGCACGATGATGCCCGATTTCGCCGGAAACCAGTCGTCATCCAGATGGCCCTGCAGCCAGGCGCAGACGAAGGACCGGCACATCTGCGGACGGCGCTCGTAGATGGTGCATCCAGTGCCCGTCTGCCAATGCCTGCACAGCTGGTTCACCGGCTTGTCGACGGCCGCCACTTCGAGGATATCGCAGCAGGCATTGCACGAGCCGCATTGCCGGGCTGGCTGGGCTGTCCTCGTCGGGCTGGTTCCGCGAAAACCCTGCCCGTCGCGGACCAGCAGCTTCTGCTTTTCCAGCGCATTCAACGCACGTTCGATTTTGAGACGAGATAGTCCCGTGGCGTCGATCACACCCTTCATCGTCGTCGCGCCTGCCTCTACTGCACGGGCGACGCTCAACATTGCCTGATCCATGTTTGTAGTTCTTTTCTTCTCTTATTGCGGCGCGCCCGATCCGCCCTGCACGATCTTCTCGTTCAGCTTCTCACCGTACGGTCTGGAGCACTCCGGCCCATGTTGATGGCCCCGCCTCAAACGCCGGGAGCTGACCGTGTTACCCCCTCGCGCGGATACCTTGTTATCGGATCGCCGCAAGCGAGTCTCATAGGCACGCCGCTATTCCACGCTGCCGGCGCCACGGCGCAAATCAGCCTCGATCTGCAACCGGGTGCCGCCGCCGAAGCGGGCGCGGTAGACCTGAAGGTTCTCCATGATCCGCTGCACATAGTTGCGCGTCTCGGAGAACGGGATCAGCTCGACCCAGTCGACCGCGTCGACCTTGGGGTCACGCGGATCGCCGTAGCGGTCGATCCACTTCTTCACACTGCCGCGGCCGGCATTGTAAGCGGCGAAGGTCATGATGTAGGAGCCGCGATAGTCTTCGAGCAGTCCACCGAGCTCGGCCGAGCCGAGCGTGGCGTTGTAGGCCGAATCGTTCTTCAGACGCCCCAGATCGTAGGTCCCGCCGTGCCGCTTGCAGACATAGCGCGCAGCGTCCGGCGTCACCTGCATCAGCCCATAGGCCTGCGCCGGCGAGACGACCGAGGGATTGAAGGCGCTCTCCTGCCGCGCGATGGCGTAGATGATGCTGCGCTCGACCTCGGGTCCGATCGGCGTGAATTGCGGAATGCCGTTGACGGGATAGGCATAGAAATCGAACGGCAGCCCGCGATTGAGCGCGGCCTTGCCGAGCAGCAGCATGCCGCGCGCGTCGCTGTGGCGCTGGGTGAGCTCGCCGAGGCCGGCTAGCGCTTCGGGATCGCCGTTCTCGCCCATGTCGGCGAGCAACGGTATCACCATCTCGCGCTCGTCGAGCTCGTAGAGCAGCTGCGCGGCGCGCACGATCTCCAGCCGTTCGGCACCGCGGCTGCGCGGCTGAGCGTTGAGCTCGATCTGCGGCAGGCCGAGCTTGGCGCGTGCGAGCTGGCCGTAATAGCTGGTGGATTGCTCGGCGGCCCGCGCGTAGGCGTTGCGCGCCTCCTGCTGGCGGCCTGCAGCTTCGGCGGCGCGGCCCTGCCAATAGCCGGCGCGCGCCAGCGTGGTCGGATTGACGCTGCCGATCCCGATGCGGGCAAAGTGCTGGGTGGCGGCCGCGGGATCGTTGAGGAAGCGCAGCGCGATCCAGCCGGCGGTGAACTCTTGCTCGGTCTTGTAGATGTCGCGCGAGGGCAGGGCCGCATCGCGCGCGATCAGATAGGCGCTGCGGAATTCCTCGGTGTCGATCATCTTGCGCGCCAGGAGGCGCCGTTCGATCCACCATTCGTCGAGATTGTAGAGCCGGCCCGGATCCTTCGGTGCCGACAGCATGAGCTGGGCGGCTTCCGCAAATTTCTCCTCGCGGCGCAGCAGCTGGATCTTGCTGAAGATGAAGCCCGGATCGCCGTGCAGCTCGCGCGGCACGGCTTCGAGCAGCGCACGAGCGTTCGGCGCTTTCTTGACGGAGGCGATGCGGGCTTTGGCGAGTGCGACATAGCCGGCCCCGAGGCGCTTTGCAGCCCGCAATGCGGCCTCGTTCTCGCTGCCGTAGAGCAGCGTATCCATCCGCGCCTTCTGATCGCCGGGCGTCAGCAGCGCGCCGAACTGGTCGAGTGCGTTGTTTTCGGTCTCTTCCGACATCGGGTCGCTGCGCCAGGCATCGCGCACCAGACGTTCGGCGTTGGCACGGTCGCCGCGCGCCAGCATCGCCTTGGCGAGCGTGAAGCGGCCCTTGGCGGACACGGGGGATTCGTTCTCGAACCACGACCACGCGACCTGGTCGTCGCGCCTGTCGTCCCACATCGCGGCCTCTAGGCGCCGGCGCAGGAAGGTCTGCGAGGGCCAGCTCGGATTGGCGGACAGGAAGGCGCGGTAGCGCTCCACAGTCGCGCCATTGTCCTCGCTGCGAAGGATGATCCATTCCGCGAGTTTTCGCGCGACCGGATCCGAGATCGTGGCCGCGGCACTGGTGGCGTCGCCCGCCTTGCGCTTGCGCACGAGCTCGATCACGGTCTCCAGCGTGTCCTTGTCGGCTTGCGGCGTCGAGGAGGTCGCAGCAACCGCAGCCGGTGTGACCGGCTTGCGCGGGGCGGCATGCTGGCGGGTCGCCGGAGCCAGGACAGGAGCCGCGACGGGCTTGGCGGAGGCCGGGGCGGTCGGTCTGACGATGGCCGTTGCTGCCGGTGCGGGTGCGGTCTTCGGGACCGAGCCGCCAGCGGCCGGCTGAGGTTTCGGCGCGACAGCCGCAGGCTTCAGCTTGTCCTTCGCAGGTTCCTTGGCTGCGTTCTTGCCAGCATCCTTGCCAGCGTCCTTGGCAGGCTTCTTCGCGGCATCCTTGGCGGGTGGACTGGTCGGGCCCTTGCTTGCGCCCTTGGCGGCGTCCTTCGAAATGTCCTTGCCGGTTCCCTTGGACGCCCCCTTCGCGGTGTCCTTGGCGGCTGGCTTTGCGATTTCCTTCACGGTTTCCTTCACGGTCTCCGCGGTTGTTTCATTGGATTTGGCCCAGGCGGCGCAGCCGGCCGACGGCCCTGCCATCAGGCACACGACCAGACAGATGGATCGCCATGCGGCGCGCGGAAAGGAGATCACGGCGTTTCGTCGCCCCGAATCAGTCAATTGGCTCAAGACCTAGCTGTACAAGATCTGGCTATATTTGATTGAATATGCGGACAAAATACCAACAGCCGCTTACCTTTGCCGGGTTTGCACCACCACCGCGGCAAAATCGCGGCCTAAACCCGTGCGTCACACGGAAGCGGGTCTTTTACCGGCGGGATAGACCCGATATGAATGCGGCTTGCTCGAGATCGCCGCGTACGGAGGAAGTCCATGGCAGCCAAGACGAAATTCCGGGGATCGTTCACCGCCTTGGTCACGCCGTTCAAGAACGGCTCGCTGGACGAGGCGGCGTTCCGCTCGCTGGTCAACTGGCAGATTTCGGAGGGCACCAACGGCCTGGTCCCGGTCGGCACCACCGGCGAGAGCCCGACGCTGAGCCATGACGAGCACAAGAAGGTCGTCGAATGGTGCATCGAGGAAGTGAAAGGCCGCGTGCCTGTCGTCGCCGGCGCCGGCTCCAACTCGACCAAGGAGGCGATCGAGCTCGCCCAGCACGCTGAAAAGGCGGGCGCCAACGCGGTTCTGGTCGTGACGCCCTACTACAACAAGCCGACCCAGGAAGGCATGTACCAGCACTTCAAGGCGATCAACGACGCGATCGGGATTCCGATCATCATCTACAACATCCCGCCGCGTTCCGTGATCGACATGTCGGTCGACACCATGGCGCGGCTGTGGGAGCTGAAGAACATCGCCGGCGTCAAGGACGCCACTGCCAGCATGGTTCGCGTCTCGCAGCAGCGCGCAGCAATGGGCGAGGACTTCAACCAGCTCTCCGGCGAGGATGCGACCATCCTGGGTTACATGGCCCATGGCGGCCATGGCTGCATCTCGGTGACCTCGAACGTCGCGCCGCGGCTCTGCTCCGAGTTCCAGGCCGCCTGGGCGAAGGGCGACCATGCCACCGCGCTGAAGCTGCACGACAAGCTGATGCCGCTGCACAACAACCTCTTCATCGAGAGCAATCCGGCGCCGATCAAGTACGCGCTGTCGCTGCTCGGCAAGCTGGACGAGACGTTGCGGCTGCCGATGGTGCCGGTCACCGAGCCGACCCGCGTTGCCGTGCGCAGCGCAATGGTTCATGCCGGCCTCATCAACTGACGCGCTGGCCGATCGGGGAGCTTTCATGGCGATCGAGGAAAGAGGCACGCGGATGCTCAGGGAGTTCCGCGAGTTCGCCATGAAGGGCAACGTCGTTGACCTCGCGGTCGGCGTCATCATCGGCGCGGCCTTCGGCGCCATCGTCACATCGCTGGTGGGCGACGTGATCATGCCGATCATCGGTGCGGCCACCGGCGGTCTCGACTTCTCGAACTACTTCACGCCGCTTTCGAGCAAGGTCACCGCCGCAAATCTCGCGGACGCGAAAAAGCAGGGCGCCGTCTTGGCTTGGGGCAACTTCCTCACGCTGACGATCAACTTCATCATCATTGCCTTCGTGCTGTTCCTGGTGATCCGTGCCATGAACAAGTTGAAGCGCAAGGACGAGGCGGAGCCTGCCGCTCCGCCGAAGCCGTCGGCCGAGGTCGAGCTGCTGACCGAGATCCGCGATCTCCTCAAGAAGTCTTGACGCGCGGGCTTCATCCAAACTGTTAGCGTCCTCGCGCATCTCGATCAGGTTTGTCCCCCATGGCCGACAAGAACGAACGTCCGATCAAGGTCATGGCGGAAAATCGCAAGGCCCGCTTCAACTATGCGATCGAGGATACGATCGAGGTCGGCATTGCCCTGACCGGCACCGAGGTCAAGTCGATCCGCAACGGCAAGAGCACGATCGCGGAATCCTACGCCGATTCCAAGGACGGCGAGATCTGGCTGATCAACGCCACCATTCCGGAATATCTTCAGGGCAACCGCTTCAATCACGAGCCCAAGCGGCCGCGAAAACTGCTGCTGCATCGCAAGCAGATCAACAAGCTGATGGGGGCGGTCGACCGCGAAGGCATGACGCTGATCCCGCTCAAGCTTTACTTCAACGAGCGTGGTCGCGCGAAATTGCAGCTCGCGGTTGCAAAAGGCAAGAAGCTGCACGACAAGCGCGAGTCCGAGAAGAAGCGCGACTGGAGCCGGGAGAAGGGCCGCCTGATGCGGGCGAGGGGATAGCGGGATGACTCAGAGAAACCTGCTCGAGGTTGATTGGACCCGGATTCCCGCCCCCGCGGATGACGGCGGCGCCGCGCACCTGAAAGGCATGACGCTGCCGCCGGTCAGCCTGCTCGCCACTGACGACACGTCAGTCGCGCTGTCGGCGCTGCGTGGCCGGACCGTGGTGTTCGCCTATCCGCGCACCGGCGAGCCCGGCAAGATCGCGCTGGTCGACGATTGGGACATGATCCCGGGCGCGCGCGGCTGCACGCCGCAGACTTGCGCGTTTCGCGATCTGTTCGCCGAGCTGAAGGCCGCCGGCGCCGCGCAGGTGTTCGGCCTCTCGACCCAGAGCAACGCGTACCAGACCGAGATGGCCTCGCGGCTGCATCTGCCGTTCCCGGTGCTCTCGGACGAGAAGCTGGCGCTCACGCGCGCCCTGAATTTGCCGACGATGGAGGTCGCAGGCCTGACGCTGATCAAGCGCCTTGCGCTGATCGTCGACGACGCCAGGATCACGCATGTGTTCTATCCGGTGTTTCCGCCCGACCGGAACGCCGGCGATGTGCTGGACTGGCTGAAGGCCAATCCGGCCAAAGGCTTGTCTAGGGATTAGTCGAGGTCGGCCTTCACCTTCGCGAACACGGAGCGGAACATGTCCGGCGTCAGCACGCGGGTGTTCGTGTTGTAGCGGGAGCAGTGATAGCTGTCGTAGAGCCTGAATGCGCCGGCCTGATGCACGGCGCCGTGGCCGAAGGGGGCTTGCGATCCCTTCAGGTTCAGCGGCTTGAGCACGGTGTCGTGCGCAATGCGCCCGAGGGCGACGATCGCGCGCAGGTTCGGCATCGTTGCGAGATTCGCGGCGAGAAACTGCCGGCAGGTGTTGATCTCGACCGGCAGCGGCTTGTTCTGCGGCGGCACGCAATGCACCGCATTGGCGATCCGGCAGTCGACCAGCTTCAGGCCGTCGTCGGGACGCGCCCGATATTGGCCCTTGGCGAAGCCGTATTCGAGCAGCGTGGCGTAGAGCAGGTCGCCGGCATAATCGCCGGTGAAGGGACGGCCGGTGCGGTTGGCGCCCTGCATCCCCGGCGCAAGGCCGACGATCAGCAGGCGCGCCTTGATGTCGCCGAAAGGCGCAACCGGTGCATTGTGCCACAATGGCTCGCGCGCGCGGTTCGCCTCGCGAAAGGCGACCAGGCGCGGACAGAGCGGACAGTCACGGTCGGGGACGAGGCTGAGAGGCTGGCGGCTTGACCGGGCCGCCTCACTCCTCGAAGTCGTCATCGCCCCTCGCCGGCGCCATCGTGGTTGCGCGCTGGAGGAACTGCGGAGCGTGGTGGCGCGCCTCGCGGTCGCCGCGGTCACGCGGGGCGGGGCGTTCGGACGGGTCGCGACCGAGCTTGGACTGCAGCTCGACGAGGTCGGTGAAGACGTCGGCCTGCCGGCGCAGCTCGTCGGCGATCATCGGCGGCTGGCTGGCGATCGTGGAAATCACGGTGACCCGCACGCCGCGGCGCTGAACGGCCTCGACCAGGGAGCGGAAATCGCCGTCGCCCGAGAACAGCACCATCTGGTCGATGTGCTCGGCGAGCTCCATGGCGTTCACGGCGAGCTCGATGTCCATGTTGCCCTTGACCTTGCGGCGGCCGGAGGCGTCGATGAACTCCTTGGTCGCCTTGGTGACGACGGTGTAGCCGTTGTAGTCGAGCCAGTCGATCAGCGGCCGGATCGAGGAGTACTCCTGATCCTCGATGATCGCGGTGTAGTAGAACGCCCTAAGTAGCGTCCCGCGGCTCTGAAACTCCTTCAGCAGGCGCTTGTAATCGATGTCGAAGCCCAGAGTTTTTGCCGTCGCGTAGAGATTGGCTCCATCGATGAAGAGCGCGATCTTGTCGGTAGAGGAAGGTGACATTCAGTTTGCTCGCGTAGAGTTCGTGATTGATCGTTTATTGTTGGCGCGGCGACAGCAAGCCGCGCGCTTCTAAAGTCCCGCCGAAACCCGTCGAAACCGCAAATCCGGAGAAGTCGGGGCAATCAAGGTATAGTTATGGCCAACTTGCACATACCCGGCGCCGCCCTCGCCGGCGGCCCGGGTAACCACCCATCCCAGCGCCAATGTGGGGGTAGCAGAGCCGTTTGGCGAGGCCAAATCACAAATTGGCCTTGCGAAACCCTCCCGGTCCCTATAACTACCGGCATTCATCCACATATTTCGTCCCACCCACAACGGAGCGACAGTCGATGGCTCGCGTCACCGTAGAAGATTGTATCGACAAGGTCGACAACCGGTTTGACCTGGTCCTGCTGGCCGCCCACCGCGCCCGCATGATTTCGTCTGGTTCACAACTAACGGTTGACCGTGATAACGACAAGAACCCTGTTGTGTCTTTGCGCGAAATTGCTGAGACCACCATTTCGCCGGAGGACCTCCGCGAGGAGCTGGTGCACTCGCTGCAGAAGTTCGTCGAGGTCGACGAGCCCGAGCCTGACACTGTGCCGCTGATCGGTTCCGCCGGTGCAAGCGTGGATGCAGACGATACCGAAGTCGCCGTTGAGCGCATGACGGAAGAAGAGCTCCTGAAGGGTCTCGAAGGCCTCGCGCCGCCCGAGGAGCAACCCGAGGAAGACGAGTAAATCGTCCCGTCGCGCTCATCGACTTCTTTGTGATCTGATCAAAGGCCCGAACCGTTGTTCGGGCCTTTGCTTTTGTTGGCGTTTTCGTGGTTACCATAGCGTCGTCGGTTCGCGCCTGTCCCTGTCACTGAATTGATCGGACACGCGCGCGATCGGAGCTAAGATGTATACAACGGGCTCTGTCGTGGTCCGTTTGAAGGCAGGACGGCATGGTATATCGACGCCGCACACCAACGCAGATGCAGGCCGCAACCGAATCGGTTGCCGTGGCCCCGACTGCGCCGGTGGCGCGCCCGGCGAAGCCTCGCGCACGCATGATGCGTCAATATGACCTCGTCGAGCGCGTCAGGTCCTACAATCCCAACACCGACGAAGATCTGCTGAACCGCGCCTATGTCTACGCCATGAAGGCGCACGGCTCGCAGACCCGCGCCTCGGGCGACCCGTACTTCTCCCATCCGCTCGAAGTGGCGGCGATTCTCACCGACCTGAAACTCGACGACGCCACCATCGTGGCTGCGCTGCTCCACGACACGATCGAGGACACCGAAGCGACGCGGGCCGAGATCGACCAGATCTTCGGGCCCGAGATCGGCGCGCTGGTCGAAGGGCTGACCAAGCTGAAGCGGCTGGAGCTGGTGTCGCGGGAGGCCAAACAGGCCGAGAATCTGCGCAAATTGTTGCTGGCCATTGCCGACGACGTCCGCGTGCTCCTGGTGAAGCTCGCCGATCGCCTGCACAACATGCGCACGCTGGACTTCGTGCCGACGGAATCGCGACGGCGCATTGCCGAGGAGACGCTCGATATCTATGCGCCGCTGGCCGGGCGCATGGGCATGCAGGAAATGCGCGAGGAGCTGGAGGACCTGTCGTTCCGGACCCTCGACCCGGAAGCCTATTCGGTGGTGATGCAGCGGCTCGATGCGCTGGCGGAACGCAACCGCAATCTGATCGGCGAAATCGAGGACCAGCTCTCCAACAATCTGCGCCACCGGGGCTTGGGCGCGCGGGTCTATGGCCGCCGCAAGAAGCCATTCTCGATCTGGACCAAGATGGAGCGGAAGTCGGTCGGCTTCGAGCAATTGTCCGACATCTTCGGCTTCCGCGTCGTCGTCAACGACATCGAGGCCTGCTACCGCGCGCTCGGCATCGTCCACACGAACTGGCCGGTCGTGCCCGGGCGGTTCAAGGACTACATCTCGACGCCGAAGCAGAACGACTATCGCTCGATCCACACCACCGTGATCGGCCCCGGCAACCAGCGCGTCGAGTTGCAAATCCGCACCGAGGCGATGGACCAGATCGCCGAGCGCGGCATCGCCGCGCACGTGTTCTACAAGGAAGGCGTGGGCTCGCCGACCGAATTCCTCAAGCGCGAGTCCAATGCGTTCGCCTGGTTGCGCCACACCATCGGCATCCTCTCGGAGAGCGCCAACCCCGAGGAATTCCTCGAGCACACCAAGCTCGAGCTGTTCCACGACCAGGTGTTCTGCTTCACCCCAAAGGGCAAGCTGATCGCGCTGCCGCGCCATGCCAACGTGATCGACTTCGCCTATGCCGTGCATACCGACGTCGGCAACAGCGCGGTGGGCTGCAAGATCAACGGCCAGTTTGCGCCGCTGTCCTCGGAGCTCCAGAATGGCGACGAGGTCGAGGTGCTGACCTCCGAAGCGCAAGCGGCGCCGCCGTCCGCCTGGGAAACGCTCGCGGTCACCGGCAAAGCGCGCGCCGCAATCCGCCGCGCCACCAGGACTGCGGTGCGCGATCAATATGTCGGTCTCGGCCGGCGCATCGTCGAGCGCCTGTTCGAGCGCGCCAAGATCGAATATG
Organism: Bradyrhizobium sp. CW1; assembly: GCF_023100665.1. Taxonomy (NCBI): domain Bacteria; kingdom Pseudomonadati; phylum Pseudomonadota; class Alphaproteobacteria; order Hyphomicrobiales; family Nitrobacteraceae; genus Bradyrhizobium; species Bradyrhizobium sp. CW1. Next base: position 3,630,496 of record NZ_CP064684.1, read on the forward strand.
CCGACGACAAGCTCAAGGGCGCGCTGCCGCGGCTGGCACGAACCTCGATCGAGGACGTCATGGCGGCTGTGGGACGCGGCGAGATCAAGGCCTCCCACGTCGCGCGTGCGATGTATCCCGACTACAAGGAGGAGCGCATCGCGCGCTACGGCGTCAAGAAGGGGCTTGCCGGCAAGCTCAAGGAGAAGTCGTTCGAACCGCCGCGCACCCCGGTCGCGATTCCGATCCGCGGCATCAATTCCGACCTGCCGGTGAAGTTTGCGCCGAATGGCGGCGCAGTGCCCGGCGACCGCATCGTCGGCATCGTCACGCCGGGCGAGGGCATCACCATCTACCCAATCCAGGCGCCGGCCCTGAAGGATTTCGAAGAAGAGCCGGAGCGCTGGCTCGACGTGCGCTGGGACATCGAGGACTCCGCGCCGCAGCGCTTCCCGGCCCGCATCAAGGTCGAGAATGTCAACGAACCCGGCGCGCTGGCGCAGATCGCGACCGTGATCGCCGAGCACGACGGCAACATCGACAACATCAGCATGCAGCGCCGCTCACCGGACTTCACGGAGACGACGATCGATCTCGAAGTCTACGATCTCAAGCATTTGAGCGCGATCCTGGCCCAGCTGCGCGCGAAGGCGGTCGTCGCCCGCGCCGAACGTGTTAATGGATAGACGCCTTCCGTCATGGTCCATTCCTATGATTCCGTGAGTCCTGAAATGCCTGCACCTCCGCTCCGCCTCGGCGTCAATGTCGACCATGTCGCGACCCTGCGTAACGCGCGCAGCGGCCGCAATCCCGATCCGGTGCGCGCGGCGCTGCTGGCGATCGAGGCCGGCGCCGACGGCATCACCGCTCATTTGCGCGAGGATCGCCGGCACATCCGCGACGAGGACATGGCGCGGCTGAAAGCCGAGATCTCCAAGCCGCTTAATTTCGAGATGGCGGCGACCGAGGACATGATGCGTATTTCGCTCGCCACCAGGCCGCATGCGGTGTGCCTCGTGCCGGAGCGGCGCCAGGAGGTGACGACCGAAGGCGGGCTCGACGTCGTCGGCCAGCACAATGCGCTGGCGCCTTATATCGCGCGGCTGAACGATGCCGGCATCCGGGTGTCGCTGTTCATCGCGGCCGATCCCGCCCAGATCGAGACGGCGGCGCGGCTGCGCGCACCCGTGATCGAGATCCACACCGGCGCCTGGTGCGACGCCGTCGTCGAGGGTCACGCCGACAAGGCCGAGGCCGAATGGCGGCGGATCGTGGCAGGGGCGAAGCTGGCGAAAGAAGCAGGGCTGGAGGTTCACGCCGGACACGGGCTGGACTACGCGACGGCGGAGACGATCGCCGGCTTGCCGGACATCATGGAGCTCAACATCGGCTACTACATGATCGGCGAAGCCCTGTTCGTCGGTCTCGCCGAGACGGTTCGCAGCATGCGCGCGGCGATGGACCGCGGCCGGAGCCGGGCATGATCATCGGCATCGGCTCCGATCTGATCGACATCACCCGGGTCGGCAAGGTGATCGACCGCCATGGCGAGCGCTTCCTCGACCGCATCTTCACCGCGGCCGAGCGGGCCAAGGCGGAGCGGCGCGCCAAGAACGAGAAGATGGTGGTGGCAACCTACGCCAAGCGCTTCGCCGCCAAGGAGGCCTGCTCCAAGGCGCTCGGCACCGGCATCAGGCGCGGCGTGTGGTGGCGCGACATGGGGGTGGTCAACCTGCCGGGAGGGCGGCCAACCATGCAATTGACGGGCGGGGCGCTGGCCCGGCTCCAGGCCCTGACGCCCGAAGGGTTCGCGGCGCAGATCGACCTGTCGATCACCGATGACTGGCCGCTGGCACAGGCCTTCGTCATCATTTCGGCCGTGCCACTGGCCAAACCCTGACGGCGCTCCGATAATTTTATAATTCGCATTCAAAATCAAGCGCTTATGAAGTTTTGACGCGATCCTTGATTGCGTGGCCTCTGACAACCGTCTAAAAGTCCGCGGACGCAAATCAGGCTGGGCGAATTCGGCTTTACGCCGGAATTGGCCCTCATTATCAGAATCAGGACAATCTCCTTGGGCCGCGAGCGATGGGCTGTTCGCGGGAGGAGGGCGCGCTGTGACCGCCCGCCGGAATTGAGAGAGCAATGAGCGTGACTTCAGGAACGAAAACTGAGAGCGGCATCGGCGAAACGATCCGGGTCGTGATCCACGCTCTCCTGATCGCTCTGGTGATCCGCACCTTCCTGTTTCAGCCGTTCAACATCCCATCCGGCTCGATGAAGGCGACACTGCTGGTCGGCGACTATCTGTTCGTCTCGAAATATTCCTACGGCTACAGCCACTACTCGATCCCGTTCTCGCCGCCGCTGTTCTCGGGGCGGATCTGGGGCTCGGACCCGAACCGCGGCGACATCGTCGTATTCCGCCTGCCGAAGGACGATTCCACCGACTACATCAAGCGCGTGATCGGCCTGCCCGGCGACCGCATCCAGATGCGGGACGGGCTGCTCTACATCAACGACACGCCGGTCGAGCGGCAGCGCATGAGCGAATTTGTCGGCGAGGACCCCTGCGGCGCCGAAGGCAGCGGCGTCTCCCGGGTGAAGCGCTGGAAGGAAACGCTCCCGAATGGCGTGTCCTACGAGACGCTGGACTGCGCCGACAACGGCTACGTCGACAACACCAACGTCTACACCGTGCCGACCGGCCACTTCTTCATGATGGGCGACAACCGCGACAACTCCACCGACAGTCGCTTCCTCGGCCAGGTCGGCTACGTGCCGCAGGAGAATTTGATCGGGCGCGCCCAGATGATCTTCTTCTCGATCGCCGAAGGCGAGCATGCCTGGATGTTCTGGCGCTGGCCCTGGGCGGTGCGCTGGAATCGCTTCTTCAAAATCGTCCGATGAAAGACGAAGCCAAGGACATCACGACCCTACCGACCGAGGCGCAAGCGGGCCCCGACGGCGAAGCTGCGACCAAGACTCTTGATACCAAGACCCTTGAGGTCAAGACGCCTGAGATCAAGACGCCCGCAAAGAAGAAGCGGGTGCGGAGCAGCAAGGTCAGGGGCTCGGATGCGAATGCGGGGCTCGAGGCACGCATCGGCTACAGCTTTGTCGATCCGAACCTCTTGATGCAAGGCATCACGCATGTCTCCGCGCTGAAGTCCGGGCGCAAGCGCGGCGACAGCTATCAGCGGCTGGAATTCCTCGGCGACCATGTGCTCGGGCTCGTCGTCTCCGACATGCTCTATCACGCCTTCCCGAACGCCGACGAAGGCGAGCTGTCCAAGCGACTTGCCGAACTGGTGCGCAAGGAGAGTTGCGCCGATGTCGCCAAGTCGCTCGGTCTGCTCGACGACATCAAGCTCGGCTCGGTCGGCTCCAGCGCCGACGCGCGCCTGCGCAAGAGCGTGCTCGGCGACATCTGCGAGGCCGTGATCGGCGCCGTCTTCCTAGACGGCGGCTACGCGGCAGCGGCCGATTTCGTCAAGCGCAACTGGACCGAGCGCATGCACAAGCCGCGACGTCCCTTGCGCGATCCCAAGACCGTTCTCCAGGAATGGGCACAGGGCAAGGGATTGCCGACGCCGGTTTATCGCGAGGTCGAGCGCACCGGCCCGCATCACGATCCGCAATTCCGCGTCGCGGTCGACCTGCCGGGGCTGGCACCGGCGGAAGGCATCGGCGGCAGCAAGCGCGCGGCAGAGAAAGTGGCAGCTTCAGTGATGATCGAACGTGAAGGCGTTGGCGGCGGCAATGACGGTTGAAGCAAGCGGCGAGGCGCCCACTGCCACGCGCTGCGGCTTCGTCGCGCTGATCGGCGCGCCGAATGTCGGCAAATCCACGCTGGTCAATGCGCTGGTCGGGGCCAAGGTCACGATCGTCTCGCGTAAGGTGCAGACCACGCGCGCGCTGATCCGCGGCATCGTGATCGAGAACAACGCGCAGATCATCCTGGTCGATACGCCCGGAATCTTCCTGCCCAAGCGCCGGCTCGACCGCGCCATGGTCTCGACCGCCTGGAGCGGCGCGCATGACGCCGACCTCGTCTGCGTGCTGCTGGATGCCAAGGCCGGCATCGACGAGGAAGCGGAGGCAATCCTCACCAAGGTCGCCAGCGTCAAGCACGAGAAGATTTTGGTCATCAACAAAGTCGACCTGGTCCAGCGCGAGAAGCTGCTGGCGCTGGCGCAGGCTGCCAACGAGCGCATGGCCTTCGCAAAGACGTTCATGATCGCGGCGATCTCCGGCGACGGCGTCGATGACCTCAGGCGTACGCTGTCCGAGATCGTACCGCCGGGGCCGTTCCTCTATCCCGAAGACCAGATGTCGGACGCGCCGATGCGGCAGCTCGCGGCCGAGATCACGCGCGAGAAGATCTTTCGCAAACTGCACCAGGAACTGCCCTACCAGTCCACCGTCGAGACCGACAAGTGGGAAGAACGCAAGGACAAGTCGGTGCGCATCGAGCAGACGATTTTCGTCGAGCGCGAAAGCCAGCGCAAGATCGTGCTCGGCGCCGGTGGCGCCACCATCAAGTCGATCGGCGCGGACTCGCGCAAGGAGATCGGCGAGATCCTGGGCGTGCCGGTGCACCTGTTCCTGTTCGTCAAGGTGCGCGAGAACTGGAGCGACGATCCCGATCGCTACCGCGAGATGGGCCTGGAATTTCCCAAAGAATAACCAAGAAAAGATCGGTCGACGATGAGCGTACCCAGCAACGTACGGCGCTTCGAAGCGTTGCTCTATGCATCGTTGATGCTGGATGCCTTGTCGGTGGCGGTGCAGGACCGCACGCCGACTGCCGAGATGACCGAACAGATGATCATGACGTCGTCGCTGCTCGCCGGCGGCATGATCCTGCTGCTGGTGTATTTCGTCCGGCTGGCCGCGCACGGGCGCAAGAACTGGCCGCGCTGGGTGCTGGCGGCAGCGCTCGTGCTGTCGGTGATCTCGCTCGGCCAGATCATCGGCGAGAAAGGCATGGAACTCGACAGCGCCATCGAGATCGTCTCCTGCGTGCTGACCGCGATGGGATTGTATTTCTCGTTCCGCGGCGACGCGCAGGGCTGGTTCAACGCGTGAGGCCGTGTCGGGTGGATTGGCGGCGCGCAATTCACCTTCCAGGCGTGCCCCCGCGATTGGCCGATTAGGCCTTCGGCCAATCCGCCCTACGATTGAAGACCGGAATCCGCTAGACTTCACCGATGGAATGGACCGACGAAGGCATCGTGCTGGGGGTGCGGCGGCATGGCGAGAGCAGCGCCATCGTCGAGTTGCTAACCCGTGCCCACGGCCGCCATCTCGGTCTCGTCCGCGGCGGCGCCGGCTCTCGGATGCGTCCGTTGCTGCAGCCCGGCAACAGCCTCCGCGCGGTATGGCGGGCGCGGCTCGACGAGCATCTCGGCACCTATGCCATCGAGGGCCTCAAGCTGCGGGCGGCGACGCTGCTGGGATCATCCCACGGCGTCTACGGCATCACCCATCTCGCCTCGATCGCGCGGTTGCTGCCGGAGCGCGATCCGCACGAAAACCTCCTGGCGCTGCTCGAACATTCGCTGGACGATTTCGACGACATCGGCAGCGCGGCCGTGCACGTGATCCATTTCGAACTGGCAATGCTCACCGAACTCGGCTTCGGGCTGGCGCTGGAAAACTGCGCGGTGACAGGAGAGACCACCGACCTGATCTACGTCTCGCCCAAATCCGGCGGCGCGGTGTCCCGCGGGGCGGGCGAGCCGTGGCGCGACCGCCTGTTGCGGCTGCCGCCGTTCCTGCGCCAAAGCGAGGTGCAGGGCGACCTCACCGATCAGGACCTCCAGGACGGCTTTCGACTGACCGGCCTGTTCCTGCTGCGCCACGTGCTGGAACCACGCGGGCAAGGCCATTCCGATGCGCGGGCAGGCTTCATCAACGCGCTGACGCGACAGCAGGCAAAGGCCGCCATTCCCGCGCCATGAGCTTGGCGCGGCTCTGCGTTGCCTCAGTGGACCGGCCCTTGCTGGAACAAAAGTCGGTTCCCCGGACTTGCCATTTTGGGTTCCAACCGGGGGTAGCCTCATGCTGATCAAGGGACTTGTGATATCGGCAGCGCTGATTGCGCTGGCGCCGGACGCCCTCGCGGGTGAGCAGCCGGGCGTCTTTCGCCGTGCTTCCTGTACCGTCGTCAGATTCTATGTGGCTAAATATTCCGCTGCAGCCGCAGAGGCATGGGCACGGTCCAAAGGCGCGACGGAGGCCGAGATCGACACCGCGCGGCGGTGCCTGACCAATGCCCCGGCCACCACGCGGGCTAAAGCCGCGCCACCCACCCAGACCTTCACCGCAGGCTGGGCCGGCCAGTAGGCCGCCACAGGGAACCAATCGATCCTTGCCGGATTCGCTTCCACGGTTTAACCGGGCGGCATGGGAAAACGATTGATTCCGCCGGAGGAACCGGCCGAAATTCACGAGGTGCCGCTGCGTGAGGCGTTGGAAGAGCGCTATCTCGCCTACGCGCTCTCCACCATCATGCACCGCGCGCTGCCGGATGCGCGCGACGGCCTGAAGCCGGTACACCGGCGCATCCTGTATGGCATGCGGCTGCTCCGGCTCGACCCGGGCACGGCATTCAAGAAGTCCGCCAAAATCGTCGGCGACGTGATGGGCTCGTTCCATCCGCATGGCGACCAGGCGATCTACGACGCCATGGTGCGCCTGGCGCAGGACTTCTCCTCGCGCTACCCGCTGGTCGACGGCCAGGGCAATTTCGGCAATATCGACGGCGATAATCCCGCCGCCTATCGCTACACCGAAGCGCGCATGACCGACGTCGCGCGGCTTCTGCTCGACGGAATCGATGAGGACGGGGTCGAATTCCGCCCCAATTACGACGGCCAGTCGAAAGAGCCGATCGTCCTGCCCGGCGGCTTCCCGAATCTGCTCGCCAATGGCGCGCAAGGTATCGCAGTCGGCATGGCGACCTCGATCCCGCCGCACAACGCCGCCGAGCTCTGCGACGCCGCGCTGCATCTGATCGAGAAGCCCGACGCGAAGTCGAAGGCCTTGCTGAAATGGGTCAAGGGTCCGGACTTTCCAACCGGCGGCATCTGCGTCGATTCCAAGCAGGCGATCGCTGAAGCCTACACCACCGGTCGCGGTTCGTTTCGCGTCCGCTCCCGATGGGAGCAGGAAGAGGGCGCGCGCGGCACCTGGGTCGTCGTCGTCACCGAGATACCCTTTCTGGTGCAGAAGTCCCGGCTGATCGAGAAGATCGCCGAGCTGCTGGACCAGAAGAAGCTGCCGCTGGTCGGCGATATCAGGGACGAGTCGGCCGAAGACGTTCGCATCGTGATCGAGCCGAAATCGAAGAACGTCGATCCCGCGCTGATGATGGAATCGCTGTTCCGGCTGACCGAGCTCGAAAACAAGATTCCGCTGAACCTCAACGTGCTGATCAAGGGCCGCATTCCCAAAGTCGTGGGGCTCGCGGAGTGCTTGCGCGAATGGCTCGACCATCTGCGCGACGTGCTGATCCGTCGCACCAACCATCGCAAGGCCGAGATCGAGCGCCGGCTGGAGATCCTCGGCGGCTTGCTGATTGCCTATCTGAACATCGACGAGGTGATCAGGATCATCCGCAATGAGGACGAGCCGAAGCCGGCGCTGATCAAGGCGTTCAAGCTCACCGAGGTGCAGGCCGAAGCCATCCTCAACATGCGGCTCCGAAGCCTGCGCAAGCTCGAGGAGATGGAGATCCGCGGCGAGGACAAGGATCTTCGCAAGGAGCTGAAGGGCATCGAGGGACTGCTGGCGTCCGAACCCGAGCAGTGGAAGAAAGTCGGCGAGCAGGTCGGCAAGGTTCGCGACATGTTCGGACCGAAGACCCCGCTCGGCAAGCGCCGCACCACCTTTGCCGACGCGCCAGAGCATGATCTCGCTGCGATCGAGGAGGCCCTTGTCGAGCGCGAGCCGGTGACGGTGGTGGTCTCCGACAAGGGCTGGATCCGCACTCTCAAGGGCCATGTCGAGGATCTCTCGGGGCTGGCCTTCAAGCAGGACGACAAGCTCGGATTCGCGTTCTTCGCGGAAACGACCTCGAAGCTGCTGCTGTTCGCCACCAACGGAAAATTCTACTCGCTCGATGTCGCAAAACTTCCGGGCGGCCGCGGTCATGGCGAGCCGATCCGCCAGTTCATCGATCTCGAGCCGGAGGCCGCGCCGGTCACGCTGTTCGTCAACAAGGGCGGACGCAAATTCCTGGTCGCGAGCCACGAGGGCCAAGGGTTCGTCGTCAACGAGGACGATTGCGTCGGCACCACCAAGAAGGGCAAGCAGGTCCTCAACGTCGACATGCCGAACGAGGCGCGCACAGTCACCGAGGTGATCGGCGACACCGTCGCGGTCATCGGCGAGAACCGCAAGATGCTGGTGTTCCCGCTCGACCAGGTGCCGGAGATGGCGCGTGGCCGCGGTGTGCGTCTGCAGAAGTACAAGGACGGCGGCCTCTCCGACATTGCAGTGTTCGACGCCAAGACGGGCCTGACCTGGAAGGACTCCGCCGGCCGCGAATTCTCCGCGACCATGAAGGAGCTCGCCGAGTGGAAAGGCTCTCGCGCGGACGCCGGCCGTCTGCCGCCGAAGGGATTCCCGAAGTCGAACAAGTTCGGCAGGGGGATCGGGTAGTCGGGCGACAGTCTGGTTCCGCCGGTGCGCGCGGTCTGATACCGTCCGCCATCCCGGTGTTCTGGAACGTTGAGAAGTAGCGCGATGTACGATGTCATTGTTGTCGGCGGCGGCTCGGCCGGCGCTGCTGTTGCGGCGCGGCTCTCGGAAGATCCCGCACGGCGCGTCCTGCTGCTGGAGGCGGGTCTGGACTGGCGCGCCGACGAGGCGCCCTGGGAGGTGATGACGCCAAATCCCATCCCGATCATCCACAAGCGCGAGTACCAGGAGAAGTGGCAATGGCCGGATCTTCTGACGCGCCGTGTGGCCGGCCAGGAGCCGCGCTTCTACTGGCGCGGCAAGGGGCTCGGCGGCTCGTCGATGATGAACGGCCAGATCGCCATCCGCGGCGTCGCTGCTGCGTTCGACGAATGGGCCGCCAATGGCTGCACCGGCTGGTCGGCCACGGACGTGATGCCGTTGTTCTCGGTGATCGAGGATGATCTGGAATTCGGCGACGCCGCCGGCCACGGCCGCGGTGGACCGCTGCCGGTCTATCGGGCGCCGCCGGAAAAATGGGGGCCGATCGACCGCGGCTTGCGCGATGCGGCGTTGGCGAGCGGCTATCCCTGGTGCGCCGACGTCAACGGCCCTGACGGCGAGGGCGTCGCCTGCTATCCCATCAACAGCCGCGACAGCCGCCGCATCACGACCAATGAGGGTTATCTGGAGCCCGCGCGGGGCCGCGCCAATCTGGAAATTCGCGGGCATGCGCTGGTCGACCGCGTGCTGATCAGCGACGGCCGGGCAACCGGCCTCCGCGTTCACATCGAGGGGCAGGGCACCAGCGAGATCAGCGCGCGCCAGATCGTGCTGTGCGCCGGCGCCATCCACAGTCCAGCGATCCTGCTGCGCTCGGGCATCGGTCCTGCGGAGGAGCTGAAGGCGATGGGGATCGCGGTCGAGCGCAACCTGCCGGTCGGCAAGCACTTCTTCGATCATCCGCTGTTCCGTGCCACGATCCAGCTCCACCAAGACCTGCGGCCGACCGATCCGGACACCCGCCACACCAATTGCTGCGTGACCTATTCGTCGGGCCTCGCCGAGGGCGGCAAGCGCGACATGATCCTGATCGCCTTCAATCACCGCGGCATCGGCGTGCCGGGCGCGATCGGCGCCGGGCTGTTCAACGCGTATTCGCGTGGAACGCTCAAGCTGGCCTCGACCGATCCCACGATCGATCCCGTCGTCGAGGAAAACATGCTGGCCGATCCCCGCGACATGCTGCGCATGAAGGATGCGGTGAAGCGGCTCGCCGTGATCACCTCCCAGCCGGCGCTATCAGGCATCGCCGACTGGATCCGGCTCGCGGACACCGATCTGACGCTGCCGCAAGCCGCGGCCTTGCCGGAGCATGAACTGGATGCGCTGCTGCGCCGTGAGACCGGCGATATCCAGCACGCCGCCGGCAGTTGTCGTATGACCGGCTTTGAGAGCGCCGACGGCGTGGTCAACCCTGACGGCACCGTGAAGGGCATCTCCGGCCTGCGCATCGCCGACGCCTCGATCATGCCATCGGATTGCCGGGCCAACACGCATTTCACGACCGTGGTGATTGGCGAGGCGATCGCGCGGATGATGATGCGTTAGGTTCAATCGTCGTCCGCCATGGCGGTCTGATGAAACGGCGCGCAGACGAAAACCTACCGCTCGACGGCCAAGCCGAACAGCGGTCGGAGATGTGTCCCCAGAATGTTGCCGACGAAAGCCGCCACCAGCCAGCACCAGCCATGCAGGCTGCCCGATGCGATCCCGCTGAAATAAGCGCCGATATTGCAGCCATAGGCGAGCCGGGCGCCATAGCCGAGAAGCAGGCCGCCGATGATGGCGGCGAGGAGCGAGGATGCGGAGATGCGCCATGTCGGATGGAATTTGCCGGCGAGGCCTGCGGCCAGCAACGCTCCCAGGATGATGCCGAAATCCATGACGGAGGTGATGTCGGCGAAGACGCTTTGGTGCAGCGAGGTCGCGCGAGCACCCTGCCAATAGGGCCATGACGCGACGTCGACGCCGAGGCTCATCAGGATCTTCGATCCCCAGAGCGCGAAAGCGGAGGTGATGCCCCAGGGACGTCCCGCAAGATACAGCGTGGCGAAATTTCCGATCGCGAGCAGGATCGCGCCCCACAGCAGCGGCCATGGCCCCTGCATGAAGCGGCGTAGGCCTTGCAGCTTCGTCCGCGCTCCCGGCTCGAGTTCGCCGTGGCGGCCGATCTCGGCCCTGAGGGTGATGAGATAAATTGCAGCCATAACAGCCCAGCAGAGCACGAGCGCCGGCAGCCATCCGAGCCGTTCGATCAACGAGACGGCGCCGATGTTCGGCAGCGCGCTCCACCACGGCAGATGCAATGCACCGAGCGTCGATCCGGCGATGAAGGCCGCCAGTGTCACCAGCATGCGGGTGTTGCCGCCGCCGGCGGTATAAAGCGTTCCCGACGCGCAGCCGCCGCCAAGCTGCATTCCAAGGCCGAACAGGAATGCCCCGGTGAGCATGCCCACGCCCACCGCGCCGAGCTCGCCACGCACGGCGACGCCGAACAGCGTGCCTTGCGCCAGGGCCGGGAAGAAGAGGGCGGTTGCCAGCGCAAGCATGACCATTTGGGCGCGAAGGCCGGCGCCTCGTCGTGCGACAATGAAGACGCGCCAAGCCGAGGTGAACCCGAACAGCGCATGGTACAGCGTCAGGCCAAGTGCGCCTCCGAGAAGAAACAACAATCCCTGTTGCCACGAAATCGTGCCTGACAAGGCCGCTGCGCCCGCCAGAAGAATTGCCGCCGCGACAGCGACGACCGTGAGATTGGCGCCGTGCCGGTCATTGTCAGGGGCAAGCAGCCGCGCATCGATAGATAGATCGGTCATGGCTCATCCAAAAGCGGATTTCTTCGGCAGTGAGAGCTAACCGGGGCGAATTCTCCCCGTTCCAATCTTTCCACCTTGGAACTGATGCGATAGCGCTAGCCTGTCATGCCCAGGCTCGACCGGGGCATTCAGTACGCCGCGGCCTCTCCTCTCAAATCTCGACTGTCTTGGGCTACCGGGTCGCCCGGTCAAGCCGGGCGACGACAGCGAGAGTGGGCAAGATTAGTCGTCGCGCCGATGCACGTTTCAAACGGCGGACGAGAGTTCGCGATCTCGCGGCGCGTTCCGCCCGAGTCTTGCGTCGTCGCATCGCCCTCATTGAGACAAGGGCGCAGGGAAGGCCGGGCGCCGGCTGGCACCCGCAGATCCGTGGCGATAGAAATGCACACGGGGTGGATCACAGGTTCGCCGGATCGCCCGGCCTTCCCTGCGCGATGGTTTTAACGTGTCCTTCGTGCTCTCCTCGGGGAGCGATGCACTATTGCCCCCGTCGCCATGCAGATGACTGATGCGCGCGGCCCGGTTGGGCCGCCACATCACCGCAGGACTTGACGCACAGACCCCGGGCGTCAGGACCACACGACTTGTTCGTCCGCGCACGTCCTCGCTGGGACTTCGGGTGCTGGCGTGTGCTCACACCCGAAGCCATGCCAAGACGCTTTCGGCATCGTGTCGTAGGCACGAAAGCCATTGCTCACAGCCGAAGCCGCCCTGCAATGCCTATTATGCCCGACGCCGTCGCGTCCATCGCTGCCCAGCCCGCGGTTCGTGACGATCGCGATCCGCCCCTTGTCTCGGGCCAGGGTATGTCGCTTATACGTCAAATCCGAATTTCGGTAAAGTGGAATATTTTACGAGGTGGGCTTGACGGGCGATGTGGCGGAAGTGGTCGTCGCTGTTTTGCCCGACGGGCACGGGCAGGCGAGGACGACGGCTTCGCCCAAAGAGTTGAGACGGCAGCTTTTGAGGACAGAGAGTAAGTCCGCCGGCGCGGTCATCATCGACGGCTTGTGCCCCTGGACGGACATTCAACGGAAACCTCGAAATTCCTCATGGAATTCTGGCCAAGCGCGTGCAGCGCGAGCCCGGAACGATTTTTACCGAAGGTTGTTAAGGCTCAAATTATCTGATGTCGCTTCTATCGTGGCATGACGCCAGCAAGGGAAGGCGCTTTCGCCCAGCTTGAGGCCCCGAGCTCTTTGTTGAAGAGTCGCGGTCGGCCTTACGTTCGGTCGAACTCTAAAAGGAAAAACGGCATGACGAAAAGCACGCTCGATCTGGCACGTGCCAGGTTAAAGGCATACGTCGATAAGGATCGGACAGCGATCGAAGCGCTTCTTGCGGACGACTATCACTTCTCAAGTCCAATCGACAATGAGTTGGATCGTGCGACTTATCTGCGCCGTTGCTGGCCCAACAGCGAGAAGACCAATTCGTTCGATGAAGTCATCGCGACCGAGGATGGAAGCCGAGCAGTCATCGTCTATGAGGCAGCTGCCGCAGGGGGGCACAGGTTTCGTAATTGCGAGGTAACCACTGCTCGCGGAGACAAGATCGTTCGGGTGGAAGTCTACTTTGGATGGGATATGCCTCACAAAGCGCCGAAAGGCGGCTCCGTCGAAAATGACGGCGAGGGTCACGCTTAGCGGGATGCCGGTCGAGCTACGATCAACAACGCAGCTTTGGCATTTGTAGGCCCTTGGTCTCATCCCATGCGCGGTCATCCACGTCTCGACCTCGTCCGGGTTCGTCAGGATCACAGGCATCGCTTTCGCGCGGATGGCATTGCAACATGCTAGCGAAGCCGCGCGCGCATTATCACTATCACTGACGGCAGGAGGCTCAGTAAGCGAGCTTTGGGTACCAGTCGGTGCCGCGGCCTTCTGGCGTGGTATCGAGGATGGTCCAGAGCGGATCGAAGTCGGGCGCGCCGCGCGGATCCTGTTGGGGGTCGGCCATCGTGCCGCTCATCTCGCCGGACCAAAAATGTCGGATCGTGCCGTCGCGCTGTGTGAACACGCTGTAGCCGGGCACGTCGGCATCCTCGGCGCTGACATAGTCGCGCGTGTAATCGCCGGAGATGTCAGAGAAGACCTTGTGCCGCGTCCAGCCGCGCGCCTTCTTTGCCTCGATCAACCTGGCGATCGGTGACCGCGCGATGAAGACGAACCCGATACGCTGCTCGATGTCGGGTAATTTGTGCTCCCATGTGCTCATGAATGAGGTGCACATCGGGCAGGGCGTCTGCCGCTGCGGCCCGAACATGTAGCTGTAGACCGCGAGCGTCTGCTTGCCGTCGAACAAATCGACGAAATTCACTTTGCCATTCTCGCCTTCAAACACGTAGTTTTTCTTCACCTCGCCGCCGGGCGGAAGCGCCCGGCGCAGTTCAGCGACAAGCTCGATCTGACGACGCAGCTCGATCTCCTTCGTCAGGAGGTCTTGCCGGGCGCGGCGATAATCGACGCTTTCGTTGGGAAAATGAGCCTTGTTCGTACCAGCAAGCTCCGAAGCAGGCTTCAGGATGGAACTATCCATTGCATGACCTCTGGTTGGGGCCGATATCTGGGAAGACGTCCGGCGGCACCTCGTTCCGACACCTTCGCTCAACTATTTGGAAAGCGCTCGGTTGGTCCAAAAGATCCTGCTGCGGGTCGCTGCGGTGTTTCGAGCGCGCGTGGCCTCTAGGCCAAACGCCTGCTCATCAAGGTCGGTCCTTGGGTCCTTGCCCCTGAGCATAGTCGCCATGCAACCCTGACCGCTTAGCGATGCCTTCCATTGGCAAACCGGACGTGACGAACCAATCAGTCGGTGTCCTAGATCACCCCCGCCAGCCGCAACGCCACGCCCGCCGCGCAACTGCCGGCCAGCACCGTCAACATCCCCAGCTTGAACCGGAAGATCGCAGTTGCCGCCGCGATCGACAGCAGCAGCGCGGGGATGTCGATGCTGGTCAGCACCGGCATGTCGAAGTCCAGCGGAAACGCATGCACCGGCACGGTCTCGCGGAACAGCGTGTGCAGCGCGAACCAGATCGAGAGGTTGAGGATCACGCCGACGACGGCGGCGGTGATAGCGCTCAGCGCGCCCGCAAGCCCGGTGTTGCCGCGCAGCCGTTCGATGTAGGGAGCACCGACAAAGATCCAGAGGAAGCAGGGCGTGAAGGTGACCCAGGTCGCGAGCAATCCGCCGAGCGTGGCCGCAAGCATCGGCGACAGACCGCTGGCGTCGCGGTAGGCGGCCATGAAGCCCACGAACTGGAGCACCATGATCAGCGGACCCGGCGTGGTCTCGGCCATGCCGAGGCCGTCGAGCATCTCGTGCGGCTTGAGCCAGTGATAGTGCTCGACCGCCTGCTGGGCGACATAGGCCAGCACTGCGTAGGCGCCGCCGAAGGTGACCATCGCCATTTTCGAGAAGAACAGCGCGATGTGACTGAAGACATTGGCCTGCCCGAGCACAAGCACGAGCGCGATCACCGGCACCAGCCAGAGCGCAAGCCACAGCGCGCCGACGCGAATGGTGCGGGCGGTGTTGGGTCGGACATGATCGGGCACGGCGTCGCCCAGCATGCTGTCGATCAAGGCGCTGCTGCCGCCGTGACCATGACCGGCCGGCGCGAACTCCGGACGGCCGCTTCTCGCGCCGGCATAGCCGATGATGCCTGCGGCGATGATGATGATGGGGAAGGGGACGGCAAAGAAGAAGATCGCGACGAAGGCCATCGCGGCGAGCGCGATCATGATGCGGTTCTTCAGCGCGCGCTTGCCGACGCGCACCACGGCCTCGACGACGATGGCGAGCACGGCGGCTTTCAAGCCGAAGAACAGCGCCTCGACGAAGCTGACATTGCCGTAGGCGGCGTAGACGTAGCTGAGGCCCATGATGGCGATGATGCCGGGCAGGATGAACAGTCCGCCCGCCATCAGCCCGCCGGCAGTGCGATGCATCAGCCAGCCGATATAGGTTGCGAGCTGCTGCGCCTCCGGGCCCGGCAAGAGCATGCAGTAGTTCAGCGCATGGAGGAAGCGGCCTTCCGAGATCCACTTCTTTTCCTCGACCAGGATGCGGTGCATCACCGCGATCTGGCCCGCGGGCCCGCCAAAACTCAGGCAGGCGACACGGAGCCAGACGCGAAAGGCTTCACTGAAGCTGACGCCGTGACCGGCATCAGCTCCGGTTTCGATCGTACGCGTATCCATCAAGCCTTTGCCTTGTTGGTCGGCCAGTTATGGGTCTCAGACGTCGCGTCACGGCACCAGCGGTAGAACGCGTCGTAGAGCAGCATGCCGGCCTCGAGCTGTTCGAGGTCGTCATCATACATCCGCGACAGCCCGAGCGAAGCCGCGAGCAGGCCGGGGGCCTCCGGCGCAAGGTCGGGCCGCGCGGTGTCGGCGCCGCGTACCATTGTTGCGAGCCGGAGCAGCGCCGGCGCGGCAATCCCGAACTCCTCGATCATGACATCGAAGGTGCAGAGCTCGCCACGGTGGCTCCAGAACACGTTCTCGATGTCGAAGGGGGCGGCGTTGAAGCGTTCGCCGACGGCGACCACTTCGGACGGTGCCACGAACAGGAACACCGCATTGGGATCGACGAAGCGTCGGATCAGCCAGGGGCAGGCGATGCGATCGACCTTGGGCCGCGCCCGTGTCACCCAGACGGTGCGTCCCTTGACGTCGCGCGGCGGTAGCTTGCGGGTATCGAGCAGCGGCAGCTTTGCGTCCTTCCAGCCCTCGAATCCGCCTTCCAGCGTCTCGGCCTGGACCCCAAGCTGCCTGAGCCAGGCCGCCGTGCCCTGCGCCAGCTTTGCGCCGCGCAGGCAGGAGACGATGGCGGTGCGGCCGGCGAATTCGGCACCCCATTCCGGAACATTGTCGTGGCTGAGCTTGATCGAACCTGGGATCAACCGCCGGTCGGCGGCAAAATCCTCGTCGGTGCGCACGTCAATCAGGGCAGGGGCATTCGCCGTGCCGATCAACCGTGCCAGCTTGTCAGATGATATCGTCGTGTAGGAAGACATGATGCGCCCTCGTAAGAACAAACGGGACGCGATACTTGGGCATGTCGCCTCGTGGGGAGATCGCTCAAATCCCCATGACCTTCATTACACCGAAACGCCCCCGACCTGTCAATCGGCTCGTTCCTCGATTTTGCCCGGACCTCCCGCAGGTCTATATTGGTGTCAACGGGCCGAACCTCTCGGAGACTTTGCGATGCATTCCCATTCCGTCGAACAATGGACCCATGACCACGCCTTCCTGGGCGAGAAGCACGACGAGAACGAGCGGCGCACCTGGCTCGTCGTCATCCTGACGCTGGTCATGATGGTCGGCGAGATCGTCGCCGGCTCGCTGTTCGGCTCGATGGCGCTGCTCGCCGACGGCTGGCACATGGGCACGCATGCGGCGGCGCTGGGGATTGCCGCGTTCGCGTATCGCTTTGCGCGGCGGCACCTGGGGAGCTCGCATTTCAGCTTCGGCACCGGCAAATTCGGCGATCTCGCCGCCTTCGCCAGCGCGATCATCCTCGGCCTGATCGCGGTCGAGATCGCCTATGAGAGCGTGCTGCGGCTGATCAATCCGGTGCCGATCGTTTATGGCGAGGCGATAGTGGTCGCCGCCCTCGGCCTGTGCGTCAACCTCGCCAGTGCCTGGCTGCTCCGCGACAACCATGGTCATCACCATCATGGCCATGCGCATGATGATCACGATGACCATGATCACCACCACCACGACAACAATCTCCGCGCGGCCTATGTCCACGTCATGGCGGACGCGGCGACCTCGGTGCTGGCGATCGCCGCGCTCCTGGTTGCCATGTATTCGGGATGGGCCTGGGCCGATCCGGCGGTCGGCCTGATCGGCAGCGCCGTGATCGCGAGCTGGGCGTTCGGCCTGATCAAGACATCAGGCGCGGTGCTGCTTGACGTGCGCGCTGACGAGAAGCTCGAGCGTGTGATCCGGGCGCGCATGGAGATCGGCGACGACCGCGTCACCGATTTGCATCTCTGGCAGGTCGGCCCCGGCCATTGTGCCGTGCTGGTGTCGGTGGTGTCGGACCAGCCGAAGCAGCCGGCGGTCTACAAGAAGCGGCTCGCCGGACTGAAGGGGCTCAGCCACGTCACCGTCGAGGTCGAGACCTGCCCGCATTGAGCCTGCCCGCATTGGCGATAGTTTTTAAGGGAATTCTGCGAACGGACCAGGGTTGATCCTCGGTCACAGCCGACAAGACAGCCGACCTGGCTGCAAGGGAGGAACGAATGATGCCAAAGATCAAAAAGATCAAGCTCGCCGTCGTTGTCGCTGCACTCGTTCTGTCCGGTCATGCGGTGCTCGCGCAGTCCGAAAAGACCGGTGTCGAGAAGCTCTACGTGTTCAATTGCGGGGAGGGCACCGCCGGCGACATCTCGCGCTGGACGCCCGGCCTCAACGAGGGCAAGACGATGGACTTCGTCGACAGCTGCTATCTCGTCAAGCACGCCAAGGGCTGGTTCCTGTGGGATACCGGCATCGCCGACGCAGTCGCCGCGATGCCGAATGGCCTTGCGCCCGCCGATCCCAAAGCCGTGACCTGGCGCCGGCCGAAGATGCTTGCCGCGCAGCTCGAACAGCTCGGCCTCAAGCCCGGTGACGTCAAGATGATGGCCGTCTCGCCCACCCATCCCGACCATACCGGCAATGTCGAGCTGTTCCCGCAGGCCATGCTCTATGTGCAGAAGGCCGAGTATGACTGGCCCGGCGCCAACAACGAGCCGCGCTTCAAGCCGTCGCATCCGGTCGAACTGCTTGCGGGCGACAAGGACGTGTTCGGCGACGGCAGCGTGACCATCCTGTCGACGCCCGGCCATACGCCGGGACACCAATCGCTGCTGGTGAAGCTGCCGAAGACCGGCGCCGTCGTGCTGTCGGGCGATGCGGTGCACTTCAAAGACAATTGGGACAACCGCCGTGTGCCGAGCATGAACGCCAACAAGGACCAGAGCGCGGCCTCGATGCAGAAGATCGCCGACACGCTCGGCAAGGAGAAGGCGCAACTCTGGATCAACCACGACAAGATCCAGCGCGACAGCCAGAAGATGTCGCCCGAGTTTTACGACTAGCTTCCCGCGACGCCCCTGTTGCCACTACGGTGGCAGCAGGGGCGTGCTAGCGCCCTCAGCAAGCTCCGCAACGGGAGACGATTGTGGGTGAGTGGGCCGGGGTTGCGATCGCGCTGGCGTCGAGCAGCCTTGGCGGCACTGCCGCGGCGATCACCCGCTATCTGGTCGGCGGCGCCGATCCGATCCTGCTCGCGATCCTGCGCTGGGGGATCGGCTTTCTCTGCCTGCTGCCGTGCGCGCTTCTGCTCGGCGTGCGCTGGCCGCAGCGGTCCGACTGGCCGGCCGTGGCGCTGCTCGGCATCTGCTTTTTCGGCGTGTTCTTCATCCTCTACAACATCGCGGTGTCCTACACGACCGCCGCGCGCGCCAGTCTCGCGCTGGCGACGCTGCCGCTCCACACCATGGTGGTCGGCGCCATCCTCGGCGTCGAGCGGCTGACGGCGCGCAAGATCACCGGCGTCGGCATAGCGGTGCTCGGCGTGGCGGCGGCACTGGCCGCGGGCCTGGCGCAAAGCCCGCCCGAGGCCTGGCGCGGCGAGCTGATCATGACCGGTGCCGTGTTCTGCATGGCGTTCTACAACGTGCTGTCGCGCCCGCTGATGCAGCGCTCCAGCCCGCTCGGCTTTCTCACGGTCGGCATGGGGGCAGGCGCCGCCGTGCTGGTGCTTGCGGGTATCGTGAAGGGCAGCTTTGCAGCGCTGGGGCAGTTCACGACGGCGCAGTGGATTGCCGGCATCTATCTCGGCATCGGCGGCGGTGCGCTCGCCTTCATCCTCTGGGTCATGGCGCTGGCGCGCGCGACGCCGACCCGGGTCGCCAATACGATGACGGTCAATCCGATCGCCGCCACCTTGCTCGCCGCGCTGCTGATCGGCGAGCCGATCACGCCAAATCTACTGATCGGGCTGGTCGCCGTGTTCGCCGGCATCTGGATCGCGACCGGCGAAACGAAGCCGGCCTAGGTGCGCGGTGCCGTGACCGGCGGCGGGCTCGCTTCCGGCGCCTTCTTCGGTTTCAGCGAGCCGGCGTAGAAGGAGATCAGCCAGACCAGGATGACGGCGAGGAGATAGACACCCCAGGCCTGCGGCGGCGTAGTCGCCCAGCGCAGGAGGCCTTTGAATGTGCGGGGTGGGCGCGTGTCTTCGGTCATGCTGCGCTTGTGCGCGAAAGCTCCGGCCCGGTCAATCCGGCCGCGGTTGCGCGCGGATCATGAACAGCGCGGCCAGCGCCGAGAGGCTGAGCGCGGAGGAGACGATCAACACCTTGGCGCCCATGACGTCGATGAGCAGGCCAAAGGCCAGCGGCGCCACGGCCTGCGCCATCCGTGCCGGCGCGCCGATGATGCCGAGGCGATAGCCGAAATCCTTGGGGCCGAAGATCGACAGCGGCAGCGTGCCGCGCGCGATGGTCAGGACGCCGTTGCCGGAGCCGTGGAATAGCGCAAACGCACTGGCCGCGGCGCCGCCGAAGATCGCCACGACCACCGCGCCGATCGGGTGAGTGAGGCAGGCGAGCCGCGTCGACCACAGCGGATGAAAGCGGCTGAGGAAGCCTGCCTCCAGAACCCGTGCGGCCACTTGCGCGGGGCCGATCAGCGCACCGGCCGCGATCGCCTCGACCGGCGTCGCGCCGGTTGCCTCCAGGATGCGCGGGAAATGCGCGGCCATCGCGCCGGTGACGGTCCAGACCGCGGCAAAGATGAAGGCGAGCAGCACCATGGTGCGGTCGAGCGGCAGATGCGGCTTCGCCGCTGTCGCCGCTGCTTGCTTGGCGCCCTTGATCGTCGGCAGCAGGAAGAAATTGAGCGGCAGGCCGATCAGGATATTGGCAGCGGCCCAGGCGAAGCAGGTGTCGCGCCAGCCAAAATGCGACAGGCCCCAGGCGGTGAGCGGCCAGCCGACGGTCGATGCAAAGCCCGCCATCAGCGTGATGCCGGTGATCGGCCTGCGCGCCTCGGTGCCGTAGATGCGCCCGAGCGCGGCGAAGGCGGCGTCGTAGAGACCCATCGCCATGCCGATGCCGAGCACGAGCCAGGCCATTGCCATCACCGCCACCGATTGCGAGAGGCCGAGCAGAACGAGGCCGGCGGCGATCGTCAGGTTCGACACCGAGAGGACCTGCCGGCCGCCGACCAGATCGATCTGTCGCCCGATGCGCGGCCCGAGCAGCGCCGAAATCACCAGCGAGGTCGAGAACGCGCCAAACACCCAGTTGGAGGAGATACCGAGATCGCGCGCCATGGGATCGGCGAGCAGCGCCGGCAGATAGTAGCTCGAGGCCCAGGCCAGGGTCTGCGTGGTACCGAGCGCCAGGATGATCGGAAGCTGGCGCTGGCTCATATCCCCGTATTTCTGATCGGCGGTGTCATCATTCGCATTTGCCGCCCGAGGCGGGAGCGCGTCAACAGCGTCCGCGACATATGCGACCTGCCGCGGGCGGGAGCCTTGGCCGTGAGCGGAGCTTTGGCGACGCAAGCTCCGCGCGCCGCCTTTCGCTCGTCACGAATGCACGCCATAATGGCGCATGCAATTGACCTCTCGCCTTGCGCTGATGAACTGGTTGGCCGGCCAGGGGCTCACCGGCCTGCCCGAACCCGAACTGCTGCGCGGCTTCTGCGAGCGCTGCCGCGCCGAGGGGCTGGAACTCTCGCGTGGCCTTGTCGTCATCGATACGCTGCACCCGATCTACGAGGGTCGCGCCTTCCGCTGGAGCGATACACCGACCAACGAGAGCGACGTCGTCGAATACGGCTCGACGGCCGAGGGCGACGCGGCCAACAATTGGCGCCGGTCGGTTTTCTATCATTTGCTCGAGCACGGTCACGACGAGATGGTGATCGACCTCGCCGACGCGCCCTCGCTCGATTTTTCGCAAATCGGCGAGCTCGCCGAAACCGGTCATCGCCATTTCCTGGCCTTTGTGCACCGCTTCGGGGAGACCGGAGCGCTGGGGCAGATGGACTGCCTCTACTCCTCCTGGACAACGCGACGCGACAGCGGCTTCGCCGACGCCGAACTCGCCGCGCTGCGCGATCTCGTGCCGGTGCTGGGGCTCGCGATCAAGTCGGCGCAGCAGGTCGACATCGCGCGCACGCTCGGCCGCGTCTATCTCGGCCGCGATGCGTCAGAGCAGGTCTTGAGCGGACGTATCTCGCGCGGCGTCACCGAGCGCATCAACGCCGTGCTGTGGTATTCGGATCTGCGCGGCTCGACCGGAATCAGCGAGAGCATCGGCCCCGACGAGATCATCCCGTTCCTCAACGACTATGCGCAGGCCGTGATCGACGCGATCCACGACGCCGGCGGCGACGTGCTGAAGCTGATCGGCGACGGCGTGCTTGCGATGTTCACCGGTGAAGACATGGCGCATGCCCGGCGCGCGGCGCTGCGCGCCGAGCATCTGTTCCGCAAGAACGTCGCTGCGCTGAACCTGAGGCGGGGCGCGGAGGGCCGTCCCACCACGTCCGCCTATATCGGCCTGCATGTCGGCGAGGTCTTCTACGGCAATATTGGCAGCGAGGACCGGCTCGACTTCACCGTGGTCGGTCCGACCGTGAACGAGGTCAGCCGCATCGCCTCGATGAGCCGTTCGGTCGATCGCGAGCTGCTGGCGTCGGCAGAATTCTACAAGGGCCTCGACGCCGCCGGCCGCCGCTATCTCGTCTCCACAGGCCGCTACGCGCTGCGTGGCATCGGCCGTGCGCAGGATCTCTACACGCTTGATCCGGAGGTGGACGCGAGCGAGCCGGTGACAGGCAGCTACGAGCGGTATCTGGCGAATTAGGCTGGCTGCTTCAACATACTCCGTCATTGCGAGGAGCTCTTGCGACCAAGCAATCCCGACTGTCTCCGCGGACGGATTCTGGATTGCTTCGCTTCGCTCGCAATGACAGTGCAGCTAACACCGCGCCACCGCCTCATCGCCCACCATGTCCGGCTGCCGGTCCAGCGCCACCGCGGGCGAGAGCCAAATGACCAGCGCCTGCACGCCGAACACGGCGGCGGCGAGATAGAGGCACGCTTCGGCGCTCCACAGGCCGCCGACGATCGCACCCAGCGCCGAGCCGACCGGACGGGCGCCATAGCTCATGATGTTGATGGCGGAGACGCGGCCGAGCAGGCGAGGCGGCGTCACCGACTGGCGCAGCGTCGTGGTCGAGATCACCCACAGGATCGGCCCGACGCCGAGCAGAAAGAAGCAGAAGGCCGCAAGCCAGGGCGAGGGGACCAGCACCGTCAGCGCCATCACCACCGCCGCGACGAAGCCGGTAACGGGGCCGAGGCCGACGACCGTGCCGAACGCGATGCGCTTCATCACCCGCGTCGCGAACAGCGCGCCGATCACCATGCCGACACCGTACATCGTCAGCACGGTGCCGACGCCGACCGCGTTTAGGCCGAGGTGACGTACGGCATAGGGCACGAACACCGCGATCTGCAGGAACCATCCGGTGTTGAAGATGAACTGGGTGATGAACACCGGCCGCAGCAGCGGATGATGAAACACGAAGGCCGCGCCTTCGCGGATGTCCTGAAACGGATGCCGCCGTGGCGCCGGCGTGCGGGCGGGCTCGTAGATGCCGGAGAGCAGCACGACGGCGATCGCGGACAGCGCGGCCGCAAAGCCGAAGGCCGGGCTCGCGCCCCACCACCCGACCAGCGCGCCGCCGAGCGCAGGGCCGCTGGCGAAGGCGATGGTGCGTGCGAGCTCGATCCGCGCATTGGCCGCCGGTAGCAGGTCCGAACTCACCAGCGAGGGCACCAGCGCCGGCGCGGCCACGCTGTAGACGACGGTGCCGCACACGGCGGCAAAGCCGAGCAGCGCCAGCAGCGGCAGATTGAGCGCGCCGAGCGCGAGCAGCAGCACGATCGCTGCAAGGGCCGCGGCCCGCAGCGCCTCGGCGCCCGCCATCAGCGAACGGCGGGAGATGCGGTCGGCCAGCAGGCCGGCGGGGATGGCGAAGAGGACGAAGGGCAGGGTCAGCGCGGTCTGGAGCAGGCCGGTCTGGCCTTCTGCCACGCCGAGCGTCAGCACCGCGACGATGGGGGCCGCGGCCAGCGCGATCTGTTCGGCCGACTGTGCCGCCAAATTGGACCAGGCGAGGCGGTTGAATGTCTCGGGGAGGCGCGGGGGAATTGACATGGCTCGTTTCCTGCAAAGTCGGGTTGGCGCCAGTATCCGCCTCGGGAGGCTCCCAAACCCACCCGCTTCCCGACAGGGGCGACACATAGCGACCGCCGAGGGACCGACGCGGCTAGATGCAGTTGCAAATGAGTTGCAATAAGGCTCGACTTCGGTATTCTCGCCGCATGGATGCTCGCTCTCCCGATCTGACCCGAGATGCTGCCGGCTGGCGCAATGACGCGCCGATGACAAAGAGCCTGGCCGAGGTGAATGCCTCGGTCGCCCTCCCCATCGCGGGGGTGTGGTGGCGGCGCCTGCTCGCCTTCGTCGGCCCGGGCTATCTGGTTTCGGTCGGCTACATGGACCCCGGCAATTGGGCGACGGATCTCGCCGGCGGGTCCAAGTTCGGCTACACGCTGCTCTCCGTCATCCTGCTCTCGAATTTGATGGCGATCCTGCTGCAATCGCTGGCGGCACGGCTCGGCATCGTCACCGACCGCGACCTCGCGCAGGCCTGCCGCGGGACCTATTCGCCGGCCGTGAACTTTCTACTCTGGCTTGCCTGCGAGGCGGCGATCATCGCCTGCGATCTCGCCGAGGTCATCGGCACCGCGATCGCGCTCAAGCTGCTGTTCGGCATTCCCCTGATTGGCGGCGCGCTGATCGCCGCGCTGGATGCCTTTTTGCTGCTCATCCTGATGAATCGGGGCTTCCGTTTCCTCGAAGCCTTCGTCATCGCGCTGCTCGTCGTGATCGCAGTCTGCTTCACCGTCCAGCTTGCCGCGGCAGCCCCGCCGGTCGCCGAGATGCTGAGGGGATTTGTGCCGAAGACCGAGATCTTCACCAACCCCGAAATGCTCTACATCGCGATCGGCATCATCGGCGCCACCGTGATGCCGCATAATCTCTATCTGCACTCCTCGATCGTGCAGACGCGCGCCTATGAGCGCAACGACGAAGGCCGGCGCGAGGCGATCAAATGGGCGACGACGGATTCGACCATCGCCCTGATGCTGGCGCTGTTCATCAATGCCGCGATCCTCGTGGTGGCTGCTGCAACCTTCCACAAGAGCGGCCATTCCGACGTCGCCGAGATCGGCCAGGCCTTCGAGCTGCTGTCTCCGTTGCTCGGCCTCGGCATCGCCTCGACGCTGTTCGCAGTGGCGCTACTCGCCTCGGGCCTGAATTCAACGGTGACGGCGACGCTCGCCGGCCAGATCGTGATGGAGGGCTTTCTCGACCTGCGCCTGCCGAGCTGGGCGCGGCGGTTGCTGACCCGCGGCATCGCGATCATTCCCGTGATCGTCGTCACCGCGATCTATGGCGAGCGCGGCACGGCTGATCTGCTGGTATTCAGCCAGGTCGTGTTGTCGATGCAATTGCCCTTCGCCGTCATCCCGCTGGTCCGCTTCGTCTCCGACCGCCGCAAGATGGGCAAGTTCGTCATACCGGTATGGGTCGCGGCGATCGCGTGGATCGTCGCCGGCATCATCGTGGTTTTGAACTTGAAGCTGCTCGCGGACACGCTGTTCGGGTGACCACACCACGGCTGTCGTCGTCCGGCTTGACCGGACGACCCAGTATTCCAGAGACAGTAGTGACTGAGCCGAGGCGCCGCGGCGTACTGGATGCCCCGCTTTCGCGGGGCATGACGGAGAGCTAATCCTGCGGCTCGGACGTCGCATCGCCTTGCGCGTCGATGCGCAGCCAACCTGACGGCGCGAGGCGCTGCTGCGGCAGGAAGCGGGCCTTGTAGTCCATCTTCTTGGAGCCCTCGATCCAGTAGCCGAGATAGACGTAAGGCAATCCCTGCCGCCGGGCGCGGGCAATGTGGTCGAGGATCATGAAGGTGCCCATCGAGCGGCTGACTTCGCCCGGCTCGAAGAACGAATAGACCATCGACAGGCCGTCGCTGAGCACGTCGGTCAGCGCCACCGCGATCAACTCCTCGCCGCGGCCGGTGATGCCGCTGTCGGGACCGCGCTTGCGGTACTCGATGATACGGGTCTCGACGTGGCTGTCCTCGACCATCATGGCGTAGTCGAGCACGGTCATGTCGGCCATGCCGCCATGGCGGTGACGGGAATCGAGATAGGCGCGGAACACCGAATATTGCTCGGAGGTCGGCACCGCGCTGCGCTGCTCGCCGATGATGTCGGCGTTGCGCGCGATGACTTTGCGGAAGTTGCGGGAGGGGCGGAACTCGTTGGCGATCACCCGGACCGAGACGCAGGCGCGACACTGGTCGCAGGCGGGACGGTAGGCGATCGACTGGCTGCGACGAAAGCCGCCATGGGTCAGGAGGTCGTTGAGGTCACCGGCGCGCTCACCTACGAGGTGCGTAAACACCTTGCGCTCGTGCCGGCCCGGCAGATAGGGGCAGGGGGAGGGCGCCGTGAGGTAAAATTGTGGGGTGTCGCGCGAGTGCTGGGTCAAGGGACGTCGTGGGCCTCCAAAATGTGCATCAGCATCGCGCTACGAAAGCCCCCGGTCAATCGGTCTACTCGGCAGGTCAGATCGGACAGCATAGCGGGTCCAGGTTGATAGGTTCTTGATCCAGGTTGGTTGATGAGTAGGTCCTTGATCGAAAGGTCGCTGATCAGTAGGTCCTGGCGCCCTGGGGCACCGGCGCACGAACGGAATTGTTGATCACGACCGTCCCCAACACGAAATCCTGCAGCAAGCGCCTGCGGCCGTTGAAGAGGCCGACCAGGACGACGAAAGGCGACAGGAACGAGACGGTCACCCAGAACAGCACGGCGTGGGTGGCCCCGAGCACGAAATAGCCGGGCGCGCCGTACCAGGTGCGCAACTCAAGATCCATCACGCGCATGCCGATGGTCGCGGACGACGGACCGCCGATGCAGGCGCCGTAATAGACGATGGCCCAGATCACGGAGGCCGGCCAGGCCAGCCAGAACAGCGCCCAGCCGATGCCGAGCGTGACCACGCCGAACACCGCGATGAAGAGGTAGCCGAGGATCACCGGCACCGAGATCACAACCATGTCGATCAGGAAGGCGAAGACCCGCCGCGTCGCAACGCCGCGGAACAGTTCCGGGTGCAGATAGGGATCGTAGGCATGTGGCTGCGCCCCACCGTCATTGCGCCAGGCATTGCCCGAGTCCGAATACGACATGACCATTCTCCCGAGGGAAACTCCCGTGGCAGGACTCCCGTGGAAGGACATGGGAACAGGCCGTCCGCGTGCCAAGGGCGCCGAGATTAACAAGCCGAAATATTCCGGCGATTCGGGGGCGGCGGAGGCGGGAGGAAAGGACGCGGCGCCACACCCTCAGTGTCGTCCTGGCGAAAGCCAGGACCCATTACCCCAGGGACAAGCTTGGCGAAAACTGGAAGTTAGTACGTTCGCCGGTATCGATACCGCGTGCTCTCGCTAGATCACCCGGTATGGGTCCTGGCTTTCGCCAGGACGACGATTAGAGACAGGGGCGCTCGGCCTTCGCCGGGACGACCTTGGGGCCTACCCCTGCGTCCGCAGCTTCTCCGCCGCCTTCGGTGCGAAATAACTCAGCACACCGTCGGCGCCGGCGCGCTTGAAGGCGAGCAGGCTCTCCATCATGGCGCGGTCGCCGTCGAGCCAGCCGTTGTTGGCGGCGGCCGCGATCATCGCGTATTCGCCGGACACCTGATAGGCGAAGGTCGGCATCGCGAACGTGTCCTTCACGCGACGGACGACGTCGAGATAGGGCATGCCGGGCTTGACCATCACCATGTCGGCGCCCTCGGCGATGTCGAGCTCGACCTCGCGGAGCGCCTCGTCGGTGTTGGCGCTGTCCATCTGGTAAGTGCGCTTGTCACCGGTGAGCGTCTTGGCCGAGCCGATGGCGTCGCGGAACGGGCCGTAAAACGCGGAGGCGTATTTTGCGGCATAGGCCATGATCTGCACGTCGAGCAGGCCGGTGCGATCCAGGCCCTCGCGGATCGCGGCAACGCGGCCGTCCATCATGTCGGAGGGCGCGATGATGTCGCAGCCGGCTTCGGCCTGCACCAGGGCCTGACGCACGAGCACAGCGACCGTCTCGTCGTTCAGGATCTTGCCGTCGGAGATCAGGCCGTCATGGCCGTGGCTGGTGAAGGGATCGAGCGCGACGTCGCAGAGAATGCCGATCTCCGGGAATTCCTTCTTGATCGCGCGCACCGCCTGGCAGACCAGATTGTTCGGGTTGGTGGCTTCCGAGCCCTCCTCGTCGCGCAGGGACGGATCGGTGTAGGGAAACAACGCGAGGCACGGGATGGTGAGCTTCATCGCCCGCTCGGCGTCGCGCACGGCCTGGTCGACACTGAGACGCTCGACACCCGGCATCGAGGCGATCTGCTCGCGCTTGTTGTTGCCGTCGATCAGAAACAGCGGCCAGATCAGATCGTCCGTCGTGAGCACGTTCTCGCGCACCATGCGCCGGGCCCATTCGGCCTTGCGGTTGCGGCGCGGGCGGACGGTCAGATCGAGGGCAGGGGAGGCCCCAGTGCCATCCCGGCGCGAGACCTCGCGCAACTCGATCGGACGTCCGTATTTGATCGCCATTACTTTTCCTCCGGCTGGAATTATTCTTATACCAGCTCGCATGGTTCCCGTCACCGCGGGTTGACCTGTCGCAAAGATGGCAGCCGATTGATTTTGCGGGGCAAAGCAGCCAGAAGGGGGCATGTCCGAGATCTCCACCCGCGATGCGGCCCGCGACAGCACCAGGGATGCCGTCCGAGACAATGCCAGAGACAGCGCCATGTCGGTGGCGGCGATCTCGTCGGAGCGGGCTGAATCCGACGACAATGTCTGGACGCGCCGGCTCGTGCTGTTCCTGCGGGTGATGGCGCTGCTCTCGATCCTCAAGGGCCTCTATCATTGGGCGCAGGTGACGGGCTTCGTGGGCGGCGAGGACGAGGCCTTCGAGAACCAGTCGATGGCCTGGCAGGCCTCAACCATTTACTTCGCCGTGATCGAACTCGTTGCCGCGGTCGGGCTGTGGCTGGCGACGCCTTGGGGCGCCGTGGTGTGGCTGACGACCGTGGTGTCGATGGCGGTGATCGAGCTGATGTTCCCCGGCATCTACGGCGGCAGCCTGGTCGTGGTCGGCGTCGAAGCCTTCATGCTGGCGGCCTATCTCGCGCTCGCCTGGATGGCCGCACGCGAACGACCGCCATAGCAAACTCTCTTGCCCCGACTCTGCGCTCGGCTTCGCTGTGCTGGTCCGGGACACGAGATTGTCGCGCTTGGTTGACGGCTGGTTGCGTAAAATTCGACGTAAGTTTTCGCTAACCAGCGTGTTCCGCCACAGCTCTTACGCGGCCGTTTCGAAACGGGGCGAGGCTGTTCTGGAATGCGACAATCGGGGCGGACGGAGGGTGAACAGGACCTTGCGAGAGTCAACAGACTGTTGCGTAAAGTGCTTGTGGGACAGGCTTAATCCGCAATTCACTGTCTTAAATTCATGATCTCTTTATTCTCTTATTTAAGCCGATCTTCAAACGAGCCCCTTAAGTTGCACCTATCAGACGGGACACAAGTTTCGTCGAATGAGTGTCGATAAAAACGACAACAGGGGAAGTGTCATGATGAAAGCCGTCGCAACTGCGGCAGATACCGCAGAGCGCGTCTCCGGCCAGCAGGGTTCGGTGCAGACGCTCTATCTGGAAGCTTTGACTCTGGTGGAGCGGCTGCATCGCCGGCTGCTCGACGTCATCAAGGACGAGTTCGATCGCCGCGGCCGTGCGGACATCAACTCGGTGCAGGCGCTGCTGCTCTACAACATCGGCGACAAGGAGCTGACCGCGGGCGAACTGCGCACGCGCGGTTATTACCTCGGCTCCAACGTTTCCTACAATCTGAAGAAGCTCGTCGAGCTCGGCTTCCTCGACCATCAGCGCTCGCGCGTCGATCGCCGCTCGGTGCGCATCCGCCTGACGCCGCAGGGCCAGGAAATCCGCCGCATCGTCGACTCGCTCTACCAGAAGCACGTCAAGACGGTCGAACAGGTCGGCGGCATCTCGGGCGAGGAGTTCTCGACCCTGAACAAATCGCTGCACCGCCTCGAGCGGTTCTGGACCGACCAAATCCTGTATCGTCTCTGAGTTCTTTTCGACGGGACAAGGCCAAGCCGGCCCGCAACAAGACCGGCAAGCCTCCCGAACGTGCCTGAGCTTCCCCAAGCGCGCCGGCCCGGCTGTGTCCGGACCGGTGCGTTTTTCCATTTCGCGGTTGCGAAAAAAATCCCCGACACCAGGGAACGAGTTCCCGGTTCGATGCTTATCTCCTCCGGATCGGAGGCTGACGATGCTGGTCGAGCGTGGCGTGGGGGTGATGAACGTGGAACTCGTGAGCGAGGCCTACGCCATCGCCGCGAACTATCTTCGCCGCTCCGGCGCGATCCGGGACACCCTCGTCACCGACGAGCGCCTGCTCGAGATCGTCATCAAGTTGCTCCAGCACGGCGAATTCAACAAGATCAGGCTGGCCAACAAGGCCATTGTCAGGTTCGAGGCGCAGTCCGAGGCCAAAGCGGTTGCCTGATCTCAACTCCCAAACGCGGCAAGAACCAGAGGGTGCCATGGAAGCTGCCATCGACCGGATCATGCATACCTACGATTTGCTCGCCAACCGCACGTCCGCGGCGAGCGCGGAGGCGCGGGAAAAGGTCACGAACTACATCACCACCTTGATGGAAGCCGGCGAGAAGGACACCCACAGGTTGACGGTTTGCGGCCTGACCTATCTGCGGCAGCTCGACGGCAGCGTGGATCCCGTGAAGGCGGGGTATACCGGGCTGTAGAGGCCGGCCGCTCGCACCCGCGCGGCCTTTCGGGGCCAAAGCGGACCTTTCCTGGACATGGACGCCGGATACCACCCCGTCATCCAAATCCTCCGATCCCACCATATCTTGCATAAATCACAGGTCCGACCCGCAAACCCTTGGCCTGTTGCGGGCGATGTGGTAGATCGCGCTCGCCGCTTCCGATCGCCACACCAGACCCGTCCGTAGCCCGCCAAAAGGCTGCGGCGGTGGAGATATTCGCAAGATGACCTTCGCCAAAACCGCCTCCGCGCCCGATTCGTTTTTCACCGCCTCGCTCGAGCAGGCTGACCCGGAAATCGCAGCCGCCATCAAGGGCGAGCTCGGCCGCCAGCGCCACGAGGTCGAGCTGATCGCCTCCGAGAACATCGTCAGCCGTGCCGTGCTGGAAGCGCAGGGTTCGGTGATGACCAACAAATACGCGGAAGGCTATCCGGGCGCGCGCTACTACGGCGGTTGTGAGTGGGTCGACGTCGCCGAGAACCTCGCGATCGATCGTGCCAAGAAGCTGTTCGGCGCCAACTTCGCCAACGTGCAGCCGAACTCCGGCAGCCAGATGAACCAGGCGGTGTTTCTGGCGCTGCTTCAGCCCGGCGACACCTTCATGGGCCTCGATCTCGCGGCCGGCGGCCATCTCACCCACGGCTCCCCGGTCAACATGAGCGGCAAGTGGTTCAAGGCCGCGCACTACACCGTGCGCCGCGAGGACCAGATCATCGACATGGACGCGGTCGCCAAGCAGGCCGAGGAGGTCAAGCCGAAGCTGATCGTGGCCGGCGGCTCGGCTTATTCGCGCGCCTGGGACTTCAAGCGCTTCCGCGAGATCGCGGACAGCGTCGGCGCGTATCTCCTGGTCGACATGGCGCACTTCGCCGGTCTCGTCGCCGGCGGCGTGCATGCCTCGCCCGTGCCTCACGCGCACATCACCACCACCACGACCCACAAGTCGCTGCGCGGTCCGCGTGGCGGCCTGATGCTGTGGAATGATGAGGCGCTGACCAAGAGATTCAACTCGGCGATCTTCCCGGGCCTGCAGGGCGGCCCACTGATGCATGTCATCGCGGCCAAGGCGGTCGCCTTCGCCGAGGCGCTGCGGCCGGACTTCAAGGTCTATGCCAAGAACGTCGTCGAGAACGCCAATGCTCTGGCGGAGGCGATGAAGGGCCACGGGTTCGACATTGTCTCGGGCGGCACCGATAATCATCTGATGCTGGTTGACCTCC
Source organism: Bradyrhizobium sp. CW1 (assembly GCF_023100665.1). Taxonomy (NCBI): domain Bacteria; kingdom Pseudomonadati; phylum Pseudomonadota; class Alphaproteobacteria; order Hyphomicrobiales; family Nitrobacteraceae; genus Bradyrhizobium; species Bradyrhizobium sp. CW1. The sequence goes on from NZ_CP064684.1 coordinate 3,662,300, forward strand.
GGCCGAAGGGCCTGAAGGGCAACGCCTCGGAGAAGGCGCTGGTTCGCGCCGCCATCACTTGCAACAAGAACGGCATTCCGTTCGATCCCGAGTCACCGTTCGTCACCTCCGGTATTCGTCTGGGCACGCCGGCTGCGACCACGCGCGGCTTTGGTGTCGCTGAATTCCAGCAGGTCGGCGGCATGATCGCCGAAGTCCTCAACGCGATCGCGCAGTCCGACGACGGCAAGGCGCCGCTGGTGGAAGCCGCGATCAAGGAACGGGTCAAGGTGCTCACCGACCGTTTCCCGATCTATCAGTAAGGCTCAAGAAAAACCGGTCAAGGTCAACGGATGCGCTGCCCGAACTGCAACAGTCTCGATACGCAGGTGAAGGACTCGCGTCCGACCGAGGACTCTTCCGTGATACGCAGGCGGCGCGTGTGCGTCGCCTGCAATTTCCGCTTCACCACCTTCGAGCGCGTGCAGCTGCGCGAGCTCACGGTGATCAAGCGCAACGGCCGCCGCGTGCCGTTTGACCGCGACAAGCTGATGCGCTCGGTGTCGATCAGCTTGCGCAAGCGGCAGGTCGAGCCGGAACGGGTGGAGAAGATGGTCTCCACCATCGTGCGCGAGCTCGAGACGGGGGGCGAGGCTGAAATCTCCTCGGAGGTGATCGGCGAGACCGTGATGGAGCATCTGCGCACGCTCGACGACGTCGCCTATGTCCGCTTCGCCTCGGTCTACCGCAATTTCCGCGAGGCCAAGGATTTCGCCGACGTGCTCGGCGAGCTCTCCGGCGAGGAGGAAGCGCGGCTCGCCGCGATCCGCAAATGATCTTCCGCATCCTGGAGGATCAATTCGCGCAGAAGGCGCGCGAGTCCAGGGATGCCGACCGGCGCTTCATGGAGCTTGCGCTGGCGCTCGGCCGGCGCGGGCAGGGAAGTACCTGGCCCAATCCCGCCGTCGGCGCCGTCATCGTCAAGGACGGCGTGATCGTCGGCCGCGGTTGGACCCAACCTGGCGGACGGCCGCATGGCGAGCCTGAAGCGCTGCGGCGCGCAGGCGAGGCCGCGCGAGGCGCCACGCTCTACGTCACGCTGGAGCCGTGCTCGCATTTCGGCAAGTCGCCACCGTGCGCGGACGCCGTGATCGCCGCCGGCATCAAACGCGTGGTGGCCGCGATCGAGGATCCCAATCCGGAAGTCGCCGGTCAGGGCCACGCACGCCTGCGCGCCGCCGGCATCATGGTGGATGTGGGTCTGTGCGCGCGCGAAGCCGCCTTCGATCACGCCGGGCATTTCCGTCGCATCAGGGATCGCCGCCCGCATGTGATCCTGAAGCTCGCGGTCTCGCCCGACGGCAAGATCGGCGCGGCCGGCGGCAAGCCGGTCGCGATCACCGGCGAGGCGGCGCGCAACCGGGTGCATCTCCTCCGCGCGCAAAGCGACGCCATCCTAGTCGGCATCGGCACCGTGCTGGCGGACGATCCGCAGCTCGACTGCCGCCTGCCGGGCATGGCGGTGCGCTCGCCGGTGCGGGTGGTGCTCGACCAGAATCTGCGTATTCCCGGCGCAAGCAGGCTCGTGGGCTCCGCGCGCGAGATTCCGCTATGGGTGGTGGGTTCTGAACTCGCGGAGGCCGCGGCCGCCACGCGGCTCGGTGCGGCCGGTGCGCAGGTGATCCGCGTGCCGCCCGGCAATGCCTCGGGACTCGATCTTGCGGCCGTGCTGCATGCATTGGCCGGCAAGGGCATCACGCGGCTGATGGTCGAGGGCGGCAGCCGCGTCGCGGCGTCCTTCATCGCCGCGGACCTCGTTGACGAGATCTGGCTGTTCCACGGCGCGGAAGCGGTGGGCGCCGACGGGGTGGATGCGCTCGCTGCATTGCCCCTGTCGAAAATCACGCAGTCGCAGGCCTACAAGGTTCATGCTAGCGAGACCTTCGATCAGGATACTCTCACCATCTACGAGCGCGCGTGATGTTCACCGGCATTGTCACCGATATCGGCGAGATCGTCGGCTTCACGCCGACGGCGCAGGGCCAGTTGCACCGGCTGCGCATCGCCTGCCGCTACGAGCAGACCACCATTGCGGACGGCGCCTCGATCGCCTGCAACGGCGTCTGCCTGACGGTGGTTGCTTCCGGCGTCGAAGGCGGCAAGGACTCTGCTCAAAGGACCTGGTTCGACGTCGATGCCGCGGCCGAGACGTTGGCGCTGACGACCGCAAAGCATTGGAGGGTCGGCACCAGGCTCAATCTCGAGCGTGCGCTCAAGATCGGCGACGAGCTTGGCGGGCATATCGTCGCCGGCCATGCCGATGGCATCGCGACCCTCGTCAGCCGCGAGGACCTGCCCGACATGGCGCGGTTCGAGCTCTCCACGACGCGGGAGCTGGCGCGGTTCATCGCGACCAAGGGCTCGATCACGCTCGACGGCGTCTCGCTGACGGTTAATACGGTGAAGGACGTGACCTTTTCGGTGCTGATCATCCCGCACACCCTGACGGTCACGACGATCGGCGGCTGGAAGGCGGGAGATGAGGTCAATATCGAGGTCGATCTGATGGCCCGCTACGCGGCGCGGCTGACGGAAATGAAGTGACGGCGTCTTTAAACTTGGCTTACCCGCTGGTGGCGACTACATAGCGCCAACCCCTGTGGAACGGATTTGACGATGGCAGACGCGCGGCGCGCACCCCTGAAGGACCAGACCGACGTTTCCGGCGCACGCGCGCTGATCGTCGAGGCGCGGTTCTATGACGATCTCCAGGACGCGATGCTCGAAGGCGCGGTGGCCGAGCTGAAGGCGGCCGGTCTGACCCACGACGTCATCACGGTTCCCGGTGCACTGGAGATTCCTGCGGCGATCGCCATCGCGGTTGACGCCGCGGCGACCAATGGCAAGCCCTATGATGCCGCGATCGCGCTCGGCTGCGTGATCCGTGGCGACACCATCCATTTCGAGATCGTCTCGCAGGAATCCTCGCGCGCGCTGATGGACCTGGCGGTGGCGCGAAAGCTGCCGCTCGGCAACGGCATCCTCACCGTCAACACCGAGGCGCAGGCCTGGGCGCGGGCGCGCGCCAGCGAGCTGAACAAGGGCGGCGATGCCGCGCGGGCCGCGATTGCGATGCTGCGCATAAAGCGCCGGCTGGCGCGGGCTTGATCATGGCCGATAACAACAAGAAGCCGCCGGCCGGCACGGAGAAGAAGGCGAACCGGCGCGGTGCGGCGCGGCTCGCAGCCGTGCAGGCGCTGTACCAGATGGATATCGGCGGTGCCGGCATCAACGACATTTTTGCGGAGTTCGAGAGCCACTGGCTCGGCAACGAGGTCGAGGGCGACACATATCTCCCGGCGGAAGCGGCGTTCTTCCGCGACGTCGTCTCCGGCGTCGTGCGCGACCAGAAGAAACTCGATCCGCTGATCGACGAGGCGCTGTCGAAGGGCTGGCCATTGAAGCGCATCGAAGCGATCCTGCGCGCGGTGCTGCGGGCAGGGGCCTACGAATTGGAACACCGCAAGGACGTGCCGGGCCGCGTCGTCGTGTCCGAATATGTCGACGTCGCCAATGCCTTCGTCGACCGCGAGGAGACCGGCATGGTCAACGCGGTGCTCGACCAGATCGGCCGCCAGTTTCGCGGTGACGAGTTCGGGCGGGGGTGAATTGAGGCGCAGGGCGGTGAATTGATGCGATGTGGCTGCCCCATATTCCGCCGTCATCACCCGCGAAGGCGGGTGATCCAGTACGCCGCGGCCTATCGATGTCACACGATCGTCTCTGGAATACTGGATCGCCCGGTCAAGCCCGGCGATGACAGCGAAGTGTGTGGCTGACGCTGATGACAAACCCGCACAATCCCTCCGCCGAAGACTCCCTCATCGCGCGCTATTTCAAGCCGCTGGCGACTGATCCCGGCGCCTTGGGGCTGGTGGACGATGCCGCCATCCTGCAGGCGCTCGGCAGCGACATCGTCGTCACCACCGACGCGGTGGTCGAGGGCGTGCATTATCTTGCCACCGATCCGCCCGATACCATCGCGCGCAAGGCGCTGCGGGTGAACCTGTCCGATCTCGCCGCCAAGGGGGCCGTGCCGGCCGGCTTCGTGCTGACATTGGCGCTGCGCAGCAAGGAAGACGCTTGGCTCAGGCCGTTCGCGGACGCGCTCGGCGAGGATGCGAAAACCTTCGTCTGTCCGCTGCTCGGCGGCGACACGGTGTCGACGCCGGGGCCGCAAATGATCTCGATTACCGCCTTTGGCCGCGTGCCGCAGGGGCGGATGGTCGGCCGCACCGGCGCCCAACCGGGCGACCGTATCCTGGTGACGGGGACGATCGGCGACGCCGCGCTTGGCCTTGACGTGCTCAAGGGCGGCGCGGTCGCGAATGCGCTGGCCTCCGATCCGCACGCGCGCGAGACGCTGATCTCGCGCTATCGCGTGCCGCAGCCGCGCAATGCTCTCGCGCAGTCCGTGCGTGACCATGCGACGGCTGCGATGGATGTCTCCGACGGCCTTGCTGGAGATCTGACCAAGCTCTGTGCGGCATCAGGCGTCTCGGCCACGATCGACGTGACGAGCGTGCCGCTCTCGGCCGCTGCCGCCGGCCTGATCGCAGGCAAGGTCGTTTCCGTCGAGACGCTGCTGGCCGGAGGGGACGATTACGAGGTGCTGTGCACCGCTCCGCCAGCGCAAGCCAACGCGCTGATTGCCTTGGGGCGTGCGGCAGGCCTTGCCGTCACGGCCATCGGCACGATCGTCGCGGGCCATGAGCGGCCGCGCTTCCTGGACGGGCAGGGCCAGGAACTGGTCTTGAAGCGGCTCTCCTACAGCCACTTCTAGGAATTGCTCCAAACCGGCGTCCCGGCTGCCAAGACAGGCTAAATACCTGCCGAGATCGGCTTTTCGGCCTTATCTGGCGTTGCACCCTCAATTTGATTTTGGCAAGGTCGTGACCGACTAAGGCCGCGCCTTCGGGCAAGGAGCGGCCTTCTTCAAAATCAAGGCGCCGCACCGCACGACGGAAAACAAAAGGCGCCGGGGGTACGTTCATCAAGGATCTGAGGCAAAAAATCACATGACAGCATTATGGTTGATTGTGCTCTGCGGAGTGCTTTCCGTCGTCTACGCGATCTGGGCGACGTCTTCGGTGTTGAGCGCGGATGCGGGGTCTCCGCGCATGCAGGAAATCGCGGCAGCGGTGCGCGAAGGCGCCCAAGCCTACCTGCGGCGTCAATACACCACGATCGGGATGGTCGGCATCGTCATCTTCGTGCTGCTTGCCTATTTCCTGGGACTCTACGTCGCGATCGGTTTTGCCATCGGCGCGATCCTGTCGGGGGCGGCCGGCTTCATCGGCATGAACGTCTCGGTCCGCGCCAATGTGCGCACCGCCCAGGCGGCGACCACGTCGCTCGCAGGTGGTCTCGAGCTCGCCTTCAAGGCGGGCGCCATCACCGGCATGCTGGTGGCGGGTCTCGCGCTGCTTGGCGTGACCCTCTATTTCGGCTTCCTGGTCCATTCGCTGAAGCTTGCGCCTGACAGCCGCGTCGTCATCGACGCCATGGTGGCGCTCGGCTTCGGCGCCTCGCTGATCTCGATCTTCGCTCGTCTCGGCGGCGGCATCTTCACCAAGGGTGCGGACGTCGGCGGCGACCTCGTCGGCAAGGTCGAGGCCGGCATCCCCGAGGACGATCCGCGCAACCCGGCCACCATCGCCGACAACGTGGGCGACAATGTCGGCGACTGCGCCGGCATGGCCGCCGACCTGTTCGAAACCTATGCGGTGACCGCGGTCGCCACCATGGTCCTGGCGGCGATCTTCTTCGCCAAGACGCCGATCCTCGCCGACATGATGACGTTGCCGCTCGCCATCGGCGGCATCTGCATCATCACCTCGATTATCGGCACCTTCTTCGTGAAGCTCGGGCCGAGCCAGTCGATCATGGGCGCGCTTTACAAGGGTCTGATCGCAACCGGCGTCCTCTCGCTGGTCGGCATCGCCGGTGTGATCCATTACCTGATCGGCTTCGGCAAGCTCGCCGGCGTCGACTATACCGGCATGGCGCTGTTCGAGTGCGGCGTGGTCGGGCTTGCCGTCACCGCGCTGATCATCTGGATCACCGAATACTACACCGGCACCGACTATCGTCCGGTGAAGTCGATCGCCCAGGCCTCGGTGACCGGCCACGGCACCAACGTGATCCAGGGCCTCGCCATCTCGATGGAAGCGACCGCGCTGCCCGCGATCGTCATCATCGCCGGCATCCTGGTCACCCACAGCCTCGCCGGCCTGTTCGGCATCGCGATCGCGACCGCCACGATGCTGGCGCTCGCCGGCATGGTCGTCGCGCTCGACGCGTTCGGTCCGGTGACCGACAACGCCGGCGGTATTGCCGAGATGGCGGGCCTGCCGAAGGAGGTTCGCAAGTCGACCGACGCGCTCGATGCAGTCGGCAACACCACCAAGGCGGTGACCAAGGGCTACGCGATCGGCTCCGCCGGTCTCGGCGCCCTGGTGCTGTTCGCGGCCTACAACGAGGATCTCAAGTTCTTCATTGCGGACTCCGCGCACCACGCCTACTTCGCCGGCGTCAAACCGGACTTCTCGCTCAACAATCCCTACGTCGTGGTAGGCCTGTTGTTCGGCGGTCTCTTGCCGTATCTGTTCGGCGCGATGGGCATGACCGCCGTGGGCCGCGCGGCGAGCGCGATTGTCGAGGAGGTCCGCCGACAATTCCGCGAGAAGCCGGGCATTATGCAAGGCACCGACAAGCCGGATTACGGCAAGGCGGTCGACCTTCTGACCAAAGCGGCGATCAAGGAAATGATCATCCCCTCGCTGCTTCCGGTGCTGTCACCGATCTTCGTCTACTTCGTGATCTATGCGATCGCGGGGGGCGGGGCGGCCGGCAAGTCGGCGGCGTTCTCGGCGGTGGGCGCGATGCTGCTCGGCGTGATCGTGACGGGCCTGTTCGTCGCGATCTCGATGACCTCGGGCGGGGGCGCCTGGGACAACGCCAAGAAGTACATCGAAGACGGTCATTTCGGCGGCAAGGGCAGTGACGCCCACAAGGCGGCCGTGACCGGCGACACCGTCGGCGATCCCTACAAGGACACGGCCGGCCCGGCGGTGAACCCGATGATCAAGATCACCAACATCGTGGCGTTGCTGCTGCTGGCAGTCCTCGCGCACTGAGGTAGACGTTGCTGAACGAAGACCCCGCGGCGCAGGCCTGCGGGGTCTTTCTTTGCGTGTGTGCTGCCGGAGGCCGGCGCATCATCTGAACATGAAACCCGCCCGGCGGGACGCGGAACGCAACAATCCGGTCATCAGAGCGATCCATCGATGCCGAGGGCGTAAGCCGCCCGAAAATGTGCACCCTACGCGTGCGCACATTTAGGGTTGCTTAACCGGCCGAGTTCTAGAAATACGAGAGACTGTCAGCGGCATCTTAGGGAGCTCCGCAGCACGCGTGTGGTGCTCCGCGCGCGGCGCGCTCTCGACATGCTCAGGGGTTCGCTGCCCGCCGTCCGCGAGAGGGAGGTTCCGTTGCCTGCACGGCCTGTGAACGAGATTGAGCGGGCATTGATGGCGCATCCGGGCGTGGCGGATGCTTTCCTCAGCGCCGAGCCTGGCCACGGCGGTCAGTCCGAGGTCGCTTTCGTCGCAATTGACCCCGATCATCTGAGCGCCGGCAAGGCGAAGCATCTCCAGGCCGAGTCGGATCGCAGAGTTGCGCAATGGCGTCGCGCTTTCGATCAAGCATATCGCCATGACGCCGACGGTGTTGTGCCGTCATTCGTCGGTTGGACCAGCAACTTCACCAACAGGCCCATTCCCGAACCCGATATGGTCGATTGGCTCGATCATACGATCCTGCAAATTCGTGCTCTTGGCGGAAGGCGGGTGTTGGAGATCGGGTGCGGCGTCGGCTTGCTCGTCGAAAAGCTCGCGCCCGGCTGTGACGTATATTGCGGGACCGACCTCTCGCCGGTGGCCGTTCAGCGGCTGCGTGCGTTCGTGCAGTCGAAGCCCGAGCTTCGGCATGTCGAGTTTCTAGAGCGGGAAGCCGCCGATTTGAGCGGCTTGCCGCTGAATTCGTTCGATGCAGTGGTGCTCAATTCGGTCGTGCAATACTTTCCCGGCATCGAATACCTGCACTTAGTTTTGGAGCAAGCCGCAGGCCTGGTGGCTCCTGGGGGGCACATCTTCGTCGGCGACGTTCGTAACCTCGAGCTCCTGCCGGTCTTCCATCGCGAAGTTCAATCCGCGAAAGTTTCGGGAGCCACGGATGCCGCGCTCGCGCGAAAGATCTTCCTGTCGATCGCCCAGGAGCGCGAGTTGGTGATCGACCCCCGCTACTTTCAGGGTATTTTCGGATCCATCCCGCGGATATCGGGTGCGGAAATCCTGCTCAAGCGCGGATCAAGCTACGAACTGACCCGCTATCGCTACGACGTGGTGCTGCGTGTCGATCGCGAAGCTGCTTCAGCTGACAGCGAGAACAGCAGCCTCGTGCCGGACATGAAGCAAGGGGAAAGTGAGGGCAGGCCGCTGGCGACCGATCCGATGGCCGCCGCGTTCCTTCAGCATCTCGGCATGGAGCTCGGGGACGTGTTGCAGGCCCAGTTTCCGGAGGCGAAATTGCCGGCGGCCGTGATCGCGCTCAACCAGCGAGATTTTGCCGAGATCGTACAGGCCTCGTCGAACGCGCCGGGCGATCGCGGCGACAATGAATTGGTCGAGGCGTCGGTATGACCGCCCATAATCTGGCGCTGCATTTCGAAGAGACCGTTGCGTCCTCGCCGGACGCCGTCGCCCTGTTGTGCGAAGGCGACAGCTTTGCCTTTTCGGAGCTCAACCGGTTGGCAAACCGGTTGGCGCGTTGGTTGACATCGCGGGGCGTCAACAAGGGCGCCGTGGTGTGCCTTGAATTGCCGAAAATCGCCGAGGCCTATGCGCTCGCGATCGCCTGCATCAAGATCGGAGCACCCTATGCCTTCCTCGATCCTGCGGCCCCCGAGGAACGTGCCCGGCTGATGCTGGAGCGATGCCGGCCCGCGCTGATCGTCAGCGTGCGCGAGGGAGCTGGACCGCGGACATTGATCGGCGATGCAATTGCCCGGGCTGCCTTGCATCATGCCCTGTCGCAGCTTGAAGACGACAATCTGCCGCTGACATCCCTGATCACCGGGGCCGATCCGGCCTATGTCATGTTCACCTCGGGATCGACGGGCGAACCGAAGGGCGTGGTCATCCCCCATCAAGGGGTGCTTCACCTGATCGCCTGGGCGAAGAGCGATCTTGGAATTGGACCCGGTGACCGGCTGACGAATGTCAACCCGATCTATTTCGACAATTCGGTCTTCGACATCTATGCCGGCTTCCTGAACGGAGCGGCGGTCGTCGCGCTGGACGCGCAGAAGGGGCGGCCCCCCGCAGAGCTGGTGTCGGAGATCACCAAGCATCAGTGCACGTTCTTCTTCGCCGTGCCGACCCTCTTCATGTTCCTGGACTCCATGCACCTTCTGAGCCCGGATTGGCTGCCGAGCGTCAGCCGATTCATGTTCGGCGGTGAGGGGTTTCCGCTGGCCCGGCTTCGTCGGTTCCACGACGCGTTTGCCGGCAAGGCGAAGCTGATCAATTGCTACGGCCCGACCGAGACGAGCTGCATTTGCAGCGGTTTCGAGATCGTCGAATCCGTTTTTGAGACCAAGGACGGGTTCGCGCCACTGGGGCGGCTCAATCCCAATTTCAGCTACCGGATCCTGGACGAAGAGATGAAGCCGGCGCTTGCGGGCACTGCCGGCGAGTTGTGGCTGGGAGGCCCTGGGGTAGGGCTCGGCTACATCAACAACCCGCAAGAGACCGCCCGCCGTTTCTGTCAGGACCCTCTGATCGACGGCTATCGGTCGATCCTCTATCGGAGCGGCGACCTCGTGGAGGCCGACCTTGAAACCGGCATCCTGCGTTTCCGCGGTCGCGCGGATAATCAGGTCAAGCTTCGGGGGTATCGGGTCGAGCTGGAGGAGATCGACCACGCGCTGATGGCGTGCAGGGGAATAACCCGTGCGCTCGCCGTGGTGCAGCACGACGCCAGTGGCGCCAGTCGGCTGCTGGCCGCGTATTCGGGTGCAAGAATGGCGGAAAGCGATCTGCGCCAGCACTGCACTGCGCACCTTCCCGCCTACATGGTGCCGGGCCGGTTCATCTGGATGGAAGACATTCCCGTCAATGCCAATGGCAAGGCAGACCGGCGCTCGGTAGCGTCACTGCTCGGCGAAGCTGTTACAAGGGCCTCGTAGATGCAACAGCTCGTAGTGATCGCGCGCGTTGTCCGATGAGTGTTGAAAGCCAGCCCTACGGCTACGCGCCATCGGGTCTTCCTGCGAAGCCGTCGTGGCGGTTGATCCCGAGATCGATCGGGACCCGAGGCTCGTGGCGGGGGTCCAGGACATCGGTGGCCGCGTGCTGCTCTGCTGCGCGGTCGGACTGCTCGCGGTTTTGTTTCGGCAGATAGGTATCGATTTTTCAGCGGCGGGACTCGCGCTGGTGTGCGCCTATGCCGGCCGGTACCGGCGCGTCCTGATCTTGCTCGCAACCTTGTTGCTGCTCTATCGCAGCGGCTTCCTGATCGACCGCGGTTTTCTCGAACGGCTGACGATCGACGAAGGCGTCGGCGACCGGATCCATCAGCCGCTGCAAGCGGTCATGCTGGTCGTCGTGTTTGCGCTGTTCGCGGGCCTGCTGATCATGCAGGGGCCAGGGACGGTGGTCTTCCGTCGCCCGACGCTCAGCCTGTTGCTGGCGTTCCTGGCACTCGTCGCGTTGACGCAGGCCACGATGATGGCCGGCCTGCCGCGTGTTCTGCTGTGGTCGTTTCTGATGACGTTCCAGCCCTATTTGTGGTTTCTTGCCTATGGTTTGGCCGATGCGGGCAGGAAGCGATCTCCGGTGTGGCGGCACCTGAGCGTTTTCCACCCCTTCTGGGGATCGTCGCTGACGCCGTTCGGGAAGGGGCTGTCTTATCTCGACCGCTTCGAGGCCAAGACACCCGAGGAGCTTGCAGTGACGCAGCTCAAGGGCGTCAAGCTTGCGGTCTGGATCCTTGTGCTCGCCATCGTCAGAGTCTGTCTCGTCGAGATCGTCCACGGACGTTTGCAGCTTCCAATGTTCGACGACAACCTGCTGCAATATCTCGCGCGCCATCCCTGGCCGCGTTTCGTCGGATGGGCGAGCCTCGTCAGCTTCTTCGTCGAGGACTTGCTGAGCATGACCGTGTTCGGCGGCGTCATCATCGCCACGGCGCGACTTGCCGGCTTTCGCCTGCTGCGCAACACCTACCGGCCTCTGGAGTCAACGACGCTCGCGGAATTCTGGAATCGCTACTATTTCTATTACAAAGAACTGCTCGTCGACCATTTCTTCTACCCCACCTTTGTTCGCTGCCTCCGCGGCCATCGCCGGCTTCGCATGTTCTTCGCCACCTTTGCCGCGGCCTGTGTCGGCAACCTGCTGTTTCACTTCATCCGCGATATTCATTTCGTCGGCGAAATGGGCCTTTGGCGTGCCGTGGTCGGTCAGCAATCGCACGCGTTCTACACGTTTGTCCTGGCCATCAGCGTCGGGCTCTCGCAGATGCGCCGCGCCCCACAACTGGCGCCGCGAGGATGGCTGCGTAGCCGCTTGCTGCCTTGCCTGTGGGTGTCGAGCTTCTTTTGTCTCATTCACGTCTTCGATGCGCCGCTCGACCGCGAGCATTCGCTCGGGCAACGCGCCGAATTCCTGTTCTATCTCCTGGGAGTCTCGACATGACCACGAATGAAGTCAGATCGCAGATGCGACGCTACATCGTGCAGCGGCTGCTGATGAAGGGCGACAGCGCGCCGCTTGGTGACGATGATCTGCTGTTCACCAGCGGCCGCCTCGATTCGCTCGACGCGGTCGAGCTGATCATGAGCATTGAGACCGACCACGGGATCAACTTCTCCGACATCGGCTTCGATTTGACGCGCCTGGACTCGATTTCGGCGATTGCCGCTTTGGTGGGACAGCCATCGGCCGAGCTTGCGTAGCAACCGATGTGTCGCCACGCGCTCACCGCGAAAGCGCGGCCCGGCGCTGCATGTTGGGCCGCGTCCGCGGATGCGAAAGCTACTGCACGTCCATCTGCAGCCCTTCCTTCTGGATGATGCCGGCGAACTTCTTCGTCTCGGCGTCCACGAAGGCGGCAAACTGGTCGGGCGTGCCGTAGTCGGCGCGGGCCCCCATGGCCAGGATGTTCTTCTTGATGTCGTCGCGCTCGAGCATCGCCTTCACTTGAAGGTTGAGCGCTTCGAGAACGGCGGGCTGCACACCCTTCGGCAGGAACACCGAGAACCACGACGAGACGTCGAAAGCCGCAAGCTCCGGCGCGCTCTCGCGCATGGTCGGCAGGTTCGGCGCGAGGTCGCTGCGCTCGGTCGTGGTGACGCAGAGGCCGGTGAGGGTGCCGTTCTGTACCTGCGGCAGGCTCGGATAGAGGTTGTCGAACAGGATCTGGATGTCGCCGGCGAGCGCCGCCTGGAGCGCGGGACCGGCGCCGCGGAACGGGATGTGTGTCATCTTCAGCCCGGTGAGCTGCAGGAACCAGGCGCCGGTGAGGTGAGGGCTCTGGCCGACGCCGGAGGAGGCGTAGCTGAGCTTGTCCGGATTGGCCTTGAGATAGGCGACCAGCTCGGCGATCGACTTGATGCCGGTCTTGGGATGCGCCGAGACGATGTTCGGGATCCGGATCATGTTGGAGACCGGCTGGAGCTGGTCCGGCTTGTAGGTGAGGTTCTTGAAAATGCTGTAGGCGATCGCGTTCGGGCCGGGATTGCCGATCAGGATGGTGTGGCCGTCCGGCTTGGCGCGGACCACCTCGGCCGTGCCGATCGTACCGCCGCCGCCGGACCGGTTTTCCACCACGGCCGATTGGCCCCAGGCGGCCTGCAGATGCGCCGCCAGAAGCCGACCCATCACGTCGGTCGAACCGCCGGCGGCAGCCGGCACGACGAGGCGGACGTTTTCGGTCGGCTTCCAGTCCGCCAGGCTCGATCGCGGCAGGATCGCTGCGGCCGAGATAGCGGCAGCGCCAGTGAGCACGCGACGGCGGGACAGCAATTGATTGGGCACGAATCCACTCCCTGCATCTTATTTTGCAGGAGCGTATGGAAGCGTATGCGCAACGGCAAGCCGCACGAAGCCGCAGGCTGAAGGCTCAGTTAAAGCTGAGCAGCTTGAAGATCGGCGTGAGGTAGCTCATCTCCTGGCCCGAGGTCGGCGTCGTCCGGCTGATGAAATCGAAGATCTTGCCGTCCTGGAGACCGTAATTCGCAAGCCGGCGCACACGCCGGTTCTTGTCGAAATAGACCGCGATGACGCGCTGATCGACCACCCTCTGGTTCATGAAGGCGACAATGCGCTCGGAGCGCTGGGAGATGTAATAGAACACCTCGCCGTCGAGGGTTGCGACGGTGGAGGGGGTGCCCATCACGATCAGCACCTGGTCCTGGCTCGCACCGATCGGGATCTGCTCCAGTGCGCCGGGCGGCAGGATGTAACCCTTCTGGAACTGCTCGCCGGTGCAGCCCGCAAGCGCGGCGCCAACCAGGGCCGCGGCCGCGAACAGGCGCAAGCCGCGCCAACGTGCATGAAGGCCGCGCGGCTTGTCTGCACGCAGGCTGGTCTGGTTCGTTATCGTCATAGCGGAACTGATTCCGTCCCCTTGCGTCGCGCGAGGCGCTGAAGTACCGGGCGGAGGCTCTGAATGCAACACGCGCGCGCCCGCTTGCGGAAACCACAATGCTTTGGCCGTTCAATCACTTCAGGAAACCCCGCCTAGCCTCGCCGGGCACCATTGAAGCCATCTATGGCATGATCGTGACGCAGGCGCGAGAACCCATGTTTTACCGCGACTTGGGCGTGCCGGATACCGTTAACGGGCGTTTCGATCTGTTGCTGCTGCACCTCTGGCTGCTGCTGCGCCGCCTGCGCACGGTCCAGAGCGCCACCGAGCTGTCGCAGGCGCTGTTCGACCGTTTCTGCGAGGACATGGACGACAATCTGCGCGAGATGGGGATAGGCGACCAGACCGTGCCGAAGCGGATGCGGGCCTTCGGCGAGGCGTTTTACGGCCGGGTCCAGGCCTACGATCAGGCCATGGAAGGCGGCGGCGAGGCGCTGGCATCCGCGATCTGCAAGAATATCTTGAATGGGGCCGGCATGGACCAGGCGCAGCAGCTCGCAGCCTATGCCAGGGCGGCCGAGGCCAACCTCGCCCAGACCGGCGAGGCCGCACTGCTGGGTGCGTCCTTCAAGTTTCCTCCAGCGCTTCCTGAGGATGTGACGCCATGACCCGACCGATACCAGCATCCGGGCCCGATCCCTGGCGGGTGCCCGTCATCGTTGCACAGATCCCGGATACCGGCCTGCATCGCAAGCTCGAGGCCTCGGCCGCCGAGCGGCAGGCCATGGCTGAGACGGCAGGCTTGCGCGAGGTTATCTCGGTCCAGGCCGATTTCGATGTCGTGCCGAAAAGCGGCAACCGGATCCAGGTCACGGGGCACGTTCGCGCCCGGATCGGCCAGACCTGTGTGGTCACGCTTGACCCGATGGAGAGCGACATCGACGAGGAGGTGGACCTGATATTCGCCCCCGAGGCCGAGGTCCGCCGCCTGGCCGACCTGATGGAGGAGGGGCACGACGATCAGGAGCAGGTCGCCGACCCGCCGGAGGCGATCGTCAATGGCATCATCGACCTTGGGAGGCTTGCCACCGATGCCCTGTTCCTGGCGGTCGATCCCTATCCGCGCAAGCCGGGGGTCGTGTTTGAGCCCGAGGTTATCGCCCCCGATCCGGAGGACCACCCCTTTGCGGTCCTGAAGGCACTTCAGGACGGGAAGAAAGACAAATAGGTGCCACCTTCTCCAGAGGACCGCTTCGGGACGGGGCGAGATGTTTGCGGCGGTGGTTTGAAAAGCTCGATTATCCGTTCGATTTTGATGTACTTCTTGTGAATTAGTCCGTCCGCAGCCCGATGCTCCCGAATGCAAAAGGCTGGGGGCAAGAGGTTGTTTCGGGATAACAAAACGCTATTGTCGCGCCCCGGTCCGGGTGCGGCGTGGCGCTTGACCGACCGCCATGTTCGTGGCGAACCCATTTGCGGCCCCGCTCGTTCAAGACCGCACCAGACCCAGGTTTCCAGGACTTTTATGCCAAGCAAGGTTCGCATCGCGCTTGACGCCATGGGGGGCGACGCCGGCGCCGCGGTGGTCATCCCAGGCGCCGCCATCTCGCTCCAAAGGCATCGCGAGATCGAATTCCTGCTGATCGGGGACCGCGCCAAGATCGAACCCGAGCTCGACCGCCACCCCGCGCTGAAGGCGGCCTCGAAGATCATCCACACCGATGTCGCGGTCAGCGGCGAGGAAAAGCCGAGCCAGGCGCTGCGGCGCGGCCGCAGGACCTCGTCCATGTGGCTTGCCATCGATGCGGTGAAAAAGGGCGAGGCGGATGTTGCGGTCTCCGCCGGGAATACCGGGGCGCTGATGGCGATGTCGCGCTTCCACCTGCGCACGCTGCCGGGCATCGACCGTCCGGCCATTGCCGGCATGTGGCCGACCAGGCGCGGCGATTCCGTCGTCCTCGACCTCGGCGCCAGCATCGGCGGCGATACGCATCATCTGGTGTCGCTCGCCATCATGGGCGCGGCGATGGCCAGCGTGTTGTTCAACAAGAAGCGTCCGACGGTCGGCCTGCTCAATATCGGGGTCGAGGAGATCAAGGGGCACGAGGAGATTCGCGAGGCCGGCGAAATCCTGCGCGCCAGGAACCTGCCCGAGCTCGACTATCTCGGGTTCGTGGAGGGCGACGGCATCGGCAAGGGGGTGGCGGATGTCATCGTCACCGAGGGCTACAGCGGCAACATCGCGCTGAAGGCCGCGGAGGGAACCGCGCGGCAGATGGCGGAATTGCTCCGGGACGAGATGAAGCGGGGCTGGCTGTCAAAGCTCGGCTATCTCTTTGCGCGCAACGCCTTCCAGGCCCTGCGCAACAAGATGGATCCGAACAAATCCAACGGCGGCGTGTTGCTGGGGTTGAACGGGATCGTGGTCAAGAGCCATGGCGGAATCGCTGCCGAAGGCTTTGCCTATGCGATCGATGTTGGCTATGAGATGGTCAAATTCGATCTCCTCAACAAGATCAATCAGATGCTCAATCGCGAAGGTGGTGCACTCAGTTCCGTGCAGGCCGCGCAGGAGGCTGTTTCGTGACTCAAATTCGTTCGGTCGTGCTGGGCTGCGGCTCTTATTTGCCGGAGCAGGTGGTGACCAACGCCCAATTGGCGGCGCGCATTGACACGTCCGACGAGTGGATCGTGCAACGCACCGGCATTCGCGAGCGGCATATCGCGGCCGAGGGCGAGTTCACCTCGCATCTGGCGCTGAAGGCGGCGCAGGCTGCGCTCGCGGACGCCGGCGTGGACGCGCAGTCGATCGACCTGATCGTGCTCGCGACCTCGACGCCTGACAACACCTTCCCCGCGAGCGCGGTCGCCGTGCAGCACGGGCTCGGCATCAACCATGGCGCGGCCTTCGACCTTCAGGCGGTGTGCTCGGGCTTCGTGTTCGGGCTCGCCACCGCCGATAATTTCCTGCGCACCGGCGCCTTCAAGCGCGCGCTGGTGATCGGCGCGGAAACCTTCTCGCGCATCCTCGACTGGACCGATCGCGGCACCTGCGTGCTGTTCGGCGACGGTGCCGGTGCGGTGGTGCTGGAGGCGCAGGAGCAGCCGGGCAATGCCGCGACCGACCGCGGGATCGTGACCACGCATCTGCGCTCCGACGGCCGTCACAAGGCGAAGCTGTTCGTCGACGGCGGCCCGTCCTCGACCCAGACTGTCGGCCATCTTCGCATGGAGGGCCGCGAGGTCTTCAAGCACGCGGTCGGCATGATCACCGACGTGATCGTCGACGCCTTCAAGGCGACCGGGCTCAATGCCGACAGCATCGACTGGTTCGTGCCGCACCAGGCCAACAAGCGAATCATCGACGCGTCCGCGCACAAGCTCCATATCGCGCCGGAGAAGGTGGTGCTGACGGTGGACCTTCACGGCAACACCTCGGCGGCCTCGATCCCGCTGGCGCTGTCGGTGGCGCGCAAGGACGGCCGCATCAAGCGCGGCGACCTGGTTCTGCTCGAAGCCATGGGCGGCGGCTTCACCTGGGGCTCCGCGCTGGTGCGCTGGTAAGCCACACTCGGTAAAATTTTGCCCGAATCGGCGCGGATTATCGATGCGCCTGCATTGATGAGCGCTGTTGACCGCTGTATCGTAAGCTCATAATTTCAGACAACAATTGTTCGCCGTGATGTGGGGCAGGGCGATGACCGATCAAAGTAAAACCGTAACGCGTGTCGATCTGTGCGAAGCCGTCTACCAGAAGGTGGGGCTGTCGCGCACGGAATCGTCTGCCTTCGTGGAACTCGTGCTGAAGGAGATCACCGATTGCCTTGAGAAGGGCGAGACGGTGAAGCTGTCCTCGTTCGGCTCCTTCATGGTCCGCAAGAAGGGTCAGCGCATCGGTCGCAACCCGAAGACCGGCACCGAGGTGCCGATCTCGCCGCGCCGGGTCATGGTGTTCAAGCCGTCGGCGATCCTGAAGCAGCGGATCAACGCCCAGCACCGCACCAATGGCGACGCCAGCAAGGCGCAACCCGAGGCGTAATCCGCCCTCTGGATAAGGATTTGGCATTTGGACAAGGCGCCGGATGCGTTCCGAACCATCAGCGAAGTAGCGCAGGAACTCGACATTCCGCAGCACGTGCTGCGGTTCTGGGAGACCCGATTCTCCCAGATCAAGCCGATGAAGCGCAGCGGCGGCCGCCGCTATTACCGCCCCGACGACGTCGACCTGCTCAAGGGCATCCGCCGTCTGCTCTACGGGGAGGGCTACACCATCCGCGGGGTGCAGCGGATCCTGAAAGAGCACGGCGTCAAATCGGTGCAGGGCCTCGCCGACAGCGCGGCCGCGGTCTCGTTCGGCGCCATCGAGGACGCCGTCGGCGCCAGCCTGATGGAGCCCGAGGAGGAGACCGGCGTCCGCGGCGCCCGCGACAGCGACGATGACGACTACCAGGGCGAGGAGGAGGAGGGCATCGACTTCCGCTTCTCCGAGACCGATGACGAGGAAATCCTCACCACCTTCCGCAAGGGCGGCACCCCCGCCGCGCCCGCAGGCCCCAGCGCCATCCACCGGGAGCGCCTCGGACGGGTGCTCGCCGAGCTCATCGCCTGCCGCGAAATGCTGGATCAGGCATTGAAGGACGCCTGACGCCGGACTCCGTCGGCTTTGGGCCAGTTCCGAGGCCTTTCGGCGGAGACAGCAAAATGGTGTCACCTCGCCTTGCGCAAAGCGGCGATCCTAGCTAATGGAACGACGTTCGGAGCGTGGCGCAGCCCGGTTAGCGCACTAGTCTGGGAGACTAGGGGTCGGAGGTTCAAATCCTCTCGCTCCGACCAAAACTTAGCCGGATTTCAGGGCGTCCGGATTTTCTCAAGGGTAACGGATAGGGTAACGGGCTTATGTCGCCGGGATGTGAATAGCCCGGATAACCAACGACAGCTTGCCCGCGTGTACGTGGGGCGTACCACCATCGCGCGTTGATTCGCCCGGAGCCAGGCACATGGGCACCTCGGATCGTAGATCGCTGACCTTTGAACAAGCGAGGGTTTGGCACCTCTCCCGGCGCAGCTCGACCGCAAGGAACTTAGTCGAGAACTTCGGGCGAAGCTTTGGGCCTGCATTCATGCAAGGCTTGATCGAGCCTACACCGACATTCTCCATTATCGTGGAAACTGGTCCAGAATTCTGAAGGATCTGCATGTCGACCACCACCACGTTCGCATCGACAAATTCAATCCGAACGGGATCGTCACCAAGATCGGTGACTTGTTCGAAAAAGCCGAATGCCACAAGGTGTACGGTTGGCTTTAGGCTGTTCTTCGGCACCCAAATTGTCCGCCTGATCTCGGTCCAGCAGTTCAGTTGGTATTAGAGAACTGCCGCGCGGCTTACCGCATTGAAGACGGTGTGTTCTGGCCGACTGCCTCAACAGAGGAAGCCGACGCGCTTATCCAGGCGAACGCAGCATTATCTGCTTCGCAATTCGGTGGCGCAAAAACTCACTTAAAAAATGCTGCTTCGAAACTCACCGAAGGAGATTACCCAGCAAGCGTTCGTGAAAGTATCAGCGCAGCGGAGTCAGTTGCGCGCGTGCTCGAACCTACTGGCGATCTTTCGAAGGCATTGTCGGGATTAGAACAGAGGATTGCTCTCCATCCGGCGCTTAAAAAGGCGTTCCTATCACTCTATGGATATACGAGCGATGAGAAGGGCATCCGACATGCGCTCTTAAGTGAGGCTGAAGCGGACGTTGATGAAGCTGACGCGATCTTCTTTATCGGAGCATGCGCATCGTTCCTCACCTATCTGATTTCCAAGTCGCACACCAGGCGGTAGGGCAATCGGAGTAATCGACGACGTCCGTAAGTGGCTAAACGACGTACCGCTATGGAAGGAACTCGGGACGATACCTGATCGGACGAAGGCGCTTGAGGAAAAGGTTGCCGCATTGGAGGCGGCCCTAAACGGCAAACGGCCAGGCGACGTATGCCCTTCTGCGGTGCGCAAGGCGGTTCCGATGGCGACGATTTACGCAACTCTGGAAGCCCTCGAAAAGAAGGGGTTCGAATCCATGAAAAAGTGCTGCAATTAGCGTAACGCAGCGTAACGGAGCACTAGTCAGCAGAACTAAGGCGCTGCAATCCAGCGCGCGAGGGCGCTGCGATTCGGTGCGAACGAGCGCGCGGATTAATGGACGGCTTCGAGGGCTTCGAGCGGATTGAAGAACGGCTTCGGTTGGCCGCAATACAATTCTTGCCTGCGCTTGAACTTAGCAGCACAATGAAGACACATTAGTACGGGCTTTGATCTGGGGATCATGCTGTCGGGAATGAGGGTATCAGATGGTCACGTATCGTCTATCGAAACCCGGAATTGTAAAGCAACCATCGGTAGGAACTGGCGACGACGAAGTTTCACTGCCCGTGTGTTGGGCTTGCGCCCTTAGCTCCTGGCTTGAAGCCACTCGCGGGGTCAGTTGGTCATATAGCTCAATCATCCAAATGTTTCAGATGTACTGCAATGGAAATGCGCTCGATCTTGCGTACTTTGGTGAGATTGCAAACAGCCTCTCGATCAACATGGATTACGAGGAAATCGACAGAGCCGACCTCACGTTCGACTATGTATACGAAAAGATGTTTCCTCTGGCGGGGACGTCCGGGAACCATCTCTACATAGTAATGGAAGGGAAAAACCCAGCTCATGTAGTCGTCGCTTATGGGATTCAGCGGGACAACACCGACTACATCGCGATTATGGATCCGCTTCGGGGTGTGCTCGCTGCTCCTACCCTTTCTACCTTCAGAAACAAGGCCACTGGCTTCTTGATAGGCTGGCCCAGGCGATAACGATTGTGAAGCCTACGTCGGGCGGCGCAGCGATTTCTTTCTATTTGTTGCGTTGTAGCCCCGCCCTTACCATTTACCACCGTCGCCGTACCCCGGGCAGTTGGGCGCGGTCTCTCTTGTGCTCTATTTTCTCTCTCTTTTTCCTGTCTACACATTAGTGTCCTGTCCATTTCAATTCACTTCCAAGTTGACTCATGTCGTTGGTTCACTGGTTCACCTATAGGGATAACCAAAGTGAAATCAAAACGATTGGAGCCTTCAACCATAGAAGTCGCGCTGGAGCTTGAACGGATCGCTGCTGTGTTGCGGAATAGCCAAGCCATTGCGGACCAATCTCGGAAGCAAATAGCTGAGATGGGAAAGAGCGCTTCACCTTGGCAAAGGATCAAAGAAGACGGGTATCGAGGATTTGCCGATTCAGATTTGATCAATGCCTTCGAGAAGATATGTGTTGCGTCGCAGGCCATAGGTCTTCTGATCTTAAGGGAGGGAGAGCTAGAAGGCTTTTGCAGGAGCTTTTCCCGCAGAAACAAGGCCGAATGGTTAGCGTCAGTCTTACAGCTGGACCTTGACAAGACGAAAGACTGGTCGAGGCTCGAATCTTTGCGACTAGCATGCTGAGCGTCGTCGCTCGAGTAATTGATGGGCTCCCTCGACTCAAACCTGGATCAGCCACTCTGTAGTTTGATGCCGGGGCGAGGGCGGCGGGCGTGCCGGTCGAGCTGCATCTGCTCCGCGAACAGCCGCACAATTACGCGCTGATGCCGACGCCGGAGGGCGACGCGCGCGTGCGATCATTCTGCGAGCGGTGGCTTAAGGGGAAGGTGTGATCGTTGTCACAAGCGTGCCGCCGCAATGGGGCTGGCGCTGTCGATGCCCGCGCGGAAGGACGATGCGGCCTCCGGGGCGTTTCCTCGTTCGTCGTCTTGGTGTCGGTAGTTTTGCGGGGCCTTAGGCGTGGCCCTTGATCTCGTAGCGACCCGGAACGCATTTGTAGCGATCGAGCCGCCAGTTGGCGTGGTAGATCGGATGCTCGCCCATCCATTTCGCCAATGGAGCCTGTGCGCCGATCGCACACTGCATCATCGACATCTCGGGCGTCATGTTGCTGTCGGTCACGATTTCCTCGATGCAACTGCCTGAGCTGGCTGCACTCAGCCGGCAGAGCACGGCAACGACGGTCACGAACATTCCAGTCA
This sequence comes from Bradyrhizobium sp. CW1, assembly GCF_023100665.1. Classification (NCBI taxonomy): domain Bacteria; kingdom Pseudomonadati; phylum Pseudomonadota; class Alphaproteobacteria; order Hyphomicrobiales; family Nitrobacteraceae; genus Bradyrhizobium; species Bradyrhizobium sp. CW1. Next base: position 3,684,037 of record NZ_CP064684.1, read on the forward strand.
CCTCATCGGTAGTTTCTGACCACGAAGAGGATGCAAGCGGAGTGCCAGAGCCTGTGACGCAAACAACACGCTGGCCTGGCCGACTCGACCCAGCGTCCGGACTCCATTTAACGATTCGGATTGTAAAAAAATTGCCCCTGAACCGAAGCCGGGCAAGTACGGGGAACCGGGTCAGTAACAACCGCAGGGATGTCGAATGCTGGGAGCAGCGCCGCGTCGGTGGCGCTTCACAGGCCGCGCGCAGCCGGTAGGCTCGCAGCACCGTGGCCACTCGCCAAAAGAGCGGGGCCGCCACAAGGGATATGGAAACGCGAGGGCACACCATGAAGACACGACCGACCGGCGTAATCCCGCCGATGACGACGCCGTTCCGGAAGGATGGCGAAATCGACTACACCCTCGTAGCAGCCCAGGTCGACTGGATGATCGGCGCCGGCGCACACGGCGTCGCGGCCGGCGGCTCGACCGGCGAGGGGCATACGCTCGATCACGAGGAATATCGCGACCTGATGGAGGCGACGGTCGCCGCGGTGAAGGGGCGCATTCCCGTCATCGCCGGCATCATCGTCGACTCCACCCGCGATGCGATCCGCCGCGGCAAGCTGGTGCGCGACATGAATGTCGCGGCGCTCCAGGTCACGCCGGTGCATTATCTGTTCAAGCCGGACGACGAGGCGATGGTGGCGCATTTCCGCGCCATGGCGGACGAGACCGGCATGCCCATCATCATCTACAACGTGGTGCCGTGGTCGTACCTGTCGCCGGCGCTGCTGACGCGGATCATGACCGAGGTGCCGCTGGTGGTTGGCGTCAAGCAGAGCGCAGGCGACCTGAAACTGTTCGCGGACCTCATGATGATGGCGCCGGACAAGCTGATCTACAGTGCGGTCGATGCCCTGATGTATCCGTCCTACACATTGGGGGCCCATGGCTCGATCGCCGCGATCCTGACCGCCGCGCCGTATGCCTCCGTCGCGCTGTGGGATGCGGTGAAGGCGGGTGATCATCCGCGCGCGCTCGATCTGCACAAGAAGCTGCTGACGCTGTGGAACGCTGTCATCGCCGACAATCTGCCGGCCTGCACGCGCCATGCGCAGACGCTGCAGGGCCTGCCCATGACTTATCCGCGCGCGCCGATGCCGGAGGCCTCAAGCGCGCAGCAGGCGGCGATCCGCAAGGCGCTGGACGGCCTCGGCGCGTTGAACGGGCGGCGGGTCGAGGCGGCCGAATAGTCCGCGCCCCGAAATAACTGATGAGCACGGCAGCGCCGATCCGCTTTTACCTGCGGATGCGGCGCTGCTACATTTTGCGCGCGCTCCGATGCGTGGCGTAGCCATGAAGAAACATACCGACAAGGGAGGGGCCGAAAGTCCCATGAATGATTTTGCAGGAAAGATCGCCGTCATCACCGGCGGCGGTACGGGAATGGGACGCGAGCTCGCGCGGCAGCTCGTCGCCGAGGGCTGCAATGTCGCGATGTGCGACGTCTCGGAAGCCGCGATGGCCGAGACCAAGCGGCTGTGCGAGGTCGAGAAGCTGCCGCAGGGCTTGCGCGTCACGACGCATGTCGCCGACGTCTCGATCGAGGATCATCTCAAGCGATTCCGCGACGAGCTCGCCGAGCAGCAGAAGACCGACCGGATCCACCTTCTGTTCAACAACGCCGGCATCGGCGGCGGCGGCAGCCTGTTCACCAACACACGCGAGCAGTGGGAGCGCACCTTCAACATCTGCTGGGGCGGCGTCTATCTCGGCGTCCGCACCTTCCTGCCGATGCTGGTCGCGGCCGACGAGGCCCACATCGTCAACACCGCGAGCGTCAACGGCTTCTGGGCCTCCATCGGCATGAACCAGTCGCACACCGCCTACAGCGCGGCGAAGTTCGCCGTGAAGGGATTTACCGAAGCGCTCATCAACGACCTCCGCCTGCACGCGCCGCATGTCAAATGCTCGGTGGTGATGCCCGGCCATATCGGCACCTCGATCGTCTCCAATTCGCGCAAGGTGCAGAGCGCCGACGGCTCGGAGCGGCTCAACGCCGACGAGATCGCGCTGACCCGCAAGCGCATGGTCGCGGCCGGCGTGCCGGATGCCGACAAAATGTCGGACGAGGACATCCAGGCGGCGTTCGCCGAGCGCGCCCGCAGCTTCCTCGAGGATGCGCCGAGGACGGCGGCTCAGGCCGCCAGGATCATCCTCGACGGGGTCAAGGCGGAGCAATGGCGCATTCTCGTGGGTGAGGATGCAAAGCGCCTTGACGAGCGCGTTCGTGCTACGCCGGAGCAGGCCTACGACCGCGCCTTCTACGAAAGTTTCACGCAGGAGGTCGGCTGGCGGCTCGGCTGACGCAGGCGACGAGCGCGCGCCGATATAGGTATGATGCGCATCATGGCAAGAGGCGCGCAGGCAATTTCACGTGCCACCTCTTGCCAGTTCGCTGCCGGCGTTTCTTGGCCGTGTCGGCCACTCCTGACGCATTGGAATGTCACGCATGCGACACATCCCTGCGTTCAAGCGATGGTGATCTCGAACGGCTCTCATTGGGCGCGCCGCAGCTTGGTCAGGGAACCAAAATAGTTTATTCAGTCACGTGTAAGGCGATGACCAGAGCGTAGCTCCCGATGATACCCGCATGCCTCTCCGACGACTGGATCCTTTGCCCGGAGCGAGAGGACATCTCCGCTGAGTTCACGCGGCTCCTCACCGCGGCCCAGGACGGCGGCGCCACGATCGCCGAATGCCTGATGATCGCGCGGCAGCTGAAGCGGGGCGACGACCAGTCCTGGCATCGCGAGTGGAAGAAGCTGGCGCAGGCCAATCGCCATCGTGCCGAGGCCGCGTTCGCGGAAGGTCACAGGGCGACCGCGCAGCGCAATTGGCTCCGCGCCATGAATTACTACAGCGCGGCCGCAATGCCGCTCGATCAGGCGGACGAGCGCCGCTGGGTCGCGGTCCTCGCGATGCAGGATTGCGCCCGCCGCTTCCTCGCCGCGCGCGACCCTGCCGGGGAAGTCGTGACGATACCCTGGCTCGACGGACATTCGTTGCAGGGCTATTTCCTGCCCGCGCACGCGCCGTTGGGACGCGTGCGAGCCCCGACCGTGATCTGCATCGGCGAGCCCGGCCATCGCAAGGAAGAGTTTCTGTTCAAGCTCGCGCCGCACGCGCGCGAGCGCGGCTTTTCGCTGCTGGCGCTGGACCTGTTCGGCGACCAGCGCGACGATTATCTCGACGCGCTGTTGCGGCGCCGGGATCTCGAGAGTGCGATTCCGTGCGTCATGGACTATCTGGAGACGTGCAGCGAGGTCGATTTCGAGCGCGTCGCGATCGTCGCCGATGGCTGGGGCTCTTCCTTCGTGGCGCGCGCGGTGCTGCAGGAGCCGCGGCTTGCCGCCGCCGTCTGCGATGGCGGCCTATGGGACCTGCACGAGCGGGCCTTCTTTGCCAGCCGATTCGCGATGAGCGACGTCAGCATCGTTCCGGTGCCGCATGCTCCGCTGATGGCCTCCAGCGCCGACTGTCCGGTGCTGATCACGCTCGGCGAGGACGGCTGGCTCAAGGCCGATCGGGCGCGTCAGATCGTCCAGACCTCCCGGCTCGGCAGTTCGGATGTCATGTTGAAGGTGTTCACCGCGGCCGAAACTGGCGCGGCGCAGGCCCATGCGGACAATCCGAGCCTTGCCAATGAATATATCTTCGATTGGCTGGAATCGCGGCTCGGCGCCGCGGGGCGCATCTGAGGACGTCGCCTCAGAAGTCGAGGGTCAGGCGGACGCAGGCCTTTTCGAGACGGGTCTTCAACATCGCGAGCTTGGTGGTGAATTCCGTCAGCTCTTTCTCGTCGAACTCCTGGAAGACGAATTCCTTGATCGTCTTGTACTGCTCGTTGAGGCTCGCCAGGTGCTTTTGCGTCTTCTCGGTCAGTGATAGTCGGACCACCCTTGCGTCGGTTGGCGAGGGGCGCCGGCGCAACAGGCCCTTCTTCTCGAGCAGCTTGGACTGGGTGGTGACGAACGACGGATCGACGTGGAGCAGTTTCGAGACGACGTTGACCGGAATGCCGTCGTCCTTGTCGAGGTCGGAGATCGCCATCAGGATCAGCCATTGCGGGCCGCTGATGCCGAGCGTTCTCGCCCAGAACTGACGCAGCTCCTCCAGATACATGTTGATCGACGATATCTCCCAGGTGAAGCGCCTGATGATATCCAGATTGCCGATGGTGCGGAGGCGCGCCCCTTCTTTCCTCGTCGCTGACACAGCGTCACTCCCGTGATCTGATTTGTATGCGGCCGGTGTCGTGCAAGCCATAGTCCACGCAAGCCTGCTCTGACGCAAGTGCAGAGCAGGGTAATTTTGTCAGTAAAACTACAAAGATGATCAGCTCACGGAATCGGTTCGCAATGGTGTTGCGAACGGGGCACAGGTTTAGCAAAACCAACAAAGCTGACTAAATAAGGTATTTTGATTACCGAAAGGCGCAGGCATATTGCTTCGTGGCGGTGGGGGGTACTCGATCGTCCCGTTGCAGGTGGTTTGCTCACGTCCCTCGCGTCGAAAGAGGGTGTGTCCGAAGCGCAAAGCGGCCGAGCGGATTTCAAAGACGGGAATCTTGGGGGGCCTCACGGTCCGGTCTTCGTAAAATGAGCAACTTGGAGGTTTTAATATGAAAGTGGTGAAGAGCCTTTTGCTCGGCACTGCGGCGGGTCTGATCGCCGTCGGTGGAGCTCAGGCGGCTGATCTTCCGGTCAAGGCCAAGGCGGTCGAGTATGTGAAGGTCTGCTCGCTCTACGGCGCGGGTTTCTATTACATCCCGGGCAGCGACACCTGCATCAAGCTGGGCGGCTATCTGCGTGCCGAAGTGGCGCTCAATGCCGGCGGCAATTACAGCGCCCAGTACAACAACGTCTTCGCGGCCAACAACCGCCTGACCAACTATTACTCGATGCGCGCTCGTGAAGATCTGAACATCGACACGCGCACCGCAACCGAGTACGGCGTGGTCCGCACCTATTTCGATGCGGTCTTCACCTGGACGACCGGCAACTATGTCGGCGCCGGTTCGGGAACGGGTGCGACCCAGTACAGCGGCACGCTCGGCCTCAACGCCGCAGGCACGAGCCTGATCGGCTCCAGCGGTGGCGCCGTCAACGGCACCGACGGCACGATCTCGGGCGGCGCGCTCGGCGTCTACTACGCCTTCATCCAGTTCGCCGGCTTCACCATGGGTAAGGCCGTGTCGCAGTTCGACGCGCCCTGGATCAACTATCCCGGCAACAACTTCGACCAGCTCGTCGGCGGCAGCGGCACCACCAACGGTGTTGCCCAGTTCACCTACACTGCCGATCTCGGCCAGGGCGTGACGGCGATCGTCTCGGCCCAGGACCAGACGCAGGTGTTCCAGACCGCGCTCTGGAATACGGCCGGCATGTCCACCGCCGGCGTCCTCGGCGGTGCCTACGGCTCCAACGATCTCGGCGGCACCCGCTCCCCCGATCTCGTCGGCACGCTCCGCGTCGACCAGGCCTGGGGCCTGTTCCAGGCCTCGGTCGCTGCGCACGACAACCACGTCGGCTATTACGGCGCGAGCGAAGTTACCGGTCATCCTGAAGACAAGTGGGGCTGGGCCGTCCAGCTGGCGCTGTCGATCAAGAACATCCCGACCGGTGCAGGCGACGTGATCAACATCTCGGGCGTCTACACCGACGGCGCGAGCCGCTACAACTTCCAGGAGCTGGCAGCGACCAGCTACTCGATGTTCGGCGGTTCGGGCGGCGCGTATCAGAGCATCGGCTTCGCCGGCGTGTCTGACGCGGTGTTCGCACCCGGCAGCGGTCTCGAGCTGACCAAGACCTACGGCTTCCGTGGTGCCTACACTCACAACTGGAGCCCGTACTGGAATTCGGCGCTTTATGGTGCGTGGGCTGCCGTCAACTACAGCGGCACCGCCAAGGGCATGATCTGCGGCAGCGCCGCGTTCGCGACCCTGACCGGCACCTGCAACCCGGACTTCAACATCGGCCAGATCGGTGTCATCACCCGCTGGACCCCGATCAAGAACCTGACCTTCTCGGCTGACTTCACCTACAGCCATCTTGACCAGAAGTACTCGGGCGTGATCACCACGCCGGCGCTCACCAGCGTTGCCAAGCCCGCGGCGACCTATGAGCTGAAGGACCAGGACACCTACAGCCTGTTGGTTCGCGCCCAGCGCAACTGGTAAGCTCAAGACCTTCGGATAGGACGCAGCCCCGGCGGGACACCGCCGGGGCTTTTTTATGAGGTGGGCTTCTTTGCGAGCGGGCGTTCGGAAATCCGGCGGCACGTGCGGGCGACGAAGACGTGCCATGCGAATCGATCGGCCCAACTTTATTTACTTACCTGAGCTACTAAGCTATATAGCTCCCAGCCGATGACGAAAGTTGCGGCTCTGACTTGATGCTAAACCTCCAGAAACCTCCGGCAATGCCCTGCCGGAGGTTTTTCGTTTTGGGCATGGCTCCAGGACTCGCCTCCAGGACTTGGCTCTAGCCGCGCATGACGCGCGCGCGGGAATTCGGCCGGTAGGCGAGGCGGCTGTGGCCGGCGCAATAGGACTGGCCGTCGGGTGCGGAGTTGCCGCAGAAGCAGAAATCGTCCGCGCCAGGCGTCGAGATCGGCCAGCGGCAGCGGTTCTCGGCAAGCTCGAGTAGCGAGCAGCGATTGGCATCGTCGATCGGACCGGTGACCATCGGCGCACCGGTCTCGCCGTAGATCGTGGCGAGCATCTCATATTGCAGCCGCGGCACGGTCCGCGGCGCGCGCGCCGGCGCCAGGCCCCTGTCGTGAACCTTGCGATCGTCGATGGTTCGGCCGCGCGTGAGATTGAGGCGAGACAGCTTGCCGATCACGGCGTTGCGGCTGACGCCAATGTCGGCGGCGATCTCGCGGCAGGAGAGCCCGGCCTCGAAATGCTGCCTCAGAAGTTCGATGCGTTCGTCGGTCCAGGTGGGTGAGAGAACAGGCATGTGTAACGGTCCCAGGTTGCAGATGTCGGCCATCCGCCTCTCGAGATCCGTCCGCCTCACGTTCGGCGCGCGCTCACGTCCTGCCATTGTCGCGAATCGACAAAAGCCCGTCCTTGATGGCGAGACGGATGCCTTCCTCGATCAAGGTACGTGCGACGCCGGGAACGCTGGTGCCGTGGGTGCCCTGTCTCACCAGCTTCTCCAGATAGGTGATGGTCGAGAGCGCCAAGGTTACAGGAATGCGGTCAGTCTCGGCTTTTTCGGTGGCCATGGCCGAACGCTAGCCTCTTACTCGGGTACATAAAAGTTACGATTAAGACTCTATTTAGGTTTGGAGGCAGAAGTCAAATGCAGGCTGCGGCGCCTGGTCAGCCCCTTGGAATCGCGAGGGAAATTTAGGCATGACAAGGCACGCCGCGCGGCAGGCCGGCGGCGGCGTGGCTTCGACCGGTCAGGAGTGGGCTGGTCGGCTCAGCCGTGCACGATCGTCTTTTCGATCATGCAATGGATGCCCTTGGAGCCGTTGACGGTCTGGGTCACCCGCAGATCGGCCGCCAGGCTGCACAGCGTATAGGCGTCCTCGCGCGACAAATTGCGCCTCTCGCCGAGCAGCACGATCATGTCGCGCAGCGCCCGCACCACGCACTGGTCCAGATCGGGGTCCATCGCCATGGTCATGTAATGCGTCGCCGTCTCGCCACGGGGATAATCGAGCCTGAGGTCCTTGCGCAGCGTCAGGCGAAAGCGGCCCTGAAGCGCGGTCTCGATCGCGGTGACGCAAACCTCGCCGTCGCCCTGCACGCCATGGCCGTCACCGCAGGAGAACAGCGCGCCCGGGACGAACACCGGCAGATACAGCGTCGCCCCGGCGCCAAGCTCCTTGTTGTCGAGATTGCCGCCCATGGCGCGAGGAACGAGCGAGGAGATGCGGCCCCAGGCCGGCGGCGGCGAAACGCCCATCACGCCGAAGAACGGCTTGAGCGGCAGGTCCAGCCCCCACGGCATGCGGGCGACCATCCGGGAACGGTCGAGCGGGATGTTCAGAATGCGCGTCTCGTGGAAATCGTCGGGCAGGGTGCCGGACAGCGGCTTGATCATGTTCCAGCCCCAATCCTGCCGGAGCTGGACGTCGAGGATCTCGACCGCGAGCACGTCGCCGGGCTCGGCGCCCTCGAGCGCGATCGGGCCGGTGAGGATGTGGCCGGGCAGCATGCGCTCGTTCTGGGCATGAACCTCGTGCATCTCGGGCGGAATGTGAAATTTGCTGCGGTCGGGCAGCATGTCCGGACCGCCACTGATGGTGTCGACCGTGACCTCGTCACCGCTCGCGATGGTGAGGACGGGCTTGAGCGCAGCCTCGAAGAACCCCCAATGGCAGGTCTCGGGGCTGGAATGCAGGTGGTGATGGGTCATGTGGCGTCCGTCCGTTTCACAGGCCCGGGCTTGACCAGGCAATCGATCCTCTTCCAAGAAGCTTTCTGAAGATCGACGGGCGGGTCAAGCCCGCGCGCAACAGGCACGATCATTCCAGCGAGGCTCCCCTGCTTTTTGTCCTGTCCAAGACCCTCGGCGCAGCGGTGCTGCCGATCAACTTGATGATCGAGCTCGGAATCGTCTCGGTCGTCCTGATGGCGACGCGCTTTGCCGCCTTCGGCCGCAAGCTCGCCGCGGCCACGCTGATCCTGCTGGCGCTCGCCGCGTTTTCGCCGCTCGGCAACCTCTTGCTCTATCCGCTGGAGTCGCGTTTTCCGCCGTGGGATCCGTCGCGCGGTGCGCCCGATGGCATCATCGTGCTCGGCGGCTCGATCGACACCGATCTGTCGGCGGCGCACCGCACGCCGGTCGTCGCGCACGCGGCCGATCGCCTGTTTGCGCCGGCCGAGCTCGCGCGCCGCTATCCGAACACGCGCATTGTCTTCACCGGGGGCACCGCGAACCTGGTTTCGACGGACTCCCGGGAGGCCGACTACTCCGCGCCCATCCTGGAGAATCTGGGCATCGCGAAGCAGCGCCTGATCCTCGAGCGGGACTCCCGCAACACCTACGAGAATGCCATCTTCACCAAACAATTGGTGGCGCCGAAGGCGGGCGAACGCTGGCTCCTGGTCACGTCGGCCTTTCACATGCCGCGTTCGATGGGAATCTTTCGCAAGGCGGGATTCGACGTCGAAGCCTATCCGGTTGACTGGCGAATGGGCGGGCGTGACGATCTCTTCTCTTTCACCAATGTCGGCACGGACGGGCTCGGCCGAACCGAGGTCGCCGTGCGCGAATGGATCGGGCTCGTCGCCTACCGCCTGATGGGCCGGACTGGCGAGTTGCTCCCGGGACCGGCGAAGGACTAGAACCGTTCAAGAAGCAATAACAGCCGGCGCGCCACTGCCGGCCGGGAGGACGCCATGCAACAGCAGAGTGCAGACAGCATCGATCTTGCCGGCCTCGTCGCCGATCTCAACAGCCTGTTGCGACTGAAGACCACGGTGATCGGCATGAAGCTGTTCGCGCGGACCGCGGACATGGAGGCAATCCCGAAAGTCCGGCGGCCGAACGCGGTCCACACCACCGACCAGATCGTCAGCATGGCCGCGCGTCTGGGCTGGACCGTGGGCATCACGGCCGATGATCTCGTCGGCGCGCAATGCCGCGCGGTGATCGGCCTTGCACCGCAGGACGAAAAATGGCTCGCCGGCGAAAACTATGTCGGGGTCTGGCACGGCACGGCGGAGGACGCACGCAAGCGCCAGGAGGCGCTGGACGTGGTTCCGTTCGGGCAATATCAGGCGCTCGCGGTCAGTCCGCTGGCGAGCGGCCGGCTCGATCCGCCGGACATTTGTCTCGTCTATGCCACGCCGGGGCAGATGATCATCCTGATCAACGGGCTGCAATACACCGGCTACAAGAAGTTCGAATGGGGCGTGGTCGGCGAGACCGCTTGCGCCGATTCCTGGGGCAGGGCGCTCAAGAGCGGTGAGCCCAGCCTGTCCTTGCCATGCTACGCCGAACGGCGCTATGGCGGCGTGCCGGACGAGGAGATGCTGATGGCCCTGAAGCCGGAACATCTCGCCAAGGCGGTTGTGGGCATGAAGGCGCTGGCCAAGAACGGCCTGCGTTATCCGATCCCGCCCTATGGTATTCAAAGCGACGTCCGTGCCGGCATGGGCGTGAGCTACGCGAAGAAGTAAAGCAAAGGCGGATCATGAGCTCTGCGAAATTCGACATCGTCGTTTATGGCGCGACCGGTTTTACCGGCCAGCTCGTCGCCGAATACCTGACCCAGCGTTACAAGAGCGACCACGCGCTCAAATGGGCGATGGCAGGCCGCAGCCTCGGCAAGCTGAAATCGGTCCGCGATGCGATCGGCGCGCCCGGGAATACGGCGTTGATTGTCGCGGATGCGTCGGATGCGGCTTCGCTGAAGGCGATGGCGGAGCAGACCATGTCGGTGATCACCACCGTCGGCCCGTATCAGCTCTATGGTGAAGAACTGCTCGCCGCCTGCGTGGCCACGGGCACGGATTATTTCGACCTCTGCGGCGAGCCGATCTGGATGCGCCAGATGATCGACAAGTACGAGGCGGCTGCAAAAGAGAGCGGCGCGCGGATCGTGTTTTCCTGCGGCTACGATTCCGTGCCGTTCGAGCTCGGTACGTTCTTCGTCCAGGAAGAGGCCAAACGTGTCTTCGGCGCGCCGGCCCCGCGGGTGAAAGGGCGTGTGCGCGACATGCGGGGCACGCTCTCGGGCGGCACCGCCGCCAGCGCTAAGGCGACCTTCGATGCGGTGGCCAAGGATCTCAGCCTTGTCGCCATTCTCAACGATCATTTTGCGCTGACGCCCGGCTTCACCGGCCCGAAGCAGCCGAAAGGCAACAGGGCCGCCTTCGAGGAGGATCTGCAATCCTGGGCCGCGCCGTTCACGATGGCGCTGATCAACACGCGCAACGTTCACCGCTCCAACATGCTGATGGGATTCCCCTACGGCCAGGACTTCGTCTACGACGAGATGGTCCTGACCGGTCCCGGCGAGAAGGGCGAGGCCAACGCCAAGCTCGTGATGGCTGCCAATGCGGGCAAGACCGGCCCCGACGCACCGAAGCCGGGCGAGGGGCCGTCGAAGGAAGAGCGTGAAAACGGTCTGTTCGATCTGCTCTATGTCGCGATCGCACCCGATGGCCGCATGGTTCGCGCCGGCGTCACCGGCGACCGCGATCCCGGCTACGGCTCGACCTCGAAGATGATCTCCGAATGCGCCATCTGCATGCTGCGGGACACGACTGACGTCGCAGCCGGCTTCTGGACCCCGGGCGCGGCGATGCAGCACAAGCTGATCAAGCGGCTGGTCGAGAATGCCGGGCTGACGTTCGCGGTGGAGAAGTAGAGGCGGTCACTTGCCGCAATCACGGTGTCATCGTCCGGCTCGACCGGACGATCCAGTATTCCAGAGACGGCACCGATTGAATCGAGAGGCCGCGGCGTACTGGATGCCCGCCCCGGTGCGCAAGTGCGCACAAGGCGGGCATGACAGCGTTCGTGCCACTACACCGCCCGCGCGTCGTAGGCGTACATGAACTCCATGCTTTTCGCGCCCAGCGGCAGCAGCCATTTCATCATCTGATTGCGAATCCACGCGCCGGTGGCGCTGAACTCGCGCTTGTTGTTGCCGTTACGGCGGGCCATGGCGACGATCTTTTCCGTGCGCGGGCGCCGTTCGGCCTCGAAGGCCTGGAAGGTGGCGCCGAGCTCCCGGCCTTGCTGCATCAACCGGGCGAGGCGCATCGCATCCTCCAGCGCGAGCGAGGCGCCCTGGCCGGCATGGGGGCTGGTCGCATGGGCGGCATCGCCGATCAGCAGCGAGCGCTTGCGCGACCAGGTCGGCAGGGTGGCGACGTCGAGCGTGTCGGTGACCACGATGTTCTCGGCTGCCTCGATGATGCCAGGGATCGGATCGTGCCAGCCGCGGTGGAAGCCGCGCAGGTGCTGCTTCAGCGTTGCATGGTCGAGCGCGCGAAACATCGCCGCGTCCATGCCGTGCGCGGGTTGCGTGCTCCACCACATCACGCCGTCGTTCGGATCGGGGCTGCAATAGCCGTAGCCAAAGAAGCCGCTCTGTCCGAACGTGGTTTCAACGTGCCGGCCGATCGGCCGGCCATCCAGGACGGCGTGCGGCACGAAGCCGCCGAAGCCGATCAGTCCGGTATCGAACGGCTGCGGCCCGTCCGGGACGACTTGGCGCCGCGTCACCGAGTGCACGCCGTCGGCGCCGATCACGAAGTCGCCTTCGGCCGTGGTACCGTCGGCGAAGTAGGCGATGATCGGCTGGTCGGCGCGATCCTCGATCTTGATCAGGCGCTTCTCGAAATAGAGCGAAACGCATGCGCACCAGGCCTTGTCGATCAGCATCTCGTTCAGCGTGGCGCGGCAGACATTGACCGCGGGCTGGCCGAAGCGCCGCGCCATGTCGCGATTGATCGAGCCGAGCCTCTCTCCGGCTTGCGAATAGAAGTCGAACGATTCCGCGATCGAGCCGCGGCTGATCAGCTCATTGGAAAGGCCAATCTCGTCCATGACTTGCATGCCGTTCGGCGCGATCTGAAGGCCGCCGCCGATGCCTTTCGAATAGGGCCAGCCTTCGTAGATCGCGGACTCGATGCCGGCGCGGCGCAGCAGGACCGCCGCGACGGGGCCGGCGATGCCGGCGCCGATGATCAGGGCCTTGCGAGGACGATAGGACATGGCTTGCTCCCGACGTTTCCGTGGTGCTAGGAGAATTACAGTCGCTAAATCTCTTAGTGACTAAGATATATATCGACTAAGATACGAGGTTTGCCTTGTCAAGGACGAAGGCGCGCGCCGCGCTGCTGCAGGAGCTCGAGGAGGCGATGCGCAGGTCGTCCGCGCAGGGCGTGCTTTATGGCCAGACCGTTGCGAACGTTGCCGGAATCGCCAATTCCGACCTCGAATGCATGGACATCCTGTACCTCGAAGGCCGCGTCACCGCCGGCCGGCTCGCCGAAGTCACGGGGCTCACGACCGGCGCCATCACCGGCGTGGTCGACCGGCTCGAAAAGGCGGGCCTGGTCCGTCGTGAGCGCGACGATGCCGATCGTCGCAAGGTCTTCATTGCCGTCGTGCCGGAGGCGATCGAAAGGCTCGGCCAGTTCTACGTGCCGATGCAGCAGGCGATGGAGAAGGTTTTTGGCGGCTATTCCGACCAGGAATTGCGCCTGCTGCTGCGCTTCGCCAATGAGGGCTACAAGGGCGTGCTCGCGGCGACCGCGGCGCTGAAGGGCCTGCTCGACACGCCGCCGGAGAAACGCCCCGATCTCAAGCTGAAGAAGCTTCGTCGCCAGACCTAGCCTTGTAGATCTGTGCAGCCGCGATCATGCCCCACATCGCGCCCAGCATCATCCAGAAGTGCCGCCAGTGGTCGGTGTCGATCACGAAGCTTTCGCCGACGGTGCCGACGAAGGCGGAGAACACCGCCAGATAAGCGCGCTGCCAGGGCACGGGCACGAAGATGTGCCTGACACCCATGATGACGGTCGTGAAGACCAGCGCGGGATAGCAGATGCCTGACAGCCAGCCGCCGGACATGAAGGCGTTGAGATAGGAGTTGTGGGTGTCCTCGGGGAAGAAGCGGTGGAATTGCAGAGGGCCGATGCCGAACGGCAGGTCGAGCGCCATCTCCGCTCCCAGGATGTGCCGCCCGAACCGGCCGAAGCGGCCTTCGTCATAGCTCTGATCGAAGCTCGCGCGCTGCTTGAACATCTCGGCGGTGGAATCGAACGACATCAACACCGCGATCAGCGCAAGGCCCAGCACCGCGGCCAGGATCGCCATGACGATGATACGCGAGCGTTGCGCGTTGGTGCGGCTGGTCAGCACCATCAGCGCCAGCATGAAGGCGGATGTCAGCACCAGCCCGCCCCAGGCGGCGCGGGAGAAAGCGAGCAGGATCGCCAGCGACATGATGCCGAAGGCGATGACGTTGCGAAACGCCTTGCCGAACTTGTCGGAGACGACGCTCTGCAGCGAGAACAGTGCCGGCAGGATCAGGAAGGCGCCGAGCACGTTCGGATCCTTGAAGGTGCCGCGCGCGCGTCCGTACAGCGTGAGGAGGTCGTCGCCGCCGGGAACCAGGTGGAAGTAGCCGGCGACCGCCGACAGCGAGGCGACCATCGCGCCGATCACGAGCCCGCGGCGGAGCATATCGAGCCGGGCGGCGGTGTCCTCCGACGTGACCATGGCGAAGAACACGACTGTGACCGCCATGTACCAGGAGGTCGCAATCCAGCTCACCACCTCGGACTGCTCGAACAGCGGGATCGCGCTGATCGTATAGCCGATATTGAGCAGGACCAGCATCAGCACCAGCGGCATCAAAGCGAGCCGCAGACGCAGTCCGGTGGCGAAGAAGGTGACGGTGGCCAGCAGCGTCACGATCTCGTAGGGGCTCGGCTCGATGAACACGATCGCGCCGGAGGCGCCGACCAGCCATACCAGCGCGCGCTGGAGCGCCAACACGCCGGGCGCAGCCCGAACCGCTGCATTCATCTCCCCGGCTGTTGCCGCATACGCCATCACACGCTCATACGTTTACGCAACTGGTACGCCACAAATACCGCTGTCATCGCCCGGCTTGACCGGGCGATCCAGTACTCCGCGGCGTCTATTGCGGAAGCGGCCGGCGCCGCGGAGTACCGGATGCCCCGCCCCAGTGCGCAACAGCGCACAAGGAGGGGCATGACGGAAAAATTCAACTCAATACGCGTTCTCGTTCTTGGTCAGCAGCGAGATCGGCGTCTTCAGCAGAATGACGAGATCGAACAGCACCGACCAGTTCTCGATGTAATAGAGGTCGAACTCGACGCGCTTCTGGATCTTCTCTTCGTTGTCGATCTCACCGCGCCAGCCGTTGATCTGGGCCCAGCCGGTGATGCCGGGCTTGACCCGGTGGCGGGCGAAATAGCCGTCGACGGCTTCGTCGAACAGGCGGCTCTGCAGCTTGCCCTGTACCGCATGCGGACGTGGGCCGACCAAAGAGAGATCGCCGGAGAAGACCACGTTGAAGAGCTGCGGCAGCTCGTCGAGGCTGGTCTTGCGGATGAAGCGGCCGACGCGGGTGACGCGCGAGTCGTTCTTGGTCACGACCTTCGAGGCCGTCGGATCAGCCTGATGATGGTACATTGAGCGGAACTTGTAGACGTCGATGCGCTCGTTGTTGAAGCCGAAGCGCTTTTGGCGGAATAGCACGGGTCCGGGGCTGTCGAGCTTCACGGCCAGCGCCACCAATCCCATCACCGGCAAGGCCACGAGCAGCGCGAGGGTGCCGACCACGCGGTCGAACAGCCATTTCATCACCAGGTCCCAGTCGGTGATCGGCGCCTCGAACACGTCCAGCGTCGGTACCTCGCCGATATAGGAATAGGAGCGGGGGCGGAAGCGTAGCTTGTTGGTGTGTGCGGAGAGGCGGATGTCCACCGGCAGCACCCAGAGCTTCTTCAGCATCTCCAAGATGCGCGTCTCGGCGGAGATCGGCAGCGCGAACAGCACGAGATCGACGCGGGTGCGGCGGGCGAATTCGACGATGTCGTCGACCTTGCCGAGCTTGCGCGCGCCGGCACAGGTGTCGAGCGCGCGGCTGTCGTTGCGGTCGTCGAACACGCCGAGCACATGGATGTCGGAATCCTCCTGCTGCTTCAGCGCCTCGACCAATTGTTCGCCGTTGCGGTCGGAGCCGACGATGATGGTGCGGCGGTCGAGCCGGCCCTCGCGCCCCCAGGCGCGCACCAGCGAGCGCAGCACCAGACGCTCGCAGAGGAGCGCGGCGAGCCCGAGGACGTAAAAGGCGGCAAGCCAGAGCCGCGATATTTCGCTGCCGAACTTGGCGAAGAAGGAGATGCCGATGAACAACAGGAAGACGAACGACCAGGACGAGATCATCCGCGTCATCTGCCGGAGCTGACCGCGGAACAACTGCACCTGATAGATGTCGGCGGCCTGGAAGCAGACCACGGCGGAGACCGCGACGGCGATGATCTGCGCGGGATAGATCCAGCTGAAGGAGCCGGCGTGCGGCATGACATAGCCGAGATAGAGTACGATGCCGACGAGGCTCAGCAGCGCGAAATCGGCGAGGCGCACGAAGCCGGTGATCACGATCGGCGAATAGGCGCGGGCGACCTTCTGGTTGACGACGTCGAGCGCGGCGGCCGAGAGCCGTTGACGCCGCTCCACAAAGGGCCGGTCAGCCGGCTTCGCCGCGGCGCTGGTCGCGGCATCGAGCATCGAGCGTGCGTTGAGCGGTTCCACGGGCGTCCACGTCCATTCCAAAAACCCGCGGGCCGCGTCCTTGCGTCCCGGGCGAGTATCCCCTGGCGCTTGGGTTATCGGACAAATCGGAAGATTCTCTAAAGCGGGTCTTAAGAATGGTTAGTGATTGGTAAATGCGTCGCGATAGCCCGCGAGCACGCCCTCGACCATCGCCTGCTGCGAGAAATGCGCGGAGATGCGCTCGCGAAGCGACAAGGCGCGCTGCGCTGTTCCCAGCGGATTGTCGAGCGCGGCCGCGATCGCCTCCGCCATGGCTTCCGCGTTGCTCGGCGCAAACAGCGCCGGGTTCTCCGCGCCGAAAATCTCGAGAATGCCGCCGATCTTGGACGCAATCATCGGTATCCCGGCGGCACCGGCCTCGATCACGACATAGGGCATGGAATCGCCACGCGAGGGAACGACCAGCAGCCGCCCCTTGGAAAAGCCGTAGCGTGCCTTGACGTGACCGATGAAGCGGATGGCGCTGGAGAGGCCGAGCCTCTCGACTTGCGCTTTGAGCGCCGCGGTCTCCTCGCCGTCACCGCCGAGCGTCAGCGTGACCTTCTTACCGCCCTCGTGCAGGCGCGCCACCGCGTCGACCAGCAGATCGGCGCCCTTGATGTGCCTGAACTCACCGACATAAGCGAGGTCGGTGGCGTCGTCGGCCATGACGACAGGTTCGAATTCCTCCGGCGTCACGCCGTTGAAGACGCAATGCACCACGCCCTTCGGCTTGCCGACGATGCGCTGATAGGTGTCGCGGGCAAACGCGCTTTCGAACAGGAACAGGTCGGTCGCATCCATCAGCGCACGCTCGAGCCGCGCGTAAAACTCGCCCTTGAGGGTGTTGAGGGGATAATGCAACGAGCCGCCATGCGGGGTGTAGATGCGGATGGTGTCGTCGGATCGCCGCCGCATCCGGATGAAAGCGCCGGCCTTGGCGCCGTGGCCATGCATGACGTCGGGCTTGAGCGTGGCGATCAGGCGCCGCAAGCGAAACCAGACCAGGACATCGTCAGGCGACGGTTCGCGGCGGATCGCCATCCGGTGCACGCCGAGCTTCAGCCGCGGTGCGAGCTCGGCAAGGGCCTTGTCGGCGCGCTCACCGCCGGTGAGACTGTCGGCGAGAATTCCGACGTGATGGCCACGATCGACCTGGCCGTTGGCGACGTCGAGGATGTGGCGGAAGATGCCGCCGACCGGAGCGCGCACGGCGTGCAGGATGCGAAGCGGCTGGTCGGGAGAGGGGGGCATGATCAAAACCAGCGCTCGACGGCGAATGCTCGAACAATCTGACGAAATATCGAGACGGATTAAGAGGCCTCGTGGTTAACAAACGGTGACGGACGCACCTGCGCGAGCCGCCCGACGCTGCGATTAACCCAGCGGCAACCTTAATGGAGTGTAATCGCCCTGGTTGAGGTAGGTTCGTGGCGTTGCGCCTGCGGGAGTGTTCGATGCGTTTAGCGTTCTGGCGTGCCGGCAAGGACAAGGCGGTGGTCAAGCGGGCTGTCTCGAAGGCAGCAGCCAAGCGGGCTGAACTCGAGCCCAGCATTGAAGCAAAGCCTGCGCCCGTTGCTCCGCGGCCGGCGCCAGTCGAATCCGGCGACATCGACCTGCACGCGCTCGGCGCGGCATTGGCGCGCAAGCGCGGCTGGATCATCGTTCCGACGGTGCTGGCGCTCGTCGCATCCATCGCAATCGTCAATCTCATCACGCCGCGCTACAAGTCTGAATCCCGTATCCTGATCGACGGCCGTGAGAACGTGTTTCTGCGGCCCAATAGCGATCGCGCCGAGGAACGGCAGGCGCTCGACGCCGAAGCCGTCACCAGCCAGGTGCAGCTCGTGCTGTCGCGCGATCTCGCGCGCGAGATCATCAAGAAGAACAAGCTTGCGGAGCGGCCCGAGTTCGATCCGGTGCTGCAAGGCGTTTCGCCGCTGAAGTCTCTTGCGGCGCTGGTCGGCATCGGCCGCGATCCGTTCTCGATGACGCCGGAAGAGCGGGTGCTGGACGCCTATTACGAGCGCCTCCAGGCCTACGCCGTCGACAAGTCACGCGTCATCGTGATCGAATTCCAGTCTGCCGATCCCGATCTCGCCGTGCGCGTCGCCAATTCGATCGCCGACGGCTATCTCGTGCTCCAGCAGGATGCGCGCCAGGACCAGGCCCGAAACGCCAGCCAGTGGTATGCCGGCAGGATCGATGAGCTGCGACGGAATGTCTCCGAGGCCGAAGCGAAGGCCGAGGACTTCCGCTCCAAGTCGAGCCTGTTCGTCGGCACCAACAACACGACGCTATCGAACCAGCAGATGGGCGAGGTCAACACCCAGCTCAACAATGCGCGCGCGCTCAAGGCCGATGCCGAGTCCAAGGCGCGCCTGATCCGCGAGATGATCCAGAGCGGCAAACCGATCGAATCGTCGGAAATCTTGAACTCGGAATCGATGCGCACGCCTTCGCAGCAGCGCGTGGCGTTGCGGGCCCAGCTGGCCGAGCAATCGTCGACGTTGCTCGGCAACCATCCGCGCATCAAGGAGTTGAAGGCGCAGCTCGCCGACCTCGACACCCAGATCCGCGACGAGGCCGCCAAGCTCGCCCGCACGCTCGAAAACGATGCGCGTGCCGCCAGCGGGCGCGTTCAGGAATTGTCGGCGAGCCTCGAGCAGCTCAAGAAGCAGGCGACGGCCACCAACGGCCAGGACGTGCAGCTCCGCGCCCTCGAGCGTGAGGCCAAGGCGCAGCGCGACCTGCTCGAAACCTATCTCGCGAAGTACCGTGAGGCCAACACCCGCGAGACCATCGACACCGCGCCGACGGATGGCCGCATCATCTCGCGCGCCGTCGTCTCGAACACGCCGGCCTACCCGAAGAAGCTGCCGATCGTGCTGATCGCGACGATCGCGACACTGCTGCTCTCGTCGGGCGTCGTCGTCACCGGAGAGTTGTTGCGCCAGACCGCGCCCCGTGCGGTGGCGGTGTTCACGCCAACGCTCATGCGGGCGTCGGCTCGCCAGGAACAAATCGTCCAACCGGAGGTCGTCGAGCCCTTCGCCGATCCGGTCGTCGACCCGGTCATGGCAGAACCCGCGCCGCTGCAGCCGGAGATGACGGCCGATGCCGATGTCGCCGAATTCGCGGAGATCGAGCATCTGGCCGACAGCCTGCGCGCCGCCGGAGCCATGGCGAAGAAGGTCACGGTGCTCGGCACTGCGAGCGGCGAAGCCATCACGCTGTCGACGCTGACATTGGCCCGGCACCTGGCGCGCGATGCGCGGGTCGTCGTGGTCGATCTCGCCGCGTCCTCGCCGACCATGGCCGCCGTGTCCGTCGATGCCTCGGCACCCGGCCTCGCCGAACTGATGCAGGGCGAGGCGTCGTTCGCGCAGATCATCACCCGGGACAAGCTCTCGCGGCTGCATCTGGTCATGGCAGGCCGCCCCGGCTTCGATCGCAGCCTGTTGCAGTCGCCCCGCGTGACGCTCGCGATCGACGCGCTGCTGCGCGCCTACGACCACGTGCTGCTCGATGCCGGCAGTGCCTCCGACCTTCCGGCGGAGCTCCTGACGGCGAATGCCCGCGCCGTCGTCGTGCCCGACGCGTCGATGGCGCCGGATGCGCGCGCACTGATGTGCGAGCAGCTCAGCGCCGTCGGATTCAATGAAGTGACGATGCTGAACAGACCGGTGCAGCCGTCGGATGCGAGGGACGCGCCGCGCGTCGTGGCGGCGTAGGCGTTTCTTACCCTCTCCCCCTGTGGGAGAGGGTGGCTCGCCGCGATAGCGGCGAGACGGGTGAGGGGTCTCTCTCCGCGCGTGCCTCTCGCATTTTGACTTGCTGATACAACCCCTCATCCGGCGCTTCGCGCCACCTTCTCCCACAAGGGGAGAAGGTGGGCAGTCGTGCAATGGCGAGAGCTACCCGAACGCTCGCCGCAGCCGCTGCGCCAGGTCGAACAACATCTGGTTCTGTTTCACCAGCCGCTTGCCGTGGCTCAGCGAGGACATCGCCATGGCCGCGAGCTTTCCGCGTGACGTCAGCGGAACGAAACTGTCGAAGATGTCCTGGTCGTCCTTGCAGAACATCCGCTTGTACTCGTCCGAGCCGATGCCGAGGTCGAGCGAGCGGTAGCCGCGCTCGGCGCAGCGGTCGATGATGTAGCGCATCAGGATCAGCCCGGGGCTGTAGCGGGCGTGCTCGGACATCGTGTAGGTGTTGAACATCATCGAGAAGCGCTGGCCGTCGGCGACGCCAGCGAAGATTGCGATCACCTCGTCGTCGCATTCGAGCGCGTGGATGTCGATGACGCGGCCGTCGCCGCGTGGTGCAAGGCAGGCGCTGCGGACGAATTGCTCGACGCCGGGCTCTGCGAAGACGTTGGGCAGCTTCTGTTCGGCCATCCGAGCCGGCTTGATACGGAAGAACCAGTCGAGCAGGCGGGTGATGTCCGCATCGGTGGTCGCCAAATGATAGCGATAGCCGGCGAGCGCCTGGAGCTTCTTCTCCTTGCTCTTGAGGCGGCGGCGGAAGGAGTTGCTGATCCGCGATGCCGGCGGACCGCCCGGTTCCATCGTGAGCAGCGGGCAGCCGTTGATCGCGCTTTGGCGTGGCAAATGCGCGAACGGGTTCTGCTGGTCGTTCCAGTGCAGCGGCTGCTGCGTCAGTGCGAGCACGTCGGCATGTTCGTTGAGCGGCGCAAGCAGCGCGTCGAGATCACCGCTGGCGACCTGCGCTGCAAATTCGGCGTTCCACAAGCCCATGTTGAAGGTCGTATGCTTGCCGCCCATGAAGCAGGCGGTGCGCACGCCGTGGCTTTGGCGCAGCGAGAGCGGCAGCAGCAGCAGCGGCCGATGCTCGGAGTCGCGGGCAATGACGATAAAGGGGCGGGCGCGTTCCTGCTCGCCGACCAGACGCTGCCAGGGACTGAGCAGATCAAATCGCTGATAGGGCGTGAAGAGATGACCGGGCTGCTCGAAGGCGCGCCAGACGGCCTCGGCCGCGCCGAGATCGGTCACGATATCGACATGCGCGATGCGGCCCGCTTTCGACTGCGCTGGCAATTCTGCCGTCCGGCTTTGCATCGCCGCAGCCATGGTCATTCGCGAACCTGTCGAGAAATCAAAAATATGCGTAATTCGGCCTGTGGCCGACCTTTGCAAAGAAATGTCAACAAAGGGTAATGACTACAAGAGGGGACCGGCCGCCGACGGGCGCGAGGTGGGACATTGGCATCCGACGACAGATGGCTGGAACGGCTGCGACTTGAGCTGACCTGGTTCACGGGCCAGGCTGCGCTGCGCAGTCGTGGAGCCGGCGCCATCCTGCGCTTTGCGCATGTGCGGTCGCGCCGGCGCGGCGGGTTTCAGCCGCTGCGCGAGAACGAGATCACGCCGCATTTCCTCGATCGCGCCATTCGCGCGCTGAAGCGGTGGAACTATGATTTCGTCGGCATGGACGAGGTCTGCCGGCGCGCGGTGACGCTGTCGGAACAGCGGCGCTTCGTGGCACTCACCTTCGACGGCGCCGGCAAGGATCTGATCGACTTTGCCTATCCGGTGCTGGCGCGCCACGCCGTGCCCTTCACGATCTATGTGCCCACGGCGTTTCCCGACGGCGTCGGTGAGGCCTGGTGGCTCGGACTCGAACAGGTGATCGCGCGCGAGAGCCGTGTCAGTCTCTTGATGGGCGAGAAGGAGCAGCGCTTCACTGTGACTGGCAACGCGGAGAAGCAGGCGCTGTTTTCGTTCCTCGAGGCCTGGCTGCGCTCGCTGCCGCCGGCGGATGTGTCGGCTGCGATCGCAGACCTCTGCACGCGCTACCGGGTCGACCTTGCCGCGCTCTCACGCGAGGCATCGATGAATTGGGAGGATCTGGCAAGGCTTTCGGCCGATCCGCTGGTGACAATCGGCAGTGCGACCGTGAACTATCCCGTTCTCGCCAACATGAAGGATGCGGCCGCACTGCGCGAGATGACGATGGGCAAGGCGGTGGCGGAGGCGGCCTTCGATCGCGACATCCGGCATCTCGCCTTTCCGTTCGGTGATCGCGCCTCGTTCCGGCGCAGCCATGTCATCATGGCGGAGGAGGCGGGCTTTGCCAGCGCGGTGACGACGATCCCGGGCGTGGTGGACGCGGAGGGACGCACCAATCTGCGCGCGCTGCCGCGCATTTCCTGGGACGGCCGGGTGCGCTCGCTGCGCATGATGCGGGTGCTGGTGTCGGGGGTCGCTTTTGCGCCGGTGAAGCCGACTGGCACTGCTGGGACCTAGAAGCGCTACGAACTGGAAGCGCTACGAACTCGACTTGGCCCGGTCCGGCCGCTGCATCCAGCTCACGATCGGCATCGCCGGCAGCACCCAGCCCATGCCGACCACCACGTAGTAGATCGCCTGCCGCCAGCCGGATTCGGCGATCCACGGCATCTGCGCCAGCGCCATGCCGAGCAGTGCCCAGACGGTGGCGAGCACCAGGAGCAGGATGGTGCCGAGGAACTTGCGAGTGCGGATCGTCATGACGGAATATCGCGGCTTTCGCGTAACTTGCGCTGCGGGAGCGGGGGACTATAAGGGGCACGCAGTCCGGTTCAAGCTCTGGTTTTGCCTCGAATGACGACGAATTCCGCCCCGTCCGAGCCGTATCGCGCCGTGCGCTGGTGGCTGATCTCAGTGGCTGCGCTGATCGCGCTGATGGTGCTGGTCGGAGGCGCAACGCGGCTGACGGAATCCGGGCTCTCGATCGTCGAGTGGAAGCCGGTCACGGGCAGCGTGCCGCCACTTTCGGAAGCGCAGTGGACGGCGGCCTTCGAGGCCTACAAGACGATCCCGCAATATCGCGAACTCAACGCCGGCATGAGCCTGTCCGAGTTCAAGGAGATCTTCTGGTGGGAATGGAGCCATCGGCTGCTCGGCCGTTTCATCGGCGTCGCCTATCTGTTGCCGTTCCTGTTCTTCCTCTGGCGCGGCGGCCTGTCCGGTGAGTTGAAGCGGCGGCTGTGGCTATTGTTTGGGCTCGGCGGCCTCCAGGGCGCGGTCGGCTGGTGGATGGTGGCCTCGGGGCTGTCCGAACGCGTCGAGGTGTCGCAATATCGGCTGGCGACACATCTTATGCTCGCGCTCGTGATCTTCGCCGGCATCGTCTGGACGGTGCGGCGGCTCGCCGGGCGTCCGCAGATCGCAGCATCGTCGCGGCTGCGCTTTACCAGCGCCTTGCTCCTCGCGGTGACCTTTATCCAGATCTATTTTGGTGCTCTGGTTGCGGGCCTGCGCGCCGGCCGCGCCTACAACACCTGGCCGCAGATCGACGGCGCGTTCATTCCCTCAGGGGAGCGGCTGTGGTTCGAGACGCCGTGGTGGCGCAACATGTTCGACAATGTGCTGACGGTGCAGTTCGAGCACCGGATGACGGCCTATGCGCTGTTCGCGCTGGCGGCGTTGCACGCGTTCGATGCGGTCCGTTCACGCGCGGGTTCTGCGGCAAGCGGCGCGCTCTTGCTGCTGGGCGCGGTCAGCCTGCAAGGCGTGCTCGGCATCCTCACGCTGCTCAACCAGGTGCCGATCGATCTCGCGCTCGCGCATCAGGCAGTTGCGATCGTGGTGCTGACGCTTGCGGTGATGCAGACAGAGCGGCTCGCGCCGCGTGGCGCAACCGAAGCGCAGCCGCGCGCCGTTCCCGTCGGTCAGGCCGGCTGATCGGATCTGCTCTTCAGCAATAGCCGTAGATGCCGCACGAGTAGGGCAGGCGCCAGAAATAATCGACCTGCTTCCCGCCGTAATACGCGCCCTGGTAATCGTAGTCCCAGGGGCGGCCGTAATAGCCCGGCAGCGTGTGCGACCCCGGCAGCAGTGGCGTACCCGGTAAATTGCGGACGTAGCTGCCGATGCCGTAGGCCGGCGAGATCAGCGCATCCGGATCGGTCTCGACATAGACCTGCGGCGGCTCCTGCGGCGGAGCGGCGGCCCGCCGCCTCGGCGTGGCCGGCAGATCGGCGGCGAACGCAGCTGAGACTGTCAACATCGCCGCAAGGGCAGGCACCATCCAGCGCAGCATCGTCGGCTCCGAATCAAAGGGGGCGATCCAGTGACGATGTATGCGGCAGATATGGTTAATGACTGTTAACTGGAGCCGGACTCCCGGGGCACATCAAAGCGCCCCGGAATGTCCAGGACAGCTACGTGCCCAGTGCCTGTTCCAGATCGGCGATCAAATCTTCCTTGTCCTCGATGCCGATCGAGAGCCGCACCACGTCGGGGCCGGCGCCGGACTTGACCTTGGCGGCGTCGTCGAGCTGGCTGTGCGTGGTCGAGGCCGGATGGATGACCAGCGAACGGGTGTCGCCGACATTGGCCAGATGCGAGAACAGCTGCAACTTCGACACCAGGCTGACGCCGGCATCGTAGCCGCCCTTCAGGCTGAAGGTGAACACGGCGCCGGCACCCTTCGGCGCGTATTTGCGCGCGAGCTGGTTGTACTTGTCGCTTGCAAGGCCCGCATAGTTCACCGCGGCCACCGCCGGATGGCCGGCGAGGAATTCGGCGACCGCTTTCGCGTTGTCGCAGTGCTTCTGCATGCGCAGCGGCAATGTCTCGATGCCGGTGAGGATCATGAAGGCGTTGAACGGCGACAGCGCGGGTCCGAGGTCGCGCAGGCCGAGCACGCGGCAGGCGATCGCGAAGGCGAAATTGCCAAACGTCTCCTGGAGCCGGATGCCGTGATATTCGGGCCGCGGCTCCGATAGCATCGGATATTTGCCGCCTGTCGACCAGTCGAAAGTGCCGGCATCGACGATGATGCCGCCGATCGAATTGCCGTGGCCGCCGAGAAATTTCGTCAGCGAGTGCACGACGATGTCGGCGCCGTGGTCGATCGGGCGGATCAGATAGGGCGAGGCCAGCGTATTGTCGACGATGAGCGGTACGCCCGCCTTGCGCGCCACCGTCGAGATCGCCTCGATGTCGGTGATGCTGCCGGCGGGATTGGCGATGGACTCGATGAAGATCGCTTTCGTGCGCGGCGTGACCGCGCGTTCGAAGCTCGCGATGTCGTCGGGATCGGCCCACACCACGTTCCAGCCGAAGCTCTTGAACGCGTGGGTGAACTGGTTGATGGAGCCGCCATAGAGCTTTCGCGCGGCGATGAACTCGTCGCCGGGCTGGAGCAATTGCTGCAACACCACGACCTGCGCGGCATGGCCCGAGGCCACCGCCAGCGCGGCCGTGCCGCCTTCGAGCGCCGCGACGCGCTCTTCCAGCACGGCGTTGGTGGGATTGCCGATGCGGGTATAGATGTTGCCGAACGCCTGCAGGCCGAACAGAGAGGCGGCGTGGTCGGCATCGTTGAAGACGAACGACGTCGTTTGATATATCGGAGTCGCGCGCGCACCGGTGGTGGGATCGGGCTGTGCACCGGCATGCACGGCGAGGGTCGAAAATCCCGGAAGGCGATCGCTCATTGAGGGCGTCCTGTTCTCGTGGTCTGAAATCGCGCGGCATGCTGATTGGCGCCGCGGCTGCCGTCAAGGCGCGGCTTCACATCGGAACGATCGTGCTACGCATTGTCGCGTTCGCGAATGAAACCTTCGCAATTGCGTCAGCTTTGCTCGGTCTTGTTTTTGGCGGCGCGGTCCGATGCCGCAGTGTCGCCGCCGCCGACACTCATCCGATTGAGGGATAGCCGCATGCCCTGCGTCGGTACCGGAGCGCGTTTGGAGCTCAGCGTGCGCGAATTGACGCCCATCCACGAGATCTCCGACGACAGGCGGCCATATTCGATCTTGGGGCAGCGGTTCATCACCACCTTGATACCGACCGATTCCGCCTTCAGCGCCGCCGCATCGTCGCGCGCCCCCAACTGCATCCAGATCACCATCGGCAGCGGATCGAGCGTGAGGGCTTCCTCGACCACCGGCATGATGTGGCTGGAGTTGCGGAAAATGTCGATCATGTCGACCGGACGGCCGATGTCGGACAGCGAGGCGACGAAGGGTTTTCCGAGCAGCTCCTTGCCGACATGGCCGGGATTAACCGGAATCATGTCGTAGCCGCGCTGGGCCAGATATTTGAACGCGAAATAGCTCGGCCGCACGTTGGCAGGCGAAGCGCCGACCATCGCGATCGACTTCACGTTGTTGAGGATGCCCCGGATGTAATTGTCGGGATAGGCGTCGTGGTTCATTGGCTCATCTTTTCGGGCTCATCTTTCGCCGTCATTGCGAGGAGCGAAGCGACGAAGCAATCCAGTCTGTCTCCGAGGAGGGATTCTGGATTGCTTCGCTTCGCTCGCAATGACGAATTACTCATCCCGCCATGTCGGCGTGCGCTTCTCGATGAAGGCGCCAATGCCTTCCTCGGCGTCGCGCGCCATCATGTTCTCGGTCATCACCTCTGCCGCATAGCGATAGGCATCTGCAAGGTTCATCTCGGCCTGGCGGTAGAACGCCTCCTTGCCGAGCTTGACGGTATAGGCGGATTTCAGCGCGACCTGTTCGGCGAGCGCAATGGCGGCATGGCGCTCGCTGCCGGCGGCGACGACACGATTGACGAGCCCGATCTCGCGAGCGCGTGCGGCCGGGATCGGCTCGCCTGTCAGCAACATCTCCATCGCCTGCTTGCGCGGCACATTGCGCGACAGCGCCACCATTGGCGTCGAGCAGAACAGGCCGATGTCGACGCCCGGAGTGGCGAAGTGTGCTGCTTCCGAGGCGATCGCGAGATCGCAGCTTGCCACGAGCTGGCAGCCGGCGGCAGTGGCGATGCCCTGAACGGATGCGACCACGGGCTTGGGCAGGTGCACGATCGCCTGCATCATCGCGCTGCAGGCGGTCATCATCTCGGCGAAGAAGGCACGGCCGCGATCCGGGTCGCCGCGACGCGCGGTCAGCTCCTTCATGTCGTGGCCGGCGGAGAAGGCGGGACCGTTGGCCGCGATCACGACGCCGCGGACGGACTTGTCGTCGCGGATCTCGTTGAGCTCGGCATGCAGGCTTGCGATCATCGCCGCCGACAGGCTGTTGCGGGCGGCCGGGCGGTTCAGGGTCAGGACCGCGATAGGGCCGACGGTCTCGCGCAGCAGGATCGGCAGTTGCGGGGAGGGGGCGCGGGCGGCCTGGACGGACATCAAAGCGTTTCCGGTTGGATTATTGCGATTGGATGACGCAGATAACTTAATGTAACAGGGGACGTGAAGCGAGGGTGAGGGGCAGCATGGCGTTAGCGAAAATGAGCGTGGCGGAGCTCGAGCAGTTCCTCCGCAACGAGTTTCCCCAGGCCTTCAGCGGCGACGACATCACGATCGAGAGCGCGGACGGTCAGGCCTGCCTTTTGCGTCAGCGCTATAGCGAAAAGATGCTGCGGCCGGGTGGAACCGTGTCCGGCCCGACCCTGATGGCGCTCGCCGATTTCGCGATGTACGTGGTGCTGTTGTCCGCGATCGGGCCGATCGGGCTCGCGGTGACCACCAATCTCAACATTAACTTCCTGCGCAAGGGCCAGCCCGGGCAGGACGTGCTGGCGGAGGCGCGGCTGCTCAAGCTCGGCAAGCGCCTCGCAGTCGGTGAGGTGAAGCTATTGTCCGGCACCTCGCCCGATCCGATTGCGCATGTCACCTCGACCTATTCCATTCCAAACGTTTGAACTTTTTACGGGTATCTTAATACCATATTTCCAAGTCGTTGATATTTAACAAGTAAATTCCGCCTTTGGGCATTGACCGCGGCGCCTCTGTTCTCTAGAAAACCGCCAGTCCGGTGCGGTGTTCGCGCCGATGCTCCCCGTTCACGGAAACTCTGACATGAAAACCTTTTCGGCAAAGCCGGCTGAGGTGACGAAGAAGTGGGTACTGATCGACGCCAAGGGTCTGGTCGTCGGCCGTCTCGCCACCATCGTCGCCATGCGCCTGCGCGGCAAGCACCTCCCGACCTACACCCCGCACGTTGATTGCGGCGACAACATCATCATCATCAACGCGCAGCATGCGGTTCTCACCGGCCGCAAGCGCGAGCAGAAGACCTATTACAAGCACACCGGCTATGTCGGCCACGTCAAGGAGCGCACCGCGCGCCAGATCCTCGAGGGCAAGCATCCCGAGCGCGTGCTCGAGAAGGCCGTCGAGCGCATGATCCCGCGTGGCCCGCTCGGTCGCGTCCAGATGGGCAACCTCCGCGTCTATGGCGGCGCCGATCATCCGCACGAGGCCCAGACGCCCGAGAAGATCGACATCGCCAAGTTGAACCGCAAGAACACGAGGGCCGCATAACATGGCCGAATCCATCCAGTCGCTCGACCAGCTCTCGCAGCTCAAGACGGCGGCCGCGCCCGACGCGCCCAAGCACGAGAAGAAAGTCGACAAGTTCAACCGCGCCTATGCCACCGGCAAGCGCAAGGACGCGGTCGCCCGCGTCTGGATCAAGCCAGGCGCCGGCAAGGTCACGGTCAACGCGCGCGAGGTCGAGGTCTATTTCGCCCGTCCCGTGCTGCGCATGATGATCGAGCAGCCGTTCTCCGTGGCCGCGCGGTCCGGCCAGTATGACGTGATCTGCACCGTCGCCGGCGGTGGTCTGTCCGGCCAGGCCGGTGCCGTCCGTCACGGCATCTCCAAGGCACTGACCTATTTCGAGCCGGAGCTGCGCACCGTGCTCAAAAAGGGCGGCTTCCTCACCCGCGACTCCCGCGTGGTCGAGCGCAAGAAGTACGGCAAGGCCAAGGCCCGCCGGTCCTTCCAGTTCTCGAAGCGTTAATCGCATCGGTCGCATTCGTCGCGAAAGCGGCTTCAATGAGATGCAAAAGGGCGCTGATTTCAGCGCCCTTTTTGCTGTTCGTTTGTATGCAAATTGATGGCGTGTTTCCTGAAAACTTGGGCTCGCATGAAAACCTGAATGGAACCCGCGGGACATAGCGTCGCTTTTGGAAGGGCGCGCAAATCGGTTGATCCGATCGCGTAACTGCTATGTCTAGAAGGGGGTCGACATGATGTCGCTCGATAGCATCACGCTCTATTTGGTCGCCACCATGGTCGCCGCACTGCTCGGCGCCATGATGGTGTTTTTCGGAAGGCAGGAGAATAGCGCTGCGCTGAAATGGTGGGGCACCGCCTATCTCCTCGGCGCCGCATCGGTCGCGCTCTGGACGGCGGCGGGCGACAGATTGGGGCCGCATCTTTACCTTGCGCTGAACGCGGTCGGCTTCGTCGCGTGCGGCATGGTGTGGAATGCGGCGCGCGTCTTCCGCGGCCGCAAGCCGAATTGGCCGGGTCTCCTGGTCGGCGCGCTCGCCTGGGTCGCTGCCGCCACGTTGCTCGATCCCGCCGCGTCCATGCTGCGCATGATCGTCGGCGCCGGCATCGTGTCGGTCTATGCGGCGTTGACCGCCAGCGAGCTCTGGGTCGAGCGACGCAAGAGCCTGCAACGGCGCTGGCCGGCCTTCGTGGTGCCGGTGATGCACGGCTGCGTCTTGATGCTGCCGATCGTGCTCGGCAGCTTCCTGCGTCCGCACGATGCGGGTTTCGCCAGCAGCATCTGGGTCACCGTGTTCGCGGTCGAGCTCGTGCTTTATGCCGTCGGCACCGTGTTCGTGATCTTCATGCTGGTGTCCGAGCGCACCGTCACCGCGCACCGGACCGCCGCCTCCACCGATCCGCTGACCGGCATGCTCAACCGCCGCGGCTTCTCGGAAGCCTGCGGGCGCGTGATCGAGCGCGAGGCAAAGGCCGGACGTCCCGTGACCGTGATGATCTTCGATATCGATCATTTCAAGTCGATCAACGACCGGTTCGGCCATCCCGCCGGCGACGAGATGCTGAAACTGTTCTCGACCGTCGTCGTCAGCAATCTGCGCATCAGCGACATGTCGGGTCGCATCGGCGGCGAGGAGTTCGCCGCCCTCCTGCCGTGTTCGCTCGAGGAGGGCGTGCTGGTCGCTGAGCGCGTGCGCGAGGCCTTCGAGACCTCCGGCGTCGTCGTCGACGAGGGCCCGGTCGACACCACCGTCAGCATCGGCGTCGCCGGCGGTCCGGCCGGCACCGAGCTCGAAGTGCTGCTGGCCTCGGCCGACACCGCGCTCTACCAGGCCAAGCGCGGCGGCCGAAACCGCGTCGAGTCGGCGGAGGAGCTGCCACTGTCGCTGGAGAACTGGCGCCGCCAGAGCGCCGCGCGGATCGGCGTGCCCAACACGCAGTCCAAAGCGCAGCCGGCGATCGCCTAGGCAAAGGAGGCCTCGCGGTAATCCCCTGTTTACCATTCGACCCCTACCATTGCGGTCATGGAATCGATCCGTCGACAGAACCCGCAGACCGCCTTGATGTCGCTCGAAGCCGCGGCGACTTCGGCACGCGGCGGCTTCGCGTGCCTGTTCTCGACCGCGGACGAATACGAGAGCGCGCTGATCACCGAGCGCCGCGCCCAGGGGCGCTACACGCAAGGCCGCAATTACTGGCCGCTCGCGCTGTTCGCCGGTTGTGCGCTGATGGTGGTGGGCACCGTTCTGCTGCTCGCCTGAGTGATCTGCATTCTTGGACCGGGCAGGGCGCCGTTTCGGCGCCTTTTTCTTTGTCGCGGGCTGCGGTAGACACGCCCATCGAACAAAATGGGTGGAAACAGATGATCACCGAGATCGCGCAAATCGACGTCAAGCCGGGCAGCGAGAAGGATTTTGAGGCCGCCGTTGCCAAGGCGAAGGCCGCTTTCGGCCGCTCCAAGGGTTTTCACGGTTTCGAGCTGCACAAGTCGATCGAGAAGCCGCAGCGCTATCGTCTGATGGTGAAGTGGGAGACGCTCGAGAACCACACCGTCGATTTTCGCGGCTCCGAGAATTTCACCGAATGGCGCGGCCTCGTCGGCCAGTATTTTGCGGCACCGCCTGAGGTGGAGCACACCGAAACCGTGCTCATCACCTGAGGCGGCTCAGGCCGCCTCCGCCAGAGGCGGCGCTTCATACGTCTTGAAATGGTCGATCACGACTTTGGCGATGGCGACCAGTGGCAGCGCCAGCGCCAGGCCCCAGATCCCGAACACGACGCCGAGCAGGATCTGGAACGCGAACAGCGTGGCCGGCGGAATGTCCAGTGCCTGCCGCTGCAGCAGGGGCGTCAGCACGTAGCTCTCCATGGCGTGGACGCCCATGAAGAGGAGAAACGCCGACAGCGCCGGAATCCATCCTGAGGCGAGGCTCGCCAGCACGACCACGACGCCGGCTATGATGGCGCCGACGGTCGGAATGAAGCCGAGCAGTCCCGCCTGAATCCCGAGAATGAAGGAGCCCGGGATGCCGATGATGAGAAGCCCGATCCAGGTTACCGCGCCGACCGCGAGCATGACGATCATCTGTGCGATCAGCCATCGTTCAAGTGTCTCGCTGACGCGGTCGATGATGACGGCCGTGCGCGCGCGATGTTTTGCAGGCGCGATGAACAGCAATCCCTCGCGATAGACGCTGGGTTGGGCGGCGAAGGCGACTCCCAGAAACAGCACGATGAAGATGTTTCCCACGCCGTGGATGGTGCCAAGCAGCAGCTTGAACGTCTGGCTCACGATCGCCCCGCCGCTGGAGGCAAGGGCGCCTGCGCCGGGTATTGCCCCGCGCGACGCCGTGCCGGCCGACGGCGTCGGCTCCGGTTGCGCGTCGGGAGACGAACCGGGTCCGGAGCTCCCGAAATCGAAGAAGCTGGTGTCGATGCCGTGATTGTCCAGGAATGATTTGACGTTGCCGATCTGGGATTTGATGGTTTTGCTGAGTCCCGCCGCCTGATCGGCGATGGTGGCGCCGCCGAGATATGCGATGCCCGCGAGCATCAGCGCGAGGGCCAAGCAGACGATCGCGAGCCGCAGCGTATGCGGAAGACGCGCGTGCCGGCCAAGCGCGTTGGTCAGCGCGTTGAGCCCAAGGCCCAGCAGCACCCCGGCGAAGATCAGGAGCAGGGTGGTGGCGAAGTACCAGGAGAACGCGAGCAGCACGGCGAACAGCACCACACCGATGCCGCCGACCGAAATGCCCCAAGCCAGATCAAAACGGGTCGGGGGTCGTTCATTCGGGAATGTGATCACGCAATGTCCTTTAGGTGGACCGGGGGGCACTCTTTCGACAAACACGCTTTTGATCAAGACCGCGTCAACGCGCTGGTTTGACGCTGCCGTATGAACGGTGCAGACCGACGAGGAGAGAACAGGTGGGGCGCGCTTGAGTTTCATCAGCAAATGGGTGGGTCTGCTCGGGCTTCTGGCCGTGCTCGTGATTGGCGACCAGATCCGGATCAATCGGCCCGGTCACAAATATCGCCTCGCGGTCGAGGTGACGACGCCTGACGGGATCAAGACCGGGTCGGGCATTCTGTCCGTCGTGCCCGATCGCGGCTATAGCCGGGGCGGCCGCACCACGATGCGCGGCGAGGCCGTGTTCGTCGACCTCGGCCGGGGAAAGAATGTGGTGGCATTGCTCGCGCATCAGCAGGGCGCGAAGCTCGATCTCGACGACATCAACTATGTCGCGCTCCGCGCTTATGGCGCTGCGCGAGGCAACCGCGTCTCGTTCAACGAGCTCAACCGGCAGACCGGCGTCGTCGCGGTGCAGGGCGACCTAATGCCCACGCTGGTGAGCTTTGGCGATCCCCTGGACCCTACGACCGCGCGCCTTGTCGCCGGCGACCATGTGGAGGCGGTGCTGGGCGACGGTTACGCACTCCGTGGCCTTACCGCCGAAACAGTGCCCAACGGGCTTTGGCCGATCGATTTCGGTGGCGCGCTCGGGGAGCCCGTGACGCGCGGAATCGAGACGAAACTGCCCTGGTTGGCTGCGCCGGGCGACCCGGCGGCGACCGCGCTGAAGACCGCCGGCCTGCCCCTTGGCGGCGCGATCGTGGCCCGGGAGGCATTTGCGCGAAAATAGCATTGCCGTCCCGCGTACCCTTCTGTTGAATTTGTTCCACCCCAGGGGCATGTTTGGAGAATCGTCTTCGGCGAGAGGTCTGAACGGGAGATGAGAAAGCCGGTCGTCGGCGTGATCGGGAACGCCCATCGCGTTGAGAATCGATTTCAGGTCCAGATGGTCGGCGAGCGTAATCTGCGCGCCGTGGCCGAGGTTTCCGGCGGTCTGCCGGTGATGTTCGCGGGCTCGCCCGACATCACCGATATCGGCGCGCTGCTCGATACCGTCGACGGAATCGTGCTCACCGGCGCCCGCGCCAACGTCCATCCGACCCGTTTCAACGTCGATCCGTGTGAGGCGCACGAGCCCTACGACATCCACCGCGACGAGGTGGCGCTGGCGCTCTCGGTCGCCTGCGTTGCCCGCGGTATCCCGCTGTTCGGCATCTGCAGGGGCCTCCAGGAGATGAACGTCGCCTTCGGCGGCTCGCTGCATCCCGAGATCCGCGAAATCCCGGGCCGCATGAACCATCGCATGCCAAGGCTTGAGAACGGTGAGATCCATCCCGACCCGACAGTGGTGTTCGCCGATCGTCACGACGTCGATCTGACACCGGGCGGCGCGTTCGCGGAATTGCTCGGCTGTGACAAGATCAGGGTCAATTCGCTGCACGGCCAGGGCATCCTCGATCCCGGCAAGCGCGTGCTGATCGAGGGCATTGCCGAGGACGGCACCATCGAGGCGATCCGCATCGCGGAAGCCAAGACCTTTGCGCTCGGCGTGCAATGGCACGCCGAATACGACCCGCAGCACAATCCGATCAACCGAAAACTGTTCGAGGCGTTCGGTCAGGCCATGGTGGCGAAGCAGCGCGCGGCGGCGTAGCTGCGGGGCTGCGCCGAGGCCTATAAGGCTATCGATCGTTGCGACCGGCGGCGGAGGATTGGCGATTTTCGCAAACAGGCACGAGAACTAGT
Source organism: Bradyrhizobium sp. CW1 (assembly GCF_023100665.1). Lineage (NCBI taxonomy): Bacteria > Pseudomonadati > Pseudomonadota > Alphaproteobacteria > Hyphomicrobiales > Nitrobacteraceae > Bradyrhizobium > Bradyrhizobium sp. CW1. Next base: position 3,718,174 of record NZ_CP064684.1, read on the forward strand.
CTCCAGGATGGATTTCGCGGCGCTGAATGCATCCTGCGAATTACCAACAGCGCTCGCGATCTCTCGGGCGCAATAAACCAGATATCAAGAATTGATGCGCGCCAGTTTTCTCGATTCCGATTCGTTCTTTGAGAACGAAATGGAGTCAGACGCAGAACGAAACTCGATGACCACAAAAAAGGCGCCCCGAGGGGCGCCTTTCGTGCGTCGTGGTCGTTCGGGCCGCCTAGCCCGAATAGTACATCTCGAACTCGACCGGGTGCGGGGTCATTTCGAAGCGGGCGACTTCGGTCATCTTCAGCTCGATATAGGCGTCGATGAAATCGTCGTCGAACACGCCGCCGTTCTTCAGGAAGCCGCGGTCCTTGTCGAGGTTTTCGAGCGCCTCGCGCAAGCTGCCGCACACCGTCGGGATCTGCTTCAGCTCTTCCTTCGGCAGATCGTAGAGGTCCTTGTCCATCGCCGGACCCGGATCGATCTTGTTCTTGATGCCGTCGAGGCCAGCCATCAGCATCGCGGCGAAACCGAGATAGGGATTGGCGAGCGGATCGGGGAAGCGCACCTCGACACGCTTGGCCTTCGGCGAAGCAGTGTAGGGGATCCGGCAGGAGGCCGAGCGGTTGCGCGCGGAATAGGCGAGCAGCACGGGAGCCTCATAGCCCGGGACCAGACGCTTGTAGGAGTTGGTCGACGGATTGGTGAAGGCGTTGATCGCCTTGGCGTGCTTGATGATGCCGCCGATGTAGTGGAGGCAGGTCTCCGACAGGTCGGCGTATTTGTTGCCGGCGAACACCGGCTTGCCGTCCTTCCAGATCGACTGGTGCACGTGCATGCCCGAGCCGTTGTCGCCGAAGACCGGCTTCGGCATGAAGGTGGCGGTCTTGCCGTAGATGTGCGCGACCTGGTGGATGCAGTATTTGTAGATCTGCATGTGGTCGGCCATCAGCGTCAGCGTGTCGAACTTCATGCCGAGCTCGTGCTGGGCGGAGGCGACTTCGTGATGGTGCTTCTCGACCTTCACACCCATCTTGGCCATGGCGCCGAGCATCTCCGAGCGCATGTCCTGCACGGAATCCTGCGGCGGCACCGGGAAGTAGCCGCCCTTGGTGCGGACACGATGGCCGAGATTGCCGCCTTCATATTCGGTGTCGGAGTTGGTCGGCAGCTCCGAGGAGTCGAGGCGGAAGCCGGTGCTGTAGGGATTGGCGGAGAAGCGCACGTCGTCGAACACGAAGAATTCGGCTTCGGGGCCGACGAAGACGGTGTCGCCAACGCCCATCGACTTCACCATCGCCTCGGCCTTCTTGGCGATGCCGCGGGGATCGCGGTTGTAGGGCTCGCCGGTGGTCGGCTCGAGCACGTCGCAGGTGATGACCATGGTGGTCTCGGCGAAGAACGGATCGATCGTCGCGGTCACCGGATCGGGCATCAGGCACATGTCGGACTCGTTGATCGCCTTCCAGCCGGCGATCGATGAGCCGTCGAACATCGTGCCTTCGGCGAAAATGTCCTCATCGATCATGCTGATGTCGAAGGTGACGTGCTGCCACTTGCCGCGCGGATCGGTGAAGCGCAGGTCGACGTATTTGACGTCGTTGTCCTTGATCGATTTCAGGACGTCTTTGGCGGTCTTCATGCATACCCCTTTTGGCTCTGCGGGTCGGTTTCCAAACTTCGAGCGACCGTGTTCACGCTTCTTGAGGCGCGCGAGGCACAAACAAAACGAGGCCGCCGAAGCAGCCTATTTCTTGTCAGAATGTCGCAAAATGCGGGATAGCACCCGGCTCAGATAGCGTCCAGCCCGGATTCGCCGGTTCGGATGCGGATCGCCTCTTCGATGTTGGAGACGAAAATCTTGCCGTCGCCGATGCGCCCGGTTTGCGCGGCGCGGCGGATTGCGTCGATGGCGCGCTCGACCAGATCGTCGCCGATCACGATCTCGATCTTCACCTTGGGCAGGAAGTCGACGATGTATTCTGCGCCGCGGTACAGCTCGGCGTGACCCTTCTGCCGGCCGAAGCCCTTGGCTTCGGTGACGGTGATGCCCTGAAGGCCGACTTCCTGAAGCGCTTCCTTCACCTCGTCGAGCTTGAATGGCTTGATGATGGCTTCGATTTTCTTCACTGCGCGCCTCCCGGCCTTTCGAACAATAGCAACGTCTTCGTCAGGATGCGCTTTTCTTAACGCATGATCTTGTCTTCGCTATGCCGGGATCCCTGACCAATCCGGCAACAACGGCCGGCCACACCCTGATAAATGCCAGTGAGCACGACGAACCGAAGCGACTTCCGCGAAAGCAGGGTCTATGCCAAGTTGCAAATGCCCTGATTATTGGAGCGTTATCAGCCCTTTAACGTGCAGCTCTGATAGGTGGCGCCGACCCGCACAAAATACCGCAGACTACGAAATAGGCAAACGGTTCAATATCTGTGCAGATCGTCGTTCCGTCGGATGGCCCGGTGCGGAACGTGCCTCTTGAAAAGGCTTTTGGACAGGGAAGTGGCATGGAAGTTCTGACCAACGCCGAAATGCAGCGCGCCGACCAGCTCAGCATTGCGGCAGGCACCCCCGGCTTCAAGCTGATGCTCAGCGCCGGTCAGGCGGTCGCCGAGGCCGCCCACGCGCTGGTGGAGGAGGGGCCAATCCTGATCGTGGCCGGCCCGGGCAACAACGGCGGGGACGGTTTTGTCGCAGCCGCCGAGCTCGCCGCGCAAGGCCGCGAGGTCTCGGTGATCCTGATGTGCGAGCGGGACCAGCTCCAGGGCGACGCGGCCTCGGCCGCGCGGGGTTGGAAACACCCGGTGCTCCCGTTCAACCCGCAGGCGATCGGGCGACCGGCGCTGATCATCGATGCGCTGTTCGGCGCGGGCCTCAGCCGTCCCGTCGAGGGCGAGGCGCGTGAGATGATCGAGGCGATCAACGCCAATGGTGCGCCGGTGCTCGCGGTCGACCTGCCGAGCGGCATCAACGGCACCAGCGCGGCCGTGCTGGGCGTGGCCGTGAACGCCGCCGAGACCGTCACCTTCTTCCGCAAGAAGCCGGCGCATCTGCTGCTGCCGGGGCGCATGCATTGCGGTCACGTCCGCGTCGCCGACATCGGCATCGAGGCGCAGGTGCTGGACGAGATCGCGCCGCAGATTTTTGAGAACGATCCGGACTTCTGGGGCTCGGCCTTTCCGGTGCCGCGCATCGACGGCCATAAATACGCGCGAGGTCATGTGCTGGCGGTCTCGGGCGATGCGGCGGCGACCGGTGCGGCGCGGCTCGCCGCGCGCGGGGCGCTGCGCGCCGGCGCGGGCCTGGTGACTCTGGCCACGCCGCGTGATGCGCTGGCGATCAATGCGGCTGCGCTCACCGCGGTGATGGTTCACCCCGTCGATACCGCCATCGAGTTCGGCGAGCTGCTCGGCGACAAGCGTTACAACACCTGCATCATCGGCCCTGGCGCGGGCGTCGGCGAGCGCACCTGCGATCTCGTCCACACGGCGCTTAACGCCCAGCGGCGCCTGGTGCTCGACGCGGATGCGCTGACGAGCTTTGCCGCCAATCCCGAGCGCCTGTTCGAATCGATCAAGACGTCGCAGGACAAGGCGGTGGTGCTGACGCCGCACGAGGGCGAGTTCCCGCGGCTGTTCTCCGAGCTCAGCAATAAACATCCGGGGCGCTCGAAGATCGAGCGCGTGCGCGCCGCCGCCGAGCGCTCCGGCGCGGTCGTGCTGCTGAAGGGCGCCGACACCACGATTGCCGCGCCCGACGGCCGCGCCACTATCGCCGCCAACGCTCCGCCCTGGCTCGCCACCGCGGGTGCCGGCGACGTCCTCGCCGGCATCATCGCAGGCCTCCTTGCGCAGGGCGTCCCGGCGTTCGAAGCCGCCAGCATCGCGGTGTGGATGCATGGCGAAGCGGCGAGCGAGGCGGGGCCGGGCCTGATCGCGGAGGATCTCACCGAGACGCTGCCCGCCGTGCACCGACGGATCTATCATGCGCTGGGGATCGAGTACTAATGCTCAGGCCGCTCGCGCTCACCGATATGGGCGCGGCGGCGCAGGTTCACCGGGCAGCATTCGACCATGCGATGCCCTGGCTTGCTGGGCTGCATACGCCGGATGAGGACCGCTGGTTCTACCGCGAGCATGTCTTGGCGACGTGCCGCGTGTGGGGACGCTTCGATGCCGATGTACTGAGCGGAATCATCGCTGTCCGTGACGGCTGGGTCGAGCAGCTTTACGTGCTTCCTGCTGTTCAAGGGCGCGGCGTCGGCACCGAACTCCTCGATATCGCCAAGCAGGCCAGCGAACAGCTGGAGCTCTGGACCTTCCAGCGCAACGCGTTGGCGCGCCGCTTCTATGAAGCGCGCGGGTTCACGCTGATCGAGCAGACCAACGGGACCCGAAACGAGGAGAAAGAACCGGACGCTCGCTATCTTTGGACGCGTGGCCGATAGCTCACTCCACCCCGTACCAGCGCACCAGCCGCGGCGCGGCCCAGTCGGTGACGACGGATTCGATCAGCCACCGCCCGGGAGAGGCCGCAGCGAATGCGATGCGCTGGGTCTGGCCGGGTTCGATCGCGAGCGTGTCGAGCCAATAGGGCTTCCAGCCGTCGTCGAGCTTGTCGAGCAGGCGGAAATGGTGGCCGTGGAGATGGAAGACGGTTGCGACGGAGGCGGGGTTCTTGAGGGCCAACACGACGGTGCGGCCGGCCTTGGTGCGAAAGGCGGGGGCGGAGGACGTCGAGAAATTTGCGGCCCGTACCCACCCGGCGTCGGCTGCCCCGAGAGCGACATCGAATCGCAGGGCGCCCCTCAGATCGAGCCGGTCGGGCAGGTCATTCGGAGGGAGTGGCAAGAGCGGCAACGGCGGCGCACGCCGCTCAAGCTTGCCGGAGACCATCAGGCGGCCGACCTGGCGCGCCTCCTTGCCGTCATGCAGCAGGAATGGGGCCGATGTGGCCGCATCCACGAAGGCGTCGGCGCGTGCGATGGGAGCCAGCACCAGCGCGCCGTTGCGAGCCGGGAACGGCTCAGCCGGCTGTCCGTCCAAGGCCACCACGTGGACCTCGTGACTTTCCAATTTGATCGCCAGAACAGAACGTTGCGAGCCGTTGATAAAGCGCAGCCGCAGCCGCTCATTTGCTGAAGCTGAGAGTTCGAATGAAGTCGTTCCGTTGATTGTATAGAGCGGGGATGTGTCCTTCGGCTCCCGGCCCGGGGCAAGTGCGGTCCCATCCGGCCGCAGCCGCCACTCCTCGATCAAGAGGACCACGTCGCGATCGGCGGCGACCGTGTTGGTCTCGGTGGCGATGATCGGAAGGGGGCGCGCGGGCTGCTTCAGGCCGTCCTCGAATAGCCGGAAGTCGGCCAACAGGGTTCCCGCGGTTGGCACTGAAATGATTGATGTTTCCGTCGCGTCCGGGGCCGTCGGTGCGCGACCCCGAAGCGGGTCGGCCGCGGCCGGGCCATTGAGGCCGTACCAAACTGGTGCAAGCGGCACAGGCAGGTCGTTGCGGAAGACCACCTCGCAGCGGTCGCCACGTTTGAGGCGGACATCCCCGAGATGGCTGACGGCGGCCAGCTCCCAGATGGGTGTAGCCGGCTGCCCCGACCTCAGAGCCAGCGTTGCCGGCCTTGCCTGAAGCGCGAGTTGGGCGGTCACGGCCGGGACTGCGCCGCCCGCCGTCAGCCCGGCCGCAGAGGCGCCAAATCCGGCCAAAACCTCGCGCCTCGTCAGGTCGAAGATCCGCGTTTTCATGGGCCGATCCGGACCACGCCGTGCTGGATAAGTCCAGCCGTCGTGCCTAGGTGAAGCCTGCCTCTATCGGGCCATTTTTTTGCTGCGAACAGGCGGGCACATGCTATAAGCCCGCCGCCCGCGGCATCGCGGCCGGTCTTGATGCAAATTTACGCGGGCGTGGCGGAACTGGTAGACGCGCTGGATTTAGGTTCCAGTGACGAAAGTTGTGGGGGTTCGAGTCCCTCCGCCCGCACCAAGCGCTTTCAGCGTTTGCACGGATTACGCGATCTGCTCCCGCGCGGATGTTTGTCCGCCGGAAGTCGGTCCGATGAACCACCGGCGTTGAGGCGTTCGCCTCGCGCCGGATCGATTAATGACAGCGTCCCGACGCATGCGCGCCGGGACCGAACGAGAAGAAGATTGGACACCATGCAGGTCACAGAAACCCTCTCGGAAGGTTTGAAGCGCGAGTTCAAGATCAGCGTTCCCGCGTCTGATCTCGACGCCAAGGCCGGTGCCAAGCTCGTCGACCTCAAGGACAAGGTTCGCATCAACGGCTTCCGTCCCGGCAAGGTGCCGGTCACGCACCTCAAGAAGGTCTATGGCCGCTCGGTGATGGCCGAGACCATCGACCAGACCATCCGCGACACCAACACTCAGCTGTTCTCCGAGCGCGGCTTCCGCCTGGCGACCGAACCGAAGATCACCATGCCGACCGAGCAGGCCGAGGTCGAGGAGCTGCTCAACGGCAAAACCGATCTGACCTACACGGTTGCGATCGAGGTGGTGCCGTCGATTGCGCTCGCCGACTTCAAGACCTTCGAGGTCGAAAAGCCCGTGGCCGAAGTCACCGACGCCGACGTCGACGAGGCGATCAAGCGCATCGCCGATTCGAACCGTGGCTATGCCGCGAAGGGCGAGGGCGCCAAGGCCGAATCGGGTGATCGCGTCACCGTCGCCTTTAAGGGCACCATCAACGGCGAAGCCTTCGAAGGCGGCGCCGGCGAGGGCATCCAGGTGGTGATCGGATCCAACACCTTCATCCCCGGCTTCGAAGAGCAGCTCATCGGCATCGCCGCCAACGAGACCCGCACGCTGAAGGTGGCGTTCCCCAAGAACTACATGAACGACAAGCTTGCCGGCCAGCCGGCCGAGTTCGAGACCACCGCGACGCTGATCGAGGCGCCGCAGGATCTCGCGATCGACGACGAGTTCGCGAAGACGCTCGGCCTGGAATCGCTGGACAAGCTGAAGGAAGCGGCGCGCGAGCGGCTGGTGGCCGAATTCGCGACCGCGACCCGCCAGCGCGTCAAGCGCGCGCTGCTCGACCGCCTCGACGAGGCCCATCGCTTCGAGGCTCCGCCCTCGCTGGTCGACGAGGAGTTCAATCTGATGTGGAACTCGGTGAAGGCCGAGATGGACTCCGCCGGCAAGACCTTCGCCGACGAAGACACCACTGAAGACGCCGCCAAGGAAGAGTACCGCAAGATCGCCGATCGTCGCGTGCGGCTCGGCCTCGTGCTCTCGGAGATCGGCGAGAAGAACAAGATCTCCGTGACCGATGACGAGGTCGGCCGCGCCGTGATCGAGCGGGCGCGCTCGATGCCGGGCCGCGAGAAGGAGGTCTGGGACTATTACCGCAGCAACGCCCAAGCGTTGGCCCAGCTTCGTGCACCGATCTATGAGGACAAGGTCGTCGACTTCATCCTCGAGCTTGCCAAGGTGACCGAGAAGAAGGTCTCGCGCGACGATCTCTACAAGGACGACGAGGCGGAAAAGACCGCGGCCTGAGGGCTCCAGAAGAGCCTTTAGGAGAGCCTCCAGGATAGCCTTGCATTAAGGATGATCAGCGAAGAGGTCGAGCTAGCCAGGTGGCCGGCTGGGCCTCTTTGTACGAATCAGCTTCAACTGCCTCACGGATTAAGCCTTAATTCGCTCCGCACTTGTCAGGCGCGAATTGGGCTATATCTGTCGCTACGCCCTCTGCTTCCAAGTTCCTGCATCACGGGACGTCCATCGGCCTTCCGGCAGATCCAGCCCCGACTGGCAGCCGGGCCTGGCGATGTCCGCCTCTTCAAAACCCTAGGTGACTCATGCGCGATCCGGTTGAAACCTACATGAACCTCGTGCCCATGGTGGTCGAGCAGACCAACCGTGGCGAGCGCGCCTACGACATTTTCTCGCGCCTTCTGAAAGAGCGCATCATCTTCCTGACCGGGCCGGTCGAGGACGGCATGTCGACGCTGATCGTCGCGCAGCTGTTGTTCCTTGAGGCGGAAAATCCGAAGAAGGAAATCTCGATGTACATCAACTCGCCGGGCGGCGTGGTGACGTCGGGCCTCGCGATCTACGACACCATGCAGTTCATTCGTCCGCCGGTCTCGACGCTGTGCACCGGCCAGGCCGCCTCGATGGGCTCGCTGCTGCTCTGCGCCGGCGAGAAGGACATGCGCTTCTCGCTGCCGAACGCGCGCATCATGGTGCATCAGCCCTCCGGCGGCTTCCAGGGCCAGGCCACCGACATCATGCTGCACGCCCAGGAAATCCTGAACCTGAAGAAGCGGCTCAACGAGATCTACGTGAAGCACACCGGCCAGACCTACAAGGCGATCGAGGACGCGCTGGAACGCGACAAGTTCCTGACCGCGAGCGACGCCAAGGAGTTCGGCCTGGTCGACAGGGTGATCGACAAGCGCGCCGAGGAAACCGCGTCGCCGAAGACCCCGTAGCACTACTGTGCCGGCAATCCCTCTGGGACCGCGGGCACATCAGGGAGCGTTCACGTTAAGGACACGTGCGCGCGTCGCAAAACGCACTTTTGCGCCCTGCGACAGGCAGAAAGTTCCGCTTTCGTGCTTGTTTTTCGTGGCAATCCAGCAACGCCGGGGTGATTTCGATCACTTCGCCCGTGCCAAGACCGGAAATCACGGTATTGTCACGGGTAGCCGGCGACCCCCGATTAGCGAATTCTTGATAGTCGGGTGCCAGCATGGTTCGCTATGACTGATCGGCTATGATCGCGGGGAATCGAATGACCGCGATTCGCACGGCATGTAACGCGTAGGGTCTTTTTTGGTACGGAATTTGCTCTATTTGAAGGACTGTACCGGCTGTCGTGCCGGAATAGGGCGATCGAGCGGACGGGATCGAACCGCGGACGGAGACATGAATGAGTAAGGTCGGCACGAGCGACTCCAAGAACACGCTGTATTGCTCGTTCTGCGGCAAGAGCCAGCACGAAGTGCGCAAACTGATCGCGGGTCCCACGGTCTTCATTTGCGACGAGTGCGTTGAGCTCTGCATGGACATCATTCGCGAGGAGAACAAATCCTCGCTGGTGAAGTCGCGCGACGGGATTCCGACGCCGAAGGAAATCTGCAAGGTGCTGGACGATTACGTGATCGGCCAGAACCATGCGAAGAAGGTCCTCTCGGTCGCGGTGCACAATCACTACAAGCGCCTCAACCACCAGACCAAGCACAACGACGTCGAGCTTGCGAAGTCGAACATCCTGCTGATCGGTCCGACCGGCTCGGGCAAGACGCTGCTCGCGCAGACGCTCGCCCGCATCCTGGACGTGCCGTTCACGATGGCGGATGCGACGACGCTGACCGAAGCCGGCTATGTCGGCGAGGACGTCGAGAACATCATCCTGAAGCTGCTCCAGGCCGCCGACTACAATGTCGAGCGTGCCCAGCGCGGCATCGTCTACATCGACGAAATCGACAAGATCAGCCGCAAGTCCGACAATCCCTCGATCACGCGCGACGTGTCGGGTGAGGGCGTGCAGCAGGCGCTGCTCAAGATCATGGAAGGCACGGTGGCTTCGGTCCCGCCGCAGGGCGGCCGCAAGCATCCGCAGCAGGAGTTCCTGCAGGTGGACACCACCAATATCCTGTTCATCTGCGGTGGTGCGTTCTCGGGCCTCGAAAAGATCATCTCGGCACGCGGACGTTCGACCTCGATCGGTTTCGCCGCTCAGGTGCTCGCACCGGAAGACCGCCGCACCGGCGAAATCTTCCGTCATGTCGAGCCTGAGGATCTCCTGAAGTACGGCCTGATCCCGGAATTCGTCGGCCGTCTGCCCGTCGTGGCGACGCTGGAGGATCTGGACGAGGCTTCGCTCAAGAAGATCCTGGTCGAGCCGAAGAACGCGCTGGTGAAGCAGTACCAGCGGCTGTTCGAGATGGAGAACATCGAGCTGACCTTCGCCGACGAGGCGCTTGGCGCGGTTGCCCGCAGGGCGATCGAGCGCAAGACCGGTGCGCGGGGGCTGCGTTCAATCCTCGAGGCGATCCTGCTCGAGACCATGTTCGACCTGCCGGGCCTCGAAGGTGTGGAAGAAGTCGTGATTTCCCGCGAAGTCGTGGAAGGAACGGCGCGTCCGCTCTACATCTACGCCGATCGGTCCGATCGCGCCGTCGAGAACGCCAGCGCCTGATTTCGGCGCTGGAACGCTCCAATCGTCTCCTCAAGCAGGGGCTGCGGAAAGTATCTCCGCAGCCGGTGTTGCGTCGCTTATTTGCGTGCGTAAGCGCCTGATGGCGCGCGTCTTTCAATGACTTGACACCCCCCGGGTCGATAGCCACCTAATGTCGGCGGCGAGTAAAAATTCTCTTCAAGATTCGCCTCAGTTCCGATTCGGCAAGCCGGTCCAACCTCAAAAGGAGCGATCGGTATTGCGGGTCACCTCGGCACCTTGTGGCGGTTGCGCATGAGCATGGCGGGCTGCGTGCAAGGGGGCAAAGCAAAAGGAAAAGGCCATGACCAATCCAAAACCCAGGCCAACCATCGTCCATGGCGAAACGCACGCCTATCCCGTGCTGCCCCTGCGCGACATCGTCGTCTTCCCGCACATGATCGTTCCGCTCTTCGTCGGCCGCGAGAAGTCGATCCGCGCGCTCGAAGAGGTGATGAAGAACGACGCGCTGATCATGCTCGCGACCCAGAAGAACGCGTCCGACGATGATCCGGCACCCGATTCCATTTACGAGACCGGTACGCTTGCCAGCGTGCTCCAGCTTTTGAAGCTTCCCGACGGCACTGTGAAGGTGCTGGTCGAAGGGCTCGAGCGGGCGCGCGTGCAGAAGTACACCGATCGCGCCGACTATTACGAAGCGACCGCGATTGCGCTCGCCGATACCGATGCGAAGTCGGTCGAGGCGGAGGCCATGGCGCGCTCCGTCGTGTCCGACTTCGAGAGCTACGTGAAGCTCAACAAGAAGATCTCGGCCGAGGTCGTCGGCGTCGTGCAGGCGATCACCGATTTTGCCAAGCTCGCCGACACCGTCGCCTCGCATCTCGCCGTCAAGATCGCGGATCGCCAGGGCATCCTGGAGACGCTGTCGGTCACGCAGCGCCTGGAGAAGGTGCTGGGCCTGATGGAGAGCGAGATCTCGGTGCTCCAGGTCGAGAAGCGCATCCGCTCGCGCGTCAAGCGCCAGATGGAGAAGACCCAGCGCGAGTACTATCTCAACGAGCAGATGAAGGCGATCCAGAAGGAGCTCGGCGACGACGACGGTCGCGACGAGCTCGCCGATCTCGAAGAGAAGATCTCCAAGACCAAGCTCTCCAAGGAAGCGCGCGAGAAGGCGCAGCATGAATTGAAGAAGCTGCGCCAGATGTCGCCGATGTCCGCGGAAGCGACCGTCGTGCGCAACTATCTGGATTGGCTGCTGTCGATTCCGTGGAACAAGAAGTCCAAGGTGAAGAAGGATCTGGAAGCCGCGCAGGCGGTTCTGGATGCGGATCACTACGGGCTGGAGAAGGTCAAGGACCGCATCGTCGAGTATCTCGCCGTACAGTCGCGCGCCAACAAGCTGACGGGCCCGATCCTGTGCCTCGTCGGCCCTCCCGGCGTCGGCAAGACCTCGCTCGGCAAGTCGATCGCGAAGGCGACGGGGCGTGAATTCGTGCGCGTCTCGCTCGGTGGCGTGCGCGACGAGGCCGAGATCCGCGGGCACCGCCGCACCTATATCGGCTCGATGCCCGGCAAGATCATCCAGTCGATGCGGAAGGCGAAGTCGTCCAATCCGCTGTTCCTGCTGGACGAGATCGACAAGATGGGCGCCGATTTCCGCGGCGATCCGTCCTCGGCGCTGCTCGAGGTCCTCGACCCCGAGCAGAACGCGACCTTCAACGACCACTATCTCGAGGTCGACTACGATCTGTCCAACGTGATGTTCATCACGACCGCGAATACGCTCAATATTCCGGGACCGCTGATGGACCGCATGGAGATCATCCGGATCGCGGGCTACACCGAGAACGAGAAGGTCGAGATCGCGCGCAAGCACTTGATCCCGACCGCGGTGTCCAAGCACGGCCTGGACTCCAAGGAGTTCTCGATCGACGACGACGCGCTGCTGCTTCTGATCCGCCGCTACACCCGCGAAGCGGGCGTGCGCAATTTGGAGCGTGAGCTCTCCACACTCGCCCGCAAGGCGGTGAAGGAGCTGATGATCTCCAAGAAGAAGTCGGTCAAGATCACCGAGAAGACTCTCGAAGAGCTTCTGGGCGTGCCGAAGTACCGCTACGGTGAGATCGAGAGCGAGCCGCAGGTCGGCATCGTCACCGGCCTTGCCTGGACCGATGTCGGCGGCGAGTTGCTGACGATCGAAGGCGTCATGATGCCCGGCAAGGGCAAGATGACGGTCACGGGCAATCTGCGTGAAGTGATGAAGGAATCGATCTCGGCGGCGGCGTCCTATGTCCGCTCGCGCGCGATCGTCTACGGCATCGAGCCGCCGCTGTTCGACCGGCGCGACATCCACGTGCACGTGCCGGAAGGCGCGACGCCGAAGGACGGTCCGTCGGCGGGCGTGGCGATGGCCACCGCGATCATCTCGGTCATGACCGGCATCCCGGTCCGCCACGATGTCGCGATGACCGGCGAAATCACGCTGCGCGGCCGCGTGCTGCCGATCGGCGGCCTGAAGGAGAAGCTGCTGGCTGCTGCCCGCGGCGGCATCAAGACGGTGCTGATTCCTGAGGACAACGCCAAGGATCTCACGGAGATTTCCGATGCGATCAAGGGCGGCATGGAGATCATCCCGGTCTCGCGCCTCGACGACGTCGTCGCCAAGGCGCTGGTCAAGAAGCCAGTGCCGATCGTCTGGGAAGAGGACACCAAGGTGACGGTGAAGCCGGACGGCGACGAAGCCGCCGGCGGCCTGACCGCTCACTGAGATCGCAGCTCGAAAAAGATGATAAAACGGCGCCTTCGGGCGCCGTTTTTTTGTGGGGCATTTTGTTTTGGGCAGCGGATGACGACAATGCACATCGACGGGCAATGCCATTGCGGCGAGATTACCTTTGAAGCCGAGATCGACCCGGAGACGGTGTCGGTCTGCCACTGCACCGATTGCCAGACACTGACCGGCTCGCCCTTCCGGGTGACGGCCGTCTGTTCGGGCGCCGAAGTCCGCCTGACTGCCGGCACGCCCAGGATCTACGGCAAGCGCGGCGACAACGGCCGGATGCGCTTCCAGCACTTTTGCGCCGACTGCGGTTCCCCGCTGTTCACGAGCGGCGACGGCGACCAGGAGGACGATTGGGGCATCCGCTGGGGCAGCATCCGCCAGCGCGACAAATTGCGGCCCGTCAGGCAGATCTGGTGCCAGTCGGCGGCGGTGTGGATCGACGCGGTGCCGCTGCTGCCGGGCCGGCCACAGGATTGAGGCCCTGGAATTGGCGTTCCGCGCTTGCCCGTTCGGGGCCGGTAGGGATAAAGAAGCGGCGAGGGGCGGTTAGCTCAGCTGGTTAGAGCATCTCGTTTACACCGAGAGGGTCGGGAGTTCGAATCTCTCACCGCCCACCAGCCTTTGCTCGCTTCGCGAGCTTCGGCTCGGCGAGCCAGCCTCACACGTTATTGGCGCGAAGCGAACGAAGGCTGCCGCGCCGAAGCCGATAGGCGCAGGCGGGCGATACCGAGCCACAGAGGCCCTGATGCAACAACCAAGCGGACACGAGCAGAACGCCGATCAGATCGCCTACTGGAATGGCCCCAGCGGGCAGCGCTGGGCCGATCGCCATGCGGCGCAGGAGAGCCTGCTGGGACCCATTGCCGACGTGCTGATCGCCCGCGCCAGGCCGAAGCCGGGCGAGCGCGTCCTCGACATCGGCTGTGGCTCCGGTGCGACGACGTTCGCGTTCGCGAAGGATGTCGCGCCTGATGGCTTTGCGCTCGGGCTCGACGTCTCCGAGCCGATGCTGTCGCAGGCGCGCGCGTTTGCGCCAAAAGGCCTGCCGCTCGATTTCGTGCTGGCCGATGCGACGGTGCATCCGTTCGAGCCGGCGAGCTTTGACCTGCTGGCCTCGCGGTTCGGCGTGATGTTCTTCGCCGATCCCATCGCGTCTTTCACCAATCTCCGCCGCGCGCTGAAGCCGACGGGACGGTTGGCGTTTGCCTGCTGGCGCGAGCCGAAGGAAAATCCGTGGATGATGGCGCCGCTTATGGCGGTCTACAAGCACGTTCCCAAGATGCCGCCGGTCGGGCCGGAGGAGCCGGGCCCGTTCGCCTTCGCCTCCGAAGAGCGCGTGACGCGCATCCTGAAAGGCGCGGGCTTCGTCGACGTCGCGATGGAGCCGCACAATCTCGCGATGGACGTCGCGATTGGCGGCGGGCTCGATGCCGCGGTCGAAGGCTCGCTCCAGATCGGCCCGGCGAGCCGCGCGCTGCAAGGGCATCCGCCGGAGACCTATGCCGCGGCAAAAGCCTCGATCCGCGAGACGCTCGCGCCGTTCCTGAAGGGTCAGAGCGTGGCGCTCCAGGGCGCGGTCTGGATCGTGACGGCGAAGGCGGCGTAGGCGTCGCTCTGTCCCCATCATTGCGAGCGCAGCGAAGCAATCCAGACCGTTCTCCGCGGAGGCAGCAACGCTGCGTCGCTCACACCACGTCATCCGGCGCCAGCGCGCAGCCGTTGTCCGGATGCGTCTCGATCTGAAGGGTGGTGTGGCCGATGCGGTGGGAGCGCTTCAGCATCTGCGCCGTCTCCATCAGGAAGGCATCGCCGGCGCCGGTGGGCATGACGAGGTGGCAAGTCAGCGCCGTCTCGGTGGTCGAGATCGGCCAGACGTGGAGATCGTGGATCGCAGTGACGCCGGGCCGCTCCAGCAGAAGGATCTTGATCGCGGCAATGTCGGTGCCCCTGGGCGCCGCCGCCATCGACATGTCGATGGAGCCACGGAGCAGGCTGGTGGTGCTCCAGAGGATGGTGGCGCAGATGACGAGGCTGGTGACGGGATCGAGCCAGAGCCAGCCGGTCCAGATGATCAGCGCCGCCGAGATGACGACGCCGAGCGAGACCGCGGCGTCGGCCGCCATGTGCAGATAGGCGCCTTCGATGTTGATGTCGTCCTTGCGACCGCGCGCGAACAACATGGCGGTAAAACCGTTGATGAGGATGCCGATGCCGGCGACCACCATCACGGTGATGCCGGCGACCGGCTCCGGCTCCCGCAGGCGCAAAGTCGCTTCCCAGCCGATCGCGCCGGTTGCGACCAGCAGGAACACCGCGTTCGCCAGCGCCGCCAGGATGGTGGAGGCGCGCAGGCCATAGGTGAAGCGGCCGCTGGGCGCGCGCCGCGCCGCGATCGACGCGCACCAGGCCACGACCAGGCCGAGCACGTCGCTAAGATTATGGCCGGCATCCGCAAGCAGAGCCGTGGAGTTGCCGATATAGCCGTAGACGGCCTCCGCCGCGACCAGCGCGGTGTTGAGTGAGATGCCGATTGCGAACGCCTTGCCGAAACTGGCGGGCGCATGGGCATGGGCGTGGCCACCATGATCGTGATCATGGCCGTGGCTATGATCATCGCGATGATGGCCGTGATGGTCGTGGCTGCCCACCTCTATCGCTCCCTGGACGCTGCCAAATCAGGCGCCATTGTAGGCGTTTCGGCAGCCCCGTCACGGCGGAACAGCACGTAGAGCGCCGGCAGCACCAGCAGCGTCAGCACGGTTGAGGAGATGATACCGCCGATCACCACAGTCGCGAGCGGCCGCTGCACCTCGGCGCCGGCCCCAGTGGCAAGAGCCATCGGCACGAAGCCGAGGGACGCGACCAGCGCCGTCATCAGCACCGGACGCAGGCGTGTCAGCGCGCCCTCGCGCACCGCGTCGGCAACGGGTTGGCCCTCGCTGCGCAGCCGCTCGATGAAGGCGATGATGACGAGCCCGTTGAGGACAGCGACGCCCGACAGTGCGATGAAGCCGACGCCGGCGCTGATGGACAGCGGAATACCGTGCAGCAGCAGCGCCATGACGCCGCCGGTCAGTGCCAGCGGCACGCCGGAGAACACGAGCGCCGCATCAGCCGCCGATCCCATGCCCATGAACAGCAGCAGGAAGACCAGCAGCAGCGCCAACGGCACCACGAGCGTCAGCCGCTTGGTGGCGGAGACCAATTGCTCGAACTGTCCGCCCCAGCCGATCCAGTAGCCCGGCGGCAGCTTGACCTTCTCCGCGACGGCTGCCTCGGCCTCGGTGACGAAGGAGCCGAGATCGCGCGCGCGGACATTGGCGGTGACCACAATGCGCCGCTTGCCGTTCTCGCGGCTGATCTGGTTCGGGCCAGGCGTCGCTTCGACGGTTGCGACCGACGACAGCGGCACATAGCGCATCTGGGCAAGGGGAGGGGCGGGCAATGCGGTCCGGATTGGCGCGCCGATTGCTGCTTCCTCACCCGGCGGCAGCGGGATCGGGATCGCCCGGATGACCTCGAGATCGCCGCGCAGATGTTCCGGCAGGCGCACGACGATGTCGAAGCGGCGGTCGCCCTCGAACAGCTTGCCGGCCGACTTGCCGCCGACCGCGATCTCGACGATGCCCTGCACCTCGCTGATGCTGAGCCCATACCGGGCGAGCGCCTGGCGGTCGAGGCGGACGGTGAGGATCGGCAGGCCCGAGACCTGCTCGATCTTGACGTCGCTGGCGCCGCGGATGCCGCGGATCGCGGCTTCGACCTGTTTTGCCGCGCCTTGCAGGATCTCGAGGTCGTCGCCGAAGATCTTGACGCCGACGTCGCTTCGCACGCCGGAGATCAACTCGTTGACGCGGAACTGGATCGGCTGGGAGATCTCATAGGCGCTGCCGGGGATGTCGTCAGCGGCACGGGCGATGGCCTCGATCACCTCGGCCTTGGAGCTGCCAGGGTCGGGCCATCCGGCGCGCGGCTTCAGCATGATGTAGCCGTCGGTCTGTGCCGGCGACATCGGGTCGGTTGCGATCTCGGCGGTGCCGATGCGGGTGAAGAACTCCTTCACCTCCGGAATCTGCTTGACGCGCTTTTCCAGCGCCTTTTGCAGGTCCAGCGACTGGGTCAGGCTGGTGCCGGGAATCCGGATCGAGGCCAGCGCGACGTCGCCTTCGTCCAGGCTCGGGATGAACTCGCCGCCCATGCGCGCGGCGGCAACGCAGCTTGCGACCACGATGATGGCGGCCATGATTGCGACGCCGAGGCGATGGTCGATCGCCAGCCGGAGCACGGGGAGATAGGCGCGCTTCGCCAGCCGCATGAACAGGTTTTCGTGTTCGGACACCTTGCCGGTGACGAAGATGGCAACCGCCGCCGGCACGAAGGTGATGGAGAACAGCACCGCGGCACCCAGCGCCATCAGCACCGTCAGGGCCATCGGCGTGAACATCTTGCCCTCGACGCCGGTCAGCGTCAGCACCGGCAGGTAGACCACTGCGATGATCAGCGTTCCGAACAGGCTCGGCTTGATCACCTCGCTCGACCCACTCCGGATC
Organism: Bradyrhizobium sp. CW1; assembly: GCF_023100665.1. Taxonomy (NCBI): domain Bacteria; kingdom Pseudomonadati; phylum Pseudomonadota; class Alphaproteobacteria; order Hyphomicrobiales; family Nitrobacteraceae; genus Bradyrhizobium; species Bradyrhizobium sp. CW1. The sequence goes on from NZ_CP064684.1 coordinate 3,735,658, forward strand.
GCGCGCAGCCGTTCGGAGATCGTGAGCAGGCCGCCTTTCTCGCGCTGGACCTCGGCCAGCATGCGCAGGCAGTTCTCGACGATGATCACGGCGCCGTCGACGATGATGCCGAAATCGATTGCACCCAGGCTCATCAGGTTCGCGCTGACCTTGGCCTCGACCATGCCGGTGACCGTCATGGCCATGGACAGCGGAATGACGCAAGCCACCACCAGCGCGGCGCGGATGTTGCCGAGGATCAGGAACAGCACGGCCACGACCAGGGCCGCGCCTTCCAGCAGATTGCTCTCGACGGTGCGGATGGTGGCTTCGACCAGATCGGTGCGGTCGTAGACGGTCCGCGTCACGACGCCGTCGGGCAGCGATTTGGCGATATCCTCCAGCCGGGCCGCGACACGGCGCGCCACGGTGCGGCTGTTCTCGCCGATCAAAAGCATGGCGGTGCCGAGCACGGTTTCCTCGCCATCGCGCGTTGCGGCTCCCGTGCGCAAATCGCGGCCTTCGGTGACGGTCGCGATATCCCTGATCCTGACGGGATTGCCGCCGCGCGAGCCGATGACGATGTCCCTGATTTCGCCGACATTGCCGACCTGGCCCGGCGAGCGAACCAGATATTGCTCGCCGTTGCGCTCGATATAGCCGGCGCCGACATCGGCATTGTTGGCGGCGAGCGCCGTCATGACGTCGCGAAAGCCGAGCCGGTAGGCCATCAGCTTGCCGGGATCGGGGAGCACATGGAATTGCCGCTCGAAGCCGCCGATGGTGTTGACCTCGATCACCCCCGGCACGTTGCGAAGCTGCGGCTTGATGATCCAGTCCTGCACGGTGCGCAAGTCGGTCAGCGAATAGTCGTGGCCGCCTTGCGTCTTCGCGCCCGCCTTGGCCTCGACGGTGTACATGAAGATTTCGCCGAGCCCGGTCGAGACCGGTCCCATCGCGACCTCGACGCCGGCCGGAAGCTGGTCCTTCACCTGCTGGATCCGTTCGCCGACGAGCTGGCGGGCAAAATAGATGTCGGTGCCGTCCTTGAAGACGACGGTCACCTGACTCAGGCCGTAGCGCGACAGCGAGCGCGTGTAGTCGAGCTTGGGCAGCCCGCCCATCGCGGTCTCGACCGGGAAGGTGATGCGCTGCTCGGTTTCCAGCGGCGAATAGCCGGGGGCGCGGGTGTTGATCTGGACCTGGACGTTGGTGATGTCAGGCACGGCGTCGATCGGAAGGCGTTGGAAATTCCACGCTCCGAAAGCGACGGCGCCGAGCGCGAGCAGCAGGACCAGCCAGCGCTGCTGCAGCGAGACCGCGATGAGACGCTCAATCATGCTCGGCCTCGCCCTTGCCCATCTCCGCCTTCACGACGAAGCTGTTTTCCGCGACGTAATGCTCGCCGGCCGATAGACCGGCCTTGATCTCGACATGGCGCGGGTCGGAATCGCCAAGCTCCACCGGGCGCGCCTCGATCTTGTCGCCGTCCTCACGAACGAACACGATAGTCCTGTTCTCCAGCGTCTGGATCGCGCTTTTGCGCACCGCGACCGCGACGTTGCGGGCGGCGAGGATCAGCCGTGCCGTGACAAACAGGCCGGGACGCAAGCGCCCGTCCCGATTTGGCAGCACCACGCGCGCCAGCGCCGTCTGGGTCTCGCTCGAGCCGATCGGGGCCATGTAGGCGATCGTGCCCTTGATCTCGCCGCGGCCGTCGTCGGGATCGATCAGCACCTCGTCGTTGAGACGAACGCGCCGCAGATCCTGGCGATAGATCGACAGATCGACCCAGATAGTGGAGAGGTCGGCGACGACGAAGGCGGGCTTCTGCTCGGAGGCGTATTCGCCGAGCGAAATCTGCCGCTCGATGACGGTGCCGGCAAGCGGCGCCTTGAGCTCGTAGACGGTGAGACTCTGGTTGCTCTCGATCGCGGCGAGCAGATCGTCCTTGCCGACCTCGTCGCCGATGCGCTTCTGGATCGATTTGGCAACGCCGGGAAAGCGCGGCGTCACCTGCACCACGGCTTCCTGGTTGGCGCGCAGGATGCCGTTGAAGGCGAGCGTGTCGGTCAGCGTGACGCTCCCGGCTTCCGCCAGCGTCACGCCGGCGGCGGCAAGCTTGACGTCGGAGATGCGGATCCGGTCGGCACCGTGCTCGTCCTGCTCGACATGGTCGTTCGGCTTCTCCGGCTTCTTGTCCGCGGCGTGTTCGGCATGCTCGACCCTGGCCGGGCCGAGCAGGGAATAGCCGTAAGCGCCAAGTGCGACGCCAAGTGCGGCGGCAACGAATGCGACGAGGATGGTGGAGGACGTCTTCATCGTGCGCTCTCCCGCGCCAGCGTAAAGGGATTGCCGACGAGCCCTTCGATGGTCGCCACCCCCGCGTGGAAATTCTGCAGCGCCTCCTGCTCGCGCAGCCGCGCCTGGGTGACGCTGGCCTGGGCATCGAGCACTTCGAGCAGGCTGAAGCGGCCCTGGCCGTAGCCTTGCGCGATGGCGTCCGAGGCTTCGGTGGCCTTGGGAATGGCGCTCTCGCGCAGCACCGCGAGCTCGCGCAGCGAGCCCTGCAGCGAGTCGTAGGCGCGGCCGGCGACCACGATCAGCGTGTTGCGGTTGGCCTCGCGCTCGGCCTTGGTCTTGGCGAGGCTTTCCTGGGCCGAAAGGATATTGCCCTGGTTCTGGTCGAACACGGGGATCGGCACCGAGACGGTGAGGCGCGCCGCGTCGTCATTGGTCTCGTTGAAATGGCGCCAGCCGGCGGCGATCCGCACGTTGGGATAGGGCCGCAGCCGCGCCAGCAACAGCTCGGCGTTGCGCTGGGCATAGATCGCGGTCCAGCGCACCAGCTGCGGATTGGCATCGATCGCGGCGACGACCGACTGGAATGTCGGGGGCCGTCCCATGGTGTCGAGCCGGCCGGAGACCTCGCCGAATTTCGGTGCCGCGTCGCCCATCAGGACCGCAAGCTCGCGCCGGGCGCTGGCCAGCGTCGCCTTGAAGCGCTCGCGGTCGGCCTTCACCAGTGCGGACGCCACCTCCGCACGGCCGGTCTCGGCCGGCGAGGAGGCGCCGGCCTCGACGCGTCGGCGCAAAAGCGGCGTCAGCCGGTCGATGGCGGTGATCTGCTCGTCGAGGATCTGGATGCGCCGCTGTGCGCCGAGCACGCTGAGGAAGGCGATCGCGGTCTCCGACAGCACCTCCAGCCTGACGGCTTTGCGCTGGATCGCGGCGACCTCGATGCCGGCGACGCCAGCTGCAATCCGCGCGTCGCGCTTGCCGAACAGCTCGAAGGCCTGGCTGATCTGGAGCGTGGTCTCGGCCGATCGTGTGCCGCGATAGATGCCGGACCCGAACGAATTGTCCTGTTCGTAGGTCAGTTCCGGATTGAGAAGCGCACCTGCCTGGATGCGCTGGCCCGTGGCGATGCCGACATCGCGCTCCGCCGCGGTCAGCCGCGGGCTCGCGGCCAGCGCGCGCGAAAGCGCGCTCCGCATCGTCAGAGTCTGGGCGTGAGATGGCGCAAGCGCCGATCCGGCAATCAGACACGCTGCCGCGCACGCCAGGCGCGCGGCCATTCCCCTGAAAAACATGAAACCGACCTGTGAGGATGAACCGAATGGACGCTCGTGGCGCCCGACCAATCCGTTCAGGCCATATGTTTGGGAGGCGGGGAGTCGGTGTCGGGAACAATGCCGGCGAGCCGGGGTGCGCGTTGCGGGCGCGATGCGGACACGAGCCCGATCGATCCGGCCGGTGGCGTCGGCTGCGCCATCGTCACCGAGAAGCAGCCATGGCAATGATGCCCGCCGATGGCCTTGTGGTCGTTGTGATCCGCCGAGCCGTCAAGCACCGCGCTGATCTCCGAGCCGCCACCGGGCGTGGTGACGTCGATGTCGTGCAGGCCATGCAGCGCTCCCGCGAGCAGGTAGACGACCGCGATCAGCACAGACAGCAGCCCGCGCCAGTTGCGCGGCCGGCATGATCCTGAGGGCTGGCGGTTCGCGAGCACGACGTCACTCTGGTTGCGGTCTGCGCCCGGCCTAGCATGGCGTTGGGAACAGTGTCGACCCGCAACATTGTTACGTTCCGGGAACAATTGCCGCAGCGCTCGCGAAGACGGCAGCTCTTCTCATTGGCGTGTGATCAAGCTCAGCCGAGCATCGGCTGCCGCTCCGCGTGCAACGTTCGGCATATCGCCGCCTTCGACCGTGACGACGGCGCGGCAGCCCGCTTCCATGGCCCGTTCCAGCCATTTGATGGCTTCATCGATCCACTGGTCGTGGTGCTCGGGATCGGCGATCGCCTTTTCCCGGAATGCATCTGCCTGATGAAGGCACGCGGTTCTGCGATCCACGCGGCTCTCCCGATCCGGAGGTTCCCGCCCCGAGCGCATCCTTGATGATCCGAGAGCCGGCGTCGTTAACATAGGACAGGAACCGGCGCACAAAAAGAAAGCCCCAGCCGGGACTTACCGGCTGAGGCTTTCGTGCTCACAAACTTCATCCTTGGGACTTGGACAGATAATCCGCATCGCGCGGGTTCGTTCCCGCTGGCTCGGTCCAATTTGGAACGTTCCTTGTTCATTGTGATTAGCGACGAGGAGAAATTGAGGAGGACGGACCATGGACGGATTGATTTATCTCATCGGCTTGATCGTGGTGGTCATGGCGATCTTGTCGTTCTTCGGCTTGCGCTGAGAGAGCGGCGATGACCATGGAAACTCTCATACGGGAAGACATCGTGGAAGGCGGCGGCGTCGCTGCCGATGAAAGGCGCATCATCCAGTGGAGCTCGGTGATCGCAGGCGCTTTGGCTGCCGGCGCAATGTCGTTCATCCTGGTCGGCTTTGGAGTCGCCGTCGGCCTGGGCGTCAGTTCAGCCTCGCCGACATGGCGCGATGCATCGGCGGCGCTGGCTTTGCTGTCGGGGCTGTATCTGATCATCCAGGCGATTATCAGCTTCGGCTTCGGCGGCTATATCGCCGGCCGGACGACGCGACCAGCCCCGGCGGTCACAACGATCGAAGACGAGGGCGAACGGCGGGACGGGCTGCATGGCCTGATGTCCTGGGCGCTCGCCGTGCTGCTTGGTGCCGCTCTGCTCGCGATGCTCGGCGCAGCTGCGATTGACCGCTCGCCGATGCGCAGTTCGGCGAGCAGTACCTCCGCCGCCGAGCCTCTGTTGAGCTACGAGCTGGATAAGCTGTTTCGCGCAGCGCGGCGGCCCCCCAACACCGACCTCAGGGAACCTCGTGCCGAAGCGGGACGCATCCTGATGACGTCGTCGAGCCACAGCGGCGTCAGCACCGATGACCGGGCCTACCTCGTGCAGCAGGTGGCCGCGTTGACGGGACTTGCAGCACCCGACTCGGAGCGACGGGTCGACACGCTGATCGCGGATTCAAGGACGGCCATCAATCGGGCGCGGCGTAACTCCATCATCGTCGCCTTCTCCGTTGCGGCAGCAACCCTGATCGGCGCTGCGGTGGCCTGGGCTGCGGCTGTTGCCGGTGGCCGGCATCGCGACGGCGCGCCGCTCCCGAACTGGATGGCGAGCTCCAACCGCTTCCATCGCTCTCCGCGTGCGATGCGGGTGCCGTAACGTGCAGGACGATGGCCGGGAGCGATCCCGGCCATATTGCCTTTTGACGAGAGGCCTAAGCCTTCTCCTCCCAGATCATGGCGAGATGGACGATCGTCTGCACCGCCTTCTCCATGTCCTGCCGGCTGACCCATTCGAGCCGGGAGTGAAATGCGTGCTCGCCGGCGAAGATGTTGGGGCAGGGCAGTCCCATGAAGGACAGGCGGGAGCCGTCGGTGCCGCCGCGGATCGCGGTGCGCATCGGGCGCAGGCCGGCGCGGCGGATCGCTTCGATGGCGTATTCAAGAATGTGCGGGTGGCGATCGATCACCTGCTTCATGTTGCGGTACTGCTCCCGCACCTCGAATGTGTAAGTCGAGCGCGGAAAATCCTTCATCACGTCCTTGACGATGTTCTCGAGCAGGATCTCCTTCTCCTTCAGCCCTTCCTCGGTGAAGTCGCGCACAATGAAGGAGAGCGTAGCCTGCTCCAGCGCACCCTCGATCCCGATCGGATGCAGAAAACCCTGCTTGCCTGATGTCGTCTCGGGCGAGCAGCCTTCCCGGGGCAGGCGCTCGACGATGGCGGCGGCGATCTTGATGGCGTGCTCCATCTTGCCCTTGGCATAGCCGGGATGGGCGCTGACGCCGTTGATGGTGATGGTGGCGCCGTCCGCCGAGAAGGTCTCGTCCTCGACGCTACCCGCGCTCTCGCCGTCCATGGTGTAGCCGAAATCAGCGCCGAGCTTCTTGATGTCGACATTGTCGACGCCGCGGCCGATCTCCTCGTCCGGCGTGAACAGGATCTTGATGGTGCCGTGCTTCACTTGCGGGTTGTTGATGAAGAAATGCGCGGCATCCATGATCTCAGCCACGCCGGCCTTGTTGTCGGCACCGAGCAGCGTGGTGCCGTCGGTGGTGATGATGTCGTTGCCGATCTGGTTCTTCAGCGCCGGATGCTCGGCGAAGCGGATCACCTGGCTGGTATCGCCCGGCAGCGTGATGTCGCCGCCGCGATAGTTCTTCACCATCTGCGGCTTGACGTTCTTGCCGGTGACGTCGGGCGAAGTGTCCATGTGCGAGCAGAAGCAGATCACGGGCACCTTCTTGGTCGTGTTCGCCGGGATCGTTCCATAGACGTAGCCGTAATCATCGAGATGAGCGTCCTCGACGCCCATCTCCCTGAGCTCGGCGGCGAGCACACGGCCGAGATCTTTCTGTTTCTCGGTCGATGGCGAGGCCGGGGATTCCGGATCGGATTGGGTGTCGATGGTGACGTAGCGCAGGAAGCGCTCGGTCACGGTATGCGAAAAGGTGAGGGAGGACATTTCTGGTCAAACCGCCGGGTCAGGGGAGAGAGGCGGTATACCAGAAAAGCAGGGTGCGGTGAGGCCGGAGGAGGCTGATCAGGCTTAACGAAACGTGAGTGGTCAGATCGCCTCTTTTAGTTCCTTGACGGGGCGGAAGGCGACCTTCTTGGTGGCTTTGATGTGGATCGGCTCGCCCGTGGCGGGATTGCGGCCGGTGCGGGCGGCGCGCTTGCGGACCTGGAGGATGCCAAGGCCGACGATGCGGACGCGGTCGCCCTTCTTCAGGTGCTTGGTGATGAGTTCGACCATGTCGGTCAGAACGGCCTCGGCGCGCTTCTTCGACAGGTCCTGGCTCTCCGCAATGTCGGCGGCGAGGTGCTTGAGCGTGATGGTGGCGGGCGCGGCAGGCTTCTTCGTGGAATCCTTCTTAGCCATATCTGGCCTCCTCAATCACAGGGGCCCCGGAAAAGGCGGTAAAGGGTGGGGATCCCTCCAAGTCCTGCAAGGCCTAGACGATTCGGGCTTCGGCTGACTATGGCGCAAGTTCTCGACGGATGCCGGCGATCGCCGTCACAGCCGCGAAAGGCGTGTAGAAGTTTGTTCTAAGGCTATGAAGGAATTGCCAAAATGGCGCGAGAGACGGGGCTCGAACCCGCGACCTCCGGCGTGACAGGCCGGCGCTCTAACCAACTGAGCTACTCCCGCGTGGTTCGCTGACAGCGCGCGGAACGAGGGGGGACTTAAAGGCGGGGCTGGGTGAAGTCAAGGATGTTGCGCTTCACCGGCACATCCCGGCTAAGCATTGCTCTGGAAAACGAAAAAGGCCGCCAGGCGGCGGCCTCTGTCAGCCCCGAGCGGGGCGGTGTCAGCGGATCTCCGACGTCCCTGCGCTCGTCACCACCACCGGCTTCCCGGCCTTGATCACATGGGCGGACTGGGCGGTCTGGCTGTAATCGGCATTGGTGCGGGCTGCGATCCCGAAGCCGGCCACTGTAATTCCGGCCACCAGCGCCACCACCACGATCTTCAGATGGGTCGCACGATCAGCAGAGTGGATAGAGTGGTTCATCTGAGCCTCCCGACGGGCTTTGCCGCCGTCTATGGCTCGTCTTGTAAAGACCGTCTGTTTCCGGATGGTTTCGCGGGTTCCGCAAAATGGTTTCATTAATGCGCCCGGTTGGTTTCGCCGGGCTTGCGGCCTGTACCGGCGTCAGGCGGCCGCCCGGCCGATATCGTCCCGGATCGAGCGCGCCGCCCAGACGAACAGGAGTGCCCCCAGCGTGGTCGTGACCGCCGCCGAGAGCAGGGAATAGCGCACCGCGTCGGCGCCGTAAGCGCCCTTCAGGGCATCGTTGACCACGCCCACGGCGAGCGGGCCGAGGCCCTGGCCGAAGCAGGTGGCAGTGAGCGCGATCAGGGCGGAGGCCAGCGCCCGCATGCTCGGCTTGGCGACCGTCTGCGCGATCGCGAAGATCGGTCCGAGATGGAAGCCGACCAGGAACGAGGTCAGCGCCAGCGTGGCCACCATCAGCGCAAAGTCCTGCGTCAGCATGCACAGCGCGAACACCGGGCCGGCAAGGCCCGAGGTGATGGCGGGCGCCCACAGCTTCCAGCGGTCGTCGCGGCGGCTGATCTGCGCCACCACGAAGCCGCCGAGCAGGGTGCCGGCCATGCCGGCGAGACCCTTGAAGGTGCCGGCATAGGTGCCGATCTCCGCGCTCGACAGATGGTGCACACGCGCCAGGAACGGCGGGATCCACGCCGCGGTCGCATAGTTCGTGTAAGTGGTGAGACAGAAGCCGATCAGCACGATGATGAAGCTTCGCTGCGAGGCCAGGAAGCGCAGCGTCGGCCCGAGCGGCTCGGGCACGAAATTCTCCTGCATGGCGCCGCGCTTCGGCTCGGAGATCGTCAGCCACAGGACAACAGCAAGCAGGATGCCGGGCAGGCCCGCAACGTAGAACGCCATCCGCCAGCCATAGTGCTGGTTGACGTACCCGCCCACGAAATAGCCGAGGAATACGCCGAGATAGGTGCCGACGGCGTAGATGCCGAGCGCGCGCGGACGCTCGTTCTTGGCGAAGAGGTCGGCCACGATCGATTGCGAGGCGGGCGAGCCTGCGGATTCGCCGATGCCGACGCCGATCCTCGCCAGCGCCAACGAGGTGACGCTCGAAGCGGCGCCGCACAACGCCGTCATCGCGCTCCAGAACGCGAAGGCGGCGGCGACGATGTTGCGCCGGTTGAGCCGGTCGGCGACGCGCGCGATGGGGATGCCGAGCAGGGAGTAGAACAGCGCGAATCCGAAGCCCGCGAGCAGGCCCATCATGGTATCGCTGAGCTGAAACTCCTTCTTGATCGGCTCGATCAGCACGTTGAAGATCGTGCGGTCGAGGAAGTTCAGCGCGTAGATGATCGTGAGCAGGCCTAGCACGTAATAGCGCCGCGCCGAGGGCTTTGCCGTCGCGGCCGTTTGCACCGACATTTGTGACGTCACATCGACCATCGCTTCCCCCAATTAGTCTTTGTTATCGTTGTCGGTCCAGCCCTGATTGGGGCTGGCAGGTCAGCCTTCGCGGATGTAATTCCCCGCTTCGAATTCGACGGGAGGCGCGCTTGCATCGAACGAGATTCCGATCGGATCGCGGCCTGCTTCCATCGCCTCGAGCTGGTCGCTCAGCATGCGTCGGATCATGAGGATGCCGCGGTCGCTCTGGCCGAAATGCTCCTCGGAATGGATGGTCTGCGGTCCCTGGCCGACCTGGGCTTCGTAATCGCCCGGAAATCGCTGATGTTCTTCCTCGGTCATGTCCCACCAGAATTTGCCGTTGAATTTCGAGCGCATGCGACCGATGTCGCCGGCGTTCTTGACGCGGCCGGCGACGTAGATGCGGAACGAGGTGTCGTCGATCGGCAGCGTCCAGCCGATCGACTCGACGCGGGCGAATTGCGCCACGCGCGGGTTTGGCACAACGCGCAAGGTGGGGAGCGCCGCCTCGGTGACGCGGTAAAACACCTTGCCGTCATCCTGCTTGCGGATCGAGCGCACGGCGATCCCGCGCGGCGTCTTGTCGAACGTCACCTCCGGCATCGATGCCATCATGTTGGTGAATTGCGGACCCGAGAACGAGCCGTGCAGCACCGGCACGTGGTAGGGATCGACCACGTTCTCGAAATGCTGGAGCCAGTTGCAGGGGATGATCGCGGGACCACCGCCGCCGATCGAGGAATCGTCGGCGTCGACGAACTCGCCGTCGTCCATGGTCTCCAGGCACTCATAGGCCGGCAGCACCGGGCGTTTCTCGGCGGGGCCCAGATAGGCGAAGATGAGCCCGTAGCGCTCCTCGACCGGATACCAGGGCTGGCGCACCTTGTCCTTGAACTGGCCGCCATCGGGCTCGCAGGGCTGCTCCAGGCAATGGCCCTCGGTGTCGAACTTCCAGCCGTGATAACAGCAGCGGATGCCGTCCTCCTCGACCTTGCCATAATAGAGCGTGGTGCCGCGGTGGCAGCAGCGGGCGTGCAGCAGGCCGGCGCGGCCGTGCTTGTCGCGGAACAGCACCAGATCCTCGCCGAGCGCGCGGACCTTCTTCGGAGTGTCGGTTGCGTCTCTGATGAGCCCGACCGGATGCCAGTAGCGGCGGAGCAGTTCGCCCATCGGCGTGCCGCGCATGACCGAGGTGAGCTCGGTGTGGGTGTGCGCCGGCTTCATCGCATAGGCCGTTCCGAGATCGCGATCCCGCTGCGTGATGGTCATGCTGGTCCTCCCGCAATCGGCCGTACCGGCCGGGCTTTTTTGATGCCTTGTACCAAGTGAAGATTAGATCGATGACAATGTCAACGATTTCCAAATGCCTCTTATCGCATTCGGATCAGGCTGGGGAGGTCGCGCTACCAAGACTTGGCACGCCGCGGCTTTCTTGGCAGAGGTGGACCATGAGCCAGACATCAGGCAGGGACGGGCGCACATCGTCCGATGCGGACGAAAGTCAGTCGCTGGCGCCGATCACCGTCATGCTGTCGTCGCGGCTGATGGTGCTGGCCAATTTGCTCAAGCGCGGCGCCATCCTGCGCTACAAGCGTCTCGCCGGATTGTCATCGGTCGAGTTCGGCCTGGTCGCCTCGCTTGGCCGGCGGCCGCCGATGAGCGTGGCGCGGCTCGCGGAAGCCGTCGGCCAGGACAAGGGGCAGATCAGCCGCGCGCTTGCGGAACTCGTGTCGCGCAAGCTGATCGCGAAATCGGCGAACCCGAAGGACAGCCGCGAGGTGCTGGTCTCGCTGACCGCAACGGGCCTCGCGGCGCATGATGCGATCGTCGCCGGTGCGCAGGAGCGCAATCGGCGTTTGCGCGAACATTTGAGCGAAGCCGAGTTCGAGACGCTGCTGCAGCAGGTCGATCAATTGACGGCAATCGCCGCCGAGATGCTCGAGAGCGAGAAGATTTCGCGCTGACGTTTCGGCGATCCGGGAACATGTTGGATCGCTTCCAAGACCCTTTCCAAGACTCTTTCTAAGACTCCTTCTAAGAGGCTTTCAATTAGGGAATTCGCGCGCGCTGCCCTAAGCGTCACCGCAAGCGCATGCCGTCATGGGCCGACAGCATGTGCCATCAGAACACGCAGTTTTGGGGTTGCGCGTGAACAGTCTTGGAATGCTGCGGTCGGCCATGTTGGCGACCGCATCCGCTTGGGTTTTGCTGCCGCAGGCATCGCTTGCACAATCTCCTGCGCAGATGATTGGCGCGCAGAACATTCCGTCGGTGACCGTCGCCGCGCCGGAAGCGCGCCGACGAGCCATCTCCGTGCAGCGCCGTGCGCCGCGATCGTCCCAGCAGACCGCCAACCGAAACAGGCCGCAGCCGCCGCGCAATGTCGGTTTCGTCGAGACCCCGCTCGGCCCGGTGCACGGCTACGTCGCCGGCCGCAGCTCGTCCGGCACCAAGACCAACACGCCGATCATGGAGACGCCGCAGGCGGTGTCGGTGATCGGCGCGGAGCAGATTCGCGACCAGAAGGCGAACAAGCTCGACGAGGTCCTGCGCTATACTGCTGGAGTCCGCGCCGGGACCTTCGGCGCGGACACGCGCAACGACTGGTGGCTGATCCGCGGCTTTAAGTCCGACGACGTCGGACTGTTTCTCGACGGCATGCAGCTGTTCTACACCTCCTATGCGAGCTGGAAGCTCCAGACGCCCAACATGGAGCGCGTCGAGGTGCTGCGCGGTCCATCGGCCGTGCTCTATGGCGGATCGAGCCCGAGCGGCATCGTCAACGTCATCAGCAAGATGCCGCCGGCGGAGCCCGTCCGTTTCATCGAGACCGGCGTCAACAATTTCGGCAACGCCTATGTCGGCTTCGATGTTGGCGGTCCGGTCGCAACGAGCCACGAGAACGGCAAGCTGTTCTACCGCGTCGTCGGTCAGGTCCAGAACGGCCCCACGCAGGTCAATTTCACGCCGGACAACAACTACTTCATCGCGCCGTCGGTGACCTGGAAGCCGGACGCCGACACGAGGTTCACGGTACTGGCTTCAGCTTCCCGGCAGGAAACCCGTGGCATCAACTTCCTGCCCTATGAGGGCACGGTGATCAACGCTCGGTTCGGCAAGATCCCGACCAGCTTTTTCGCTGGCGATCCCAGCGTCGACAAGTTCACGCGCGAGCAGGAGATGCTGGGCTATCAGTTCGAGCGCAATCTCACCGACGATTTGACGTTCCGGCAGAATGCGCGCTTTGCCCATGTCGATGTGACCTATCGCGGCTATGTCGGCAATAATTGGGCTGACATCAACACGGCCAGTCTCGGTCGCTATAATTGGTATGCGAAGAACACCGCCAACCAGGCCAATCTCGACAATCAGCTGGAGTACCGCTTCAACACCGGCGCGGTGCGGCATACGATGCTGTTCGGGGTCGATTTGAAGGGCTACCAGATCGACGATTATCAGGCTTTCAACTTCGGCACCGTCCCTTCGATCAACGTCTTCAATCCCGCCTACGGGTTTGACATTCCGTTGACGGGCGCACCGTTCCGCAACTTCCAGATCACGCAGAAGCAGGCGGGCACCTATCTTCAGGACCAGATGAAGCTCGGCAACTTCACGCTGGTGCTGAGCGGCCGCAACGATTGGGTCGAGACGACGCAGGCTGCCCGTGATACCGGCGCCACGCTTGCCAGCCGCGACGACAGCAGGTTCAGCGGGCGCGCCGGGCTGATCTACAATTTCGACAACGGCATCGCGCCCTATGTGTCCTACGCCACGAGCTACAATCCGATCATCGGCCTCAACGCGCAAAACCAGCTGTTCCTGCCGGAGACCGGCCAGCAGACGGAAATCGGCGTGAAGGTCGCGCCGCGGGGATTTGACGGCTACTTCACCGCTTCGGTGTTCGACTTGAAACGTCAGCATGTGGCAACGACCGATCCGGTTTTCACGACCTTGCAGAACCAGACCGGCGAGGTGACCTCGCGCGGCATCGAGATCGAAGCGGTGGCGAACGCCACGCGTGAGCTGAAGCTGATCGGCTCGTTCACGGCCTACCGTTTGTTCAACAGCAGGGATCTGGACCCGGCGCTGGTCGGCAAGACCCCGACCAACACGCCTGAGCTCCTGGTGTCCGGCTGGGCGGACTACACCTTCAAGGACGGGCCACTCGCGGGGTTCGGCTTCGGCGGCGGTCTCCGCTATATCGGTTCGTCGTGGGCGGATACCGCCAATACCCTCGAGGTTCCCGCGGTCGTGCTCGGCGATCTCGCGCTCCACTACGAATGGCAGAACTGGCGCACCGCGCTGAACGTGGTCAATTTGACCGACAAGATCTACGTCGCGAGCTGCGCGGCGGCGTCATCCTGCTTCTACGGCGACCGCCGGCGCGTCACCGCCAGCGTCTCCTACAAATGGTGAGGCAAATGACGAGAACAGGCGAGGGAAGGCCATCGTGAGAGCCTGACCGGCCCGTCGCCGGCTTCCACCACGAGATCGATGAGCTCGCGGGTCATGCCCCCCGGCCCGAAGCTCATGCGAGTGCGGCGCGCGACGACCCAGCCATGTCGCCGCCGCGCTCGCCACCCATTTTCCGCTGCGGCGAAGTGGGCGCCTCCTGCCCGACACATTCGCCAGACGAGCCCAGGTCCGATCGTGATGCATGGCTCCCGGGTCGCTCGCCCGATAATGGGCGCGCTTGCCTCGTTATAATCTGGACTTTGCAGCGTCGCGGCCTAGATAAAGTGAGCCTTCCCAACCACGGACGTCACGGCGCAGCGCGTGTGGACTGATCGGGGCGCCCTTGCTGGCTGTCGATCTGCTCCATACCAGCCGCGGGGTGATTCCGGGATTTCCACCGTTCTGAGGGCGACAAAGGGCCTAAAAAGAGCGTGTCTTGCGCCCATTGGTGCACTGCGCTAAGGCTCAGAACAATTCCAAACTGGACGAATCCGTGGCTGTCCCGAGGCTGCGGGAAAAAGGGCTCGTCAATGAGCGGCATTCTGCAGAACTATCTTCCACTCGTCGTCTTCATAGGGGTAGCGGGCCTCATTGGCCTGGTGCTGCTGATCGCGCCGTTCATCGTGGCGTTCCAGCAGCCGGACCCGGAAAAGCTGTCGGCGTATGAGTGCGGTTTCAACGCCTTCGACGACGCCCGCATGAAGTTCGACGTCCGCTTCTATCTCGTCGCCATCCTCTTCATCATCTTCGACCTCGAGGTGGCGTTCCTGTTTCCCTGGGCGGTGGCGTTCGGCAAGCTTGGCGCGACCGGCTTCTGGTCCATGGTGGTGTTCCTCGCCGTGCTGACGGTCGGGTTCGCCTATGAATGGAAGAAAGGCGCACTGGAATGGGATTGACCCCTACGTCGTCCGCCGGTCCGGTTCTCGCGCCGGCCCCCAAGGGCATCCTGGACCCGTCGACCGGCAAGCCGGTCGGGGCCAATGATCCGTTCTTCCTCGAGGTCAATTCGGAACTGTCCGACAAGGGCTTCTTCGTGGCCGCGACCGACGACCTCATCACCTGGGCGCGCACCGGCTCGCTGATGTGGATGACCTTCGGTCTCGCCTGCTGCGCAGTCGAGATGATGCAGGTCTCGATGCCGCGCTACGACGTCGAGCGCTTCGGCTTCGCGCCGCGCGCTTCACCGCGTCAGTCGGACGTGATGATCGTCGCGGGGACCCTGACCAACAAGATGGCGCCTGCGTTGCGCAAGGTCTACGACCAGATGCCCGAGCCGCGCTACGTCATCTCGATGGGCTCCTGCGCCAACGGCGGCGGCTATTATCACTATTCCTACTCGGTCGTGCGCGGTTGTGACCGCATCGTGCCGATCGACATCTATGTGCCGGGCTGCCCGCCCACGGCGGAAGCGCTGCTCTACGGCGTGCTGCTGCTGCAGAAGAAGATCCGCCGCACCGGCACAATCGAACGCTAAGGTTTTACGTCATGGACGACGCCAAGCTCGACGCCCTGGGGCAGACGATCGTTAGCGCGCTTCCGGGCGCCGCCATCGGTCATTCGGTGGCCTTCAACCAACTCACGGTGGATGTCGAGGTCAGCAAAATCGTCGAGGTGGTCAAGTACCTGCGCGATGACCCGAACTGCCGCTTCATCAACTTCACCGACATCACGGCCGCGGATTATCCGTCGCGCGAAAAACGCTTCGACGTGATCTATCACTTCCTGTCACCGACCCTGAACGCGCGGATCCGGCTCAAGGCCCAGGCGGACGAGACCACGCAGGTGCCGTCGCTGATCGAGGTGTTTCCCGGGGCCGACTGGTTCGAGCGCGAGGCCTACGACCTCTATGGCGTGATCTTCGTCGGCCATCCCGACATGCGCCGCCTCCTGACCGATTACGGCTTCGAGGGTCATCCGCTGCGCAAGGATTTCCCGACCACCGGCTTCCTCGAGGTCCGCTACGACGACCAGGAGAAGCGGGTGGTGTACGAGCCGGTCAGGCTCAACCAGGAATTCCGCAAGTTCGACTTTTTGTCCCCGTGGGAGGGCGCCGACTATCCGGTCCTTCCAGGGGATGAAAAAGCAGGGCCGAAGGTCTGATCATGAACGAGCAACCCGAAGTCCTTCGCAACTTCACCATCAACTTCGGTCCGCAGCATCCGGCGGCGCACGGCGTGCTGCGCCTGGTGCTGGAGCTTGACGGCGAAGTCGTCGCCCGCGTCGACCCGCATATCGGCCTGCTTCACCGCGGCACCGAAAAGCTGATCGAGCAGAAGACCTATCTGCAGGCGATCCCTTATTTCGACCGCCTGGACTACGTCGCGCCGATGAACCAGGAGCACGCCTTCTGCATGGCTGCAGAAAAGCTGCTCGGCATCGAGGTGCCGCGCCGCGCGCAGCTGATCCGCGTGCTCTATTGCGAGATCGGCCGCATCCTGTCGCATTTGCTCAACGTCACCACGCAGGCGATGGACGTCGGCGCGCTGACCCCGCCGCTGTGGGGCTTTGAAGAGCGCGAAAAGCTGATGGTGTTCTACGAGCGCGCCTCCGGCAGTCGCATGCACGCAGCCTATTTCCGCGTCGGCGGCGTGCATCAGGACCTGCCGCAGAAGCTGGTCGACGACATCGACGCCTGGTGCGATCCGTTCCTGAAAGTGGTCGAGGATCTCGACCGGCTGCTCACCGCCAACCGCATCTTCAAGCAGCGCAACGTCGACATCGGCGTCGTGTCGCTGAAGGAAGCCTGGGAGTGGGGCTTCTCCGGCGTGATGGTGCGCGGTTCGGGCGCGGCCTGGGATCTGCGCAAGTCGCAGCCCTATGAATGCTACGCCGAGATGGATTTCGATATCCCGATCGGCAAGAACGGCGACTGCTATGACCGCTATCTGATCCGCATGGAAGAGATGCGCCAGTCCGTGCGCATCATGAAGCAGTGCATCCAGAAGCTGAACGCGGCCGACGGGAAGGGTCCCGTCGTCGTCGAGGACAACAAGGTCGCGCCGCCGCGCCGTGGCGAGATGAAGCGCTCGATGGAAGCGCTGATCCACCACTTCAAGCTCTACACCGAAGGCGTCCACGTGCCCGCCGGCGAGGTCTATGCGGCGGTCGAGGCGCCGAAGGGCGAGTTCGGCGTCTTTCTGATCTCGGACGGCACCAACAAGCCCTACAAGTGCAAGATCCGCGCGCCCGGCTTTGCGCATCTGCAGGCGATGGACCACATCTGCCGCGGTCATCTGCTCGCCGACGTCTCGGCGATCCTCGGCTCGCTCGACATCGTGTTCGGAGAGGTCGATCGGTGATGGCGCAGGCGCCGATCCAGTTTGACCGCGCCTCGGGGGCCCTTGAAGGGGCCAACCTGTGGGAGCGGACGGCTGCCTTGGCGCTGGTGACGGGATCGAAGATCTCGTCGCACTTCTCGCATATGGGCTACATCGCCTGCGCCAATCTGCTGCGCAAGACGCTGCCCGAGCGCAATATCGCGATCAAGCTCAATCCCGACGCCGTGTTCGAATTTCCCTACGGCGATGGCTATTGGAGCAAGCTGCTCAACCGCTCCTACAATTACGAGGACGAGCTGGAGCTGTTGTTCGCCGATTCCATCGACGTCGACTACACGCTGCTCGATTGCGGCGCGAATTACGGCTATTGGTCGGTGCTGGTGTCGAGCAAGCCGTTCGGCTCGCACAAGGCGATCGCGATCGAGCCGTCGGGGCAGAACTATCCGAAGCTTGACAACAACGCCCGCATTAACGCCAGCCGCTTCGAGACCATGAAATGCGCGATCGGCGCGGCCCGTGGCACCGCGCGTCTGTCAGGCACCAAGCACGAGGCCTTTAGCATCGCCGGCGATGCGTCGGCGGGCGGCGAGGATGTGCCGGTCATTGCGCTGGATAATCTGATCGACGACGGCAAGGTCGCAGGCACCGGCAAGTACCTGATCAAGCTCGACGTCGAGGGCGTCGAGATCGAGGCGATCAAGGGCGGCGCCCGGCTGCTCCAGGCCGACAGCGTCATCATGTGCGAGGAGCACGGCAGCGACCGTTCGCACGCGGTCTCGCGCTACATCCTCGAACACACCCCGCTGAAGCTGATCGTCTACGATCCCAGCACCCGACGTATGGAAACGGTGACCGAGCTGTCGATCCTCGACCGCATCAAGGTCTCCACCCACGTCGGCTACAATGTTTTCGGCACCGCAAGCGCATTCTGGCAGGACAGGATCAATGCCCTGAATGCGAAAACAGCGCGCCGCGTGCAGTGAGAGATTGAAGAGATGTCCGTTCGCCGATTAGCACCGAAGGAAGTCCAGCCCGCGAGCTTTGCGTTCACGGAGGAGAACCTCGCGTTCGCCAAGCAGCAGATCGCGAAATATCCGGCCGGACGCCAGGCTTCGGCCGTCATCGCCATCCTCTGGCGGGCGCAGGAGCAGCACGACGGCTGGGTCTCGGAAGCCGCGATCCGCGTCATCGCCGACATGCTCGACATGCCCTATATCCGCGTGCTCGAGGTCGCCACCTTCTACACGATGTTCCAGCTCGCCCCGGTCGGCAAGAAGGCCCACGTCCAGGTCTGCGGCACCACGCCGTGCCGCCTGCGCGGCGCCGAGGATCTGATCCACGTCTGCGAGCACCGCATTCATCACGAGCCCTTCCATCTCTCCAAGGACGGCAATTTCAGCTGGGAGGAGGTGGAGTGCCTCGGTGCCTGCGTGAATGCGCCGATGGTGCTGATCGGCAAGGATACCTATGAGGATCTGACCAAGGAAAGCTTCGGCAAGGTGCTCGATGGCTTTGCCTCGGGCAACCCGCCCAAGCCCGGTCCGCAGAACGGCCGCCAGTTCTCGGCGCCGACCGGTGGGCCGACAACGCTGAAGGAAATCACCTGATGCGTGATCTCTCACCGCCAGTTGAAGGGAGCAGTGTTGTGAAGAAGTGGGGCTTCGTCGCAATGCATTCCGCCGTGGCGGCCACATTCATTTTCCTGCTTCAGCGCTTCGCCCTGAACGCGTCGCTGGAATCCAGTCTGCTCTGGGCGCTGACCTTCGCCGTCTGCGCCGCCGGGCTTGCCTACAAGCAAGCCAACCGTTGATCGGAAAGCACTGACATGCTCGAGGACAAGGACCGCATCTTCAAGAACCTCTACGGCCTCCACGATTGGGGGCTCGAGGGCGCGCGGCGCCGCGGCGCCTGGGATGGTACGAAGAACATCATCGACAAGGGCCGTGACTGGATCATCAACGAGATGAAGGCGTCGGGGCTGCGCGGCCGCGGTGGCGCCGGCTTCCCGACCGGCCTGAAATGGTCGTTCATGCCGAAGGAATCGACCGACGGAAGGCCGAGCTATCTCGTCGTCAACGCCGACGAATCCGAGCCCGGGACTTGCAAGGATCGCGAGATCATGCGGCACGATCCGCATCTCCTGATCGAGGGCTGCCTGATCGCGAGCTGCGCGATGAACGCGCATGCCTGCTACATCTATGTCCGCGGCGAGTTCATCCGCGAGCGCGAGCATCTCCAGGCGGCGATCGACCAGGCCTATGAGGCCAAGCTGGTCGGCAAGGACAACGTCAACGGCTGGCCGTTCGACATCTACGTCGCCCACGGCGCCGGCGCCTATATCTGCGGCGAGGAAACCGCGCTGCTCGAGAGCCTCGAAGGCAAGAAGGGCCAGCCGCGCCTGAAGCCGCCGTTCCCGGCCAATGTCGGCCTGTACGGCTGCCCGACCACCGTCAACAATGTCGAGTCGATCGCGGTTGCGCCGGACATCCTGCGCCGTGGCGCGGCATGGTTCGCCGGCATCGGTCGTCCGAACAATGTCGGCACCAAGCTGTTCTGCATCTCCGGCCATGTCGAGCGGCCCTGCAACGTCGAAGAGGCCATGGGCATTCCGTTCCGTGAGCTGATCGAGAAGCATTGCGGCGGCATCCGCGGTGGCTGGGACAACCTCAAGGCCGTGATCCCCGGCGGCTCCTCCGTGCGCATGGTGCCGGCCGAGCAGATCATCGACACGCCGATGGATTTCGACAGCTTGAGCAAGCTGCGCTCGGGTCTCGGCACCGCGGCCGTGATCGTGATGGACAAGTCGACCGATTTGATCCGCGCCATCGCCCGCATCTCCTATTTCTACAAGCATGAGAGCTGCGGCCAGTGCACGCCGTGCCGCGAAGGCACCGGCTGGATGTGGCGCGTCTTGACCCGCATGGCCGAAGGCCGCGCCCACAAGCGCGAGATCGACATGCTGCTGGAAGTCACCAAGCAGGTCGAAGGTCACACCATCTGCGCGCTCGGCGACGCGGCGGCGTGGCCGATCCAGGGCCTGATCGCGCATTTCCGTCATGAGATCGAAGCGCGCATCGACCAATATTCGCACAAGTCCGACATCGACGATATCGGCGTCCGCGATCCCGTGAACATGGTCGCGGCGGAGTAGAGAGAATGACCAAGCTCATCATCGACGGTAAAGAGATCGATGTCCCCGCCGAATACACGCTGCTCCAGGCGTGCGAAGCGGCCGGCGCCGAGATTCCGCGCTTCTGCTATCATGAGCGGCTGTCGATCGCCGGCAATTGCCGGATGTGCCTCGTCGAGGTGAAGGGCGGCCCGAAGCCGGTCGCGAGCTGCGCCTGGGGCGTGCGCGATTGCCGTCCGGGTCCCAAGGGCGAGCCGCCGGAGATCTCCACCCGTTCGCCGATGGTGAAGAAGGCGCGCGAAGGCGTGATGGAATTCCTTCTGATCAACCATCCGCTGGATTGCCCGATCTGCGATCAGGGCGGCGAGTGCGACCTCCAGGACCAGGCGATGGGCTACGGTGTCGACACCAGCCGCTTCGCCGAGAACAAGCGCGCGGTCGAGGACAAATATCTCGGCGCGTTGGTCAAGACCTCGATGAACCGCTGCATCCAGTGCACCCGCTGCGTCCGCTTCTCGGCGGAAGTGGCCGGCGCCCCCGAAATGGGTGCGACCGGCCGCGGCGAGGACATGGAGATCACGACCTATCTCGAGCACGCGCTGACCTCGGAATTGCAAGGCAATCTCGTCGACATCTGCCCGGTCGGCGCGCTGACCTCGAAGCCCTATGCTTTCGCCGCGCGCCCGTGGGAGCTCGGCAAGACCCAGTCGATCGACGTGATGGACGGCGTGGGATCCGCGATCCGCGTCGACACCCGCGGCCGCGAAGTGATGCGTATCCTGCCGCGCATCAACGAGGCCGTGAACGAGGAGTGGATCTCCGACAAGACCCGTCACGTCGTCGACGGCCTGCGCACCCAGCGTCTCGACCGGCCCTATATCCGCGAAGCCGGCAAGCTGCGCGCGGCGAGCTGGCCCGAGGCCTTTGCCGCGATCGCCGCGAAAGCGGCCCGCACCGACGGCAAGCGCATCGGCGCGATCGCGGGCGACCTCGCTGGCGTCGAAGAGATGTTCGCGCTGAAGGACTTGCTGGCCAAATACGGCTCGGCCAATCTGGCGGTGCAGGGCGGCGACGCCTTCGATCCCGCGCTCGGCCGCGGCTCCTACATCTTCAATCCGACGCTCGCCGGCGTCGAGCAGGCCGATGCGCTGCTCATCATCGGCGCCAATCCGCGGAAAGAAGCGGCCGTGTTCAATGCCCGCATCCGCAAGCGCTGGCGCGCCGGCGGCTTCAAGGTCGGCGTGATCGGCGCCAAGCCCGACCTCACGTACGACTATGATCACCTCGGCGCGGGCACCGACACGCTGGGTGAGCTCGCGGCCGGCAAGCACTCCTTCATGGACGTGCTGAAGAACGCCAAGAACCCGATCATCCTGGTCGGTGCTGGCGCCGCCTCGCGCCACGACGGCGCCGCCATTCTCGCAGCCGCGGCCAAGCTCGCACTCGACGTCGGCGCGCTCAAGGACGGCTGGAACGGCTTCGGCGTCCTGCACGAGAGCGCCTCGCGCGTCGGCGCTCTCGATATCGGCTTTGTCGCTGGTCAGGGCGGGCTGAATGCGGCGCAGATGACGACGTTCGGGACGCTCGATCTGCTGTTCCTGCTCGGCGCCGACGAGATCAAGCCGTCGGACGGCACCTTCGTCGTCTATATCGGCACCCACGGCGACCGCGGCGCCCATCGGGCCGACGTGATCCTGCCAGCAGCCGCCTATACCGAGAAGTCCGCGATCTACGTCAACACCGAAGGCCGCGTGCAAATGACCGGACGCGCCGCATTCCCGCCGGGCGAGGCCCGCGAGGACTGGGCGATTGTCCGCGCGCTGTCGGAGGCGCTCGGCAAGAAGCTCGGCTATGACTCGCTTTCGGCCCTGCGCCAGGCGATCTTCAAGGCCGTGCCGCATCTGATGCGTCTCGACCAGATCGAGCCCGGCTCGGCCGACCAGATCAAGAAGCTCGCGGGGAAGGGCGGCACGACGGAGAAGGCCCCGTTCAAGCCGCTTGTCGAGGACTTCTATTTGACCAACCCAATCGCGCGTGCGTCCGCCGTGATGGCGGAATGTTCGCGGCTTGCCTCCGGGCAGATGCTGACCGCAGCGGAGTGAGCCGATGGAATTCTTCGAAAGCGCATTCTGGACCGGGTTCCTCTGGCCGCTGATCATCATGATCGCGCAGAGCGTCCTGGTGCTGGTCGTTCTGCTGGTGGCGATCGCCTACATCCTGCTCGCCGACCGCAAGATCTGGGCGGCGGTGCAGATCCGCCGCGGCCCGAACGTGGTTGGTCCCTGGGGCCTGCTGCAATCCTTCGCCGACCTCCTGAAGTTCGTGCTGAAGGAGCCGATCATCCCGTCCGGCGCCAACAAGGGCGTGTTTCTTCTTGCTCCCTTGGTCTCGTGCGTGCTCGCGCTCGCGGCCTGGGCGGTGATCCCTACCAATCTCGGCTGGGTGATCTCCGACATCAACGTCGGCGTTCTCTTCATCTTCGCGATCTCGTCGCTGTCGATCTACGGCATCATCATGGCCGGCTGGTCGTCGAACTCGAAATATCCGTTCCTCGCGGCGCTGCGCTCGGCGGCGCAGATGGTGTCCTACGAGGTCTCGATCGGCTTCGTCATCATCACGGTGCTGCTCTGCGCCGGCACGCTGAACCTCTCGGCCGTGGTCGAGGCGCAGCATGTCCGCGGCCTCGCCAGCCTGATCGGGCTGCCGCAGCTCACCATCCTGAACTGGTACGTCTGGCCGCTGTTCCCGATGTTCGTGATCTTCTACGTCTCGGCGCTGGCTGAAACCAACCGCCCGCCGTTCGACCTCGTCGAAGCAGAATCCGAGCTCGTCGCCGGCTTCATGGTCGAGTACGGCTCGACGCCGTATCTTCTGTTCATGCTCGGCGAGTATGTCGCGATTGCCACGATGTGCGCGATGGCGACGATCTTGTTTCTCGGAGGCTGGCTGCCGCCGGTGGACCTGCCGCCCTTCAACTGGGTGCCGGGGATCATCTGGTTCTCGCTGAAACTATTCTTCATGTTCTTCCTGTTCGCGATGGCCAAGGCGATCGTGCCGCGCTACCGCTACGATCAACTGATGCGCCTCGGCTGGAAAGTGTTCCTGCCGTTGTCGCTGGCGATGGTGATCGTGGTGGCCGGTGTGCTGCACTTCGCCGACATCGCGCCGAAGTGAGGGCCGTCATGGGTATCAACATCAACGCCACTGCACGCTCGCTTCTGCTGTCGGAATTCGTCTCGGCGTTCTTCCTCGCCATGCGCTATTTCTTCCAGCCGAAGCCGACGCTGAACTATCCCTTCGAGAAGGGCCCGATCTCCCCGCGCTTCCGCGGCGAGCATGCGCTGCGCCGCTATCCGAACGGAGAAGAGCGCTGCATCGCCTGCAAGCTGTGCGAAGCGGTTTGCCCGGCCCAGGCCATCACCATCGAGGCCGGTCCGCGCCGCAACGACGGCACCCGCCGCACCGTGCGCTACGACATCGACATGGTGAAGTGCATCTATTGCGGCCTCTGCCAGGAAGCCTGTCCGGTCGACGCCATCGTCGAAGGTCCGAACTTCGAGTTCGCGACCGAGACCCGCGAGGAACTGTTCTATGACAAGGCCAAGCTGCTCGCCAATGGCGACCGCTGGGAACGCGAGATCGCGAAAGCGATCGAACTCGACGCGCCGTACCGGTGAGATGAGAGCATGATCCTTCCCGCGCTGTTCTTCTATCTGTTCGCCGGCGTCTGTGTCGCCTCGGCGGTGATGGTGATTGTCTCGCGCAATCCCGTGCACTCGGTGCTGTACCTGATCCTGGCCTTCGTCAACGCCTCCGGTCTGTTCGTGTTGATGGGCGCCGAATTCCTCGCGATGATCCTGATCGTCGTCTATGTCGGTGCGGTCGCGGTCCTGTTCCTGTTCGTGATCATGATGCTCGACGTCGACTTCCTCGAGCTGCGCGAGGGCTTCATCGAATACCTGCCGGTCGGCCTCGTGATCGGCGGCATCTTCCTGTTCGAGCTGCTGCTCACGGTCGGCTTCTGGGTCATCAACCCCGGCGTCGCCAAGACGATCACGGCGGCGATCCCGACCAACGTCTCCAATACCGAGGCGCTCGGCCTGGTGCTCTATACCAAGTACATCCACTACTTCCAGCTCTCGGGCATGGTGCTGCTGGTCGCGATGATCGGCGCCATCGTGCTGACGCTGCGGCACAAGGCGAGCGTCAAGCGGCAGGACATCAACATTCAGAACGCGCGCACGCCCGAAATAGCGATGGCGATACGCAAGGTGGCGCCGGGGCAGGGGCTCCAGGACTCTGACGCGGCGGAGTGGGTGAAATGACGATCGGGCTCGGACACTATCTTGCGGTCGGCGCGATCCTGTTCACGCTCGGGATCCTCGGCATCTTCCTGAACCGCAAGAACATCATCGTCATCCTGATGTCGATCGAGCTGATCCTGCTCGCGGTCAACGTCAACCTCGTGGCGTTCTCGACCTTCCTCGGCGACATCGTCGGGCAGGTCTTCGCGCTCCTGGTGCTCACCGTCGCGGCCGCTGAAGCCGCGATCGGTCTCGCCATCCTGGTGGTCTATTTCCGCAACCGCGGCTCGATCGCGGTTGAGGACGTCAATCTGATGAAGGGCTGATCGCATGATCCGGAAAAGTGGACACCGGTTTTCCGACCAGATCATGCGGAAAGAGTAAATCATGGTCCAGGCAATCGTCTTCCTGCCTCTGCTGGGCGCCATTCTGGCTGGCCTGATCGCGCTGTTCGGCGCGCATGCCCGCAACCCCTCGGGCGACACGGTCGAGCATCACGATGATCACGGTCATGGCGCGCACGCCCATGCGTCGGACACGATCAACGAGGATGCGTCGGTCGTCCACGAGACTCATCACGAACCCGGAGATGGCCACGACGACCACCACGTCTCCGAGCCGCCCGCGGCGGGCTCGCGCGCTGCCGAGCTGATCACCACGGCGTTGCTGTTCGTGTCGGCGGCGCTGTCCTGGATGACGCTGGTCGATGTCGGCTTCATGCACCACGACATGCGCATTCCGCTGCTGCCGTGGATCCTCTCCGGCGATCTCCAGGTCTACTGGACGCTGCGGGTCGACACGCTCACCGCCGTGATGCTGGTGGTCGTGACCACCGTGTCCTCGCTCGTGCACCTCTATTCCATCGGCTACATGGACGAGGATCCGAACCGGCCGCGCTTCTTCGGCTATCTCTCGCTGTTCACCTTCGCCATGCTGATGCTGGTGACCGCCGACAACCTCGTGCAGCTGTTCTTCGGCTGGGAAGGCGTGGGTCTGGCAAGCTACCTCCTGATCGGTTTCTGGTACCAGAAGCCGTCGGCGAACGCCGCCGCCATCAAGGCCTTCGTGGTCAACCGTGTCGGCGATTTCGGCTTCGCGCTCGGCATCTTCGCGATCTTCCTGCTGGCCGGCTCGACCGATTTCGAGACCATCTTCCACGCTGCGCCCGGGTTGACCGGCAAGACCATCGACTTCCTCGGCTGGCACGCCGACGCGCTGACCCTGACCTGCCTGCTGCTGTTCATGGGCGCGATGGGCAAATCGGCGCAGTTCCTGCTGCACACCTGGCTGCCGGACGCGATGGAAGGCCCGACCCCGGTGTCGGCGCTGATCCACGCCGCGACCATGGTCACCGCCGGCGTCTTCATGGTGGCGCGCCTGTCGCCGCTGTTCGAACTCGCGCCGAACGCGCAGGCCGTCGTGATGTTCTTCGGCGCCACTACGGCGTTCTTCGCGGCGACCATTGGCCTGGTCCAGAACGACATCAAGCGCATCGTCGCTTACTCGACCTGTTCGCAGCTCGGCTACATGTTCGTGGCGATGGGAGCAGGGGCCTATTCGGTAGGCATGTTCCATTTGTTCACGCACGCCTTCTTCAAGGCGCTGTTGTTCTTGGGCTCCGGCTCGGTGATCTACGCGATGCATCACGAGCAGGACATCCGCAACATGGGCGGCCTGTGGCGCAAGATCCCCTACACCTACGCGGTGATGGTGGTCGGCACGCTCGCGCTCACGGGATTCCCGCTGACCGCGGGCTATTTCTCCAAGGACGCGATCATCGAGTCCGCCTACGCCTCGCACAATCCGTTCGCGATGTACGGCTTCCTGATGACGGTCGTCGCGGCCGGCCTGACCTCGTTCTACTCGTGGCGCCTCATCTTCAAGACCTTCCACGGCGAGCCGCATGACGAGCACCACTACGAGGCCGCGCATGAAGCGCCGATCTGGATGCTGATCCCGATCGGTGTGCTTGCGGTCGGCTCCATCCTGGCCGGCTTCCCGTTCAAGGAGCTGTTCGCCGGTCACGGCATCGAGGAGTTCTTCCGCGAGTCCGTGAAGATGAACCCGCATATCATCGAGGAGATGCACCACATTCCCGAGACCATCGCCTTCCTGCCGACGGTGATGATGGTGCTGGGCTTCCTGGTGTCATACCTGTTCTACATCCGCCGGCCTTATCTGCCGGTCGAGCTCGCGAACACGCAGCCAATGCTGTACAAGTTCCTGCTCAACAAATGGTACTTCGACGAGCTCTACGACATCATCTTCGTCCGTCCGGCGAAGTGGATTGGCTATCAGCTCTGGAAGAAGGGTGACGGCTTCATCATCGACGGTCTCGGCCCCGATGGCGTCTCAGCCCGCGTGCTGGACGTCACCCGCAACGTCGTGAAAATCCAGACCGGCTATCTCTACCACTACGCGTTCGCCATGCTGATCGGTGCCGCCGGCCTGATCACCTGGTTCATGTTCGGCTTTGGAGGCCAGTAAATGACGACCTGGCCAATTCTATCCGTCACGACGTTCCTGCCGCTGGTCGGCGCGCTGATCGTCTATCTCAGCCGTGGCGACGACGAGGCGGCCCGGCGCAACTCGCGCTGGATCGCGCTGTGGACCACGCTGATCACCTTCGCTGTGTCGGTGATCCTGGTCATGCGGTTCGATGCGTCGAGCGCCGACTTCCAGTTCGTCGAGAAGGCGAACTGGCTTGCCACCGGCATCACCTACCACATGGGCGTGGACGGCATCTCGTTGCCGCTGGTGATCCTGACCACCGCCATCATGCCGTTTTGCATCATCGCGAGCTGGAAGGCGATTACCAACCGCGTCCGCGAATACATGATGGCGTTCCTGATCCTGGAAACGCTGATGATCGGCACCTTCTCGGCGCTCGATCTCGTGCTGTTCTACCTGTTCTTCGAAGGCGGCCTGATCCCGATGTTCCTGATCATCGGCGTCTGGGGCGGTCCGCGCCGGGTCTATGCATCTTTCAAGTTCTTCCTCTACACGCTGCTCGGCTCGGTGCTGATGCTGCTCGCGATCATGGCGCTGTACTGGAACGGCGGCACCACCGACATCCCGACCCTGATGCACACCGCCGTGCCGCGCTCGCTGCAGACCTGGGCGTGGCTCGCCTTCTTCGCCTCGTTCGCGGTGAAGATGCCGATGTGGCCGGTGCACACCTGGCTCCCCGACGCCCACGTCGAGGCGCCGACCGCAGGCTCGGTGGTCCTGGCCGCGATCCTTCTGAAGATGGGCGGCTACGGCTTCCTGCGCTTCTCGCTGCCGATGTTCCCGCTGGCTTCGCACGACTTCGCGCCGCTGGTCTTCACGCTTTCGGCCATCGCCATCATCTACACCTCGTTGGTGGCGCTGATGCAGGAGGACATGAAGAAGCTGATTGCGTACTCCTCGGTGGCGCATATGGGCTTCGTCACCATGGGCATTTTCGCCGGTACCATGCAGGGTGTCGCCGGCGGCGTGTTCCAGATGATCTCGCACGGCATCGTCTCCGGCGCGCTGTTCCTCTGCGTCGGCATCGTCTACGACCGCATGCACACCCGTGAGATCGCGGCCTATGGCGGCCTCGTCAACCGGATGCCGCTCTACGCGCTGACCTTCATGGTCTTCACCATGGCCAATGTCGGCCTGCCCGGCACCTCCGGCTTCGTCGGCGAGTTCATGACGCTGCTCGGTACCTTCAAGGTCTCGATCCCGACCGCGTTCTTCGCCACCTTCGGCGTGATCCTGTCGGCCTGCTACGCGCTGTGGCTCTACCGCAAGGTCGTGTTCGGGGCGCTGGTCAAGCCGTCGCTGGCGAGCATGAAGGATCTCACCTTCCGGGAGGGCTTGACGCTGTTCCCGCTGATCGCGCTGACGATCCTGTTCGGCATCTATCCGAAGCCGGTGCTCGACATGTCGGCGGCCTCGGTCCAGCAACTCGTCAACAATTACAACACCGCTGTGACGGCCGTGAAGGCCGCCGCACTGCTCCAGTGAGCGGGCAGGTCAGGATATCGCCATGAGCTTTGAGACTGCAGGTTATCAACTGGCGCCGGTGCTGCCCGAGCTCGTGCTCGCGGTCGGGGCGATGGCACTCCTGATGCTCGGCGCCTATCGCGGGCAGGAGACCACCAAGACGGTCACGACGCTTGCGGTGCTGCTCCTGATCGTTGTCGGCGTGCTCGAATACATGCTGCCCGCGGGCAAGCACGTGACCTTCGGCGGCAGCTTCATCGTCGATGATTTTGCCCGCTTCATGAAGATCCTGGCCCTGATCGGCTCGGCGGTGACGCTGGTGCTGTCGACCGAGTTCCTGTCGGATCCGTCGCGCCGCATCTTCGAATATGCGATCCTGGTGCTGCTCTCGACTCTCGGCATGATGGTGCTGATCTCGGCCGGCGATCTGATCTCGCTTTATCTCGGCCTCGAATTGATGTCGCTGGCGCTCTACGTCGTCGCGGCCTCGAACCGCGACAACGCCAAGTCGACCGAAGCCGGCCTGAAGTACTTCGTGCTCGGCGCGCTGTCCTCGGGCATGCTGCTCTACGGCTCCTCGCTGATCTACGGCTTCACGGGCACGGTGGCCTTCACCGGCATCGCGGCGGCCGCGACGATCTCGAATGTCGGCCTGTTGTTCGGCCTGGTGTTCCTGCTCGCCGGCCTCTGCTTCAAGGTCTCGGCGGTGCCGTTCCACATGTGGACACCCGACGTCTACGAGGGCGCACCGACGCCTGTGACAGCCTTCTTCGCCTCGGCCCCGAAAGTGGCCGCGCTCGCGGTCTTCACCCGCGTCACGCTGACCGCATTTCCGGGCATCGTCTCGCAGTGGCAGCAGATCCTGGTGTTCGTGTCGATCGCCTCGATGGCGCTGGGCTCGTTCGCCGCGATCGGCCAGAGCAACATCAAGCGCCTGATGGCCTATTCCTCGATCGGCCATATGGGCTTTGCCCTGGTCGGACTTGCCGCAGGCACGGTCGAGGGCGCGCAGGGCGTCTTGATGTACATCGTGATCTATGTCGCGATGACGCTGGGCTCCTTCGCCATCATCCTGGCGATGAAGCGGAACGGCCAGCCGGTCGAGCAGATCAGCGATTTCGCAGGTCTCTCTCGGACCAATCCGCTGCTCGCCTTCATGTTCGCGATGCTGCTGTTCTCGCTCGCCGGCATCCCGCCGCTCGCCGGCTTCTTCGCCAAATGGTACGTCTTCGTCGCCGCCATCAAGGCGAACCTGTTCACGCTCGCCGTGATCGGCGTGCTCTCCAGCGTGGTCGGCGCCTACTACTATCTCAGCATCGTCAAGACGATGTATTTCGACGAGCCGGCCGGGCAGGTCGATCCGGTGCGCGTCGAAGTCAAGACGGTGCTGGCGGTCGCGGGCCTGTTCAACATTCTGTTCGCCCTGTTCGCGGGCCCGGTGGTGAGCGTCGCCTCCGCCGCCGCCAAGTCGCTGTTCTAGGATGGCATTCGCGCTCGGTCCTCGTGCGGCGTCGGCGGGCTACAAGCTCGCAGCTTTCGAACGGACCGGCTCGACCAACACGGAGGCGATCGAGCACGCGAGGGGCGGCGAACGCGGCCCGATGTGGTTCGTGACGTCGGAGCAGACCGCCGGCCGTGGCCGCCGTCAGCGCCCCTGGATCGCACCCAAGGGCAACCTTGCAGCTAGCGTCCTCGAAGTCCTCGACGTCGCCCCTTCCGTCGCCGCGACGATCGGCTTTGCGGCCGGGCTGGCCGAGGAGGCCGCCCTGGAGAAGGTTAGCCTGGAGGCTGCACTGCGCCTCGGCGAGGGCCGTCCCCGCTACGCCCTGAAATGGCCGAACGACGTGCTGGCCGGCGGCAAGAAGCTGGTCGGCATCGGCCTGGAGGCCGAAGCCATCGGCGACCGTCTTGCCATCGTCGTCGGCATCGGCACCAACGTCGTCGCCGCGCCCGAGGGTACGCCGACGCCTGCGGTGTCGCTGGCCGCGCTCGGCGTCCAGATCAGCGCGGAGGAGCTGTTCTCGGCGCTCTCCGATGCCTGGGTGGAATTCCGCGGTATCTGGGACAATGGCCGTGGCTTTGCCGAAATTCGCAAATTGTGGCTGGAGCGCGCCGCCGGCCTCGGCGAGCGGGTCGCGATCCACACGGGAGTGATGACGCTGGACGGCATTTTTGACACGATCGACGACACCGGCTGCCTGATCGTCCGCACGGTGGAGGGCCGGCGCGTGCCGGTCGCCGCGGGCGAGGTGTTCTTCGGCACGGCCGCCTCCGTGGGAGCTGCGTGATGGCGAAGCCTGAAGAACTGGTATTTGCACCGCTCGGCGGGGTCGGCGAGATCGGCATGAATTTGTCGATCTACGGCCTCGGCAACCGCCAGCAGCGCGCCTGGCTGGCGATCGATCTCGGCGTCTCCTTCGGCGACGAGGAGCATCTGCCGGGCATCGACCTGATCATGCCCGACGTCAGCTTCCTGGAGAAGGAACGCAAGAATCTGATGGGGCTGGTGCTGACCCACGCCCATGAGGATCATTTCGGCGCCATCATCGACCTTTGGCCGAAGCTGAAATGTCCGATCTACGCGACGCAGTTCAGCGCCGCGCTGTTCGAGGCCAAGTGCGCCGCCGAGCGCAATGCGCCCAAGATCCCGGTGACGGTGGTGCCGTCGGGCGGGCGCGTCGATATCGGTCCGTTCAACGTCGAGTTCATCCCGGTCGCGCATTCGATTCCGGAGTCGCATGCGCTGGCGATTCACACCGAAGTCGGCACGGTGCTGCACACCGGCGACTGGAAGATCGATCCGACCCCGATGATCGGCCGCCCGACCGACGAAAAGCGGCTGCGGGAGCTCGGCGATGCGGGCCTGCTCGCCCTGATCGGTGATTCCACCAACGCCGTGCGCGACGGCCGCTCACCCTCGGAAGCCGAGGTTGCGAGCTCCATCACCGAGCTCGTCAAGGCCGCCAAGGGCCGCGTCGCGGTCACGACCTTTGCCTCCAATGTCGCGCGCCTCAAGGCCGTCGCCATCGCTGCGAAGGCCGCCGACCGTGAGGTCGTCGTGGTCGGCCGCGCCATGGAACGCGTGGTGCAGGTCGCGCGCGAGACCGGCTATCTCGACGGCGTGCAGAGTTTCCGCTCCGCCGAGGTCTACGGTCATCTGCCGCAGGACAAGGTGCTGGCGCTCTGCACCGGCAGCCAGGGCGAGCCGCGTGCCGCGCTGGCGCGCATCGCCAATGACGACCATCCCGAGATCACGCTCAACCGTGGCGACAGCGTCATCTTCTCCTCGCGCACCATTCCCGGCAACGAGAAGGCGGTCGGGGCCATCATCAATGGCCTGGTCTTGCAGGGCGTGGAGGTCATCACCGACCGCGACCAGCTGGTCCATGTCTCCGGTCATCCCCGCCGCGACGAATTGCGCGACATGATCGCCTGGACCAGGCCGCAGCTCCTGATCCCCGTCCATGGCGAGGCCCTGCACCTGAACGAGCACGCCAAGCTCGCGCGTGCCGCCGGCGTGCCGCGCGTGCTGGTCTGCCGCAACGGCGATCTCGTCAAGCTCGGCCCCGGCGATCCCGGCATCATTGGGCAAGTGCCTGCGGGCCGTCTCTACAAGGACGGCACGATTCTGGAGGACTCCAAGTCCCGCGCGGTGGGCGAGCGGCGCCGCATGGCCTTCTCCGGCTGCGCCTTTGTCGCCATCGCCATGACGGAGCAGGGCGAGCTTGCCGACGATCCCGCGGTCGAACTCGTCGGTATCCCCGAGAAGAACAAAGCGGGCGAGCCCTTCGACGACCTCGTCTTCGACGCCGTGGTCTCCACCGTCGAGGGCCTGCCGAAGGCGCGCCGTCGCGACCCGGATGCGCTGGCGGAGTCGGTGCGACGCGCTGTCCGCTCCGTGATCAACGAACATTGGGGCAAAAAGCCCCCCTGTCTGGTACATGTGCTGACAGTGTAACGGGAGAGAAACATGCTGGGCCGGCTCAACCATGTCGCGATCGCGACCAAGGACGCCGTCAAGGCCGCCAAAATCTATGGCACCGCATTCGGGGCCCAGATCTCGGAGGCCGTCGCGCTGCCCGAGCATGGCGTCACCACGGTGTTCGCGACGCTGCCCAACACCAAGATCGAGTTCATCGAGCCGCTCGGCGAGGCCTCGCCGATCGCAAAGTTCCTGGACCGCAACGCCGACGGCGGCATCCACCACGTCTGCTACGAGGTGGTCGACATCATCGCCTCGCGCGACACGCTGGTGAAGGAGGGGGCAAGGGTGCTCGGCGACGGCGTGCCGAAGATCGGCGCCCACGGCAAGCCGGTGCTGTTCCTGCACCCGAAGGATTTTTCCGGCGCGCTGGTCGAAATCGAGCAGGCATAGGCCGAAGCCATGGCCATCCAGATATCAACCGCGATCGCGATCTACTTCGTCATCTGGTGGGTCGCGCTGTTCCTGACGCTGCCGTTTGGCGTGCGCAGCCAGCACGAGGACGGCGTCGGAGTGCCGGGCAGCGACCCCGGCGCGCCGATCCTGACGCGGATGGGGGGCAAGCTGATCTGGACCACCATCATCTCGGCGGTCATCTACGGGATCGCCATGGTCGCCTATCACGCCGGCTATTTGTCGATCGAGCGCCTGTCGAAATTGATGGGCATGCCGTTTTAATTTCGTGGTTGGCTTG
Source organism: Bradyrhizobium sp. CW1 (assembly GCF_023100665.1). Classification (NCBI taxonomy): domain Bacteria; kingdom Pseudomonadati; phylum Pseudomonadota; class Alphaproteobacteria; order Hyphomicrobiales; family Nitrobacteraceae; genus Bradyrhizobium; species Bradyrhizobium sp. CW1. The sequence continues at coordinate 3,768,835 of NZ_CP064684.1, forward strand.
GTTGGGGGAAGAATGACTTTTCAGAGGATCGTCGTCGCGCTTCTAGTGCTGATCGTCGCCGGTCTCGGCGCCATCGGCTATTTCGAGTGGAAGATGGCCGTGCAGGTGCGCACCCTGAAGGCGTTCGTCGAGGGCTATGTCTTCAACGAGGCCGTGATCGCCTGCGAGCAGGCCAAGAGCTCGACCCCATTCAAATGGAACGGCGGCAAGAGCACCGCGGTGATCGGCCTGAACTCGGTCAAAACAGACAAATACACCGTCAGCGCCAGCTACACGCTGGTGGCGGACAGCGTCTATTGTGATTACGATCCGATCAAAAGAAAGGCCGAGATCGGCTCGAGCTTCCTGGAGCGGGAGTAACGATTCGGCCATGCCAAGCATGGGATGGGATCGTCATGGCGCAGGGGCAGGGGGACTACCGGATTTTGCATGAGGCGGCGTTGCGGGACTATCTCGCGGGCGTTGCGGATCTCGCCGCGACCCTCGGCGGCGAGCCGGCCTCCTGGTCGATCACCGAAGTCGGCGACGGCAATCTCAATCTCGTTTTCATCGTCAAGGGCGGCCGCGGCGGCATCGCCGTGAAGCAGGCGCTGCCCTATGTCCGCCTCGTCGGCGAGAGCTGGCCGCTGCCGTTGTCCCGGGCTCATTACGAATATCTCGCTTTGTCGCGGCAGGCCGAGCTCGCGCCCGGCCTCGTGCCGGCGCTGCTGCATCACAACGAGGCCCTGGCGCTGACGGTGATGGAGCTGCTCGAGCCCCACATCATCATGCGCAAGGGGATGGTTGCGGGCTCGCAGTATCCGCGCTTTGTCGATGACATCACCACCTTCATGGCGCGGACATTGTTCTTCACCTCCGACCTCGCGGTGTCGGCGGCCGAGAAGAAGCAGGGCATCGCAGCTTTCGCCGGCAACCATGCGCTGTGCAAGATCACCGAGGATCTGATCTTCACCGATCCTTACCGCGTCGCCGAGCAGAACCGCTGGACTGCGCCGTATCTCGATGCGCTCGCCGCAGAGCTTCGCGAGGATATGGACCTCCACGTCGCGATCTCCCGGTTGAAGCTGAAGTTCATGGCGAGCCCCGAGGCGCTGCTCCACGGCGACCTGCACACCGGCTCGATCATGGTCACGGGCGGCGAGACGCGGGTGATCGACCCCGAATTCGCGTTCTACGGCCCGATGGGTTTCGATGTCGGCGCCGTGCTGGCCAACCTCCTGATGGCCTATTTTGCCTCCGCCGGGCATGAGCGCACGCCGGGCGAACGGCGTGCTTTCGAGGCCTGGGTGCTGGAGACGGTGGAAACGGTCTGGAACGATTTTACGCGAAAGTTCCTCGAGCTCTGGCGCGCTGGCGCCGCAGGCGATGCCTATCCCGCCTCACTGTTCGCCGGCGAGACAGGCGCGGCACGGCTGGAAGCCGAGCGGCAGGCCTACATGCAGCGGCTGTTCGCGGACACGGTCGGCTTCGCCGCGGCAAAAACCATCCGCCGCATCTTCGGCCTCGCCCACAATATCGACTTCGAGCTGATCGAGGATCCGCGCCGGCGCGCGATCAGCGAAGCACGCGCCGTCAGGCTGGCAAGGGCGATGATGCTCGAGGTGGGGGCGTTTCCGACCATCGCGGATGTCACCGCTGCAGCGCGAAAATTGCGCGACTGGCAGCCGGAGTTCTAGCGGGCTTCTGCGCAAATCGGTGGGGCCCGCGCGCGACGCTCGCATACGTCAACCCCTTCAAGACGCTTGCGCTCGACGTGCCGTGGATGGTCAACTCTCGGACCAGAGCACGCTGCGTTGTCGGAGGGACCATGATGTTCAGGATAGTGGCGATCATCGCGGGTTTGGGGCTGGCACTGGTGGCCTCGGCGGAGGCCCAGACGCCGCGCAAGGGCGGAACCATCCGCATGACCGCGCCTTATGGCTCGAGCTTCACCAGCCTGGACATTCTTACCACGCAGCGCGCCCAGGACGAGATCTACGCCAAGGCGCTGCACCGGTCGCTCTACATCTGGAATTCCACGGAAGGCAAGCCGGTTCTGGAGCTTGCCAAGGAGGACGTCGTCTCGGGCGGAGGCCTCGTTCATACCTTCAAGCTGCGCGACGACGCCTATTTCCACAACGGCCGCAAGATGACGGCCGACGACATCATCTGGACCTACAACCGCATCATGGACGGCACCAAGGCTTATCCCGGTGCGCGCTATGTCCGCGTGATCGAGGGCGCGGCGGCGGTCGAGAAGGGCCAGGCCAAGGAGATCTCCGGCCTGAAGAAAATCGACGACTTTACCTTCGAGATGAAGCTGACCGAGAAGGTCGATCCAGGTTTCTACTTCTGGAACGCGATCACGTCGATCTATCCCGCCGACGAGGCCGCCAAGGAGAGCTTTCTCCAGAAGCCGATCGGTCTTGGACCCTTCAAATTCGTCGAGCACGTGCCGGGGTCGCGCATCGTTCTGGAGCGCTGGGATCGGTTCTACAAGCCCGGCAAGCCCTACGCTGACAAGATCATCGTGTCGGTCATGGGGGAGGCCGCGGCACGCGATGTCGCCTTCCGCAACAAGGAGATCGACACCTCGGTGCTGGGACCGGCGCAATATGTCGCCTATCAGAACGACGCCGACCTCAAGGGCACGGTCGTGGAAGTCGCCGAGGTCTTCACCCGCTACATGGGGATGAATCCCGCGTTCAAGCCGTTCGCCGACAAGCGGGTCCGGCAGGCGATCAACTACGCGATCGACACCGACCTGATCATCAACAAGCTGGTCAAGGGCAAGGCCTACCGGGCCACCAGCTGGCTGCCGCTCACCTCTACCGCCTACGACAAGGCCATGAAGCCCTACGCCTTCGATCCCGCCAAGGCCAAGCAGCTGCTCGCCGACGCCGGCTATCCCTCAGGCTTCGAATTCGAATGGACCACCAGCCAGAACGAGAGCTGGGGTCTGCCGATCGTCTCGGCCGTGATCCCGATGCTGGACAGGGTGGGCATCAAGGCCAAGGTCAAGCAGGTCGAGACCGCGGTGCTGGCGGAGGTGGTTCGCAGCGGCGACTACCAGGCCTTTGTCTATTCGCAGGCGACCGGACCCGATCCGCAGGCCGCCCTCAAATGCTTCCACTCATCGACACCGCAGTCGGCCTGCAACTACATGAACTTCAAGAATGCCGAGTTCGACAAGCTGATCGACGAGGCGGGGCAGTCCGATGACGCTGCAAAGCGTACCCAGCTGCTGCAGAAGGCCAATGCTGTTCTCTACGAAGAGGCGCCGGTCTGGTTCTTCAACTACAACAAGGCGGTCATGGCCGTGCAGCCGTGGCTCAAGGGGGTTCAGCTGAATGCGACCGAACTGACCCATCAGAACGTCGAAGACCTCTGGGTCGACGAGACCTCGCCCGCGAAGTGACACGCGCTCTCGCGCTCCCTCCGTCGCCATGAACGACGGAGGGAGAGAGGAAAAGTGCCGATGCTCTCCTTCCTGTTCCGCCGCCTGCTGCAGACCATTCCGACCGTGCTCGCAGTGGTGGCTCTGGTGTTCGTGCTGTTCAGCGTCGTTCCCGGCAGCATCGTCTCGTCGATGAGCGACGATGCCGATCCGCAGGTCGAGCTGCGCATGAAGAAGCAGCTCGGGCTCGACGATCCCGTCTATGTCCGCTTCGGCGCCTACATCGCCAAGCTTGCGACCGGTGATTTCGGAACGTCGTTCCGGACGCGCGAGCCTGTGACGTTCATGATCGCCAAGCGGATATGGCCGACGCTCCAGCTCATCTTCACCGCCATGGCGTTTTCCGTCGTGATCGGTGTTCCCCTGGGTTTCATCGCCGCGCTGAAGCCGGGGGGTATCGTCGACACGCTGGCCATGGTCGTGGCGGTATCAGGCCTTTCGATCGCCAAATTTTGGCTCGGACTGGTGCTGATGTACTTGTTCGCGTTGAAGCTCGGCTGGCTGCCGAGTTTCGGCTATGGCGATGGCGGACTGAAATATCTGATCCTCCCGGCCGTGACGCTCGGCGTCTCGCCGATGGCGCTGTTCGCGCGGACGACACGCGCCGCGGTCCTCGAGATCATGACCGCGGATTTCGTCCGCACCGCGCGCTCCAAGGGCATGAGCGAGACCCGAGTCGTGAAGTGGCATGTGATGCGCAACGCGCTTGTCATCATTCTCACCACCGTTGGCCTGCAGTTCGGCGCGCTGATGGGGCAGGCGGTCGTGGTCGAGAAGCTGTACTCCTGGCCGGGCATCGGCTCGCTGCTGGTCGACAGTGTCCTGCAGCGCGACATTCCGGCCGTCCAGGGCTCCATTCTTGTCGTGGTGCTGTCCTTTCTCGCTATCAATCTGCTGATCGACGTGCTCTACGGCGTGATCGATCCCAGGATCAGATACGCATGAAGCTCCGCGCCAATCTCATCATCGGTGGCGCGCTGTTCGCGCTTGCGATCCTGGTCGGCCTGCTCGCGCCATGGCTGGCGCATACCGATCCTGTCCTCGACGCCAATCTGCTCAACGCGGAAGAGCCTCCGAGCTGGACTTGGTGGTTCGGCACCGACGACCAGGGCCGCGACATCTATTCCCGCGTCGTCTATGGCGCGCGGGTTTCGCTGACGGTCGGCATCGTCTCGCAGCTCATCAATAGCGTCATCGGCGTCGCGTTGGGCCTGAGCGCCGGCTATTGGGGCGGCTGGTGGGACGATGTCGTCAACGGCCTGACCAATCTCATGCTCGCGATCCCCTCGCTGATCTTCGCGTTGGCCATCATGGCGGTGCTCGGTCCCGGCCTGACCAGCCTGCTGATCGCACTCGGCTTGACCAACTGGTCCTTCACGTGCCGGATCGCGCGGGCCTCGGCGCTGTCGCTGAGGAGCCAGGGCTATGTGCAGGCCGCGACCGTGCTCGGCTACGGCGATCTCCGCATCATGATCACGCAGCTGCTGCCGAACATGCTAGGGCCGATCGTCGTCATCGGCACGCTCGGCATGGGCAGCGCGGTCTTGTCCGAAGCCGCGTTGTCGTTCCTCGGCCTCGGCGTCCGCCCGCCGTTTCCGAGCTGGGGCAGCATGTTGTCGGATGCCCGCGATCAGATCACGACCGCGCCGTGGCTCTCGGTGTTTCCCGGCCTTGCGATCTTCCTGACGGTGCTCGGCCTCAATCTGCTCGGTGACGGCCTGCGCGACATTCTCGATCCGCAATCGCGGAGCCGGCGCACATGACCCGCACGCCGCTGATCGAAGTCGAGGATTTGCGTATCGATCTCGACGATGGATCGCGGCGCGTTGCGGCGGCCGAGGGCATTTCATTCCGCATCGATCGCGGCGAGACGTTCGGCCTTGTCGGCGAATCCGGCTGCGGCAAAAGCATCACGGCGCTGGCCTTGATCGGCCTGTTGCGGCAGCCGTTGTCGATCGGCGGCGGTGTCATCCGGTTTGAGGGACGGGAGATCCAGCACCTTTCAGCCGCCAGGCAACGGGATCTGCGCGGCAATCGCATCGCCATGATCTTCCAGGAGCCGATGACGGCGCTCAACCCGGTCTCGCCGGTGGGCCGGCAGATCGCCGAGATGTTCGTGCTGCACAAGGGCAAGAGCTGGCGGGAAGCCGATAGACTGGCGGTCGAGGCGCTGGCGAGCGTGCGCGTTCCCGCCCCGGAGCGGCGCGTGAAGGATTACCCGCACCAGCTGTCCGGCGGCATGCGCCAGCGCGTGATGATCGCCATCGCGCTCGCTTGCGGTCCGGATCTCCTGATCGCCGACGAGCCGACCACGGCGCTCGACGTGACCGTGCAAGCCGAAATCATCGAGCTGATGCGGAATCTGTGTGCCGAGCGGGGAACCGCAATCCTGATGATCAGCCACGATCTGGGGCTGGTCGCCAATGTCTGCCGCCGCGTGGCCGTGATGTATGCCGGCCGCATCGTCGAGGAGCGCGGCTCGGCCGATATTTTCCGGGCACCCTCGCACCCCTATACGCGAGGCCTGGTTGCCTCGCTGCCGCGGCTCGGCAGTCGCGCAGCGCTTGGCCGCACCCGCCTGACGGAGATCGCGGGTGTGGTCCCGGCCATCACGAATTTCCCCAACGGCTGCCGGTTCAATCCGCGTTGCGCGCAGGCGACCGATATTTGCCGGACCACCCCGCCGGAAGCGGATTTGCTGGACGCCGGCGGCCTGGTCAGGTGTCACCACCATGCATGAGCCGCAAGCTAGTTTGGTTGAAACACGGCCGGACGACGATGTCATTCTCAGCGTCAGAGATCTCGCGGTCCATTTTCCGCTCGGAGGCGGCCTGCTCGGGCGCGGCCGGCGGCTGCTCCGTGCCGTTGACGGCGTCGATCTCACCCTGAAGCGGGGCGAATGCCTCGGCCTCGTCGGCGAGTCCGGCTCCGGCAAGTCGACGGTCGCATTGTCGATCCTTGGCCTCGTGACCCCGACGCGCGGCCGCATCGTGCTGGACGGACAGGACGTGACCAACCGACCATCCGGCGATCGGAAGGCGCTGGCCCGCATCGTGCAGATCGTGTTTCAGGATCCCTACGCCTCGCTCAATCCGCGCCAGACCGTTCGCCGCACGCTGGAAGATCCCCTGCGCGTGCATGGCGTCACGGCCAAGAGCGAGATCGAGGACCGCGTCGCGAAGATGCTGCGGCATGTGGGCCTGCGGCCGGAGCAGGCCGACCGCTACCCGCATGAATTCTCAGGCGGCCAGCGCCAGCGCATCGGCATTGCGCGTGCGCTGATCCTCAATCCGAAGATCGTCATCTGCGATGAACCGGTCTCGGCGCTCGACGTCTCGATCCGCGCCCAGATCATCAATCTGCTGCTGGAATTGAAGGAAACGCTCGGCCTCTCCTACATCATGATCAGCCACGATCTCGGCGTCGTCGAACACATGAGCGACAAGGTCGCCGTGATGTATCTCGGCCGCATCGTCGAGAACGGCCACTGGCGCGAGATCTTCGAACGGCCCGCGCACCCCTATACGCAAGCCCTGATCGCCGCCATCCCCGATCCCTTGCGCCATGCGCCGCTGGCGACGACAGGGGGCGACCTTCCCAACCCGCTCAATCCGCCGAACGGATGCGCATTCAGCCCGCGATGCCGGTATGCGGAGGCTGTGTGTCGGCGCGAGCCGGGGCCTGTGCTTGAAACGCGGGCGGACGGGCACGCGGTGAGGTGTTGGCGAAGTGACGAAATTGGTGCAGCGAGCGTCGCTCTATCTCCGTTACCCTCCGTGCCGGTCGAGCCTATCGTCTGCCACCAACCAGACGAGGGCGGCGATTCGCTATCGAGTTCTCCGCCGGCAGCGCACGCAGCCACGCGCGAAAACTGACGATCTCCGGACAATCCGCGGTGCCTTCAGGCGAAACCAGCCAATCACCCAAACCCGATCCCTGATCGATCCGGTCGCAGCGATAGCCGGGATGGTGGCCGAGGCCGCGGGCGAGCAACAGGTCGACCTTGCCTTCGACCAATTCGTGCAGGCCGGCCGGGTGCAGCACCCGCAAGCCGATCTCCGCATGCGTGCTGCGAAACGCCGCCAGGTCGAGGCGGCGGAGGTCGAAGCCGCCATGGATGCCCAATTGCAGCAGCACCGCACCTGCCGGTTTCAATTGCGAGGTCGCCTCCGCAATGTGGCGAAAGCCTTCGGAGACGCCGGGCAGATAGGCCTGACCGGCGACGGTGAGGACGAGCTGCTTATGCAGCCGCTCGAAGAGCTGCACGCCGAGGCGCGCCTCCAGCGCCTTCACCTGCTGCCCCACGGCGGCGGGCGTCACGTGCAGCTCGTGTGCGGCCAGTTTGAAGCTGAGATGCCGCGCGGCGGCCTCGAAGGCGCGCAGCGCGTTGAGTGGGGGAAGGGCGTAGGTCATCGGGCTCCATTTTGACACTGATGGGCTGTGGCCTTGCAATAGATTTTCTTGCGCTGAACCGCAGCAATGATGCTTTGCGGAGCGGTGATGGCGCCGGATACGGTCCGACCCGCAATCCGGAGAAACCTCGTGCCCCCAGCTCACCTCGTCAGCCACAATCCCGCAACAGTCCATGCGCCTGCCGGCGGCTACTGCATGGGACTTGAATTGACGCAGTATCGCCGCCTGTTGTTCATCAGCGGCCAGGTGCCGGAGAGACTCGACGGCACCGTGCCCGAAGGTTTCGAGGCGCAGTGCGAGCAGGCCTGGCGCAATTTGATCGAGGTGCTTGCTGCCGCCGGCCTTGGCATCGCGCATCTGGTCAAGGTCACCACAGTTCCTGACTGACCGCAATCAACTCGTGACCAACCGCTCCATTCGTCGCGCGATGCTGGGCGAACACCAGCCTGCGCTGACGGTCGTGATCGTCGAGACCGTCGACAGCAAATGGCTGCTGGAGATCGAGGCGATCGCCGCGGAGTGAACCAGCCGACTTTGCAATGAGCCAATCATATCGGGTGTCCCATGGCTGAGATCATCCATCCGTTTTACGAAGCGCATCGCGGTGCAATGGAGGCCGCCATGCGCGATCGGCTCGATTTGGCCGAAGCGATGTTGCGTGAGTGCGCGCAACTTTCCGAGATCGACGAGATCAGGCGCGAGGTGATGGACGAGTTCGAAATCGTGCTCATCCAAATGCCCTATGTCGGCGGCGCGGCAAGCCGCATGAGCGATTTCTTCATGCGTCTGATGGGTTTTATGGCCATCAGCCGGGTGCTGCGGCGCCACGGCGTGCCGGTGCCTGTGATCGGCGAGATCGAGCGGGAAACCTACAAGGCGCAATTGCTCACCGCGCCTGAAGCGGAGCGTCTCGCCTCAGGGCGTCAATTCATGTCGCCGGAGAACCAGGCCTTGCTGCGCGAGCAGGCGGCAAGAAGCGCGACTGAAAGCCATCAGACCGAATTTCCGGAAGATTTCGTCTACGATTTCGTCGAGCCTGATACGGGTGACAGTTTTGAGTTCGGCATCAACTACAAGGCTTGCGGCTTCTGCAAACTCGCGGCGCGCCATGGCGACAAGGACATTTTGCCGAACATCTGCGGGCTCGATTTCGTTGCCTACGCAGCGCGAGGCATCCGGCTGGAAAGGACACAGACGTTAGCGGGCGGTGCGAGCCACTGCAATTTCCGGTTCTCGCGGCTTGCGCCGGATGAGAAAGCGGAGAGCTAAGCCGCGTTCTCATGCTCCGCGATCGAGGTGAGGCTGGATTGCCCCTGCTGTCACGTCGTCATTGCGAGCGCAGCGAAGCAATCCAGAATCTTTCCGCGGCGGCAGCCTGGATTGCTTCGCTGCGCTCGCAATGACGGAGTTTGGGGAGCGACCCTGAGCCCATCCGCGCCCGCTGCCACGATGACATCCTGCTCCTGTTTTGCCCGACGAGTCAAATGCCGCCACGGTCGCAGCTACACAATTTCGGGTTTTTGTAAGTCGTTGAATTCCCTCACAGTCTCTACTGTGCATGGGGTTGTTTTCGCGCTTTTTGTTTTGAGGGGCGGCTATTCCACCGCTTTCTCCCTCAGCCGCTGCGCATAAACATTGATCACCAGCGCTGCCAGCAGGATCAGGCCGCGGATCAGGATTTTCAGGAAGCTGTCGATGTTGACGTGGTCGAGGCCGTTGTTGAGAACACCGAGAACGAAGAGACCGACGATGGTGTTGCCGATGCCGCCGCGGCCGCCGAACAGGCTGGTGCCGCCGACGACGACGGCAGCGATGGAGTCGAGCAGATAGGTGTCGAACTCGTTCTGCTGCGCGCTGCCGAAATGAGCGACACCGAGCATGCCGCCGATCCCGGAGCACACCGCCGAAATGACCATCACCGCGCCGAGGATGAGCTTGACGTTAAGGCCGGAATATTCGGCCGCCTCGCGGTTGCCGCCGACCATGTAGACGTAGCGGCCGAAGCGCGTGTAGGTCAGCACCAGATGTCCCAAGAGCAGCATGATCGCGGCGACGATGACGATCCATGGGATGCCGCCGATCGAACCCGAGCCGAGCGTGGTGATCACGCCGGGCACCTTGTAGGCGATCTGGCCGCGCACCAGCAGCGCCGAGATGCCGGCCGCGATCTGCATCATCGCTAGGGTCATGATGAAGGAGGGGATGCCGATCACGGTCAGCCCCAGCGCATTGACGAGGCCGAGCAACGCGCAGAGCAAAATGGCCAGCAGGATCGCCGCGGCGCCGGGCAGGGGAATGTTGGGAATGTTGACGTAGGATTCCTGGAGCGTGAAGTAGGCGACCGCGATGCCCGTGACGTTGGCGATGCTGGCGATCGAGAGGTCGATCTCCGCGCAGAGGATCACGAAGGTGAGGCCGACGGCGATGATGCCTGTGACGGAGACCTGCGTCAGGATGTTGCCGAGATTGTCCAGCGTCGCGAACGACGGACTGGCCAGCGCGAAGAAGCCGGACAGGAAGATCAGCGTCAGGAACGGGGCGATGTTGCGCATCTGCGAGCGCAGGAAGGGCGCAAGCCCTCGCGTCCGCTGCCCCGCCGCCAAAGCCGTGTCACTGCTTGCCATGGTGCTTCTCCGTCACGCCGCTTCCAGCAGGCGGTCCTTGCTGACCGGCTCGTTCTTGAATTCGCGCACCAATGCGCCGCGCTTGAGCACCAGGATGCGGTCGGCCAGCGACAGCACCGTTTCCGGCTCGGTCGACAGCACGATGATCGCGAGCCCCCTGGCGCGGAGATCACGGACGATGTTGATGACGTCGTTCTTGGCGCCGACATCCATGCCGCGAGTGGGCTCGCAGAGCACCAGCAGTTTTGGCGGATAGGTCAGCCATTTCGCCAGCGCGACTTTCTGTTGGTTGCCGCCGGAGAGCATGCCGAGATCGAGGCCGACCACGGGCGGCCTGATCTGGAGCTGCTCGACCTGGCGCTTTGCGATGTCGCGCTCCTGCGCCGGCTTGAGCAGCAACGCCGAGATGCGATCGAGGATGCTGATCGAGATGTTCTTGTAAACCGGCTCCTGGTGAAACAGCATCGCGCGCCGGCTCTCCGGCACCAGCGCCACCCCGGCGCGCCGCGCCGCCGCCGTGCTCGCGAAGGTCTTGGGCTTGCCCTCGACAGCGAGCGTGCCGCCGTCCGGCTTCAGCTTGCCGAACAAGATGCGCGACAGCTCCTGCTGGCCGCAGCCCATGAAGCCGTAGATGCCGAGCACTTCGCCGGCGCGCGCCTCGAAGGAGATGTCCTTCAGGCTGCGGGCCAGCGACAGCTGGTCGACCCTTAGGACAACCGAGCTGTCGCTCGGTTGGGGCAGCATCAAATCGTCGCTGTAGCTGTGCTCGAGCGCTTCGCCGCCGCGGCCGATCATGGCCTCGATCAGCGCGCCCTTGTTGGTCGCGGCACTTGCCGTCTCCGCGACCTTCCGCCCGTTGCGGAACACGGTGACCGTGTCGGACACGCGCAAGATGTCCTCGATGAAATGCGAGATGAAGACGATCGCCGTGCCTTCCTCGCGCAGGCGCCGCAGGGTCGCGAACAATCGCTCGACCTCGGGCGGAGAGAGGGCGGACGTCGGCTCGTCCAGGATGACGATGCGCGCGCCGGAGAACAGCACGCGCGCGATCTCGATCAGCTGCTGCAGCCCAATCGGGAGGTCGCCGAGCCTGCTCATCGGATCGACGTCGATGCCGAAGCGGGCGAGCTGCTCGCCGGCCTCCCGCGCCATCCGCCGCCATTGCACGAGGCCGAGGGCGTTGGTCGGCTGGTTGCCCAGAAACACGTTCTCCGCAACCGTGAGGTCGGGCGCGACGGAGAGCTCCTGGTGCACCATGGCGATGCCGGCGCTGTGGGCATCGCGGGCCGACCGGAAATGCATCTCCTGTCCGTCGATCAGGAAGCGGCCGGAGAATTCGGTGTGCACGCCGGCGATGATCTTCATCAGCGTGCTTTTTCCCGCGCCGTTCTCGCCGACGAGACCATGGATCTCGCCGGGTGAAAGCGCGAAGTCGACACCACGAAGCGCCTCGACGCCGCCGAAGCTCTTCGTGATGCCCTGCAGTTCCAGAATGGGTGAACGATCCTCTCGCATGGAGGCTCAGATCAGGAAATGATCCTGCATCCACTGCATGCCGGCGGCGTTGGCCTTGGTCACGACCGGACCGTCGGTGACGACGTTCTTCGGGATGCCCTGTCCGCTCTTTTCGCCGCCGGGCACGGCGGAGACGCCCGCAATGATGGCGCCGCCATGAATGCGGCAGGACGGATTGCGCACGGTGGCGAACATGCGGCCTTCGCTGACCGCCTGGATCGCCGGCGGCATCGCATCCACACCGCCGATCAGGATGTTGGTGCGGCCCCGCGCCTTCATGATGTTGGCGGCGGCGAGCGCCATGTCGTCATTGTGGAAGAACGCCGCGTCGATCTGCGGATACTTCGTCAGGTAGGTTTCCCAGAGACGCGCGGTCTTCGACACATCCCAGTCGGCCGGCTGGGTGTCGAGCACCTCGATCCCAGGGAATTGCTTCACGACGTTGTTGAAGCCCTTGGCGCGGCCCTGCGCGCCGGTGTGGCCGAGGGCTCCTTGCGTCATGATGATCTTGCCCTTGCCGCCCATGGCGTTGCACAGCGCCTGCGTCACCGAGGCGCCCATGAACTCGTTATCGGGGGCGAGGAAGGAGTGGACGTTGATCTGGTCGAGCGGCGCAATCAGCGTGTCCATGTCGATCACGGGCGTGCCGGCGTCGATCATCTTCTGCACCGGCTGGGTGAGCGTGCCGATGCCAAAAGCCTGGATCGCGACGAAGTCCCATTTCTGCGAGGCCATGTTGTCGATCGCCGCGCGCTGCTTCACGGCATCGAGCTGGCCGTCGAACCAGGTGACCTCGACATTGAACAGCTTGCCCCAGAATTCCGCGGCCTGCTTGCCCTGCGCGCACCAGGTCGCCTGGAGGCCCGCGTTGGAGAACGCCGCCTTCAGCGGCTTCTCGCTTCGTCCGACTTCGGCTGCAAGGGCGGGGTTTATGCCTATGCTGCCGAGGATGGCAGTCGCGGCGCCGGCGGTTGCTGCCGCCTGAAGAAGATCGCGCCTCGTCGTCGAGAAATCTTTCGTCCCGGACATCGCTCGCTCCCATACAATTCTATCTCGGCGCGTCATTGATTGCGCGACCGATGTTCGAAAGTGTCTCACAAGAGTTGGTACCACTCAATCCGCAATCAACGGCGGGGTCGCCGCGAGCCCGTGTTGGTGCAGCGCAAAGCGTCAGGCCGGGGCGCCGGCGAACGCGTCGATCTCGATGAGCAATCGGTCCCATGCCTGCGCCATGTCCGGCGACCATTCATCGCGGAGAAGATCGCGCAGCGTATCCCTGATGACGGTGAAGAAGGCGATGAACAGCTCGCGCGGCGTGCCGTAGCCATCGTGCGATACGACCTCGCATGTGATCAGCCGGAATTGCCCGCGGCGATCACCGGCGAAGTCGAGAATGGCCTCGATCGTGAGAGCCAGCATCGATCCCATCACGAGTTCGCTGCCTTGGGTGCGGAACATCGCCCGCGTTTCGGGATGCTGTTCGAACAGCCGTTGATAGACGTGTGGCGTGAGATCGGTGCAGCGCGAGGCTGCAAGTTCAAAGCTCTGTTCGATCGGATTGGGAGAAGCATTCATCGGTGCTTTAGCCCCGCAGACAAAAAAAGAGCGGGGCCCTAGCCCCGCTCGAAAATTGTGTCGACCCTATTATCCCCGATTCTAAGATTTGATCTTGATTGGCGGGGCGACGCTGCATTTTGCGCGTCAGGGGCTCCTCCCGAGACTTGGACCACCAGACTTCGACCTCGCGGCCAGCCTGAGCAAAAGGATGCTAGATCAACTTTTCTCACTTGTCATCATTTTCGGCAACGAATGTTCAAAATTCGAGCAATTGACGAAATGATCGGACGGCCGGCCGCATAAGTGTATGACAAATATAAGAAATCTGTGGATGGGCCAGGTCTCGACTGCCTCAAATCCCGGAGGTCCCCTCCCTTGGGCCGGCCGGACCACAGTTTCCGGGGAATTTGCGCGGGACCAAGAAGGCGGCGGAACCGGGCTCGACTTGGCCATCCGCCGGTGTTTAGTTAGTAGACGAACAAACGGTTCGGCGGATGCGCGCACGGCTGCAAAAATTCCTACCTCTGGTCCTGCTTGCCCTAGTTATGCAGGTGCTGGCGCCGATTGCCGCCTGTCTGGCGGCCGGCCAGGCCGTGGCCGATCCGCTGTCCGCCGCCGTCATCTGCCACAGCGCAGGCGAGCAAGGCGGGCTGAACGATCCGGCGGGTACGCCGGTCGCACATGCCGGTACGTGTGCCCTCTGTTGCCTGGCGCAGGTGGGCGCGTCGCCCGATTCGCCGCCGCACGCCGAACTCTCCGTTCCCTTGCGCCACGCCCAGCGCGTGGTGTGGCACGCGGCGGAGGCATTCGCCGGCGCGGCCCATAAGGGTACAAACGCCCAGGCGCGCGCCCCGCCTCAATTTTCCTGACGACTCTCGTGATCGCCGCGGTCCGCCGCAGGCGATTGATGCTGTCGAATGGCCGGAGAGAAAGCCCGGCGTCAGGAATGCCCCATGTTACGTTGTCATGCCCGCCTTGGCGTGAGCGTCGTTGCCATTCAGGCCGCGCTGCTTGCGTCGTCGAGCGGAGCCTTTGCCCAAGACAGCAGCGCAGTGCTGCCGCCGATCACGGTTGAGGCGCCTCACCAGAAGCGTACGCCGGCGGTCCGACCGCCACGCAATTCTGCGCGATCGGCCCGCATCACCCGAAGCCTGCGAACGACCCCATCACCGCAGGAAACCGTGAGCGACCAGAGTGCAGGGGCTCCGGGTGCCCTGACGGTTCTGACTGCTCAACAAGCGCTGGCGGAAATTGACCAGACTCCGGGCGGCGTGGCGCTCGTCTCGGCCGATGCCTACAGGAACTCGACGCCGTCCAACACGATCAAGGATGTTCTGGATTACGTGCCCGGCGTGTACGCCCAGCCCAAATGGGGCGACGACACCCGTCTTTCGATTCGCGGATCCGGCCTGTCGCGCAATTTTCATCTGCGCGGCGTGCAGCTCTATATGGACGGCATTCCGATCAACACCGCGGATGGCTATGGCGATTTCCAGGAGATTGATCCGAGCGCCTACAAATATGTCGAAGTCTTCAAGGGCGGCAATGCGCTTCAGTTTGGCGCCAATTCGCTGGGGGGCGCGATCAACTTTGTGACCCCGACTGGCCGCGACTCGTTTCCGAACGGTGTATCCTTCGATGTCGGAGGATTCGGCTACAAACGACTTCAGGCGAACGCGGGAGGCGTCAACGGGCGGTGGGATGGTTTCGTGACCGCTTCCGCGCAGGCCGCAGACGGATTTCGCGATCACAGCTTCGGCTCGAGCAACCGTTTGAGCGGTAATGTGGGCTATCAGTTCTCCGCGGATGTCGAGACACGGTTCTACCTCAATGCCAACGAGGTGCGGCAGCGAATTCCGGGTACCGTGACCAAGACGTCCGCTTTGACCAATCCGGAAGCTGCTGCACCGGCGAATGTTGCGATGGATCAGCAGCGCAATATCGACACTGTCAGGCTCGCCAACAAAACCACCGTTCGTTTCGATGACACCAAAGTCGAATTCGGCGCCTTTGGCGTCGATCGGCATTTGATGCATCCGATTTTCCAGTGGCTGGACTACCGTTGCAAGGACTACGGCGGATTCGCGAAGATCACGGATGACCGCACCATTGGCGGCTTCCGCAACAGGTTGGTCGCGGGCGTCCAGGTGCTGAACGGCAGCATCGACAACCAGCAGTTCGCCAACATCGGCGGGAGGAAGGGCGCTCTGCTTTCTTCCTCGATCGATCGGTCGGAGAACACCTCCGCCTATATCGAAGACAGCTTCTACGTCCTTCCAAATCTTGCATTGATCGGCGGCACGCAATTTCTGTACGCGACCCGTAATCGGCAGGATCGTTTCCTCAGCGACGGGGATCAATCGGGGGCGACGCGCTTTAATCTCTGGTCGCCGAAAAGCGGTCTGTTGTGGCAAATCGATCCGGCTTGGCAGGCCTTCGCCAATGTCTCGCGGAGTGCCGAGGTGCCGAGCTTCGGCGAAAGCGCGATCGGTCTCGGCATTCCGACGATCCCGTTCACCAGCATCCGCCCGCAGATTGCGACCACGTACGAAATCGGGACTCGCATGAAGCGATCTGATTATGCCTGGGAACTGACGGCCTACCGGGCCAACATTCGCGACGAATTGCAATGCCTCTATAGTGCTTTCGGCAATTGCAATGTGACCAATGCCGACCGCACCATCCATCAGGGCGTCGAGGCCGGCGCGGGCGCAGCCATCTTTCGTGGCATCTTCGTCAATGGCCCGGCGCCGGACAAGATCTGGCTAAATGTCGCCTATTCCTTCAACGACTTCCGCTTCGACAAAGATCCGATCTTCGGAAACAATCGATTGCCGGGAGCCCCAACTCACTATTTGCGCACGGAGCTTCTCTACAAGCACCCTACCGGTTTCTATGTTGGACCCAACGTAGAATGGGTGCCACAGGCCTACTTCGTCGACAGCATGAACACGCTGACGACAGAGCCTTACGCCCTGTTGGGATTGAAAGCCGGATTCGACAATGGCGGCCCGATGTCTGCCTACATCGAGGGGCGCAATCTCACCAACAAGACCTACATAGCCAGCGCCAGCATCATCGATCGAGCGACGGCGACGTCAGCATTGTTTGAGCCGGGTACTGGAAGAGCAGTATACGCTGGAATGAGGTATCGATGGTGACGCTCTATGCTCGGCTCCGCGGCAGGCCCGCATTCCGAATGCCGATGCTGACGGCGGCGGAAAGTGATCGCAAGAATGCAGGGCCATTCTTGGCCCGATCAATCGAGAAAGAGGCAATCAACATGAAGAATATCGGACGAACTCTCCTTGCGATTTCAGTGTTGCTGACCGCCTGTGCCGTCGCGCAGGCCGAGGACATCAAGGCCGGCGATCTCGTCATCTCGCAACCGTGGAGCCGGGCGACGCCGGGCGGCGCCAAGGTCGCCGGCGGCTATCTCACCATCGAGAACAAGGGCACAGTGGCCGACAAGCTGGTCAGCGTTTCCGCGGATATCGCGGGGAAGGCCGAGGTTCACGAGATGGCGATGGAGAACGGCGTGATGAAGATGCGCCTGCTCGACAAGGGCCTGGTGATCGATCCCGGCAAGACGGTGAAGTTCGCCCCCGGCGGCTACCACCTCATGCTCCAGGAGCTGAAGGGCCCCTTCAAGCAGGGCGACAAGGTGCCAGTGACGCTTCAGTTCGAGAAGGCCGGCAAGGTCGCCGTTTCCCTCGACGTCCAGGGCGTCGGCGCGCAGGCGCCCGGCGACAGTGGGCACATGATGAAGAAAATGCCTGATCATTCTGGAATGAAGATGTGACGAGCATGATCTGGACCTTTGGGAGATCCAATATGTCGAAGCGAACCTGGCTGATTGTTCTGAGCGTATTTGCGGCAACGCCAGCGACTGCGCACGTCTTCCTCGAAGGCAAGCAGGCAACCGTGGGGGGATCGTACAAGGCCGTCTTCGCTGTCCCGCACGGTTGCGCCGGCTCGCCCACGGTGAAAATCCGGGTGCAGATCCCGGAAGGCGTGATCGCGGTGAAACCGATGCCGAAGGCGGGCTGGAGTGTTGACGTGGTCGAGGGCAAATATGCCAGCGAATACGACTATCACGGCAACAAGCTTTCGTCCGGCGTCAAGGAGGTGACCTGGTCCGGCGGTAAGCTGCCGGACAAGAACTATGACGAGTTCGTCATGCACACGGCCCTGACCGACACGCTCAAACCGAACACAATCCTGTACTTCCCCGTCGTCCAGGAATGCGAGACCGGCGTCAGCCGCTGGATCGAGATCCCCGCGGAGGGGGCAGGGCATTCGCACGAGGGCAAGTCACCGGCGCCGGGCGTAAAACTTCTGCCAAAACCCTGATGCGCCTGCTCGCCGCGCTGGCGACGCTGCTTCTCGTTGTCGGCTTCGCGACCGGCGCCTCGGCGCACGCGGCGCTCGTCGCGGTCGAGCCGGCGAGCGGCAGCATGCTCGCGAGCGCGCCGAAGGCGGTGGAGTTGCGCTTCAATGAGACAGTGACGCCGGGCGCGATCCGGCTGATCGACGGCGCGGGCAGGGCGCGGGATGATGTGCGCGTCAACGCATCGGGCGAGACCATCTCGGTCGCGATGCCGATGGACATGCCGCAGGGCACGGCGGTCGTCAGCTATCGCGTGATCTCGCAGGACGGCCATCCCGTTACGGGATCGGTGATCTTCTCTATCGGCACGCCGACGGGGACGCAACCTCCCGCAAACGCCGATCGCGGATTGAACGTGCTGATCTGGCTGGCGCGGGTCGGTCTCTATCTTGGCCTCTTCGTCGGCGTCGGCGGCGCGTTCTTTGCGCGCTGGGTTGCGTGGTCGATGACGGGCATAACCGTCCCGCGTGTGGCGCTCGCCATCGGTCTCCCGAGCGCGGTGGTGTCCCTTGGCGTGTTGGGGCTTGATCTCCTCGGGCTACCGTTGTCGGCTCTCGCGACGATGGCTCCCTGGAAAGTGGCATTCGGGACCAGCGCGGGCCCCGCCTTGCTCGTGGCCGTCGCTGCAATGCTGTTCGCATTGCTGGCGCTAGGCAGCGCGTGGTGCGCGCGCGCTCTGACCATTATTGCCTTCGTCGGCGTCGGCTTGTCGCTGGCAATGACCGGGCACGCCGCTACGGCACCGCCCGAACTGTTGACCCGGCCGGCAATCTTTCTCCATGGTCTTGGTGTTGCCTTCTGGATTGGAGCCCTCGCACCGCTGGTCGCCCTGTTATCGAAGCGGCCCGCCGTGGCATTGCCTGTCGTGAACCGCTTCTCTCGCCTCGCCGCGCCGGTCGTTGGTGTTCTCGCATTGACCGGCCTCGCGCTCGCCATCGTCCAGCTTGAGGATCCGTCTGCATTGGTCGAGACCCGCTACGGGCTCATCCTCTCGATCAAGCTCGCGCTGGTCCTCGTGCTGTTGGCGCTTGCCGCGCTCAACCGCTTCCGCCTGACCCCGGCGCTCGCGGGAGATCACAAGGCTGCGCCGGCCCTGAAGCGCTCGATCGTGATCGAATGCGCCATCGCGCTCGGCATCTTCGCCGTGGTCGCCGGCTGGCGCTTCACGCCGCCGCCGCGGACGATCGTTCCGGAGACCCCGCTGGCGATCCACATCCACACCGACAGGGCGATGTTTCAGATCCTGGTCTCGCCGGGTAAGGCGGGTATCGACGATTTCGTGCTGCAGCTCATCACTGGCGAGGGGGCGGTGCTGGAGGCCAAGGAGGTGACGCTGACGCTGAGCCTGCCCGAACGCGGCATCGAGCCGATGGAGCGGAACGCCTCGCTCGGGCCGGACAGCTACTGGCACGTGCGCAAGGTCGAGCTGCCCTTTGCGGGCCGCTGGCATGTGCGGATCGACGCGCTGGTGAGCGATTTCGAGAAGATCACGCTGGAGGACGAGCTTGAGGTGGCGGCGCCCTGAATCGGGCTCTTCGGCACATCACGTCGAATCTGAAGTCGACGGAAAAATGACAGGAATTCCGCTGTGTTAGCGGGTTTTCCTCATTCCCGGTCTTGTGTTTTGGCTCCCAATCCGGTTTCACTGCAAGTCATCACTGATTCCTCGAGTATTGCCATGCGGTTGTCGCGGTTCTTTCTGCCCATTCTGAAGGAAAATCCGAAAGAGGCGGAGATCGTCTCGCATCGGCTGATGCTGCGTGCCGGCATGATCCGGCAGGAGGCCGCCGGCATCTATGCCTGGCTGCCGCTCGGCTTCCGCGTCTTGAAGAAGATCGAGCAGATCGTGCGCGAGGAGCAGGACCGCTCCGGCGCGCTGGAACTGTTGATGCCGACGCTCCAGCTCGCTGACCTCTGGCGCGAGAGCGGCCGCTACGATGCCTATGGCCCCGAGATGCTGCGCATCGCCGACCGGCACAAGCGTGAGCTGCTGTATGGCCCGACCAACGAGGAAATGATCACCGAGATCTTCCGCGCCTATGTGAAGTCCTACAAGAGCCTGCCGCTGAATCTCTATCATATTCAATGGAAATTCCGCGACGAGCAGCGTCCGCGCTTCGGCGTGATGCGCGGCCGCGAGTTCCTGATGAAGGACGCCTATTCATTCGACCTCAACGAGGCCGCGGCGCGCGTCGCCTACAACAAGATGTTCGTCGCGTATTTGCGCACCTTCGCGCGGATGGGGCTGAAGGCGATCCCGATGCGCGCCGAGACCGGCCCGATCGGCGGCGATCTCAGTCATGAGTTCATTGTGCTGGCCGAGACCGGCGAATCCGGCGTGTTCATCAATCGCGACGTGCTGGACCTGCCGGTGCCGGGCGAGGACGTCGACTATGAGAGCGATTTGACGCCGATCATCAAGCAATGGACGTCGGTCTATGCGGCGACGGAAGACGTTCACGACGCCGCGCGCTTCGAGCAGGAAGTGCCCGCGGACAAGCGGGTGAACACCCGCGGTATCGAGGTCGGGCAGATCTTCTATTTCGGCACGAAGTATTCCGAGGCGATGAAGGCGCTGGTGGCAGGCCCCGACGGTGTCGACGTGCCGATCCACGGCGGCTCCTACGGCGTCGGCGTCTCGCGCCTGCTCGGCGCCATTATCGAGGCCTGCCATGACGATGCCGGCATCAAATGGCCGGAGGCCGTTGCCCCGTTCCGCGTGTCGATTCTCAACCTCAAGCAGGGCGATGCCGCGGTCGATGCGGCCTGCGAGAAGCTCTATGCGGAGCTGTCCGCCAAGTGCGTCGACGTGCTCTACGACGACACCGAACAGCGCGCCGGAGCCAAATTCGCCGCCGCCGACCTGATCGGCATTCCGTGGCAGATCATGATCGGGCCGAAAGGGCTCGCCGACGGCAAGGTCGAGCTCAAGCGGCGAAGTGACGGCGCCCGCGAGACCATGTCGCCTGCGGACGCGGTCGCAAGACTTGTGGGCTGATAAGGCTGGTCGGCTGAATATTGTTCATCGCCCGAGATCGCGGCCGCCAATCCGGCCACATTTGACCCCGAATCATGGGACTATCGAGCGATGGATGAGACCATGACCGAAACTGTTCAAACCGCGCCTTTTGCACCATTCGAGTGGATGCTGTCGGGGCGCTACCTACGGGCGCGCCGCAAGGAGGGATTCATCTCGGTCATCGCCGGGTTCTCCTTCCTCGGCATCATGCTGGGCGTGGCGACACTGATTATCGTCATGGCCGTCATGAACGGCTTCCGCAAGGAGTTGCTCGACAAGATACTCGGGCTCAACGGCCACATCCTGGTCCAGCCGCTGGAATCGCCGCTGACCGACTGGAAGGACGTCGCCGACCGCCTCAGTCAGGTCCAGGGCATTCGGCTCGCAGCGCCCGTGGTGGATGGCCAGGCGCTGGCGTCATCGCCGTGGAACGCCTCCGGCGTCCTGGTGCGCGGCATCCGCTCCGACGACCTCAACAACCTCACCTCGATCGCCAAGAACATCAAGCAGGGCTCGCTCGAGGGCTTCGATGACGGGCAGGGGGTCGCGATCGGCCGGCGCCTCGCTGACCAGCTGTCGCTGCACGCCGGCGACAGCATCACGCTGGTGGCGCCTAAGGGCGCGGTCACGCCGATGGGCACGACACCGCGCATCAAGCCGTACAAGATCGCCGCGGTGTTCGAGATCGGCATGTCCGAGTATGATCTCGGCTTCGTGTTCATGCCGCTCGCGGAGGCGCAGGCCTATTTCAACCGCAGCAACGACGTCACCTCGATCGAGGTCTTCACCACCAATCCGGATCAGATCGTCGCGTTCCGCCAGGCCGTGACGGAGGCGGCGGGCCGGCCGGTGTTTCTGGTGGACTGGCGGCAGCGCAACTCGACCTTCTTCAACGCGCTCCAGGTCGAACGCAACGTGATGTTCCTGATCCTCACCATGATCGTGCTGGTCGCCGCGCTCAACATCGTTTCCGGCCTGATCATGCTGGTGAAGGACAAGGGCAGCGACATCGCGATCCTGCGGACCATGGGGGCCTCGCAAGGCTCGATCATGCGCATCTTCCTGATCACGGGCGCCTCGATCGGCGTGGTCGGTACGATGGTCGGCTTCATCGTCGGGCTGGTGATCTGCCTGAACATCGAATCGATCAGGCAATTCCTGTCCTGGCTGACCAGCACCGAACTGTTTTCGCCAGAGCTATATTTCCTGTCGAAGCTGCCCGCCGAGATCGACATCGGCGAGACCTCGGCCGTCGTGATCATGGCGCTGACGCTGTCGTTCCTGGCGACGCTGTATCCGTCCTGGCGCGCCGCGCGCCTCGATCCCGTCGAAGCGCTGCGGTACGAGTGAGGGGCTGATGGAGCAGCAGGGGGCGGAAGATGTACCGGTCATTTATCTCCACGAGATAAAGCGACAGTACTTGCAGGGCGAGGTGCCGCTGACGATCCTCGACGGCGCCAAGCTCGCGCTGTGGGCGGGGCAGTCCGTCGCGCTGGTGGCGCCGTCAGGCTCGGGCAAGTCGACGCTGCTGCACATCGCGGGTCTGTTGGAAGCGCCTGATTCCGGCGAGGTCTACGTCAATGGCGCGCCGACCTCGCAACTGCCCGACATCGAGCGCACCCAGCTTCGCCGCACCGACATCGGCTTTGTCTACCAGTCCCACCGGCTGTTGCCGGAGTTCTCGGCGCTGGAGAACGTCATGCTGCCGCAGATGATCCGCGGCCTCAAGAAATCCGAGAGCGTCAAGCGCGCCAAGGAGATCCTTGGCTATCTCGGCCTCGGCGAGCGCATCACGCACCGTCCGTCCGAGCTGTCGGGCGGCGAGCAGCAGCGCGTTGCAATCGCGCGCGCGGTGGCCAATGCTCCGCGGGTGCTGTTTGCGGACGAGCCGACCGGCAATCTCGATCCGCACACCGCTGACCACGTCTTCCAGGCCCTGATGCAGCTCGTCAAGGCGACCAAGGTCTCGATGCTGATCGCGACCCACAACATGGAGCTCGCCGGCCGGATGGACCGCCGCGTGTCGCTGTCGAACGGCCAGGTGGTCGAGCTCGAGTAAAAACCGCGAAAACAACCCCATGCACAGTAGCCAAGTGCTTGGGCGCACTGACGAAAAAAATGGTGCTCCCGGGAGGTTCAAGGCCGGATCACCGTCAATTTGAACGGCCCGCCATTGGCTGCGGCATGGGCTACCGCCTCATTGGCGTGGTCGAGGTCGAAGGCCGTGGCCTCGTACTCCTCCAGCCTCAGCAGTCCCGCGCGCACCAGCGCGATCAGGCGGCTTGCCGCATCCGGCGGATACATCCAGACGCCGTGGATGCTGATGCAGTTGCGCATGATCCAGGGGTAGGGCAGCTCGAGGCCAGCGCCGCCGGCCATGCCGACGCCACCCATCAGCACGACGCGGCCATTGGGGCGCACCGTCATGATCGCCGCGCGCACCACATTCGTGCTCACCGAGGGCGGCATGATGTCGAGCACGCAGTCGATCGGCCCGGGCGCCGCACGCTTCATGCTCTCGCGGTCGTGATCCTCGTTGCCGGAGAGTTTGACCGGCTTCACGCGATCGCCGAAACGGCGGACGAGGTCGGCCAAGATCTTGTCGTTGCGGCCGGGCGCGACCACGCAGGCCGCGCCCATCGCGAGCGCGACGGAGACGGCTGCGCTGCCGAAATTGCCGGTGGCCCCGCTCACCAGCACGGTCTCGCCGGGCTGAAGGCTGGCGGCGAGAAAGCCGCCATAGGGCACCAGCAGCGTCCCCAGCGCGCACCATCGCGTGGCGTCCTCCGACGCGATCGTGCCAAGCCGTTTGACGTTCTCCGTCGGCACCCGCATCTGCTCGGCGAACGAGCCATGGCGAAAATGCTGTTGCAGGCGCATGGCGCCGGCACCGGGGGCAGTGAGTCCTTGCAGGGCAATGTCGGGCGCTGCGGCGTCGTCGCGCGAGCGCACCGTCGGGTCGCAGAACACCCAGTCGCCAACGCTGAGCTTGGTTGCGTCCGGGCCGATGGCGCGTACCCGGCCGATGCCGCCTGGCCCCGGGATGATCGGCAGGTCGAGGGCATAGTTGCGTGCCCCGCTGAAGACCTCGTTCATGTAGGACAGCACCCGCGTTGCGATGACGTCCACGATGACCTCGCCCGTGCCGAGCACAGGGTCCGCGGCTTCCTCAATCGCAAGCGGCGATCCAAATGATTTCAATACGGCAGCTTTCATGATCTCACCTCAAAGTGGGTTGAAGCCCATATGCGCCGCCTTTCCAGGCCCAGGAAGGCCTGGTATTATCCTAGTATTCCCCAAGCCCTCCATCGAGGCACGTCACCATGGCCGACCCACGCCGCGTCGAATTCGGCGACTTCCTCAGGTCCCGCCGCGAAAAGCTGTCGCCGAAGACGGTCGGGCTTCCCGCGGGCCGGCGGCGTCGCACGGCGGGCCTGCGCCGCGAAGAGGTGGCGCAGCTCGCCGGCATCGGCGTCGACTGGTACATCCGCCTCGAGCAGGGCCGCACCGTCAGCCCCTCGGTCACCACCGTGGATGCGCTGGCGCGAGCGTTGCGCCTCAGCAAGACCGAGCACGCCCATCTCAAGGCACTTGCGCGCGACGGCGATAGGCGCGCGTTCACGCGCGAGATCGTGCCGCCCCCCGTTCGGCGGATGATCGAGAGCCTGGCGCAGCCGGCCTATGTCACGGGGCGGCGCTGGGACGTGCTGGCCTGGAACGCGGCGGCCGAGGAGATCTTCGGGTTCGGACAATTGCCCGAGCAGGACCGCAACACGCTGCTGCTGGTCATGACGAACAAGCAGACGCGAAAATTCTACGGTGCCGGCTGGGCTGACATCGCCAAGAGCATGGTCGCGATGTTTCGCGCCACTCACGACGTCTGGGCCGGCGATCCCGCCTTTACGGAATTGCTGACGCGGCTGCGCCAGGGCAGTCCGGAATTCGTCAAATGGTGGGAGGCGCACGAGATCCGCAGCACTGCCGCGGGCCTCAAGATCATGAACCATCCGACCAAGGGCGTGCTCCGGTTCGAGCACACGAGCTTTCAGGCCAATGACGATCCGGCGCTGAAGCTCGTGATCTACACGCCGGTGTAGATTGCGGAAACATGGGGTCGAAGCTCGTCACGTATGACGGTCGATGATCTGAAGGAGCCGATCGCAGGACGCCTCGATCCTCTTGTGGGGAGATGTGGCGACGCCCAGCAACAGGCCGGATCGCGCCGAGGCCGCGGACGCATGCCATAGCGATAGGGGCGTGGGCGCCAACCCAAACGATGCTGCTTCCCTCGCGATCGCGACGTCGGAGGTTCCGTCCGGCAGTCTCAGGACCGCGGCCAATCCGGCGATCGCAACGTCCTTCGCAACGTCCTTGGCGCGTGCCTTCAAATATTTCAGCAGCGCATCGACTTGCGCGGCATAGGCCCGCTTCGTGCGTCGAAGATGCCGCAGATAGTGGCCGTCGCGGATGAATTCGGCGGTTGCGAGCTGTACGGAGGGCCCGGGCGCCGGAGCGAGGCATGCCGCTACCTCGGCAAAACGGGATGCCAGAGAGGCGGGTGCAACGACGAAGCCCAGCCGCAAGGCAGGAGTCAGGGTCTTGCTGAACGACCCGATGTGAATCACGCGCCCGAAACGATCGAGAGAGGCGAGCGCCGGTGTGGCCCGCCCTCTCAGCTGAAGCTCGCTCAGATAGTCGTCCTCGATCACCCATACCCCTTCCTGGGCTGCCCAGTCGAGAAGACATGAACGTCTTGCCAGCGACAAGGTGGAGCCAAGCGGTGCCTGCTGTCCCGGCGTCACGACCACCAACGCAGCATCAGGAGCGTGTTTCAGGCCGTAACGGACGTCAATGCCGTCTACATCAACCGGGATCGGCCTGATGGACAACCTTGCAAGCTCAAGGCCGTGTCTTGTGAAGGGGAAGCCCGGGTCCTCCATCCAGACCTTCTTCTGCTCGAGGCCGAGAACCCGCAGTGCCAGTCCGAGGCCGCTGCTGAAGCCGCCGGTGATGATGATCTGCGACGGTGCACATTCGATACCCCGCGCCAGCGCGAGATATGCCGCAATGTCGCGCCTCAATTCCAGCTCGCCGCGGGGATCCCGATAAATGGCCGGTGCGCTGGTTTCCGCGCGCACCGCCCGCGTGCGCATCCTCGAGAAGAGCTTGGCGGGAAAGGTCTCGTGAGCGGGCACACCCATTTGGAAAACGGCCGGTCCCGCAGTGAGCTCCTGGTACATCTCCATGAACGAGCCGGGGTGGGGAGCGGCTTCCTGCCGAGGGGTAAAGGCGGGTCGATCCGCAACACGCGTTCCGGTCGCGCGCGACGCGACGATCAGTTGCGCAGAGGAAAGTTTTTCGTAGGCCGATCGCACGGTGCCGCGCGCCACGCCCAGCTGAGCCGCCAAATCCTGCCATGAGGGCAGACGAGCTCCCGGAGCCAGCACGCCGCTCTCGATGGCAGCTCCGATACCTCTGCGGATTTGTTCCGCCAATGGCGTCTTCGCAGATCGATCGAGCTCCAGCTGCAGCGGTTTGACCATGCCCCCGTGGTACACGATTTTCGTCCATTCTTGGTGCTTTTTTGTAGACCATGGCGGGGCCATTTATCGGGCAGGGAAGTACATGGCGGAAGTACATGGCGACAGCCGCCGAACAGAACCGATCATGGAGTATGAAAATGGCTAAGCGTCTCGACTACGACCGCATTGCACCCGCAGGCATGAAAGCGCTCGGCGGCGTTTACGGCTATGTCATGCAGAGCAATCTTCCTGCAACGCTCGTCACTCTGGTTTATCTGCGCATTTCGCAGATCAACAATTGCGCCTACTGCCTCGACATGCACACGCGCGATCTGCTGAAGAGCGGACAGAAGATCGAAAAGATCGCGCTGGTGCAGGCCTGGGCGGAAGGCGGTCATCTCTTCGACGAGCGGGAGCGTGCCGCCCTCGCATGGGCTGAAACGGTGACCCGTGTGGCCGAAACCGGCATCCCGGATCAAGCTTACGAGGCTGCCCGCGCCGTCTTCGAGGAGCGCGAGCTCGTCGATCTCACCATCGCGATCGGCCTGATGAATGCGTACAATCGCATGGCAATCAGCTTCCGAAATACGCCACAGGCCGCGAAAGAGATGGCAGCCTGACCCCGGTGCCAGACGGCAAGAGGGTAAACACATGCCATCGACTGCGACGGCATGTCCTGAGATATCGGCGATTCAAGGCAGGAGCTTGAAATGACCATCGCAATTTCCGGCGTGAAGATTCCCGACAGCAAGATCACACGGGAGGCCGCCGAGCTGGTGCGCCAGTACGAAAACGACATGTTGTTCAACCACTCGGTCCGCGTCTTTGTGTTCGGCGCGATCAAGGGACATCGGCAAAATCTGAAATTCGATTCCGAGCTGCTCTACATCGCGGCGCTGTTCCACGATCTCGGGCTTGTCGACCATTACCATACACAGACCAAGCGATTTGAAGTTGAGGGCGCCGATGCCGCCCGCGAATTTCTGAGGGGGCACGGCATCGACGAGCCAAAAGCCGATCTGGTTTGGGAGGCGATCGCGTTACATACGACGCCCGGAATTCCACAATACATGCGGCCGGAAATCGCTCTCACGAATGCGGGTGTGTTGGTCGACGTCGTGGGGATTGGCTATGACGAGTACTCGCCAGAGCAGCGCGACCAGGTGACCACCGCATTTCCGCGCGGTGATTTCAAGAACGAATTCCTTCAGGTACAAATCTGCTCGGCCTTGAAGAAGCCGCAGACCACGTTCGGGACTGTCAATTTCGATTACATCGAAGATCACGACCCCACATTTCACAAGCCGAACGCATGCACGCGCATCCGCAACACTCCCTGGCGGAGCTGACCTTCGGCGCGATGTTCGAGTTTCGCCACGTTGACTCATGGCGACGGTGCGGCCGGGGGCGTTACGCTGGCGTTCGGCTGCTGAATGGCCGGCCACGGGCTCTTCGGAGCCGGCGTCGCCGCCGCGCATGACGCCGCAAGCTGCGGCCACACTGACGTCAGGCCCGTCAAGTCGATGTCGAATTTCGTGATGTCCGCCTTGTCGTCGGGTAACAGCGTGGTTTCGCGGACATGGAGGGAGCGGGACGCCAGTATCGCTTTGAGCATGTCCGGATCAATGCTGCCGCGCCAGACTTCGTATTTTCCGGCCCGCAACACAGACCCTCCGGCCGCGTTGTCCGGAGCGGCGTCCGCCGTCACCAGGATGGTGGTCTTGCCGATGGCCGTCTCGTCGATCTCGCGCGCGAATGTCAACGGCACGCGCTTTCCGCTTTCGCAGGACAGACGCCATTCCATAGGCCGGAACGACGCGCCGTTCTCCTTCAGCATCGCGATCTTGCGGACGAAGGGGCGCGCTTCCTTTTCCAGTTTCCACGCCGTTTCGGCAAGCGAACGCGTGTCGATGCCGAAACGATAGAGCTCGGCGCGCGTCAGCAGGTGCAGGTTTTCGAACTTCACCGTCCGGATCAGATCGTCTAGCTCGCGGCTGATTCCCATCGCCGCGATGAACGCAGCGCGATCGCGATCGGCCCTGGCCATCCGGCGCTGCCTGTATTCCGCGACCGCCGCCGGAGGCGGATGCCCGTGAAAGGCAAGGACCAGCCTGGAATTATGGACCGCCAGCGCGGCGTCGGGGGCGACCTCGCGCGATGTCGCTCCGAGAAACAGGTAGCCGCAGGCCGAGTTGCACATCGCATGGTAAGTGGTGAGTTCGGCTTCCACCTCGCCGCCGGTATTTTTTATTTTCAGGCACGCGGCGTCCACCTGCGTGCCCGCGGCGCACGCCGTCGCGATGGTCCGGCCAACCCGACCGATCGCCTTGCGGCTGCGCAACAACCGCCCGATGACATAGGACTGCTCCACGTTTCCGCCCGGTGAATAGAGGTAGATCGGACGCTGCGTGTCCTTGACGCCGGCAAGGAAGCGGCGAATGCGCGGCGCAGCGTCCTGGTCGATATCGCCCTCGATGGCGATCCAGCGGTCGCAGCCCGGTCCGCAGGCGTCTGGTGGTCCCTTGGCAAGATAGATCGTCAGCCTGGATGCAAATCCAGTCTTCTCGGCCGGCGTCCCTTCGGCGTGCAATGCGCCAGGAAGCATCAGCGAGGCCAGGACAAGCAGACTACGGGCGAGCATGAAACGACGGGGACCACCCGCAGTGAAAAGCAGAGATCGATGTTACACGATGATCCGCGCAGCCACAACTTGCGGTGGCGCATCCGCACGGGTCTGTCCGCGACGGCTGGATTGGCAATCTGGGGGCGATGTGGGAGCAGGCAGAACAGCATCTCCCAAGGGGACGGTGACGACAGGAACCTAAATGCCATCATGCGGTTATCGCGCAGACAATTTGCGCGACCCGGCTGCATCACTCAGAAAGTCAGGCGGGCTACCTGTGGTCGAAGCGAACAGCAGCGGGACGATCAAGCAGTAGCTCCTCGTGGAGCTAGGAACGTGGCAGGGGAAGACCAATGACGACAGCGACCGGGATCCGCTCGGCCGATCGCAATTCCGTCTTAGCCACACTCGGCGACTTCATCCGAGAGATCAGCAATCCCGACGATCTCGCCTATGCTGCGGCGGAACTGCTCGGCCGCAGCCTGAACGTCAGCCGGGCGGGCTATGGCACGGTCGACACCTCAGCCGAGACCATCACCATTGTCCGCGACTGGAACGCACCGGGCATCCTGAGCCTCGCAGGCGTGCTGCGCTTCCGCGACTATGGCAGCTACATCGAAGATCTCAAGCGGGGCGAGACCGTCATCTGTGCCGATGCTGAAAAAGACCCTCGCGTCGGCGATCGTGCCGAGGCTCTCGAGGCGATCTCTGCGCGTGCGCTCGTCAACATGCCGATCTCGGAGGCCGATGGGGTCGTGGCGCTGCTGTATTTGAACAATGCCGGGCCGCGCGAATGGAGCCCCGAAGAGCTGGAGCTCATTCGCGATGTTGCCGAGCGTACGCGCACGGCCGTTGAGCGTCGCCGTGCTGAGACGGCCGTGCGGGAGAACGAAGCCCGGCTGCTTTTCCTGGACGCACTCAACAAGGAGACGGCCAGGACCCGCGATGCCGACGGCGTGATGGCGGTGACGACCAGGATGCTTGGCGAGCATCTCGAGGTATCGAGCTGTGCCTATGCCGATATGGATCCCGACCAGGACGGCTTCACCATACGCGGGGATTGGGCGGCGCCGGGCGCGGTGCATATCCTTGGTCACTACAGCCTGGCTGACTTCGGGAAGAAGGCGGTGCGAGAGCTCGGCGCCGGCAGGCCCCTGATCATCAATGACAATTTGAAGGAGCTTGCGCCTGAGGAAGCCGCCACTTTCCAGAACATCGGGATCGGTTCGACGATTTGCATGCCCTTGGTCAAAGAAGGGCAACTCACCGCCTTGATGGCGATCCATCACCGGGGCCCGCACCAGTGGACGCCGCGCGAACTCGCCTTGCTCACCGAAGTGACCGAACGGTCGTGGGCCCACATCGAGCGCGTCCGATCGGAACAGGCGGCGCGGGAGGCCGCCGAACGACTGACGCTTGCAAACAAGGCGGCTGGTATCGGCACCTGGGACTACGACCCGGTCAACAACGTTCTTCGATGGGATAGCCGCTGCAAGGAGGTGTTCGGTTTATCGCCGGACGCCGAAGTCAGCTATGAAGGGTCGTTCCTGAAGGGCCTTCATCCCGAAGACAGGCAGCGCGCCCACGAGGCCGTCTCCGCGGCGCTGACGCCGCACGCGCCGGCAAACTACAACATGGAATACCGGACCATTGGCATCGAGGATGGGGTCGAACGCTGGATCGCCGCGACCGGTCAAGCCATCTTTGCCAACGGCCAAGCTGTTCGGTTCATCGGAACGGTTCTGGATATCACCGCGCAAAAGAAAACCGAGCGTCATCTCAGAATACTCAATGATACCGGGGCCTCGGTCTCTCGCGAACGCGACCTCGACAAGATCGTCCAGATCGTGACGGATGCCGGCGTCGGACTCACCGGTGCTCAATTCGGCGCCTTTTTCTACAACGTTCTGGCGCCGGATGGCGGCAGCTACATGCTGTATTCGCTGTCTGGTGCGCCGCGATCCGCGTTTGAAAACTTTCCGATGCCGCGTAACACAGCCGTCTTTGGCCCGACCTTCGAGGGCTCCGGCGTGGTGAGGTCCGACGATATCCTGCGGGACCCCCGCTATGGCAAGAACGCGCCGCGGAAAGGCATGCCCGAGGGCCATCTTCCGGTCCGATCCTACCTGGCGGTCCCTGTGATCTCGCGCACCGGCGAAGTTTTCGGCGGACTATTCTTCGGTCACGCCGAGACGGGTAAATTCCAAGCCGAGCAGGAGTCCGCGTTGCTTGGTGTTGCGGGCCATGCCGCCACCGCTATCGACAACGCCCAGCTCTTGACCCGGCTCGAGGCGCTCAACGCCGGATTGGAGCAACGTGTTGCCGACGAAATTGCCGAGCGCATGAAGGCCGAAGAGCAATTGCGGCAATCCCAGAAGATGGAAGCCGTCGGGCAGTTGACCGGCGGCATTGCCCACGACTTCAACAATATGCTGGCCGTGATTCTCGGCAGCCTGAATCTTGCCAAGCGGCGGCTCGGCAGGGGAGAGGTCAGCATAGACCGCTTCATCGAGGGCGCCATCGACGGTGCAAATCGCGCAGCCACGTTGACGCAGAGGCTGCTCGCGTTCTCGCGCCAACAGCCGCTCGCGCCTGAGGTCGTGGACATCAACAAGATGGTCGGCGGGATGAGCGAGTTGCTCGAGCGCTCGCTGGGCGAGCTGATCCGCCTCGAGACGGTGTTGGCGGCTGGCCTCTGGCGGGTCAAGGCAGACCCGGCCCAGCTGGAAAGCGCGATGATCAACCTCGCGGTCAATGCGCGCGATGCCATGCCGAAGGGCGGCAGGCTGACAGTAGAAACCAGCAACGTCTCGATAGACCGAAAATATGCTCGCGAGTATGCACTCGCACCCGGGCAGTACGTTCTCGTGGCCGTGACGGACAACGGCACGGGAATTCCGGCCGACGTGCTGGGCAAGGTGTTCGATCCGTTTTTCACGACCAAGGTCGTGGGCAGGGGCACCGGTCTCGGCCTCAGTCAGGTCTACGGTTTCGTGCGGCAGTCGGGCGGCCATGTCAAAATTTACTCGGAAGTCGATGTTGGCACGACCGTGAAGATCTACCTTCCACGCTTCGCCGGCGAGGAGGCGGGCTCAGCTCTGTCACAGGAAGAAATACCCGCCGGTGCAAGCCATCAGAACGAAACCATTCTCGTCGTGGAAGACGACGAGCGCGTCCGCAACATTTCGTCCGAAAGCCTGCGCGAACTTGGCTACAACGTCATCGAGGCAGCCAGCGCCAAAGAGGCGATCAGGACGATCGAAAATGGTTTCGTTCCAGATCTGCTGTTCACGGATGTCGTCATGCCCGACATGACCGGCGCCGAGCTGGCGGCCGAGCTGTCGAAACGATACCCGGCGCTGAAAGTGCTGTTCACCACCGGCTACACGCGCAATGCAATCGTTCACAATGGCGTGCTCGATGCCGGCAAGCATCTGCTTCCCAAGCCCTTCGCTATCGAAGACCTGGCTGCCAAAGTCCGCACCTTGCTCGACGAGATCTGAACGCGTTTTGGAAACGATCTCTTCCGTTTGCAAGCTGCCTTCACAAGGGCTATGTCCCGGCTTTCGGAAGAGCATGACATGACAATCTCGGATGACAACGACCTCGCGCGCCTGAAGGAGATCGGGCGCATTGTCGCCAATACCCTGGAGGCAATGGGAAAGGCGCTCGAGCCGGGCATGTCCACCTCCGAGCTCGACCAGATCGGGCGAACGCTGCTGGAGGCCGCCGGTGCACGTTCGGCTCCGGAGCTGGCCTACGACTTTCCGGGCGCAACCTGCATCAGCGTGAACGAGGAGATCGCTCATGGCATCCCCGGCGATCGGCGGATCGCGCGCGGGGACCTCGTGAACATCGACGTGTCAGCCGAGAAGAACGGCTTCTTTGCGGATGCGGGAGCCTCATTCGCCGTTCCACCCGCAACCCGCGCGGTCGAACGTCTTTGCAGGGACGGCCGGCGGGCGATGTGGACGGGCCTGCAGCAGGTCGGAGCCGGCAAACCGATTGCCGGTATCGGTCAGGCCATCGGGACCTTTGCGCGGAAGAACGGTTACAGCCTGGTCAGGAACCTTGCCAGTCACGGCGTCGGCCTGTCGCTCCACGAGGAGCCGACGGAGATCGCAACGTGGCCCGACCGCTCCGAACGCCGCATCATGAGCGAAGGCCTCGTGTTCACCGTCGAGCCGTTCCTGTCCCTTGGCGCGGAATGGGCAGAGGATGGCGATGATCCATGGACGCTCTACAGCAGCCCCGAGGCGCCGACCGTTCAATACGAGCACACCGTGATCGCTACGCGAAGCGGACCGTTGATCGTTACGATGGCTGGTTAAGGAGGCGTCCTCAAGCCACCGGATCTCGGGCAGCATCCGAACGGGTTCGATCATCCAGAGCCAGCGGCGGCGCCGGTCTCGCCGACCAGATTGCCGAGCGTGGCGTCGGAAGCTCAACGCAAGGCGGGCCGCATATCAAAGTCCCGATTTAATTGACGCGCCGCGAGTGGCGAGGGGGCTTCTTCTGCGCAAAATACGGGTTCGCCACGCACGTCGCTGACCGACCGAGGGCTAAAAATCTGCACTGCTCGAGAGAGGTGTAGCGGCAATCGAAATAGCCGACGGGACCGTAGATCTGCATGCAGACCGGATAGCTCGGATCGTAGGTCTGCGCGTGCGCAGGCGCGCCGGCGAGCAGCAGGCCGATCGCGAGGAGCGCGAAGCGAGCGCGACGCATCTCAGCGCGGCAAATAGTAACCGGGCGAATAACCCGGCACCTGCGCGCGCGGCCTGTTCTGATACGCGTAGGGATCGTCGCTCTGGCCTGCGAAATACGGGTTCGCGATGCAGGTGAGGGCGCGGCCCGACGAACTCGCCTGGCACTGCGCGTAAGTGTCGAACGTGCAATTGCTCAGCCCCGGCCATTCATCGCCGGTGAGGCAGAAGGCATGGTGGGTCCCGAACGCGCGCGCAGGCACGCTTGCGCTAAGCGTGAAACCAAATGTGGCGAGGACGAGCGAAAATGTGGCGACAATGGGGAGAGCAATTCGTCTGCGCATTCGATTCTCCAATCACGCGAACGTGCGCGCGACGTTGTTACGCGCGCATGCTGCGTATGTCGTGTAGTCGACAATGGAACTCATGAAAACTCTTGTTTCAAAGGGTTTCCCGCGCGCGCTGGTAAATCTTCATTAATGAAGCGCGATCCTTTGGCGCGAACTGTGGCGTCGAGGTTACAGCAATTCTGTCGAGCGCTGCTATGACGACGCTACGGCCCGGGGGCCTAACGACGAAACTGGAACGGGAATCAAATGAACAAGAATCTGTTGCTTGCTGCTGTGAGCCTTGTCGCGCTCGGCGCGACCGCACCGGCGGTGGCTGCTGACCTCGCTGCGCGGCCTTACACCAAGGCGCCGGCGATGGTCGCCGCGATCTACGACTGGAGCGGCTTCTACATCGGCGTCAACGGCGGCGGCGGTTCCGCCCATTCGACTTGGGATCTCGTCGGCGGTGGCCGCGAGGGTTCGCACGATGCGACCGGCGGCACGGTCGGCGGCCAGATCGGCTACCGCATGCAGTCGGGCCAGTGGGTATTCGGTATCGAAGGTCAGGGCAACTGGGCTGACTTCTCGGGCGACAACGTCAGCGCGCTGTTCGCGACGCGCAACCGCTCCAAGATCGACTCGTTCGGTCTGATCACCGGTCAGATCGGCTACGCCTGGAACAACGTCCTCCTTTACGCCAAGGGCGGTGCGGCTGTCGCCGGCAGCAAGTATGAAGTCTCGACCCCTGGCGGCGCGCTGCTGTCCTCGAACGATCAGACCCGTTGGGGTGGCACGATCGGTGCCGGCCTCGAGTACGGTTTCGCCCCGAACTGGTCGGTTGGCGTCGAGTACAACCACATCTTCCTGCAGGACAAGAACGTCACGTTCGCAGGCCTGGTTGGCACCGATCGCATCCGCCAGGACGTCGACATGGGCCTCGTTCGCTTGAACTACAAGTTCGGCGGCCCGAGCCTCGGCCGTTACTGAGTAAAAGACTGCTATCGATCGCTCGACTTCGAGCGGTTGGCGAAAGCCCCGGCCATCGGCCGGGGCTTTTTTGTTGCTTAAATTCAGCGGGTTAACCATTCTGTTTGGAGATGGTCGAGATGGCTTGACTCCTGAGAACGAAATGAGAACAATGTTCTTCATACGTTCTCACCATGGAGTAAGCCATGTTCAGGATTTTCGTTGAAGAGGCCGCCGCGTTGGCGTCGATCGCGCTGTTTGTCGGGATGATTGCGATCTGGGCCCAGGTGCTCCCGCAGCTCTAGGCGCGGGCCTAGGTTGGGGAAAAGCAGGACGACGCGGCCGATCGGCCGCTCCGGCGTGGACTCTGGCACCATGACGCCCCACCATTATGAGGCGAGTCGGCCGGGCGAGTGCAGGATGCCTCCGGTGCCGGTGACCGCTCCATCTCATCTGCAAGAGGCCGTCACGCGACCATGCCGAGCGCCGGATTTGTCCACCTTCACGTTCACTCGGCCTATTCGCTGCTCAAGGGCTCGATCAAGATCGCCAAGCTCGCCGAGCTAGCGAAGAAAGACCATCAGCCGGCGCTGGCGTTGACCGACACCGACAACATGTTCGGTGCGCTGGAGTTCTCCGACAAGATGGCGGGCTCCGGTATCCAGCCGATCGTGGGCTGCGAGATCGCGATCGAGTTCGGCGACCAGGATCCCAATGCGCGCAACGTGCTGCTGCCCTCGCGCGTGGTGCTGCTGGCCGCGCAGGAGCGCGGCTATCGCAGCCTGATGCGGCTGAACTCGCGCGCGTTCCTGGAGACGCCCGACACTCATGCTCCCCACATCAAGTTCGACTGGCTCGAAGGCGAGACCGAAGGTCTGATCGCGCTGACGGGCGGTCCGGACGGACCGATCTCGCTGGCGCTTGCCGGCGGTTATACCGAGCTCGCGGCGGCGCGCTGCGAGCGTCTGGCCAGCCTGTTCGGAGACCGTCTCTACATCGAATTGCAGCGCCACAACATCGAGAAGGAGCGGCGGGTCGAAAGCAGCCTGATTGACATCGCCTACACCAAGGGCCTGCCGCTGGTCGCGACCAACGAGCCGTATTTCGCCACGACCGACGATTATGAAGCCCATGACGCGCTGCTCTGCATCGCCGGCGGGCGGCTGATCGCGGAGACCGAGCGCGAGCAGCTCACGCCCGATCACCGCTTCAAGACCCGCGCCGAGATGGCGGTGCTGTTCGCCGACATTCCGGAGGCGCTGGCCTCGACGGTGGAGATCGCCGAGCGCTGCTC
Organism: Bradyrhizobium sp. CW1; assembly: GCF_023100665.1. Classification (NCBI taxonomy): domain Bacteria; kingdom Pseudomonadati; phylum Pseudomonadota; class Alphaproteobacteria; order Hyphomicrobiales; family Nitrobacteraceae; genus Bradyrhizobium; species Bradyrhizobium sp. CW1. Next base: position 3,805,229 of record NZ_CP064684.1, read on the forward strand.
GTTCCGGCCGATGACGCGCAAGCCGATCCTGCCGTTCTTCACGGTCGGCGCTGCCGCAAGCTCCGATGCCGCCGCAGTCGAGGCGGCCGAATTGAAGCGGCAGGCGGAGGAGGGGCTCGCCAACCGCCTGCGCGTGCACGGCCTCTCGCAAGGCACGACGGAAGAAGATTACAACGCGCGGCTTGCGTTCGAGCTCGACGTCATCATGCGCATGAAATACGCGGGCTACTTTCTGATCGTCTCCGACTTCATCAAATGGGCAAAGGGCCAGGGCATCCCGGTCGGGCCGGGCCGCGGCTCCGGCGCAGGCTCGCTGGTGGCGTGGGCGCTGACTATCACCGACCTCGACCCGATCAAGTTCGGCCTGCTGTTCGAGCGCTTCCTCAATCCGGAACGCGTCTCGATGCCGGACTTCGACATCGACTTCTGCCAGGATCGCCGCGGCGAGGTGATCAGGTACGTCCAGGAGCGCTACGGTCGCGACCAGGTCGCGCAGATCATCACCTTCGGGACGCTGCAGGCGCGCGGCGTGCTGCGCGACGTCGGCCGCGTGCTGCAGATGCCCTATGGCCAGGTCGACAAGCTCACAAAACTCGTGCCGCAGAATCCGGCCACGCCGGTGACGCTGGCCGCCGCGATCGAGAGCGAGCCAAAACTCCAGGCGTTCCGCGACGAGGATCCGGTGGTGGCGCGCGCGTTCGACATCGCGCAGCGCCTCGAAGGCCTGACCCGTCACGCCTCGACGCATGCGGCCGGCATCGTGATCGGCGATCGCCCGCTGAGCGAACTCGTGCCGATGTATCGCGATCCCAAATCCGACATGCCGGTGACCCAGTTCAACATGAAATGGGTCGAGCCCGCGGGCCTCGTGAAGTTCGACTTCCTCGGCCTGAAAACGCTGACCGTACTCGACGTCGCGTGCAAACTGCTCAAGCCGCGCAACATCCACGTCGATCTCGCGACGCTGCCGATCGACGATGCCGAAAGCTACCAGATGCTGGCGCGCGGCGAGGTGGTCGGCGTGTTCCAGGTTGAAAGCCAGGGCATGCGGCGCGCGCTGGTCGACATGCGCCCCGACCGTTTCGAGGACATCATCGCGCTGGTCGCGCTCTATCGACCGGGTCCGATGGCGAACATCCCGACCTATTGCGCGCGCAAGCACGGCGACGAGGAGCCGGAATATCTCCACCCCGTGCTGGAGCCGATTCTCAAGGAGACCTTCGGCGTCATCATCTACCAGGAACAGGTGATGCAGATCGCGCAGGTGATGTCGGGCTATTCGCTCGGCGACGCCGACCTGCTGCGCCGCGCCATGGGCAAGAAGATCCGCGCCGAGATGGAGAAGCAGCGCGAGATCTTCGTCGCAGGCGCAGTGAAGAACGGCGTGCCGAAGGGGCAGGCCGATACCATCTTCGAGCTGCTGGCGAAATTCGCCGACTACGGCTTCAACAAGAGCCACGCGGCGGCCTATGCGCTTGTGTCCTACCACACCGCCTACATGAAGGCGCATTACCCGGTGGAGTTCATCGCCGCGTCGATGACGCTTGATCTCAACAATACCGACAAGCTGTCCGAATTCCGCGCCGAGGCGCAGCGCCTCGGCATCAAGGTCGAACCGCCCAACGTCAACCGTTCCGGCGCGACTTTCGAAGTCGGCGACAAGACCATCTACTACGCGCTCGCGGCGTTGAAGGGCGTCGGTATTGCGGCCGTCGAGCAGATCATCGCGGAGCGGACCAAAAACGGCTTGTTCACCTCGCTCGCCGACTTTGCCGCGCGGGTGTCGCCGCGCGCGATCAACAAGCGCATCATCGAAAGCCTCGCCGCGGCGGGCGCCTTCGACACGCTGGAGCCGAACAGGGCGCGGGTCTTCGCCGGCGCCGACTCGATTCTCGCCGCATGCCAGCGGGCGAACGAAGCTGCAACCGTCGGCCAGAACGACATGTTCGGCAGCTCGGCCGACGCGCCGACCATCATGCTGCCGCAGATCGAGCCCTGGTTGCCGGCCGAGCGGCTGCGCCGCGAATATGACGCGATCGGCTTCTTCCTGTCGGGACATCCGCTCGACGATTACGCCACCGTGCTGAAGCGGCTGCGCGTGCAGTCCTGGGCCGAGTTCTCCCGCGCGGTGAAGACCGGCGCCACCGCCGGCAAGGTCGCGGCCACCGTGGTGTCGCGCATGGAGCGGCGGACCAAGACCGGCAACAAGATGGGCATCATGGGGCTCTCTGATCCCACGGGTCACTTTGAGGCGGTGCTGTTCTCCGAAGGCCTCGCGCAATATCGCGACGTCCTGGAACCGGGCGCCGCGGTGCTGCTCCAGCTCGGCGCCGAGCTCCAGGGCGAGGACGTCCGCGCGCGCGTGCTGCACGCCGAGCCGCTGGACGAGGCCGCGGCCAAGACGCAGAAGGGCCTGCGCATCTTCGTGCGCGACACCAAGCCGCTGGAATCGATCGCCAAGCGTCTCGCCGGCCCCGACATGGCGAACGGCGCCGCGCCGAAGGTCGGCAGTCCGGGCATCGCGCCCCGCTCCAACGGCGACGGCGAGGTCTCGCTGGTCATGATGCTCGACCTCGAAACCGAGGTCGAGATGAAGCTGCCCGGCCGCTTCAAGGTCTCGCCGCAGATCGCCGGCGCCATCAAGGCGGTCGCCGGTGTGGTGGACGTGCAGCAGCTCTAGCAACGCGCACGGTGTTGCAGGCGGCTGCATGTCTTGCGCGGGACATGCGGCGGCCCTGTTGCAACCTTTCGCTGTTTTCGGTTAGCATGCACTCGGGGAAAATCTGAGGGCGTGATGCTATTGCGTGGGCTGGTATTGCTCGTGGCTGCGGCACTGCTGTGCGGCTGTGAGACGGCGAGGAGCGGGCTCGGATATTCGGAGACGGTACGAAAGCTGGGTCCGCCGAAAGCCGGGCAGGCCCGTGTCGTCGTGTTTCGCGAGAAAGGCTTCGGCGGCATCGGCGATCCGGACTGGGAATTTTCCCTCGACGGTACGCCGATCAAGGGCCTGAAGACCGGGACATATGTCTATGTCGATCGCCCGGCAGGCCAGCACCAGTTCGTAGCAGAGGAGGCGGCGCTCGGCGTCACGCGCGTGGACTTTTCGGCTCAGTCCGGCCAGACCGTGTTCTTCGTAGCGCGCTCAGTCAGCGCAAGAGCGCCATGATCGCGAATGCGAGCACGGGGGTGCTGGGCTGGGGTCTCACCCTTGCGATGACGTCCGGCTATAAAAATCAGGGGCCGCTGGATTTCCTGCCCTTGGATGAATCGGCCGCCAGGACGACGATCGCAGAGCTTCGGTTGGCAGAATAGCCTCCGCGCGAAATTCGAGCTCCGCCCGCACCGTCATTTGTGGTGTCGTCACAGCGTTGCGGCTATGATCGCCGTGAGGCCGTTCGTCCATCGCGCCGGGAGGGAACGTGACATGTGCGACAAGTGCAATGAATCCCCACATGAGAGGATCGCGCCGTCGCGACGATCCGCGATGTTGTTGGGTGCCTCGGCGCTCGGCCTCGCCCTGACCGGCAGAGCCTTCGCCAAAGAGACCAAGGCGCCGCCCAAGCCGCAGAACGTGCTGTCGCCCGACGCATCATTGAAGCGCCTGACGGAAGGCAATGCCCGCTATGTCGAAGGCGTGTCGCGGCGGCACGATTTCAAGCACGAGCGCGAGGCGTTGGTCGGCGGACAGAATCCGTTCGCGGCCGTACTGAGCTGTGCCGATTCGCGCATCGCGCCGGAATATGCCTTCGACACTGGCCGCGGCGATCTGTTCGTTTGCCGCGTCGCCGGAAATTTTGCCGGCACCGAAACCATCGCCAGCATGGAATACGCGGTGGCCGTGCTGAATGCGCCGCTGATCCTCGTGCTCGGCCATGACGCTTGCGGCGCGGTCGATGCGACGCTGAAGGCGATCAAGGACAACAAGCCGCCGCCGGGCCATATTCCATCGCTGGTCGATGCGATCACGCCTGCAGCGAAGGCTGCGATGCAGCAGGGTGGGGACGTCCTCGACAGGGCGATCCGGCAGAACGTCATCGACAACGTCGCGAAGCTGAAGTCGGCAGCGCCGATCCTCAATGCGGCCGTGGAGCAGGGCAAGCTGAAGGTCGTCGGCGGCATCTATCGGCTCACGACGGGAACGGTCGACCTGATCGCGCAGGTCTGACGAGACGAACCGGCTCGCGCCGGTTCGTTGTCGCGAGGCTGACGCAGGCGCCCTGGCGTTGGTGCCGGGCGCCATGCCGCCGCCTCAATCCAAGCCTTCGTTATTTGGAAGCCTTTCGTTCAAGTGTCATTCAGCTCGCCACGCGTCTGATGCGTGGCGGCATCTCAACAACAAAAACGGGCAAGCAAGTCATGCGTGGGACGCTCCGAGCCTTCATTTGCCTTCTCCTGCCAATCGCGGTCCTTGCCGCGGGCGCGCCGGATCCGGCGCGTGCACAGCAGCAGGAAAAGCGTATGGCGCTCGTGGTCGGCAACGGCGCCTATGCCAAGTCGCCGCTGGCGACGACGGCAAACGATGCCGGCCTGATCGCGCAGACGCTGCAGGCGGCGGGCTTCGACGTCGTCGGCGCCCGCGATCTCGACGGCGACACGCTGCGCAAGAGCTTTCGCGATTTCATCCAGAAGGCGCAGGCCTCCGGACCGGACACCGTCGCGATGGTCTACCTCGCCGGCTATGGCGTGCAACTTGCCGGTGAGAACTACTTCATCCCGGTCGATTCCAACATCACCCGCGACACCGACATTCCGACCGAAGGCCTGCGCATCGGCGACTATCTCCGCCAGCTCGCCTCCGTTCCGCTCAAGGCCAACATCGTCGTGCTCGACGCTGCGCGGGCGCAGCCCTTCGTGGAGGGCGGCCAGCAGATCGCGAGCGGACTTGCGCTGGTCGAGCCCGACGCCAACATGCTGATCGCGTTCAACGCCGCGCCCGGCACGGTGGCGCCCGAGGAGCCTGGACCTTACGGCATCTATGCGCAGTCGCTGGCGGAGATGATCCGCACCGGCGGCCTACCGCTGCCTGAGGTGTTCGACCGCGTTCGCCTGCGCGTCAACGAGGCCAGCAAGGGCGCGCAAGTGCCCTGGAACGAGCAGAAGATATCGGCGCAATTCTCGTTCTTCGAGCGCGGACCTGACGCGCCGCCGCCTGAGGCCGCACCCGACCAAGTCGCCGCGATGCGCAACAAGCCGATCCGCGATCTCGGCGTGCAGGATGCCTATGCCGCCGCGCTCACGCGCGACACGCTGCCGGCCTACGAAGAGTTTCTCTCCGCCTATCCCGGCGACCCGCTGTCGAAGCGCGTGATGGTGATCGTCGCGGCGCGCCGCGAGGCCATCACCTGGCGGCGGACCTATCGGACCGACACGCCGGAGGCCTATTGGTCGTATCTGCGTCGCTATCCGCGCGGTCCGCATGCGGCGGATGCGCGCCGGCGCTTGGCGATTCTCACCGCGCCGGCCGAGCCGCCGCCGAGCTTCGCGATGATCGACTACGACGTGCCGCCACCGCCGCCGGAGGAGGTGGTCTATGTCGAGCGTCCCGTGCTGTATTTCAGCGATCCGGATTTTGGCTTTGCGCCGCCACCGCCGCCGCCGGTCTATTATCTGCCACCGCCGCCGCCGGATTTCGTCGTGCTGTCGCCGCCGATGCCGGTGGTCGGCCTGTTCGTGCTGCCGCAGCCGATGTTCGTGCCAATTCCTGTGTTCGTCAGGCCGCCGGTCTATGTCGCACCGCCCCCGAACAACATCATCTATCAGAACATCCATAACAGGACGGTCATCAACACGGTGATCAACCAGCCGCCGGCACCGCCGGCGGGTGCGGGTGCCGGAGCGGGCAATCTCGCGCCAGCCATTGCCGGGCGCACCAATCCGGCTGGTCCCGCCATGCCGCAGGCGGTCGTGCAGCGCGCCGCCCTGATTCAGCAGGGCAAGGCGCCGATGCCGCCGAGCGCGACGATGCAGCCGACGGCGAGGCCAGGAATGCCTCCGGCCAGGCCGGCCAATGCCGCACCGACCGGTACGCCACCTACGACTCCACCTGCCAGTCCGCTTGCCACGCCACCGGCCAAGCTGCCCCAAGCCAACACCCTGCCGGTTCCCGGCACCCATGGCGGTCCACCTGTACCGCCAGCGGGAGCCGGGCCACTGCCGGGCGGCAGACCCGGGCTGCCCACGGCCACTGCTCCCGGCACACCGCCGCCGACCCATCCGGGAGGGCCTGCGGGAGCGCCGACGACTGCTGCTCCCGGCACCACGCCGCCGGGTCATCCCGGTGCGCCGACCGCCGCCGCGCCGGCGACTGCGCCCACGGCGACAAACCCGGCCGCTGTGCCCGGCCAACCGCCGAAGCCGCCGGTGGCCCAAGCCCCGCCCGGGACCGGGATCGGGCCTGGGGACCATGGCAAGTCCGCGACCCGCGAGCCGGCTGGTTCGCCGCCTGCTGCCCGCACGCCTCCTGGCGCAGTTGGACGACCGGTCACGCCGCCGCCCTCGGCGGCGCGGGAGCCGATCAGGCCGCAGCATCAGCCGACCGCAGCTCCCGCCCAGGCTGCCCGGCCGTCGGCGCCACCACCGCGGCCTCAGGCCGTGGCGCGGCCGGCGCCTCCGCCTCCGCCGCGTGTTGCGCCGCCGCCACCGCCACGGGCGGCTCCACCCGTGGCGGTTGCTCGACCGGCGCCGCCGCCAATGGCGCGGCCCGCGCCGCCGGTCGCCCGGCCGGCGCCACCTCCGCCGCCCCGGATGGCCGTCGCGCCACCGCCGCCGCCGCGCCCGGCAGCACCTCCACCGCGTCCTCCGGCTCCGCCGCCGGCGGCAAAGAAGTGCCCGCCGAACCAGCCCAGATGCTAGGCAGGGGCTAGGCCGGAGCGATCTTTACGGAAGGGGGCCTCTTGCGGGCGAAAGCCGCCCCGAAAGGCCCTTATTTCCTTGCTTCTGGCCGAAATCGCGCTATACACCGCGCCATCTCACACGGAAGCATGGCTCACAAGGCCGTCCGGTGGCAGCCGGGGCGACAACGCTCTGTCCTGCTCACACGCTTCCGGAGGAACCAACCGGAGAATTAGAACGATGGCACTACCCGATTTCACTATGCGTCAGCTCCTCGAAGCCGGCGTGCACTTTGGTCACCAGTCTCACCGCTGGAATCCGAAAATGGCGCCGTTCATTTTCGGCGCCCGCAACAACATCCACATCGTCGACCTCGCGCAGACCGTGCCGTTGCTGCACAACGCCTTGCAGGCGGTCAGCGACACCGTCGCCAAGGGCGGCCGCATCCTGTTCGTCGGCACCAAGCGCCAGGCGCAGGACGGCGTTGCCGACGCGGCCAAGCGCTGCGCTCAGTACTTCGTCAATTCGCGCTGGCTCGGCGGCACGCTGACCAACTGGAAGACGATCTCGGGCTCGATCAAGCGCCTGCGTCATCTCGACGACGTGCTCGCCGGCGGCGATGCCTCCTCCTACACCAAGAAGGAGCGCCTGACCCTTCAGCGCGAGCGCGACAAGCTCGACCGCTCGCTCGGCGGCATCAAGGACATGGGCGGTCTGCCCGACCTGATCTTCGTGATCGACACCAACAAGGAAGACATCGCGATCCAGGAAGCCCAGCGGCTCAACATTCCGGTCGCGGCGATCGTCGACACCAATTCGGATCCGAAGGGCATCACTTATGTGGTGCCGGGAAATGACGACGCCGGCCGCGCGATTGCGCTCTATTGCGATCTGATCGCGCGCGCAGCGATTGACGGCATTTCACGCGCCCAAGGCGATTCCGGAATCGACGTCGGTGCTTCGGTTCGGCCGGTCGCAGAAGAGCTGCCCGCCACGAGCGGCTTCCAAGGCCTTGCCGGCCCGCGCGGCACGTCCGACGACCTCAAGAAGCTCCCGGGCGTGTCGGGCGCGATCGAGAAGAAGTTCAACGATCTCGGCATCTTCCACTTCTGGCAGCTGGCTGAGCTCGATCACGATACCGCGCACAAGATCGGCGAAGAAGTCGGCCTGCCGAGCCGCGCGGACGCCTGGGTGGCCAAGGCCAAGGCGCTGACCGCGGAAGCGGAATAGTCAAAAAGAGCGATGGGTTGGCCGGACAAGCTCCGGCCACCATTTCAGTTGACGCGAATTCCTGAGATGGACCGCGGCGAGGCGATCTGGCCGCGCCGCGGCAAACCGGCAGGCAAAAAGGATTTTGAACGATGGCAACGATCACAGCTGCGATGGTCAAGGACCTGCGCGAGTCGACCGGCGCAGGCATGATGGACTGCAAGGCCGCGCTGACCGAAAACGACGGCAACATGGAAGCGGCGCAGGATTGGCTGCGCAAGAAGGGCCTGTCGAAGGCCGCCAAGAAGTCGGGCCGCGTCGCCGCCGAGGGTCTGATCGGCGCGCTCACCAAGGGCAACAAGGGCGTCGTGGTCGAAGTCAATTCCGAGACTGACTTCGTCGCGCGCAACGGCCAGTTCCAGGGCCTCGTCAAGATGATCGCCCAGGTCGCATTCAACACCGGCGCCGATGTCGACAAGATCAAGGCCGCCAAGGTCGGCGACGTCACGATCGAAACTGCGATCAATGACGCAATCGCCACCATCGGCGAGAACATGACGCTGCGCCGCGCAGCTTCGCTCGAGGTCAGCCAGGGCGTGGTGTCGAGCTACGTCCATGGCGCGGTGGTCGAGGGCGCCGGCAAGATGGGCGTGATCGTGGCACTGGAATCCCCCGGCAAGGCCGACGAGCTCGCAACGCTTGGCCGCCAGATCGCGATGCATGTCGCGGCCGCCAACCCCCTGGCGCTGGATCCGTCCGGTCTCGATCCGGCGGTCGTCAAGCGCGAGAAGGACGTGCTCGCCGACAAATATCGCCAGCAGGGCAAGCCCGAGAACGTGATCGAGAAGATCGTCGAGTCCGGCCTGAAGACCTATTACAAGGAAGTTTGCCTGCTCGAGCAGGCCTTCATCCACGACACCGGGAAGTCGGTGGCGCAGGCGGTGAAGGAAGCCGAAGGCAAGGTCGGCGGCGCGGTGAAAATCGCGGGCTTTGTGCGCTATGCTCTCGGTGAGGGAATCGAGAAGCAGGAAAGCGACTTCGCGGCCGAGGTCGCGGCGGCCAGCGGCAAGAAGTAAGCGCCGGAACGTTCCTTCCGGCGTGCCGCCGGAAGCGGCGCCCGGACAAGGAAAGTGCTCATGACTGATCCGGTCTATCGTCGCGTCGTGATCAAGCTGTCCGGCGAATATCTCGCGGGACCGCAGGGTTTTGGCATCGATCAACCGACCATCGACCGGGTCGCCGACGATCTGATCGCCGCTCGCCACCTCGGCACCGAAGTCGCCGTCGTCATCGGCGGGGGCAATCTCTTTCGCGGCGTCGAGGTCTCCTCGCGCGGCGTGTCGCGCCCGACCGGTGACACCATGGGCATGCTCGCGACGATGATGAACTGCCTCGCGCTCGAGGCCACGATCGAGCGCAAGGGCACGCCTGCGCGCACGCTGTCGGCCTTCGTCATGCCCGAGATTTCCGAGCTGTTCACCCGCACCGCGGCACATGAATACCTCGCCGAGGGCCGGATCGTGCTGCTCGGCGGCGGAACCGGTAATCCGTTCTTCACCACGGACACGACCGCGGTGCTGCGCGCAGCCGAGATCGGCGCCCAGGCGGTTCTGAAGGCGACCAATGTCGACGGTGTCTACTCGGCCGACCCGAAGAAAGACCCGACGGCGACGCGATTCGACCGTCTGACGCATTCGCAGGCGATCGAGGGCGGCTACAAGGTGATGGATGCGACCGCCTTCGCGCTTGCCCGCGAGACGTCGCTGCCTATCATCGTGTTCTCGATCGCGGAGCCGGGCTCGATCGGCGCTGTACTGCGTGGCGGCGGCCACGGAACCATTGTCGCCGGCTGACGGCTTGTCGTTGCACCCTGAGAGAAGGTGCGGAGAGGTCGCCGGGATTTTGAAGGAGAAACGGGATGGCCACGGACAATTTCGATCTCAACGAAGTCAAGCGCCGCATGCAGGGCGCGATCCAGTCGCTCAAGCACGAGCTTGGCGGCCTGCGCACCGGTCGCGCCTCCGCCTCGATGCTCGATCCGGTGCAGGTCGACGCCTATGGCAGCCACATGCCGCTGAACCAGCTCGCCACCGTCAGCGTGCCGGAGCCGCGCCTGATTTCGGTGCAGGTCTGGGACAAGTCGATGGTCAAGGCGGTGGAGAAGGCGATCGTCGATTCCAATCTCGGCCTGTCGCCGGCGACTGAAGGCCAGGTTCTGCGCCTGCGCATCCCCGAACTCAATGAGGAGCGTCGCAAGGAGCTCGTCAAGGTCGCGCACAAATACGCGGAAGCCGCCAAGGTCGCCGCGCGCCACGTCCGCCGCGACGGTCTCGACGTTCTCAAGAAGCTCGAGAAGAATCACGAGATGTCCGAGGACGATCAGAAGCGCCACGCCGACGAGGTGCAGAAGGCGACCGACGGCACGATCTCCGAGATCGACCAGTTGCTGGCCGCCAAGGAAAAAGAAATCCTCACCGTCTAAGCAGGATGGATCGCGCTCTAGGTTATGTTCGCGCATGATCTTTACGGAAAACCGCTTCGCACTTTGCGCTAACGCGGCCCTTCGGGTCCGGATCATGCTTTAAGGCAGCCTCATGTCCAACGCCGCCGCGCCCGCAACGGAAGGACCAGATCGGTCCGATGCGCCTGCGCATGTCGCCATCATCATGGATGGCAACGGACGTTGGGCGGCCGCGCGCGGCTTGCCACGGGCGGAGGGCCATCGCCGCGGCGTGGAGGCCCTGCGTCGCGTGGTTCGGGCGTCGCATGAGCTTGGCATCCGCTATCTCACCATCTTCTCCTTCAGCTCGGAAAACTGGTCGCGTCCGGCGAGCGAGATCGGCGATCTGTTCGGCCTGTTACGCCGCTTCATCCGCAACGATCTGGCGAGCCTGCATCGCGACGGCGTCAAGGTACGCATCATCGGCGAGCGGGACGGGCTGGAGGGCGACATCTGCGCACTTCTCAATGAGGCGGAGGAACTGACGCGCGATAACACGCGCCTCACGCTCGTCGTCGCCTTCAATTACGGCTCCCGGCAGGAGATCGCGAAGGCGGCGCAGAAGCTCGCGCGGGAAGTCGCCGAGGGCCGGCGCAGTCCCGACACGATCGATGCCGAGACACTGGGGGCGCATCTCGACGCGCCCGACATTCCCGATCCCGATCTCATCATCCGCACCAGTGGCGAGCAGCGCCTGTCCAACTTCCTGATGTGGCAGGCCGCCTATAGCGAGCTTGTCTTCGTGCCGATTCACTGGCCCGATTTCGACAAGGCGGCGCTGGAAGGCGCAATCGCCGAATTCGCCAGGCGCGAGCGCCGTTTCGGCGGCCTGGTCGCGAAAACCGCCTCGTGAGCGAGCCCAACTCCGCACCGGCCGGCTCTCAGCCTGCCCCGAGCAATCTCGTGATGCGAATCCTCGCGGCGCTGGTGCTGGCGCCGCTCGCCATTGCGCTCGCTTATGCCGGCGGCTGGCTGTGGGCGCTTCTCGTCACCCTGGTGTCGATCGGACTGTTCGCGGAATGGCTGATGGTGGTTGGCGCAGGCTCGACCGCGCTGACCGGGGCGGGGACGATCGTCATCGCCGCGATGGGCTTGTGCGTTGCCTTCGGCGCGCTGAAGACCGCAATCATCACCGGCCTGATTGGCGGGGCGGTCGTGACGGTGATCGCGCGGGGCAAGTTCGTCTGGGCGGCCTCCGGATTTGCCTATGCGTCGGCGGCGCTACTCGCCTCGATCCTGCTGCGGAAGGATCTCGTGAACGGCTTCGCCGCGCTGATGTTCGTGCTGCTCGTGGTGTGGGCGACCGATATCGGCGGCTATTTCGCCGGCCGCGGCATCGGCGGACCGAAGCTGTGGCCGCGCGTGAGCCCGAAGAAGACCTGGTCAGGGGCGCTCGGCGGCTTTGCCGCGAGCCTTTTGGTCGCGGTCGCCTTTGCCGCTTGCGGGGTTGGAAAGATAGTTCCATTGCTGCTCGTCAGCGCGGTCCTCTCAATCGTGTCGGCCTGCGGCGATCTGTTCGAATCCGCGGTCAAGCGGCGCTTCGACGTCAAGGATTCCAGTCACTTAATTCCGGGCCACGGCGGGCTATTGGACCGTCTGGACGGTTTTGTCGCCGCCATCCTGGTGGCATGGATTATCGGCTTCCTCCGCCATGGTGTGCATAGCGCCGGAAGCGGTCTTATGGTTTGGTGAACATATGAGCGCGGTCCCATTGCGTAACAACAAGGCTGCGGCATCGAGCGTCCGCAGCGTCACGGTTCTCGGCGCCACCGGCTCGATCGGCGACAGCACGATGGATCTGCTGCGCGCCTCTCCCGAGCGCTACCGTGTCGAGGCGCTGACGGCAAACAGCAATGTCGAGGCGCTGGCAAAGCTCGCGAAGGAGTTCTCCGCGCGCTTCGTCGCGATCGCCGACATCACCAAGTTTGCCGAACTCAAGGCTGCGCTCGCGGGCACCGGCACCGAATGCGGCGCCGGCGAAAGCGCGGTGATCGAGGCCGGCGCGCGTCCGGCCGATTGGGTGATGGCCGCCGTGAGTGGCGCCGCCGGACTGAAGCCGGCGCTGGCGGCGGTCGATCGCGGCGCGCATGTCGCGCTCGCCAACAAGGAATGTCTCGTCTGCGCTGGTGATTTCTTCATGCAGCGCGCGGCGAAAGCGGGCGCCTGCATCCTGCCTGCGGATTCCGAGCACAATGCGTTGTTCCAGGCGCTCGCCTCGGGCAATCGCGACGAGCTCGTCCGTGTCATCATCACGGCCTCCGGCGGCCCCTTCCGCACCTGGAAGCCTGCCGACATCGAGCAGGCGACACTCGCGCAAGCCCTGAAGCATCCGAACTGGAGCATGGGCCAGAAGATCACGATCGATTCCGCCTCGATGATGAACAAGGGGCTCGAGGTGATCGAGGCCTCCTATCTGTTCGCGCTCTCGCCCGACGAGATCGACGTCCTCGTTCATCCGCAGTCGATCATCCACGGCATGGTCGAGTTCTCCGATCGCTCGGTCGTGGCCCAGCTCGGCTCACCCGACATGCGCACGCCGATCGCGCATTGCCTCGGCTGGCCCGACCGTATCAAGGGTCCGGCCGCCAAGCTCGATCTGGCCAAGATCGGCCAGTTGACCTTCGAGGCGCCGGATTTCGAGCGCTTCCCCGGGCTGCGCCTGGCCTTCGATTCTCTCCGGACCGGGAAGGGGGCGACCACGGTCTACAACGCCGCCAACGAGGTCGCGGTCGCCGCCTTCATCGCCGGCAAGATCCGGTTCGGGGCGATTGCCAGGCTGGTGGAGGAGACGCTGGATGACTGGGTCCGCAGCGGGAACCAGGCGCCGCTGACGTCAGCGGACGATGCAATCGCTGTTGACCATGTTGCGCGAAATAGGGCTGCCGCCCTATTGCCTCAAATTGCCTTAAAGGCATCCTAGATGGTTCGGGGCCAGGGCCTTGCGGCACTGGATGAGGGAATTCGATGATCGACTTTTTCGTCCATAGTTTCAATACGTTGAGCCATGGGCTCCTTGGCTACGCGGTTCCCTTCCTGTTCGTCCTGACCATCGTCGTGTTCTTCCATGAGCTCGGCCATTTCCTGGTCGCGCGCTGGGCACGCGTTCGTGTGTTAACTTTTTCGCTCGGTTTCGGACCTGAGCTGGTCGGTTTCAACGACCGCCATGGCACCCGCTGGAAGATCTCGGCGATCCCGCTCGGCGGCTACGTCAAGTTCTTCGGCGACGAGAGCGAGGCTTCGACGCCGTCGTCCGAGAAGCTTGCGGCCATGACGGCCGAGGAGCGCGCCGGCAGCTTCCATCACAAGAAGGTCGGCCCGCGCGCCGCCATCGTTGCCGCCGGACCGATCGCCAATTTCATCCTGGGCGCGCTGATCTTCGCCGGCATGGCGCTGTATTACGGCAAGCCGAGCACGATTGCGCGCGTCGACGGTGTCGTCGCCGATGGCGCTGCGGCGGCAGCCGGCTTCAAGATCGGCGACGTCGTCGTCCAGATCGACGGCAAGCCGATCGAAAGCTTTGCCGACATGCAGCGCATGGTTGCGATGAATGCTGGTTCGCCGCTTGCCTTCCAGGTCAAGCGCGACGGTTCCATCGTGTCGCTGACCGCGACGCCGGCGCTGCTCGAGCGCAAGGATCCCTTCGGCAACAGCCACCGTCTCGGCGTGCTCGGCGTCGAACACAAGTCTCAGGCCGGGGAGGCCTCGACGTCGCCGGTCGGCGTCGGCGAAGCGCTCAAGATCGGGGTGGAGCAGGTCTGGTTCATCATCACCAGCACCTTCAAGTTCCTGGGCTCGTTGTTCGTCGGGAACGGCAATCCGAACGAGGTCAGCGGCGTGCTCGGCATTGCCAAGATGTCGGGGCAGGCGGCCAGCGCCGGGTTCCAGTTCGTGATCAACCTCTGCGCGGTGCTGTCGGTGTCGATCGGCCTGCTGAATCTGTTCCCGATCCCACTGCTCGATGGCGGTCACCTTATGTTCTATGCGGCGGAGGTCGCCCGTGGTCGGCCCCTGTCCGAGCGGACCCAGGAGATGGGGTTCCGAATCGGGCTTGGCTTGGTGCTGATGTTGATGGTGTTTGCGACCTATAACGACATCCTGCGAATGGCCGCATCCTGATAGGGGCTTTTTTGTGGCGTTGCCCGGGCGTTGCTCTTGGGCAACGTCTTGGAATGAAAATGAAATTACGGCGCGCTCGACCGTTTGCGGCGTCGGTGAAATTGTCTACAAGCGGCTTGAACTTGGGGAATCTCCAGACCGGCGTTGGGGTTGGGTCTGGTACGGAATGATAAGGGCGCGTTGCGCAATGAAGTTTGGACTGCGACTCCGGGGGGGCTTGCTCGCAACCCTGATCATGTTCGGCGCGCCGGTGCTTGCCCCGGTTGGGGCTGCCTTTGTGTCTTCGTCTGCGCTTGCTCAGACCGTGCAGTCGATTTCCGTCGAAGGAAATCGCCGGGTCGAGGTGGAGACGATCCGCTCCTACTTCAAGCCGGGTCCCGGCGGTCGCCTGGATCAGGGTGCCATCGACGATGGCCTCAAGGCGTTGATCGAGACCGGCCTGTTCCAGGACGTCAGGATCAACCGCGGGGCCGGTGGCCAGATCGTCGTCTCCGTGGTGGAAAACCCGGTGATCGGCCGCATTGCCTTCGAGGGCAACAAGAAGATCAAGGACGAGCAGCTCACCGGTGAAGTCCAGTCCAAGGCGCGCGGCACCTTCTCCCGCGCCATGGTGCAGTCCGACACCCTGCGAATCGCAGAAATCTATCGCCGCTCCGGCCGTTACGACGTTCGCGTCACGCCTGAAATCATCGAGCAGCCGAACAACCGCGTCGATCTCGTCTTCACGGTCGAGGAGGGCGCCAAGACCGGCGTCAAGTCGATCGAGTTCGTCGGCAACAACGCGTACTCGTCCTACCGCCTGCGCGACGTCATCAAGACGCACGAATCCAACCTGCTGAGCTTCCTCGCCAGCAGCGACATCTACGATCCCGATCGGGTCGAGGCCGACCGCGACCTGATCCGCCGCTTCTATCTCAAGAACGGTTTCGCCGACGTCCAGGTCGTCGCCGCGCTCACCGAATACGATCCGGAGAAGAAGGGTTTCAACGTTACCTTCAAGATCGAGGAGGGCTCGCAATACCGGGTCGGCTCGATCGACTTCCGCTCCAGCATTCCCAACTTCGATCCCACCTCGATGCGCAACTATTCGCGCGTCAATGTCGGCTCGCTCTACAACGTCGAATCGGTCGAGAAGTCGGTCGAGGAGATGCAGATCGAGGCCTCGCGTCGCGGTTACGCCTTCGCCGTGGTCCGTCCCGGCGGCGACCGCAATTTCGAGGCGCACACCGTGTCGGTCGTGTTCAACATCGACGAGGGTCCGCGCACCTATATCGAGCGCATCAACCTTCGCGGCAACACCCGCACGCGCGACTACGTGATTCGTCGCGAGTTCGACGTCTCCGAGGGCGATGCCTACAACCGCGCGCTGGTCGACCGTGCCGAGCGCCGCTTGAAGAACCTCGACTATTTCAAGAGCGTGAAGATCACGACGGAGCCCGGCTCGTCGAGCGACCGCGTGATCCTGCTCGTGGACATGGAAGAGAAATCGACCGGCGACTTCTCGGTCTCGGGTGGTTATTCCACCACCGACGGCGCGCTGGCCGAAGTCTCGGTTTCCGAACGCAATTTGCTCGGCCGCGGCCTGTTCGCCAAGGCGGCGGTGACCTACGGCCAGTATGCCCGCGGCTACTCGCTGTCGTTCGTCGAACCCTATCTGCTCGACTACCGGGTCGCGCTGGGTCTCGACCTCTATCAGCGTGAGCAGAGGTCCAACAGCTACATCTCCTACGGCACCAAGACGCTCGGCTTCTCGCCGCGCCTCGGTTTCTCCCTGCGTGAAGATCTGTCGCTGCAGGTGCGCTACTCGATCTACCGGCAGGAAATCACGCTGCCGTCGTACCTCGCGAACTGTAACAACAACCAGTTCCTTGCCGACGGTGTCACTCCGAATCCGGCATTCAATCCAAGCCCGGCTTTCTCCGCGGCGAGTGGTATTCCTCTGGCTCCCTCGACCAACGGCCTCGGCTGCTACAGCGACGGCGAGGCCTCGCTGCCGGTCCGCAAGGAGCTTGCCAACGGCAAGACCCTGACCTCGGCGCTCGGCTACACGCTGACCTACAACACGCTCGACAACAACAAGAACCCCACCGACGGTCTGCTGGTCGATTTCCGGCAGGACTTCGCCGGCGTCGGCGGCGACGTCTCCTATCTGAAGACTGTGGTTGACGCGAAGTACTACACTCCGCTGGTCTCCGATATCGTCGGTCTCGTTCGCCTCCAGGGCGGCATGCTGAACAAGATGGGCAGCGATCTGCGCATGCTCGATCATTTCCAGATGGGCCCGAACCTCGTCCGCGGCTTTGCCCCGAACGGCATCGGACCGCGCGATTTGAACCCCTTCGGTACGCAGGACGCGCTTGGCGGCACCAAGTATTGGGGTGCTTCGCTCGAATTGCAGATGCCGTTCTGGTTCCTGCCGAAGGAAGTGGGTCTGAAGGGCGCCGTCTACGCCGACGCCGGCGGACTGTTCGACTATCAGGGACCGACGACGTGGTCGGTGACCAACGAACTGACCACGACCAAGAATTCGAGCTGCACGCCGTCGACCGTCAATCCCGCTTCGGCTGGAACCTGCACCGGCCTGGTGTATGACAATGGCAATGCGGTCCGGTCGTCGGTCGGCGTCGGCTTGATCTGGGCCTCGCCGTTCGGTCCGCTGCGCTTCGACTACGCCGTGCCGCTGACCAAGGGCAAGAACGACCGTACGCAGGAGTTCCGGTTCGGCGGCGGCACCTCGTTCTAATTCGAACAGCACGGCACGATCCGGACCACCGGAGCCGGTTTCCGAAAGGGATCGTGCCAATCCAGGAGATGAGGCATGATGCGGCTTGGCCGCTTCATGCCGAAGCCGGACCGCGACGGGGTGGAATGGCGCAGCCGACCTTCTTCACACAGCCGCCCGCCTCAGCGCTGGCTGACATCGCCACGCTGACCAAGGCGGAGTTGGTCGATCCCGCCAGGGGCGGCCAAATCATCAGGGGTCTTGCTTCGCTCGACGAAGCCGGCCCGATGCACCTGACGTTCTTCGACAATCTCAAATATGCCGATGAGCTCAAGGCGACCAAGGCCGGTGCTTGCCTGGTGAGCCCACGCTTCGAGGCGCGGGTGCCCGCGCATGTCGCCGTGCTGCGGGCGCCACAGCCGTTCCGCGCCTTCGTCAGGATCGCGCGGGAGTGGCATGGCGACGCGCTCCGGCCGCAATCCTGGACCGGCAACGACGGCATCGCGCCGTCGGCCATCATCGACCCCACCGCCAGGCTCGAGGACGGCGTGATCGTCGATCCCTTGGCCGTGATCGGCCCTGACGTGGAGATCGGCAGCGGCACGGTGATCGGTGTGGGGGCCGTGATCGGCCCCGGCGTCAAGATCGGCCGGGACTGCAATGTCGGCGCACGCACCGCCATCCAGTGCGCGCTGATCGGCAACGACGTGCTGATCCACCCCGGTTGTTCGATCGGCCAGGACGGCTACGGCTTCATCTTCTTCGGCCCCGAGGGCCATCTGAAGGTGCCCCAGACCGGCCGCGTGCTGATTCAGAACAACGTGGAGGTCGGCGCCGGCACCACCATCGATCGGGGCTCCTTGCGCGACACCGTGATCGGGGAAGGGACCAAAATCGACAATCAGGTCCAGATCGGCCACAATGTGACCATTGGCCGGCACTGCCTGCTGGCAGCCCAGATCGGCCTTGCCGGCAGCCTCACCCTCGGCGACAACGTGGCGCTGGGAGCGAAGGTGGGCATCAACAATCACGTCAAGATCGGGGATGGAGCTCAGGTGACTGCCATGAGCGGCGTCAAGGACGACGTTCCTCCCAACGGACGTTGGGGTGGTTTTTTCGCCAAGCCGGCCAGGCAGTGGTTCAAGGAAATTTTGGCGGTCGAGCGCTTGGCGCGCGACAGCAAGGCCGATCCGAAGCAGGAGGAACGGGAGTGACGGACGAAGCACCGGTCAGGTTCGAGCTTGTGGACATCAACATGATCCTGCAAACGCTCCCGCACCGTTTTCCGATGCTGCTGATCGATCGCGTGATCAACATCCGCACCGATTACAGCGGCATCGGCATCAAGAATGTCACCTTCAACGAACCGCCGTTCCAGGGCCACTTTCCCGATCGCCCGGTCTATCCCGGCGTCATGATGATCGAAGCGATGGCGCAGACCGCGGGTGTGATCGGCATCAAGTCGGTCGAAGGCACCGAGAAGCCGCGCGCGGTCTATTTCCTCACCATCGACAAGTGCAAGTTCCGCAAGCCTGTGCTGCCCGGCGATACCATCGAATACCACATGCGCTCGATCGGCCGCCGCAAGGCCATGTGGTGGTTTCACGGCGACGCCAAGGTCAACGGCCAGGTGGTTGCGGAGGCCGACGTCGGCGCCATGCTGACCGACTGAGCGGGATCAACTTCTCTGGATGCGCTCGCGCGCAGGACACGCGTACCGGCCGCCGCTGACCTCGCGCTTGATGTTCTGGTTGAAGAACTGTCCCATGGACGGTGCGCCCAGCAGGCGCTCGACCGTGTCGACCGGTACGCCGCAATAGCGGTCATAAACGCCTTCAACGGCCACGACGAGGGCCTGCTGCGCACGGTCGTAACAGACCCGCTGAAGCACCGTGCTGCGGCTGATGTCGCGGCACTCGAACGTCGCGAGGTCGATGGGGCGGTGTTCGGCGGTCTCGATCGTCTCGGAGACGATCGGCGCCGCGGCGAACTGTGCGAGGAGAAGTGCCAGGGCCCTGACCACGATACCTGAAGCTCCGCGTGAACTTGTTGATGACCCGGGAAGGCTGCCTCATCCGGCACTTGAAACACGGAGAGATCATACGTCACTGGACAGATCGGGCATAGTCGCGCTAACCAGCGGAAAACCGAGCGACTTCAACACCTAATCAGACCTTCTTGATGAGTCAGATTGCTTGATGAGTAAGATTGACCCCACCGCACGGATCGCGGACGGCGCCGTGATCGGCGA
The DNA here is from genome assembly GCF_023100665.1 of Bradyrhizobium sp. CW1. Classification (NCBI taxonomy): domain Bacteria; kingdom Pseudomonadati; phylum Pseudomonadota; class Alphaproteobacteria; order Hyphomicrobiales; family Nitrobacteraceae; genus Bradyrhizobium; species Bradyrhizobium sp. CW1. The sequence goes on from NZ_CP064684.1 coordinate 3,824,858, forward strand.
GGGCACCGAGATCGGCCCCTTCTGCATCATCGGCCCGCATGTCGCGATCGGCAATAACTGCAAGCTGATCGGACAGGTCACCGTCATCGGCCACACCTCGATCGGAGATGGCTGCGTGATCTCGCCGTTCGCGGTGCTGGGCGGGGCGCCCCAGGATCTCAGCTACAAGGGCGAGCCCACGAAGCTTGAGATCGGCTCGGGCTGCACCATCCGCGAAGGTGCGACCATGAATGTCGGCACCATCAAGGGCGGTGGCCTGACGCGCGTCGGCAACGACGGCTATTTCATGAACAACAGTCATGTCGGGCATGACTGCATGGTCGGCAACAACGTGATCTTCGCAACCTCGGCGACGCTCGGCGGCCATTGCGAGATCGGTGACGCCGTCTATATCGGCGGCCTGTCCGCAGTGCATCAGTTCACCCGCATCGGCCCCTATGTGATGGTTGGCGGTGTCTGCGGCGTGCGCGACGACGTCATCCCGTATGGGCTGGTCAACGGCCAATATGCGGTGCTCGAAGGCCTCAACCTGATCGGCATGAAGCGGCGCAAGTTCACCAAGCAGCGGCTTGTGACCGTGCGCGCGTTCTACCAGAAACTCTTCCGTGGCCCCGCTACCTTTGCCGAACGCCTGGAGGCGGCGCGGCCGCTCGCCGGTGGAGATCCGGCGATCGGCGAAATCCTCGACTTCATCGGCAAGGGCAAGCGCCCGCTCTGTCTTCCCGCCATCGCGAAGTGATGATGGAATGGCCCCGGGCATGACATCGGCGGCTTCGGAAATTTCATCGCCGGTCGGCGTCGTCGCTGGCGGCGGCGCGATGCCGTTCGCGGTTGCCGACTCGCTCGCCGCCCGCGGCATCACGCCGGTGTTGTTTCCGCTTCGGGGAGCCTGCGATCCCGCGCGGGTAGAGAAATTCCGTCATCGCTGGATCTCGGTCGGCCAGCTCGGCCGCGCCATGCGGCTGTTTCGCGAGGAGGGCTGCCGCGACCTGATTTTCATCGGCACGCTGGTGCGACCTTCGCTGTCGGAGGTCCGGGTCGACTTCACGACGCTTCGGCTGCTCGGCAATGTCATCCGCGCCTTCCGCGGCGGCGACGATCATTTGTTGTCCGGCGTCGGGCGCATTCTCGAGCAGGGCGGCTTTCGCATGGTCGGCATCAAGGATGTCGCGCCCGATCTGCTGATGCCCGAGGGCTGCATCAGCCGCGCCTGGCCGAGCGACACCGGCAAGACCGACATCGAGCGCGGACGCGCGGTGCTGACCGCCCTCGGTCCGTTCGACATCGGCCAGGCCGCGGTCGTGATCGACGGCCATGTGGTGGCGGTCGAGGATATCGAGGGCACCGATGCACTGCTCGCGCGCGTGGAACGGCTGCGCGAAGAGGGCCGCATCCGCGCCGCCACCGGGCGGGGCGTGCTGGTGAAGGTCCCAAAGAGCGGGCAGGATCTGCGCTTCGACCTGCCGACGATCGGCCCGCGCACCCTCGAGGGCGTCGCCGCCGCAGGGCTGGCCGGGATCGCCGTCGTTGCCGGCAACACCATCGCCGCCGAGCCGCAGGCAATGATCGCACTCGCCGACGCAAAATATCTCTTCGTCATCGGCCTGCCGGCGTGATGCAGGGTCGCGATCCCAAGCGCAAGATCTTCCTGATCGCCACGGAGGAATCCGGCGACCGGCTCGGCAGCGCCTTGATGAAGGTGCTGCGCCAGCGCCTCGGCGACGGCGTGCAGTTCGTGGGCGTCGGCGGCCACACCATGGCGCGCCAGGGGCTCGAGACGCTGTTTCCGATCGAGCAGCTCTCGATCGTCGGCTTCGCCGCGGTCGTGCAGCAATTGCCGAAGATCCTGCGGCTGATCCGCGAGACCGCGGAGGCAGTGACCGAAGCCGCGCCGGACGCGCTCGTCATCATCGACAGCCCCGATTTCACCCACCGTGTCGCCCGCCGCGTGCGGACGCGCAATCCGGCGATCCCGATCGTCGACTACGTCTCGCCACAGCTCTGGGCCTGGCGGCCGGGACGGGCGCGGACCATGCTCGGCTATGTCGACCATGTGCTCGGCCTGTTGCCATTCGAGCCGGAGGAATACCGCAAGCTCGGCGGGCCGCCATGCAGCTATGTCGGCCATCCCCTGATCGAGCAATTGCCCTCGCTGCGGCCGAACGCGGAGGAGCAGGCGCGCCGCGACGGCGAGCCGCCGGTCTTGCTGGTGTTGCCCGGCAGCCGCCGCAGCGAGATCAGGCACCATCTCGACGTGTTCGGCGCGACGCTCGGCCGATTGCAGACCGAAGGCCGCGCGTTCGAGCTGATGCTGCCGACCATGCCGCATCTCGAAACCACCATCCGCGAAGGCATCGCGAACTGGCTGGTCAAGCCTCAAATCGTGGTCGGCGAGAACGAGAAGCGCGCTGCCTTCCGCATCGCGCGCGCGGCACTGGCAAAATCCGGCACGGTGACGCTGGAGCTCGCGCTATCGGGCATTCCGATGGTGACGGCCTATCGCGTCGGCGCGATCGAAGCCTTCATCCTGCGCCGCGCGATCCGTGTCTCCTCGGTGATCCTCGCCAATCTCGTGATCGGCAAGGATGTCATCCCGGAGTTCCTGCAGGAAGACTGCACGCCGGAGAAGCTGGCGCCCGCGCTCTCGGAGCTTCTGACCGATTCACCGCTGCGCCGGCAGCAGGTGGAAGCATTCGCCCAGCTCGATACGATCATGTCGACAGGCAACAGATCGCCGAGCGTGCTCGCAGCCGACATCGTGCTGGCGACGATACGCAAGGGTAGGCGGGCGAGCCCGGACGCGTACTCCTAAACTCTTGGCTTACGAGAGCAAAGCGGAAGCCTCTCACGTTGAGCGCGATCGGGCGGCTGGTGGCCTGAGACATCGGCCTCACGATGTGGTATCCGAAAGCCGATGCAGGAGCCAAGCTTCGTGACTTGTGTTCTCAGACCGCCGAGACTTGAAGAACTACCAACGCTCTCGGCTTTGTGTCTTAGGTCCAAAGCTGTATGGGGTTACGGCAACGACTTCATGGACGCGTGTCGGGGTGAACTCACTATCGAACCATACGAACTGCAATCTAGTTCGATTGCGGTGGCGGAAGAGCACGGCAAGATTGTCGGCGTCGCCCAAGTCCAGGTCACTGGAAGCGAGGCTGATTTGTTGAAGTTGTTCGTTGACCCGACGATGCTTCGTAATGGTGTAGGAATGAAGCTGTTTCATTGAGCCACCAGCGAAGCAACAGCCATGGGCGCTCATCGTATGGTGATCGAAGCGGACCCAGATGCTGCACCTTTCTATCGACGAATGGGCGCGAAAGACTGCGGCTTCGCTCCCTCCGGCTCATTACGCGGCAGGATGCTTCCCAAGCTGGTTACGGAGCTGGGATCAATATGAGGTGCATGTCGGCTCCTGGCCCATCGGCGAAGTAGCAGCGCACCGGGTGAGGTCCGATCAGTGAGGCATGGCGGACCAGATTTTCTCACGTTGAGTTCTTCGCATTTTGACCCAAAGCGGACTCCAGCGCATCGAGCTCCCTCTGAGGGAGTGGGCACCGTGTTCTTTAACCTAGCCAAATGCAGGAACCGGCCGGCTTGCTCCCAATTCCGCTATGGACGATTCGACATTTGCCCAGTTTCAGACTACGCGGGAGGACAGTCGCAGGTTGCGCGACGAGGCCCGCACGCTTCGCGCCGCCTTGAGAAAACAACGTGAACTTCTCCGCCTTGCACGCGCCGAAGCGGCAATGGCCCGGGCTGAGTTGATCGCGAAGCGAGCAGGCCAGCTCCCCTGAAGAGAACGATCGATCTGGATCAAAACCGCCTGCCACCGTGCGCATGATGTGATGTCCATGAACGATAAGCCTGCGCCCAAGCCAGAAGTGAAGCCCCCGAGAGCCCGACGGCGCATCATCGAAAAGTATGCCGCCGGCCTCAGCGAATTGATCAGGAAGCTCCGCCAGAAGCTGGACTCCTGAAGGTCGGGGAACAGCCTGCAGGCGTCATAAAGCCGCAACGACCGAACTTCGCCAGCGAGCCCGCATTGTCAGAAAGGCTCCACCCCAAAATCTCTTTCTAAGTTGTGCTTCGGCCAAGTGTTTTGAGAGGCTTTTCTCGCATTCTATTAAGGGTCATCATGCGTGTCCCGCCCATCCAAAGTTCGTATATTGCAGCATTGTCGAAACTGCACGAGCAGCAATTAGAACGGCTGCGCATCGATCCAGAGATCGAAAAGCAATATGACGAAATCCGTCAACTGAGGGAAAGACTAAGATTAGCCCTCAGCCGGAAGAAGCTCCGCCCGCCGCTCTCAGCACACGAGTAGTCTCGCAATCTGTCGCTGGCCAAACGGACCTGATGCATCGATGCTCGCTCCAGAGGAGTGCGTATTCGGTTGCAGTTCCTCCAGATGTGGCGCACTACCGATTATCGCCGGCCAAAGGCTTGTCCGTAGGCGTCGGTGCCTGAGAGATGATTTGCGCTCCCGCCTAGACGGGAGCGATCATCATGGCCCAGCCCTTCAGCAGTGAAACGCTAGAACTCTTCGATCGAGCGCAACGAGCGATCGATACCTCGATCCGGCTTCGCCAAGAACGCCGCGATGCGATCCGAAAAGCCCAAAAGTACCAGCTCGAGTTTGAACTGCGGATGAGCCAAGAGCGTTGGCGCTCGATCTCCTGAGGGGATTGGACTGCACCCGTCCTCGTGCGGCGAGGCTTGAGCTGCTCATTTGGCATTCCCGCTTGTGGCCCATCAGCGAAGTGGCGAACCGTCTCATTGAGGTCAGCTTCGTGGGTGGAAGCGGACTGGTTTTGCTCAGGCCGGGTTCTTCGCACCTTGACCCATGGCGGACTACGGGTGCTATTGATTGCCCAACGACGGATCATCCTTCCGGTCCGGGAATGAAGTAGCGCCACAAAGGAATCATTCTTCCTTCGGCGTAGGACGGCCACCACCAAACCAGCGCCCTGCCGCTGAGGTTCTGCCGGTTGAGCACGACAGAGTTTGGCACGTTAAACCATTGCCCGGGTTCGCTTGGGCGCTGCGGATTTTTCAGAAGGACTCTATAGCCGCTTTTTGCCACATCCCACTCGGCTTCCGCGTGTTGGCCGTCCCCTCCATCACAGCACGGCTCACCTGCCTTATTCTTGAGACTTTTGAACCAAGCGTTCAGTTCTGGCCCGATCGGATCATGTGAATAGGCTGTGCTGATGCCGAAAAAATTGACCGCATACAGGGCTACGATCAACCGATAAAAATGCACCGGGCGTCCACTGGAACTGGTCATGGAAACCTCCGTTTCCCTGCCCATTTGCGTGGGTCATCGGAATTGCGCCAAGGTTCAATCGGAAAGTGCATGCCGTTAGAGATGCCGATCACTACCTCGGCACGGCTTTACCTTTGGCGACCGAGTCAATTTCGCCTCTTGGCCCTTAGCCGAAGGTCAATTGAGCGCGTGTCATGCCGGCTGTCAGGGGCAAACCGGACCTCGATCCAACTTGACGTCCACCGCTGCTTTTGGACCCAACCCGGACATAGCTTGCACCGGAGACAAGTAGCCGTTTTGGGTGTCCGGTAAGGCCGCCGCCTCGCCGGACCGATTAAGCTTCGACCGCTTTAGTTGAATGTTTGTAGTCTCAATTTGAGCGATCCGTCGGCTTGGCGTTCGAAGACATGCGTCGCTAAACCACTGAAGGGAGACGGCTTGCCCTCCTTGTCCTTACCCGTGGCGCTCCACTTGGCTGTGCCGAAGACAACCTTATCGTCTCCGCCGGCGTCGATCATCTCCAACTTGTGATCCGTCACACCGCTCGCGAAGAGTCCGGCAAAGAATTTTCTCGATCTCAGCCGGACCCGACGCGACCTGATGTGTGGGTGGCATCAATTTTGCCGTCGCAACATAGGAGGCGCCGATGGCTTTCTCGTCGTGCTTATTGAATGCGGCATCCCAAGCGGCGTAAGCCTTCTCCACGTCGCCCTTGGCGTCCGCGGCCAACGAAATTCCCGGCGCACCGAGCAGACAAATGACTAGTGCTGATGTTAGAGCCAACTTCATAGGATACTCCTCTGTAGGATAACGCCTTCCCGATTGATTAGATCATCACTCCGGTCGTCTGCCGCAGCTGCGGTCCGCCAGTATGACGACACCGTCGCCGGTCGCGTGGCGGCCATTGGTTCATTGCGGAAACCGACGCGATCGGCACCGTCGCGTGCGTCATTCGCTCCCACAATCGATTACTTACGAAGAACGAGCCTTAAGCCTTCAGGTCGGTGATCCGCATAATCGCGACCACGTTCCCATCATTGAACGCCTGCTCCTTTGTGTCCTTGTTGCAGGTCCAGACAAAATTCTTCTTGCCGGTAAAGGTCTTTTCGTCCTGCTCAAGCCGAAGCTCTCCTTCGGTGATATGGCAGACCATGGCATTCATCATCGGGGGCCCCATGGTCTTCGATCCCGGCTGCATGATGATGTCGCGCATTGAGACGGTCTTAAAACCCGGGATCAGCGATGGTGTCTCGCTATCATACTCACGCACCACCACACCTGGCCACGGAGTTGTGTCCTTGTAGCCCGTCGTTTGAGCGGCGGCGGGCTTTATCATGGCCGCCGAAGCCGCTGCCAACCCGAATGTCAATGCAGACCTTCGATCGATCTTGCTCATCGCTTTTCTCCCTGGGTTACTGCAACAAGCCGCCGCAAAAGCTGCGCGCGTGGAAATGTGGAGTCGTGGTGAGAAACCGAAAAGGGGCGGTCTCATAGGGTAGCGCACCTGCCGATAGCGCTAGCACTTCTCGTTGGTCCCGAACGGCGACTTCGGCACATCCCGCTTCTAGGGCAACCACATTCTACGAGACTGGTGCACCCGTAGAAATGGGTGTTTCGCCCCAAGAGGCATAATGCCTCAGCTTGTTTAGGGCCCGGAGAATCGTACTCGCTTTCGGCACCTTCACACGGCGCCCGACTGAATACGCAAGTCAGTGTCGCTGACTGGTCCTACGGTGTGTGCGTGCTGGTCGCCGGGCATATTTCGCGGAGGCCCTGAGAAAGTGATGTAGTCGGCTGCTTTTGGAGAAGTACGCGCACGATAAGGCATGACTTCTAACCAATCCAGTGGTGCGATTACGTGGCAACCTTGGCGCTCGTTTATAGGATATCGGCACGTGACCCGAAGTTGCCGCTGCGCCGATCCCCTGCATCTCCCAGCTGTGAGTGCACCAACTATCGAGACGTGATACTCTGTGTTCGATCGTCCTCGGGCTCCGATGAGGATCGAATGAAGCGGCGGGAGTTCATAGCAGGCAGTGCAATGCTGCTCGTTTCGCCACGGCGTTTGCGGGCCCAGGGCACGCCTCGCCGGATCGGTCTCTTGGGCGGATTCCTAGATTCTCAGGGTCGCAACGCGTGGCGCAGTGGTTTGCGCGAGAAGGGCTGGATCGAGGGCAGGAACCTGCTCGTTGAATATCGTTTTGCCGAAACTCCGGATCGCTTGTCAACCCTAGCTGCGGAGTTGGTGACGCTAACTCCCGATCTGGTAATTGCCCTCGGGCCGTCACCAGCCCTTGCCCTTAAATCGGCAACTGCCACCATTCCGATTGTATTCGTGGTTGTCGCCGATCCCGTGGGGCTCGGCCTCATCCAAAGCCTCGCGCGTCCAGGCGGTAACATGACCGGTCTCGCGAGCTGGGTGCCGGGAGATTGGACCGCCAAACAAATAGAAATCCTCCAGGAACTGGTTCCTGGCGCGTCGAAAATTGCGCTCTTGGTCAATCCGAGCAACCCCATGCACAGGCTGATGGTAGCCGAGGAGGCACCAAGCGCAGCCCGGAAGTTGGGCGTGGCTCTGCCGATAGTTGAGGCGACCGCGGACGAGGAGCTTGATATCGCCTTTGCCTCGGCTGCCGCCCAGCACGCCGATGCAATCATTGTCTTTGGCGATGTTCTTATCATTCGCCAAGCCCCACGAGTTATCGCGCTCGCGGCCAAACATCATCTGCCCGCGATGCATTTCTTCCGACAATTCGCGGATGGCGGATTAGTCGTCTACGGCCCGGATATTTTCGATCTATTGCGTCGTGCTGGCGGCTACGTCGATAAGATCCTCAAAGGCATCAAGCCCCCCGAGTTGCCGGTCGAGCAGCCGACCAGATTCGAGTTGGTGATCAACATGAAGACGGCCAGGGCGCTCGGCTTAACAGTGCCGCCTTCACTACTCATTCGCGCTGACGAGGTGATTGAATAGAGCTATCTCGCTGCGATGCAGGAGTCCGTTCATGGCCCAACTCCGACTCAAGGTGAGGTGGGCTCACGCGGCTGCTCTCGGAGACGGAGCGGACCTCTACGACAGCAGCTCGGATCACGCTCTAGCCGAGACCAGCGTCGACCTGAAAACACTGCCGCGTGATGCGCTGGCTGTCGTCCGAGGCGAGGAAAAGCGCCATGTTGGCGATGTCGTCGGGCGTCACCGCGTCGGGAATGGCCTGACGCGTGCGCAGCTCGGCGATCACCTGGTCGTCCGGGTACCACAGCCGGCGCTGACGCTCCGTGATCACCATCCCCGGCGCTATCGCGTTGACGCGGATGCGGTCGGGCCCGAGCGACCGGGCCAGGGAGTTGGTGAAGCCGACGATCGCGGCCTTTGCCGCGGCGTAGACAGGCAGCCCCGGCGCGCCGCGCATCCAGGCAATCGACGACATGTTGATGATCGAACCGCTGCCGTGCGCCTGCATCTGCGGCACCACCGCTTGCGCGGCAAAGAAGACGTGCTTGAGGTTGACGCCGATCATCCAGTCGAATTCGGCCGGCGTCACCTCGGCCAGCACCTGACGCTGATCATTGGCGGCGTTGTTGACGAGGACCGCGGCATCGCCAAGCGATCCCCGGACCTGCGCCATGGCGCCGCGCAAGGCGTCGATGTCGAGGAGATCGCACGGCACGAACAAGGGTACGGTCCCGGCCGCGGCCTTCACTTCCGCGACCAGCGCCCGGCCGGCTGCTTCATCGAGATCCAGGAACGCGACGCGCGCCCCTTGCGCCGCGAACGCCCGCACGAAGGCGGCACCGATGCCGCTGGCGCCACCGGTGATCAACACCACGCGGTCCCTAAGGCCGGCATAGCTCGTTCTTGTCATGCGATCAGTCGCTCCGTCTCGGGGTCGAACAGGCAGATGCGACGCGTGTCGAGCGCGAACGGGGCGGCGGCGCCCGGTGTGGGGCGGATGTCCGGCGTGATGCGCGCCAGCGCAGGCTCGCCGCCAAGCCGCAGCAGCACGATCGTTTCGGCTCCCGTCGGCTCGACCATCTCCACCGGCGCGGTGACGACGACGGGCGGATCGGCGGAGAACACGCGGCTGCCCTCGGCGAGGCATTCCGGCCTGATCCCGACCACCACGTCACGGCCGACGAAAGGGGCCGCCGCGTCGTATTGACGAAGGCGGAGGCGGACCTCGTCCGGCCGTCCCGCGCCGATCACGACCACCGGCCCGCCGGCATCGGCCTCCAGCCGTGCCGGCATCGTGTTCATCGGCGGCGAGCCCATGAAGCGGGCCACGAACAGATTGGCGGGATAGCGATACACGGTATCCGGGTCGGCAAACTGCTGCACCACGCCGCGATGCATCACGGCAATGCGCGTCGCCATCGTCATCGCCTCGATCTGATCGTGTGTGACATAGACGATGGTGGCGCCGATGCGCTGGTGCAGCCGCTTGATCTCCATCCGCATCTCGACGCGCAGCTTGGCGTCGAGATTGGAGAGCGGCTCGTCGAACAGGAAGAGCAGGGGATCGCGCACCAGCGCCCGGCCCATCGCCACACGCTGGCGCTGGCCGCCGGAGAGCTGCGAGGGCTTGCGGCCGAGCAGCGGCTCGATCTGGAGCAGCCTGGCCACATTCGCCAGCGCCTTTTCCTGCTCGGCCTTCGGGACGTGACGGCATTCCATGCCGAAGGTGATGTTCTGGCGCACCGTCATCGACGGATAGAGCGCGTAGGACTGGAACACCATCGCGATGTCGCGGTCCTTCGGCGGAATGTCGTTGACGATACGTCCGCCGATTTCCACGGTGCCTGCGCTCGGGAGGTCGAGCCCAGCGATGATGTTGAGCAGCGTGGACTTGCCGCAGCCGGATGGGCCAACGAGCACGGTGAATTCACCGCTCTCGATGTCGAGATCGATGCCCTTCAGCACCTCCAGATTGGCGTAGCGCTTGGACAGGGAGCGAATGCTTAGGGCTGCCATGACAATCCGATCATTTCACGGCCCCGGCGGTGAGGCCGCGCACGAAATACTTGCCGCCGATCAGATAGATCAGCAGGGTCGGCAGGGCGGCGATCATCACCGCCGCGCTCTGCACGCCATGCTGCGGGATGTCCGCGACTGGTGCGGATAGCGCGATCAGCGCGGCGGTGACGGGCTGTTGCTGACCAGTCGTGAATGTCACGCCGTAGAGAAATTCGTTCCAGATATGCGTGAACTGCCAGATCACGGTGACGACCAGAATAGGCGGCGAGAGCGGCAGGATGATGCGCCAGAAAATACGAAAGAACCCTGCGCCATCGATGCGCGCAGCTCTTATCAGATCCTGCGGGATGGCAGTGTAGTAGTTTCGGCAGAACAAGACCGTAAAGGAGAGTCCCTGGATCGTGTGGATCACGACCAGGCCCGTTAGCGTGTTCATCAGGCCCGTATCGCGCAACACGATGGTCCAGGGAAGCAAGCGCATCTGCTGGGGAAGGAAGAGGCCGAGGGTCACGATGCCGTAGATCCAGTTATCGCCGCGAAAACGCCAGAGCGACACGGCGTAACCGGCGACAGCACCGAGCAGGGTCGAGAAAATCGTCGCGGGAATCGTGACGAGCGCGGAGTTCAGCATGTACGGCCGGATGCCGGCGCAGGTCTCGGCGACGCAGAAACCGCTCCAGGCCGCGGCGTAGTTGCTCCATGCCCATTGCTTCGGCCAGCCGATCATCGACGCCTGCGCGATCTCCTCGTTGGTGCGGAGCGAGTTCAGCACGACAACAACCAATGGCGCGAGCCATGCTGCAGCGATCAGCGAGACGACGAGATAGATCAGAATCCGGCTTGGCGCGATGGTTCGCTCACGCATGGATCGCCCGCCGCCGCTGGACATAACGCCACGCTGCATAGGGCAGCAAAACCGCAAGAAGAATGAGCAACATGAGCACTGCCGCCGCCGCTCCGCGTCCGAGCAGGCTGCGCTGGAACATCAGGTCATAGACGACGAGGGCCGGCAGCTGGGTGGCGATCCCGGGTCCGCCATTGGTGAGCGCGCGGACGAGGTCGAAGGTCGAAATCGCGAACTGCAGCTGGATGACGATGACGGTGATGGTGATCGGCCAAAGGGTCGGCAGGATGACACGCCGGTACATTCGGATCGGTCCGGCGCCGTCGATCTGCGCGGCCTTGATCAGGTCGGCGTCGACGGAGCGAAGGCCGGCGAGGAACAGCGCCATGGCGAAACCGGACGATTGCCAGATCGCAGCGATGACAATGGTCCAAATGGCCATGTCGCGGTCGATCAGCCAGTCGAACCGGAAGGAGGTCCAGCCGAGGTCGCGGACCAGCTTCTGGATCCCGAGGCCGGGATTGAGCAGCCAACTCCAGACCGTGCCGGTGACCACGAATGACACCGCCAGAGGATAGAGGAAGATGGACCGCAGCAGATTCTCGCCGCGAATGCGCTGATCGAGCAGGATCGCAAGGATGAGACCGGTCGCCAGGCTCAGCAACACGAAGGCGCTGCCAAACAGCAGCAGATTGTCCAAGGCAATCTGCCAGTTCCGCGATGCGGCGACCGCAGAATAGTTGCGCAAGCCGACCCAGCCCGAGACCGGGACCAGAGTGGACGGCGTGAACGATATCCAGATCGTCCACAGCGTAAACGCAATGAGATGCGCGGCGGACAACAGCAGCGGCACCCAGATCGTCAGATATTCAGGCAGCCGGCGTACCCAGCCAGAGGCCGCCGGCCGGCCCGGTGTTGTCGAGACGGCGATCGTCAACGTGAGCTCTCGACGGCTTCGGCGAGGCGTATGGCCGCTTGCTCCGGCTTGATCGTCTTGTTCTTCACGTACTCCGTGATCACGTCGATCATCGCTGCGGTCATGCCGTTTTCCTGCGCCATGTTGTGCGCAAGGCTGAGGACGGCCTGATTGCTGGCAATCGCGTCTTTCAGGGCTGCTGCGGTCCGCCGTTGCCCGTCCGACCAGCCTTCGCCGGAGAGATCGACATCGGTGCGCACGGGGATCGATCCCGTGATCTGCGAATACATAGTCTGGATCGCCGGATCCATGACGAGCTGGGCCATCAGCGTCTGGCCGGCCTGCAGGTCGGGCTCCTTGCGCTGCCAGAATATGAAGGCATCGGCATTCAACAGGAAGACCGGCTTGCTATTGTCGCTCGGGCCCGGGGCGATGATGAAGTCCTCGAACTTGAAGCCGGCGTTGCGCAAGACGCCCTGCGCCCACCCGCCCATGATCATCATCCCCATGTCGCCGTCGACAAAGCGCTTCAAGTTGGTCGAAAAGTGCTGGGCGCCGACGTTGGGGTCCATCCAGTCGGCAATCTTGCGCACCTGTACGAAGGCAGCCTTTATCTCGGGGCCCTCCAGGGCCTTCTTGTCGAGATTCATGATGGCTGCGCGGTAAGCGGTGGGGCTGATGCCCGCCAAAGCGGCCTCGAATTTCTGGCCGTCGTCCGGGCGGGTGCCACCGTTGGCGATGGGATAGGGGACGCCGCCTGCTTTCATCTTCTCGGCGAGGTCGTTGAACTCAGCCCATGTGACGGGGACCTTGTCGGCCTTGGCCTTGTCCATCGCGCGTTTGGAGAGAAACAGCATGTTGGTGCTGTAGATCTGCAACGGCAGTGCAATCCACTTGCCCCCCGGCTTGTGCAATTTTGCAAGATCCGGAGCGACAACCTTTTCGTAGCCGGCGGCAGCGACGACGGCATCGAGATCGACGGTTGGGGCAATCTTGGACCAGGCCGCGATCTCGGGACCTTTGAGCTGCGAGCAGGCCGGCGGATCGCCGGCCATGATCTGGGCACGCAGCTTGTTCATCATCTCGGTGGTGAAGCCGGGGACGGGCGAGTGCTGCCAAACCCCGCCTTTCTCCTCGAATTTCTTGCCGAGTGCCGTGATGGCCGCCCCATCGCTACCTGCGGACCATTGCGAGATCGCAGTCAGACGCGGCTTGATCGCGCCTTGCGCGCGGGCGAATGCCGGCAGCGCGAGCGCGGCCGCAGATCCGGCGAGCAGTTGGCGCCTTGTTGTCGTGATCGGCATGGCAATTTCCTCCCGGTGTGAACTCTTTCGCGCGAGAGCCGCGCGGCATCAGGTACGTCAGGCGGCCTCGGCCGATGCGGCCGGCATGCCGCCGCGGCAAGCGAGGCAGAAAGACGCGAATGCCAGCGCCGCCCGCGGATCGTTGCCGTTCGACGGCGGCACGAAAGCGAGCGACACTTGCGCGTGTTTGCGGCCGCCCAACAGGCTGGCGTCGATCCCCTCGACGAGCGCGTTGCGATCGTCCTCGGTGAGGAGCGACGGCCAGCCGCTGATCGCGACGCCCTTGCATGGCTTCACGTTCAGCGTATTGCCGATCGCAAGGCCAAGCCGGAACAGCCGCCGGCGCAATTCCTGCCGCACGCGCGACGAGAGCGGCATCGCGGTCACCCACTCGCTGCCGAGCTCAAGCAACTCGGCTTCCGCGACGCCAAGAAGCTCGGCCAAAGCGGGAAGCGACGTATAAGCCTCGACGCAGCCATGATGACCGCAGCGGCAAATTGGTCCGTCGGCTCCGAACACCATGTGGCCGAGCTCGACCGGCTGGAGGACATCGTCCTCGACCGCGTCATCCATCCAGGTGCCCGCGACGCCCTGACCGACGAAGACGAAGAGATGCGCGCCGCTGAATGGATAATGCTCCGTGCGGCAACGGTGAAAGATGGCGTGCGCGACGACCGAATTGGTGAACTCGACCCGCACGCCGGGAAGCGTCTCGCCGAACATCTCGCTGATCCGCCCGACATCGCAGGGAATGATCGGATTGCCTGACGCGCCCAGCCGGCCGAGACCCGGAATCGAGACGCCGATCTGTGCGAGGGGGATACGTCGACGCCGCGTCCACTCGCGCAGCAATGTCATCGCTTCGCGAAACGCCCGGCCGACCGTCGCGACGGTCGGCGTCTTCGGCAGCGGCACATGCCCGGTGTAGTGCAGTTCGCCCGACAGGCCCCCGACCCCGACGCTGAGCCGCTGAGTGGTCAGCTCGAACGCCGCGAGCGCCACCGCCTTATCGAGCGACACGAGACCCGTGGGGCCACCGACATAAGGGGCAGGGCGCCGCACTTCCTCGATCAGGCCTTCGGCCTTCAGATCGAACAGGATGCGCGACAGGCTCGCTTCCGACAGGCGCACGGCCTTGGCCAGCGGCGGGCGAAAAGACCCGCCTGACTGAAGCAGGTGAGTCAAAATGGCAGCGCGCGTCTGCCGCCGACTTCTCGGCTGCTCCGGCATTTCCATCCCTGTCGTCATTCTTACTTAGAGTAAGAATTTGCGCGCGAAGCGTTGCGACGTCAAGCGTCGGCCGAGATATTGCGCCGACTTGTTGTTGTGCACGGCAGCAGGGTTGTGTCCGTGCAAAACAAAACGGCGCCATCCGGAGATGGCGCCGCTTCGAAAGCCGTGATGGGCTCGATCTTACTTCCGGTTGTTGATCGCAACGTAGTCGCGGCGGGTGACGCCGGTGTAGAGCTGGCGCGGACGGCCGATCTTCTGCTGCGGATCCTCGATCATCTCGCTCCACTGGCTGATCCAGCCGACGGTGCGGGCGACCGCGAACAGCACGGTGAACATCGAGACCGGGAAGCCCATCGCCTTCAGCGTGATGCCCGAATAGAAGTCGACGTTCGGGTAGAGCTTGCGGTCGATGAAGTACTGGTCGCTGAGCGCGATCTTCTCGAGCTCGAGCGCCACCTTCAGCATCGGATCGTCGCCATGGCCGGTCTCCTTGAGCACGGCGTGACACATCTTCTGCATGATCTTGGCGCGCGGATCGTAGTTCTTGTAGACGCGGTGACCGAAGCCCATCAGGCGGACTTCAGAGTTCTTGTCCTTCACCTTGGCGATGAACTCGGGGATCTTGTCGACCGAGCCGATCTCGGCGAGCATCGCGAGCGCTGCTTCGTTGGCGCCGCCATGGGCCGGGCCCCACAGGCAGGCGATGCCGGCCGCGATGCAGGCGAACGGGTTGGCGCCGGAGGAGCCGGCGATACGCACGGTCGAGGTCGAGGCGTTCTGCTCGTGGTCGGCGTGCAGGATGAAGATCTTGTCCAGCGCGTCAGCCAGCACCGGGTTGATCTTGTAGTCCTCGCACGGCACGGCAAAGCACATGTGCAGGAAGTTCTCGGCGAACTTCAGCGAGTTTTTCGGATACACGAAGGGCTGGCCGACCGTGTATTTGTAGGCCATCGCAGCCAGCGTCGGGATCTTGGCGATCATGCGCATGGAGGCGATCATGCGCTGCTTCGGATCGTTGATGTCGGTTGAGTCGTGATAGAACGCGGCGAGCGCGCCGACAGCCGCTACCATGATCGCCATCGGATGGGCGTCGCGGCGGAAGCCCTGGAAGAAGCGGGCCATCTGCTCGTGCACCATCGTGTGATGGATCACGCGGTCGTCGAAATCCTTCTTCTGCGCGGCGGTCGGAAGCTCCCCGAACAGCAGCAGATAGCAGGTCTCGAGGAAGTCGCCATTCTCGGCGAGCTGTTCGATCGGATAGCCGCGGTATTCCAGCACGCCCGCGTCACCGTCGATATAGGTGATCTTGGACTGGCAGCTCGCGGTCGAGGTAAAGCCCGGATCGTAGGTGAACAGGCCGGACTGGCCGTAGAGCTTGCCGATATCGATGACGTCGGGCCCGACGCTGCCGCTGTGGATCGGAAGATCGAAATTCTTGTTTCCGACCGTCAGTGTGGCGGTCTTATTGCTTGGTTTGGCGTCCATCAGAGGTCCCCGATGTATGGTGAAACGGGCCGGACCCGGAGGCCCCGATGAGATATCGCGGGGCAGGCCGGATGTTCCAGAAGGTACGGGTGAGATGGGTATATTATTGCTGTGTGCGCTGCAAGATGGCGCCACGCATGGTCGACTTACGTCGTAGGCTGGCCCTCAGCTAGTCCTTAGCCTGATCCTTAAGCCGGCCCTGGCTTTCCTGGCGTCCCAGGACGTCCAAAACCTCGAATATGCCGGGCGACGTCGTCCGACCGGTCAGCGCGGCCCGCAGCGGCTGGGCGACCGCGCCGAGCTTGAGACTATTTTCCTCGGCAAAGGCGCGCAGCGCGGCTTCCGCATTGGCCGCGCTCCACGTCTCGACTTTCTCCAGCGCGGAATGAAGCTGGCCGATCAGCTTGCGGTTCTCAGGCGTCAGCAGCGCCGCCGCCTTCGGGTCAAGCTCCAGCGGCCGGTCCGCGAAAATGAAATAGGCGCTGTCGATCAGCTCGATCAGCGTCTTGGCGCGCTCCTTCAGGGCCGGCATGGCCTTCAGGAGCTGCGCGCGCGTGGTGTCGTTTAACTTGGCCTTAAGCTCGTCGCGGCTGGGCACGACGTGGTCGAGCACGTCCTCGAACATCTTCACGAGTGATTGATCGTCGGCATTGCGGATGTAGTGGCCGTTGAGGTTTTCCAGCTTGGCAAAATCGAAGCGCGCTGCTGCGCGGCCGACGCTGGCAAGATCGAACGCCGCGATCATCTCCTCCGTCGAGAAGATTTCCTGGTCGCCATGGCTCCAGCCGAGCCGGACGAGATAGTTGCGGAGCGCGGACGGGAGGTACCCCATGGCGCGGTAGGCATCGACGCCAAGCGCGCCGTGCCTCTTGGAGAGCTTTGAGCCGTCCGGGCCATGAATCAGGGGGATGTGGGACATGCTCGGCAGCGTCCAGCCCATCGCGTCGTAGATCTGCTTTTGGCGGGCCGCGTTGATCAAATGGTCGTCGCCGCGGATGACGTGGGTGACGCCCATGTCGTGATCGTCGACCACCACAGCGAGCATGTAGGTCGGGTTGCCATCGC
Organism: Bradyrhizobium sp. CW1; assembly: GCF_023100665.1. NCBI lineage: Bacteria > Pseudomonadati > Pseudomonadota > Alphaproteobacteria > Hyphomicrobiales > Nitrobacteraceae > Bradyrhizobium > Bradyrhizobium sp. CW1. The sequence continues at coordinate 3,841,943 of NZ_CP064684.1, forward strand.
CGCGCAGCAGGACGAGGTCATCCAGATTCTCGTTCTGCCAGACCACGCGGCCCTGGACCTGGTCCTCGATCACGGTCTCGCCGGTCTGGGGCGCACGGAGCCGGATGGTGGGCTTTACGTCGGTCGGGGCCGTCGCCGGATCGCGGTCGCGCCACAGGCCGTCATAGAGGCGCGTGCGCCCCTCTGCGCGCGCCTTCTCGCGCATCGCGGTGAGCTCCTCGGCGGTGGCGTAGCAGCGATAGGCCTTGCCGTCGGCGAGCAGCTGCTCGGCGACCTCGCGGTGGCGGGCGGCGCGGCTGAACTGGTAGATGACGTCGCCATCCCAGCCGAGCTCCAGCCATTTCAGGCCGTCGAGGATGGCGCCGATCGCGGCCTCGGTGGAGCGCTCCCGGTCGGTGTCCTCGATCCGGAGCAGCATCTTGCCGCCGTGCTTCTTCGCATAGAGCCAGTTGAACAGCGCCGTGCGCGCGCCCCCGATATGGAGGAAGCCGGTCGGCGAAGGAGCGAAACGGGTGACGACGGGAGAGGTCATTCTTGGCAGGGCCTATGCATTGGAGGCGCTGGTATATAACAGGACCGGAGCATAACTAAAGCCCGGCAGCGGACCGCCAGGGGTTGCTTGAGACCTTGCTTAAGCCCTTGGCTCAGCCAAGGGAATTTGGCAGAAGGGCCGCTGATTTCCCTACAGGATTTTCGTAATGACAGAACCGGTGGCGAACGAGGTTGGGCGCGATTTCATTCGTGACATCATCCAGGCCGACCTCGAGGAGGCCAAATACAAGGAGATCGTGACCCGGTTCCCGCCGGAGCCGAACGGTTATCTCCATATCGGCCACGCCAAGTCGATCGCGCTCAATTTCGGCATCGCCCAAGAGTTTCCGGGCCGTTGCCATCTGCGCTTCGACGACACCAATCCGGTCAAGGAAGAGCAGGAATATATCGATTCCATCCAGGCCGACGTGCGCTGGCTCGGCTTCGACTGGGGCAAGAACCTGTTCTTCGCTTCGGACTATTTCGACCGCCTCTACGAATGGGCGGAGCAGCTGATCCGCGACGGGCTCGCCTATGTCGATGACCAGACCCAGGAGCAGATTCGTCTTGCGCGCGGCACGCTGACCGAGCCCGGCAAGAACTCGCCGTTCCGCGATCGCACCGTGGATGAAAACCTCGACCTGTTCCGTCGCATGAAGGCGGGCGAATTCCCGAACGGCGCGCGCGTGCTGCGGGCCAAGATCGACATGGGTGCGGGCAACATCAATCTGCGCGACCCCGTGCTGTACCGCATCCTGCATGCGCACCATCCGCGCACCGGGACCAAATGGAGCATCTATCCAAGCTACGACTATGCCCACGGCCAATCGGACGCCATCGAAGGCATCACGCACTCGATCTGCACGCTGGAGTTCGAGGACCATCGGCCGCTCTACGACTGGTTCATCGAGAAGCTGCCGGTGCCCTCGAAGCCGCACCAGTACGAATTCGCGCGGCTGAACCTGACCTACACGCTGCTGTCCAAGCGTGTGCTGACCCAGCTCGTCCGCGAGGGCCATGTCGCGGGCTGGGACGACCCGCGCATGCCCACCATGGCGGGCATGCGCCGCCGCGGCGTGCCGCCGGCCGCGCTTCGCGAATTCGTCAAGCGCATCGGCGTTGCGAAAGCCAATAGCGTGGTCGACGTCGGCATGCTGGAATTCTGCATCCGCGAGGAATTGAACCGCACGTCGCAGCGGCGCATGGCGGTGCTTAAGCCGCTCAAGATCGTGATCGAGAATTATCCCGAGGGGCAGACCGAGGAGCTCGAGGCGATCAACCATCCGGATGATCCCTCCGCCGGCACCCGCAAGATCACGTTCGGCCGTGAGCTCTATATCGAGCAGGACGACTTCATGGAGAACCCGCCGAAAAAGTTCTTCCGTCTGTCGCCGGGCAACGAGGTGCGGCTGCGCTACGCCTATTTCGTCAAGTGCACCGGCGTGATCAAGAACGATGCCGGCGAGGTGGTGGAGCTGCGCTGCACCTACGATCCCGCGACCAAGGGCGGCAACGCGCCCGATGGCCGCAAGGTCAAGGCCACCATGCACTGGCTGCCGGCGGCGACATCCGTGCCCGCGGAAATCCGCATCTACAATCAGCTGTTTGCCAAACCGAGCCCGGACGCCTCGAACTTCGCCGCCGACCTCAATCCGCAGTCACTGGAAATTCTCGCTAATGCCCGCGTCGAGGCATCGGTCGCGGAAAGCAATTCGACCGAGCCGATGCAGTTCGAGCGCCAGGGCTATTTCGTGCGCGACAAGGACTCGACGTCCGACAGACCGGTATTTTCCAGGACTATCGGTCTGCGCGACACGTTCGCGAAGGAAGTTGCCAAAGGCTGAAAAGAGCTGCGAGACCACAATGAGCAACGAAGCCGACGCTATCGTTTCCGGCATCATCGCGAAATGGCGCGCCGGCTTCGCCACGCTCGATGCGGCCGCGCTCTCATCGCTCTATGCGAGGAATGCCTTCTTCTTCGGCTCCAACCCAAAGCTCTACCGGGGCAGGGCCGGCGTCGCAGACTATTTCAACGGCCTGCCGCGCTGGCGCAAGCCGAGCGCGGTGTTTTCCGAGGTGACGGCGGCGCAGGCAGGTCCTGATCTGATCAATATGGCCGCGACCATCTCGTTCGATCTCGCCGGCGAACGCCCCGATTTCTCGGTCAAGATGAGCTGGGTCATCATGCGCGAGGACGGCGAGTGGAAGATCGTCAATCACCATGCTTCGTCGCAGGCGCCGCTGATCTGACGAGCGGGCACACGGCTTCGTCATTCTCGTGAGAGAACGAACGTGCTCCCCGCGCGTTGGGGTGGGTCCAACAAGGAACCCACCATGCAGAACATCGCAGAGCATATGGAAGTGATCGGCGCCGACGGCGTCCACATCGGCACCGTCGACAAGGTCGAAGGCAATCGCATCAAGCTGACCAAGAAGGACAGCGGCGAGGGCAGCCACAAGGGCCATCATCACTTCATCGACAAGGGCCTCGTCGCCGATATCGAGGGCAACAAGGTCAGGCTGTCGGCCAAGGCGGATGTGGCCGTGACGATGGAAGAGGAAAAGTAGCGGCCGCGCCCCTTCGTTCCTGATCCGTACCGCTATCCGCCCACCTGCACGTTCCGGTAGCTTCTGGCTTCGTTGCGTATCATCGAGTGCAGGGAATGGCGGAGCCGGGCCGGCCGGTACGATCGCAGGGGATCGCGGGGACGTGGCCCGCGGGCCGCGCCGCGTCCGCGGGCGGCCTCGCGCCTGCAGGCCTCGACCTCTGGACATCGCTGGCCGAGACCCTCCGCGCCTGGCTGCGCGCCGAGGCGGGCGCCGGGCGGCTGTTGCCGTGGGTGCCCGTCGCGTTTGGCTGCGGCATCGCGCTTTATTTCTCTGCCGATCATGAGCCGGTGCTGTGGGTCGTTGCCACGACCGCCATCGCGCTCCTGCTTGGCGCGGCTCTGTTGCGGCGGAGCCGGCTGTTCGCCCCGGCCATCATGATCGCGGCGGTCGCGGCCGGCTTTGCCGTCGCAACCTGGAAGACGGCGCGCATCGCCCACCCGGTGCTGGCAAGGGCGCTCTATTCGGTGTCGTTGTCGGGCTTCGTCGAGGCTCGCGACATCCGCGAGCGTACCGATCGTTTCGTGCTGCGCGTCACGGCGATGGAGGCGCAGCGCAGCGACGTCAGGCTCGAGCGCGTGCGCCTGTCGGTCCGCAAGGGCACCGCGCCGGAGGTCGGTAGCTTCGTTCAGCTGAAGGCACGGCTGATGCCGCCACTCGCGCCGGTGCGGCCCGGCAGCTACGACTTTTCGCGTGACATGTTCTTCCAGGGCATCGGCGCCTCCGGCTTCGCGATGGGCGCCATCACGGTGGCGTCGCCGCCTGAGACCGGCGGCTTACGGCTGCGTTACGCGGCCTTCATGCAAGGCCTGCGCGATGCGATCGATGCCCGCATCCGGGCGACGCTCGACGGCGACAATCGGGCGATCGCGACCGCGCTGCTCACCGGGCGGCGCGATGCGATCACCACGCCCGTCAACGATGCGATGTTCATCTCCGGCCTCGGCCACGTGCTCTCGATCTCCGGTTATCACATGGCCGTCGTTGCCGGCGTCGTGTTCTTCGCGGTGCGCGCGCTGCTCGCTCTGATCCCCGGACTGGCAGCCGGCTTCGCCATCAAGAAATGGTCGGCCGCCGCCGCGCTGGTCGCCGCTGCGTTCTACCTGCTGCTGTCGGGCGCGGAGGTCGCCACGCAAAGGTCGTTCTTCATGACGGCGGTGGTGCTGATCGCGGTGATGGTCGATCGCCGCGCCATCACCTTCCGCACGCTTGCTGTGGCTGCGCTGATCGTGCTGGCGGTCGCGCCGGAAGCGCTGGTGCATCCGAGTTTTCAGATGTCGTTTGCGGCAACGCTCGGCTTGGTCGCACTGGTGCAAATCGGCATGCCCAATTTGTTTGCCTCGCCGGACAATTCGGCGACTGCGCGCATTGCGATGTGGGGTGGGCGCGAGATTGCGATGCTGTTCATGGCTTCGCTGATTGCGGGACTTGCGACCACGCCCTATGCCGCCTTTCATTTCCACCGTGTCACGCCGTTCGGCGTGCTCGCCAATCTCGGCGCGATGCCCGTGGTCTCTGCGCTGGTGATGCCGGCGGGGCTGTTGGGGCTGCTTGCTGCGCCGTTCGGGCTGGACAGCGTGTTCTGGTGGCTGATGGGGATTGGCATCGAGTGGATGGTCGCGGTCTCGCGCTGGGTCGCGGCCTTGCCGGGCGCGGTGGGCCGCATCCCGGCGTTCGGGATCGCGCCGCTGATCGCGGCGAGCCTGGGAATCATTGTGCTCGGCTTGTTGCGCACGCCGCTGCGCTGGTCCGGCGCCCTGGTGCTGCTGGCAGCGATCCTCTGGGGACTGTCGGCGCGGCAGCCCGACATCCTGATTGCCGGGGATGGCGCGAGCGTCGCGGTGCGGGGCAGGGACGGATATCTGCACCTGATCAGGACGAACAAGGACGGCTTTCTGCTCAAGGAATGGCTCGCTGCCGACGCCGATCCGCGCGATGCGGGCAGAGCCTCGCTTGCCGATGGCGTGTCCTGCGACGAATCCGGCTGCGTGACGCCACTGGCCGACGGGAGGCTGGTCGCGCTGGCACTGCGCGTCGACGCTCTCGCAGACGATTGCAGTCGGGCCGCCCTGGTGGTGACGACTCGTCCCGCGCCGCCCGATTGCGCGGCGATGGTGGTCGATCGGCAGCGGCTCGCCAGCCAGAGCGCGCTGGCGCTGACGCAGCGTGGTGACGGTTTTGTGGTTCAGGCAGTGAGGGCGAGAGGCACGAGCCGCCCCTGGTTGCCGGCCGGCGCCGGCGAGGGTGATTTCGACGGCAGCCTCGCGCCAAAGTCGACCGCGCCTCGCATCAAGGACGCAACGCCGGCGGACACCGACCTGCAAGCCGACGATTGATCTGATGGTGCGGAGCAACGCAGTGGTTCGGTGCGTCCGTTCGGATTCGCGGGGCGCAAACCACACCATCTCGCCGGCCACGGCCGGCGATGGCGATTCAATCCTGACCTCCGACCTCGTAGCCGGAGGGCGGCTCTGTCAGCCGATCGGCAGGTGCGTGACGGTCGGCTGCCTGTCGGCGGTGATCTGCGCCTTGTGCTCGCGCTCGGTGACCGACTGAGTCACCGGCAGTTGCAGCACCGTCGCGCGCTGGCCTTCGACGAGCTGCGTCACCAGCACGTATTTGCCGTCGGGGAATTCGATCGCATCATGATGGCGGTCGGGAACGTGCGGATCGATCTTGCCGAACTTGCCGACGCGGGAATTGATGGTGCGCGTCCAGATCCAGCGATTGTCGTAGCGGACGTCGTCGGCGAAGGCGAGCTCCGTCCCCGGCAGCAGGCAGACGGCGACGGACGGATCGGCTGCAGAGGCGAAGCCGCGCGTCGAGGTGCCGCGGAAGCTTGTCGTGACGATCGTCTCGCCGACTTCGGCGGGGCGCGACGCGACGGCATGTAGGCTGTAGTCACACATCGGGTGCTCCTCATGCTGGGATAGCAACCCGCGTCTCTTATCGAGGCGCAGGCCTCTATCAGAGTGGAAGCACGAACGCTGTGCTTGGTTGTGGGCAAATCTGCGGCTGGCTTCCGCAAGCCGCGATCACATTATCTTTCCCGAATTCAATAGGAACAAAGCTCGCCGCGATGCATTCGGGAGGCGCGTACGCGAACATTGCCAACTTGGCTGCAACGGCCGAACTTGACCGCTGGTCGCTGTTTCCTCGAACAACCGAGCCGCGAAGCGGTGCTGCTTGAAGCGGTGCTGCTTCGTCGGCGTGGCGAGGAGCCAGCGTTGGAGGAGGGGCCGGATAGTCTGTGCAGAACCAGAAAGGCTATCCAGCCGGAGCGGACGATGATCCGCTCCAATCTCTGACCGGCGATGCCGATCGGAAGCGCGCGAGGCGCCAAGCACCTCCGGCATGAAGTGCTTCCGATATGAAGTACTGCCGATAGAAAGGACTCCCGGTATCAGTACTTCCGGTAAAGCCCGATCAGCTTGCCCTGAATCTTCACCCGGTTGGGCGGCAGGATGCGGACCTCATAGGCCGCGTTGGCGGGCTCGAGCGCGATCGAGGCGCCGCGACGGCGGAAGCGCTTCAGCGTCGCTTCCTCGTCGTCGATCAGCGCCACCACGATGTCGCCGGTATCGGCGCTCTCGTTGCGCTGGATCAGGGCCATGTCGCCGTCGAGAATGCCGGCTTCGACCATCGAGTCGCCGCGCACTTCCAGCGCGTAATGCTCGCCCGAGCCGAGCATGTCAGGCGGTACGCTGATAGTATGGCTGCGGGTCTGCAACGCCTCGATCGGCGTGCCGGCCGCGATGCGGCCCATCACCGGCACCGCGACGGGACGTTCGCCCTCGTCAGCGGGCAGGCTCGCGCTCGCACGCACCTTGCCGAGATTGCCCTCGATGACGCTCGGCGTGAAGCCGCGGCGGCTGCCAGCGGCTGCCTGGAGCTCCGGCAGCTTGATGACTTCAATCGCACGGGCGCGGTTGGGCAGGCGTCGGATGAAGCCACGCTCCTCGAGCGCCGTGATCAGGCGATGGATGCCCGACTTCGAGCGCAGATCGAGCGCATCCTTCATCTCGTCGAAGGAGGGCGGCACGCCGCTTTCCTTCAGACGTTCACTGATGAACCGCAGAAGCTCGTATTGTTTGCGCGTTAACATCTCGACCAAAGTCCCCCGGTTGATGTCGTCCGATTCCGAGACGCTGAATTCGGCCATAAGCCGCTGCATGCTCGAAACAAATCATGAACAGACACTATATGTTCGATACATGTTCCGCAACTGCTTAATTTACCGTGAACAGAGCAAAGTGCGCGGAACGCGCGTTGCGGGGGCGCTCAGACGGGGAGCCGCAACACTTCGCAAGCCGTGCCGGCTTCGGCCTTCGGCGCGAATGGTGCGCGGACGAGAAGTACCTGTGCTGCAGCGAGATTCGCAAGCAGCGAAGAGTCCTGATGATTGACGGGAACAACGACGCGTGTGCCATCGTCACGCTCCTCAAGATGCGCGCGCAGATAGTCCTCGCGCTGGTCGTTGGCGCCGACGTCGCGGCCGAGCACGGCGCGTTCACGGCGATGGTGAATCACTGAACGGCCCGACAGGGCGCGAATCAGCGGCACCATGAACAGGAAAGCGCACACGTAGGACGATACGGGATTGCCCGGCAGGCCGATCACACCCATTGCGCCGAGTCGCCCGTGCATCATCGGCTTGCCTGGCCGCATCGCGATCTTCCAGAACGCCATCGCGATGCCTTCGTCCCGCAGTGCCTGCTGGACCAGATCGTGGTCGCCGACCGATGCGCCGCCGGTCGTGATCAGGACGTCGGCGCCGCTCTCGCGGGCGCGGCGGATGCCGGCGGTGGTGGCCTCGAGCGTGTCGGCGGCAATACCGAGGTCGATGGTCTCGGCGCCCTCGCTGCGGGCGAGCGCGTGCAGGGCGTAGCCGTTGGAATAGACGATCTGGCCGTGGCCGGGCGTGGTGCCCGGCATCACCAGCTCGTCGCCGGTGGCGAGAATCGCGACCTTCGGACGCCTGACAACGGCAAGGTGCGGATGATTCATCCCGGCGGCGAGCGCGAGGTCTCGCTCGGTCAGACGGCTTCCCTTGCGCAGGAGCACGTCGCCCTCGCGGAAATCGACGCCGGCGGGGCGGATGTGCCGGCCGGCGATCGCGGCTTCCTTGATCGTGATGCGCTTGCCGGCGGCGACCGTGTCCTCCTGGATCACGACGGCGTCCGCGCCAAAGGGAATGACGCCGCCGGTGAAGATCCGCACGGCCTCGCCGGCTCCGACCGTCCCCTCGAACGGTCGGCCCGCTGCGACTTCGCCGATGACGGTGAGCTCCGAATCGATCGTCGCGGCGTCGGCCGCGCGCACCGCGTAGCCGTCCATCGCCGACATCGCTTGCGGCGGCTGCGTGCGCCGCGCCACGACGTCACGCGCGAGCACGCGATGGTAGGCCTCGTCGAGGGAAATCATTTCTTCCGGCAGCGGCTCTGCACCCGCCAGCACCGCGGCAAGCGCGTCAGAAACCGGCATCAAGGCCACGGCGAAAACTCCTGCTCGGCACGTTCGGGCGAATGTTCCGCACGTCTTCTAGCCGAGCGCAGGCGCAGAGGCAAAAGCGGCTGAGCAGGCACAGTCATCCCGCCCCTTCACATTGTTCCGGAAGGCAGGATCAAGCGCGTCGCGGCATGATCCGAAGGAGGTCACAGATCGGCAGGAGAGTGGTCATGGAAGCGACGAAAATCATGGCAAGGCGAGAACGCGCCATGGCCTGAATCGATCAGCTCCCTGCCTGCCCGGGAGTTACGTCGGGCGCCTTGGATCCCTGATCCTTGTCGGGCAGCGGGTCGGCTTGGGATTTCAGGTCGGCGGCCTTGCTCACAAGCTTGGCGGAAAGGTCCGAATCTGAAGTTGTCCTCGCGAATTCAAGAAGAAGAGAGGCCTGCTTGGTGAGGTAGGTTTTGCCCAGCACGATGATGCATCCGTCCGTAGAAGTCCCAACGGACTCTAAGAGTCCGGAAGGCGGTATTCCGTTCCCGGAACTCTGTATAAAAATGTACAAAGTGATCCGGTTCCTCAATTTTTCAAAATTGGTCCGTCGGGCCGTGCCGTCGTGGGTTTCGCGACAACGGACCGTCGTCAAATGCCCAATGCCTTCAATGCGTTCCCGACGTCACGCGGCGAGGTCACATGCACCGCCGTCAAGCCGCGCGCGCGCGCTCCCTCGATGTTTTCGGCAAGATCGTCGAAGAACACGATGCGCCCGGCGGGCACGCCGATCGCCGCAACGACGTGGTCGAAGGCCTCCGCATCCGGTTTGCGCAGGCCGATGCTGGACGACAAATACAGCTCGCGGAAATGGCCGAGGAGGTCGGCATATTCCCTCGAGAAATGGTCCACGTGCGGCCGGTTGGTGTTGGAGAAAGCATAGAGCGGCATCTGTTTCGCTGCGCGCGGCAGCAGCTCGGCGATGTCAGGCATTTCGCCGGCGAAAATCGCGTTCCAGCCTTCCAGGAACTGCGCATCCGAAATGCCGATTCCGAGCGAGGCTCGCAATGAGGCGAAATAGTCCTCATCGCTGATCTTCCCCATCTCGTGCAACCGATAGGCTTCGCTGTCCCGCACATAGCGCGCGACGATGGCTTCGGGCTTGCAGCCGGCATGTCCCGCCCAGCAGGCGATCGCCTTGGAGAAATCGATATCGAGCACGACGCGGCCGAGATCGAACAGGAGCGCATCCGCGCTGCCGGGAGAGAGCGATGTCACCTGCGTCCTTTCACTCAGTATCGATACGGCTCGTGGTCGAACAGCGGAAACGCGCTGAACACACTCGGCGCGTTGGTTGCGGTCGCCTGGTGCAGGCAGGATTTGTTGACCTCGGCGAACGAGGTCGCACCCAAGAGGCCGAGGCAGCGCAGCACTTCGTCCTCGAGCAGTTCCAGCATGCGCGCCACGCCGGCTTCGCCGGCCGCCGCCAGCGCCCAGCATTGCAGCCGGCCGATGCCGACGAGGTCGGCGCCCGCCGCGATCGCCTTGACGATGTCGGTGCCGCGACAGACACCGCCATCGACCATGATCTTGGCGCGGCCGTTCACGGCGTCGACGATCTCGGGCAGCACGTGCATGGCGCCGCGACCGTGATCGAGCTGACGGCCGCCATGGTTGGAGACGTAGATCCATTCGACGCCGTGATCGATCGCGATCAGCGCGTCCTCTGGCGTCGCGATGCCCTTGAGGATCAGCGGGATCTTGAACTTGTCCTTGATCATCTTCACCGTCCGCCACTCCAGACCCTTCTGGTAATCGCCCCCGGTGGCGCGCAAGCGGCTCTCGCGAACGTAGCGCTTGGCGATGTCACGTTCGCGGCGGCTGTAGTGGGCGGTGTCGACGGTCAGGCAGAAGGCGGCGTAGGCGTTCTTCTCGGCCCGGCTGACGACGTCGGCGACGAAGGCGTCATCGCCGCGCACATAGAGCTGGTAGAGCCGCAGCGCGTCGGACGCAGCTTCGGCGGTCTTTTCTAGGCCGGGCTCGGACACCGAACTGAGCATGTGCGCCGCACCGAAAGTGCCGCAGGCGCGTGCCACGCTCGCCGCACCATCCGGATCGAAGATCTCGAGCGCGCCGACCGGGGCGAGGACCACGGGCAGGCGCATCTTGCGGCCGAACTGTTCGACCGAACCTGTAACCTTGCGAACATCGCGCAGCACGCGCGGGCGGAAAGCGATCTCGTCCAGCGCCATGCGGTTGCGACGCATCGTGGTCTCGGTCTCGGCCGCGCCGACGATATAGTCCCATGCATTCTGGTTGAGGTTGGCGCGGGCTTTCCGGATGAATTCATGCAGATTCTGGAACGGCTCGGTGCTAGCGCCGAGCTCGACGTTCCTTTCCGGTTGGATGCGGGGTGCTTCGTTCATTGTTATCCTCCCGAGAATTTGAAGCCTTCCCTGATCGCCTAACCCGTCCGGGGCGCCAAAACCATCCTAAAATGGCATGGCTGCGAGGCGCGGGCCGGCCGGCCGACCCCCGCGGCGCACGAACCGGTCCTGCAACGTTGCCGAAAGTTTGGGTCCGGACCAACCGATTTTTACGGTGTACCCGCCGGCGTGGCATCCCGGCCTTGAAGAAACCAGAATGGTATTGTGAGAAGCAGGCTGGATCGCCATTTGCATGGCGGCTCCCAGCCCCACCGAACCGCGAAGCAAAAAGGCCAGCCTATCCATGCGGAAAACCCTGCTGTTTCCACTGGGCGCGCTCACCGGAGCGTGTCTGACCCTTTTGGTAGCCAGTCCGCACGGCGGCGTATGGGCGGCACGGGCGGCAGCGAGCGCGGATGACGCCTATTCCAAGCTCAATCTGTTCGGCGAAGTGTTCGAGCGGGTGAAGGCGAGCTATGTCGAGAAGCCTGACAATGCCAAGCTGATCGAAGGCGCGATCACCGGCATGGTGACCTCGCTCGATCCGCACTCGCGCTACATGAACGACAAGGCCTGGACCGAGATGCAGGAGACCACCTCCGGCGAGTTCGGCGGGCTCGGCATCGAGGTCACGATGGAGGAGGGGCTGGTCAAGGTCGTCTCGCCGATCGACGACACGCCGGCATCCAAGGCCGGCATCATGTCGGGCGACCTCATCAGCAAGATCGACGGCGATGCCGTGCAGGGCATGACGCTCGAGCAGGCCGTCAACAAGATGAAGGGGCCGGTCGAGACCCAGACCAAGCTCACGATCGTGCGCAAGGGCGCCGACGCCCCGCTCGACGTCGCGATCAAGCGCGAGATCATCCATGTGCGTCCCGTGCGCTTCCACGTCGAGAACGGGGATATCGGCTATATCCGCGTCACCTCGTTCAACGAGCAGACCACCGATGGCCTGAAGAAGGCGATCGCATCGATCACCAAGGAGGTTCCGCCGGAGAAGCTGGTAGGCTACGTGATGGACCTGCGCAACAATCCGGGCGGATTGCTCGACCAGGCCGTGTCGGTGTCGAGCGCGTTCCTGCAGCGTGGCGAGGTCGTCTCGACCCGCGGCCGCAATCCGGAAGAGACCCAGCGCTTTACCGCCCATGGTGGCGACCTCACCAAGGGCAAGCCGCTGGTGGTTCTCGTCAACGGCGGCTCCGCCTCAGCCTCGGAAATCGTGGCCGGCGCGCTGCATGACCACAAGCGCGCGACGCTGATCGGCACGCGCTCGTTCGGCAAGGGCTCGGTGCAGACCATCATTCCGCTCGGCACCGGCAACGGCGCGCTGGCGCTGACCACGGCGCGCTACTACACGCCCTCGGGCCGCTCGATCCAGGCCCAGGGCATCGCGCCCGACATCGAGATCCTCCAAGACGTGCCGCCCGAGCTGAAGGGCCGGATGGACACCATGGCGGAGTCCCAGATGCGCGGTCATCTCCAGGCAGCCGACGGCACCGAGCAGACCGGGTCGCAGTCCTATGTCCCACCGGAAGCGAAAGACGACAAGGCCCTGCATACGGCCTACGACTTCCTGCACGGCCAAACCGCGAATGCGGTCGCCGCCAAGCCGGCGTCGAAGGCTGCGGTGCCGAACTAGGCGCTCGCGACGGTAAGGTGTTGATCGCCCGGGAGCGGATAGCCGTTCCCGGGCGAACTTGTTTCGGGACGCTGTGTCAGCTCGGGTTCATGGCCGCGAAGGTGGCCTCGTAGCAGCCATCGCGCTCGGCCCAGCGGCGGGCGCGGTCGCGCTCGACCAGACCGCGCCGCTGGACCCGCAACTCCAGCAATTGCATGACCTCCGCGACACCCTGCGTCGTGTGTATCGAGGAGAGCTTCTGGGAATGCCGCTGCGCCGACCACGAGGTCGAACTAGCTTGCCTCGCGGCGCCGGCCTTCCTCGCCATTACGCCGGGCGAGACGGCTGCGATGAGCTGCGAACAGCTCCAGCACCTTGTCGGCGGGCTTTGCGGCGCTGAACAGATAACCCTGCATCTCGGAGCAGCCGAGCGCGCGCAGCAACCGCTGCTGCTCCTCGGTCTCGACGCCCTCGGCCGTGGTGGTCATGCGGCGGGCGGCCGCGAGATTGACGAGCGCCTGCACGATGCTGGCGGAGCCGTCGGGGCCGGCGATGTCGTTGACGAAGCAGCGGTCGATCTTGATCTTGTCGAACGGGAAGCGGTGCAGATAGCTTAGCGAGGAGTAGCCGGTGCCGAAATCGTCCAGCGCGATGCGGACGCCGATGGCGCGGAGTTGATGCAGGATCGCAAGCGCCGTGTCGTCGTCGCGGATCAGCACCGCCTCGGTGATTTCGAGCTCGAGCCGGCTCGCCGACAAATTGGAGGCGGCAAGCGCCGCCATGATCTTCAGCGCCAGCGTGCCGCTCTTGAATTGCACCGGCGAGACGTTGACGGCGAGGCGGATGTCGTCGGGCCAGTTCGCCGCGTCCCGGCAGGCGGTCGCCAGCACCCATTCGCCGATCTCGTTGATCAGGCCGGTGTCCTCGGCGATCGGAATGAACTCGGCCGGCGAGACCATGCCGCGCTCGGGATGGCGCCAGCGCACCAGCGCCTCGCAGCCGGTGATGCGGTCGTCCTTCAGGCTGAGGCAGGGCTGGTAATACACCTCGAGGCCGCCTTCGCGTCCGCCTTGGGCGATGGCGTGGCGCAGGGCGATCTCGAGCTGCCGCCGCTCGTGGATCTTGGCGTCCATCTCCGGCTCGAAAAAACGGTAGGTGCGGCGCCCGGCGGCTTTGGCGGCGTACATCGCCATATCCGCGTTCTTCAGGATCTGGTCCAGCGCCGTTCCATGTTGCGGCGCCAGCGCGATGCCGATGCTGGCGTCGGTGGCAAGATGATGTCCCATGCAGTCGAACGGCGCGCGGATGGCCTCAAACACCCGCGCGACGAGTTCGTTGACCTGATCCAGCGATGTCACCGCGCTCTGGACGATGGCAAATTCGTCGCCGCCGAGGCGCGCCACGAAGTCCGCCGGCCCCGCACAGCGGTGGAGGCTCTGCGCGACCGACTTCAGGAGCTCGTCGCCGACGAGATGCCCGAGCGCGTCGTTGACGCCCTTGAACTCGTCGATGTCGATGTAGTGCACCGCGAGTTGTTCGCCGCCGGCGACGAGATCGAGTTCCTGACGCAGATGCTCGTGGAACATGGTGCGGTTGGGCAGGTCGGTCAGTGCGTCGTAATGAGCGAGATGGGTGATGCGCTCCTCGATACGCCGGCGCTCCGTGATGTCCTCATGCGTCGCCACCCAGCCGCCATCCGTGAGCGGTTCGTTCACGATCTGGATCGAGCGACCGTCGGAGGTCTCGACCACCATGGAATTGCGCACGTGGACGTCGCGCAGGACCCGTGCGACATACTGGTCCGCATCGCCGGTGAACGAGCCGGTGGCTTTGCGGTGTGCAATGATGTCGTGAAAGCTGCAGCCGGGTCTCACGATTTCGGCCGACAGCCCGTACATCTCGATGTAGCGCTGATTGCAGATCACGAGCTGCTGCGAGGCGTCGAACAGCAGCAGGCCCTGGGTCATGTTGTTGACGGCGCGGTCGAGACGCTGCTTTTCCAGCGTCAGCCGTTCCCGCGAAAGACGATGCTGCTCCAGGAGCTTGCGAACGATCGCGATCAACACGCCCGCGATGGCGAGCGCGGAAGAGGCCGCGACCGAGATCAGGATGCCGATCTGCTCGCGCCAGTCCGTCAGGGCCGTCGCGCGCGTCGTGGTGGCCATCATCAGGATCGGGAAGTGAGGCAGGGCATGTGAGGAAATCAGCCGGTCCTCGCCGTCGACGGGGCTCATGAAGCGGCCGGTAAAATGGTCGAGCCCGAAAACCCTTTGATGCGCGAACGGACCGTTCTTGAAATTCCGTCCCATCAATTCACTGGAATGGGGATAACGGGCGAGCATCATGCCGTCCCGGTGCAGCATCGAGATCGTCGTGCTTTCGCCGAGCACGGCGGACTCGAAGAATTTTTCGAAGTTTGCCGGCTCAATGCCGCGTCCGACCACACCCATGAATTCGCCGTTCGGTCCGACGACCTTGCGCACGATCAGGATGGTCCATGCGCCGGAGATGCGACTGTAGAGTGGCTCGATCAGGACGTCGGGAGCGTCGGGATCGTACCGGAAGGTCTGGAAATAGGCGCGATCGGCAACGTTCACGTTCGGGGCCGGCCATGCCGCCGACGAATTGATCAAATTGCCTTCGGCATCGATGATATTGACGCCGCCCATGTAGGGCAGTGCCTCGATCTTCGAACGCAGCATCCGGTGGAGGTCCTGGCCGGCGAGGCGCTTGCGATAGTCCGCCGCACTGGTGATGCCGCTTGCGCGGACGTAGTCGACGAAATCCTTCTGGATGACCGCGAAATCCTGCAATTGCTGGTCGAAATGATGGGCCAGCATCAGCACGGTGTTTTCCAGCTCGCGCCCGGAGCTGCGCAGCGCACGTTCGCGGAAATTCTGCGCCATCAGCGTCGCGCCGACGGCGATCGCAGCGATCAACAGCGTGCCGCCCACCACCAGCCAGCGGATCGGTCCGCTGCGCACGAAGGCCTGGTCAAAAAGGCGACTGCCGAATCCCGTCATCATGATCGATCGTTGTCGTGCACACGCCAGGGTCAATTCTTGGCCCCGGAAACATCCGTTGGTTTACGGGAACGGAGTGGAGGCGAAGTTAGCAAGCTGGGTTAATGGGCCGTGAAGGGACCCTCGCAAAAGCAATCAATATGCGATCGAGTATGGGCTGATTGCGCTCGCGATCGTCGCCGTGGTGGACGGCCTGGGCAGCAAGCTCAGTTCAAAATTCGGGTCGATCAGCGCGTCGTTGAAGTAGCAGCCGCAATCAGACGGGGTAATGGCCGGACTTGCCGCCGAGCTTCTCGACCAGATGGATGCCTTCGATGCGCACGCCGCGCTCCACCGCCTTGATCATGTCGTAGATGGTGAGGCAGGCGACCGAGACGGCGGTGAGCGCTTCCATCTCGACGCCGGTCGGGCCCGTGACCTTCACGCTGGCGCGGACGAGGCAGCCCGGCAGCGTTGCGTCTGGCTCGATCTCGACCGTCACCTTCGACAGCGCGAGCGGATGGCAGAGCGGGATCAGCTCCGCGGTGCGCTTGGCGGCCATGATGCCGGCGATGCGGGCGGTGCCGAGCACGTCGCCCTTCTTGGCGTTGCCGGACACGATCAGGTCAAGCGTCGCCCTGGTCATGACGACGCGTCCTTCCGCGACCGCGAGCCGCTCGCTGGCGGGCTTGTCCGACACGTCAACCATCCGCGCCTCGCCGGAGGCGCCGATATGGGTGAGGGCAGGGCCGGTCTTGGTGTTGGACTGGGTCTTGGACTCGGACTTGGCTGGTTTCGTCGCGGTCGGCTTGCGGGCCATGTCAGCGCGTGCCCGTCGCGCGCGCCGTCGTCTCGCGCGCCAGCAATTTGCGCGTCGCAGCGGTAACATCGGCTTGCCGCATCAGGCTCTCGCCGACCAGGAAGGTCGACATGCCGACGCGCTCGAGCCGGGCGAGATCGGCGGGCGTGAAGATGCCGCTCTCGCCGACCATCAACCGGTCGCCGGGGATCAGCGGCGCCAATGTTTCGCTGGTCGCAAGCGTGGTTTCGAAGGTGCGCAGATTGCGGTTGTTGACGCCGATCATCGGCGAACGCAGCTTCAGCGCGCGGTCAAGCTCGACGCGGTCGTGGATCTCGATCAGCACGTCCATGCCGTGGGCGATGGCGGCATCCTCGAGCTCTTTTGCCGCGGCATCATCGAGCGCCGCCATGATGATCAGGATGCAGTCGGCGCCGTGCGCCCGGGCCTCCGCCACCTGATAGATGTCGAACATGAAATCCTTGCGCAGCACCGGCAGTGACGTTGCCGCGCGGGCCGCCACCATGAAGTCGAGATGGCCCTGGAACGAGGGCGTGTCCGTCAGCACGGACAGGCAGGCAGCGCCGCCGGCCTCATAGGCCCTGGCCAACAGCGGCGGATCGAAATCGGCGCGGATCAGGCCCTTTGACGGCGACGCCTTCTTGACCTCCGCGATCAGCGCGTAGTCGCCATTGGCGTGCTTGGCCTTGATCGCGCGCAGGAAGCCGCGCGGTGCTGCTTGCGCCTTGGCCTTCGCCTCTACCGCCGACAGCGGCTGCGCGCGCTTGGCCGCAGCGATTTCTTCGCGCTTGTAGGCTTCGATCTTGGTCAAGATGTCCGACATGTCAGGCTCAGCCGTTCGAGACCGCGATCAAATGTTTCAGCCGCGCGCGCGCCGCGCCGCTGTCGAGCGATTTTGCGCCGATCACGACACCTTCCTTGAGATTCCTGGCACGCCCCGCTACGACCAATGCGGCAGCGGCGTTGATCAACGCGACGTCACGATAGGGGCTCGGCTTGCCGTCGAGCACGCCCTGCAAGGCGATAGCGTTGGCGTCGGCGTCGCCGCCTTTGAGCGCACCGGCCTCGCAGCACGGCAGGCCCGCGTCCTCCGGCGTCACCTCGAAATTCCGGATCTCGCCATTGTGGAGCGCGGAGACGAAGGTCGGGCCGGTGAGGGTGATTTCGTCGAGGCCGTCGGAACCGTGCACGACCCAGGCGGATTCGGAGCCGAGGTTCTTGAGCACTTGCGCCAGCGGCTGCACCCATTGCCGGGAGAACACGCCGACCATCTGCCGTTTCACACCGGCCGGATTGGACAACGGACCGAGCAGGTTGAAGATCGTGCGTGTCGCAAGCTCCACCCGGGTCGGGCCGACGTTCTTCATGGCGGGATGATGGGCGGGCGCGAACATGAAGCCGATGCCGCATTCGCGTATGCAGCGGCCGACCTGTTCGGGCCTCAGATCGATCTTCACCCCCAGCGAAGCCAGCACGTCGGCAGCGCCCGAACGCGACGATAGCGCGCGGTTGCCGTGCTTGGCCACCGGCAGACCGGCGCCCGAAACGATGAAGGAGGCACAGGTCGAGACATTGACCGAGCCGGAGCCGTCGCCGCCGGTGCCGACAATGTCGACGGCGTCCGCGGGCGCATCGACCGTGAGCATCTTGGAGCGCATGGCCGAGACCGCGCCGGTGATCTCGTCCACGGTCTCGCCGCGCACCCGCAGCGCCATC
Source organism: Bradyrhizobium sp. CW1 (assembly GCF_023100665.1). Classification (NCBI taxonomy): domain Bacteria; kingdom Pseudomonadati; phylum Pseudomonadota; class Alphaproteobacteria; order Hyphomicrobiales; family Nitrobacteraceae; genus Bradyrhizobium; species Bradyrhizobium sp. CW1. Next base: position 3,860,105 of record NZ_CP064684.1, read on the forward strand.
AGGAGGCCGCCCATTTGCGAGGGCGTAGCCTCGCCGGACATCACGGCGTCGAAGGCGGAAGCCGCTTCGTCACGCGACAGGCTGGCGCCGGTCGCCACTTTTCCAATGATCGATTTCAGGTCGTCCATCGCGTGCTTTCAACTCACTGGTTCGCGCCGGTCACCTGCGCGAAGGCGGCCTGATTAATCGTGGTCCCGATGTCGGTTTCAAGCTTGTTGACGTAGGACGCGACCTGCTCCTCGGTCTGCGCGCGGTCGAGACTGTCCTTCAGCTTCTTGACCGCATCGGAAGCGGCATCGACGGTGGGATCGATGATCTCGGTAACGCGGAACACGATCACCTCGGTGCCGCCGGTCACTGCCGTCTGCCCGACGCCGTCCTTGGCGACGCGGAAGGCGGCCGACACGACGGCCGCGGGCACGCTGGCGGGCGAGTCGTCCCGCTTGAAGCCGGTGGCGGTCTCGACCTTGGCGCCGATCGCGGCTGCTTCGTCGGCGAGCTTGCCGCCAGATTCGAGCTTCTGCACCATCTCGGTCGCCTTGGCCTTCAGCTTGGTCGCGATCTGGTCCTGGCGCCAGCGCACCTCGACCTGGTCGCGAACCTCGTCGAGATTGCGGTCGCGCGAGGGCGTGATGGCAAGCACGTCGTACCAGACATAGCCGCCCTTGAACGAGATCGAGTCGTTGTCGACGCCGACATCGGTGTTAAAGGCCTGCGACACCACGTCGAGGCCCTGCGGAATGCCGGAGACCGGCTGGCCGCTCGGCGCGCGGCCGGAACGGTCGACGGCGTCGATGGTCACGGCGGTGAGGCCGAGCTTCTGCGCCGCGTCGATCACGCTGGCACCGCCGCCGCGCTCGTCTTCCATCTTGTCGCGGAGATCGGCGACCTTGACGCGCGCACGCTCGGTGGCGATCTCGCGCTTGATGTCGGCGGCAACGCTCGCGTAGTTCGCCTCAGTGCCCGGCTCGATCTTTTCGACCTTGACGATCGACGTGCCGAGACGGCCCTGGATCGGCTGGCTGATTTCACCGGCGGGAAGCGCGAAGACAGCGTCTCCAACTGCGGGATCGAGCGAGGATTTGGTCACGAGCCCGAGATCGACGTCAGACGCGCTCAGTCCGCGCTCCTTGCCGAGGTCCTCGAACGACGTCCCGCTGGTGAGCCGCTCGCGTGCGGCCTGTGCCTCGGCGGCGTTGGGGAATACGATCTGCTGGATTTGGCGCTTCTCCGGCGTGCCGAGCCGGTCCTTGCGCTGGTCGAATGCTTTCTTGGCGTCCTCGTCCGACACCTCGCTCCACTTGCCGATCTCCTCCGGCGAGACCACGACGAACGCGATCTTGCGATATTCGGGCGCGCGGAACTTGACCTTGTGATCCTCGAAATAGGCGGCGAGCGCCTCCGGCGATGGCGCGTCGATGGTGCCTGCCTGGGCTGCGTCGAGCCTGACGAATTCAATGGCGCGCTGCTCGTTCTGGAAGCGCGTCAGCACGTCGAGCATCGCCTTCGGCGGCTCGAGGCCGGCACCGATCGTGCCGGTGATCTGCCGACGCAGTGAGACCTTGCGCTGCTCCGAAACGTAGCGCTGCTCGGTATAGCCGAAATTGCGGATCACGGACTGAAAGCGGTTCGAATCGAAGTTGCCGCCGACGCCCTTGAAGTTCGGGTCGTTCATGATGAGCTGGCGGATCTGGTCGTCGGACTGGCCGAGCCCGAGCCGGCGCGCCTCTTCGTCGAGGGCGGCTTCCGCGATCGTCTGCTGGAGCACCTGACGGTCGAGGCCGAAGGCGCGCGCCTGCTCAGGCGACAGCGGCCGGCCGAACTGGCGGCTGATCTGCTGGAGGCGATCAGTGTAAATCTGGCGGAACTCGTTCAACGAAATCTCGGTGCCGCCGACCTTGGCCACGGTGGATTGCCCAAAACCCTTGAAGATGTCGGCAATGCCCCAAACGCCGAAACTGATGATCAGCACGCCCATCACAATGGCCATAATGGTCTTGCCGAGCCAGTTTGATGAGGCCTTGCGCATTCCTCGAAGCATTTGGTCCAACTTGTTTGGCAGGAGGGGAACGGGAGCGCGTCTTAATGCAGATTCCGCAAAAGCGCGTCACCAAATTGATCAATCATCATAAAGTGGTGGCTTTCCCCCCGCAACCTCGGGTCTAGCGGGCTTTCGATCCCTGCGGTTAAAAGCCCCTGGTCTCTGGAACTGCCACGGGACCTCTGCTAGCGCATGAACAAACCAAATTTTGCTGGAATTTGACATGACCGATGCCATCCGCCCCCTGATCGCCGGCAACTGGAAAATGAACGGCCTCAAGGCCTCGACTGCCGAATTCGACGCCATGCTCAATGGCGCGGCAGAGGTGGCCGGCAAAGCCGAGCTGCTGGTTTGCCCGCCGGCGACCCTGATCGCTGTCTTTGCCGAGAAGGCACGCGGCAAGAAGGTCGCGGTGGGGGCCCAGGATTGCCACCCCAAAGCCTCGGGCGCCCATACCGGCGACATCGCCGCCGAAATGCTAGCGGATTCGGGTGCGACCGCCGTCATCGTCGGCCATTCCGAGCGCCGCGCCGACCATGGCGAGGGCGAAGCCCTGATCCGGCAGAAGGCTGAGGCCGCCTGGCGCGCCGGGGTGACGGCGATCGTCTGTATCGGAGAGACGCAGGGCCAGCGCGATGCGGGCCAGACCCTGGATATCCTGCGCGGCCAGCTCACCGGCTCGCTGCCGGATGGCTCGACCTCCGCCAATCTGGTCGTGGCCTATGAGCCGGTCTGGGCGATCGGCACCGGCCTGACCCCGACGTCTCGGGATGTCGAGCAGATTCATGGCTTTATCCGGGAATTCCTGACCTCCAGGTTCAAGGCCGACGGCGCCGGGATGCGCATTCTCTATGGCGGCTCGGTCAAGCCCTCGAACGCGGCCGAGCTGATGGCCGTGAAGAACGTCAATGGCGCGCTGGTCGGCGGGGCCAGTCTGAAGGCGGCCGATTTCCTTGCGATTGCGCAGGGCTGCCCTATTTAGGCAGGGCCGTCCCTGGCTGGTTCAAACCACTGGTCCGGGGCTGATCGGGGGTGGCAATGCCCCGTCCGATCGTGTAACACCGCGCAACTTCAGGAAAACCCCGCGAAGCACGATTGGCCGCCGTCTCGGCGCTGTCGGCTTGTGACGGAAGGACACTATGCAGACCGTTGTCATCGTCATTCACCTCATGATCGTCACCGTTATGATCGGCGCCGTCCTGCTCCAGAAGTCGGAAGGCGGGGGCCTCGGCATGGGAGGCGGCGCAGGCTTCATGTCGAGCCGCGGCACGGCGAACCTTCTGACGCGGACCACCGCGATTCTGGCCGTCGGCTTCTTCCTCACCAGCCTGTTCCTGTCCTGGTATGCCGGCTACGACCGCAAGCCGTCGTCGATCATCGGTGCGCCGGCGTCGCAGACACAGCCGGCCGGTGGCGGACCGATCGCGCCGCCGACCTCGGGTGGCATCCTGGATTCGCTGAAGAAGGCCGACGAGCAGCAGCAGGCTCCGGCACCGAGCGGCCCGCAGGTACCGCGTTCGCAATAAAACAGGGGGGCCATGCAGGGCGGCTTCTACCGTCCTGGATCAACAATCCCTATCAAGGCTCTGTCACCACTCTCAGTTCTGGCTCACCCACAGCCCCACAAAATGTTTGGGGCGGAATACGAATCGCTTTGGCGAATCGAATTCGAGGGATTAGAGGTTAAGCCCCATGGCGCGGTACATATTCATCACCGGCGGCGTGGTTTCTTCGCTCGGCAAGGGTCTGGCTTCAGCGGCACTCGGTGCCCTGTTGCAAGCTCGGGGCTACAAGGTCCGCCTCCGCAAGCTTGACCCCTATCTCAATCTCGATCCCGGAACGATGTCGCCGTATCAGCACGGCGAAGTGTTCGTGACCGATGACGGCGCGGAGACCGACCTCGATCTCGGTCACTATGAGCGCTTCACCGGGCGGCCGGCGACCAAGGCCGACAACATCACGACCGGGCGCATTTATCAGGACATCATCTCCAAGGAGCGGCGCGGCGATTATCTCGGCGCGACCATCCAGGTGGTTCCGCATGTCACCAACGCCATCAAGGATTTCGTCCTCGACGGCAACGACGATTACGACTTCGTGCTGGTCGAGATCGGTGGCACCGTCGGCGACATCGAGGGCCTGCCGTTCTTCGAGGCGATCCGCCAGCTCAAGAACGAGTTGCCGCGCGATCACGCCATCTACATTCATTTGACGCTGCTGCCTTACATCCCGAGCGCCGGTGAGCTGAAGACAAAGCCGACGCAGCACTCCGTCAAGGAGCTGCGCTCGATCGGCATCCAGCCGGACATCCTGCTCTGCCGTACCGATCGCGAGATCCCGAAGGAGGAACGGCGCAAGCTCGGGCTGTTCTGTAACGTGCGCGAGAGCGCCGTCATCGAGGCGCGCGACGCCGACAGCATCTACGCTGTCCCTCAGGCTTACCATGCGGCAGGCCTCGACGACGAAGTGCTTGCCGCCTTCGGCATCGGCTCGCGGATTCCGCCGGAGCTGCGGAGCTGGCAGCAGATCAACGAGCGCATCCGCAATCCCGAGGGCAACGTCACCATCGCCATCGTCGGTAAGTATACCGGCATGAAGGATGCGTATAAGTCGCTGATCGAGGCGCTCTCCCATGGCGGCATCGCCAACAAGGTGAAGGTCAATCTCGACTGGATCGAAAGCGAGATCTTCGAGAAGGAAGATCCCGCGCCGTTCCTCGAGCACGTCAACGGCATTCTGGTGCCCGGCGGCTTCGGCCAGCGCGGCGCCGAAGGCAAGATCCGCGCGGCGCAGTTCGCGCGCGAGCGCGACGTGCCGTATTTCGGCATCTGCTTCGGCATGCAGATGGCGGTGATCGAGGCAGCTCGGAATCTCGTCGGGATCGAGGAGGCCAACTCCACCGAGTTCGGCCCGACCAAGGAGCCCTTGGTCGGCCTGATGACGGAATGGCTGCGCGGCAACGAGCTCGAGAAGCGCACCAACGCCGGCGATCTCGGCGGCACGATGCGCTTGGGCGCCTATCCCGCGGCGCTCAATCGCGGCAGCCGCGTTTCGGAAGTCTATGGCGGCGCGACCGAGATTTCCGAGCGCCACCGCCATCGCTACGAGGTCAACACCGCCTATAAGGATCGCCTCGAGCAGCACGGGCTGAAATTCTCGGGCCTGTCGCCCGACGGCGTGCTGCCGGAGATCGTCGAGTACGAGGATCACCCCTGGTTCATCGGCGTCCAGTTCCATCCGGAACTGAAGTCGCGACCGTTCGAGCCGCATCCGCTGTTCGCGTCGTTCATTCGCGCGGCAATGGTTCAGAGCCGCCTGGTGTAATCGCTCAGCGCGTGGCGGTGCAGTCACCTGCAAGATGCATCGGCTCCGGCGCGGCCGGCATTGACGTATCGGGCGCAAGCGATCCCGTGACGAGCTTCATCTGCGGCCGTCGCGTCAGCTTGTAGACGGCGGCCGGCGGCACGTTCAGCAGGGCACGATCCACCAGCTTTGCGCGCAAGCCCAGCCGGTCGAGCACGGGCCGCGGGATCGGACAACTCATGCCGTAGGTGAACTGGTAGAAGGCGCCGCCGGGGCGGACATGACTGAACGCGCCACCGACGATCGAGACCACCTTGCGCGTCGACATGTTGAGCAGCGGCAGGCCGCTCACGACCGCGCCGACGGGCGCGCCGTCATAGAGGCGCTCCGTTGCGAGCCGCCCTGCATCCATCCACAAGACGCGCGCGTTCGGAAAACGCATCTGGAGCACCTTCATGAAGTCGGAGCCGTATTCGATCAGCGTGAGGTCCTGCTGGCGCACGCCGCGTTTGAGCAGCTTGTAGGTGAACGCGCCGGTGCCGGGGCCGAGCTCGAGAACAGGGCCGGTCGATGCGGTGATCTCGCGGGTGATGAGATCGGCCAGCGCCGCGCCTGACGGCGCGATCGCGCCGACGCGGCGCGGGGCTGACATCCATGACAGGAAGAACGAGAGGAAATCGTTGGGCATGCGCACTCCGGCATCTTGGTTGCGCCTCGCAGGTCAGAGGTGAGGCGGCCGAACAATCGCTTGAGTGCATTGCGACAGCATTGCGTGCCGCCTGTCGATTGCGTCAATTCTCCCGGACGGGCGGCAGTGACATCCTGAAGCACGCGCCGCCGATCGCTGTGTCCGCGACCGAGATGTGGCCGCCATGCAGGAGCACGATCTCGCGCACCATGTTGAGACCGAGGCCGGCACCGCGATCGAGCGGTGTCAGCCGGTAGAACGGTTCGAATATCTGTTCGCGCTGATCGGCCGGAATGCCGGCGCCTTCGTCCGTGACCTCGATGCTCGCGGGCCTGCTGACACGAATGCCTATGGTGCCGCGGCGCGGGCCGTGCTGGATCGCATTCTGCACAAGGTTGGTCAGCGCGCGCTCCAGCGCCGCCGCATCGCCGATCGTTTCGACCGGCGTGGAGGGGGCGTCGTGCGCCAACTCGTAGCCGGCGGCAATGGCCAGCGGCGCAAGATCTGCGGCCGCGCTTTGCGCGATTGCGACGAGGTCAACGCGCGTGAAGGGATGGCCGCAGCGGTCGAGCCTTTGAATGTCCAGCAGCTGCTCGGCAAGCGTTGCCAGGCGCGCGGAATCCTCCAGCAACCGGGTCTTGTCCGGCCCCGCTGGAAGCGACTCCAGCCGCGTGTTCAGGATCGCGATCGGTGTGCGCAACTCGTGTGCGGCATCGGCGACGAAGCGCTTGTGGCGGGCATAGCCCTGGTCTAGCCGCGCCAGCGCGTCGTTGACAGCGGTCACGAGCGGCACGACCTCCAGCGGAATCCGATCCAGCGACAGCCGGGCGCCGCGTTGATGGATGTCGATGCGCCGCGCCTGGTCCGCCGTCGCATCGAGCGCCTCGAAGGCGCCCCGCACGATCATCGGCGTCGCAATGAATGTCGCCGTTCCCATGAGGAGCAGGCCGGGCAGGGCGATGCCGAGCAATGCAAGCGATGTCATGAACAACGCCTTGGCGCCGGTGAGCCTGCCTTGCGTCGCCGTGATGATTTGCACATTGCCGGCGTCGGTGTCGACCCGCTTCAGCCGCGCCGGGGGCTTGCGCGGATCGTCCTCGAACAGCTGCCAGCCGAGCCGGGCCTGGCTGATCTGGTCGAGGCCGCTGCCGATGGCGGCGAATTCGGCCGGCACGGGGCCTTCGCTGAGCGAATGTCCCTGCCTGTCGCGGACCAGGAACCAGAGATCGGGGGTCTCGCTGCGCAATTGCTTCAGTTCGGTCGTCGACCGCAGGACCAGGTCGCCTTGCGCGTCGCGTCCGAGCGCGCGCTGGAAGATATCGATCACGCGATCTTCGTCGCGTCCGGCGATCACGAATCCCGACGCGCTCAATGCCCCGACGACGACGGCAACGAGCGCCGTGAGCAGCACCGCCTGGAGCGACAGCAGGCGCAAGCTCAGCCGCGAGCGCAGACAATAGGGTTCGTGGTGCTTGCTCATGGCAGCTTCTTCAGGAGATAGCCGACGCCGCGGATGCCGTGGATCTCCACGCGCGCATCGGCTTCCGAGAGTTTGCGGCGCAGGCGCGACACATGCGTATCGAGCGCATTCGACTGGATCTCGTCGTCGAAACTGTAGACGACTTCTTCCAGCGCGGAGCGCAGCACGGTCCGGCCCATGCGGCGGACCAGGGCTTCCAGCACGAGGAGCTCGCGTCGCGGCAGCTCGAGCGGAGCCCCGTCGATGCTTGCCTCGCGATGGCCGAAATCGAAGGCGAGGCGGCCGGCGTGCATGATGTCGGGATGCAGCCCGGCGGGCCGGCGCAGCACGGCGCGCAGCCGCGCCAGCAATTCCTCCACCGCGAACGGCTTTGACAGATAATCATCCGCCCCGCAGTCCAGTCCGGCGACCCGGTCGGCGAGTTCGCCGCGCGCCGTCAACACGATGATCGGCACGCCGTCGGCGCGCGCCCTGAGTTTCGGGATCAGGGTGAGACCGTCGCCATCGGGAAGCTGGCGATCGAGCAGGACGGCGGCGTGGACGTCGGCAGAAATGGCCTCTTCCGCCTCGGCAAGCGTCGGGGCGTGGTCCACGACCATGTCGTAGCGCTTCAGCGCCGACACCAGCGCGTCGGCCATTTCGGCCTCGTCCTCGACGAGCAAAATCCGCATGATCCGCACCTCAACCTCAATCGCGCCATTCTAGCGGCCGTATCATTGCGGCAGCATTGCGGGAACCGGCTCTCGATGAAGCGGCTTGAGCGGCTCTAGCCATGCACGGAACGCTACCGGGGCGGCCGAGCGGGCCTCAAGACACCGTCGGGGCCGGCCGTTATAACCGCCGGACCTGATCAGGGAGGAATACGAATGATCTACGAAATGCGCATCTATCGCTGCGTGCCCGGCCGCCTGCCGGCACTGCTCAAGCGGTTCGAGACCGTCACGCTGAAGGTGTGGGAAAAGCACGGCATCAAGCAGGCCGGGTTCTTCACGACCCTGATCGGTGAATCCAACCAGGAGCTGACCTATTTCCTGGCCTGGGAGTCGCTCGCCGAGCGCGAGAAGAAGTGGGCCGCCTTCATGACCGATCCGGACTGGATGAAAGGGCGCGCCGAGAGCGAGGCGGACGGCCAGATCGTCGGCAACATCGTCAGCCAGATCCTGGCGCCGACCGCCTTCTCGTCGGTGAAGTAGAGACGGCCGGCGCGAGGGCGTCGCGGGGAGCCTGGGCGCAACCCTGATATTCTGGGAGCCCAGGCCGAATGGGGTTGATCCGCCCTTCATCGCGGCTATGGTCGCGCCGAAACGAGGGATTTGCCTTGAGCTCTTCGACGTCAGCGGCTCCGGTCGTCACCATTGGCAAGGTCAAATTCGGCAATGATCTGCCGATCTCGATCATTGCCGGGCCGTGTCAGCTCGAAAGCCGCCAGCATGCGCTGGAGGTGGCCTCCGCGCTGAAGGAGATCGCCGCGCGGCTGCAGATCGGCCTCGTCTACAAGACCTCATTCGACAAGGCCAATCGCACCAGCGCGTCGGCCGCGCGTGGCCTCGGACTTGCACAATCGCTGCCGATCTTCGCCGAAATCCGATCGTCGCTCGGCCTGCCGGTCCTGACCGACGTGCATGACGCCGGGCAGTGTGCCGAGGTGGCGCAGGCGGTGGACGTGCTGCAGATTCCCGCCTTCCTATGTCGCCAGACCGATCTGCTGCTGGCGGCGGCCGCAACCGGCAAGGTCGTCAACGTCAAGAAGGGTCAGTTTCTTGCGCCCTGGGACATGGCCAACGTCGTGTCCAAGATCACGAGCGCGAACAATCCCAACGTGCTCGTCACCGAACGCGGCGCGTCCTTCGGCTACAACACCCTGGTCTCCGACATGCGCGCGCTGCCGATCCTGGCGCGCACCACCGGCGCCCCCGTGATCTTCGACGCGACTCATTCGGTGCAACAGCCGGGCGGGAAGGGGACGTCTTCCGGAGGCGAGCGCGAATTCGTGCCGGTGCTCGCACGCGCAGCCGTCGCCGTCGGTGTTGCCGGTATCTTCATCGAGACCCATCCCGATCCTGACAGCGCGCCGTCGGACGGACCCAACATGGTGCCGCTGCGCGAGTTCGAAGGGCTGATCCGAAGGCTGATGGCGTTCGACGCGCTCGCCAAGGATTCGACCAAAGCCGACCCGCGCTGATGCAGCAAGGCGAGGCGCGGGCGCACGATCACGGCCTGCCGGCCGCGCTTTACGTCATCTCCGGTGCAAGCTTCGCCGCGGCGCTCTCCGCGCGCGCGCTCGATCCGGTGCTGCCGCACGTCGCGGAGGACTTTGGCGTCAGCATCGCGACCGCTGCCGGTTTTGCCGCGGTGTTCGCCTTCACCTTCTCGATCATCCAGCCGATCGTCGGCGCCGCCGCCGATCTGTTCGGCAAGACGCGGCTGATGATCGGCTGCCTCGCGCTGCTCGGCCTTGCCAACATCCTGGGGGCGCTCTCGAGCTCATTCTCGGTTCTGTTCGCGACCCGTATCCTCGCCGGTATCGGCTCCGGCGGCGTGTTTCCGGTGGCGCTCAGCCTGACCAGCGATCTCGTCGGTCCGGAGAAGCGCCAGGTCGCGATCAGCCGCACGCTCGCCGGCGCGATGACGGGCAATCTCCTCGGCGCCTCGGCCTCCGGCCTGATCGGCGATTTCCTCGGCTGGCGCGGCGTGCTGGCGGTGCTCGGCGCGCTGGTGATCGTTGCCTCGATCGCGGTCGCCGCCGGTTTTCGTGGCGCCAAGGTCAAGCATCCGCCGAAGACGAGCCTGTCGGCGCTGAAGGCGGGCTATCGCACCATCTTCACCAACCCGAACGCCTATGTCTGTTATGCGGCGGTGTTCATCGAAGGCTGCTGCGTGCTCGGCCTGTTTCCCTACATCGCTTCGTTCCTGTTCGAGCTCGGTCAGACCTCGCTCTCGATCGCGGGCATCGTCATCGCGGGCTTTGCGGTCGGCGGCTTGTTCTACACGCTGACGGTGTCGCGCCTGCTGCCATGGCTGGGCATGAAGGGAATGATGATCGCGGGCATGACGCTGGTGGCTTCGCAGCTCGTTGCCGTCGGCTTCGGCCTGCGCTGGGAAGTGCAGGCGTTCAATCTCATCGTGATGGGATGGGGCTTCTACATCGCCCATGGCTGCCTTCAGATGTTTGCCAGCGAACTCTCGGTCGAGGCGCGCGCAACCGCGTTGTCGCTGCATTCGTTCTTCTTCTTCATGGGGCAGACGGTGGGGCCGCTCGCCTATGGACTTGGCCTCCAGCATGGCGGCAAGATGCCGACCCTGTTCGCGAGCGCCGCGATCATGGTCGCGCTGGGCTTCGCCTGTGCGCGGCTGTTGAAACAGCGGGCGCCATCGGATGCAGTCGCCTAAAAGATGTCTAGCGCCTGACGCGGCGTATCGTCATTTAGAACCTCCTTTCCTCAGTTTTTGCTTCATCTGGGAAAGCATCTTGGGGCCCCCCGCCGATAGTCTCTCGGCAATCGCACCAAGATCCGGATCAGCATTACGATATTTGCTGCCCCATAAGCCAAGCTCGGCGAGGACAGGCAGCAGATCAATGCCCGCCTCCGTAAGGCGATAAATCGCCTTCAGTTTATGCGTGGGGTCGTCATGACGGGTAAGGACGCCGCCTTCTTGCAGCGTTTGAAGCCGCTCCGCAAGCGTCCGCGATGATATCGTTTCATCGGACTGCAGAAATTCCCGGAAGTGCTGTTTCCCCGCGAAAACGATGTCACGCACAATCAGCAGCGTCCAGCGATCGCCGAGCAACTCCAGCGACAGACTGATTGGGCAACCTGATCGCTGTCTTCCCGACATCCGTAGTTCCCTTTGTAAATCGATTTACTATTGACATCATTCGAGGCTGGCGTCAATGCTTCCAAATGTAAACCAATCACAAAGTCTCAATGCTGGAGGAGTGGTGGAAAATGCCCGCAGATATCCATCAGGTTGCAAGCGGCGGCTTTTACATATTTCAGAAGGTGACAGAGCTCCTGGGCAGGAAACTGCGCAAAGACGTGACTTATCGATCTGTCCCGCTCGATGACGCCCGCAGCAGCATGATCGCAAACAGGATATCAGCCAGCTTCACGGAAGCGTTGATCGAAACTCCAGCGAGCTTCAATCGCCAAGAGCGATGGGCACTCGACACGCCAACTTCAGAAAACACAACTCGAACGACCTTCAAACAATGGGCTGCTGAATCGTTCGCAGCTTCGATCCTTGCATGATTCGAGAGAATAGACCGATGCGAAAACTTATCCTTCAGATGCAGGTGTCAGCCGATGGCTTTGTCGGCTCCTACGGAACGGTAAATTGGCAGCTATGGGGTTGGGGTGACAACAACTTTTGGGATGATGAACTGAAGCGCGATTTCAATGCTCACTTCGAGCGCATCGACACGATTCTTCTCAGTCGGAAGATGCTGAATGAAGGGTATCTACGGCATTGGGAGAACGCAGCGAACCGCTACCCAACTGAGCCATTCTACGCGTTCGCTAAGCGTATCACAGAAATGAGCAAAATGGTTCCGACGAATAAGCCAACGGAGCCGGCGTGGGAACGAACCACGCTTGTCAGCGGAGATTTGCACGAGGTGGTCGGCGCCTTAAAGAGCCAACGAGGGCGCGACATTGGCGTGTTCGGTGGCGCGGGGTTTGCCGCGGCGCTGATCGAACAAGGTCTCGTTGACGAGTTTCAATTCTACGTCAACCCGGCGGTATTGGGTGACGGCGTCAGGATCTTCGCGGCGTCGGGGTTCAGGAAGCTAAAATTACTCGAGGCCAAGGCTTATTCGAGCGGCATGGTTGTTAGCCGCTATACCTCGTCCCCCGAGCGAGCAAATCTTCGCGGTCGAGACCGAACGCGGTGAGTCAGAAACGGTCTCTTCAAGCTCAGCCCCGGCCGCGATAGGGCGCGACGCCCTGCTCGGGCACCCACAATCCCTTCGGCGCGCGGCCCGTCTGCCAGAACACGTCGATTGGAATGCCGCCGCGCGGATACCAATAGCCCCCGATGCGCAGGAACTTCGGCTTGATCTCGCTCGCGATGCGCTTGCCGATCATCACGGTGCAGTCCTCGTGGAAGGCGCCGTGATTGCGGAAGCTCGCGATGTAGAGCTTGAGCGACTTCGACTCCAGCAACCATTGGCCGGGGGCGTAGTCGATCATCAGATGTGCGAAATCCGGTTGTCCCGTGACCGGGCAGAGCGAGGTGAATTCCGGCACGGTGAAGCGTACCAGATAGTCCGTGCCCTTTTGCGGGTTCGGCACGCGGTCGAGCTGCGCTTCTTCCGGTGTGTGCGGCCATTCGACCGCGCGGCCCAGCTGAAGGGATTTCTTCGCCATTGTCGTCACATCCTGTTCCGCGTGCCGGGATGGACGCAAATGCCGCTGTCGTCAACCGGCGGCGACCGTCTGGATCATGACGATCCGGTCGTTGCCGGATTCGCAGCCCCAGAGCACGCCCGGCCTCCCGTCGAGCTGGCGCACATTGGCGTTAGCCTTGTCGCTGGCGAACACGTTGAAGCGCTCGGTGGCGGGATCGAAGCGGACGATGGCGTTGGCGGAGAAATCGGTCAGCCAGACTTTGTCCTTGTCATCGACATAGACCGCGTAGGTGCGGGGACGCTCGCCGGGCAGCTTCCAGGTCTTCCAGGAGGCTTCCGCGGGATCGTGCACCGAGACGTGGCCACTGTTCCACTCGCTGACCCAGATCCGGCTTTTCGAATCCGACCAAACCCGTCGCGAACCTTGGCTCGGCGTCGGCGGCTCGACCACACTGGCGCTGCCCGTCGCCGGATCGATCCTGGCAATATAGCTGCCGGCAAGCGAGGCATACCAGACGTCGCCCTTGGGCGTGACGGTGATTCCGTAGGGGCCGACGCCCTTGGGCGCCCTGAACACGTCCATCCCGCCCGCGTTCGGCTTGAGGCGGCCGTAATAGCCGGACTGGCCGGTGAACCAATAGGTGCCGTCCTTGTCGAACACGCCGGTGTTGAGATTGGCGTAGGCGAACTTCTCGGGCAGGCGGAACAGGGTGACCTTGAGGTCGGAAGGATCGACGCGGGCGATCGCATTCTGGCCGCCCTCGGTGATCCAGGGCGCGCCGTCGGGGCCGATGGTCACGCCGTGCGGGGCGGCGCCCTGGCCGAGGCTGACCGTCTTATGGCTGCCATCCTTCGGATCGAGCCTGCCGAGCAGGCCCTTGCCCTGGGCCGTAAACCAGACCGTGCCATCGGGAGCGGGAGCGAGGTCGTGCAGACCGATGCCGGAGCTAATGGGATAGTATTTTGTCCGGAACGGGCCTTCCTGCGCAAAACTCGGGCGCGTCGCGAGGAGGGCGATGCTCGAGGCAAGAAACTGGCGGCGATTCATGGCGTTACCCCGACCGTTTCAGATTGAGGTTTTGCGGCAGACCAGATGCGGTCAACCTTAGTCCGAGCCGCTTCACGCGTCAGTCGAAGCCCACCCTCCAAGCGTTCACATTTGCTTGCGGTCCGTGTAAGACCCGCGGCACCGATCAGCCCTAACGAACGGAAGTGCACATCATGACCGCCATCATCGACATCATCGGCCGCGAAATTCTCGATAGCCGTGGCAATCCCACCGTCGAGGTCGACGTCGTGCTGGAAGATGGCGCGCTTGGCCGTGCTGCCGTGCCGTCCGGCGCCTCCACCGGCGCCCATGAGGCGGTGGAACTACGCGACGGTGACAAGACTCGCTATCTCGGCAAGGGCGTCACCAAGGCGGTCGGCGCCGTCAACGGCGAAATCTTCGAGGCCCTGAGCGGCCTCGATGTCGAGCAGCAGGCCCAGCTCGACCAGATCATGATCGACCTCGACGGTACGCCGAACAAGAGCCGGCTGGGCGCCAACGCCATCCTCGGCGTGTCGCTCGCCTGCGCCAAGGCGGCCGCGAACTCGCTCGACATGCCGCTCTATCGTTACGTTGGCGGCACCTCGGCGCGGCTGCTGCCGGTGCCGATGATGAACATCATCAATGGCGGCATGCACGCCGACAATCCGATCGACTTCCAGGAGTTCATGATCCTACCGGTTGGCGCGTCCTCCTTTGCCGAGGGCTTGCGCTATGGCGCGGAGGTCTTCCACACCCTGAAGTCCGAATTGAAGAAGGCCGGCCACAACACCAATGTCGGCGATGAGGGCGGCTTTGCCCCGAACCTGCCGTCGGCGGACGCCGCGCTCGAATTCGTCATGAACGCGATCGGCAAGGCCGGCTACAAGGCGGGCTCCGACATCGTCATTGGCCTCGACTGCGCCTCGACCGAGTTCTTCAAGGACGGCAAATACGTCTACGAGGGCGAGGGCAAGACCCGCTCGATCTCCGAGCAGGCCAAGTACCTTGCTGATCTCGTCTCGCGCTATCCGATCGTGACCATCGAGGACGGCATGTCGGAAGACGACATGGACGGCTGGAAGGAGCTGACCGACCTCGTCGGCAAGAAGTGCCAGCTCGTCGGTGACGATCTCTTCGTCACCAACGTCAAGCGCCTCGCCGAAGGCATCAAGGCCGGACGGGCCAATTCGATCCTGATCAAGGTCAACCAGATCGGCACGCTGACCGAGACGCTCGCCGCCGTCGAGATGGCGCACAAGGCCGGCTACACCTCGGTGATGTCGCACCGCTCCGGCGAGACCGAGGATTCTACCATCGCCGACCTCGCGGTCGCCACCAATTGCGGTCAGATCAAGACCGGCTCCCTTGCGCGCTCCGATCGCACCGCCAAATACAACCAGCTCCTGCGCATCGAGCAGCAGCTCGGCAAGCAGGCGCTCTACGGCGGCAAGGCGGCACTGAAGGCGCTGGCATAAGCCAGCGGTCGGACAAGAACAGGGGAGGATCGACATGAGCGACGGCAAGAACGGCCTGCAACTGCGTTCGCTGATCAAGAAGAGCGGTGAGCTCGAAATCTCGCTGCTCGACGTGCCGACCCCCGAACCCGCCGCGGACGAGGTTGTCGTCCGCGTCGAGGCCGCGCCGATCAACCCGTCCGACCTCGGGCTCTTGATCGGCGCGGCCGACATGAGCACGGCAAAGGCTTCGGGCACCAAAGAAGCTCCCGTCATCACCGCGAAAGTGCCGGAAGGCGCGATGCGGGCGATGGCAGGCCGGCTCGACGAATCCATGCCGGTCGGTAACGAAGGCGCGGGAGTCGTGATCAGGACCGGCTCCTCGGATGCCGCGAAGGCGCTGATGGGCAAGACCGTCGCCATGATCGGCGGCGCGATGTACACGCAGTATCGCACGTTGAAAGTGCGCGAGTGCCTGCCGTTGCCGGAAGGCACCACGCCGGCCGAAGGAGCCTCCTGCTTCGTCAATCCGCTGACCGCGCTCGGCATGACCGAGACCATGCGGCGCGAGGGTCACAAGGCGCTGGTGCACACTGCGGCCGCATCCAATCTCGGGCAGATGCTGAACAAGATCTGCATCAAGGACGGCATCCCGCTGGTCAACATTGTGCGCAGCAAGGAGCAGGCCGACATCCTGCACAAGATCGGCGCCAAATATGTCGTCGATTCCACCGCACCGAGCTTCCTCGGCGATCTCACCAATGCGCTGGTCGAGACCGGCGCCACCATCGCCTTCGACGCCATCGGCGGCGGGAAGCTCGCCGGCGACATCCTCAACTGCATGGAAGTCGCGATCAACAAGACCGCGAAGGAATACAGCCGCTACGGCTCCAACGTGCACAAGCAGGTCTATGTCTATGGCGCGCTCGATGTCCGCCCGATTGAGCTGCCGCGCGGCTTCGGCATGGCTTGGGGCGTCGGCGGCTGGCTGCTGTTTCCGTTCCTGATGAAGATCGGGCAGGCGGACGGGGCCAGGCTGCGCCAGCGCGTCGTCGACGAACTGAAGACCACGTTTGCCAGCCACTACACCAAGGTGGTGTCGCTTTCCGAGGCGCTCGATCCCGCCAACATCGCGGTGTACGCCAAACGCGCCACTGGCGAAAAATTCCTCATCAACCCGAACAAATAATCGGGACGTGCGACGGCACGTCACCGAAAGAAGGTCTTGCCTTCTGAGCGAAGCCGGGGATTATTCCGCCGCCATTTGCACGCGGGAAAACCGCGGGGCGCTCAGAAGGGGACCTCATGACCGATCTTAATCGCCGCCATTTGCTTGCAGGCGCCGCCACCTTCGGTGCGGCTGCCGTGACCGGCTTTGGGCCGACCGCCGCCAATGCCTCAGTACCGCAAGCCGGCACGCAGGCGCCGGGCTTCTACCGCTACAAGGTCGGCAGCTACGAGTGCACCTCCATCAATGACGGTGCGCGCACTTTCCCGATGCCGGACAAGTTCGTCGTCAACGCGCCGAAGGAGGAAGCGCTGGCCGCTGGCGAGGCGGCCTACATGCCGAAGGGCATGGTCACGGTGCCGTTCAACCCGCAGCTCATCAACACCGGCTCCAAGCTCGTGCTGATCGATACCGGCAACGGTGTCGCCAATCTCGAGCCCAGCAAGGGCGCGGTCGGCCGCACGCTGCAGAACCTCCAGGCCGCCGGTGTCGACCCCAAGAGCATCGACGTCGTGCTGCTCTCGCATCTGCATCCCGACCACACCAACGGCATTCGTCTCGCCGACGGCGCGCTTGCCTTCCCCAATGCGGAGATCATGGTGCCAGGCAAGGACTGGGAGTTCTGGACCAGCGAGGACAACGCCGCCAAGGCCGAGTCCAACGCGATGATGAAGAACTACTTCGCCAACGTGAAGAAGACCTTTGCCGGCCTCGAATCCAAGGTGACGAAGTACGAGTGGGGCAAGGAGGTCGCACCGGGCATCACCTCGATCGCGACGCCCGGTCACACCCCGGGGCACACCTCGTTCGCGGTCGCCTCAGGCGATTCCAAGGTGCTGATCCAGTCCGACGTCACCAACATCCCGGAGTTCTTCCTGCGCAATCCGGACTGGCATGTGGTGTTCGACACCGATGCAGCGCTGGCGCAGGAAACCCGCCACAAATTCTACGACATGGCGGCGGCCGAGAAGGCGACCGTGATCGGCTTCCACTTCACCTTCCCCTCGGTCGGCCATGTCGAGAAGGACGGCGCCAAATATCGCCTGATCCCGTCGGCGTGGAATCCGACGATCTGAGCCGATTTGCAGATTTGTACCAGGGATCGGGCCGCCACTTGGCGGCCTGATTGTTTGGGCAACCGTTCAGAAACCCAGCGTTTCCAAATCCGACCGGTCCATGCACTTGCATCTATCGGTCGAGATCGCTTAAGTGCCGACCCGGCACTCCCGCTGAAGATTTCGAGGACACTCCATGGCCTACAATATCGTCACGATCGCCGGCAGCCTGCGCAAGGACAGCTTTTCGCTCAAGATCGCCAATGCGCTCGCCAAGCTCGCGCCGGCCTCGCTCAAGCTCGAGGTCATCACGCCGGCCGGCATCTCGTTCTTCAACCAGGACCTCGAGGGAGCGCCGCCGGCGGATTGGCTGTCTTTCCGCGAAAAAATCCAGAAATCGGACGGCGTCATCTTCGTCACGCCGGAATACAATCGCGCGATCCCGGGGGTGCTGAAGAACGCCATCGACGTCGCCTCGCGGCCCTATGGCAAGAGCTCGTTCAACGACAAGCCGGTGGGCATCATCGCGAACTCGCCGGGCCCGCTCGGCGGCGTCAGTGCCGCCAAGACGCTCCAGAACATCCTGCCGGGCATTTCCGGCCCGATCATGCAGCAGCCGGAGGCCTATCTGAACGGGGTGGGCGACGCGTTCGATGCCGACGGCAACCTGACCAAGGAGTCCTTGAAGCCGGTGCTCCAGGCCTATATCGACGCGTTTGCGGTGCACGTCGCGAAGCATCACGGCTGAGGCCGCGAACCCCGGGTCTCCGTCATGGCCGGGCAAAAACGCGAAGCGCGTCTTCGCGCTAGATGTCCCGGCCATCCACGTCTTTGCCAAATTGACGAAGAACGTGGATGCCCGGCACAAGGCCGGGCATGACGGCTGAGCCAGGCATTGGAACGCCAAGCGGGCGGGCAATTAGCACGCCCTTAACCAACCTGTCCCATCTTCCCAGGATGGTCTCCCGCGCGCGCCTGAAATCGATCCTGACCGGTCTTGCCCTCTATGCGATGGCGGCCGCCATCGTCGGCTATTTCGGCGTCAACGCCTATACCGGCAAATACGGCCTCAACGCCCGCCAGGAGCTCGACCAGGAGATCGTGGCGCTGACCAGCGAACTGGCGCAGCTCAAGCGCGAGCGCGCCAGGAGCGAGCAGCGCGTTTCGCTGCTGCGCTCCGCGAAGATCGACCCCGACATGCTGGACGAGCGGGCGCGCTTCCAGCTCGACTACGTCAATCCGCGCGATCTCGTCCGGACGATCCCGGCGAACTGACACGCGAGCGGCACAAGCGCCATTTGCGGGGTTTGCGGTCTGCCGCTGACTCCATCGAGCCAGCGCGATTGCGATATGCAAGCAGCCCGTTGCTTCCTGCGGCTGACGTGAGCGGGTCTGCGATCGGTATTCCACACACGATGCGGGAGTCGGGGAGCTAAATGTTGCCCGATCCGCGTCAAAGATTTTGCAATATTACGATCGCGTTGCAGTGCGGCATAATGAAAGGCGTGCCATGCCGCCGCGGTGCTTTCCAAGGGCGTTTGACTTGGGTTAGACAGGGCTGAAGTTTTCTCTGACCCGGAATTCCCATGGCCGCACCCAAGAAAGCCGCCGCGAGTACTGCACAGGACAAGACCGACGGCGGTTCGCCCCCGGAATTCACCAGAGAGCAGGAGCTCAAGGCGCTCCGCGACATGCTCCTGATCCGGCGGTTCGAGGAAAAGGCCGGCCAGCTCTACGGTATGGGCGCGATCGGCGGCTTCTGCCACCTTTATATCGGCCAGGAGGCCGTGGTGGTCGGGATGCAGATGGCCCTGAAGCCGGGCGATCAGGTCATCACCGGCTATCGCGATCACGGCCATATGCTCGCCACCGGCATGGAGGCCAAAGGCGTCATGGCCGAGCTCACCGGCCGTCGCGGCGGCTATTCCAAGGGCAAGGGCGGCTCCATGCATATGTTCAGCAAGGAGAAGCACTTTTACGGCGGCCACGGCATCGTCGGCGCACAGGTCTCGCTCGGCACCGGGCTCGCTTTCGCCAATCACTATCGCGACAACGACAATGTCAGCGTCACCTATTTCGGCGACGGCGCGGCCAACCAGGGCCAGGTCTATGAGAGCTTCAACATGGCGGAGCTCTGGAAGCTGCCGGTGATCTACGTCATCGAGAACAACCGCTACGCCATGGGCACTTCGGTCTCGCGCGCCTCGGCGCAGCAGGATTTCTCCAAGCGCGGCGCCTCCTTCAACATTCCCGGCCGGCAGGTCGACGGCATGGACGTCCGCGCCGTGAAGGCCGCCGGCGACGAGGCGGCGGCCTGGTGCCGCGCCGGCAAGGGACCCTTCATCCTGGAGATGCAGACCTACCGTTATCGCGGCCACTCGATGTCCGATCCCGCAAAGTACAGAACGCGCGAGGAGGTCGAAAAAGTCCGCCACGACCAGGATCCGATCGAGCAGGTGCGCAACCGCCTGTTGGCCGCCAAGGTCAGCGAGCAGGATCTGAAGGCGATCGACGCCGAGGTGCGCGACATCGTCAACGCGTCCGCCGATTTCGCCCAGCATGATCCCGAGCCGGATGCCGCCGAGCTCTGGACCGATATTTACCGCTGAACGCGCGCAAGCTTTCTTTTGGAGCCGATATGCCAATTCAAGTGCTGATGCCCGCGTTGTCGCCCACGATGGAGAAGGGCAACCTCTCCAAATGGCTGAAAAAGGAGGGTGAGACGATCAAGTCCGGCGACGTCATCGCCGAGATCGAGACCGACAAGGCGACCATGGAGGTCGAGGCGACCGATGAAGGTACGCTCGGCAAGATCCTGATCCCCGAGGGCACCGCCGACGTGGCCGTGAACACACCGATCGCGACAATTCTGGCCGATGGCGAAAGTGCCGCCGATCTCGCCAAGGCGCCCGCGCCTGCCCAGCAGCAGAAGGCTGCCGAATCCGTAGCCCCTGCCGCCGCGAAGACCGAGGCTCCAGCTCCCAAGGCTGCGCCGGCGCCGCAGGCCGTCGCAGAACCCGACCCGGAAGTGCCCGCCGGCACCGAGATGGTGACGCAGACCATCCGCGAAGCCCTGCGCGATGCTATGGCCGAAGAGATGCGCCGCGACGCCGACGTCTTCGTGATGGGCGAAGAGGTTGCCGAATACCAAGGCGCCTACAAGGTGACGCAAGGGCTGCTTCAGGAATTCGGCGCCAAGCGCGTCATCGACACGCCAATCACGGAGCACGGCTTTGCCGGCATCGGCGTCGGCGCCGCGATGACCGGGTTGAAGCCGATTGTCGAGTTCATGACCTTCAACTTCGCTATGCAGGCGATCGACCAGATCATCAACTCCGCGGCCAAGACGCTCTATATGTCCGGCGGCCAGATGGGCTGCTCCATCGTATTCCGCGGGCCCAACGGCGCCGCTTCCCGCGTGGCCGCCCAGCACAGCCAGGATTATTCGTCCTGGTATTCCAACGTCCCGGGCCTCAAGGTCGTCGCGCCGTTCTCGGCCGCTGATTACAAGGGCCTGCTCAAGGCTGCGATCCGCGATCCCAATCCGGTGATCTTCCTCGAGAACGAGATGCTCTACGGCCACACTGGCGAGGTGCCGAAGCTCGACGATTTCGTGATTCCGATCGGCAAGGCGCGCATCGTGCGCTCCGGCAGCCATGTCACGATCATCTCGTGGTCGAACGGCATGAGCTACGCGCTGAAGGCCGCCGACGAACTCGCCAAGGACGGCATCGAGGCCGAAGTGATCGACCTGCGCACGCTGCGTCCGATGGACACCGACACCATCGTCAACTCCGTCAAAAAGACGGGACGTGCCGTCACGGTGGAAGAGGGCTGGGCCCAGAGCGGTGTCGGCGCCGAGATCGCCGCGCGGATCATGGAGCATGCCTTCGACTATCTGGATGCGCCTGTAACCCGGGTCTCCGGCAAGGACGTGCCGATGCCGTATGCCGCGAACCTGGAAAAGCTCGCGCTGCCTTCGGCTGCCGAAGTGGTCGAGGCCGCCAAAGCCGTCTGCTACAGGTAGACCATGGCGGGTCCGAAGGAGCAGCCATTGCCACCCGACGTCCTCGTCCGCGACGACGCGGTCGAGATCCTGCGCGTGTTCGTGCTGGACGGCGGGCTGTCGATGGCGTTCCAGCGGGCCTTCGACGAGCCCGACATGTGGGGCCTGCTGCTCGTCGATCTCGCCCGTCACGCCGCGCGCGCCTATGCGCGCGAGAGCGAATACACCGAGGAGGACGCGCTGAACCGGATCATCGAGATGTTCCAGGCCGAGATCGAGCGTCCCACCGACACCGGCACCACGACGCCGCGCGGGAAGGGGCACTGACCGTGGCGATCGAATCCTATCATTTCGATTTCATGCTGGAGGCGATCCGCGAGGCGGAAGCCTCGATTGCGCAAGGCGGCCTGCCGATCGGCGCCGTGCTGACCCGCGACAACAAGGTCATCGCCCGCGGCCACAACAACCGGGTGCAGGAGAACAACCCGATCCTGCACGGCGAGATGAGTTGCCTGCGCGAGGCGGGTGCGATTTCGTTCCACGATACCGTCATGTACACCACGCTGTCGCCATGCGCGATGTGTGCCGGTGCGCTCTCACTGTTCAAGGTCAAGCTTGTGGTTATTGGAGAGTCCGTCACCTTCGAGGGCTCCAAGGACATTCTCGACAAGTTCGGCATCTCCTGGATCGACCTTGCCGACGACCGCTCCATCACCATGATGAAGAATTGGCGTTCCATCCCTGCCAATGAGCGCCTGTGGCGGGGCGACATCGGCAACTAACCTGGTCTGTTCGTCTTCGGTCCGGAGACGGATTTTTGCAAAGTTCTTCTTGAGGTCAGCATGCCCATCAACATCCTGATGCCCGCTCTTTCGCCGACGATGGAGAAGGGCAACCTCGCCAAGTGGCTGAAGAAGGAAGGCGACAAGGTCAAATCCGGCGACATCATCGCCGAGATCGAGACCGACAAGGCGACCATGGAGGTCGAGGCCATCGACGAGGGCACGATCGCCAGGATTCTCGTGCCAGAGGGCACGCAGGACGTGCCTGTCAACGACGTGATCGCGGTGCTGGCCGGCGAGGGCGAGGACGTGAAGGCGGCAGGTGCCGCCAAGCCCAGTGCCTCCGCCGCGCCTCCGAAAGCTGCTGAAGCCCCTGCTGCTGCATCGGCTCCTGCGCCTGCTGCGCCCAAGGCCGCGCCGGCGCCCGCCGCAGCACCTGCACCGCAGGCCGCAGCACCGGCTGCGCAGAGCAACGGCCATGCCGGCCGCGTGTTCTCCTCGCCGCTGGCGCGCCGGCTCGCCAAGGAAGCCGGCGTCGATGTTGCGATGGTGACTGGCACCGGCCCGCATGGCCGCGTGGTGGCACGCGACGTCGAGCAGGCCAAGTCCGGCAAAGGCCTGAAGGCTCCCGCGGCGACGCCGTCAGGCGCACCCTCGACCGCGCCGACCATGTCGGACAAGCAGATCCTGTCGCTGTTCGAACCCGGCTCCTACGAGGTCATCCCGCATGACGGCATGCGCCGCACGATTGCGCAGCGTCTAACCGCGTCGATCCAGAACGTCCCGCACTTCTATCTCACGATCGACTGCGACATCGGCAAGCTGCTCGCCGCGCGCGAGGAGATCAATACGGCTGCTCCCAAGGACAAGGAGAAGAAGCCGCTCTACAAGATCTCGGTCAACGACTTCGTCATCAAGGCGATGGCGGTCGCGCTGCAGAAGATCCCGAATTGCAATGTGAGCTGGACCGAATCCGGCATGGTCAAGCACCACCATTCGGACGTCGGTGTTGCGGTGGCAATGCCCGGCGGCCTGATCACGCCGATTATCCGCAAGGCGGAGACCAAGACGCTATCGACCATCTCCAACGAGATGAAGGATTTTGCGACACGCGCCCGCTCGCGCAAGCTGAAGCCCGAAGAGTACCAGGGCGGCACGACGGCCGTCTCGAACCTCGGCATGTTCGGCATCAGCCACTTCACTGCCGTGATCAATCCGCCGCATGCGACCATCCTCGCGGTCGGCACCAGCGAGGAGCGGCCTGTAGTCCGCGGCGGCAAGATCGAGATCGCGAACATGATGAGCGTGACCCTGTCCTGCGATCACCGCGCCATCGACGGCGCGCTCGGCGCGGAACTGATCGGCGCCTTCAAGCAGCTGATCGAAAATCCCGTCATGATGATGGTCTGACGCGCGGTAGAGGGGGCACCGTTGCATGTCCGTACCCGCTGGCCATGGATGTCGCTGCTGCTTGGAGCAGTCGTCGCGCTCAACCCGATTGGGCTCGATCTTCTTTACTCCGCGTTCTTTGCCGGTGAACAACTGGCACGGAACATCGCCCAGCCGGTCGTGCTGATTGCCTTGGCCGTAATGGCTTTGGCGACGATGCTCGAATGGCTGGTGAGGTCTTTTCTGATCAAGCGCCGCGCCCGCGGCGCCTCTTGAGTTGAATGGGAGCCGCCATGGCCGAGACATCCTTCGACATCATCATCATCGGCTCCGGTCCGGGCGGCTATGTCACCGCAATCCGCGCCGCCCAGCTCGGCTTCAAGGTCGCGATCGTCGAGAAATCCTATCTCGGCGGCATCTGCCTGAACTGGGGCTGCATCCCGACCAAGGCGCTGCTGCGCTCGGCCGAGATCTACCACTACATGCAGCACGCCAAGGATTACGGCCTGTCGGCCGACAACGTCTCGTTCGACCCGAAGGCGGTGGTGCAGCGCTCGCGCGGTGTCTCGAAGCGGCTGAACGATGGCGTTGGCTTCCTGATGAAGAAGAACAAGGTCAGCGTGATCTGGGGCGCGGCCTCGATCGATGCGCCCGGCAAAGTCACCGTGAAGAAGTCGGACGTCGAGGGCCCCAAGGGTGCGCTGGGCGAGGGGACGTATCAGGCCAAACACATTATCGTCGCGACCGGCGCGCGGCCGCGGGTGCTGCCGGGCCTCGAACCCGACAAGAAGCTGATCTGGACTTATTTCGAGGCGATGGTGCCGGAGCGGATGCCGAAATCGCTGCTGGTCGTCGGCTCCGGCGCGATCGGCATCGAGTTCGCCTCCTTCTTCCACACCATGGGCTCGGACGTCACCGTGGTCGAAGTGCTGCCGCAGATCCTGCCGGTGGAGGACGCCGAGATCGCCGGCCTGGCCCGCAAGCGTTTCGAGAAGCAGGGCATCAAGATCCTGTCCTCGACCAAGGTGACCAAGCTCGAGAAGAAGGCCGACAGCGTCGTCGCTACCATTGACGACGGCAAGGGCAAGCCTGTGACGACCGAGTTCGAGCGTGTGATCTCGGCGGTCGGCGTCGTCGGCAACATCGAGAACCTTGGACTCGAGAAGCTCGGCGTGAAAACGGATCGCGGCGTCATCGTGATCGACGGCTACGGCAAGACCAACATCCCCGGCATCTATGCCATCGGCGATGTCGCGGGGCCGCCGATGCTGGCTCACAAGGCCGAACATGAAGGCGTGATCTGCGTCGAGGCGATCAAGGGCCTGCATCCGCACGCCATGGACAAGAACCTGATCCCGGGCTGCACCTATTGTCAGCCGCAGGTGGCCTCCGTCGGCCTCACCGAAGCCAAGGCCAAGGAGAACGGCCGCGAGATCCGCGTCGGCCGCTTCCCCTTCGTCGGCAACGGCAAGGCCATCGCGCTCGGCGAGGACCAGGGCTTGGTCAAGGTGATCTTCGACAAGAAGACCGGCCAGCTGCTTGGCGCCCACATGATCGGCGCGGAGGTCACCGAGCTGATCCAGGGCTACGTCGTCTCCATGAACCTTGAGACCACGGAAGAGGAGCTGATGCACACGGTGTTCCCGCATCCGACCCTGTCGGAGATGATGAAGGAAGCCGTGCTGGATGCGTATGGACGGGTGCTGAATATTTGACGGGCGCGCATCGCCGCCCACCACCGTCATTGCGAGCGAAGCGAAGCAATCCAGACTGCCTCCGCGGAAAGACTCTGGATTGCTCCGCTGCGCTCGCAATGACGAGCGGAGGGATCTGTTTGCAAAACAAGAAGGAAATCACCCCATGCAAGACAACGACAACCTCACCATCGAACGCCCGACCTTCGTCACCCATCTCGAATGCGCGATGGAGGGCGATCATTACGCCGCCGACCGGGTCCACAACCTCTCTAAGGCCGGCAAGCCGCTGCTGGTGCGCTACGACCTTGCCGGTGTGAAGACGGCGCTGACGAAAGACGCGCTCGCCCAGCGCCCCGCCGACATGTGGCGCTACCGCGAGCTTTTGCCGGTGCGTAAATGTCGGGATATCGTCTCGCTCGGCGAGGTCACGACGCCGCTGATCCGGCTGCCCAAGCTCGGTGCAAAACTCGGCGGCGGCGAGATCATCGTCAAGGACGAGGGGCGCTTGCCGACCGGCTCGTTCAAGGCGCGCGGCCTCGTGATGGCGGTGTCGATGGGCAAGGCGCTCGGCATCAAGCATATGGCGATGCCGACCAACGGCAATGCCGGCGCGGCGCTCGCGGCTTATGCGACCTCCTGCGGCATCAAGACCACGATCTTCTGCCCGGCCGATACGCCGGAGGTGAACGTCAGCGAGATCGAGCTGCAGGGCGCCACCGTCTACCGCGTCAACGGCTATATCGACGATTGCGGCAAGATCGTCGGCGAGGGCGAGGCGAAAGTCGGCTGGTTCGACACCTCGACCTTGAAGGAGCCGTACCGCATCGAAGGCAAGAAGACGATGGGGCTCGAACTCGCCGAGCAGCTCGGCTGGGACGTGCCCGACGTGATCTTCTATCCGACCGGCGGCGGCACCGGCTTGATCGGCATGTGGAAGGCGTTCGACGAACTAGAGAAGATCGGCTTCATCGGCAGCAAGCGCCCGCGCATGGTCGCGGTGCAAGCCTCCGGCTGCGCCCCCATGGTGCGCGCCTATGAGGCCGGCACCGAGCATGCGACGCGCTGGGAGGACGCTCACACCATCGCGTCAGGCATTCGCGTGCCGCAGGCGATCGGCGACTTTCTCATTTTGCGCGCGGTGCGGCAGAGCAACGGTTTTGCCATTGCCGTCGACGACGATAAGATCTCATCGGCGCTCAGCGAGGTCGCGCGCGAGGAGGGGCTGTTGCTCTGCCCCGAAGGTGCTGCCACCTACGCCGCCTACAAGGACAGCCTCGCCGACGGCCGCGTCAGCAAGTCCGACCGCGTGATGCTGTTCAACTGCGCCACCGGCCTGAAATACCCGCTGCCGCCGGTCACCCGCACGCTCGATCGCCACAAGCCGATCGACTATTCGCAGTTCTAGCGCGGCATTTCGTCCCTTCAGGAACGATCCCTCTTCCCGTACGCGGGAAGAGACTAAAACAACAATGACATTGCTGGGAGAAGACAATGAAGGCCGCCTGGGCTGCGCTGATTGCTATTCTCGCTGTTGCAGGCGCCGCGCGCGCCGACGACTATCCCTCGCGTCCCATCACCATCATCGTTCCCTTCGCCGCCGGCGGTCCGTCGGATGCGATGGCGCGAGTGCTTGCCGAGCGGATGCGGACATCGCTTGGGCAGCCGCTGGTGATCGAGAACGTCACCGGCGCGGGCGGCTCGATCGGCGTCGGCCGCGCCGTGCATTCGGCCCCCGACGGCTACACGATCTCGTTCGGCCATCTCGGCACCCACGTTGCCAACGGCGCCGTCTACAAGCTCAATTACGACTTGGTCGCGGACCTGGAGCCGGTGGTGCTGCTGCCGAGCAATCCGATGATCGTCGTCAGCAAGAACGCGGTGCCCGCGACCTCGCTGAAGGAGCTGCTGGACTGGCTGAAGTCGCGACCGTCGCCGCCGACCGCCGGCACCGCCGGCGCGGGCTCGGGTAGCCACATCGCCGGGGTCTATTTCGAGAGCGTCAGCGGCATCAAGCTGCAATACGTACCGTATCGCGGCACCGCGCCCGCCCTGAACGATCTCATTGCCGGCCAGATCGACGTCATCGTCGACCAGACCTCGAACTCCATCAACCAGGTCCGCGCCGGCACCATTCGCGCCTACGCCATCACCGATGACAGGCGCCTGTCGTCGGCGCCCGACATCCCGACGGCGGAGGAGGCGGGCCTGAAGGGCTTCAACATGACGCTCTGGTCCGGCATGTGGGTGCCGAAGGGCACGCCAAAGGCGATCGTCGCCAAGCTCAATGCCGCTGCCGTGGAAGCGCTGAACGATCCCGGCGTGAAGAAGCAGCTCGAAAGTCAGGGGCTTGAGATGACACCCCAGGATCAGCTCACGCCCGAGGCCCTGGGCGCCCGCCAGAAGGCGGAGATCGCGAAGTGGTGGCCAATGATCAAGGCGGCGAACATCAAGGTGGAGTGAGCGCCGTGTCGCCAGGGCTCGGCGCCAGCGTATCACGTCTCGGTTTGATCGGAGCCGGACAGGGCCATCCGCAGACATTCAAGCAGAGCGGGCGTGGAGAACGGCTTCGCCAGAAAGCAGATAGCGCCCGCTTTCAGCGCGCGGTCGCGCACGGCATCGTCGGGAAAAGCCGTCATGAAAATGAAGGGCGTGTGGTGACCAAGGCTGCGCATGTGCGTCAAGAGCTCAAGGCCGCCCATCAACGACATCTGCACATCCGCGATCACGCAGGACGTCGTCTTCAGTTCGGCCGATTGAAGAAATTCGTCAGCGGAGCGAAATATGTTGACCGTGTATCCCCGCGACGTCAGCAGATTATTGGTCGCAAGGCGGACTGATCGATCATCGTCGATGACGGAAATGGCCGAGGGGATTGACAAGATGATCGCTCCTGATCGGGGAGCCGCCGATCACGGTGCCGCACTTGACGAAAGTGAGCCCTTGGAGCGAGCTTGAAAAGCATACTTAGGTTTGCACCTTTCCGCCCGGGCGTGAGATTCCGAGCGCCTCCACCATTCTGACGAGATCGGCCAACGACTTGGCGCCCATTTTCCGCATGATCTGCCCGCGGTAGATCTTGACGGTAATCTCAGCCAATCCGAGCTCGGCAGCGACTTGCTTGTTCATCAGGCCGGACGCCACCAGGGCGAGGATGTCGCGCTGGCGCGCGCTTAAACCCTCGAATCGGGACCGCACTCCCGCGACCGACTCCTCGGCATTGCGTCGCTTGCGATCCCGTTCGATCGCGGCCTGAACCGCATCCAGCATGTCCTGGTCGCGCACCGGCTTGGTCAGAAAATCGATGGCGCCGCTCTTCATGGCCCTGACGGTCATCGGAATATCACCATGACCGGTGATGAAGATAATGGGCGTGTGAATGTTCGCCTTCGCTAGGTCCGACTGCAGGTCAAAGCCGCTTGAGCCCGGCAGGCGGATGTCGAGCACAAGGCAGCTGGGGACCGCCGGTGGCTTGGCTTCCATGATCTCCGCCGCGGAGCCGAAAGCCTCGACCTTGAGGCCGACGGATTGAAAGAGGTTGGTGAGCGCACGGCGCATCGATGGATCGTCGTCGACGATCAAGACGATCGGATCGTCGGAACTCGTCTGCACCGTCGCCACCTTGGGAAGGTCGGTCACGACGTGTCCTCGATCGGCAAGGGCAGGGCAATCTGGAATGTTGCTCCGCTTCCGTCATTGGGGAAGGCCGAGAGCCGGCCCGCATGAGCCTCGATGATCGATCGGCAGATCGACAGTCCCATCCCCAGGCCGCTCGGCTTTGTCGTGAAGAAAGGTGTGAAGATGCGCTCCGTCGCGCCGTCGCCGAGGCCGACCCCGCTGTCTGTCACGATCAGGAGCATGCGGCCTTCGCCGTGCTCGCTCGCCTGGCTGGAGCGGATCGCAAGCTCGCGCGGACGGTCCACATTGGCGTGCATGGCTTCAATCCCGTTCATGACCAGGTTGATCAGCACCTGCTGCAGCTGGATCCGGTCGCCGCAAACGCTGGGTAGAGCGGACGCCAGCTCCATTCGTACCGACACGGCATGGGTGGCAAGCTCGCGGCGGACGAGCGCCACCGTCTCCCTGACGAGCTGGTTCATGTCGACCGGAGCCATCTCGATCTCGGTCTTCTTCGCAAGCGTTCTGATCCGGCGGATCACCTCGCTGGCGCGATTGGCGTCCTCGACGATCCATTCCACGGAACGGCGTGCGGCATTCAGTTGGGCTGGTTCGCGGCCGAGCCATCCGATACAGGCATCCGCATTGGAGATCACGGCGGCCAAGGGCTGATTGATCTCGTGGGCGATCGAGGCCGTGAGTTCGCCGAGCATCGTGACACGCGTCACGTGAGCTAGTTCGGCTTGCGCCTTGCGCAGCGCTTCTTCGGCCTGCTCGGCGCGGATGGCCGCCGTCACGTCGCTGCTGACGCCACGATAACCGAGAAAGTTGCCGTTCGCGTCGTGCAAGGGCTTGCCGCTGGTGCGCACGTAGATCGGAGATCCGTTGCGATCCTTGCTTCGGTAGACCAGGTCGCGAAACGGAAGGTGGGCATCGAGCGTCGCGCGATGCCGCTCCCACTTCTCGGGCTCGAGCTCGGCATCGGGTGGAATGTCCCAACGGGCGAGGCCGATCACGCCCGTGGGCACGGGACCGGCCGTGTCGGCATGTTCCGAAATCCGTGTGATACGGTGGTCCGGCCCGCTCTCCCAAAACCAGTCCGAGGCGGTTTCGGCATAGTCGCGAAATCGCTGCTCGGACAGCTTGAGCTCGTCAAAGGCTTTTTGCAGCGCTTGTCTGGCGGCAAACTGCTCGGTGACATCGACGTGGGTGCCGATGATTTCCGTGACATCGCCGTCCCCGCCGACGACGGGATGCCCCTCCGTATGGACGTGTCGTACGGAACCGTCCGGACGCAAAATCCGAAAATCAACTTCGAAAGGCTGCTTTTGCCGGATTGCCTGACGTTCCACATCGACGATCCGGCGAAAGTCTTCGGCGAGGATCCGTTGTTGGAAAGCCTGCGCCGACAGATCGATCTGGTCCGGGTTGAATCCGAACAGGCGATAGAGTTCGGCCGATCGGTAGGCAAACTCCTGACTGCGCACGTTCCAGGCCCAGCTGCTCGTGTGGCTGAGGCGCTGGGCTTCGGTCAGATAGGCTTCGCTGCGACGCAGCCGCTGTTCGGTTTCCTTTGCCGTAGTGACGTCAGTGACCGCTCCGACAAACTCGATGTGGCCGGATCCATGTCTCACCACGCGTGCCACGGAATGGAGATATTTGATGGTTCCATCGGGCATCAGCAGGCGATATTCATGGTCGAAATCGCCGACCTCACGGAAGGCCCGATCAAGGGTCTTGCTGACCGCATTGCGATCTTCCGGATGAATGCGCTGGAAAACGAAATCGAGCGTCGGTTTGACCTGCGGGTCACATTGGAAGATGCGAAAGGTCTCCCTGGACCAGACGGCCTCGCGGGTTGCCAGGCTCAGGCCGAAGCTGCCGGTGCGGCTCAACTCCTGCGCTTGGGCAAGGTAGGCCTCGCTCTGCCGCAGCGCATCCTCCGCCTCCTTGCGCTGGGTGATGTTTTCGCAGGCGACCAGCACGATCGGCGTGCCGTCGCCGCGTCGCATGGCCTTGGCGTTCTCACGGACCCAGAGAACCGAGCCGTCCTTCCGGACCTTGCGAATCTCCCAGGTGTGCGACTGGTCCACGGTTTCCAGGCACAGCCCGACACAGCGACGGACGAAATCGCGGTCCTCTTCGAAAAAGACGTTCAGCACAGATTGGCCGGTCAACTCGGCCGCCGTGTAGCCCAGTTGCGCGGCGCCAAATGTATTTACGTTGAGCACCGTTCCGGCCGGATCGACCATGAAATACATGACCGGATTGTGCTCGAACACTTGTCGCCATTGCTTCACGGCGTCGCGCAGGTCGGCATTGTCCTGCCGCCAGCCATCCCCAGTCGCGGACTCGCCTTTCCCCGCATTGCCGAGAGATCGAAGCGCCGCAAGGCCGCCGAGCAGGAATTGCGCGGCCGAATTCCCTAGTTTTGCGATCTGGCCAGGCATCATCGCAAGCGTCCCGGCCCGCGTGGGGCAGGGAGAGTAGAGCACTTTGCGACAGCAGGGGCAATTCCCTGATCAAAGCAGGATTCCGCATCGAAAGTTCGCGGGCTCCGTGCAGCTTGCCAGCGTTGCGCCGTCTCGTTGCGAGCGGACGAAACTCCGGTAAATCACCGGACAAACCTATGTATAGGTCGCGCAATCCTAGTCATACGCTGCATTTACCTCCGTACAATTGAGCGGCCCGTCACATGGGGACTAGTCTCACCGGCAATCCAGTGGTGTCGATCGCAACGCTTGAACAGTTGAGTAGCGCGGGGTCGTGCACTCAAGAGGCCAGCTTCGCCTCCGCTGGCGCTGACTTGCCGATGATCTGGTCACGATTGAGAAGCCGCATTTCGTTGACGAACGTGATGATTGTGCATCAGCGCCCGTGGGGATCCTCGACCGTCAGAGGCGCCCATCAGAGGCCAGGAGGAGAGGATCATGTGCGATAAGCCCGAACACTCCGAGCGCCCTTCCGCCGCAAAAAGCTGCGCCGTCTGCAGCGGGAAGTTCGGCCTGATCCGGTATTATTCCTGGCGAGCGCCGCTTTGCTCCCGGAAATGTCTCGATCGCTTCAGAGCGCGCCGCGAACGCGATCGCCGATGGCTGTTTCGGTCTCAGGCGGCGTAAGCACCAGTCACCGGATCTGCTGCGTTCGGCAATTCTGTATCGGGAGGCTGCGCGTTGAACCGTTGTTGCAAGCTCCTCTTGGCGATCACGCTGCCGCTTTCGTTGATGACTGGAGCGGAGGCGGACGAGGCCGGACAGGATGGCGCACATCGTCATCCGCCTCGGGATCTGCTCCTCCACGAGCAGTTCTATTCGAGTTGGCACCTGCCGGACAATCCGGTGCTGACTTGCTGCAACAACGCCGACTGCTACCCGACCGAGATACGGCGGGTCGAGGGGAGCATCTACGCGCTGCGCCGGGAAGACGGGAAATACATCCTCATTCCGCCTCAGAAGGTCGAGCGAAACAGGGATAATCCCGACGGCCGCAACCATCTTTGCGCGCCGCCGCCGTCCGCCTCTCTCGTCGACACGGTCTACTGCTTTGCGCTCGGAGGTGCCACATGAGGTTCATATTGGTGAACGGCAGGACCCCTTTTCGCAAAACGTCCTGCCTCTGGTGCTGCGAGGAGATCAGCGGCGGCTATCTGCGCGATGCGAAGACGCTGCTGCCCTACTGCGGCTACGAGTGTTACGCGCTTCATGGCGAAGCTGCGCCGCTGATCGAGGGGCGCACACGAGCGGCGTCTTGAGCGGATAGGAGGGCGAAACGGGCGGTGGATTTGCCGTCCGGGCGAGAGGACATCGCGATGAGATTCATGTTCGTCAATCAGGAAGGGCCTCGCCACGGCGGTACCTGCAGCGCGTGCGCGCAGCCGCTGGGCGCGAGTTACGTCCGCCATGTGCCCGCTGAGCGGCGGTACTGCGACTATGATTGCTACCGTCGATATCAGCAGACGGCGGTGGAAATGCTCTGGCCTTACCGCAGTTCGCTCGAAGCGATCACGGTGTCGAGCTGGAACTGGATACTGCAGACGGGCGCGCTCTCGCGCTCGCTGACGGAAGCATTTCTGCGCGCGTACGAACCCTCTGACCACGGAAGGAGGTGACGGCTCGCCAAACGATGCGGACCCGCGCAGAGAGGTCGGTCGCAGTCACTGCATCCAGCTTCACGCCGCGTCCAGCCCCGGCGTCGCGAAGCTAGGGCGCGGCGGCTGCGGCCGATGCCGTCGTCGGCATCGCGCCCCTGTTCGGCGTCGTAACGCGCTGCTCGGACTTCGCCGCGACGACGCTGCTGGCCTCAAACCTCGCACGATAGACCAGCACGTTCTCGATCACGCGCTGGACGTAGTTGCGCGTCTCCGACAGCGGGATGCGCTCGACCCAGTCGACCGGATCGACCTTGGGATCCCTGGGGTCGCCGCGCGCCTGCACCCATTCGCGCACGCGGCCCCGGCCGGCATTGTAGCCGGCGAAGGTCATGATCTGGTTGCCGCGATATTCCGACATGAGCGCACTGAGCTCGGCCGCGCCCATCTGCGTGTTGTAGACGGGATCGGAGACCATCTTGTCCCAGTCATAGGTCAGGCCGAAGCGCTTTGCGGTGTCGCGGCCCGCTTCCGGCGTCACCTGCATCAGCCCGACTGCGTTGGCGGCCGATTTGTCGCGCTGGTCGAACGAGCTTTCGGTGCGCGCCACCGAATAGATCACGCTGGGATCGATCGCGGGCGCCACCTGCTTATGTTCAGGGATGCCGATGGTCGGGAAGGCGTAGTGATCGAGCGCGAGCCCGCGCGCCAGCGCCGACTTGCCGACCTCCAGCATCACGCGCGCATCGTTGCGCCGGCCGGCGAGCTCGCCGAGCGCTTCGAGTGCGGCGACGTCGGTGCTCTCCTTGGCAAAATCCTCGGCGAAGTAAAACACCATGTCGCGCTCACCGACGCCGTAGAGCATGTCGGCGGCGCGCACGCGCTCGTCCGCGGGCGGCGCGTCGACTGCTGCCAGCACGGGCGAGGGCGCACGCAGCT
Source organism: Bradyrhizobium sp. CW1 (assembly GCF_023100665.1). Taxonomy (NCBI): domain Bacteria; kingdom Pseudomonadati; phylum Pseudomonadota; class Alphaproteobacteria; order Hyphomicrobiales; family Nitrobacteraceae; genus Bradyrhizobium; species Bradyrhizobium sp. CW1. Next base: position 3,894,246 of record NZ_CP064684.1, read on the forward strand.
CGATGCGGTCGAGACCGAGCCTGGCGCGGGCGAGCTGGCCGTAATAGGCGGTCGGATAGCGCGCCGCCGCCTGATAGCTCAGGCGCGCATCGGCCGGTGCGTTCATTGCCTCGGCCGCGCGGCCGCGCCAATAATGCGCGCGCGACAGCGCGATCGGATTGGCGGAGCCTTCGTCGATCGCGGCGAAATGCGTCATCGCCGCCTTGGGATCATCGAGATAGCGCAGCGCGATCCAGCCGCACATGAAGTGATAGTCGGCGCGATAGACCTCCATCGCGGGCACGGCTGCCGAGCGCACCAAATCATAGGCGGTTTTGAACTTGCCCTGGTCGAGCAGCTTTCGCGCGAGCAGGCGGCGCTCGCGCCACCAGGCGTCGGTGTCTTGCGCCGCCATCGTATCGGGCGCGGCGGCCAGGATCACCTCGGCCGCGTCGTCGATGCGGTCATTCTGGAGATGCCATTGCGCGCGGCACAGCACATAGCCGAGGTCGCGGCGCGCCTCGGCCGAAATGTCCTCCAGGTAATCCTTGGCCTTGCTGGCCTTGCCGGTGACTGCGGCGCAGGCCTTGACGATCGCGAGCGCATCCTCGCCGAGCCGCTTGGCTGCGCGCCGCGCCCCCGCATAGTCCTTGGCGCCGAGCCGCTTGTCCATGCGGGCGCGATGATCCTCGGCGGTCAGGAGATCGCGGAACGCTTGGTAGGAATCCTCCTCACTGCGCTCGGACAATTCGTCCGTGCGCCAGGCATCGCGCACGAGACGCGCGGCCCTGTCGCTGTCGCCCTCGGTCATCAGCACGCGGGCGAGCGCGAACTTGCCCTTGGCGCTGGTCGGCCGGTCCATCGTGAATTTGTGCACGGTCGCCGCGTTGGCCTTCTCCTGCCACAGCCGCGCCTCGGCGCGGCGGCGGAGCAGCGCGCTGCTCGGCCAGTCCGGATTGGCGGCGAGGAAGGCGGCGTAGCGCTTGAAATTCGCCGTGCTTTCGGAATGGCGCAGCATAAACCAGTCGGCGAGTTTCTGTCCGGCCGGGTCGGCAATGCGGTCGCGCGCCGCGCTGGCGTCCTCGGTCTTGCCCTTCCGCGCGAGATCGATGGCATCCTTCAGCGCGGCGAGATCGCCAGTCAGCGGCGGGGCTGCCGGCTTGTCCGAGGGCGCGTCGTCCTGCTTCTTCGACTTGCGCTTGGCCTCGGCATGCTTGCCGTGCCGCGCCTTGCCGGCGGAGGCGTGGCGCTGCTTGCCGGTTTTCGCCTCATGCGTCTTCTTCGGCGCGGACGATTTGTGACCGCTCTTCGCTGCCAGCTCTGTAGGGATGAAGGCCAAAGCGGCCACGGCAACGACACACGCGAGCGAGCGTAGGCACTGGTTCATTCCGTGGTCCCCCTGCGAAACCAGTACAAACCAAAGTCCGCGACGAGATGCGGCTCGAGAATCAAAACGGCGTCAAAATGGTGACACGACGTCGTTTCGCATCCTGAAGCTGTTCCAACAATGCGGCGAAATACGGATGGAGCCAGGGAACCTGTGCAACGGCGGGGCGAGCGGGTCTCTTAACCTTCATTAACGAATACGGCTCGCGCGACGGTTGCGGCGGTTCAGGACGCCTCGAAGCGGCCAAATTGCGCGTATTCCCGGCGGCAAATCCGTTGTATTGGGTTCCAAAGCCTTTCCCCTTCAGCCCATTGTCCCGCGCCCATGCCGATTTTCAACCAGTCGATCCGGCGCAAGATCGTCGGGATTGCGCTCGGCCTCATCATCCTGATGGTCGTCACCGCGATCCTGTCGATGGTGATGTCCAGCCGCGTCGGCCATCTTCTGGATGAGCTGACCGCGCGGTATATTCCGGCTTACGGCCACCTGGCGCGGTCCAATGTGCGTTCGCTGGAGCGGGCGCTGGCGATGCGGCGCATGGTGATCGCCAAAATGCAAACGCCGCCGGACGAGGAGGGCTTTGCGGCGCGGCTGAAGATCTTCAGGGAAACGGACGCCCAGGTCGAGCAGGAGGCCGAAGCCGCGCGAAAGCTGATCAACGCGATCATCGACGATGAGAGCACACCGTCGGACAACGCGGCACTCGCCCGGATCGAGACGCGCATCGAGAATGCAGTCAAGGAGCTTCGCCGCGAACTCGACGAGGAGGACGCCAAGCTGCTCCGGCTGCTCGATGCCAAGGACTTTGCGGCCACGCGCGACGTGCTCGTCCATGTGGACGCGCTCCGCGATCTCTTCACCCAGCGGATCGATGCGATCCGCGCCGAGATGCTCTCGCAGGTGTTCGTGAGCACCGCGCAGGTGATCCGCCATCAGCGCCAGGCGATCATCGTCTCGGGCATCGTGACCATCCTCGCGGCGATCGTCGGACTTGCCTTTGCGATCATGGTCTCCACCGGGATCACGCGACCGGTCCGGCTCTTGCTGGCCGGCACCCGCGAAGTCGAGGCGGGCCGCTTCGACAAGACCATCAGTGTCTCGACGCAGGACGAGATTGGCGAACTCGCCTCCGCCTTCAATCGCATGGTCGAGCAATTGCGCCAGAACGAGCGCATCCGCGAGACCTTTGGCCGCTACATCGATCCCAAGGTGGTGCAGGGGCTGATTGACCGGCCGGAGGTCGCCGTCGACGGTCAGCGCCGGGTGATGACCATCATGTTCTGCGACATGAGCGGCTTCACCGCGATGAGCGAGGGCATGACCCCGCGCGGCCTGGTCAAGGTGATGAACCACTATTTTACCGTCATGTCCGGTCCGATCAGGAGCAACCGCGGCATCATCGACAAATATATCGGCGACGCCATCATGGCCTATTGGGGCCCTCCCTTCATCGAGGAGGAAGAGCCGGCGCTGCTCGCAGGCCTTGCTGCGATCGAAATGGCCGATCAGGTGCCCGCGCTGCAGAAGCAATTGCCGGATCTGCTCGGCATCCGCGCCATGCCCGGGCTTTGCGATCTGCGGATCGGCATCGCCACCGGCGAGGTCCTGACCGGCAGCATCGGCTCCGAGCTGATGATGAGCTTCACCGTGATGGGCGACGCCGTGAACCTCGCCTCACGACTGGAGGCCGTCAACAAGACCTATGGCACCCGTATCCTGATCTCGCAGGCGACGGCGGACGCGATCGGCTCGCACCTCGGATTGCGCGAGGTCGACCGTCTTGCGGTCGCCGGCCAGAGCGCGCCGCAAACGATCTTCGAGGTGATGGGCCGGGCAGGCGCACTCACGGCCGCGCATGAGAGCCTGCGTTCTCACTACGCCGAAGGCCTCGCCGCCTATCGCGCCCGCCGCTTCGACGAGGCCCGCGCCGGCTTCAACGCGGCACTTGAAGCCGTCCCAGGCGACGGCCCCTCGCGGGCAATGCTTGCTCGTATCACGCGGTTCGAGGCCCATCCGCCGGACGAGGGCTGGGACGGCGCCTGGCGGTTGGAGCAGAAATAGTCGGCCGCGCGGGAAAAATTGATTCTACTCGATAACGATGTTCGCAGTGACCTATTTCCCGGGCTTAGGTTTGGTGTCCTTGAGGCGTTTGATGGGGACACGCCGATGACAGAACTTGAGAACAGGCTCGAACGGTTCGAGACGCTCACCGCCGAATGCGAGCTGATCGCCAGGCTCGCCACCGACAGCACCAAGCGTGAGTTTTATCTGAAGCTCTCGGAGCGGTATCGCCAGCTGGCGGTGGACATGCGGCAGGCCATAGCGAGCCAAGCTGCGGCCTGACGCCGGCAATCCGTTCTTAACACTTGGCGCGCATCCTCAATGCAGATGCGAGGACGCCTCCGGTGATTTCCCGCTGTGGAAATGCCGGGGCTCGCTGCGGTGCAGCGCGCCTCGCGAGATTGTTTTGTCGTGCCTAACAGGGCGATCCCATGCGCCTTTTTGCGGTCATCATGTTTGGACTCATGACGGCAGCCTGCAACCAGGAGCAGGAGATCACCGGCTCGACCCCGGTCTGCGCGATGCGGAACTACACTTCCTTCAATCCCCGCGACATGACCCAGTGCGTTGCCGCCTGCAAGGCGTGCGACCACGGCAACACGGTCACCTGCAGCACGTCGTGCACGCTCAAGGGCGCCCGCTGAGCGGCTCCGCCTCCTGGTTCGGGGCCGATGGTGTCTCGACGGTGTTTTGGCACCGGAACGATTCACATGGATCAATCATTGAAGGGATGGCAGGACGCGGAGTCCTTTGGAATGGGTATGCTCGATCCCGGTCGGTTCCTGGTGTCATGCTCTCACTGCGCAGCCTGGCCGATGGCCGCCAATGTAAGACGTTCGAGCTGGTCGGCTTCGCCGAACGAGGTCCGCTTCGTTTGCCCGCGCTGCCGCCGCGAGGAGACCGCGATCATCTCCGCCTCCGGCGAGTTGACGCCGATCCGGCGCGTCGACGTCCCGCCGCGCGACGTCACCGCGGCCTGGGCTCAGGCCCAGCGCCCAAGAGGGCGAGCGTAGCCCGCCGTTTAAGGAGAAGAGGGCCGAGCGCAGCCAGCTGAGGGCAAGAGGGCGCGCGTCACCATCCGTCGGGACCTCTGATGAGGCAGTTGAACTGCCGCGGGAGGTGATCCAAGCAGGTGCAAATGTGCTAGGATCGTCGGCATGAGTTCATCCATGCCCCGTCCAATCCTGCCGCCCCTCCGCGACCGTTTCCGCCTTACCCCGGTCGCGGCGCGCCTTGCGCCGCTGTTCGGCTTCGCGCTGCTGATCGTGTCATGCGCGCTGGCAAGCTTTGCATTCGCCTGTGCCACGCCGTTTGCGGCTTGCGCGGTTGTCGCCGCCGCCATGCTGCCGCTGCGTCCGGCGCTGCTCGTCGTCACCGGCGCCTGGCTGGTGAACCGGGGCATCGGCTTCGGCGCGCTGCACTATCCGATCGACCCCAGCACTATCGCCTGGGGCTTCGTCATCGGCGCTGCTGCGCTGCTATCGACCGCAGCAGCATCGACGGTCCTCCGTAGGCTGCCGCAAGGCCGCACGCCGCTGATGCTTGCGATTGCATTCGTTGCCGCCTACGCGGTCTATGAGTTCGCCGCGACGCCGGTCCTGGGCGGCGAGGGCGCCTTCACCGCCGCCATCGTGACCCGGATCGGGCTGACCAGCGCCATCTGGCTCGCCGGCCTCGTCGCCGCCTGTGAGATCGTCCGTCTGGCCGATCCGTTCGGGCGCGCGATGCGGAACGCCTGAGCGCCAACCAAGGCACTGAAGTCCGGTCATGCCGATAACCGGACCTTTGCCCAGCGCTGCAAGGCGACCGCTGTCCAAACCGTCTCGACAAACCCGAACGGCCAGGCGCCCTGGAGAAAGCCATAGACCCCGCTGAGCGCGCAAGCTGCCGCGAAGGCCAGCACGAAATGCGGTCCGCGCGGCTCGAGCGCGTAAAACAGCAGCATCGCACTGACCGACAGCAGTCCGAAGATTGTGATTGCGTCCATCAGCCGGCCGGAGGCTTCGGCTTCTTGGCGACACCGCGGGTGTGGAAGACGGCGGGCCCCATCACCGGCCACAGCGCGGCCGTCGCGGTCAGAACGGTCGCGGCGCACATTGCAGCCAGCACGGACGATCGGATTTTCAAGCCGCGCGTCCGCGATCGACAGACGATCCAGACCCAGGCGCAGACCACGACGGCGATGGACAGTTTCGTCATCAGCCCGTGCGCATGGTCGAGCACCGCGATCAGGCTGCCCACGCCGGCGAGCACGACAGCGGGTACCCTGCGCCCTCTTGGACAAGAGGGTGAAGCGACGAAGCAAAGCTCGGGCGGAATCAGCCGCGAGAACGCGAAGCGTGTCTGCAAGTTGAATCTGCATTGGCGGATGGCGATTGCTGCCCCTTGCTCCGTCATTGCGAGCGCAGCGAAGCGATCCAGAGTCTTTCCGCGGAGGATTCTGGATTGCTTCCGCCTTCGCTAAAGCTTCGGCGGACAAGTCGCTCCGCTCGCAAAGACGATGTGGAGAGAGTGTGCACAACACTTCGATCTGTGGCCTGGACGCAGCGCCCTTGCGGCGCGTCCGGACAGGCGGGGAGATGATGAAGCGCCGACTCACCTTGGCTGCGCCTCGTCGTCGCGCCGAAGTTGCAACGCAGGCACGCACCGGAAACTTGAAGTTGTGGGATTGTCCTCCCGCCGGGGGTATCGCAGTAAGCTCGATCGTGTCCTCACGGCCACGATTGTGCCGTCCGTGCAACACTCGTCACGGATTTAACCATCTTCTCTGTCCGTTCGCATCGACGCCGCTTTTTGGCCACACCCGAACATGAATAAAATCACTCGAATATTTTAGCGGCAGCGGTGATCCTGGAAGACGACGGAAATCCCCAAGGTCGATTCAAAAGGTCGATTCAAATCTTGGCTCTGATTTTTCGGGTCTGAAAGGGTTGGCCGGGGAAACTGGTTTGCGATGGACGCGAAGAGCAACATCAAGCAGAGGCTGCCGAGCCGTCACGTGACGGAAGGTCCTGCGCGCGCGCCCCATCGCTCCTACCTCTACGCCATGGGTCTGACCACCGACCAGATCCACCAGCCCTTCGTCGGCGTCGCCTCGTGCTGGAACGAGGCCGCGCCCTGCAACATCTCCCTGATGCGCCAGGCGCAGGCGGTGAAGAAGGGCGTCGCAGCCGCCGGCGGCACGCCGCGCGAGTTCTGCACCATCACCGTGACCGACGGCATCGCCATGGGGCATGACGGCATGCGCTCCTCGCTGCCGTCGCGCGAATGCATCGCCGATTCCGTCGAATTGACGATCCGCGGCCACGCCTATGACGCTCTCGTTGGCCTGGCCGGCTGCGACAAGTCGCTGCCGGGCATGATGATGGCGATGGTCCGTCTCAACGTGCCCTCGATCTTCATCTATGGCGGCTCGATCCTGCCCGGCAATTTCCGGGGCCAGCAGGTGACCGTGCAGGACATGTTCGAAGCCGTCGGCAAGCACTCGGTCGGCGCAATGTCGGACGAGGACCTCGACGAGATCGAGCGCGTGGCGTGCCCCTCGGCGGGTGCCTGCGGCGCGCAGTTCACCGCCAACACGATGGCGACCGTCTCCGAGGCGATCGGGCTGGCCTTGCCGTACTCGGCCGGTGCTCCGGCACCCTATGAAATTCGCGACGCCTTCTGCATGACCGCGGGCGAGCAGGTCATGGAGCTGATCGCCCAAAACATCCGGCCACGCGACATCGTCACCCTCAAGGCGCTGGAGAATGCCGCCGCCGTGGTCGCCGCGTCCGGTGGCTCGACTAATGCTGCACTGCACCTGCCGGCAATCGCGCACGAGTGCGGCATCAAGTTCGACCTGTTCGACGTCGCCGAAATCTTCAAAAAGACACCGTACGTCGCGGATTTGAAGCCAGGCGGCCGTTATGTCGCCAAAGACATGTTTGAAGTAGGTGGCATACCGCTTCTGATGAAGACGCTGCTCGACAACGGATTTCTCCACGGTGACTGCATGACCGTCACCGGTCGAACGATCGCCGAAAACCTCAAAAGCGTGAAGTGGAATCCGCACCAGGACGTGGTGCACCCGGCAGACAAGCCCATCACCGTCACCGGCGGTGTGGTCGGTCTGAAGGGCAATCTGGCGCCAGAAGGTGCGATCGTGAAAGTCGCGGGAATGTCCAACCTCAGGTTCACCGGTCCGGCCAGGTGCTTCGACCGTGAGGAGGATGCTTTCGAGGCCGTCCAGAAGCGCACCTACCGCGAAGGCGAAGTCATCGTGATCCGCTACGAGGGGCCGAAGGGCGGTCCCGGCATGCGGGAAATGCTCCAGACCACCGCGGCGCTGACCGGCCAGGGCATGGGCGGCAAGATCGCGCTCATCACCGACGGCCGCTTCTCCGGCGCCACCCGCGGCTTCTGCATCGGCCATGTCGGGCCGGAAGCCGCCATCGGCGGCCCGATCGGGTTGCTGGAGGACGGCGATATCATCGAAATCGACGCGGTCGCCGGTACCCTTAACGTAAAATTGAGCGACCAGGAGCTTGCCCAACGCAAGACCAAATGGACCGCTCGCGCGACTAACCACACGACGGGCGCGCTCTGGAAATATGCTCAGCAGGTTGGACCAGCGGTCGGTGGGGCAGTGACCCATCCGGGCGGCGCGCACGAGAAACAGTGCTATGCGGACATCTAGGCGTACCATCGTTGCGTTTGTGTTGGGGGCTGCCGCGCTGGCCGCGCCGGCTCTCGCCTTTGACGGCGCACCCGTCAGCCAGAAGGATGCGACCATCCCGGTGGTCACGACCTTGCCGGGCGCAGCAGGCAAGGTGCGCAATGTACCGCCAGTCGTGCCCCAGGAAACCTCGCTCAGCGCCCTGCAATATGCCGCGGAGGGTGGCCACCCCATCGCGCAGTGGAAGCTCGGCCGCATGTACGCCAATGGCGACGGCGTCGCCCAGGACGATGTGCGTGCGTTCGAGTATTTCACCCGCATCGCCAACGCGCACGCCGAAGACAGCCCGTCCGCGCCGCAGGCGCAGATCGTCGCCAACGCCTTTGTGGCGCTCGGCCGCTATTATCTCAGCGGCATCCCGAATTCGAAGGTCAAGCCGGACCAGGAGCGGGCGCGGGAGATGTTTTCCTATGCCGCGTCCTATTTCGGCAATGCGGATGCGCAATACGATCTCGCCCGCCTGTACCTGAAGACGCCGGACGCTTCGCGCGAGGATTTCCGCTACGGCGCGCGCTGGCTTGGGCTCGCCGCGCAGAAGGGCCAGCACGAGGCCCAGGCGCTGCTCGGCCAGATGCTGTTCAACGGCGACCGCCTGCCGCGGCAGGCCGCCCGCGGCCTGATGTGGTTGACGCTGGCGCGCGACAGCGCCGGCAGCGACGAGACCTGGATCAAGGAAAACTACAACCGCGCCTTCGCAAAGGCCTCCGACGACGATCGCGCCATGTGCCTGCAGATGCTGGAGCAATGGGTGCAGGGTCGACGGGAGTGATGGGTTGAGGCGGCCTCACGCCGCCTCAAGATCGAGATCCGCCCACACCGGCACGTGGTCCGACGGCTTCTCCCAGCTGCGCACATAGCTGTCGATGCCGACATTGGCGAGCCGGTCGCTGGCCTGTGGCGACAGCAGAAGGTGGTCGATCCGCAGGCCGTGGTTCTTCTGCCAGGCGCCGGCCTGGTAGTCCCAGAAAGTGTAGAGCCCGGGCTCGTCGGTGACGGCCCGAAGCGCATCGGTCAGGCCGAGGCCGAGCAGGGACTGAAAACTCTCCCGCGTCTCGGCCTTGAACAGGGCGTCCTCGGTCCAGGCGGCGGGATTATGGACGTCCCGGGCATGCGGGATAACGTTGAAGTCGCCTGCGAGGATCAGCGGCTCCTCGGTCTTGAGGCGCTCCTTCGAATACTCAAGAAGCCGCGACATCCATTTGAGCTTGTAGGGATATTTCTCGGTGCCGACCGGATTGCCGTTGGGCAGATAGAGGCAGGCGATGCGCAGCACGCCGGACTTGAGCGTCACCACGCCTTCGAGGAAGCGAGCATGGGCGTCCTCGTCGTCGCCGGCCAGCCCCGACTTGGTCTCGTCGAACCGGAGCTTCGAGAGCAGAGCGACACCGTTGAACGTCTTCTGGCCGTGGGTGACCACGTTGTAGCCGAGCGCCTCGATCTCCAGCCGCGGGAAGGCCTCGTCGACGCATTTGATCTCCTGGAGGCAGACGATGTCCGGCTGGCACTCCTTCAGCCAGGTCAGGAGGAGATCGATGCGCTGCCGGACCGAGTTCACGTTCCAGGTGGCTATTCTGATGGGCATCTTGGCGGCTCCGGGCAGGGGCCATGGTTAGAACAAAATGCAAACGCGCCCGTCAAGGACGCTGCGAAATCTCCCACAAAATTAACCCGGCTTAAGTCGGGCCCGGGCCATTGATCGTGAAAAGGTTTTTCGAATGGGACGGCCGAACAAAGCCATGAAGCGAACCGAGCCCCGCGACGGGTTGATCGGCGCGTTCCTGTACTGGCTCGGCGGCTACGAGATCGAGGACGGCCTGACCGCCGGTCTCAGCGAGCGCGAGCTGAGCCGCATCCGTGCCAAGCAGATCGACGCGGTGATACGCCTGATCCCGGTGACGATGGCCGTCACCATGCTCAACGTCGCCGTTGTGCTGATTTTGTTCTGGGGTCGTGGCTGGAACGACTTTCTCGCGATCTGGGGCATGACCCTCGCGACCGCCGCCTCGCTCGCGGTGCGCGCGTGGCGGCGCTCCCACCAGAGCCCGGCGCAAGAAGTCTCGCCCCGTGCCGTGCGGCAGATGTTGCGGCAGGCGTTTTTCCTCGCCGCAATCTGGGGCACGCTGCCGGTCGCGCTGTTCAGCCGCATCGAGCCGACCAGCCAGCTCATTCTGGCCTGCCTTATGGTCGGCATGATGTCCGGCGGTGCCTTCACGCTCTCGACCTTCCCGCGTGCGGGCCTTGTCTATCTCGCGACGACGACGATCGCCTGCGCCGGTGCGTTGCTGTTATGCGGCACCGGGCCTTACCTCGTGACCGCCGTGTTCCTGCTGCTGTTCGCGTTCTTCATGGCGCGCAACATCGTCTCGCAAGGCAATCTGTTCCTTGGCAATCTCAAGGCCCAGCTTGAGCTCGAGCGCCAGACCGAGATCATCTCACTATTGCTGAAAGATTTTCAGGAGAACGCCAGCGACTGGCTGTGGCAGACCGACGCCGAAGGGCATTTGGTCGACGTGCCCGAGCGCTTCGCCGCGGTCGCACAGCTGCCACTGCCCTTGCTGAAGGGCTCGCATTTCGCCGACGTGCTCGACATGCTGTGCCCCGAAGACAAGAGCGCGGCCTACAATGTCGTCGGCCTGATGGAGCACGCCGAACCGCTGCACGAGATGAACCTCAAGGTCGTCGCCGGCGGCGAGGCGCGGCTGTGGTCGCTCACCGCGAAGCCGGCCTACGACCGCGACGGTCAATTCCTCGGCTATCGCGGCTTCGGCCGCGACGTGACCGAGCGCTGGCGCGCGGAAAAGGCCGAGGCCGAGAGCCGCGCCAAATCGGATTTCCTCGCGGTGATGAGCCACGAGATCCGCACGCCGATGAACGGCGTGCTCGGGCTTGCCAGCATGCTGCTGGAGACAAAACTCGATCCGGAGCAGCACGAGGCCGTCACCACGATCCGCGAGTCCGGCGACAATCTCCAGCGCATCCTCAACGACATCCTGGACCTCTCCAAGCTCGAGGCTGGACGCTTCGCGTTCGAGGTGATCGACTTCGCGCCGCAGGCGCTGGTAGAGACATTGGCGACCGTCGTGCGCGCGAGTGCCAAGAGCAAGGGGCTCGCGGTCAAGGTCAAGCTCGATCCGAACCTGCCGCCGACGCTGCGCGGCGATGTCGCGCGTATCCGCCAGGTCCTGCTCAACCTCGCATCCAACGCGGTGAAGTTCACCGACCAAGGCGAAGTCACGATCGCAGCCGTCTGTCAGGCCCGCCGCGATCTGCTCGCCACCGTCGAATGGAGCGTGACCGACAGCGGTATCGGCATCGCCCCCGAGAAGCTTGGCCAGCTCTTCTCCGACTTCGCGCAGGCCGACGCCTCGATCAGCCGCCGCTTCGGCGGGACCGGGCTTGGGCTTGCGATCTCCCGGCGCATCATCGAACAGATGGGCGGCACCATCGGCGTCACCTCGACGCCGGGCGAGGGCTCGACATTCAGCTTCACGCTGGTGCTGCCCTGGAGCCAGGAGAAGGCATCCGACTACATTGCCGACCGCGACGAAGCCGACTACCTCAAGGCGCGTATCGCGAGTCTCGACCGACCGCTGAGGGTGCTGATCGCCGAGGACGACGCCGTCAACCGCATGGTCGTGAGCAAGATGTTAGGGGCCTTCGACGTCGAGCTGCGCGTCGTCACCGACGGCGTCGAGGCCGTCGCGGCGGCCTCGGAGGAAGACTACGATCTCGTGCTGATGGACGTGCGGATGCCCGACATGGACGGCCTTGCCGCAACCCGGGCGATCCGTGCGCAAGGTGGCCGATTCGAATCCTTGCCGATCATCGCGCTCACCGCCAATGCCTTCCCCGAGGACGTCAAGATCTGCCGCGAGGCCGGCATGTCGGACTTCCTGGCCAAGCCGCTACGCAAACCCGCGCTGCTGGCGGCGCTGCTGCGCGCGCTCGATGGACATGTGATGGCGGGAGACGCACCACTTCAGCCGGAGCTCATGTCGGTCGACGTGGAGTGGACGGACGAGGAAAGGCAGATGACCGGCGCCTAGCCGGCGACGTCAGATCGAGAAGCTGGTCCCGCAGCCGCAGGACGCCGTGGCGTTCGGATTGTTGACGCGGAACGAGGCGCCGATCAGATCGTCGACGAAATCGACCTGCGACCCCGCCAGGAACGGCTGCGAGGCGGAATCGACCAGCACCACCGCATTGTCCTGCTCGATCACGAGATCGTCGTCAGTGCGGGCACGGTCAATGTCGAACTTGTACTGGAAGCCGGAACAGCCTCCGCCCTCGACCGAGATCCGCAGCATCGCGCCAGACCCTTCGCCCTTGAGGATCTCCCCAATCCGGCGTGCGGCCTTGTCACTGATGGTCACGTCAGTCGTCATCGTTCGTCTCCGATAGGCCCGCGGTCACACCAAGGTCACCTGAAGGTCACGTGCCCTATTCAGTTGGTATCCCGCGTCCGGCATAGTTAAGTGCCACCATACGCAGAATCAAATGGATAGAGACTAAATTCGCCGTGTCCGTCGGAATGGCTGCCCCCCACGCGCCCTATGCCTGCGATCCCGAGCGCAGTCGCGGCCGATTGGTCGCGGAACCGCCAAGCCGGACCCGCAGCCCGTTTCGACGGGATTGCGACCGGGTGATCCATTCCACCGCGTTCCGCCGGCTGAAATACAAGACCCAGGTGTTCGTGTTCCACGAGGGCGACCACTACCGCACCCGGCTGACCCATTCGCTGGAGGTGGCGCAGATCGCCCGCGCGCTGGCCCGGCAGCTCGGGCTGGACGAGGACCTCACGGAAACCCTGGCGCTCGCCCACGATCTCGGCCATCCGCCGTTCGGGCACGCCGGCGAGCGGGCGCTGGACGCCTGCCTGAAGGATTTTGGCGGCTTCGATCACAACGCCCAGACGCTCCGCGTCGTTGCGGCCCTGGAACAGCGCTATCCCGAATTCGACGGGCTCAACCTGACCTGGGAAGCGCTGGAGGGCATCGTCAAGCACAACGGCCCGCTGACCGATCGCAGCGGTGCGCCGGCCGGGCGTTATCGCGAGCGCGGCGTTCCCGTCGGCATCGCCGACTACATCAAGATCTATGATCTCGAATTGTGGAGTTTCGCCTCGCTGGAGGCACAGGTCGCCGCGATCGCGGACGACATCGCCTATGATGCCCACGATATCGACGACGGTCTGCGCGCCGGCCTGTTTCACCTCGACGACCTCAAGGTGATGCCGCTGACCGCGGAGATTATCGCCGAGACTTCTGCGCATTACCCCGATCTCGAAGACGTCAGGCGCGGCGCCGAGCTGGTGCGCGAGCTGATCTCACACTTGATCGGTGCCGTGTTCGCCGAGGCCCAGATAAACCTTGCCGCCGTGAAACCGCAATCCGCACAGGACGTGCGCCAGCAGAGCCGGGCATTGATCGCATTCCCCGCCGCGGTCGCCGAGGAGGAGGCCGCCATCAAGCGCTTTCTCTATCAGCACATGTACCGCCACAAGCGGGTCATGCGGGTGATGGGCGAGGCGGAACAGATCCTGTTCGACCTGTTCGCAAAATACCTCACCTCGCCCGGCGAGCTGCCGCCGGAATGGCTGGTCGGGGCGGAGGCGGACAACGAGGGCGACCGGGCCCGCCGGATCGGGAATTTCATTGCCGGAATGACCGACCGTTTCGCCCTGACCGAGCACCAGCGGCTCTTTGACTCGACCCCGGATTTGCGTTAGGCGGCGCCCATGCCCGACACATCCTCAGCACTGCACCTGTTCGCCGACGTGCTCGCACGCGTGCACGCGGTCTGCCGCGCGCTCGCGGCGGAAGCCAACTGGCCCGAGGGCATCGATTTCTCGCGCGTGGTGGTCGAGCCGCCGCGCGATGCTTCCCATGGCGACATGGCGACCAACGCAGCCATGGTGCTTGCGAAAGAGGCAAAGGCAAAGCCGCGCGACCTCGCCGAGCAGATCGCCGAACGGCTGCGCGCGGACCCGTTGATCGCCAAGGTCGACGTCGCAGGTCCAGGCTTCATCAACCTGACGCTGGAGCCGGCCGCATGGGCCGAGGCGCTACGGACCGTGCTGCGCGAGGGCGCCGATTACGGCCGCGTCCGCGGCGGCTCCAAGGTCAACGTCGAATATGTCTCCGCCAACCCCACCGGACCGATGCATGTCGGCCATTGCCGCGGCGCCGTGTTCGGCGATGCGCTGGCGAGCCTGCTTGAATTCGCAGGCCGTGACGTCACGCGCGAATATTACATCAACGACGCCGGCGCGCAGGTCGACGTGCTCGCCCGCTCCGCGTTCCTCCGGTATCGCGAGGCGCTCGGCGAAGACATCGGCGCGATGCCGGAAGGCCTTTATCCCGGCGACTATCTGAAGCCGGTCGGGCAGGCGCTGGCGCAGGAGCACGGCGACAAGCTCCTCGCCGTGAGCGAGGGCGCGTGGCTACGGACGGTGCGCGCCAAGGCGATCGCGATGATGATGGACGAGATCAAGGATGATCTCGCCGCGCTCAACATCCGCCACGACGTGTTCTTCTCCGAGCGCTCGCTACAGAACGCCGGCAACAACAAGGTCGCCGAGACCATCGATTTCCTGCGCGCCAAGGGCGACGTCTACCAGGGCCGTCTGCCGCCCCCAAAGGGGGCTCCGACCGAGGATTGGGAAGATCGCGAGCAGTTGCTGTTCAAGGCGACCGCCTATGGCGACGATGTCGATCGCCCGCTGATCAAGTCGGATAATTCCTACACCTACTTCGCCGCCGACATCGCCTACCACAAGAACAAGTTCGATCGTGGTTTCGCGGAGATGATCGACGTCTGGGGCGCCGACCATGGCGGCTACATCAAGCGCATGCAGGCGGCGGTGAAGGCGACCACCTCCGGCAAGGGGGCGCTCGACGTCAAGATCGTCCAGCTGGTGAAGTTGCTGCGCAACGGCGAGCCGGTGAAAATGTCCAAGCGGAGCGGGGACTTCGTCACCTTGCGTGAGGTGGTGGATGAAGTCGGCCAGGACGCCGTCCGCTTCATGATGCTCTACCGCAAGAACGACGCGGTGCTCGACTTCGACCTCGCCAAGGTCATGGAACAGTCGCGCGACAACCCGGTGTTCTACGTGCAGTACGGCCACGCCCGCGGCCACTCGATCTTCCGCAACGCCCGGGCCGAGGTGTTCCCGGAACTCCCGGAGGAAACGGAAAAGCGCATCGCCTGGCTGGGTGAGTCGGCGGTGGAACGGCTGTCGGACCCGGCTGAACTCGACCTTCTTAAGCGGCTCGCAATATTTCCGCGCATGCTGGAAGCGGCCGCAACCGCCCACGAGCCGCACCGAATTGCCTTCTATCTCTATGATTTAGCCAGCGAATTTCATGCACTTTGGACGAAGGGGCGCGATTTGCCCTATTTACGCTTCATTATCAATAATGATGCAGATCTAACGAAGGCGCGGCTGGCCATGGTCCAGGGCGTCGTCTCTGTCCTGGCATCGGGCCTCGCCATCCTCGGCGTCCATGCTCCGGACGAGATGCGGTAGTTTGGGGCGAACTACTTAAGGGATTTCGGGGGTAACCGGCAGAAGCCGGATCGCTTAGACTTGGTTGAAAGCCTTGTGGGTCGAAAGCCGCGCCTTGGTCGAGGGGCGCGCGGCTTTCCCGAAGGGACGCATCATCACGATGGCCGAACGATATCAGGACAGACCGTTTCCTTCCGATGACTATCGCGGTGGCGATCAGCATGGGAGGGCGGAGAGCGGTGATCCCTTGGCCGAACTTGCCCGCCTGATCGGGCAGACCGATCCGTTCGCAGCGCAAGGGCGGCCGGGCGTGCACCCGCCTGCAGCACCTGCGCCTGCCCAGAGCTATCAGGACGACGACTATCGCCAGGACGATGGCCAGCAGGACTATGCCGACCAGGCCCCGCCGCCGCCCGGGCCACCCTCATGGATGCGGCGCGCCAATGTGCAGCCGCAGACGGTGCCAGCTGAGCCTGCCTATCCCGCTTCCGTAAACCCGGTTCATCCACTGCATCGTTATTCAGCCCAGCCGACTGCGCCCGAGCCTGAACCTGATTATCGTCAGCCGCAGGCCTATCCGGATCAGGCCTATCAAGCTCGCACCCATCAGGGGCAGGCCTATCAGGATCAGGCATATCAGCAGCCCGATCAGGCTTACCAGGAGCAAGCCCACCAGCAGCCCGATCCGGCGCGCTACGACGAGGCGCTCTACGGACGGCTGGAGGCGGGCGAGCAGGACTATCAGCGCGATCCCGCCTATCCCGACGATCCTTACGCGTTCCAGAGCGACTATCCCGAGGCCGATCTCGACGAGCCGAAGAAGCAGCGCGGCGGCATGATGACCGTCGCGGCGATCCTGGCCCTTGCCGTGGTCGGGACCGGCGCTGCGTTCGCTTACAAGACCTATGTGGGCTCGCCCCGCAGCGGCGAGCCGCCGATCATCAAGGCCGACAACACGCCGACCAAAATCGTGCCGGCGCCGTCGGACTCCTCGGCCAAGGTACCGGACCGCATGGTCACCGGAGATGGCGCCGAGAAGATCGTGCCGCGCGAGGAGGCGCCTGTCGACGTCAACGCCAAGGCGGGAGGTCCCCGCGTGGTGTTCCCGGCGCTGAACCAGAACGCGAACCCGCCGCCAGTCGCGAGCGTGTCGCCGTCCAGCATTCCGCTGTCGAGTGCGGGCCCGAATCCGAGCAACGGCACGCTGCCGAACAATTCGCCGCGCGCGATCAGGACCGTGGCCGTGAAGGGCGATCAGACCGACGCCACCGCGTCGCAAGCGACCACGGCCGCGAAGCCGACAGCTCTCCCGAAGCCCGTTGCGGCACCAGCTGCACCACGCACGCCGCCGACCTCGGCCAATGCCAGTGCCAATCAGCCGCTCTCGCTTGCGCCGCAATCGGCGCCGGCCGCGGAGCCACCGCAGCGGATGGCTGCGACCAATCCGACGCAAATTGCGCCCGCGAGCAGCGGTGGCGGCGGCTACGTCGTGCAGGTCTCCTCGCAGCAGACCGAGGATAGCGCCCACGCCTCGTACCGGGTGCTTCAGAGCAAGTACGGCAGCGTGCTTGGCTCCCGCGCACCCGTGGTCAAGCGGGTCGACCTGACCGACAAGGGCAAGGGAATCGTCTACCGCGCCTTCGCTGGGCCGTACGGATCGCTCGAAGAGGCGAACCAGGCCTGCAACAGTTTGAAATCCGCTGGCCTGTCTGCCTGCTTCGTCCAGAGGAATTAACGGCCGTTTCCTTGACCCTCTCGCGGGTCAGGGTTAATCGGCCGTATGAGCACGCGGGCCTTCATTACCGGCGTTTCCGGAACGGAACTAACCGCCGCCGAGCGGGAGTTTATCCGCAGCGAACGCCCGTGGGGCTTCATCCTCTTCAAGCGCAATGTCGAGACGCCGGCTCAAGTTGCTGCACTCGTTGCGGAATTGCGGGCGGTTGCGGGTTTCGCTGATGCCCCTGTCCTGATCGATCAGGAGGGTGGGCGGGTGCAGCGCCTGACGCCGCCGCATTGGCCGGTCTATCCGCCGGGCGCTATTTTCGCAGGCCTCTACGATACTGATTCGGCGCTCGGGCTGACCGCGGCGCGCCTCAGCGCCCGGCTGATCGCCTGCGATCTCGCAGATCTCGGCATTACCGTGGATTGCTTGCCGCTGGCCGACGTGCCGGTGGCTGGCGCCAACGCCGTCATCGGGAACAGGGCTTACGGCACCGAACCGGGAAAGGTCGCCGCGATCGCCCGCGCGGTCACCGAGGGCCTGGAACAGGGTGGCGTGTTGCCGGTGCTCAAGCACATCCCCGGCCATGGCCGAGCTACGGCCGATACCCATTTCAATCTGCCGACGGTCGACACGTCGCGCGACGAACTGGATCGCACCGACTTCGCGGCATTCAAGCCTTTGGCGGATTTGCCGATGGCCATGACTGCACATGTTGTGTTTAGCGCGGTCGACCCCGCCCATCCGGCGACGACATCTGCGACAATGATCGCTGAGGTGATTCGCGGCGCAATCGGGTTCCAGGGTTTGTTAATGAGTGATGACGTGTCGATGAACGCGCTGTCGGGCAACATCGCCGAACGGACCCGCGCCATTTTTGCGGCCGGCTGCGACATGGCCCTGCATTGCAACGGCAACATCGAGGAAATGCGTGAGGTCGCCGGCCAGACACCCGAACTGGCGGGCAGGGCGCTGGAGCGGGCGAACGCCGCGCTCGCTGCGCGTAAAGGACCGCAACCGTTCGATCGCGCGGCCGCGCGCGCCGAACTGGAGGCATTGATCGCACGGGCAAACACGGCATCGGCATGACCGCAGAAATCCTATCGTTTGAAACCGGGCGGCCCGCAGAGCTCGCCGAGGGTGAGCCGGCGTTGGTGGTGGACGTCGAGGGTTATGAAGGTCCGCTCGACCTGCTGCTCGCACTGGCGCGGCAGCAGAAGGTAGATCTCGCCAAGATCTCGATCCTGGCGCTCGCCGACCAATATCTCCACTTCATCGAAGCCGCGCGAAAGATCCGCCTCGAGCTCGCCGCCGACTATCTCGTGATGGCGGCATGGCTCGCCTTCTTGAAATCGCGTCTGCTGCTGCCGGAGCCGCCGAGTGCGGAAGGCCCGAGCGCGGAGCAGATGGCGACGGCGCTCGCCAACCGCCTGCGCCGGCTGGAGGCGATTCGTGAAGCCGCCAACCGGCTGATGAACCGGCAGCAATTGCTGCGCGACATCTTCCCGCGCGGCGAGCCCGAGCAGATCGCCGAGATCAAGCATCCGAAATACACGGCAACGCTCTATGACCTGCTCACCGCCTATGCCGCGCAGCGCCAGTCGCGCGTGCTGGCGAGCGTGCATCTGGCCAAGCGCACGGTGTGGTCGCTTGCCGAGGCGCGCGCCACGCTGGAGCGGCTCGTCGGAAGCATCAGCGAGCAAGACGATTGGGGCGTTCTCGACGATTTTCTGCTTCAGCATGTCGCCGATCCGACGCAGCGCGCGACGGTGCTCGCCTCGAGTTTCGCGGCTGCGCTCGAGCTGGTGCGCGAAGGTCAGCTCGAGCTGAATCAGAAAGAGGCGTTTGCGCCCATCTATTTCCGGAAGGGGCGCCCCAAGCCGGTCATGGACGCAGCTCCTGCGCCCGATGCGCCGGTCGCTTAAGTGCAACAAGGAGAATCTGCCATGGCAAGCCTGGCTGAAGTGCGGGTAGAAGAGGCCGAGCCGATGGAGAACGAGTCCCAGGCACGTCCCGAAGAATTGCGGCTGCTGGAAGCGCTGCTGTTCGCTTCGAATGAACCGCTGGACACCGCGACGCTGGCCAAGCGCATGCCCGAGGGCGTCGACGTGAAGGCCGCGCTCGAGCAGTTGCAGGCCGACTACTCCCTGCGCGGCGTGAATCTCGTGCGGGTCGCCAACAAATGGACCTTCCGTACCGCGGGCGATCTCGCCTGGCTGATGACCCGCGAGAGCACCGAGACCCGCCGCCTGTCGCGCGCCGCGATCGAAGTGCTGGCGATCATCGCCTATCACCAGCCGGTGACGCGCGCCGAGATCGAGGAGATCCGCGGCGTCGTCACCTCGAAGGGCACGCTGGACGTGCTGCTGGAAACCGGCTGGATCAAGCCGCGCGGTCGTCGCAAGACGCCGGGCCGTCCCTTGACCTTCGGAACCACCGAGGACTTCCTGTCGCAGTTTACTCTGGAACAGCTCGGCGATTTGCCGGGCCTGGAGGAGCTGAAGGGCACGGGCCTGCTGGATTCGCGCCTGCCGACCGGATTCAGCGTGCCGACGCCGTCGGATGACCCGACTTTGCGGGAAGACGAGGATCCGCTGGAGCCGGGCGAGGACCTTGATCTGGCGCTGGCGCCCGCGGTCGAGCCCGAGACGCCGCCGGAAGGCGGCCATGAGGGGGGCGGGGGTGGCAGCGAGGACTGACGTCCCGGCCTTTTACCGGCCGCCTGCGACCAGTTAACACTAGCAAAATTACGCAGCGCCAACAGCGAATTGGCGCTGCCTTGGTCCTTGTTTTTGACACCTGCCAAGCCTAGGTTTCGGTGAAGATCGGCCGGTCCCCGGCCATGCGCGTTTGGAGGGTTGCAGGATGGGTTCACTCAGCATTTGGCACTGGGTCCTGGTGATCGCAGTGGTCCTGCTGCTGTTCGGTCGCGGCAAGATCTCGGATCTGATGGGCGACGTGGCGCAGGGCATCAAGGCGTTCAAGAAGGGCATGCAGGACGACGACAAGGTCGCCGACAAGCCCGAGCCGGCCAAGTCCATCGAGCACAACAATGCCGCGCCGACCGCGGCACGGTCGGACGTCGGCAGCAAGGCCGTCTGAGCCAGAGAGCACGCGAGACGCGGGTAGCGGACCCGATCCTGCGCGCGAGGGATTGGGCCGGCTGCGGCTGGCGTGAACGGAAGACCTCATGTTCGACATCGGGTGGAGTGAACTGGTCCTGATCGGGGTCGTGGCTCTGATCGCCATCGGCCCGAAAGAGCTGCCGGGCGTGCTGCGCATGGTCGGGCAGTGGATGGGCAAGGCGCGCAAGATGGCCGCCGAATTCCAGGGCCAATTCCAGGAAGCGATGCGCGAGGCCGAAATGGCCGACCTCAAGAAGAGCTTCGACGAGGTCAAGGAAGCGGCTTCCGGCTTCGCCGGCAACAATTTGATGACCTCGCTCCAGAAAGACGTCAGCGACGCGCTCCGCGTCGATGCACTGGACAAACCCGCCGAGACCTCGATCTCCACCGCTGTCGAACCGTCGGCGACTTCAAGCGAAGCGCTGACGACGCCCACCACGCCGGAAGCGCCGACGCCGGAGACCTTCGTGGAAGCCGAGGCACATGCGGCCGTGAACGAGCCGCTCGCCATCACCCGTGAGGTCGAGCAGGCGCAGGTCGCTCAAGGTTCGGTCACGCAAGATTCGGTCACCCAGGACACTGCGCCGGCCGAGGCGATTAAGGGCGCCAAAGCGTCATGAGCGCCGCCGATATCGAGGCCAGCAAAGCTCCCCTGATGGACCATTTGATCGAGCTGCGTTCGCGGCTGATCAAAGCGCTGCTCGGCTTCGGCATTGCCTTCATCTTCTGCTTCTTCTTCGCCAAGCAGATCTACAACGTGCTGGTCTGGCCGTTCGTGTGGATCGCGGGTCCCGAGAACTCGAAATTCATCTACACCGCGCTGCTGGAATATTTCATCACCCAGCTCAAGCTCGCGCTGTTCGGCGCCGGCTTCATCTCGTTCCCGATCGTCGCGACACAAATCTATAAGTTCGTCGCTCCCGGACTCTACAAGCACGAGAAGCAGGCCTTCCTGCCGTATCTGGTCGCGACCCCGTTCTTCTTCGTGCTGGGCGCAGCACTGGTCTATTTCGTCGTGCTGCCCATGCTGGTCCGCTTCTCGCTCGGCATGCAGCAGGCCGGCAGTGACGAGACCGCGCAGATCCAGCTGCTGCCCAAGGTCGGCGAATATCTGTCGCTGATGATGTCGCTGATCTTCGCCTTCGGCATCGCCTTCCAGCTTCCGGTGATCCTGACGCTGCTGGGGCGCATCGGCATCGTCACGTCTAAAATGCTGCGCGAGAAGCGCCGCTATTTCATCGTCGTTGCCTTCGTCATCGCGGCCGTTCTGACCCCGCCCGATGTGCTCAGCCAGTGCTCGCTCGCGATTCCCTTGCTCGCGCTCTACGAGGGCTCGATCATCGCGGTGGGAATTGTGGAGAAGAAGGCTGCAGCTTCGCAAGCCTCTAGCGGCACCGACGTATCGACGCCGGCCAATCCGGCAGAGTAGGGCGCCCCATACTCCGGTGTCATTCCCCGCGAAAGCGGGGAATCCAGTACGCCGCGGCCTATGGGGAATCAGTGATGTTTCTGGAATACTGGATCGCCCGCTTTCGCGGGCGATGACAGCCGTGCTAGGGGAAGCAGCCATTTGCATAAATGCAAATCCAGGATTTGCAGGGTTGCAACAAGCCCCAGGACCACGGCCATGCACGACATCAAATCGATCCGCGACAACCCGCAAGCCTTCGACGCCGGCCTCGCACGACGCGGCCTGAAGCCGATGTCGGCGTCGCTGCTTGCGATCGACGAGACCCGGCGTGCGGCGATCCTGGCTTCCGAGCAGGCGCAGGCGCGGCGCAATGCGGCCTCAAAGGAAATCGGCGATGCCAAGAAGACGAAGGACGAGGCGCGCGCGGCGAAGCTGATGGCGGAGGTCGCCGAGCTCAAGACCACCATGCCGGAGCTCGAGGCGACCGCGAAGGCTGCCGACGAGGAGCTCGCCAAGGAGCTGGCGGCGATCCCCAATCTGCCGCTCGGCGAGGTGCCCGATGGTGTCGACGAGCACGGCAATGTGCAGCGCCATGTCTTCGGCAACAGGCGCAACTACGCGTTCGTGCCAAAACCCCATGACGATCTCGGCGCCGCGCTCGGTGACATGGATTTCGAGACCGCAGCGAAACTCTCCGGCGCGCGCTTCGTCGTGTTGAAGAAGGGACTGGCGCGGCTCGAACGCGCGCTCGGCCAGTTCATGCTGAATCTACACGTTGACGAGCACGGCTATACCGAGATCAATCCGCCGCTGCTCGTGCGCAACGAGATCATGTTCGGCACCGGACAATTGCCGAAGTTCGAGGACGACCAGTTCTGGGCGATCAAGGGCGAATTGCTCGCCGCGCCCGACCATGAGCGGCTCCGGACCGAGCGTCTCGGGATCATTCCGACCGCGGAGGTGGCGCTCACCAATCTCGTCCGAGAATCCATCCTCGACGAAAAGCAGCTGCCGATGCGGCTGACTGCGCTGACGCCGTGTTTTCGCGCGGAGGCGGGCGCCGCAGGGCGCGACACCCGCGGCATGATCCGGCAGCACCAGTTCACCAAGGTCGAACTGGTCTCGATCACGACGCCGGAGACGAGCAAGGACGAGCACGAGCGCATGCTCGCCTGTGCCGAGGAAGTGCTGCGACGGCTCGAGCTGCATTACCGCGTGATGACGCTGTGCACCGGGGATATGGGTTTCTCGTCGCAAAAAACCTATGACATCGAGGTCTGGATGCCGGGTCAGGGCGACGGCGGGGCATTCCGCGAGATCTCGAGCTGCTCGGTTTGCGGCGATTTCCAGGCCCGCCGGATGGACGCGCGCTCGCGCGGCCCCGATGGCAAGCCGCGGTTCGTGCACACGCTCAACGGCTCCGGCACAGCGCTAGGCCGCGCGTTGATCGCCGTGATGGAGACCTATCAGCAAGAGGACGGCTCGATTGCGGTCCCCAGCGTGCTCCAGCCCTATATGGGCGGGCTGAAGGTGGTCGCACGCGACTAGGCGTGCCGCCAATCTGAAACGGAGAAACGTTTGGTTGCGAAGATCGGGCGGCCGGTTATCCTGCCGGCCACCCGACAACGCGAACCGATCGTTCATGGCCTTGCACCGCGATATCTTCTGGGTCGGCAGACAATGGGCGGTGACGGGTGCCGGTATCCAGGCCGTCGATCAGCGGCTGCGTGGCGTGCTCGACATCGCGATCACGCGGCTCTGGGACGACGATCTGGTCCAGAGCCGGCGCGCCAAGCCCGGTGTGAATGCCGCGGATTTCGACCAGGCACTGTCGCTGGCACGCGAACGCTTTCCGCAGGCGCCGGTGCCGGACCCATTCGTCGCGCAGCTGGAGGCGCTCGGCGTGATTGAGGCGCCGATGGTGAGCCCGGTCGTGCCGGCGATGAGATTGCACGCGGAGGGCCGGCTTGCGCGCTTTCTGCCGCAATGGCGAGTTCGCCGATAACCGCCAAGCCGGCGACCGGGTGCCGCCCGGTCGGCCGGTTTGCCTGATCGGCCCCGGCCGGATAAGACGGCTCAGACCCGCTTCAGGAATCGACCTTTCCCATGCGCATTCTCTGCACCAATGACGACGGCATCCACGCCCCCGGCCTCAAGGTCCTGGAGGAGATCGCGCGCGCATTGTCCGATGACGTCTGGGTGGTCGCGCCTGAGCTCGACCAGTCCGGCGTGTCGCATTCGCTGTCGCTCAACGATCCGCTGCGCCTGCGCGAGGTCGGTCCGCGGCATTTCGGGGTGCGCGGCACGCCGACCGACTGCGTCATCATGGGCGCGCGCCACATCCTCGGCGCCAAGCTGCCCGATGTCGTGCTGTCCGGCGTCAACAAGGGCCGCAACGTCGCCGAGGACGTGGTCTATTCCGGCACCATCGCCGGTGCGCTGGAGGGCACCATCCTGGGGCTGCCGTCCTTCGCCCTGTCGCAGGAGTTCAGCGTGGAGACCCGCGACCGGCCGCTGTGGGACACGGCCCGCAAATTCGGGCCCGACATCCTGCGCAAGGTGATCGCCGCCGGCATCCCGAAGGACACCGTCATCAACGTCAACTTCCCGGCCTGCGCGCCGGAGGATGTGCTGGGCATCCGCGTGACGCGGCAAGGCAAGCGCAATCTCGGCTTCCTAAGGATCGACGAGCGCAGGGACGGCCGTGGCAATCCGTATTTCTGGATCGGCTTCGAGCGCACCGCGATGATGGATACGCCGGCCGACGGCACCGATCTCGCGGCGCTCCGCGAACGCTACGTCTCCGTCACGCCGCTCAGGCTCGACCGGACCAACGAGGCGTTTTCCGAGGCGCTGAGTGCGACGCTGAAGTAAGTCCGACGCTGAAGTAATCCGACCTGGAATGGGGCCTAGCCGCCGCGAAGCGCGGCTTCGATGGTCTTGCCGAGGGCGTCGAGCTGAAATGGCTTCTGAAGCGCCGGCCGATCGCGGTACTGCTCGGGCAGGCCCGAGGAACCGTATCCGGTGGCGAAGATGAACGGGCAGCCCTTCGCCTTGATGACATCGGCGACCGGCGAGATGACCTTGCCGTTGACGTTGACGTCGAGAATGGCGATGTCGAACTCGGTTGCCTGGGCGAGCCGCATGGCTTCGGTGATGTCGCCCGCCTCGGCTGCGATCTTGTAGCCAAGCTCTTCGAGCATGTCCGCGACCATCATCCTGATCATCACCTCGTCTTCGACGAGGAATACAGAGCGGCCAGTAAGCCCCGTCGCGGTCATGGTCGAGTCCTTGCCCATTGCCAAAAACGTTCGCAGATAACATGAATCGACGCAATGCGCGTTTCGACGAACGGATGCCTGAAAATGGCCATCGCGGCTCGCCCGTTGCAAGCCAATTTATGGTCAACTACGCCATCCGAAGCCTATCATGGGTTCCCTGAGCCGGAACAGGAATCTCGCGCCCGGGTTGGGCGTCCCGGACCGCAAACACAGCACAAGCAGGCAATGACCCCCCATCAGCACCCGCCGGAAAAGATGATGTTTCAGCTCACGCTGAGGCGTCGGGGCATCAGCGACCAGGCGGTCCTGAGGGCCATGGAGGAGGTGCCGCGCGATCAATTCGTCGACGACGCCGATCGGGACGGCGCATATCGCGACAGCGCGCTCCCGATCGCCTGCGGGCAGACCATCAGCCAGCCCTTTGTCGTCGCCTACATGACCGAGCAGCTCCAGCTTCAGAAGAAGCACCGCGTCCTCGAGATCGGCGCCGGCTCGGGCTACCAGGCGGCGGTGCTGTCGCGGCTCGCCGGCCAGGTGTTGACGGTCGAGCGCTACCGCAAGCTTGCGGATGCCGCACGTATCAGGCTTGAAAAACTCAACTATCACAACGTCGAGGTGATGCTGGGCGACGGACTCAATCTGCCCCCCAATATTGGCCCGTTCGATCGCATCATCGTCACGGCCGCGATGGAGCAGCTCCCGGAGAACCTGGTCGAGCGGCTGGAGGTGGGTGGCATCCTGATCGCGCCCGTCGGCCCGCATCAGGGGGTGCAGACGCTGATCCGGCTGAGCCGGACCGAAGCCGGGATCGAGCGCAAGGAACTCGTCGAGGTCCGCTTCGTGCCGGCGCTGCCCGGCGTGGCGCGGGAGCTGTAGAATTCCGGATTGGCTGCGCTGCCAACATCTTATTGGGAGGGTTAAGCCGTTATTTACTCGGCGCGTGTTTACTTAAAACACCAGTTCTGTTGCGTACGAGTGAGTAACCATGTCCGTTGCCGCCGAGTTGCTTTACTCGCGCCGTGTGCCGCAGGTCGCGGTGCTGGCGCTGATCTCCTTCAGCTTCGCAGGGTGCAGCGCCGACATGTCGTCGCGCATGTCCCAGTCGAACTTCTCCAATCCCTTCGCGCAGGAATCGACCGGTTCGGTGCAGCAGGCCCCGCCGCCGCAGCGTGAGTTGCCGCAATATTCGCGGCCGCAGACGCAGTCCGGTTATTATCAGTCGCAGCCTTTGCCGCCGGCGGTATCCACGCCGCAATCCTACCCCGTTGCAGCAGGCGGTGTGTCCGGAGGCGGACGCGGCGTGGGCTCCTACGTACCCCCGGCGCAGCCGCATCTCGAGACCACGGCCACCGTGCCGCCACGCTCGGTTGCAGCCGCCCAGCCGGTCGGCGGAACCAAGATCATCGTCGGCACCAGCGATACGCTCGACCTGCTTGCCAAACGCTATCGCGTCACGCCGCAGGCGATCCTCGCCGCCAACGGCTATAAGGGGCCGCGCGCGCTCTCGCCCGGCCAGCAACTGATCATTCCGCACCAAGCTACGGCGGCTGCGCCCGCGCCGCTCATGTCTTCCGTTGCCGCTGCCCCAGCGCCCGCTGCGAAGCCGGTTGCGGCCGTTGCCGCGCCGTCAAGCACGCACTTCGTGAACCACGGCGACACGCTCGCCAGCATTGCCCGCAAGAACCATATCTCGGCGGCCGAATTGGCCCGCGCCAACGGCCTCGATCCCTCTGCAAAACTCAAGCTCGGCGCCAGGCTGGCCGTGCCCGGGGCCAAGACCGCCGCTGTCGCAGCACCGCTTGCCGCGGCTCCGGTCGGAGCCGCTCCCGTCGCGGGGACGCTGCAGCCGGTTGCTGCCGCGCCTGCGCCCGCCACCAAGATGGCCGCCGTCGCCGCGCCGGTGCAGAGCGCGCGCCTGGCCCAGGCCACCGCCAACGTCGAAGACAAGGCCGCGGACACTCCCGCGAAAGCTGCGGAGACCACCAGCGCGCTGCCGACTTTCCGCTGGCCGGTGCGCGGCAAGGTGGTCACGAGCTACGGCGCCAAGACCAATGGCAAATCCAACGACGGCATCAATCTCGCGGTGCCCGAGGGCACGCCGGTCAAGGCGGCCGAAGACGGTGTCGTTGCCTATTCCGGCAACGAGCTGAAAGGTTACGGCAATCTGGTCCTGGTTCGGCACTCCAACGGCTACGTCACCGCATATGCCCATGCGAGTGAGCTGATGGTGAAGCGCGGCGATACCATCAAGCGCGGCCAGGTCATTGCCAAGTCGGGTCAATCCGGGGAGGTGGCGTCGCCGCAGCTCCACTTCGAGATCCGCAAGGGATCGAGCCCGGTTGATCCGCTTCAATTCCTGAACGGGGCGTGATGAGGCCTACATTGTCTCCCAACTGAAGCTGTCGTCGCCCGGCTTGACCGGGCGACCCAGTACGCCGCGGCCTCTCGATCGATCACAACCGTCTCTGGAATACTGGATCGCCCGCTTTCGCGGGCGATGACAGTTTTGGGTTGGGCTATGACTGTGGCTACGTCGCCGCCAGCTTGACGCCGAGCCGTCCCGCAAGCTCCTGGACGAACTGCCAGGCGACACGGCCCGAGCGCGAGCCGCGCGTCGTCGACCATTCAAGTGCCTCGCGTTCCAGGGCGTCATCGTCGATCTTCACGCCGAAATGGCTGCAATAGCCCCGCACCATGGCGAGATATTCGTCCTGGCTGCACCGGTGGAAGCCGAGCCAGAGACCGAAGCGATCCGACAGCGAGACCTTCTCCTCGACGGCTTCGCCGGGATTGATCGCGGTCGAGCGCTCGTTCTCGATCATCTCGCGCGCCAGCAGATGGCGGCGGTTGGAGGTGGCGTAGAGGATGACGTTCTCCGGCCGCCCCTCGATGCCGCCTTCGAGCACCGCCTTGAGCGATTTGTAGGACGCATCATTGCCGTCGAACGAGAGGTCGTCGCAGAACACGATGAAACGGAAGGATGAGGCGCGAAGCTGTTCCATGAGGGCGGGGAGGCTCTCGATGTCCTCGCGATGAATCTCGATCAGCTTCAGTCTGTCGGCCGGTTTGCGCTCCGCGTTGATGCTGGCATGCGCCGCCTTCACCAGCGACGACTTGCCCATGCCGCGCGCGCCCCAGAGCAGCGCGTTGTTGGCGGGCAATCCGTTGGCGAAACGCTCGGTGTTCTCCATCAGGATGTCGCGCATCCGGTCGACGCCCTTGAGCAGGAACATTTCGACGCGGCTGACCCGCGGCACCGCCGCAAGGCGGCCGTCCGGGTGCCAGACGAAAGCATCCGCCTGCTTGAACGACTCGCGTTCGGCGGCGGGCTTGCCTTGCGCGGAGAGGTGCGCCGCAATCGTCTCCAGCGCGCGAACGATGCGCTGCTGGGAGACGTTTTGGTTCGTCTTGGACGTCGTCTTGGAAATCGTCTTGGAAGCCGCCTTGAGGGCCACCTTGGGACGTTTTGCCGCGACGCCGGCTGCCTTCGCGGCAGGGGTGCGAGGGCCTTTGCCGGCCGGGCTTTTGCTTGGTTTTTGGGGCATGTCCGAAGTTCCTGAGAATGCAGCCTTATCGGGCCTGTGCGCGCGCCGCAAGGTGGCTAAAAGGGCGGTCTGGCAGCGTTGCAATTGGGGCAATGGCCGCTATAGTCCGCGCGAATTTGACCGAACCGGTCGCCATTTGGGCCTGACCGGTTTTCCCCCGTTCTCACGAGGATCGTCCGAATGCTGATTACCCCTGCGTATGCCCAGGCTGCGGGCGCCGGCGACACCAGCGGCATGTTGATGTCGCTGCTGCCGTTCGCCCTGATCTTCGTGATCATGTACTTCCTGATTCTGCGTCCGCAGCAGAAGAAGGTCCGTGACCACGCCGACCTGGTGAAGAACATCCGCCGCGGCGACACCGTCGTGACCTCGGGCGGTCTCGTCGGCAAGGTCACCAAGGTCGTCGACGACGACCAGATCGAGTTCGAGATCGCCGATGGCGTGCGCGTGCGGCAGATGCGCTCGATGGTCTCCGGCGTACGCGCCAAGGGCGAGCCGGCCAAGGAATCCAAGGAAAGCGCCAAGGAAGACGCCGCGTCGAAGTGAGTGCTTCCGCGAGTCTCTCAAGTTTTCCTGCAAATCTCCTGATCTGACAGGTCCAGTCGATGTTGTATTTCACGCGGTGGAAGGCGCTCGGGATTATCCTGACGGCGCTGATCGTGTGCCTCTGCGCGGTCCCGAACTTCTTCCCCGAAGCGCAGGTCAAGACCTGGCCCGCCTGGGCGCAGCGTCGGCTCGTGCTCGGCCTCGATCTTCAAGGCGGCTCCTATCTGCTGCTCGAGGTCGACGGCAACTATGTGAAGAAGGAGCGGCTCGACCAGGTCCGCGACGACGTTCGCCGGACGCTGCGCGATGCCAAGATCGGCTTCACCGGCGGCGTCACCGTGCGCAACGACGCGGCCGAGGTTCGGATCACCAAGGAATCCGATCTGCAGCCTGCGCTCGCCAAGCTGCGCGAGCTGTCCCAGCCGCTGGGAGGACTGGTCGGATCCAGCGGTCAGCGCGACCTGGATGTGACTGACGCCGGCGGTGGCGTGATCCGCCTTACCATCCCGCAGGCCGCGATGCTCGACCGCATGCGCAAGACGATCGAGCAGTCGATCCAGATCGTCGAACGCCGCGTCAACGAGCTCGGCACCGTCGAGCCTGTCATCCAGCGCCAGGGTAACGACCGCATCCTGGTGCAGGTCCCCGGCCTCCAGGACCCGACTCGTCTGAAGGAATTGCTGGGCAAGACCGCGAAGATGGAATTCCGCATGGTCGATACGTCGGTGCCGCCCGATCAGGCGCAGCAAGGACGTTTGCCGCCGGAATCCGAGCTTCTGATGAGCGCGTCACCGCCGCCCACACCCTATGTGGTCAAGAAGCAGGTGCTGGTCGCCGGCGGCGACCTGACCGATGCCCAAGCGAGCTTCGACCAGCGCACCAGCGAACCCGTCGTGAGTTTCAAGTTCAATACGTCGGGCGCGCGCAAGTTCTCGCAGGCCACGCAAGAGAACGTCGGGCTGCCTTTTGCGATCGTGCTCGACAACAAGGTCATCTCGGCTCCCGTGATCCGCGAGCCCATCACCGGCGGACAAGGCCAGATCTCGGGCAGTTTCACGGTGCAATCGGCCAACGATCTCGCGATCCTGCTGCGCGCCGGCGCGCTGCCGGCACCGCTCACGGTGGTCGAGGAGCGCACCGTCGGTCCGGGCCTCGGCCAGGACTCGATCGAAAAGGGCGAGCTCGCCGCCTATGTCGGCTCGATCTTGGTCATCATCTTCATGCTCTTGACCTACCGGCTGTTCGGCGTGTTCGCCAACATCGCGGTGGCCATCAACGTCGCCATGATCTTCGGCCTGTTGTCGCTTCTCAACGCCACGCTGACGCTGCCGGGCATCGCGGGCATCGTGCTCACCGTCGGTATCGCGGTCGATTCCAACGTGCTGATCTACGAGCGCATCCGCGAGGAGTTGCGTGGCGGCCGCAACGCGATCTCGGCGATCGACGCCGGCTTCAAGCGGGCGCTTGCGACCATCCTCGATTCCAACATCACCACTTTTATTGCCGCCGCGGTGCTGTTCTACATCGGTACCGGTCCGGTGCGCGGCTTCGCCGTGACGCTCGGAATCGGCATCATCACCACGGTGTTCACCGCTTTCACCCTGACCCGGCTGATCGTGGCCTGGTGGGTGCGGTGGAAGCGGCCGCAGAGCGTGCCGATCTAGGAGCCTGATCGTGAATCACACTGTTCTCATCGGGCTCGGCGTCCTCATTGCCATTCTCACCGTGGTTGCGGCATTCGGCTGGCTGCCGTCGCTGCGCATCGTCCCCGACGATACCCATTTCGACTTCACGCGTTTTCGCCGGATCAGCTTCCCGATCTCGGCGGCGTTGTCGATCGTCGCGATCACGCTGTTCTTCACCCATGGACTGAATTTCGGCATCGACTTCCGCGGCGGCACCCTACTGGAGGTGCAGGCCAAGTCCGGCACCGCCGATATTGCGGCGATGCGTACGACGTTGGATGCCCTGCGTCTGGGCGAAGTCCAGTTGCAGCAATTCGGCGGCCCCGCCGATGTCCTGATCCGTGTCGCGGAGCAGCCGGGCGGCGACGCCGCCCAGCAGGAGGCCGTGCAGAAGGTCCGCACCGCGCTTGGCGATTCCGTCGACTATCGCCGCGTCGAGGTGGTGGGACCGCGCGTATCGGGCGAATTGCTCGCCTACGGCATGCTCGGCCTGATGCTGGCGATCGTCTCGATCCTGATCTACCTCTGGTTCCGATTCGAGTGGCAGTTCGCGCTTGGCGCCATGATCGCCAACGTGCACGACATCGTGCTCACGATCGGGTTCATGTCGATCAGTCAGGTCGATTTCGACCTGACCAGCATCGCGGCGCTTCTGACGATTTTGGGCTATTCGCTCAACGACACCGTCGTCATCTACGACCGCATCCGTGAAATGCTGCGGCGCTACAAGAAGATGCCGATGCCGCAGCTCCTCAACGAATCAATCAACTCGACGCTGTCGCGCTCGATCATCACCCATTTCACTGTGACGCTGGCGCTGCTGGCCCTGCTGCTGTTCGGCGGCCATGCCATCCACAGCTTCACCGCGGTCATGATGTTCGGCGTGGTGCTGGTCGGCACCTATACCTCGATCTTCATTGCGGCCCCGATCCTGATCTATCTCGGCGTCGGCGAGCATCGCGAGGATGCGGTCGATAAGGCTACGCCGGCGAAGAAAAGCAAGGCATGATCCGAACCGCATGCCCTCGCAGGAGTTTGGGAGGGCAGTAAGCTCATTCGGACGAAGCTCATGGCCGGCGATCCCAACGCACCGCATTTCCCCCGCTCGGCGCCGATCGAAGCCTATGGCAAGGGCGGCTTTGCCTTTGCCGGGATGTCGCATCGGGGATCGCTGCTTTGCCTGCCCGACGCGATCTGGGCCTGGGACATAACGGACCCTGCAAAGATCGACCGCTATTCGCTGGATCGAGTCTTCAAGTCTGCCAACAGCATCGACACGCTCCTGGTCGGCACCGGAACCGGGGTCTGGCTGCCGCCGCCGGAACTGCGCCAGGCGCTCAAAGCGGCGAGGGTGGTGCTGGATGCGATGCAGACCGGTCCCGCCGTGCGTACCTACAACATCATGATGGGCGAACGGCGGCGCGTCGCGGCCGCGCTGATCGCCGTGCCATGAGTGGCTCCGCGCCGCCGCCGGATTCTGCTGCGTTCTGTGCTGACCTCGTGCGCAGCCACGACTTTCCGCACTATGCCGCGACCCTGTTCGCGCCCGCTGCCGAGCGCCGCGGGCTGCTGGCGCTCTATGCCTTCAATGTCGAGATCGTCCGCGTCCGCGATCAGGTGAGCCAGCCCTTGCCCGGTGAAATCCGCCTGCAATGGTGGACCGACATGCTGTCGGGCCAAGTCCATGGCAGTGCCGAGGGCAATCCGGTGGCGGCGGAGCTGCTCCGCGCAATCCGTGATTTCGACCTGCCGGTCGAGCCGCTGTCGCTGCTCGCCGACGAGCATCAATTCGATCTCTACAACGACCCAATGCCAACAATGGCGGCGCTGGAGGGCTACCTCGCGGCGACCTCATCGGCGCTGTTCGATCTCGCCGCCCGGATCATGGGACCACCGTCGGCGGCGGCCGAGCATCTCGCCCGCCATGCCGGGCTGGCGCAGGGCATCGTACAGGTCATCGCCAATCTGCCGCGCGATGCGGCGCGCCGGCAATTGTTCCTGCCGCAGCAGGTGCTGGCGAGCCACGATTGCGACGTGGAAGACGTGTTCGCCGGAAAGGAGACGCCAAACTTGCGCGCCGCGCTGGGCCAACTCTCGGGCGAGGCGCAGCAACATTTGACGACGGCCTTGTCGCTGCTGGTGGAGGTGCCGGCATCAGTGCGTCCAACGTTCCTTCCGCTCGGACAAGCGCGGGCCGACCTCAAGCGCCTGTCGCAACCCGGGCGCAATCCATTTACGCCGCAACCGTCATCGCGGCTGCGTACGCTGTGGACGCTGTGGCGGGCTTCACGTTCGCGGGAATTTACCAAATAGCGGTTGGCTTATCGCCGGAGCCGGGCAAATGCTCTATGCTGTCCTATGGCTGAGTTGTCCCAAACCATATCTTCCGATCTGGGCGGCCTTCCGGTCGTACCGGCCGACATCCATGCCGCCGCCGAGACGATCCGCGGCGCCGTCGTCGAGACGCCCTGTAGCTACAGCCGCACGCTGAGCAATATCTGCGGCTGCGACATCTGGCTGAAATTCGAGAACCTCCAGTTCACGTCCTCGTTCAAGGAGCGCGGCGCGCTCAACCGCCTCAAGGCGCTGACGCCGGAGGAGCGCGCGCGGGGCGTCGTCGCGATGTCGGCGGGTAACCACGCGCAGGGCGTCGCCTATCACGCCAAGCGGCTCGGCATTCCCGCCACTATCGTCATGCCGGTCGGCACGCCCATGGTGAAGGTCGAGAACACCAGGCATCACGGCGCCGAGGTGGTGGTGACGGGCGCCACGCTGGAGGAGGCGGCCGCGTATGCGCGCAGCCACGGCGAAGTCCATGGCATGATCTTCGTCCATCCCTATGACGATCCGCTTGTCATCGCAGGGCAGGGCACGGTCGGGCTGGAAATACTTGAGGCCGTGCCGGAGCTCGATACGCTGGTCGTCCCGATCGGCGGCGGTGGCCTGATCAGCGGGATCGCCATTGCCGCGAAATCGATCAAGCCGTCGCTGCGGATCCTCGGCGTCGAGGCCTGGCTCTACCCCTCGATGTACAATGCCATCCATGACGGCAATTTGCCGGCACGTGGCGACACACTCGCGGAAGGCATCGCGGTGAAGTCGCCCGGCAAGATCACGACCGAAATCGTCCGCCGCCTTGTCGACGACATTGCGCTCGTCAACGAAGCCGAGCTCGAGCGCGCGGTGGCGACCCTGATCTCGATCGAGAAGACGGTCGTCGAAGGCGCCGGTGCCGCTGGCCTCGCCGCGCTGATGTCCGACCCGTCCCGTTTCGCCGGTCAGAAGGTCGGGCTGGTGCTGAGCGGGGGCAATATTGACACACGTCTGATCGCATCGGTCCTGACCCGCGAGTTGGCGCGCGAGGGGCGGCTCACCCAATTGTCGCTCGACATTCCCGACAGGCCCGGCCAATTGGCTGCGGTCGCGGCACTGCTGGCCGAGGCCGGCGCCAACATCATCGAGGTCTCGCACCAGCGCACGTTCTCGGATCTTCCGGCCAAGGCGACGTTGCTGCAATTGGTGATTGAAACCCGCGACAGCGCCCATCTCGACGAGGTCATGGCGAAGCTTGGCGCATCCGGATTGAGTGCGCGCTGTACCTGAGCGTGCATGATCGCCGCTATCGCCGCGTCAAACCCGCCAAATGGACGATCAGCCGATCGATCTCCGCGTCCGTATTGTAGTAGTGCGGGGAGGCGCGCACCACCGGCGGCAGCGAGCGGATTTCGGCATCGATGCGCGTGCTCGACGGATCTGAGGCACCGATCGTGATGCCGGCTGCGGCCGCGTCGCTGACGACCGCTTCCGCCTCGTACCCTTCCACCGTGAAGCTGACGATGGCTCCCGGAGCGCGTCCGAGGTCGCGAACTCTGATGCCGCGAATGGATGCAAGGCCGCCCCGGAGGCGGTCCGCCAGCATGCGGCAACGCCGCTCGATCGGGCCGATCCCGACATCGAGGGCATAATCGACAGCCGCGCCGAGCCCAAGCCGGGCTGCGTAGTTGTTCTCCCAGGTCTCAAAACGGCGCGCGTCGTCACGCAGCCGAAAAGCGTCCCGGGAGACCCAGGGTGCGGCGAAGTGATCGATCATTGGCGGTTCGAGCCGCTGCAGCATTTTTCGGCCGACGTAGAGAAAGCCGGTGCCGCGCGGGCCGCGGAGGAATTTACGCCCGGTCCCCGACAACATGTCACAGCCGATGGCCTCGACGTCGACCACCATCTGTCCGACTGCCTGGCAGGCGTCGAGCAGATAGGGGATGCCGTGCGCCCGCGCTATCTTGCCGACGGCTGCAGCCGGATTGACCAGCCCGCCATTGGTCGGAACCCAGGTGATCGCAATCAGCTTCACGCGCTCATCGATCATGCGTTCGAGCGCGTCGACGTCGAGCTCGCCGCTGGCATCGCTCGGCACGACGTCGATCGCGACGCCTGTTCGGTTGGCGACCTGAAGAAAGGCGACATAGTTGGCCGCGTACTCCGCCTCGGCGGTCAGGATCCGGTCGCCCTTGCTGAATGGAAGCGCGTAGAAAGCCATCTGCCAGGCAACCGTCGCGTTCTCCATGAGGGCGATCTCATCGGGCGCGGCGTTCAGGAGGCGGGCGACCGAGCCGTAAACGGATTCAAGTCGGCGCGCCTCGCGGTCGGCGGCGGCATAGCCTCCGATCTCGCTCTCCAGATCGATGTGTTCCTTCATCGCCGCAACAACCGACGCCGGCATCAGCGCTGCGCCCGCGTTGTGGAGATAGGCGAGCCGAGAGGCAGCCGGGGTGTCGCGACGAATTCGGTCGATATCCATCATCCATGCCTCCGCGTCTCGCGATCCTCATGCATGGATTAAACGCGTCGAGGGATGCGAACAAGATGGCCAAGCTTGGTCTCAGATGCAAAGGCCGAGCAGCTTGATGTGGCAGCCGCCGGATTTTGGCTTGCTGGCGGGCGCAGCCTCGCGCTTCACCGCAACCAGCGGCTCCCCGTCTTTCTTGCCTTTGCCTTTGCCCTTCGGCTCGTAGTCGCCGGCGATCACCATTGCCCAATAGGTGCGCTTGCCGCTAGCGTTTTTCGCGCTCGCGATCCCGACGCGGGAAGCGTTGTGCAGCAGCAGATTCTTGCGGTGTCCCGACGAGTCGATCCACTGTCCGAGGGTCTTCTCGAAATTGTCGTAGCCGTAGGCGATGTTCTCGGCGGCGCGGCCTGCGCCGGCCGGTGCGACCCGGCGGTTGAACGGGCCGAGGGCGTCGTGACTGAGGTCGTCCTTCGTCGCCATCGCGCGCGCCTGGTCCATGGCGATGCGGTCGAGGGTCGAATCGCGGACGACGCGGACCTCACCATGCTTGAGGCGGAAGCTCGAGATCAGCTCGGCGGGGGACTCGGCCATTGCGGACGTGGTGGCGAGCAGCAGAAGGCTAGCGATCAGGCCGCCAACCACACGATGCATCATGTACCCCCGAGTGCCCATGACCCCGCCAAGTCCCCCCACCAAGTTCGAATTATCGGATCGCTTCTCTATCGCCAATGTGGACGCTTCAAGGCGTGATCCACGTTAGCTCGCCGGCAGGTCGGCCTCGAAATTGAAGCGGTCGCGCAGGTTCTTGCGCTGCTCCAGGATGTCCTTGAGGAAAGCACGGTCCTGGTCGTTCTTCATCATCGGCTCGATCAGGTCGAGCTGGTTCATGGCGACCAGTTGCAGGATCTCCGTGCGCGGCTTGCCGTCCGGATTGCGTGGCAGTGCGTGCACGACCTGGATGTGTTCCGGCGGCTTTGGCCCCTTGGCAGCGGTGAGCTCGATGCGCAATTGGCCTTCGAGCGCGGCCTGATCGGCTTCGACGAAGGCATAGAGGCCGACACCGGAGCGGCGGTCGGCAAAGGCGACGATGGCGGTGTCGCGCACGGCGGGGTTCTTGCGGATCAATTCTGCCAGCACCGGCGCGTCGTTGACGAGCCTTCGGCCGCCGCCTTCACGGTCGGTGAAGTTGAACAGGCCGCGGGTGATTGCCCGATAGACCTTCTTGCCGGTGGCGAGCCAGAGGCTGGCGGCGAACGACTTCTTCGCCAGGATCTTGCGCTCGCGCGGCGTCAGCGCCTCGGGCGCGTAGGATCGCTTGTGCTTGAGCAGATGCCGGAGATCTTCATAGGCCAGGATCCGGTAAAGCCGGCCGCGACGGTCGAAGCAGGCGGCGAGCTGGAAGTCGGTCACATAGGCGCGACCGTCGCGGCCGACCAGCCAGTTCTGTTCCTTGGCAAGATCGTTGTGGCAGATTCCGGCGCGGCGCAGCCGTCGCAGCGCGGCCTTCGCCGAGCGAAAATAGGCGAGGTCGCCATGCGGTTTCGCCAGATGCAGTGCGACACCATCGACGAAGCTGCGCACCAGCGCGCGGCGTCCGGCCCACAGCAGCTCCGGGCCGACATCGAGTCCCTTAGCGAGTGCCAGCGCATGCTTCTCGCGGGCGAACAGGTGGCGCGCCAAAAGGAATGACCACCACGGCACCTCGTCGAGGCGGCGCAGCACCGCGTCGACCTCGCCGTCATCGTCGCGGAATCGGCCGCGCTCGACGGTCGAGAACACGTCGCGCTTGAGCAGCACGCCCTCGGTCCAGCGCGCCGAGAGTGTTGCGGCGTCGTCTTTGGGAAGGTTCATCGAAAACTCACGCCGCGGCGGCAATGCGCAGGTGATCGGCGATCCAGCGATCGAGATCGGCGAGCGCCAGCGCGCTCATCGCCTGCTTTTTGGCCACCGTCTTCTCGTTCCCGCGCAGCCGGCTTCCGTCGGGCTTCTTCGTCGGCGCGCTGGCGAGCGGCGGGAACAGGCCGAAATTGATGTTCATCGGCTGGAACGAGCGCGTGCCGGGCTCGATGGTCTCGATATGGCCGCCGGTGATGTGGCCGAGCAGGGATCCGAGCGCAGTCGTGACCGGCGGACTCGCAAGCGTCTCGCCGCGCACCTCCGCTGCCGCATAGAGACCGGCAATCAGGCCGACGCTGGCGGATTCCACATAGCCCTCGCAGCCCGTCATCTGGCCGGCAAAGCGCAGCCGCGGCTGCGCGCGCAGGCGCAATTGGCCGTCGAGCAGCTTTGGCGAGTTGAGAAAGGTGTTGCGATGCAGGCCGCCGAGGCGAGCAAATTCGGCCTTCTCCAGCCCCGGAATGGTGCGGAAGATGCGCTGCTGCTCGCTGTATTTCAGTTTCGTCTGGAAGCCGACGATGTTGTAGAGCGTGCCGAGCTTGTTGTCCTGGCGCAGCTGCACGATCGCGTAGGCCTTGGTGGTGGGATCGTGCGGATTGGTGAGGCCGACCGGCTTCATCGGTCCATGGCGGAGAGTCTCGGGGCCGCGTTCCGCCATGACCTCGATTGGCAGACAGCCGTCGAAATAGGGCGTGTTGGTCTCCCATTCCTTGAACTCGGTCTTCTCGCCGGCGACCAGCGCTGCGACGAAGCCGTCATACTGCTCCTTTGTCATCGGGCAGTTGATGTAGTCGGCGCCGGTGCCGCCGGGACCGACCTTGTCGTAGCGTGACTGAAACCAGGCCACCGACATGTCGATGGATTCGCGGTGCACGATCGGCGCGATCGCGTCGAAGAAGGCGAGGGCGTTCTCGTCGGTCAACTCGCGGATCGCATCGGCCAGCGGCGCCGAAGTGAGGGGGCCGGTCGCAACGATGACGTTGCTCCACTCGGCCGGCGGCAGGCCTGCGACCTCACCGCGGGCGATCTCGATCAGCGGATGATCGTTCAGCGCCTTGGTGACGGCCGCCGAGAAGCCGTCGCGGTCCACCGCCAGCGCGCCGCCAGCGGGTACCTGGTTGGCGTCGGCTGCGCGCATGATCAGCGAATCGAGGCGGCGCATCTCGGCATGCAGCAGGCCGACGGCGTTGTTGGCGGCATCGTCCGAGCGGAACGAATTGGAGCAGACGAGCTCGGCAAGCCCATCGGTGCGGTGTGCCTCGGTCATGCGGGTCGGCCGCATCTCGTGCAGCACCACGGGCACGCCGAATTCGGCCACCTGCCAGGCGGCTTCGGAGCCGGCAAGGCCTGCGCCGATCACGTGCACGGTATTTGATTGGGGTCCTGTCATGGGGCGGACAGGTAGCGCTTTTCGGCGATCAGTGGAATCGCCGAGATCGAGTTTTCTGCCTCCGGATGCGACAACGCCCGCACGAGGCGGGCGCTATCGGTCCGTCCGGTTCAGGGCTGAACGATATCAGCCCTGATACTGACCGGCGGCAACGCGCGGGATGTCCGAGCGATCGAGGCCGATATCGGAAAGCTCGCGATCGCTGAGCTGGGACAGCTCGGCAACATTGCGCTGATAGTCCCGGAAAGCTTGGATCATGCGGATGAGCGAGAGCAGCATTGGTAATCTCCTGTAGTTCGATTCAGCTCTTGCCCGAGCCTCATCGTTGAAATGAATATAGGTGAGAGTGGTGCAGTGCGAAAGTTCCGATGCTGCGATGCAGCTAAGCGCTGAGTGCATGGCGCTGGTAACGGACGATTAACCCGAAAGCACTCCCGCCCAAAGGGTAGGCGGAACAGGGAGCACAGGTCTGAAGTCCCGTGAATTCACGGATTTGCTATGGGCTAGTCGGTTCCGTTCG
Organism: Bradyrhizobium sp. CW1; assembly: GCF_023100665.1. Taxonomy (NCBI): domain Bacteria; kingdom Pseudomonadati; phylum Pseudomonadota; class Alphaproteobacteria; order Hyphomicrobiales; family Nitrobacteraceae; genus Bradyrhizobium; species Bradyrhizobium sp. CW1. Next base: position 3,933,799 of record NZ_CP064684.1, read on the forward strand.
GAGCGAAATAAGTCGCTTTGCTCTTGTCCGCAAGCGGATCGACTAGCTTCTATAACCAAGTCTCACATGCGAGAATCGCATGATTCTAATGAATTGATACTCATTAGTTGGCGCGTGCGTACACTTTTGCCAACTCTCGCCAGCGATTCGCCTGGTTGCAGCGGATCCACATGACGAAGGGCGGCGAGTCAGGACTATCCCGCTTGGTTAGCCACAACCGTCCCCGCTCGCAGTGCACACACGCTGAACGTGTGGCGTTGATTACAAGCGTGTAATGAAAATCAGAAATTTTGCATGCAGCTCTGCGCGCCGCGCAACATCACGCAATTCTCGCGGGGAATTCATTGCGTCAAGTTGCCGCGCCCGGAGGAAGGTGATGTCGCAGATTCCGGCAATGTCGCTGGCTCTGGCCCAAGAACAAGAGAAGGAAGGTAACGTCATGACGAAGTTACTCGGGGTTATCGCAATTGCCGCCGTTGCGTTCGCCGTCACGCCGGCCCAGGCCGCCAAGCACGCCGCCGGCGGCTGCAGCTCGGCCAATCTGGAGAAGACAGAGACCGCGATCGAAAACATGGCCGATGGTGACGGCAAGTTCGTCGCGCAGAAGGAGATCGCGGCCGCGCAGGACTCGCTGCTCAACGGCAAAATGGGTGCGTGCGGCGCGCATCTGAACAAAGCGATGCACGCCACCATGGGCAAATAGGAACTTCAGGAACGCATTAGGAGAGGGCCGGTCGCCGAGCGATCGGCCCTACGCTTTTGTCCTGCAAGCATCTCATCTAAGGGGCGCGCGCGAGCTGGGTGGCGAAATAGGCGACGGTCTTCGAGTAGACCTCGCTCTTGTTCCACTGCTGCAGCACCGCGAAATTCGGACTGCCCGGCTGCCAATCCTTACCCTTCTGCCAGCCATAACCGGCAAGATAGTTCGCGGTGGAGGCGAGCACGTCAGGGGCGTTGTGCAGGAGATCGCGCTTACCATTGCCGTCGAAATCGACGGCGTATTTCATCCATGACGACGGCATGAACTGGGTCTGTCCGAGCTCGCCGGCCCAGGCGCCCTTCATGTCGGCCGGTGCGAGGTCGCCGCGCTGGACAATGCGGAGCGCATCCAACAGCTCGGCGCGAAACTGCTCGGAGCGCCGGCAGTCATAGGCCAGCGTCGCCAGTGAGCGGATGGTCGCGAACTTGCCGGTATTGACGCCGAAATCGGTCTCGAGACCCCAGATCGCGACCAGCACCTCGCCAGGCACGCCGTAGGTCTGCTCGATACGCGACAGCACCGAGCCGTATTGCTTCATCATGTTGGAGCCGCGCGTCAGGCGCGGCGGCACCATGCGGCCGGAAAACTCCTCGAAGGTCTGGCTGAAGACCTTCTGCGAGCGGTCGCGGTTGAGCACGTTCTGATCGAGCGTCACACCGGCGAGCCCGGCGGAAATGGCCTGTTGCGAGACGCCCTTGGCCGCGGCGTCCGTTTTGAAGTCTGCAAGCCACGCGTCGAAATTGCCTGAACCGCAGGCAACAGCGGCGAGCGCTGGCTGAGCGGATAGCATGGACGCGGTGATGGCTAAGGCTGCGAGGGCGAGACGAGAAATCGTCGGGGTCATTCGAGCAAATAAATTCCGTGAAGTGATCTGAACGGCGCGCGCAATCTCGATGGAAACCGCGGCCAAAGCAAGGCGTATGACAGTGCGCGATCCTGCCCGCACCGGGGCAGGATCGCATGTCACGATATCGTCAGGCGTCGGTCCGATTGCGCCAGGGGAAGAGGTTGGCGGGGAAGTCGGCGGCCGGCTTGCGTGCACGATGCGGCGGAGGCGGCACCGGACGCGCGCCCGGATCGGCCGCGATCACCTTGCGGTAGAGATGCCAGGTGGCATGGCCGAGCACGGGGACCACCACGGCAAGGCCGAGGAAGGCCGGAATGGTGCCCAGCGCCAGCAGGACGGCCACGATCAGGCCCCAGGCCGCCATCGGCACCGGGTTCTTCGCGACGACGCGCAGTGACGTCACCATGGCCTCGAACGCGCCGGCATGGCGGTCAAGCATCAGCGGGAACGACACGGCGCTGATGCACAGCGCGGCAAGGGCGAACAGGAAGCCGGTGCCGCAGCCGACCACGATCAGCCACCAGCCTTGCCGGCTCGTGAGCACGCGCGTCAGAAAATCCGAGATCCCGGATGCGCCTTCATAGCCGAAAGCGGCGACATAAATTGCCTGCGCGGTCGCAACCCAGGTCACGAACAGGGCCAGCAGCAGCGCGCCGAGACCGAGCATGGCGCCGAACGAGGGCGAACGCAGCACCTCCATGGCGTCCCAGGCGCTGGCCTCCTCATGGCGCTCGCGCCGGCTGGAGAGCTCGTAGAGACCGAGAGCGGCGAACGGGCCGATTAGCGCGAAGCCTGCGGCCAGTGGGAACAACAACGGCAACACTGAATAGCCCATCACCACGCGGGCGAGCACGAGGCCCAGCACAGGATAGATCACGCAGAGGATGATGGCGTGGCTCGGCACCGCCTTGAAATCGTCCCAGCCGCGCTTGAGCGCATCCTGCAGATCGGAGAGTTGGATGGTTCGGATCACCGGTCCAGCCGCTTCGGCGGTCTGGGCCATGGACGGGACATTGCCCGGGTAGAGTGTGGCCATGGTCGCTAGCTCCCTTGCCATGCGGCCGCATCTGGCGCCAGCAACGGCGCAAGCGGCCGCTATTCTGAGTTTCGCGATCCCCAACCAGACGCGAATTCCGGATGGCATCGCGAACTGAACGTCAACCGTACGCCCATTTGCGAGTCCTGTCCCTCACGCTTGGGTGAGATTCGATGCCGCGGTGCAATCTCTACAGTGTCATTCGGTCGTTATTTCGCCGCAGATAAGCTGATGCTGCGTGCTTGTTCGCGGAACTTTGGCGGGCGCAACGACGCAACTTGGTCTATAAGTGCCACTCAAGGCCCTTCCAGCGGGTCCTTTTCGGGGAGCAGACATGAGCATTTTCGGGAAAATTATGGGCGCGATCTTCGGTAGCCAGCCAGCTTCCGCCGCGCCCGCAGGCAGCGCACCGTCGGGCAGCGCGCCCGCAGGGGCCGCGCCGAGCGGATCCGCGGCGACGGTGGACGTTGCCGCGATCGTCGACGCGGCGGCCGCTGCGCACAAGGGCGAAAAGCTGGAATGGCGCACCTCGATCGTCGATCTGATGAAGGCGCTCGACATCGATTCCAGCCTCGCTGCGCGCAAGGACCTCGCCAAGGAGCTCGGCTACAGCGGCGACACTAACGATTCCGCGACCATGAACGTCTGGCTGCACAAGCAGGTGATGTCCAAGCTCGCCGCCAATGGCGGCAAGCTGCCGCCGGAGATCAAGCACTGACCGATCGCCCGGTCGCAATCCAAGGGCCCGCGATCGCGCGGGCCCTTTTGCATTCAGGCGACGAGATCCGCATCTTCCGGATGCCTGTCGAGATAATCGACGACGAAACCGCAACCGGCAATCACCTTCCTGCCGTCGCGCCGGATCAATTCCAGCGCGCCCTTGACCAGCTCGGAGCCGATGCCGCGGCCGCGCAGCGCGCGCGGCGTCTCGGTGTGGGTGATGATCACCGCCGACGGCGTCAGCCGGTAATTGGCGAAGGCGATTTCGCTGCCGACATCGAGCTCGAAGCGGCTTCTGTCCTTGTTATCCCGTACCGACGGCGCCATGCAAAAATCCTTCCGACATGCTGCTTGCCTCTGATCTAGGCGCCTCAACCGGTCCTTGCCAAGGTGCGAGCAAGAGTGGTTGCCGCAGGGGAGATATCCGGAAACTGCGTGTCCCGCTCAGCCTGGAATTGAAGCCGGGCTTGCCGACGGTGCAGGAGTCGTTATGGAAGCTCGGGGCGTTGTAGCCCCCCGCCGCTTCTCGCAACGCCGGCGTTGGATCTCTTCCTAGGCCTGATCGCCCGGATGCTTCAATCGGTCGCCTTGGCGAGCCTGGAATCCTCCGGCTGCGCCTGCGGGCGCAGGCATCCCTGGCAGATGACGAGGGAACGGTTGACCATGGCGTCCCGTTCCTCCTCGATGCCATCCTTCGCCTGCCACCATTCCTTTGAATAGGGCTGAAGCGCGGCTTGCGACCTGTTGCGCTCGGATCGGGCCGCGCGCACTGGTTCTGAAGCAGCGCGCGGGTGATTGGGATTTTCGCCGGCGCCGTCCCAGGCATAGCGCGCGGGCTTGAAGGCAGGATCGGAGGCGAGGTGCGCTTGTGGGCCCACGGCACATCCGGCAAGCGCCAGCGATAACATGAGGAGGGCGGGCGCTTTGACCATGATGCGGCACTCTGTACGCGAGAACTGAGCGAGGTTGCGCCGATCATGTTTAAAATTTCCTGAACGGTTGGATGGGCTGCGCTGCGCCCGGCAACCTTGCAGGGCTCCTGGCGATGGCGATAAATGGGCTGCAATGAGCGGCCGGCTCGCGTGCCGTCCGCCGCCGAAGAGGAAGCCCGATGCAGCCCCTGCGCATGTCCCGCCGCGTCATGAATCTCGCTCACATGCTGACCCAGAATGCGCGGCGGCATGGGGCGCGTCCCGGTTTCGTCTGGGGCGACAGATCCTGGACCTGGCGCGAGATCGATGCGCAGGTCTCGGCACTGGCAGCCGCTCTCGCGGCGCGCGGGATCGCGAAGGGCGACCGCATCCTCGTTCATTCCAAGAACGGCGATGAGATGTTCTTCTCGATGTTCGCCGCGTTCCGGCTTGGCGCGGTCTGGGTACCCACCAATTTCCGCCTGATGCCGGACGAGGTCGCCTATCTCGCGCAGGCCTCCGGCGCGAAGGCGTTTCTGTGCCATGTCGATTTTCCCGAGCACGCCGCGGCCGTAAGCGGTGGCGCGCTGGAATTCACCTGGAGCATCGACGGTCGGGCGCCGTTTGCCGAGACGTCGGTTGCGGATGCCGTCGCGTCGCGCGCCGGCACGGTGGTCGAGAACGTCGCAGTCGAGCACGACGATCCCTGCTGGTTCTTCTTTACATCGGGCACCACCGGCCGCTCCAAGGCTGCGGTGCTCACCCACGGTCAGATGGGTTTTGTCGTCACCAACCATCTCGCCGATCTTACGCCCGGCGTCACCGAAGCAGATGCCTCGCTGGTGGTGGCGCCGCTGTCGCATGGCGCCGGCGTGCATCAGCTGGTGCAGACCGCGCGCGGCGTGTGCACCGTGCTGCTGCCGACGGAGAAATTCGACATTGACGAGGCGTTCCGCCTGATCGAGGCGCATCGCGTCAGCAATCTCTTCGTGGTGCCGACCATTCTGAAGATGATGGTCGAGCATCCCGCCGCCGACAAATACGATCATTCCTCGCTGCGCCATGTGATCTATGCGGGTGCGCCGATGTATCGCGAGGACCAGAAGGCTGCGCTGAGGAAGCTCGGCAAGGTGATCGTGCAGTATTTCGGCCTCGGCGAGGTGACCGGCAACATCACCGTGCTGCCGGCAGCGCTGCATGACCCCGAGGACGGGCCGCACGCGAAGATCGGCACCTGTGGCTTCGAGCGTACCGGCATGCAGGTCTCGATCCAGGACGACGAGGGCCGTGAACTCGGCGCCAACCAGAGCGGCGAGATCTGCGTAATCGGCCCCGCGGTGCTGGCCGGCTACTATGACAATCCCGAAGCCAATGCGAAGGCTTTCCGCAACGGCTGGTTCCGCACTGGCGATCTCGGCCACATGGACGAGGAGGGGTTCGTCTACATCACGGGACGAGCCTCCGACATGTACATCTCCGGCGGCTCCAACATCTATCCGCGCGAAATCGAGGAGAAGATTCTGACCCATCCTTGCGTCGGCGAGGTCGCGGTGCTCGGCGTACCCGATGCGACCTGGGGCGAGGTCGGCGTTGCCGTCTGCGTCGCCCGCGAAGGCGCGAAGCCGGTGAGCGAAGCGGAGATGGCGGCATTCCTCGGCCCCAAGGTCCCCCGCTACAAGATGCCGAAGCGGTTCTTCTTTTGGGAGGCCTTGCCGAAATCCGGCTACGGCAAGGTTCCCAAACGGATGGTTCGCGACGAGCTCGAGGCGCGCGGGCTGCTCGATCTCGACAAGACACGGGCGGGCTGAGCGAAGGTCATGCGCAGCATCAAGCAGCCCGGCGCGCCGGTCGCCGAGCGCATCCAATGGGCGGAGGCGAGGGGACGCGCTTTCTCCTTCACGCTTCAAGCAGGTCTGCCGCTGCTGGAGGCGGCGCGCCGCGGTTTCGCCGCGGAGGGATTCGCCGGCGGCGTGCTCAGCTTCGGGCGCGGCGCGCTCGGGCCGTTCGGCTATGTCATGCCGGCGCTGTCGAAGACCAGCGAGAATGCCGCGTTTTATAGCGACACATTCCGGCCAAGCGGCGTGACGCGCACCAGGCTCGGCAGCATGACGCTGGGCATGCACAATGGCGCCCCGTTCTTTCATTGCCATGGGCTGTGGACGGAGGCCGATGGCCGCGCCGGTGGTGGCCACATGCTGCCGGACGTGACCGATGTCGCCGAGCCGTTCGAGGTCGAGGCCTTCGGCATCGATGGTGCGATGTTCGCCGCAGAGCCAGATCGCGAGACCAATTTCAAGCTGTTCGGGCCCGTGGCGGCTGCGAGCACCGGCGCACGCACGACCAGCCGCGCTTTCGCGCTGCGGCTGCGCCCCAATCAGGATTTCGCGGGCTGTCTCGAAGACTTCTGCCGCGCGCAAGGCATCGCGCGCGCGAGGATCCATGGCGGTGTCGGCTCGACCATTGGGGCGCGCTTCACCCATGGCGGCGTGACTGAGCCCTTCGCGACCGAGCTTGCGGTAACCGGCGGCGCGATTGCGGCCGGCTCCTCCGGCGCCCTCGAAGCCGCACTCGATGTCGCCCTGATCGACTACACTGGCGGCATAGCGGAGGGCCGTCTGATTCGTGGCGACAATCCCGTGCTGATGACCATGGAGCTGGTGCTCGAGGTGTTGGGCTAGTATCGGCGAGCGATCATCAGCGGGTGCGCAGCTTGGCGATGGCCAAGTATGTGGAGTCACTGATCCCCGAACTGGATCCCTGAAACAGGTTGAGCAGGGGGGATTGACCCTGGCCGGTGCTCTGGCTGTTTCTGATGTCATACATGGCGGAGAAACGGCTCAACAGCTTTGTCACCTTCGCGGGATCGGACAGATCCTTGATCTTCATGAATCTGTCTACGAACTTGGCCTGCTGATCGATCGGCATCGCCGCCATCGAGTCAGGCAAATCGAAAGTGGTCCTGAACACCTCCGAAAGAGCCTTGTCGGCAAGGATGTCGTATGCGGACGTGATGTCCCCCGCCTTTCGCTGGAAATAGAGCGCAAGGCGCACGCCGGGATTGGCATCGCCCTGCTGCTGCTCCAGGCTTTGCTCGACATAGTTCGCTTGTGTTTCCCGAAACTGATCCCGCTTTTGCGGACCCATCATCGGAAGACGCGCGACGTTGCCTTTACTGTCGAAATTGAACGACGCCACGATTTCGGCAAAGCGAGGATCGCTCTCGGTGTTCGCGAAGCTCTTTGGATCGTTCAGGTCGGAGCTGAAGATCTTCTTGAGAAATTCGGTGCTGACCTTCCTGGGATCCAGACCCTTGGCCAAGAGAATGAAATCGACCATCGGCCTGTTTGCGAGAAGATCGGAAACACTGTCGATGCCGGCGATGGCCTGCTGATATTCCGACGCATCCTTCGTGGCCTGTGCCCGAACTGCGGCCTGCTGCTGGGGAGTCGCCGTGCTGGCGCTCTTCACCGCTCCAATGACGTAGTCCTTGGCGATCTGGAGGACTTCAGCCGAGTCCTGAGCCACCAAGGGGGTGGTCAGATTGCCTTTTGCGTCGAAGTTGAAGGCGCGTGCCAGCTCCAAATATCGATTGTCCTTGAGGGTATAGACGTAGCTTTTGGGGTCGTTGATGTCGCTTTCGAGCACGGCCTTGACAGTCGCCGGCGAGACGTTCGCGGGCTCGAGGCCGACAGCTCCCAGCGCAAATTCATACACGCCCGGTGTCGATACGAACGCCTGGACTGAATTGATCTTGAGGATGGCAGTTCTAAATTGCCTGATTGCAAAAGCTTCGTTCAACGGGCTCGCCGCCGAATAGACGGCGGACTTGCTGTCGTCGAACTTCTGTTTCGTGATCGTGACATTTGCAGCAGTCTGCGCCGACACACCTGACGGAAGCGACCCGTCGGAGGAAAACTCGAACGCACCGGCCAGGTCGACGAACCCGCCAATCGTCCCTATCTGCTCGCTAAGGCTGGAAATGCTGCTCGCATATGACTCCAAATGATGCTTTTCGACCAGAATCTGGACGTTCAACTGGGTCACGTTCGCGCCCGGTTGCGATAGTTGGGCGGTGTAGTCGGCGATCCTTGAATTGGCCGCGGTGACATCCGATCGGGCCTGAGCAAGGTCGGCGTTGAGGCCACTTAGCTGAGAAGCGAAAGTGGTGTTGACGTAGCTGTTGGGATCGGATGGATCGCTGCGCAAGACCTGGCTTATGGTGTCACGCGACCACTTGCTTTGATCGATCCCGTACGCCGAATAGACATAGTTGCGAAGACGGTCGTTGTTCAGGAGCTGGTCTGCACTGCTGATGTTACCGATTTCGGCGCTGTAGTAATTCGAATCGCCGGCAAGTGCATCGACCTGGCTTTTCCTGGTCGCCGTGTACAGACCAATCATCTCGTCGGTCTGGTTCTCCGATTGCGCCACCGGCGTGGCACTGCCATTGAAGGAAAACGCGGCGGCGAACTCACGGTAACGCTTGTCGACCAGCTTGTTGACAAAGCTGTTTGCGTCGGAGAGGTCGCTCTCCAGCACCTTTTTCATGAAGGCCTTGGCGTAGGCCATGTCTTCCAGGCCATACGCCTTCGTTGCATAATGATAAAGGCGATAGTCTTTCATGAAGTCGTCGACGGACTTCACGTTGCCGATGTGGGCTTTGTAATAGGCGACCTCTCGCGCTACGTCCTGTTGCTGTTCGACCCGCGTCAGGGACTGCTTGAGATTGCGCGTGATGTAGCTGTAACTGAAATACGTTGATACCATCGCGCACTCCTACGGTCCCGGACGTCCGTCAATCATTGCGGGGTCGCGAGGTGGGGCTGGCCTCATGCCGGCAAACTGTCTCAGAGCCAGGTTCTCCAAGGCCATTTTCGGACCGCGATCCCAGATTCAAGTTTGCCCTCGCGAGGCATATCGGGTTTTGTTGCTGCATGTTTCTCAGATACAGCTTTCGTGAGGGTTGCGTTCCGGATATGTCCCGATCAAGAGATCGATCGGAATGGCTCTCGTCCCGAACGCGACGCAGCGCCATAGCGCGTCGAAGACGCGCGTAAACGCGCTTACGGCGGTGTGGCGTTGAGCCGGGATCCAGAAGCCGTGCATTCTGCCGCAGGATGGGTCACGGCTCTGCGGCGCATCGCCGAAGGGGCGCTGCGCCGCGTCCGGGGCACGAGAGCCCGAAGTCATCTGGCATTGCTATTCGCGTGATACGCGCGGTTTCGCATTCTCGCGGCCTGTGCGGCCCGAGCTTTGCGGCATTCTTTGCCCCCAAAATGCCGAGGGCGCAGGGAAGGCCGGGTGCCGGCTGGCACCCACGGTCCACTGTGCGAAGGTTGCGCTACGAGAGGCTGCACAGCGGCATACAGGTGAAGCCCAACACACGGCCTTCCCTGCGCAGTGGTTTTACGGCTTATGTCGTGATCTCCCCGGGGAGCGATGCACTATTGCCCCCGTCGCCTTGCGGATGGCTGACGCTGCGGCCCGGTCGGCCCGCACGCATCACCGCAAGACTTGGCGCACAGACCCCGGGCGCCAGGACCACACGATTTTGCCGTACGCAGGCTGCACCGGTCGTGTGCGCGACACTTTCGCTCACGGTTGCCCGCCCTGCGAAGCCTTCGCGCCGGTGTGGCCCACGTCCACCACGTCCCATCCCGCGTTCGTGACGATCGCGATCCGCCCCTCGGCCGGGTTGGGATGGCTCTTTATATGATAATCCGAAATGCGGATAAAGAGAAATATTTTTAAGCGCCGTGATTGACCCGCTTATTGGTGTTTTGCCCGCCGGGGCGGCAAGGGGTTGTGGGGCGCGCGAGCCCCGCCGCAACGCGGCCACGAACGGGTCTCCCCGCGGCCGCAAAATGCGCTACCATGATTCCAGCGCGCTTCAAGTCGCGCATGATCACCGACACGTATGAGGAAACGAGATGAGGGTGACGATTGGACGGCGCACGGTCCTGGCCGCGGTGCTGATTGCCGCGGGCGCGGTGGCTTTGACGGCGGCGTTTGGCCCGGTTTCGACATCGGCCTGGGCCCACGGGCCGACCCGTCAGAAGGTGCGCGAATCCATCGAGATCAACGCCGCCCCGGCCAAGGTGTGGGCCGCAATGGGCAATTTCCAGGACATGAGCTGGCTGCCACCTGTCACCAAGACCGAGGGCGAGAAGGGCAACGAGATCGGCGCGACGCGCAAGCTGACGCTGACGGGAGGCGCGACCGTCGACGAGGAGCTCTACAAGTTTGACGCCGCCGCGATGAGCTATTCCTACCGGATCACCAATGTGGACGTGAAGGTGCTGCCGGTCACCAATTATTCCTCGACATTGACGGTGACGCCGAGCGCTGACGGCAAGGGCTCGACGCTGGAATGGGCCGGCGCGTTCTATCGTGGCTTTCCCAACAACGAGCCGCCGCCGGAGCTGAGTGACGAGGCCGCGGTCAAGGCGGTGAAGGGGCTGTACCAGGCGGGCCTCGAGGCACTCAAGAAGAAGATCGAGAGCGGAAGCTGACGGTGCGGGCGCTGGTCCTGGCGGCGCTCGCCGCCAGCTTTTGCCTGGCCGGCATCGCGCATGTGTTCGCCGAAGAGGCATTCGTCACCAACCAGCTCAGCGACGATCTGATGGTCGTGGACCTCGCCACGGCGCGCAGCGTCGCGACCATCCCGATCGGCGGCAAGCCGGCCGGCGTCGCCGTCAGCGCGGACGGACGTTTTGCCTATGTCACGAGCCCGGATGCCAAAGCCGTGACGGTGGTGGACGCAGCAACGCGGCAGGTTGCGGCGCGGATCGAGGTCGGCGGCGGGCCGCTCGGCATTGCCGTCGCGCCGGATGGCCGCACCGTCTATGTCGCGGACTGGTATGCGGCGGCGGTGCGGGTGATCGACGCGGCCTCGCGCAGCGTCACGGCCAGCATTGCGGTCGGCGCCTCGCCATCGGGGCTCGCGGTAACGCCGGATGGCAAGCTGCTGCTCTCGGCCGACCGCGACGACGACAGTGTGTCGGTGGTCGACACCGCGACGCGCCAGCGCACGACGACCATCAAGGTCGGCACCCGTCCGTTCAGCGTCACCATCGATGCCGAGGGCAAGCGCGCCTACACCGCCAATGTCGGCTCCAACGACGTCTCCGTGATCGACATCGCCACTGGGGCCGAGACCGGCCGCGTGCAGGTCGGGATGCGCCCTTATGCGGTGGCGTTGGCGCAGGGCCGCGGCTTCGTCACCGATCAGTATGGCGGCACTGTCAGCGTGTTCGATCTGGCGACCTTGAAGCCGCTCAAGCGCATCAATGTCGGCGATTATCCCGAAGGCATTGCCGCGACTGCCGACGGCAAGCGCATTATCGTCGCCTGCTGGGAAAGCAACACGCTCGATATCATCGATGCGGTCGAGCTGAAGCTGATCGGCGAGGTCAATACCGGCGACGGCCCGCGCGCGTTTGGGGCATTCTTGCGCAGGACGGAGCAGGGGCGTGTAGCCCGCGTGAGCGGAGCGACATGCGGGACGGGGCTCTCCTCATCCACCGGCGTTCCCGGATATCGCTTCGCTCATCCGGGCTACGGCACCGGGGCACAGCGTCCATACAATCTCATCCATCTGATCAAACATGTGATCCGGCACCATCGCCCGCAGCGCCGCCGGCGCCGCATAACCCCAGCCCACCGCTCCGCAGGCAATTCCCACTGTCCGCGCCGCCTCGATGTCGCGCACTTCGTCGCCGATCGAGATGACCTTGCCCGGCTCCACGCCGGCGCGGCGGATGACCCGTCGGAACTTCGCGGGCTTGCCGAAAAGCGAGGCCGCGCAATCGAAATGGGCGAACAGCGTCGCGCAATCGCCGAGCTTCTCGCGCGCATTGGCTTCGCTGTCCGACGTCACCATCGCGAGCTGCACGCCACTCTCCGCCAGCGTCCGCAGCATTGTCTCGACCCCCGCAAACAGCGAAATCTCCGCTGCAGCCTCCGCCTTCAGTCGCCGCGCATGCCGCGCGATCGCCGGCAGCTTCCACAGCGGCACCTCGAGCCGGCTCAGAATCTCCCGCGAAGAAGCATGCCGCAGCCCCTCGATATCCTCGTCCGCGACGCGGCGGAAGCCGAAGCGATCGGCGACGTCGTTGATGGTGCGCAGGAACCACGGAAAGCTGTCGGCCAGCGTGCCGTCGAGATCAAAGATGGCGAGGGAGTAGGGCATGGAGACGAAGCTACACCGCTAGGCTTTCCACACGGTTTCCTCGGTCCATCCGAGTTGGTCGAATTCGGTGGCCCTGAGCGGCGCCTCTCCCTCGGCGAAGAACTCGTCAAGCTGAGGCGGCGCGACGCTCGTTTCGGACAGCATGGCGTGCGCTTGTCCGCGGTGATGAATTTGATGCTGGAACAGATGCATGAGCAGTCGGTCGCGGCGTTCGGCCTGGACCCGCGTGTCGCGGTTGATCCGCACAATGCCGTTGAGAATCTCGGGCGTCAGTGCATCGCACATGGCGATCAAGCGCTTGTCGATCGCGGCTTGCGCAGGCTTCAGCGCAGCAAGGGAAAGGTGCGGCACGTCGTTCTTCCAAGCTGCCGGTCCCAACCATCCGCCCTCCAGTGCATCGACATAGAAGAGGTCGATGACATGGATGTGGTTCAGCGTGCGTTGCAGGCTCGGAAAGAAGCCGGTCCGCTCGGCTTCGAAGTCGGCCTGAGACAGCGCCGCGCAAGCGGTGAGCAGCCGGTGGTTTGCCCAAGCATTATTGTGGGCGAACGCACGATAGGTTTGCACAAGTCCGGCAGGCAAACTCAGTCTCCCTCAGACAATGTGTCGGCCGCTCCCGCGGCGTAACCTACTCGGCCGCCTCGCTCGCCGCGCGTCTCCGCTTCGGCTTCCGAGCCTTCGCCAGCACCGGCGCCAGGAACTTCCCCGTATAGCTCCGCGGCGCTTTTGCGATGTCCTCTGGCGGGCCCCAGGCGACGATCTCGCCGCCGCCATCGCCGCCTTCGGGGCCGAGGTCGATGACCCAGTCGGCGGTCTTGATCACTTCGAGATTGTGCTCGATGACGACGACCGTGTTGCCCTGCGCGACCAGCTCGTGCAGCACCTCCAACAGCTTCTTGACGTCGTGGAAATGCAACCCGGTGGTCGGCTCGTCCAGGATGTAGAGCGTGCGGCCGGTGGCGCGCTTTGACAGCTCTTTTGCGAGCTTGACGCGCTGGGCTTCGCCGCCCGAGAGCGTCGTGGCTTGCTGGCCGACATGGATGTAGTCGAGGCCGACGCGATGCAGCGTCTGGAACGTCTCGCGTACACGTGGGACCGCCTTGAAGAACTCGGCCGCTTCCTCGACGGTCATGTCGAGCACGTCGGCGATGCTCTTGCCCTTGAATAGGACCTCCAGCGTCTCGCGGTTGTAGCGCTTGCCCTTGCAGACGTCGCAGGTGACGTAGACGTCGGGCAAGAAGTGCATCTCGATCTTGATGACGCCGTCGCCCTGGCAGGCCTCGCAGCGGCCGCCCTTGACGTTGAAGGAGAACCGGCCGGGCTCGTAGCCGCGCGCTTTCGACTCGGGCAGGCCGGCGAACCATTCGCGGATCGGCGTGAAGGCACCGGTATAGGTCGCGGGGTTGGAGCGCGGCGTGCGACCGATCGGCGACTGGTCGATGTCGATGATCTTGTCGATGTGCTCGAGGCCCTCGATGCGGTCGTGCGGCGCGGCGCCTTCGCTGGCATTGTTCAGCTTGCGGGCGATCGCCTTGTAGAGCGTGTCGATCAGCAGCGTCGATTTGCCGCCGCCGGAGACGCCGGTGACGCAGGTGAACAGGCCGAGCGGAATTTCGGCCGTAACGTTCTTGAGGTTATTGCCGCGCGCGTTGACCACCTTGATGGTGCGGCGATGGTTCGGCGGGCGCCGCTCGGGCACCTCGACCTCGAGCTCGCCGGTGAGATATTTGCCCGTCAGCGAGTTGGGGTTGCGCATGATCTCGGCGGGCGTGCCTTCGGCGATGATGTTGCCGCCATGCATGCCGGCGCCGGGGCCGATGTCGAGCACGTGGTCGGCGAGCAGGATCGCGTCCTCGTCGTGCTCGACCACGATCACGGTGTTGCCGAGGTCACGAAGTCTCTTGAGCGTGTCGAGCAGGCGCGCGTTGTCGCGCTGGTGCAAGCCGATCGAGGGCTCGTCGAGCACGTAGAGCACGCCTGTTAGCCCCGAGCCGATCTGCGAAGCCAGCCGGATGCGCTGGCTTTCGCCGCCGGAGAGCGTGCCGGAGGAGCGGGAGAGCGTGAGGTAGTTGAGGCCGACGTCGAGCAGGAAGGTGAGGCGCTCGCGGATCTCCTTGAGGATGCGGCCGGCGATCTCGTTCTGCTGGGTGTTCAGCGCCTCCGGCACGGTCTCGAACCACGCGCCGGCGCCCTTCACCGACATCTCGGAGATGTCGCCGATATGCTTGCCGCCGATCTTGACGCAAAGCGCCTCGGGCTTCAGCCGAAAGCCGTGGCACGCCTCGCAGGGCACGTCGTGGAAGTACTTCGCCAGCTCCTCACGCGCCCACTCGCTCTCGGTCTCGCGATAGCGGCGGTTGATGTTGGTGATGACGCCCTCGAACGGCTTCTTGGTGTCGTAGGAGCGGACGCCGTCCTCGTAGGAGAACTTGATCTCGTCCTCGCCGGAGCCATGGAGGATCGCGTTCTGCGTCTTCTTGGGCAGATCCTTCCATTTGGTGGTCAGCGTGAACTTGTAGTGCTTGCCGAGCGCAGTCAGCGTCTGAATGTAATAGGGCGACGAGGATTTGGCCCAGGGCGCGATTGCGCCCTTGCCAATGGCGAGCTCCTTGTCGGGAATGACGAGGTCTTCGTCGACATGCTGCTCGACGCCGAGGCCGCCGCACGCAGGACAGGCGCCATAGGGGTTGTTGAACGAGAACAGCCGGGGCTCGATCTCGGGGATGGTGAAGCCGGACACCGGGCAGGCGAACTTTTCCGAGAACAGCATGCGCTCGGGTCCGCTCTTGTCGTGGATCTTTGCGGTCTTCTTCTTCTCTTCCGCGGGTGCTGCCGCAGCCGGCGCATCCGCGAATTCGATGACGGCGAGGCCCTCGGCAAGTTTCAGCGCGGTCTCGAAACTTTCGGCGAGGCGCTGGCCGATGTCGGGGCGCACCACGATGCGATCGACGACGACGTCGATGTCGTGCGGGAATTTCTTGTCGAGAACAGGGGCTTCGGCGAGCTCGTGGAAGGCGCCGTCGATCTTGACGCGCTGAAAGCCCTTCTTGAGCCATTCGGCAAGCTCTTTGCGGTACTCGCCCTTGCGGCCGCGCACGACCGGCGCGAGCAGATAGAGGCGCGAGCCCTCGGGCAGCGCCAGCACGCGATCGACCATCTGCGAGACGATCTGGCTCTCGATCGGCAGGCCGGTGGCGGGCGAATAGGGCACGCCGACGCGCGCCCACAGCAGGCGCATGTAGTCGTAGATTTCGGTCACCGTGCCGACGGTGGAGCGCGGGTTCTTCGACGTCGTCTTCTGCTCGATCGAGATCGCCGGCGACAGGCCGTCGATCTGGTCGACGTCGGGCTTCTGCATCATCTCCAGGAACTGGCGGGCGTAGGCAGACAGCGATTCGACGTAGCGGCGCTGGCCTTCGGCGTAGATGGTGTCGAACGCGAGCGAGGATTTGCCGGAGCCCGACAGCCCCGTGAACACCACCAGCTTGTCGCGGGGAATCTCGACATCGACGTTCTTGAGATTGTGCTCGCGCGCGCCACGGATGGTAATTGCGCGCAGGTTTGATCCCACGTTCTGCTGTTGGCGCTTCGCCTTGATCACTTCATCCATCCGGGTTGCCCTCAAGGAATCCCAAAGGCGCGCGATCGCGCCAACAAAAAAGGCGCGCTTCGCCCGGAACCGGGATCGGCGCCGATGGGGTTGTCAGCGAACGTAGGAAGAACGGAGACGGATTTCCAG
Organism: Bradyrhizobium sp. CW1; assembly: GCF_023100665.1. NCBI lineage: Bacteria > Pseudomonadati > Pseudomonadota > Alphaproteobacteria > Hyphomicrobiales > Nitrobacteraceae > Bradyrhizobium > Bradyrhizobium sp. CW1. Next base: position 3,950,003 of record NZ_CP064684.1, read on the forward strand.
TGGGACTTGCGAATCGTCAACGGATTGTTGGCGCACTGGCGGCATCTGGCAGGAGCAGGGTGGAACTGCGCGGCAACGTGCCCGACAAAACAAAAAGGCCGGCACAAGGCCGGCCTTTCGTAACGCGGATGGCGTTGGGGCTAAGTACTGAACTCAGTACTTGGCGACCACCGGGCCCCCGAAGTGATAGTTCACGCCGACCTGCACGGTGTGAAACTCGAGCGTGCCGGAGGGCAGGGCGCCCGAGAAGTAGGTCTCGCCGCCGAGGCTGCGAAAGAGGTACTCGCCCTTGACCGACCACTGCGGAGCGAAGAACGCTTCGACGCCCGCACCGACGGTCCAGCCGGAGTGCCACTTGCTGTCGGAAACGGTCACGCCGAGCGCGCTGACGCTGAGCTTGTTGTCGATCCAGGCGTAACCACCGGTGCCGTAGAACAGGACGTTGTTGACGGCGTAGCCGATGCGGCCGCGCACGGTTCCCATCGCATCGGTTTTGGAGCTGAGGGTGGTGCTGACGAGGCCGAAGCCGGGGACGGCAACGGGGCCGGTGACCGACGCGCTGACATCAGCCCAGGAACCATCGGCCTCGACGCCGAGCACGACATTGCCGGTCTGCCAGTTGTAGCCGGCAGTACCGCCGACGAAGCCGCCCTTCATCTTCGGGTCGGTCGAGGAATTTTCCCAAGCGCCGCCACCGACGATACCGAGGTAGAAGCCGGTCCAGTTGTAGACCGAAGCCATGGCCACCGGGGCCTTGGTGTAGGGGCGCGCCGCGAGATCAGCGGCCGAAGCCGGGGCGGCGAGAGCGAACAAACAGGCCGAAGCCAACAAAACCTTTTTCATTTTCAACTAATCCCAGTCCCAGTTTCTGATTGTGCCTTCCACGATAGGGAGGGCATCGGACTCACTTGCCCAACTGATGCCGTACTTACACCAGTGAAGCCGCAAGTTGTGTCACTCAAAAGCAACAACGGTCGGAAAACGGAACGGTTATTGACCGATTAATATTGGAGAACTGCACAGCAAAAGGCCGGCGCAAGGCCGGCCTTCGAATTGCGATATGTCCAGCGCGATCAGTACCTTGCGATGGCCGGACCGCCCCAGCGATAGTTCAAGCGCACCAGGCCCATGTCTACGTCCTGGCGAATCCGGTCGCTGCCGAATACCGCACCCGCGGGCGTTGTGAAGCCGATCGTGCGATCGCCAAGGAAGATGTGGTCGTACTCAAAGCCCAGCGACCAGTTCGGGGCGAAGCCGAATTCCAGACCGGCCCCGACCGTGCCACCCCAGCGAGTCTCCCGGGCCGAAGCCAGCAGCGCGCCCGCGCCGGGCGTACCCGCAGCAGCGTAGATGTCGTACTTGTCACCGACGACGGCGGCGCCGCCCTTCACGTAAAGCAGCACGTTGTTCCAGGCGTAACCGACCTGACCGGTGATGAGACCGAAAGCGTCGATGCGGGAACGGTTGCGATCACCCGTCACCAAAGCGGTACCAGGGAAGAGGGTGCTCACGTTGTCGCCCCGGAAGTCAGCCCAGTTGCCCTGGCCTTCCAGACCGAACACCCAATTGGCGGACTGCCAGCGATAGCCGATCTGGCCGCCGACGGTGCCCCCTGTTGCATTGTGACAGCCTTCGCCGACGAGAACGCCGGTCGCGGGCGTGACGAAGTCCCAGCACTTGTGGCTGGAGCCACCGCCGCCGTTGATGCCGATGTAGAAGCCGCTCCAGTCGTAGATGGCGGCAACCGCCGGCGGCGGGGCTTTGGTGTAGGGACGCGCGGCCATGTCCGCCGCGCTTGCGGGAGCCGACAAGCCCATCGCCACTGCACCGATTGCACAAATAAGAAGCTTATTCATTGCCAGTCTCCCCAGGTTTCGTCCGCTTCTTATTTCCCCGAAGCGGCTGATCAGGCGCGAGGGCCCATATGAACTAAGTCCGAGGCAACCGTAGCTCTACGGAGCGGCAGAGTCCGTCTCCCAAATGCAACAAGACCGGGGCAGTGCGAGTACCCATAACTTGCTGAATGTTAAGTTCTTTCTTCCATTTTTGGGAACCTACAAAGGTTCCAATCGACGTGTGCCTTTCCGCAACACATGTGGCCGATCGATCCCACGCCTTCAGATCTGTCTTCGCCAAGAACAAATCTGGAACGAACCGGAGGTCGATGCTATATGTGGGGATAACCGGAAGGGTGACGGCCTGATCGTCGTCCGCAAGTGTTCGGCGAGCGTATAGGGTCGCCTCAACAGGCACGGCGGAACGCGGGAGCGGACCGGCCTTCTTGAATTCAGTGGCATTCGGAGCGGAGAGCGGAGATGGCGGGAAGCGTCAACAAGGTCATTCTGGTTGGAAATCTCGGCAAGGATCCTGAAATCCGCCGCACCCAGGACGGGCGGCCGATCGCCAATCTGAGCGTCGCGACTTCGGAGACGTGGCGCGACAAGGCGACTGGCGAGCGCAAGGAAAAGACCGAGTGGCACCGCGTCGTGATCTTCAATGAAGGGCTCTGCAAGGTCGCCGAACAGTATCTGAAGAAGGGCGCCAAGATTTACGTCGAGGGTGCGCTCCAGACCCGCAAATGGACCGACCAGAGCGGTGTCGAAAAGTACTCGACCGAAGTCGTGCTGCAGGGGTTCAACTCGACCTTGACGATGCTGGACGGTCGTAGCGGCGGTGGCGGAGGCGGCAGCTTCGGCGACGAGCCGGGCGGCGATTTCGGCTCCTCCGGTCCGGTCAGCAGCACGCCGCGGCGCCCTGTTGCCGCCGGCGGCGGTGGCCGCAACAGCGACATGGACGACGATATCCCGTTCTGAGCGATTCCGCTCCAAGAACGCGGCGCCTGATGCGGACGCCCGGCCGGATGGGCGGCGCTTCTCATCTCATGTCAGAACATCCCACTAATCGACAGGACGGGCTCGGCATTTCCGGGCCCGCTTCATGTTTGGGGTGAGCTCGGATTGCGGCTTGGCAAACGCGCCGACGCGGCAAGCTCACCGCGCGGTTTTCCACGCGTGAGCGGCGATTTTGCAAGGCCGATGCGAGTGCTGTCCGAGACACCGCTCGCAAGGGCTTAAGTTGTTGGAAAAATAGGCGGAAAAAGCGCTTCCCAGAACGCCGCGAGGGTGGTTATCAGAGGCTCGATGCGCTATATGATTCCCAGATAAAACCTCACCGGATTTCCCCTTGGCTGACGACGACGACAAGCCCGGCGACCAGCCGGCGCAACCCTCGGATATTCGCCCCGTCTCCATCTTCGAGGAGATGAAGAAGTCCTATCTCGACTACGCCATGAGCGTGATCGTGGCGCGGGCGCTGCCTGACGCCCGCGATGGCCTGAAGCCGGTGCATCGCCGCATCCTGTACTCGATGAACGAGCAGGGGCACACGCCGGACAAGAAGTACGTCAAGTCCGCCCGCGTGGTCGGTGACGTCATCGGTAAATATCATCCGCATGGCGACCAGTCGATCTACGACGCCATGGTCCGGATGGCGCAGGACTTCTCCATGCGCGTGCCGCTGATCGACGGCCAGGGCAATTTCGGCTCGGTCGACGGCGATCCCCCGGCTGCCTATCGTTATACCGAAGCCCGATTGACGAAGGCGGCGCTGGCTCTGCTGGCCGACATCGACAAGGACACGGTCGACTTCCAGCCGAACTACGACAACAACGAGACCGAACCGTCGGTCTTGCCAGCCAAGTTCCCGAACCTTCTCGTCAACGGCGCCGGCGGCATCGCGGTCGGCATGGCGACCAACATCCCGCCGCACAATCTCGGCGAGGTCATCGACGCCTGCGTCGCGCTGATCGACAACCCCGCGCTCACCATCGACGAGCTCATCAACATCGTGCCGGGACCGGACTTCCCGACCGGCGGCGTCATCCTCGGACGGCAGGGCATCCGCGCCGCCTATCACCTCGGCCGCGGCTCGGTCATGATGCGCGGCAAGGTCGCGATCGAGACCATCCGCAAGGAGCGCGAGGCGATCATCATCACCGAGATTCCCTACCAGGTGAACAAGGCGACGATGGTCGAGCGCATCGCCGAGCTGGTCAAGGAAAAGAAGATCGAAGGCATCGGCGACCTGCGCGATGAATCCGATCGCGACGGCTACCGCGTCGTCATCGAATTGAAGCGCGACGCCGTGCCGGATGTGGTGCTCAATCAGCTCTACAGGTTCACGCCGCTGCAGACGAGCTTCGGCGTCAACATGGTGGCGCTCGACAGCGGCCGTCCACGGGTCATGCACCTGAAGGACCTGCTGGCGATCTTCGTCGACTTCCGCGAGCGGGTCGTCACGCGGCGCACCAAGTTCCTGCTCGCCAAGGCCCGAGATCGCGCCCATGTTTTGGTCGGTCTCGCCATCGCAGTCGCCAATATCGACGAGATGATCCGCGTCATCCGGACCTCGCCCGACCCGACCACCGCCCGCGACACCCTGATGTCGCGCGACTGGCCGGCCCGGGACGTCGAGGACATGCTGACGCTGATCGACGATCCGCGCCACCGCATCAGCGAGAACGGCACGATCCGGCTGTCGATGGAGCAGGCGAGGGCCATTCTCGATCTGCGCCTGCAACGCCTCACCGCACTCGGCCGCGACGAAATCCGCGAGGAGCTCGACAAGCTCGCCGGCGAGATCGCCGACTATCTCGACATCCTGCGCTCGCGCGACCGCGTGCTGGGCATCATCAAGTCCGAGCTCGCCGAAGTGAAGGCCGAGTTCGCAACCCCGCGCCGCACCGTCATCATCGAGCAGGAAGGTGAGGTCGAGGACGAGGACCTGATCCAGCGCGAGGACATGGTCGTCACCGTCTCGCACGCCGGCTACGTCAAGCGCGTGCCGCTGTCGGCCTACCGGGCCCAGCGCCGCGGCGGCAAGGGCCGCGCCGGCATGCAGACCCGCGATGAGGATTTTGTCAGCCGGCTGTTCGTGGCGTCCACGCATACTCCGATGCTGTTCTTCTCCTCGCGCGGACAGGTCTACAAGATCAAAGTCTGGCGCCTGCCGATGGCCGCGCCGAATGCGCGCGGCAAGGCGCTGATCAACATCCTGCCGCTGGAGCAGGGCGAGCGCATCACCACCATCATGCCGCTGCCGGAGGACGAGTCCACCTGGGGCAATCTCGACGTGATGTTTGCCACGACAGGCGGCAACGTCCGGCGCAACAAGCTGTCCGACTTCGTGGATGTCCGCCGCTCCGGCATCATCGCGATGAAGCTCGACGACAATGAAGCGATCGTCGACGTGCAGATCTGCACTGAGCACGACGACGTGCTTTTGACCGGCGCCGGCGGCCAGTGCATCCGCTTCCCCGTGACCGACGTGCGGGTGTTCACCGGCCGCACCTCGATGGGCGTGCGCGGCATTGCGCTTGCCGAGGGCGACAAGGTGATCTCGCTGGCGATCCTGCGCCACGTCGAGACGACGTCCGACGAGCGCTCGGCGTACCTGAAGATGCGTCGTGCGGTCGCCGGCGAAGCTGCGGCCGAGGAGCCGGCGGCGGACGCCGAGACCGAGGAGACCTCCGGCAGCTTCCAACTCGCCCAGGAGCGTTACGTCGAGATGTCAGCGCAGGAGCAGGTCGTGCTGACCGTGTCCGTCAACGGTTACGGCAAGCGGACGTCGTCCTACGAGTACCGCACCACGGGCCGCGGCGGCAAAGGCATCGTCGCCATGAGCGTCAACAACCGCAACGGCAACCTCGTAGCGTCGTTCCCCGTGGAGGATGCTGATCAAATCATGCTGGTTACCGACAAGGGTCAGCTGATCCGCTGCCCGGTCGAAGGCATCCGCGTCGCCGGCCGCTCGACCCAGGGCGTGATCGTGTTCGACACCGCGGAGGACGAACACGTCGTCTCGGTCGAGCACATCACGGAAGAGGCCGAGAGCGGAAACGGGGCGAATGGGGAGTCGAACGGGGAGTGATGCGTCACCCCGTAGCCCGGATGGAGCGCAAGCGAAATCCGGGTTCTTCATTCGGACGGCTGTCCCGGATTGAGTTGTGCTCGATCCGGATACTGCACTGACCAGCTAAATCTCCAGCTCCGTGCCGAATTCCACCACCTGCTTGGTAGGTACGCCGAAGAACGCGGCGGAGCGTTCGGCGTTGCGTTGCAGGAAGGCGAACACGGTTTCGCGCCAGACCCACATGCCCGGCACGTCCTCGCGCGGGATGATTGTCTCGCGGCCGACGTAATAGGTGATGTCGGAGAGGTCGATGCCGGGCAGCTTGCCGTGGCGGCAGGCGAAGGTCAGCCCTTCGTAAATCGTCGGGTTCTGCATGAAGCCGTAATGCAGAACGACGCGGGTAATGCCGGGAATGATCTCGATCACCTCGATGCGGTCTTCGTCGGCGATGTGAGGAAGCTCCTCGATCAGCACGGTGACCAGGACGATGCGCTCGTGCAGCACGTGGTTGTGCTTGACGAACTGGGTCAGTGCCAGCGGCACGCCGCGCGGCGCCGAGGCCAGGAACACGGCGGTGCCGGGGAGTCTGGCGCTGCACTGGTTGACCGCGGTCTCGATCAGATCCTCCTCGGGCTGGCGCAGCTTCGCGCGTGCGGCTTCGACGAGCTTCACGCCGCTGCGCCAGGTCAGCATCAGGAAGGCGACGAAGCCCGCCAGCATCAGCGGAAACCAGCCGCCCTCGAACAGCTTGATCGAATTGGCCGAGAAGAAGATCAAATCGATCACGAAGAAGAAGCCGTTCACGGCAACCACGAGCCACGGTGAATAGCCCCACTGGATCGCGACCAGGGCGGCGAGCAGCGTGGTGATCGCCATCAATAGCGACACCGCGATGCCGTAGGCGCCGGCCAGCGCCTCCGAGCTGCCGAAACTCAGCACGGCGCCGAGCGTTGCGGCGGCGAGCAGCCAGTTCACCAACGGCACGTAGATCTGGCCGATCGCGTCGCTCGTGGTGTGACGGATCTGCATGCGCGGCAGGAAGCCGAGCTGGATCGACTGCTGCGTCAACGAGAACACGCCGGAGATGATGGCTTGCGAGGCGATCACGGTCGCGACCGCCGAGAACGCGACCAGCGGATAATGCAGGGCGTCAGGGCAGAGCTGGAAGAACGGATTTTCGATCATGGTGGGATCGGTGATCAGCAGCGCGGCCTGGCCGAAATAGTTCAGCACGAGCGCAGGCAGGCAGATCGCGAACCAGGCCAGCCGGATCGGCAGGCGGCCGAAATGCCCCATGTCGGCGTACATGGCTTCGCCGCCGGTCACCGCGAGGAAGGCGGCCCCCAGGATCGCGAAGGAGACATGAAAATCCTGATGGATCAGGAAGTCGAACGCATAGAGCGGGCTGAGCGCCGCCAGCACCGCCGGCGCCTTGACGATGCCGTGGATGCCGAGCGCTGCCAGCACGAAGAACCAGGCCAGCATCACCGGTCCGAAGATGCGGCCGATGAAGCCGGTGCCCTGCTTCTGCATCATGAACAGTCCGATCAGGATGACGACGGTCACGGGCACAACCGCCGGCGCGAGCGAGGGTGCGTCGACCTTCAGACCTTCGATGGCTGAGAGCACGGAGATGGCCGGCGTGATCGCGCCGTCCCCGTACAGTAGCGCGGCGCCGATGAGGCCGACGACCAGCAAATGCGCGCGCCAGGTACCGGGTTGAGCGTTGCGGGCATGCAGCAAGGCCAGCAGCGCGACGATGCCGCCTTCGCCGCGGTTATCCGCACGCAGAATCAACAGCGCATATTTCAGTGAGATGATCAGCAACAGCGCCCAGAGGATCAGCGAGGCGACGCCCAGAACGGCATCGTTCGTCAAAGTGCCGCCATGGGCGGCGGCCTTGGCGGCTTCCTTCAGGGCGTAGAGGGGGCTGGTGCCGATATCGCCATAGACCACCCCGAGGGCGCCCATGGTCATGGCAATCGGCAGTGGATCAGGTTGATGGCCGGAGGCGACTGCAGGCGTGCTGGACAATGGCGACCCCCCGATGGGATCGCGCCCGACGGGTCATTCCGACGGGCGCGAGCATCAGGCAGTGTGCGACGGGACGTCGCAAATATCCATGGGGTATATCTTTGGGGTTTATCTTGAGAGTTAGCTGACGCGAAACTGACAGACCCCCACTACGGAGTACGGTTGGCAGTCACAAGGCGAGCCTCGCGGATGTTGGCTTTGGTGCCGGCCTGGCGGAGGCAGGACGCTTCGAAATTCGGCCAGGCCTGCTGCGAGCAGTCCTTGCCGACGGTACGGATATCGAGCCGGTCGCTCTTGGCAAGCGGCTGCGGCACGCTCGCCTCGACGGTGGGGGCGAAGCCGGGCAGGAGCGTGAGGGTGGCAGCAACACACGCAGAAATGGCGATCGCCGAAAGAGCCTTGATCATGACAGTCCCCTGTGATGCGGCCGCTACGCCCAGTGTGCGGCCCGTCGTTCGTTGGCTGGATTAGTAACCATGGCCAGTTTCCGGACGTCTTCGCGAACGCGGGAAATGGTTTCGTTCGCGCTCCGTTTTGTGTCGTGGCCGCCCTCAGGACGAAACAATTCGGCGCATTCCGACACGCTTCTGCGGAAAAACCGCCAGGGAACCTGACCGGCTTGCCGGGCCGGGCAGGGCGCGGTAGGACGTGGCCATGCCGCGCATTGCTTTCTATCCAGGTTCCTTCGACCCCATCACCAACGGCCATCTGGACGTGGTCCGGCACAGCGTGTCGCTGTGCGACAGGCTTGTTGTCGCGATCGGGGTGCACCCCGGCAAGAAGCCTCTGTTCTCGACCGAGGAGCGGCTGAAGATGCTCCATGACGTCTGCGGGCCGGTGGCCGCCCAGGCCGGCTGCGTGCTCGAGGCCGTGACGTTTGACGATCTGTCGGTGACCTCGGCGCGCAAGCACGGTGCCACGATCATGATTCGGGGCCTGCGCGACGGCACCGACCTCGACTACGAGATGCAGCTCGCCGGCATGAACGAGGCCATGGCGCCCGAGGTGCATACGATCTTCCTGCCGGCCTCTCCCATGGTCCGCCCGATCACCGCCACTTTGGTGCGCCAGATCGCTGCCATGGGCGGGGATGTCTCGGCCTTCGTCCCGCCGCTGGTTGCGGCCCAGCTCAAGGCAAAATTCGCCTGATAACGGCGCGTTTCCTTTCTCATCTCTGATCCGGAGTTGTCATGATCCGAATTCTCGCAGTTCTTGCCGCGGTTCTGTTCGCGGTGCCGGCCTTCGCGCAAGCCTTGCCGGCCGGCCTCGACAAGGCCAACGCCATCGTCATCGACTCCACCAAGGGCCGCATCGTCATCAAGCTCCGGCCGGACCTTGCGCCCCAGCACGCCGAGCGAATCAAGCAGCTCGCGCGCGAGGGTTTTTACAACAACGTGCCGTTCCACCGCGTCATGGATGGCTTCATGGCGCAGACCGGCGACGGTCAGAACTTCAATGGCACCGGCGGCTCGAAATATCCGAACCTGAAGCAGGAATTCTCGAAGGTGCATTTTGCGCGCGGCATCGTCGGCATGGCCCGGCGCGGCGACAGCGTCGACACCGCCAATTCGCAGTTCTTCATCATGTTTGCCGACGGCGGCAGCCTCGACAACCAGTACACCGTGATCGGCGAGGTCGTGCAGGGCATGGACGTCGTCGACAAGCTGAAGAAGGCGCCTCCCGGATCGAGCGGCGGCACCGTCACCGACCCCGACAAGATGGTGAAGGTGCAGGTCGCTTCCGACATCAAATAGGAGCGGCGATGGCGCGCTGCGGTGGCAAGCTCCTGCTGGTTGCCGCGGTGCTGCTGCTCGGCGTCCCAGGCGCGGTCGCCGAGGACGCACAGGTCAACACCATTCAGGACATCTTCCGGCATTTGCGCACCTGCTGGAAGCCGCCGCCCGCCGCCAGGGCCCGCCCGATCGACATCACCGTCGTGGTGAGCTTCAACCGGGCTGGAAACATTCTGGGCCATCCGAGGATTACCTATGAATCCGCGGAGGCTTCCGACAATGACCGGCTGCAATACCGGGTCGCGGTGATGGAGGCATTGCAACGCTGCACGCCGATGCCATTTACCGATGCGATGGCCGGCGCCGCTGCGGGGCGTCCGTTCGCGATCCAGTTTCGCAACCGCAAATCTTCACCTGACAGGACTTCACCCCCAACCCAAGAGAGACGAGCATGAGCGCCACCGAAAACACACTGATCCTCGAGACCACGCAGGGCCCCGTCACCATCGAGATGCGGCCTGATCTGGCGCCCGGCCACGTCGCACGCATCAAGGAACTCGTGCGCGAAGGCTTCTACGACGGCATCGTATTCCATCGCGTGATCGACGGCTTCATGGCGCAGACCGGCTGCCCCCAGGGCACCGGCACCGGCGGCTCCGGCCAGAAGCTGAAGGCCGAGTTCAACAAGGAGCCGCATGTGCGCGGCACCACCTCGATGGCGCGCGCCGCCAGCCCGGATTCCGGCGATAGCCAGTTCTTCATCTGCTTCGACGATGCCCGCTTCCTCGACAACCAGTACACGGTGTGGGGCAAGGTCACCGAGGGCATGGAGAACGTCGACAAGATCAAGCGTGGCGAGCCCGTGCAGAACCCCGACAAGATCGTCAAGGCGCGGATGGCGGCTGACGCGGCGTAGGCGTTCAACCCTCATGGTGAGGAGGCGCGTGGCGCCGTCTCGAACCATGAAGGCCGAGCTGCAGCAGCGGGGCCTTCATCCGTCGAGACGCGCGTTCCGCACCCCTCAGGATGAGGAGTGACTGTGCGGCCCTGAGACCGAGATGCGCACCGACTTCTTCGATTTCGACCTGCCCGCCGAGCGCATCGCATTGCGCCCGGCGAGCCCGCGCGACTCCGCGAAGATGCTGGTCGTCGATCGCGGCACGCTGCGCGACCAAATCATCACCGACCTGCCGCAATGGCTGAAGCCGGGCGACCAGCTCGTCGTCAACGACACCAAGGTGATCGCGGCGCAATTAAAAGGCCGTCGCATCGGCCGCGAGACCGAGCCGAAGATCGAGGCAACGCTGATCAAGCGCCTCGACGGCTCGCGCTGGCAGGCGTTGGTGAAGCCTGCCAAGAAACTCATCGCCGGCGACCGCATCCGCTTCGGCAATGAGGGCAAGGTCTGCCTGCTCGGCCATCTCGACGCCGAGGTCGAGGCGAAGGGCGGGGAAGGCGAGGTGACGCTGTCATTTTCGTTTCACGGCCCGACGCTGGATCAAGCCATCGCCGATCTCGGCAGCCCGCCGCTGCCGCCCTACATCGCCTCGAAACGCACGCCTGATGATCAGGATCTCGCCGACTACCAGACCATGTTCGCTGTGAACGAAGGCGCCGTTGCCGCGCCGACAGCAGGCCTGCATTTCACCCCGGCGCTGGAGCAGGCGATGCACGCGCGCGGCGTCGGCATCAATCGCGTCACGCTGCATGTCGGGGCAGGGACCTTCCTGCCGGTGAAGGTGGACGACACCGAAGGCCACAAGATGCATGCCGAGTGGGGTACGCTGTCGTCCGAGACGGCGGAGCGGCTCAACACGGCGCACAAGAACGGCGGCCGTATCATCGCGGTTGGCACCACGTCGTTGCGCCTGATCGAAAGCGCAGCCAGCGAGGACGGCACCATTGAGCCGTTCGCCGCCGAGACGTCGATCTTCATCACCCCCGGCTATCGCTTCCGCGCCGTTGATATTCTGCTGACCAATTTCCATTTGCCGAAGTCGACACTGTTCATGCTGGTGTCGGCGTTCTCCGGGCTGGAGGCGATGCAGCAAGCCTATGCACACGCGATCGCAACCGGCTATCGGTTCTATTCGTACGGGGATGCCTGTTTGCTGTTTCCGGCGCGGGAGTGACGCGGGCGGCGTTCTCGTGCTATACTGCTCATACGTTTTGCATGGATCGAGTGGCCGATGAACATCCGTTCCGCGAAAGTCGATGAGCTTGCCCAGCGCCTCGCCCGCTTGACGGGGGAAGATATCGAGACGGCGCTCGAACGCGCCATCGAGGAGCGCTTGTCTCGCGTGGCATCGCCGGCGGTCGATAGGAGGGCCGCCCTGACGTCGTTCCTCGAGCGAACCGCTGGCTTGCCCGTTCTCGATTCTCGGCCTGCAGACGAAATCCTCGGCTATGACCGTTTCGGGCTGCCGTCCTGATGGTGCTGGATACGTCTGCGATCGTCGCGACCGTCACCAACGAGCCAGATGGGCAGCGCTATCGGAAAGCCATGCTGGATGCTGCCAGCCTGTCGATGTCAGCAGTAGCAATCCTGGAAACAAGATCGTTCTCTCTGCTCGCCTCGGAGCATCGGCCGTGAAGTTCTTCGACGAATTGCTGGAGACTGCCGGGATTGTCGTAGTGCCGTTCGACGCAGACATGGCGAAAGGCGCGTTCGAGGCATTTCAACGCTTCGGCAAGGGCGGGGGGCATCCGGCGCAGCTCAACATCGTCGATTGTGCGGTCTACGCTTGGCGAAAGCGCGTTCGCAACCGCTGCTCTTCAAGGGAGCCGACTTTGCTAAGACAGACATTCTCCCCGCGTTGACCTGACCGCGCTATTTGCCATTGTAGGGTGGGCAAAGCGAAGCGTGCCGACCAACTTTCTTGATGCGAAGTGGTGGGCACGGCGCTTGCGCGCCTTTGCCCACCTTACGCATCTTCCGTTACGCCATCACCCGCTGTGGCAGGAGCTCCGCGATCTGCACCGCGTTGAGCGCAGCGCCCTTGAGCAGCTGGTCCGCCGCCACGAACATCGAGATCGAATGCCCGGAGGGGTCGCTGAAGTCCTTGCGGATGCGGCCGACCAGGACGTCGTCCTGGCCCGAGGCGTCGATCGGCATCGGGAAGTAGTTCCTGGCACGGTCGTCGACGACCTTGACGCCGCGCGCTCGTGCCATGATGGCGCGGACCTGGTCCTCGCTGATCGGCTTCTCGCATTCGAAGGTGATGGCCTCGCAATGAGCCCGCAGCACCGGCACACGCACGCAGGTGACGCCGATCGCGATCTTGTCGTCCTCAAAGATCTTGCGGGTTTCGTTGATGACCTTGGTCTCTTCGTCGTTGTAGCCGGTGTCAGGGTCGATCGCCGTGTTGTGGTTGAAGAGGTTGAACGCGTAGGGATGCGGCATCACCTTCGGCGTATAAACCTGCCCGTTGAGGTTGGCGCGGGTGGACTCGACCAGCTCCTCCATCGCGGCAGCGCCGGCGCCGGAGGCCGCCTGGTAGGTCGAGATGATCACCCGCTTGATGCGGTTGCTCTGGTGGATCGGCCACAGCGGCACCAGCGCCGTGATGGCGGCGCAGTTCGGGTTGGCGATGATGCCCTTGTGGTCGCGGATGCGATTCGCGTTGATCTCGGGGATCACCAGCGGCACGTTCGGGTCCATGCGGAAGGCGGAGGAGTTGTCGACGACGACGGCGCCCGCCTTGACTGCGATCGGCGCGAACTTCTTGGAGATGCTGCCGCCGGCGGAGAACAGGGCGATGTCGACGCCTTCGAAGGCGCGTTCGGTCAGCTCCTCGATGACGACGTCTTGCCCACGGAACGACACCGTCTTGCCGGCCGAGCGGGCGCTGGCCAGCGCCTTGAGCTTGCCGACGCGAAAGCCGCGCTTGTCCATGGTGGCGATGAATTCGGCGCCCACCGCACCGGTGACGCCGACAATCGCGACGACGGGATCGTTACTCACTTTGTCCTCCATTGAATTGCGATCTAAACAACAAAAAAGCCCCGGACCATCATGGGCGGGGCTTCGGTAGAGTGGATTGCGTTCTAGTCGACGACTACACGCGCACGCCTCCCCGGGCCCCGAAGGCCGTGGTGGTTTTAGTCGTGCGTTTGGTGGTCGCGAACATGGCGGGAGCTTATGCGGGAGAGTCCTGCCCCCGTCAATGGCTTTTCGGCGGGATTGGGGCTGCCGCTATTTGGTCCGGGCGCCCGGCGGTTCGAGGATGACCTCCTTGAGGTTGTCGCCACTGATGACGACGATCGCGAAATTCAGCCGGCCGCGTTCGCGCACCAGTCCGCCGCTGATGGCTTTGCCGGAGGCCGCGCGTTCGGCGACGTGGACGGCATCCGCAAGTCGGTGCTTGATGGCACCGAGCGCTGCGAGATTGCTGCGATCGTCGAGGTCGAGCTCGGCGAGAGGGAGGGCGGCTTCCCCGCCGACGAGCTCGCCGGTCGCGGCATTGATGGTGTGGCGCCAGATCCGGTCGTTGTGCAGGGTCTTCACCCGGTAGACCGGCACGCCTGAGGCTCCGTCGAAACTCACATCCGCCGTGGTGGCACCGACGTGGCGGGCTTCCGCAATCGCCATGGCCTGGTTGATCGAGATCGACGAGCTGCGGAAGCGCTCGATCTCGCGGCTGACCGCTTGGCGGTCGGCCTCGGCGTCACCATCTGTGTCGTTGTGAAGGGTGGTCGGCGTGCCCGTGCTCACGATCGCCCGCGCCGGCGCTGCGAGGAGGAGTGCGGACAGGGCGATCGCGAGCAGTCCCGAGATCCGTCGTTTGGCCGTCGTCATGCTCGAACCCTCGGCCAGCGAGTATGCCGGATGATCGTCAAGAATTTGCGGCCGACCTTGGGCATCGGTCGGCCGCTGAGCGTCGCGACGGGCTGTACCGCCGGGACGATCGAAGCGGTGCGGACCTCTTGGGGCTGGTGAAAAAGCGATCCGCATCGCCCTATAATTAAACCATACCGTATCGTTTTGTTTCGGTCAACGGCGCGGCCACGAGATCTCCCGGAAAGTTCGCAACCTCACGGAATTGTCAGCGCGACGGGCGGCGTCGCTGAGTGCCCTTGGCGGCACTCTGGCTGCCGTCCGCTGATCCCAGCGCGCCTGCCAGGAACAGCTTGATCGCAGCGCGCATGCGCTTTTCCGCGGCCTTCATCTCCGGCGGCGTTCCAAACGTCGCCAGACGATGGTTATGACCGACGACGACGTCGAGGAACACTTCCGCCGCGATGGTGGTGTCGTCGACGTCGAGCGCGCCTTGCGCCACCAGATGGTCGAAGAAGCGTGCCGTGGTGGCGACGGCCTTGAGCCAGCCTTCCTCCTTGCCGAGCTTGGCGATGTCGGGAAAGTTGATGGCCTGCGACGTCATCATGCGGCTGAAGGCGACGGCATCGGGTCCGCAGGTGAATGTCAGCATCTCGCGCCCGATCTCGACGAGCCGTTGCTCGACCGAGATATCCGAGGCGCTGCCGAGCTGCGTCTCGGCGGCCGCGGACAGCGGTGCCAGCCATCGCGCGATCTCGCGTCTCAGCACGGCTGCAAACAGGCCGCGCTTGTCGCCGTAACGGGCATAGACGGTGGGCTTGCTCACTCGCGCGGCTTCCGCGACCGCATCGAGCGAGGTCGCATCAAAGCCGCGATCCAGGAACAGGCGGGTTGCGACCTCGATCAGCCGCTGATCGCGCTCGATCGCGGCGCTTTTCGTCGGCCGGCCGCCGCGCGATTTCGGCACCTCGCGCCGCGGCGCCGCCGGTCTTGTCCTGGTCGCAGTCAATCCCATGCCCAATGATTCCTGCGCGGTCGTGACATCAGTCATTGCTCTATAACGCGCGGCAACGAGTGCGTCATGGCTAATCTGGCCGAATGATCGCATCGTCAACCGTCTCGGCACGGCCCCGTTCCTCACCGAGCGCTCACGGAAGCGTCGAAGTCCAGGCCTCGCCCGAAGCCGCCTTCTCATATCCGTACTGATACAGCGCCCGCATATAAGCGGTGTCGAACCCTTCCGAGGGGGCGGCCGGATAATCGCGCGCGATATAGGAGAGATGGAAGCCCAGGCGGTTGCGCTTCGCAAAATCATAAGTCGAGAAGATGATCGAGCGGGTCTGCGACTGACGACAGGCTGCGGGAGGCAACGTCGATGGTGCTGTTGGAGACGAGCTCGAAATTGCGTTCGATCTTCTTGTTGACGAGGATGTAGATGTCCAGCTTCGCAGGGCCGGGAAGGCGACTGCCCTGGAAAAGCAAGGCTTCCGGCAGCGTCAGCACCGGGGCCGTCACACCGCCGTCGACATGCATCTCCTGAAATCTGCGGCCCTCGCCTTCGGCGTCGATCATG
This sequence comes from Bradyrhizobium sp. CW1, assembly GCF_023100665.1. Taxonomy (NCBI): domain Bacteria; kingdom Pseudomonadati; phylum Pseudomonadota; class Alphaproteobacteria; order Hyphomicrobiales; family Nitrobacteraceae; genus Bradyrhizobium; species Bradyrhizobium sp. CW1. Next base: position 3,966,030 of record NZ_CP064684.1, read on the forward strand.
ATCGGCGGAAACACCAGCGGGATGCTGGCGGAGGCCGCCATCACGTCGCGAAACAGCTTGAGCGCCTCGGGCGTGCCGACCGCGGCGATCCTGCCCATGTCCCAGATCGCGGTGCGCTGGGTGTCGAGATCGGTCGTCACCACCAGCAGCCTTCGGCCCTTGGCGTTTTCATGGGCGACCTGCGCCATGATCTCCGGTCCGACATAGCGGGCGACGAGCTCGCGCAGCCGGGTGTTGCCGAACAGGCCGGATCCGAACAGCACGCGCATGATGCTGGGATCGCTCAACAGGCTCTCCGCGACGCCGCTGGTATAGACCTCCTTCAGCGTGTCGTCATATTGCGAGCCGAGAAACGCAAAGGGCGCAATCAGGCCGCCGGTGCTCACGCCCGAGACAACCGAGAAGGTGGGACGGGTTCTGGCCGCGGTCCAGCCGTTGAGCACACCGACGCCGTAGGCGCCATCTGCGCCGCCGCCTGACAGCGCCAGGTAGGACTTCGTCGCGGTGCTGGTGTCCTTCTCGAAATTGAATTTCGTGATGGGTTCGTCGGCGTAGCGCCGCAGGCCATCAATATCGAGCACGCGCGATGTGCTGGCTTCGGTGGCCGTATAGGGCGTGCGGGGCAGGGAGGTGCAGGCGCCGAGCGCCAAGCTGCACGTCAGGACCAGCAATCCGAACAGGCGGGCGCCGGTCCACCTCGTCCAGCCATGCGAACGGCCGGCTGGGTCAGTCGAACTTGAAGGGAGGGGCATTGCGGTGGCTGGCGATCACGCATCTACCGCCGCCGGCAACATCGCCGCGGCATCTCGTCCAGCCCAAGGTAAAACTACACTGTGTCGTTTTGTTTAACAAGCGTCGCAGGCGCACAATTCCGTGTCCCCCAATATTTGAACCCATTGTCCCAGTCTGATGCATAAGCCGGCCGAGGCATCGCCCGAGCGGGTTGATCGGCCTGCTCCGACACGCAATAAGCACCGTCATGAATCGTCCTGACACCGGTCTGCCCAATCATTTCGAACTGCTCGCCACCGATGGCGCCGCGCGCACCGGGCGCCTGACCACGCCGCACGGCGTGGTGCGCACGCCCGCCTTCATGCCGGTCGGTACCGCCGGCGCGATGAAGGGCATGCACTGGCGCGAGGTGCGTGAGGCCGGTGCCGACATCGTGCTCGGCAACACCTATCATCTGATGCTGCGTCCCGGCGCCGAGCGGATCGCGGCGCTTGGCGGCTTGCAGACATTCACCGGCTGGAACGGGCCGATGCTGACGGATTCCGGCGGCTTCCAGGTGATGTCGCTGGCGGATCTGCGCAAGGTCAGCGAGCAGGCCGTGACCTTCCGTTCGCATATCGACGGCGCCAAGGTCGAGCTGTCGCCGGAGCGCTCGATCGAGGTGCAGCGTTTGCTCGGCTCCGATATCGCCATGCAGATGGACGAATGCGTGCGACTGCCCGCCGAGCGCGCCGACATCGACCGCGCGATGCAATTGTCGCTGCGCTGGGCCGAGCGAAGCAAGCGCGCCTTCGAGAGCGCGCCCGACGGCTACATGCTGTTCGGCATCGTGCAGGGCGGCGACATACCCCAGCTTCGCCATGCCAGCGCGCAAGGCCTCATCGAGATCGGTTTCCATGGTTATGCCATTGGCGGCCTCGCCGTCGGTGAGCCGCAGGCGGTGATGCTGGCGATGATCGACGAGACAGCGCCGCTGCTGCCGAGAGAGCGGCCGCGCTACCTGATGGGCGTCGGCACACCCGACGACATCCTCGAGGCGGTCAAGCGCGGCATCGACATGTTCGACTGCGTGATGCCGACGCGCAATGGCCGGCATGGCGTTGCCTTCACACGCTTCGGCCAGGTGAATTTGCGCAACGCGCGCCACGCCGACGATCCCCGTCCGCTCGACGAAGAGAGCTCCTGGCCGTCGGCGCGCAGCTACGCGCGCGCCTATTTGCACCATCTCGTCAAGGCGGGCGAGACGCTGGGTGCGATGCTGCTGTCCGAGATCAATATCGCTTATTACCAGTTCCTGATGCAGGGCATCAGGGACGCGATCGCACAGGGAACGTTCGAGGAGTTCTATCGGCGTACGCGCGAAGACTGGGGGAGGGGCGACATCGCCCCGCGCTAGGTCAAGTGCAAAACGTCAGTTGCAGACGAGGCGCTGCTTGACGGAGTGCTTGGTCACGAAGCCGTAGCCGCAATTGTCGCAGGTCCAGAGATAGCTGATCACGTGTTCCGACAAATACGCAGAACCTTCGGCGGCGATCATGGAGTCGGCGCAGACGGGACAGGCCGGCAACTCACTGCAACGCGGAGCGCGGTTCGGTGCGACGGTCGACAACACTTCAGCGACTGCTGACATCGTGGTGACCTCCCAGCTTGAGACCTAAGTCTAACATAAGCAGAATCAGTTGACGAGGTCGCAACACAAATGCGTTGGTTTTCTGATAATTATTGCTCACGCGATTTTGCGATGCAGCGTATTTAACATGTAACGCAATCTCGCTTGCGTGTCGTCGCAGGCTGTCTAGAAGCACAATCGTCGCCACAGGGAGTTCATCATGGACGCATCGTCCACCACGGGTGCAGCGCACCAACCCGGCCGCGGCCGGATCTATGACTCGATCGTCGATGCTTTTGGCGACACGCCGATCGTGCGCTTGCGCCGGCTGCCGGGCATGCATGGCGTGAACGCGACCATTTTGGCAAAGCTTGAATATTTCAATCCCGCCGCAAGCGTGAAGGATCGCATCGGCGCGGCCATGATCATCGCCATGGAGAAGGCCGGAATCGTCAAGCCCGACACCGTGCTGATCGAACCGACCTCCGGCAATACCGGCATCGCACTGGCCTTCGTCGCGGCGTCGCGCGGCTATAGGCTCAAGCTGGTCATGCCGGAGTCGATGTCGATCGAACGCCGCAAGATGCTGGCCTTTCTGGGCGCGGAGCTGGTGCTGACACCGGCCGCGCAAGGCATGAAGGGCGCGATCGCGACGGCCGAAGAGCTGTTGAAGACGACGCCGAATTCGGTGATGCCGCAGCAGTTCAAGAATCTCGCCAATCCCGAGGTGCACCGCCGCACCACCGCGGAGGAGATCTGGAATGACACCGCCGGCAACATCGACTTCTTCGTCGCCGGCGTCGGCACCGGGGGCACCATCACCGGCGTCGGCCAGGTGCTGAAGCCGCGCAAGCCCTCGCTGCGCGTGGTTGCGGTCGAGCCGGAGGAGAGCCCGGTGCTGTCGGGTGGCCAGCACACGCCGCACAAGATCCAGGGCATCGGTGCGGGCTTCGTCCCTGACATTCTCGATCGCTCGGTGATCGACGAGATCGTCAAGGTCAACTCGACGACGGCGATCGAGACCTCGCGGGCACTGGCGCGGCATGAGGGCATTCCGGGCGGCATCTCCTCGGGCGCCGCGATTGCCGCGGCCGTCGAGATCGGCAAGCGACCCGAAGCTGCGGGAAAGACCATCCTGGCTATAGTGCCGTCCTTCTCCGAGCGGTATCTTTCGACGGCTCTGTTTGAGGGAATCTAGGACATGGCGGATCAACCACCGAGGCGGCCGCGGACGTTGGGCGACGCCAGGACGGAGGCCGAGGCGGCGTTCAAGAAGGTGACGGCGAAGGTCGCTGCGGCGCCGCCAAAGCAGAACGTGGCGCCGGGGGTCAAGGAGCAGGTCACGCTGCGGATCGACCAGGACGTGCTGGAGCATTTCCAGTCCGGCGGGCCCGGCTGGCAGGACCGCATCAACGAGGCGCTGCGAAAGGCCGCGGGGAAGTAGACGCCAAAGCTTTGGTTTATTCGTAACGAAAAAGCCCGGCGCGAGCCGGGCTTTTGTATCTGCGATTGGCCTCGCCTCAGCGGCGGAACATGCCGCCCATCATGCCGCCGACGACACCGCCGACGAAGGCTGCGCCGGCAGGATCGCCGCCGCTGCTGCGATGGGGAGCAGGTGCGGGCGCGCTGCTGGCCGCGGGGGCGGCGGCCCGGCGGGCTGCCTTCTGGCTGTTGTCGCTCGCGGTCGGCGGGCCGGCCACGACTTCCGAAAGCAGAGCCTTGTGCTGGAGCTTGTTCAGGTAGCCAGACGCGGGATAGCCGCGCGCCGCCTGCCAGCGCTTGAGCACCGACCGGGTCTCGTCGCCGAAGACGCCTGTCTGTTTGTTGTCGAAGCCGAGCCCGCCCAGGCGACGCTGAACGTCGCGGCGCTGGTTCTTGTCGAGTCCGATTTGGTCCTCGGTAAGCTGGGTGGCCTCTTCGGTGAAGGTCGCGGGATCGACGCCAGCGGTGAGGGTGCGCGTCGCGGTCGAGGGGCCGCTCTTGATGGCCGCGAGGCGTGCCAGCGCAAGCGCCTTGAACTGACCGTTCGGGTAGGCGGAGAGGTAAGCGTTGAGCTCTTCCGACTTATTGCTCTCCTTGACCGAACGCCAGTATTCGAGCTCGACACCGTCCGAGCTGCCGCCCGTCGCCATTGGCACGCTGCCAGCAGCCGTCGGTGCCGCATTGGCGACCTGCGTCGTCGGAGCCTGGTTGAGATAGACCGCGCCGGTCAAATTGGTGTGGCCCCAGGGCAGCTGCCCCTTGTGGGTCTCCTCGTTGACCTGGGCGCGGACCGACGTCATCGCCTGCTGGATCTCGACACCAGGCTTGGTGATGTTGTCGATGAGCGCACGGGTGAACGGGCTGTTGTTGCCCTCTTGGCCGTCGAGCGCGGTCTGGCCCGGGCCGGTGGCGAACGCGATCAGCGTGCCTTCGCCGGATTTCATCTCGGCAAGACCGCTCTGCACGTTGACGCTGCGGGTCGCGGAGTTCGATTTGATCTTGGCGGCAAACGGATTGTCGCGGCAGGCGTCAAGGAACACCAGCTTGACCTTGGCGTCGCCCATGGTCTGCTCGAGCGTCAGATCGATGTTGATGGCGGCACCGAGCTTGACGTCCATCTCCGACTTGATGTCGGCGTCGACAGGCAGAAGATAATTGGAGCCGCCGACCGCGATGCCGTGACCGGCATAATAGAACACTGCGACGTCGGAGCCCTGCGCCTTGCGGCCGAAGTCCAGCAGCTTCTCCGTCATCTGGTCGCGCGAGAGGTTCGAACCTTCGATCACCTCGAAGCCGACATTGCGCAGCGTTGCCGCCATCGCCTTGGCGTCGATCGGCGGGTTCGGCAATTGTGCGACGTTCTTGTAGGTGCCGTTGCCGACGACGAAAGCAACGCGGCGGTCGGCCTTCGCGGCACTGACCGACAGTGCCATGCACATCAGCGACGCGAGGAGGGTGAGAGTGCGCATCTGGAATCCCCAACAGAATCGAAATTGCAGGCAGCAACGAATTGGCACGAACTTACATGAAGTGCCCGCCTCGGCGCCACCAAAACGGCAGTTCGTCGCGTTCAACCCGCTGCTGTGTGGCAGAATGTGCACGATGGAATACCCTTCCAACGTGATCCAAATCACACGGCCACTTGGTTTTGTCGCGCGAGGCGGCGCGAGGTTCAGCGCGCGGGAGCAGGATCTGCCGGAGCTGGCTTTAGATTCAGGAGATTGCCGAACAGGATCAGCGCGGCGCCGACCACCGTCCAGGTGTCAAGCCGCTCCGAATACAGCAGCCAGCCAGCGGTCGCGGTCAATGGAACTCGCAGGAAGTCCATGGGAACAACGATGGTCGCATCCGCATAGCGCATCGCGCTGGCGAGGCAGTAGTGCGAAAACGTGCCGCAGACGCCGATCACGCCGACCCACGCCCAGACGTAGGCGGAGGGCCACGTCCAGACGAACAGCGTCGGAATGAAGCCTGCGACCGATTGCACCACCAGCATCCAGAACAGGATCGACAGCGCGCTTTCGGTGCGGGTCAGCGATTTGACGAGCACCATGGACACGCCAAAGCCCATGGCGGCGCCGAGTGCGATGAGTTGACCGGGATTGATCTCGCCGGTGGCGGGTCGGACGATGACGATCACACCGAAAAGGCCAAGCGCGATGGCGGCGATCTTCCACGGCGTCATGCGCTCGGAGAGAAGGCTCGCTGCGAGCAGCGCCGTCCAGATTGGCATGGTGAACTCGATTGCCACCACCTGGCCGATCGGGATCAGCGTCAGCGCGAAGAACCAGCCGAGCTGCGCAACATAGTGCACCAAATTGCGCCCGATGTGCTGCGGCAGGCGCGACGTCCTGAGCACTTTGAAGCCGCCGGCCCGATAGATGAACGGCGAAAGCAACAGGAATCCTAGCAGCGAACGCACTTCCATGATCTGAAATACATTCAGCTCGCGCGTGGTCTCGCGTCCGGCGACCGCCATGACCAGCATCAGCGACAGCCAGCCGGCCATCCACAGGGCAGCCATCGTTTTGGACGGTGTCGTGTTCATCGGCGCGGGTGTGAGAGGCGAGGTCTTGAGGGACGGCCGGTATCGGCGACATCCTCGCCGTTTGCAACGGTCAAATCTGCCGGTGCAGCGATGCAGGGCGCCGTGCTAAGGCATCAGTGAACAACGAGAACAATCGGGAGATCTTCGCTCATGCACATCTTGCAGCCGGCCGAGTGGAAAAAACCGCGCGGCTTTTCCCATGGTGTCGTGGTCGAGGGGCCGGGCCGCTGGGTGGTGCTGGCCGGGCAGACGGGCGGCGACGAGACCGGCAATTACGCGCCTGACATGGCAGCGCAGGTCGGGACCGCGCTGAAGCGGATCATCAAGCTCCTGGGCGAGGCCGGCGCCAGCCCCGAGCATATCGTCCGCCTGACCTGGTACCTGACCAGCCGCAGCGAATATGAGGCAGCCGGGGCCGGCATCGGCGCGGCCTGGAAGGAAACGCTGGGGCGCAATTTCCCGCCCTCGACCTTGCTCTACATCGGCGGCCTCGTGGATGACCGGGCCAAGGTCGAGATCGAGGTCACGGCGTTCGTGCCGGGCACATAAAAATCGACCCGGCGAGATCGCCGGGTCGATTGTCAATCTACTCGTATCGGCTTAGCGCGACAGCGAGATGTTGGCGCCGCGGAACTGGCTGTCGGCGCGCATCGTGACGTTCTGCTTGTTGCCGGACGTCTTCAGCGAAATGTTGGCGTTGAAGCCGGCAGTGGAGGCGAGCAGCTCATAGTTTCCGCCGGCCCCGCGACCCGAAAGGGAGCCGCTGATATTACGGCTGGCCTCGGACCAGCTGCCCGCGATGGCGCTGCCTTCAGCCTTGACGTTGGCGCCGAGGTTGAACTTGTAGGCGTCGCTGGCGCAGGTCAGAGACAACTCCATGGTCGGTCCGATCGGAGCGTATTTCGCCCGGCAGCGGATCCGTTCGGTCGAGCCGTCATCCAGGGTGACCGTGCCTGAGCCGCTCCAGCTGCCGGCCAGCGGGGCGAACGGGCCGGACTGGGCCTTGCTCTCGGAGTTTGCAATTCCGGCGGCAAACATAACGGCGGCCGCGATCAGCAGCCGCCGGCCCACACCGCTCGTCACGATTTTTCTATTGGCGCGATGCTTCCCACCGCCCGCTGCACGGTATGCCTGCAGATGCTCCATTCCACTTCCCCGATCCGGCGTTGCCGCTGAGTTGACCGTTGGCATATGCACCATTGATCGAAACTTTCACAAGTCCCCCGCTGCCGATGGTGCCGGAAACGTTAGCGCCGGGCGCGGTGATCTTGCCGTCGGCAACCGTCAGCAAGGAGCTCGCGGTCGGCTCGCAGGTGCCGCTCTTGGTGACGATGGTGACGTGCCAGTTGCCGTCATAGGGGGTCTGGGCAAAGGCGGGCGCGGCGAGGGTGGTAACTGAGGCGGCACAGAACGCCGCAATGCGAGCAAAACGCATAAAATCCATCCTTGAATTTGTCTGATATGCTGACCCTTATTCGGGCCAAATGTGACGGAAATTTGGTGCAGTGCCAAATCGAAAATTGTTCCTGTGGGAACAATGGTTTATTTGGGTTTCAAGCTGGGATTCTTGAAGCAAAATCAATGCCCCGTTACGTTAAGAGTAAACGTCAGGAGATCGACTCAGGATAAAGGGCCTCAGGAAAGACTTGGCGCTGAAGTCGCGAACTGCTCGTCTTGAGTCTTGGACGGCAGCGCCTTGTGGACCTTGGCATAGTCGATCACGTCGGCCAGCAATTTGAGCCCGAGCGGGGCGAGCGCGCGCTCCCACAGTTCCCGCGCCGTCTCGCCCTTCTTGACGAAGCACCACTCCTGGGCCGCAATGGCGCCAGCGTCCATGCGGTCGGCGAGGTGATAGATCGTGCCGCCGGCGATCGGATCGCCTTCCTTGATGGTCCATTCCACGGCCGCCTTGCCGCGGTGACGCGGCAGCAGCGAGGGATGATAGCCGATACCGCCCAGCTTCGCTGCCTCAAGCGCGTCCTTGCCGATCCGGGCGTGGCTGTGCGCGGTGACGATCAGATCGGTGTCGGGGGCGATCTCGGAGGCCACCACCAGTTTGGGATTGGCCTGGACCACGACGTCGATGCCCGCCGCCTTGGCTGTTGCGGCGAGACGATCCTCGGCGTCGGCCACCACGACGCGCACGATCGAGACACCATGCTCCCGGAGCATGTTCAGGGTGGTCACGCCGAAATGGCGGGAGCCGACAAGAGTAATGCGCATGGGTGTCCGATCCGTCTCGCAACTGCGTCATCTCCCGATAACACGTCCGGACGTCCTGTCACCACCCGCGCTGGGTTTGCGCCGGTTATCAACAACGCGCCGGGCGAGGCTGCGCGATGAATTCCGCGATTGCGGTGTCGGCCGGTCCGGTGCTTCCATGCGCATGGCATCGGCTCGGAGTGAACGCATGCGGAGCGCGTGGTTTGTCCTTCTCGCGGCCTTGGTTGCAACCACTTCGGCGCGCGCTGGCGGACCGCCCTATCCCGTGGTTCCGCCCGAGGTCGGGGTGGCGCCCTTCATCGGCCCGACCTGGGACACCTATCGCTGCGCGGAAGGGCCGGTCACCAATTTTTATCACGGCGCCTATTACGGCCAGGAGCCGCCGGCGCTCTATCGCGGCTACGCGTACCGGCCGCATTACCGCTACAGCGCCTACCGCAGGCTGCCGCGCAAATATTTCTGCGGCACAGACTAGCGTTGCCGCGCCGCCACGGTGGTGCGGCGAGTGCCGACGGCCGGTTCCTGTGTTTCGTTTTTAACAGAGAGACCCAGGATTTGCCGTTAGAACGTGGACCGACCGGGGCTGGCGACATTTCAACCCGCATCCGTTTTCGAACCCGGATTTGGCCGCTGGCGTGATCGCCAGCGGCTTTTTCATGCTCGGCCATCACGAAATCATCTGACGGTAACGTGATCTCAACCAGCTTGGCGTATCGACGAATCCGTCGCGGATTTGTATTGCGTACCGCGACACCGAGATTGTCGCGCCGGCGCGGGTGCGCCGTGCGGGCTTTTTCGCCGGGACCTATTTCATGCCGAGCGCGATTGAGCAGATCGTCGACGTCTATGTCCGGCTGAAGAACCGGCGCGGCCTCGACGAGCTGATGATGCACAGGCAACGGCTTGCAGTCGATCTGAAGAGCAGGTCCGGCTACGACTTCAGCCTGCCGATCGGCCAGATCGACGAGGAGATCGCGATCATCGAAGCCGGCCTCAGCCGGCTCAAGTCGGGCGATATCGCCGCGACGGACGACGGACGGCCAGTTTGACGTTCAGTCGCGCCGGCCACCGTCGATGACGGTGAACAACGGCCGCGCCTGGGTCGGCTCGACCAGCAATTCCTCCACCAGCGCGGCCGCCGCATCGACATATTTGCGCGTCGGCTTGTCGAGGGGACGCGTGGCCTCGTCGTCGAGCGCGACCTTGGCGGCCTCGACCAGCTTGCGCATTCGCGCCGCGTGGTCATCGCCCGCCGTCAGCGTCGCGCGGGCCAGCGAGCGCAGCACGAACAGCTCGCCCTCGAGGCGGAGCAGACGGTCGTTCAGCCTGGAGAGGACGGCGTTGAGGTCGGCCATGGCGCGCGTTCGCTGCGGAAGATGCATCCTGCTCTAGCGGCGATCGGTGAACGGAGTCCAAACGGCATCGGCGCAATTGCGGCGATCTCCCTCAAGTCTCGCTCCGCGCCAGATAGTCGCGTGCGAAGGCGAGATACCAGTCGAGACAGGCGGGATTGGCCATCGCCTCGCGGTTGATGACCTTCTCGACGGGCTGGCCGAGCAGCAGCTTCTTGATCGGCAGCTCCTGCTTCTTGCCCGAGAGCGTGCGGGGAATTTCGGCGACCGCAAAAATCTCGTTGGGCAGGAATCGGCGCGAGAGGCCGGCCTCGATCGCCTTGTTGATCTTCGCCTGCATCGCGCCGTCGAAGGCGACGCCTTCGCGCAGCACCACGAACAGGGGCATGTAGCTGTCACGGCCGAGATATTCGAGATCGACGACGAGGGAATCCAGCACCTCCGGCAAGGCCTCGATCGCGGAATAGAGTTCGCTCGTGCCCATGCGCAGGCCATGCCGGTTGATGGTGGCATCGCTGCGGCCATAGATGATGCAGGAGCCGTCCGGGTCGACCTTGAGCCAGTCGCCATGCCGCCACACCGGCCCACGGCCGGTGCCGTCGAAATTGTCCGGATAGGTCTCGAAATAGCTCGCGCGATAGCGCGCACCGCCCTTGTCGTTCCAGAAATAGAGCGGCATCGACGGCATCGGCTCGGTGCAGACGAGCTCGCCGACCTCGCCGATGACGGCGCGGCCCTGTTCGTCAAAGGCTTCCACGGCAGCACCCAGCAGACGGCACTGCATCGCGCCCGGCGTCTGCGGCAGTTCGCGATTGCCGCCAATGAACGCGCCGGCGAAATCGGTGCCGCCGGAGATGTTGGCCCACCAGATATCGGCCTGCGCCTTGCTGCCGTTGGTCTTCGACAGGCCAGCGAAGCGGTTGTTGAACCAGGCTTGGGTGTCGGCGCTCAGCGGAGAGCCGGTCGAGCCGAGACATCGAAGCTGTGAGAGATCACCGGCGGCGACGAGGTCGACCTCGGCCTTGGCGCAGTTGGCGAAGAACGCGGCGCCCGCGCCGAAGAAGGTCGCTTTCGACTGCGCGACGAAGCGCCACAGCGTGGTCCAGTCTGGTTTGTCCTTGGCGCCGCCGGGGCTGCCGTCGAAGATGCAGCAGGTGGTGCCGCTGAGCAGGCCGCCGACCTGGCTGTTCCACATGATCCAGCCCGTCGAAGAGTACCAGTGATAGCGCTCGCCGAACGAGTTCTCGTGGTAGGAGCAGCCAAGATCGTTGTGCAGGCCGAGCAGCGCCAGCACCACGATGATGATACCGCCATGGCCGTGCACGATTGGCTTCGGCAGGCCGGTGGTACCGCTGGAATAGACGATCCAGAGCGGATGATCGAACGGCAGCCAGGCCGGCTCGAACGCGTCGATCTCCGCGCCGGTTGTTGCGCTAATTTCGGAGAGCAGGGCGTCGGCCGCTGCGGGCGCGGCGGCCTCGCTGTGCAGGATGACGTGCTCGACCGTCGGCAGCGACCGCCGCAGCTCGGCGAGGACGTCTTTGCGATCGTGCCGGCGGCCGGCATAGGTGACGGCGTCGCAGGCAATCAGTACTTTCGGTTCGATCTGCTTGAAGCGGTCGATCACGGCGGGCGCGGCCATGTCGGGCGCGCACAGGCTCCAGATCGCGCCGATGCTGGCGCTCGCCAGGAATGCGATGATGGTCTCGGGGATGTTGGGCAGATAGGCGGCGACGCGGTCGCCGGGCTTGATGCCTTTTTCTTTCAGATGCAGCGCGAGCGCAGCCGCCTTGCGCCGCAGCTCCGGCCAGCTCGTCTCGCAAAGCCTGCCGTCCTCGCCACAGCTGACGATTGCGGGCAGGCCGGCGGCGTCAGCCGCGTCCACGTGGCGGAACACCTGCCGGGCATAGTTGACCTGCGCGCCGGGAAACCAGAGCGCGCCGGGCATCTTGCGCTCGGTGATCACGGCGGCAAACGGCGTCGGCGATTGCAGATCGTAATAGTCCCAGATGGCGTGCCAGAACCCGTCGAGATCGCGCACCGACCATTGCCGCATCTCCTCGTAGCTGTCGAAGTTGAGGCCGCGCTTCTCGGCGAGCCAGGTGCGGTAAAGGGCGATCTGGGGAACGAAGGGTGAGGTCATTGCGTGTCGGCTTCAGTTGCGGGGCGGAGAGTTTAACCGTTGCCGCAGAGTAGCAGAAGCCGCAGTTCGGGCAGGGGGCGTTGACGGGAGTAGCTGGTCTGGGTCCGGTGGAAGCAGTCTACCCGCCGGCTCCGGCCCAACGCCTTCCGAACACGGGTGGCTTGGTTTTCACCGCTTCCCAGCCGAAGAAATGATGTTTGCCGGACCATGTGTGCACCACGCCGCTGCAGATGCTGCACTTGAAGGTGCCGGAATGCGCTTCGGCGTGCTCCTCCCTTGTCGCCGTGTAGTTCATGCTGCAACCCGCGCAGGTGAATTCTTCGATCGTCCAGATGGTATTGGCCATTGCACCGAAGTGGTTTGAGGGACCTCGATGGAAGCGTAGGTGCACGCCTTTGCATCGACGTAAACCGGTCGGCCGAAATCCGGTTAATCACCGTTAGCCAAGCCGGCATCACGTCGCGCACCTTGCCGGCGCTCGCCCACGGCGCCGCCGCAAGATCAATCGCCGGTCCGGATGCTTCGCATGTCCCGGTCGATGCACATCTGAACGCGCCTGATGGCGAGCAACGGCAGCCTGCCTTGCACGCGCCCGGTGCGGGCCCTGTCGCCGACGGCATAGGCGTAGCGCCAATAGCCCGGTGCGCCGTTTGGCTTCAGCGAAAAGCGGATGCCGCGGTGAATTCCCGCGTGTGCGACGGGCTCTCTGGGGCGGCGTGCCATCGTCTCGGAATGCAGAATGGCCCGATGCGTTCCTAATCGCCGGCTCGTGCCGGCCCGGTCGTCTTGACGCCGGGTGCGCGGCTGGCAATAACGCGGGGCCGCGCAAGTGCCGGAACCCGCGTCAATGCCGCAAGGAAAGCCGTGCCCGTGAAAAGTCTGCGTCAGCTCCTGACGGGCGAGGACATCATCCAGCTCGTGATCCGCGTCGGCCTGCTCGGCCTGCTGATCATCTGGACCTTGCTGATCATCCGCCCCTTCGTGCCGATCCTTGCCTGGAGCGGCGTGCTCGCGGTCGCGTTCTACCCGGCCTTCAGCTGGGTCGCCAAGATCCTCGGCGGCCGGCCCAAGACCGCAGCGGCGATCCTGACCCTGATCACGCTCGGCATCGTCATCGGTCCTGCGACCTGGCTCGGTATCAGCGCAGTGGACGGAGTGCGCGAGCTGGCGCACCAGCTCGGCACCGGCGACCTCGCGCTTCAATCGGCGCCGGAGCAGCTCAAGTCGTGGCCGGTCGTTGGCCCCTGGTTATTCGACCTCTGGGAGCAGGCCTACAACAACATCCGCGCAGTGCTCCGCGAGGTGGCGCCGTATCTCCAGCCGCTGGCGGGACCGCTCTTGTCGCTCGCGGGCGATGCCGGCGTCGGCACGCTCCAGTTCCTGGTCTCGGTGTTCGTGGCCGGCTTCCTGTTTCCGCACGGGCCGCGGCTGGTTGCGGCCGGCCGCGGTTTCCTGTTTCGCATCGTGCCCGAACAGAGCGAGCATTTCCTGGGGCTCGCGGGCGCGACCATCCGCGCCGTGGCGCAAGGCGTGATCGGCGTCGCGATCGTGCAGGCATTGCTCGCCGGCATCGGCTTCAAGCTTGCCGCGGTGCCGAGCGCCGGCCTGCTCGCCTTCATTGTGCTGCTGCTCTCGATCGTGCAGATCGGCGCCTTCCTGGTGCTGCTGCCGGTGATCATCTGGATCTGGACCGCCAAGGACGTCACCACCGCGCTGCTGCTCACCGTGTTTCTCGTCCTCGTCGGTTTCCTCGACACCATGTTGAAGCCGCTGGTGATGGGGCGCGGCCTGACCACGCCGACCATCGTCATCTTCGTCGGCGTGATCGGTGGCACGCTCGCCCACGGCATCGTCGGCCTGTTCATCGGCCCGATCATCCTGTCGGTGGCCTGGGAGATGATGATGGCCTGGATCAGGACGGAGGACCGGGCAGAGGCGGGGGCAAGGGCGGGCACAGCGGCGGGCGAGGGCTGATCTGGCGCCTCGAACGGCGGGATCGGCCTGCCGGGTTTAATCAGATCTGACGGCCTTGGCCCGGGTGATCAAGATCCATCCGGAACTTGTCTATCCGACTAGACAAGTTACCATGGGCTCGACTCTATTTTCGATTACGGCGGACATGGCGAAGTCTTCCAAACTGGTTGCCGCCAAGCGCGGCAAGGTATTGTTGGTCAGACGCCGGTCGGACGGCCTGTGGATGTTTCCGGGCGGCCGCAAGCGCGCGCGCGAGTCCGACAAGGACTGCCTGCGGCGGGAGATCAAGGAAGAGCTGCCCAAGCTGAAGCTCGGCCGGATCAGCCTCTGGAAGGAAGTGACGGCCAGGAACAAGCGTTCCGGCCGCAAGATGAGCGACGCGATCTTCATCGCCAAGGGCGCCAAGGGCAGGCTCGCGATCGGCGACAAGCACGAGATCGACCGCGCCGTCTGGCAGAAGCCGCGCGGCATCCGCCTAACGCCGACCTCGCGCTATATCCGCGACCGCCTGTTTCCGCGGAAGCGCGGGTGAGCTAGGCCTCCTCGTCGTCCTCCGACGAGAGCTGTATCCGTCCGGTGTGGGCCCGCGAAAAATTGGCGCGCGGTTGCGGCGCGGACATTCTGGCCATTTCGGCTTCGCGCTGCTCCTTGCGAGCCTTGCGCGCGCGCTTCATGGCCTGCTTGACCTGAGGGTTCGGTGAATCCTCCGCGAAGAACAGCACCACCTCGCAGCTCGGACATTGCCTGGAATGGCCGTCCTGCAACCGTCCCGCGCGGTCGCGGAATACGGTCTTGCAGCGCGTGCACTGAATCTGGACGAAACTCATGCGCGGTCGATCGACAATGACTGATGAAAATGGATCGTCAGGTGATCCCAAATGTCTGAAGAAAGCTTGAACGCGTCGGCGACTTCAAGCCGCTCGATCAGGCGCTATTGCTTGGCCGCCATCGTGTCCAGGCAATGGTTGAGATAGACGGTGCGATCCCTGGGCAGCACCTTCTCGAGATCCGCCTTCAGCGCGCATTCGCGCTGCCGCATCTGCTCGGCCCGCCGCTTCTCGGCCGCCTCGCGATATTCGGGAGCAACCTTGTTGGGATCGACGAGAGCCTGCGAGCGGGCGGGAGCCGTCACGGCGAGTGCAATGGCGGTGATGATCATGAACTGTTTCAAATGAGCCTCCGTAAAAGGCTCATCCTAGCGCTCGGGCGGCGAGGGCTCAAACGGCAAGTTCGCCGAGACGCCCGGCAGCCCAGTTGATTCAACTACCTGAAGTTGGGACTCGTGACGTCCATCAGGGACGTGGTCGATCTTGTGGCTGAGATGCCCGGTGTCGTGATCGCGCCGCAACTGGCTGAGCGATGTCTCGTTCAGCTGATGCAAGACCTCGCTGAGTTCAGTCGTATCCGGATAACCGGCAGCAAAACCCTTGCCGTAGATCTTGCGCAACGTACCGACCAGCGTGTTGCCGTGCTTCTTGCTGATCGCGCCATCCTTGTCGCGGTGGCGATGATCCAGGCCCGTGTCCTTCATGGCTTTCTCCCTGAGCGGCGTCTGCGCGCCTGGAGAGAGCGTGCTCCCAAACGAGTTGATTGGCAACGGCACGGCGCGCGGCAGTTGAGCCTCGTCAAGATGTGGAAAGATCGAAGGCCGTGTGAAGCAGTTCACAAGCGATGGTCGAGATCGCTGCTACGAAGGCCTCATTGCTTGACCAAATGATATTTTGAAAACGCCCCAGCGCTCCACCAGGCGCTGGGGTTTTCACGTCTATCACCGCAACGGCCAGACCGCGCGGCGCGCGATCGGTCGGGTGCTTTTCGAATGATGCCGAAGGCGGGCGACTACGCGGCTTGCTCCTCGAACGAGGTGTAGACCTGGCCACCCGGACCAATCACCTGAACGCCCCAGCATCCGTCGGCGATGAGCTCCTTGGCCTTCTTGAGGGCGGCGGCGAGTGACAGCCGCTTGAGGCTGACGATTCCTGCCGTGTCGAAACCGCTGATTTCAAACATGCCGCTCCTCCCTGTTTTGTCGAATCCTACACTTTTTGAGCGGGTTGTCTCGCGGCTTTTGGGACAGGGGCCCGGCGCACGAGCAGGCGATGGCCAAAATCGCCAAAACAACCCCATGCACAGTAGCTAAGTCCCGCTGGCGCAACGCTTTCTTTTTGGCACATGGCGGTCCTGCATCCGGCGGAGACGCCGGTTGACGCGTCGGGCAAAACAGGGGTAGTCTGCCAACTTCGGAAAATCCGCTTCGGACCAGGGCGGCTTCCCGGGATCGGGAGGAGCTCGCGCACCGGCCTGCCTGTCATGACCCTCGCACGACCCCGTAGTCGGCCGGGATGGCCGGGGTCTGCAGCAGGCCGCGGCCGCTAACGTGGAATTAAGCTGAAAAGCCCACAATTTTAGACAGTTGTAGATGGGTGCTGCGTAAGGGAGCTGTCGCGAGGACGTTCCGGCGACGGCTTCCTGTTGCTCGCTCATTTGGGGTCAATGCCATGACCGCGACTTTCGAAACGCAAGGCCTTGTCGAACAGCTCGACCCTGCAGCACTGGCTGCGGCCATCGCCGCCGGCGAACCCGCAAGCTTGGACGCGCCAGAACCGATCAAGCGGTCCGGCCGGACGTCGGTCATGGCGCTGTCGGTGTGTGCCCTGGCCATCAACGGCGCGGCGGCGATCTACACATGGCCGTCCGGCCTGCCATCGCTGAATCTGAGCAGCCTGGCTGATCTGCTCCCGCGCCAAGAGGCTTCAGCGCCAAAGCCGGATCCGGTTGTCGCGGCCTTGAAGGATATTCAGTCGACCCAGCAGCAACACACGGCTTCGCTGCAGGAGAGCAATCAGGCCTTGCAACAAAACGCGGCTGTGCTGCAGGCGGATTCGATGGTGCTGCTTTCGCTCCGGCAGAGCATCACGGATGAACGGGTCGATGTGAGGAAGGTATCTTCGCAGCTGTCCACGCTGATTGCGAAGATCGACTCGCTGCAAAATGCCATGATGTCGGACGTCACGTCCTCCGTTCGAAGAGCGCATGCGCGCTATGGACTGTCCGCAGCGATGCGCAAGCGGATCGTTCGGCAGTCGAAATCTGCAGGTCCCGTTTCAGTTGGAGGAGCGCCGTTGAGCGCGCCTGCCACAGTTTCGGGCCCGGAGAGCTGAAGATAGGGTCAGGCAGGTGATCTGAGACTTTGTCCGCGCTCACTTGGCGGGCTAACGTGAGCGCGGCTTTTTACCCGACTTGGAACTACGGAATGCTGGTGACAGTGCGCTCCGGCACTGTCACCGGATCCTAAGAAGCGACCAGGGGCCCGCCGGTTTGCCCTGAGGGGCCGTTCAATAGTAACGACGCCGCGGACGGCGCTCGTAATAGTCATCGCCGTAATAGCCTTGCCGGCCCTGTTGAAACTGCGGCGGAACCGTTCCGGTCGGGTAACACTGGCCGTCGCGGGTATCGATATCGGCACCGTTTCCGCAAGGAACGGGATAGTGGCCATAGCTTCTACCGCCTCCATAGTACTGCCGTGCGGCCTGTTCTTGCGGCGGCAAGTAGCCGTTGGGGTAGCACATGCCGTCGCGGGCGCTGACGTCCCAGCCGTGGCCGCACGGCGGTGGGTGCACAGGGACACGGTATTGAACCTGATGAACCTCACCGAGCTGTAGAGCCAGCAAGGTTGCCACAACTGCACCGATCATCGGACTTCTCCCAATCGCACTATGCCTACGCCTGAGCGGCTGAATGATCGCTGAACGGGTTCACGCCGGCGATCTTAACCTCACTTTAGGAAATCGTTGTTCGGCGGCGTGCCGTTGGATATAAAGGGAGCCGCCGTTAGCGTCAGTTGCGTCCGTGAGTCATGATTACCTATAAGCAGTACCACATCCAGCAAGTCGAGCACGGGCCCAAGCGCTGGGTTGCTCGCATCACGCGGACAGACGGCCAAAACATCCGCACGATAATGCCGGCGACTGAGCGTCCCTATCTCGACACGAAGCCGACAGCGTCCGCCGAGGAAGCCGAGGCGCTCGCCAAGGAAGGCATCGACTTCGGCGGCGTGGTGTAGGCGGTCATCGCGGTCGACTGCCATTCGTTCGCGAACTCGCCGGTGGCTTCATCCGCCTCCGCAGCCGGCTTTTCACCCGAAAACTATTGTGGCTCGGTTGGCTTGTCTCGCTCATGGCTCTCGGCTTCGGCGGCCGCGCACGCATCCATGCCATGGCATTTGCTCAGATAGTACCGAGCGCCTGCGAAGATCGAGCAAACAATCACCACGGAAACCAGCAGGAAGATCATCCACCGTCGGTTCAACATTCCCATGACCTTCTGCACCCGCCATCCGACGCGGCCCGTTCGCCTGACCGGCCCAGCCAGGCGAGGCGAAGGGTCGATAAGCTCAAATCAGACCTTGCGCTTCGGATTCAGTCTAGCCTCACGCTCCAGCCGCTCGGACTTCAGGCGTTTGAGGTTTTCCTGAAACTCCGGAGTGGCTTGGCTGTCCGCTATTGTCTGTCTCGATCCTATCGGATTGAGGGTCCTTCGATCGGCTTCGTCCGCGACTTGTTGCGCGGCCGACCGTTTGGGTTTGATCATTTGCTTTTTGCCTTCAGGCGAGATTGACCAGGCGGGCGCCGGTCAATTCATTTTCGATTTGGCCGGTCGCGTCGAACATTCTGGAATTCCTCGGGTCCCTTGACGAGCCGCCGCTTGCGGCTGGCCTGGTCATCCGGGCTCGCTTTGTTGTCTTTGAGCTTGTCGATCGCATTACCCGCCATTTCCCGAGCCCGCTCGGACGAGGCCTTGGCGGTAGACGTAACCGCGAGGGCGGAGGCGGGTTTGCCCAAGCCAATATCAACCAGCCGACGGATGGATTCAGAGCGAGCCGGAGTGTCTTCCTGCCCCGACGCCCATGCGTCGATCTGAGCGACAGTCGCCTCCGGCCAGCGCGTGCCGATCTGGACGCCTTGACCAGTAGCGGGGCGGCCGCGATGCTTTTTGGCACGAATCTTTTTTGCTGGTTTCATTTTATTTGGTACCAAAAAATCATGCCGAAGGGAAGCGCGAACCTCCGATGGCTGTGCCTGTTTAGTGCACTGGCACCGCAATCCCCACGCAACATCACGATCACAGATTGAACTCAGGCGGCCCCCCGTAGAGGAAGCGCCAGTTGTACAGCAAAAGGTCGGGAAGCATTTGCTTGGACGAAGGCCTGCAAGGCCGGCGTGATCTCGCTACTCGTGACACGCTCGGCAAGCTCATCTGCGATCTCGCTGGTGGCATCGCGAGACCAGCCCTCGATGGCGTTGAAGGCGACGATACGGACGGGATACGCGTACTGCCCGGAGAGTAGGTCGCGGATGATGGTCTCGACGTCGGTATCCTGCTCGTCGGCCTCGCGCCAGGAGCAGCCGGCGCGCGCGCCGAAGTCTTCCAGTACCAGGTAAATCTCCCGGTCGAGCCGATCCAGCGGCACAATCGACGGCGCATGACGCATGACGCAACTCCTACTCAAGAGGAGCAATCGTTCGACTGTCCGTTCGTTCCGCCCGGAACTCAGGCCGATAGGCAAATGAAAGAGGCGGACGTTTGAGAAGCGGCCTTACTTCTTTGGCAGAAGTCCCAAGACGAACCATTGAGCCGGAAACAGTGGAAACAGCAGCGCTCCCCAGATGAACCAAATGCGCCTAGACCGGCCTCTCTGTGCCGCGAAATTGGCGGTCACGCGCCCACACCACATCATCAGGGTGACAATGACCAAGCCAAACATGATTGAGGCAAGCATGGAGTGGCTCCTGCCGATGGTCCGTTGGCTATCATATAGGATTGGCCTGTCGCCGGGGAGAGAGCCCAAATCAAGATTGCGCGCTTAAGGCGGGGACGACCGGCGCCGCCTTACTTTACTTGTTCTCTGGCTCCGGTGACGAGGCGGAGCCCGGCGTGCGGGACGTCGGCACCGTCTGAGAGAGCGGCAACTGAGGCGGCCTATTTGGGGCGGAATGGCTTTGGGCACACCAGCTTTCCGGAAGAGTCTCGTCGGCAAGCGCCGACATCAAAGCGCCGCTCGTTTGCGGCGGCAGGACGCGTCGGCAGCGGCAATTCAGCTGCCGACACAGTGCCGACATGGAGCTTTCTGTCGAAGTTGCGTTTGGGATTACTGCTTCATTGTGTTGGTGAGCGCGCTGGGGCTCGAACCCAGGACCCCGTGATTAAAAGTTATGGCCCTGCACACGCGCCAAGCTGCTGCAAACATTGTATTTCCCCCTAATTCGCTCAGTATTCCCTTGATTGCAGGATTTCTAGCGATTTGCGATGGATGCCTAGAAATGCCTTGCGCTGACCCGAGGCTGTGTGCATAGAGTGTGCACGCAGACCACGTAATGATTTTGTGTGCACGGAGGCGGGGCAATGCAGGTCAAGATCAGCAAGACGCAAGTGGACCGGCTGAGTGCGGGTCAGATGCTCGCGGACAAGGAAGTGAAGGGCTTCGTTGCGCGCCGTCTCAACAGTGGCGCCGTCAGCTATGGGTTTCGTTACCGGGACAAGAGCACCGGCAAGCAGCGCTGGCTCGGTTTGGGGCTTCACGGCAGCATCACCCCCGATGAGGCTCGGGACCTGGCCAAGAAGGCAGCCGGCGAGGTGGCGGACAAGAAGGATCCCCAGGCTGAACTTCAGGACTCTCGGGCAGAGGCGAAGCGGGAGAAACTCGTCGCCGCCAACACGGTCAATGTTGTGCTGGACGCCTTCGAGAAAGATCACGTTGACGGATTACGTAGTGGCGATCAGGTCAAGGCTGCTTTCACGAACCATGTGCGGCCCCGAATTGGGGACAAGTCCATCTATGATCTGAAGCGCAGCGACATCATCACCATGCTGAACGAGATCAAGGCCGAGAGCGGCCCCGTGATGGCTGACCGGGTTCTGGCGCACGTCCGCAAGGCCTTCAACTGGCAGATGGTCCAAGACGATGAGTTCAAATCGCCGATCGTCCGCGGCATGGCAAAGACGAAGCCGAAGGAGCGGGCTCGTAAGCGGACCTTGGCGGACGACGAGATCAGGGACGTTTGGGCAGCTCTGGAGCAGATCGAGCAGCCGGCCTGCTATCCGCGCTATGTGAAATCCCTGCTGCTCGCCATGACGCGCCGAAACGAATCTGCCCGGATGCATACTGACGAGTTCGATGGGGACCTCTGGATCATCCCGGGAGCGCGGTCCAAGAACAAGCAAGATCACGTTATCCCCCTGACGCCTGCCATTCGCGGCCTCGTCGGGGAGAAGCCCGCCGGCTGCAATGGCAATTCGTGGTTCGTGTTCTCCACCACCCATGGCGCCAAGCCCTTCAGCGGCTTCAGCAAGGCCAAGAAGGAACTCGACCGCGTCGTTGCGAAGATCCGCAAGGCAGAGGGCAGGGCGCCCATGAAGCAATGGCAGCTGCACGACCTGCGCCGCACCGGCCGCAGCCTGATGAGCCGCGCCAAGGTGGATGCTGATCATGCAGAGCGTTGCATGGGGCACGTGATTGGCGGGGTGCGTGAGACCTATGACCGGTACGAGTACCTGGAGGAGAAGCGGAAGGCTTTCGAGGCTCTTGCCGGCTTGGTCGAGCTGATTCTTAATCCTCCGGCAAACAACGTGATCCAGATCGCGGGGGCGGCGAAATGAAGAAGCGCGTGGCGATCACAAAGCGTGCAAAGGCGCTCTTAGCCGTTCCCCCGTCGGTCAGGGGAAGCGAAAAGTGGGAGGGGCTGGACAGCGCCTGGGGCGCAAAGGAGTACGGCGCATTCAGCCTCGACAAGCCTAAGGGATACATCTTCCCAGACACCGGGTGGACTCCCATCCCAGAAGGAAGCGAGATCGACCGCTGGAACGAGGCAAACCTGCGGGCAATCCGCCGCGCATTTGCTCACTTCGGGCTCAGTCCAGAGGATCCTTATGCTTGGCGGCTGTTGGTCGAGTACCTCGCGTTCGCGTTTTTCTGGAAAGGGCCCAAGACGAGGGGGGCGCCTGAGAAATGGACACGGGAGAAAATGGCCGATCTCGCGGCCATCGTCGCGACGTTCCCTGGCATGAGCGATACCAGTATCGCCAAGAAGCTTGCGAACGATAGGAAGTCTTCCTTTTACGTGAAGGGGACCAACTCCAGTGACGGAGTTAGCGGCCTTCGCCGGAGGATTGGAAAGGCGCGCAAGAAACTCGCCACTAATTAGTTGGCACGGAATGGGTACAAAATTTGCCCCCGTTTTGATTGCCAGCCGACTACATCAAGTTGAGCCTCGGTAACAACGAGCTACTGGGGCAATCTAACTGGTGCCGCGTCTAGATTCCCTTCGGTAGCCTCACCGAGGGTCAAAATGGACAGTCCGAAGAAAGAACATCGCGCTCCCGTCGATGTGAAAGGTGCCGCAGCATACACTGGCTTCGGCGAAGGCTATCTCAACAAGCTCCGCTGCACTGGCGGCGGCCCCGTCTTCATCAAGCGTAACGGCGCCGTCAGGTATGACCTCGACGACCTCGACGCTTGGTTGCTTGCCGGCAAGCGCAAGTCAACCTCCGACACTCGCGAGGTTGCCGCCTAATGAAGCCTCACATGGAAAACCCCGCAACGCTGGCGGCGTGCGGGGTTCAGATTGCTGATCTAGCGGGCGCTTCGATCACTTCTGAATGTATCGACAACCTTCCTCCAATTCAAGCTGATCCTTTCGCCGAGCGTCGATTTGCTCTGGCTCTTGCGCAGCGAGTGTTCGGCGTCGCCTCAAGCTCTCAAGTTGGGAGATTGATCCCGGTCATCCGGCGTCGTCGGAGGGTTGCGGCATGAAAAACGGAATGAAGCCGATCCTCTCTCAGCTCGACGCCATCGCCGAGCACATCACAGGCCCTACCGGCTACTCGATGGACAGCCTCCGGACGGTGCGCGCTGCGTTGCTCGACACGTTCGATCACATCGAAGCCGAGATCATCAAGCGTGAGAACGCCCGACCTGTTGGCGGGTTGCTCGACGGCATTCTCAAGCCGGGCGGAGGTGCAGCATGATGCACGCCCAGCCCGAACAGTTCCGACCGCTGATCGTGACCGATCCGAAGATCCGAAAGCTGCTCCAGCTTGCCGGCCTGCGCTTCATGTGCAGCCGCGCCCGCTGGCTCGACAGCGAGGCAAGGAAGATGGGGCTGGCTCTCAAGGCCGGCAGCATGACCTCTGACGAGGTTGACGCCAAGCTGGAGGAAATGGGCGCGCTCGACTTGGTGTACCCAGAATTGATGGGTGAAGAATGATTGAGCCTGAATTTCCCGAGCCCATCGATATGAGTCGATCAGACGCGGGATATCTGATGGCCGCCGAAGCGGCTCGCCTCAAGGCGCTGGCACGTGATCGCCTTGGCGTTGACCCTGTGGCAGAAAACAACGCTCTCGACACCAAAACCATCCAGCATGACGAGCGCCGCGCGCGTTTGGCAGCGCTGAAAATGCCGCAGAGGGGGTCTCTGCGGCTTGAGCCTCTAGAGGACATCTTTCTCGAGGATGATTGCGCCAAGGGCCATATCATCAAGGGGGTTTTCGCCTGGGGTGAAACATCGGCATGGATCGCGCCACCCGGTGGGATGAAGTCAGCGCTGCTGGCATCCGCGGCAATGAGCGTTGCCCTCAACCAACCGTGGTTTGGCCGGAGAGCACCTGGCAACCCCGTTGGAGTGGTTTATTTTGCCCTGGAGCGCGCCGATTTGGTGAAGCGGCGGCTGATCGCTCACCGCCGCAAGTTGGGCCTGCCTGAAAATCACCAAACCGCAATTGTCGTGCAAAGCGGGATGCTCGACATGATGAACCCGGCAACGGTGCCGTTGGTCGTGGAGGCGGTAAAGCGCGCCGAAACATACTTTAGCCAACTACCCGATTGCCATTGCGCGGGTCTTCTAATCTTCGACACCTTCGCGAAGATGATTGCGGCTGGCGGCGGCGATGAGAACAGCGCGAAAGACCAAGGCAGAGTGTTCGCCAATCTCCAGCGCATCAAGGATGAGCTTGGAAGCCCGCATATCGCCCTGATTGGTCATACGGGCAAGGATGAGGCCAGAGGCGCACGCGGCTCCAATGCTCTTTACGGTGACGTAGACGTGTTGGTGACGATCGGCGGCGACACCATCAAAACCGCGACTGTTAGTAAGGCCAACGATATTCCCGATGGCCCGCTTTTCTCTTTCGGGTCCGAGGTGGTCGAGTTCGGCACCGATGAGGATGGCGACCCGATCACCGTCAACATTGTCACATCCGGCGAGGTTACGCCTAAAGGTGACGCACAACCCCGAGAGCCCAAGCTCTCGCCTGATCAGCGCACGTTTTATCGTATCCTGCATGACGCAGGGCGGGCCGGCCTGGACCTCGAAGACTGGAACGAGAAGGCGCGCCAAATCGGGATCGGCGCCAACCGCAAGGCGAAGCTCTACGATCTCCGCAAGGCTCTAGAGGATAAGCGCTTGGTCCGTGAGTACGCAGGCCGGTGGAACGTGAACCATGGCTGACGCTCAATCTTGGGGCCAGGGAGCGAGCGGCAGATCAAAACCAGCTGCGAGGACTTTGAAAGCATGCCTGTTTGATGCGGTCCCAGACAAACTCCCCACCGCCGCAAGGTGGACGGGGGCGAGAGGTCACCGGGCATTCGTTCCGAACCTTGGCTCCCGTGCCCCAGCCGTCAACGACGCAGGCGCCACCGCTTGTCCTGTGACAGCCTTCGCCGCAACCCCACGCAGCATGTGCTTCGCCAGCAAAGACAGCAAGGGCAGTCACAAGCATTGCCAACCGAATACTCTTCATCGCTGTGCTCCTCGAAAGACGCCATCCAGTGTGCACCAAATTCGAGACCTTCGAAAGCGCACATTGGGACGAGGGTTGGTTACGGGTTACGGCTCTCTAAAGAGAGCCGAACCGTAACGTAACCCCGTAACCTGCCAAACCGTAACCCGGAACGTAACCGTAACCGTAACCACGTAACCAAGGAAATCAGCCGTGAATAAACAGCTTGCAAAGACAGCGTGGAAGCCGGGACAGTCGGGCAACCCGCTGGGAAGGCCTCAGGGAGCGCGTGCGAAGTTCTCAGAGAAGGCGTGCGCCGATGCACTGGCGGATTGGACAAGCAATGGTGCGGCCACGCTGGAGCGTGTGAGGGCCACTGACCCGAGCACCTATCTCCGCGTGCTGTTCAGCATCATCCCGAAAGACATCGCGGTATCGATCGAGAACCGCACTGGTCCGATGGACTCTGCCGAGATGCAGATGATGCGCCGGCTAGTGGGACTGATCCAGGCGACGGCGAATGCGGTTGATCCTGAGATCGTGTTTGGCTGGATCGAGGAAGATCTAAGAGCGCGCGTCGCGAAGCGGATCGACAGTTGAGCCGAGTCATTTTGACGCAGTCTTTTGCCGATTGTGTGCATAGTGTGCGCACACATTCCAGAGCATTGCCCAAGATGTTGTTTACGTTAGCAAAATGCCGTCCAAGCGCGTGATAAAATATTACGTGGTCCGCAAAAACTGCTACGTTGTCCTCGGATGATTTGCCTTGGAGGGCGGACTTTGACGAAGAACGAATTGGGCGAGCTGGCCCGGATGCTTCAGGCACACACGCCGCTGTGCCAGCTATCGGACATGCAGGTGCGGGCCGCTCTCGAATTGATGGAGCAGCGCGGTTACGTCATCGCCACCCCGGTCAAGACCGATGCGTGAAGCCGTCCGCTTCTCCGACAGCATCACAATCCGGGTTCAGCCTGAGATCACCGCGTTGGTGGATCGTGCCGCGCGCGCCAAAGGCAGCAAACCCAGCGAATGGACTCGCCAGGCTCTTCTGGCGGCCCTACGTGCGGCCGGCTTCGACCCGGCGGCCTCTTAACGACATCTCACCCCCTGAACCACAAAGGAACGACAAATGGCATCCGTACCGAACGGCACAGACCCCGAACCGAAGATCACCCGCAAGGGACCGCAGCAGCAATCCGGCACCCGGCAAATCGGAAAATACCTCGACCACGAGACGACTGCACCGCAGCCGGCAGGCCCGAAAAGCATTCATCGCGAGATCGAGCGCGAGGCCAACAAGCGCCGGAATCCTTCGCGATGATTGATGTGAGCAACAAATCGGCCGACTTCGACCCGGCGTGCAATGCCACCCAAGCCACGGACGACCCTCTACGGGCCGCTAATGGTGAGGTAGCGGCGTGACATACTACTGTCCAGGCACCGAGGAAAAAGACCCGGCGAAGATCATCATGTCCCTGCAACAGGCGCATGAGAAAACGGCGACTAATACGACGAACATCGCGACCAACGCGGCCGCTCTTGCGACCCTAAACACCAGTTATCCCGCCAGCAAAGTCACGGGGACGACGACCAACGACAACGCTACCGCCGGGAATATCGGCGAATACATTGAAAGCGTTGTGGCGTCAGGATCAGCCGTCGCGTTGACCTCTGCCACTCCAAAGAATGTCACAAGCATATCGTTGACCGCAGGCGATTGGGATATCTCTGCTGCTGTTGTTTACTTTCCTGCGGCAACTACCAGCATGACAGCATCCGGCGGTAGCGTATCGACCGTCAGCGATACGCTGGACGGAACTTATATCCAGTTCGACAGATACGCTGCTTTCGTGCCCGCCAATCCTCTGGGCGGCTTTGCTATCCCACGCCGCCGCGCGTCTTTGTCTGGAACAACCACCTTCTATTTAGTGGCGCAAGCGACCTTCACGGTCAGCACCTTGGGCGCCTATGGCTTGATAAATGCCCGCCGCGTCCGCTGATCTAATCTGCGTCGATCCTGCGCGCATTCAAGAGTTCTGGCCGCACGTCAAGGACAAGATCAGGGCCGCGATCGAGCGGACAAATTTAAGCGAGTTTTCTGACATCGAGGCGGGCGTTCGCTTGCCTCCCGGCACGTTCCGCACAACGGCCGAGCCATAAAATGGAGACCACACTTTGAGCGAAGATCGAAACGACGCCGGCCAATTCACGCCGTCGACTGATGGGCTGTACGGCAGAGAGGCTGAGGAAGCCGCCGCCGGCTTCAAGGCTATGCCCGTGACGACGGCGCCTGAACCGAGTGGCGACGACGAATTGAGCACGCGCGAGGCGGCTGATGCGCTGAGTGCATCGCGGGCGGCTGCTGCTGATGAAGTGGTCGGCTATCAAAAAACAGAAACCGGTGAGGGAGCGGATCCGAACGAAACGGTGTCGCTCCAGCGCGCCGCGACCGATCTTGCGACTTATCGCGCATCGAAAACCGACAGCGCCGCCATCTCCATTTCCAAGGATTTTGCGGCAGAGATCGATGCGCTGCGTACGGCTGCCATCGAAGAGGGGCTAGATCCAAAAGAGACCGGCATCGACAAGGTTCCCAAGACCGCAGACGTACCGGCGGGGGCCAGCGATAAGAGCGGGGACGAACCCGCCGAGCCTGGTATGGAGCATCTCGATCCCGAGGTGCAGAAGGCCCTGAAGATCCCGGCCGTCAAGGAGGCGTTAGAGCGCGAGTTTGCGCAAGCCGATGAAGCCAAGGCGCAGTTCTCGCAAACCCTGGATGTGGCCCAGCGGCTGGCGCAAGCGACCTTGCTCACGCTGGCCCCCGGTCTGGCGAACGTCCCCGCCCACCAGCTTGAAGGGGCGCTGCAACAGCTCGCCGTAACCGATCCAGCCCGCGCCACCGCGATTGTGCAGGCTCTCGAAGGCGCCCAGCGCATCGAGTTCGCTCAGCAGCATGAGCAACAGCGGCAGGCGCAGGTCGCTCACCAGCAGTTCGAGGCCCAGCGGCAGGAGTACAGCAGGCAGGCCGATGCCGCGCTTGGCCCGATGACCTTCGCGGAAAAGACGCAAATGGTTGAGGATCTGGTCAATTACGTCGGCGAGTTCGGGATCAGCCGAGAGGGACTGATGCGCGAAGCACAGACGAACCTCGCGATCCACCATCCAGCGTTTCAGAGGATGGCCGCCGATGCACTGATGTATCGGCGCATGCAGAACGCGTCCAAGGCCGTAGCGACCCGCGACATTCCGCCCGTGCAAAAGCCCGGCACTACGGGCCCTCGAATTTCGAGCGAGGCGTTAGCAGTGGGTGGGCTAGAAGCTAAATTTCATAAATCTGGAAACCTAAAAGATGCGGCAGCGGCACTGATGGCACGACGTAGGGCAGCGAGGTAAGACCAATGGCCGAAAACTACGATGAGCGCTCGTTCGAAGATCGCATGCAAGGCAATTTCAGGAACCGCACCGGCGAGGATTGGTCTCCGCAAAAAACGGTAGACAGCTTTACGCTCTACGGTCCCGAGCAGCGTGCTCAGGCGCTCGACCAGCTCGACGTTGAGATTTCCCGCACCGAGATCAGCAACAACCCGACGGCAATCAAGACTGCGGCGTCCCGCTTGGCCCTCAAGCGAGAGCTGCAATCGCTGCATCAGAAGATGCTGGCGGTTAGGCGGTGAGCCCGGTCACAGTCGCACTGGCGCGGCAATACCTGGAGCGGCAGTCGCCTTTCGGCCGGTGGGCGATCGTTCGCATGCTGCCGGTAATGCCGACAATGCCGGCCTACGTCGCCGAATTTGTCAGCGTGAGCAGCGGTTCGATGAAGCTTGATGATTTGATCGCTGCGACGCAGGAAGTCTCGCGGCTGCACACGGACAACGGCCTGGCTGATCCCTGTACCGCGCAGGTCGCAGCGGCATTCAATGCGATTGCTCCAATCGAACCGCCGCGCTCCTGGCCGAAGGATCAGAAGGTCCGCTTCACCGAGCTTCCTTACGACCTGCAACGATATGTGGCCGCGCATGAGGACCAGCGCGAGAGGGGAATCCGCCGGGCGCAGAACGAAGCAGCGGTTGCCCGTCAGGCCCTTGCCGCAATTCAGAAACCAACCGAGGTAAGTCATGGCACTATCGACACGCCCGCCGCCGCTCACTGAAGAGCGCATAAATGCCTTTCGCGGCGAAATCGACGCGTTCATTGACGCGCGAGCCGCGAAGATCAAGGAAACCTGCGAAGGCGTCCCGGTTGGCGTCATTCGCAACCTTCTGACGGCACGTTCGGGCGGCTGCCAATGCGCCGCTTACCTGGAATTGATGTCTAAGGACGCAGCGGAAGCCGAAGCACAGAAAGGTGCGGCATGACCGGGATGCTCGACGGGCTACTGGATCCCGAACTGATGGCGCGGGTTTCGGAGCGCCAACGGATCGTCGCACGAGTTGCGGAGCAGACCGGCCTTTCGCTTTCCGAGGCTCGGCGGGCTCTGGATTGTTTCGCCGAAGACTTGTCGCACGAGGGGCACGAGCTGCACTGATGAAAGCCGTCCTCCCCGAACAGGTCGAGCTTGCTCGCGTCGTCAACTATTTCGGCTCTGAAGAGGGGCGGAATGGACGTTTCATGATCCAGGGGCCGTGCGGCTGCACGTTGAGAGTGACTGCCTACGACGGAGAGCAAAGCGGCTGGGAGCAAGTCTCTGTTGCCACCGAGCGCCGCCGCTCACCGAACTGGCCGGAAATGTGCTTCGTCAAGGATCTGTTCTGGGATGAAGAGGAATGCGTGGTGCAGTACCACCCGCCGCGATCTCAGTACGTCAAAATGCACCGCTATTGCCTGCATCTATGGAAACCCAAAAAGACGCCACTGCCGGCGCCTCCCGCGGGCTTGGTTGGTATCATTGGCATTGGTCCGGAGGAAACACAGGCCTGGGTAGACGCGATGGTGGCCGACCTTGTGAGGGCCGCCCAGTGACACATTGGACGGACTCGATCAGCGGCGCCCTCGACCACGCCGAGCGGCTTGATGGCGACCTTGAGTATTTCGCCGAGCACTACCTGAAGATCAGGCCGAAGGCTGGCGGTGTTGTCCCGTTCCAGTTCAACCCGGTCCAAAGGAAGCTTCACGCAATCGTCGAGGAGCAGCGTGCCAAGACCGGCATGGTTCGCATTGTTGTCCTCAAGGCTCGGCAGGAAGGCGTCAGCACCTATGTCGCGGGGCGCTACTACCACAAGACGATCAAAAATCCCGGCTTCCTGACCGCGATCGTGGCGCATGAGAAGCCGGCAGTCCGCAATCTGTTCGGCCTGGTCAAGCGCATGCATGACTTAATGCCGGAGGACATGCGGCCGGTCACTGGCGCCTCGAATGCCGAGGAGCTGAAATTTAGCAACATCGATAGCGGCTATCTCGTCTCGGTCGCAACGGAGGACGGCGCGGGCCGATCGTCAACAGCGCAGGCTTTGCACGCCTCCGAGGCGGCCTTCTGGGTCAACCTAAAGGAACAGCTCGCCGCGTTGATGGAGACGGTGCCCGATCTGCCGGATACCGAGATCATCATTGAGACCACCGGCAACCAGTTCGGTGACGAGTTTCACCAGTTCTGGTGCAAGGCCCTGGCCCGAGAGAACAGCTTCCTGGCGGTGTTTCTGCCGTGGTCGGAAGATCCGACTTACCGCAAGGCTCTCCCCGACGACTTCGCAATGAGCACCGAGGAAAAGCAACTCGCCGAGCTTCACGGGCTCGATGCCGAACAGATCTATTGGCGTCGCTGCAAGATCGCGGACAAGGGCGACATCAACTATTTCAAGCGTGAGTATCCATTGACACCTGATGAGGCTTTCCTGGCCTCCAGTTTTGACAGCTTCATTCCCCATGACCTTGTGCTGCGAGCCCGCAAGAATGAGCACAAGGGGACGGGCCCGCTGATCGTTGGCGTCGATCCCGCCCGATTCGGTGCCGACAGCACTGCGATTGCCTGGCGTCGTGGCAGCGGCATCGAGAGGATTGAGAAGCGCCACGGCCTCGACACCATGCAGGTTGCCGGGTGGGTGGCTCAAATCATCCGGGATGATAAGCCGGCCAAGGTCAACATCGACGTGGGTGGCCTCGGCGCCGGCATCTATGACCGTCTGGTTGAACAGGGCTATGGCGGCTCATTCGGCAGCGGCTTGCTCAATGCCGTCAATTTCGGCTCAAAGCCCGTCGAGCCTCCGCCCTTGGACGACAGCGGCAAGCCATCCGGCGGCCCGGCCAATCGCCGTGCTGAGATGTGGTCGCACTTAAAGACCGCCCTGGAGGGCTCTCACTTCTCCCTCCCGGATAGCGACAGCTTGCAGACCGACGTCTGCGGCCCGGGCTACCGGTACATGAGCGACGGCCGGCTTTTGCTGGAGAGCAAGGACGACATGAAGAAGCGCGGCATGCCTAGCCCGGACGAGGGCGACGCGGTGGCGCTGTGCTTCAGCGAGCCCGGCGGGGCGCCGGTCGTGGCGAACAGCAACTTCAATCGGCCGATCGTGTACCCGAACATGGGGGTGGTGTGACGGTCAATAGGATCGGCTGCTAGGTCTCAGTGACAAACACGAGCTTTTCCGAAAGAACTTTTCGGATCCGCTCTGCCTCGTCCATCTTGGTACCTGACGGCAAATCAAAGCCAATCGTGCGTTTCGTCAACTCTAACTGCTCCCCGTCGAACTGTTCGAGAACGATGAAGATGTCGCCGCTCGGATACTCGGAAAGCCTAAAATGCGGACGCGCTCTTTTTGTCATTAGCCATTGCCCTTGTACGTTGCTGCGCTCTTCCATCGTTTGATTGCAGATCCGGCACTACGGTCGGTTACGCGAATCGTCTCTTCCATGTAGTGCCCTACCGCTTCCCAGACCGACTTAGATTTCTGATACACGGTCACAGCGTGAGGCTTGCCCCAAACGGTCACCTTGTATTCACGTTCGCTCATTTGCTTTCTCCGCGCTTAACTCAACCGGAACGAGATCGTAAAGGCAATCGCCGTCTTTCGGTAACTAACAGGTCACTCTCTCTCGCCCCGACTCGGGCGCGCGCCAAAGGATAATCCGAACGTGAAGACGAGCCGAATTAACCGACAGCCATAGATATCCTCAAAGCCAGCTTCCTCAGCATGTCCGGAGCCTTGAGGGGATATAGCTCAATCCCACTTTCAATCCTCAATGCGCCTCTCAGCTCATCTTTCAGCGCATGCAAGTTGCCTTCGTGTACGTCGTACACTGTTGCTAAGGCGTGCGCGTTGCGAAATCCGCGCTCCGGCGAGACGCGCAAGAGATCCATATTTTGCCGGTGAAAGCCAAAGCCGAGAAAAATTGTCATGGTTGCCTGCGCCATGACGCGTTCGACATGGTCGGGGTCATGCAATGCCGCGCTCTCCGTGTATGTACGGATGCGCTGCGTGAGGCTGAAAACGTCGGTCACCCTATGCCCAAACGGGAGATAATCTTTTCCGCCGCGTACGATTGACCCTAAGGATCCGTACGGCCGGATCATGTTCAACTCTCCAACGATTTCCGCCGCGTCCTCCTCCGTGAGTCCTTGGCGCTGAAGCGCTCCCAAAACATAGTGTTCGATACAACGGTCGTAGTTGAAGTTTACGAAGGTTACATTCCTGAAGGCCTCGCGAAATTCGCTTCGTCTAAGGTTAGAAATTGCCATTAAGAACATCTGCTCGATCCAGCCATTTTTGCCGGCGTCTGGGGATGTCCTTCCAGTGCGCGGATCGAGTCTCAACTCGCTTCCCGCTTCGCATTTCAGAAGGTTTTTTAGGATGCACGCCTTGCCGAGCTCGACTATCTCCGGCCATTGATCGAGCCTATACAGCGCGTCGTCGATGGAAACCGCAGTGGTCAGTGCTGAGGCTAATAATTGCCCCCCCTGCATATACCGGTTGAGTTTGTCCGCGTCGTTCTGAAACTTTTGTCGTAGGAGCCAATAGAGACTTTGATCGCCCCGTGTGGGCTCGGAGCTCTTGTAGTGATCGAAATAAAAATTAACGTCTTCCGCGATGTTTGACGCCAGTGTGGCCCCGAGAGGGAATCCGAAATCAACGCTAGCGCCAGCGCCGACAACAAAAACAACTGGTTGCTTGAACATTGCAATCCCCCGCTAGTCGCCGGCCGGACTCAACCGGAAGGAGGGCGCAAAGGCAATGACTCGACGCACAGATATTTAGACAATTCGCCATTGCGCCGCCCCGACTCAGGCGTGCCATTCCACAGCGCCATGATGCGCGTTGTGGAGGCTCGCTATGTCCACGTATTCGACGGAAGCCCGCCGTGCTGCAAAACTGAAGTGGCTCAATGCGCCCCCGGGCATGACCAATGATCTCGCAGACGAGTTTATGAGGAGGCTGACCGCAGGGGAAACGCTAAGCAAACTAACCTCGGGGAGAGTATCGCCGGCCCTGGTGACAAGAGAGCGCTTTCGAAAACATTGCGAATTGCACCCTGCGTGGTCGGTCGAAGCAAGGCGGCTAGCGAAAATCAACGAAGAAGCTGCGGCGCATATCCGAAAAACCGTCACGTGGAAGCTCGCGATCCAGCGATCGGCTGACAACCGCCGGACAGCAGAGAGATGCAAGAACGGCCATATCCGGGGACTGGAAAACACGTTCTATGAGCAGCATCTGGGCTACCTGGTCCGACGCTGCAAGGACTGCATCAAGAACCGCCGCGTACTGCGCATGCCCAGCGCGGAACTGGTGAGAGCTTCGATTGCATCCCTTCACGAAGGCGGCACGTTGACTTCCGGCGTAAGGTCCCAAGTGCAGCAAGCGATGAGAAATTTCATCAGGGCGAATCCGAAGCTCGGCACTCGGCTGCGCAACATCTCAGACAAGAACGCATCCGCGCATAGGAGCGCAGCTCAGAGAGCCAGGCGCCGGTTTGCCGCATCCTCATTGATCCGAAACAACGGTGAAGAAGCTTATGAAGCGGTGCGGCAAGCGACGGCTCATCTTTTTGGAGACGAGCGCGGCGATGTCATGTCTCTGATGTTTGTTGCGATAGCGGAGGAACGCCTCAAGCTGAGTGAGGCGAGAGCGCGTGTTGGGGAGTTTCTGGCAGTTCACCGACGCCGACCGCGGGTCTACGGCGATTACAGCCTGAACAGCCCGATAGGTGAGGATGATGGCGTGACGTGGCTGGACACAAAGACGGATGCGGACCGACTTTGGGTCTAGGCGCGCCGAGGCGCCCCGAAGGGGATGGCTTTCTTAACGCAAATCAGGTGAGATAGTCGGCGGAGCCTGAGAACTCCCGCCAAAGGCCTTGCCGGGCCTGAAGCACCAGAGCGTTGGCAGGGCGATCCTTGCCGGGATCGACTTTTCGCCAATGATTAGCAGCGTGCCGATAGCCGTCGGCGCGAACGGCACCACTATGCCGGGAGAGCGGCGGCTATACAAGACCCGTAAGGGGAAGGCCGTCGCGCATGGTCTCTGGCCATGTTCTCAGACTCCCGGCGCCAGTGCTGTCCACTGGCAACCGGCCCTGAGAAGCCGTCAATCCAGAGAAACCACCATGGAAAACGTCAGAGAACTGCCAGCGGAGTCCACCCGTGCGATTTTGTCCGGGCTCGGCATCCAACAGCGGGAGCGACAAGCATCGCTCCACACCCTCGCCAGACTCAGGAAAGAGGCATCCGCCGAGATCACCCGCCTGATCGCCTTCCTCGACCAGTCCGACCCCTATGTCATGACCGAGCTTGAGGACGAGTGCGAGGACGAGGGCGCACAGTGCGACGGCGGCGGCGGTGAGGAGGGCTGCGAGGACGAGGGAGCGGATACAAGCGACCGCGAGCCATCCCTTGGCAGTTGCGATCCGTCCATGGGCGGCGGCGATCAAACCCGTTGGGCTGCCGGGGACCGTCGCGACCTTGAGGACGACCCAACCGAGTCCGGCATCGGCGACCATGACGGGTTGCTGGAGCAGGTCGGTTGGCAGGACTGGATGCACACGGTGATGGCGTGATGCGCCTGATCCGCCTCTACATCGGCAGGCTCTGTTTCAAGTTCAGTTTGTGCCTCGCCATCGCAGGCAAGAAGATCTGCGGCGTCTGACGATATAAGAAAGGGGCCACTTAAGGTGACCCCTTTCCGGGTCAATCGCCTAAGCGATGATAAACTCTCTGCGGCCGGCATACCGGCATGAAATAGTGGGTGGGCCCACTAGGTAGGTAACGGATATAAGCCTACCACTTCTAAGACATCGTCCTGACGGCTATTCAGCCGTGATCAGCGTTCTAGTTCTACAGCCTTTTCGGCTGCTGGATACACATCATCCAGATCTAGTGTTCTAACGGCTTCTTAGCCGTGAAAAGGTCGGCACCTTCCGATCCGGCGTCCTGACGGCATTTAGCCGTTGGTTGCCAAGTAGATCCTCAGCAGTGCGAGGAAAAGCTCGATCAACGCGATCAGCAATTCCAGATACTGATGTAGGCCCATCATAGTCTCCTCTTTAGCCCCGGCACTGCACCCCTCGAAAATTGAGGTGCAGTGGAGGGCTAAAGCGGAGTGTGTTGGAGGTAGGTATGTTGCCCGGCTTGTGCAAGTGGGCCTCTTCGGAGCAGCGGTGAGCTACTGCGTGTTGTGGGTCTGGAGAATTGCCTCTCGATAGTTCTCAGCAACAACAAGCAGCGCGGCGCGAGATGGTTCGTGCTGGATCGCGTCCGCCCACTCTCGACAGGCTTGCCTCCATCTGCCGGAGATCGCCGTCGCTCTGTCCCGTGTGCATGGTGTGTGCAGGCAGGATTTCTGAAGAGGGTGGGGCGGTTGATTTTTTCGAGGTAAGTTGTTGATTTTGCTTGGTGAGCGCGCTGGGGCTCGAACCCAGGACCCCGTGATTAAAAGTCACGTGCTCTACCGGCTGAGCTACGCGCTCCCATGGCCGCTGATGGCTTCACAGAAATAGCCATCGTCTTCGGTCATTTGGAAAAGCATGTCTTGCCGCCACATCGACGCAAGCGTTGCGGAAAAACCGGCTGTTTCCGGATCATGCTTTCGGCCCGCGCTGTGTAGGGGGATGGGGCGCGGAGGTCAATAGCTCGGGTGGTTGCCGAACTTGAAGGCAACAGCGGGAATTCGCTCGCCGTTTCCAATGCTTGAGCCGGGATTTTCAACCCGAATGGCGGCCGTCATCCACGCCGAAGAAGCCGCGACGTCCGCCCACGGGACGGATGCCACGCTCGGAGCCCCGTCAGTTCGCTTCCCGCCGGACCTCGCTCGGCACCGGCACTTGCTGCGGCGTGCCGGCGGGGGTGGGTAGCGCGACCGGGCGCAAGCCGATCAGCTCGGCGGTGCGGATCGCGCTGTCGCGCCAGAACTGGAACGAGTTGATGCGGCTGAGCTCGAGGATGGCGATGGCGACCGCGGCCAGGAACGGCAGGCTCTGCAGCACCAGCACGCCGGCGAAGATGTAGATCTCCGTGATCTGGCGGTAGCTGTTGGAGGCCACCAGCACGCCGGCACCGATCAGGAGCAGGGCGCCGATCACGGCCTCCCAGAACGCCTGGAACTCGATCGACATCCTCGACAGGCCGCCCTTGGAGGTGCGCGCGAACGCGATGTGCTCGGTGATCAGTCCTTGCGCCACCGCGCGCGACACCGTCCACTGCACGCTCATCGCCGCGATCATCGCGCCCAGCATCTGGCCGGGCTTGATCGCGACGCGCGCGCGGTACATCGACAAGAAGTGTACGAGCGAGACGATGAAGGCGCCGATGATCGGCAGCGTCAGGATCTTGTCGGGGATGGCGATGTCGGCGAAGGCGACGATCGGCACCCAGACGAGGTTGAGCAGCGCCACGACGACGCCGAGGCTTTCGGCACCCAGCCAGTTCAGCCAGCCGAGGCCATATTCGCGCTTCTGGTCGGGCGTCAGCCGGCTCCGTCCGGGCAGGAAGTTCCGCCAGTGCTTCTTGACGATCTGGAGGCCGCCATAGGCCCAGCGGTGACGCTGCTTCTTGAAGGCCTCGTAGGTGTCGGGGAGCAGGCCCTGGCCGTAGCGGTGGTTGGTGTAGTGCGTGGTCCAGCCGAGCTGCTGGATCGAAAGGCCGAGATCGCTGTCCTCGCAGATCGTGTCGGACGACCAGCCGCCGGCCATGTCCATCGCGGCGCGGCGGATCAGGCACATCGTGCCGTGCACGATGATGGCGTTGGTCTCGTTGCGCTGGACCATGCCGATGTCGAAGAACCCGGCATATTCGCCGTTCATGATGTAGTGCATGATCGACAGGTCGCCGTCGCGATGTTCCTGCGGCGCCTGCACCAGGCCGACGCTGGGATCAGCGAACGCCGGCACGAGGTCCTTCAGCCAGTCGGGATCGACGACGTAGTCGGCATCGAGGATGCCGATGATCTCGGCGTCGACGGCGGTGCGGTCCATCGCGATGCGCAGCGCACCGGCCTTGAAGCCCTGCACCTTCTCGGCGTTGATGAACTTGAAGCGTTCACCGAGCGTGCGGCAATGATCCTGGATCGGCTGCCAGAAGGCAGGGTCCGGCGTGTTGTTGATGATGACGACACATTCGTAGTTCGGATAGTTCAGCCGCGACAGCGCATCGAGCGTCTGCTTGAGCATCTCGACCGGCTCGAAATAAGCGGGGATGTGGATCGAGACCTTCGGGCAATAATTCTCGGGCACGTCCTCGACCGGCTTGCCTTTCGTGAGCAGCCGCTGCGGCGGCCGGCCGAACGCGACGGCCGCGATCTCGTCGATGCGCGCCATCGCGATCAGCACGAGGGGGACAAGCAGGATCATGCCGAGCGTGAGCGCGAAGGCCGAGCCGAAGATGAAATAGTGCCCGTTCCAGAACGCGAACACGGTGGCAGCCCAGGCGCCGACGCCGTTGGCGGTGGCCGACAGCAGGAACGCCTGCTTCGCCGTCGGCTGCTGCAGCCGCAGGATTGGCAGCGACAGCAGGATACCGACGAGGAGCGCCACACCCATCAGCTTCCAATAATCGGGATTTTGCACCGGGCCGGTCCAGGCAAATTTCGGCTCGCGGCTGGCGTTGAGGATGCCCCAGTACGGACCGACGCCGCCTTCGAAGTATTTCCAGGGCTGATCGATGGCCTCGACGATGTTGTATTCCATGCCGATGGCGTCGGCGCGGCTGACGAAGTTGCGCAAGGTCAGTGCTTGCTGGAACGGACCGGGGTCGGCGTTGCGTAAATTGTAACCCGCGCTCGGCCAGCCGAATTCGGCGATCACGATGCGCTTGCCGGGGAACAGGTTGCGTAACAGATTGTAGCGGTCGACGGCCTGGTCGACCGCCTGATCCGAGCGGAAGTTTTCCCAATAGGGCAGCACGTGGGCGGCGATGAAGTCGACGTTGGAGCCGAGGTCGGGATTGTCGCGCCAGATGTTCCAGATCTCACCGGTCGTGACGGGTACGCGGACCGCGCCCTTGACCTTCTTGATCATCTCGATGAGGTCTTCGACCTTCTGCTCGCCGCGGTAGATCACCTCGTTGCCGACGACGACGCCGTTGACGTTGCTGTTCTTGCGCGCGAGCTCGATGGCGGCCTTGATCTCGCGCTCGTTGCGATCCTTGTCCTTGTCGATCCACGCGCCGACGGTGACCTTGAGGCCGAACTCCGCCGCGATCGGCGGCACCAGTTCCACGCCGCCCGTGGACGAATAAAGGCGGATCGCGCGCGTCATCGTCGACAGCGTCTTCAGGTCGGCGCGGATTTTCTCCACCGTCGGAATGTTGTCGATATCAGGATGAGCCGAGCCCTCGAACGGGGCATAGGAGACGCTGGGCAGCAGGCCCTTGAAGTCGGGCGCGGGTTCCTTGTCGCGCAAGACTCCCCAGAGGCCGGCGTGGAGCGCGGACACAAGCAACAGAACGGCGGCGACAACCCGCATCGCGGCTAAACCAAAAGGGGCTGAGGGGGCAGGGAAGCGGATCCGACCCCGAGATCCGACCAAGTCCGCGGCAAATGGAGCATACCTCTGCCGCGCGGTTTCACAACTGTCATCGCCTCATGACCGAATGAGAGCATGCACATTTCGAAATTCGCAGCAGTGCCAATTGCTTCTATCGCCGATCGTTCCTGAACGGAGGCTGAAACAATCGCGGCTATTTCGGGGGCGCCGGTGACGGGCTTGCCGCCGGCGAGGGGCTCGCGGCCGGCTGCGGCTGCGCATTGCCCGATGCGGGCGCGGCCGGCTGCGAGGCCGCGGCCGCCGCCTGCTGCGGCTGCGACGCCGGGTTGATCCAGCAAGCGTGCACACGGCTGTCCAGGGTTTCGGCGACCTTGGGATCGATCTGGCCGCCGAAGCGGGTCAGGCAGCGGAAGGCGGCCTGGATGTGGCCGCCGGGGCAGCCGAAACGGTCATAGAGGTCGAGATGGCGGAATGCGGTATCGAGGTCGTCCCGCCACATCAGCCGCACCACGCGGCGGCCGAGCCAGACGCATTCGGGGTTGCCGGCCGGGCCGCTGATGACCTGGGCTGCTTCGGCGAATTCGTCGGTGCGGCGCTGATT
Organism: Bradyrhizobium sp. CW1; assembly: GCF_023100665.1. NCBI lineage: Bacteria > Pseudomonadati > Pseudomonadota > Alphaproteobacteria > Hyphomicrobiales > Nitrobacteraceae > Bradyrhizobium > Bradyrhizobium sp. CW1. Next base: position 4,005,371 of record NZ_CP064684.1, read on the forward strand.
CTGAGCGGCATCCTTGGCCGTGTCGGCGGGCTGGGCGGCTGCCTTGCTCTGGTCGGGGGCGGGCGTGCCGCTCTGGGCGGAGGCCGCGCCGATACCCATCAGGCCGATACCCATCAGGATGACAAGGGAAGAAACGGCCAAGGTGGCGGCGAACTGCCGCAGGACCGCATTTCGTAACTCGAACACCCGTTGCCGCATGAATTCCCCAATATATCACTGACCGTCCGCGTCAGGACCTTCGCGGACGCGCTCGGTGATGGCGTCCAAATGGGTCTCCAATGCGGCGGAAAAGTCCTCCCCAGTCCATGGCCTGAATCTGGAATTTTGTCCAGCAAAGTCACGATCCTAGGCCTCGGTCGAACGGCCGCAGGTAAATTCCTCAGGGGAGGGATGGATCCATAACGGAGTCACCCCCTTGGCAGACGGCGTGCTAGCAGGTAATCGACGGCCCTTCGCGGAGGACGGAACCGATTTCTCTTCGTACGCCACTGGCGCTTCTGCTCGTTTCATTGGGTGCGATCGCTGCCGTGTGGTGGTGGCTTGCCACGCCGATCTCGCTCGCGCGCGCCCCGATCGATCCCGCCGACAAGGTCCAATGCGTCTCCTACGCGCCGTTCCGCGGCGAGCAGTCGCCGCTGAACGCATGGACTCATATCGAGGCCGATCAGATCGAGCAGGACCTGCGCCAGCTCAAGGAGATCACCGACTGCGTCCGCACCTATTCGATGGAGAACGGGCTCGACCAGGTGCCGGCGATCGCGGCCCGGATCGGCGGGCTGAAGGTGCTCCAGGGCATCTGGCTCTCCAGCAACCGCACCAAGAATTTCGAGCAGGCCGCGCTCGCCATTCGCCTTTCCAAGGATTTCCCCGGGATCATCACCAGCATCATCGTCGGCAACGAAGTGCTGCTGCGCGGCGAGATGACGACCGCGGACCTCGTCTCCATCATCCGCTCGGTGAAGGCGCAGGTCAGCGTGCCCGTCACCTATGCCGATGTCTGGGAGTTCTGGCTCAGGAATCGCGAGATCTATGACGCCGTCGACTTCGTCACGATCCACATCCTGCCCTATTGGGAAGACAATCCGGTGCGGGCCAAGTTCGCCGCCTCCCATGTCGAACAGATCCGCGAGCGCATGGCGGTCGCATTTCCCGGCAAGGAGATTTTGATCGGCGAAACCGGCTGGCCGAGCGAAGGGCGCATGCGAGATGGCGCGCTGCCGTCGCGCACCAACCAGGCGCGCGTGGTCTCGGAGATCCTGAGTCTGGCGAAAGCGCAGAAATTCCGCGTCAATCTGATCGAGTCCTACGACCAGCCGTGGAAGCGCAAACTGGAAGGCACCGTCGGCGGCTATTGGGGCCTCTATGACTCGGTGCGCCGTGGCCTGAAATATCCGCCGGGCGAGCCGATCAGCAATTTCCCGTACTGGAAATGGTACATGGCCGCCGGCATGGGCCTCTCCGTGCTGGTGTTCGCGGTCGCGGGCCTGACGTTGCGGCGCAGACCGTGGACGCCGCGCTTCTCGTCCTGGCTCGGCGTGGCGATCTCGGCAACCTCGGCCGGCATTCTGCTCGGGATCGGCGCCGACAAGATGTACTACGAGAGCTACGGCATCGGCGGCTGGCTGCTGTGGGGCGCGCTGCTCGCGGCTGGCATCCTGTCGCCGATCTTCTGCGCGCAGGCGATGGTGATCGGCCGCAGCCTTCCGACCTTCCTCGATCTGCTTGGTCCGCGCGAGGGCCGGAAATGGTCGAAGCTCACCGCCGTGCTCGGCTTGACGCTGGCAGTGACGGCGGTCATCGCGGCGCAGACCGCGCTCGGATTCGTGTTCGACCCGCGCTACAAGGATTTCCCTTACGCCGCGCTGACGATGGCGGTTGTGCCGTTTGCGCTGTTGATGCTGAACCGGCCGCAGATCGGCCAGCGTCCGATCGCGGAATCGGTCTTCGCCGGCGTGCTGACGCTGTCGGCGGCCTATGTGCTGTTCAACGAGGGCCGCGACAATTGGCAGTCGCTGTGGACCTGCGCGATCTATCTCTTGTTCGCGCTCACGCTGTGGCGGGCGCGGGCCGAGCAAATCCAAGAATGAGCAGGCCGATCGCCAGGCCCGACAGCACGACATTGTAGAGCACGATGCCAAGGCCCGCGGCGATGATGCCGGCGGTGAGCAGCACGATGGACGGCCGCATCAGGTTCAGCGTTGCCACCACCAGCGCGACGATGCCGAACACCGAATTCTTGAACAGCACGGTCGAGACCGAGCGCGCCTTGCAGACCAGGGTCTGAAGCCCGGCGTCGCAGGCGAGACCGACCTGCGAGTTTTCGATTCCGAGATAGCGCAGATAGAGCGCATAGCCGACGCTGGCGAAGCCGACGACGATTAGGAACTGCACCTGGTAGGGCGTGAGGCGGAAGGGCTTTTTTGTCATGGCGGCAATATGGTCGGGATGGTGGAACGGGGCAACAGGGGAGGCGCAAGTTTCTCGCGACCTGCGTGAGATCCTTCACCCATTACGCTGATGAATTGCCGCGAGGTAAGCTACCTTCTGAAGAACGACGACAGCGTCGATCCCGCCGACGCCGTCTCCGGCTTCGGCTGTGCGGCCGGCTGCGCCGCAGGAGCAGGCGCGGGCTCCTCGCGCTTCGACGAGCGTTTTGAGGAATAGCTGCGGCGATGCTTGTCCGGCTTGGCGGCCGGCGCGGGCGCCGGGGCGGTCTCGGCTTGCGGCACCGAGTCCTGGTTCTTGTCGGAGTTCTTCTCCTGAACCCTGTCTTGCGTCTTGTCTTGGGTCTTGTCTTGGGTCTTGTCTTGCCCCTTGTCCTGCTTCTTCTCTTGGCCGCCGCGCATTGACAGCCGCTGGCCGTCGAACACGGTGGTCTCGCAGTGGCGGTCGTTCTCGGCGAGGCCGGCGCAGAGTTTTGCTGCAGCCGCTGCATTGATCAGCGGACCGGCGCCGAGGCGGATCTGCATGCCAAGGCCGGTGTTGCCTTCCTTGATCATGATGATCGGCCGCAGCGCTGCGATTTCGGGATTGGATTTGGTGACCCCGCGCCACAGCGCGCGCAGGCCATCGAGCGAGTTGGCGCCACCGAGATCAATCGCAAAGCGCGTCTGCTGGACCGCGATCGCGGGAGCCTCGCTTTCGGCGGCCTCCGGCGGCTTGGCAGGTGCCGCGGCGACTTCGATCGGAGCGGGCGCCGGTTCTGGCTTCGTCTCGGCAGCCTTCTCGGTCGCCTTCTCTGCGGCCTCGGGCTGAACCAGTTTCGGGGCGGCCGGATCGGGCGGCGCCATGATCGATTTGGATGGGACCAACGGAAGCATCGGCAGTGCCGAATTCGTCGCCGGCGACTGCGCGACCAGCGAGGCCGCGGCCGCGCTCTGCGGCGGCGGACTCCACGGCTCCTTTGCGGCCTCGGCGCGCGGCCTGTCGTTGGCCGGAGCCGGTGTCGAGGCGACCTGCGCGATGCCGGGCGCCGGCGGGCCGATCAAGGCCGGCGCGTCCTGCGGCTTCGCAACGGACGCCTGCGGCGGCGTTGTCGTCTGCTTGGCGATGGCGCCGGTCACGGAATCGAGCCCTTGCTCCAGCACGGTGACGCGCGAATAGAGCCGGTCGCGATCGGTGTTCAGCGTCTCGATGGCGGAGGCGAGCCGGCGGGCCTCGTTCTGGCTCTCCTTGGTCAGGATCCGGAGCCGGTCGGCCTGGCGCGCGAGATCGGCGGATGCGACCTGGTCGCGCCGCCAGCCGAGCTGGGCCTGGTTGGCGAACACGGCAAGCACCACGGCGCCGACGGCCGTCACGCCCCATGAGCCCAGCCGCCACATCATGCCGCGATCGAACGAACTCTCCTCGGCCACAAGTCCGGAGAACAGCCCGCCGGTCTCCTTGGCGCCGAAGGCATCCGCCAGTGGGTCGGAATCCTTTGCCATGAACGTTAAGTGCCCAACCCCTGTCCGGCTTCCCCGAATCAATCAGGGAACATTAACAGGAAAAGCGTGTCGCACTTGAACTCCGGGCGTTTGCGGGGGTAGCAAGGCGATAGCTGATGAGGGCGGCCCGTCGCCCGCTGGCGCCGATTGATTCGGCCGATTGACAGGATTGCGATGACCGCCCGTTCCAGCCTCACGATCGTGCTCGCCGCCGGCGAAGGCACGCGTATGCGCTCACACCTGCCGAAAGTGCTGCATCCTGTCGCGCACCAGAGCTTGCTCGCCCACGTGCTCGCCGCGGCGCCCAAGGGAACCGGCACCTCGCTCGCGGTCGTGATCGGACCCGATCATCAGGCGGTGGCGGACGAAGCAAGGCGCATCCGTCCCGACGCGCTCACCTTCGTGCAACAGGAACGGCTCGGCACCGCACATGCGGTGCTGGCGGCGCGTGATGTCATTGCGCGGGGCGTGGATGATCTGCTGATTGCGTTCGGCGACACGCCGCTGATCTCGGCCGAGACCTTTGCGCGGCTGCGCGCGCCGCTGGCCAAAGGCGCCGCAATTGCCGCACTCGGCTTCCGCGCCGCCGATCCCACCGGCTATGGCCGCTTCATCGTCGAGGGCGACCGCCTGGTCGCGATCCGCGAGCAGGCCGATGCCAGCGCCGAGGAGCGCAAGATCGACCTGTGCAATGCCGGGGTTATGGCGATCGACGGGCATCGCGCGCTCGCGATCCTCGACAAGATCGGCAATGCGAATTCCAAGGGCGAATATTATCTGACCGACGCGGTCGGCATTATCAGCGAACAGGGATGGGATGCCGTGGTGATCGAAACCAGCGAGGACGAAGTGCGCGGCATCAACACCAAGGCGCAGCTCGCCGAGGCTGAAGGCGTGATGCAGGCGCGGTTGCGGAAAGTGGCGATGGAGTCCGGCGTCACGCTGATCGCGCCCGAAACCGTCTATCTCGCCGCGGATACCGTATTCGGCAAGGACGTGACGATCGAGCCCTTCGTGGTGATCGGCCCCGGCGTTTCGATCGGCGACGGCACGGTGGTCCATTCCTTCTCGCATATCGTCGAGACCAAGCTCGGCAAGAAGGTCTCGATCGGCCCCTATGCGCGGCTGCGGCCCGGCACCTCGCTCGGCGACGGCGCGCGCATCGGCAATTTTGTGGAGACCAAGGCCGCGACGCTGGAGGCCGGCGTCAAGGTCAACCATCTCTCCTACATCGGCGATGCCATCATCGGCGCTAATTCCAACATCGGCGCCGGCACCATCACCTGCAACTACGACGGCTTCAAGAAGCACAAGACGATCATCGGGCAGGGCGCCTTCGTCGGCACCAACTCCTCGCTGGTTGCACCGGTGATAATCGGCAACGGCGCCTATATCGGCTCGGGCTCCGTGATCACGCGCGACGTGCCTGATGACGCCATGGCGCTGGAGCGGAGCCCGCAGACCATCCGCGAAGGTGGTGCGGCGCGCTATCGCGAGATGAAGACGCGAGGGAATAAGCCGGCGAAATGAGCGCCGCTATTCGTCGTCGGCGAATTCGGAGAAGATCGCGCGCGTCAGGCGCCAGCCGCGCGGCTTGGCACGCTTCGCCGGCTCGCCGGCGACGTGCTTGATGAAGACGGGCTTGCTTTCCTTGCCGCGCTGGGGCGGCGGCCAATGCGCGAGGTGCGTGCCGGTGGTCTCGCTGGCGCGCACCGCCATCGATGACAGGCCTTTGCGGTTGGATGAGCCTTTCATGGCCTCTCTCCTTGGTACGCAAGGGTTGGCCAAATTTGTTGACAACAAGTTAACGCGCGCGGTTTAAGGCCCAGCCAGTTCGACGCAGGCGAGGCTCGGTCGCCGTCGGTGCTGTCTCAATCAGCAATAATTATTGAGTATCTGGTTCCTTAGGAACTTCGCTAAAAACTGAGCTGGTCGTTTAGGCGATTTTTCGACGATTTGGGGGATATTGATCCGCATGTGCGGGATTGTCGGCATTCTCGGGCGCCAGCCGGTTGCAGAGCAATTGGTGGATTCGCTCAAACGTCTTGAATATCGCGGCTATGATTCCGCGGGCGTCGCCACGCTCGAAGGCAAGCAGCTCGAGCGCCGCCGCGCCGAGGGCAAGCTGAAGAATCTGGAGAAGCGGCTGGAGGCCGAGCCGCTCAAGGGCACGACCGGAATCGGTCACACCCGCTGGGCCACCCACGGCAAGCCGACCGTGAACAATGCGCACCCGCACGCGACCGAGCGTGTCGCCGTGGTTCACAACGGCATCATCGAGAATTTCCGCGAGCTGCGCGAGGAGCTCGAAAAGAAAGGCACGGTGTTCCACACCCAGACCGACACCGAGATCGTGCTGCATCTCGTCGACGACCTGCTCACGCGCGGCAACAAGCCGGTGGAAGCGGTGAAATTGACGCTGGCGCGGCTGCGCGGCGCGTTCGCACTCGGCTTCATCTTCGCGGGCGAGGACGATTTGATGATCGGCGCGCGCAACGGTCCGCCGCTCGCGATCGGCTATGGTGACGGCGAGATGTATCTCGGCTCCGACGCCATCGCGCTCGGGCCGTTCACCGACACGATCAGCTATCTCGAGGACGGCGACTGGGTCGTGCTGACCCATACAAGCGCTTCGATCTTCGACAAGGACGGCCATGCCGTCCAGCGCGAGAAGACCAAGCACGCGGCCTCGACCTCGCTGGTCGACAAGGCCAATTACCGCCACTTCATGGCCAAGGAGATCCACGAGCAGCCGGAAGTGGTCGGCCACACGCTGGCACGCTATGTCGACATGGCGACCGAGCGGGTCTCGCTGCCGGTCAAGCTGCCGTTCGACTTCAAGAACATCCAGCGCATCAACATCACGGCTTGCGGCACTGCGAGCTACGCCGGCTTCGTCGCAAAATACTGGTTCGAGCGTTTCGCGCGCGTGCCGGTCGAGGTCGATGTCGCCTCCGAATTCCGCTACCGCGAGGCGCCCTTGCGCAAGGGTGATCTCGCCATCTTCATCTCGCAGTCGGGCGAGACCGCCGACACCTTGGCCGCGCTGCGCTACGCCAAGGCCCAAGGCGTGCACACGGTGGCCGTCGTCAACGTGCCGACCTCGACGATCGCGCGCGAAAGCGAGACCGTGCTGCAAACGCTGGCCGGCCCAGAGATCGGCGTCGCCTCGACCAAGGCGTTCACCTGCCAGCTCATGGTGCTGGCAAATCTTGCGATCGCGGCCGGCAAGGCCCGCGGCGAACTGACCGACGAGGACGAGACCAAGCTCGTTCACGGGCTCGTCGAAATCCCGCGTTTGATGTCGGATGCGCTCACCACCGAGCTCCAGATCGAGAAGCTCGCGCGCGAGATCGCGAAATCTCGCGACGTGCTCTATCTCGGTCGCGGCACCAGCTTCCCGCTCGCCCTCGAAGGGGCGTTGAAGCTGAAGGAGATCTCCTACATCCACGCCGAGGGCTATGCCGCCGGCGAGCTCAAGCACGGCCCGATCGCGCTGATCGACGAGACCATGCCTGTCGTCGTCATCGCGCCCTACGACCGGGTGTTCGAAAAGACCGTCTCCAACATGCAGGAGGTCGCCGCTCGCGGCGGCAAGATCATCCTGATGACCGACGCCAAAGGCGCGCAGGAGGCAACCGTCGAGTCCCTCGTCACCATCGTCATGCCCGATATGGCGGCGGCGTTCACGCCGATGGTCTATGCGGTCCCGGTTCAGCTGCTCGCCTATCATACGGCGGTCATCATGGGGACCGATGTCGACCAGCCGCGCAATCTCGCGAAATCCGTGACGGTGGAATAGGCAGAGGGGTCGAGTGCGGGACGCTTCGTGGTCTTCCAAAACCTGCTAGAAGACCCTAGCTTGGACGAAGCGACTGACTTGGAACCCGAATGAACCCCCGTGACGACGCGCCTGCGCCTCTTGATGCCGTGCCCGAGCCGCATACCGGCCTGATCGGCCGCTTCCGTAACTATTTCCTCACCGGCCTCATCGTGACGGGGCCGATTGCGATCACGCTGTATCTGGTCTGGTGGTTCGTCACCTGGGTCGATGGCGTGGTGCGGCCGTTCGTGCCGCTGGCCTATCGGCCCGAGACTTATCTGCCCTATGTCATTCCCGGCTGGGGGCTGATCGTCGCATTCTTCACGTTGACGCTGGTCGGCTTCCTCGCGGCCAATTTGATCGGCCGGACACTGGTCGATGTCGGCGAGACCTTCCTCGGCCGCATCCCGGCGGTACGCGCCATCTACCGCGGCCTGAAGCAGGTGTTCGAGACGCTGTTCTCGGGCAAGGGCTCGAGCTTCCGCAAGGTCGGCCTGGTTGAGTTTCCCTCGCCGGGCATGTGGTCGATCGTGCTGATCTCGCAAGCGCCGAACGAGGACGTCTCCCGCAGCCTGCCGGGTCAGGAGGAGCACGTCTCGGTGTTCCTGCCGTGCTCGCCGAACCCGACGACCGGCTTCTTCTTCTATGTGCCCAAGAGCAAGATCGTCGAGGTCGACATGAGCACCGAGGATGCCGCGACGCTGATCATGTCGGCCGGCGTCGTGCAGCCGGGCTCAGCGCCCGATTCGAAGAAGGCAGCGGCGCTGGCGGGCATGGCGAATGCCGCGCGTATTGCCAACGCCTCGGCGGCGGTGCAGCCCCAGCCTGCGAAGGTGGAGTAGGGCCATTCCCCTGCGGGATGGCCGCCGTTCACGCGGGCGTCTCGTCCTCTGCTAGTCTCCGATTGAACTGAGCGCGTTGCTCGGGCTTCGATCTGGAGTGCACGATGTCCAAAACTATTGCGATCCTCGCGCCCGGTGCCATGGGCAGTGCCGTGGCCCGCCGTCTCGGCGAGCACGGTGCGCGTGTGCTGACGTCGTTGAGAGGGCGGAGCGAAGCGACGCGCAAACGCGCCACGGATGCCGGCATGATCGGCGCCGAGGACGACGCGATCGCGGACGCCGACATCATCCTGTCGATCGTGCCGCCGGGCGAAGCCGTGGCGCTCGCCGAGCGGCTGGCCGGGCTGATCGTCCGGCGCGAGAAGAAGCCAATGCCGTCAACGTCGATACCGTGATGAGGATCGAGGAGATCATCGGCTCGGCACAGGCGCCGTTCGTCGATGCCGGCATCATCGGGTTCCCGCCCCAGCCCGGTGGCAAGAGCCCGGCCTTCTACATGTCGGGCGAGCACGCCAAGGATGTCGCCGTGCTGAAGGATTTCGGGCTCGACGTGCGGATCGTCGAAGGGCCGGTCGGTGCCGCGTCCGCGCTGAAAATGTCCTATGCCGGGATCGTCAAGGGCCTCGCCGGGATCGGCGCGGCGATGGTGGTCGCGGCAACGAAAGCGGGGGCTGCGGATGCGCTGCGCGACGAACTCGCACTCAGCCAGCCCGCGGTTCTGGCCCGGCTCGAAGTCGCGCTGCCGGACATGATTCCGAAAGCCTATCGCTGGGTCGCGGAGATGCGGGAGATTTCCGGCTTCCTCGGCCCCGATCATCCGGCGAGCCAGGTTTACGAAGGCTTTGCGCGCTGGTTCGAGCACCTCGCCGAGGATGCGAAAGGCGAGGCGGCGGATACCGACCTGATGAAGGCATTCGCCGCGCGCATCGCGCAGAAGAAATCCTGATCGTCCGGTCTCACGTCACCGCCATCCATCATGTGCCGTGCAGCGAATCCAGAAACCCCTGGATGTCTCGATCGCGTCTCAAGCGCACGACCGGAACGTCAGCGCCATACTGCATACGCTCGGCCTCGATGACAGGCGCGCGCTCGGTGTCGTAGCGCCACGCCTCGCGCATCAATTTCCAGTCGAACTGCTCGGGGCACCCCTCCGGGAGATCAGGCCGGGCCTTGTCGCGATCGAAGGCGGATCGCAGGAGAATGCGCCACTGGCAGAGCCAGCGCGGGCGGTCGATGACGACCAGCGTATCGGCGCGCGCGAGCGTGAGATCGAAGGCAAGTCCCGAGAAGCTGCCGTCGACAACCCATGCGTCGCCCGCGATCGCCTCGGTAACCCGTGCTCGGAAGTTCGGTTTGTCGGATGGCTTCCATCCCGGCCGCCAGTAGAGCACGTCGAGATGCACCACCGGCAGCGCGAGCTTTTGCCCGAGATTTCGGGAGAGGCTCGTCTTTCCGCTACCCTGACAGCCTACAACGATGATCCGGCGCATCGTCGTAGGGTTCCATAAAGTCGGGCGAAGGGAAAGAGGAGGCCTCCGAACGCGCCTTATTACCTGGCATGTAATTGAGCCCATCTGCAGCCTGGCTACTGTCCCGGTCATTCACCCGACAGGAAGCATTCCATCAAGCCTCCTGTCGCGTGTGTGTCGGTGCATGAGGAGAGAGCTATGCAAGTCGTGTTTACGAAGAAGGAGCCGCCGCAATGGCTGCTCGACATGTGGCGGGAGATCGACAACAAGACCTTCGGACCAGGCTTCGACTGTTTTACGGAAGATGCCGTTTGCAACCTCGGCGTCGCCGATTGGAAGGGGCGCGAGGCGATCCGCGGCAATCTGAAGGCCTTCATCGACACCGGATTCACCGCGCTCCATCACATCACCGAATATTGGGACGCGGGGTCGCTGAAGGTGTTTCGGGGTGTCGTGGACATGACACCCGATGATCCCTCAATGAAGACGGTTCATCCCACGATGACGCACTTCTTCTACATGGACGAGAGGAACGACACCAAGGTACGGCACTGGGTCGGTGCCGTGGGGCCGGTCGCCTTCGGTTGATCGCCACGAACCTGCTACCATCGGCGGTGGTGCCTCGGACAAGCCGACGTACCGCCGCCGATGCGCGTTGACGATGCCGCACATCGACAGGAAGGATCAGTCGGCCATGAAAGCGACGGCCAGTGCCCTCAAGACGCGCGCCAGTTCCGCGGGCGCGCTGCTGCGTCAATGGCGGGACATTCGCGGCAAGACGCAGCTCGACCTGTCCTTCGACGCCGGCGTCTCGCAGAAGCACATCAGCTTCGTCGAGAGCGGCCGCAGCGTTCCGAGCCGCCAGATGCTGCTCGACCTTGCGCAAGCCCTCGACGTGCCCTTGCGCGAACGCAACGAGCTGCTGCTGGCCGCCGGCTATGCGCCGTCCTATTCCGAGCCCGCGCTCGAGGCGCCCGGCATGACGAGCATCAACCGTGCCCTGCAACGCATGCTGCGTCAGCACGAGCCGTTTCCCGCCATCGTCATGGACCGGTACTGGAACGTGCTGATGACCAATGAGGCCGCGCCGCTTCTGTTCAATTGCTTCATCGACATGTCCGCACGGCCGGCGCCACGAAACCTGCTGCATCTTATGTTCGATCCGGAGGGCATGCGCCCTTTTATCGCGAACTGGCCGCAGACCGCACGCGGGCTGCTGGCGCGGGTGTATCGCGAGGCAGTCGGACACGTGGTTGACATCAGGACGAAGGCGTTGCTGGAGGAGCTGTCGCAATACCCCGGGGTGAAGCCGGAATGGCGTGCGCCGTCGGCATCCGATGCGATGCCGATGATCCCGTTGTCCTTCGTCAAGGACGGTGTGACGCTGGACTACTTCTCCCTGATCACGACGGTTGGAACGCCGCAGACGGTGACGGCGGAGGAGCTGCGGCTCGAGTGCATGTTCCCCGCCAACGAGGGGACCGAAGCCGAGCACGGCAGGTTCTTGCGCGCGCACGCCGGTTGAGGAGACGTCGCGAGGCTCATCTGTTATTGTTTCAGCGAAAGCGGTCACTCCGCAATGGGAGTTCGAATGAGAGTGCTTGTGATCGGCGCGGGAGCGCTCGGAGGCTACTACGGAGCGCGCCTGGTCCGAGCCGGCGGCGACGTGAACTTTCTGGTGCGGGCCGGGCGTGCGGAGCAATTGCGGCGGAATGGATTGCAGGTCGTGAGCCCGCAGGGCGATTTCGCCGTGCAGCCGAAGATCATCCTGGCCAACGACCTCAAGGAAACGTTCGACGTCGTGCTCGTCGGGGTGAAATCCTACTCGCTCGACGATGCGATGGCCCAGTTTGCCCCGGCCGTTGGCGCCCACACGATGATTTTGCCGATCCTCAACGGGCTGAAACATGTCGACGCCCTGACGGCGCGGTTCGGCGCCGCTCAGGTTCTCGGCGGGCTCGCGAACGTCAGTGCCGGGCTCGATGCGGATGGTCGCGTCGTTCAGTTCATGGCCAATCAGACCATCGTCTTCGGCGAAATCGGGGGGTCGTTGAGCGAGCGTGTGCTCGCCCTGGAGACGCTGCTGCACGTGCCCGGTATCGACGTGCGCGCCAGCGAAGCGATCATGCAGGACATGTGGGAGAAATTCGTCCAGCTCTCGACGCTCGCCGGCATCACCTGCCTGATGCGTGCAAGCATCGGAGACATTCTGGCCGTTCCGAACGGCGAGCAATCCATCTTCCGCCTGTTTGCCGAATGCTGCGCCGTCGCCACGGCCTCGGGTTTTGAGCCGCGAGCGCCTTTCATCGAGTTTGACCGGAAGCTGTTCACGACCCCGGATTCCCCGCTCAAGGCCTCGATGCTGCGTGATATCGAGCGCGGCTCGGTCACCGAGGCGGAGCATATCCTCGGCGATATGGCCAACCGGGCTCGTGCACTCGGCATCGACACGCCCCTGCTGGATCTCGCCCGGGCGCATGTGGCGGCTTATGAGATTGGGCGGCAACGAGCGGCCAGCTAACCCGCTCCGATCAGCGGGATCGCTTCATCCCGCTCATACAGATACAGCAGGCAGCGCAGTGCCTCGCCGCGCTCGCCCTTGAGTTTTGGATCGTCCTTCAGGATGCGCAGCGCCTCGTCGCGGGCCTGCGTGATGAGCTGGCCGTGCACCTCCGAGCGGGCGATGCGGTAGCCGGGCAGGCCGCTCTGGCGCACGCCGAGCACATCGCCTTCGCCGCGCAGCTTCAGATCTTCCTCGGCGATCCGAAAGCCGTCGGTGGTCTCGCGGATCACCTTCAGCCGTGCTTTCGACATCTCGCCGAGCGGCTCGGAGTAGAGCAGCAGACAGGTCGAGGCCTCCGAGCCGCGCCCGATGCGGCCGCGCAATTGATGAAGCTGGGCGAGGCCAAAGCGTTCGGCGTTCTCGATCACCATGATGGTCGCCGCCGGCACGTCGACACCGACCTCGACCACGGTGGTCGCGACCAGCAGACCGATCTCGTGGGCGGCGAACTGGCCCATGACGCGGTCCTTCTCGGTGCCCTTCATCTGGCCGTGGACGAGGCCGACACGGTCGCCGAAACGCTTTTGCAGGGTTTCGAAGCGCTTGGTCGCATTGGTCAGGTGCTCGGTACCCTCGGCCTCGGATTCCTCGACCAGCGGGCAGATCCAGTAGACCAGCTTGCCGGATTCGAGCGCGCGGCCGATGCTGTCGGTGACCTCGCCGAGGCGGCTCATCGATATGGTGCGAGTTTCGATCGGCTGGCGGCCGGCCGGCTTCTCCCTGAGCTCGCTGATGTCCATGTCGCCGAAATAGGTCAGCACCAGCGTGCGCGGAATCGGCGTGGCGCTCAGCACCAGCACGTCGACGGCCTCGCCCTTTGCCGTCAGCGCCAGCCGCTCGCGCACGCCAAAACGATGCTGCTCGTCGACGACGGCGAGGGCGAGATCGCTAAAGATCACGTCGTCCTGGATCAGCGCATGGGTGCCGACGAGCAGGTCGATCTCGCCGGCTTCGAGTTGTGCCAGCAGGTCACGCCGCTCCTTGCCCTTTTCGCGGCCGGTGAGGATCGCGACCCGCATGCCCGCGCGCTCGGCGAGCGGCGCGATGGTCTTGATATGCTGACGAGCCAGAATTTCGGTCGGCGCCATCAAGGCGGCCTGCTTGCCGACCTCAGTGACGGCAGCGGCGGCCAGCAGCGCGACCACGGTCTTGCCGGAGCCGACGTCGCCCTGGAGCAGGCGCAACATGCGCACCGGCTGTTGTAGATCATTGGCGATGGCGGCTGCTGCGTCGCGCTGGGAGGTTGTCAGCGCATAGGGCAGGGCATCGATGATTTTGTTGCGGAGGTGCCCGTCGCCGGCGTTGCGCACACCGGCCGGGCGTCGCAATTGGGCGCGGATCAGGGCAAGCGCAAGTTGCCCGGCCAGGAGTTCGTCGAAGGCGAGGCGCGACCAGAACGGCTGGTCGGGCAGAATGTCGGTGAGCTCGACCGGCTGGTGCACGCGGGTGAGCGCCTCGGCGATCGGCGGGAAGCCGCAGCGGCGCAGCACCTCCGGGCTGATCCATTCCGGCAGTGCCGGGAGCTTCTGCAGCGCCTGCGCGACCGCACGGCGCAGCGAGCCGAGTGCAAGGCCCTCGGTCAAGGGATAGACGGGATCGATGCCGGAGAGTTTGGAAATCGCCTCCTCGTCCAGCACCCGGTCGGGATGCACGATCTGCGGGACGGCGTCGTACATCTGGAGCGTGCCGGAGACGAAGCGCTTCTCGCCGATCGGCAGCAGCTTCTCGACATAGCCGGGCTTTGCGCGGAAGAACGTCAGCACGACGTCGCCGGTGTCGTCGCTGGCGTAAACGAGGTAGGGCGCGCGCGCATTGCGCGGCGGGGGCGGGCGGTGGCGGTCGACCGTGACCTCCAGCGTCACCATGGTTCCCTGCACGGCGTCGCGGATCTTCGGCCGGGCGCGACGGTCGATCACCTGGCTCGGCAAATGCAGCAACAGATCGACCAGCCGCGGCGTCTCATTGCGGCTGAGCAGATATTGCAGCAGCTTGTCCTGCTTCGGACCGACGCCGGGCAGGCTGGTCACGGGGGCAAACAGCGGGTTGAGCAGGCTGGGGCGCATCAGGCGAATCTAGGACCGTTTTCGCTCGTCATGCCCGGCTTTATGCCCGGCATCCACGTGTTTTTCGTGCCCTTGCGGGGCAGCGGGCCATGACAAATCGAGGGCTGACAGGGCCCGCCCGAGTGGCTATATCACCCCGGCCCGGCACGTCCGGGCTTTTGGCGTTTGACTGGAATTGAGACATGACGGGAACGACACGATCGAGCAACGGGCTGGACGACCGCCGCAAGCGGCTTCTGTTCCGCTGCTGGCACCGCGGCACGCGCGAGATGGACCTGATCCTCGGCCGGTTCGCGGATGCCGAGATCGGCAATCTGTCCGATGACGAGCTGACGCAGCTCGAGACCCTGCTCGAAGAGGCCGATCCCGACCTCTATGCCGCCATCACCGGCGACAAGGTGCTTGCCGCCGACGTCATCGGCCCGCTGTTTGCGCGCATCAAGGGGTTTCCGATCGCGGACCGCGACGTATGAAGCAGGGGATGAAATCGCCGGCCGAGCTGCTCACGCCCGGCCGCGCGCTCACGCTTGCCAATGTTGCCGAGGGTGCCGAGGGCCTCGTCATCTCTGATCTCGCGCGCGCCATCGCGGCGCGGCCGAAGAAGCCGGCTGTCAGCCTCGCGGTGATCTGTCGCGACGGGCCGCGGATGCAGCAGCTCGAACGTGCTCTGCAATTCTTCGCGCCCGATTTGCCCGTGCTGACCTTCCCGGCCTGGGACTGCCAGCCCTATGACCGCGTCTCGCCGCATGGTGGCGTCCTCGCGCAGCGCCTGACGACGCTGGCGCGGCTGGCGTCACTGACCGGTAGCGACAAGCCGCTGATCGTGCTGACCACGGTGAACGCCGTGGTACAGCGCGTGCCGGCGCGCGAGCTCGTCGCGGCGCAGGCGCTGTCGGTCGCCCCCGGCAACGTCGTGCCGATGGATACCATCATCGCCTGGCTCGAGCACAACGGCTACAACCGCTCCTCGACCGTGCGCGAGCCCGGCGAATACGCGGTGCGCGGCGGCATTCTGGACCTGTTTCCGGCCGGCCTGGACCAGCCCGTCCGTTTCGATTTCTTCGGCGACAGCCTGGAATCGATCCGCACCTTCGATGCCGAGACCCAGCGCACGCTGCTCGACATGCGCGCGCTCGATCTCGTGCCGATCTCCGAATTCCAGCTCGTCACCGAGACCATCCGCCGCTTTCGCATGGGCTACGTCGCTGAGTTCGGCGCGCCCGAGCGCGACGATGCGCTCTACGAGGCCGTCAGCGAGGGCCGCCGCCATCCCGGCATGGAGCATTGGCTGCCGCTGTTCCAGGACCGGATGGACACGCTGTTCGACTATCTGCAAGGAGCTTGCGTCGCGATCGAGCCGCAGGCCGAGGACGCCATCCGCGAGCGTTTCAAGCAGATCCTCGATTATTACCAGGCCCGCCGCGACGCCATGGAGCATCCGGGCGGCGGTGCCATCTACAAGCCGCTGCCGCCTGACAGGCTCTACCTGACCGAGGAGGAGTGGGGCAAGCGTGAGAGCGGGATGCCGTTGGTGCGGCTCACCCAGTTTTCGGTGCCCGCTGATGGTACCAGCGTGGTCGATGCCGGCGCGCGCAAGGGACGAGACTTCGCCCCGGAGCGCAACGATAACAAGATCAATGTCTTCGAAGCCGTCGTCGCACATGTGCATGGGCTACTGACAAACCGCAAGAAGGTGGTCATCGCGCTCTGGACGGAGGGCTCGCGCGACCGCATGACCTCGATGCTGCGCGATCACAAGCTCACCCCCGTGACCAGCGTCAACAGCTGGCGCACGGTGCAGGCGACCCCGCGCAACGAGACCATGCTGGCCGTGCTCGGCCTCGAAAGCGGATTCGAGACCGACGAGATCGCTGTCATCAGCGAGCAGGATATCCTTGGCGATCGCCTGGTCCGACCGCGCAAGGCGAGCCGCAAGCTCGACAATTTCATCTCGGAGGTGACGAGCCTCGCCGCCGGCGATATCGTGGTCCATGTCGATCACGGCATCGGCCGCTTCATCGGCCTGCAGACGCTGGACGTCGCCGGCGCGCCCCATGACTGCCTCGAGCTGCATTATGCCGCCGAGACCAAGCTGTTCCTGCCGGTCGAGAACATCGAGCTGCTGTCGCGCTATGGCTCCGACCAGACCACGGTCGAACTTGATCGTCTCGGCGGTTCGGGCTGGCAGACGCGCAAGGCCAAACTCAAGAACCGCATCCGTGAGATCGCGGGCGAGCTGATCAAGATCGCCGCCGAGCGCCACCTCCATGAGGCGCCGAAGCTGCCGGTGCAGCCGGGCCTCTACGACGAGTTCTGCGCGCGCTTCCCCTATGACGAGACCGAGGATCAGCTTGGTGCGATCGAGTCCACGCTGAAGGACCTCGAGCTCGGCCGTCCCATGGACCGGCTGATCTGCGGCGACGTCGGCTTCGGCAAGACCGAGGTGGCGCTGCGCGCCGCCTTCGCGGTGGCGCTCGAAGGCAAGCAGGTCGCGGTCGTGGTGCCGACCACGCTGCTCGCCCGTCAGCATCACAAGACGTTCACCGACCGTTTCAAGGGTTTCCCGGTCCAGGTCGCGCAGGCCTCCCGGCTGGTGCCCGCCAAGCAGCTCAATCTGGTCAAGAAGGGCCTCGCCGACGGCTCGGTCGACATCGTCGTCGGCACCCATGCGCTGCTCAGCAAGTCGATCAAGTTCCGGGATCTCGGCCTGCTGATCGTCGACGAGGAGCAGCATTTCGGCGTGACCCACAAGGAGCGGCTGAAGCAGCTCCGCGCCGAGGTGCACGTGCTGACGCTGTCGGCCACGCCGATTCCACGCACACTTCAATTGGCGCTCACCGGCGTGCGCGAGCTCTCGATCATCGCATCGCCCCCGGTCGACCGCCTCGCGGTCCGCACCTTCGTCGCCCCGCACGACCCCTTGATGATCCGCGAGGCGCTGCTGCGCGAGCGCTATCGCGGCGGCCAGGCGTTCTACGTGGTGCCGCGCATCGACGACCTCGCCGAGGTCAGGGATTTCCTCGACAAGAACGTGCCGGAGATGAAGGTTGCGGTTGCGCACGGGCAGATGCCGCCCGCCGTGATCGAGGATATCATGACGGCGTTCTACGACGGCAAGTTCGATATCCTGCTGTCGACCACGATCGTGGAATCCGGCCTCGACATCCCCAACGCCAACACGCTGATCGTGCATCGCGCCGACATGTTCGGCCTTGCCCAACTGTATCAGCTCCGCGGCCGCGTCGGCCGGTCCAAGCTGCGGGCCTATGCGCTGTTCACGCTGCCGGCGCAGCAGAAGATCACGGCGCAGGCCGAGCGCCGGCTCACCGTGCTGCAATCGCTGGAGACGCTGGGCGCGGGTTTCCAGCTCGCCTCGCACGATCTCGACATCCGCGGCGCGGGCAATATCCTGGGCGAGCAGCAGTCCGGCCATATCAAGGAGGTCGGCTTCGAGCTCTATCAATCGATGCTGGAGGAGGCGATCGTCAACCTCAAGGCTGGCGTGTCCGAGCCCGCGGCCGACCGCTGGTCGCCGACGATCACCATCGGCATGCCCGTGCTGATTCCGGAGGATTATGTCGGCGATCTCTCGGTGCGGCTGTCACTCTACCGCCGGCTCGCCGACCTCGACAGCGAGGAGGAGATCGAGAACTTCGGCGCCGAGATGCGCGACCGGTTCGGCGTGTTGCCGGACGAGGTGCGCTATTTGTTCAAGGTCGCCGCGATCAAGGCGTTCTGCCGCCAAGCCAATGTCGGCAAGATCGACGCCGGTCCGAAGGGCGCCGTCATCGCCTTCCGCGACAATTCCTTCGCCCATCCCGACCGGCTGGTGAGCTTCATCCGCAGCCACGGCCAGGCCGCGAAGGTGCGGCCCGACATGAAGGTGGTGTTCCTGCAGGACTGGGAGACGCCGGAAGAGCGTCTGGCCGGCACCACCGAGATCATGCGCCAGCTGGCGCAGCTCGCGCAGAGCAAGAAGGCGGCGTAGAGGTTTCCGGAGGCGGCGCGAAACGACGCGCCGCACTCGGATCTCGGAACAGCGACATATGATCACTTGCGCAATGATCGAACAGTTGCTAGGTTCGGTCTATCGAGTTTCGGCCGAACGACTTGGCCTCGCCGCTGAAAAGCGCGCCTGACTGACGACCCTCCCTCCAGATCTCGACGACACCCACCGCGCTTCTGAGCGCGGCTAAACGTTTATCTATCTTAAAGGACGATCCCCATGACGACGGGAACTGTGAAGTGGTTTAACAGCCAAAAGGGCTTCGGATTCATTCAGCCGGACGAGGGCAGCCAGGATGTCTTCGTTCACATCAGCGCCGTTGAACGCGCCGGCATGAATACCCTCAACGAAGGGCAGAAGGTTTCTTTTGAAATCGTTGCAGATCGCAAGACCGGCAAGTCTGCTGCTGAAGATCTGCGCGCCGCATAGGCTGTCGCAATCCCAATGACGTTGCTTTGACCACGGATGTACTGGCAGAGCTTCTGATTTTTTGACCCGCGACCGTTTACCGGCCGCGGGTTTTTTGCGCCAGCGGCCGGCCCTCGCGAATGAGAATGCGAACGGTGCGTTTCGCGTAAAGCTTCCACATGTGAGCAGTCGAGCTCCGACGGCAGCGAGCGCTCGCGGATGATTACGACGCCGCCCGCGATGCCTCGGCCGACAGCCGCCCAAGCAGCGACCTTGCCGTATCCGAGGGCGACAGCGAATCCACCGAAACGACGGGATCGCTGCGCATCTCGTGCTTGCCGTTCGACGTGTGCCGCATCACCGCGGAGAGGCGGCGGGCGATCATGTGCGCAGTGCGGAAGTCGGTCTCCGCGAACACGACGACGACCGAGCCGTCCTTCTGCGCCACGCCAAAATCCATCTGCCGCATCAGCCGGCTGAGAATGCGCGCGGCATCGAGCTGGGCGCGGGAATTGCCGGGATCGAAGGCGAAGCGTGCGACCGAGAGGCCGCCGCCGCGAGCCAGCGTCTGCTCGACCGCCTTGGCAAAATCACGCGCAAAAGCTTCCGCCGTGAGCAGGCCGCTGCGCGGGTCGAGCCAGCCGCCGGCATCGATCGAGCGCAGCGTACGGCTCAGCTGGGCTTCCATGGCGTGCTGGCGGATCAGGGGCAGCGCGTTGGCGGCGACCTTCGCTGACTCGCCGGGGATCAGTTCGAGATTGGGCAGGTCGTAAGTCTGCGTCAACTGATGCGCAGTGACGACCACGGGCAGGCTGCGGAAGCGGGTGTCCTCGGCGAGCACCGTGAGAAAGGCATCGGTCACGCGGGGGGTAAAACCTTCGGCGAGCACGACGCCGTCGAGGTCGCGGGTGTTGAGATGCTTGGCCGCTGCCTCGATCGAGAGCGCCCCGATGACGCCGACGCGCTCGCCGAGCGCGACGGAAAGCGCGGGGTAAGCCGCGCCGCGGCCGATCAGAAGCACCGTGGCATCGCGAACGGGATCAGCCTCCGGCAGCGCGACTTTGACCTCGGGCAGCCGGCGCAGCACCGTGGCGTGAAGGGTACGAATCCGTAGAGCGGCGCGAAGCCGCGCGATCAGGCGTTCGGAATGGCCGGCGCGCGAGGAAGAGAAGGGCAGGACGTTGTGCGGGAGCGCGCCCGCCGCATCCAATGCCACGAAGGGAAGGTAAGGGGATTGCTCCGCAATCTTGCTGGCGAGCGGCGCCAGATGCGGCTCGTGCCCGGCATGCATCGCGGCGAGAACCACGGCCGGCTGCACCTCTTCGACCGCGCGCACCGCGCCGGCCCAGCCGGTGTCGATCACGGGAAAGAAGCGCGCCTCGTCCAGCGCCGCAATGAAGGCCGGCCGCTCGCCATTGGACACAAACAGGATCGGGCCGGCCTGGGACATCGAGAGACTCTGATCACGCGACAGGTGCCGCGCAATCTAGTCCGGCCGCCTTAATGCAGCGTCAATGGAACGGTCGAAACTACGCTTAGACCGGCCCGGAGCGGTCGCGAAAAGCTTCGACCATCAGGGGGTTAAGCCCGAGTTCGCTGAGCGCCTCGCGGGCGCGGGCATTGTCCTGGGCGCGGCCCGCGAGCCGGTGACGGGAGAGCCGGTCAGGCAGCGCGGTCAGCAGGGCGCCCTGGCCGAGCCGGCGCGCCCATTCCTGCAGGTCGTTGGAGAGGAAGCGGTAGCCGCCGACGGCCATGATCCCGGAGGGCGGCGCGGTGATGCAGATCGCGCCGCTCGGACGATCGAGCCGCGCGGCATAGCCGGTATCGACATAGTCGCGTGGCGGTTGCGCGATCAGGGTGTCGCCGACCGGCGGCGGCGGCGGGGCGTAGGCCGCGATCGGCACCATAGGGCCGCGCAGCCCGAGCGTGCCCTTCGGCGTCAGCAGAATCTCGCCGGCGATCGACGAACCCGACTGCTCGCGCGGCGCGCCGTGCGGTCCCGGCATCACCGGCACCGGCATGCCGTCCTCGCCACGCCGGGCGCCGAACAATCCGGCCTCGCCGAACAGATAGACGTCCGTGAAAGGCGCATGCGGCGCAATCCATGCCTCGCTCGCCGACACCTGCTCGGGGGCGCGCCACAGGCCGATGACGTTGCGCAAGCTCGGCATCCGCGCCGCCAGCTCGGAATCGCCGAGCCGCTGGGCGAACTGTGCCGGTGCGATCAGCACGTCGCATTCGTGCGCATTGATCTGCTGCTCCAGCACGTCGTTCTCGAAGGGGTGATGCAGCGCCAGCGTGCCGCCGCACAGCAGCCACACCGCGAGCGAGGAGGCGAGCCCTGCGAACGACATCGGCGTGAACGCCGCCATCACGGTTGCGCCTTGCCTGATGTCGGCTTCCAGCGACATCGCGAGCCCCCCGGCGATCAGGCTGAAATGCGGCCGCGGCACCGGACGAAAGCCTTCCGCGGTGACGTCGAAGGAGATCATCGCCGCCTTGCGGCCATCCTGAATCACGGCGCGCGCTGTGCCGGGCGGACGGGCCTGCACGTCGTCGAGCGAGGCCATGCCTTCGGGCAGGTTGGTGCCGAAGCCGCAGACATGGCGAATCGAGAAGGCTTCCGCGGCCGCGTGCATGGCGAGATCGGCATAGCTGACGCCGTCGACCGTGCTCATGGTGACGATGGCGCGCGCCGCGGTACGATTGAGAGCGGCGGTCAGTTCGGCATGGCGCCAGAGCAGCGGCAGCACGGCGACGACAAGACCGGCGCGATGGGCGGCGAGAACGGTGAGCACGAACTCGACCGTATTCGGCAGTTGGATGGCGATGACGGAATTGGCCGGCAGGCCTGATTCGACGAAAAAGGCGGACAGCGCCTCGATGGCGGTGTCAGCCTCGGCATAGCTCATCCGCCGCGGCTCGTGCCCGGTCACGCGGAACTTGTTCAGGGGGTCGAGCAGAGCGGTCGCGTGCGGCTGCCGCATCAGCGTGCGCTGAAACAGTGTGTCGAGCGTCGGCGATACGGCTGGCTGGTTCACGGCGTCACTTTGCTTGATGAGCTTGCGGCTGCCCCTTCGACCACCAGGTCTCCGGCAAATAGCCGGACAGCGAGGTGGCCTCTGGCCGTTCTATCCGATTCCAGCGCGCGATCCATTGCTCGGATAAGTTAAACAGGGGGATTGTATAGAAACCGGAGATCAAAGCGCGGTCGAGCGCCCGCACCGCGGATACGAAATCCGTGTGTTCACGGGCTTCCAGCAGTGCGGCGATCATCGCATCGACCGCGGGATCCCGGGCCCCCATGTAGTTGCGGGTGCCCGGACTGTCGGCGGCAGCGCTCCCCCAGTAGAAATATTGCTCGTTGCCGGGCGACAGGGACTGGTCCCAGCGGTTCTGGATCATGTCGAATTCGTAGGCGAGCCGGCGCTGGTCGAACTGCACGGGATCGACCGATCGCACGCTGGGCTCGATGCCGGCGCGCCTGAGGTCGCGCTGAAAGGCAAGCGCGACGCGTTCCTGGTCGCGGGTCGTGACCAGGATCTCGAAGGTGAAGGGCGCCTTGGTCGCACGGTTGCGCAGCACGGTGCCGTCGAGATCGTAGCCGGCCTCCGACAACAGCTTCAGCGCCGCGCGCAGCGTGGTCCGGTCGCGGCCCGAACCGTCGGTCACCGGCAGGCGGTAGCTGCCGTCCATTATGTCAGGCGGGATCTGCGCGGCGAACGGCTTGAGCAACTCGCGCTCGCGCGCATCCGCAGGCTTGCCATACGCTGAGAGGTCCGAGCCGGCAAAATAGCCGGCGACGCGCGAGTAGAGGTTGAAGAAGTAGTTGCGGTTCACCAGCTCGAAATCGAACAGCAGCGTCAAGGCCTGGCGCACGCGGATGTCGGCGAATATGGGACGCCTCGTGTTGAACACCAGAAATTCGGAAGGTTGCGGCACGCCCGGCTTGAAGGTGTCGCGGATCACGTCGCCATTCTTCGCCGCGGGAAAGTCGTAGCCGTCGTGCCAGCGCAGCGGCTCGTGCTCGATGCGGAAATCATAGAGGCCGCGCTTGAAAGCTTCGAACTGGCCGTTGGCTTCGCGAAAATAGTCGAGCCTGATCTCCTCGAAATTGTAGAGCCCGCGATTGATGGCGAGGTCACGGCCCCAATAGTCGGGATTGCGGGTGAGCGTCACGCTGGCACCGGGCCTCACGGCGGTGACGCGATACGGGCCGGAGCCGACCGGGCCCGACAGCGTCGTCTCCTCGAAAGCCGCGACGTCGACCGCATGTTTCGGCAGGATCGGCATCAGGCCGAGGATCAGCGGCAGTTCGCGGTCATTGGCTCCCGCAAGGTCGAAGCGGACGGTGAGGGGATCCGGCGCCTCGGCCCTTGCCACCTTGCCGTAATATTGCCGGTGGTTGGGGCGGCCGTGGTCGCGCAGCAACTGCCAGGAGAACAGCACGTCCTCGGCGCGGACCGGCTTGCCGTCGGAGAAGCGCGCGCGGGGATCGATGTGGAACGTGACAAAGCTGCGCTCGTCATCGGTCTCGACCGATCTGGCGAGCAGTCCGTAGAGCGTGAACGGCTCGTCATTGCCGCGCGCGAGCAGGCTCTCGACCACGTAGTTCCGGACCGGCTGCACGGCCAGTCCCTTGACGATGAAGGGATTGAGGCTGTCGAAGGTGCCGAGAACGCCCCAGGTCAGCCGGCCGCCCTTGGGGGCGTCAGGGTTGACGTAAGGGATGTGGGTGAAACCGGCAGGCATCGCCGGCTTGCCGTGCATGGCGATGGCGTGGGCTTCCTCGGCCTCTGCGCCGCTGGCCGGAAGCCCCAAGGAAAACGGGAGCCCCAAGGCGAAAGCCAGGACACAGAGGCGGACGCAAAGACCTTCAGGACGGCCCTCGAGAAGGCGCTGGAACATGAACATGTGGACACGTTGATTCGAGGACCGCAGGCCTGAATCCTATCACAGGGATTTTCCCGGGGGCGCACGCCGACGCGCGGTCAAAGGCGCTTGTCGGCATTGATCTTTTCGTCGGCCACGTTAAGAAGGCACGCAATCGCGCAAGAGCGCCGAGCCCGTCACTTATCTGCCTCATTTGACGGGGAGAGAGCCGCGCCCAACGCGGCCAGGCTCGGTGCGTCGAAGCGGTTCGGGCACTTCCCGTTCAGAAAGGGTTTTCCGCAATGAATTTCCGTTACTTGGCCGCGTCCGTCCGGCCGCGCGGGCGACTTCTCGCCTTGTTGACGGCGACGGCGTTGGCCGTCCCGTTTGCCGCCGAGGCCCAGGCTCCCGCGCCAGCTCCGGGCACGCCCGCGCCCAAGGCGACCCCGAAGGCCGCTCCGAAGGCTGCCCCCAAGGCTCCGGCGCCGGCCGCTCAGGCACCGGCCCAGCCGGCACCCGCCCAGGGCGCTCCGGCGCAGGGCGCTCCAGCGCAGCAGGGCGCGGCCCAGCCGGCCGATCAGCAAATCCAGCTGATCTACGCCCCCTGGACCAAGTTCTGCCTCAAGGGCCAGGACGCCAATGCCAAGCAGGTCTGCTTCACCGGCAAGGACGGCCGTATCGAGTCGGGCCAGCCGGTCATCGCGGCCGTCATCATCGAGCCAGAAGGCGAGCCGAAAAAGATCCTGCGCGTGACGCTGCCGCTCGGCATGCAGTTGGTGCACGGCACCCGCATCATCGTGGACAACAATCCGCCGTTGCAGAGCCCGTATGTGATCTGCTTCCAGAACGGCTGCATGTCCGACTACGAAGCCACGCCCGAGTTCATCAACAACATGAAGAAGGGCCAGAACCTGGTTGTTCAGGCGATCAATGCCAACGGCGCACCGCTGACGCTGCCGCTGCCGCTCGCCGGCGAATTCCAGAAGGCCTATGACGGCCCGCCGACCGATCCGAAGGTGTTCGAGGAAACCCAGAGGAAGCTGCAGGAAGAGCTCCAGAAGAAGGCTGAAGAGCTGCAGAAGAAGCAGCAGCAAGCGCCTGGCGCCGCTCCGGCCGGACAGAAGTAATCAGGGATCAATCCCGCACATGAAAAAGGCGCTCGGTTCGAGCGCCTTTTTTGCTGGCCAGTTGATGGCTTCGAAACTCAGTTCAGCGAAGGATTGCGCGGGCGATAGCCGGTCTTGTCCTTGACGAAGATCTCGGCGACCTGGGAATGCCGGACCGGCTCGCCGGAATCGTCCGGCACGAGATTCTGCTCGGAGACATAGGCGACGTATTCCGACTCCGAGTTCTCCGCGAGCAGGTGATAGAACGGCTGGTCCTTGTGGGGCCGCACCTCCTCGGGGATCGACAGCCACCACTCTTCGGTGTTGTTGAATTCCGGATCGATGTCGAAGATCACGCCCCGGAACGAGAAGATCCGGTGGCGCACGACCTGTCCGATCTGGAATTTGGCGGTCCGCGCTTTAATCATTCCCCGTCGATAGACCAGGATTGTGGCCGATGCTAGTGCCCTGATCTGGAATTAACCCGCGGTTGCGGGGCAGATAGGCCCCCAATCTTCAGAAAACACTTCATCAATGGTCGATATCCTCAATCTGGCTCTACCATATTTCGGCTTGATCTTCGTTGGATTCGCCTGTGGCAAGGTCAAATCCCTGCCGGAATCGGGCCTCGCCTGGATGAACTTCTTCCTGCTCTATGTGTCGCTGCCGGCGCTGCTGTTTGCGATCATGTCGAAGACGCCGTTTTCGGAATTGAACAACCCGCCGTTCCTGGTCGCGACCACCCTGTCGACCGTTGCGGCGTTCACACTCGCGCTGGTCGTCGGCAAGGTTTTGGGCGGGCTGACGCTGCGCGAGGCGACGCTCGCCGGGCTCTCCGGCGGCTACGGCAATATCGGCTACATGGGACCGGGGCTGGCGCTCGCCGTGCTCGGGCCGAAGGCCTCCGCGCCGACTGCGCTGATCTTCTGCTGCGACAGCATCTTCCTGTTCACGATCGTGCCGTTGCTGATCGAGCTCTCCGACCGCGATCATCCCTCGATCGTGCATGCCTTCGGCGTCGTGCTGAAGCAGATCGTGCTCAACCCGCTGATCATGTCGGCCTGCTTTGGCGCGGCCTTCGCATCGCTGCATATCGAGATGCCCGTCGCACTCGATCGCACCATCACCTTCCTCCAGAACGCAGCCGCTCCGACCGCGCTGTTCGTGCTCGGCGTGACCGTGGCGCTCCGCCCGTTCGATCGGGTCCCGTGGGAAGTGCCGGGCGTGATCGCGATCAAGCTCCTGGTCCATCCGCTTGCAGCTTTCGGCCTGATGCTGGCGCTCGGCCCGTTTGCGCAGCCCTGGGCCGCGACCGCCGTGCTGATGGCCTCGCTGCCGCCGGCGCTAAACGTGTTCGTCATCGCCCGGCAGAACGACGCCTGGATCGAGTCTGCCTCCGTCGCGGTGCTGCTCGGGACGTTTGCGTCCGTGGTCACGCTGACCAGCGTGATGTGGGCGATCCAGACTGGCCGGCTGGCGTTTCCTTGAGCGGCGGTTACTTCCGCCAAGTCGGCGTGAGCCCCTCGCGCATCGCAAAACGCCGGAGCGGGCCGATCGCGCCGAGCAGGTGCATGCCGACCGCGCGGACGGGCTGGAGTGGCAGGAAATCATTGAGCAGCGAGCGGTTGGCGATGTCGATCGCAAAGGTCCGGCTCAGGATGTCCGGACGCCGCGCCCGGTCATAACGCTTGAGCACGTCTGCTGCGCCGGGATCTTGGCCTGATGCGATGGCCTCGCCTGCAAGCCTCGCAATGTCGGCGGCATCGCGGAGGCCGAGATTGAGACCCTGGGCGCCGATCGGGGGAACCACATGGGCGGCTTCGCCGACCAGCGCAATGCGGTCGCCGCCGAAGGATTTGGGACGTTCGATCGCCAGCGGGAACAGATGGCGGCCCGGCTCCACCGTCATGCGCCCGAGGATCGAATGCGACTGCTTCTCGATCGCGGCGGACAATTCCTCATCGCTCAGGCCGCGAAGCCGCTCGGCGTCCGCAGGCGCCGAGACCCAGACGACGCTGGAACGATCGCCGGGCAGGGGCACGAACACGCAAGGACCATGCGGGGTGTGGAACTCGGTCGAGACGTTGCGGTGGGGCCGCGCGTGCCCGACGTTGAAAGTCAGTGCCGTCTGGGTCAGCTCGCGCCGCGTCACCGCGATGCCGGAGGCTTCGCGGCACAGCGAATGCCGGCCGTCGGCCCCGACCACGAGGCGGGCCGAGAGAAATTGCGCAGCGGCCGTGCGGATCGCGACGTCATCGGCTTCGATGACGACAGTTTCGGCCTCGTCGTCGAAACGGACGACATCGGGCAGTTCGGCCGCGCGCGCTTCCAGCGCCAGCATCAGCGAGCGGTTGTCGATGTTGTAGCCGAAGGCATCGAGGCCGATTTCGTGGCAGGAGAACCGGACCTCCGGCGCACGAAACAGCCGGCCGGTGTCGTCGACGAGCCGCATGATTTCGAGCGCGGCCGCCTTGTCCTTGCAGCGCGGCCAGACGTCGAGGCTCTCCAGCAGATCGACGGAGGCACCGAGTAGCGCCGTGGTTCGATTGTCGGCATAAGGCATGCGACGCGCCACCAGCGCGGTCCGTGCGCCCGCCTGCGCCAATGCGATGGCGGCGCTCAGTCCCGCCGGTCCGCCGCCGATCACGGCCGCGTCAAAGAGTGTCGATGCATCTGTCATGGAACGACATTGGACATGCCCCGCGGCAAATTCAAGCCCACTCATATTTCCCTGATTTTATGACGAATTGTGCGACCAGGCGCCGCAATGGCTTATGTGCAAACCGGTGTCATTCTGATAGCAGAAGTCATGGACAGCCAAGAGGATTCCCTGAAGCCCAGGCCCGCGATCCGCGCCGCTGCCTTCTCGGTGCACATCTTCACCGCGTTCGGTGCGGCGATCGCGCTGCTGGCGATGCTTGAGGCCGTGCGTGAGCACTGGGCGGCGATGTTTCAATGGCTGGGCGTCGCCCTCATCATCGACGCGATCGATGGGCCGATCGCGCGCCGGCTCAACGTCAAGGACGTGCAGCCGAACTGGTCGGGCGACGTGCTCGACCTCGTGGTCGATTTCGTCACTTACGTCTTCGTGCCGGCCTATGCGATCGTGGCCAGCGGCTTGCTGCTGCCGGTCGCAGCTCCCCTGCTCGGCGTCGCCATCATCGTCACCAGCGCATTATATTTCGCCGATCTGCGCATGAAAGCGGACGACAATCATTTCCGCGGTTTTCCGGCGCTGTGGAATGCGGCGGCGTTCTATCTGTTTCTGCTGCACTGGCCGCCGCTGCTCTCGACGCTGCTAGTAGCGGCCCTGGTGGTGCTGACCTTCGTGCCGTTCCACGTGCTGCATCCGGTGCGCGTCGTGCGGCTGCGCTGGCTGACGATGTCGCTGATCGCCATCTGGGCTCTGCTCTCCTTCTACACGCTGCAGATGGACTTTCGCGTCGGCACCGGTGTGACTGTCGCGCTCTGCGCGATCGCGCTCTGGATCAGCTTCAGCGACGCATTGATCCGGCTGACGAGATCCTTCGCATGATGCACCTGTTGACCAGCCCCGAAGCCTGGGCCGCGCTCCTCACCTTGACCGCGCTCGAGATCGTGCTCGGCATCGACAACGTCATCTTCCTGTCGGTGATCGTCTCGCGCATTCCCGAGAAGCAGGCGCACCGCGCCCGCCAGATCGGGCTCGCGCTGGCGCTGATCTTCCGCATCATCCTGCTCAGCCTCCTGGTCTGGCTGATCGGCCTGACCGCGCCGGTGTTTTCGTTTTCCGGTTACGGCTTCTCCTGGCGCGACCTCATCCTGATCGGCGGCGGTCTGTTCCTGATTGCGAAGGCGACGCACGAGATTCATGGCGAGGTCGAAGCCGATGACGGCGAGGGCGGCGAGAAGTCACCTCGTAACGCTTTCTTCTGGGTCATCGTCCAGATCGTGATCATCGACATCGTGTTCTCGCTGGACTCGATCATCACGGCGATCGGCATGGCGCAGGACCTCGAAATCATGATCGCGGCCGTC
Source organism: Bradyrhizobium sp. CW1 (assembly GCF_023100665.1). Lineage (NCBI taxonomy): Bacteria > Pseudomonadati > Pseudomonadota > Alphaproteobacteria > Hyphomicrobiales > Nitrobacteraceae > Bradyrhizobium > Bradyrhizobium sp. CW1. Next base: position 4,034,466 of record NZ_CP064684.1, read on the forward strand.
GTGATCGCCTGTCTCATCATGTACATTTCGGCCGGACCGGTGTCGCGGTTCGTCGCGGAGCATCCGACCACGAAAATGCTGGCTCTGGCCTTCCTGGTGCTGATCGGCGTCGCGCTGGTTGCGGACGGATTCCAATTCCACATCCCGCGCGGCTACATCTATTTCGCGATTGCGTTCTCGGCAGCGGTCGAGTTTTTCAACGTGTTAGCGAAACGCAACCGCAGGAAGACCGGCAAGCCGTCGGTCTAGGCGTTCCAGCCCGCGTCGAGTTGACAAGGCGGGCGCGATGTCTTTCGCTGGCCCGCGAGAAAAGGAGGTCAGGTGATGACCAAAGCCGTCCGTGTGCACAAGGTCGGAGGCCCCGAAGCCCTGGTCTATGAGAGCGTCGATGTTCCGGCGCCCGGGCCCGGCGAGGTGCGCATCGTCCAGCATGCCGTCGGCCTGAACTTCATCGACGTCTATTACCGCACCGGCCTCTACAAGGCGCCGGGGCTGCCCTTCATCGCCGGCAACGAGGCCTCGGGCGAGGTCGTCGCGGTCGGGCCGGGCGTGACGAATTTCCATCCCGGCGACCGCGTCGCCTACTACCACAATCTCGGCGCCTATACCGGGGAGCGCAACATCCCCTGGGAGCGGCTGGTCAAGCTGCCCGACCACATCACCCACGAGCAGGGCGCCGTGCTGATGCTGAAGGGGCTGACGGTGTGGTATCTCCTGCACAAGACCTTCAAGGTCGAGCCGCATCATCGCGTGCTGATCCATGCCGCGGCCGGCGGCATCGGCCTGCTTGCCTGCCAATGGGCGAGGGCAATGGGTGCCCACGTCATCGGCACCGTCGGCTCGCGCGAGAAGGCTGCGCTTGCCGAGGCCAATGGCTGCGACCATGTGATCCTCTACAACGAGGAAGACTTCGTTGCGCGCGTCAAACAGATCAGCCGCAACGAGGGCTGCGACGTGGTTTATGACGGTGTCGGCAAGGCGACGTTCCCGGGCTCGCTGTCCTGCCTGAAGCCGCGCGGGATGTTCGTCTCCTTCGGCAATGCCTCAGGCCCGGTGCCGCCGTTCTCGATCGCCGAGCTCAACACCCACGGCTCGCTGTTTGCGACCCGGCCCAAGCTCAACGACTATATCGGAACGCGCAAGGAGTTGCTGGAAGGCGCTGACACGCTGTTCGCCGCCGTCATTAACGGCAAGCTGCACGTGCCGATCAACCATGCCTACGCGCTCAAAGACGCCGCCAAGGCGCATATCGATCTCGAGAGTCGCAAGACCACGGGCGCGTCGATCTTGAAGCCGTAGAGAACGTCTTGCCGAAGTCGTCATGCCCGGGCTTGTGCCGGGCATCCACGCTCTTCGTGCCGCGCCTCAAGGCGTACATGGCCGGGACAAGCCCGGCCATGACGGAGAAGAGAGCGGGCCGTCTACGCCACCCGCCGTGCCGCGCCGGCTCTGGTCAAGATCCCGTCGAGACAATCGATCATCTCGGCGATCTCGGCCCGCGTGACGTTCAGCGCCGGCATGAAGCGCAACGTGTCCACCTGCGGCGCGTTGAGGAGGACGCCGGCCTCGAACGCCTGCGCGACGATGCCGGGCGCGATCGGCAGCTTGAGGTCGAGCGCGAGCAGGAGCCCGCGACCTCGCACTTCCCCGAGCCCATGCCGCGCCGAGACCTTCTGCAGCTCGCTTTCGAGCAGCAGCCCGGTTTCGGTCGCCGTCTTCAGGAACTCCGGCTTGCTGACCTCGTCGAGCACCGCAAGCCCCGCCGCGCACATGATCGGGTTGCCGTTGAACGTGCCGCCCTGGTCGCCGTGCTCGAAGCAGGCCGCGCGTTCGGTCGCGAGCAGCGCCGCGAGCGGTACGCCGCCGCCGATGCCCTTGCCGAGCGTCATGATGTCGGGCGCGATGCCGGTGTGCTCGTAGTGGAAGAGCTTGCCGCTCCGGCCCATCCCGGTCTGGATCTCGTCGAAGATCAGGAGGAGGCCGTGCGCGTCGGTGAGGGCGCGCAACTCCTGCAAGAACTGGTCGGTCGCCGGCCATACGCCTGATTCCCCCTGGATCGGCTCGAGCATCACAGCGACGGTGTTGTCGTTGATCAGCTTTTCGACCGAGGCGATGTCGTTGAGCTTCGCCTTCTTGAAGCCGGCGACCTTTGGCTCGAACAGCGGCTCAAAGGCCTTCTTGCCCGAGGCCGACATCGTCGCCAAGGTGCGGCCGTGAAAGCCGCCTTCGAAGCTGATGATCTCGTACGCGCCACCTCGATGCAGGCTGCCATATTTGCGCGCGAGCTTGATCGCGCCCTCGTTGGCTTCCGCGCCGGAATTGGCAAAGAACACCTGGTCGAACGCGCTGTCTGCAACCAGCGCCTGCGCGAGCTTCAGGCTTGGCTCGTTGTAGAAGGCGGGGCTTGGCGTCAGCAGCCGCTTGGCCTGCACGGCAAGCGCGTTGGCGATCGCGGGCGGGGAGTGGCCGAGGCAGTTGACCGCCCAGCCCTGTACGAAATCGAGATAGCGCTTGCGGCTGTCGTCCCAGAGGTAGGAGCCGGCGCCGCGAACGAACACGGCCTTGGGCCGAGCGGTGATGTCCATCAACGCGTCATACGGATGGGTGGCGGTGGTCATGTCGAACTCCTCTGGAGGCGGGTGGAAAAGGGGGCGCGAAAAGCAAGAAGGCCGCACCTTGCGGGTGCGGCCTTCTCGAAAACCTACGCTGAATTCAGTGCTTCAGCGGCGTCGTCGGACATGGCGCACCCTCTCATCGTCGCGGAAGCGACGGCGGAGCATTTCGGTGCGCTGATGGGTCCGAGCGTTGATCATGGGGCGCGGCAATACATGCGAATGGCCGGGCTTGTCAAGCGCCGCCTTGCAGACCACACGCCCAGCGTGCATGGGGCAGGAGAGAGATGGGCGGCTGGAAACCATTACGTCTCTAGCGCGTTTGTGATCAGCGAACGCGAATTGGCTCGAACCGAACGGATGACGGTTCGGACCAAGAGGGGCGGGACCAACCAGATAGTTTTAAGCCTTGTCCGACACGCCTTATTCGATCGACCTCGACAGCATTCGCGGCGCGTTTCCGCCGGGCATCGAGGCGCCGCCGCTGTTGCTGGACTTTGCCGGCTGGCTGAAGGGACGGCCCTGGGGCAGCGTCGGCTGCTTCTCGCTGCAGGGCCAGTTTTCCGATCAGGCGCCTATTGTTGACGGCAGTCCCTTGCGCGACCGGTTTTCGCTGTTCATGCGGCTGTCGGATGGCTCGGCTGTTGGCGGCTGGTATGGCGCGGGTCTCGACCGCGACAATCCGCCGATCGTGGGGCTTGGGTCCGAGGGCGATCACGAGCTGCTGGCGCCGAGCCTCGATGGTCTGCTGGCAAAACTGACATCACAGCAATTCGACAACGCTTGGAGCGATCTGAAGCCACATGACGAGGTCGAATGCCAGACGGTCGAACTCGCGCAGTGGCTGACAGGACGGCCGACCGGGGAGACGGCGGCGGCCGATAACCATCCCTCGGAGCTGCCCGACTTTCGCGGCTTCATGGAAAGATGGAGCCGGGAGCGCGAAGACTATTGGGCCAATCATCGCCTGATGGCCGAGCTCGGCTGGCGCCTGACCGCGCATCTCCCCAAGGGCAAGAACGCCTGGGACAAGACGCATTTCGAGGTCGCGATCGTCGGCAAGCAGTACGAGGCGCGCGTCCTGTCGCGCGGGCCGCAGCCGTTCGAGGAAGCCGCCTCGATCGAATCCCTGCTGCGCGATCTGCGTGAGGAGATGCGCCGCGCACAGCCCGAGCTCGGGCTGTGGTACGCCATGAAATTCGGTCTCTATGCCGACGGCCGCGTCATGCCGAACTTCGAATATGATGTGCGCCCGACCATCGAGGGCGAGCCCGCGAAGCTGTCGGAGGCGCAAGCCGATCTTGCCCGCGCCCCGCGCCCGGAGCGCTGGGTGCCGAAATGGCTGGCGGAATCTTGAAGCTCGGAGTGCCGCGACGCTGCCGCCCAGCCGGCGCGCCGAAATCTTTGCACCTTCGATCCCCCTTGACTTAGAGCGCGCTCGAAGGGGTATCTGTACGTGCGTCAGTACGAGAACGGGCACACATGAAGATCGGCGACCTCGCAAAACGGACCGGCCTGTCGACGCACACGCTGCGCTATTATGAGCGCATCGGGCTGCTTCCATACGCCGACCGGGATCGCTCCGGCCAGCGCGACTTTGACGCATCGATCCTCACATGGATCGCATTCCTTGGGCGGCTCAAGACCACGGGAATGCCGATCCGGGACATGTTGCGTTACGCGGCGCTTCGGGATGAAGGCGACGCTACCGGCACAAGCCGGCGGCAGATTCTGGAAGTCCACCGGGAACAGGTACGCACGCAGATTGCCGAACTCCAGGAATGCCTGCTCGTCCTTGATACCAAGATCGCCGGCTATGCCAGCGACGAACAGAGGACGAAGGAAAATGACGCACGCCCAAACACAAGACGAAAGCCGCTTCGATCGCGGTCAGCGGGCCCTGTCACGTATTGACGGCAGTGCCGGCGAAAAGGTCGTCGCCTCACTCGCCGACATAGCTCCGGATTTCGCACGATACGTGATCGAGTTTCCGTTCGGCGACATTTACTGCCGCCCGGACCTCGGCCTGCGCGATCGAGAGATCGCCACGATCGCCGCGCTGACGGCGCTCGGAAATGCCGCGCCTCAGCTCAAAGTGCATCTCGAGGCGGGTCTGAACGTCGGCCTGTCTCGCGACGAGATCGTGGAGATCATGATGCAGATGGCCGTCTATGCGGGCTTCCCGGCGGCGCTGAACGGGCTGTTCGCAGCCAAGGAAGTGTTCGCCGCACGCGACGAACAGCAGGCGTCGGGAGAAGCGACATGACCTCGTAGTTCGGGCACGCCCAGCCTGAACGCCGGCTGGTGGAAAATGCCTAAGGCGCGCCGGTCTTGCCGGCGTGCCGCGACCGGAATCTCAGAATCCCGCGACGCTGCCGTGGAGGTCGTACTGGTCCGCGCGCTCGATCTTGGCGGTGACGATCTCGCCGACGCGCAAGGGGCGGCGGCTCGACAGGTAGACGGCGCCGTCGATCTCGGGCGCATCAGCCTTGGAGCGGCCCCTTGCGACGGTCGGGCCGACCTCGTCGATGATGATCTGCTGGCGCGTGCCGACCTTGCGCTTCAGCCTGCGCGCAGAGATTTTCTGCTGGCGCGCCATCAGTGCATTGTAGCGCTCCTGCTTGATCTCTTCCGGCACGGGGTTCTCGATCGCATTCGCCGTGGCGCCGGCGACCGGCTCGTACTTGAAGCAGCCGAGCCGATCGATCTCGGCTTCGTCCAGCCAGTCGAGGAGATAGGCAAAGTCCGCATCGGTCTCGCCGGGGAAGCCGACGATGAAGGTCGAGCGCAAAGCGAGATCAGGACATTGCTCGCGCCAGCGCTTGATGCGCGCCAGCGTCTTGTCCTGCGCCGCCGGGCGCTTCATGGCCTTCAGTACTTCGGGGCTCGCATGCTGGAACGGGATGTCGAGATAGGGCAGCACCTTGCCCTCGTTCATCAGCGCGATGACCTCGTCGACATGCGGGTAGGGGTAGACATATTGCAGCCGGACCCAGGCGCCGAGCTCGCCGAGCTCGCGCGCGAGGTCGATGAATTTGGCGCGGACCTGGCGATCCTTCCACGGGCTCTCGGCGTATTTCAGATCGACGCCATAGGCCGAAGTGTCCTGCGAGATCACCAGCAGCTCTTTCACGCCGGCGTCGACCAGGCGCTCGGCCTCGCGCAGCACGTCGTTGGCCGGTCGCGAGACCAGGTCGCCGCGCAGCTTCGGGATGATGCAGAAGGTGCAGCGGTTGTTGCAGCCCTCGGAGATTTTCAGATAGGCGTAGTGCCGCGGCGTCAGCTTGATGCCTTGCGGCGGCACCAGATCGAGATGCGGATTGTGGGCGGGCGGCAGCGCGCGATGCACGGCGTCCAGCACGCTCTCATATTGCTGCGGGCCGGTGATGGAGAGCACGCCGGGATAGGCCTGCTCGATCTGCTCGGGTTCCGCCCCCATGCAACCGGTCACGATCACCTTGCCGTTCTCGGCCATGGCCTCGCCGATCGCCGAGAGCGATTCCTGCTTGGCGCTGTCGAGGAAGCCGCAGGTGTTGACGATGACGATGTCGGCCCCGTCATGCTTGCGGGCGAGCTCGTAGCCCTCGGCGCGCAGACGCGTGATGATGCGCTCGGAATCCACCAAAGCCTTGGGGCACCCGAGCGACACGAAGCTGACCTTCGGCGCAGCCGTCTGATCCATATCCAAATCTGCCTGATTGACAGGGTTGAGCTAGTCCCAATTGCCCATAATTACAACCCTTTGCATGGCTCGCGGGCATGCTATGGATGAATCACTGGTGGTGAGTGAGCAATGAGCGCCGAACAGTCGCCCAAAATCGTGATCGTCGACGAAAGCCCGATCCGGGCTGCGATCCTCGAAGAAGGGTTGCGGGAGGCCGGATTTACGCAGATCGTCCATATCCGCGAGATGCAGAGCCTGCTCGCCCGGATTTATGCGGTCGATCCCGACATCATCCTGATCGATCTGGAAAACCCCAGCCGCGACGTGCTGGAAGCGATGTTCCAGGTCAGCCGCGCCGTGAAGCGGCCGATCGCGATGTTCGTCGACCAGAGCGATTCATCCTCGATCCAGGCCTCGGTCGAGGCGGGGGTCTCCGCCTATATCGTCGACGGGCTGAGGAAGGAGCGCATCAAGCCGATCCTCGACCTCTGCGTGTCGCGCTTCAATGCCTTCGCAAAACTCCAGGAGGAACTGGAGCGTACCAAGTCGCAGCTCGAGGATCGCAAGGTCATCGAGAAGGCCAAGGGCATCCTGATGAAGGTGAAAGGCCTCACCGAGGACGAGGCCTATGTGCTGCTGCGCTCCACTGCGATGCGCGAGAAGAAGAAAATCGGCGAGATCGCCCAGTCGATCATCACCGCGTCGGAGATGCTGAAATGACCGCTCCCCTCCGCATCGGGTTCATTCCGCTGGTCGATGCCGCAGCGCTGATCGTTGCCGTCGACAAGGGATTTGCCGCGGCTGAAGGGCTCGAGGTCGAACTGGTCCGCGAGGTCTCCTGGTCCAACGTCCGCGACAAGCTCAATATCGGCTTGTTCGACGCCGCGCATCTGCTCGCTCCCGTCGCGATTGCGTCCTCGCTCGGGCTCGGCCACGTCAAGGTGCCGATCGCGGCGCCCTTCAATCTCGGCATCAACGGCAACGCGATCACGGTCTCGCCGGCGCTTCATACCGCGCTGATGGAGGAGATCGACGGCGACCGCTTCGATCCGCTCGCCACGGCAAAAGCGTTGGCGCGCGTGGTCACCAAGCGGCGCAAGGCTGGGGCCGATCCGTTGACCTTCGGCATGACCTTCCCGTTCTCGACCCACAATTATCAATTGCGGTTCTGGATGGCGGCGGCCGGCGTCGATCCCGACGAGGACGTGCGGCTGGTCGTGCTGCCGCCGCCCTATATGGTCGACAGTCTTGCCAATGGGCATGTCGATGCGTTCTGCGTCGGTGCGCCCTGGAATTCGATCGCGGTCGATCTCGGGATCGGCCACATCCTGCATTTCGTCTCCGACATCCTGGCCCATGCGGCGGAGAAGGTGCTGGCGCTCCGCCAGGTCTGGGCCGACAAGAATCCCGACGTGGTAGCCAGCCTGGTGCGCGCGGCGGTGAAAGCCGCCGAGTTCATCGAGCATCCCGAAAACCGGACCGAAGCGGCGCAGATCCTGGCGCAGCCGGAGCGGATCGGCGTCGATGCCGAAGTCATCCAGCGCACCCTCACGGGGCGCCTCAAGATTTCGCCGGACGGCACCTTTCGCGAGAGCGGCAGCTACCTCCTGGTGGGACGCGAGGAAGCAGGGCGCCCCGATCCGGTCCAGGCCGCCTGGCTCTATGCGCAGATGGTGCGCTGGGGGCAGACGACGCTGACGCCCGACGGCGTCAAGACGGCGATGGCCGTGTTCAGGCCCGATCTCTACGACGGCGCCCTCGGGCGCCGGCCGCCCGCCCAAGCCCCCGCGGCATTCGGCGCATTCGCCGGCCCCGCCTTCGATCCCGCCAATATTCGGGGGCATCTCGAGGCCTTCGAGGTGGGCCGCTGGAAGGTGTGATTCGGGTCTGCATCGTTTTTGAGCGCTGGAGATCCGAGTCTAAATTTTAGGCCGACTGCTCGAATTTCATAAGAGTTCCGGAGCCCAGAGTTCCCCGGCGCGCTCTTAATTACCTGATACCTCACACATTTTCATTTCATCGAAGCTGGCACGCAACTTGAATGTTGCAGTGCGGCCAGCCTGTCACAGATGCCTGCTGCGCCAGTCCCCAGCAACGAAGCTGTTCGGACCGCTGGGTGCGCAGCCGGCTCTCGAGCCAGCCGAGCTCCTCGCGGGTCGTGCACTTTCCGTCGATACCACCCAGGTGGCCGCAGGAGCTTCGTTACTGACCATGAAACTCGACACCGTCTCAGTCGACTTTACCGACGACCAGAAACGCTACCTTGAAGGCTTCACGACCGGTCTGCAGATCAGTCGCGTCGGTCGCGGTCTCGGCGGCGGCGCCGGCAAGGCGAACGCCGAGCCGACCGGTCCCGATGCCGTGCACATCAAGGCGCAGGACAAGGTGATCGCCGCGGGCAAGAAGCTCGCCGACCAGGAGAAGGTCAAGCGCGACGAGCATCCCTTCGATGCCTATCCGCGTCTCCGCCAGCAGGCGCTCGATAATACGCCGCCAAGCCCGGCGGACAATTTCCGCTGGCGCTATTACGGCATCTTCTACGTCGCGCCGACGCAGGACTCCTACATGTGCCGTCTGCGCATTCCGAACGGCATCATGAAGCACTGGCAACTGTCCGGCCTTGCCGACCTCGCCGATGAAACCTGCGGGCCCTACAGCCACGTCACGACGCGTGCCAATCTCCAGCTTCGCGAGATCCCGCCGAAGAACGCCGTGAAGCTGATCGAGGGCATACAGGATCTCGGCCTGTGCTCGCGCGGCTCCGGCGCCGACAACATCCGCAACGTGACGGGAACGCCGACGGCGGGCATCGATCCGCAGGAGCTGATCGACACGCGGCCTTATGCGCGCGAGTGGCACTACCACATCCTGAACGATCGCTCGTTGTATGGCTTGCCGCGCAAGTTCAACGTCGCCTTCGACGGCGCCGGCAAGATCGCGGTGCTCGAGGAGACCAACGACATCGCCTTCACGGCGTATGAGGTGAAGGATGGGTTCGGCGTCGAACCCGGGATCTGGTTCCGCCTCGGCCTCGGCGGCATCACCGGCCACAAGGACTTTGCGAAATATTCCGGCATCGTCGTCAAGCCTGAAGACGCTACCGCCGTTGCCGACGCCATCGTGCGCGTCTTCATCGAGCACGGCGACCGCACCAACCGCAACAAGGCGCGGTTGAAATACGTGCTCGACGCCATGGGCCATGACGGCTTTCTCAAGCTGGTCGAAGAGCGGCTGAAGACGCCGTTCACGCGCGTGACGGAAGAGGCGTTTGCGCCGCGGCCGGCCGCGGACCGCATGGCGCATATCGGCGTGCACAAGCAGAAGCAGGACGGCTTGAACTGGATCGGCGTGTCGCTGACGCTCGGCAAGATCAGCTGCGATCAGATGCGGGGTCTCGCCAAGGTGGCGCTGGACCTCGGTGACGGCGAGATCCGTCTGACCGTCTGGCAGAACCTGCTGATATCAGGGGTGCGTGACGAGAATGTCGAGCTTGCCGTTGCGGCGATCAAGCAGATCGGGCTCGCGGCCGAGGCCTCGCACATCCGCGCCGGCCTGATCGCCTGCACCGGCAATGCCGGTTGCCGCTTTGCCGCCTCCAACACCAAGCGTCACGCCGCCGAGATCGGCGAATGGTGCGAGCCGCGCGTCGAGATGGACAAGCCGGTCAACATCCACGTCACCGGCTGCCACCATTCCTGTGCCCAGCACTACATCAGCGACATCGGTCTGATCGGGGCGCGCGTGCCTGTCAACGAGGAGGACACGGTGGAGGGCTATCATCTCTTCACCGGCGGCGGGTTCGGTCCTGACGCCGACGTCGGTCAGGAGGTCTATCACGACCTCAAGGCCGAGGACGCGCCGAAGACGGTCGAAGGGCTGCTCAAGGCCTATATCGCCCATCGCTCGTCTCCTGACGAAACCTTCCTGTCCTTTGCGCGCCGTCACGACGGCGAGACGCTGCGCAAGCTTGCCGATGCCGAGGTGTCCTCATGAACCAGATCAGCCCTCCACCCAAACTCGACATTATTCCCACGAGCGCCCCGTTCTCCGACGCGCAACGCTCCTGGCTGAACGGCTTCTTTGCCGGGCTGCTGTCGCCTGAGGCGGCCACGCCGCTGTCGGCGGAGCAGGGCGCCGCGGTCATGCAGGCTGGTGACGGTGACGACGGTGAAGCGCCGTGGCACGACCAGACCATGCCGATCGCCGATCGGATGAAGCTCGCCGAAGGCCGTCCCGTGCGGCGCAAGATGATGGCGGCGATGGCGCAGCAGGATTGCGGGCAGTGCGGCTACAATTGCCACGACTATTCGGAGGCGATCGCGAGCCGCAGTGAAGCGCGCCTCAACCTCTGCGTCCCCGGTGGCAAGGAAACCGCACGGATGCTGAAGTCGTTGCACGAAGAGCTGGATAAGGCGCCGGCGGCAAAGCCGGCTGACAAGCAAGACGCGGTGGCGGCCCCCGCCGTGACCGTGACGATCGCCGAGCCCGGCCGCTCGCGGGACAACCCCGTTGCGGCGACCTTCCTGTCGCGCCGTCTTCTCAACAAGGGAAAGTCCGAGAAGGAAACCTATCACGTCGAGTTCGATCTCTCCGAGAGCAAACTCGACTACGTCGTCGGTGACAGTTTTGGCGTGTTCGCGCGGAACGAGCTCGGCCTCGTCGACCAGGTCATCGCGTTGCTCGGTGCCTCCCACACCACGAAGGTCAACGGCAAGACGCTGCGCGAGGTGCTGATCGACGACGTCTCGTTGTCGCCGGCGCCCGACACGCTATTCGAACTGCTCTCCTTCATCACCGGCGGCGCGCAGCGCGAGAAGGCGCGGGCGCTGGCACAGGGCGAGGATCCCGATGGCGATGCCGCAACGCTCGACGTCATGGCGGCGCTGCAGAAGTTCTCGGGCACGCGGCCGCATCCCGAAGCCTTCGTGGAGGCGCTCGAGCCGCTGCAGCCGCGGCTCTATTCGATCTCGTCCTCGCACAATGCGACGCCTGGAAAGCTGTCGCTGACGGTCGATTCCGTGCGCTACGTGATCGGCAAACGCAAGCGCATCGGCGTTGCCTCGACCTTCCTCGGCGAGCGCATCGCTGAGGGCGAGAAGCTCAAGGTCTATGTGCAGAAGGCGCACAATTTCGGCCTGCCGCAGGATCCGAAGACGCCGATCATCATGATCGGCCCCGGCACCGGCATTGCGCCGTTCCGCGCCTTCCTGTTCGACCGCAAGGCGACCGGTGCGCCTGGCAAGAACTGGCTGTTCTTCGGCCATCAGCGCAGCGATTGCGACTTCTTCTACCAGGAGGAGCTCAACGCGATGAAGACCTCGGGCCTGCTCACGCGTATGTCGCTGGCCTGGTCGCGCGACGGCGAGAAGAAGTTCTATGTGCAGGACCGCATGCGCGAGGTCGGCCGCGAGGTGTGGACGTGGCTCGCCGAGGGGGCGCATTTCTACATCTGCGGCGATGCCAAACGCATGGCCAAGGACGTCGAGCGTGCACTGGTCGATATCGTCGCCCAATTCGGGGCGCGTTCGACCGACGAAGCCGTCAGTTTTGTCGCAGAACTCAAGAAGACGGGCCGCTTCCAGGCTGACGTCTACTAGATGTCATCCTACGGTCATCGAGCCGGTTCCAACTGGCTCGGATTTGAGCGAATAAGATTCTCGGAAGTGGCGGGCGAGGAGAATTTGCTCCTGCGATGGGGGGTTTTCAGAGAACCCGCATCGCTATTTCCGCCGGTCTCTTGCCCGCCACCCCGGTTGATCCTTCATAATCGTCCGAATGGGGCGTTGGAGATCGACCATGCGCGAACTATCGGCGGAAGCCAGGCTGCACTTCTACGCGCGCTCGCTCTCGCGGCGGACCGGTGCGAGCGTGCATCATGCCGCAATGTACAGCGCCTTCGCCGTCATCGCCGCGATCGTGTTCGGCACGCTGTCGGTACACCCGTTCTGATCACGCTCCGCGCTTGAACGGCGCGACCTCGATCCCTGCATCCTTCAAAGCCTGCCGCAGACCGCGCGCGATGTCGACGGCGCCCGGCGTATCGCCGTGGATGCAGACCGTGTCGGTGCGCATCTTGATGACCTTGCCGGTGACCGAGACCACCGCGCCGTCCTGCACCATGCGCACCACGCGGTCGGCGATGGCCTTGGCGTCATGCAGCACTGCACCGGGCTTCTTGCGCGAGACGAGATTGCCGTCGTCCTCATAGGCGCGGTCGGCGAACACCTCGTGCACCATCGGCAGATTGGCGGCTTCGCCGGCCTTCACCAGCTTGGAATTGGCGAGCACGACGAAAATCAGGCTCGGGTCGACCGCCTTGATGCCGGCGGCGATCGCCTTCGCCGTCATGTCGTCCTCGCAGGCGACGTTGGAGAGCGCGCCATGCGCCTTCACATGCGTTACCTTGTGGCCGGCCGCGGTCGCGATCGCCTGCAGCGCGCCGATCTGGTAGGCGACGAGGTTCTCGATCTCGGAGGCCTTCAGACCCGCGATCGGATGGCGGCCAAAGCCGTGCAGGTCGCGATAGCCAGGGTGCGCGCCGACCGAGACGCCGCGCGCCTTCGCCAGCTCGACCGTTCGGCGCATGATGTCGGGGTCGCCCGCGTGGAAGCCGCAGGCGACGTTGACCGAGCTCGCCAGCTCGATCATGGCGGCATCATTGCCCATCTCCCAAGCGCCAAAACCTTCGCCGAGATCGCAATTGAGATCGATCGTCTTCATGGGTTGCTCTCCGTCTCTGGTCGTCTTGTCGTTTACGGCTCGGCCGCGACCTGCCAGGTCCCGGCGTCGACGGCACTGACAGCATAGCCCGCGACGTTGGCATCGCTGAGCGCTTCGATGTTGAGCGCCACGGTGTCGGCAGAGCGCAGGCGATCGGGCAGGTTGCGGATCAGCTGCGCAAATTTCTTCGCCTCGTCCTGGGCCTCGGCCATGCTGACCGCCTTGAAGCGGAACGCCGTTCCCGCCGAGGTCTGCGCGAGACGGCCGACATCGGCCGTGATCACGGTCGCGATCTTCGGGTAGCCGCCGGAGGTGCCGCGATCCATCATCAGCGCGATCGGCGCGCCGTTGCCGGGCACCTGGATGCTGCCGTTAACCGTGCCGTCGGAGACGATGTTGTGGCCGTGCAAATGTTTGATCGCGGGGCCCTCGAGCCGGTAGCCCATGCGATCGGAGGTCGCCGAGATCTTCCACTCGCTGTCGAGGAACAGCGCCTTGTTGGCGTCGTCGAACTCGTCGTCCTGCGGACCCAGCAGGACGCGGATCGGACCGCTCGACGGCTTCGGCAGTTCGATGCGCTGTTCCGGTGCACCGCTTGCGGCATCGACGCTGAATTCGTCGTCGGCCTGCAGCGGGCGCGGGTAGGGGCTGCCGAGACCGGCACGGGCGTTGACTGCGAGACTGCCGAACACCGGCTCGCCCTTGATCCCGCCTTCGATCGCCAGATAGGTGAACGCACCGCCGCGAGCAAAACCCAGCGTCAGCGTCTCGCCGTCCTTCAGCGTCACCGATGTGTCCGTGGCGACCGGACTGCCGGCGATGTCCGCATTGCGCGGCGCGCCTGAGATCGCGACGCGCACGGCACCGTCGCGCGCGGTGAACGCGGCGCCGAACGGGCCGACCTCGACAGCGGCTGCGAACGGTTCGTTGCCGACAAGCGTGTTCGCCGCCGCGAGCGACAGGCGGTCCATCGCTCCGCTGACCGTCAGGCCATAGCGTTGCGCGCCATGGCGTCCGCCGTCCTGGACCGAGCTTGCGGGCCCGATGCTGGCGATCACGAGCCGGCTCATGCCACCACCTGCTCGGCAATGATCTCGCCGGCCCCGGCAGCGCGGTCCTGTTCCTCGAATGTCTTGTGGTCGATCGCGAAAAACGTCACGCGATCGCCGGGTTCAGTGAGGAAGGTCGGATTGCGGTGGAGCTGATAGGTCCGCACCGGCGTGCGGCCGAGCAGGTGCCAGCCGCTCGGGGCCGCCAGGCACTGGATTCCGGCCTGGATGCCGCCGATCGAGATCGTGCCGGCAGGCGTCAGCAGCCGTGGATTCTGCCGCCGCGACATCTGCAGGGATTTGTCGAGGCCGCTGAGATAGGACCAGCCCGGCGTGAAGCCGATCATGGCAACCTTGTAGTCGCCGGCGACGTGGCGCGCGACGATGTCGTCGGGTGTGGTGTTCAGCGCCTTCGCGACGTCCTCGAGGTCGATGCCGTGCTCGCCGCCATAGGCGACGGGAATTCGCCATCGGCGGGCCTTGGTGGCCGGCGGCAGCGGCCGGCTGGCGAGCGCGAGCAGCTTTTCGCCAAGTTCATCGAAGCCGATCTTGCCGGGATCGTAATGCACCAGCAGCGAGCGATAGGTCGGCACGGACTCGGTGATGCCATCGATCGGACTCGCTGCGAGCGCCTTGTCGAGCGCCAGCACGCGCTGGTTGGCGTCGTCGTCGATGGTACGGCTGAACTCGACCGTGACGGCGCTGTCGCCACTGGGCAGCAGGCGGGGCGGGGGAAGCGTCGCGGACATGGGCTGTCGAAATCGGGCTTCTGGAGATACGCGGGCTCGGCCTTGAGCTCCGCTCGTCCCTGCTTCGCGTAAATGCGCCCGCAAGTCCAATAAATTAATGCAGGGGGAGGCGATAAACCCTTGTTATCGCGACGCATAACAGCGCTGCGGCCCTGCATGATTGGTAGCTTGTTGGCCCTTGACGCAAGGCCCGCACCCCGCAAGATGCGCGTTCTTTCCCGCCCATCCGGAGCTCGTCTGTTTCCATGTCGCTGTCCCCCGAAGCCCGCAAGACCCTCGCCGGCATCACCACTGCCACCATCACCACGGTCCTGCTGAAGAAGGGCCTGCGCAACATCTGGATGCGCGGCGCGCGTCCGCTGCGTCCGGGTCTGCCGCGCCTGGTGGGACCGGCCTTCACGCTGCGCTTCGTGCCGGCGCGGGAGGATCTGGCGACGCCGGAGTCATGGTCGTCGCCGATCTCGACCCGCACCGCGATCGAGGCAATGCCGGAGGGCTGCATCGCCGTGGTCGACGCCATGGGCATCACCGACGCCGGCATCTTTGGCGACATCCTATGCGCGCGCATGATGAAGCGCGGCGTCACCGCACTCGTCACCGACGGTGTCGTGCGTGACGTCGAGGGCGTGCTCGGCACCAACCTGCCGGTCTGGTGCGACGGCTATGCCGCGCCGCCGTCAGTCGCCGGTCTGACCTTCGTCGGCTGGGGCGAGCCGATCGGCTGCGGCGGCGTTGCGGTGTTCCCGAACGACATCGTTGTTGCCGACCAGGACGGCTGCGTGCTGATCCCGCAGGCGATGCTCGAACAAGTGCTCAACGAGGGTGTCGAGCAGGAGCGGATGGAAGCCTGGATCGTCAACGAGGTGAACAATGGCGCGGTGCTCCCGGGCCTCTATCCCATGAACGCCGAGACCAAGGCGCGCTACGCAGCAAGCAAGAAGTAATCGGGAAAGAAGCGAGGTAATCCCAATGGAGATCACTGTTGCAGGCACGCGGCTGACCCGCCGCGCGCCCAAGGAAAATTTCACCGGCACCGTCTGGCAGGACCCGGTGATCATGGCGCCCGCGCCGGCACGGCTGAACTGCTCGCGTGTCTCGTTCGAGCCTGGCGCACGCACCAACTGGCATCATCATCCGCTCGGGCAGACCCTCTACGTCATCTCCGGTGTCGGCCGCGTTCAGACCAAAGGCGGGCCCGTCAGGGAGATCCGTCCCGGCGACACCGTCTGGATTCCGCCGGGTGAGGTGCACTGGCACGGCGGATCGCCGACCAACGGCATGTGCCATATCGCCATGCAAGAAGCGCTCGACGGCGTCTATTCGACGTGGCTGGAGCCGGTGAGCGACGCGGAGTATGGGGCCGCGTTGGGCTAGCTCTCGTGCCCCGGACAAGACGCATCGCCCCGCGGCGATGCGTCGCCGATCCGGGGCCCAAAACTTTTGACGGCATCAGGACTGCTGAGTCCCGGCTCTGCGCAGCAACGCTTCTCGTCGCTGCTTGTCCGGGGCACGACACCTTACATCCGCTCGGCGGTCCACGTTCCCGTGCACATGCTGCCGCGCCACGTGCCGGAGCCGGAGGTGCCGCTGAGGCGGCCGAAGCCGACGGCGCGCTTGATGCCGGTGCTCAAGGTGACATTGATGCTGCCGGCATCCGCGACGCGGCCCGACGCCGTCACCATTGCGCTGCTCGAGGCGATCTGACCGTTGTTGATGCCGATGGCGACGGTCGAGCCGTTGCCGCAGGTCTCGCTCGATGACGAGATGCGGACATTCCATGCGCCGTCGAATGTGCTGGCGCTGGCCTGCGCGGCCGGCAACGCGATGACTATGATTGTGGCGAAGAGAGCCTTGCGAAATCCGTTCATGACACGCCCCTAGGGTTGATTATGCGGGGATCGTGTCACGGACGCGGAACCGGCGATGTGAGGGCTGTCACGCGCGCGACGGGCTCTGTGATGTCGCGCACATCCCGGAAAGCGAGGGGTAAAAGCAAAAGGGCCCGCATTGCGGGCCCTTTGTCTCGGTCAGAGTGTCGCGGGAAGTCAGTTCACCCGCGTCCAGGTCTGGCCGCCGCAGAACATGCCGCCGAAGGCGCAGCCCTGCACGCGCAGGCGATCGGTGCCCTTCAGCGCGATGGTTGAATCGTAGGTCGAGCCGGAGTTCGGATCGAGGATCCGGCCGGACCATTTTGGGTCCTTGTTCTGGTCCTTGCCGGGCTTCATGTTGATCAGAACCTGCTCGCCATTCTGGTTCGATTTCGAATCGACCGAGTAGCCGCAGAGATTGCTGCCGCATTGCTCGATGCGGACCTTGCCTTCCTTCTCCTCGGTGAGCCAGACGCCGAGCGGTGAATTGAGGTCGCGCGTGGCCGCGGTTGCGGGAGCCGGCGGCGCGACGGCGGCCGACTGAACGGGAGCAGGCGCCGGGACAGGAGGCGGAGATGGCGCCGGCGGCGCGACTCCCACCGTCGGGGCAGCACTTGGGGTCGGCTGAGGCGGCGGCACAAGCGCCTCTTCGGCCGGAGCCTTGTTAGCCGTGGTGGCCGGAGGCGCTGGCGGGGCAGGAGGCGCCACGGCCACGGGGGCTTGGACGGGAGCTTGGACAGGGGCCTGCTCGGCCGCCGGCGGCGCCGTGACAGGTGTTGGGGCCGGCGCCGGATCGGCAGGCGGCTGCGGATCAGCCTTGGCCTGTTGCGGTGCCTGCGGGTCCGCTTTGGGAGCCCCCTTGGCATCGTTCTTGGCTTTCTTCGCCTTGCCCTGGCCGGTGTTGTCGTAGACGCCGGGGATCTGCACCGTGCCGCGGTCGGGATCAATGCGGATGGTGCGCCCGCCATAGTCGAAGGTGTACTGCGCCTGCGCAGCGGTGCTCGCCAAAAGGAATGCGGCCGTGGCCAACAGCTTCCTCATTTCGCATCTCCTGAAACAGGTGGTCCCCGCACCGACGCTTACGCCCCGGTTCGATCGCAAAAAGTGATCTAGATCACTGTCACCGTATGAGTCGTGGCTTCTGCGTTTCGGGTTCAATAACACCGGAGCCGGTCCAAAGTTTGGCCGGCACAAGCGACAGGAGGACGCGGCCCTAATCGAACCAGGCGGCGTAGATCTTCTTGTAGCTGCCGTCCTGCATCGAAATATGCAGCCATTGATCGACGAAGGCCTTCAGCGCCATGTCGCGCTGGAGCCAATAGGCCTTCTCGGAAAAATCGAACGGCTTGTCGGGATGCACCGCGCAGAGCACGCCTTGATGCTGCTTCTGCTGGTAGCGCGTCTCCGAGGCGTCGGTCATCATCAGGTCGGCATTGCCCTTGGCGATCTCGTCGAAGATCACGGTATTGTCCGGGAAGACGGTGATGTCGGCGTCCTTGATGTTGGCACGCGCGAAGCGCTCGTTGGTGCCGCCGGGATTGACGATCACGCGGGTGCCCTTCTTGTCGATGTCGGTGATGCTCTGGTATTTGCCGACATCGGCACAGCGCGCGATCGGCGTCTTGCCCTCGCGCATGATCGGCGTGGAGAAGAAGCCCTTCTTCTGCCGGTCGAGCGTGACCGAGACGCCGCCCATGGCGATGTCGAACTGATCGGCCTCGAAATCCTTCATCAGCTTCGGCCAGGCCGTCGGCACGAATTCGACCTTGACGCCGAGCGCCTTGCCGAGTGCCTCCGCCATGTCGACATCGAAGCCACTGAATTGCTGCGTCGTCTTGTCGAGATAGGTGAAGGGCTTGTAGTCGCCGGTCATGCCGACGCGCAAAGTGCCGCGCTTGACTATCTCGTCGAGGCGGGACGGCGCCGTCTGCTGTGCGTGGGCCGAAAGGTTTGCCAGCAGGACCACGGCCAAAGTCGCCAGAATTCGAATGGTCATTCGAACGATCATCTCTTTTCCACCCATGTCCAAGCTGTCATTGTGCAGCTCTCGAGGCCTGTCTTGAGGCCTGGATTTAGACCAGATGCCCGTCTCTGGCGAGGCGGAATTGAAGGGAATTTTGAAGTGACGATCTCAATGTATGACGCCTCGGTCGGACTCTTCGTGCCGTATCTGCGCAACCTCTCCGCACTGCTCGACAAGGGCGTTGCCTATGCCGAGGCCCGGAAGTTCAACCCGGCCGTCCTGCTCGGCATGCGCATGGCGCCCGACATGTACGATCTGGCGCAACAGATCGGCGAGGCCTGTCGCCACGCCACGGTCGCCGCGGCCTTGCTCGCCGACCGCGAGCCGGTGGCGCTGCCGGTGCTGGAGCACGACATGGCCGGGCTCCAGGCCCGCATCGCGACGTCAATCGAGTTCATCGAAAGCCTGCCGCGCGCAGAGATCAATGCTGCGGCGGAGCGGAATGTCTTCTTCAGGCTGAAGAACGGGACCGAGTTGCCCTTCACCGGGCGGACGCTGCTGCTGACCTTCAGCGTTCCGCAGTTCTTCTTTCACGTCACGACCGCCTACGACCTGTTGCGGCACGCAGGCGTCGAGCTCGTGAAGAAGGATTATCTCGGACGACGATAAGCCGAACCGGCATCCACTTCGCGCGAGAGCGCGCTAGGCTTCGCCCTTGCGCTCGTAATCGGCGAGCGAACTGCGGCCGGCGATCTCGCTGCGCAGCTCTTCGAAGCGCCGATGCGCCTCGTCCTCATGCGCGTCGACGAAATGCACCGCGGCTTCGCCGGTCATCGGGCCGCTGACCACGGGCACGGACTGCTCGCCGATGGTCTCGTGGACGTAGAACTGGCCGTCATCGCCGCGATGGACCGTCCATTTCAGACGGATCGCCACCATCGGCCCGGGGCCGACCTTGCTGTAGCCGTCGGCGTCGGCGTGCTCCGGCACCAGCGGCTGCTCCTCGACCACCGGATGCTCGTCGACCATCGGGGGCTCGTCCGCGACCCCATGCTCACCAGCAACCACCATTTCGGTCACGGTGACGGTCTCGGTCTCGCGCACGGTCTCGGTTTCGCGCACGACGAGGACGGGTTCAGGGTGCTCCAGGATGCTGGCGATGGTCGCCAACGCGTGGTCGGTCGGGTCGATCTCTGACAAGGGTCCATCCTCCAGCTCGACGCGGCTGGCAAGTCTGTCCCACTGCCGCCGCGGCCGGACCTATTACGCGGGTTTGATTAAGGCTGAGTGAGGGCTCGATCTGCACCAAAATGGGACTCATTCTGGCGTTCCGAAGGCGGGGGCAGCCGCCCGCCCAGGAGAACCGCCTAGCCCAGAGATGCGCTCAGCCCAGGACATCCTGATTGATGATGTTCTGCCGAATGGGATCGCCGTCCAGCACACTCAGGATGTTGCGCGCGGTCTGCTCGCTCATCCGGCTCACCGCCTCGACCGTGACGCCGGCGACGTGGGGAGCCATGATGACGTTGGGCAGCGCGAACAGCGCGTTGCTGACCGGCGGCGGCTCGACCTCGAACACGTCGATGCCGGCACCGGCGAGCTTGCCCGAGACCAGCGCGTCGTACAGCGCCGCTTCCTTCACGATGCCGCCGCGTGCGGTGTTGATGAGGTAGGATTTCGGCTTCATCCGGCCGATCCGCGCCGCATCGAACAGGCCGACGGTCTCCGGCGTCTTCGGGCAGTGGATGGTGACGAAATCGGCGTGAGGCAGCGCGGCATCGAGGTCGGCGACCGGCTCGCAGCCTGCTGCCTTGATCTCTGCGGCTGCCTTGTAGGGATCATAGACCTGCACATTCATGTCCATCGCCAGGCAGCGCTTGGCGGTGCGGGTGCCGATGCGGCCGAAGCCGATGATGAGGACGGTCTTGCCGTAGAGATCGAACGGCAGCATGCCGAGACGGTCCGCCCATTTGCCGTCTTTCACGCAGGCGTGCATCTCCTGCGCGCGTTTTGCCAGTGTCAGCATCATGAACAGCGCCTGTTCGGCGACCGAGGGCGAGTTCGCGCTGCCGGCGACCATCAGCGGCACCTTGCGGCGGGAGAGGGCGGGGACGTCGACGGCGTCGTAACCGACGCCGATCCGGGTCACCACCTTCATGTCCTTCGAGGCTTCGAGCTCGGTCTCGCCGAAAGCGGTGGCGCCGAGCGCCACGCCATGGACCGGCGCGTGGCTCTTCAGCAAGGCCTCGAAATCCCTGGCGGAGATCAGGTTCGGAAACTCGATGAGCTCGATATCATCTCGCTGGGTGAGGAGGGCGCGCGCCCCTTGCGACAAAGTTTGCGTGACAAAGATTTTCTTCTTGTTGGTCGACATCGTCCCTACCTGCGCGAGTTTCTTGGCCGGCCGTCACAAGACGGCGCCGGTCGCCTCGTTTAGCAGGTGCATATTGTTGAGGTCCATCGCCAAACGTATGGGTGCTCCGTCCTTGGCGCCCGCATTGGGATCGACACGGCCGCAGACGGGCGTGCCTTCCAGTCCGAAATAGACCAGCGTCTCCATTCCCATCGGCTCGGTGACATCAAGCACGGTGTCGAAGGTCTCGACACCCGGCTCGAGATGCGCATGCGATTCCGTGAGATGTTCGGGACGGATGCCGAGCAACAGGTTTTCAGATCGGGGCAGCGCGCTGTAACGGGCGGCGCGGGCCGGCGGCAACGGGAATGAGATGCGATCCGTCAGGCGGACGTTGAGCTTGCCGCCAACGTCCTCGAGACGGCACGGAATGAAGTTCATCGCCGGCGAGCCAATGAAGCCCGCGACGAAGCGCGTCGCCGGCTTGTGGTAGAGCTCGTTCGGGGTGCCGATCTGCTCGATCCGACCCTTGTTCATCACCACGACGCGATCAGCCAGCGTCATCGCCTCGACCTGGTCGTGGGTGACGTAGACCGTCGTGGTGCGCACTTTCTGGTGCACCTTCTTGATCTCGATCCGCATCTGCACGCGCAGCTTGGCGTCGAGATTGGACAGCGGTTCGTCGAACAGGAAGACCTTTGGGTTGCGCACGATGGCCCGCCCCATGGCGACGCGCTGGCGCTGGCCGCCGGAGAGCTGCTTCGGCTTGCGGTCGATCAGGTCGGTGATGTCGAGGAGGCGGGCGGCTTCCGTCACCCGCGCCTTGATCTCGGCCTTGGGATAGTGCTTGAGCCGCAGCCCGAACGACATGTTCTCCGCGACCGTCATATGCGGGTAGAGCGCGTAGTTCTGGAACACCATCGCGATGTCGCGATCCTTCGGCGGCACGTCGTTGACGACGTCCCCGCCGATCATGATGTCGCCGTCGGTGATGTCCTCGAGTCCCGCGATCATCCGCAAGGTCGTCGACTTGCCGCAGCCGGAGGGGCCGACGAGCACGATGAACTCATGGTCTGAGATGTCGAGATCGATGCCGCGCACCGCCTCGACGTCGTCGTACCGCTTGACCACCTTCCGCAACGCAACCTCAGCCATAAGACATCAACCCTTTGTCGCGCCGGCGGTCAGGCCGGCAATGTAATAGTCCATCAGGAAGGCGTAGATGACCAGCGGCGGGGCAGCGCCAAGCAGCGCGCCGGTCATGATCTGCCCCCAGTTGAAGACGTCGCCCTTGATCAGCGTGGTGGTGATGCCGACCGGCAGCACGAGCTGGTCGATGGATGTCGTGAACACCAGCGGATAGAGGAACTGCGCCCAGGACACGGTGAAGGCGAAGATGGTCGCTGCGATCAGGCCAGGGAGGGCAACCGGAATGAAAATCCGCGTCAGGGTCTGGAGCCAGGAGGCGCCGTCGATGAGAGCCGCCTCGTCCAGCTCCTTCGGGATCGAGGCGAAATAACCGATCATGATCCAGGTGCAGAACGGCACGGTCAGCGTCGGATAGATGAACACCAGCACGTACCAGCGGTTGAGAAGGGTGATGCCGGTGACGTCCTGGACCACCGCGAGCATCTTGAACAAGGGAATGAACAGGAGGCTGTCCGGGATCAGATAGGTGAGAAAGACCCCGGTCGCGAGCGTCGCCGAGCCCCAGAACTTCATCCGCGCCAATGCAAACGCCGCCGGAATGCTGATCAGCATCGTCACGATCACGACCACGATCGAGATCATCGACGAATTCCAGAAGAATCGCAGGAACTGGTTCGAGGTCAATAGCTCCACATAGTTCGACAGCGTCGGATGAAATACCCACCACGGATTGGTGGCGGCCGAGATCTCCGCGCTGCTCTTGAGCGAGGTGATCAGCATGTAGATCGGCGGGATCAGGAAGAAGATCGCAAACAGCACCAGGAAAAAGTAGGACCAGCGCAGCGCCCAGGTGCGGTCGCGGCTCATGCTTCGAAGCTTGACCTTGCGTGTCGGTCCGGCCTTGTCGATTGCGAGCGTGCTCATCAGGCTTCGTTCCCACGTTTGTTGACATCGCGCAGGATGAAGACCGCTGCGACGGCGAGGATCGGCACCATGAACAGCGAGACGCAGGCGCCGAGCGGAATGTCGCTGCTCTGGATGCCGACCTGGAACGCCCAGGTGGCGAACAAATGCGTCCGGTCCAGCGGACCGCCGGAGGTGAGGATGCGCACGATGTCGAAATTGGCGAAAGTGACGATCAGCGAGAACAGCGTGGTGATGGCGATGATGTTGCGCATCATCGGCAGGGTGATGTGCCAGATCTTCTGCCACCAATTGGCGCCGTCGATCGCTGCGGCTTCGTAGAGCTGGTCGGGTACGGATTTCAAGGCGGCCAGGTACATGATCAGGAAGAACGGCGCGCCGTACCAGACGTTGACGAGGATGACGGAGAAACGCGCCCAGAAGGTGTCACCGAGCCACGGGATCGGACCGATGCCGAAGAACGACAGCGTATAGTTGAAGGCGCTGTAGGAGGGATCGAACAGCCACAGCCATGCCAGCGTGCTCATCGCCGGTGGGATCACCCAAGGCACCAGCAGCATGCCGCGCCATTTACGTTGCTTCTTGCCGGGAATGTTGTGGACGAAATGCGCGACGATGAAGCCGATCAGCGCCTTGAAGACCACGGCGGTAATCGCAAAAATGCAGGACTGTCTCACCACCATCCAGAACGTTTCGCGCTTGAACAGGAAGGTGAAGTTGCTGAGACCGACGAACTTCGTCATCGCCTTGTTCAGCGTCGCCAGGTAGACCGAATAGAAGGCGGGATAGAGCACGAGCAGGGCGATCAGGAGGATCAGCGGCAGCGTCAGGAAGAACGCGACGGTCGATTTCCGTCCCATTGCATTGCGCAGGCTCGCCCGTTTGCGCGGGCTCGCAGCTCGAGCGGGACGGCCTTGCTCAACGACGACATCGGCCATGACGTTAGCCTCTTTTGCAGGACACGTAGCAGGACATGTAGGACGGCGAAGCCGGCGCAGCCGTCGGCTTCATTCGGCAAGCGGATCGAGCGAGTGTGCCTCGGCGGCTCACGCGCGAAGCGTGAACCGCCATGGCACATACCCGGCTCAGGTTCGCATGAAGCCTTCGCACTCGCCTTCGGCCCAGGCGAGCGCGGTTTCCAACTTCTCTCCTTGCGCAAAGCGCAGCGCCATCTTGGTCAGCGTCGCCTGGAAGTAGATCTGCTGGGCGATCTTCGGCGGCGCCGGAGACGCGGCGATCGACATCGTCTGCTGCTTGTAGGGATCCGGATAGTGGAAGAGCGTGCCCTTCGGCGGCCCTTCCTCGGCCCAGGTCTTGAACTTCGTCATGTTCGCGTAGGCCGGCAGATCGTACCCGCCGCTCGCCGCGACGAACTTCTCGATCGCCGCCGGCGAGGACAGGTGAACAAGCAAGCTCTTGGCCGCTTCCTTGTTTTTGCCAAAGGCCCAGACGCCCCAGAAGTACGGCAGGAAGGGCGCAAAACGTCCCTTCGGACCGGACGGGAAGCCGTGCGTCCAGCACTGTTCGGCGACTTGCGGTGCGTCGCGCTTGGCGACCGCCCAGGCACTCGGCGGATTCAGGATCATCGCCCCGCGGCCCGAGATCAGCCATTTGTTGTTGGAGGCATCGTCCCAGGACGGCGCGTCGGTGGGCAGGACGGCGATCAGCTTCTTGTAGAATTCGAGCGCCTGCCGCACTGCATCGGTCTTGACGGTGATATCGCCCTTGGCGTTGACGAGCTCGGCGCCGAACGACTGGAAGATCGCGCCGGCGGTGTCGACGCTGTCGGTGGTCTCGCCGAGACCGATGCCGAAGGGGAAGCCGGCCTTGTGGCAGGCCTCGGCCGCCTTCAGGAACGTCTCCATGGTCCAGTTGTCTGCTTTTGGCGGAGCGCCGACTGGATACATCTCCTGCACGTCGATGCCGGCGTGTTTCTTCATGAGATCTATGCGGGAGCAGGGGCCCTTGATCTGGCTTCCCGGCGTCGCGGGCACTGCGAGCCATTTGCCGCCCGACCGCCCGAGATATTTGACGGTGTCGTTCACCTCGCCGTTCTGCTTGATGAGCGGCTCCATGACGTCGTTGAGCGGTTCGAGATTCTCGGAATAGGCGTGCGGCCACCAGCTCGGCATCTGGAGAATGTCGTGACCGGACTTGGCCTGGGCTTCGGCCGCTGCCGTCAGCTCGATCTTCTTGTTGTTGCTGGTGATGTAGTCGATCGAGACTTCGACCTTCTCCTTCTCGCCCCATTCCTTGACGAGCGCGGTGGAGGCATCGTTGGCGCCGGGCACCCAGTGGTCCCAGAAGCCGATCGAGAGCTTGCCGGCGGCGTAAGCGCCTCGGACATAGGGCGCCGTGATCAGCGCCGCGGAGGACATTGCAGTGGCAGCCACAAATTGACGTCGCGTCAGTGTCTTGCGTGACATCTCGTTTCCTCGCTTGGGTGTTTTATTGTTCTGGCGTTCCTCTGAACTCTTCCGAGTTCTGCTTTTGATTTTCTTTTCGAAAGTTTCTTGTTCGACGTTTCTTGTTGATGCCGTCGGCTTCGAAGGCAAATTGGTAGCGCGATCAGATCATGATTGATTGCGTCTGTCGAGAAAACCGAACGGCTTGCGCCTAGAACTAACGTTGTGTCCGGGAACGCGGCAGCGCCCTCGACCTCATGCGCGGACCATGAACCACGGCCGGTTGTTTTGCGACGCACACTTGGCGCTGGCGCGCCCGACCGACATGTGCGCAATTACGCCGCAGTTTCCAAGGAGCCTGCATAAGCACCTCGCGGCAAACACTTTTCGGGCGTGGATAGCATTTGTCGGCGCCTAGACCTCGAAGCGGTGAAAACGATAGAGTTGCAGCTGGCGGGTGGTTCTCATCCCCAAGAGCCTAATCAGATCGAGATGGAGACCAGAATGATCAACCCGGCGCCGCCCGCGCGGCTTTACCTGCGACGATGGTTCGCGCTGGGGTCCGTTTTCGTGTTGCTGCTCGGCGCAGCCGCGGTGGCGAATGCTCAAGGCCTGGTCAAAGGGGTTCAGGAAGGAGCGGCGGCCGGGAACAAGGCGGCGGGTCCGGTCGGCGGTGTGCTCGGCGGCGCGATCGGCGGTGTGGTCGGTGTGTTCACCGGCGTGCTCGGCGTTGGCAATAATGGCAATCAGGCGCCTGCCGCCAGAGATCCGAGCAAGGATGCAAGCAAGGATGCGGCCAAGGACGCCAAGCAGGGCGCCGGCAAGGACAAAGATGCCAAGAGCGCCAAGGCGGGCAAGGGCGCCAAGGCGAGCAAGGAGGCGAAGAACGCGCCGCAGGACAAGGATGTCACGGTCCTCACCCAGACCGGCGCGCCGCAATTGACCGCCGACCAGATCGTCACCAACAGCGACTCCTATATCGAGCGGATCAAGACCGAGCTGAACCTCACGCCCGAGCAGGAGAAGCACTGGTACGGTTTCTCGAGCGCCATGCACTACCTCGGGCATAACGGTGCCGAGCGGCTCAACCTGCGGGTTGCGCGCGCCAAGCGGGATCCTCCCGACGACATCGTCGAGCAGATGCGCAACGAGGCCCAATTCCTGATCGACCGCGCTGCCGACCAGCGCAATGTCGCCGACGCCGCCGAGCCCCTCTATTCGAGCCTCGATGACAAACAAAAGCAGGTGTTCGTGCAGGAGATGGTGCGGCTCAGCCACGAACGAGGATTGGATTGATCAAGTGGAATCGGATCGGGCGCGTCGAATTAACGGACCCCGCCACGAATTCGTGAATGCTCTTCGCAATTCGGTTATGATTAGCTTGGGAAGCTGATGGGCGGGGTTGATATGGCGGACGGACTCTCCGTTTTCCTGGTCGAAGACGAGACGTTGATCCGGATGATGATGACGGACATGGTGGAGGAACTCGGCCACCACGTCATCGCGGAAGCGGATAATGTTCGGGACGCCAGCGCTTTCGCCATGACCGCGCAGTACGATCTTGCGATCCTCGACATCAATCTCAAGGGCCTCTACGTCGATCCGGTCGCCGATCTGATCGAGCGTCGCGGGAAGCCGTTTTTGTTCGCCACGGGCTACGGTCCGGAGCTGCTGCCGTCCTTGCTCAGGCGCCGGCCGATCCTGCGCAAGCCGATTTCGATCGATCAGCTCAAGGCGATGATCGATTCGATGTTTCCGGAAGCGGCAGCGAAGACGCCGAACTGAGACCAAAATGAAAATGGCCGCCCATCAGGGGCGGCCATTTCGCGACGGAATTCGTCGCGGCTTCACATCAGGCCGGCGCCGAGATCGATGCCGCGCGCCATCAGGCCGAACGAGGCGACCAGGCCCGTGCAGCAAAACAGCAAGATGGTCTTGAACGAAGAAAACGAAGAATCGGCCAAACGCGTTTCGCTGGTGGCCGGCATCGCGGCGATCGAAATCATGCTCATGTTCATTCCCCCCTTTGTTGCCCCTGAATTGGATCAGGTGGGGAACTCCTAGAGCAAAAAGTTTGACGCGAGCTTTCGAGGGATCGTTAACGAAATCGCAATCGATACCGCATTTTCGGGCACTGGAGTGCGATCACGCGTTTCAGTGGCGCCCGTTCTTCAGCACCGTGGCGATGGTGTGGGCCGTCATGGCGGCGCGGTCCGAAGCGCGCTGGGCTGCGAGGCGGTCACGCGCCTTTTCCTCGATCAAGAGCTCGATCAGGGCCAGCCGCTTGCCCTCGTCGTCCGCCTCGAGCAGCAGGCGGTGATAGCGGTGATAGTCGAAACCCAGATCCTGCTTACGCATGTCACGCCCCCGCAACTACGCCACGCACAAGCTAGGATTGTTTCTCATCCGGGACGTGCGCGCAAGCACGATCCCGCGTCGCGCGCGCGTGCCGCGCAATCAGCTGTGCATGACTGGAACCCGCGGACGGAGGCGCGCGCCGTTTAAGGCTGGTTGTGCTCCGCGAACATCGTCAGGCCGAGGAAACTCGCATCAGGTTTCGTGACCAGTCTGGTCGGGATGTCGCGCAGATAGTCCTGGAAGCGTCCCTTGGCTTCGAAGCGCGCCCGGAATGCGGAGGCTGCGAGGAAGTCAGGAAAGCGCGGCACGATTCCGCCGGCGATATAAACGCCGCCGCGTGCGCCGAAGGTCACCGCGAGATTGCCCGCGACCGAGCCGAGGATGGCGCAAAACATCTCCAGCGTCTTGCGGCTGAGCTCGCAACTGCCTTCCAGGGCGGCCTTCGTGATGGCGGCAGCATCGCGATGCGGCACCTGAGCGCCTTCCACCTCGGCCAGCGCCTCGTACAGGCTTTGCAGGCCCGAACCGGACAACGCGCCACGCTCGATGGAGACATGGCCGAGGCGTCGGCGCATGCACGCGATCACGCGTTCCTCGCGCTCGTCCTCCGCCGGCAGGGTCGCGTGGCCTGCCTCGGTGACGACGGCCAGCCGTGAGCCGTGGCGCTCGACCAGGCAGGACACGCCAAAGCCGGTTCCAGGGCCAACCACCAGCAACGGCTCTCCGGGAAGGCCATCCTGTCCGCCGAGCGGGATCAGGTCGGCGGGCTGCAGGGCGGGCAGGGACCAGGCCACCACCTCGAAATCGTTAAGAACATGGACGCTGTCGAAGCCGAGGGCCGGCTGAAGCTCGTTGCCGTCGATGACCCATGGGCTGTTGGTCATGACGCAGCGGTTGTTGGTCACCGGTCCTGCGACGGCCAGCACGGCCCTTGGGGGCGGTTGGCCGTGGCAGCGACGCGCGAGAACATCGGCAATGGCTTCCCGGACGGTCGGGAAGTCTGCCACTTTGACGTAGTCGATCGGTCCGGTCTGATCGCCCTGACTGAGCGCGAAGCGCGCATTGGTGCCGCCGATATCGGCGAGAAGAATCTGTCCTGTCTTGCCGATGGTCATGTGCGTATGGCTGCCGCAGCCTTTCCGGCTGCGGGAACCGCTTCCTCCGCTCTATCCGATCGCAAGACGCGAACGGCTGTCAGAATCCGTCCCCGGGTGGATCTAGTCAACACGCATCAGCCCAAACCGTTGCATCCCGGGACCGACGGGGCGCATTCGCGCAGATCGCCGCACCTTCTCGTTGGTTGCGAAGCAGCCCGGGAAGATCGACACTGCAGACGTGCCTTCGGCGCCGCTCGCGCGGATGGCCTGGAATGGACCTTGCGATGAAGATTTCCGACCGCGACGTGCTGCTGGTCATCGACGTGCAGAACGATTTTTGCACGGGCGGGGCGCTCGCCGTGCCCGGCGGCGAGAAGGTCGTCCCCGCCATCAATCGGATCGCCCAAAAATTCGCCAATGTGGTGCTGACCCAGGACTGGCATCCCCGCGATCATGTCTCCTTTGCGCCGAACCATGCGGGCAAACAGCCGTTCCAGACCATCGTGCTCGACTACGGCGTCCAGGTGCTGTGGCCGAGCCATTGCGTGCAGGGCACCGCAGGCGCCGAATTTCATCGCGATCTCGACGTCACCCGCGCAAATCTGGTGGTGCGGAAGGGATTTCGGCGCGGCATCGATTCCTATTCGGCGCTGTTCGAGAACGACAGGACAACGCCGACCGGCCTGCTCGGATATTTGCGCGAACGCGAGTTGAACACCGTCTTCGTCGCCGGCCTCGCGTTCGACTTCTGCGTTCGCTTCTCGGCGGACGATGCCCGCAAGGCCGGGTTCGAGGTCGCCGTCATCGAGGACGCCTGCCGCGGCATCGATCTCGACGGCTCGGTGGCCGCGACCCATCAGAGTTTTCGCGAGCGCGGTATTTCGCTCGTCAGCTTCGAGGCCTTCCTGTGAGGACCGTGGGATAGCCATGGCGGAGAAGACCGGCAAACAGCTGCGCGCACCGGAGCCGGTCCCGGATGACCCGCTGCTGTGGCCGTTCGCTGCGGCGCGGATTGCCATGGACGCCTGCTTTGGATGGCTCGAGCGCGGCCCGTCGGAGCTGGCCGACAGCAGCCTGCCTTGGACCACGCCCAACTCCGTCGCGCTGGAGCTTGCGACCATGCGCCTGCGTAATTGCGCGCGGACGGGGGCCGGCCAGCCGGCACTGGTCTGCGCGCCCTATGCGCTGCACCGGGCCCTGATCGCCGACTTCGCGCCCGGCCACAGCGTTGTGCAGTCCCTGCAAAATGGCGGCATCGACCGGGTCTATCTCACCGACTGGCGCTCGGCCGCACCCGACATGCGCTATCTCTCGATCGACAGCTATCTCGGTGATCTCAACGTCGCCATCGACGAAATCGGCGCGCCGGTCGATCTCGTCGGCCTGTGCCAGGGTGGCTGGCTCTCGCTGCTCTATGCGGCGCGCTTTCCCGCCAAGGTGCGGCGGCTGGTACTGGCTGGCGCGCCCGTCGACCTCTCCATTGACTCCAGGCTGTCGCAGCTCGCCCGCAACGCGCCGGAGATGGTCTACGACCAGCTCGTCGCCCGCGGCGGCGGCAATGTCAGCGGCGAAGAGATGCTGCGGCTCTGGTCGAAGGCACCGAGCCGCGACGACATCGCGACGGCGCTGCAGAGCGACCTCTCCGGCGAGGACGGTGCGGCGCTGCTGGCACGCTTCGAGCGCTGGAATGCCGAGCCCCTCAATCTGCCCGGCACCTACTATCTCGAGATCGTCAACTGGATTTTCCGGGAGAACCGGATCGCGCGCGGCCAGTTCACGGCACTCGGCCGCGGGATTGATCTGAAGGACGTCAAGGCGCCGGTCTTCCTTTTGGCCGGACTCGATGACGACGTCGTGCCGGCTGCGCAGGCGCTCGCCACCGCCGGCTTGCTCGGCACACCGCCGGCGTTCATTGCGGCGGCCTCCCAGCCCAGCAACCATCTTGGCCTGTTCATGGGCGCGCGGACCCACGCCCATGCCTGGCCCCGGATCGCCGAGTGGCTGCGCGACGATCTGCCCGGCATGCTGGCGCGCAGAGCCTGAGACTGCCTCAAGGGCACGGCCGGGCAGCGAAGCTGCAAATCCGTTATGCATGCCGTTGAATGGCCTGCACGGGGCCATGTCGATGGGTTAAATGGAGTCCAGAGCCGGCGGAGGCCGGTCGCGACGAGACAAAGGGACTGTGCTCGATGAGTTTCCACTCGATCTATGCCCACGGATTTGCGCGCGTGGCGGCCTGCGTCACCACCTCTCATGTGGCTGATCCCACGGCCAACGCAGCTGCGGTTCTGGCGGCGGCGAAGGACTGCCACGCGCAGTCGGTGGCGGTTGCCGTGTTCCCCGAGCTCTGCCTGTCCGGCTATGCAATCGAAGATCTCGTGAAGCAGGATCCGCTGCTCGATGCGGTCGAGCGCGGGCTTGTGGCCATCGTCGAGGCATCCTCGTCCCTGATGACCGTCCTGATCGTTGGCGCGCCGCTGCGCTTTGGCAATCGGATCTACAATTGCGCGGTCGTCATCCATCGCGGCAAGATCCTCGGCGTGGTGCCCAAGAGCTACCTGC
The DNA here is from genome assembly GCF_023100665.1 of Bradyrhizobium sp. CW1. NCBI lineage: Bacteria > Pseudomonadati > Pseudomonadota > Alphaproteobacteria > Hyphomicrobiales > Nitrobacteraceae > Bradyrhizobium > Bradyrhizobium sp. CW1. The sequence goes on from NZ_CP064684.1 coordinate 4,065,939, forward strand.
CGACCTATCGCGAATTCTACGAGGGGCGGCATTTCGCCTCCGGCGCCGGCATCGTCGGAGAGATGGTCGCCTTTGGCGGGCTGCATGCCCCGTTCGGCGTCGACCTCCTGTTCGCAGCCGAGGACGTTCCGGGCCTGACCATCGGCGTCGAGATCTGCGAGGACATGTGGATCCCGGTAACGCCGGCCTCCGAGCTCGCGCTTGCGGGCGCGAGCGTGCTGATCAATCTCTCGGGCAGCCCGATCACGATCGGCCGCGCCCGCTCGCGCGCGCTCTTGTGCCAATCGACGTCGGCCCGCTGCCTCGCGGCTTACGTCTATTCCGCGGCCGGGGCAGGAGAATCGACCACGGATTTGGCCTGGGACGGCCAGACCTCGATCTACGAGAACGGCGTGCTGCTGGCCGAGGGCGAGCGGTTCCGCCAGGGCGGCCAGATCACGCTGGCCGACGTCGATCTCGACCTGCTCAGGCAGGAACGCGCGCTGATGGGTACGTTCGACGACAATCGCCGGCAGCGCGAAGCCTTCTTCCGAAAAGTCGGCTTCGCCCTGAAGGCGCCGGCCGCCGATATCGGCTTCCTGCGCAAGGTCGAGCGCTTTCCGTTCGTGCCGAGCGACGAGAGCCTGCTCGAGCAGGACTGCTATGAGGCCTACAACGTTCAGGTCGCGGGCCTCGTCCAGCGCATGCGTGCGACCGGTACCAAGCGCGTCGTTATCGGCGTCTCGGGCGGACTCGATTCCACCCATGCTTTGATCGTCGCCGCTAAGGCCGTCGACCTTCTTGGCCTGCCGCGAGAGAACATTCTCGCCTACACCATGCCGGGCTTTGCCACCGGCAGCGACAGCAAGACCAATGCGCTGGCGCTGATGAAGGCGTTGCAGACGAGTTGGCAGGAGCTCGACATTCGCACCACGGCGACGCAGATGTTGAAGGACATCGGCCATCCCTTCGGCAAGGGCGAGAAGGTCTATGACGTCACATTCGAGAATGTGCAGGCGGGTCTGCGCACGGACTATCTGTTCCGGCTCGCCAACCATCATGGCGGCCTCGTGATTGGCACCGGCGATCTCTCCGAACTCGCGCTGGGCTGGTGCACCTATGGCGTCGGCGATCAGATGGCGCACTATAACGTCAACGCCGGGGTGCCGAAGACGCTGATCCAGCATCTGATCCGCTGGGTGATTGCCTCCAAGCAGTTCACCGACGACGTCAACCAAACGCTTGGATCGATCCTGTCGGCCGAAATCTCGCCGGAGCTGGTTCCGGCTGAGCCCGGCGAGAAGCCGCAGAGCACGGAAGCTTCGGTCGGCCCCTACGAGCTCCAGGATTTCAACCTGTTCTACACGCTGCGGTTCGGCATGCGGCCGTCCAAGATCGCCTTTATGGCGCTGCAGGCCTGGAAAGACGTTGCCCAGGGCGAGTGGCCGCCGGCATTTCCGACCGACAAGCGCAAGGCCTACGATCTCAAGGAAATACGCCGCTGGCTGGAGGTGTTCTTGCGCCGCTTCTTCGCTTTCAGCCAGTTCAAGCGCTCGGCGATGCCGAACGGACCCAAGGTTTCGGCCGGCGGCTCGTTGTCGCCGCGCGGCGACTGGCGTGCGCCGTCGGATTCGAGCGCTGCGGCGTGGCTTGAAGATCTCGAGCGGAATGTGCCGGTTTGAACGGGAGATGAGCGATGTCGGCCGGCGATGGGCTCGAGCAGGGCGGCAACCCACAGAAGGTCCTCAACGGCCTCTACATCTTTGAGATCGAGATGCGCGACGGCAAGCGCGGCCAGGCCAAAGGCGTCGTCGTGCTCTGCGATGGCCGCATCATGGGCGGCGACAGCTATTTCTACTACACCGGCAGCTACACCTTCCGGAACGGGAAATGGCGTGGCGACATGACCGTCAATCAGCACACCGAGGCCGTCGGCAAGCCGCTCGCGTTCGGCGGCAGGGAAGTGACCTGCGGCTTTTCCGGCGACTATTCCGCCGACGGCGCCGAAGTCGAAGGCATGGCGCTGGTTGGCAAGACCAGCGTGACATTCACGGCGCGGCTCACGCTGAAGGACCCGATGTGAGACCCGCGTGATCAGCCCTCGTTCCTGATCAGGAACCTTCGCACCCACAGAACGTTCGCGTCTGTTGTTGCGAATTTTCCAGGAGAGGGACCATGCGCAAGCACTTGATGTTATCGACCGCGGCTATCGGACTGATGCTTGCTTCCGGCTTCGCCTACGCCCAGGCGCCCGGTGAGCGAAGGGACGAGCCGAGACGGACCGAGGAGCCGGCGAAAGGTGCCGGGCCGCAACGCGGCGGCGCCCAAGAACGGGTTCAAGAGCGCGCGCAGGGCGCCCAGGAGCGATTGCAGGGTGCGGGCCGCGAGGAGAAGGGCGGCGCTGCCAAGCAGGACGCGAGTGACGACAAGCGCCAGCCGGCCAGTTCTGCCGAGCGCAACCAGCCGAAGTCGAAGGATCAGGCCCAGGAATCTCGTGAGCCTTCGCGCGATCGCAACCGTGAGGCGGAGAGCCCGAAACCGGGACGCGACGGCAAGAACAGCGCCGAGACGAAGCAGGACAAGTCCGCGCCGCAGAAATCAACGGCCGAGTCCGAGAAGTCCAAGTCCGGCACGTCTGGCCAGCAGAACGAGCGCACGGGAGCTGCGGCCAACCAGAACGAGCGCAACCAGACCCAGCCGCCGCGCAACGCGGCCGAGCAGCAGCAGCCGCCGCAACAGAACAACCGACCGGCCACAGCGACCGACACGAACCGGACGGCCCCGACCAACAATGCGCAGACCGCGCCTGCCACTTCAGGCACGCAGACCAATCAAGCCAATCAGACGCCCCAGACCAACACGCAGGCCAATCAGCAGACTCAGGTGACGTCCGAGAAGCAGGTGCGGATCTCCGAAACGGTGAGCCGCGCACGCCTGGCGGAGCCGGAGCGTAATCTGAACATCTCGATCCGGGTCGGTGAAACCATTCCCTCGCGCGTGCGCCTCCACAGGCTTCCGCCCGAGATCGTCGCGATCGAGCCCGAGTATCGGGACTACGAATATTTTTCGACGGGCGACGACGTCGTCATTGTGGAGCCGCGGACGCATCGCATCGTCAGCCAGGTGCCCCGCGACCCCTCACGAGCCCGCGCCCAGATGAGCGGCGGCACCTCATCGAGCATGGCGGCCGCCGGGGGCAGCAATGTGAACTGCCAGATCATGCGGCGTGACGCCTCGGGTAATGTGGCCCAGGCAGAACCCTCGACCGTGGGCTCGACCGCGCGAACGGACTCCCTGAGCGTGACTGTCCAGATGCCCGGCGGCGGCTCATCCGCGCCGATCGCCCTCGGCGCTCCCGCGGGCAACATCGTGGTCGCGACGCAAGGGCAGGGCGACTGCACGGTGACGATCGAGCCGCAGACACGCTAGCGCCGTGTCGGCATAACGACGCCAAAACGACTTCGCGCCGCACGGCTGATCAAGCCGGCGGCGCGAAATCACGTTCAAACTAGAAAGTCCCGAGGTCCGGAGTGCCTAGGAGTCCGGACCTCGTAACCTTGCCCCAGCCTTTGATCCCCCGCCCCATGTGGTCCCCAACCCCGTGGTGCGCGATCAGAGGGTGATGCCCTTGGAAGGCCGCCGATCGATGTCCCGCGATGTACGCGACATCGGAATAGGATTCCATTCCGGATCACTACGGATTTCATCGCGCTTGAATTTTCGCGGTGCATGCGCCTGCACGCGCGGTTGCCTGAAACCAATGCAAGCGCGCGAGCGCATGTGGCCCTGATCATGCCGGCACCGGCGACCACCATCGTCGTGACCACGCTGCCGGTCTCCGTGATCGGCGACTGGCTCGATCCCGAACTGCAATAATTCCGTCATGGCCGGGCTTGTCCCGGCCATCCACGACCTTTCCGCATCAAGAACGTGGATGCCCGGGACAAGCCCGGGCATGACGGCTGAGACCGCCGGTGCCCACGCGCCGGGAGCAGGGGAGCCCTGTCCGGCCCAAGTTCCCGTTGCGCGCGTTCCCCCCGTGCGCTATCCGGCCGGAAAGGCCTGAGGCGGCTTCGAAAATTTGCCCCGCCCTGCCAGCCAAACCGAGGACGGAAACCGCCATGCCAGCCTATCGCTCCCGCACCACCACCCACGGCCGCAACATGGCGGGCGCCCGCGGCCTCTGGCGCGCGACGGGCATGAAGGACGGCGATTTCGGCAAGCCGATCATCGCGGTCGTCAACTCCTTCACCCAGTTCGTGCCCGGCCACGTCCATCTCAAGGACCTCGGCCAGCTCGTCGCCCGCGAGATCGAGCAGGCCGGCGGCGTGGCGAAAGAGTTCAACACCATCGCGGTCGACGACGGCATCGCCATGGGCCATGACGGCATGCTCTACAGCCTGCCGTCGCGCGAGCTGATCGCCGACAGCGTCGAGTACATGGTCAATGCCCATTGCGCCGACGGCATGGTCTGCATCTCCAACTGCGACAAGATCACCCCCGGCATGCTGATGGCGGCGCTGCGGCTCAACATCCCTGCCGTGTTCGTCTCGGGCGGACCGATGGAGGCAGGCAAGGTCACCCTGCAGGGCAAGACCAAGGCGGTCGACCTGATCGATGCCATGGTCGCAGCCGCCGATTCCAAGGTCAGCGACGAGGACGTCAAGGTGATCGAGCGCTCGGCGTGCCCGACCTGCGGCTCGTGCTCGGGCATGTTCACGGCCAATTCGATGAACTGCCTCACGGAAGCCCTTGGCCTTGCGCTCCCCGGCAACGGCACGGTGGTCGCAACCCACGCCGATCGCAAACGCCTGTTCGTCGAGGCCGGCCACACCATCGTCGATATCGTGCGCCGCCACTACGAGCAGGACGACGCTAGCGTGCTGCCGCGCAATGTCGCGAACTTCAAGGCGTTCGAGAACGCGATGACGCTGGACATCGCGATGGGCGGCTCGACCAACACGGTGCTGCATCTGCTCGCGGCCGCCCATGAAGGCGAGGTCGAGTTCACCATGCGCGACATCGACCGGCTATCGCGCCGCGTGCCTGTCCTTTGCAAGGTCGCGCCGTCGGTCGCCGACGTGCATGTCGAGGACGTGCATCGCGCCGGCGGCATCATGGGCATCCTGGGCGAGCTCGACCGCGCCGGCCTGATCGACACGTCGGTCTCGACCGTGCACGCGCCGAACATGGGCGACGCGCTGGAGCGCTGGGACATCAAGCGCTCCAGGAGCGAGTCTGTCCGCACCTTCTTCCGGGCGTCGCCCGGCGGCATCCCGACCCAGGTCGCCTTCAGCCAGGAGCGCCGCTACGACGAGCTCGATACCGACCGCGAGAAGGGCGTGGTCCGCAACCTCGAGCACGCCTTCAGCAAGGACGGCGGCCTCGCCGTGCTCTACGGCAATCTCGCGCAGGACGGCTGCATTGTGAAGACCGCCGGCGTCGACGCCTCGATCCTGATATTCTCAGGCCCCGCCCGCGTATTCGAAAGCCAGGACGCCGCCGTGGAAGGCATTCTGGGCGGCAAGGTCGTTGCCGGCGAGGTCGTGGTGATCATCTATGAAGGCCCGCGCGGCGGTCCCGGCATGCAGGAGATGCTGTATCCGACCAGCTATCTGAAATCGATGGGCCTCGGCAAAGCCTGCGCGCTCGTCACCGACGGACGCTTCTCGGGCGGCTCGTCGGGCCTGTCGATCGGCCATCTGTCGCCGGAAGCGGCCGAAGGCGGCAACATCGGTCTGGTCAGGACCGGCGATCGCATCGCCATCGACATCCCGAACCGCAGCATCACGCTGGAGGTCTCCGACGAGGAGCTCGCCAGGCGCCGCGCCGCGGAAGAGGCGAAGGGCGATGCCGCATGGCAGGCGATCGGCCGCAAGCGCAACGTCTCGACCGCGCTTCAGGCCTACGCCGCGCTCACCACCAGCGCCGCGCGCGGCGCGGTGCGCGAGGTGAAGCGGCGCTCGAAGTAAGTGCGTCACGTGCGGGTGTGATCGCAAGCATCACGCATCGCGCATGGTCAACAAGTTCTGAACGGCCGGCGCAAGCCGGCCGTTTGCATTAAGGATGCCCCGATGAACTTCGGCAGCTCAGAATTTTGCGGCGTATACTGCCATCGATCTTCGCAAATCCGTTTCGGGCAATTGGGGCACCACAATAATGTCTCGCACTCTCGCTGTCGTTTTCTCAACAGTCGTCGCTGCGATTTCAATGACCGGCGCGGCTTCCGCCGGCTGCTACAATTGCTACACGCCGCCGCCGTGCACGACCTGCTACCAGCAGCAATACGTGCAGCCGCAATACCGCACCGTCGACGAGACCGTGATGGTGTCGCCCGGCTCCGTCGTGGCGCACCGCGCACCGGCGCAGTACCGCACCGTGATGGTGCCGCAGACCGTGATGGTGGCGCCGCCGAGCGTCCAGTACGAGCGCATCCCGCCGCAATACGCCACGCGCCAGCGCGTCGAGATGGTCCAGCCGGGCTATTCCTATTACGCCCCGGTGCAGATGAACTGTGCCTCCTGCGGGAACTGAGCCAAGCTAGCTTACGAAGAATTCAAGCGGCGCTCCCAACGGGGGCGCCGCTTTTCTTTGCAGCCAGCAAACGAGGCCCGGAAACGGAGGCGACTCCAAACCGGGCCTCGCAACCGGCGACGCCCTGGGAGATGTCGCCAGTGTCCGGGATCGCCGAGAGGGCATAGGGTAAGGGAACAGGCTGACGCTCGCCTGACAGATCCGATGCCGGGGAAGGGGCGGGCGCCAACTTCGCGTTGCCATGCGCCGTCGACTGCGTTAAGCGACAGCAATTCCGAACTTGGAAGGGTGGCCGAGTGGTTTAAGGCACCGGTCTTGAAAACCGGCGTGCCCGCAAGGGTACCGTGGGTTCGAATCCCACCCCTTCCGCCACCTCCTAGTCCAATAGTGCCCAATCCGTCTTTCTGTTTCGAAGAAGCGCTTGATCTAAAACGGTTGGGTTCGTTGCTTGGGCTTGGTGGCAGCGCGGGCTCCAGCAGCGTGCCCACGTGGTCTGGTGCCGCTCTCGGCGCCGGAGCGGGCGGCCTCTCCATTCCCATGTTCGCAAGCGGCACCAGTTCGGCCCCGGGTGTACTCGCCATGGTGGGCGAGAAAGGTCCCGAACTGGTCAACCTTCCGCGCGGCGCGCAGGTTTTCAAGCCGTCAAGCGCGGAGAATGCTGGAGGATCAGAGCGGCCCTGCTGTGGTCATGCAGGACGGTGTGCTGGGAGTAGCTGCCGAACTTGTGGACTGGCCGCTCCGCCGCTACGATTTGCGGCATGGGACAGACCAAAAAGCTGATCGATTGCCACGACTGTGACCACCCGGTTTCACCGAGTGCGTCGGCCTGTCCAAATTGCGGCTCGAAGGTGCCGTTCGGTCCTCCCGTTCTTCACCGCAAAAGGCCCCCGGTCTATAACATCGAGGCGCGCAACGACCGCAACATGGTCGTCTTTGCCGTGACGCTGGGAGGCTTAGGCGCAGCTTACGGATTTGCGACAAGCGCAGGGCCGCTTAGCGCTGCGCTGCTGGTCACATCGTACGGCATGCTGGGTGTGTTGGTAGGCGTCCCGCTTGCGGCGTTGTTCAACGTCACGCGCCGGCTGTGGCGGTAGCGACCTCCGGAATCTGGGAAGTCTACGTACCAGCCCAGCGTCGCTCCCGGCGCTCTCATCCGCAATGAGCATGGGCCTAGTAAGGAAGCGGTGCCATTTCCACACCCGAGTGACAATCCGGGCCACCCCGAATTCCGGTAGTCTTACGGAATCCTTTTTCGGAACACGGTGTTCTACTGTGAGAACACCGGCGAGATTTAAGTACCAGTTTCTAATTTGCCCGGGATGGCCGCAGTGGGGGCTGGAACCACCCTGCGGCCTTTCGCTTTAGCGAAACCCATTTCTAAGTTGAGCCGTACCGTCTCGGAGGCGAAGTCGGCGGAGAATTCGTGAGCATTCAAATCATTATAGCCGCCATGTTGGAGCGCGAGCTAGCGGCGCGCGGCGTGCAATCGTTGGGACCTTCCGATTGCATAGAGATCGTCGAGAACCTGCTTGAGCGCTTGAAAGATCTGGATCGGGAGTTAGCTGCGCGAGGCGCAACGCGGCGGTAGGCTGATGGAGAGACGGCCCCGGGTTGGAGGGGCCGGGGACTGGTTAGACCGAGGCCGCTACGCGGGAGCTTTGGCATTCTCTTGTTCACGATGCAGGTCCGCAGGAGTCGCAGTCGATCGCGGATCGACATTTGCGATTGCGGTCTGGCAGGCGAGCAATCCGGTCATCGGGACGCGTCGCGCCGTGAGCACGATGAGCTTTAGATCGTCTTCCGGTGTCCAATGGTCAGTGCGTATTTGTCCGCTCCAGGCTCAAGATGCTGAGGCCAGTCAATTGCCGTGCAGAACAAGCCGCGTCGCTCGATTTCCCGTGCAAGAGCTTCCGCGCGCAGCCTCGCTGGCAATCCGACAAAACGCGCGCCGGCTAGCCTATCTGCTTGCACCTCTTGGCGAATGAACTCGTGCATCCGCAGAATGAAGTGGTCAGAGAGGCCTTCGAATTCGCTCATGCCAGCCAATCGCGTCAGTCAAAGATATAGGCAACCAGAAAGGTGGATGGCTGCCAAGCGATGAACCCAATCGCCTCCAGCGAAACAGCTGTGGCCAGGAGGGCTACAGCGCTGAAGGTGAGGTGAATGACGAGATCAAAAAAGTTGTGGGGCTCGTCTGCATCTGCAGTTTGAAATGCGGTTCTATTGGACATTCGAATATTCCTCTATTCGAGGTCATATCGAGTTCGACGCTCTCAGCCAAACGTTCGCTGGGGTTAACCTGACCGCTAAACCTTAACAGCGGGTCCAGTCCCTATGTGTCGCGGCACAAAACCGATCGACGGCCTTGATCAGTGCGTCCTTCAATCCACCACTCTGCTGCGGCTAACCTCAACAAGCGCAGGGATCAAAGCCGGCTGGCTGCAAGCTCGAAATACTGTGAACACGACGCCGCCGCCAAAGCCAAGGCGCTCACGCAACCCCGTTCGGCTTGTGGTGGTCTGCTCCCGACAGTGATTTGTCAGTTGCGGTGGAAATCGAGCGAGTGCGCGATTGTAGTGAAGCCTCGTCTCTGCATTCTATGGTCAGTGCCGCGAGGTCGTGCACCGCACGTAGAAGGAGTGAGGTCCGTTCGAAAAAAGTCGAAGATCAATACAGTTGACAAGAGACCCCTTCCGCCGGTCTATCCGACCGGGTTCTATCCGTCGGGTTTACCCGGACAGGTGATCGGTGAATCAGACATCCAATCCAGCTGCACTCGACAAGCTGAAGCTCCGCATTCAGGCGTTGCGTTCCAAGACCATCGCCAATGGCTGCACTGAGGACGAGGCGCTGTCTGCGGCCGCCAAGGTCGCCGAACTGCTGGATCGCCACGATTTGTCGCTGTCCGACGTCGAACTGCGGGCGTCGCCGTGCGAGCGGAAGGTCTACGAGACTTTTCGCAAGAAGCGAATTCCCCTGGACGACTGCATCGGGGCGATCGCTCGTTTCTGCGATTGTCGGGTCTGGCGCGAGAAGAACACGGCCGGCGAGAGCAGCTATGTGTTCTTCGGCCTCGGCGCGGACATCGAGGTCGCGCATTATCTGGCCGAATTGATCGACGGCGCCGTCCGCGCCGAGCTCGGCCGCTTCAAGACCTCGGTCGACTACAGCAGGTTCCGGCACCAGGAGCGGCATCTGGCCAATGCCTCCTTCGCGCTCGGGATGGTGGGGTCCATCGCGGACAGGCTGGTGGCGATCAAGGCCAGTCGCGATCAGATCAACGAAAGCACCGGCCGCGGGCTGGTGGTTCTCAAGACGTCGGTGGTCGATGCGGAGTTCGACAAGCTCGACCTGAAGATGCGGACCCAGCGCAGCAGCAGCCGGATGGTGTCGATGACGGCCTATGAAGCCGGCGGCGCCGCCGGCGCGTCGCTGGCCATCAATCCCGGGCTTGCAGGGTCGCAGTCAAGGACCGCTCCCAAAGGGAGCTGAGCGCGTCGGGGGAGGGCGTGCAGCGTCACCGTCATTGCAGTTCAGTCGATCGACTTCTCGAGCTTCTGGGCTGCCCGGAAGTCGTCCATGTGCTGCAGGTTGGGCCCATACGCAGCCTCCTTGGTCAGCAGGTGGTAGATCCGGGCCACGACGGTTTGCAGATGTTTCATTCGTCCGCGCGGCATCGCCCGGGCCTTGCAAAGGGCTCGGACCGCGTGCGCTCGGAAATAATCAAAAGCGTCTGACATCGCGGACTCAACGTCCCGCGAAACGATTGGTTCTTGGATTGGTCCTCGTTCGCGCGCCCCAAAGCGCCTCCAGGAACGCTGTCGAATGGGAGAACTTAGCTCGTCACGAAGCTATGGGATGGGCGAGGTATGTTCTTCTTTTTCTCGAACCGGCTGGGATGTCTCGGCTCGCTGCTGGTCTCCGGGTTGATCACTCTCGCGCTGCTTGTTCTGTTCGGGATCGTTCGGTTCTAACCGCCCGCGGGTTCAGGAACCTGGCCCTCGCTGACCCGTTGTTGGCACTCTCGTCCAGCCATGGAGGGCGCCCTTGGAAAGTACGATCATCGGAGAATTCGACACGCGCCGCGGCGCCGAGCTTGCGGTTGAGCATGTCGTGCAGGAATGCGGCGTGCCGCGAAGCGACGTCTTCGTCCAGCCCGTCGGTGGCGCGAACACGTCGGGGACACGCCCGGCCGGTCCTGACGCCAAGGCCGCGCCTGCGCCGGAGGGACACCAGAAGCTGGAAGGCCGGATCGAGGTCTCCGTGGATTTTCACGGCGATGCGCCTGAGAAGATCGCGGACGCCTTGAAAGGCGCAGGTGCGAAGACTGTCCGAACCAAGTAGCGGCAATGGGCGACTGTGGCGCCGGAATCCGCGCACGCTGCAACGGCCACTCTGGTTCTGAGTCGGGGAACCCCTTGCGCGGTCAGTGCGTTTCAACGCGAACGCAGATTGCGAGGTCTCCCTGCTTCAGAGCTCATCGACCCTGATCCCCGGCGACACCGTCTGGCGGCGGTGCGAGGCGCGGCGTGTGGCGGTTCTGAACGATGCTGCCGCTTATTTCGCGGCCCTGCGGCAGACCCTGCTGCAGGCGCAGGACCTCGTCTATATCGTCGGGTGGGATATCCATAGTGAGACCAGGCTGGTCGGCGAGTCCGAGCGAGCGGATGATGGCTTGCCGGAGCAACTCGGCCCATTCTTGCGCGCGCTGGTCCACCGCCGTCCCACCTTGCACATCAACATTCTCGTCTGGGACTTCGTCTCGTTCTACGCCTCCGAGAGGGAATGGAATTCCGCGGCCAAATTTACCGCCGACACAGATGGCCGCGTCCGGTTTCACCTGGATGCCACGCTTCCCTTTGGGTCGGCCCAACACCAGAAGATCGTCTGTGTCGATGGTTCACTGGCGTTCGTCGGCGGGCTCGATCTGACGATCAGGCGTTGGGACACCAGTGATCATCGCGCCGATCACGCATCGCGCTGTGATCCCCAGGGCAAGCCATACCTGCCGTTTCATGATGTTCAATGCGTGGTCGATGGGGATGCGGCGGCGCAGTTGTTCGACCTCGTGGAGCAACGCTGGCGCGCGGCGGGCCAACAAATTGATGATCGGCGCCCGCTGAAAAGCTTGCGCTGGCCGGCGATTGTGCCGGTCGAGGCTGAACATATTCCGGTGGGTATCGCCAGGACCGAGGTGGTTTGTCCGGCAGGTTCGACGCTCCGGGAGGTCGAACGCTCGCTGATTGCAGCGATGCGGTCCGCGACGAAATTCGTGTACATCGAGAACCAGTTCACCAGCGCCACCAAGATCGCGCGCGAATTGGCGGAGCAGATGCTGCGCGTGCCTTCGCTTCGGGTTCTGATCGTCACCCCAAAACTGCACTCCTCATGGCTGGAATCCCAAGCGATGCAGAACGGCCGGGGCGCTTTCATCGATTGCTTCAGTTCGGCCGGCGTCGCCGATCGCATCCGCTTCGTCTACCCGGTCTCGGGGAACGGGGATACGGAAGCGGCCGTGATGGTGCACAGCAAGCTCATGATCGTCGACGATCGGATCTTGAGGATCGGTTCGGCCAATTTGAACAATCGATCGATGGGTGCCGATAGCGAATGTGACCTGATCTTCGAAGCCGCATCAGACGAGCATCGGGAGTTCATCGCCTCGGTCCGCCGTCGCCTGATCGCCCATTTCTGCGGTCTCGATGAACAGACCGTCGCGCAAAACGAAGATCGTCTTTTTGCGCTCCTGGACGACGTCGCAAGCGGGACGAAGGCGCTGCGGGACGTTGAATCCTCGGTCCTGACCAGCGCTCTGGCCACGATGGTTCAGCCGGTGGCGGACCCTGAGGCGCCTCTTCATCTGGAGCGGGCGGCATCGCGGATGTGGAGCACGAAGACGATCATCGGGATGGTCTCGATCGCCGTGGCGCTTTTTGGACTGGCGATGGCCTGGTCCTACACGTCGTTGAGCGATTTCGCCGACGCGGGCCGGATGTCGACGCTTCTGTCTGCCTATTCGCAGTCCGTTTGGGGTCCGCCATTCGCGATTGCAGCTTTCGTCGTCGGCGGGTTGGTCGTGTTTCCGGTTCTCGTGCTCATTGCGGCGACTGCTGCCGCACTGGGACCATGGCTAGGCTTCGTCACCGCCATGACGGGGGTCGTGCTCAGCGCCTTTATCCTGTTTGCGATCGGACGGGCACTCGGGCGCGAACGCCTCCAGCGTTTGCTCGGACGACGTACCGCGCGCATCCAGGAACGTGTTGTCGGCAAGGGGATTCTGGCTGTCGTCGTCATCCGGATGATCCCGATCGCGCCGTTCTCAGTGGTGAATGTCGTGGCTGGCGCGAGCACGCTGCCTCTGCGTGACTTCCTGGTCGGAACGCTGCTCGGCATGACGCCCGGCATTCTCGCCATGGCAGTTTTGGGGGCTCAGATCGCTGATCTCGCCAGGAACGCGTCCTGGGTCAACATGTTGCTGCTCGCACTGGCGTTCCTGGGCTGGCTCGCGATCTGCGCCGGCGCGCAATTCGTCGCGACGTGGCTCGCCGGGAGGCGCTGATGCGCTTCATGACGTGGAATGTGCATGGCACCTTCAATCTCAATCCGAAGTTCGATCTGGAAGGGATCTGTTCCATCATTCGCAAATGGGCTCCCGATGTCGTCGCGCTTCAGGAGGTGGATTCGCGATCGCGATCGGACGATCCGTTTGCGAAGCTGGCGAGCGTCGTCGGCGATCACGGTGTTCACGCCAAGTCGATCGTCACGGCCGATGGCGACTACGGCCAGACGCTCCTGAGCCGCTTTCCATTCTCCGGCCCGCCCGAGATCGTCGACGTGTCGTATCGTGAGCGGGAGCCGCGCCGAGCGATCGCCGCGGGACTGCTGACACCGGTTGGCGATGTTCGCGTGGTGGCCACGCATCTCGGCCTGAGCATCCACGAGCGCCACGCGCAGGCTCAGGCGCTGGTGAGCCTGGTGAAACCTGGAAGGACCGTCGTCCTCGGGGATTTCAACGACTGGTTCTGGATCAAATCGGTGCGGCGCGTGCTCGCGCAGGTCTGCCCAAACCGTACGCGGCTGCGAACTTTCCCGTCGCATTTGCCCCTGCTGCGGCTTGACCGGATCTATGCGACGTCCGACAGCCCGATCGGGAAGGTTTGGACCGACGAAGGCGCGAGGGCCTATTCAGACCATTTGCCTGTTATTGCAGACATCGAGATCCCTGCGGGGTCAAACGCATCGAAAGTGCGATAAAAAAAGTGCTGTCTGCAGAAGGACTTGGCTACTGTGCATGGGGTTGTTTTCGCACATTATGCAGTCGGCCCGCAGTGCCGCTCAGCGGGACCACGAGGAACTCTTTCCTCACCTCAGCATTATCTGGCCATGACGGAAGACATTTCCTACCGGCGCAAGCCCTTGACTCCTGAGCAGCGGCAGGCGCGCGATGCGACACGCCGTGTCGAAGCCGAAAAAGCCATGCGCGATCATGAAGCTGCGCAGAAGGCGTTTTATGCGAACAAGGAACGGCTAAGGGCCGAACGGTTGGCACGTGAACAGACGGAGGCGAAGGGCTGACCGTACGCGGTCGCCCCGTCAAGGATGTCCTTGCCCGCGAGCGCCGGTCTCAGTGCCGGTGAGGGATGCGGGTCACGCTCAACGCCTGCTTCAGCGCCTGAACGGCACTTGCGAAAGGTCTGCGAGGCGATTGCGCCTCGATCGCTTCGGCTGCGACGCGACAATCGTCAGCGACCTTGAGCAACCCGCCTCGCGCGAGGTCCATGGTGGAGAGGGCTGCCTGCTCCAGGCAGACCCGTTCAAGCCGTCGAAACTCCCGCAGTTCTTTGTTCATGCGTCAGCTCTCGATGTCCCCGGCCATGCGGCGCTGAGTCTGCTTAATGAACAGTAAACATCTCTGCCTAGCCGGGTTGGCTGGCGTAGAGCTGGTGGGTGCCTTGGGCACGCCCAGCGGGCTTGACGGCGTTTGGCTTCCGCCGGAAGCTTCCAACGACCCTGATTTGAACCACGGAGACGTTCGCTTCCAGCCAGTCCGATCCCGATCAGCGAAAAACGAAATGGAGCTGACCATGACCACGTTCGACAAGCGCGAGCAGGGCTTTGAGGCCAAATTCGTCCACGACGAGGAGCTCATGTTCAAGGCCACGGCCCGGTCCAACAAGCTGCTCGGGCTCTGGGCCGCAACCCAGCTCGGCCTCAGCGGCGATGCCGCGGCCGGCTATGCGACGGCGTTGGTGACGGACCATCTGGAGAACCACTCGATGGACGAGATCCTCGACAAGGTGGCAGGCGATCTTGCCGCCAAAGGCGTCGCGCGCGAACAGGTCGCAGCCAGGCTTCAGGAATGCATGCACCAGGCGTTGCAGCAACTCGAAGCGGACAAGTGAAAGCAGGCCGGCCCTCGACGGCTGGGATCGGGAGGCGGGTGGTGTCTTGCGGAATATCTTGCGGAGTATCTTGGAGCAGCTTCCGCAAATGGGCCGGCGCGATCGCACTCGCTGCTACGATCCTGGTCGGCTGCTGCGGCGCTGAGGTATCGGCCACGCCGCTGACGCCATTTCGCTACGAGGCGCAGGCGCAGCGTCACTGCCCGCACGACCGGGTTGTCTGGCTCGATTTCAGCAAAGGTGTCTATTACGGCAAAGGCCAGAAGCGGTACGGCCAGGGTTTTGACGGCAGCTTCGTCTGCCTGAGCGAAGCCCGTGACAGTCTCTATCGGCGTTCGCTGCTTGGACTGCGGTAAGCGTATTGTTCGGGAAGTGCTGGGTGCTCAGGCGAAGGCCAATGCCACGAGGCTGGAGCACAGCAGGACCAGACCACCGGCGGTCAATGCCAGGAAGCCATCGGATACGAGGTCATGGTTGCGCATGGGACACCTGCCGCTCTCGTCTGCGATGCTCGATCGGATCGATTAAAAATGTCCGAACGCGCCGTCTTGAAAGGGTGATGCTTGCCGTCCGCGCGAGTGCCTCAGGCCCTCGTGCGGTAACCTTCAAACGCATGGGCCAGGAAGATCCCCGCGCTTACCAAACCCATCAGTGCCGAAACCGTCTCGATCATCGTCTCATTCCATTCCGCCCTGCACGCGAGAAAACGCGGGCGGCCTTGCACAGTCAAAAGAATTCCAGTGAGCGGCGCGACAATGGGGTGGAGTGAGGATTTGGCGCAACAGAATGTCCAGGCGTGGCACAGAGCAGGGCACCGGCGCCCCGTAGTTCAACGGGGCGAGCGCATACGCCCTGTTTACCATCCCGGCGTGAACGCCGTGCGCTCCCCATTTCCGCCGTGTTCGGGTTGCGTTATCGTTACCACTTCCGACGCGGTGGTGGGCCGCCTCGGAGCAAAGGACCGGACAGCGCTACCCGTAGCCAAAGCGGGTTAGGTACGCCTCCGGCAAAGTGGTATTTGGGGCGAATGGGGATCCGACGGTCAGATTCGGTTTTGCGGGCCGCGCGCGCTGCTGCGATGGCCGCGACCTGCCTTGCGCTCGCCAATTGCGCCTCCTCCAACAAATTCGCCAGCCGGGTCGATCCGAAATACGGCGTGTCCTCGAGCCCCCGGGTCGTGGCTTTGGGCGATCCGGTCCCGAAGGGCGGCGGCGCCTATCGCGTCGGCAAGCCCTATGTGGTGGGTGGCCGGACCTATGTGCCCGAAGAGGACGTCAACTACCGCGCCGAGGGCATGGCGTCCTGGTACGGCGACGATTTCCATGGCCGCCTGACCGCCAATGGCGAAGTGTTCGACATGGGCTCGCTGACCGCGGCGCATCCGACCCTGCCGATGCCGTCCTATGCGCGGGTGACCAACGTCTCGAACGGCAAGTCGCTGATCGTCCGCGTCAATGACCGCGGGCCCTATCACGGCAACCGGCTCATCGACGTCTCGAACAAGGCCGCCGAACTGCTTGAATTCAAAGGCAATGGGATCGCCAAGGTCCGTGTCGAGTATGTTGGCCGGGCGCCGCTGGAAGGCTCCGACGACCGCCAGCTGATGGCCACCTTGCGCACCGGGACCCCGGCGCCATCGCCGTCGATGGTCCGGGTCGCCTCCGCGAGACCCTTCGTGCCGGAGCTGCCATCGTCGAACCGCGGCGCCATGCGCGGCGAAGTTCCGACGCCGGAGGGACGGCCCTACAATCTCGGCAACACCTCCGCCGACATGGCTTCACTCAGTGCGACCTCGGAAATGTCGGCCTCGAGCCGCAACCGGGGTCGGGCGCTCCAGAACGCGCGCGCCGTGTCCTATGACGGGGACGGCCGCTATGCGACCGAGAGCGCTCCGTCCGGCGCCTACGCCTCGGACGGCGCTGCCGAGGCCCGCGGCATCCTGAGCGGCCGCGGCCTCTACTGAGCCGCGCTTTCCTTCAGGAAACTCATCAGCGCCGCATTCACCTCGTCGGGCCGCTCCTGCTGGACCCAATGGCCGGCGCCCTCGATGATCAGCTTTCGCTTCAGATTGGGCAGCACGCGCTCGAGTTCGTTGACGCGCTTGGCTCCGATCAGGCCGGTGATGACGGCGTCGTTCGAACCGGCAATGAAGAGCGACGGCTGATGGATTTGCGCGTCCTGCCAGGGCGCCGTCAGCTCCCAATTGCGATCGAGGTTGCGATACCAGTTCAGCCCGCCGCGGAAGCCGGACTTGCGGAAGGTTTCGGTGAAATAGGCAAGGTCAGTCTCGGTGAGCCAGGCCGGCAGAGGCTCCTCCGGGTTGCCGTGGCCGAGGAATCCCTTGCCCTCCAGCACGAACATGGCTGCGGAGGGATCGGCAAGGCCGCGCCCGCCGAGCACGATGCGCATGGTGCGCGCGACGTCGCGCTCGAACTCGGCTTCGGCAACGCCGGGCGCCTGGAAGTACTGCCAATAGAAATTGGTGATGCCGCCGTGGCGCAGGAGTTCGAGCGGCTTGCCGCGGCCGCGGAACGGCGGTGGCACGCTCAGGCCGGCGACCGCCGTGAAGATGTCGGGCCGGAACAGCGCCGCGTGCCAAGCCACCGGTGCACCCCAGTCGTGGCCGACCACCATGGCCTTGGTCTCGCCAAGCGCCTGCACGAGGCCGACGATATCGCCGACCGTGTCGAAGATCGAATAGGCCGTCGCCTCGGGCGGCGCTGAGCTCTGGCCATAGCCGCGCATGTCGGGGGCGACGACGCGAAACCCGGCCTGCGCCAGCGCCGGGATCTGGTGGCGCCAGGAGTAGGAGAGTTCCGGCCAGCCGTGGCACAGCACCACCAGCGGCCCCTGACCGGCTTCGCGGATGAACAGGTCGATCCCGTTGGCCTTGATCACGCGGGTGGATGACATCGCTTTTCCGCCTTGTTTCAGGGGTTTGGTCAGAAAATCTGAGGTGCCACGATAGGGGCGGGACGAGAATCGTGCAATCTCGGGACAAGCGGCCACCCCGTGTTGTTTGCACCGGCTCCAACTGTTAGAACGCCGCTCTCAGGGCTTGGCCATGGAATTTCGTCTTTCCTCGTTTAGGCGCACCTGGTTTACCGCCGGAGCGCTGGCGCGCGGGCTGATCGCGACGGCTCTGGTGGCGGCCATTGGCTGGAGCGGGGCGCTCTACGCCGCCAACCAGAGCGTCCAGGGCGCCAAGAAAACAGATGATTCCGGCTTCGACGGCGACGCCCCGACCGCGATCCTGATCGAGGCCTCCAGCGGCAGTGTGCTGTTCGAGAAGAACGCCGACGAGCTCCGCGCGCCCTCGAGCATGATGAAGCTGATGACCGCCGAGGTCGTCTTCAACGCCATCAAGGAGGGCGACATCAAGCTGACCGACGAATACCGGATCAGCGAGAACGCCTGGCGCAAGGGCGGCGCACCCTCCGGCGGCTCGACCATGTTCGCCGCCATCAACAGCAAGGTCACGGTCGACGATCTCCTGCACGGGGCGATCATCCAGAGCGGCAACGACGCCTGCATTGCGCTGGCCGAGGCCATGGCGGGCAGCGAGCGGATTTTCGCCGCCGACTTCATGACCAAGCGAGCTCGCGAGCTTGGCCTCACGAAATCGACCTTCGGCAATTCCAACGGCCTGCCGGACCCCGCCAACAAGATGACGGTGCGCGAGCTCGGCATTCTCGCCCGGCACATCATTCTCGACTTTCCCGAATTCTACAAACTGTTCGGCGAGAAGGAATACACCTGGAACAAGATCCGCCAGCCCAACCGCAATCCGCTGCTCAATTCGATGGAAGGCGCCGACGGTCTGAAGACCGGCTACACCAAGGAAGGCGGCTACGGCATGGTCGGCTCGGCGGTGCAGAACGGCACGCGGCTGATCGTTGTCATTAACGGGCTGGAAGACCCCGACGATCGCGCGACCGAAGCCAAGAAGATGCTTGAATGGGGTTTTCGCAATTTCGAGACCCGCACCCTGATCGCGGCCGATCAGCCGGTCGGCTACGCCAAGGTGTTCGGCGGCGAGAGCCGCTCGGTCAAACTGGTCGCCAAGACGCCCGTGAAGGTGATGGTGCACAAGAACGGCAGCGACAAGCTGATCGCGCGCGTCATCTATAACGGCCCGGTGCGCGCGCCGGTCGAGGCCGGGCAGAAGGTCGGGCTGGTCAGGGTCTGGCGCAGCGGCAACATCGCAGTGGAGACGCCGGTCTATGCCGCTGACGCGATCGGCACCGGCTCGACGGTGCGCCGCGCGATCGACGGCGCCAGCGAGCTGGTGATCGGCATTTTCCGTGCGGGCGCCGAGAAGCTCTGATCATGAGTGAAAGCGCGGTAAAGTGGCCGTCCGGACGCGGGCGTTTCGTCACCTTTGAAGGCGGCGAGGGGACAGGCAAGTCGACCCAGATCAAGAAGCTCGCCGACCGTCTCAAGGCCGCCAGGATGCGTATCCTCGTCACGCGCGAGCCGGGCGGCTCGCCGGGCGCCGAGATCATGCGCCATCTGGTGCTGTCAGGCATGGGCAAGCTGCTCGGACCCGAAGCCGAGACGCTGCTGTTCGCGGCCGCCCGCGACGATCATGTCCACACCGTGATCCAGCCAGCGCTCAACCAGGGCACGTGGGTGCTGTGCGACCGCTTCGCCGACTCGACGCGGGCCTATCAGGGCAGCCTCGGCCGCGTGCCGGCCGCGCTGATCAACGCGATGGAGCGGGTCACGATCGGCGATCTCAAGCCGGACCTCACCATCATCCTCGACCTGCCGGTCGAGATCGGCCTGCAGCGCGCGGCCGCGCGCCGCGGCAGCGGCACGCCGGACAGGTTCGAGGCCGAGAAGCTTGGTTTCCATCAGGGCCTGCGCGAAGCCTATCGCAAGATCGCGGCGGACGATCCCGCGCGCTGCGTGCTGATCGACGCCAATTCCGATCCCGACACGGTTGCCGGACGCATCTGGATCGCGATGCGTGATCGCCTGCTCCCGACGCCGGCAACGGTGGTGTCCATATGAGCCCGCGTCAGACCGAGCGCGAAACTGCCATGTCTCATCCGCGCGAGACGAGCGTTCTGTTCGGCCATCGCGAGGCCGAGACCGCGCTGCTCGCCGCCTATCGCAGCGGGCGTATCCCGCACGCCTGGTTGATTGGCGGACCGCAAGGCATCGGCAAGGCGACGCTGGCATATCGGATGGCGCGCTTCGTGCTCGCTCACGGCCAGCCGCTGGCGCTTTCGGTGCAGCGCGCCGAAGATCTCGCCATCAATCCTGATCACGCCGTGGCGCGGCAGGTTGCGGCGAGCTCGCATGGGGGTCTGCTGACGCTGGAGCGCACCGCCAACGATCGCGGGGTGATGCGCACGGTGATCACCGTGGACGAGACGCGCGAGACGATCGGATTCTTCGGCTCGACCGCGGCGGCCGAAGGCTGGCGCGTCTGCATCGTCGATACCGTCGACGAGCTCAATCCAAATGCCGCCAACGCGCTGCTGAAAATTCTCGAGGAGCCGCCGCAGCAATCGCTGTTCCTGCTGGTGAGCCACGCGCCGGCGCGCGTGCTCGCCACAATTCAGTCGCGCTGCCGCAAGCTGCGCCTGCGCGCGCTCGCAACCGACGACGTGATTGGAGCAGCCGCAACCGCTGCCGATCTCGACCCGAACGATCCGGCATTGCGCGAGGCGGCGGAGGCGTCCGAGGGCAGCGTCGCGCGGGCGCTGACGCTGCTCGGCGGCGACGCCCTGAAGCTCCAGCAACGCACGGCCGCATTGTTGGCGCGACTGCCGCAGGTCGATCCGCGCGAATTGCACACGCTCGGCGAATCGCTCGGCACAAGCGACCGCGTTGCGCTTGCCGCCTTCATTGACGGCATCGATCGCTGGATCGCGGAACGCCTGCACGCCGACGAGGCCAATGCCAACCAAAATCTGCCGCGCCTTGCGCGTCTAGCTGAGGTATGGGAAAAGATCGTCCGCGCCGCGCGCGACACCGAAACCTACAATCTGGAGCGAAAGCCCTTGGTTTTCTCGGTGTTCGGCTGGCTGGCGGACGCAACGCGCTAGAGCATGATCCGGAAAAGTGTCCAGCGGTTTTCCGGTTGGATCATGCTCAAGACAATAAACTAACGCAGATTCGTTTCCCAATTTCGAGAAGCCGGTAAAGGAATTCGTCGTGGCAACGCGAGCTAAGAAAACCGCTAAGGGCAAGAGCAGCAAGAAGAAGGCTGCCACGAAGGCCGTCAAGAAAGCCGCGAAGAAGGCTGTGAAGGCGCGCGCGCGCAAAGCTGCCAAGAACGTCAAGAAAGCCACGAAGACCAAAGAGGCGGCCGCCAAAAAAACCGGGAAGAAGAGCGCCGCGAAGACGGCAAAGAAGGCAGCGAAGAAGCAGGTCGTCGCCAAGAAGACGGTGAAGACAGGAACCAAAAAGCCAGCCAAGGCTTCGGCGAAGAACAAGGCCTCGGCGAAAAACAAGGCCCCGGCGAAGAAGATAGCCAAGACGGCGAGGGTGGCTGCGCCCGCAGTGACCGCCGCACCAGCTCCTGTCGCGACGCCGCCGAAGACTGCGAAGCCCGATGTATCGAAACCCAAGGCCCCGCGCGCGCCGAAGTCCATCGCAGCGCCGCACGCCAACACGCCCGTGGCCGTCCCCGCGCGCGACAACGTCTTCTACATCACGACTGCGATCGCCTATCCCAATGGCAGCCCGCATATCGGCCACGCCTATGAGGCGATCGCGACCGATACGTTGGCGCGCTTCGCGCGACTCGACGGCAAGGATGTGTTCTTCCTGACCGGCACCGACGAGCACGGCCAGAAGATGGTTCAGACCGCGGCCGGCGAAAAAATGTCCGTCTCGGAGCTCGCCGCCCGCAATGCCGGCCGTTTCAAGCAAATGGACGAGCGCCTGAACGTGTCGTTCGACCGCTTCATCCGCACCACCGAGGAGCAGCATCACCGCTCCAGCCAGGAGATCTGGCGGCGCATGGAAGCGAACGGGGATATCTATGCCGACATCTATGCCGGCTGGTATTCCGTGCGCGACGAAGCCTATTACGCGGAGGACGAGACGCGCCTGAACGAGGACGGCGTGAGGCTCGGGCCGCAGGGCACGCCGGTCGAATGGGTCGAGGAGAAGAGCTACTTTTTCCGCCTGTCGGCCTATCAGGACAAGCTGCTCAAGCTGTACGAGACGCAGCCCAATTTCATTGGGCCCGACTCCCGCAAGAACGAGGTGGTGAGCTTCGTCAAGGGTGGCCTGCGCGACCTCTCGATCTCGCGCACGACGTTCGACTGGGGTGTCAAGGTGCCCGGCGACGAAGATCACGTGATGTATGTCTGGGTCGACGCGCTCACCAACTACATCACCGGCGTCGGCTTCCCCGACGAGAGCGACAACAACTGGCGTTATTGGCCTGCCGACGTGCACATCATCGGCAAGGACATCATCCGCTTCCATGCGGTGTACTGGCCGGCTTTCCTGCTGTCGGCCGGGATCCCCCTCCCGAAGCGGGTCTATGCCCATGGCTTCCTGTTCAGCAGGGGCGAGAAGATGTCGAAGTCGGTCGGCAACGTGGTCGATCCCTTTAACCTCGCCGACCAGTACGGCGTCGACCAGATGCGCTATTTCTTTCTGCGCGAGGTGCCGTTCGGCCAGGACGGCAACTACAATCACGAGGCCATCGTCGCGCGCATCAATGCCGATCTCGCCA
Source organism: Bradyrhizobium sp. CW1 (assembly GCF_023100665.1). Lineage (NCBI taxonomy): Bacteria > Pseudomonadati > Pseudomonadota > Alphaproteobacteria > Hyphomicrobiales > Nitrobacteraceae > Bradyrhizobium > Bradyrhizobium sp. CW1. The sequence continues at coordinate 4,088,559 of NZ_CP064684.1, forward strand.
ACGATCTCGGCAACCTCGCGCAGCGCTCGCTGTCGATGATCGCGAAGCAGCTCGGCGGCGTGCTCCCGGAGCCCGGCGAATTCAGCGACAACGACAAGGCGATCCTGTCACAAGCAGACGGCATGCTCGCGGCGTCCCGCGAAGCGATGGCGACGCAGCAAATCCATCACTGGCTCAATGCCGTGTGGGCCGTGGTCGCGGAAGCCAACCGCTATTTCGCGGGCGAAGCGCCGTGGGCACTCGCCAAGACCGATCCTGTCAGGCAGAGGACGGTGCTCTACGTCACCGCCGAAGTCGTGCGCCAGATCGCAATCCTGGCCCAGCCGGCGATGCCGACGGCCTCGGGATTGCTGCTGAACAGCCTCGGTATCCCCGAAGCGGAGCGCAACTTCGCCGCGCTTGGTGGCGCAACGCGCATCGCGCCCGGTACGACGCTGCCCGCGCCGACGCCGGCCTTCCCCCGCTATATCGAGCCGGCAGCCTAAAGGCGTTCGCACCATGCTGGTCGACAGCCACTGCCATTTGGATTTTCCGGATTTTGCGGAGGATCTCGACGGGATCGTGTCGCGGGCGCGAGCGGCCGGCATCGGCCGCATGGTCACGATCTCGACGCGGGTGAGGAAACTGAACCAGCTTTTGGCCATCTCCGAGCGCTATGACGACGTCTATTGCTCGGTCGGCACCCATCCGCATAACGCTGATGAAGAAGACGGCATCGCGCCGGACGAGCTGATCGCTTTGACGCAGCATCCCAAGGTCGTCGCGCTCGGCGAAGCCGGGCTCGACTATTTCTACGACAACGGCTCGCCGGAGGCGCAGGCGAGGGGCTTTCGTGCCCACATCGCCGCCGCCCGCGCCACCGGCCTGCCGCTGGTGATCCACACCCGCGAGGCTGACCAGGATTGCGGCCGTATCCTTGAAGAGGAGACGGCAAAGGGATCGTTTCGCGCGGTGTTGCATTGTTACACCGGCGGGCGCGAGTTGGCGCTGAAGGCGGTCTCGCTCGGGCTCTATATCGGCTTCACGGGCATCCTGACCTTCAAGAAGTCCGAGGCCTTGCGCGCGCTTGCGGCCGAACTGCCGTCCGACCGTATTCTGGTTGAAACAGACTCGCCCTACCTTGCGCCGGGCAAGTACCGGGGCAAGCGCAACGAACCGGCCTATGTGGTCGAGGTCGCAAAAGTGCTCGCCGAAACACGCGGCGTGTCGTTTGACGAGATCTCGCGCCAGACAAGCGAAAACTTCTTTCGCCTGTTCTCCAGGGTGAAACCTTAGAACTGGGAGCCGCATGACGCTGACGCTGACGATCCTGGGCTGCGGCTCCTCCGCCGGCGTGCCGCGTCCGGCACTCGGCTGGGGTGCCTGCGATCCCAACAATCCCAAGAACCGCCGTCGCCGCTGTTCGCTGCTGGTCGAGCAGACATCGGGCGAGGGCACCACGCGTATCGTGATCGACACCTCGCCGGACCTGCGCGAGCAATTGCTCTCGACCAATGTCGACCACATCGATGCCGTGTTCCTGACCCACGAGCACGCCGATCAGACCCACGGCATGGACGACCTGCGTTCGGTCGTGATGCACATGCGCCGGCGGATTCCGACCTATCTCAATCAGACGACTGCGAACGACATCATGTCGCGGTTCTCCTATTGCTTCGTCTCACCGGCGGGCAGCGACTATCCGCCGATCCTGACGGCGCAGTCGATCGAGGCCGGTGACAGCCAGACCATTCAGGGGAAGGGCGGCCAGGTGACGATGACGGCCTTCCTGGTGCAGCACGGCAACATTCCCGCGCTGGGCTATCGCATCGGCGATGCCGCCTACACGCCCGATCTCAACGACATCCCACGCGAGAGCTGGGGCGCCCTGGAAAATCTGGATCTCTGGATCGTCGATGGCCTGCGCTACACCAGCCATGTCAGCCATTTCAGCATCAACGACGCGTTGTCCTGGATCGAGCGCTTCAGGCCGAAGCGCGCCGTCATCACCAACATGACGGCCGACGTCGATTATGAGGTGATCCGGCAGTCGCTGCCGGCGGGAGTGGTGCCCGCGTATGACGGGCTGCGGCTGGAGACCCGCTGAACCTGCGGGGGAAATTCCGGCGAGAGCCGGCATACTCCTTGCTTGCGCTAGCCCCATCATGTTGATCTAACGTCTGAAAGACAGGCGCTGGGCAGGGGCGATATTCATGCAGGACCGGCGCGCGACGTGCGATCGCCGGGACCTTCTGAATCGCTTCGTATGAGGATGGGGATCGCGTTGGCAGGGGACGATGTCACGAGCCGGGGGCCGGTGCGACGCGCGCTAGATCTCCTTTATCTCGGTGCGGGCTACGCCGCCGGCGCCTTCATGGTTGCGATCTTTGCAATCATGATGATCATGTCGATCGGGCGCCAGTTTGCGGTCAACATTCCCGCCGGCGATGATTTCGCCTCATGGTGCATGGCCGCGATGGCATTCCTCGGCCTCGCTCACACCTTCAAGCGCGGAGAGATGATCCGGGTCGGCCTGTTGCTGGAGCGTCTGCATGGGCGCTCCAAACAGGTGGCGGAGGTCGTGGCCCTTGGTATTGCCGCCGCTTTCATCCTCTATTTCACCCGGCATGCCGTGCAGATGACCTACGATTCCTGGCGCTTCAACGACGTGGCGCAGGGCGTCGTCGCGCTTCCGCTCTGGATTCCGCAGCTCGGGTTTTCCGGCGGACTCGTGATCCTCTCGATCGCGCTCATTGATGAAATGGTCAGTGTCATCAGCGGCAACCGGCCGAGCTACGAGAAGGGCTCGCCGGACGAGACTCCGGACGAATTCATCGAGCGGATATCGCAGGGCGGCGGAGGTTGACGATGGCCAATCTCGGCATGATCGAACTATCGTTCATTCTGCTCGGCGTCATGATCGTGCTGCTGGGAAGTGGCATCTGGATCGCGGTTTCGCTGGGGCTTGTCGGCTTCGTGGCGATGGCGCTGACCACGAGCCTGCCGCTCGGCTCCGTGCTTGCGACCACGACATGGAGCGCAAGCTCGTCATGGACGCTGGCTGCGCTGCCGTTGTTCATCTGGATGGGCGAGATCCTCTTCCGCACCAAATTATCCGAGGAAATGTTCCGGGGCCTGTCGCCCTGGGTGCAGTGGCTGCCGGGGCGTCTGACCCATGTCAACGTGATCGGCTGCGGCATCTTCGCGGCAGTGTCGGGTTCGTCGGCGGCGACCTGTGCGACCATCGGCAAGATCGCGCTGCCCGAACTGGACAAGCGTGGTTACGATAAGGGCTTGAGTCTAGGCTCGCTCGCGGGCTCCGGCACGCTCGGCCTGCTGATCCCGCCGTCGATCCCGATGGTGGTCTATGCGGTCACCGCGAATGTCTCCGTGCTTCAGGTGTTCCTCGGCGGCTTCCTGCCGGGCGTGCTCGTGATGGTGCTCTATTCGGGCTACATCATCATCTGGTCGCTGCTGAACCCGAAGAAGATTCCGCCGCGCGATCCCCCGATGCCGTTCCGCCAGAAGCTGCGCGAGTCGGCCAGGCTTGCGCCCTGCCTGTTGCTGATCCTGGCAGTCTTCCTCTCCCTCGTGCTCGGCTTCGCGACGGCGACGGAATGCGCCGCCTGGGGCGTTTCGGGCGCGCTGCTGCTGGCGTGGTGGAGCCGCACGCTCACGCGCAAGAACTTCCTCGAGAGCATCATGAGCGCGACGCGCCTGACCTGCATGATCATGCTGATCCTGGCAGGCGCTGCCTATACGACCGCAGCGATGGCCTATACGGGCATTCCGGCGGCGCTCGCCACCTGGGTCCAGGGCCAGCAGCTGACGCCGGGCATGCTCGCGCTGTATCTGAGCATCATGTACATAATCCTGGGATGCCTGATCGACGGCATCTCGATGATCGTTCTGACCGCCGTGATCGTGCTGCCGATGGTCAAGCAGGCCGGTCTCGACCTGGTCTGGTTCGGCGTCTATCTCATCATCCACGTGGAGATGGCGCAGATCACGCCGCCGGTCGGTTTCAATCTGTTCGTGCTCCAGAACATGAGCGGGCGTGATACCTTGACCGTCGCGCGGGCGGCGTTCCCGTTCTTCGTCCTGTTGCTCGCCGCCGTGTTCATCATCACGGAATATCCGCAGATCGTGATGTTCCTGCCCAAGCTTGCTTTCCCAGACTGAGCGTACCGGTTTTGAAATTGACTGTGAGGAGAAGCCCGATGATGTCTCGTTTATTCCGCGCATCCTTGATCGCCAGCGCCGTGCTGGCTGCGACACCCGCTTTGGCTCAGACCAAATGGAATCTGCCGGCGGCATATCCGGCCGACAATCCGCACTCCGAGAATCTCGTCGCGTTCGCCAAGGACGTCGAAGCCGGCACGTCCGGCAAGCTCCAGATCACGGTTCATCCGGGCGCCTCACTGTTCAAGGCGCCCGACATCAAGCGCGCGGTGATGACCGGGCAGGCGCAGATGGGCGAAGTCTTGCTGTCGATCCACGAGAACGAGGATCCGGTATTCGGCGTCGACGTCGTGCCGTTTCTGGCGACCAGCTTCCCGGATGCCATGAAGCTGTACCAGGCGTCGAAGCCGCTGATTACGAAGAAGCTGGAGGCGCAGGGGCTCAAGCTGCTGTTCGTCGTGCCGTGGGCGCCGCAGGGCGTCTATGTCAGCAAGCCGCTTGCGACCATCGAAGACATGAAGGGCCTTAAATGGCGGGCCTACAACGTTGGGACCGCGCGCATCGGCGAACTGGTTGGCGCGCAGTCGGTCACCATTCAAGCCGCCGAGCTGCCGCAGGCACTTGCGACCGGCGTCGTGAACTCCTTCATGTCGTCAGGCGGCACGGGCTACGATGCGAAGGCATGGGAGTCGCTGAAGTACTTCTATGACGTGCAAGCCTGGATCCCGAAGGACTACACCTTCGTCAACAAGGCTGCGTTCGAGGCGCTCGACAAGCCGACCCAGGAGGCCATCCTCAAGGCCGCCGCGACCGCGGAAACCCGCGGCTGGAAGGCCTGGCAGGACAAGAGCACCTGGTACATCGATCAGCTCAAGGCCAAGGGCATGACGGTCGAGCCGCCGAGCCCGGCCCTGAAGGCTGGCTTCCAGAGGATCGGCGAACAGCTCACCGCCGACTGGCTCAAGAAGGCGGGAGCCGACGGCCAGGCCCTGGTTGACGCCTATAAGAAGATGTGAGGTCGAGGGGGCCCGGCGAATCTGACTAGTCGAAACTGCGCAACGACTTCGCGGCGACACCCAACCGCCGCGGAGGTCGAGACAAGCGGCTCTCAGCTCGAGATTGCCTTCGCCGATCCCGCTTCGTTGCGCAGCAGGAATTTCTGGATCTTTCCCGTCGACGTTTTCGGGATGGGCCCGAACACCACGGCCTTCGGCGTCTTGAAGCCGCTCATATGCGAGCGGCAGAAGGCGATGATATCGGCTTCGCTCGCGCTTGCGCCGTCCTTCAGCTCGACGAAGGCGCAGGGCACTTCGCCCCATTTCGGATCGGGCTTTGCGACCACGGCGGCAAACAGCACGGCGGGGTGCTTGTAGAGGATGTCCTCGACCTCGACGGAGGAAATGTTCTCGCCGCCGGAGATGATGATGTCCTTGGAGCGATCCTTGATGATGACGTAACCGTGCGCGTCGAGCACGCCGAGATCGCCGGTGTGAAACCAGCCGCCCTCGAAGGCTTCCTGCGTCGCCTTGTCGTTCTTGAGGTAGCCCTTCATCACGATGTTGCCGCGGAACATGACCTCGCCGATGGTCTCGCCGTCGCGCGGTACTTGCCTCATGGTCTGCGGATCGATGACGGTGACGGCTTCCTCGAGCGGGTAGGGCACGCCCTGCCGCCGCTTCAGGCTGGCGCGCTCGGCTGCGGGCAAATCATCCCAGCCAGGCTGCTCGGCGCAGACGGAAGCGGGGCCGTAGACCTCGGTCAGGCCATAGACGTGCGTCAGCTTGATGCCGATGCTCTCGGCGTCCTCGAGCACCGCGACCGGCGGCGCGGCACCGGCGATCAGGCCGACGACGCGGCGCGCGGCATCGCCCTTCGGTGCATCGGGCGCGTTGATCAGCGTGTTGTAGACGATCGGCGCGCCGCACATATGGGTGACGCCGTGCTGCTTGATCAGCTCGAAGATTTTCGTCGGCTCGACCTTGCGCAGGCAGACGTTGATGCCGGCGGCGGCTGCGATGGTCCAGGGGAAGCACCAGCCGTTGCAGTGGAACATCGGCAGCGTCCAGAGGTACACCGGATGCTGGCCGAGTTGGCCCGCGAGAATATTGCTGACGGCGTTCAGATAGGCGCCGCGATGATGGGTGACGACGCCCTTGGGATTTCCCGTGGTGCCCGAGGTGTAGCTCAGCGCGATTGCGTCCCATTCATCGCCCGGCAGGATCGCCGCGAAGTCAGGATCGCCTTGCGCGAGCGCGGCCTCGTACTCGATCTCGCCGATGCGCCCGCCGCCCTTGAAGGCGGTGTCGTCGACGTCGATCACGAACGGTTTTGGGCCACTCATCTGTGACAGCGCATCGGTGATCACGCCGGAAAACTCGGGGTCGACCAGAATGATCTTTGCGCCGCCATGGTCGAGCTGAAATGCGATCGAAGGCGCATCGAGCCGGATATTCAGCGCGTTGAGCACGGCACCGGTCATGGGGACGGCGAAATGCACCTCGTTCATCGCCGGAATGTTCGGCAGCATCGCCGCGACGGTGTCGCCGACGCCGATACCCTTGCCGGCAAGATACGAAGCAAAGCGCTTGCAGCGCTCATGCGTCTCGCGCCAGGTGAAGCTGCGCCCCTCGTAGACTGTGCTGACGTGATCGGGATAGACCGCGGCGCTGCGTGCGAGAAAGCTCAACGGGCTCAGCGGCACGTAATTGGCGGGCGTCTTGTCGAGGCCGATATTGTACTGGTTCTGCCGCTCGCTCATCGACACCTCCCTTACGCGCCGGCCTACAGGAATCCGATGGAGATCCACGGAAAGACGGCGACCACGATCAATCCTACCAGCAGCGCCAGCAGATAGCCCCAGATCGGCCTGATGCCTTCGGCCGGATCGACGCGTCCGATGGCGCAGGCGGCATAATAACCGACCCCGAAGGGCGGGGCGAATAGCCCGATACCCATGGCGAGAATGATGACCATGGCATAGTGCACCTCGTGGACGCCGACGGCGCGCGCAATCGGAAACAACAGCGGCCCGAACAGCACGATCGCCGGGATGCCCTCGAGCACGCTGCCGAGGATGGTGAAGGCCAGGATCGAGACGGCGATGAAGGTCGCCGCGCCGCCCGGCAATCCGGTCATGGCGGATGCCAGCGCCCGCGAGAAGCCTGATTGCGTCAGGCCCCAGGCCATGCCGGTCGCCGTGCCGATGATCAGCAGGATCGCGCCCGACAGCGCCGCGGTTTCGACCAGCATCGGAAACAGCCGCCGCCAGTCGAAGCGGCGGTAGACGAGGAGGCCGACCAGGGCGCCATAGACGATGCCGATCGTGGACACTTCGGTGGCGGTGGCGATGCCTTCGACCACGGCGTAGCGGATCACGAAGGGCAGCGCGAGCGCGGGCAGGGCGATGACGAAGGTCTTGCCGATCTCGCCGCCTGTGGCGCGGCGGACATGGCTCATGTCCTCGTGGCGATAGCGCCACCACACCAACATGCACAGCGTTATGGCCAGCACCACGCCGGGCAACAGGCCGCCGGTGAACAGCGCGGCGATCGAGACGCCGGTGACCGATCCGATCGTGATCAGCACGAGACTCGGCGGAATGGTTTCGGTCTGCGCGCCGGTGGCCGCAAGAAGCGCGACGAGATCGCCGGGCTTGGCGCCGCGCTGTTTCATCTCCGGGAACAGCACGGGCGCGACCGCGGCCATGTCCGCGGCCTTGGCACCTGAGATGCCGGAGACCAGGTACATCGCGCCGACAAGCACGTAATGCAGCCCACCGCGGACATGGCCGAGCAGGCTGGCCAGGAACGCCACCATGGCCCGTGCCATGCCGGTCATTTCAATCAGGAGCCCCAAAAATACGAACAGCGGCACCGAGAGCAAAATGAGGTGGCTCATGCCCTCGTCCATCCGCCCGACCAGTACCATGACCGGCGTGCGCGTGGTCAGTGCCAGATAGCCGAAGATCGCGAGCCCGAAGCCGAACGCGATGGGAACGCCGGCAAAGACGCAGAAGCCGGCGACGCCGACGAAGAAGATGACGAGGTTGAGATTGCCGAGCGGCCGCAGATATGGCTGCGCCAGCCAGAACAAGCCGACGACGACGGCAACGGCGACCGCGGCCGTCAGCACCATGCGGTAATCGACTGCGCGCAGCAGCCGCAACAGCGCGAACGCCGCCATCAGGCAGATGCCGGCCGGCAATGCCGCGGCGCGCCACATATTGGAGATCTGCAGCGCCGGCGTGGTGATGAAGCTTTCCTCGCAGGCGTAGTCCCAGGACGGCCAGACGATCAGCGCCAGGAAGGCCAGCGCCGCGCAGGTCGCGACCAGATCGAGCCAGGCCCGCGTGGCCGGCCTGGTGCTGGCGACGACCGCGGTCATGCGCATGTGCTCGGAACGGCGGAACGCCACCGCCGCGCCCAGCATGGCGAGCCACAGGAACAGGATCGAGGCCAGCTCGTCCGACCAGATCAGCGGCCGGTGCAGGCCGTAGCGCGCGACCACGCCGGCAAACAGGATCGCAATCTCGGCGACCACCAAAATGGCCGCCGGAATTTCGACGAGGAGACCGAGTGCGCGCTCCGTCGAGGCCAGCAAGGAAGGCCGGTGAGGGGACCGAACAGCCGCCTCGCCCGCCACTCCGCTCACTTCGACCTCAAGATGAGCCATGACGGCTCCAACGCGTTACGACAGCTTGCCGACGGCTTTTTCCAGCAGGTCCCAGGCCTGGTCGCCATATTTGCCTTTCCACTCGGCATAGAAGCCGGCGGAGCGCAGCTTGTCGCGGAACGGCGCGACCGCGGGCTGATTGAAGGTCAGGCCCTTGCCCGCGAGCTCCTGCTGCAGATTGGCATTGAGCTTGGCGGTATCCTCACGCTCCTTGAGCGCTGCGGCATTGATGTTCTTGGCGACGATGGTGCGCACATCCTCGGGCAGGCTGCTCCACGCCTTGCGATTGGCCAGGAACCAGAAGCCGTCCCACATGTGGTTGGTCAGCGAGCAGTATTTCTGCACCTCGTAGAGCTTGGCGGTCGAGATGATCGCCAGCGGGTTCTCCTGGCCCTCGACGATCCTGGTCTGCAGCGCGGAATAGACCTCGGCGAAATTGATCGAGGCGGGCGCCGCATCGAATGCCTTGAACATTGAGGTCCATAGCGGCGACACCGGCACGCGGATCTTGAAGCCCTTGAGATCGTCCGGATGGGTGATCGGCTTGCTCGACGACGTGGTCTGGCGGAAGCCGTTGTCCCAAATCTTGTCCATGACTTCGAGCCCGGCCTTCTTGATCTCGCCGCGGACAAAGGCGCCGAGATCGCCGTCCATCGCCTTCCAGACCGTGCCGTAGTCCGGGAACGCGAAGCCGATGCCGTTGATGGACGCCGCCGGTACCAGGGTCGACAGGATCAGCCCCGACAGCGTGAAGAACTCGACGCCGCCGGACCGGATCTGGCTCAGCATGTCGGTGTCAGACCCGAGCTGGTTGTTCGGGAAGATCTGGAGGTCGAACTTGCCGCCTGTCTCGGCCTTGATCGCCGCGGCCATCTCCTTGGCGCGCACGTTCAGCGGATGCGTGTCCGGCAGGTTATTGGCGTATTTGTAGGTGAACTCGGCGCTCTGGGCGCGGGCCACATGGGGCGCACTGAGGCCGCCCAGGACCGCGGTCGCGGCGGAGGCCTTGAGAAGCGTGCGGCGGGAAAAGCTCATGGGTCTGCTTCCTCGGAAAGTTTGTTGTTGTTCTGAGATGCAAACCTATACGGACGGAAGGTCAGAAGGTCATCTGCGATCTCGCGAAGCCTCGCTTATTGCAGCCGGACATCCTCACGGCAATATCGGCTTTCGGCGGCATCGGCCCGATTCAAAAACCGAAAAACAACCCCATGCACAGTAGCCGTCGAAAGTCGGGACCACGTCCGACGGCCAGCCTGGAAATGGACCGGGAACGAAGGTGCGATGAGAGGAATTCTAGCTAAATAACTGATCTGATTTGATATAATGATATTCCATAATATACCTTATGCGAATCGTGGATATGGCTGTGCAGGTCAGGCCAGATCATTCCGCAGCTACCCAGAACCCCTCTTTCGGATCAAACTTGTGCCAACAAATCCCCGGGCAAACCGACGCAGCGGTTGTCGCCACGGCAGCATTGGGAGGTTCGTCATGCAGGAGAACGTCGCCCGCGCAGACCGCTCGCGCGCCATTCCATTCGACGCCGCCAAGCTCGACCGCCTGATGGAGGCTGCCGGCCTCGACGTCCTGGTCGCGACCTCCAAGCACAATGTGCAGTACCTGCTGGGTGCCGAGCGCGCGATCTTCTTCGACTACATGGATGCGCTCGGCGTCAGCCGCTATCTGCCGGTGCTGGTCTATCCCAAGGGCGCACCCGACAAGGCGGTTTATGTCGGCCACCGTCTGGAAACCCATCAGCGCGCCGTGGCGCCGCCATGGGTGGCGCAGGTGCGGACCGAGTCCAACGGCTCGGTCGATGCGATTACGCGGGCCGTAAGCCTGATCCGCGATGCCGGCGTGCCCCTGAAGCGGGTCGGGGTCGAGATGGCGTTCCTGCCGATGGATGCGGGCCGGGCGCTCAGTGACGCCCTGCCCGGCGCCGAGCTCAAGGACGCGCTGCTGGTGCTGGAGCGGCTGCGGGCGGTGAAGTCGGCGGACGAGCTTGCGAAGCTCAAGACGGCGTCCGAACTGGTGATCGCCTCGATGCTGGCGGTGATCGCCGGGCACGGGCCGGGCACGACCAAGCAGCAATTGTCGGACGCCTTGCGGCTCGCCGAAGCCAATCGCGGGCTGACCTTCGAATACTGCTTGCTCGCCTGCGGCAACAGCCACAACCGGGCGCCCTCGGCGCAGCGCTGGGAGCAAGGTGACGTGCTGTCGCTCGATTCCGGCGGCAATTATCACGGCTATATCGGCGACCTCGCGCGCATGGCCGTGCTCGGCGATCCCGATGCCGAGCTGAAGGACTGTCTGGCCGAGATCGAGGCGGTCCAGCGCGCCGCCTTCGCGGCGGTCAGGCCGGGCGCCATGGGCGGCGACATCTACGTCGCGGCCGAGCGGCAGCTCGCGAAGATCACCCAGCGCGACTGCACGGAGTTTTTGGCCCACGGCATGGGCCTCGTCAGCCACGAGGCCCCTCGCCTGACGGCCAAAGGTCCGATCCCCTACGACGACACGGATGCGCGGCTGCCGCTCGAAACTGGCATGGTGGTGTCGATCGAGACCACGATGAAGCATCCGAAGCGCGGGTTCATCAAGCTCGAGGACACGGTTGCGGTGACGGCGACGGGTTACGAGATCTTTGGCGAGGGTGGTCGCGGCTGGAATTTGGGTGGCAGTTCGCTGTAGGCTGGGACCGCGCGCACAGCAGACATCTCGCTCTCGGCCCAAGCCCAGCCGGGTCGTCAACCCCTGTCCTACACCGCCATGACCTAGACTTCCGCGGAAGCGGTAGCTCGCGGCATGCGCATGACCTGCTCGAGGGCGTGTGGGTGCTTCAGCACGGCAAGCGTCTCGCGTGCGCTGAGGCTGCTGACGACTTCCTCGAAATCGTCGCTCTGCTCAATCTTGGCCCGGCCGATCGCGAGATCTATGTCGATTTGGCCCGATTTGCGCGGCGGCGTTTCGAGGGACTGCATGTGCGGTCCCAGCAACGCGGGATTCTGTCTAAGTTCGATCAGGGCCCCGTGTGGCTCGATTCGATCCAGGCTGGCAAGCTCTCTCGCCCTCTGCAGCAGCGCCGGCACGCGATTGTCCTCCGGGGTTGCAAACAGGCGCGCCATTCGCGGTGCCGTCGAGGTGACGAGACCGATCGGAATGGCGCAAACCAGGCCGATGATCACCGGTGACATCCAGAGCAGCAGCGGAAGCGACACGGCGTAGGCGCTTGCCGCCATGGCCAGACCGCATAGGGTCGGCACCGTGAACTTGCGATAGACTTCGTCGCGCGTGATCCTGCCATCGCTTCGCCGTTGCACTTGCCAGCCCGCGTCACGGCCCAGCAGGATCTCCGCCACGGCGGTGGATTGAAAGATCATCATGGAGGGGGCGATCAAGGCGGCAAGCAGGCTCTCGGCGACCACCGCCAGCAGCACGCGAAATCCGCCGCCGAATGCCTGCCGTTCCGCACGCTTGGTGAGCAAAACGAGGTAGGCCAGCAATTTGGGCACGATGAGCAGCCCCATTGTCGCGGCAAAGACCCAGGCGGCGAGCACGGGATCCTGTGCGGGCCACGTTGGAAACAACGAGAAGCCCTTGGGAAAGTACTCCGGCTTGACGAAATAGGCCTGCAAGGAGGTCAGGATTCCGAGCAATAGAAACAGCAGCCACAGCGGCGCGGTGAGGTAGGATCCGATCCCGGTCAACAGGTGAAGCCTGGAGACCCAGTGCAGGCCTCGAGCCGGTAGAACGGCAAGATGCTGGAGATTGCCCTGACACCAGCGGCGGTCGCGCGCCGCGAAATCCAGAAGCGACGGGGGCACCTCCTCGAAACTCCCGCCGATACCTGGAGCCATGAAAATTCCCCATCCCGCTCGTCGCATTAGTGCGGCTTCGACAAAATCGTGGCTGAGGATATGGCCGCCGAAAGGCTTCCTCCCGCGCAACTCGGGCAGGCCCGCCTCTTGCGCAAAAGCCTGCACCCGGATGATGGCGTTATGTCCCCAGTAGTTGCCCTCTGAGGCGTGCCACCAGGTGTTCCCGGCCGCGATCAGCGGGCCGTACAAACGACCCGAGAACTGCTGAAGCCGGCTAATCAGGGTTCGCGCATTGACGACGATCGGAAGCGTTTGAATCAGCGCGGCTTGCGAGTTCGATTCCATCGCGCCCGCCAGCCGCACGATGGTCTCTCCGCTCATCAGACTGTCCGCGTCGAGAATGATCATGTAGTCGTAGGCGCCACCGAACCGCCTCACCCATTCGGCGATGTTGCCGGACTTTCGGGCGGTGTTGTCGGATCGGTGACGATAGTAGAGATGGCCCGAACCGCAGTTGCGCTGCAGTTCCAGAAACGCAAGCTCCTCGGCAATCCAGATGTCCGGATCTGTCGTGTCACTGAGCAGAAACCAATCGAACAACGGGTCCTGTCCGGTTTCGTCGACCGACTCGTACATGGCGCGGAGTCGCGCCATGAGATGGTGCTGATCCTCGTTATAGGTCGGCAACAGCATCGCCGTTCGGCCGGTGATCGTGGGCAGCGGACCCTGGCTGTCAATTGGCAGCACATCCGGTCGCCCCCGCAGGAGCACAAAAAAACCGGCGACTGAAGACACGAACGAAAACGCGATCCAGGCGAGCAGCACGAGAAACAGCCCGAACACCATGCCTTCGAGGACCGTGACGCCACCAACCTTGAGAACATCGTACATCTCAACAGCGCCCGCAGCGGTAATCGCGACCGTTCCGCCAAGAATGAACAGGCGTCGCGCTGCAACGGCAGGGGCGGTCCGCAGTCGCCCCGGATCGGCACGGTTAGTCCGGTCCAATCGGCAAGGCTGCATGGGGAGAGGCGTTTCGTCGGGAAGATACCGAGTGCCAAGCTCAAGCGAGAGCGCGGGCGAGGTCGTCAGGGCGCCCATCGGTAAACCCAGACTTCAGAGATCGGCTGTTCGCCCTGCATCAAGATCGCCCTCAACTCGATCGGCGCGTCCTTCACGGCGCACTGGAAACTCAGGCGCCAGCCACCGGTTTCCGGGTTTGGCTGTGTGACGACGTTCTTGATCTCGGATTTGTCGGCGCTGACGGCACCCCTTACCTTGTTGGGATCGACCGCCTTCAGTCCGTCCCCGACGATTTCGAGCACGAACAATTTGCTGTCGTCGCCCCGCGCGCCAACGCCTGTGCGGGTGAACCGAGCCAGCGAATTGGGCTTCGGCGCGTCCGGACCCCAGTGCAGACGGTAGGTGTAGTTGTTTTCGCTCTTGGCCTGGAGAGCTGTTTTCGGGCGCCAGAAGGCGGCGATGTTGTCGTGAACTTCCTCCTTGGTCGGGATCTCAAAGAGGACCACACTGCCCTCTCCCCAATCTCCGATCGGTTCGACCCAGAGGCTTGGGCGACGCTCAAAGCGCGATTCGATGTCCTCGTAGGCAAAGAAGTTTCGTTCCCGCTGCATCAGGCCGAAGCCGCGAGGATTGAGATCATTGAATGTGCTGGCTTGCAGATCGCGCGGATTGTTGAGAGGACGCCAGAGTTGCTCGCCCTTTCCGTTGAACACGGCGAGCCCATCGGAGTCGTGCACGGCAGGGCGGAAATCGTCGACATCGTGTCGGTCGTTCGGACCGAAAAAGAACATGCTTGTCATGGGCGCCAGGCCGGCATGCTGCAGCTCGATCCGCGGATAGAGCGACATCTCCACGTCGAAGACCGTCGGAGCGCCCGGCCTGATCGTGAAGCGATAGCTTGCCGTAGCGCTCTTGCTGTCAAGCAGCGCATGGACCACCACAGATGTGGCACCCGGCGCGGGCTTCTCCAGCCAGAACGCCTTGAAGAAGGGAAATTCCTCCCCCTTGCTCTCGCCGGTATCGATCGACAGACCGCGCGCGGACAGGCCATACGTCTCGCCTTTGGCAACGGCACGGAAGTAGCTGGCGCCGAGAAACGCGCAAACCTCGTCGTAATAGTCGGGGCGATTGATCGGGGCGTGAATGCGAAACCCGGCAAACCCGAGATCGGCGTCCGGTACCTGGCCGATATTGTCGCCGAATGCAAAATCGTCGCGCCGGTACCTGATCGGTACGGCTCGTCCGCCGGCGACCTCGTAAATGTCGACCCTGTTCTTATAGAAAAAGCCGCGGTGGAAAAACTGAACCTCGAAGGGCAGCTTCTCGCTACGCCAAGCCGCGCGCTCCGGCAGAAAGCGAATTGACCGGTACTGGTCGTAGGTGAGATCCTTGAGCGCGTCCGGGACCTTTTCCTCTGGTGGCGCAAAGGGCTTACTCGCCAAATTGCGGGCAAGGTCGCGCACATAAGAGGGACCAAACGGCAACTCCGCCGCCGATGCCGCAGAGACTGCGCCAGGTAGTAATGTCGCCAATGGCGTCAATGCCGAGGCTTCCAGGAATTGCCGGCGATTCAACTGTGCTACCCGTTCGGTTCCAACCGCAGTGCAACCCCCTCGTCGCGAACGAGTTCCACGAGCGCCGCCGAATCCGGGCGGAGTGTGGCCGACGACCTCGTCGAGCGGGCTTGGGGCGATTTCGCGCTGCTTGGCCTTGGTTGCGCCTGCAGGACAAGCTGCAATTTCCGATTGCGCATTCTTGAGCCAGGGCGGCGCGCAACGTTGTAGCCCCGAAGGTAACTGGATGATCGCTCTAGCGCACGAGCAGCAACTCCAGCTGGCTCTGCGCTTTCTTGACCGCCGTCGCATACCAGCTCTGGCTTGGTGCCTCCTTGGCGAAGCACGCCGTGTACGCGGTCATCGCGTTGTCTTCGCGGGTGATGTCGCCGCGGGGGTCTTTCTTGTCGATGGGTTTGGCCATCATCTGCTTCCAGACCTTTTCGCAGGCCGGGATCTCAGCCGTCTTCACCGCGTCGCTTGCGGCGAGAAAGAAGACCTTGTCGCCATGGATCGCGACGACGTCGATTTCATGCGGCGGTCCCTTCAGGTCGCCATTGCCGCGCACGCCCAGCACGGCGACGGCCGCGCTCGCTCCCGCGGGCTTCGTGATCGGCAGTTCGGCGTATTTGGCGAAGGCGGAGTCCTGGATCGCCTGATAGTAGAAGCGGTCCGATTTGAAGGCCGCGCCGATCTCCTGCGGCATGCCGTCCTCGCGGTGCTCGCGAAGCCAGTGCCTGAGCAAGCCGGTCGTGGTCGCCACCGCTTGCATCTTGTCGCCTTCGGAGGCGAAGCCGAGGCCGTCGAGATGGCCAAAGCCGGAGTCGCCCTTGAAGAGCGTGTCCGCATTCGTCTTGCCGTCGGCCGGCAGTCCCTTGATCACGACGGGGCCCACCAGGCCGCGCAGGACGCCCGTCAACTCCTTGAGCGCCGCATCGTGCTGCTTATAGGTCTCGTCGTTCTCCGCAGCTTTCGAGAACTTTGCGATGTAGCGATCGCGCAGGTCGAGATAATGCTGCTCGGGCGTGGCCGCATCGGCGGGCGTAGCAAAGACGAGCAGGCAGAGCAAGGCAAGCGATCTCATGCGATTTCCGGAAAGGCGGGGAGTGATCTCCAGTCTTTGTGCCGGTGCCGGGCCGTAAGGTTCATCCGCGCCGGACGAACGCCCTACTCCGCCGGCGTCAGTTGCTGCCGGCTTGGGCGCATCGCAGCCGTCGCCCGCACGCGGACACGGGCGCGGCGCTTGCGCCACCAGATCACGATTCCGGTGACCGAGAGCGCCGCCACCACCAGCCCCATGACCGAGATCAGAATGCGGCCGAACAGCCCGACGATGCGGCCCGAATGCAGCGGGAATTGCGCCTGTACGAAGATGTCGGCGGCGGTGCCGACCCAGGGCAGCCGTTCGCCGATCGGACGACCGTCCTCGCTGTCGTAATAGAGCTGCGCCGGGCCGACGCCGCCGGCGCCGTGATCGTCGCCGGGGTGGAAGAAGGCCGCGGCATAGACGCCGTGGGCCGGGCCGTGATTGACCGAGCCGACCGGGATGGTCCACCCTCGCCCCTTGCCGTCGACCGCCGCGCGCGCGGCGATGTCGGCGAAGCTGACCTTGGGCTCGATGGGGTCGTCGAGATCGCGATACGGCCGCTGCTCATAGGGCGTCGGCGTGTAGTTCGACACCATTTTCATCAGCGGCGAGAACACCTCGAAATAGAGGTTCAGCGAGAACGCCGTGAAGGCGATGATGAAGAGCACGCCCCAGGTCCACAGGCTGAAAGCGCGGTGGATATCGAAATTGATCCGGTAGGCGCTGCCTGACGTCTTGATGGTCCACGCGGGCGCCCAACGCGCCCAGAAGCCGCGTTCGAGCTGGCGCGTGACCTGGGGTGCCCGCGCCGCCCGGGCGCGCCGGCGCGAGGGCAGCGTCAAATACAAGCCGACGAAGCAGTCGATGGTCCAGATGATGGCGATCACGCCGAGCAGGCGCATGCCCCAGCGGTCGCTGCCCCAGAATTCCGGGATGTGCATGGTGTAGTGCAGCTTGTAGAGGAACGAGACGAAGTTTTCGCGCGTCACCGGCCACACCGCGCCCCAATAGCGCCGGCCGAGCTCGGCGCCAGTATTGGGGTCCAGAAAGATCTGATTGTAGTCGAGCGGATAGCGCTTGCCGGTCGCGGGATCGATCCTGGGCATGACGAAGAACCACAGCGAGTGGCCCTCCTCCGGCGTCATGAACAGGTAGACAACGCGCGCGCGGGGATCGCGCTGCTCGATCATCTTGGCGAGATCGATCGAGGGAATGGCCGGGCCCTTGCTGCTGACGTCGAACAGATGGCTGTTCAGGACCTCGTCGATCTCGTGATCCCAGGAGATGATCGCCCCGGTGATACCGGAGAAGAACAGGAATCCGGCCGTGAGCAGTCCCGCCCAGCGATGCAGCTTGCCGAATATCGCTCTCATCGTCTTCTCTCATCAAGCAGGCCCGGCCGCCATTGCCGGACCGTCCTAGACCTCACCACCGATACGTCAGCTTGCCGATGGCCTTGCGTCCCTCTGCGTAGAAGCAGCCCGACAGGCTGTAACAGGCGGCGACGTAGCGGGTGTCGGCGAGATTGGTGACGTTCAGCGACAGGCGCCAATTGTCCCTGGTGTAGGCGAGCAGCGCGTCCAGCACGGTCGCGGATCCGACCTTGAATGTATTGGCGTCATCGCCCCAGGTCGCGCCGACATAGCGGACGCCGCCGCCGAACTGCAGGCCCGCGAGCGGCCCGGTCTGAAGCGTATAGTCGTTCCACAGCGAGGCGCGGTTGAGCGGCACGGTGACCGGCGCCTTGCCGACATTCACCGGATCCTGCGTGACGATTGCATCGACATAGGCATAGGCCGCGCGCAGGTTCCAGCCGTCGGCGAGCGACATCGTGCCTTCGAGCTCGAGGCCGCGCGATTTCACTTGGCCGGTCTGCTCGGCAATGTTGAGCGGAGGCGCAAAGGTGACGACGTTGTCGCGCGTCAGGTCGAAGGCGGCGAAGGTGAACAGCGCGTTCCATCCGAGCGGCTGGTACTTGACGCCCACCTCGTACTGCACGCCGGTCTCGGGATTGAGCAGCTGTCCGCTCGGGCCGGTCGCGAGCACCGGCAGGAACGATTCCGAGTAGCTGAAATAGGGCGCGATGCCGTTGTCGAAATTGTACATCATTGCGGCGCGGCCGGTGAAGGCCGACGCATCCTTCGCGACCGACGTATTGAAGATGCCGCTGCCGACCTGCGTCGTTACAAAATCCTGGCGGCCACCGAGCTGGAACGAGAGCCGGCCGAGCTTGATCTGGTCCTGCGCGTAGAGGCCGACCTGCGACTGCTTGACCCCGGTGTCGTCGCTCATGGCGCCCATGGTCCAGTCGTAGCTGTAGACCGGGCTGAAGACGTTGATCTCGGGCGCGGACGTCGTGACGCCAAAGGCGGTGTCGCGGAATCTGGTGTTGCGATAGTCGATCCCGACCAGCGTGGTGTGGCTGAGGAAGCCGGTGGTGAATTTGCCCTGGAGCTGGTTGTCCACGGCGAAGGAGTCGATGTAGGAGTTGCTGTAGCTGCCGAAACGGGCGAGCTGTCCCGCGGCCTCGTCGGTATAGCCTCCGCCGAAAAACACCTTCTCCTCGTTGTGCTGGTAGGCGTAGCGCAAATTCTGCCGGAATGTGATGTTGTCGGTGAAATTGTGCGAGAGCTGGTAGCCGGCGGTCGCGATCTCGGTGTTGAACGCGTTGAAGCTCGGCACGCCCGAAGAACGAGACCGGGATGGTGCGGCCGTTGTTTGGCCACACCGTGCCCGAGGCCGGCAAGAACTGGAGGCCCCACCCTGCCCGGTCGCGCTGGTAGTTGGCGAGGATCGTGATGGTGGTGTCATCGTTCGGCTTGAACGTGACGGCGGGCGCGACGAAGACGCGGTTGTCCTTGGTGAAGTCGACCTGGGTTTCGCCGTCGCGCACCACGCCGGTCAGGCGCCACAGCACGGTGCCGTCCTTGTTGGCGGGACCGCCCATGTCGAACTGGCCCTGATAGCGGTTGAAGCTGCCGCCCGAGATCGAGACCTCGCCGAACTGCTGGGCCGTCGGCAGCTTGGTCACGTAGTTGAGGATGCCGCCGGTGCCGCTGCCGCCATACATCGCCGAGGATGGGCCCTTGAGAACCTCGAGACGCTCGGCGCCATAGGGATCGAGGCCGTTGAAGTGCACGTAATTGCTGGAGGGAATCCGCAAACCGTCGACATAGAGGCCCGACATGGTGGTGTCGAAGCCGCGGATCTGGAGGGCGCCGAAGCGCGTGTCCGAGCCGCCGTTGACGTCGCCGCTGACGCCGGCGGTGTAGCGCAACGCCTCGCCGATCGAGACCGCGCCCTGGTTCCTGACCTGGTCGGTCGTGACGACGGAGACGGACTGCGGGGTTTCGATCAGCGGCGTATCCGTCTTGGTCGCGGTGCCGCTGCGCGTCGCAACGAAACCGCGCACCGGACCATTGGAGCGTTCACCGGTGGCGTCGTTCGAGGATGCCGACTGGGTTGGCGCAGCTTGCTGCGACGGAGAGCGACGATTGGCGCGCGCGGTGCGTGTCGCCGCTGACTGTCGCGTTGAGGCGACCGCTGCAGGCCGGGCGCGCTGAGCCGGGGCTTCGACGGTGACGGCGGGGATCTGCGTTTGCGCCTCCACGGCACCGAAGGGAACGACGAGAGCAAATGTGCTGGCCGCTCCGAGGAAGAGAGTCTGTATCTGTCGACGACGCGTGTCGGCACGCGAAGCAAGTTGGAAATCGGTCACGTTTGTCGAGGCCCCACGCACTGCCGGCTTCGCCGGTATCGTTTTTGATGCCTCGCCCTAACGCAGGCGATTTCGGAGTGCGATAGGAACTGCGTTAGAATTTCTCCAGACGCGTGCGCAACGCGTGCGACGAATGCACTCAGTCGTGTCTCGAAGTTTGGAATGCTTCCAGACCGACAAGAACCTGCTTGTTCGAAATGTCTTAAACGGCGTCAGCGATGTCGCAGCCGGCGATTAACCCGGCGCGCGAGATAATCGCCGGCGCTCTGCACGAGCTGCACCAGCGCGATCAGCACCACGACGACGGCCAGCATCATCTCCGGCATGAAGCGCTGATAGCCGTAGCGGATGCCGAGATCGCCCAGGCCTCCGCCTCCGACGGCGCCGACCATGGCGGAATAGCCGAGCAGGCTGACAACCGCGAGCGTCAGCGCCAGCAGAAGACCCGGCAGCGCTTCGGGGATCAGCACCTTGAGCACGATCTGCATCGGCGAGGCCCCGAACGAGGACGCCGTCTCGATCAGGCCGCCATCGACCTCGCGGATCGCGGCCTCGACCAGGCGCGCGATGAACGGCGCCGATGCGATCGTCAACGGTACGATCGCGGCCGTCGATCCGATCGAGGTGCCGGCCACCAACCGCGTGAACGGGATAATGGCGACGACCAGGATGATGAAAGGCGTGGATCGCGTCGCGTTGACGACGGCACCGAGCACGCGATTGACGATGGGCGCCGCGAACAGCTCGCCTTTCCGGCTGGTCGCGAGAAAGACGCCGAGCGGCAGGCCGAAGGCGGTGCCGATCAGCGCGGCGAGCCCGACCATGTACAGGCTCTCGCCGGTCGCCTGGATGATCAGGTTGATGAGTTCAGGCGACATAGCCGAGACGCTCCGCGGGGAATTGATATTGTGAAAGCCAGGCCAGCGTGCGCGTCGTCGCGTCCTCGCCGCCGGACATGCCGAGAGGGATACCAAGCGTCAGCGAGCCCACATGCTGGCCGCCGATCTCGTCGATGCGGGCCGACAGCAGCGACACGTCGAGGCCGAGCTCGCGCGCCAGCCGCGCCACCATCGTGTCGCCGGCCCCTGCCCCGCGCACCTTGACGCGGATCACGGCCTGTCCGGCCGGAGGCTGCTCCGAAACG
Organism: Bradyrhizobium sp. CW1; assembly: GCF_023100665.1. Taxonomy (NCBI): domain Bacteria; kingdom Pseudomonadati; phylum Pseudomonadota; class Alphaproteobacteria; order Hyphomicrobiales; family Nitrobacteraceae; genus Bradyrhizobium; species Bradyrhizobium sp. CW1. Next base: position 4,109,731 of record NZ_CP064684.1, read on the forward strand.
ATCCGGCTCGCCAGCGACACCGGCAGGCTGTCTCCGATTACTTCGGCCAGGAAGGATTGCGTGATCGGATGCTTGGGGTAGGTGAAGATGTTGGCGACATGGCCGCTCTCGACGACGCGGCCGGCATCGAGCACCACGACATCCCCCGCAAGTTGGCGCACCACGGACATCTCATGGGTGATCAGTACGATGGTCACGCCCAGCTCGCGGTTGATGTTCGCGAGCAGATCGAGGATCGCCCGCGTGGTCTGCGGATCGAGCGCCGAGGTCGCCTCATCCGACAGCAGCACGCTCGGCCGCGTCGCGAGCGCACGGGCAATGCCGACGCGCTGCTTCTGGCCGCCGGAGAGTTCTGACGGGTAGCGATCGTGCTTGTCTGCGATGCCCACCAGCGCAAGCAGCTCGGCCACGCGCGCGCGGATATCGGCCTTGGCCCAGCCGGCGATCTCCAGCGGCAGCGCGATGTTGGCGGCAGCGGTGCGGGAGGACAGCAGATTGAAGTGCTGGAAGATCATGCCGATCGAGCGCTGCGCCAGCCGCAAGTCGCGGCCCGAGAGCGCCGAGATATCTCTGTTATCGACGACGACGCGGCCCGTGGTCGGCCTCTCCAGGCCGTTGATGAGCCGGACCAGGCTCGATTTGCCGGCGCCGGAGCGGCCGATGATTCCGGTGATCGAACCGCGCGGGATGGCGAAGTCGATGTTTTGCAGGGCATTGACGCCGGGCTTGCCGCGATAGGCCGGATAGGTTTTCGAGATGCCTTCGAAGCGGACCATCGCGTCGGACGCAGTCGCGGCAGGTGAGATCGCGTGAGCTGAGATCGCGTCAAACTTTTCGATCGGCTGTCCGATCGCGAGCGACGGGTGGACGTTCATGGAGGCGGCCTTCATGCACAATAGTTCCCTTGCCCCTGGGCATCCGGGAACGGTCGCATCAAGCGACGGAGAGTGAAACCGCGATGAGGACTCGGCTGGAGCGCGCTGCACCGCAGCACGCACAATCGCCCTTTCGGGTCGCTCTGGCAATGTCAGATATTTGCGGGGAGTTGGACGAAGTTTTTCAAATGTCTTCCCGCTGAAGAAAATTCATCTGCCGCCGCATTGCCTCCCGCCCGACTCAGTGGACCTGCAACCAGGGCCATACGATCAGCAGGAGCCCCGCGAAATAGAGCATCCCAAAGATCAGCCCAAAACCCCAGAACTGACCCTTGCCGATATAGCCGCTCCCGAAATACATCGGCGCCGGCCCGGTCGCGTAAGGCGAGATCACCCCCATCAGGCCGAGCGAATACATGCAGAGCATGGCGAGCGTCGTGACTGGTAGGTCGGGGATGCCGGATCCGACCGCGAGCACCACGGGCAGCACGGCGGCGGCATGCGAGGTGATGCTCGAGAAGAAATAGTGGATCCAGAAGAACAGCGCGACCAGCAGGAGCATTGCGGTCGACGGCGACAGCCCGGCGAGCGGCTTTGCGTATTCGGTCGCGAACCATTTGATGAAGCCGATCTCGTTGAGGCCCGAGGCCAGCGTCAGCAGCGAGGTGAAATAGAAGAACACCTCCCAGGCGCCCTTCTCGGCGACGATGTCGGCAAACTCGATCACGCCCGTCACCAGCATCAGCGAGATCACGATGAACACGACGGTGGTGGCGTTGACGAAATTCGAGCCCAGAAGCGGCACGCGGATGTCCGGGCTCGAGCCCGCGATCCACAGGAACATCGCGAGCAAGATCAGCGCCAGCATGATCCATTCATTGCGCGACATCGGGCCCATCTCCGCGAGCTCCTTCGATGCCCATTCGGAAATTTCCGGGCTGCTCTTCACCTCGGGGCGGCAGACCGCGTAGCTGAGCAGCGGGACCAGCACCATCAGGAGCAGGCCGAGCGGCGCAAAGCCGATGAACCACTGCGCCCAGCTGACGTCGATTCCGGCGGTCTTCTTGGCGATGGCGAGCGCCGCTGCATTGGGCGCCAGCGCGGTGAAGAACAATGAGCTGGTGACGGCGGTCGACGCGAACGCGGTCCACATCACGTAGGTGCCGATCTTGCCGGCAGTCGGTCCTGGCTCGGAGCCGTAGATGCGCGGGATGTTGCTGATGATGGGATAGACGATGCCGCCGCTGCGCGCGGTGTTGGACGGTGTCGCCGGCGCCAGCAAGAAGTCCGACATCGCCACCGCATAGCCGAGACCTAGCGTGTTGGTGCCGAGCTTTTGCACCAACACGAGCGCAATACGCCGGCCCAGCTGGCTCTTGCGGTACCCGATCGAGAACACGAAGGCGCCGACGATCAGCCACACCGTGCTCTCGGCAAAGCCCGCCAGCATCCAGCGCAGCGATTTGGTCGGATCGGGATCGATATAACCGCCGACGCCGGCAACCGTCAGCCCGATCAGGCCGACCGCGCCGACCGGCATCGATTCCAGGATGAGCCCGGTGATGACGGCCGCGAAGATCGCAAAATAGTGCCACTGATTGGCGTTGAGCCCTGCGGGCACCGGCCACAGATAGATCAGCAGCCATACCGCGAGCGGCGCGATCAGCTTCCAGCGAAACCCTTTCGCCTCGGGTGCCTGCGTGCCAGTGGTCATGGGCCCTCCCCCTCGATCGTCATTGTCGTCTGCCGGCCCGTTGATCGGGCCTATTTTGTCCCAGCGCCGCGTATACGGATAGTCGGCGGCGCAATCAATGCCTGGCCGGCTTCTACCGCCCTCTGAACTTCGGTTTGCGTCGCGTCAGGAACGCCTCGACGCCCTCCTTATGGTCCTCGCTAAGGCTTGCCAGGGCGAACTGGTCGACGTCCATGTGGCTGGCGAGATTATCCAGCGCATGCGCCAGCCGGTTGACCGTGAGTTTCGTCATGGCAACGGAGAGCGGCGGCTGCGCGGCCACCTTGCGCGCAAGCTCCATCGCGGCATCGAACGCATGGCCGGGATCGACCACCTGCTCGACCAGGCCCCACTCATAGGCTTCATCCGCGCTGATGCGCTGATCGGCCAGGATCACCGCCTGCTTGGTGCGCGCCGGGCCGATCAGATGCAGCATGCGCGGAATGCTCTGCCAGCTCATGTTCATGCCGAGCCCGATCTCGGGCACGCGCAGATGGGCATCGCGTCCCATGACGCGGAAGTCGAGCGCGACGGCCAGCGCCACGCCGCCGCCGACGCAAAACCCCTCGATGGCGGCGATCGTGATCTGCTCCATCTCCTGCCAGGCGTGGGTCAGGCGCGGTCCGAGCTTGAGATGCCGCCGCAGCGTGCCGAGGTCCATGTCCTTGCGCGCGCGGCCTTCGGCATCCTTGAGGTCGAAGCCGGCGCTGAACGCAGCCGCGCTGCCTGTCAGCACCACGGCAGAGGTTGCGGCGTCATCCTCAAAACTGCGCGCGGCCGCGGTGAGCTGGCGTAAAGCCTCTGGCGATAGCGCATTGATGCCGTCGCCGCGGTCGAACCGCACCACCGCAATCCGTCCCTCCGGCCCGAGGCCCTTCTCGATCTTGACATAGTCAGGCAACGCAAACTCCCCTGGTCTTGGTCTTCCTGGCGCTCACAGATGCCCGGTGCGCCGATGTTCGGGTTCGCTTCCATGGACCGGAAACCGGATCGTGGTCCCGATGGTGATCCAGTTGGCATTTTCGCCGGTGATGTTGCGGCCGTAGATCAGATCGACGGAGAATATCTCGTTCGGTCGGTAGCGGACACCGGTCTGGAAACGCGGCTGCACGATGCTTGCGACCTCGGCGGCGCCGGCCTGCCCGTACGCCTCGATCGTCCATTGCAGCGTGTCGGTGAATTTCCAATCGAAGCCGATGCCGTAGGTCAGGTAATGGCGATCCACCGTCCGATCCCAGAGCCAGCCGCCGTTGACGTTGATGCGCATGGTCTCCGACAGGCGGAAGGTCGCGGGGATGACGGCAAAGGCGGCTAGCGCCTCGCCGGTCGCCGCGTCGAACGATCCTCCGCCATAGGCCGACAATCCCCACCGGCCGATTCCGGTCGGGACGAAATTCGTCTTGGCTTTTGGCGCGATTGTCGTGCTCCAGTCGCCGCCGCTCCGGGCCCGGATGGTCTGCAGGCTCAGCTCGATCGGCCTGAAGGGATCGACGACACAGGAGGGATTGGCGACCGCCGAAAAATCCGTGTTGGAAGCCGCCGACAGCCAACTTTCCACCTTGCAGGAGCCGACATCGGAAATGTCGGCGGCATCGACCGCATAGGCGCCATTCGCGGCGCGCGCATCCTGCGCCGCGAATGCGCCAAGAGCCGCGATTGCGACGGTTATTCCGGTTCTTGCAGCCCAGCCCATGGTGCGATGTTAGCAGAGTCTTCGCCTCGACAACGCCCGGATTCTGGGACTATCTTCGCCCCATGAGCGACCATCATCACCACGATCACGACCATTCCGAGCTGTCGGAGACCGAGCTGCGCGTGCGCGCGCTCGAGACGATCCTGACCGAAAAAGGCTATGTCGAGCCGGCCGCGCTCGACGCCATCATCCAGGCCTATGAGACCCGGATCGGCCCCCATAACGGCGCGCGCGTTGTCGCCAAGGCCTGGAGCGATCCGGCGTTCAAGAAGGCACTGCTGGAGGACGGCTCGAAGGCGATCGGCACGCTCGGCCATGTCAGCCGCGTCGGCGACCACCTCGTCGTGGTCGAGAACACGCCGCAACGTCACAACATGGTCGTGTGCACGCTGTGCTCCTGCTACCCCTGGGAAATGCTGGGGCTGCCGCCGCTCTGGTACAAGGCCGCGCCCTATCGCTCCCGCGCGGTGAAGGACCCGCGCGGCGTGCTCGCCGATTTCGGCGTGCAAGTCGCCAAGGACGTTGAAATCCGGGTATGGGATTCGACCGCCGAAACGCGCTTTCTGGTGCTGCCGATGCGCCCCGCAGGGACCGAAGGCTGGAGCGAGGAGCAGCTCGCCGAGCTGGTCACGCGCGATTCCATGATCGGCACCGGCTTTCCCAAGGCGCCGGGGGCGCCGTCATGAACGGCGTGCACGACATGGGCGGCATGGACGGGTTCGGCAAGGTCGAGCCCGAACCGAACGAGCCGGTGTTCCACGAGGAATGGGAGTCGCGTGTTCTCGCCATGGTACGCGCGATGGGCGCGGCCGGCGCCTTCAACATCGACACCTCGCGCTTCTATCGCGAGACGATCCCGCCGCATATCTATCTCTCGAGCTCCTACTACAAGAAATGGTTTCTCGGGCTCGAGGAGATGCTGATCGAGAAGGGCTACCTCACTCGGGAGGAAGTCGCCGCCGGCCACGCGATGCAGCCGGCCAAGGCGCTCAAGCACGGCAAGTTTGATCTCGGCCAGGTCGAGCGCATCATGGTGCGCGGCAAGTTCGCCCGCCCTGCCCCGGCGCCGGCGAAATTCAAGATCGGTGACAAGGTCCGCGCGAAGAACATTCACCCGGCGACCCACACCCGCCTGCCGCGCTACGTGCGTGGTCATGTCGGAATCGTCGAGCTGAACCATGGCTGCCACGTGTTTCCGGACTCGGCGGCGATGGAGCTCGGCGAGAATCCGCAATGGCTCTACACTGTCGTGTTCGAGGGCCGCGATCTCTGGGGCGCGGACGGCGATCCGACCTCGAAAGTCTCGATCGATGCGTTCGAGCCGTATCTGGACCCGGCGTGATGAGCAGCACGGCTGCTGCTGCCGCGACGGCAGCGATCCCGAGCATTCCGCGCGACGATGACGGCCCGGTGTTCCGCGCGCCCTGGGAGGCGCACGCCTTCGCGATGGCGCTGACGCTGCACGAGCGCGGCGTGTTCACCTGGCCCGAATGGGCGGCAGCCCTGGCCTCCGAGATCAAGCGCGCGCAGGCGGCCGGCGATCCCGATACGGGCGAGACCTACTATCTCCATTGGCTCGCCACGCTGGAGGGGCTGGTCGCGCGCAAGGGCGTTGCGTCTGCGGAGACGTTGCATCGCTACCGCGACGCCTGGGACCACGCGGCCGATCGCACCCCGCACGGCAAGCCGATCGAGCTGAAGGCGGAGGATTTTGCGCCGTAGTCCCTTTGCGCGTTGCTTGGGTACACTCTAATCCCAACCAACACTGTCATTCCCCGCGAAGGCGGGGAATCCAGTACGCCGCGGCCTGTCGATTATCGCTACCTTCTCGGAGTACTGGATCACCCGCTTTCGCGGGTGATGACACCGAGTCTATGGTATCACCGTCCCGCCACGTACTCCCGCCACCCCTTCGCCCGCAGGCTGCACGCCGGGCATTCTCCGCAGCCGTATCCCCAATCATGCTGCGCGCCGCGTTCGCCGAGGTAGCAGGTGTGCGACTGCTCGCGGATGAGGTCGACCAGCCCGTCGCCGCCGAGGTCATGGGCGAGCTTCCACGTCGCGGCCTTGTCGATCCACATCAGCGGGGTATGCAGCTCGAACTTGCGGGCCATGCCGAGCGACAGCGCGGCCTGCATCGCGCGGATGGCGTCGTCGCGGCAATCGGGATAACCGGAATAGTCGGTCTCGCACATGCCGCCGACGATGTAACTGATGCCGCGCCGATAGGCCAGCGCCGCGGCGAAAGTCAAAAACACCAGATTGCGGCCGGGCACGAACGTGTTCGGCAGGCCGTCGGCGCCCATCGCAATCGCGACGTCGCGCGTCAGCGCCGTCTCGGACACGGCCGCCAGCGTCGGGATCGCTAGCGTGTGGCTCTCCCCGAGCCTGGAAGCCCAATCCGTGCGCAGGCCCTTGATGCCGTCGAACAGCCGGTCGCGGCAGGCAAGCTCGATGGCGTGGCGCTGCCCGTAATCGAACCCAAGCGTCTCCACGTGCGCAAAACGATTCAGCGCCCAGGCAAGGCAGGTGGTGGAATCCTGGCCGCCGGAAAACAGCACCAGCGCGGTTTCGGATGAAGATGCGTCAGTCATGGCCCGCGCTTTAGCACTGCGCACGCGGCTCGCCAATCTGGCGCGCCAACCGGTGGAAATCACCCTGTTCCGCCGCGCTACGCTGGGAACGGGGGCGCTTTTGGCATAAGGCTTGAGAGCCAGGAGAATGCCCGCAATGACCCCTTCCCGCGACATTTCCCGCCTGATCGAGATCATGGCGGCGCTGCGCACGCCGGTGACTGGCTGCCCCTGGGACCTCGAGCAGAATTTTGCGACCATCGCCCCCTATACGATCGAGGAAGCCTATGAGGTGGTCGAGGCCATCAGCCGCGGCGATCTCGACGATCTCTGCGAGGAGCTCGGCGACCTCCTGCTGCAGGTGGTGTTCCATGCTCAGATGGCCGAGGAGCAGAACGCCTTTGCCTTCGGCGATGTCGTCGAGGCCATCACCCGCAAGATGATCCGGCGCCATCCGCACGTCTTCGCCGACAAGGAGGGCAATCTCGCCTCCTCCCACGTCAAGGAAGTCTGGGACCGCATCAAGGCCGAGGAGAAAGCCGAGCGCGCCGCGCGCCGGCCACCCCAGGAAGCGCCGTCCCACAAGTCGCTGCTGTCAGGCGTGAAGGCCGGCCAGCCCGCCCTGACGCGCGCCATGGAGCTGCAGCGCAAGGCCTCCACTGTCGGCTTCGACTGGAACGATCCGCGCGCGGTGCTGGCAAAAATCCGCGAGGAAGCCGACGAGATCGAGGCCGCACTCGATCGCAACGACAGCGAGGGGTTGGCGGAAGAGACCGGCGACCTGATGTTCGCGCTGGTCAACCTCGCCCGCCATGTCGATGCCGATCCGGAAGCCGCGCTGCGGGCGACCAACACGAAGTTCGAGCGGCGGTTTGCCTATATCGAACGGGCGCTGGAGGCGCAGGGGCGGACCCTCGAGCAGGCGTCGCTGGCGGAGATGGACGCGTTGTGGAATGAGGCGAAGAGTGCGAAGCAGTCGTCACCAGAGGAGCGCAAGCAAGCCGGCCGCTAACTCGGCCGGGACGACACTAACTACACGGACAGTCGCGGCACGGCATCGAACCGGTTCACCACGATATCCCGCTTGGTCTCGTCCACCCGCACCGTCATGTCGAAGCGGCCGTCGTGCAGCTCTTTCGCCAGCACTTCGGAATTCCGATGCAGCCAGCTGATGCCGGCGCCGTCGGAGGCATCGATGGAGAGGTCGAGCGTGATGCGCTTGGCGGCCAAGCGCTCCTCGATCGCGGCGAGCAGCGCGTCGACCCCTTCGCCCGACACGGCCGACACCAGCATCGCGGGATGGTCCTCCGGCCTGCGCGCGGCGATATTCAAGAGTTCTTCGCGCTGTTCGGGACCATAACGGTCGATCTTGTTCCAGACCTCAATGATGCGGCCTGAATCATCGGGATTGATGCCGAGCTGGCGCAGCACCGCGTCGACGTCGCTCTGCTGCGCCTCGGCATCGTCGTGCGAGATGTCGCGCACATGCAGGATGACGTCGGCCTCCAGCACCTCCTCCAGCGTGGCGCGGAAGGCGGCGACGAGCTGCGTCGGCAGATTGGAGATGAAACCGACGGTGTCCGACAGCATCGCCTTGCCGCCATGCGGCAGGGTGAGCGCGCGCAGGGTCGGATCCAGCGTGGCGAACAGCATGTCGGCGGCCTGCACGTCGGCGCGGGTCAGGCGGTTGAACAGCGTCGATTTGCCGGCATTGGTGTAGCCGACCAGCGCCACGACGCGGTACGGCACCCGCTGGCGGCCTGCGCGATGCAGGCGGCGTGTGGCCTGCACCTTCTTCAGTTCGCCCTCGAGCTTGGAGATGCGCTCCTGGATCAGGCGGCGGTCGGCTTCGATCTGCGTCTCGCCGGGACCGCCCATGAATCCAAAGCCGCCGCGCTGGCGCTCGAGATGGGTCCATGAGCGCACCAGGCGCGAACGTTGATAGTTGAGATGCGCGAGCTCGACCTGGAGCGAGCCTTCCTTGGTCTTGGCGCGGCGGCCGAAGATTTCCAGGATGAGACCGGTGCGGTCGAGCACCTTTGCCTGCAACTCCTTCTCGAGGTTGCGCTGCTGGATCGGCGCAAGCGCGCAATCCATCACCACGAGTTCGACGTCGAGGCTCTTGGCGAGCGCGGCGATCTCCTCGACCTTACCCTTGCCGATATAGGTCGCAGGGCGGATCTGGCTGATCGGCGCGATGATGGCGTCGGCAACGACGAGATCGATCGCGCGCGCGAGGCCGGCGGCTTCGTCGAGCCGGGCTTCCGCGTCACGCACGACATGAGCTTCCGATTGCGCGTCGGCACTGCCTGCGCGCACCCGCAAATAGGGACCGATGACAAGCACCCGCCCCGTCTGCGTACCCCCTGCCGACCGCGGACGGTCGGCATCCCCGTCGAAATTCCGGGGTTCCAATCAGATCACTCTCAAGCCGGCTGATCCTCACCGCCTTCGAACAGCTGGATCGGAGCGCCCGGCATGATGGTCGAGATCGCATGCTTGTAGACGAGCTGCGAGTGACCGTCGCGCCGAAGCAGCAAACAGAAATTGTCGAACCAGGTCACGATGCCCTGGAGCTTCACTCCGTTGACCAGAAAGATCGTCAGTGGCGTTTTGGTTTTGCGAACGTGATTAAGGAAGGTGTCCTGCAGGTTTTGTGCGCGGTCTGCCGCCATTGTTTTTTTCTCGCTTTGAGTTTCTTTTTATTGCGCCGGTTGCGGCCCTCTTTTGAAACTCGGGGTCCTCGTCCGGTTGCCGTCCCTCATGAGATCCCCCTCGGGGGGACAGCGGTTCAATTAGAGGACAGGTAGGCTTATTAGGCAAGCCGCTTCACGCGGCAGCCCATGCCGTATTGCCCCGAAAAACTACGGAAATCGATGATTTTCCTCGCCTATTCCAACGACGTCGCAGCGTTAGCCGACGCCGAGCGCCTTCAACTTCCGGTGCAGCGCCGAGCGTTCCATGCCAACAAACTCGGCCGTGCGAGAAATATTTCCTGAAAAACGGCTGATCTGTGCAATCAAATAGTCGCGCTCGAACACTTCGCGGGCTTCGCGCAGCGGCAGGCCCATGATGTGCTCGCCATTGTTGCTGGTCGGCATCGCGGGCACCATGGAGCCGACATCCTGCGGCAGCATGTCGGCAGTGATGATGACTTCCGGCCCGCCAGCGGCGAGAATCATGACTCTCTCAACGTTGTTGCGGAGCTGGCGCACATTGCCCGGCCAGACATGCGACTGCAGTACCGCCATCGCGTCCTGGCCGATCTGCCGCTTGGGCAGGCCGCTGCCCGCGGAGATCTGCTCCATGAAATAGTCGATCAATTCCGGAATGTCTTCACGCCGCTCCGACAATGCGGGCACGCGGATCGGCACCACCGAGAGCCGGTGATAGAGGTCCTCGCGGAAATGACCGGCCGCGATTTCCTCTTCGAGGTTGCGCGCGGTGGAGGAGATGATGCGGACGTCGACCTGCACCTTGCCGTTGCCGCCGACGCGCTGGAACGACTGCTCGACCAGCACGCGCAAGATCTTGTTCTGGGTCTCGCGCGGCATGTCCGCGATCTCGTCGATGAACAGCGTGCCGCCATGAGCCTCTTCGAGTGCGCCGGGCTTGCGCGCGTGCTCGCCGTTGGACTGCTCGATGCCGAACAGCTCGTGCTCCATCCGCTCGGGCGTGATCGCAGCGGCGTTGATGACGACGAAGGGGCCGTCGGCGCGGCCCGAGGCCGTGTGCAACGTGCGGGCGGTCAGTTCCTTGCCGGCGCCCGCGGGGCCGACGATCAGGATGCGGCTGTTGGCCTTGGCCGCACGCTCGATGGTCTGGCGCAGCTGGTTCATGCTGGGCGAGCGGCCGACCAGCGAGCTTGCGCTCGGCGCGAGTTGCTTCAGCTCCTTGACCTCGCGCTTGAGCCGCGAGTTCTCCAGTGCACGGTTCGCGACCAGGATCAGCCGGTCGGTCTTGAACGGCTTCTCGATGAAGTCGTAGGCGCCACGCTTGATCGCGGCGACCGCGGTCTCGATGTTGCCGTGGCCGGAGATCATCACGACCGGCAGATCGGGGTTGTCCTTCTTGACCTGCTCCAAGAGCTGTAAGCCGTCGAGCTTGGAGCCCTGCAGCCAGATGTCGAGGAACACCAGATGCGGCCTGCGGTTGGCGATCTCGGCGAGCGCCGTATCGCTGTCGCGCGCGGTCCGGGTCACGAAGCCCTCGTCTTCGAGGATGCCCGCAACGAGATCCCGAATATCGGCCTCATCATCGACAATCAGAATTTCACTTGCCATGGATCGCCTGTTTTCTCAGCTGCCTGTTGAGGCTTTGATCTTCGTTGAATCATTGGTCTTTTCAGCCGGCTCTTTGGTTTCGACGGCCGCCTCTTTTGTTTCCGGATCCTTGAGGGATTGCGTGGCCGTTTCGCCGCTTTCCGGCTTGGTCGTTGCCGCGGCTGCCGGTTCGGCCCCCTCGCTTTTCGCGGGAGCGCCGGCGATCGCAAAACGCATCCGCATCCAGGCGCCGCGCTGGCCCTCGCGGAAGTCCGAGGCATCCTTCAGCTCGATGCGCCCGCCATGGTCTTCCAGCACGCGACCGACGATCGCGAGCCCAAGGCCGGTGCCTTTGGCGCGTGTCGTCACATAGGGCTCGAGCAGGCGCGAGCGCGCCACCTTGGGCAGGCCGATGCCGTTGTCGACGACGTCGATCAGCACGTCCTCGCCCTCGCGCGAGACCACGACGTCGATCCGGCCTTTGCCGAGCTCCTCCAGGGGGACCTGCTCGATCGCCTCGGTGGCGTTCTTGACGATGTTGGTGACGGCCTGCGAGATCAGCCGCCGGTCGAACTGGGCGCGCAGCGGGTCTTCCTTGAACTCGGCCTCGATATCGATCTCGGGGTGGGCGACCTTCATCAGGAACACCGCCTGCCGCACTGTGTCGGCGACGTCCTCACCCTCCATGACCGGCTTAGGCATCCGCGCAAAGCGCGAGAACTCGTCGACCATGCGGCGGATGTCGTCGACCTGACGCACGATGGTGTCGGTGCACTGTTCGAAGATCTGCTTGTCCTTGCCCTCGGTGATGTCCTTGCCGAATTTGCGGCGAATGCGTTCGGCGGAGAGCTGGATCGGGGTCAGCGGATTCTTGATCTCATGCGCGATGCGGCGCGCGACGTCGCCCCAGGCCGAGGTGCGTTGCGCCGAGACCAGTTCGGTGATGTCGTCGAGCGTGATGATGTAGCTGTCGTGCGGCTGGCTGGTCTTCTCGGCGCTGACGCGGACCGACAGATTGCGTTCCTGCCCGTCGCGCGTGATCGTGATCTGCCCCTGCACCAGGCGCTGGGTCCCTTCCCGCGCCGTCTTCATCATCTCTTCGAGCTCGGGCAGCACGTCGGAGAGCGGATGGCCGAGCGTCTCGGCTTCGGAGTGACCGATCAGCTTTTCGGCGGAACGGTTGAGAATGCCGACGCTGCCTGAGGTATCGACACCGATAATGCCGGCGCTCGCGGACGACAGCACCGCCTCGATGAAGCGGCGGCGGCTGTCGATGAGCTCGCTGGCGTTGACGAGCTCGTCGCGCTGGCTACGCAACTCCTCCGTCATCTTGTTGAAGGTCTCACCCAGCTGGGCGAGGTCGCCTTCCGACTGGTGCACCGGCACTTTCACATGGAGATCGCCCGTCGAGACCGTCTGGGCCGCGTTCATCAGGCGTCGGATCGGCGAGACCAGCGAGTTGGCGAAGTTGAGGCCGATCAGCACCGAGGCCATCAGGATGGTCAGCGCGATCACCGCGAACATCAGCGCGAACGCGACCTGGATGCCGAGCCGGCGCGACTCGATCTGGGCGTATTCGGCGACGCTGACCTCGGTCTGCTTGAGCTGGTTGACGACATTCGGATCGAGCGGCCGTGCGACGTAGAGGAATGTGTCACTGAAGGCGCGCAAGCGGACCACCGCGGCGACGAAGCTCGCATCGGGCAGCACCGCGATCTCGGGTTCGGATTCGTTGACGTTGCTGAGGAAGTCCGGTGCCGGCGGCGAATAGGCCAGCCGCATGCCGGTGTCGGCGGATTCGAGAATGTTGGTGTTCTTGTCGATGATCATCGCGCCCGGCAAATTGCGCGAGGCGGCGCTGGACGTCAGCAATTCGCGAAACGAGCGGCGATCCTGGTCGTAGAGCGGCCGCGCGTGGGCGATGTCGTTGGCCATGCCGAGAATGTCGCCCCGGATCAGCTGCGCATGGTCCTGCATGTAAGCCCGCGCGATCGTCAGTGAATTCTGGATCACCTCCTTGGTCGGGCCGGAGAACAGGCGGTCGAGGCCGCGCTCGATGGTGACGTTGGCGACGACGGCGACCAGCACCGCCGGCAGCACCGCCACGATCGAGAACAGGCTGACGATCTGGACATGGAGGCGCGCCGCCGCCCTGCCCCGCCGTCGCGCCAGGATCAGCTGCCAGAGCTCGCGGATGATGATGCCGACCAGCAGCAGGATGGTGGCTGCGTTGCTCAGATAGAACGAACGGACAACTTGCGGCGTCAGTTCGATGCTGGTGAGGCCGGTCAGGACCAGGAAGGTGAGCAAGGCCGACAGCAGCGCCAGCGCCACGGCGAACGGCGCCAGCCAGCGTCGCGCCGACCAACGCCGGGGCTCTTCTGCTGGGGCCGTGTCAAAGGATGCGGCCGAGGTGTCTGCGCTGGTCATTCCGGCAATGGGTGCTGAAAACGGGGGGGCCGCGGCGGGCGGCTACTGATGTATTCGTACCACATTGTTGCCGAATTGCGACAATTCCGCGGCGTCACCGCCGCGACCGACCCGCGCATCCACAGCGACATGCCGGAGGGCGGGAACGGATTCCAGCCCCGGCGGCTTGACCAGCATGCACAGGTTCTTTCTCGCGATGATGGTATCGGCCGTGCTGCTGCTGATCGTGGCGGCGGACCTGCTGGTCAATGGTCTCGGGGTGCAGGAGCCCAATGCGAACGTCGCCAGCGCAATACAGGTCTCAGGCCGGTTTGTCAGATAGGTGTGAGGCCGCGTTCCGCGGCTGAAATCACCCTTTGAATGTTCCTGCGGAACATTTCAGTCCGATCGGGACTTCTGCTCACCGCGTCAGCCACGACGGCCAGCGCGATCGGACAGGCTCAGCTCCGCTTGGTAGGGGGAGCTGAGCCACCGGCCGTTGCGTGGGGCTAGCCGCCGCTCCGATACACCTGGATATCGAGATCCCGGATCTTCTTCCGCAGCGTGTTGCGGTTGAGGCCGAGCAGATCGGCGGCGCGGATCTGGTTGCCGCGGGTGGCCGCGAGCGCGGCCGTGAGCAGTGGCACCTCGATCTCCTTCAAGATGCGATGATAGAGGCCCGGCGGCGGCACGCCGTTCGGGAAGCCCTGGAAGTGCGAGGAGAGATACGCCTCCACGGCGCCACCGAGATTGTCGACGCCATGCTGGACGGCGGCACCCGGGCTGACCGTGGGTGGCGCCAGCTCGCCGTCGATGACGGAGCCCGTGATCACATCCTGGGGATACAGCGCCGCGAGGCGACGGGCGAGGTTCTCGAGCTCGCGCACGTTGCCCGGCCAGCGGTGCTGCTTCATCCGCTCCAGCGCCAGCGTGTCGAGCTTTTTCGGCGGCAGGCCGTCCTTCTCCGCCAGCGCGAAGAAATGACGGATGAGATCGGGCAGATCCTCGATGCGCTCGCGCAACGGCGGCAGCCGTAGCGGCACGACGTTGAGGCGGAAGAACAGATCTTCGCGGAACAGGCCTTGCTGGATCAGGACGCGCAGATCCTTGTTGGAGGCCGCGACGATGCGCACGTCGGTCTTGATCGGGGTGCGACCGCCGACCGTGGTGTATTCGCCCTGCTGAAGCACGCGCAGCAGACGGGTCTGCGCCTCCATCGGCATGTCGCCGATCTCGTCCAGGAACAGCGTGCCGCCCTCGGCCTGCTCGAACCGGCCGGAGGCGCGGGTGTTGGCGCCGGTGAAGGCGCCGCGCTCATGGCCGAACAGCTCCGACTCGATCAGGTCGCGCGGGATCGCCGCCATGTTGACCGCGACGAACGGGCCATTGCGGCGCTTGCCGTAGTCGTGCAACGCGCGCGCCACCAGCTCCTTGCCGGTACCGGACTCGCCCGTGATCATCACGGTGAGGTCGGTCTGCATCAGGCGCGCCAGCACGCGATAGATTTCCTGCATCGCCGGCGAGCGGCCGACCAGCGGGATCGCCTCCATCTCGGCGTCCTCGTTCGGCGTCGAGACCCGCTCCTTCGGCTCGGCCAGCGCGCGGCCGACGATGGCGATCAGCTCCTTCAGATCGAAGGGCTTCGGCAGATATTCATAGGCGCCGCGCTCGGAGGCCCGGATCGCCGTCATGAAGGTGTTTTGCGCGCTCATGACGATAACAGGCAAATTCGGCCGCATCTTCTTGATCCGCGGCAACAGGTCGAACGCGTTCTCGTCGGGCATCACCACGTCGGTGATGACGAGATCGCCCTCCCCCTGGCTGACCCAGCGCCACAGCGTTGCGGCATTGCCGGTCAGCCGCACTTCGTAGCCGGCGCGCGATAGTGCCTGATTGAGAACCGTGCGGATGGCGGTGTCGTCATCAGCAACGAGAATGCTACCTGCGGGCATCGTTAATCCTCATTTCGCCCCCTGTGACGCAGACGACGACTTTCCGGCAGAGCCGTCGTGACTGCTTTGATCGGCATGTTTCACCGATGTGGAATACATCGGCATCAGCACGCGGAAGGTTGTCTTGCGCGGCTGAGATTCGCATTCGATGATGCCCCCGTGATCCCCGATAATCTTTGCGACCAGCGCGAGGCCCAGACCCGAGCCGGTCTGTTTGGTGGTGACGAAGGGATCGAACAGGTTTGGCAGAAGATCGTCCGGCACGCCTGGTCCGTTGTCCTTCACGCAGAATTCGAGCGGCAGGGATACACGGGATTTTTGACCGGGGACTGACAGGCGGACGCCGGGGCGAAACGCGGTGGTGAGCTGGATTTCACCGTCGGGAACGTCGATCAGCGCTTCGGCGGCGTTCTTCACCAGGTTGAGGAACACCTGGATGAGCTGGTCCTGGTTCGCCAGCACCGGGGGCAGCGAGGGATCGTAATCCTCGACGAAGCGGATGTTGCGGGCAAAGCCGGACTGCGCCAGCCGTTTGACGTGATCGAGCACCGAATGGATGTTGACGGGGCCGCGCACCACGGGGCGCTCGTCGCCGAACACCTCCATGCGGTCGACCAGCGTCACGATGCGGTCGGCCTCGTCGCAGATCAGCCGCGTCAGCATGCGGTCTTCCGAGGAGGCCTGCTGCTCCAGGAGCTGCGCCGCGCCGCGGATGCCCGAGAGCGGGTTCTTGATCTCGTGCGCCAGCATCGCGGCGAGCGCGATCACCGAGCGCGCGGCGCTGCGATGGGTGAGCTGGCGGTCCATCTTGTCGGCGATGGAGCGCTCCTGGAGCATCACCACGATATGGCCGGGCCGTTCCGTGACGGGGGCAACGTGCAGATCGACCTGGCGGTCCCCGCCCATGCGCGGCGTGCCCAGATCGACCTTGTACTCGTTGACAGGTGCATTCGACGAACGCACCTGGTCGATCAGCGCCAGCAAGGGGCTGCCAAACGGCACCAGCTCTTTCAGCGACTGCCGCTTCAAGAACTGCGTCGAGATATCGAAGAAGGCTTCGGTTGCGATGTTGGCGGCGACGATTTTGCCGTCCGGCCCGATCATCAGCACGGGATTGGGAAGTGCGTCCAGGATGGCATCGCTGTCGGACGGAAACGGCCGACGATGTTCAGCAACTGAGCTCATGCAGCGGCGCTCCATGCGAAGTCGTCGAAGGCATCTTGCAGTGACCGGTGAACGAGGTGCGGATCCTCCGAGGTGAGGATTTTCTGGCGCCAGGATTTCAGCTTCTCGGCCGGCGCACGGCTCACATCGGCCGCGACGTCGAGCGCCCAGCCCAGATGTTTTCGCGCGTGCCGCAGCCCGATGCGCAGGCCGTAGAGCGCGCAGACGCCTTCATAAAGCGTGCGCACATAATGCAGCTGCGTCTCGAGCGGCGGCGTGGCTTCCACCGCCCCACCCTTGAGGCGGCGGCCGATCTGGCCGGGCAGCCAGGGCTGGCCCTGCGCGCCGCGGCCGATCATCACGGCATCGGCGCCGGAGGCCTTTAACGCCGCGAGGGCCTTCTCGTAAGTGGTGATGTCGCCATTGACGACGAGCGGAATGGAGATGGCCTCGCGTACGGCGCGGATCGCATCCCAATCGGCCTCGCCCTTGTAGAACTGGCAGCGGGTGCGGCCGTGCACGGTGACGAGCTTGATGCCTGATGCCTGTGCGCGCCGCGCCAGTTCCGGTGCGTTGCGGGTGCGGTCGTCCCAGCCGAGCCGCATCTTCAACGTCACTGGCACCTTCACCGCCGCGATCGTCGCTTCGATCAGGCTGACGGCGTGGTCGAGGTCGCGCATCAAGGCGGAACCGGACTGGCCGCCGGTGACGTGACGAGCCGGACAGCCCATGTTGATGTCGATGATATCGGCGCCTTCGGCTTCAGCGATCCGGGCGCCCTCCGCCATCCAATGCGTCTCGCACCCGGCGAGCTGGACCACGTGGGGACCGATCCCCGTGGCTTCGCAGCGCAACCGGGACATATGATGGCCATTGGCGAGTTCGTCGCTGGCCGTCATTTCGGACACCACCAGACCGGCCCCCAACTCCGCGGCAAGCCGGCGGACGGGCGAGTCAGTCACCCCCGACATCGGTGCCAGGAAGACCGGGGTGGCGACATCAATATCGCCTATCTTCAATGGCTTAGAGCCTGATACTACCGAGCCGGTCACAGGGGTCTCGTTGCGTTGGCAGCGCCTCATCGCGCCTGCCATGACCTATCTTGCGCACAATTCTTGTGCAGTCAAGCGTCATGCCTACAGTTTAGACAGTTCTGCAAATCTTTCAAGTGCAGTGCAGCAAAATGCTGTTTCCCACAATCCGGGGAAACCCCCTTTTATTGCGGGCCTGCCGTGCTAGAGGCATGCGGCGATCACCCCACCCCCGACTCTCTTCATCACCAAATGAGTATTTGAGTCCTATGGCGAAATCACAGCGCACCGCAGTCGTCCTCGTCGCTGCCGGACGCGGCCTGCGCGCAGGCGCCGGTGGCCCCAAGCAATATCGCGAGATCGGCGGCGTGCCGGTGATCTATCGCGCCATGGAGGCCTTCAGCCGTCATGCGGACGTGTTCGCAGTTCAGCCCGTCGTGAACCCGGACGACAGCGCCATGTTCACGGCGGCGGTCGCAGGGCTCGGCCACGAGGCGCCGGTCAATGGCGGCGCGACCCGGCAGGCCTCGGTGCTCGCCGGTCTCGAAGCGCTCGCCAGGCACAAGCCCGACATCGTCCTGATCCACGACGCCGCGCGACCCTTCGTTTCGGAAGGCGTGATCACCCGCGCGATCGATGCGGCCAGCCGCACCGGCGCGGCGATCCCCGTCGTTCCCGTCACCGACACCATCAAGATCACCGGCGAGAATGACAATGTCGAGGACACGCCGGACCGGGCGCGGTTGCGAATTGCGCAGACGCCGCAATCCTTTCGTTTCGACGTCATCCTCGAAGCGCATCGTCGCGCGGCCAAGGACAGGCGCAGCGATTTCACCGACGATGCCGCGATTGCCGAATGGGCGGGATTGACGGTTGCAACCTTTGAAGGCGATGTTGCCAATATGAAGCTCACCACTCCCGAGGATTTCGTGCGCGAGGAAGCGCGGCTGGCAAGCCTGCTCGGCGACATCAGGACCGGCACGGGCTACGACGTCCACGCCTTCGGCGAGGGCGACCATCTCATGATATGCGGCGTGCGCGTGCCGCACACCAAAGGCTTCCTGGCCCATTCCGACGGCGATGTCGGCCTGCATGCGCTGGTCGACGCCATCCTGGGCGCGCTCGCTGACGGCGACATCGGATCGCACTTTCCGCCCAGCGACGCGAAGTGGAAAGGCGCCTCCTCCGACCAGTTTTTGCAATACGCCATCGAGCGCGTCACCCAGCGCGGCGGCCGCATCGCCAATCTCGAGGTGACCATGATCTGCGAGCGGCCGAAGATCGGCCCTTTGCGCGAGACCATGCGCGCGCGCATCGCCGAGATTTCCGGCGTCGACATCTCCCGCGTCGCGGTCAAGGCGACCACCAGCGAGCGGCTCGGCTTCACCGGCCGCGAGGAAGGCATCGCGGCCACCGCGAGCGCCACCATCCGTCTGCCCTGGAGTGTCTAGGCCATGGCCGGCAGCGACGCACGCGCCCTCTCCCGCTCGCTGCTCGATTTGTGCCGGATGCGCAAGCTGACGATCGCGACCGCGGAATCCTGCACCGGCGGCCTGGTTGCCGGTGCGCTGACCGACATCCCCGGCTCTTCCGACGTCATCGATCGCGGCTTCGTCACCTATTCCAACGACGCCAAGCGCGCGATGCTCGGCGTCGAGGTAAGCACGCTCACCAATTTCGGCGCCGTCAGCAGGGAGACGGCAACAGCCATGGCGGTCGGCGCGCTGGAGCGTGCCGGCGTCGATCTTGCAGTCGCTATCACCGGCATTGCCGGCCCCGGCGGCGCCACGCCCGGCAAGCCGGTTGGCCTCGTGCATTTCGCCGCCGCCGCGCGCGACGGACGCATCGTCCATCGCGAGCATCGCTTTGGCGCCATCGGCCGCACCGCCGTGCGTCAGCGCTCCGTGGTCGAGGCGCTGCGCATGCTGATGGATCTCGCCCGCGGCCCGCAAGTTACGGCCAAGCCGAAACGTGCCGCCGCAGTAACCCGCCTGCGCCCGCGCGTGACACGATCACCGCGCCGGCACGCGGTGAAGCGCAGGCCGCCGCGCTGACCGCGGGGGTGAGATCCCTCACGCAGCCGCGAGTTAAGCACTCACGTGATCGAGCACGCACTGCTTGATCGCGCTGTGATTGACGATGGCTGCGCCCCACACCAGCCCGTAGAGACTTGACCTTTCCCGCCATGCAGGTGACCTCGACGTCATTGCCGATGTGGAAGGGTCGAAACAGCAGCAGCATGACGCCGGCGGCGATGTTGGAGAGTGGGCCCTGTAATGCCAGACCAACGGCGAGAGATGCGCAACATTGCCCGTGCGATGACGCCGCTGGAGATCGAGCAGGCCGCTGCGTATTATGCCTCGCAGCCGCCGGATGTCGTGAAGGCGGTGGATTGAAATTTTGGCACGCCTGCCTTCCCCATCGTCATTGCGAGCGCAGCGAAGCAATCCAGAGTCTCTCCGCAGAGGGATTCTGGATTGCTTCGTCGCAAGGGCTCTTCGCAATGAAGGAGGAGAGAGCGTGCCCGTCCGCAACCACTACGACGACACCAGCTTCCGCCGTCGGTAGATCGCATCCGCCCGCTTCTCGAAGGCGATGGAAAATCGCGCGAACGCGGCGTCGAACATCGAGCCCATCAGGAGCGCCAGCATGCGGCTCTTGAACTCGTAGGCAAGGAAGAAGCCGACATCGCAAACGCTCTCGCCTTTGGGCTCGAACGTCCAACGGTTTTCCAGATTGCTGAAGGGACCTTGCAGATATTCGACCAGGATCTTCAAATTGGCGCGGTCGAGCGTCACGCGGCTGGTGAAGGATTCCCTGACCAGCTTGAACGACACCGTCATGTCCGCGACCAGCACCTCGGTGCCGTCGGGTTTCGCCATGCGCTGACGGACCTTCAGCGCACTGCACAGCGGCACGAATTCCGGGTAGCGCTCGACGTCAGCGACCAGATCAAACATCTCGGACGCGCTGTGATCGACACGACGCTTGCTCGAAAAATTGGGCATGGCGATTCAGCGGGCGCTTGCTGCCCGCGCGGCCTTCAGTTTCGCAAAATCCTCGCCGGCATGATGCGACGAACGGGTGAGCGGGGTCGCAGACACCATCAGGAAACCCTTGGTGTAGGCGACCTTCTCGTAGGACGAAAACTCGTCCGGCGGCACGTAGCGCATCACGGCGTGATGCTTGCGGGTCGGCTGGAGATATTGCCCGATGGTCAGGAAATCGACGTCGGCGGAACGCAGATCGTCCATCACCTGCTGCACCTCGTGGCGCTCCTCGCCGAGGCCGACCATGATGCCGGACTTGGTGAAGATGGTGGGATCGAGCTCCTTGACCCGCTGCAACAGCCGGATCGAATGGAAATAGCGCGCGCCCGGCCGCACCGTGAGATAGCACGCCGGCACGGTCTCGAGATTGTGGTTGAACACGTCGGGCTTCGCCGCGACGACGACCTCCAGCGCCCCCTCCTTGCGCAGGAAGTCGGGCGTCAGGATCTCGATCGTGGTCGAGGGGCACGCGGCGCGGATCGCGCGGATGGTCTGGGCGAAATGCTCGGCGCCGCCGTCAGTGAGATCGTCGCGGTCCACGGAGGTGATGACGACATGGGCAAGGCCGAGCTTGGCCACAGCCTCGCCGACGTTCTGCGGCTCGGCCGCGTCAAGTGCATTCGGCATGCCGGTCTTGACGTTGCAGAAGGCACAGGCGCGGGTGCAGGTGTCGCCCATGATCATGAAGGTCGCGTGCTTCTTGTCCCAGCACTCGCCGATATTCGGGCAGCCCGCCTCCTCGCACACCGTATGCAGGCCGTTGGCGCGCACGATGTTGCGCGTGTCGGCATAGCCGCGGGTGTTGGGCGCGCGTACGCGGATCCAGTCCGGCTTCGGCGGCGAAGCGGAATCGGGCCGGTTCACCTTTTCGGGGTGACGTGGGCGCAGCGGGTTCGAGATGGTATCGACGATAACGACCATGGGGTGTCCGGTCTGACCAAGTCCTACCTAGTCGGTCTGGCCGGGCATCGCAACCCGGCTCGCACCGCTTCAGGGAACATGGCAGATATGGGCAATATCCTGCTCTGTTCTCTGGCGATTCTCACCTCGAATGGCTCCAGTCTCGAAGACCTCTACTCCTCGGCTCGGCAAAGCCCTGAAGCCTACCTTTTTCGCGCGCAGCGTCCACGAGGTCGCGCCCGATCTGATCGGTGCGACCATGCTGGTCAACGGCGTTGGCGGGATCATCGTCGAGGTCGAGGCCTATCATCATACCGAGCCGGCGGCGCACTCCTACAATGGCCCGACGCCGCGGAACCAGGTGATGTTCGGCCCGCCCGGCTTTGCCTATGTCTACCGCTCCTACGGCATCCACTGGTGTGTGAACTTCGTCTGCGAGGAAGAAGGCTCGGCCAGCGCCGTGCTGATCCGCGCGCTGGAGCCGACCCACGGAATCGCCGCGATGCGGCGGCGCCGCCATCTCCAGGATTTGCACACGTTGTGCTCGGGCCCGGGCAAGCTGACCGAAGCGCTCGGCATCACCATCGCGCACAATGCCTTGCCGCTCGACCGTCCGCCGATCGCGCTGCATGCGCGGACGGAGGACTTCGAGGTGGCGGCCGGCATCCGGATCGGCATCACCAAGGCGGTCGAGCTGCCCTGGCGCTATGGTGTCAGGGGCTCGAAATTCCTCAGCAAGCCGTTTCCGAAATAAGCTTACGACGCCTGCTTGAGCCGCTCCAGCGCCTCGAGCAGCTTGGCCTTGCGGGCGAGCGCGGCCTCGCGCTTCTCGCGCTCCTCCTCGACGACCTCCTCGGCCGCGTTGGCCACGAATTTCTCGTTGGCCAGTTTGGACTCGGCACGCTTGATGTCGGCGTCGGCCTTCCCGATCTCCTTGTCCAGACGCGTGCGCTCGGCGACGACGTCAATCACGCCCTTCAGCGGCAGCGCGGCCACCTCGCCGCGCACCAGGAGCTGGACCGCGCCGTCGGGCGCACGGTCGGCGAAGGAGATGTCCGACAGCCGCGCCATGCGCTTGATGACGTCGCTCCAGCGCGGCGCGCGCTCCTTCGTCTCGGCCGAGGCGCCTGCGAGCACCAGCGCCGTGAGGGTCGCCGGCGGGATGTTCATCTCGGCGCGCACCGAACGGATCTGCGTGACAAGGTCAATGACCCAGCCGATCTCGGCCTCGGCCGCGGGATCGGTGAAGTCGGCATGGTCGAAGATCGGCAGCACCCAAACCGGCGAGACGAGCGCGTCGGTCGGCCCCGTCGTCGCCGCGAGCATCGCAAGCTGCTCCGGCGTCGGCCCGGCCGGCTTCAGCGGCCACGGTGCCAGCGCGAGCAGACCGTCGCGCTTGGCCGTCACCTCCCACAGCTCCTCGGTGATGAAGGGCATGAAGGGGTGCAGCAGTTTCAGGATCTCGTCGCGCGCCCATGCCACCATGGCGCGGGTCTCGGCCTTGGCAGGGCTGTCGGGGCCGAGTAGCACGGGTTTTGCGAGCTCGAGATACCAGTCGCAATAGACGTTCCACACGAAGCGGTAGATGCTGCCGGCGGCGTCATTGAAGCGATAGGCCTCGATCGCCTCGGTCACCTCGCGCGTGGTGTGCGCACTCTCATGTGCGATCCAGCGGTTCAGCGTCTCTTTGACCTTCGCCGGCTCGAAGCCTTCGGGCACGGCGCAATGGTTCATCTCCGCAAAGCGCGACGCATTCCAGAGCTTGGTCGCGAAATTGCGATAGCCCTCGACACGGCTGGTGGCGAGCTTGATGTCGCGCCCCTGCGCGGCCATCGCGGCCAGCGTGAAGCGCAGCGCGTCCGCACCATATTGGTCGATCAGGCTGAGCGGATCGATGACGTTGCCCTTCGACTTCGACATCTTGGCGCCCTTCTCGTCGCGGACGAGGGCGTGGATGTAGATCGTCGAGAACGGCACCTCCTTCATGAAGTGCAGCCCCATCATCATCATGCGGGCGACCCAGAAGAAGATGATGTCGAAGCCCGTCACCAGTGCGTTGGTCGGGTAGTAGCGCTGCACTTCCGGCGCGTCTGCGGGCCAGCCGAGGGTCGAGAATGGCCACAGCGCCGAGGAGAACCAGGTGTCGAGCACGTCCTCGTCGCGCGTGATGAAGCCGTCCCGCTTGTTGCGGTCGAGCGCCATCTCGCGGCCCTGCTCGACCGTGATGACTTCCTGCTCGACGTAATAGCCGAGGGCGTGGCTGACGGCCTCCTCCTCGGTCTCGGCGACGAACACCTTGCCATCAGGACCGTACCAGGCCGGGATCTGGTGGCCCCACCAGAGCTGGCGCGAGATGCACCAGGGCTGGATGTTCTCCATCCACTCGAAATAGGTTTTTTCCCAGTTCTTTGGCACGAAGGTGGTTTCGCCCGAACGCACGGCGGCCATCGCGGGCTTCGCCAGCGTCTTGGCGTCGACATACCATTGGTCGGTCAGATAGGGCTCGATCACCGTGCCGGAGCGGTCGCCATGCGGCACCATGTGGGTGTGAGGTTCGATCCGCTCGACGAAACCGAACGATTCCAGTCGCTCGACGATGCGCTTGCGCGCTGCAAAGCGATCGAGCTTGTTGAACTCCTCGGCGAACTGCGAGGCACCTTCCGGCAGGTCGCGCAGATAATCCTCGTTGTCGAGGAGATCGAGGCAACCTTCCTTGTCGATGACGCTGATTCGGGCGAGGCCGTGGCGATTGCCGACCTCGAAATCGTTGAAGTCGTGCGCCGGCGTCACCTTGACCGCGCCCGAGCCCTTCTCCGGATCGGAATAATCGTCGGCGACGATCTGGATCTTGCGGCCGACCAGCGGCAGGATCACGTTCTTGCCGACCAGCTTCTGATAGCGCTCGTCGTCGGGATGCACGGCCACCCCGGTATCGCCGAGCATGGTCTCCGGGCGCGTGGTGGCAACGACGATGAAGCTCGAGGGATCCTCGGGGCTGAAGATCTTGCCCTCGATCGGATAGCGCAGGTACCAGAGGCTACCCTTGACCTCGGTCTGCTGCACTTCGAGATCGGAGATCGCGGTGAGCAGCTTGGTGTCCCAGTTCACCAGCCGCTTGTCCTTGTAGATCAGGCCGTCGCGGTGCAGCTCGACGAACACCTTGACCACGGCCTTGGACAGGCCCTCGTCCATGGTGAAGCGTTCGCGCGACCAGTCGCAGGAGGCGCCGAGCCGCTTGAGTTGGTTGATGATGGTGTCGCCGCTCTCGGCCTTCCACTGCCAGACCCGCTCCAGAAACTTCTCGCGGCCCATCTCGCGACGGCTGGGCTGCTGGCGCTCCATCAGCTGCCGCTCCACCACCATCTGGGTGGCGATGCCGGCATGGTCGGTGCCGGGCTGCCACAGCACGTCGCGACCGCGCATGCGCTCGAACCGGCACAGGATGTCCTGGAGCGTGTTGTTGAGGGCGTGGCCCATGTGCAGCGAGCCCGTCACGTTCGGCGGCGGGATCACGATGGTAAAGGGCACAGCGTCGCGGCGGTCTGGGCGGCCGGCCTTGAAGGCAAGGCTGTCCTCCCACACGACGGACATGCGGGCTTCGATATCGGCGGGCTGGTAATTTTTCTCGATCATGGCGCTGTTAGAAAGCCGCGCACGGGGTCCAAGTCAACGGACAAGTCAACGGAAAGCCAGGCGGCAACAGGGCTTTCCGGTCCGGTCGGGAAACAGAATATTACCCACAAGCAGGGCTTTATGAGGGCTCTGCGGCCCGATCTACCTGCCGCCGCGCGATACCCGCTCGATTTCGGCCTTCACGATGCGTTCGACCAGGCCCGGCAAATTGTCGTCCAGCCAGGATTTCAGCATCGGACGCAGCATCTCCTTGACCAGATCCTCCAGAGTTCGCGCATTGCTGCTGAGCACCGTGTGGGCCAGGGAATTGAAGGCGGATTCGACCGCGGAGACCGTCGATTGCGCCAGCATCGGCTGTTGGGGCGGCAGCGGCGGCGCATCGAAGTCCACGGGCGCATAGGATGCCGGCGTCGGACGCGGCGCCGGCGATTCGGCGAATTCGAGATCGTCGCGCGGCTCGACCTTGCGGAAGCTCGGCGGCGGCGGAGGCGGCGTCGGCTCCATCGCCAGCGCCATATCGTCGGTCAATTCCAGCACGTCGGGCTCAGGTTCGGGCTCCGGCTCGGGAGCACGGATTTCCGGCGCGGGCGTGGCTGCGTCGAGCCCCGCCAGCAGCGCGTCGATATCGTCCTGATTGTTGGATGCATCCACCTCGGGTGCGGCGGCCGGCGGCGCTGCCGGCTTTGCGGCCGGAGCCGGTGCCGGCTTTTCGGCGGCCGGTTTGGGCGGCGCGACCTTGGATGGCGGAATATCGTTGATCACCTGCGGCTTCGGTGACGCGGCGGGGGCGGCAGCTTTCTCGGGCTTAGCGGCATCCGCCGGCGGCGGCTTGGCCTCATCGTCGGCAATGATGCGCCGGATCGAGGCCAGAATCTCCTCCATCGAGGGTTCTGTGACCTTTGCAGGCTGCGTCATCTCCGACTCCACATCATCAACGCCCTCGCATGCGTTGTTTTACACCAAGCACGACAGGATTGGCCGGTTCCGGATGGGTGGCCCGACATTTTCGTCACGGCAGCCCGACTTGTCCCCAGATGACAGCTCAACGTGCAGCGGTGCGCCCCTGCCCTCGGCACTCATGCTTTACGCACACGGCATCGGATGCAGAGCGAATCGACCCGCATCCTTCTTGGCAAGGCTATGTCAGGGATTTTGCTGATTGCAAGCAAAGCACCGGTCGGCTTCGGCTATTTGCGAGGCCGACCGGATGATTACGGGACTCTAGCGTCCGTCTGGCGTGCGTACGCCGGCCCAGCTGTCGCGGACCTGATGGTAGTGCACGCTGGGATCGTAGACAGTGGTGTTGAGGCCGAGGACTTGCGGCGCGAGACGACCGACCGCGTTGAGCACCGAATAGGACGCCACCACGCGGTCATGCTGGGCAGTGACGAGCGCCACGCGCGCGTTGACCAGCGCCTGCTGCGCGTTGAGCACGTCCAGCGTGGTGCGCTGGCCGGCCTTGGCTTCCTCGCGCACACCGTTCAGCGCGATCTCGGAGGCCGTAACCTGCGCCTGCGCAGACTGCACCTGCGCCTTGCCGGCTTCCAACTGGCCCCAGGCCTGCACGACGTTGGCGCGGGTCTGATCGCGTGTGGTTTCAAGATTCAGGCGCTGCTGCGCCAAGTTCTCTTTCGATTGGCGGATCAGCGCATATTCAGCGCCGCCCTGATAGATCGGCACCGAGGCGGTCGCGATGGCGGAAGCGGTCGTCGTTCGGAAGACCGTCAGGGTCTGCTGGTACGACTGGGTGATGCCAGCCTGAACCGTGAGGGTCGGCAGCAGCGCGCCTTCGTTGATCTTGACCTGGAGATAATTGACGTCGATGCCGAACATCGATGCCGTGACGTTGGGGTTCTCCACCAGGCTGAGACCGACGGCGGAGGCGAGCGTCCCGGGCAGGAAACGATCGACCGGCGAGCCCGGCGCAAGGTTCGTCGGCTCGTTGCCGATGATCCGGCGGAAATTGGCACGCGTCGTCGTGAGATTCGATTCGGCCGTCAGGGCCTGGGTCCTGCCTGCCGCGAGCTGCGCTTCGGATTGCGCCACGTCCGTGCGCGTCACCTCGCCGACATTGAACCGATCGCGCGTTTGCTTGAGCGTCTGTTCGAGGACGCGCACATTGCTGCGCTGAACTTCGAGTGTGGCGGAGTCACGAAGATAATCCATGTAGCTGGTCGCAGCCTGCAGCAGGACCGTCTGCTCGAGCACACGCAACGCCTCGCGGGATCCCGAGACCTGGCTTTCCGCCACGCGCGTCCTGTTGGCGGTCTGATTGCCGTTATAGAGCGTCTGGTTGATGGTCAGGCTGGCGCTATTGGGCTGAAGGGGCGGGTCGCTATGGATCGGCACAGCCTTCTGCGTCTGCTGAATATCCTGATATTGATAGCCGGTGCTGAGATTGATCCCGACCTTGGGGCGATAGCCCGACAGCGCTTGCGGCACGTTCTCGTCAGTCGAGCGCACCTGGGCGCGCTGCGCGTTGAGCTGCGGATTGTTCTGATAAGCGCGCACCAGCGCAGCCTCGATCGTATCCGCCAAGGCAGGCGTCGGCGCGGCAAGCGCCAGCAGCAGGACCGAAACCGCTGCTCCGGTGAAGAGCTTCACCCCATGCATCCAAAAATTCCGTTCATTCTAACGCCCGGCTCGTGCCCGCGAGCTGGGTTACCGTCTACGAGTGGAGTCGTTGCCCCGCCGCAACATAGGACGCGGTCAAGCGCGACGGAACTACCTGAGGGGTGTTCTCGGTGGAAACTCTTCACGTGCAGCATCCCGGCCACACTTCTGATTCAGAACGGGATTTTAACGGGCCAAAGCCGTCAGAAGACGAAGGCGGCGGCCCGTTCCAGCCCCGGAAGGACCGGGGCTGCGGCATCGAACAGCGCCCGATGGCCGAATTCGCCGTGGGTATGGGTCACGATCATGGCTCGCGGCGGCCTGGATTCGGCCGAGACCCCCACCAGGCGCCCCCCCTCCTTGAGCTGCCCGAGCAGCCCTGCCGGGGTCACCTCGGTGGCGCCGTTGAGGACGATCACATCATAGGGACCTGCGGCGGCATCACCCTCGGTGCAGGCCGCGGCCTTGCAGGCCACGTTGGCCAACCCGAGGGCGGCGAAGGCGTCGTTGGCCTTTGCCGCCAGGCCCGAATCGCATTCCGTCGCGATGACTTTGCGCGCGAGCTTGGCGGTCAGCGCAGCGAGATAGCCCGTGGCGCAGCCGACGACCAGCACGTCGTCATCCTCGCCGATCTCGGCGGCCTGGAGCAGCTTGCCGGTCAGCTGCGGCTTGATCAGGAACCGCTTGGCGCCTCCCTCGCTGACGTCGAGATCGAGGTCGAGATACGCCAATGCCTGCCGGCTGGCGGGCACGAAAGCCTCGCGCGGAACCGTGAGCATGGCGTCGAGAACACGACGGTCGGTGACGTCACTGGTGCGCACCTGGCCATCGACCATTTTTAGGCGCGCCGTCGAGAAAACGGACATTTGCGGACCCTGCAAGGCGGACGATGCCGCGGACGAAAGTTGGCGGCATCTTTGGAACAGGCCCTGCGAAAACGCAACATGGCTTTGGCCCGCAAACCGGGCCCTTCCGCAACTCGCAACGTCGAGGGTGAGCCGCCTATTCGATCGTGACCGCGAGGCGGCCGATCAATGCGGCGACTTCGTCCAGCCGTGCCGAATCGTGGGTCTCGACCGCCCGCGCCAGACAAGCGAGGCATTCGTCGTCGCTGAGTTCGGGGATGTCCGCCGGCAGAATGGAGGGGGCCAGCGGGAAACGGTCGACCTGGATGTCTCGCATGGGAATCAGCTCCATAAAGGACCGGCCTCTGGAAGCTCGATTTCAATTGAGTCGTTTTGGCGTCACCGCGGCGGATGCGGGCTCGCCGCGGTACACATCTAGTTGAGGATCTGCTGCAACGAGATCGCACGCCAGATCAGAGTCTGGGCGCAAGTTGCTGAAAATGAAGCGGAATTTGGCTCCCCGGGCTGGATTCGAACCAGCGACCATCCGATTAACAGTCGGATGCTCTACCGCTGAGCTACCGAGGAAAAGGGCGAACCTGTCGTTCGCGCGCGGCTGCGTATAACAAAGCCGCTTGCGCTTGCAAAGGACGAATTCGCTATGTGGCACATTGCGGCGAGGAAGGGCACGCGGCCCCTCCTCCGCCCGGCCTCAGGTCAAGTTACTCGGCGACGAACGAAGTGGTCTTGGTGCCGGAATCGTAGCGCAGCCGGAGTGCCGTGAACTTGCAGAGGTTGACGTTCTTCCAGAGCACGGTCTCGTCATAGTTCTGCCAGTCAACGCGGACGTTCCAGACGCATCCTTCGTCGTCATCGTCGAACTCGACATAGGTGCTCGCCTGGTTCTGCAAAACCTTGTCCAGCTCGTTGTCCCATTCGTCCATGCCATCGTCCGGGGCGTTGAAGCCCAGGAATTTGATGGCATAGCCGGTCTCGTTGACGACAGTGACGTTGCGGGCGTCAGTCGCGTACGACGGCGCGGCGGCAATCGATAGACCGACCGCGATCAGTGCAGACAGAAAATACTTCATATGAAATTCCCCCGATCGAAACGGGCTTTCGGTGCCTGACGTCGATCGGCGCAGGCGCCGCGGCAACCAATGGCGTTGCCTCGAAGGATTCGTCGGAGGCGCAATCGAAAGGTGCAAGACGCGATCGATCCGCCTCCGGCTCTCTGCACGACGCGAGACGCGCAGCGAGCAATTCTTATCGATTCGAATTCTCCGCAGCAATGAACCGGCATTCATAGATCGCGGGGTTTGTTGTCTCCGGGGCGGGCGCCCGGCACCGCGCGAATATGATTCTTGTCGCAGACACAGCTTCGCGCCCTCGCGGCTTGGCTCGCCCGAGCTTTGCTTTGTTTCGTACACCCTCCTCGTCAGAGGGCGCAGGGAAGACCGGGTGCCGGCTGGCACCCACGGTCCACTGTGCGAAGGTTGCGCTACAAGAGGCTGCACAGCGGCATACAGGTGAAGCCCAACACACGGCCTTCCCTGCGCAGTGGTTTGACGGCTTATGCCGAGCTCTCCCCGGGGAGCGATGCACTATTGCCCCCGTCGCCTTGCGGATGGCTGATGCTGCGTGCCCGGTCGGGCAGCGACATCACCACAAGACTTGACGCACAGACCCCGGGCGTCAGGACGACACGGTTTTGCCGTACGCTAATAGCACCGGTCGTGTGCGCGACGCCTTCGCTCACGGTTGCCCGCCCTGCAAAGCCCTTCGCGCCGATGTGACTAGCGTCCACCGCAGCTCACCCCGCGTTCGTGACGATCGCGATACGCCCCGCTGACAGGGATGAGGTGGCGACTGAATACGCCAAAGTCGAATTTCGGTAAAGTAGAATCTTTTCGCGCGAGCGGATTGACCCGTCGTTTGGGTGTTTTGCCCGTCGGGCAACGCAAGGGCTTGTAGCCCGGATGGAGCGAAGCGTAATCCGGCACCCTGTATCCGTTAAACGAATCCCGGATTGCGCTTCGCTCCATCCGGGCTACGGATCATCTCCTCACGGCCGGCGGCAGACCAGGTCGATCTCGATCAGCGCGTCGTAGGCAAGCCCGGTGACACCGACGCAGGTGCGGGCCGGCAGGCGGTCGGGCGGAAAGAACGCGCGATATGTCTCGTTCATCGCGGTGTAGTCTTCCTTGAAACGCGTGAGATAGATGCGTGTCATCACGACGTGCTCGAAACCGAGATCGAGGCCCGCCAACACCACCTTCAAATTCTCCATCACCGCCCTCGTCTGCGCCACGATGCCCTCCGGCAGCACGCCCGGGATTTGCGGCGTGTCCGGCATCTGGCCGGTGACAAAGACAAAACCGTCGGTCTCCACCGCGTGGCTGAAGGGCGCGACCGGCTTGGGTCCGCCGCTGATCATGTGGAATTTCACTGGAGTATCCTTCGGTTTAAGGCGCGTCCAGAAACAGGCGCTTGCTGATGATCGCGTGCACGCCCCAATTGCCGTCGACCACCTGCGTGACGCCGAAGTCGACGGCGGCCGACATCAGCGCGATCGCCTCGTCCTCGCTCAACCCCTTCACGTTCATCAGGAAGCGTCGCATCTTGCGAAACGCATCTTTCATGGCGAGATCGAGCGAGGACTTTGCGTAAACCTCGCTCTGGCCCTGAGCGCCGAACTCGGCGAGGTAGTTGGGATGGCTGAATCCGGTCAGGACCCAATCAGATTCGGTTTCGATCAGGGGATAAGAGAGATCGGCGAAGGGTTGGCCGGAGAGGTCGGCCTTCTTGTGCAGGATCACCTCGAAGGTTCCGGTCATCGAGCATTCAATCGCGGTGCCGCTCAATTCGCCGTCGCCTTGCGTGGCATGGGGATCGCCGACCGATAACAATGCGCCGGGAACGGAGACCGGAAGATAGACGGTCGCCCCCTTCCCCAAGCGCCAATTGTCGAGATTGCCGCCGAAATAGGACGGCGGCACGGAGTCGATGAAATCGACCTCGCGCGGCGCCACCGCGATCACGCCGAAATGCGGGCGCAAGGGAATGCGGATGCCGTCGAGCACGGCGTGGCGGCGCTTCACGGTGCCGGGCAAGACCGGAACGCCGGGATAGTCGTAGGTGGCGTGCACCACGCCAAACGGGTCGGTCTGCGGCTCCCAGCGGTAGGAATACAGCGCGCGGGCATGCGGCGCATCGGTATCGTCCAGGATTTCGTAGATCGTCACGACCTCGCGCGGCTTCGGTCCTGAAAGAAATTCGTCGTAATGATAGCCCCACCAGGCCGCGACCGAGGAGCCGAACACGCGCCCTGAATGTTTCGGATGACGACTTGTGCGCGGTACGATGTCGAGGATCCGGACTTCCAGCACGTCGCCGGGCTGGGCGTCCTTCACCGACACGGGCCCCGTGCAGATGTGCACGCCAAAGCCTTCGCCGGCGCCGCGCCCGAATATGCTGGCATCCATCGGACCCGCGCCGCGGCGATCCACGTTCTTCCTCGCCTTGGTCCAACCGAATACACTTTCGGCGGCGGTATCGCCCGCGATCATCAGCTCAGGATCATCGGAGGCATGCTGCGTTAGCGTTTCGATCGTGATCGTATCACCCGAATTGATCTCGAGCTGCGGCTGTAACGCGCGACTGAAATATCCCCAATGAACACGGTGGGCTTCGATCGGAAGATGATGATGCTTGCGTTCGGCCGTTCTCGGCTCGTCGATGTCGGTTCGGGCGAGATTGCCGCGCGCCTCGGCGCTCGCCGGGTGCACGCGAAGCTGCGCCAGCGCATCCTGCGGCCAGCCGCGCTGACCGGCTATCCCCTGCTGGGTCGTCGCCCGCTCCGCTTCCTGCTGGCGAAACTCGCGCGGCGGCAGCCCGAAGCGATGGCGGAAGGCGCGGCTGAAATGCGCGGAATCGCCAAACCCATAGGCGTAGGCGATCTCCGAGATTGAGCGATGCGCCTCGGACGGATTGGACAGATCGGCCCAGGCGCGCTGCAGCCGCCGCTCGCGAACGTAATGAGTAAAGTTGTCGCCGACCGTCTCGAACAGCTTTTGCAGATAGCGCTCGGAAATCTCTTCGGCCTGCGCGACGCGCGCCGGCACCAGTCCGGGATCGTCGAGGCGGCGTTCGATGGTCTGGCAGATCCGGTGCAGGAGTGCCGACTGCGTCGCGCTCGATCCGGCGTCGGACGTCGAAGCCGCCAATTGATGGGCGAGTGTCAGCAGCAGATCGACGAGCGACTGCGTGACCGCATTCCATTCGGCATCGCTCAGCGTGTCGAGCGTGCGCGCGGTCGCGTCCATCAAGCGCGCGAAGACATCGGCAAAGCCGCTGGGCGGAACGACCCTGGGTTCGCCGAGCCGCGGCCTGCCCGAGAGGCGGCCGTGCAGCGCCTCCGAGGTCACCGACAGCACGACGGCGCGCATGTCGCGCTGGAATACGATGCTCCAGTCCCCGCTCCGCGGCAGCAGCACGAGATGGCCCACCGGAACGATGCGATGGCCGGCGGCGCTCTTGAGCACCATGCCGTCCTCGACCGGCATCAGCGCAATCGGCAGGTCTTCGTTGGCCTGCGGACGCGGACCGATGGTCTGGGCGCCGGCCGCCATGCGCGTCAGCGCAACGCCTGCGGCGTGGCGATGTGACGCCGTTGCGTGCCCATCCAGGAAGCAATGGCCTGCCGCCGGCTGCAGGCCGACCGCGGCGAGCACGTCCCGCCAGGCTTCGGGGCGGTCGTCTTGAGCGTAGGACTCGCTCGTGAAAGGACGGAAGCTCATCGGATCGACCCAGATTGCAGTGGATCGAAGCAACCTCTGTGCCAGACGAACGTGGTCATCCGTCGCAGCGAGGGGCCGCAAATGACGGTCTTTTGTCACGTCCTCATCCTGGAAATGAGCTGTTCTTCAAAGTGTTGGAGCGCGATGTCAACGTCGAGCACGATGTGTAGCCTGGATGGAGCGAAGCGTAATCCGGGGGCCTTTTGAGTCCGGCGTGACAAACCCGGATTGCGTTGCGCTCCATCCGGGCTACGGCCCATCAGTCGCACCGAAAGATGTTTTTGCGGATCGTGCCGTGAACTCCCCAATTGGCATCGACCACCTGGGTGACGCCGAAATCGGCGCCGACCGATAGCAGCGAAATCGCCTCGTCCTCGCTCAAACCGTGCACGGTCATCAGGAACCTCCTGAGCTTGCGGAACGCATCGCGCATCGCACGGTCGAGACTCGAGTGGTTGGCAATCTCGGTCTGTGCGTCGGCGCCGAGCGCGGCGAGGTAGTTCGGATAGGTGAAGCCGTAGAACGACCACGCCTGATCGGTCTCCAGCATCGGATGATCGAGACCTTCGAGGCTGGTGCCGGCGAGATCGGCCTTCTTGTGCAGGACGAACTCGAAATCGCCGGTCAGCGAGGTTTCGATCGCGGTGCCGCCAAGCTCGCTGTCGCCTTGCGCGGCGTGGGGATCGCCGACCGAGAAATAGGCGCCGGGGATCGCGACCGGATAGAACATCCGCGCCCCCTTGCCGATGCGCCAGTCGTCGATGTTGCCGCCGGTATAGCTCGGCGGGATCGAGCTGACGAAATCGGCCTCCGACGGCGCGAGCCCCATGGTGCCAAAATGCAGCCGTGCCGGCACCCTGACGCTTGTGAGGATGTTCTCGCGCTTCTTGATGGTGGCGTGATCGACGCGCACGCCGGGATAATCGATGGTCGGATGCACGATGCCGTCGGGGTCGGTCTGGGGCGTCCAGACGTAGTTGTAGACCGCTTTGGCGCAGGGCTCGCCTGACGTGTCGAGCTCGAAGATGGTGACGACCTCGCGCGGCTTCGGCTCCTCGATCAGATCGTGATAGTGAAAGCCCCAATTGGCGGCGATGTTGGAGCCGAAGCAGCGCCCGGCATGACAGGCGCTGCAGCTCGGCCGCGGCCGGATATCGAGGATGCGCACTTCGAGGATGTCGCCGGGTTCGGCGCCTTCGATCGCGACCGGACCGGTGAGGAGATGCACGCCGATCCCC
This sequence comes from Bradyrhizobium sp. CW1, assembly GCF_023100665.1. Classification (NCBI taxonomy): domain Bacteria; kingdom Pseudomonadati; phylum Pseudomonadota; class Alphaproteobacteria; order Hyphomicrobiales; family Nitrobacteraceae; genus Bradyrhizobium; species Bradyrhizobium sp. CW1. Next base: position 4,144,500 of record NZ_CP064684.1, read on the forward strand.
TCGCCTGCTCCGCGGATGAACGGGCCTTCGGTCGGGCCCGAACCGCGCCGCCCGACGGCCTTGTGCTCGCGCGTCCATTGGAACACGCTCTCGGCGCCGGGATCACCCTGGATCATGCGCTCGTAGTCATCATTGGCGTGATGGGTCAGCGTCTCGATGGTGGCGCGATCCCCCGAGCGCAGGGTCAGGGCCGGCGCGACCTTCTTGGAGAAATAGCCCCAGTGGACGGTCTTCGGCGAAACCGGCAGCGTGACATGCTTCATGAGGTGGCCTCTTCTGGAAACGCGGTCTTGAACGGTGTGGGTGCGGCTCTCATCGCACCACCTCCGGAGTTTTGTCGGCTTCCATCACGCTGAGGAAACGCGCGGTCAGCGGATTGCGGGGGTTGGAGAGCACCTCGTGCGCGGGCCCCTCCTCGATGATCGTGCCGCCGCTCAGGAACGCGACGCGGTCGGCGACCTCGTCGGCGAAGCGGATCTGGTGCGTCGAGATGATCATGGTGAGGCCGTCATCGACGGCGAGCCGCCGGATCACCTCCAGCACCTCGCTGACGAGCTCGGGATCGAGCGCCGAGGTCGGCTCGTCCAGGAGCAGCACGCTGGGGTTCGGGGCGAGCGCTCGGGCGATCGCGACGCGCTGCTGCTGGCCGCCGGAGAGATGCCGCGGCAGCGCGTCGGCGCGGTGCGACAGCCCGACCCGCTCGAGCAGCTCGGCGGCGCGGCGATCGGCATCAATGCGGGTCATGCCGTGCACCCAGCGCAAGGGCCCGGCGATGTTCTCCTTGGCCGAGAGATGGGCAAACAAATTGAATTGCTGGAACACCATGCCGACGCCCACGCTTGCCCGCTCATTGGCGATCGCGCGGGGCGGCAGCAGCTTGCCGTCGTCGCCAAAACCGAGGCGGCGGCCGCCGACACGCACCGTGCCTCCGTCCCAGCTTTCGAGATGATTGATGCAGCGGAGCAGCGTGCTCTTGCCGGAGCCGCTGGGCCCGAGCAGCGCGACGACCTCGCCGACGCGTACGGTGAGATCGAGGCCGGCAAGCACCTTTTGCCCGCCGTAGCTCTTGGTGAGGTCCTTGGTCTCGACCGCGATGTTGTTGCGTGAAATCGTCGCCGCGCGCCGGGTGCGTTCCTCGCGGGTCAAGGCCAGCGGTGGCGTGTCGGTGAGCTCAGCCTGTGCAGGCACTTGGACGTCGACGATCGCTGCGGCAAGTTCGAGCTTGGTGGCGAGGTCGACGCGACGCCAGGGCAGGTAATCGGCGAGCCTGCGCTGGCGGCCCTTGGTACGATCGAGATCGAGCAACCATTCGACGAAAAGCTGGATGATGCTGATGGCAAAGGTCAGCACCAGGTATAGCAGGCCCGAGGCGAAGAAGATCGAGAAGAAGTCGAAGGTCGAGGACGCAAGCTGGGTCGAGCGCAGGGTCAGCTCCTGGACCGCGACCACGGAGGCGAGCGACGAATTCTTCAGCGCACTCACGGCCTCGTTGCCGAAGGCCGGGATCATGGTGCGGATCGCCTGGGGCGCGATCACCCGCCACATCAGGATCCGCGGCGTCATGCCGAGCGCCTGGCCGGCCGTCACCTGCCCGCGGTCGACACCGAGCACGCCGGCGCGCAGCATCTCGGCGATGAACGGCGCCTCGTTGCAGGCCAGCGCAAGGCCGGCGGCCAGCACCGCCGGCAGCTTGATCCCGATATGCGGCAACGCGTCGTAGGCGAACACCATTTGCAGGATCAGCGGCGTGCCGCGGAAGATCACGGTGTAGGCCCTGGCGATCGCCGCCAGCAGCCAGAAGCGGGAGAGCTGCATGCCGGCGAGGATCAATCCAAGGATCAATCCGCCGCCGAGCCCGAGGGCAGTCACCTCGAGGGTGAGCTCGATGCCCTCGAGCAGATACGGCATGCTCAGGTAATGGAGGAATAGCGACATCAGTCGGCCGTCAGAATGTCAGGCTCCTTGAAGTTGTTCACGTCGAGCCCATGCTTCTTCAGAAGCTCCATATGCGTGCCGGCCTTCTGCACCTCGATCAGGGCTGCGAGCACGGCGTCGCGGAATTTAGGCTTGTCCTTCGGGACGGCGATGCCGACCGAATACGGGATCGTCACCGCGGTCGCCTTCTCCAGCTTGTCCGGATAGGCCTTCACCGCGCTGTCGACGGTGTTGACGTCGTTGACATAGGTGTCGGCACGACCGGCGAGGATCGCCTGGATGCAGTTGGCGTTGTTGTCGTAGAGCTGGACGGTCGGCTCGGCCTTGCCGGCCTTCTTGCACTCAGGCATCAGCGTCTGGATCAGCGGCACCTCGACATAGCCGGTGTTTTCAGCGGCAGCGGCGCCGCACATCGACATGTTGATGCCGTTGATGCCCTTCGGATTGCCCTTGGCGACCAGCACGCCGTCGAACACTTTCGAATAGGTGATGAAGTCGGCGGCCTTGGCGCGCTCCTTGGTGGCGTAGATGTCGGAAATCACGATGTCGGCTTGTCCCGCGGCCAGCGTCGTCAGGAGCGCCGCGAACGTCACCGGCTTGTAGGTCAACTTGAAGCCGAGGCATTCGCCGATGGCTTCGCCGAGATCGATGTCGAAGCCGATATACTTGCTCGGATCCTTCGGATCGATGGTCTCATAGCCCGGCGTGTGCGGGTTGATGGCGTTGACGAGGGTCTTGCCCTTCCAGTCCGGATATTTGTCCTGGAGCGCGGCGCAGGCCGCAGGCGCCGCAGCCTGCGCGCTCAGGGGCGCGGCTGCCAGCGCGCCGAAAGTGACCGCGGCGCCGAGCGCGGCCTTGTGCCAAGACAGCGATGCACGTGCGTTCCCCCGCGCCTGGGGCAATACGGGTCTCTCCATCTCCAGCTCCTTCGAATTGTCATGGCAATGGCCATGTTCCAGATCGCGGAAGCGAGCCTAGGAGGAGAGCGGACCGGAAAGCTTGTCCGCGGGCGTACAAAAAATTGGATGGAGGGAGCCCGCCATTTGGGCAGGCAGCTGCTCAAAAACTGTTCGTGAATGCGGGACGCTGTAGCGCGCAATTGCGAATTCGGGGAAACCACATGATCTTGCGTGACGCCGCGATCTGCACGATCAGCGAATCATGCGGTGAGGTCATTTGACAGAGATATGACAATCAAAGGACGCATCTGCGGCCGACATCCGGGAGAAATAAACAGCGAAAGATGTGACATCCTTCACACTGCGGGCACCCCGGCAGGAACCTAAGTTTCCCAACGCGATTTCATCAATCGCTAACCAATCGGGACCCGATTGGCGGATCGTTAAAATGCGATCGATCGGCTCAACCGGGAAACAAACCGGCTTTGCGATATTGCGCCATCCGCGGTCCGGAGGGTGTGATGAGCGAAGCCGAATTCAACTTGCTGCTGGATGCCGTCCAGGACGCCATGGTCCATGAAGATCTGGCGTTCGTGCCGGGGGAGGATCTCGTGCCGCGCTCGTGGACGTATTACGCGAAGCCCAACGCCTCCGCGAAGCCCAAAGCCGCCAATGACAATGAGGGCGCCTGGCCCTTGGTGCCTTTCCCGGACGGCTGGTACGCGGCCTGCTGAAGCCAATTTCACCGTGAGCCGACGCGCCCGCGCTCCGCGGGCGTTTTGCTATGGCAGCTACGCGGTGAAAATCCCGCGTGATCGCGATCAGGTCTTGACCCGCTCTCCGCCGTCCTGCGGCGCCTGGTCGGGTGCGGCCGGCGGAAAGATGCTGTCATAGATCGCACGGGCCTCGCGGATGAGGCGGGCCCGCTCCAGCTCGGATTTCGGGACAAATCGGACGGTTTCGCTCACGTGCTCTCCAGCGCTCGATCGTTGGGATGCATCACTTCGCAGATGCGAAGACTATGCCAGCGGGCTGAATGGCGGGTTTCCGCCGGGCCCCGGGCAAACCCGGTGCCAGCACGCATCGCCCGCGCGGGCCGATGGCAGCCGCGATACGATCGAATATTGCTGAAATATCAGGAGGTTGAGATGGAGGCCACGTCGGGACTCGAACCCGAGTAAACGGTTTTGCAGACTGCTAGGACCGTTTACAACAAACGGACGGATAGAATAGCGAACAAGTTCAGGTGCTTACGGATGGTAAGATTGGTGCTTTACCGCCCCAAGCGCCTTAAGCGAAAGCGCCCGTACACAAAATCGTACACACAAAACCTTAGTGGAATTGGTTGGAGGCCACGCCCGGAATTGAACCGGGATAAGGGCTTTTGCAGAGCCATGCGTAACCATTCCGCCACGTGGCCAACCAGCCGCCGAAGCGACCGGCCAGTGTTTGCCAGATCACCCGCGTCGGATCAACCCATGCCGCGTGAAACGCGCCAGGGCTTTGGCCACAGTCGTAGTTCCGCCCTGAAAGGCGCCTTATCCTGTTTGCATAACCTAGAAAGGGAGGCGGTACGTGGAATTGCTTCGGTACGGTCAGAGCTTCAAAGTGCAATCTCGGGATGTGTTCAAGAAGGTTCATAGCGACGGACCATTTCCCAACATGCTGCGCGTCAACTTTATGAATTTCGGTCGCGGTTACGAACGCAAGAGTGCTTTCGGCGTCACTCTTCGGTGGCAAGACGTAGAATCGGCCATACAGGCGTTCTCAGAAATGGGGCACCCCGAAGCTATCAAGCTTCGAAATGCCGTACACTTGGCAAAAGCCGCCGAAGACGCTGGATGGACGGCGGCTAACGCGACCCCATCCAACTGAAACACAAATGTAGGTCGCCATCATTTGGCGGCCTATTTTTGGTTTAGCGCCGCCCGACATACCGAATGACCTTCTTATTCTTCTTACAAACCGGGCAAAAATCGCGACGGCGGTCGAATTCTGCGAGCTTGGCAAGCTGATTCGTTTTGCGATTGGCATGTTGGCGCACTGACAAGCTCAGCGCGTTAGTGATACAATCGTCGCAGATTGCAGCCGGTGCCCGGTTCTCAATGAGGCCGCCAACGTCGTCCAGAACGGTCACGCTAATTTACCTTGCACCGGGGACACTTGTTTTGATGCGGATGCCGCCTAGTGAGGCCAACTCGCGGATCACGTTGACGCTGTTCCTTGCCAAACTTTCAACAGCCGCTTGAGAACCAGGCAACGTCTCTTTTGCGCTGAGAGCTATCAAGGCGACCCGCACGTCTTCCAAGGACTTCTGGTAATCCTCAACGATGGTCGCGCCCTCGCGAGAGTCGAAGATAATGGCTAATTCGATTGCCTTCCATTGCAACTCGATGATTTTCGATAGCGCGGCCTTGCGTGTCGCCTCGTCCACGTTGTTGGTTTTGAGAACGCCTTGATGCACTGCGGCTACATCGCTCACTAATGCTCGAGTCCTGGCGTTTAAGTCGTCAAGGTTCCGGATTACGAATTCGCTTCGGATTTTTTGTATTTCCAAATTCTGATTGATAATCGGCACGATCCAGTAAGTCGCGATGACGCCTGCAATTACGCCGACCAGAGTGGCCCAGACCGGTAACTTGTCCTCTTTGAGCGTCTTGCAAATGTAACTGAAGAAGCGCGCCATTATTGTCACCGCTTCTGTTCAACTTTAACCGGAGTGCGCAAACCGATATTTTTTCGCGCTCGCTTTGCGAGACCATTCAGCTTGTCGATATCGTCCTTATGGAGGGATTTATACAAGTACCCCAGCTTTACTCCGGCGTCCTTCGCAATGTGAGCGTCGTGCGGCGAGACGGAATTGGTCACCTCGATTCCTGATTTAAGGCTCTCAGCGTTCGTGCCTTTCAGGGAGATTGCAATTCCTCCACTCACAAAAACGGCCATGGCCGCTGACAGTGCAGCGAGTGCAAACTTTCCGGGCGAGTTGAAATTCTGAGAGAACGACTGGATCAAGCTTTCGTCGAAAAATTCATCAATCGCCGCAAAAACATCGAGCTTGGCGAAAGATTCAAGTTCCTCTCGTTCAATCGCGCTAAACGCGGATATAAAGTACGAGACAAGAACATTCGCTTCATATGTCGCGAGCGGATTCTTACCGTCGTATTGAGGACCGTCTATAATGACAGCCGATTTTTCCGCGAGGACGAAAGATGGGTACGCCAAGTTGAAGAACCTGTCAGACACGGCTGACCGAGCAACCTGCGCGATCGCAGGAGGCTTCGAAAGGTACATTTGAAGGTCCAATGGTATCTGATGGCGAGGAACGCCATCGTTCAGCCATTTGACCTTTCGTACAGGAATTTCCTCATTTGGGTAACGCGCGATGGTCAGGGAATCTTCTGGATTGAAGTCAGTCACCACCTCGCCGAAATAAACAGGAGCGAACTGCCTACCTGGCACTATTACCAAGTCACCCTTTTTCACTCTTGCGAATAGTTTTCGAACGTTGCTGGCAAGAACTCTATCGTGTCCGTCTTCCAGTTTCTCGTCGGAATAGGTTGTTGGATTTCTCGAAGGGGGCGTGCCACCCTTTCGCACGTAGTTAGTAACTGCCGCTGACATGCGGGTGTGCTGCCTGAGCCGTGCTTGATCATTGACAACCGCAGGCCAGAGACGAATTCCGGGAGTGTCCAGGAAAACTGCATCGTGGCCCAAGAAGATTTCCAAAAATCGCCGCCCCAATCCTGGGAAGATGACCCATATCGCAGCATCAGACGGAATTATTTTTGTAGCAATATCTACGACTATCAAAGGCCCCACCCCAGCACGGACCACCAGCAAAGAATCGATTTCCTAGCGGGCCGACTATAGAGGCACGCTGGGGTTAAGCTAGCACCGCCAGAACTATCGGAGCGAGCATTGTGAACGGTTTGAACAACCGCTTACAAGGCGCGCAGGAATTCGCCTTTGCCGAATTGAATGTGTACGCAAAATCGTACACATACCAAAGTATCATATCCAATCAAGTTATTGAATTTACTATAGTATTTTAGGCGGGAGCGTGAAGATAGAGGTTTTGCAGACCGGCGCGTAACCACTCCGCCACGTGGCCCCAACGAGGGCGGAGCAATATAGGGGATCACAGGTTTAGGCAACCCCGACCGGACCAGCTACGCCTTCGCGCCGCCGAGATATTGGCCGAGAATTTCATCGGTCGCGCCGGCGGCCACAATCCACCCCTCCTCCAGCAGGATCGCGCGGTTGCAGGTGCTCTTGATCAACTCGATGTCGTGCGAGGCGAGCACCAGAATGCCGGCGCGTACAACGATCTCGTCGAGCCGCTGCCGCGCCTTCTTGCGGAACTGCTGGTCGCCGACGCCGATCCATTCGTCGAGCAGCACGATCTCGCCCTCGACGGCGGTTGCGACTGCAAAGATCAGGCGCAGCATCATGCCGCTGGAATAGGTGCGCAGCGGCAGGTCGAGCCGGTCGCCCAGTTCGGTGAATGCGGCGATCTCCCCCCGCTTGCGTCGATCTCGGAGCGCCGTGCGCCGATCACGAGGCCACGCCGCATGATGTTCTCGTAGCCGGTCGCTTCCTCGTCGAATCCGGCCGAGAGATCGAACAGCGGCAGACAGCGGCCCAGCACGTCCACGCTGCCCGACGTCGGATGGTAGATGCCGGCGAGCACCCGCAGCAGCGTGGTCTTGCCGGCGCCATTGGCGCCGATGATGGCGACGCGATCGCCGGCACGGATGTCGAGGTTGACGTCATTCAACGCGGAGACGATGTGCGGGGTCGCCGTGGTCCGCCGCAGTGTCATCGCGTTGACGAACCGGCTGCGCAGCGAGCGGTCGCGGAACGACAGCACCGGAAACCTTACCGAGACGTTGCGAAGCGCGATATGAGCTGCGGGGGTCATATCTCGTGCCTCACAGCCAATACGCCACACGATGGCGGTATTTCGCGTAGCAGCCGAGGCCGATGACGGCCACGACGGTCGCATAGATGACCCCGAGGAGCCATTGCTCCGCATCGGTCGACTGCGACAGTAGCGGCCTGCGCACCAGATCGAGCAGCGTCGCGAACGGATTGGCGCGGATCAGCCAATAAAACGCGGTGCCGCGCGCGCTGTCTTCGGTCCAGATGATCGGCGTCAGGAAGAAGACGAATTGCAGGCCGCTGACGATCGCCGAGCCGATGTCACGAAACCGCGCGCAGAGCATACCGAGCGCGACCGAGCCACCCAGCAGCACAGTGAGCAGGATCGCGAAGCCCGGTACCGCGAGCAGCATGCTCCCATGCAGCGGCCACGGCATCAGGAGATAGAGCAGGACGACGATCACCAGATGATGCGCGAAGATGAGGACGTTGCGCGCCATCATCTGGAGCACGTGCACGATCAGCGGCGCCGGCACCGCCTTGATCAAATGGCCTGATGCCACGAAGATGTGGGAACCTTCCTGGAGCGTCGTCGCGATCAGCGTCCAGACGATCAGGCCGACGGCAAAGTGCGGCAGAAAGCTCGTGATGTCCTGTCTGAACAGTGCCGCATAGACCGTGCCGACGCTGGCAATGGTCGCCGCGAGCGTCAGTGTGATCCAGAGCGGGCCGATCACGGTACGCCGATAGCGCAGCGAAACGTCCATCAGGGCAAGCGTGCCCCAACGATCGAACCGCGCCGCCTGGGCAAGGATCTCCTTGGCTGCAAGCTGAATGCGACGGCCCCTTCGTTTCCGGCGTTCCGATCGTGCGAGAGCATAGCAGATAGCGGCCTATTGGCCGACGGTCTCTATCCGCCCGCCTCTCGCGGGACAATCGGCCGTACGGATGATCCGGACCGGAGTCAGGCTCGCTTGACCCGCCGGACACCGCGCCGGCGGTCCTTCACCGGCGGCTTTGGCGCCAATTCGGGCATCTCGGTCTGGACCTCGCGGTAGCGGGTTAACATCCGTTCAAAGCTGGCATTCAGCGTCTCGGCGATGTCCGGGCGCTTCTCCAGAGCGGAGAGGATCGTCGCCGCAGCCTCGATGGTCGACAGTCCGTCCTTCCGAGGCTCCTTGCGCAGGCGCCCGTACCGCGATGGGGTGGTCGGGTTCAGGATGACGCGCTGGCATTTCAGCATCCACGGGTTGCGCCACCACAGGGCCTTGGCTTGGCTCCAGGTGCCGTCGAGCAGCACCACACCTTCGAGCTTGCCGAGGCGCGCGCGCTGGTTGTCCGCGACCTCGCTCTTGCGGTTGAGAGCCAGGATTTCGCCCTCGGCCTCGAGATCGGTGGCGTGCGCCGAGCCGAGATAGAGCACCGCCCAGTGCGAGGCGTTCTCGATGGGTTGCCCCAGCGCTTTCGACAGGCTCGGCCAGGACAGGCCGACCCGCAGCGTGGCACCGGCGAAATGCTTCGCAAGCAGCCGCGCAGTGCCGAGCGCCCTGTCCTGCTCCTGCGGATGCTGAAGGATCAGGAGCGAGAGCCGGTTCTTGATGGGCGTGACGCTGTCGCAGATGCACAACGGCATCGGCTTCTGGCAGTGCGGGCATTCGGGGATCGGATCGGCCGGCGCGGCGGCGGTGGGGTTCGACATAGTCGCCGCTATACGCTCTGCACGGCGGTTCAACAACCCGCCTATTCCGCCGGCGCGGCCAGCGGGCGCGGTTCGGAGCGGCGGCGCAGGCGGTCGACCAGCAGGTAGATCACGGGCGTGGTGTAGAGCGTCAGGATCTGCGAGACGAACAGCCCGCCGATGATGGTGATGCCGAGCGGACGGCGGAGTTCCGTGCCGGGCCCGGTCGCGACCACCAGCGGAATGCCGGCGAACAGCGCCGCCATCGTCGTCATCAGGATCGGCCGGAAGCGCGCCTGGCAGGCCTCGAAGATCGCCTCCGCCGACGACAGGCCGCGCTGGCGCTCGGCATCGAGCGCGAAATCCACCATCATGATGCCATTCTTCTTGACGATGCCGATCAACAGGATGATGCCAACGAAGGCGATCACGGTCAGTGGCGTGTTGGTGAGCTGCAAGGCCAGCAGCGCGCCAAGTCCCGCCGAGGGTAGCGTCGAGATGATCGTGAGCGGATGGGCGAGGCTCTCGTAGAGCACGCCGAGCACGATATACATCGCCACCAGCGCGCCGAGGATCAGGAGCGGCTGGCGGCCGCTGGTCTTGGCGAAATCGCCAGCATTGCCATCAAAACTGCCGCGAATGCCTTCCGGCATGTGCAGCTCCTCGACCGCGCGCTGGATGTTCTGCGTTGCGGCCTGGATCTGCACATCCGGCAACAGGTTGAACGACACCGTGGTCGATGGGAACGACTGCGAATGATAGACCGCGAGCGCGGCGAGCCCGCGCGTCGCATGCACCACGGCCGACAGCGGCACCTGCGCGTCGCCCGCGCCGGCGACATAGATGCGATCGAGGTTGGAGGGGTCGACCTGGAATTTCGGGTCGATCTCCAGCACGGTCATGTACTGGTTGCGCTGGGTGTAGATGATCCCGATCTGCCGCTGCGAGAACGCGTTGTTGAGCGCGTTGTCGATATCCTGGACGCGGACGCCGAGTGCGGAGGCCTTCTGGCGGTCGATCGACAAGGTCAATTGAAGCCCGCCGGGATCGCGGTCGCTGGAGATGTCGGTGATGCCTTCGACGCTCTCCATGCGCTTGGCCACGATCGGCGCCCACTTTTGCAACAGGCCGAGGTCGGTGCTGGTCAGCGTGTATTGGTAGTCGGAATCGCTCTGCCGTCCGCCGGCGCGCACGTCCTGGGCGGCGAACATGAACAGGCGGATGCCGGGCACCGGGTATAACGCCCGCCTGAGACGGTCGATCACCACCTGGGTCGAGACGTGGTCGCGCTCCTCCGGCGGCTTCAGGCTGATGAACATGGTGCCGCGATTGGAGGTCGCGCCGCCCGGTCCGCCGCCGCTGCCGACGGTGGAGCCGATGCCGGCCACTGCCGGATCCTGCATCACGATGTCGGCGAGCCGCTGCTGCAGGCTCAGCATCGACTGGAACGAGATGTCGGCCGAGGCGCGCGTCGCCCCGATGACGAAGCCGGAATCGTCGGTCGGGAAATAGCCCTTAGGGATCTTGATGTAGAGCGTAATTGTTAGGCCGATGGTGGCGAAGAACACCAGCAGCGTCAGCAGCGGATATTCCAGCACGGTGCGCAAGGTGCGGGTGTAGAACGCGACGATGCGCGACAGCGAGCCCTCGATGATCCGGTCGAACAGGGTCGCCGTGCCAGACGTGGTCTGGCGGATGTAATGGGCGCAGATCATCGGCGTCACCGTCAGCGACACCAGGGTCGAGACCAGGATGGCGAAGGTCAATGTCAGGGAGAACTCGCGCAGCAGCCGGCCGACGACGCCATCCATGAAGATCAGCGGCGTGAAGGCCGCGATCAGCGACAGGCTGATCGACACGACGGTGAAGCCGATCTGCCGGGCGCCGTCCAATGCCGCCTGGAGCGGGCGCATGCCGTGCTCGAGATTGCGGTACATGTTCTCGATCATGACGATGGCGTCGTCGACCACGAAGCCAACGGAGATCGCCAGCGCCATGAGCGAAAGATTGTCGATCGAGAAGCCCGCGACCCACATGCCGGCGCAGGTTCCGGCCAGCGCCAGCGGCACCGAGATTCCGGCTGCGATCGTCGGCGTGAGCCGTCGCAGGAATACGAACACGACGACCATCACGAGAATGGCAGTCGCGAGCAAGGTCCACTGCATGTCGAGCACGCTGGCGCGGATCGTACTGGTGCGGTCGACCAAGGTGGAGATATCGACCCCGGCCGGGATCCACTGCTTCAGCGCGGGGATCAGCGCCTTCACCCGGTCGACGGTATCGATGACGTTGGCATCGCCCTGCTTGGTGATCTGGATCAGCACAGCCGGCTGCTTGTTGAACCAGGCGATGGAACGGGCGTTACGGACGGAGTCCTCGATGTCGGCAACATCGGAGAGCCGGACGAAATTGCCCTTCGCGCTCTTGATGACGATGTCGCGGAACTCTTTCGCCGTCCGCATCTGCTTGTTGAGCGACAGCGTCTCGCTCTGGCGCTCGCCGTTGAAGATGCCGACCGGACCGAGCGGGTTGGCGTTGATAATCGCAGTTCGCACGTCGTCGGTGGCGATGCCGGCATTGGACAGCGCGACAGGATTGAGCTGAATCCTGACCGCCGGCTGGTCGGCACCCGAGATCGTCACATTGCCCACCCCCGGCACCTGCGAGATGCGCTGCGCCAGCACGGTGTCGGCGACGTCGTAGACCGCGCTGGCGGACAGCGTCTTCGAGGTCAGCGCCAGCACGAAGACCGGCGCGCCTGCGGTGTTCGCCTTGCGGAAGCGCGGCAGCGTCGGCAAATCGCTCGGCAGGTCGACCAGCGACGCATTGATTGCCGCCTGCACGTCGCGGGCGGCTTTGTCGACGTTGCGGCCGATGTCGAACTGGAGCTGGATGCTGGTCGTGCCGAGTGACGAAGTCGAGGTGATCTGGCTGATGCCCGCGATCTCGCCGAGCCGCCGCTCCAGCGGCGAGGCAACCGTCGCGGCCATGACGGACGGGTCGGCGCCAGGACGGCTGGCCGAGACGAAGATGGCGGGAAAATCGATGTTCGGAACCGAGGCAACGGGGAGGAACTCGTAAGCCACGATACCCAGCAGGAACAACCCGATCGACAGCAGCGTGGTCGCGACCGGGCGGCGGATGAAGGGCTCCGAGATCGATGCCATCACTGCATCCCCTCGGTCGCGCCCGCGACGGGCGGACCGCCGGATTCGGCCGGCGGCAGCGCCTGCTCGAGGCGGCGGTTGATGCGGTCGAGGGCGAGATAGATCACCGGCGTGGTGTAGAGCGTGAGCAATTGGCTGAGCAGCAGGCCGCCGATAATGGAGATGCCGAGTGGGAAGCGCAGCTCGGCGCCGGTGCCGCTCTCGATCGCCAGCGGCAGCGCACCGAACAGGGCGGCCAGCGTCGTCATCATGATCGGACGGAAGCGCAGCAGACAAGCCTGTACGATCGCCTCGTTCGGCGACATCCCCTGCCCGCGCTCGGCCTCGAGCGCGAAGTCGATCATCATGATCGCGTTCTTCTTGACGATGCCCATCAACAGGATGATGCCGATCAGCCCGATCACCGAGAGATCCTGCCCGCACAGCATCAGCGCCAGGATCGCGCCGACGCCGGCGGACGGCAGCGTCGAGAGGATCGTGATCGGATGGATGTAGCTCTCGTAGAGCACGCCGAGCACGATATAGATCGTGATCACCGCGGCCAGCAGCAGCCAGGGCTGGCCGGCGAGTGCCTTGGCGAATTCGGCGGCGTCGCCGGCATAGACGCCGACGATGCTGTTGGGCATCTCGATCCGGGTCTCGATGGTCTTCACGGCCTCGACGGCATCGCCAAGCGCCGCGCCCGGCGCGAGGTTGAAGCTGAGCGAGATCGACGGGAATTGCGCCTGGTGCGAAATCGCGAGCGGCGCGGTGGTGCGCGTCAGCGTCGCCACGGCGGAGAGCGGCACCTGCGCGTTGGGCGCACCGGCGGTCGCGCTCGCCGCGCCCGGCAGATAAAGCTTCGACAGGATCGAGGGATCGCGCTGGTACATCGGCAGCGCTTCCAGCACCACGCGGTACTGGTTGGCCTGGCCGTAGATGGTCGAGATCTGGCGCTGCGCGAAGGCGTCGTTGAGCGTGTCGGTGATGCCCTGAAGGCTGACGCCGAGCTGGCCGGCGCGGGTGCGGTCGACCGTGAGCTGCGCCCGCAGACCGCCTTCCTGCGCTTCCGAGGAGACGTCGCGGAACAGCGGATCGCGCCGCATTTCGGCAACCAGCTTGCGCGCCCATTCCGACACCAAAGCGGCGTCGGTGCCGGTCAGCGTGTACTGGTATTGCGAACGGCTCGACTGGGTCGAGATCTGCACGTCCTGCACCGGCTGGAAATAGACGGTCATGCCGGGGATGGTGGCCACCCGCCCCTTCAGGCGGGTGATGACGACGCTGACATCGTCGCGCCGCTCGCCGCGAGGTTTCAGCGTCATGACAAGACGGCCGACATTGGTGGTCGGATTGACCGAGCCTGCACCGATCACCGAGACCACGCCGGTCACATCGGGATCGGCCTTGATGGCGTCGGCCGCCTCGGCCTGCCGCTTCTGCATCTCCGCAAACGAGACGTCGGGACCGGCTTCGGTCACCGCCGTGATCGAGGCGGTGTCCTGCAGCGGCAGGAAGCCCTTTGGCGCGACGACATAGAGCGCCAGGGTCGCGATCAGCGTGGCGAAAGTCACGACCAGTGTCGCGCGCTGGCGCTCCAGCACCCAGAGCAGCGTGCGGTGATAGAACCCGACGGTGCGGTCGATGAAGCGGCTGACCGCGGCAAGACCCGGCACTGCCAGCTCTTCATGGGCATGCTTCAGCAGGCGCGAGCACATCATCGGCGTCAGCGTCAGCGACACCACGGCGGAGGTCACGACCGCGATCGTCAGGGTCAGCGCGAATTCGCGGAACATGCGGCCCACAAGGCCCGACATGAACAACAGCGGGATGAACACCGCAATCAGCGATACCGTCAGCGAAATCACGGTGAAGCCGATCTCGCTGGCGCCCTTCAGCGAAGCCTCCATCGCGCTGTCGCCGTTTTCCATGTGGCGGACGATGTTCTCGATCATCACGATGGCGTCGTCCACGACGAAGCCGGTGCCGATGGTGAGCGCCATCAGCGACAGATTGTCGAGGCTGAAGCCGGCAAAATACATGATGCCGAAGCTCGTGATCAGCGACAGCGGCAGCGCCACGCCGGCGATCAGCGTGGCGCGTAGCGAACGCAGGAACAGCAGCACCACCAGCGTCACCAGCACGACGCTGAGGATCAGCGTGAACTGCACGTCGCGCACCGAGGCACGGATGGTGACGGTGCGGTCGGAGACGATGGTGAGGTTCACGCCGGCCGGAATAGCGCGCTGGACCTTTGGGATTTCCGCCCGGATCTGGCTGACGACGTCGATCACATTGGCGCCGGGCTGACGCTGGATGTCGATGATGACGGCGGGCGAGCCCTGGTACCAGCCGCCGGTGCGGTCGTTCTCGAGCCCATCGACGATCTGGGCGACGTCGGCGATCGTGACCGGCGAGCCGTTGCGGTAGGCGATGATGACAGGCTTGTAGGCGTCGGCGGCGGCGATCTGGTCGTTGGCGGCGATGATGTAGGATTGCTGCGCGCCGTCGAGCGAGCCTTTCGGCCCGGAGACGTTGGCACTGGCGATCGCGGTGCGCAGGTCTTCCATGGCTATGCCATAGGCGGCGAGCCGCGCGAGATCCGCCTGGATGCGGACGGCTGGCTTCAGTCCGCCGAGCACAGAGACGCGCCCGACGCCGGAAATCTGGCTCAGCCGCTGCGCCAGAAGCGTATCGGCGATGTCGCTCATCGCCCGCAACGAGATTGTGTCGGAGCGCAGCGCCAACGTCATCACCGGCGCATCGGCCGGGTTCACCTTGGCGTAGGTCGGCGGATAAGGCAGCGTCTTGGGCAGCACGCCGGCCGCCGCGTTGATCGCAGCCTGGACGTCCTGGGTGGCACCGTCGATGTCGCGGTTGAGATCGAACTGCAGCGAGATCTGGCTGACGCCGAACGAGCTCGTCGAGTTCATCGCCGACAGCGACGGGATCTGGCCGAGCTGCCGCTCCAAGGGCGCGGTGATCAGCGAGGCGATCACGTCGGGGCTCGCGCCGGGCAATTGCGTCGTCACCTGCACGGTCGGGAAATCGACCTGCGGCAGCGCGGACACCGGCAGCGCGAAATAGCCGAGCAGCCCGCCAATCAGAAGCGCGATGCCGAGCAATGAGGTCGCGATCGGACGGCGGATGAAGGGTTCGGAGACGCCCATGGGATGCGCCTGCCGCTCAGGCGGCTGTTGTCGGGATCATGGCTGCTTAGCTCCACTTCCCGATGCACCCGGACTTGACGGAGGCCCTGGTGCCGGTCCGGTCTGGCCCTTCTGGTCGCCTTCGCTGCTCTTGCGCTTGGCGCGGAACTCGCCGTCCTTGTCTTGTCCGTCCTTCTGGCCGTCTTTTGCGCCGTCCTTCTTTTGACCATCCGGCCCGCGCGAGCGCTTGCGCGGCGCGAGATCGGCCGACGGGGTCTGATCGTCGCGCCCGATGACCACCTTGGAGCCGTCGGACAGATTGGCAAAGCCCGTCGTGACGACCTTGTCGGTCGCCGACAGGCCACTGGCGATGACGGCGTCATGCTCGTTCTGCTGCGTCACCGTCACCGGCTTGGCCGAGACGATGTTATCCTCGCCGATGACATAGCTGAAGGTGCCGATCGGTCCGCGCTGCACGGCCGAGGTCGGCACCACCAGTGCCTGGGTCAGGGTCTCGACCTTGAGGCGGACATTGACGAACTGGCCCGGCCAGAGCTGGTAATTGGCGTTGGGGAATTCGGCCTTGAGCCTGAGCGTGCCGGTGGTCTGGTCGACCTGGTTGTCGATGCCGGTGAGCTTTCCGGTGTCGATCACTGTGAGGCCATCATTGCCGAACACGTCGACCGCGAGCGCGCCCTTCGACGCGGCGGCATTGACCCGCATGATCTGCTGCTGGGGCAAGCTGAACCACACCGCGATCGGCTGCAATTGCGTGATCACCACGAGGCCGGTGGTGTCGGAGGCGTGGATGATGTTGCCTTGATCGACCTGGCGCAGGCCGGCGCGGCCCGAGATCGGCGCCACGATCTTGGTGTAGCTCAGCGTCGCCGCCGCATTGTCGATCGCGGCCTGATCGGCCTTGACCAGCGCCTCGGTCTGCGCGACCAGCGCGCGCTGGGTGTCGGCCTGCTGCTTGGATCCGGCGTTGGACGCGGCGAGCTGCTCGTAGCGCGTGAGGTCGATACGCTGGTTGGCGAGCTGGGCCTGGTCCTGCGCCTTCTTGGCGACCGCCTGATCGTACGTCGCCTGATAGAGCGCCGGGTCGATCTCGCCGACCACGTCGCCTTTCTTGACGTCCTGTCCCTCGGTGAAATTGACCGCGATCAGCTTGCCGTCGACCTGCGAGCGGACGGTCACGGTGTTGAGCGCGCGGATCGCACCGACGCCGTCGAGATAGACGGGAACGTCCTGGATGCGGGGCGTCGCCGCCAGCACCGGCACCGGCAGATCCGGCCGTTGATTGCGGCCGTTCGCCTGCTGCGGCTGCTGGTGCCAGGTGGTCCAGCCGTAGTAGCCGAGCCCGCCGAGGATCGCCAGCGTGATCAGGGTCATGACGAAGCCGCGCCCGCGCGACTTCTTCGCCGTTCCCTCCTTCACGCCTTGCTTGGTATCCGGCTTAAAGAGCATTGACCGGTTTCTCCATCCTCGGCTCCCAGCCGCCGCCGAGCGCCTGATACAGGCTGACGATAGCAAGAAGGCGGGCAAGTTGCGCCTGCGACAGCGCGTCTTCCGCCTGGAACAGGGTCAGTTGCGTATTGAGCACGGTGACGATGTCGGCCGTGCCCGCGCGCAACTGCTGCTCGGAGAGATCGAATGCGCGGCGGGAGGCGTTGAGGACGTCACGCTGCAATTGCAGCCTGATCGTGGTCTGCTTGATCGAAAACAGCGCGTTGTCGACATCGGCAAAGGACTGGATGATGGTCTTGCGGTAAGTCTGGAGCAATTCGTCCTGCCGCGCCTTGGCAAATTCGAAATTGCCGAGGATCTTGCCACCGTCGAAGATCGGCTGCGTCGCGCTGCCGACGAGCTGGAAGAACGCCGCATGCGGCTGGAACAGCGAGACCAGGGCCGAGCTTTGATAGCCGCCATTGCCGGTGAGCTGGATGGTCGGAAAGAACTGCGCGCGGGCATTGCCGACGTTCGCTGTCGCGGAGGCGAGCTGGGCCTCCTGCCTGCGGATGTCGGGCCGTTGCGTCAGGAGCTCCGACGGCAGTCCCGGCGTCACGCGCGGAATCGCGATCCGGTTCAGCGAGCCGCCGAGCACGCGCACGCTCTCCGGCGGCCGCGACACCAGGACTGCAAGCGCATTGACGTTCTGGTCGAGCGTCTGGCGCAGCGGCGGCACCAGTGCCTTCTGGTTTGCGAGCACGCTCTCCTGCTGGGCGACGTCGAGGTCGGTGCCGGTGCCGGCCTTGCGCCGTTCCCTGACGGCATCGAGGATGCGTTGCGCGCTCGCGATGTTGCGCTGTGAGGTCCTGATGCGATCCTGCGAGGCCAGCACCTGGAAATAGGCGTTAGCGACGCCTGCAAGCGTGGTCAGCGCAACGACGTCGCGATCGAAGCGGTTGGCATTTGCCGTCTCTTCCGCCGTTTGCAGGGCGTCGCGATTTTGGCCCCAGAAATCGAGCTGGTAGCTCGCGCTCAGCGAAGCCTGGTAGTTGACGACCTCACGGCCGCCATTGGTTAGCCCCGAGGCGGAGGAACCGGAGGTGCGCGAATAGGCCTCCTGCCCGGTGCCGGACAGGCTCGGCAGCAGCGCCGCACCCGCCTGCCGCGCCTGAGCGTCGGCCTCGACGATGCGCGAAACGGCGGCGGCGATGTCGAGGTTGACGGTGTGCGCCTCTTCCATCAGCTGTGTCAGCTCCGCGGAGCGGAAGCTGCGCCACCAATCCAGCGACGGCGGCGCATCGGCCTTCCCGGCATATTTGTATTGCGTGGGAACGTCGAGCGCGGGATCAGGAAGATCCTGCGTCAGCACGCAGGCGCCCGAACCGGCGGCGAGGCAAGCGACCGCAAGCCAGCGCGCCGCACGTCGCGTCCGGGACGTCGCGCCTGGTGACCGCCGCACGGCGATCGCCGGAACACGTTGTGTCACATCCACCCCCCGCCGGGCAGATCGAACCGCCGCCGCGCGGCCGGATTAGCCGATTCGCAGCGCGGTCGTCGGGGGGCTTTGGACAACTCGTTCACAAGTGATGCTTTCGGCGAAATTGTGCGCCTCATACTAGCCGGACGCGGAACCGCGGGACAGTCCCGCAGTTGCGATGTGCCCCCCAAAGCGCGACGATCTTAGAGCTGAGAAAATACAAAAGGGTGCTGTCCTGCAGGTGTTTCTTGAATTTCAGGGCCGTTCCTGAGTGCGTTCGAGCTTACCAAGATTTCATGTGATACTGCCGCCACACCGACGCCAACCCCCTCCAATCCGCCTGCACCGCTCGCGATGCGGCTTCAGTCCGGCCGCGAAACCGGGCCTGGCCACTTTCGCGAGGTTGTCCATTATCGGAAAACGAATAAGCGTTCGTCGTGCCGATATCTTGACCGCCTCCCGCGTACTATCCGCACTCTTCGACGGCGACGGCTGACATCCAATGGAGGGTGCGCTGGCGACGACCCTTATCTTCCATGTTTTGGCAGAAGCCGGCCACATCCTCCTACCGATATCCCGCGGCGTAGCACAGCAGCAGCGGCGATCTCTCCTTCCAAATTTTCACTGCTTACGGGGATTTTCGCGGGTTTCGCCGCAGCGCAAAAGCCTTCCCCTTTGGCATTTCAAGCACTAGGTTCTGGCCAACCTAATCAACCCCTTGCCAGTGATTTCCCCTGACATGACCATCAAAAACGACGTTGTCGAAGCCATCGGCAACACCCCGCTGATCAAGCTCAAGCGCGCTTCCGAACTGACCGGCTGCACCATCCTGGGCAAGGCCGAATTCATGAATCCCGGCCAGTCGGTGAAGGATCGCGCCGGCAAATGGATGATCCTCGAGGCCGAGAAGCGCGGCCAGCTCAAGCCCGGCGGTCTCGTCGTGGAATCGACCGCCGGCAATACCGGCATCGGTCTTGCGGTCGTGGCCAGCGCCCGCGGCTACCGCACGCTGATCGTGATCCCGGAGACGCAGAGCCAGGAGAAGAAGGATTTTCTGAAGCTGTGCGGCGCCGAGCTGCTGGAATCGCCGGCCCTGCCCTATTCCAATCCGAACAATTACCAGCATGTCGGCCGCCGTCTTGCCGACGAGCTGCGCAAGACGGAGCCGAACGGCGTGCTGTTCGCCGACCAGTGGAACAACCTCGACAATGCGAAGGCGCATTACGAGTCCACAGGTCCCGAGATCTGGGAGCAGACCGGCGGCAAGATCGACGGCTTCGTCTGCTCCGTCGGCAGCGGCGGCACGCTGGCCGGCACCAGCCGCTTCCTGAAAGAGAAGAGCAAGGACGTCAGGATCGCCTGCGCCGACCCGCACGGCGCCGGCATGTATGAATATTTCAGAACGGGCGATGCCAAGGCGACGCCGGGCGGCTCGATCACCGAGGGCATCGGCCTCAACCGGGCGACCGCAATCGTCGAGAGCGCAAAGGTCGATGACGCCTATCTCATTCCCGATGCGGAAGCAGTCACGGTGATCTACGAACTGCTCCAGCACGAAGGCCTGTGCCTCGGCGGCTCGACCGGCATCAACGTTGCCGGCGCGATGCGTCTCGCAAAACAGCTCGGGCCCGGCAAGACGATCGTCACCGTGCTTTGCGATTCCGGCAGCCGTTACCAGTCGAAGCTGTTCAATGCGGACTTCATGCGCGCCAAGAGCCTTCCTGTGCCTGAATGGCTGGAGAAGCGCAGCAACATCAAGCTGCCGTTCGTCTAGAACGTTCCGGAAGCCGGCCGTCTAGCTCCAGTTCGAGCGAGACGATCCCTGCGACACCCGCGCGAGGCGCTCGTTCGATAGCGAAGGCTTGTTCGCGCGTGTGCGCGGCGGGAGGGGAGCGCCGTAGGAGCCCTCGCTGTCGCCGCTCGGCCAGAACATGAGCGCGAGCATCAGCGCGAGGTTGACGAGCGCGCCGACCGCCGTTGCCTGGTGCTCCTCCCCGATCGCCCAGGCCGGAAACCGGCCCGCGACGACATGGTCGACGATCATGAGCGCGAACCAGGCAGGCACCACGCAGACCGGATCCCAGCCGATGTCGCGGATGCGCATCGATTGCAGCGTGAGGGTCGCAACTCCGAAGAACACGATCGCGGCGATCATCGCCCAGCTCTTGGTGAGGTCTTCGGGTCGGATCGCGCCGGGCGAGGTGTTGTTCAGCACGGCCATTGCGATTGCAAAGCAGATCGCCGTCATCACGATCGCAAGCGCGACCGTCGCGAGGAAGAAATGCAATCGCCCGAGCCGGGCGTTCAAGCCGAAGACGAAACCGAGCATTGGCGCACCCTTTTGGCGCCACATGCCCAGAGATAGCTTTCGGAGCCATGAACCGGCACGGTCGCGCAGCGCCGCATGGTTTCCGGAGGACTAAGGTGGCCGGCGCAATTCGAGGCTACGCCCCAACCGGCAGGGTCAGGCGCCCCCGCTGCCTTCGACAGCCGCGGCACAATAGTCGCGCCAGAACTGGCGATAGCCCGCTTCGACCTTGCGCGTGTAGATTTCGACATTGCCGGCGGGAGACGCTGCGATCCGGGCCGGCAAGTCGCTGCGCAACCTCGCCAGATACGCCGGCTGCGCCGCATATTTGCAGGCGATCGCGGCATAGCCCTCGTCGTCCTCGGCGACCCAGTCGTCGAGACCGACCGCAGCCACGATCGAACCACCGGCACGCGACGAGGCGCCGTTGCCAAGCTTGGCCACGACCGGAACGCCCGCATAGAGCGATTCCCAGGTGCTGACGCCGCCGTTTTGCGGGAATGTGTCGAGCGATATGTCGACGTTCGCAAACGCCCGCAGGTGCTCGGGGCGCGGCGACGAGCCCAGGCAGGTGACATTCTCCTCGGCAACGCCCTGTGCCACGAACCGCGCGACCAGATTGTCGCGCAACATGGGATCGTCAAGCAGAGTATGCTTGATGATGATCTTCGAACCCGTCACCTCGCGCATCACTTTCGACCACACCCCGATGGCCTCGTCTGAGATCTTGTAGATGCGGTTGAACACGCCGAAGGTGACATGGCCGTTGCGGAGCATGGGCGGCTCCGATGCAGGTAGATCCAAAATGGGATCGATCGTGATCAGGCACGGCAGGTCGTAGACCTTTTCAGCCAGCAGATGGCGCGCCGATTGCGGAATGAAGACCGGATCCGCGAGCACGTAGTCCATGGTCTGAAGGCCCGTGCCCGTGGCGTGACCAAACCCGGAGACTTGGATCGGGGCCGGCTTGCGGGCGAAGACATGGAGCCTGTTGCCGGTCGTGTGCCCGGATACGTCGATCAGGATATCGACCTTGTCGGCCTGGATGCGATCGGCCAACTCGTCATCCGACATCTGCCAGGCGTCGACCCAGACATCCGCCGAGGACCTAAATGCGGCGGTCATCTCATCTCTTACCGGCGAGCACGAATAGCAGACGATCTCAAACCTGGCGTGATCATGATGGCGCAGCACCGGCAACAGAGCGAACGCCGCCGAGTGATGCCAAAACTCGGCAGCAACATAGCCGACCACGATCCGCCTGTCGGGATCAAGCTGCCGGGGGGCAAGAGTCCTTCGCGGCAACTTCGAGCCGATCGCGTCCCACCACTGCTTTCGTGCGGCCTGCTGAACCGCGAAATCGGCCTCGGAGAGATAGTCGAGGAAGAAGATCTTCCGGCCGATCAAGGATGCATCCGGCACAATGGCCAGCGCCGCATCGAGAAGCTCGATCGCCGACGCGATCTCTCCCTGATTTGCAAAACAAGCGCTCAGCAGCGCCATCGCGATCGCTGAGCTTGGATATTCCTCCAGCAACATGGTGCAGGCTAAAATCGCTTGCGCCGTGTTTCCCATGGCGAGCGCGACTTGTGCCTTCCCCTGCAAGGCCACCTCGAGCTTGGGCGCAAGCGCAAGGGCCGCGTCGAAATCCGCCGCCGCCTGTTCCAACCTCGACGTCTCAAGATTGAGCCGTCCACGGTTCGCCAGGATTTTCGCCGAGCCTGGCCTGATCGCGAGCGCCGCCTCCAGCGCGCCTTTGGCCTCGTCGAAGTTTTTGAGCTCGATATTGACCAAACCTTTGCCGACGAGCGCCTCGACGTTTCGCGGCTGAAACAACAGTGCGCGCTCGAAGCTCTGTTTGGCGCGATCAAGCTGGCGCAGCGCGAGCTCTGCCAGGCCGCGATTGCAAAGCGCATCGGCATGATCGGGCTTCAGCCCGATCGCGCGATCGTACATTTCGATAGCCTGCTCGACACGGTTTAGATGCAACAAGGTATTTCCGAGATTGGCCAAGGCCATCGGTAAGCTGGGCTTCAACGCGATGGCTCTCTCCAGGGACGTACGCGCGTCCTCATATTCCCCAAGTGCGAAATGCGTGGCTCCCAAATCGGAAAAAGCCTGTGCCGAGCGTGGGTCGACCGTCACGGCATATTTGAGGGCCTGTTTCGCTGCCTCGAAGTGTCGGCTCGCGAACGCGCCCAAGCCAAGCAGGTGCAAGGCGCCGAAATGCTCCGGAAGTTCATTCAGGATCTGGCGGCAGAGCGCCTCGGTCTCCGCATACCGGCCCTGGCCATAGGCCGCATTCGCGGTCGAAATGATCGCGTCCGCCTGCTTCTTCAATTTCTTCTGCAATCGCGCGTTCTGGAACGCGCGCGCGCCGGCGCCGCTGCTCTGCAAGGATTCTCTCCGGAGGATGTCCGAGACGATTCTAGCTGATTCGCGGCCAGAGCCGCCGGTTTAGGCGGCCCGGCAATCCCCCGGAAGATGCCGGTGCCCAACCCGGGCCTCGCCTACGCAACGTCAGCGTTATCCGCGGCGGCGGCACAATAGTCGCGCCAGAACTTTCGGTAACCCGCCTCGAGCTCCCGCGTGTAGGTCTCGACATTTCCGGCGGGCGAAGCCGCGATCCGGGCGGGCAAATCCGCGCGCAATTTCGCCAGATAATCGGGCTGCGACGCAAACCTGCGAGCGATCTCGACATAACCATCGTCATCCTCGGCCACCCAGTCGCCGAGGCCGACGGCAGTCACGATAGAGGCGCCGGCACGCGAGGAGGCCCCGATGCCGAGCTTGGCCACGACGGGAACGCCCTTGTAGAGAGATTCCCAGGTGCTGATGCCGCCATTTTGCGGGAACGTGTCGAGGGACATATCGACCTGGGCGAAAGCCACCAGATGGTCGTCGCGCGAGGTGGTGCCGAGGCAGGTGATGTTCTCCTCGGTAACGCCCTGCGCCAGGAAGCGCGCGACCAGGCTAGCGCGCAGCAGGGGATCATCGAGCAGACCATGCTTGAGGACGATCTTCGATCCCGGCAGCTCCCGCATGATGCGCGACCACACACGGATCGCATCATCCGATATTTTGTAGATGCGGTTGAACACGCCGAAGGTGACGTAGCCGTTGCGGAGCATCGGCAGCTCCGAAGGCGCCAGATCCGAGACAGGCTCCATGGTGATCAGACACGGCAGATCGTAGATTTTCTCGGCAAACAGATTCCGAACCGACGGCGGAATGAAAATGAGATCCGCGAGCACGTAGTCCATAATCGGCATGCCTGTGCCCGTCGCGTGTCCGAAGCCAGTGGCCTGGATCGGGGCCGGCTTACGCGCAAAACACTGCAGCCTGTTACCGGTCGTGTGGCCCGAAACGTCGATCAGGATGTCGACATTGTCGGCTTGGATACGATCGGCGAGTTCGTCGTCCGAAAGCCCCCAGGCAT
Organism: Bradyrhizobium sp. CW1; assembly: GCF_023100665.1. NCBI lineage: Bacteria > Pseudomonadati > Pseudomonadota > Alphaproteobacteria > Hyphomicrobiales > Nitrobacteraceae > Bradyrhizobium > Bradyrhizobium sp. CW1. The sequence goes on from NZ_CP064684.1 coordinate 4,168,864, forward strand.
CGACCCAGACGTCGGCCAATGATTTGAACATGGCGGTGTACTCGTCCGCGCCCGGCCATGAGTAGTAGCAGATGATTTCAAATTTAGTGTGATCATGATGGCGCAGCACTGGCAGCAGCGTGAGCCCCGCGGAGTGCTGCCGGAATTCGGCAGCGACATAGCCGACCACGATCCGCTTTTCCGGGTCCAGCGGCCGCTTCGGCAACTCCCTTCGCGGCTGCTTGGAGCCGATCTGGTCCCACCAGGATTTTCGCACCGCCTGCTGGACCACGAAATCGGCCTCGGCGCGGTAGTCCTCCAGGAAGATCTTTCCTCTGATCGCATCCCCATAGTCCGGCCGGACTGCCAGCGCGCGATCGAGATACTCGATCGCTGCGTCCATGTCCCCCTGGTTCGAATAAGAGAAGCCCATCAGCGCCAGCCCCACCTCGGAGCGCGGATTTTGCTCGATCAGGGCCGTTGCGGCTGCCATCGCCTGCGCGGTCTTTCCAATGACGAGGCAGGCCTGGGCCTTGCCGCGTAGCGCCAGCTCGAGCTTGGGCGAGATCGCAAGCGCCGCCTCGAAATCCGCAAGCGCGGGCTCCAGGCGCTGCAACTCGTAACTGAGCCGCCCGCGTTGGGCCACGATCCTCGGCGAGCCGGGCTTGATCGCCAGCGCCATGGCAAATTTGGCGGCCGCCTCGTCGTGGTGCCGCAGCTCCATGCTGACCATGCCGCTGCCGACGATAGCCTCGGCGTGACGGGGCTGAAACAGCAGGGCGCGGTCGAAGCTTTCCTTGGCGCGCATGATCTGTCCAAGCACAATCTCGACCATACCGCGATTGCAGAACGCGTCGGCATAATCCGGCTTGATCTTGATGGCGCGCTCATGCAGCTCGAGCGCCTGTTCGTACTGCCCCAGATGCATCAGCGTGTTGCCGAGGTTGGTCAGCGCGACCGCAAAATTCGGCTTTAGCGCGATGGCCCTCTCCTGGCACCGCCGCGCCTCCTCGTAATTGCCGAGATCGAAATGCACGGTCGCGAGGTTGTTATGGGCATCGTGCAGGCGCGGATCGAGCACAATCACGCGCTTGAGCAGCTGTTGCGCCTCCTCCAGGCGCCGGCCGTCATGCGCGCACATGCCGAGCAGGTGCAGAGCGTCGACATGATCGGGCAGCGCTTTAAGGATCTCCCGGCAGAGTGCTTCAGTCTCAGCATATCGGCCCTGGCCATAGGCGGTAGCCGCGGCGGAGAGGACGGCGTCCGCCTGCTTCATCAATTTCTTCTGCAATCGCGCGTTCTGGAATGCGCGCGCGCCGCCGCTGCTCTGCAAGGTGTCTCTCCGGAAGATGGCCCGGGGCAGAGTCTAACTGATTCGCAAGCCCGACCTGCCGGTCAGCTGGCACGGTGACACCCCCGGGATTTCCCGGGGCTCAGCGGCCCGGCGCTGCCGGTCCCCTACGCAACCTCGCTGCCTTCGACAGCCGCGGCACAGTAGTCGCGCCAGAACTGGCGATAGCCCGCTTCGACCTCGCGCGTGTAGATTTCGACATTGCCGGCGGGGGACGCTGCGATTCGGGCCGGCAAGCCGCTGCGCAACCTCGCCAGATACGCCGGCTGCGCCGCATATTTGCAGGCGATCGCGGCATAGCCCTCGTCGTCCTGCGCGATCCAGTCGTCGAGACCGACCGCAGCCACGATCGAACCACCGGCACGCGACGAGGCGCCGTTGCCGAGCTTGGCCACGACCGGAACGCCGGCATAGAGCGATTCCCAGGTGCTGACGCCGCCATTTTGCGGGAACGTGTCGAGCGATATGTCGACGTTCGCAAAGGCCCGCAGGTGCTCGGGGCGCGGCGACGAGCCCAGGCAGGTGACATTCTCCTCGGCAACGCCCTGTGCCACGAACCGCGCGACCAAATTGTCGCGCAACATGGGATCGTCAAGCAGGGTATGTTTGACGATGATCTTCGAACCGGTCACTTCGCGCATCAATTTCGACCACACCCGGATGGCCTCGTCCGAGATCTTGTAGATGCGGTTGAACACGCCGAAGGTGACATGGCCGTTGCGGAGCATGGGCGGCTCCGATGCAGGTAGATCCAAAATGGGATCGATCGTGATCAGGCACGGCAGGTCGTAGACCTTTTCAGCCAGCAGATGGCGCGCCGATTGCGGAATGAAGACGGGATCCGCGAGCACGTAGTCCATGGTCTGAAGGCCCGTGCCCGTGGCGTGACCAAACCCCGAGACCTGGATCGGGGCCGGCTTGCGGGCGAAGACATGGAGCCTGTTGCCGGTCGTGTGCCCGGATACGTCGATCAGGATATCGACCTTGTCGGCCTGAATGCGATCGGCCAGTTCGTCGTCCGACATCTGCCAGGCGTCGACCCAGACGTCCGCCGAGGACCTGAATGCGGCGGTCATCTCATCTCTTACCGGCGAGCACGAATAGCAGACGATCTCGAACCTGGCATGATCATGATGGCGCAGCACCGGCAACAGAGCGAACGCTGCCGAGTGGTTCCTCAATTCGGAAGCGACATATCCGATCAAAATCCGCTTGTCCGGATCAAGCGTGCGGGGCGCCAACGCCCTTTGCGCCAATTTGGCGCCGATCGCGTCCCACCATTGTTTTCGCGCAGCCTGCTGAACCGAAAAATCGGCCTCCGGGAGATAGTCCAGGAAGAATATCTTGCGCCCGATCAAGTCCGCATAATCAGGCGCCATTGCCAGCCCGGCGTCGAGATGTTCGAGCGCCGTCGCGATGTCTCCCTGGCTCGCATAGCAGGAAGCCAGGAGCGCAATTCCGATGTCGGACCGCGGATTTTCCTCCAGCAAGGTCTCGACGGCCGCAATCGCCTCGGCCGTGTTGCCCTTGACAAGGTTGACTTGCGCCTTTCCCTGCAAGGCCACTTCGAGCCTCGGCGAAAGCGCCAGCGCCGCATCAAAGTCCGCGAGCGCCTGCTCCAGCCGCAACAGATCGAGATTGAGCCGTCCGCGCTGCGCCAGAATCTTCGGCGAATCCGGCTTGATCGCGAGCCCTGCCGCGATCGCCGCGGCCGCCTCTTCGTAGTGCCGGAGCTCGATGCATACCATGCCCCTGCCTGCGATCGCTTCCGCGTGACGCGGTTGAAACGCGAGGGCGCGATCGAAACTCTCCTTGGCGCGCTGGGACTGGCCTTCGATCAGCTCCGCCATGCCCCGATTGCAAAATGCATCGGCATAGTCCGGCTTCAGCCTGATAGCGCGATCGTGCAGCTCGATAGCCTGCTCGGCGAGGCCCATGTGCAGCAGCGTATTGCCGAGATTGGTCAAGGCGATCGGAGAATTCGGCTTCAGCGCAACGGCCTTCTCCTGGCATGCGCGAGCCTCCTGAAACTTCTGGAGGGTGAAATACACCGCCCCGAGATTACCATGGGCATCGGGCGAACGCGGATCGAGCACGGTCGCGCGCTCGAGCAGTTGTTGCGCCTCATCGAGCCGCCCGCCATCATACGCGCGCAGACCGAGCAAGTGCGCGGCGTCGAAATGATCCGGAACCTCCGTCAAAATCCGGCGGCAGAGTGTCTCGACCTCCGCGTATCTGCCTTGGCCGAGTGCCTGAACCGCGGCGGACATGAGTGCGTCCGCCTGCTTCTTCAATTTCTTTTGCAATCGCGCGTTCTGGAATGCGCGCGCGCCGGCGCTGCTCTGCAAAGTCTCTCTCCGGAGGATGGCCCGAAAAGAGCTTGGCCGATTCGCATGGTGCCAAGCTGGCGGGCCGGTTAGACCCGCGACGCCACCGGATTGCAGGTGCTCAGCGCAGGATCTGGCTCAGGAACAGTTTTGTTCGGGCGTGCTGTGGGGCCGCGAAGAACTCGTTGGGCGTGTTGGCTTCGATGATCTGGCCCGCGTCCATGAACACCACGCGGTTGGCGACCTCGCGGGCAAAGCCCATCTCGTGGGTGACCACCAGCATGGTCATGCCCTCCTCGGCAAGGTCGACCATGGTGTCCAGCACCTCCTTGACCATTTCGGGGTCGAGCGCCGAGGTCGGCTCGTCGAACAGCATCACCTTCGGGTTCATCGTCAGCGCGCGGGCGATCGCGACGCGCTGCTGCTGACCGCCGGACATCTGTCCCGGAAACTTGTTGGCCTGGTGCGGGATCTTGACCCGCTCCAGAAACTTCATCGCCGCAGCCTCGGCGTCCTTCTTGGGGATGTTGCGCACCCAGATCGGCGCCAGCGTGCAATTGTCCAGCACGGACAGGTGCGGAAACAGGTTGAAGCTCTGGAACACCATGCCGACTTCGCGCCGCACCGCATCGACGTGCTTGAGGTTCGGCCCGAGCTCGATGCCGTCAACGACGATCTCGCCTTCCTGAAACTCCTCGAGCGCGTTGATACAGCGGATCAGCGTCGACTTGCCCGAGCCGGAGGGGCCGCAGATCACGATGCGCTCGCCCTTCTCGACCGTAAGGTCGATGTCGCGCAGCACGTGAAACTCGCCGTACCATTTGTTCAGGCCGGAAATCTTGACGATGGGGTCGGACATGGTGACCTCGATCAGTTGCGGCGGTGAGCGTTGAGGCGGTGCTCAACGAAGAGCGAGTAGCGTGACATTCCAAAGCAGAAGATGAAGTAGATGATCCCGGCGAAGGCGAACCCTGTGAAAGCGGTCGATGGCGACGACCATTTCGGATCCGAGAACGACGCCCGCAGCGAGCCGAGGAGATCGAACAGCGCCACGATCGAGACCAGCGAAGTGTCCTTGAACAGCGAGATGAAGCTGTTGACGAGGTTCGGAATGACGTGGCGTAGCGCCTGCGGCAGCACGATCAGCGAGGTCGTCTTCCACCAGGACAGCCCCAATGCCGCGGCCGCCTCGCCCTGCCCGCGCGGGATCGCAGCCAGCCCGCCGCGGACGTTCTCGGCCTGATAGGCGCCCGTGAACAGAGAGATTCCAATCAGCGCACGCACGAGACCATCGACCGTGAAATTGCCCGGCAGAAACAGCGGCAGCATGTAGGTGGCAAAGAACAGCACGGTGATCAGCGGCACGCCGCGCCAGAACTCGATGAAGGCGATCGAGAAGATCCGGATCAACGGAATGGTCGAGCGGCGGCCAAGCGCCAGCGCAATGCCGATCGGCAGCGAGGTGACGATGCCGGTGACGGAGACCACCAGCGTCACCAGAAGTCCGCCCCACAGGTTCGTCTGCACGATCGGCAGTCCGCCGTGATCGAGCCCCATCAGCTTGATCACGATTGCGATGGCGGCGAAGGTGACGATGCTGGATGTGAGGGCCCGCCCCCCGGTGCGGAGGCCGCCGCCGAGAACGAAGGCGATCAGTGAGACGATCGCGGCAGTGATGGCGAAATCGGCCCAGACCGACTGGCCTGTCCCCTGCAACTGGTCACGCAGCCAGGTCAGCGGAAAGATCAGCCAGTAGATCGCGGTACCCACGAGCACGATGACATTGCCGACGACCCACAACAGCGGTGCGGCAGAGGAGGTCTTGCCGAGACCGAGCAGAGCCTGCCCAGCGCCGATGATGCTGTCGTCGAACAATTGCAGCAGGTCAGCGGTCCAGCTCAGGCCAAATCCCTTGATGCCGCCGCCATGCAGCAGAAAGAATGCGACCACCGGAAACGCAAGGAAGAACAGGCCAGCGTTCAATCCTTTCGACGGCAGTCGCGGAATGAGCAACGGCACCAACAGGACTACTGACAACACGAGCGTGAGGTTGACCCGCCAGCGTTCGGCTTCGGGGTAGAAGCCGTAGATCAGTTGCGGCAGCTTGGCCTGGATGTAGGGCCAGCAGGCGCCGACCGTAAAGCCGGCGTTCTCGGCGAGGCAGGCCGTGCGATCCTTGCCGGTCCAGACTGCATCGACCATCAGGAATTTGACGGAAGGAATGATGGTGAACCAGAGCAGCAAGGCGCCGACGATCGTGAGCAGGATGTTGGTCGGCGAGTTGAACAGGCGCGTCCGCACCAGGCCGACGAAGCCCGTGGTCTTCACCGGCGCGGGACGCTCATCCAGAAGATCCCGGCGAACGAAACTGGACGAGGTGATATCGCTCATGCGCCGAGACTCCGGCTGACGCGCCAACCGTAGACGCTCATGACGGCGCTGGTGATCAGCGAGATCAGGAGATACACGCCCATCGTCATGGCGATGATCTCGATGGCCTGCCCGGTCTGGCTCAGCGACGTGCCGGCGAACACGGAGACGAGGTCGGGATAGCCGATCGCGACGGCCAGCGACGAATTCTTGGTGAGATTGAGGTACTGGTTGGTCAGCGGCGGAACGATGACGCGCATCGCCTGCGGCACGACGACCAAGCGCAGCGTGGTGCCGCGGCTCAGGCCCAGCGACGATCCCGCCTCCATCTGTCCGCTGTGGACGGAGAGGATGCCCGCGCGCACGATCTCGGCAATGAAGGCGGCCGTATAGGTCGACAAGGCCAACGTGAGCGCCACGAACTCCGGGATGATCCGCGAGCCACCGGCGAAATTGAAACCCTTGAGCTGCGGCAGCTCGAAGCTGAAGGGCAGACCCGCTACCAGCATGGTGACGAGCGGCAGTCCGAACAGCAGGCCCAGCAGATAGGGCCAGATCCGGATCACCTGACCCCGCTCGAACAGCGCCCGGCGCGCATGGATGCGCAACGCCACCGAAGCCACAATGCCGAGGGCCAGCACCGCCAGAAACGCCTCGAAGCCGCTCTCGCCGATCGGGCGGGGAATGACGAGACCGCGATTGCTGACGAAAGCTATGCCGAGCAGCGAAATGCTCTGTCGTGGATTGGGCAAGGCCGCGAGCACCGCCAGGTACCAGAACAGGATCTGGAATAGCAGCGGCAAGTTGCGGATGATCTCGACATAAATTTCGCCAATGCGCGCGAGCAGCCAGTTGGGCGACAGCCGGCACAGCGCGACGATGAAGCCGATCAAGGTGGCGAACACAACGCCCACCACCGAGACCACGAGCGTGTTGAGGAGCCCGACCAGGAATACGCGCAGGAACGTGTCCGAGCCGGTATACGAGATCAGCGTCTGATTGACGTCGAAACCGGCGTTGTTCGCGAGGAAGCCGAAGCCGGCGGCAATATGCTGGTTCTCGAGGTTGGCGCGGGCGTTGGAGACGATTTCATAGGCAATCCAGCCCAGGATCGCAGCGAAGGCAAACTGGACGGCGATGCCGTTCCAGCCTGTCTTGCCCCCCAGCACCCGCCTGATCTTCAGCGCGATCTGGGGCGGGGGTTTGCGAGCCTCGATGCTCATCGCCGCGAGCGCGGGTCAGGCCGGATCAGCGGATCGGCGGGGCGTATTGGAGACCGCCCTTGTTCCAGAGATTGTTGAGACCCCGATTGATACCGAGCGGCGAGCCTGCGCCGACATTGCGGTCGAACACTTCGCCGTAATTGCCGACGGCCTTCACGATGCGCACCACCCAATCCTTGCTTATGCCGAGCTGTTCACCGAAATTGCCATCGGTACCCAGAACGCGCTTCAGTTCAGGATTTTCCCCTTTCGCCTTTTCGTCGACGTTTTTCGCGGTCACGCCGAGCTCTTCGGCGGTGATCATGGCAAACAGCGTCCATTTCACGATGTCGAACCATTGGTCGTCGCCGTGGCGCACCATCGGACCGAGCGGCTCCTTCGAGATGATTTCCGGGAGCACCATGTGATCGCCGGGATTGGCAAGCTTCAGGCGGTTGGCGTACAGGCCCGACTGGTCGGTGGTGAAGACGTCGCAGCGCCCGGCCTCGTAGGCCTTGACCGTTTCGTCGTTGGTGCCGAACGCGATCACCTCGTACTTCATGTTGTTGGCCTTGAAGTAGTCGGCGAGATTCTGCTCGGTCGTGGTGCCGGTCTGGACGCAGACCGACGCGCTGTTGAGCTCGAGCGCCGAGTTCACCTTGAGCGACTTCTTCACCATGAAGCCCTGCCCGTCATAATAGGTCACGCCGGTGAAGTTGGCGCCGAGCGAGGTGTCGCGCGAGATGGTCCAGGTGGTGTTGCGCGACAGCACGTCGACTTCGCCGGATTGCAGCGCCGTGAAACGGTCCTTGGCGGAGAGCGGCACGTATTTGACCTTGGTCGGATCGTTGAAGATCGCCCCGGCGATCGCGCGGCAGACGTCGACATCAAGCCCGGTCCAGTTGCCCTTGTCGTCCGGCGAGGAGAAGCCGGGCAGGCCCTGGCTGACACCGCAGGACAGCATGCCGCGGTCCTTGACGGTCTTGAGCGTTTGCGCATCGGCGGCTTGGGCAGTCAGGCCGGCGGCGAGAGCGAGAGAGAGAGCCAGGGTTACGCGTTTCATGGGCTTTGGGCCTTTCAAAGTCGTCTCAAGGTCAGGAACGTTGTCTTTGCGATCGCCTCTGCCAGGGCTAGCCGTCTCAAGACCAGCCCTGCAAGAGTCATGCTGGAAATCCTTGCCGATCACCCGCCGATCCCGGGAGGCCCTGCCTTAATCCCCGCCGACAGGCGCCCGCCGTTACGGCTGTGGCGCTTGGTCCGGTCAGGCGATGGATCGAAGGTCGCGGCAGGCCCCTCAACATGCGGCGACTGAATAGCACCTGCGATAACAGAACGACTGGCCTGCCGGGTCAAGGGGTTGACGGGACTCTTCTGTGTTCTGTTATTAACGACAGCGGCCTTTCGGCCAGCCCGCGGGCGCAGCGTGCCTGGTGGAAACGCGCTTTTGAAAGCAGACGCATGGATTCCTCACCCCCCTCCGAACAGCACGCCGAGACCCGGCTGGTCACCTCCGGCCGCGACACCAAGGCGCAGAAGGGGTTTGTCAATCCTCCGGTGTTCCACGGCTCGACCGTGCTCTATCCGACCGCCGAGGACCTGCACGCCCATCGCGGCGAGTTCACCTATGGCCGCCATGGTTCCCCCACCACCAAGGCGTTCCAGGAGACGCTGATGACGCTAGAGGGGCCGCAATGCGCCGGCGTCGGCATCGTGCCGTCGGGTTTGTCGGCGATCTCGACCACCCTGCTCTCGGTGCTGAAGGCCGGCGACCACATCCTGGTCTGCGATAACGTCTATCGGCCCTCGCGCAATTTCTGCAACGGCATGCTCACCCGCTACGGCGTCGAGACCACCTATTTCGATCCGATGATCGGCGCCGGCATCGACAAGCTGTTCAGGCCCAACACAAGCGCTGTGCTGGTCGAGGCGCCAGGCTCGCAGTCGTTCGAGATGCCAGACATCCGCGCCATCGCCGAGGTCGCGCATGCCCGCGGCGCGATCGTCATCGACGACAACACCTGGGCGACGCCGCTCTATCACCGCTCGCTCGAACAGGGCGTCGACATCAGCATGCAGGCCGCCACCAAATATATCGGCGGTCATTCCGACATCATGTTCGGCACCATCTCGGCCAATGCCAGGGCATGGCCGCAGATCGCCGAAGGCATCCGCCTGCTCGGCGTCTGTGCCGGTCCCGATGACGTCTTCCTGGCACTGCGCGGCCTGCGTACGCTGTCGGTGCGGCTGGCGCAGCATCATCGCTCCGGGCTCGACATGGCGCGCTGGCTTGCGAGCCGTCCCGAGGTCGCGCGCGTGCTGCATCCGGGGCTCGAGACCGATCCGGGTCATGCGATCTGGAAGCGCGACTTCACCGGCGCTTCGGGCCTGTTCAGCATCGTCTTGAAGCCGGCGCCGCAGAAGGCGGTCGACACCATGCTCGATACGCTCAAACTGTTCGGCATGGGCTTTTCCTGGGGCGGCTTCGAGAGCTTGGCGATTCCCTTCGATTGCGACGCCTATCGCACCGCCACGACATGGTCGCCGGGCGGCCCGACGCTGCGTCTGCATATCGGGCTCGAAAGCGTCGACGACCTCAAGGCCGACCTCGATCGCGGCTTCGCTGCCCTCAAGGCAGCAATGTGAGCCTGCTCACAAGGCATCACGCCGTGGGAACGTGCAGAAGCCGCAAACGTTAACGCCGACGCGCCAACGAATGGTTTGAACCTCAAGCATTTGGCGCTAGCCTCACCAATCGACTCCAATCCGGACACGGAGCATGGGAACGTTGGTACTGCTCGATCTGATGGGCGGCGTGGCGCTGTTGCTGTGGGGCCTGCACATGGTCCACAGCGGGATTCTGCGCGCCTTTGGCCCGGACTTGCGACGGCTCCTCGGCAAGGCGCTTGGTAACCGCTTCAACGCGTTCGCCGCCGGTCTCGGCCTTACTGCCCTGCTCCAGAGCAGCACCGCGACCGCGCTGCTCACGAGTTCGTTCGCAGCCGAGGGCTTGCTCAGCCTGGTCACCGCGCTCGCCATCATGCTCGGCGCCAATGTCGGCACGACGTTGATCGTGCAGGTGCTGTCGTTCAACATCGCCGCCGTCGCGCCGGTCCTGTTCGTGCTCGGACTGGTCGCCTTCCGCGTGGGTCCACGCTCACGGATCAAGGACGTTGGCCGTGTCTTGATCGGCCTCGGGCTGATGCTGCTGTCGCTGCACATCCTGCTCGACACGCTGGCGCCGGCCGAGAACGCGCCGGGCGTCCGCATCGTGATGTCCTCCATCACGGGCGATCCCGTTCTGTGCATCGTGATCGCGGCGCTCGTCACCTGGGCGGTGCATTCGAGCGTCGCCAGCGTGCTGCTGATCATGTCGCTCGCCTATTCGCAGTTCATCTCGCCTTACGCGGCGCTCGCACTGGTGCTTGGCGCCAATCTCGGCAGCGCCATCAATCCCGTATTCGAAGGCGCCAAGCGTGACGATCCCGCCAGTTATCGCCTGCCGGTGGGCAATCTCGTCAACCGCGTGATCGGGATCGCCTTGGTCCTGCCCTTCCTGGGCCCGATCGCCGAGCACATGCACGCCTGGCAGCCCGATCTCGCCAGGATGACGGCGGCGTTTCATATCGCCTTCAACGTCGGCACGGCCATCATCTTCATCGGCCTGCTCGATACCGTGTCGCGCCTGTTGACCCGGCTCCTGCCCGATCGTGTTCAGGAGGCCGATCCGGCCCGGCCGCGCTATCTCGACGAAACCGCGCTGGAGTCGCCGTCGCTGGCGCTGGCCGATGCCGGCCGCGAAACCCTGCGCATGGGCGATCTCGTCGAGATCATGCTGCGCAAGGTGATGGCGGCGATGATGAGCGGCGACCGTGCGCTGGTCGACCAGGTCTCGAAGATGGACAACATCGTCGACGGCCTCGACGAAGCCATCAAGCTCTACGTGACTAAACTCATGCGCGGCAGCCTCGACGAGAGCGAGGGCCGGCGCGCGATGGAGATCATCTCCTTCGCCATCAATCTGGAACATATCGGCGATATCATCGACAAGAGCCTGAGCGAGCTCGCGACCAAGAAGATCAAGCGTCGCTTCCAGTTCTCGCCCGAGGGCGCCGAGGAGCTCGCCGCCTTCCACAAGCGCACGATGGATTCGCTGCGCATCGCCTTCGGCGTCTTCATGTCGGGCGACGCCAACGAGGCGCGCAAGCTGCTGGTGGAGAAGACTGCGCTGCGCAATACCGAGCTTGCCGCCGTCGAGCGCCACCTCGACCGCCTGCGCGAGGGCCGCCCCGAGACAATCGAAACCACGTCGCTGCATCTCGACGTGCTGCGGGACCTGCGCCGCATCCACTCGCATATCTGCTCGGTCGCCTATCCCGTGCTCGACGCGGCCGGGGAGCCCCATCGCAGGCACGAAGCGGAGACCGCCGCCCTGCCCGCGCCGGGCGCGGCGTCCGCGTTGCCGCGCTAGCCTGGATCAGCGCTCCAGAGTCTTTGACGCGCGGCCGCGGTTCTTCACAATCAACATGATGTTACGGATATAGATGATGGTCGCGAGCGCCTGGCCGAGGATGATGACAGGCTCGCGCTTGACGACGCCATAGACCAGCGTCATCAGCCCGCCGCCCATCGAGCAGAACCAGAACGCCATCGGCACCACGCTGTTGCCGGCGCGCTCGCTCGCGATCCACTGCACCAGGAAGCGTGCCGTGAAGAACAGCTGCGCGACGAGGCCGAACGCGAGCCAGAAGTCGAACTTGGCCACGAAGACATCGTAGAAATAATTGCTCAGCGCCTGACCGTATTGGATGATCATGCCGTCACCTCAGTCACATCCGGCGTCGGCTTCTTGCGGCGGATCAGCCACCAGACGCCCACGAGATCCATGATCCCGATCCACAGCCGGTCGAAGAAACCGTAGTTTGACACGCCGGAGCGGCGCGGACGGTCGATCACGTCGACATAGGCGATCTCGTAACCCTCGCGGCGCACCAGCGCCGGCAGGAAGCGGTGCAGCCCGTCGAAATAGGGCATCATCAGGAACACCTCGCGCCGGAACGCCTTCAGGCCGCAGCCGGTGTCGCGCGTACCGTCCTTCAGGATCGCGTTGCGGACGCCGTTGGCGACACGTGACTGGAATTTCTTGAAGCCGGTATCCTTGCGGCCGACGCGTTGTCCAGCCGCAAGTCCGACCTTGCTTCCGTTCTCGACAGCCGAAATCAGGTCCGGCAGGAAGGCCGGATTGTTCTGGCCGTCGCCGTCGAGCGTCGCCACGATCGCGCCGCGTGCCGCACGCACCCCGCTGCGCACGGCCGCGGATTGGCCGCCTGATCTGGCATGGCGCAGCTGGCGCAGATTGTCCCGCTGCTTCATGACCGCGCCAAGCCGTTCGCCGGTCGCGTCCGTCGAACCGTCATTGACGTAGATGATCTCATAGGCCCAGCGGCCGTCGAGCGCCGCGCCGATCTCCTCGATCAGCGGCACGATGTTGTCGGCTTCGTTGCGCACGGGAACGACGATGGAAACCGAGGGCTGGAAAACCGAAGGCTGGGACGACAAATCGAAGCTCGTGGTTGGAATTGGCTTGGCTCGGGAACCGGCGGTCCCGGCAGGCAGCCGCTTTTATGGGGCGGATGCCCCGTGGGCAACCCTTTTGAGGCGGCCTGAGACTGCCCCCGCAAGAGGCACAATGGTCCCGTCGGCACGGATGGCAAAGCCGAGCCTGCGGGCCGCGAACCAGTAGCGCACCGCCATCGCGCCGACCATGCCGACCAGGGCGCCGGCCACCACGTCACTCGGGTGGTGCGCAAGCAGCACCAGTCGCGTCAGCAGGATCACGATCGCGTAAGTGAACATGAACACGCGCAGGCGCGGCCACAGCGCCGAGACCGCAAACGCCAGGGCGAACGCCGTCACTGCATGCCCCGACGGCAAGCTGGCATAGGCCCCGGTCCCCTCGAACGGGATGAAGTTGAAGGGATTGGCCTTGCCGCCGACAAACGGACGTCCGCGGCCGATGAGATATTTCAGGATCTCGGCGACGAATATCGGCACGGCAACAGACAGAAACACGAACTGCAGCCGCGTGCCGAGGCCGAGCAGCAATGCGCGGCTTGTGCCGTGCAATCCCGCCGCAACCAGCACCAGCACCACCAGCACACCCCCGAGCACCGAGAGCACATACTCGTCCTTGCCGAAATCGGTGAGGATGCGGATCGGCCACAGGCCTGGCGTGCCACGCGGCGGCATCAGCTGGATCTCGGTCAGGTCGAACACGACCATCAGCGCGATGACCAGGGCTGCACCTGCAGCACTCAGCCAAAGCGAATGCCGCGCCAGCTTTCGCGCGGCCTCGGCGCGGCGCGAATGCGAGGGCGTGCGCACGAGCTGTGCCAGGGCGCGCCCCGAGAGCGTGAGCAATTGTGCGGGATAGCTCGCGCGCGGCGAGATGTCGGTTGGTGCCGACATCCTACTCGGTGCCTTCCGAGCGGAAGATCGAGATCGAGATCGCGCGCCCTTGCGAGAAATTGTAGCCGTCGATGCGGGTGCCAACCTTGTAGCGCAGCCCGATCGCCTCGGCGCGCTGCACGAAGCCGCGCTCCGAACGCTGCTCGATCAGCGCGAAACGGCAGCTCCCCTGCCGCAGGAAATCCGCCGCACCCGAACCGTCGGTGAGCAGCGTCTGCGTACCCGTCAGAAAGACCAGGCTCGGCTCGTGATAGCCGGCCGCGGCCGCCTTCGGGCCCACGCAGGTGACGTTGCGAAGGGCGCGTGCGATCTCGATGCTCGGAAACAGCGGCGTCAGCGACGGCAGCACGATGCCGTAGACCGTTAGCGCGAGCATCAGGGCTGCGACCAGCGCGTTGAGCAGCGAGCGCTCGGCGTGATTGTTGTCGTGAAGCCACCAGGCGAACAGGCCAAAGATCAGCGAGGCCGCGATGAACGGCCATGCCACGAAAGCAGGCTGCCGCGTCAGCATCACCGCGCCGACGACCGCGATGATCGAGCCGCCCACGGGGATTGCGAACCACCATGCCGAGCCGCGCATCAGCCAGGACCACGACAGCACCCGCCGCTCGAGCGCGCCCGCGGTGAGGATCGCGATCGCAGGATACAGCGGCAGCACGTAATGGGGCAGCTTGGTCAGCACCACCTCGAACACGATCCAGGACGGGACCAGCCAGGCCAGCAGGAATTGCGCGCCGGGCTCGCGCCGCGCGCGCCAGACCGCGGGCGCGGCCATCGCCGCGAGCGGCGCGCCGGGCCAGAACGTGATCCAGAACAGCACCAGATACAGTCCGGGCGGCGCGCCGTGGGATTCCTGCGCGCCCAACTTGCTCAACATGTCGCCGCCGACGGAATCGGCGAAGAAGGCATCGCCCGCGCGCCAGAAGATCGCGACGAACCAGGGCAGCACCAGCACCAGCATCCACATCAGGCCCCAGAGCGGGCGCAGCTTCCACAGCCAGGAGGCATCGCGGTCCTGGATCGCGAGCGCGATGATGGTCAGGCCTGCGAACATCAGGATCAGCGGGCCCTTGATCAGGATGCCGACAGCGAGAGCCGTCCAGAAGATCGCGGGCCAGCTCCAGGGCGGATGGGTCTCGTCCTCGGCGCGCTGCCACGACAGATACGCCCGTGCCATCGCGCCCATCGCGGCGACCACGCAGAACAGCAGCATGGCGTCGGTCTTCGCAAGCCGCGCCTCGACGCCGAGCAGCACGGAGGCGCACATCAGAAGTGCTGCAAGCACCGCGGCGCGCCGCGTGACGAAGCCGAGCGCCGTCCAATAGGTCATGAGCACGGCGCCTATCGCGCCGATCAGCGAGGGAAGCCGATAGACCCAGATGCGCAATTCGGCCCGCGGCAGACCGAGCGCCGATGCCGTCTCGACCGCGGCCGATTGCAGCCAGTAGATGCCGACGGGCTTCTTGTAGCGGACGTCTTCCTGGAAGCGGATGTCGACATAATCGCCGCTCTCGACCATCTGCTTGGTGGCCTGCGCAAAGCGCGCCTCGTCGCGATCAACCGGCGGAATCGTAAAGAAGCCCGGCAGGAATAGCAGCAGCGCGCACAGCAGCAGGAAGGCGACCGCGCGGACGTGGCTGGCCGTGGCGATGTCGAACATGGACACGAGCCGGCTGCCCGGATTCACCGGGGATTTCGGCTCGCGGGGAGCTCCAAAACGGGGTGTTGGATAGGTCTCGGCCATCGGTTCCGCTTACGCTGAAACCGCCATCGCCACAACCGCTTGAGGCAGGGTCACTGAATTCGAATGACAACTGTGTCCGCGGCGCCCGTGGCATCGATGACGGTCAGCCGCGCAAAGCCCGGACCGGGCGGATCGATCAGCCGCTGGCGCCGTCCGTCGATCTCGCCCTGCGCCGTTCCGTTAACCATGACGGTCATGGGCAGAACGCCGCCGGCGACCTTGACCGGCATGGCTGCGCCGCCCTCGCCACCTGAGCGATCGACGTCGATCCGCGAGCCGTTCAGCGGAAACTGGATGTGCAGGGCCTGCTCGCCCCCGGTCCGCACCAGATCCCCGACCGGGCGGAACCGCCTCAAGGGCAATGGCAGCTTGGCGTTGCTGGCCACGAGAGTTCCTTTCGGCGGCTTCGGCAACGGCAGGAGCGTCTTGCCGGTGCGGGCGAAGGCGTCGAACAGGATCGGCGCGGCGGCAACCCGACCGATCAGGCCCGGAACCGGCGCGCCATCGGGCCGGCCAACCCAGACCCCGATGGTCATGCGCCCGTCGAAGCCCATCGACCAGGCATCGCGGTAGCCGTAGGAGGTGCCGGTCTTGAAAGCGATGCGGTTATGAGCCGCGTTCTCCGGCGGCGGGGTACCGAGCAGCACATTGCCCACTTGCCAGGCCGCGACCTGATCGAGCAGCCGCAGCGGCTCGCGCTCGTCCCCGTCGCTCATGATCTCGCGCAGCGGCTTGGTGGTGCCGAGCCGGGCGAAGCCCGCATAGAGCTGGGCGAGGTCCTGCAGCGTCACGCCGACGCCGCCAAGGCCCATGGCAAGTCCCGGCGCCTCGTCTTTGGGCAGAACCAGATTGCCACCGGCCTGACGCAGCCGCGAGGCCAGCCGGCTCGCGCCGACGCGGTCGAGCAGCACGATCGCGGGCACGTTTAACGACAGCTGCAGCGCCTTCTTCACCGGCACCGTGCCCTGAAACGTCATGTCGAAATTTTCCGGCGCGTAGGAGCCGAAGCGCACGGGCCGATCGTCGATCAGACTGTCCGGATGAACAAAACCGTCCTCGAAGGCCAGCCCGTAGATGAAGGGTTTCAGCGTCGAGCCCGGCGAGCGGATGGCGCGGGTCATGTCGACCTGCCCTGCCCGGCGCTCGTCGAAATAATCGGCCGAGCCGACGCGCGCGAGCACGTCGCCGCTCTCATTGTCGACGACGATGATGCCGACCGAGATGTTCGGCCCCAACGCAATGGCACGATCGCGCGCTAGCGGCTCCAGCACCTTCTGGAGGGTGGCATCGAGCGTCAGCTTGATGACTGGCGCGTCCTTGACCGTCGCAAGCGCCGCATCGGAGGCGTGCGGCGCCAGGATCGGCATCGGCTTGCGCAGTTTCGGCACAGGAACGGCTTTCGCCTGCTTCGCATCGTCGAGGCTGATCTGTTGCTCCTCGACCATGCGGTCGAGCACGCGGTCACGCGCTTTGCGCGCCGCATCGGGATAGCGATCGAGCCTGCGGGTCTCCGGCGATTGAGGCAGCGCGACCAGCAACGCGGCTTCAGCCAGCGACAACCGCTTCGGCTCCTTGCCGAGATAGGCGATCGAGGCAGCGCGAATGCCCTCGAGATTGCCGCCGTAAGGCGCGAGCGCCAGATAGAGGTCGAGGATCTGCTCCTTGCTCAAGCTGCGCTCGATCTCGATCGCACGCACGATCTGCCGCAGCTTTGCATGGAGCGAGCGCTGCCGCCGAGGCTCCATCAGCCGCGCGAGCTGCATCGAGATGGTCGAGCCGCCCGAGACGATGTGGCCGCGCGTCGCAAGCTGAAACGCAGCGCGCCCCAGCGCCACCGGGTCGATGCCGTCATGTGCGTAAAAGCGCTGGTCCTCGTAGGCGAGCAGCAGCTTCAGATAGGTCGGATCGACGTTCGTTTTTGTCTCGACCGGCAGTCGCCAGCGTCCATCCGCCATCGCATAGGCGCGCAGCAGCTTGCCATTCCGATCGACGATGGTGGTGGAAACCTGGCGGGCGTCGTCGAAAGGCAGCGGACCGAGGGAGTAAACCCACGCGACGACGCCGACGATGGTGAGGATGAGCGAGAATGCCAGCGCGGAGAGGACACGCGGGCCCCTGCCCCTTGCTCCGTCATGGCCGGGCTTGTCCCGGCCATCCACGTTCTTGCCTCTCGCACCAAAGTCCGTGGATGCCCGGGACAAGCCCGGGCATGACGGCGGAGCATGTGGCTCCTTGTCGCTCATCCCATCACCACTCACTTCGCCGCCCGCACCTCGACCGTGCCGGTCCCGGTACGGCCGTAGCGCGAGGGATTGTACATGTCCTCGACATAGGCCTGCGGCAGCACGTATTTGCCGGGTGAGACCACACGCACGACGTAGGCCACCGTGAAGACCGCCTTGGAATCCGAGGCCCGATCGACGGCAGCCGTGAAACGATCGTCGCGGAACTCGGTATCTTCGGGCTCTTCGCCATCCTCGATCCAGCCCAGCGTGCCGCTGTCGCCCGACGACACCAGTTTTGGATTGTCGATTTCCAGGCCGGCCGGCAGATAGTCGGACACCATGATGTGGCCGTATTCGGGCTTGGCCTCGGTGATCTTCAGCACCACGGCGAAGCGGTCGTTCTGCTTGACCTTGCTGATATCGGCGGGCTTGCCGTCGAGCGTGAAGAAACTGCGCTCGATCTTGAAGCCGTTCGATGCCGCGGGCTCAGGCGTCACCGGCGACCCCGACACCGAGACCACCGCCTGCACCGGCGCGTCTCCGGTGTTGGTGATCTTCAGCGGCTTGCCTTCCAGAGTGGCGGCCTTGTAGCTGCGGTACAGCGCGGTCTTGACCGGCTGGCCGTCCACCTCCATCGACAGGTTCTCCTTGGCGAGCGCGCGCGCCGCCAGCACCAGCCACGCATTTTCCTGCGTGGAGGTGTAGGGCGTCAGCCCGCGCGCAGTCTCGACCCGCGACACCGCCTGCGTCAGCGTTGCCTTCGGCGCGTTGCCTTCACTGGCAAGCGACACCAGCGCTGCGGCATCGCGGAGCTGCGAGCCGTAGTCGGTGCGGCCGAACTCCAGCACCGGCTTTGGGGCGAGACTGTCGAGGGCTGCGCCATAGACCCGCTCCGCGCGGTTGCGGTCACCGACCAGCGCGAGCGCCGCGGCGAGCTGCGATTTCGCGATGGGAGTGGCGAGGTTGCTCAGCTTGGTGTCGGCGAGATAGCGGAGGTCGCCGATCGGCGCCGCGCCGTTGCGCGCCAGCACATAGAGGCCGTAGGCGAGATCGCGGCCGCCGTCCTTCTCCGGCTCGTTGCCGTTGACGACCGAGTTGCGGATGCGGTCGAGCGCGGTCTTGAACAGCACATCCGGCACCACAAAGCCCTTTTCGCGGGCGCGAGTCAGGAAGTCCGTCACATACGCGTCCAGCCAGGAATCGTCACCGCCTGCCGACCACAGCCCGAACGAGCCGTTCGAGCCCTGGCGGGCCAGCAGCCGCTCGATGGCGTCGCGGATGCGCTGGTCGACCTCGGTGTCCATGGCCAGGTGCGCACCGGCCGCGAGCTCGTTGACATAGAGCAACGGCATGGCGCGGCTGGTGATCTGCTCCGAGCAGCCATAGGGATAGCGGTCAAGTGCTTTGAGGATCGTCGCCGCATCGAGCGCAGTGGACAGGCTGGCCGAGACCGAGACGCTACCGGTGCCCGGCACGAGATCGGCGAACATATCCGAGGTCAACGTCAGGCTCTCACCCTTCGCCAGCGTCCGGATCGAGCGCCGCGCCAGCACTTGCGTCGCCGCCTTGACGTCGAGCGCATAATGGCGCGCCAGCGCCAGGCCATTCGGCCCCTTGATGTCGACGTCGAGTGTCGCCTGCCCCGCCGCCGTCGCGTCGATGGCGAGCGTGAACGAATTCCGCTGCTTGGCGGCAAGCTTGACCGTCGTCGCGGGATTGCCGGTCATTCTCACTGGCCCGCCGGTCTTCACGTTGATGACGTAATCGCCGGCCTGCCCCTCGACATTGTCGATCTCGAGATTGACCGTGCCGTGGTCGCCGTTGAGCAGGAAGCGCGGCAAGGTCGTGGTCAGCACGACAGGGTCGCGGATCACCACGTCCGTGTTGGCGCGACCGAGCTTGGTCGCGGTCCACGCCACCGCCATCACGCGCGCGGTGCCGGCGAACTCCGGAACGTCGAAGCTCACTTCGGCCGTGCCGTCGGCGGCAACGGTGACGATGCCCGAATAGAGCGCGAGCGGCTTTTGCGCGGGCGGCGAGCCCTGGAGCTCGGCGGCACCGGCGTCGCCGCCGGACTTGATCTGCCCGCGCGTGCCCGACATGCCGTCGATGAGTTGCCCATAGAGATCGCGGATCTCCGCGCTCAGGCGGCGCTGGCCGAGATAATAGTCGTCTGGCGCCGGCGGCTTGTAATTAGTGAGGTTGAGGATGCCGACGTCGACCGCGGCGATCACGATCTTGGCGTCCTCGCCCGGATTGAGCCCGTCGAGCTTGACGGGGATCTTCAGCAGCCCATTCGGCCGGATCAGAGCCGGCGGCGTCAGCTTCACCTGCAATGTACGGGTCTGCTTGTCGATACCGAACCATTTGAGTCCGATCGCCCGGCCCGGCATGCGTTTCGCGGCCGCATCGAGCGGACGGCGCAGCGTTGCCACAACATAGGCGCCGGTGCCCCAGTCCTTGCCGACCGGGAGCTTCACCTGGGCGGTGCCTTCCTTGACGTCGATGGTCTGCGTCGTCAGCAGGCGATCGCCGAGCACGTTGACCGTCAGTTTGCCGGCGCTGCGGACGTTGACCGACACGGTCATCGTGTCGCCCGAGGCGTATTGCGGCTTGTCGATCGAGGTCTCCAGGAGGTCCGGCGTGTCGGCGCTGCCGTCGGAATACCAGCCGACGTCGAACTGTACCGAGGTCACGGGCCCGTCGGCGTCGTTCGACTTCACGTCCAACCGGTAGCGGCCGGGCTGTGGGGTCAGCGAAATCCGCGACGGCTTGTCCGCGGCAACTGTCACGTCGCCGTCGGAGACGCGCGAGGTCGATTTGACCGGCTCGTACTCCCAGTAATTGCTCTGGCGATACCATTGGTAGCGCGACTCCATCTTCAGGAGCTCGTAGCGCAGGCCGTCGCGGCGAAGCCTCTCACCCTCGGGCGAGACGAACACAACATCGAACTCGGCCTTGTCGCCCTCGGCGACGTTCTTGTCGCCGAATAGCGGCTTGATGCCGATCATCGCGGCAGCAGGCGCGACCGGCAGCACGATCTTGCGCTCGACGGCGCGGCCGCCGGTCTCGACCATGCGGACGAAGATCTGCGCCTCCTGCGGCCGCGTCGAGGCCGGCTGCTTGTCGAGCGTGACCGGGAAGGTCGCAACGCCGTTGGCGTCGGCTTCCGGCAGGTTCTCCAGCGGCGTGCGCTCGTTCGAGGTGGTCTCCTCGTCGGCGACGCCGAACTGGTAGCCGGCGAAGCCCGGCCGCTCGGACGCGGGCGCGACCAGCATGTCGCCTTCGAGCGCTAGCCCCGAGGCCGGCGCGCCATAGAGGAAATGACCGTCCGCCTTAAGCTCCACTGGAGCGTTAGCTTTGATCAGCTTGTCCTTGGCAGACAAGTCGAATTCGATCCGATCGGGGACGTAGTCCTCGACCATGAAAGTGGTCTCGCCGACCGAAGAGCCCTTCGGATCGGTGAAGGCGCGCACCCGCCAGGTCCCGGTCGGGACGGCCGAGTTGAGCGGCACCGACAAGGTGCGCCCGCCCGCGCCCTGGTCGGACAGCACGGCGCGGCGGAATTCGACGCCATCAGGACGCTCGATCACCAGGGTCATCGGCCCGCCGGTGACGGCGTTGCCCTGCCCGTCGCGCAACAGCGCGGTGAGATAGACGGTCTCGCTGGAGCGGTAGACGCCGCGCTCGGCATAGACGAAAGCGTCGGCGCCCGCAGGCACGGCCCTGCCCGAAACGCCGCGGTCCGACAGGTCGAAGGCGGAGGACTTGAGGCTGAGGAAGGCATAGTCGGCCTTCTCGCCGGTCACGGTGAGCATCGCCGGCGACAGGCCGCCCTCGCCGCGCGCAAGCCCCGCCTCGAACAGCACATGGCCGCTCTCATCGGTCTTGCGGGTGGCCAGGATCTCGTTGTTGCGCGCGACCAGCCGCACCTCGGCTTTGCCGACCGGATCGCTCGAGGCCAGCGAATTCACGAAGACATGGATGCCGTCATTGCCGGAATAGGCCGTGACGCCGAGATCGGAGACGATGAACCATTGGGTGGCGAGCTGATAGTCGTCGTCCGAGCCCGGCCCCTTGGCCGCGGCCGTCATCACATAGACGCCGGGCTGGAGTTCACCAAGCGCCTGGTCGACCGGGAATGCCGTGGTGACGTCCTGGTTGAGCGTCATCGCGGTGGCAAGCTCGCCGGTCCAGACTTTCACGCCGCGCTCGCCGCCGAGATCGCTGAGCTGGTATTTCGACAGGGTCTTCTGGAAATCGCTGTCGACCACCGTGTTGATCAAATTGCGGTCGCCGATCCGGAACACGTTGATGTTGACGGCTGGCGTGTTGACGCTGACGACGGGAATGCCGCGCTGGCCCGTCCTCGGCAGCACATAGGCGCGGCTGGTGAAGCGCACGAAGGGCTTGCGGTCGCGCACATAGACGTTGAACTCGGCCGATTTCGGAAGGCCTTCCTTCACGGTGGACGGCAGGCCGGCGCGCAAATTGATGTTGTAGCGCTCGCCATGCTTCAGCCCGTCGACGCAGAGCTGCTTGGCCTCGGCCGACAGGGCCGGCTTGTCCTGGCCGGCCAGCGCGAGGTACGGCGCGAAATCGGTGCGTTTTGCCAACTCCTCCGAGAACTGGAAGCAGGCGCGCGGACTGGCGGAGTCCGAGTCCACGGTGTAGTCGAGCAGCCGAAAACCGTGCTCGTCGCGCATCTTCTCATATTGGCCGCGGACGTCGGCGACCTCGCGCATGTCGAGCGACAGCCGCAGAGCATCCAGCGCCGGCCGCCACAGCTTGCGTTCGGAAAGAGACTTGCCGAGCACCGCGAGCGCGTCGGCCTCCTCGCCCGCATTCCCGGCGCGCTGGTAGGCGATGTAGGCGGCGGTCGAGGCGCGCTCCAGCAGGAACGTCTGCTCGCTCGAGCTCTTCGGCGATATCTGGAAGATGACCTTTGCCAGCCGCAACCAGTTGCCGGCGTCCTCCGGCGTGGTCGCCGCGATCTGGCCGAGCACCGACAGGCCGGTGCGATAGTCGTTGCGCCGGAAGGCAACATCGGCGTCGGTGCGCAAGCTCGCGCCGGTCTTGGCGACCGGCCCCGCCTCGCCCTTGATCTGCGCCTCCAGCTTGATCGCGGAATCGGCGAGGTCGTCCCGCTTGAAGGCTTTGTCGGCGGCCTGCGCGACGCTAAGGCCGAACGCCAGCGTGGCGCAGAGTGTGACGGCGCGAACAAGACCGATCATGGATGGACTCCCGGAAATCGCGGACGAACGCCGCTTGTCGCATGAAATGCGCGGAAAGGTGACGGACTCAAGGCGATGGAACCAAAGGTGCAAACCGTCGCATTCGCCATGACAAGGCACGCCCAGAGGAGACCGATCAAGCTACCGCCGCGCACGCCGTCCTGATGGCGCAGCAATATCCGACCAGTCGTCCGGCGGCCGTGTCCCGGAAGCTGATCAGCGTTCCCGGCGATGTGATCCATCGTCCAGTCTGCTGCCGCTCAACCCGGCACCCTGACACCCCACCGTTCCGCTTTGTCGCGGCTTCGACGAAAACGGTTCGGTTCAGGCTTGGCGAAAGACGATATTTTTCATAATGGCATAGTAGATGAACAGCGGCCCCCAACCAGGGCGGCTCAAGACGGTCCCGTAGCTCAACTGGATAGAGCATCAGATTTCTACTCTGAGGGTTGCAGGTTCGATTCCTGCCGGGATCGCCAATTTCGGTCTCATCCGTTCATCGTGAGCCAGATCTACGGCGCGCACCTGCAGAATCCGTCCTTCACGAACGCGTGGGCCGCCTCGCTCCGGCCTTTGATCCGGGCAAACGAGCCCTATCTATTCGCCGGGCGACGTGCGCCCGATAAGGACTTCGATGCCACTATCCGACTTGACAAGAATGGCGATCGCGTCGGCGGTGGCGGTTGTAGCAATATCGTTTTTGGCAGTTGACGCGGGAGTCGTGAACTCCGGTGTGGTCACAAAGCCGATCGCGACGGCCCGGGCCACCATCGCGGACGCGGCAGCGAGTCAGCACCAACTCGCCTTCGCCGTTCAAGCGTGGGCGCGTCGCGGCCACCAGAAGCCGGCCGTGGAAGAATGCCTGGCGATCGATTGAAACAGCGCAGTTTGTCGCCCCTCTCGTCTGGCGGATGTATGCGCAACGTAACAATCATGTTTGTTATAGGCCGTTATTCCCCCGGATGAAGATCGTCCAAATCCAGCCGAGCAGTGCGCTCAAGGCGGCGACCGATGCGGCGATTGCCGCGGTCCGAGTCCACCAGATCTGCCGCTCGTGCCGTTCGATATCCGCCTCGGATTTTTGATTATCTTTCCAGTTCAGCCATTCCTGGGCGAACCCGATCGTCATGACGGGCGCGGTTCCGATCGCGATCGCTCCTGCGGATGCCGCGACGGTCTGGGCAAGGCGCGCTCGGACGTTGGCTGCACCCGTCTTTTCAAGCACCGTAAGCCATTGCCGGGACTGTTCGTCTGAAACATGCCACGTGCATTCCCTGTAAGGAAACGCTTTCGGTCGCTCTGTCATGGCCTTGCACCGCACTCACCCTTCAGTGTCGCCTTGATGTCGCGCCCACCACCCGGCAATCGCCGCTGCTAGATCCTTCCACAACTCAGTCGGCAAATCCGGCACCGCCACCCGGACGCTGTACCGATCCGTCGTCGCGTCGTGAAACCACTCGGTCGCCGCGAAATCGAAACCAAAACTGCCGGCGTGGCGAATGGGGAAGCCTTTGCCGCTCAGGTCGCGGCTCATGTCCTCGGCGGCCTGCCGCGCGGTCGCCTCATCGAGGGCGCGCCTGCCGCGAAGCGTGACATAGAGGCCGTGGGTGAAATGCAGCTCGGCCGAGAGCGAAGCGAGCTCGGCGGCGAAATATCGCGCCGCGTGGCGACCGTTGCGCAGAATCGCAGCGACGCGCGTTTTCGTCAGGGCCCAATAGGCCACAGAGCCCACGAATGGCGGGAAGTGCGCCGGCAACGCCGCGCCACCGAGAAGCCGGACGGCATTGCGGGTTTCCGCCGCCAGGCTTTCGGACAGCAGCTGGCCCGCCTTGAGGTCCTTCCGGCTCCAATGCACGAACACGGCAGAGCCGAGCCGGCCGTATTCCACCCCGAGCGAATCCAGCTTGTTGTGGCTTCGCACCAACACGACGGGAATGTCCCATCGCGCGGCCCATCTCAAGACACGCCGGATGCGCGCCGATCTGCCGGCGAAACATGTCGTGTCGAAAATCAACAGATCGAGCCCCGAACCGTCACAACGCAGAGCTGCCTCGAACGCCCGGGCAGGGGCGCATGAATCGAGCAGGAGCAAGCGTGGCAAGGCTGCCGCAGCGAACGCTTCGCCCAGCGGGAGGCTGGCGATGACAAGCCGCAAATGGGGGACGAGGCTCTCGATCAGCTCCAGTGTCTCGCCGTAAGTGCCCGGCAGCACCACGACGTCTGCTTTGCCGATGATCCGTGCGGACGCGAGCAGCAGCGCGGAGATCGCGGCCATGCCGGAGGCGGTATAGATCGCATCGCTCCTGCAGCCCCGCTCGAGTTCATAGAACGAGGGACCACTCACCTTGAGGTCCGCGCGCTGATAGTCGTAGCTGAACACGAACGGACCGCTGCTGGGAGACGCCGCATGCGACCAGGCCGTCTCCGTCGCTCTCCAGTCCTGCAGCGCATGTTCCGCGCGTAGTGCGGCGGCGAGCTGAAACTTGGAGACCACAACCTCGTCGACCGATTGCGGCCGAGCCAAATGCAGCGGGCTCCTCAGGCAATCGTTCAGCAGCCCGATTTCCCTGTGCTTTCGATCGAGATAGGCTTCGGAGGTCTCCATGCGGATCTTGATGAGCGTCTTGATGCGGATCTTGGCAATTGCGACTGCCATTCAACGTCCGGCGAGCGCATTGGCTCCAACAGCCGGGCCCGCCTATCCTTGCAACGAAGACCGGTCCTCGCCGTTGACACGGCACAAGGAGAACATCATGAGCGAGATCAGAGAGCACATGAAGATCGTCGGCAAGGACGGCGCACATGTCGGCACCGTCGACCGCGTCGAGGGCAACCGTATCAAGCTGACGCGGAAGGACAACCCGGAAGGTCACAAGGACCATCATCATTACATCGACACGAAATATGTCGGTGCCGTCGAAGGCGATGTCGTCAAGCTTTCGGTCAATGCCGACGCGGTGCCGAAGTCGGAAGCTGCCTGACACAGTGCAGCCCTTCGGGGACTTTTTGTTTGTTCACGATCCTGCTCCGCTTCGTTCCCCGAAACGAATCGCGATCGGAAAATCGTCGTCCGAACGAGTCTTAACGTAGCGTTTCGGCGGCTCGCGTCAGGCGTCGAGTGTCACGAGCATAGGCGCCGATGGCGGCGTTCTCGCGCGAAATGAATTGAAGGGGGCGCGGAACGAACTTGCGATCGGCGCGTTCGAAATCCAGTGGTGCCGATTTGCCAGCCCCGATCGGCTCTCGAGAACCCCGTGCTTGTCCCCCGAGCACGGGGTTTTTCTGTGAATACCAGTTCTCTCGTAAAGAGAGAGCTCAGTCCGTCCGCTCTTCGCGCCGGTCGCGGGCGAGTTGATGCCAGGCCAGGGCCAGCTCGATGAGACGTTGCCGGTCAGGACCTTCGGCCGCCACGGCGCGCTTCATCGCCGTCTCGGCTTCATGCTGTGGATCGTACTTGGTACACATGAAGCCAATTCTAGCCGGACGATCTGGACAAGCGCGTGGCAATTTCGTCCGTATGATTGCGGGGTAATGCCGTCCTCGCGGATTTGCGACGCAATCCAATTCACGCATCTGTCGAACGACCCGCCCCGATTGGGGGCTTGATGCGTACCGATCTGTGAAGTGCGTCACAGCCGGCGCACGGCGCCTCCGCTAAACAGTCCTCAGCGCTCCCAGAGAGCGAGAAGGCTTGGGAGATATTCCCGTCATGACGCAAGAAGCCGCAGCCGAAATTCCCGTCCCGGCGCGAGGCGAAAGATCCGACCCGCTCGGCATCGCTTATCTTGCGACCATCGGCATCGTGATGCTGGCCTGGATCGCAGGCCTGGTCTGGGCCGCGATCGCGTTCTTCAACTGGGTAGTGTCCTGACGCGCGGGGCGATCCCCTTGAATCAATTCCCGGCCAGCTGAGGGCCAGCGCCAAAACGAAAAGAGGCGGCTTTTCGCCGCCTCTTCGCTTCAGCCCTCGCCTGGCGTGCTCAGTAACAAGCCCGTGGATCAGCCTGCACGTACTGGCCGCTCGGATAGCGGTAGTAGCAGTTGCCTTGGGCCAGATAGTAGCCGGGGCGCGAAGCAGCCGTCGCGCCGGCGATCGCGCCGGTGGCACCGCCGATCACAGCGCCTGCGGCCGCACCCGAGGCGTTGCCCGAGATCAGGCCGCCCAGCACGCCGCCGACGATAGCGCCGCCAAGCGCGCTCGCGCCGGGATCGGCCGCTGGCGGCGGCGGCGGCGGTTCGTAGGCGACGGGCGGAGCATAGGCCACGGGGACGTCGTCGTAATAATCCTCCGAGATATAGGCCGGAGGCCCGTCCATCCGCTGCGGATAATAATACCGCGCGCCGCCCACATCCCACCACCAGCCAGAGCGGCCGTTGTGGACTTCGTGGCGCCAGCGTCCGCCATCCCAGGCGAGATGGCCGCGATAGGTGTGTCCGCCCCAGTCGCGCGCCGGTGCGGGACCCCTGGCGTAATTGCGTCCGGGCGGCGGACCGCCGGCATTGCGAGGGCCAGGACCTGGACTCGCGAGAGCAGGATTTGGACCCGGACCAGCATGACCAAGACCGCCGGCGTAGGGCTGGACGCCGGCCTGTGGCGCCGGCCGGGCAGCCTGCTGCGGCGGCGGCCCCTTTCGCATGTTCTGCGGCGGCGCGCCGGCGCCTGGCCCGGCCGATGGCTGGGCGGCGTCTCTCGGCGGTCTGGC
Organism: Bradyrhizobium sp. CW1; assembly: GCF_023100665.1. Classification (NCBI taxonomy): domain Bacteria; kingdom Pseudomonadati; phylum Pseudomonadota; class Alphaproteobacteria; order Hyphomicrobiales; family Nitrobacteraceae; genus Bradyrhizobium; species Bradyrhizobium sp. CW1. Next base: position 4,196,464 of record NZ_CP064684.1, read on the forward strand.
GTCCTGAGCCTGCGCCGGGACGGCGAGCAATGACATCGCCGAAACCAAGGGAATGATGATCTTGATGCGACTGGACACACTCATGCGTGCTTGCCCCCTACTCTTTCGATTGCCGTCAACCGCCGTGATGCCTGGCGCGATAGACGATTCGGCTCGCGCTGAGCTGATGCCGGCTGACATGACTGACCTGCTTTGGTCGGCTAAGTCCCGTTACAAATGATTAAGATCACGACATTTTTTCGTCCGCGCGGGTCGCTCTGGCATGCCTCTAGCGGGCCGGCTCGATCACATTGCAGTTGCTTCGCCCGGACATCAGGCAGTCCTGCATCTTGCTCGCGGAGGTGAGATCGCGGGCGAGCCACCAGCCGACGCCGAGGATCAGGATCGCGATGATCAAGCCAGCGATGGCGCCGCGGCGGTTGTCACCGGATTGAGGTTTTGGAGTGGATTTCGGCTTCGCGCCCGGTTCGGGCTTAGGTTCGGAGTTGGCTTCGGAACTGGCTTCGGGCTTGGACATGGCTGACCGATCACGGGGGCGAGCGGGCTTTATCACCTCTGCGGCGTGGCGTCACATCCCGTCCAGCTTCTCCCGGTTAGCCTCGGGTCGGCCGGATCGCTTCCTTGCGGGAGGTTTCGGCCGCCGGGATCGCCTGCTGGACGCGCGGAGCGCAGGTCGTAAGCACAAACGCGGTCTGGGTGCATTCCCAATCTGTGCCCAGGACGGCACTTTCGATCGGCTGCGGACGGGCGAGCAGCAGCGTGGCACCGGCCAGGGTTGCCACCACGACCGCGATTGCGAGCGCCTTCAGGCTCAGTCGTGAGATCGTCATACCCGTGCTCCGCGTCTCATACCAGGCGGACGCTAGGCACCGCCCTGGTGCCCCCTTATGAGGGACATCACAATTCGGCAGTTTTTCCGGGCTACGAGAGATCGTCGGGGGCGGCGATTTTCGTCTACCTGATCGGCTGCGATTATAGGTGGCATCACGGCGCGCGCCGATGTACACGCATCTGCGTCGCGCGGCGCCCGCTATGCCCAGCCGACGTACCAACAGGCAGTGATGTAGGATCGAAAGCGAGGATGACAAGGTTCGCCGATGAGTGGATTTAGGGAACCAGGCTTCTCCGACCGGCAAAAGGCGGCACAGGAAGCACGCAAGAACCTTTTGAACAAATTCAAGTCGCAGCCGGGGCCGGATGATCCCGCGGTTGTGGCGAAGCGTGCGGAGCGCGAGGCCCTTGCGGCCAAGCGCGCCGAAGCAAAGGCTGCGCGCGACACGGAAAAGGCCGAGCAGAAGCGCCTTCAAGAAGAAGCTGCCGCGCTCGAGGCCGCGCGGATCGCCCGCGAGGCCGAAGAAGCCGTCGCGAAGGCGGCCGAAGCCGAGGCCGAGCAAAAAGCCAAGCGGGACGCCCGCTACGCCGCCCGCAAGGCGAAGCGCAAGTAACGTTTGCAAGTCTAACGCGCGCAAGTCACGTTCAATTGAATTTGGACTGAAACAAATGCTCTGGGGGCGGTCTACGTGACCGCCCCCGGATTTTTGGCGCGCGTCTGCCTGTCGCAAGCGCCTCCTCGACGTTGGAAGATCAGTGCTTCTTCATCATCCCGTCGTCTTTCTTCATCCCGTCCTTCGACATCGTGTCCTTCTTCATGCCGTCGTCCTTGGACATGGTGTCCTTCTTCATGCCGTCCTTGGACATCGTGTCCTTTTTCATCATGCCGTCATCCTTGCCCATCTTGTCCTGGGCAAAGGCGGCAGGCGACAGCGCGAGGCCGAGCGAGAGAACGGCCGCCGAAACGCCGAGCGCGATGCGGGTACGAATGGTCATGACTGGTCTTCCCTTCGAGATGGATGTTGGTCAGCGACGGACGCCGCTATCTGATCTCGACGGATTGCCACGGGGCGTTGTTACGCGGCCGCCGATAAATTTCCGCGAGCCCATCCTAGGTTCTGCGGATGTAGGAGATCGGGAGTGTGCAATGCAGCATCACCGACGCTTGCCGCGGCATTCGGTCTCGAACTATCAGACTAGAGAACATTGTCTGAAAGACCGGCTAGGATGGGCCTCAGCGCGGTCTCCAAGACCGGCCCAAAATCACGGCAAAGCAAACAAGAACCTTCCAAGAACCGTCCAAGGGAATCACGCCATGTTCACGCGCCGCCACCTGATCGCGACCGCCGTCGCCGCACCCGCCATTCTCCGTTTCAGCACCGGCACCGCGCATGCCGCGACCACGCTGAAGATCTCGCATCAATTCCCGGGCGGCACCGTCGACAAGGGCGATTTCCGCGACCGGCTCTGTCGCGTGTTCGCCGCCGAAGTCAGCAAGCGCAGCAACGGCGACATCGCCGCCGAGATCTATCCGAACTCCTCGCTGATCAAGACCAACGCGCAGTTCTCCGCGATGCGCAAGGGCGCGCTCGACATCAGCCTCTATCCGATGCCCTATGCCGGCGGCGAATTGCCGGAAACCAATATCGGCCTGATGCCGGGCCTCGTCACCACCTACGACCAGGGCATGCGCTGGAAGAAGGAGCCGGTCGGCAAGGCCTTGACCGACTTCCTCGCCGACAAGGGCATCATCCTGCTCAGCTGGGTGTGGCAGGCCGGCGGCGTCGCCAGCCGCTCCAAGCCGATCGTGGCCCCCGAAGATGCCAAGGGTCTCAAGGTGCGCGGCGGCTCGCGCGAGATGGACATGGTGCTGCAGACTGCCGGCGCATCCGTGCTGTCGGTGCCCTCGAACGAAATCTACGCAGCGATGCAGACGGGGGCGTGTGATGCCGGCATCACCTCCTCGACCAGCCTGATCTCGTTCCGGCTTGAGGAGGTCGCGAAATCGCTGACCTCGGGCGCAGGCGCGTCCTATTGGTTCATGCTCGAGCCGCTGATGATGTCGAAGGCGATCTTCGACAAGCTGCCGAAGAACCAGCAGGACATCCTGCTCGCGGTCGGCACCGAGCTCGAAGCCTTCGGCCGCAAGGGCGCGCAGGACGACGATGTCGAGGTCGCCAAGGTCTACGAGAAGGCCGGCGCCAAGGTCTCGGCGCTCGATGCCGCGACCGTCGGCAAGTGGCGTGACATCGCCCGCGACACCGCATGGAAGGACTACGGCGCCAAGACCGCGACATCTGCCAACCTGCTCAAGCTCGCGACCGACGTCGCCGCATGAGCCACGGTCCGCTTCCGGATCGTGACGGCCAGGTAAACGCTGCCGCAAGGACCGGCCTTGCGGCAGCGATCGATCGCGGTCTCGCCATCCTCAACAACATCATCGTCGTGTTCGCCGCGATTGCGCTGATCGCCGCCTGCGCCATCCTGAGCTACAGCGTGCTCAGCCGCGCCTTGTTCAAGGCTGCCAATTACTGGCAGGACGAGGCCGCGGTGTTCCTGCTGGTCGGCGCGACCTTCATGACGGCCGCCTACGTGCAGCAGAACCGCGGTCACATCGGCATCGAGGCCTTCGTCGGCCTGCTCTCACCACTGGCGAACCGGATCAGGCTCTGGCTGGTCGATGCCGTGACGCTTCTGTTCTGCGCTTTCTTCGCCTGGAAGTCCTGGACACTGGCGCATGAAGCCTATGTCGATGGCCAGGTCTCGAACTCGATGTGGTCGCCGCCGCTGGCCATCCCCTATTCGCTAATGGCGTTCGGCATGAGTCTGCTCTGCGTCCAGATCCTCGTGCAGCTTGCGCTGCCTTTCGCTGGAGCCAGGCGTTCATGAGCGTTTTCGGTATCGGCCTCGCCTACGGGATCGCGACGCTTGTCGTGATGTTTTCGGGCATGCCGATCGCGTTCGCGCTCGGCGCGGTCGCAGTCGTGTTCATGGGCATCTACATGCCCGCCGCCTCTCTCGACACGGTGACGCAGAATGTCTACGAGGAAATGGCCTCGATCACGCTGCTGTCGATCCCGCTCTTCATCCTGAAGGGCGCCGCGATCGGCAAGTCGCGCGCCGGCCAGGATCTCTACTCGGCCCTGCACGCTTGGCTGCACCGCGTCCCCGGCGGGCTCGGCGTCGCCAATGTGTTCGCCTGCGCGCTGTTTGCGGCGATGGCGGGCTCCTCGCCCGCGACCTGCTCGGCAATCGGCTCGGCCGGCATCCCCGAGATGCGCAAGCGCGGCTATTCCGGCGGCTTTGCCGCGGGGATCATCGCCGCCGGCGGCACGCTCGGCATTCTGTTGCCGCCGTCGATCACCATGATCCTGTTTGCGGTCGCCGCCGAAAAATCGCTAGGACGGCTGTTCCTCGCCGGTATCGGGCCCGGCCTGCTGCTGGTCTCGCTGTTCGGCGTTTACGCCGTGATTCGCTTCCGCCAGGAATACGCCGCGGCCGAAGCGATCTACAAGAACGGCGGCCCGGAAGCTGCGATCCTCGCCCGCGACGAGTACACGCTCGCGGAACGCTTCAGCGTACTGCCGCGCGTGATCCCGTTCGTGCTGCTGCTCACCGGCGTCATGATCGCCCTCTATGGCGGTTACGCCACGCCATCAGAGACTGCCGGCCTCGGCGGCCTCTTGGCGCTGGCATTGATCGCGGCGATCTACAGCGTGTGGCGGCCGAGCGACCTTGCCCCGATCCTGAAATCGACGATCCGGGAATCGACCATGCTGATGATGATCATCGGCATGTCGCTGCTCTATTCCTACGTGATGAGCTATCTGCACATCTCGCAATCGGCCGCCGAATCCGTCGTCGCGATGCATTTGCCCCGCTGGGGCCTCTTGTTCGCGATCCTCGTCATGGTCGTCGTGCTCGGTTTCTTCCTGCCGCCGGTCTCGATTATTCTCATGACCGCGCCAATCATCCTGCCGCCGCTCCGCGCCGCCAATTTCGACATCATCTGGTTCGGCGTCGTCATGACCATCGTGATGGAGATGGGACTGATCCATCCACCCGTCGGCCTCAACATCTTCGTCATCCGCAACGTCGCGCCGGATATTCCCCTGCGCGAGGTGATCTGGGGCACGCTGCCGTTCGTGCTTTTGATGATGCTCGCGGTGCTGCTGCTCTGCTTCGTGCCGGGCATCTCGACCGCACTGCCGGACCTGGTGATGGGGCCGGACGGGAGCAGGTAGCTGCGTCCACCATCATTGCTTCGCTGCGCTCGCAATAACGGAGAACTAGGAGCTGGCGCGCTTCCTCTTCGCGTTCAGTGCGGAGGCCACGCGGCTCACCGGCGGCTTGCCCAGCACGCCGCTCATCTCGTTGGTTGCCGCCAGCAACCGGTCCATATCGACACCCGTCCTAATCCCCATGCCACCGAGCATATAGACGACGTCCTCGGTCGCGACGTTGCCGGTCGCGCCCGGCGCGTAGGGGCAGCCGCCGAGGCCGCCGGCGGCGGCGTCGATGACGCGGACGCCTTCCTCCAGCCCCGCATAGAGATTGGCGAGCGCCTGGCCGTAGGTGTCGTGAAAATGCATCGCGAGATTGGCGGGAGGGATGTTGGCGCTGACCGCCCGCAGCATCTCTTTGGCTTTGGCAGGCGTACCGACACCGATCGTGTCGCCGAGCGAGATCTCGTAGCAGCCGAGCTCCCACAGCGTGGTGGCGAGATCGGCGACCGCTTTCGGCTGGATCTCACCGTCGAACGGACAGCCCAGCACGCAGGAGATATAGCCGCGGACCTTGACACCATCGTCCCTGGCGCGCGCCAGCACCGGCTTAAACCGTTCGATGGACTCCGCGACCGTGCAATTGATGTTGGCCCGCGAAAAGCCCTCGGAGGCCGCGGCGAACACCGAGACGATCTTTGCGCCGGCCGCGCACGCGGCGTCATAGCCCTTCTCGTTCGGCACTAGCACGTGGAATTCGGCACTGGTCAAATGGCTAACGCCGCGCAGCACGGCGTCCGAGCTCGCCATCTGCGGGATCGCCTTGGGCGAGACGAAGGCGCCGACCTCGACTGTATTGAGGCCGGCCGCGACCAGCGCCTCGATGAAGGCGATCCGGGCCTCGACACTGACCGCCGTCTTCTCGTTCTGGAGGCCGTCACGCGGCCCCATTTCGATGATGCGGACCTTATCGCTCATCTCATTCTCCGGAAGGATCGACCACGGCGAGCTCGACGCCCTCCTGGACGATGTCGCCGACCTTGCATTTGATGGATTTCAGCACGCCGGCATAGGGGGCGCGCAGCGTCTGCTCCATCTTCATCACTTCCAGGGTGAGGATCGGCGCCCCCTTCTCGAGCTTGGCGCCCTCCTCCGCCAGCACGGCGACGACCGTGCCCGGCAAGGGCGCTGCGATCTTGTCCGCGCCGACCTGCTCCTCGGTCTCGCCGCCGAACGGATCAACCCAATGCAGATCGAAGCGGCCGTTGCGCGTGCGCAAATACAGCTCATGGCCGTCGATCACGGCCGCGACCGACGTTTTGACGCCGTCGAGGGTCAGATCGAAGCCGCCGTCCTTCGCTACCATCGTAAACGCCAGCTCGCGCTCGCCGATCACGAGCGTCGACGGGCCGCTGCCATAGTTCAGCACAACCTTCTGCTCCGGCCCGTGTCCAACGCGGAAAGCAAAGCCGCGCCGACGGCGGCCGACCGGCATCCAGCCAAAGGTCTGCCAGGGCGAATTCGCGTCCGCCTGTGCAGCCTGCCGCTCGTTGTTGATCACAGCGGCGACCGCGGCACACAGCTCGAGCTCGCCTGGTGCCGGCGACGCCTGCGTCAGGACCGCCAGCTCGCGCTCGATGAAGCCGGTGTCGATCGCGTTCGCCCTCACCTTCGGATGCGTCATCAGCGCCGACAGGAACGGGATGTTGGTGACGATGCCGCGGACGTCGGACTCTTCCAGCCCGCGGTTCAGCCGCTCGATCGCGACATCCCGCGTCGGCGCCCATGCGATCATTTTTGCCAGCATCGCATCGTAGTATGGCGAGACCGTATCGCCTTCCCGATAGCCGGAGTCGATGCGCAGCCCCCCCGTTTCAGCGGGCAGACGCCAGGTTGATATCTTGCCCACCGACGGCATGAAGTTCTTGGTCGGGTTCTCCGCATAGACCCGCGCCTCCACGGCGTGGCCATGAAGCTTGATCTCGTCCTGCTTCAGCGGCAACGCCTCGCCGAAAGCGACGCGCAACTGCCACTCGACCAGGTCGATCCCCGTGATCAGCTCGGTCACGGGATGCTCGACCTGGAGACGAGTGTTCATCTCGATGAAGAACACGTCCTTGCCGTCGGAGACGAACTCGATGGTGCCGGCGCCGACATAGTTGACGGCCCCCGCGGCCTTTCGCGCGGCGGCACAGACCGCCTCGCGCTGGGCGGGATTGAGCGTCGGCGACGGTGCCTCCTCGATCACCTTCTGGTGGCGGCGCTGCAGGGTGCATTCGCGCTCGAACAGCGAGAGCAGATTGCCGTGGCTGTCGCCGATCACCTGCACCTCGATATGCCGGGGGTTATCGACATATTTTTCGATCAGCATGCGGTCGTCGCCGAACGCGGCCTTGGCCTCGCGCTTCGCGCTGACGATCGCAGGCGCCAGTTCATCCGCGGAGCGAACGATGCGCATACCACGGCCGCCGCCGCCGGCGGACGCCTTCACCAGAATCGGGAAACCGACCTTCTCGGCCGCCTTCGCCAACGTCGCATCGTCCTGCGCCTCGCCGTGATAGCCGGGCACCAGCGGGACGCCGGCCTTCTCCATCCGCGCCTTGGAGCCGGACTTCGAGCCCATGGCAGTCATCATTGCCGCTGTCGGGCCGACGAAGACCAGGCCGGCGTCGAAACACGCCTGGGCGAATTCGGCATTCTCCGACAGGAAGCCATAGCCGGGATGGATCGCCTCCGCGCCGGTCTTGCGCGCGGCCTCGATCAGCCGTTCGGGATTGAGATAGCTGTCGCGGGCACGCGCAGGCCCAAGCAGCACGGCCTGGTCGGCGAGCGCGACATGCATTGCGTCGCGATCCGCCTCGGAATAGACCGCGACCGTGCGCAGGCCCATGGCGCGCGCGGTGCGGATCACGCGGCAGGCGATCTCACCGCGGTTGGCGATCAGGAGGGTGCGAAAACGGCGGTAGAGCTTTGAGCGGTCCATCGCATCACATCCTGAACAGGCCGAATTTCGTCGGCTCGATCGGCGCATTCGACGCCGCCGAGAGGCCGAGGCCGAGCACCAGCCTTGTATCGGCCGGGTCGATCACGCCGTCGTCCCAAAGCCGCGCGGTCGCGTAATACGGGTGCCCCTGGCTCTCATATTGCGCGCGGATCGGCTCGCGGAATTTATCTTCGTCTTCTTTCGACCAGCTGTCGCCCTTGGCCTCGATATTGTCGCGGCGGACCTGGCTCAGCACCATCGAGGCCTGCTCGCCGCCCATCACCGAGATGCGCGCGTTAGGCCACATCCACAGGAAGCGCGGGGAGTAGGCGCGGCCGCACATGCCGTAATTGCCGGCGCCGTAGGACCCGCCGATCACCACGGTGAATTTCGGCACCGACGCGGTCGCGACCGCCGTCACCAGCTTGGCGCCGTCACGCGCAATGCCGCCGGCTTCGTATTTCTTGCCGACCATGAAGCCGGTGATGTTCTGCAGGAACACCAGCGGAATGCCGCGCTGGCAGCACAGCTCGATGAAATGCGCCCCCTTCAGCGAGCTCTCGCTGAACAGGATGCCGTTGTTGGCAATGATGCCGACCGGAAAACCCCAGATGTGGGCGAAGCCGCACACCAGCGTCGTGCCGTAGAGCTTCTTGAACTCGTCGAACTCGGAACCATCGACGACGCGCGCAATGATGTCGCGCACGTCGAACGGCTTGCGCCCGTCGACGGGCACCACGCCGTAGATCTCCTCCGCCGCGAACAAGGGATCACGCGGCGGATGCATGTTGAGGTTTGGTCGTACCGACGGCTTCAGCGTGCCGACGATGCGGCGGGCGATGCCGATCGCGTGTGCGTCGTTCTGGGCATAATGATCGGTCACACCCGATTGCCGCGAATGCACGTCGGCGCCACCAAGCTCCTCCGCGGTCACCACTTCGCCTGTCGCGGCCTTCACCAGCGGCGGCCCGCCGAGGAAGATCGTGCCCTGGTTGCGCACGATGATGCTCTCGTCCGACATCGCGGGGACATAGGCGCCGCCGGCTGTGCAGGAACCCATCACGATGGCAATCTGCGGGATTCCTTGCGAGGACATCTGCGCCTGGTTGTAGAAGATGCGGCCGAAATGCCGCTCGTCGGGAAAGATCTCGTCCTGCAGCGGCAGGAAGGCGCCGCCGGAATCGACCATATAGATGCAGGGAAGATTGTTCTGCCGCGCCACGTCCTGCGCGCGCAGATGCTTCTTCACGGTCATGGGATAATAGGTGCCGCCTTTGATGGTGGCGTCGTTGGCGACGATCACGCATTCGCGGCCCGCGATGCGCCCGACCCCGGTGACGACGCTCGCCGAATGCACGTCGCCGCCGTAAAGGCCATAGGCCGCGAGCGGCGACAGCTCCATGAACGCGGTGCCGGGATCGACCAGCAGGTCGACGCGCTCGCGCGCCAGCATCTTGCCACGCGAGGTGTGGCGGTTGCGCGAGACCTCGCCGCCGCCGCCCGCAACCTGGCTCAGCTTTTCGCGCAGATCCGCGACGAGGGTGCGCATGGCCTCGGAATTGCGCGCAAAGTCCGAAGAAGACGTATCGATGCTGGAATGGAGCGGCATGTTGGTTCCAATTGCGTGAAGGTTTTAAGCCGTCTCAGCCATCAATTCGCGACCGATCAGCATGCGCCGGACCTCCGAGGTGCCGGCGCCGATCTCGTAGAGCTTTGCATCGCGCCACAGGCGTCCGACCGGAAATTCGGAGGTGTAGCCGACCCCGCCAAGCGCCTGGATCGCCTCACCCGCCATCCACGTCGCTTTCTCGGCGGAATAGAGGATCGCAGCGGCGGCGTCCTTGCGCAAGCTGCGCGCGTGATCGGCGCGGTCGCAGGCACGCCCCACCGCATAGACATAGGCGCGCGTGGCCTGCCAGGTCGCGTACATGTCGGCGAGCTTGCCCTGCATGAGCTGGAAGTCGCCGATCGGCTGCCCGAACTGCTTGCGCTCGTGCATATAGGGCACCACCGCGTCCATGCAGGCCGCCATGATCCCGAGTGGTCCACCCGAGAGGACCGTACGCTCATAGTCGAGGCCGGACATCAGCACCTTGACGCCCTCGCCGACCTTGCCAAGCACGTTCTCCTCCGGCACCTCGCATTCGTCGAAGAACAGCGGATACGTGTTGGAGCCGCGCATGCCGAGCTTGTCGAGATGCTGGCCGTGGCTGAAGCCCTTCGTCCCCTTCTCGACCAGGAAGGCGGTCATGCCGCGCGGGCCCGCTTCCGGATCGGTCTTGGCATAGACCACCAGCACGTCGGCATCGCCGCCATTGGTGATCCACATCTTCGAGCCGTTGAGCACGTAGCGGTCGCCGCGTTTGTCGGCGCGCAGTTTCATCGAGACGACGTCTGAGCCGGCGCCGGGCTCGGACATCGCGAGCGCGCCGACATACTCGCCGGAGATCAACTTTGGCAGATAGCGCTCGCGCTGCGCATCATTGCCGTTGCGGCGGATCTGGTTGACGCAGAGATTTGAGTGGGCGCCATAGGAGAGGCCGACCGCGGCCGAGCCGCGCGAAATCTCCTCCATCGCGACGATATGGGCGAGATAGCCCATGTTGGAGCCGCCATATTGCTCCGGCGCGGTCATGCCGAGCAGGCCGAGGTCGCCAAGGCGCTTCCAGAGGTCCGCCGGGAATAGATTGGCCTTCTCGATATCGGCGGCACGCGGGGCGATCTCCGCCTCCACGAAGGCGCGCAGCGTGTGGCGCAGCATGCTGATGTCTTCGCCCAGATCGAAATCGATGCTCGGGATATTCAAGGCGATTCCTCCCTATTTTGGGGACCGAACCTAGCGGCATCGGGGCCCTTCTGCGGTCGAAAAGGTTGCATTTTCCGCCAAACTTGGCGAGGATTTTCCCAGAGGATTTTCCGATGCCTTTTCAAGTCGCAACCGCGATCCCGCGCCGTGCCGTGACCCCTGCCGCCTTCGTCCGCGGCGTCGTTGCCGCTTACGAACGCTACGGCCGCGATCCGACCGAGGCGCTGAGCCGGGGTCAGGTAACGCCGGACCTTGTCAATTCTCCGGATGGGCGGGTCACGGCCGGCCAGTTCGAGGCGCTGGCGGGCCATGCCATGCGCGAACTCGATGACGAGGCGCTCGGCTGGTTCTCGCGGCGGCTGCCCTTTGGCACCTACGGCATGCTGTGCCGCGCCTCGATCACCGCCCCGACGCTGGAGGTCGCGCTCAAGCGCTGGTGCCGGCACCATCGTCTGCTCACCGAGGACGTGCTGCTCGATCTCGCCGTCGGCGAGGAGACCGCGGTCGTGTCCATCCGCGAACTGGCCGACCTCGGACCTCTACGCGAATTCTGCCTGGTCACCCTGCTCCGCTATGTTCTCGGCTTCTCCTGCTGGGCGGTGGATTCGCAAATCGCGCTCCGCGCCGCGGAATTTCCGTACCCCGAGCCCGGCCACGTCTCGGTCTATCCGACCATCTTTTGCCGAAACATCCGCTTCGGTGCGGACCGCGCTTCCATCACCTTCGACAAGCATTACCTGTCGCTGCCGCTCACCCGGAGCGCGGCGGACCTCGACAACATGCTCAAGGGCGCGCTGCGGCTGACCGTACTGCCCTATCGGCGCGACCGGCTGCTGGTCGAGCGCGTTCGCCGCGTACTCCGCAATGCGCGCGGACGCAGTCTCGGCGCCGAGGATGTCGCAAGCGAGCTGGCACTCTCCACCCGCACCATGCATCGGCGCCTGCGCGATGAAGCGACCTCACTGCGGGATCTCAAGGAAGAGGCAAAATTCGAGCTCGCCAAGCAGGAGTTGATGCGCGGTCGCAGCCCGATCAAGCGGATCGCGGAGATCGCCGGCTTCCGCAACGAGAAGAGCTTTTCTCGCGCCTTCCGCACCTGGGCCGGCGCCTCCCCGCGCGAGTTTCGCGGCAGGTATCGCTGAAGCGCGGGTTGTCATGCTGTTGCGGCCTCCGAGATCCAACTTGGAGGCCGCAACATTTCCAAACGGTCTCGCTCAGTTCGAGTTGGTCTGCCCGCCCGGGCGCAGCTTGGTGCGCGAGTGCGTCTGCTTCGGCTGGAAGGCCAGCGCGTCGGCCGACGTCTTCGCGCCGCCGCTCTGTGAGCACGAGCCGCCGATGCCGCCGGCCGCGGCCCGGCAGGCCTCCATCGTCGGATAGCCGCAGCCATGCGCGGCCTGGGCACCATTGGTGATGCAGTAGTCTTCTGCCTGGGCAGCCGGCGCGGTCATCATGAGAAACGCAGATGCAAACAGCGTCGCAGCGGATGCGACGAACGTCTTCGAGATCGAGGTCATGTTGTCTTTTCCTGCTTCAGGGTCCCACAAAAGAGGCCTCGGCATGCGACGCAGGCTGAGGTTCACACCTCGCATGTAGGCCAGCACCAGGAACCGGCAATCACGCTTCGGCGCATTGCAGAACTTCGCAAATCACATGTCACAGTTAGGTGAGTTACTTATGTTTATATCCGCCTTATCCGAACCTGTATCCCGGTAAGGGAGTCACTCCCGCGCCTTCGGATGTTTGGACGTCGTTACGCGAGCTACGTTTTGGGACCCGTCGCCGCCGAACTATCCTGCCGCCGCGATCTCCTGCAATGGCAGCGGCACGTCCTTCGCCACGCCCAGCACCGGAAAGCTGCGGACGTTCTTCACGTTCGGCATCGCGGCGAAATGCAGGAGCTGCTGGCGCATGCTCTCGACGCTCGGCGCCACGCATTTGAGAAGATAGTCGGTGTCTCCCGAAATCCGCCAGCACTGCTGGATGCGCGGGATCGCGGCGATCGAGCTCTCGAATGCCGCCAGCACCGGCTGGGCTTGGCTGCCGAGCTGGATCGAGACGAACGACACCACCTCGTAGCCGAGCAGCCGCTCGTCGATAACGGCGCGCACCGCCCGGATCACGCCGCGGCTGAACAGCGATTTCAGCCGCCTCACGCAGTTGGGCCCGGACACCCCGACGCGCAGCGCCAGCTCGTTATTGCGAACCCGCCCGTCCTGCTGCAACTCGGAGAGTATTTTCAGATCGACGCCGTCGAGCTGGTCACGCCCCGCCATAGCCCACCTCGTCATGGTCGCATCATGCGAGACAGCGAAGCACGGGGCGGAATGGCTGCCAAGGGCAGGACGATGGGAAGAACCGGCGTGGTTGGCCGAGCTTGTCCCGGCCAACCGCGGGCTTTTTACGTGGACGCTAAAACGTGGATGCCCGGGACAAGCCCGGGCATGACGAGAGTTTCGTTGCCCGCCCTCAATGCGTCCACGGCTCGCCGCGGCGGAACGAGAAATTGTCCGCATAGGCGACCGGACGGCGCACCGATTCCTTTGGCTCGATCACCTGGTAGGCGATGCCCTTGCGCTCGCAATAGGCGACCGCCTCTTCCTTGCTGTGGAAGTGCAGCGTGATCTGCTGCTTCATGTCGCCGGACGAGGTCCAGCCCATCAGCGGCTCGACCGCGCGCGGCTGCTCGGGCTCGTAGTCGAGCTGCCATTCCTTGGTCTTCGACCGGCCGGATTGCATCGCGTTCTTGGCGGGCTTGAAAATGCGTGCGGTCATGGACGGTCCGGGCCTCTTGTTCGTCTTTTCGTTCGATTTCGATGCGTCACGGTAGCAGTTGGTGGAAACCGCGGGCATAGTATAGAGACACCTTTAGGGAACTGATCGGTGATTCCGGCCCCCCGGGATGGCTCGCCGATGGGTATAATCATTATGCTGCATCGTGACAATTGCGTACCCGCCTTCCGCGCCGGGGTCTCGCCCGGTGGCCCTGCTTCGTTGACATCTACCTGTCCGTCCCCTCCGAAAGCTCCCGTCGCATGTCCTTCCTGAACATCAACGCCACGCTCCCCGAGAAGGGCCGTGACCTCAGGCTCGACCTGTTTCGCGGCATTGCGAACTGGGCGATCTTCCTCGACCATATCCCCGACAACGTGGTGAACTGGATCACCACCCGCAACTACGGCTTTTCCGACGCCGCGGATTTGTTCGTCTTCATCTCCGGCTACACCGCCTCCTTCGTCTATGCGCGGATGATGCTCGAGCGCGGCTTCCTGGTCGGTGCTACGAGGCTGACCAAGCGGGTCTGGCAGCTCTACGTCGCCCACATCATCCTGTTCGTGATCTACATCGCCTCGATCAGCTATCTGGCGCTGCGCTTCGGCGATTCCGAGATGATCAACGAGTTCAACGTCGCCGGCCTGGTGGACAACGCCACCGAGACGCTGCGCCAGGGCCTGTTCCTGCGCTTCAAGCCGCTCAATCTCGACGTGCTGCCGCTCTACATCGTGCTGATGGGGCTGTTTCCGCCCGTGCTCTGGTTCATGCTGCGCAAGCCGGACCTGACGATGGCATTGTCCATCGTGCTGTGGCTGACCGCGCGCCATTTCGGCCTGAACCTGAACGCCTATCCGGCCGGACAGTGGTACTTCAACCCGTATTGCTGGCAGGTGCTGTTCGTGTTCGGCGCCTGGTGCGCCATGGGCGGCGCGCGGCGCTCGATGACGCTGATCAACGCACCGGTCACGCTGTGGCTCTGTCTTGGTTACATGCTGTTTGCGCTGGTCATGACCATGGCCGGCCGCTTCCCGACCCTCGGCGGCATGTTCCCGGAATGGCTGTTCTCGGCGTTCAACCCGAACGACAAGACCAACCTCGCGCCCTACCGCTTTATCCACTTCGTCGTGATCGTGATCCTGGTGATCCGCTTCGTTCCCAAGGACTGGCCGGGCCTGGAATGGAAAGGGTTCGACCCCATCATCGTGTGCGGCCAGCAGTCGCTCGCCGTGTTCTGCGTCGGCGTGTTCCTGTCCTTCGTCGGTCATTTCGAGCTGTCGATGAGCTCGGGCTCGCTGTTCGCGCAGATCTTCGTCAGCGTCGCCGGGATCGCGATCATGACGACGGTGGCCTATTACATCTCCTGGTCGAAGAAGCAGGACAAGCCGCTGAAGCCGCCGCCGCCCAAGACTGCGGCCGCAAAGGCCGCTTGAACGGGCAGCTCCGATCCCGCCGGACGACAGCGCCGCCGCTTCAGGCCGCCGCTTCGCTGTCGTACTCGGTAAACTTCTTGTAGATCCAGTCACGGCCGTCGTGGCGGCGCCAGACCTTGCCGTAAACGAGCTGCCCGTTGATCGAGCGGCGCGGCACGAACACGGTCCAGAGGTGCCAGATCTCGGTCCAGCTCGCCTGCGGACCGACGGTTCGGACGTTGCGATCGAGAGACATGATACAGAACTCACAGGATACGAGCGCTGCGACGAACTGTGATGTCGTGTGAGCACGAATTTCAGGCAGACCGTCGCAAGCCGAACCGATCTGATAACAGTCGCGAAGGCGCCCGCAACAACCGCTCGCTCTTAACCTAACCGATCAACCTTACCTCCTGTGAGCGCGTGGCGAGACCGGTTGAAAGCGGCCGCCGATTTTCCTAGACTGTGTGCGATTTGAGAATGAGCGCGTCGTTTTGAGGACGCGCGTTGATTTCCAGCCTGACGCGAATTTTTGAAAACGATTGATGGGCGGGGGCCACCACGATGAATTTGCAATGTGCATGTCTGCGCTTGGCGCTGCATTCGACGCCGCCTGCTCTGCCCGCGAAGACGCCGGAGCAGGAGCCGCGGAAGGTCGCCAACGACAATCAGCTGGCCTGGCCATTCCTGCCGTTTCCGTTCGGCTGGTACGCGACGAACTGATGGTTGGAAAAGCGTAACGCCGCGCAAGCGGAATATCATCGCTTGGCGGCGTCCGCTAGGCATTGGGCGCTGAAATCCCCAACACCAATATGTCTAGGACGACGCCTAAAGGTTCGACAAAGTTTTACGCATTCCGCGCCGCCCGACCCGCCCCAATGCCTTGAAATGTCGCGCGGAAAGTCGCGTTGCGCAGGGAATGAGCGCCGAGGGTTAGGAAGGCTTTGGCGGCTGCGGGCATCGGCATCGAACGCGCGCCATGCACGGCTGGAGCTGCGCTCGCCTGGCGCCTCGCCGATTGGCTATTGTTCTGAGGCGCGGGTCTGGCCCACCTCGGACTGGTCGGGGCAGCTGGATTCGAACCAACGACCTGCAGTACCCAAAACTGCCGCGCTACCAGGCTGCGCTATACCCCGAATGTCCGGCGAGCCCCGTCGATACACGCTTCCCAAAGCGCCAGCAAGCCTTCCAAAGGCGCGAGCAAGCTTCCCAAAAGACCGCCAGGACGGGGCAATAAGCCCTCCCGCCTACTTGCTGCCGAACAGCGGGTGGCCCACGCGGTCGCCGGCGCGGATGCCATATTTCTGCGCCGTGCCTGCCACCACCTCCAGAACAGCCCGCGCGGGCCCCCTGGATGAGATGATCTTTGTCGACATCGGCTCGGTATTTTCGGCGATGCGCAGAATTCGGCCGTCGGCGCGAATGAAGATCATGTCGAGCGAGACGTAGGTGTTCTTCATCCACATCGACACCTCCTGCTCGGGATTAAAGTCGAACAGCATGCCTTTGCCGTCCGCCAGTTCCTTACGGTACATCAGGCCAGTCTGCTTCTCTTCCTCCGTCGTCGCGACCTCGACCGAGAACACCTGCACGCCGTTCCTGGTGACGATCTCGAGGGGCTGGAAGCTGGCGGCGCGCACGGGTGCGCTCGCGACGGCACAGCCGGCGATGACAAGGATGGCGGCAAGCCAGCCCTTCGCAAGGGCGAAGACGGCCTTTCGATCGAAATTCATGGATGGCTCTCGAGGCGTGGGACTGGACCAGTCCTTACGTGGCGGTCACCGGAAAAGCCAGAGGCGCGCCGGCCAGCCAGCGCGCCTCTGCTCACGATCGCGGGAATGGAATTAGTGGGACGAAACCGGCGATCCCGTCTCGGGATGGATCTCGGCCGCCATCATGCCCTTGGAGCCGGGCCCGAACCGGACCAGGACATACTGGCCGGGCCGCAACTCGGTCATGCCGAAGCGGCGCAGCGTCTCCATGTGCACGAAGATGTCGGGGGTGCCCTCGCCGCAGGTCAGGAAACCGAAACCGCGCAGCCGGTTGAACCATTTGACCTGAGCCCGCTCCAGCCCGCTGGTCGCCGTCACCGTGACATGGGTGCGCGGCGGCAGCATCTGCGCCGGATGGATCGCAGTCGACTCGTCCATCGAGACCACGCGGAACGCCTGGTAGCCCTTGGCGCGCTGGATGCACTCGACGACGATGCGGGCGCCCTCGTAGGCGGTCTGGAAGCCGTCGCGCCTAAGCACGGTGACGTGCAGGAGCACGTCGGGCCAGCCATTGTCGGGAACGATGAAGCCGTAGCCTTTTGAGGCGTCGAACCATTTGATGACGCCGTGAACCTCGACGAGGTTGGCGCTGCTCTCACCAAGTCCGGTGAACGGACTGAGTGCACTGTCGCGACCGCCACCGCCGTGTTCGCCCACCGCGGGAACTCCGACCTTCTTGGACTCAAATCCGTCCGACGACCCCATAACCCCGGACCCCACACATGCCATGCAACCCGCCTGAATGGCGGCGCCGAATCACGCGTCTTTAGAGAATCTTCTCAACTCGACGCGACGCGAATCTTTCGACTCAAAAGATAACACTCCCGGTTGCGACGCATAGACAAAAAAGAGATTCGGCGGAACCTATGAACAGCTTGCACAGCCGCGAATCAAATTGCTGCCTCAATTACCGACAAAGGGCCCCAGCGTTTCGCCGATGTCGTGGCGGATCACAAGGTCGGCGATGTCGTCCTGCTCGGTTGGCTCGCGATTGACGATCACCAGGCGTGCACCTGATTCCTTCGCCATCATCGGAAAGCCCGCGGCCGGCCATACCACCAGCGAGGAACCGATCGCGATGAAGAGATCGCAGGCTTGCGACAGCGCCGTCGCGCGCTGCATCTCGTCCTCGGGCATTGTCTGGCCGAAGGAGATCGTGGCGGTCTTCACCGGCTCGTCGCACACGGTACAGTTGGGCGCGGCGCCCTCCTCGTCGAAGCGGCGCTTCACCCAATCAAGCGGATAGGCCTGCCCGCATCCAATGCAGCGCGCATACGTGGTGTTGCCGTGAAGTTCGATCACGTGATCGCTTGCGACGCCGGAGGCCTGATGCAGATTGTCGATGTTCTGGGTGATGATCGCGGGAACCTTGCCGGCGCGGTAGAGTGAGGCGAGCGCGCGATGGCCGCGGCCGGGCTTGGCCGCCGCAAAGACCTCCTTCATGGCGAAGCGCCGGCGCCAAGATTCGTCGCGCGCCTCCTGGCTGGCGACGAACTCGTCGAACGGGATCGGGCGGTTGCGCGTCCAAATTCCGCCCGGCGAGCGAAAGTCGGGGATGCCGCATTCGGTCGAGATGCCGGCGCCGGTGAACGGCACGATCCGTTTGGCTTCGGCGATCATGTCGCCAAGACGCTCGACGCCGCTGCGAAGATCCGATGCAATCAACGCCGCCTCCCGTTTTGCTTTTGTTTTACTGATTTGTTTTTGCGCTAGCTGCAACATGCGCAAGCGACAAGATTATTGACGCTGTTCTCCACCGCCACGCAAGACATGGTCGGCAATTTTTTCCGACCCTCGCTTATCACAATCCTGCAATGCCTCCTCCCCATTGACGCCCCAATCAGAAGCGCCAATGCATGTGTTGACGCGACTCAACGTGATTGCGGCGGCAGTGCTTGGGTTCAGTAGGACACATACTCACGTGCAGAGGGGATTTAACATGACCGAGGACGAACAACGCAAAATCCGCGAACGCGAAGAGATCGCCGCCCGTGTCGCCGCCTTCCGTGCCACCCAGGAAAAATTCAAGCGCGAACGTGAAGAGTATTTCGTGTCGACGCTCGACAACGCGCGCAAGGCGGAACGGCCCTCGCTCTGGCCGTAACGACACCGGATCACCGAGCATGAAAAAAGCCCGGAGCATTGCTCCGGGCTTTTCGTTTGTTCAGCCGTTACCAGTGACGGTAATAATGGTGGCGGCGGTAGTATGGTCCATCACCGTAATAAGCGTAGCGACCAGGGCCGTAGGCATAAGCGGGGCCGCCATAGTAGCCATACCGCGGGCCGTAGCCATAGCCGTAAGGATGCGACGCGGCGACGGCGCCCGCGGTGATGGCGCCGGCGGCAAGACCGAACGCGAGGCCCGGACCGATGCCGCGGCCGCGCGCCTCGGCAGGCGAAGGCGCCGCGACCGCGGTCACGCCAACGGCCGCGACGGTAGCCAGAACTGCCAGTGTCTTCCTCATCATGAATCTCCTCCTTCGTATCTCGCGCAGACAACGCCGGCGCGTTGCTATGGTTGCGCGCAAGCCTGTGGAACCGAGTTCGGAATAAATCCGGCCACGCATGGAACGGGCACGCGTTCCGCGAATTGTTTGCTCAAGTGCGGAAGCCTTCGCCGTCCGGTTGAGGCAACAGCACGAAGACCCCGTCAGCATCACCGATGCTGGCGGGGTTTTCAGTTCCACGCACAGCATTGGCAATGCGCCACAATTGCTGCCAGCGGGGAGCCGAGGAGGATAAAGTGCCGATATCCACGTTGCTGGCCCGTATCCGCAGGCTCGTTCCCAGATCCGGAGATCAGCATTACGACGAGATCGTCCGCAGTTTCGGTGTCGGTACGCTGCGCCCGCCGCCGACCCCGATGAGCGACGGCGAACTGGCGCGGGCGATTGCCGAGTTCCTTAAGGAACAGCCGTCGAGCGAGTCCGTAGGCGCCCTCGGCCGGCGGCTCGACCCCACCACCCCACTTTGAGGCGCCGGTCCGCCTTTGTCCGGGAACATGCGCTTCGCGCGCACGTTGGCGTAGCCTTCAAGGAGAAAGGAGGCCGACATGCCCGTTTGGCTCGAAATCCTGCTCAACCTGTCCGGCTATGCCGGCTTCGTGGCGCTCGCCTCACACGGCACCGCGTGCCCAAGCAATTGCGCCGACCATCAGACCTCCACCGACGACCGTTAATTCGTGTGCGGTAGCTGGCCCGCCGTACGCATCAGCCTGTCGGCTTTGACCGCGACACGCGTGTCCTCGAGCTGTGGCCGCAGCGAGACGCTGATCACCACGAAAGCCAGACAAAAGAGCGTGCCGACGATGGCGATGCGCCGGTAGGTGTGGGGGTCGCCCTGACAAAAGGACGGTTCTGAAAAAGGTGTCATGAATTCGTTCTTGGCAAAATTGCTTGTTGGCCAAAGTCGCTTGTTGGCCAAAGTCGGATCGCGTCTTCGCCAGACACCTATCGCAAGTGGCGGCAAGTGCAACGCGATTGCGCTTTTAACCTAACCGAATAGGGTTATCGGCTTCGCGGCAAGCTTCCGTTAGGAGTTCGCCAAGCCTCTTCAGAACAAGCGTCTTCAGAACTCGGCGAGCCGCTTCAGGCTCGCGCGAAAACCGAGGCTGCGATGGCCTGCGACCAGCACGGTGCCGAACACCTCGGCCGTGTCGTCGCTGAACGTCCCGGAGAAGCCGCTCGTTGCCTCCACTCCGCCGAACAGCGGCCGGGCGAAGCCATCCGCAAACGGCGTATGCTGGTTGGTGACAAGCTCGCCCTTCCAGGTCCCGTGCTCCGAAGGGCCGTTGTCCGAATTGCCGTTCCGGATCGTGTAGGCGCCGCGCGACCAGAAATACGGCCCGCCGCCGAGCAGAACGCCGTCACGCAGGATCAGCACGCCGCTGTCGCGGCCCTTCACGCCGTCGAGCATGTGGATGTGGATGGAATAAAGCCCGTTCTTCATGTTGCGTCCGCCGCTGGAGCAACGATAGCGCCGGCGACGGAGAGCGTCGAGACGGTGAAGCGAAGCTTGTGGTGATCCGTCGTCCGGCTTTGTTCCAGCTTCGCCTGCCTTTCGTTCTCGGAGAACGAATCGGAATCGCAGAAACCGGCAGGAAGCAAGTCTTAATATATTGTTCGCATGCAAACGAGCGCCGTCGCCAACGATCGCGCGCTCACATGGCGTCTTCGGACTTCGACCGCGGTGGCACCTGCGGCACCGAGGGCCTGTCGTTGCGCAAGCGCGGGTGCCGGTCGTACCAAAACACTTTTGCGATCTCGGCGAACATCTCGAGCAACAGCACGCATCCATGTCGCGTCTCCCTCGCCTCACTCGTAGCGAGGACAGGCGAACGGGACTGTGCGAAGCATCACGCCGGCTTGGTCAGGAAAGGCGTGTCCCGCATCGACACAGAAGCCACGACTTGTTCTGCATCCGACTCCATTTCGTTCGTAAGGAACGAATCAGAGTCGAAAAACCAGCGCAAAACGATCCCTAACGATCGGTGAAGGCGCGCGCGATTGCCTGTTGTCATCGAGATAGTGCGATGCTCATCACGCCGCTCGCTTCGCCGTATCCTTCGATAGAGCCTTCTCCGAAAAGCATTCGAGGATCTGGATGCGGAGTTCTTCCGCGGCCGGACCATCAAGCTTCCTGAGCTGATTCCAGAGCCTGATCACTTCGCGTTGTTTCTCGACAGTCATGGGCACCTCCAAAGAATGTCGCTGCCAAAAGAGATGCCTCACTAGAACAAAATGGGAACAACAAGTCCAGCCCCTCCCGTGAAATTCGCCGGGCACATCGCCTTGAGCCTTCCGCGCGCCGACGGTTGCTTTTTAGGTTTTCAACCTTAAGTTCGAGCCACGGCGCGGCGGCTAGGCGCTGAAATCCCTTCCCCGCCAGCCAAGAAGGCCCCGTGCGAAAGCGCGGGGTTTTTCTTTTGGGGAACGCGCCACCGCCCTCCCCGTTAGTCATTCCGGAGCGAGGGATCGTGACCAGAAAATACTACGCCGTCGAAGTGGTGCGTCAGATCGAAGAGACCGTGGAGATCATGGTCGAAGCGCCGGATCAGACCGCCGCACATGATGCAGCGCTCGCGCACCTGAAGGCGCGCGGCTCCGAATATCAGTGGCTCAATCCCAAATGCGATCTCATCGTCTGGCGCGAGCGCCAGGTCGATACGCCGGCGATCATCGACGTGTCCGTATCGCCGGACTAGCGGCCGGAACGAGTTTTCCCGGCCCGCGTTGTCAGGTCGAATTCGGTGGTGCTGGCGGCATGTCGCAACGCGGCCGACCAGCTTGAAGAGCCCCGGTCCCCAAGACCGGGGCTTTTCTTTGAGGCGGCCGCACGGAGGCGACTCGATTCGAACGAGGGCCCGAACAGCAAAGCAGCCACCCGGGTGTTATGCCGGGTGGCTGCTTTGAGAACTGTCGACGCTCGCCCCTGTCCGCCTGTTAGACCAGCAAAGTCAGACCGACAAATTGTCGGTCATGCCGGGTGGGACTTCGCCTTGCTTGGTCCGCTCGGCGAGAAGCTCCTTTTCGGCCTCATACCAGAAGGTGTCCATCGTGCCTGCGGGCTCGCCAGCCTCCTTCCAGAGGTGATAGGCCCGATTTCGAATCTCTTCTTCGCTGAGACCAGTCATGTGATTTCTCCCTTTCGGAAGCAAAGCCTGACGACGCCCTAGAGTTCCTTAAGAGAGTTCCTCATTGGTTCAGCACAAGCAAGCAATCATTGCAGCGCTCCGCGAAAAGAAGCCTCCGCAACGAAAACGCGAGCCCTTAGACGGAGTCTTTGGCCACCTTCAGCGGCGAGGCCTTCACCGACTTGCTCGCCGGCTTCGCGGCGAACTGCATCGGCTCCTTGGTGAAGGGATTGACGCCCATGCGGGCTTCGGTCGCCGGCTTGTTCACCACCGACATCTTCACGAAGCCGGGAATGACGAACTCGCCGGACTCGTTGAGCTCCTTGTAGCCGACCGTCGCCATGTACTCGATGACCGACTTCACGTCGTTCTTCGACAGCTGCGTGCCCTCGGCAATTGCATCGATCAACTGAGTCTTCGTCATCTTCGCCATGTCTGAATTTCCTTCTGTGCGCGCGAGCAGGCTTTGCTCAGGACGCGGTCCGACCGCGCAACGCGCTTCTGTTTCATGCCAACTTTCATGAAGTGACGGGGCTTAGAACCCATCGACGCCCAAAACGCAAGCAGGGGTTCTGCGGAGGGCCGGACGCCCCGGCAAAGATGCCGCAGCTTCCGCCGTTTTCGCGTTGAACCATTTTCTCCCCGAGGCGTCTAACTCTTTGAAGTCCCCAAGCTTCACCCCCCATCAGAGAGCCCCGCTTCCCCCAGGCGGGGCTTTCGTCTTTGCCTGGACCCGGCCCCGCACTGCCGATCAGGCTGGCCCCCGAGGTCTGCGCCCGGCCACCCCGGTGACCGTCACAAGGCAGGTTCTCTTTTTCGGCCATCTCCTGCATAATGCGGCATGGCAAAAACAAAAGTGACCTTCAAAACCGTCCGCATTGCAGACAACGACTGGAAAATCCTGGCGGATTACCCGGACAGCGAACAGCGCGAAATCAAGGGCTTCACCAGCAAGGCAGACGCCGACGACTGGATCAATGGCGACCGCAAGATCGCGTGGCTCCGCTCCCAGGGATACGCCAAGTAAACCGCACATGAGTCACGCGCGTATCGCGTGACGCCCGTATGGGTATGAGGCGCGCTCCGTCCCTCCCGCTCCATAGGTTCTTTCCGTGCCGGCGCCTTGCCGAGCAAGCGGCAACGCCCGCGCGTCCTATCGGCTGGACGGGAGCGCCTGGTCGATAAACCTTTGGCTGGGCATGCGCCGTTGAGACTTCGGTAACCTAACGCCTCCAAGCTCCTCTTAGTATCGTTGCGTTGGAGTACCCCACAGTGCTGGATTTTAACGAGCTGCGTGAACTCGCGGCCGATGTTCGCGTGTTCGTCGACATTGCCGAAGACAAGGCCGAAGCGCTTCGCGCCGTCATCACAGCCTATGACGTGGTGCTCGCGATCTTCCCGTCGGGAGAGGGCATGGGTCTCCACGTCATCAAGGGCGGCGAGATCCTGGACAGGATTGCAAACTCACGAACCAATACGAGCTACAGCCACACAGCCATTGCGGTTCCCGACCTGGAGCACGCGGAAGTGCTCAAGCACCTGACGGGCCCGGCCGATCAGCGGCTTGCGGCTTAGAGCGTTTTCAAATTCGCGGGACGAAAACGCGTCACAACAATCTGGAGCAGTTCTGATTCAAGCAGAACCGACAACGCCTCGTTGCAGACGAGAATTTTTGCACTCCAGAACGCCTTGTTTTAGGAACACGGTTTCTGCGCTCCCGTTGGCCCACACAACCAACCAGGAGTTTGAGATGAAGAAGCTCGTCATTGCGACCGCCGCCCTCGGCCTCATGTGCGGCTCTGCCTTGGCCCAGACCCAGACCGGCCCCGCCGCGCAGTCCGACAACATGCAGAAGCCCGGCATGACCAACACGGACAAGGGCACGATGAGCAGCGGCACGACCGGCGTGAGCCATGACGGCATGAGCAAGGGCGAAATGGTGAGGCCCGACGCCTCCGGCCAGGGCGGCTCCGGCCCGGGCAGCGACCAGGGCGGTACCAAGACCCGCAGCAACAAGAAGTAAGCCGGTTTCCTGTACGGCTCGCTTCCCGGCCGCGTCGCTTCCACAAGCGGCGCGGCCATTTCATGAGAAGGGTCTTTGGAACCTGTCGAATGCACTCCTCACAATCGTGCGCGCACCGGAACGGTCAGGTCTTGCCGCGAGTTGCCCCATCTCCAGCAAGGAGATCGTCATGAGCGTTGAAGGCAAAGTGAAGGAAGGCGCCGGATTCATCAAAGAAGAGATGAACGAACACGGCAAGTCCCCCGAGAGCCAGAAGAAGGCCCAGGAAGGTCGCGACTTGCGCAACGAAGGCCGGATCGAAGACGGCAAGCCGCCGAAGACGACGAAGCCGGGCACCGGTCACTAGATCGCGTTCGAAACCCCGTTTGGTGAAAGCCGCCCCTGGTCATGTCAGGGGCGGTTTTTCACGTTCATGACCAGCCGATACGTGCCCATGCGATCTTCCGAAGCTGTGATCCTCCGAAGGTGCAGTCCTACAAAAATAGCCGGAGGCTCGAAGCATGCAGGGCGATGGCTGGTAGAACGCTCCGGCTGTTGTATGGTCGAACGTTTCTTGTGAGGGGCTGATGAAGATTGCCATTGTTGTCGCCGGCTTGATCGTTGTTGTTGCCGCCGTTCTCGTGGCGGTACAGCCCGGCTTTCTAAAGCCTGCGTCTATGGCACTTGTGAAGAAGTCCGACATCCTCGGCTTTTCGCCAGGGATGACATTCGACGAAACCAACAAGCTCGTCACGCAACGTCGCTACCGCTGCCGTCAGATTCGCGATTCCTACGTCCTGGAGTGCGCAGTCGACGGCGCCAAGGTCACGATCTTTGCCGACGACGTTGACCCTGGGAATCCTGATCCCAAACATCGCATCTGGCGCGTCATTGCGGAGTTGAACAATCCGGGTCCCCAAGACGCTGCCGTCAAATCGATCTCCGACCAGTTCAACGCCCAGCCAACCAGGGACTCCCGGGACGGATGGATATGGACTGTCGGCCGTGGGCTCAAGCTGAGCTACGACGGCGCCGCCTTGAAGCTGGTGGACGAGGCTGAGGAAATCAGGCGTGGCAAGCAGGAAGCAAAGCGCTAGGGAGCGCGACGCCGGGTGCCCTTCAGTGACGAAACCGGTTGACGGCCAACAGCGGCAGCCATGATCCCAGCACCATGCAGATCGCAATGGCTGCGACTAGGACGTATTTCAGGGGATGTTGCGAGGACGCGAGCGAACCTTCGAGGTGAAGGTATGGCAGCATCGCCTCCACGGCCATCCCGATCAGGGCAACCGCAACCAGCCCGCCAACCGCCGAAGCGAACAGGTTGACGATCCATCCGATCGCGCCGCGCTCGTTCGACCAAGCCTCGTAGATCGCGACAGCCAGCATCACGAGCACAAAGACCAGCATGAAGCTCATCGAGCCGCCGACGCTCGCCTTCGACCCGAAGATTTCCACCAGCAGCATGGCCGCCACCGCGAGCAGTGTGATCGCCTTCACGACTTTCCTCTTTGGTGTCTCAGCACATAGGCCGCGAAGCCAATTCCGATGCCGAGCAGGCTTTGCAGCATGGCGGTTGGTCGCGCCGGGCTTCGCCGGGGTTCAACAAATTGCACTCGGAGAACTGCAGGACCGCCGCGCAGTGACGACCGAAGGCCGGGGACCGATCTATGCAGCTTGCCTATTGGAAAGCCGCTCGAACGCCGTGATGGCCCGGTTGGCCAGCATGAGGCGTCTGTGCTCGCCCTTGCGGACCATCTCTTCGACGGCGGCCGAGAGAAAGCGGCTGGTGAACGGCGCGTCGCTGACTTGTCCGGTGCGCTCCAGATAATCCCAGGCGATCTGCACGGAATGTTCGATGAGATGGGACAGGTTCTCGCTCATGCAGAACCTACGCTTGGCGGGAGCGCTTGTTCCGCGCTGGCCAGTAGGTCGGTTCTTCATGGCAGATCTCGAGACGTTCAATTTCCGCACGTTTTCGACTGACGAACAAATGAGGAACGACAAGCGCGCGCCGACGTTAGGTGGAAAAGGAGAGATCGCGATGGCTGACAAGACAGCTGACAACACCGGGGACAACACACAAAAGGATCCGAAGGATTGGGTTTCCGGCGACGACCCGATGACCGGCGCCCAGGAATCCTACCTCAAGACCCTCGCCGAGCAGGCGCACAAGCCCCTCCCCAAGAAGGATCTGACCAAGGCAGAGGCGTCAGAGCTGATCGACACGATGCGGCAAAAGGCCGGGCTCGAGAAGTAGACAGCGGGCATGTACGCCCCGCCCCTGCGAGACGGAAGAACATGACTCACCGATGATCAGAAGTGTCGCGGGAAGGTTGCAGGCGTTCGGCCAACGCTGCATTCACAAACGTTGAGCGCGCTGCATTTCGTCGGGCACAGACAGCGTCGATTGAGCGCACGATCCCGCAATGTCGATTCCACAACTTCAATGCCGGGATCGCGGCCTGTCGCTTTGCGAGCCGGGCACTCATCCTGCTTTGCCTTGCTTCACGTCATGTACGATGTCACCGATGGTGCTTCCCACGACAATCGCGGCAACAACAGGCCAACCGGCGGCTACCATAAGGATGGCCCCGTAGCGCATGTCTTCGCCGGGCCGTTTGTAACTGTCTCGGCCCGAGAACAGGAGCACCGCGATCAGGCAGCCAACTGCGTATCGTCTAAACCATTTCACGACGAGAGACCTTCGTTTACGGGCATTCGTCGCCTCGAACTCCGTCGTGGTTCATGATGTCGGCCGTCCGGCCGCTCGCCGGCAGGCGAAATTTCAGACGATCATGCAAGGCGCGTCAGGCGCCTTGCATGACCTGCTGCCGCTCATTTTCTTGAGCGCGCTGAGCATCGGCTCCGCGCCGAGCTCAGTTCTGTCACTTCGGCAGATCGCGGATTGCCAGCTTGATGACTGTAAGGACAACGAAAGCGGGCGCCCCGTAAACGATGGCGTTCACGGCCCAAGTGATGGCGACGCCCAAGAAAACGGAACTGCCGACAGCTCCCCAGAAAAGGTAAGCTGCGGATATACCCGGCATCTCCCATGCCATCACAGGGGTGGAGTAGTCGGTTAGCTGCTCCATGACGAGCAGCACCGTCGAGACGAGGGCCCCGATTGCCAGTGCGACGGTGAGAACGGATTTCATTGTCTTCAAAGGCCCAACAGCGCCATCACGATCGGAATCATAAAAAAGGCTGCCAGGCCGAGGAGGCCTCCTACGGCAATCTTCACCCAACGCCGTTGAATTTTCGGCTCGAGCCATGTCGCCAGTTTGACCCAGAGCGCATACGCCCATCCGGCAACAATCGAGCGGATAAGTGCAAACAGAAGCTCGCCTAGAATATTGGCCATAGCGGTTAGTCGCGTCAGTTCCGCGGGGAGTTCATCTGCCAACGGCTAAACAACCCCGTGTCCCCCGTGAGTGAGGTGGCCCAGTTCTGCGATTTGCGTCACGTTCTGAGGACCCGGTTAGCGCTGTGGGGCTTCGTGAAGGGCTCGTTTTCTAGCGCTTGAGCAATGCCATCGCCATTCACGGCGCGCTCGGCGCGGCATCGTGACTGCTGACATCAGGGTGGCAGCAGCGGTGTGCGACGAGCCCCGCGATGCCGCTCAAATCTGCGGTCAACCAAAGGACATGCCATGAAGTTCGCCTCCACTCGCCTGATCGCTACTGACATCAAAATCATGGTTTCGTTCTACGAAATGGTGACCGGATGTTCCGCCGAATGGCTCGCGCCGGTGTTCGCCAAGATCGTGACGCCGGGCGCCAACCTCGCAATCGGCGCAGCCGAGACGGTCACGCTCTGGAAAGAAAACAGTGCCGAGCCCGGCGCGAACCGCACCGCCGTGATCGAGTTTCAGGTTGAAGACATCGATGCGGATTATCAGCGCCTGAAAGACAAGGTTACGCTGGTGCACGAGTTGAAAACGATGCCATGGGGCAACAGGACGTTCCAGTTTCGCGACCCCGAAGGCACGGCGGTATCGCTCTTCATGCCGCCGATCGAGCAGGCCGGACACCGCCTCGCGGCGCAATAGGTCGCGGCAGCAGACCGCCCCGCACACACAGCCAATGGCGCGTGTGCGGCACTGGATTTTCGGTGAGAGTGCATTGAAATTTCGCCGGCTGATTTACTTCATCAGCCGGCTTCACCCTCATGCACATGTGCACCCGCCCCCTGCCCCTCCCCGGATTTTCCTGCTATCTCCTACTCCCTTCGGCTCGGCCGAACCAAAAACCCTCCATCCACCCAGGGAGCAACAACCATGCGATACCTCCACACCATGCTGCGCGTGCGCAATCTCGATGTCGCGCTGAAGTTTTACCAGGATGCGCTGGGGCTGAAGGAGGTTCGGCGGATCGAGAACGACAAGGGGCGTTTCACGCTGGTGTTCCTGTGCTCGTCGGACGATCTCGAGGCGCTGAAGAAGCAGCCGCAGACGCGCGGCGCGCCGCTGGTCGAGCTCACCTGGAATTGGGACGAGGAAAAATACGGCGAGGATCGCTTCTTCGGCCATCTCGCCTATGAAGTCGACGACATCTACGCGACCTGCGAGAAGCTGATGAAGGCCGACGTCACCATCAACCGTCCGCCGCGCGACGGCAACATGGCCTTCGTCCGCTCGCCGGATTTGCACTCGATCGAGCTGTTGCAGAAGGGCGATCCGAAGCCGCCGCAGGAGCCGTGGTCGTCGATGCCCAACATCGGCCATTGGTAGGCCTTTTTGCCGGAACCAGCCCCTCTCCTAAGCGTTCTCTCTTCGACAAAGCAATTGGAGGAGGACGCGATGGGACGCGGAATTTTGTTGTGGATGCTGGGCGTGCCGATCCCGGTGATCATCTTGCTGTGGCTGTTCTTCGGCCGCTGATCGCCTGACCAGGCTTTGCCTTGCAATGAAAGCTCCGCCTCGGGCGGAGCTTTTTGCATGCGAGGATCGGCGCAATCGCGCGTCGCCCGCCGCAGTGGATTCCGCTATCACCTGCGCCGAAAGAAACGCCTGGGGAGGATGACGTGCCGGACCAAAAGCTGACGATCTGGGGCCGCGCCAATTCGGTCAACGTGCAGAAGGTGCTGTGGTGCCTCGCCGAGCTCGGCCTGGCTTACGAGCGCATCGACGCCGGCATGGCGTTCGGCAAGACCCGCGAGGCCGACTATCTCGCGATGAACCCCAATGCGCGGATCCCGACGCTGGTTGAGGGCGACTTCACGCTGTGGGAATCCAATTCGATCATGCGCTATTTCTGCCTCGCGCATGGGCGCGGCACGCCGATCTATCCCGAGGCGCCGAGGCTGCGCGCCAGCGTCGACCGCTGGCTCGACTGGACGCTGTCGATGGTGCAGCCGGTCGACCGCCCGGTGTTCTGGGGCATCGTGCGCACGCCGCCCGCCGAGCGCGAGATGATCCAGGTGCAAAAGGATGCCGATGCCGCCGCCGAGGTCTGGGCCATCGCGGACCGCCTGCTCTCCACGCGTCCGTTCATGGACGGCGATGCGTTCACGCTCGCCGACATCGCGGTTGGCGCCTATGCGCGGCGCTGGCTCGGCGTCGAGGGCATCACCCGGCCCGCGCAGCCGCATCTGACGCGCTGGCTCGCCGAACTCGGCAAACGGCCCGGTTTTGCGCAATTTGTGGCACCGCCGATGTCGTGAGCGGTGGCGCGGCTTAAAGTCCGTTACGAGCACGATGAATCGGCATTTTGCCGCGCGGCGCCGGGAGATGGCGGCTACTGTGCATGGGGTTGTTTTCGCTTTTTTTGTTTAGGGCCAGCCGCGCTCGAACAGCAGCACGCAGAAAATCAGCACGAGCGTGACCGCCGCGGTGCCCAGCCGCGCAGTCCAGCTCAGGCCGCGGCCGACCCACCACAGCAGCGCGCAATACATCACGAACGGGACGATGATCTCGGGCCGCATGATGTCCGGCGGCATGGGGGCTCAGCGCCTGACCGTGGTCTCGACGCTGATCGAGCCGCCGATCTTGACGCAGGTGCCGGTGCTCTCGACCAGATGGAAGCCGCGGCCATAGGCGGCGCAGGAGCCCGCTTTCGCGCTCCCGCCGGCACCGTTCAGCGGCAAGGCCTTGCCGGCCTGTGGGCGCTCCGGAGGCGGCAGACGCAAGGCTTCCGCCGCGGCCGCGGCCGTCGTCAGCAACGAGATCAGGATGAGGAGCGGCGCACGCATGCAGGCCGTTCTAGCCCGGACCGGCGTCGCGCGCCATCGGGGTCGCTTTGCCCGGGGATCAGATGAACTTGATGCCGGCCGATTTGCCGCGGCGCCACACCACCTGGCAGCTCCGCCCGGTCCGCGCATCGCGCGCGAACGCCATCCGGATCACGCCCGGGAGCTGGCTCGCATCCTCGTCCAGCGTGATCTTGGCGCCCGTGGCGGAGATGTCCTGGACCAGGCATTGCCGCGCTGCGAATCCGCCGTCGAGCGTGATCCAGGCATGCTGCGACAGCGACTTGCGGGCTGCGCGCTTCTTGGGCGGTGGCATCGGCTTAAATTCTCCCAGTCCAGCGCTAGCTCAGGGAACCTAAGAAACCGTTGAATTCGGCCGACCGATCCTTGGGTGGGATGCTATCCACCGGTGCCAAAAGACCGTTCCCGAACGGCTTGCCCAGGGCGCCAAAGGCCATTATAGGTTCGCCCGCTGCAGCCGCCGGGCATGACTCGGGCGGCCAGCGGCCGTGCCGCGAAAAGCGGCGGGGCCCTGGGTTTGCTCCCTTCGTCTATCGGTTAGGACGCCACCCTTTCACGGTGGAGAGAGCGGTTCGATTCCGCTAGGGAGCGCCATCATCCGCCGTTGGATGACAGGGCGAAATCTGCCGCCCCGCATGAACCTCCCCGCCCCTCGCCTCCGACCAAGGTCCAGATGGAACTGGATGCAGGCCGATGGCGCAGCACAAATCTCCCTCGGACGACCAGGCCGGGATTGCCTCGCCGACGCCTCCGCCATGGATCCACCGCACGGCAGCCTACGTGCCGGAGCGGCGCGCCAGAATGCTGGAGCACATGGCGCGCGCCAGATCGCGGCCTCGGGCAACGACTGCGTCGGAGCCGTCGCATACGGCAGGCACGACCATTCTCGCTGACGCCTGCGGCTACGCCGTCCTGTTCGGCATCATCGCGCTGCTGTTTCAGTCGCGCGTTCCTCTCTACCTCGGCGCGTTTCTCTTCTTCACCGATGGCGAGCGCATCGAACTCGCTCTTGCAAAGATCGGCATCCGTCTCGAGCTTGGTACGATCGGGCCCGACATCATCAAGGGCTTCGTATCCCTGTTCGGATGGTTCGCGCTGCTGGCATCGCTGAAAGCGTCCGTCCCCGCCTGGCTCGCGACATGGATGCTTCCAGACACATCGTGGTCCTTGCTCGCCGGAATCGCTCTTTTGTTCGCCATCGTCGAAGCATTCGCAACGCGCGCGATGCAGCATGCATTGCCGTGGTTCGGATTTGAGAGGCGACCGAGCGGCCTGGCCTGCGCGACGATCAAGCTCGCTATGGCCCTTGGCGTGCTGGCTCTGCTGGTGCTGCTCGGATGACGCGATCGTGAGGTCACGGGCCTGACAATCGCGGCGCTATGCCGCCCGCCCCGATCTGCGCATTTACCGGAAATTTACCCCTGCTCGTGAGCGCCGGTATCATTTGCTTAGAATTTGATTGCTATCGTGGAATTACGGAAAACCTCCGAAACACGATTGGCGCCCATGTCCGTCGCAGAGTTCCTCAGACAGCGTGCCGTGCATGTCACCGTGAGTGGCAGCTACTCGCTGCCGCGTTGGTACGATTGCGAGGGCAAGCTCCGTACCTTCGCCTGCCGCACCAGCCGCGTTTCACCGTTCCGCATGATGGTCGACGTTCCCGTAGTCGGAAAGGTCGGCGAGCGCGTGACCTCCTACTTCCAGGATTTTGGCGAATTCCAATGCACCATCAGCGCGACGCTGAAATCGGGCTTCCTGATGGAGCTCGACATGACGCGGGCCCGGCGCGCCTGGATGTCGGAAAAGCTGACCTGGCTCGAGAAGAAGCAAAAGGACGCCAGCGTCCAGGAGCTGCGGAATGACGCGCGCTTCGTTCCGCAGGTCGCGCACACCTTCCTGACGCTCGCCGACGGCAGCACCCATGCCTGCTTCATCATCGACGTCTCCACGGCCGGTGTCGCGATATCCTGCGAATACGATCCGCCAGTGGGAACCCCGCTTGCGGTCGGCGCTTGCGTCGGGCGCGTGATCCGCAAATTCGAAAACGGCTTTGCTGTCAAATTCGCCGAAAAGCAGTCGCGGGACGACGTCGTCCGGCTGATCGTCCGCACGGCCATGCTGCAATCGGCCTGATCCTCCGGCCGCGCTGCCCTATCGCAGCCCTATTTCGAGATAAGCTTTTGAAGGTCCGCGCCTCGTTCCGGACGTCATTTGCAGACTTGCGATCGGGGGACCGAATGGCAGTCGAGAAAATTACAGTCGATAAGGTCAGAGTCGACAAGATCACCTGGGACAGGGTCGGCCGGGTCACCGAGCCCGGACGCTACATGTACACGTTCGGCTGGCTCACCATCACCGCCGACGATCTCGATATCTGGAAGCAATACCCGCAGGCCGCGTTCACGCTGATGGCGCAGCATTCCGAGCCGGACGCGTCCACCGGCGAGGAGTTCCATCTCGGCGCCTTCGACGTCGCGCCCGACGCGCCGCCGCCGCTCACCACGCATTGAGACAGTCAAAGCGGGCTACGATCGGCAGCCAGCCGCCGCGGCAGGGCGCGTGGCGGGAACGCGTGGCACGCCCGTTGCTTTATCATTGCCATGACTCACATCCCCGCCTTCGATCAGGCCTTTCTGCTGTTGCTCATCGTGCTCTGCCTTGGTACGTGCCTTATCCGCGCCTTCTGGGAGGTGGAGCAACTCCGGGGCCGCCGCACCGCGTCCCCATCCCGCGCGATCAAGCGTGACTAGACCGGCTCGGCCGGCCGTGCGTAGCCCGGACGGGGCAATCCCGGCTCTGGACTTGCCGCGGCGACACGTGCATCGTCAATCGAAGAAACCTGCACATTGCCTTGATCTGACTTACCAATCGCGATCCGATGACGGGCGCGCGACCGTTGTCATGGGATGACGAGGTGGTTCTGTCATGCAATTGATTGCGCTCGTTATTCTGCACCTCGGCGACTGTCCTGATGAACGCAGGCTGTCACGCTTGTTAAGAGACGCGACAGCAAGCGCATGACACAAGGTCGCATCAGGGAATGTAGATAAGCGGATCAAGGGAACCTATTTTCGGCGCCGATGTACCTGATTGAAGCGTTACCCACCGTCATCGGAACGGCCGCCATTGCCCCGGCGCTGCTGATGCTGTGGCTCGTCATTGCCGCCGAGGAACGCCCCGGACCGCCGGCCCAGGTCTGGACCGCTTTCCTGCTCGGCGCGGCCAGCATTTCGCTGCTGGGCCTGGCCCGCGCCCCTTTCGCCAAGATGGTTGCGGCCCCGGACAACCCGTGGGCGGCACTGGCCATGCATTCGATCTTCGGCGTCGCGCTGCCGGAGGAAGCGGTCAAGGTGATCGCGATCGTGCTGGTCGCCTCGACCAAGCGGCGGACCTTCGCCAATCCGATGGACACCGTGGTCTATGGCGCCGCGGTTGGCCTGGGCTTCGCCGCCTACGAGAACCTCGCCTATCTCGTCCAGCACGCCGAGATGTGGCGCTCGCTGGCCGCCTTGCGCAGCGTGCTGACCGTGCCGTTCCACGGCGCGCTCGGCATCATCGCCGGCGCCTATCTGACCATCGCGCGCGCCGGCACGGCGCTGGGTGCCAACCGCCATCATCGCGACTGGGCTCGTCTCTCCAGCCGGCTGCTGATCTTCGCAGGTCCGCTCGCCCTGCATTCGGCCTTCGACTTCCCCCTGCTCACGCTTCAGCGCATGCCGGATCTCGATCCGGCGCTGCGGATGTGGTTGGGCGGCGCGAGCCTGCTGATCGGCTTCAGCTCGATCGCCTTCGCTATCCGCCTGGTACGGCGCGTCGCGCGCCATCACGCGCCCCGAACCGACGTCGCGCGCGAGCGCCTCAGCCAGCTCCGCCGGATGTGGGCGCTGCTGCTTGCCGGTGGCGGCGTCGGCTTTCTCGGGCTCGCCTTCGTGCTGACCTCGATCCATCACTGGCTCATCAATCCCGAGCGCAATCTGACGCTGGCCCTGATCCCGATCGGCCTGGTCTCGATCCTGCTCGGCCTCGCACTTCTGATCGTCACGACCGCGATCTATGTTCTCGGCCGCAACCGCATCCGCACCAGCGGCGAAGGTTTTTCGTCGGCGCACGGCGGCGGCTGAGCCGCGGGATGGCAAGCGCGGTGTGCACGTACTAGACTAGATTGAGGACACACCTCTCGATCCGGAGCCTGCCCATGACATCGCCTGAGGATTTTTCCCGGCTGCAATCCGCCATGAGCGGGACGGTCAAGGCACATTGGAAGGCCTTTCTGTTCGAAGGCATCCTGCTTGCGGTGCTTGGCGTCGCCGCGCTGATCCTGCCGCCGCTCGCAAGCCTTGCGATTGCGATCTTCCTCGGCTGGATGTTCCTGATCAGCGGCATCGGCGGATTGATCGCCACCTATTGGGCGCGCAGCACGCCGGGCTTCTGGTGGTCGCTGATCTCGGCCGCGCTGGCCGTGCTTGCAGGCATGCTGCTGCTGGCGCGGCCGATCCAGGCCGTGCTGACGCTGACCATCGTGCTCGGCGCCTATTTCCTCGCCGAGGGCGTCGCCACCATCATGTACGCGCTGGAGCATCGCCGCGAGCCGGGCGGCCGCTGGTCGTGGCTCCTGATCTCGGGCCTCGTCGACATCGCGATCTCGTTCATGGTGATCACGGGACTGCCGAGCTCGGCGGAATGGGCGATCGGTATCCTCGTCGGCATCAACCTGCTGTTCGGCGGCGCCACCCTGATCGGCATGGCGCTGGCGGCACGCAAAAGCAACAGTTGAGGCGCCGCGTGGCCGTCACGTCTATTGGGGGGTGACAAGCCGCCGATCGCACGCTATATGACGGGCGATGATCACCCTCGTCACCAGCTATATTTGGTACTTTAGCTACGACAGCTCGCTGGCGGCAGGAGGATCGCGCTCAATCTGAAACATTGCAGCAAACGTCCGAACAAGCCGCCAGACCCTGGCGGCTTTTTTATTGGCCGGCAGGGTCTCAAAATGACAGGAGCCCGCCGTGCTGAGCACGACCGACGATCTTCGTATCCGCGAACTGAAAGAGCTGAGCACGCCCGAAGAGGTGATGCGGGAAGTCCCGCGCACGCTCACCGCGACGCGCGTGGTGATGGCCGCACGCAACGCCATCCATGCGATTCTCAATGGCCAGGACGACCGGCTTCTGGTCGTGGTCGGCCCCTGCTCGGTGCATGATCCCAGGGCCGCGCTCGAATACGCCGAGCGCCTCGCGAGCTTGCGCGAAGAGCTTGCCGACCAACTCGAGATCGTGATGCGGGTCTATTTCGAGAAGCCGCGCACCACGGTCGGCTGGAAGGGCCTGATCAACGATCCTGATCTGGACGGCAGCTTCGACATCAACAAGGGCTTGCGGCTGGCGCGCAACGTGCTCTCGGCGGTAAATAATGTCGGCCTGCCCGCCGGCACCGAATTCCTCGACATGACGACGCCGCAATACATTGCGGACCTCGTGTCCTGGGCCGCAATCGGCGCGCGCACGACCGAAAGCCAGATCCATCGCGAGTTGGCCTCGGGGCTGTCCTGCCCGGTCGGGTTCAAGAACGGCACCGACGGCAATGTGCAAATTGCGGCGGACGCTGTGAAGTCGGCCTCGAATCCGCATCATTTCATGGCGGTGACCAAGCTCGGCCGCTCGGCGATCGCCTCAACCGCGGGCAACGAGGATTGTCACATCATCCTGCGCGGCGGCAGCACGCCGAACTACGATGCGGCAAGCGTCGCGGCGGCCTGCAACGATCTGGCGAAAGCAAGCGTCGCACCGCTCGTGATGGTCGATGTGAGCCACGCTAATTCGAGCAAGAAGCCGGAAAACCAGCCGCTCGTGACGGCCGACATCGCCGGGCAAATTTCTGGCGGCGAGAACCGCATCATGGGGGTGATGGTCGAGAGCAATCTCGTCGCCGGACGCCAGGACGTGGTGCCGGGCAAGCCGCTCACCTATGGCCAGAGCATCACGGACGGCTGCATCGACTGGGCGACCACGGCAACCGTGCTCAAGCAGCTCGCTAACGCGGTCGAGATCCGGCGCAACATCAAGCGCGCAGGGCTGCACGAGCGCTCCGCCTGACCAAACGATTGCGGGCGGGGTGAGGCTGTCGCACCCTGCCCGCTTTCCCGGCGCCTAGCAGCCGCGGCAGATGCTCTTGATCTTCTTGTCGAGCGCCTGATTTTCCTTGCTGAGGGGATCGTTCGGGTCGCTCAGATTCTTCTCACTTGGCACGTCGCCAGCGCGCGGCTGCCGATGACCGACGGGCGCAGGCGGCAAAGAACCCGCCGATTGTCCCGAGGTCGTCGATCCCTTGCTTCCCGTTTGCGCGAAGCCGGCGCTGCCGAACACCGTCAGAAGCGACAGTGCTAGGATGATGCTTCTCATTTTGCTTCTCCATTCCTCGGGCCAGCATCTCCATCACGACCAATCAGGTCTCGGGCGGATAGAGGTGAACGTCGCCGCAATAATCCACGATACGATAGCGCGTTTCCGATGCCGCATCACCCGCATCAGGTGCGGTATTTTGCATCGGCAACACGTAATTCGGCCCCACCGGCGACTTGCCGGCACCGCCGGGGATGTCGATGACATAGTCGGGCTGACACAGTCCTGACACCCGTCCGCGCAGCTGCCGCATCAAATGCTGCCCCTCGGCGAGTGTCGTTCGCAGATGCGCCGTGCCGGGCGCGAGATCACCGTGATGCAGATAATAGGGCTTGATCCGGCATTCGACGAAAGCTCGCATCAAATCCGAAAGAGCGATTGCGTTGTCATTGACGCCGCGCAAAAGCACGGACTGGCTTACCATGGGAATTCCGGCATCGACCAGCCGCGCGCAGGCGGCACGCGCGGGCCCCGTCAGTTCGCGCGCATGGTTGGCATGCAGCGCCACCCAGGTGGTGGCGCCTTCGGCCTTGAGCGCCGCCACCATCTCGTCGCTGATGCGCGCGGGATCGGCCGCCGGCACGCGGGTGTGAAGGCGGATGATCTTGACGTGATCGATTCCGGCCAGATCGGCCATGATCTCGCCCATCCGCCGAGGCGACAACATCAGGGGATCCCCCCCGGTCAGGATCACCTCCCAGATCTCGCTGTGCGCGCGGATGTAGTCGATCGCCGCGCGATAGGCGGCGTCCGAGAGCGCGTTCTCCTTGCCGGGTCCGACCATCTCGCGGCGGAAGCAGAAGCGGCAATAGACCGCGCAGACGTGAACGAGCTTGAACAGCACGCGGTCGGGATAACGATGCACGATCCCGGGAACCGGCGAGTGCGAATGATCGCCGATCGGATCTGCATTCTCGCCCGGCTGCATCTCCAGCTCTGCGGCAGTCGGAACGAATTGGCGCGCAATGGGATCGTCGGGATCGGACCTGTCGATCAGATCGACCAGCGCCGGCGTGATCGCAACCGCATAGCGTGCGGCAATGCGATCGAGCACCGGCAGCGCTGTGGCTGACACCAGCTGCTCGGCCACAAGTTCGGCCGGCTCGCGCAATGTGCGCGCAAGATTGCTCTTCATCATGTCTCGCTCAACGTTTCATTTGCAGGCGGCGTCCACACCACCTGATCAATTCGCGATGCGCCGCTCGCCAGCATTACCAGGCGGTCGAATCCGAGCGCGACGCCGCTCGCCTCCGGCATCGCCGCGACCGCGGCCAGAAAGTCCTCGTCCAGCGGATAGGCTTCGCAGTAGCGGCGTTGCTTCTCTGCCATGGATTGCGTGAAGCGCTTGCGCTGCTCCTCGGCGTCGGTCAGTTCGCCAAAACCGTTGGCGAGCTCGACACCGCAGGCATAGACCTCGAACCGCTCGGCGACTCGGGGATCGCCCGCCTTCACGCGCGCCAGTGCCGCCTCTGGAGATGGGTATTCGAACAGAATGGTCAAACGGCCCTGCCCCAGATGCGGCTCGACATGCTCGACCAGAACCTTGCTGAAGATGTCGGACCAGGTGTCATCCTCGGCCACGCGGACCTTGCCGGCAACTGACCGCGCGAGCGCGGCGCGGTCGCCCTCGCCGCCGGAAATGGTCGCAAGCAGGTCGATTCCCGCAAACTGCTCGAAGGCGCTGGCAACCGTCACAAGCTCCGGCTCGGCGAAAGGATCTGCGGTCCGGCCGCGGAAGGTGAAGGCGCCGATACCGGTCGCCTGGGCCGCGCGGGCGATGAGGACGACGCAGTCGGCCATGATGGCGTCATAGGGCGCGCCTGCCCGGTACCATTCCAGCATGGTGAATTCGGGCAAATGCAGGTCGCCGCGCTCACGGTCCCGGAACACCCGGGCGAACTCGAAAATCCGGGTCTCCCCGGCCGCCAGCAGCTTCTTGCAGGCGAATTCCGGCGAGGTCCGCAAATATCGGCTCACACGGCTGCCGTCGGGCCGCATGATCTCGGTCCGGGGGGCGTGCAGGTGGGTCTCGTTGCCCGGGGAGACCTGGAGAACGGAGGTTTCGACCTCGACGAAGCCCTGCTCGACGAAAAATCCCCGTAGAGCCCCAGTGATGGCTCCCCTGGCCTGCAAGAAGGGCCGGCGGTCGAGATGCCGCGAGGGGGACCAGAACGGCGACATCGGCTTGTCCCCAGCCATTAACCGGCTGTCCCGCAAGCCAGCAAAATGCTGGCATCCAACGGCAAAACCAGTATGTTGCGGCCCGAAACGGGTGCCGCGGTCTGATTTGGGGCCCCAGGTCCCCCATCAATTTGACCACGTCCTGGCCCGAGCCGGGCCAAGCAAGCAGGAAATACAGCTTTGAGAGTCATCGCCAGTTCTATTCGCAAGGGCAACGTGATCGAGCAAGACGGCAAGCTATATGTCGTCGTGACCGCCGAGAACATCCATCCCGGCAAGGGCACCCCGGTCAGCCAGATCGAAATGCGCCGAATCTCGGACGGGGTAAAGATCTCCGAGCGCTACAAGACCACCGATCAGGTCGAGAAGGCCACAATCGAAGAGCGCAACTACACCTTCCTGTATGAAGATGGTGACGGCTATCACTTCATGAACCCGGAGACCTATGACCAGGTCCAGGTGTCCAAGGATGTGATCGGCGATGCGGCGGCCTATCTTCAGGAGAGCATGACGGTCAAGCTATCGCTGCACGGTTCCAACCCGGTATCGATCGCCCTGCCGCAGCGCGTGACGCTGGAAGTGATCGAGACCGAGCCCGTGACCAAGGGGCAGACCGCCTCCTCGTCCTACAAGCCCGCCGTGCTCTCGAATGGCGTTCGCACCACGGTGCCGCCGCACATCGCCGTCGGCACCCGAATCGTCGTGATGACCGAAGACGGCTCCTACTCCGAGCGTGCCAAGGACTGACGGGACCAAAGCGAGCGCAACAGGTGCCGCCGGGGGGCGAGACAGTGGTTGGGAAAAGTTTCCGCTTCGTCTCGCAACTTCTGGCGTCGCTTTCGCTCCTCATTGCCTCTCCACTTGCTGCGGATGAGTTCCGCAGCCCCTCACTCACGGCGCTGCGCGTCGATTGGCGCGCGGCGCTTGACCAGCTCCGCACCGAAATCAACGTCCATCCCCGGGCCGCGGAAGACTTCATCTTCGCACCCCGTCGTTCGGTGCCGCGCTACGATCCGCGCGCGATGCCGGCGCTGGTGCAGCTCAACGCGATCTCCTCGCAATTCTTCACCGGCATCGCCCGCAGCTCCGTGCCCGTGCTGCTGCCGTTCGACGCTGCCGCGTATCTCGAAGCTCGGCGCAATGGCGCGCCGGCGACCGTCGCGCTGTCGCGCTACCAGGCTGACTTCAATTCCGTCGACCTGTTCGATGCAGGTCCCGCCGGCTACAGCGCGACCTTTTCGTTCGAGCCTGGTACCGGAGACGGCATGCCGAGCCGGGTCTTCGCAAGGCCGGTCGAGGTGCAGATCACGGGCTCGGCGCTGGTCTATGACATTGCCGATCCCTCGGGCGGCAAGGGCGAGCCGGTCAAACCGCTCGCGGCGCTCTACCCGGACCTGCGCAAGTTCATCCGGGAAGGCTATATGCGCTACGCTTTCACCCGTTTCGGCGTCGCCTATGTGGTGTCGATCCAATGCCTCGACAGCGTTGCCAAGCCGCGGCGGCTTGCCTGCAAGGAGGCCTATCCGATCGCCGAGCGCTTCCTGAAGGCGCTGCGCGTGGCGGGCGGCCAGCGCATGCGGCCGCTCACGGACATCGCTTCCAACATTCTCGATCGTCCCACGGTACGCTCCCCGGACTTCACCTACAGGCCGAGCGGCGACATCATCCCGAACACCGGCTATCGCAAGCAGGGCGGCCATCCCGACGTGATGGCCTACGCACAGATCCGGTTTCCTCTCGAGAAGGCGCCCGCGTTCGTGCACTCGCAATCCTATGCCAAGCGCGACAAGATCGAGAGCACGACCGCCTATCCCTGGCGCGACAATTTCTGCGAATCCCGGAGTTTCGAGGTCTGGCAATGCGGCGGCGGCTATGGCCATCAGGGCGAGGACATCCGCGCGGCCGAGTGCCCACCGCCTGGTGAAGGCCGCCAAGCCTGTGATCCCAAGCAGCGCGCCGTCGTCGCCGTGCGGGATGCGAGGGTTATACGCGCTTCCAAGGACCAGGCTGTGACGCTGCAAATCAACAGCCGGAGCGAGCACATTCGCTTCCGCTACATGCATATGAACCCGCAGGCGCTGAACGCCGATGGCCTGCTCAATGGCCGCATCGTATCGGAGGGCGAGAAGATCGGCGTGGTCTCGAACTATCTCGACCATCCCGCCGGCACCTCGATGCACCTGCATTTCGACGTGCAAGTGTTCACCCGCGACGGCTGGATCTGGGTCAGTCCTTACGTCACGCTGGTCTCCGCCTATGAGCGCCTGATCCACGCCCGCGGCCGCGAGGTCGGCCCGGAGATCGCCGGCACGCCACAGCCTGTGGCGCATGCGCTGCCGGAGGACGTGCTCAAGCCGGACCTGCGCGAGGGATCGGGCGGCGACGAGAACTAACGGCTTGCTCCTTCCATTGCCAGGCAGTGCAAAAGCGTGTTGTCGCACACACCGCCCGATGGAAGGCCGAAGGAACTGGGTTGATGAGTGTCGGACTGATTGGTCTTCTCGACGATATCGCAGCGATCGCAAAGGTGGCGGCAGCCTCGCTCGACGATGTCGCGGGCCAAACGGCCAAGGCGGGAGCAAAGGCGGCTGGCGTGGTCATCGATGACGCAGCCGTCACGCCGAACTACGTGATCGGCTTTGCCTCGAAACGCGAACTGCCGATCGTAGGCAAGATTGCGGTTGGGTCGCTGCGCAATAAATTGCTGATCCTGCTGCCCATTGCCCTGTTGCTTGGTTATTTCCTTCCCGCCGCGGTCACGCCGCTGCTCATGCTGGGCGGCGCCTTTCTGTGCTATGAGGGCACCGAGAAGGTGCTCGAAGCCGCGATGCCGCATGATGCGCGCCACCACGAAGCCCAGCCCCAGCCAATTGCATTGAACGCGCGGTCGGTCGAGGACAAGAAAGTCGCAAGCGCCATCAAAACGGATTTCATCCTGTCGGCGGAGATCATGGCGATCACGCTGGCGGCCGTCCCGGCGGGCAGCATCTGGACCCAGGCGCTCGTGCTCGCACTCGTCGCCATTTTCATCACTGTTGGAGTCTACGGCGTGGTCGCCTTGATCGTGAAGGCGGACGATGTCGGCCTGGCCCTTGCGCGGTATGACGGCGCCTCGCTTGTTGGCGGCGCAATCCGATTGCTTGGACGTGCGCTGGTCCGCGGCATGCCTGTCTTCCTGGCGGTGCTGAGCACCATCGGCACCGCCGCGATGATCTGGGTCGGTGGCGGCATCATCCTGCACGGCATCGAACAATACGGCCCACCGGTAGTCGGCCATACGGTTCATGCCGCGACCGAGGCTGCCGCGCACCGCCTTCCCTCCATTGCCGGCACCGTCGGATGGGCGGTCGAGGCAGCCATTTCAGGCGTTATTGGGCTCCTTGTCGGCGCAGTTGCGATACCGGCCGTCACATACGGTCTTTCACCGCTATGGAAACGTCTGAAGCGATCGCAGCCGACCTGAACAAAAGCGGCTGCAGATTGCGGGTGCCGGCTACTCCAGCAACGTCGTGAGTTGCGCGCCCTCGTCCGCCACGAACACGGCAATCAATTCCGCCGGCTCCGTGGTGCTGGCATTGGCCGAGACCAGATGCGTCGAGCCGGGCGGCTCGAAGAAGGACTGGCCGAGGCCGAACGTCTCGACCGGGCCGCCGCCGAGCTGGGAGCGGATCTTGCCCTTGGTTATGTAGGCGGTGACGGATCCTGCGTGACGATGCGGCCGCGAGAACCCGCCAGGGCCGTAGAACACGCGCACGATGGTGACGCGCTTGCCCGGCACGTTCGGCAGCGCGTAGGAGTCGATCGGCTCGACCTTGTCCAGCGGCGAGCTTTCGGCGGCGGTGGCGCAGAGCGGCGCGAGTGCGCCGGAAATGGTGTCCATCGTCACCGGCAACGCCTTGCCGATCGCAAGCGCGCACGCAAGCCCGCCGACGACGGCGATCGCCATCGAACGCGATGGCG
The DNA here is from genome assembly GCF_023100665.1 of Bradyrhizobium sp. CW1. NCBI lineage: Bacteria > Pseudomonadati > Pseudomonadota > Alphaproteobacteria > Hyphomicrobiales > Nitrobacteraceae > Bradyrhizobium > Bradyrhizobium sp. CW1. Next base: position 4,239,646 of record NZ_CP064684.1, read on the forward strand.
CCAATGTGGTGGGCAAACTTACTACCGTCATCACGATCTCCCTTCGTTGCAATCAGGATGCCGCCGCATTCGCTGCGACCGGTCGCTTCGCCGGTGTCCAGCGAAACGCCGCACCGAAACGATTCCAGACGTTGATCGAGGCAACCGCAGAGGTCAGGTACGTCAGTTCGGTCTCGGAGAATTCACGGCTCGCCTCGGCATACACGCCCTCGCCGACTCCGTCGGGCAGGCAGGTCAGCGCCTCGGTCCAGGCCAGCGCGGCACGTTCGCGCGCGGAAAAGATCGGCGCCTCGCGCCAGACCACGACCAAATTGAGCTTGTCGACGGGCACGCCGATCCGCTCCGAAAGCAGGATGTGATGCTGCACGCAGAAGGCGCAGCCGTTGATCTGCGATGCCCGGAGCTTGACCAGTTCGAGAAGCTGCTTGTCGAGACCGGCCTTGGCCGCCACCTGGCCGAGCGCCAGCACCAGCTCATACGCATCCGGCGCGATCTTCTTGAAATCCTCGTATTCGCTGCGGGCGTGTGACATTGCCGTTCACCTCGTGGTATTGTAAGACCGCCTACATCTTATAAGAGCACTTACATGTTGCGCAAGTCGCCCAGTATCACGAGATCGAAATCCCGGCGCAAGACTGCCAAGCCTGACGCCGTGCGCGTGCCAGCCCCAGGGGAAGGCAAGCGCGGCGAGCAAGGCTATCTCGGCTATCTCTTGCGCCAGGCCCACGCCGCAGTCCGTCTGACGATGGAGCGGTCGCTCGCCGATCTCGGTGTCACCTCACCGCAATTCGCGGTGCTGACCATGCTCAACGCCTATCCGGGCCTCTCGGGCGCCGACGTTGCCCGCCTCACCTTTCTGACGCCCCAGACCGTCGGCGTCATCATCCGCAATCTCGAGCGTGACGGCGCGATTGTGATGACGCCGCATCCCGTCCACGGCCGCATCCAGCAATGGACGCTGACTCCGCGCGGCACGGCGCTTTTGAAAGCGTGCCGGGAAAGGGTGATTGCGTTGGAGAAGCGGCTGGCCGCCGGGCTCGATGTCAAGGCCGAGGCAAGCATTCGCCGCTGGCTCGCAGGCATCGCGGCCGATTTGCAGGAGGACTAGGCGAAGCGCGCTTGCCGCTGGCGGGACCTAGTCGCCGCCTCCGCCGTCGCCACCGTCCGAATCCGGGAAGTCACTGACGGCGCCGTGGCCTTGAATACCGCGCCCAAAGTTCTCCGCGAGGATCATCAGGACGACGACGAACAACCCGGCGCCGAACGGCCAGGGATTGGCGCGGATGATGTCGAACAGCTCCTGCATTCACGCATTGTGCGCAGACGGAAGCGAATCGACCGTAAAGTGACAGGCTCAAAATTGGGGATATCCGACCCGTTGCAGGCGCGCCCTACCCGCCCTTCAACACTTTCTTAACCTCGCCATCGGGCCAGGTCTCGCCCGCTGCGATCACCCGCACGCGGCTTTGATCGGCGTCGTTCACCAGCTCATGCGAACTCACCCGCTCGCCGCTTCGCTCCAGGTGCAGATCGGTTTCGGGCTTCCAGCTCAGTGTGGTGGCGAGATCGCCAGGGAAAATCTGCCATTGTGATCCGTCGTCGAGCTCGACGACGTGGCTCTCTGCATGCGCGCGTATCTTCATTCGACCCCGAATTCTCGACGGAAGGCGGGCCCCGACCATCGGCCGGGGCCCCGCTCCGTTAGTCGTTGTCGTGATGAATCACGGTCTTTTCGCGGTCACCGAATTCATCTTCCTTCTTGATGACGGTGGTGCGGTCGGCAGGCTCGCGCTCCTTGATCACGGTGGTGCGATCACGATCGCGGTCACGCTCTCGATATTCCGGGGACTGTCCGACGGTCACGCCGGCGCCGACCGGACCAACATGAACACCGACTTCGTCGGCGAATGCGGGGGCTGCGATAGCGGTGACCATGGCGGCCGCAAACAGATATTTCCTCATCTCGTCCTCCTCGATTGCATGCGGAGGGAATGCGTGAGTGCGACAATTTGTTCCGGAAGGAACAGGACGGACGTCCCGTTCCCGACCCTCCAGGAACCGACTCACAGGAGCCGCATTTCCCGCTACAATAAGTCGATGAAACACGCTGATTCCTCGATCCATCATACCCGCCGCGCCTTCACGATCGGCGCCGCCACCCTGCTCGCTTTCCCGACGCATGTCTTCGCCGCACCTCCAGGCTTCGACGAATGGCGTGAGGGTTTTCGCGCTCGTGCCATGGCCAAGGGCATCTCGGCTGCGACATGGCAGCGTGCGATGGCGCGGGTCGAGCCCGACATGAGCGTGTTCAAGCAGATGCGGAACCAGCCCGAATTTCATGAGCAGGTCTGGCAATACATCAACCGTCGCGTCTCCGACTGGCGCATCATCAACGGCAAGATCGCGCTGAAGAACAACGAGGCGCTGCTCGCGCGCATCGAGCGCGATTTCGGCGTCGAGCGCGGCACGCTGCTGGCGCTGTGGGGCGTCGAGTCCGCCTATGGCGATCCGCTGGTGCAGCAGAACCACATGACGCCGGTGTTTCCCTCGCTCGCCGCCCTCGCCTGGAACGAACCGCGACGCAAGGCCTATTGGGAAACCGAGCTGATCAACGCGCTACGCATCGTCGACAAGGGCTGGAGCACGCCGGAGCAGATGCAGGGATCCTGGGCCGGCGCGATGGGGCATTCGCAATGGATGCCGGAAGTCTGGCTCAATGTCGGCATCGACTATGATGGCGACGGCAAGGTGTCGCCGTTCGGCAAGCCCGACGACGCGCTGGGCTCGACGGCAAAATATCTCGTCAATCGCGGCAAGTGGCACCGCGGCGAGCATTGGGGCTACGAGGTGCGCACGCCCGGTGAGATGAGCGGCAGCCGGACCTATGCGGCTTGGCAGGCGGCCGGCGTCACCCGCGCCGACGGCCAGCCATTCCCGCAAGCCTCCGCATCCGCGCAGATGTGGACGCCGGTTGCGGGCGGGCCGACGTTTCTGCTGGGACCGAATTTCAACGCGGTGAAGAGCTACAATCCCTCGATGAACTATGCCCTGGCGATCTGCCATCTCGGCGACCGCTGCCTCGGCGCCCCGCCTTTCATCCAGCCGTTCCCCGGCTCCGAGCGCGCGCTGACACTCGCCGAGGTGCAGGAGATGCAGACGCGCCTGACCAAGGCGGGCTTCGACACCGGCGGCACCGACGGCCGCGTCGGCAACGACACGATGAAGGCAATCAAGGATTTTCAGCAGAGGGCCGGTATCGTGCCTGCGGACGGCTATGGCGGGCTGAAGGTGCTGGCGAAGCTACGCCAGGGGTCTTAGGCCGGCTCAATGCCGGTATTGCGGCTCCTCCGCATCGAGCTGCCGCCGGATCGCCGCAAGATGCAGCCGTGCAGATTCGGAATCGCCCTCGCGCATCTGCCTGTAGGTCTCGGCTGCAATCGCGGGATCGACCGGCAGCATCTGTCGCCCGGTCGACATCGCCAGCACCTGCACCTCGGCGGCGCGTTCGAGATAGTAGAGATCGTCCCAGGCTTCCGCGATGGTCGGTGCCAACACCATCACGCCGTGATGCTTCATGAAGATGATATCGGCATCCCCAACGGCGGATGCGATGCGCGCGCCTTCGCGGTTGTCGAGCGCGAGGCCGTTGTAGTCGCGGTCCACGGCGGTGCGACCGTAGAACTTGAGCGCGGTCTGGCCGGCCCAGATCAGCGGATCGCCCTCGGTCATCGACAGCGCCGTGGCGTAGGGCATGTGGGTGTGGAAGGCGACCTTGGCGCGCGGCAGGCGCTTGTGCATCTCGGCATGGATGTAGAACGCGGTCGCCTCGGGTACGCCCTCGCCGTCGAGCACGCTGCCGTGGAAATCGCAGATCAGCAGCTTTGACGCGGTCAGCTCGCGGAAGGCGTAGCCGTAAGGGTTGACCAGGAAGAGATCGTCATGGCCCGGCACCACGGCCGAGAAGTGGTTGCAGATGCCCTCCTCAAAGCCGTTGCGCGCAGCCATCCGAAAGCAGGCGGCAAGATCCTCGCGCGCGCTGCGGATCGCGTCGGTGACGAGGTCCGGACGGTTCGAGCGGAACGTTGCTGGCGTGGAGGACGATGAGTGAAGGCTGTGCGCCATGGCGGAAGGACACCTCTGTCGATCGGAAGACGCCCGCGTTGTACAGGTCCGACGCCTGCGCGTCAGCCCCCGCGGGCGCCACCCTGCCCTTCGCAGCCCGCGAGGCGGTCTATTGCCGCCGCGGCACGCCGCCGGCATTCATGCCGCCGTCGATGACGAGCTCGCTGCCGGTGACGTAGCACGAGGCATCGGAGGCCAGATACAGCACGCCGGAGGCAATCTCAGAAGCATGGCCGGCGCGGCCGAGCGGCGTGACGAGGCGCGCACGCTCCTCGGGATCGATCGGTGCATTGCCCTGGTTGCCGGTCGCGCCGGTCGGGATCTTGCCCCAGATCGGGGTGTCGATGATGCCGGGATGGACGGAGTTGACGCGGATGCCGTCGCCGGCGGCCGCGCACTCCATCGCGATTGACTTCGCGAACAGCCGCACGCCGCCCTTGGTCGCCGAATAGGCCGACAGCCCAGGCGCGCCGCGCAGGCCCGCGAGCGAGGACATCATGACGATCGAGCCGCCGCCGGTCTTGCGCATCAAGGGCAGGCAATGCTTGACCGAGAGGAAGACGCCGTCGAGGTTGATCGCGTTCTGCTTGCGCCAGTCGCTGAGCGTCATGTCGACGATCGAGGGCACGGCGATGCCGATGCCGGCGTTGGAGACGAGAATATCAAGCCGGCCAAAGCGCTTCGCGATCTCGGCTGTGATCTCGATCCAGCGCTCTTCGCTGGTGACGTCCTGCTCCAGGAAAATCGCCTTGCCGTCGGCCTTGGTGATGCGATTGGCGAGCTCGGGGCCGCGCAGCTCGTCGATGTCGGTGGCAATGACGGTGGCGCCCTCGCGCGCGAATAGCTCGACGACGGCTTCGCCGATGCCGGAGGCGCCGCCCGTCACCAGCGCCACTTTACCCTCAACCTGCCCTGCCATGTTCACTCCCAGTTTTGCTGTTAGCTTTTTTGTTGTTTGCCGGGCCTATCTAATCATGGATGGTCCCTGATCGGGTAGCGCGACGTCGATGACGCGAAATTGCACACGCTCGGCGCCCTGATAGCGATCGACCGACAATGATCCCGCGACATGCAATTGCTGGCCGCGATTGGCAACGAGCGCGTTGCCGAGCTTCTGTCCGATCGAACGGAACGCGATGCCGTTGACGATGGCGCCGTCGCCCGACTTGAAGCGTAGCCTCAAATGTGCCTGTCCCACCTCGTCGGCATAGACGAGCTGGTGCGCCGGCAGCGCCAACACGGCTTCCGGATTGCCGCTGCCGAAGGGACCCGCGCGGTTGAGCGTCGCTGCAAGCTCGGTCGTCACCGCGCGCGCGGAGACCGCGCCGTCGATGTAGAGCTCGTTGACGTGGCGCGCCTCGGCAACGTCGCGCCCCAACGCATTCTCGAGGTAGGCGCGAAACTCGGCGAGTTTTTCCTTCCGCAGCGTGACCCCCGCAGCCATCGCGTGGCCGCCCCCCTTCAGCAGAATGCCATCGGCGACCGCCTGCCGCACGGCCTTGCCGATATCGACGCCGGCAATCGAACGGCCGGAGCCGGTGCCGATGCCCCCGGGCTCCAGCGCGATCGCAAAGGCGGGCCGCGAGAACTTCTCCTTCAACCGGGACGCAACGAGACCGACCACGCCGGGATGCCAGCCTTCGGAGGCCGTGACGATCACGCCGATCTTGTCCTCGAGCCCGATCGAGGCGAGCGCCTCGGCTTCGGCCTGCGCTTCGGCCGCCTGCTCGATGACCCGGCGCTCGCTGTTGAGGCGGTCGAGTTCGGCGGCGATCCGCGCGGCCTCGACGCTGTCACCCTCCAAAAGCAGGCGCACGCCGAGATCGGCGCGGCCGATGCGACCGCCGGCATTGATGCGCGGCCCCAGCATGAAGCCGAGATGCCAGGCCTCCGGCGGGCCGTTGAGCCGCGCCACGTCCATCAGCGCTGTGTGGCCGACATGGTCGCGCCGCCGCATCGCGATCAGGCCCTTGGCGACGAACGCGCGGTTGAGACCGATCAGCGGCGCGACATCAGCAACCGTGCCGAGCGCGACGTGATGCAGCATGCCGAGCAGATCCGGCTCGGGCATCTCCGCATTCCAGAAGCCGCGCTGGCGTAATTCACGATTGACCGCGACCAGCGTCACCAGCACGAGGCCGACGGCGGCGAGATGGCCGAGGCCGGAGAGATCGTCGAGCCGGTTCGGATTGACCAGCGCGTCGACCTCCGGCAGCTCCGTGCCGGCCTGATGATGGTCGATCACGACGACGGACATGCCGATACGTTTTGCTTCGGCGAGCGGCTCGATGCTGGTGGTGCCGCAATCGACGGTGACGAGCAGCGTGGCGCCCTTTTCGGCCAGCGCGCGCACGGCTTCCGTGTTGGGCCCGTAGCCCTCGAAGATGCGGTCGGGAATGTGGATCAGCGGATCGAGCCCGCAATGCCGCAGATGCCAGGTCAGCAGCGCCGCCGAGGTCGCGCCGTCGACATCGTAGTCGCCGAAGATCGCGACCTTCTCGCCGTTCGCTGCGGCATCCGCGATCCGCTTCGCGGCGGCCTCCATCTCCGTCACCGTGAACGGGTCCGGCAGAAGCTTGCGGATGGTGGGATCGAGGAAATCTGCGACGGCGTCGCTGTCGACGCCGCGGCCTGCCAGCACCCGCGCCAGGAGCTCGGGCAGTTGGTGGCGCTGCACGATGGCAAGCGCTTTCGCCGCCCCGCGGGCATCCAGCCGGTCGCGCCAAAGCTTGTCGGTGAGCGAGCGCGCCACTCCCAGGAACGCCTGGGGCGCTTCGACGGGCAAGGCGGTAGCGGGCGGCGTCATGAACAGCTGTCGGTTTGAGGAACCTGGGAGCCGGAGGGATTGCATCGTCCGGCCGACGGACGATTGGCCCGCAATCCCTCGGGATTTGCAACGTCTGCGCGGCACAAAGCGGTGGATTGCCGCTTTGCTACCCGGACTGACTATCATTTGAGCATTCCGCAAAACAGCAAATTAAGCAGGCGTTAGGCGGAATCTTCGAAAAAGAATCGTATTCGATCTGTCAGTGATTGTTCCGGGTTCGTTGCAGATCAGACCTCATTGCCAAGGGAAGCCCCCGATGTCTGCTGCGCTGGGTCTCAAAGCCAAGCCGATCGCAAATGAACCCGCTGATGATGATTCCGACATCTCCGCGCTGATCAACCGCCTCACGGCGGAGGTCAACCAGATCGCGGTCGACAAGACCAAGGCGATCCAGCAGATCACCAACCAGATGAAGATGCTGGCGCTGAACGCGTTGATCGAAAGCTCGCGCGCCGGCGCGCAGGGCGCGGGCTTCGCCGTGGTGGCGCAGGAGGTCCGCGGCGTCGGCCAGCAGGTCGAGACTATCGCCCGCGAACTCGAAAGCCAGCTGACCAAGCGCACCGGCGACCTCGTCGCCTCGATCGACCGCATGAGCCAGCGCTCGCGCGGCGAGCGCATGGTCGACCTCTCGCTCAACGCCATCGAGCTGATCGACCGCAACCTCTATGAACGGACCTGCGACGTGCGCTGGTGGGCGACCGATTCCGCGCTGGTCGGTTGCGCGGCCTCGCCCGACGCCGCGGCCGTGTCCCATGCCTCGCAGCGTCTCGGTGTGATCCTAGGAGCCTATACCGTCTATCTCGACCTCTGGCTCTGCGATCTCGACGGCAACGTCATCGCCAACGGCCGCGCCGACCGCTTTCGCGCTGTCGGCCAGAACGTCGCCCACACCAAATGGTTTCGCGAGGCCAAGACCCTGCGCTCCGGCGACGACTATGTCGCCGGCGACGTCGAGAACCAGCCGCTGCTCGGCAATGCCCAGGTCGCGACCTATTGCGCCAGCGTCCGCGCCGGCGGCCAGGCCAACGGCGCGCCGATCGGGGTGCTCGCCATCCATTTCGACTGGGAGGCGCAGGCCCGCGCCATCGTGCAAGGCGTGCGCGTTGGCGACAGCGACAAGGCGCGCGTGCTGCTGGTCGACTCCAATCTTCGCGTGATCGCCGCTTCCGACGGACAAGGCATTCTCAGCGAACGCATCTCGCTGTCGCTCAACGGCCAGCGTTCCGGCTTCTACCAGGACGGCTCGGGCACGCTGGTCGCGTTCCATGCGACGCCCGGCTACGAGACCTATCGCGGCCTGGGCTGGTACGGCGTGATCGTCTGCGGGGCCTGAAGCTGGAGGCGGCTCGCCTATCCAACTCAAAACCGTGAAAACAACCCCATACACGGTAGCCATCCGGTTGTTTTCATGACAGTTTTTTCGCCGTTTGACGCCTGCAAAACACTGGCATGCATGCCATCATGGCGTCGTTCGCGGTCCAGGCTCAAAGCGCGAGGCTCTGGCGATCTCGTCTTCGGCGGCCTGCACCGCCGCGATTCCGAGCGTTTGCGACGGACGCTCTCCGAACATTGCCAGGTAGTATTGCGAGAACCGGCCGAGTTCGTAAAAGCCCTGCTGCATGGCGACCGCTGTCACGGTGGTCGAGCCGGGTGCGCTCTGGTGCAGGATCGAATGAACAGCGCAAAGACGCTTGTGCCTGAGGAAGCTGACCGGGCCGAGACCGAATACCTCCTGAAACGCGCGGTGAAGGGTGCGCCGCGATACGCCGAGCGCCGCGCAAATTTCCGACACGTGCACCGGACGGGTGCCGGCGTCGTCGAGAAACTCCTCGACCTTGCGGATCAGCCGTCGCGCGGAAGGGAGCCAGCCATTGCCGTCGGGTGGCAGCGACGACGCGACGTTGGCAGCCATGCATTCGGCGATCGATCGTTTCCAGAAATCGGCTGTTGATGGCGTCAGTCCGTATTTGTTGTCGCGCAGGTGCGACATGATCCGGACCAGGCGGCGCGAGGCGATCGCGCCGCTCTCGATGTCCGCGCGGAAATGACCGCGGCTGCGCCAGGTGTCAGGATCACTCAGCCGTGCTTTTCCGGCGAACAGCGTCGCGACCTCGTTGAGGTCGAACCGCATGGCGGCGTAAGCGGAGCCGCCGTGAAAAACACCGTCATGTTCGAGCAGCGGCGGAATGACGAGCACATCGTTGAGCTGCATGTCGAACGACCAGTGGGCGACGCGCTCTTCGGCCGCGAGCAGCATCCCGATGATCAGCTTGTCGTCGCTGGAAACCCGCTGCGTGCGCATGCCGACGTTGAACGCACCAATGCTGAGCGAGAAGTCGCCGATGCCGACATGGGACAACGTTCCGCGCAACCGACCGCGGCCGAGTTGCATCACATCGACATGCGAGCCGTGGACGGCCTGCTGAAGTCCTTCGAAACCGTCCAGCTTGCGCGAATCAACCAGGAGGACTTGCCCCATGGCTGTACCGTGTTACTGAAGCGCGACAATTCTGCGGCACGCGAGGCCTCACCAACTCCCCCGCAGACTGGCACAAACTGCACATCACAGCCGTCCAATCTTCGGGTACCGTTTGCAACCTTAGCGATATTGAGCGGACGCGCTTTGGGGATGGCAGAGCGCACGCGGCATGGATTTGCCGCGTGGTCGAAAACGTGCGTGCAAAAGAAAGAGATGTTGACGCAGCGTCCTCCTCTCCCCGAGTGCCAAAAAAACGGGGCTAGACAATGCGTCTAATGGGCCGGGCAGAGAGCTATCGTCGAAGTCTGCCAGGTTGGCGCAGTAGCATCAGGTGGACTACGAGCATCGGAGCTTCCACCATGTTGCGAGCAGATCTGGATCACTGCGAGTGGTTGCCGGATGATTTGAAGACCGGCGAGATGGTCTTCATTCCCGGCGGAACCTTTCGCATGGGATCCGACCATCATTATCCCGAGGAAGCGCCGAGCCATCGCGTTGCTGTCGACGGCTTCTGGATAGACCGCACGCCCGTGACCAACCGGCAGTTCAAGCAGTTCGTCGACGCAACCGGCCATGTCACCGAGGCGCAGATCGTTCCCGATCCGAAGGACTATCCGGGCGCGCTGGCAGAGATGCTCTACGCGGGATCGCGGGTGTTCTCACCGCTGCCGCGCATCACCGATCTCACCGACTGGAGCCAGTGGTGGACATTCCTGCGCGGCGCCAACTGGCGTCATCCCTATGGTCCTGGCAGCACATCGAGGATCTCGACGATCATCCCGTCGTCCACGTCTCCTTTAGCGATGCGGCAGCCTATGCCCACTGGGCCGGCAAGGGCCTGCCGACGGAGGCGGAATGGGAATTTGCGGCGCGTGGCGGCCTCGAGGCGGAGGAATACGCCTGGGGCGATGCGCTGATGCCGGGCGGCAAACACATGGCCAATATCTGGCAGGGCAACTTCCCCGTCCAGAATCTCGGCGAGGATGGGTACGAGCGTACCTCGCCGGTCATGGCCTTCCCGCCGAACGGCTACGGCCTCTACGACATGATCGGCAATGTCTGGGAGTGGACCTCCGACTGGTGGTCGTCAAAACACGCCGCCGACGCCGCAAAACCCTGCTGCATCCCCAAAAATCCCCGCGGCGGCGGTGAGCACACAAGCTACGACCCTCGCCTCCCCGACATCCAGATTCCGCTCACGGTCCTCAAGGGCGGCTCGCACCTCTGCGCGCCGAACTATTGCCGCCGATACCGCCCGGCCGCGCGGCACGCCGAGCCGGTCGATACCTCGACCAGCCATGTCGGGTTCCGCTGCGTAGTGCGATTGCCGTCTGTAACCGAACGCCGACACGAAGGACGTGCTGCAATCTAGCGCGCGCCGCTGGTGGTGGCTGGCGCCAGCGGTGCGCTCCGCGCGTCGGGCTATTTCGATATGCAACTTATCTATCGGCGATCGATAAACATCTTCATCATTTTTGGACAAGGCAGGCCGGTTACAGGCAAGAGCCTGCCCCATTTCCCCGGTAAGAGTCGCCTCATCGCATCGCGACGCGCGCGCCGTCGACCCTGAAACGCTCGCGCCCGCAACGTGCCGAGGAGATAGGCCATGAAGATCGTCGTGATCGGCGGGACCGGATTGATCGGATCCAAGCTGGTGGCGAAGCTCAAGCAGCAAGGCCACGACGCGGTCGCGGCTTCGCCGAAGTCGGGCGTGAACGCGGTGACCGGGGAAGGTCTCGCAGCAGTGCTGGCGGGCACCAATGTCGTCGTCGACGTTGCCAACGCGCCGTCCTGGGAGCCCGCGGCCGTGCTGGAATTCTTCGAGCGTTCGAGCAAAAACCTCGCTGCGACTGAGGCCGCAGCGGCCGTGAAGCATCATGTGGCGCTCTCGATCGTCGGAACCGAGCGCTCGCCCGATAACTCCTATTTTCGCGCCAAGCTGGCGCAGGAGACTATCATCAAGTCTTCGCCGGTCCCCTACTCGATCGTCCGCGCCACCCAGTTCTTCGAATTCCTCAGCGCCATTGCCGAGATGGGTGCGGCCGAGGGTGGGATCGTTGTTCCCTCGGCATTGTTTCAGCCCATCGCGGCCGAGGACGTGGCCGATCGCCTCGCAGAAGTCGCGATGAGCCCGCCGCTCAACGGCACGATCGATATCGCAGGACCTGAGAAGGCGCCCTTTGATGAATTCATCGCACGCCGCCTGAAGGCGTCCGGCGACCCCCGACCGGTGGTGGGAGACCCAAAGGCGCCGTACTACGGCGCTCCCATCGACGACACATCGCTGAACCCTCTCGGCGAGGCGCGGCTTGGCAAAACGCCGCTCGCAACATGGCTCGCGAGACTTTGAGGAGACCCCCATGCGCAGATTGCTCATCGCAACCGCTGTTTATGCCGCATCATTCCTGACAGCCCATGCCGTCGAGACGGCGACGCCCACGGCCAAGGTGACGGTCGTGTTCGACCAGGCGCTGCCCAATGTCCCGGGCAAGAGCATGAAGGGCGTACTGGTCGAGTATGGTCCCGGAGGCTCCTCGCCGGCCCACATCCACGCGCCCTCGGCTTTCATCTACGCCACCGTCCTGGAAGGAGCGATACGCAGTCAGGTCAATGACGGCCCGGCCAAGGTCTTTCACAAGGGCGAGAACTTCTCCGAAAAGCCCGGCGACCGCCATGCCGTCAGCGCCAATGCCAGCGAGACCGAACCCGCAAAATTGCTGGCCGTCTTCGTGGTGGATACGGCCGACAAGGAGCTGACGATGCCGATCCCGAAATAGCGCACAATCGGCGAGCGGCGTTGCCACCTCGAGGCGTTTGTTCATCCGGGGCTGCCCACGAATGCCACCGGCGTGCCCTTCGAGACACGCCCGGCGACGCGCTCGGCATCCCAATTGGTCAGACGCACGCAGCCGTGAGATTCCGCCTTGGAAATCTTCTCCGGCGAAGGCGTGCCGTGAATGCCGTAGCCCTCGGCAGACAGGTTGATCCAGACCGTGCCGACCGGATTGTTCGGGCCGGGCTTGATGGTGAAGGGCTTGCGGGAATGGACGCCCTTGAAGCGATAAGCGGGATTGTAGCGATAGTACGGATTTCGGCTGACTTCCGTGACCTTGAGCGTACCTGAGGGCGACGGCTTCTCTTCGCTGCCGACGGTCGCGGGATAAAATCCGATCAGCGCATTCGTTTTGTCGAACAGTTTTACGGTCTGCCTGATCTTGTCGACCTCGATCCTCTCGGCCTTGGTGGGGATGCCCTCGCCTGCGCCTGATGTGTCCACCACGACGATGGTGTCGCCGGCGCGATCGAAATGACGCCCGGAGTTGAGCGCGACCAGGAGCTGCTCGCTCATGTGAAATTTCTCGGCCAGGGCCTCGCGCGCACTGGTGAAGCCGAGCTTTGTAAGCTCCTTCATGTCCTCCATCCTCGACGGCAGCTTTTTCAGGAAAGGACCCGCCACGTCCTGCTCGGTGATGGCATAGGTCATCGTCACCGGCCGGTCGTCCGCCCGTAACGCGGTCCAGACATCGTCCGTCACGGCGTCCGAAACCGGCAGCTGCCGTGCTTCGGCATAGGCCCGCAACGCCTTTTTGGCGTTCTCGCCGAATCTGCCGTCGATCTCGCCGGGCGAGAAGTGCGCGCGGTCCAGCAGGACCTGCAACCGGACCCCCGCCGCGGTCGGCTTATCGTTCGACAGGGTTTTCTTCGACGGCTCGGCGACGTTGATGGCAGCGGCGTCGATCTCCGCGGCGAACGCCGGCGGCGCAGCCAGAGCGAAGACCAGAAAGATGCAAATCTGCCCCGCTTTTCCGAGCGACATCGGCTGCTCCTTTCACGTTTCCGACGGTTCAGTGATCAACTCCCGAGCCGCGGCGCCAGCGAGCCTGCGGTATTGGTGTTCGTACTGCCTCGCCATTCGGCTCGCAGAGAAGCGCTCCTCGAAGCGGGCGCGCACCTTCCTTCGATCCAGTTTTCCCAGTTCGCCGATCGCCTTGACGGCCTGCTCCTCGTTCTCGACGATGAAGCCGGTCAATCCATGTTCGATGACTTCGGGGACGGAGCCGGAGCGATAGGCGATCACGGGCGTTCCGCATGCCATCGCTTCGATCATGACCAGCCCAAACGGCTCCGGCCAATCGATCGGAAACAGCAGAGCAGCGGCTTCGGCAAGGAAGGGCTGTTTCTTCGCGTCATCGACTTCCCCAACAAGCCGGATATCCTTGCCGTCGACGTTCGGCTCGATGTGGTTCCTGAAGTAGGCCGTCTCGGCGCGCGGGACCTTCGCGGCGATATGGAGGGGCATCTGGACTGCGCGCGCGATACGGATGGCGTCCTGCGGACCCTTGTCTGCGGTGAGCCGCCCGAGAAACGCCAAATAGGACCCCGGTTCGTAGGACGGCCGAAACAGATCGGGCGGCAGCCCGTGCTGGATGGTTCCGATCCATTTCGCATCCGGAAGCGGCAGCCGCTGATGATCGGAAATCGACACGAAGCATGCTTCAGGGAAGTGCCTGACGACGTCGGGTAGCCCAGGCAAGTCGAGGCGACCGTGCATGGTCGTGAGGAACGGCACGCCGAGACGACTGAGCAACGGCAGGGACAGCCAGTCGACATGCGCGTGGGTTACGTCGAATTCTTTCGCACGCCTTGCGATTGCCTCCATCAGCATCGCGCTTGCGGCGGTCGGGTCCGCCCCCTTCTGTCCGAGCCGCAGCGCGCGGGGCCAGACCGGATGAAGCGCACCATTCGTCCTGGAATCGCCGCTCGCAAACAGCGTGACTTCGTGGCCGAGCTCGACCAGCCCATCCACCAGCCAGGCCACCACCCGCTCGGTGCCCCCGTAGAGCTTCGGAGGGACGCTTTCGGCCAGGGGAGCAAGCTGAGCGATGCGCATGGCAGGCTACCGTCAAGCCGCCGCACGCACGATCAGCACGATCGCGGCGGACAGAAGGTTCGAAATCGCGAGCAGCGTCCAATTCGGCCTGGCACTTGCGGCCGCGACCCGGCAGACGAGCCCTTCCACGAGCCTTAACATTCGTCCTCGGGAAGCCGATCGAGGTAGGCAATCCCGAATCCCGTGAGTTCTTCGGCATCGCTCCCGCGCGCTTCCCATCTCCCTTGCAGATGACGCTCGAGCAGGCAGCGACGGCAATCTGCGGCATCGACGTGGCGATGCCGGGCGCGGTAAACGGACCAAGCAATATCCACCGCCGTTCGCAGCGGGTCGTCGTCTACCATGTTCCAACTCCGAGATGGAGACGTTCATGGGACAGCAACTCGTTACGACGGCGGAAGTTTCCACTTTTTCCCGGTGGGGCCCGAAGCTGCGCACGGCCACCGCGGGCACAAGCAGGCGCCCTCGGAGAAATCAGGCGACGCGACGAGCCGCCATCTCTCCGGCTAGCACCAGCGCGGCGCGGCTGGCCCCGATTGATGCAATGCCCTGCCCGGCAATGTCGTACGCGGTGCCGTGCGCGGGCGTGCAGATCGGGAACGGGAAGCCGCCAAGCAAAGTCACGCCACGATCAAAACCCATCAGCTTCATCGCGATCTGGCCCTGGTCGTGATACATCGTCAGCACCGCATCGAAGGCGCCGCCCTTGGCGCGCAGGAATACGGTGTCAGCGGGAAATGGCCCTTCCGCGGCAATACCATCGCGCTGGCCGGCGGCGACCACGGGCGCAATGATGTCGATCTCTTCGCGGCCGAAATTGCCGCCGTCACCGGCATGCGGATTGAGACCGGCGACCGCGATGCGCGGCCGTGCGAAGCCGGCGTTGCGCATGCAGGCATCGGTCAGCTTCAGCGCGCTATGGATGCGTTCGCCGGACAGTCGCGCGGCGACGTCCTTGAGCGGGATGTGGGACGTCACGCGGGCGTTCCACAGCCGGTCCAGCACATTGAACTCGCTTGCGGGGGTTTTGAGTCCGACCACTTCGGCGGAGAATGCGATCTCGTCGTCATACTCGGCGCGGGCCAGCCGCATCGCCTGCTTGTTGAACGGCGTGAAGCAGACGGCATCGACCCGGCCGTCGCGGCCGAGCTCGAGCGCGTGCTTGTAGTTGGCAAGCGCGAACCTGCCGCCGGCAAGGCTCGCGATCCCCTGCTGGATGTCGCCGGGATCGAGATGGCCGAGGTCGACGAACAGAGTCTCGCCCTCCGCCGCGCGCAGATCGGCCCCCTGCTCCACTGTTGTCAGCTCCGGCTCGACGCCGGCAACGCGCGCGCCCGCGTCGAAGATGCGGCGGTCGCCGATCACGACAATCTGGCTGCGGGCGCGGATATCGTCCTGCACCACGAGCTTTGCGGTCAATTCCGGGCTGATGCCGGCGGGATCTCCCATTGCCAATGCAATGAGCGGCTTTGCGGTCATATGATCACTTTCTCCCGAGCGGTCTCTTGAGCGGTCTCTTGAGCTCTCTCTTGCGTTCTCTCTTGGGCTGTCGTCTCGTCGGTGGACGGCGCAGGCTTGCGCAGCAGGCGCGCAAGCTGCAGCACGAGCGGAAGCAGCAAAAGTGCGATGCCGGCCACGATCAGGCATGTCACCAGCTTGTTGGCGAAGAAGATCCCGAGCGATCCCTTGGACATCAGCATCGACTGCCGGAACGCGTCCTCGGCCTTGTCCCCGATGACGATCGCGAGCACGAGCGGCGCCAGCGGATAGAACAGCTTCTTGAAGAGATAGCCGACGATGCCGAAGCCGAGCATCATGACGACATCGAGATAGGAGTTCGATACCGAATAGGCGCCGACGACGCAGATGATCACGATCAGCGGCGCGATGATCACGAAGGGAATCCGCATCAGGGCCGCGAAGACCGGAACGGTCAGCAGCACGAGTGCGACGGCGACGATGTTGCCGACATACATCGAGGCAATCAGGCCCCAGACAAAGTCCTTCTGGTCGACGAACAGCATCGGCCCGGGATTGAGGCCCCAGATCATCAGCCCGCCCATCATGACGGCCGCAGTGGCCGAGCCGGGAATGCCGAGCGAGAGCATGGGCAGAAGCGCGCTGGTGCCAGCCGCATGATCGGCCGTCTCCGGCGAGATGATGCCTTCAAGCTCCCCGGTGCCGAAATATCTGCCACGGCGCGAGAAGCGCCGGGCGATGCCGTAGCTCATGAACGATGCCGCAGTCGGGCCACCGGGCGTGATCCCCATCCAGCATCCGATCGCCGCGCTGCGCAACAGCGCAACGCTATGCCGCGGCAGGCGACCGATCGCGCGAAACACCTCGCGCCACTCTATCTTCGACGAGACCGCGCGGGCATGAAACTCCTCTTCGACGGCCACGAGCAGCTCGCCGATGCCGAACAGGCCCATCACCGCGACGACGAAGTTGACGCCCTTGACCAGCTCGTCGACGCCCATGGTGAGGCGCACGCTGCCGGAGACGGTGTCGATGCCGATGGCGGCGATGGCAAAGCCGATCGCCAGCGCGACGACAGTCTTGATCGGAGCAGCCCCGCCCATGCCGACGAAGCTGGCGAAGGCAAGAAAATAGACCGCAAAATATTCCGCTGGCCCGAAGGCGAGTGCGACTTGCGCCACCCATGATGCGAGGAAGGTGATCAGGATGACGCCGATCAGCGCGCCGAATGCCGCCGAGCCGAAGGCGGTGGCGAGCGCCGTCGTCGGCCGTCCATCGCGCGCCATCGGGTAGCCGTCGAAGGTGGTGGCGACAGACGACGGCTCGCCCGGGATGTTGAACAGGATCGAGGTCACGGATCCCCCGAACAACGCGCCCCAATACATGCTGGAGAGCAGGATGATGGCAGAGACCGGCTGCATGCCGAAAGTCAGCGGCAGCAGCAGCGACACCCCGTTCGGAGCACCCAGCCCGGGCAGCACGCCGACGAGAATGCCGAGCAGCACGCCGATCACCATCAGCGCCAGATGCGGCAGCGTGATCGCGATACTGAAGCCGTGAAGGAGTTCCCCGAGATTGTCCATCGGCCTCTCCGTCAGAAGCCGAACGCCGCGGCGAGCGCGCCGTGCGGCAAGCTCACCTGGAACATGCGCTCGAACACGATGTAGAGCGCAAGCGCTGTCGCCGCCGCCATGCCAAGCGCGCGCGGCACGGATTGTTGTCGGGGGATCGCCAGTACCGCGAAGATGTACAGGGCCGAGGCGACGTACACCCCGGCCAACGGGATCGCAGCCACGAAAATCGCGGCCGGCACGAACAGGCCGGCAAGCCGGCGCAGCTCGATCGATGTGATGGCAATTGGGACGCTGGCGAGCGTCGCGGCCGGCATGACACCTCGAAACAGGTTGTAGAGGCTCCCGAGCACGATGATGATCCCGGTCAGGAACGGAAACGTCCCGGCGTCCACGCCCGCGCTCGACCAGCCGATGCCGTTATCGAGGCTGGAAATGACGACCGCCACACCGAAGCTGCCGGTGAGAACGGCTGTCGCAAGTTCGAGAGCGCGGCGCGATATCATCGAGGGCTCCGGTCAGGCCACGTACAGTGTCCGATTATGGCGCACGTGTTTTCCCAGCGTTCGCTGTCGTTCCGGCGGAGGGGTTTGAGGCGTGCGCAGCCTCACTTGACCAACCAACCCTGCTCGCTCGCAACCAGCCTGACGCGCTCGAGATCCTCCTTGATGAACTTGTCGAACTCGGCACCGGTCAGGAACGTGTCGACCTGGGAGGTTTTCTCGATGTAGTCCTTCCAGTCCGGCGTCGCCTGCACCTTCTTCATCAGGTCAACATAGAACGCGGCCTGGTCCGGCGTGACCTTGCCGGGGAGCCACACTGTGCGCGGCTGCTCATACTGCTTGATGTCGAGGCCCTGCTCGACGCAGGTCGGAACATCGCCCCAGCCTTCGGTCGCGGTGACCTTGGCGCCCTGCGGCAGCCGCTTCGGGCTGAAGACGCAAAGCGGGCGCTGGGTGGCGCCACGCCATTGCCCGAGACTCTCGCTGGGATTGTTGACGTGAGAGTCCAGGTGTCCGCCGGCGAGTTGCACGGCCGTCTCGGCGCCGCTCTTGAAGGGAATATAGGTCAGCTTGATGTGGCCGGCCTTCTCGATCATGCGGGTCAGCACCTCGTCGGTATCCTTTGACTGCGCGCCGCCCATCTTGAACTCGCCTGATGCGGCCGCCTTCAGATAATCGCCCGCCGTCTTGTAGGGCGCGTCCTGCTTGACCCAGAGCAGGAACTCGTCCTGCGCCATCGCCGCGATCGGGGTGAGATCGGTGTAGTTGAAAGCGACCTTGGAGACGAGCGGCTGCTGCCAGGCATTCGACGTGCCGAAGATCACCTTGTAGGGATCGCCGGCGGACGCCTTGCCGTAGACATAGCCTTCCGCGCCGCTGCCGCCGCCCTTGTTGACGACGACGATCGGCTGCTCCACCAGCTTGTGCTTGGTGATGATGTTCTGCACGGCGCGCGCGAGATTGTCCGTGCCGCCGCCGGGCCCGGCGGTCGCCACGAACTCGATCGGCTTTTGCGGCTGCCACGCCGAGAGCGCCGGCGTCGTGCCGGCGAGCACAATTACGGCTGCGGAGAGCAGAAGTTTTGATGTCTGACCCATGATGTCCTCCAGCTTATTTTTGTCTCTTGTTCTTGTTGTTTTCGACGTCCGGTCAGGCGACCCGTTCCTCGCCTCTTCCCGATGCCAACACGATTGCGCCTTCTTGTTCGAGCGCGTCGATCTGCTTCCGGTCGAACCCATGCTCGGCCAGCACCTCGCTTGTATGCTCACCGTAGACCGGCGCGCCCGTGCGCACTTTGCCTGGGGTCTCCGAAAACTTGACCGGCAAGCCGATCGTCTTCACGGGCCCGAGCGTGGAATGCTCGACCTCGACAACCATCTCGCGCGCCAGCGTCTGCGGATCGCTGAGCGCCTCCAGCATGTCGTGCACGGGCCCGCACGGCACGCCCTTCTCGTCCAGTGCCGCCAGCCAGTGCGCGCGCGTGCGGGTGCGGAAGCGCTCGCTCAGAACAGCTTCGAGCTCCTTCAAATTGGCCATGCGGTCGGCGCCGGTGACGAAGCGTGGATCGGCTGCGAGCTCGCTTGCGCCGAGCGCCTCCAGCATCAACAGCCAATGCTTCTTGTTGGCGCCGCCGACCACCAACCAGCCGTCCGAGGCCTCGAACGCCTGATATGGCGCGTTGAGCGGATGCGCCGAACCCATGGCCCGCGGCGCGGTGCCCGCGGCCAGCGCGATGGTCGACTGCCAGTAGGTCTGCACCAGCGCGGCCTCATAGAGCGAGGTCTCGACCCACTGCCCTTCGCCGGTCTTGAGACGGTGCGTGTAGGCCGCGAGGATGCCCATGCTCGCCAGCAGGCCGGCGGTGATGTCGGACAGCGGCGGGCCGCATTTCACGGGCGGACCATCGGGACGTTCGCCGGTAAAGCTCATGATTCCGCTCATGGCCTGGGCGACCAGATCGAAGCCGCGGCGATGCTTGTAGGGTCCGGTGCGGCCGAAGCCAGACAGCGAGCAATAGATCAGCGTTGGATGCTGCTTGTGCAGGTCGTCATAGCCGAAGCCGAGGCGCTCCATGGCGCCCGGCGCAAAATTCTCGACCAGCACGTCGGCGCCCGCGATCAGCCGCCGCAACACCTGCTTGCCGCCATCGGTCTTCAGATCCAGCACGATGCCGCGCTTGTTGCGGTTCATCATCAGGAAGGAGGCCGCCTCGTCGCCGATCTTCGGCGGCACCGAATGGCGGGTGTCGTCACCGTTCGGCGATTTCTCGATCTTGATGACGTCGGCGCCCATATCGGCCAGCATCAAGGTGCAGGTCGGCCCTGCCATGACATGGGTGAGATCGATCACCTTGAGGCCGGCAAGCGGCCCCGAACGGCCGGAGGTTGATTGCGAGCGATCGCTTTGCATCGGGGCGTCCTATTGGCCGCGCCATTGCGGCGCGCGCTTGGTGAGGAAAGCATCGAGCCCTTCGCGAAAATCCTGGCTCGTGTAGCACATCAGGATGAGGTCTTCGCCCTCGTCGGGCGTCAGGCGCCTTTGCAGGCGCGCCACGGCCTGCTTGGTCGCATTCAGCGTCAGCGGCGCGTGGCTGGCGAGCAATTTGGCAACCTCGTCCGCGCGCCTTTCGAGCGCGGCGATATCCTCGACGACCTCGCCGAGCAGCCCGACACTGGCAGCCTCGGTCGCGTCGACGAGCCGCGCCGTGAAGATCAGATCCTTGACGCGGGCGGCGCCGATCAGCGCGGTGAGACGACTGACATTGGACATCGACAGGCAGTTGCCGAGCGTGCGGGCAATGGGAAAGCCGATTTTCGCGCTTTGGGTGCCGATGCGGAGGTCACATGCCGCGGCAATGCCCGCGCCGCCGCCGGTGCAGAACCCGTTGATCGCCGCGATCGTCGGCACGCGGCACTGCTCGAGCGTGGTCAACACTCGATCGATGCGGTTCTCGTAGTCGATCGCGTCCTGCGGCGACTTGAAATCGCGGAACTGATTGATGTCGGTGCCCGCGGCAAACGCCTTGTCGCCGGCCCCGCGCAGCACCAGTACCTTGATCGCGTGATCGTCGTTGATCTCCTCGCAGATCGCGGCGAGCCGCTCATACATCGCGAAAGTGAAGGCGTTGCGCGCCTGCGGGCGGTTGAAGGTGATCCGCCCGATCCCGTCCTGGCGCTCGAAAACGAGGTCTTCCGCCTTCACCTGCTGGTCCATTTCCTCGATGTCCTTCTGCTTTTCTACATTTTTGAATGCAAAATGATCAATTTACAAGCCGGAACTTGCATTAATGCGTATATAGCTCCATTTTTGCATTCAATTGGACTTCAGACCCATGCTTCATGAGGAAGTCGTCGGCCGCATCCGGGCCATCCTGCTCGACGGCGAGATCCCGCCGGGCGCGCGGATTCCCGAGCGCGAACTGTGCGAGCGGCTGCAGATATCGCGCACGCCGCTCCGCGAGGCGCTCAAGGTGCTCGCCGCCGAAGGTCTCGTGCAGCTCCTGCCGCATCGCGGCTCGCGCGCAGCAAAACTGACCGACAAGGACATGCGCGACTTGTTCGAGGTCTGCCAGGGTCTCGAGGCGCTCGCCGGCGAACTCGCCTGCGAACGCATCACCGATGCCGAGATCGACGCGATTGCCGCCGCGCACGCGGACATGGTGCGGCATTATCGCGAACGCGATCTGATCCAGTACTATCGCGGCAACCGCGCCATTCACGAAGCCATCGTCGTTGCGGCCGGAAACCCGGTGCTCGCGGGGCTGTATACGTCCGTGACCGCGCGCATCCGCCGCGCGCGCTATGTCACGCCGATGACGCCCGAACGCTGGGCGGTCGCCGTGAAGGAGCACGATGCCATCCTGAACGCACTGCAGAGGCGCGACGGCGTCGGCCTCGCCCATATCCTGCGAGCGCATTTGCGCCACAAGCGCGAAGAGGTTTTGCAGGCGGGCTTTGCCGAAACGGAAGGGAGCGAGCTCGCGCCGAGAATTGCATGAGCCATAGGTCGCGGCGTACAAAGAATCTTGCGGTCACGCCGTATCGGGCGGCCAGCAGACACAATCACGACACAATCATTGATTGCCTTTGGCCGTACTGGCACGGATCGTGCTGACGAGGCTCGTCGGCAACGGACGTCTTTTGTCGCGCGCCGGAATTGCGCATCCAACTTCGACAAACCGAGATCATCGCCAAATCAATTCCACTTGCTCGCCTGCCTGAACCGGCGCAGCATTCGACCATCGGCGCGGGCCGAATGTAACGCGCAAGCAATTGCGCAAAACAAAAGACAAAAGCGGAGGAAACGCATGACAATCGATGTCTCACGTCGGTCCTTGTTGACCCTCGGGGCTGGCCTTGGTGCCAGCGCAATGCTCGGCGGCAGCGCCTTGGCGCGCGCTCCCAAGCTCGGCACCCAGACGCCCTACTGGCACCGCTTCGTTCTCGGCGACGCCGAAGTCACCGTCGTGTCCGACGGACCGCTTCCCCTGGGCGATCCCTCGGGCACCTTCACCGGTGTTTCCAAGGAAGAGGTGAAGAAGATGCTCGTCGACAATTTCCTGTCGCCGGACAATGTCGTGCTCGAGCAGAACTCGCCGATCGTCAACACCGGCGACAAGCTCATCCTGTTCGATACCGGCATGGGCTCATCCAAGATGTTCGGCGTCACCACCGGTCGGCAGCAGAAGAGCATGACCGAGGCCGGCATCAAGCCCGGCGACATCGACGCCGTGGTTTGCTCGCATGCCCATATCGACCACATCGGCGGCATCGTGGACGACGGCGGCAAGCCGCTGTTTCCCAACGCGCAGATCTACATCTCGCAGACCGATTTCGACTTCTGGACCGACGAAGGCAAGCTCGGCAGCGCGGCCAAGGATTTCGTCGTTCACGCCCGCAAGAACCTGCTGCCGGTCCGCGACCGCATCGTGTTCTTCAAGGACGGCCAGGAATTTCTGCCTGGCGTGCAGGCAATCGCAGCGCCCGGTCATACCGTCGGCCACACCATCTTCATGGTCTCGTCGGCCGGCAAGTCCTTCGCCTTCCTTGGTGACCTGTCGCATCATCCCGTCCTGCTGCTCGAGCGGCCGCGGATGGAATTCTCCTACGACACCGACCCGAAGCAGGCGGCCGAGTCACGCGTAAAACTGCTGACCATGCTTGCTGCGAACAAGACGCCCGTGATGTCCTATCACTTCGCCTGGCCGGGCTATGGCCATGTCGCCAAGGCGGGTGAAGGATTCCACTATTATCCCGAACCGATGCAGATGACTTTGTAATCGCCGGATCTGGTCCGGGCGACGCACGCGCCGCCCGGACCATCCGAACGATCACCGCCGTCCGACTGGCCGGTAAAGAACTTCAAATTGCGTGATGCCTCCGGCGGCGTTGGCGAACATTACTTCCTAGTTGCAAGTTAAGTTCATTTCGCTCAATTGCGTTTGGGAGCGTCAATGTCCCGCGAGAACGATGGTTTTGTCTTCCATCGCGACCTGCTCCAATGGGTCCCGGATGTTATCTATCGGGCCGTCAACTTCTTTGTCACATGGGACAAACTGCCGACCCTGCTCGGAGCCGTCAATCTCTCGGCGTTCCGCGACCGGCTGCGGGAGCGCAATCTGCACCATACCGGCTACGGCACGACATCGCCTCGCTGGAACACGGGCAATGACCGGTGGCGTTCCGCCGACGGCTCGTTCAACAGCCTCGACCATCCGCGCATGGGGATGGCTGGCGCCCGGTTCGGACGTAACTTCGCGCTGTCCGAATGCGTACCGGACAGCCTGGACGACCTGCTCGAACCCAGTCCGCGCGTGATCTCGGAGGAATTGCTGGCGCGCCACGAATTTATTCCGGCGACCAGCCTCAATCTGCTGGCCGCCGCCTGGATCCAGTTCGAAACGCATAATTGGTTCAGCCATGGGGCCCCTAAGTCGGGAAACGAGTTCAAAATTCCGCTGACGCCAAACGACGAATGGCCTGCGGATGAGCGGATCGACGACTGCATGAAGATCCGTCGGACCGTTTGCGACGAGACGCCACGTGAACCATGGCTCGGCGCGACCCCCACGTTCCGCAACCTCAACTCGCACTGGTGGGACGCCGGACAAATCTACGGCAGCGACCGCGCAAGGCAGATGCAGATCCGTTCCGGGGCAGATGGGAAGATCGCGGTCGGCGATGATGGGATGCTTCCAGCCGATCCGGTGCATCCCGGCGCCGATCTCACCGGCTTCAACGACAATTGGTGGGTGGGGCTCAGCCTGCTGCACAATCTCTTTGCACGCGAGCACAATGTCATCTGCGACGGCTTGAAGGCGCGGTATCCGACCTGGAAGGACGAGGAGCTATTCCAGCATGCGCGCCTGATCAACGCGGCCCTGATCGCCAAGATCCACACCGTCGAATGGACGCCAGGCATCCTCGGCCATCCCGCACTGGACTTCAGCATGCACGCCAACTGGTCGGGGATCCCGTGCCGGGTGCTGCGCGCCGTGCTCGGCAAGAACAGCGAAGCCGCCTTTGGCATCATCGGCTCTCCGACGGATCAGCACAGCGCGCCCTACGCGATGACCGAGGAATTCACCGCCGTGTACCGCCTGCACCCGTTGATCCCGGAAAACCTTGATGTACGGCGGCTCGATAGCACAGAGATTACCGCTAGCGACTTGGTCAAAATGCAGGGCCCCGCCTCCCGCAAGTTCATGCAGACTCACGGCTTCGCGAACCTGCTGTACTCGTTCGGCACCGCTCATCCCGGCGCCATTCGCCTCCACAATTTTCCCAACTTCCTGCGCCGGTTCACGAAAGACGGCCAGCCGCTGCTCGACGTGGCCGCGATCGACATCATGCGTGATCGCGAGCGCGGCGTGCCGCGCTACAACCGGTTTCGCGAGCTGGTCGGCAAGAAGCGGGTCAACACATTCGAAGAAATCACCAGCATCCCCGGTGCCGCCAGGAAGATGCGCGCGATCTACAAGGGCAACGTCGATCGCGTTGATCTGATGGTCGGATTATTGGCCGAGGACCTGCCGGAGGGTTTCGGCTTCAGCGATACCGCCTTCCGCATTTTCATCCTGATGGCATCGCGGCGTCTGAAGAGCGACCGGTTCTTCACCGATGACTACCGCGCGGAAGTCTACACCAACTTCGGTCTGGACTGGATCCACAACAACGGAATGAAATCGGTGCTGCTGCGGCATATGCCGCAACTCGGACCGGCGCTCGAGGGCGTCAACAATGCCTTCGCCCCGTGGAACGTCCTGCGAGGCTGAGCCTTGGCCCATATGTTCAGCATTCCGGGCCTCGTCCGCCTCGGATGAGCGTCAGCCGCCCTAGCACCCGAGCTTGTCGGCGATCCCACCAAAATCCTTGGCGACGATGTCCCAATTGCCGGTGGCCTCGAAATCGACCTTCTGAAGCGGACCGTATTCGGTCGGCCGCGCCACGAAGGCCGTCTTCAGCCCGTTCTTCTGCGCGGCGGCGAGATCGCCGTTGTGGGCCGCGACCATCATCACCTGCTCCGGCTTGAGGCCGAGCAGGCGCGCGGCGCCGAGATAGGTTTCGGGATCGGGCTTGTAGTGCTCGAACAGCTCGGCCGACATGATGAGGTCCCAGGGAAGCCCTGCGAACTTCGCCATGTTGGTGAGCAGCGCGACATTGCCGTTCGACAGCGGCGAGATCACGAATTTCGTCTTCAGTCGGGTCAGGCCGGCGACGCTGTCGGGCCACGGGTGCAAGCGGTGCCACCCCTTGGTGAGGTGATCGAGATCGGCCTCGGTCAGCTTTGGAATCGAAAATTGCGCGACCAGTTTTTCGAGCGAGCGGCGATGCAGATCATCGAGCATGACGTAGCCGCGCTCGGGATGTTTGCGCACGTCATCCATCGAAGCCATGTACATGCCGCGCCAGCCGTCGACCAAGGCGGTCCAGTCGGCGCTGATGCCGCGGCCCTTCGCCCACCACATGAAGTCGGTGATCAGGCTGGTGCGCCAGTCGACGACGGTGCCGAACACGTCGAAGACCAGGGCTTTGACGGCGGAGAGGTCGGACATGTGCGCTTCCTCTTTTTGTTGTTCGTCATTCGGGGACTCTCGTCAGAGCGGCCCCGGAATCCAGAGGTTATTGGCACGAGATTCCGGCCTCGACGCTGTCGCGCCGTCCTGAATGACGGCAGTCGTCAGTCGAGGTGGAATTTCGCCAGCTCGCGGTGCTCGGCCTTGATGTAGCGCACGGTGCCGGTGACGGAGCGCATCACCACCGTCTCGGTCTCGATCACGCCGTCCTTGCGGAATTTGACGCCCGACAGCAGCGAGCCCGTGGTGACGCCGGTGGCTGCGAACAGGCAGTCGCCGCGCGCCATGTCCTCGATGCCGTAGATCATCTTGGGATCGCTGACGCCCATCTTGGCGGCGCGCTCGCGCTTCTCGTCGGAGTCGAGGATGAGACGGCACTGCATCTGGCCGCCAATGCAGCGCAGCGCCACGGCCGCGAGCACGCCTTCCGGCGCGCCGCCGGTGCCGAGATACATGTCGACGCCGGTATTGTCGGGGTCGGCGCAGTGGATCACGCCGGCGACGTCGCCGTCGGTGATCAGGCGCACGGCGGCGCCAGTCGATCGCACGCTCTCGATGATGCTGGCATGGCGTGGCCGGTCGAGCACGAGAACGGTGATGCCGTCGGGCTTGACGCCCTTGGCCTTGGCGAGCCGGCGGACGTTTTCGGCCGGTGTCGCATCGAGCTCGACGACGCCCTTGTCGTAACCGGGACCGATCGCGAGCTTCTGCATATAGACGTCGGGGGCGTGCAGCAGCGTGCCGCCGTCGGCCATCGCCATGGTGGCAATCGAGCCCGGCATGTTCTTGGCGCACAGCGTGGTGCCTTCAAGCGGATCGACGGCGATGTCGACCTGCGGGCCGGCGTTCATGCCGACCTTCTCGCCGATGAAGAGCATCGGCGCCTCGTCGCGCTCGCCCTCGCCGATGACGATGGTGCCCTCGATCGGCAGCTTGTTGAGCTCGCGCCGCATCGCGTCCACCGCGGCCTGGTCGGCCGCCTTCTCGTTGCCGTGCCCGCGCAGACGCGCCGAAGACACCGCCGCCCGCTCCGTCACACGCACGATCTCCAGCGTGAGAATGCGCTCGAGCAATGCTTGCGGCGGGACTGAAATATGGGTCGACATCGGCTCACTCCTTCGAAACAGTTTTGGACGGACATCTCCGCCGCATCAACTCGTAACACCCACAGTTCGTTCGAACCGTGTCAGTTCTTCTCGATCCTGATAACCTGTGGCCGTCCGCTGATCACCTTGTCCTTCTGCACGGCCGCGAGCGCACGGCGCACGGCGTCCTCATGCGTGGCATAGGTGATGAGAATGACAGGCACCGGGACCGCCTTGCCGTCTGCCGGCGCAGGGCCGCCATTGGGATGGCGCTGCACGATCGACTCGATTGAAATCTTCTGCTCGGCGAGCCGGGTCGCGATCGCAGCCGCGGTGCCCGGGAAATCGCGTGCCAGAAGGCGGATGTAGTAGCCGCCCTCGTGGCGCTCCATCGGCGCCTTCTTGGTGTCGCGCAGCTGCGAAATCGGCCGGCCGAACGGATTGGCGCGAATGCCGCGCGCAACGTCGGCGATGTCGGCGACGACGGCGGATGCGGTCGCGGCGCCGCCGGCACCGGGGCCGACCAGCGTGATCGGCGGGATGCCCTCGCCATCGATCGTGACCGCGTTGGTGACACCCATCACCTGCGCTATCGAGGAGGATTTCGGAACCATGGTCGGATGCACGCGCTGCTCGATGCCCGTGGCGGTGCGAACCGCGACGCCGAGCAGCTTGAGCCGGTAACCGAGATCGTCAGCGGCACGGAGATCTTCCGGCGCGATGGAGGAGATACCTTCGACATACACCGCGCTTTGAGCAACTTTCGTGCCGAAAGCGAGGCTGGCGAGAATGGCGAGCTTTTGCGCGGTATCGTGGCCGTCGACGTCGAATGACGGATCGGCCTCGGCATAGCCGAGCCGTTGCGCGTCCTTCAGGCATTCGGCGAAGGACAGGCCCTCCTGCTCCATCCGGGTCAGGATGTAATTGCAGGTGCCGTTGAGGATGCCGTAGACCCGGTTGATGCCGGTTCCGGCAAGACCTTCGCGTAACGTCTTGATGACAGGGATCGCAGCGCCGACGGCTGCTTCGAAATTCAGCGCGCCGCCGTGCTTTTCGGCGGCCTTTGCCAGCTTGAGGCCGTGCTTTGCCAGCAACGCCTTGTTGGCGGTGACGACGGACTTGCCGGCGGCGAGCGCGGCCTCGACCGCCGCCAGCGCGGGATCGCCCGCGCCGCCCATCAGCTCGACGAAGCAGTCGATGCCCGGATGCGTGGCGAGGGCAAGCGGATCCTTGACCCATTCGATGCCGCGCAGATCGACGCCGCGCTTCTTCGCCTTCGAGCGTGCGGTGACGGCGACGACACGGATGCCACGGCCGCTGCGGCCGGCAAGCACCCGCGCCTGCGTTTCGATCAGACGGACAACTTCGGCGCCCACGGTGCCGAGCCCCGCTATGCCCACTTTCAGGGGTGCAACCATGATGCCTTGGAAAACCTGCGGAAGAGAACTTAACGCCGAGTGGCGAGCGGAACGACGTTGTGCAACGTTTCGATGCCGCTTTCAAGGAAGCGGCGCACGCCACGCGCGGCCTGCCTGATCCGTTGCTCGTTTTCCACCATGGCGATGCGGACATATCCTTCGCCATGCTCGCCGAAGCCGACGCCGGGCGAGACCGCGACACCGGATTTCTCCACCATCAGGGTCGCGAACTGCATGCTGCCGACGCTGCGGAAGGCTTCCGGCAGCGGCACCCAGGCGAACATCGATGCTTCCGGCGGCGGGATCTCCCAGCCGGCACGGCCGAACGATTCCACCAGCGCGTCGCGCCGCTTGCGGTAGGTGTCGCGCATCTCCTTGATGCAATCGTCCGGTCCGTTCAGTGCGGCGGTCGCTGCGACCTGGATCGGCGTGAACGCACCGTAGTCGAGATATGATTTGACGCGGCCGAGTGCCGCAATCACGCGCTCGTTGCCGACCGCGAAGCCCATGCGCCAGCCAGCCATCGAATAGGTCTTCGACATCGAGGTGAACTCGACGGCAACGTCCATCGCGCCCGGCACCTGGAGCACCGAGGGCGGCGGGTTGCTTTCGTCGAAATAAACCTCGGCATAAGCGAGATCCGACAGGATCAGGATCTCGTGCTTCTTCGCGAACGCGACCAGGTCCTTGTAGAAGTCGAGGCTCGCGACATAGGCGGTCGGGTTCGAAGGATAGCAGACCACGAGCGCCAGCGGCTTCGGGATCGAATGCACGATCGCCCGCTCGACAGCCTCGAAGAATTGCGGCGTCGGCTCCGAGGGCACCGAACGGATCACGCCGCCCGCCATCAAGAAGCCGAAGGCGTGAATCGGGTAGCTCGGATTGGGACAAAGGATGACGTCGCCGGGCGCGGTGATCGCCTGCGCCACGTTGGCAAAGCCCTCCTTGGAGCCAAGCGTCGCCACCACCTGGGTGTCGGGATTGAGCTTCACGCCGAAGCGGCGGGCGTAGTAGCCGGCCTGGGCCCGGCGCAGCCCGGGGATGCCGCGGGAGGCCGAGTAGCGGTCGGTGCGCGGCTTGCCCAGCGTCTCCTTCAGCTTCTCCAGCACGTGCGCAGGCGCCGGCAGGTCCGGATTGCCCATGCCGAGGTCGATGATGTCGGCGCCGGCGTTCCGCGCGGCTGCCTTGGCCCGGTTGACCTGTTCGAACACGTAAGGCGGAAGGCGGCGGATGCGGTAAAATTCTTCCATGGCTCTCTCGGCTCCGGCAACCGGTCAGGACAGAATCGACAGGCCATAAAGACCAGGCGGAAGGCGCCCGCATCTCTCGCGAAAATTACTCAAGATCAAATACTTAGAGCAATCATCGACGACGTTGACTGAAGTCGTTCGCCCTGACTCTCGGCTGAACTAAGGTCTTTTAGCACGGCGAGGCGGAGGCGCCAGCGATTACCTTGCGGCGCCCTATTTCGCGTCCTTGGTGGCAACCGCCTGACGGTCGCGCGCGGCAGCAAGTTCGGCCTCGATCTTGGCGCGTTGGTCCGGCGGCATGACGGCCTGATCGCGATCCGGCGGCAGATCGTGCACCGGCAGATAGCTACCGGCCTCTCTGGGATGCGCTTGAGCATCGGAAGGCGTCATATCCGCGAGCTGGCTCGAGCAGCCGCCCAGGGCGAGCGTCGCCATCAGCAGCGCGCCACAGATCCGCCGCGACTTTTGCAGGTCCCACAACGCCAACACTAGGGAAATCCCCACTTCGTCCCAAAGCACGGCCCCGGGCAACCTTACCCAAGTCCGCGCCCAAGCTCAAACCATTGCTGCCCAAATGGTGCGAGCGAGAAAATAGCCCCAGTCCATCAAGCCGAGCGGTGCGGCTCGATTGTGACGGAACCAAGAAAATTTTGTCGCACTGCAACACATCTTCGAGAGTGTTTAACGCCAAACATGCGAGCTTCGCGGTGACGAATACGGAATGAATCGTTACTGTTCTCCTCATGAGTATGGCCACCACCGATACGCCCAAACCCGAGACGAAGTTCGATGCGGAAGCCTTCGCGATGAATGTCGCGCGGGCGATGGAAAGCGGCGGCAAGGCGCTTGCCGCGTACCTGAAGCCGCGCGAGAGCGGCGAGGTGCAGGATCGTCCGCCGGCGGAGCTTACCGAGGTCATCAAGACCTTCACCGCCGTCGCCGAATACTGGCTGTCGGATACGTCGCGGGCCTCCGCACTCCAGACCAAGCTCGCCAAGGACTATCTTGACCTCTGGGGCTCGGCGGCGCGCCGCATGGCCGGTCAGGACGCACCGCCCGCGATCGCACCCTCGCCGCGCGACAAGCGCTTTGCCGATCCGGAATGGAAGTCGAACCAGTTCTTCGATTTCATGATGCAGCTCTATCTGCTCACGACCAAATTTGCGCAGGAGCTTGTGCGCGAAGCCGAGGGCCTCGATCCGCAGACCCGCCGCAAGGCCGAGTTCTACGTCCAGCAAGTCACCAACGCGATATCGCCCTCCAACTTCGTGCTGACCAATCCGGAAGTGCTGCGCGCGACGGTGGCCAGCAGCGGCGAAAATCTCGCGCGCGGCCTGAAGATGCTGGCCGAGGACATCGCCGCCGGCAAGGGCACGCTGAAGATCCGTCAGTCCGATCCGGACAATCTCGTCGTCGGCGTGAACATGGCGACGACGCCGGGCAAGGTGATCTACCAGAACGAGATGATGCAGCTGATCCAGTATGCGCCGGCGACGGAGAAGGTGCTGCGCACGCCGCTCCTGATCATCCCGCCCTGGATCAACAAATTCTACATCCTCGATCTCAAGCCGGAGAAATCCTACATCAAATGGTGCGTCGATCAGGGCATCACCGTGTTCGTGATCTCATGGGTCAATCCCGACAAACGCCTCGGAGCCAAGAGCTGGGAAGACTACATGAAGGAAGGCCCGCTCACGGCGATGGACGTGATCGAGAAGGTCACCGGCGAGATGAAGGTGCACACCGCCGGCTATTGCGTCGGCGGCACCATGCTCGCGACCACGCTGGCCTGGCTCGCCGAGAAGCGCCGCCAGCGCGTGGCGTCCGCGACGTTCTTCGCGGCACAGGTCGACTTCACCCATGCCGGTGATTTGCTCGTGTTCGTCGACGAGGAGCAGATCGCATCCCTCGAGCAGGACATGAAGGCGGCGGGCGTGCTCGAAGGCTCGAAGATGGCGATGGCCTTCAACATGCTGCGCTCCAACGATTTGATCTGGTCCTATGTCGTCAGCAATTACCTCAAAGGCCAGCAGCCGAGCGCGTTCGACCTGCTGCACTGGAATTCGGACGCGACCCGCATGACCGCGTCGAACCATTCGTACTACCTGCGCAATTGCTACCTTGAGAACCGGCTCTCGACCGGCACGTTGGTGCTGGACAACACCTTGCTCGATCTCTCCAAGGTCATGGTGCCGATCTACAATCTCGCAACCCGCGAGGACCATATCGCGCCGGCTGAATCGGTGCTGTACGGCTCCCAGTTCTTCGGCGGCCCGGTGAAATACGTGCTGTCCGGCTCGGGCCACATCGCCGGCGTGGTCAATCCGCCCGCCTCGAACAAATACCAGTACTGGACCAACGACAACGTGAAGTCCGCCAACGTCGCCGAGTGGATGAAGGGCGCGGTCGAGCACAAGGGCTCCTGGTGGCCGGACTGGCGGCAATGGCTGGGCGCACTCGATCCCGAGGAAGTCCCGGCCCGCACGGTCGGCAGCGAGGCGTTTCCCCCGATCGAGGACGCACCCGGCAGCTATGTCAGGGTTCG
This sequence comes from Bradyrhizobium sp. CW1, assembly GCF_023100665.1. Lineage (NCBI taxonomy): Bacteria > Pseudomonadati > Pseudomonadota > Alphaproteobacteria > Hyphomicrobiales > Nitrobacteraceae > Bradyrhizobium > Bradyrhizobium sp. CW1. Next base: position 4,271,890 of record NZ_CP064684.1, read on the forward strand.
CGCATAGCAGAATCTTTCGCGCTTTCGTATAAGCTCCATGCCTGCAGCAGAAATTGATGAGGGGACCGGGTTATGACGCGTGAATTGTTCTGGCTGACACTGACGGTGGTCCTGACTGGAATCCTCTGGATTCCCTACACCATCAACCGCTGCCAGATTCGCGGGCTTGGTGGTGCGATGGCCAATCCCTCGCGCACCGACAAGCCGCAGTCGGAATGGGCGAACCGCCTGATGTTCGCGCATGACAACGCCGTCGAGAACCTCGTGCTGTTCGCGCCGCTGGTGCTGATCCTGAATGCGATCGACTACTCCTCGAAGTGGACGGTGCTTGCCTGCGCCGTCTATTTCTGGTCGCGCGTTGCGCATCTGATCGTCTATGCGATGGGTATTCCCGTCTTCCGCACCCTCGCCTTCACCGTCGGTTTTCTCGCCCAAGCCGTGCTGGCGCTCGCGATCTTCAAGGTGCTCTGATCGGCCCCGGTTGGGTTGGCGCCTGCAACGAACGGGTGAAATCTCGAAGGCCTATCGCGGCTGCCGGTGTTGCCGAACGACGACAGTGCGGAAAAAAGCAGCAATGCACTCTTGGGCTGACACGATGGATCGCACATCCAGAGGTATATTTGCCCATCGCAATTGATTGATTCGGGGCAGACATGAATTGGAAGATTGCATCCGCCGTCGGCGCGTTGTCGCTCGTTGCCGTCGCGACCCAGGCTAACGCCGCAGATCTCGCCGCCCGTCCCTACACCAAGGCGCCGCCGATGATCGCCGCGATCTATGATTGGAGCGGCTTCTACATCGGCGCCAACGGCGGATATGGCTCGTCACGCAATTGCTGGGACCAGACGGTTGGTTTCGCGGCCGGCGTTGCGGAAGGCTGCCATGACGCGACGGGCGCCGTCGCCGGCGGCCAGATCGGTTATCGCTGGCAGAGCAGCGCCTTCGTATTCGGCCTCGAAGCGCAGGGCGACTGGGCGGACCTCTCCGGCCGGAACGCCAGCACCGTGCTCGGCGTCGCGAACCGCACCCGTGTCGATGCTTTCGGCCTGTTCACCGGCCAGATCGGCTACGCCTGGAACAGCGCACTGCTTTACGCAAAGGGCGGCGCCGCCGTCACCCGCAATCGCTACCGCGGCATCGGAACCGGCGGTCTGGCCGGAGCCGAGTTCGACGGTGCCGACGACACCCGCTGGGGCGGCACGGTCGGCGTCGGCATCGAATACGGCTTTGCGCCGAACTGGTCGGTCGGCCTCGAATACGACCATCTGTTCATGGGCCGGCGCGACGTTACCCTCACGGCAAACGGCGTGCTGGCACCCGTCGGCACGTTCTCACGTACCGACCGCATTGGCCAGGACGTCGACTTGATCACGGCCCGCATCAACTACAGGTTCGGCGGCCCGATCATCGCGAAGTACTGAGAAGCGCCCCTCGCGGCCGTCATGCCCGGGACCAGCCCGGTCATGACGAGCAGCGAATGTTGCTCCTACGCCTCCGGCAATCCCAGCATCAGTCGCATGTTCTGCACGGCCGCGCCGGACGCGCCCTTGCCGAGATTGTCGAGCCGCGCGACCAGCACCGCCTGATGGTACTTGTCGCTGGCGAAGACGTAGAGTTCGAGCGTGTTGGTCTCGTTGAGCCCTTCCGGCTCGAGCTTGCCACCCTTGGTCGTCTCGTTCTGCAGCGGCATCACCGAGACGTATTTCGAGCCGGCGTAACGCTTTGCCAGCGCGGCCTGGAGATCGGCGCCGCTGGGCTTGCCGGGCAGCGTGTCGAGCTGGAGCGGCACCGACACCAGCATGCCCTGCCGGTAGTTGCCGACCGACGGGATGAAGATCGGCCGCCGCGTCAGGTTCGAATAGAGCTGCATCTCCGGCAGATGCTTGTGCTCGAAGCCGAGGCCGTAGAGTTCGAAGGACGGCGCGCTGCCGTCCTCGAAACTCGCGATCATCGACTTGCCGCCGCCGGAATAGCCGCTCACCGCATTGATGGTGACGGGATAGTCGCGCGGCAGCAGGCCGGCATCGACGATCGGTCGCAGCAGCGCGATCGCGCCGGTCGGATAGCAGCCGGGATTGGACACCTTCTTCGCAGCCTTGATCTTGCCAGCCTGATCCGGCGTCAGTTCCGGAAAGCCATAGGCCCAGTCGGGCGCGACCCGGTACGCGGTCGAGGCATCCAGCACCTTCGGGCCCGACGGCCCCATGCTGTCGATGAGCGCAACCGTTTCCCTGGCAGCATCGTCGGGCAGACAGAGGATGACCAGATCAACCTTCTCCATCAGCGCCTTCTTGGCCGCGGGATCCTTGCGCTTGTCGTCGGCAATCGTCTTCACGACCACGTCGCTCTGCAGCTTCAGCCGCTCGTTGATGCCAAGCCCGGTGGTGCCGGAGCCGCCGTCGACGAAGACGGTGGCCGGCTTTGTCGCAGCGCCAGTGGTCGGTGCTTTCGTCGTTTCAGTGAGGCTCATGGCGCGCTCCTTTCGAGCATGTTGGTTTCGGATGCGAAGGCCTCCGGCCTTACGTCCTGCATCAGTTGCGCGATCTCCCTGGCGTCGGCATGGGCTTGCGCGCCAAGCGCATTGGCGATCGCCATATAATCGGCGTCGGACTTGTGCTGGTTGAGCTTGAAGCTGGCTTCGACCTCCTCAACCGTCATGACCAGACCCACGATCGCCTTCTTCATCGCCTCGAGCCGCCCGGCCGTCATCTTGCCCGACGTCCACGGCTTCTTCGGCAACAGCCAGTTCTCGAACTTGTTGCTGAGCGTATCGATTTGCACGGCCAGTTCACCATCCGACAACAACCGCACCGGCCCGGTCAGATGGACCGACTGGTACAGCCAGGTCGGCACCTGATCCGGCGAGACGTACCAGTCCGGCGACACGTAGGCATCGGGGCCGTTGACCGCGAGGAGCCAGGAGGTCGTCCCGTCCGCAAGCTTTAGCAGCGGATTGTGACGGGCGACATGAAACGCGGCCTGCGGCGTGCCGTCCGCGGCATAGGTCAAATAGAACGGCAGCGGCGAGGCGATCGGCTTGTGGCCGTCGAAGGCGCACATGGTGCCGAAGCCGCGCGTGTCGGCGAATTTCAGGCTCGCGGCGCGGTCCTGCTTGAAAAAGGGTGGCGTATACATCGTAGTCTCCTGCTGGCCTCCTTGGTGGCCGCCGGATCAGATCGCACTGACAGGAGAGAGAATGCCGCGGATCGGATCCAGCGGCAAAGACGATGATCTCAAACGCGATCGACCGCCCAAACCGCTAAAGAGCGGCGGCGGCGACGGGCGAACAGGATGGTCGCGGCGTTGATCATGGCGCGGTGCTATAAGGCCAGTTGCGGTCGCCGTCAAGGTTCCGACGTCACACCACGCCCCAGATCCATTCCATGATCTTGGCGATCACATCTCCGAACAGCAGCAGCGCCGCCGACCAGATCAGTGCCGAGACGAAATTGGCGGCCTGGAAGCTCCAATAGGGCATCTCGAAAATGCCGGCTGCAAGCGGCACGGAGGCACGCAAGGGGCCGAAGAAGCGGCCGATGAAGATGCTCGGCACGCCCCAGCTGCGCACGAAGGCCTCGCCTCTGGGCAGGAGTTCCGGATAACGCGAGAGCGGCCACATCTGCGCGACCTGCTCCTTGTAGCGATAGCCGAACCAGTAAGAGACCCAGTCGCCCAGCGCCGCCCCGATGCCACCGGCGATCCAGACCGGATAGAAGCTGATGCCACTCGCGCCGATCAGCGCGCCGATAGCGACCAACGCGCCCCAGGCCGGGATCAGCAGCGAGATGAAGGCGAGCGACTCCCCGAAGGCGAGCACGAACACGATGGGAGCTGCCCACGTCTGGTGAGCGCGCACGAAATCGGCGAGCCCGTGCGCAAACTGCTCCATTCAAAAATAGCCTTTCCGTCCTGCCCGAAGGTGCTGCTCGATGAAAAGGACTGGTAAGCCAATGACTTGTGTGACATCAAGTCACAAAGCCAGGTCCAGCCGGACCGGACCGTCACATTGCCGGGAATTGATGGGGATGCGGCGTAAAATCGCCGGGATTGGCTCCCAACCACACCGCCCGGCCCGCCCCGCGATAACCTTTCCAAGTCAGAAGTGGCATAGTCGGCCCAACCGATTCGCCGCTCATGCGGCCCTCAAAACGCATAAAGATATATGTCCAAGCAGTTGAAGCCCAAAGCAAAAGACGATTTTTTCGGCGGCGATGAGCCCAAGCCCCGCGCCGCCAAGGCCGCCCCGCGCGCGGGCGGTGCCGAGGCCGACTACACCGCAGCCGACATCGAGGTCCTCGAAGGTCTGGAACCGGTGCGCCGCCGGCCCGGCATGTATATCGGCGGCACCGACGAGAAGGCGCTGCATCACCTCTTCGCCGAAGTCATCGACAACTCGATGGACGAGGCGCTCGCGGGGCATGCGACCTTCATCGGAGTCGAATTGAGCGCGGACGGCTTTTTGACCGTCACGGACAACGGCCGCGGCATCCCGGTCGATCCGCATCCAAAATTCCCGAAGAAGTCGGCGCTCGAAGTCATCATGTGCACGCTGCACTCGGGCGGCAAGTTCGACTCCAAGGTCTACGAGACCTCGGGCGGCCTGCACGGCGTCGGCATCTCCGTGGTGAACGCCCTCTCCTCGCTGCTCGAGGTCGAGGTCGCGCGCAGCCAGAAACTCTATCGCATGACGTTCGAGCGCGGCCACCCGAAGGGCAAGCTCGAGGATCTCGGCAAGATCAACAACCGCCGCGGAACCCGCGTGCGCTTCAAGCCGGACACCGACATCTTCGGTGCCAAGGCCGCGTTCAAGCCGCAGCGCCTGTTCAAGATGACGCGTTCGAAGGCGTATCTGTTCGGCGGCGTCGAGATCCGCTGGAATTGCGCGCCCGAACTGCTTAAGGGCGTCGACGACGTGCCGGCGGAAGCGACGTTCCACTTCCCCGGTGGCCTCAAGGACTATCTGGCCGCCGCGATCCATGCCGACACGCTGGTGCATCCCGACATCTTCTCCGGCAAGTCGGGCCGCAACGGCGCCCATGGCGCCTGCGAATGGGCGGTGGCCTGGACCGCGGATGCCGACGGCTTCCTGTCTTCCTACACCAACACTGTGCCGACGCCCGACGGCGGCACGCACGAATCCGGGCTGCGCAGCGCGCTGCTGCGCGGCCTCAAGGACCACGCCGAACGCGTCGGCCAGGGCAAGCGCGCGTCGTCCATTACGTCAGAAGACGTGATGGTGGGTGCAGCCGTGATGCTCTCGGTGTTCGTGCGCGAGCCTGAATTCCAGGGCCAGACCAAGGACCGTCTCGCCACCGCCGAAGCGCAGCGCATCGTCGAACAGGCGATGAAGGATCCGTTCGACCATTGGCTGTCGGGCAATCCGAACCAGGCCAACAGGCTGCTCGACTTCGTGGTCGACCGCGCCGAGGAGCGGCTGCGCCGCCGCCAGGAGAAGGAGACCGCGCGCAAGACCGCCGGCAAGAAGCTGCGCCTCCCCGGCAAGCTCGCCGATTGCAGCGATGCAGGGTTGGAAGGCTCAGAACTCTTCATCGTCGAGGGTGACTCGGCCGGCGGCAGCGCCAAGCAGGCGCGCGACCGCAAGACCCAGGCCGTGTTGCCGCTGCGCGGCAAGATCCTCAACGTCGCGTCCGCCGGCAAGGACAAGCTGACGGCGAACACGCAGCTCGCCGACCTCGTGCAGGCGATCGGCTGCGGCATGCTCGCGCAGTATCGCGAAGAGGATCTGCGCTACCAGCGCATCATCATCATGACCGACGCCGATGTCGACGGTGCCCACATCGCGTCGCTGCTGATCACCTTCTTCTACCGGCAGATGCCGCGGCTGATCGATGAAGGCCATCTCTTCCTCGCCGTGCCGCCGCTCTACAAGCTGACCAACGGCACGAAGTCGGTCTACGCCCGCGATGACGCGCACAAGGCAGCGCTGATCAAGAGCGAGTTCAACGCCAACGCCAAGGTCGAGGTCAATCGCTTCAAAGGCCTCGGCGAAATGATGCCGGCGCAGCTCAAGGAAACCACCATGGATCCGGCCAAGCGGACCATGCTGAAGGTGGTTCTGCTCGCCGACGACCGCGACACCACGGCGGATTCGGTGGAACGCCTGATGGGCACCAAGGCCGAAGCCCGCTTCGCCTTCATCTCGGACAAGGCCGAATTCGCCAATGACGACCTGCTGGACGTCTGATCCGCAGGCGCTGCCCGGTCGTATCCATCCAGAGCCCCGGCATGATGCCCGGGGCTCTTTTGTTTTTTGGGAGATGACAACCGCTCTTTCCCGCCAATCCCGCCAACGTCCGCCTCGATTTCGTTGATTCCCGGCCTCATCGCGCCGCGACTCGGCCAACGACTCACCGAGCCATGACTGATGCAGGACTGCCTCCATTTCGGACAAAGCCGGATTCGCTAACGAGAAGCTACCAAAACGCAAATCGCAAAATTCGACGTACTGCATTGATAATGCGTACTTATTTCACATTTCCACGACGGCACCCAGAATCCCTGCCGTGCGGCGTTTCCCGGCGACTGTGCCTGCTCTGCAACAGCATTTCGGAGAGAAGCAGGTATAGTCCGGGACATCAGATCACACGGACTTCAGTGCGCTCGCGCCTGCCAGACAGACCAAAGCTTGGGGATTTTTAAGATGAAGAAGATTTTGCTCGCACTGACCGCGGTTGCTGCCATGACCGCTTCGGCTTCGGCCGCTGACCTTGGCGCCCGTCCCTACGCGAAGGCCCCGATGGCGGCTCCCGTCGCCAACTGGACCGGCTTCTACATCTTCGGCGGCGCCGGCGGCGGCCTCTCGGCCTCTGACCAGCGCGTCCAGACCACGGTTGGCGCAGTTCCCCTGACGATCGATCAGCGCCAGGGTGGCTCGGGCTGGTTCGGCACCGTCGGTCTCGGCTACGACTGGCAGTTCAGTGGCACCTGGGTCGCCGGCGTGTTCGCTGACGGTCAGTTCGGCAGCATCCGTGCTACCATTCAAGATCCCCTGCTCGGCATCACCGGCAACCAGAAGCTGGAAGACTCCTGGGCCGCTGGTGTGCGCCTCGGCTGGCTGGTCGCTCCGAACGTTCTCTCCTACGTCAACGGCGGTTACTCCGGCGCCCACTTCGGCAGCACCAACTTCATGACCTTGGCTGGCGCTCCGGCCGGCGTTCACCTCAACGGCTACAACCGCAATGGCTGGTTCATCGGCGGCGGCGTTGAGAACAACCTGAACATCTTCGGCATCCAGTCGCCCGGCTGGTTCATGAAGACCGAGTACCGTTCGGCCTTCTACAATGCCAAGACCCAGGACATCCTGTTCGATGCCGGTAACCTCCCGGTCGGTCAGAGCATTCGCGCCAACAGCTGGAACCAGACGATCTCGACTTCGCTGGTTTACCGCTTCAACTGGACCGGTCCGGTCGTCGCGAAGTACTGATCCGAACGCAAGTTCAGACGTCAAAGCCCCGGCATCGTCCGGGGCTTTTTCGTTGTACGGTGCTTCAGCGGACCTTGCGTATGGACATGCATCCGCCCTGCGGCCTGCATCAGCGGCCATTGTATCCCGACCACGGCTACGGCTAGTCTCCCGGCAAGTTTTCGGGCCGCGGCAATCGTCATGTCGCGTCACGACAGAAGCAAACCGCCGGGGAGGAATGCATGCGCAGATTTCTGCTGATAGCAGGCCTGTTTGCCCTTGCCGTCGGGCTGCTCTGGATCGGACAGGGTACGGGCACCGTCGCGTGGCCGCGATCGAGCTTCATGGTCAACCAGCTGCAATGGGCCGGCTATGGCGCAGCCTTGGCCGGCTTCGGGCTGGTGCTGATCTGGCAGAGCAACCAATAGAAGAACCAGGGAATAGCAGCATGACAACCAGTCGGTTCGATCTCCGCGGCAAGGTCGCGATTGTCACGGGAGGCAATGGCGGCATCGGGCTCGGAATGGCCCGTGGCCTCGCCGATGCCGGCGCCAACATCGCCGTGGTCGGGCGCAACGAAACCAAATCCGCCGCCGCCGTCGCTGATCTCAGCCAGCGCGGCGTGAAGGCGATCAGTGTTGCCACCGACGTCACCGACAAGGCGGCCATCGCCGCGATGATCGATCGCGTCGTCAGGGATTTCGGCCGCATCGACATCCTCATCAACAATGCCGGCATGAGCATCCGCAAGCCGCCGCACGAGCTCGAGCTCGACGAGTGGAACACGGTGATCAACACCAATCTCACCAGCGCCTTCCTGTGCTCGAAGCTGGCCTATCCGGCGCTGAAGGCGTCCGGCAACGGCAAGGTGATCAACATCGGCTCGATGATGTCGATCTTCGGCGCGAGCTTCGCAACGGCCTATGCGGCGAGCAAGGGCGGCATCGTTCAGTACACGCGCGCCTGCGCCAATGCGTGGGCGCCCGACAACATCCAGGTCAATGCCATCCTGCCGGGCTGGATCGACACCGACCTGACCCGCGGTGCGCGGCAGCAGGTATCGGGATTGCACGAGCGGGTGCTGGCACGCACGCCTGCGGGGCGGTGGGGCGACATCGACGACTTCGCCGGCATCACCGTGTTCCTCGCCTCATCCGCCTCCAACTTCGTCACCGGCACCGCGATCCCCGTCGATGGCGGGTTCTCGGTGATGGCGTAGGCCGCACCAATAAATCTGCACACAAAAAAGAAGCCCCGGACAATGCCGGGGCTTTTGAATTTGGGCAGTGATCGTCTTTTATGGCTGCTTGGTCGTTCGTTGACCCACTTAGTAGCGGGCGATGACCGGCGCGTCGAACTTGTAGCTGGCGCGCACGACGGCCCACTGCAGGTCGCGCGGCTTGGCATCGAAGCTGTAATTGCCGGAGGTGCCGCCGAGTTGATAGGTCTGGCTGGCGAAGGCTGCGTAGTTGTACTCGAGGCCGACGATCCAGTTGCGGGTGATGCCGTATTCCCAGCCGGCACCGACGGTCCAGCCGTTGGCCCAATGGGTCTGACCGCCGGAACCGGTGGCCGGACCGACCGTATCGGTGACCGACAGACGGTTGTTCACGCCGGCATAGCCGCCCTTGATGTAGAACAGGTTGTTCTGCACGGCGAAGCCCGCGCGACCGACGACGGTGGCAAGCACATTGGTGCGCCAGGAGAACACGTCGTCACCCGCGCCGAACGCGGTGTTCAAGAACGAGCCCTTGTTGTCGAGGCCCGAGATCGTGCCTTCCATACCGAACACGTAGTTGTTGGCCTGCCAATTGTAGCCGATCTGGGCGCCGCCCAGGATGCCGGAGTTGCGCTGACGGTAGCCCTGCCCCGGGGTCAGATCGCCAAACGGTGCCCCGGTCCCGTTGTTGATGAACTGCTCGTTGGTCCATGCACCGCCGATGTGGCCGCCGACATAGAAGCCGGTCCAGTTGAACATCGACTCCATATAGGCCGGCGCCTTTGTGTAGGGCCGAGCACCGAGATCGGCGGCGGAAGCGGCGCCGGTCGAAATCAGAGCGGTCGTGCAGGCGAAGGCGGCAATCAACTTGTTACGCATGGTACACCCCGTGTCCTTTGATGGGTGCACGCTCACACGCAGGTCTTACTCAAATTTGAATCAAGACAGTTAAGACGTCGGATTGGCAAGCAGCGCGCCTTCAATCCGTTTGCGCTGTTGCACGCAGGCAACGCGTCGAGCGCGATTTAACGCCGCGTTATCCCTACCGGGCCCTTGCGCTACCGTGCCGGCGTAGCCTTCGACTGCACGTGCTCGGGCCGGACGCCAAGCGCGAGCAGGCGCGCCGGAATGCCCTGGAGCCACGGCAGCGCGGTGATGAGGCGCAGGACCAGCGGCACTTTCAGCGGCCGGTCGCCGCCCTGCAAGGCGCCGCTGATGATGTTGTTCTGCACGATCATCTGCATCCGCTGCGTCATCTTCACCGGGAATTCGCGGCGACGGCGCACGGCATCGAGTTCGTCCTCCGACGGGCAGCCGCGCTGCAGCTCGTCCGCCAGCAGGTTTGCGGTCGCGACCGCATCCTGGACGGCGAGATTGACGCCGACACCGCCGACCGGCGACATCGCATGTGCGGCGTCGCCGATCAGAAGCAGGCCCGGCCGCGTCCAGCGCGGCAGGCGGTTGATCGCGACGGTGAGCAGCTTGACATCGTCGAAGTTCTTCACCTCGGCTATGCCGCTCTTCAGGACCGGCGCCATGCGAACGACGTCGTCGAGCAGCGCCTGCAATCCCCTCGCCTTCACCGCGTCGTATTGTCCCTTGGCGATGACATAGGCGCACTGCCAATAGTCGCCGCGGTCGAAGGTGATCATCATCTTGCCGGGCTCGACGCGCGCGAACAGGTTCTCGGTCTCGTTCGCCTTGCGTCCGACGCGGAACCACAGCACGTCCATTGGCGCGCCGATCTCCTCGACCTCGAGGCCGGAATGCTGGCGCACGGTCGAATGCCGGCCGTCACATGCGATGGTGAGATCAGCTTCGATGTCCACGATACCGTCAGGCGTATTCGCCCGCACGCCGGCGATGGTCTCGCCGCGGCGGATCAGATCGACGGCCTCCGTGTTCATCATCACCTGCAGCGAGGCGAAGCGCTGGCCGGCCTCGCGCAGGAAATTCAGGAAATCCCATTGCGGCATGAAGGCGATGAAGGGGTACTTGGTGCGGAGGCGGCTGAGATCGGCGATGCGAACGGGGGTACTGCCGAACAGGCCGTCCAGCTTTTGCAAGCGCTGATGCGGCAGCTTCAGGAATCCGTCGATCAGGCCGAGCTCGTCCATCACCTGGAGCGTCGAAGGATGCACGGTGTCGCCGCGGAAGTCGCGGAAGAAATCCGCATGCTTCTCCAGCACCACGACATCGATGCCGGCGCGCCCGAGGAGATAGCCGAGCATCATGCCCGCCGGTCCGCCGCCGACGATGCAACACCGCACCTTCAGCGGGGAGCCCTGGGGACGCTGCAACGTATCGGGTTTCACGGTCGGGTCCTCCTTCACGAGCCAAGCATTCTGTGCAGTGCAGCAAGCAAGATTCATTTGCTGCGGTTGTGAATGGCCGTTAGCCTTGCCTCCAATTCCGACTCATTCGGGAAATTGCAGTGCAGACAATCCTCATACTGCTCGGCGTCTGGATCCTGATCAACGTGCTTTTCGTCTTGATCATGATCGCACCGCGCAGGCCGCCGCTTGCGCCGGTGCGCATCGAACAGAACGGTTATCCGCACGAGGAGCAGGTCAAGCTCCTGCCGCGCCAAGTCATCATCTCGATCGCGATGGGCGCTTTCTTCCCGCTGACCCCGTCCTTGATCGAGGCCCTCAAACGCTTCATCCGGAAGCGCCGCGAATAGCTAAGCGGCCTGCTCGACACCTCAGTTGTTGCTGCGGTTCGCGCTGCGGAAGCTCTTGATCTCCGACACGCTGCCGTCGCGATAGGTCAGCTCCACCGAGATGAACTGCGTTGCCGGCGCGAGCTTCATGGAGAGCGGCATGCCGGCGCTGATCGCACTGGGATCGCGCATGTCGCAGCCCGGCATCTTCAACACCTGGTTCGGAACGGCGGTATCGATGCCGATGCGCACCTCGCGGATGGCGCAGCGGTAGGACACTAGGTGCGTGTAGTAGACCAGCAGCCCGTTGAACTCGCGGAATGACAGCCAGCTCGTCGCGGTCATGTCCAGGATCTTGCGCTGGTCACGGATCAGCGCGGCTTCGGGATCGAACCTGATCGGGAACGGCCCCTGCATGTCACCGGATTGGTCGACATAGCGAACCTCGATGGTGCCGGCCTGCGCGTCCGGCGGCAATTCGATCGACGGGTTCGGCATCCTCTTGCGCGTGCGCGGGTCGAGCGTATCGATGAAGCCGGTTTCGCGGAAGTCGCCGTTGCCGGCCATGCGCCAGGAAACGCCGAGGGTCGGATCGGCAAAGGAGAACACCACGCTCCAGCCGCCATTGTGACGCGAGAAGCTCGCGATCGGCGCGTTGGTGGTCTCCTCCTTCGGCACGCGCGGCACCGACACCGGTGGCAGCGCCGCGAGCTTCTGCGCCGGCGGATCGGCCGGGCGCGCGGCGGCATCCTTGGCGATGCCGCTGAGGAAGACGTCATCGACCATCTGATCGAAATAGACCGGCACCTGCCTGTGCTTGACAGTGTCGGCCATCTCGCTCACGAGACGGCGCGTACGCTGCGCCACTTGCACCAGGTTCTCGCCGGGCTGGAGCAGTTCCTTGGCGAAGGTGCGCGTGAATACCGAATTGGGATTGGCGTCGTCATTGGAGAGGCGGTCGAGCGCGGTCTGGCGCGGGCCCGCCGAGAAGACCGAGAACACGCCTTCGGGCAGCTGCACCATCGGGGCAAGCCCGCCGCCACCGGAGACGGCGCGGGTACCCTTGCGCTCGAACGGGTTGTTGCGGCAGGCGTCGAACACCAGGATCGAGGTCCGCGCCTTCTTGTTCTGGAGGCGCTCGACGATGCGATCGGCCAGGATGGAGGCGTCACGCACCAGTTCTTCCTGCCCTTCCGTCGCCGCGGGCACGTCCGTCGGCAGCAGATAGTTCTGGCCCGCGATCTCGAAGCCGTGGCCGGCATAGAAGAAGAACGCGGTGTCGCCGGGCTCGATCGTCCGATCGAACGCGAGCAGCGTCTCCGAAAATTGCTGCCGGCTCTGGTTTTCGGCGAGCATTACGGAGAATCCGAGCTGCTTCAGCGTATCGCCCATGGTGCGGGCGTCGTTGACCGCCTTGAGCAGCTTCGGAACGTTCCTGTAGTCGTTGTTGCCGACGACGAGCGCAACGCGCTTCTCGGCACAGGCGGGAAGCGCGAAACCGCTGAGGCCGGCCGCAAGGCCAAGCGCTGCCAGTACTCTGAGAAGCCGACGCGTCATCGAAAATCCCTCAAGAACGGCCCACGCCGGTTCCCTCGAACAGCGGTTCATGGGAACCGCGCCGTTGATGTGATAGTCGGCCCAGCCACATCGCTGGTTCAACCGCCCTGAGGACTCAGGTCTGTTGTCTAGCCTATGGTAGATGCCACCGGAATTTGCTTTTTCTCGGTCAATTCTTGTGGGCAATTCCGCTGGAAGCGAGGGGCCGCCGTGTATCGCTGGTGCACCGACGAGGTCGAGCCGCACGACCGCTTCGACTTTTGGCGCGAGGTGCGCGCCAAGGGCCTGTTCGGCGTCACCGTCGAACTCGAGCCCGAACGCCGCGCGAACTTCTTCGGCGAATTCTCGCTGCGCCAGCTTGGCGGAGCCGGCCTCGTCGAGCTGAAGGCCTCCCATTACACGGTCGAGCGCAGCGTGACCGATATCGCTCACGCGCCGGGCGACAGCCTCTGCGTCTATCAGCAGCTCGGCAGCGGCGGCTGGTTCGGCGGCATGCGCGGCAGCAACTTCACGATCGCCAATGGCAGCTTCGCTACCAGCCATACCGACCAGCCCTATCGCGCCGCGCCGCTGGGCACGGGAGGCTTCCACCTGCGGATCCTGAAAGTCTCGCTGAGCGGCCTCTCCACGCAGGACAAGCGCATGCGCGAGCTTGCGCCCCGGACGTTCGACGATCCCGGCTTGAAGCCTCTACTCGGCGCCTGCTTTGCGGATCTCGGCGAGGTTGCCGCGGGTGATGACGGCGCGGCCGATGCCGCTTCCCTCGTCGAGGCTTTAGCTCATCTGGCGCTGATCGAGCGCGGCATCCTGCGGCCCGGCAGCCGCCTCGGGCAGGCCGCACTGCGGACCGCCCGGCTCTCGTACGCACGGCGCCTGATCGCGCGGCACCTGCAAGACCCAAATCTGGCGCCGACCATGGTGGCCGACCTGCTCGGCGTCTCCGTGCGTCACCTGCATACGTTGTTCGAGAGCGCGGCCAGGAGTTTCTCGCAAACCGTGACGGACGAACGCCTGAACCAGAGCCGCCGCTTGATGCGCGAAGCCCCGGACCGGTTGATTGCCGACATCGCGACCTCCTGCGGCTTCGAGAGCGTCGCGACCTATTACCGGGTCTTCAACGCCGCCTACGGGATCGCGCCCGGCGACTTCCGCGCGCAGGGGCCGGAGGGGCGCTAGCCGACGTTTGGGCGGAAAACCGCAGCCGCTCCCACTATTTGGGCGAAAACCTCAGGTTTTTTAGGGCCTTCCCGCGCCCGCTCCATTGACTTTGGCCGATTCCCCCCTATGTTCCGTGGCGACGCGGCTCAGATCGAAGAGCGATTCCTGAGCTTGGCGCTTTGTTCGCGTGAGTCAGCACCCCCAGCTTCTTTGAGAGCGCGCCGTTTTGGGGTGGAACGCGACAGCCTTATTACCCTCGATTCCGAACGGCGGTTTCGACCAGAGGCTCAATGTCTTTTACCCATCTCGGACTATCCGAAAAAGTCCTCGCTGCAGTGGCGGCCACCGGTTACACCACCCCCACCCCCATTCAGGAACAGGCGATCCCTCACGTCCTCGCTCGCAAGGACGTGCTCGGCATCGCCCAGACTGGCACCGGCAAGACCGCGGCCTTCGTGCTGCCGATGCTCACCATCCTCGAAAAGGGTCGCGCCCGGGCGCGCATGCCGCGCACCCTGATCCTTGAGCCGACCCGCGAACTCGCGGCGCAGGTGAAGGAAAACTTCGACCGCTACGGCGCGGGCCAGAAACTCAACGTCGCCCTCCTGATCGGCGGCGTTTCCTTCGGCGACCAGGATGCCAAGCTGACGCGCGGCGTCGACGTGCTGATCGCCACTCCCGGCCGCCTGCTCGACCACACGGAGCGCGGCGGCCTGCTGCTCACCGGCGTCGAGCTGCTCGTCATCGACGAAGCCGACCGCATGCTGGACATGGGCTTCATTCCCGACATCGAGCGCGTCTGCAAGCTCGTCCCGTTCACGCGGCAGACCCTGTTCTTCACCGCGACCATGCCGCCGGAGATCCGGCGCATCACCGAAACCTTCCTGCACAATCCGCAGAAGATCGAGGTATCGAAGCCCGCCACCACCGCTGTCACCGTTACGCAGTGTCAGGTCCCGGCCGGGCGCGAGGCGCACGAGAAGCGCGAGCTGCTTCGCCGATTGCTGCGCGAGGCCAAGGATCTCCAGAACGCGATCATCTTCTGCAATCGCAAGCGCGAGGTCGCCGTCGTTCACAAATCGCTGCAAAAGCACGGCTTCAGCGTCGGCGCGCTGCACGGCGACATGGACCAGTCGGCCCGCACGGCGGCACTCGAGCAGTTCCGCAAGGGCGAGCTGCCCCTCCTGGTCGCATCCGACGTCGCCGCCCGCGGCCTCGACATCCCCGAGGTCAGCCACGTCTTCAATTTCGACGTTCCCCACCATCCCGACGATTATGTCCACCGCGTCGGCCGCACCGGTCGCGCAGGCCGGTCCGGCATGGCGATCTCGCTCGTCACGCCGCTCGACCAGAAGTCGATGGTGGCGATCGAGAAGCTGATCGGCCAGAGCATTCCACGCGCGGAGGGCGATTTCGAAGTCCGCACCGATGCTTCCGACGCGAGCGAGCGTCCGCGCGAGCAGCGCGGCCGTGAACGTTCACGCGGCGGACGCGGCAAGCCGCAGCGCGGCCGCGATCGTGAGCGAAGCCACGAGCCGCGCGAACCGCGTGGCGAGGCACAGCCTTCGGCCGAAGCACGGTCCGCTCCCGAGACAAGGCCCGCTTCCGAAGCAAGGCCCGCGCGCGAGGCAAGGCCTCCGCGTGAAGCAAGACCTTCGCGTGAAGCCAGGCCGCCGCGCGAAGCCAAGCCATCATCCGAGCCGCGTGACGGTGCGCGCCAGCAGGCCAATCCGTCGCATGTGCCGTCGATCGGCCGTCCCGAGCCGCGCCGCCAACGCGAAGCCGACAGCGAGCCGGGTGACCACTCGCATCTGCCGGCCTTTCTGCTGCGTCCAGTTCGCTCCCCCGCCGGCGCCTGAAGCACGATGCGCGCCCGGCTTTGGTTGAAACCAAGCCGGCGCGCACTTTTTCGGATGCATTCGTGGACGTATATTTACGGGGCGTTCACGATCGTCCGTTAGCCTACGAACATAATTTAAGTATTGCTGCGGTCGTCGGCGCGCCGGTCGCTGTGGGGTATGTTCCGTGGTCAAGGTGCTCGACGAACACGAACGCACGATGGCGTTCGCCGAGGTGGCGCTCGGTCAGATCCGATCGCTACGGCAGACGGCTATTCCCCGCAATTACGAGATCTGGTACGTCTACGCCACCGGCTACAACGCCCCGCTCAACAAGATCATCAACGAGACGCTGACGCGAAGCGGCAAGCTGACCGAAGCCGATCTCGATCAGATCTACGAGACCTATCTCTCCCACATCAAGACCACCGAGCGCATCGACAAGGTCGGCGCGCGCGTCATCGGCGAGATCGACGACGTCATAAAGGTTCTCGGCGACGCGCTCGCGATGACCGGCTCCTACGATGCGAGCCTGTCGGACGCGACCAAAAAGCTGTCATCGGCCGAAAGCCGCGAGCAGATCAAGTCGATCGTCGAGACGCTGCTGCATTCGACCAGCGAGATGCGCGAGACCAACAAGGCGCTGGAAGACCGGCTGACGCTCTCGAGGAGCGAGATCAGCAACCTCCAGCAGAGCCTGGAGGCGATCCGCGCCGAGAGCCTGACCGATCCGCTGACGGGGCTCGGCAACCGCAAATATTTCGATCGCATGATCGACATGGCCGTGCAAGGCGCGCTCGCCTCCGGCGAGCCGCTGTCGCTGCTGCTGGTCGACATCGATCATTTCAAGTCGTTCAACGATTCCTACGGCCATCTCACCGGCGACCAGGTGCTGCGGCTGGTCGGCCTGTCGCTGAAGCAGACCATCAAGGGCCAGGACATCACCGCCCGCTATGGCGGCGAGGAATTCGCGGTCGTGCTGCCCAACACCGCGCTGCGCCAGGCCCTGACGGTGGCCGATCACATCCGCCGCGCGGTGATGGCGAAGGAACTAAAGAAGAAGTCCACCGGCGAAATCCTTGGCCGGGTCACCATCTCCGTCGGCGTCTCCATGCTCAAGCAGGGCGACGACACCGATGCGCTGATCGAACGCGCGGATGCCTGCCTGTACGCCGCCAAACGCAACGGCCGCAACCGCGTGATCTGCGAGGCCGATCCGGAATTCGCGGTCGAGACGCATAACCGGGTGGCGTGAATCCGAAGCTGCGCACCGACAGCCGCGCTTGACATTCTGACCCGACGAACGACATCTCCCTCGCCGTCTCAAGGCGTCCGACTGCGAGCATCCGGAGGACTTTTCGCCTTGCCAAACCCGCATGATTTTCACTCACCGCAACCGTCCTACACCAGGGACGAGCTGCTGAGATCGAGCGAGGGCGGCTATTTCGGCCCGGGCAATGCGCAATTGCCAGCGCCGCCGATGCTGATGATGGATCGCATCACGGAGATCAGCCTGGATGGCGGCGAGTTCGGCAAGGGCCATATCGTCGGCGAACTCGACATCGCGCCGGGCCATTGGTTCTTCGATTGCCACTATCACGGCGATGCCACGATGCCAGCGTCTCTGGGTTTGGATGCCATGTGGCAGATGGTCGGCTACTGGCTGGGATGGTCGGGCTCGCCGGGCAAGGGCCGCGCCATCGGCGTCGGCGAAGTCGCGTGCACGGGCGAGGTCACACCGAACGCGCAACGCGTGCGCTACGAGGTCTCCGTGAGGATGGTCCGGCGCGGCAAGCTGGTGCTCGGAATTGCCGACGGTCGCGTGCTGGCCGACGGCGTCTGCGTCTTCACCGCCAGGGACATGCGGGTTGGTCTGACCAAGGCCGTGGAGTGAAGTCCCATCGGGTGGGCAAAGGCGCTCAGCGCCATGCCCATCATCTCCCACACCAGCACGTCAGCGGAGGGCACGCTTCGCTTTGCCCGCCCTGCGCACTGTTTTCTTCTTGGTCGGCCGCTTCGTTGCAACGGGCTTCTTCGCAACCTTCTTCGCCGCCTTCTTCACCTTGGGCGGCTTCTTCACCTTGGCGCGCTGGGCAGCAGCAAGCGCGGCCCTCGCCCATTGCGCGAGTTCCGCGGAATCGTCGAACAGGCGGGCCGGCAGCTCCCAATAGGAGTTCACCACCACGGTCTTGGCGCGGGTCGAGTATTGGAACGGCTTCGAGCCTTCCGCCTCAAAATCCGGGATGGTCATCTCGTCAGCGCGGAAGAACAGGCCGGCGCGCAAGGCCAGCGCGAAGTTGACGCCGTCGGCGGAGATGCCGTAGCCGGAGAACATTTTCCGGATGGCGACGGGGCCGAAATCGGCGAACAGGTCGATCAGAAATTCGCGGTCCATGGCTGAACTATTTCCGCACGGTCGTCCTGGCGAAAGCCAGGACCCATTCCACGGGAGGGAGTTTAGCGAAGACTGCCAGTCGTGCCAGCGTCGGTATTGGCACCGACGATCACCGCGAGATCACGCGGTATGGATCCTGGCCTTCGCCAGGACGACAGCGGAGTGATTTGCGAGAAACGGACTACCCGTCGATCTGCGCCGGACGCAGCTCGACCGACTCGCCACAGCCGCAGGCGGAGACTTGGTTGGGGTTGTTGAAGACGAACTGGGCCTGCATCTTGTCGGCCTTGTAGTCCATCTCGGTGCCGAGCAGGAACAGCACGGCCTTGGGATCGACCAGGATCTTGACGCCCTTGTCCTCGACGACCTCGTCGGTCGGCCGGACATCATGGGCGTATTCGACGGTGTAGGACTGTCCGGCACAGCCGCCGTTCTTGACGCCGACGCGCAGGCCAACGATCTCGGAATCGGCCCGCTGGGTCAGCTCGCTGATGCGCTGGGCGGCAGCGTCCGTCAGCCGCATGACCTGCGGGCGGGGCCGCCTCGGCTTTGGAGTGGATGCTGGTGTCGAGCCCGACGATATCTGTGTCATGTCAATGATGTGGTCCGTTGCCGAGCGAATTCAATGCCAAGGATCTAACAAGGATCTAAAGCCGAGGTTACGCGTCACCACATGTTGAGCACGAGGCGGGCCTCGTCGCTCATGCGTTCCGGCGTCCAGGCCGGCTCCCAGACCACCTTGACGTCGACCACGCCGACGCCGGGGACGCTGGCGACCGCGTTCTCGACCATGGTCGGCAGCTCGCCGGCGGCCGGGCAATTCGGTGTCGTCAGCGTCATTTGCACATCGACGGAACGATCGTCCTTGATCTCGACCTTGTAGATCAGGCCGAGCTCGTAGATATCAGCCGGGATTTCCGGGTCGAACACGGTCTTGAGCCCGGCGATGATCTCGGTGGTGAGACGCTCGGTCTCCTCAGGCGGCAGCGCCGACTGGGTTTCCATCGGATTGGCTTTGATTTCGGCCGTGTCACTCATGCGAACAAATCCCGCGCCTTCAACAGCGCCTGTGCCAGATGATCGACTTCTTCCCGCGTATTATACATGCCGAACGACGCCCGGCACGTGGCTGTGACGTTGAACCGCTCTAAAAGCGGCATCACGCAATGGGTGCCGGCGCGCACCGCGATGCCCTGGCGGTCGATCACGGTGGCGACGTCGTGGGCGTGCGCGCCCTTGAGTTCGAAGGAGATCACCGGGCCCTTGCCCCGCGCCGTGCCGATCAGCCGCAGCGAGTTGATCTCGCGCAGCTTATCCTGGGCGTAGGTGACGAGATCGTGCTCGTGCGCGGCGATGCGCTCCTTGCCGATCGAATTGACGTAGTCGATCGCGGCGCCGAGCCCGACGGCCTCGACGATCGCCGGCGTGCCGGCCTCGAATTTGTGCGGGGGATCGCCGTAGGTGACGATGTCGCGCGAGACCTCGCGGATCATTTCGCCGCCGCCGTTATAGGGGCGCATCGCGACCAGGTGGTCGTACTTGGCCCAGAGCACGCCGATGCCGGTCGGCCCGTAGACCTTGTGGCCGGTGAAGACATAGAAGTCGCAGCCGAGGTCCTGGACGTCGACTGGGATATGCACCGCGCCCTGGCTGCCGTCGACCAGCACGGGAATGCCGCGGGCGTGGGCGATCTTCACAACGTCCTTGACCGGGACGATGGTGCCAAGCGCGTTCGACATCTGCGTGATCGCGACCAGCTTGGTCTTCGACGTCAGCAGCTTTTCGAATTCGTCGATGAGGAAATTGCCCTCGTCGTCGACCGGCGCCCATTTGATCACGGCACCATGGCGTTCCCTGAGGAAATGCCAGGGCACGATGTTGGAGTGGTGCTCCATGATCGAAATGACGATCTCGTCGCCTGCTTTGATGTTCGGCTCGCCCCAGGACGAGGCGACGAGGTTGATCGCCTCGGTCGCGTTGCGGGTGAAGATCACTTCCTCGGTCCGCGGCGCGTTGATGAACTGCGCCACCTTGGTGCGGCCGCCCTCATAGGCTTCGGTCGCGGCGTTGGCGAGATAATGCAGGCCGCGGTGCACGTTGGCATATTCGGAGGTGTAGGCCTGCGTCATGCGATCGAGCACGGCGCTCGGCTTCTGCGCAGATGCGGCGTTGTCGAGATAGACCAGCGGCTTGCCGTAGATCTGCATGGCCAGCGCCGGAAAATCCTGGCGCACGCGCGCAACGTCGTAAGAGCCGTTCTTGACTGCCGGATGCGTGCTCATTGGCGCCGCTCCAGCCAGCGCTCGGCAATGCCGATCACGTGCTCGCGCAGATCATCGTCGGCGATCTGCTCGATCGCCTCGCCGACGAAGGCCTGGATCAGCAGCGCCTGGGCCTGCTTCTCCGGCAGGCCGCGCGCCTTCAGATAGAACAGCAGACTGTCGTCCAGCGCACCGGCGGTGGCGCCGTGACCGCAGGAGACGTCGTCCGCAAAGATCTCGAGCTCGGGCTTGTTGTCGGCTTCCGCCTCATCCGAGAGCAGCAGCGCGCGGATCATCATCTTGCCGTCGGTCTTCTGCGCATCGGGACGAACGATGATGCGGCCCTGGAACACCGAATGGGCGCGATCGTCGATCACGGCGCGGAAAACTTCTCGGCTGACGCAGTTCGGCACGGCATGGTCGACCACCAGCGTGGTGTCGCCGTGTTCGGTCTTCTGCAACAGGTTCACGCCGTTGACCGAGAGCTCGCTGCCCTCGCCTGCCAGCGTGATGAAGCCTTGCAGGCGGCTGACTGCCGCGCCGGTCGTCATGTTGAAGAAGTTGAGCTTTGTATTCGCACCGACCGTGACGAACTGCGAGGTGATGTTCACCGCATCCGGCGAATCGTCCATCAGACGGATATGCGCGATGTCGGCATTATCGCCAACCGAGAGGATGACGGCATCGTTGACCTGGTAAGCCTTGGCGCCGGCCGCGACAAAGCTCTCGATGATGGTGGCACGAGCGCCCTTCCCGACCGCAACCTGCGAGCGGGTGAAAGCCGACGCGGAAGATGCAACCGCGATGTGGATGATCTGGATCGGCGCGGACAGCTGCGTGCCGTCGGCGATATCAAGCACGACACCGTCGGTCGCCATCGCCGCGTTCAGCGCGATCACCGCATCGATGGCCGCGGTCCTTAACAGACCGGAATCCTTCTCCAGCGTCTCCCGCAACGTCTTAAAGCTCGCCTCGGAGGCGAGCGCCTTGACGTCGGAGAGATCGGGAGCGAACACACCGTCGACCAGCACCAGCTTGCGGGCGCCGGCGATCGCATGTGCTTTCACCGCGTCCGCGGCGCGCTTCAACGCAGTCGCATCGGGCGCAGCCGCGAGCGGCAGTACCTCGCCGACCAGCGCGCGCAGATCGGTGTACTTCCACTCCTCGATCCGGCGGTGCGGCAGGCCGAGACGCTCATAGGTCTCGAACGCCTCGCGGCGTACCGCGATCACGGAAGGCGAACCCGGCAGCCGGCTTTCGGCGCTGGCGAAGAGATCGCTCACCGCGCGGCCGTTTCCGGTCTTTGCCACAGCAACGTTCATCTCAAAATTCCTTACGCGGCGTCCTCGAACTGGGCGTAGCCGGACGCTTCCAGCTCCAGCGCCAGTTCCTTGCCACCGCTCTTCACGACACGGCCTTTTGACATCACGTGCACGACGTCAGGCACGATATAGTTCAGCAGCCGCTGATAATGGGTGATGACGACCATCGCGCGCTTGGGCGAATGCAGCGCGTTGACGCCGTCGGCTGCAATGCGCAGCGCGTCGATGTCGAGGCCGGAATCCATCTCGTCGAGGATGCACAGGCTCGGCTCGAACAGCGCCATCTGCAGCACCTCATTGCGCTTCTTCTCGCCGCCGGAGAAGCCGACATTGACACCGCGCTTGAGCATGTCCTGCGGGATGTTCAGCGACTTCGAGACTTCGCGGACTTTCTTCAAAAAGTCGGGCGTCGAATATTCGCCCTCGCCGCGCGCCTTGCGCTGCGCGTTCAGCGCGGTGCGCAGGAAATTCATGGTGGAGACGCCGGGGATCTCGACCGGATACTGGAACGCCAGGAACACGCCCTTGGCGGCCCGTTCGTTGGGCGCCATCGCGAGCAGGTCTTCGCCCTTGAACAGGATCTCGCCGTCGGTGACCTCGTAACCAGGCTTGCCGGCGATGACGTGGGACAGCGTCGATTTGCCGGAGCCGTTCGGCCCCATGATCGCGTGGATCTCGCCCTCGTTCACGGTCAGCGTCAACCCATGGAGGATCTCACGCTCCTCGACACGAACCTTGAGGTCTTTCACTTCAAGCAAAGCCATCTTGGTGTCCAGTTTATTCAAATGATGCATAGGGCGCGCGACGCGCGCCGCGAGGGCCGGCGCTAGCCGACCGATCCTTCAAGCGAGATCGAGATCAGCTTCTGCGCTTCCACCGCGAATTCCATCGGCAGTTGCTGCAGCACGTCCTTGACGAAGCCGTTGACGACGAGGCCGACCGCCTCCTCCTGCGTGAGGCCGCGCTGGATGCAGTAGAACAGCACGTCCTCGGAGATCTTGGACGTGGTGGCCTCGTGCTCGAACGTCGCCGACGAGTTCTTGGCTTCGATGTAGGGCACGGTGTGCGCGCCGCATTTGTCGCCGATCAACAGCGAATCGCAGGCGGTGAAGTTGCGCGCGCCGGTCGCCTTGCGATGCGCCGTCACGAGGCCGCGATAGGTGTTCTGCGATCTGCCGGCGGCGATGCCCTTGGAGATGATACGGCTCGACGTGTTCTTGCCGAGATGGATCATCTTGGTGCCGCTGTCGACCTGCTGATAGCCATTCGAGATCGCGATCGAATAGAATTCACCACGCGAATTGTCGCCCCGCAGGATGCAGCTCGGATACTTCCAGGTGATCGCCGAACCTGTCTCGACCTGGGTCCAGGAGATCTTGGAATTGTTGCCGCGGCAGTCACCACGCTTGGTGACGAAATTGTAGATGCCGCCTTTGCCTTCCGAATTGCCGGGATACCAGTTCTGCACCGTCGAATATTTGATCTCGGCGTCGTCGTGCGTGACGAGTTCGACCACGGCCGCGTGCAGCTGGTTCTCGTCGCGCTGCGGCGCGGTGCAGCCCTCGAGATAAGAGACGTAGGAGCCCTTGTCGGCAATGATCAGCGTGCGCTCGAACTGGCCAGTGTTGCGCTCGTTGATGCGGAAGTAGGTGGACAGTTCCATCGGGCAGCGCACGCCCGGCGGCACGTAAACGAACGAGCCGTCCGAGAACACCGCCGAGTTCAGCGTTGCGTAGAAATTGTCCGACGTCGGCACCACGGATCCCAGATATTTCTGCACCAGCTCGGGATGCTCGCGGATCGCCTCCGAGATCGGCATGAAGATCACGCCGGCCTTCTTCAGCTCGGCCTTGAAGGTGGTCGCAACCGAGACCGAATCGAACACCGCGTCGACCGCGATCTTGCGCCTGTTGGGGTCTTCCTCGCCGGGCTTCGGCTCGACGCCTTCGAGCATGGCGACTTCCCGCAAGGGAATGCCGAGCTTCTCGTAGGTCTTCAGAATCTCGGGATCGATCTCGTCGAGCGAGGTGATCGTCTTCTTCGGCTTGGGAGCCGAATAATAATAGAGGTCCTGAAAGTCGATCTTGGGATAGTCGACGCGGGCCCAGGTCGGCTCGGTCATGGTCAGCCAGCGCCGATAGGCCTCGAGCCGCCACTGGAGCATCCAGGCGGGTTCGTTCTTCTTCTCGGAGATGAACTTGACGGTTTCTTCCGACAGCCCCTTTGGGGCCTTGTCGGACTCGATCAGGGTCTCAAACCCATAACGATACTGATCGACGTCGATGCGCTTCACGCGCTCGACCGTCTCTTGCACGGCTGGCATTCTATCCTCCGCTCGCGGTTTCAAGGACCGCGGTGGATCATCAAATTCGGACGACTATTACGATGTTTCTTGGCGGGACGCACGCGCTTAGAACCGTTCAAGCCGTGTTTCATCGCTTATCCCTTAAGTAGGGTATTACCGAGCTTTCGCCAAGCCTCTAACGCCCTGTTGATGTCATCCGGCTCCGTGGACCAGCCCAGACTGAGACGCACCGCTCCTTGGGCGACGGTGGGATCATACCCCATCGCCGACAGCACGTGGGACGGCTGTACCTTGCCCGAGGAACAGGCAGAGCCCGAGGACACCGCGACACCTTCGAGGTCGAAACCGATCACCGCGGTCTCGGCTTTCAAGCCGGGAGCCGTGAAAAGAACGGTATTTGGCAACCGCCTGGCGTCATCTGAGAAGACCGTTGCGCCGGCCATGGAGCGAATGCCATTTTCCAAGCGATCTCTGAGGGTTGCCATCCGTTCCGCACCCTCCGGCAAAGCCTGAAGGGCAGCCCGCACGGATGCCCCGAAGCCGGCAATGCCGGCGACATTCTCGGTTCCGGCACGCCGGTTCAGCTCCTGCCCGCCGCCCCGCAGCACCGGCTCAAGTCCGGCCACGCCCTCGGCCACGACCAGCGCGCCGACCCCCTTGGGGCCGCCGATCTTGTGCGCAGAAAAGGTCGCAAGGTCCGCACCGATCACCTTGATATCGAAGGGGATTTTCCCAAGCGCCTGGATTGCGTCGACGTGCAGGAGGCCGCCGGCCCCGTGAACGATTCCCGCGGCCTCGGCGATAGGCTGCAGCGCGCCCGTCTCGTTGTTGGCCGCCATGATAGAGACCAGCGCCGGCGGGCCCTCTCTGAGCAGCGCCTTCAAATGATCGAGGTCGATCACGCCGGAGCGTGTGACCCTGATCTGACCGATCTCATCTGCCGGGAACCGGCCGCCTGCCAGTACCGAAGCATGCTCGACGGCCGAGACCAGAAGCCGCTCGACAGGCCCCCCAGACTGCCCCCGAAGCCCCGGTGAAAGCGCCAGCGCGTTGGCTTCGGTTCCCGTGGAGGTGAAGACGACGTTCCGCGGCAGCGCGCCTACTGCGGTCGCAAGGATGGCCCGCGCCCCCTCGACAAGCCGTCGCGCCTCGCGCCCCTCGGCGTGAACAGAGGACGGATTGCCGATCAGCTCGTAGGCTGCGAGCATTGCGCCTCGCGCCTCGGAGCGAAGCGGCGTGGTCGCGTTCCAGTCGAGATAAACACGGCTCGGCATGACGTATTATGTTACCATTCGGACCAGGCTGCTTCGCCCGCACTGGTACCCGACATGGGCCCCCGGGCAGCGCTTGGCAATCTCGATTCCCAATCGCCTTCGCGCGATGACGGCCATGACACGCTAACGTCTTGAGCCGATTGCGGGATGTTCAAGATGCTTGCTTTTTGACCCTCGCCTCATGTTAGAACGCGCGCGTCAGTTCGCCGCGCGCCGCTCGCGCATCATCCGAGGGCGCCGCTCCACCCTTCCATTCGCGGCTTGATCGG
Source organism: Bradyrhizobium sp. CW1 (assembly GCF_023100665.1). Lineage (NCBI taxonomy): Bacteria > Pseudomonadati > Pseudomonadota > Alphaproteobacteria > Hyphomicrobiales > Nitrobacteraceae > Bradyrhizobium > Bradyrhizobium sp. CW1. Next base: position 4,297,573 of record NZ_CP064684.1, read on the forward strand.
CCCAGCAGCCGATGAAATCCGCACAATCGGTTGATTGTTGAAGAGCGTCTTCAAGGGATCAATCAAGAGATCATCATGCCTGAAGTTATTTTCACCGGCCCCGCCGGCCGCCTCGAAGGCCGCTACCATCCGGCCAAGCAGAAGAACGCGCCAATCGCGATGGTCCTGCATCCGCATCCGCAGTTCCACGGCACGATGAATCATCAGATCATCTACCAGTGCTACTATGCGTTCGCGCATCGCGGCTTCTCGGTGCTGCGTTTCAATTTCCGTGGCGTCGGCCGCAGCCAGGGCTCGTTCGACCACGGCACCGGCGAATTGTCGGACGCGGCCGCGGCGCTCGACTGGGCGCAGACCATCAATCCCGAAGCGCGCGCCTGCTGGGTTGCCGGCTTCTCCTTCGGCGCCTGGATCGGCATGCAGCTGCTGATGCGCCGCCCCGAGGTCGAGGGCTTCATCTCGATCGCGCCGCCCGCCAACCTCTACGACTTCTCGTTCCTCGCACCCTGCCCGTCCTCGGGGCTGATCGTGCATGGCGAGAAGGACGCGGTGGTGCCGCCCAAGGACGTCAACACGCTGGTCGAGAAGCTGAAGACCCAGAAGGGCATCGTGATCGACCAGCAGGTCATCCCGGGCGCCAACCACTTCTTCGACGCCAAGCTCGAGCCGCTGATGGAAACCATCACCGCCTATCTCGACATGCGCCTCGCCAACGTGCGCTGAGCTTTCCGTGGGTGCGTTCATCGCATTGCTGCGTGCCGTGAATGTCGGCGGCACCGGCAAATTGCCGATGAGCGAACTCAAGGCCATGTGCGAGGAGCTCGGCTACGCCGCCGTGCGCACCTATATTGCAAGCGGCAACGTCGTCTTCACAAGCCGCAAGTCGCAATCTGCGATCAAGACCGCACTCGAAAAGCGATTGCACGCCTATGCCGGCGCGCCGGTCGGCGTGCTCGTGCGCAGCGCCACCGAGATGGCGCAGGTCTTGGCCGATAATCCGTTTCCAAAGGCCGCCCCCAACCGTACCGTCGCGATCTTCCTCGACAAGGCGCCGCCGGCGGATGCGCTCGCCGGCATTCGCGGCCAGAACAAGGAGGAGATCCGCCTCGGCCGCCGCGAGATCTACGTGCATTACGGCGACGGCATGGGCACGTCGAAGCTGGTCATCCCCGCCGCCAACCGGCACCGCGCGCAACATGAAAACGATCGCGACGCTCGCGAAAATGGCCGCAGAGCTCTAGGCCAGCTTGAGCGCCGCGATCCCCGTCAGCACCAGCAGGATCCCCGCGATCTTCATCGCGCTCAGCGCCTCGCCGAACAGCACCACACCCATGACGACGGTGCCGGCGGCGCCGATGCCGGTCCAGACCGAATAGGCGACGCCGACCTCGAGCACCTTCAAAGCACGCCCGAGCAGGACAACGAAGGCTACGAGCAGCACGAGCGAAACGACGCTCCAGCCAGCGCGCGTGTAGCCTTCCGCATATTTCATCGAGATCGCCCAGCCAACATCGAGTGCGCCTGCGATCACCAGCATCAGCCAGGCCATGGATTGCGACATCGGCGTGGGCTCAGGCCGCAAGCTTGAGCAGATGCGCGTCGTGGCGCACGAGGAAGGCGCGCAGCAATTGCGGATAGTCCGCGCCCACCGCAGTACGGACGCTCGGACGCTTCGCCAGTTCGGCGCGCCATGCGCGGACCTTCGGCACATCGCGGAAAATGCCGTGGTCGGTCAGCTCGTCGAACAGATCGAAGTAGCGGAAGACGGGGGCGAATACGGCGTCGACGAGACTGAACGCTTCGCCAGCAAAATAAGGACCGGCACCGAGCGCCGCTTCGACCCGGGCGAACTTCACCATCAGCGCCTGGCGCTTGCTCTCGAACGTCGCCGCATCGGTCGTGGTCTCTAGGCCCCAGAGATCGGCGAGCACTGCTGAACCGAACTCCATCCACGCCCGGTGCTCGGCACGCTCCAAGGCATCCGCCGGATGCAGTCTCACGCCGCCTTGCGTCTCCTCGATGTACTCGCAGATCACGTTGCTCTCGAACAGCGCGACCTCGCCCTTCTCGCTCGTCACGACCAGCACCGGCACCTTGCCGAGCGGCGACAGTTTGAGAAACCAGTCGGGCTTATTGGCGAGATCGATGTCGACCCGCTCGAACGGCACGCCCTTCTCGTTGAGCGCGATCACCGCGCGCTGCACATAGGGGCAAAGCTTGTGGCTGATCAGTTTCAGTGAAGCGGTCATGGCGAGAATCCCGACGGTTAGATGCAACTGCATCAAAGATAGATGCATGTGCATCTACCTGTCAAGATCAATGCATCTGCATCATCCCGCCTATCATCTCAAGGCCGCGCGATCACCCCGCCCGTCATCGGCATCGGCACGCCCGTGGTCCCGGGATACGACAGCGGCAGGCCCTTCAGGCCGCGCGCGGCGAGGAAGCCGAAGGCCTGCGCCTCGATGGCGTCGGAGGCCCAGCCGACTGCCTCCGCGGCCTCGACAGTGGCGGACCCAACGCGCTCCCGCAGCATCTGGAGCATGGTCCGGTTGCGGGCGCCGCCGCCGCAGACGATCCAGCTCCGCGGCCTGCGTGGCAGCAGCGGGATGATGCGGGCGATGGCCGCCGCGGTGAAGGCGGTCAGGGTCGCGGCGCCGTCGGCCGGCAGGACATCGCCGAGCTTTAGTGCGGCAAAATCGTTGCGGTCGAGCGATTTCGGCGGCGGGCTTACGAAGAACGGCAGCTCCAGCGCCCGCGCGATCCAGGCTTCGTCCGCCTTGCCGAGGGCTGCGAGCTTTCCGTCCGCGTCGAACGCCTGGTTCATGGTGCGGTACATGAAATCGTCGAGCAGCGCGTTGCCGGGTCCGGTGTCGCAGGCAATCAGCGTGTCGTTGCCGTCGATATAGGTGATGTTGGAGACGCCGCCGATATTGACCACGATGATCGGCCCTTCGCGCTCCAGCGAATGGGCGAGCGCGCGGTGATAAACCGGCACAAATGGCGCGCCCTGCCCGCCGGCCTCGACGTCGGCGGCGCGAAAATCATGCATCACGGGGATATGGATCGCCCTGGCCAGCGCCGGCGCGTCGCCGATCTGCACCGTCAGCCGCTTCTCGGGGCGGTGCAGCACGGTCTGGCCGTGGAAGCCGACGATGTCGATGTCTTCCGGCTTCATCCGGTTCTGGGCGACGAAGGCGGCCACCGCCTCGGCATGCGCGAGCGTCACTGCGCGTTCGGCCTCGGCCAGAACTCCCGGCCTAGCATCGCGTTGCGCCAGGTGCACGGCCTCGCTCAGCGCCTGACGCAGCAGGTTGCGCTCCGCCGGGCTATACGGCCGGTAGCCGGACGGCCCGAATGCCTTCACCTGCTTTCCGTCGGTTTCGATCAGCGCGACATCCACCCCGTCCAGCGAGGTGCCGCTCATCAAACCGAGTGCCGTCAACATCATGGATCAGCGTCCTCAAGAGACCCTTCCGGCATGCCGATCTTGTGCCAGAGGGACACATCTTATAATGCCACAGGCCAAAGTAGCGGGCAGCAACCGAGTTCCCACGGATGACCCTTAAATTGCTCCCAAAACAGTAAACCAAGAATTGTCAGGCGCGCCGACAAATGACTGCATTCAAATCGGATTTCCTCAATACGCTGCAGGAACGTGGATTCATCCACCAATGCTCCGATTTCGAGGGGCTGGACGCCCTCGCCGCCAAGGGCGAGGCGACGGCTTATGTCGGTTACGATTGCACCGCCCGCTCGCTGCACATCGGCAACTACCTGACCATGATGATGCTGCACTGGCTGCAGCAGTCCGGCAACAAGCCGATCACGCTGATGGGCGGCGGCACAACCATGGTCGGCGATCCCTCCGGAAAGGACGAGACGCGCGCGATCCGCACCGTCGCCGAGATCGAGGCCAACAAGGAATCGATCCGCGGCGTGTTCGCAAAGGTGCTGCGCTATGGCGGGGGCAAGAGCGACGCCATCATGCTCGACAATGCCGAGTGGCTGACAAAGCTCAACTACATCGAGATGCTGCGCGACGTCGGGCGGCATTTCTCGGTCAACCGCATGCTGACGATGGACTCCGTGCGCCTGCGCCTCGAGCGCGAGCAGGAGATGAGCTTCATCGAGTTCAACTACATGATCTGCCAGGCCTACGACTTCGTCGAGCTCGCCAGGCGGACCGGCTGCAACTTGCAGATGGGCGGCTCCGACCAGTGGGGCAACATCATCATGGGCGTCGATCTCGGCCGCCGCATGGGCACGCATCAGCTGTTCGCCCTGACGACGCCGCTGCTGACGACGGCGTCGGGGGCCAAGATGGGCAAGACCGCTCAGGGCGCGGTCTGGCTCAACGCCGACCAGTTCTCGCCGTATGATTTCTGGCAGTACTGGCGCAACACCGAAGACGCCGACGTCGGCAAGTTCCTCAAGCTGTTCACGACGCTGCCAATGACCGAGATCAGGAAGCTCGAGGCGCTCGGAGGCTCCGAGATCAACGAGGCCAAGAAGGTGCTCGCCACCGAGGCGACCGCGCTCCTGCATGGCCGCGACGCAGCGAACGAGGCGGCCGAGACCGCGCGCCGCACCTTCGAGGAAGGCGCGCTGGCCGAGAGCCTGCCGACCGTGGAAATTCCGCGCGGCGAGTTCGACGCCGGCCTCGGCGTGCTCAACGCCTTCGTCAAGGCGGGCCTCGTTGCCTCCAACGGCGAAGCACGGCGCCAGATCAAGGGCGGCGGCCTGCGCGTCAATGACGAGCCCGTCACCGACGAGAAGATGGCGTTGTCGGCGGCCGACCTGACGCCGGAAGGCGTGGTCAAGCTGTCGTTCGGCAAGAAGAAGCACATCCTCCTGAGGCCTGCATAGGCGTATGAGCTTTTCGCTGCTTGTCAGGGCGCGCTGAAGCGCGCTCCCTGATCGGCAATGGACCAGAACACGCTAGAGGAACAGTCCAAGCAAGCGACCAGGGAACGCGTCACGGCGACGCCGCAGGGCGTCGTGCGCACCGCGCTGGTGGTGCTCGCGCTCTGCTTCACACTCGCCGTGCTCGGCCGCGGCCTCAGCGAAAGCTTCACCGTCTTCCTGAAGCCGATCTCGGAAAACTTTGGCTGGGATCGCGCCCAAGTGGTCTCGATCTATTCGCTGACGTGGCTCGTCAGCGGACTGACGGCGCCGTTGGTCGGGCGCCTGTTCGATCATTCCGGACCGCGCATCGTCTATGCACTGGGCCTTTTGCTGCTCGGCTCGGCCTTCCTGATCGCAAGCCACGCGCAGTCACTCTGGCAGTTCCAGCTCTCGATCGGACTCTGCGTCGGCATTGGCGTCGCCTTCATCGGCAATGTGCCGAACTCGATCCTGCTGGGCCGCTGGTTCGGCCCAAAACTCCCGACCGCGATGGCGGTGGTCTACTCGGCCATGGGTGGCGGCGTGCTGGCGCTGCTGCCGGCCTCGCAGCTTTTGATCGATCATCTGGGGTGGCGCGAAACCTACCAGCTGTTCGGCTTCGCCGCGCTCGGCCTGCTGGTGCCGCTCATGCTGCTGCCATGGCGGCTGTTCGCCTCGGGCTCGCCGCAGATCGCGAAGAAGACCGATCCGGATTTCGTCGATCACGGCTGGACCCTTCCGAGCGCGATGCGCCATCACGCCTTCTGGGCGCTGTTCTCGACATTCTTCTTCACCGCGGTCGGCATGTATGCGATCGCCGCCCAGATCGTGGCCTATTTGATCGATGCCGGCTTTCCACCGCTGCAGGCCGCCACGGCCTGGGGCTTCTCCGGCATCGTGCTGGTGTTTGGCATGCTAGGCGTGTCCGCGCTCGACGGCCTGATCGGTCGCCGGCCGTCGGTGCTGCTCAGCTACGCGATCTCGATCCTCGGCATCTTCCTGCTGTGGCTGTTGCAATACTCCGCCAATTTCCTCCTGCTCACCGGATTCGTGGTCTGCTTCGGCAGCATGATGGGCTCACGTGGACCGCTGATCACGGCGACCGCGATGAAGATCTTTGGGGGCAAGCGCGTCGGCACCATCTACGGCACCATCTCGATCGGCAGCGGGCTCGGCTCGGCTTTCGGCTCCTGGAGCGGCGGCCTGATCCATGACGCGACCCATGGCTACAACGCGCTGCTCGCCTTCGCACTCGCGAGCGTGGTGCTCGGGATGATCCCGTTCCTGGTCGTGCCCGCCTTGCGGCGGTAGGTCTCCTGAAGGTAACTTGAGCGCATTCGCGTCACCGGGAAATTACGGATGGGCACGACGCGAACAGCTACGAAGATGTGGATCGCACGCGGCTGAAAGTCCTTCCTGCGGTGTTTTGTCCGACATGACAAAAATGTCAGCGCAAATTGCCCTTGGGCGGCTTGCAGGGCGGAACTGAATGCGGTCCTAGTCGCAGCATTGGATGGAGGGCACAAACCAATGAACTTTCCCTATCTCGTTCGCTTTCAACCGGTTCTCTTGAGCCTGTTTCGCTTCATCACCGGCCTGCTGCTGTTCCAGTACGGTGTCGCCAAGCTGTTCAAGTTTCCGGTGCTTCCCTACTTCGCAAACATCCCGCCGATCATCTACGCAGCCGGTACGCTTGAGCTCGTGCTTGGCGCGTTGCTGATGATCGGCCTGTTTACCCGCCTCGCGGCATTCATCCTCTCGGGTGAGATGGCCTTCGCCTATTTCATGGGGCACATGTTCAAGGGCGAAACGCCGGTGTTCCTGCCGCTGCTCAATGGTGGCACCGCGGCGATCCTGTTCTGCTTCGCCTGCCTCTACCTCTCGGCAGCCGGCGGCGGCTCGGTCAGCGCCGATGCGGCGATGGGCAAGGACTAGCGGCGCGTTCGCGCGGCGCTGAGGCGTCAGCGATTGATTCGCGAATGAAGAGATGGCATCCGTATGTTCACGGGTGCCATCTCAGCGCGAGCCCAGCACGTTCCAGACCAGGACGAGGACCGCGACCAGCAGCATCGACATGATGAGGCGGTGAACGAATCGGTTCATTGCCGCTCCCAACGGATTAGGTCGCGACTAAAGACCCACACGATTTTTCTCCGAGTTGACGCGCCATGCGCCCGAGAAGCGCATGACGACCTGCATGTTTGCGCACGCGGCTGCGCACGCAGCTTGCGCAGCAGCCGTCGCACGCGTCCATTCATGATTGGTAAGAATTTCATGCTACCGACGCGAGCAACAATAACCATTCCGTCGAGGCCGTGATGAAGCTGCTGAGTCACCTCAAGATCCGCACCAAGCTCGCCAGCATGGTCTGTCTTTCGGCACTCACGGTCACGGCCATCATCGGGGTGTCGTCCGTGCTCAGCAAGAGCCGCATGCTGGAGGATCGCGTTCAGCAGATGCGGACCGCGGTCGACATGCTCCACAACCTCGCCCAATCACTCGAAGAGGAGGTCGGCGCCGGCAAGCTGACGCAGGCCGAAGCGAAAATCCAGTTCCATCTGCGCGGCCGCCGCATGAGCTTCAATGGCGGCCAAGGCTATCCGGTGGTCTATAACGCCGATACCTCGATCCTGATCAATGGCGCGAACCAGCAGCTCGAAGGCAAGATCACGGGCGCCAAGGACTCCAACGGTGTCCTCATCGCAGATGCGATCGTAACGGCCGGCAACCAGGCTGCTCAGGGCGGCGTAACCTCATATCTCTACCCCCGCCCCGGCCAGACGGAGCCCGTCCGCAAGACCGTTTTCGCGCGCAAATTCGCGCCCTGGAACGCGACGATCAGCTACGGCCTCTATGTCGACGACATCGACGCCGACGTGCGAGCCTTGACGCTGGAGCTGGGGGCGATTGGCATCGGCTTGATGCTGCTGATGGCGACACTGTCCTGGCTGATCGCCCGCGACGTGCTCGGCGCGCTCGATCGCCAGAAGAACCGCATGCAGGCCATTTCCGAAGGCGCCATCGACACGGCGGTCGAGGAGACCGGTCGCGGCGACGAGATCGGCCGCATGGCCGAGACCCTCGAAGTGCTCAGGCAGACCGCGCTGACGGCCCGCAAGCTGGAGGCGGAGCAGGTCGCCACCAAGACCCGCAGCGAACAGGAGAAGCGCGACGCGCTGATCTCGCTTGCCGACCGGTTCGATGCCTCCGTCGGCCAGCTCGTCGGCCTGATGGCCTCGGGCTCCGGCGAGCTGGAGGTCACCGCCAAGTCGATGTCGTCGACCGCGGAAGGCACCAACCGCCGCGCCGCCGTCGTCGGCTCGGCCGCCACCGAAGCCAGCCAGCGCGTCCAGACGGTCGCGGCCGCGGCCGAGGAGCTCTCCTCCTCCATCACCGAGATCAGCCGTCAGGTCGCGCAGTCCGCCGTGGTCACCGGCCGCGCCGTGGACAGCGCCCGCCGCACCGACACCATCGTGCGCGCCCTCTCGGACGGCGCCCAGCAGATCGAGCACGTCGCCGAGCTGATTTCCAGCATCGCGGCGCAGACCAATCTGCTCGCGCTCAATGCCACCATCGAGGCCGCACGCGCCGGTGAAGCCGGCCGCGGCTTTGCTGTCGTCGCTTCGGAGGTGAAGTCGCTGGCGAGCCAGACTGCAGAAGCCACCCGCGAGATCGGCGACAAGATCGCCCAGATCCAGGGCGCGACCAAGGAAGCGGTGGACGCCATCGGCGGCATCACCGCCACCATCGAGGAGGTCAGCCGGATCGCGACCTCGATCGGCGCCGCGATCGAGGAGCAAGGCGCCGCCACGGCCGAGATCGCCCGCAGCGTCTCCCAGACGGCCGAGGCAACCCAGGAAGTCACCACCAATATCGGGGGCGTCAGTACGGCAGCGAACGAGACCGGCAATGCCGCAGGCATGGTGCTCGCAGCAGCCTCAAACCTCTCCAAGCAGGCCGAGCAGCTCTCTGGCGAAGTCGGGACTTTCCTGGCGGGCGTGCGCGCGGCGTAAGGCGGCGCGGAAACCAAGGTGTAGCCTCGCCACTAACGTCGCGCGAGGGTGCAGCCGCTCGATAGCTGGCGCGTCGATCCGGTCGAGCCATCGTTCGACTGCGACGGGAATTCCTCGAACGGCGAGTTCTGTTTGCCGGTGTTGAATTCGAAGATCTTGCGGAACAGACCGGGGGCCATCGCCGAAATCGGGTTGACGCGCATTACGGGCGCTGCCGGCGTGCCGACGACCTCGTAGGTCACGCCGATCAATCCTTCATTGTTGCCGCCGCCGAGGAAGATGCCGAACAACGGGATCTGGCCGAAGATGTTGTTGACGCCGTACATCGGGACGAAGGTGCCGCTCATACAAACCTGGTTGCCGGGAAAGTCGATTGAGCCCTCGATGGTGGCGCCGATCATCGGCCCCTTGACCACGCCGTCGCGGATCGTGAGCGCGCCGTTCTGCCGCGTGAACTCCGCGCGCATCGCCGTGAAGGCTACGCCGTTCTGGGCGCCGTTGGGAGCCCCCGCCGCGACGCGATCGAGTTGCTCCATTCCCTTGACCGAGAAGTCACGCACATTGATCAGTCCTTCCCGTGTCGTAGGCTCGGACGTCGGCGGCTCCATCGCCACCACCATCTGGCCGCCGAAGACCTTGTTGGTGGTGTCTGTGAAGCGCAGGAAGTTGCCGGCATCGCTGGTCTGGAGATAGATGACCTCGCGGTTGCCCTGGGCGCGGCCGCCGCGCAGGTCGGCTGCCACGGGCGTGTCTTTTCCGATCCTGCCGCTCAGCGTGAAGGCTTTGACCGCACCATTGCGCCGCGACATCTTGGCGTCGACGCTGCGCATCGCCTCGCCGTTGAAACCCATGACGGCGCCGAGCTTCACGTCGATGTCGAAATCGAGGTTCTTCGTCTTGCTCTTGGCATCGTCCTTGGAATTGCCTGAGATCGCCGACTTCAGGAAGCCGCGGCCGTCGAATACGTCGCCGCGCATCGTACCCTTGAGCACGCCGTCCTGGCTGCGCTCCACTTTCAGTGAGGCCTTGTCGCCGTCGGATGGCGCGTAGGTCGGGAAGTTCGCGTTCATGAGCTCGCCGTTGGCATCGACCTCGAGCGACCCCTTGATCGAGGCGCCGCCGCCTTCGATGACGATGTCCTCCAGACGCGTCGATTGCGCCGTCGGCACCACCTTGAAGCTGGCCTTGCCCGCTCTTCCCGGCAGCTTGACCCAGCCGGGCAGGATGTTGTCGAGCTTGACCGAGGTCAGGTCGGCCTCGATGCCGAGCTTCGTCGTCTGGTCGGGTCCCCCGGCGATCTTGCCCGACAGTTTGATCGGCACCGATCCGCTGACGGCGGGACCCAGATCGAATCCGAGGCGCGCGCGGCTCGCATCGTCCAGCGTGGTCTGCAGTTTGACGTCCGCATCGCCCTCGGCCGGCTTGCGGTAATCGAGCGAGGCCGCCTGCCCGTTGATCTTGACGTCGCCCTTGACCTGATAGCCCTGGTTGCTCGCGACGATCTTGAGGTTGTTGGCCTCCAGCTTTTGGTTCATCACCAGCTTGTCGGCACCAAAACCGTTGAGATCGGCCGTAACGCTGTAGGTGGTGTCGGCTTTGGTCAGCTCGCCCTTGACCGGCAGCCCAAGCTGGACGTTCGCCGAGAACGTCCCCTTGCTGGTATTGGGATCGATGACGGTCGACGACAGATCGCTCAAGCGATCGTTGGAAAGCATTTCGGCGGCCGCAGGCACCGGACCTTCGACACGAAACCTCGTCCGCGACGGCGACGGCTTGGGCGCCATATCGGGCACCTCGAAAACAAAGTCGGAAATCGTGACCTTGCGCCCCGCCGGCGTATCGGCAATGCCCTGCCCGATATTCACCGTCGCGGTGCGGCCGGTCACGCGCGCCTTCAAATCGGCATCGTGCACCACGGGCAGGCCATCGACGGGGCGAACCGTGACACCGCTCGCCACGATATTGACCGACAAGCCGTCGTCGGGAATGGGTGGGCCCTTGCGCGGAAGATTCTTCGTCGGCGAATTAACGCCGATCTCGATGCGCTGGAGCGTTCCACGCTCGATCCGCTCGATCACCCATTCGCGCAACTCGGGAACGACAAGCGTCGGCCACATCCGCTTGAGCGCGGAGGCCGACATCGGCGTTCCCGCAAAACCCAATGTCAGCCGCGGCTCGCCCGAATAGTCGATGGCACCGGTGCCGGCGACGCCGATCTCTCCGTTGGAGATATCGGCCTGGGTCAACAGCAGCCTCTTGTGGTCGGTATCGAAGCGGAAGCCGATCGCAATGCGGTTGAAGACCAGCGGCGGCTCGTTGTCGATGCCGCCGAGCAGGATCGAACCGCCGCTGAAACCGAGCTGCCAGTCATTGACGGTGCCGTTGGGCGGCTCGACATGAGCCAAAAGCGTCAGGCGGTTCGCGCCCGAGAGGACCTTGAACGGAGCAACCAGCACCCGCCGATTGGCGTCCCACTCGACATTGATCTCGGCCGAGTCGATCGCCATCGGATAATCGGGCGTATCGGTGTCGATGATGTTGCCCGCACCGACCGTGATCTTGCCGCGAAAGAAGGTCGGCACGCCGTCGCGGCCGAGCTCGCCCTTGAGCTCGCCGGTCAGCGGCAGGTCGGCGGTGTAGGTGAGATCCTTCACCCGCAGCGCCAGCAGGATGTTGGCGGTCGAAACCTTGTCGGCGCGGATATCGACCGAGCGCACGCCGTTCTCGGTGGGGCCGATCGTGGCACGCAACGACCACGGACGTGCGCCCTCTTCACCGAGGCTGAGCGCGACGCCGCCACGGCTCGGTCGGCGCAGGCTGAGCGTGATGTTCTCAAACGTCCATTTGCTGCCGCGCTGCTGGTCGTCGACGATCAGATTGCCGTTCTTCAGGCCGATCTCGTTGAGATTCTGGCCGTCGAGGCCGGTCATGCTCAGACTGTCGAGCCAGTCGAGGCCCTGAAGAATGCCAGTCGGGGACGTGGCCTGGGGCGCGGCTTGCGGTGCGTCGGAGGTCGCAGGCTCGGTGGCGAATGGCGGCGGTGGCACACCGTTGCGCGGGAAAGTCGGCGGCAGTCCCGCGTCCCTTTTGGAGGCGACGCCGGTTGCGAGCGGCTTTGCGGTGTCGCCGGCCGATACCGTGACGGTGCCGTCAGGCGCGATCCGGATTGCGAGCTCGGCATCGACAAGGTTGAGGCTTTCGGCGCGCAGATGCCCCATCAGCAGGCCCGCACCCGACAGCTTCACCTCGGCCTTCGGCGCGGTGGCGACAATGACGTGATCGTGGTCGCGCACGACGATATCACGGATGCGCACGGCGATGCGGATCCGCCCGGCCCGCTCGATCTGCGTGCCGCCGACCTCCACGGTGTTGCCGTGACCGATATTGTCCTCGATCGCGGCCGCGAGCCACGGCGTCGCAATGTCGAGATTGATGGGACCGGCGCCGAGCCGCCACCACAGCGCGCCGAAACAGCCGACGAAGATGACGACCAGGACACCGACGACCACGGTCACGCGCTTCAGCCAGCGACCGCCGCCCAACCAGCGGCGCAACGGCCCAAACCCGTCAGCGAAGCGATGGAAGCCCGAATTGGAACGCGACAACAGCCGGCGCGCCCGATGGCCCGCCGCCGCTTCCTGATCCGGATCCCAGTCGGCGTCGTCCCATTGCTGCTGCTCTGGTTGGCTGCCGCGCCGATCCAAATCCCGATTGTAATCCTGGGGCGACGTATTCCTTGCCATTGCCTCTCGATACAGGCGCCCGTCGTGGGATTGAGCGCCGCCGGGGCCGCAGCCGTCGACGGGAAGCGAAGCTTCCCGCGCCGGCATTGCCGCCATACCTCGAATATTCCTTCTGTTCGTCATGTCGCCCCGGGAGCGCGTTCAACGAGCAGTGGGGTGGTGCGTGGAATTCCTTGTAACCAGACTCCGGCGTCGTCAGACTCGCCCCGCCGAGGGCACGATTCCGGCATAGCGGAAAAGGGCTGCAATACCGCTTTGGTTGACCCGCCGAAAGCGACGAAAGGAAGGCGTATGTCCAAGAAATCCCGAAAGAAATCGTCCAAAACGCCCTCCGTCACTCCGACGGCTAAAAAGACGCCCGTGAAAGCGCGGGCTGCGACTCAAACCAAGCTCGCGAAAACACAGCGGACACCGGCGAGCAAATCAACTGGGACCATAGCAAAGACAACATCGCATAAGGCCGCATCGAAACGGTTAAATTCTTCCAAATCGGCATCCGCGCCTGAAACGGCGGCGAAGGCCGGCTTGGCTGAGGGGCAGAAGGCTCCCGCCTTCCGCCTGCCCCGCGACGGCGGCGGCGTCGTCGCGCTGTCGGATTATGCCGGCCAGAAGCTGGTCCTGTTCTTCTATCCCCGCGCCGACACGCCAGGCTGCACCAGGGAGGCCATCGATTTCACCCGGCTCACCGGCGCCTTCGCCAAGGCTGGCACCGCCGCGCTCGGCATTTCCGCCGATCCGGTCAAGGCTCAGGACAAGTTCCGGGACAAGCACGGTCTCGGCGTGCCCCTCGTCTCGGATGAGACGCACGAGATGCTGGAGGCCTACGGCGCCTGGGGCGAAAAGTCCATGTATGGCAAGAGCTTCCTGGGAATTCTTCGCACCACGATGCTGCTTGGCGCCGACGGCAAGATCGCCCGGATCTGGCGCAATGTCCGGGTCGACGGCCACGCCGACGAGGTGCTGGAAGCCGCAAGGAGCCTTTAACCAATCATTTAAATTCAAGGGGTTCCGTTTCCGGAAAATTAACCATGACCGGCCCAGATTGCCGCGGCAATTAGGCCGCACGGACTCATCCGATCGGCGCGGGAGTGCCGATGTCGAAAAGTTCTGCCCAACTCTCGCAGTACCCCCAACATCACCCGCACGACCATGGACGGGCCTTTCATCGCCGTGCCGCCGCAGTGGCAACCGCGCTTCCCCTTCCCGACACCGACGACGCCTACACCATCGTGCATCACGGCAAGCAGGTTCGCCTGGGACCTGTGGTGTTCTGGATCGTGGTCGGCACTGTCGTGTTGCTCGGGCTCTGGTCGGCCGCAACCGCGACCTATTTCGCCTTCCGCGACGACGTCCTCACCCGGCTGATCGCCCGGCAGGCCGAGATGCAATACGCCTATGAGGACCGCATCGCCGAGCTCCGCGCCAAGGTCGACCGCACCACCAGCCGGCAGCTGCTCGACCAGGAGCAGTTCGACCAGAAGCTCGACCAGATCATGAAGCGCCAGACGGCGCTGGAGTCCCGTGCCACGGCGCTCGGGTCCATGCCGGACGTGACCGGATCGATTCCACGTTCCACCCCGCAGCGTGGCGATGCCAGCCAGACGACGCAGGGCACGCCAAAGCCCTCGCCGATCAGCGACACCGTGATCTTCGTGGCGCCGCCGGATCGCGAAGCGCGGCTCGAATCGCGCGCGCCGACCCTCGCAGCTCCGCCCGTCAATCAATTCGCCAAGAACCAGGGGTTCGACAACGTCGTCGTTCGGCTCACGACCTCGCTGGACCAGGTCGAGCGTCGCCAGATGGCGGCGCTCAACGCCGTCGAGGAAGGCATGGATTCGCGCATGCGCCGGATGCGCGGCGTCGTCAGCGATCTCGGCCTGAACCTCGCAAATCTCGAAGCCGCCGTGCCGCGCACCGCGATGGGCGGGCCGTTCGTGCCTGTTAAAATCACCGCCAGTTCGGGGCCGTTCGAGAAGCAGCTCTATCGCATCAACAACACCCGAGCCGAGATGGACCGGCTCAATCGCACGCTCGCGCTCGTGCCCTATCGCAAGCCCGTCATCGGCGAGGTCGAGTTCACCTCCGGCTTCGGCGTGCGCAGCGATCCGTTCCTCGGCCGGCCTGCGATGCATACCGGGCTCGACTTCCGCGCCGCGAGCGGCGATCCCGTTCGCGTCACCGCCAACGGCAAGGTCGTCTCGGCCGGCTGGTCCGGCGGCTACGGCCGCATGATCGAGGTCGATCACGGCAATGGCCTTGCGACGCGCTATGGCCATCTCTCCGAGATCAATGTCCGGGTCGGCGAGATCGTGAGAATCGGCCAGGTCGTTGGTCTCGTCGGGTCGACCGGCCGTTCCACCGGGCCGCATCTGCACTATGAAACCCGGATCGACGGCGAAGCGGTCGATCCGCAGAAGTTCTTGCGCGCCGGCGTGCGACTCAGCGCGGGCTAGGCTCGTTGAGAGCGCGCTCGTCTCGTCCCAGGTTTACATGGCGGAACTTCGGAGTTCCCTTCGCGTTAGGTCGCAGGTCCTCAATGGCGCGATCTTCTGATGCAACAGATCCATACGAAAGCTCGTCCGGCCAAGGGCAAAGCGGACCAGCCACGTAACAACGCGGCTCAACTCTTCAGCGATATTGCTAACCGAACATCTCAAGCGGCCGGGCGAGCGCTGACATTCATGATTGCAGCCGGCATCATCCTGGTTTGGGCGGTCACCGGTCCCATCTTCCATTACTCCGACACATGGCAGTTGGTGATCAACACCGGCACCACCATCGTGACATTCCTGATGGTCTTCCTGATTCAGAATTCCCAGAATCGCGATAGCGCGGCCATTCAGGTGAAGCTCGACGAACTGATCCGGGTGAGCGCGGTGCAAAATTCCTTCGTGGGAATTGAGCATTTGACCGACGACGAGCTCGACGAGATCCGCACCAAATGTGAGCTTCGCGCCAAGGCCGAAAAGGTCGGAGACGAGACAGTCAAGAATACCGGCAAGAAGGCGAAACGCGCCGCCGATCTCGTCACCGAATAAGCGGACGGATGCCGGGAACGACGAGGTGCGCAGCTTCGTTCGCAATCGCAACGCTTCGGCAGGCTCGCCCCGTCTTCATCACACCAGGCAACTGGCCCGCCGCGGAGCCAGCCCTGACTATTGGCCGCGCTCGTGGCCGACCTCACCGGTGATGACGTCGCCGAACAACTCCCAAGCCTGGCCGTTGAAGCGCATCAGCTGCATCTGCTCGATCGGAAAATAATCGTCGGCCGAAGTGTTGACCATGATCCCGGGCAGCATCAGGTCGGTGTGAAAATCCTTCAGGCTGGTGGCCTGCTTCATCACGTTGTCACGGGTGAGATTGTCGCCGCACTGCCTCAGCACCTGCGCCATCGCCTCCGCCTGGACGTAGCCATAAAGGTTGTTGGCGTTGGTCTTGTCCCCTTCGGGATAGTACTTATCCATGAAGGTGCGCCACGCGACGACCGCCGGATCCTTGTCCCAGGTCGGGTCGGTCGGATCCTTCAAATATGCTGTCGAGATGATATCCTTGGCATAGTCGAGCCCGGCGGGCTTGAGCACCGAGGCGATCGAGGTAGCCGTATTGGCGAGGAAGAATTTTGGCTTCCAGCCGAGCTCGCCGACCTTCCGGATCGCCTGTGCCGAGCCTTTCGGCGCGGCCCATGAGAAGAAGATGTCGGCGCCGGAATCGTGAAGCGCAACGATCTGCGAGTCGATCGAGGGATCGCTGACCTCATAGGATTTGTCGGCGATGATCATATCGGCCTTGTCACCGAGTCCGTCCTTCAGGCCCTTGAACTGGTCCTTGCCAGCATCGTCGTTTTGCCAAAGAACTGCGATCTTGCTGTTGGGGAAGTTGTCGCGGATATACTTCGCGTAGATCCGCCCCTCGCTCTGGTAGTTCGGCTGGAAGCCCATGGTCCAAGGGAAATTCTTGGGGTCGCCGAATTTGGTGCCGCCGGAGGCGACGAAGAGCTGCGGCACCTTCTTGGCGTTCATGTATTTCATGATGGCGGAGTTCGAAGGCGTGCCGAGCGGCTGGAAGATCAGCAACACCTCGTCGCTCTCGACCAGCTTGCGCGCCTGCTCGATCGCCTTTGGCGGCGAATAGGCGTCGTCATAGCTGATGAAATTGATCTTGCGACCGTTGATGCCGCCCTGGTCGTTGATCATCTTGAAGAACGCGGCCTCGGTCTTGCCGATCACGCCATAGGACGACGCCGGCCCGCTATAGGGCATGATGTTGCCGAGCTTGATTTCGGTGTCGGTGGCGCCGGGATCGTATTTCTTCTGCGCCAGGGCCGGCGTCGTGACGAGCACGCCGGCAGCAAGAATGGCGAGGGCAGCAAGGTTATTGCGACGACCCAGCATCGTTCTCTCCCCTGTTTTGTAGTCTTGTTTTGCCGAGAGTGTCGCAAGCTCGCTTACGGCTGGCAAGCGCCGCGATTTTCCGTGAGATGAAACGAGCGCTCCAGAACTATGTGCCGCGCCGCAGCAGCTCCAGAACGCGCCCGTCGATCACCAGCAATGCGCTGCCGATCACGATCGCGCCCGCGATCTCTCGCATCCAGATCGGCTCGCCCAGCACAAGCCATCCCAGAAGAATGGCGGTGACGGGAATGAGCAGTGTCACCAGCATCACATTGGTCGCGCCCGACCGCCGCAGGATCTGGAAGAAGACGATATAGGCGAGCGCCGTCGACAACCCGGCAAGGCCGAGCACCGCGAGCCAAATCGTCACGCCCGGCAGCGGGAGACGCCACGGCTGCTCCGCTGCGCCGGCCACGATCGCCATCATCACCGTGGAAGCCATCAGTTGAAACGCGGCCGTCCCCAGCGGCGGGGAGTCCTTCAACAACCGGCGCGCCGCCGGCGCGGCGAAGCCATAGCTGAAGGCGCCGCCGAGGCAGAGCAGGATGCCCAGCCCCTGCCCCGCCCGTGTCTCGACACCCCATCCGTGCAGGATGATCACGCCGGCGAGGCCCAGTGCCACGCCGGCGACGCGGCGGAGCCGCAAGGCCTCTTCGCCCGCCGCGGCCATCACGATGACCGTGAACAGCGGCGTGGTGGCATTCAGGACCGACGCCAGCCCGCTCGGAATGAAGGTCTGGCCGACCACGATCAGCGAGAACGGAATGACGTTGTTGAGGAGCCCAATCGCGACGAACGGCTTCCAGCCGGCGATGCCCTTGGGAAAGCCAATACCCTGGATACGGAGCAGCGGTAGCAGAATGGCGGCGCCAAGTGCAACGCGCAAAAGCACCAGCGTGAGCGGCGGCAATTCCCGCAGCGCCGCGCCGTCGAAAAAGAACGAGCCGCCCCAGAGCACCGAGAGCACCGTGAGCAGCGACCAGTCGCGCGCGTCGATACGGTTGTCGTTCGGGGACATGGGCGTCTCACAGCGATGGTCCGATCTGCTAGGACTGCGCGACCAGAATTGCCACCCGATTTCCGGGTAAAGGGCGAGATTCAGGATCGATCGCGACTTCGCGCGTCAACCGCGATATCCGCAACCACCGCCCCAATGACCAGGGCACCGCCAACAAGGGCGTGGACAGCAGGTATCTCGCGAAAGGCAATCCAGATCCAGAACGGCATCAGCGGCGTTTCCAGCGTCGCAATCAGGGAAGCCTGGCTCGACGGCAGGAGGCGCGAGCCGAGCATGTAGAATGTCAGCCCCAGCGCCACCTGAAAGCAGCCGAACATCGCGAGGATCGCGAGGTTGGCGCTGTCGATATGGACGAGGTCGTGCGCAAACGGAAGGCTGACGAGGCTTCCCAGGAAATTCGACAACGCCGCAGCTGCCACCATCGATGTCTCCTGGTAGCGTCGGATCACAACCGTCATCGCCGAGATGGCGAGTACCATGAAGCAACTCAGCGCCACGCCTCCAACATCAGCCCCGGCTTCGATGCCTCCGACCGTGATGGCGACGCCGCCAAAGGCAACGAGGCTCGCGATCAGGGTACGCCATGTTACGGCTTCGCCAAGCCACAGCCACGCCAGCGCCGCGGCCACGAACGGCTGCGTGGAGATCAGCACAGCCACATTCATCACCTTGGTCATCTGGAGCGCGGGGATGAAGGAAACCATGCCGAGCGTGGACAATGAGGCGACGAGCAAGCCGCCGCGTCCCGGCGCCACCAATTGCCGCAGCGCGCCGCGTCCCTGCATCAGGACGAGAAACACCGAGATCAGACTGCCGCCGAACACGCCGCGCCAGAACAGAATGGTCCAGGGATCGAACGGCAACAGACGTGTGAAGAACGGCGCCGTGCTCCAGGCAATCGCAGCTGATATGACGAGGGCAATGCCGAGACCGCGTTCCGAACGAGGCTGCCCCATGTCGATGCGACCGCTAGGACGGTTTCTTCGGCCGCGACACCAGTTCGATCATCTTGCCTTCGTCGTCGTCAGGCATCGCGGCCTTCGCTTGCGCGTAGGCTTCCACCGCGGCGCGCGCGACCAGCGGCTTGTCGGCCAGCAGGCTCTCGGCGAGCTTCACCGCGTAGGCGGCATCCTTGTGCCGCAGCGCTGCCGTGAATGTCGCGCCGGAGAAATCGCGGGAGACCATGCGCTTGGAATGACGCTGCACCTGCGGGCTCGCGGCCACGCCAGCCTGAATCGACTCCAGCACGAGGTTCATGTCGAGCCCGGCCTGCTCGGCAATGGCAAGCCCCTCGGCGAGGCCGGCGATCTGGATCGCGCCCATCAGATTGTTGATCAGCTTGTAGACCGTGCCGAAGCCGACCGCGCCGAAATGGCGGATGGTCGAGCCGATCGGCGTCAGATAAGGCCGCGCGCGTTCGAGATCGGCGGCATCGGCACCAACGAGCAAGGTCAGCTTTCCGCTCGCGGCCGCATCCGGCAATCCCGTCACGGGGCAATCGATATAGATCAGCCCGCGAGCGTTCATCTCGCGGCCCATCTCGCGCGCATGGTCATAGGAGACGGTGGAGCATTCGATCGCAATGGTGCCGGCCTTCGCGGTCTTGGCTGCGCCCTCGGGCCCGAGCCAGACCGCACGCGAGGCCTCATCATCGGCGACCATGGTCACGACGGCGTCGGCGTCGATCGCCGCGTCCTCAGGCGAGGTCGCCCAGAGCGCGCCGCGCGCGATCAGGTCTTCCGCTTTTGTTTTACTGCGATTCCACAGCGTCACCGTGAAGCCAGCATCGAGATAGCGGCCGGCCATGCCATGGCCCATCCGCCCAAGCCCGATGAAGGCGATCCGGGGCATCAGTCGACGTCCTCGATGTCGGCGCCGGGAGTGCCGAAGGCGCGCTGCGCCAGGGTCGCGGCCATGAAGTCGTCGAGATCGCCACCGAGCACGCCTGATGTGTCGGAGGTCTGCACACCCGTGCGCAGGTCCTTCACCATCTGGTAGGGCTGGAGCACGTAGGAGCGGATCTGGTGGCCCCAGCCGATGTCGGTTTTGGCGGCCTGGTCGGCGGCGGCCTTCTCTTCGCGCCGCTTCAGCTCGATCTGGTAAAGCCGCGCGCGGAGCATGTCCCAGGCCTGCGCCTTGTTCTTGTGCTGCGAGCGGCCGGCCTGGCAGACCACGGCGACACCGGTCGGGATATGCGTCAGCCGCACCGCGGACTCGGTCTTGTTGACATGCTGGCCGCCGGCACCACCGGAGCGCATGGTGTCGACGCGGACGTCGGATTCCTTGATGTCGATCTTGATGGTGTCGTCGATCACCGGAAACACAGCGACGGACGAGAACGAGGTGTGCCGCCGCGCGTTGGAATCGAACGGCGAGATCCGCACCAGGCGATGCACGCCCGCCTCGGTCTTCAGCCAGCCATAGGCATTGTGGCCGGAGACCTGGATGGTCGCGGACTTGATGCCGGCCTCTTCGCCCTCGGACTCTTCCAGCACCTCGACCTTGAAGCCGTGGGTTTCGGCCCAGCGCGAGTACATGCGAAGCAGCATCTGGGCCCAGTCCTGGCTTTCGGTGCCACCGGCGCCGGCATGCACTTCGAGATAGGAATCGAAACTATCCGCCTCGCCCGACAGCAACGCATCGAGCTCGCGCCGGGCGACTTCCTTCTTGAGGGTCTTGAGCGCGGCTTCGGCTTCCTTGACAACGCCCTCATCGCCCTCGGCTTCGCCGAGCTCGATCATGCCGATGTCGTCTTCGAGCTCCTGCTCGACCTTGCCGATGCCGGAGAGCGCATCCTCAAGCGAGGTGCGCTCCTGCATCAATTTCTGGGCTTTCTGGGGATCGTTCCAGAGATTGGGATCTTCTGCGAGCTTGTTCAGCTCAGCGAGGCGCGCCGTCGATTTCTCGACGTCAAAGATGCCTCCTCAGCAGCCCGACAGACTGCTTGATCTCTTCTACCAACCGTTCGATTTCGGCGCGCATGTGGTTCTCTGGTCTCGCGGAATTTTTCCGCGTCTAATGACAACGGGATGTAGCGGCGGCGGCTGCAAAGCGCAACCGCCGCGGCGACGAACGTTTGTCTTGTCCTAGGCCTTAGTACAGCCCGCCGGTGCCCGGCCGCATGAAGAAACCGGAATCCGGCTGCTGCTGCTGCGACGCCGGCACGCCGCCTCGCCCATCGGCATCGGCAACGCCGATGACGGAGTAGTTATCCGGCGGCGCCGTGCCCGGCTTGAAGGCTTCGAGAATGGTTCCGCCGGTCTCGCCCGGACCGGCGCGCATGCCGGACTTGGCGACGACCCGCACCAGCTTGATGCCGGCCGGCACCTTGAACGGGACCGCGGGCTTGTCGGCGAGCGCGAGCTGGAGGAAGTCGCGTGCGATGGGAGCTGCGAGATGGCCGCCGGTCGCGGCGTTGCCCTTGCCGAGCGGACGCGGTTTGTCATAGCCCATATAGATGGCAACGGCGACGTCGGGCGAGAAGCCGACGAACCAGGCGTCCTTGGCCTCGTTGGTGGTGCCGGTCTTGCCGGCGATCGGCTTGCCGACCTGCTTGACCACGGTCGCGGTACCGGCCTGGACCACGCCTTCCATCAGCTCGGTGATCTGATAGGCGGTCATGGAATCCAGCACCTGCTCGCGGCGGTCGATCAGCTGCGGCTCGTTCTGGTTCTTCCAGCCGCCGGGCGCGTCACAGCCACGGCATTCGCGCTGGTCGTGCTTGAAGATGGTGTGGCCGTAGCGATCCTGGATGCGGTCGATCAGGGTCGGCTTCACCCGGCGGCCGCCATTGGCGAGCATCGAATAGGCCGTGACCATGCGCATCGCCGTGGTCTCGCCGGCGCCGAGCGCGTAGGACAGATAGTTCGGCAGTTCGTCATAGACACCGAAGCGGCGGGCATATTCGCCGATCAAGGGCATGCCGATGTCCTGGGCGAGGCGCACCGTCACCGTGTTGAGCGACTGCCGCAATGCGTTGCGCAGCGTCACCGGCCCCTGGAATTTGCCCGAGGAGAAGTTTTCAGGCCGCCACACGCCCGCGCCCTGGCCTTGATCGATTTCGATCGGGGCGTCGAGCACGACAGTCGAAGGCGTATAGCCGTTGTCGAGCGCAGCCGAATAGACGATCGGCTTGAACGACGAACCGGGCTGCCGATAGGCCTGCGTGGCGCGGTTGAACTGGCTCTGGTCGAACGAGAAGCCGCCGACCATCGCCAGCACGCGGCCGGTCCAGGGGTCCATCACCACCATCGCGCCGGACACTTCGGGGATCTGGCGCAGGCGGTACTGGCCCTCGACAGGCTGGGCGTCCTTGTAGAGCGGATCGGCGTAGATCACGTCACCGGGCTGGAGCACCTGCGACACCGCGCTCGCCGCCCTGCCCTTCGCAGCCCCAGAGGCCGCTCTTGCCCATTTGATGCCGTCGAGCGTGATGAGGCCGGTCTCGCGCTGCTTGCTGATGGCGCCGCCGAGTTCGCGGCTCGGCTGGAAGCCGATGCGCGCCGACTGGTCGCTGGTCTCCAGCACCACGGCCATGCGCCATGGCGAGATATCGGACAGAGACTTGATCTCGGCGAGCTTCACGCCCCAGTCGCCAGAAATGTCGAGCTTGCTGATGGCGCCGCGATAGCCCTGCTGCTCGTCATAGTTGACGAGACCGGCGACCATGGTCTTGCGCGCCATGACCTGAATCTTGGGATCGAGTGTGGTGCGGACCGAGAGACCGCCCTCGTATAACTTCTTCTCGCCATAACGCTCGAAGATGTCGCGGCGCACTTCCTCGGCGAAATATTCGCCGGCGAAGGTGTGGGCGCCGTTGGAACGGCTGGTAACGGCCAGCGGCTCCTTGCGCGCCTTGTCGGCATCGGCCTGCTTGACCCAGCCGTTCTCAACCAGACGATCGATCACGTAATTGCGGCGCTCGATGGCGCGGTCGCGGTTGCGGACAGGATGCAGCGTCGCGGGCATCTTCGGCAGCGCCGCGAGATAGGACGCTTCCGCCACGGTCAGCTCGTTCACCGACTTGTCGAAATAAACCAGCGACGCGGCTGCGATGCCGTAGGCGCCAAGGCCCAGATAGATTTCATTCAGATAAAGCTCGAGGATCTTGTCCTTCGAGTAGGTCTTCTCGATCCGCATCGCCAGCAACGCTTCCTTGATCTTGCGGGCGAAGGAGACCTCGTTGGTCAGAAGGAAGTTCTTGGCGACCTGCTGGGTGATCGTGGAAGCGCCCTGCGGACGGCGGTTGGAGCCGTAGTTCTGGATGTAGACCACGCCGGCGCGCGCCATGCCGGTGTAGTCGATGCCGCCATGCTCGTAGAAATTCTTGTCCTCGGCCGCAAGGAAGGCGTTGATCACGAGTTTCGGCACCGCCTGGATCGGCAGGTACAGCCGCCGCTCCTTGGCGTATTCGCCGAGCAGCGAGCCGTCGGTCGCGTGCACGCGGGTCATCACCGGCGGCTCGTAATCCTGAAGCTGAGAGTAGTCCGGCAAGTCCTTGGAGAAATGCCAGATCAGGCCTGCGACGGCACCGACCCCGACAAGGAACAACACCGTTCCCGCGGCGAACAGGAAGCCCATGAACCGCACCAGCAAGCGCATTATCTGTTTATCCGTTCAAACTCTGGATCAGCCCAAAGATCAGCCCTGGCACCAGAAACAGGCACCAAACCATCGCGAATTCACCGGCTTTACTCAATACTATTAGTGCCGGACTCAAGGCGCTTGCCGAGCGGGATTCTCGCCGATTCCGGAACCCCCTGCGGCGTTTTTATAAAGCGCCCGCTGTGGCCAAACTAGGGCTTTTGCGGCGGGACGGAAAATCACTCTCAATTCGACGATCCCCGGGTCGTCAATATGACGATCCCCCGGTCGTCAATTCGACGATCCGGCCGTGGCCATCCGTTTGGCCAAAAATCCATCGATCGCCTGCGCCATCGAGCCCACGGCACGCGACCGCCATCCCTCGGAGACCAGATGCTCGAGGTCGCCCTTGTTGGAGACATAGCCGATCTCCACCAGGACCGACGGCACGTCGGGGGCCTTCAGCACCCGGAAGCCGGCTGACTTCAGGGGATGCTTGTGCATCCGCACCGTCGACTTCATTTCGCCCATCAACAGGCGGGCAAAACGGCTTGAAAAGGTACGGGTTTCCCGCTGGGTGAGATCGATCAGGATGTCGGCGACATCGGTCGGCTCCTCGGCGAGGTTGAAGCCAGCGATGGCGTCCGCCCGGTTCTCCGCATCCGCCAGCCGCTGCGCCTCGGCGTCGGAGGCCTTGTCGGACAACGTGTAGATGGTCGCGCCCTGCGCATCGCCCTCGGCGCGCGGCAGCGCGTCGGCATGGATCGAGACGAACAACGCCGCCTTGAGGTTGCGGGCGACTTTGACCCGGTCGTTGAGCGGGATGAAGGTGTCGTCGTCTCGGGTCATCACCACGCGATATTTGCCGGTCTTTTCCAGCCGTTCGCGTAGCGCCAGGCCAAAGGCCAGCACCAGATTCTTCTCGCTCTCGCCGCTCGACTGCGTGCCGTTGTCGATGCCGCCATGGCCGGGATCAATGACGACGACCGCGCGGCCATCGGCCTTCTGCCCGGCTTCAGGGTGGGCAGATGCGGGAACCGTCGCGGGCGGCGGATCGGCAATAGCCGGCCGCAGCTCAGGACGGTTTTCCGGAGCCAGCGACGGCACGAAGGCGGTGCGCTCGACCTCCTCCATTTCGAGCACCAGCCGCGCCGGCTGGCCGTTGGCAGCCTCCACCACGTAGGAATTGGCGATCTTGGCGGGGCCCGTCAGGTCGAACACGATTCGGGAGCCTCCGGGCATCACCAGCCCATAGCGGAAGGCCTTGACCAGTCCGCGTCCGCCGGACCCGGTGCCGGCGGGAAGTTGAAAATTGACCTGGGGAACGTCGACCACCACCCGATACGGGTCGGCCAGAGTGACTGCGCGGAAGCTAACGGTCTGATCGATGTCGAGGACAAAGCGAGTCTGCCTGCCGTCCCCGGCCAGTCGGGCGGCCGAGGCCGTTGGGAAATTCGCTGATGCAACAGGGAGTTGAGGCTGACTTTCCGCGGCCTTCAGGCGCGAGGAATCAGCACACGGCAATGCCGCCGCGCAGAGCAGCACGCATCCCAGCAGGATCCTTTGATTTGCGCGGCTCGCCACCGATTCCGTGCCTCCGAGCAGCCTCTTTAACGCAATAGAACCACAGGGTTAAACGATCCTTAATGACAGACACGCGAAACTCGCTGACTGTGACCGCCGTGCGACGCTCCTTGCACGGATGGCCCAATCCACGTATGTACGGAATGCTGACGGCCGATATTTCCGGTTGTGTCGCATTCAGCCTCCCGGTGCAGCGCCGGAACTCTCAAGGTTTGGGAATTCCAGCGTTTTTCCGTTCCCCTCTAAGTCCAGCGCGGTGCGCGGCAGCAAGGTGGAGCGGGGCAAGCCCCGGCGGCGGAACGGTCCTCGGTTACCAACACGTTTCCGGGACGGTTCTGACAGCGGCGCAACCCGTTACCCGGTCCCTTAATCCCAAGGGAGCGGTTCGTAATACCCCAAGGCGAGCGCGCTCGCGCCATGCCTGGCCAACAGCAACTGATTGAGGGGCGGCCCCGCCGCCCAATGTTTCATACGGGCCGACGCTTGATGCGCCAGACTGTGCCGACCAATTCTGAAGGACCATTCGCGACGCTGCGGAGTGACAATTCCGCGCGCCGCTTCGGTCCTCCGGCTTTCGGTTCGGCAAGGCGCGAGAGACGGTGTTTCGGCCTTCCCCTCACCCCCGAATCAGGTGGACCGTCGCGTCACCCGGCAGCGCTGATGGCGCCCACGGTGAATCGCGCCCGCCGCCGCCAAGAGTTAAGACATGCCCAACAAGATGTTGATCGATGCCACCCACCCGGAAGAGACCCGGGTCGTCGTGGTCCGCGGCAATCGCGTCGAAGAGTTTGATTTCGAGACCGCGCAACGCAAGCAACTGCGCGGGAATATCTACCTCGCCAAGGTCACAAGGGTCGAACCCTCGCTCCAGGCCGCTTTCGTCGAATATGGCGGCAACCGCCACGGCTTCCTCGCCTTCAGCGAAATCCATCCCGACTACTACCAGATTCCGGTTGCCGACCGGCAGGCGCTGATCGAAGCCGAGGAGCAGGCCCATCGCGAGGCCGAGGAAGAGAGCGAGAACCGCTCCCAGGGCCGCCGCCGCTCCCGCCACCGCAATTCCCGCCGCCGTAGCCATGGCGAGCGCGTCCGCAGCGAGGTCGTCGAAGGCGATCCCGCGGCCCGGCAGGTCCAGGGCGAGGCCCTGCCTGAGGGCGCTTCGCACGAGGGCGCGCACCTGCACGCCGACGCAGAGCATCACGGCGAGCACGAAGGCCACGATCATCACGGCCACGAAGCACATGACCACGAAGGGCATGACCACGACGACCATCATCATGCCCATGGTGACGATCATCACGCGCACGATCATCACGACCACGATCATCATGGCGAGCACGATCATCACGACCATGATCATGCCGACGAGACACCGGCGCCTGTCGCGGCGATCGGCGCCGAGCCCGCGGTCGCCACCGAGGCCGTTGCCGAGCCGGAGGAGTTTGCCTCCGACGCGCACGCTCACGATCTTGCCGAGGCCGTGACATCGGCTACTGAGCCTGCCGACGCCGTGTACGCCGCAGGTGAGAGTGCGCAGGCTCCGCATCACGACTCCGAAGCGACGGCCGAGGATGACGACGAAGACGAGGACGACGAGGAAGCCGAAGAGGACGTCGTTGAATCCGTCGGCGGCGACGATGTGCTGGAGGAAGTGCCGGAGCGCACCTTCCGTCCCCGCCGCCAGTACAAGATCCAGGAAGTCATCAAGCGTCGCCAGGTGATGCTGGTGCAGGTCGTCAAGGAAGAGCGCGGCAACAAGGGCGCGGCGCTGACGACCTACCTCTCACTCGCCGGCCGTTATGCCGTTTTGATGCCGAACACCGCGCGCGGCGGCGGCATCAGCCGCAAGATCACGAGCGCGCAGGACCGTTCGCGCCTGAAGGAAGTGGTGCAGGATCTCGACGTGCCCGAGGGCATGGGGATCATTCTGCGCACGGCGGGTGCCGCCCGCACCAAGCCCGAGATCAAGCGCGATTTCGAGTACCTGATCCGCATGTGGGAGACGGTGCGCGACATGACGCTGAAGTCGCAGGCCCCGACCCTCGTCTACGAGGAAGGCTCGCTGATCAAGCGCTCGCTGCGCGACCTCTACAACAAGGAGATCGACGAGATCCAGGTGGCGGGCGATGCCGGCTACCGCGAAGCGCGCGACTTCATGAAGATGCTGATGCCCGCCAATGTGAGCGCGGTGAGACAGTATCGCGACGGCCAGCCGCTGTTCTCGCGGATGGGCGTCGAAAGCCAGCTGGATGCGATGTTCTCGCCGACCGTACAGTTGCGCTCCGGCGGCTACATCGTGATCAACCAGACCGAAGCGCTGGTCTCGATCGACGTCAACTCCGGCCGTTCGACGCGCGAGCATCATATCGAAGATACCGCGCTCAAGACCAATCTCGAGGCCTCCGAGGAGGTTGCGCGTCAGCTTCGGTTGCGCGACCTCGCCGGCCTGATCGTCATCGACTTCATCGACATGGACGAGAAGCGCAACAACCGCGCGGTCGAACGCAAGCTGTCCGATTGCCTCCGGCAGGACCGCGCGCGGATCCAGGTCGGACGCATCTCGCATTTCGGCCTGCTCGAGATGTCACGCCAGCGCATCCGCGCTAGCGTGCTGGAATCCTCGACCGATCCCTGCACGCATTGCGGTGGCACCGGCCATGTCCGCTCGGTGTCCTCGGTTGCGCTCCAATTGCTGCGCGGCCTCGAAGAGATCCTGATGAAGGGCGCAACCCACAACCTCGTGGTCCGCACCCGCACCGACGTCGCGCTCTATGTGCTGAACCACAAGCGCGGCCATCTGCGCGACCTTGAGAACGGCTTCAAGGTCACGCTGTCGGTCATCGCCGACCCGAGCGTCAGCGGACCGCAGGCCTATGTCATCGACCGCGGCGAGCAGGTGCATACGCTGGAAGCCGCCAAGGCTCTGCTGGCGGCGCAGGCGGCCGCAAGCCCGCCGCCCCTGGTCGAAGAGGCCTATGACGACGAGGAGTTCGATCCGGAGACCGAATCCGAGGTCGAGACCGAGGAGACTGAAGGTCTCGCCGAGGAGCAGACCGC
The DNA here is from genome assembly GCF_023100665.1 of Bradyrhizobium sp. CW1. Lineage (NCBI taxonomy): Bacteria > Pseudomonadati > Pseudomonadota > Alphaproteobacteria > Hyphomicrobiales > Nitrobacteraceae > Bradyrhizobium > Bradyrhizobium sp. CW1. The sequence goes on from NZ_CP064684.1 coordinate 4,325,849, forward strand.
AGGCGACGCCGTTACCGAGCAGGACGGCCAGCGCCGCAAGCGTCGCCGTCGCCGCCGCGGTCGCGGTGGCCCGCGCGACGAGGAGACGCGCGAGGATGGCGCTCCCGTTATTGCCGAGACGGCCATGGCAGCCGGCGAAGGCGAAGAGGATGCCGAGGCCGAGCCGGACGGCGAGGAAGGCGAGGAACAGGCAGCCCGTGGCGAGCAGCAGGGCAGCGCCGACCGCCGTCGCCGGCGTGGTCGCCGTGGCGGACGCCGCCGTCGCGGTCCTGGAGAGGAAGGTCTCGCCGGCTCCATCAGCGACGAGCTCGCTGCCAATGCACCGTCGGAAGCGACCGACGCAGTCGCCGATTTCGACGGTTTTGGCAGCGAGGCTGCGCCCTCGATCGCGCAGGCCGAGCACACCTCTGAACCCCAGGTCAACCAGCCTGAGCCGCGCGCCGAGGCAAAGATCGAGGCAGCGGCCCAGCCTGAGCCGCCTCCTGCTGCCGCGGACGAAGAGCACGCCGACGACAAGGCCGCACGACGCCGCTCGACGGTTCGGGAAAAGGTGAGCTTCCTGTCGAGCAGCCAGAGTGAACCGACACCGATTGCACAGGCGGCCGAGCCGGTTGCCCCGCCCGCCCCCGCTCCGGAGCCCGCGCCCGCAGCGGCAAGCGAAACCTCGCCCGCACCGCGTCGTGCCGGCTGGTGGTCCCGCCGCTTCGGCGGCGGCGAATAGAGCAACAAGATAGTTGAAACCGCCCGGCCAAACCGGGCGGTTTTGATTTGGCGAGGTCAGTTCAATGCAAAGCGCGATCGTCCTCGGCGGCGGCATGATCGGCGTCAGCGCGGCGCTGCACCTGCAGCAGCGTGGCTGGTCCGTCACGCTGATCGACCGCAGAGAGCCGGGCCGAGAGACCAGCTACGGCAATGCCGGCATGATCCAGGCGGAAGCGGTGCGCCCCTACCCGATGCCGCGCGACCTCGCCACGCTCCTGAAGATCGCGACCGGCCGCACCAACGACGTGCGTTACAGCCTGTCTTCGCTTCATCTCCATATCGAGCCCCTGCTTCGCTATTGGTGGCATTCGGCGCCGAAGCGGCATCGTGAGGCGATCGACGCCTGGGCGCGGCTGATCGCCTACGCGACGGCGGAGCACGACATCCTCATTCGCGAAGCCCACGCCGACAATCTGATCCGCCGCGCGGGATACCGGCACCTGCATCGCGACGCAGCTTCGTTCGATCTCGCCGTCAAGGCGGCGGAAGAAGACCAGCGCGAATTCGGCGTGAGGTTTCGTGCGCTCTCGGGCGCCGAGCTCGCCAAGGCCGAACCTGTCCTGCGCGACGACCTGCCCGGCGCGATCCATTGGCTCGACACCTGGACCGTGTCCGATCCCGGCGCGCTGGTCACGGCCTATGCCGATCTGTTCGAGCGCCTCGGCGGCACCATCGTGCTCGGTGATGCCCAAAGCCTTCATCAGACCGCCACCGGCTGGTCGGTCAAGACAGACCATGGGCGCGTCGACGCCGCCCACGCCGTCGTGACGCTCGGGCCGTGGTCGCCCGATCTCCTGCTCAAATTCGGCTATCGCATCCCGCTGGTGCGCAAGCGCGGCTACCACATGCATTACAGCGGCGGCGCCTCGCTCGATCTGCCGCTGGTCGACAAGGCCGGTGGCTACGCCATGGGTCCGATGGCGAAGGGTATCCGCATCACCACCGGCGCGGAGCTGACCGGCCTGGACGCGCTCGCAACGCCCCTGCAGCTCGCCAGCGCGGAAGCTTCCGCGCGCGAGCTGATCGACCTCGGCAAGCGGGTCGAGCCCGACCCATGGTTCGGCACCCGCCCCTGCACGCCCGACATGCTGCCGGTGCTCGGCCCTGCCCCACGCCATGCCGGCCTCTGGATGAACTTCGGCCACGGCCACCAGGGCTTTACGCTTGGACCCGCGACCGGCCGCCTGCTCGCGGAGATGATGAGCGGCAAAACGCCCGCGATCGATCCCACGCCGTACCGGCCGGAGCGGTTCTAAGCCCTCGCAGCGAAAGAAAAAGGGCTGATCGAGGATCTCGACCAGCCCTATTATTTCAACATCTGACGGCGCTCGGCACCGTCACATGCAGATCAATCCGTCGTGACCGCCGTTTCCATGTCGGTCGGATCGATCTGCCGGGCGAGGTTGGCGTTGAGCTTGTCGCGATCGAGCTCGCCCTCCCACCAGGCGACGATCACGCAGGCAACGCCATTGCCGCACAGATTGGTCAGCGCGCGGCACTCGCTCATGAACTTGTCGATGCCGAGCACGATCGCCATGCCCGGCACGAGGCGCGGATCGACCACGGCGAGCGTCGCCGCCAGCGTGATGAAGCCCGCGCCCGTGATGCCGGAGGCGCCCTTCGAGGTCAGCATCGCCACCACCAGGATGGTGAGCTGCTGGCCGAAGGTGAGATCGAAGCCCAGCGCCTGCGCGATGAACAGCGTCGCCAGCGTCATGTAGATGTTGGTGCCGTCAAGATTGAACGAATAGCCCGTGGGCACCACGAGGCCGACCACCGACTTGGAGCAGCCGAGGCGCTCGAGCTTTTCCATCAAGGACGGCAACGCGCTTTCCGAGGACGAGGTGCCGAGCACAATCAGCAGCTCGTCCTTGATGTAGGCGAGGAACTTGAAGATGGAGAAGCCGGCGAAGCGCGCGATGATTCCGAGCACGACGAATACGAACAGCGCCGCGGTCAGGTAGAACGTCGCGATCAGGCCGACCAGGTTGAGGATCGCCCCGGTGCCGAACTTGCCGATGGTGTAGGCCATCGCGCCGAAGGCACCGATCGGGGCTGCGCGCATCACGATGGAGATGACGCCGAACACCGCATGCGCGGCGTCGTCGATGAACGAGCGGATGGTGTGGCCGCGTTCACCGAGCCCCATGATGGCGAAGCCGAACAGCACCGAAAACAGCAGCACCTGCAGGATCTCGCCTTGCGCGAAGGCGCCGACGACGGTGTCCGGAATTATGTGCAGCACGAAGTCGACCGACTTCTGGCCTTCGGCCTGCTTGGCGTAGTTGGCGACGGCCTGCGCATTGGCGGCGGCACCGCCGAAGCCCGCACCCGGCTTCACCAGATTGCCGATGACTAGGCCGATCACCAGTGCGAAGGTCGAGACGATCTCGAAATAGACCAGCGCCTTGACGCCGATGCGGCCGACCTTCTTGGCGTCCTGGATATGGGCGATGCCCGAGACAACGGTGCAGAAGATGATCGGCGCGATCACCATCTTGATCAGCTTGATGAAGCCGTCGCCGAGTGCCTTGATCCACTCATTGGTGGCGACCGACGGCCAGAGCCAGCCGACGATGGCGCCGAGCACGATCGCGATCAGCACCTGGATATAAAGTACCTTGTACCACGGCTTGGCGGCGGGCGGCGCGACCGGCGCCCCCACCATCGTTGTCGTCGTCATTGTTTCACTCCCCCTCAAAACGCCAGGCCAGCCAAGATCAACTTGGCCGGCCCTGTCAATCGGAACTGCTCGATATTGCGCGCTTTACCCGCGATCGACCACCCGGCGTATCGCCGGCATCAACGTCGCGCCCAGCGCGTTCTTGACCAGCGACGCCGCAACGAACGGCATCAGGCCGACCTGCCACGCCTTTGCGGCGCCCAGGCCGAGACCGAAGGCCAGCCAGCCAAAGCCCGCGGCCAGAATGAGGATGTGGCCGGCCGCCATGGCCGCAAACAGCAGCGTTACGCTGCGATCCCAGCCGCGCTCGGCGAGCCAGCCGGTGACGAAGGCGGCGCCAATGAAGCCGAACAGATAGCCCGCGGTCGGGCCCACCAGCGGTGCAATTCCACCGACAGGGCCGGCGAACACCGGCAGGCCCATTGCACCCTCGGCGAGGTAGGCGATCATGGTTGCGCTGCCAAGCCGCCAGCCATAGGCGGCGCCGATCATCAACACGACCAGCGTCTGCAATGTCATGGGCACGTAAGGCAGCGGCAGGTTCACCTTGGCTGACAGCGCCATTAAGGCGGTGCCGAGCGCAATCAGCACGACAGCGCGCAAGGCGCCGACGGTTTCACCCGGCCGGATCGGCCACATCAATGCGGCGAGAGGAGAATGCGTGGCGGTAGAGGGGACGGAACGGTCAGACAAGTTGCACTCCAGAAGGCGGGCGAAAACTGGCGGCTATTTAAGCCAGTGAGCGATCCGGTCAACTGCTTCCCGCATCTCCGCAGCCGAACGCGCATAAGAGAGCCGTATGAATGAACGACCATGGATGGGATCGAAGTCGAGGCCCGGCGTGACCGCGACATGGGCCTGTTCGAGCATCTGCTTGGCGAACTCGAAACTGTCGGAGGTGAAATCCGAGACGTCCGCATAGAGATAGAACGCGCCGTCGGCCGGCAGAAATCTGGTCAGGCCGGCCTTGGGCAATCCCTCGATCAGGATGCGCCGGTTTTCCTGATAGCCGTGCTTGATCTCCTCCATCTCGGCCGCGCCGTCGAAGGCCGCTTCGGCCGCGATCTGCGACAGCGACGGCACCGAGATCGACAGGTTCTGCTGCAGCCGCTCGATCGGCCGCACCAGAATCTCGGGCACGACCATCCAGCCGACGCGCCAGCCCGTCATGCAGAAATACTTCGAGAACGAGTTGATCACGAGCGCGTGGTCCGACAGCGCCGCAGCCGTCACGGCGGGAAACGCGTAGTCGAGCCCGTGATAGATCTCGTCCGAGATGAAACGGATGCCGGCGTCTTCCGCCGCAGCGATCAGGCCGGCGAGCGCCTCGCGGGACATCATCGTCCCGGTCGGATTGGCGGGACTGCCGACCAGCACGCCCTTCAGCGGCGCCTTGCGATGGGCGGCCAGCAGCGCCTCGCCCGTCAGCGCATGGCGGGTCTCGTTCGTGGTCTCGATCAGCACCGGCTCGCAGCCGAGCGCGGTAAGGATATGACGGTACGGCGGATAACCCGGCACCGTCACGGCAACGCGGTCGCCCGGCTCAAACATCGCCAGGAAAGCCAGAATGAACCCGCCGGAGGAGCCGGTGGTCACTACGACCCGCTCGGGGCTGACGTCACAGCCATAGGCATCGCGATAATGCCGCGCGATGCGCTCGCGCAAGGAGGGGATGCCGAGCGCTGAGGTATAGTCGATCCGCCCGGCCTCGAGCGCCACATGGGCGGCTGCAATCGCGGTCTTAGGCGCGCCGGCGGCGGGCTGGCCAACCTCCATGTGGATGACATGGCCCCCGGCCGCCTCGATTCGGGCCGCCGCGGCCATCACGTCCATCACCATGAACGGGGGAACATCGCTGCGGCGGGAGGCCGCGAGCCACTGCCCCAACCGGTTCCTCAAGGTCGCATCGTGCATCGATTTCTGATATTCGCTGGCGGGGCCGATCCGTCCGACCCGGGAAAAACGGGGTGCTTGCGCCCCAGACTGGCCGCATTGTACGGCTCATAAGGGGAACGGCTCAAAAGGGCATATCGCGTATCCGGTCCGCCGCCAATCGCCAAAACCAATCACGAAACTGCTCGACCAAGACTGCTCGACCAAGAATGCTTGACCAGCCTGCTGATAAGACCGTTTGACCCAGACCGCTTGATGTTGTTCCAGATCGCATTGCGCAAGAAGGCCACCGCCCTCATCTCCCTCCTCGCGGCGGCTGCGATCGCGCTGACGCCGTTCTCGGCCGCGCATGCGCAGGCCAAGGGGCCGCCGGTCCTGCGCGACACCGAAACCGAGCAGCTGCTGCGCGAATACACCCGCCCGATCCTGCGGGTCGCCGGCCTGGAGAAGCAGAACATCCAGATGGTGATCGTCAACGAGGGCTCGTTCAACGCGTTCGTCGCCGATGGCCGCCGCATCTTCGTCAATTACGGCGCGATCCTCCAGTCGGAAACGCCAAACCAGATCATCGGCGTGCTCGCGCACGAGACCGGGCATCTGGCCGGCGGCCATTTGTCCAAGCTGCGCGAGCAGCTCGCCAACGCCCAGACCCAGATGATCATCGCCATGCTGCTCGGTGCTGGCGCGATGGCGGTCGGCAGCACCCGCGGCAGCGGCAGCGCCGGCAACAATGGCCTTGCCAATGCAGGAGCCGCCGCCCTTGCCGGCCCGCAGGAGATGATCCGCCGGACCTTGCTGTCCTATCAGCGCCAGCAGGAGGAGAACGCCGACCGCGCCGGCGTGAAATTCCTGACTGCGACCCAGCAGTCGCCGAAGGGCATGTACGAGACCTTCAAGCGCTTCACCAGCGAGAGCCTGTTCGCGGCTCGCGGCGCCGATCCCTATCTCCAGTCGCACCCGATGCCCGCCGAGCGCGTCGCTTCACTGCAGGAGTTCGCCAGCGCCAGCCCTTATTGGGACAAAAAGGACGATCCCGCGCTCCAGCTGCGCCACGACATGGTGCGCGCCAAGATCTCCGCCTTCATGGAGCGGCCGGAAACGGTGTACCGCCGCTATCCCCTGACCAACGACAGCATGCCGGCGCGCTATGCCCGCGCCATCAGCACCTATCTGCACGGGGATTTGCGCAGCGCGCTCACCCAGATCGACGCGCTGATCCAGGTCCAGCCCAACAACGCGTATTTTTACGAGGTGCGCGGCCAGGCCCTGCTGGAGGGCGGCAAGCCGGCGGAGGCGATCCCGGCCCTGCGCAAGGCTGTCGCACTTTCGAACAACGCGCCCCTCATCGAGATGTTACTTGGGCAGGCTCTGGTTGGGTCCGATAATAAGGCCTACACCGATGACGCCGTTCGGATTCTCCGGGCCGCGGTCGCACGGGAACCGGAGGCCGTGCTCGGCTACATGCAGCTCGCGATGGCGTATGGCCGGAAAGGCGACTATGCCGAGGCGGATCTGGCGTCGGCGCAGGCCGCCTATCTGCGCGGCGACAACAAGACCGCCCGCGAGCTTGCGACGCGCGCGAAAACCCGTTTCGCCGTCGGCACGCCCGGATGGGTCAAGGCCGACGACATCGTGGCGTCGAAACCGCCGCGCAACTGACAAGACCAAGACGATCTTACAAGACGACGCCTTACGCCACGACGCCTTACGAAACGACGTCACGACACCGAGCTTAAGTCCGCCGGGACGTTTTCCGAAACCTGCTTTGGATAAGAGGATTTGCCTATGCCTTCGCTGCGCCTGCTTGCTCCCGCGCTGTTTGCGCTCGCCATGTTCGGCGCAGCCGCGCCCGCGTCGGCCGACAGCTTCTCCGATGCCCAGCGCACGGACATCGAGGCGATCATCAAGAACTATCTCGTCACCCATCCCGAGGTGCTCGAGGAAGCGATGACCGAGCTCACCAAGCGCCAGGCCGCGGCGGAGACGCAGAAACACGAGGCCAGCGTCGCTCAGAATTCCGATGCGATCTTCAACTCACCGCGCCAGGTCGTGCTCGGCAACAAGGACGGCGACGTCACCTTCGTCGAGTTCTTCGACTACAATTGCGGCTACTGCAAGCGCGCGATGGACGACATGCTCACCCTCATGAAGGCCGATCCGAAGCTGAAGGTGGTGCTGAAGGAGTTTCCGGTACTGAGCCAGGGCTCGGTCGAAGCGGCCCAGGTCGCCGTCGCGGTGCGCATGCAGGATCCCTCCGGCAAGAAGTACCTCGACTTCCACCAGAAGCTGCTCGGCGGTCGTGGCGCGGCCGACAAGGCGCGCGCACTTCAGGCGGCCAAGGAAGCTGGCCTCGACACCGCTCGAATCGAGAAGGACATCGGCAGCGCCGAGGTGCGCAGCACCATCGAGGAGAACTTCAAGCTCGCCGAAGCAATGGGCATGAACGGCACGCCGAGCTACGTGATCGGCAAGCAGATCGTTGTCGGCGCCGTCGGCGTCGATAGCCTGAAGGAAAAGATCGCTGTGGCCCGCTGCGGCAAGGCGACCTGTTAAAAAGGCGACCTGCTAACAAGGCGACCTGCTAACAAGGCGACTTGCTGATCAGCGATCTGACTGATCAGCGATCTGCTCTACAACTTCACGCATGCAAAAGGCCGGCTGAAAAGCCGGCCTTTTCATTGCGCCGAAATTTGGCGCACGCATTCATCTGGCATTCAACAAACAAAAGCCTCGGAACCACCGAAGTTCCGGAACAACTCAAATCTCCTTTCGTTGTCGGCGCGGGCAATGACGCAAATGAACCCGTGAGGAGAATTCCATGTCTAACCGCTTTATGATCTCGGTTGCCACACTCGCGCTCGTCGCGGGCACCGGTCTGGCGAACGCACAGGGCACCATGAACCGCGACAGCGGTGGCGGCGCCGGTGGTGCGCAGACGCAGCATTCGCAGCCCTCCGGCGGCGCCGCCGAACGCGGCGGCTCGATGGGTAAGGAATCCGCCCATGAGAAGGGCACCGTCGGCCAGGCCGGCGGCTCCAGCAGCATGAAGTCCGGCACGTCCGCCGAGGACAAATCCTCCGGCGCAACAAAGGACGAGCACTCCGGCCGCGAGATGAACAAGAACGCGGCTGAGGACAAGTCCGGCGCCACCAAGGGCCAGCACACCGACGAACGCGCGCAGGGTCAGCAGGACAAGTCCAAGAGCATGAGTCAGGACACGAGCAAGTCCGGCGCCAAGGACCAGAAGGACATGAAGGCTGAGGGCGCCAAGAGCGGCACCAGCAGCACCAACAATGCCGAGAACCAGAAGGGTACCGAGACGCGCACCAACCAGAACGCTCAGGGCCAGACCGGCACCAGCACCAACCAGAACACGCAGGGTCAGAGCAGCACCAACACGACGGTCGGTCAGGCCGGCGCGGGCGCCAAGCTCTCGACCGAGCAACGCACGCAGATCACCTCGGTGATCCGCGAGGAGCACGTGCGTCCGGTGACCAACGTGAACTTCTCGATCTCGGTCGGCACCCGCATTCCGCGCGAGGGTATTGAGCTGCACACCCTGCCGTCCCGCGTCGTGACGATCTATCCGGAATGGCGGACCTATCGCTACGTCCTGGTCAAGGATGAGATCGTGATCGTGAATCCGGACACCTATGAGATCGTGGCTGTCCTGAACACGTAAGACGATACCCGGCAACCATCGGGGGCGGGCAGCAATGCCCGCCCCTTTGCCGTTCGGCCGGCAGCCATGCTTCGGACTGGTTAACAAGCAATTTCCGTAGCTTCCACACAGATTTTTGCACCCCGGATGAGGTATCTGAAGCCACCTCGGAGGTCCTTCAAGGCTTCCCCTCACGCGCTTTGTTACCTATAACCCCCGCCACGCTGAAGCAGCTCTTGCGGGATTGGAATGGCCGAACCAGCAACCGACACGATCCTTGTCCTGAACGGGCCGAACCTCAACATGTTGGGGACGCGCGAGCCCGAGAAGTACGGGCATGCGTCGCTGGCCGACGTCGAGGCGCTGTGCCGGGAGACGGCGGCGACGTTCGGCCTCAAGGCCGACTGCCGGCAGTCCAACCGCGAAGGCGAGCTGATCGACTTCATCCACGAGGCACACGCCCGCAAGATGAAGGGCATCATCATCAATGCCGGCGGCTATTCGCACACGTCGATCGCGCTGCACGACGCGCTGCTCGCGGTGCAGATCCCGACGGTCGAAGTGCACGTCACCAACATTCACGCCCGCGAGAATTTCCGACATCACTCCTACACCGCGCGCGCGGCCTTCGCCTCCCTCTGCGGTTTCGGCATCGAGGGCTACCGCCTCGCCATCCAGGGCCTTGCCGCCAAGCCCGGCATCAAGCCCAAAGCCTGACGCTCCCCTTCACACAGAACATTCGGATCAAACAACATGGCGCGCCAGCCAGACGACAAAGCAGCCGCAAAGTTTTCCAGCGAGGATTCTGCCCTCGTCCGCGAGCTCGCCTTGCTGCTCGATGAGACCAGCCTCACCGAAATCGAGATCGAGCGTGCCGGCCTGCGCCTGCGCGTCGCCCGCAATATCAGCGTCGCCGCGACCATGCCGATGCAGATGGCAGCTGCCCCCGCCGCGCTCCCGGCGGCCGCAGCTGCCGCCGCGCCTGCCGCTGCCGACCTGTCGAAGCATCCCGGCGCCGTGACCTCGCCGATGGTCGGCACCGCCTATTGGGCGCCGGAGCCCGGCGCCAAGCCGTTCATCGAGGTCGGCAGCAAGGTCTCGGTCGGCCAGACGCTGCTGATCATCGAAGCCATGAAGACCATGAACCAGATCCCCTCGCCGCGCGCCGGCACGGTGACGCAGATCGTGATCGAGGACGGCCAGCCGGTCGAGTACGGCGAGCCGCTCGTGATCATTGAGTGACGTTCGAGGGCGGTCTCATCGCCCTCGCCGCTTTCCGCGCGTCAGTCCAATAAGGACACCATGTTCGACAAGATCCTCATAGCCAATCGCGGCGAGATCGCCCTTCGCATCCTCAGGGCCTGCAAGGAGCTCGGGATCGCGACCGTCGCCGTGCATTCAACCGCCGACGCCGACGCCATGCATGTGCGCCTGTCGGACGAGAGCGTGTGCATCGGGCCGCCGGCCTCCAAGGACAGCTATCTCAACGTGCCCGCGCTGCTCGCGGCCTGCGAGATCACCGGGGCCGATGCCGTGCATCCCGGCTACGGCTTCCTGTCGGAAAACGCGCGCTTCGCCGAAATCCTCGCTGAGCATAATCTGCATTTCATCGGCCCGAAGGCCGAGCACATCCGCCTGATGGGCGACAAAATCGAGGCCAAGAGGACCGCCAAGAAGCTCGGCATTCCCGTGGTGCCCGGCTCCGACGGAGGGGTCGGCCCCAACGACGACGCGATGGCGATCGCCAGGAAGATCGGCTTCCCCGTGCTGGTCAAAGCCGCGGCGGGCGGCGGCGGCCGCGGCATGAAGGTGGCCGAGAGCGAGGCCGATCTTCAGGTCGCGCTGTCGACGGCCGCCAACGAGGCCAAATCCGCCTTCGGCGATGCTTCCGTCTACCTCGAGAAATATCTGCAGAAGCCGCGTCACATCGAGATCCAGATCCTCGGCGACGGCCGCGGCGGCGCGATTCATCTTGGCGAACGCGACTGCTCGCTGCAGCGACGCCACCAGAAGGTCTGGGAGGAAGGCCCCTCGCCCGTGCTGACCGCGGCTGCGCGCGCCAAGATCGGCGAGACCTGCGCCAAGGCGATGCGCGAGATGAAATATCTCGGCGTCGGAACGATCGAGTTCCTGTTCGAGGACGGCGAGTTCTACTTCATCGAGATGAACACCCGCATCCAGGTCGAGCATCCCGTCACCGAGAGCATCACCGACATCGACCTCGTGCTGGAGCAGATCCGCATCGCCGCCGGCGGCGACCTGCCGGCGAGGCAGGACGAGGTCCAGGTCATCGGCCACGCGATCGAGTGCCGCATCAACGCCGAGAATCCGCAGACCTTTCGTCCTTCGCCCGGCCGCATCACGCAATATCACCCGCCCGGGGGGCTCGGCGTGCGGATCGATTCCGCAGTCTATCAGGGCTATACGATCCCGCCTTATTACGACTCGCTGGTCGGCAAGCTGATCGTGCACGGCAAGACCCGCGGCGAGTGCCTGATGCGGCTGCGCCGGGCGCTGGACGAGATGGTGGTCGAGGGCATCGAGACCACCCTGCCGCTGTTCCGCGCTCTGGTGCGCGAAGACGACATCATCAACGGCGACTATCACATCCACTGGCTGGAACAATATCTCGCCAACAAGGCGGAACCCGCCCCGAAGTAGCCGTCCTTTCCCGTGGAACCCTTTGGCCCCAATCGCGTTTGGCACGATGGGGACAGTTCCGAGGGGCGTTTTGAAGTCCGGCAAGCCTGATCGAGCGAGACCGTCGTGATCGCTGACGCGCAGCGGCGGCGTAGATTCTGGCAGATCCTGCTGTTCGCAGCCGGTCTCATGGTGCTGACCGTGATCAGCGCCGGCTCCGTCTACCTCGTCAACAAGGCGAGAGACGACAGCAAATGGGTGATTCACACCATCGAGGCGGAGAACCAGATCAACGCCCTCCTGCTGGAAATCCGCCGCGCCGAGAGCACCGCCCGGGGTTACCTTCTGACACAAGGCGAGGATTTCAAGGTCGACCATGACAAGGCCGTGGCGGCCATCGTCCCGGCTCTCGACAGGCTCACGCGCCTGATCGGCGACAATCCGGAGCAACGCCAAAGCATCGAGAAGCTGAGCGCGGCGATCGAGACTAGGCTCGGCCAGTTCGTGCAGGAGATGGACTTCATCCGGCGCGGCGAGCCGGAGAAGGCCGCAGCGCTGGTCCGCGAGATCGCCTCCACGGACACCACGGCCGCGATCGCCAATGTCGCGACCGGGATGATTCAGGAGGAGGAACGGCTGTTCCGGCTGCGAACGGTCAATTCGGACCGCAGCCAGACCCTGGCCGCGTCGATGACCGGCATCGGCTCCGGCCTCGTCGTGCTGCTGGCCCTGATCTCGATCTGGCTGGTGCGGCGCTCGGCCCTTGCCCGCGACGATGCCGAGGCGCGCCTGCGCGATGCCAATGTCAATCTGGAGGGCGTGGTCGACGAACGCACGGCCGATCTGCGCGAAGCCAACAACGAGATCCAGCGCTTTGCCTATATCGTCAGCCACGATCTGCGCTCGCCACTCGTCAACATCATGGGCTTCACCAGCGAGCTCGAAGAGCTCGGCGGCGACATTTTCCGCCGTATCGGCAGCCTCACCCATGTCCCGGCCGACGGGCCGCCGTTGCCGGACGGCGAGATCGCGCTCGAAGGTCCGGACAAGCAGCTGTCAGAGGATTTTTCCGAAGCGCTGGGCTTCATCAAGTCGTCGATCGCCAAGATGGACCGCCTGATCTCGGCGATCCTCAATCTCACCCGCGAGGGCCGGCGCGAGTTCCAGCCGGAAAAGATCGACACGCGCGAGCTGATCGAAGCGATCGTATCGACGCTGGCGCATCAGGCCGCCGAAGCGCAGGCCGAGATCCACGTCGCGCCGCTGCCGGATCTCGTCAGCGACCGCCTGGCGCTGGAGCAGATCTTCTCCAATCTGATCGACAACGCCATCAAATATCTCAAGCCCGGCGTCCCCGGCGAGATCAGAATCCGCGGGCGCACCAAGCTCGGCTACGCTATCTTCGAGATCAGCGATAACGGCCGCGGCATCGACGCCAAGGACCACCAGCGGATCTTCGACCTGTTTCGCCGCGCCGGAACCCAGGACAAGCCCGGTCAGGGCATCGGTCTTGCGCATGTGCGTGCACTTGTGCGTCGCCTCGGCGGCACCATGTCGGTATCATCGGAACTGAATACGGGCAGCACGTTCACCATCACGCTGCCCATCACCTGGAACGCCAGCAACCGGAACGCGGATCAATGACTCAACCCGTCACCATCATCATGATCGAGGACGACGAGGGCCACGCGCGGCTGATCGAGCGGAACATCCGGAGGTCCGGCGTCAACAACGAGATCATTTCCTTTGCCAACGGCACTGAGGCGATGAAGCACCTGTTCGGGCCCGACGGCAGCGGGCTCGTGCAAAAAGGCAATGCGCTCCTGATCCTGCTCGATCTCAACCTCCCCGACATGACCGGGATCGACATTTTAAAGCAGATCAAGGAGAACAAATACCTGAAGGCCTCGCCCGTGGTGGTGCTGACCACCACCGACGATTCCCAGGAAATCAAACGCTGCTACGAACTCGGCTGCAACGTCTACATCACCAAGCCCGTGAACTACGAGAATTTCGCCAATGCCATCCGGCAGCTCGGCTTGTTCTTCTCGGTCATCCAGGTCCCACCCGCCGCCCCATGAATCAACGTACGCCCACACTGCTCTACATCGACGATGACGGGGCGCTGGCGCGCTTGGTCGATCGCGGCCTGACACGGCGCGGCTACAAGGTCGTTCACGCCGCAAGCGGCGAGGAAGGCCTCGAGCACATCCGCCGCGCGGCCACGACCGGCGGTATCGACGTGGTGGCGCTCGACCAATACATGCCCGGCCTCGACGGACTGGAAACGCTGGAGCAGATCATGGCGATCCCGGGCGCGCCGCCGGTGGTCTTCGTCACGGCCTCACAGGATTCCAGCATCGCGGTGACGGCGCTGAAGGCGGGCGCGGCCGATTATCTCGTCAAGGACGTCAAGGGCGACTTCATTCCCCTGCTTCACGTCGCGGCCGATGGCGCGCTGCGCCAGGCCGAATTGCAGAAGGCGCGCGAGGAAGCCGAAGCCGAGATCCATGCCTCGCGCGACCGCTACGCTGCTCTTGCAGCCGAACGCGAGCTGCTATTGCGCGAGGTCAACCACCGCGTCGGCAACTCGCTGCAGATCATCGCCTCCCTCCTGCACCTGCAGGCCAGCTCCGCCGCGCAGGACGAGGTCAAGGCTGCGTTGACCAATGCGATGGGCCGCGTGGCCGCAGTCGCGCAAGTGCACCGCCGCCTCTACACCTCGCAAGACCTGAAGAGCGTGGTCCTGAACCAGTATCTGGACTCGCTGCTCGAGGATCTGCGCCGCTCGGCCGAGGGCAACCGGATGTCGCGCCTGACGCTGAAGGCCGAACCGATCGAGATCGATCCGGACCGTGCAGTCGCCGTCGGCATCATCGTCAACGAGCTGGTGATGAACGCGGTAAAATACGCCTACCCTGACGGCGCCGGCCCGATCCATGTGGAGCTGACCTCGCAGGGCGACGATCTCCTGCTGTCGATCAGCGACGATGGCGTCGGCGACAACGTCAAGGCCGATCCGCGCTCCACCGGCATGGGCCAGCGTATCGTCGCAGCCATGGCCAGCAAGCTCGACGCTTCGGTCGAGCGCGACCCCAACCATTCCGGAACCCGCGTCATGTTGATGTTCCGCCGTGTCCCGGCTGCCGCCGGCAAGCCGGCTGCTGCCGCAGCGAACTGATCCGCACCGCCCATCGCAACCGCCTTGCGATCCTGCTATTATGGCGCGCCATGACTTCGCGCGACTCTGCCCCGTCTGAAATCACACCAGCCGTGCTGCTGCGCGCCTATGCCTGCGGCATCTTTCCGATGGCCGAAAGTGCCGATGATCCCACCCTGTTCTGGGTCGAGCCGGAGTTGCGCGGCGTCATCCCACTCGATGGTTTTCGCGTGGCCTCGCGGCTCGCGCGCACCGTGCGTTCGGATTCATTCCGCGTCACCGTCAATACCGCCTTCAAGGCCACGATCGCCGGCTGCGCCGCACCCCAAGCCGGGCGCGAGGACACCTGGATCAACAAGCGCATCCGCGACCTCTATGGCGGGCTGTACGAGCTCGGCCATTGCCACAGCGTCGAGGCCTGGCAGGGCGAGGACCTCGTCGGCGGCCTTTACGGCGTCAGTCTGGGCCGGGCTTTTTTCGGCGAAAGCATGTTCCACACCGCACGCGATGCCTCCAAGGTCGCATTGGTGCATCTGGTCGCGCGGCTCATCCATGGCGGCTTCGAGCTGCTCGACACCCAATATGTCACCGAACACCTGAAGAGTTTTGGCGCGGCCGAGATTTCGCGGCGGCGCTACACCGCGCTGCTCGACAAGGCGCTCGCGGGCGAGCCTGGCGATTTCCTGAGGCTCTCGGCCGGCGAAGCGATCCCGGGCGCGCGCGCGCTCGAGATCATCGCTGCGCGGCAATAATCAGCAATTACCGGCCAAACCCGGGGAAACCGAACAGACCAGGCCGCTGCTCGGGCGGCGGAGGTGGTGGCGGCGGTGCCGGCTGCTGCTGCTGGATCGGCGGTAACGGCTGCGGCGGACGCTGCTGCACCTGCTTGGGCGCGGCCTTCTTCTGCGCGGGCGGCGGCGGTGCCGGCTTGGTGCCGGGATCCGGTGCCGCGGTCGCAATCGTTTGCTGCGGATCTTTGCAGTCGGTGAGCCAGATATCGTAGATCGGGTGCTCGACGCCGTGCAGGCCCGGACTTGCCGCGTACATCCAGCCCGAGAAGATGCGCTTCACCTCACCCTGCAAGGTGATCTCGTCGACCTCGACGAAGGCGTCGGTGTTGGCGGCCTCGGTCGCCGGCCGCGTGTAGCAGGCGTCGGTTTTGACGCGCAGCGCCCCGAATTGCACGGTCTCGCCGATCTCCTCGTCGAAGTTGATGATGCGCCCGGTGATCTTGTCGAGGCCGGAGAAGGTCGCTTTCTTGTTCACGATCTTCTGGGCCGGCGGCTCGGTGACGACTTCGTCGCCCGGCTGAAGGCTCGCCGGCGTCTGCGGGACAGCGCCGCCCGGTCCGCCCTTCTGCTGTGGCTGGCGCTGACCGGGCGCACCCGGGGCGCCTTGCGGATTGGGCGGAGCGACCGCGACGGGCGGCGGCTGGTTTGGCGGAGCGGCGCTAGAACCGGGCGGCGGCGCCAGAGGTTGGGTCTCGACCGGCCCCGGCATCACATTGCCCTGCCGGCCCGGCGGTGGCGCCATCGGACGTGACGGCAGCACACGGCCCTGCGGCGGCAGCTCCGGCACCTCTTCGTCGTCATCGGGGATCTGCGGCTGCGGCTGGGGCTGGCCACGCGGAATGGTGCCGGGCGGCCGCAGCGGCGGCGGATCGGAGAAGATCGTGCCGATCTGCGCCTGCGCCGGCGTCGCAGCCGTCAGTGCGGTGGCGGCCAGAAGCGCCGCAAGACCTGTCAGGGTAAATGTTCGAAACATATCTCGCGCGGCTTCAACAGCGAATCGGGCTTGCTGGAGGACATTCTACAGGGGCTACCGCCGCTCGCAGGCCATCCGGTTAACACGGCGAATACGGCGGGGGAAGGGCGGCATCCCTGCCCTTCCCGGCCCGGTCTGGCCAGATCGGCCCCCGGATGGAATAGTCGAGCACGCTTCCCGGCGGCCGAGGCGGCCCGCCCCCGAAAAGAACTCCAACGATAACTGGAAACCCAGAGGTCGCTCCCCATGCCCGTTGTGCTCGATCCCGATGCCGCCGCCGTCTACAAGGCCTTCCAGGAGGCCGGCCGGCCCGCCTACGAGACCCTGACCGCGCCGGAAGCGCGGGCCTATTACGCGCAGGCGCGCTTTGCGACCAATCCCGAGCCACCTGACCTCGCGCGCGTCACGCCGCTGTCGATCCCGGCACCGCACGGCGCCATTCCCGCGCGCCTCTATGTTCCGAAAGAGCCGCGCCGGTATGATGGCTTGTCCCCGGCGCTGGTGTTCTTCCACGGCGGCGGCTGGGTGATCGGCGATCTCGACTCCCATGACGTCGTCTGCCGCCAGCTCGCCGACGCCGGCGCGCTGATCGTGATCTCGGTGGACTACCGCCTCGCGCCCGAGCACAAATTTCCCGCCGCCATCGATGACGCGATCGCCGCGACCAAATGGGTCGCCGCCAACGCGCGCGAACTCGGCATCGACGCCTCCCGGCTTTCGATCGGCGGCGACAGCGCCGGCGGCAATCTCGCCGCAGTCGTCGCGCTCGCCGCGCGCGACGGCGACGGTCCGGCCATCGCGGGCCAGTTGCTGATCTACCCGGCAACCGATTTCGCCATGACGCACGGCTCTCACCGCGAACCCGAGACGAGCGTGCTGCTGACGCATTCGGTGATCCGCTGGTTCTGCGACCATTATCTCAACGGCGCCGCCGATATCCACGACTGGCGCGCCTCGCCGGCACGGGCGACAAACCTGGCCGGCCTGCCGCCGGCCTATGTGCTGACCGCCGGTGCCGATCCCCTGCGCGACGAAGGCGACGAATATGCCGAGCGGCTGAGGCAGGCCGGCGTGGCCGTGGCCTACAAGCACTATCCCGGCCAGTTCCACGGCTTTCTCACGATGGGGAAATTGCTGCGAGAGGCCAATGTCGCCGTAAGCGAGATCGGCGCGTGGCTGAAAGGATTGGCCTGAACGCCATTCCCGATGCCGCCCGTTCTTCAAAGCATATTCGCCCTCCCGCTGCGCGGTCTGACATGGCTTGGCGGCCAGGGCACCCGCGCGGTGGCCGCCGTCGTGTTCATCGCGCTCGCGGTGCCGCCGCTCGGGGCGTTGCTGCGCCCCTACGTCACCGAGGCGATCTTCGTTCTGCTCTGCATCTCCTTCATGCGGGTCGACCTTGCCGCGCTCACCGGCCATCTGCGCCGGCCGGCGCTGGTCGCGACCGCGACCGTCTGGACCATGATCGGCGTGCCTGTGATCATCGGGCTGATCGTCCATGTCACCGGGCTCACGGCGCGCGCGCCCGACCTTGCCCTGGCGTTGATGCTGCAGAGCATGGCCTCGCCGATGATGGCCGCACCGGCGCTGGCCGCGCTGATGGGCCTCGAGGCCACGCTGGTGCTGGTCACGCTGGTGAGCGCGACTGCGCTGGTACCGTTCACGGCATCGCTGTTCGCAAGCCTGTTCCTCGACGGCATGCTCAGCATCTCGCCGCCTGCGCTGGGCTTGAAGCTGCTCGGCATCCTCGCCGCATCGCTCCTCGCCGCCACCGTGGTCCGATATATCTTCGGCGCGGCCGCGATCCAGCGCCACAGGCAGCCGATCGACGGCTTCAACATCGTCATCCTGCTGGTCTTCGCGACCGCGATCATGGGCGACGTCGCGAGCGATCTCGTCGCCCGGCCGGTCTCCACCCTCGGCTTCGCGGCTCTCGCCTTCGCGATCTATTTCACGCTGCTCGCCGTCACGACGCTGCTGTTCCGCCGCATCGGCTATGAGCGCGCGCTGGCGCTCGGGCTGATGGTGTCACAGCGCAATCTGGGCCTGATGCTCGCCGCGACCGCCGGCGCGCTGCCGCCCACCACCTGGCTCTATTTCGCGATGACGCAGTTTCCCATTCACCTGGCGCCCTACATGCTGATGCCGATCGCGCGGCGCTTGACGGCGCGCGCGCAGGCCTCGGGCGCTGCGGCGACCGGCGGCAAGGCCGCATCGGGCTGAACCAATCCGCAAGCCTTGCCAACACGCAAGTCATGACCGCTCTGCCATCGCGAGGCCGCTGGTGACCCAGCGAATGTCGTCACGCAGCGCGCCAATGTCCCTTGTGAATATCAAACTTCACGGCGCCTTCGTCACGCATCTTCAACAGGAGCGATTGGCAGTCGTCCTGATTCTTGATGTTCACGCGCTTCATGACTTCGAAGGTCTTCAGAGGTTTTTCGCGAAGGGCAATCAGAATCTTTTCTCGATCGGTCATTGGGGTTCCTTGCATCGGATCGGCGACGGTACGTGTTGTACACATCGTCTACAACGGGTGCATTCGCTTGACGAGGTCCGTTCCGGCTCCAAAAGGGGAAATGCCGCGCAATATGCAAGTCTGCTCAAATATCCAAGTGTGCTCACCTGCTCAAGCGGGCTCTCCAACTCGATCAATTCTCCCTACCCGGCCCTTGCCGCGC
Organism: Bradyrhizobium sp. CW1; assembly: GCF_023100665.1. Taxonomy (NCBI): domain Bacteria; kingdom Pseudomonadati; phylum Pseudomonadota; class Alphaproteobacteria; order Hyphomicrobiales; family Nitrobacteraceae; genus Bradyrhizobium; species Bradyrhizobium sp. CW1. Next base: position 4,345,093 of record NZ_CP064684.1, read on the forward strand.
GCCGCAGCGCTTGCGGCGGCTGGCCGAAGGCGCGGATGAAGGCGCGCCGCATGCGCTCGGGATCGCGGAAACCGGTTGTCTCCGCGACGAGTTCGATCGCCTCGCGCGAGGACTGCACGCGCTCGCGCGCGACCTCGATGCGCAAGCGCTCGATGGCCTTCGAGGGCGTCGTGCCGGTCTCGGCGGCAAAGGCGCGGGCAAAATGCCGCGCGCTCATGCCGGCACGGTCGGCGAGATCTTCGACAGTCAAGCGAGCGTCGAGGTTCTCGCGCGCCCAGGACAGCAGCGCACCGAAGCGGCCGTTCGGCGTCTTCAATTCCAGAAGTGACGAGAACTGCGACTGGCCGCCGCTGCGGCGATGATACAGCACGAGCTGCCGCGCCGTGTCCTGCGCGATCTGCTCGCCGTGATCCTCCGTTACCATCGCGAGCGCAAGGTCGATGCCGGCCGTGATGCCGGCCGACGTCCACACATTGCCGTCGCGGGTGAAAATCTGGTCCGGCTCGAACTTCACCTTGGGATAGCGCGCGACGAAATCCCGCGTGCGTCCCCAATGCGTGGTGGCGCGGCGGCCGTCGAGCAGGCCTGCTTCGGCGAGCACATAGGCGCCCGAGCAGACGCTCGCGACCCGCACGCCGCGCCGCGCCAGCCGCTGCACGAAGGCGCGCGTGACCTCGCAGCGCGCGGCATCCGTCACGCCCGCGCCTCCCGCCACGACCAGCGTCGTGATCGCATTGGCCGACTTGAAGTCGCGCGCCATCATCTCCACGCCCGACGAGCTGCGCACCGGCCCCGCGCTCACCGCCAGCACGCGGATCCCGGTCGTCGTCTTGCCCGTGCAGCGCGCCGCGATCTCGAACACGGAGATCGGGCCGGCCGCATCGAGCAACTGGAAGTCCGGGAAGATCAGGATGCCGATCATGGTCATGTCCGAAAGCGAGGGAAATACGCCATTCTGGACGGAAAGGCATCATGAGAGGCTGCTTCCGTCAAGCTCATAATTGGAGGCTCTCATGTCGTCCCCGCTCCAGATCGGTCTCTTGGTGTTTCCGCGCGTCACCCAGCTCGATTTCACGGGCCCCTTGCAGGTGTTCTCCTCCGTGCCCGGCGCAAAACTGCATTTGATCTGGAAACGGATCGAGCCCGTGCCGAGCGATTCCGTGCTGACGCTGACGCCGACCACGACATTCGCCGACTGCCCGCAGCTCGACGTGATCTGCGTGCCCGGCGGCGGCGGCACCAACGATCTGCTCAATGACGAGGAGGTGCTCGGTTTCCTGCGCCGGCAGGCCGAGGGTGCCAAATACGTCACCTCGGTCTGCACGGGATCGCTGGCGCTCGGCGCCGCCGGCCTCTTGAAGGGCTATCGCGCCGCCACGCATTGGAGCGCGATGGAGATGCTCGCTCAGTTCGGCGCGACGCCGACCAAGACGCGCGTCTGCGTCGACCGCAACCGCATCACCGGCGGCGGCGTCACCGCGGGAATCGATTTCGCGCTGACCCTGGTGTCGATCATGGTCGATCGCACCACCGCGGAGGCGATCCAGCTTCAGCTCGAATACAATCCGGCCCCGCCGTTCAATGCAGGCTCGCCGGATACCGCGCCGGCGGAGGTGCTGGCATTACTCAGGGAGCGCGGCGCAGCGAACCAGGCTCGCCGCCTCGAAGCGGTGAAGCGTGCGGCCGAGCGGATGACCTAGTCTCCACTCTCGTGTCCCGGACGCGCTGCAGCGCGTAGCGGTGCTGCGCAGCGTCCGGGGCACGCGAAATCCAGTCGCCCGTCTACCAAAGAAAAAGGCCGCCCGGTTTCCCGAGCGGCCTTTCCTGTCTTACGGCGGCTGCACATTTCATCGGGCGATTTCGGAGCTTCCAGACCGGGGGCCTATCTCCCGATCGAGTCCTGGTCGGCGGCCGCTGCATTTCGGGACAGTCGCGAACTGTTGCCCGAACCGAACGCGATGGTCTCCCATCTCCGTAAGATGCGACCATTGAGCCGCATCGCCCGCGTGGCTGCAACCCCCGCGCAGGACTCATCCCCGCTGTTCCCGTTGTCCACAGTAAAGCGAGGCGGATGCGGCTGCATCCACTCCCACGACAAGGGTGAGACGGGAATCGGAAGGCTAGCTCGGCGTCCAGGGCTGATAGTCGCCGGTCGCCTTCGGCCGCTTGCCGCTGGCGAGCGTCGAGCCCGCGGGACGGTAGGCGTTGGCCGTGCCGGTGAGATTGGGCTGGTGCGGCTTTTCCCATTCGCGCGGCTGGTAGTTGTCCTGCGTCGGCGGCACGTCGACGGTGTGATGCATCCAGCCGTGCCAGGACGGCGGGATACGGCTGGCCTCGGCGTAGCCGTTATAGACCACCCAGCGGCGCTCGAAGCCGAGCACCGGGTCGATCGCCCCGCCGCGGGTGCGATAATAGAGGTTGCCCTGCTCGTCCTGGCCGACCAGCTCGCCGTAGCGCTTGGTCCAGAGTTGGGTGCCAAACGTCTGGCCATTCCACCAGGTGAAAAACTTGAGGAAGAACTGTTTCATGCGGCAAGGGCCCTGCTTCGTCGGGTCCTGATGCCATCCGGACGGCGAAATGTCCAGTTCGGCGCGGGCGGCAATGCCCCGCTGCAGATGCGGTCCCCGGCACGGAACGCTGCCGCAAATCGGACGCGATCCGTTCATGCCGGATACAGCGTCGCCATGAGAACTTTTCGTCGCACGCAAACCCCCGTGATCCCAGGAACTCCGGCCCTTTCATGGGGTTTGCTTCCGGGAAAAGGAGTTTTGATCATGAAAAGTCTGAAAGTCTTGAGCACGGCTGCGGCAGTGACATTGGTTATCCCGTTGGCGACGCCGAGCTTTGCCCAAAGTCGGGCCGCAGCGGTCGGCGGCGGCGGAGCACACTTTGGTGGCGGCGGCGGCGGAGCACACTTCGGTGGCGGCGGCGGCGGAGCACGCTTCGGTGGCGGCGGCGGCGGCGGGGCACATTTCGGTGGCGGCGGCGCCCGCATGGGCGGCGGCAACTTCGGCGGCAACTTCGGCGGCGCGCGGATCGGCGGCGGCGGCGGCAATTTCGCGGCCGGCGCAGCAGTACGTCCGGGCGGTGGCAGCTTCGCAGCCGGCACGGTGAGCCGACAGGCCTTCTCGCCGTCCTACAGCGGTACACGCAGCGTCGCGACTGCGGGCAACTGGCAGGGCGGTGGCGGCAATTGGAGTGGTCGTCACTGGCATCATCGTCACGGCGGCGGCTTTTGGCCCGGGTTCGCGGCCGGCGCTGCGATCGGCGGCCTCGGCTCGTACGCCTATTACGGCGGCGGATATTACGACGACCCCTACTATTACGGCGACAGCTACTATGATGAACCGACAGTGGCCGTGGTCCCCGATGGCGGCGGCGACTCCGCGGCCTACTGCGCGCAGCGCTACAAGTCCTACGATCCGGCGTCCGGCACCTATCTGGGCTATGACGGCCAGCGTCATCCCTGCCCGTAACAGGACCTGAAACACTTGAAGAAGAAGGCGTCGCAGCGATGCGGCGCCTTTTTCATTCAGGCGCCTCACCTGTTTCGCTCGCCTCGTATTCGTCATCGGCAAGTGTCGCGTACAATCGATGCGAGCGGACCTTTATTCACCGCACCGTGCATATCTACCCTTATCCAATCCCAAATTGACCCGACGCGCGATTCACCTGTATCAACTTGGCTGTGGGGACTTCGATGACTGGGAAGTGTCATGCCGCGCATTCTCGTGGTTGATGACGATCCGATGGTCGGCGCGACCATCGAGGTCCTCCTCCAACGTCAGGGCTTCGACGTCACGTTGACTGACGGCGGAGAAACGGGTTTGGCTGCGCTCGAAACACAGAATTTCGACGTGATGCTGGTTGACATCTTCATGCCGCATATGCGCGGCTTCGAGTCCATTCGCATCTTTCACGAGCGCGCGCCGGCGGTTCCGCTAATCGCGATGTCCGGCTACGCCTTCGCATCATCCGCCTCGCCCTCTCCCGACTTCCTCCGGATGGCGCTGGAGCTTGGCGCGACCCGCTGCCTGCGCAAGCCGTTCACGCCGGACACGCTGCTGACCACGATCCGGGAATGCATCGCCGTGCCGGGCGATGGCTCGCAGCCGAAGGACAAGAAAGAAGTCCCTTGATCCCAACGCAGCGCGTCATTCTCGGTGCTGGACTTGCCATCCTCCTGATCATCACCGCGGCCTCGATCGGCCTCGACGTCAAGTCACGGTCCGATGCGGCCTGGGTCAATCACACCGTCGAGGTGCTGAAGAAGATCTCCGACCTGCGCGTGCTGATGCGCAGTGCCGAGAGCGCCGCACGTGGCTACGAGATCTATCGCAACCCGAGCTTCAGCGAAGAATTCCAGGCGGTGCACGCCCGGATCGCACCGGCACTCGCCGATCTCAAGCGCAGCGTGCGCGACACTCCCGAACATGTCGCGCTGCTCGAGGGCACCGAGCCGCTGGCGCTGCGCCGGATCGAGATCGCCGCCGAAGTGATGCGCCTGCGCGCCGGAAACGATCAGGCCGGCATTGCCGCAGTCCAGGGCAAGGGCGAGGGCCGTGGCCTCATGGACACGGTGATGGGCAATTTCGATCATTTGAGCGCAGAGGAAGAACGATTGCTCGCGGCGCGCTCCCAGGATTCGCGCCGCACCGGCATCGTGCTGCTCGGCATCGACGTCGCCGGCGCGTTGGTGATCCTGCTGCTGGTCGTGATGATGATGCGCGAGAGCCGGCGCAGTGAGGGCGCACTCAAGAGCACGCTAATGAAGACCACGGCCGCCAAGCAGCAGCTCGAGGCCGCGGTGGCCGAGCGCACCGAGCATCTGGTCACCGCGCATGACGAGCTGCGCCTCTCGGTCAACGTGCTCCAGAGCACCTTTCACAGCATGGCGGAGGCGGTGCTGGTCATCGATGCCGAGGGCAATGTCCTTCTGTCCAATCCCGCCGCCGAGCGCATGCTGCTGCACCGGACCGGCATGAACCTGCGCAATCTGCGCGCGATGTCCATCGTGCTTCACGGCGACGCCGTCACCCCGCTCAAGGCCGACGAGTTACCGTCGGCACGCGTGCTGCGTGGCGAGCCGTTCGAGAACATGGAGATGATCGTCCGCCCGCACAGCGGCAATGCTCCCCGTCATCTCATGATCAGCGGCCGGCCGATGCTGGACGGGAAAGGCAACGTCTCCGGCGCGGTGCTGGTCTATCACGACGCGACCACCTCGCGCGAGACCGAGCGGCAATTGTACCAGTCGCAGAAGCTGGATGCCATCGGCAAGCTCACCGGCGGCGTCGCGCACGACTTCAACAACATGCTGACCGTGATCTCCGGCAATACCGAGACTCTGGTGGCGAGCCTGAAGCAGCAGCCCGAGCTCCAGCGCGTGGCACGCCTGATCGACGAGGCCGCCGAGCGCTGCGCCGAGCTGATTCAGCATCTGCTCGCCTTCGCGCGCAGGCAGCCGCTGCAGCCGCGCAACGTCGAGATCAACGCCGCGGTCGCGGATATCGCGAAACTGCTGCGCCCCACCCTCGGCGAGCAGATCGAGATCGAGACCGTGCTCGAACAGGGGCAGATGACCGCGCACATCGATCCGTCCCGCCTCACCAATGCCCTGCTCAACATGGCCATCAACGCCCGCGACGCCATGCCGAACGGCGGCAAGCTGCTGCTCGAGGCCCACCGCGTCGTGCTCGATCAGGCCTATGCGCAAAGCAATCCCGACGTGCGGCCCGGCCCTTACGTGATGCTCGCCGTCAGCGACACCGGCACCGGCATGCCGGCCGAGGTGCAGCAGCAGGCGTTCGAGCCGTTCTTCACCACCAAGGAGGTCGGCAAGGGAAGCGGCCTCGGCCTTTCCATGGTCTACGGCTTCGTCAAGCAATCCGGCGGCCACATCAAGATCTACAGCGAGGAAGGCCACGGCACCACGATCAAGCTCTATCTGCCGCCGGGCGAAGGCATGACCGAGCCAGTCACCTCTGCCGCACCGCCGGCCGAGGGTGGCGCCGAGACCATTTTTGTGGTCGAGGATGATCCGCTGGTGCGCAACTTCGTCACCGTGCAGCTCCAGAGCCTCGGCTACCAGACTGTCGCCGCACCCGACGGCAAGGCCGCGCTGGAGTTGATCCGGGCCGGCCAGCCGTTCGATCTGCTGTTCACCGACGTCGTCATCCCCGGCGGCATGAGCGGACGCGACCTCGCCGACAAGGTGGCGACGATCCGCCCCGGCGTGAAGGTGCTCTACACTTCCGGCTATACCGACAACGCCATCGTCCACCACGGCAAGCTCGACGACGGCGTCATGCTGCTGACAAAACCCTACCGCCGCAACCAGCTCGCCGCGATGATCCGCAAGGCGCTCGGACACATGCCCACCGGCTAGCGTTTCTGCTTGGCGATATGTCCAATGGCGTTGCAGATGATCCGCGCTGCGCAGATCGCCCCAATATTCTGCGGATCACGCTCCGGCACCAATTCGACCAGATCAAGACCGACAATTCTGGCCTTCGAGGCGACGCCCGCGATCAGGTCTATGACGTCGAAATAGGACAAGCCGCCAGGCTGCGGCAGCAGCACGCCGGGAATGACGGACGGATCCAGGCCGTCGCAATCGATCGTGATCAGGCAGTTCGCGCTGTCCTCGATTGCACTCAGGACGGCTTGAACGCCCCGGCTTTTGACGTCTCGTGCCGTAAAAATCCTGGAGCCCCAGTTCCGCGCGCAACTGAGCTCCTGCAGGCCCGAGCCACCGATACCCCTTAAACCGACCTGCACAATGCGTTCGACCCAAGGCAACTCGCTGGCGCGCCGCATCGTGCTGGAAAACGTATGTGCTGAGCCGTCGCGCTGGTCCTTCCAATCCAGATGCGCGTCGATCTGCAGGATCGTCAGCTTGCCCATGTCTTCGAACGCCTCGAAGAACGGTATGGGGACAGAATCATCTCCGCCGAGCAGCATGGGTACCGCGCCGGACTTCAGGATCTTCCTGGTGGCGGACCTGATTGCATTCCGGTTTTGCTCGGGGGCCTCGGGTGACGTGGCAAGATCGCCGCCATCGACGACCCGGATTTGCTCCGGGTCGAGCAGGATTCCGTCTTGGTCGAAATCCCACCTGGCAAGGTCGGTCTGATAAACGCGCAAAGCATTGCGAATGGCCGCTGGGCCATTCGCGGCATGGCTGGTCCTGCCCTTCAAATGCGGCGTGGCGTCGGCAGCTCCGAAGATGACGACGTCGGCTTCGCCAAGAGGCAGGGCAAGGTCGCACGCCGCGACGCCGAGGAATGTGTTGCGGTCGCTCGCCATAGCCGTCTCGCTGGAGGCACTCAGTCCGGCCGACAGAGCCAATCCGCAACGCCTCCGCGAGTTCCTGACCTGCTCTTGGCCTGCCGCCGAGCCGAGCGGTCGAAGCCGCTCTCGCGGAGGACGTGACCTCATAAACGTCGGCTTACCAAGGCAAAGCGGAAGCTCCCACCTTCGGCGTGGTCGGCGGCTTGTGACCACAGCGGACTCCAGCGCGTCGAGCTTCCCCTGAGGGAGTGGACGAGCCGCTTTCTTCTGGAACGAATTAAATTGATTTAATTCAGTTATTGTGATTTAATTTGGGCTTATCTCTGGACGGAGAAACGCATGCCAGATCAGGACGACCGTCGCGAGTTCTTAAGAACCTGCGGAAAGTTCGCGGCGGTGACACCTCCAGCCGTCACCCTACTCCTGTCGACATCCCTTACATCGGATGCGATCGCGAAGTCGGGCGCAGGCGCGGTCCACGACGACCATCACCATCACGGCAACAACGGCTGGGGCAACGGCGGCGGAGACGGCAGCCCCAACGGCAAGGACGATAGAGGCCGCTGAGACGACGACACACGGCCTCCGGAAGGAGACACAATGCAGCCCAGGCGCCGCGACGTAGATTGGCATTTCGCCAGCTTCGTTGTTTCGATGATCTGGCTCGCGATTGTTGCTGCCGCTCTTCTTGCAGTGCTCTTCCGAGGGCACCCTTGAGGAGTTATGAAGTACATTTTCATCGCGGTCGGCTGCTGGCTGCTGCTGAACCTGCTCTTCGTTGTGCTAGTCACGCCGCCGCGTAGTCGCCGGCCGCGACAGCTTGCTCGCACGATTCATGCGGTCAAGAAATTCATTATGAGCAGACGGCAGCCCCCTACCTGATGAGGGCAGTGACGCGCTGCAAAAAAAACGACAGTAAGGCTGGCTGTTTATTTCCAGCGACGCCGCACCGCAGTTCGCTGTATCGTGGCGTTCCGTTTTTCCAACAGCGGATTTGATTGCCATGCACCACATCCAGAGTACGCATATTGCCGCGATATTGAAACTGACCGCCCAGCAGCTTGAAGCACTTCGCACCCGCCCAGAGATCCAAAAGGAATATTCCGAAATCCTCGTTTTGAGAGAGAAAATAAAACTGGCGACCGATCTGAAGAAGGCTCGCCGGCAGCTCCTTACTCGGTCCCTGCCAAGCGCCTGAAGGGAGAGAACTCCACCCGTGCCTTGCGCTGTGAGGCTCGAGCAAGGAGCTGCTCGTTGGCATTCCCGCTTGTGGACCCGAAGCGGACATCTTAGCAGCGCCGCACGGCATATCCCGTCGCTGTGGCAGCGCAAACAATACTTCCCGAATGCTGATAGCGCCTTGTCGGTTATCTCCCTCACAACCGATGTTTTGTTTTGCGAAAGCCCTCGATGTTCTTGCCAAATTCATCCGCGAGCGATTTCTTTTGGCTTCCGTACGCGGCAGCGATTTCCGGGTGTAAGCGCAAGTAGTCGCGAAACAGCAGGAAATCTCTCCAGCGTGGATTGCATTGCTCCATGATGTGAAGATGGTGTGTCCAGGGTCCAGGCATCCTCTTCCGAAAAAACAGTTCACCAGGTAACCATGCTTCGTACTCGGGGATGTAGGTGTATCCGAGTTGCGCGAATGGCCTCACAAACGTGGACTTCGCGCGCAACAAGTTCGGGAGGCCGACCAAGATGTCGATAATCGGTTTGGCCGAGAGGCCGGACACAGACGTACTGCCCATGTGTTCGATCTTGAGCGCCGGACCGACCACAAATCGCAAGCGACGGCACTCCTGCTGGAAACGAACTGGCCAGTCGGGGTCATAGTCACGCACCTCGATGGCGCCCCTCCATACTTCTCCATTCTGTCCCCTCGCTGGAAGCTACCCTTCTCAAACGGCCATGTTGGAACAGACCACCGTTCCTGCATGTGATCGGAGTCACTGCAATGCGCGGCATCTCCCGATATACGGGTCAGCTTTTGGCGCTTCAGCGACGTCGTCGGCGCACCATATTGAGGTCCATCTAGCGAGGCATGGCGGAGTAGATTTGCTCAGGTTGAGTTCTTCCCACTTTGACCCGTAGCGGACATCTCACGTTCCGCTATCATGTGAACTTCAGATGCATGGAGGCAGCTTGTTCCCTGATCCCACTCTCAAATGGCGGCAATATGCGTCGATTATCGATGGTATCGAACGCCCGCCTTATGTTTTCGATCAAGGCCTTTGGCGTGGCGTGCTCTACCTCATTGTCGTGGCACCAAATCCCAGTCCTCGCGCTTATGGCATCGAAGTGTCCTGCGAGATTTACGCGGGTTTCGATGAAATGATCTACTCGGTAGCCGATCATGGGGATAGCGCGGGAATGTACGACGGCGGTGTTTATGTCAAGGAGGCTGTAAATTCCGCACTGTTGAAAGCATACGCGGCGACCGATCCAGTCGGCCGGAAGCCACGACATTTCTCCTTCGTCGGTAGCGAGTACTGCTATGAGGTGCTCGGCTTCTCGGAGCCGATGATCCGACCGTTCGACAGCCGCGAGGAGGCGTATGCGTGGGGACCCTCCAGACAGGGCTCACCGTGGGATTTCCACTAGCTTTGTTCCCATGAGGCGTGACGCCGATGCTCGCCCAAAATGACTCCGACCAAAACAGCATGTCTGTCGCCTTGTGGACCCATTGCGGACTAACTGGTCTCGCGCGGTTGTGTTGAAGCTGCTAGACACGTGAAGTGTCGCTGTTCTTACTCTTTTTTGGACTTTCACTGCTGGGCATTGCCGGATGGGGATTTCAATCCATCGTGGCAGAGCTAGATAGGTCGTGCCTCCCCCGGACGGACGCAATTTCTCGCAAGTTTCAGGTTGAGGCGTTTATCTGGGGGGACCGCGCGCCATTGGCGCTGAGGCGTCGGTATATCGCAACACAAGCCTGCGCGGTCCCGGCGCTCCTTTGCCTGGCGGCTCTCGTGTGGCTCAACGAGCCGCGCCGCGATGTCCGCGCTTTGGGGGTGATCGCGTTCTGTTTTGTGTCGTTTGTCGTGGCCGCTTCCTTGGCCTGGAAGACTGCCCGAAGCAGCGGCTCAAAATTATCCTGACGGAGGCAACAATGCGTGGCCTGAGCTACATTTGGGGCGCGGGAATACCGCTTCTGGTCGGGCTTGAGATATATCTCGCTAGAACGCTCTCCGAAACCTCGCTCCCGGGGTAGAAAGAAAAGACGTAGTATTTCTGAGAAGGTTTGCAGATGGCGGCAGCCCTCCAGGAGGTCGCTCCCCGAAGCATGGCGGACCAGATTTGCTCAGTTGAGTTCGTATGCTGACCCGAAGCGGATGTTGTACTGTTTGCCAATGGCGAGTTGCTTTTGTCCCCCCATCGGACCACGTACGATGGCGCCCGACCCATGAATGATCACCGAAAGATCAAAGTCTTTTTCGAAGTGTTGGGACGGCTCCTGTCGCGAGTTGGGTCTCAAGCGCTGGCCCGTATTGGCGCCGAGCTGGGACCTGAGGAAAAAGTCACGCTGACCAATGGGCTGTACTTCCGCGTCGAACGGTCTGGTTTGACCCTTGTGTCGGTCGGCGCTGGTGAGTGTCAATCGATGAAGCTTTCGGTCGATGAAGCAAAGCAGATATTCTCATCGATCGAGTCCGCGTGCACCAGTCGCGATGTTGTCAAGGTCCGGGCCGGAGAGCTATCTTGGACGACCGATGCTCGGCCGAAATCCAATCCTGAAAAGGTGGTTATCAGGTTCACAGGACCGCTGGGATTCACACGCACGGACGCCAGGCGTAAAGATGTTGCAGCAGCGGTCGTAGAGTTCGCCAACCGATTTGGTAGAGACAATCCCCCGCAAGGCAGGTCGGCTCTTGGCCCATCTGCGAGCTCGGAGACCTTCCGCTCTCCGGCCGATGTTGACGATGAACCGGAAGTCCAGGCGGCCAGCCGCTCATGAATATACGCCCTACCGCGTCGCCAGCACCACGGCCGCCAGCGTGAAGATCAGCGCGGCGATCTGCCCTGCCCCCAGCGGCTCGTGGAGCGCGATCGCGGACGCCACGACGCCGATGACGGGCACCGCCATGGTGCCGATCGCGGCGACGGAGGCCGGCAGGCGCGCAAGGGCAGCGAACCAGCTGACATAGGCGATGCAGAACTGCACCACGGTCGAATAGACCAGGAGCCACCAGCCGACGGGCGTCACCAGCTCCAGATGCGTGGTCTCGATGGCGAGGCCGATGATCGTGATGGGCAGGCAGCCGATCCCGATCTGCCAGGCCGCGGCCGTGATCGGCGGCAGTCGGATCGGGTACTTCTTCGAAAACACCGTGCCGGCGGCGAAGCCGAGCGCGCCGCACAGCGCCATAACGATGCCCGGCAGCTTGTCCGCAGTGGCGGCAAAGCCGTTGCCGCCCATGATCGAGGCCAGGCCGGCAAAGGCCATCACCAGCGCGATGGTGCGCAACAAGGTCGGCCGCTCGCCGAGCACCGGCCAGGCGATCAGCGAGGCCCAGACCGGCATGGTGTAGGCGATCAGCGCCGCTTCGCTCGCCGGCAGCCACAGCAGTGCCAGACCCATCAGCACCATCCAGCCGGTGACGTTGAGGATCGCGGCGGTCACGAGGCGCGGCCAGATCGCGCGCGGGACGCTGAGGCTGTCAGCGCGGATCAGTGCCAGCGCCGCCAGCAGCACCGCGCCGAGCACGCCCGTCGCCCCGCGCAAGGTCAGCGGCGGCAGCTCGGAGAGCAGGAATTTCGTCACCGGCCAATTGAAACCCCAGCCCACCGAGGTGATGGCGAGGAATATCAGGCCGGCCGGGGCGATGCGCGCTCGCAGCACCGGCCGAGTCGAATCAAGCATATGGGTAGTCCGGCAAAATCGAGGGCAGCTTGGCGCGGATTCGCGCCTCCCACCACCACCCCGGCGGGCATGCCTGCCCTCACCTTCCGTAGCCCTACGTGAGTCCCCCCGAGGCAAGCCCGCGATTCAAAAATATACCTGCCCTGTGAACAGCGGGGTGAAGCCTCAGCGGCCCCCCAAGATGCAAATTTTTTCGGTTGGGAATCCCTGAGGACTCACTGATACTTGGCTCAACAACAGGCGCGGGCCTGCCCCCTGTTATCCCCCACAATCCACCATATTTAGTATTTGATTCAGGAACTCGCACTAGTTCTTGACGGGCGTAACGGAGAGTCCTAGTTTTCGATCCGTTCGGCGCGAGTGTGTTTGCGTCCCGCCGGCACTCCCCCAAAGGGTCTGCAAAACAGCACTCCGCCAAGCCAGACAAGGGCAGCGGGATACGGGCTTGTCTGCCCGGCGAGAGCGGACTTTTCGGGCGCCTGAACGGGCTGGAAACAGGCCCGGATGGCAATGGTTGAAGACGTGACGTTGTGGGGCGTTGAACGCATGTCGGGCTCATCCCTTTGGGGCGGATGGGTCTGGACGTGCCGGCGGATGATCGGTGCGCGCATCGAGCAATCGCGTCGGGAGAAAACGGGCCGGGTCTACCGGCTGAGCTGCGATGCCAAGGGCCAGGCGGCCTCGAGCACCGCGAAATGAAATGATGACCCGGCACGCCTGAACGGAGGCGGTCCGGTCAAAGATAGGACGGGGCAAGACCATGCGGATTGAGCGGCGCCACACCACTTCGGGACAGTCACCTTACGCCGGCATCGATTTCCGGCTGACCACGTCGGAGATCAGGAATCCCGACGGCTCGGTCGTGTTCAAGCTCGACAATGTCGAGGTGCCGACCGCGTGGTCGCAGGTCGCCTCCGACGTCCTCGCCCAGAAGTACTTCCGCAAGGCCGGCGTTGCCGCGCGCCTGAAGAAGGTCGAGGAAGAGTCCGTCCCCTCCTTCCTGTGGCGCTCCGTTCCCGACACCGAGGCGCTCGCCCTCCTGCCCGAGAAAGAGCGCTATGTCAGCGAGCTCTCGGCCAAGCAGGTGTTCGACCGTCTCGCCGGCTGCTGGACCTATTGGGGCTGGAAGGGCAAGTACTTCTCCTCCGACGAGGACGCCCAGACCTTCTACGACGAGCTCCGCTACATGCTGACCATGCAGATGGTCGCGCCGAACTCGCCGCAATGGTTCAACACCGGTCTGCACTGGGCCTACGGCATCGACGGTCCCGGCCAGGGCCATTATTACGTCGACCCCTTCACCGGCAAGCTGACCCGGTCGAAATCCTCCTACGAGCATCCGCAGCCGCACGCCTGCTTCATCCAGGGCGTCGGTGACGACCTCGTCAACGAGGGCGGCATCATGGACCTCTGGGTCCGCGAAGCGCGCCTGTTCAAATACGGCTCCGGCACCGGCTCCAACTTCTCGCGCCTGCGCGGCGAAGGCGAACGCCTCTCCGGCGGCGGCCGCTCGTCCGGCCTGATGAGCTTCCTCAAGATCGGCGACCGCGCCGCGGGCGCGATCAAGTCGGGCGGCACCACGCGCCGCGCCGCCAAGATGGTCGTCGTCGACGTCGATCACCCCGACATCGAGACCTATATCGACTGGAAGGTGAAGGAGGAGCAGAAGGTCGCCGCTCTCGTCACCGGATCCAAGATCAACCAGAAGCACCTCAAGGCGGTGCTGAAGGCCTGCGTCAATTGCGAAGGCTCGGGCGACGATTGCTTCGATCCCGAGAAGAACCCGGCGCTGCGCCGCGAGATCAAGCTGGCGCGCCGCAGCCTCGTACCCGACAACTACATCAAGCGGGTCATCCAATTTGCAAAACAGGGCTACAAGGACATCCAGTTCGACGTCTATGACACCGACTGGGATTCGGAAGCCTATCTCACGGTTTCGGGGCAGAACTCCAACAATTCGGTGTCGCTGAAGGACGACTTCCTGCGCGCGGTCGAGACCGACGGCGACTGGAATCTCGTGGGACGCACCACGAAGAAGATCACCAAGACGCTGAAGGCGCGCGACCTCTGGGAAAAAATCGGCTACGCCGCCTGGGCGTCGGCCGACCCGGGCCTGCACTTCAACACCACCATGAATGACTGGCACACCTGCAAGGCGTCCGGCGACATCCGCGCCTCCAATCCGTGCTCGGAATACATGTTCCTGGACGACACGGCGTGCAACCTCGCCTCCGCCAATCTGCTGACGTTCTACGACATCCCCTCCAAGCGTTTCGACGTCGAAGGCTACGAGCATCTCTGCCGGCTCTGGACCATCGTGCTCGAAATCTCGGTGATGATGGCGCAGTTCCCGTCGAAGTCGATTGCCGAGCTCTCCTACGAGTTCCGCACGCTCGGCCTCGGCTACGCCAATATCGGCGGCCTCTTGATGACCATGGGTCTGTCCTATGACAGCAAGGAAGGCCGCGCCATCGCCGGCGCGCTGACCGCGATCATGACCGGCATCACCTACAAGACCTCGGCCGAGATGGCGGCCGAGCTCGGCACCTTTCCCGGCTACAAGAAGAACGCCGCGCACATGCTGCGCGTGATCCGCAACCACCGCCGCGCCGCCCATGGCCAGTCCAACGGCTACGAGGGGCTCAGCGTCAACCCGGTGCCGATGGACCTGGTGTCGTGCCCGCAGACCGACCTCGTCACCCATGCGCAAGCGGCCTGGGATGCGGCGCTCGAGCTCGGCGAGAAGCACGGCTATCGCAACGCCCAGACCACGGTGATCGCGCCGACCGGCACGATCGGCCTCGTCATGGATTGCGACACCACCGGCATCGAGCCCGACTTCGCCCTGGTGAAGTTCAAGAAGCTCGCCGGCGGCGGCTACTTCAAGATCATCAACCGTGCGGTCCCCGCAGCACTGCGCGCGCTGGGCTATCGCGAGAGCGAGATCGCGGAGATCGAAGCCTACGCCGTCGGCCACGGCTCGCTCTCCAACGCGCCCGGCATCAACGCCTCGACCTTGAAGGCCAAGGGCTTCACCGACGAAGCCATCGCCAAGGTCGAGAAGGCGCTGCCGACCGCGTTCGACATCAAGTTCGCCTTCAACAAATGGACCTTTGGCGAGGACTTCATCCGCGACCAGCTCGGCATCGGTGCCGAGGCCATCGCGGCCCCCGGCTTCGACCTGCTCCAGGCCGTCGGCTTCACCAAGCGCGAGATCGAGGCGGCCAACGTCCACATCTGCGGCGCGATGACGGTGGAAGGTGCCCCGCACCTCAAGGCCGAGCACTATCCGGTGTTCGACTGCGCCAACCCTTGCGGCAAGGTCGGCAAGCGCTATCTCTCGGTCGAGAGCCACATCCGCATGATGTCGGCGGCGCAGCCCTTCATCTCGGGTGCGATCTCCAAGACCATCAACATGCCGAACGACGCCACCGTGGAGGACTGCAAGTCCGCCTACATGCTGTCGTGGAAGCTGGCGCTCAAGGCCAACGCGCTCTATCGCGACGGCTCCAAGCTCAGCCAGCCGCTCAACTCGCAGCTCATCGCCGACGATGAGGACGAGGACGATGCGGTCGAGAGCCTCTACGACAAGCCGATGGCGGCACGCACCGCCCAGGTCTCGGAAAAGATCGTCGAGAAGCTGGTCGAGCGCATCATCGTGATGCGCGAGCGCGAGAAGATGCCGGATCGCCGCAAGGGCTACACCCAGAAGGCGGTCGTCGGCGGCCACAAGGTCTATTTGCGCACCGGCGAGTATGACGACGGCCGCATCGGCGAGATCTTCATCGACATGCACAAGGAAGGCGCGGCACTCCGCTCCTTCATCAACAACTTCGCGATCGCAGTGTCGCTGGGCCTCCAGTACGGCGTGCCGCTCGACGAATATGTCGATGCCTTCACCTTCACCCGCTTCGAGCCGGCGGGCCCGGTGCAGGGCAACGACAGCATCAAATACGCGACCTCGATCCTCGACTACGTCTTCCGCGAGCTGGCGGTGAGCTATCTCAGCCGCTTCGACCTCGCCCATGTCGATCCCAGCGAGACCGGGTTCGACGTGCTCGGCAAGGGCGTCGAGGAGGGCAAGGAGCCTGATGATCACGGCCAGCGCGCCTCCAAGCTGGTGTCGCGCGGCCTCACCCGCTCCCGCACCGACAACCTCGTGGTGATGCGCGGCGGTTCGACCGCGGTCGCCCAAGGCAACGACAGCGCACCGGCCGGCGGAAGCAAGGTCACCTCGCTCGCCTCCCACGGCGCAGGCCGTGCCGGCGACGTCCTGGAAGGCGCGGTCGCGCTGAAGCAGGAAGTGACCCACGACCTCTCGCCCACCGAGAAGCTCGAAGCCCTGCAGTGGAGCAAGGCCGGCAGCGCGCAAGTCGCGGTGCCCAGCAAGGCCGAGCGCCGCGCGGAAGCCAAAGCCAAGGGCTATGAGGGCGAGATGTGCAGCGAGTGCGGCAACTTCACGCTGGTGCGGAATGGTACTTGTATGAAGTGCGATACGTGTGGAAGCACGACGGGGTGTTCGTGAGGGGCTAGACAGCTAGGATTGCTGAGCCCGGATTTGCCTCGAGCATCTACGAAGGGCGGCCAGAAGGCCGCCCTTTTTTCATTGTCGCCTTGCAACTTATGGTTTTCTATCGATAACTACTTCTGAACCTGGTTGAAATGAGCTTTGGGACACTTGGAGCCCGCGGAGGCGGCAGATCGAGGGATACAGCAGCCGTGACAAAATATGCATTTGTTGATGGTGGCTTTATCGACGCAATGGTGCGGAAGACATCCGAATATTTCGCGATCGACCTCAGTCGTAACAAAATCGATTACCGGGCAATCGCTGGCGGGCATCAAAGAACCTTTTACTACGATGCTTTGCCCGCCCAAAAGGACAATGAATCTGGCGAGGAATACGAACGACGAGTGAAACGCAAGCGAGAACAATTCGAGCTGGTTAATCGCACGCCTTTTATGCACGTTCGAGAGGGGCTGACGCGGGGACAAAACAAGACGCTGCGTCAAAAAGGCGTCGACATCTTACTCGCAATCGACGTTTTCAAACATGCAACGTCTGGCCACATGTCCGAAGCCCACATCATGACGAAGGACCTAGACTTCTTTCCACTTTTTGAAGCATTGCGGGACACCCCTGTAGCAGTGCATTTGCACTGCTATCCGGCCGAGACTTCCAGTGAATTAATGGCGTTGGCTGATGTCGTGGTGCCAGTCAATCCATTCAAGATATTGCAGTGGATGCACCACCAATCGAAGGATAGCTACGTCGAGTGGAACATCGCTTTGGGCGACGTGAATCCTCAGAAGCTATGCATGATCGGCAATTACGAAGGGCTAGACTTCTATATTTACCAGGACGACGACATGCCGTTCGTTGGTCGCGCCATGGCGTATAATCCTTCGAGCCTGATGCGCTCTAACCGATGGGAGCATATTGTCGATGCCTTTGAGGCCCGCGTCGGCAAGCGTGTCCACCTGGATCAATTGAACCGCTAACTGTAGCTCGCAGGATGGCTGGAGTGCAGCCCGTAGGATGGGTGGAGCGAAGCGATACCCATCGCCGCCAGATCGACAGAAGGGATGGGTTTCGTAAGGGCTCAACCCATCCTACGAGCTCATCAACACCCTGCCGCCGAATTGCCTTTGCGGTCGAGCCCTTCCCTCCTAAACTCTCGTCCTCACCGGCATCGGTTCCGGCGGGCCCGGTAGAAGCGGAGTCAGATTATGCCCAAACCGGAAAGCTTCCCGATCGAGAAGATCTTCGTTCCCACGAAGCAGAAGAAAGCCATCAAGCCCGAGATCGTCGGGGAGATCGCTGAAAGTATGCTGGACATCGGACAACAGGAACCCATTTCCGTCCGGCTCGACGGAGACCGCCTCGTTCTGGTCGAGGGACTGCATCGGCTCGAAGCCTGCAAGGCGCTCGGCGAGACAACCATTATCGGTGTCATCGTCCCGGCGGAGGTCGCTCAACACAAGCCGCAGCTTGCCGAACGGCCCGAAGTCGAGGCAGAGCGCCTCAAGATGGCGCGATTGAAACAGTTGCGCCTGGAGAAGGAAGCCGCGGAGGCATCGATCGCTGGCCGGAAGGGCGTCAACGGAACGGAAGCGCCGCGCACCCGTACGACGAAAGGCGTTCGCGACAATCCGAAGGCATCACCGGGCCGGACTGCGAAATCGACACCGAAAACATTGTCGGACTGGATCACGCAGCAAAAGGGCCACGGCGGTCGCTATTGATTGTTGGCTCCAGCTCGTAGGATGGGTGGAGCGAAGCGATACCCATCACCGCTCGATCGGCGAGAGATGAAGGGTTTCGTAAGGGCTCAACCCATCCTACGACCTAGAGCTCAACCCAGCCTACGCGCTATCTACGCCCGCCTCACCGTATCTCGCTCATCGACACCTTGGCGGCGATCCCGCTCAACTCGGGCTGTTGCGGTGCGAACTCCTCGTTGGACGATGAGCCTAGCGAGACGTCGACCATCCTGCGCTTGACCTGTTCGCATGTCTTGCGGACGTCTTCGGTGAACAGCGCGCATTCTTCGATGCGCTTGAAGATCTTCCGACCCTCTTCACGATACTCCGCCGCCGTTTCTCGCATGAAGGCGATCGCATCATGGACCTGGGCAGTCAGCGCCTCGCATTTTTGCGCGGCGTCGATCAACTCGGTGCCCATGGCCTCGATCTCTTTTGCAGCGGACTCATAGTCCCGAACGACCGCCTCTGCACTGAGCGCGCCGACGCGCGTCACGCCCGCGGTGTGCTCGACGTAATCAGGCAGAGCAATGGAAGCAAGAGAGCTTCCCGAGCGTATCGATGCAATGTCCTCCTCGAGCTGGACCAAGTTTACTCCGTCCCGCCTGCGCAATTGTTCGACATTTGCCATTATTGATCTCCCATACGCACCCCGAACCCTTAACAGCATCGGGTTTATTACGGGGATAAGCTCCGTTCTACTCTGATGTATCCTTGACAGCCGCAGTTTTGCCGCTTTTTCCCGATTGCCCAATTGCACGCATGGATAGATTTGTCGGCGTTCAACGTCTCTTGGTCGCGGCCGGCGAAGATGGCACGTGCGCCTCGCTAGAAGTCGACCTGTCGAGCAACAGACGCGCCAATACGCACGGTGAAGCGAGCACAGCTCGGATCGCGTGTGTGCGGGCCCGGAACTCGGATCACCTCTCCCCACTCGGAGAGAGGTGCTCCGCGCACAGCCGACCGACGGTGCTCTGGCCGCTGCGCAAAGACCGGCTACAAGACCGGCTAGTAGCAGGGCGGGTAAGGTTCGTAGCCGCAGCGGCGATAGCCGCCGTAGGCTCCGTAGCTCCGTAAGCTGCCGCACCAACCGCAGCAGCTCCGACGCCTACGGCAACTCCGCGGCGCACGGCTGCACCACGATAGACGCCACCGCGATAGACACCGCCGTGATGAACACCAACCCGACCAACCCCGACGCCTCTTCGATAGGCGAAGGCGTCAGTCGAAACAGTCACGATGCAGGCGATGCCAATGATTGCGGATGCGGTAAGTGAAACGATGGTTCGGCGCGACATGTCCACTCTCCTTCCTGGATTGGGACGGTGCGTCAGCGCAATTCGCTAATGAGCGGGTTTGTTGATTTAGAACAATGCGGGCCCTTGCGATCTGGCGGCCGGTTCATAACGAGACAGCGAAAGTGTCACGCTTTACCTACATAGGGCATGAGCGGGAGCCACACCGCTTTCGGTCATGTACCTGACGCTCGCGACGCATGCCGGTTCGGCAATGCCACGCCCCACCCCCGTGCCCGCGATAATTTCTCGTTCGCACGCGCGTTGGGGGGACCGCGGCGCAACCTCTCCTTCCGGCGATAGGACTGCCGCACTCCGAGGCTGGGCGGCCCCGCCCCTACTTCGTATTGGCCTCGACCGCCTCCAGCAGCGGCATCTCGCGATGCGACTCGCAGAAGCGCGAGAGCTTGTTGCCGTTCTTGTTCAGCGCTTGCGTGTCCACGACGGGATTGTTGCGGCGACCGGCGTAGAACCCGGCGAGCCAGACGTTCACGGTCTGCATGTGGGTAATGCGCTGGGTGATGTACTGGTCGCAGCTGATTTTGGAAACGTCGACCAGCACCTGGGCCTTGGCAGGGACGGCCAACAGCAGGGCCGCGAAGGCACCAAGGATGATCGCTCTTGTCTGAACCATGTTTTCCTTCCGATGAATGTCTGCACGGTGGCGACGGTCGGGCGCCGCATGCTTGATCCAGATCAAGGGCGCCCGTTGCATACCCCGCGACCGCCCCACCCCGAGGCCTCGCCATAATTTCTCCTTCGGACGCGCGTTGTGTTGGATGACGGCGAGACCTATCGTTCCGATCGGACTGCCACACTTCCATTGACGCCCGACGGAAGCGAGAGCGCATCGGTGCCCGAGACGAACGACCCCAAACCTGACGACCACAAGCCAGACGCCCCCAAGCCGGACGAGGGGCGCGCCGATGGCGGGCTGGCGCGGGCCTACGATCGGATCAAGAGCGCGGAGCAAGACCTTGCGCGGCTGGACCGGCTGGTTTCCGGAATGGAACGCGGCAGCGAAATCCCAGCGGCCTCGCGAGCAAGCGCCGGTGCGGAGGCTGTCGAGACTCCCAAGGACAAGGCTCCCGAGGCCAAAACTCTCAAGAGCACGGCGCCGGCGCCGGATGGCAGGGTTCGCAGTCAAGGCCTGAGGGGAGATCGGCCCATGCTGCGCGCTTTGGTCGGCCTCGTGCTGGCGATCGGCATTCTCGGTGCCGCCTTCGCTTCGCAATACAGCGATCGGGCCAGGTCTATGACCAAATCGATCATGGCGCGATGGGCTCCGCCGGCCGCGACTGAGCCTCGCCAAACGTCCGCGGTTGAAACTCCGGCGCAACCGCCGGCGGTGCAACTGGCTGCCGCGGATGAGCCCGGCACGGTGCCCGCGCCGCCGGCCGGCAAGGACACGGAGAGCAATGCAGGGTTTGACGCTTCAAGACCCGACGCTCCAACAACGGGCGCCACGACGCCCGACCCCTCGTCGTCCGATCTCGCGCAATCGCTCAAGACCATCACCAGCGAGCTTGCGAACATCAACGGAAAGCTCGAGCAATTGAAAAGCCGCAACGAGCAGACGCTGCGCGAGCAGGCCGACACCATTCAGCAGCTCAAGGCGGCGCAGGAGAAGGATGCGGCGGCCAATGCGCGCCTCGCCGCACAGGTCCAGGCGCTGCAAAAGGAGCTGACGACGTCATCCGCATCGTCATCCGCACCTGCGTCCGCGAAACCCGCCGCGCGTAGCGTGATCACCAACGAGACCGCTGCGCCCGCACGGCCCCACGTGCAAGCGGCCGCACCTCGGCGACCCCGGCCGTCGCGAGGGCCCTGGATGCCCCCGCCCTATATGGTCGATCCCTACTATGGGGATCCGGATTGGTGAGCCCGCGGGGCGGATGAGCTGACGTTACGGAGCCGCCAATCGAAGGCGGCCCCGGATGTTGCGTTGGTGCGGCTAGCGCCAACCGCGATGACGGCCCCTGCTCCAGCCGTAGTGATGACCGCGACCGCCACGTCCCATGTGACCGTGGCCATGTCCTCCGCGCGCGAGAATCACCGGACTGTCGGAGCCAGCGACCAACGTCTCAGCCGCAACGCGGGGCATGGCAGAAGCGGAAAATGTCGACATTGCCGCGATTGCGCACGCGGCAACGCCGATCAACAAATGACGTATCATGTGGGGATTCTCCAGGAGCCGCGTGATAGCGGCAGAGATGAATGCTTCCGCCGCCCCAGAGTTCCATCGAAACATCAGGGAACGGCAATGAACGCGAGCCCTTCTGCGCCGGCACGCACGCTCGCGGACCGGCATCAATCACGCGGCGAGATCTGAAGCTCCATCAACGCCATGCGCTCCAGGACAGCGGGGTCTCGCTCGCCCTCCTTCGCTGTGCGAAGGATTGTTTCCGCGATCGACCGGACATGCGCGGAGCTGACCGGGGCCGGCAGTGACGCCACCGCCGTGTCCAGCGCAGTTTTCATGATGCCGATGGTTTCAGGCGTAAAAGATGCATTTGAAAAGTCTAACATGCTGGATCCGATCCGGAGGTCATCACGAGCGTCTTTGCCGCGGGCGTCTCACCGGCGCCTGATGCGGCTGCGTGAGCAAGGGTCACCAACGCCGGCCCCAGCTGCCGCGCCAGCTGCTTCCCCATCCACCACCACCGCGCACCAGCCGGACGACGAGGAGCAGCAGGACCGCGCCTACGGTCGCGTTGACGATCGCGCTGATCATGCCGCTGCCGAGATGCACGCCGAGCTGAGGCAACAACCAGCTGCCGACAAACGCGCCCAGGATTCCGATGATGATATCGCCGATGATCCCAAAGCCGGTCCCGCGGACGATCTGGCCCGCCAGCCAGCCGGCGACGAGACCGACAAACAAGACCACCAAAAGGCTTTCGCCGGACATTCTCATTTTGTGACCTCGATCACTTGGTTCGAATGGCTGCTGATCTGCGCAATCCGGTCGACCAGGGCCGTCAAATGTCGCGGTAATGGGTCGTGCTCACCCCGAAGCCTGATCCGAAGGCGGTCTGCTATTTCATGAGAGATCGCCAGGCTGGAGCCGCGGTCGATCTGAATGGCATTGCGAACATCGGGGTTGTTCATGAAGGTTTCCGGTTGATACGCACGGAGGACGCTTCGCGCCGAGTCGCACTCACAACGCGACTGCGGTCTTTAACTCAGGCGAGGATCGGAGGTTCGATCTCGCAACGCTCGGGGATCACTGACACAACAGCCTCATCGAGCAAGAGTTCCTTCCGATCACAACTTATGTTTGAAATTCATCGGTCGCGTCCAAGCCAACGCGGGATGCAAAGCTCTTGTTATCGCCGACTCATCTATTTTGCAGCTTTTTCGGATGTCGAGGCATCAATCGTCGTTAAACCAGAAATAGAATCGGAACTGCAGCCCGTCGAGACCGTTCGTTCCCGTGGCTGACGTTCGTCGGCATCATATTCAAATGAATTGAAAGAGATCAGATGAAACATACTTTGCTGGCTTCCGTCGCCGTTGTGGCGTTGTTCGCTGCGACCGGCACTGCAATGGCTCAAGGCGTCAATCAGGGCGGCGCCAAGGGTGCGGAGTCCCCCGCTGCCGTTTCGCCGAAAGCCGAAACCGCGGCACCGATGAATGCGCCCACAGCAAAGGACGCCCCCACCGCGGCACCGCACGGCTCGCCGGCAGCGGCAACGCCGCAGCACGCACAGGGCGCGCCTGACGCAAAGCACTCCGGCGACGTCAAGGCCGATGGCAAGGCGAAGACCACGGAAACAATGGCCCCGGCCACCACTTCGAAGCCGACTGCCGACAGCAAGACGCCCGGCGAGATGAAGGCGAATGGGATGACCAAGGCGCCCGATTCGGCCACCACGTCGAAGGACGTGAAGACCCCGACCGCCGAGAGCAAGCCTTCGGCGCCCGAGGGCAAGACGACCGGCAATGCCGCTACCACGGCGGTCGCGGCGCCTCCCGCCGAAAAGCGTACCCAGATCACTTCGGCCATCAAGCAGGAGAAGGTCGAGGAAGTCACCAACGTGAACTTCAACATCTCGATCGGCACCACCGTCCCGGCAGGCGTTCGTTATCATGCGATCCCGAGCCGCATCGTCGAAATCTATCCGGAGTGGCGCGGATACGAGTTCATTCTGGTGCACGGCAGGTACGTCATTCTTCGTCCGCACACCCACGAGATCGTCTATATCATCGAGGGCTAAGCGAAATCCGACGGATGACGCGCAAACCAAAAGGGCGGCTTATGGCCGCCCTTTTGTCGTTCGGCCCCACGCGATCATGATGGGTTTCGCAAGGGCTCAATCCGCCCGAACGGCTGCATATCCATTCACCCCTCTCCCAAGCCGAGAATGAAGGTTTCAAGATCGGGCGCGAGTTCGTTTGTGTTCGGGAAATCGGCGAACATGTCGCCACCGTCCACCGGTTCATGCTCGTGATCCCAGTAGAAGACCTGGCCATAACTGTCCTCCTCCAGACTCAGCAGGAACAGGTCGCCGCCGGGATCGGGAGCGAAGGGGCAGCTCAGTCGGGGAATTCGATTCATGCCCCGATACACATCGTAATTGTCGATGACGCCGTAGCTGTCGGTCGGATGCGTCGTGAACAGCACGTCCAAAACGGTGCGGTCGTTGCGCCAAGGCAGCTCGACGCCGCAGCGGTCGAAGCCGCCGCCGTCCGATTGCGCCAGTAGCTCCTTGTAGGGCGCGGGCAACGGCGCACCGATGTGTTGCTCCAGCGCACGGATGGCGTTGGAGGGCGCCGGTGGCCGTCGGTCGTCCATGAGATCCAGATAGTTCATCGGCCTAACTTTGTGCCCCGTGGGTCATCAAAGCGCCCGCGCCAGTGAGCCAACCGCCTCACCACACAACCAGATTGGTGTGGCCGAATCCCTTGGCGTAGTGGAACACCGAGCCCGTATGCTTCAGACCATCGCTTCGGTATCTGCCACTGGACGTTTTCCGCCGTCCGGATCTCCCGAGCGAAGCGTCCGGCTTCCGGCAGAGAAAATGTCCTGCACCAACCCGAGCTTGCCGAGTCCCAAAATGATCAGGCCGTTGATGTCGATCTCGTACCAGGCGTGCGAAATGTAGGCGTCGCGCGGAAACCGGTGATGGTTGTTGTGCAGGCCTTCACCGAAAGTGAGGATCGTGGTCACGAACTCGTTGGTGGTGCCGTCGTCGAGATCGAAGCGGCGGTAGCCGTAGCGGCCGTCGCTGTGGCAGACCGAGTTGACCAGTGATGTCGCCATGGTCATGAGGTAACTGCGGAACAGGCCGGAGAACAGGATGCAGCCGGTCATCGTGTGCACGCCGCCAAACGCGTAGCCGATCGCGCCCGGAATAATCACTGCCGAGAGCGCGTACCAGTACCAGCGCGTCCTGGTGAAGAACATGGCGATCGGATCGGCCAGGATATCCTTGGCGTAGTATTCGGCATCCGTGGTGGCCTGGTCCCACACCCAGCCGCCTTGCGCATGCATCATCCCCTTGGCGAAGGTGACATAGGGGTTGCCGTCGCCGTCATAGTAAGGGCTGTGGACGTCGCCGGGCTTGTCGGAGTGAAGATGATGCCGGCGATGATTGCTCACCCATTTCAGGATCGAGCCCTGCACCGCCATGGTGGCGATGGCCGCGAACAGCGTCCGCATCACCGGACCGCAGCGGAAGCTGCGGTGCACGAAGTAGCGGTGCATGAAGCCGATGCCGACCGTGGAAAGCGCGAACGTGCCGGCGAAGACCGAAACCTCCACCCAGCCGATGCCTTGCCAGAAGGCCCAGACCAGCGCCGCGATCGACCCACCGATCATGATGACGAAGGAGATGTAGGAATCGCGAAACTTGGCGTCGACCACGGGACCTTCGACCAGTACGCCCGGCGGCATTTTCCGCTCCGCAGCTTCCGCCGGCACCACGCTTTCGATTACGGTCATTCCAGCCGATCCATTCACACAAAATTAACCCTGCTGCGGCGCACAGTACAACCTCGGGTTATTTCCATCAAGGATTCGAGCTGCCGTGGGAGTACGGAGCGGCGACTTGAAAACAGGCGACCAGAGGAAAAAGAAGCCGGATTTCAAGGCCTGGTGACAGCGTTAACCAGGTACAAAGCCTCCGCAATGCACTCCCAGAAGACCGATGCCAGGACAAAGCAAGCGCCCCCTCCCTCGCCTTCGCAAGCTCCGGCGTAGCGCGCGATCGATGCGAAAGACCTTCGCCCGCGCACCGCGGATGGTTCGGATCGCGGGCGGCGCGGCGATGCTGCTTGCGGTCCTCGTCCTCGTGAACATCGCCTATCAAACGGTGCGCAAGCCGACCGAGCTGTTCGTCCTAGTCGGCCATGCGCTCGACAAGGAGCCATCGGACACGTGGCGGCAATACGGGCCGCTGTTCCGCAAGCATTCCACCGCGACGATCACGCCGGAATTGCTGGCCGCGCTGGCGCAGGTCGAGACATCGGGCAATCCGCTCGCGCGCACCTACTGGCGCTGGCGATGGAGCTTCAATCCGCTCGCGATCTATCGGCCCGCATCGAGCGCCGTCGGCCTCTTCCAGATGCTGGACGCAGCCTTTGCTGACGCCGCGCGGTTCTGCGTTCGTGGCAACGCGGTCACGGAGGCCGGCTGCGGCTCGACCTTCCTCTATAGCCGCGCGATTCCGAGCCACGCCATCGAGCTGGCATCGGTGTATCTCGACCGCAATCTCGCCGATGTTCTCGCCCGCGCGGGCGATGTGAAGGCGAGTGCACGCGAGAGGCAGGATCTCGCCGCCTTCATCCATCTCTGCGGCGCAGGCCCCGCAACGGCCTTCGCACGCCGCAAGTTTCAAATGGCCGCCGACGAACGCTGCGGCGATCACCTCGTCGCGAGCTATGTCGCCAGGGTCAACGCGATGAAGCGGCAGTTTGTGCGGCTCGCCGCGGAGGACGGCGACTAGCAAAGGAGCGTAGCCCGGATGAGCGAAGCGACATCCGGGAATGCTGCGGCAACGTCCCGGATATCGCTTCGCTCATCCGGGCTACAGGAGCCAATCAATTCCGCGTCCGTCGGTGGCCTTCACCACCAGTACGGCCAGCGCCATCCCTCGTAGCGGACATATGACGATACCAAGGGCGGGCCGTAGGGATCGACCCGGTCGTCTTCCGGGCGATAACGATAGCGTGGAACGATATTGTAATCCCACGGCGTCGGCCGGAGCACGGGGACATCCACCCTCAGCCGTTGTTCATCCACCACTCGCGCCTTCCGCGCCCGGGCTTCGGCATCCGATATCCCGAGATTGCACAGCACCAGGGCGGTTCCGAGCGCACACGCGACAGTCATGATCTTCATGCGTTGGTCTCCTTCCCCCAAGAGTGCAAAAGGACGTCAAGCAAGGCAAGCGAATTTGCGATCAAGCTTTGCCGGAATGACCGATGCCGGCCGCCCCGCCGTCATTGCGAGCGGAGCGGAGCAATCCAGACTGTCGACCGCGGCCCCTACTCCCGCGCGCGCCGCACCGCCTCCGTCAGCTTCATCCTCTGCTTGTCCCACCGGCTCTGCTCCGTCTCGGCACGCTCCTCGAGCGCCGCGCGCTCAGCTTCGATCGCCTCCGCCCGCGATTCGTGCTGCCGCCTCGCGTCGTCCAGCGCCGCCTGCGCGTTCGCGACTGCCTTGTCGCGGCGCGCGCGCTCCTTGGCGCGAGCGGCCTCCTCCTTGCGGCGCTCGGCTTCCCGCCGCCGCTCTTCCTTCTCGAACGCCGCGGCGGCCTTGCGCGCCTGTTGATCGTCGACCTTGCGGGATGGTTGCTTTGCAGCCTTCGCCGGAAGCTTTCTCGGCTTGGACTTCGCTTTGGGCTTTTTTGGCTTGGCCTCGTCGTCAGCGAGATCGGTCGGCAACTCGGAATGCTCGGTGAACGGGCCGTCCGAGCCGACCGGACGCCGGAGCACCACGCCCGGCTTCTCCATCGTTGCCGCGACGATGTCGGGGTCGTCGGTCTCCTTCGCGGCGCCCTGATGGAACAGATTGGACCTGGCGCCCCAGGCGTCCAGTGCCGCCTTCATCGAGGGCGCGGCGATCGCCTGGTCGTAGAAGCCGAGCGAGGTCTGGTAGGTCTTGAGTTTTCTTTTTGGTTTTGCTTTTTTCGGCATGTCGCTCCGCAGCTGGCAAGCCACCAGCTTCCTGCGGCGCCATCATGCCATACTGCCCCTGTTTTGCCCGACGAGTCAAATTCGATTCGGTATCGCCGAAGTCGATACCGGGCGCGGAGGCCCAATACCAACGTTTTCGGATTTCCAACACACTGAAATCCCTCGAGATTTCTACTGTGCATGGGGTTGTTTTCGACGTTTTTGTTTTGACGGCTCGCCACCTACGCTGCGTCGACATCCTCAGGCGCCGGCCCCGCGACGAGCCCGTCGAGGCCGACCATCAGGAGATCGGCGATGTGCATGAGCTGGTAGAGCGGAATGTCCGCCTCACCCTGCTCGGCCAGCGACACGAAGACCGGCGTGGCGCCGATCAGCTCTGCGAGCTGCGTTTGCGTGTAGCCGCGCCTCTCGCGCGCGCTTCTCACGCGCGCACCGATCCCGAGCCGGTGCCGGGACTGCTCGTCCGCGGTCATCATCACGGCCTGCTCGTCCGCGCTGGCATAGCCGTCCGCGAACGCGCTGCCGATCAGCCTCCCCTTGCGCCAGGCGACCCG
Source organism: Bradyrhizobium sp. CW1 (assembly GCF_023100665.1). Taxonomy (NCBI): domain Bacteria; kingdom Pseudomonadati; phylum Pseudomonadota; class Alphaproteobacteria; order Hyphomicrobiales; family Nitrobacteraceae; genus Bradyrhizobium; species Bradyrhizobium sp. CW1. Next base: position 4,373,502 of record NZ_CP064684.1, read on the forward strand.
GCAGTCCTTCCGCAGTCCGCTGCTGAAGACCAGCGTGAACTGCTCGGCGACCCAGAGCGAGGCGTTGAGGCCGAGGCGCGCGCCGGTGCCGGAGACATCGCGGATCGTGCAGGGCGCGCTGATGACCTTGCCGGTGCCGTTGTCGAACTCGACAATGCCGGTCCGCAAAATGTGATGTCTGACGGCGGCGCGATGCTCGCTCATGACGGGACGCTCCTTGCGCGGCGACGTCGCAGCCGCAAATTCCGGACCTCGATACCGCAGAGTTTTTCCTGAACTCCTAAATTTCCAAGGGTTCGACCAGGACTGAAAGCCATGGTAAAGGATTTGCTCCCAATCCACCTTTATCCGGCGGACAGCGTGCGGCGCGCCCGTGACGGGCGACGAGGCGAATAATGACCGACGCGATGAAATGCCCGACCTGCAACTCCGAGCACGCCTATCAGGATCGCGGCCTCTGGGTCTGCCCGGAATGCGGCCATGAATGGAGCGGCACGGCAGAGGCCGTCGCGGACGCCGCGCAAGAGGCCGGCGTGCGCGATGCCAACGGCAATGCGCTCGCCGACGGCGACAGCGTCATCGTGATGAAGGATCTCAAGGTCAAGGGCTCCTCCTCCGTGGTCAAGGGTGGCACCAAGGTCCGCAACATCCGCCTGCAGGACGCCACCGACGGCCACAACATCGCCTGCAAGATCGACGGCATCGGCGCGATGAACCTGAAATCGGAGTTCGTGAGGAAGGCGTAGCCGAGGCCCCGGACTCGCCAGGGCAAATCCGCCAGCGAGCGCGCCGAACGGCTGGGGCGGGAGCTGACCTGCCGCGGCGTCAAGTTTACCACCATCGAATGGTAAGCGCCGTCCGGTGGCTGCGATCTATCGCTGTCTCTGCGCCAGATAGAATCCGCACAGCACCGTCACCAATCCCGCCGTCTGCAATAGTGTCGGCGGCTCGCCGAGCAGGAGCCAACCGGTGAGCACCGTCAGCGCGGGCACGCAGGCGGGGACAACGGCGGCGCGGGCGACGCCGAGGCGTTGGACCGAGACCGCGAACAGATAAAGCGCAGCCGGGCCTGCAAGCACGCCCTGTGCCAGCGCCTGGATGGCGTTCTCACCGACACCGATCGCCGCGATCCGCGCGAGTCCGCCGGTCATGAGGTAGATCGGCAGCAACAGCAGCGACAGCACGTTGATGACGAGCGCAGCCGACACGGCGGAGACCCGCCAGTGGCGCACCAGCGCGCCGAAACCCGCGAACATCAACCCGGTCAGCACGAAGGTCAGATCGCCGAGCACGCCGTCAACGCCGATATGACCGATCGATTCCGCGCCGATCACGCCGAGCCCGCCGACGATGACGACAGCGCCGGCGATGCGCGACCAGGAGACATGCTCTTTCAGGAACAAGGCCGCGAGCAGCAGGCCGCCGAGCGTCGCGCAGGAGGGCTGGATCACGCTGCCATGGCCGAGCGGCACGAACAGAAAGCCAGTGTAGGAGATCAGCGACATCACGGGGCCGCCGAGCACCATCAGCACAAGGCCCCTGCCCCAGCCGATGCCGCAGAGATCGGAGATTCCGCCGCGTATCACCAGCGGCAGGAACGCGATGCCGGACCAGACATAGCGATGCACGAGCAGATCGACCGGCGTGAAGCCGAGCTTGAGGCCATGCCGCGTGCCGGCAAAGCCGAGCGCCCAGAACAGCGCCGCGGCGAGGCCGCAGAGCACGCCGACAAGCGCCGGCGCTTGATCGTTCTTCCGAATGCGAGCGTCAGCGCCGCTCGTCCGCTGATCCATGGGACAAAGCGGTACGCCGACAGAGGCCGTCGCTCAACCCATGTGCCTGCAAGGCTGGCACGCAAGCGAGAGACGCCAGCGCGCCTTCGCTCAGAAAAATCCCGGGCTGAGATCGAGCCCATACGTCAGGCTGAGCACGAACACGAACAGCGCGGCGGCTGCGAACAAGGCGAGATGCTTGAGAATGAACGCGCGGGGCGAGACGCTTGCAACAACGGCTTTCTGTGCAACGGGCACGACTACTCCATTATGAAAATGATTCTTGGCTACTCAATATGCGGCGCCCGCATCAAGCGCCGCGATCCAGAAAGCAACTATTAAAGAGATCACACTCGCTTTGAACGGCCGTACACAACCGGCACGTGATCATGACTCGCTGCGCCAAAAAAAGACCGCGCTCCCGAAAGGGAACGCGGTCCGGGCAGACTCGGAGAAAGCGAGCCTGCATCACATTGGCTTGACGTTGGCTTGTGGCGCCCCCAGATCAGCGGGCGCTACCCGTCGTAACATCAGCGGTCTTCACCTTGCGCGGCGACAGAACGCGGGCCTGGTGGACCGAAGCAACGTTGGTGGGCGCCGAGGCCTGCTGCTCGACATGCGCGGCACCGAGCACGCGCACCTGCATCGGGGAGACCGGAAAGCCGTTCGCCTCATAAGTCGGCAGTTCGGCGGCGAAAGCCGCGGTGCTGCCCGCGATCGTCAGGATGGCGGCGGCGATTGACAGAGTCTTCTTGTTCATGGGTGATGCTCCTTCAGTGGAAGATTCGGAGCACATTTAAGCGCATTTTGCTGCATTGCGACATGTGCTGTTGCAATGCAACAACGCGCCGGGTGCATGGCAATATGTTTAATGCGCGCGATGTCTTGGCAAAATCACCGCCCCGGCGCGAAATGACACCCTAATGAGCGGCGGTCAGCCGCCGAGCACGTGGCCCCAGCCGTCGAAAACGTAGGCTTTCCAGATCACGGTTCCGTCTTGGCCCGGCCGGCTGGCACGCCTGAAATCGTCGGCCTGCTCAGCAGTCCAGGTGATGATCGTATCGGAGAGTTGGTCGTGCAGGATGGCGGGCTCGGTGGGATCGAAGGCGTCCATCGGACGAAGCGAGGAATGCGTCATGCGCGCCTAACGCGCTAGCCGTGACAAGGTTGCCCAACGTGCCTGCGAAACACCGCCACGCGGCCTGCGCCAAAATATTCGCCTTTATCGAATTTTGCACAACGCTGGCGAGCAAGCGCCCGTGGAACCGGAACCCGCGTTGCCGCCGCGCAACACCTGCTCGAAAAGCCCGCTTTCGCCGAATTGCGCCATTGCGCCGCCACACCCTCCCCAGAACAATCGACGCGCGGCGTGCCTTTTCGTGCAAGACTGTTTGGCCAAGACTGTCTGGTCAGACTGTTCGGAGAAGACGAGGTTCAACAGAACCGTTTGGAGGCAGGGATCATGAATGATCGGCGGTCTCTTCTGGTGGCGGTCTCCTGCCCCTCGGCGGTTCTCGCCGGCTGGCTGGCGCTCTCTCTGTCCGCCTATGCCCCGGCCCTCATCGAGAACAGCGGCGCCAATGCTTCCGCCGTCTCGCGCGCGAAGGATCTCAGCCGACTTGACCTCGCCGACATCCCGCACGCTGCGGCCATCGAGGACGGCGTCGCCCTGACCTCCGATATCGCGGCCGCTATCGCTGCGACACCAGAATTGGTCAATGCTGAAGCGGCAGCGCCCGAGGCGCCAGCTCCGGCCATCAAGCTCGCCTCGGCCGACCCAGTGCTGATCTTGCCGACCGAAGCGCCGCTCGCGCCGCAGATGTCGCCTGACCCGACACCAGTCGCCAGCGAGGTTGCTCCGGCTCCGGCGCCGGAGCCCTTGGTAAAGCTCGCATCCGCCGATCCCACTGAGATCGTGACGACGGAGGCGCTGTCGCCCGCGACAATCGCGACCGGCCCCGCGCCCGTGGCGAGCAAGGCCTCGGCGTCTGCGGACACGACCGCGGTCCTCGACGAATGCTACGTGATGGAAGCCTGCATCGACCGCTATCTCTGGGCGCTCTACCAGCGCACGGCCAAGGAAGACTCGATCAAGGTCACAGATCGCCGGGCCGTCACCGTCAAGCGCAAGGGCAAGATGGTCACAGTGATGCGCAGCTTCACGAAGCTGGTTGACGAGGACTTTGGCTGGAAGGATCCGAAGGCGGCCGACCGCGCCGGCATGTCGATGATGGACTACGTCATCGGCGGCATGGACAAGAGTTTCAAGAAAAAGCTGTTTCGCACACTGCTCGCGGCTGAGGCTGCCGGGCTTTCGCCGGGCATCACCAGCGCGTTCCGCGACGACTATCGCCAGTCGATCGCGAGTGGCCTGAAGGCCGCCTCCGACCGTTCCTATCACGGCGGCAGCACGCGCGGCGGCTACGGGCACGGCATGGCGGCCGACATCGTCAGCACCAAGGGCGACAACCGCGCGCAGCGCTGGGTCTCGACCGAGGTGCTGTGGAAGTGGGTCGACGCCAATGGCAAGGCGCTCGGCATCGGCCGCCCCTATCTCGGCCGCGATCCCCCGCATGTCGGCCCGGTCGATGGTACGGAATACGTCTCGCGCCGAGGCACGTCGGACCGCAAGGAAGCCAACGTCAAGCCGAGAAAAGCGCGGGCCGTGGCAAGCGCAAAGCCGCCGAAGGCGAAGGCACAGGCGACGCGCGAGCAGAAGGTCCCCGCGAAGCCGCAGAAATCAGCGCAATCAGCCACGAAGCGCGCGACCTGAGTTTGACGGCTTATCGTCGCGGCGTCGGCAACGGCACAAGCCGCATCTCCGCGGTGCCTGCTTCCTGCGTGCGCACCAGCACCGCATAGATGGTTTCGACTGCGAGCCGCACCGCCGCCTCGGTCGCTGTGCCCTTGGCCAGATGCGCCGCGATCAGGCCGGTGAGAAGATCGCCGGTGCCTGAGGGGCGGATCGGAAGGCGCGGCGTCGCAAAGCGCGACAACTGACCGCCGGCGCACAGAATCGTTTCCACCTGCCCTTCCGCCGTATCAGTGAGCGTGCAACCGGTGGCGACCACGTCGATGCGCCCAGTCCCGGCCAGCGCCGCGCACGCCGCGCGCAGGCCCTGCGCATCCGCGATGTCGAGGCCTGCGAGCAGCCCGAGCTCGAACTGGTTCGGCGTGGTCAGATTGGCGGCGGGCAGCAGCCGGTGCCGGACCACGTCCAGGATGCCGTCGGCGACATAAACCCGGCCGTCATCGCCGATCACGGGGTCGCAGAGATAGACCAGCTTCGAATTGCGGGTCAGCGCCCGCTCGACGAAATCGGCAATGACAGCGGCATTGCTGGGCGAACCGAGATAGCCGGTAACGAGGACCGCAGCCTCGTCGACGAGATCGCGCTCTTCGACGCCTCTCAGCAGATCTGAAACGAGCTCTGTCTCCAGCACCCGCCCGCGCAAGGTCGGATAGCGCGGATGGTTCGACAGCAGCGTTGTCGGCACCGCCGCGACATTCACCCCTTCCGCCTGCATCGCATAGGCGGCGGCGCTGTTGCCGACATGGCCGTGGACCACCTGGCTTTGAATGGAGATGACGAGCATGAGGGAGGTCCGTAGGAGTAATTGTCTAGCGAGAGAAGGGTCGCCCGGATCACGAAAACTCATATCCAAGTCCCGGCCGCAGCGCTTGCATCTTCCGCGCCAGCCGCCGATGCCCGCTCTCCTCCGACCGCGCAAGCCGGCCGGCGACCGCGACGTGGTCCACATCGCTCTTGTGCTGATTGAGCTTGGCCTGCCCCTCGACGGTATCCACCACGAGATCGACGACGCGGATCGCAGCCAGCATGCTCTCGCGCTTGCCGGGCTCCATCTGTGCGAGGTCCCAAGTTTTTTTTGGCAAGCGCGCTTCCGAGACCGCGAGTAGTGCATCGCCGTGCCTGCGGTTCTCGTCGAGCCCGCGCAGATGCGCTACGCCCGACAGGTGCACGGCCTCGTAAAGCCAGGTCGAGACGTTGTCGCGCGAAGAATACCAGTCATTGGAGATGTAGGCGTCGTCGCCGGCAACGATCAGCAGAAAGCGCCCCGCACCATCCGCGAGCGGGACGAGCGGATTCCTGGCGGTGAAATGGATTTGCACGATCGTGTGCCCGTCGCGCTGCTCCAGCACGAAGGGCACATGCGAGGCGCGTGGACCGCGCTCATCCGCCGCGACGATCGTGCCGAAGCCGCGCTGGCTTGCGAATTCCAGCGCTTGCTGCTCCTCGATGCGGAATTGGGGGCGGAGGACATGCATGGCGGGGCGCTCGTTGACTGGCTGAAGGACAAACCGAGGCTAACTCATGATCCAGTCAAGTCAGAAGGGGTATTGGCCCGCAAACGCGGATGTCAGGAATGATCCCGGAGTCGTGCCAGCTCATCGATATAGGCGCAGAACATGTCGGCCATTGCGTCGGCGTGACGCGCGATCTCCGCCTCGTTGCGCGGTGTCTCCGAGAACTGCTTGCCAACCTCGCTCAGCGTCGTCTTGATCAACTCGCCGGCAAGCGCCCGCGTCGCATCCGGCGCCCTGGGCAGGGCCTCCCGCATGAAGGCCGCGACGATGCCCTTACCGGCGGCCCGCGCGTCGTGTGCTTCGGGCGCATCGCGATAGAGCGGCGCGGCGTCGCTGAGCGCCGTGCGGATCGCAGCCTCCTCGCACTCGGAACGAATGAAGGCGTGGACGAGCGCGCGCAGCCGTACCAGTGGCGGTTTCGCCCGGTCCGCCAGGATGCCGCGCAGGAGCTCGCTCGTGCGCCGCCACTCGTCGCTCTGGAGGCGGAACAGGATCGACGCCTTGTTCGGAAAATATTGATAGAGCGACCCGACGCTCACCCCGGCCCGCTCGGCCACTCGCGCCGTCGTGAAACGCTGCGCCCCCTCCTTGGCCAAGACCTGAACAGCCGCGTCCAGAATGGCCGCCACCAGCTCGTTCGAGCGGGCCTGCTGTGGCTGTTTTCGTGAGGAAACTGAATGGCTTCGGCGATCTGCCATGGCACCCTCGGGCAACGCGAATAGCGAATGCGACGAATTAGTCGTATTTCAATTCTCACGCAAGCACTCGCAGCACGGCGACATCTGGAGACTACACATGACCACCCCGACCATCACATCACTTGCGCCACTGCTCGATCGTCTGTTCGACCAGGACGAAGCGGCGCGCGGCGCGATGCGAGCCGCCTTCGCCGATGTGACCGACGCCGACCGCGCACGGATGATGCGGAGCAAGACCGCTTACCGCGACCTCTACGGGCGGCTGAAGGACGCACCGCTCGCGGTCTCCCGCGAGACCGGTCATCTGCTTTACATGCTCGCACGCAGCTCCCGCGCCAAAGCGATCGTCGAGTTCGGCACCTCGTTCGGCATCTCGACCCTGCACCTTGCCGCGGGCTTACGCGACAATGGCGGCGGCCGCCTCATCACCAGCGAATTCGAACCGTCCAAGGTGGCCCGGGCGCGCGAGAACCTCGCGGCCGGCGGGCTGCTGGACCTCGTCGAAATCCGCGAAGGCGACGCGCTGAAGATGCTTCAAGTCGACCTGCCCGACACGATCGATCTCGTGCTGCTCGACGGCGCCAAGGCGCTCTACCCCGATATCCTGGATCTGGTCGAAGGCCATCTCCGGCCGGGCGCGATCATCGTCGCCGACAACGCCGACGACAGCCCCGACTATCTGGCGCGCATGCGCAGCCCCGGAAGCGGCTACATGTCCACGGCCTTTGCCGAGGACGTCGAACTCTCCGTGCGGATCAACTAACGCCACGTCGAATCGGCGCGACACCAATGAGCCGCCGCGCGAACCATCGCGCGGCGGTTTCGTGCTGCGCTCCGCCGTGTCGCAGGTTCGTCACTGACGCGTGATAGTTGGACCCGGCAATGTCGCTGCCGCCTTCGTCGGCATCGCGCTGATCGTGTCCGGAGTGGTGGTCATCAACCTGTTCTCGGCGGCCACGGTGCATTGATGCCGGCAAGGCCTTCAGCTTCGCGACGCCGTCTCGCAGCCGGCTCACGCTATTGGCTTTGCGACGGCTTGGGAGGATGCGGCCTGGATCGCTTCGCGCCAGGCTTGGCCGCAACTCGCGGCGGCGCCGCATCGACCGATTCCAGATAGGCGGCAAGTGCCTTGGCTGTATCCGAACTGGTTGCGTAATGGTCCTTCAGGAACCAGGACAGCGTCAGGTTGAAGCGCCCTTTGGCAAGGCCGCGGGGGCTGCGATGGCACGTCGTGCAAGCATCGGCGAAGAGCTTTTGCGGCGACTTGCCGGCATCGAGATTTTGCGCGGCGGCAAATGTCGCCGTCAGAACGGCCGCGGCTGCAAGAGTCATCGTTGGAAGAGTCATCAGGGGCGCGATCAGATCGCGCCCCGGTCGAAAGTACGAGATCAATGTCGTCCTGCCCGGTCTTGCGGTCAGGCCGCCAATAGCTGATCGAAGTCGGGCGGCGCGTAGGCCTTGCCGTCCTGGTCGGTGATGACGACCTTCCACCCCTCGCTCGCCCAAACCTTCGCCTTCGCCACGATGAGCAAACGGCTCTCGCGGGCAAAACTGCACTTCTCGTTGTCGCGTTCTGCGACCATCTTGTAGGCCAATGCGCATCCCCTTGCGTTGCCCCTGCACCTGCTCTCGTCGTGGCAGCGGGCTTTGGCGGCAATTCGCCGGGAGCGTGGCAATTTGGTGCCATCCGCGGCAGCATTGTGCTTTGTTCCGGCTGAGCGAAGGAGATCGATCGTGCGCCGCTTCATCAATGCGATTCTGCTTGTCGCGGGCTTGTTTGGTGCGGGCCTGCTCGGCGTGCCGCCGACAGCCGCCCAGACCTACGATCCGCGCCATCCCGTCTGCATCGAGATCTACACGATCGACGGCCGCAGCATCGATTGCAGTTTTGCGACGATCGCGCAGTGCGCCGCGACCGCCTCCGGGCAGTCCGCCCAGTGCTACGCCAATCCTATGCCACGCGGAGCAGACAGCTGAGCCCGGTTCCGTCGCCGCCGCGACGAAGCCGATAGCATCAGGTCAGCGCTCCGATCAGTGGACGCGAATGATATGGGGACGGCCAAGATCGATCAGCCCCTGCACCGCCGAGAGGCGGTCGTCGAGAGCTGCGATGGTCAGCAACAAATTGTTGCGGCGTTCGTCGAGAAGGCCCATCTCGGCGCCGGAGAGTTTGGTGCTCGATCGCTCCTTTTGAATCACCTCGAGAGATTGGCGCAATCCGGCAATCAGGCCGGACAGCTGCTTGGCTTCCTTGGTCATCGACCGCTTGGCGACATTGTGGCGGCGCGTCTCCGCCTGGTTCTGTCTCATCGTCGTCATCCTCCCGTGCCCCGCTGCCCCGAGTGGAATGCTTACAGCTTTGAGTAGACATATTACGATCGATGAAATCTGCCCGCGAAGAAGCTTCTTAAATTGTATGGGCAGGGAACCCGTTCCGGCCCAAACAGAAAGCCCGGCGCGAGGGCCGGGCTTTCGTTGGCAACTTTAGTGCTTTTGGTGCCCGCCACCGGGACCGCCGGCCGGGGCACCGCCGCCGTGCGGCGCGGCGTTGATGTGAGGTGCGCCGCCGCCACCGCCGTGAGGCATCGCAGGCGCAGCCGCGCGCGGCGCAGGCATTTGGGCATGAGCGTTCATCGGCGAACCGTGGCCGACGTTCGGCTGAGCCACATGCGGCATCGCGGGCCGGCTTGCGGGAGCGGCTGATACGCGCGGCGCCTCATGTGGGCGCGCCATCGGCTGCGCACGCAGAGCCGCGCGGTGTGCGGCCTGCTCGTGCATGATGCGGGCCTGAGCGTCCCGCGGATTGCGGCTCTGCAGATTGGTCCGCTCATGCGCGATGGGGTCAGCTCGTCCCGCACGGCTCCGGTCCGTCGTCACCGGAGTCTCGTGCCTGGCGATGGCGGCGTCGTGCCGTGAAGTTGCGGCATCACGGCCGGAGACCGCGGCCGCGCCCTTGACACTTTCCTTGGCATTCGCGCCGTTGCGCCCGAGTGCGACCGCCGCATCGCGCGTTGCCGCGCGGCCGATGCGAGCCGCGCGTGGATCGATCGTCATCCGCGTCGCGTCGCGCTGATGCGAAGTCCAGTAGCTATTCCAGTGAGCATGCCGCCGATACCAGGGCCGCCCCTGATAATAGCTCGACCAGTACGAGGTCAGCACGAAGGGGACGATCGGCACGTCGACCTCGTCGACATAGTCAGGGAGATAGACGTAGTGATTGCGATAGAGATATTCGAGATATTGCGACGACACCCAGCCACGGTCATCCGAGAAGCTCACGTCGCACCAGGCGTTGCCGCGCAGGCAACCATGGATGTCGACGCGGGCGCCCTCGGGGATGCGATCGACCAGGGGAAAGCCCGAACCCGGCCCGGCGCGCAGGCCGGTCGAGACGGTGACCATGCCCGGTGCGGCCAGCGCGGCCGTCGGGGCGAGCAGCAATGCGGCTAACAACACGCTTCGGAATTTCATGGCGTAGTCCTCCTCTTTCGAGTCGGAACGCGCTAGCGGAACGGGCGTTCCGCGTACGAAGGTCTCATCCGCCAAAAGATCGAGACGGATGCCGCGCGCGGTTCAATATTCATTCGCCGTTCATCGACACCGCGCGCAGAGAGAGCCTACGTGTGCGCCGCCGGCCCGTCAGTTCACTTGCAGCATGAAGCCGTCGAAGTACGCAGCAAGCGCAGCAAAATCATCGAGCGGCAGCACGGTCGCGACATACTGATCCGGCCGCACCACGACCATGCAGCCCGCCTTGCGGTCAATGCCGCGCATGGTGAAAACGTCCTGACCATTCTTGAGGTCCGGACAGAACATCTTCTCGTAGTCGATCAGGCCGTAGCGGCCCTTGCGCGGCAGCAGCAGCGCAGGCATCGCCTCGAGAGCGAGCTCGCGATGATCCTGCTGGAAGACCGCCCGCAGGTCGATCACGCTATCGATGTCGGCGACCGCGGGGGTGTAACGCCGGACCGGCGACTCCCGCGCATCGGAGAGAAAATTGCACAAGGCGCGAACGGCCGATCCGGTTGCTGCAGGATCCTCAGCGCCGGAGAAAGCGTAGATGCGGAAGCGGCCATCCGCCTGCGCAGCGTGACCGAGATGCACCGGCTTGGCATCCGCAAGCCGGATCACCGGTGCGGAATGAAATCGCGTGCCAATGACGAGGCCTTGCGCGAGATGCTGGTGGGACGTCGCTCCCGTCAGAACCGACGGGCGGTAATGCGTCGCCGTGCCGGCGGTGTAGCGACCGTGCCTCACGAAATAGTCCTGCGTCCTGGCGGCGTCGGCGCCGCCGGCCTTGGCGGCGGACGCAAGAATCCCCGCCCATTCCCGGTCGAAATCGATCAGCTCTTTGGCAACCGCCTGGCGCTCGGCCGAATAGGAATGCAGCAGGCTCGGCGCAGACTGCTTCCGCAAAACGGCAGCGAGCTTCCAGCCGAGATTGAAAGCGTCCTGCATCGAGACGTTCATGCCCTGCCCCGCCTTCGGGCTGTGGGTGTGGCAGGCATCGCCGGCGATGAAGATCCGCGGCAGCCGCGTAGCGGTCTCGGTCTCCGGCACGTCGTCGAACTTGTCGGTCAGGCGCTGGCCGATCTCGTACACCGACCACCACGCGATCTCCTTCACATCGAGCGTATGCGGCTTCAGGATCCGCTGCGCCTTCGCGATCACGTCATCGGCGGTGATGTTGCGATTGGCGACGCGCTCGCCGATGTCGAGCTTGGCGAGCTCGACATAGAGGCGCACCATGTAGCCGCCCTCGCGCGGAATGATCAGCAGGCTGCCGTCCTTTGCCGACTGGATCAGAGCCTTGAAGCGGATGTCCGGAAAATCGGTCACCGCCAGCACGTCCATCACGCCCCAGGCATGATTGGCGGAATCGCCGAGCAACTCGCGACCGATCGATTTGCGCACTGTGCTGCGGGCGCCGTCGCAGCCGACGACGTAGCGCGCCTTGATCGTCTCGATCTTGCCCTCGTTCCTGCCATCGACCCGTTCGAGCCGCGCCGTCACGGCATGGTCGGCGGGACCCGCGGCCGGATCGACCTGAAGGTCGAGCAGGCGCCGGCTGTAATGGGGCTCGAGCCTGCCCGGCGCCTTGCGCATGACGTCGAGAAAACCGTCATGGATGCGCGCCTGGTTGAGAATGACGTGCGGGAATTCCGACAAGCCGTCCTCGACGTCCTGCACCCGGCCGCTACGGACGATATGTTCCGGCACCCGCTCGTCCGGCTTCCAGAATGTCGTCTCGTTCACCCAGCAGGCTTCCTTGAGGACGCGCTCGCTGAATCCGAAGGCGTGGAACATCTCCATGGTGCGGCATGCGATGCCGTCGGCCTGCCCGACCAGCAAGCGGTCCGGTTTCTGCTCGACGATGCAGGTCTTGATGTCGGCAAACTGCGCAAGCTGGCCCGCGAGCGTCAGGCCCGCAGGGCCACAGCCGACGATGAGGACATCGACCTCTTCAGGCACGGCGCCCGTTGCGCCAGAAGGCTGAATGCGCGCGGCGGGATCGGCGATTTCAGGGTCGCCCGGCTGAAATCCATTGAGATGGAATTGCATGAGCACCTCTCCCGCCGATGTTCCGGTTGGATATTGATCAGTATGCTGACTATCAGTATACTTGTCAACGATCCCGGCCGTCCCGCCCCAACGGAGAAATTCGGTGAAAGACAACAACGACATGCCCGGACATCTGGCGCGCCGATTCCAGCAGATCGCGGTCGCGGTGTTTTTGGCCGAGGTCGGGGATGCCGGCTTCGACCTCACGCCGGTGCAATACGCCGCGCTCGCGACCATCAAGGCCAATCCGGGGCTCGACCAGGTGACGCTCGCAGGATTGATCGCCTACGACCGCACCACCATCACCGGCGTGATCGACCGGCTCGTGCAGAAGGGGCTCGCGGAGCGCCGCGCCTCGCGCCGCGACCGCCGTGCCCGCGAGCTCGAGATCACCGACGAAGGCCGCCGCACGCTGCGCAAGATCACGCCGGCCGTCGAATCCGCGCAACGCATCATGCTGCGTGGCCTCAGCGCGAAGGAAGGTGATGATCTGATGCGCCTCCTGCACAAGGCGATCGCCGCCGGCAACGAACTCAGCCGCGCCCCGCTGCGCGGAGTGCAGGCATAGAGCGTTTTCGAGCGAGGTGGATACCGCTTCGCGTCAAGAAAACGTGCCAAGACAGAAAGCCCCGTAATTCTACCCCTCATTGTCGCAGTATCGCGAAACCAGGAACTAACCTTCGGCTGTTACGGTCGACGGCATTCGGCGTTTAACGCGCGATTAACTTTGCCGGTCTGGAGTTTCGGATGTTCAGGTTCCTCATTGCGGCGGCGGCGATCGCGCTCTCGACCGCTCCGGCGCTCGCGAATGGCCATGGCGGCGGCGATGCCCCTCCGCCGCCGAAGCCCGCGACCTCACCGGCGAAAGTCATCCTGACCAAGCAGGGCCCCACACTCGTGGACCTCAACGGCATGACGCTCTACTATTACGAGCGCGATACCACCGGCAAGACGTCGAACTGCAACGGGAAATGCGTCGAGAGCTGGGTGCCGCTGCCCGCAACGGCCGATGCCAAAGCGGTCGGCGACTTCACCGTGATCAACCGTAACGACGGCAGCAAGATGTGGGCCTATCGCTATCGTCCGCTCTACACCTCGCCGGCCGACAAGGCGCCGGGCGAGGCCAATGGCAATGCCACGACGCTGCAATGGCGCGTCGCCCGTCCCGAGAACTAGGGCGACCTCACCCGCGCCAGCTGGGCCGCGCCTCGACTTGCGCGTTCTGTCCGGGCGGCAGCACCACGACCATTGAGTTGAGCTTCACCCGGTCATAGAGATCGATCACGTCCTCGTTGCGCATCCGGATGCATCCGGACGAGATCGCCTGCCCGATATATTCCGGCTGGTTGGTGCCGTGGATGCGGTAGAGCGTGTCCTTGTTGCCGGCATAGAGATAGATGCCCCGCGCGCCCAGCGGATTGGCGGGGCCTCCGGGCACCCGCGCCGGATAGGGCCCGAGCCGCGCCTGGATGTCCGCCGTCGGAACCCAATCCGGCCATTCCGCTAGACGACCGACCCGCGCGACTCCGGAGAACGCCATGGCTTCCTCGCCGACCGCGACGCCGTAGCGGATCGCCTTGCCTTCGGGCAGCACGAAATAGAGATAGCGCGCATCGGTATCGACCAGGATCGTGCCCGGCTGCTCCTTGCGCGGATAATCGACGATATGACGGAGATATTGCTCGGGCACGTTTGCTTGCGCGTAAGGCGTATGCGCCAGCAACTGCCGGTCGCGGGTCGTCATGCTCGCGTCCGTCGATGGCGAAAGCGTCGTCTGCATGCAGCCGCCCAACGGAAGCATGGCAAGGACGAGTAGAACGAATAAGGATCTTGGCACCGCCGGCCCCGATAGCGATAGCAGCGCCCCCAGCAACACCAGATGCTGCCAAAATCGTGCTGAAAACAAGGCATTGTGGAACAATTACGCGTGTTTTCTGAGGCGGGTTCCATCACCACAAACGGCGCAAGAGCGTCGCACAGTCTCCATCCCCTCGCCTTGCTTTGGTCAAACCCGGCTGGACTCGTGGGTCATGGTGCTTGGGCCTCATCGGATTTGGGGATTTGGATGGGCCCACCTCAACGGATCTGCTCGCGCCAATGCGAACGACCGATACCTCAATACTCAACACCTGGGGCTTCAAAACACCCAGGCTTCAAAGGAGCTGCGATGCTCGCGACGCTGAACTCTCGGCAAATCGTCGATGAGATCGTGAAGGACACGGTCACGAACAACGACCCGCACGACGCCGTGCAGATTTCGCCTGACATTTTGCTGGCCTCGCGCCCTCTCAGCGTTGCGCCCGCGCTCGCGCCTGAGATCACGACCCGTCCGGAACCCAAAATAGATCCGGCGTTCCTGCTGAAGCCCAGAATGAATCCGGAGCCGAAGTTCAGTCCCGTCGCGGAGCCGCAGCCGGCAGCGCCCTCGGTCGACACCGCCGTGCGCGTCGCGGCCAGTGATGGCCTCAGCCGGCAGAAGCGCTCTTCCGCCGGCAAGTGGCTGCGCGGTGCGTTCGTCACGATGCTGTTTGCGGGCGGAAGCGCAGCCGCCACTGTCGCCTGGGAGAAACATGGCGACACCGCAAGACAGATGCTCGCCGAATGGACCCCGGCTTTGGCGTCGCTGTTGCCTTCGACGTCGCAGACGGCACCGGTCGCCGCCGCGCAGGCCGCGTCGCCTGCGGACCAGCCCGCAACTGATCAAGTCGCAACGGATCAAGCGGCCGACCAATCGGCGGCTCCGCCTGCAACCCAGGTTGCAGCAGCAGTGCCCCCGGCAACACAACCCGATCCTGTACAATCGGTGCAGTCGATGACGCGCGATCTCACCGCGATGGCGCAACAGATCGAGCAGCTCAAGGCCAACATCGCCGAGTTGAAGGCCGGGCAGGAGCAGATGGCACGCGAGATGGCGAAGCCGCCCGCGCCGAAGCCGGTGGCCGATACGAAGCCGCGCGTCGATCCGCGCGCGCAAATGTCCGCGCTACCGCCGCGGCCCGCGGCGCCGCCGGTTCGCAAACCGAAGCCGGTCGTGTCGCACACCTACATGCCGGCTTATTCGCCGGCGCCGCTCGCTCCGCCGCCGCCGGCCTCGCAGGCTGCCGCAGCCCCACCGCCCGCTGCCATGACGACGCAAGCCGTTGCCGACGACGACGGACCTGTCGTACGCCCGCCAATGCCGCTGCGCTGAACCATCGTCACGCGACGACGCGTCGCACCAGCGATGCTGTCAGAGTCGATGTGATGCGTTGAATCCGGATGACTACGGGAAGCGAGCTTCGATCGTTTTCCATCAAGAGAAAAGGCCGTCGGGATCTATGCCGGCGGCCTTCTCTTGCAGCTGCCGGTTCCCGGAGCCCGGTTCTGCTGCAATTCCATGCCTCATGATCACGCCGACATATTTAATAAAATCTTAACACGCTTGAATGCTGCACATCATTTCTGCGCATAAGCAGAGAGATTGCGCGCGCCGTTCATTCGATAAACATCGACTCAGTGGTACCATCGGTCATGTGTTGAAACGTCCACCCGAAGCTCAATTCGTCACACCGGGGAATTCGGATGCCTTACTATTCCTTCGATCTCGTGGTTGGTGAAGAGTTCAAGAACCAGGGCGGTATCATCCTCGAAGACATCGAGGTCGCCTCCGATCGCGCCGTTCAACTGGCCACCGAGCTGTCGCAGGTGAAGCCCGAGCTGCAAAGCAAGGGTTGCGCTGTGCGCGTCACCGACCGCGATCACAAAGAGGTCTATCGCACGCCGCTCGATCCGGTGCCGGCCTGGCGGCGCTAACCCGCCGGCCGGCTTCGCGGGCGCACGCTATCCCCATTGCGGAGCGGCGCGGCAGCCGCTAGCCTTCCCGAAAATTCGGGGAGGTACCAAGGATGCGCACTGGTTTTCTGATGACGGCCCTGTTGCTGCTGGCCGCGTCCGCCCAAGCGGCCGACCATCCACGCTCGACCTATGTCACGTTGGTCTTGCAGGCCTTCGCCGCCAAGGTCGAATGTCCGGGCACCGATATCGCCTACCAGGATCTGGTGCAGAAGGCGGAGCAGATGCAGCTGCCCGAAGGCACCACCGAGAAGGTCCGCAAGGCGATCGCCTGGATGCACACGGGTGGCAAGATGGGCGAGAAGCAGGACGACGATCTGATGGCCGAGGTCGCGGTGGCCACCCAGGCGACCGACCTCAACCAACGCCGCCTCGGCATGCCCAACTGGTGCGAGGCCCAGAAGACCAACCTCGCCGGCCTGATCCGCAGCAAGGGCGGCTAGCGTGATCGTGCGGCGTTAAGCACGCCGCGCCGGAATTTTTGCTTCGGCCAATAATCGTCACATTTCTCGCCAGCATGCGGCTCTTTCGAACTCGAACAGGGGAGCTCCATGCGGATCAACCATGTCCTTCTCGCGGTCGCGTTTGCCGTCGCACCGATGCTGACTGCGCCCGTGCTGGCGAAGAATTCCAATGCCCAGAAGGGCGAGGACAAATCGACCTCGTCTTCGTCGTGTAGCGCTTATCAGCAGGCGCCGGATGGCTCGTGGGAGCCGCTCCCCTGCAAGGAGACGGGCGAGCGCTCCCAGCCGCAGACACAGAATCGCACCTCGCCGCAGGGCGCTGACCGCGGGGAGCGTTGAACGCGGGGGAGTGTCAGCTCTGGTGCGGACCGCGGATGATCTTCATCGCGTCCGCGATGTGACGCCACTCTTTGGCCTCGTCGGCCTCGCCGCGGCCCTCACAAGCCCTGGCCTGTTCGGCGGCCTTCGCGATCGCAGCAAAACCATGCTGTTCCAGCATCTGGCGCGCGACGGTGTGGACCTGGACCTCGGTCATCATGGGCGTTCTCCCGTTTGACGAAACCGCGGTGCATCGCGCCGCCGCGGGTTGTTCACAACGATTGAGCCCCGGACCTCGTTCCGTAGCGTTCACGTCAGCAAGCAAAAGGCGGCCCGCTATGCCCAGCGGACCGCCTTTTCACCAACCCCAAATTTGAAGCGTCGCGGCCGAGGTCCCTAGCCGGCCGCCGCGCGCTTGCGCTCGAAATCGTTGGGCACCTCGATATCGACCTCGAGGGTCGAGACCTCGTCGCCGCGATCGAGCCGGACGATGACCTTGGTCGGGTCCAGCGTGACGTGCCTGGAGACGACCGCGAGAATTTCCTCACGCAGCACACCGAGCAGATCGGGCTGGCCGCGCAGTCCGCGTTCATGGGCAAGCAGGATCTGCAACCGTTCGCGCGCGACGGGTGCAGAGGCCTTGTTGCCGCGGAGAAGCCGAAGCAGACCCATGCTCATGCGGCCCTCCGTCGCAGCAGGCGGTCCATGAAGCCCTTGCGCTCGGTCGGCACCTGCATGGGCACGGTGTCGCCGCACAGCCGTCGGGCCGCGTCGATATAGGCCCGCGCCGGTGCGCCTTCCGCGTTCGACAGCGTCACGGGCGTGCCGACGTTGGAGGCGCGCAGCACGTCCTGGCTCTCCGGGATGATGCCGAGCAGGGGCGTTGCAAGAATTTCGAGGATGTCCTCGATGGTCAGCATCTCGCCGCGCGCGGCGCGCGAGGGATCATAGCGGGTGATGAGAATGTGCTTCTCGACCCGCTCGCCCTTCTCGGCCCGCACCGTCTTGGAATCGAGCATGCCGATGATGCGATCGGAATCGCGCACCGAGGAGACTTCGGGATTGGTGACGATCACGGCTTCGTCGGCAAAGCGCATCGCCATGGAGGCGCCGCGCTCGATGCCGGCCGGACTGTCGCAGATCACCCAGTCGAAACGGCTGCGCAGATCGTCGATGACCTTGCCCACGCCCTCTTCGGTCAGCGCGTCCTTGTCGCGGGTTTGCGAGGCCGGCAGCAGCCAGAGGTTCTCCAGCCGCTTGTCCTTGATCAGGGCCTGCGGCAGCTTTGCGACGCCCTGCACCACGTTGATGAGGTCGAACACGACGCGGCGTTCGGCGCCCATCACGAGGTCGAGGTTGCGCAAGCCGACGTCGAAATCGACGACGACGACCTTTTCGCCGCGCTGCGCGAGCGCAGCCCCCAGTGCGGCGGTCGTCGTGGTCTTTCCGACGCCCCCCTTGCCTGACGTCACGACCAGTACCTTGGCCATCTCTCAAATCTCCTTCTGGTCAGTTCAGCGCAGTAATTCGCATGGTGTTGCCCTGCAGCCAGGCCTGGGCCGGCTTGCCGCGCAGGGCCGCGTCGATATCGTCGGCGGTCTGGTAAAAACCATCGATTGCAAGCAGTTCGGCCTCGATCTTCTGACAATAGATGCGCGCGCTCGTGTGACCGTTCACGCCCGCCATGGCGCGACCGCGTAGCGCGCCGTAAATGTGAATGGAGCCGCCGGCAACGACCTCGGCGCCGGAGCCGACAGAGCCCAAAATGGTGACGTCACCCTCGGGGAAGATCACGGTCTGGCCCGACCGCACGGGGCTTTCGAGCAGCAGCGAGGTCGGCTTGGTCTCGACCTTTGCCTCGACCTTCTTGGGCGCACTCGGCTCGACCACGCAGCTGCGCCCGCCCGAAAGCAGCGGCGGCATCATGGGGTTCAACCGGCCCTCCTCCACGCCCTCGATCCCGAGCACGCGGATGTTGCGGTCCTGAAGGCTGGTGAGCAGATGGCCGATGCCGGACTGGCTGAGATCGACCGAGGACAGGTCGATCACCACGGGGCGGCCGGCGAAGAAGCCCGGCGAGCGCGCGATGGTGGTGTCGATCTCCTGCAGCCAGTCCTGGATGGGAACCGTCGGCACGAAGACGAAGGCCACATAGGAGCGCCCGCGCAGGCGAACCATTTGGCGTTGAGGTTTTACTGCAGCCTCCATAGCGGCCGACTCGTCCCCTGTTATTGAATGGTTAACGATGCCGCCGATATGGTTAATGGCCGGTTAATTTCTCCGTGGGGTTACGTGGCATGGAAGCGCACCAAGGGCGTTGAGCAGGCGCTCTCGCCCCGCACAACGGTCATCGCCCGCGAAGGCGGGCGATCCAGTACTCCGAGACGGTTGCGGGTCAGCCGAAAGGCTGCGGCGTACTGGATGCCCCGGTCAAGCCGGGGCATGACAGCGGAATGTGGGGCCGGCGCGGCGACCAGCCCCCTACTTCTTCACCTTGCTCGCATCCATCTTGATGGCGGGGTCCAGCATCTTGGTCGTGAACGCCGTCGTGACGTCGAACGGCTTCTCCATGCCGAGATAGGTCTGGACCAGATCGTAGTCCTTCTTCATCCGCTCGCCGTCGATCCAGCCGAGTGCCTTCGTCGTCGTGAATTCGTCCGTCATCAGGGACTTGATGCGCTCCCACTGGCGCTCCTGGTTCTCCTTGTCGAGACCGGAGACCTGATCGAGCAGCGCCTTCAGGCAGGGCGCGGCGTCGGCGACGCAGGTCGCGAAGGCCTTTTGCGTGACCCGCACGAACGCCTCGACCAGCTTCGGGTTCTTCTGCAGATAGCCGCCGTTGACGATCAGCGAATTGCCGTAAGGGTTGAGCCCGATGTCCTTCCAATTGACGTAGCCGAGATCGCTTCCGAACTCGATCACCTTCAAATCGTGCTCGTTGTAGAAGTCGCTGATGATGTCGACCGTATGGCTCTTGAGCGCGGCGATCTTCGCCGTCGGCCCGACATTGACGAAGCCGACGGAGTCGGGCGCAAGCCCTGCAGCCTTGGCGAAGGCCGGCCACATCACACGCGAGGCGTCCCCGGGCGGATTGCCGATCTTGTGGCCGGCAAAATCCTTCACCCCGTTCACGCCGTAGCTCTTCAACCAGTAGAAGGTCTGGCCGGTGTTGGCGTAGACGCTCATCACGGCAACAGCGTCAGCCCCCTTGCTCTTCGCCACCAGCATGGTGGCGAGATCGGCGACGCCGAAGGGCGAGCCGCCGGAGCCGACCTTGGCGGCGGAGACGCCGGAGCCCTTGCCGACCTCGATGGTCAGATCGATGCCCGCTTTCTCGTACCAGCCTTGCGCCTTGGCGTAATAATAGGGCGAGTGATCGGCCGTCGGCGCCCAGTTCAGAATCAGATTGACCGCCTCGCCCGCGTTCGCGGGCACGACTGGTGATCCGAGCATCAGGGCCACCGCCAGGGCCGAGCCCGCCGCCTGCAAACGCTTCATCGCATCTCTCCTCGTTGCCCGCGACCGGCTTGTCGCTCTCCCCCCGTGAGGATACCAATGCAACAAGGCCGCCCTCAACTTGTCAACTGTTTGGTTGGAAATGCCCGCAAAACGTTCAGGCGACACCGTGCCGCAGCGGCGCGACCCGGTCGCCACACGCAAGAAGCTGCTCACCGCGGCGCGCGAGGAGTTCGCCCGGCACGGCTTTGCCGGCGCCCGCGTCGACGAGATCGCAGAGCGCGCCGGTGTCAACAAGCAGCTCGTCTACCACTATTTCGGCGACAAGGACGCGCTCTATCTCGCCGTGCTCGAATGGGTTTACGCCGATATCCGCGAGCAGGAACGTCAGCTCAATCTCGAAGGCCTGCCGCCGGGAAAGGCGATCCGGAAACTGATCGAGGCCTCGTTCGATTACCTCGCGACGAACCCCGATTTCATCGTGCTTCTGAACGACGAGAACCGCGGCGGTGCCCGCCACGTCCGCGGCTCGACGCGGCTGGAGGCGATGCATTCGCCGCTGGTGAAGAGCGTGTCCCACATCCTTCACGAAGGCGTCCGCGCCGGCATGTTCCGCAAGGGGATCGACCCGATCCAGCTCTATATCTCCATCGCGGGCCTCAGCTATTTCTATCTCTCCAACACGCCGACGCTGTCGGCGATCTTCGGCAAGGACCTGTCGAGCCGGGCCGCGCGCCGCGCCCGCCGCCGGCACGTCGCCGATCTCGTGCTGCATTCGCTCCGGCCATAATCAACCAACTGGTTGAAACTTCCCTCCGGGACGGCTAGGCTTGCGACCAGCGGCAAGGTGGCCGCTGACAGCAGGGGGTAACCGGTGACAGGAGACGGCGCCCGCAATACGCGCAGCTTTGCGATCGTCCTAATCGTGCACTTCGCCGTGCTGGTGCTCTGGCAGGTGCTGGTCGATGCCTTCCACGTCCCGAAGTTCATCCTGCCCTCGCCGCTCGCGACAATCCAGACGCTGGGAACCGCGAGCTACGCCTGGGGCGCCAACACGCTGGTGACGGCGATCGAGATCCTCGGCGGCTTTGCGCTCGGCGCCTTCGTCGGCGTGACGCTGGCCGTCATCTTCAGCTGGGCGCCGCTGATCAGCCTCGTGCTGCTGCCGCTGTTCGTGACGCTGAACATGATCCCGAAGGTCGCGCTTGGTCCGCTCCTCATCGTCTGGTTCTCCTACGGCATCGTGCCGAACATCCTGATCGCCTTCAGCATCTGCTTCTTCCCGATCCTGCTCACCACCGCGCGGGGCTTGCGCGAGGTCGAGCCGGATCTGCTCGACCTCGTCAAATCGCTGCGCGGCTCGCGCTGGACGCTGTTCCGCAAGATCCAGCTGCCGGGATCGCTGCCTTACATCTTCTCCGGAATGAAGGTCGGCGCCATCCTCGCGGTCGCCGGCGCCATAGTCGGCGAGTTCATCGCCTCCGAGCGCGGGCTCGGCTACCTCATGATCCAGGTGCAGTCGTCGCTCGACACGCCCGCGATGGTGATGGCCGTCGTGCTGCTCACCCTGCTCGGCGTCGCGCTTTACGGCTTCGTGCTCGTCCTCGAACGCATCTTCGTCGTCGGCGACGCAAGACAAACTTGAAGATCAAGGACCAAAACCATGCTCCTCACCCGCCACAACCTGCCGAAGACCATCCCTGATATCGCTGCGCTCGACGATCTCCTGTGCCGGCCGACCCAGGCATTGATCGACGACCTCGCCCGGGTCGACGGCGACATCATGATCCTCGGCGTCGCCGGCAAGATGGGGCCGACGCTTGCGGGGCTTGCCAAGGCCGCAGCGCCCGATCGCCGTGTCATCGGCGTCGCCCGCTTCAGCGACGCCGGCGTCAAGGACTGGCTGCACGCGCGTGGCGTCGAGACTATCAATTGCGACCTAATGGACGAGACCGCGATTCAGGCGCTGCCGAAGGCGCCCAACATTGTCTTCATGGCCGGCCGCAAATTCGGCGCTGAGGGCGATCTCTCGCTGACCTGGGCGATGAATGCGCACGTGCCGGCACTGATCGCGCAGGCCTTCCCCTCGTCGCGGATCGTGGCGTTCTCGACCGGCTGCATCTATCCGTTCGTCCCCGTCGACGGCAAAGGATCGGGCGAGGACATGGCGCCGAACCCGCCCGGCGAGTACGCCCAGTCCTGCGTGGGCCGCGAGCGCATGTTCGAGTATTTTTCGCGCAAGTTCGGAACGCCCGGGCGGCTATTCCGCCTCAACTACGCGATCGACATGCGCTATGGCGTGCTGCACGACATCGCCTTGAAAGTGCTCACGGGCACGCCGATCGACCTCAGCATCGGTCATGTCAATTTCATCTGGCAGGGCGATGCCTCATCGCAGGCGCTGCGCTGCCTCGCGCATTGCACAGCGCCGACCTCGCCGATCAATGTCAGCGGCCACGAGATTTTGGCGGTGCGCGACCTCGCAGCAAGATTCGGCGCCAGGTTCGGCCGTATGCCGGTGCTGACAGGAAACGAAGAGCCGACCGCGTGGCTGACCGACACGTCCAAGGCAGTCGAGCTTTTCGGCCTGCCGGTCGTCGACACCGAGCAGCTGATCGCCTGGACGGCGGATTGGGTGTCGCGCGCCATGCCGAGCCTCGGCAAGCCCACCAAATACGAGGTGCGCGATGGACGCTACTGACGATCCGCGCATCATCCAGCTTGGCGTCGAGGATGCTGCGGCGGGCCTCGCGCTCTCGACAGAGGCGCACTGGAACCAGAATGAAGACGACTGGCGGTTTTTCTTGAGCGACGGCGTCGCGTTCGGCATCCGTGATGGCGCGCAACTGGTCGCGACCGCAGCACTCCTGCCCTACCCCGGCGACAACGCCTGGATCAGCATGGTGCTGGTGACGGCAAGCCATCGCCGACGCGGTCTCGCCACGCGGCTCGTCGACGCCTGCCTGGCGATGGCGCGCGAACGCGGCCTGACGAGCTGGCTCGACGCAACCCCGGACGGTGCTGCCGTCTATGGGCCGCTCGGGTTCACGCCGACCCTGCAATTGCGCCGGCTCAAGCTGGTGAAATCGGCATCCGCGTCCGGGCAGGCACCTTCGTCCGCGACGCTCGACGCGCTCCGCGCGCGCGACCGGCGCGCCACGGGCCTCGATCGAACCGCCCTGCTCTCCAACTTCGCGCAGCGTTCCGGCTCGCGCATCGTCGCCGCGAACGGCGCCATCGCGCTGGTTCGCGACGGACGTACCGCGCGCCATATCGGCCCGCTGCTTGCCGACGACGCGGCAGCCGCGCTGACCCTGGTCGATGCCATCGCGCGATCGGAGACCGGACCGCTGCTGCTCGATGCCGTCGCGTCGCAAGCCGCGTTCCCTGAAGGATTGACCGCATCCGGCTGGATCATCGAGCGCCCGTTCCAGCGCATGCGGTTCGGCCCCGCTAAGACCGCGGGTGAAGACATGCCATTCGCCGTCGCCGGCCCTGAATTCGGATAGGACATCATGCACCACAGCCAGATCAACAGCGAGATCCGCAAGCTGATCGCCGACGGCACCGTGCTGCCGGCGCATCCCCTCGCGCTCACCGCCGAACGCCAGCTCGACAAAAAGCATCAGCGCGCGCTGACGCGCTATTACATCGAAGCCGGCTCCGGCGGCCTTGCGGTCGGCGTGCACACCACGCAGTTCGCGATCCGTGACGTCGGCCTCTATCGTCCCGTGCTGGAGCTCGCCGCCGAGACGGCGGCGAACTGGACCAAGCGTCCGCTGGCGCTGGTCGCGGGCATCGCCGGTCCGACTAGGCAGGCCACCGCTGAAGCCCGCACCGCGCGCGACATCGGCTATCACGCAGGGCTCCTCAGTCTCGCTGCGATGAAGAGGGCGTCGGAGGACGAGATCATCGCGCATTGCGCAGCGGTCGCAGCCGAAATTCCGCTGGTCGGCTTCTATCTTCAGCCGGCGGTCGGCGGCGTGGTCCTGTCGAGCCGGTTCTGGCAGCGCTTTGCCTCGATCGACAATGTCATCGCGATCAAGATCGCGCCGTTCAACCGCTACCGGACCCTTGATGTTTTGCGCGGCGTCGCAGCAGCCGGCGCGCTCGACCGCGTTGCGCTCTATACCGGCAATGATGACCACATCCTGCTCGATTTGATGCTGCCGTTCGACCTCCGCGACAACGGCGTCACCACGCGCACTTATTTCAAAGGCGGCCTGCTCGGCCACTGGTCGGTGTGGACGGCGAGCGCGATCAAACAGTTCGAGCGCTGCAAAGCGGCACGGCACAAGGACAGCGTGCCGGCCGATTTGCTCGCGCTCGATGCCCGCGTCACCGATTGCAACAGCGCCTTCTTCGACGTCGCCAACGATTTTCACGGCTGCATCGCCGGCTGCCATGAGGTGCTGCGACGGCAGGGCCTGATGCAGGGCCTGTGGTGCCTCGATCCGAACGAGGGCCTGAGCCCCGGCCAGAAGGACGAGATCGAGCGCGTGTACCGCGAGCATTCCGACCTCAGCGACGACGCGTTCGTGGCCGCAAACTTGGATAAATGGCTGGCATGAGCTCAAGCCCCTTCATCAGCCTGCACGGCGTCCGCAAGGTCTATCGCAGCGGCGGCGCCGAATTCCTCGCGGTGTCCGACGTCACCATGGACGTGCAGGAGGGTGAGCTGGTCTCGCTGGTCGGCCCGTCCGGCTGCGGCAAGACCACCGTGATGAAGATTTTGGCCGGCTTGCACGACGCCGACGGCGGCACGGTGAAGATCGGCAACGCCAAAAGCCCGTTCGATCCGACCCGCGACATTGGCATGGTGTTCCAGCAGGCGTTGCTGCTGAAATGGCGGACCATCCTGGACAACGTGCTGCTGCCGGCAGAGATCGTCGGTCTTCCGATGAAGGCCGCGCGCGAGCGGGCGCGCGATCTGCTCAATCTGGTGGGTCTTGCCGGCTACGAGCAGAAATATCCGCGCGAGCTGTCCGGCGGCATGCAGCAGCGCACCGCCATCGCGCGCGCCTTCATTCACGACCCGAAACTGATCCTGATGGACGAGCCGTTCGGCGCGCTCGACGCCTTGACGCGCGAGCAGATGAATCTGGAGATGCTGCGGATCTGGCGCGAGAGCGGCAAGACCATCATCTTCATCACGCACTCGATCCAGGAGGCCGTGTTCCTGTCCTCGCACTGCGCCGTGCTGACGGCCGGACCTGCGAAGATGGCCGATTATTTCCCCATCGACCTGCCCTTCCCACGGGCTCTGCCGCTGAAAACGACGGACGCGTTCGGCGCCTATGCGCGGCGGATTTACGAGAAGCTGGGTTTGGGCGCGGCTTAATTCACCGCACGATAGATGCTGTAGGGTGGGCAAAGCGACTTGTCCGCCGTAGCTCGAAGAGCGAAGGAGGAAGCGTGCCCACCATGGCGAGGCAAGCAAGCAGTGGTGGGCACGGCGCAAGTGCGCCTTTGCCCACCCTACGGGAGTTTGCGCGATCAAGCCTTGTTGCGCATCTTGCCGAGCAGATAATTGTCGTAAAAATTCTCCGCGATCTGCGTGTAGAACAGCAGCTCCTTCATATAGGCGTCGTGGCTTTCCTTGGTGCGCTTGAACAGGTCGCTCTTGATGGCGAGCTCGTTCAGATGGTCCTGGGTCGCGGTGTAGCAGGCCTCCAGCACCGGCTGCGGAAACGCCTTCAGCTCCGCGCCGTTGGCGATCAGCCGCTTCAGCGCCGCCGGATTCACGCTGTCGTATTTCTCGAGCATCCAGGCGCCCGCGGCCGACGCGGCCTGGTTGACGATCGCCTGGTACTGCTTCGGCAGCGACGCCCACTTCTCGTCGTTGACGATCATGTGCAGCATGGCGCCGCCTTCCCACCAGCCGGGGAAGTAGTAATATTTGGCGACCTTCTGGAAGCCGAGCTTCTCGTCGTCATAGGGGCCGACGAATTCGACTGCGTCGATCGTGCCCTTCTCCAGCGCCGGATAGATGTCGCCGCCCGCGATCTGCTGCGGGACCACGCCGAGCCGCGCCAGCACATGACCACCCATCCCGGCGATGCGGAATTTCAGGCCCTTGAGATCGTCGACGGTCTTGATCTCCTTGCGGAACCAGCCGCCCATCTGGGTGCCGGAATTGCCGCAGAGGATGGCATGCGCCTTGAACGGCTTCAGCGCCTCATTGGTGAGGTCGGCGCCGCCGCCGAAATGCCACCAGGATTCCTGATGGCGATGGTTCATGCCGAACGGCGCGCCGGTGGCATAGGCCAGCGCCGGCTCCTTGCCGATGTAGAAATAGAGCGGGGTCTGCGCCATGTCGACAGAAGCGGTGCTGACCGCATCGAGCGCCTGCAGGCCGGGAACGAGCTCGCCGGCCGCGAAGGTCTGGATCTGGAATTTGTTGTCGGTGGCCTCGGCAACATATTTCGCAAAAGTCTGAGCGGTGCCGTAGATAGTGTCCAGCGACTTCGGGAAGCTCGAGGTCAGGCGCCATTTGATCTCGGGCGCGCTTTGCGCGATCGCAGGTGCGGCAACCAGCGTCGTCGCGCCGGCAACCGCGCCGCCCTTGAGGAATGTACGGCGTTTCATGATGGTCTCTCCCTGAACTATGTTTCAACGTATCGGCTTGAGCGCGATCTTCGCAGACCATGGCCTGTTGCTATAGCGGAGTTCAACACTTGAGCGGTAGCCCGGATGGAGCGCGGCGCAATCCGGGAATCTTCCCAAATTTCCCGTGTCGCTCTCAGAGCAGCTTGGCGCTCACAAACAGCGCGCGCACGGCGTTGGTCGCCTGCACCACGAGCATGGCGTTCTCGGCGGCGCCTTCGAGCGCCGCGACCGCGTCTTCATGCAGCGAGCGGAATTCCATCCACTCGACCGATTTGAAATTGGTGAGGAATTGATAGGCCTGGCCGACGGTCGCGATCGCCAGCGTGTCGCCGTTCAGCTTGATCTTGAACGTCGTGCGCAGCGGGGTCTCGGAACTTTGCGGATCACTCATGGGCTGCTTCTGGACGATGACGGCTTAACGAAAGGAAAACGGCAGCCCCGCCGTAGCAGGCCAATATCCGGAGCAGATATCAGGACTCGGTGCTCGCGCGCTGCGAGGCGGTCGCCGATGGGGTCAGCCTCGGCACCACGACCAGACGGTTGAACTCACCGTTGTCGTAGGCTTTCATGAATCGATCATAGTCCTTGATCGAAACGCAGCCGTTGGAGTCGCCACGAGGCCCGAGCATGTAATTGTGGGTGAGCAGGCCGACGCGGCCGAGCGCGCTGGTGCCCTCGGTGGGCGTCAAGCGCAGTGCGCGGACGCCGTGAAACAGTTTTTCGCGCGGCTTCAGGTCGTAGGTCGCAGGCGGGGTCGCGCCAACCATGCGCTGGTCGACGTGCTCCGGGTCGTCCATCAGCGCGCCCATGCCGGAATGCGCTTCCAGCGCGATGCCGCTCGGCAGGTAAAGCGCCTTGGCCGAGATGTCGTAGACCGCGGTGCGCGAATCGTAGCCAAGCGCGGCGAGATCCGGCGCCTTGCCGAACAGGCCGCTGTCGGGCGTCAGCGAGGCCAGCCTGATCTTGTCGGTGAATTTTTCGAAGAAATTGCGGTTGTCGACACGGGGGTTGGTCTCGGCATAAGCCTGGCTTGAGGCAATCTGGGCGGAGATGTCCGCCTGGGGCGGGCGCGAGCGCGGCATCGGGATGGCGTCAGCACGCTGCGATTGTCTCGTCTCCTCGGACATATGCCGGTCGTCATCGGTCAGGGTCGAGCGCCAGTCGTCGGCCTGGAGCTTCTGGGCGAGCATCGCCTTGGCATCGCGCAATTTGAGCTGGACTGCATTGACCGCGGAGCGCTCCAGCGTTCGCAGGCCGAGCTCGCGGGCGGGCGGACTGCTGGAAGCCGAAGCGAATCGATCATCGAACGAAGGCGCATTGGCCGGCGGCAGTGCGGCGGTGACCAGCGAGGCCGAACCGCCGATATCCGCGACCCAGGCGGCAGCGCCCAGTGCCAGCGCGACGGCGGCCAGAGACAGCAATATCGTCTCGGCTCGCCCAATACGGCGGCGCGACAATAGCCCCTCGGCTCGTGCCCGGTCGGAAACCATCAGATCCCCAAAATCGACCCCCGAGGGGACCCACCCCCACCCGGAGATTCTCTACCAGCTACCACATTGGGAGCCAAAAGTTAGGCATAATCGCGGCCGGCAAGGGCCCCGGCAAGCCATTCCAGGGTATCCCAAGGTATCTTATGACCGATCCGTTCGATCTAGAGCGCTTTGTCCGGGCCCAGGACCCGGTCTATGGCGACGTCCAGGGGGAGCTGACCCGGGGCCGAAAACAGAGCCACTGGATGTGGTTCGTCTTCCCGCAGGTCGCCGGTCTCGGCTTCAGCGCCATGTCCCAGCGCTACGCCATCACCTCCCGCGCCGAGGCCCAGGCCTATCTCGCCCACCCCATCCTCGGTCCGCGCCTGATCGAATGCACGCGGCTCGTGCTCGCCGTCGAGGGCCGGACCATCAACGCCATCCTCGGCGCGCCCGATGATGCCAAATTCCGCTCGTCGATGACGCTGTTCGACGCGGTGTCCGATGAGCCCGTTTTCGACGAGGCGCTCGCCCGGTATTTTTCGGACAAGCGCGATCAGGCAACGCTCGATATCCTCGCGGCCCTTGACCGACAGCCCAAGTGACCGCAGCCACCAGCGTAAACCCGGGATTAACATCGCCTGCCTATTGTCCGTGCAAATAATTTCCCGCGCCAGTTGCCGGACAGAATCATGAAAATCGGTACGCTCCTGACCACCGCCATCGTCTCGCTCTCGACAGTGGGCGGCGGCCTCGCCGTCTACGTCGCCGTGACGAAATACCAGACGATGGAACGGATCACCGAAGCGCAGGGGCGGCTGGCGATCGTCCGCGCCGTCAGCGACATCCCGCGCTACCTCAATCCCGAGCGCGGCTTTTCCACCAACATCCTCTATGGCCCTCCCGCGGTCGACCCGGCGCTGCTTGCCGAGCAGGACAAGCTGCGCAAGCAGACCGATGCCGCCCGCGACAGGATGAACGCGCTGCGCAAGGACCTGCCCGGCCCGTTCGATGACGGCAACACCACCGGCGGCAACATCGACGCCATCAATTCGAAGTTCACGGCGCTGCGCGAAGCCATCGACAAGGCGATGGCAGGCCCGCCGGAGGCGCGCAAGGATGCCGCCAAGAAGATCGTCGCCGACAACGCCGTGCTCAACGCCGGCGGGACCGCGCTGCTCAACGAGCAGGTTCGCCGCATGGCGATCCTCAACGGCGATGCCTACCGGCAGGCCAGCTACGCCAACATCGCGATGACATTGCGCGACGTGGGCGGCTTCAACTCCAGCCTGCACAAGAATCTCGTCGGCGGCAAGAAACCGGCGACCGATGCCGAGAAGGCCGAGATCAGCCGCTCGCAGGGCCGCAACGATCAGATCGTGATGTCGCTGCTGGAGTTGCGCGGCAATCCCGCAACGCCGGCGAACGTCGCCGCCGCGCTGGAAAAATTCAACGCGATCTACATCGAAGAGTTCGGCCGCGAGCTCAAGCTGGTGAAGGAGGGTGCGGTCACCGGCAAGTACGAACACGACATGGACACCTATTACACCGCCACGCAGCGCGGCCTCAGCACCATTATCGAGGTCCGCGACGCCTTCTACGACAACGCCGAGCAGATTCTCGCCGGTGCCTCCACTGCGGCCCACACCAGCTTCACCATCGCACTCGCGGGACTCCTCGCCGTGCTGATCGCCAGCGCCGGCCTCATCGTAACGGTCCGCCGCCGCGTCTGCGCCCCGATCGTCAACCTGACGACGCGGATGTCGCGGCTTGCCGAAGGCGAGGTCACGGACCAGATTCCCGGCGCCGAGCGTTCCGATGAAATCGGTGCCATGGCCGCGGCGGTCCGGGTCTTCAAGGACAACATGATCAGGGCCGACAGCCTCGCGGCCGAGAAGCAAGCCGAGAACGACGGCAAGATGCGCCGCGCACAGGCGCTCGACGGGATCACCCGCGCGTTCGAAGCCAAGGTCACCGAGCTCGTCGGCGGCTTGTCCCGCGCTTCAGCCACCATGGAAAGCACGGCGCAGTCGATGACCTCGACGGCTGCCCAGACCAACAGCCAGGCCGCCGTCGTCGCCGCCGCCTCACAGCAGACATCGAGCAACGTGCAGACGGTCGCGAGCGCCACCGAGGAGCTGACCTCTTCGATTTCGGAGATCGGCCGTCAAGTGGCCCAGTCCACCGAGATCGCGGCCCGCGCCGTCGACAACGCCCGCCGCACCGGCGACACCGCCCGTGCGCTGGCCGAGGGCGCGCAGAAGATCGGCGACGTCGTCACGCTGATCCAGAGCATCGCCGAGCAGACCAATTTGCTGGCGTTGAACGCGACCATCGAGGCCGCCCGCGCCGGCGACGCCGGCCGCGGCTTCGCGGTAGTTGCTGCCGAGGTGAAATCGCTGGCGGGCCAGACCGCCAAGGCCACCACCGAAATCTCCGAGCAGATTTCGGCGATCCAGGCCGCGAGCGACGAGACCGTCACCGCGATCCGCAACGTCGCCGACGTCATCGGCGAGATCGACCAGATCGGCACCGCGATCGCGGCCGCGATCGAGGAACAGGGCTCGGCGACCAAGGAGATCGCCCGCAGCGTCCAGGAAGCCGCGCGCGGCACCCAGGAGGTCAACACCAACATTTCAGGCGTGCAGCGCGCCGCCGACGACACCGGTACGGCCGCGCGGGAGGTGCTGGGCGCAGCCGAGCAGCTCTCGTCCCAGTCACGCGATCTCGCCGGACAGTTCGACCGCTTCCTCGGTGAGGTCAGGTCGGCGTAAGGGCTTAGTACGGCGGCGCCTTGCGCGCCCGCTGCGCCTTGGCCGCCTCGATCCACCATGCGAGATCGTCGGCGAAGCGCGGGAACGAGCGTTCCAGCGCTTTGCCGCCCTCGCCGATCGGTTCACCCGCTTCCGACAGCGTCTGTGCGATCGGGCCGACGCCGATGGTGCTCGACACCACCACCATGCCCATCTCCGACAACGTGCCATGCCAGGCGGTCGAGGCACGCGCGCCGGACAGGCGGCCGGCCGAGTAGCTCACGATCGCGGCTGGGCGCCAGAACCACTCCTCGAGGAAGTGGTCGGTGAGATTCTTCAGGCCCGGCTGGATGCCCCAATTGTATTCGCCGGTGACGAAGACGAAACCATCTGCGCCGCGGATCTCTCCGGCGAGCTTCTCCAGCGCCTCGGGTGCGGAGCCCTTGCGGTATTCCTTGTACATGCGATCGAGCATCGGCAGGCCGATCGCCTTGGCGTCGATAAACACGACGTCGTCGCCGCGGGCGCGCAGGCGATCGATGACGAAATTCGCTAGGCGTATGCCCATGCGGTCGGAACGGTAGGAACCGTAGAGGACGAGAATGCGATTGCTCATGGGCAGCAGTATAGCACGGATCATCAGGCCGGCCCTCAACGTTTTGACGCGCTAAGTTCGCCGTCCGGATTCAAGCGTTTGCGACGGTGTCTCGCCGAACTGGTCGCGATAGCTTCTGGAGAAGTCGCCGAGATGCCAGAAGCCGAACGCCAGCGCGACGGCCTTGACACTATCGGCACCCGCGAGCAGCCGCTGACGCACCAGCCACAGCCGCCGCAGGCGCAAGTAGCGGTGCAGGCTCATTCCACGATAGCGGCGGGCGACGTCGTGCATGGTGCGAACGGACAAGCCGAGTTTGCGCGCGATCTCGTCGCTGTAGATGGGCAGCGAGAGGGCGTCGGAAAGCAGCGCGCGGATGTCCTGAAAGACTTTGAAGTTGCGCTCGTCATTGGGGCGCAGGGTCCATCGCGCGGGAACGATACTTTCGAAAATTGCGTCCACAGCGCCGAGCAGGGTCTCCTTCATGCCGGCCGCCTTCAGCGGCAAGTCGGGCGAGGCGACGGGCTCCGACGCGGCTTCCAAGACTTCCCGGACCACACCGCGAAGCCGGCTCAAGCCCGCAGCGGTCGTTTCGAAGATGTTGAAGCAGAGGGTTGCTTGTGGCCAGCCGCGATCCGTCACCTCCGGCCTGAACACCACCGAGGCGATTTGCCGCTGCACCTCCTCAATGATGGTGTAAGCCGCGCCGCCGCTGCCGATGACGATAACGGGTCGTATACGCCGCGCGCCGTTGAATCGAACGGTCACGTCCAAATCGTCCATCGTGAATCCGATCGCGGTACAATTCTCGACGAGCTGTGCGTCGACGACCCGCGGAAATGCCCGCGTCAAATTCACGTCGCAGCCGGGTAGCGACAGAATACTCTGCTCGGCCGAAATCCTCCGTACAAAAGGCGTGAACTCGAAGTCGAGCCCTCGTATGGCGTTTCGAATTCATCGACGTCGGTGAAGCGAAATACCTTTGGCGCCAGCGTCGGCGGATCATCACTTCTATTCATGGCAATGTGAACTTCGCGTCGCAACACACGCGTCCGGCGACGATGCCGGCCCGCTTCTGCGCTCCGTGTGCCTTAAGTCTGAAAGAATCACTTCGAACTATGCCGACCAGTTGGCGAGCGTCGAAGTCCAAGGACAAGGCGGCGCATCAAATCTCGCCAATTTTCGATAGCGTTTTCCGTGTGGCCAGCGGTGCAGATATACCTAGACGAGCAAAATCCAAACTTCAAATTAACGTCTGTCGGGCGGAATAGGTGCAGTTCGATAGTCCAAATTAATTTTAGGTCAGGCCCCTGCCATGATGGCAAATTCGCCTGCTGATATTCTTGCTGAATTGGAAGAGGTGGTCGCAACCTACCCACCGCACCGTTGCGCACGCATTCTCGCCGGCATGGTGCAGTTGCTCACTGGCAGCCGCGGCCAGTGCCGGGAATTGCTCGTCAACGTGGTCGACGGTGTTCTGCTGCGATTGACGGAACGGGTCGAGGCCAGCGCACTGGTTCAGCTCAGCACGGCGCTCGCGGAACTTGACATCGCGCCTCCCGAAACATTGTGGCGTCTCGCCTCGCACGATAGTCCGGACGTGGCATGTCCTGTGTTGCTCAAGTCGCGTGCACTTTCCGCAGCCGATCTCGAGGCTGTCATTGACTCCCGTGGCGAGTGGCATCGACGCGCGATCGCCGCGCGCAGCGACATCGCGCCGACGGTGACTGAGGCGCTGATCAAGCACGGCGGCCCGATCTGCCTTGACCTGATCAAGAACCAGGGAACGAAATTCTCCGACGCAGCCTATGCAGCGCTAATTGCCAAGGCCGACCAGGACGGCGAGATCGCGAAGGCGCTGGTGCTCCGGCCCGGCACGCCCGATCTGGTCGTGCGCAAGCTGCTCTCCGCCCCACCAGCCCGGAAGGCACCCGCCCCGTCCGCCGCAGCGCCGGTGCCGGAAGCGGAGCCGGCTCCGCCAAAGCGGCCTTGCCGGGCCGACTACGCGGGCGCGAGGCCGGAGATCGTCGCCCTCAACCGCGTCGGCAAGCTCAACGATTCCACGGTGAACCGCTTTGCGATCCGCGGCGAGACGGCCAATTTGTTCACGGCGCTGTCGGTGCTTTCAGGGGCGCCGCTCGAAATTATCGAGCATGTCGCGAGCGATGACGATTGCGAGGGGCTGGTCATGGCGTGCCGGGCGTCGCGGCTAAACTGGCAGACCACCCTTACCATCCTGAGCAACCGCAGCGGAAAAAGGCTCTCCTATTCCGAGCGCGAGCGCGCGCAACGGATCTTCGAGACGCTGCTTCTGTCCACCAGCCAATGGACAGTGCGATGGGGGCAAATAGTAGCAAACGCCAGCACAGGCGACCCGGGAAATTGCAGCCCGAAGATGGGGGTTAGCCGATGAAGTTCGACGGTCGCAAAGCGATGCGCGTAAAAATGGATCACAAGCAGCCTGTCAATCTAATGGGCTCGGACGGCACTTGGCGGCGCAGTTGCGTTTTGCTCGACATATCGCAAAGCGGTGCCAAGATCGAGGTCGAGGGCACGCTCGACGTGCTCCAGGCCAAGGAATTCTTCCTGCTGCTGTCCTCGACGGGGCTCGCCTACCGGCGCTGCGAACTGGTCTGGATCGACGGCACCACGGCCGGCGTGCACTTCGTCACCGCAGACGGCAAGAAGAAACCGGCAGCCTCTGTGCAGGCTGCCGCTCAGAACAAATAGGCCCAAGGATTCATCAGCCCGATCCAACTCCAGCATGATTCAGGTCAACCGTGCAGAACGCGCGAACTATATCCCGCCCCGTCAAAGGCGACGGCGGCATCCGAGAGAAGGAAGCGGCACGCCCATTCGTGCATGTGCTGGCTGACTCCTCGGAAAAATTGTCGAGCGTCTGTTCGATTCTCGAGCAACGGTTTGCCTTCGCAGGCGAACGGCTCGACGCAGAAGCCAAGCTGTCCCAGATGCCGTTCGCGATCGTCATCCGTGCGGAATTGCGTGACGTCCACACCATCGCGGCCATCAAGAAACGAGCCATAAAGTTCGCAAAGGCAACGAAGCGCATCTTCCTGGTCGAGCACCCCTCTCACATGAGTATCTCGCAGGCCTACGCGCTCGGGGCCACGCTCGTCCTTCCCGGGACG
This sequence comes from Bradyrhizobium sp. CW1, assembly GCF_023100665.1. NCBI lineage: Bacteria > Pseudomonadati > Pseudomonadota > Alphaproteobacteria > Hyphomicrobiales > Nitrobacteraceae > Bradyrhizobium > Bradyrhizobium sp. CW1. Next base: position 4,408,504 of record NZ_CP064684.1, read on the forward strand.
ATCGACAAGATCAAGCTGCTGGCAGCGCTGGCTGATTCCGCCGAAGAGGCGTCTGCTTCCTCAGGTCAGGCGCCGCAGCAGGACAATGCCGTCGAGGCCGCGGCGACGGCGATCGCGTCGATGTTCACGGCCGTCGCGCTCGGCGAGCCCATCGATGTCGACGGCACGAAGGAAGCCGGCCGCAAGATCGCTGATCGCATCACCCAGCATGGCTTGTCCGAGTGGCTCACCACTGTGCGGCGCCACCACGAGGGAACCTACCAGCACTGCCTGCTCGTGACCGGCGTTGCGATCGACTTCGGACTGAGTCTCGGTGTGGGCCGCGCCGATCTCGAGCGGCTGTATTCGGCGGCCATGTTCCACGACCTCGGCAAGGCCCGGATCCCGCTTGCCATCCTCGACAAGCCCGGCCGTCTCGATCCGGCCGAACGTGCCATGATCGAGACTCACCCGATTGCGGGTTACGATTTCCTGAAAGACCACGACAATATCTCACCGGAGATCCTCGATGCCGTGCGGCATCATCACCAATTTCTTGACGGCAGCGGCTATCCGGATGCACTCGGGGCCGAGAGTATTGGCGACATCGTGCGGATTCTCACGATCTCGGACATCTTCGCGGCCCTGATCGAGTATCGGCACTACAAGCCGACGCTGCCACGCAGCGAAGCCTATGACATCCTATGCGGGATGAGCGGAAAGTTGGAGAAGGCGCTGCTGACCGCGTTCAGGCAGGTCGCTCTCACGAGGTAAGCGCAGCAACCCGTCTCGACCCCAGTCTAGTGCGCGGCGCGATGTCTGGTGCGGCGCGGAACGGTCCGGCAGGCGAGCCCTTCGGCCAGCAGCTTCATGTCCTCGTGCCGGCCGCTGCGGATCAGCCGGCCGAACTCTTCGGGTGTGAAAGGAAGACTTGGATCATCATCGATCGGACGCCGCACTCGCGGGCCGAAGAACCGTCGAACCAGGCTAGCGAGCCGCCGCATGTCAATTCCCTCGCGCCAGCATCAAACCTTTCAGTCCGCACATTGTTCCTCCTGCACGATCGAGATTGCAAGAGGCCGCCAAGCGGTCCGCACCAAAAATTTCGGCGAGAGAATAATCTCCTCTGCCCGCACTACTCGGCGAATCCGACGTAGCGCACGAAATCGTCGTTGCCCTCGCGATCGGAGCGCACCGCGTTCGCGGCAAAGTTGTCGTCAGGATAGCCCATCGCGACGCAGGTCATGATCACCTCGTCCTCCGGAATGTTTACGACCTCGCGCACGATGTCAGAGCGCATGATGCCCTGCCCGTTGATCACCGAACCGAGACCGCGGTCCCAGGCCGCGAGCACGATGCCGTAGCAGAGCGCGCCCAGGTCGAAATGGCAGACCGCGCCGGGATCGAGCACGCGGTCATAGGTCAAGACCAGCGACACCGGCGCATCGAACTGGCGGAAGCCGCGCAGCACCCAGTCCTGCCGCATCGGCTTGTCGTCGCGCGCGATCCCCATCGCGCCGAACAGTTTCTTGGCGACGTCGACTTGCCGGGTCCGGTGCACGCCCTGATACTCGCCGTGACTGACGATGTCGCGCTTCACCTTGGCGCCGCCAACCATCTCCTCCATGTTGCGTCGGCGCAGCCGTTCCAGCGGACCGCCCGTGAGCACGTGGACGTGCCAGGGCTGGGTGTTCATCGACGAGGGCGCACGCTTGGCGCTGTCGATGATCGCTTCGATCACCGCGCGCGGCACCGGCTCGTTCCTGAAGCCGCGCACGCTGCGGCGCGACTGGACCAGCGTTTCGAATTCCACCTCAAGACCTCCCTGCCCGTTCATCCCCTGGCGCGCCAACACGCGAGCGGTTGCCGACGCGGCGCGCAATATCTATGCTAACCCGCAAGCAAGACCAAGAACCCTGTGAGGATCCCATGAAAGCCAACATGGCTGCACCGCTCGATCCCGTCATCGCCCAGATCATTCCGCTGCTGCCAATGCGCGATGCCACGACGATGACGCCACAGAGCGCCCGCGATTCCTTGCGTGCACTGGCTGCCTCACGCGCGGCCATAGCGCCACCACCGGTCGACATCATCGCGGATATCAAGGTGAAAGGCGGCGCCGGTCCGCTGGATGCACGGGTCTACCGCGTCGGCACCACGCCGGCGCCGACCGTGGTGTTCTTCCATGGTGGCGGCTGGGTCGCGGGCGACCTCGAGACCCACGACCGGCAGGCACGCAACCTTGCGATCGAGACGGGCGCGGTCGTCGTCTCCGTCGATTATCGCCGTCCGCCCGAAACGCGTTTTCCCGGCGCGTTCGAGGACGCCTTTGCCGCGGTCAGCGACGTGTTTGGCCGCGTCGCGGAATTTGGCGGCGATGCAAAACGCTTCGGCGTTGCCGGCGACAGCGCCGGCGGCAATCTCGCCGCCACCACCGCGATCGCCTGCCGCGACGCCGGCATCAAGCTCGCGGCGCAACTCCTGGTCTACCCCGTGACCGACGTCCTCGGGAGTTATGCGGACGCGCGCGAGAACGCACGCTTCCCCTCGCGCGCCGAGAATGCCGAAGGCTACTTCCTCTCGCGCGCCGTGATGGAGTGGTTTTGCGGTCATTATCTCGCCGATCCCTCTCATGCGACCGACTGGCGCGTTTCACCGCTGCGCGCGGCTTCGCTCGCCGGCGTCGCGCCCGCGATCGTCACCACCGCCTGGTTCGATCCCCTGCGCGACGAAGGTGCAGCCTACGCACGGGCGCTGGAGGCAGCCGGTGTGCCGGTGAAGCATCATGAAGGCCCCGGCCTGATCCACGGCTATTTCGGCCTCGGCGACGCCTCCGAGGTGGCGCGAGCCGAAGCGCAGCGCGCACGCGCGGACTTCAAGGCGCTTCTCGCGCGCGGCGCCTGAGGGCGATATCCGGAGCGGCAGGATCGACCGCCGCGCCGGCCGGCGTTCAGGACTTGGCAGCGGGCACCTCGAAGAAGCCCGTCGCCTGAACGAGGCGGCCATCGTCGCCGAAACGGCCGAAGCTCTCGCCCGTGACGAACACGCGACCGGCGCCGTCATACATCGTCCAGCGAAAAAGCCCTTGATCATGGTGCTCGAGGAAGCTGTCATTCCTGAAATGCGCGCCAGGAAACTTGAGCTGGGTTTGACCGATGCGCGCCATCAAGGCGTCGCGTCCCTCAACCTGCGAGCCCGGATCGGTATACACGCAGTCCGCGACCACGCTTTGCTCGAGCAGCCGACGCCGCTCGTCCTCATCGATGGGTCCCCACGCCGCCTGATAGGTGTTCCAGGTCTTCAGTCGCGCTTCATCGTTCATCTCGCAGAACCTCTCGTGGCTTCATGCCGCTTTCGGTCATATTGACAATTATTGATACTTTGTCAATATGACCCGACGTTCAGTTCCGACGCTTGTGAGGCTCATGGCTCGTTCCAGCATTTCGAAAGAAGAGCTCGCCGTCGAGGCTGCGACGGAGGTCTTCTCCCGCTACGGCCATGCCCGCACGACGATGGGCGACATCGCCGCCAGGGCGGGAATGTCGCGGCCGGCGCTGTATTTGCTCTTCCCCGACAAGGACGCCGTGTTCGCGGCGGTGATCCAGCGAATGGACGAGCAGAAGCATCGGGAGATCAGGGCCGCAATCGCGCGCCTCGACGGCCTTCACGCCAGGCTGCTCCACGCCTGTAAATCCTGGGGATCGCATGGCTTCGACCTGATCGAGGCGCATCCCGATTCGGCAGATCTGTTCGACCTCCGTTTCCCCGCAGTTCGGAAGGTCTACGACAACTTCCAGTGTTTGGTCGCCGACCTCATCCGCGATCAGGTGAATGCCGCCGGGATAGCGGTCGAGCCGGAGGTGCTGGCGCGATGCCTGGTGTTCGGCATGCGGGGACTGCGCGAAACCGCCAGGAACGGCAAGGAGATGCGGCGGCTGATCGCCGTTCAGGTCACCACGCTCGTCAGAAGCATCAATGACGGCACTTGAGCTTCGAAGAGCCGCCTACCGCGCCTTCCCCGCCCGCTGCGCGTCGGTGTGCCCCCAAGTTTGGTCCCAATCCTGACCGGCGGCATCGACGACGCGGCCGTCGGCTTCGAAGAACTTGTTCGGCACCTGGAAGATCGCCAGGATCAGGGCGCCCTCCGGGCACCAGGCGGCATGCCGGCTGCCCGCCTCGCGCCAGATGAATTCGCCGGCCTTGCAGGTAATCCCCTTGGCCGGTCCCTCGTTGTCGACGAGAGCGCCCTCGATGACATAACTCTGCTCGACGCCGACATGCTCGTGATCGGGCAGCACCGATCCCGGCGCAAAGCGCATCAAGGCCGTCATCAGACCGCTGCTGCGATCGAACAGCAGCGTCTTGGCCTCGCAGCCGGGAAAGCGCGTCTTCTGCCATTCCATCTCTTGCGGCCGAACCAGGTGAGAATGCCGGTCAGAAGCGGCATCCGGCATGTTCGCAATCAGGGTCTCCATTACGATGCTCCCTTTCGGCTAAACTCGCCTGAAGCTAGCAGGATCGCCCGTCCCGGTCAGCGAGCAGTGCAGCAGGCGTCGGCCCTTTCGTACCCGCGGTCGGAAATCGCCAGCAAGACCGGGCGGCAGGCGCTCATCCAGCTTGATTGCGCCACGATTTCCGGCTCCAATCCGCGTGCCATTTCTGGTTTAGGGAGACAATCATGATGAAGCGGATTTTCCTGGCTGCGATCGTTGCCACGTTCGCAGCGGGTTCGGCCCTCGCGGAGGACACCTGCGAAAGCAAGGCGGTCGGCAAGGACGGCAAGGCCCTGGCTGGCGCCGCCAAGACCTCGTTCATGAAGAAGTGCAAAGCCGAAGCCTGCGCGCCCAAGGCCGTCAGCGCCGAGGGCAAGCCGCTCGCCGGCGCCGCCAAGAACAGCTTTATGAAGAAGTGCGAGATGGGCGCGTAAGGCGCCGCAAATTCGCTGCTGCTTTAGCGAGCAATCGCCAGACGAACTGCCACATGGCCGGGCTTGTCCCGGCCATTCGCGTGTGTGTTTCCGTGTGCCGGCTTCCAGACCAAATCATCCGAAAGCAGCGTCGCCCTAGACAGGAGCTCTCGACTGACCGATCATGCGGTGCTGAGCGAAACGGGGCGCATCGACAAGGCTTTCTAGCAAAGGGAACGTCAAGATGTGGCAACCTCGAGTGCGTCATCACTTCATCGCGGCAATGAGCTTGCTCTTCGCGCTGCTCATCGGACTTGAAGCCGCGAACGCGCGGGGCCCGGGACTGCCCAATGTCATGGTGCTCGCAACCGGCGGCACGATCGCCGGCAGCGGGGCGAGCAGCACCACCGTGGTCGGCTACACCGCCGCCACGGTGGGCATTGAGACGCTCCTGAATGCCGTCCCCGAACTGAAAACGGTGGCTAACGTCAAGGGCGAGCAGGTTTTCCAGATCGCCAGCGAGAACATGAACAATGACTACTGGCTCAAGCTTGCCAAGCGCGTCAACACGCTGCTCGCGCAGGACGACGTCGATGGCATTGTGATCACGCACGGGACCGATACGATCGAAGAAACCAGTTATTTTCTGGACCTCGTCGTCAAGAGCAAGAAACCTGTCGTCGTCGTCGGCGCGATGCGGCCGTCGACGGCGATCAGCGCGGATGGACCGATCAACCTCTTCAATGCGGTGATCCTCGCAGGCAGTGACGAGGCCGTCGGCAAGGGCGTGCTCGTTGCTCTCAACGATCAGATCAACGCGGCTCGCGATGTCACCAAGAACAACACCTCGACGGCGGACACCTTCCGTGCCCCGGAACTCGGCTTTCTCGGCTACATGCAGGGCAACAAGCCGTACTTCTATCGTCAATCGACGCGCCGGCACACGGCGGACTCCGAATTCGACGTCTCCAGCCTCGATGTCCTGCCGCAAGTCGACATCGTGTACGGCTACGCCAACATGAACCGGGTCGCGATCGACGCGTTTGTCGCCGCCCGGGCCAAGGGGATCGTGCATGCCGGCGTCGGTGACGGCAGCCTGGCTCGCCCCGCGGTCGAGCCAGCCCTCGACGAGGCCCGCAAGAAGGGTGTCGTGATCGTGCGCAGCAGCCGGGTCGGCAACGGCATCGTCGCGCGCAACGGCGAGGCCAAGGACGACGAGCACGACTTCGTCGTCTCGGATACGCTCAATCCTCAAAAGGCGCGCATTCTGCTGATGCTGGCGCTGACCAAGACGACCGACACCAAGGAAATCCAGCGGATGTTCTATACGTACTAAAGCGTTCGACGCGCGGGCGCTCCACGAACTCGTCTTGCCCGGGCTTGTCCCGGGCATCCACGTTTTTGTTTCGTGCAGCCATGGTCGTGGATGGCCGGGACAAGCCCGGCCATGACGGCGACCCAGTGGTCAATCCCGCTTGAAACGATAATCAAAGGCGGCGCCGAGCGGCCTGATCAGCCCGACCGTCGGCGCCGGGAAATGAATCGGCAGGATCAGCGTGTCGGTGTCGGCGACGGAAGCAAAAAACTTTCGCCGCGACACCGCGGACTGCTTCGCATCCCAATCCGGCTTGGCCGACCAGTCCGGCTCGCGGCACTGGATCTGATGATGCATGAGGTCGCCGGCGACCACCGCGCGGCGCCCCTTCGAAAAGATGTTCACGCAGCAATGGCAGGGCGAATGCCCCGGCGTCGGCGTCAGCGTGACGGTGTCGTCGAGCGCGTAATCGTCATCGACCAGCAGCGCTTGGCCTGCCTCGACGATCGGCAGGCAATTGTCGCGAAACACGGTGCCGGGCGGGTTGCGGCCCTTGGCATGCTCGGCCTCCCAGGCCGCATATTCACCCTTGTGGAAGACGTATTTCGCATTCGGAAACGTCGGCACCCAACGGCCATCGCGCAAGGTCGTGTTCCAGCCGGTGTGGTCGATATGAAGATGCGTGCAGAACACGTAGTCGATCTGCTCGAAGCCGATGCCGAGCGCGAACAGCTCGTTGCGCCAGCGTTCCTTGCCGGGAAAATCGAACGGCGGCGGATGGCCCTTGTCCTCGCCGGTGCAGGTGTCGACCAGGATGGTATAGCGCGGCGTGCGCACCACGAAGGTCTGATAGGTGATGACCATCATGCCGCGCGCGGCATCGAACACCTCCGGCTCCATGGTCGGCAGATGGTGCCTGAACACACCCTCGTCATAAGCCGGGAAAAAATCCTGCGGCCGCCGCCACGGCCCCTCCCGCTCGATCACCGCATCGATGGTGATGTCGCCGATCCGGAGTTGCTTCATGGCTATTTCGCTCCGCTTTTTTGAAACAGCGTAGCGAGAGCCCCTGAAACGTGCAAGCAAGCGAATGGATTGCAAATCTCTCGATCTGGTTGTAGCCCGATGGAGCGAAGCGTAATCCGGGAAGGTGCTCGCGTGGTTCGCTATCGGCGCAATCTTCTCCCTGGTGGGACCTTCTTTTTCACCGTGACGCTGGATGATCGAAGATCATCCGTGTTGGTCGATCATGTGGACAAGCTGCGCCACGCATTCCGGGTGGCGCGCGCTGAAAGGCCATTCACGATCGAAGCAATCGTGGTCCTCCCTGATCATCTGCACGTCATCATGACGCTGCCGGACAATGACGCGATTTTTCCGGCCGATGGCGGCGGATCAAGAGCTCCTTCACGCATCAACTGGCTGTTTCAGGTGCCCCCATCTCCCGCAATCGTCGGGGGGAGTTCTCTCTGTGGCAAAGGCGGTTTTGGGAGCACACGATTCGTGACGACGCCGATTTCGAACGCTGCGCCGACTACATCCACTTTAACCCGGCCAAGCACGGGTATGTCTCTTCGCCGGCAGACTGGCCGCATTCATCGCTTCACCGCTACGTCCGCGAAGGCGTGCTTCCGCCCGATTGGGGAGGAGCTGGAGAGATAGTTGGTAGCTTCGGCGAACGCGAAGACTGACCCGGATTACGCTTACGCTCCATCCGGGCTACGAGATTTCCACGGACTCCTGTCGCCCGGATGAGCGAAGCGACATCCGGGGCCGGACCATCCGCAGCGCACGACTAGCCACGCGGCACGAAACCCGGATTACGCTTCGCTCCATCCGGGCTACCGCCGATCACTACGACCGCAACCCCGGCGCTTCCTGCCCCGTGCGCGCGACATATTCGGTGTAGCCGCCGCCGAACTGGTGGATGCCTTCGGGCGTCAGCTCCAGCACGCGGTTCGACAGGACGCTGAGAAAATGCCGGTCATGCGAGACGAACAGCATGGTGCCCTCGAAATCCGACAGCGCCGTAATCAGCATCTCCTTGGTGGCGAGGTCGAGATGGTTGGTCGGCTCGTCCAGCACCAGGAAGTTCGGGGGATCGAACAGCATCTTGGCCATCACCAGGCGCGCCTTCTCGCCGCCCGAGAGCACGCGGCAGCGCTTCTCGACGTCGTCGCCGGAGAAGCCGAAGCAGCCGGCGAGCGCGCGCAGGGAGCCCTGCCCCGCGGTCGGAAACGCATATTCGAGTGACTCGAACACCGTCTGCTCGCCGTCGAGCAAATCCATCGCGTGCTGCGCGAAATAGCCCATTTTGACGCTGCCGCCGACTGCAACGGTGCCCTCGTCCGGCTCGCTCGCACCGGCGACGAGCTTGAGTAGCGTCGATTTGCCGGCGCCGTTGACGCCCATCACGCACCAGCGCTCCCTGCGGCGGATCATGAAATCGAGCCCGTCATAGATCCGCTTGCTGCCGTAGCCCTTGAAGACCTTTTTGAGCGCAACGACGTCCTCGCCCGAGCGCGGCGCCGGTGGGAAGTCGAACGCCACCGTCTGGCGGCGGCGCGGCGGCTCCACCCGCTCGATCTTGTCGAGCTTCTTCACCCGGCTCTGAACCTGCGCCGCATGAGATGCGCGCGCCTTGAACCGCTCGATGAATTTGATCTCCTTGGCGAGCATGGCCTGCTGGCGCTCGAACTGCGCCTGTTGCTGCTTCTCGCTCAACGCCCGCTGCTGCTCGTAGAATTCGTAATTGCCGGCGTAGGTCGTAAGCGAGCCGGAATCGATCTCGACCACTTTCGAGATCACGCGGTTGATAAACTCGCGGTCGTGCGAGGTCATCAGCAGCGTGCCTTCGTAGTCGTGCAAGAACTTCTCCAGCCAGATCAGGCTTTCTAGATCGAGATGGTTGCTGGGTTCGTCGAGCAGCATGACGTCGGGACGCATCAAGAGAATACGCGCCAGCGCCACGCGCATCTTCCAGCCGCCGGAGAGTTTTCCGACGTCGCCGTCCATCATCTCCTGGCTGAAGCCGAGGCCGGATAGCGCCTCGCGCGCACGGCCGTCGAGCGCGTAGCCGTCGAGCTCCTCGAACGCGTGCTGCACCTCGCCGTACCGCGCGATGATCTCGTCCATCTGGTCGGCCTTGTCGGGATCGGCCATCGCGGTCTCGAGCTCGCGCAGCTCGGCGGCCACCGCACTCACCGGTCCCGCCCCGTCCATGACCTCGGCCACGGCGCTGCGGCCGGCCATCTCGCCGACATCCTGGTTGAAATAGCCGATGGTGATGCCGCGATCGGTCGAGACCTGCCCCTCATCGGGCAGTTCCTCGCCGGCGATCATCCGGAACAGCGTGGTCTTGCCCGCGCCGTTCGGGCCGACGAGCCCGATCTTCTCGCCCTTGTTGAGGGCGGCGGACGCTTCGATGAACAGGATCTGGTGGCCGGCTTGCTTGCTGACGTTGTCGAGGCGGATCATGAGGTCTTTTTGGGGGATTGTTGCGTTGCAGCGTCATAGGCCATGCAGGCCGCCAGGGGAAGCCTGGCCGAGCCCGTGTTGTCTGCTCGGAGAGACCTTGGCCGCACGCCGAAGTTGCTGCCTGTGGCTGAAATGACGCACGCCGCCAGCAATGGCCTCGGCTGCGAACAACGGTTCATTGTTCCAGGGGTTCCACTCCGATAGCGTCGCCATGTCGTGCCGCCAATGGCCTGGCAGTCAACAAGACGTCAGGTGGGCAAGTGTCGGGATTTCGGCGGATTTCAACCAAGCGGGCAGCGTGGCTGGCTTCGACTGCCTTGGCGGCGACGCTGGCCGGTACGGCGGCGGCGCAGGCCGCAGATTCGACCTGGTCGACCAGCCCAGGCACGGGCGACTTCAACACCGCCGCCAATTGGAGCCCGGCCGTGGTGCCAACTGGCACCGCGTTCTTTGGCACCTCCAGCACGACGGCAGTTTCATTCTCGGCCGACGCCAGCTTCGGCGGCTGGACCTTCAACAGCGGCGCGTCGACTTACCACTTCACCAATAGCCGGTCTCTTTCCTTCATCGACGCTGGTATCAATGCCCAGGGCGGCCAAGTCTTTATACGCAACGACACAAATGCTCTGAATTTCTACAACAGCAGCACGGCCGGCGCAGGAGCTGCTCCTGCAACTCAATTTGACATCCAGAACGGCGGCAGCGTCAACTTTTACGACACCAGCACGGCCGGTAATTCCCGCATTAGCTTAGGCGGCGGTGGCGCTGCCAACAGGATCTATTTCAACAATTCTAGCACGGCCGGGAACGCGCAAATCAACGCCTTCAGCGGCAGCCCCGCTGTGGTGTTCAAGGACACCAGCTCAGCCGGCACTGCAAGGATCTTGGTGAACAGCACCGCCACGTTCAGCAACGCGAGCAGCGCCGGCAGCGCCGCATTCAACGGCAGTGGCGTTCTGCAATTCTTCAATAACAGCACAGCCAGCAGCGCCGATGTCACCCTGCAATTGGTCCAGTTTTTCGATACGAGCAGTGGCGGCAATGCCACTCTGAGGACTTTTGCGGGCAGTGTCGTTGATTTCTCGACCCTAACATCCGCGGGGACGACTGCCGGCTCGATCAGTGGCACGGGCACGTTCAACTTTGGCACAAAAACGATCACGGTTGGCGGCAACAACCAGTCGACCACAGTTGCTGGTACGATCCAAGGAATCGGCGGTGCGCTGGTCAAGACCGGCACCGGCATGCTGACGCTGTCGGGCACCAACACCTACGCTGGCGGCACCACGATTTCCGCTGGAACCTTGCAGATCGGCAACGGCGGCACCACAGGCTCGGTCCTCGGCAACATCACCAACAACGCGGCGCTAATTTTCAACCGCTCGGATGCGGTCACCTTTGGCAGCGCCATCGGCGGCAGCGGATTGGTCTCCAAGCAGGGCACCGGCACGCTGACACTGTCGGGCACCAACACCTACACCGGCGGCACGACTGTCAACGCAGGCGAGCTTGTGGTGAACGGCTCGATCGCATCGTCGGTGCTGACCGCCGTCAGCAGCGGCGCCACGCTGTCGGGCGTCGGCACCGTCGGCAATACGGTTATCAACACCGGCGGCACCCTGGCGGCGGGCAACGGCGCCGCAGGCACGTCGCTGAACGTAACCGGCAGTCTCGCCCTTCAGTCCGGCGCCATCTACATGGTGCAGATCAATCCGACGACTTCGAGCTTCATCGGCGTGACGGGTTCGGCCACGCTCGGCGGCGCCACGGTGAACGCGACCTACGCCAATGGCAGCTACGTCGCCACGCAGTACACGATCCTCACAGCAGGCAGCGTCAGCGGCACGTTCGGAGCGGTGGTCGACACCAACCTGCCCACGAACTTCCATACGACGCTGAGCTATGATCCCACCCACGCCTATCTGAACCTGGTCCTGAACTTCGTCCCGCCAGGCGGCAGTTTGACTGGCAACCAGAACGGGGTCGGCAATGCCATCGTCGGCTACTTCAACACCAATGGCGGCATTCCGCTGGTCTATAGCGGGCTGACACCGGCCGGCCTGACCCAGGCCTCGGGCGAGACCGCGACGGGGTCGCAGCAGACCACTTTCAACGCCATGACCCAGTTCATGAGCATCATGACCGATCCGTTCACGCCCGGACGCGGCGACGGCGTCCATGCGCCGGCCTATGCCGAGGATAATGTTGCCGCCAACGCCTACGCCTCGTCAGGCAAGCCGCGCAGCAAGAACGAGCGCGACGCTTATGCCGCGATCTACAGCAAGGCGCCGCTGCGGAGCAATTACGATCCGCGCTGGAGCGTGTGGGCGGCCGGCTTCGGCGGCGCGCAAACCACCGATGGCAACCTCGCGGCAGGCTCCAACACCAGCACCAGCCGCATCTTCGGCATGGCGGCCGGTGCCGACTATATCCTTTCACCCAACACCGTCGCAGGCTTTGCGCTCGCCGGTGGCGGCAGCAGTTTCAACGTCGTCAATGGCGGCAGCGGTCGCTCCGACCTGTTCCAGGCCGGCGCCTTCGTGCGCCACACGCTCGGCGCGGCCTACGTCTCGGGCGCGCTGGCCTATGGCTGGCAGGATGTCACCACTGACCGCACCGTGACGATTGCCGGCGTCGATCACCTGCGCGCGCAGTTCAATGCGAACGCCTGGTCGGGACGCCTCGAAGGCGGCTACCGCTTCGTGACGCCGTGGATCGGCGGCGTCGGCCTCACGCCCTATGCGGCCGGGCAGTTCACCACCTTCGACCTGCCGGCCTACGCCGAGTCCGTCGTCTCCGGCACCAACACCTTTGCGCTGGCCTACGGCTCGAAGAGCGTCACCGACACCCGAAGCGAACTCGGCGTCCGCGCCGACAGATCCTGGGCGATGCCGAACGCGATCCTCTCGCTGCGAGGCCGTGCGGCCTGGGCGCACGACTTCAACCCGGACCACGCCATCAACTCCACCTTCCAGGCGCTGCCCGGCGCCAGCTTCACCGTCAACGGCGCAAGGCAGGCCAGCGAGTCCGCGCTGACGACGGCGTCCCTCGAAATGAAATGGATGAACGGCTGGTCTGCGGCAGGCACCTTCGAGGGCGAGTTCTCCGAGGTCACGCGCTCCTACGCCGGCAAGGGCGTGGTCAGATACGCCTGGTGAGAGGCGTCCTCCCAGAAGCTTACGGCTTGTAGACCTCGACCGTCTGCATCATGCCCATCTCCTCGTGGTTCATCATGTGGCAGTGGAGCATGTAGACACCGGTGAAATCGATAAAGCGCGAGCGGAACACGACCACGCCGCCCTTGCGCTCCACGATCACGGAATCCCGCCATTCCGGCACCGCCAGCGCCTTGCCGTTGGCCGAGATCACCTGGAACGGGTTGGTGTGGATGTGGAAGACGTGGTCGTCATGCTCATGCGTATTGACGATGGTCCACTCCTCGACCGCGCCCAGCTTGACCCGCTGATCGATGCGGCCGGGGTCGAACTTCTTGCCGTCGACGGAGAACTCGAATTCCTGCCAATGGCCGGCGGCATCGGCCTCCGGCGCGGTGGCCGACAGCACCACCTTGCGGCGGTTGGTGATCTCGGAGTCCTTGATGGTCGCGAGCGGCGCTGGTGGCAGGGCGCGCGGCAGCTGCATGTCCATCGGCGCGCCTGACACCACGACCCGCGCCAGAGGCCCCACCGGCGAAGGATGCCCCTGGTCGTAGGGCGCCGCGTTGAAGGCGTAGGTGCCGGGGCTGCCTGCTTTCACCAGAATGTCGGCGCGCTGCCCCGGCGCGATCAGGACCTGCTTGAGCGGCTGCATGGCACCGAGCTGGATGCCGTCATAGGCGATCGCATGCAGATCGTGCTTTTCGAGGTCGAGCAGCATGTCGTCCTGATAGGCGGCGTTGAGGATGCGCCAACGCTGCACCTCGCCGGGCCGCATCTCGATCATTGGCCGGCGCTGGCCGTTGATGGCGAGAAAGCGCGTCGCAGTCTCGGGAAACAGCGTCTCGAAATTTTCGACCATGCCGTTGGCATCGTAGACCACCTGGGTCAGCACCATGAGGCGTTCGCGGGCTGTCGCGATCTCGGGGACGTCGGCGAAATCGCCCTCGATGACGACGGCGCCGACCATGCCGGAGGACATCTGGATGTCGGCGCTGCCGTGGTGATGCGGGTGATACCAGTAGGTGCCCCTGGTGTGGTCGGCCGGCAGGGTGATTTCGATGTTGTAGCTGCGGCCCGGCGCCATCGAGCGCATGACGTTGTCGGAAATCCCGCTCGGGCTGGTATGCGCGCCGTGGAAGTGGAAATTGGTGTTGTTGAACTGGTGCGGATGGCTGATGTCGGCCGGCAATCCATCGCGGTTCGGTGGCAAATCGTTGATCATCTTGATGCGCAGGGTTTCGCCGGGCTTCATGCGCAAGGTCGGGCCGGGGCTGCCGCCGTCATAGGATCTGACATAGAGCCGGACGCCGCCGATCTGGCGATAGGCGTAGCCGACCCGCAACGTCGTGCTCAGCACGCCATTGACGGACCGCCGCACCTCGGGCTCGACCAGCGCCTGGTCCATGGCAGGAACGGGCGTTTCAGCGACCATCCCCATGGTCGGCGACATGTCCGCGGTGTGGGACATGCCAGCATGGTCGTGCACGGCGTGCTGGGCGTTCGCGGCACCTGCGAACAGCGACAACGCGCCGGCTTTGAGACCGCAATCGAGCAACTGGCGGCGCGACAATGTCATAGTCCCTGTCACGCTGGTGACTGAAGCTGCACCGTTCGAATCGTGCTGCATTTGCATTTCGCCCCCTGTTGCCTGACGGTCTTCCGTTCGATTCGATTTTAAAGCAAGCTCGAAACCGCAATTCGAGCCGTAAGCGTATCACATTCATTGGTTGTAAACCTCCTCGCCCGTTCTATCGTCAATGAATCGTAACGGATTCGGCGCTCGCGCGGGTCCGTGGCCTGCGTACATCGAATGCTGCCAGCATCCCGATGTTCTCGAAACTCTGTCCAAGGATCTGATCATGACGCCTTCGCGACGTGAGTTCGTGAAGTGGTTATCGGCGGGAGGCATCTCGGTCAGCCTGTCACATCTGGCGTCCGCGGCGGGCGTTCCCTTCGCAGCGCACGAAACGCTGCCTGGACGCGGCAAGTTCAATCCCGCGACAACGGGCGCCGGCCGTGTCGACGGCGTCGCCAAGGTCACCGGTGCGAAGCTTTACGCGTCCGACTTCCGCGCCAACGACCTGCCGGGCTGGCCGCAAGCCACCTCGCACGCCATCCTGGTCCGCGCCAATGACGCCACGCATGTCTATACCGGGCTGGACCTCGGCCGCCTCGGCGGCGCGCTCAAGCCGTCGGTGGTAGTGACAGCCGCCGATCTCGATCGGATCGGGACGCAGGTGCCGGAATTCTATGCGGGCGACCTGTTCTGTCCGATCGGCAAGACGCCGCTTTATCTCGGGCAGCCGGTCGCGCTTTTGATCTTCGAAAAGTTCGATGCCTTCGACCAGGCGCGTCTCGCGCTCCGCGACGGCACGTTCGTCCAATTCGGCGAGGAGACCGGGCCTGTCGTGGTGCCCGATTACGGGGCCTTCCGCTTCACCCGCGTGGCAGGTCCCTCGCCTGACCAACCGGACGTCTATTCGCCGCTCCAGGCCGGCTGGGTCTCGCCCAAGAAGGTGCAGAGCGCGGCGCTGCCGGTGTGGTCGCCGCTCGCGAAGGACACGCCGGCGGATTACGCCAAGGCGGCGAAATATGGCGAGCAGATCCGCGCCGAGCTTGCAGCGGATGACCCATCCATGCTGGTGCTCGACCGCGAGTTCGAGACGCAATCGGTCGACCCGATGTTCCTGGAGCCGGAATGCGGGCTCGCCTGGTACGACGGCAAGGGCGGCAATCTCGAACTGCTGCTCGGCGTCCAGTCGCCCTACGAAGCGGCGGAGTCGATCGCGCATCTCTTCGGCAAGGCCCGCGCGCCCTACAAGCCGGCACACATCAACGCGCAGTTCGCCCATGTCGGCGGCGGCTTTGGTGGCCGCGATCACACGCCTTTCATTCTGTATGTGGCGCTCGCGGCGGTCTGCTTTCCCGGCAAGCCGGTGCGGCTGGCGCATGACCGTTACCAGCAGTTTCAGGCCGGCATCAAACGCCACGCGATCAAGATGCGCTCGCGCATCGGCATCGATCGCGCGACCGGCAAGATCAAGGGGTTCGCTGCCGATCACGTGCTCGACGGCGGCGGGCTCGCCCATTTCTCGGCCAGCGTCGCCGTCGTCGCAGCCACCGGCGCGATCGGCATCTACGACATTCCGAAGGTCGACGTCAGGACCGTCGCGGTGCACTCGCGCGGCGTGAGCGCAGGCTCGATGCGGGGCTACGGCATCCTGCAAGCCATGACGGCGCTGGAGGTCCTGATCGACGAAGCCGCCTCCGAGCTCAAGCGCGACCCGATCGAATTCCGGCGGCGTAACGCGCTGCCGCAGAACGGTCGGACCATGACGGGCAATCCCTACATCGTCTCGGTGCGCACGCCCGAAATCCTCGACAAGCTCGAGAAGCACCCGATCTGGCAGCAGCGGGCACAGTTCAAGCAGACCTCGTCGGATCGGCTGGTCGGCACCGGCGTTGCCTGCGTGACGAAAGACTATGGCTCCGGTGCGGACGGCTCGCTCGGACGCGTTGAGCTCGCCCCCGACGGCAGGATCGTCATCTATTGCGATCACGTCGAGATGGGCAACGGCATCGGGACGGCGCTGGCCAACCGGGTCGCCGGCCATCTCGGCGCCATCGCCGACGAGGTCTCGGTCGCTCGCGTCGACAGCTATGACATGCTCGGGCTGGTCACATCAGGCGATCCCTCCACCATGGACCAGAAGACCCAGGACGCCGCGGAGAAAAATCCGCGCTGGGTGCCCGCGATCAGCTCGCCGACGAGCTCCTCGATCGGCGCGCATGTCGGCACGCATTCGGCCGCGGAAGCCGCCCGCGTGATTTTCCGCTTCGGCCTGTGGCCCGCGGCGCTTGAGCTGTGGCGCGTCGCAAAGACCGATCGGCGCGCGGGGCAATGGGACGCCGCAAGCTGGCAGAACGGCCAGCTCACCATGCCCGGCCTCGAACCGCTGGCGCTGCCGGTACTGGCCGCAACAGCTCACGCGCGCGGCTTCGTCACCGGTGCGGTTGCGCACAGCTTCTCGCGCTGGGCGTGGTCGCGGGCACGCTTCCCGGTGTCCGGCGAGCAATACCGCGCCGAGATCGATGCGCTGGCGATCCGCAAAGGCAACGGCAAGTTCGAGCGGATCAACCGCACCAGCGTCAAGATTCCGCCGACCGACAACAACCGGATTGGCACCGCCTACACCTCGATGTGCGGGACGGTCGTCCGCGTCGAGATCGAGCGCGCAACCGGGAGCTTGCGCATCGCCAAGGCCTACAGTGTGTTCGAATGCGGCACCGCGCTCGTGCCCGAGGTCGTGATGGGCCAGGCCCAGGGCGGCTTCGCCATGGGCGTCGGCTACGCGCTGCTCGAAACCCTCCCACCGTTCGAGGGCGGCCCCGGCAACGGCGAATGGAATCTCGGGCGCTATCTGGTCGCACGCGGCTCCGACCTGCCGCTCCGCGATCTCGAGATCGAGATGCTGAAGCCGCTAGTACCGGACGAAGCGCCGAAGGGCATGGCGGAGGTCGTGATGATCCCGATCGTGCCGGCGCTGATCAACGCCATCCACGACGCCACCGGCCATCGCTTCCGTGCGCTGCCGGTCACCGCAAGCCTATTGAAGGGAGTGCTCGCGTGACGACCCTCAGCCTCACCATCAACGGCCAGAAGCACGGCCCGATGGACGTCCGCGACGATCTCTCGATGAACGATTTTCTGCGCGAGATGCTGGGCATGACCGGCACCAAGTTCGGCTGCGGCGCCGCGCAATGCCTGAGCTGCGCCGTCATCATCGATGCGCCCGACGGCACCAGCACCACCAGCCCGACCTGCGTCGCGCCGGCCGTGAATTTCGACGGCAAGTCGATCCGCACCGTCGAGGGGCACGCGCGGGACGGCGAGCTCTCGACCCTGCAAAAGGCCTTCATCGAGCATTTCGCCTTTCAGTGCGGCTATTGCACCGCCGGCTTCCTCAATGAGGGCCAGGTCCTGCTGGAGCGCCTGTCGCGGACACCGGTCGCGCGCGAGGCGCTGGAGCAAACCATCGCGGATGCGCTCGACGGTCATCTCTGTCGCTGCACCGGCTACGTCAAATATCACGAGGCGGTGCGCGACGTGATCCTCGCCGACTCGAAGCGCTACCTCATGGCCACCAAGTGACGCGCATCATGATCTCCGACGTGCGGTTCAAGATGATTGCCGTGGTCGCCGCCCTCGCCGGCAGTTTCGGTGCAGGCTACGCGGCGTCGGAGACGGCAGGTCACGCCCTCGCCTCGCCCGAGAGCTTTGCCTCGATCGGCGACACAGAGAAGCGCTCGGCCGCAATCTTCACCGAGCTCGGCAAGGTGCTGACGCATCCGCGTTGCACCAATTGCCATCCGGCCGGCGACAGGCCGCACCAGGGCGACAATGCCCGCCTGCATCAGCCGCCGGTGACGCGCGGCACTGACGGCCACGGGCTCGAGGCGATGCGCTGCAACACCTGCCACCAGAAGGCCAATTTCGAGCCCGGCCGCATACCCGGCCATCCCGAATGGCATCTCGCCCCGCGCGAGATGGCCTGGGAGGGCAAGACCGTCGGCGAGATCTGCGAGCAGATCAGGGATCCCGCGCGCAATGGCGGGCGCAAGGTGGAAGACCTGATCGACCATATCGGCAAGGACACCCTCGTCGGCTGGGCCTGGAAGCCCGGCTTCGGCCGCTCGCCCGTGCCGGGCACGCAACAGCAGGCCGGCGCGCTGGTCGAGGCCTGGGTGAAGACCGGAGCGGCCTGCCCGGCGCCGTGACGTCGAAGCGGTCCGTCCCGCGAACGGAGTTCAGTCGAACTTGTAGTTCACGCCGAGCGTCATCAAGTCATGGCACTGCTTGATCGTTTCCAACGGCACCGCTGCCACCCGAGGGGTTCACCACGCATATCGCACCACGCCCTTGCCGGCGTAGCTGCGCGTCACGCTGGAGAACTCGCCTTCGAATGTCGCGGCGGTCGACCAGCCGTTCATCCATCTGGTTTCGGCGGATGCCGTGACCAGCGCGGAGTCGGAAGCCTGCGCCGCGCCGTTGACGAAGAAGCTGGCGCCCGGCAGCGTCTGGAACGTCGCACCGATGCCGCGGTCGGGATTGAAATCATGCGCCCCGGCCACGCGGCCGCGCAGCGTCAGCATCGCGCTCTGCATGGCAAAGGATTTGTCGGCGCGGACGCCGAGTTCGCTGCGCGTGTCGGTCACGCTCTTCGCATTATAAGCGAGTGCAAAGGTGTTGGCGCCCGAGACGACACCTTCCGCATAGGCCGGCAGGCCGAAGGTGGTGAACTGGCCTGCCGCATACGGCGTGAAGCCAATCCCGCCGATCACGGGCACCACGAAGCGGTAGCCGCTCTCGACACGGCCGGACCAGGCATTGGCATTGAACTGCGCGCGCAGGCGATCGATGCCGGCGATGGTGATGGTGCGATCGGTGGTGATGTCCTGCCAACCATAGGCCAGCGCGCCGGAGAGATAAGCCGCGCCCACCGTGTGGCGCACGAAGGCGCCGGCCTGGAACAGGTCGGAGCGTCCGCCGCCGCCGTTGACGACGCTGAAATTGGTGCCGCCGCCGGCAAGTGCAAAGCCGACCAGCGTGTCGCGCGAGATGCGATAGTCGGCGCCGACAGCGGTGCCATAGAGGCTGCTGCTGGTGTTGTTCGAGCCGGCGATCGAGTTGCCGTCGGTTTTCTGCGAGCCGCCGAAGCCGGCCGCCCACACGCTCCAGCGCTGCTGGAACGGCACCGCAGCTGGTGCCTTGGTATAGATCGCCGCCAGCGCGTCGTTCGGGCTGCGCTTCCTCGCGGCATAGGCGAGCGCTTGCTCGTCGGCGTAACCGGTTGCGTTGCCGCCGGCGGTTGCACCGTCACCGCGCCCGGCGATGAACGGATCGGTCATCACCCCCATGAACTGGTTCATCGCATTGAAGGTGGACTGCTGCGACCCGGTCGCGGTTTCGCCGGAGACCTGCGTCAGGGCGGTGGCGAGACCGGAGCCGGTCAGAGCGAACAGCGCGTTGAAGCCCGCCGGCATGTTGGCGCCGGCCAGGAGCGCATTGTCGATTCCGGCCGCGACGTTCTTCTGGTTGATATTGGCATTGGCGGGCAGGTTCGGCGACAGCAGGCCGGGATCGACCGTCAGTAATACCTCGTTGCCGACATAACTCACCCGCGCATTGCGGGCGAAACTGTTGCCGGCGAGAACGCCCGCCGTGTCGAAGGTGCCGTTGACGGTGCCCGCGATCATGATGGTGTAGGTGGTGGTTGCGCTGATGCGCGCCAGCGGATCGACCGTGACCTTGCCCGCAAGGTTGGCGGTGCCGGTCACAACCGTCATGTCGCTCGATGCGCCCGATATCTGCACCAGATAGGTCGATGCCGCCGTCAATGTCAGGCTGCCGCTCACCGTCAGCGTGCCGATCGAATTGCCAGGCGCCAGCGTGCCGCCGTTGACGTTGGTGTTGCCGACGATGCCGCTGCCGCCGAGCGTGCCGCCGGAATTCACGGTGACGCCGCTTGCCGAGGTGATATCGCCGTTGACCGCCAGCGTGCCGCCGTTCACGGTGGTCGCGCCGGTGTATGTGTTGATAGCGGACAGCATCATCGTGCCGGTACCAACCTTGACGAGTGAGGCGCCGGTGCCGCCGACAGCGCCACCGTCGGCAATGACACCGGTGACGTTGGTGGAGAGGTTGTTGCCGCCGACCGTCAATTCGTTCTGACCAAGGCTGAAGAGCCCGGCGCCATTGATCGAGCCGGCGCTGAGCTTGTGATCATTGTTGGGCCCTGTCGAGTCGCTGAAATCCGTAACGCTCGAAGCGCCGTTGGTGATGGCGGCGTTGCCGCCCGTCGCGAAGTTAGCGAATTCCAGGCTGCCGTTGTTGATGATGGTGGCGCTGCCGCCTGTGCTGGTGTCAGCGAATTGCAGCCCGTTGTTGTTGATGATGGTGGCGCTGCCGGCGGTGCTGGCGTCCAGGAAGTCGAACCCGCCACCGTTGGTAATGGCGGCGCTGCCGGCCGTGCTGGTGTTCGAGAACACCAACGACCCGGCACTGATAGCGATAGTTGCGTTGCCCGCCGTGCTGCTCATGGCAAATGTAAGGCCGTTGCTGCTGGCGATGATGGCGCTGCCGGCGGTGCTGGTGTCGCGGAATTGCAGTAGATTGCTATTGGTGATGCCGGCGCTGCCGGCCGTGCTGCTGTCGCGGAATTGCAGTACCCCGCTAGCGCTGATGGCTGCGCTGCCGGCCGTGCTGCTGTTGCGGAAAATGACGGCGCTACCGGCTGCCCCGTTGATGGTGGCGCTGCCCGCCGAGCTGGTGCCGTTGAAGGCAACGGAGCCGCCGACGATGCTGGTGATGGCGGCGCTGCCTGCCGAGCTGCCGTCGCTGAAAACGAGCGAGCCATTGCGGTTGATGATCGTGGCGCTGCCGGCCGTGCTGCTGTTAGCGAAACTGATGGTGCTGCTGAAGCTGTTGGTGATGGTGGCGCTGCCGGCCGTGCTGCTGTCGTTGAAACCGATCGTGATGCCGTTTGCAGTGTTAGTGATGGTGGCGCCGCCCGCCGAGCTGCTGCCGTTGAAAGCGATGGAGCTCCGGAAGCCGCTGTTGGTGATCGTGGCGCTGCCGCCCTGAACGCTAATGCCGGCACCGCTGAAAGTGAGAGTTTGAAGGAAGTTGTGGTTGTCGAGAACATAGTTCGAGGCGCCTGGACTGAAGGTCCAACCGCCGACCGTGGTGTCGGCCGAGAGCGTCAGCGCGGTCGTGTTCGAGCTGCCAAACAATGCGGTGCCGACTGGCACCGTCGCCGGGGCCCAGTTTGCGGCGGTGTTGTAGTCGGCAGTGCCAGGGTTGGCCAGCCAGGTCGCATCCTGTCCCAACGCCGGGACCGCGATCCCGACCAATCCGGTTGATGCCAAAGCCAGCAGCGCGGCCCGTCCGTTCGAAAACCGTCCAAAGCCCGACATTGCCCCACCTGACATCTTGTTGTGAATGCTGCTGCTGTTTTGCAGCCGCGTCGTCGAACCGAGCTTGACCTTCATGACGTAACTCCAGAAACGCTCTTGTTTGCCGTGTCGACGACAGGGAATGTCTCGCGACCGGAGCACGAAACAGAAAAGCGTTGCATGGCTGGATCCTTGAAAACGGCAAACAATCGTCACGGCGCGACGATTGCGAGGCGGGGTGGTATATCGGCAACGTGTTCTGCACGCGCTTAAGTTCTGCGGAGGCCCGCTCAACTATGTCGTTACGCAGAGAGAATCCGTCTTCCCAGTCACCGCGCCGAATATCGCGTCACACGAGGGGTCTGAGAACTACCTAGAAAGGTGGTTCGCTGCGATTTATGAGCGCCGGCGCATCGACTCCGCGGATCGGTTTGCAATCCAGGAGCGCCGTCAATCGCACGACAGGCATATCGGCTCAGGTTGGGAATGCGCGCCCTCGTTGCTCGAAACATGTCCGCAGATGATCCAGGCGGCGGCGTGCACGATGAGGAATGCGGCGGCGACTGCCAGCAGCCAGCCCGTTTCATTGTGGGCATGGGATCGGGCCGCCAATTTTGTTTGCGTCGCTCTGCTCGTCACCATTCTTGTTCTCCGGACGTTTTTTGGCTTCGTTTCCGAGCAAATGCTCACATTGGCGTATGACGCGGCTTGCCAGGCGGCGCCGCGACGCATGCAGTGCCGAGATGATGAAAGCGACGATGCCGTGCTCTTCTGACTCGACGAGCCGATCAGAAACCCGGCAGGCTGGCCGGATCATGAGATTTCCATGCAGATCAACTTCGGAGAACGACGGAAATGCATACAAAAGCGGCTTGATCAGGGAACGCTAACGCCCGGGGCGGATCGACACCCTTGCCGGTGGATGCTGCGCAAAGGCTGAGAGTGTAATCAGCAGCACCGCGGATGACAGGGCGAGGAAAAAACCGCGCCGCCGTCGCCTCTCCGTCCGGCCTTCGCCAGGCCTTTTAGGCCGGCGCGCGCCCGTCGTTGTACGCATCGTCGATCTCCCAATGTCGTTACGCTGAGAGAATCTGTATTCCCGGTAACCGGGCCGATATCGCGCCATTTTGTGCATCTGAGAACTACCTGGAAAGGTGGTTCGCTGTACTTTATGTATGCTCGCGCAGGTCGGAGGCCTCTGGGGTCGCCTCTGAGCTCGGCGGCCGGCACAATCTGGAAATGACATGCATCTCTCCACGGATCCCATCGATCCGCTAAATCAAGACGTCTATGCGCTCTGGGATCAGCTGGCCGACTTCTCGGTCGCCGACAGTGACGCTGCGCTGACCCACCTGCTGTCCGCACTGCGCACCATGTTGTCGGCACGCAATGTGCTGTGGGGCGTGGTCGTGCGATTGCCTTCGCCGAAGCGGACCGATCCCCTGCTCGGCTGGCGTCCGCGTCTCGTCAGGGTGCTGGACCCGATACCGGCGGTGGCGGCATCCGTGCAGAAGCAGTACGATACGCTCTGGTCCGACGACGTCGACCTGTCCCAGATCTTGTCAATGTCGGGCGACGAGCCGTTCCGCGTCCGCCTGCTGTTCGAAACGCTGCCGCCGGAATGGTTCAAGGGGAAGCACTATCGGCGCCACTATCTGGACGTCGGCTTCGCCGACAGCATCTCCGTGCGCATTGCGCTCAATGACGATTTGAGGATTCGCCTGTTCGTATTTCGTGATGCGCAGCAACCCCGCTTTACGGCACAGGACGGCCAGCGTCTGGGCTTCGTGATGCGCGCCTTGAGATGGTTTCACCGTCAACAATTGCTCAGCCACGGACTGCTCATCGCCAACGCGCCCCTCACACCCGCTGAACGCCGCGTGTTGCTCGGACTGCTCGCCGGGGACACGGAAAGGCAGATCGCGCAGAAGCTCGAGCAAAGTCCGAACACCACGCATTTCCACGTCAAGTCGATCTACGCCAAGTTCGCCGTGCGCAGTCGCCAGTCCCTCGCCGCGCTGTGGCTCGGCAGGCTGCGATAACGGGCTGAAGCCGCAGGGCTGCCCTGGATGCCCTTCCCTTTCTGGCTCGTCTCGGACCTCGCTGAGATGCAGGAAGACGAATACGACAGCCGATCGTTGATCACGTTGGCGCTCGTAGACTTGCCGAGGACAGCCAATTCTCGATTCGATGCGCACTTTCGGTTAGTCCGCTGCGCGGATCATAGCTTCCCGAAGGGGGCCATGGGGCAGCCTGTTTGCATCGCCTTCGAGGCGGTTAGCCTCGAGCATAAGCCTATTCTGCAACGACAATTTGGGTTGTACGGCTTTGGTGCGCATGGTGCTCTCCGGGTAGGAGGCGGGAGCGCGATACTCTCAGTCACCGATAGATGCCGATGGCGGGGCGGTGATCGGCTGAGTCTACGCCCTATATGTGGGTTAAGCCACTGATGCCTTGGACAAGCTGAGCGATTGCGACAAAGAAAGGCAGGACGGGGCTAAAATCAAACCGGGCCACTGAGGTGGGAAACAGGCCAGCGCCCTATCGAGGCCGAAATAGGCCGCTCTGAGTTTCGAAATTCCCCCTAAACGAAAACGCCACCAAGCCCAATAATGCTCAGTGGCGCCACGTTGGAACTGGAAACCGCAATCCTCCAGTAGACATTGGTCGGGACCGCCGGCGTTTAGGTTCAACGCGGCCTCACTGTTGCTCGGGTTTGCAATGGAAAGCGGCCTTCTTGGCAGGCGCAGCTTCGATTAATTCAGTTATGCCAACGAGCGTAATTCGGTCGGTGATACGCGATGCTATGTACTTGTACCGCGCAATGCGCTGGTCGATCTCGTCACATTTCTCACACATAGCTCACCGCGATTGTCAAAGGCGGGAGCGTGCAGGACTCTCTGTCACCGATAAAAGCCAAGGACCGGGCGGCGATCACGAGACTCTAAACCAGATACTCAGTTCCAGATACAGGAACGAATTTGGGCCACTTCTAAATCAATTTGGGCCGGTAGCGTGGGAAACCGGCTCAACGAGGCAATCTTAGAAGTGATCGCCAGCTCGGAATTTGCAGGTCATGGTCCGCCTTGGGTCACCTGACGAGATCGCCGTCCGGGTCTAGAATGCAGACCTCCGGACATCCTGCCGTGGCAGGCCGCGCTGTCGCCGCGCTTCACGCCGGAGCGCCGAGGGCGAGAACACTGAAGGGATGGAGTAATGCTTGCGGTCGAGTATTGGCGGGGTCAGCATGGAAGGGATCGGGTTTCATGACGATTTCAGGCCGGGCGGCCCATTGGGAGAACGTATACGAGAGCAAGGGCGAACGCGAGTTAAGCTGGTTCCAGGAGAGCCCGTCGCCTTCGCTCGAATTGATCGCACTGGCCGCCGCAGAGCTTACCTCACCGATTGTTGACATCGGCGGTGGGGCGGCTCGGCTCGTCGATGCGCTGCTGGCGGCTGGATATGCAGATCTGACCGTCCTTGATCTGTCCGACGCGGCGCTCGCGGCCTCGCGTGCACGGCTCGGTGCCGCTGGCGACGCCGTGCATTGGATCGTCGCCGATGTGACGACGTGGCAGCCAGCGCGCCATCATGACATCTGGCACGACCGTGCAGCGTTCCATTTTCTCACCGCGCCGGAAGAACAAGCGGCTTATGTCGCGTGCGTCCGAAGAACCGTAAAAATTGGCGGTCATGTCATCATCGGCACATTCGCAATCGATGGTCCGGAGAAATGCAGCGGCTTGCCCGTGACACGTCACACCGCTGACAGCATCACCGCACTGCTCGGCGCCGGCTTCACATTGACGGATCATCGGCGTCATAAGCACGCGACGCCGTGGCAATCGGTACAGAATTTCCAGTTCAGCAGCTTCATCAGATCATGCTGAATTTCACGCTGCAGCCCACGTCTGCAGGGCCACAACTTGCGAATTGCACAGATCGCTCGCTTCGGGCCAAAAGCCGCTGTCGTCAGGCGGCCAGCGTTGATACCCTAGGGATGGCTGCCAGGGCGGTTACGGCAATGAGGATGACCGTTACGAGGGCACCTGAAACATAGAGAATGGTTCTGACGCTGCCGCCTTTGGCCGCGTTACCGCCGCGCAAATAGACCGCAACGTGGATCAGACGAATTGCGACATAGACCCATACAAGCGTTGCAAGCGTGACGGGTCTTACCCCTGCCAACGTAGCCAGGACTGTCGGGACGACAAAAGGCGGCAGCGCCTCCACTGCGTTCATGTGGACGCGATCGATCCGGTACAGCAGGTTATCGTCATCCAACGGCAAGACAGGTCCGGAGAGTGCCCCGGCCCAGCCTTTGGAGAATCCTGAATAGACCGCCAGCAAAATTGACAGGAGGCAAAGGGCAAGCACCCCGACAATGCTAAGCCAGTAGGCTGTCATAAGGACCTCCGCAAATGCGATCACGTCGCATAGGTTACGCGGATATCATGCCTCGCGGGCTATCCGCTCGGCGAACCGTTTCAGGTAGAGCGGCCAACCCTGATCGCCTTCAACGCCTTCGCTCACGCCTTCCCTACCTTGGCCATGACGTTCGAGGTGACGGTGCTCAAGTTCCAATCGAGTCCGGCTTGGCGTCTCGGCAATGAACCGCACCTCCCATTCACTGGTCTTGTCTGGATCGGTTTCGATTTGCCAGCGCGGGCTGATGTCCCAGCTTAGAAGCACGCGATTCGGCGGCTCAAAAGCCAACACACGCGCCCAGCGGCATTCGCTGCCGTCGACACCTCGATCATAGATGTGACCGCCGACCCGGGGCTCGAACACGGTCTCTGCGATGGGCACGGAGAGCAGATTGTGCTCGCGTGGTTTGAAGCTGCCGAAGTCTTCCGTAAAGACCTTAAACGCGCGCTCGATAGGCGCCTCAACCACGATCGATTGTTTGATGGGTGCCGCCGATACACGGATGCTCATTTCTGGTCCTCCACTGATTTTTCTACGGCCACTTTGTACGCAGCCAGTGTGCTGCTCCAGAACCGGTCAAGCCAGGCGCGCATCTGGCTGAGCCCCGCTGGATCGATGTGATAAATGTTGCTGGCTCCCTTCGGCTCGGCACGAACCAAATGAGATTCGCGCAGCACCTTCAGATGCTGAGAGACGGCTGACTGGGAGACAGTCAGTTCACGGGTGAGTTCAACGACAGTGCGCGGCCGCGCGCCCAGCAATGCGAATATTCGTCTGCGGGTCGAATCGCCCAGAGCGGCCAGTTGCACGCTGTCTTTAGCCATGCTTCGCCGAAGGGTTGCCGTTACGGTAGCGGATCTATCATTAGCCATAACTAATGATAAGCATAAACTAATGATCTCGTCAAAACGTGCTGATATTGGGCCAGACGTCAGCTTGGGCTCACTTGCCGACCTCGCCGCGGTCGCACGTCAGGCCTGCGTTACCCTCTCGGCAGACATCCGAGATCTCTGAGTAACCGTTCTGGGCCCGCCTCATCAGCTTGAGCGATGCCGCCAATCGCAGGCTGCGCTTCCCAGCGAGTGCGATGCCTTCGAGCTCGCCGCGAGATAGTAGAAGAACGCATCGCCGCCCAGGATGCGGCCGTCCATCGCGCTCATAGATCGGCTGCTAACGGCTCTCGCCCTGGCGAACGAGAGTCTCTCGAAAGAAATTGATGATGCTGGCGTTGAACTCGCGATGGAATGCCGTCCTGTCGAAACCCGGCGGGTCAGTACAGAAGCGAGGAAGCTTCTCCGCGAACTCTGCCGTGCATGGCGACAGGAAAGCAAAATGACCGGCAGGCACCACGCGCACTTCCTTTTTGCCGGGCAGCGACTGAGCAACGAGCGCTGAGTTTTTCGGGTCTACGCCTGCGCCGCCAAACTCTGATCGCCAGATCAGCAGCGGGATTGTGATGTCTGCCAAGCGGTCAGCGGGAAAGGCAAAGTTAATTGCCGTATCGGCGAGCACTGCGGCTCGGATACGAGGTTCGTGAGGCAAGCTGCTTGGTATGTCGCCGCTACGGAGTTGCTCGCATGCCCGCGTTCGGTTCGCGTCCGAGCAGTAGAGCGCAAATCTCCGGAGATCGGGATTGCCGCCCGCCAACACCAATCCGGTATAGGCGCCGAGCGAAAACCCAAAGAAGCCGATCCTGGAGGAATCAATCGCAGCCCGGTCTTTCCAGTCATTCAAGATGAAATCAAGCAATCGGATAATGCTGGCGGGCCGGGTTGCCAGAATGGAAAGGCTGTCTCGTTGCGAGGAATCGTTTCCATTGTCACCCGGAAGGTTGATCGAGGCGACGACAAATCCAGCGTTTGCCAGGGCCTGCACCGTGTCATCGTGTTGTCCGAACCAACCGCCGCGTCCGTGCGAGACGATCACGAGTGGCAAGTTCGTTCCTGTGACGGGACAGTCCTTCGTACCTTCAATCGATTCAATGAATTGGACAGTGAGTTTGCCGAGGGGCACTCGTTGCGCCGCTGCTGCGCAAGGGTACCATATAGCGCCAGCCAGATTTGGATCGGTATCCAGAAGCTGAACACCGGCAGCTTGCACAGGCGACATCAAGCAGCCGAGTACGGCAGCACAGATCCAATACAGTTTGGCCATCAGTGCCCCCATTCGCCAGCGAACTCTCGGATCAAACTTGGCCGAACTGTGCCGCATTGACTGCCGCTACCAGCCTCGCGCAGCTTGCACGTCGGTCCGCCTCCCGCTGAGCCGCAAGCAAGCAAGATGAAAAGACCAATAAAACGCAGGGAAACGCGCCCATCGCAGCCCCGAACAACATGTGCGCAGCGTAGGTAGAGCTTGCCAAAAGGCAAGCTTCGGCTCTGTGACATTGTTCACAATTATAATCTGGCTGGTCGTCCGAACGTCTGCAACGGGTTACAAGCCGACATCGCCGCGAGTCGCAGGGCCAGATACAGGCCCTAACGTTTGCTGGCAAACAGCTTGCGCTGCGCAAGATTAACGTAAGAATCGGGCCAATCGACCTCTCTCTTAGATTCCGGAAGAGATTGCCTCCGGTCGGCATACTCGAAGTACAGCGTCCCGTGGACACCTTGCGCATCGCGCTTCAAAATGGGGCGCCCCCATACGGGCGACAATATTCGCAAAGCCTGCTCTTCCCCAGCGCGTTCGGTAAAGTCCTCAATCAACTCCATGTCTTGGCCCGGGCCGGGAAAGATAGCAGCGAACTCATCATCGGTCGCTTGAAACAAGCTGAACGTCGCGTTGACCGCGCGATCTATAATCTGAATGTTCTTCAAGCTCTCCTCCCGGAATAGACGACCATAGGCTCTCTAGTACCGATGCACCGAAGTCCGCTGCAGGCCGATTCTGTTGAAAAAGTCGGCTGTTGCGGCGCAGATAGATCAGTGATTCAGTCTGTCTAGTTGGCAGGACTGAAGATCATGATGGGGCATCGGCAAGTCGAGCAAGCCGCTTTGTTCTATGAGTTCTCACTTGAGAAGCATATTCCCGCCGATCACCTGCTCAGGTCGATCGACAGGTTTGTTGACCTCGGAGAGATCAAGCGGGACCCGGCACCTTTCTACAGCAACATCGGTCGGCCTTCGATCGATCCGGAGCTCATGATCCGGATGCTGCTGATCGGTTACTGCTTCGGTATCCGGTCAGAGCGGCGCCTGTGCGATGAGGTTCACCTTAATTTGGCCTACCGGTGGTTCTGCCGGCTCGGTCTCGAGGGGGCGGTGCCGGATCACTCGACGTTCTCCAAGAACAGGCACGGCCGCTTCCGGCAAAGCGATCTCTTCCGACGCGTGTTCGAGTGCGTGTTGCGCCGCTGCATCGAGGAGCGGCTGGTCGGCGGTGAAGGGTTTGCAGTCGATGCGAGCTTGATCAAGGCCGATGCCAATCGGCAGAAGGGCATCGAAGGCGACAAGGGACTTCCGCCAGCGGCGGCCGGACGAGCCATCGATGAGTATCTAGCTGTCCTCGACGATGCAGCCTTCGGGGCAGCGACCGAAGTCACCCCCAAGTTCGTGTCGCCCTCCGACCCGGCGGCGCGCTGGACGGGGGCTCACGGTGGCCAAGCCTTCTTCGCCTACTCCACGAACTACCTGATCGACGTCGAGAACGCGATCATCGTCGATGTTGAGGCGACTACGGCGATTCGGCAGGCGGAGGTGCTGGCTGCCAAGCGCATGATTGAGCGCTCGCTCGAACGGTTCGATCTCTATCCAAGCCGGCTCCTCGGCGACAGCGGTTATGGCTCGGCCGAGATGCTCGCCTGGCTGCTCTATGAGCACGGCATCGAGCCCCACGTTACAGTGTTCGACAAGTCGGCCCGCACAGACGGGATCTTCTCGCGCGACGACTTCACCTATGACCATACCGGAGACGTCTATCGTTGCCCCGATGGCAAAGTTCTTACCACGACCGGAACGCTGGTGAATGATGGTGCCACCATGCTTTACCTGGCCAGTAAGCGCGATTGTGATCGCTGCGCATTGAAGCTCCGGTGCTGCCCCACGCAGGCCTCACGGAGGGTGCCACGCTCGATCTACGAGGGCGCTCGCGACATGGCGCGCCAGATCGCAAGATCATGGGAGGGTCGCACTTCTCGTCGGCTCCGCAAGAAGATCGAGATGCTGTTCGCGCACCTCAAGCGCATTCTCAAGCTCGATCGCCTGCGACTAAGGGGTCCGAACGGCGCGCGCGACGAGTTCACCCTCGCAGCCACAGCCCAGAACCTCCGCAAAATGGCCAAGCTGATCCCAATGCCAACCCCAAGGCTCGCATAAGAACTGGTGAGCCCTTCGTCCGCATCGCAACTCGTACCATTACAGCGAACTACTTCGGGCCTTTTTCAACGGAATCGGCCAATACCAGAACTGAACTGGCCCAATCTCCTCCCCCAACCTATAGTGCTCGCGCATGGTCGCCATAAGCTGTGAGAGCCGCTCCGGCCCTGTGAACCCAAGGCAGCGCATCGAAACTATCGATGTGCTTCGCGGCCTGGCGTTGCTCGGCGTCCTTGCTATTAACGTCGTCACTGAATTCCGCGTCTCAATCTTCGAGCAGTTCTTACCCGCCGGGCGACCGGCACCTCCGTTTGACCGCGCGGTCGAGACAGTCTTGATGCTCGCGGTCGATATGAAGGCATTTGCCCTGTTCTCACTGTTATTCGGAGTTGGACTTGCCATTCAATATGAGCACCTCTCGACGAACCCGCATCGCGCGCTTCTGTTGTTTCGCCGTCTGATCGCCTTGCTGACGTTTGGACTGATTCACCTTTTCCTGATCTGGAATGGTGACATTCTTACCGAATATGCGATCGCAGGGTTAGTCGTCCTACCATTCCTGTTTGGCCCCCGCTGGCTGCTTTCATGCGGCGCGGCGACATTCCTGGCGCTGTATTTGGCCATGCAGGTGTGGTCCCCTCCTGGATTGTTTCCCAGCTTGGCTTCGTTGCAAGGCCATGTGCTTGAA
The DNA here is from genome assembly GCF_023100665.1 of Bradyrhizobium sp. CW1. NCBI lineage: Bacteria > Pseudomonadati > Pseudomonadota > Alphaproteobacteria > Hyphomicrobiales > Nitrobacteraceae > Bradyrhizobium > Bradyrhizobium sp. CW1. Next base: position 4,439,723 of record NZ_CP064684.1, read on the forward strand.
GCCAATCAGGTCTATGCAGGGGGCAGCTTCGGGCAGGTGCTGGCGTTCCGGGTCAGCGAAATCCCCGTGATCGTTCCTCTCCACATCTACGTATTCCCGCGGACGATAGGGCTATTTTTGATTGGTGCCCTCGTCTGGCGCAGCAATGCCTTGAGGAAGCGAGATCGTCCACTCCTGTTCTTGACAGCAATCAGCTGTACTGGGCTAGGCGCAGTCTTGATCCTCCTAAGAGTAAGCGGCGTCGTAGCGGGCGCCGGTCTCGGCGCACTGGCCACTCCCACAGGCACGATCCTGCTGGCTTTCGGCTACGGTGCAATGATCATCGCCGTCGCCGATCTGGCGAACGGCAAGCGATTGCTGGGCTGGGCTGCGCCGCTAGGGCGCATGGCATTCACGAATTACCTCGCTCAGTCCATGATCTTTGGCTGGATTTTCTACGGATACGGCCTCGGGCTATTTGGGCAGCTCGGGGCGGCGAAGCACTGGCTATCGGGCTTTTCGTCTACGTCTGCCAGGTATTTGTCAGCGGTTGGTGGTTAGACCGGTACAGGTACGGCCCGGTCGAATGGTTATGGCGGACACTGATGTACGGCATACTGCAGCCGATGTCTCATGATCGTCTGACCAGCTCGAGCAAGCGCCCAGCCTAGGTCTGCCAGGGGTCAAAGGCTGCCCTCTTCAGCCAGCATAACCTTGGTCGGGTCACTTGCACGAAGCGGACATCGCCGCGCTCTGGGCTGAGGTCAGCCACGGGCCAGAAGCGGGCATCGCCAAATGAGCCCCCCGCTCAAGCCTCATCGTGCACGGATGGATGAAGTTCACTCCCCTCAGGACGGTGCATCGCTCGGAGGTCGACGACCGGATGGCATTCGGCTTTGAACTTTAGGAGCTGAAGCTTGGAGGAGTTCGATGGAGCGCTTGATCAGCGCGACCATCGCGGCAGGACTGATAAGTGCAAAAGTGCACAAAAGTTCCCGTGCAAACCGGCGGATCATCCACTCCCTCGGGGGCCGCGCGGCTAGGCCAGCGGTCCGCTAAGGGCCATGCCATCAGCGGACGTATCAAGCGGTTGCGGTGAGTAGGTGAGCTGCTATCGGGAACGATAACCCGCTACTACCCACGTATTTTCCCAACTCCAACTTGGTATCTTCGGCCAGGTGTTCGCGAGCCACCTCGCTTGCTTGCGACACATGACTGGCCAGTGGCGAACCCGCAACATAGCTAAATACAAATCGTTCGACGGATGGAAACTCGATGGCACCGACCCTCCGTTGAACCGTGATATCCTGAAAGTTCGCAGCAGCGACAAGTCGGCTCAGCTGATCGGCATCGGCGAGTCCAAATGGAGCTCGCATGATTGTGGCCGCCGCTGGACCGATGTGGCGCTCCAGTATTTTGGCTAAAGATTCAAACCCGGGACTTTGATCGATGCCGCACCACACCATGAGGGCGAGCCTTCCCCTTGAAGATAGAACTCTGCGCATTTCGCGCAAAGCAGCTGGTCTGTCGGCGAAGAACTGGAGGCCGAGTTGGCAGTACGCAATATCAAACGCGCTGTCAGCGGACGGCAGTTTGTCTGCACTGGCCTCCTGCCATTGAACCGAGGCAGCGTCATCGGCCATCCCGAGCGATCGTGCCACGTTCAACATGCCAGGATTGAGATCGATGCCCGTCACGATCCCGGTAGGGCCCACCTTCACCGCCGCGAGGCGCGCCACTATTCCAGTGCCGCAAGCAATATCGACTACGCGTTCGCCCAGCTTCGGCCGAGCGAGGTCTATCAGGACGGGGGCCCATGGCCCAAACACAGCCGGGACCAACTCCCGTTCGTACACTTCGGGCGCACTACCAGCGACCTGCCACTGACCTTGCTGCTCCATCAGATGATGCCAAAAGGACGTTCGCTCCTGCGCTTATAGCTCAACACAGCGATGTCCGCCACGGGTGGTCAAAAGCGCGTCCGCTCCCTCAGCGAAGTGCAGGCTCTTTTCGAGCTTGACGGCGAAATAGTGCGAGGGGCGGCGGTGCAATCACAGCCCGATGGCATCGCTCCGCATCTTCGATCTGAAGTCGAAGATTTTCCAGTTCTGAGAGCCGGCAATAGAGGTCGTTGAGCCGAGAGGCCAGCTCAGCTTGAAAGTCCTGCATGATCGCCCCATTACTCAAATTCGCTACCGAACCGCGAATTAAAGCAGCGGTCGTGCGCGGCTTCATTAAGGCATGTGAATCCCGTTGCGATCCCGATGAGTTCCGAGTATCGGAACCCGACAGTCCACTCCCTCGGGGGGAGCTCGATGCGTCGGACTCCGCGGTGGGTCAATAGCGCCGGTTTCGGCCGTGGGCAGTCAGGGCGGGCGGTCTACCCTCAACTTCAGACATGAGCGGGCACCGCAAGCGCGATTGCGATGGGGCCACTTCCAGACTTCGCCGATGGGTATATAGAATCATCGTCCACCCTGGAGAACGGCCAAGTGGCCCGAATAGAAACCTTCGTCTGGATCGTAACGACCTTCATAATCATTTTAGCCACCGCTCCACTACGGGCTTTGGCAACACCGGAAGCGTCTGCATGCGGGTACCTCGCTAGTCAAATTGATAAGGCGCAGCCAGGGCCGTTGTTTTTGCCCAGCTATCCGACCGTGGAATCGGGGCCTCTCCATGGCGCCGCATACCTCTATGACAATGCGGTGGCTGTCATCGCGTTGGTCGGTTGCGGTGAGCGAGACAAAGCAAGTCGGATGGGCGCGGCGATCCTCTGGGCCGTCGATAATGACCGGACCTGGCATGATGGACGGCTCCGAAACGCTTACGCCGCGGGTGTGGTGGCGAATGGCTCCGCCAAACTTCCGGGTTGGTGGGACAATAATCGGAACGAATGGTTGGAGGATCGATATCAGGTGGGAAGCGATGTTGGTAACATGGCATGGGCCATGTTGGCGTTGCTGTCGATTGATGATGTGAACACCGGCTCCCCGTTTCGCGATGGTGCAGCGCGGCTTGGCGCTTGGGTCGCGCAATGGGCCGATACGCGCGGTACTGGCGGTTTCACGGGAGGTACGTTTGGGCACGAACCGACGCCGGAAGTGCGGACGTGGAAATCGACTGAACATAATACTGACCTCGCCGCCGCGTTTGGTCTTCTTGCGATCCGCACAGGCGATTCGCGCTGGCGCGATAAGGCAACGGTTGCCGAGTACTTTGTAAATACGATGTGGGATCCGGGGTGCGTCTGTTTCGCCGCAGGAACCGCTGAAGACGGTGTCACGCATAATCCGATTTTGGCTCTGGATGCCCAGATCTGGCCTTTAACAGCGCTTCACGGAGCGGCCGGGAAATTTGCATCGGCAATGACGACCGCCGAACAGCGAATGAGTGTCGGCGGAGGCTTTTCTTACGGTGAAGACCGAGACGGTGTGTGGACCGAAGGTACGAGCCAAATGGCTCTCTTGATGAAATTGCTCGGCAAGACGAAGAGGGCAGATTCGCTGATCGCTGTCATCGAATCCCAGAGGTCGCCCGATGGTGGGTTCTATGCCACGACTGTCCGCGCGTTACCGACGGGGTTCGTGTTGGACACCGACCCGACCAAGCCGCGAAACTATTTCCGATTGTCACATCTTGGCGCAGCTTCGTGGGCTGCCCTTGCGGAAGGTGGGTTCAATCCCTTTACGATGACAAAAGGACTTCCCTAGCTGAGCCGCAGTGCTTCTCGTCGAGGCCGTTTCGATCTGTCCTGATTTCGATATGTCCGCTTGGGGGTCACTTGCCGACATTGCCGCGGCTCGGACGTCAGGCCTGTTGAGCCACTCGAGCGGAGATCCCAAATCTTTGAGTAACCGCCCTACGCCCGCCGCATCAGCTTGAGCGAGGCCGCGAGCCGCAGGCTGCGCTTGCCGGCGAGCGCGATGCCTTCGAGTTCGCCGCTGTCCGCCGTGCAGGTTCCGGAGAAGCCGATCCCGACCTCATAGCCGCCGAACACGGGGTTCTCGCCTTTTGCCGGCGTATGCTCCTGGTTGAGGATCTCGCCCTTCCAGCGGCCGTCAGCCGAGGAATAGGAGCCGAGATAGTAGAAGAACGCATCTCCGCCGAGGATGCGGCCGTCCATCAGCAGCATGACGCCGGAGAGCCCGGCATCGACGCCGTCGAGCGCGCGCAGATGGATCGCATAGAGCCCGTTCACCACCCCGCCTGGACCGATCGTCCCCTGCGGCGGCAACCCCTCGTCATCGAGCCGCGTGAGATTGGCCCAGAAACCGGCGCCCGGCATCGTGTCCGCGCTGCCCGCGAGACGGATCTGGTTGCCGACGAGTCGGCCGCGCGCGCCGATCGCGGCGACATCAGCCCCCATCAGCGGCTTGTAGTTGGGATCGTCGTTGTGCCGTTCGGTGATGACTTCGGCGATGATCTCGCCGTCGCGCTCGAAATAGCTTCCGAGATGCGCGAAGGCCGAATTTCCGCCCAGCAGCTTGCCATCATGCATGCACATGATGCTGCGGCCGAAGGCATCGTTGACGCCGTATTCAACCTTGTAGAGCCCGTCCAGCAACGCAAGTGACCCGCAAAATCATAAGGAAAGCACGCGCTACCTAGCACTGCCATCGCATCAAGACCATCGGGCTTTTTCGCGCAGGGCCATTCGCGAAGCCACGCCCTGCCATGATGCCATCATGCGCCTGTTTTGCCCGACGGCGCAAGCAATTTCGGCAATTCCGCATATGGCGATTTCACACCATTTGCAGGCCTGTGATTTCAACCACTTGGCTACTGTGCATGGGGTTGTTTTTCGAGTTTTTTTGTTTGGCCGGTCGCGAACGGCCTTGCGCACTCACCAAAGCCGGCTTCGAACCCGCCGGCCGAGGCGCTACGGCATGATCCGGAAAAATGCGCAGCGGTTTCCCGAAAAGATCATGCTCACAAATAAATCTACAGCGCGTTCATCGGGCTTTAGAAGCACAGCGTGGTGACGAGCTTGCCCTGCTTGTCCTTGATCGCATAGGGACAGCGCAGCCGCTCCAGCGCCTGCTTGGCATCCTCGTCGCCGAGCGCTGCGGCGCGCTCGTAGTAGGATTTCGCGGCGTCCTTGTCCTTTGGCCCGCCGCGGCCCTCCTGCGCGAAGGCGCCCATCCGCTCCAGCGCGCCGGGATGGTTTTGCGCGGCAGCCTTTTCGAACAGCGCGCGCGCCGCGGCGTCGTCCTTCGCCCCGCCCGTGCCTTCGGAGAGCATCATGCCGAGCTGGTACTGCGCCTCCGCGTTGGTCTCGGCGGCCTTGCCCAGCAATGCGCGCGCCTGTGCCGGATCGGCCGGCGCGGCACCGCCGCTGCCGCCAAGCGCGGCGAGATTGCTGATGCCGCGGGGATTGCCGGCCTGCGCCGCCTTCTCGAACAATTTCCGCGCCTGCGCTTCGTCCCTGGCGACGCCGGAGCCGGTACCGTAGGCCACGCCGAGCTCGACCATCGCCGCACTCGATCCCTTGTCGGCAGCTTTGCGCCAGGCTGCCATCGCGTCCGCCGGTTGCCGGTTGGCCGCATAGGCGCGGCCGAGCGCGAACATCGCGCGCCGCGACGACGGCGCGGCCTGCTTGCAGAACTTGATGGCGGTCGCAACGTCGGAGGCCGCAATCTCGGTCGCGCCCCTGACGTCGGCCGGCTTGTCGGGATCGCTGGGATCGGCCGCGACCCGGTCGCACAGCACGAGGTCGGCCGATTGCCCATGCCCCGACAACGGCACCGCAAGCGTGAGAAGGATGGCAACGAGGAAAGTCCGCATGGACGCCAGGTTGCGTCGCAGTCTCGGCAAATTCAAGGCTCGAGTCCCGATTGGCGCAGCACGGGGACCACCTCGGGCGATGCCAGATAGCGCAGCAGCCGGTCAGCGGCGTCGGCGTTCTCGGCGTTTGTCATCCGACCGGCGGAGAACACGGCCGGCGTTTGCAGATCGTGCGGGATCGGGCCGACCACCTCGATGCCTTCGACCTGCTTCAGCTCGCTGATCTGCTGCACCGCGAGGTCGGCCTCGCCGCTCACGAGCCGCTCCGCGGTAAAGCCCTGCTCGACGATGGTGGCCTTGGCGTTGATCTCTTCCGCGATCCCCATCTGCGCGATCAACCGGGCGAAATAGACCCCGCTCGCCCCCAGTCGCGAATAGGCCACCGACCGCGCCGCGAGCAGCGTGTTGCGCAGTGCGGATGCCGTGGCGATGTCGGGATGTGCCTGCTCTGCCCGCACCGCGATGCCGACGAAGGAGCGCGCGAGATCGGCAGCGCTCTCGGCGATCACACGGCCCTCGCCGATCATCTCGTCGAGCCCTTCGCGGGTGAGGATGACGAGATCGGCGGCCTCGCCGTCGCGCAACCGTTTGAGCAGCGCCAGCGTCGGCGCGAAATCGGCATCGATGTGGACGCCGGTCGCGGTCTCGTACGCGGAGGAGAGGCTGCGCATCGCGCCCATCAGGCCGAGCGTCGAGAGCATGCGAATTGTTTCCATCAGCGATTCCCGTGACGATCAGGCGCGGTGCATCAGCTTGAGCGCGGCGGTCAGGCGCAGGCTGCGCTTGCCGGCGAGCGCCGTTGCCTCCAGCACCGCCTCTTCGGCATCATAGGTGCCGGAGAAGCCGATGCCGACCTCGTGGCCGCCGAAGATCGGATCGTCCTTGGCCGGCGTGTGCTCCTGATTGAGGATCTGGCCCTTCCAGCGCCCGTTGGCGGCGGTGTAGCTGCCGAGATAATAGAACGATGCATCGCCGCCGAGGATGCGGCCCTTGTTGAGCAGCATCACGCCGGTGAGACCGCCGTCGACGCCATCGAGCATGCGCAGATGCACCGAGTAGAGCCCGTCGGCGATACCGGCCTCGCCGACACCGCCGGCGATCGGCATCTCGTCTTCGGTGATCGGTGTCATCAACGACTGAAAGGGTACGCCGGGCAGCTCCTTGAGCTCGCCCTTGAAGCGATAGAGATCGCCGTCGGCCCAGCCCTTGGCAAGCAACGTCGCATCGTCCGTGCCCGCCATGGCGCGATAGTTCGGATCGGGGTTGTGGCGGACGGTGTTGATCACGACGTCGACGCCGGCTTCGGTCTTCACGTAGGTGCCGATATGGGCGAAGGCCGAATTGCCGCCGAGCATCTTGCCGTTGCCGGCATGCATCACGCTCCGGCCGACCCGGTCGCCGAGCTGAAATCTCACCTTGTAGAAGCCTTCAAACACCAGCCGTCCCCGGCCCTGCGCGCACCCAGACGCAGTCTATCCCGCTTTCGGCGGCGATGGACAAGTTTCCGGCCATGAGGTCCGATGAGTCTCCGCAACGGCTGTCAGCAAAATGAAAAATCCGCCGAAGCCTTTCGGCTTCGGCGGATCGAAGTCCAACCGGGGCCAGCCCCCCAGCCCGGGCCGGGAGGATCTTAGGCGGCGGCCTTCTTGTCGGCCGGCACGGAGGCGATCGTCTTCAGGATCTGCGAAGCGATCTGGTATGGGTCGCCCTGCGAATTCGGACGACGGTCTTCCAGATAGCCCTTGTAACCATTGTTGACGAAGGAGTGCGGCACGCGGATCGAAGCACCGCGATCGGCAATGCCGTAGCTGAACTTGTTCCAGGGCGCGGTCTCGTGCTTGCCGGTCAGACGCTTGTCGTTGTCCGGGCCGTAGACGGCGATGTGGTCCATCAGGTTCTTGTCGAAGGCCGCCATCAGCGCCTCGAAGTACTCCTTGCCGCCGACCGTACGCATGTACTCGGTCGAGAAGTTGGCGTGCATGCCGGAGCCGTTCCAGTCGGTGTCGCCGAGCGGCTTGCAGTGGAACTCGATGTCGATGCCGTACTTCTCGGTCAGGCGCAGCATCAGGTAGCGGGCCATCCACATTTCGTCAGCGGCCTTCTTGGAGCCCTTGCCGAAGATCTGGAATTCCCACTGGCCCTTCGCGACTTCCGCGTTGATGCCTTCATGGTTGATGCCGGCAGCCAGGCAGAGGTCGAGATGCTCTTCGACGATCTTACGGGCGACGTCGCCGACGTTCGAGAAGCCGACGCCGGTGTAGTACGGACCTTGGGGCGCCGGATACCCCGAGGCCGGGAAGCCGAGCGGACGGCCGTCCTTATAGAAGAAGTATTCCTGCTCGAAACCGAACCAGGCGCCGGAATCGTCAAGGATGGTGGCGCGCTTGTTGGTCGGGTGCGGGGTCTTGCCGTCGGGCATCATGACTTCGCACATCACGAGCACGCCGTTGGTGCGGGCGCCATCCGGGAACACCGCGACCGGCTTCAGCACGCAATCGGAGCTGTGGCCTTCAGCCTGCTGGGTGGAGGAGCCATCGAAGCCCCAGAGCGGAAGCTGCTCGAGCGTCGGGAACGACGCGAATTCCTTGATCTGAGTTTTGCCGCGCAAGTTCGGAGTCGGCGTATATCCGTCGAGCCAGATGTACTCGAGCTTATACTTGGTCATTGAGCCTCTCTGTAGATGATGCGAAAGGTGGGGGCCGCAGGCCCCCGCACGATTGTTTACCCGGCCAACATCGGCCGACCCTTTCCAAGCATTTAACGTGCCAAAAGGCCGCAGCGCGGGAGGTTTTCCACCGCCGCCGGCCCCCTCTTCCCTCCCGGCGGATCGGCCAGTGCGCCGCGCGTCATAGCGGCGCACCTTTGCGTGAAGCTGCATCGCAAAAATCCCGCGGAAATCGCCCGATTTTGAAGCAGGCCGGCCCGGGTCTAAGGTTGCCGGCTAAACGCGCATCAACGTCGGGCAATATTCGCCAAGACTGCGACCGTCGCCCGCAACCTTCGCAACGGCCCACGCGTTAGCCACCCGAGCGCTGCCTTAGAGGAAGCAGAATGCAGTCTGCCTACAAAATAGGCCAACGCTGATTTCCTTTTCAGCACTTTGCATTTCGGAATGCACGGCCGATATGGGGATTCCAGTAACCACAAGCCAACGAGTCGGGCGCACCATGGAGGCCAGCGCTGCGATCTCGGGAGATAATGCAATGATGAACAATGGACTGAGTCACGGATCTGCACAGATCTACCAATTCCCTGTCGGGGGCCGCTCGGCTCTCGGGGGGCGCCGCAACGGTGAGACCCGCCTTCCCGCCAACCACGCCTCGCTTCCCGTGAACGAGACGATTTGCAGCGGCAGCTGGTACCATCAGGAAGCAGTCGATGAAGCCAAGCCGAAATGGGATCGCTGATGCCTGCGTTCGGTTCAATACCGCCGCGGTCTCTCGATGCCCGGCGTCAGTTCGAAAAAGGGTCGAAACAACGGTGTTTCGGCCCTTTTCCATTCCGGACTTGATTGCGGGATTATATGGTCGCGCAGGTGATCACAGACCGTTTCAAATGCCTGACAAGACACCTCCATGAAAGACTTCCCTGCCCGCCATCTCGCCCTGCAAGGCGCCAGCAATTTTCGCGACCTCGGCGGCTATCCGACCGCAGATGGCCGTATCACGCGATGGCGGCAGATCTTCCGCTCCAACCATCTCGGCCAGCTCACTGCTGCCGATATCGAGATCGTCCGCGCGTTGGGCGTGCGCAGCGCCTTCGATTTTCGCGGCGTCGAGGAACGCGCGGCGGGTGTCCGCGTGGTCAACGAGATCGCCGTGCATTCGCTGCCGATCGAGCCGACAGTCGTGGCTGCGCTGCGCGCCGAGCTCGGCAGGGGCAGGTTGACCGCGCCGGTCGCGCTCGAACTCATGCGCGAATCCTATCGCAACTATGTACGCCACAACACGGCCAGTTTCCGCAACCTGTTCGGGCATCTCCTGGAGGACCGCGCGCCGCTCGTGATCCACTGCACCGCCGGCAAGGACCGCACCGGCTTTGCCAGCGCGCTGATCCTGCATGCGCTCGGCGTATCTGATGACGTCATTGCCGAGGATTATCTGCTGACCAACCAGCACTACAAGCGCGACGCATCAAACGTCTCCGATCTTCCCGCCGATGTTCTCGACGCGATCGGCAACGTCGAGGCCTCGTATCTTGCGGCTGCTTTCGAGGCCGTCGGTAGCGAGTATGGCGATCTCGAAACCTACTTGCGCGACGGTCTCGAGCTCGGCACACCGGAGCGGATCGCACTGAAGGCGCGCTATCTGCAATCGTAGGCGGCCGTAAATCTTAAGCGGCCGTGCCGGGAGAACAATGATGCAAGGCAAGGTTCTGATCGTGACCGGCGCACTCGGCGCGCTCGGCAAGGTGGTCGCCGAGACCGCGCTGGCACGCGGCGCGCGCGTGGCCGGCATCGACCATGCGCCATCGCAAATCTCCGGGATGCCTGAGCGCATCGAGATCGGCGGCGTCGATCTGTCCGACGCAGCACAAGCAAAGACGGCGGTCGAGGCAGCGGCGAGACACTTTGGCGGGCTCGACGTGTTGGTTAACATCGCCGGTGGCTTCGCCTTCGAGACCGTCGGCGACGGCGACGTCAAGACATGGCAGCGCATGCATGCGCTCAACGTGCTGACGGCACTCAACGCCTCGCAGGCGGCCCTGCCGCATCTGGCCGCGTCCAAGGCCGGCCGCATCGTCAATATCGGGGCCATGGGCGCGCTTCAGGCCGGCTCCGGCATGGGCCCCTATGCGGCGTCGAAAGCCGGCGTCCACCGGCTCACCGAGGCGCTGGCGAGCGAGTGGAAAGGCAAGGTGACCGTGAACGCGGTGCTGCCCTCGATCATCGACACCAAGGCCAACCGCGCCGACATGCCGAAGGCCGACTTCGCCAAATGGGTGACACCGCAGGAACTCGCCGAAGTCATTCTGTTCCTCGCCAGCGATGCCGCCAGCGGCGTCACCGGCGCGCTGATCCCGGTTGGCGGGCGGGTGTAATCAATCCGGCACCAAGAGCCGGAGATTGCCTCTGAAACGGATGCTCTGCTTGCCGGCGAGCGCGATGCCCTCGCCGTACGCGGTCTCGCCATTGTAAGTGCCACTGAAGCCGATGGTCACGACCTTGCGGCCCCACACCGGGCGCTCGTCGAACGAGGGGGAATGCTCCTCGTTGGTCAGCTCGCCCTTCCACTTGCCGTTGGCCGAGGTGTAGCTGCCGTAGGCGAAGAAGAATGAGTCCCCGCCCCGCATGGTGCCGTCGCGCATCACCATGACGCCTTGGTTGCCGCCCTGAACGGCATCCAGCATTTCGATGCGGATATGATAGAGCCCATTCCTGATGGTCATCTTCGTGAAGCGCCCGATTGTCCCACCCGCAGGATAGCCGGATCATCTGTTCCCGATCAAATGGCGCAGAGCTCTAAGTCCACTCCGGGGCTAAACTGCCGCAGACTGATTCTCCGATCGAACGTGACATTCGGAAGCTTCCTTTGGAAACCACGCTCTATCTGCCTGTCAAACGCTTCCTCGAAGAGCTCGGCTTCACGGTCAAGGGCGAGATCGGCGGCTGCGATCTCGTGGGCCTCAGCGCCGGCGATCCTCCGGTGGTGGTGATCGGCGAGCTCAAGCTGACCTTCAATCTCGAGCTGATCCTTCAGGCGGTCGATCGTGCACCGGCCGGCGACGAGGTCTGGATTGCGGCAAAGATGTCAGCGCGCGGCAAGGGACGCGAGACCGACGCACGGTATCGCAATCTCTGTCGCCGCCTCGGCTTCGGCATGCTCGGGGTGACCGACCGCGGTCAGGTCGAGGTGCTGGTGAAGCCGCCGACGGCAGCCCCACGCCGGGAGCCGAAGGTCCGTTCGCGCCTGGTCGCAGAGCATCAGCGCCGCCAGGGCGATCCGGCGCTGGGCGGCAGCACGCGCGCGCCGATCATGACGGCCTATCGGCAGCAGGCACTGGCCTGCGCCTCGGAGCTCGCGGCAGGCCCGCGGCGGGTGAGCGAATTGCGCCGGCGCTGTCCCGATGCCGGCAAGATCATGCTTAACAATGTGTATGGCTGGTTCGAACGCACCGAGCGGGGAATCTACGGGCTGACGGAAGCTGGCCAGGCGGCGCTGAAACGCTGGCCACAACAGCGGGTTGCGGATGTTGCCGGTCTCCCGTCACTACCCTGACACCCAACCGGTGCATAGCTGAGATGCCACACCGATTTCATATTGCAATGCAACATAGACGGCACTAGGTATCCCGGCATCGAAACGAGGCCGTTATGAACGCAAACTGGAATACCAAATATGGCACGCGGCGCGTGCGCCACGATCCCCCGACCTTAGACGAGGCGATCTTCGCCGCCGTCGGCATCACCGATGATCAGGAGCAGCAGGCCGAGATCGCCGCAGCCTTGATGGGCATGCCGCTCGATGTCGTCCAGGCCGAGGTCAAGAAGCAGGTTCGCACCAACAGCCGCATCACCTCGACCCGCGTGATCGCCGGCGAACAGGGTGCGCAGCGCTCGGTGGTGGTCGAACGCCGTGTCGTGCGCCGCTTCGGCAACGACAAGCGCACCGGCACCTGACGGCCTAGTCCCTACATACAATACAAAAGCGGACCGGTTTTGCCGGTCCGCTTTTTTGATTCCAATCGGATTTTTCAGGTCAGGCGGCGCGATTGCCGTAGATGCTGGAGATGATCTTCCAGCAGGTCGAGTTGAAGCTGATAAGAGCGCGGCCGGCCCTGAATGGCGAGGCCGCGAGATCAGCGAGTTCGTCCTCAGGCGCCTTGGCGAGATCGATCGTGCCGGTCGATTCGCCATGACGGAATTGCAGATGCGCCCCGAACTTCCTGGCGAGCGCGCGCATCGGGTGATTCTCGGCGCCGGTGGTGATGCGCAGGCGCTTGTAGCCTTTCCAGCGCGCTTCCGCGATCAGGCGGCTGAACAGCACGGTGCCGACGTTCTGGCGCCGCGCCGAAGCTTCCACGCTGAAGGCGACCTCGGGCAGCGAATCGCCCTCGGGCGGATGCAGCTCGGCCGCACCGCGGACCACGCCATCGACGATATAGGCGACAATAACGGTGCCGTCCTCGGCACAGCGGGCGGCGTAACGCTCGATAAAACTGTCGTCGAGAAAACCGTTGAAGCGGTCGTGCCGGCTTTCGGCATCGAGCCTCAGCAGGTGATCGCGCAAAAGCGGCAATTCTTCCTGCTGGCTCAAGGTCCGCACGTAGCCCTGAACGGACTTCGGGCGGTTGGTTATTTCAAGTCCAAAATCTGCTGCGAGTGACAAGTCAAAACTCCTCTTGGTGTCCCTCGAGGAGGCGTTCGAATCCCTAGGCCTCCAATATTGTGCATCGCAACAAACTTTTCAAGACGGGAACCTGCCCAAGTTTCGGGCATCGGAAGCGACTAATTCTTTAATAAAATCAAGCCCCCCGTATTCACACGAGGACCAGCTGGGTCTGCGTCACAACGGCAACCAGCTTGCCGTCCTCGGTCTCCAGCCGGGTGGTCCAGACCTGGGTCCGCCGGCCTCTGTGGATTGGGGTGGCGGTCGCGATTACCGTGGTTCCCTCCTTGGCCCCGCCGATGAAGTTGGTCTTGCTCTCGAGCGTGGTCGTGCCCTTGGCGTCCTCCGGCAGATTGATCACGGTGGCCGCCGCGCCGACGGAATCGGCCAGCGCCATCACCGCGCCGCCGTGAATGGTATGATGAAGCGTGCAGAGATCGGGCCTGACCGTCATCCGCGCCACCACGCGATCCCTCTCGGCCTCGACGAACTCGACGCCCTTGAGTTCGGCAAACGGCATCTTCATTGCTTTAAGTTTATCGAGCGGCGTCATCGGATCTCCTCCCAAATCATTCTGCTCACAGGGTGAATTGCTCTTCGCGGCAAAGCAATGACGGGGAGACAGCGTTCGTACCTCACGTCACCGCATTCACCACCTGATACTCCGGCCGCCGCCAAATTTCGCCCGCGATCACTTCTTCGATGAACTCGGCTGCCCGCACGATCTCGCCCTCACCGATATACAGCGGCGTGATGGCAAATCTCATGATGTCAGGCGCGCGGAAATCGCCGATGACGCCGCGGTCGATGAGAGCTTGCATCGCGGCATAGCCGCCGCCGTAGGCGAAGGAGACCTGAGAGCCGCGACGCTCATGCGTGCGCGGCGTAACAAGCTTCAAGGACGGACAGCGGCGTTCGACCTCGGCAATCAGGAGATCGCCGAGGGCCAGCGAGCGGGCCCGGACCTCGGCAATATCGACGCGATCCCAGATGTCGAGCGAAGCTTCCAATGCCGCCATTGCCAGCACCGGCGGCGTTCCCACGCGCATGCGCTCAACGCCACCTGCGGCCGCATAGGCAAGCTCGAACGCGAACGGCTTTGCATGCCCCATCCAACCCGACAAAGCGGCGCGCACGCTGTCGGCGTGGCGCGGCGCAACGTAGAGGAAGGCCGGCGCGCCGGGGCCGGCGTTGATGTATTTGTAGGTGCATCCAGCGGCGAAATCCGCGCCGGTGCCTGCAAGGTCAACCGGCAGCGCGCCGGCCGAATGCGCGAGGTCCCAGACCGTGACGATGCCGAGCGCATGCGCTCTTGCAGTCAGCTTCGCCATGTCGTGGCGCCGTCCGGTGCGGTAATCGACCTCGGTGATGTAGAGCACCGCGATCTCCTCCGACAACGAAGCCTCGATCTCCTCCGGCGCCACCAGGCGCAATTGATGGCCACGGCCAAGGGTCGCGATCAGGCCTTCGGCCATGTAGAGGTCGGTCGGAAAGTTGCCGGTGTCCGATAGAACGACCTTGCGCGACGCGTTCATGTCGAGCGCGGCGGCGAGCGCCTGATAGACCTTGAGCGACAGCGTATCTCCGACCATGACGGAGCCGGCTTCCGCACCGATCAGGCGCGCGATGCGATCGCCGACATGGCGCGGCTGGGCATACCAGCCAGCCGTATTCCAGGCGCGGATCAAGTCATCGCCCCACTCGGCGGTGATGACGCGGCTGACGCGCTCGGCAATGCCAAGCGGCAACGCGCCGAGCGAATTGCCGTCGAGATAGATCACACCGTCCGGCATATGGAACAGCGCTTTGGTGTCGTCGTAGACGCGAAGCTTGGTCATGGAATTCTCTACAGGATCGTGCGCACGCGCCAGAGTTCCGGAAACAGCTCGACCTCCAGCATGCGCTTGAGGTAGCTGACGCCGCCGGTGCCACCGGTGCCGCGCTTGAAGCCGATGACGCGCTCGACCGTCGTCACATGGTTGAAGCGCCAGCGCCGGAAATAGTCCTCGAAATCGACCAGCTTCTCGGCGAGCTCGTAGAGCATCCAGTGCGTTTCCGGCGCCTCGTAGACGATACGCCAAGCCTGCAGCACACCTTCATTGAAGCTATGAGTCTCGCGAACATCGCGCGCCAGCACGGCCGCAGGCATCTTGAGCCCGTTGCGGTCGGCGAGCCGCAGCACCTCGTCATAGAGGCTTGGCGTTGCGAGCTCGGCTTCGAGCAGCTGCGTTGTTTCCAGATCGTGCGCGTGCGGCTTGAGCATGGCGTGGTTGCGGTTGCCGAGCAGGAATTCGATCTGCCGGTATTGCCGCGACTGGAAGCCTGAGGACTGGCCAAGCTGCGAGCGGAAGCGCGTATACTCGCTGGGCGTCATGGTGCGCAGCACGTCCCAGGCGCCGTTGAGCTGCTCGAAGATGCGCGACATCCGTGCCAGCATCTTCATTGCAGGCTGCACCTCATCCTTCGCGATCGAACGGCGTGCGGCGCTGAGCTCGTGGATGGCGAGCCGCATCCACAGCTCGGTGGTCTGATGCTGGATGATGAACAGCATCTCGTCATGGGCTTCCGACAGGGGATGCTGCGCGCCGAGGATCGCGTCCAGCGCCAGATAGTGTCCATAGGACATGCGCCGGGCGAAATCGGTCTCAGCGCCTTCGCTTGCGGGATCGTATTGGCTGGACGTCATGGCAGGCCCTTTCGATCGATCTTCAAGGCCTCGTCAGTCGAGGCCGATCAGGCGCGCGGTGGTGGGCGACGACGGGTCCTTGAGGGCGTCGATCACGGTGAAATGGTTCAGCCCGGGATCGACGACAAGACGCGTCGGCACATCGAAACCAGTCCAGACGTTGGCCATCAGATCGGACTGGCGGATGAATTCGGGCCGCTCGTTGCCACCGACCCAGGCGGTCACCGGCGAAGGCCCGCGCGGCAGATGCAGCGCCGCGCTTTCCAGCGTCGCCTCCTCCATCGTCATGCGCAGGGTGTCGTTCATCCTGGTCTTGAGCAGCGGACGCAGATCATGCAGGCCGCTGATGGACAGCGTGCCGGCGACGCGGTTGTAGACGGCGGGCTCCAGCCGGCTGTCGTCGCACAGCATACGCGTAACGAGATGCCCGCCGGCGGAATGGCCGGCGAGCCGGATCGGGCCCGCGACCAGCGAGGCCGCCTTGGCAATCGCTGTGGTGATTTCCGCCGTAATGTCGGAGATGCGCGCGGCCGGCGTCAGCGTGTAGCTTGGCAGTGCCACCGTCCAGCCGTGATGGCGCGCGCCTTCGGCGAGATCAGTCCATGTCGACTTGTCGAAGCGCATCCAGTAGCCGCCGTGGACGAACACGACGAGGCCCTTGCTGTCGCCGTCGGGCAAGATCAGATCGAGGCGCTGGCGCTCACCGGGGCCATAGGCGATGTCAGCGCGAAACTCCTTCAGCCCGGCGCGATAAGCCGCCGCCCGCTCCGCCCACAGCGCCGGTATCTTGTCCGAGCCCGGGATATGGGCCGAATTGGCGTAGGCGTCATCCCAATCGCGCATCGTGCTTCCTCGACGGACTCAAGGCCTTGTGGACCAGGCGCCAGTCTGCCACCAGCGCGGGCGGCATCCTAGTCTTTCTTTAAGCTTAAAGGATTTGGGCGCCGGTGGATTGGGCAGCCGGAAGATGGTTCGTTCCCCAGGGCGCAGCGCAGCGTGAAACGATGCGCTGCTGAACCGCGGTCCAAATGTGCGGTGACGTGGGTCCTGGCTCTGTCCGGGACACGAGGGCTACCCCTGCTCCACCCCGCACCAATCCGCGATGAACAGCGCCATTGCCTTGGTCGTCTTTTTCAGCGAGTCCAGATCGACATATTCATTGAAGCCGTGCATCTCGCCGCCACTCGCGCCGAAGCACAGGCTCGGGATGCCGTGATTGAGGCCGTAGAAGCGGGTGTCGGTAAGCGCGGTGAAGACGAGGTCTTCGATTTGGCCGCCATAGACGGTGCTGAAGGCCTTGCCGAACGCCGCCTCAGGCGCGGTGGCATTGGTCAGCTCATAGCCTTCCGACAAAAAGCCCGACCATTCGATCTCCGGCGGATTGTTGGCGAGGAAGCGGTGGTTGCGTGCGGCGGCGGCGACACACGCAAGAATCTCCTTCTGGTGCTCGGCGATCGACCAGCCGGGCAACACGGCAATCCGGCAATCGACGTCGCACCAGGCCGGCACGCTGGAGGCCCAGTCGCCGCCCTTGATGATGCCGGGGTTGAAGTTGATGGGATGGTTCAGCGTCTTGAAGTGACGATCGGCTTTCGCGCGCTCGTTCCACTCGATCTCGAGTTTTTGCAGCGCCTGGATCAAATGATAGGCCGCCATGATTGCATTCGCGCCGGAGCCGGCGAAGGCGACATGGGTCGGATGGCCCTTCACGCGCAGGCGGAACCAGATCACGCCCACCTGCGAGCGCACCATCTTGCCGCCGGTCGGCTCAGGAATGAAGCAGGCATCCGCACGATAGCCTCGTTGAAGCGTCGAGAGCGCCCCGACGCCGGTGCTCTCCTCCTCGATCACAGACTGGAAGTGAATCCGCGCCGTCGGCCTCAGGCCCGCGGCCCTGATCGCATCGAGCGCGGAGAGCGCTGCGATGGTGCCCGACTTCATGTCGCAGGCACCGCGACCGAACATCTTGCCGTCCTTGATGACGGGCGAGAACGGCGGGGTGTCCCACAATTCCAGCGGCCCCGCGGGCACCACGTCGCAATGGCCCTGGAGGATCAGCGATTTGCCCGCCTCGGTTTTGGGCCGGTACGTGCCGACCACAGTGCGCGCCTTCGAAAAATCGTGCTCGATGGGCCCGAAGCCGCGCAGATCCTTGAGGTCGTCGACATTGATGTGCCAGTCGTCGACCTCGTAGCCGCGCGCGCGCAGGAGGTCGCCCATCATGTCCTGGCATGGCCCCTCCGCACCGCGCGTCGAGGGGATCGCGACGAAATCGCGTGTGGTCGCGAGCTGGGCTTCGAAGCCGGCATCAACGGCGTCAAGAATCCTCTGCTGCGTTTCGGCATTCATCAGGCAACTCCAATCGGCATTGAGATCATCGATGGAGCGTAAGCTAACCGATTTCAGCCGTTCGGGTACTCTGCAAAATAGGCATCCCGCAATGCGTCTTCGAGCAGCCGGCCCTCCGAATAGCCATTCAGTGTCGCCGGCCGGCTCACGCCGTCGAGCAGCCGCGGGCAAGGTTCCGGCGCACCGAGCACGGTGCGCACCGGGATGCGCTCGGCATAGATCGGCAATTCATAGTCCTCGTCGTCGTCGGCGACACCCTTGGCCCGGATTTTCGCGGAGGCTTCCTCGATCTCCATCGCGATAAAGGAGGTCGCCTTGATCTCCTGCGTGTTGCTCGCCCGCAGGCTGGCGGTGCGATCCGGGAAGAAGCGGTCGACCATCGCGATCACCGCGCGTTCTTTCTCCTCGGGATCGGTGACGAGATAGGCGGTGCCGAATGCCATCACGGCGCGGTAATCGGCCGAGTGATTGAACCCGCAGCGCGCCAGCACCAGGCTGTCGAGATGGGCGACCGTCAGGCACACGCGCTCGCCCAGGGTCTGGTTGCGCAGCATGCGGCTGGCGCTCGAGCCGTGCCAGTACAGTTTCGTCCCTTCGCGCCAGAAGAAAGTCGGCGTGCAATAGGGCTGGCCGTCGATGGCGTAGGAGACGTGGCAGAGCATCGAGGAATCCAGGATGCGATGAACGGTGTCGTGATCGTAGAAGCCGCGGTCGTGACGGCGCTTCACCTGATTGCGCGCGGATGTCGGATAGGAATTCTGGTTCTCGGTCTGGCTCACGGCCGCTCCTGTCGGATTTGAACAATTCCAGAGCAGTTGTATCCGTGGATTTGGTCTGCGATAGTGCCAATTCCATGCGAAAAATTCCGACCAATTCTGTCCCCTCGCCGGCCAAAGCCGAGCTGCCGCTCGACCTCGCAGGCCCGCACATCACGGCTGGCGCCTCGTCGGCGCACCGGCTGTATCAGGCACTGTGCGAGATGATCGTCGGCGGTCTGGTGAAACCCGGCGAGCCGCTGCCGCCGTCGCGCACGCTGGCCAAACAGACCGGCTTTCGGCGCAATGCCGTCGTCACCGCCTATGAGCGGCTGATCGCCGACGGCTTTGCCGACGCAACCGTCGGCTCCGGCACCTTCGTCGCCGCGCGCATCCCCGCGCGCGCGGCCGAGCCGAAGCGGCCCAAGATCAGCGTCGAAACGCCGGGGCAAGGCGCGTTTTCACTCGGCTGCACCCATATCGACGCGCGTGCCGTGCAGCATTTCCGGGCCTTTGTCGGCCGTCGCATGCGCGCCTTCGGCGCGGAGCATCTGCACTATGGCGATCCCCGTGGCAGCCGCGAACTGCGTGCGGCGATCGCCGATCATCTGTTGTCGGCGCGGGGCCTGCGCTGCGATCCCGATCAGATCATGCTGACGTCAGGCACGCTGCACGCGCTGCGCATCTTGCTGAGCGCAATCCTGAAGCCCGAAGATCAGGTCTGGTGCGAGGACCCAGGTTACCCCGCCGCGCGAAAAACCATCGCGCATTGCGGCTATCGTGCCGTCTCCGTTCCCGTCGACGCGCACGGCATGCGTGTCGCCAAAGGCCGCGCAGCGGCGCCGTCCGCGCGCGCAGCCTATGTGACGCCGTCGCACCAGTTTCCGCTGGGTGTGCAGATGTCGATGCCGCGGCGGCTCGAGCTGCTGGACTGGGCCAGGCAGGCCGGCGCCTTCGTGCTGGAAGACGATTACGACAGCGAATTCCGTTACGACGGCGCGCCGCTGATGTCGCTGGCCGGCATCGATCACCTCCAGCGCGTGATTTACATGGGCACGTTCGCCAAGACGTTGTTTCCGGGCCTGCGCATCGGCTATTGCGCCCTGCCCGAGCGCTTGATTGCGGATGTGACCGCGGCGCGGGCTGCGCTCGACCGCTTTCCCGGCACGCTGATCGAGGGTGCGGTGGCCGACATGCTCAATTCCGGCGCGTTCGCGGCGAACCTGAAGCGCGTGCGCAAGCTTTACCGCGAGGCGCGCGACGCGCTGGCCGGGAGGCTCGAAGCCGCATCCGATGGCGTGCTGTCGGTGCCGGTCCCATCACAGGGTCTGCATCTAGTCGCCCGGTTCGATCCCTCGGTCGATCTGTCTGTGGCGGCGAAAGCCAAGCAGGCCGCGGGCGCCGAAGGCTGGCTGTTGGCCGACACCTATTCACGCGCGCGCCCACAGCCCGGTTTCGTGCTGGGATTTTCCGGCCACGCGGTTTCGAAGCTCGTGGCCTCCGCCGAACGACTCGCGCGGGAATCGCGAGCGGCCTTGCGCGCGAGGAGCAAGCCGGCCGGGCGGGCATGACGAACGTTCACTATGAGAATCGGCTGCCGCTCCCTACATTGCGACATCGATGCTGGGAGCTCTCACCATGCTGCTACGCCGCGCGACTTGCCTCTCGCTCCTGATCTTCATCGCACTCGCTGCGACAGCGCGCGCAGGTACCGTCGGACGCGAGCAGGACATCGTCGACCTCAAGCTCGGCCAGCGCGTTCAAGTGGACGACGGAACCTGTCCCGCCGGACAGGTCAAGGAAGTGCGAGGCGCCAAAATGACCGACAAGGGCGTCGCACGGACGAGCATCTGTGTGTCGCGGTTTGGTCCAAAATCAAAGCGATGAGCGCTACTTCGCCGGATCGAACATGCATTGCAGGGTCGGCTTGGCGATCTTGGTGAAGGTCGGGCCGATTTCGGTCTGCTTTGCGGCCGGCACCCAGTCGGTCTCGATCGTCGGCACCCCGGTCTCGCTGATGCCGCGCAGCAGGGCCTCGCGAAGATCGCGATCCTCGACGACGGCGGCAGCATGATCATGCAGGCAGCCGCAGACCTCTTCCGGATGCTCCCACCGTCCGAGCATGCGCGGCGCGCATTGCCTCACGAACTCGGTACGGGGATCGGGTAATCTGGATGGAGAGCGCACCTGCGCCTGAACGGCACTGATCGTCAGAAGGGATATGAACGCCGCAGCGCAGGAACGAACAAGCATGATGGCCTTTATTGGCTGATTTTTCTTGTTGGCGATCAGAAGCGCGCGGCAACCACGATCGGCTGCGGTGCCGGGATCATGATCGGCGAGCCGCTGTACTGGAAAGTACCGATACCCGGGACATTGCCGTCCGGCGAGCCTGCGAACGAGGAGCCGGCGAGCACGAAACCGAAAGCAAGGATGAGGCTGAGCGTGCGCATGAAGTTCTCTCCGAATTCGGTGGCCGGCGTGCGCCGTCGTCGTCGTGAGGTTGATAACCATGGGCGGTTTCGCGCGTGATGCGCCAAAGCCGGAAAATGGTTTCGTCTCCGTGAGAATTGTTTCGTCCCGCTCGAGGCGACGACATATTCCATGGAAAATCTCAATCTTTTCAGATGGGTCGTGCGGTCACCCAATGTAGCTTGGCAGGTTCCGGCGAGCTCGGATGCGCCGCGGAACGCCGGCGCCGTCATGATCCCGCCTCACACCCTTCACATGCGTTTTACGTTTTTCTGCTGAAGAGAAGCCGAACGAAGGCTGGGTCCTGTCGAACCGGGGGCGCTTCGACTGCGACCCAAGCTATCGAGACCGAGGACGCCCGAGCATCGCCGAGCGTGTTCATGTGAGGAACAGCCATCATGACCGCGCAGAATCGCGCAACGACGCGCGATGCGGACCAACGAACGGACCGCCGGGAGCAACGACCTGTTCACAGCCATTCGCCTGGCGAAATGGCGCTACAATCGAGCCGGGGCTTTGAGGCCACGCCGCAGTCATTCGTGCGGCTGACCGGCTCGCATCTTGCAAAACCGCGCGCCATCCGCGCTGACATCATCGAGTGAACGCAAACCCCTCACTGAGTGCACGCGAGAGCGTCACTGAGTGAACGCAAGAGCGTCACTGAGTGAAGAACTCTCCGCACTTCTGGACGTTGGCGTCCGCCGGTCCCCACGGCATGACCGGCACGGTCGAGGTCGAGTTCTTCGGCGAACCCTCGATCAGCCTGTCCGAATAGACCATGTAGACCAGCACGTTGCGCTTCGCGTCACAGCCGCGCACGATCTGCATCTTCTTGAAGAACAGCGAGCGGCGCTGGCGGAACATGTCGTCGCCCTGCTCCATCTTGTTCTTGAACTTGATCGGGCCGACCTGACGGCAGGCGAGCGAAATGTCCGAGACTTCCTCGGCAAGGCCCAGCCAGCCCTTGAAGCCGCCCTTCTCCGGCACCGTAAAATGACAGGCCACGCCCTCGACTTCAGGATCGTCGAGGCCGTAGGTCGCAAGCTTGTCGTTCGGGCTCATCCATTTGAACACGGTCGAGCGGCGAAAGATCAGATCCGGCTCGTCGGCGGCGAAGGCGGACGCTGCCGGCACGGTCAACGCCATGAGGAATAAAGCGAGGCCTTTCAAGCGGATGCTGGAAAGACTGCGGAAACGAGATGACATGAACCTCTCCGGTAACAACTTCCAGCAATGTAGGGATGAGGCGACCGATCAGGAAGACGACCGGCAAGCCGACACGGCCGCCGTTTACCGCTCCGTGAGGCTTTTTTGCTACGCTTTGGACAAATGTAGCTGATGGCAGAACCGCCATGCTGGTGAACGCGTATCCCCTCTGAGAGACTAACATCTGATTTGGATTATGGATTCGAGGATGAACAGCGTGAACGGGGCCGGTTTTTCTGCCAAGCCGACGCGGCTTTGGCAGGTCGCCATTTTGGCGGCGGCGGGTGCGATCGGCACGGCAAGCCAGGCGGACGCAGCGTTTTATTACTGGACGGACTATTCCGACGGGTCCTACGGGCGCCAGGAGCGCCATCTCGACGTCCCGCGCCAACCGCAGAAGCGCGGTGCGGTCGGCAAAAAAGACCTTGTTGCCGAAAAAGAAGCCGGCACCAAACCGCAAGGTCCTCTCGTCATCGTCGTCTCGATCGACCGGCAGAAGGTCACGGTCTACGACAGCAAAGGCGTGTTCGCGGAATCCCCGGTTTCGACGGGCATGAAGGGCCATTCGACGCCGATGGGTGTGTTCAGCGTCATCCAGAAGCACAAATTCCACCACTCCAACATCTATAGCGGCGCGCCGATGCCGTACATGCAGCGGATCACCTGGTCGGGCGTTGCCATGCATGCCGGCGTGCTGCCGGGCTATCCAGCCTCGCACGGCTGCATCCGCATGCCGATGGCGTTCGCGGTGAAGATGTGGAACTGGACCAGGATGGGCGCGCGCGTGATCGTTTCGCCCGGTCAGATGTCGCCGCAGAAGTTCTCACATCCGCTGCTTGCCTCGCTGCGCGTGCCACCGCAACCCGCGGCCAGCCTCGAGCCGCAGACCAATGCCGGCGACAAGGCCGACAAGGGCACAGCCAATACCGCGGCCACCGAAGCAAAGCCGGTTGAAACGAAAACCGCCAGCGCCGACGGCGTGCCCGAGCTGCGCTCGTCGGTCGGCCACACCGTGATGTCGGACGTGACCACCGGATATGCCCCAGCCCGCGAGGAGGCCCCGGCATCGGCCGACAACACCGAGACAACGGCAAAGCCCGAGACCAAGCCCGCTGAGGCGGCGGACGC
This sequence comes from Bradyrhizobium sp. CW1, assembly GCF_023100665.1. NCBI lineage: Bacteria > Pseudomonadati > Pseudomonadota > Alphaproteobacteria > Hyphomicrobiales > Nitrobacteraceae > Bradyrhizobium > Bradyrhizobium sp. CW1. Next base: position 4,463,413 of record NZ_CP064684.1, read on the forward strand.
GGCCAAGCCAGAGGCCGGAGACGCCGCGCAGCCCGCGAACACTGAAGCGAAGCCTGTCGACGCCGCGGAGACGCCGAAGTCCGAACTCGCGAAGACATCCGATGCACCGGCCGCGGCGCCAGCGCAGGCGGCCACGACCGACGTCAAGAAGGACGAAACCCGCGTTGCCGATCCGGCGCCCGTGGCAAAACCTGAAGCGCCCAAGCGAGCGGGCCAGATCGCGGTCTTCATCAGCCGCAAGGATTCCAAGCTCTACGTGCGGCAGAACTTTGCGCCGCTGTTCGAGGTGCCTGTCACAATCGCCGCGAGTGATCGGCCGCTCGGCACGCATGTCTTTACCGCCGAAATCGACAAGGCCGATTCCAATGCGCTGCATTGGTCGGTGGTGTCCTTGCCAGTGTCGGTCCGTTCTGCCGCGCGCGAAGATGACGGCCGCGTGACAGGCCGCCAACGTGGCGCGGCGGTGATTCCCGTCGCCGTAAAGCCTGTGGTCCCGCCGGACAGTCCAGCCGAGGCCCTGGACCGCGTCTCGATCCCGGCCGACACGATCGCGAGGATCAACGAAATGCTGACATCGGGCGGCTCGATCATCGTCTCCGACCAGGGCATCAACCAGGGCGAGACTGGCGAAGGCACCGATTTCATCGTCCGCCTGTACTAACGCGCCTCATCGCGGCAGATAACGCCGTGTTGACGACGCCGCTCGCACCGACGGGGTAACATGCGCCCCGGATCATTTCGGGGGACGCCGTTATGATGAACCGCAGGACCATACTCATCGCCGCCTTTGCAGGCACGCTGGCGCCGGCGACGCGTGCACTGGCGGATGGCGGCATGAGCCGAATTTCCGCCTACGCCTTCTCTTTCCCGGCATTGTCAGGCGACGACATCCGCCTTGCGGCCTTCACTGGCAGGCCGCTGCTGGTGGTGAACACCGCTTCGCTCTGCGGTTACACGCCGCAATATGCCGGCCTGCAAGACATCTGGAGCGAGTTTCGCGAACGCGGCCTCACCGTCATTGGCGTGCCCTCCAACGATTTCGGCGGACAGGAGCCCGGCGGCACCAGTGAGATCTCGGAAACCGCCCACCACCAATACGGCGTTACCTTCCCCATCGCGGCCAAGGCCATCGTGGTCGGTGCAAAGGCGCATCCATTCTACAAATGGGCGGCAGAGGCGCGCCCGCGAGAAGTTCCGCGCTGGAACTTCCACAAATATCTGATCGGCCGGGACGGCTATATCGCCGATGTCTTTGCATCCGCGGTCGAACCGACAGACACGCGGATCAAGACGGCGATCGCCAAGGCGCTGGCCGACACTTGACGCCACGCGTCCCCAACCCGGTTGGGCACAATTGGGCTGGCGCGCCAAACAGCCGTTGCAATGGCGAGGGCCCACCATCTAGGCTAGGATTGTTATGGGCAGGATGGTTTTGCCGAAGGCGAAAAGCCGCGGCGGAACAACGGGATCAATCTCGAGGACAACACCATGCGTGTGGCGGCAGGACTGATATTGGCAAGCGCGATGTCTCTGGCGATGACGGGCGCGGCATGGTCGCAGACCCCGGCTGCAAAGCCCGCCGCCGCGACGCAGGCCGCACCGGCGGCAACACCGGCTGCGGCTGCGCCCGCTGCAGCTCCCGCACCCGCTCCTGCAGCAGCCGCCGCGCCGGCGGGCTTCGTCAATCCTCCGCCGCCTAAGCAGGCGCCCCAGCCCGCCCGCGCAGCCTGCAACACGCCGGGCGCGCTTGGGGTCGCCCGCACCGTCGAGATCGACACCACGGGCGGTCCTGGCTTCGGCTTCGAGCATTTCAAGGAGCTCGATTTCCTGCGCGACCACGAAGTGGTGCTGACCTTCGACGACGGCCCCTGGCCCAAGAACACGCCCGCGGTGCTGAAGGCGCTCGCCGACGAGTGCACCACCGGCATCTTCTTCTCGATCGGCAAGCACGCGACCTACGAGCCGGAGATCCTGAAGCAGGTCTACGCGGCCGGCCATACCGTGGGCACCCACACCTGGTCGCACGCCAACCTCAACAACAAGAAGCTCACGGAAGCGCAGCGCAAGGAAGAGATCGAGAAGGGTCTTTCCGCGGTGAAATGGGCGCTCGGCGGCATTTCGCCCTCGCCTTTCTTCCGCTTCCCGGCGCTCCAGCATCCGCCGGAGATGGTCACCTATCTCGGCAACCGCAACACAGCGATCTTCTCCTGCGACATCGACTCCTTCGACTTCAAGGCCTCGAAGCCCGAGAAGGTGATCGAGACCGTCATGAAGAAGCTCGACAGCAAGGGCAAGGGCATCATCCTGATGCACGACTTCCAGAAGCACACTGCGGAAGCCCTGCCCGAATTGCTCAAGCGCCTGAAGGCCGGCGGTTACAAGGTGGTGGCGATGCGCGCCAAGTTCCCGGCCTCGACGCTGCCGGAATACGACCAGGAACTGCTCAAGGACGTCAAGCTGCCGACGGTGAGCACCCGGCCGGTCAACAGCGTCGTGACAACGGTTTCCGAATAGCCGCGCCCTTGTCCTTTCGGATCGAAGGCTACGTCATCGTCTCCGCGGACGGCATGCTCGCGGACGCCGACCATGTCATGCCCGACAGCCTGAAGTTCGAAGGCGACAAGCTGTTCTTCGAGCAGGCGCTCGATCGCGCCGCGCTGATCGTGCACGGCCGTCACTCGCATGAGCAGCAGCCGAATTCACCCAAGCGCAAGCGCCTGATCCTGACCCGCAAGATCCAGACTCTGACCGTCGATCCCGAGATGCCGAACGCGACCTTGTGGAATCCGGCTCACACCAGCTTTGAGGACGCCTGTGCGTTCGCCGATGTCGCTTCCGGCACCGTCGCAATCATCGGCGGCCCCGTCGTGTTCGACATGTTCATGGATCGCTACGATACGTTCTGGCTGTCGGAAGCCCCGCACCTTCGGCTGCCCCGCGGCGAGGGCTGTTTTGTCGAAGTACCGGGGCGCACGCCTCAGGAGGTGCTGGCCTCACACGGGATGAAGCCGGGCGCGCCGTATCTGCTCGACGCCGCGCATGACGTGACGGTGACGCCATGGCGCAGGACGTAGTGGCTTAACCTTTATACGTCCCCGTAGGCCGCTTCGGCCGGACGCGTGGCGCGCCCGTAGCCCATGATCATGAACAGGGCGCCGATGATCGACAGGTTCTTGAGCGCGTCGACCAGCATCTTGCCGTTGTCAGGCGGCACCTGGTTCCAGAAGTCGTAGAACAGGAAGGTCGCGACCGCGACATAGATAATCATCAGCATCGCGAAGAAGCGCGCGCCGAAATTCAGCGCGATCATCACGCCTGCGATGATCTCGAGCACGCCGACTGCGATCGCCAGCAGTTGCGGCGTGGTCATGGCCGTCGCCGTCTCGATCTGCTTGGCGTAAGGCGCGATCATGTCGGGCATCACGACCTTGGCGGCGATGAAATCAACGGTCGCCTGCATGGCAAACAGTCTTGCCGCACCCGTGTAGATGAACAGCACGGCGAACAGGATCCGCCCGAAAGTTACGAACGCTGGCATGATCGGCCTCTTTGCTCAGGCTTTTGAATTCTCGCGAAAGCACTTCGCGATTATGAAGATACATTCGCCGGTTTACAAACGGGGAAATGGCTAACTGCGAGCAATTCAAAGTTGGTGGCCCGGCACTGCACCTTCTTACCTTGTGGGAGAAGGTGCAGTGCCGGATGAGGGGTCTCGCTCTGCAAATTCAACCGTGAGAAATGTGCGCGCGGAAGCAACCCCTCACCCGTCTCGCCGCTCCGCGGCGAGCCACCCTCTCTCACAAGGGGAGAGGGGAAGGCCACGCACGCCCTACGTAAACAACGTCGGCTGCTGCCGCGACGCGCGCTCCTGCGCTTCCACCACAGCCACTGCGGTCATGTTGAGGATGCCGCGCGCCGTTACCGACGGGGTGAGGATGTGAGCCGGGCGCGCCGGGCCGATCAGGATCGGCCCGACGGGGAGCGCGTCCGCCAGCGACTTGATCATCTGATAGGCGACGTTGGCGGTGTCGAGGCTTGGCATGATCATGATGTTGGCTTCGCCCTCGAGCTTGGAGTGCGGCAGCACCATCTTGCGCGCGGCGGCCGAGAGCGCGGTGTCGCCTTGCATCTCGCCGTCGGCCTCGAGTTCCGGATGCTTCTCCTTCAGGAGCTGGGTTGCCCGGCGCATCTTGCGCGAGGATTCCGTTTCGTAGCTGCCGAAATCCGAATGCGAGACGAAGGCGATCTTCGGCTTGATGTTGAAGCGTTGGACGTGGACCGCCGCGAGCGAGGCGATCTCGGCGAGCTCTTCGGCGCTCGGATTGGGCCGCACCTGGGTGTCGGCGATGAAGAAGGCGCCCTTGCTCGTGATCAGCAGCGCCAGCGCCGCATAGTCGCTGATTCCCGGGGTGAACCCGACGATCTCGCGAACATGGCGCAGATGGCTCATGTAGCGGCCCTCGACGCCGCAGAGCATGGCGTCCGCCTCTCCGCGCACCACCGCGAGCGCCGCGATGACGGTGTTGTTGGTGCGCACCACCGTGCGCGCCGCATCCGGCGTCACGCCGCGGCGGCCGGCGACCTCGCCATAGGACTGCACGTAGGAGCGGTAGCGCGGATCGTCCTCGGGATTGACCAGGTCGAAGTCCCTGCCGGCCTTGATAGACAGGCCGAAGCGCTCGATGCGGGCCTCGACCACCGACGGACGTCCGACCAGGATCGGCATCGCCAGCTTCTCTTCCAGCACCACCTGGGTGGCGCGCAGCACGCGCTCATCCTCGCCTTCGGCGTAGATCACGCGCACCGGTTGGGTCTTGGCCTTGGCGAACATCGGCTTCATGACGAGGCCGGAGCGGAAGGCGAAGCGCTCGAGCAACGCGGTGTACTCGTCGAAATTGGTGATGGGCCGGGTCGCAACGCCCGATTCCATCGCGGCCTTCGCCACCGCCGGCGCGATGCGCAGGATCAATCTCGGATCAAAGGGACTCGGGATCAGCGAGCCCGGGCCAAACCCTTGCGTCTCGCCGGTATCGAAGCCTTGCGCGACCGCATCGGACGGCGCCTCGCGCGCGAGCTGCGCGATGGCCTCGACGGCGGCGTGCTTCATCTCCTCGTTGATCGCGGTGGCGCCGACATCGAGCGCGCCACGGAAGATGAAGGGAAAGCACAGGACGTTGTTGACCTGGTTCGGATAGTCGGAGCGGCCAGTGCAGATCATGGCGTCGGGACGGGCTTTGCGCGCCTCCTCCGGCATGATCTCCGGCGTCGGATTCGCGAGCGCCATGATGAGCGGCTTGTCGCCCATCGCCTTGGCCATCTCGGGCTTGAGCACGCCCGGTGCGGAGAGGCCGATAAAGATGTCGGCGCCGCCGATGACGTCGGCGAGCGTGCGCTTGTCGGTCTTCTGCGCATAGACCGCCTTCCAGCGGTCCATCGTGGTGTTGCGGCCTTCGTGAACAAGGCCGTCGATGTCGCAGACCCAGATGTTCTTGCGCTGCGCCCCCATCGACACCAGCAGGTTCAGTGTCGCAAGCGCTGCGGCCCCTGCCCCCGATGCCACGATCTTGACGTCCGACAGGTTCTTGCCGTTCAGGCGCAGACCGTTGGTGATCGCGGCGGCGACGATGATCGCGGTGCCGTGCTGGTCGTCGTGAAAGACCGGGATCTTCATGCGCTCCTTGAGCTGCGCCTCGATCTCGAAGCATTCCGGTCCGCGGATGTCCTCGAGATTGATGCCGCCGAAGGTCGGCTCGAGCGCGGCCACGGTCTCGACCACGCGTTCGATGGTGTCGGCCGCGATCTCGATGTCGAACACGTCAATGCCGGCGAATTTCTTGAACAGGACCGCCTTGCCCTCCATCACCGGCTTCGAGGCCAGCGGGCCGATATTGCCGAGGCCGAGCACGGCGGTGCCGTTCGAAACCACGGCAACCAGGTTGGAGCGTATCGTCAGCGTCGCCGCTTCCGCGGGGTTCTTGGCGATCTCCATGCAGGCGGCGGCGACGCCGGGGGAATAGGCCAGCGCGAGGTCGCGCTGGTTGGCGAGCGGCTTGCTCGCCTGGATCTCGAGCTTTCCGGGGCGCGGCAGCCGATGATAGGCCAGCGCCGCCTGGTGGAGATCATCAGAATAGGACGACATGCGGTGTCTTGCCTCGCGTTACCGGCCTCAAACTACGTTGTCCTGACCGGCCCGCCTTCGGGTGGTATTTCCGGGTCATGGAAACGGGATGAAGCACGTCGGGCGGCCCGGTGGCAACATCCGATTGCGGCCCCATCAACAGGGCGCGCGGTCAAATATCTGATAGCGCTCGCTTTCCCTGGACCGCGCGTTGCTTTGCGAATATGGCAGGTTGCGTGCTGCAACGCGAGCAACTGGAGCTGGGAATGAAGTGAATCCTGATCGGCTTCATCGTCGTGGCCGTGGTGGGCGCGGGCGGATGGTTGGGCTTCAGCTTCTACGCAAAACATCGCGTCACCGCCGAGGTGGAGACCGCGTTCGAGCAAATCCGCAAGCAAGGCGGCAAGGCTAGCTACGGCAAGATCGCCTTCGATCTGCCCACGCGCACCCTCACGATCGAGGACATCGCGGTTACGCCGGGCAAGGCACCGCAGGCGCAGATCAGGATCGCCGCCATCAAGGGCACGGGCGTTCGCCAGATCGACGAAACAAGGATCTCGGCCGACGCCGTCGACATCACCGGGCTCGAGGTTACGCTGGACCAGATCGGCGCTGCCAAGCTGAAGGTCGCGTACAAGATCCCGCACCTGGTCATGCGCGACTATGCCGGTCCTGTTCAGGCGGGTCAGGTGCCGGCGGACAGCTCGCTGGTCGATATGTACCGCTACGTGCTCGGCCAATATGCGAGTGTCGCTGCATCGTCGCTCACGGCTCCGACCCTCACGATCAGCTTCGATTCCCGCGCCGCCGGCAGCGGCGAGGTCACCTATTCCGAACTGGCGATCCAGAACCTAAAGCACGGCAAGATCGACGGGATGAAGTCGGACCGCGCCGTGATCTCGGTCGACGTGAAGCAACCCGGCAAGACGGACAAGCTGACGGGTGAATCGTCGAACATCATCGTCAACGATTTCGACGCGACCGCGATCATCGCCGCGCTCGATCCGCAGACGGCCAGCGACGACAGCTATCGCCGGGTCTATCGGCAGGTCTCGACGGGCCCCTATGCGCTCAAATCGGCACAGGGGATGCGAGTGGATGTCGACGGGTTCACCATGGAAGACATCGCCGTCCAGCCGTCGAAATTCCGGCTGGCCGAGATATTTGCCGCGCTGCCACGGGATCAATCGGCCCCGCCGACTCCGGCGCAGGCACGCGAGCTGCTGGAGAAGCTCGCCGGAGTTTATGAGGGTCTTCGCATCGGTAAGGCCGAAATCGGCAAGATGTCGGTCGGCACGCCGCAAGGAACGGCCACGGTTGGTGCCATCCGATTTCGCGACGGCGAGTTCGCGGTCGAAGGCGTCGACGCGCCGTCTCCGCAGGGACAGTTCAAGATGGAGCGCTTTGCGCTGAAGTCCTTCAGCACGGCGAGTTTGATGCGCTGGGCAGCAAGCCTCACCACTGCCGGGCGGGCGCCCTCGCCGGATCAGATGCTCGGGCTGTTCGGCGTGCTCGCAGGCGCGGAGATCAAGGGCGTGACGGCGCCGTTCAAGACCACCAATAAGCTGGTCATGATCGACACACTGAGCCTGGACTGGGGCAGCTGGTCGGCTCGATCCCGAGCAAGGCGCATGTGGTTGCCAAATTTGTCACGCCAGCCGATCCATCCGGTCCAAAACAGCTTCCATTGATTGCCAGCGGGATCGACAAGCTCGCTATCGACCTCGATCTCGGCGCTGCCTGGACCGAACAGTCCAACAGCTTCGCTCTGACGCCCGCGACCCTCGACATCGGAGGCATCGCAAGAGCGCAACTGCGTATGGCGCTCGGCAACGTACCACGCGAGGTGTTTTCGGCCGATCCGGCCCAGCTCATGGGCCAGGCGGCCCGGATCGAGGCGGGCACGCTCGAATTCTCATTGCGCGACAGCGGCGTCATCGATCTCGTCGCGGCGCAGTTCGCGCGCATGCAGAATGTCAGCCGTGATACCGCACGCCAGGCGCTCGTCGAGAGCATCAAGGCTAAACGCGAGCAAGTTGCTTCCGCCAATCCGGATGCGAACGCGGCCGTGGACGCGATCGCCCGCTTCGTCGAGACGCCGGGCCAGACGCTTTCCATCAAGCTGTCCCCGCGCGCCAAGGCACCGCTGATGCAATTGATGCAGCTCTTGCAAACCGACCCACAGAGCGCGCTTGCGCAGTTCAGGATCGAGGCGTCGACGGGGCTGTAGGGAACGACGCTGCGCGCGGGGATGGCAGTTGGACCGGCGAAAATCCCTCCCCGTCATTGCGAGCGAAGCGAAGCAATCCAGAGTCACTCCGCGGAAAGATTCTGGATTGCTTCGCTTCGCTCGCAATGACGCTGTGGAGACAGCCTCACTTCTGCGGCAGGCTCACCTTCACGTGCAGCTCGCGGAGCTGCTTGGGGCTGGGCTCCGACGGTGCGCCCATCAGGAGGTCCATGGCCTGCTGGTTCATCGGGAACAGCGAGACCTCGCGCAGATTGTTGGTGCCGCACAAGAGCATGACGATGCGGTCGACACCGGCGGCCATGCCGCCATGCGGCGGGGCGCCGTACTGAAAGGCGCGGTACATGCCGCCGAAGCGATCGACGACTTCCTGCTCGCCATAGCCCGCGATCTCGAACGCCTTCACCATCGCTTCCGGCACGTGGTTGCGGATGCCACCCGAGGCGATCTCGTAGCCGTTGCAGGTGATGTCGTACTGGAACGCCTTGATGGTCAGCGGGTCCTGGCCCTTCAAGGTATCGAGACCGCCCTGCGGCATCGAGAACGGGTTGTGCGAGAAGTCGACCTTCTTGTCCTCGTCGTTGTACTCGTACATCGGGAAGTCGACGATCCAGGCCAGCTCGAACCGCTCCTTGTCGGTGAGGTTCAACTCCTCGCCGACCTTGTTGCGGGCCAACCCTGAAAATTTCCAGAACTTGTCGGGATCGCCGGCGACGAAGAAGGCGGCGTCGCCTTCCTTCACGCCGATCTGCGCGCGGATCGCGGCGGTGCGCTCAGCACCGATGTTGTTGGCAAGCGGACCGGCACCTTCGCCGCCCTCGCGCCACATGATGTAGCCGAGGCCGGGCTGACCTTCGCCCTGCGCCCAGGAGTTCATGCGGTCGCAGAAGGCGCGCGAGCCGCCACCCGGCGCCGGGATCGCCCAGACCTGGTTCTTGGGGTCCTCCAACATGCGCGCGAACACCTTGAAGCCGGAGCCGCGGAAGTGTTCGGAGACGTCCTGCATCTCGATCGGGTTGCGCAGGTCCGGCTTGTCGCTGCCGTATTTGCGCAAGGCTTCCGCGAACGGAATCCGGCGCCAGCCCTTGGTCACCGGCTTGCCCTTGGCAAACTCCTCGAACACACCCGTGATGACAGGCTCCATCGCGGCGAAGACATCGTCCTGCGTGACAAAGCTCATCTCGACGTCGAGCTGGTAGAACTCGCCCGGCAGACGATCCGCGCGTGGATCCTCGTCGCGGAAGCAGGGCGCGATCTGGAAGTAGCGATCGAAGCCCGACATCATCAAGAGCTGCTTGTACTGCTGCGGCGCCTGCGGCAGGGCATAGAACTTGCCGGGATGAATGCGCGACGGCACCAGGAAGTCGCGCGCGCCCTCCGGCGAGGACGCGGTCAGGATCGGCGTGTTGAACTCGAAGAAGCCCTGCCCCTCCATGCGCCGACGCATCGACTTGATGATTTCGACGCGCGTCATGATGTTCTGGTGCAGCTTCTCGCGACGCAGATCGAGGAAGCGGTACTTCAGACGGACGTCTTCAGGATATTCCTGGTCGCCGAACACCGGCAGCGGCAGGTCGCCGGCCGGGCCCAGCACCTCGATCTCGCTGACATAGATCTCGATCTTGCCAGTCGGCAGATCGTCATTGTCGGTGCCTTCGGGGCGGCGACGGGCCTTACCGTCCATCCGCACCACGAATTCCGAACGCAGCTTTTCGGCCTGCGAGAACGCCGGCGAGTCCGGATCGACCACGCACTGGGTCAGGCCGTAATGGTCGCGCAGGTCGATGAACAGCACGCCGCCATGGTCGCGAACGCGATGGACCCAGCCTGAAAGGCGGACCGTCTCGCCGATGTTGCTCTCGCGGAGCGCGCCGCATGTATGTGACCGGTAGCGATGCATGGTCGTCCCAAATTCAATGTCGGAGGATCGAATCGAACCGCCGAAACGGCAGGTTCAAAGTTGCGGCAGGGTTTACCTCGGCAGGACGGGGGCGGCAACCAAGGGAACGGCCCGTTTTCGGCTGGAAGTGGCCATTTTTGCCCAATCTCGGCTCAAGCCTTTGCCATCAGGCGTTCCACGCCTATCTTGAGGCCATGACAGTCCATTTCCCGTTCCAGAACTCCTATTCGGCGCTGCCGGACAGCTTTTTCGCCCGGGTCGCACCGACGCCGGTGGCAGCGCCCCGGCTGATCAAGCTGAACCGGCCGCTGGCGGTCCAGCTCGGGCTGGATCCTGATGTGCTGGAAACCCCTGAGGGCGCCGAAATCCTGGCCGGCAAGACGGTTCCCGCCGGCGCCGATCCGATCGCCATGGCCTATGCCGGCCACCAGTTCGGGCAATTCGTTCCGCAGCTGGGCGACGGACGGGCGGTCCTGCTCGGCGAGGTCATCGACAAGGACGGCATCCGCCGCGACATCCAGCTCAAGGGCTCCGGTCCCACCCCATTCTCCCGCCGCGGCGACGGCCGTGCCGCGCTCGGGCCGGTGCTGCGCGAATACATCGTCAGCGAGGCGATGTTCGCATTGGGCATCCCCACCACGCGCTCACTCGCTGCCGTCGTCACCGGCGAGCACGTCATCCGCGAGACCGCGCTGCCCGGCGCGGTGCTGACCCGCGTCGCCTCGAGCCATATCCGCGTCGGCACCTTCCAGTTCTTCGCCGTCCGCCGCGACACCGATGCCATTCGCCGGCTCGCCGACCACGTCATCGCCAGGCACTATCCGGAGGTGCTCGGCGCCGAGCGGCCCTATCACGCGCTGCTCGGTGGCGTCGTCGCACGCCAGGCCGATCTGGTCGCACGCTGGCTGCTAGTCGGCTTCATCCACGGCGTGATGAACACCGACAACTCATCGATATCAGGCGAGACCATCGATTACGGTCCGTGCGCCTTCATGGACGCCTACAATCCGTCGCAAGTGTTTTCCTCGATCGACGAGATGGGCCGCTACGCCTATGCCAACCAGCCGCGCATCGCGCTGTGGAATCTGACCCGGCTTGCCGAATGCCTGCTGCCGCTGTTTTCCGACGATCAGGAAAAGGCGGTCGCCGAGGCCCAGGACATTCTTGGCGCCTTCTCCGACACGTTCAGCGACGCCTATCAGGCGGGCCTGCGCAAGAAAATCGGCCTGTTCACGGAGCGCGACGGCGACGACGCGCTGATCCAGGACCTGCTGGACGCCATGGCCAAGAACCAGGCCGACTTCACCCTCACCTTCCGCAAACTCGGCGACGCCGCTGGCGATCCGGCTGCTGACGATGCACGCGCGCAATTCATGGACCCCGCGGCGTTCGACGAGTGGGCCAGGCGCTGGCACGAGCGCACGGCGCTGGAGCCGCAAACCGCAGCCGAACGGCAAGCCGCCATGCACGCCGTCAACCCGATGTTCATCCCGCGCAACCACCGCGTCGAGGCCGTGATCCAGGCCGCGGTCAACGATGACGACTACACGCCGTTCGAGGAATTCGTGAAGGTGCTGGCTAAACCGTTCGAGGGCCAGCCGGGCTATGCAGCCTACGCCGATCCGCCGCTGCCGGAGCAGCGGGTGCTGCAGACGTTCTGCGGGACGTGAGGCAAGCTCGGTGCGCACGGTGGACGAGCCGAAGGCATAATCCAGATGCCGGGGTGCCGAAACCGTTTGTTCAAGACGATCATTCGCTCAGATCGTTACCACGATCTTGCCGAACTGCTCGTTTGACTCCAGAAAGCGATGCGCTTCGACGATCTCCTCAAACTGAAACGTTTTGGCGATGATCGGTTGCAATGCACCGTCCCGCAGCCCGTCGAGGATGAAGGTCTTCGCGTTAGCAAGCCGCGCGGGGTCGCGGATGATCTCGTGCACGAGATAGCCGCGCAGCGTCAGGCTCTTGGTCAGGACGTTGACCAGCGGAAACGGCGTTGGCTCTGGGCTCAGGCCGCCATATTCGATGAGAACGCCACCCGGCGACATCGCGGCGGTGAGCGGCCCAAATATGGGACCGCCGACCGCGTCGAACACCACGCGAACGCCGTTTGAGCCGACAATGTCCTGCAGCCGTGACCGGATGTCCTCTTCCACGGAGGCGATAACGTCGGCGGCGCCAGCATCGCGCAGGGCCTGCCGCTTGATCGAGGTTCGCGTCACTGCAATCGGGATCGCACCGATCCGGTTCGCGATCTGAATCGCTGCAAGCCCGACGCTACTCGACGCCGCGGTGATGACTACGGACTCCCCTCGCTCCAGCCCAGCAATATCGACCAGAGCGCCGAACGCCGTCAGATATTGCATCCATACCGCGGCCGCGGCGTCGAAGCCGAGCTCGGGCGGGTGCTTAACGACGAACTCCGCCGGAAACGTGACGAGCTCGCCATAAGCCGGCCATCGCACCATCGACACGGGCGGCACGATGCTGACGACCTCGCCCGGCGAGAAGCCGCTCACGCCTTCGCCGATCGCCTCGACGATGCCGGCGGCCTCGAGACCGAGGCCGGACGGAAAGGTCGCGGTCTCGATATAGGTCCCCTTCCGCAAGAGCGCTTCCGCGCGATTGAGCCCGAGGGCCTTGACCCTGATCTGCACCTCGCGCCTCCCTGGCGGCGCGACGTCGACGGTCTCGATGCGCAGCACCTCGGGGCCACCATGTCTGCGGAAGCGAACGACGCGCGCCATGAACACACTCCAAAATAATTGAATTCAATGGACCTATGCCAACCGGGCGGCGCCGGATAAAGCGTGCGGAGAGGTGAACAGTCGAAACCAGGAGTTTGCAATCATGGACCGCCTGACCAGCATGGCCGTCTTCGTCAAGGCGGTGGATGTGGGCTCGTTCGCCGCTGCCGCCGATGCGCTCGAAATGTCGGGGCCAATGGTCGGCAAGCACGTTCGTTTCCTCGAGGAGCGCCTGGGCGTCCGCCTCCTCAACCGCACCACACGGCGCCAGAGCCTGACCGAGACTGGCCAAGCCTACTACGAGCGCTGCCGCACTGTGCTCGCTGAAGCCGTGGCCGCCGACGCCGTCGCTTCCGATGAATTGTCCGAGCCGCGTGGCCGGCTCCGCGTGACCATGCCCGCCCTGCTGGGCCGGCACTGCATCGCCCCCTTGCTGATGAAGCTCGCGCGACGATATCCCCATCTGGAGCTCGATCTCTCGTTCGGCGACCCGATCGCTGACATCATCGAGGGCCGCTATGATCTTGCGATCCGGACCGGCGATCTACACGATCAATCCGGCCTGATGACGCGGCGCATCGCAAGCCAGCGCATGGTGGTGTGCGGCACGCGCTCGTACTTGCGCGCCAACGGCAAGCCGAAATCGCTCGACGATCTTGCCCAGCATCAGGCGATCATCTATCGCCGCTCCGGACGCGTCCGGCCGTGGCTGTTTCCCCGCGAGGGCCAGCCTCCGAGCGAAATCGTGCCGGCGGGAAGGCTCAGGCTCGACGATCTCGACGCGATCGCGGACGCCGCGTCACAGGGGATGGGACTGGCCTGGCTGCCATACTGGCTAGTCCGCGAACGCCTGCGCGCCGGTAGACTCGTCACTCTGTTGAGCGGTCAGCCGGGATTTCTCTACGACTGTCACGCGCTCTGGCCACGCTCGTCCCGGATGCCGCCGAAAGTTCGCGCCGCCGTGGACGCCTTGGCGACCGCCCTGCCGAAGCTCATGACCTGACGCCGGATGCCGTGACGCCTGCATAGCATGCCGCGGCCGTTAACCCCCCGTCCACCATCCGGCCCGACCCGCCGCCGGTAACCACGAGAATTAACAGACCCTCAATTCGCCCCCGACAAGTTTAGCAATGTTGCTGGGGGATTTTGCCGTGGATCTGTTGGTTTTCGAGTTCCTGGGGCTGGCGCTGGTCGCCATGTGCGTGGTCGTGGTGGCACTGCCCTGCGCGCGCAAACCCTCCCGGCGGGTCCGCTACGAATAGGATTTTCGTCGGAAAATGCGATTCCGGTCCAAATGCAAGGCTCGAATTCGCTTCGAGCCCCTTGACATCACAGCGCTTTCGGCAGAACGGCTGATGGACTTGTCATGGGCCGTTCATGGATTTGATTACCACCACCGCTGACCTTGCGGCTGCCTGCAGCCGGCTGGCCAAGCACCCCGTCATTACCGTCGATACCGAGTTCCTGCGCGAGACCACCTATTACCCGCTGCTGTGCGTGGTGCAGATGGCCAGCGCCGAGGAAGCAATCGTCATCGACACCCTGGCCGAGGGCATCGACCTCAAGCCGTTCTTCGAGCTGATGGGCAACGAGGGCGTGTTGAAGGTGTTCCACGCCGCCCGCCAGGACATCGAGATCATCTGGCACCAGGCGGGTATCATCCCGCACCCGGTGTTCGATACCCAGGTCGCGGCCATGGTGCTCGGCTACGGCGACAGCATCGCCTACGACGCCCTGGTCGAGAAGGTCACCGGACACCGCCCGGACAAGACCCACCGCTTCACCGACTGGTCGCGCCGGCCGCTGACCAAGGAGCAGATGCACTACGCCGTGTCCGACGTCACGCATCTGCGCGACGTGTTCGCAGCGCTCGATGCCGACCTTAAAAAGCGCCGGCGCAGCGAATGGGTCTCGATCGAGATGGAAGTCCTGACCTCGCCCAAGACCTACGACTTCCATCCCGAGCGCGCCTGGGAACGGCTCAAGACGCGGGTGCGCAAGCCCAAGGACCTTGCGGTCCTAATGGAGGTCGCCGCCTGGCGCGAGCAGGAGGCGCAGAGCCGCGACGTGCCGCGAGGCCGCGTGCTGCGCGACGAGGCCGTCAGCGACATCGCGACCCATGCGCCGAACACGATCGAGAAGCTCGCAAACCTGCGCTCCGTGCCGAAGGGTTTTGAGAAATCCAAATGGGGCGCCGACATCGTCGCCGCTGTCGAGCGCGGGCTGGCGCGCGATCACGCCACGCTGCCGAAGCTGGAAAAGCCGCGCAACAATAACAATGGCGCCGCGATCGTCGAACTGTTGAAGGTGTTGCTGCGCATGACCGCGGAGCGCCATGCGGTCGCCAGCAAGGTGATTGCGACCGTCGACGATCTCGAGGAGATTGCGGCCGACGACGAGGCCGACGTGCCGGCGCTACGCGGCTGGCGCCGCGAGCTGTTCGGCGAGGCCGCCCTGAAACTGAAGCGCGGCGAGCTGGCGCTGGCGGTCGAGAAAGGCCGCGTGATCGGGGTTCAGCGAGCGGAATAGCCCCGATGCCTCCCGATGTCGTCCTGGCCTAGTGCGCAATTGCGCACTAGGCCAGGACGACACCGGGGGTGTGATAGAGCGCTACGCTCACGCGTGAAGCGCCGTCCCTACGCCGGCGTCAGCTTCGCCACTTCCGGCTTCATGTCGTCCAGCACACCTGAAATCGCCGCGACCAGCTCGTCGATCTGAGTCTTGGTGACGATCAGCGGCGGGCAGATGGCAATGGCATCGAGCATGTTGCGCGAGATAACGCCGCGCTCCTGCAGCATGCGGCTGGCCATGCCGCCGACGGCGCCCGGCGTTGCCGCTGCGGTCTTGCGCGCCTTGTCCAGCACCAGTTCGATCGCAGCGATCATGCCGACACCGCGGACCTCGCCCACCAGTGGATGGCTGGTGAGTTCACGCAGCTTGCCTTGCATGTAGCCACCGAGCTCGGCGGCGTGCGCAACCAGGCCCCGCTCCTCGATGATCTTCAAATTCTCGAGCGCAATCGCCGAGCCGACCGGATGGCCGCCCGCGGTGAAGCCGTGGCCGAGCACGCCGATCTTGTTGCTCTCGTCGGCGATCGGTTCGAACATGCGATCGTTCATCATGATGGCCGACAGCGGGAAATAGCTCGAGGTGATCTGCTTGGAGACCACGATGGCGTCGGGCTTGATGCCGTAGGTTTCGCAGCCGAACATCTTGCCGGTGCGGCCGAAGCCGCAGATGACCTCGTCGGCGACCAACAGGATGTCGTACTTGTTCAGCACCTTCTGGATCTTGTCCCAATAGGTCGCCGGCGGCACGATGACGCCGCCCGCGCCCATCACCGGCTCGCCGAAGAACGCAGCGATCGTGTCCGGGCCTTCCTTCTGGATCAGCGCATCGAGTTCCTCGGCCCGCCGCGTCGCGAACGCTTCCTCGCTCTCCCCGGGCGCGCCATCCTTGTAGAAATGCGGCGAGCCCGTGTGCAGGATGTTCGGGAGCGGCAAGTCGAAAGAGCGGTGGTTGTTCGGCAGCCCGGTGAGGCTGGCGGACGCGATGGTGACGCCGTGATAGGCGCGCATCCGGCTGATCACCTTCTTGCGCTGTGGCTGGCCGAGCGCATTGGAACGATAGGCAATCAACTTCAGAACAGTGTCGTTGGCCTCCGAGCCGGAATTGGTGAAGAACACCTTGCTCATCGTAACAGGCGCGAGCGCGACCAGCTTCTCGGCGAGATCGATCGAGGGCCCGTGCGATTTGGCGGAGAACGTGTGATAGAACGGCAGCGCCAGCATCTGCTTGTGCGCGGCGTCGACCAGCCGCTTCTCGTTGAAGCCGAGTCCGACGCTCCACAGGCCTGCCATCGCCTCGAAATAGCGCTTGCCTGACGCATCGAACACGTAAGGCCCCTCGCCGCGTTCGATCACCAGGGGACCGGCCTGCTGATGGGCGCGCGCGTTGGTGTAGGGATGGAGCTGGTAGGCCACATCCCGGGCCTCTTGCGAATTGGGCAGCATGGACATTTGCAGGAATCCTTGAAAGCGTCACGTCGCCGGCGCGGCCAGCGTCATCACTCGATGATCCAGCTCCTTGGCTATTGCCACCGCGCAAAACTTGCAACGTCAATTCGTCGGCAGGAAGCGCTCAGCTGCGTTGCACAAAGCCGCACATCGGGCAGCTGTCACGCCGCACCGTCGTCATTCCCATCGCTATCGGCGGCAGCGGCCTCCCGCACCTCCACCAGCGCCATCGAGAGCAGATACACCGTCGTTGGCAGACCAAGACGGCGTGCCGCCTCGGCGGCACGCGACAGGTCGCTTGCCAGCTCCTCGAGCTGATCTCCCCGTGACAATGTCCCACTCCATCCGTCGATCGCGGCCGCCTACACCGCAACGGCGCCGCTGGTTCTGATCAGTTCGGCGCTGGACTGGATTGTAGCAAAATTCCCGATCACATTCACTACCGCATGCTTGTAGGCGGCAGCATCGCCAGTCCCCGGCTGCCGGCAGGCCACCGCGTCGGCCACCACCTGGAAGCGATGACTGCGGTGAAACCCGTCAATAGCGGTGGCCAGGACGGTTTCGTCCAGGGAAAAGCCCGCGAGCACGCAACGGACATTGCGGATATTGGACATGTAGTCCACAAACCGCGCCGAACTGTAGGCCGACGGCAGCGGGTGCTCGAAGGTCATTTCTCCCGGCCGCGGCTTCGCCTTCGCGATCCAATCGGTCAGCTTGGATGCCGGATTGAACCAGGCCGCCTGCGCGATGCGCTTCAGATGCATCACCGGCCAGAGATTGTCGCGCCAGAACGTCAGCAGTTCCACGCAGCGCGCCGTTGCGGCATCGCCGTCGAGGATGACGTGGCGACGTCCGGGGGTCAGATATTCGACCTGGAGATCCGCGCAGACCAGGATCGGCGGATCGTCTGTGATGGAAACCAGCATGGTTTTGCGCGCAGCTGCACCAGTTTCAACGGCCAGCGAGCGCGACGTCCCGCAGCGGCGACGTCACAGCCCGTCCTGCCGAGGCGTCGAGCACGCCCGGCCGGTCCCAATCGCCCTCGGGGCGGATGATCACGTAAGGATCGCTGTCCAGCGTAATGGCATCCGGACCCGGTTCGATCTCCAGCAGCATTTCTGTGTAGGAGAAGTCGGAAAATGTGATCTTGCGATTGTGACCAAGCGGCTTGGCGCCGAAATGGGCCCAGAAATCGACCAGCCGGTCCTGCGCCTGGCCGTAGATCTTGCGAAAGCCCTTGCGCTTCACATAGTCGACGCTCGCTTGTACCAGCTTGAACGAGACGCGCGACCGCCGGTATTGGTGCCGCACCGCAAGCCGTTCCACCTTGGCGAAATCGCCGAAGAACCGCACCCGCAGACAGCCCGCAGGCTCGTTGCCGACATAGCCGATGAAATGCGCGGCAACCATGTCGTTGCCGTCGAACTCTTCATCGAACGGGCAATCCTGCTCGGCGAGATAGACGGCTGAGCGGATCGAGGTGACCAGCATGAGATCGGTGAGATCGCGCGCGAGGCGAATGGTGATGGCGCGGGAATCGGGCTTGGCGAGAGGAATCCTAGTACCGTGCATCTGCAAAACTCCTTGCTTGGATGATCGCGCTCGGCATGCGCATCGGCTGCCGATGCCAGGGCCGCTCGTAGCACCAGAGGTCGGGTTGGAAGCTTGGAACAGGCTCGAAGCCTGTCGCTTTCATGATGTCGCGGCCGGCCACGGTTGACGGCTGCGCATAGCAATCCGCGTTGCGAAACCTTAGCTGTCTAAGATGAGCCGCGGCCTTGCCGAGACCGGCGACGCCGCGCCCCGTCGCCGCGATCGCCCAGATGTAGATAGCGGAAACGTCTTCCTTCGCGGACGCGAGATAGCGCGTCTCCGGCGCGGTGAGGCAGATCTCGTCGAGCAGCAACGCATCATGCCCGCGATCGTTGAGAAACAGGAAGGCCATGCCGCCGACAAGGTTGCCCTTCCGGCTGAAAGTCAGGATGCTCTCGGGATCGAAGGCGAAATATTTTGCAAGCTCAGTCGCCCCGATCCGAACGCCCGGCACCAGCCGGTGCGCCAACTGCGAAAGCGCGGCGATTTCGGAAAATTTGGCGCGACGGACGTCGACATCCGGACTGAGCGGCAGCGCGTCGAAATCATGCCTTGCGGCAAACGAGCCCCTTTCCATACTCATGTCGCCCCTCTATCGTTCGCGGCTTTCGTGCCCCGCTATGGCGATGAGCTTAGCGGCTGGGGATCAGGCGTATGCAGCAGTTATTGCACCGGGGTGCTGCGGTGATGCAGCACCGTGAAGAAACCCTGGACATGTCCTGGGACGATTTGAAACTGTTTTTAGCTTGCGCAAAATATAAAAGCTTCCGCAACGCCGCCGAGGAGCTCGGGCTCACCTCCACCACCCTGATGCGCAGGATCGACCGGCTCGAAGAGAGCATCGACTGCAAGCTGTTCCTGCGCGACCAGAGCGGGCTCACGCTCAGCGACGAAGGCAGCGCGATGATCGCCGACGTCGCGCACATGGAGCGTCATGCCTTCAATGTGTTCCGGCGTGCTTCGCGATCGTCGAACGATATGTCAGGCACCGTGCGCGTCGCGGTGACGGAAGGCCCCGGAAATTTCTGGATTCTGCCGCGACTGATCGATTTCCAGAAAACCTATCGCAAGATCACCGTCGACCTGCGCTGCGCGATGGAACAGGCCGACGTCGCGCGGCTCGAATCCGATATCGCGATCCAGCTCGAGCCGCCGACCAATCCCGATCTGATCGTCGCCAAGCTCGGCCGCCTGCACATCTATCCCTTCGTCTCCAAGGAGTACGAAAACCTCTACGGCGTGCCCGCGACCCTGGCCGAGCTGAAGAACCACCGCATCATCAAGCAGAGCGCTCCGCAGGTCGACGACGGCGCCTACGCCCGCGTGCTCGGACTGAAGTCGCTCGAGGGCATCGTCGGGATCAAGACCAACTCCTCGGTCGGCGTGCTCTATGCGGTGGAGCGCGGCGCCGGCATCGGATTCCTGCCGACGGTTTCGATCGCGCTCGGCGCCCCGCTGGTTGCCGTCGATCTCGGCGTCAGCCACCACGCCGATCTCTGGCTCACCTATCATAAGGAGTTCCGCGCCTCCGAGCGCCACAAGATCGTGGTCGATTGGCTGAAGAAAATCTTCGATCCCAAGATCCATCCCTGTTTCCGCGACGAGTTCATCCACCCGAACGCGCTGGCGCCGATGATGACGGCCGCGCGCGCGGCCTTTGGATTGACGGGTTATGTCGCGGCAATGCCGACTTAAAGCTCGAGCATGATGCTTTCGTAAAACCGCTTCGCAGTTTTCCGGATCCTCCTCTGGCCGACGCGGGCAGGCTTCGCTTCACCACCGATATTCGAAGCCGACCGTGCCCTGGTGCGACGTCAGCTCGTTGCGGAACTTGCCGTCGTAGTTGACGTAGAGCCGCGCCGTGTTGGTCAGGCTGAGCGAGGCCGAGGCGCCTGCATCCGTACCGTAGCGGCTCTCGCCGATGCCGGGCACGACGATGCTCTGGGTCCCGAGGCTGACCTGCACCGATCCCAGGTTCTGATAGAAATTGTCGACGAACTTGCCGTAGGCGGACAGGTCCAGGATCTTCTGGTCGAAGATGAAGTAGCGCCCGATCTCGGCTCCGATCATGACGCGCGCGCGCGAGAGCGCCGTCGAGCCGACATTGAGTGGATCGAGGCCGCCAACCTCCTGGAACGCGACGCTGGTGGCGCGGACATATTCCAGTGCGCCCTTGGGCACGATGCGCATCTGGTCCTTGGTCCAGTAATAGCTGATCTCGGTCAGCGCGCCGTCGATTGCGGCGCGATAACCCGCGGTCGCAAGTCCCAGGCCAGTATCCCGGCTGGAGCGGACCTTGCCAAAGCCGTGCACCACCGCGAAGGCCCAGGTCCAGGGGCCCTTGTCGACCGAGCCGCTGAAGCCGAGTTGCGTCAGATCCAGCGTGGCGGACTGAAGTGCGAGCGGCACGTCGATATCGGTGTGGCTCTGGTCGACGGAGAAGCCGAGATTGACACCCGGCGCGAGCCGCGCGCCAAAGCCTGCGACACCGCCAAACGTCTTGCGCTTGTCGCCGACAAAGTCTCCTTGCGCATCCGTCCGGACCGAGATGCCATAACCCTCGAACCAGGTGCGGTAGCGCGGGTCTTCCGTGCTCGCCGACGCGCCGCCGCCGCCGGGATTGGTCCGAAACGCCCGGTTGACGCCGCCAGATGCCTGGTTTCCGAGCCGCTCCAGGAAATTCGAGCCGAGATTGAGCGAGCTGTTGCCGGCCGACTGGTCGTAATTGGTCGCGGTCGGCATCGGAATTGGCATCGGAATCGGCGTCGGTGACGGCGTGGGTGTCGGGGTCGGCGTGGGCGTGGGACTCTGCGCAAAGCCTGATGTCGTCGACAGTACCATGATGAGAGCAAACGCCACGGCAGCCGCGATCCAGCGGACGCGGTTCAGCCTGATCGCCTGCCGTGTCTCTGAGGGCTGCGAAATGCAGCACATGGCGACAAGTCCTGAAGCAAAGGGCGGCGCGCAAAAAAGCAACAGGAGCGGCGCACGCGTGCCGCGATTTGTTCCGAACTGTTACTGAGGGTCAACCGGCTGGCGCGTCCCGGCAAAGGCATTGCTTCCGATTGTGGTTCCGCGGCCACAGGTCGCAAATTGCGGACGGGCACTCGGGTCGAAGTCTTGAAATTCGCGCGCGGCTTGCTAACGGGCGATTTTCATGTTGCAATATCGGACACAATCGGAATTGGCCGCTCGACTGTGCGTTTCGCGACATTGAGACTCAAGACTCGAACAGACTACCGGAAGCCCGTTTGTGGCGTGGCACGCGAAAAGCGGCCGCGTCGTTTTTGTATCTAGCGGAGGAGACTGAGGATGCCGCAAAAGGGCACCGTCAAATGGTTCAACCCGACCAAGGGCTATGGGTTCATCAAGCCGAACGGCAGTGACAAGGACGTCTTCGTCCACATCTCCGCCGTCGAGCGCGCCGGACTCTCGACCCTCAATGAAAATCAGGTGGTTGAATACGATCTCGTGGAGAACCGCGGCAAGGCATCCGCGGAGAACCTCAAGGTTTCCTGATTTCTCTCGCGGTCTGCGCAAGAGATCATGACGTTGCCCCCGGCTCTGCCGGGGGTTTTTGTTTGGAATGAGAAGTATTCCGAGTGCGACGGCGCTTCACCGCACCAACGGCGAAACCAGAAAATTCTCCGACGGCCCGCTGCCCGCGGTCTTGCACACATCGCCCTCGATCTGGACCTTGCCGGTCGCGAGCAGGCTCAGT
The DNA here is from genome assembly GCF_023100665.1 of Bradyrhizobium sp. CW1. NCBI lineage: Bacteria > Pseudomonadati > Pseudomonadota > Alphaproteobacteria > Hyphomicrobiales > Nitrobacteraceae > Bradyrhizobium > Bradyrhizobium sp. CW1. Next base: position 4,485,756 of record NZ_CP064684.1, read on the forward strand.
GCTGCGGGATAGATGCGGTGCTCGACTTCAAGGATACGCTCCGACAGCGTGTCCGCCGTGTCGTGGTCGCTGACGGGAACCGCGCCCTGCATCACGATTGGGCCGGCGTCGGTCTCGGGGATCACGAAGTGCACCGTCGCGCCGGACAGCTTGACGCCGGCGCGCAAGGCCTGGCCGTGCGGGTCGAGACCGGGGAAGGACGGCAGCAGCGAGGGATGAATGTTGAGCATCCGCCCGTACCACGCCTTGGTGAATTCGGCCGTGAACAGGCGCATGAAGCCGCCGAGGCAAATCAGCTCGATGCCGTGCTGATCGAGTGCTGCTTGCAGCACCTTCTCGAAGCCGGCGCGGTCCTTGCCGAACGGCTTGCTTTCGATCACCAGCGTCTTCACGCCGCTCGCTTTGGCCCTTTCCAGCCCCAGCGCATCGGCCTTGTTCGAGATGACGAGCGAAATCTCCGCCGGAAAATCCGGCGCGGCCGCGCCCTTGATCAGCGCAGCCATGTTGGAGCCACGGCCGGAAATCAGGATGGCGACGCGGCGTTTCATTACAGCGCCGGTCATTACAGCGCCAGGTCGAGATGGCCGTTATAGACGACGCGGTGCTCGCCCTCGGCCAGGATCACGCTACCGAGCTGTGCCACGGTCTCACCGGCGTCAGTGAAGATCTCCACGACCTCTTCGACCTTGTCCGGCTCGACAATCGCGATCATGCCGATCCCACAATTGAAGGTCCGCAGCATTTCGAGCTCGGCGATGCCGGCCTGCGCGGCCAGCCATTTGAACACCGGCAGCACTGGCAGGCGCGCCAGATCGATACCGACGCCGAGATGCTTCGGCAGCACGCGCGGAATGTTGTCGGTAAAGCCGCCGCCGGTGATGTGGGCAAGCCCCTTCACCGCGCCGCTCTCGCGGATCGCGCGCAGGCAGGATTTGACGTAGAGACGCGTCGGCGTCAGCAACGCGCCGCCCAGCGTCATGACGGGCGCAAACGGCGCCTGCGCCCCGAAGCCGAGGCCGGATTGTTCCACGATCTTGCGCACCAGCGAGAAACCGTTGGAGTGCACGCCCGACGAAGCGAGCCCGATCACGGCATCGCCGGCGGCGATGTCCTTGCGCGGCAAGAGCGTGCCCCGCTCCGCGGCGCCGACGGCAAAGCCGCCGAGGTCGTAGTCGCCGTCTTTGTAGAGGCCGGGCATCTCGGCCGTCTCGCCACCGATCAGGGCGCAGCCGGATTCGCGGCAGCCTTCGGCGACACCGGCGACGATCGACGCGGTCGCCTCCGGATCGAGCTTCCCGCAGGCAAAATAGTCGAGGAAGAACAGCGGCTCGGCGCCCTGCACCACGAGGTCGTTGACACTCATGGCGACGAGGTCGATGCCGATCCCGCCATGCAGGCCGGTCTCGATCGCGATCTTGACCTTGGTGCCGACGCCATCGGTCGCGGCCACCAGGATGGGATCCTTGAAACCGGCCGCCTTGAGATCGAACAGGCCGCCGAATCCGCCGATTTCGGCGTCGGCGCCGGGCCGTGCGGTGGCGCGCACCATCGGCTTGATCAGGTCGACCAAGCGGTTGCCCGCATCGATATCGACGCCTGAATCGGCGTAAGTGAGGCCGTTTTTGCGGTCGGTCATGCCCGATTTCCAGTGGGTTTGCGGCTGGTTACGTCGAATTCCGGGGACGCGCAATGGCTCGCATGGCGCGCCGCCGTATACTATGTAGAGATATCAACCGGTTCAGCCTCCAAAGGGCCGAATTCGAGGTCAGGCCGGGTGCCGGGAAGCGCCGTGTGAGTATACCGAACATCATTACTTTGGGCCGCATCATGCTGGTCCCGATCATCGTCTGGGCCATCGTGTCGAGCCAAATGGAGGTGGCGTTCGCCGTATTCCTGATCGCCGGTATCAGCGACGCGGTCGACGGCTTCCTTGCCAAGCGCTTCAACATGACGAGCGAGCTCGGCGCCTTGCTCGACCCGCTCGCCGACAAGGCGCTGCTGGTCTCGATCTACATGGCGCTCGGCATCTGGGGCGCGATTCCGCGCTGGATCGTCATCCTGGTGGTCTCGCGCGACATCATGATCGTCGCCGCCGTGATCATATCGTGGCTGTTCGACCGACCTGTGGAGATGAAGCCCTCAAAGGTATCCAAGCTCAACACTGTGGCCCAAGTGGCGTTCGCGGCGCTGGTGCTGGCCGCCCTCGCCTTCGGCTTCAAACCCGGTCCTTATGATATAATCCTGATGGGCCTCGTCACGGTCTTCACGCTCTCCTCCGTGTCGCTCTATCTTGTCGAATGGTTGCGGCACATGAGCACGATCGAGGCCAAGTGAGTTGGGAGCGGCCCCGTAAAAGGCCAACTCCCGCTCGATTAGGTCGCATCTCGTCAAACGAAGCCGGCACGCCGGCACGGAGCAAAGCAAGCGTGCCAAGCCGCGTTCATCCCCGACAGTTGGCGTTTTCGCTTCCGCATGCGGAGAGCCTGAGCCGGGACAATTTCCTCGAAGGCCCCGTCAACGCCGCCGGTCTTGCCCTCATCGACGCCTGGCCGGAATGGCCGAACCGAATCATGTGGCTGGCCGGCCCGGAAGGAAGCGGCAAGAGCCATCTCGCCGCGATCTGGGCCGAGGCTTCAGGCGCCCGCTCGACCACGGCCAATGGGCTGACCGCCGAGGCCGTCCCGGCTGCGCTCGCCACCGGCGCGCTGGTGGTCGAGGATCCCAAAGCCAGGGAATTCGACGAGCGCGCCCTGTTCCATCTGATGAATCTGGCCCGCGAGGACGGCGCCTACGTCCTCTTCACCGGACGCGAGGTGCCCGCGTCTCTCGAGATCGAGCTCGCCGACCTGCGCTCGCGGCTCCGCGCCGTCCCCGTTGTCTCGCTGCTGCCGCCCGACGACCAGCTCTTCCGCGGCCTGATCGTCAAGTTCTGCGCCGACCGCCAGCTCGCGGTGGACGAGAGCGTGGTCAGCTACCTCGCCACTCGCCTGGAGCGGTCCTCGGCCGCCGCCCGACGGGCTGTGGACCTGCTGGACAGCGAGGCCTTGCGCCTCGGCCGCCCCGTCACCCGGGCCTTGGCGGCCGAGCTGCTCCGGGATGTCTGACCAAGGCGGGTTGACGCGGCCGGGCGGCGGAACATCAATGTCATCGAAACGTCATCGCTCTAACACATGCTCCCGCGGGTTTTGCGCGTAAGTCGCAAATTGGGGCGAACTGGATGGACCGACTTCTGATGGATTCTGCGCAAGCTGTTGAAGTTAAAGAAAAAGCCCCGGAAGCCGAAGGCCCGCCGGCGATCGCATCGAGCCCCGAGCGGTTCATCAATCGCGAGCTTTCCTGGCTGCACTTCAACCGCCGCGTCCTGGAGGAATCGGTCAATCCCAGCCACCCCATGCTGGAGAGGGTGCGATTCCTGTCGATTTCAGCGAATAACCTCGACGAGTTCTTCATGGTCCGCGTCGCCGGCATCAAGGCCCAGGTGCGCGAGGGTATTGCTGAGCGCAGCCCCGACGGTCTGACCCCGTCCGAGCAGCTCGCGCTCATCAACCGGACCGTCTCGCAGCTTGCCTCCGACCAGCAGGCAATCTGGCGCGACCTGCGCGGCACGCTCGCCGACGAGGGTATCGTGCTGGTCGAGGGCAAGGAGGTCACCAAGGCGGAACGAACCTGGGTCGAGGACTACTTCCTCAGCAACGTGTTCCCGCTGCTGACGCCGCTCGCGATCGACCCGGCCCACCCCTTCCCGTTCATTCCGAGCCTCGGCTTCACCATCGCGCTCCAGCTCACGCGCGCCGCCGACGGCAAGCAGATGAACGCGCTGATCCGCATGCCCGGCAAGATCGACCGCTTCATCCGTCTGCCGGCTGACGGCAAGGTCGTCCGGCTGATCTCGCTGGAGCAGGCCACCGCGCTGTTCATCAACCGCCTGTTCCCCGGCTACAATCTTCACGGCCAGGGCGCCTTCCGCGTCCTCCGCGACTCCGAACTCGAAATCGAGGAAGAGGCCGAGGATCTCGTCCGCCTGTTCGAGACCGCGCTGAAGCGCCGCCGCCGCGGTTCGGTGATCCGACTCGAGATCGACGCCAAGATGCCGGAGCAGCTGCGCAGTTTCGTGCAGCACGCGCTGTCGACCGCCGACGACGAGGTGTTCCTGGTCGATGGCGTGCTCGCCATGAACGAGCTCTCGCAGCTCACCCGCCTTGACCGGCCCGATCTCGAATTCACCCCTTACGTGCCGCGCCATCCCGAGCGCGTGCGCGAGCAAGGCGGCGACATCTTCGCTGCGATCCGGCAGAAGGACCTCGTCGTCCATCACCCCTACGAATCCTTCGACGTCGTGGTGCAGTTTCTCCAGCAGGCGACGCGCGACCCCGACGTCGTCGCCATCAAGCAGACGCTCTACCGCACCTCCAGCAACTCGCCGATCGTGCGCGCGCTCGTGGAAGCCGCCGAAGCCGGCAAATCCGTCACCGCGCTGATCGAGCTGAAGGCCCGCTTCGACGAGGAGGCCAACATCCGCTGGGCGCGCGACCTCGAACGCGCCGGCGTGCAGGTCGTCTACGGCTTCCTCGAACTGAAGACCCACGCGAAACTCTCGATGGTGGTGCGGCGCGAGGGCGGCAGCCTCACGACCTACGTCCACACCGGCACCGGCAATTACCACCCGGTGACCGCGCGCATCTACACCGACCTCTCCTACTTCACCTCGGAGCCGACCATCGGCCGCGACGCCGCGCGCGTGTTCAACTTCATCACCGGCTACGCTGCGCCGAGCGATCTGGAAAAGATGGCGGTGTCTCCGCTGACCTTGCGCAAGCGCATCATCGAGCACATCCAGGGCGAGACCGCGCATGCGCGGCACGGCCGGCCTGCTGCGATCTGGATGAAAATGAACGCGCTGGTCGACCCCGACATCATCGACGCGCTCTACGAGGCCTCACAGGCCGGCGTGCAGGTCGAACTCGTGGTGCGCGGTATCTGCTGCCTGCGTCCCGGCATTCCCGGCTTGTCGGAGAACATCCGCGTCAAGTCGATCATCGGACGATTCCTCGAACACGGCCGAATTTACTGCTTCGGCATGGGCCAGGGCCTGCCGAGCGCGAAAGCGGCTGTGTATATCTCCTCAGCCGACATGATGCCGCGCAACCTCGACCGCCGCGTCGAGGTGCTGTGTCCGCTGCAGAATCCCACGGTGCATCAGCAGGTTCTCGAACAGATCATGGTCGCGAATCTCAAGGACAATGAACAGAGCTGGCAATTGTTGCCGGACGGGTCCTCAACGCGTATGAAGACCGCGAAGGGCGAGGAGCCTTTCAACGTCCACAACTACTTCATGACAAATCCGAGTCTGTCTGGCCGTGGTAAGTCGCTCAAGGAATCCTCGCCGCGCCGCCTCACGCGCCGTAATGAACGTCATCAATCCTGATCCGGGATCGTCGACGTGAAGCGGCCGCGCAAGCGCGGCTCGAGCGTCGCGGTCATCGACATCGGCTCCAACTCGGTCCGTCTCGTCGTCTACGAGGGACTGACGCGGAGCCTCATTCCCATCTTCAACGAGAAGACGCTGTGCGGCCTCGGGCGCGAAGTGCAGAGCACGGGACTGCTTGCGCCCGACGCCGTCGACAAGGCGCTGACCTCGCTCAAGCGCTTCCATGCGCTGTGCCGGGTCATGCAGGTCGGGCGGGTGTTTGCGATTGCGACCGCCGCCTGCCGTGATGCCTCCAACGGCGCCGACTTCATCGCGAAAGCCGAGCGCATCTGCGCGGTGAAGATCGAGATCCTGTCGGGCCCGCGCGAGGCGCGGCTGTCGGCGCTTGGCGTGATCTCCGGCATCCATCATCCTGACGGCATCGTCGGCGACCTCGGCGGCGGCTCGCTCGAACTGATCGACGTGCGCAAAAACACCGTGCGCAGCGGCGTGACGCTGCCGCTCGGCGGCCTCGCGCTGCAGGACCTCGCGCATAAATCCCTGAAACGCGCCGACCGCATCGTGCGCGAAGCGCTCGATGGGGTGCCGCAGCTCAAGGCGGGGAGCAGCCGCAGCTTCTACGCGGTCGGCGGCACCTGGCGCGCGCTTGCGCGCATCCACATCATCCAGAGCGGCTATCCGCTGCAGGTGATGCACGGCTATTCGATTTCGGCGGCCGAGGCGCTCGATTTCTCGCGTCGTCTCCGCCGGCTTGCGGCCGCCGGCATGCTCGCCGACATCGAGATCGTCGCCGATGCCCGGCGTCCGCTCCTCACCTATGCGGCGCTGGTGCTCGAGCACATCATCCGGGTGGCGAAGCCGAAGACCATCGTGTTCTCGACCTTCGGCGTGCGCGAGGGCCTGCTGCACGAGAAGCTGCCGGAGTCCCAGCGCAACAAGGACGGACTGATCTGCGCGGCCGAGGAGCTGAACCAGCTGCTGTCGCGTTCGGCAAAGCACGCCCGCGAGCTGATCGCCTGGACCGACCGCCTCGCGCGCGTGGTGAAGCTGCGCGAGACCGAAGAAGACCGCCGCCTGCGCCACGCCGCGTGCCTGCTGTCCGACATCGGGTGGCGCGTGCATCCCGACCATCGCGGCGAGCAGACGCTGAGCCTCGTCGTCAACGGTAATTTCGGCGCGATCACCCACACCGAGCGCGCCTTCGTCGGGTTGTCCGTGTTCTATCGCTATGCGGGCCTCAGCGAGGAGAACCAGCCGCCGGTCGCCATGCAGGAGCTGCTGACGCCGGCGCAGCTCGAACGCGCCCGCCTGCTGGGCGCGGCCTTCCGCGTCGCACATCTGATCTCGGCGGCGCGTCCGGGCGTCTTGCCCGCGACGCATTTCCGCAGCATGGGCCGCAAGCTGTTGCTGGTGTTCGAGCACCGCCTCGGCGATCTCGTCGCGGATCGAGTCGGCAGCCGCTTCCGCGCGCTCGCCCGCCTGATCAACCGCGCCGGCTCGATCGTCCGACGCTAGCGCTTTTCCCAAGAGATCATGCTCAAAAGATAGATCTACTCCGCCGAGGCCTTGACGTGGCGTTCGGAGGACTCGAGCGCGGCCGCGCTCATGCTGCGGCGGCGCCAGATGGAGCCGACGACCAGCACGACAACGACGCCGAGAGCTGCGCAGAGATAGTCGCCGCCTCCGCCGCCATGGGCGAATTGCGGCGGGATGCGCAAGGCGCCGAGCATGTTGTCGAGCGAAGCGCCGAACGGACCGTCGAACAGCGCATGCAGCCTCGGCGCGATGCCGGGATCGGTCGCGATCACTTCGCCCGCGATCCAGCCGAGCAGCGCCGCGCCGGCCCACACCAGAACCGGCAGCTTTGCGAGCAGCGCCATGATCAGCGCCGCGCCGGCGACGATCAAGGGCACGCTGATGGCAAGACCGAGCACCAGCAAGGGCACGCTGCCATTGGCGGCCGCGGCCACCGCAATGACGTTGTCCAGGCTCATGACGATGTCGGCAACGACGACGATCTGCACGGCCTGCCACAGATGCGACGCCGACTCGACGCCGTCCTCGTCCTCTTGCTCCGGCACCAGCAGCTTGGCCGCAATCACGATCAGCGCGAGGCCGCCCACCAGCTTGAGGTACGGCAACTCCATCAGGCTCGCGACGATGCCCGTGAAGATGATCCGCAGCAGCACCGCGGCGCCCGCACCGAGGATCATGCCCCACAGCCGATGCCGCGGCTTGAGGCCGCGACAGGCAAGCGCGATCACCAGCGCATTGTCGCCGGACAAGAGGATGTTGATCCAGATGATCTTGCCGACCGCGACCCAAAAGGTCGGTTCGGCCATCTCAACGCGGAACTGGGTGAAGAATGCCCCGATCGTAGCGGGATCGAAGATCTGCCAGAGCCAGTTCACACTACGTCCTTTCGCCGCGTCTCGTTACCTTATCGGCTGACGGATCAGCCGACGATCTCGTTGCCCGAGAAGAACTGCGCGATCTCGATCGCGGCGGTCTCCGGCGCATCCGAGCCGTGCGCGGAGTTCTCGCCGATCGACTTTGCGTAGAGCTTGCGGATGGTGCCGTCAGCCGCCTTGGACGGATCGGTCGCGCCCATCACGTCGCGATACTTGGCGACGGCACCCTCGCCTTCCAGCACCTGGACGACCACGGGGCCCGACGTCATGAACTCCACGAGCTCACCGAAGAAGGGGCGCGCCTTGTGGACCGCATAGAAGGTCTCGGCCTGTTCCTTGGTCATGCGGATACGCTTCTGCGCGACGATGCGCAGGCCCGCCTTCTCGATCACGGCGTTAACCGCACCGGTGAGATTGCGCGCGGTGGCGTCGGGCTTGATGATCGAGAAGGTGCGTTCGATGGCCATGATGTTGTCCTTGAAGAGAAACAGTGGTTCGGAGTTGCCGGGCTTATATCGGCGCCTTCGCGATACGGCAAGCGACCGCCCAAACGGGCTCGCGGGGGCTTCGCCGCAGGCCGAGGGCGAGTGTTCACCTGAACCGATACTTGTAGATGGCGGCGATCTGGGCGTCCGAAGGTCGGCGTCGGGCTTAGGGCCGCTTTCGACCCCATGACGTTGAGTGCTGACCTCTCGTGTCTCGATTCGCGGACGAAACGGGAATCAGGTGTTCACCCCTTCGTGCGAACGCTCCATGGCACGCTTGTAGGCGTCGCGGCCGGTGGTGCGGGCGAAATAGGCCTGTTCGGCGTCGCCGAGGGTGATCCCGCAGTTCCGTTGGCCCAGGTTCAGGGCGTAGGTCACCGAGATGTCGGCTGCTGTGAAAGCCTCGCCGGCAAGGTAGGACGAGTCGGCAAGCCGTTGGCTGACAAGCTTTAGCCGCTTCTGGAACGACTGCAGGCACCAGGTCGCGCCCCAGTTCTCCCGTTCGGCGTCGGGCGCGATGAAGCGGCTGACGACGACGGGCATCATCAGGGTCGCGAGACCGGCTTCGCCCAGATGCAGAAATTGCTGGTAGGCGGGGAACGTGGGATCCTGCGGCGCGGGCGCCAGCGGCGTCGGCCCGTAGCGGGCCATCAGGTACTCCATGATCGCGATCGACTCGACCATGACGACGTCGCCGTCCTGGATCGCGGGGATGTAGTCAGCGGGGTTGACCGCCAGGAACTCGGGGTCCTGCTTGGCGGCCAGCATGTCCACCTGCCGCACGCGGTAGGGAAGGCCCATCTCCTCCAGCACCCATACGACCCGGATCGATCGCGAGGTCTGTCCGCCCCAAACGGTGATCACGCGAAGGCCCCTTCCTGGTGTGACTGAGGATCGACCATGGCAGACTCTATATGACCGTAGCACTCAAGGCAGACGCGAAGCTTAGCTTCAGCGTGGTCTCCTTCCCATCCATTGCGGACGCGTGGTGGGTCCCCCTTTCAGGGTTGGAAGTCCAACGTGGATTACAATGATTTCACCCAGATGAACCCATTCTGAAGGCCACGTCAGGGTTTGGTTCAGCCTCGCTCGGATAACCTCGGGTCCATCGAAACCAAAGCCTCTTTCAGAGGCAGACCGTTTCGGCGGCCTTTCCATCGACGCGATAGCCCCGCGCCAACAGATTTGAGGAGATCACCATGTTGAGGAAACTTTCCCTCGCCGCCGTCGCCGCGGTTGCGCTTGGTGCCGCGCTGGCGCCGACCTCCGCCTCCGCGCACTGGCATGGTGGCGGCGGCGGCTGGCACGGCGGCGGTGGCTGGCACAACGGCCACGGCTGGGGTGGACCGCGCTTCTATGCTCCCGTCTCCTACGGCTATGGCGGCTGCTATGTGCGCCGGCTGGTCCCGACCCCCTGGGGACCCCGCTGGCGGATGATCAACCGCTGCTTCTGAGCCCGACAGCACCTTTCCAAAGATACCTGAGCCCCCAAGGTACCTTCCAGGCGAAGCCCCGGCGTCCCCCGGCGCCGGGGCTTTGTATTCGGAGAGGATATTGCGCGGCTTCACACAATTTTTGCTAGAATGCCGCGCAATCGCCGCGAGTGGCGAAACCATTTGGGGGCCAAGGACTTGGTACTGTGTCGCTTCTTTGAGAACACGGAACTCTGCGATGGTTAGCCTTTTCGCCGACGATAGCGAGCAAATCGACCGGCGCACCAGCCGCTCGATCCGCGATGCGGTGGGCGAACGGCTCCAGCAGAGCCTGCGGCCCGAAGCCAGGCTGCCGACGCACCTCGAGCAACTCCTCAATGAGCTGAAGCAGCGCGAGCGCGATTCGCACTGAGTTGACAAGCACCGGCTTGCAAACACAGAAAAACGGGTTGCGTTTGATCGCGGGTGCGGTGACAAGGCCGCATGCTCTCCATCACCGACCTCTCCATCCGCCTCGCCGGACGCCTTCTGATTGACCAGAGTTCCGTGCAGATCACGCCCGGATCCCGCGTGGGCATGGTCGGTCGCAACGGCACCGGCAAATCGACCCTGTTCAAGGTGATCCGCGGCGAGCTCGCCGCCGAGCACGGCACGGTGAGCCTGCCGCCCCGCTGGCGCGTCGGCAGCCTGGCGCAGGAAGCGCCGAACGGCCCCGAGAGCCTGATCTCGGTCGTGCTCAAGGCCGACCTGGAACGCGACGCACTGCTCACCGAGGCCGAGAGCGCGACCGACCCGCACCAGATCGCCGAGATCCAGACCCGGCTGGTCGACATCGACGCGCATTCGGCGCCGAGCCGCGCCGCAGCCATCCTTTCCGGTCTCGGCTTCTCCGCCGCCGACCAGCTCCGCCCCTGCGCCGAATTCTCCGGCGGCTGGCGCATGCGCGTTGCGCTCGCCGCAACGCTGTTTGCGGCTCCCGACCTGTTGCTGCTCGACGAGCCCACCAACTATCTCGACCTCGAAGGCACGCTGTGGCTCGAGGATCACCTCGCGCATTATCCGCGCACCGTTATCGTGATCAGCCATGATCGCGATCTGCTGGAAAGCTCGGTCGACCAGATCCTGCATCTGGATCGCAGCAAGCTCACCCTTTACAAGGGCACCTACTCCTCCTTCGAGGAGCAGCGCGCCATGCGCGAGATGCTCGATGCCAAAGCGGTCAAGCGCCAGGAAGCCGAACGCGCCCGCCTGCAAGCCTTCGTCGACCGTTTCAAGGCCAAGGCCTCGAAAGCCCGCCAGGCGCAGTCCCGTGTGAAAATGCTGGAGCGGCTGAAGCCGATCACGGCGCTGGTCACCCAGGACGTACGCGAGATCAGCTTTCCCGCGCCCGAGAAAATCCTGTCGCCGCCGATCATCGCCGCCGACAACGTCGTGGTCGGCTACGATCCGACCACGCCCGTGCTGAACCGCGTCACCTTGCGCGTCGATAATGACGACCGCATCGCGCTGCTCGGCTCAAATGGCAACGGCAAGTCGACTCTCGTGAAGCTGCTCGCCGGCCGCCTCGCGCCGTTCTCGGGCAAGGTGACCCGCGCCGACAAGCTCTCGATTGCCTATTTCGCCCAGCACCAGCTCGACGAATTGAACGAGGATGCCTCGACCTACGACCACGTCCGCAAGCTGATGGGCGAGGCGCCGGAAGCCAAAGTACGCGCCCGCGCTGGTGCGATCGGCTTTTCCGGCAAGGCGGCCGATACCAAGGTCGGAAAATTGTCGGGCGGCGAGAAGGCGCGGCTCCTGCTGGGACTGGCGACCTTCTTCGGCCCCAACATGATCATCCTGGACGAGCCGACCAACCATCTCGACATCGACAGCCGCGCCGCGCTTGCGGAAGCCATCAACGAATTCCCCGGCGCCGTCATCATGGTTTCGCATGATCGCTATCTGATCGAGTCCTGCGCCGATCAACTCTGGATCGTCGCCGACCGCACCGTGACTAATTACGACGGAGACCTCGACGAATATCGCCGCCTGGTGCTGTCCGCGCGCAATGGCGAGCCCGCCCCGCGAGAGCGCAACGCGCCGAGCGAGAAGCCGCAGCGTCCGAGATCGGACAATCGCGGCTCGCTGAAGAAACGTATCGCGGAAGCTGAGACCGAGATCGCCCGCGTCAGCGCGATCATCAGCAAGATCGACACTGCGCTGGCCCTGCCCGACATCTTCACCCGCGACCCCAAGCAAGCCGCGCAACTGTCGAAGGCACGTGCCAATGCGGCCGACGCGCTGGCGCGCGCCGAGGAGCAGTGGCTAGAGGCGAGCACGCAGTTCGACGAGGCGGCGGGCTGACGCCTCCGCGACCGGCCCGACATCAAAATCGCAAAAACAACCCCATGCACAGTACCGGTATTTTGCTACCCGGTGATTGGCTATTGAATGGTTCTTTACCGTGGTGACTTAGCCCGCTCACGCAGCGATGTCGGGACGAATTGAGCAGGAATGGCTCAGTCCGCGAATTGGCCGGCTGCCTTGATCATCGGAGCCCATCGGTCGACTTCGCTCGCTAGCATCGCGGCCAGCGCCTCCGGCGTCGCCTTCTCCTGCGGGACCGGCTCGGTATTGATGTCGTTGAACCGGGCGATCAGCGTGGAATCCCTAAGGGCGGACTGGAGCGCCGCGGTCAGCTTCTGAACGACCGCCGGCGGTGTGCCCTTGGGGGCATAGATGCCGTGCCAGACGCCAAGTTCGAACCCTTTGAGACCGGCCTCGTCGGCCGTCGGCAGATCGGGCAGGCTCTTCAGCCGCTCCTTGGTGGTGATCGCATAGGCCTTGACCTGCTTCGACATGATCGGGCCGGTGGTATTCGTCGCCTGGTCGCAGGTAAGATCGATCTGCCGGCCGAGAAGGTCGTTCATGATGGGGCCGTTGCCCTTGTAGGGCACCGCGGTGAGCTGCTTCTGGATCGCTGTCATGAACAGCATGCCGCAGAGATGCGACGCCGCGCCGAGTCCGGCATTGGCATAGGTCAACTTGTCGCCCTGCTGTTGGGCGTAGGCGACCAATTCCTTCAGCGTGTCGGCCGGAAAATCCGGACGCGCGATGATGGTCATCGGCGCATTGGTCACAAGCCCGATCGGCGCAAAGGCCGTCTTCGTGTCATAGCTGAGGTTGCGGTACAGTGTGGCGGCCGTCGAGAGGCCGACATGATGGATCAGCAGCGTGTATCCGTCGGGCTGGGCTCGCGATGCGCGGGTCGTGGCGATGGTACCACCGGCGCCAGGCGCGTTCTCGACGACGATCTGTTGGCCAAGCGATTTCGCCATGCCGGCCGCGGTCAGGCGAGCAATCGTGTCCGTAGGTCCGCCGGCGGCGAACGGCACCAGCATGGTGACGGGCCTGATCGGATAGTCCTGGGCGAGCGCCGCGCCAAACGGCAGGACCAGAGCCGATACGAGGGCAATGAGCCGCATGCTTTCCTCCAAATTTTTTGCTTGCTCCTATGTACGCATTCCGGGCTGCGGGGCCACACCAAAATGACTTCATCAGGAGTGGCGCGCCCGCGGCATGGTGTAGCTGCCGAAAAGCCCGATTGGTTCTCAGCGCGTCTCGCGAAGCTTCGTCGGCATCATGCGGGAACTAGCGCTCGCGCATGATCTCGTGCCGGTAGCGCTGCAGCGGCGATAGCAGGTAGCTCAGGATGGTGCGCGAACCGGTCCTGATCTCGACGGTCACCGCCATTCCCGGCGACAGGCTGACGAGGCGGTCGTCCACCTGCATCTGGGTGCGATCGAGCGAGATGCGGGCGCTGTAGCTCAACTCCTGCCCGCTGGGCTCGCTGCTGTCGCGTTGTGTCGCGAGCGGACGGTCGCTCCCGCGCTCCTGCGGCCGGTCGCGGATGATGGCGTCCTGCGAGACGCTCACGACCTGGCCTGCGAGAAGCCCGTAGCGGGTGAAATTGAAAGTGTCGATTTTGATGGCAGCACCCTGCCCGGCCTCGACAAATCCGATATCGCGATTGGAGATCATCGCCTCGATCTCGAGCCGCGTATCGGTCGGCACGATTACCAGCAGCGACTGCGCGGGCGTGACCACGCCGCCCACGGTGTGGACCGCAAGCTGCTGCACGACGCCGTCGACCGGCGACGTCAGTTGCTGAAGCCTCGTCCTCTGCTGCGCCTTGATCAGATCGCGTGCGACGCCATTGGCTTTCTGTTCGCTCTTAGCCAGCTCGTCGGAGAGACTCTTCCTGTACTCGGCCAGGGCTTGGATGCGGGTCTCCCGGATCGCGGCGACGGCCGCCTCGGCCTCCTTCAAGCGGCTGCTCTGGACGCGAAGCTCCTCCTGCTGCTCGATCTGGAGCTGGAGGGTCTCATAGTAGGTCAGCTTCGAGCCGATCTCCTTCTCCATCAGCGTCTTGCGGATCTCGACACGCTGCTGGGTGATCGGCAGCAACGCATCAAGCTTGTGAATCGTCGCCGCAATCGTCTGATGTTCGGCCTCCTTCTGCGCTTCCTGACGTGCCAGCGCCGCGAGCTTGGCCCTGTTCTCGCTGACCTGATTGGCGAGGAGCTGCCGTTGCGTCGCAACCAGCATGGGATCGGCATCCTCTGGTACGACGAGATCAGCGGATACCCCTTCGCCGCCCGCCAATGCGGCGCGGAGGCGCGCGACGTTGAGCCGTTCGGCCATGAGATCGTCGTGCAGACGATCGCGCTCTGCGGCGTTCACCGTCGGATCGAGCTCGATCAGCAGGTCGCCCGATTTGACCGATTGCCCGTCCTGCACGTGAATGGCGCGCACTACGCCGGTCTCGAACGGCTGGACAACCTTGCTTCGCCCGCTCGACACGACCTTGCCGGTTGCGGAGGCCACGATGTCGATCGTGCCCCAGGCCGACCAGGCCAGCGCCGCGCAGACAAGCAGCATCAGGGCCAGGGCGATGGCGCGGCCGATCGGCGATGGCGGTGTCTCCGTGATTTCCAGCGCCGCCGGCAGGAAGGCGACTTCCTCGGCGCGCCGGCCCTTTCCATTCCGGAACGGGATCACGGTCTGCTCCGGCCGAGCCGCCGGCACAGTGCTAGCCGACCTCATAAATGCCTCCCTGGAGACGATGCAGGGCGGCGTAGCGGCCGCCGGTCTTGATCAGCGCATCATGCGTGCCGTCCTCGACCAGACGGCCGCGTTCCAGGGTGAAGATGCGATCGGCGCCGCGGACGGTGGACAGACGGTGCGCGATGATCAGGACGGTACGGCCTTTCGCGATCTCCTTCATGTTGTCATGGATGATCCGCTCGCTTTCATAGTCGAGCGCGCTGGTGGCTTCGTCGAAGATCAGGATCCGGGGATTGCCCACCAGTGCGCGGGCAATCGCAATGCGCTGGCGCTGCCCGCCCGAGAGCGTCGAGCCGCGCTCGCCGACCACCGTATCGTAGCCCTCGGGGAGCTCCAGAATGAAGTCATGCGCGCCCGCCAGCTTCGCCGCATCGATGATGCGGTCCACCGGCAGGCTCGGATCGGCCAGGGCGACGTTGTCGCGCACCGACCGATTGAACAGCATGTTGTCCTGGAGCACGATTCCGATCTGCCGACGGAGCCCGGCCGGGTCGGTCGTCATCAGATCCATTCCGTCGACCAGCACGCGGCCGCCTTGCGGAACGTAGAGCCGCTGCACCAGCTTGGCGAAGGTGCTTTTGCCCGAGCCGGACGATCCGACGATGCCGACGGTTTGTCCGGCTGGAATATCGAACGAGACATCGTGCAGGATCTCCGGCCCATCGGGCCGGTAGCGGAAAGACACGTGCTCGAAGCGGATGTTGCCCCGGATCGGCGGCAGCCCCGCGCGGGCGGCGGAGTAAGCCGGCTCCGCCGCGCTGTTGAGGATGTCGCCGAGCCGCGCGATCGACAGCCGCGCCTGATGAAAATCCTGCCAGACTTGCGCGAGCCGCAGCACCGGGGCCGACACCCGCCCCGCGAAGATGTTGAAGGCCACGAGCTCGCCGACCGTCAATGCGTCACCGATCACCAGCCTGGCGCCGACATAGAGAATGGCGGCAGTGACGACCTTGCTGACGAGCTGCACGAGCTGGCTTGCCGTGTTGCCGAGGCTGGTGACACCGAAGCTCGCGGAGACATAGCCGGCGAGCTGCTCTTCCCAGCGGCGCTGCATCTGCGGCTCGACCGCCATCGCCTTCAGCGTTTCGATGCCGCTGACGCTCTCGACCAGGAAGGCCTGGTTCTCCGCGCCGCGGCGGAATTTCTCGTCCAGCCTGCGGCGAAACAGCGGCGTCGCCACGGCCGAGATCGCGATGTAGAACGGGAACGATGCCAGCACGATGAAGCTCATCTGCGCCGAATAGGCGAACATCACGGCCAGGAACACCGAGGTGAAGACCAGGTCGATGAGAAGCGTCAGTGACGAGCTGGTGATGAAATTGCGGATGTTCTCGAGCTCGCGGACCCGGGCCACGGAATCTCCGACGCGCCTGGCCTGAAACCAGGCCATCGGCAGCGCCAGCAGATGATGGAACAGCCGTGCCCCGAGCTCGACATCGATGCGGTTGGTCGTGTGCGCAAACAAGTAATTGCGTAGGATCCCAAGCACGGTGTCGAACAGGGAGACGACGACGAGGCCGATGACGAGAACGTCGAGCGTGGACAGTGAGCGGTGCACCAGCACCTTGTCGATGACGACCTGGAAGAACAGCGGCGAGACCAGCGCAAAAAGCTGGAGGAAGAACGAAGCCGCCAGCACCTCGCCCAGCAGCCGCCGGTATTTGCCGATCGCGCCGATGAACCAGGTGATATCGAAGTGCCGCCCGAGGTCGGACAGGCCGGCGCGCCGGACCATCAGGATCAAGCCGCCGTCCCAGATCGCGCTCAGCTCGTCGCGATCCATCAGCACCGGGCGCTGTGCCTCCGGGGACTGCACCAGCACCTTGTCGGCGGAGGCCTTTGCGATGACCATGAAGCCGCCGTCCCGCAGCATTGCGATCGCAGGCAGCGGGGTGTCCGACAGCCGGCTCCACTGCGTTCGATAGGTTCGCGCTTTAAGTCCGAGAGACCTGGCGCAGCGGACGATATCCGCTACGCCGAAGCTTGCCGCGCCCAGCCGGTGCCTGAGCTGCTCGCGATCGGCCGCAACACCCTGCAGATGCAGCAGCGTGAGCAACGCATCGAGCCCCGTGTCGGTGGAGACCGCATTCGTCATCATGCGCGTTCTCCGGGCCGATTCAGCGAGAACGCAATGGCGTGAAGTCGAATCGAGCTTGGCCAGCAGCCGCGCTCTATCCGGTCCCTCCCCCCTTGTGGAGGAGGGACCGGGAGGGCGGTGCCCCACGGGGATTCTTTCCGACGTTCGGCCGCTAACACTGCATCTCAACCATCGGCACCTTTTCCTGGGCTACCCCTCTCCCTAACCCTCCCCCGCAAGGGGGGGAGGGAACGCACCTCCGTCGGAGCGCTAGTGAGGCTCTTCCCATCAGGCCTTACTGTCAGGCGTGCTGCGGCGGTGCGAGCACCTGGCTCTGCGTCGCGTGCGGATCGGGCAGCGGCATCTCGCCGTTCCCCTCACCTGCCGGGACGAAGCTGGCCGCCATGGCCTGGTTGAGCAGCATCGCGGCCGCGAACGCTCCGCCCTGGATGACGACGTTGTTGCCGGTGCCGCCGTCCAGAATGTCGAGGCCCCCGCCGCCGATCAGCACGTCATCACCGGCACCACCTGCCAGCGTGTCGTTGGCGGGGCTGCCGATCAGCACGTCGTCGCCGTTGCCGCCATTGGCAACGAGCTGGATGCCGCCGTGCAAGCCGGAAGCCGTGATGACGTCGTCGCCATCGAGACCGTTGATGACGATCCTGTCGCCCGCGCCGGCATCGGTGATGTTGATGTCCTGGCCAAGCCCCGACACCGTGATGATGCCGTCGTGCTCGGTCACCGTGATGACGTCGTTGCCGCCGGTTGCGTTGATGGTCACGGTATCAGCGGCGCCGTCATTGGCGCCGAGATCGAGGTCGACCTGGCTGACGCCGGTGCCGGAGAGGTCACCGACGGTAATGTTGTCGGCACCGCCGAGAGCATTGAAGTCGACATGTTCGACCCCGTTCAGGTCCATCGCAATGGCGGCGACATCCCGCGTGAACAGCACCCGACCGCCATTGGCCGAGATGTTGATGGTCTCGCTGATATTGGCGCCGTTGAATGCCAGCGTGTCGGAGCCCTTCCCGCCTTCGACGGTGTCGCTGCCGTCGCCGGGATTCCAGACGAAGGTGTCGTCGCCCGCGCCGAGATTGGCGAAATCGTTGCCGCGTCCGCCGTTCACGATGTCATTGCCGGCGCTGCCGGTGATGGTGTCATTGCCGTCGCCGCCGTTGATGTTGAGGCTGAACGACTGTCCCGCCTTGATGGTAGAGGCGTTGATGACGTCATTGCCTTGTCCGCCGTTGATGCCGAGCACGTCACCGGTGTCCGCGTGCGCAACCATCACCTGCGCAGCGAGGCCGTTGACCACGATCGATCCGCCGGAGGTCACGACCGATATGTTGTCGTCACCGATCGTGCCGTTCACGGTCACGCGGTCCGCAGCGCCATCGCCGCTCTGGCCGCCGGGGCCGGCACTGAGGTCGATGGCAACCTGCGTGATTCCTGTCCCGGTCAGATCGTTGACGGTGATGTTGTCGGCGCCGCCTGCCGCCGCGATCTGCACGTGCTCGACGCCAACGAGGTCCATGACGATAGCACCGACGTCACGGGTGAGTAGCGCACGGCTTCCGTTCGCCGAGATCGACATGGTCTCGGCCACATTGGCGCCGTTGAACACCAGCGTATCGGTTCCCGTGCCGCCTTCGACAGTGTCGCTGCCGTCACCGGGATTCCACGTGAAGATGTCGTCGCCTGCGCCGAGAAGCGCGACGTCATTGCCGCGGCCGCCGATGACCTTGTCGTTGCCGTCGCCGCCGATCAGGGTGTCGGCTCCCTGGCTGCCGGTGATGGTGTCGTTGCCCGCACCGCCGTCGATGGTCAGCCCGATCGCCGCGCCGAGCGTGGATGCATCGATCACGTCGTTGCCGCCGAGCGCCTGCACGACCAGCCGGTCGTTGCCGGCCTCTGCATTTGCGATCGTCACGACCTCCGGCAGCCCCGTGACCGTGACCGTTGTGCCCGCGGCTGTGACCTCGATGTGCTGATTGCCGTTGCTGCCGTTGACGGTCACCGTATCAGCAGCGCCGTCGCCTTGCGTCCCTCCCGGAACGGCTCCGAGATCAACCAGCACCTGCTTGACGCCGGTCCGGGTGAGGTCGCCGACGGTGATGTTGTCGGCGCCGCCACGCGCATCGAATTCGATCTGCTCGACGCTGTTGAGATCCATCGTGATGTTGGCGACATCGCGGGTGAAGCGCACCCGGCCGCCATTGGCCGAGATGTTGATGGTCTCGTTGATGTTGGCGCCATTGAAAAGCAGCTTGTCGCTGCCCGAGCCGCCCTCGACCGTGTCGCTGCCGTCACCGGGATTCCAGATGAAAGTGTCGTCGCCACTCCCGAGCTGGGCGACGTCGTTGCCGCGTCCGCCATTGACGATGTCGTCGCCGCTGCCGCCGATGATGAGGTCGTTGCCGTCGCCGCCGATGATCCGGTCGTTGCCGGCGCCGCCATCGAGCGTCAGCGAGATCAGGCTGCCGAGCCCATTGCCCGCGGTGATGACATCGTCGCCGCCGCCGCTGTGCAAGACGAGATTTTCAGTCGTGCCGATGTCGAGCGAAAACGGCGCCGCGCCCGTCCCGTCGAGCCGCACGCGGGTGCCGTTCGCCGTGATCGTGAACGTCTCGGCGGCGTTGTTTCCGTTGACCTGAGCCGTATCGTTGCCCTCACCACCTTCGAACAGGTTGGTGCCGCCGCCGGGATTCCAGATCATGACGTCGTCGCCGGCCTCGCCGAACAGCTGGTTGTCGCCGCTGCCGCCGTCCAGGACGTCGTTACCCGCTCCGCCGAACAGCAGATCGTTGCCGCCGCCGCCCTTGATCAAATCGTTGCCGGCCTGACCAAACAGGAGGTCGGCTCCCGAGCCGCCCGTGATCCTGTCATTGCCGTCGCCGCCGAAGATGTGCACCGCCGGCATCGGTCCGTGGCATTCGTCGACGGTGATCGTGTCGTCACCGCCTTGACCGAAGATGTCGATCGCGGTGGTGTTGTCGACCGTGGGTTCGCCACCAACCGTTTTCACGTGCCCGTTATCAACCAGGATGCGGCCGGACTTGTCGCGACTTATCACGAGGCCGTTATTCGCGCTGTCGCCGAAAATGATGAGTTGCCCCGTAACCGGGGAAAACACAGAGGTAATGGACATCCAAATGATCCTTCCGACCTAGCCCCTCCCTTCGACGCGTAGCATTCGCGCACATGACATTCTTGAACCGTTGCTTGAGACGCGCGTGATTATTCTGGAGATTTCCTCCAGTTTTGCTTCGGGGCAGTTTCCGACAGCGGATGCGAAGGCTTGCTCATCACGAACCGCCTGATCACGGATCACGCGTAACGCCCCCGTGATTTTCAACGCGCGCGGAAGAACGCAGCTCGAGGCAATGAAGGCACTTTGGGCGAAGGTCGGCATCCGCGATGTCGAAACTCGCGAACAAGATCGCCGGCGAGCGCGAACGGGAGAGATCACGGTTCACGCCTCGGCCACCGCGATCAAGGAATGCAAAGCCGCTTGATGATGGGGATAGGAGTGCGCGGCTGATCGCATCGACAGCCGCAACCAGCTTCAGGCCAAAAGGTCGACCCGTGTTACGCCGACTTCTTCTTCGGCTTCGGCTTGGTCGCCTTCGGCATGACCGGCGCCTCCGGCGTGCCCTCGATCGAGGACAGGCGACCGGCCGTGAAGGTATAGATGCCAGCGCGCGGACCGGTCGTCCAGGTCACGACCGCAACGCGCCTGCCGGCGGCATCACCGGAGAGGTTGACGCTCGAGGGCGCGCCGATGCCGCGCACCACATCGCATTCGGTGTGGCCGAGCGCGACGGTGCCGCCCATGGGAGCCGGCGCGGTCGTCGACGCATTCGCATCAGCCGGCCCGGGCGGCGGCGCCATGCCGGCACAAGCCCCGTCGGCGCTGACCAGATCCTCGGCCCCAACCGGCTTGTCGGGGGTCAGCGGCGGCGACTCAATCGAGATGCTTTTGATGAACAGGCGGCTGGGCGTGTTGAACCACTGGGCATCCCTGGACAACAGATCGGTCCCGCCCGAACAGCCCGCAACCAGCGGGGCTACGGCCGCCAACGCAATTATGAGCGAGCTGGGAAGCTTTTGATGTCGCACGATAAACTAAAATCCCCGAGTGAAGGATCGGCCCTAAGCAATTGTAGCAACATCACTTTGCGGCACGAAGGTGACAAAAGCCATCATCACCCGAAAAGTGCAAATTATCATTAATTGCGAGCGACCGCTAATTCCGCTTCTGCCACCGGCCCCGCTCGTCAGCCTGCCAATAAGTGACATCAAATCCCCGCGCCTTGCAATCCGTCCAGGCGCTGCGGGCGAACGCAAGCGCGTCCGGATCGTCGCCGTCGAACAGCAGCACCATGCGCTCATAGGCCTGCGCGTCCTGCGGCACCGCGGCGTTGTCGACGAGGAAGCGGACATTGGCACCGTTCGGATTGTCCTCCTCGACCGCCAGCACGATCGGCTGATCGGCGGCGTCGCTCACCCGCCATGTCGCGTGCGGCAGGAAGGAATCGTCGCGATAGGTCCACAAATGAGCGTCGAGCGCATCGGCGCGCTCCGGCGAATTCGACTGCACCACGACGCGCCAGCCGCGCTCGAGCGATTTCTCGAGAAGCGGCGGCAACACGTTCTCCACCGTCATGTTTTGCAGATGGTAGAAAAGGACTTCAGTCATCTCGGGTCATTTGCGCTCGTAATGGTCGGCGACCAGACGGTCGAGCAAGCGAACTCCGTAACCGCTTCCCCAGCTCTGATTGATGTCGGTCTTCGGCGCGCCCATGGCGGTCCCAGCGATGTCTAGATGCGCCCAGGGCGTGCCGTCCACGAAGCGCTGGAGGAACTGTGCCGCGGTGATCGAGCCGCCATGGCGGCCGCCGGTGTTCTTCATGTCGGCGAACTGGGAATCGATCAGCTTGTCGTATTCGGGGCCAAGCGGCAGGCGCCAGACCTTCTCGCCGCTCTCGATGCCGGCCGCCAGCAGCCGCTCGGCAAGCTCGTCATTGTTGGAGAACATGCCGGCATGCTCGGTGCCGAGCGCGACCACGATGGCGCCGGTCAACGTCGCGAGATCCACCATGAATTTCGGCTTGGTTTTCTTGGCGACGTACCAGAGCACATCGGCAAGCACCAGGCGGCCTTCCGCGTCGGTGTTGATGATCTCGATGGTCTGGCCCGACATCGAGGTGACGATGTCGCCTGGGCGCTGCGCGTTGCCGTCCGGCATGTTCTCGACGAGGCCGATGGCGCCGACGACGTTGACCTTGGCCTTGCGTGCCGCGAGCGCATGCATCAGGCCGACGACGCAGGCAGCCCCTCCCATGTCGCCCTTCATGTCCTCCATGCTGCCGGCCGGCTTGATCGAAATGCCGCCGGTGTCGAAGCAGACGCCCTTGCCGACGAAGGCAACCGGCGCCTCACCTTTCTTGCCGCCGTCCCAACGCATGATCACGGTGCGGCTCGGCCGCGCCGAGCCCTGGCCGACGCCGAGCAGAGCGCCCATGCCGAGCTTGTCCATGGCCTTGACGTCGAGGACCTCGATCTTGACGCCGAGCTTGCGGAGCAGGCCTGCGCGGCGCGCGAACTCCTCGGGAAAAAGCACGTTCGGCGGCTCGTTGACGAGGTCGCGCGCAATGATCACGCCGTCCACGATCGCAGCCGCCGATGTAAACGCCTTCTTCGCGGCGACCACGTCGCCGACCGCAAACGAGACGTCGGCGCGCGTGCCGCCCTCCTCGCCATCCTTCTTCCTGGTCTTGTAGCGGTCGAACTTGTAGGTGCGCAGCCGCAGGCCCGAGGCGATCGCGACCGCCTGCTCGCTGGTCATGGCGCCGCCTGGAAGTTCCGCCATGATGGTCATGGCCGCCGCCCCGGCCGGAAGCTTGCTCGCCGCCACGCCGCCGAATTTGAGGAAGTCGTTCGCCTTCAGGCCGGCCGCCTTGCCGGCACCGATCACGATCAGGCGGGTGGCCTTCACGCCTTCGGGCGCAAGGATGTCGAGCGCAGCGCCGCTTTTGCCCTTGAAGGCGGCGGCGGTGGCCGCCCGCTTCACGAGTTCGGTGGCCCCGCCGAGCGCCTTGGCGGTCGCCGGGCCGAGCTTCAGGCTGTCGTCGCAGAACACGACCATGATGCCACGGGCGGCGGCAGACAATGGAACGAAGCCGACCTTGATGGCATCGGACATGAGTAACTCCTTAAAACATTGCGCTTTTTACCGATCGGCGGTCCCGGCCACGGGCCGGAGCTGAACGGCGATTCACTGAGCGTGCCGCACTATGGGCCACCGGCCCGGCAGATGCCAAGCACCCCCCGTGGCCGAGGGGCCACAACGAGGGAAATATTAACCATATATTGAGGGTGCCACGGGGCAGCCATTTTGTTGACGGATCAAAGGGATGGTACTGAGAGAGTAAGCCGGCGGATGAGATGGTTGGCCGACCTTGGGGATCCTCTTGCGGGGATTGGTTGGACAGGCGGAATTCCGGCCGGCATTGGGGACTTGGTGGGATTCGTGCGGTAGCGCATGGGGTCAATCGATAGGTATATCTTCCGCACGACGCTCGCGTCGTTTGCGCTGGTCCTGGTCAGCCTCACGGGCGTGATCTGGATTACGCAAGCGTTGCGCGGCATCGACCTGATGACGAGCCAGGGTCAGACCATCCTGACCTTCCTCGGGATCACCAGCCTCGTCGTGCCCGCGCTGGTCCTGATCATCTCGCCGATCGCGCTGATGATCGCGATCTCGCATACGCTGAACAAGCTCGCGACCGATTCCGAGATCATCGTGATGAATGCCGCCGGCTTCTCGCCATTCCGGCTGTTCTATCCGTTCTTCTACGCCACCTGCGTGGTGGCGCTGCTGGTCGCCTTCATCGCGGCCTATCTCGCTCCCGACGGCATGCGGCGGATCAAGCAGTGGGACGCCGAGATCACCGCAGACGTGCTCACCAACATCCTGCAGCCCGGCCGCTTCGCCCAGCTCGACAAGAACCTGACGATCCGGATTCGCGAACGCCAGCCCGGCGGCATCCTCGCCGGCATCTTCATCGACGACCGCCGCGATCCGAACGAGCGGGTCTCGATCGTCGCCGAGCACGGCGAAGTCGTGAAGAACGAGACCGGATCGTTCCTGGTGCTGGAGACCGGCAATCTCCAACGCTTCGAGGCCGGCAAGCGCGATCCCGCGCTGGTGGCGTTCGGCCGCTACGGCTTCGACATGTCCAAGTTCTCGGGCCAGGGCCGCGACGTCACCCTCGGCATCCGCGAGCGTTATCTCTGGGAGTTGCTCTCGCCGTCCGAGGACGATCCCGTCTACAAGCAGATTCCCGGCCAGTTCCGCTCGGCCCTGCATGACAGCCTGCTGGCGCCGATCTATCCCTTCGCCTTTGCCGTGCTGACCTTCGCGTTTCTGGGTGCGCCTCGCACCACGCGCCAGAGCCGCAATTTCTCGATCGGCTCCTCGATCCTCGCCGTGTTCGGCCTGCGCATGGCCGGCTTCGCCTGCTCGGTGATGGCGGTGAAATCGCCGGGCGCGGTGCTGGTCCAATATGCCATGGTCATTGGTGCCATCGGCGTCGGGCTGGCGATCATCATTGGCGGCCTTGTGGTCGAACCGCCGCCGCGCCTCATGGAGGCCATCAACAGGTCGAACGCGCGCATTGCGCGGCTGTTCGGACGGCCGGCCACCGCATGAGCATGCTCACCAACACACTCGGGCGCTATTTCGCCGGCCGTTTCGTGGTCGCGGCGCTCGGCGTGTTCGCCGGCATTTTCCTGCTGCTGGTGCTGGTCGATTACATCGAGATGGTGCGCAAGACCTCAGGGCTCGCATCCGCCTCCGCAGTCATGGTGGCCGAGACCTCGCTGTTCCGCGTGCCGCAGCTTTTGGAGAAGCTGACGCCGTTCTGCATGCTGATCGGCGCCATGACCTGCTATCTCGCCCTCTCCCGCCGGCTCGAGCTCGTCGTCGCGCGCGCCGCCGGCGTCTCCGCATGGCAATTCATCTCGCCGGCGCTCGGCAGCGCGCTCCTGATCGGCGTGATCGCCACCGTCGCCTACAATCCGATGTCGGCCAATCTGCGCGAGCTGTCCAAGCGCATGGAAGCCGAGCTGTTCGGCTCGGCGCCCGGCGGCGGCATTCAGGACGCCTCCGGCTTCTGGCTCAACCAGAAGACCAGCGACGGCGAGACGATCATCAATGCGGCGCGCAGCGAGCAGCAGGGTATCCGGCTCACCGGACTCACGCTGTTCCGGTTTGACACAGAGCAGCACTTCAAGGAACGGGTCGAGGCGCGCGAGGCGACGCTCGAGGCCGGCCGTTGGCTGTTCAAGGGCGTCCGCCGCTTCTCGCTGGATTCGCCGCCGGTCGATCAGGCCAGCCTGGAGATTCCGACCACGCTGACCGAGGCCCAGGTCCGCAACAGCTTTTCCACACCCGAGACTGTGTCCTTTTGGCAACTACCGAGCTACATCCGCTCATCCGAAAGCTCGGGCTTCGCGACAGCCGGATACCGACTCCAGTATCAGAAGCTTCTGGCACAGCCGTTTTTGCTTGCAGCCATGGTGATGCTCGCGGCCTCCGTGTCGTTGCGCTTCTTCCGGATGGGCGGCGTGCAGAAGATGGTTTTGAGTGGCGTGGGCGCAGGCTTTCTGCTCTACGTTCTGTCGAAAGTGACTGAAGATTTGAGCAAGGCTGAGTTGATGCATCCGATCGCTGCGGCGTGGTTGCCCGTGGTGGTGGGCGGCCTCACCGGCTTTTTGGCCTTGCTGTATCAGGAGGACGGATAGTGACGGCCGTCCACCGAGGGCCCGTGTCTCGTTTGACGCGGCGCACATTGGTGCGCGCGAACGGGTGTGGCTTGTCCATTCGCAGATTCCTGCTTGCTGTCGCCGCCGTGGCATCGCTCGGTGGCGTGATGGACGTTGCCGCCGTGACGCCGGCATCCGCCCAGAGCTTCACCTACAATCCGCTGCCGCCGCGTGCGAAGCCGCCGAAGGCCGTCAACGACAACCAGATGCTGGTTCAGGCGACCGAGGTCGATTACGACTACAACAATTCGCGCGTCTCCGCGGTCGGTAACGTCCAGCTGTTCTACAACGGCACCAGCGTCGAGGCCGACAAGGTCATCTACGACCAGAAGACCAAGCGGCTCCATGCCGAAGGCAACATCCGTATGACGGATGCCGACGGCAAGATCACCTATGCCGAGATCCTGGACCTGTCCGACGACTACCGTGACGGCTTCGTCGATTCGCTGCGCGTTGATACGGCCGACCAGACCCGCATGGCGGCGAGCCGCTCCGATCGCTCCAGCGGCAACTACACGGTGTTCGAGAACGGCGTCTACACGGCCTGCGCGCCGTGCAAGGACGATCCGAAGAAGCCGCCGCTCTGGCAGGTCAAGGGTGCGCGCATCATCCACGACCAGCAGGAGAAGATGCTGTATTTCGAGACGGCGCAGCTCGAATTCTTCGGCGTGCCGATCGCCTATATGCCCTATTTCTCGACGCCCGACCCGACCGTGAAGCGCAAGACCGGCTTCCTGATGCCGGGCTTCACGTCGAATACGCCGTTCGGCTACGGCGTCGAGGTTCCGTTCTACTGGGCGATCGCGCCCGACATGGACGCCACCTTCAACCCGCGCATCACGTCCAGGCAGGGCGTGCTGTTCCAGGCCGAATTTCGCCAGCGCCTGATGGACGGCGCCTATCAGATCCGCGTCTACGGCATCGACCAGCTCGATCGGAGCGCGCTCGCTGGCCAGCCCGGCGACAAGCAGTTCCGCGGCGCCGTCGACACCAAGGGTCAGTTCGCGCTGAACGACAAATGGGTCTGGGGTTGGGACGGTGTCCTGATGTCCGACTATTATTTCTTCTCGGACTATCGGTTGTCGCAATATCGCGATCCGCTGGGCTCGTTCCTGTATCTGCCGACGGATGCACTCTCGCAGCTTTACCTGACCGGTGTCGGCAATCGCAGCTTCTTCGACGCGCGCACGATGTACTGGCTGAGTTACTCGGGCAACCAGAACCAGGTGCCGGTCGTCTACCCCGTGATCGACTACTCGAACGTGCTGAACTATCCAGTCTTCGGCGGCGAGTTCAGCTACAAGACCAATTTCGTGAACCTGTCGCGTGACACCGCGGTGTTCGATCCGATCACGACGCTCGCCAACACCAACAGCCTGTGCACGACGGTGTCGGCCGATCCGCTCGCGCGTACGCCGTCGCAGTGCCTGCTGCGCGGCTTCCCGGGTACCTACACCCGCCTGACGGCGGAAGCGCAGTGGCGCAAGTCCTTCACCGATCCGTTCGGTGAAATCTGGACGCCGTTCGCCATTCTCCGCGCCGACGCGATCAACTCCTCGGTCTCCAACCAGCCGGGCGTGTCGAACTATTTGCCCGTCGGCGATACCCAGGCGCTCCGCCTGATGCCGACCGTGGGCCTCGAATACCGCTACCCCTTCATCAACGTTCAGCCCTGGGGTTCGACCACCATCGAGCCGATCGCGCAGATCATCATCCGGCCGAACGAGACCTATGCCGGCAAGCTCCCCAACGAGGACGCGCAGAGCATGGTGTTCGACGCCTCGAACCTGTTCAGCGTCGACAAGTTCTCAGGCTACGACCGTGTCGAGGGCGGCGGCCGCGCCAATGTCGGCGTGCAGTCCACCACGCAGTTCGACAGGGGCGGAGCCATCAAGACGCTGTTCGGCCAGTCCTACCAGCTGTTCGGCATGAACTCCTTCGCGGTCCAGGACTCCATCAATACCGGCGTGGATTCCGGCCTGCAAAGGCCGCGCTCCGACTATGTGGCGAGCGCCGCCTATTCGCCCAACAGCACCTATACGTTCAGCGTTCGCTCGCGCATGGACGAGCAGACCTGGAACGTGCAGCGCTTCGAGGCGGAAGGCCGCGCCAACTTCAACCGCTGGTCAGTCAGCATGCTGTACGGCAATTACGCGGCGCAGCCGGAACTCGGCTATCTAACCCGCCGCGAGGGCATCCTGACGTCAGGCTCGATCAAGCTCGCGGCCAATTGGGTGGTCACGGGCTCGGCGCGCTGGGACCTTGAGGCCAACAAGATCAACCAGTATGTGCTCGGTGCCGGCTACGTCGACGATTGTTTTGTGCTCGGCTTGAACTATGTAACTGCGTATAGCTATTCCGCAGGCTCGACCCCGCCCGTGCTGAACCACGCGATCATGTTCCAGATCGGCCTGCGCACGCTGGCGAACACAGCGACCACCAGCAGTTCCGGCGGCGGACTCCAGTGAACGGTTTGAAGGTGCCGGCCGCGTGTTCCCGATCGCAGGTTCACCTCGGCTGACATGCGAGCGACAAATATGACGATCCCATTGCCTGTCTTCCGCCTCTTCCTCATCCTCGCCGCCCTGCTGCTGGCCGGCGCGCCGTTGCGTGCGCAGAACATCGTCTTGATGGTCAACGGCGATCCCATCACCGACTTCGACATCGAGCAGCGCTCCAAGCTCGACCAGCTGACGACGCAGAAGACACCGGCCCGCCAGGACGTCATCAACGAGCTGATCGACGACCGGGTGAAGATGAAGGAAGGCAAGAAATATGGTGTCGACCCCGGCGTCTCCGACATCAACCAGTCCTACGAGGGCATGGCGCAGCGCATGCGCATCTCGCCGGACCAGCTCACCAAGTCGCTCGAGGTCAAGGGCGTCCGCCCCGAAACCCTGAAGAGCCGCATGAAGGCCGAGATGGTCTGGACCAGCCTCGTGCGCGGCCGCTTCAAGGAGAAGCTGCTGGTCGGCGAGAAGGACGTCGCGCAGGCCGTGCAGGCCCAGACCGGCGACAAGCTGCAGATCGAGGGCACCGAATACAAGATGCAGCCGATCGTGCTGATCGTGCCACGGGGCTCGTCGCCGGCGTTCCTGGAGACACGGCATAAGGAAGCCGAGCAGTATCGCTCGCGCGTCGGAAGCTGCGAAGAAGCCAATTCGCTGTTCCGCTCCACGCCGAACGCCACCATCCGCGACGTCGTCACCAAGACCACCGCTGAATTACCCGAGGCGCTGCGTAAGGTGCTCGACGACACGCCGATCGGCCACCTGACCGCGCCCGAGACGACCAAGGCAGGCATCGAGATGGTGGTGCTGTGCTCGCGCAAGCCGACCATGATCGACACGCCGAAGAAGCGCGAGGTCCGCGAGAAGATGTATCAGGAGAAGTACGAGAAGACCCAGAAGACCTATCTCGAGGAGCTCCGCAAGGCGGCGATGATCGAGTATCGCAACCGCTGATGGCCAAGCAGCCTGCCAAGCCCCTCGCCCTGACGCTGGGAGAGCCTGCCGGCATCGGCCCCGACATCACCATCGCAGCCTGGCTCAAGCGCCGCGAACTGGACCTGCCCGCCTTCTATCTGCTCGGCGACGAGGCGCTGATCGCCCGCCGCGCCAAGGCGCTCGGCGCTGCCGTCAGGATCGCTTCGGTGACCACCGGCGAGGCCGAGGCCGCCTTCCCCCAGGCCCTGCCCGTGGTTGCGTCCGGCGAGCCCGCGAGCGCCGCGCCCGGCAAGCCCGACGCATCGAGCGCGCCGGCCGCGCTCGCCTCGATCCGCCAGGCGGTCACGGATGTCCGCGAGGGCCGCGCCGGCGCCGTTGTCACCAATCCGATTGCCAAGAGCGTGCTCTATCGTGCCGGCTTCCGCCATCCCGGCCATACCGAATTCCTCGCAGAACTCGCCGCGGAAGACGGCCCCACGCCGCAGCCGGTGATGATGCTGTGGTCGCCGCGGCTCGCCGTAGTGCCCGTGACCATCCACGTCTCCTTGCGCGATGCACTGGCCCAGCTCACCAGCGAGCTGATCGTCTCGACCGTGCGCATCGTCGCGACCGAACTCAAATCCCGCTTCGGCATCGCGAATCCGCGCATCGCGATTTCCGGCCTCAATCCGCACGCGGGCGAGGACGGCTCGCTCGGCCACGAGGAGCAGACCGTGATCGCGCCGGCGATCAAGACGTTGCGGGGCGACGGTATCGAGGCGAAGGGACCGCTCCCCGCCGACACCATGTTCCACGAAGCCGCGCGAAACAGCTATGACTGCGCCGTCTGCATGTACCACGACCAGGCGCTGATCCCGATCAAGACTGTGGCCTTCGATGACGCGGTCAACGTCACGCTCGGACTGCCCTTCATCCGCACCTCGCCCGACCACGGCACCGCCTTCGACATCGCCGGCACCGGCAAGGCCAATCCGGCAAGCCTGATCGCTGCGTTGAGGCTTGCGAGCCGGATGGCGGCTGCGAAAACCCGATGAGCACGATCGATGACCTCCCGCCGCTTCGCGAGGTCATTCGCCAGCACGCCTTGTCGGCGCGCAAATCGCTCGGCCAGAACTTCCTCCTCGACCTCAATCTCACCGCGCGCATCGCGCGTGCGGCGGCTCCACTCGAGGATTCCACCATCATCGAGATCGGCCCCGGCCCGGGCGGGCTGACGCGCGCCCTGCTCGCGCTCGGCGCCAGACGCGTCATCGCCATCGAGCATGACGAGCGCGCGATCCCTGCCTTGCAGGATATTGCTGCGCGCTATCCCGGCCGACTCGAGATCGTCCATGGCGACGCCATGACCTTCGACCCGCGCCCGCTGCTATCAGGCGAAAGAGCAAAAATCGTCGCCAACCTGCCCTACAACATCGCGACCCACCTCCTCGTCGGCTGGCTCACCACCGAACCCTGGCCGCCCTGGTACGAAATGATGGTCCTGATGTTCCAGCGCGAGGTCGGCGAGCGCATCGTGGCGCGCGAGGACGAAGAGGCCTTCGGCCGACTCGGCGTGCTCGCCAATTGGCGCTGCGAGACCAAGATCCTGTTCGACATCGCGCCGTCCGCCTTCGTGCCGCCGCCGAAGGTTACGTCTTCCGTTGTGCGACTGATCCCGCGCGAAACGCCTCTCGCCTGCGATCGCAAGCTGCTCGAACAGGTCGCGGCCGCCGCCTTCGGCCAGCGCCGCAAGATGCTGCGGCAAAGCCTGAAGGCGCTCGGCGCCGATCCCGCGCGGCTCGCCGCAGCTGCCGGCGTCGATGCGACGCGGCGCGCGGAGACCGTTCCGATTTCCGGCTTTGTTGCCATGGCCCGTGAATTGGCCAATATACGCAGCGAAACAGAGAGATAATTTCGGAGGAAGAAATATGGCGTTGATGCGTCGGCAGTCCCTCGTCAAGTTCGATGCGCCGCTGTGCGAGACCATCGTCGAGACGCCGAAGCCGCAAGGTCGAGAGGTGCTGGTGCGGATCGAGCGTTGCGGCCTCTGCCACTCCGATCTGCACATCCAGGACGGCTACGCCGATCTCGGCGGCGGCAAGAAGCTCGACACCACGCGCGGCATGACGCTGCCCTTCACGCTCGGCCACGAGATCGCGGGCGTGGTCGACGAAGTCGGCCCCGAGGTATTCGCCGGTCTCGTCGGCAGCAAGAAGGCGGTGTTTCCGTGGATCGGTTGCGGCCAGTGTCGCGACTGCGCCAATGGCGACGAGAATCTCTGCGCCAGACAGCGCTTTCTCGGCGTCTCCATCGACGGCGGCTTCGCCACCCACGTGCTGGTGCCCGACGCGAAATATCTGCTCGACTACGATCCCCTGCCCGTCAACCAGGCCGCGACGCTGATGTGCTCCGGCGTCACCGCCTACGGCGCGCTCAAGCGCCTGGTCGACCGGCCGCGCCAGCGCAACCTCCTGCTGATCGGCCTCGGCGGTGTCGGCATGATGGGCCTTTCCTTCGCGGCGGCCATGTTCAAGCAGCCGATCACGGTCGCCGACCTCAGCGGTGCCGCGCGCGAAACCGCGCTGAAGAACGGCGCGGCGGTGGCCTACGATCCGGCCGAGCCCGACGTGGTCAAGCGCATCCTCAAGGAAACCGATGGCGGCTTCGACGAGATCGTCGACTTCGCGGGCAACGAGAAGTCCATGGCTTTCGCGGTCGCCGTCGCCGCGCGCGGCGGCAAGATCGTGGTCTCCGGCCTGATGGGGGGCCAGTTCACGTTGCCGATGGTGCAATGGGTCTACAAGCGCATGACCATCGAGGGCTTCATGGTCGGCACACTCACCGAGGCTCACGAGCTGATGGCGCTCGCCCGCGCCGGCAAGATCAAGCCGACGCCGATGCGCGAGGAGCCGATGGCTGACGTCCAAACATGGATCGACGAGCTTCGCGCCGGCGAGGTCGTCGGCCGCATCGTGCTCAAGAACTAGAAACTGACGCAGACCCGTGTTCCAAATTGGGGAACCCGCTCTCTGCAGAATACGGTCCTCGCCAGCTCTCTTTTTGGATTTCTGGCAACCATGCAGACGATCCGCCGCTTCCTCGCCGACGAGTCCGGCGCCACAGCGATCGAGTACGGCCTGATCGCCGCTGGCATTGCGCTTGCGATCATCGCCGTCGTCAACAATCTCGGCGCGACGCTGAACAAGAAGTTCACCTCGATCGGCAGCTCGCTGAAGTAGCGGGCACGCGCGCCAATTCAAAGCATTCGTCTGTCCCGCGGAACGGCAACGGCCGCGCCGCGTTGGCAGCCATGTCCATTCGCTGCACCGTCGAGAACGCATTCTTCATCGCCTGGAGTTTCCTGGAGCAGAGCAGAGAGCTCGGCTCCCCGGACGAGACGGCGAACGTCCTGCTCGACGCCATTGAGGCCCAGCTCAGGACCGGCGAGCGCCGGCAACTGATGCTCGCCAACAGGGCGATCGATGCCTATCGCGCCCACGCGGAAAAAGGCCGGCCCGCGCACGATTGCGAAGCACGCTTCGGGTGACGAACTTCGGGTGATGAACATCCCGGCCGCCCTCGGGCCCGCCGGCCCGGCGGCGTTGAGGTATAGGCCGGCGGTCCGTCGGGCAGAGCGCACGGGCTGCGGCGCTCCGCGACGAGCGCGCTACGCTGGAGCCGCGCCCCTGCTGTGTGCACTCCTGCACAGAGCTCGCAATGTTGAAGGCCGCTGGGTTCGGCTGCGCCATTGCCTCGTCCCATGCCTCGCCAAAACTTTCTGGAATTCCGCAAGCCGGAGGCCATTTTTCAACGGCTGAAAAACGCCTTGTGTGCACTTTGGAACCGTCGGCTCCGTCACGGAAACGTAGGGTTCTGGCCGGTGCCGATTCCCGGCCAGAGCAAGACATGTGACCGGTCGGCCCCAGAACGATCTTCTCCAGCAGCTCAGCCGCCCGGATTTCGAACTGCTCGCGCCGCACCTCCAGCCGGTCGAACTCGAGGCGGGCCACATCCTTTATCATGCCGGCGACGAGGTGGCGGCGGTCCATTTTCCCTGCCGCTCCACGCTCGTGTCGTTCGCCGTGCCGGTCGAGGACGATCGCGAGGTCGAAAGCCTGCTGGTCGGGCGCGAGGGCGCGGTGGGCATTGCCGCCGGCCGCAGCGCCTCGCTGGCCTATTCGCGCATCGTCGTGAAGCTGGGCGGCACCCTGCTGCGGCTGCCGCCGCGCGTGCTCGAGCAGGCCCAGCAGAGGTCGGCCACGCTTCTGCAAATCTTCTCTCGCTACGCCGACTGCCAGTTCGCGCAGCTGCTCCAGACCGCGGCCTGCAATGCCGCGCATTCGATCGAGCAGCGCGCCGCCAAGTGGATCATCTCCGCGCAGGAGCACGTCGGCGGCCCCGAGATCCCCCTCACCCATGAGCAGCTGGCCGGCATGCTCGGCGTGTCCCGCAGCTATGCCAGCCGCGTCATCCAGATGTTCAAGGCCAGGCGGATCCTCGCGACACGCCGCGGCGCCATCCTGATCCTAGATGCGCCGGCGCTCGAAGCCAGAGCCTGCTCCTGCAACGACTGGGTGAAGAAGCACTTTGACGAGGTGATGGGACGCACGGCCGCGGACGGTTAGCTTTAGGTCTCACGCATGCGGCGGCGATTGGCGCTTCAAGTGCAGATAGGTCGGACTGAAGCCTCCGAGCCGCTGCAATTCGCGCCATTTCATGACGATGAGCTCGCCGTCGTGCATGTCCATGGTCCCGCTCCGCCTGAGGTCGGCGAGCGTCCGGTTCACCGTCGCGATCGCCATACCCAAGGTCTCGCCGAGCTGCGCCAGGCTGAGCGGCAGGCGGCAGCGATTGCCGCGGACGAGCTGCGCTGCGCGGGCGCGGTAGAACAGCTCGCAGAACAGGTGTGCCATGCGCGCGTGCATCGGCCGGGCGCTGTTGTTGGTGATGGCCTCGCGAAAGATCGCGGCATCGAGCAGGGTCTCGCGCCAAACCGACAGTGCGAAGGTCGGCCGTCGCCGGAACGCAATGAACAATTCGCGATGCGGGATGAAGGCCACCGAGGCAGGCCCGAGGGCGCAGAGGCCATGGTCCATCTGGTCGATGAACAAGCCCTGGGAGTCCGGCAGGTCGCCGGACAGATGGAACGCGAGGTATTGCCGCCGGCCGCTGTCGAGCAAATGGTAGCGCGCGATCATGCCGGAGACGACCAGCGCCGAATGCTCGGGTTCGTCGCCCTGACGGATGAAATCCTCGTTCGGCGCGAACTCGCGCTGCACAAAGGTCAGCCCGCGAATTTCGGCGACATCCTCCTGGGCGAGTGCGGTGTGCTCGCCCAAGTTCCGGATCAGCACGTCATGCGCTTTTTCCATAGGTCCCGCCAAAAATCCTGCCGGTTCGATCAAATGATACATCTGGCCCGTATCCAGCGGACTAGAACGCGGGTCGGAAGCACAGGTTGCTACCGGTCTGCGACATTACTTGGTCGCAGCCCACCGTCCCTCGATCGCTGACTGCGCCCGCCATTCGCATGAGCTCTACGACGATCCTGAAGCGCATTCGCCACCTGTTCGCATCGGAGTCGGGCGAGCACCTGGACAGTATCAGCGCTGCCTTCCAGCGAGGCACGCTGAAGGAGCGGCGCGGCCGATGTCGGATCAGGAGCTTGCGCGCGCCATCCGCGAGTTCCAGGCGGTTCCCGTGTCCGATTGGACCATCGCGAAACTCTCACGATGCCTGCTCGAGCCGGCGATGCCGGGTGACGACTGAAACACCTCCTCCTCTCCATGCCGCACCCCAAGTTCATCGCACATCTCCAGGCGATTGAAGGCCTCTCCGACGACGAACGCCGCCAGATCGCGGCTCTGCCGTCCACGCTGCGCCAGGTCTCCGACGGCGAGACCCTGCTGCGCCAGGGTGAAGATACCTCTCGCTGCGTTTTCGTCGTCAGCGGCTTCCTCTATCAGGCGCGCATCGTCGGCGATCGCAGCCAGATCCTCGCCTTCCACGTTCCCGGCGACATGCCGTGCCTCCACACGCTGCTGGTCTCGCCGATGGATGCGGACCTCGTCGGTCTTGGCCCTTCCCTCGTCGGCTACGTCGCACACAGCCAACTCAAGCAGCTGCTCGACGGCTCCATTCACCTGACCCGCGCGTTCTGGCGCGAGACGCTGATCGATGCGGCGATCTCGCGACAATGGATCGCGCGCCTCGGCGCACAGGCGGCACTGCCGAAGGTGGCCCATCTGATCTGCGAGCTCGCCGCAAGGCTGGAGGTCGTGGGCCTCGTCAAGAACGGCCGCTTCCAGATGCCGATGACGCAGCGGCACGTCGCCGATGCCTGCGGACTGTCGATCGTCCACGTCAATCGCACCATCCAGGAGCTGAGAGGGCGCCGATTGATTGCCTGGGAGGGAAGCGAGATCGAGCTGTTGCAACCCGACGAGCTCCGCGCGCTCGCGGATTTCACGCCGGATTATCTGACCTGACAAAGACGGGCGGCGTCCCAACGAACGACATTCGAACCGGCACAGCAAAAGCGATCCCCCGCCTCACGATCGCGATGGCTTTATCCGCCATGATTTGAGCAACGGGCCGCCGGCACCCAGCACGGGATCGGTCTTCGGCTTGCGGACCTTGGCGACGCGTTTGCTGGCGTCAGGACGCTCTCGCGTGTCGGTGCACTCGTCATACGTCCCCTCCTGCGGATACGCTCCGACGACCAGGAAGTCCCGGCTGGACTCGATCAGTCGGTGTCCGGTCCCTGCGGGAAGGACCAGAACATCTCCGGCCTTCACGCTCAGGATTCGCCCCTTGATCCCGCCGCACTCGATCCTGGCCGTGCCGCGTGCCACGCCCATCACTTCGTGGATCTGCGAATGATAGTGGACAAAGTCATAAACCGTATCGCGCCAAGAGCGGCCCCAGCCGTGACGATCGAACAGCGTGTCGATGATGACCTCTGGAGCAAAACGCCGGGTCTTCAGGTTCACCGCGCCGCGATAGAGCAAGACGGGAAAATGCGGGTTATTCGGCACGATGCCATCGTCCTGGAAACGGATGGCTGTCGGCTTCCGAGCCCGCACGAGCGCCCGCAGCGTTGCCGCGTCGGGGTGATCCTCAACGAACTTCTTGGCGAGATTTTTGATCTGGTCCTTGATCGGCATGGCGTCTCCTCAGCCGCAATTAAACGACGGCCGGAAGCATAAGTTTCCCGAGGTGATCCGGTTGGACCGCCATCTCCTCGGCGTCATTTCCGGCGAAGACAAGCATTCCAGAAATCGTTCCGCGGCAGCACTCCGGAATGCTCGCTGCGCTCGCCCGGCCACCGCCTTACCCCGGGGTAGCCGACGATGGCCGCGCAGGAGCGGAACGACGCGCGTTTCGCTTACCTGCGAGCGGCTTTGCGACCTCCCGGGCGCACTCGACGAGCAGCCGCTGAGCAGGGTTTGGCGTTCTGCCCTTCATCGCAATGATCCCGATCGGCCACATCTGAATAGGCATTTCCACCGGTAAAACCTTCATCGACAGCCGCTTCGCGCTGAAGTGCAACATCGATGCCGGAAGGAAACTCAGGAATCGTTCCGACGAGAGCAACGCCGACTGCATAAGGATCGAATACACGGTTACGCTGGCACGTGGCACCTCCAGCCCGGAGGCGTGAAATGCGTTGGCAATCCAGCCGCCCGGAAAGCTTTCGCGCGGCGGCAGGCACCAACGCTCGTTGACCAGCTCGTCGAGGCGGATCTTGCGCCGCCCCACCCACGGACTGTGCAAGCCTGCGACAACGACACCGCTTTCGTGCAACAGCACTTCGACGTCGGTATCGGCAGCGGGTGTCGGGCTCGGCAGGCGCCCTATCATGAGGTCGATGTCGTGATTGCGCAGATGACGATCCTGAAGCTCCGGCGGTTCGCCCTCGATGATGTGAAGCGCGAGCCTCGGATATTGCCGGGATAGCCGGTCAATGATGGCCGGCAGTAGTCCGGCCATCACGGGCTCGGTGCTGCCAATGCGCAATTCACCCACCGCGGGATCAGCGAGCGATTGCAGCTCGTCGACGCCACTCCGCAAATCGTTGCACAAAGCAATGCTGCGCTTGAGCAAGGCCTTGCCGTAAAGCGTGGGCTCAACGCCGAGCCGGCTGCGCTCCAGAAGCGGAAGGCCGATCGTTTGCTCCAGGCTTGCGATCATCTTGGATATGACAGGCTGAGAAATGGCTAGGTGCTCGGCCGCCTTCGCCATGCTCCCGTATTCCACGACGGCGATAAACACGTTCAGTTGCCGCAGCTTGATCCGACGGCTGATCTGGGATGCATCGAGCATGCGACCCTTTCCGAAATGGAATAGAACTATCGAGAAATAGAACTTTTCTTATATAGATCCGCGGGACAAGCTGCAATTCGCGTTACCCTCCACCGCCAAGGTTTGGAGCAGCCATGTCGAACATTCATGTACCCCGTCGCACCTTCCTGTTCGGAAGCCTCGCGGGATTGTTGCTGCCCGGCCAGGTCGCCGCGCAACCTTATCCGTCCAATCTCATACGTGTTGTAGTCCCTGCCGGCGCGGGGACACCGCCCGACATCATCAGCCGCATGATCGCCGACGAGCTCGCCGCCAATGAAGGCTGGCGACTTGTGGTGGAAGATCGCCCCGGTGCGCTGCAGACCATTGCCATGAACGACGTGAGCGGTCTCCGGCGGACGGCTATACACTGCTGACCATGAGCCTTCCGATGACGGTCACCCCGGCCCTGCTTCCGAAGGCGGAGACACGGGCGGATGTGGATTTCGATCCGGTGATCAAGATATCGAAATCCTACACCGTGCTCGTTACAACGCCTTCCTTGCCGGTCGACTCGTTAGCCGGTCTGGTGGCGTTGCTCAAGAGCAAGCCAGGGAAGCTCAACTTCTCTTCCGCGGGCTTCGGCACCCCCTCGCACCTGATCGGCGAAATGTTTGCATTGCAGGCGGGCGTGCGCGCCACCCACGTGCCCTACCAGCAGTTTTCCCAAGCAATCACCGATCTGATCAGCGGCAACGTCCAATACATGTTTGTCACCACGCTTCCGGTTATTGACCTCATTGCGACCGGCAAGTTGCGAGCGCTTGCCGTCACCGCCCCCACCAGGATTGCTGCCCTGGGAGACATTCCCACTGTGATCGAGGCAGGCTTTCCCGATCTGGTGACAGCCGATTGGATCGGCTTTGCAGCGAAGCGTGGAACGGCTGCGGAAGTAACGTCGCAGCTCAACAAGGCAATTAACAAGGTACTTCTCGAGCCGAAGATCCGTGCTTCCCTCGACAAGATAGGAGCCGTAGCCGTGGGTGGCACCGCCGCAGAATTTGGTGAGGGAATCCGGAGTGACATCGCCCACTGGGCCAAGGTCGTCAAGGATGCGGATATCAAGCTGCCTTGATGAGCCAGACCCCATCCAAAGCCCAGACGAGTGGCCGCGATGCAGCAGCATTGGCGATCACGCCGCCGCAGATTGTCGGCCCGTTCTACCCGGTCTCGGAGCACCCCGATCTGGCAACCGATCTGGCGCGTCCAAGCGGCAGCACCGCTGAGGCGCTGGGCCAGCTCATCCATCTCAGCGGACGCGTGCTCACGCGTTCGGGAGCGCCGGTGCCGCATGCACGCATTGACATCTGGCAAGCCAACGCGGCGGGGAAATATCGTCATCCGAGTGATATCAATCCGGCGCCGCTCGATCCCAATTTCAAAGGCTTCGCGCGTCTCACAACGGATGCGGCCGGGCACTACAGCTTTCGTACCGTCAAACCGGGCCGCTATCCGACAGCAGAGGGCGAGGTCAGGCCGCCGCACATTCATCTCACCGTTGAGGGGCGGTTCGATTGCCTGGTGACCCAGTTGTATTTCGCTGGCGAAGAAGAAAACGTGACCGACCGCTGGCTCAATGCGGCCCCGCATCCGGAAAGGTTAATCGTTACTCTGCAAAATTCGCCATCACGCCTTGAGAGGCATGCGTTGATCGCGCATTTCGACATTGTTCTTGCCAGCGGATGACAAGCGTTTCAGGTGGCTCCAAGCCCGATTTGGGTCGTTCGCCACCGGCGCTGACGCGTCGGGCAAAACACCCCCGTCAAGGCCTCCGCGCAAAAATATTTCGCTTTTCCGAATTTCGGATTTGTGGCATACGCCCGTCATCCTGGCCCTGCCAAAGGGGCGTTCGCGACCGTCACGACATGCGGGCCGGGTGGCGGTGGACGCGGCAGCGACGGCGCGGGCGGCGTGACGACAGGGCGGGCAACCGTGAGTCCTCGCGCGACGCGTACGACACGGCGCTGGAGAGCGGGCTTGTCGGTCATCGGGGGTGAGCACACGCAAGCCCTCGATGATTTCGGCCGGACCGTCCGCGGATGGAGAAGTCGTGTGGTCCTGACGCCCGGGGTCTGTGCGTCAAGCCTCGCGGTGATGTGGCGGCCCGACCGGGCGCGCGCATCATCGATCGGCCAGGCGACGGGGGCAATAGTGCATCGCTCCCCGGGGAGAGCACGAAGGACACCGTTAAAACCATCCGCGCAGGGAAGGCCGGGCGATCGGCCACCCTATCGGTCCACCCCGTGTGCATTCCTGTAGCGCACGGACCAACGGGTGCCGCCGGCGCCCGGCCTTCCCTGCGCCCTTTGGCCTCCAGTTGGGCGATGAACGGCAGCAAGGTTCGGGCAGAATCTGCCGCGGGAACGCGCAAGCGTGCGCCCTCCCCGGCGCGACCGGCCAACGCTGTACACACTGTCGCACCGCTTTTCGCCCGCGCCTCGAGCTGGTAGAATGGCGATATTGTTTGGGGAATTTTGATGCGCGCGAGGATTTTCAATCGCGTCCCGGGGCTGGCGATGCTGGTCGCAGCCCTGCTCGTCGTCGCAACGCACCCGGCATCGGCCGAGAAGCGCATCGCGCTCGTGGTCGGCAACTCCGCCTACAAGAACATCACGCCGCTCGACAATCCATCCAAGGACGCGAGCCTGATGGCGGACACGCTTGGCCTGCTCGGCTTTACGCTGGTCGGAGGCCGCGCCCAGCTCGATCTTGACAAGGGCGCGATGGATCTGGCGGTGCAGAGCTTTGGCCGGCAGGTGCAGGGCGCCGACGTCGCGCTGTTCTATTATGCCGGCCACGGCGTGCAGGTCTCGGGCGCCAACTATCTCGTGCCGGTCGGCGCCAATCCGACCCGCGAGGCCGACGTCGACTTCCAGATGACCGATGTCAACCTCGTGCTGCGCCAGATGCAGGGATCGGGCACGCGCCTCAACCTCGTGATCCTGGACGCCTGCCGCAACAACCCCTTCGGCTCACGCGGCCTGCGCGCCTCCGATGGCGGCCTCGCGCAGATGCGCGCGCCCGAGGGCACGCTGATCTCCTACGCAACCCAACCCGGCAACGTCGCCCAGGACGGCAGCGACGGCCACAGCCCCTACACCAAGGCCTTGGCCGCGACGGTCCGGACCGCGGGCCTCGACGTGTTCCAGACCTTCAACCAGGTCGGCCTCGCGGTGAAGCGCGCCACGTCCGGCGCGCAGCAGCCCTGGGTGTCGTCCTCGCCGCTCGACGGCACCTTCTATTTCGTCGCCCCCACGCAAACCGCGCCGCCGCAGGTCGCAGCGATGCAGCCCGATCCGCCGCCGGCGGATCGGCTGCGCGCCGATCCGGACCGCGTCCCCTTGCGCGATGCCGCCCTGCTGAGCGAACTCAGCGAGCGGCTCTACGAGCTCAATTTCGATCCTGACAGCCCTGATGGACTGACCCGCGCGATCACGAAACTCCAGCAGCGGATTTCCATGGCGCCGACGGGCGAAGCCACCGAAGGCCTGCTGTTGCGGATGCGCAAGATGGAGGACCTGAAGCCATGGGGCTCGATCGTCTACGGCCCCGACGGCAGCAAATGGGGCATCTCCTGGAACCACGCCTCGCGGCGCGCGGCGGTGGCGGATGCGCGCGGCAATTGCGCCGGCGCCAAATGTCCGATCGAGCTGTCTTTCTATGGCAACCGCTGCGGCGCGTTCGCGATCTCCGACAAATCCTGGTCGCTGGTCCAGCGCGACAGCGTGCAGCGCGCGAAAGATGCCGCGCTTGACGAATGCGGCAAGGCTGGCAAAGCTTGCCGCATTATCGGTTCCGTCTGTGCCGACGGCTCCGGCCGCTGATACGATTTTTCATTCTGGATTTTTACTCATGCGCGCCATCATCCCTGCGATTGCCCTGACCGTCTTCCTGTCCGCCGTCGGCGCTCCACCGTCCGCCGTTGCGCAGTCCGGCAGCGCCGGCGGCTCGATCGGCAATGACGAGAAATCGCTGTCCGGCTCGCGGTCGGATCGTTCCGCCGAGCCGGCGCCCTCGGCGCGCCGCAGCAAGCCCGCCGAGGAGCCGCGCAGCTCCTCGCGACGCGGTGGTGGAGGCGGTGGCGTGAGTTTCGACGGCGCCTGGATGGTCGTCAGCGTCGGCTGCGGCGGCACCACGTCCGGCGCGGTCGTGGTCTCCTCGGGCAAGGTCATAGGCCAAGGCGTCACGGGTACCGTCAGCGCGAGCGGCGCGGTCAGCACGTTCGGTCAAGGCGATGGCGTGACCTTTACCGGCTCGGGCCGCCTCGCTGCCCGCAGCGGCTCCGGTTCCTTCCGCCGCTCGGACGGCTGCGGCGGAACCTGGACTTCGACCAAGCAATAGCAGCGAAAAAGTCTGGTTTCGCGGGGGAACGAACGCCGCGCAAGCCCGATTCAGGCCACATCCTCTCCGGATTTGCGGCTCATTGCCACCCAAGTCTTTGACGACAAAGGGAAGGTAACGAGTTGCGTCATGCGTAATCGGGAGACCAGGATGGGCAACCGCACCGCAAAATTCTTATCTGCCCTCGTAGGCAGCATCATTGCCGGCGCGCCACTTGCCGCCGTGTCGCAGAATGCATCGACGCCACCGAGCACGGCAAATGCCGCGAGCGACTGCCTTGGCTCGCCAAAGGGCGCCGCGCCGCAGGGCCAGCATTGGCATTATCGCCTCGAGCGCGCGACCAAGCGGCAGTGCTGGTATCTGCGCGCCGAAGGCGGCAAGGCCACCCAAACCGCACAGACTGCGCCCGATACGCCTGCAGCGGATTCAGCCGTGCCGCAGCAGCACTCGGTCGAGGACGCGCGCGCCGAATATCTGACGCCGCAGAGCATCGCCGCCGTGAAGACGCCTGCACAGGCGGGACCGGCGCCGACGCAGCAAGCTGCGAACCCCTCCGCTGACGCCAACGCACAGCAGCCCGCCGTCGCCGGGCGCTGGCCCGACGCCTCCACGGCGTCCGCCGCGCCCACAGAGCAGCCGTCGCCTGCACCTGTCGCGGCCGCCGCGCAGCCGACCGCGAAGCCGGCGAAGTCCCCTGCTCCGATGGCTCTGGCCGCGGCAGACAGCACCGCCGACAAGCAGACCGGCTCGCTCCAGATGCTGCTGCTCGTGATCGGCGGCGCGCTGGCGCTTGCCGGCATCCTCGCCAGCGTCATCTACCGCTTCGCCGGTGGACGCATGCGCGTCCAGGCCGCCGACCAGCGCCGCGTCAACTGGGACAATTTTGAGCCGCACGATCACGACGATGGC
The DNA here is from genome assembly GCF_023100665.1 of Bradyrhizobium sp. CW1. Lineage (NCBI taxonomy): Bacteria > Pseudomonadati > Pseudomonadota > Alphaproteobacteria > Hyphomicrobiales > Nitrobacteraceae > Bradyrhizobium > Bradyrhizobium sp. CW1. Next base: position 4,528,546 of record NZ_CP064684.1, read on the forward strand.
CGTGCACCCTGGCTCAACGCTGCGCCCGCCGGCGCGCCGCACGCTCGGCAGCCCCGCCCGGTGGATTTCGATGCCCTGCGTCCGCAGTCAACCCAGCTCAAGACCGCGCAGCTCGCCGCGATCGATCGCGAGATCGATGTGATCGACGAGCTCGCCCCGCAAGCGCAAGACCAAGTCCACGTCGAGGCCGCAGAGCTCGACGAGGCCGATATCTTCAACGGAGAATTCCAGATCGAGGCCGCACCGCAGCTCGCGGCCAACGACGTGAATGACGAAGAGCCGGCCGGCCATGACGACGCGGGAGTCGAGAACGCCATCGACATCGACGTGATCACGACGATGCTGGAACGGTTGGCGAAGGACGGGCCGCGGCTGACGCAGCCTACTAGCCTTGAAGTTGACCTTGCAGACCTCGCACGAAGCCCACGAGGCCGGTCTGCCGCTCGCGCTTGAGGCGTTCGGCCTTCAGGATCGACTGCACCTCGGCGAAGGCCTCGTCAACGTCGTGGTTGATGACGATGTAGTCGTACTCGGCCCAGTGGCTCATCTCGTGGCTGGCGCGGCTCATGCGCTTGCGGATCACCTCGTCGGAATCCTGCGCGCGCGAATGCAGCCGCTTCTCGAGATCGGCAGCCGAGGGCGGCAGGATGAACACGCTGACGACGTCGGCGCGCGCCTTCTCTCGGAGCTGCTGCGTGCCCTGCCAGTCGATGTCGAACAGCACGTCCTGCCCGGCTGACAGCGCCGCCTCGACCGGCGCACGCGGCGTGCCGTAACTGTTGTCGAACACGGTCGCCCATTCCAGCAGCTGGTCGGCTTTCACCATCGCGCCGAAGGTAGCCTTGTCGACGAACGAATAATCCCTGCCGTCGACCTCGCCCGGCCGCATCGCCCGCGTGGTCGCCGACACCGACATTCGAAGGCCGGGCATACGGTCGATCAACATGCGCGACAGCGTCGTCTTGCCCGCGCCCGACGGCGAGGACAGCACGAACATCAATCCGCGCCGCTCGACACCATCAGTTCCGTGACCGCCAATCGTCATCGATCACTCCAGATTCTGGACCTGCTCGCGGAACTGCTCGACCACGTTCTTCATGGCGAGCCCCGTATTGGTCAGCTCGATGTCGTTCGACTTCGAGCAGCAGGTGTTGACTTCGCGGTGAAACTCCTGCGCCAGGAAGTCGAGCTTGCGCCCGACCGGGCCGCCCTTGCCGATCAGCTCGCGCGCCTGCGCGATGTGCGAGGCGATCCGATCGAGCTCCTCGCGGATGTCGGCCCTGGTCGCAATCAGGATCGCTTCCTGCATCAGGCGGTCGGAATCAAAACGGTCGGAGGTGTCGAGGAGGCTCGCGATCTGCTCGGCGAGCCTGGCCTTGACCGCCTCGGGCTTGCGACCGGGCGCGGCCTCCGCCTTCTTCGCCAGCTGCTCGACCTCGTCGACGCGCTGGATCAGGATCTGCCCGAGCGAGGTCCCCTCACGCTTGCGCATCTCGACGAGTTCGGCGAGCGCCTTGTCGAAGGCATCCGCGGCGGCGGCGCGCGCGGCCTTGTCCTCCTCCTCGTCGCCCTCGGGCTCGGCGACCTCAATGACCCCCTTGATGGCCAAAAGCCCGTCGACGCTCGGCGCGACCGCATCGACCTTGCCGGCGATCACGGCGGCGGCCTTGAGGACGGCGTTGAGCACGTCCTCGTTGACGCGGACGCTGGTGGCTGCATTGGCCCGCTTGACGGTCAGATTGGCGTAGACGGTGCCTCGTGAGAGCAGCTCGGCGGCGCGCTTCTTGGCATGAGCCTCCAGCTCGTCGAACCCCTGCGGCAGCCGCACCCGCAAGTCAAAGCCCTTGGCATTGACCGACTTCAATTCCCATTCGAACGTATACGGCCCACTCGCGCCGTGGCTTCGGGCAAAGCCGGTCATGGACGACAACGCCATCAGGTCAATTTCTCCAGAAGCACGGGATTCGCGCGGCCATCAAGCCACGCGAATCTTAAGACTATTTTGCAGGAAAATGTAATCCGCAAAGTCCCGCGGGGCAGGTCTACGCGCAGGCCTAGCGCTGCACCACCGGGGGCGAGGCCTGCACCGCGCCTTGTCGGGCCGGCGGCGGACCCGGGGGGCGAGCGGCCGGCGGCTTCTTCTGCTGGTTGGGGCGTGCCGGCGTCGTCGCCGTCGGCGTATCGGCGGCGCCGGGCGCGGCGGCGGCCGGCGGCTGCGCGTCCTCGGCCGGCTCGACCGTGTCGTTCTGGATCTGCTTTTCCATGGCGCGCAGCTTGGCGACGTTCTTCTGGTGCGCGTCGTAGGTCTCGGTAAAGGAATGCCCGCCGGTACCATCCGCGACGAAATAGAGGTCGCGGGTACGGGCCGGGTTGGCGGCAGCCTCGAGCGAGGCGCGGCCGGGGTTGGAGATCGGGCCCGGCGGCAGGCCCTCGATGACATAGGTGTTGTAGGGCGAAGGCTGCGTGATCTCGCTGCGCTTGATCGGACGGCCGAGCGTGCCCTTGCCCCCGACGAGGCCATAGATGATCGTGGGATCGGACTGCAGCTTGATCCTCTGCTTCAGGCGATTGACGAACACCGCGGCGACACGGCTGCGCTCGTCAGGCTTGCCGGTCTCTTTCTCGACGATCGAGGCCAGCGTCACCAGTTGCTCCGGACTCTTGACCGGAATGTCCTGATTGCGGCGCTCCCAGATCTCGGTCAGCACGCGCTTGTGCGCCTGCTGCATGCGCTGGATCACCTGATCGCGCGGGGTGCCGCGCGGGAACTTGTAGGTCTCGGGCAGCAGCGTGCCTTCGCGCGGCAGCTCACGCACGCTGCCGGTGAAGATGTCGTTGTCGGACAGGCGCGCCACGATCTGCTCGGAGGTGAGGCCCTCCGGAATCGTCACGGCATGCTGCACCACCTTGCCCTCGACGATTGTGGCAATGACGTCGCGCAAGGACGCGTTCTTCTGGAACGAGTATTCACCGGGCTTGAGGTCCGAGCTCGCCTTCAACGCAGCGACGCTGGCAATGAACGCCCACGGATTGACGTCGGTCACGCCTTCCCGGTTCAGCGTCTCGGCGATGTCGCGCTTGCCGGCGCGCTGCGGGATGTTGACGATCTTGTCTTCCTTCAGCGGTCCCGGCGCCTCGAGCACCTGCCGGCCGTAATAGTACACGCCGCCCGCACCGATCATTGCAATCAGCAGCAGGGTGATGATGGCGTTGCCGACGATCACGAACGGATTGCGCGCGCGGTCCGATCGCTTCGGCGGCGGCGGGACCTGCTCGGGCTCGAGCGCTGCCCGCGGGCTCCGGGGCGAAATGGGCGGCCTTTCACTCATCGAAGCAACCTGAATCCTGCCGGTTCAAATGCGACCCGACAATCGCTTGTCTGGCCAAGTACACGCGCCCACTTGTATGACTATCGCCGAATACGGCAAAATGGTGGATTCGTCGCAAACACAAACTATTGGACCGGACGCCGGAAGATCACCGATGCGTTGGTACCGCCAAAACCGAAAGAATTCGACAACGCGACGTTGACCTCGCGCTTCTTCGCCTTGTGCGGCACGAGATCGATCGCAGTCTCGACCGATGGATTGTCCAAGTTGATGGTCGGTGGCACGACATTATCGCGAATCGCGAGAATGGCGAAGATCGCCTCGATCGCGCCAGCCGCACCCAGAAGGTGACCGGTCGACGATTTGGTCGAGGACATCGCGACCTTGGAAGCGGCATTGCCGAGCAGACGCTCGACCGCACCGAGCTCGATCTCGTCACCGAGCGGTGTCGAGGTGCCGTGCGCATTGATGTAGTCGAGATCGGACGCGGTGAGGCCGGCGCGCTTGAGCGCTGCCGCCATGCTGCGGAAGCCACCGTCGCCGTCGGGTGACGGCGAGGTGATGTGGTAGGCATCGCCCGAGAGACCGTAGCCGATCACCTCGGCATAGATCTTCGCGCCGCGGCGCTCGGCGTGTTCGAGCTCTTCCAGGACCAGAACGCCGGCGCCCTCGCCCATCACGAAGCCGTCCCGGTCCTTGTCGTAGGGACGCGAGGCCTTCTCAGGCGTTTCGTTGAAGGCTGTCGAGAGCGCACGCGCGGCGTTGAAGCCGGCAATGCCGATGCGGCCGATCGGCGATTCCGCGCCGCCCGCAACCATGACGTCGGCATCGCCGAGCGCGATCAGGCGGGCGGCATCGCCGACCGCGTGAGCGCCGGTCGAGCAGGCCGTGACCACCGAATGGTTCGGCCCCTTCAGCCCATGCTTGATCGAGACATAACCGGAGGCGAGATTGATCAGGCGGCCCGGAATGAAGAACGGCGAGACCCGGCGCGGCCCGCGTTCCTTCAGCAGGACCGCAGTCTCGGCGATACCGTTGAGGCCGCCGATGCCGGATCCAATCATGGTGCCGGTGGCGCATTTATCCTCTTCGGTCTCGGGATGCCAGTTGGCATCGTCGAGCGCCTGGCCGGCTGCGGCCATGCCGAAGATGATGAAGTCGTCGACCTTGCGCTGGTCCTTCGGCTCCATCCAGATGTCGGGATTGAAAGTGTCGTTGGTGCCGTCGCCGCGCACGACCGTGCAGCCGATCTTGGTCTGAAGATCGGAGACATCGAAGCTCTCGATTTTGCGTGCGCCGCTTTCGCCGTCGAGGATGCGCTTCCAGGTCGGCTCGACTCCGCAGCCGAGTGGCGAAACCATGCCAAGACCCGTAACGACAACCCGCCTCATGTCCGAAAACTCCGCATCGAAAGATTCACGGCCAATAACAAGAAACCGGCTGACCGCTGTTGGGCGGTCCGTCCGGTTTCAATGTTGTCCCCGCGAAAATGAAGAGCGTTAGCTCTTCGCGTTCTTCTCGAGAAACTTGGTGGCGTCGCCGACGGTGAGAATCGTTTCCGCGGCATCGTCCGGAATCTCGCAACCGAATTCCTCTTCGAACGCCATCACCAGCTCGACGGTGTCCAGACTGTCGGCGCCGAGGTCGTCGATGAAGCTCGCAGCGTCGACAACCTTCTCGGGTTCAACACCAAGGTGTTCGACCACGATCTTCTTAACCCGCTCGCCAATCTCACTCATTGCATAACCTCGTGTTGTTCCCTGTAGACCCGACCCCCCGGGACGATACGAGCCGTCGTGGTCGTTGACTGCCTTCGCTTACGAACTTTGATCTGGCCCCATCCTAACCGATGCAGGCCCGGCGAATGACGGCCAAGGCTCCGCATCGCCAATATACAGGGTTTCAAAAACCTGCAATGGCGTTCTTTGCCCATCCGTTGAAGGTCCGGTTATCATACTTCAATTGCGTTGACTACAAGCCTCATTTCGCTCCGGAAACGGCCGTTTGCCGCATTCGGCTGCCCAAGGGGCGGTGCGGCATGAGGCGTCAGATCATGGCCATGCCGCCGTTGACGTGGATGGTTTGGCCGGTGACATAGGCCGCTTCGTTCGAACTCAGGTAGACGGCGGCCGCCGCGATGTCCTCTGGCGTCCCCAGGCGATTGGCCGGAACCTTGGTCAGAATCGTTTCGCGCTGCTTGTCGTTGAGCGCATCGGTCATCGGGGTCTTGATGAAGCCGGGAGCGATGCAGTTCGCGGTGACGCCGCGCTTGGCGTATTCGGCACCCAGCGTCTTGATCATCCCGATCAGGCCTGCCTTCGACGCAGTATAATTGCCCTGCCCCGGGTTGCCGGTGACGCCGACCACCGAAGTGATGGCGATGATGCGGCCGAAGCGCTTGCGCATCATCAATTTGGTTGCGGCGCGGGCAAGCCGGAAGGTCGAGGTCAAATTGATGTTGATGACCTCCTCCCAGTCTTCGTCACGGAGCTGCACGAAGAGATTGTCGCGCGTGATGCCGGCATTGGCGACGAGGATGTCGACCTGTCCCATCGCCGCCTCCGCACCGGGCACCAGCGCTTCGACCTCCTCGACTTTGGAGAGATTGCAGGGCAGCACATGGGTGCGCTCGCCGAGCTTGCCTGCAAGCTCATCCAGCACTTCCTTGCGCGTCCCCGATATCGCGACGGTGGCGCCCTGCGCGTGCAGCGCCTGCGCGATCGCGCCGCCGATGCCGCCGGTTGCGCCGGTGACGAGCGCCTTTTTGCCAGTCAGATCGAACATCGATAACTCCTCCAAGGCACGATCCGGAAACGCGCGCAGCGGTTTTCCGAAAGGGTCGTGCGTCAACTGTAGAACTCGCGCGCGACGACGAATTATCGCGCTTCAGGCCTGCTTGGCAGCAGCCAATGCATCTTTGGCAGCAGCAATGTCGTTGGGACCGCCGACCGCAACGCCGACGGCACCGTCTGCGATACGCTTGACCAGGCCCGTCAGCACCTTGCCGGCACCGATCTCAAAGAAACGGGTGACGCCCTGCCCCGCCATATAGGCAACCGACTCGCGCCACCGCACAGTGCCGGTGACCTGCTCGACCAGGCGCCGGCGGATCTCGTCGGGATCGGTGATCGCGCTCGCCAGCACATTCGACACCAGCGGGGCGGCCGGCGCCTTGATCGTGACCCCGGCCAGCGCCTCCGCCATTGCGTCGGCAGCCGGCTGCATCAGTTTGCAATGGAACGGTGCGGACACCGGCAGCAGCATTGCTCGCTTAGCGCCCTTGGTTTTGGCGATCTCGACGGCGCGATCGACCGCAGCCTTGTCGCCGGAGACGACCACTTGCCCGCCGCCATTGTCGTTGGCGGCTTGGCAGACCTCTCCCTGAGCGGCCTCCTCCGCCACCGCCACGGCGGCCTCGTAGTCGAGGCCGAGCAGAGCGGCCATCGCACCGACGCCGACCGGCACAGCTTTTTGCATTGCGAGACCGCGGATGCGAAGCAGCCGCGCCGTGTCGGAAATCGTCAGGCTGTCGGCCGCGGCCAGCGCCGAATATTCGCCGAGCGAGTGGCCGGCGACGAAGGCCGCATCCCGCCGCACGGAAAACCCGGCTTCGGCCTCCAGCACCCGCAGGGTGGCGATAGACACCGCCATCAGGGCCGGCTGGGCGTTTTGGGTGAGCTGGAGGGTTTCAGCCGGACCATCCCAGATGGTCGCCGTCAGCTTCTCCCCCAGCGCGGCATCGACCTCGTCGAACACGGCGCGCGCCACCGGAAAGGCATCGGCCAGGGCCTTGCCCATGCCGACCGCCTGGGAACCCTGCCCCGGAAATGTGAATGCTGCCGTCATCGGCGCTCCCTGCTTGTCGGGCGTGATCTCTGCGAGAACCGGCAGCCGATGACGCGCGGCCTTAGGCCATGGTTCCGGATCAAGCTCCAAAGGGGGCCGTAGACACTGTCCGGGGCCGGAATGTCAAGCCAAGATGGGAACTTCGATCAGCCTTCGACTGGCAGCCTTCAACCGGAGTGACGGGTTCCTAGAATCCGCCAGCCGTCTGGTTGGCATCGACCTCGGACCCCGCCTGCGCGCGGCGCGCGCTGTTGACCAATTGCCCCGGCCGGTCATCGCGGTTCGGCTTCGCGGTCGCAAGCCGCAGCACGGCGGCGTAACTCGGTTGCACCTCCATCCGGCCCGCATGCCGGCTCTCACTCAGCAAGCGGTGCACCTTCGGCAGATTGTAGCAGGGCACGTAGAACAAGAGATGATGTTCGAGGTGGTAGTTCACGTAGTACGGCGCGATGAACAAGCGCTCGAGGAAATTGGCATAGGTGGTGCGGGTATTGCGCAGGGGATCGCTGCTGTCAGGTACGACCGCGTGCTCTGCGATGTTGCGGATGCGGGTGATGACCATCATCCAGGTCAGGAGCGGCACCAGCCATAGCAGCGGATAGGCCCACCACACGCCGGCCGCCGTGAGCGCTGCGAACATCGCGCCATTGACCAGACATTGCGGGCCAAGCTTCTCCCACAAATGCGCCGCGCGCTGCCGCGATGGCCAGTCCTTCGGCCCGAGCGCGTTGAGCAATTGCGCCTTGCGCTGCTGGTAGCCGGTCTGCCCGGTGAGGTCGCGAATGAACTTGCGGCGATAGCTCAGCTTCGTGATCGGAAACGGCGCCGATAGCACGAGATCGGGATCGTCCTCCTGCTGGGTGCGCGCATGGTGCTGAAGGTGATAGCGCCGATAGCTGCGCGTCTCCGCAAACAGAGGATAGGCGCAGAACCACTGGCTTAGGGTCAGATTGGTCTTCTCGTCGGGGGACAGGCAGCCATGCGCGCCGTCATGCATGAGGATCGCGAGCCCGAGCTGGCGCGAGCCGATGATGGCAACGGCGAGCACATAAGTGATCGGATTGGGCCACCACGCGACCAAGGCGATTGCCGCGATGATGAGCGCCCAGGCGTGCGCGATCAGCGCGACGCCTTTCCAGGTCACGCGCCGGCGCACGTCGGCAAGTTGCTCGTCGGTCAGGAAATCGCGGGCACGCATGCGAAGCGCAGTCATGGCCTAATCCTCCTCATTCGAATTGCTCGATGCGTCGCGCGCGTCGACGAGGCGCAGCCGCGCAGTGTCATCAGAGGATTTCGCCTGTTCGCCCAGCACGCGCAGCATCTCGGCGCACAGCGCCTCGGGCGAACGGCCCATGGCGTAGCCCTCAAGGATGACGCCGATGGCGACGGCCCAGAACCGCCGCGAACTCTCGTCGGGCGCGCGCAGGGAGCGCCAGCCGTGCCGCGCGACCTGGCTCGCATAGGCCCGCGCACCTTCACTGTGCAGGCGCTCGATGGTGCGCTCGACCAGCGGCGCGAGATCCTGGCGCCGCCGCGTCAGCGTCAGCGCCTCGGCGAAGAAGGCCACCGAATCGCACGTCGTCACGGTCTCGGCCAGCGCGTGGGTATAATCCCGCGGCGCGCGCGCCTTCAGCGCCGCCTGCTCGGTCGCCCGCGCCAGATACAGCAGCTCGCGGCAGGCGCATTCGACGAACAGCGCCTCCTTGGTACGGAAATAATAGGTGATCTGGCTCGGGAACGCGTTCGCAGCGGCCGCGATGTCGGTGATCGCCGTACCCGACAGCCCCCGCTCCCGAAACAGCGGGCTCGCGGCATCAAGCAGCAGCGAGCGCATTTTGCGGCCGGCCGACCGCGTGGCGCGGGCGGCGTGTTTGGGATCGCCTGCCTCCTTGAGGGGCTCGTGGGCCGGCTTTTCTGCCATTGGAGTTCGCTCCGGTTGATTTATTTGTATAATATACAAACAAACAAATCAAGCCGGTATGATGGTCGGCGGCGGATCCGGCCGCCCGCATTGCGATCCCCGCGCCGAAACGGCGCCTGCAACCTTGCCAAGTCAGCCGAAATCCGTATAAGGCGCCCATCCGCAGACCCCGGCCGGGAGCTGAACGGACGGTCTCAGCAAATCATTTGTGATTTTGGTGTGGCAGGGCCAGTCGGCCCGTCGTCCCGTGTTTCCGCCTTCTGAGCTTAATCCCAGAGTCCTTTCCGAAGGCCTCTTAAGGGCTTGACGCCGGGCGATGCGCCAACATGAGGAAAGGACTTCCATGGCTCTCTATGAGCATGTTTTTCTCGCGCGCCAAGACGCGAGCACGCAGCAGGTCGAAGAGCTGACTGCGCAGATGACCGGCATCGTCGAAGGTCTCGGCGGCAAGGTCACCAAGACCGAGAATTGGGGCGTACGCTCCCTCACCTACCGCATGAACAAGAACCGCAAGGCGCATTTCGTGCTGCTCAACATCGACGCGCCGTCCGCGGCGATCGCCGAGATCGAGCGCCAGGAGGGCATCAGCGAAGACGTGATCCGCTATCTCAGCGTCCGCGTCGAGGAGCTCGAGGAAGGCCCGTCCGCGATGATGCGCAAGGCCGACCGTGACCGCGAGCGTGACGACCGTGGCGGCGGCTTCCGTGGCGATCGCGAAGGCGGTGGCTTCCGTGGCGACCGCGAGGGTGGTTTCCGTGGTGGCGATCGTGAAGGCGGCGGCTTCCGCGGTGACCGCGGTCCGCGCCGTCCGCGTGAAGACGCTGAAACCACCACCACCACCACGACGGATGGGGAGTAAGAACAATGGCTGAAGCTGGTGCACGCCGCCCGTTTTTCCGTCGCCGCAAGAGCTGCCCGTTCACGGGCGCGAATGCTCCGAAGATCGACTACAAGGACTCCAAACTGCTGATGCGTTACGTCTCCGAGCGCGGCAAGATCGTGCCGAGCCGCATCACCGCGGTTTCCGCGAAGAAGCAGCGTGAGCTTGCCCGCGCCATCAAGCGCGCGCGGTTCCTGGGCCTGTTGCCCTACGTCATTCGCTAAGACGAATTCGGCCGGCGGCGACATCGCCGCCGGCCGTACGACCTAGTTTCTCATAAGGCTTCCGGGTCGTCCGGTCGCCGATGGTTGGGGCGAGATGCCTCTAACCGCTCGAAGGGAGCGGGACAGCTGATGATGGCCTTTGGACTGATAGCCCTGATCGCCGGCGCTGCGTCGGCCGTGATGTTCGCCTCGATCATTTCGGGCGCGCTGATCTCTCTCGTCCTGTTCTATCTCGCACCGCTGCCGCTGATGGTCGCTTCGATCGGCTGGGGACCGCTTTGCGCGAGCCTGGGCGGCATCGCCGCCGCGCTTGGCCTCGGCGCCCTGTTCGGCCTGCCCTATTGCATCGCCTTCGCCCTCACCGTCGCATTGCCGGCCTGGTGGCTCGGCCATCTCGTCCTGCTCAGCCGGCCGGTCGGAGCCGCCGCGCCGGAGCCCGCCGCCGAGCCGCCCACCGAGCCTGCGCTGGAGTGGTATCCGGTCGGCCGTATCCTGCTGTGGATCGCGGGCTTCGCCACACTGACCACGATCGCCGCGCTGCTCACGATCGGCACCGACGCGGAGACCATCACCGGCACGCTGCGCCGCGGCTTGATGCGCCTCCTCCGCGCCGCCGACCCGCAGAGCTCCGGCGAGACCGACCAATTCGTCGGCGCACTGGTGCGTATCTTGCCGGCGGGTGCCACCATCGTTGCGATGATGACGCTGACCCTCAACCTCTGGCTCAGCACCAAGGTGACGGCGACGTCGGGCCGGTTGCGGCGCCCCTGGCCGGACCTGATGACCGCGGAGCTGCCGCCGATGACGCTCGTGGCGCTCTGCGTCGCGCTCGCCTTCTGCTTCACCGGCGGACTGCTTGCGATCGCGGCGCAAATCGCGACGGCTGCGCTGATGATGGGGTACGCGCTGACCGGCTTTGCCGTGCTGCATACGCTGACGCTGGCGCTGAAGAGCCGCACCTTCTGGCTCGGCTCGACCTACGCCGTCGTCGTCGTGTTCGGATGGCCCGTCATCGCGATGGTGATCCTCGGCCTCGCCGATGCCGTGTTCGGCCTCCGCGAACGCTTCCTTCGCACGCGCCAGCCACCGCCGCTGCCGACCTCTTGAGTTCAAGTCCGAAAGTTCAAGTTCGAAATTCCACCTCACTCAACACATCAAAGGAGAACGAATATGGAAGTCATTTTGCTGGAACGCGTCAACAAGCTCGGTCACATGGGCGAAGTCGTGAAGGTTCGCGACGGCTATGCCCGCAATTTCCTGCTCAAGCGCGGCAAGGCGCTGCGCGCCACCGCCGACAACCGTGCCAAGTACGACGGCATGAAGGCCGAGCTCGAGGCTCGCAACCTTGAGTCCAAGGGCGAGGCGTCCAAGGTCGCCGAGAAGATCCAGGGCAAGAACATCATCGTGATCCGTCAAGCTTCGGAAGCCGGTCAACTGTTCGGCTCGGTCAACGTGCGCGACATCGTCGTGGCGTTCGAAGCCGACGGCGTTTCGCTGTCCCGCCCGCAGGTTCAGCTCGATGCGCCGATCAAGACCATCGGCAAGCACACCATCACGGTCGCCATCCACCCCGAGGTCGAGGTCGAGATCAGTGTCACCGTGGCGCGCAGCCAGGACGAGGCCGAGCGCATCAACCGCGGCGAGGACATCTCGAGCCGGAACGAAGACCGGGATGCTGCGGCCGAAGCGATCGCAGCCGCCGGCGAGTTCTTCGACCCGGAAGCCCTGCAGGACGACGCCGAGCCGGCGCCGGCCGCGGAAGAGACCGAGAAGTAAGCCTCGCGTTCGCGCAGGCTTTCGAAGCCCGGTCGCCTCAGGCGGCCGGGTTTTTCGTTGTGGCGGCACAATCCTCGCTCAGCATCGCGATCGACGCGAGCGCCGTCGCCGTATGGTCTCGACCCCGGCGCTGACGCAGAAAACGCCGGCTGCGGCGACGGAGACCTGACGGCCCGACTTGATCACCCTCGCCCGGCAGATCCGCTTCTCGCCGACCGCGGGCGACAGCAGATTGAGCTTGTAGCCGAAGGCCGCGCGAGAGCGCGGCCTTCGCATGTCTAAAAATGTGGTCGCCTATCGCGAAATCGGCGGCGTCGGCGGACCGGACGATTCGGCTGGCGCCGGTGGAGTCGCAGCGGTCGCGGGCGGCGCCGGTTCCTGCGACTTCGCTGGCGGTTCGGCGCTCGCGGCGGGCTTGGGAGCAGCCTCTTCCGCCGCCTTGGGCGCAGCTGGCTCGGGGGGCTTCGCGGCGGACGGTGCGGCCGGCGTCACCTGCGGCACCGGATCGGGCCGCAACGCCGGAGCTTCGCTGCCGCGCGGCTCCACCTTGGCGCTTTCCGGCTTGGCCTCGGCGGGCTTGTCGGACGGCTTGCTGCCTTCGGGTTTGCTGCCTTCGGGTTTGCTGCCTTCGGATTTAGCTTCGCCGGAATCCACCTTCGCAGTCTCGGGCTTTGTCTCAGGCTTGGACTCGACCTTCGGCTCGCTCTTCTTGTCGTCTGCCGTCGGCGCCGCGGCATCGACCTTCGGCGCCTCATCACTTCCCGGCTTGCCGCGCTTGCCGAGACGCTTGGCCTTGCGCCCTTCGGGGACAGCCTGGCCCTCGGGCTTCGCACCTTCCTTCGTTCCTTCTTCGGCCGGCCGCGCGGCGCGCTTCTGACGCGCGCCCTCGGCCGCGGGAGCGGCACCCTCGCCTTCCGGCTTGGCGGACTCCTGGGAACGTTGCCGGCGGCCCTGATGTTCAGGAGACTGCGCGGGATTGGTATTGGCTTCCTTGTCCTTATCCTTGGCGCCGTCCTTCTTGTCCTTGCCGTCCTTATGGCCGTCCTTCGCCTGGAAGCGGGTGTCGGTGGCCCCGTTGGAGACGAGGTAGGAGGCAAGCACGCCGGCCATGTCGGGGCTGGTCGTGTAATGCTGGCGCAGGAAGCCCGGCAAGGAGCCCGGCGCCACTGTTTTCAAAAGGCCGCGCGGGCTCTTGTGACATGCATTACAGGTCTGCGCGAAAAGCTGGGATGGGGCCTTGCCGGCCTCGAGGTTCGTCGCCTGCGCGAAAACGGTATCGGTCGCGCCGAAGCCGATCAGAAGCAAGATCGTCGCGAGGCTGAGCGCTCGGCTCGACATTCCCATCATCTCCATTGAATTCCGAGAGGTGCAGCCGGCAGGCGGCGCCGCGGCGGGTCACCTTTTATCCGATTGAGCCGCGAATGGAAGCAGGCACCGCGCGCAAGGATGTGATTAAGCGGTTTTGGAATATCCGCTTTGAGCACAGCGCAATAGCGGGCCCGGGACACCTCCCTAGATCTAGATGCAAGCGCATAGGAACCGCTGAGATGCCCGGGCGTAGGGTGTGAAAGGCCGGGTTAGTCGCATCTCTTCGGGTTCGCTCGAGAGGATGGGTGCCGATGGACCGATTGTTGCGTCAATTCCTGTCTCAATTCATCCGCCGCGGGTCGATGACGGTGACCACGGCGAAGGGCTCGAAGTTCACCGTCGGCGACGGCTCGGGCGAACCGGTCGCAGTCCGCTTCGTCACCGCGGACGCAGAGCGGAAGATCCTCGTCAATCCCGAGCTCGGGCTTGGCGAGGCCTATATGGACGGCGAGTTCATTGTCGAGCATGGCACCATAGCTGATGCTCTCGCGATCCTGCTCGGTCAACCCGACCTGTTGCCGCACTGGGCAAAACCCTGGTGGCACCTGCGCTATCTGGTGCGGCACCTGAAGCAGTTCAATCCGCGCCCGCGATCCCGCCGCAACGTCGCACATCATTACGATCTCGATGCGAGGCTCTATTCGCTCTTCCTCGACGCCGACAAGCAATATAGCTGCGCCTATTTCGAGACGCCGGAGAGCACGCTCGACGATGCACAGCTTGCCAAGAAACGGCACGTCGCCGCAAAGCTGCTCGTCAAGAGCGGCCAGCGCGTCCTCGACATCGGTTCGGGCTGGGGCGGACTTGGGCTCTATCTCGCCGAGATCGCAGGTGCTGACGTCACCGGCATAACGTTGTCGACCGAGCAGTTGCAGATCGCCAATGCGCGCGCAGCCGAAAAGGGCCTGACCGGATCGGCCAAATTCCTGCTTCAGGACTATCGCGACATCGCCGGTCCGTTCGACCGCATCGTCTCAGTCGGCATGCTGGAGCATGTCGGCGCCCGCTTCTACGACACCTACTTCCGGCGCTGCGCCGAGCTGCTGGATAAGGACGGCGTCATGTTGCTGCACTCGATCGGCCGTTCGCAGGGCCCGGACTCCACCAATCCCTGGATCGCCAAATACATCTTTCCCGGCGGCTACATCCCCGCCCTCTCGGAGGTGCTGCCGGCGATCGAGCGGGCGGGCTTGCTGGTCTGCGACATCGAGATTTTGCGCCTTCATTACGCCGAAACCCTGAAGGCATGGCGCGAGCGCTTCATGGCGCGACGCGAAGAAGCCGTGCAGCTGTATGACGAGCGCTTCGCGCTGATGTGGGAATTTTATCTAGCAGCCAGCGAGATGACGTTCCGCAAGCAGCATATGATGAACTTCCAGATTCAACTCACCCGCCGTCAGGGCGTCGTGCCGATGACGCGCAACTACATCGCGCGTGAAGAAGCCCGACTGCGGGCCGTCGAAGCCGGCGCCACGCCGAGGCTGAAGCTGGCTGGTGAATGAGTCCTAGTGGCGCAGGGTCGAAACCGGAGCGGACGGGGAAGAGGCCGTTAAGGCCAATTGCATCCGCAGCGCTTTCAGGATTTCAGGGGCGACCGGTTCCCGACGCACTTCCGGCCGCTCAGCGTGCTCCATGGCCGCGATCAGCCCCGACAGCCAAAGTCGGCTGCCTGCTTCGCTTCGCCAATTCCGGGGCTGCCGTTCTGGCCGCATCGCTTGCCTCGTTCCCTGGTGGCAGATCAGGAGACAACCCCCCGCCCGCTAACCTGTTCCGGCTGTACCCCCGAAAGAATCCGGGGAGATGTGATCTGCTTCACATAAGTCTCGTCAGCCCTGGCTTAGACCGTCGCCATGAGCAACGAGACCAAAACCTCATTCGACGTGCAGGACGACCTCCGCACCGATTACGCCCTGATCGCTACCGGCGTCGGGGCGGCCCTGGTTGCACTGGTCCACCTCCTGCTGGTCTGAACCGAGCCAAAAGCGCCTGGCCGTGGGTCATTCCCGCGCGTCTCGATGTGTCTGCCCGGCACCCCATCAGGTTCACTTCATCCGGCGTTTTCCGGGGTGCGTAACGACCGCATCTAGGCCGCGACCTGGTTCCACGAAATCCGTCAAGCGCGGCGCGTGCTGCGGCGGTCAATCATCCACCATTTTAATGATCGGTTGATAGCGGCGAGCTTTTGCTTCCGCTTTGGGCTGAGGCGGCGCTTTATCCCGGCCCCGCATCCGCCCCAGAAAATTGCTATCGCTCGACCATGGCCCTGACTGATTCGAACGTTCTCAAACTCGCGCCCGAAGCCGGAACCCCGGCCTATCGGAGCGCGCCGCATAACATCGAGGCGGAACAGAGCCTTCTGGGCGCGATCCTGGTCAACAACGACGCGTTTTACCGCGTCTCCGATTTTCTGGAGCCGAAGCATTATTTCGAGCCGCTGCACCAGACCATCTTCGAGACCGCCAGCAGCCTGATCCGGATGGGCAAGATCGCGACGCCCGTCACCCTGAAGACCTTCCTGCCCGCCGACACCGACATCGGCGGCATGACCATCGGGCAATATCTGGCGCGCCTCGCCGCCGAAGCGACGACCATCATCAATGCGCAGGATTATGGGCGCACCATCTACGATCTGGCATTGCGACGCGACCTGATCGGCATCGGCGAGGACATGGTCAATGTCGCCTATGACGCCCCGGTCGACTTCGCGCCGCGGGCGCAGATCGAGGACGCCGAGCGCCGCCTCTACGAACTCGCCGAATCCGGCCGCTATGACGGAGGCTTCCAGAAATTCTCGCAGGCGCTGACGCTTGCGGTCGATCTGGCCGCGAAAGCGTTCCAGCGCGACGGAAAGCTGTCGGGCATCTCGACGGGCCTGCGCGACCTCGACACCAAAATGGGCGGGTTGCAGCACTCCGACCTCATCATCGTCGCCGGCCGCCCCGGCATGGGCAAGACGTCGCTAGCGACCAACATCGCCTACAACGTCGCCCGGGCCTATGTTCCAGAACTCCAGGCCGACGGCACCATGAAGGCTGCCCATGGCGGCGTCATCGGCTTCTTCTCCTGCGAAATGTCGGCCGACCAGCTCGCCACGCGTATTGTGGCCGAGCGCACCGGCATCCCTTCCTCCTCGATCCGCCGCGGCGGCATCTCGGAGGCCGATTTCGAGAAGATCCGCGAGGTCTCGATCGAGCTGCAGTCGCTGCCCTTCTATGTCGACGAGACCGGCGGTCTCTCGATTGCGCAGCTCATGGCGCGCGCCCGCCGGCTGAAGCGGCAGAAGGGCCTCGACCTCATCGTCATCGACTACATCCAGCTCTTGTCGGGTTCGGGCAAGCGCAGCGAAAACCGCGTGCAGGAAATCACCGAGATCACGACCAGTCTGAAGGCGCTCGCCAAGGAACTCAGCGTGCCCGTGATTGCGCTTTCGCAGCTCTCGCGCCAGGTCGAATCGCGCGACGACAAGCGGCCACAGCTCTCGGATTTGCGCGAATCCGGCTCGATCGAGCAGGACGCCGACGTCGTGCTGTTCGTCTATCGCGAGGAATATTACCTCGGAAACAAGGAGCCGCGCCCGGGCACACCCGAGCACGAAAAATGGCGCCTGGACATGGATCTTGCGCACGGCAAGGCCGAAGTCATCATCGGCAAGCAGCGCCACGGCCCGACCGGCACCGTCGATCTGGCCTTCGAAGCGTCGGTCACCCGGTTCGGCGACCTTGCGCCGGACAGCCAGGTGCCGGACCGCGGCGGCGGCGACTACTGAGTTCCCTGGGTTGAACCTGACCGGCCTCTTGCGTAAAACGGCGCCATGACAATGGCGTCCGACCCGAAAATGATCCCGCAATCCGGCCTTCTCTCCGCGGAGGCCAATCAGGCTGCCGCGCTCGCGACCTTCGGCGGCGTGCTCACCGTCGATCTCGATGCCATCATCGCCAATTGGCGCAAGCTCGAGAAGACGGCGGTGCCGGCCGAATGCTCGGCGGTGATCAAGGCAGACGCCTATGGCTGCGGCGCCGAGCAAGTCGCGCGTGCCCTGAACAAGGCCGGCTGCAAGACCTTCTTCGTCGCCACCATCGGGGAAGCGCGCAAGGTGCGCGCGGCGGTGCCGGAGCCTGCGATCTACGTGCTCGGCGGCTATTTCCAGAACACCGGCGAGCACTACGCCCAGATCAACTGCCGCCCCGTGATCGGCGATCTCAACGAGCTCGCCGAATGGGACGTGTTCTGCCGCCGCACCGGCTGGACCGGTGGCGCCGCCATCCACATCGACACCGGCATGAATCGGCTCGGCCTGACGCTCGCGGAAGCGCAGGCCATTATCCCCCGCATCAACGCCGGCGATCACGGCATTACGCTGGTGATGAGCCATCTGGTTTCGGCCGAGCAGCTCAACAACCCGGTGAATGCCAAGCAACTCGCGGCCTTCCGCGGCATCGCCAGCGAATTCTCCGGCGTGCCGGCGGCGCTCGCCAATTCGTCCGGCGTCTTCCTCGGCGCGCCCTTCCAGTTCGACATGGTGCGGCCGGGCGCCGCGCTTTACGGCGTCAACCCGACGCCGGAGGCTGACAATCCGATGCAGCCGGTGGTCGATCTCAAGGCCCGCATTGTGCAGATCCGCAATGTCGAGCGCGGCGAGAGCGTCGGCTATGGCGGCACCTGGACGGCACGGCGACCGACGAAACTCGCGATCATCGCGGTCGGTTATGCCGACGGCTATTTCCGCGCCGCAAGCTCCAATGACGGCACCCGCGGCGCCGAGGTCATCGTCGCCGGCAAGCGCTGTCCGGTCGCCGGCCGCGTTTCGATGGACCTGATCGCGATCGATATCACCGATCTGCCGCCGAATGCGGCGCGGCGCGGCCACATGGTCACGCTGCTCGGCGAGGGCATCACCGTCGACGAGCTCGCGCATCATTTCGGAACGATCGGCTACGAGGTGCTGACCAGCCTCGGCCGCCGCTACGCCCGCATCTACAAGGGCGGAAATGTGGTGGAGCCGCTGGCCAAGCCGGCTTCCGCGCAGGCGGTCGAGCAGCAGACGCGCGCTCCGCCATCGATCGAACAGCCCGCAAGCGCGCCGCCGCTGCCGGGCTGAGCGACTTGCCGCCTACTTCTTTTTCCTGCTGTCCAGCGCCGTCTTGCAGGTTGCGCTGAGCTTGTCGCGCTTGGCGTTGAGGCAGGCGACGATGCCGCCGCCCGGCGCAATGCCGGCGCAGAATTTGTCGTAGTCGGCCTTGCACGCGCCGCGCGGATCGGATGATTGTGCCGAGGCAACCCCGGAGAACGCAACGGCGACGGCGATGACGGCAAAGCTCAACTTGGACATTGTTTCTCCGGTAACGGAAGGCAGGAGCCGGTAGCTCTACATGAAGATCGCGACATTCAACATCAACAACATCAATCGCCGCCTGCCCAATCTGTTGGCATGGATGCGAACGGCGAAGCCAGATGTCGTCGCACTTCAGGAGTTGAAGGCAAGTGATGGCGAATTTCCGGCGACCGCGATCGAAAAGGCCGGTTACGGCGCAGTGTGGTGTGGACAGAAGACCTGGAACGGCGTCGCCATCCTGGCCCGCAATGCCGAGCCCATTCTCACCCGCGATCGCTTGCCGGGAAAACCTGCCGATCACGAAGCCCGCTACATCGAGGCCGCGGTACGCGGTGTCATCGTCACCAGCATCTACCTGCCGAACGGCAATCCGCAGCCGGGACCGAAATTCGACTACAAGCTCGACTGGTTCGCGCGGCTCAAGCGCCATGCCAGAACCTTGCTCAAGCAGGAGCTGCCCGTGGTGCTCGCCGGCGACTACAACGTTGCACCTGATGAGCTCGACATCTATCCGACGCGCTCGTGGGACAAGGATGCCTTGATCCAACCGAAGAGCCGTGCGGCCTTTGCCTCGCTGCTGGCACAAGGCTGGTGTGACGCGATCCGCGAACTGCACCCCGAGCAGCGCATCTACACCTTCTGGGATTACAAGCGAAACCGCTGGCCGCGAGATGCGGGCCTGCGGCTCGACCATGTCCTGCTCAGCCCTGCCCTCGTCTCACGCCTGGCAAAAGCCGGCGTGGACAAGAAGGTTCGCGGCGAAGAAGGCGCGAGCGACCACGCACCGGCGTGGGTCGTGCTGCGCTAGGTCAACGCCCGTAATACTCCTGCACCGTGTCCCACGCTGCTTTCTGCAGCAGCTCCACCGTCGGGCCGTCCAGTCCCATCGTGTAGGAATTGCCGACCGGCGAGCGGCCGGTCAGCGCGGCGAACGTCACGCAGGTCGCCAGATATGTGCCTGCGGGGCTCGGGTGCCGCTTGTCCGGCGCATACAGATTGAGCTCGGGCTGCAGCTTGCGCACGCGCGCGAAGGCAAAACCTGCGGGGATCACCAGCGCATCATTGGCATTGCCTGCGATTGTGTAGGCCTCGGCCAACGCTTCCGTCATCTCAGGCTTGTCGGCGTAAGCCCAGGACATGAACAAGACCGGCCGCATGCCGTTGGCGCGGACGATCTCGCTGTCCTTCTTTACGAAGGTCGTGAACGCGTCCTTCAATTGCGGATGGATGGGGCACTGGCTGCAATCCATCATCACGACGGCGTCGTACTGCCTGCCCGGCTTGTTGAAGACGACGTTGTTCTGCTCGTCGAACGAATAGGCGCCGAGGCCACCCGGCCGCAGCAGGTTGTCCATGTCATGCCAATCGAGGCCGGAACCGCCGATCGTCGCCATGGTGTTGCGATAGGCCGTCTTGTTTTCAGGGTCCGCAGCCCGCTCCATGAAGGAGAGATGCCCGGGCATGCCGTTGTTGTAATAGAAGAAGCTGTTGCCGACGAACAGCGCGGCCTTGGGGAAATCCGGTCCTGATGTCGTGACCTTGGGCCTGGTCTGCGCCTGCGCATTGAAGCCGGCTACAACGGCCAGACACATCGCGAGCATCACT
The DNA here is from genome assembly GCF_023100665.1 of Bradyrhizobium sp. CW1. Taxonomy (NCBI): domain Bacteria; kingdom Pseudomonadati; phylum Pseudomonadota; class Alphaproteobacteria; order Hyphomicrobiales; family Nitrobacteraceae; genus Bradyrhizobium; species Bradyrhizobium sp. CW1. The sequence goes on from NZ_CP064684.1 coordinate 4,548,827, forward strand.
CGCGCGAAAAGACGCATCATCGGCTTCCTCCCCTTTTTCTGTCGGGCCGGAAACAGATCAGCTTTTCAAGAGGGCCTCAAGAGCACGGACGAGCAGCAGACATGCGCGAGAGCGCATGCTCACCATAAATTCTTGCCATCGATCATGGTCACCGGCACGGTCTCGAGATCGAACTCGTCGAACAGGCGCGCGTTGACGGCGACCCTCGGATTGTCGAAATCGGGCTTGCCGGTCGACCAGTCCGGCGACTCCGAATAGGTACCGCAGCCGCAGCTTGCGCAGAAATGGTGTTTGACCGTTCGGCTGCCCCAGAGATAGGTCGCGAGGTTCTCCGCGGGCGACAGCAGCCGAAACTGCGCCGGCGTGTAATAGGCCCACAACGCGCCGCGCTTGGCGCAGAGCGAACAGGTGCAACGGGTGACGCTCGCGGGCGCCTCCGTCACCTCGAACACCGTCTCACCGCAATGACAGCTTCCCTCGACCCGCATGACCCACTCTTTGTTTTGTCAGGAGATGGTCGTAGCCGGACCCTGCTGCCAACATGCTGTCAGCAGCGCGCAGCCGGACTTGCCCCATGTGCTGCGAGCACCGACTTGCCGCGCCAACTCAACAAAAACATGAAAAACAACCCCATGCACAGTAGCCGATGGCTGGCAAATCAATGGGTTACGCATGCTCCGAAACACTGATTTGACGCGTCGGGCAAACACTGGCGGGATGTTTTCAGAAGCGGTCGTCGACACGGTGGAGCGTGGACTTCATCGCAGCAGCGCGTCATGCGATGCGAAGGGCCTACGGGAGACAGCTCGGGCTTCGATATGAAGGGGCAGCCCGTCGACGCCCCTCTTCGGGGACGTCGACGGCATGAAATTGCGATGGCAAATTGCAATCCTTGGTGCTGCTCTAACCGGCGCAGCTCTGAGCTACGCTTATACTCATACCGCAATCGGGGTGACTGAGCCGTGCCGGAGAAGTTCTTCGGGCGAGGTGGTGGTCTGTCCTCCGCCCTACAAGCCATAAATTGTTTGTGCCTGTCACAAGCTTCCGACCGGATGACCTCGTAGGCGACTTGAATTGCCTCCTTGTCCTCCGTTGCAGGATGAGGACGGAGGACGAATTACTGCGCCTCGGCGATCTTCGCTCCAGATGACGGCATCTGCGCGTGAGTTGCCGAGGGCCGGTTCGGCGGTGATGCCGGGTCCGGTAATCGGAAAGCGGCGTCGGCTGGCGCTCCCTGGGGTGCTCGGCGGGCAACGGTCGTCGGAAGCACGATCACTTTCGCGCCGACTTTCACGCGATCATAGAGGTCAACGACGTCCTCATTGGTCAGTCGGATACAGCCGGACGAGACCCGCTTCCCGATCGTATCGGGCTTGTTGGTGCCGTGAATTCGATATTCGGTCTCGCCCAGATACATCGCCCGAGCGCCGAGCGGGTTGCCAGGACCTCCGGCCATGAACCGCGGCAGATAAGGCTGACGCGAGACCATCTCCGCAGGCGGATGCCAATCCGGCCATTCTGCCTTACGAGCCACAGTCTGCTCACCGGACCATGTGAAACCTTCGCGGCCAACACCGATGCCATAGCGCAGTGCCTGCGCGTCGTTCAGAACGAGATAGAGGAATGTGTTCTTGGTATCGATGATCACGGTGCCCGGCGTCTGGCGGCTGGCGTAGTCAACCACCTGCCGCACGAATGCTCCGGGAACGTCAGCCGCTTTGGGCGGTTCGACCAGAGGCGCCGGGGCCGTAAGCGGAGCCGAAGCCGGCGTCGGAGCTGATGCATGAACAGGCGTTGAGACGTAAACCGGAGTTGATGACGCTTGGGCTTCGTGCGCGGACGGCTTTCGTGCCGGTTGCACGTTCGCCGGTCGGGACAGCAAGCCGTACCCCAACGCTGCGACGGCGACGGCGCCAACTGCAACTCTCGCGGCCATCGGGATTGCGAACGTCTGCGCCTTTCCGCGTTTGGCTCGCTTACCCATACTCTTCTTCCCCCAGGTCACTATGCCCAAGAGAGGTACCCAGTAAGATTTAAGAAACTTCGAAGCGATTTCGCTCCGACTGGAACCGTCGGCGATGGTTAACGCCGGGCTCTCGGCAAGATAAGGTTCTCTCGCCTCGCGGATCGCCCGCGCCGCTGGCCGCGGCTAAACTCTCCCGATTCGTGGAGACTGGTTTGGCTTTCTTGTTCGTCCTGATCGTCGGCCTCGTCGCAGGCACCATTTCCGGCATCGTCGGCACGGGCTCGTCGATCATGCTGATGCCGGTGCTGGTCTATGCCTATGGGCCAAAGGAGGCGGTGCCGATCATGGCATTGGCCGCCGTCATGGCCAACTTGTCACGAATCCTGGCCTGGTGGCGCGAGGTCGACTGGCGGGCCTGCACGGCTTATTCGGTGACAGGCATTCCAGCCGCCGTGCTCGGCGCGCGGACGCTGCTGGCCCTGCCCTCGCACGCCGTCGATCTCGCCATCGGCGTCTTCCTGATCGCGATGGTGCCGGTTCGGCACTGGCTGGCGCGGCACGATCTCAAGGCCAATCTCTGGCATCTGGCGATCGGCGGGGCCGTCATCGGCTATCTCACCGGCATCGTCGTCTCCACCGGCCCGCTCAGCGTGCCGCTATTCCTGTTCTACGGCTTGTCCCGCGGCGCTTTCCTCGCCACCGAAGCGGCATCTTCGCTCGGGCTCTATGTTGCGAAATCCGTGACCTTCGAACGTTTCGGCGCGCTGACCGGCGATGTGTTCGTCAAAGGCCTGGTCGCAGGATCGTCGCTGATGGCCGGCGCCTTCATCGCCAAACGCTTCGTGCTGCGCTTGAAGCCGGAGATGTTCCGCTTGGTGATGGACGCAATCATGATCGCGGCCGGCCTCTCCATGCTCTGGAACGCGGCGCAGCCGTAGCCGGGCTTCGGGGAGCGCCCGGACTCACTCTCTCGACCCGTCATTCCGTGCTATCAGCAAACCTGAAACCCCCGACTCGCTGTCCCCGGACTCGCTGTCCCCATGGCCAAGAACACACTTTCCTTCGTCTGCCAGAACTGCGGCGCGGCCTATAACCGCTGGCAGGGCAAGTGCGAGTCCTGTGGCGAGTGGAATACGCTCGCGGAGGAGGACACGACCGGCAGCGTGCCGGTGTCGATCCGCTCCAAGCGCAAGGGGCGGACCTTCGCGCTCGAGAGCCTGTCCGGAAAAACCCAGGACGCCCCGCGCCTGTCCTCCGGCATGACGGAGCTCGATCGCGTGACCGGCGGCGGCTTTGTCCGCGGCTCGGTGCTGCTGGTCGGCGGCGATCCCGGCATCGGCAAGTCGACGCTGCTGACGCAGGCCACAAGCCTGCTCGCGCGCGCCGGACACCGCGTCGTCTACATCTCCGGCGAAGAGGCGGTCGCGCAGGTGCGGTTGCGCGCCGAACGGCTCGGGCTGTCGGATGCGCCGGTGCAGCTCGCCGCCGAAACGTCGGTCGAGGACATTGTCTCGACGCTGTCTGAGGGCGCGGTGCCGCGGCTGATCGTGATCGATTCGATCCAGACCATGTGGACCGACACGGTGGAATCGGCACCCGGCACGGTGACGCAGGTGCGCGCCTCGGCGCAGGCCCTGATCCGTTTTGCCAAAAGGACCGGCGCGGCCATCATCCTGGTCGGCCATGTCACCAAGGACGGACAGATCGCCGGCCCTCGCGTGGTCGAGCACATGGTCGATGCGGTGCTGTCGTTCGAGGGCGAAGGCTCGCAGCAATTCCGCATCCTGCGCGCCGTGAAGAATCGTTTCGGGCCGACCGACGAGATCGGCGTGTTCGAGATGACCGGGCTTGGCCTGCGCGAAGTCACCAATCCTTCCGAGCTGTTTTTGTCGGAGCGCGATCTCGGCACGCCCGGCACCGCAGTCTTCGCGGGTATCGAGGGTACAAGACCCGTTCTGGTCGAATTGCAGGCACTGGTGGCGCCGACCTCGCTCGGCACCCCGCGCCGGGCCGTGGTGGGCTGGGATCCGAGCCGGCTATCGATGGTGCTGGCGGTGCTGGAAGCCCATTGCGGGGTGAAGCTGTCCGGCCACGACGTCTATCTGAACGTCGCGGGCGGCCTGCGCATCCACGAGCCCGCGGCTGATCTGGCCGCCGCGGCGGCGCTGGTGTCCTCGCTGGTTAATGCGCAGTTGCCCTCCGATGCGGTCTATTTCGGCGAGATCTCGCTGTCCGGCGTGGTGCGCCCGGTAGCGCAGACCCCGGCCCGGCTGAAAGAAGCGGCAAAACTCGGCTTCCAGCGTGCCGTTCTGCCCGAATCGGCCCGGGGCGAAGCCGGCGGCGATGCCGGCTTGTCGCTGAACGCGATCAACAGCCTGACGACATTGGTCGCCGAGATCGCCGCACGCGGCTCCCGGCGGGGCGACTCGAGCGCACCGGCAGAGAAAAATGCCACACCAGCAAGATTCCGCCGTGGAGAGGGTTAGCCGGTGGTGACGTCCCCCGCCCTCGCCGCTATACAGCCGTCACAAAAGCAGCATGGGATTGCGTGGTTGCGGCCTTGCCGGGAACGTCGTCTGGCCCTCACTTAGGGCGGCGGCCAAGCACCGATTCGCTGAGCACCTTGAAGTACGAGCGGACCAGACCAGCCGATGCCAGTAACCATCCTCGACCTGATCCTGCTCGGTGTGATGCTGATTTCGGGCCTGCTCGCCATGGTTCGCGGCTTCATGCGCGAGATCCTGTCGATCGCGGCCTGGGGCACGGCGGCGATTGTCACGCTTTATTCATTCTCGAAGCTGCTGCCGACCGCAAAGACCTATTTCAACAACGATACCGTCGCGAGCGTGGTCGTGGTTGCCGGCGTGTTCGTGGGCACTTTGGTCGTGGTCTCCGTGATCACGGTCCGGATCTCCGACATGATCCTGGATTCGCGCATCGGCGCACTGGACCGCACCCTCGGCTTTCTGTTCGGGCTGGCGCGCGGACTTTTGATCGTCGTGGTCGCCTTCCTGTTCTTCACCTGGCTCGTGCCGGACAAGCAGCGCCCGGATTGGGTCACGGGGGCCAAATCCCGCGTGGTGCTGCAGGGAACCGGGGATTGGCTGATGGCCCTCTTGCCTGACGACCCCGAGAACACCATCTTGAAGAGATTCAAGAAAAACAAACCAGATGAAGAGCAAACTGATTCCGAGCAGCAGCCTTCGGGCAGTGGCGACGGATACAGCAAACCGGCTCGTGACAGCCTTAAAAAGCTGATCGAGAAACCCGCGGCGCGTTGATTAAGCCCTAACGAGAGGCTCGGACGAGATGCGAAATCCTGACCAGGACGCCCTACTTGATCTCGGCCCGGCCGCGCTGGAACTTCAAGACGATCTGGAGGGGGATACGCTGCGCGAGGAATGCGGCGTCTTCGGCATCTACGGCCACCCCGATGCCGCCGCCATCACGGCGCTCGGCCTGCATGCCCTTCAGCACCGCGGCCAGGAAGCCGCCGGCATCGTCTCCTATGACGGCGGCCGCTTTCATTCCGAACGCCGCCTCGGCCTCGTCGGCGACACCTTCTCCCGCCGCGAGGTGATCGATCGCCTGCCCGGCACAATGGCAGTCGGCCATGTCCGCTATTCCACCACCGGCGCGACGATCCTGCGCAACGTGCAACCGCTGTTCGCCGAACTGAATGCCGGCGGCCTTGCGGTCGCCCACAACGGCAATCTCACCAACGGCCTGACGCTGCGCCGCGAGCTCGTGAGGAACGGCGCGATGATGCAGTCGACCACCGACACCGAGGTGATCCTGCACCTGGTCGCGCGCTCCAGGCGCAGCCGCTTCATCGAACGCTATATCGACGCGCTGCGCGAGATCGAGGGCGCCTATGCGCTGGTGTCGCTGACCAACAAGAAGCTGGTCGGCGCGCGCGATCCGCGCGGCATCCGTCCGCTGGTGCTCGGCGAACTCGATGGTTGTCCGATCCTGACCTCCGAGACCTGCGCACTCGACATCATCGGCGCACGCTTCGTCCGCGACATCGAGCCCGGCGAGGTCATCGTGTTCGACGAGAACGGGCAGGACATCCACAAGCCGTTCCCGCCGATCGCGCCGCGTCCCTGCATCTTCGAGTACATCTACTTCTCCCGTCCGGATTCCATCGTCCACGGCCGCTCGGTCTACGAGGTGCGCAAGGCCTTTGGTGCCCAGCTTGCGCGCGAGAGCCACGTGCCGGTCGACGTGGTGGTGCCGGTGCCGGATTCCGGCGTGCCCGCGGCGGTTGGCTACAGCCAGCATTCCGGCATCCCGTTCGAACTCGGCATCATCCGCAACCACTATGTCGGCCGCACCTTCATCCAGCCGACGCAGGCGATCCGCGAATCCGGTGTGCGCATGAAGCATTCGGCCAACCGCGCCGCGATCGAAGGCAAGCGCATCATCCTGATCGACGATTCGCTGGTACGCGGCACCACCTCGAAGAAGATCGTCCGCATGATGCGCGATGCCGGCGCCAAGGAAGTGCATTTCCGCCTCGCCTCGCCGCCGATCCTCTATCCCGACTATTACGGTATCGATCTGCCGGACCGTGGTGGTCTTCTTGCGGCGACACATTCGCTGGAAGAGATGCGCGAGATCATCGGCGCCGACTCGCTCGCCTTCCTGTCGATCGACGGCATGTACCGCGCCATGGGCGAGCCCGGCCGTGACCCCGCCAATCCGAAATTCTCGGATCATTGCTTCACCGGGGCTTATCCGACCCACCTCACCGACCAGACCCAGACCGAGCAGCAGCCGCGGCAATTGTCGTTGCTGGCGGAGGCGAGCTAGGCTCGTCGTCGTGGCGAAAGCCAGGACCCATTACCACAGGCCTTTCTGGTTCGAAGAAGGTGTGACAATCATCTTCCCTAGCCATAAACGTCACGGCGTATGGGTCCTGGCTTTCGCCAGGACGACGCTGGATAGAACCTTTCAATGACAAATCCCCTCGCCAACCGCATCGCTCTCGTCACCGGCGCCTCGCGCGGCATCGGCTTCGCCACGGCAAAAGCGCTGGCCAGGGCCGGCGCGCATATCGTTGCGGTCGCGCGCACGCAGGGCGGGCTGGAAGAGCTCGACGACGAGATCCGCAAGGACGGCGGCAGCGCCACGCTGGTGCCGCTCAACCTCACCGATTCCGACGGCATCGCGCGGCTCGGCGCCGGCCTGCACGAACGCTACGGCAAGCTCGACATCCTGGTCGGCAATGCCGGCGTGCTCGGCCCCTCCTCGCCGATCGGCCATATCGAGCTGAAGGCCTTCACCGACGTGATGGCGGTCAATGTCTCCGCGAATTTCCAGTTGATCCGCTGCATGGAGCCGCTGCTCAAGCAGTCGGACGCCGGCCGCGCGGTGTTCGTCACTTCCGGCGCGGCCAACAAGGCGACCGCCTATGTCAGCCCCTACGCCGCCTCCAAGGCGGCGCTGGAAACGCTGGCGCGCGCCTGGGCGCAGGAGACCGCGAACACCAAGCTGCGCGTCAATCTGTTCAATCCGGGCCCCGTCCGCACCCGGATGCGCGCGACGCTGATGCCGGGCGAGGATCCGGCGACGCTCGATACAGCCGAGCAGGTCGCCGAATTCATCGTGCCGATGTGCGCGCCGGATTGGACCGAGACCGGCAAGTTCTACGACTACAAGACCCGGACCTTGATGAGCTTCCGCTCCCCGGCCTGATTGACTTGACCGCCTCCCCGCGATTGACTGCCCGCGCTCAAGCGGCAGCAAGCTGCAGGCCAATAAAGGGAGGTTGCCATGGCGCCATGGCGGAATCGCGCAGGCTTTAAGCGTGCGCTCGCAAATGTCTCTCGCGTCCTCTCCGTTCTGATCGTGGCCGTCGCGTTTGCGCTTCCGGGCGCGGCGACCGCCGGCGATGTCCCGACCTTCGCGGTCGATGCTTCCTGGCCAAAGCCGTTGCCGAACAACTGGATCCTCGGCCAGGTCGGCGGCATTACCGTCGACTGGCAGGGCCACATCTGGGTGATCCATCGTCCCCGCTCGCTCACCGACGACGAGAAAGGCGCGAGCCTCACTCCGCCGCGCTCGAAATGCTGCGTCTCGGCGCCGCCCGTGCTCGAATTCGACACGGATGGCAATCTGCTGCGATCGTGGGGCGGCGCGGGCGAAGGCTATGAATGGGTCGGCCGCGAGCACGGCATCGAGGTCGACGAGCGCGGCTTCGTCTGGGTCGGCGGCAATGCCGACAATGACAACGCCATCCTGAAATTCACGCTCGACGGCAAGTTCGTCGCCCAGATCGGCAAGATCGCGCCGAGCCTCGGCAGCAGCGACACGACCCAGCTCGGCAAGCCCGCCGAGACCGCGATCGACAAGGCCGCCAACGAAATCTACGTTGCCGATGGCTACGGCAATCGCCGCGTCATCGTGTTCGATGCGACCACGCTCGCCTACAAGCGGCACTGGGGCGCCTACGGCAACAAGCCTGACGATACCAAGCAGGCTCCTTACGATCCCAAAGCGCCGGTTGCGCAGCAATTCGGTAATCCCGTCCACTGCGTGAAGCTCGCCAATGACGGGCTTGTCTACGTCTGCGATCGCATCAACAACCGCATCCAGGTGTTCAAGACGGACGGCACCTTCGTGAAGGAGTTCTTCTTCGAGAAGAACACGCTCGGCAACGGCGCGGTGTGGGACATCGCGATCTGGCCCGATCCGAAGCAGACCTGGCTGCTCAGCGCCGACGGTGAGAACAACGAGATCAGGGTGATCAGGCGCGAGGACGGCAGCGTGGTCGGCAGCTTCGGGCACAACGGCCGCAATGCCGGACAATTCCACTGGGTGCATGCCATGGCGATCAACGCCAAGGGTAACGTCTATACCGCCGAGGTCGACACCGGAAAGCGGATCCAGAAATTCAAGCTGACATCGGACGCGCTGAAATAGCGTCTCGACGCATTTTGCCCAAAAGTTAACCGAGGGAGGACGCTGCGACGCAGCGTCATCCGGCTTTAGGCGCATTGCCGCCGGCCGTGGGACACGGTAGAGCCATCAGCCGGAACAAGGCTCCGTTCAAGAGAGCCGTCCGCATGTTTGACAATGGAGGAAACCTTTTATGACGACGACGTTCGCGCGCCGCTCCGCGGCCCTTCTGGCCTGTGCCGCCTTCGGTTTTGCCACATCCGCCTTCGCTCAAGACAAGACCGTCAAGATCGGCGTGCTCAACGACATGTCGAGCCTCTATGCCGACATCGGCGGCCCGAACTCCGTGGTCGCAATCAAGATGGCCGTTGAGGATTCCGGCCTGCTCAAGAAGGGCTGGAAGATCGACGTCATCAGCGGCGACCATCAGAACAAGCCGGACGTCGGCGTCAACATTGCCCGGCAATGGATCGACAACGACAAGGTCGATGCGATCGCCGACACGCCGAATTCCGGTGTCGCCCTGGCGGTCAGCAACCTGGTCAAGGAAAAGAACTCGGTGCTGCTCAATTCCGGCGCGGCCTCCGCCGACCTGACCGGCAAGGCCTGCACGCCGAACACGGTCTCCTATACCTACGACACCTACATGTTGGCCAACGGCACCGGCAAGGCGCTGACCAAGGCCGGCGGCGACAGCTGGTTTTTCCTGACCGCAGATTATGCCTTCGGCCATGCGCTCGAACGCGACACCACCGCGGTCGTGACTGCGAACGGCGGCAAGGTGCTCGGCAGCGTCAAGCATCCGATCAATACCGCGGACTTCTCGTCCTTCCTGCTGCAGGCGCAATCGTCCAAGGCCAAGGTGGTGGGCCTTGCCAATGCCGGCGGCGACACCACGAACTCGATCAAGCAGGCCGCCGAGTTCGGCATTGTGCAGGGCGGGCAGAAGCTCGCGGCGCTGCTGCTGTTCATCAACGACGTGCATTCGCTGGGTCTGAAGACCGCCCAGGGCCTGACCTTCACGGAATCCTTCTACTGGGACATGAACGAGCAGACCCGCGCCTGGTCGAAGCGATTCTCGGCGCTGGCCAACAAGAATGCGATGCCCTCCATGACGCAGGCCGGCAATTACGCGATGGTGCTGCATTATCTCAAGGCGATGGACGCGCTCGGCAGCAATCCGCATGACGGCGCCAAGGTCGTCGCCAAGATGAAGGAGCTTCCGACCGACGATCCGCTGTTCGGCAAGGGTCCGCTGCGCGAGGATGGGCGTCGTCTCATCCCGGCCTATCTGTTCGAGGTGAAGAAGCCCGACGAATCGAAGGGACCGTGGGATTACTACAAGCAGATCGCCACGATCGCGGCGGAAGACGCGGCCAAGCCGCTCAAGGACAGCGAGTGCCCGCTGGTGAAGAAGTAAGGGCGTAGCAATTGCGCAACTGCCTCCACGACGTCATGCCCGGGCTTGTCCCGGACATCTACGTTCTGGACCGGACGAAGAACGTGGATGGCCGGGACAAGCCCGGCCATGACGGCCCTCTTCAAGGCCCCTTGGCGACAGCCAGCGCCCGCACCGCGATCGCCGCGCACGCCACCATCAGCACCGCCGCGAGCAGGAACGGCGCGCCGGGCAGCTGCCACGGCGCGCTGGCGCCGATGAAATATGAAAACGTCAGCGTGAACAGGAACGGGCCGACGAGCTGCGACACGCTCTGCACGCTCGCGGTCGCGCCCTGCAACTGGCCCTGCTGATCCGGCGCGACCAGCCGCGTCATCAGCGATTGCATGGCGGCGCCCGAAATGCCCCACAGCGACATCACGGGAATGCCGATCCAGAACAGCGGCCCGGTCGGCGCCGCGCCGAAGATCACGAAGCCAATCGCGCCACAGCACAGGCCGAGCAACAAGGCGTTCCGCTCGCCGAGCACACGCACGATCGGGCCGATCGCGAGCCCCTGCACCACCATCGCGCAGATGCCGACCATCGCCAGCGTCAGCCCCACGGTTTTCGAATCCCAGCCGTAGCGATAAGTGGCGTAGAGCACGAAGGTCGAGGGCAACACGACATGCGCGACCTGCGCGATGAAATTGACGACGGACAGCGCGGCGAGCACCGCGTTGGAACGCAGCAGGCGGAGCGCTCCGAGCGGATTGGCGCTCCTCCAGCGGAACGGCGCGCGCTTGTCCGGCGCCAACGATTCCGGCAGGACGAAGAGCCCATAGAGCGCATTGGCGAAGCTCAAGGCCGCCGAGGCCCAGAACGGCAGGCGCGGATCGATATCGCCGAGCAGGCCGCCCAGCGCCGGGCCCAGCACGAAGCCGGCGCCGAATGCAGCGCCAATCCTGCCGAACACCGCTGCGCGCCGCTCCGGCGGCGTGATGTCGGCGATATAGGCAAAGGCGGTCGAGATGCTGGCCGAGGTGATGCCCGAGATGACGCGGCCGACGAACAGCCAGACCAGCGACGGCGCCAGCGCCATCAGCACATAGTCTGCCGCGAGCCCGAAATTCGACAGCAGCACCACCGGCCGCCGCCCGAAGCGGTCCGACAGCGCGCCGAGCACCGGCGAGAATACGAACTGCATCAGCGCCCAGGCGGTGCCGAACAGGCCGAAGATGCGGGCCGCATGGGCCGTGTCGTTGTCGACGAAGCTCTCGATCAGTTTTGGCAGGATCGGCATGATCACGCCGAGCGCGAGCATGTCGAGCAGGATGGTGACGAAGATGAAGGCGACCGCACCGCGCCGGACTGGCGCTGCGCCCTGCGCCATCGCCTCGCCGGCGTCGTTGCTCACGACGGCCGCTTGCGCTTGTGGGCGAACGGATTGGCCTTCTCGCGCAAGGTGATGCGCACCGGCGTGCCCGGCAGCTCGAAGGCCTCACGCAGCGAATTGGTGAGATATCGCAGATACGACTGCGGTACCGCGTCCGCACGCGAGCAGAACAACACGAAGCTTGGCGGGCGGGCCTTGGTCTGCGTGATGTAGTTCAGCTTGAGTCGTCGTCCGGACACGGCCGGCGGCGGATTGGCTTGGACCGCCTCCTCGAACCAGCGGTTCAGCGCCGCGGTCGACACACGCCTGTTCCAAAGCGCATAGGCATCCTGGATCGCCTGCATCAATCGATCGATGCCCTCGCCCATCAAGCCGGAGACGGCGACGATCGGCACGCCCTTGATCTGCGGCAGCAAGTGATCGGCATCGCGGCGCAGGTTCGAGATCGCGCCGCCGCCCTTGCTTTCCATCAGGTCCCATTTGTTGACGGCGAGCACGACGGCCCGACCCTCGCGCTCGATCAGGTCGGCAATGCGAAGATCCTGCTCCTCGAAGCGGTTCTGCGCATCCATCATCATCACGACGACTTCGGCAAAGCGCACCGCGCGCAGTGCGTCGGCGACCGAGAGCTTCTCGAGCTTCTCCTCGATCCGCGAGCGCCGGCGCAGACCTGCGGTGTCGAACACCCGAAACTCGCGCCCCTTCCAGTTGATCTCGACCGCGATGGAATCGCGCGTGGTACCCGCCTCCGGGCTCGTCAGCAGGCGCTCCTCGCCGAGCAGATGATTGATCATCGTCGACTTGCCGGCGTTGGGCCGGCCGACGATCGCGACCCGGATCGGACGCGTGGCCGCCTCTTCCTCCGTCAGCGGCTCGTCGTCCTCGACCTCATCCTCCTCGACGGGCTCCGGCATCAGCTCTCTCAAGGCGTCATAGAGCTCACCCAGGCCCTCGCCATGCTCGGCCGAGATCTGGATGGGATCGCCGAGGCCGAGCGCGAAAGCCTCCATCGCGCCGGCATCGCCGTGCTTGCCTTCGCTCTTGTTCGCGACGAGCATCACCGGCTTGTTGGCCTTGCGGGCGAAATCGGCGAAGGCGCGATCGTTGGGCGTGAGGCCCATGCGGGCATCAATCACGAAGAACAGCGCGTCGGCCTGTGCGATCGCGGCCTCCGTCTGCTCCTGCATGCGGGCGGTCAGCGAGCCCTTGGCACCCTCATCGAGGCCGGCGGTGTCGATGATCGTGAAGTCGAGATCGCCGAGCCTGGCCTCGCCCTCGCGGCGGTCGCGGGTGACGCCGGGGAGGTCATCGACAAGCGCGAGCTTCTGCCCGACCAGACGGTTGAACAGCGTCGACTTGCCGACATTGGGTCGGCCGATAATGGCAATCTTAAAGGACATGGGTCATTCGTGCGCTGCCGGAGCCGCGCCTGTCAATGAAATGAAAAAATCAGCGCGAGAAGCTGCCGCTCGGCATGGGCGCCGGGAAGGCGCCCTGCGTTTGCTGCTGGGTGGTCTGGGTCGGTTGCGCCTGCTGGACGGATTGATCGGGCGGCGGCGCGGTGGTGCGCTTGCGCACGATCTTCTGCCTGGGCGGCGGCGTGGCCGCGGGCGGCGCGGCCTCGGGCTGGGCCTCGCCGTCGACTTCGCCGGCGGGCGCCTCAGCCGGCGCGACGGCTGCGGTGGCCGGCTGCCTGGTCTTTTTCGCCTTGGCACCCTTCGCCGGCTTCGGCTCGGGCGCAGGCTCGGTGGGCAGAGCCGCAACGGCGGGTCCGTTCGGATCGGGCTGTTGCTGGGCGCCCTTGTACATATCCTTCGGAACGCCTTGCTCGAGGCCGGGCACGCCTTCCGGGAACACCGGCTTGCGGTCGCCCGGCAGCTTCTTCTTGGTGTCGAGGAAGTCGAGCATGTCGCTCGGATCGAAGCTGGAGCAACCGCCCAGCACGCCCGTGAAGGCGATCAGGACGGCGGTTGCGATCAAGCGTGGCGTGCGGCGCATGTCGGTATCTCGTCTCAGCTCTCGGCTCAGCTCTTCGCTACGGGCGGCAGCAGGGCCTGCAGCGCCTCGGCGCGTGAGCGCAGGCCGGGCGGCGTTTCGCCGTCCTCGGCAATCGCGTCGAGCCATTTGCGGGCCGCAGTCACATCGTTGTTGCGCCAGGCCGACAGCGCCAGCATCTCGCGGGCGGTGTGACGGAAGGTCGATTTGGGTGCGGTCGAGGCTTCCAGCCGCTGCTGCATGTCCGCATAGCCGGCGCTGTCGAGCAGGAGACCGGCGGCGCGGATCTTTGCCAGATCCTGCCACTCGCCGCCTACACTGCGGTCGGCGGCGATGTCGTCATACAGCTTGGCGCCTGCCTTGGGATCGCGGGCCGCCGCCTCGGCCGCAGCACGCAGCCGCGCCAGGGTGCGATAGCCCGATGGAGCCTTGGCAGCGAGCTCGGTGAAGGCCGCCTCGGCCTCCGCATGCTTGTCCTGCTCGGACAGCTCAGCGGCCTTCTCGAAGGCAGCACCGGCCTCGGCAGCCTTCTTGGCTTCAAGATATTGGTAACCGCGCCAGCCACCCACGGCGGCGACGATCAGCACCATCAGTGCGATAAAGACGATCGAATATTTATCCCACAGCTTCTTGAGCTGTTCGCGACGTACTTCCTCGTCGACTTCGTCAAATAATTCAGACACTTATGCTAATCCCATGCCCGTCCGGGTGCGCGCGCCAAAGCGTTCGCGTCAGGAATCCCGTCCCCACGTGGCGGCGGGGTACCCTAACGATATGGCGGTGGCAAGGCAAAGCGAGCCCGATCAAGGCGTTAACCACCCGGGACAGCCCGAGAGACCGCCTCCCCGGGTCAATTTCCCAACAGCTCCCGCAGCTGTCGCTTCAGCACCTTGCCATTGGCATTGCGCGGCAGCGGCTCCGCGGTGATCACCATGGTCTCCGGGACCTTGTAGTCGGACAGCCGTTCCGCGCACCAGGCGCGCAAGGCCTCGCTGTCCACCGGCGCACGCGCCACCACCACGGCGTGGACGCGTTCGCCCAGCACCGGGCACGTCTTGGCGACGATCGCGCTCTCAACCACGGCCGGGTGGCCGGCCAGCACGGACTCGACCTCGGCCGAATAGATCTTCAGGCCGCCGCGGTTGATCATGTCCTTCTGCCGGTCGAACACCCGGACAAATCCCTCCGCGTCGACCGAGCCGAGATCGCCGGAATGCCAGAACCCGCTGGTGAAGCTTTCGGCCGTGGCTTTCGGATTGTTCCAATAGCCCTTGATGACGGAGGCACTCTGGATCCAGAGCTCGCCGATTTCCCCAGGCGGCAGCTCACGCCCGTCCGCGTCCATCGCCAGGATGCGTGCACCCGGACACGGCAGTCCGACGCTGTCGATATGGCTTTCCGTCAACTCGCCCGGCATGATCGTGGACGGCGACGTGGTCTCGGTCGCACCGTAGCAATTCGCCAGCGCGAGGCCGGGAATGATCGCCTTGAGCTTCTCGATGGTGGCAACCGGCATCGGTGCGCCGCCAAAGCCGCCGATGCGCCAGCTCGACAGATCGTAGCTCTCGATATCGGGCTGGAGCAGGCACAGATTGTACATCGCCGGCACCATCACCGTGTAGGTGACGCGCTCGCGCGCGGCGAGCTTGAGATATTCGCCGGCTTTGAACTCCGGCATGATGATCAACGCGCCACCGCAGCAGATCATCGTCGTGATGTTGGCGACCACGCCGGTGACATGGCCGAGCGGCACTGCCGCGATCGAACGGTCGGCCGCCGTCAATTGCAGGCAGGACATGAAGATCATCGAGGAATGGACGATGTTGCAATGGGCCAGCATCGCGCCCTTCGGCTTGCCTGTCGTGCCCGAGGTGTAGAGGATCATCGCGGTGTCCTCCTCGCTCGTCTCGACCGGCGCCGCGGCCGGGGCGTTGTCGACGAGCACCGCGAAATCCGACAGAGCCGGATCGTGGTCGATGGCGATGCGGTCGATCACATCGGGCACGTCCAGTGCGTCCGGCAGCCGCTCCGCAAGTGCCGCCTCGTGGATCAGGATCTTGGCGCCGCAGTCGGCGAGCACATAGGCGATTTCCGGCTTCTGCTGCCGCGTGCTGAGCAGCACCGTGACAAGCCCCTCATGCGCGGCAGCAAACAGCAGCAGCGGGAATTCGACGCGGTTGCCGAGCAGGATCGCGACACGATCGCCGCGCTGCAATCCGAGCTTGCGAAATCCCGCCGCGATCCGCGCAGCCTGCTCGACGGCCTGCCGCCAGCTCAGCCGGACACCGCCTGAGATCAGCGCTTCGCCGTCGGGATTGCGGGCGCAGGCGTCCGCAATCATCGCCCACAGGCTCGACGGCCGATCGCAAAATGCCGGTACCACCCGATCGCCGAAGCGCGCCTCGAACCGCATTGGCGGGATCTGAGAATGCGGCCAGTCCATCGGATTGCCCTTGGCTTGTTACTTTCGTTATCTTCCGCGCACGGGCATGCGGTCCTGTCTTGTGCTGATCGGCTAGCCGCCCATCACGGGAACGCCGATGACGACGGGATGGAACGCAAAAGCCAGCGCCAGATAAGCGACGATTCCAACCACGACCGCGATCAGATCGTTGGTGACGCCGCCGACCGGAATCGGCGGACCGCCGCCATCGGTGCGACGCTTCAGCGTGATGCGGTCATACACCGCCCAGCCCAGAAAGGACCCGAACAGGATGATGGAGCCGAGATCGCCATTGGCCAGAAGATGCGCCGCCGCCCACAGCTTGATGCCGGCCAGCATCGGATGCTTCAGTGTCGCGTAAATGCGGCCGCGCAGATAGGACGCAACCACCAGGATGACCGCGGGCAGCATCAGTGCGAGCGTGATGTGCTTCAGCGCCTTCGGCGGATACCAGACGTCGATCCAGCCGGTCGCGCGATAATGCGCGAAGCCCCAGATGATCAGTGCGAGCCCCGCAAGCGAGGCAAGCGAATAGAGGATCTTGTAGGTCCCCTCGCCCACTCTCGCGATGGCCTGCGCGCGTGCATCGCGTTTCGTCGTGAACACATGCGCCGCAAAAAACAGCGCAAGCCCCAGGATCATAACCAGCAGACCCACGAGATTCTCCCCTCAACCAGCGCCCCAGCCCATGGCGTATCATCGATTGGCCGCGGGTCGCAACTGATGCGCTACTTGCCGATCTCGCGATTGTCGACATACCGGATCGCGATCGGCCGCCCGGCGATGGCACCGCCAAGGCCGCCGGTGAATTTCAGCGGCAGGCAGGCGTTCAACGATGAATTGATCGCATTGAGGTAGGAGGTTCTCGTCTCGGCGGGGACGCCTGCGGTCGCATAGGTCAGGCGCGGCGGGCCGATCAGGCCGCCCGATTTGTTGAAGCTGAAACGCACGGCGATCTGCATGCCCGCGCGCGCATTGTCCGATGGCGGTGACCAGCAGGTGCGCAGCTCGGCGAAGAGATCGCCGATCGTATCGAGATCGTGATCGGGCTTCTGATATTTGGCGCGATCGGCGTCCGCTGGCACGCTTTGGATCGTGAGCTGGAGGTTCTGCCCATAGGGATAGTCGATCTCGGGAATACAGGGACCAGGCTCAAGCGGGCTGCAATAGGACGGCGTGCAGGGCCGGCCGTCGAGCACACTGCATGGCTCGTGCGAAAACGGAATTGGGTTGATCTGTCGCGGCCGCGCGTCGGCGGCAACGATCGAGATCGCCAGCAGGAGAAAAACAAGGATGCCGCGCCACATCATGCGATCTCACAATACCGCAAGAGTAAAACGTGGCATTACCTCCGACAACGTCAAGATCGCCGGCGTTCACGTGCTCGCGTTCAACCTCGGTGTCGTCGCCCGGCTTGACCGGGCGACCCAGTACTCCGGGACGTCTGTGATTGAGCCGGGAAGCCGCGGCGTACTGGATGCCCCGGTCAAGCCGGGGCATGACAGCGGAGGGTGAGGAGCGGACGGAGCTACGCCCTAGCCCTTCTTCTTGACGTCCTTGACGTTGGTGAACTCGATGCCCTCGGCACGTTCCCTTGTGTAGCCGAGATAGAACTCGTTCCGCGCCAGATAGACGGGATCCCCGTCGACATCGTCGGCGATGCTGGAGGTGTTGGCAGCGATGAAGGTATCGAGCTTCTTGCGGTCGTCCGAAGAGACCCAGCGCGCGAGCTGGAACTCGCTGACCTCGAATTCGACTGGGAGGGAATATTCCGCATCCAGCCGGGCCTTCAGCACGTCGAGCTGGAGTGCGCCAACGACGCCAACCAACGCCGGTGCGCCGTCGCGCGGGCGGAATACCTGCACCACGCCCTCTTCCGACATCTGCTGAAGCGCTTCCTTCAGCTTCTTCGCTTTCATGGCATCGGTGAGACGCACGCGGCGGACGATTTCCGGCGCAAAGCTCGGCACGCCCACGAAGTTGAAATCCTCACCGTCGGTCAGCGTGTCGCCGATGCGCAGCGTGCCGTGATTGGGAATGCCGACGACGTCGCCGGCATAAGCCTCGTCCGCAACCGAACGGTCCTGCGCGAAGAAGAATTGCGGGCTGGACAGCGGCATGCTCTTGCCGGTGCGCACGAGCTTCGCCTTCATGCCGCGGCTCAGCTTGCCGGAGCAGAGGCGGGCGAAAGCGATGCGGTCGCGGTGGTTGGGATCCATGTTGGCCTGGATCTTGAACACGAAGGCGCTCATGCGCGGGTCGGTGGCTTCGACCTTGCGCTGGTCGCTCTCCTGCGCGCGCGGCTCGGGCGCGAACTTGCCGAGTCCTTGCAGCAGGTCACCGACGCCGAAATTGCGCAGCGCGCTGCCGAAATAAACCGGCGTCAGATGACCCTCGCGAAACGCTTCGAGCTCGAACGGTTTTGAAGCCGCGGTGACGAGTTCGAGCTCGTCCTTGACCGCCGACACGTCGAGATTGGCATTGAGCTTGGCGAGCTCGGCGATCTCGATCTGCTGCGCCGCGCCAGTTTTGGCGCCACCGCCTTCGAGCAGGCGCACGCCGCCATTGACGACGTCATAGGTGCCGAGGAACTCGCGGCCGCGGCCGACAGGCCAGGTCATCGGCGTGGTATCGAGCGCCAGCGTCTTCTCGATCTCGTCGAGAAGCTCGAAGACGTCGCGGCTCTCGCGGTCCATCTTGTTGATGAAGGTGATGATCGGGATATCCCGAAGACGACACACCTCGAACAGCTTTCGGGTGCGCGCCTCGATGCCCTTGGCGGCGTCGATCACCATGACGGCGGAATCGACCGCCGTGAGCGTGCGATAGGTGTCTTCCGAAAAGTCCTCGTGGCCCGGCGTGTCCAGCAGGTTGAACACGAGGCCCTCGAACTCGAAGGTCATGACCGAGGTCACGACCGAGATGCCGCGCTCGCGCTCGATCTTCATCCAGTCCGAACGCGTGTTGCGCCGCTCGCCCTTGGCCTTGACCTGGCCGGCCAGATTGATGGCGCCACCGAACAGCAGCAGCTTTTCGGTCAGCGTGGTCTTGCCGGCGTCCGGATGCGAGATGATCGCAAAGGTACGCCGCCGCGACACTTCAGCGGCAAGCGAGGAAGGGGCCGTCGATTCGGCTGTGGTGGCGATGTCGGACATTGCGGCAGCGTTTGGCAGGGAAAATGAGCCTGATCAAGCCTGATCTGGTGATTGCGGAGGCTTCCGGCCAGCCCCATATCGGGCTTGGGTTGGGAGGGACGGCCTTCCCTTGCTATCAGCACACCAGTCGCGGGGACGACCCTGCCTTGAATGGAGGGTCGTCATGGCCTGGAGCATCCTGTTCGTCGCCGGTCTGCTGGAGATCTCCTGGGCCATCGGCCTCAAATATACCGAGGGGTTCACCAGGCTCGTTCCGTCAATCCTCACGCTCGGCGCCATGGCCGGCAGCATCATCCTGCTCGGGCTCGCTCTCAAATCGCTGCCGATTGGAACCGCTTATGCGGTCTGGACCGGCATCGGTGCGGTCGGCACCGCGACGCTCGGCATCGTCCTGTTCGGCGAGCCGGCCACCGCGTTCCGCCTCGCCAGCATCGGGCTGATCGTCGCCGGCATTGTCGGACTGAAGCTGGTTACCTGACGAAGATCTTGACCGCCCACCAGCTCAGCGCGGCGACGATGGCCGAGGCCGGCATCGTGATCACCCAGGCATAGACGATCGAGCTGGCGACGTTCCAGCGCACCGCCGAGAGGCGGCGGGCCGCGCCGACGCCGACGATGGCGCCGGTGATGGTGTGGGTGGTCGAGACCGGAACACCGAGAAAGGTCGCCATGAACAGGGTCGCGGCACCGCCGGTCTCGGCGCAAAAGCCCTGCATCGGGGTCAGCCTGGTGATGCGCAGGCCCATGGTGCGGACGATGCGCCAGCCGCCCATCAGCGTCCCCATCGCCATCGCGGCCTGGCACGAGAGCACCACCCAGAAGGGTACGAAGAATTCGCCGCCGAGCTGGCCCTGCGAATAGAGCAGCACGGCGATGATGCCCATGGTCTTCTGAGCGTCGTTACCACCATGGCCGAGCGAATAGAGCGAGGCGGAGGCGAATTGCAGGATGCGGAAGGCGCGATCCACGGCAAAGGGCGTGGAGCGCACCGAGGCCCAGGAGACGATCGCGACCAGCACCATCGCGAGCAGGAAGCCGACCAGCGGAGACAGCACGATGGCGATCACCGTCTTGGACAACCCGCTCCAGACCGCCGCTGAAAGGCCGGCTTTGGCCACGCCGGCACCAAACAAGCCGCCGATCAATGCATGAGACGAGGACGATGGGATGCCGAGCGCCCATGTCACCAGGTTCCAGACGATGGCGCCGACCAGCGCGGCGAAGATCACCTGAGCATCCACGATCGCGGGATCGATGATGCCGGTGCCGATAGTCTGGGCAACGTGCAGCCCGAACACCATGAAGGCGACGAAGTTGAAGAACGCGGCCCAGAACACCGCGTATTGCGGCCGCAGCACGCGGGTCGAGACGATGGTCGCGATCGAATTGGCGGCGTCGTGCAGGCCGTTCAGGAAGTCGAACAGCAGCGCGACGGCGATCAATCCGACAAGGACGGGAAGACCCAACGCAACATCCACGGCGTGGCCCCTGCCCTAAACTTGCTCGATGACGATGCTGTTGATCTCGTTCGCGACGTCGTCGAAGCGGTCGGCGACTTTCTCGAGATGGTCGTAGATCTCTGCGCCGACGATGAAATCCATCGCGTTGCCGCCGCGATGCTTGAGGAACAGTTCCTTCAGCCCGATATCATGGAGATCGTCGACGCGGCCTTCCAGCTTGCCAAGCTCTTCCGTGATCGCGGTCAGCATGGCCACGTTCTGACCGATCTTCTGCATCAGCGGCAGCGCGCGGCCGACCAGATTGGCGCATTCGATCAGAAGCCCGCCGATCTCCCGCATCGGCGGCTCGAAGCTGCGGACCTCGAACAGCATCACGGCCTTTGCGGTCTGCTGCATCTGGTCGATGGCGTCGTCCATCGAGGTGATCAGGTTCTTGATGTCGCCGCGGTCGAACGGGGTGATGAAGGTGCGGCGCACCGCGGTCAGCACCTCACGGGTGATGTTGTCGGCATCGTTCTCGAACTGGTTGACGCGCTGGCAATAGACCGGCGTCTCCTCGCCCCCGTTGAGCATGCTCTGGAGCGCGATCGAGCCCTGGATCACGGTCTGGGCGTGGCGGTCGAACAGGTCGAAGAACCGTTCTTCCTTCGGCAGGAAAGCGCGAAACAATCGCATCATGGGAGAGAGACTACCGGTTGGATGATGGCCTGGCCCAAGCGGGCCGTCATGAAACTGTCATAGACCATTTTCGATCCACGCGCGTGCCACCTCACGCCCGTGGAGCCGGATCATCCACCGCTTTCGCGCGTCAACACATCTTCTATTATATCAACGACTTACAGCGACCGCCGGAAGTAATGCGCGATTTCGCCGATGACGCCACGGCGGAAGGTGAGCACGCAGATCACGAAGATCGAGCCCTGGATCACGGTCACCCATTGGCCGAACCCCGCCAGATATTGCTGCATGGCGATGATCACGAAGGCACCGACCACGGGACCGAAGACGGTTCCGAGTCCGCCGACCAGCGTCATCAGCACGACTTCGCCCGACATCGACCAGTGCACGTCGGTGAGCGAGGCATTCTGCGCCACGAAGACTTTCAGCGCACCGGCAAAGCCGGCCAGCGTGCCCGACAGGACGAAAGCCAGGAACTTGTACTGATCGGTGCGGTAACCCAGCGAGATCGCGCGCGGCTCGTTCTCGCGGATCGCCTTGAGGACTTCGCCGAACGGCGAGTTGATGATGCGGAAGATCAGCAGGAAGCCGGCGAGGAAACCGACCAGCACCACGTAGTAGAGCACGGTGGGCTTGGTCAGATCGAAGACGCCGAACATGCGTCCCTGCGGAATGCCCTGGATACCGTCTTCGCCATGGGTGAACGGCGCCTGGAGGTAGATGAAGTACAAGAGCTGCGACAGCGCCAGCGTGATCATCGAGAAATAGATGCCCTGGCGGCGGATCGAGATATAGCCCGTGATGAGCGAGAGCACGAAGGCACCGGCGACCCCGACGAGGATGCCGAGTTCCGGCGGCAGCGCCCATACTTTCAGCGCATGCGCGCTGCAATAGCCGGCCGTGCCCAGGAACATCGCATGGCCGAAGGACAGTAAACCGCCGTAGCCGATCAGCAGGTTGAAGGCGCAGGCGAGCAGCGCGAAGCACAGCGCCTGCATCACGAAGAACGGGTAGACCCCCGTGAATGGCACCGAAGCCAGCAGCAGCGCCATCACCACGAACACGATCATCTCGTCGCGGATCGCGCGCGGGGTTACCGGCAGCGTGTCGTCCGTCAAGGCTGTCATATCAGGCCGCCCTTCCCGTCAATCCCGTTGGCTTCACCAAGAGCACCAGCACCATCAGCACGAACACGACGGTGTTGGAGGCCTCGGGGTAGAAATATTTGGTCAGGCCTTCGATCACACCGAGCGCGAAGCCGGTGATGATGGAGCCCATGATCGATCCCATGCCGCCGATCACGACCACCGCGAACACCACGATGATGAGGTCGGCGCCCATCAACGGCCGCACCTGGTTGATCGGCGCCGACAGCACGCCGGCGAGTGCTGCAAGGCCGACACCGAGGCCGTAGGTCAGCGTGATCATGCGCGGCACGTTGACGCCGAAGGCGCGCACGAGCGTCGGGTTTTCGGTGGCGGCGCGCAAATAGGCGCCGAGCCGCGTCTTCTCGATCAGGAACCAGGTCGCGATGCAGACCACCAGCGAGAAGATGACGACCCAGCCGCGATAGACCGGCAGGAACATGAAGCCGAGATTCATGCCGCCCTTGAGCTGGTCCGGAATGGCGTAAGGCAGGCCGGAGGAGCCGAAGTAGTTCTGAAACACGCCCTGCACGATCAGCGCAATGCCGAAGGTCAGCAGCAGGCCGTAGAGATGATCCAGCCCGGTCAGCCATTGCAGCATGGTCCGTTCCAGGATCATGCCGAAGATGCCGACGATAACAGGCGCAAGCAGCAACGCCCACCAGTAGTTGATGCCGCCGAGGTTCAGCAGGAAGTAGGCGACGAACGCGCCCATCATGTAGAGCGCGCCATGGGCGAAATTGATGATGTTGAGCATGCCGAAGATCACGGCAAGCCCGAGACTGAGCAGCGCGTAGAACGAGCCGTTGATCAGTCCTACCAGTAGCTGAGCGTAAAGAGCCTGCATCGATCCCGCACCTGGTCCCTTCGGCGTTCCCTGAAAGTCGCCCGCAGGCCTGATGGCCTGCGGGCGGTTAGCTTACTTCTTCAAGAGCGCGCACTTGCTCTCGGACAGCGGCGTGAAGGCCTGGTCGCCCGGCACCGTGCCGACCAGCTTGTAGAAGTCCCACGGTCCCTTGGACTCGGAGGGCTTCTTCACCTCGAACAGATAGGCATTGTGGATGGTGCGGCCGTTGGGCTGGATCTCGCCCTTGCCGAACAGATCGTCTTCCGTCGGCATCGACTTCATCTTCTCGACGACCTTGACGCCGTCATGCGGGTTGCCGCCGAGCGCTTCCAGTGCCTTGAAATAGTGACGCACGCCCGCATAGACGCCGGCCTGCACCATGGTCGGCGGCGCGTTGTTCTTCATCTTCTCGGCGAAGCGCTTCGAGAACGCCCGGGTCTGGTCGTTCATGTCCCAGTAGAAGGTCTCGGTGAAGTTGAGGCCCTGTGCGGTCTCGAGCCCGATCGCCTTGACGTCGGTGAGGAACAGCAGCAGCGCCGCGAGCTTCTGGCCGCCCTTGACGATGCCGAACTCGGCCGCCTGCTTGATCGTGTTGGTGGTATCGCCGCCGGCATTGGCAAGGCCGATGATCTTGGCCTTGGAAGCCTGCGCCTGCAGCAGGAAGGACGAGAAGTCCGGCGTGTTCAGCGGGTGCTTGACGCCGCCGACCACCTTGCCGCCATTTGCGGTAACGACAGCGGTGGTGTCGCGCTCCAGCGCCGCGCCAAAGGCGTAGTCCGCGGTCAGGAAGAACCACGTGTCGCCGCCGGCCTTCACCAGCGCCTGGCCGGTGGTGTGGGCAAGCATGTAGGTGTCGTAGGTCCAGTGCACCGTGTTGGGCGAGCACTGCGCGTTGGTCAAATCCGAGGTCGCCGCGCCCGAGTTGATATAGACGCCGTTCTTTTCCTTGATGACGTTGTTGACCGCGAGCGCCACGCCGGAATTCGGCACGTCGACGATGAGGTCGACCTTGTCGACGTCGAACCATTGCCGCGCGATCGCGGTGCCGATGTCGGGCTTGTTCTGGTGATCACCCGAGATGATGTCGATCTTCCAGCCCTTCGCAGCCAGACCGGAATCTTCAATGGCCATCTGCGCGGCGAGCGTCGAGCCCGGCCCGCCAAGATCGGCATAGAGCCCGGACTGATCGGACAACGCGCCGATCTTGACGGTCTTGTCCTGCGCGAAGGCTACGCCCGCGGTGGTCACGGCCAGCGCCGTGCCGAGCAGAAACGACGCAATCGACTTTGTCATCATGCTACTTCCCTATGAATCTTCTTGTTGGCAGTTCTAGACACCGAGATAGGTGTGGAGCTTGTCCATGTTGGCGGCGAGCTCCGCATTGGAAAATCCGTCAATGATCTTGCCGTGCTCGACCACGTAATAGCGGTCAGCGACAGTGGATGCGAACCGGAAGTTCTGCTCGACCAGGAGGATCGTAAAACCCTCCTTCTTGAGCCGCGCAATGGTGTGGCCGATCTGCTGGATGATGACGGGCGCGAGACCCTCCGTCGGCTCGTCCAGCATCAGGAAGTTCGCGCCGGTGCGCAGGATGCGCGCGATCGCGAGCATCTGCTGCTCGCCGCCGGAGAGTTTGGTTCCCTGGCTGTTGAGCCGTTCCTTCAGGTTCGGAAACAGATCGAAGATCTGCTCGAGCGGCAATCCGCCGGGACGCACCACCGGTGGCAGCAGCAGGTTCTCGCGGACATCGAGGCTGGCGAAAATTCCCCGCTCTTCCGGGCAGAACGCGATTCCCATCCGCGCGATCTTGTCCGAGGTCGTGCGGATGATGTCCTGGTTATTGAACTTCACCGAGCCGGTGCGCTTGCCGATGATGCCCATGATCGACTTCAGCGTGGTGGTCTTGCCGGCGCCGTTGCGCCCGAGCAGGGTGACGACCTCGCCCGCGTTCACGTCGAAGTTGATCCCGTGCAGGATGTGGGACTCGCCGTACCAAGCTTCGAGGTTGCGGACCTGGAGGAGGTTGCCGCCGCTCGCGGCCTTTGCGGGAGCTTCCGCCGTTGCAGTCTCAGCCATGACCGGCTCCCAAATAGGCTTCCTTGACGCGTTCGTCCTTGGTGAGCTCGCTGTAATGGCCTTGCGCCAGCACCTGGCCGCGCGTCAACACGGTGATGATGTCGGAGAGATTGGCAACGACGCTCAGATTATGCTCGACCATCAGGATGGTGTATTTCGCGGAGATGCGCTTGATCAACGCCGCGATCTTGTCGATGTCCTCGTGGCCCATGCCGGCCATCGGCTCGTCCAGCAGCATCATCTCCGGGTCGAGCGCGAGCGTGGTTGCGATCTCCAGTGCGCGCTTGCGCCCGTAGGGCATCTCGACCGCGGGCGTATTGGAAAACTCGCTGAGGCCGACATCGTTCAACAGCTCGCGCGCGCGATCGTTGAATTGGTTGAGGACGGACTTGGAGCGCCAGAAATCGAAGGAGCTGCCGTGCTGGCGCTGAAGCGCGACGCGCACGTTTTCCAGCGCGGTGAGATGGGGAAATACCGCCGAGATCTGGAACGAGCGAACCAGCCCCAGGCGAGCCACGTCGGCGGGCGCCATCGCGGTGATGTCCTGCCCCTTGTACAGGATTTTTCCGGCAGACGGTTTGAGGAACTTGGTCAAAAGATTGAAGCACGTCGTCTTGCCGGCGCCGTTCGGGCCGATCAACGCGTGAATGCTCCCACGGCGAACCTTGAGCGCAACGTCGCGGACGGCGAAGAAGCCCGCGAACTCCTTGGTCAAGCCTTCCGTTTCGAGAATGAACTCATCGGCCAAACAGTTTTCCCCCTGCCCGCACAACGCGCGTGGCTATCCTTGTTGCTTCGGCTTTCCGGAGGCCCTTGGAGCCACTCCCTGGAGCCCATCCGGAACGCCGCCTCCGGGCGCGGAATATGCCGGAGGTGACGGGGGTTAGGCAAGGCGGAAAGCTGAGCAGGTCAGGCCTCCGGCCGGGAGACTTATGCTCCCTTAGTCGGACATGTTTTGATGTCGCGCCTGCCCGGCTTCCCGGTTCGCAAAGCGCCGGTCATCAAGCCGTCGTTAACGGTCTTTCGTTCCATGCGCCAGCCTTCATAGAAAATTTTCCCGCAGCGAGGATCATGCGCGCGTTTCATGCGTCCGGAATTTCTATTCGCCGGGAATATTGTCTTGGATTTTGCAAGCGCGGCTCCTTCCGTGGTCAAGTCGATCAGGCAGCGTGATCTCCTGAACACGTGGCTGCGGCTCTATGCGCGCGAGCAGACGGCCCCGGCGATCTGGGAGTACCAGCCTGCGCGGCTCGAGGAAGAGCTCTCCGATCTGATCTATTATACGGTGGATGCGTCGATGCCGACACCGCGTCTGACCATCCAGAGCGAAGGCACGCGCATCTCGCGCGCCTATGGACACACCGGCAAGGGCGTTCTGCTCGACGACTATATCGGGCCGCGTCTCGCGCCCCTGGTGATGCCGGTCTATCATGAATGCGTGGCGCGTGGGCTGCCTGTCTACAGCGTTGCCGACGTCGATGACATCTACGGCCGTATCGTCGCCTATGAGCGCCTGCTGCTGCCGTTCCAGAGCGACGGCAAGGTCTGTCACATCATCGCGTCGCTCAAGACCTTCTGCGAGGACGGCGGCTTCGAGATCAAGAATCTGATGCGCGGAAATGACGCGCTGCCGCGCCCGAGATTGCGCGCGGTGATCGACCACGACCTGTTCCATCGCACCCCGGGCCGCATCGCGCCGGCCGAACTGGTCGAGTTCGCGGACCAGCAGGGCTCAGGTGTTCCCACCGAGATCATCGAGCTGAACTAGCGGTCAGCGCGATTTGGCGGCGGCTTCCTTGGTCGTGACTTCCTTGGCATAGATCTCCGGCTTGAAGCCGACCAGCAGCTTGCCGCCGACTTCAAGCACCGGCCGCTTGATCATCGATGGTTGCGCTAGCATCAACGCCAGCGCCTTTTTCTCGGAGAGGCCTTCCTTGTCGGCATCGGGCAGCTTCTTGAAAGTCGTGCCGGCGCGGTTGAGCAGCGTCTCCCAACCGACCTTCTCGCTCCACTGCTTGAGCTTGTCCTTCTCCACGCCCGCCGTCTTGTAGTCGTGAAACGCGTAGGCGACGCCATGGCTGTCGAGCCAGGCGCGCGCCTTCTTCATGGTGTCGCAGTTCTTGATGCCGTAGATGATGTTGGGCAAAGCGTTCCTCGCGCATGCGTCGTATCGTGATCCCAAGGCGTTGTACGCAACTCCGGTTCGCGCGACAATATTGCGAAAACGATGCCAGCTCTTCGAACGGACACTCCATGCACGTCACCCACGATCCAGCCGCGACCGCATCGCCGACCATCGACTTCGACACTTTTCTCGCGGTCGATATCCGCGTCGGCACCATCGTCGATGCAAAGCCGTTCCCCGAGGCGCGCAAGCCGGCCTGGCGGCTGTGGATCGACTTCGGTCCCGCGATCGGCGTGCGCAAGAGCTCGGCGCAGATCACCGAAAATCATCCGCTTGAAACGCTAGTGGGCCAACAGGTGGCTGCGGTCGTGAATTTCCCGCCGCGCCAGATCGGCCCCGTTGTCTCGGAGGTGCTGACCCTCGGTTTCCCCGATGCCGACGGCAAGGTCGTGCTGGTGCAGCCGAGCAAGCCCGTGCCGAACGGCGGACGGCTGTTCTAGCACCGCGCGCTCAAGGGGCGGTTCCTGGCCGCCGGGGGCGCCCTTTAAGGTTCACCTCCTCGTTCCCGGCCCCCGGTTCCTCGGGGTTGACCACGATACTCTTTGAGCTAAAAATGACTGACTGATCGTTTTTTATCTTATCCAGTGCTACGGAACCGCTTGTCCTGCAGAACGACTAAACGATTGATCTGTCAGTTTTTTGTGGATGGCCGAATGCCGAAAATCAGCGACAAGCAACGTGAAGGCCGGCGGCAGCAGATTCTCGAAGCCGCCCTTGCCTGCTTCGCCGAGGACGGTTTTCACCAGACCGGGATGGCCGACATCGTCAAACGGTCGGGGCTGAGCCACGGTGCGGTCTATCTCTACTTCCAGAGCAAGGACGATCTGATCGAGGCACTCGCCGACGACCGGCATCGGCGCGAGGCCGTGCTCAATTCGGTCGCGCAAGGATCCGGCGATCCGATCGAAGGACTTCACGCGCTGGTCGGCGTCTACGCGCAATGGCTCACCGACTCCGCCGGCGAAGCGCGCCGCCGTGTCGGCATCCATGGCTGGGCCGAAGCCCTACGCAACCGCCGCGTCCGCACCAGCGTCGTGGAAGGCATCGACATACCCCGCGCCCTGATCGTCGCCCTGGTCGAGCGGGGCCAGCATGGCGGCCTCATCAAACGCGATCTCGGTGCGGAAGCGATCGCGCGCGTGCTGATCGCGATCTTCCAGGGTTTTGTGCTGCAAAAATGCTGGGGCCAGGATTTTGACATCGAGGCCTGCATGGCGGCCGTGACCAGCGTGATCGATGGATTTCGCACCACAAAGGCCGACGTCAAGCGACGGACCAGGAGCTGAGCGATGTCGTGGGTCCATGACCTGCTCGCAGGCATTGGGGTCGGCCTCATCGGCGGGCTGACATCGGGCTTCATGGGCACGAGTCCCGGAGGCGGCCTCGTGATTTTCAGCGTACTGCTACTGGGCGCCGAGCAACACGTCGCCCAGGGGACATCGCTGATCACGCAGGTTCCACCGACGGGACTCGCGGGCGTTCGCCGCTACTGGCAGAGCGGCAATCGCAGCCCGTTGCTGTGGATCGTCTGGATCGGCATCGGGTTTCTCTTCGGCGGTGCCGGCGGCGGCTACGCTGCGGCCGCAGTCTCCGACTCGGTGTTGCAATGGACCTACGTCGTCTATCTCGTCGCGCTGATCGCTCTCCTGATCCTGCGCAGCGACCGCGAGGAGAAAAGCAATGAGACCTGCGACCGAGACAAGCTGCCTTGGCTGCCGCTGCTCCTCATCGGCATGCTTGCCGGATTTTCCTCCGGCTTCATGGGCATCGGCGGTGGGCTCGCGATCACCGTCGGGCTCGCGGCGGGCCTGCGGGTGCCGCAGCATCAGGCCCAGCTCGTCAGCCTCGTCTTCTCGGTCATCCCGACCAATATTCCGGCGGCCTGGATCTACTGGAGCAAGGGCCTCATGGTCGGCTGGCCTGCCATCATCGGCATCCTTGCCGGCCTCTGGGTCGGCACCGATCTCGGCGCACGCGCGGCTAATGGCGTCAGCAAATCGGTGCTGCGCCGGGTCATGATCGCCCTCATCTTGCTGATGGCGCTCTACATGACCCACAAGGCGCTAACCTGATCTCACGGCCGCTTCGGAATGTTCAGCCCGCGCTCGACCGCCGGACGCGCCAGCCCGCGGTCGAGCCAGGCGGCGACGGATTTGAACTGGCTGAACTCGACGAGATCGCGGGCGCCGTAGAACCCGATGAGGTTGCGCACCCAGCCGAGCATGGAGATGTCCGCGATGGTGTAATCGTCGTCCATGAACCATTGCCGGCCGGCAAGATGCATCTCCATCACCCCGAGCAGCCGCTTGGCTTCGCCCACGTAGCGCTCGAGCGGCCGCTTGTCCTCGAAGTCCTTGCCGGCGAATTTGTGGAAAAAGCCGACCTGGCCGAACATCGGCCCGATGCCGCCCATCTGGAAATGCAGCCACTGGATGGTCTGATAACGGCGCGCGGCGTCCGGCGGCAGCAGCTTGCCGGTCTTCTCCGCGAGGTATTGCAGGATCGCTCCGGACTCGAACAGCGGCAGCGGCCTGCCGCCGCGACCATCGGGATCGAGGATCGCCGGGATCTTGCCGTTCGGATTGAGCGAGAGGAATTCCGGCGTCTTCTGGTCATCCTTGCCGAAATCGACGAGATGGACTTCGTAGGGAAGCCCGATCTCTTCCAGCATGATCGAGACCTTGACGCCGTTCGGCGTCGGTAGCGAATAAAGCTGGAGCAGCTCCGGGTGCTTGGCCGGCCAGCGCTTGGTGATGGGAAAGGCGGACAGATCGGACATCAGGACCCCGGCTTCGTTCATGAGATGCCGCCTAGTCTAGGCGAGCGGACGAACGACGCAAGGTCGAGTAGTCAGGTCATTTTCCCGTACAGGTCACAACGGCTGCAGCAAATGGTTGGTGGCGTGCATCACATCGCGCTGTGCGCGTTGCTCGATGAAGAGCTGGCCGGTGACGAGCAGTGCTCCGGTGAAGACGAGCGCAAGCATCGCGGTCGCGAACTGACTGACATCCCTCATCGGACGAGCTTCTCCGTGTTCGGTTCGCACGAGGAACGCGGGCCAGCCGGCGTCTGTTCCTGCAAGCTTCAAATAAATTGCAGCTTTTTCCCGGACCCTCGCACCCCGACGACCTCAATAATTGATCTCCATCCGCAAGCCTCGCGGATCGGGCTCCTCCCCGCCGAATCGCTGCGTGCTGTCGCGTGCCGCGATCGCGCAGGCACAGGCGTCGATCAGATCGTCACGGCCGATGCCGGTGCCATGTCGTTGCGTCAGCCATGTCGGCAAGCGCCCGAAGCCGTGCTGCTGCAGGAGTGCGATGCGCTGCCCGCGGCCCTCCGCCGATGTCTTCTTTGCAAGCCGTACCCGCCCAGCCAAATTCCAAAAAATCAATTGCGGATGGGCTTCGCCGATGGTCGTCTGCCGCGCCGGCGTCATGATCGCGTCGACGTCCCTGATCTTGTCCCTGATGTTCCAGAGCTGCGCCGATACGCCCCTGCCCTTGCGTTCGCGCTCCCAGTAGTGGCGATTGGCTGCCGCCATATCGGCGAACGTCCAGAGATCGCGGCGGGCGCCGAGAAACACGGCGGGACCGACCAGCTCGCGTGCGCGCAAATCGCAGATGCGATAACCACTCCATTTCAATCCGATCGGCATGTCGATCATCGCCCGGGCATGCGGCAGCGCGAGCAGCCGCTCAAGACCCGGCGAATAATCAAAGCCGTGATCGCCGCGCTGGTCGATCCAGGCGACGACCCAGCCGAAGCGAAATCCGTCGAGGCCGAGATAGTTTGGCAAGTTCCTGATCTCTGCGGGACATCCGCCCGCTCCTCTATCCCAGTTCCTCGCCCCGATGTCGCTCGAGCAGGCGCTGCGCCAGCAACGCGTGGCCGAGCGTGCCGCCGGCGCGAACCGCGGCCGCAATCAACGCGGCTTCCGCGATTTCTTCGCGCGCGCCGGCCTTCGCCGCCTGCGGCGTGTGCACGTCGAGGCAATAGGCGCATTGCGTGGTGAGCGCGACCGCGAGCGAGATCAGCTCGCGATATTTTGGCGGAACCAATCCGTCCTTGCGCTCGACCGCGTGGTTGAACGCAAGGAACGCGTTGGCCTCGACCGGCGCGAGCGCCACGAACGCCGGGATAGATTTCAGGTCGTCACGGCTTTGATAATCGGTCATGGCTCATCTCGTCAGATATTCGCGCATCAGGGCGCGGGCGCGATGCAGACGTGCCTTCACGGTCTGCCGGGTCGCGCCGAGCGCGACGGCGATCTCATCGATGGTCATTTCCTTGACGTCGCGCATCAGCGCGACGTCGCGGTAGTGCGGCGGCAGCGCCTCGAAGGCCGCCGCGATGTCGATCCGCAAATCGGCCTCAGAACGCGACAGCAGCAGCGCCTCCGCCTCTCCGTCGTCGATCGCCGGCGCGAGGCCTCCTTGCGGGCAAGTCGCAAGCATTCGCGGCGGACCACACTGAACAGCCAAGCCGAAACCGCCAGCCACGAGCGGATCGTGCCGACACGGCGAAACAGGATCCACAGCGCCTCCTGCGTCGCATCCTCGGCGTCCGCCGAGCTGCGACAGGTGGCGCGGGCGTAGCGGCGGATGTTCGGTTGCGCCGTCTCGAGCAGAGACGCGATCGCCTGGGGATCGCCGAGGCGCGGCGGCCTCGAACAGGTCCGGCGAGATCACAGCGGCGCTCACGACATGCCTCCCCTTCCGATGCCGGCCATCGCACACATCGGACAATAGCCGACGAGGCCGGTCAGCGCGAAGCCGGCACCGCCAAGTGCAACCAGCCACGCCGCAGCGCCGGTGAGATACACGACCGCCGCGACCGCCACCGCGACGCCAAAGGCGATCCGCACGGCCTGATGCAGGCCGCCGATGTTCTTTCTGTAAAATGCCATCACATTCTCCGAGATGAGCCGAAGCAAAATGCCTCGACCGTCAAGAGAGGGCGCGACGACCGGAAAGGATTCGCGGCAACCTGCAATTTTTTTCGCGATCAGCCTCCGACGGCCTGATAGGCCAGACGCTTGAACTCGAAGAAGAACGGATTCCAGAAGCCCATGTAGCGTTGCGTCATCAGCACACCGGCGGTATTTGCCTGCGGGCAGATCCACCAATGGGTGCCGGCAAGGCCGCCCCACTGGAATTCGCCGGTCGAATTCGGGGGATCGAACGGCATCGGCGCGAAGGTGACCGCGCCGCCGAGGCCAAAGCCCTTGCCGGGGATCGGGCCGAGATTGGCGAAGCGGATGTTCTCGCCGGCGGGCAACTGGTTCGTCATCATCTGCCGCAGCGTCTCCGGCTTCAGCAGAGCATCCGAGCCGGGGAGCAGCGCCCGTATCAAAGCGAGCATGTCGGGCAAGGTCGAGACCAGTCCGCCGCCGCCCGACAGCCGCGGGAATTGCCGCCGATAAGCCTGCGGATAAGGCAGGTCGTCGGCCCGGGTGAGGCCGGGCTTCATGGGATCGAGGACATCCGTGCCGTTGTAGAGCGCGACCAGCCTGCCCTGCTGCGCGTCCGGCACGTGGAAGCCGGTGTCGGTCATGCCGAGCGGCTCGAAAATGCGCGCCTTGAGCACGGCGTCGAGCGGCTTGCCGGAGACGACCTCCACGACACGCCCGAGCACGTCGGTCGCAACCGAATATTCCCAGGACGCGCCGGGATGAAAGGACAGCGGCAGATCGGCGAGCTGGTCGATCATGTCGGTCAGCGGCGTCAACGGATTGAGAACGCGCGCCTCGTTATAGCCTTTGAACAGCACCGTGCCGGGATCGAAGATGCCGTAGCTGAGGCCGGAGGTATGGGTCAGAAGCTGCCGGATCGTGATCGGGCTCTTCGCCGGTTCGACGTCGGCAAGGCTCAACGCGCCCGGCTTCAGAACCTTGCGATTGCCGAGTTGCGGCAGGAATTTCTCGACAACGTCATCGAGCCCGATGCGGCCTTCCTCGACCAGCAGCATGATCGCGCAGGTGACGAAGATCTTGGTATTGGAGAAGGCGCGAAAAATGTGATCGGGCCGCAGCGCGGTGCTGGTCTCGCGATCGGCGAAACCGACGCATTGCTGATCGACGACCTCGCGGCCCCGCAGCACCGCCCAGGATGCACCCGGAATGATCTCCTGATCGACGTAACGCTGCATTGCTGTCCGTGTGGCGGAAAAATCAGGTGTTCTGGCGTCCATGTGTTTCCCCAATGATGGATGGGATCGATATAGCGTGAATTCGCCAGATATGAAGCCTGACCGGACGGCGCGGCTCATCTCTGCTTCATGAACGCAGTCACGTGCAGGCGGCGCCGAGTCCGCATCCCCTGCCGCTGGTACAGCGCGATGGCCGACGAGTTGCTCGAGAACACGTGCAGGAACGGAATTTCGCTGCGCGCCTCGATCTGCCGCGCGACCGCCGCCAGCAGCGCCTGCGCGTAGCCCCGCCCCCGATGATCAGGGTGGACGCAGACGGCCGTCATCTCGACGAAATTGCCCGGCTTCATGCGCTCGCCGGCCATCGCGACCAATTCGCGGCCGGCGCGGATGCCGAGAAACGTCCCGAGTTCGTGCGTGCGCCGCGCGAATGGACCGGGCTTCGTCAGCTCCGTCAATGCCATCATGGCGGGAACGTCGGCTGCACCCAGCCGGACGATCTCGGCATCGCGAAGCGGGCTATCGGCCGGGGAGCCGATCATCTGCTCGCAGGGTCCGGCCAGCACGACCTTGAAACCGGCGGGAACGTCGACGGCCTCGGGTGTGAACAGCGCGGCGACCTGCGAGCCCGACAGGAGATTGCCGAGCTCGGCAAAGCTCGTCTCGGACATGTCGACTATGTCGGCAAAAGGCGTCACGTCCACCGGATAGCGCAGCGCTCCCGGGCCACCCTCGGCCAGATGTTTGTGGCTGGTCGTCAGCGCGCTCCAGATCGGGCGATCCAGTAGGGTCACGTCACCGTCGGACACCGGCCTAGTCCTTATCGAAGCTGACGATGACGGCGGCATTGGCGATGAGGATGGGGTCGTTACCCTGCTCCGCAGCCGAGGGAATCTCCAGCCCGCCCTTCACCGCGTTGACGGTGACGGTGCCGTAAGGCAGCTCCTTCGCGACCGCGTCCTTGTCGACGGCTTCGGGATTCGGCACCGCGATCGTGACGTCGACGAACATGTCGTTCGCAGTCTTGTCGATCATCCGGAAGAAGCCGAGGCTCGAATGCCTGATGGCATCAGAAACGGCACGCTTCGCCGCCTTGGTGGCGTCCCTGCCGTGAACGTCGACGCCCATCCCCATCTCGGTGATACAGCGAATGCGAGCCATGACCTTATTCCTGTGACTGATTGAGTGATGTGGAGTGTGGGGGATCGGACGGCACGATACAAGTGGAGTCGTTCCTCTCGTATCCCGGACGCGTGCGGCACGCAGAGGCGCTCCATCGTTGCGGCGTTGCAAGCCGCGTGCGCTGTGCTATCGCTCGGGCCATGACTCCCAAAACTTTCGAAACCCGCTGCCTGCGCCTGCCCGCCGTCACCAAGGTGGTGCAGTGGGAGGGCACCTCCGTGTTCAAGGTCGGCGGCAAGATGTTCGCACTCGGCGGCGGCTTTGCCGCGCGCTCCGGCGGCTACATGTTCAAGGTCTCGAACATGGCCTATGCGCTGCTGATCGAGCACGGGCTTGCGCGGCCGGCGCCGTATCTGGCGCGCGCCAAATGGGTGCAGCTCGTCGGCAACAACGCGCTGCCGGACGCCGAGCTCGCGGCCTATCTGGCGCAGGCGCACGCGCTGATCGCGGCGAAACTCACGCGGAAATCCCGCAAGGTCCTGGGCCTGGATTGAAGCGCAGTTCGCTGGTGAAGCGAAAACGTGCACTGATTGACTTCGATGATATGTCTGACTAAAGTCAGATATATCATGCTCGACCCTGTTTCCCGCGTCCGCCGCTTCAATCGTGCCGTCACGTCCGCTGTCGGCGCGCTCGACACGTCATTCCTGGGACGCGGGCGGCCACTGGGGGCGGCGCGCGTGCTCAACGCGATCGGGCATGGACGTTCGGACGTGGCCGAGATTCGCGACTATCTCGGCCTCGATTCCGGCCTGATGAGCCGCCTCCTGCGCAGCCTCGAGGACGAAGGGCTGGTCGAGACCAATGCGCATGAGGACGATGCGCGCCGCCGCGTCGCGACGTTGACACCTGCGGGCCGGCGCGAGTTCGCGGCCTACGAGGCGCTGTCGAATACGCAGGCCAAGGGCTTCCTCGCCCAGCATTCGCAACGCGAGGCGCTGCTGGCGGCGATGGATTTGATTGCTTCCGCGTTGACGCGCGAGCGGGTCACGCTGGACGAGATGGATCCGCGGAGCGAACAGGCCCGTTATTGCCTCGGCGAATATTATGGCGAGCTCGGCCGCCGCTTCAAGCAGGGGTTTGACGTCTCGCTGTCGCGCGATCCTGACGCCAAGGATATGCGCCGCCCGCGCGGCACGTTCATCGTCGCGATGTCGGACACGCTACCGGTCGGCTGCGTCGGGCTCAAGGGCACCGATCACGGCTATGCCGAGATCAAGCGGCTGTGGGTCGCACCGGCGGCGCGCGGATTGCGGCTTGGCCGGCGTCTGATGGACATGACCGAGGATGCTGCGCGCGGGCTCGGCATCAAGCTATTGCGGCTCGACACCAACAGCGCCCTGGCGGAGGCCAGCCAGCTCTACCGACGAAGCGGCTGGAGCGAGATCCCCCGCTTCAATGACGATCCCTACCCGGACCTGTTCTTCGAAAAACGTCTGTGAGCGCCTGCGCCGATTGCCCTGTTGCTGCGTTATGGCCGAAGCCGCAGGAGCACGCCATGACCAGGTCCGACCTCGCCGACATCTACCGCAATTACATCGCCTGCCTGAACCGGCAGGATTGGCCCGCGCTCGGACAGTTCGTCCACGATGATGTCGCCCACAATGCGCGACCATTCGGACTGTCCGGCTATCGTGCCATGCTGGAGCAGGATTTTCGCACAATTCCGGATCTGCATTTCAACATCGAGCTGCTGGTCTGCGATCCGCCCCACATCGCCGCCCGGCTGAAGTTCGATTGCACACCGGCTGGAACGTTTCTGGGGCTGGATGTGAACGGCAGGCGCGTGTCCTTCTGCGAAAACGTGTTCTATCGATTTCGCGACGGAAAAATACGGCAAGTGTGGTCCATCATCGACAAGCCCGCGATCGAGGCGCAGCTCTAGTGCTGCGCCTCGATGAACTTGCTTACGCCGCCGCCGGCGCCAACTCCGCTCGCGGCTTCGGGAACGGCTTGAAATTCATCGCCATCAGGAAGGCGCCGAGGCCCATCGCCCAGGAGGCGATATAGAGCCAGGCGTAGCTCGAGAACGCATCGTAGATCAGGCCGCCGGCGAGCGGGCCCGTGGCCATGCCGAGACTGCCGGCCATGGCGGTGCCGCCGATCACGGTGCCCATCATCTTGAGCGGGAAATTTTCGCGGATCAGCACCGCGTAGAGCGGCATGGTGCCGGCATAGATGAAGCCGAAGACGGCCCCGACGGCGTAGAACGTCGCGAGCTGATGCGCGAAGACATAGGCGAGTGCGCCGAAGGCCTGCAACAGCAGGCCCGAGACGAGCACGCGCTTGGCGCCGAAGCGGTCACCCATCAGGCCGAAGGCGATGCGTCCGCCGAGGCCGGCAAAGCCTTCGATACTGTAGATCGTCACCGCCGCGACCAGCGGGATGCCGCAGCTCACGGCATAGGAGACGGTGTGAATGATCGGACCGGAATGCGTGGCGCAGCAGAAGAAATTGGTCGCGAGCAGGATCAGGAATTGCGGCGAGCGCAGCGCCTCTCCCATCGACATCTCACCTTGCACGGCCCCCTCGCCCGCAGGCGCGGCCAAGGCGTGCGCGAGCGCCGGCGGGCGGCGCACCAGGAACGACACCGGAATCATGATGGCGCCGACCACCAGCGCCACGATCTGCATCGAGGTGCGCCAGTCATGGCCGGAGACGAGCCAGGCCGCGAGCGGCGCCATCGTCATCGGCGCCATGCCCATGCCGGCCGACACCAGCGAGACCGCGAGGCTGCGATGGGTGTCGAACCAGCCGGTCACGGTCGCCATCATCGGCGCGAAGATCGCCGCACAGGAAGCCCCGACCAGAAGCCCGAAGACGAATTGAAACGCCAGCAGCGAGGTGGCGTGGCTCGCCGCGAACAGGCTCACGGTCAGCACCGTCGATCCCGTCAGCACCACCGGCCGCGGCCCGAACCGGTCCGTCAACGTGCCCCAGGCCATGCTGGTGAAGGCCATCGCCAGAAAGCCGATCGTCATCGCGCTGGAGATGCCGGTTACGGACCAGCCGGTATCCTTTGCGATCGGCTGCAGGAACACCGGCAGCGAAAACATGCCGCCGATGGCGACGCACCCGAGCAAGCCGCCCGCGGCGACGATCACCCAGCGATAGGAGGAAGCGTTCATTTTGGTCTCCCGTCAGATCTGTCTGGGTGGAAGACGAATGGGAACATGGTGGGCCGACAGGCCGACGCAAGTTTTTGCGGCACGCTTTTGTGACCTGCCAAACAAAAAATGCGAAAACAACCCCATGCACAGTAGCCGGGCGCTTTGGGATCAAGGACTTACAGCGCAGCTCTTTGCAGTGCGAAGGAAGACCCGCCGTTTGACTCGTCGGGCAAAACACCTGCATGATGGCATCATCCCGCCGCTATTGAATTCGTCCCGTCGCGAACGCGATCGTCCGCCTTCTCGCGCGCCATCCGGCCTTGCCGTGCGGAACTGGCCGTGCGGATGCGGCGAAATCCGTGACCGGGTTCGACGACGCGCCTGGCGCTCCGCGATGTGCCAGGCCACGCAACGCTAGAGAACTGCAGGGAAATGCTTATGCCGAAAATCGACATCGCTGCCGTACCCGCCCGCAAGGGCGCCGGCTACCCCGCGCCCTTCGATGCACCTTGCGCC
Organism: Bradyrhizobium sp. CW1; assembly: GCF_023100665.1. NCBI lineage: Bacteria > Pseudomonadati > Pseudomonadota > Alphaproteobacteria > Hyphomicrobiales > Nitrobacteraceae > Bradyrhizobium > Bradyrhizobium sp. CW1. Next base: position 4,587,409 of record NZ_CP064684.1, read on the forward strand.
GATCGGGTCCGGCAGCGGCTCGGCAATGCCGGAGGCTTGTCCGATTTCGGCGTCAACCTGATGCGCTTGCCGCCCGGCAACTGGTCGAGCCAGCGGCATTGGCACTCGCATGAGGACGAATTCGTCTATGTCCTCGAAGGCGAAGTGACGCTGATCGAGGACAAATGCGAGATCGTGCTCCGCGCCGGTGACTGCGCCGCCTTCGCGAAAAACAGCGGCAACGGCCATCACTTGATCAACCGTTCGAGCGCCATCGCCCTCTATCTCGAAGTCGGCTCTCGCTCGCCCGACGATCTCACGATTTGCTCCGACATCGACATGATGAGCGCCAACTCCGACGGCCGATTCGTGCACAAGGACGGCACGCCCTATCCGGACGGGTGAGCGTCCGCGACAAGGCTTGAATGGCAAGGCTTCAAACAGCCGCGCTACGCCGCCACTCGCCGACCGTGAGCCACACCGCCGAGACCAGGAAGTAGAGCGCACCGACTGCAGCATAGCCCGCGACATTCGCGATCGAGGGAATCGCGGGCATCGTGGCCTGAAAGATGAAGAAGCCGCCTGCGAGAGCCGACTGGCCCCCGCTGAGCACCATGGCCCATTGCGCGCCAAAACTCCGCCAGCGCTGGATGGCCGTTCCGAGTTGGAGCAATCCCGACAGGATCGCCCATGCCCCGAAGATTCCGAGCACCCGGTTCATGCTCATCTGCAAGGTCACAAGCACCGCGACGGTGGTCGCCAGGCTGACCACAACGTTCAGAGCCTGCGGGCGGCTTTGAGCGAGTCCGCCGCTGCGAACCGCGTCCGCGAAGTTGGCAGCGGCGTCCCATGCGGGATAGAGGACGAGCAAGGCGCCGGCGATCACTGGAGAAGAAGCCCCGGCGGCAAACGCAGCAGCGACCCAGGCAACCGAGAACGCCGCTCGCACGAAGTAATATTGCTTCAGCCATCGCTCGCGGTCGCAATGAACCGGATTCAATTGATATCGCGCCATCGCAGTCTCTCCTATACCTACTAGTTGGTAGTTTTCTTACACAACGAAACCGTCTTCGATCCAGCCCACTTGCTGGCTATCGTCATCGTCTCGCCGATGTCTCTCAGTGCTTGTTGGACAGCCGGTCCAGCAGCGGGGTGGTAATCACACCGAACATCTTTGGATCGCCATAGGCACGCGCCGACAGCATGGCGCCGTGAATGGTCGCCATGAATCCTTCGGCCTCGACGCGGGCTGTGCCGGAGAGTTTGAGTTGCCCTTTCCGCTTGCCACGCTCCATGACGGCCGTCAGCCAGGAAGCCAAGGAGCGGAAGTGCGCACGGACTTCGAGCGCAACCTCCTCCGGCAGGATCGGAAGCTCGCTGGCCAGCAGCGCGCACACACAGAACGGCGCTGTCGCATCATTGATGCACGCCTTCCAGTACGCGACATAGTTTTCGAGCTGGTCGCGCGGATCAGGGACATTGCGCTCGAGCGCGGACAGTCCCGCCTCGGCTTCGGCGCGGTAGCGCGACACGAGCGTGCGGACCAGATCGACCTTGCTGGCGAAATGATGGTGGATGCTCGGCTTGCGGATACCGACCACCTCAGCCACGTCGGCGTAGCTGAAACCATTGTAGCCGCCCGCGATGATCAAGCTGCGCGCGCAGGCCAGGATGTCGTCGGCTGTCGAGGAAACGTGAGTCATGGTCCCTAGCTACCTTCCAGTTGGTAGGGCGTCAAGAACGGGATGCTTCAACCATCCGTGAGTGCTAGGAGCTTGCATGACCATTCGCCCGATCGTCCGCTATCCCGACCGCCGGCTCGCGATGCCGGCTCACCCCGTCACCGCGTTCGACGATGCGCTCCGCGAGCTTGCAAATGATCTGCTCGAGACCATGCGCGCCGCGCCCGGCATCGGCATCACGGCGCCGCATTTCGGCGTGCCCTTGCGCGTCGTCGTGCTCGAGCTCGACGCCAGGGACGGTGCACAGACCTATGTCAATCCGGAGATCGAATGGGCCTCACCCGAGATGATCCTGCATCGCGAAGGCAGCGTCTCGATGCCCGGCGTCAACGACGAGGTCCAGCGCCACGCCCGCGTGCGGATCAGCTATCGGGATCTCGACGGCAGCATGCACAAAGAGGAGTCGGAAGCCTTGCGTGCTGTCTGCCACCAGCACGAGATCGACCAGCTCGACGGCATGTTCTGGATCCAGCGCCTGTCGCGGCTGAAGCGGGAGCGGCTGGTGAAGAGGTTCGAGAAGATGTCGCGCGAGTGAGCGGGCCGGCAAATATCCGGCTTGTGTGAAATCGCGCCGGCCCGTTGGGAGGGAGACGAATGACATATTCAGGTCGTTGTGCCTGCGGCGCGGTTTGTTACACCATTGCGTCCGCGCCGATCCGCGGCTTCCAATGCCAGTGCAGCGACTGTCAGCGCGATACCGGCAGCGGCCACAGCTCCATCTTCGTGTTCGCGCGCAGCGCAGTCGCGGTGACAGGCGAGGTGCGCGAAATCGAGCGCACTGCCGTCAGCGGCGCGGTCAAGCGCAAAGGGTTCTGTCCGAACTGCGGCTCGCCCATCTACAACAAGCCGGACGAGAAGCCGGACTTAATCAGCATCTATGTCGGCACGCTGGACGATGCCAGCACGTTCAAACCGTCCGTCGTGCTGTTCTGCTCGCGCGGATATGCCTGGGATCACCTCGATCCCGAGATTCCCAAACTCCCGGATGGCACCCGGGATCGCGCTGATTTCTTGCAGATTGGGGGACAGCCAATGGCGATGAGCTTCGAGCTATCGATGCTGCCCGCCGCAATCGTCTGGGGCTTTGTACAGCTTGTCGCCGCCGCGCAGGCCGCGAACCTGCAGTACGGCCTCAGATGGGCCGCCAGCCCGGGCGACACCGAGATGCCGCCGCTTAAGCCCATCCCCCGCCGGGCAAAGAACGGAAACGTCTCCATGAGGCGTGGCCGCGATGCCTTCACGCCCGCTTCCCGCTCCGCTTGCTCATTGGCGCGTTACGACGCTCGCGTTTGCCGCGCGCGATTTCCGTCGCCAGCGCATCCAGCTTCGGCTCCCAGAAATTGCGGAACTGACCGATCCATGCATCCACCGCTTGGAGGCCCGCAGCATCGACCGAATAGAGCCGTCTTTGCGCCTCCGCCCGAACCGTCGCGAAGCCGCTCTCGCGCAGCACCTTGAGGTGCTGCGACACGGCGGCCTGCGTGATCCCGAACTCCGCTCCGATCACTTCGACGACCTCGCCGGACGCCATCTCGCCGGGCGCAAGCAGCTCGAGGATGCGACGGCGGACGGGGTCGGCAAGGACCTCGAAGATTTGCATCAGCTTCCTGTGCCCGGATGCGCCACGTCGGGCGGCGTCTCGCCGCGATAGAAAGCGATGGTACGGTCCGACCGCTGTTTCGCGGACGCAGGATCCACGCCGCTTGCGACATGCGCTGCGCGCCAATACTCGCCGCTGCTCGTCATGAATTCCTTGCCCGCGGGAGAGCCCATCCATGCCTCGGCCGTCTCATGGTCGACCGATGCCCCGGTCGCAACATATCGCTCCAGCCCGGCAATGGCGAGATCCCAGCCGATCCCGACTGCCCCTGGACCGAACTGATTCCAATGATCCTCGATCATCGCGGTGTGCTCGAGCGTCAGCCGCGCCTGGCTTCGTTCTGCCGTCAGCTTGACGTCGATCCAGCTCATCGCGCCGCCGAATTCCCAGGTCGCCGCAAAATGGGTCGGCGGCGTACATGCCGTGATGGTCCCGCCTGCATTCCCCTTGAGCTGGTATTTTCCGCCGAGCCGGAGATCTCCCTCGACCGGCAAGAACCAGCGCGGAATGCGTTGCTCGCTGGTCACTGCGTCCCAGAGATCGTCGACGCTGGTCTCGTAAAGCCGCGTCAGTGTCACCGCACTGGCTGCCTTCCCGTCCTTCTCGAAATTCCTCACCGAACGCGTAACCAGCCCTAATACCCTGACGACGTCGATCTCCATGGCGCTCCTCCTTGTCGTTTCGTGCCAGGATTAATATCGGTCGAAGCTATGCATGGTTTCACGAGTACGACAGCAGCCGGGCTGCAACGCGTGGTCCGCACGCAAGCGGGGGCCGTGCGTGGCGGCCCGCGCGATGCAAGCGGCGTGATCACTGACGTGGGCGTCATCCCAATATTTCGTAACCGTCGGTGAACTCTGCGTAACATCTCTCAGATAGCGGGCGAGAGATTTGTTGTCTTCCGAAACCGCCATGGCTCCTCACGTCAAAAATCCAAGGTCGTCGGCAGGCATATCTTCAACACCATGACTGCGAGCATACGATCGCCGCTCTGGCCTGTCGTGGGACCTCGGTATAGACGGGGCCGGCGGTCATATCCATGACCACGTTCTGGCGCGCGGTGGACTTCCTCGGCCAGGCACAATTCCATCAAGATCTAGCAGACGCCGGAACGAAAAAGGGGAGCCCGCATGTCGCGGGCACCCCCTCCTGCATTCCGACGTGATGCGGCTGTTACCGGCCGGCAGGCTCCAATGCCTTTTGCACCATCGCGGTGTCGACATATTGGGTCATGCTGGCGATCTTGCCGTCCTTCACCAGATAGAGATGCGCGAAATTGGCGCGCATGGACTTGCCCGTCGCCTTGTAGGTCCCGGAGTAGACGCCGAAGGCGGCGACGCGGTCGCCGTCTTCGAGATAGGTGTGAACGTCGGCGCGGTAGCCGGTCCATTCGGTGGCGAGACGCCGGAACACGCCTGATATGATCGCGTCCGCCCCGACATAGGTGCCCGCGTATGGAAACCCTTCCGCTTCGGTCCATGCGGCATCGGGAGCGAGAGCGGCCAGCAAGTTGCGGCCGTTCTCTTCCGACGATGATCCCTCATAGGTGGCGCGGATCAGGTCGAGGTTCGCCCCCATCTCAACCCCACTTCATCTCGCCGGTGGCGACCTTGGCGCCGATGTCGAGCGCAACGCCCATGCCGAGGCCGGGGAAGCGCGCTTCCATCGCCGCCTTGAGCGCCGCCGAATCCTTGGTTTTGGCCAACTCTTCGTCGAACGCCTTGAGGTAGGCGATGGTGTGCTCGACACCGGACAGGTCGGTCTTCGCATCCGCCGACAAATGGCCGGGCACGACGATCGCCGGCTTGCGCGCCGCGATCTTTTCGAGATTGGCGATCCAGGCGGCACGCTGCTCCCTGGTCGGCGTGTCGGCGGTCCAGACATGGACGCCGGAGAAGATCAGGACGCCGCCGAACACCGCGTTGAGCGAGGGTACGAACAGATAGCGCCGGTTGGCCAGGCCGTCGGCGCTGACGATCTCGATGGTCTCGCCGTCGACGCTGAGCGTCTTGCCGTCGAACGCTTCGGGGATGACCACATCGGCCAGCACCTGCGGGCCGTTCGCCTTGAGCTGCGGGCCCCAGACGGCAAGCTTCTTTTCGACGCTGGCGTGAATGGCCGCCAATGTCGCTGGCGACGCGAGCACGCGGGCCTCGGGGAAGACAGCCTTGATCGCGCCGAGGCTGAAATAATAATCCGGGTCCGACTGGCTGATATAGATGGTGGTGAGCTTCTTGCCGGTGGCCTTGATGGCGTCGGCGACAGCCTTGCCATCGGACAGCGTGAAGCCGCCATCGATCAGCACGGCTTCGCTTGGTCCGGACACCAGAACGGGCGCCCGGAAGAAGCCGTTCTGTCCGGCCGGAAAATGCTTCCAGGCGAGCCCGCCCGCGGCATGGCCGAGGCCTGCGGGTGCGAAGACGGCGGCGGCGCCCGCGGCGAGAGTGGTTTTCATGATGGTTCTCCTTGTCGGCATGTTGGTCTCCTGGTGCTAGTCTGCGATTGGGAAATTCACACTGATCGTCGGGTCGTGTTGACCGCTGCGCTCAGGCCGCCTTCAGTCCGTCGATCAGGACGTTCAGGCCGCCGAACAGGGCGCTTGCCTGCACGAGGCGGCGGTCATCGCCGGCCCCTACGATCAGGGCCGGGACGCCGCTGACGCCGAACCGGCGCATCTCGGCACGCGCGGCCTCGAGGCGTGCGCGATACGCGGCGATCAACGCGGCGTCGGGGCTCGCCAGGCGCGCGGCAACCTCCGGCAAATTCATCGCGCGCAGCACATCCGACAGAACGGAGATGTCCGTGCTGTCGCGGCCCTCGACATAGCGGACGAGCTGGAAGGCCTTCAGCGCCGCGAACTCCCGATCAGGCGCCGTGAGCGCGACAGCCGTGAGCGCCAGTGTCGCCGGACCGGAATCGAACAGGCGCGTACGGTCGCCCAGCACATCGCGGCGATAGGCTTCGCTGAAGGGCTGGCCGCTCAAGCGCGAAATCCGCTGGTCGTTGCTCCAGGCATAAGCGGCAAAGCCGTCGTCCATCGGACGGGCGCCCTCGCCGGCGAACAGACCTGTCGGCGCAAGTTCGACAGCGAAATCCGGACGGGTCACGAGCTGTTCGAGCAGCGTGGCGGCGCCGTAGCACCAGCCGCAGAGCGGATCGAACAGGTAGGTGATTTGAATGGGCGCGGACATGGCGATCTCCTTGAACCGCAATGTGGCACGCGCACATTGGTAGATAAATATCAACAAAACAGACATAATGTATTGTATTGACTGACAATAAATCTGACCGGGCAGAACCCATGAACCTGAACCGACTGGCCTATTTCGCAGCCGTCGTGGACAGCGGATCGTTCACGCGGGCCTCCGAACGGCTCGGCATCACCAAGGCCGTGGTGAGCCAGCAGGTGGCGCAGCTGGAGCGCGATCTCGGCACCAGCCTGCTCGTGCGCACGACGCGCCGGGTTCATCCGACCGAGGCGGGCCGCATGTTTCATGCGCGCTGCGTCATGATCCTGCGCGAAGCGGAGGATGCCTTCGACGAGCTCGCTCAGGCAGCCGCCGCGCCGACCGGCACCTTGCGGATCACGGCGCCCAACGACTACGGCACCGCCGTCGTCGTCGCCGTCGTCACGGCCTACGCGGCACGCTATCCCCACTGCCGCGTGGAGTTGACGCTCGAAGATCAGACGGTCGACCTCGCCTCAGGCCAGATCGACATGGCGATCCGTGTGGGGTGGCTGGTCGATTCCAGCCTGCAGGCGCGCAAGATCGGATCGTTCCGGCAATGTCTGGTCGGCGCTCCCGCATTCGCGGATCGGATCGCCGCCGCGCGCGATCCCGACGAATTGGTGACGCTACCGTTCATCGCCAACATGGCGCTGCGCGAGCCGTTGCTGTGGCAGTTCTCGCGCGGTGATCTCGACCGACGCGCCGTGCGCCTGCAGGCGAGCATCGCCATCGACACGACGCCGGGGGTGCTCGCAGCGGTGCTCGCCGGCGGCGGCCTTTCGGTGCTGCCGGATTTCCTGGTGGCCGACGATCTCGCGGCGGGCCGCCTCATCCACATCCTGCCGCAATGGCAACTGCCCTCCGGCGGCATCCACACGGTCTACCCAGCGGCTCGCTTCCGTCCGCCCAAAGTGACGGCGTTTGTGGAGATGCTGATTGCGGCTCAGCGGCGGGCGGGTACGAGCGCATGAGCCGTATGGTTTTGCTTATTGCTTGAAACAATGCTCGCGGTGCCACTTTAAGAAGTGCGGATGTGGCCGATCTGACGCACGACGCGGCGCAAGAGCGCGCCCCGTCTTGTTGATGATCGATTGCACTCCCTCCAGATCGTTTGTCTGGCGCGAGATCAATATCTCCAGATCGTCCGCGAAGCTGATGAGACCACGATCAAACATCCAATGTGCGGTGCCCGAAAGAGCAACGCCATTGCTGATGATGTCCGGCCCGTTTGCCTCGACGGAGCGTATGTGAGCCGCCGCGACCTCCGCGCGCCCCATTCCATTGATGAGCTTGAGGCCGGTGACGGCGCAACGCTCTTCATAGGCACGCAGCACGATGCGACGGAAAACTCGATCACGCAGGACTTTCGAGATCGTTACGCTAACACGGTCGCGCTGCTGCTCAACCGCGAATGGCACCTGCGGCTGGTCGTTAAGATCGAGCGATGGAAGGTCGCCGTCGCGCCGCGGCAGCAGCGGCGCGTTCTCCGCGAAGCCAAGCTCGCATATTCTATTGAAATCGTCGGGAGAGATTGGGCGGACTGCGGACTGAGCGCGTCCTGAAATCCGCCCCTGTTCGTTAAGAACACCGCGCTCTACTGGACCCGTCGGTCCGTTGAATGGGACTGAATTGGCAAAATCGAGATAGCTTCCCGGTTCCATTAAAGCGAGATACATCCCGGAAGTACCGGGATCGGGAAGAACCTGCTGAACCCGAGCAATTGCAAAGTAACCGCGCGTTTCAGCAACCTTGCTCGGTTCGTAATATACTATCCAATCGCCGATGCAGGCTTCAACGCGATGAAGATATTGACTGGGAAATTGGTACTGCTCAGCGGGGCTGTCGTCGTAGATCGAGTCCAATCGATGGATGAATACCCCAAACCCCATGACCTAAGCGGCGCTGCCTCTCCAGGAAACAACACCCAGCGATGCTGGATCAATAGCAGTCACAACCCTACTCCCACTCGATTGTTTCGGAAGCACGATAACGCATTGATCTGTCGAGGCCAAGCTTTCCGCCCACGACCCGCCCCGCGTCACTCGCGCGCCACCGACAGCCCCGCCAGCAGCGGCGCGTACGCGGCGAGCCTGCGTGATACGAACTCCGTGAACAGCCGCACGCGCTTGGTCTTGCGCGTCTCTCCCTGCGTGAGGAGCCAGACCGTTCCGTACATGTGCAGGTCGGTCCCCGGCACCCGCACCAGCAGCGGGTCGGCATCGCCGACGAAGCACGGCAGTGTCGTGATCCCCAGCCCTTGCCGGACAGCAGCGATCTGCGCTCCGGCGTCACTGGTCCTGAATGGAACGTCCGTGGTGCGAACCTCGCCCGCGCTGGCCCAATCCGGGATGCCGTGCATGCTGATGACGATCCAGCGGAAGGGATCCGGCGCGCCCGCACGCCACGCGGCCAGTCGATCCCTGGACATGTAGACGGCGCCGAACAGCTCCGGTCCCTTCATGCCATGAAGATTTTGCGGCAGGGTTTTGCGCTCGTAGACGACGCGGATCGCGACGTCGGCCTCACGGTTGGTCAGATTTGCCAGTTCGCCGAACGACAGGACATCCATCTCGATATCGGGATGCAGACGCGCGAAATCGGCGAAATCAGGCATCAGCAAATGTGTCGCCATCGGCGGCGCCAGCGTCACCCGCAGACGCCCGCGCACGCTCTGATCGCGCCCGAACACGCGCGTCTCCAGCTGGTGTGACGAGGCTTCCATCTGGTCGGCGAATTCGAGGACCTCCTCGCCCGCAGCCGTCAGCCGGTAGCCCGAAGGCAGCTTTTCGAACATCTGGACCCCAAGGCGTTCCTCGAGCTGGGCGATGCGTCGCAGCACGGTCGCGTGGTTCACGCCGAGGTGCTCGGCGGCCGCCCGCACCGAGCCTCCCCGCGCGACGGCTAGAAAATAGCGAACATCGTCCCAGTCGATCATGGTGCAATCCCGCACCGCGCGGTGCGCCTTTCAAGCCGTATCTGATGCCTCCTACAGCAGTATGGGCGGTGATCATAGCCGGTTCCGGCCAGCAGGGCCCATTCTGAGCGACGGACACCGATCGTCGCCGTCGGCGTTAGTCGTCCGGCCGGATCGATTTCGCACCACCGATGTGCGCGCTTCCGCACTCAACGCCTAGGGCCGGCGGACCTATGTCGGGGTCCTCGGGGGCAGATGCTGCCCCGACACCACGACAGGAGACATTATGGGAAAGCTTGACGGCAAGGTTGCAGTCATCACGGGTGGCGCGACCGGCATCGGCCGCGCCGCGGCAAAGCGCTTCATCGAGGATGGCGCTTTCGTCTTCATCTTCGGCCGCCGACAGCAAGCCCTCGACGCTGCTGTCGCCGCCCTCGGGCCTAATGCACGCGCGGTGAAGGGCTCGGTCTCGGATGAGGCCGACCTCGACCGGCTCTACGCGGCGGTGAAGGCCGAGCGCGGAACCCTCGACATCGTCTTCGCCAATGCCGGCGCGGGAAGTCAGCTTGCGCTCGGCAAGATCACCGCCGCGCACATCGACGAAACCTTCGACACCAATGTGAAGGGTACGATTTTCACGGTGCAGAAGGCGCTGCCGCTGATGCGCCGGGGCGGTTCGATCATCCTGACGGGATCGAGCGCCGGCACCACGGGCGCCCCGGCCATGAGCGCCTACAGCGCGAGCAAGGCGGCCGTGCGCAACCTCGCGCGGACCTGGGCGGAGGACCTGAAAGGCAGCGGCATCCGGGTCAACGTGCTGTCGCCCGGAGCGACCGCGACCGAACTCGCGAAGGAAGCGCTGGGCGAAGAGGGACAGAAGGTGTTCGCCGCGATGACTCCGCTGCAGCGCATGGCCGATCCGGCGGAGATCGGGGCGGTGGCTGCCTTTCTCGCCTCCTCGGACAGCAGCTTCATGACCGCCAGCGAAGTCGCCGTCGACGGCGGCCTGGCGCAACTCTGATCCCGGCGCGGTCCCGCGCCTGGCCCACACACAATGAAAGATAAACATCATGAAAAAACTAGAAGGCAAGATCGCCGTCATCACCGGCGGCAGCAGCGGCATTGGATTGGCCACGGCCAAGCGCTTCGTGGACGAAGGTGCGCACGTCGTGATCACCGGGCGACGCGAGAAAGAGCTGAAGGAGGCCGCAGCCTTCATCGAGAGAAACGTGACGACGGTCGTGAGCGACGTGTCGCGCCTGGAAGATCTGGAGCGGCTCTATGCCGTCGTGAAGGAGAAACATGGTCACATCGACATTCTCTTCGCGAACGCAGGCGCGGGGACAATCGCGCCGCTCGCGCTAGCGACCAAGGCCCATTTCGACCAGACCTTCGATGTGAACGTGAAGGGCCTGTTCTTTACGGTGCAGAAAGCCCTCCCCCTCTTTAAGGACGGCGGTTCGATCATCCTGAACTCTTCGGTGTCGAACGTGAAGGGGCTGCCGGGGTTCAGCGTCTACGCCGCGAGCAAGGCGGCGGTGCGCAGCTTCTCGCGCGCTTGGACGCTGGAGCTGAAGGACCGCAAAATCCGCGTCAATACGATGAGCCCCGGGCCAACGGAGACCCCCGCCCTGGAGACGACGACGGGCTTGACCCGCGAGCAAGCCGAGCAAGCGGCCAGCCAATTTGCTTCACAGGTCCCGATGGGTCGCAGGGGCAAGCCGGAGGAAATCGCGGCTGCCGTCACGTTCCTCGCCTCCGATGAAAGTTCTTACATCACCGGCGTGGATCTCGCCGTCGATGGCGGCATGGCCCAGGTCTGACCGCGCCATCGACACAAGTTCGGAGAAACATCATGAGCTACGCAATCATCGGCTTCGGCCCTATCGGCCAAGCCCTGGCCAGCGCGTTTGCCCGCAACGGCATCGAAGTCTCCGTTGCAACCACGCGCGACCCGGAAAGCTTTACATCCGCCGCGGCCGTGATCGGACCCTCGATCATTCCCAAAAAGCTGGCGGACGCCGTCAAGGCGGAGATCGTCTTTTTGGCGGTCCGTTTCGAGTCGCACCAGGATGTCGCGAAAGCGCTGCCCACCTGGCAGGGCAAGACGATCGTCGATGTGACCAACGCCTACGGCGTGCCGCCTGAGAAACTGGGGGGACAACCTTCGTCCAAGGCCCTCGCGCAAGCCTTCACCGGCGGTCGACTGGTCAAGGGCTTCAACCATTTGGGTGCTGCCGTCCTTGCCCAGGATCCGGCCGTCCATGGTGGCAGGAGAGTCGTCGTTCCTGGCGAGCGACGATGACGCTGCCGCAGCGGCGATTGGCACGCTTGCGGAAACTCTCGGCTTCGCGCCGATCAAGCTCGGCGGGCTTTCGGAAGGCGGGCTGCTTGTGCAGGCGCGCGGAAACAGCTGGGGCCATCTGATCTTCAAGGATTTGGTCAAGTTCGACTGATGAACACGAGGACACGAAGCATGCGATCGGATCGAGCGCGATCCGATCGGAGCGAAATGGAGAAATTCCCATGAGTATCGAGACAAACATCCAGACCGTGAAGGACTTCTTCGCCGCGATCGGCCGAGGCGACAGGGAAACTCTGCTGGCGCTGATCGCCGACGACATCGAGTGGATCATCCCCGGTGAGGACTGGCCGCTGGCCGGAACGCATCGCGGGCACGACGGGGTGGCGGATTTGCTCGAGACGGCATCCAAGTCGATCGAAACGTCCACCGAACCCCGCGAGTTCGTGGCGCAAGGAGACCGGGTCCTGGTCGTCGGATTCGCAAAGGGAAAGATCAAAGCCACGAACAAGACGTTTAGGGACGACTGGGTCTTCGCCATCACCGTTCGCAACGGCAAACTGACGAACATCCGGGAGTACGTCGACACGCAGGCACTGGCACGAGCCGCGCGCGTGTCGAATGCCCAAGCCTAAAGGAAATCCAGATGTACGACCAATCCAAGCTGTCCGAGTTGATCCGGTTCGCACGTATCGATGCGGGCGCCACCGTGATCGACGTTTACCCAGGCGACGGCGACTGGACCCGTCTCTTTTCCGACATCGTGGGAAGCGAAGGACGGGTTGACAGCTTCGTGCCGGCTGAAGTCGCCCACTTCAAGAACGATCCGGTCGGCCGCATGCGGACGCTTGCGAAGGAGCCGGGCCGAGAGAACGTCGAAGCCGTCTCGGCGGACCTCCTGGCGATGCCGCAGGCCACGCAGGCAGCGGATGTGCTGTGGCTGCACCTGTTCTACCACGATCTCCACACCGCGCTGATCCAGGCCCGGGGCGCGAGGGCGGCCGACTTCAATCGCGCTGTCTACGAGCGGCTGAAGCCCGGCGGGTGCTACGTCATCGTCGACCACGCCGCCGCGCTCGGGGCGGGCACGACCGAGGCCCAATCGCTGCATCGGATTGAGCCTGCATCCGTTCGCAAGGAGGTGGAGGCGGCCGGCTTCGTGCTGGACGCGGAAAGCACCCTGCTCGCGAACAAGGACGATCCGCACACGATCAAGGTGTTCGATCCCGCGATCAAGGGAAAGACCGATCGCTTCGCCTATCGGTTCGTGAAGCCGTGACAGAGATCGTAGGGCGGATTAGCGAAGCGTAATCTGCCATCTTGCGCGCGACTCGGCGAGAGAGGCCGGATTTGCGGCTAATCCGCCCTACGCATCCGCTGCAGGTCAATTTCGGTTCTTGAGCTTTCGATGCAACCGGATCACTTTTTAGTCCTGCCGTCAGATGGCAGCTCCGCCGACCCGCCGATTTTGTTCGAGACCACGTAGATGTCGACGCCGCTCATCGAGCATTCCTCGCTTGATGCTTGGCTTTTCGTGATGACCTCGATCGTCTTGCCATCCTTGGTGTGAAACGTGATGTCGTAAACCTGCTGGTAGAGGTCTTTGCCGATCTTTTCGGATGCGAGACGAACGGCCTTGGTCTGCGCCTCGATCACTGATGGGATATCAATCAGGCCGGCGTTCTTGAGGTGCACGAGGGCCATGTTATTGGGCCAACTCGCGCAGTCCGGAGACTTCGCCAGAGCCACCGCAGCCGGCATGGCAAATATTGCGGCCATCACCACTTTCAACGCGGCGCGCATCAGCATGCCTCGGTCTCTAAAAACTACTCCCACTCAATCGTCCCAGGCGGCTTGCTGGTCACGTCATACACCACCCGGTTCACGCCCTTCACCTCGTTGATGATGCGCGTCGCGGTCTCGCCCAAGAACTTCATGTCGAACTGGTAGAAGTCCGCGGTCATGCCGTCGGTGGAGGTGACGGCGCGCAGGCCGACGACGAAGTCGTAGGTGCGGCCGTCGCCCATGACGCCCACGGTCTTCACAGGAAGCAGCACGGCAAAGGCCTGCCAGATGTCGTCGTAGAGACCGTGCTTCCTGATCTGGTCGATGTAGACCGCGTCCGCCTTGCGCAGGATCTCGAGCTTGTCGCGGGTGATCTCGCCGGGGCAGCGGATGGCGAGACCGGGGCCCGGGAACGGGTGGCGGCCGACGAAGATTTCGGGCAGGCCGAGCTCGCGGCCGAGCTTGCGCACCTCGTCCTTGAACAGCTCGCGCAGGGGCTCGACCAGCTTCATGTTCATGCGCTCGGGGAGACCGCCGACATTGTGGTGCGACTTGATCGTCACCGACGGGCCGCCGGTGAAGGAGACGCTCTCGATCACGTCAGGATAGAGCGTGCCTTGCGCCAGGAAGTCAGCGCCGCCGATCTTCTTGGCCTCCGCCTCGAACACCTCGATGAAGAGGCGACCGATGGTCTTGCGCTTCACTTCCGGGTCGGTGACGCCTTCGAGCTCGCCCAAAAACTGCTTCGAGGCATCCACGTGCACGAGCGGGATGTTGTAGTGGTGGCGGAACAGGTCGACCACGGTCTTGGCTTCGTCAAGGCGCAGCATGCCGTGATCGACGAACACGCAGGTGAGCTGCTCGCCGATGGCTTCGTGGATCAGCACGGCCGCGACGGCGGAATCGACTCCGCCGGACAGGCCGCAGAGCACCCTGCCCTTGCCGACCTGGGTGCGGATCTTCGCGATCTCCTCCTCGCGGAAGGCGCGCATGGTCCAGTCGCCGGAAAGGCCCGCGATCTTGCGAACGAAATTGCGGATCAGTTTGGCGCCGTCGGGCGTGTGCACCACTTCCGGGTGGAACATCACGCCGTAATATTTGCGCGTCTCGTCCTGGATGATGGCGAACGGCGCGTTCGGCGAGGTGCCGGCCACCGAGAAGCCCGGCGGCATCTTGGTGATGCGGTCGCCATGGCTCATCCAGACCTGGTTCTTGCCGCCTGGTAACCAGACGTCCTCGAACAGCTTGCTCGGCGCCTTCACCTCGACATCGGCGCGGCCGAATTCGCGGTGATGGCCACCCTCGACAGTGCCGCCGAGCTGCTCTGCCATCGCCATCTGGCCGTAGCAGATGCCCATCACGGGCACGCCGGAATCGAAGATCGCTTGCGGCGCGCGGGGCGAGCCCGCCTCATGCACCGATTCAGGGCCGCCGGAGAGAATCACCGCCTTCGGCTTCATCTCGTTGAAGGCTTGTTCGGCCTTGTTGAACGGGACGATCTCGCAATAGACGCCGTCCTCGCGCACGCGACGCGCAATGAGCTGCGTCACCTGGCTGCCGAAGTCGACGATGAGAATCTTGTCATGCGCCGAGGCCACGGAGGGCGTCGACGCGGAGCGGTCGGTCTGTGCTGCTGTCATGGCAAGCAGATACGCGACGGGGGCTTTTCCCGCAACCGCGCGGGCCGCGCGCCCACATTCTTCTTTGGGGTATGGACAAATCGATATAGGTAAGTATTATTGACCTATATGGCCCGATCAGGGAGAACGCCATGCCAAACCATCATCAGCCGTCATCGCTTGCAGAGCTCGGCCGCACCTGGGTCGAGGCCTGGAACGCGCGCGACCTCGAACGCGTGCTCACGCTCTATGACGAGGACGCCGTGATGACCTCGGACCGCATCCCCATGTTGGGGTTCGATGAAAGCGGCACCGTGCGCGGCAAGGATGCGTTACGCGCCTATTGGGGCAAGGCGCTCGCGCTGTTGCCGAACCTGCATTTCTCGCTGATCGAATTGTTCGTCAGCCCTGATAGCGTGGTGGTGTTCTACGAGAACGAGCGGGGAAAGCGGATCTGCGAATATCTGCGGGTGAACGCGGCCGGAAAGATCGTGCAGGGATCGGCGAATCATCCGGTGCCCTGAGTCGCGCTTCTAGCTCGAGGACGCACCAAGGCCGACGCGAATCAGCGCTTGCGCAGACCGGCCTTTCTCACCCTGGTATCGGACCATGCCAGCGGACGGCCGGCCCGCGACGGAAGCACGAGCTTCCCGACCGGCTGGCCCGTCTCGTCCACCAGGTCCGAATGGACTTCGCCGCGCGCGTAGAGATTCGCTTCGCCCCATTGGCGCAAGCTGACCACGACTGGAAACAGCTCGCGCCCCCTCTTGGTCAGCGCATATTCCCGATAGGCGCTGCCGTCGGAGGCCGGAATCAGTTCGAGCACGCCAAGCTCCACCAGCCTGTGCAGCCGCGCAGTGAGCATGCCCTTGGCGATGCCGAGGTTCTTCTGGAAATCGCCAAATCGACGCAGCCCGTCGAAGGCATCGCGCACGATCAGAAGCGACCAAATGTCCCCAACTGCGTCCAGTGCACGCGCCACCGGGCAGTCAGCCTCGGCAAAACCGGTCCGCTTCATTCGCCGCCCTCCAAATTGGTCTTAAAATAGGACTGGACAGCGCGGTGTGCAACTGGTCTTATTTTAAGACTAGATAGAACGTGCCGGAGACGACAATGACAATCCACGATGCCGCCACAGCCGGACCGACCAACGCCGACGAAAAGGCCGACGACACCGCCGGGCGCGGGCTCTCGCGCGGGATGGCGATGCTGCTGGCGCTGACCTGCGGCCTGAGCGTCGCCAATATCTACTTCGCGCAGCCGCTGCTCGATGCCATGGCGCGCGATCTCGGCATCGACCCCGCCGCGATCGGGATGGTGGTGACCTTTACCCAGATCGGCTACGCGTTCGGCTTGATCCTAATCGTGCCGCTCGGCGACCTCTGGGATCGCCGCCGCCTGATCGTCGGCCAGACCGTGCTGTCGGCGATCGGCCTCGTCATCGTCGGCACGGCGGCGCATGCCGCCGTGCTGCTTGTGGGAATGGCGCTAGTCGGCATGCTCGCCGTCGTCGTCCAGGTCCTCGTCGCCTTTGCCGCGACGCTGGCCAGACCGGACGGGCGCGGCCGCGCGATCGGCACCGTCACGAGCGGCGTCGTCGCCGGCATCCTGCTGGCGCGGTTCGCCTCGGGCGCCCTGGCCGATTTCGGCGGCTGGCGAATGGTCTACCTGGTCTCGGCCGGCCTCATGCTGGCCATGGCGGCGCTGCTCCTGCGCGTGCTGCCGCGCGGCCGGCAGTCGGCGCTGGCCCGATCCTCTTATCTGTCGCTGTTGCGCTCAACCGCCTCGCTGTTTGTCGAGGAGCCGATACTGCGCGAGCGCGCGTTGTTTGCGTTTCTGATCTTCGCCAATCTCAACGTGTTCTGGACGTCGATCGTGCTGCCGCTCTCGGCGCCTCCCTTCGCGCTGTCGCATACCACGATCGGATTGCTCGGCGTCGCCGGGTTCGCCGGAGCGCTCGCGGCGCGCAATGCCGGGCGGCTTGCCGATCTCGGATGGGCCCAGCGGACCACCGGGCTGTCACTGCTGCTGATGCTGGGTGCCTGGGCTCCGATCGCCTGCCTGCAAAGCTCGCTCTGGCTGGTCGTCGCCGGCGTGATCGTGCTGGATCTGGGACTCCAGGCCGTGCACGTGACGAGCCAGAGCCTGATCATCGCCGTGCGGCCCGATGCGGCGAGCCGACTGGTGGGCGGTTACATGGTGTTCTACTCGGTCGGAAGCGCGATTGGCGCGATCGCGTCGACGATGGTGTACGCGATGGCCGGCTGGTCCGGCGTCTGCGTGCTCGGCGCGGGAATCAGTGCCGCCGCGCTGCTGGTCTGGGTCATCATCGCAAGCAGGATGCCGGTGACGGCAGATTGCGCGCTGATGCATGGGCAAAAATAAGGGCCGAAAACAATAAGAACTGTAAAAATGAGGACTACCGCGAAAGCATCCGATAGTAACGGCACTGCCGTCGCCGCCCCAGGATCACCATCATGAAGCTGCCCACCTCCCCCTTCACCGTCACCGACTGGAGCAAGGTCGAGCCGACCGTCCATCCCGGCGAGACCGGGCAAGCCCAGTGGCGCACGCTCGACATCGGCGATCTCCGGGTGCGGATGGTCGAATATTCGCCGGGCTATCTCGCCGACCATTGGTGCGACCGCGGCCACGTGCTGTACGTGCTGCAGGGCGAGCTCGACAGCGAGCTGCGCGACGGCCGCAAGTTCAAGCTCACGGCGGGGATGAGCTACCAGGTCTCGGATTTCGGCGATGCAGCGCACCGGTCCTCGACGGCGACGGGGGCGACGCTGTTTATCGTCGATTGAGGCGCCCCGGAAGGGTTAATTTGCACCGCAAAATAGCAAAATTCGGCGACATCCCGAGCGGCGGGTGGTGCCTTGAAGTGGCCCCAAAATCTCGCTATATTGTGATCATCGATACTTGGCCGAACGACTGGGCCGCTTCGCTTCGTTGCTGACGGGCGCGCACGCTTCAGATGATTTCTCCAACATCGACTGATCAGGACTATGGGCGCAATAGTGCGTACCGGTCCGCGTGTTAACTTCTTAAGCAAAGGAAATTCCCATGGCTATGGGCACCGTGAAGTGGTTCAACAATCAAAAGGGCTTTGGTTTCATTCAGCCGGATGACGGCGACAAGGACGTGTTCGTGCACATCAGCGCCGTCGAGCGCGCTGGCCTCTCGACCCTCAACGAAGGTCAGAAGGTCTCGTTCGACATCGTCGCCGATCGTCGCAGCGGCAAGTCCTCGGCTGACAATCTCCGCGTCGGCTAAAGCCCGCGCACCGTTCTGACCACGGACGTACCGGCAGAACGTCGAGTTAGAAAACCCCGCGACCGGGTTCCGGTTCGCGGGGTTCTTGTTTGGTGAGACAGGCGTCGCGTCATCCGCGATGTCGTGGGGTGGGCTATGCCTTCTTCAAGACCGAGACGAAGAACCCGTCCGTTCCCGTCCGCCGCGGTGTCATCAGCCAGCCTTCCGGCGATTGCAGCGCGGCTTGCGCAAACTCCTCGGCCTTGTCCCAGAGCACGCTCGCGGTCTGCTCGGGCGGCACCACAGCGAACTCGGGATGGCGGGCGGTGAACGCCCTCACCTGGTCGCCGTTCTCCTCTGAGAGCACCGAGCAGGTGATGTAGGCAATGCGGCCGCCGGCCTTGAGCAGCGGAACCGCGCGATCGAGCACCGCGGTCTGGTCCCGCAAGCGGATCTCCAGCGCGCCCGGACGCATGCGCCATTTGGCATCGGGATTGCGGCGCCAGGTTCCGGTTCCCGTGCAGGGCGCGTCGATCACGACGAGGTCGGCGGTCGCGCTGATCTCCGCCAGCGGATCGGCCTCGCCCTTGGGCGTGCGCACATCGGCATTGTGGACGCCGGCGCGCGACAGGCGTTCGTGAATGGGCGCAAGTTGCCGCTTGTCGCTGTCGGTCGCGATCAGCCGGCCCTTGCCCTGCATCATCGCGGCGAGCGCCAGCGTCTTGCCGCCGGCCCCCGCACAGAGATCGATCACCTGCTCGCCGGGTTTTGCCGCGGTCAAGGCAGCCGCAAGCTGTGACCCCTCATCCTGCACTTCAATGGCACCCTTGATAAAATCCTCTTCGGCCTGGATACCGGGGTTGCGCGCATCGGCCGAAAGCTCGATGCGCAGGCCGGTTGCGGACCAACGCGTCGGTTTCGCATGAAGGTGAGCAAGCGCCCCCAGCGTCTTGTCGCGATTGGATTTTAACGTGTTGACGCGCAGGTCGAGCGGCGCCCGGCTCGCCATCGCGGCCGCCTCCGCGACGCGTTCGTCGCCGAACGCTTTTGCCAAATACGGATCCAGCCATTCCGGATAGTCACCGGCGATCGCGGCCGGGGCGCCTTCAAGCGACCGCGAGGCGAGCGCGGCCTGCTCGGGCTCGGTCAACGGCGCGGGGGCAAAGCGGCTGCCGTCGAACAGCGCGGCCATCGTCGCCGTATCCATGTTGCGCTCGAGGCGAAGCATGCCGATCAGCCGCGCACGCGCGGTATCCGAATCCATCAGGTAGGCGCTCGAGGCATAGCGGCGCAGCACGTCCCAGACGAGGCCGGCAATGGCGGCGCGGTCGCCGGATCCGGCGAAGCGGTGCGCGGTGCCCCACTCCTTCAGCGCCTTGGCCGCGGGCACGCGGTCCTTCTCGATGGTGTCGATCAGTTCGATGGCTGCGGACAGCCGGGCAGCGGGAGTCATTTGAATCTTTCAGATCAAATCCGACGGCTAACCGTCAGATCAACAAGAGCATCTTCAGTGCGAAGTAGATCCACATCGCGAGCAGCACGAGCACGCCGGCGAGCCAGATCGTGGAGCGGCGCCCGAGATTGTTGGAGGAGACGAAGATTCCGGCATGGACGAAGCGCGTCACCACGAACACCCAGGACATCAGCACGATGAAGAGATCGGCATGGCGCAACGGGAGCGCCAGCGCGATCAGGGCGTAGAACAGCACCGGCAATTCGAACTGGTTGCGGTAGCAATTGGCGATTTGTGTGGCGCCCTTGGGCCAGTTGGGCTCGCCGAGCGCAATGTCACGGCTCTTGGTCTCGCCGGAGACGAGCGCGCGCCGGCGTCCCAGCGCCATGGCGATCAGGAGCGCGAAGGTGAGACCGACCTGCACGAAGACCGGCAGCAAAACCATTTGAATGGACATCGGAATTTCCCGGGATTTCCCATCCGGCGGAGACCACAGCTAGCGTCCATTAGCGGTCACCGCTGGTCCTGACAATCAACGAGTTGAACCGGCGTTCCCGATGAGGCGACCCACTGTCGACAGTTAAAGCGATTTCCCCCTTTGGGGCGCGCAAGGCGAGAGACCGCCATGAACACCCTCTTCAGCCAGTTCGGCAGCCTGACCGGCGCTTTGACCGAGTCCGCCGACGGCCAGTTCGGCATCCTGATGTCGGCGCTGGCAGGCATCGCGACGGCGCTCGCGGTGGCGCTGGCAATGACGGTCTACTTCCGAATGAGCTATCGGACCTGGCGCGATGTCCTCAGGCATGGCCTCGCTGCGCTCGCCGCCCTCGCTCTGTTTGCGTTTGCCGCCTACGACATGCGCCATGCCGCGCTGGCCTATCTCGGCCTCAATCCCTCGAAACCCGCGGTCGAGTTCGAGATCCGCATGCCCAAGGAGACCTTGGCGGCGGCGTCCGACACCCAGATCGAGCTGCATACCGACCGCAACCAGACGCTGGCACTGGTCGAGGGCGTGCGGGAGCTCGGTGATGGCCGCTCCGTGCTGCGTGGCGCGGTACCGCTCAACCACCGCACTGCGGACCGCGTGCTGGTCGTGAACCTGCCCGGCAAGGGCACCTTCGAATTCCGCCTCCGCCTGCCGGCCGAGCCGCATCGCTCCGAACAGTCCGGCGCTCAGTTCGGCCCTCAGTTCGGCCCTTGGCACCTCGCCGACCGCATCGCCTCGCCGCTGGCAAGCCCGGTCGCCCCGCAAGACGCCTACACAATCCGCTATCGCGTGCTTTAAACTTTGTTCGATCGCCCCAAGATGGGCGGCGAGCATGAGCGCTGCCCATGGCTGCTCAAGCGACGCTTTTGAGATCCTGCTGGATCGCGGCAAGCAAGGACTGCAGCGCGTCGCTGTTCACCGGTTTGGCCCCGGTATTGGCGGGCAGAACATTGGCAGGCCGCGCGGCATTGACCGGGCGCTTGGGGAATGGCGGCGTGGGTGTGGGCATCGCGGATTGCGCGAACACGTCCTCGGTATGGACGAACTTGCCATGGATGACGTCGTCGCGACGGCCCATGACAAACATGGTCGCCCAATAACCGGCAGCCAGCAGGATTACGCAGAAAACAACAAGCTCTAACATCATCGCACCTGAAATATGCGCAATGATTCAATGCCTTCGCGAGCCCGTCAATGAACCGACGGTCACACCTGCGGCTTTTACGGGCGGGTGTGGCCGATCAGTCACTCTTTGTTAACCATACCCGGCCCCCGAGGGGGCGAGAGCGGCCGATCAAGGTTTGTCCGGCCCGACCCGCACCAGCTGCTTGCCGAAATTGGCCCCCTTGAGAAGCCCCATGAAGGCTTCGGGCGCGCTCTCCAGGCCCTCGGTGACGAACTCCTTGTACTTGACCTTGCCCTCGCGGACCCAGCCGGACATGTCGCGCAGGAAGTCGCCATGGCGGGAGGCGAAGTCGGAGACGATGAAGCCGCGGAAGGTCAGCCGCTTGGTCAGGGTCGCGCGCATCATGCTGGCGGCCCATTTCGGCGGCTTCGCTTCAGTGTCGTTGTAGTGGGCGATGAGGCCGCAGACGGGTACGCGCGCAAACGCATTGAGCAGCGGGAACACCGCCTCGAACACGGCGCCGCCGACATTCTCAAAATAGACGTCGATACCCTTCGGGCAGGCGTCCTTCAGCTTCGTCGCCAGATCGGGATCGCGGTGATCGATGCAGGCATCGAAGCCGAGCTCCTTCACGACGTAATCGCATTTGTCCTTGCCGCCTGCGATTCCAACCGCGCGTGCGCCCTTGATCTTCGCGATCTGTCCCACGGCCGAGCCGACCGCGCCGGAGGCGCCGGCGACGACGACGGTCTCGCCTTGCTGCGGCTTGCCGATATCGAGCAGGCCCGTGTAGGCGGTCATGCCGGGCATGCCCAGCACGCCGACGGCCGTCGAGATCGGCGCGAGCTTCGGGTCGATCTTGTTCAGCCCCTTGCCGTCGGAGATCGCGTGCGTCTGCCAGCCCGCGCGCGAGAGCACGATGTCACCCTTGGCAAAGTTTGGATTGTTGGAGGCTGCGACCTCGCAGACCGTACCGGCTTCCATCACACCACCGACGGGCACCGGCGTCGCGTAGGACGGACCGTCGCTCATGCGCCCGCGCATATAGGGATCGAGCGAGAGCCAGATCGTGCGCAGCAGGACTTCGCCTGCGGCAGGCGTAGGAACCGCGAATTCCTCGATGCGGAAATCGGACGGCTTTGGCTCCCCGACGGGACGCGCGGCGAGAACGATGCGTTTGCCTTGGGACATGATGGCTTCCTCCAAATTATACTTCGGCGTGGACGGAAGCGGAGGGAGGCAGCTGCGTCAATACAAAAACGGTGGAGCGTGGTGGCGCGACAGCGCCGCAAATGAAGTTTGGTACACACCAACTACGCCCTCGCTGTCATCGCCCGACTTGATCGGACGATCCAGTATTCCAGAGGCGGCCGTGATCGAGCCGAAAAGGCCGCGGCGTACTGGATGCCCCGGTCAAGCCGGGGCATGACAGCGCATGCGAGGCTAGCGCGCGAAAAACAACGCGCAGCCGAGCGGCACGAGAGCGGAGACTAACCCCCGCCCGGATAGTTCGGCGCTTCGCGCGTGATGGTGACGTCGTGGACGTGGCTTTCGCGCAGGCCCGCGCCGGTGATGCGGACGAACTGGGCCTTGTCGTGCAGGTCCTTCATGTCCTTTGCACCGACATAGCCCATCGCGGCGCGCAGGCCGCCCGCGAGCTGATGCATGACGTTGCCGACCGGGCCCTTGTAAGGCACCTGGCCTTCGATGCCTTCGGGCACGAGCTTGAGCGTGTCCTTGATGTCCTGCTGGAAGTAGCGGTCGGCCGAGCCGCGCGCCATCGCGCCGACCGAGCCCATGCCGCGATAGGCCTTGTAGGAGCGGCCCTGCCACAAGAACACTTCACCGGGCGTCTCGTCGGTGCCGGCGAGCAGTGAGCCGACCATCGCGATGTCGGCACCGGCAGCGAGCGCTTTGGCAAGGTCTCCGGAAAACTTGATGCCGCCGTCGGCAATGACGGGGATGTCCGACTTCTTCGCCGCCTCGACCGCATCCATGATCGCGGTGAGCTGCGGAACGCCGACGCCGGCGACGATGCGCGTGGTGCAGATCGAGCCCGGGCCGATGCCGACCTTGATGCAGTCCGCGCCCGCATCGATCAGCGCCTGCGCACCCTCCGAGGTCGCGACGTTGCCGGCAACGACCTGCACGGAATTGGACAGGCGCTTGATGCGGTTGACCGCATGGAGCACGTGACGGGAATGGCCGTGCGCGGTGTCGACCACGACGAGATCGACGCCGGCATCGATCAGCCGCTCGGTGCGCTCGAAGCCGCTATCGCCGACCGTGGTGGCGGCGGCGACGCGGAGGCGGCCCTGCGCGTCCTTGCAGGCCAGCGGATGGGCGACCGCCTTCTCCATGTCCTTCACGGTGACCAGGCCGACGCAGCGATACTGCTCGTCGACCACAAGCAGCTTCTCGATGCGATGCTGATGCAGCATCCGCCGCGCCTCGTCCTGGCTGACATTCTCGCGCACCGTGACGAGACCTTCATGCGTCATCAGCTCGGAGATTTTTTGCTGGCGGTCGGTGGCGAAGCGGACGTCGCGGTTGGTGAGAATGCCGACCAGCTTGCCCGGCGTGGACTTGCCCGCACCGGTGACGACGGGAATGCCGGAGATGCCGTGATCGCTCATCAGCTTGAGCGCATCGTCCAGCGTGGCGTCCGGGCTGATCGTGAGCGGGTTCACCACCATGCCCGACTCGTAGCGCTTGACCTGCCGCACCTGGGCAGCCTGCCCTTCGGGATCGAAATTGCGATGGATGACGCCGATGCCGCCGGCCTGCGCCATGGCGATCGCCATGCGGGCTTCGGTGACCGTGTCCATGGCGGAGGCCATGATCGGGATGTTGAGCGGAATGGCGCGGGTGACGCGGGAGCGGATGTCGACCTCGCCCGGCATGACGTCCGACAGGCCCGGCTTCAGCAGCACGTCGTCGAACGTGAGGGCTTCGCGAATGCCTTGTTGCACCGTGGCCATGTGCCAACTCCTTCCGCGGCCCTGCCGCAAATAGCTATGGATGAGCGCCGCCCTCGGCGTACCTTGCGGCAACGCCGGAGAATCGGAGCCCATCGGTGGGGTTGACGCGGGTCGATAGCACGGGCGGGCGACGAATCAAAGCAATTCGGACCGCCGGCCAGCCATGCACAGGCTTTTTTGGGCAAGTTCGGCGGCGGATAGCCTTCGCGGCGGCACGTACTGGCGAACGGCAGATCATCGTGATCTCCGGCGCAGGGCGCACCCGCCTGGGGTCACGCGGGATTTAGGTGCTATGCGTCGATCCGCAATGGTCGCGGCCCAGTGGCGGTGATAAGCCGCAATTCTCGCCCTTCGTTCCCGATGTCCATTACCAATCCGTCATGGTCGACAAGCAACGCATCATTCCGCTGATCGTGGCCACTGCTCTCTTCATGGAGAACATGGACTCGACGGTGATCGCCACGTCGCTGCCCGCGATTGCGGCCGACATCGGCACCAGCCCACTGACGCTCAAGCTCGCGATCACTTCCTATCTGCTGTCGCTTGCGGTCTTCATCCCGGCGAGCGGCTGGACCGCCGACCGGTTCGGCGCGCGTCTGGTGTTTGCGATTGCCGTCGGCGTGTTCATGGTCGGCTCGGTCGGCTGCGCGCTCTCGACATCGGTCACCGATTTCGTGTTCGCGCGCATCCTCCAAGGCATGGGCGGGGCAATGATGACGCCGGTCGGGCGCCTCGTGCTGCTGCGGTCGGTCGACAAGAGCGCGCTGGTCAACGCGATGGCGTGGGTGACGGTCCCTGCCCTGATCGGCCCCGTGATCGGGCCGCCGCTCGGCGGCTTCATCACCACCTACGCGTCATGGCACTGGATCTTCCTGATCAACATCCCGATCGGGCTGCTCGGCATCTTCATGGCCTTGCGCTTCATCGATCCCATCAAAAGCGAGGAACGAGAGCCGTTCGACCTCTACGGCATGGTGCTCGCGGGCCTCGGGCTCGCCGGCATCGCCTTCGGGCTGTCGGTCGCCGGACTCAATCTGCTGCCATGGAGCACGGTTGCCGCCCTGGTCGTCGGCGGATCGATCTCGATGTCGCTGTATGTCCTTCACGCGCGGCGAACGGGGTCGCCGGTGCTGGACTTTACGCTGCTGAGGCTGCCGACACTGCGCGCGGCCGTTCTCGGCGGCTTCATGTTCCGGCTCGGCATCGGCGCGCTGCCGTTCCTGCTGCCACTGCTGATGCAGATCGGATTCGGCCTCTCGCCGTTCAAGTCCGGCCTCGTCACGTTTGGCTCCTCGCTCGGCGCCATGGGCATGAAGGCGCTGGCCGCGCGCATCATCCGCGCCTTCGGCTTCCGCAACCTGATGACGGTGAACGCGATCATCAGTGCGGTTTTCCTGGCCGCCTGTGCCCTCTTCACCGTGACGACGCCCCTGCTGATCATCATGATCATCCTGGTGGTCGGCGGCTTCTTCCGTTCGCTCGAGTTCACCGCGATCAACACGGTGGCCTATGCCGAGGTCGAGCAGGCGCAGATGAGCCGCGCCACCACGCTCGTCAGCGTCAACCAGCAGCTCGCGGTCTCGGCCGGCGTCGCGGTCGGCGCCGCCTCCGTGGAGACGACGATGTGGTTCAGCCACGTCAGCGAGCTCGACGCCACCGTATTTGCGCCGGCCTTTCTCGTGATCGCCCTGACTTCGGCGGCGTCGAGCTGGTTCTTCTGGCAGATGCCCACCGATGCCGGCCACGAAGTTTCCGGCCGCAAAGCGGTGGAGATCGCGAGCCGCAAAGGTGCCGGCAAGGGCGCGGCCAAGGCGGCCGTCAAGGCGGCGACCGAGGATACGCAGGATGTGCGGGATCAGCGGCTGGGCTAGTGCTCCACCTCGTCGTTGCGAGCCCCCCGAAATCCCGTCGCGAGGACGTAGCGCTCCGAGGAATCCGCACGGCTTGCGGCCGGCTTGACGTGACGCACCGTGGCGAAATCGCGCTTGAGCTGGGCGAGCAGTTCGGCGTCGGCGCCACTCTGGAACGCCTTCGCCAGGAAGGTCCCGCCCGGCCTCAGCACATCGCAGGCGAACGCGGCAGCGGTCTCGATCAGGCCGACGATGCGAAGCTGGTCGGTCTTGCGATGACCGGTGGTGTTGGCAGCCATGTCGGACATGACAATGTCGGCGCCGCCGTCGAGCATGGCCTTGAGCTTGTCCGGCGCGTCATTGTCCATGAAGTCGAGCTGCGCGAACTCGACGCCGGCAATCTCGGGGATTTCGAGCAGGTCGATCGCGATGACCTTGCCCTTGCCGTCGACCGAGCCGACGCGCTTGGCGGCAATCTGGCTCCAGCCGCCCGGCGCGGCGCCGAGATCGACCACAGCCATGCCGTGCTTCAGCAGCCGGTATTTGTCATCGATCTCGAGCAGCTTGAACGCGGCGCGCGAGCGATAGCCCAGCGCCTTCGCCTTCACCACATAGGGATCGTTGAGCTGCCGCTCCAGCCAGAGCTTCGACGACAATTTGCGCTTGCCGTGGGTCTTGACCTGGACGTGCAAACGGCCGGTGGTGTCCTTGACCATCTCACCAGCTCCTGAGCGCGCCGTCTTCGCGCATCATCTCGACCAGCATGCCTTCGCGCAAGCCCCGGTCGGCGACGCGCAGGCGTGGCAGCGGAAAGGCGCGGCGGATCGCGTCGAGGATGGCGCAGCCGGCCAGGACGAGATCGGCGCGCTCAACGCTGATGCAGCTGTTCGCGGCGCGCTCCTCGTAGCTCATGCCAAGCAGCTTGTTGATGGTCGCGGTGACGTCGGTATCGTTCATCCAGACGCTGTCGATGCGGCGGCGGTCGTAGCGCGCGAGGTTGAGATGGATGCCGGCGAGCGTCGTCACAGTGCCTGACGTGCCGAGCAGATGCATATCAGTGAGATCGCCGCCATGCTGTTCGGCGAACGGCGCGATGTGATGGGCGACCTCGCGCTCCATCGCGGCGTAGATCTCGGGCGTCACGTCGCGGCCCCCGAACTGCTCGGCAAGCGTGACCACACCGAACGGGATCGACATCCAGGCTTTGATGCGCGGCTCCGGATTTGCGGCGTCGCGCTCGATCCGTACCAGCTCGGTCGAGCCGCCGCCGATGTCGAACAGGATTGCGCCGCGCCCCCTGGGATCGACCAGCGGCGAGCAGCCGAGCACGGCAAGCGCCGCCTCGGTCTCGCGGTCGATTACCTCGAGCTCGATCCCGGTCTCGGCAGCGACGCGGCTGCGAAAGCCTTCGGCATTCGAGGCGGCGCGGCACGCTTCGGTGGCGATCAGCCGCAGCCGCCGCGCTTTGCGCAGGTTGATCTTGTCGCGGCAGATGCCAAGCGCCACGATGGCGCGTTCGATCGCGGCCTCGCTGATGCACCCGGTTGCCGAGACGCCCTCGCCGAGCCGGATGATGCGCGAGAAGGAATCGACCACGCGAAAGCCGTCGTGGGTCGGACAGGCGATCAGGAGCCTGCAATTGTTGGTGCCGAGGTCGAGCGCCGCGTAGACGCCGGTTCCCGGCGCTTGCGCGCCGACGGCCGGTTCAGTGGCGAACGCCGCCGCCATCGACCCCAGCTCACCGTGCGGCGCAAGGCCGTCGCGGAGCCGCGTGTGGTCATTCATACAAACTGTCTTTCCGCGGCCGGTTAGGCCGATCTGGAATTGCTTTTTCGCCTGAAACATTAGCAGCGCACCAATCCTGCGCAACAACGCATCACATGGGACCATGCCCATTCGTGCGTTGTCGTGAGCGGGCCGGTGGGTTATTTTTGAGGGGTCCGGACCCCAGGCGCCCCCCAAACCGCGCATTTGCCGGCTTTTCAGGTCAATTCCATGCAAGAACACACCAAATCCTCCACGCTCGAAAACGCTATTGCACTGCAAAAATATGGCGTCGGGCAGCCGGTCCGCCGCAAGGAGGACGATACCTTGGTGCGCGGCAAGGGCCGCTACACCGACGATTTCAACCTGCCCGGCCAGGCCCATGCCGTGATCGTTCGCTCGACCCATGCCCATGGCGTCATTCGCGGCATCAACATCGATGCAGCCAGAGCAATGCCGGGCGTGCTCGGGGTGTGGACCGGCGAAGACCTCGATGCGGCCGGCTACGGCCCCTTCACCTGCGGCCTGCCGCTGAAGAGCCGTGACGGCTCGCCCCTGCTCCAGACCAACCGCCAGCCGCTCGCAACCGACAAGGTCCGCTTCGTCGGCGATCCCGTCGCCTTCGTGGTGGCGGAGACGCTGGCCCAGGCGCGCGACGCGGCCGAGGCGGTCGAACTCGACATCGAGCCGCTGCCGGCGGTGACCGATCCCGAGGAAGCCGCAAAACCCGGCGCGCCGCAACTGTACGACCACATCCCGAACAATGTCGCGCTCGACTACCACTATGGCGACACCGACAAGGTGAACGCGGCCTTCGCCAGTGCTGCTCACGTGACCAAGGTCGACATCGAGAACACCCGCGTCGCCGTGGTCTCGATGGAGCCACGCGTTGGCCTTGCCTCCTATGACAAGAAGACCGAGCGCTACACTCTTCAGGTGCCCACGCAGGGGGTGGCAGGCAACCGTGCCAATCTCGCCAAGAATCTGAAAGTGCCGAACGAAAACGTGCGCATTCTCACCGCCAATGTCGGCGGCTCCTTCGGCATGAAGAACATCAATTACCCCGAATACATGTGCATCCTGTACGCGGCGAAGACGCTGGGACGACCGGTGAAGTGGCTGGACGAGCGCTCGACCAGCTTCCTCTCCGATAGTCACGGCCGCGCGCAGAAGATTCATGCCGAGCTCGCGCTGGACGCCGAGGGGCATTTCCTCGCCGCCAAGCTCTCGGGTTACGGCAATCTCGGTGCCTACATCACCGGCGTTGCTCCCAGTCCGCTCTCGCTCAACACCAGCAAGAACTTTTCCAGCGTCTATCGCACGCCGCTGATGGCCGTCGACATCAAGACGGTGCTGACCAACACCACGTTGATGGGCGCCTATCGCGGCGCCGGCCGGCCCGAGGCCAACTACTACATGGAGCGGCTAATCGACCGCGCCGCGGACGAGATGGGCATCAACCGGCTGACCCTGCGGAAGCGCAACTTCATCAAGCAGAACCAGATGCCGTTCGCCGCGTCCTCCGGCGTCACCTATGACAGCGGCGACTTCCAGGCCGTCTTCAACAAGGCCCTCGAAATCTCCGACCACGAGAATTTTGCCAAGCGCAAGAAGGAGAGCAAGAAGTCCGGCAAGCTGCGCGGCATCGCCGTCGGCTCCTATCTGGAGGTGACCGCACCTCCCGGCGTCGAGCTCGGCAAGATCGTGTTCGATCCCGATGGCTCGGTGCAGCTCATCACCGGGACGCTCGATTACGGTCAGGGCCACGCATCCGCATTCGCGCAGGTCCTCTGCCAGCAGCTCGGCGTTCCCTTCGACAGCGTCAAGCTGGTGCAGGGCGACAGCGACATCGTCCACACCGGCAACGGCACCGGTGGCTCGCGCTCGATCACCGCGACCGGCATGGCGATCGTGGGCGCCGCCAAGCTCGTGATCGAAAAGGGCAAGCGCGCCGCCGCGCACATGCTGGAGGCCTCCGAAGCCGATATCGAATTCGAAGGCGGCAGCTTTACGATCGCCGGCACCGACCGCAGCATCGACATCATGGAGCTCGCCAAACGCCTGCACGACAGCAAGATGCCGGAGGGCGTACCCGACAGCCTCGACGTCGATCACACCAGCGAACCGGTGCCATCAGCCTTCCCGAACGGCTGCCATGTCGCCGAGGTCGAGATCGACCCTGAGACCGGCGTCGTGCAGATCGTGCGCTACAGCGCGGTCAACGATTTCGGCACGGTGATCAATCCGCTGCTGGTCGCGGGCCAGCTCCATGGCGGCGTGGTCCAGGGCATCGGCCAGGCGCTGATGGAGCACGTCCGCTACGACGAGAGCGGCCAGCCGATCACGGGCTCGCTGATGGACTACGCTCTGCCGCGCGCCGAGGACGTTCCGAACATGACGGTCGGCGACCACCCGGTGCCGGCCACGACCAATCCGCTCGGCAGCAAAGGCTGCGGCGAAGCCGGCTGCGCCGGCAGCCTGTCGACGGTCGTGAACGCGGTGATCGACGCGCTCTCCGAATACGGCATCAAGCACATCGACATGCCGCTGACGCCGGAACGCGTGTGGCGCGCGATCCAGGATGCGAAGGGGAAAGCGGCGTAAAGGGCGTTCCGTCGTCGCCACAAACTCCGCTGTCATCGTCCGCGAAAGCGGACGATCCAGTATTCCAGAGACGGTCGTGGGATACGGAGGAGCCTCGGCGTACTGGATTCCCCGCCTTCGCGGGGAATGACAGCGAGTGTGAGGACGCGCTGTGCTCCTTCCCTACGCCGCCGCCTGCTCGCGCGGCTGGTAGATCGCGATGTGCAGGCAGTGCGCCAGCGGCGTCGTGCCGTTGGCGACCACCAGCGCGTCGAGCTCGACGAAGCGGTGGCCCTTCTTCTCGTAGTTCGCGGTGACTTTTGCCCGCGCGGTGATCTCGTCGCCGGCGCGCGCGGCTGACAGCAATTGCATGCGGCTGCCGACATGGATCCAGGGGCCGAGCATCGTGTTGTCCACCAGCACGCGGTTCATGACGCGCTGGATCAGGCCGGGATGGCCGAGCCCCTCGCCCGCGAAGATCGGATCGGTCTCACGGATGTCGGCGAGATAGTCGGCGGCATCCTGCCCGGCCCAGCGGCGCGGCGTCGTGCCCAACCATTTGCCGGTCTCGAAGGTTGCTGGGCTGACCGGTTTGCGCTCGGCAACCGCGGGGACCTCGACATAGTCGCTCAACGACACCGCAGCCGCAGTCGCAGTTGCCTGCAGCGCCGCCGTGCCGGTGGCACAGAGCTCGGTGCGGCTGAACACCTCGATGGTGAGCAGGCCGTTGTGCTCGGTCGCATCGACGTCGGCGGTCTCGCCGTCATAGACCGGCTTGATGAAACGCGCCTCGATCAGCCCGCGCGACAGGAAATCGCGGCCCCAGCGCGACACCGGCACATGCATCATGTAGGCGAAGACGTCGACGCCGGGGACCAGCCCGCCGGAGAACCCGAAGCGGCGCGCCACTGCATCGTCATGCATCTTGTTTTCGGATTGCTTGGCCGTGTTGTAGGCCTCGACGCGATAGGTTTCGAGCCGGTTCGGCATGGCTTGGCTTTCCCCAATTTCTTGTTGTTTCGGCCCGATCGTAGGCCCTGAGGAACCGGGGTCAATCCCCTCGCCTTTGCGGCCCGAATGGGGTACCACGCGGCTGCTGCGGAACCGCTTCGCAAGCCCCATCTACGGACCATGACGAACCCTCAAAACACCACTCGTATCTATGTCGACGCCGATGCCTGTCCGGTGAAGGACGAGATCTATCGCGTTGCCGGCAGGCACGGCCTGCCCGTGAGCGTGGTCGCGGGCAATTTCATCCGCGTGCCCCAGGATCCACTCATCGAGCGGATCGCCGCTGGTGCCAGCATGGACGCAGCCGATGACTGGATCGCGGAACGCGCCGGGCCCGGCGATATCGTCATTACCTCGGATATTCCGCTCGCAAGCCGCTGCGTGAAGGCCGGCGCCGATGTGATCGCGTCCAACGGCAAGGCGTTCACCGAGGAATCGATCGGGATGACGCTCGCGGTCCGCAACCTGATGACCGATTTGCGCTCGGCCGGCGAAGTCACCGGCGGTCCGAAATCGTATTCACCGCGCGACCGCTCGACGTTTCTGTCGACGCTCGACCAGACCATCCGCCGCATTCAGCGCCGCCGCGCCGACCAGGCCGCAACAAGACAGGACTGAGACACCGCATGGCGCCACCGCTGATTCAACTGCGCGATATCAAGCTGACCTTTGGCGGCACGCCGCTCCTGGCGGGCGTCGAACTGTCGGTTTCGACCGGCGAGCGCGTCTGCCTGATCGGCCGCAACGGTTCCGGCAAATCGACGCTGCTCAAGATCGCCGCCGGCCTGGTCGAACCGGATGGCGGCAGCCGTTTCGTGCAGCCCGGCGCCACCATTCGCTACCTGCCGCAGGAGCCGGATTTTTCCGGTTTCTCCACCACGCTCGCTTATGTCGAGGCCGGCCTCAATGCTGGCGACGACCACTATCAGGCGCGCTATCTGGTCGAGCAGCTCGGTCTCAGCGGCGAAGAAGATCCGGCGCATGTCTCCGGCGGCGAAGCGCGCCGCGCCGCGCTGGCACGCGTGCTGGCGCCCTCGCCCGACATCCTGCTGCTGGATGAGCCGACCAACCATCTGGATCTTCCGACCATCGAATGGCTGGAGAGTGAACTGGAGAGCCGCCGCTGCGCGCTGGTGATCATCAGCCACGATCGGCGCTTCCTCGGCAATCTCTCGCGCAGCACCGCCTGGCTCGACCGCGGCCAGATCCGGCAGATCGACCGCGGCTTCAGTGCCTTCGAGGCTTGGCGCGACGAGGTGCTCGCGGAGGAAGAGCGCGACCAGCACAAGCTCGACCGCAAGATCGTCAACGAGGAGCACTGGCTGCGTTACGGCGTCTCGGGCCGCCGCAAGCGCAACGTCAAGCGACTCGGCAATCTCCACGCGCTGCGCGACCAGCGCCGCACCCATCGCGGCGCGACGGGCAACGCCAACCTGGCGGCTGCCGAGGCCGACAAGTCCGGCAAGCTCGTCATCGAGGCCAAGAATATCAGCCGGTCCTATGGCGAGCGAAAGATCGTCGACGGCTTCTCGATCCGCGTCCAGCGCGGCGATCGCATCGGCATCGTCGGCCCGAACGGCGCCGGCAAGACCACGCTGATCGAGATGCTGACCGGCGGCAGCGCACCGGACAGCGGCAGCATACGGCTCGGCGCCAACATCGAGATGGCGACGCTCGACCAGCATCGTGAAAGTCTCGATCCGAAGACGACGCTGGCCGAGGCGCTGACCGGCGGCCGCGGCGACCATGTCATGGTTGGCGGCAAGCCGAAGCATGTCGTCAGTTACATGAAGGACTTCCTGTTCGCCCAGGAACAGATGCGCACGCCGCTGGAGGTGCTGTCGGGCGGTGAGCGCGGCCGGCTGATGCTGGCGCGCGCGCTGGCAAAACCCTCCAACCTCCTGGTGCTGGACGAGCCGACCAACGACCTCGACCTGGAGACCCTCGACGTCCTCGAGGAGATGCTCAGCGACTACGAGGGCACCGTGATTCTGATCAGCCACGATCGCGATTTTCTCGACCGCGTGGTGACGTCAGTGATCGTGCCCGAGGGCAACGGACGCTGGCTCGAATATGCCGGCGGCTATACCGACATGCTGGCCCAGCGCGGCGCCGACGTGAAGCGCGCGACCGCGAAGGCCGTCGAAGAGACGAGAGAGCAGCGATCATCCGTGCCGTCCGGCGTCGCGAGACGACGCTTGACCTTCAACGAGCAACACGCGCTGGAGACGCTGCCCAAGACCATCGCCAAGCTGCAGGCCGAGATCGCCAAGCAGCAGCGCTTCCTTGACGACCCCGATCTCTTTCGCAAGGATCGCAAGCGCTTCGACCAGGCCTCCGACGCTCTGACGAAGGCGCAAAAGGAACTGGCCGAGGCCGAGGACAAATGGCTGGAGCTCGAAGTGCGGCGCGAAGAGATTGAACAGGCCTAGCGTGCATTCCGCAAAAGTGGGCACCGCTTTTGCAAACGGGATGCGCGCCAACTCAGAGACTTCCATGACAACGACCCTTGCCGCCAAGATCGCCCGCGAATACGGCACGCCCTGCGCCGTTATCGACATGGACAAGGTAGAGCGCAACATCGCGCGGATTCAGAAGGCTTGCGACGACGCCGGGATCGCCAACCGTCCCCACGTCAAGACGCACAAGAACCCCACCATCGCGAAGATGCAGATCGCGGCCGGTGCCAAGGGCATCACGTGCCAGAAGCTCGGTGAAGCCGAGATCATGGCCAATGCCGGCATCGACGATATCCTGATCAGCTACAACCTGCTCGGCGAAGAGAAGATGGCGCGGTTAGGGGCGCTGCAGGCGAAGGCCAACATGACGGTCGCCGCTGACAATTCGACCGTCGTCGCCGGCCTGCCCAAGGCCGCCGCAGCCTCAGGTCGACCGCTATCGGTCGTGGTCGAATGCGATACCGGCCGCCAGCGCGCCGGCGTCGAGACGCCCGCCGAGGCGATTGCACTGGCGCAGAAGATTGCCGCATCCAAGGGCCTGCAATTCGCCGGCTTCATGCTGTATCCGACCGAGACTGGTTGGGCGGACGCCCAAAAATTCTATGACGAAGCTCTGGCCGGCGTGCGCGCACACGGGCTGGATGCAAAAATCGTCTCGACCGGCGGCACGCCGAACCTGAAGAACCTCGGCAAGCTCAAGGGCGGCACCGAGCATCGCTTCGGCACCTACATCTATAACGACCGCATGCAGGTCGCGGCCGGCGTCGCCACCTGGGACGACTGCGCGCTGCACATCTATTCGACCGTGGTCAGCCGCGCCGCGCCTGAGCGCGGGATTCTGGACGCCGGCTCAAAGACTCTGACGACGGACACCGGCGGCCTCGACGGCCACGGCCTCATCCTGGAGCACCCCGAAGCGAAGATCGCACGCTTCGCCGAGGAGCACGGCTTCCTCGACCTCTCCCGCAGCAACACCCGGCCTAACGTCGGCGACGTCGTGCGGGTCGTGCCAAATCATGTCTGCGTCGTCGTCAACATGATGGACGAAGTGGTGATGGTGCGCGGCGAGGAGATCATCGGCACGCTGCCGGTGGCGGCACGGGGGAAGCTGAGATAGCTAGCCCCCGATCAGTGCCTGGAGTTCCCGGACCAATCCGTCGCGAAAGAGTTTGATCGGCCGCTCCAGCCGACCGGCGGGGGCGCGATGCACCACCCAAGCGCGCACGGCGGGTTTGAAGTCGCGCGCGGCGACCGGCTTGAGCCTGTCGCGAAATGCGCTACGTTTCAGGGCGATCGGGGTGACCAGCCCGACGCCGAGGCCGCGCGACACCAGCGACAGGCGGAGCTCACTGTCCAGCGCCTCGACGGCGATGTTGAACGGCAGATGCGAGGCATCGAATTTTCGCTTCAGCGTATCGCGAAATCCACAGCCGTCCTGGTTGATCACCCATGACAGTTGGGACAGCCGTTCCAGGTCGACGGTGCGCGGGATCTTCATCTCGCGTGCGACGACGAAGACGACGGGCTGCGCGCCGAGATCGTCGGCCGCCAGATCGGCGGGCGGCACTGCACCGTCGGGGAGACAAATCGCGGCTGCATCGAGCTCGTTGCGGCAGACACGCTCGAGCTGGTTCGGCGACCAACCGGAGACCACCCGCACCGCCAGCGCGGGAAATTCGGCGCGCACCGCATCGAGTGGTGCGGTCAAGCCCGCTTCCGAGAGAAACGGCGTCAGGCCGAGCCTGAACTCGCCGCGGACCATTCCGTCGCTGGCAACGCCCGACTTGAGGTCGTCCAGCATCCTGAGCAGGCGCCTGCCCTGCTCGTAGGCCTCATGCCCCGCTGCCGTCGGCTTCAGGGGCTTCGAGAGCCGATCCAGAAGCTGCGCCCCCAACATCTCCTCGAGATTCTGGATGCGTCGGGTCACGCCAGGCTGGGTGAGATTGAGACGCGCCGAAGCTGCGACAATCGATCCGGTCTCGACCACGGCGACGAAAGCGACAAGGTCATGGGTATTCATAACAAACCCCGCATATTCTTTATAGGCTTATTTGAATTGTAGCATATTGCTCGCTCCGCTTAAAGGGTCTCGCGCTACAGCTGCGAGGTCCCATGACTGTCTCCGAAACCATCAGGCCTGCGTCCCGAAACCAGCTCGCCGAGCGGCCGCTGATCTGGCTCGGCGCGATCACCGCCGGTGTCATCGTCACCAATCTGTTCGCGCCACAGATCCTGCTCGGCTTGATCGGCCGGTCAATGTCCATGCCGGCGTGGCAGGCGGGGCTGATCAGCACGCTGACCTTGCTCGGCTACGCACTCGGCCTGCTGCTGCTCGTGCCTCTTGTCGATCTGGTCGAGAACAGGCTTGTCATCCTCCGCACACTCGGCTGCGCGATCCTCGCCGCTCTCGCGACGGCGCTCGCGCCGACGCCTGCGCTTCTGCTGCTCGCCACCTTCATCCTTGGCGCCTGTTGCGCGGCGATCCAGATGATGGTTCCGCTGGTCGCATCTATGGTGGCGCCGGATCGCCGCGGTCAGGCCATCGGCGAGGTGATGGGCGGATTGATGATCGGCATCCTCTTGTCACGACCTGCGGCGAGCCTGATCGCCGATCTCTGGAGCTGGCGCGCCTACTATGTCGTTTCGGCCGCTCTGATGGCCCTGCTTGCCGGCGCACTCGCCCGTTACCTTCCAACCCTTCGACCGTCGGCACGCGCGAGTTACGCCGATTTACTGCTGTCCTTTCCAAGACTGCTGCGCGAAGAGCCGGTGCTGCGCGTGCGGGCCTGGACCGCCTCGCTTGTCATGGCCTCCTTCACGGCGTTCTGGTCGGCGGTCGCGCTGCGGCTGCCGGATGCGCCGTTCGACCTCGACGCCAAGGGAATTGCGGCTTTCGCGCTGATCGGTGTGGCGGGCGCCGCGGCGACACCGATCGCGGGACGCTGGGGCGACAAGGGCCGGGCGCGGCCGATGTTCTTTGCCGCCCATCTGCTCATCATCGGCTCGCTTGCGCTCTGTGCCTGGGCGAGCGTGCTTGAATCCCAGATCACCGGTCTGCTGGTACTGAGCCTCGGCACGATCCTGCTCGACGTCGGCATCACCACCGATCAGACGCTGGGCCGCCGCGCCATCAACCTGTTGCGCCCCGAGGCCCGCGGTCGCATGAACGGCCTGTTCGTCGCGCTGTTCTTCGTTGGCGGTGGCATCGGCGCGGCGGCGGCATCGCTGGCCTGGAGTTTTGGCGGCTGGACGATGGTCTGCGCGGTGGCGGCAAGCTTCGGCGTGCTCGGCCTCCTCACGGATCTCGCAACCCGGACCGGGACGTCATGATGCGGATGGTCAGGACGACAGTTGGACGAGCCGTCGCAACACACCCCTGCCCGCCGCAGCTCCCGTCGCGAACGAGGCCTGGAGCAAGTAGCCACCGGTCGGCGCCTCCCAGTCCAGCATCTCACCGGCCGCGAACACGCCCGGCAGTTTGCGGATCATGAAGTCCGAGTCGAGTTCGTCGAAGGAAATCCCGCCGGCGCTGGAGATCGCGCGCGCGATCGGCGCGACGCGTGTGAGCTTGACCGGCACGGCGTTGATGAGCTCCGCCAATCGCTCGGCCGATATTGCCGACAACGACTGGCCAGCACCGATGGTGGCCTCCTGCAGCAGCCCGACCGCGACCGGCGACAGCTGCGCAGCCTTGCGCAGGAAGTTGGAGAAGGATTGCTTGCCGCGCGAGGCGGACAGGCGCTTGACGAGTTCGCCATGATCGACATCCGGCCGCAACGCGACGTGCAGGACCGCTGCGCCGTTCGCTGCGATCGCCTCGCGCAGCTCGGCCGACAACGCATAGATCGTCCCGCCCTCGATCCCGCCGCTTGTGATCATGGCCTCGCCGCGGGCGCGGTGTGGGCCGAAGGAGAGCGTGATGCCCTTGAGCGGCTGGCCCTCGAAGCGCGTGCGGAAGATTTCGGACCATGCGACGGTGAAGCCGGAGTTCGCCGGCCGCAGCGGCGAGATCGCAACGCCTTTGTCGGCCAGGATCGTCGTCCAGCCGCCATCGGAGCCCAGTCGCGGCCAGCTGGCGCCGCCGAGTGCCAGCACTATCGCGTCCGCGGCGATGCCGTCTCCGCCGCCGGGTGGGTCAAAGACCAGTCGTCCGTCCCCGTCCCATCCCATCCAGCGCTGGCGAAACGCAAAGTGCACGCCGGCGGCATCGAGGCGTCGCAGCCAGGCCCGCAGCAAGGGCGAGGCCTTGAAGGCCTTCGGAAACACACGCCCGCTGGAGCCGACAAAGGTCGGCTCGCCCAGCGCCTCGCTCCAGGCGCGCAGCGCGTCAGGCGGAAACGCTTCGATCGCAGCCTGCAACCTCTGCGCCGCCTCGCGGTAGCGCGTGATGAACTGAGGCAGCGGTTCGCTGTGGGTGAGATTGAGCCCGCCGCGGCCGGCCATCAGGAATTTGCGGCCAGCGGACGGCATCGAATCGTAGACGGTGACGCGAGCACCACCCTGCACGAGCACTTCGGCCGCCATCAGACCGGCAGGGCCGGCGCCGATGACGGCGACCGCTGTCAGAGTTTTACCCCGGCGCGCGCAGCGGCTTGCGCCACGTATTTCTGCGTCTGCTCGAAAGCTCCCTGCAGCGCCTTCGCCTTTGACATGTCGCTGATCTCGGCGAAATGCGCCGCGACCGCATCCGGGGTCCACTCGGACTCCGGCAGGTTGATGCCTTCGCTCTCGACGATCTTGATCACCGCGAACGAGCCGGCGCCGGCGCCCATGATGGTGCGGGTCGGCGCGTCCTCGCTCAGCATGTACTCGACCGCGGGCGTGATCGCGTTCGGCTTCATCAACTGCAGCGCCTGCGGCGGCAGCAGCTCTTCCGTCATGCGGGTCGCTGCCGTCGGCGAGATGATGTTGACGCGGATGTCGCTCTTGCGGCCTTCTTCCGCCAGCACGTTCATCAGGCCGACCATGCCGGACTTGGCCGCTCCGTAATTGGCCTGGCCGAAATTGCCGTAGAGGCCGGAGGACGACGTCGTCAGGACGATGCGGCCATAGTTGCGATCGCGCATGCCGGCCCAGGCCGCCTTGCAGCAATAGAAGGTGCCGACGAGGTGCACGTCGAGCACCTTCTGGAAATCGGCCGCTTCCATCTTGCCGAACGACTTGTCGCGCAAAATGCCGGCATTGGCACACAAGAGGTCCACGCTGCCCCACTCCTTGGTGGCGCGCTCGACCATCGCGGTGACCTGCTCGAAATTCGAGACGTCGGCGCCGTCGGCCATGGCGGTGCCGCCCGCTTTGCGGATCTCCTCGACAACGGTCTCCGCCGGCGACAGCGAGCCGCCGCTGCCGTCGCGCGCGCCGCCGAAATCGTTGACCACGACTTTCGCGCCGCGGCTTGCCAATCCCAGCGCATGCGCGCGCCCCAAACCATTGCCCGCGCCGGTGACGATGGCGACGCGTCCGTCGAACCTGATTGCCATTGTGCTTCCTTGTGCTGTCTTCCCTTCTCCCCTTGTGGGAGAAGGTGGCGCGAAGCGCCGGATGAGGGATCTGTCTCGGCAGATGAGCGTGTGGAGAGATACCCCTCACCCGGCTTCATCTCGCTCCGCTCGATTTCGCCACCCTCTCTCGCGAGGGAGAGGGTTCGAGCGCACCGATTTGGACAACTTTTGAGCAGCGATGGGCTGCCGGGTCAAGCCCGGCAGCGACGGCCCACTCAGGCGAAATAGATCAACCCGAGCCAGTCCGCGACCAGCGCGGGCTTGTCCTCGCCTTCGATTTCCACGGTGACGTTGGTGCGCGACTGCAATTCATTCGGCTTGCGCAGCTTGGCTTCCGCCAGCACGAAACGGCCCCGAACGCGCTTGCCCGAGCGCACCGGCGAGATGAAACGCAGCTTGTCAAAACCGTAATTGACCCCCATCGTGGTGCCCGCGATGACGGGCATCACCTCGTAGGACATAATCGACAGCAGCGACATCGTCAGGAAGCCGTGCGCGATGGTGGTGCCGAACGCCGTCTCGTTCTTCGCACGCTCCGGGTCGACGTGAATGAACTGGTGATCCTCGATCACGTCGGCATAGGTGTCGATGCGGGGCTGATCGACCAGGTGCCACGACGACACGCCGATCTCCTTGCCAACCATGGCCTGATAGGCGTCCAAGGAAATCGGCGGCTTCTTCCAGACTTCGTTCACTTAGGTCTCACTCCGTGTTTTCGGCAGCTCCGGAAAGTCCTCTTCGCGGAATTCCCGGCCGCGCAGGGCATCATTGCGGTCGTCGTCACGCTCCAGCCGTCTCAGCTGAACGCGGCGGATCTTTCCCGAGATCGTCTTCGGCAGCTCCGTGACGATCTCGAGGCGCCGGATGCGCTTGAACGGTGCAAGGCGCGTGTGCAGATGCCTGAAGATGGAGAGCGCCGTCTCCGGCGAACGCTCCGCACCGGATGTCAGCAGCACATAGGCCTTGGGGATCGCGAGCCGGATCGGGTCCGGGCTCGGCACCACGGCAGCTTCCGCGACGAGCTCGTGCTCGAGCAACACGCTCTCGAGTTCGAACGGGCTGATGCGATAGTCGGAGGATTTGAATACGTCGTCGGAGCGGCCGACGAAAGTGAGATAGCCATCGTCATCCTCGAACACGACGTCACCGCTGCGATAAAGCTCGCCTTCGGCGCCGGACAGCCCACCGTCGTCGCCCTGATAGCCCTCCATCAGGCCGGCGGGGCGGTTTTCGCCGAGCACTAGAGCCACCTCGCCCTCTTTGGCCGGATGACCATCGGCGTCGCTGACCTGCACGCGATAGCCCGGTAGCGGCCGGCCCATCGAGCCGACCTTGATCTTTTGCCCCGGCGAGTTGCCGGCCAGCGCCGTGGTTTCGGTCTGGCCGTACCCGTCGCGGATGGTGAGGCCCCAGGCGGCCTGCACCTGCTCGATCACTTCAGGATTGAGGGGCTCGCCGGCGCCGCAGACCTCGCGCAAGGCCACCTTGAACGACGCAAGATTCTCCTGGATGAACAGCCGCCACACCGTCGGCGGCGCGCACAGCGTGGTGACGCCGCAGCGGCCAATGGTGGCAAGCAGCCCCTTGGCGTCGAAGCGCGGCTGGTTGACCACAAAGACGGTCGCGCCCGCATTCCACGGCGCAAAGAAACAGCTCCAGGCGTGCTTGGCCCAACCGGGCGAGGAGATGTTGAGATGGACGTCGCCGGGCTTCAACCCGATCCAATACATGGTCGAGAGATGGCCGACGGGATAACTGCGCTGGCTGTGCCGCACCAGCTTCGGCTTTGCCGTGGTGCCCGAGGTGAAATAGAGCAGCATCGGGTCGTCAGCGTTGGTCGGGCCGTCGGCTGCAAAGCTCTCCGACGCCCTTGCGGCGTCATCATAGGAAAGCCAGCCATCGGAGGCCTCGCCCACGACGATGCGGACGATATTATCGGCGCCAAGACTTGCGAACTTCGCAACCTGGTCCTGCGCGGCCACCACCGCCTTTGCCTTGCCGCGATCGAGCCGGTCGCGCAGCTCGTCGGCGGTGAGCAGCGTCGTCGCGGGAATCACGACGACGCCGAGCTTGATCGCGGCCAGCATCGTCTCCCACAGCGGAACGACATTGCCGAGCAGCAGCAGGAGATGATCGCCGCGCTTCAAGCCTTGCGCGCGGAGGAAGTTGGCGACCTGGTTGGAGCGGCGCGACAACGCCCCGAACGAGAGCTTGGTCTGCCGATCCTGCGCGGCATCGACGATCCAGAGCGCAGGACGATCCTTGCTGTCCGCATTCGCCGCTAGCTCGGCATCGAACCAGTCGAGCGCCCAGTTGAAGGGAATCGGATCCGGCCAGCGGAAGCCCTTGACCGCTGTCTCATAGTCCGTGCGGTTGTGAAGCAGAAACGCGCGCGCTTCCTGAAATGTCGTCATTAGGCTTTCCCGGCCAGCTCCCTAACGTGCTCGATAATTCCGGAAAAATCCACCCCGCCCTGGCCGGCTGCGTCAAAGGCCTGATAGATTTCCTGCGCATGCTTGCCGAGCGGCGTCGCCGCGCCGGCGGCCTTGGCGGCGTCCTGCGCCAGTGTCAGATCCTTCACCATCAGTGCCGAGGCAAAGCCCGGCTTGTAGTCGTTGTTGGCGGGCGAGGTCGGCACCGGCCCGGGCACCGGACAATAGGTCGTCAGCGACCAGCACTGGCCCGACGAGGTCGAGGCAACGTCGAACAGCGCCTGGTGCGAGAGCCCGAGCTTCTCGGCCAGCGCGAACGCCTCACTCACGGCGATCATGGAAATGCCGAGGATCATGTTGTTGCAGATTTTTGCCGCCTGGCCCGCGCCGGCACCGCCGCAATGCACGATCTTCTTGCCCATGTTCTCCAGCACGGGCTTTGCCGCTGCAAACGCGTTGTCCTCGCCGCCGCACATGAAGGTGAGCGTCGCACCCTTGGCTCCGCCGGTGCCGCCGGACACCGGCGCGTCGACCGAAAGCACGCCGTGCTTGGCCGCGAGCGCATGCGCCTGCCGCGCGCTCTCGACGTCTATGGTGGAGGAGTCGATGATCAACGCGCCCTTGGTCATCGCGGGAACGACCTCGCCCCACACGCCGAGCACATGCTTGCCGGCCGGCAGCATGGTGACGACCACATCGGCACCTTTCACGGCGCCCGCAGCGCTCTCTGCGATGCCGGCACCGTCGGCCTTGGCCTGGTTGCGGGAGGCCTCGGCGAGGTCGAAAGCGACGACCTTGTGGCCGGCCTTGACCAGATTGGCGGCCATGGGGCCGCCCATGTTGCCGAGACCGATGAATGCGATCGTGGCCATCTTGGTTTCCTCCGCTTGAAAGACGTTGTTAGTTGAACTTCAATTCGTCGGCGCCAATCTCGGCGAGATAGTGCGCAAGCATGTCCGGCGTGACGTCCTCGATTCGCGACGGCGACCAGGTCGGATTGCGGTCCTTGTCGATCACGGCGGCGCGCACGCCTTCGCGAAAGTCGTCGCTGCGGAAGACTTCCAGCGCAGCCCGATATTCGCGCACCAGGCATTCTTCCAGGCTCGACGCGGTGCGCGCGAGCCGCAGCAGCTTGAGCGTCACCACCATGCCGCGCGGCGATTTTTCGTTGAGCGCCTTCAACGTCGCCAGCGCGAACTCGGAACCGTCGCGCTTGAGCGCGGCAAAAATGTCTTGCATGCGGTCGAAGCCGAACAGTGCGTCGATCGCCGGCTCCTTTGCGGCGACCGGCCCCGCGATCTCCCCGGTCGCAAAACCGTTGATGAGCTTGCTGACATCGGCCGCGGTGACGCCCTGGCGAACTTTGGTCAGCGCGTCGCGCAACTCGGGCCATTTGGCCGCCGATACCACCGCGTCGGCAAACCTGGCATGGATCGCATCGGGGCCGTTCATGGTCTGGCCGGTCAGGCCGAAATAAGTGCCGATCTCGCCCGGCGAGCGTGACAACAGCCAAGTGCCGCCGACGTCGGGAAAGAAACCGAGCCCGACCTCGGGCATCGCAAGCCTCGTACGGTCAGTCACGATTCGATGGCTCGCATGCGCCGAGAGTCCGACGCCGCCGCCCATCACAATGCCGTCCATGAAGGCGACATAAGGTTTCGGGAATTTCTTGATCCGGGCGTTGAGGATGTACTCTTCCCGCCACAGGATCTTGCCGAGGTCACCATTGACCTTCGAACTTTCCCAGAGCGCACGGATGTCGCCGCCGGCACACAAGCCACGCTCGCCGGCACCTTCCAGCACGATCACGGCAACGGCGGGATCGGCCTCAAAACGGTCGAGCGCCTTGTCGATGTCGCGAAACATCTCCAGCGTCACGGCATTGATCGCCTTGGGGCGGTTGAGCCTGATAAATCCGGCCGAGCCTTCGACCCATGCGACCAGATCGCCTTCCTCCGCTCCACTCATCGGGCGCCCTCGATCAATTTGCGCGCCACGATCAGCCGCATGATTTCGTTGGTGCCTTCGAGAATCTGGTGCACGCGCAAATCGCGCACGATCTTCTCGATGCCGTATTCGCTGAGATAGCCGTAGCCGCCGTGCAGCTGAAGCGCCTGGTTGGCGACCTCGAAGCCGGCATCGGTGCCAAAGCGTTTGGCCATCGCGCAGAGCATCGTGGCGTCGGGATCCTTGCGGTCTAGCGCCGCCGCTGCGCGCCACAGGAACGTACGCGCGGCCTCGAGCTCGATC
Organism: Bradyrhizobium sp. CW1; assembly: GCF_023100665.1. Lineage (NCBI taxonomy): Bacteria > Pseudomonadati > Pseudomonadota > Alphaproteobacteria > Hyphomicrobiales > Nitrobacteraceae > Bradyrhizobium > Bradyrhizobium sp. CW1. Next base: position 4,631,735 of record NZ_CP064684.1, read on the forward strand.
GCCATGTCGGCGAGACGGAACTGCAATGCCTGGAATTCGTCGAGGCGTTTTCCAAAAGCCTTGCGCTCTTTCATGTAGGAACGCGCCTTGTCGAGCGCGGTCTGCGCGCCGCCTAGTGAGCACGCTGTGATGTTGAGACGCCCGCCGTCGAGGCCTGCCATCGCGATCTTGAAACCGACGCCCTCCTCGCTCAGCCGGTTGGCGACCGGCACGCGGGCGTTCTCGAAGATCACGGCGCGGGTCGGCTGCGCGTTCCAGCCCATCTTGCGCTCGTTGGCGCCGAACGAGACGCCCGGCGTGTTGCCGTCGATGACCAGCGTCGAGATGCCGCCGGGGCCATCGCCGCCGGTGCGCACCATCGCGACCAGGAGATCGGTCCCGCCGGCGCCGGAGATGAACTGCTTCTGGCCGTTGAGAACGTAATGATCGCCGTCGCGCACGGCACGGGTGCGGAGCGCTGCCGCGTCCGAGCCGGCGCCGGGCTCGGTCAGGCAGTAGCTCGCGATCAGCTCCATGGTGCAGAGCTTGGGCAGCCATTTGTGGCGCTGGGTGTCGCTGCCGTAGGCATCGATCATCCACGACGCCATATTGTGGATGGAGATGAAGGCCGAGGTGGTCGGACAGCCCGTCGCCAGCGCTTCGAAGATCAGCGCCGCGTCGAACCGTGTCATGGCGGAGCCACCCACATCCTCGCGGATGTAGATGCCGCCCATGCCGAGCGTGGCGGCCTCGCGCATCACCTCGACGGGAAAATGCTTCTCCTCGTCCCAGCGCAGCGCGTGCGGCGCGATCTTTTCCGCCGCAAACGCCAACGCCATGTCGCGAACCGCGATCTGATCCTCGTTCAGAGCGAACTGCATCTGTTAGTTTCGCTCCAACGACGGTTACTTCATCAGCGGGATCGAGAACTCCGCGCCTTCCTTGACGCCGGACGGCCAGCGCGAGGTCACCGTCTTGGTCTTGGTGTAGAAGCGGACCGAATCCGGGCCGTGCTGGTTGAGATCGCCGAAGCCCGACTTCTTCCAGCCGCCGAAGGTGTAATACGCAATCGGCACCGGGATCGGCACGTTGATCCCGACCATGCCGACGTTGACCTTGGCCGCGAAGTCGCGCGCGGCGTCGCCGTCGCGGGTGAAGATCGCAACGCCGTTGCCGTAATCATGCTCCGACGGCAGCGCCAGCGCTTCCTTGTAATCGTGCGCGCGCACGACCGAGAGCACGGGGCCAAAAATCTCTTCCTTGTAGATCCGCATGTCCTTGGTGACGTTGTCGAACAGCGAACCGCCGAGATAGAAGCCGTTCTCGTAGCCCTGCATCTTGAAGCCGCGGCCGTCGACGGCGAGCGTCGCGCCTTCCTTGATGCCGATGTCGATATAGCCCTTGACCTTCTCGACCGCCTCGCGCGTCACCAGCGGACCGTAATCGGCGGAGGGATCGATCGAGGTGCCGATCTTGAGACTCTCGACGCGCGGGACCAGCTTTTCCATCAGGCGGTCGGCAGTGGCCTTGCCGACCGGAACCGCGACTGACACGGCCATGCAGCGTTCGCCGGCCGAACCGTAGCCGGCGCCGATCAGTGCGTCGACTGCCTGGTCCATGTCGGCATCCGGCATGATGATGGCGTGGTTCTTGGCGCCGCCAAAACATTGGCAGCGCTTGCCGGTCTGGGCGGCGCGCTCGTAGATGTATTGCGCGATCGGGGTGGAGCCGACGAAGCCGACGGCCTTGATGTCGGGATCGTCGAGGATGGCGTCGACCGCTTCCTTGTCGCCGTTGACGACATTGAGGATGCCGGACGGCAGGCCCGCCTCGATCATCAGTTCGGCAAGCATCATCGGCACGCCGGGATCGCGCTCCGACGGCTTCAGGATGAAGGCGTTGCCGCAGGCAATCGCAGGAGCGAACTTCCACATCGGAATCATCGCCGGGAAATTGAACGGCGTGATGCCGGCGACGACGCCGAGCGCCTGGCGCATCGAATAGATGTCGATGCCGGGGCCGGCGCCTTCGGTGTACTCGCCCTTCATCAGATGCGGAATGCCGCAGGCGAACTCCGCGACCTCGAGGCCGCGCTGGATGTCACCCTTGGCGTCAGGAACGGTCTTGCCATGCTCGCGGGCAAGCAGTTCGGCCAGCTTGTCGTAGTCGCGCTGCACCAGCTCGACGAACTTCATCATGACGCGAGCGCGGCGCTGCGGGTTGGTCGCGGCCCATTCCGGCTGCGCGGCGCGGGCGTTTTCCACGGCGGCGCGAACCTCGGCCTTGGACGCCAGCGCCACCTTGGCCTGAACGTCACCGGTCATCGGCTCGAAAACGTCGGCGGTGCGGCCCGAGGTGCCCTTGACCTCCTTGCCACCAATGAAATGTCCGACTGAACGCATGGAATGGTCTCCTTGAGGCGAGCTTGAACGCTTTGACAAATCCTATCGACCTGCATTTTATAGGATTCAAGTCTGAGATAATGCACCATAGATGTGCGAAAATGCTGGATCAAGGCGCTATCGACTGGGACGACTTCCGGTTCGTGCTGGCCATCGTGCGGGGCGGCTCGGTTTCGGCTGCGGCAAAACAGCTCGGCGTCGACCATGCCACCGTGATCCGCCGCGTCGACCGGCTGGAGAAGCACCTCTCGGCCAAGCTGTTTGACCGGCGCAAGACCGGCTACCTGCTGACAGAGGCCGGCCAGCGCGTCGCCGACAGCGCGGAAGCGATGGAATCGACCATCGTCGCCAACCAGGAGCAGGTCGGTGGCTCCGTGGCGCGGCTGACCGGCACGGTGCGGATCGGCGCGCCGGACGGTTTTGGCACCGCCTTCCTGGCGCCGCGACTGGCGCCGTTCGCGGACCGGTATCCCGATCTCGACCTGCAACTGGTGGCCACCGCGCGGCTGTTCAGCCTCTCCAAGCGCGAGGCCGATATCGCCATCAGCCTGACCATGCCGAAGGAAGGCCGCATCGTCGGCCGCAAGCTGCTCGACTACCGGCTCGGACTCTATGCCGCGCCCGCCTATCTCGACCGCTTCCCGAAAATCACCTCGCGCGAGGTCCTGCCGCAGCATCGATTCGTCGGCTATATCGAGGAGCTCTTGTTCACGCCCGAGCTCGACTATCTGCCGCAGGTCTCGCCGAAGATCTCCGCGCGCTTGCGCAGCGCCAATCTGATCGCACAACTCAACGCCACGCTCGCCGGCTTCGGTATTGCGGTGCTGCCGCACTTCATGGCGGCCGACTATCCGCAGCTGATTGCGGTGCTGCCGGAAGAGGTCTCGATCACCCGCACCTTCTGGATGCTGATGCACGCCGACAGCAAGGACCTCGCACGCATCCGCGCGGTGGCGGATTATATTTCCGAGATTGTGGAGCGCGAGCGGGCGTTGTTTGCGGGGCTCTGAAGCCTAGCTCTGCTTCGCCTTTTTCGCCGCCGCAGCCTTCGGCTCACGCCGCGCGCCGTCCAGCGCGCTGTCCTTGCCCGTCTTCAGCACCTCATCCGACAGCTCGCTCGAGCCGGCAATGCGCGCGAGCAACATGGTGCCGGCCATGGTCGCCAGCGTCGCGATCGCCTGCTTGCGCGCGGCCTTGCGCGGCAGATTCGGGATGAAGTCCGTGATCATCTCGATCATCTCGTCGAGCTTGCCGGCAAAGGCCTTTCGCGTCTTCGGGCTCTCTCGGGCGATCTCGGCGCCGAGCGCGGGGATCGAGCAGCCGTGACCGGGGTTGTCGCGATGCACCGCGGAGAGATAGGTCTCAACGATCTGACTGAGCTGCTTCTCCGGCGTGACCTGATCGGATTGCTTGCGCCAGTGCTCCATCGAGCGATCCATAGCGTAGCCAAACGCCTCGATCACCAGCGCCTCGCGGGAATCGAAATGGGCGTAGAAGCCGCCATGGGTCAGGCCCGCTTCCTTCATGAGGTCGGCGACACCGATGCCGTGGGCGCCCTTTTCGCGCAGCCGCACGGAAGCCTTCTTCACGATGCGGTCGTGGGTTTCCTGCTTGTGTTCCCGGGAATAGCGCATGCGGATCTCATTGGATGTCGGGGGTCATCTAATAACACGGATATCGGCCGGACGGCGCATTAATTCCCGGTAAAATTGTTGCCGATCATGGAAAAGGTCGCCGTTGCGTGCACCGCAAGCGCCCCCTTACCGTCGCGGACAAATCCCTCGGCGTAGCTGGTCTGGCGTCCCAGCTTGATCACCTTGCCTTCGGCGGAGATCAACCCGGACCGGACCGAGAGCGGACGCAGGAAGGTCATTTTCAGATCGAGGGTGACGGAGCCCTGCCCGGGCTCCAGCCGGGTCGAGATCGCACACCCCATGGCGGTGTCGAGCAGCGCGGCGGCTGTGGCCCCGTGCAGGAGGCCTATGGTGTTTTCGAGATCCTCGCGCGGCTCGAGTTCCATGACGATCCGGCCCGGCTCGACCACGGCCATGATGAAGCCGATCAGCTTGGCAAAGGGTGGCGGCGGCAGCCTTCCGTCGCGGATGCCCAGCATCGCATCCATGCCTGACAGGCCCATCGCCACTTTCGCAACCGGCGCAGGCACCTGCCATTCAACCACCCGCTCGCGCCGGCCCGCAGGCGAAAACAGGTCGAGTTGATCGATGTCGGTCATCGCGGCCTCTTTTGTATGATTTTCATCATACTATGCTGCGGACTTAGCGCTGGCAACTCCCTCCCCGCCGGCTTGACAAGCAATGCGTTTCGGCCCGGAAGTGTGACCTGACCGGCGTATTCGCACGTCTACGAAGCTCAGAGATCCTCTCATGGAAATGCTCAACAACCACTGCGGCGTGACGCGCGATGCGCGCGGCGTCGTTCATGTCGCGATCTGCAATGCCGGCTCGCTGAACATTTTGAGCTCGCCCGTCACCGATGCGGTGCGCGAAGGCCTGCAGCAGCTCTCGTCCGACCGCAGCATCCGGGTCGTGGTGCTGCGCGGCCAGAGCGAGAAGAGCATGATCGGCGGCGCCGACATCAAGGAGATGGCCAAGCTCGACCAGAAGTCCGCCGAGGCCTTCATCAGCCGCCTGCGCGACCTCTGCGAGGCCGTGCGCGCCTTCCCGGCCCCTATGATCGCGCGCATGCCCGGCTGGTGCCTCGGCGGCGGGCTCGAAGTCGCCGCGGCCTGCGATTTCCGGATCGCCGCCCGTGATGCGCATTTCGGCATGCCGGAGGTGCGGGTCGGCATTCCCTCGGTGATCCATGCCGCGCTGCTGCCGCGCCTGATCGGGTGGGCCCGCGCGCGCTGGCTGGTGATGACCGCTGAGAACATCGACGCGCCGACGGCGCTGGCCTGGGGGTTGGTCGACAAGGTCGCGCCGGAGGGTGGGCTCGATGCCGAGGTCGAGCACCTCGTGAAGGCCCTGCTCGAATGCGGCCCCGAGGCGCTGCGGTCGCAGAAGGCATTGCTGCGGCAATGGGAGGAGCTGCCGCTGACCGAGTCGGTAAATTTGAGCGTCAAAGTCTTCGGCGAGTCGTTCCTGACGGACGAGCCGACGCGGCTGATGGGCGCGTTTGTGAATCGGAAGCGGTAGGCGCTCTCCACCTCGTCCGATCGAACGAGCAAATCTCATCCGACCTACGACAATTTCTCATGCCCCGCGCAGTTGCATTTTTTGCGCCGCATCATATGATGACCGTAATCTTACATAGTTGGCATCTCACGGAGTCTCACCCATGGCCGAAGCCGCCGATCCCGTCGTCATCGTCTCCGCCGTCCGGACACCGCTCGGCCGCTTCATGGGCGAGCTTTCGCCGCTGGCCGCGCACAAGCTCGGATCGCACGTGATCGGCGTGGCACTGGAGCGTGCCAAGCTTGCGCCGGAGAAAATCGACGAGGTTTTCATGGGCTGCGTCCTTCCCGCCGGCCAGGGCCAGGCCCCCGCGCGCCAGGCGGCGCGGGCCGCCGGCCTACCCGATCCCACCGGCGCGACTACTGTCAACAAGGTCTGCGGCTCCGGCATGAAAGCGACCATGCTGGCGCACGACATCATTTGCGCCGGCTCGGCCGAGATCGTCGTCTCCGGCGGCATGGAAAGCATGAGCAACGCGCCGTATCTGCTCGCCAAGGCGCGTGGCGGCTATCGCGCCGGCCATGATCGCATCATCGACCATATGATGATGGACGGCCTCGAAGACGCCTACGAGACCGGCCGCTCCATGGGCGATTTCGGCGAGGCCACCGCAGAAGCCTATCAGTTCACCCGCAAGGACCAGGACGCCTTTGCGATGGAAACGCTCAGCCGCGCACGCAAGGCGGTCGAGGGCGGTGCGTTCAAGGCCGAGATCGCGCCGATCACGCTGAGTGAGAAGGCCGGCCCCCGCATCGTCGCCAATGACGAACATCCGCTCAAGGTCGATCCCGCAAAGATCCCCGGGCTGAAGCCGGCGTTCCGCGCCAACGGCACCATCACGCCGGCGGCCTCCTCCGCCAACGCCGACGGCGCCGCTGCGCTGGTTCTGACGAAGCGCTCGCTCGCCGATCGCAGCGGCCTGCCGGCTCTCGCCGTGATCAAAGGCCACACCACCCACAGCCAGGAGCCGCAATGGTTCACTACGGCCCCGATCCCGGCGATCCGCAAGCTCTTGGACAAAGTCGGCTGGAATGCCGGCGATGTCGATCTGTTCGAGATCAACGAAGCCTTCGCCGTGGTGGCGATGGCGGCCCAGCGCGATCTCGGCATTCCCCGCGACAAGCTCAACATCAACGGCGGCGCCTGCGCGCTCGGCCATCCCATCGGCGCCACCGGCGCACGGCTGATCGTGACGCTGCTGCATGCGCTCGAGGCGCGAAACCTCAAGCGTGGCGTCGCCGCGCTCTGCATCGGCGGCGGCGAAGCTACTGCGATCGCGGTAGAGCGCCTGACGCACTGACGAGAACGTCCGGAAATGAGGGAACTCCGTCATTTCCGACAGACGCGTCCCGTGCCATTCTGAAAACTTGCGCAGGCTCTCGCCTGCCCATCAAGATTGAGGCCCAATGATCTCGAACTGGCTCGCGGCAACACTCGGCCGCCGCAATATCCACTACGGCTGGGTGATGGTCGGCGTGACCTTCCTCACCGCGCTGATCAGCGCCGGCACGGTCGGCGCGCCCGGCGTTTTCATTGTTCCGCTTCAGAAGGAATTCGGCTGGAGCACGGCGGAGATCTCGTCGGCGTTGTCGATTCGCTTCATCCTGTTCGGGCTGATGGCGCCGTTCGCGGCGGCCCTGCTCAACCGCTACGGCCTGCGAAATGTCACGCTGACCGCGCAGCTCATCGTGGTCTCGGCGCTGGTGCTCTCGCTCGGCATGACGGAGGTCTGGCAGCTCGTCGCGCTGTGGGGCGTCGTGATCGGGATCGGCACCGGCATGACCGCGCTGGTGCTGGGCGCTACCATCGCGACGCGCTGGTTCGCGGCGCGGCGCGGCCTCGTCGTCGGCATCATGACCGCGAGCGTCGCCACCGGTCAGCTCGTGTTCCTGCCGCTGCTGGCAAGCCTCACCGAACGCTTCGGCTGGCGGCTTGCGCTCGGCTTCGTCTGCATCGCACTTGGTGTTTCCGCCCTCGCGGTCCTGCTCGCGATGCGCGACCGTCCGAGCGATTTGGGCCTGCGCCCGTTCGGCGACGAAGGCACCACACCCCTGCCAGCGCCGCCCGTCAGCCATGGCTCGATCACCGGCGTCGCACTCGGCACGCTGCGCGAGGCCTCGAAGAGCGGCGCGTTCTGGGTCCTGTTTGCGACGTTCTTCGTCTGCGGCGCATCCACAAACGGCCTCGTGCAGGTGCATCTGATTCCGATGTGCCTCGATTTCGGCATCCCGCAGGTGCAGGCCGCGGGCTTGCTGGCTGCAATGGGCATCTTCGACTTCTTCGGCACCATCATGTCGGGATGGCTTTCGGACCGCTACGACAACCGCTATTTGCTGTTCTGGTATTACGGCCTGCGCGGGCTCTCGCTGATCTTCCTCCCCTTCAGCGATTTCTCGTTCTATGGGCTCTCGATCTTCGCGATGTTCTACGGGCTCGACTGGATTGCAACTGTGCCGCCCACGGTGCGCCTGACCGCGCAGAAATTCGGACCTGAGCGCGCCAATCTGGTGTTCGGCTGGATCTTTGCAGGCCACCAGCTCGGCGCGGGCACCGCTGCCTTCGGCGCCGGTCTCTCGCGGACGGTCTATCAGAGCTACCTGCCCGCCTTCTTCATCGCCGGCGCGCTCTGCGTGTTCGCCTCGCTGATCGTGCTGACGCTGTCGCGACAACCGAAGCCGAAGCCGCAAGCGGCGATGGCTTAGTATCTGATGGTGCCGGTGACGCCGTAAAATGCGGCGTCACCGATCCGCCCGACACGAGGCGGGTCGTCCGGGTTCGGGGTGCCGCTCGATTGCGGAAGACGTACCTGAAGGTAAAGCGCGACCAGCCGTCGCAGATCGAAAATCAGCAAGGCGAACCTGCCGTAACCGTCAACAGACGCCTTGCGGATGTTCATGTGTCGCAATTATGTCGGCTGGCCGCTCAGGCGAGGGACCCCCCGCGCGGGTTGACGATCGTATAGCCACGCAATGAACGCGCATGCATTCGCGTCGCGTGTCCGCCCGAGTTGGCATCGTACGCCATCCAGATGTCCCCTTCCAAATGCTGCTCGAGGACGAATACATGTCCACGTCGCGCTGCGACCATTCCCGGTGCGGGTGATGTCCGCGGGAAGCGCAGCCAATTGGCCGCAAGATTCAATTCCGGCACGATACGGCCGAACACGCGCAGAGCCGCGCCGCAGCCGCAGAAGGAGGAAGGACACCCTGCCGGACGACTGCCGACGATGCGGGCGCTGGAGATGCTCGTCGTCGGGGCGCCGCCCGCGTCGGTCACTGTCAATTGCGTCGCGCGATAGGCTTGTAGCGAGGACCTGGGATTCAGTGGGGACCGGGAAGCCCGCTCACGGCGCGGTTGCGCATATGAGAAGTCGCAGGGCATCGTGACGTTGCATTCAGGTACTTGATGAATGCGATAAGTCCGTGCTTCGGAAGCGACGGAGCTGAGGGCAACCAAGAGACACGCAGAAAGAACCGCCTTGAACATTGCAGGGCTCCAAATTGAAGATCCCTGCCCCGGCAATGAGAAACCAATAACAGTTTGGCTGAAATCGGCTAAAAGAACGGCCAAAAGTGGCTTCATTTGCAGGCCGATTTCTGCAGTCCTCATAGCCCAGACGTAGCGGCGGAGATAGATAACTCGCAGAGAACGAACGCGTGTCGTCGCAACCGAAACGCGATCGCATGTGCACGCGCCGCTCACCGATGGGCGTCGACCGGCCCGAGCGCACAATTGCGCAGGGTACCCCTCGAGCCATAAACCCGGCCGGTGATTGTTGCGCGCTTGGTCAACCCCGAGTCGTCGCCAAACCCGCTCCTGTGGCTATCGCAAAGTCCGATTTTGCAGCGCCGAGCGCTGCGGCGAGCTCGTCGATGTGGTAAGGCTTCGATAGGATCCGGATCCCGGCCTGCTCGGCGTCGTGAACCGCGGCTTCGGCGTATCCGCTCGTCAGCAGGACCGGAATGTCGCTTCGCCTTCTGATCTCGCGCGCGAGTTCGACACCGTTCATGCCGCCCGGCATCATGATATCGGAAAACACCAGATCGACGGAGCGGCCGTCCGCTAGGGCACCGAGAGCCGCCGCAGCGCTGGCCGCCCGCGTGACCTGGTAACCGAGCTGCGCAAGCATCTCGCTGACGAGCGCGGCGACCTCGTCGTCGTCTTCGACGAGGAGGATTCGCCCCTGATTGGCCTTCTTGGGCCGCGCCCTGTTCAGGTCGATGAGGTGCCGTTCACCCGAAGGGATATTCCTGGATCGCGGCAAATAGAGCTCGATGCTGGTGCCCTCGTCGACGATCGATTTTATTCGAACCATCCCGCGTGATTGCGTGGCAAATCCGTGGACCTGAGCAAGCCCCAGGCCCGAGCCTTTCCCGACATCCTTGGTCGTGAAGAACGGTTCGAAGACCCGCGCCAGGATCTCGGGGCTCATTCCAACACCCCTGTCGACCACGGATAGGCGAACGTAATCGCCCGCGATCTCGTTCTCGTTCAGGCCGGCCAGGTTCTCGCCACGGACAACGATCGTACCGCCGTTCGGCATCGCATCGCGGGCGTTGACCGCCAGATTGAGAATGACCAGTTCGAGCTCTCCCGGATCGACCTCAACCGGCCAAAGCCCCTCCGGAAAATCGAACTCGACGTGAACGTCGCCTCTCAGGCTCCGATCGAGCAATTCGCGCATGCCGCCGATCTGCGCGGGGATGTCGACGGCCTCGGGCCGGAGCTTCTGCCGCCGTGAAAAAGCCAGAAGCTGCCTGGTCAGGCCCGCACCACGCTGCGCCGCCTGAACCATTCCTTCCAACAGCCGACGCCGCCGATCAGGATCGGTCTGTCGGTCGAGCATGTCCAATCCACCGGAGATCACCATCAGCAGATTATTGAAATCGTGAGCTACTCCGCCGGTCAATTGCCCAATGGCCTCGATCTTCTGGGCCTGACGAAGGGTCTCCTCGACGCGGGCGCGCTCTTCCATTTCGGCCCGCAGATGCTTGTTGGCCTCCTCGAGGGCACGGGTGCGCTCGACCACGAGCTTCTCGAGCTCCTGGGCCGTCCGCTCGCGCGCCTGCAGCAAGGTCCGAATTTCATATTGCCGCCGGCGGGCCCGCATTGCGGATTGAATTGCGCTCGTCAGCGTGATCGGCTGAACCGGGCGCTCGAGCAGCGAAACGTTGCGGAGTGTCTCGACGATGCTGCGGCGCCAGGCAACCACCGCCGGCTGCTCCCGGTGGCTGGTAAGAATGACAAAGGGCAGGTCGGACCAGGGCGGCTGCCGCTCGATCCAATGTGCCAGCGGCTGGGTATCCTTTCCGAACAAGCCCTCCTCGGCGAGAAGCACCGCGCCCACGCCAGCCGACATCTCGTTGACCAGTTCAGGCAGACCTCGACAATTGATTGCCACGAGATTCGAACTGCGGAGAAGCTCGACCGATGCCGGTCCATCGCGGCCAATCGGAGCAAACACGAGGACGCAATGATCGCGGTCGGCGCTCATTCCGACAGCCCCTCCGGTATCTCCGTGCCCGAGTAACGCGGATTCCCGGAAAAGATGCCGCTGAATCCGGTCAGCGGAGGACCGACCGTAATGCCGGCACTGCCAAGACGAAACTCGCGGATGGAATTTTCATGATTGCCGCTGCGCTTCTTCACGACCGAGAGGGCGCGCCGCACCGTTCCGCCGACCTCGAAATAGCGCAGCATGAGCACGGCATCGCTCAAATAACTGATATCGAGGGCCGTTTCCATCGGGCCGACCAGCCCATGCTGAGCGAGGATAAGGACGGTCAGCACGCCTTTCTGCCCGAGATAGCTCAAGAGCTCGTGCATCTGGAGGATGAGAAATCGCTCATCCGGCATTGCGTTGAGGTAGCCGTTCAGACTGTCGATGACAACAATTCGGGCGTTGTCCTTTTCGACGCTGTTGCGCACATTGGCGGCGAATTCGCCGGGGGACATTTCGGCGGGATCGATCTGTTTAAATCGGATGAGTCCCGATTGCAGATGGCTTTCAAGCGGCAGGCCCAGCGTTCGAGCCCGGGCCTCCACTGTACCGCGACCTTCATCGAAGGCAAAGAACACCGCATGCTCACCGCGATCTGCCGCCGCGATCGCATAGGTCAGCGCGAGAGACGACTTGCCGACACCGGCGGCGCCCAAGAGCAGCGCACTGGTGCCGCGCTCGAGCCCTCCTCCCAGTAGCTGGTCGAGGTGTGCATTGCCGCTGGGCGTCAACTCACCGATAAACGAGGTGTGATGTTCCGCCGCCACCAGACGGGGGAATATCCGCACCCCTCCCGCTTCGATCGTGAAATCGTGGAAACCGCCGCGAAATCGAATGCCGCGCATCTTGATCACGCGAAGCCGCCGGCGCTCTGCCCCATAATCAATGGCGAGCTGTTCGAGCATCACGACGCCATGCGCGATCGAATGGAGTTGCAGATCGTCCTGGGAGGACGAGAGATCGTCGAGGAGGATGACCGTGCAGTTGCGGTTGGTGAAAAAGTGCTTCAGGGCCAGAACCTGGCGCCGGTACCGCAGCGGGTTCTGCGCAAGGAGGCGGAGCTCGGACAGGCTGTCCAGCACCACGCGCGCGGGATTGATCCGTTCGACCTCCTTGAATATCAGGCCCGTGGTTTCGCTCAGCTCCATCTCGGCGGGGTGGAAGACGGTGAGCTCGCGCTCCGGATCGAGCGTCGTCTCAGGCGGCACCAGTTCGAAGATGTCGACTCCTTGCAACGACCAGCCGTGCCGCTGTGCAACCAGCGTCAGCTCACGCTTGGTTTCCGACAAGGAGATATAGAGCACGCGTTCACCGGAGCGGGCGCCCTCGAGAAGGAATTGAAGCGCCATCGTGGTCTTGCCCGAGCCGGGCCGACCCTCGTAGAGGTACATGCGATTGGGATCGAGCCCGCCGTAGAGGATATCGTCGAGGCCATCACTGCCGGTCGAAATCCTGGGCAACTCTCCGGGGTCGCTGGTTTGCGCCCGGCTCGATGAATTGATCATTGAACCCCCGTGAAGCTCCATCGCCAAAAGTGCGCTCCGGCCCCGAGATGGACGCGCGGTCAGCGGTCCGGCCCCGGCCGTAAGGCGAAATTTGGCAAAGAACGCCCAAGCCGGGTTCCAAGTTCCGCCTTCAGATGCATGTCCGCCAGACCGTCTGCCGCGGAACCGTTCTCGCCCCCTATTTTAGCTTTTGCGGTCTGACTGGCGGTCCCAGCCGGTCAGCGTCGACAAGCCAGTTCGCGCCCCGAAAGCCGCGCCAGCTCACTGCATCATCGCGGCCGAGATCTTCTCCGCCGACATCAGGACTGGAAAATTGGTGTTGGCGCACGGCACCACCGGGAAGATGGAGGCATCGACGACGCGCAGGCCCTGCACGCCTTTGACGCGCCCCTCTGGATCGACCACCGCCATCGGATCATCGGTCCGGCCCATGCGGCACGAGCAGGAGGCGTGCCACACGCCGATCGTGGCCTTGCGCACGAAGGCTTCCAGCGCCTCGTCATCGTTGATGACGTCGTCGAAGGTGAAGCCCTCGACCACGAAATTGTCGATCATGTAGTGGCGCAGCGCCGCCGGCCCGTCCATCAGGGCCGCGGCGATCTTGGTGAGAATCCTGTTTTTGGTGTTGACCACGCCGATCTTGCGCACGCGGTCGGTATAGGAGGCCGGGAACGGCTTGTCCGTCACGGCCCTGACGACGTCGCTCATCTGCACGGCCGCCATCTTGCGGAAACCGCTCATCAGGCGATCAAGGTCGCGCCGGTCGGACAACAGGTTGAATTCGACGATCGGCTCGACTGCCGTGTCGCGCGAGGCAAGTTTGACCTGTCCGGTCTCGGAATAGGTCTTGTTGACGAACGTCAGCAGCGATCCGATCTGCTCACCGACGGCGTGCCAGGCCGATTTGCTGAGCAGGACGACGAACATGTCGCCTTTCGGTACGCCTTCGAGCCCGGACGAGTAACGCAGGCCAAGCTGCATGTGGCGCCTGGTGTGCTCGTTCATCCGCGCGCCGCGGCGGACAAAGGACGATAGCGAGATCGAGGGATGATCCATCAGGCGCTGGCCGACGCCCTGCAGCCCCATCAACACGGGAATGCCCATATCCCTGAGGTGACCGACCGGGCCGATGCCGGCGCGCAACAGATGCGCCGGCGAATGGATGGCGCCGCTGGAGAGAATGATCTCGCCGGCGCGGAATTCCTGCTCCCGCCCGTCGACCACCGCCTTCACGCCGACGCAATGCGTGCCCTCGAACAGCAACTCCCTGACTTGCGTGTTGGTGGAGATCGTGAGGTTGGCGCGCTTGCGCGTGTCTCGATCGAGATAGCCCATGGCAGCCGAGACGCGTTGCTCGGCCTGGTTCGAGTGCGTCACCGGGAAAAACCCGTCGACGAACTCGCCATTCTGGTCGGGCAGGAACTGATGTCCGGCCTGCTGGAAGGCTTGCGCGAACGCCTGCGAATGCCGCGTCCAGTGCTCCCTGGGGATTCGGCGGACCGGGATGCGGCCGTCCTTGCCGTGGTAGGGACCGTCGAAATCGAGGTCGCGCTCGACCTTCTTGAAGAAGGGCAGCACATCATTCCAGCTCCACCCCGCGGCGCCGCGCGCTTCCCATTCGTCGTAATCGGTCGGCGCGCCGCGGTTGGCCATCTGGCCGTTGATCGAGGAGCCGCCGCCAAGCACGCGAGCCTGCTCGTATTTGCGCAGGGGCGGGCGCCCTTCGTCCGGGTTGTTGTGACTGACGATCTGGGTCGTGACCTTGAGCTCGGTCCAGTGGAAGCGCGGATCGAAATAGGCCGTCCCCGGATAGCTGTCCTTGATCTCGGCCGGCTCGTCTCCGGGCGGTGTGTCCTGTCCAGCCTCGCAGAGCAGGACCTTGTTGGCGCTCCTCGCGGAGAGCCGGTGGGCCAGCACGGACCCCGCCGAGCCGCCGCCCACGATAATGAAGTCGTACACGATTGGCGCTTCCTCTTGTTCTTGCCCGGGAAGCGTAGCGCGTTATTGTTTTGAGGTCACGTCATCGCTGCCGCGGCAAAGCGCGAGCACAACGCCGTCGACGCCGAGGGCACCGCCCGGCGGCAGGCATCTGCCGTCCGGTCAGCAGGTGACGAGGGAGCGAACCGAGGAGGCTTTACGGCTTCCTTACGAAGCCCGCGCGCAACCTCTCGGCAAACCAGACTACAAAAATCGAAGCGAACGACAGGCAGAAAAATATGGCTGTCCAAAGCAGCGCGTTACCCGCATTTGTCATGACGTCTCTCCCTCGTTTCAAACGAGACGCTTGCAGACAATCGAACGCTACGTGTTGCGATAGATCAATTTTGCCGAACTGCAATTAGGCTGAGATCGGCATCAGCAGCTCGCAGTGACGGCTGAGGCTACGGCCTGATCGAAAAACTCTCCGGCGGCCCTGGCTTCCGCAATGGCTCCGACAGCCGCGCGAACTCGCACAGCAGCGACCGCGTCTTCCTGGGATCGATGATCTCCTCCACCCAGAATTTTTCGGCGGAACGGAATGGCGAGCGCAGCTTGTTGAGGCGGTCCTCGATCTCTTTCAGTTTCTCCGCCTTGTCCTCGGCCGCGTCGATGTCCGCGCGGTAGGCGGCTTCGATGCCGCCTTCGAGCGGGAGCGAGCCCCAATAAGCCGACGGCCAGGCGTAGCGGATCGAGAAGCGGTCGGCGGGCTGATGCACCACGCCGGCGACGCCGAAGGCGTTGCGCAGGATCACCGTGCACCAGGGCACCGTGGCCTGGTTGACCGCGGCCATAGCGCGAACGCCATGGCGGATGGTGCCCGCCTTCTCCGCATCGAGGCCGATCATGAAGCCGGGGCAGTCCATGAGATAGACGATCGGCAAATGGAAGGTCTCGGCGAAGTCGACCCAGCGCACCACCTTCTGGCAGGCATCCGCCGTCCAGGAGCCGCCATAGTGAAAGCTGTCGCTGGCGAGCACCATCACCGCCCTGCCCTCGAGCCGCGCGAGGCCGACAATGATCGGCTTGCCGAAATTTTTGGCGACCTCGAAGAACGAGCCCTTGTCCACGACCTGCTCGACGATCGGCCGTATCTTGTAGACCTGCTTGCGGTTGCGTGGCACCGCGCTCATCAGCGCCTCTTCTGTGCGCTCCGGATTGTCGGTGCAGGGCAAGGTCGGTGGTAGCTCGTAGACCGACGACGGCAGATAGGACAGGAATCGCCGGGCGCAGGCAAACGCCTCCTCCTCGGTGTCGACGGCATGATCGACCGCGCCGGCGCGGGTCTGGATGTCGGCGCCGCCGAGCTCTTCCTTCGAGAGGTCCTGCCCCAGCGCCTTCACCACCGGCGGACCTGCGACGAACATCGCGGACTTCCGGGTCATGATGGAATAGTGGCTGGCGGCAAGACGCGCGGCACCGAGCCCTGCGACCGAGCCGAGGCCGAGCGCGACCACGGGCACGCGCGACAAATTCTCGGTGGTGAAGCGATACCAGCGTGTGCCGCCGATGCCGCCCGGCAAGTTCGCCGCGCCCTTGGTCTCGATAGTCTTGACCGAGCCGCCGCCGCCGGAGCCTTCGATGATGCGGACGATGGGCAGGCGGAGATCATGCGCCATCTCCTCCGCCATCAGCGGTTTTGCGGAGATGGACGCGTCCGCCGAGCCGCCGCGCACGGTGAAATCGTCGCCGACCACGACGACGGTGCGGCCTTCGATGCGCGCGCGGCCGAACACGCAGTTCGCCGGCGTCAATTTCTGCAACTCGCCGCTGGAATCGTATTCACCGACGCCGGAGACGGCGCCGATCTCGTGAAAGCTGCCCTTGTCGGTCAGTCTGTCGATACGCTCCCGAACAGTCAGTCGGCCCTGGTCATGCTGACGCTTGACCTTGTCAACGCCGCCCATCTCCCGCGCGAAGGCTTCGCGCCGGGCGAGCTCGTCGAGTTCCGGCTTCCAGTTCATTCACTCCCTCCGAATTGATCGGCTTGTTATTGTTGTGCACGGCGATGGCGACCGGTTTACGCGGGATGCGGGCGTTGAAGACGTCGCCTTCCGCGCCCTCCATCAGGCTGCCGAGCGAACGGCCGAGCGCGAGCATCAGCGGCGCGACCTCGGCATGCAGGCGCTCTTCGTCGTACATCGCCGACAGAAGACCGATCGTGATGACGACGAAGGTCTGGTATTGCGGCGACCAGATCGGCACCGCGAGCCCGTTGATATGCGGGCTCCACAGGCCGCAGGCCACGACATAGCCGCGCTCATGCAGCGACTGCCGGTTGGCCTCGATGCGGGGCCGCAGGATTTTCGCAGCCTCGGGAGCTTCCCGCTCCATGTCCGCGATGAAGGCATCGCCGACCTCGGGCGCCAATGCCGCAATGTAGGCTGCGCCTGCAGCGGTCGAGGCCATCGAGATGCGGCTGCCGGTGCCCTCGTGCAGCCCGAGTGCCGAGGCCGAACGCGCGAACTGAAGATAGACCAGATGGAAGCGATCGGGGACCACGAAGCCGACGGTGCCCGGCAGTTGCTCAGCGACTTCCTGGAGCCGCTGGCGAATCATGCTGCGCAGCTGCGCGCCCTTCATCATCGAGGCGCTCATCGCCACCGCGCTTGGCCCGATGCGATATTTCTGATCGCGCGGCAGATAGACCAGCTGCCCCATCCGCGTCAGCGTGTGCGTGAGCCGCGACACGGTCGAGCGCGGCAGGCCGCAGCGATTTGAAATTTCCAGATTGCCAAGCCTGGCCTCGTGGCCCTCGAAGCATCGCAACACGTCGAACGCGCGCGACACCACCTGGATGACATCACCCTCACCGGCTTCGCCAGCGAGCGCACCTTGTCTACTCAACCGCTCCGAACGTCGTCCCATGATCCCTACCGCTTGTTCCGCTGTGCGGAATTAAATTCCGCTTGCAGAAGAAACTACCTCAGGCATTTTGCGACCACAACAAAAAGGCGATGGCATGCCAGAAATTAAGATCGTCACGGAGATCGCCGGACGCGTCTGCGCAACTCCCGTGCAAGTTGGAGGAACCGTTGCAGATGGCGATGAGATTGTGGTGGTCGAAGCGATGAAGATGGAGATACCGGTGCTTTCGCCTGTGAGCGGCGAGATCACATCGCTTCTGGTGAAGCTCGACGACGTCGTTACCGAAGGACAGGCGATCGCAATCGTCGCAAGCTGACTGCATTCTCCGTCGTTTTCCGCGACATTCTGTCAGCCTCATTGCTGCGTTCGCGGTACGGCGTTGCCATTGCCTGACCGCGATGACATGATCTCTCAAACAAAACCTGTTTCAAACAAAGAAAGAAATCGTCGCGGCAAACGCGAGGATCATTGGAGGGAAACATGCGTCGTGGGCTGATCATGCTCGCGCCTGCCGTGGTGGCAGGCCTTTCTTTTGTGTCTACACGCTATGCATTCGCCGACGACATCAAGCTGCCGGCAACATTGACGTTCACCGCCTATGACACCGGTACCGCCGGCTTCAACATCGCGGTCGGCGTCGGCAAGATGATGAAGGACAAATACTCGACCGACGTGCGCGTGCTCCCCGCAGGCAACGATGTCGCGCGTCTGGCGCCGCTGCGCGCCAAGCGCGCGGTCTCCGCGGCGATGGGATCGGGGACATATTTCGCGCAGGAGGGCGTGTTCGAGTTCGGCTCCAGGGAATGGGGCCCGCAGCCGCTCCAGATCCTGCTCTCGAGCGTTGATTGCAATTGCGGTTCGCTCGGCGTGGCCGCGGATACAGGGGTGAAGGAGCTGAAGGACCTCAAGGGAAAGCGCGTCGGCTTCGTCGTCGGCTCGCCGGCACTGAACCAGAACTCGCTCGCGGTGCTCGCCTTCGCCGGCCTGACGCAGAAGGACGTCAAGATCGTCGAGTTCGCAAGCTACGGCGCGATGTGGAAGGGCTTGATCAACAACGACACCGATGCGGCCTTCGGCACCACCATCACCGGTCCCGCCAAGGAAGCCGAGACTTCGCCGCGCGGGCTGGTCTGGCCGCCGCTGCCCGCCAAGGACAAGGAAGGTTGGGCACGGATGCAGAAGGTCGGCTCGTTCTTCTTCCCGCAGACAGCGACCTGCGGCGCCGGTATCTCGCCGGACAAGCCGATCGAGCTCGGCAACTATCCCTATCCGATCTTCGTCGCCTACGCCTCGCAAGCCCCCGAGCAGGTCTATGCGATCACCAAGGCGATGATCGTGAACTACGATTCCTACAAGGACTCCGCGCCCGGCGCCGGCGGGCTTGCGGCCGATCGCCAGACCAAGAACTGGGTGGTGCCGGTGCATCCCGGCGCGGTGAAGGCTTTGAAGGAGGCCGGGCAATGGAACGACGCACAGGAGGCGCACAACAACGGACTGATCAAGCGGCAAGAGGTGCTTGGCGCCGCGTGGACCGACTACGGAAAATCCAATCCGCCTGCGGATGATAAGGCGTTCCTCGACGCCTGGATGAAGGCGCGTGCCGCGGCGCTTGCGAAGGCCGACATGCCGAACGGGTTCGAGGATTAGTTCACAGCGTTAATTGTCCACGCCCGGGGTCGATCATGTCGTCTGCTTCAGTCTCCACCCCCTCCCAGGACGAGGCCAAGCGGATCGTGTTCGACGATCCGCATGGCGCCGCCGCCAACATGCAGGAAGCGGAAGTTACGCGCGTGCGAAGCTTGCGTGGCGCGTGGCGCTGGCTGCTCGTCCTCGCGACCGCCGCGACCATCCTGCTCTGCATCAACCAGCAATTCTCGCTGCGCTTCTTCGTCGGCTACACCCAGCTCAACACGGAATACTTCTACCTCCTGATCGCCCTGATGCTGCCGTTCACGTTCCTGATCTTCCCGGGGACCCCGCGCGCGCCGCTCGACCGCATTCCCTGGTATGACCTTCTCTGCTTCGTCGTGACCTTTGCCGCCGCGCTGCTGTTGATGTCGAACGTCCGCAAGGCCGCCGAGGCCGGCTGGGAATTCGGCGGCGCGCCGAACAGCGTGATCGCAGCCGGTCTCGTGATGTGGGTGATGTTGATGGAGGCGCTGCGCCGCACCGGCGGCTGGAGCCTGCTACTGAGCGTGCTTCCCTTCACCGTCTATCCGCTGTTCGCGGAATCCAGCTGGCTCGGGCCGTTCCGCGGCACGCAGTCGACGCTGGAGCAGGCGACCGCCTATCACGTGCTGTCGGGCGAGAGCCTGCTCGGCATTCCCATCCAGGCGTTTGCCGACACCGTGATCGGCTTCCTGGTGTTCGGCACCGCGTTGATGATGACCGGCGCCGGAAAGTTCTTCATCAATCTCGCCTTCGCGCTGTGTGGCACGTTCCGCGGCGGCGCGGCCAAGGTGTGCATCTTCGCCAGCGGCCTGCTCGGCATGATGTCAGGCTCGATCATCTCCAACGTGCTGACCGCCGGCACCATGACCATTCCGGTGATGAAGAAGAGCGGCTTTCGCGCCTCCTATGCGGGCGCGATCGAGGCTTGTGCCTCGACCGGCGCGGTGCTGGCGCCGCCGGTGATGGGCGCGACCGCCTTCGTAATCGCGCAGTTCCTCAATGTCAGCTACGCCGATGTCGCGATCGCGGCCATCATTCCCGCCGCGCTCTATTATATCGGCCTGTTCATGCAGGTCGATTCCTACGCCGCACGACACGGGCTGAAGGGCATTCCGCGCGCGGAGCTGCCGCGGGTCATGGATACAATCAAGGATGGCTGGTACTACGTCTTCGTCATCGCCCTCCTGATCGTGATGCTGCTCTACTTCAAGCGCGAGAGCCATGCGCCATTCTACGCCACCGCATTGCTTCTTGTGCTCAACCAGCTGTTCTCGAAGGACACGCGCTGGACTGTCGCGACCATCGGCAAATTCCTCGAGGTCAACGGCCGCACCTTCGTCGAGCTTGTCGGCATCCTCGCCGGGTGCGGCCTGCTGATCGGCGCCTTCTCGATGACCGGCGTGGTGTCGAGCCTCGCCAACGACCTGCTGCATATCGCCGGCGACAATCCGTTCCTGCTGCTCGGCATGTGCGCCCTGACTAGCCTGATTCTCGGGCTCGGCCTGACCACGACGGCCTGCTACATCTTCCTCGCCATCCTGGTCGCACCCGCGCTGGAGAAGCTCGGGCTGAACAAAATGGCCGTGCACATGTTCATTTTCTACTGGGGCATGCTGTCGTCGATCACCCCGCCGGTCGCGATTGCATCATTCGCAGCGGCAGGTATTGCCGGCTCGCCGGCGATGAAGACGGGCTGGGAATCGATGTGGGTCGGCAGCATCATCTATTTCATCCCGTTCTTCTTCGTGCTCAATCCCGCGCTGGTGCTGCAGGGGCCGAGCCCCTATCTGGCCGGTCTCGGCTTGATGGCGCTCGCGGCGTTCGGCACGCTGTTCATCTGCGGCGGCATCCAGGGCTACCAGCCCTTCGTCGGCGATCTCCGCGGCGCCGGTGCGCTGGAGTGGCCCATCCGCGTGCTGCTGGTGATCGGCGGTTTCGTGGTGGCCACCCCCGGCGGCGGCATCATGCCGCTGTCGCAGATGCAGGTGACGCTGCTCGGCCTCGCCATCCTGATCCCCACGATTTTGCTCGCCCTGCTGCTGGTCCGGCGGCAGACCGTGGTGCCGGACGGGTTGCGCGTGCCCTGATTGCGTTGCACAAAGAGAGGCAATGAAACCGCTTTCGCCTCTCGCTACCGCCTGGACGCGCTCGAAGCCGCCTTTGCTGCGGTTTCTGGACAATTGCCTCAACGAATTCTCGGCAGAGACCTCGGGCGCGGTCGCCGACTACATTCCCGAGCTCGGCAAGGCCGATCCTGCCTGTTTCGGCATCAGCCTCGCGACCCTGGACGGTCATGTCTACGAGGTCGGCGACTCCAGGGCGCCCTTCACCATCCAGTCGATGTCAAAGCCGTTCGTGTTCGCGCTGGCGCTGGACCTGCTCGGCGCAAACAGGGTGGAGAGCGCAATCGGCGTCGAGCCCTCCGGCGATCCTTTCAACTCGATCCGGCTCAACTCGGAGAATCATCCATTCAACCCGATGGTCAATGCCGGCGCGATCGCCTGCACCGGGCTGATCCACGACAGCAAGGGTCCGGATGCCTTCGAGCAAATTCGCCTCGCGCTTAGTCGTTTTGCCGGCCGCGATCTCGCCGTCGACGAGGCCGTCTACGCTTCCGAAAGCCAGACCGGCGACCGCAACCGTGCCATCGGCTATCTCCTCAAGACCAATGCGGTGATCTCGGACAATGTCGCGGCCGTACTCGACGTCTATTTCCGGCAATGCGCGGTGCTGGTCACCGCGCGCGACATCGCTGTGATGGCGGCAACGCTCGCCAACCGTGGCGTCAACCCGGTTACCGGCGAGCAGGTGCTGACGCCTTACGCGATCTCGCGCACGCTGTCGGTGATGACGTCGTCGGGCATGTACGACTATGCCGGCGAATGGATCTACCGGATCGGCATCCCCGCCAAGAGTGGCGTCGGCGGCGGAATTCTCGCCGCACTCCCCGCCCGCCTCGGGCTCGGCAGCTATTCGCCAAGGCTCGACAAGCACGGCAACAGCGTGCGCGGCATCAAGGTCTGCGAGGCGCTGTCCTCGCATTACGATCTGCATATGCTCAACCGCAGCGACGACGCACGCAACGCCGTCATCGCCGATTACGACATCGGCAAGAGCCCGTCGCGGCGCGTGCGCCGCCCGCAGGAGCGCGATATTCTCGCAGCCCTCGAGCAGGAGGTGCGGATCATCGAGCTGGTCGGCACGCTGTCGCTGTCGGCGGTCGACTATGTCTCACGCCGGCTTGCGGGCCGGCCGCGGCCGCAATTCGTGATTTTCGATCTCCACCGCGTCACCTCCACCACACGCGCCGGGGCGCGGCTGGTGGCTGAAGCGTTCGAGGAGCTGGCGGCGCTGAATGTGACCGTCGTCCTGTCAGGCGTCAGGCGCGCCTCCAAAGAATGGGACAGCCTGCGGGAGTGGACCGCGGAGCTGAAGAACGTCCGCGACTTCTATGTGCTCGACACCGCGATCGAATGGGCCGAAGACCAGATCGTCTACCGCTATGGCGGCTCGATCGATTTTCACGAGACCACCGAGCTTTCCGAGCAGCCTCTGCTCGCAGGCCTCAGCGCGGAAGAGCTGACCGACCTCGCCTCAATCTGCACGATCCGGATCTATCAGTCTGGCGCGAAAATCCTCACCACTGGCGCCGCAGCCGATTCCCTGTTCTTCCTGCGCAGCGGCGCGGTGCATGTCACCCTGCCCGACGGAGTGCGGCTCGCAACACTCACCGCCGGCATGGCGTTCGGCGAGATGGCCCTGATCGAGACCACCCGCTCCGCGGACGTGTTCGCGGATATGGCTGCGACCGCGTTCGAGGCGCCTCTGAAAGCGTTCGAGCGCTTCCGCAAGCAGCACCCGCACGCCAGCGAACGCATCATGCGCAATCTTGCGCAGCTTCTGGCCGAGCGCCTGATCGTCGCCAACGCCAAAGTGGATATCTTGACCTCCACCTGAGCGGCCTAGCGGCTCGCCGCCTCGCTGATCCGCCGCTTGATCTTGGCGGCACTGGTCTTGAGCAGCTCCGATGGCTGCTGGCCGGTCGCCACGCAGAGGCAGGCCCAGTAATAGATGACATCGCCGAGCTCTTCGACGAGGCCCGCCTGGTCGAGCCAGTCATCGCGGAGCAGCTTCTTGATATGGTCGGCGACTTCGCCGGACTCGCCGGCGAGGCCGAGCCCGAGATAGGACAGCCGTTCGTTCGACGGACGCTCATCGACTTTCGCAATCGTTGCAGCCCAGGCGGCATATTCATCGATCGTCATGAGCATCCCTCACAGCAATTGCTCGATCAGCCGACCACTTCGGTGACCGGCTGAAGGTCGATCTCGAAGGTCTCCAGAAACTTTGACGTCATGATGTAGAATCCGACCGAGAGCTGCAGTTCAACCAGTGCGGCCGGCGTCAGCTTCGATGAGATCGCCTTGAAGGTCGCATCCGTCGGCTTGTTCAGCTTGACGATCTCGTCGGTGAAGGCGAGCGCGGCGCGCTGCACTTCATTGAAACAGTTCGCGGCCTGCCAGTTCTCGAGCGCCTCGTTCTGCTCGTCGGTGACGCCGACATTCTTGCCGATGCGCTTGTGCGCGACGATCTCATACGGCGCCTCGCACAAAATGCCGGTGCGGGTGATCGCGAGTTCGCGCACGATCGGATCGAGCTCGCCCTTGTGGCGGATGGCGCCGCCGAGCCGGCAGTACTGCTCGAAATAGCTCGGCGAATGCGACATCATCCGGAAGATGTTGGCATTGCGGTTCTTGTCGAGGATCTCGCGGGTGCGGTCGGATGCCTTGGACGGGTCGCTGTAGTTGATGCGGGCCATGATTTTCCTGAAGTTTTCCCTAAGCCTTTGATGCTTTTTGTCGTTAGCGGCGAAATTTCCACGAAACTGTATTCTTGCGCGTCCGCAGGAGCAACAACATCGAGTCAAAATGCCGCCGCATTGCTGAACGACCTTGGCACAGTCGATATTCGCCGCGTGGGGACTTGATCGCGGCGGATACTCGCAAGGGGTGTTCCGAGTAAAAACAATTGGCCGTTGGGCGCTAACCGCGCATCGATGAGTCACGCCCAAGTCTAGGGAGAAAATGGAATGAAGGAAGCCACCAAGGGGGCGGCCTCGGAAGCGTTCGCGCATATGCTAGCGGTGATGGCGATGCTCGTCATCGCCAGCATCCTGTTCTACGGGCGCTAGTTAAGAGTCGGGTGAGAGCTTTCGTCATTCCGGGGTGGCCCTCGCACAGGCCAGGCCCAGAATTCCCGTTCCAGGCTCGGTCTCTCAGGACCGCCCCCGAATGACGGATCCCACCGCTCGCGTTGCCGCAATAGCCCGGATGGGGCGCGCAATCCGGGAAAGTCTATCGGTGAGGCGAAAACCCGGATTTCGGTCCGCTCCATCCGGGCCACATTGGAGCATCTAAATTTCACTATCTGTCTTTGGCGAAGAACGGCACCAGCTTGCCGGCGAACAGTTTGAAGCTCGCACTGACCTCATCGCCGATGGCGAGATCATTCTCACCATGCGCCATCATGCGAAAACCCTCGGCGCAATCGACCAGCAGGATGTTGTAGGGCACGTACGCGCGCGTCTCGGGCGTGGCGGCGCGGCAGACCAGCGACGTCGCGTAGACCCTGCCCTTGCCGCTGGCGCACTGCTCGCGCGGATCGGACGCGCCGCAGGCCGCGCAGAAGGCGCGACGAATATACTGCACATGGCCGCATGCGGTGCAGGTCTGATAAATGACGGCCTGTTCGCCCTTGGTCCAGTCGGCTAGACGCTCGCTCATCGCACCCGCTCCAGGAACATGCTGACGTGAGACGACAGCACGCCGCCGTCGCCGTGCAGCAGCGCGATCGAGGCGTCGCGCACCTGACGATTCGCCGCCCGCCCCGTCATCTGCAGATGCGTTTCCACCAGATGCGCCATGGCGCCACCAACGCCGCAATGACCGTAGCTGAGCAGGCCGCCATGGGTGTTCAGCGGCATCGCTCCATTGCGGCTGAAATGGCCAGCGCGCACGCGCGCGGCTGCCTCGCCCCGGCCAGCGAGGCCAAGATCTTCCAGCAGCATCGCGAGCGTGATCGTAAAGCTGTCGTAGATCGCCGCGTAGCGCACGTCGGAAATGGCAAGGCCGGTAACCTCCCTGGCGCGAGCGATGGAGATCTCGGCGCCGAGCTCGCTCAGGGCGGGGGCTGCAGTGACGTGCTGATGGGTATGGGCCTGGGCACAGCCGCGAATGCGCACGCGGGCCTCTCCGGTCCGCTCGCGACTGATGACGAAGGCTGCGCCGCCGTCGGACACCGGGCAGCAATCGAGCAGCTTCAGCGGCATCGCCACCGGCTTCGAGGCCATGACGTCTGCGACCTTGATGGGATCCTGGAATTGCGCACCAGGATGAGTGCAGGCGTGGGTGCGCATCAGCACCGCGAATTCGGCGAGGTCTTCTTCCGTCACGCCGTACTCGTGCATGTATCTGTTAGCGACGAGGCCGTAATAGGCCGGGATGGTCGGGCCGAGCGGCAGTTCGTAGTCGGGATGGCCGACCTGCGCCAGCGCTTGGATCGAGGCGTCGCGGCTCTGCCCAGTGAGGCGGTTCTCGCCGGCCACGACGAGCACATTGCGGGCGACGCCCGCTTCGACGAGATGATGGGCGAGCATGGTCATCGCGAGCCCGGTCGCGCCACCGACCTGGACGGCATGGGCGTAACTGGGGCGGATGCCAAAATGCTCGGCAAAAACGGTCGCCAACATGATGTGCGGCGAGACGGTGGAGTAGCCGCAGAGGATGCCGTCGATCTCGGCACGCTTGAGCCCGGCATCGTCGAGCGCAGCCTGCGCGGCCTTGCTCATCAGCTCCAGCGAGGACGAGCCTTCGTGCTTGCCGAAAGGCGTGAGACCGACGCCGGTGATGAAGCTCATGGGCGCACCAGTGCATCGTCATTCCGGGGCGGCGAACGGGTGACGCCATCGCGGACCATGGCGTCGATCTCGTCGGCGGAATAGCCGATCTCGCGCAGGATTTCCGCGCCGTGCTCGTTGAGCTGCGGCGCGAGCCGCACCGGTTCGGCTTCGGTTTCGGACCAGGTGGCCGTCACCCTCATGCTCCGGATCGGCCCTTCAGTTGGATGGTTCACCACTGGGAAAAAGCCGGTCGCCTCCAGATGCTCATCGTGCAGCATCGACGCGAGGTCGTGCATGGGCATCACCGGCACGTCGGCCTTGGTGAGCAGGTCGATCCATTCCGCGGTGCTGCGCGTCTCGAAGATGCGCGCGAGCTCGGCATAGACGACGTCGATATTGGCGGCGCGCCCGGCGAATGTCGCGAACATCGCGTCGGCGCGCAGGTCGTCGCGTCGCGTCGCCTTAAAGAAGTTCTCCCACTGCTTGTCGTTGTAGACGATGACGCTGAGATAACCGTCCGATGTCTTGTAGGGCCGGCGGTCGCGCGAGAGGTGGCGGGCGTAACCGCCCTTGTCGAGCGGGGGCTCATAGGTCAATCCGCCCATGTGGTCGCCCATGACGAAGCCGGCCATGGTCTCGAACATCGGGATGTCGACGCGCTGGCCGCGGCCGGTGCGGTCGCGGTGCACGAGGCTGGCGCAGATCGCGCCCACGGCAGTCAAGCCTACGATGCGATCGACCAGTGCGTTCGGCACATAGCGCGGCACACCGTCACCGGTCTGCGCCATCAAGGCGGGCAGCGCGGTGGCGCCCTGGATCAGATCGTCATAGGCCGGTTTTGCAGCATAGGGCCCGTCCTGGCCGAAGCCGAACACGCCGGCATAGACCAGCCGCGGATTGATTTTGGAAACAACGTCATAGCCGAGTTGAAGCCGCGCCATCGCCTGCGGGCGGACGTTGTAGACGAGAACGTCGGCGTCTTTCAGCAAGCGGAGCACGGCCTCGCGGCCGGCGGGCTTCTTCAGGTCAAGGCAGATCGAGCGCTTGCTACGGTTGGTGTTGAGAAACACCGGGCCCATGCCTGCGTGCCGCATCGGGCCGATCAGGCGGGTGACGTCGCCGTCCAGAGACTCCACCTTGATGACGTCTGCGCCGTAATCGCCGAGCATCTGGGTCGCATAGGGGCCCATCAGCACGGTGGTCATGTCGACGACCTTGATGCCCTTCAGCGGCCCCATCGTTCGCTCCCGATTGCGCGGCCTCAAGTGAGGCCTGCGATCTCGGTCCAGCTAACGGCAGTGGCGGCGCATGCGCAAGAGCCGCCGGCGTATGGCCGCATGCGCCGGCGGCGAAAGGCGGCTATTTCTTCTGACGGGAATCGCGAATCTTGAGGAGGCGGTCGAGCTCATCATTCTGCTGGTTGATGCGGTCAGCGATCCGCGACTCGTTCTGCTCACCCGAGGCGGCCGCGGCCTGCTCGATGAGCTGGCGGATATTGTCCTCGAGAATCGCGATGCGATCGTTGAGTGCGTCCATCGACAGCGAATCTTCGTAGTCATTGCTCATGATGCATCCCCTGCAAATCGATCAAGAGCTTTAAGGGCCCCCAGCGGGCCCACCATGATCTAGCGCAAGATAAGAAGGTGGGCACGGCGCTTCACGCCTTGCCTACCGTGCAGCAGCCTTACTTCAGCGGCTCCAGCACGGAGACGTAGTTGGCAACCGCCGCACCGCCCATGTTGAAAATGCCGCCGAGCTTTGCATTCTTGAGCTGCATGCCCTCGGGCGCTTGGCCGGCGAGCTGCATCGCGGTCATCACGTGCATGGAGACGCCGGTGGCGCCGATCGGATGGCCCTTGGCTTTCAGGCCACCGGACGGATTGACCGGCAGCTTGCCGTCCTTGAGCGTCCAGCCTTCCTTGATGGCACGGGCACCCTGCCCCCGCGGCGTCAAGCCCATCGCTTCGTACTCGATCAGCTCGGCGACGGTGAAGCAGTCATGGGTCTCGACGAAGGAGAGATCGGAAAGTGTAACGCCCGCCTTCTCCAGTGCGCGCTGCCAAGCGACCGTGCAGCCCTCGAACTGGAGGATGTCGCGCTTGGACATCGGCAGGAAATCCTGGGCGTGCGCGGTGGCGCGGAAGCCGATCGACTTGCTCATGCCCTTGGCGGTTTCCGCGTCGGCCAGCACCAGGGCAGCGGCACCGTCCGAGACCAGCGAGCAGTCGGTGCGCTTCAGGGGGCCGGCGACGTAGGGGTTCTTCTCGCTCTCGGCGCGGCAGAAGTCGAAGCCAAAGTCCTTGCGCATCTGGGCGAAGGGATTGGCGACGCCGTTCTTATGGTTCTTGGCCGCGATCAGCGCCAGTGCATCGGACTGGTCGCCGTATTTCTGGAAATAGGAGCTGGCGATCTTGCCGAACACGCCGGCGAAGCCGCCGACAGTGTCGCCGTCCTCGGGAAGATAGGACGCCTTGAGCAGGTTCTTGCCGATCTCCGGGCCCGGCGTGCGCGTCATCTGTTCGACCCCGACAACGAGGACAATCCTGGCCGCGCCGGCCGCGATCGCGCGCACGCCCTGATGGACGGCGGCGGAGCCGGTGGCGCAGGCGTTCTCGACCCGGGTCGCCGGCTTGAAGCGCAGCTTCGGGTCGGCCTGGAGCACCAGCGAGGCGGTAAAATCCTGGGGCGAGAAGCCGGCGTTGAAATGGCCGAGCACGATCTCGTCGACATCGCCGGCCGAAATGCCGGCATCCGCCAGCGCCTCATTGGCGACCTTCACCACAAGGCTTTCCACAGTCTCGGTGTCGAACTTGCCGAACGGCGTATGCGCCCATCCGACGATGCTGGCGGTCATGGTCATTCTCCCTGGCGGTCTCTTGCTGACCTAAGTCTTAGCTCAGGGATGGCAAGACTTCACGCGGGTTTAAGGGCCTCGAGGGTGCGCTGGCAGATGGCAGTTATGCCGGCCCAGTTCCCGGCCCTGATCTCCGCCGTCGGGCACAGCCAGGAACCGCCGACCGCGACCACATTGGGCTCCGCGAGCCAGGTTGCTGCATTGGCCTCGCCGACCCCGCCGGTCGGGCAGAACCGCACGTTCGGGAACGGCCCACCCAGCGAGCGCAGCCCCTTGATGCCGCCGGCCTGCTCGGCCGGGAAAAATTTTGCAATGTCGAAGCCGTAGGACAGCGCCATCATCAGCTCGGAGGCCGTGGCGATACCCGGCGCAAACGGCAAGGAGCTATGGGTGGCGGCCTTCAAGAGGTCCGGGGTCAAGCCCGGGCTGATGCCGAACGCAACGCCGAGCTTCTCGACACGGGTAAAGTCGGCCGGATTGAGAATCGTGCCGATGCCGACCACCGCCTCGGGCACCTCGGCCATCATCGCCCTCGCCGCCTCGATCGCAACAGGGGTACGCATGGTCACCTCCAGCGTGCGGACGCCGCCGGCCACCAGCGCACGCGCCAGCGGCACCGCATCCTGGATACGCTCGATGGTGAGGACGGGAATGACAGTCGCGGCCTTGAACAGCGCGGCGAGGTGGTTCTGTTGGGCAGTCGTGGTCATCTTGGCTTTCGTTTCACTTGGTCGCTTGACGCGTGGTCGCCGGCCGGTGCCGTTTCTTCGGCGGCATGGCATAACCCGGAATGATGGCGCCGGAATAGCAGATGACGAGGCTGGCGAGGCGGTGCCCGGCCTGGGCGGCCTCGACCGGGTCGGAACCGGCGAGCCGTGCCGCGATATAGGCCGCCGCAAAGCTATCGCCGGCCGCGGTGGTGTCGACCACGGGTTTAGTCATGGGCTCCGCGCGGACCTCATAGGGCCCCCCGGGAAAGCGCAGCAGGCTGACCGGCTCGGCGAGCCGGAACACCAGCTCGGAGCTTGGGATGCGCGCCATCAACTGCTCGTGGCTCTCACCGGGATAGAGGGCGAGCAGATCCTCGGTCGAGGTCAGCACGATGTCGGCTGCCGCGAAGGCCGCTGAAAACACCTCGCGCGCGACCTCACGATCCGGCCATCCCCGCGCGCGAAAATTGGTGTCGAACACGAAGCGGGTGCCAAGCAGACGCGCGCGCTTGATCGCCGCGAACAGGCGCTCGCGCCCGGCCGCGTCGTAGATCGAGAGCGTGATCGCAGAGAGATAGACGATGTCGTAGCTCATCAGCGAGTTGAGGAGATCGTCCGTTTCCGGCAGGTTCATCAGCTGGCGCGCCGCCGCACTGTCGCGCCAGTGGAAGAACTGGCGCTCTCCCTTCGCATCCAGCTGGATCATGTAGATGCCGGGCAGCTTGCCCGGCAGCCGCGCGACGCGCCTCGTGCCGACGCCCTCCGCAGTCCAGGCCGCGATCATCTCATCGCTCAGGGCATCGTCGCCAAGCGCGGTGAAATAATCGACCTTGACCTCGAGCCGCGCGAGGTAAACGGCCGTGTTGAGGGTGTCGCCGCCGAATCCACGCGAGTAGAGGCCCCCGCCCTGCCCGCTGGAAGGTCCGGCGGATTGTCCACCCTGGGCCTGCCGGAGCTCGACCATGCATTCGCCGATGCAAGCAACGCTCGCCATCACTTTACCCGCTCAGTCAGAGATCAGGCGACGAAATTGCCGCCGAGCTCGTCTTCGATGTGAATGCGGATGATGTCGTCGAAAGTCTTCTCGGCAGTGGTGAAGCCGAGCTCGAGCGACCGCTTTGCATTGAAGTTGCGCGGCCAGCCGCCGACGATGCCGACGATAAAGGGATCGGGCTCCCGCTTGATGCGGGCGGCGACCTTGTCGCCGGCGACGCGCTTCAGCGCAGCGATCTGCTCGCCAACCGTCGCCGACAGGCCCGGCATGGTCAAATTACGGCGCGGCCCCACCGCGGCGAGGTCCATGGTGCCGGCATGCAGCAGGAAGCCGACGGCGGAGCGCGGCGTGGCATGCCAGTGGCGGACGTCCTCGGACACGGGAAGAACCGCTTCCTTGCCGGCCAGCGGCTCGCGCAGGATGTTGGAGAAGAAGCCCGATGCCGCCTTGTTGGGCAGGCCGGGCCTGATGCAGATGGTCGGCAGGCGGATGCCGATGCCATCGAGGAAGCCGCGGCGGGAATAGTCGGCCAGCAGTAATTCGCCGATCGCCTTCTGCGTACCGTAGCTCAGAAGCGGCGTGTGGAAGAACTCGTCGCCGATCGCATCGGGGAACGGCGCGCCGAACACCGCGATCGAGGACGTGAAGACCACGCGCGGCTTGTAGCCGCCGCCTGCAAGCCTGACGGCATCGAGCAGCATTCGCGTGCCGTCGAGATTGATGCGGTAGCCCTTGTCGAAATCGAGCTCGGCTTCGCCCGAGACGATCGCGGCGAGATGAAAGATCACGTCCGGACGGCCGGCGATCAGCTTTTCGGCCGCACCCGGCACGGCGAAATCGCTCGACACGGTCTCGACGGCAAAACCGGCTCTTTCGGGCGCCTTCGGCTCGACCACGTCATGCATGGTCAGCTTGGTGATGTCGCTCTTGCCGAGCCGGCCGTCGCGCGACAACCGTTCGCACAATTTGCGGCCGACCATGCCGGCGGCGCCCAGAACCAGAATGTGCAAGAGCCTACTCCTTTTTATTGGCCGGAACGCGCCGATTTCGGCAATTCGTCCTGGCGCGCTCTCGAGGCAGGCCCCGCGATCATTCCTTCACGGCGCCGGTCATCGCCGACACATAATACTCCACGAAGAAGGAATAAAGGATAACTACGGGAACCGAGCCGGTCAGAGCCGCCGCCATCAGGGCCCCCCAGTGGTAGACGTCGCCATTGACGAGCTCGGTGATCGCGCCGACCGGGATCGTCTTGTTTTCGGACGAGGAGATGAAGGTCAGCGCGTAAATGAACTCGTTCCAGGACAACGTGAAGGCGAAGATGCCCGCCGAGATCACGCCCGGCAGCGAAAGCGGCAGCGTGATCTTCATCAGAATCTGCAGCCGCGTCGCCCCGTCGATCAGCGCACACTCCTCCAGCTCATAGGGGATGGTGCGGAAATAGCCCATCAGGAGCCAGGTGCAGAACGGGATCAGGAAGGTCGGATAGGTCAGGATCAGCGCCAAATTGCCGTCGAACAGCCCGAGCTGAAACACGATCGCCGCCAGCGGAATGAACAGAATGGAGGGCGGCACCAGATAGCCGAGGAAGATCGCAAGGCCGACATAGCGCGAGCCCTTGTAGCGAAGGCGTTCGATCGCATAGGCGGCGCAGACGCTGGCGAACAGGGAGATGAAGGTCGAGGACACCGAGACGATCACGGTGTTCCACATCCAGAGCGGATAGTCGGTGTCGAAGAACAGCTTCTTGATGTGCTCCAGCGTCGGATGCACGATCCAGAACGGATTGTACTTTTCGTAGTCGTACATCTCCGCGTCCGGCTTGAACGTCGCGACCGCCATCCAGTAGAACGGGAACAGCAGGAAGAAGATGATCAGGCCGAGCGGAAGGTAGACCCGAAAAAACTTCCGCGGGAAGCTCTCGAGATAGTCCATTCCGACGCTTTGGTCGTCTGCCGTGGTCATGGTCAGTCCCTCCCGCCCTGCTGCCAGCGGGAACGCTGAAGCCCGAAAAAGCTGAGCAGGATCGCCGCGACCAGGAACGGAATCATCGCGTTCGAGATCGCCGCCCCCTCGCCGAGATTGCCGCCGGTGATGGCGCGCTGGAACGACAGCGTCGCCATCAGATGGGTGGAGTTGATCGGTCCACCCCGCGTGATGGTGTAGATGAGCTGAAAGTCGGTGAAGGTCATCAGCACCGAGAACGTCATCACGACCGCGATGATCGGCGACAGCATCGGCAGCGTGATGTGGCGGAAGCGCTGCAGATTGGTGGCGCCGTCGAGATTGGCGGCCTCATAGAGCGAGGGCGAGATGGTCTGTAATCCCGCCAGCAGCGTGATCGCCACGAAAGGCACGCCGCGCCAGATATTGGCGGCGACGACCGACCAGCGCGCATTCCAGGGATCGCCAAGGAAATCGATATAGCGCGTGATCAGGCCGGCCTTGATCAACACCCAGGAGATGATCGAGAACTGGCTGTCATAAATCCACCAGAACGCAATCGCAGAGAGCACCGTGGGCACGACGAAGGGCAACAGCACGATCGCCCGGATCATCGACTTCATCGGCAGCCGCTCGTTGAGCAGCAGCGCCAGGTAAAGGCCGATGGCGAATTTCACCGCGCTGGCGGCGACCGTGTAGAAGATCGTGTTGAACACCGAAAGCCAGAACACTGAGTCCTTCGCCAGCGAGACGAAATTCTGGAAGCCGATGTAGCGCCCGGCGCCGCCGATCTTGGTGTCGGTCATGCCGAGCCAGAAGCCCAGCGCCAGCGGGTAAGCCAGAAACAGGATGAGGATGGCGATTGCCGGCACCATGAACATCGCGCCGAGGAAATGCCGGCTCTCGAATGCTCTGGTCCACAAGCTGCTGCGCTTGGCCTGCGCGACAGTGGACTCGGCCATAACTGCCATGTCGGATTCCCCTCGACGAAAAGTCGCGGCGTCCGGCGAACCGGACGCCGCGTAGATTGGAGCTGATCAGACCTGATAGTAGCGCTTGGCGCGCTCGGCTGCGCGTGCGGCTGCCGCCTTCGGCGTCACCGAGCCCGACGCCGCCTCGGCGAACATGTCGACGACGACGAAGTCGCCCATCACCGCGGCCGAGGCATAGCCGAGATCGCCGGCATAGCCGTTGTCGCGGCAGCGCTTCAGGCAGTCGCGATACGGCGTGATCTTCGGATCCGACGTCCACACCGGGTTGTCGTTGTAGGCCGGAAGCGGCGGCGACACGTAGCCGTTGGAGGAGACCTCCCAGGCGTCGTAGTTCGCCTTGTCCATCATGAACTTGATGTATTCCTTGACCGCCTTCGGATACTTCGAGTGCTTGTAGCCGTAATAAACCAGCACGTTCTGCTGCTCGGTCGACACGCCGACCGGACCGATCGGCATCGGCGCGTGGTTCATGTCCTTGGCGATCTCCTGCTGCTTCGGATCGGTCGAGTTCTTTCCGACGGTCCAGATAGAGATGCCGTTCAGCGTCAGGCTGAGCTCGCCGTTGAGGAACGCCTTGTTGTTGTTCGAGTCGTTCCACGACAGCACGCCGGGGATGAAGGTCTCGTAGAGCTGCTTGACGTATTCGAGCGCGGCGATCGTCTCCGGCGAGTCGATCACGACCTCGTTCTTTTCATTGACGACTTTGCCGCCGAAGGCCCACAGCGCCCACTGGCACCAGCCGTTGGCGTCACCCGTGGCGTGGCCGAGCGCGAAGCCGGCCGGCGTGTTGTTCTTCTTCAGCGCCTGGCAGAGCTTGAGGAAGCCGGCAGTGTCCTTGGGAAATTCATCGAAGCCGGCGGCCTTCACGTGGCTAACGCGATAGTTCAGGCAGCCGCCGGTCGCGCCCTGCGGAATGGCGATCCAGCTGTTGCCCTTCTTGCCGTAGCGTTCGGCAACCGGGTACCAGCCGCCATACTGCGCGCCGAGATAGTCGGCGACGTCAGTCATGTCGATCAGCTTTTCCGGGAATTTGTGGGGATCATCGAGCGTTCCGATGATCAGGTCGGGACCGGCGCCGACATTGGCGGCGACCGCGGCTTTGGGGCGGATGTCCTCCCAGCTCTCGGCCTCGAGCTTGATCTTGACGCCGGTCTTCTCGGAGAACGCCTTGGTCTGCTCGGCGAATTTGTCGAACTCGGCCTGAATGAACTGCTTCCAGCGCAAGACGCGGATGGAAGCGTTCGGCTCGGGCGTGTTGGTCCACTCCGCCGCGCGTACCGGGACAATGCCCGGGCCGGCCAGCAGCGCCGCGCCGCCCAGACCGACTTTAAGCACACTTCGCCTGTCGAAATCGCTCATCGTTCTCTCCCTAAATTTTATATTTGTATTGGGTCGTCTTGTATTGGGGCAGTTCTGCTTGGCAGTTCTTTGGCGTCGCTATACGCGTTTGCCCGTCGCCTCGTCGAACAGATGAATCACGGAAGGATCGGGCTTCAGCTTGACCTTGTCGCCCGGGTTGAACTGGTGACGTTCGCGGAAGACTGCGACGACCTGCTCACCACCGAGCTTCGCAAACACCTGCGTTTCCGAGCCGGTCGGCTCGACCACGACGATCTCGGCATCGGCGCCGTCGTCAGCGATGGTGAAATGCTCGGGACGCACGCCGTAAACGACAGGACGCCCGTCGGACGCCGCCGGCGCGTTCCTGAGCGGCAGCTTGACGCCATTCGGCCCCTCGAAGGTCGCAACGCCGTTGACCCGCACATGACCCTTCAGGAAGTTCATGGACGGCGAGCCGATAAAGCCGGCGACGAACTGGTTCTCGGGCTTGTCGTAGAGCTCGAGCGGCGTACCCATCTGCTCGACGATGCCGTCATGCATGACCACGATTTTATCGGCCATGGTCATGGCCTCGATCTGATCGTGGGTGACGTAGACCGTCGTGGTCTTCAGCCGCTGGTGCAGCTCCTTGATCTCGGTGCGCATCGCGACGCGCAGCTTGGCGTCGAGGTTCGACAAGGGCTCGTCGAACAGGAACACCTGCGGATCGCGCACGATGGCGCGGCCCATGGCGACGCGCTGGCGCTGGCCGCCGGAGAGCTGGCGCGGATAGCGTTCGAGCAGCGGCGACAGTGCCAGGATCTCGGCGGCGCGCTTGA
Organism: Bradyrhizobium sp. CW1; assembly: GCF_023100665.1. NCBI lineage: Bacteria > Pseudomonadati > Pseudomonadota > Alphaproteobacteria > Hyphomicrobiales > Nitrobacteraceae > Bradyrhizobium > Bradyrhizobium sp. CW1. Next base: position 4,667,382 of record NZ_CP064684.1, read on the forward strand.
CGCGCTTGTTGATCTCTTCGGTGCTCTCGCCCCGCAGCTTCATCGAGAAGCCCATGTTCTCGCCGACCGTCATGTGCGGATAGAGCGCGTAGTTCTGGAACACCATCGCAATGTCCCGCTCCTTGGGCTGGACATTGTTGACGACGCGGTCGCCGATCGAGATCGTGCCTGAGGTGATGTTCTCGAGACCGGCGAGCATGCGCAGAAGCGTCGACTTGCCGCAGCCGGAGGGGCCAACCAGGACAACGAACTGGCCGTCCTCGATCGGAATCGAAACGCCGTGCAGGACTTCAAAATTGCCGAACGATTTCCGCACGTCGCGGATTTGCACAGACGACATCTAGCTCCCTCCTCGAAAGTCCACGACGCATCTCGCGCCGCGACCGTCTTGTTTTTTCAGACTTCACCGAACGAAGCCCAACCTTAGCGGGCGACATTGTCGGCAGTTTGCGCGGTTTTGGCAATTTGTCTTTGGTTAGTCCGTGCTGGTAGCGCTGTCAACGTTCCTTTGTTTGCGACAGTGAGTGTGTTAAGAGCAGCAAATGGGTCGAAACCGCACCAAGTCAGGCAAAATCCGGCTGGCGGAAGTCGCCGAGCTCGCCGGCGTAAGCCCGATCACAGCGTCCCGCTTCTTCCGCAATCCCGAGGCGCTGTCGGTGGCCAAACGGACCCGGGTCGAAAGCGCGGCCAGGGAGCTTGGCTATGTGCCGAACCTGGCGGCGCGCGCGTTGGCCTCGCAGCGCACCGAGGTGATCGGTGTCTTGATTCCGTCGCTGACCAATAACGTGTTCTCCGACGTGCTACGCGGCATCTACGACGCCTCCGAAAACAGCCGTTACTCGATCCAGTTGTCCAACACACGCTACAGTATTCTCCAGGAGGAGAAGCTGCTGCGGCTGTTTCTTGCGCAGAAGCCGGCCGGGCTGATCGTCACCGGCATCGACCAGACCACGGAATCGCGCGCAATGCTCGATGCCGCCGACTGCCCGATCGTGCAGATCATGGAGATCGGACCCAATCCGATCGACATGATGATCGGCTTTTCGCACTATGACGCAGCCCGTGCGGCGGTTGCGCATCTGTTCGCGCAAGGTCACCGCAAGATCGGTTTCGTCGGCGCACGGATGGATCCGCGGGTGCAGCGCCGGCTCGACGGATACGTCTCGGCCATGAAAGACGCCGGACTGTTCGACCAACGCCTCGTCGTCACCACGGCGACTCCGACCTCGGTAACGCTCGGAGGCGCCCTGTTCACCGATCTCCTGGCGCGGGAGCCCGGCATGGACGCGGTGTTCTGCGCCAATGACGACCTCGCGCTGGGTGTGCTGTTCGAATGCAGGCGCCGCGAGATCGCGATCCCCGAACAGATCGCGATCGTTGGCTTCAACGATCTCGAATTCATGGCCTCCGCCGTCCCGACTTTGACGAGCGTGCGCACCAACCGCTACGAGATGGGCAACACGGCCGCCAGCATGCTGATCGACGCGATCGACGGACGGCGTCCGGAGCAGCCGGTGCTCGATCTCGGCTTCAAGGTGATCGAGCGGCAAAGCTCGTCGGCCCGGCGTTCCGACAACCGGCCAGCCGTTTCAGGCGGGGGTGTTGCGAACAAAATGGTAGCGTTACCAAGTGGCCATGACTAGTATCGGATTTGTGAGGAAACGACCCGCCAGCGGGCAGGCAAATCGTCGCTCGCGCCGTTGGGCATCGCACAAGCCGATACCATAAAACGGACGCCAGTGCGTTTGCATTGCAGGAGAAACCAATGACAAAAAAACCAACCAATGGGCATGCCCCCGCCGGCAACGGCGCTCGCCGCCACCTCCGCTCGCAGGAATGGTTCAACAATCCGCATAATCCGGGCATGACCGCGCTCTATATGGAGCGCTATTTGAACTACGGTCTCACCCGCGCCGAGCTCCAGTCCGGCAAACCGATCATCGGCATCGCGCAGACCGGCAACGACCTCTCCCCCTGCAACCGCCACCATATCGAGCTTGCCCATCGCGTCCGCGAAGGCATCCGCGAGGCCGGCGGCATTGCGATGGAATTCCCGACCCATCCGATCCAGGAGACCGGCAAGCGCCCGACCGCGGCGCTCGACCGCAACCTCGCTTATCTCGGCCTCGTCGAAATCCTCTACGGCTATCCGCTCGACGGCGTGGTGCTGACCACGGGCTGCGACAAGACCACGCCGGCCTGCATGATGGCGGCGGCGACCGTCAACCTGCCCGCGATCGTGCTGTCGGGCGGGCCGATGCTGAACGGCTGGCACAATGGCGAGCGCACCGGCTCCGGCACCATCGTCTGGAAATCGCGCGAGCGCCTCGCCGCCGGCGAGATTGACTATGAAGAATTCATGGAGATCGTGGCGTCATCGGCGCCCTCGGTCGGCCATTGCAACACCATGGGCACCGCTTCGACCATGAACGGGCTCGCGGAAGCGCTCGGCTTCTCGCTGCCGGGCTGTGCGGCGATCCCCGCCCCCTATCGCGAGCGCGGCCAGATCGCCTACGAGACGGGAAAACGCATCGTCGACATGGTCTGGGAAGACCTCAAGCCTTCGGACATCCTGACCCGCAAGGCGTTCGAGAACTGCATCGTGATCAATTCGGCGATCGGCGGCTCGACCAACGCACCGATCCACATTAACGCGCTGGCGCGCCACATCGGCGTCGAGCTCTCCATCGACGACTGGCAGAAGGTCGGCCACGACGTGCCGCTGCTGGTGAACATGCAGCCGGCCGGCTTCTATCTCGGCGAGGAATTCCACCGCGCCGGCGGCGTGCCGGCCGTGGTGCGCGAACTGATGAAGCACAAGCGCATCCACGAGGACGCGGTCACGGTCAACGGCCGCGGCATCGGCGAGAACTGCGCCAATGCGCCAAAACCCGACAACGACGTGATCTGGTCTTACGACAAGCCGCTGGTGAAGGACGCCGGCTTCCTGGTGCTGAAGGGCAATCTGTTCGATTCCGCGATCATGAAGACCAGCGTGATCTCCAAGGAGTTCCGCGATCGCTACCTCAGCAACCCGACCGATCTCAATGCATTCGAGGGCCGCGCCATCGTGTTCGAGGGTCCCGAGGACTATCACGAGCGGATCGACGATCCCTCACTCGAGATCGACGAGCGCTGCGTGCTGTTCATCCGCGGCACCGGCCCGATCGGCTATCCCGGCGGCGCCGAGGTCGTGAACATGCAGCCCCCTGCGGCGCTGATCAAGCGCGGCATCATGTCCCTGCCCTGCATCGGCGACGGCCGCCAGTCGGGCACCTCGGGCTCCCCTTCGATCCTCAATGCTTCGCCGGAAGCCGCCGCCAATGGCGGGCTCGCGATCCTCAGAAACGGCGACAAGGTACGCGTCGATCTGAACAAGGGCAGTGCCAACATTCTCATCTCCGACGACGAGGTGAAGAAGCGCCACGCCGAGCTGGCGGCGAATGGCGGCTTCAAGCATCCGCCGAACCAGACGCCGTGGCAGGAGCTTTATCGCAACACCGTCGGCCAGCAGTCGACCGGTGCCTGCATGGAGCTCGCTACGCGCTATCAGAACGTCGCCGGCACATTTGGCGTAGCGCGGGATAATCACTGAGTTAGGAACACGTAGCCCGGGTGAGCGGAGCGACACCCGGGACATCCGCTCCCGGATATCGCGCTCGCGCGCTCATCCGGGCTACGGCACTGAGAAAATCGAGGAGAATACAAATGGCAGACCGCCTCAAGGGAAAGCGCGCCGTCATCACGGCTGCAGCGGCAGGCATCGGGCGCGCATGCGCCATTGCATTCGCGCGTGAAGGCGCAACCGTCATCGCCACCGACATCAATGAGAGCGGCATCGCGAGCCTGGCTAAGGAAGGTATTGCCGAGACTGCGAAGCTCGACGTGCGCAGCACCGCCGACGTTAACGCCTTCGCCAAGCGCGTCGGCAAGGTCGACATCCTGCTCAACGCGGCGGGCTTCGTGCACCACGGCACCATCCTGGAGTGTTCGGAAGAGGATTTTGATTTCTCGTTCGACCTCAACGTCAAGTCGATGCACCGGACCATCAGGGCCTTCCTGCCGGACATGCTCGCGGGCGGCGGCGGCAGCATCGTCAACATCTCCTCCTGCGCGGCGCTGCGGCCGCCGGCCAACCGTTACGTCTACAGCGCTTCGAAGGCAGCGGTGTCGCTGCTGACGCGCGCGGTCGCGCTCGACTTCATCACCAAGGGCATCCGCTGCAACAGCATCTGCCCGGGCACCGTCGAGACGCCTTCGATGCTCGACCGTGCCGCAGCGCAAGGGCCGCAGGGCAAGGAGATGTTCGTCTCCCGCCAGAAGATGGGCCGGCTCGGCACCGCCGACGAGATCGCATCCATGGCGGTCTATCTCGGCAGCGACGAGAGCGCCTTCACCACCGGTGTCGACCTCGTGGTCGACGGCGGCTACATGCTCTGACGCCAGAGGCCCGGCATGAACAAGATCGATCTCAACGGCCGTGTCGCCATCGTCACCGGCGGCGCGCAGGGCTTTGGCCGCGCCATTGTTCAGCGCTTCGTCGCCTCCGGCGCCAAGGTCGCGATCTGGGATTTTGATGCAGCCCTGGCCGAGAAGACGGCAAAGGAAATCGGCGATAACACCTGCGTCTTCAAGGTCGACGTCACCGATACCGCGGCCGTCGAGCAGGCCCGCGACGTGACGCTGGCCGCCTTCGGCAAGATCGACATCCTCGTCAACAATGCCGGCATCGCCGGCGTCAACAAGCCGGTCTGGGAGACCGATCTCGAGGAATGGCGGAAAGTTCTGCGCATCAACCTCGACGGCCCTTTCATCGTCTGCAAGGCGATCGTGCCTTGGATGCTCAAGCAGAAGTACGGGCGCATCGTCAACATCGCCTCGATCGCCGGCAAGGAAGGCAATCCCAACGCCTCGCATTATTCGGCGTCCAAGGCCGGCCTGATCGCGCTGACCAAGTCGCTCGGCAAGGAATTGGCCGCACACGACATTCTCGTCAATGCGGTGACTCCCGCGGCTGCGAAGACGGCGATCTTCGACCAGATGACGCAGCAGCATATCGACTTCATGCTGTCGAAAATCCCGAAAGCGCGCTTTGTGCTGGTGGAAGAGCTAGCCGCGATGGTGAGCTGGCTCGCATCCGAGGACTGCGCGTTCTCGACCGGCGCCGTGTTCGACATCTCGGGTGGGCGGGCAACCTATTGAGGCAGCCATGATCCGAGAAGGCGGATGTCTGTGCGGCGCGGTGCGGTTCAAGGCGGAGGGCGAGCCGCTCAACGTCCGCATCTGCCATTGCCGCCTCTGTCAGAAGGCGATGGGCTCGCCCTACTTCGCCCGCGCGCAATTCGACCAGCGCGCACTGACTGTCGAGGGCGACACCGAGCGCTATGCGTCGTCCGAGAACATCGACCGCGTGTTCTGTAAGCGCTGCGGCACGCGCCTGTTCGCCTGGCGGCGCAACGGCACGCTGGCTGGCGTTGCGCTGGCGACCTTCGACGATCGCAACGCGTTTGTGCCCACCGAGCACATCTGGGTCAGCGAAAAGATGGGCTGGGTGACGATCGAGGACGGCATGATCCGATATGACGGGACGATCCCGACGTAGCTCATCCGGCGCCAAGGCTCCACGTCACGGCCGCTGGTCTCGCCGATCATTTGCGGCGTGGCATTTCGGGACCGCCCACCCTATGTTGGGGTGACGCGTTGCTGCACCACCGGTTGGCTGGGTCGGCTGCAAGACCGCAGGCAAACCGGGACGGACGAGCCGTGAACATTTCCTTGTATGACCTCTCGGTGTGGGTGCTGCCGCTGGTGCTCGCCATCACCTTCCACGAGGCTGCCCACGCCTTCGTCGCACATCGTCTCGGTGATGATACCGCATGGCAGCTCGGCCGTGTCAGCTTCAACCCGCTCCGCCACATCGACCCGTTCGGCACGCTGATATTGCCGGCGATGCTGCTGTTCGCGCATTCGCCATTCCTGTTCGGCTATGCCAAGCCTGTGCCGGTGAATTTCCGCAAGCTCAACGACCCCAGACTCGGCATGGTCTGGGTGGCGCTGGCCGGGCCCGCCACCAACATCCTGCTGGCGCTGTCCGCAGCTCTTGCCCTGCACGCCCTGCCCTGGGCCCCAGCGAACTCGGCGCAATGGATCTTTGACAATCTCAAGAACGCACTGCTGATCAACGCGGTGCTGGCGGTGTTCAACATGATGCCGATCCCGCCGCTCGACGGCGGGCGCGTCGCGGTAGGGCTGCTGCCCCGGCCACTCGCCCTCCCGCTGGCGCGGCTCGAGCCGTTCGGGATGCTGATTCTGATCGGCTTGCTGATCCTGCTACCGCTGGCAGGCTCGCAGTTCGGTCTAAATCTTGATGTTATTTCAGCAATACTGCGAACGTTGACCGGTTATGTGATTCAGGCTGTTCTCATTCTGACCGGCAATACGTAGTTGAACAGCACACCCGAACACAAGCCGAAGGGCTCGAGGCCGACTTGGTCAAAGCTGCCGATATGCTGATCGCGCGACGCGCTGATACCCGCGCTCGCGCCGATTTTGCCACCTGGAAGATGATGGCCAAGCTCAACGGGTCGTCCGCGCTGCCTCCGGAGGCGCAGGAGTTCCTCCTGAGCTACAAGAACCTGCGGGCGCAGATGAACGAGGGTGAGGCTACCGAGGCCACCATCGGCGCCATCTACAAGGCCTACTATGCCGAGATGGGCGGCGCGGGAACTCCACCTGACGTCCGCCCCCGGGCGGCTGAACCGGCGGCGGACAATGTTACCGCTTTCCGCCGCCCCGAACCGAAGCTGAAGAAGGCCAGTTTCTTCCGGGCAGCGACCGCGGGCGCAACCCAGAAGCGGCCGCTCCCGGTGGCCCTGATCTTCGCCTGCCTGGTCGTGGTCTATGTCGGGATCAGGCTCTACTGGCGCTGAGCCGTCTTCTTCTTTTTCCTTGCGTCCGGCGGCGTGAAGATGATGTCGACGGTGCGCTCGAACCGGTCGTCGGTCAGGCTGGCAGGCGGCTGCGGGATGGGATCGGATTTGCGGACAATCGAGATCGCGGCCGCATCGTAAGCTGCATCCCCGGACGACTCGACAACGTCGACTGAAAGCACGTTGCCCCGTCGGTTGATCGCGAAGCTGACCTTGACTTTCTGATTGTTGGGCTCCTTGCCTTCCGGATTGACCTTGTGGGCCGTAAGGTGCGCGCTAATCTTGCGATTCCAGTCTGCCGTGAGCTTTAGAATGTCCTTGCCGATGCCCAGCACGGGCGCCAGTGCCTTCTCGGCCTCGCGCGCGTCCTCGTCGAGCGTCTGCCGCGCCGTCGCAACGGACTTCGGCGAGGCCTCCGCAGCGGGCGTTTCGACCGCCGCAATCTTCGGATCCTCGTCCTGCGGCTTCTTCGAAATGTTCTCGGTGACGACCCGATCGGGATCGTCGACCTGTTGCGACTGATCCTTTGGAAGCTCGGTTTCCTTGGTCTCGGCCTTTTGCTCGGGAAGCGCCTGCTGCTCCTGCATCGCTTCACTATCCGGTCCCGGCGGAAGGTCGGTGTCAGGCGCCTTCGGCGAGGCCATCTCGACAGCGAACTCCGCGCCGGCCGCGCCGAGGCCGTCATCGGCGTCATCGGCCCGCAGGTGCGCCAACGCGAGCGCGGCCCCGCCCAGATGGAGCGCGAGCGCCGCCATCGCTGCCAAAATCCAAAGCGTCCGGGCTGGTCTGGACTCGTCCGACATAGCGGGCCTCTAAGGCTGAGCGGCGCCTGCCGCGGGCGCCCCCGGAGCGCCTTCCAGCGCAACCAACTTCACCCGCGAATAGCCGCCTGAGCGCAACAGCTCCATGACGCCCATCAACTCGCCATACGGCACCGAGCGATCGGCGCGCAGGAACACGTACTTGTCCTTGCTCATGTCGGACAGCCCGTCGAGGGTGCCGATCAACTCGGCGCGGTGGACCGGGTTCTCTCCGATGGCAAGCGTCAAATCGGGCTTGATGCTGAGATAGGTCGGCTTGTCCGGCTTCTTCTGCGGCGTCGCGCTCGACGTCGGCAGATCGATCGGCAGGTCGACGGTCGAGAGCGGCGCTGCGACCATGAAGATGATCAGCAGCACCAGGATGACGTCGATGAACGGCGTGACGTTGATTTCATGCGTTTCGCCGAAATCGTCGTCGTCATCATTGTCTGCGAGCGAAACGCCCATGGTTCACTCCGCCGCGCGCGAATGCACGCTGCCGTGGCTGCGGTCGAGATCGCGCGAGAGCAACCGCCCCGCCGCGCCCGAGGCACGGCTGACGAGCTCGAGATAGCTCTTCGTCACGCGCGAGAAGTAATTGTAGATGATGACGGCGGGAATGGCGGCGACCAGACCGATCGCGGTGGCGAGCAGCGCCTCGGCGATACCGGGCGCAACGACGGCGAGGTTCGTGGTCTGCGACTTCGAGATGCCGATGAAGCTGTTCATGATGCCCCACACCGTGCCGAACAGGCCGACGAAGGGCGAGGTCGAGCCGATGGTCGCGAGCACACCCATGCCGACGCGGATGCGCCGCGCCTCCGCGCGCATGATCTCGGAGAAGCTCGAAGCCGCCCGCTCCTTGATGCCGGTGTCACTGGACAGGCCGGCCGACATCCGCGCCTCCCGCAGCGCCGCCGCCAGGAAGGACGGCAGGATCCCCGCTTTGGAGCCGAGCGCCATCTGCGCTTCCGCGAGCGAGCGCGCCTCCGCGATCTTCTTCAGCGCCGAGCGAAGCTTGGTCGCGGCGATCGACAGCTCGATCGACTTGGCGATCAGCACCGTCCAGGTCATCAGCGATGCAAAAGCGAGCCCGATCATCACCGCCTTCACGATGATGTCCGCCGACATGAACATCACCCAGGGCGACAATTCCTTCATGGCGGGCGCGATGCCGGCTGCAGTATCGGACTTTGCAGCCGCAGGCGCGGCAGCTTGCGGCGCCGCAGGCGGAGCAACAACCGGGGCCGGGCCGACCGGGGACGGCTGAGCCGTCGACTGGACCGGTGCCGCGGGCGTGGCCTGTGTCTGGGCGGAAACAGGGGATGCAAGCCAGGCGGCCGCCAGCACAAGAGCTGCGGCAAGGCTTGCTTGGAAGGACATGATCTTCATACTTCGGCCCAGTAGCGAATGAGGTTGTGATAGATACCCGTCAATTTGACCGTTTCGGGATCGTCACGCCCGAGCCGTTCCACCAGCGCCTGTATCGCGGTGTCGAGGTCAAAGATCATGCTCCGGGCTTGATCGTCCCGTATCATGCTCTGAAGCCAGAAGAAAGACGCAACCCGCGTTCCCCTCGTCACCGGGGTGACCAGATGGAGGCTGGTCGAGGGATAGAGCACGCAGTCCCCGGCCTGCAACTTGACTTCGTGCGAACCGTAACTGTCCTCGATCACAAGTTCGCCACCGTCGTACTCCTCCGGCTCGGCCAGGAACAGCGTCACCGACAGGTCTGTGCGGATGCGGAGGCCGGTCAGGCGGTCGCCGCGGATGGCATTGTCGACGTGCAGGCCGAAATGGTGGCCGCTGCTGGCTGCATAGCGGTTGAACAGCGGCGGGAATATCTGGAGCGGGATCGCCGCCGCGATGAAGCGCGGGTTCGAGGTCAGCGCCGAAATGATGCGGTTGCCGAGTTTTCGCGCGACTTCGCTGTCGGGCGGCAATTGCTCGTTGCGCTTGACCATCGCCGACTGCGAGCCGGCGGTGGAGCGCCCGTCCTCCCAATCGCTGGCGTCCATGATGCGGCGGAAATCCGCCACATCATCCTTGCTCAGAACGCCAGGCAGGCACGTCAACATGATCAGAACTTCGCCGTCGTCACGAGGTAGAACGCCCGTCCCGGCGCGACCGCCACGAAAGGCACGGCACTGCGATAGAACGAGTCGTAGTAGAGCTTGTTCGTCAGGTTCTGGGCGTAGAACTTCATGGTCCAGTTCTGGTCGATCTTCTTCTCGAGGAACGCGTCGAACCGCCAATAGCTCGGCAACTCGTTGGTGTTGGCCGCGAACGTGCCGCCATAGACCTTCGAGCGGTACACCGCCTGCCCGCCGAGTTCCCAGCCGCCGTCGAACTTGTACTTGGTCAACATGCTGAACGATTGGTGGGCTATGTTGGCGAGTTGCAGACCGAGATTCGAGGCAACGCCGCTCTGCGTGACCTTCGACTGCATCAGCACCAGGCCGCCAAAAATGCTCCAGCGGTCGGTGAGCTTGCCCTCGGCCTCGATGTCGATGCCCTGGATCCTGTAGGCGGCGCCCGAAGTCAGCACGCTGTTGACGGTCTCGCGCGCATTGTCCTTGGTCGTCTGGAACAGCGCACCGGTCACCAGCAGGTGACGGTCGGCAAGCTCCCATTTGGTGCCGAGCTCGATTGCCTTGTTGCGCTCGGGTCCGAGCAAAACGGTCGTGTTGGGCGGAACACCACCGTAATCGGTCGCGGTCGCATCAAGCTCCGACCCGAACGGATTGGCCGAGGTCGCATAGGCTGCATAAAGGCTGCCGATCGAGATCGGCTTGTAGACCGCGCCGACATTGTAATTGACAAGATCGGCGTTCATTTTTAGGGCGGGGGGCGCGTTGACTGACGCACTCATATTATAGCCGTCGTAGCGCACGCCGCCATTCACAATGATGGTGTCCTGCCAGTTCGCAGTGTCCATGACGTAGACGCTGCTGGTGTTGACACCATAGCGCGTGGGATTTCCAACCAGCGATGGCGTGTTGCTGAAGGGAATGTAGGTGTACTGCGGCGAGTAGAGGTTGACCCCCGTGACCGCTCCGTTGCTGGTCGAGCCGCCGCCGAATAGTTCCGACGAGAGGCCGGTGTAACGGTCGATCGAGATGTTCTCGTTGGCGTATTCCACGCCGAACACCGCGGTGTGCTTGACCCCTCCTGTGACGAGCTTGAAAGTGGCCTCGTTCTGGTTGGCCCACACGTCGACGTTCTGGAAGCGGCTCTGCGCGCTGGCCGTGGTGGTCCAGAGCAGCGGATTGGGGCTGGTCGTGTTCGGGTTCTGCGGCAAGGTGCCGATGTAGTTCAGCAGCGAGTGCTCGCCGCGAACCTTGCTGGTCAGCGTAATGGCATCGTTGACCTTGTACTCGATCGTTCCGGTGCCGAAATCCTGCCGTGCGGTCTGGAAGTCGCGATTGAGGAAGCCGTACCAGTTTCCGCGCGGAATGCCCGCCGACGTCACAGGGACATTGCCCTGCCTGTAGAAGGGCACGCCGAAATCCGGGTAGCCGCTAAGATCGGTGTGGACATAGTTCGTCGTGATCTTGATGTCGTTGGTCGGGGTGTACTTGGTCGAGATGAAAGAACCCCAGCGATCGTCGGTGATATAGTTGCGGCCGGCGACGTTGGCGTCCTGGAACAGGCCGCCCACGCGCACGGAGAAGGTCGGATCGACGACCTGGTTGACGTCGAGCGTGACGCGCTTGGTTCTGTCGGTGCCGAACTCGGTATCCATCCGCTTGAAATTAACGTCGCCCGCCTGCTTGGTGACGATGTTGATGGCACCGCCAGCGGTGCCGCGGCCGGCGTAGGACGAGGCGGGGCCCCGCAGGATCTCGATCTGCTCGGTGAAGAAGTTTTCGCGGATTGAGACCGCGGGATCGCGGATACCGTCGATGAAGACGTCGTTGCGCGCATCGAAGCCGCGGATGAAGAAGCGGTCGCCGAACGCGTTGCCCCCCTCCCCCGAACCCAGCGTCACGCCGGCGGTCGACCGCCCGATCTCCTTCAGCGTCGTGGCGTTCTTGTCCTCGAGAACTTCCTTGCTGAGCACGGTGATGGTCTTCGGCGTGTTCAGCATCGGCTCGGGAAACTTGCCGGAGGCCTGGACGTGGTCGACCTTGTATGGCGCCGCCGGATCCGAATACGGATTGCGGTCAACCTCGCCGGACGGCGTGGTGGGAGCGGTCTGCTGCGCCGCCTGCTGCCGCTGCGCGGCGCGGCGAAGCGCATTGCGCGCGCGGACCTGATCCGCCGTCGGCTTCGAAGCCACCGGGCGCGGACGCGCGACCGGCGCATCGACCGTCACCGGCGGCAGGTTCGACTGCTGCGCCTCCGCGCCGCTCGACACCGATGCTGCTGCGATCAGGCCCGCGACAGCGGAGACCTTCTTGCCGGAAACGCTCGTGAACTTTTCATCGAATGCTGCGACCGAACGCAACGACTTCGGTGCGACCACCTGCCCCATTACCAAACACGCCCCATATTCCAGTTCGCCCATTCACTTCGATGAGCGATTGGAGTGTTGGTATCGGCCGCAAAATTGCGGGTCAATGCGAGTAAGCCGCGAGAACGCTTGAATAAGTCCAGATCAAAGCGATTCTAAACTGCCGTTTGAAATCGTTCTAAATCGAGATTGGAGTCGTTCTAAAGAGCGCGTGAAAATGCTGCTAAATCGGCGGTCGCGGGCGCATGGTCAATCGCTGCTTGGCGGCTTCATCAACGAGAACAATTCATCGACGGTCTTCCGCGCCACCGCGCGCACGCGGTCGCTGTCGTCCATGCCTGCGATGTTGACGCCGTTGACGACGGCTCTGATCTCGTCGCGGAACTCGGTGAGAAAGCGCAAGGGATCACGCTGCTCGTTGGCGACGCGTGCGATCAGTCCCGTGATCAGGATCTGACACGCGATCAGCTTGCCGTTCAGTTCGTCCATGCTGCGCTCCCGTTGTGGCGCGTCGATATGACCGATGCCGATTTCCCTGACAACCGAAACTGCACGATTAGAACCGTTCCTGCCAGCCGTCGCCTTGCGGCCCATGCGCGGCGCCGCTCAGTCCAGAGCACACCGCTTTCGAGCATTGCACAAACTTTGCACGCTGATCGTTCCTGAGGGGGGAATGCAGCACGGCACACCGTAGTGACACGGAGCTGCCTAACCCGTGCAAAGCTTTCCAATTGTTTAGGATTCTCAACCGATAGTGCTGTTTACACTGGAACTTGGCGTGTATTATACAAGCCTCCTGGAACCCTATGATTGCCTCATAATTCGTAGCTTAGGGCATAAGAGCCGACACGAGACGATATGAAAAAGTCCCGGCCGATCCTCTGGATTCTGATCATCGCGGCCGTGGCCTCCGCAGGTTACTATGGTTGGCAGAAATTCGGCTCGCCCGACGCCGGAAAAACCCAGACCGCACAAAAGGGGCCGCAGCGCCCGTCCGCCGTCCCCGTGAGCGTTTCGCCAGTTCAGAAGGTGGACTTTCCGGTTTACCTGACCGGTCTGGGCACGGTTGCGGGCTTCAACACCGTCCAAGTCCGGACCAGGGTGGATGGCCAGATCGACAAGATCGCCTTCACCGAAGGCCAGATCGTCAAGGAGGGCCAGCTTCTCGCCTCGATCGATCCCCGTCCCTATCAAGCCACGCTCGACCAGGCCAAGGCCAAGAAGGCCCAGGACGAGGCAAATCTGGCCAACGCCAATCTCGAGCTCCAGCGCGCCATGAAGCTCGGCGAATTCGCCACCGCCCAGCGGGTCGACACCCAGCGCTCCACGGTCGCCCAGCTCACCGCACAGATCGCCGCCGATGATGCTGCGATCTCCAACGCGCAGACCCAGCTCGACTACACCCAGGTCAAGGCGCCGATCACCGGCGTCGCGGGCCTGCGCCAGGTCGACATCGGCAACATCGTCAACGCCTCGACGCAGACCGGCATCGTCACGATCTCGCAGGTCGAGCCGATCTCGGTGATCTTCACCGCGCCAGAGGATCAGCTGCCCTATATCAGCGAGGGCCAGAAGGCCGGCGCGCTCAGGGTGATCGCCTTCACCACCGACGGCAAGAAGACGCTGGCCGAGGGCAAACTCGCGGTCATCAACAACCAGGTCGACACCAGCAGCGGCACGATCCGGCTCAAGGCGGTGTTCGACAACAAGGACCACGCGCTGTGGCCCGGGCAGTCGGTGTCAACGCGCCTGCTGGTGCGCACCCTCAAGGATGCGACCGTTGTCCCGGATGATGCGGTCCAGCACTCCACCAACGGCCTCTACGCCTATTCTGTCAATCAGGACAACAAGGCCGAGGTGCACAAGATCAAGGTCAGCTACAGCATCGACGGACGTTCCGTCGTCGACGAAGGGCTGACGCCCGGGCAGCAAGTGATCACCGGCGGCCAATTCAAGGTCCAGCCCGGGAGCCTCGTCTCCACGGCCGTGGCGAGTACGGATCCGGCCCAGAACAAGGTCCGACAGGAATGAACGCGGGCGGGATTTCGGCACCTTTCATCCGTTATCCCATCGGCACCTCGCTGCTGATGGCCGGCATTCTCTTCGTCGGTCTCGTCGCCTATCCCCTGCTGCCGGTCGCGCCACTGCCGCAGGTAGACTTCCCGACCATCCAGATCACAGCCAATCTGCCGGGCGGCAGCCCAGAGACCATGGCTTCGTCGGTGGCCCAGCCGCTCGAACGGCAATTCGCCCAGATCCCGGGCATCGCCCAGATGACCTCGACGAGCTATCTGGGCACCGCGTCGATCACCATCCAGTTCGACCTCAACCGCAGCATCGACGGCGCCGCCAACGACGTGCAGGGCGCCATCAACGCCGCGAGCGGTCAGCTGCCGAAGAACCTGCCGTCGCCGCCGACCTACCGCAAGGTCAACCCGGCCGACGCGCCGATCCTGCTGCTGTCGGCAACCTCAGACACATTGCCGCTGACCAGCGTCAGCGACGCGGTCGACGCCCAGCTCGCCCAGCAGATCAGCCAGCTCTCCGGCGTCGCGCAGGTCTTCATCGGGGGCCAGCAGAAACCGTCTATCCGCATCCAGATCGACCCGGCCAAACTCGTCGCCAAGGGCCTGTCGATGGAGGACGTGCGCAGCCAGATCGCGATCACCACGGTCGACAGCCCCAAGGGCAACATCGACGGCCCGAAGCGCGCCTACACGATCTACGCCAACGACCAGCTCACGCAGGCCAAGGACTGGAACGACGTCATCATCGCTTATCGCAATGGCGGTCCCTTGCGAATCCGCGATGTCGGCCAAGCGGTCAGCGGCGCCGAGGACGCCAAGCAGGCGGCCTGGGCCAACGGCAAGCGCGGCGTGTTCCTGGTGATCTTCAAGCAGCCGGGCGCCAACGTTATCGAAACCGTCGACCGGATCAAGGCCACCCTGCCTCGCCTCGTCGCCGCGATCCCGCCCGCGATCAAGATCGAGCTCATCAGCGACCGCACCACGACGATCCGCGCCGCGGTCGAGGACGTCCAGTTCACGCTGCTGCTGACCATAGCGCTGGTGGTCATGGTCATCTTCATTTTCCTGCGCAGTTTTTGGGCGACTGTCATTCCCACAATCACAGTGCCGCTGGCGCTGCTGGGCGCGTGCGCCTTGATGTGGGTCGTCGGCTATTCGCTCGACAATCTATCGCTGATGGCGCTCACCATCGCGGTCGGATTCGTCGTCGACGACGCTATCGTGATGCTCGAGAACATTACGCGCTACATCGAAGAAGGCGAATCGCCGATGGCGGCGGCCTTCAAGGGCTCCAAGGAAATCGGCTTCACCATCGTGTCGATCAGCATCTCGCTGGTCGCAGTGCTGATTCCACTGCTGCTGATGGGCGGCATCATCGGACGCCTGTTCCGCGAATTCGCCGTCGTGCTGGCGATGACAATCTTCGTCTCGATGTTCGTGTCGCTGACCCTGACGCCGATGATGGCCTCGCGCTTCCTGCGCGCCCATGGCGAGGTCACCCACGGCAAGTTCTACCAATGGAGCGAGCGCGGCTTCGATGCAATGTTGCGCGGCTACGAATGGGTGCTCGACCATGCCCTGAGCTGGCGCCGCACCACGCTCACGATCTTCTTCGCCACCCTTGCCCTGTCGGTCTATCTGTTCGTGCTGATCCCGAAAGGCTTCTTCCCGCAACAGGACGTCGGCCTGATCACGGCGACCTCGGAAGCCTCCCAGGACATCTCGTTCGCGGAGATGCAGCGCCGCCAGGTCGAGCTCGGCAAAATCGTAATGGACGACCCCGACGTCGCAACGATCGCGATGAACATCGGCGGCAGTGGCCGCGCCGGCAACAACGGCAACATGTTCATCACGCTGAAGCCGCTCAGCGTCCGCAATGCCTCGGCGCAGCAGATCATCGCGCGGCTGCGTCCCAAGCTCGAGAAGGTGTCCGGCGCCCGCCTCTACATGCAGGCGGCCCAGGACGTCCGGCTCGGCGGCCGGCCGACGCGTACGCAGTTCGAGTTCACCCTGCAGGACGCCGATCTCGCCGAGCTCAATGACTGGGCGCCGAAGATTCTCGCCAAGATGCAGACCTTGCCGCAACTGCGCGACGTCGCGACCGACCAGCAGACCCAAGGCACCACGGTTCAGCTCAAGATCAACCGCGATACGGCTGCGCGTTACGGCATCCAGCCGCAGCTGATCGACGACACGCTGTACGACGCCTTCGGACAGCGCCAAGTCACGCAGTATTTCACCCAGCTCAACACCTACAAGGTGATTCTCGAGATCCTGCCGGAGATGCAGGGCAGCCTCGAGAGCCTGAACAAGCTCTACCTGAAGTCCCCGCTAACCGGCGACCAGGTGCCGCTGTCGACCTTCGCGACCTGGAGCACCGATCCGGTTCGCCCGCTCTCGATCAGCCACCAGGGCCAGTTCCCGGCGATCACGATCAGCTTCAACCTCGCCCAGGGCGTCGCGCTCGGCCAGGCTACGGAGGCCGTGCAGAAGGCGATGGCGGACCTCGGCGCGCCGCCGACGCTCAATTCGAGCTTCCAGGGCACGGCACAGGCGTTCCAGCAGTCGCTCGGCACCGTGCCGCTCCTCATCCTCGCCGCGCTGGTCGTGGTCTATCTGATCCTCGGCATCCTCTACGAGAGCTACATCCATCCGATCACGATTCTGTCGACTCTGCCCTCGGCCGGCGTCGGCGCGCTCGCGATCCTGATGGCGGCGGGCTTCGAGTTCAGCCTCATTGCTTTGATTGGAGTCATTCTGCTGATCGGCATCGTGAAGAAGAACGGCATCATGATGGTGGACTTCGCCATCGCCGCGGAGCGCGACGAGCACAAGACGCCGGCGGAATCGATCCGGCAGGCAGCGCTGTTGCGCTTCCGTCCGATCATGATGACGACGATGGCTGCCCTGCTCGGCGGCGTGCCGCTGATGCTCGGCCACGGCACCGGCGCCGAGATTCGCCAGCCGCTCGGCTACGCCATGGTCGGCGGTCTGATCGTCAGCCAGGCGCTGACGCTGTTCACCACCCCGGTCGTCTATCTCTATCTCGACGAGCTCAACAACTGGTTCTCGGGCTGGGGCCGCAAGGGTGGCGGCGAAGGCGACGAGACGGTCGAGCACGGCACCGTTAAGGAAGCTGCCGAGTAGCAGCTTGCACCGCGCGCCTCACGACGTTACAGCGAGGCCTTCGGTTCACGTCAACGCGGTCTTGCCATGCCCTTGCAATCCAGACTTGTCGCCTTAGCAGCCGCTCTCCTGGTGTCGGCGGGTGCCGCGCATGCCCAGCAAGGCGCCAAGAAGAACGCAGCTCCGTCTGCCCCGGCGGCACAGCCCGCACCGGCTCCGACGCAGCCGCAGGCTGACGGCGCTGCGGCGCAGCAGCCCGGCTGGGTCGTGCGCTGCACCAGCGTCAGCCGCGACGCACCGCTCGAATGCGCGATGGAGCAGAACGCGGTGCTGACCAAGACCGCCCAGACCATCGTTCTGATCAACATCCGCATCGCGCCCGACACCCGCACACCGGTGGCGCTGCTGCAATTGCCGCTTGGCCTCAACCTTCCCATCGGCGCCAAGCTCCAGGTTGACGAGGGCAAGACGGTCGATCTCCAGATCCAGACCTGCGAGAACCGCGGCTGCTACGCCTCCTCGCCGATCGCGCCGGACCTGCTTGCGACTTTGCGGTCGGGCAAGCAGCTCAAGGTCTCCTTCCAGAACATGGCGAAGGAAACGATCGCGATCCCGATGCCGCTCGGCGATTTCGCGGCGGCCTACGACAAGATCAAGTAGCGACGCCTCGCCGTTACTGTTGCATATCCATATTGCAGCCCAACGCCCCCGATACCGGGCGCCTCCAGGCGGAAATCGGTCAGTCCACGCCCAGATAAGCCTTCTGCACCTGCGGATCCTCCGCGAGCGCCGCCGCCGTGCCCGACAGCACGCTCTTGCCGACCTGGAGCACCGTGGCGAAATGCGAGACCTCCAGTGCGAGCTCGATCGACTGCTCGGCGAGCAGAATGGTCAGGCCCTCGCGATGCAGGCGGCCGAAGGTCTCGTACATGGACTCGACCACCGCCGGCGCGAGACCGAGCGAAGGTTCATCCAGCATCAACAGCTTCGGCTCGCTCATCAGCGCGCGCCCGACCGCGAGCATCTGCCGTTCGCCACCGGACATGGTGCCGGCACGCTGGTTGCGGCGTTCCTTGAGGCGCGGAAAGATCTCGTAGACACGTTCGAGCAGCGTGGCCTGGCGCGACTTGTCGCGCAGCGGCGTTGCGCCAAGCATCAAATTGTTCTCGACGCTCTGCTGCACGAACAGCCGCCAGCCTTCTGGCGACAGCGCCAGCCCCTTGCGCACGATCGCAAAGGCTCTTTCGCCGGCGATATCCTCGCCGCGAAAGCGGATCGATCCGGAATGCACGGGAATAAGGCCGGCGATCGCGTTCAGCGTCGTGGTCTTGCCGCCGCCATTGGAGCCGAGTAGCGCCACGACGCTGCCTTCAGGAACCTCCAGCGAGACGTCGGACACGCCGATGAGATCGCCGTAGCGCACCTCGAGGTGCTCGATCCGCAGCAACGGCCCGCTCATAGGTCGGGCCCGCCCATCAGTTCGACCGGCGTGTGGCCGGCCGCTGCCTTGGCTGCACGCTTGCCGAGATAGGCCTCGATCACCGCCGGGTTGGATGTGACCTCGCGCGGCGATCCGCGGGCGATCTCCTTGCCCTGGTGGAACACCATCACGCGGCTGGCGAGTGACATGATCACTTCCATGATGTGCTCGACGATCACAAGGGTGATGCCGGAACGATGGATGTCGCGCACGAGGTCGATGGCGAGCCTCACCTCATGGGCGTTGAGGCCGGCCATGGCTTCGTCGAGCAGAAGCACCTTCGGTTCGGTTGCCAGCGCCCGCGCGATCTCCAGCCGCTTGCGACCGGGGGTGCCGAGCGAGCGCGCCGGCGCATCCGCAAGCCTGATCATGCCGACGCGCTCGAGCACCGCGCGCGCCCTGGTCTCGGCGTCCTTGCGATGCGAGGTGCGCAGGAACGCGCCGATCATGACGTTCTCCAGCACCGTCATGCCCTCAAATGTCTGCGGCACCTGGAAGGTACGAGCGAGCCCAAGCCCGGCGCGCAGCTCCGGCGCGAAGTCCGTGATGTCACGGCCCTCGAACAGGACGCAGCCCGAAGTGGTCTTGAGATCGCCAGTCAGGCAATTGAAGAAGGTGGACTTGCCCGCGCCATTCGGGCCGATCAGGCCGAGGATGTCGCCTTGCTCCAAGGTCACGGAGGCATCGTCCACCGCCTTGAAGCTTCCGAACGCCTTCGTAATTTCGCGTGCCTCAAGGAGCATGGCCAGCTCCCGTGTCCTTCGTCGGCTTGCTGCGCCGAGTGAACAGGCTGAGCAGACCGCCGGGCTGGAAGCGCGCGATCACCACGATGATCGCGCCATAGAGCACGAAGGTGAGCCCGGCGCCCTTGCCGCCGAGCCAGCTGTTCGAGATCTCCTCCAGCGGCACCAGGATCGCGGCACCGACCAGGGGCCCGAACAACAGCCCTGCCCCGCCCAGCGCCGCCATGATCAGGATTTTCACCGAAATCAGGATCCCGAACCCGGACTCGGGGTCGACGAAGCCGAACATCATGGCATAGAGCGCGCCGGCGACGCTCGTCAGCGCCGCGCTCAGCATGTAGGCGTAGAGCTTGGTGCGACTGGCGGGTGCGCCGAGCGAGCGCGCCGCGCGCTCGGAGTCCTTGATCGCGCGCAGGTAAAATCCCATGCGGCTGTTGGTCATCCACCAGGTGATCAACAGCGTGATCACGAGGATTGCGAGGAAGAGATAATAATACGGCAGCGACGACAGGAACGAGAGATCGAAGATGTTGCGCGGCACGGTCGGCCCTGAGAGCCCGACGGCCGCACCGAGCCATTCGGTGTTGGTCACGATCAGCCGCATCGTCTCGGCGACCGCGATGGTCGCCATACTGAAATAATGGCCCGACAGACGCAGCGTCGGCACGCCGATGATCGCGGCCAAGCCCACGGCGAGCACGATCCCGCCGGGGATGCCGAACAGGGGCGACAGGCCGAACTTTGCGTAGGATCCCATCGCGGCATAAGCACCGCAGCCGAAAAAGACGACGTGGCCGACCGAGACCTGGCCGGCATAGCCGCCGACGATATTCCACGCGGACGCTGCAATCGCATAAAGCAGCACCAGCGCGCCCAGACGCTGCTGGAACGGCGAGGACAGCAGCAGCGGATAGCAGATCGCGAACGCTGCGACGACCGAGAGCCAGATCAAGCGCCGCATCACAGCCTTCCCATCAGGTCTTGCCCATCAGGCCTTGCGGCCGGAACCAGAGGAAGAGCAGGAACAGGACATAGACGACGATGTCCTTGTAGATCGCGCCGATCAGATAGCCCGACAGCGATTCGATCATGCCGATCAGCAGGCCTGCGACAAGGGCGCCCGGCACACTGCCAAAACCGCCGAGCGACACCGTGACGAAGGCGACGATGCCAAGCGTCTCGCCGACGGTCGGCACGATGTAGAAGAAGTTCGCAATCAGCGCGCCGGCAAGCCCGGTGGCACCGGCCGCAATCGCCCAGGCGATCGCCTGCATGGTATCGGGACGGATGCCCATGAGCTGGGCCGCTGTTTGATCCTCCGCCACCGCCAGCATTTTCGAGCCGAGCGAGGTCCGCGTGAGCAGCAGATGCAGCCCGAGCGTGACCAGCAGCGCGACCACGCCGGCAAGCAGCCGCGAGGCCTCGATGCGCAGGCCCGCGAACGCATAAGTGCCGCCCACGATGTCCGGAGGCATCGACAGGAAGTTGGCCCCGAACCACCAGAACACGGAATAACGCAGCAATAGCGCAAGCCCGAAAGTGCCGAGGATCTGCGCCAGCATCGGTCCCTTCATGATATCGCGGATCAGGGCGAAATAGACGACGACGCCGACGGTCGCGAGCACCAGGGTTGCCAGCGGCGCGCCGAGGATCGGCCCTCCTCCCAACAGCGTGTAGACGACATAGGCGACGTACATGCCGAGCATGACAAAATCGCCATGCGCGAAATTGACGATGTTCATCATGCCCCACACCAGCGTGAGGCCTGAGGAAAACAGGGCATAGACAGCGCCAAGCAGAAGTCCGCCGACGATCACCTGCACGAGTACAAAGGACATGAGCCAGCGTTGCTCTGATCAAATCATTTCGAAAATGGCGGGGCGCGCAGCCCCGCCTTCAAATCTCACCAGCCCTTGTAGGGCAGCACCGGCGCCTTCGCGGCGTTGGCCTTCGGCCATACCGCGGTGTAGTTCTCGCCATCCTGGAGCTGGATGATGAGCCCGGAGGCGAGGATATTCTGGCCCTTGTCGTCAAACTTCACGCCCTTGTAACCCATCATCAATTGCTCGGGCTTCAGATCGGTCGTCTTCAACGCGGCCTGAATCTTTGCCGGGTCGGTCGAGCCGGCGCGGTCGATCGCGTCGGCCAGCACGAAGAAGCCCTGCATCTGACGGCCGACGGTGTCGTCCATCTCCTCGCCGCTCTTCTTCTTGTACATGTCGGCGATGATGGCCGATGGTGAGCCGGCCGGCCCCACCGACCATGACGAACGGTTGAAGACGCCTTGCGATATCTTGCCGACCGCCTTGATGAAGGAGGGATCGGAATAGCCGGCGTCATCGGCCAAAAGAACCGCCGGCTTGTAGTCAAGCGACTGCATGGTCTTGGCGAACAGGATCGCATCCGACGTGTAGCTGATCATGATGATCACGTCGGGCTTCTTCTCCTTGAGCTGGAGCACTTGGCCCTGAACGTCGGTCGCATTGACGGGATAGGCGACGTCAACTGCGATGGCTTGGCCCTTCTCCTTGAAGGCGGCGCTGATCGTGTTGGCGACCGAGGTGCCATATTCGGTGTTGTCGTGAACCAGCGCGATTGCATCGGTCTTGGCGCCCTGCGCCTTGATGTCGGCGAGGAAATCGACATAGGCCTTGGCGAAGTCGGTGGCGATCGGCGTGGTGCGGAAGAACCATTTGAAGCCGCGCTCGGTGAGATTGGCGGCGACCGACTCGGAGTTTAGAAAGGGAATGCCGTATTTTTCGGCGATGGCGCTCGAGGTCAGCGTGACGCCGGACTGATACGAGCCGAACACGGCGGCTACCTTGTCTTCCGTGATCAGGCGCAGCGCCTGGTTCTGGCCTGTCGCCGGGTTGCCCTGGTTGTCGGCGAACACGATCTCGATCTTGGCGCCGCCGAGGCCCGCAAGGCCTGCGTTCTTGGCAAGCGGCAGAGTGCCGAGCTCGGGATGAGCGTTGTTGATGATGTCCATTGCGACCTCGAGCGCCGCCTTGGCGTGCGCCCCGATCGAGGCGGTGCCGCCGGACATCGGCAGGATCGCGCCGATCTTGACGACCTTGTCCTGGGCCTGCGCGGCTGAAGCGAGCGCAAGGGACATCGCGGCCGCGCAAAGCAGCCCGGTGACGTGCTTCAATCTCATGAAATCAAACCTCCCAAGGGTTTCCCCAACCAGTTTTTTTGGAAGCTCGGCTAAGCGCCCGCTTCCGGTTGTTTATGCCTGGCGATGAGAGGATGGCATGCTGGCCCCGTACCGGCAAGTAAAACGGCTTGCCACGACGCTGCATGGACAAGCACCGACGTGTGGGCCGGGTCAGCGCCCTTACCCCATCACGTCGCTCGCCCGCAGCAGCGTCGTGAAACCGCCGTAGATCATGCGCTTGCCGTCGAACGGCATACCATCCAACTTCAGCCGCGGGTCCGCCATCACCTTCTTGTTGACGGTGTCGCGGGTCTCCCGGTCGCGATAGACGATCCAGGCGAACACCACGATCTCGTCCTCCTTCGCCATCACCGCGCGCGGAAACGAAGTCAGCTCGCCGTAGGGCACGTCGTCGCCGATGCATTCGACATAATCGAGCGCACCGTGCTCCATCCAAATCGCGCAGGCCGCTTGCGCCAGCGCCTTGTAAGCCTCGATGTTGTCCTTCGGCACGGCCAGCACGAAACCATCGACATAGGGCATCACGGATCTCCTTGGGTTGTGTGTCCGAAGGACGATGCGGTGCGTGACGATCCGACCAGGAACCGTGATTTTCGGATGAGGCAAACGGTCGCGCGCCGCCGCGGCGCTCCGCCGGAGCCCACGATGCCACGGCCCGCACGTCCCATGTGGACCGCAAAACATCCCTGCGTCGCAGCGCTTGCCAGCCCACAGCCGAGCGGGTAGAAACCCTCCACGCCTGAGCCGTGATTTGCGCGATAAGTGCCATCGGCCACAGCCGGACAAATCAACAAGCCATTGAATTTGTTCGGCTATTCCGTTGGGGAATGGTGTAACGGTAGCACAACAGACTCTGACTCTGTTTGTCTAGGTTCGAATCCTAGTTCCCCAGCCACCGCAGGTTAAGCAGCTCACAAACAGACCGTCAGAGGTTGCGCTCTCTTTGAGCGGTGCCGCTAAATCACGACGCGATCGAAGTCGGCGGCGATCCGCGTGTTTGGAAAAATCGCTGTCGCTTCGGCCAGAATCTCTTCGTCGCGATAACGCCCCGACATGTGATTCAGCACGAGTTGCCTGACGTTGTTCGCGGCGGCAAATGAAGCCGCCTCGCGCGCGGTGAGATGACCATAGTCCCGGGCGGTCGCGGCGTCGCGATCGAGGAAGGTCGCCTCGATCACCAGCAGATCGGCGTCGGCGACATGCCTGGACAGCCCGTCAGTGGTTTCGGTGTCGCCGATGACCACAAGCTTCCTGCCGCCGCTCGGCGGCCCCATGACGTCTTCGGGATAGATCGTGCGGCCGGCGATCACGACTGGTCGTGCCGCGGCCAGTTCTCCGCGCAGCGGCCCATCGGGAACACCGAGCTCGGCGAGGCGCTCCCGCTCAAGATGGCGGCGTGCCGGACTCTGGAAGCAAAAACCAAAGCTGTCGGTGTCGCGGTGACGGACCGGAAAGCAATCGATGGTGAAGTCGCCGGCGTCGATAACCTGTCCTTCGGTCAGCGGTGCGAACTCCACCGGGATCGGCGCCCTGCCCGCGCCCCACAGGCCGGCAAGCATGCGGATGACGATGTCGAGCGTGCCCTGGCCTCCATAGACGGTCATCGCGTCCGATTGCTGACGCAACCCCAGCGTCGAGAAGAGACCGGGGATACCGAGCACGTGATCGAGATGGGCATGCGTCAGCAGAATGCGGTCAAGCCGTCGAAAGCCCGCGCCGCTGCGCAGCAACTGGCGCTGCGTGCCCTCGCCGCAATCGATGAGGACGCGCTTGCCCGTGGCCTCCACCAGGAGAGCCGGATGGTTGCGCTCCGCCGACGGAACGCTGGCGGAGGTCCCAAGGAATGTCAGGGCGAACATGGTCGTCAGTATCCAGGCTTCGCCGCCCCCAATGCCACGTGAGCAGCAGCCCGTACAGAGCCCTCGATCGCGCATAGACCGCGGCAAGCAGTGGGTATCCCGCGATCTGATGGCCAGGCGCCGCCTCCGGCCCCCGACCGGCGGACAGATCTGGTTCCCGTTGCGTGGCCTCCTCATACCATCCGCCAAATTGCATGCTCGATACTCGGATCGATTTGCAGCCGAGCGACATCGACGCGGCGATGCAAGACAATGGAGATCGTGATGCCGCCCGGATTGACCGCCACTGACTGGGACTACGGCTCGATCAGCACATTGCTGAGCGCCCTGCACGCGCGCAAGCTTTCTGCGTCCGAGTTGATCGAGCATACGATCGCGCGCATCGAGGCGCTGGACGGGCAGATCAATGCCGTCATCGTTCGCGATTTCGATCGCGCACGAGACGCCGCGCGCGCCGCCGATACCGCACTTGGTCGCGGCGAGCGGCAGCCATTGCTCGGCATCCCCGTGACGTTGAAAGAACCGTTCAACGTCGCCGGCCTGCCGACGACGTGGGGCTTTCCGCATTTCAAAGATTTCCAACCCGCGGAGGACGCCCTTGTCGTCTCGCGGTTGAAGGCGGCGGGTGCTGTCATCATCGGCAAGACCAATATCCCGATCGGCCTCAGAGATTTCCAGAGCTACAATGACATCTACGGTACGACGAACAATCCGTGGGATCTCGGCCGATCGCCCGGCGGCTCTTCAGGCGGATCAGGCGCGGCGCTGGCTTCGGGATTCGGACCGCTGTCGATCGGCTCGGATATTGGCGGCTCGATCCGGGTGCCCGCGCATTTCTGCGGTGTGTTCGGACACAAGCCGAGCCTCGGCCTCGTCCCGCTGCGCGGATACAGCCTTCCGCCGGCACCGCCCGTTGCCGGCCAGGGTGATCTCGCCGTCGTTGGACCAATGACGCGCACTGCCTCGGATCTCGCACTCGCGCTCGACGTGATCGCCGGCCCCGACGAGACGCGCGACGGGATCGGCTATCGTCTTGCGTTGCCGGCCTCACGACACGACCAGCTCAGGGGTTTCAGGATTCTCGTGATCGATACGCATCCGTTGATGCCGACAGGCGATGCCGTGCGTTCCGCCATCGGGCGGTTGTCGGAACGGCTCGAACGATCAGGCGCACGCGTCGCGCGCTCGAGTGCGTCTCTGCCCGATCTCGCCGAATCCGCCCGCCTTTACATGAAGCTGTTGAACGCAGCGCGAAGTCCACGCCTGACACCGGCCGCCCTCGCAGAGGCGCAAGGAGTTGCCGCAGAACTCTCGCCCGACGACCGCAGCCTGCAGGCCGAGCGCGCGCGGCTGGGCGATGGTCCATCGCGAATGGCTGGCGACCGACGCGGCGCGCCTGCGGCTGCAACAACGATGGCAGGAGCTGTTCCGCGAGTTCGACGCAGTAATCTACCCGGCCGCCGCCGTACCGGCCTTTCCCCAGGACCAGTCCGAGCCGTTCGACGCGCGGCAACTCGATATCGATGGACAGCTCTATCCCTATGCCGATGCGTGCTTCATCTGGGCAGACCCCGCTTCGACCTGCGGACTGCCTGCAACGGCCGTTCCGATCGAGCGCACGCCATCGGGCCTGCCGATCGGCGTCCAGATCATCGGGCCTTATCTCGAGGACCGCACACCGATTGCGCTCGCCGGACTGATCGAACGCGCGTTCGGCGGCTTCGTCCCGCCGCCGTCGCTGTCTGCCACGCAATCGGTGAGATGATAGAGGCGAAGACGACAACGCTCGTCATGTTCTTGCAGTCGACTGCGCCTCGACCGCCTGCACCGCCACGCTCGCGACCTGCTGCAATGCCTCGCGGTCGGAGCCTGAGGACGCCATCACGCCCATGCCGACCGAGACGGCCGAAACGTAGCGCGCGAGTGCCGCGGGATCCGAGGTCGGCTTGAGATCGCCTTCGGCCTTGGCGCGAACAAAACGATCGCGAAGCTGGTCCTCGTTCTGGGCGCGCCGGGCGGCGAGTTCGAAGGGGACGCTTTCTGATCCGGTGCCGCATGCAATGCCGCCCTGCACGAGCAGGCAACCGGGCGGGTTGGCGGGATCGGTCTGCTTGTCGGCGATGCCCATCAGCATCCGTTCGGCGACGTCGCGGGCGGTGGGTGCCGCCACGACCTCGTCCATCCAGACGGTGCGCAGTTTGGTATAGCGGTCGAGCGCGGCCTTCAGCAGCCCTTCCTTGTTGCCGAAACAGGCATAGAGGCTGGGCGGATTGATCCCCATGGCTTCGGTCAACTGAGCGATCGTGGCACCCTCATAGCCATGGCGCCAAAACACTTCCATCGCCTGGTCCAACGCCGTTTCGGCGTCGAATTCGCGGGGGCGTCCCATGCCCATTTGCCTGTTCTCCTCGAAATCGGCGTCGTCCCTGACCCTAACGCCGGACCCTATCTCTTTGTTCTCGCTTTATTTTCTCTTCCACTTGCCAATTCTTGCGGTAAACCGCTACAATTTTCTTAGCGAATGGTACATAAGTATCTTGCGCTGCGGTATCCAGCTCCACATCTGTAGTGAACACTACATATCTGGAGCGCAAATGCCCCCCTCCCAAAATACCTCTCGCCCCGGCCATGTCCGCCGCCTTCTGGGCGGCGTCGCCATCGTGGGCGCTCTCGCCGTAGCCGGCTCGATCGCGACCGGCCATTACTTTCGTGCCGCGCAGGCGACCGCGACCGCCGCGGCCGAGCAAGCCGTCCCTGTCACGGTCGCGCTGATCGAACCAAAGCAGACCGTGCTGTGGGACGATTTCTCCGGTCGGCTCGAGGCCATTCAACGCGTCGAGCTTCGCCCGCGCGTGGCCGGCGCGATCCTGTCGGCCAACTTCATCGAAGGCGCGCTGGTGAAGGCTGGTGACATCCTGTTCAAGATCGACCCGGCGCCCTACGCAGCCGAGGTCGACAAGGCCGCGGCCCAGCTCGAAGCTGCGAAAGCGCGCGTCGTGTTCACGCAGAATGAACTTGAGCGCGGCGCGCAGCTGGTCGGCAACGCCGTGGTGACGCGGCGCGACTACGACCAGCGCGACAACGCCAACCGCGAGGCCATCGCCAACGTGAAGGCAGCCGAGGCGACGCTCCAGACCGCAAAGCTTAATCTCGACTACACCGAGGTACGTGCACCCGTGGACGGCCGCGTCGGCAAGATCGAAATCACCGTCGGCAATCTCGTCGCCGCCGGCACCGCCTCCCCCGTGCTGACCTCGCTGGTCTCGGTCAATCCGATCTACGCGTCGTTCGATGCGGATGAGGAGGTGGTGCTGCGGGCGCTGAACTCGATCGCAGATGTCTCCGGCAAGCGCGGCAATTTGGACCAGATCCCGGTGGAGATGACGACCTCAGGCGGCCTCTCGGCCAAGGGCCACATCCAGCTCATCGACAACCAGGTCAACGGCCAGAGCGGCACCATCCGTGTCCGCGCGGTGTTCAGAAACGAGGACGGGCGTCTCATCCCCGGCCAGTTCGCCCGCGTGCGCATGGGCCAGCCCAAGCAGCAATCGCTGGTCATGATCGACGAGCGCGCGATCGGTACCGACCAGGACAAGAAGTTCGTGATGGCGGTCGGCGACGACAGCCGCGCGGTCTACCGGCCGATCACCCTCGGCGGCTCGGTCGACGGGTTGCGTATCGTGACGGCGGGACTGAAGACCGGCGATCGCATTATCGTCAACGGCATCCAGCGCGTGCGTCCCGGCGCCCTGCTCAAGACGGAGATCGCGTCGATGGGCGCGCGCGGGCCGCAGCAGGCCTCCAACCACAGCAAACAGGAGGTGGTGCAACGCTAGCATTCTCCGCTTCCGGAGCGCGCGGGCAGCGCGAGCCGGAATGTCGAATTTGTTGAACTACCAAGACATCACTTCTGGATTTCCGGATTTGCGGGCTTTTCCCGCGCCCGGGAATGGCGGGAGGGTCGTCTCTCGCGCAGGGGCAAAGCCATGAATCTCTCGAAGTTCTTCATCGATCGTCCGATTTTTGCCGGTGTGCTCTCGGTCCTGATCTTCCTCGCCGGCCTGATCTCGCTGTTCGCGATGCCGATCTCGGAATATCCCGATGTCGTGCCGCCCTCCGTCCTCGTGCGCGCGACCTATCCCGGGGCCAATCCCAAGGTGATCGCCGAGACGGTGGCGACTCCCATCGAAGAGCAGATCAACGGCGTCGAAGGCATGCTGTACATGTCAAGCCAGGCGACCACCGATGGCGCGATGACGCTGACGGTGACATTCCGGCTCGGCACCGATCCTGACAAGGCGACGCAGCTGGTGCAGAACCGTGTGCAGCAGGCCGAGCCGCGCCTGCCCGCCGTGGTGCGGCAGCTCGGCATCATCACCAAGAAGTCGTCGCCCGACCTCACCATGGTCGTGCATCTGTTGTCGCCCACCGGCCGCTACGACATGACGTATTTGCGCAATTACGCCGTGCTCAATGTCAAGGACCGTCTTGCACGGATCGACGGCGTCGGCGACGTCCAGCTCTATGGCGCCGGCGACTATTCGATGCGGGTCTGGGTCGATCCGCAGAAGGCTGCCGAACACGGGCTCACCGCAAGCGACATCGTCAAGGCGATCCAGGCGCAGAACGTCGAGGCCGCTGCCGGCGTGGTCGGCTCCTCCCCGAATGTCAAGGGCATCGACCTGCAGCTGTCCGTCAACGCGGAAGGGCGGCTTGCGAACGAAGAGCAATTCGGCGACATCGTGGTCAAGACCGGTACGCGTGGCGAAGTCGTGCGCTTGCGCGACGTCGCCCGCATCGAGCTCGGCGCGTCCGAATACGGCCTGCGCTCGCTACTCGACAACAAGCAGGCAGTGGCGATTCCGATCTTCCAGGCGCCCGGCTCCAACGCGCTGGAGATCTCCGATCATGTCCGTGCCACCATGGCCGAGATCAAGAAGAATATGCCGGAAGGCGTGTCCTACCAGATCGTTTACGATCCCACCCAGTTCGTGCGCTCCTCGATCGAGGCCGTCATTCACACGCTGCTGGAGGCGATCGCGCTGGTGGTGCTGGTGGTGATCCTGTTCCTGCAGACCTGGCGCGCCTCGATCATTCCGCTGCTGGCGGTGCCCGTGTCGATCGTCGGTACATTCGCGGTCATGCACGTGTTCGGCTTCTCGATCAACGCGCTCAGCCTGTTCGGGCTCGTGCTCGCAATCGGCATCGTCGTCGACGACGCCATCGTCGTAGTCGAGAACGTCGAACGCAACATCGAGGGAGGGCTGTCGCCGCGCGACGCCACCTACCAGGCGATGCGCGAAGTGTCGGGGCCGATCATCGCGATTGCGATGGTGCTGATCGCGGTGTTCGTGCCGCTCGCCTTCATCTCCGGCCTCACCGGGCAGTTCTACAAGCAGTTCGCGCTGACGATCGCGATCTCGACCGTGATCTCCGCCATCAATTCGCTGACGCTGTCGCCTGCGTTGTCGGCGCTGCTGCTCAAGGGACACAATGAGCCGAAGGACCGGCTGACGATCATCATGGAAAAGGGCCTTGGCTGGTTCTTCCGTGGCTTCAACAAGGTGTTCACACGCTCGTCGGAGAATTACAGCGGCACCGTCACCAAGGTGATATCAGGCAAGGCCGCAGTGATGGGACTGTATGTGGTGTTGGTCGGCGTGACCGCGCTTCTGTTCCAGCAGGTGCCGAGCGGCTTCGTGCCGGGCCAGGACAAACAGTATCTGGTCGGTTTCTCGCGGCTGCCCGACGGCGCAGCGCTCGATCGCACTGAAGAGGTGATCCGCAAGATGAGCGACATCGCGCTGACCCAGCCAGGTGTCGAGAGTTCGGTCGCCTTTCCGGGCCTGTCGATCGCCGGCTTCACCAACTCCTCCAATGCCGGCATCGTGTTCTCCACGCTCAAGCCGTTCGACGAGCGCAAGGATCCTTCGCTCAGCGGCCCCGCGCTGGCGGCCGAGCTGAACAAGAAATATGCCGGCATCCAGGAAGCCTTCATCGCCATGTTCCCGCCGCCGCCGGTCAACGGCCTTGGCACCATCGGCGGCTTCAAGCTGCAGATCGAGGACCGTGCCGGTCTCGGCTATGAGGCGCTGAACGAGGCGACCAAGGCGTTCATGGCGGCGATGCAGAAGGCGCCGGAGATCGCCGGCGTGTTCTCGAGCTTCCAGGTCAACGTGCCCCAGCTGTTCGCCGACATCGACCGCACCAAGGCGCTCCAATTG
Source organism: Bradyrhizobium sp. CW1 (assembly GCF_023100665.1). NCBI lineage: Bacteria > Pseudomonadati > Pseudomonadota > Alphaproteobacteria > Hyphomicrobiales > Nitrobacteraceae > Bradyrhizobium > Bradyrhizobium sp. CW1. The sequence goes on from NZ_CP064684.1 coordinate 4,698,204, forward strand.
GGCGTGCCCGTGACGGAGGTGTTCAACACGCTGCAGATTTACCTGGGCTCCTACTACGTCAACGACTTCAACAAGTTTGGCCGCACCTATTCGGTCCGGGTGCAGGCCGACGCGCCGTTCCGCGCCCGCGCCGACGACATCCGGCAGTTGAAGGTGCGCTCGTCCTCGGGCGACATGGTGCCGCTCTCGGCGCTCTTGAGCGTTCGCCAGAGCGCGGGACCCGAGCGGGCGATCCGCTACAACGGCTTCCTGTCCTCCGATATCAACGCGGCGGCTGCTCCCGGCTTCTCCTCCGGACAGGCGCAGGAGGTCGCGACGCGGATCGCGGCGGAGACGCTGCCGCCCGGCTTTGCCTTCGAATGGACCGACCTGACCTATCAGGAGTTCATCGCCGGCAATTCCGGACTGTGGGTGTTTCCGCTGGCGATCCTCCTGGTGTTCCTGGTGCTGGCCGCGCTCTATGAGAGCCTGACCTTGCCGCTCTCGATCATCATGATCGTGCCGATGGGTCTGCTGGCTGCTATGTTCGGTGTCTGGATCTCCAAGGGCGATAACAACGTCTTCACCCAGATCGGCTTGATCGTGCTGGTGGGACTCTCGGCCAAGAACGCGATCCTGATCGTCGAATTCGCGCGCGAGCTCGAATTCGCAGGCCGCACCCCGATCCGGGCCGCAATCGAGGCGAGCCGGCTGCGGTTGCGCCCGATCCTGATGACGTCGATGGCGTTCATCATGGGCGTGCTGCCGCTGGTGCTCTCGACCGGGGCCGGCTCGGAGATGCGGCGCGCCATGGGCGTCGCCGTGTTCTCCGGCATGATCGGCGTCACCGTATTCGGCCTGTTCCTGACGCCGGTGTTCTATGTGCTGCTGCGGACCGTCACTGGCATGAAGCCGCTGACGCATCACGGCAGCGACACCAGCGCGGCGCCGGTGCAACCCGTCGGGCACTAAATCAGGGAAATCCCCGACAGCAACAACAAAACGAGCACGGTCTTGCGAAAGACCGTCTCGTTGACCCTGTGGAACGCGATCACGCCCAGCGCGGAGCCTGCGAACAGCGCCGGCAGGCTAACCGCGAGATCGACCAAGACCTTTGACGACAGATCCAGATGTCCGAACAGCAGCGCGATCGCGAACAGCTGCATCGCGGCGATGAACGGCTGCACCAGGCCGCGCTGCTCGCTCTTGGGCATGCCGCGCATGTCGCACCAGATCGTCGGGATCGCGCCCGGCATCGCGGTCAGTCCGCCGACCAGTCCTCCACCGAACCCGATCAACGCGACCCAGTGCCGCCCGACCGCCTCGCCGGCCGTCACCAGCGTCGGCCGCAGCAGCATGTAGGCCGCATAGAGCGCAACGATAATGCCGAAGCCGCGCCGGAGCAGATGCGTATCGGTGCTCTGGAGCAGCGACACCGCGATGGGAACGCCGATCAAGCCGCCGACGATCAGCAGCAGACTGCCTTCCCAGCGGATATTGCGCCGAAGCGACCACAGATTGGTGGCCTGCACGCCGATGCTGCACGCCATCATCAGCGGTACGGCTTCGAGCGGCTGAAACACCCGGAGCAGGATGGCGCCCGCTACCGCGGAAAAGGCAAATCCCGAGAGTCCGGAGACAAAGGCGCCGGCGAACACGGCAACGCTGAGCAGCATCAGAGTCGTGACATCAGGCACAATTTGCCCTCCGATCAATCGTAGGGAATTTGCGAGACGGGGACATCGGCGCTCTCGGTGCAAACGGCCGGCACGAGTGGAACCGACGGCTGCGCGTAAGCATGAGATCGCTCCAGCATCGCGAGGCCGACCAGTTGGAGAGCGACGAGCGCTGCCGTCAGCGCGATTGCGACGATGCTGGCGTTACGCACGTTCGAATTTGGGGTGGTCGCTCGTGCGCTCGCGCGGATCAACTCCGTTGGCATTTTCAAAGATATCCTCTTCACGGGAAACGGGAATAATTTCATTCAAAGACGGCGCTTCGTGCGGCTGGTCCAGCAGGTGGCGATAGCGCCGCAACACGCGCTCCGCGTCGATTTCCCGCTGCGCGCGGAGTACCGCGCCCATGCGGGCGACGATATCGCGGAATCTTCCTGTCAGAACTGGTGACGCCGTCCGCATGACAATCTCCTCTCAACCTGCACGAGAGATTGACGGAATTCGTTTCCGCTCGCAGTGAGTTGCTTCACAAAAATGTCTGGTAGGTCGAACAACAGATCGTGTGACGTCTAGTAGAAGACAACGCGGAAAATCGCGTCATTCGATCGAACGACGTGCGATAACTTTCTAATGATGCTTGTGATTGAACCTATTGCGAGCTACGGCGACTCGCCTGCGTTTTTGAACGCGTCTCAGTGCACGAGCGGATTGGAAAATCCAGCTGCGAGCTTGACGAGATCGGCCTGACGAGAAACGCCGGTCTTGGCGAACACGCGATGCAGATGCGTCTTCACCGTCGTCTCGGCGATACCGAGCGCAACCGCCGTCTCCGGCACGCCGCCGACATCGACGATTGACTGCAAGACCCTCAGTTCGGCAGGCGTGAGCTCGAAGGTGCGGTCAATGAGCCCGGCACACGAGCGGCCGTCGAGTTCCGCTTTCCAGATGAACAGGGCTCCCACTGCCGAACTGCGCTCGGCCACCCCGTCGCGCAGCAATGATGGCAGCGCGATGATTTGCGCGACGTAGTAGGAACCGTCATGCGACATCAACGGAATTTTCCGTCCCGAAGATGCCGCCAACGCGACCTCGCTGGTGTCACGGAAAATATCGCGCAAGGCTGAATTAGCAGCGGAAGATCTTGCCACCAACCTGCCCGAGACAGACCGCAGGACATCGTCGACGTCTAGGATCATCGCCGCGGCCGGATTGCTGTGGATGATATGACAGGTCGAATCGAGCAGGATGACACCGGCATTCAGTCGGTCCACGACGTCGGCAAGCGCGACCGCGCGCTGCTGCTTCCGCTCGATCGCCCGGTTGATCAACAGCGCCCGGCTCGCATGCGGAGCCAGGAACTGCATTCGCGCCCGCTGTTCCGCGCCGAGCATCTCCCTGCCCGGGATCACGGTCATTAGCATCGGACACGGCGACTTCGACTGCTCCAGCACCACGTTGGCGACGTCGACGCAGCCCTGGGGGCGCAGCCATTCCTGGTAGAAGCGGCCGCGGCGGTATTCGTCGAAATCCACGAGATCAGGGATATTGCGCACCTCGCCATAGCGCGGAAGCCGAGCAAGCGGGTCGTATCGGGAGTAGGTCTCCGCATAGAGCTGAATGTAGTACGGATCGACCCCGCAATAATAATGCGTCGCGCCTGATTTGCTGACCGGGTCCTTCGAAATCAGACCACAGGCTTGGCTGCCAATGAAGGCATTGAGTTTGACAACGACCTCGCTCCACAACTCCGGGTGGAGACCCGCGTCATAGATAGTCTCGATCAACTCGGACGGTTTTGGAGGTCGGGGCATCGGAAGAGCCAATGGTGACACATGGAGATGGCGAAATGTTCTTCATGCCTGGCGGCTTCCGTGAGTCTTTCGCGGGAGCGAAAGGTTCAATCGTGAAGGCAAAATTCAACAGTCTAATTCACAAGCGGATTGGAGAATCCTGCCGCGAGCTTAACGAGATCGGCCTGACGCGAAACGCCCGTCTTGGCGAACACGCGATGCAGATGCGTCTTCGCCGTCGTTTCCGCGATACCAAGCGCGACCGCCGTCTCCGGGACGCCGCCAACCTCGACGATCGACAGGAACACGCGCAGCTCGGCCGGCGTAAGGTCGAATGTCCGCGCGATCAATTCGCCATAGGACTGTCCGCCGAGCGATACCTTACGCAGCAGCAGCGCACCGACGGCATCGACCACCCGCTCGCTGCCGTCCCGCAGGACGGACGACAGCGGCAGGATGTGCGCGACGTAGCGCTCGCCCGAAGGCGAAAGCAGCGAAAACGCGTGCCCCTTTGCGGCAAGCAGCGCAATTTCATGGCGGGTCGCGAACGCTTCCCACAGTGTCTGATTGGCCTCCGCACTGCTGGTCACCAATTGCCCGGCAACGGACCGAACCAGATCGTCGGCCGCAAGCAAGGCGTGCCCTGCGGAATTCGCGTGCACCACCCGGCAGAAGCCATCGAGCAGGAAGATGCCACAGGCCAAATTGTCCAGGACCTCCGCCAACGCCGTCGCCAGCGTCAGTTGCGAGGTCATGGCGCGGTTGATCAGCAACGCTCGGCTGGCGTGCGGCAAGATCAGCGAGAGGCGCTGCTTCATCACCGGATCCACCATCCGGCGGCCCGACAGCACCGTCATCATCACGGGGCAGCTCGCATTCGAATTCTCGAGCACGACGTTAGCCGCATCGCTGCAACCCTGCGGCCGCATCCATTCCTGGTAAAAGCGTCCTCGCCGATATTCATCGAAATTGACGAGATCCGGGATGCTGACGATCTGGCCATGCGGCGGCAGGACCGTCAGCGGATCGAACTTCGAATGCGTCTCGGAATAGAGCCGGATGTAGTGCGGGTCCGCCCCGCAATAATAGTGCGTGACGCCGAATTTGCTGATCGAGTCCTTGGAAAACAGCCCGCAGGCCTGGCCGCCGACGAAGTCGCGGATGCCGGTGACGACGTTATTCCACAGCGAGGGATCGAGCCCGGCATCGTAGATGGCCTCGACCAGGTCGGGCAGTTTCCGTGGTCCGTGCATGGCTATAAATGGCCTGGGTGATCAATATCACCAAGCATACCACAACCACAGCATGCGGCATCCTCCGATCGGATGAGGCGTCGGCCGGTAACGAGCGGATATTCGTTTCGGGTGCTACTGATGCAGAGTCGCGATACCGCACCGGGATGCTCACATCTCGTCCCAGCCGACCTTCTCCAGATTCTCCGACCAGACCGCGGCGCGATAGATCTCGCGCCCGTCGGCGTTTCTGACCCGGATGCAGGCATCGCGGTCGCGCAAATCGTCGCGCCAGACGAACAGGTGGCTTGCCATCTCGTTGGCCACCACGAATGTCGCTTCGGGGCATTCGAACACCATGCCGCCCGGATCGATCTTCACGATATTGCCGATCATAAGATCAAAGAAAAAACGGCGCATGCAACACTCCAACTGGGGGCGGCGCACGCCCGCCCCTGCCGTCTCCAAGCGGCATTTGACTTGAAACTCAGTCGTGCGCGGTCACGACATTTCGCCGCTCCTGACGTCACTGGGCGTGGCGCCATAAGTTCGACGGAAGCAGCGGTTAAAATAGGAGAGATCGCCGAAGCCGACATCGTAGGCGATCGAGCTGACCGTCCGCTCGGCGTATCCGGGTTCCCGCAACATGCGATGGGCGCGCTTGACGCGTTGTTCGATCACGAAGGACGAGAACGTCTTGCCGTCGGCCTCGAACAGGCGCTGGAGATAACGCGGCGTCACGCCGAGCTCCTGGGCGACTGTGGCCACCGACAGGTCCTGCCGCCAGCAATTGTTGGCGATGGAGACTTTGGCCTTCTGCAGCCGTGCCGCCTTCACGCCGCGCCGCCCGGCCAGCTCCCGGGGCTCGTTGGTGGCACCGAGAACGATTGCCAGAAGATCGTGCAGATGCCCGACCCCGAGCTGGCGCAAATTTGGCGTCGCGAACGCCTTCTCCCGCACCAGTGTCTCCGCATAGTTGACCAGCAATCGAAGTCCTGTCGAGCTCTCCGGCATGACACGCATTACCGCGTCATCGACATCCACGATCATCGGCGCCAGCACGCGTCTCGGCACGCGTAGGGAGAAGCAGCTACCCAGCGACAATCGCTCGAACGTCGTGACGTCCTCCGCGCTGGTCAGGACCGCCTCCCCTGCACGAAGGCTCAGATCGTGTCCCCGCTCGGATATTCCAAGTACGCGAGATCGATTCACGATCAGGGCCAGGCTGTCGTCGCCATCGGCAACCAGGTGTTTGGTGCGACTGACGCGCGCTCCGCACAATCCTCCGATCAGCAATTGGGCTTCCGGCAAGACGTGGGACGTGAAGCTCGCCGTAGCCGGCTTTCCTTCTCTCGCCTCGACCTCCGCCTTCAACACCCCGCGGCAGTAGAAATCGCGAAGCAGCGGGATACGCTCGTTTTCGGGAATTTCGTTCGTCGAAACATTAATAATGGAAAAATCAAACTGGCTCACTGCAATCCTCCAACCGACGAGCAGGTCCGGCCGTGCGCTGTCGTTTCCTCACACTCGCGTTTGACGCCGTCGTCGCATCTCTTCGTGGCGCTTGCTGCTCTTCACTTTTCTGGATCGCGATATACGAAAGTATCAAATGACTCGCGTCCTGCATTCGGAGGACACGGGAGCTGGGCTCATCACAATGCATTGAGATCGCGGCACGTATCGGCGAGCCTTGTGAAATGGATCACACGGCGTCGTCACCGCCATTCGTTCGATGCGCGAATGGAACGGCAAAGCCGGTGGCGATCTTGACCAAGTCGGCCTGCCTGCCGGCGCCGGTCTTCTCGAACAGGCGCCCGAGATGCGTCTTCACCGTCGTCTCGGCGATGCCGAGCTTTGCCGCAATGTCGGGGACACCGCCAATCTCGATAATGGCCATTAAAACACGCAGTTCGGACGGTGTCAGCCTGAAGGCCGCCGCAATCGCATCAGCCGCGAGCCATGTCGCCGCCGATGCCTTCTGAACGAACAGCACCGTGGCTGCAGCATCTCGCGATGGAGTGCGATAGCGCTTCAAGGGAAAGGCGTGGAGCAGATAATGCTGTCCATCGACTGATGTCGCAAGCTCGATCTGACGGCGGGCGGCGGAACGAGTTTCGTTGCCTGCATCGATTTCGCTCAGGCCGCGGAATATTTTGTCGGTCTGGGTGTTGCGGGCCACGATCCGGTCGCCGACCATTGCGAGCAGGCTGGCATCGGCGAACAGCCCGCGGCATGCTGCGTTGGCATGCACGACGCGGCCATCTGCGTCGAGCAGGCAGATCGCCGTGCTCAGCCCATCCAAGACCTCGGCAAGGTCGTCCACGGTATGCGAGCGTGCCCTGATCTGTCGGCCCATGATCCTGGAGCGCTGAAGGTGCGGAGCCAGCAGCCGCATGCGCTCACGCATCGGCTCGTCAACCATTCCGCGCGACCGGTGGCGCAACACCTGCAGGATTGTGGTGCGCGTGTCCGACTTCTCGAGTGCAACGGTTGCAAAGTCTATCGCTCCTTGCGGTTCCACCCACTCGCGATAGAAGCTCGTTGCCAGGAAATCCGCCTGAGGCATGATGTCGGCTACGCCGATCGTCTGCTCCGCCACGAGCGTAAAATGGCGATCGAGCAGAGGGTCCAGCTCCACATATCGGTCGCGATAAAGCTGGCGGAAGCGGGATTCGGTGCCAAAATGCTCGTGGATCTCGATCGAGAGCCTGGCTCTGTCCCTGGACAGGATGGTCGCGGCACATCCGCCGACGAAATGCGAAACCTGTTCCAGCACCCCGCTGCGCAGCGCGGGATCGACCGCGGCGTCGTAGATCTCGCCGACAAGGGACGAGAATCGATTTGCGTGGAGGATTGTCATCGGCCGGACGACGCAATCTGCGTATGGCTCGGGCGTGCGAGAAAGATCGCGATCCGGGGACTGGCGAAGGAGACGGGCCGTTCAATGGCCGCCTTCGACTGGGAGAAAACGTTGCAACGAAATGCTGGAATATCGAACATCGTCCTTGCGTAACGTCAACCGCAGGATGCGGCTTGGACGTTTTCGCCAAAGACTAGGATAAATGCGAACAGCGCGCGGACTGTGTGCGATGAGTCACGCGTGCGATGCGTCAGGCAGCGCGCGCACCGCAGAACCCTGTCGCCACCGATCCCGCCGGCCTCGCATTCGGCTCCGGCAGTTTACTTGCGATTCTCCTCGCAGAATTTCAATGCCGCCAGCGCTTCACCGGCACGCGGCACCTGCATCTCGATGCTGTCGTCGTCATCGTCCTCGAAATCGAGCGAGAGACGCTTGGCCTTGGACAGCCGGTCCATCATGGACTGCTCGTATTCGAAGATGCCGCGCACGGTAGTTTTGTCCATGACCTCCCACTTCGCCTTCTTCATGATATCGGCGTCGTCGGTGCCGACATCGGCCCGGAGGATCTCGCCGACCTTGTCCCACTCCCAACCGTCATAGATCATCACGATCACGATCGCCTTCTCGGAATAGGTGATGACGATGACGTAGTCCCGGTTCTCGTCTTCCTTGTCCTTGTAGCCGCGGCTCGCATTGCAATGCGCGTCCTGCATACGCTTTTCGATGGTCCAGTCGCCGACCTTGGATTGTTGCGCCTGCACCGGTCTTGCGGTCAAAGCGACTGCGCTCAAGGCGCCTGCCAGGAGCCCGGCGGCGAGAAGATATCGTTTCATGTCAGCCTCCAGCGTGTTCCCCGGACAGAGATGACCACCTCTGCCGGTGACCCGCAAGGGCTTCAGGCGGTTCGCCGCGGCACGATCGCGATCGGGGTGAAGGTGTAAACCTCCTCGCCGTTCTGATTGAACATCGTCCATTTCACCAGTGCGATGCCCTGCGGCTTCGACTTCGATGGCGTCAGGCTCATGACCTCCCCGACCAGATGCAGGCGGTCGCCGGGCCGCACCGGGATGGTCCAGCGCAGCCCGTCGACGCCGGCACCGATCAGCGGATGCGGGCCGAACGGACGGGTCTGGATCGCGAGGCTCATGGCAATCGCGGCGGTGTGCCATCCCGAGGCAGCGAGACCCCTGAACAGGGTCTGCTTGGCGGCTTCGTGGTCGAGATGCATCGGCTGCGGATCGAACTCGGCCGCGAACCGCTTGATGTCGGCCTCGGTGACGTGAACTTCGGGGGATTTGAACTGCATTCCAATGGTGAGATCGTCGAACCACTCGACCTGCGCCATGATTTCGCCTCGCAATGTGATGCGCCGCCTCGCGGCTAATGGGATTGAGCAAGAGCGGGATGTAGCGGCTCCGCAGCGCACAAACCAGCCCGGGGTTCCCCAAGAAACCCGTTTCCAGATGCGACGAAACACGCCTGAAACAGATGGTCGGTTATCTCGTTGTCAAAAGCATACAGGGACGGCCACCATGCAATTCTTCCTCAACCTGATCTGGGATTATTCCTGCTGTCAGCACCTCGTCGCCCTGCCGCCGCAGGAGGACGAACTATGATCGAGCTGATCTCGGCCTTGCTCGCGCTTTGCAGCGTCGGCGTCTTTGCAGCGCACGCGGTGGATGCCTATCGCTCCACCCATTACTGATAGCCCACGCCCTAGAACGGCCGCCGGTAGAAGTGCTCCGAATGCGTCGCTGGCGGAAACCTGTTGGCGAGCGCGAGAGCTCCCCTTTCGTCGGTTTCGAGCGCGATCTTCTGTGCGAGCATCACGTCGCCGGGAACGAGAAAGCCTGACGGGACGAAGCACCACCCCATCGTCGCATTTCCGGCCTCGTCGATCTCATGGACGTTGGCGGCGGTGCCATAATGGATGCGATAGGTCTTGCCGGTATCGCCGCCGACGACATCGAAATACCGGTGCTGCTCGAATTGGGCGCGCTGCGCCGGTGACAGCCATTCGGCCAGGAGCCGGCGACCGCGAGCATCCGGCGTGTTCTCGCCGAAGAAGCGCCGATAGAGTTCGCGGAGCGCATGCAGACGCGCACGCGCCGGCCCACGGAGCCAAACTGCCGCGATCATGAGCAGCTCAGATCAACCGCCAACCAGGCGGGGATAGAACAGCGTTTCCTGCGCGGTCGGGTCAAACGATCGGATCCGGGTGACTTCGCCAGGTCCGGTTCGCAGCGCGGCGGTGAAGCCCGCTCCGGTCAGCTCCCGAAAGCGCCGCTCGGCTCGCGCCAGCGCTTCGGCATTGCCAGGATCAAACTCGTGGCGCGTGTCGCCAGTCTGGTCCATCACGATCTGGGTTGCCATGTTGAGTCTCCTCATGCCCAGCCCTGTTCGATCAAAGCAAACCTCGTGCCGTCGGTTCCAGTTGGCAACAACTTTCTCTTGCCGGCGCATCACGCCTTGCTGAGCAGGAGCGTTCTCAAGCGAAGTGGATGCCGGTTCGCATAAAGCAAACGCGCCAAAACCAAGAAGCTTGAGCCCCTTCGAAACGCGGCTCTGGTCAGCGCGAGGCGGCCGTACCTCCGCCCTCGTCGATCTGCCGTCCCATCAGGGCGATCGCTTTCTGATAAACGCCGGCGGCATTCCAGGCTTCGATGGCAGCGAAATTCGGCTCGCCCGGCTGGTAACCCGCTCCTGCACGCCAGCCATGGGCCTTGAGGAAATTCGCCGTCGAGTTCAGCGCATTGGCGGCAACTTCGAGATTGCCGGTGCCGTAGGCCAGGATGTTCTTGGGCATGAACTGGGTCTGACCGACTTCGCCGTGCATCGAGCCGCGGGTTGCCCCCGACAGCGTGCCCCGATCGATCAGCTTCAGCGCCGCATAGAGCTGCTCAGTGAAGAATTCGGGACGGCGGCAGTCATAGGCGAGCGTCGCGATCGAAGAGAGCATGTTCTGGTTGCCGCGCTGGCTGCCGAACCCGGTCTCCATGCCCCAGATCGCGATCAGCGGCCCCGGCGGGACGCCATAGCGCTGCTGGATCGAGGTGAACAAGGCGGCTTGCGACTGCTTGAGCTGGCGACCCTTGGCAACGATGGTGGTGGCGCCGCGCTTGGCGAGGAACTGGTCGAGCGTCAGCGAGAAGCTGCGCTGGCCACGGTCGGCCGCGATGGTGGCACTGGCGTAATTGGTCTGCATCAGCGCCGAGAGCGCAGTCTGGCCGACGCCCTTGCCCTGCGCCTCCGCGCTGAACTCGCTCTTCCAGGCCTCGAAGCCGGCCGACGAACTGCCGCATTGCGCGGCGTGGGCGGCGGGCGCCAGGCAGCCGAGCAGCGTCATCGCCCCAAAAACCGCCGCAGCTACAGTTCTGCCCCTGATCATGTCCGACGTCCTCTCCCTGGGTGATCCAATGCCCGAGCTTACCCGGACGAAGGCGCCGACTCCATGGCGTGATCATACGACAGTTCCAGTCCATCCAAATTGCCCTCCTGGCGCCACTTGTCCAGCAGCCGCAGGAATGCCACCGGCCCGCGCCAATACTGGCTGTTTCTCGCCGCGATCGGATCGAACACGCCTTCATTGTTGTAATAGCCGGGCGTGCATTCGGCGAGATAGGTCTGGCGGCCGAGCGCAGCTTTGACCACCTCCTCGACCCAGGCGTTCTCGGCATCGAGCGTCGGCTCCAGCGTCCGGGCTTTGCGCTTGCGCGCCTCGGCTATCACATAGGCGATGTGCTGCGACTGCTCGTCGATGATGTGCGGGAAGTTGGCGCTCTGGCCGGCCTGCACCATGACGATCAGGAAGCAATTCGGGAAGCCGCGACTGTAGAAGCCGTGCAGCGTCTTGACGCCATCGCGCCAGCGCGCCGACAGGCTCACGCCGTCACGGCCGTAGACCTCAAAGCCCATGCGGCGGGCGTAGTCGGTGCCGACCTCGAAGCCGCTGGCATAGATCAGGCAGTCGAGCTCATAAGCCCTGCCGTCGACCACGACCGCGTTCTCGGTGATGCGCTCGACGCCCTGTCCCCTGGTGTCGACGAGATGCACGTTGGGACGATTGAAGGTGTCGAGATATTCGTCGTGGAAACACGGCCGTTTGCAGAATGCCTTGTACCAGGGTTTCAACGCCGAAGCCGTCGCCTCATCCTTGACGATCGCATCGACGCGCGCTCGGATCTCTTCCATCTTGCGATAATCGGCCTGCTCGATGACCTTGAGCGCCTCCTCGATCGAAGTCACCGGCTGCGGCTGGCGGCGCGGCGCCAGCAGGATCTCGCCGAGCAGGCCGGTCCAGCCGTCCTGCACCAGATCCTGTTCGAATGGCTCGCCCGAGATCACGGCGGTGAAATTGTCCATGCGTTCGCGCTGCCAGCCGGGCCTGAGCCCCTGCGCCCAGCTCTGATCCGTCGGGCGGTCGTCGCGCACGCCGATCGCCGACGGCGTACGCTGGAAGACGTAGAGCTCCTTGGCCGAGCGGCCGAGATGCGGCACACATTGCACGGCGGTGGCCCCGGTGCCGATGATACCGACGCGTTTGTCGCCAAGACCACTAAGATCACCTTCGGCCGTGCCGCCGGTGTAGGCGTAATCCCAGCGGCTGGTGTGGAAGCTGTGTCCCTTGAAGCTTTCGATACCGGGAATGCCCGGCAGCTTCGGACGGCTCAGCGGGCCGCCAGCAAGGATGACGAAGCGCGCGCGGATGCAATCACCGCGATCTGTCTCGACCAGCCAGCGTGCCTCCTGCTCCCGCCATTCCATGTGGGTGATGACGGTCTGAAACAGCGCGCGCTCATAGAGGCCGAAATGACGGCCGATGCGGCGCGAATGCTCGTAGATCTCGGGGGCTCGCGCATATTTGCGCACCGGCATGTAGCCAGTCTCTTCCAGCAACGGCAGGTAGATGTAGCTCTCGGTATCGCAGGCCGCACCGGGGTAGCGATTCCAGTACCAGGTGCCGCCGAAATCGGCGGCCTTTTCCACGACCCGGAAATCATCGATGCCAGCTTCGCGCAGTCGCGCGCCGCACAGAAGGCCGCCGAAGCCGCCGCCCACGATCAGCACCTCGGTCTGTTCGCTGACGGCCTCGCGGGCAAATCCGGAATTGGCCCAGGGATCGTCGAGATAGCGCCCGAACTCGCCGGTCACTTCGACATATTGCGCCTTGCCTTCGGCGCGCAGACGGCGATCGCGCTCGTCGCGATAGCGCGCTCGGAGTGCGGCAATGTCGATTGTAGATTCGCCGGCTGCGCCGGTCTTGTGTCTTTGCGCTGACATCCGTTTCCTCCCCCGGCGGACACTGCTTCGCCGGCAGCTCGCATCAGTTAGCCCTGAAAAAGTGACGCATGCAATCGCGTCTCTCGCTTTTTGCGTGAACGTCGCGTGGCGTTCCGCTAACCTCAAGCGCACATCACAAGCGTACGTCATGCAGCGACATGGCGGTCCGGAGGAGACGATGCAGGGATTGATGATGGATATGCCGCTCCTGATCAGCGGCCTGATCCAGTATGCCGCCGACTATCACGGCGAGGCTGAGGTCGTCGCTCGCGAGATCGAAGGCGACATCCATCGCTATACCTATGCCGACGCACATCCGCGCATCAAGCGCATGGCGTTGGCGCTCAAGAGGCTCGGCATGATGTCCGGTGACCGCGTCGGCACGCTGGCCTGGAATACGCACCGGCATTTCGAGATGTTCTACGCCGCGCCGGGCATGGGATATGTGCTGCACACCATCAACCCGCGGCTGTTTCCCGAACAACTCGTCTACATCGTCAATCATGCCGAGGACCGGCTGCTGTTCATCGACCGTGCCACGCTGCCGATCGTGGAGGCGATCGCGCCGCAGCTCACATCGATCGAAGCCTATGTCGTGATGTGCTCGCGCGAGCGGATGCCGCAGACCAAGCTTGCCAACGTGCATTGCTACGAGGAGCTGCTGGAGAACGAGAACGACGCCGGCTTCGCCTGGCCGGAGTTCGACGAAAAATCGGCGTCCACCATCTGCTACACCTCCGGCACGACGGGCAATCCGAAGGGCGTGATCTATTCGCACCGCGCCGCGATCCTGCAGACCATGGTCTCCTGCAATTTCGACTTCCTGCCCGGGCACCTGGAAGGCGTGCGCGAGGTGATGATGCCGATGGCGCCGCTGTTCCACGGTAACGGCTGGAACATGCCGTTCACCGCGCCCTATACCGGCTCGAAGCTGGTGCTGCCCGGTCGCAATTACGAGCCCGACAAGCTTTATGAACTGCTCGAAGGCGAGAAGGTGACGCTGTCGGCGGGCGTACCGAGCTTCTGGCTGATCCTGCTCGACTGGCTCGGGCGCACCGGCAACAGGTTCTCGACACTTCGTGCAACATTGTCGTCGGGCTCGGCGCCGCCGCGCGCTATGGTCGAGAAGCTCAAGCGCGAATATGACATCGACTACGTCCAGGCCTGGGGCATGACTGAAGCCTTGGGCTGCTCGATGCCGGGCTTGCGGCCAGGCTCCGAGCATCTCGACGACAAGGAGAAGTTCGAGCGCCGCCAGGTGTCCGGCCGCGCCTGTTTCGGCACCGCCTTGCGCATCGTCGACGACGGCGGCAACGAGCTGCCGCGTGACGGCAAGAGCGTCGGCCATCTGCGCGCGCGGGGACCGTGGGTTGCGTCCGGCTACATGAAACTCGACGAAGGCCTCGACCGCGACGGCTGGCTGATCACCGGCGACATGGCCGTAATCGACCCCCAGGGCCACGTCACGCTGACCGACCGCTCCAAGGACGTGATCAAGTCCGGCGGCGAATGGATCTCCTCGATCCAACTCGAGGACGTGGCCTTGTCTCACCCCGATGTGCTGCAAGCCGCCGTGGTCGCGATCAACCATGAGAAATGGCAGGAGCGGCCGCTGCTCCTCGTCGTCCGCAAAAAGGGCGCGACCGTCGACGGCAAGACGTTGCTCGACCACATGCGTCCGAAAATCGCGAGCTGGTGGATGCCTGACGCCGTCGAATTTCTGGACGAATTCCCGATGACCGGCACCGGCAAGGTGCTCAAATCGGCCCTGCGCGAGAAATTCAGAGAGTATCGCGTCGCTTGAGCCGACCGCGCATCGCCCCGCCCATCGATCGAGGAGGCCAAAGATGCTCTACCCGATGTCCCCCAAAGTCGTCGAGCTCAAGCGCAAGCTCGACAGTTTCATGGATCGGCACATCTATCCCAATGAGGAGCGCTTTTATCGCGAGGCGGAGGAGCTGGGTCCCTGGAAAGTCTATCCGGTCGTCGAGGAGCTGAAGCCGCTGGCGCGCGCCGAAGGCCTCTGGAATCTGTTCCTGCCGGACTCCGGCCACGGTGCCGGCCTGACCAATCTCGAATATGCCCCGCTCTGCGAGGTCATGGGCCGCTCGCATCTCGCACCCGAAGTCTTCAACTGTTCGGCGCCCGACACGGGCAACATGGAGGTGCTGGAGCGCTATGGCACGAAGGAGGACAAGGAGCGCTGGCTGAAGCCGCTGCTCGCAGGCGAAATCCGCTCCTGCTTCGCCATGACCGAGCCTGCCGTCGCCTCATCCGATGCGACCAACATCGAAAGCTCGATCGTTCGCGAGGGCGACCATTACGTCATCAACGGCCGCAAATGGTATACCACCAACGCGACCGACCCGCGCTGCAAGATCTGCATCTTCATGGGCAAGACCGATCCCGACAATGCGGACCGCCACAAGCAGCAATCCATGATCCTGGTGCCGATGGACACAGCGGGCGTCGAGGTCAAGCGTGCCCTGCCCGTGTTCGGCTTCTACGGCGTGCCCGACCGTGCCTCCGAGGTCGTCTTCACCAACGTGCGTGTCCCCAAGGAGAACATGCTGCTGGGCGAAGGCCGCGGTTTCGAGATCGCGCAGGGCCGCCTCGGCCCCGGCCGCATCCACCATTGCATGCGGCTGATCGGGCTTTCCGAACGCACGCTGGAGAAGATGTGCCGGAGGGTGCGCAGCCGCGTCGCCTTTGGCAAGCCGGTTTCCGAGCAGACGGTGACGCAGGAGCGCATCGCAGAGGCCCGCATCATGATCGAGCAGGCCCGGCTGCTGACGCTCAACGCCGCATACGCGATGGACACCGTCGGCAACAAGGTGGCGACAGCGGAGATCGCGATGATCAAGGTCGCCGTGCCCAACATGGCCTGCCAGATCATCGACTGGGCGATCCAGGCCCATGGCGGCGGCGGCACGTCGAACGACTTTGGATTGACCCAGGCCTATGCGACCGCGCGTTTGCTGCGTCTCGCCGACGGCCCGGACGAAGTCCACAGGAACCAGATCGCGCGGTTCGAGCTGAAGAAATATTCGAACGCCTAGCGTCGCAAGCATTCCGCCCGTGCGGCTCGCTCTCTTTCCTTCTCCCCTTGCGGCAGAAGGTGGCGCGAAGCGCCGGATGAGGGGTCTGCTTCCGCGGAGACAAACCCCTCACCCCAGTGAGCTGCATCAACCAGCGGAGCTGCCCTCTCCCGCAAGGAGCGAGGGCAGGATGACACGCAGCCCGATTACAACCAGCGCCGTGGCGCCCTCACTCAATTCACCACGTACACATCGGGATCGAAGCTTGAGCTCGGCTTCTTGAAGGCGTTGCGCAAGGCGCCCGACATCGGGACGTTGTAATTGAGGCCGTTCGGCGGCGTCGGCGATTCCAGCCACTTCTTGTAGAGGGCCTCGATCTCCGGGCTCGCGTACAGCTCTGCAGTCGCGCGGTCGGCGAGCGCCTTGAACGGCGCGTCCTCCCGCCGTAGCATGATCCCGTAAGGCTCCGGCTTCGAGAAGGTCTCCTCGCTAATCATGAAGAGCTGTGGTTCTTTCGAGCGCGCGATCGCGACCGCGAGCTGCACGTCGTCGAGCGCGTAGGCTTGGGCGCGATCGGTTTCCAGCAGCAGGAAAGCTTCGGCCTGGTCCTTGGCCGGCATCACATTGATGCCGAGATTGCGCTCGGTGTTAACCTTGGCGAGCTGCGTCAGGTTGACCGAGCCGGCCACCGCCGTCACCGCTTTGCCCTTGAGATCGTCGATGGTGTTGATCTTTGCGGCTTTCTTGGCCGCAGATCGCGTGGCGCTGAGGAAGTGCGTGTTGGTGAAGGCGACCTGCTTCTGGCGATCGGCATTGTTGGTGGTCGCCGAGCAATGCAGGTCGAGCGTCCCGTTGACCATCAGCGGAATCCGGTTCGACGATGTCACGGCGAGGGTGTCGACGGCGATGTCGGGTATACCGAGCTGCTTCTTCACGGCATCCACGATCCTGAGGCAGATATCCATGGCAAAGCCGACCGGCTTCTGGTTGCCGTCGAGATAACTGAACGGGACCGAGGCCTCCTGGTAGCCCAGCGTGATTTTCTTGGTCTCTTTGACCTTCTGAAGCGTACCCGACAGGTCTTCGGCGGAGGCGGCAGTTGCAAGGCATGTGAGGGCCAGGACAACGGTGGGTAAACGCATCGGGAACTCCTTGAGGAGGCTTGCGCCCCCATGCCGGGCGCAGCAATCGCGCCGTTGATAGCGCAGGCGCGCGGCAGCCGCCAGACGAGCTTGCACCTATCAGCTATCGCGGCTTGCGATAGGGTGGACCGGCCTTTTGTCCCCCTGGAGTCGGGGCGCTCAAGCGCCAGGATGGCGCTTACGCGTCGATGCCGCGCTGGACCAGGATCCGCTCGGCGCTGTCGTTCCAGACGTCCATCTTGGTGATCTGGCCATTCCGCACCACGAAGCGGTCGACATAGCGGTTGCCCTCGAACGCGGACCCATCCATCCATTCGCCGTAGAGCGTGCCGACGCTATAGACCACGGTCTCGCCGTCGCCGGGGCAGACGTCGAAACGGTCCATCTTCTTCTTGACCCAGCGGTAGCGCTTGGCGTTGAAAGCGGTCGGGCCGCGCGGATGATCGAACTCGCGCCCACCGGTAAAGGTGATCACCGTGCCCGGCGCCATATAGGCAGCCGCGGCGTCCGGATCGGGGATCATCGACGCCGTGAGATAGGCTTCCACGATCTCGGCGTCGGACGACGGGCCGGCTTCGGCTTTTGCGGCAGCGGACATGGCTCATTCTCCAGGGCTTGCGAATACTAGCGCCGCTCTCGGGGAATACGTGCATATATTTTGAACATTTCCGTCGCTACACTGCCGACAATCTGGAGCCGCCAAACGCGGCCGAATGCACTAAATTCCTTCCGCAAGAGCCATGACCGCCCAATCCGCCTTTGACCTCATCTTTCGCAACGCCTTGCTGCGTGGTGCCGCCGACCCGATGGACATCGGCGTCACGCGCGGCCGGATCACCGCCATCGAACCGACGCTCGCTTGCGAGGCCGCCGAAGTCGATGTCGGCGGACGCCTCGCCCTGCCCGGCTTCGTCGACAGCCACATCCATCTCGACAAGGCCTGCCTGCTCGGCCGCTGCGGGCATGATCACGGCAGCGTCTCCGAAGCGATCCGCGCCCTCTCCGAGATGAAGAAGGGTTTCTCGGTCGAGGACGTCTACGCGCGCGGCGCCCGGGTACTCGAACGTGCCATCGTCCACGGCACCACGCGCATGCGAACCCACGTCGAGATCGATCCCCGCATCGGATTGCGCGGCTTCGAGGCGGTGAAGGCGCTGAAGCGTGACTATGCCTGGGCGATCGACCTGTCGCTCTGTGTCTTTCCGCAGGAAGGCCTCACCAACGATCCCGGCAGCGAGGAGCTTCTGATCCAGGCGCTGCGCGATGGTGGGGAGGTGATCGGCGGCTGCCCCTACACGGACACCGACCCGAACGCCCATCTCGCACGCATCTTCGACCTCGCCGAGGCGTTCGACCTAGACGTCGATCTCCATCTCGATTTCGATCTCGATCCCTCCTGGTGGCACCTCGACGAGGTCTGCCGGCAGACCGAGCGGCGCAACTATGGGCGGCGCGTGGCAATCGGCCACGCCACGAAACTCTCCGCACTGCCACCGGAGCGGCTGAGGGCCGCCACCGCGCAGCTGGCCAAGGCTGGCGTTGCCGTCACCGTGCTGCCGGCAACCGATCTGTACCTGATGGGGCGGGAAGCGACCCACAACGCGCCACGCGGGCTGACGCTCGCCCACAAGCTCGCCGCCGACGGCGTGCTGTGCTCGATCGCGACCAACAACGTGCTCAATCCCTTCACGCCGTTCGGCGATGCCTCACTGCTGCGAATGGCGAATTTCTACGC
This sequence comes from Bradyrhizobium sp. CW1, assembly GCF_023100665.1. Classification (NCBI taxonomy): domain Bacteria; kingdom Pseudomonadati; phylum Pseudomonadota; class Alphaproteobacteria; order Hyphomicrobiales; family Nitrobacteraceae; genus Bradyrhizobium; species Bradyrhizobium sp. CW1. The sequence goes on from NZ_CP064684.1 coordinate 4,716,936, forward strand.
CAACGTCGCGCATGCCTCGGTGAACGACTTCGATACCTGCCTTGATCTCGTGACCGAGCTGCCGGCGCGGCTGATGAACCTTGGGGATTACGGCATCAAGGTCGGAAACCCCGCCGATCTCATCGTGCTCGATACGCAAGACAGCCGCTTCGCCGTCGCCGAGCTGCCGGATGTCGTAATGGGCTTCAAGAGCGGCCGGCAGACTTTTGCGCGGCAACGGCCCACTGTGTTCCGCCCCGGCTCCTGAGCCGCTCTGGACGCATATCTGCATTGAAGCGGGGCGAATTGCCGCGTTATTTCCGTTAGATGTTACCGTCGATCGCTCTCATATTCCGAATCCGGTAGAATACCGGATAGTCGATCCGCGCTGATTGCCGATAGCTGAGCGTATTGCCAGTCCCGCGGTGCCGTTCAAAGCAGAACCTGCACTGAAGTCTGCATTCAACGGGGAAGCATCGACATGTTCAGCGCATTCAGCAGCATCGACCATCGCGCCATTCGAGCGAGAACGCCCGGCGATGCCGCTATAATACGGCTCGACGGCATCGGGCATGTCCTGTCAAACCTCGATCTGGCGAGCATCCGGACCCAAGATGACTTGACGCGCATGCTCCTGACGCTCGACACCGCCGACAAGTGCATTCGGGTGATCCGCGCGGAATACCGGACCCAAGTCGCGAACGATCGGCTGGCCCGGAAGTCCGAAGACCTGATGGCGTTGATCGAACACGTCCGCGACGAGCTCACGGGCTGTTGCACCGTAAAATCCTGAGCAAGAGCCGCCCTATTTCTCGCGATTGATCTTCGCCAGGATTCGGTCCGCCTCGGTGCGCCAGTCAGCGTTGCGGGCGAACTCCTTGGTACCCTTCGTTCCGAACAGGCCCTCGTCGGCGAGGTCCGCCACCCAGGCCTGCCGCTCGGCGGTGCCCTGCGCGGACCACGGCGTCAGCCCGGCTTCACGCACGGTCTCGGCGACCTCGCGTACTTCCTCGGCGCGGCGGCGGCCATGCTCGATCACACGCTGGAAGCAATAAGCACCCTGCTTCTCCCAATCGATCGTGGGAAAGGTTTCCGCCAGTGAAGCCAGCACCGCATCCTCGACGCCATGGGCGCGCGCGGTGGTGAAGCTTTCGATGACCATGGCCTCCAGCCCCTTGATCATGATGCTGCGACACATCTTCACCGCCGATGAAACACCGAGCTTGTCGCTCGCAACCCTGGCCGCAAAACCCATCGCGTTCAAAAGCGGCTCCAGCTCCCTGGCCCCGGGACCGCCGAGCAGCAGCGGCACCTTGATGCGATAAGGCGGCACCGACGTCATAACCGCGCCCTCGACATAACGTCCGGCGGCGCCATCAATCAGCGCGGCAGCGCGCTGCTTGGCGGCGGGAGACGCCGAATTGAAATCCAGGAACCAGGTGCCCTGATTGATCGCGGCCGCGCAGGCCTTTGCCACCGGCACGGCCTGGCTCGCGGTGACCGCGGAGATGATGAAATCGGACTTGGCGGTCAGCTCGGCGTGCGAGGCTGCGCGCCCCACACCGAATTTTTCAGCATGCTCGTGCAGCGAACCACCCTGCTCGCCCGCGAGCTTGATGTCAAAGGCTGTGACCTTGATGTCCTGCTGGCGCAAATCCTCGGCCAGAATCCTGCCGACCTCGCCATAACCGACCAGCCCGACCTGCCATCGCTTGGGATCGCCCGCCATCAGTTCAGTCCTCGCGTTGTTGCGTCGAACAGGTCCTCAACCGCATAGCGGCGCGGGATCAGCGCCTGCTGGAACGCGTAGTCGACGATCAACTCCAGCGACCTTCTGTTCGCTTCGATTCCGAACGGAACCAGGTCCGGCGTTGCCGCAGGCCCCGCCTGCGCCTTATTTTGCTTGAGGAGATCATAAATGCCCGAAACTACGTCAGGACGCGATTTCGCTAGCTGCTCGGTCACGACCACGAGATGGTTGACCGGCACGACGCCGCGGCGCGCGTACCATATGGCGGCTTCCGCGGCCGGATCGGGGAACAGCGGCCTCAGCTTGGGATCGTTCGAGGCCTCACCAAGGACGACGTCGAGCTCGCCGTCGAGCAGCATCTGAAGTATCTTCTTGTGCTTCGGCGCGCGCTCGGTGGTGTCGACATATTCGGCGACATGCGGGTCTTCGAACGTGACCCAGCGGATCTTGTCGAGGTTGACGCCGTAGTCGTTGGCGAGGATGCCCCTGATCCAGGCGCCGGTCGTAGTCGTGAACGAACGGATGCCGACGCGCTTGCCTTCGAGATCGGACGGCCCGAGGGTTCCCTGCGCAGGACTATAGAGCGCGTAGGAATGCTGGAAGCGGCCGAGCATTGTGGCAGGCAGCAGCACCAAGGGCTTGCCTTGCGCCTTTGCCATCAGATAGGTGACGATCGCCATCTCGCAGACGTCGAACGCTTGCTCGCGCACCATCGGTTTGAACGCAGTGTTGGTCGGCGTGTATTCGATGAAGTCGAGGTCGAAGCGGTTGGAGCGGAGCTCGCCGCTCTTCACCGCCTGGACATGGGGGTGACTGCCGAGCACGGCCTTCAGCTTGAGACGATCCATCGGCCCACTCCGCTGATTGTTTTAGACGTCCTCGGGATTGTCGACATAGACGAGCCCGGCCTTCGCCAAGGCCTCGCGCATGCTGTACATGTCGAGGCCCAGCTCGCCCGAAGCCAGCCGCTTGCGTTTGCCGCCTTCGTCCGCGCCTCGCCTTCTCGGCGACCTCGGCCGCGTAGCGCTTCGGCACCGCCACGACGCCGTCGTCATCGGCCACGATGATGTCGCCGGGATCGACGTTGACGCCGGCGCAGACCACGGGGACATTGACCGAGCCGAGCGTCGCCTTCACCGTGCCCTTGGCCGAGACCGCGCGCGACCACACCGGAAAGTTCATCTCGTGCAGTGCCCTGATGTCGCGGCAGCCGGCATCGATGATCAATCCCTGCACGCCGCGCGCCTGCAGCGAGGTTGCGAGCAGCTCGCCGAACATGCCGTCGGTGTTGTCGGTGGTGCAGCCCACGACGAGGATGTCGCCCTTCGTGCACTGCTCGACCGCGACATGAATCATCCAGTTGTCGCCGGGCTGCGCCAGCACGGTGACGGCGGGGCCGGCGATCGCCGCGCCGGCCCAGACCGGCCGCAGATACGGCTTCATCAGTCCGAGCCGATCATAGGCCTCGTGCACGGTCGAGACGCCGTACTCCGCCATCCCAGCGGGATCGGCACGCTTGATGTTGCGAACGACGACCGGCTTCATGCCAGCTCCTCCGCAACCGTCGGAAACAGCCGCTGATAGGCCTCGCCATAGGTCATGGACACGCCGGTGTTGCGGCTGCCCTGGATGCCGCGGTTGAGCGCGACGCGCTCGTAATATCCCCACAGGTGCTTCTGCGCGGCGAGGATCTGGAACGCCTCGTACTTCTCCTTCCAGACCTCGTCGATCTTGAGGAGCAGGTCCGGCTTGTAGTTGCATTGCTCCGGCTGGTGCGGCTCGAACAAAAACACCGGCGGGGCCGAATATTTGTACTGCGCGCCGGGCTTGTGGCCCATCGCCTGCGCGACCACGCGGGTTTCCTGCGCGAAATGCGCCGCGTTCGGATGGTCGAAATTATAGGGATCCTCCAGCGCGTGCGTCAGCACGAAGCGCGGATTGAGCTCGCGGTAGATGTCGACCATGCGGTCGAAATGGGCCTCGGCGAGCTTCAGCGGATAGTCGCCGCAATCGAAGAACTCGATCTCGGCGCCGAGCAGCTTGGCCGCCCGCTCCGCCTCGTCCTTGCGGCCGGCCTTGACCGATTCCAGCGTCGCAGCCTTCTCCTTCCAGGCGAACTGGCTCTCGCCGCGCTCGCCGAAAGACAAGCAGACGATCTTCATGCGGTAGCCCTTCTTCGCATGCAGCGCGATGGCGCCGCCGGCGCGCCAGACGAAATCGCCCGGATGGGCCGTGATCACGAGACCTGTTTTCATGGGACAAACTCCCCTCTATCGTTCGTCAACGTCATCGGTTCATCGAGTCGCGACAGCGGATTCCTCGCCGTCGAGCACGCGCCTCAGGCGGTCGGCATCGAGTGCGCCTTCCCATTTGGCAATCGCGATCGTCGCGACCGCGTTCCCGATCAGATTAGTTGGCGTCAGCCCCTGCGACATCAGGCGGTGGATGCCGAGCACGAGCGCCACGCTCGTCACCGGAATGCTGCCGGTGGCGGACAACGTTGCCGCCAGCACGACGAAGGCGGCGCCCGCGATTCCCGCCGCGCCCTTGGAGGTCACGAGCAGGATCAGAAGCAGCTCGATCTGCTCGGCGAGCCCAAACGGCGTGTTGGTCGCCTGTGCTAGGAACACCGAGGCGGCGGCAAGGTAGAGGCAGGTGCCGTCGAGATTGAAGGAATAGCCGGTCGGGATCACCAGCCCAACGACGCTGCGCTCGCAGCCGGCCTGCTCCAGCTTGGTTAGCATCCGCGGCAGCACCGTCTCGGACGATGTCGTGGCGATGCAGATCAAGAGCTCTTCCCAGATGTAGCGGATCAGCTTGAGCAGCGAGAAGCCACACAGACGCGCGACCGGGCCGAGCGCCACGATGATGAAGATCACGCAGGTGAGATAAAAGCCGCCGAGGAGCTTGCCCAGCGAGGCCAGCGAGCCGACGCCGAACTTGCCGACCGTGAAGGCGATGGCGCCGAAGGCGCCGATCGGCGCAGCCCACATCACGAATCCGACGATGGTGAATACCATCTTGGCGGCGATGTCGATGAGATGGACCAGCGGCGCGGCGCGCTCGCCGAGCTGCACCAGCGCAAATCCGCACAGTACGGCGATGAAGAGCACCTGGAGGATGTTGCCCTCGGCAAAGGCGCCGACGAACGTCGCGGGCACAATGTTTATCAGGAACGGCACAAAGCCGATCACGCCCGACTGCTTGACATAGGGCTCGATCGCGCTGGCATTGATGCTGGCGGGATCGATGTTCATGCCGACGCCGGGCTTGAGCAAGTTCACCGCAATGAGACCGATGATCAGCGCGATCGTGGTCATGATCTCGAAATAGACGATCGCCTTGACGGCGACGCGCCCGACACGGGCCATATCGGCCATATGCGCGATGCCATTGACGACCGTGCAGAAGATGATCGGCGCGATCAGCATCCGGATCGCCTTGATGAAGGCGTCGCCAAGCGGCTGCATCCTGGCGCCCCCCTCGGGATTGACGATCCCAAGCGCGATTCCGGCCGCCATGGCGATGAGCACCTGGATCCAGAGCTCCTTCCACCAAGCGCGGCCGCGCGGCTTGTCGATCGCTAGCGCCGTCATTGGCCGAACTCGAACAGCCGCGCTGGATTATCGACGAGGATCTTCTGCTGATACTCCGGCTCCGGCGCGAACAGCGGGATTAGGTCGACGAGATCGCCGTCGTTCGGCATCGCCTTGACATTGGGATGCGGCCAATCGGTGCCCCAGATGACGCGGTCGGGCGCCGTCTCGACAATTTTTCGCGCGAACGGCACGGCGTCGGTGAACGGCGGACCGGCCGATGACACCCGCTCCGAGCCGCAGATCTTGACCCAGCATTTCTCGTCGCGCTGCATCAGCTCGACCAGGATCTTGAACGGCAGCTGGTCGAGCCCTTCGGACGCCTTCACCCGTCCCATATGGTCGATGGTGTAGCTCAGCGGCAGCCTTATCAGCGTGTCGGCATGTTCAGGCAGGTCGATCGCATCGAAATGCAGATCAATATGCCAGCCGAGCGGTGCGACCAGCGCGACGATGCGGTCGAACACCTGCTTGTCCGGGACCCCGCCGAGATGGCGGACGAAATTGAAGCGGCAGCCGCGGAAGCCGCCCTCATGCAGCACGCGAAGCTCGCGCTCGGTGATGGTGTCGTCGATATTGGCAACCGCGCGATAGGCCCCGTTGCTCTGCGCGATGGCGTCAAGCGCCACCGTGTTGTCGGTGCCATGCACACTCGCATTGACGATGACGGCACGTCCAACGCCGAGCTTGGCATGCAGCGCGCGGAAATCCTCGAGCGGCGCATCCGGCGGCGTGTAGGAACGCTCCGGCGCGTAAGGGTATTTCGCGCCGGGCCCGAAGATGTGGCAATGCGCATCGCAAGACAGGTTCGGCAGTCTGAACTTCGGCGTGCGCGTGTCCGGATCGGGCGGCGGAATGGTCGGCGTGTACATCATTGCCATCAGATAAACCGCCGAACCAGATCGTGTCTTCAAGTCTTGCTGCTGACGACCGGCCGTCGCCGTGCTGGCGCCTGATCCAGCGCCGGCGCCTGGAACGCGGCCACGGTGGCTTGCACCAATTGCTCGATGGCACTTGCGGCATCGCTGCCGTCGGCCTCGCCGCGCGACAGGCGCGAGACGCGATCCGGCGTCACCAGCGAATAATAGAGTGCGCCAAGCAGGAAGTGGCTGCGCCAGACGATATCGGTGCGCGGAACGTGCGGCAGGCTTTCGTGAACAGCATCGATGAAGGCGTGGCCGGTGTCGTCAAAAGTCTGTGCGATGATCTTTCGCGCGACTTCATTGCCCTCCGCGGACATCACCGCGCGCAGCCGCGTGAACCGCGCCCCGCCCCCGGCAAGATCACTGCCCGAGGTGAAGGCCGGCACGACATAGGCCCGCACCACCGCTTCGAGCCGATCCTGGAGATCGCGCACGCGCTTGGCGGCCGCGAGCAGCTCGGAACGGCGCAAATTCATTGGCCCGCAATGGCGCCGGTAGATCTCCAGCAGCAGGCCGTCCTTGGTCTTGAAATGATAGGTGACGCTGCCGGGATTGGCGCCGGCGGCCTGTGCGATATCGCGCACCGACACGGCGTTGAAGCCGTTGGTGGCGAACAGCTCCTCGGCCGCGGCGAGGATCGCCTCGCGCATGTTCGGCTTGCGGGCCGTTTCCTTGCTGGCGGGGTTGCGGATCATGTGATTTGTACTATCGTACAAAAGATCAGGTCTCGTCAACAAAAACCATGGATGACACCCGGAAAGGCCGAGAGACCGCCGCTGGGTGCAAAGGAGTGCTGGGAAATGCTGGGTTTCAACAAGACCATCAGCGGTCTGATGGTGGGCGCCGGTCTGCTGCTCGCGGGGACCGCCGCACAGGCCGACAAATATCCGAGCAAGCCGGTCCACATCCTGGTGCCTTATGCGGCCGGCGGCGCCGTCGACGTGCTCGCGCGCACCTTGGCTCAGGCGCTGGCCGGGACTTGGGGCCAGCAGCCGGTGATCGACAATCGTCCCGGCGCCGGCGGAATCGTCGCGTCCCAAGCGCTGACGCAGGCCGCGCCCGACGGCTACACGCTGATCCTCGTCGCGAGCGGCCATCCACTCAACCAGTTCATCTATCCGAGGGTGCCCTACGACACGTTCAAGGATTTCACCGCGATCAGCGAAGTCGCCTCCTCCCCGCTCGCGATCGTCGTGGCCAAGGACAGCCCCTATAAGACGCTCAGTGATCTCCTCATCGCGGCGAAAAAGGAGCCGGATAAGCTCTGCTACGGCATGTCCGGCAACGGCACCTCGGCGCACCTCGCGGGTGAGCTGTTGAAATACATGTCCGGCACCAAGATCGTCGCGATCCCCTACAAGGGCGGCGCCCCCGCGCTGACCGCCGTGATCGCCGGCGACATTCCGCTCAGCATCAATCCACTTGCGGAAGCCATCAGCCAGATCGAAGGCGGCGCGGTGCGCGCGCTCGCGGTGACCTCGGCCGAACGCTCCAAGGCGCTGCCCAATGTTCCGACCGTCGCCGAGTCGGGCGTGCCGGGTTACGACGTCTCCGTCTGGTGGGGCGTTCTTGGTCCCGCAAAAATGCCGCCGGAGATCGTCACGAAGCTCGAAAGCGATCTGAAGGCGGCGCTGCAGGACCCAAACGTACTGTCGACGCTCGGCAAGATCGGCGCGGCCCCGGTCGGCTCATCGTCGAGGGATTTCGGCGCCTACATGCATGCCGAGGCGACCAAATGGGAGCCGGTGCTGAAGGCCGCCGACATCCGCGCGCAGTGAGGTGCTTCGCATGAGGACCAGCGCGCTGGACACGATCCAGCGCCAGGCAGGCTTGTGCGGCGCCACGAAGGCCGACGCGCAAGTAGGTCAATTGCGTGCGCTCGCCCGCATCTTCTCCGGCGGCGCGGGACGCCGCACGAAATCGGCGTCATCGTCGCCTCCTCCCGACGGGATCAGGATCGCGCGCTCGCGCGGCAGCGCTTCCGGCATCTCGTCCCGGATGAAGGCGATGAGCTTCTCCCTCATCTCGCAGCGCAGGTCCCAGGACTGCGGCGCGTTCCTGGCGCTGACGAGGGCGCGGAGCTCGATGGTGCGAGCATCCGCGTCAACGACCTGGAGATTGACCACCTCGCCGTCCCAGAGCTTGGACTCCTTCACTGCTTCTTCCAGCCAGCGCCGGATCCGCGGCACGTCGGCACGATAATCGACATGAAACGCAATCACGCCGATCAGGGACGCAGTGTCGCGGGTCCAGTTCTGGAATGGCTTTTCGATGAAATAAGACAGCGGCACCACCATGCGGCGCCAGTCCCACAGCCGGATCACCACATAGGTCGCGGCGATGTCCTCGACCCAGCCCCACTCGTTCTCGATGATGACGGCATCCTCGATGCGGATCGGCTGGGTGATTGCGATCTGCATGCCCGCGATCAAATTGCTCAGCAGCGGCCGGGCGGCAAGACCAACGATGATACCGGCGGCACCGGCGGAGGCGAACAGGCTGACGCCGTATTGCCTGACCGAGTCGAATGTCATCAGCGCGGTCGACACCGTGATGATGACGATGATGATATCGGTGACGCGCTTGAAGACGCGGACCTGGGTGACGTGCTTGCGCGCGACAAAATTCTCGGTGACGTCGCGAAAGTTCTGGAGATACCGTGCCGCGCTCATATCCACGATCCGGATCGAGATCCAGCCGATCAGCGCAATGAAGGCGACGACGAACAGGCGCGTCAGCGGCGTGCGGAAGGCGTCGTCCAGCGGCGCGAGCGGCAGCACCAACGCTACGGCGGCAAGACTGAGGGCCAGCTGAGTTGGGCCCGCGGTGCGGGCGATGAACACGCTCACGAGCGGGAGGCGGGTTCCGAAGGCGCGGTTGAACAGCCAAACCGAAAGGCGATAGATCGACAGGGCGATCAGGATCGCGCCCAAGACTAGAGTGAGGCCGACGAACCACGACGGGATCCACCCGAACATCCTGTCGATGTCGGCCAAAAGGGTCTGCCAATCCATTAATGTCCCCGCATTGCATCCGCGCTTGCGTTCAACGCGTTGCAGCGTCGTTCGCTCCCCCGCTCGGTGCAATGCAGCATCCCTCTGGTGCAATCATCGCCGAACTGCGCTATTTGTGGTCAATCATGACTCGACGGACCGGCAGCGCCGATCTTCCCCTTCACACCGGCCGGGTTCCACCCTGGCTGGCGACCCGCATGTCGTCGCTCGGCGCGATCGTCACACAGGCGATCGTGCATCACTACGGACGCGATGCATTCCTCCAGCGGCTCTCGCACCCGTTCTGGTTCCAGTCGTTCGGCGCCGTCATGGGGATGGATTGGCACTCCTCCGGCATCACGACGTCGGTGATTGGCGCGCTGAAGCGCGGGCTGGGACCGCTCCAGGACGAGCTCGGAATCTACGTCTGCGGCGGGCGTGGCCAGCACTCGCGCAAGACCCCGGACGAGCTGATGCAGCTCGGCGACCGAATCGGCTTCGACGGCGCAAAGCTCACGCGTGCGAGTCGCCTCGTGGCGAAGGTTGACAGCGCCGCGGTCCAGGACGGCTTTGACCTTTACCTGCACGGCTTCTTCGTCACCGCCGACGCCAAATGGACCGTGGTGCAGCAAGGCATGAACGGCGACAAGCGGCAGGCCCGCCGCTATCACTGGCATTCCGAGGCGCTGAAGAGTTTTGTCGACGCACCGCACAGCGCGATCGACGGGCCGCGGCAAGGCGAGATCGTCAACCTCACCGACCATCGCGCCGAGATCTCGCGCACCGCGCAGCTCGAGCTTCTGAGCGATCTCGGCCCGGATCGTATCCTTTCCGAATTCGAGCGGCTCACCGGAACTGCGCCCGCGCCCGCACAGGCGACGCTGCCGCACCTGATCATGCCCGGGCATCACGACGTGCGGCCGAAGGACGTGTTTGCGCGCCGCCTGCACGGCACACTCGCTGCTGCGGCCGAGCGCGGCCCGGTCGACTTTCCGGAGCTGCTGCTGACTCCCGGCGTTGGCGCTCGCACCGTTCGTTCGCTGGCGATGGTCGCCGAAGTCGTGCACGGCGCGCCCTACCGCTTCAACGATCCCGCGCGCTTCTCGCTTGCCCACGGCGGCAAGGACCGGCATCCCTACCCTGTTCCACTCAAGGTCTATGACGAAACCATTCGCGTGCTGAAGGGGGCGATTCAGAACGCAAAGCTCGGGCGCGAGGAAGAGATGCAAGCCATCAAGCGCCTCGACGACCAGGCGCGGCGGCTGGAGCGCACCGCGCATGGGCCATCCGTCGAATCCTATATCGCCGGAGAGCGTGCGGCCTCGCCCGATCTCGACGGCCGTTCCGTGTTCGGCTGGGAGCGTGATCTCGGGTCGACAAAAAAGCAGACCGGCTGAAAGCCGGTCCGCGAGTTCAGCGGGAAGGAACGCCGCTCTCAGGTCTCGTCGGTGCCCGGCTCCTCGTCGAGCCGGTTGGCCGAGTGGTCCTGATATTGTTCGGTCTGGATCGCCTTGCCGTCCATGCCGCGAATGTCCGAGTGCTGCGCCTTGTCGCGGTTTGACAGCACCATGTTGTCGCCGATCTTCTCCTTGGGCACGTCCGTCATGGCGCCGCTGCCGTCGCCCTTGCCATGCATGCCCGATCTGAAATGCGTCTTGCTGCCACGACCACCTGGCATCTTTTTCTCCTCTTGCTTTGATCGCCCGTGCAGCTCAATGCTTCTGCTGTGCCGGCGTCGGTTTCGGCGGCTTGTGTCCGCTTTGGCCGGAATCATTGTGCTTGTTGTGATCGCTTTCCTGGTTGAGGCCGCCTCGGCTCACCGGGAATTCACTCTGTCGCGCCTCAGGTCGCGCCCGGTGAACGGCCGTATTCTCCGGATTGTGGCCGAGGGCGCGCTCAAGCTCTCGCGCGTCTGGAACATCCGGCTTGCGCTCGAGGATGCGAACCTGTTGCTCGTGGGTCTTCTTGCCTTGCATGCTCGTCCTCCGGAGCTATCGGCCTCTTCGGTGCGTGCCACTGCGTGCGATGTCCTTGTCGATGCCGCCAGCGGCGTTCACGTCGTTCTCGACGTCGCCTTCGATCGTGTTCTCGCCCAAGGCGTCCTCGAGGTCCTCAGGCGAGATACCGGCCATCGTTGCGCCCTTCGATCCGCCGATCATGGGGTTATTTTGCATATCCTTTTCCGTCGGTGCGTAGAGTTTGGGTTGCTTGTTGGTCATGCCTCACCTGCCTCCGCCTTTTCCGGCCTCGTCATGCCTGTGGTGTGAATCGTGCTCGCCACCTCCGCCGGAGACGCGGCTGTGGTTGCGCTGCGGGTCGTCCGCCGCGGGCTTCTTCACTTCGAGCGGTGCCTTCGCATTCTCATGCGATGCGCCTGGTCCGCCCTGACGGTTGCTGTTCGGTGTCTTGGTGGATGTCGACATGAGGGTCCGCTCCTCAGCGATCTTGCTGATAGCCTTGGTTGGTGGTGTTCTGCTTGATGTTGCCCTGCTGCCCTTGCTGGTCCGGATTTTGCGCACGCTGCTGGCCGCGCGGGGCAGTCGAGGACACTTGCTTGCTGTCGCCGGTTCCCTTCGGACTTTGATTCTCGGCGGGAACAGGTGGCATCTTGCCGGTCATGATGCTGTCTCCTGTTGTTGATCTGCGACATCGACCGGAGGAACTCGTCGCGGCTTTCGATGTCGCAAAAACAACTAGAGCAACGGCATGCCGTTCCTACCGACGAGTGCAGAGAAATTTTCCGCAAGGTGTAAGTCTCAGCAGGCCACTGGCTGGGAACGAACCAACATCGATCCAGCTGATGCTGTCGCCTGTGCTGCGTGGCCGTCGGGCACGACAGGGAGGTTCGCGATCGCTCGCATGCCCGGTCGCTTGCGCCAGTGGATCTGAGACACGTCCACAGCAAAGCCAAGCCGCGGCCATCGCACAAACAACGCTTCCAGGGCACACGCTGCCTCGATGCGCGCGAGTTGATGGCCGAGGCAGAAATGGATGCCCGTTCCGAAGGACATGTGACGGTTCGGCTTGCGCGCGGGATCGAGGCTCTCGGGGCGCTCATGCATCGCCGGGTCCATGTTCGCGGCGGCGAGCATCACCATGACGCGATCGCCCTTCTTGAGACGCACGCCCGCGAGCTCGATATCCCGCCTCACATAGCGGGGCTTGGAGAACTGCACCGGCGACACGAAGCGCAGGAATTCCTCCACCGCAAGCCCGACGCGGCTCCAGTCCTGTGCCAGCCAGTCGCGGACGCCGGGATTTCTGAGGAGCTCGTAGACAGAACCGCTGATGAGATGCGTGGTGGTCTCGGAGCCCGCCGCGAGCAGTAGGAACACCATCGACACCATTTCGTCCGGCGTGATCTGGCCGCCCTCGCGCTCGACCTGAACCAGCTCCGCGATCAGGCCTTCGCCGCCCCGCACGCGGGCAATCTGCAGCTGCCGTTCGAGGTAGGCTCGCATCTTGCGGAACGCGAACAGCATGCGGAAGAAGCTGGCGACGTTCGTAAGTGAGGACATCGTATTGGCCCAGGCGATGAAGCGGGGGCGATCGGCCAATGGCAATCCGAGCAGCTCGGAGATCACCGCGAGCGGCAGGATGCGCGCATAGCGCTGGACGAGATCGGCCGGGCTTCCTGCCAGGAACAGCTCGTCGGCGAGCCCGTCCGCGATGGCGCGGATGCGCGGCTCCATCGCGACGATCGCGCGGCGGCGGAAGGCCTCGTCAACAATGCTGCGCAGCCTTGTGTGGTCAGGCTCGTCCATTGTCAGCATGTTGTTGGCGATGGTTCTGACGTAGTTCGGCATCCACCAGCGTAAACCCGCGACGTCCCCATCCTCCTTGCGCAGCGTGAAATCGGTGCCGTCCTTCAGGACCTGCGCGGTGGCCTCATGGGTCGTGGTGATCCAAACATCGCCGACGAGAGGAAATCGCGCCGCGACCACAGGACCGGACATGCGCAACGTTGCGATCGCCTTGGGCAGATCGCGAAAGAAGGCCTCGCTGGTGAAATCGAGGCGTGGTGCCATGTGATCACCGAAGCGGTTGACGGGGTCTCACCAAGATGGTGCACGACGCCGCCCGCGCAAGGGAACCCGGAACCTCCGCTTCGGCTTCGGTGCAGGCGTGAGAGTCGAGTCTACCCCCGCCCCGGCGAACGCGGGCCGATCTTGCGCTGCTGCTGGTTGGTGTAGGCGTCCCAATTGCTCCAGCTGCCGTTGCTGAGGCTTCGCAGGTCGGTGGTGAGCGGACGGCGCGTGCGCTTGTCGTGATCGGCGATCACGCGCTCGGATTGCACGATCTTGCGCTTGAGTTCCCCGAGCGCCTTCTGGGTCTGGCCGTTCCGCTTCGAAGACGCGATCTCGCCCATCGTGAAGCGCGCGGTTTCGAGCGCCTTCAACTCGGCGCGGTTCTTCTTCAACTGAACCCGGTGCCAGGCGATATTGCTGTCGCTGTCCGCAACCATGTGGGAACTCCGCTGATTCGTTCCCACAGTGTATCGCGTGCCGAATCGACGCCGCAACGGGCGCGCGGCGGCGAAAATACGGTCTTCTTGCGCGGGGGTTCCGGGCTCAGCGCTCGGCGAAGGCCTTTTCGACCACGAATTGGGCCGGCTCGCCGTGATTGCCCTCGACAAGACCCCGCTCGCCGAGGAGCACGCGGGTATCCGCCACCAGCGCCGGGCTGCCGCAGATCATGACGCGATCGTGGGCCGCTTCCAGTGCCGGCAGGCCGATGTCGGAAAACAGCTTGCCCGACGTGATGAGATCGGTGATGCGCCCGCGATTGCGGAAGGGATCGCGCGTCACGGTCGGATAGTAGATCAGCTGGTTGCGGATGTACTCGCCGATCAGCTCGTCCTTGGGCAGCGTCTCGGTGATCATCTCGCCATAGGCGAGCTCCTTCACGTGTCGGCAACCGTGCAGCAGCACGACCTTCTCGAACCGCTCGTAGGTTTCGGGGTCCTTGATCACGCTCAGGAACGGCGCAAGACCCGTACCGGTGCCGATGAGGTAGAGGTTGCGGCCGTCCTCCAGATTGTCGATCACCAGCGTGCCGGTGGCCTTGCGGCTGACGATGATCTCGTCGCCTTCCTTTAGATGCTGGAGCCGTGAGGTGAGCGGGCCGTCCGCGACCTTGATCGAGAAGAACTCCAGCGTGTCCTCGTAATTGGCGCTGGCGACGCTGTAGGCCCGCAGCAGCGGCTTCTCGCCGACCTTGAGCCCGATCATGGTGAATTCGCCGTTGCGGAAGCGGAAGGTCGGGCTGCGGGTGGTCTTGAAGGAGAACAGCGTGTCGGTCCAGTGGTGGACGCTCAAAACGGCTTCCTGATTGAAATTGCTCATCTCACCCTTCCGTGGCGCGTCGTGGCGGTTTTCAAGGCGGCAGCTATGCGTCGTTTGTATACGATCATTTGTGTACTAATGAATAATCCGGCTTGATCCCGCGGTCAAGGCTGCCCAAGATCGGAAGCGTTGCAGTTAAGGACAAGGACCCATTCCATGGCGCATGACGCACCCCAGGCCACCGGACCCTCGAAGCTCGTGATCCGCAATATCGGCCTGATCCTGTCCGGCGCGCTGGAAAAGCCGATCCTGGACGGCGACACCATCGTCGCCGAGAACGGCAAGATCACCGCGATCGGCCGCTTCAAGGACCTCAACACCGAAGGCGCGACCACTATCGTCCAGGCCAACGGCACCACGGTGGCGCCCGGCCTGATCGACAGCCATGTCCATCCTGTTGCGGGCGACTGGACGCCGCGCCAGAACCAGATCGGCTGGATCGACAGCAATTTGCATGGCGGCGTCACCACGATGATTTCCGCCGGCGAGGTGCATATGCCCGGCCGCCCGCGCGACGTCGTGGGGTTGAAGGCGATGGCCATCTTCGCGCAGCGTGCATTCTGGAATCTGCGGCCTGGCGGCGTGAAGGTTCACGCCGGCGCGCCTGTGATCGAGTGCGAGATGGTGGAGGAGGACTTCAAGGAGTTGGCCGCAGCCGGCGTCAAGCTGCTCGGCGAAGTCGGCCTGGGCGGCGTCAAGGACGGCCCCACGGCGCGAAAAATGGTCGGCTGGGCTCGCAAATATGGCATCCAGAGCACGATCCACACCGGCGGTCCTTCGATCCCCGGCTCCGGATTGATCGACAAGGATGTGGTGCTTGAGGCAGACACCGACGTGGTTGGCCACATCAATGGCGGTCACACCGCGCTTCCCGACGACCAGATCCGCTGCATCTGCGAGGGCTGCAAGCGCGGCCTCGAGCTCGTTCACAATGGCAACGAGCGCTCGGCGCTGTTCACGTTGCGCATTGCGCGCGAAATGGGCGATCTGCACCGCGTCATCCTCGGCACCGATGCGCCGGCCGGCTCCGGCGTGCAGCCGCTCGGCATTCTCCGCATGGTGTCGATGCTGTCCTCGCTTGGCGACCTCCCGGCCGAGGTCGCGTTTTGCCTGGCCACCGGCAACACGGCGCGGATGCGCGAATTGGATTGCGGCCTGATCGAAGTGGGCCGCTCGGCCGATTTCGTCATCATGGACAAGGCGCAGCACTCGGCCGGCAAGAACATTTTGGACAGCGTCCAACTCGGCGACCTCCCCGGCATCGGCATGACCATCATTGACGGTATCGTGCGCACCCAGCGCAGCCGCAACACCCCGCCGGCCGGCAGGGTGCCCGAGGTGGTGGCGAAGTGACGCAGCCGGAGCGGCTCGCCGCTCCCGTGCTCCCTTGACAGCATTGAACAAGTCGTCGGCCTGCTGCGTCTAACGCAGGCAGTTCATTGCTGGAACGCCGAGGGAGACATGAAGAATTCGTCGCGGATTGCCGCCGGTGTTGCCGGTGCGGTCGGAGGTTATGTCGCGACCTTTGTGCTGTTTTCAGTGCTCGATCTGGGCAACCGGGCGGACCCGATCACGTCTGGCCTGTTGGCACTGTTCGTCTACTCACCCATCGGAGGGCTGGCGTGGTGCTTGCCAGCTGGCTGGTGACGCGTTCCGGCACGGATGCAGGCAATAGCGGTCTCGCGCGCAACAGCCTGAAATCGCTTGGTGTCGTGGTCCTGCTTTGCGTGGCCGCCGCCGCCACCTACCTGGGCGTCGCGTACATGACGGCCACGCCCTGGCTCAACCGAAACGGCGCCACTCCTCTGCTCGTCTTCGAGGTTCGCCTTCCGGCCGGCGCAACCGTGCCGAAATCACCGCAAGATATCACCATCGAATTGCAGACGGACCTCAACACCATGCCGGGCGAATTGAACGCAGCTGGCTTCCATAGTGACGGCGATCAGCCCGTCATCGCAGGCGAAGTCGAACTGGCGTTCCGAACCTCGCACCGGCAACTCGCCGTCACATCCAGGGACAGCCCAGCCGAGTCTACCCGATCGGATTGACGGCCTCGGCTCCGCACACACCGGAGTTCGGGTCGTGGCGACGGCTCGCCGACGGCAGCGAAATCCGCTATCGCGCAAAATGGCCGGGGAAGACGTAGCGGGATCACCGCGGTTTCGCTATCTCACAACGCACATAGGTCTGTCGCTTGCCCGGCCCGACCGGGCTGTTGTCCATCACCAGCTTGCCATCCGCGGCAATGGAAACCCGGGGACTGGAGCGATACTTCTCGCCCTCGCCTTCGCAGGCGAGCTTCATTTTCCAGGCGAGCTTCCCGTCGGCAGTGATCTCGCTGGCGCGGCACCGGGTCTCGTACCAATAGAGACGGTTGCCGCCCTCGATGCTCATGCGGTTGGCGCTGTCCTCGTCGCGGCAATCCTTTTTGGTTGACGCCCAGAACCCCTCATAGGCTTGCGCCGCCAGGGCGGGAGCAGACTGGCCCGCCAGCATCACACTCATGCTCAGAGCCATAGCAAACCGGGTCGCCGCTCTCATGTCAAAAACCTCGACAAGACCTTCACCGAGGTTAGTCGCGCCTCACCGCAGCTTGTTCAACAGCGCCATCAGCATCTCGCGCTCCTTTGCCTCGAGCGGCGCCAGCGTCTCTCGTGTGATCGCAAGCGCATTCGGCGCGACCTTTTCCGCCAATTGCTGGCCCGCGCGCGTCAGGCTGACCAGAAGCCGCCGTCCATCCTCCGGATCCTGGCTGGTCTCGGTGAGGCCGCGCGCCGTCAACCGATCGATCACGCCCTTGATGGTCGCCACGTCCATCGCCGTCAGGCGCCCGAGCTGGTTCTGCGAGCATGGCCCGGCCTCGGCGAGCTTCGACAGCGCCGCCCATTGCGTCGGCGTAATGTTGGTGCCGATCTCGCGAGAGAAGATCGCGCTGTGGCGCTGCCAGACCTGGCGAAGGATGAAGCCGACCTGCTCGTCGAGCACATAAGGCGGCTTTGCCGGTTTGACGCTTTTCTTCGCCGCGACGCTTCTCGCCATCCGCTCGATGCCCTTGCCCTTTGCCTTCACAACGACAGATGCGCGTCGCGGATATCCGGACGCGCGTCGAGCTCGGCCATGGTGCCGCCGAAGCAGATGCGGCCGCGCTCGATGATATAGGCGCGATCGGAGATCAGCCGCGCAAAATGCAGATTCTGCTCGGAGACGACGATGCTGACGCCCTCCTTCTTCATGGTCAGGATGGCCTCGACCATCTGCTCCACGATTTTCGGCGACAGGCCTTCCGAGGGCTCATCCAGCAGCACCAGCGATGGATTGCCCATCAGCGTGCGCGCGATGGTGAGCATCTGCTGCTCGCCGCCGCTCATGCGGCCGCCCGGGCGATTTTTCATCTCGCCGAGGTTAGGGAACAGCGAAAACAGCTTGTCGCGAGTCCAGTGCGGCGCGTTCGGGCGCTTCGGCTGGCGGCCGACCTCGAGATTCTCTTCCACCGTCAAATCGGTGAAGATACGCCGCTCCTCCGGCACGTAACCAAGCCCATCCCGCACGATCTCATGCGTGGGACGTGCCGATACATCCTTGCCTTCGAACATGATCCGCCCCGACCGCTGCGCGACGAGCCCGACGATCGAGCGGAACGTCGTCGACTTGCCGGCGCCATTGCGGCCGAGCAACGCCACGACTTCCCCCTGGCCGACCTCGAACCCGATGTCGAACAGGATATGCGCCGGGCCGTAATGACTGTTGAGATCCTGTACTGTGAGCTTCATGCCGATGCTCCCTCGCGATGCCCGGCCTCGTAAAGGAGGCCCTCGCCGAGGTAGACCGCCTGCACTTGCGGATTGCCGCGGACCTGGGCGGGCGAGCCCTCGGCGATCAGCGTGCCGCGGTTGAGCACGATGATGCGATCGGCGTGCTCGAACACCACGTCCATGTCGTGCTCGGTGAAGAGAACGCCGATCGATTTTTCCCGGGCGATCTGCGCGGTCAGCCGCATCAAATCGACCCGCTCGCGCGGCGCCATGCCGGCGGTCGGCTCGTCCATCAGCAGCAGCTTTGGCTGGTTGGCGAGCGCGACGGCGAGCTCGAGCCGCTTGAGATCGCCATAGGCAAGCTCGCCGCAGGGGCGATCGGCGTAACCGCCCATGCCGACCAGCTCGAGCAGTCGCCCGGCTTCGCCGCGGTCGAAGTTCGGCGCCGAGCCCCAAAGATTGTACAATTGCTTGCCATGCGAGATCAGCGCGACTTGCACGTTCTCGCGCACCGTCATGGTCGCGAAGGTCGCGGTGATCTGGAAGGTGCGACCCACGCCCATCCGCCAGATCTCGCGCGGCTTCCTGCCGGTTGTGTCCTCGCCGAGCAGGCGGACGTGGCCGGTATCAGGCTTGTTCTGGCCATTGAGCATGTCGAAACAGGTGCTCTTGCCCGCGCCGTTCGGTCCGATCAGCGCCAGGATTTCACCGGCGCGCAGCGAGAACGAGACGCCGCGCACGGCATGGACGCCGCCATAGGATTTGGTCAGTCCTTCGACCGCGAGAAGTGGGGGCGCGACGCTCATTCGGCGGACTCGATCGGCTTGGCAAGCAAGGGTGACCCCGGCGGCGACGTCTTCCTGCGGCGCTGCGCTAGCATCTCCAGCATGCCGACGATGCCCTTGGGGAAGACGACGACGATCAGAACGATGAAACCGCCGAGCACGAGTTTTGACAGGTCGGTCTGACTGACCAGCCAGATGTTCAAGGCCTTGTAGACGATGGCGCCGATCACCGCGCCCGACACCGTCTCGACGCCGCCGAGCAGCACCATGACAAGGGCGTCGACCGAGAGCGAGATGCCGAGATTGTCCGGAAAGACGCTGCCCTTGAGGTAGGCGAACAGCGCGCCGCCAATGCCCGCGGTCGTGCCCGCGATCACGAAGGCGGTCCACTGGATACGCTTGGTGTTGATGCCGACCGCTTCGCTGCGCAGCAGCGAGTCGCGCGTCGCCCTCAGCGCATAGCCGAACGGCGAGAACACCATGGCCCGCAAAGCGATCGTCACGAGCGCCGCAACACCGAGCGACAGCCAATAGAAATGCGATGGGCTCGCCGCCCAGCTCGAGGGCCAGACGCCCAGGATGCCGTTGTCGCCGCCGGTGACGCTCACCCACTGGAACGCGATCGACCAGACGATCTGCGCGAAGGCGAGCGTCAGCATCGCAAAATAGACGCCGGAGAGCTGCACCGCGAAGAAGCCGAACACGGCAGCGCCCATGCAGCCGAGCAGCGGACCGAGCAACAGGCAGACGATCATCGGCAGTCCGGCCATCTTGGCGAGGAAAGCGACGCCGTAAGCGCCGAGGCCGAAATAGGCGGCGTGACCAAAGGACGCGAGCCCGCCGACCGACATCAGGAAGTGCAGGCTGACGGCGAAGATCACCGAGATCGCGATCTCCGAGCCGACGGTCAGTGCATAATTGCCGGCGAACAGCGGTAGTGTCGCCGCGACGACGAGCGCTGCAAACGCAGCCAACCGCTCATTCGACGTCAGCGGTCGCCAGGGATTGACGGTGAGACCGGGCGTCTTGCGGGCCGGCGCCTCGGGCCTGCCGAACAAGCCCCAGGGCCGCACGATCAGCACCACCGCCATCACCAGGAAGACCAGGATGATAGAGATTTTTGGAAAGATCAGGATGCCGAAGGCGTTGAGCTCGGAGACCAGCACAGCCGCGACGAAAGCGCCGATGATGCTACCGAGGCCTCCGATCACCACGACGACGAAGACCTCGACGATGATGCGCAAATCCATCGCATGATGCACGGCATCGCGTGGGATCTGGAGCGCACCGCCGAGAGCGGCGAGGAAAACGCCGACCGCAAACACGCTCGTGAACAACCATTTCTGATTGACGCCCAGCGCCGCGACCATGTCGCGGTCCTGCGTCGCTGCGCGCACCAGAACGCCCCAGCGCGTGCGCTGGAACAAGAGCCAGAGAATGCCGAGCACGACCGGTCCGAGCACGATCAGAAACAGATCATAGCTCGGAATGTTCTGGCCGAAGAAGTCGATCGCCCCCTTGAAGCCGGGCGCACGGCGCCCCACGAGATCGTCTGGGCCCCAGATCAGGACGACGAGGTCCTCGACCATCAAGGTCAGGCCGAAGGTCGCAAGCAGCTGGAACAGCTCGGGCGCGTGATAGATGCGCCGGAGCAGCACCATCTCGACGATGACGCCGATCAGCCCCACCGCGAACGCCGCCACCACGATGCCGCCCCAGAAGCCGAATGCACCTGACAGGCGCTCCGTCAGCGTGAAGGCGACATAGGCGCCGATCATGTAAAAGGCGCCATGCGCAAAATTCACGATCCGCGTCACGCCAAAGATGATCGACAGGCCCGACGCCACCAGGAAAAGCGACGCTGCGCTGGCGAGACCGGTCAGAAACTGTACGACGTAAAAGGCCATCTGCGGTCCGGCTTAAGCGTAAGTCGCAATATTAGGCTTCATCCTTCGAGGCGGCGCTACGCGCCTCCTCAGGATGAGGTCGGGACCCTCATGGTGAGGAGCGCGGCTGCGCCGCGCGTCTCGAACCACGAGGCCCCGGTCTCACTTTGGATCAATCCTTCGGACGCAGCTTCTCGACTTCGGCATCACTTGGTAGATAGTCCGCGCCCTTCTTGTAAGACGAGTCCACCATCACGCCCTTACCGTCCTTCAGCGCGGTCTTGCCGACATAGGCACCGAGCGTCGACTGGTGATCGATCTTGCGGAAGGTGATCTCGCCCAGCGGCGACGGCATCGAAAGTCCTTCCGCCGCAGTGATCAGCTTCTCCGGATCGGTCGAATTGGCCTTCGCCAGGATCGCCGCCGCCGACTTGATGGTCTGGTAGCCAACGATCGAGCCGAGGCGCGGATAGTCGTTGTACTTGGCCTGATAGGCCTTCAGGAACGCGTCGTGCTCGGGCGTCTTGATCGAGTACCAGGGATAGCCGGTGACGATCCAACCCTCGGGTGTCTCCTCCTTGAGTGGATCGAGATATTCCGGCTCACCGGTGAGGAA
Organism: Bradyrhizobium sp. CW1; assembly: GCF_023100665.1. Lineage (NCBI taxonomy): Bacteria > Pseudomonadati > Pseudomonadota > Alphaproteobacteria > Hyphomicrobiales > Nitrobacteraceae > Bradyrhizobium > Bradyrhizobium sp. CW1. Next base: position 4,738,561 of record NZ_CP064684.1, read on the forward strand.
GGAGACGACCTCGCGTCCCTTGAACAGGCCGCGGGTGTTGCCTTCGCGCACGAGCTTGACGAGATCGGCGCCGAAGGTGACGTTGAGGATCGCTTCGGGATTGGCCGCGGCAACCGCCTGCACTACCGGACCGGCGTCGATCTTGCCCTGCGGCGGCCACTGCTCATCGACCCACTGGATGTCGGGCCGCTTCTCCGACATCAGCTTCTTGAACACCGCGACCGCGGACTGGCCGTATTCATAGTTCGGCGCGATCGTCGCCCAGCGCTTTGCGGGCAGCTTGCTGGCCGCTTCCACCAGCATCGCGGCCTGCATGTAGTTCGAAGGACGCAGTCGGAACGTGTACTTGTTGCCTTTCGACCAGGTGATGGCGTCCGTCAGAGGCTCGGCCGCCAGAAAGAACACCTTCTTCTGGTTGGCGAAGTCGCTGACCGCAAGACCGATGTTCGACAGGAACGTACCCGTCAGCATCGCCACGCCCTCGCTCGACACCAGCTCGTTGGCCGCGGTCTGCGCATCTGCCGGCTTGCCACCATCGTCCTTGGAGACGACGATGAGCTTCTTGCCGTTGATGCCGCCGGCCGCATTGATCTCTTCGACCGCGAGCTGCCAGCCCTTGCGATAGGGCTCAGTGAACGCCGGCAGCAGCGAGTAGCTGTTGATCTCGCCGATCTTGATGTCCTGCGCAAGGGCCGAATGAGCCATGCCGCTTGCCAACAGCGCGAACGCCGCCCCGACAAAATAGTTCTTTGCTCGCATCCCAACCTCCACTTTCTGAAAAGATTAACGCAGTCCGTCTTCGCCCTTGATCTCCGCAACGGTCAGCCCGCCGACGCGCGGCAAAGGACGGCCACTGTCGGTGACGGCGACCGCGACCATGATCTCGTTGGCGCGCGGCGCGTCGTTGATCTGCACTTCCATGCCATCGAAATGACTGCGCACGAAGGCTGCATCCTTGTGGCCCAGCGGAACGTCCAGCGTCGTGCCGGGTCCACTGCGCTTCTTCGACGACGGGATCAGCGCAGCGCCTTTGCCCAGCACTTTACGCACCGGCGCGCCCATTTTCGGGTGAAGGATGGCGGCTGCATGCTCCAGCTCGCCATTCTCGCCGACGGCCGCGGCCTTGCCATAGCTCTGCGCCTTGGACCCGTCGATGCCGAGCGCCGCCACCGCGCGCTTCGAGAGCAGCTCGCCGAGCTCCTCGCCAATCGCGATCAGCGGCGAGAGATCCTCGACATACTTTCCAGCAAACGGATTCTCGATCACGGCGATCGCCGCCGCACGCCGCGTCGGCGGTGAGACCTGGCGGCCCATCTCCATCTGCGTCTCTTCGACGACGGTGACGATCTTGCGGATGATCGCGCTCATGATTGTTTCCTCAAACCGCTTCCCAGTTCAGGCATGGACCGCGTTCTCTTGTACAAGCGGGCGCGATCGTTGCCGTTCAATATCCTTGGTCCCGATGACAATCATATCACCACAAAGCTGCAACACGGCACCCTCGATCAATCCGCGATCGAATAATTGCCGTGCACATTCCGCGCCAGATTCGAGCGCGGTGGTGATCTCGTTCTGCGACAATCCACCAACGTTGCGGGTCACGAGCCGCGCGCCAAGATCGCTGTCGGGCTGAAGTTCGTTCGCAGGTTTTCGGATGATGGCGGGATGCCCCGGCAGATCGACGGCGTTCGCAACGATCGTCGCGGCCGCGTCGGCTTGCGACGCCGTTCCGGCCAGCACGGTCACCGCATCGGCAATCCCGAGGGAAAAGCTGCGGCCGTGCCGTCCGCTGGTCGCAATGCCACGCACGGGATCATCGGCGTCCACCCTGATTGTCCGCATCACGCCGTCGCGATCGGGCCGGTCCATCAGGCCGACCGAAAAATGCTCGCCCTCGCCGAGATGCAGGGCAATGTCTCCGCCATTGTTGACATAGGCCCGATCGAGCGCCGCAGCGTTCAGCATTGCGCCCAACACCTCCTCCGCCACGCTGCCGGCCACAGCGGCCATCGGCGTGATGAAGCCATCACCGGCATAGGGCGCCACCGCGGCGTGCATGCGATGCGCCACAACGCCTCTCAACGAGGTCCGCTCCTCGACAACGGTCCGCAGTTCCGGCAGTTCCGCGCAGAGCTCGTCGAGAAGCCCGGTGAACCGTTCGGCCGCAGCCTTATAGGCCTCGCGCACTGCGTCGGCCGCCCCCCTCGCCTCGACGATCAGGTCAATCGGTCCATCCTGCAAATGCAGCCGCCGGCCGTCAGACAGCAACGCGATTTGCGGGAGCCTTGTCATGCCCGGGGGCCCGGGATCGGGTTCTGCCAGGGCAATTGGCGGACATCGTCGCCGCCCTGAACTTCGGCGAGCGGCTTCACATAATCCATGTGCCCGCCGAGCGCCGCATAGTCCGACAGCTTCATCGTGAATTCGATCGGCGCCACCAGCGCGGGCGTCGGCACGTAACCGAATGCCCCCGCCGGCATCTGCGTCACGTCGACCATGTAGGTGATGCCGCCGCCCGGCCAGACATAGACCGGCGCGCCGCCACTGGTGACGCGCGTCAGCGCCTCCTTCACCGAGCGCGTCAGCCGCACCGGATTGTCGGTCACGCCCGCCCGCAAGGAACCACCGGCGCCCGCCATGAACAGCACCGTGCACAGCGCCGGCTCGCAATTCTCCTGAATGCGCTCGACCGAAAACTTGAGGTCATCCGGCATCTCGGTCTCGACCGGCTTCAAGGCTTCGTCGAGCACGTAATAGGACGAATGCTCGCCCGTCGTGGAGACCATCAGCATCGAGAGGCCAGGCCTGGCCTCCTTCGCGTCGAACGGTCCCAGGATTGCGAGCGGATCGGAGATATTGGTGCCGCCCCAACCCGTGCCGGGATCGGCGACCTGGAAATAGCGGCCGGGCGTCGAGCGGCGCCCCTTCATCTTGATGCCGGTATCGGCGATGTCGAGCAGCTTGCCGGCCTGATGCTCCGAGAGCACGCCGGTGATATGGTCGTCGACCACGACAACCTCGTCGACCTTGCCGTGCCATTGTTTGGCGAACATGCCGATCGTCGCCGAGCCGCAGCCGACGCGCATGCGCTCTTCTTTCATGCCGTTGACGATCGGCGCCTGGCCGGCCTGCACCACCACGCTCGCCCCGCCGTCGATGGTGAGCTCGACCGCCTTGCAATTTGCGAGGTCCATCAGCGTGTCACAGGTGACGCGGCCTTCCTTCTTGGAGCCGCCGGTCAGATGGTGCACACCGCCGAGCGACAGCATCTGCGAACCGTATTCGCTGGTGGTGACATGACCGACCGCCTCGCCTTGTGCACGAACGGTCGCCGTCTCCGGCCCGAGATAGCGGTCGGTGTCGATCTTCACCTTGATGCCGCAATAGGAGAAGATGCCCTCGGTGACAACAGTCACCATGTCGACGCCATCGACCTCCGCCGAGACGATGAACGGCGCCGGCTTGTAGTCGGGATAGGTGGTCCCCGCGCCGATCGCCGTTACAAAGGTGGAAGGCTCGTGGACGATCTTGCCGTCCCAATCTTCGGTGCGGCTGAACGGAACGAGCTTGCCGCCATGCGACACGGTGCGCTCCAGGATCACATGCGGATCGACGCGGACGAGCTTGCCTTCGTGATTGGCATAGCGGTCGCAGGCGCCCGCCGCGCCCGGCTTGATGTAGCACATCACCGGACACGCATCGCAGCGGATCTTGTCGATGGCGGCGCTCGTAGGTTCAGTCACCATGTCAAAGCCAGCCGACAGTGCAGTTATCATTTGTACACGAACGATGTTGCGCGCCCTCCCGATGACTGTCAAGCGGCGGTGCGGCGCAAAACATACGCCTGCCGCATAAAACCTCATTTGCCTATCCGCCCTGTCCACAAAGAAGGCACTCGCGCTGCACTGCGGCATGTCCGGCTTGCACGTTTGTGTACAAACGGTATCGTCGCAACGTAGATTTTGCGCGGACTTGGAATTCGCGAAGCCTTGGCCGCGGCGCTCAACGACTCGACTTGGGAACGAGGATGACGCAGACACCGATCCGCATCACCGTGAACGGCAGAATCCACGAGATCACTGCGGCGCGAGACACGCCGCTGCTCTACGTGCTGCGCAACGATCTCGCGCTCAACGGTCCGAAATACGGATGCGGCCTCGGTGAATGCGGCACCTGCACTGTCCTGATCGATGGCGCGGCGGCGCGCTCCTGCGTCATTCCGATCAGTGGCTGCGCCGGCCGCGACATCGTGACGCTCGAAGGGCTCGGTACCCGCGACAATCCGGATGTGGTGCAGCAGGCCTTCATCGACGAGCAGGCGGCGCAATGCGGCTATTGCCTCAACGGCATGATCCTGACGACCAAGGCGCTGCTTGCGATCAACCCGCGGCCCACCGAACAGGAAGCGCTGGCGGCGCTGCGCTACAATCTCTGTCGCTGCGGAACGCATATCGAAATCCTGCGCGCCGTGATGCGTGCGTCTGGCCAGCTTGCCGAGGCCGGTGATTGATGGCCTCCCCGCATCCGAACGGAGCTGAGCTGCAATCCGGCTCGCTCGTCGTCGTCCGCACGGTGGACGAGTGCACATCCGAGACCTTCGTCCGCATCACCGCGGACGGTTCGGTCACAGCCTACAATGGTCATGTCGATCTCGGCACCGGCATCCGCACGGCGCTTGGCCAGATCGTGGCTGAAGAGCTCGACGTCTCCTTTGCCCGCCTCGTCGTGGTGCTCGGCGACACCGCAACGGTGCCGAACCAGGGCGCCACGATCGCAAGCGAGACCATTCAGATCACTGCCGTTCCCCTGCGCAAAGCCGCCGCGCAGGCGCGTCACTTCCTGATCGCACGTGCGGCCGAGCACCTGGAGCTGCCGGCAGCCGATCTCAGGATCGAAGACGGCCTCGTGCGCGGGCACGACAATCGCAGCGTCAGCTATGGCGAGTTGATCGGCGGAGAGACCATTCGTCTCGAGCTTGCCGACGACGTCGCCGTCAAGCCGGTCGGCGATTACGCCATTGTCGGCCAATCGATGCCACGCGTCGACCTGCCCGCCAAGGCCACGGGCGAGCTGACCTTCGTGCACGACATCCGTGTGCCGGGCATGCTGCACGGCCGCGTGGTGCGCCCGCCCTATGCCGGCGTCGACGCCGGCCCGTTCGTCGGCACCAGCCTGATTTCGGTCGATGAATCCTCGGTGCGCGACATTCCCGGCATCATGGCCGTCGTACGCATCGGCGATTTCGTCGGAATCGTCGCGGAGCGCGAGGAGAACGCGATCCGTGCGGCCGAGCAGCTTGCAGTGAGCTGGCGACCGACGCCGGATCTGACCGATCTCGCCGACGTCGAGACCGCGCTGCGCGCCAATCCATCGACGCCGCGCACGCTGATCGACAAGGGCGACGTCGATGCTGCCATTGCCGGTGCGGCCAAGCCGATGCGGCGCACTTACGTCTGGCCATATCAGATGCATGCCTCGATCGGCCCGTCCTGCGCGGTCGCCGACTTCCAGGACGGCAACATCCGTGTCTGGTCGGGCACGCAGAACCCGCACGTGCTGCGCGCAGACCTGTCACTGCTGATCGAGCGTCCCGAGAGCGAGATCGAGGTCATCAGGTTGGAGGCCGCCGGATGCTACGGCCGCAACTGCGCCGACGATGTCACCGCGGACGCTTTGTTGCTCTCGCGCGCGGTCGGCCGGCCCGTGCGCGTACAGCTGACGCGCGAGCAGGAACACGCCTGGGAGCCCAAAGGCGCCGCGCAGCTCATCGACGTCAATGGCGGCCTGGATGCGGCGGGCGACGTCGCTGCCTACGATCTCGCTACGCGCTATCCGTCGAATGCCGCGCCGACGTTGGCGCTGTTGCTGACGGGACGGATATCGCCGAGGCCGGACGTCCTCCAGATGGGCGACCGCACCGCGATCCCGCCTTACGATTACGGCCACATGCGCGTCGTAGCCCACGACATGGCGCCGATCGTGCGCGCGTCCTGGTTTCGCGGCGTCTCGGCCCTGCCCAACACCTTTGCGCATGAATCCTATATCGACGAGGCCGCAACCGAGGCCGGCGTCGATCCGATCGAATATCGCCTGCGTTACCTGAAGGACCAGCGCGCGGTCGATCTCGTCCATGCGGTCGCCGAGCGGGCGGGCTGGACGCCGCGGCCGGTGCGCGAAGAGAAAGACGGCGAGATCGTGCATGGGCGCGGCTTTGCCTATGCGCTCTACGTCCACAGCAAATTCCCCGGCTATGGCGCGGCTTGGTCGGCCTGGGTCACCGACGTTGCCGTGAACAAGTCGACCGGCGAGGTCAGCGTGACGCGCGTGGTTGCTGGGCAGGACTCCGGATTGATGATCAACCCGGACGGCGTGCGCCACCAGATCCATGGCAACGTCATCCAGTCAACCAGCCGCGCACTGATGGAGGAGGTCTCGTTCGAGCGCGGCGCAGTCGCGGCGCGGGAATGGGGCGCCTATCCGATCATCCCCTTCCCTGACGTGCCCAAGATCGACGTGTTGTTGCTGCCGCGGCCGGACCAGCCGCCGCTCGGCGTCGGCGAATCCGCCTCGGTCCCGAGTGCGGCTGCGATTGCGAACGCGATCTTCGATGCCACCGGCGTGCGATTTCGCGAGCCGCCGTTCACGCCCGAGCGCATCCTGAATGGATTGCACAGCGGCGGGCCGGCCACGCCGCAGGCGCTGCCCGCTCGCGCTGCGCCACAACCATCCCGTATCTGGGAGAATCCATTCGCCAAACGCGCCGGCATCTTCGCGACGGTCGCGGCCGTCTGCACCGCGGCGATTGGCATCGGTGCGGCTGTTTTGCCCAGCCGCGCCATCGCACCGATCGCGCGGCCAGACCCATCGGTCTATTCCGCAGCGACGATCGCGCGCGGGCAACAACTGGCCGCACTCGGCAATTGCGCGGAGTGCCACACCATGATCGGCGGTGCGCTCAACGCCGGTGGCCGCGCGCTGGAGACGCCGTTCGGCACGATCTACGCGACCAACATCACGCCCGACGTCGAGACCGGCATCGGCGCCTGGTCCTATCCCGCATTCGAGCGCGCGATGCGCGACGGGCTGCATCGCGACGGACGGCAACTCTATCCCGCCTTCCCCTACACGCACTTTTCGAAGACTGGCGATGCCGACATGCAGGCGCTTTATGCCTATCTGATGGCACAGCCTGCGGTGCGCGCGACGCAGCCGGCGAATACGCTCGCCTTCCCGTTCAATCTCCGCCCGCTACTTGCCGGATGGAATGCGCTGTTCCATCAGACGCGCGAGTTCAAACCTGATCCTGCCAAGTCCGAAGTCTGGAATCGCGGCGCTTATCTGGTCGAGGGCCTCGGCCATTGCAGCGCCTGCCATTCGCCGCGCAACGCGCTCGGCGCCGAGCAGCGCGGCGCCTATCTCGCCGGCGGCTTTGCCGAGGGCTGGGAGGCGCCGCCGCTGACCTCACTCTCGCACGCGCCGATCCCATGGAGCGAGGACGAGCTGTTCGCCTATTTGCGCACGGGCCACTCGCGGTATCATGGCGTCGCCGCCGGACCGATGGCGCCTGTTGTCAGGGATCTCACAGCCTTGCCCGATCAGGACATCCGCGCCATGGCCGTCTATCTCAACTCGTTCTATGACACCGCGACCGACGCGAAAGCGCAGGATGCGATCGCTCTGAAGCTAGAAGCTTCAACGCAAGTCACGACGGCGTCCTCCACCGGCGCACGGCTCTATCAGGGCGCCTGCGCCGTCTGCCACGAAGTCGGCGGCCTGGCGCTGTTCGGCAGCCGCCCCTCGCTCGCGCTCAACAGCAATCTGCACAGCGCCACATCGGACAATCTCGTGCAAATCATCCTGCACGGCATCGCCGAGCCGGTGTCGAGCGATCTCGGCTACATGCCGGCCTTCAAGAACAGCATGAGCGATGCGCAGGTGGAGGAACTGGTCACATTCCTGCGCAAGCAGTTCGCACCAGACAGGCCGGCATGGACCGGCGTGCGTGAGACGGTCACGTGCCTCCGGACCTCAGCACATTAAGCGTGCTTCTTCACGTCCACCGGCGGCGTGCCGTGCGTATGGAAGGACTCGATCGTCTTCAGGCCCCACGCCTGCCCCTTCTTGCGTTCCTCTTCCGTCCATACGATCGGCTTCCAGTCGGGCGCGAGGATGAGGCGCGCGCCGGCATTGGCGACTTCGACGCGATTGCCGCCGGGCTCGTAGACGTAGAGAAAAAAGGTCTGCTGGATCGCGTGCTTGTGCGGGCCGGTCTCGATGTGGATGCCGTTCTCCAGGAAGATGTCGGCGGCGCGCAGGATCTCCTCGCGGCTGTCGAGCGCGTAGGTGACGTGATGGAAGCGGCCGGGCGTGCCGGAATGGTCGAGCGAATAGGCAAAATCGTAGCTCTTGTTCGACATCGTCAGCCACATCGCCGCTTCGCGGCCGTCGTTCAGCACGATCTGCTCGGTGAGCCGGCAGCCGAGATAGTTCTCGAAGAACTCGCGGTTGGCCTTGATGTCCACGGCGAGGCAATTGAGGTGGTCGAGGCGGCGGACATTGACGCCGCGCGCGGGAAAGCGCTGTGCCTGGTTCTTCAGGGCGGGCTTCAGCTCGGGCGGCGCCTGATACCATTCGGTCTCGTAATAGAGCTCGACGATGTGTCCATCGGGATCGCGGCAGCGGAAGGTCGGCCCCTGCCCCATGTCGCCGTCGATCCAGCCGATGTCGAAGCCGGACCCCTTCAGCGCCGCGACGCGGCGCTCCAGCGCCTGCTGGCTGCGCGCACGCAACGCCATGTGCTCCATGCCTGACGTCTTCGACGCCGTCAGTTTGAGCGAATAGCGCTCATAATCGTCCCAGCCGCGCAAATAGACCGACTCGCCCTTTTGTCCGCTGACGGTCATGCCCATCACGTCGACGAAGAATTTCAGGCTCTCGTCCGGCTTCGGCGTCAGCAGCTCCATGTGGCCGAGATGAGCGAGATCGAAGATCGGTTCGGGCTGCATGGGTCTCCTCCAAGACGTGGCTTGCGATCCGCTGGACCGGTCCCGCGATCCGGCGCAGGCTGTAATGCGCTCACGAGCCGGTGGGCGGCAGCGAGGCCGCCGGTTTATTTGTACTAATGTACAAATGATTAGGTCTCGTCAACAAATTCAGCGTCGGCGCTGCGAATGACGGGCCGTTCGGGACGACGAGCCGTCCCCAGAAAGGGGGACCGACTGCCCGAATGGTAAAATCTTCCTTAAACCTCCCGGGGCCCCGGCCGGCAAAAAGCAGCATTCCCACCGTTTCTGCCCACAAGTATGTATGGGAACAAACCTCGCACCCGAATTGTCGCGGATTTAACGAAGCGCCGGCGCCTGCCGCTTAACCGTTTGTCCAGCGACGGCCGTGCATAGTCCGGGCAACCCGTTGCTCTTGCCAGGTTCATTCATTGTGACATCATTTGGACGCGTGATTTCGGTTCGCGGATCGCTCGCCCGGGTCGGGCTGCTGGCTGAAAGCCGGATGCCGGTCTCGGAAGTTCGGGCCACCGTCGGCCGCTTCGTCAGTATCCGCTGCGCCAGCTCGGTCATCGTCGCCATGATCACCGAGGTGTCCTGCGAGAACCTCTCGAGCAACGACAATCTGATCGCCATCGCCTCGGTCGACCTGCTGGGCGAAATCCTCAACGCGACCGGCAAGGCTAAATTCCAGCGCGGCGTCACCAACTATCCGACCATCGGCGATTCGGTCGACCTGATCACGAGCCAGGAGCTGCGCACGATCTACGCGCCCACCGGTTCCGACCAGATCAATGTCGGCTTCCTTCAGCAGGACAGCTCCGTCGTCGCCTATGTCGACATCGAGGAAATGCTCTCCAAGCACTTTGCAGTGCTGGGATCGACCGGCGTCGGCAAATCGACCGGTGTGTCGCTGTTGCTCAACGAGATCCTCAAGGCACGCCCGAACCTGCGCATCTTCCTGCTCGATGTGCACAACGAATATGGCCGCTGCTTCGGCGACCGCGCGCTGGTGCTCAACCCGCGCAATCTGAAACTGCCATTCTGGCTGTTCAATTTCGAGGAAATCGTCGACGTGCTGTTCGGCGGCCGCGCCGGCGTGCCCGAGGAGCTCGACGTCCTCGCCGAGGTCATTCCGCTCGCCAAGGGCGTCTATACCCAGTACCAGAACGCCGACCGCATCGGCTTGAAGCGCATCGATCCCAAGCAGATCGGCTACACCGTCGATACGCCGGTGCCTTATCGCCTGGTTGATCTGATGTCGCTGATCGACGAGCGCATGGGCAAGCTCGAGAACCGCTCCTCGCGCATCATCTATCACAAGCTGATCTCCCGCATCGAGGCGGTCCGCAACGACCCGCGCTACGCCTTCATGTTCGACAACGCCAATGTCGGCGGTGACACCATGGCCGAGGTGATCAGTCACCTGTTCCGCCTGCCGGCCAACGGCAAACCGATGACGGTGATGCAGCTCGCCGGCTTCCCGGCCGAGGTCATCGATTCCGTCGTCTCGGTGCTCTGCCGCATGGCCTTCGACTTCGGCTTGTGGAGCGACGGCGTTTCGCCGATGCTGTTCGTCTGTGAGGAGGCTCACCGCTACGCCTCGGCCGATCGCAATGTCGGCTTCGGGCCGACCCGCAAGGCGGTGTCGCGCATCGCCAAGGAAGGCCGCAAATACGGCGTCTATCTCGGCCTCATCACCCAGCGTCCGGCCGAGCTCGACGCCACCATCATCTCCCAGTGCAACACGCTGTTCACGATGCGCCTTGCCAACGAGCGCGACCAGGCGCTGCTGCGCGCCGCGGTGTCGGATGCGGCCGCGAACCTGCTTTCGTTCGTGCCCTCGCTCGGCACCCGAGAAGTGCTGGCATTCGGCGAAGGTGTCGCGCTGCCGACGCGGCTGCGCTTCAAGGAGGTGCCGCCGCATCAATTGCCGCGCGGCGAAGCCACGATCAGCAGCGTGCCCTCCGTCACCTCCGGTCACGACATGCATTTCGTCGGCGCCGTGCTCGAGCGCTGGCGCGGTGCCACCTCGCAGCGCGACGTGCCGAACGATCCGGTGTTCTCGGCGCCGCCCGCGAAGACGCTCTCCAGCATCGAAACTCCGATGCTGCAACCGTCGATGGGGTTGGATCCGGACCGCTTCTCGCTGCTGAAGAAGCCGCTGCGGTAAAGCGACGCTCGTTTTCCAGCGCCGGCATTGCGAGCCTGGCGTCACGTTGAGCATGGCACCCGCATCGACTATGGTTGCCGGCCCCAAGCCGGAATCCATGCCCATGACAAAGCCTGTGCAACGCTTCGCCGCTCCCGCCCTCGATGCGCTCCCTGACGACATCCGCACGCGTCTCCTCGCCGTCCAGGAGAAGAGCGGCTTCGTGCCGAACGTGTTCTTGACGCTGGCCTACCGCCCGGACGAGTTCCGCGCCTTCTTCGCCTACCACGACGCACTGATGGAGAAGGACGGCGGCCTCAGCAAAGCCGAACGCGAGATGATCGTGGTCGCGACCTCGGCAGCCAATCAGTGCCAGTATTGCGTGATCGCGCATGGCGCGATCCTGCGTATCCGTGCCAAGAACCCGCTGATCGCCGACCAGATCGCCACGAACTACCGCAAGGCCGACATCACGCCGCGGCAGAAGGCGATGCTCGACTTCGCGATGAAGGTCTCGGCCGATGCGCAGCGGATTTCCGAGGACGATTTCACCGCGCTCGCGCCGCATGGCTTCAGCGACGACGACATCTGGGACATCGCCGCAATCTCCGCCTTCTTCGCACTGTCGAACCGGCTGGCGAATTTCACCGGCATGCGGCCGAACGACGAATTCTATCTGATGGGACGGTTGCCGAAGAAATGACCGACCGCCGCGAGGGCGGAAGGAACGCATCGCCACAATGCAGCGGATGAGTTCCCGCTTGACGGGAACTCTGTGTTTTCGCAATCGCACACGTTTAATTAAGAATCTCACCCTAAACTAGCACAAACGCCTTGGCACAACTTGCGCAGTTTCCGTCCCCGGAGACGCGGATGAGTCGTGCCTGTTGGGGGGCTTCTCATGAACGTGCGGGCATTTGTTATCGCGACCTGTATTGGCACGACATTCTTCGCTGCCGGATACGCATGGAACTATCAGCCGGAGATCATCAACGCGAACGAGATATGGAGCATGTACGAATCGGAGCACGGCAAGGCGCGGGCTGCCGTCTTACGCGTCCTCGTTGCGCCGAATTCAGCTCACTTCAACGGCCTGCGAACGATCGATGCAGACCAGGCAAGATACGTATGCGGCTCCGTAAAAGCGATGGACAAGGAGAGGCAGTATGTCGAGGCCGCGTTCGTTTACACCGTCTCGATCGATTTTGCCCGTATCGACGACGACGGCCGGATGACGTCGCAGCGCTCTGCTTACAAGCCCTGCCCAGGCGCGGCCGACGACAAAATTGCCGACCAGAACACGCTGATATCGCCAGGCGCGCTGTCGATGATCAAGACCATCGAAAAAGTCATCCCCAAGTCGAGCGGCGGAACGATGGAACAACAGCTTGGCCAGCTGGCCGGACAGACAGCGGCGGTGGCGCCAGGTTCGGCGGTCCCGCGGAGATCAGCCGGCTCATCGGGTTCGCCAGCCTCAGCAGGGGCAGGATGGGCGCCAGCAGCACAGCATTCAGGTTCGGGCGTGGAGGCGCGACAAGCAGATGAACTGACGTGGCGTGTCGATCAGCCGCCGGCTGCATGGCCAAGTTTCCCCTCGGACCATCCGCTGGCGAAATCGGCGCAGAAGCGGACGAGCGCCGAGGCCCTGGCTTTCGCAACAGATATCGAGGCTCGCTGGGAGAAGGCCAAATCATCTGGCGTTCCGGCCAAGCGTCCTTCGCCTGAGGAGATCAAGGAAGCATGCCGCGCGCTACTTACGATTGATCCCGCGGACAAGGATTATCCGCGGGCCTGGGCCGCCTTTGTGCGGTTGCGCAAAATCGATCGCGACGCTGCTGGTTGAACTGGCGTGAACCTGTCCTAGCGCTGCGCCATCAACTCGAGCGCCGGGGCAAAGCCCTCGGAAAAAGTCAACGTCTTGGCATGGTGAACTGCGGCAAACGACGCCGAGATCCCGGCTGAAGCGACCACGAGCAGGGCAACGGCGAAAACCAGACGGCGCATTTCGGCCTCCTGTGTGAGCTCGACAATTCCAACAGATGGCACGGCTTTGTTTCAGCACTGCTTCGCGCGGACGGGAGATGGTTTCACTCAAGAGGCTGTGATCAGATCCGGTTTGCGAAGCCGCATGCCTTGCTGCTGCGAGCGTTGCGCCTAATCATCCTCCGCTGGCCCACACCAGCCGGGCAGATAGATCGCATCCTTGCTCTTGGCTGAGGACATCGCCTTCTCGAGCGCCTTGTCGAAATTGGCATCCACAGTCTTGCGCGACAGCTTTCGACGCAGATAGTCGGCCCACAGGAATTCGGAGAAGGGCGTGGTGTCCTTGGCGAAGCCGCCCATGCGGCGCAGTTCGCCGGCAAGGCTCCGGAAAGGATCGTCCTTGAGGTCGACGACGGATTTGGGCAAATCGCGGAACGGTCGCCGTTCGCCCTTGGCGTCGTAGGGGTAAACCCAGCGCTTGTTGTCCATCACGCCCCAGAACGCTTCGCGCTCAACCATCCTGAGGTCGCCGACAATGGTGACCAGCACCTCCTTGACGCCCTCGTCGTGCAGCGCGCGACCGAGATGATGATGGTCGATCACGTAATAGCGCTCGTCGGGGCCGTGCACGACGGGGATCATATGCTTGCCGAGCAGATCGGCCTGCTTCTTCTTGTCGTGCTCGCGCCAGCGCTTGCGCTTCTCCTTGACCTCGCGCATCCCGACCGTCATCTGCGTCGGCCGCAGCGACAGGATCGACACCGGATGCACTCTCGGTTCGCGCGTATTGGTCATGGTCGAAAGGCCCCTAACATGGTTGCAGCTGCGTGGTCAGGTTCCCTGGACTATGTCATGGGCACCGCGCCGGCAAATGCATTCGGCTCGGTGGATATTATTGCATCGCACCCTCTGCAGGCCCGGAACGACCACGGTTCCACGGTCCTTCGTTCGCAGTCCTGCAGGATAGTGCGAACGCGCAATGCACGTGCGCGTTGAGAAAATTGTCTGCAACGCGTTCACTACGTGTGCTATCTAAAAATCGCTGCTTCGGAGTGATCCCTGCACCATGACAACCCAGCGGCCCATAAGCTCGGATGACGAGCACCGGGTGCTCCAGTTCAGGCCGCGCACCTCGCCTTCCCCGACGGCCCACCGCGGCAACGCTAGCGTGCAGCAATTGCGCGTCGCGCCCGAGCGGCTCGACCTGTCGCGCTACGAGGAGCCCCGCACCGAACCGGACGATTTCCGCCATCGCATGCTCGCCAATATCGCGGCGCTGGCCTTCACCATCGCACTGACCGCGATCGGGATCTGGCTCGCGGTGAGCATCGCCGACCTGCGCCGGACCCAGGATTGCGTGCTGATGGGCCGCCGCGACTGCGTCAAGATCACGACGCCGCACATCTAGGCAGGACATCTGGTAAGCAAGACGTCTGGTAGGCCCGCTGGCGCTCCTTCGGCCGAAACGGCTCAGCCGGGGCGTCCCCAGCCCGGTCCCCACACCCGTCCGGCTCCATTGAACTCAGGGCGGCGCTCCGATATACGGGCTTTCGACCCGGCCAGAGGGGGGTTGAGGGCGTCATCGGGGCGCGATGCCCACCCATCGTTCCACTCTGGAAAATCTGACAAACATCTGCAATATATCAAAGGCTTAGTGATGTCCTCCACATTCGATCAGGTCGCTACGATCATCGCTGAAACCTGCGACATCCCGCGCGACACGATCACGCCGGATAGCCATGCCATCGATGACCTCGGCATCGACAGCCTCGATTTCCTGGACATCGCGTTCGCGATCGACAAGCAGTTCGGTATCAAGCTGCCGCTGGAAAAGTGGACTCAGGAGGTTAACGACGGCAAAGCGACCACCGAGCAGTATTTCGTGCTGAAAAACCTGTGCGCCCGCATCGACGAACTGGTTGCGGCCAAGGGCGCGAGCGCCTAAGCGCGCGGTCATGCAACTCGAATACTTCCACATGATAGATCGCGTCGTCGACCTCAACGTCGACGCGAAGACGATTGTTGTCGAGGCTCAGGTCCCGATGGAGAGCACCATCTTCGAAGGGCACTTCCCGGGCTATCCCCTGATGCCCGGCGTGCTCCTGATCGAATCGATGGCGCAGGCCTCGGGCTGGCTTCAGCTTGGCGTGCTCAAATTCGAGCGTATGCCGATCCTGGCTGCCGTCAAGGAGGCCAAGGTCCGCGGCTCGGTCTTCCCCGGCGATCTCATGAGCATCGAGGCGAGCCTGGCCCATCAGGGCTCAGGCTACGCCGTGACCAAAGCCAAGATCAAGGTCGGCGGCAAGCTGCGCGCGAATTCGACGCTGACCTTCACGCAGATTCCCTTTCCCCATGCGGATATGCGCGCCCACATGGACGCGGTCGCCAAACGCGTCGGCTTTCCGCAACAGGCCGTATTGCCATGACCGAGACTGCTTCGAAGCCTGCCCAGACGGAAGTCTGGATCACCGGCATTGGCCTGGCCACCTCGCTCGGCGAGGGCCTGGACGCCAACTGGGCCGCGCTTCAGGAGAAGCGCATCAATGTCGACGAGAAGGGCTTTGCACCCTACATTGTGCACCCCCTGATGCCTGTCACCTTCGACAGCCAGATCCCCAAGAAGGGCGACCAGCGCCAGATGGAAGCCTGGCAGCGCATCGGCACCTATGCGGCCGGGCTTGCGCTCGACTCCGCCGGGATCAAGGGCAACAAGGACATCCTGTCGAAGATCGACATGGTGGTCGCCGCCGGCGGCGGTGAACGCGATCTCAACGTCGACACCGGCGTGCTCACGGCCGAGGCCAAGGGCGCCAACGCGCCCGGCTTCCTCAATGAGCGGCTGATGAGCGATCTCAGGCCGACGCTGTTCCTGGCCCAGCTCTCCAACCTGCTCGCCGGCAACATCGCCATCGTGCACGGCATTGGCGGCACCTCGCGCACCTTCATGGGTGAAGAGGTTGCCGGCGCCGATGCCGCCCGCATTGCATTGTCGCGCATCGCCTCCGGCGAGAGCGACATCGCGCTGATCGGCGGCTCGCACAATGGCGAGCGCAAGGACCTGATGGTCCTCTACGAATTCGGCGACTTCAATCTGAAGGACAAGTTCGCCCCCGTGTGGGCGCGCAAGGACCACGCCGGCTTCGCGCTCGGCTCGGCTGGCGCGTTCCTGGTGCTGGAATCGAAGGCCCATGCGGAAGCGCGCGGCGCAAAACCATTCGCAAAGCTGTCGAGCGTCGTTGCCGACCTTGCCCGTCGTAAGACCCCCGGCGACATGGCCGCGACGCTGGAGAAGCTTTGGGCAAAGTTGCCGAAGCGCGACGGCAAGGGCGCGATCATATCCGGCGCGACCGGCGCGGAGCCTGCGACATCAGAAGAGCGCGCCTTCCTGAAGGGCCACGCCGAGTTCCCGGTGCGCTCGACCGGCACGATGTTCGGCCACACCATGGAGACGCAATTCCCGCTCGGCATCGCGCTCGCCGCGCTGTCGATCTCTCGCGGCGCGCTGTTTCCGCCGAACGATTCCACGGGCACCGAGATTGAAATGCAGGGAGCGCCCACCCAGATTGTGGTGGTGGGGGCCGGACACTGGCGCGGCGAAGGCATGGCGCTGGTCGAGGCAGTAAGCTAAAGCGCGTTACGCTTTGGCAGGTTATTGTTTGGGTATGATCTTCTCGGAAAACCGCGTCACGCTTTTTCGGATCATGCTCCAGCTCAAGCGGGGATCGACATGACTGCACCACGCGACAAACTCGGGCGTCCCGTCGTCGTCGTCACCGGCATGGGCATCATGACCTCGCTCGGCAACGGCAAGACCGACAATTGGGCGAAGCTCGTCGCCGGCGAATCCGGCATCCGCACCATCACGCGCTTTCCGGTCGACGGCCTCAAAACCACGATGGCCGGCACGGTGGATTTCGTCAGCGTCGATCCGTTCTCCTCCACCGGCCTGTCCGAACGGATGGCCGAACTGGTGACGCAGGAAGCGCTGGACCAGGCCGGGATCGGCACCAAGGCGGATTTCCCGGGTCCTCTCTTTCTTGCGGTCGCACCGGTCGAAGTCGAATGGCCGCAGCGCCGCGAACTCGGCCGCGCCGTCGGCAAACCCGACTTCAATTACGACGATCTGCTGCGCATCTCCGGTGGCGGCAAGTACAGCGCCTATCACCACCGCTTCATGTTCGGTTCGGTCGCGGCCTACCTCGCCGAGACCTTCGGCACCAAGGGCTCGCCGATCTCGTTGTCGACGGCCTGCGCTTCGGGCGCGACCTCGATTCAGCTCGGCGTCGAGGCGATCCGCCGCGGCGAGACCGATGCCGCGCTGTGCGTGGCGACCGACGGCACCGTGAATCCGGAGGCGCTGGTGCGCTTCTCGCTGCTCTCGGCGCTTTCGACCCAGAACGACCCGCCGCAGGCGGCCTCCCGTCCCTTCTCCAAGAACCGCGACGGTTTTGTCATGGCCGAAGGCGCCGGTGCGCTGGTGCTCGAAAGCTATGAAGCCGCCACCGCGCGCGGCGCAAAAATACTCGGCGTAATCGCCGGCTGCGGCGAGCTCACCGATTCCTTCCATCGCACCCGCTCCTCGCCCGACGGCAAGCCGATCATCGGCTGCATGAACAAGACGCTGGCCGATGCCGGCATGACGCCGGATCAGATCGACCACATCAACGCGCACGGCACCGCGACGCCCGAGAACGACAAGATGGAGTACAATACGACATCGGCCGTGTTCGGCGAGCTCGTCTCGAAGATTCCGGTCACCTCCAACAAGTCGATGGTCGGCCACACCATCTCGGCCGCGGGCGCGGTCGAGGCGATCTTCTCGCTGCTGACGCTGGAGCATCAGCGTATCCCGCCGACGATCAACTACGACAATCCGGATCCCACGATCCTGTTCGACGTCGTCGGCAACAAGGCACGCGATGCCCGCGTCACCGCGGTGATGTCGAACTCGTTCGGCTTCGGCGGCCAGAACGCCTCGCTGATCCTGACCCGCGAACCGGCCTGACCGGACGCATGGCGCTGCTTCCGGCGAGGACGAAGGCCCGCGCGCGGCAGACGGCAAAGTCGATCGGTGGAGGGCTGATCGGCGCTGCCACCGTCGGCATGTTGCGCACCACGCGTTATTTCGATCCAGCCAAGACCTCGGACTTTTTCGCACGCGTCACCAAACTGATCGGCCCGCGCCTGCGCGAGCACCGCATCGGCCGCGCCAATCTCACCGCGGCGTTTCCGGACAAGTCGCCCGAGGAAATCGAAGCCATCCTGATGGGCGTCTGGGACAATCTCGGTCGCGTCGGCGCCGAATTCGCCCATATGGACCAGGTCTGGGATTACGACCGCGATCATCCAGAAAACAGTCGGATCGAACTGCCCAGCCGCAGCATCGAGCTGTTCGATCAAATCCGCGACGACGGCAAGCCGGCGTTGATCTTCGCCGCGCATTTGGCCAATTGGGAATTACCGGCGCTCGCCGCGGTCGCACACGGGCTCGATGCAGCAATCCTCTACCGCCGCCCGAATATCGCCTCCGCCGACCGCATCATCCAGGAGATGCGACAGGTCAACATGGGCACGCTGATCCCGGCGGGGCGCGACGCGCCGCTGCGGCTTGCCCAGGCGCTCAAGGACGGCAAGCACGTCGCGATGCTGATCGACCAGTATCTGACCGGCGGAGTCGAGGTCACCTTCTTCGGCCGCAAGACCCGCGCCAATCCGATGCTGGCGCGCCTGTTACGACAGGTCGAATGCCCGATCCACGGCGTCCGCGTCATCCGCCTGCCCGGCGGCCGCTTCACCGCCGAGATCACCGAAGAGGTCCACCCGGTGCGCGACGCCGACGGCAAGATCGACATCCAGGGCACCACGCAGGCGATCACGAGCGTGGTGGAAGGCTGGGTCCGCGAGCATCCGGAGCAGTGGCTGTGGCTGCACCGAAGGTGGCGGTAGCGGACAGTAGTGCTTACCGCCCCGTCTTCACCCTGGTCCAAAGCCTATTGATGACCCGCTGGGTCGCGGGCTCACGCGCCGTGATGACGAACAGCTTTGCGAGCGTCGCCTCGTCCGGATAGATGTTCTTGTCGTTCAATATTTTCGGATCGACCAGTTTCTGGCTGGCGAGGTTGCCATTGGCGTAGGACAGGAAGTCCGTATTCCTGGCGGCCACGTCCGGACGGTAGAGATAGTTGATCAGCTCGTAGGCTTCGCTGACGTTCCTGGCATCCGCGGGGATCGCGAGATTGTCGAAGAACATCTGCGCGCCCTCCTTCGGGATGGCGTAGCCGATCTCGATGCCGCTTTTGGCTTCGGCAGCGCGGGCGCGGGCCTGCATGATGTCGCCGGACCAGCCGACCACGAAGCAGATCTCGCCGGTGGCGAGCGCGCTCAGATATTCGGACGAATGAAACTTGCGCACGGAGGGCCGCACCTTGGTGACGACATCGGCGGCCTTTTCGAGGTCGGCCTGCTTGGTCGAGATCGGATCGAGCCCGAGATAGTTCATCGCCGCCGGAAAGATGTCGTCGGCGGAATCCAGCATGTGGACGCCGCAGTCTTTGAATTTCGCGAGGTTCTCCGGCTTGAACACGATGTCCCAGCTGTCAATCTTGGCATCCGCTCCGAGAATCTGCTTCAGCTTGGCGACATTGTAGCCGATGCCGGTCGTGCCCCACATGTAATTGGCGGCGTAGACGTTGCCGGGGTCGTAGATCGCGAGACGTTCGGTCACCACCGGCCAGGCATTGGCCAGGTTCGGCAGCTTCGACTTGTCGAGCTTCTGGAAGATGTTGGCCTTGATCTGGCGCTGGAGGAAATAGGCGGTGGGCACCACGACGTCATAGCCGGATTTGCCGGCCATCAGGCGCGTCTCCAGCGTCTCGTTGGCGTCAAACGTGTCGTAGACCACCCTGATGCCCGTCTCCCTGGTGAAGGCCTCGAGGACGTCGGGCGCCACGTAGTTCGACCAATTGTAGAAGTTGACGACCCGCTCCTCGGCCCCGGCAGGAGCGGAGAGCAACGTCAGCGCGGCGGCGATCGCAAGGCCAAAACCACAGCGGCTGACGTTGGTCATCTCCCTACCTCTTGCGCCCGCGCACCGCGTCCGACAGTCGCTCCAGTGCGGTGTCGAGCGTCTCGTCCTTCTTGGCAAAGCAGAAGCGCACCACCGAGGTCACAGGGTCCTGCTCGTAGAAGGCCGAGACCGGGATAGCCGCGACCTTGTAGTCCTTCACGATCCGCCAGCAGAACTCGGTGTCGCTCTCGTTCAGCCCGAGCGGGGACAGGTCGACGGTGAGGAAGTAGGTGCCCTGCGACTTCAGCACGGGGAAGCCGAGGCTCTCCAGTCCCTTGGCGAGGCGGTCCCTGCTCCGCGCCAGGTCCTTGCGCATCGACAGGAAGTACTCGTCGGGCTTGCCGAGCCCGTAGGCGACGGCGGCCTGGAGGTTCGGCGCGGTGGTGAAGGTCAGGAATTGGTGCGCCTTGGCGGCAACGCGCAGCAGCGGCGGCGCGGCGCAGACGAAGCCGATCTTCCAGCCCGTCAACGAGAAGATCTTGCCGGCCGAGCCGACCTTGATGGTGCGATCCCGCATGCCGGGGATGGTGATCAGCGGAATGTGCTTGTGCTCGTCGAAGGTGACGTGCTCCCAGACCTCGTCGCAGATCGCGATGACGTCGAACTCCTGGCAGTAGCGCGCCAAAAGCTCGAGATCCTCGCGCGGAAACACCACCGCGGACGGATTCAGGGGATTGTTGAAGAGCACCGCCTTGGTCTTTGAATTGAAGACGCTTTTCAGCATGTCCTCATTCAGCCGCCAATGCGGCGGCTCGAGCCGGACCAGGCGCGGAATGCCACCGGCCTGGCGGATGATCGGCAGATAGGAATCGTACACTGGCTGGAAGCACACCACCTCGTCACCGGGCTGGACGACGGCGAGGATGGCCGAGGTCAGGGCCTCGGTGCCGCCGGAGGTCACCATCACCTCGCTCATCGGATCGAGCTCGAGCCCGTGCCAGTGGCCGTAATGGGTCGCGATCGCCTGGCGCAGCTCCGGCAGGCCCATCATCGACGGGTACTGGTTGTAGCCGTTCAGCGAGGCCTCGGCCGCGGCGCGGCGGATGTCTTCGGGGCCCGGGTCGTCGGGAAAGCCCTGGCCGAGATTGATGGCGGCATTGTCGCGCGCGGCCTGCGACATCGCCTCGAAGATGGTGACGGGAAGGTCCGCGAAGACCTTGTTGAGGGACGAGCTCTTGGACATCGGCGGGGTCAGCCGCCGATCTTGCTGGGAAGACCCGCCGCCTTCCAGCCCAGCATGCCGCCGGCCAGATGCTTGTCGTAGGGCAGGCCCGCGGCCTGCGCCGCCAGCGAGGCCGTCACCGAACGCTTGCCCGAGCGGCAGGCGAACACGACCTCCTTGCCGGCGGGATCGGGGATCGCCTTGGGATCGAAGGTCGAGAGCGGCACGACCACGCCGTAGGGATAAGCCTCGGCCTCGACCTCGTTCGGCTCGCGCACGTCGACGAGGAGATAGCGCCCTTCCGCGACACCCTTGGAGACCTCGTCCGGGGTCAGATCCTGTATTTGATTTGCCACATCATCCTCCAACGTCGCGGGCCGCTGCCGGGGCGATCCCGGCGGCCGGCAACCTCGCCTCTCGGCCCGCGAAAATCAAGCGCTACAAAGGCTTGAGCTGCCTTGCGCAAGTTAAAGCTAAATCGCAGCGACTTGAAGCGCGACCTTCACGATGCCTGAAGCTCCTGCTTCACACCTCACCGCTAGCTCAGTGTCATTCCCCGCGAAAGCGGGGAATCCGGTACGCCGCGGCCTGCCCGTATCCACGCACTGTTTCTGGGTACTGGATCGCCCGGTCCAGCCGGGCGATGACAGCTGCGGAGCTAGATCGTCACCTGGGTGCCGACCTCGACGACGCGGCCGGAGGGGATCTGGAAATAATCGGTGGCGTCGTTGGCGGAACGGCTGAGCGAGATGAACAGCCGGTCCTGCCAGCGCGGCATGCCGGAATGGGCGGCCGGCTTGAGCGCCCTCCGCGACAGGAAGAACGAGGTTGACATGATGTCGAACTGCCAGCCGAGCTTGCGGGCGATCGCCAGCGCCTTCGGCACGTTGGGCGATTCCATGAAGCCGAACTTCAGCGTCACCTTGGAGAAGGTCGGCGAGATCTGTTCCAGCTTCACCCGCTCGGCCGGATCGATGCGCGGGGTCTGTGCGGTCTCGATGGTGAGAATGACGTTCTTCTCGTGCAGCACCTTGTAGTGCTTCAGACTATGCATCAGCGCGGTCGGCGCGCTGAGGGGATCGCTGGTCAGGAACACCGCGGTGCCGGGCACGCGCTGCGGCGGCCGCTTCTCCAGCATGGCCACCAGGTCGGCGAGCGGGAATTCGAGCTTGCGCGACTTCTCGAACAGCAGCCGGCTGCCGCGCCGCCACGTGTACATCAGGATGATCATGAGCGCGCCGAGCGCCAGCGGCACCCAGCCGCCCTCGAACACCTTGAGCAGATTGGCGGCCAGGAAGGTGAGGTCGAGAAACAGGAACGGCGCGATCAGGGCGGCAGCCGTGAACGGCGACCACCGCCATACCTTCCAGATCACCACGAAGCCCATCATCGCCGTAACCACCATGGTCCCGGTGACGGAGATGCCGTAGGCCGAGGCCAGCGCGCTGGAGGAGCGGAATAAGAGCACCAGCAGGACCACTGCGACGAGCAGGAGCTGGTTGATGCGCGGGATGAAGATCTGGCCGGAATGGGCTTCGGACGTATGGCGAATTTCAAACCGCGGCAACAGACCGAGCTGGATCGCCTGACGCGTCAGCGAATAGGCACCGGTGATGACCGCCTGGCTCGCGATAACCGTTGCGGCGGTGGCCAGCACCACCATGCAGCCGCGGAAAAAACCTTGCGGAAAGAGCTGGAAGAACGGGCTCACGATCGCGCCGGGGTCGCCGAGCACGAGGGCGCCCTGCCCCAGATAGTTCAATGCTAGCGACGGCACCACGATGAACAGCCAGGCGGTCTGGATCGGCCGCTTGCCGAAATGGCCGAGGTCGGCATAGAGCGCCTCGGCACCGGTGACCGCCAGGAACACCGCGCCGAGCGTCACGAAGCCGATGATGCCGTGGTGGATCATGAAGGACACGGCGTAGAGCGGGTTCAGCGCGAACAGCACCTGCGGCTGCTGGATGATCGGGTGGATCGCCGCGATCGCGATCACCGCGAACCAGACGCACATAATCGGGCCGAAGAAGGCGGCGACGCGAGCGGTGCCACGGGACTGCACGGCAAACAGACCGACCAGGATGATCACGGTCAGCGGCACGATGTAGGACTCGAAGTGCAGGGTGACGTCCTTCATGCCTTCGAGCGCCGACAGCACCGAGAGCGCCGGCGTGATCACGGCGTCGCCGTAGAACAGGGCTCCGGAAATGATGCCGAGCAGGACGATGGTTGTTCCGCGGGTGCCGACTGCGCGCTGGGCCAGCGCCATCAGCGCCAACGTGCCGCCCTCGCCGTTGTTGTCGGCACGGAGCAGGATCACGACGTATTTGAGCGTCACAACGACGATGAGCGCCCACAGGATCAGGGAGAGCACGCCGAGCACGGCCGCCGGCGTCGGCACCCCCTCCGCGCCGGAAGCCGCCATGACCGCCTCGCGGAACGCGTAGAGCGGGCTGGTGCCGATGTCACCGTAGACGACGCCGATGCTGCCGAGTGTCAGCGCACCGAAGCCGGCAGTGGTGTGGGCATCGCCATGCCCATTGGCCGCCGCCGTTTCCGGGGCGGAAATCGCGATATCACTTGTCATGGGAGAGCCTGGTGGCCTCTAAAAATGCTTCACTGCACAACGGCAGAAGGGCGCGGGGCTTATAGGCCTGCGCTGCCGGCATAGCCTAGCCAGATTTCGGGCCTTGGCCATGCACATTTGCATGGCTTCGCCGGCCGCCATTTAGATGGTGACCTGGGTTCCGACTTCAACCACGCGTCCGGTGGGAATCTGGAAATAGTCGGTGGCGTCGTTGGCGGACCGGCTCAGCGCGATGAACAAATGGTCCTGCCAAAGCGGCATGCCGGACTGCGCCGACGCCTTCAGCGAGCGCCGCGACACGAAGAATGAGGTCGACATGATGTCGAATTGCCAGCCCTGCTTGCGCGCGATCGCGAGCGCCTTGGGCACGTTCGGCTGCTCCATGTAACCGAAGCGCAGGCGGACCTTGAAGAACTTGTCGCTGATCTTCTCCATCCGGAAACGCTCCGACAGATCGACCCGCGGCGTGTGCGCGGTCTCGATGGTCAGGACCACGTTGTGCTCGTGCAGCACCTTGTTGTGCTTGAGATTGTGCAGCAGCGCGGTCGGCACGAAGGAGGGATCGCTGGTCAGGAACACCGCGGTGCCCTTGACGATGTGCGGCGGCCGCTTTTCCAGGCTCCGGATCAGATCGTCCAGCGGCACCTCGATGCGGCGCGTTTTCTGGATCAGGATCCCGGACCCTCGCCGCCAGGTCCAGATTGTCCCTGCCATGATCACGCCGAACAGCAGCGGCACCCAGGCGCCTTCGAGCAGCTTCAGAAGATTCGCGCTGAAGAAGCTGATGTCGACCACGACGAAGGGCAGGATCACCGCTGCGGCCGTCGCCGCGCGCCAGTTCCACAATTTCCAGATCACGATGAAGCCCATGATGCCGTCAGCAACCATGGTGGTGGAGACCGCAATACCGTAGGCCGAAGCCAGATTGCTGGGGGTGTGGAACAACAGCACCAGCAGCATCACACCGATCAGCAGCAGCCGGTTTACACGCGGCAGATAGATCTGGCCGGCATGAGTTTCCGAGGTGAAGCGCACCTCGAAGCGCGGCAGGAGGCCGAGCTGCACTGCCTGATAGACCAGGGAATAGGCCCCCGTGATTACCGCCTGGCTCGCGATCACGGTCGCCGCGGTCGCAAGTCCGACCAGCGGCAGCACGAAATGCTCGGGCACCATGCGATAGAAGGAGTGTTCGATCGCGCTGGGATCCGACAGCACCAGTGCGCCCTGCCCGAAATAGTTGATCAGGAGCGCAGGCAGCACGAAGAACATCCAGGCCGACTGGATCGGCTTGCGGCCGAAATGGCCGAGGTCTGCGTAGAGCGCCTCGCCGCCGGTCACCGCGAGGAACACCGCGCCCAGTGTCACCAGGCCGATCGTGCCGTGCGACAGCAGGAATTGCAGGGCGTAATAGGGATTGATCGCTGCCAGCACCGACGGATCGTCGGCGATGTGAACGGCACCCAGCACGGCAAGAACGGTGAACCAGACGACCATCACCGGCCCGAAGGCTGAGGCGACCAGTGCCGTCCCCTTGCTCTGGACCGCGAACAGCAGCGTCAGGATGAGAACGGTCAGGGGAACGACATAGTGCTCGAAGGCGGGCGTTGCGAGCTTCAGACCCTCGACCGCCGACAACACCGAGATCGCCGGCGTGATCATGGAATCGCCGATGAACATGGAGGCGCCGACGACGCCGAGCGCCATCAGGAACCAGCTCCGCCGCCCGAGCGCGCGCTGGCCGAGCGCCATGAGGGAAAGCGTGCCGCCCTCCCCGTTGTTGTCGGCGCGCAGCAGCAGCAGCACGTATTTGGCGGTGACGACGATCAGCAGCGCCCAAAGGATCAGCGAGAGCACGCCGAGCACCATGACCCGCGAGACCGGCTGGCCATGGGCCGCGCCCCTGACGGCCTCGTGGAATGCGTAGAGCGGCGACGTGCCGATGTCGCCGAAGACGACGCCGATGCTCCCGAGCGTCAGGCCCCAGAAACCCGAGGTGACCGGCCCGTCCGGAGCTTCGGTCGATGTGATGCTCGCCG
The DNA here is from genome assembly GCF_023100665.1 of Bradyrhizobium sp. CW1. NCBI lineage: Bacteria > Pseudomonadati > Pseudomonadota > Alphaproteobacteria > Hyphomicrobiales > Nitrobacteraceae > Bradyrhizobium > Bradyrhizobium sp. CW1. The sequence goes on from NZ_CP064684.1 coordinate 4,764,549, forward strand.
TCATATGAAACTGGAACGCTTCTGCCCGAGAATTGATCCGGCGCCTTTTGACGGTTCCGGCGCCCCTGTCAATCGGCACATCACCATAGCAGGCACCGGGCCAGATGCTGTGACGGCGCAGCAACGGTCGTTGCCCACGCGACGACATGCCTCAGGTAAGATGGTGGCACAAGAGCCCTGAGCCTTTCAGTCCCCGATTGAAGGGGAATTGGCTCTACATCCTTGTTTTGTCGCGCTTCTTCGCGCGAAACAGGGTCCACTTCGCTCGAATGCGCCCTACGGCTTCAGATTCGGCGGCAGCGGCGGATCTTCGCGCATCAGGGTGATGGTCACCCGCCGGTTGGCCGCGAGCGAGGGATCGTCCGGAAACAGCGGCTGGGTATCCGCCTTGCCGGCGACGGCGAAGACATGGGCGGCCGGCAGGCCCTCGCGTTCGAGGATCTGACGCACGGCATTGGCGCGGTCGGCCGACAGATCGAAGGCGCCGTAGTCGCTGCGGGTCGGCACGAATCCAGCCGCGGTGTGGCCGGCGATGGAGACGCGCAGCGGCGTCGCCTTGAGCGGGACAGCGAGCTTCTCGATCAGGCGGCGGGTGCGGTCATAGGGGACTTTGGAGCCGTCGGCGAACATCGAGCGACCGTCCTGGTCCACGATCTCGAGGTTGAGGCCCTGCTTGGTCTCCTCGAACATGATGTGCTTCGACATCTCGGTCAATTCCGGCATGTCCTGCAACGCTTGGCGCAGCGAGGCCGCCGCCAGCGCAAAATTGCGGTCGACCTTGATCTTGGCGCCCGACGTGCGGTCACGATCCTCCTGGTCCGGCGTCGGCGTGTTGGAGGAGTCCTCGGGCTGAATGTGATCGACGTTCTTCAGCCGAGGGCGGGTCGGCAGCCCGTCGGACTCGACGATGCCGGAATAGCGCGCTTCGGTCTGGACACCGAAGGCGTCGCGCATGGAGCCTGCGACGACCTTCAGCTTGTTGGCATCCTGGGTCGAGAACGCGACGAGCATCACGAAGAAGCTCATCATCAGGCCCATCAGATCGGCGAAGGTCACGAACCAGCCGTGACCGCCTCCGTGTGAATCGCCGCGCTTCTTCTTGGCCATATCTCAAATCCCGGCGCGCGGCCTCAGGCCGGCACCGGCTCGCCTTCAGCGTGGCGGTGCTTCTCGGGCAGATAGGCCAGCAGCATTTCGCGGACCAGCGTGGGGCTCTTGGAGTCGCGGATCATCAGGATGCCGTCGATGATCAGCGTGCGGTTGGTCTCTTCGTCCAGGAGCTTTCCATGCAGCTTGTCGGCGATCGGGGTACAAAACAGGTTGGCGACCAGCGCGCCGTAGAGAGTCGCGAGCAGCGCGGTCGCCATGAACGGGCCGAGCTTTGACGGGTCGGTCATGTTGGCGAACATCTGCACCATGCCGATCAGCGTGCCGACCATGCCGAAGGCCGGGGCGCAGTCGCCGATGGCGCGGTAGATCTTGCTGCCTTCATCCAGATGCATCAAAAAATTATCGCGGTCGCGCTCGAGATTGTCGCGAATGAAGTCCAGGTCGTAGCCGTCGGCGACGTAGCGGATGCCCTTGGCGAGGAACGGCTCGTCGGTCTCGACCTTTTCCAAACCCACCGGCCCTTGCTTGCGGGCGATCTCGGCGATGCGGGCGAGTTCGTCGACCAGATCGTGCGCCGACAGACGGCTCATAGTGAAGGCAAACTTGGCGCCGAGCGGTAGGCCGTGGATCAGCGTCGAGAGCGGAAAGCGGATCATGGTCGCGGCCGTCGAGCCGCCGAAGATGATGATCATCGCATGCTCGGAAACGAACATGTGGAGATCGCCGCCCAGCAGCATCATCGTCGCGATGACGACAATGCCCGCCACGAGCCCGATGCTCGTCATGATATCCATGGGAGACTCCAACGCGAACGCAACAACGGCCGTCCTGGCCGATGGCGCGGCCCAACCCCGAACCGCATCGGAAACCCTAGTGAGCCGCGATTAAAGACGCGTAAAGGTTAAGTTGAGCCGGCGCGCCTGGCGGCCGCAGCGCGCTGAAAGGCGCCGGCTTTTGCCGACTGCCGACACGGATCTCAACATTTTGCTAACCATACGGTGTCGCGCGCACCCGTCACCCGTGCACGCGATCCCTTCGGCTGCGGCCCTGCGCCACATCGGGGGCGACCGATCAATTGGTATTCTGGATCCGGGCCGGGACCTCATGGCGGAAGGCATCGCAATGGTGACGCTGTTCAGTCTTCTCACCGCGCTTCCCGCAGTGCTGGCGCTCCACATGCTCGAACCCGGGCTCGTCCTGCCGGCGTTCAGCGTGCTGCTCTTTGCCGAGGCGGCCCTCGCCGTGATCGTAGCGCACCTGATCCACATGCCGGACAATGCGGAAGATATCACCCTGTGGGATTTTGCCGGCGGCTTCACCTTGATCGGATGCGCTGCCGCGGTGCTCGGCGAGCCGGATCAGGCCGCCTTGTTCCTGACGGAACAGGGCAGCCTGCGAGCGGCGTCGCAACCGTAGATCATCGCGGTCCCGCCGTTAGTGAATCTCCGCCGAGCGCTTCAGCGCAGCCTTCAACTTCTCCAACGAGAAGTCGGGGCTGCGGGCGATCTCGAGGATCGGCGTCTCGCGGCGGCCACAGAGTTCGGCGGCCTCGGGCAGCTTTGCGGCAATATCGTGCGGAATTACGACGGCGCCGTGCTGGTCGGCATGGATCAGATCGTCCGACTTCACGGTCATGCCGGCGACGCGCACTTCGCCGCCAAAGCTCTCGGCATGCACCCATGCATGCGACGGGCCGATCGAGCCGGCCAGCGCCTGGAAGCCCGGCGCCCATTGCGGAATGTCGCGGATCGAACCGTCGGTGATGACGCCGAGGCAGCCGAGCGCCTTGTGCACGTTGCTCTGCACCTCGCCCCAAAACGCACCGTAGCCGACGTCGGGACCGTCGATGTCCTGGATCACCGAGATGCGCGGACCGTGGCCGGTACCGACATATTCGTAATATGCGATGCGGCGCTTGGACTGCTCTTCCGGCGGTAGTGAATTTTTCAGCACCGAGCGGATCGCGACCGTGCGGGCATAGCCGACGATCGGGGGCAGATCGGGAAATGGGCAGACCAGTGGTTTGGTGGTGTAGCCGATCAGCCGGCGCTCGGGCGCCACGATCTCCATGGCATTGCAGATCGTCGGCGTGTCATAGCGGCCCAGCGCTTCGAGGACGGAAGCGGGCAGCGGCCCGGTCGCAGTATTCGTCACAGCGTTCTCTCCCAGATTGGCGGCCGCTGTTGGTGCGGTGCCGCCTGCACCGGGCGATATAGCCGAGATCGGGCTTCAACCCAACTCAGGGCGCCTCATGGCAGATATCCAAGTCTCGCTGTTCAGTGCCTTGGCTGCTTGGCGCTTGCCGTTCAGTGCAGCCGGTCGGGCCGGTCGTCTTCGCGCGGCGGCTCCGACAGGTTTGCCAGCGTCGGCGCCGAAGGCGGCGAGGAGACCTCGCCTCCAGCCGGCGCGGTGGCTTCCATCGCGCGCGCCTGGTCGCGATAGGATTTGTAGCCGAGCGGCAAAGCGAGCAGATACAGCACCGTTCCGATGGACAGCACGTGCCAGGGATAGGCGATCAGGATCGCGATGAACACGACCACCGCGACGAACGCCGGCAGCACCAGCTCGGGCGGCACGCGCATGCGCTTGGTCTTGCCGGAGAACACCGGCAGGCGCGACACCATCAGGAAGGCGATCAGCAGCGTATACGCAGCCGTCACCGCCGCAGGCAGCCGGCCGAGATCGAGGAACGCGACATAGATCGGCAGCAGCACCGTGATCGCGCCGGCCGGCGCCGGCACGCCGGTGAAGAAGTTGGCGGCGAAGGCCGGCTTGTTGGGATCGTCCATGGTGGCATTGAAGCGCGCCAGGCGGAGGCCACCGGAAATCGCGAATACCATGGCGGCGATCCAGCCGGCATTGCCGAGCTCGTGCAGCTGCCAGAAATACAACATCAGGCCGGGCGCCACGCCGAAATTGACGAAGTCGGCGAGGCTGTCGAGCTCGGCGCCGAACTTGGACTGCCCCTTGATCATGCGCGCGATGCGGCCGTCGATGCCGTCGAGTGCCGCCGCGAACACGATGGCGTAGACCGCGAGCGACATCCGCCCCTCGATCGAGAGCCGGATCGAGGTCAGGCCGGCGCAGATCGCCAGCAGCGTGATGACGTTGGGCACCAGCATGCGCACCGGGATCGGGCGGAACCGCCGGCGGCGCACATCAGGATCTTTGAAGTCATAAGGCGTCATGGCTCGTCCTCACCTTGGGGCGAGATATAGCAAGCCGCGTTCCCCTCCGCCATTGCGGCGGAAGGCCCCTCAGGACCGACTTATTGGTTAATTGGCACGGTAGGCGCGGCTCGGGTCGTCTCCGGCAAGATCCGCCAGAATCGTCTCGCCGGCGATCGCGGTCTGGCCTTCCGAGACCAGCGCCTTCGTGCCCAGCGGCAGATAGACGTCGAGCCGCGAGCCGAATCGGATCAGACCGAAGCGCTCACCGGCGCCGATTGCCTGCCCCTCTTTGACGAAGCAGACGATGCGCTTGGCGACCAGACCCGCGATCTGGATCACGCCGATCCGCGCCGTCGGCGTCGTGATCACCAGCGAGTTGCGCTCATTGTCCTCGCTCGCCTTGTCCAGCTCGGCATTGATGAACAGGCCGGGCCGGTAGGCGATACGGTCCACCCGGCCCGCGATCGGGCTGCGGTTCACATGGCAGTTGAACACACTCATGAACACCGAGACGCGCGGCAGCGGCCGATCGCCGAGGCCGAGCTCGGCCGGCGGCAGCGCCATAGTGATCATCGAGACGCGGCCGTCGGCGGGCGACACCACGAGCCCCTCGCGCACGGGGGTCACGCGCACGGGGTCGCGGAAGAACAGCGCGCACCATACGGTCAGGATGGTGCCGATCCACCCCAACGGCGACCACAGCCAGAACAGGAGGAGGCTTGCCAGCGCAAAGCCGCCGATGAAGGGATATCCCTCCTTGTGGATCGGCGGGATCTGACGCTGGATCGAATCGAGAATGGACATCGCTATCTGCCGCTCAGGGTTGATGGCGCAGGTCGTCCCGCGCGGTGGTGTTGTTTAGGCCAGAGTTGGGACCGGAGACAAGGTCACTCCGCCGCCGCAGGCGCCGTCAGGACATCGGCGACCGGCGGTGGCTCCCGGTTGGGCGCCTCGCCGGAATCGGCCATCCTCGCCAGTTTCTCGCGCGCCGCCTCGGCCTCGCGCTGCCTGTTCCACATGCTGGCGTAAAGTCCCCCCTCCCCAAGCAGTTTCGCGTGGGTGCCGCGCTCGGCGATGCGGCCCTGGTCCAGCACGATGATCTCGTCGGCGCCGACGATGGTCGAGAGCCGATGGGCGATCACCAGCGAAGTGCGGTTCTTCGCCACGCGCTCGAGCGCACCCTGGATTTCGTGCTCAGTGTGGGTGTCAAGCGCGGAGGTCGCCTCGTCCAGCACCAGGATCGGCGGCGCCTTCAACACGGTGCGCGCGATCGCAACCCGTTGTTTTTCGCCGCCGGACAGTTTCAGGCCGCGCTCGCCGACCTGGGTCTCGTAGCCTTTCGGCGCCATGCGGATGAAATGATCGATCTGCGCCAGCTGCGCTGCCTGCTCGACCTCGGCATCGCTGGCGTCCCAACGCCCGTAGCGGATGTTGTAGCGGATGGTGTCGTTGAACAGCACGGTGTCCTGCGGCACCATGCCGATGGACGCGCGCAAGCTCGCCTGCGTGACTTCGCGAATGTCCTGGCCGTCGATCAGGATCTTGCCGCCCGAGATGTCGTAGAGGCGAAACAGAAGCCGCGAGATGGTCGACTTGCCCGCACCTGACGGGCCGACGATCGCGACCGTCTTGCCGGCCGGCACCTCGAAGCTGATGCCCTTGAGGATCGGACGGGACGGCTCATAGGCAAAGCGCACATCCTCGAAACGCACATTGCCCGCGGAGACCACCAGTGGCTTCGCGCCCGGCGCATCCTTGATCTCAGCCTCGCGCCCCAGCACGTTGAACATCTTCTCGATGTCGATGATCGCCTGCTTGATCTCGCGATAAACCATGCCCATGAAGTTCAAGGGCTGGTAGAGCTGGATCATCATCGCGTTGACCAGCACGAAATCGCCGACCGTGTTGGTGCCGTTGCGCACGCCGATCGCGCACATCAGCATGGTCGCGGTCAGCCCCAGCGTGAAGATCACGGCCTGCCCGGTGTTGAGCACGGCCAGCGAAGTATAGGCCTGGACGCTCGACTCCTCGTAACGCGCGACCGACCGGTCGTAGCGCTGTGACTCACGGGCCTCGGCGCTGAAATATTTGACGGTCTCGTAGTTGAGCAGCGAGTCGATCGCCTTGGTGTTCGCCTCGGTGTCGGCATCGTTCATCTTGCGGCGGATGCCGATCCGCCACTCGGTCGCGATGTAGGTGTAGTACATGTAGACCGCGACAGTGACGAGGGTCGCAAGCACGTAGCGCCAATCGAACTGCCACAGCAGCACGGCCATCAGCAGCGAGACCTCGACGATGGTCGGGATCAGCTGCAGGATCACCATGCGCACGATGACCTCGATGCCCTCGCGGCCGCGCTCGAGCACGCGCGTCAGGCCGCCGGTCTTGCGCTCCAGGTGGAAGCGCAGTGACAACTCGTGCATGTGGATGAAAGTGATGGTGGCGAGCTTGCGCACCGCGTGCATGGCAACGCGCGCGAAAATGCCGTCGCGCCATTGCGTCAGCACCGCCATCACGATGCGCATCACGCCGTAGCTGGCGGTCAGCAGCAGCGGCGAGGCGATCACCCAGAGGTGCCAATTGTCGGCCTGAACTGGCGCACTGTTGGCGCCGGTCAGCGCGTCGGTCGCCCATTTGAAGCTGAAAGGAACCGTCAGCGTGATCAGCTTGGCGGCGAGCAGCAGCACCATCGACCAGACCACGCGCATCTTCAGGTCGAAACGGTCGCCCGGCCAGATATAGGGCCACAGATGCGCCAGCGTGCCCATCAGCGTGGCCCGCTCCAGCGGCCCCCCGGCGGGATCAGGAACGTTGGCGCCGGCGGGCGATTGAGCTTGGTCCATCAAGAAGCCTGAAAAGCCCGTCGAATGCGGGCTGCGTTGCCATTAAGGATTTTCGTTTGTCATATAGAGCCTTACCGATGCCCATGCACCCCGCCAGATGGCGAATCTTGGATTGTTCGTCGTGGTTTACCGGTAGATTTCCGGAAGCCCCGAATCACCGATTGGGCTTGACGCCTCTTCGCTGCAATGCATCATGGCACCAATGAGCACGATCAAAACCGTCTGTGTCTATTGCGGCTCCGGCCCAGGAACCAATCCCCGTTTCACCGAAGGCGCCAAGGCGTTCGGCAAGGCGCTCGCCGAGAACAACATCCGCCTCGTCTATGGCGGCGGCTCGCTCGGCCTGATGGGCTCGGTGGCGACCTCCGTCCTCGATCACGGCGGCACTGTCACCGGCATCATCCCCGATTTCCTGCGGATGCGGGAAAACGCGCTGACGCGCGTGCAGGAGATGATCGTCACCCCCGACATGCACGAGCGCAAGCGACTGATGTTCGAACGCTCCGACGCCTTCGTGGCGCTGCCGGGCGGCGTCGGCACGCTGGAGGAGTTGGTCGAGCAATTGACCTGGAAGCAGCTGGGACGTCACGCCAAGCCGGTGCTGCTTGCCAACATCGATAATTTCTGGGAGCCGCTGTTCTCGCTGCTGTCGCACATGCGCCAGACCGAGTTCATCCGCGCCGGCCTTTCGGTCGACATCCTCAAGGCCGATCGGATCGAAGAGATTTTGCCGAAGCTGAAATCGGCTGCAGCGCAGATCGAAGATGCGGAAAAGCAGCTCGCACCGGAAATGGCGCGCAAGCTCTAGTCCGCAGGAAACGTCACCGCCTCGATCCGGTTACCATCGGGGTCGACAACGAAGGCTGCGTAATAACGCACGCGATCGTGCGGGCGGATACCCGGCGCGCCGTCGGATGCGCCGCCGGCCGACAGCGCTGCGGCGTGAAATGCATCGACCTCGACGGTCGTCTTTGCCCGCAGGCAGATATGGACGCCGCTCTCCGGCGGCACGTGCGGCATGCCCTCGCGCAGATTGATCCAGAATTCGGGATAGGCCTTGCCGAAGCCGATCGTCCGCGGCCGCGTGACGAGGCGAGCGAGACCGAGCGCGGCGAGTGTTGCCTCGTAAAATGTCGCCGAGCGCTGGAGATCGCTGACGCCGACAGAGATGTGATCGATCATGGGTCGCGCCCCCTCTCCTGCTCGTCATCCCGTTTGTGGCACCGCCGCCCTACGCCGGCGCGCCCGACTTCACCAGCTTGTAGATCACCGAATCCATCAGCGCCTGGAACGAGGCGTCGATGATGTTGGGGGACACCCCGACCGTGGTCCAGCTGTCGCCGTTCTCGTCCTCGCTCTCGATCAGGACGCGCGTGACCGCGCCGGTGCCGCCGTTGAGGATACGAACGCGGTAGTCGATCAGCGTCAGGCCTTCGATATATTTCTGGTACTTGCCGAGGTCCTTACGCAGCGCGACGTCGAGCGCGTTGACGGGACCGTTGCCTTCGGCCGCCGAGATCAGATGCTCGCCGGCGACGTCGACCTTGACCACCGCCAGCGCCACGGTGACGCGTTCGCCATGCGAATTGTAACGCTGCTCGACATTGACGTCGAACTGCTCGACCTCGAAATAATGCGGCACCTTGCCGAGCGTGCGCCGCGCCAGCAGCTCGAACGAGGCGTTGGCGGATTCATAGGCGTAGCCCTGCGCCTCGCGCTCCTTCAATTCCTCGACCAGCCGCGACAGTTTCGGATCGCTCTTCTCATAGGCGATGCCGGCGCGGTCGAGCTCGGCAATGACATTGGAACGGCCGGCCTGATCGGACACCAGCACCTTGCGATGATTGCCGACCAGCTCCGGCAAGACATGCTCGTAGGTCTGCGGATCCTTCAGCACGGCAGAGGCATGGATGCCGGTCTTGGTGACGAACGCGCTCTCGCCGACATAGGCCGCATGCCGGTTCGGAACGCGGTTGAGCATATCGTCGAGCGTGCGCGACACCTTGACCAGGGTCGCGAGCTTCTCCGCCGTGACGCCGATCTCGAAGGCGTCAGCAAACTCGGCCTTCAGCTTCAAGGTCGGAATCAGCGAGCAGAGATTGGCATTGCCGCAGCGCTCGCCGAGGCCGTTCAGCGTGCCCTGGATCTGCCGCGCGCCGGCGCGCACCGCGGCGAGCGAATTCGCCACCGCCTGCTCGGTGTCGTTATGGGCGTGGATGCCGAGATGATCGCCGGGGATGTGCTTCGTCACCTCGGTGACGATCGCTTCGACCTCGTTGGGCATGGTGCCGCCGTTGGTGTCGCACAGCACCACCCAGCGCGCGCCGGCTTCATAAGCAGCTTTCGCGCAGGCGAGCGCGAAACCGGAATCCTCCTTGTAACCGTCGAAGAAATGCTCGCAGTCGAGCATCACCTCGCGGCCGGCGGCCTTGGCTGCTGCGACGCTGTCGCGGATCGAGGCGAGGTTCTCCTCCTTCGTCGTCTCCAGGGCAACGCGCACCTGATAGGCCGACGACTTCGCCACGAAGCAGATCACGTCGGCCTTGGCCTCCAGCAGCCCGGCCACACCGGGATCGTTGGAAACCGAGCGCCCCGCTCGCCGCGTCATGCCGAAGGCGGTGAAGCGCGCATGCGAAAACTTCGGCTTGGTGCCGAAGAACTCGGTGTCGGTCGGATTGGCGCCGGGATAGCCGCCCTCGACATAGTCGATGCCGAGTTCATCGAGCATCTGGGCGATGATTTGCTTGTCGGTCAGCGTGAAATCGACGCCGTTGGTCTGCGCGCCGTCGCGCAGCGTGGTGTCGAACAGATAGAGGCGCTCCTTGCTCATTGCAGCGCTCCCGACGCGGGTCCACTGCCGAGCGTCTTCTGCATGGTGGTGTTGGCCAGCCATTCGTCGTTGACAGTGATGCTGTTGCGCTGCATGGCGACATAGCCGCGCTTGGCGAAAAAGCCCTGCGCGTTGTCGCTGGCATCGACCGTCAGCTTGTCGGCGCCGCGGCCGCCCGCAAGCTTTTCCAGCGCATCGACGAGCATGGTCGCGAGGCCCTGCCCGGCCACGGCCGGATGCACATAGAGCATGCGGATATGATCCTTGCCCTGCAGCGAGGCAAAACCCACCGGTGACCCCTCCAGCGTTGCGATCAGCGTCAGGTCGGAGGCGAGCCCCTTGCCGAACTCTTCGTCTTCCGCCGACGCCATCCAGGCCTGTTGTTGGGCCTCGCTATAGTCCTCGCCGGTCAGCTCTTCGATGCTGGCGGTGAAGATCGCGGCGAGAACCGGCACGTCCTCCGGCAGGAAGGGCCGCAAGCCAGGCTTTGGGAGTGCTTGTGCCATCGTCTTCACCACATCCCATAGAGTTTCAGCGCCAGCGCCACGGCAGCGCCGAGCAGCAGGATTTTCAGCGCGATGTAATAGAACCAGTGCCGCGGAAAAGGCGTATCGGGTCGCTTCATCGTGCGACCTCCCACGTCGTCCCTTCCTTGGAATCCTTGATCGCAACGCCCATCGCGGCAAGCAGATCGCGGATACGATCGGACTCCGCAAAGTCCTTGCGCGCACGCGCCGCCGTCCGCTCCGAGATCAGGCGCTCGACTTCCTTGGCATCGACGCCGCTCGCCTGCTGCTTGCGTCCTTCCCACTGCGCGGCACTCTCGGAGAGAAAGCCGAGCAGACGCAACGAACCCGCGAGGGCACCAACATCGCTGCCGCGCAGCCCATGCAGCGCCGCGATCGCCAGCGGCGTGTTGAGGTCGTCGAGCAGCGGCTCGACCACTGAGGGGGCGGGCTTGCCGGATGCGACGTCAGCCGCAACCCGATACCAATCGTCGAGCGTCCTGGCGCTCTCCTCCAGCGACTTCATCGTCCAGTCGATCGGCGAGCGGTAATGCGTCTTGAGCATATTCAGGCGCAGCACTTCGCCCGGCCAGTCCGCGAGCAGTTCGTGAATAGTGACGAAGTTACCGAGGCTCTTCGACATCTTCTCGCTTTCGACCTGCAGGAAGCCGTTATGCATCCAGTAGTTCGCCATGCGCTCCCGGTGGAAGGCGCAGCAGGTCTGCGCGACCTCGTTCTCGTGATGCGGAAACACGAGATCGATGCCGCCGCCATGGATGTCGAAGTGCTCGCCGAGATGCTTCCAGGCCATGGCCGAGCACTCGACATGCCAGCCCGGGCGCCCCTGCGCGGCGACGCCGGCGGGTGACGGCCATGACGGCTCGCCGGGCTTGGACGGCTTCCACAGCACGAAGTCGGTGTTGCCTTTCTTGTAGGGCGCGACATCGACGCGGGCGCCGGCAACCATCTCGTCCAGCGAACGATTGGACAGCGCGCCATAGCGCGGCAGCCCGGCATCGGCCGCGTTCATCGCCTGCGGCGAGAATAGCACGTGATCCTCGGCAACATAGGCAAAGCCGCCGGCAACCAGCCGTTCGATGATCTCGCGCATCTCGCCGATATGCTCGGTGGCGCGCGGCTCGACGCTCGGCCGCAGCGCGCCGAGCGCGTCGACGTCAGCGTGAAACTGTTTGCCGGTCTGCTCGGTGACTTTCCGGATCGCCTCGTTCAGCGGCAGGCCGGGGAAATCCCGCGCGGCGCGGTCGTTGATCTTGTCGTCCACGTCGGTGATGTTGCGGACATATTTGACGTGCGCCTCACCGTAGAGATGGCGCAGCAGCCGAAACAGCACGTCGAACACGATCACCGGCCGGGCATTGCCGATATGGGCGAAGTCATAGACCGTCGGTCCGCAGACATACATGCGGACGTTCTTGGCATCGAGCGGCACGAAGGTGCGCTTTTCCCGGCTCAGCGTATCGTAAAGGCGCAATTCCATAAGGATACCCGTCGGCTGTTGGCCGGGCGTCCAGTGCTCTCAATGGTTTTGAGAAAAGACGGCTCCAGCCAGCGAATCGCTAGCTCGTAATCTCGCGGCAAATGGCGCAAATGACGAGGAGACCGTTCATGACGGAACATATGGGCTATGAGGCGGCCCCGCGTCAAGAGAGCCGCGAAAACGCCGTCTTATCTCCGCAATGCGCAGCCGCCGCGCGCGGATGGTTCATCTCCTTAACCATTTGAGCCCATTCTGGAACTGGCAGTTCACATTTTTTGCCCCGGTGTTTTCATGCGATCATTGCTCGCGCTCATGTCCTGCGCCTCCATCCTTGCGGCGTCCAGCGCTCTCGCGGAGACCCGCGTCTTCATCATCCCGAACCAGGCGGACGGCTACGGCGTCGATCAGTGCCTGGCCAAGAGCGACAAATGCGGCGCGCAGGTCGCCCGCACCTACTGCCAGTCACGCGATTTTGCCCAGGCTTCGGCCTATCGCCGGGTCGATCCCGACGAAATTACCGGCTCTGTCCCCAAATCCGGCGCAAACTGCTCCCATGGCCATTGCGACGAATATGTCGCAATCACCTGCCAGCGCTGAATTCGCTCGGAACTGGCGTACCTTAGGCCCAATCGCTGGCCTCTGAAACGACGTGACGATGCCGCAGGAAGCGGCTATGGGAGGGCGCGCTCCGGCCTCCCCACATCACGCCTGGCCGTGACCTCGCTAGAATGGCGGATATGCCTGAATTTATGTCTCTCTCCCGTGCTCGCTTGATCCTTGCCTCTGCCGTGCTCTTCAGCACGGTTGCGCTCGCCAATAACGCGTTCGCACAGGCCGGCCCGCCGGGACCGCCGCCTCAGCCCGGCCAGAACGGGCTCGGACCCAACCCGATGTGCGCGCGCCTGGAAGGTCAGCTCGCCGGTCTCGATCGTGGCGGCGGCGGTGATCCCGCGCGCGAAGACCAGATCCGCCGCTATCAGGAATCTCAGACCAAGCAGCAGGCCGAGCTCGATCGTGTCACCATGCAGGCCAAGCGCATGGGTTGCGATTCCTCCGGCTTCTTCTCGCTGTTCAGCGGCCAGTCGGCGCAATGCGGTCCGGTCAACACCCAGATCCAGCAGATGCGCGCCAATCTGGACCAGATCACCGGCAATCTCGAACGCCTGCGCGGCGGCGGCCCCGGCGGCTTTAGCCCCGAGCGTGACAACCAGCGCCGCTCGGTGCTGGCAGCGCTGGCGCAGAACAATTGCGGCCCGCAATATGCCAATGCGGCGCAGTCGCAAGGCGGCGGCAATTTCCTGAGCAATCTGTTCGGCGGCAACAACCCCAATAATCCGCAAGGCGTGCCGCCGTCCGATCTCGGCCCGCAATCAGGCACCTATCGCACTGTGTGCGTGCGCACCTGCGACGGCGCCTACTTCCCGGTCTCGTTTGCGACCGTGCCGGCGCGCTTCCCCGACGACGAGAAGACCTGCAAGGCGCTGTGCCCGGCCGCCGAGGCCGTGCTCTACACCCATCGCAATCCCGGTGAAGACATGAACTCCGCGGTCTCCACCAGCGGCCAGCCCTACACGGCGCTGCCGACCGCGTTCAAATTCCGCAGCGAGTTCAACCCGTCCTGCTCCTGCAAGGCCGCGGGCCAGACCTGGGCGGACGCGCTCAAATCGGCCGACGACAAGGCGTCGGCCGAACAGCAAGGTGACATCATCGTCACCGAGGAGAGCGCCAAGAAAATGCAGCAGCGGCAGCTCAACAAGGGCACGCCTGCCGCCAATGGCAAGAAGGGTGCGGCTCCGGCACCGACGACTGCTGGCGCCCCGGCAGCAACGCCGCCGGCGGACACCGGCACCCCTGCGACGCCTTCCGAGAACAAGCCGATCCGTTCGGTCGGCCCGAGCTTCCTGCCGCAACAACAGAAGTAATAGCCCTTCCCTTCTCCCCTTGCGGGAGAAGGTGGCGCGAAGCGCCGGATGAGGGGTTCTATCCGCTCACATGTGCACATGAGTACGCGGAGATAGACCCCTCACCCGAATGAGTTCGCTTCGACAGCGGAGCTGCCCTCTCCCGCAAGGGGCGAGGGCACAATAACGCCGATCTCGGTTGCGGAAACGGCAGCGCAAGCGCCAGCCTCACCCCTCAAACGCGTCGATCGAGGCTTTGCTCCCACGCGAGACCAGCGTCTCATCCGGAGCGCCGAGCTGCTCGCCTTTGTCGCGAAAGCGGTTGGTGATGGGATAGCGGCGGTCGCGGCCGAAATTCCTGGCTGTGACCTTGACGCCGGGCGCGGCCTGGCGGCGCTTGTATTCGGCGACGTTGAGGAGATGGTCGATGCGGGTGACCGTCTCGCGGTCAAAGCCCGCGGCGATGATTATATCGAGCGGCTCTTCGCGCTCGATGAGACGCTCCAGGATGGCATCAAGCGCGTCGTAAGCCGGCAACGAATCCTGGTCGGTCTGGTTCTCGCGCAGCTCCGCGGTCGGCGGACGCGTGATGATGTCGGGCGGGATCACCTCACCGGCCGGCCCCAGCGCCCCCTCGGGCTTCCACGAATTACGCAAGCTTGCCAGCCGAAACACCTGTGTCTTGTAGATGTCCTTGATCGGATTGAAGCCGCCGTTCATGTCGCCATAGAGCGTGGCGTAGCCGACCGACATCTCCGACTTGTTGCCTGTGGTCACCACCATCAGGCCGGTCTTGTTCGAGATCGCCATCAGCAGCGTGCCGCGGGTGCGGGCCTGGAGATTCTCCTCGGTGACATCGGGCGGCAGATTCTTGAAGACGCCGGACAGGATGGTCTCGAACCCGGTCACCGCTTCGGCGATCGGCAGCACCTCGTAGCGGATGCCGAGATGGCCGGCGAGCTCGCCGGCGTCCGCAATCGAGCTTGCCGCGGTGTAGCGATAAGGCAGCATCACGCCGTGCACCTGATCGGAACCGAGTGCATCGACCGCGATCGCCGCGCACAGCGCGGAGTCGATGCCGCCGGAAATGCCGAGCAGCACGCCGGGAAAGCCATTCTTGGCGACGTAGTCGCGCAAGCCCAGCACGCAGGCCGCGTAGTCGGCGTAGTCTGCCTCGGGCTGCGCGGCGATCGGCCCGGTGCAACGCCAATCGTCGCCGCTTCTCGTGAAGTGCAGTGTGGTGATGCTCTCCGCGAACGCCGGCAATTGCGCTGCGAGCGAAAGGTCGCCGTTGAGCGCAAAGGAGGCGCCGTCGAACACCAACTCGTCCTGGCCGCAAACCTGGTTGAGATAGACCAGCGGCAGACCGCTCTCGGTGACGCGCGCGACCGCGACCGACAAGCGCACGTCGGCCTTGTCGCGGGCGTAAGGCGAGCCGTTCGGCACGAGGATGATCTCGGCGCCGGTCTCGGCCAGCGTCTCGACCACGTTCTCGTAGTCCTCGGACTCCTCAAGCCAGATGTCCTCGCAGATCGGCACACCGACGCGCACGCCGCGCACGGTGACGGGGCCGGCGGCAGGCCCGCGCGAAAACAGCCGCTTCTCGTCGAACACGCCGTAATTCGGTAGATTGCATTTGAAGCGCAGGCCAGCGATACGGCCGCCATCGAGCAGCGCGCAGGCATTATAGAGCCTGCCCTCCTCGACCCAGGGCGTGCCGATCAGCATCGCCGGCCCGCCATCGGCGGTCTCGCGCGCCAGCGCTTCGATCGCAGCGCGGCAGGCGGCCTGAAAGGAAGGCTTCTGCACGAGATCTTCCGGCGGGTAGCCGGCGATGAACAATTCCGGAAACAGCACGAGATCGGCACCGTCGGCGGCTGCCTGCACGCGCGCCGCGCGCGCTTTCGCGGCATTGCCCTCGATGTCGCCCATGGTCGGATTGAGCTGGGCGAGCGTGACCGCGAATGCGTTGAGACGTTCGGTCATGGCGCTCCGATCAGAGCATGATCCGGAAAAGAGTGAAGCGGTTTTCCGAAAAGATCATGCTGAAAAAACAGTTTAAAGCGCGATACGCGCTTTAAAGAAATCCCAATCGCTCGATGATGGCGATGATCCAGAACGCGCCGGCCATCAGCAGCGCGACACCGACCGCGGCCGAGCCCATGTCCTTGACCCGTCCGATCTGCTTGTCGTGATCCATGGTCAGCCGGTCGGCAAGCTTCTCGATCGCCGTATTGAGCAGCTCGACCACCAGCACGAACGCGACCGCGCAGATCAGCTCGACCGCCCGCATCGCGGTCGCGCCGACGAACCACGCGAGCGGCAGCGACAAGAGGAGCGCAACGATTTCCTCGCGGACGGCCTGCTCCGAGCGGAACGCAAAGGCCAGACCGTTACGGGAATTGATCGTGGCCTTCCAGATTCGCAGCAAGGTCTCAGAGCCCCGCTGCGACCGGCATCGGCCTGACCTTGCCGGCGCGTTCCTGCTTGAGCAGTTCTGCGACCAGGAAAGCCATATCGATGGATTGCTCGGCATTGAGCCGGGGATCACAGACCGTGTGATAGCGGTCGTTGAGATCCTCGTCAGTGATCGCGCGGGCGCCGCCGAGGCACTCGGTGACGTCCTGGCCGGTCATCTCCAGATGCACGCCGCCGGCATGGGTGCCTTCCGCGGCGTGGATCGCGAAGAACGACTTCACCTCGGACAGGATGCGGTCGAAGGGGCGCGTCTTGTAACCCGACGTCGAGGTGATGGTGTTGCCGTGCATGGGATCGCACGACCAGACCACCACTTTGCCCTCGCGCTTTACGGCGCGGATCATGTTCGGCAGATGCTCGCCGATCTTGTCGGAACCGAAGCGGCCGATCAGCGTCAGCCGGCCCGGTTCGTTGTCGGGATTGAGCACGTCGATCAGCTTCAGCAGTTCGTCGGGCTTGAGCGACGGGCCGCATTTGAGCCCGATCGGATTCTTGATGCCGCGGAAATATTCGATATGGCCGTGGTCGAGCTGGCGGGTGCGGTCGCCGATCCAGATCATGTGGCCCGAGGTCGCGTACCAGTCGCCGGTGGTGGAATCGACCCGGGTCATGGCCTGCTCGTAGCCGAGCAGCAGGGCCTCGTGGCTGGTGTAGAAATCAGTGGCGCGCAGCTCGGGATGGGCCTCGAGATCGAGGCCGCAGGCGCGCATGAAATTGAGCGCATCGGAGATGCGGTCGGCCAATTCCTTGTAGCGACGGGACTGCGGACTATCCTTGAGGAAGCCGAGCATCCACTGATGCACGCTGCCGAGATTGGCGTAGCCGCCGGTCGCGAATGCACGCAGCAGGTTCAGCGTCGCGGCCGACTGGCGATAGGCCATCAGCTGGCGCTGCGGATCGGGGATGCGCGCTTGCTTGGTGAAGGCGATGTCGTTGACGATGTCGCCGCGATAGCTCGGCAGCTCGACACCGTCGATCTTCTCGGTCGACGAGGACCGGGGTTTTGCGAACTGGCCGGCAACGCGCCCGACCTTCACCACCGGGACGGCGCCGGCATAAGTCAGCACCACCGCCATCTGGAGCAGCACGCGAAAGAAGTCGCGGATGTTGTTGGCGCCGTGCTCGGCAAAACTCTCGGCGCAGTCGCCGCCCTGCAGCAGGAAGGCCTCACCGGCTGCGACCCGCGCCAGCGCCTTCTTCAGATTGCGCGCCTCGCCCGCGAACACCAGCGGCGGAAAGGTCGCAAGCTGCGCCTCGACGTCGGCCAGGGCCTTGGCGTCGGGATAATCGGGCACCTGTAGCACCGGCTTGCTGCGCCAGGACTCGGGCGTCCACCGCTCGGACATCGCAATCTCTCCGTGAAGCAAAAAGCACAACCTGATCTGTGGGTTGCGAGGGTCGCCTTATACACAGGGTGGCCACCGGCCGCCAGTTGTAAATCCGTCTGGCACTGCAAAGCCTTGCGGGGAAAGCCAAATTCGCACTTGCTGGGAACTGCTTGGAAACTGGCAAGATACCTTCGGCCCATGGACGTGGCACTAGACGACGTTTCATCGACGAGATCAGCTTCCCGGCGACTGACGGATATGCGCTGACCGGCACCCTATTCCTGCCGCGCGGGACCAAGCGCCATGCCGTCTTGATCAACTCCGCCACCGCCGTCCCGCGAAAAATCTATCGTGGCTTTGCCTCCTATCTCGCCCATCGCGGCTGCGCGGTCCTGACCTACGACTATCGCGGCATCGGCGACTCCCGGCTGCCGGCGATGGTCGGCTACAACCGGCCGAAATCGCTGGTCGGCTTCAAGGCCTCGATGTCGGACTGGGCCGCGCTCGACGTCACCGCCGCAGTGCACTGGATGCGCGAGCGCTACAATACCCTGCCCTTGACCTATGTCGGGCATTCCTTCGGCGGCCAGGCGCTCGGGCTGCTCGCGAACAACACGGACATTTCGCGCGCCGCGTTGGTGGCCTCGCAGGCGGCGACCTGGCGGCTGATGACGTCGCCGGAAAAATACCGCGTCTTCGCCTTCATGAATTTTGTCGGCGTGCCGCTCGTGCACGCGCTCGGTTACGCGCCGGCCTGGGCCGGCATCGGCGAGGATTTGCCCAAGGGCGTCTTCCTGCAATGGGCCGAGTGGGTCTCGAGCCCCCGCTATCTCTTCGATTCAAAGCTGCCGGCGCTGGAGAATTTCGCCAAGTTCAAGGGCGAGCTGCGCACCCTCTGCTTCTCCGACGATCCCTGGGCGACGCGGCCCGCGGTCGAGCTGCTTGCGAGCGGATTCACCGCGATCAAGCCTGAGGTGCTCAACGTGAAGCCGTCCGACGTCGGCGCCAAGGCGATCGGCCATTTCGGCTTCTTCCGCCCCGACCACCGCGACACGTTGTGGCGTGGCGTCGCGGAATGGATCCAGGGAGAGTAGACGGCGCTTACCGGAGGATCGTCGTCAGCGACGAGTAGCGCTTGTTCGGCTTGGCTTCGCCCGGCGCGAACTGCGCAAAGGCCTGGCTGACGCGGACGGCCGGCGGCGTATCGCCCGCAAAACGAAACTCCTTAGGCCGCGGCGCGTAAAAACTGGCGCTGTAATAGGCGTCGTCGAAGCGCGCCTCGCCGACCCCGAACATTGCGTCGCACGCGAACAGAAGTGCGTAGACTCCCGCGATTGCGACGACGACCTCCCTGAGAACTGACATGCTGATGCCCCACCCTGTTGCAGGCAGGATGCACGCCGGTTCCAAAGCCGGGGTTTAAGGCCGCATGGTTCTTGTCCGCAGGGTTTGCCGCCGCTGAGCAGAAAGCAGACAATCTTATCGATCCCGAAAAAAGAGCCCGCCTGCACGGGTGGTCAGGCGGGCTCCAGGGTTGGCCGCTCGGGAGGTATCAAACGGCCAGATTCATCCAGACAGCCTTGGGCTCCGTGAAATTGTCGAGCGCGGCGGTGCCGTGCTCGCGGCCGAGGCCGGAGTCGCGCTCGCCGCCCCAGGGCAGCCGCACGTCGGTATAGCCATAGGTGTTCATCCAGACCGTGCCCGCGCGCGCCCGCTTGGCAAAGCGCTGCAGCTTGCCGATGTCGCGGCTCCAGACGCCGGCGGCGAGGCTGTAAGCCGTGCCGTTGGCAATCCGCAAAGCGTCGGCTTCATCCTTGAACTTGATGACGCTGACGACGGGGCCAAAGATCTCCTCCTGCGAGATCCGCATCTCGTGCGCGACATTCGCGAACACCGCGGGGCTGATGAAGTAGCCGCGATCGCCGACCTTCTCGCCACCGGTGACGAGGGTCGCGCCCTCCTTCCGGCCGATCTCGACATAATCGAGGACCGACTTCATCTGCTTCTCGGATATGACGGGGCCGAGCGTCGTCTTGCGGTCGAGCGGGTCGCCGATCCTGAGCGACTTTGCGCGTGCCGCCAGCCGCTCGACGACCTCGCCATAGGCTTTTTCCTGCACCAGCACGCGAGAGCCGGCCGAGCAGACTTGGCCGGCATTGAAGAAGATGCCGGAAGCCGCAGCTTTCGATGCGGCTTCGAGATCGGCATCGTCGAAAATGACGTTGGCCGACTTGCCGCCGAGCTCGAGCGAGACGCGCTTGAAGTTGCTAGCGGCGCCCTTCATGATTCCCCGCCCGACACCGGGAGAGCCGGTGAAGGTGACCTTGTCGACGTCGGGATGATTGACCAGCGCGTCGCCGACGACGCGGCCGGGGCCAGTGACGACGTTGAAGACGCCCGCCGGCAGGCCGGCTTCAAGCGCGAGCTCGGCGATGCGTAGCGCCGACAACGAGGTCAGCTCGGCCGGCTTCATCACGATGGTGCAGCCGCAGGCCAGCGCCGGCGCGAGCTTCCACATCCCGATCATCAGCGGGAAATTCCAGGGCACGATCGCCGCGACCACGCCGACCGGCTCTCGCACGGTGTAGGTCAGGGCATCATCGCGCACGGGTACGACGTCGCCGCTGATCTTGTCGGCCCAACCGGCGTAGTAGATCAGCGTGTCGACGGCGGCCGGAAAATCCTGCCGCGATGTCGCGGCGATCGGCTTGCCCGCATCGATCGACTCGAGTTCGATGATCTCCTCGGCGTGAGCCTTGAGCAGGTCTGCCCAGCGTAGCAGGATCTGGCCGCGCTCGGACGCCCGCATCGTGCGCCAGGGGCCTTCGAAGGTCCGGCGCGCGGCCGCTACTGCATGATCGACATCGGCCTCGTTGCCTTCGGCGACGATGGCGATGACCTGCCCGGTGGCCGGATTGAGCGACTTGAATGTGCGACCGGAGTTCGCCGGGACGCGGCGACCGTCGATCAGCAGATGCTGTGGCCGGGACATGAACTCGGTGGCCGGCGAGTGTGCAAAGTCATATGCAACAGACATCATATTCCTCCAGTTCTGGTATACCAGACTAGGCGCCTGTGGATGGGAGTAAATATGATATGGATTGCAAATGGACCGCGGTCATATGAAATGTAGTTCATAGGGAGGACCAATGCTTCAGATCGAGATCGAGGCCGTCTGGCGGTTTCGCCGGGAGGGCAATCCGCGCACCGCCGTCATCATGCTTGGCGTCCTCAACGAGATCAGGAGAACCGGGAAGATCACCAGCGCGGCCAAGGATGCGCACCTCTCCTATCGCCATGTCTGGAATCTGATCGAGCAATGGTCGGAGTTCTTCGGCACGCCGCTGGTGGAAACCCAGCGCGGCAAGGGCTCGAAACTCACGCCGTTCGGCGAGCGGCTGGTGTGGGCGGGCGAGCGCATGCAGGCCCGGCTCGGACCTCAGCTTGAGAATCTGGCACAGGAGCTGGCGAGCGAGATCAAGCCGTTCCTCGAGCAGCGCCCGTCGGTGATCCGCGTGCATGCCAGCCACGGTTTTGCGGTCGCAAAACTGCGCGAATTCCTCGACCGCGAGCCCGGCATCGGCGTCGATCTGCGCTATGTCAGCAACCAGCATTCGCTGGTCTCGCTGGCGCAGGGCGCCTGCGATCTCTCCGGCCTGCATCTGCCGCACGGCGCGCTGCGCGCCCAGGGCATCAAGGCTGCGCGCGAATGGCTCGATCCGCGCGAGGATCGCATCATCAGCTTCGTCACACGCGAAATGGGATTGATGGTCGCGCGCGGCAATCCGCTGCGCATTGCTTCGCTTGGTGATCTCACCGGACCCAAAGTCCGCTTCGTCAACCGCGACCACGATTCCGGCACGCGGCTTCTGTTCGACCAACTGCTTGCGGCAAACGGCATCGACGAGAGCAGGATCAACGGCGCGCAGCAGATCGAATTCACCCACGCCGCGGTCGCAGCCTATGTCGCGAGCGGCATGGCTGATGCGAGCTTCGGCGTCGAAGCCGCCGCCCGGCATTTCGGCCTCGATTTCATCCGGCTCCTGACCGAGGATTATTTCTTCGTCTGCAAGCGCGCGTTCCTGGACACCGGGCCGATGCAGCGCATCCTGGAGATCATCCGCAGCGCCGATTTTCGCGCAGCCATCGCCACCCTGCCCGGTTATGTGCCGTCGGATACGGGCACCGTCACCGGCGTGAAGGCATTTCTGGAGATGCACGCCGTGCGATGATGCCGGAGGATGCCATCGCCTTGTCCGCGCCGGTCAGATCGCCGGCTCGCCCTTGAGCGCCGACGTGACCCGCTCGCCCTGCGCGGTCAGCCGGTACGTCACCAGCGGACGGCTCGACGGCGGCTTTCGCGCGAGCTCGACGATGTAGCCGCGCACCATCAGGGCTTCGAAACTGCCGTAATAGCCGAACATGCTGATCTGGTTCTGCCTGAGCAGCTTGAACTCGCGCAAGAGCCGTATCTCGTTGCCCGACAGCAGCGACCGGCGCACGCGCTGAACGAACCGCGCGCGCTGCTCGAACCAGTTTTTATCCGGCAGTTCGTGCGAGGCTGGTGCGGGGGCCCGTTCGCAGGGACGCGCGTCCTGCGCAATCTCGACCATCACCTGCGGCAGGCACGGCATGCTGCTGGCGACAACCGCGTCCTTCGCAACGTCGAGCAACGCGAGCGGCCAGCGCCGCTTGTTGTCCACCATGACCGGCGGTGGCACGACGCTGTCGCGCACCAGCTGCTCGAAGCGTCCGGCGGTCACGCCGACATAGGCCGCCGCGCGACGGCGATCGACCAGACGCGTGTCCGGCGCGACCTCGCAAACAATGTTCTCGTCCACCCGGGATCCCCTGGCGCCTCGTTGCGCATGGCATGACGGCCCGACAGGACCGGCCAAGCCGGCGGCGAACCTAGGTGGGAGGAGCGCACTCGAAAAGCACAGAATTTCGTACACGTTGATGCCGTTTCGGCAACGGCTATAGTCCGGCCGGGGGTCCCATGCGATTTCACTCACCGGCCATCCAGTACTTCCACGCCGTCCGCCGCACCGGCTCGATCCGGGCCGCTGCGCGCATGCTGAACGTTGCCTCGTCGGCCGTAAGCCGCCAGATTCTCAAGCTTGAACAGGAGGTTGGGTCACCCTTGTTCGAGCGCAATGCGCGCGGCCTGACGCTGACGACGGTCGGCGAGATGTTGGCCCGGCACGTCATGAACGTGCTCCAGGACCTCGACCGCTTCCGCTCGGACGTCGCATCCCTGGCGGGGACTTGGCACGGCACCGTCAGCATTGCCTGCATCGAGTCGCTCACGGAGTCGGTGCTGCCCGACCTGATAGCCTCCCATCGCGGCCGCGCCCGGCGCGTCAGCTTCACCACCGAAGTGAAGGGATCGTCGGACGTGCTGGAGGCCCTGAGCCGCGGCGAGGCCGACATCGGCATCGCCATGGCGCTGCGGCATCCGCCGGACCTGCGCCAGGTCGCCTTGAAACGGTTTCGCCTGGGCGCGGTCGTCGCGCGCGAGCATCCACTGGCGCGCGGCAAGACGGTCACGCTGCCCCAATGTCTCGCCTTTCCCGTCATCCACGCGCTGCCGGAGCTGTCGATCTATCATCTGCTCCAGCCGCTGATCGCGCAGCTCTCCGAGACCCCGGAGCCGGCCATCCAGGCCAACTCGATCGACCTGATGCGCGAGCTCGCGGCGCGCGGCGTCGCTTCCAGACCCAGCTCGGCATCAGCAGGCTGTCGCGCGACAGCCGGCTCGTCTTCCTGCCGCTCGACAATGCCGGCAGCCCGGTGTGGTCAGATCTCGGCATCTACGTTCGCGCCGAGCGCACCCTCCCCGCTTACACGGAATCCTTCCTCCAGGAGCTGGTGCGCGAACTGGGCGAGCGCGAGCGGCGGGAAAACGCGGCGCATCCGCAGATCGCCTGATCAAACGCCGACGGTCTGACGTTCAGCCGTGGCCAGCCCCCTTGCGCTGGCCGCTATCGCCGAGGCGGTCGACCCAGGCGATGCCGATCGCGGAGATGATGAAGGTCAGGTGGATCAGCACCTGCCACATCACGCCGCTCTCGGTGAAATTGCTCCGCGTCGTGCCGAGATTGCCCGCCTCGATGAAGGTCCTGAGCAGCGAGATCGAGGAGATGCCGATGATCGCCATCGCAAGCTTGATCTTGAGCACGCTGGCATTGACGTGGCTGAGCCATTCCGGCTCGTCCGGATGACCGCTGAGGTTCAGGCGCGAGACGAAGGTCTCGTAACCGCCGACGATCACCATCACCAGCAGGTTCGAGATCATCACGACGTCGATCAGCCCGAGCACGACCAGCATGATCTGCTGCTCGCTGGCGTCGAACGAGTGCACGACCAGGTGCCAGAGCTCCTTCAGGAACAGCAGCACATAGACGGCCTGCGCGACGATGAGGCCGACATAAAGCGGGACCTGCAGCCAGCGCGAGCCAAAGATGAGTTGGGCAAACGGGCCGATTTGCGGCGCCGGCACGGAATCCGCCGAAGGTGCTTTGGGTTCGGACGTCATTGATCACTCCGGATGATGGACAGGCGCGTTGCCTCAGAGACTCGCGATCACAGGCGCGAGCTCGAGCGATCCGCGATAGATCATCTCGAAGGCGACGTAAACGATGATGGCGAGGCCGACATAGCCGATCCAGCGCTGCTTCTGGAGCACGCGGCCGAGCAAATCGGCGGCGACGCCCATCAACGCGACCGACAATAGCAGGCCGAAAGCGAGGATGTAGGGATGCTCGCGCGCAGCGCCCGCGACCGCGAGCACGTTGTCGAGCGACATCGAGACGTCGGCGGCGACGATCTGCACCGCCGCCTGCCTGAAGGTCTTTCGGGACGCAGGCGCAGCGCTGCTGCCGCCATGGCTGAACGCGAGTTCGTTCGCATGCGCGGACTGCTCGCGCAGCTCCCGCCACATCTTCCAGCACACCCAGAGCAGCAGCACGCCGCCGGCGAGCAATAGCCCGATCACTTGCAGAAGCTGGGTCGCGACGCCGGCAAAGACGATGCGCAGGGCGGTGGCGGCGATGATGCCGACGACGATGGCGCGCCGGCGCTGATCGGCCGGGAGGCCGGCTGCGGCAAGGCCGATGACGACGGCGTTGTCGCCGGCGAGCACGAGGTCGATCAGGACGACCTGAAGCAGCGCGGTCAGCGCTTCGGTGGTGATGAATTCAGTCATGATTGGTCATTTTTCGGTGCGGACGGATCGAGCCAGTGCGGCTTCTTCCGCTCGACCCAATCCAGAACCTTGGCGCGCCCGGAGCGCAGCGCGGGCACGTCTTCCGCGAGCAAAGCGAGGCCGAGCGGTAGCATCCAGACGCCGAGCACCGGCAGGAAGGAGAGCACGCCGCCGACAATCAGCAGCGCACCCGAAGGGATTCTCACCCAGCGGCTGGATGGCTTGAGCAGATAGGTGACGGTGTCGCCCATGCGCGGCGGCAGGCGACGGACAAGCTTGTCGAGGCGCGGGTCGCCGCCAGCCATCTGGCCGCTAGCGCCCGCAGTCCCTGTCTTATCCTCGTCCGAAACTACGCTCATGCTTACTCCTCGGCGGCGATGCGGTGTTCGGCGCGCACTGCACCCGGCGTCACCTGCTTTGCGCGCGGCAGCACCAGCGTCAGCAGGCGCAACAGCTTGATCGCCTGCACTTCGTGGGGATGCACGTCCTCGTCCGCGGCCGCGACGCGCTCCGACAGTTCCATCAAATGAGCCGACAGCGGCAGGTCTGAAACCGGACGCAAATTCTTGATCACCACATTGGCGAAATCCGGCTCCTCGAGTCGTTCAGCAAGCTCGTCGAACATCGCGTAGAGCCGGTCGTCCGAGATATGCGGCGCCAGCTTGCGATCCCGGATGAACCGGACGACCTCGTCGCGTTCGACCGGCGAAACTTGCCGGTCGGCGACGGCAACCAGCGCGCCGACGATCACCAGTGCCACCGCAGCCTGCTCGTTCAGGCTGGATGGCTCGGTGATCTCGATTTCGATCGGATTTGAATGCTTGGCGTCGGACATCGTTGCTCCCTTATCTTGCGAAAGACCGCACGGAGCTGCGATGGGGACGATTCGGTCGGAGAGACTCTCAAGAAGGCCCGACGATCGGCCGATCCATCGCATTCGCGCGGGACAGGTCATCCGACATCACGAGGTTTTGCCGACAGCGTCGACTTCCTCGCCAGAGGGGCCCGGATTCTTGTTCGTTTCACACATAAAGATGGGGCTGTCGGAATCAAGACGACGCGACTGCGACCAGCCGCCGCATCGGGTTCCGTGTTGCCACATTGGCTAAGCAGTTCTGCGCGCTCCGCACCTGCGATCATGTCTTTTACAGTCATCGCCCGCGCAGGCGGGCGATCCAGTACTCCGAGACGCCCGTAGTTTGTCGAGAAGCCGCAGCGTACTGGATTCCCCGCCTGCGCGGGGAATGACAGCGGAGTGCGGAGCACTCAGCCTACCCCACCCGCTCGACAAGATGCGCCCGCGAGGGCGACGGCTCGAACCTGTCGCCGAAATATTGAGTCTCGTGCGCCACGAGGCCGTCGCGGAATTCCATGATGCTCACTACGTAAGACGGCACCCCGTCATAGGTCAGCACGAATTCGCTCACCCAGAGATCGTTACTGCCGACGATCCGCCGAACCGTGAAGCGCTTCTTGTTCGGCTGCACGAACCGGCTCTCTTGAATCTTCCTGCGACCGCGAATGCGCTCGCCGGACTGCGGATAGTCGAGCACCGCGTCCTCGCGATAGATGTCGTGCTCGGCCTCGAAATCGTTCGCATCCGAAGCATCCCAATGGCGCTGGAGCGCGGCCAGCTTGCCCTGATCATCCATCGTGATCTCCCGTTGTACCGACTGCGTTTACGTTACGCATTTCAAATTGGCCTCAGGGCCGCCGGTGGCAAGGCTTGCTCGCAACGTCTAACAACGACTAACGAGCCAAAAACCCGTCCGGATGCAAGGATGACGGCAGAACCACGCAGCCAGATCGGGAACACGGAATGGCACGTCTGCTTTCGGTCAATGTCGGCCTGCCGCGCGACGTCGCTTGGCAGGGTCGGACCGTCCACACCGGCATCTGGAAGGCACAGGTCACAGGCCCGCGCAGGGTGCGCCGGCTCAACATCGATGGCGACGGCCAGGGCGATACGGCCGGTCATGGCGGCGAACATCGTGCCGTATTCGTCTATCAGGATGAATCCTATCGGTACTGGCAGGAGCATCCGGGTCGATCCAACCTCGTTCATGGCCAGTTCGGCGAGAACTTTACGGTCGAGGGCCTCGCCGACACCAACGTGTGCATCGGAGACCGCTACAGGATCGGCTCCGCGGTGTTCGAAGTGACGCAGCCGCGCGTCACCTGCTACCGTCTCGGCATTCGCATGGACGAGCCGGACATGGCCGCGCTGCTCGTCAGGCACGGGCGGCCCGGATTTTATTTCCGTGTGATCGAGGAAGGCGACGTCGAAGCCGGTGACGAGATCACACAGATCGCTGTGGGACCCGAGCGCATGAGCGTGTTCGAGATCAATGCGCTGCTTTACCTGCCGCCTCATCCGCGCGAACGCCTGGAGCGCGCGCTGCGGATTCCCGCGCTGAGCCGCGGCTGGCGCCGTTCTTTCGAGGCGCTGCTCGAGCAGCAGAAGGACAACAAGACCGCGGGAAACGCCGGGCTTGGGCCGGCGGCGAGCCCAACTCCGGCCTGGCGCGGATTCCGCTCCTTTCGCGTGGCGCGAAAGATCGCCGAAAGCGGCAACGTGACGTCGCTGATCCTCGAACCCGCCGACGGACATCCCGTGGCGGCCGCCCTGCCCGGTCAATTCGTCGTCATCAAGCTCGAGCCCTCCGGTGCGCAGGCGATGACACGCAGCTATTCGCTGTCGGGCGGCGCCGATGCCGCGTCCTATCGCGTCAGCATCAAGCGCGAAGTTCACGGCGCCGCCAGCCGTTACATTGCCGACGAGCTGCTGGCCGGCGCTGCCGTGCAACTAGGTGCGCCACGCGGCAGTTTCACGCTCCGGCAAGATGCACGCCCCGTCATCCTGTTGAGCGCCGGCATCGGCGTCACCCCTTTGCTCGCAATGCTTCACGCGCTCGCCGCCGAAGCGACGACGCGGGACGTGTGGTGGCTGCACGGCGCTCGCAATGGCCGCGAACATGCGTTCGCCGCCGAGGCGCGCGAATTGCTAGGTGGGCTCTCTCGTCACCATAGCCACGTCTGCTACAGCGCGCCTGACCCGGACGATCGTCTCAATGTGGCGTTCGACACAGCCGGACATCTCGACGCACGCCTGCTCCAGACCCTGAGCGTGCCGCGTGACGGCGATTTCTATCTGTGCGGACCGGCAGGTTTCATGAACGATCTGAAAGCTGGCCTCACCACGTTGGGCGTCGCACCGGATCGCATCCACACCGAATTGTTCGGCGCCGGACCGTCCTTGACGCCCGGCATAGCGTCCTCCCCGCAGAAGCGGGCGCACCCGCCGATCGGTGCCCCCGGCCCCGGCCCGATGGTTTCGTTCGCCCGGAGTGGCCTCAATGTCCGCTGGGGACCATCCTATGCCAGCCTGCTGGAATTGGCCGAGGCGTGCGACGTCCCCGTGCGCTGGTCGTGCCGGACCGGCGTCTGCCACAATTGCGAGAGCGGGTTGATCGCGGGGACGGTTGACTATGCGCCGGATCCGCTCGATCCGCCCGCGGACGGCAATGTCCTGATCTGCTGCTCACGACCCCGAAACGACGTCGTGGTTGATCTGTAAAAGTGGGAGAGCGCAATGCGACCTGACATGATGCCGGGAGTAACCTTCCCGGATTACGAACTCAGCGACCACACCGGCAAGCACCGGAAGCTCTCCGAACTGCAGGCGGGCGATCCAATGGTGCTCGTGCTCGGCCGCGGCGGATTTTGTCCCAAGGATCGTCGCCAGGCCGAAGGCTTGCTGCAACTCCATCGCGAGATGGAGGTGGGCTATTGCCGGATGGTCACGATCACGACCGACAACATCACCCAGACCAGCGAATATCGCAGCGGCGTCGGAGCGCACTGGCCCTTTCTCTCGGATTCGCGGCGCCTCGTTCAGAAGGATCTCGACATCGCCGAATACACCGACCCCGTCCATAATCCGATGATTCCGCACGTGATCGTGCTCGAGCCCGGCCTCGTCATTCACAAGATCTACAACGGCTACTGGTTCTTCGGCCGTCCAACCGTCGAAGAGCTCCGCCAGGACCTCAGGGCAGTCGGCATGAAGTGCCGGCCGGATTGGGACATCGCGGCGCCCGGCCTCAGGGCACTGTGGGACCAGGGCCGCAGGGAGCATTTTCATCCCTACGGCAAGGCTTACGTCGAAACTCTCGGCGAACGGGATTAGAACCACATTCCGACATCGTCCGCCCGGGCGAATGCCGGTTCAGAATGTGGATGATCCAGATGAAGACCAATCCCGACCGCATGGGCGCGCGCCAGATCTACGAGGCTTTGAGAGATCAGATCCTGGCGAGGGTGTATGGGATCGACGGGGTGCTGCCGTCCTCCCGCGCGCTGGCCGGTGAGATGGGCGTGGCGCGCTCGACCGTCACGATCGCCTACGAACAGCTCGCCGCCGAAGGCTTCATCGAGACACGCCATGGCGCGCGACCGCGTGTGGCTCGCGCCGTCGTCGAGCGAGGACGCACGCGCGTAGTGTCGCGGCCGTCGGCGCGGAAGGTGCGGCTGTCGGCCTTCGGGAGCCGGTTGCTTCAAGACCCGCCGCGCTGGTCTGAGCCGCCGCGCGGGCTCGTCGCGAACTTCCGCTATGGCGAGCTCGCGCCGTCGGATTTCCCGGTACTGGCATGGAAAAAGGCCGTGACCGCTGCGATGGCGCGCAAGCCCGAACGGCTGGCCTATGACGATCCCTGCGGAGCGCTGCGGCTGCGGACCGCGCTTCAAGGCTATCTGTGGCGGTCGCGTAGCGTCCGCTGCGAGGTCGATCAGATCGTGGTCGTGAACGGCTCGCAGCAGGGCCTCGACATCTGCGCGCGCCTGCTGCTCGATGCCGGCGACCGCTTCGTGATGGAGGATCCCGGCTACCAGATGGCGCGGCATACTTTCGCAGCAACGGGCGCCGAGGCGATCCCGATTCCCGTCGACGTGGACGGACTGGAGACAGCGCGGCTCGATGGCGTCGAAGCCCGCCTCGCCTATGTCACGCCGTCGCACCAATATCCGCTCGGCGGCGTCATGCCGATCGGCCGCCGGCACCAATTGCTCGCCTGGGCCAGGGCAAACGACGCCTACGTGATCGAGGACGATTACGACAGCGAGTATCGCTACGATACCAAGCCGATCCCGCCGCTGCACGCGCTGGAAGGCGGCGGCAATGTGATCTATCTCGGCACCGTCTCCAAGACGCTCTCGCCGACCTTGCGGATCGGCTTTCTGGTGGTGCCCTCCGCCCTGCGATCCCTGATCGCCGCCGCCAAGCAGATCATGGACCGGCACACGCCGCTGATCGAACAGGACGCTCTCGCGTCGATGCTGGAAAGCGGCGCCTATGACGGCCACATCAGGCGCGTGCGCCGGCGCAACGCCGAACGCCAGCGGGCGCTGCTCGACGCGCTTCGCCGCAGGTTCGGGGACCGCGTCCGGATCGAGGGCACGGCCGCCGGCCTGCACATCGTGGCGTGGTTCGACGACCTGCCGCAGAAGCGAGAGGACGCGTTGATCAAGGCGGCCCATGCAAAGGGCGTCGGCATCTATTCCGTCTCTGCGCTGTTCGTCGGACCTCGCCGACCGCGGAAGACGGTCGGCCTCGTCATGGGCTATTCGGCATTGGAGGTGGCACAGATCGAGCGCGGCTGCAGGCTTCTCGCACAAGCCGTCGCCAAACTGGACTGATCAAATAGACGATAACTAGCAGTTTCTTACAGGCCAGATTCCGGCTATCTCCAGAGCAACACCGGAGATAGACATGTACATCCCTCCCGCCTTCAAGGACGACATCGAGAGCATCCGAGCGACCATTCGCGGCGCCCGCCTCGCCAGCCTGGTCACGGCCACCAGCGAAGGCCCCGTCGCCACGCCGCTGCCGCTGCTTCTCGACGAGAGCGAAGGCGAACATGGCGTGCTGTACGGACATGTGGCGAAAGCCAACCCGCAATGGAAACTGCCGCCGATCGGAGATGCGCTGGCGATCTTCAGCGGTCCCGACGCCTATGTGACGCCGTCCTGGTACGCGACCAAGCAGGAAACCGAAAAGGTCGTGCCGACCTGGAACTACGTCGCGGTGCATGCCTACGGCCCGGTCGAATTCTTCCAGGAGCCCGAGCGCCTGCTCGACGCCGTGACGCGGCTCACGAATAGGCATGAAGGATCGCGTGCAAAGCCGTGGGCCGTTACCGATGCCCCCGAAGATTTCATCGCAACTCAGCTGCGCGGAATCGTCGGCGTGCGGATTCCCGTCGTGCGGTTCGAAGGCAAGCGCAAGATGAGCCAGAACCGTCCCGAGGCTGACCGTGTCGGCGTCGCGCAAGGTCTCGCAGCGAGCG
Organism: Bradyrhizobium sp. CW1; assembly: GCF_023100665.1. Classification (NCBI taxonomy): domain Bacteria; kingdom Pseudomonadati; phylum Pseudomonadota; class Alphaproteobacteria; order Hyphomicrobiales; family Nitrobacteraceae; genus Bradyrhizobium; species Bradyrhizobium sp. CW1. Next base: position 4,795,764 of record NZ_CP064684.1, read on the forward strand.
AGAACGCTGGTGATCGCGAGGTTGCGCCATTGATTCCGGTTCCGGTTTAGTAGCCACTTGGTTCCCGACACTCGCTGTCGGGAACCATCGTCCTGTCAGGTTCGTTGTTACATTTCAGCAAGCATCTCCTGACGGAATTCCTATGTGCCGCTGGATCGCATACCGGGGCGAGACCACGTCCTTCGAGCCCTATGTCACCGAGCCCGAGCATTCGCTCATCGCGCAAAGCATCCGCTCGCTCCAGTCGACGGCGGGCTCGAATGGCGACGGCTTTGGTCTCGGCTGGTACGGTGAGCATCCGGAGCCTGGTCTTTATCGTGAAACACGCCCCGCTTGGTCGGACGAAAATCTCCGCTACCTCTGCCGCCATTTGCGCTCGCATCTGTTCTTCGCCCATGTGCGCGCCGCCACCGGCACGGCAGTGACGCGGCAGAACTGCCATCCCTTTGCCTGCGGCCAGTGGATGTTCATGCACAATGGTTTCGTCGGCAGCTGGAATCGCCTACGGCGCAAGGTCGAGGCGCTGATCCCCGATGCCTACTACCCCTCGCGGACAGGCACGACCGATTCGGAAGCCGTGTTTCTCGCCATGATGGGCGCGGGTCTCGACGCCGATCCGCTCGGCGCAACGCATCGCGTGCTGCGAGCCCTCGTCGGCCTCGTCAACGAAGGCGAGCTTCGTGAGCGGCTACGCTTCACCAGCGCCATCGCCAACGGCCGGGATCTCTATGCCTTCCGGGTTGCGGTCAACGATGCCGCCAACACGCTCTATTTCCGCGAGGCTGGCGGCCAAGTCATCGTCGTCTCCGAGCCGTTCGACAAGGAAACAGACTGGACGGAAGTGCCCGCGAATCACGCGCTGGTCGCACGTGCGTCCGAGAGCGCGAAAATTGTTCCGTTCGATCTTGCAATTTCCAGTGAGGTCGACGCGGAACCCGCTCCTGCCAGAAGGATTATCGCCCGCGGGTAAATACCTTGGCCGGGTGGCACGATGACATTGGCGTCAGACGTCTTGAAACTGCTGCGGCTTGATTCCTCCGAGGACAGGCAGCACCTCGTCATTCGCTCGGCCGGCGGACGCGGCAAGGCTGCGGAATATTCGTTCGGTATCGAGGAGGAATACTTCCTCGCCGATCGCCGCAGCCTGGAGGTCGCGATCCAGACCCCCAATGAGCTATTCGAATCTGCGAATTGGTCGACAGGCGGCCAGGCGATGCGGGAGATGTTACAGTCGCAGCTCGAGGTCGCCACCAACGTGCATGTCGACGTCGCCGACGCGCGCGAAGAGCTTCGCTTCCTGCGTCGCGAAGTCGCAAACGTCGCGGCACAATACGGCTTCGTGATCATGGCCTGCGGCACGCACCCGACCGCGGTCTGGCGCATGTCGCAGCCGAGCCCGAAGCCACGCTACGAGGAGATGATTGAGGATCTGCGCAGCATCGGCCACCGCAACCTGATGTGCGGCATGCACGTGCACGTCCAGTTGCCCGATCCCGAAAAGCGCATGGCGGTGATGCGAGCGATGCTGCCGCATCTGCCCTTGTTCATCGCCCTGTCGGCCTCCTCCCCGTTCTGGAATTCACACAAGACCGGACTGAAGGGCTATCGGCTCGCCGCCTATTCCGAGCTGCCGCGCACTGGCCTGCCCGAATTATTCGAGAGCCGGCAGGATTACGACGAATATGTCGGCGCGTTGCAGCGCTCGGGCGTGATCCCCGATGAAAGTCACATCTGGTGGGCCATGCGCCCCTCGATGAAGCACCCGACCCTCGAGCTGCGTGCGCCCGATACCTGCACCTTCGTCGACGACGCCGTTGCCATTGCCTCGCTCTATCGCTGCCTGACCCGCTATCTCTACCTGCGACCTCATCTCTCGAAAGAGGTCACCGCGGTCGAACGCGCAATTGCGGTGGAAAACAAATGGCGCGCCCAGCGCTACGGCACCGATTGCATCTTTGCCTCCAAGGACGGGCCGGTCGAGATCTCCGAGCTGCTCTCCCGTGTGATCGAGGACATCGCCGAAGACGCCGCCGCGCTGAACTGCATGGCCGAGGTCGAACACTGTCGCACCATCGTCGAACGCGGCAGCTCGGCCGAATTCCAGCTTCGCGCCTTCCGCGACAATGCGGAAGACATCGCCGCCGTGTCGCGCTGGATCGCAGACGCGACGATCTCGGGCACGAGCACCCCCGCCGCAGGCGTTCCCGCGCCTTCATAGCGCCCGCGCAAGCTTCGCGAGCAACAATGTCGGTCCTGAATGCGTAAGGTCGCGGAGAGAACGATGAATCACGTCAAATGTTGCGCTGGCTGTGGCCATGGCCTCATTCCGATGCTCTCGGCCAAAGGGCGCGCGGAGCTCAGCTGCCTCTGGTGCGAGCTCATCGAGGCGCGTGCAGTGGACATGGCGAAGTGGGCTGACAGCCCGTACGGCAAGCCCGAGCGGACCGTCCGTCGAGCTTTCGAATGAACGGCTTCAGACACCCGGCCGCCGACTTCTCCTGATCGGCGCAGCTGCGCATCCGCGCCAGAATGCCGCCAAATTAGACAAGACACGTCTCGTCACCAGGATTGCAGACTGGGCGAACATGGCCATGCAGGCTGGTCAAGCGTGTCATCTAACCTCAAGTGCAACCTCGATTTTTCATCGCGTGGCGGCGAGTCGCAAAGCCTTGCGTGCCGCGCACCGCCTCGACTGGCCTAAAATTCGCAAGGCAGCATCAGGCCTGATCCCCTGCTCTCAGCAAGATGCGTGCGCCGAGACAGGGTGAGCGGGCCAGATCGGAGAATGCCATGAACGTGCATGCCACCGGCGATCTCAAATTCACCGGCCTCACCCGCCCGGACGGCGCGCCCCTTCGCCTCAACGATCAGGAGTTCGTGGCGATCGATCGCGACCGGAATGCGAAGTTCGAGGCAACGTACCGGCCGCAGGCCCTCTACAATCGCGCCAACGAGGGTTTCCACGCCAACAACGAAACCTTCCTGCTGCACGAGGTCGCGACCAATCTGCCGATCTATCTGCCCGACACCGGCCCTACCGACTTCCATCTTCATCTGCCGCCGGGCGGCTTTCAGCTCGTGCTGGTCACGTCGGGCGCGTTCACGTTCGACTATGACGGGCGCTTCTATAATGTCGGCCCCGGCGCGGTGATGCTGCAAAGCGCGATCGTGCACCGACAGCTGTTCTACACCTGGTCGGGACTGTCGACCGAAGAGAATCTGAAGACGCCGCAGACGGTGGTGCCGGATCCAATCTCGATGGGCTATTCGGGCAAATTCCTCGAAGCCTTCATCACTGACCCGACGACGTTTCCAAACCCGACCATCGTCGGTCCGGACCAGATCAACGAAGCCGAGACGCCGCGGGTGGCATGGAGCCACTCTCTGCATGATCGCCCGGTCGATGCAGGCTTCTGGCTCCAGGACCCCTTGGCGCTGGATGCGCTGTTCAAGCCGCTCACCGACAGCCCGATCAAATCGGCCATGCCGGTTTACGTGCGCGATATCGGGATCGAGGCTCCGAGCGGTCACCTCGTCGCCGGCCACATCATCGCAACCGATCCGCGCGGCCAATCGCTCTTGTCCAAGAGCACGTCGTCAGCGGCGGACACCACATGTTTCGCCAAGGGCGAGGTCGTGATCTACCGCGTGATCCGCGGCACGGCCGAATTCAGGAACAAGACTGGCGAGACCTTTGAGCTCGCGGCCGGCGATGTGGTGACGGCGGGCAAGAACGCCAGAAGCCTCGTCGGTGTTGGTGAGAACACGCAGGTCCTTCGGCTCGGCCTTCTCAAGGGCATGAACGACCTCCGCAGCTGGACGCCGACGCAACGCGACGAGATCGACGGCCTCGCCGGTCAGATCATCACGCAGAAGGACATCCGTCCGCTGCGCACCGAGGGCAAGCCGGTCGGATACCTGTACGGCTGAGCGGAGTTACTCCGCCGCTTGGCGGACGTGGCGGGCGGTCGGGGTGCGCATGGTGACGAGCTCTTCGGACGCGGTCGGATGCAGCGCGATCGTCGCGTCGAAATCGGCCTTGGTCGCCTTCATCTTCACCGCAATCGCGACTGCCTGCGTGATCTCGGCTGCGGCATCGCCGACGATGTGACAGCCGAGCACACGGTCGGTTGAACCATCGACGACGAGCTTCATCAGCACGCGGGTATCGCGGCCCGACATCGTCGCCTTGATGGGCCGGAACGTGGTCTTGTAAATGTCGATATGGCTGAATTGCGCGCGGGCTTCCGTCTCGGTCAGGCCGACGGTGCCGACCTCCGGCTGCGAGAACACGGCGGTCGGGATGTTGGCGTGATCGACCTGCACCTCGCGCTTGCCGAACACGCTGTCGGCGAACGCATGGCCCTCGCGGATCGCGACCGGCGTCAGGTTGAAGCGATGGGTGACGTCGCCGATCGCGTAGATGCTGTCGACCGAGCTCTTGGAGAAATGGTCGACCGCGATGCCGCCGTTCCGCGGGTTGATGGCGACGCCGGCCTTCTCCAGGCCGAGATTGGCGACCGCGGGATGGCGGCCGATCGCGAACATCACCTGGTCGGAGGCAAGGCTCGATCCGTTCGACAGATGCGTGGTGAATTCCTCGCCGTGCCGATCGACCTTCGTCACCGTGCAGCCGGTCAGGATGGTGATGCCCTGCTTCTCCATCTCGGCGCGGACATGGGCGCGAACATCCTCGTCGAAGCCGCGAAGAATGTTGTCGCCGCGATAGATGACTGTGACGTCGGAGCCGAAGCCGGCGAAGATGCCGGCGAACTCCAGCGCGATGTAGCCGCCGCCCTGGATCACGATCCGCTTCGGCAGCTTGGCCAGGTGAAACGCCTCGTTGGAGGAGATCACGTGCTCGATGCCGGGAATCGGAGCGCCGTGATTGGGCGCGCCGCCGGTGGCGATCAAAATGTATTTTGCAGTGATCTTCCGGTCGTTCTCGAGCAGGCGGACGGTGTGCTTGTCCTCGATCACCGCGCGGCTCTTGACGATTTGCGCGCCCGACTTCTCGACATTGGCGGTGTAAGCCGCCTCCAGACGCGCGATCTCCTTGTCCTTGTTGGCGATCAGCGTCGGCCAGTCGAAGGTCGCAGACGGAACGGTCCAGCCAAAGCCGGCGGCGTCCTCGATCTCATGGCGGAAATGCGAGCCGATGACGAACAGCTTCTTCGGCACACAGCCGCGGATCACGCAGGTCCCGCCCATGCGGTACTCTTCCGCGATCATGACGCGGGCGCCGTAGCCGGCCGCGATGCGGGCGGCGCGCACGCCGCCCGAACCGCCACCGATGACAAAGAGGTCGACGTCGAATTCAGCCATTGTCCACTCCGACCTCTTTCAGAACATGATCCGGATTCCGATCAGATAGGGACTGTCAGATCTCCTTGCCACGCTTGCGCATCTCGGCGCGGAAGGCACCCATCACGGTCTCGGAGAAGTTCTGAGCCCAGGAGTTCATGAAGGCCATGCTCAGCCCGATCGCGCGCGGCTCGGCTTCGATCAGCTTCTTGCCCAGCGGCGACTTGTAGAAGGTGACGAGATCCTTCAGCTCCTGCTCGGTGAACTCGCTGGCATAGACCTGCGCCATGCCTTCTCCGATCTCCTTTTCGCGGCCTGCCAGCTGCTGGTTGACGACCCCGGCGACCTCGGTGAGATCCTTCTGATAGTTGAGGTTTTGCTGGATCAGCGCGATCCTGGTCTTATCGACCAGGCCGGGCACGGCGTTGGCATACATCGCACTGGCGCTCTTGATCGCGAGGATCTCCTTGGCGGCCGCGATGGCCGTCGGCGACGATTTCGGCGGAGCCGCCTGCTGGGCCCCGGCCGGGGCGACCGAGAGGGCCAGTCCCACAGCGAGGGTCGCGACCGGCAACAATTTCAAAACGCTCTTCATTCCTAGTCTCCTTTCGGCTTTCGCCGTTCAATCACGCGAATTCCCTCGCCACCCGCCAAGACAGCCGAGCTGGCCAAGCCGATGAACAAACCATGCTCGACGACGCCGGGGATCGCGCTCAGCGCCGTGGCGAGGCGGGCGGGATCCTCAATCTTTTCGAGCTGGGCATCGAGGATCCAGTGGCCGCCATCGGTGACGAAAACGTGGCCGTCCTTGCCGTTGCGGACCGCCATCTGCCCGGAAACGCCGCATTCCGCAAACGCCTTCTCGATCGCGCGTCGCGTTGCGCCGAGCCCGAACGGGATGACCTCGACCGGCAGCGGAAAGCGGCCGAGTGTCGGGACCCATTTGGTGTCGTCGGCAATCACGATCATGCGATCCGAGGCGGCCGCGACGATCTTCTCGCGCAACAGCGCACCGCCGCCGCCCTTGATCAGATTGAGTTCGGGATCGATCTCGTCGGCGCCGTCGACGGTGATGTCGAGATGATCGATCTGATCCAGCGTGGTCAGCGGCACGCCGCAGCGGATTGCATCGAGACGCGTCGCCTCGGAGGTCGGCACGCCGATCACTTTCAGTCCGGCGCGGACCCGCTCGCCGAGCAGCTCGACGAAATGTTTTGCAGTCGAGCCGGTACCGAGCCCGAGTTGCATGCCGTCACGGACGTCCTCGAGGGCGCGCGCCGCAGCCTGCCGCTTCAACTGGTCCATGTTCACGTTGCGCCGTCCCTGAATTACGAGTGTGCTGCCTCATAGGCTCGCGGCGGCCTGTGTAGCCTCGTTTTCCCTCGGAGAACAGGGTCTGGGGGAACCGGCCTCCGGACCCACCTTATAAGGTGATCTTATGGCTTCGGCCCTTGCGCGGGCGGGGCCGGGCCGGTAGCGCTGGACCATGACCCCCTCCCACACCATCGTCTTCGATCTCGACGGCACGCTTGTGGATACGGCGCCCGACCTGATCACCGCGCTCAATTACGTGCTCGACCGCGAAGGGCTGCCGCCCGTGCCGATGGCCTCGGCCCGCAACATGATCGGCGCCGGCGCCCGCAAGCTGATCGAGCGGGGGCTGGAGGCCGAGGGCCGCAGCGTCACGGTTGCCGACATGGACCGGATGACGGCCGATTTCATCGGCTATTACGCCGACAATATCGCCGTCGAATCCCGGCCCTTCGAGGGTCTGGAGGCCGCGCTCGACCATTTTGCAGCCCAGGGCCATCGCCTTGCGGTCTGCACCAACAAGCTGGAATGGTTGTCGAAGCGCCTGCTGGATCAGCTCGACCTGAGCCGGCGCTTCGCCGCGATCTGCGGCGCTGACACTTTTGGCGTCCAGAAGCCCGATCCGACCATTTTCCGGGAAACGGTGGCGCGGGCCGGCGGCGAGGTGAAAGCCAGCATCATGGTCGGCGACGCCGGACCCGATGTCGGCGTGGCCCGGCGCGCCGGAGTTCCCGTGATCGGGGTCAGCTTCGGCTATACGGACGTCCCGATTGCCGAGTTGAAGCCGGACCGGCTGATCCATCACATGCGCGACCTGCCGGCAGCCGCCAGCAGCCTGATGACCGCGCAGGCAGGTCTCAAGTAGCTGAGATAGCTTAGTTATTCCACGGAATCCCGCTTTAACCATCTACTAACGATGTGCGGCCGGCCGGTTGCTCGTTCGGAACGACACTCCTAAGTTTGTCCGGGGATGTGGCGGTTCGTCGCAGTAGAAGTGGATGGTCATGCGTCGTGTCATTGCGATTGCGCTAGCTGGGGTCAGTCTCTTGGGAGCAGCGACCCTTGCCGGCTGCTCCTCGATGTCTTCGACGTCCTGGGACATGTTCAAATCGGCCCCGCCGACCGTGCAGGTCCGGCTCGAATCCAATCCCCCGGGTGCTGACGCCACGACCTCACTGGGTGCCGGCTGCAAGACGCCCTGCTCCGTCGCGGTTCCCGCCCCCGACGCCCCCTTCACGGTCGCTTTCGCGCTCCCAAAATACCAGCCGGTGAGCGTACCGGTGAATGTCATCAAGAATCCCGGCGACCTCACCACGCCCGCCTCGATCACCACCGACCCCAACCCGATTTTCGCGGAGCTCCAGCCGGCCGTTCCGCCAAGACCGGTCCGCAAGCCGCACCGCCCGAAGAAACCGAAACCGGCGGCGGCCGCGGTCGCCCCGGCTGCTGCCGCACCGGCTGCGGGCTCGCCTTTCCCCGATCCGAACGCGGGCAAGCGCTGACCTCCGTCATCCCCCATTTGTCTCTGACGCATTCGATGCTTAGATTGCTTCCAGGACACCGCTGAAGCAAAACTGCTCGCGTTGCCGCAAGTGACAAGGCATTTGGTATGAACGGACTTTCCGCGAGCCCCCTGTCGAGCACGATGACCGATCCGTTCGGACGGACCATCTCGTATTTGCGCGTCTCCGTCACCGACCGCTGCGACCTGCGCTGCTTCTACTGCATGTCGGAAGACATGACGTTCCTGCCCAAGGCGGACCTGCTGACGCTGGAGGAACTCGATCGGCTCTGCTCGGCCTTCATTGCCAAGGGTGTGAAGAAGCTGCGGCTCACCGGCGGCGAACCGCTGGTCCGCCGTAACGTGATGACGCTGGTGCGCTCGCTGTCGCGGCACCTCAAGAGCGGCGCGCTGAGCGAGCTGACGCTGACCACCAACGGCACCCAGCTTGCGAAACATGCCAGCGAACTCGCTGATTGCGGCGTCCGCCGCATCAACGTTTCGCTCGACACGCTCGATCCGCAGAAGTTTCGCGAGATCACCCGCTGGGGCGAGATCGACAAGGTGCTGGAAGGCATCGAGGCCGCACGCGCCGCGGGCCTCGCAGTCAAGATCAACGCCGTTGCGCTGAAGAACCTCAACGAGGACGAACTTCCCGACCTGATGCGCTGGGCCCACGGCAAGGGCATGGGGCTGACGCTGATCGAGGTCATGCCGATGGGCGAGATCGGATCGGGACGAATCGACCAATATCTGCCGCTGTCGCTGGTGCGCGCGCGCCTTGCCCAGCAGTTCACGCTGACCGATCTGGCCGAGAGCACCGGGGGGCCGGCGCGCTATGTCAGCGTCGCCGAGACCGGCGGCAAGCTCGGCTTCATCACCCCGATGACCCATAATTTCTGCGAATCCTGCAATCGCGTGCGCGTCACTTGCACGGGAACGTTGCACACCTGCCTCGGCCACGAGGATGCCTCCGATTTGCGCAAACCTCTGCGTGCATCGGACGACGATTCGCTGCTTGCGGATGCGATCGACCGCGCCATTGGGCTGAAGCCCAAGGGCCACGATTTCATTATCGACCGCCGCCACGACCGCCCCAGCGTCTCCAGGCACATGAGCGTCACCGGCGGCTAACATCGGCTGGCCGGCCGCGGCTTATTCCCCTTAACTATCAACAAACTTCCGATTGACTGGCGGCACGCTCGCTGGTTTGGTGCGGCAGCCTCATGCCTGCGCGGCGAGACAAGCCAACGCGCCCACTCGGCGCAGTCAAGACGGCCGGGGCAAATCGGGGAGGACCAATCTTGCAAGCGCTCCTGAAGCTGAGCAATGGAATTGACGCGTTCACACGTTGGACGGGCAAGCGTCTGGCTTGGCTGATCCTGCTCGCCGTCGTCATCTCGGCGCTGAATGCGATCATCCGAAAGACATTGGACACGTCCTCCAACTCGTGGCTCGAGCTGCAATGGGTGCTTTTCAGCATCGTGTTCCTGCTATGCGCGTCCTGGACGCTGCTCGACAACGAGCACATCCGGATCGACATCTTCAATAGCATGATGCCGAAACGGGCTCGCAACATCATCGACATCATCGGGCACATCTTCTTCCTGATCCCGCTGACCGTTGTCATGATCGTGACCGGAATACCGTTCTTCCTGCGCTCGCTCCAGATCAACGAGCAATCCGGCAATGCGGGCGGCCTGCCACAATGGCCGGCAAAAGCGCTGATCATGATCGGCTTCGCCCTCCTGCTCGTTCAAGGCATCTCCGAGCTGATCAAGCGAATCGCGATCATGCGCGGCATGATCCCGGACCCACACGAGTCGCAGGTGTCCGCACTGGAGGCCGAGGTCGAGCACCTCGTCGAAGCGATCGAAAAGAAGTAGCCGTTGGCGACGGTTTAGGGGGAAGTCATGACCGCGTTTATTATCGCCAATCTGGCGCCCATCATGTTCGCGACGCTCGTCGTCGTGCTGCTGCTCGGCTATCCGGCGGCATTTTCGCTCGGCGCAGTAGGCCTGTTCTTCGCCATCATCGGCGTTCAGCTCGGACAATTTCACCCGGACTTTCTCCAGGCCCTGCCGGAGCGCGTCTACGGCGTGATGAACAACGACACGCTGCTCGCCATTCCCTTCTTCACCTTCATGGGACTGGTGCTCGAGCGCTCCGGCATGGCCGAGGATCTGCTCGACACCATCGGCCAGTTGTTCGGCACCATCCGTGGCGGCCTCGCCTACGCGGTGGTTTTCGTCGGCGCCCTGCTTGCGGCGACGACCGGCGTCGTGGCGGCCTCGGTGATCTCGATGGGCCTGATCTCGCTGCCGATCATGCTGCGTTACGGCTACGACCGCCGCGTGGCGACCGGCATCATCGCGGCCTCCGGCACGCTGGCGCAGATCATTCCGCCCTCACTCGTCCTGATCGTGATGGCCGACCAGCTCGGCAAGTCGGTCGGCGACATGTACGAGGGCGCATTCATTCCGGGCCTGGTGCTCGCCGGCCTCTATGCAGGTTACGCGTTCCTCGTGACCATGATTTTCCCGAAGGCGGCGCCGGGTCTTCCCAAGGAGGCGATCGGCTTCCGCGAGGAGAGCGGCGACCGCGGCCTCAAGTCGCTCGGCGTGCTGTTCCTGGCGAGCTGCGTCTTCGGCTGGTTCATGATGCGGAATTCGGAGACACACGGCGCCGACTTCGTCGTGCTCAGCATGTTCTTCGGCATTCTCTTCGCGTTCTTCGTCGCCATCGCGAACTGGGTCCTCGACAAGCTGACGGGCTACCGCTTCCTCTCGAAGATGGCGCAACAGACCACCTTCGTCATGGTGCCCCCGCTATTCCTGATCTTCCTGGTGCTGGGCACGATCTTCATCGGCGTCGCGACGCCCACCGAAGGCGGTGCGATGGGTGCAGCCGGCGCCCTCATTCTCGGAGCCGCGAAGCGGCGGCTGACCTGGGACCTGATCCGTCAGGCTACCGAATCGACGGCGAAGCTGTCCGCGTTCGTCGTCTTCATCCTGGTCGGGGCACGCGTGTTCTCGCTCACCTTCTACGGCGTCAGCGGCCATGTCTGGGTCGAGCACCTGCTGACATCCCTGCCCGGCGGCCAGATCGGCTTCCTGATCTTCGTCAACGCCTTCGTGTTCGTGCTGGCGTTCTTCCTCGACTTCTTCGAGCTTGCCTTCATCGTGATCCCGCTGCTCGGGCCGGCTGCCGAGCATCTCGGCATCGACCTGATCTGGTTCGGTGTCATCCTCGGCGTCAACATGCAAACGTCATTCATGCATCCGCCGTTCGGATTTGCGCTGTTCTATTTGCGCTCGGTCGCGCCGAAGGAGCGCTATACCGACCGCGTCACCGGCAAACGCATGGAGCCGGTCACGACGGGACAGATCTATTGGGGTGCGGTGCCGTTCGTCGTCATCCAGCTCGTCATGGTGCTGCTCGTGATCATGTTCCCGTCGATGGTGATGCACTACAAGGGTGTGCAGTCCACCGTCGATCCCAACAGCATCAAGATCGACATTCCCCAGATCGATCTGCCGCCGCTCGACTTCGGCCAGCCGAAACAATAGCGCCCGGCCCGCCTACAAAAAGAAACCCGGAGCGAAAGCTCCGGGTTTTTTCGTTTGGGCCGATCGTGCGCTCTGCGATCAGCTCTGCGAGTTGCGCGCCATGAAGTTGTCATAGCCGACTTCGGCGACCTGGAACCACTGATATCCGTTGTTCGAGAACGCGGTCAGCGATTCGTAGACCTTCTTGAAATCCGGGTTGGTGGCCGAGACTTCGGTGTGCAGCTCCTTTGACGCCTTGAAGCAGGCCTGCATGACCTCTGGCGAGAACGGATGCAGCTTGGCACCGGCCGCGAGCAGGCGCCGCAACGCCGGCGGATTGGACTGGTCGTACTTCGCCATCATCCAGTTGTTGGCGTAGTGCCCCGCCTGCTCGAGGATGCTCTGGTAGTGCTTCGGCAGCGCATTCCACTTGTCCTGGTTGACGAAGGCGAGAAGCATGGGCCCGCCTTCCCACCAGCCCGGGAAGTAATAATGCGGCGCGACTTTCACGAAGCCGAGCTTCTCGTCGTCATAGGGCCCGACCCATTCCGCCGCGTCGATGGTGCCCTTCTCCAGCGCCGGATAAATGTCGCCACCGGCGATCTGCTGCGGCACCGCACCGAGTTTGGCCATCACCTTTCCGGCAAAGCCGCCGATGCGGAATTTCAACCCGCTGAAGTCCTGAGGCGTCTTGACCTCCTTGCGGAACCAGCCGCCCATCTGACAGCCGGTGTTGCCGGCAAGCAGCGAGACGACGTTGTACTTCTTGTAGAACTCGTTGAGAATCTCCCTGCCGCCGCCGAGTGTGTACCAGGCCTGGTTGATGCGCATGTTCGGCCCGAACGGCACCGACGATCCGAAGGTGAAGGTCGGGTCCTTGCCGAAATAATAATAAGACGCGGTGTGGCCGATTTCGCAGGTGCCGTTCTGCACGGCATCGAGCACCTGAAGGCCCGGCACGATCTCGCCGCCGGCAAATGTCTGAATCTGGAATTTGTTGTCGGTCGCTTCCGCGACCATCTTGGCCATCATCTCGGCGCCGCCATAGAGCGTGTCGAGCGATTTCGGCCAGCTCGTCGGCATGCGCCATTTGATCTCGGGCGTCGTCTGCGCGATCGCTGGAGCGGCGAGCGTGGCGACACCCGCCGCACCAAGCCCGGTGACCTTGATGAAATCTCGTCTTTTCATGATGTCCTACCCTGATGGATTGTGACGATGGGCCTTCTTGCCGAGGCTTGGAGGCCAGCATGGAACATGTGTCGTCCGATTTCCATCCCTCACGATGTGAGGGACGAAAATGCCCAGCTCCCGCGCCATCCGGTCCTACGACTTTAGGCTTAGACGGCCGCGGCCCTGGCCGTTCCCATCACGCCCGCCTCGGCCGGGCATGACGGGCGCGCCGGGCACGTGAAAAGCGCCGGAAACACGGGCATACCGCGCCATTCCCCCAACCTAAGGCCGCCACGCATGTCGCGATCCTACCCTGCTCCATCGCTCGTTGGTTCGTTGATCGCGTCGCTCTGGCTGGGATGTGCGGCAATGCCGGCGCATGCTGAGCTGAGCGCGAATGTCATGGCCGACGTCCATGCGTTGGCACAAAAAGAGCAGCAGCCGCTGCTCGATACGCTGCGCGATCTCGTCAGCATCGAATCCGGCAGCAAGGATGTCGAAGGTCTGAACCAGATCGCCCAGCGCGTTGCCGGCCAGCTCAAGCAGCTCGGCGGCACGGTGGAGATCCTCGAACCCACCGACGTCTATCGCCTCGACGACACACCCGAGAAGATCGGCCCGGCCGTACACGCCGTATTCAAGGGCACCGGCAGCAAGAAGATCATGCTGATCGCCCACATGGACACCGTGTACCTGAAGGGCATGCTGAAGGATCAACCGTTCCGCATCGACGGCGACAAGGCCTACGGCCTCGGCATTGCCGACGACAAGCAGGGCGTCGCGCTCATTCTTCATACCGTGGCGTTGCTGCAGAAGCTGAGCTTCCGGGATTACGGCACGCTGACGGTGCTCACCAATGGCGACGAGGAGATCTCCTCACCGGGCTGGCGCAGCACCATCACCAGGTTCGCTGCGGATCAGGATGTGGTGTTCTCCTTTGAAGGCGGCGGTACCGACGGCACGCTGCGGCTGGCCACCAGCGGCATCGGCTCGGCCTATCTCACGGTGCAGGGCAAGTCGTCACATGCAGGCTCACGGCCCGAGGGCGGCGTCAACGCGCTGTACGAACTCTCCCACCAGCTGCTGCAGATGAAGGACCTGTCCAAACCAGAGCAGGGCCTGAAACTGAACTGGACGGTCTCCAAGGCCGGCACCAACCGCAACGTGATCCCCGCGGAGGCCACGGCCCAGGCCGACGCACGTGCACTTAAAGTCACCGATTTCGACGAGCTCGAGAAGACACTGCAGGAGAAGATCAAGAATCACCTGCTGCCCGAGTCCAAGGTCGAGCTGAAATTCGAGGTGCGCCGTCCGCCGCTGGAGGCCAACGACGCCTCACGTCGAGTCGCGGCCCACGGCAAGACGATCTATGAGGAGATCGGACTGCCTCTCAAAGTCGACGAGAAGGCGACCGGCGGCGGCACCGACGCGGCGTTTGCCGCACTCAAGACCAGCGGAGCCGTGGTCGAAGGCATGGGTCTGTCGGGCTTCGGCGCGCATTCCAACGACGCCGAATATGTCAAACTCGACAGCATCGTGCCGCGTCTCTATCTGACCACGCGCATGATCATGGATTTGTCCACCGGCAAGCTGAAATAGCCGTCGCTTTCGCCTTCTCCCCTCATGTCCGCCGAAGCCTTGGCGAAGGCGGATGCGGGAGAAGGTGGCGCGTCAGTACCGCACTGCGTTCAAATTAAGGTCGTCCGACTTCTCCGCCAGCCTGAACCGCAGCGTGAACTGCGCGCCGCCGCCCGGAAGATTCTCCACCGCAACCGTCGCCGCGTGATCATCCGCCACGGCGCGCACGATCGACAGCCCGAGGCCGGCGCCGTCGCTGCGCTGGCGGTCGGCGCGCCAGAAGCGGTGGAAGATCAATTCGCGCTCGGCTTCCGCGATTCCCGGCCCGCAATCGCGCACGCGCACCGCGCCATCCTCGCTCACATCGACATCGACCGACGTGTCCATTGCCGTGAACTTGATGGCGTTTTCGGCGAGATTGAAGATCGCGCGCTGGAGCATCACCGAATTGCCGTGGATCAGCACCGGCGCCTCGGTGCCCCTCAGCGCGATATCCTTGTGCTGTGCGATCGCGAGCGGCGCGATCGAACCGACCACCTCGGCGCAGACCGCGCGCAAATCCGCGGTCTCGCCGGGATCGAGCACCAGCGTGTCGAGCTCGGCGATCTCCAGTAGCTGCGCGACGATGCGGCTCATGCCCTCGATGTCCGCATGCAGCGCATGCCGTGCGGCGCCATCGCCGAGCGTCTCGATCCGCGTGCGCAGGATCGCGAGCGGCGTGCGCAATTGATGCGCGGCGTCGGCGGTGAACTGCCGCTGCACCCGAAAGCCGTCCTCGAGGCGGTCGAGCGCCTGGTTGACGGCGGTGACGAGCGGCATGATCTCGCGCGGAATCTGCTCCGTCGGCAGGCGGATGTCCGTGCGCGCCGGGCCGATATTGCTCGCCTCCTCGGAGGCCTTCCATAGCGGCGCAACAGCGCGGCGAAAGATGATGATGTCGATGCCGAGCAGGACCAGCAGGATCGGAATGGTGATCCATCCGACCCGCCGGAAGAAGTTCGATACGATGTCGTCGATGATGACGTCGCGGTGCGCGAGGTCCTCCGCGACGCGAATGCGTATCACCTTGCCGTCGATAGTGCGGGTGACTCCAGCCCCGGAAATCGTTTCGGAGAGCGGCGGTGGCGCGGCCGCCGCAGTGCCGGTCTTGCGCCGCGACGAAAACAGCAGATTCCCCCCGGCATCGCGAATGTCGTACTGGTAGCGGCCATAGGCTTCTGAATAAAGGCCCTTGAGACTGTCCGGCAGGTTGAACGTCAGCAGCCCGTCGGGCTGGGCGACGATGCGCTCGGCCAACACCTCGGCCTGCGCGCGCATGGCATCGCGATGCAGCTGGTCGATCTCTGAATTGAGCAGCCAGAACAGCACCAGCGGCAGGAAGATCGCGACCACCGCGACCGCCACGATGTGCAGGAACACGATGCGCCAGATCAGCGATTTGAACGTCGGCGACCTCCCATGGATCCCGGCGCGGAATCCGGCGTGAGATCCGATCCGGGCCACGCTATTTCTCCTCGGCCATGAGATAGCCGACGCCACGGATGGTGTGGATCACGACCTTGGCGCCATGCTCGGCGAGCTGCTTGCGCAGCCGCGAGACGTAGACCTCGACCGCGTTGGAGGCGACCTCGCCATCGAGGCCGAAGATGTGGTCCTCGACGTTCTTCTTCGGTACCACCCGCCCCTGCCGGCGCAGCAGGATCTCGAGCACCGAGGTCTCGCGCGCGGAGATGATGCGCGGCTGGTCGTCGACGAAGATCTGGCGGCTCTCGGTGTCATAGACGAGGTTGGCGAGGCGCAGCGAGCGGCCAAGCAACTGGCCCGGACGGCGCAGGATCGCCTCCAGTCGCGCCACCAGCTCCTCCATCGCGAACGGTTTTGCGAGATAGTCGTCGGCGCCGCTGCGCAGGCCGCTGACACGATCTTGCAAGCCGCCGCGGGCGGTCAGCACCAGCACCGGCAACGGCTCCATCTGCCGGCGAAGCTCACGCAGCACCGACAGGCCATCGCCGTCGGGTAGTCCGAGGTCGAGGATCATCGCGGCATAGCTGACGCTGCTGACCGCCTCGCGCGCTTCGGCAGCGCTGCCGACGATGTCGCTCTCATAGCCGGCCGCCGACAGCCCGCCGGCAACGAGCCGCGACAGCTCGGCATTGTCCTCGACGATCAGAAGGCGCATCGCATTTTCCCGCGGGATGTTCCGGTGTCACCGCACGGCTTCCGCCGCATCTTCGCTGTCTTCCATCATCCGGGGCATCTCGGCCAGCGAAAAAGCACCCGGCGGGCCGGCCGCTCCCTTCCGTCAGGTTCCTGTAAGCCAGTCCGGGCACGAGCGGATGAGGTCGCGGATGGCCCGGAAATTTACCTCCTTGGGCCCCGCCGCCGTCGGCCCTGCCGAGGAACGAACACCCCCGCGAACCGTTCAACTCAGCTGCAACATTTCTCATTTGATGGGGCGTCGTGCAGACCACCTAAGGTAATGCACATGCGCCTTGCACGACGAACACGTTCCAGCTCCCTTCTATCCGATTGCTTGAGCGCCATCACGCGACATCCAGGCGCCGCCGCGTTTGCTGCCGCAGGTACCCTCGTTGCGGCTACCGCAATCATAAACCGGCGGCTCGCGAACAAAGCGCAACGCGATAATCCTCCGCAGGGTCGGTTCATCGACGTCGAGGGGGTTCGCCTGCACTATTTGGAACGCGGCAGAGGCAAGCCGCTGGTCTTGTTTCACGGCAATGGGAGCATGGTCCAGGATTTCGTCTCGAGTGGATTGATCGATCTCGCAGCCGAGAACTACAGGGTCATGGTGTTCGATCGTCCCGGTTTTGGGCATAGCTCGCGGCCAAGGCACGTCGTCTGGACTCCGGATGCCCAGGCGGACCTGTTCAAGAAGGCCCTCGATCAGTTGGGCGTCTCTCAAGCGATTGTCCTTGGCCATTCATGGGGAGCGTCGGTTGCGGTTGCGCTGGCGACAAGACATCCTTCGTTCGTGCAGGCTCTCGTATTGGCCTCGGGCTATTATTTCCCGACTCCCCGCGCGGACAGCGCGGCGTCGGTGCTGTCCGCCCTACCGGTGGTCGGGGACGTCATCAGCTCCACGATTTCGCCGCTAGCCGGTCGGATGATGTGGCCCGCGATGTTGCGCAAGCTGTTTGGCCCCCGGCCGGTCCCGAACAAGTTCGCCGGCTTTCCGAAAGAAATGGCGTTGCGCCCATCACAGATGCGGGCCACAGCGGCCGAAGCGACCATGTTGATCTCCGCCGCATTCTCAGGTTCGAAGACTTATGCAGAACTCAAGATGCCGACGATCATTATCGCGGGCCAGAACGATCGTCTGATCGATATCAAGCAGTCGGTCAGGCTGCATGGCGAGGTCAAGCAGAGCAAATTGCACCGGATCGACGGAGCGGGACACATGATTCATCATTCCGCAACCGCTGATGTGATGGCGGCCATCGACGAAGCTGCTGCCGAGGCGGTGTTGACTCATGGAAGGGAAGGCCCAGGCGTTTCGCGAAGCAACGCGTAATCGCTCACGAACAACGCCGCTGATCGCCGTCGGCGAACCTCACGGCTCGTTTGCGGAGGATCGCTTCTGAGCCAACTCGGGCGCGGGACCACACTTCAACCCGCCCTCTCGGTCGAACGGAGACCTTTTCGACCGGGTATGGTATCTGTCGATCGCCCGTTGGCCGAGGTGCCGATTGGTCAGATAAAGCGGGAAAACGAAGCACAATGGTTCCTAGCCAGGTGACGATGCCCTTGTGGCACGAAAAGCACCTCCGGGCTGCCACTCGCGCCGCCGGTGTCGCTCTATGGTCCTGGAACGTTGATACCGACGCCATCACCATGGATGAACCCGCGTACGACCTTTGGGAGGTGCCCAAGGGCGAGCAGAAAATTACGTTCGAGATACTGTCCAAGAACATCCACCCTGCCGATCTCGAGAGGGTGAGATCGGCATTTGCCGCTACTCGCGCAGTCGTAGGCTCCTACGAAATAGATTTTCGTATTCTGACCGGCAGCGATATCCGTTGGATTTCCGCGCGGGGCCAGGGCGACGATGCCGACATCGCGGATCGAACGATGTTCGGTATTTTCCTGGACGTCACCCAACGCAAGCAAGCCGAGGAAGCCAACGAGCTCCTGGCGGGCGAGATGAGCCACCGGCTGAAAAACCTTCTCACCGTCGCAACGGCGCTGACGCAAATGAGCTCACGCTCGGCAGCATCAAAAGAGGATATGGCCCAGGAGCTGACCAGTCGCCTGATCGCTCTTGGACGTGCTCAGGACCTTGTGCGCCCGGTACCGGGACGAAATAGAGAAGGGACGCTTCTCGGAGACCTCATCTCTGTTCTGCTTGCGCCGTACGATGAGGAAGGAGCCAGCGTTCGTATTCGTGTCTCGGTCCCCAAGATGAACGTGGGAGAGGCTTCCAGCACAGCACTCGCCTTGGTGATGCATGAACTGGCAACCAACTCTGCGAAATACGGTGCGCTGTCCCTTTCAAGTGGCACCCTGGACGTATCGTGCAACGCTCACGAGGACGAGGTCGTGGTCAAGTGGACGGAGCGGGGTGGTCCCCCCGTTGTCGCTCCAACAAAGCTCGAAGGCTTTGGAAGCCAGTTGGTGCACCGAAGTATGGCCGCCCAGCTTGGCGGGACCATAACTTTTGACTGGTCGGAAGAGGGTGTGGTGGTCATCCTGCGCATGAGCAAAGACCGTCTTGCGAATTGATGTTCAGCTGATTCCCCGCGCCCACTCCTCTCACCCGTCTGCGATCGGCCCTTGGCTTTACTTCGTACGACGCTCCTGAAAAGCGGCTCTGAGTTCGGCCAGTTCATCGCTTGTCGCTCCCAATTCCACATCGGCACGGCTTGCGGGCAAATCCTTGTAAGCAATCGGCTGATCGAACTGGCTCGCCGTGAAGTCGTACCGCCGGCCTCTAATGCGATTGTAAAAATGGTCGCCGGCCGGCAGCGGCGTCCTCAGCAACTCGCCGCCGAAGAGCTCGTGAATCAGCAGCGAGGTGACGTTGCATTGCCCTGCCGCCGGATTGCTCGCCGTCCATTGACTGGCGGTTGCCAACGACCAGGCCTTGCGCAGCGCGCTTTGAACCTCATCGGGATCGAAGCTCATCATCAACCCCAGGCCAGCCGCCGAGGCGCTCATTTCGGATTTTGCGATAATGCCTTTATGCCACTGTTTTGCCCGACGAGTCAAACGATCTCGCTGAAGCACGCGCGCCTGCCCGCTTTGACGCCCAAAAATACGAAGTTGCCCTCGACCGCGCGATGCTCGGGCGTGCCTGCCAATTAGCCCATCGCATCAAGCTGTTGGCTACACTCGCAACGCCTTGTCCTCTCACCCCTCGTCTACTGTGCATGGGGTTGTTTTTCAGATTTTTTGTTGGAGGCCCCGCCCGTCCCCCGGCGACAACGCCGCTCCGCAGCGTCGCCCCAAAGAAAAAGCCCGGCCTCGCGAACGAGACCGGGCGTGTCGTCTTGCGACTTGTTCGAAGATCAGCCGCGGGTGCGCGAGCGGATCATGAAGCTGTCGTAGGTGTATTCGGCGACCTGCCACCACAGATATTCGTCGGAGCGGTAGGCCTGCATGGCGTCGATCGACTTCTTGAAGTCGGGATTCTTGGCCGAGATCTCGCCCCACAATTCGTTGGTCGCCTTGAGGCAGGCTTCCAGAACCTCATTGGTGAACGGGCGAAGCTGCGTTCCGCCGGCGACCAGACGCTTCAGCGCGCCGGGGTTCACCATGTCGTAGCGCGCGGCCATCCAGGTGTTGGTGTTGACGGTCGCGTTGGTGAGGATCGCCTGATAGTTCTTCGGCAGCTCGTTCCACTTGTCGATGTTGGCGAAGGCGTGAACGGTCGGACCGCCTTCCCAGAAGCCCGGGTAGTAGTAGTACTTGGCGACCTTGGCGAAGCCGAGCTTCTCGTCATCGTAGGGACCGACCCATTCGGCCGCGTCGATGGTGCCCTTCTCGAGCGACGGATAGATGTCGCCGCCGGCGAGCTGCTGCGGCACCACGCCGACCTTCTGAAGCACCTGGCCGGCAATGCCGCCGATGCGCATCTTCAGGCCCGACAGGTCGGCAACGGTCTTGATCTCCTTGCGGAACCAGCCGCCCATCTGGGTGCCGGTGTTGCCGCAGGGGAAGCCCACCACGTTCGTCTTCTTGAAGAACTCGTTGGCGAGCTCGTTGCCGCCGCCTTGGTACAGCCAGGAATTCTGCTGGCGTGCATTCAGGCCGAAAGGCACCGACGCGAAAATCGCGAAGGTCGGGTCTTTGCCGACGTAATAATACGACACCGTGTGGCACATCTCGACGGTGCCCTTCTGGGTCGCATCCAGCGCCTGCAGGCCCGGGACGATTTCACCCGCCTGGAAGACCTGGATCTGAAACTTGTTGTCGGTCATCTCGGCGACGTACTTCGCCATCTGCTCGGCACCGCCATAGATGGTGTCGAGCGACTTCGGGAAGCTCGACGTCAGGCGCCACTTGATCTCGGGCGAGGACTGCGCGATCGCCGGCGAGGCCACCGCGGCGGTCGCCGCCGCGCCGGCTGCCGACACTTTCAGGAAATCACGACGCTTCATCTTCAGTCTCTCCTTGTTGGGGCGTTTCCCCTAACTTCCTCTTTGCTGCCGCTCATTCCGGCGACGCGTTCTTGGGCCGCGTCGAACCGAAGGGGCTTGACTGCCGTGGGCCTTTAACACGGAAGCCCTGCTTTCGAAACGCGACATTGGCATGACAGGGCTCTACGAAAGTCGCATGTCCCCAAGGTATTGGTTTCAAGGGATCGGCTTGGATCCGCTTAGGCCGCGGCGATGACGCCCTTGAGCTGGTCCCGCACCTGTCCCGCAATGGCGCGGTAGATCGCCGCATGGGGACCATCCGGCTCGCTGTCCACTACGGGCGTGCCCGCATCCGAGGTGGCGCGAATCGCCATGTGCAGGGGGATCTCGCCCAGGAATGGTACCCCGAGCTTCTCGGCCTCGTGGCGCGCGCCGCCATGGCCGAAAATGTCGGATTTCGTGCCGCATTGCGGGCACTGGAAATAGCTCATGTTCTCGACGATGCCGAGCACGGGCACGTTGACCTTCTTGAACATCGCAAGCCCCCGCCTTGCGTCGATCAGCGAGAGGTCCTGCGGGGTCGAGACGATCACGGCGCCCTTCAAAGGGACGTTCTGCGCCAGCGTGAGCTGGGCATCGCCGGTGCCTGGCGGCATGTCGACGACGAGCACATCGAGCTGGCCCCATACGACGTCGCGCAGCATCTGCGTCACTGCCGACATCACCATCGGCCCGCGCCAGATCATCGCGGTCTCTTCCTCCACCAGGAAGCCGATCGACATGATGGCCAGGCCAAAGCGCCTGAGCGGAATCATCTTGCGCTCGTCGTTCAGCTCCGGCTTCTCGTGCAGGCCCGTCAGCCGCGGCACCGATGGGCCGTAGATGTCGGCATCGAGCAGCCCGACCTTGAGGCCGAGATCGCGCAGACCGAGTGCCAGGTTGAGCGCGGTGGTGGATTTGCCGACACCGCCCTTGCCCGAGGCGACCGCGATCACGGCCGCGACGCCCGGAATCTCGGACTGCCGCGCCATCGGCGATTGGGCGCCGCCCTGCGGCGGCGGCTTGTGGGCGTGGACGGGCTGCACGCCCGGCGTGCCGCGGCTGGGAGTTGGCGGCGGTGGCGGCGCCGCGCCGGCCTTCCGCTCGGCGGTCAGCGCCACCATGACGGTGGTGACGCCGGGAATGGCGCGCACCGCGGCCTCGGCCTCGGCCCGGACGGATTCCCAGGCTCGCGCTTCGGCGGCATCGACATTGATCGAGAAGAACACCTTGCCGTCGGCCGCGCTGATCGCGCTCAGCACATTGGCATTGGTGAGCGCGACCCCGCGGGGCGACTTGATCCTGGCGAGGCTGTCGAGAACCTGTTGCTGCGTCACGCTCAAAGCGCATCTCCTAGAATTCAAGATGCCCCATTAGAGCGGAAACGCCCAAAAGGCTACTGCCTGCCGATATCGTCAGCCATCTCGGCGGGCGCGGCCCCCTGCTCCAGGGCCGCCTCGTAGTTGAGCTCGATCATGACCCCGTTGGGGTCGTGGACGAAGATCTGCCAGAGCTCACCGCCGGGCACTTGGCGGGAGTCGAACTTCATCCCCTTTGAGGCCAGCCGCTGCTTCATGCCGTCAAACCCGCGGCTGGCGAAGGCGACGTGGTGGACAACGCCGGAATCCGGCTTTTGTGGCTCGGCAGTCGGAGAAATATCGACGAGGTGCACCACCGGCTTTCCCTCGCTGTACATCCAGGCGCCGGGGAAGGCGAAATTCGGCCGGGCGCCTTTTTCCAGGCCCAGCACGTCCTCGTAGAAGCGGACGGTTTCGGCCAGATTCCGGGTCCGGACATTGAAATGATCGAGCACGCCCACGCTTACGCCGCCCATGCCTTCGCTCCCTTTTTTTGAAGTCCTTAGGTCCACCATCCTAACACAGGCGGGGGCCAAACGAACCCGTTGCCCTCCGGCCTCAAGGGTTTATGGTGCGCCCGATCTGCCGCAATGGCGGAACCGGACGGCCCTCGCCCGGCAAGAACCGTAAAACCCAAACTACGGACAAGGTACTACAGATGGCTAAAGTCGCTTTCCTCGGTCTCGGCGTGATGGGCTTCCCCATGGCCGGACACCTCGTGAAAAAAGGGGGCCATGAGGTCACCGTCTATAACCGCACCGCGGCCAAGGCGAAGGAG
This sequence comes from Bradyrhizobium sp. CW1, assembly GCF_023100665.1. NCBI lineage: Bacteria > Pseudomonadati > Pseudomonadota > Alphaproteobacteria > Hyphomicrobiales > Nitrobacteraceae > Bradyrhizobium > Bradyrhizobium sp. CW1. The sequence continues at coordinate 4,818,947 of NZ_CP064684.1, forward strand.
TGGGCGGACAAGTTCGGCGGCAAGACCGCGGCGACCCCGAAGGCCGCGGCCGAGGGCCAGGATTTCGTGATGTGCTGCGTCGGCAACGATAACGATCTGCGCGCGGTCACGATCGGTGCCGACGGCGCGTTTGCCGGCATGAAGAAGGGTGCAACCTTCGTCGACCACACCACCGCTTCCGCCGAGGTCGCGCGTGAGCTCGATGCGGCCGCGACCAAGGCCGGCTTCAAGTTCATCGACGCACCCGTGTCCGGCGGCCAGGCCGGCGCCGAGAACGGCGTGCTGACGGTGATGTGCGGCGGCGCGCAGGACGCCTATGCCGGCGCCGAGCCGATCATCACAGGCGCCTATGCGCGGATGTGCAAATTGCTGGGGCCCGCCGGCTCCGGCCAGCTGACCAAAATGGTCAACCAGATCTGCATCGCCGGCCTCGTCCAGGGCCTCTCCGAGGGTATTCACTTCGCCAAGAAAAGTGGCCTTGACGTCGCCGCCGTGATCGAAACCATCTCCAAGGGCGCCGCGCAGTCCTGGCAGATGGAGAACCGCTACAAGACCATGAACGAGGACAAATACGATTTCGGCTTCGCGGTCGAATGGATGCGCAAGGATCTCTCGATCTCGCTGGCCGAAGCCCGTCGCAATGGCGCCAATCTGCCGGTGACCGCGCTCGTCGACCAGTTCTACGCCGAGGTCGAGAAGATGGGCGGCAAGCGCTGGGATACATCGAGCCTGCTCGCGCGCCTGAATCGCTGACACCTCACGAAGTGATCCTGCCTTGCTGACCGCACTCGCCGCAATCTTCATCCTCGCCTATGCGGCGATCGCGCTCGAGCATCCTATCGGGGTGAACAAGAGCGCGTCTGCGCTACTCGGCGCGGGCGTGCTCTGGACAATCTACGCGCTCGCGACCGGCGACCACACGCTGGTCGGCCGTCAGCTTGACGAGTCCGTCGCTGCCACCGCGCAGATCGTGTTCTTCCTGGTTGGCGCGATGACCATCGTCGAGGTCATCGACGCCCATGACGGTTTCGAGGTCATCACCTCCCGCATCAGCACGACCAGCCAGGTCCGTCTGATATGGCTGATTGGCTTCGTTACCTTCTTCCTCAGTGCAATCCTCGACAATCTGACCACCACCATCGTCATGGTCTCGCTGATCCAGCGGCTGATCGCCAAGCGCGACGACCGCTTGCTGTTCGCCTCCCTCATCGTCATCGCCGCAAATGCCGGCGGCGCATGGACCGTGATCGGCGACGTCACCACGACCATGCTGTGGATCGGCGGACAGATTTCGCCCCTGAAAATCATGAGCGCGGTGTTCCTGCCCTCCTTGCTCAACCTGCTGGTGCCGCTCGCATTCATCAGCTTTTCACTCAAGGGCAAGACCATCGCACCACCGCCGAAAGAGGACGGATTGCAGGGCGTCGATCCGTTCGAGCGGAACGTGATGTTCTATCTCGGACTCGGCGTACTGATCGCGGTGCCCGCCTTCAAGACGGTCACGCACCTGCCGCCCTTCATGGGCGTCCTGCTCGGGCTTGGCATCGTGTGGTTGGTCGGCGAGATCGTTCATCGCAAAAAGGATGAGCATGTCCGCGGTCCCCTCACGCTTGCGAATGCGCTGACGCGGATCGACATGGGCTCGATCGTATTCTTCCTCGGCATCTTGCTCGCGGTCGCCTGCCTCGAACATGCCGGCCTGCTCTCCATGGTGGCCAAATGGCTGGACACCGCGATCGGCCGACAGGACATCATCGTGATCGTGCTCGGCCTGCTCAGTGCTGTCATCGACAACGTGCCGCTGGTCGCCGCGACGATGGGCGTGTACAACCTCGCGCATTATCCACCCGACAGCTTCATCTGGGAGTTCATCGCCTATTGCGCCGGAACCGGCGGCTCGATCCTGATCATCGGCTCGGCCGCAGGCGTCGCCGCCATGGGGCTCGAGCGCATCGAGTTCCTCTGGTACGCCCGCCGCATCGCCGTTCCCGCGCTCGCCGGCTATCTGGCGGGCGCCGTGGTGTACATCGCGCAGCACGCGGCGCTGCATTGAGCGGCTCACGCCGGATCCAAAATTAACGCCGGGTTAACGTAATTCTTTAGCTCCTTAAGTCACCTCTTAAGGATTTCTTGCCAGAGATAGACAATGCAGAAGGCCCGTCCCGCGCGGGCAGGAATTGTTGTTGTGCGATGAGTAAACCCGCTGAAAAGCCCGAGGTTGTGCAGCTTCCGGCCGAGCCGGTGAGCGTGCCGTCGGCGAGCCATCGCCGGGCTGCGGCACAGCGGGTGCGCGAGGCGCGCGATAAGTTAACGTCGACCAGTGGAACCCGGCCGGCTTTCGATGCCGAAATGCTGCGCCAGTACGCCCAGACGCGGCTGTCGGCCTCCTATGTCGTGATGCTGCTTGTGGTCGCGACAGGCGTGCTGTTTGGGCTGTGGATGCAGCCGATCCCGGCCGCGGCCTGGACCGCCGGCATGCTTTGCATTCATGCCGCAATGATCCGCAGCTGCCACCGCTTCCTGGCCGAGCCCGCCTCGCCCGCGGCAACGCGCGCATGGCAGACGCGTTTCGTCGTGCTCGACCTGCTCTATGGCCTTTGCTGGATGGCGATCCTGATCCATCCCGTGCTCGACATGATCACGGAAACGCTGATGATGTTCCTGATGCTGCTGGTGATCGCAGTATCAAGCATGCTGGCCGCCAATCTGCCGATCGCCGCCCTCGCCGCCACCGCACCGGTCGCGGTCGCGATGGCGCTGAGCTTCGTGATGACTGGCTCGCTGGATAATTACATCCTGGCCGCGCTCGCCGTCGCCGCCGAAGGCTATTTCGTGTTGCTGGCTCACCGCCTGCACTCTTCGACCTTCGCCACGCTCGAGGCGCGGGCCGAGAAGGACGCGCTGATCGGCGAGCTCGAACAAGCCAAGGCGATCTCGGACGAAGCGCGCCACCGCGCCGAATCCGCCAATGTGGCCAAGTCGCGCTTTCTGGCGCAGATGAGCCACGAACTGCGGACGCCGCTCAATGCAATCCTCGGCTTCTCGGAAGTGATGAAGAGCGAGATTTTCGGCGCGCATGCCGTGCCGGTCTACAAGGAGTACTCGGCCGACATCCACAATTCCGGCGTCCACCTGCTCAACCTCATCAACGAGATCCTCGATCTGTCGCGGATCGAGGCTGGCCGCTACGAGCTCAACGAGGAAGCGGTCTCGCTGGTCGGCATCGTCGCCGACTGCCATCATTTGATGAAGCTGCGCGCCTCGAGCCGTGGCATCACCATCCACGAGGTGTTCGAGCAGGCGATGCCGCGGCTGTGGGCCGACGAGCGCGCGATCCGCCAGGTCGTGCTCAATCTGCTCTCCAACTCGATCAAGTTCACTCCGCAGGGCGGCGAGATCTGGCTCAAGGCCGGCTGGACGGCCTCAGGCGGACAATATCTCTCGGTGAAGGACACCGGCTCCGGGATTCCCGAGGACGAGATCCCGGTCGTGCTCGCATCGTTCGGCCAAGGTTCCAATTCGATCAAGTCGGCCGAACAGGGCGCCGGTCTCGGCCTGCCGATCGCCAAGAATCTGGTCGACCTGCATGGCGGTACATTCACGCTGAAATCGAAGCTGCGCATCGGCACCGAAGTGATCGTCACCTTCCCGCCCGAGCGCGTGATGAGCGCGCTGGCGCCGATGTCGGATGATTCTCCGCCGCTCCAACCCGAGAGTTCCGCGGTGGCGGACGAGAAGCGCCGGCCCCGCCGCAAGCCGATCATGAGCGCGGGTACGGGCTCGTAACGAGATGCTTGCAGACATGCCCGACCATCCGCCACTATGCCCCAATGAGCAAAGAAACGCCGTGCGTGGCGGTCTGCATGATCGACCCCAAGACCAGGCTGTGCTTCGGCTGCGGACGCACATTGCCGGAGATCGCGCGCTGGCACGCCATGGAGAGCGCGGAGCGGCTCGCCCTCATGGCGCTGTTGCCGGCGCGCATGAATCAGGCTGGACTTCCGCCCATCGCGGGATCGCCGAAACACACCTGACCGGTCGGCGCGCATCTGGAAATGCGCAATGATCCGCTTTCTGCTCGTCTTCATCATGCTCGCCTGCACGGCCGGTGCCGTCGTCGCCTATGGCGATTCCGACCAGATCGCGCGCGCAAGCAGCAAGGTCTCGCATATCTTTCGCACGCAGACCGCAGCGCCCGCGCCCGCCGTGCAGATTCCGCGCGGCCAGGGCGGCGAATTCGCGCTGCGCGCGAAGATCAACGGCGTGGCCGCACCGATGGTCATTGACACCGGCGCGACCTCGGTGGTGCTGACCTGGGAAACCGCGAAGGCGATCGGGCTGCCGCTCGAGATGCTCGAATACGACGTCGATCTCGAAACCGCGGGCGGTCATACCAAGGCGGCCCGCCTCACGATCGACCGCCTCTCCGTCGGTCACCTCGTCGAGAAATCGGTGCCAGCCCTCGTCGTACAGCGCGGGCAGATGAAGACCAACCTGCTCGGGATGAGCTTCCTCGATCGCCTGGAGAGCTGGGGCGTGCGCGCCGACAGGCTGATGCTCACGGGTTATCCGGAGCTCCAGACCAGTCGCCGCCGCTCGCGCCTGGCAGTCGACTAGACTCTTGCAATCCGGCTCGTCATGCGATTACGGCTAGGCCGCCGCCTCCGCCGGTGCGCGCGCACCGACACGCGCAATCGCTTCGCGTAGCACCTCGAGGCCAGCGCCCGGCTTCACCCCCTGCTCGGCAAGATGCCGGCGGAAGGCGCGCGCGCCGGGGACGGCGTGGAATGCGCCGACGAAATGCCTCGCCATAGAGTGCAGCCTCGTGCCGCGCGCGAGCTGCTGTTCGATGTAGGGCACCATCCCTTCGAGCGCATCCTGCATCGAGGCATGCGGCGCCGCCTCGCGGAAAATGTCGGTATCGACCGAGAGCAGCCGCCACGGCTCCTGATAGGCGGCTCGTCCAAGCATCGCGCCGTCAACGTGATCGAGATGTGCCCTTGCCTCGTCGACACCGGGGATGCCGCCGTTGATGATGACAGGCACATCCGGCATCGCGCGCTTGAGGCGATAGACGCGATCATAGTCGAGCGGCGGGATGTCGCGATTCTCCTTTGGTGACAAACCGCTGAGCCATGCTTTCCGGGCATGTACGATCAGCGCATCGCAGCCGGAGTCAACGACTGCGTGCGCAAGGTTGTCGAGCGCGACTTCGGGATCCTGGTCGTCGATCCCGATGCGGCACTTCACGGTCACGGGCACGGCCACCTCACCCTTCATCGCCTCGACGCACCTCGCCACGAGATCAGGCTCTGCCATCAGGCAAGCGCCGAAACGGCCGTCCTTCACGCGGTCGGAGGGGCAGCCGACGTTGAGGTTGATTTCGTCATAACCGAACTCCTCGCCGATCCGCGCCGCCAGCGCCAGCTCGCGTGGGTCCGACCCGCCGAGTTGAAGCGCGACCGGGTGCTCGACTAGGTCGAACCCAAGCAGCCGCTTCCGGTCACCATGAATGATGGCGCCAGTGGTCAGCATCTCCGTATAGAGCAGCGCCCGCCTCGTCAGGTGACGGTGGAACACCCGGCAATGCCGGTCGGTCCAATCCATCATGGGCGCCACGGAAAAGCGATATTCTTGATATTCCAAGTAGTTATCCTATCCTTACAATGGACTAGAGCAGGAACAAGTGCACACGTGTGCACTCCAAACTAGCCAAAATTGCACACGTTTGTACCGCGTTTGATCTCCCGGTGCACACTAGCGCACATGAAATCCGGGTGGAGCGCACACGCGGTGCCGACCTTTAAGAAGCTCAAGTCGGGCAGCTGGCGCGTTCAAGTCAGGAGGAATCGTATCGCACTTCGTAGTCCTGGCCGTTAGCCACGCGGGCGCGATCTTGTTTGCGTCCCCGTGCGGTCTCCTTCTTCGCTGCCATCTGCTCCTCCGTCCGCGAAACTCATCGCGGTGCGACGCTTCAAGGAATCGCGAGTTCCTTCAAAGAAGCTGTTGCGAGCGCGAGGCCGAACGAACGCGAGCGACGCAGCATCGCGGCTCCAACTTGGTGGGCTTTTCCATTTTCAGTTCCTCGACCGCCTGCACGAAGGCTTCGTCGCGCCGCATGAGCAAAGCGGCCATTTGGCGCACGTCGCGCGAGCTGGTTTGCTCCGGACTTTCGCCCGGAGCCCGCTCCCGTTTTCTTGCAGATGCTTCTCTAGATCCTCCTAAAACCCACGGCTCGGGAAAACTTGGAACTTCTCAGCCCAGCGTAGGTTGGTTGCCGATCGTTGAACTCAGGAGCCGAAAATGAGCCGCGGAATGCCATCGATGACCGCCCTCTTGGGTATGCTCGCAATCGCGGGGTATCAAAATCGGGACAAGCTGGCGGACATGTTTCGCAATGCGACCTCCGGCCAGCCGGCGGGTGCCAAGGATTCCCTGAGCGGCATGCTCGGCAGCCTTGGCGGCCTAGCGGGCACCGGAGGCGTGGGTTCGCTGCTGAACGGCGGGATCGGCGAATTGCTCGAGCACTTCAGGCAGAACGGGCAAGGCGATGTGGCTCAATCCTGGATCAATCAGGGGCCGAACCGCGAAGTCACCCCGCCCGAACTCCAGCAGGCTATCGGTCCGGACGTCCTTCAAAAACTGGAGCAGCAGACCGGCTTGTCGCAGCAGGAGATTCTCGACCGTTTGTCCCGAGAGCTTCCGACTGCCGTGGACAAATACACGCCTGATGGACGTCTTCCGGCTTCATCGGCGGGATAACACCACAGCGATCGAGGGAGAGACATGAGCATCATCTGGACGATCATCATCGGTTTCATCGCAGGCGTCATCGCGAAGTTCATCATGCCCGGCGACAACGAGCCCTCGGGTTTCATCCTGACCACCATCCTGGGAATAGTGGGCGCGTTCGTTGCGACCTATCTTGGCCAATCTCTCGGCTGGTACCGGCCAGGAGAAGGCGCAGGACTAGTGGGGGCAGTGGTAGGCGCCATCATCGTGCTTTTCGTCTACGGTTTTGTAGCCGGTCGCAGCCGTCGGGCCATCTAACCACAGTGCACGGAATTCTGCGCGTCAGCGGAGAATTCGCCCGGTGTGAAAGGCGATCGGCAAGATGAAATGGATGCTCGTTGTCCTGGTAGGAGGCATGACCCCGGTCAACACCGACCTGGTGTTCGACAAGTTCGCCGATTGCCTTGCCGCCGAGGAGCAGATGCGGAAACATTATACCGACGCCTTCGAAGTCTGGGACCGATGGGCCGCCGCGAATATCGAGCGAAGACGCGAATACACGAAGGTGCGCGACCTCCAGGCCAAACGCCTGCTCAGCAACATCGGTACGTGCGTTCCTCATGCGGGCGGCGACCCCGCGGCGCTTCAGCAGCAGAGCAATCCGACACCTCCCCAAACTCCTCAAGCCGCACCTATGCTTCAGCCAAGTCCGAAAACGTGATGTCTGAACGTTTCGAACAGGCGCAGCCGCAAACGAATGTTGCAGCTGCGCATTCATCGCCCCTGCCTTCATTGTTCTCGCCCGCGCTGACCTTTGGCCTGCTGACGATTATAGGTGAACGCCTAAATGTCGCCCTGACGGACCTGCGGGCTGACGATGTCGGCCGAACTATAGCGCAAGCACCGGCTCAAGGCCCTCCTGCCGCGCCACAAGCTGATCGCGTTCAGCAAGCACCGCAGCCAAAGTAAAGGATGAGCGGGTCACGACCTGGGTGCATCCTTCGTTGGTCGTGGAAGTGAAATTAGCGGAGTGGACCAGCAAGGGCGAGCTGCGCCAGCCGGTCTATCTCGGCCTGAGGTCGGACAAATTGGCCAAGGACGTCGTTCGCGAAAAGAAATGGCCGCGAAAATAGTACGCCGAGACGAAACGTGGACCCCAGGAGTTCAACCAGCGGTGCGCTCGGATGCCGAAGGCCACGGCGGCAGGGGCGGCAGTCCGAGGGCCTTGCGTACTGGTCCGAACGACCTCCGGTGAGCTGCGCATGCACCAAGCCTGGCGAGCGCCTGATAATGAGCCGGCACCGGGTAGCCCTTGTGATCCGCGAATCCGTAGCCGGGGTGACGCACATCGAGCGTCCGCATTATGCGGTCGCGCTCGACTTTCGCGAGGATGGAGGCGGCGGCGATGCTGGCGGACTTGGCGTCGCCTTTAATGATGGACTGCTGAGGGATCTCGATTTCCTTCAACCGCTTCGCGTCAATCAGCAAGTGCTGCGGCGCCAACCCTAGCCCCCGGACCGCACGCTGCATCGCCTGGATGCCTGCCCAATAGATGTTGATCGCGTCGATCTCCTCGACCTCGACGAATGCCACACACCAACTCTCTGCCTTTTCCTTGATCTCCTTCGCGAGTTCTTCGCGAGCGGCGGCATCGAGTTTTTTCGAGTCGTCAATTCCGATTATCCGCGTGCCGGGTTTCAGGATCACGGCGCCGGCGGAGACTGGCCCGGCGAGAGGGCTCATTCCCGCCTCGTCCACGCCTGCCACAATATGATGGCCGCTTGCCCAGAGAGAGGTCTCGAAGCGGAGCATCTTTCGCAGGCGCTGCCCTTCGGACCTGTTTTCGGAGCGCCGTTTATCGATGGAAGCCAGGATGGCACGGGCTCCCGCGCGGGCGTCGGCCCGTAAGACCTGCTCGACGCTGGCCTCGAGGGGTCTTTTCTCGACGACATAGCGCCGCCGCAATTCATCGAGTGAATACTGGGACATGGCGGCCTTCCTGAAGATTGACTGCGGGAAGCGTGTCGGTGAAATTTGTGGCGATTGTCTGAAGCTAGACCATGCCGTCATCGACTGCGCAGCGCCTTGTCGAAAGAACCGGACCGGCTCTCCATCTGAGGTCCCGCTGTTCTGGAGGCCACTGATCCACACCTCGCGTCCACCGACCTCCGAGCGGAACCAACCGGTGTCTTCATCCCTTTAGAATGAGTGGAGCCTCGATCCCAGGGTGCTTCCGAGGGGACCGGCCCATGCTCCGACAAACCAGCAACGAAGAAGAGGTTCTGGACCGCACCGCGGGGGTCGCGGCCACCATCGCGGAAGAAGGCCTCCGGTATGTCAGCGACTCCGCGCCGGGGTACACGCGCAAGCGGACTGGAACCACTTTCAGCTACTACGACAAGGACGGCAAGCGCATCACCGATGCCGCCGTCATCCGACGCATCAAATCAATCGGCATCCCGCCGGCCTACGAATCCGTGTGGATCTGCCCGTCTTCGAACGGCCACATCCAGGCAACCGGGCTCGATGCGCGTGGCCGCAAGCAGTACCGCTACCACGCAAAATGGCGCGAGTTGCGCGACCAGAACAAGTACGAGCACATCATCCAGTTCGCGGCCGCGCTGCCAGCGCTGCGGGAGCGGGTCGCCGCCGACATGAAGCGGGACGGACTGCCCCGCGAGAAGGTGCTGGCCACGATCGCCAGTCTTCTGGAGAAGACGTTGATCCGGGTCGGCAACGCCGAGTATGCCGAGAAAAACAAGTCCTACGGGCTCACCACTATGCGCCGCAAGCACGTCGCGGTCGGGCGCGGCGTCCTTCGGTTCGACTTTACGGGCAAGTCGGGCAAACAGTGGAAGCTTCGCATCGAGGACAAGCGGATAGCCGCGATCGTGAAGCGCTGCGCGGAGATCCCCGGACACGAGCTCTTCAAGTACCTGGACGACGACGGACAGCCCCGCACCGTCGATTCCGGCGACGTCAACGCCTACATCAAGGATATCACGGGCGAGGACTTCAGTGCCAAGGATTTTCGGACTTGGGCGGGAACGGTTCTGGCAGCGTTGGCCCTGACCGAATTCAAGAAGTACGATAGCCAGGCCGAGGCGAAGCGCAACGTCGTCGCCGCCATCGAAAGCGTCTCGAAGCAGCTCGGCAACACACCGGCGATCTGCCGCAAGTGCTACGTGCACCCGGAAGTCCTGAACGCCTACATGTCTGGTGACCTCGTGAAGATGATTGATGCCAAGATCGCGCAGAAGTTCAAGCGCCAGTACGCCAAGCTCACTCCCGACGAGATCGTGGTGCTGGCATTTCTCCGCAAGCGTCTCAATTCTCTGAAGGCGCCCGCCTAGCCTCGCGTACCAGTCTCCGGACGCCCGCGTCCTCCTCGATGCTTGCGCGCACGCCTCGGCAGGTGCCGGAAGCTGTCGAAGGCGAACAGAAGCTGGCCGGCGTGCTTGTTATTGTCGGCTTGCTTGCCGCCTTCGCGCTTTCGGCCAAACGTAAAAGGGCATTGGACGCCTTCTGAATCAATCACGTGTTGGCCCACCTGCCAGAGTGCATAAATTCAGGCGGGGCTTTGGGGTCAGCCGCCGTCGCGTTCATCGTGGCGTGTTTGACCGAGTTCAGACGTATCGCGATGTAGACCGAGGAAGCCCCCCTTGCAACGACAACTTTTTAGTAGCTCCTCTATTCCTCTATTCCGAAACTTCGATTGCAATGGGTTGGTGATCGGATGCATCCGTCGCTTCGTTGACCTCGATGCTGCGAACGTAGCCGGTCAAATCTTCCGTCACGAAAATGAAGTCGCGGCAGTCGGGCCCCTCGGCCCACTGCGCGCGGTCGTAGATTCCGCAAGTCGGCGCACGCGCGCGGCCGGGACGATCGGCGGTCCATGCATCCCGATACGCCAGACCAGGCCGGCCAGATCGGGCAATCAATGCGTGCTGAGGGTCGGCAACGTCAAAATTGAAATCACCACACAGCAGGCTCGACGCCGCGACGGTCTGACTTTCATACGGCTCATCGTGCCGGGAGCCGGCCTGCTTCGGACTCATTGACGCGTCCTCCTGCAAATCCAGCAGGCGAGCGATCTGTGCCTCGCGCTGGCCGGCCGAATGGAACTCGAGATGCGTGTTGACGACGCGGACCACGCCAAACGAGGCCTGAACCGTCACCTCCAGGGCGTGACGGCGCATGCTCCGCACCGCGGCTGCGGCGGGCCATGGCAGCAGATGGTTTGCAATCTGCAGCACCGGCAACCTCGACAGCGTCATGTTACCGAAGCGATGGAGGTTGCCATCAGGATCGACAGTTTCGATCGCGGGCCGGAATATTGCGGAGTAGCCGGGCAAAAGGGCTGCCAGCTGTTCGCTCTGATCCGCTCCATCACCAAATCTCGAGAAGTTCGCGCTCACCTCCTGGAAGCAGAACACGTCCGCATCGAGCGTCTGTCGGGCGACGGCAACGATCCTTGCCAGATCGGTCACGCCGTCGCAGCCCTTTCCGCACTGTATGTTCCAGGTGAGAAGTCTCATTAACGGATGCCTGCACGCATGAATGACTGGACGAACTGACGCTGGAACAGCAGAAACGCGATCAGCAGCGGCGCCATCGTCATCACGGTTGCCGCCGTGATCACTGACCAATCCACGCCGGTCTCAGGCGCGCCGAACACGGCAAGCCCCACGGTGAGCGGCCGCGCTTCCACCGAATTCGTGACGATCAACGGCCACAGGAAATTGTTCCAGTGATAGCTGACGGAGACGAGGCCAAAGGCGACATAGGTCGGGCGAGCCAGCGGGACATAGACCCGCCACAGGATTCCGAGCGGACCCGCTCCCTCGACCCGCGCGGCTTCGACCAACTCCTGGGGCACACCCTTGAAGGTCTGCCGCAGCAGGAAGATGCCGAAGGCGCTCGCGAGATAGGGCAGCGCGATCGCAGGGATCGTATCGAGCAATCCCAACCTTGCGATCGCGCGGTAGTTCTCGACGATCAGGACGTCGGGCATGATCATCAGCTGGAGCAGAACGAGGGCGAAAGCGATGCCGCTGCCCCGGAACCTGAAGCGCGCAAAGGCATAGGCGGCCAGCGTCGACAGGATGAGCTGACCAACCAGGATCAGCGTCACCAGCACCACCGTGTTGAGATAGTACCGAGCGAACGGCGCCTGGTTCCAGGCCCGGGCAAAATTCTCCAGCGTCCAGGGCGCGGACAGGCTGAACGACGTGGCGTAAGCGGCCGGATGCAGCGCGCTCCAAAAGGCATAGGCCAATGGGGCAAGCCAGATCAAAGCCAGGAGCCATGCTGCGACGGCCTCAATGGGGCGTGTCCGGCCTCTCATTGATAGTGGATCCTGCGATCGAGGTAACCGAACTTGATCAGCGCAACCGAGCTCAGCAGCATCAGAAGCACAACCGTCAGCGTTGCCGCGTAAGAGGAATCTTGGAAGGTGAAGGCAACTTCATAAATGTAGTAGAGCAGCAGCGTGCTGGCGTTGTTCGGACCGCCCTTGGTCATGATGACCAGATGGTCCACCAACTTGAAGGAGTTGATGACTGCGTTGATCGTCACGAACAACGTGGTCGGCATCAGCAATGGGAACGTGATCCGGCGGAACGTATACCACCGGCTCGCGCCTTCGATGGACGCGGCCTCTTCGAGGTCCGGCGAGAGCTGCTGCAGCGCCGCCAGGTAGAAAATCATGAAGAAGCCGGCCTCCTTCCAGATCACCATCACGACCAGACAGCCCATCACCGTCGAGGGATCGCCCAGCCAATTCCAGCCGCCGAAACCGAAAAGGCCGCGCAATTGATCCACCAACCCGTAATCCGGCGTGTAGAAGAACAGCCAGATATTGGCGACGGCGATCATCGGCAGCACGGTCGGCGTGAAATAGGCCAGTCGCAGAAAGCCGCGGCCGCGTATGTTGCGATTGACCCAGATCGCCATCACCAGGGCCAGGGCAATCGAGGTCGGGATCGTGCCGAGCGCGAACCAGAAATTATTGACCAGCGCCTTCCAGAAGATCGGATCGGCCGCCATGGACCGATAGCTGTCAAGCCCGACGAAGGCGTCCGTGCCGTTCCGCCGTGTGACGAATAGCGAATGCCGGATCGTCGCCAGAATCGGAAAGTGCGTGAATGCGATCAGCAGGACGGCCGCCGGCAACAGCAGCAGCCAGGCATTCACGGCGTTCCACCACGCCTGCGATCGGACGCGGCGCGGGGCAATCGGCGATGAGGCGATGGAGTCGGACATCTGTGAGCCGGCGGGATGGCGGTGGCGCGCCATCCCGCCACGTCCCTATTTGTAGGCGCGCAAGACGCGGTCGGACTGCTGTTGCGCGGAGGCCAGCGCCTCCTGCGGCTTCTGCGCGCCCGTGATCGCGGCCTGCACGGCATCCCCGATGAACTTGTAGATGCGGCCGTTCTCATGAACGGAGAGCTCCGGCACCGCGTGCTCCAGCTGATCGCGCGCAACTGTGGCCTGCGGGAACGCCTTTGCGTAGGCCTCCATCGTCGGCGTCTTGTAGGCGGCCGGCGACACTGCCACGTAGCCGGTCTTCATGCTCCATTCGGCCGCGCGATCCGGAGCCGTCATCCATTGAATGAACTTGACGGCCGCCTTCTGCTGTTCGGGAGACGCACTCTTGAAGATGTAGAAATTGCCGCCGCCGGTCGGTGATCCGCGCCGCTCTCTGGCCGGCAGCATGGCCACACCGAACTGGAATTTCGCGGCGTCCTTGACCGCCGTCAGATTGCCGGTGGTGTGCCACATCATCGCCGTCTTGCCTTCGAGGAAATCGTTGCGCAGCGTCGCCCAATCGATGCTGCCGGCCGGGGCGACGTTGTGCTTGCGCGACAGGTCGACCCAGTACTCGAGGGCAGCGACCGTCTTCGGAGCGGTCAGATAGACCTCGTTGCCGGGTTCGTTCATCATCTTCTGCCCGTTCTCGATCGCCAGCGCCTGCAGCATCCAGTAGGCATATCCGGTCGAGGGAATTTCGATGCCCCAGCGCGTCGTGTTGCCGCCATCCTTCTTGACCAGCTTCTTCGACATCTCGACCATTTCGTCCCAGGACGCCGGCGCCTTCTCGGGATCAAGGCCCGCCTCCTTGAAGGCGTCCTTGTTCCAGTACAGCACGATGGTCGAACGCTGGAACGGCTCGCTCCAGGTCTTGCCGTCGATCTGCCCGTTCGCCATGAACGCCGGATAGAACTCCTTGAACCAGGCCTTGTCGCCGACGAGATCGTCAAACGGCACGATCGCGTTCTCGTCCATCAGCGTGAACACGTCGGTCGACAGCAACACCGACAGTTGCGGCGGCTGCCCGCCCTTCATGGCGGTCATCGCCTTGGTCATCGTATCCGTGTAGTTGCCGGCATAGACCGCCGTCATCTTGATGTCGGGATTGTCCTTCTCGAAGCGCGAGACCATGTCGTCGATGATCTTGGTGACGGGACCGCCGACCGCGACCGGATAGTACATGGTCAGATCCACCGCGGCGGCCGGGCGTGCAGCCATCGAGAGTACGGCAAACGCCGCTGCCATCAACATCGTTCGTCGCGCAAACATGGGACAATCTCCTTCGTTACTGCGTTTGAAACAGCCGCTGCTATCGACCGGATATCGCCCGCTGGCCCTCTGTGACGATGGTCTCCAAGCGAGTTTCCAAACTTGAATCGAACCGATGCTCGAGCCCGGGTTCCCACGCGATCCGGACATCCTCGCCTGGCCGAACCTTGCTGAAACCTTCGAGCCGCACCGAGATGGGCTGACCATCGACCTCGCACAGAACGATGCTGTCGGCCCCAAGATGCTCGATCGCCCTGACGCGCGCAAAACGGTCCCCGCCCGACACGATGCGGATATGCTCCGGCCGGATGCCGATGAGATGATCACCCTGGCGCAACAGGTTCATCGGCGGCGTGCCGATGAACCGCGCCGTGAATGCCGTCGCCGGCCGGTTATATAGCTCCTCTGGTGTGCCATTCTGCTCGATACGACCATCGCGCATCAGCACGACGCGATCCGCCATCGTCATGGCTTCGGTCTGATCGTGGGTCACGTAGACCATCGTCATTCCGAGCCGCTGTTGCAGGGCGCGGATCTCCGTCCGCATCTCATGCCGCAGCTTGGCGTCCAGATTTGAAAGCGGCTCGTCCATGAGGCAGACCCGCGCTTCCGCAATGATGGCTCGTCCCAGTGCAACCCGCTGGCGCTGGCCGCCAGATAGCTGCGACGGCTTGCGTTCAAGCAGATGCGCAAGGCCAACAATCTCGGCCACACGCCGGAGCCGCTCGTCTCGTTCCGCGCGCGACACGCGACGCACACGCAGTCCGAAGACGATGTTCTCGGCTACGCTCAAATGCGGAAACAGCGCATAGGACTGGAAGACCATGGAGATATTCCGCTGCGCCGGGGTCAGATGGGTCACGTCGACGCCGCCGATGGCGATCGTACCGGCATCAGCATCCTCAAGGCCGGCGATCAGCCGCAGCGTGGTCGACTTACCGCAGCCGGACGGTCCCAGCAGCACAAGCAGCGAGCCCTCGTTCGCCGTCAGACTGACGTCATCGACGGCGCGCATCGCGCCCCAGAACTTGGAGACATGACTCAGCGTGATCGCTGACATGGCCTGTTCGCTCTCACCGTGATGCAGCTACGCCGCTGGCGACGGCTCGCTGCAACGGACCAATGCAACGCCGCTCACCGCAGACAGACCGGTCCATGCGCCCTCCCTCGTGCCACGCGCATTCGTCGGCGTAGCCACTACGATGTTCATTTGAACATAGCGTAACACCATATGAAACAGAAAATTGCGTCCTTGGAGTTCAAATGATACTTTCGTTGAGAACGGAGGGCCTATGCTCAGGACCGCCACGACCCGTCAGACCTACATACTAGAGATCGTGCGCGAGCAAGGCTTCGCCTCCATCGAGCAGCTCGCGGTGCGTTTCGACGTCACTCAGCAGACCATTCGCCGCCTCGTGAATGCACTCTGCGACCAGGGCCTGCTCCGGCGGGTGCATGGCGGGGTCGGCCTCCCGGTCCAGAACCAGAACCTCGCCTATGGCAGCAGGCACAGGTTGAACGCCAGCGCGAAACGGCGGATCGCGCACGCAACCGCCAACCTCATCCCTGACGGGACGTCACTGATGATCGGACTTGGCACGACGCCCGAATACGTCGCGCAGGCGCTCTCCCGCCGTCGGGATCTGCGGGTGATCACCAACAGCCTGAACGTGGCCGCAGCATTCGCGCACAATCCGGACGTGGAGATCAGCATCGCGGGCGGCACGCTGCGGCAACTCGATCGCGATATCATTGGCGAGTCGGCTGCGCGCTTCTTCGCGGGTTTCCGCGCCGACTTTGGTATATTCGGTGTCGGGGGGATTGATGAGGACGGCACGCTGCTCGATTTCCATGCCGATGAAGTCAAGGCGCGTCAATCCATTGTGGCCAATTCGCGAACGTCCGTGCTAGTGGCCGACATCACCAAGTTCGGTCGCAATGCGACGGTCCGGGGCGGCCATCTCGACGACTGCCACCATCTCGTCATCGATGATCGATTGCCTGGATCGTTTAAGCCAATCGCGGACAGGTATGGCGGTCTGATCCACACGGCCCGCGACGCCCGCGCAGATTTCGAACGCCTTGGCCATACCTAGCGGACAACATAGAGTCCCTTGCTCAGATCGATCGCGGACTTCAACGCACGCCGACAATCCGCGCCGCAATCGGCACTGAGCCAGTCCCACGTGCCGCGCACCTACGGGGGCGAGCTCGAGCGGTGGGGAGCTGTTTTCCCGGTGATCCGAGCCCTCGGCTTGAACCAATTCAAGCGTGTTCATCCGGTCTACCTCGGAACAGGCGCTTCCGATTCCAGCAGGGACGCGGCCTTGAGATCGCTCCAGAGCGCGCCCGGCACTGTGGTGGTCAGCGCTGCCACATTGCGCTCGACCTCCTGCGCATTATGCGCCCCGAGAACCACGCTCGCGACCGCGGGATGACCCAGCGCAAAATGTAGAGCGGCCGTCGGCAGCGCTACGTCATGAGCTGCGCAGATACGCTGGATCTCAGCAACCTTCGAAAGGATCTGCGGCGGTGCGTCTTGATAATTGTACTTGGCGCCCTTGATGGCGCCCGTCGCCAGAATCCCCGAATTGAACACGCCGCCAAGCAGCACCGCGATGCCCTGCTTCAGCGCCAGCGGCATGAACTCCTCG
Organism: Bradyrhizobium sp. CW1; assembly: GCF_023100665.1. Classification (NCBI taxonomy): domain Bacteria; kingdom Pseudomonadati; phylum Pseudomonadota; class Alphaproteobacteria; order Hyphomicrobiales; family Nitrobacteraceae; genus Bradyrhizobium; species Bradyrhizobium sp. CW1. The sequence goes on from NZ_CP064684.1 coordinate 4,835,914, forward strand.
AGTGCTGGCTGCTCCAGCAGCGAATAACGCCCGGCGAGCAGCATCACCTCGAAGGACCCGGCCTGCGCAAAGCGCACGCACATCTCCGCCTCGTTGACGCCGATCCCGATGCCCGCGACCACACCTTCGGAACGAAGTTTGTCCAGCGCTACATAGGCCCCGGACATCGCTTCGCGAAACCGATCCTCGATCGCGTCCTTACCGTGGGTCCACACATCGACATCATGGATCAGCAACAGGTCGATCCGGTCGGTGCCAAGCCGCAACAGCGACTGCTCGACCGAGCGCATGGTGCCATCATAGGAATAGTCGACGACGGCTCGGTGCGGCTGTCCACCAATAAATCCGGACCGAGTCTCCGGCTGGTGAAACGGATCCATCCAGCGACCAGTTTTTGTGCAAAGCACCACATCCTTGCGCGGCACGCGCCGGAGCGCCGTTCCGCAGCGATGCTCCGACAGGCCGTTGCCATAGTGCGGCGATGTATCGAGCAGATTGATGCCGAGCTCGAAGGCACGGCTCGCTGCGGCAATTGCAGTGTGGTCGTCGAGCTCGAGAAAGAGATCGCCGAGCGGTGCGGTTCCGAACCCGAGGATGGAAACTTCGAGACCGGTCCGGCCAAGTGTGCGGCGCGGCAAAGCCGATTGCGAAACCATGGTGGATTGCTCTTCCTTCTCCGCGCCTCGATCCGCGCTAGTCTCATTGCAGCGACGCGCAGCGTATGTATTTGCCGTCAGGTGTCAACGCGAGGATTACGGGTCTCGTACAAGACTATTCCGCTCATACATTCGGGTTGCTAAGAAAAGCGGAACCGGCACGCGGGCACTTCACGGCCCGCGGCAACGAGGAGGAACGATGCTCCCCTATGTTACGCACGATGCACGCTTTGCTCGCCTGGTCTTTGGTCACGCCAATCTCGAAAAACTCACCAGCGGCTGCCGCTGGGCCGAAGGACCCGCTTACTTTCCGGCCGGCCGCTATTTGATCTGGTCCGACATTCCGAACAACCGGATGATGCGCTTCGACGAGACGGATTCATCGGTGTCGGTGTTCCGCTCGCCGAGCTTCAACTCGAACGGCAACACGACCGATCGCGAGGGGCGGCTCGTCACTTGCGAGCACTTCATGCGCCGCGTCACCCGGACCGAGCATGACGGCTCCATCACGGTGCTTGCCGAGCAGTTCGAAGGGCGTCGGCTGAACTCGCCCAACGATGTCGTGGTGAAATCGGACGGCTCGATCTGGTTTTCGGATCCGACATACGGCATCGACAGCGATTACGAGGGCCAGCAGACCAAATCCGAGATTGGCGCCTCCCACGTGTATCGGATCGATCCAGCGGGCGTCGAGATCAGCCTCGTCGTCTCTGACCGCGTGCAGCCGAACGGGCTGGCGTTCTCGCCAGACGAGAAGCTGCTTTATGTCGCCGATACCGGCGCGACCCACGTCGACGGGCTGCCCGCGACGATCTGGTCCTACAAGGTCCAGGGAAACAAGGTCGCTGAGCCCTCGCTGTTTTCCACCTGCCCCGACGGCCTCTACGACGGATTTCGCTGCGACATCCATGGCAACGTTTGGACGTCGGCGGGACGGAGCGTGTTCTGCTACGCAGCCGACGGGACACATATCGGCACCATTCCCATCGGCGAGATCGTGGCGAATGTCTGTTTCGGCGGTCCGCAGCGCAACCGTCTCTACATTTGCGGACAGACATCGCTGTATTCGATCTTCCTCAATACGCGCGCGGCCGTGTGAGGGAAAAGGCGGCGCGGGGCGGCGTGCGGCGCCATCCTCAGCCGTTCTGACCGCGCTTTCGCCGGCCGTCGGTGCCCTCGTCACCCTGCAGATCGGATTCAAGTTCCTCGATAGCGCGCGATCCGAACTTGCCGGTCTCTGAGCTCGCGGATACTGTGTCGAGCAAGGCAGTTCGTTTCGCTAAAATTTTGATTTACGATGATTTCCAATTTGTAAAGAAGGCGGGCCACCTTAGCATTACAGTTGCTTTTGTTGCGGGCTTCTGAATCCATGGGCAACCATGATTCGAATGTCGTGGGCGCGGGCCGCGTCGGTTGAGGCGACGCTTGCGTTGTGGGCGGCGTCGCTTCGAGAGATCAAGCAACGGATACGTCCGTTGTTCACGCAAGAGCGTGTTGCGACGAATGCAGGTCTGTTCCTGGAAGGTCTGCTCGGAGATGAGCAGCGCAAGACCGGTTGGATGCGCGCGGAGGCGGCTGGCGATCCCGGCCCATGGCGGCAGCAGGCGATTCTGGGTCGTGGAGACTGGGACGCTGATGCCCTGCGCGATATCGTGCACGACTATGTCATCGAGCATTTGGCGGATGACGATGCGGTGCTCGTGATCGACGAGACCGGTTTTCTCAAACAGGGCAAAGCGTCATGCGGAGTGGCGCGGCAATACACTGGTTCGGCAGGAAAGATCACGAACTGCCAGATCGGCGTCTTCGCTGCCTACGTTTCGCGTCATGGCCATGCGTTCATCGATCGCGCGTTGTATCTTCCGAAGGAATGGACCGACGATCCAGATCGTCTGGAAGCCACATATGTGCCTGCCGATGTCGGCTTTGCGACCAAACCAAAGCTTGCGACGAGAATGATCGCACGCGCGATAGCCGGGTCTGTACCATTCAAGTGGGTTGCCGGTGATACCGTCTACGGTGTTGGCAACATCGAACAGCAACTACGTCGGGCAGGCAAAGGCTACGTGCTTGGGGTCAGCAGCGCTCATGTGTTTCGATCCTGGGGCAAGCGACCGCCGGTCGCCGGTACGGCTGCAGACCTCGCCCGGACGCGGCGCTCATCCGACTGGAAGCGCCTGTCGGCGGGAGCCGGAACCAAAGGACCGCGGCTGCACGATTGGTGTTATCTCGAATTGGCGGATCTCGAGGCCGAGCAGTCCAACAGTGCAAATGACGGTTTGTGGACACGCGGTCTACTGATCCGTCGTCGCATTGCCGATGATGACCTCGCCTTCTTCACCACCTGGTGCCCAGCGGGAACAGCCATTGAAACGCTGGTCGCGGTCGAAGGCCATCGATGGGCGATCGAGGACAGCTTTGAAACGGCGAAAAACGAGTTCGGGCTCGATCACAACGAGAGCAGATCCTGGCATGGCTGGCACCGTCATGTGTCCTTGGTGATGCTCGCCTTCGCCATGATGGCCGCGATCCGACATCGCGCTAATCCGCCACCGCCCAAAAAAACGAAACGGCGCCCCCCGGCAAAAGCCAAAACATAACCACCCCACCACTGATCCGTTGGTCAATCCAGGAAATCCGCCGCATTGCTATCAGACTTGCGCGGAAGCGGATTCAACCCGCACACATCATCGCATGGTCCTTCTGGCGCAGAGCTCACCAGGCTGCCGCTCAACGCGCCCACTTCAAATCAAAAAAGCAACTGTAATGTTAGGCTGGCCATCTAGCTCGTGACGCGTTCGCCCCGCCCGTAGACGAGCAGCATGAAGATGATAACGAGACCATAGATCACTTGGCGGCCCGCCTCCGGCATCTCCATGATCGACAATACACTGTTCAGGAGCACGATCAGGACGACGCCGATCAGCGTGCCGAGATAGCGGCCGCGGCCGCCGAGGATGTTGGTGCCTCCAATCACGACGGCGGCGATCGAGGGCAGCAGATAGGCGTCTCCCATGCCTTGGTAGGCCTTGGTGGAATAGCCGGCGAGCAGCACGCCCGCGAGCGCGGCAGCAAGGCCGCAGAGGACGAAGCAGACCACCGTGACGCGGCGCGTGTTGACGCCGGCGAGATAGGCCGCCGCCTCCTTGTTGCCGATGGCGTAGATGTAGCGGCCGAGCGACATGCGCTGCAGGATCACGACCACCAGCACGGACACCCCGGCCCAGACGAACAGCGCGTTGGGAATGCCGAGCGTACGATCGCCCGCCAGCATCCGCATCAGGTCGGTCGCCCCGGTCTGAGGTGCGTAGCCGCCAGTATGCGCGACCATCAGGCCGCGCATCACGGCATTCACGCCCAGCGTAAAGATCATCGAGGGGACCCGCAGATACGCGACCCCGACGCCGTTGACGAGCCCGACCAGAACGCCGACCCCGAGCCCGACCGGAATTGCGAGAGGACCGCCGACCGAGGTCGCCATCATGGCCGCGGCCGCGAGCGTCCAGGGCACCGACAGATCAATCTGCGCTATCAGGATCACGATCATCATGCCGGCCGAGACGATCCCGAGGAACGCACCGATCTGCAATTGCTGCAGAAGATAGGCCGGAGACAACAGGGGAGCGCTGCCGAAACGGGCGAATGTGTAAACCGTACCCGCGACGAGAATGACGACGATGAACACCGCCGCAATCAGGATCGGGCGATCGTCGCGCGAGAGGCTGAATGAGGCCGCCGTCATCGAAACAGCTCCAACGTGTTCTTGACGCGCAGCATACCCAACGCGCCGATGCTGACGGCAGCGAGCAGGATCACGCCCTCGAACAGCGGCTGCAGAAGAGGGGCAATGTCGAAGATGCGGAAGAAGAAGGAAATCACGCGCAAGACCATAGCGCCGAAGATCGACCCGATCGCACTGCCGGTTCCGCCAAGCAGCGAAGTGCCGCCGATCACCACGGAGGCGATCGAGTTGAGCGTATAGGCGCCGGCCTGCGGAATGTCCGCATTCCCAGACGAAGTCTGGATAGCAAGGAAGAGACCGCCGCAGCCGGCGAAGAAGCCCGCGAGCGTGAAGGCGGCGATCTTGGCGCGCTCGATCGGAAGGCCGGACATATAAGCTGCGCCCTCGGCCGAGCCGATCGCATAGACGGCGCGGCCGAGAACGGAGCGGCGGAACGGCACCCATACCAGCAGCGGAATGAGAACGAGAAGCACGAAGGGGACCGGGATCCAGGCGAACGGCGCAAACCAGGCAGCCGCGCCATCGTCGAAGATGTGCACGGTCGAGGCGAAATCGCCGAGCGAGTTAGTCAGCGCCCAGTTCAGATCAACATCGATCTTGCCGCCCGGGGTCGGACGCAGGAAAAGCGCGATGCCGATGTAGACCGCGCCGGTCGCAAGCGTCGCGATGATCGGCTGGATGCGCCCATAGACGACGACGCAACCATTGATAAAGCCGGCAGCCGCGCCGATCACAAGGCACACGGCGATCCCGAGCAGAATGCCGCTCACGCCGCCCGGAAAGGTGCCGAGGCCGAGATGCACGCCGAACAGGTCGAGATGCAGCGGCGCACCACCTGCCGCGCCGGTCAGGAGGTAGCTTGCAAAGCAGCCGACCATGGTCATGACCGCTCCGACGGAGAGATCAAGGCCCGACATTAAGACCGGCACTGTCTGCGCCATCGCCAGCATGGCGAGCGCAAAGATTTCGTCGCCATTCTGCACCAGCACGGCGGAGGAGAAGCCGCGGGGATGCGCGGCGTTGTAGAAAATGTAGAGAGCACAGAACAACAGGATGGCGGTGACCAGACCAATGTTCTGGCGGATCCTGATCGCGAGATCGTCAAGCATGCGCCGCCCTCGCTGCGGTATCGGTGTCGACATTCAGGGAGCTTGCGACAATGTTGGTCTCGGTGAGGTCGTCGCCCTCGAGCTCGCGCACGATGCGGCCGTCATACATGATGACGACGCGGTCGCAGCAGCCGATCAGCTCGTCATAGTCGGTTGAGTAGAACAGGATTGCGGCGCCCTGGTCGGCGAGTTCGCGCATCAGCCGGTAGAGCTCCTGCTTGGTGCCTACGTCGATTCCGCGCGTGGGATCGTTGAGCAGGATGATGCGCGGATCGGTCATCAGCCATTTGGCGAGCACGACCTTCTGCTGGTTTCCGCCCGACAGCGTCGAGACCGCATCACTCGCGGCGTCCAACTTGATCTGCAGCCTCGCGATGGCTCGCTGGATCGCGGTGCGTTCCTTCCCGGTATCGATGAATGGGCCAGTCGAAAGCGCGTCGAGCGATGCGATCGCAAGATTGTCTGCGATCGACATCGGCAGCATCAGTCCTTCGGTCTTGCGGTCCTCAGGCACGAGTGCGATGCCGACCGATTTTGCCGCCGCCGGGGAGCCGGGACGTACCTCGCGATCTGCCACCGTGAGGCGACCAGTGACACCGCGCAAAACACCGAACAGCGCAAGCAACAGGGATTTCTGGCCCTGCCCGTCGAGACCGCCGAGCCCGACGATCTCGCCGGCGCCGATGCTCAGTGAAATGCGATCGAGCTGCCTCTCCCAGCACAGGTTCTCGAGCGCCAGCACCGGCTTCGCGGCATTTCGCGCCGGCTTGGGCGGATACTGGGCCGCGATGTCACGCCCAATCATGAGCTGGATGATATCGGCGGTCGAACGCCTCCCCTTGTCGAAGGTCTCGATATGGCGGCCGTTGCGAAACACCGAGGCCCGGTCGGCGAGCGCCTCGACCTCGTGCATGCGGTGCGAGATGTACAGGATTGCGACGCCCTCGGCCTTGAGCCGCGCCAGCATCGCATAAACCTTCTCCACATCGGCGCTCGTCAGTGCCGATGTCGCCTCGTCGAGGATCAGCAACTGCGGCCGCTTGCCGAGCGCCTTCGCGATCTCGACCACCTGGCGCCTCGATAGGGGCAGATCGCGCACGCGCCTCAGGGGGTTGACGTCCTCACAGCCGATCTCGGACAAAAGCTCTTCGGCGCGGCGGCGCTGCGCCTTCGCATCGATCAGGCCGAACCGCCGCGGCGGGGATGCAATGGAGATGTTGTCCGCGACCGAGAGGTCGGGCATCAGCGATAGTTCCTGAAAGATGCAGACGACACCGGCCGCATTCGCCGCCGACGGCGTGGCGAAGCTGACCTCGCTCCCCGCGAGGCGCATGCGACCGCTGTCGGGCTGCACCACACCGGCAATGATCTTGATCAGGGTCGACTTGCCGGCGCCGTTCTCGCCCAGCACGGCATGAATCTTGCCGCGTTCGCAGGCGAAGTCGACGCCTTCAAGCGCGCGAACGCCGGCATAGCGCTTGGAGATGCCGGCAAGCTCCAGGAAGGCGGATTGCGTCGGATCGGCAGCCGGCATGGCCGGGCCTTCACGCAACGACGGCCCGGCGAATGCCGGGCCGTGACAGAGACATCGCTGGAGCCGTCACTGGGTGTTCTTCTCGCTCTGCGACATGATCTCCGGTGCAGTGAAGTTCACGCCGCACGGTGTGAACTGGTTCGGCGCAAAGAAGTTGGCATTGAGCTCGGGCCAGTAATTCGTGCCCGGCTTGAGATCCTTGTAGGTCGCCACTGGAATCGGGATCGAGATCAGCTGCGGCATAATGTTGCCCTGCAGCGCCGAGATCGCCGCCTTGGTCGCGATCGCCACCAGCGCCGGCGACTGGCCGTAGGACATTCCCTTTAGTCCGTCCTTGGCGTGATCGGCAATCTGTTTGCGGTACTCGTTTTCGCCCTCGCCCGACATCGGCACAAAGGGATGCTTGGCAGCCATCAGTGCCTGCACGGTGCCGTCGGATCCGCCTTGGGTGAATACTCCGTCGAAATGACCATGCACAGCTAACGCATCTGCAGTCACCTTCTGCGAGGTGCCGGTGTCCCAATTACCAACCACCTCGGTGATTTTGAAGCTGTTGCCGGGCGATTCTATTACCTCGCGGAAACCGAGATGACGGTCGCGGTCAACGGAGTTTCCCGGGAGGCCACGGACTTCGAGGATGTCGCCGGATTTCTTGCCGCTCTCGTCGATCAGCCATTTGGCCGACATGCGGCCCATTTCCTTCTGGTCCTCGTTGACCATCATCACCTTGTCGGTGTCGAGGACGTTGTCGAACGGCACCACCACGACGTTGTTCTTGTCGGCAAGACGGATGATGCGATCAAAACCGTCGGGAGCTACCGCAATGGTAACGATTGCGTCGAAGCCTTGGTTGATGAAATCCTCCATCGCGCCAAGTTGCGCCGCGACATCGGTCCCGGTGGAAACAACCTTGAACTCCTTGATGTTCTCCTTGATACCCGGCTGATCGGCGAAAGCCTTGGCAGTCTTCACCATCTGGATGCGCCAGGTGTTGCCGACAAAACCGTTGACCAGCGCGATTCTGTAGGGGCCCGCCTTCTTGGGCCACTGAAAGAATTTGGTCTCGGACGACCACGGCTTGAAGCAGGCGGGGTCGGCGCCGGGACCGGAGACGACCTTTGGACCTGCCAGAGCACTCACCGATGACAACAGCAAGCCGGCGCAAGCCAGCCCCGCCAGACGAAGCGTCCACACCATGTCGTGTCTCCCTGAGCGTTTGTGTTCCACCCTAACGCGGCGCGTAGCCATGCCGGGAATTGACTTTCCCATGCGCGTGTCGGGCTAGGATGGCACGCAGCTTGCGATGCTGACAAGCCGAGGGCGGACGCTCCGGCGCGAGACACGATCTGAACGCACGGCCAAACCGACGGCAATTGTGGAAGCAGAAAACGTAACAATGACAGTCGGGTGTTCGTGGGCGGCAAGGGATTGTGCAACGGCGAAGCTGGCGATGGCCGGGCTTTCATGGTGGCATCCACGCGCGTGACGAAAAAAATGACACTCAGGGAAAAGTGTGAATCGCTACGCGAAGCCGAACGAAGCCCGCTTGCGGAAGCCGGGTTTTGAAAACCAGAGGCTGGGACTACTTGCTTTCGTCCGGCGGCCTGGCGCTCCTCCGCTAAGATAATGGCTGTAGCAACGCCGATCGCTCGCAGCTCCTCACTCAGCAGCTCGACGGCGAGATCAGGTATCGCACCGCGACGGTGGCTGGCGAACATGTCACTTGCTTGACACGTTCTGAAGCGCCGGTCTCTAATGTCCTTCAAGGTCCTGCGGTTGGACAGGCAACACTTTCTGCCCCCAAGCAAGAACAGGCTCGACTGCCCCACCCAGCGACTGTCAGGTCAAGGGTGCGGAATCCAAGATCGTTTCCTGGGAGGGAACAATGGACAGACGCCAGACGCTCAAGCTGATCGGTGGTACGGCCGCGTTGGCCGGTGCCGGTTTTCCGGGCTTTGCCTTTGCGCAAGCCCAAAAGGAAATGGTCACGGTCGTGAAGATCGCGGGAATTCCGTGGTTCAACGCACTTGAAAAGGGAATCCAGAAGGGTGCGAAGGATTTCAGCATTAATGCCACTATGGTTGGCCCGGCGAACGTCGATCCGGCACAGCAAGTAAAGCTGCTTGAGGATCTGATTGCCAAGAAGGTCAACGTGATCGGCTTGGTGCCGCTTGATGTAAAAGTCTGCGAGCCCGTACTGAAGCGCGCCCAGGCCGCCGGAATCAAGGTCATCACGCATGAGGGTCCGGAACAGGAAGGCCGTGACTGGAATGTGGAATTGATCGACTCCGTTCGGTTCGGCGAGGTGCAGATGGAACGTCTCGCCAAGGACATGGGCGGCGAAGGTGATTATGTGGTTTATGTCGGGACTCTTACGACGCCACTTCACAACAAATGGGCCGATGCCGCGATTGCCTACCAGCAGAAAAATTTTCCAAAAATGAAGCTCGTCGCCGACCGCTTCCCTGGCGCCGACGAGATCGACACCAGCCAGCGCACGACGCTTGACGTGATCAAGGCCTATCCCAACCTGCGTGGTATTCTCGGCTTCGGTTCGAACGGACCAATCGGGGCCGGAAATGCTGTGCGTCAGCAACGTCTTGGCAAGAAGATCGCCGTTGTCGGCACCGTGCTGCCAAGCCAGGCGAAGTCGCTTATCGCGGATGATACGATCCGCGAGGGTTTTCTGTGGAATCCCACCGATGCGGGTTACGCGATGGTCGCGGTGGCCAAACTCGTGCTCGATGGCAAGCCGATCACGGATGGCGTCGATGTACCCGGCCTTGGCAAGGCAGCTGTCGACGTTGCAGGAAAGCAGATCAAGGTGGACAAGATCATGCGCATCAACAAGGAAACCATCGACGGTCTGATCGCCGGAGGGCTCTAGGCCGGACCGGTTTAGTCGCCTCGTCGCGCTGCATTCCCGGCCCTTCCGGTCGGGAATGCGGGACCACTCGAGTGATCGCACGACTCCATTGCAGGCGAACCTTTGGTGACTTTCCTGGAAATGTCCGGCATATCGAAGCGCTTCGGCGGCGTGCACGCGCTCCGCGACGTCGATCTCACTCTGGAAGTCGGCGAGGTGCATTGCCTGGTCGGTGAAAACGGCTCCGGCAAGTCCACCCTGATCAAGATCATTTCGGGCGTCGAGGCAGCGGAGCCTGGCGGCCGTATCGCAATTTCCGGCAAGGAATATCCTAAACTGAACCCGGTCTACTCCACGCATTGCGGCATTCAGGTCATCTACCAGGATCTTTCGCTATTCCCCAACCTCACCGTCGCCGAGAATATCGCGATGGCGCACCATCTTGGCGGCCTCCATTCGGTGAACTGGGCCTCAATGCGCGCCACCGCGAAGGCCACAATGGCAAAGATCGGCGTTGCGTTCGACCCGGACGCGAAAGTGTCAGAGCTCAGCATTGCCGGACGCCAGCTGGTCGCGATCTGCCGCGCCTTGGCTGCGGATGCCAAACTCCTGATTATGGATGAGCCGACGGCATCGTTGACCCGCCACGAGGTGAACGCCCTGATCGCGCTCGTAAGCGAGCTGAAGCGTGCCGGCATCTGCGTCGTTTTCGTCAGCCACCGTCTCGATGAGGTGCTTGAAATCGCCCAGCGCGTAACGGTGCTGCGGGATGGCGCCAAAGTCGGTACTTTTGCCGCAGACACAATCGATGGGCGGAAACTCAGCCAGCTGATGACTGGCAAGTCCTTCGAGTATCAGATACAGGCGCCTGAGCTTGCCGCTGGCCCGGTTGTGCTGGAAGTTAAGGGCCTGGGCCGCGAGGGCGAGTATGAGGATGTAAGCTTGCAGTTGCGCGCGGGCGAAGTAGTGGGTCTCACCGGTCTGCTCGGCTCAGGGCGAACCGAATTGGCGCTATCCCTGTTCGGCATGAAGCCGCCCGATCGCGGCACTATCGCACTTGACGGGCGGCCCATCGCCCTCCGTACAAATGCAGAGGCGATCGATCGAGGGATCGCCTACGTATCCGAAGATAGGCTTACGCTTGGTCTCATCCTGAATCAGTCCGTCACGGCGAACGTCACGCTTACGGTGCTGGATCGTCTGGCTGGCGCGTTCGGCCTGATTGCCGCACGCGCGCGACAGACCCATGTCGCTCGGTGGGTTGCTGAACTCGGGATCAAGGTCTCCAATCCCGCCAACCCGGTGAAGACGCTCTCCGGGGGCAACCAGCAGCGGGTCGTGCTCGCCAAATGGATGGCGACCAATCCGCGGGTGCTTATCCTCGATAGCCCCACGGTGGGCGTCGACATCAGCGCCAAGGACGGCATTTACGAAATCATCCGGCGGTTGGCCCGCGACGGCGTCGCGGTCTTGATGATATCGGACGAAATCCCCGAGGTCCTTTATCATAGTCATCGCGTCTTGGTGATGCGGGAAGGTCGTTTGACAACCGACGTGCCTGCCGCAGCCACTTCCGAAGATGCGCTTCGGCAGGCCGTCAATGCCTGAATCGCACATGGCATCATTCGGCAGGTTTCGTCGCAGCCATGAGTTCTGGCTGCTGATAGTGATCCTTGGGCTCTGCGCCAGCTTGGGCTTCGCGAACGCCCAATTCCTGACCATGCAGAATCTGTTTGATCTGCTGACCTCCTATGCATTTGTCGGCATCCTAGCGCTCGGGCTGCTGGTCGTCCTGATCGCCGGCGGAATCGACATCTCATTCACCGCGACCGCGTCGGTGGCGCAATATGTCACACTTTCGCTTGCCAATGCTTACGGGGCGAACTGGATCGGCGTCTTCGCCATCGCGATTGGAATTGGCGGTGCGCTCGGTGCCCTCAACGCGATTTTCATCCAGAAACTTCGAATACCATCGATCATCGTTTCGGTCGCGACGCTGAACATCTTCTATGGGCTTCTGATCTTCTTCACCGGCGGCAAATACATCTATTCGTTGCCCGACTGGTTTGCGACCGGAATATTCTGGTTCGAGTTCGAATGGGGCAAGGATAGCTCGTACGGTGTCAATCTGCAGATCCTCGCGCTCGTGCTGGCATTTCTCGTCACCTGGCTCCTGCTTAACCGAACCAATATCGGCCGGCAAATCTATGCCATGGGAGGCAATACCGACGCCGCACAGCGGCTCGGCTTCCACATTTTCGGCCTCAATATACTGGTCTATTGCTACATGGGTGTCATGGCCGGAATCGCCTCTCTGATTCAGGCACAACTCGCGCAGTCCGTTGCCCCGACGGTGCTGGTGGGCAAGGAACTCGATGTGGTCGCTGCCGTCGTGCTCGGCGGCGCCAGCCTGATGGGCGGCGTCGGCACGGTCTTCGGCACGTTTTTGGGCCTGACACTGCTCGCGGTACTCCAAAATGGAATCATTTTGCTGGGCGTTTCGTCCTACTGGTCGCCGTTCTTCGTCGGCTTGGTTATTCTCATTTCGGTCTCTGCGACCGCCTGGTCGCAGCGCGAGCGGCGAACCCGGAGCGCGCCCCGATGAGCAACGCCCCTGCCCTCTCGCTTCGCCGGCGCATGGTCGGTCTCGCCAGCAGCGGCACAGTCGCCACCCTCATCCTGCTGTTGTTCGCACTCTGGGTCGTGTTCGCGATCACGATCGGCGATCGGTTCTTCTCGGTCAACACGCTGCAATCCATGGCTTTCCAGATGCCCGAACTTGGCATCCTCTCACTGGCGATGATGCTGGCCCTGCTATCTGGTGGACTCAACCTTTCCATCATCGCAACCGCCAATCTGTCCGGACTGACCATCGCCTTCCTGCTGACGCGCTACATCCCGGGGAGCCAGGGCCTTGCCTGGGTCGGCATTCAGGTCTTTGCGATCGCTGCAGGATTTGCAGTGGCTGCATTGGTCGGCCTCCTCAATGGTTTTGTCATCGCCTATCTCGGCGTTTCGCCGATCCTGGCCACGCTCGGCACGATGACGCTCTGCAAGGGTCTCGCGATCGGCCTGTCGCGCGGTAACGTCATCTCCGGATTCCCGGAGCCGATTGTGTTTATCGGCAACGGAACGGTTTTCGGGGTACCCTTTGCTCTGATCGTACTTGCGTTCTGCGCCTTGCCCGTCGCGCTCATGCTGAACGCGACGCCGTTCGGTGCAAAGGTTTACATGATCGGCTCGAACGAGAAGGCGACCCGTTACTCAGGCGTCAATACCCGCGCCGTCCTCCTCAAACTCTATGTATTTTCCAGCTTGCTCGCGGGCGTGGCGGCGGTCGTCATGTTGGCACGTTTCAATTCGGCCAACGCGGCATACGGCGAGAGCTATCTGCTGGTCACCATTCTCGCGGCCGTGCTCGGCGGCATCGATCCGTTTGGCGGCTTCGGCAAAGTCGGCGGGCTATTGCTTGCGTTGATCATCCTTCAGGTGATCTCCTCGGCATTCAACCTTCTGAACCTCAGCCAATTCCTCACGCTAGCGATCTGGGGTGGAATCTTGATTGCCGTCGCGGCGGTTCCTCATGTCGCCGGCAAAGCGCCGCGGTAGCCGGCGATGATGCGCTCGATCGTCTCGAACCCTATTGCAGTTCTCGACATCGGCAAGACCAATCTCAAACTGGTCGTGGCGAGCGACGACGGCTGGCCGCTCGAAACACATGGGCTTCCAAATGTGCCTATGGCTCAGGGGTCGTACCTCGCCTATGACCTTGCCGGGTTAGAAGAGTGGTTTCTCGATACCCTTGCCGACGTGTCTCAACGCCATGCCATTGGCGCCGTGATCGTGGCTGCGCATGGATGCGGCGCGGTTCTCGTCGACGGTGATACGCCAGTGCTGCCGATGATGGACTATGATGCCGTCTCTCCGCCCGCAATCGATGAAGCATATGCCCGGATCGCGCCTGGTTACGATGAGGTGTTTTGCGGAATCGGAGGGGCGATGCGGCTCGGAAAACAGCTGCTTTGGCAGGAAAGCGCGTATCCCGTCGAATTCGCTCGCGCAAAAGCCTATCTGACCACCGCGCAGTTTTTCGCCCTGCGGCTTGGTGGACGTGCGGCCAGCGAAATCTCGCAGCTCGCGGCTCAGAGCCATATCTGGGACCTCATCCACCGTCAGCCTTCTTCTCTTATGCGTAAGCGCGGTTGGAGCCATCTGTTGCCCGAATGCGTACCCGCCGGTGAGGTGCTAGGGACGGTTTCGGAATCTGTAACCAGGCGCACGGGCCTGGCGCAATCGACCGAGATCCTCTGCGGCGTGCATGATTCCAACGCCAACCTGTTTCGCTACAAGGCCGCCGGCATGGCCGATGCCTCGATCCTATCGACCGGTACTTGGATGATCGGCTTTCAGCGCGGCCTCCCCCTGGACAAACTCGATTGCGCGCGCGCGATGGTTCTCAATATCGATGTCGATGGGGAGAATGCACCTTCGACGTTGATCGCGGCCGGCCGCGAATACGACCTCATCCGCGGGGAACATTTTACTTCTGATGCAGCCGTCCTTGCCGCATTGCCCACCCTGCTGTCGAGAGGAACCCTGGCGCTCCCCTCATTCGTCGGCGATGATGGATTGTTTCCGGGCGCTGCTCGCCGCGGACGGGTCATCGGGCCGCCCCCCGAAACGCCTGCCGAATGGCAGGCATTGGCGGTGCTCTACGCAGCGTTCAGCGCAAACCGCTGCCTTGATGCGCTCGAGAGCTCAAAACGCATAGTCATCGATGGTGGCTTTGCCGCAAACCTGCCCTTCGCCCGTTGTCTTGCGACTTTGCGATCCTCGCAGAGTGTCTGGGTGAGTCGATCTCCCGACGGAACGGCGCTTGGCGCTGCGCTGCTGTGGCGGCGATTCTCGCGTACGCTGCCGGTTTCAAGCGTGATCCTTGAAGCCGTCACATCACTCAGCAACGATAGGTTCGAACCGCGCGACCTTTCCACCGCTTACCAGTCCTGGATCGCTTTCTCGGAGCCCGCTTCATGACAGACCGTAATCATGCCGATCTCCGCCAAGGCATTGTCGATACCTGCAGGGAGATGAATCGAAACGGTCTCAATCAGGGCACATCCGGCAATCTTTCGCACCGGATTCCAAACGGCATGCTAATCACGCCTACCAGTCTGCCCTATGATCGGATGCAGCCAGAGGACATTGTCGCGATGGATTTTGCCGCGAACTACCAGGGCAACCATCGGCCTTCATCCGAATGGCGCTTTCATCGCGATATTCTGCGAGCACGCGAAGACGTCAACGTCGTGCTGCATACGCATTCCACCTTCAGCACGATTCTCGCCGTTCACGAACGTGATATTCCCTGCTTCCACTATATGGTCGCAGTTGCGGGTGGCAACGATGTCCGGTGTACGCCATATGCTTGTTTCGGCACGCAGGCACTATCGGACTACGCCCTCAAGGCCCTCGAAGATCGCGACGCTTGCCTCCTTGGCCATCATGGCTTGATCGTGACGGCCCAGACCTTTGAAAAGGCGCTTTGGCTCGCCTTGGAGGTGGAGACGCTGGCGAAGATGTATGTCCATGCGTTGGCTATCGGCGAGCCGCCGCGCCTCAGCGACGCTGAAATGGCGCAGGTACATGAGCAGATGAAACGCATGGGATACGGCCAGGCGCCTGACCTTGACGATGTCGGCGATGTTCCGCGCGCCCTACTGGACTCGAAACGGACAGCACATTGATGGTGGATTTGCTGGACAGCTGCCAGCGAGTTCCTCAGTACCGGCCACGCAGAACGGAGGCCGCGGCCGGATGGGCGGGGTTGACCGTCACAGCTCTTGGGCAGAAGACGCGAGCGAACAATCTGATTTGCTCCCTTCACCACTCAGCCGATCAACGACTTAGCTTGTCGATCGGCGCCGCGTGAATACGGCAGGATGCGCCGTCGCCAACCTTCAGCAGCTTATTCTCATGTCTTGGCGCATGCTGCCTTTCCCATTGTAGCCAGCATGCTCGGGCATGCGGCACGCTGGGTACCGACCTCGCTTGCGGAGCGAACGTCGCGACGGGAGCGCATCGTCAGCACACCGGACCCGACCGCCCGCATCTGCCCTTCGCCGCACCGCCGACCAGATAGAGACATGCTTGATCGGATCGTTCCGCATCATGAGCAGGTCATCCCTTCAACAAAGTTTCAATCTCAGCGCGCCCCGGCATGGCAGGCGCAGCGCCCGCGCGTGTGACGGAAATCCCCGCTGTCGCCGAACCGAAGCGCGCCGCTTCCAGTGGACCGGCGCCACCCGCGAGCGCGCTTGCGAAGCCGCCGACGAATGCATCGCCCGCGCCCGCGGTTTCGACCACCCTTGCCGGCGGCAAACGACGGCACGTGCAGCGAGCGATCCTGCCCGTGAAACAATGCTCCGGCTTCGCCGAGTGTGATCAGCACGGTACCCGCCCCTTTGCCCAGCAGCGCATCTCCGGCGCGGCGGGCGCCGGCAAGATCGCTCACCGGGATTCCAGTCAGCGCCTCGGCCTCAGTCTCGTTGGGAACGACGTAGTCGCATAAGGCAAACAGGCTGTCGTCGAATGCGTCCGCGGGTGCCGGGTTGAACACGGTGATGCTGTCCGCGGCGCGCGCGATCTCGAGGCCGAGCTGCGCAGCTGCGACGGGTTGCTCGAGCTGGGTCACGAAGACGCGGCTAGTGCGGATCGCATCCGCCGCCGCATCGACGTCGGCGGGGCTGAGACCGTCGGTCGGTCCGCTCACCGCGATGATGGCGTTGTCCCCGCGTGTGCGCTCTAAATCGCGTTTCCTTCCGAAGCCTTGTGTCAGTGCGGCTGGCGTAAGTTGTTGGCGCTCTGTTCAGTCGATGGCCAGCTTTCATCGCCTATTCTAGTCTATTGTCCGTACGCGCCAGATCGCCCTAGTACTCAGCGAGACAAGCCGTCCCAGGAAGGATCGGGATGATGGACTCATTGCCCAGCCGCACCGCACTGACAACGTCGCTGATGAGAGCGCTGCATTCGCGGTTCGACCCGTCTCCCCTTTTCGACGATCCCTGGGGCGATCGACTCGTTTCCGAAGCTGAACGCGAAAGGATGACTGAGCGGGTATTGGCCCGCATGGATAAGGACGCGCGTGCCCGTGCCTTGCAGGGACCCGGTTCAGTGTTGGACAACTTCCTGCTGACCAATACCGCACTGCCAGGAGTGGTAATCCGCTCTCGTTATGCGGAGGACGCGTTGCGCGCGGCGACAATCAGGGCATAAGTCAATACGTTCTTATCGGTGCCGGCTGGATAGCTTCGTGTTTCGCCGCCCGCTTTTTCCGACGCCCTGACGATCTTCGAGATAGACCATCCGGTGACACAAACGATGAAGATCCAGCGTATTAACGAATGCGGCATATCGCTTCCGCCGTCGGTGCATTTCATCGCTGCCGACCTCACGAACGAGGATTTGGTGTCTGCTTTTGCTTGCTCTTGCTTCCGGGAAAGACAAGAAAGCATTCTTCTCGTGGCTCGGCGTTTCGGTGTACCTGACACGTCAAGCCAATCTGGCAGCCTTGCGTGCAGTGGCAACTTGCGGTGCCCCGGGAAGCGAACTTGTATTCACTTATATTGACCAAGCCGAGTTCGCCCAGAACACATCTCAAGCACCACACAACGAGAATGCCAATCTGGTAGCGCAGACCGCCGAACCTTGGATTTCGGGATTCTATCAGGATGACATCGTCAACGATCTCGCCTCTGTTGGACTTGACCTGGTCGAAAATCTGGACGGAAAGGCAATGTGGGAACGCTATCGGCGAGCAAAGCACCACACTCGCACAACCCCCTGCCAGCTTGCACATAGCCCTGGCGCGAGTGGGTAAGGGACATTGGTGAATACTGTCGACGCGGCACGGATGTGGGTTTTCGGGGACAGGTGCTTGTTGAGGCGTCTGGCCCTCAGCGACAGCGGACGTTACCGCGCCTCAAGCGCGTTTCGGCTTAGGGCCAGAAGAGACTCTTCTGGTGAGCAAGCAACGAAGATTCTGGCGACCTCACTGTTCGCGTACGCCAGCCTTTCTAAGTCCATCAAGGATGTTGTCGTACTCACGACGAAACTGCGCATTGCTCGAACGTGCGTAGCCTATTTGACGGAACCATTGGACCGTGAAATCCGGCAGGATTGCATCCAATTCGGCCGTCATTTGCGGGATCATTTCAAGTTGGCCTGTGGCTCCATAGGCTGAAACCAGATCCACATACGGCATCCAGTATAATTTATTCAGATTGATCGAGCGCCTGCATTCCTCAATGGCTTCCTTGTATTGCTGCACATGGACGTGAGCGTGACACAGGAAGAAATGCCAGGTGCTACGCGCCGGATCTTTGGGGCTTAGGCGCAAAGCAATCTGAACTGGTCGAAGGAGATTCGTGCGCGCGTCCCGCTGTAACAAGTGCAATTCCCTTTGTTGCGTCTGCAATCGGCGAATTTGGGTCGGCTTCCGAAGCGGCGTCGAATTCAGGTAATGCCGCCTCGGGATCTCGATAGAGTAAAATATTTCCTTTGGTTATGTGCGCATTCGCGCTCGTTGAAATAACTTGATCAATTAAGCTGGTGGCGATCTTTTTGTCTTCCGTCACGGACGTTGACCATCCGCTGAGTATGCCGTTGGCTATGCGCCACGCTTTACCGAGCATTGCATCAATGTGGTCCGGATCGAGATGCAGCGCGGCCTCAAACAAGTCCTTTGCCTCGGTGATCGTTACCTTGCCCTGAGGTCCATAGACTTTTGCCCACCCGCGCATGGTGAAATCGACGGCATCTGGATTCGCGGGCTGGTCCATCAGACTGCGCCGACTTTCGGCTTGGATGAGTTCAACGTTGAGAGAGCGGGCAAGCCGCGCCGTGACCTGGTCCTGCAAGGCGGCGAGATTCATCCGATCGCCGTCAAAACGATCCGACCAGACGTCACGACTGGCCGAAAGGTCTGCAAGGGATACGTTCATCCGGACCCGATCTCCGGCCCGTTGCACAGCTCCCTGTACCGCCCATCGAATACCAAGGTCCTTGCCGAAGGTCTTGAGATCGACCTGCTTATTCCTATAGGTGAAAGCCGTCCCGCGCCCGATCACGAATGTATCGAGCATTTGCGCGAGGCCGGTCGTCAGATCGGTCGTAATGCCATCGGCGAAATAGTCCTGCTCTGCGTCGTTGTTGAGGTTTGCGAATGGCAGGACAACGAGAGACAAACGGGGAGCAATGTCGGGCCGTGCCGTAGCCTCCTTCTGCGTTTTTTGGCTCTCCGAAAACACGTCTGTGCGGAGCGTCTTCCATACGCTCCAGTAGTCGACGAGGCCGCCCTCGATAGCACCGACGGCGGCAATCGACGCGAGCGCGCCGCCGATCAACTGCAATCGTTCCCGCAAGCGAATCACTTAAACTGCGATCAGATAGGGGCTTCCCCGGTCGCTCCTGATCGGATGCTGGTTTGTCCGGCTGCCTATTTTCGGATGGCGGCTCGCCAGATGGATCGTTGGAGACATCCCAGTTTGTCACTGCTCCCTCCCCGCGCATGGGCCACACGCCCAGATTTTTACCCTAGCAGAATTGCACGGCTTCAGGTTGGGTGGCGGCCTCTGACTCATTCGCGTTCTTTTGAATTGCCGGCTGCTCGAAATATTTTCTCGATTGGGCCAGCCGACGTTCAGAAATTCACTTCACGTCGGCTGGCGGCTTCGGGTTAAAAGCGGTTGGCGCGGCAAGTGCAGCTGGCGTCCGGTTTACCAGCGATTGTGTTGCAAAAGTCGAAAGTTGCAGGGGTCACGATTTTTCGCGAAAACGCTACGCAGCGAGCGACCGCTGATTCGTATGACCTCAATCGCGTTACCGAAGTCGCCTGTGAATTTTGCGTGAGGCCGTGAGGTTCTCGCATCTTGTACGCGAAAGTCGCGCCCACGGCCCGCAGAATTTTGGTCATCGGCGAAAGACGAGTTTTGCAACAATATCCCAGCGACTGCAGACATTGGGGCGGTTGAACCGCTCTTCGGTTTAGGGCCAGAAGCTGACGTGGCTGCGTCCAGTCGATCCTCAGAGAACGGGTTCGTCGGAAGCGCCCGCGAGCAACGCGGGGGCATTATCGCCAGCTGTCGATCGGAAGCGCCAAACAAGAATGGCCTCAGCTCCAAGGGATTGGGGGAGCTGGGGCCCGACTGCATTACGCACTTTGGGACGCGTGCCGGGAACACTCGGTAATCGGCGAAGCGTTCCAAACGCCGCACCGTCGCAAAGACTCGGCCGGCTCAGAGCCTCGGACGAAGTCAAGGGAAGGCTAAAGTTGGCGTGCCACAACTTCAAAGAGATGAACGGGCTGGGGAAACTCGAAAAGGCGTATGCCGCAATGTCGCTCGCGAACGGGACGGAGCGGTTTCGACGGTGATCAGCACGCTCCGCTCCGCTTCGCGCACGCGGGCCCGAAGACACTCCAGTTCGGACAATTGAGACGTAAGCCGTTCTAGGCGCTCATGCAGCCGCACAGTGGCGTCAACCGCTAGACCAGGATGTTCACGCATGTCGTGTAACCCCCAACCAAGCCTTCTAACAAGCTTGGATCATGGCCCGGCGGCGGACCAATCGGGAAAATGATGCAACGGAGACTGAAATCCGCCGACGTTGTTCCAGCATCCACATATGTGAATCGTATGTTGCTGTTGGAAGTTAATTCGGCGGAGTGCATCAGGCGCCGCGCGAAGGCGCAGCCGAACTGTCCGGTGGTGAGCGCCATTCCGCAGCGATGCAGGGCTTTACGTTCGGTCGACCTGTCCCAGCTCAGCGACCCAGCTCTTCTCGCCAGTTGTCCGAACAAGAGACGCGGCGCTGGCTGGGATTTCGTCCACGTCTGCATAGACGACCATTCCCGCGTCGCCTTCTCCGAGATCAAGCTCGACGAACCGGCGGCCGTACGCGAGCCGGACGAAGACTAGATTGACGCGTGTTCGGCCGTGGGTGCTATAATATCCCCCATGGGCTGGGATGCGAAAGACATAGGGCTCCTCATCAGCCTCTGGTCCGCAGGACATAGCGCGGCGCAGATTGCGCGCCGGCTCGGATGCAGTCGTAACGCGGTCTGCGGCATGCTGACCCGTCAGGGCCTGAAGCGCGGTCGCAAGCTGCCAACGGCGAGGCCCAAGATAAGGCCGACCCCAAAGCTGAGGGCGACGTCGTCGGCAGCTTGCGCCGGTCCAGTCGCAAAGAAGGTGTCGCGAGACGCAGCGGAGAGGCAGCGGCCTAAGCAATTCAGCAAGCAGCAGCTTTACGAGATACTGGCTGAGGCGGTCAAAAATACTGGCTAAGAGGTCACCGCGAATGCCGTTGCGCTGCGCTCAGTACCGGCTCGGCTCGACGGTTCGGGGGTCGCGCCCCTTCCCAAGTTCGTCTCATTCGGGTCAAAGTGCGAAGAACCCGACCTGAGCAAAACCAGTCCGCTTCCACCCAGATATTGTTGCAAAAGTCGTCTTTCGCCGATGACCAAAATTCTGCGGGCCGTGGGCGCGACTTTCGCGTACAAGATGCGAGGGACCTCACGGCCTCACGCAAAATTCACAGGCGACTTCGGTAACGCGATTGAGGTCATACGAATCAGTGGTCGCTCGCTGCGTAGCGTTTTCGCGAAAAATCTTGCCCCCTGCAACTTTCGACTTTTTCAACACAATCACCCACGAAGCTGACCTCAATGAGACGATTCGCCACTTCGCTGATGGGCCAGCAGCGTTGCATAGGACGCCAGAGGGCGATGCCCGAAGGCCGGTGCTGGGCTGATCTGTGCTAGGCTTCTTCAAAACATGGTTGGTTGGCGTTGGCGGAGGCGATTGTGAGGCGACGTGAGTTCATCGCGCTCCTCGGCGGCGCGGCGGCAATCCGACCACTCGGCGCGCATGCGGAGCGTCCGCCAGAGCGCATCCTCTATTTCACATACTCCGCTGGCTACCGGCATGATGTCATACCGCTTTCCAAGGCAATCCTGACCCAGCTCGGAAGCAATTCGGGTGTCTTTGAAGTCATTGCAACGGAAGACACGTCCGAATTTTCTACCGAAAACCTCGAGCGCTACGCGGCGGTGATGTTCTACACAACCGGAGAACTTCCAATGAGCGCCGCGCAAAAGAGAGCTCTTCTCAACTTTGTGCGCTCGGGCCGCGGGTTCCTCGGCGTTCATTCGGCGGCGGACACATTCTACACTTGGCCGGACTATCTCGATCTGGTCGGCGGCTACTTCAATGGTCATCCTTGGCATCAGGCCGTGAAGATCGAGGTGGTTGATCCTGGCGATCCCCTGGTGGCTTTGCTCGGGAATTCGTTGCAAGTCGAGGACGAGATCTACCAAATCAGCGACTTCGACTATCGTGGTTCACGCGTGCTCCTGCGCCTCGACCCAAGCTCGGTGGACCTTGGCAAGACCGGCGTGCATCAACGATTCTATGGCTGGCCTCTCACCTGGACCCGATTCTATGGCGAGGGACGAGTATTTTATTCGGCGCTAGGCCACGAGCCGTCAGTTTGGCAGGACGCCCGCTACCAGCGAATCCTCACGAACGCTATCCTCTGGTCTGTGCGAAGGTCGCCCTAGGAGATGCCGCCGCACTTCGCATTTGCGCCACCGCCGGATTCGTCGGGTGGTCTCCGTGCCAGAGGGTTGGCCAGAGGTAGCACTACGCGGTCGGCATCAGCGCCTGACCGAACCAGCAGAGCTTCAAGCTTGGCGAACTTCTCTGCTGCCGGGTCGCTCCGCTCGAGCTGGGCAGTGCGTTCGAGCTGACGGATGAATGGATACAGCGCACTATTAGTGTGGTGCGCCGAGCAGAACTGCCGCACCCTGATGTGCGGTTGGGCGGGGAGTCGCTCATCAAGCGCCAAGGCAATATGCGACTTGCCGATACCGGGCTCACCGGTGAGCATCACCGCGCAACCTTCGCCACGCCTGGCGTGCTGCCAGCGACGGAACAGCATCTCGATTTCCTCGTCGCGCCCAATTGGTGGCGCCAATCGGGTTTTGTGCTGTGCCTCGAAACGGCTATCCACTTCGGTCGTTCCCAGGACCTGCCAGGCTGGTATTGGCTCCGCCCATCCCTTAAGCTCGACAGGACCGATATTGCGGAATTCGAAGTGCCCATCAGTGAGCCGGTGCGTACTCTCTGAGATCAGCACGGTACCGGGATTGGCGAAACGTCAGCAGGCGCGCAGCCAAGTTCGGCGTCCCGCCAATGACGACCTGCTCTTGAGCAGCGCCTTCGCCGGTCAGATCGCCGACGACCACCATACCGGTAGCGATGCCAACGCGAACCTGGAGCTCGGTGGCGGGCTCTGCCTGGAGCTTGGCCACGGCATCGACCAGCGCCCGGCGCGTGTCGCCTGTTCGGCATCATCCTCGTGCGCCTGCGGATAGCCGAAATAGGCGAGCACGCCATCTCCCATGTACCGCGCGATAACGCCCTCATTCCGGGCAACAACCTGTGCGATGCAGCGGTGATAGGTGCCCATTACGGCCCGCAGGTCCTCCAGATCAAGGCGGGCCGAGAGTGCCGACGAGCCGACCAAATCGCAAAACGTGGCCGTAAGTTGACGCCGCCCGGCGTTGTTCGCCGACGCCGGCTTGGTGACCGTTCGAGAACTGTTCGACGCTTCACTACTCCCTCAGGAGCTGCGCGATGCGCTGGAGTCCGCTTTGGGTCTTGGTTGTGTGGAAACACAGCTCAAAGGCGGCGGTGGTCGACAATCGTTGCAGGCCGCCGATGTTTTCGCGTCGGATCGTCTATGTAACCGGCTGAGGTGGTTATTGGGACGCGCGGCGTCGCTTTTGGACGCACTTCCCGCCTTCAGGTCGCTCGGATAGCTGCAATCAGGCTCGGTTTGCCGACGATGTTCATCACCCGAGTGAGGTTATAGGCCAGGACGTGCAAGGCCATCTCAGCGGCTACATTCCGTAGGCGCTTCATCAGGAAGTGGGTCGCACCCATACGGGCTTTGATCGTGCCGAAGGGATGCTCGACCGTCTCGCGCCGCGTCCGCATGGCGTCGGGATTGGAATCCAGCCGTCTCTGAACCTCCTCGATCACATACTCATGCTCCCAGCGCGTTATGCGGCGCTCCTTTGACGGCGTGCATTGGCTCTTGATCGCGCAGCCCTGGCACGCTGCTGTCGACCAGTAACGGCGCAGCGTCATTCCGTGCTCGATGTTGGTGTAGTGATGGGGCAGCAGCTGGCCGGATGGGCAGCGGTAGACGTCCTCATCGGGCAGGTAGGCGAAGTCCTGTTTGCCGAACCGGCCCTCCGCCTTGGCGTTCGACGTCATGGGCTTGGGCAAGGTGACTGTAACGCCAGCCTGTTCGCAGGCTAATATCTCCTCTCCATCGAAGTAGCCACGGTCGGCGACTGCCTCGAGTTTGTCCGCTTCGAGCACTTCCTTGGCTTGCTTCGACATCCGAGCAAGCTGCCCACGGTCGTTGCCGACGTTTACGACCTCATGCGTAACGATCAGATGGTGTTCGGTGTCCACCGCGACCTGGACATTGTAGCCGACGACGCCCGATCCGCGTCCACTGGTGGCCATCGAACGGGCATCCGGATCGGTGAGCGATATCTGTTGATCCGGCGTGTTGCGCATCTGCGCATCTAGCATTTCCAGACGGCTCATCTCCTGCTTCAGCCGAGCGATCTTTTCCTTGATCCGCGTCGTCTTGATGCTGATCGCCTCCGATGGCTCCTGCCGATCGGCGCTATCGAGTTGACGCAGATATCGGCCGACGCTTTCCTCGATCTGCGCCATCCGCCTCGCCATCTTGGCATGCGTGAAGTTGCGGTCGCGGTTGTTCACCGCCTTGAACTTGCTGCCGTCGATCGCGACGCTTGGGCTCTGCAACAGGCCCATTTGCCGGCATAGTGCGATGAACTTCGCACAAACCTTCCTGATCGCCGCACCATTGTCCCTCCGGAAATCGGCGATCGTCTTATGATCGGGACCCAGGCGACCGATCAGCCACATCACCTCGAGATTGCGGCACGCCTCACGTTCCAGGCGGCGACTGGATTGCACCCGATTGAGATAACCGTACAGTCCGGCAAGAGCGTCAGCTGGGATCTGTCCGCGCCTTCAACGAAACGTCCCATCCGTATCCTCCAATCAGGAAGCGGAGGAATAGTAGCCGACTCGTGGCTTTTCACACACCCAGGGTCACTAGCGTCGGTTTAGTCCGCCCGCGATGACTTCCGTTAGCCCCGATGAGCAGACATCTTCGGCGTCCATCGCAGGGTCCAAACGGGCCACAAGGGCTGTAGTCCACTCGGGTGCGCGGACCCGGCAATCTCCGGTCATCAGTATGCAGCGTG
This sequence comes from Bradyrhizobium sp. CW1, assembly GCF_023100665.1. Lineage (NCBI taxonomy): Bacteria > Pseudomonadati > Pseudomonadota > Alphaproteobacteria > Hyphomicrobiales > Nitrobacteraceae > Bradyrhizobium > Bradyrhizobium sp. CW1. The sequence continues at coordinate 4,861,194 of NZ_CP064684.1, forward strand.
ATGATATCGAGCAGCCTATGTCGGAGATTTAGTTCGCACTCAGCGACGAGTGCGCGATGTTCCGTGGCTAACTGACGACTTTGAGCGATGGTTTCGTTGGCTCGCTCGAGCAGGCGACGTGTCTCGGCGCTGAATTCTTCGGCCATTCTGCGCTCCTAACATACAAGGCGGAACGCGGAATTCTCTCAGCCACCGACGCCTACAGTCAGACCCTCGGCCGGCGATACGTATCAACGTGCGGAGCCGCCTATCGTTGCTGGCGGTTCCCTGGGGCTCGTCCACTCCCCCTCAGGAGGAGTCAAGGCGCGGTAAGCCAGCCCTTGGAGAGGTTTTAGGAGGAAGCCCACCATGCCTCGGGGAATGGCGTCAGCAAAGTCCGATTGACTTGGTTGTCGTTGCCAGGGGGCCCGATAGCTCCTGCATCCAGCTTGGTGGCACGCGGCGACGGAAGCGGACAGACAGGGCGCCTGGTTCACGACTTCGCAGGCTGCGCGAAACGGGATGTGTCAAGCGTAATGGAGGCACACCGAGGGCCCTCCGCTGCTTCTTCGACTAGACCCCGAAGATATTCCAATTCTGAGAGCTGAGAGGTGAGTTCGCCAAGTCCTTGGGCATAAAGGATTGCGCGAGAGCTTCGCATAAATGTCCTCCCCACCACAACAAAATCACTATCAGGACAGCATCAGAGCAAATGAGAAGACTAAATCAGGGACCGCGCTCGGCTTCATTAAAGCATGTGAATCCCGTCTGCGAGCCCGAGTAGTTCCGGAAATTCGGAACCCCACTGTCTCCACTCAGGTAGGGGGCTGCCGTCTGCTCAAAATGAATTTCTTGACTGCTTGAATCGTGCGAGCAAGCTGTCGCCGCCGGCGCGACCTACGCGGTGGGGTGACTAGCACAACGAAGAGCAGGTTCAGCAGCAGCCAGCAGCCGGCCGCGATGAAAATGTACTTCATAACTCCTCAGAGGTACCCTCGGCTCGCCTGCGCCCGACTCGCGATCGCATCCGACGTGAGGGATGTCGACTGGAGTAGCCTACGGCAGGTCGCCGATGGGCCGATACCCGCCATCAGCTCTTGGCAATCAATGGCGTTCAACGCGGATCTCTCCTGATACCTTCTAGCTCACCCCACGGAAGTCCCTCGCCATTGCACGATGAGTTCACCGCTACGCTAATGACGGGCGTAATGTGCTTAATCAATCCAAGCTCGCGAAGAAATTTGGACCAAAAGTAATCGAGTACTGTCCAGAATACGGGCTGTTGGACGTATACCGTGCCGCGAAAGACAACGAACGAGCAATCTGTAGCTGCAGCAAGATGCCGAATGAGATCCCGGTTCGAGCCATCGGGAATAAGTGTCGCGATCTGCAGATGGCACGAGGCTCTGCTCGCCCGGATAATCGGCGTGTAATTCACGACCTCGTCGGTCACGACGACGTTGAAGTGGTTGCGTTCAAAGAATTTGATAAGGTCGTCCTTTAAATAGTTTTGAGTTTCGGGCTGGCTTGCGATCTTCCATCCAATCGTCAACAAAAGCACGGCAGCAATAGACCACCTAAATGCGCTGGAATAGTTCACGCCGCACCCCAAGAACACTGAAGCCGACTATCAGGCCGAGTATGATTGTGTTGCCGACCGTGTCTCCCCACGGTCCATGGACGGCGGCGTAATGCCATTGGCTCAAACCCATCAAACTTATCCGCGTGACGTTCACAGCTATTACTGAAACGCAGGCCAAAAGGCACCACGACACGTCGTAAACGGATTTCTTGGAGCCCGCTAATTGGCTCAAGGTAACCCAACACAGTACTGCAAGAGACACGTTCGCAAGCGAAGAACAAGCTGGCCAGATTACAAGAACTCCGGATCCGTCAGCAAATTCCACAATGTCTCCGGTCCGATGCGTCCCCAGTATCCAACCAACGAGTGACGCGTCGATCTGCAATATTAGATTTGCAAAAAACTGAAATAGCAATCGGCTCCAAAGCATGGGCACGGTGGTAGCCAGTAATATGAAAGCGCCCCGTCGAGATGAGGCGACATCAGCGGAGATAATGATGTAGAGACTAAGAGCGGTTACTGCGAGCCAGCTTAGGGCTCCGATCGGAAGAATGACCAGAAAGAGAAAACCTGCCCCCAGGGCCAGCCCTGACGGACGCACCCCAAACGTTCGGTCTCGAAGAACAAGAGATACCCCGGCGGCACACGAGATCCACACAATTATGCTAATCCCGAAAGTATTGAAAAGCGCCTCCGCCCATCCAAGCCGGTTAACTGATTGGATGATGCGTGATGCGAGGCCACTTACACAGCCGAGAGTGAATAGTCCCGCAAAGAATTCTCCACGTGACAACCGCCTCGATATTCGCAATGTACCACGTGCAATCCACTCGATTGAATATGCGACCACAAGCCAGCGCCTCGCCTTGTTTTCAGCCGCCGAGTATATGCCAAATCACCATCGAGTCTTGCTTGAGAACCAGAATCCCTTGAACTCTGGCGTAGATGAAAGCGGACACAACGATTTCGTCCGGCTAGTATCAGCGGAGATTGCGATTAACTAACTGCAACGCCTCGCGTGCGCGGCGTGCTCATTACAACAGGCTAGCAATCGCTCTCTTCGGGATTGGCGTGCAGCCCGTTGCGACCGCTTGAAGTACCCACCGAAATATCAGGTAAGACAGGCTGCCCCGGGAAGGCGAGCTACCAGTGTCAGCCAACCTTACGACGGCGTTTAACCAACCAGTAGACACCGTAGCCAATGGCGAGAATCGGACGGCCGGCGCCAGCAATCGGACCGGGGGCTCCCCTCACTTGGCCGGGCGCGTTTTCGCAATTTCCATTGCCGTTGCAGGCTAGGGCGGGCGGCGCACAAATTATTAGAGTGAAGGCCAGAGCTAATGCAGACAAAACTCCCGAGGCGATCTTCATTGCTCTGCTCCACATTTTTAAACGGGTCAGATCTTGTTTTTCGGATTTATTGAGCTTTAATTTGCATTAAATGATAGTTAATGCCTACCAAAACGTCAATTGCTGGAAAAACCCCCGAGTGGCAGTCATGCTGACCTTTAAGCGGCTCCTGCAGAATATCGCCTTTAACAAGATGTCGATTGGAATCGCGCATGCGCATCGTTTCCCCCTGCTGCATGAGAAGCATGCGCTCCGCGAACTGCTCGTCTATCTCGACGTCGATTGCGTTTTCGACGTGGGCGCAAACGAGGGGCAATATGCCGAGTTGCTGAGATCTATCGGTTACGACGGCCAGATTGTTTCGTTTGAACCTGTCCCGCGACTCGCAAAGGCGCTGCACGCAAAAGCTGTCTACGACGCGAGTTGGCATGTTGAGAGCGTTGCATTGGATTCAACGCGACGACATGTCGAATTTAATGTGGCATCGTCCCATTCACTATCGTCTCTGCATACGCCGCTGTCGGGTGGCGTGTTTGAGCGGGATATAGCCGCGTCAGAGAGAATCGGCATCGACACAGACACGCTCGATGATTGCTTTCGCAAATATCAGAAAACGCTTGGGTTCAAGCGTGCCTTCCTGAAAATGGATACTCAAGGGCATGACCTCTCCGTTGCCGCGGGAGCCGGCGAGATGCTCTCAGAATTCTATGGCCTCCAATCCGAAGTGGCAATCGCTCCGTTGTACCAAGACCAGCCGAGCCTGAGAGAAGCCGTAACATTTTACGAAGAACGAGGCTTTGCCATAAATGCAGTCCTTCCCACGCACTACGCCTTTCCCACGCTGATCGAGGTCGACTTCCTATTCATAAACAGGCGTCGCATCCACACTGACCCAACAACGAGCTATCGACGGCAGCGCCGTAGATCCGCTGAGGTATGGCCAGGCGCGAACGAAACTAACAAGGTCGTATAGAAGCCCAGTCGTTTTGGCGGTGTTCAGCGGTGGTCCTTCCGCACGATAGATCTAAACCATTCAACTGCAGGCCGCACCAGCTGCCATTCTCGCGACCCAAGAACCTTCTTGCAGGCGAGAAACCACCAACGACGCGATCTTTGAACGCTCGGATCAATACTCAGGGCAAGTTTAGACAGGCGTGCTGAGCTCTCCATCGCGCCTTCATTGAAGGCAGCGCTTGCGCAGCCGATCGCTTCAAGTGCCAACATGTGGTTCATCCGGATACGAAGATCAGCAGCGTTGGTGAACCTCGCGGCGCTACTATCCAGGAAATGTTCTATCGCTGCCTTGCGTTGGAGCATGTCAATCGGCGTTCAAATTTGACCCCGTATCGGCGTCCAATTTTGACCCCTTCGAGCGGCGGGTTTTGGCGGTAGCGCTCGCACCGTCGGAGCTGGTCGGGGTTGCGGAGACGGTGCGAGCGCGGGTTGCGTGATCGTCGTCGCGGCTTTTGAAGCGCCAGCTGTCGTTGCCGGTCTCGACGATGTCGCAATGGTGGGTCAGGCGATCTAGAAGCGCGGTGGTCATTTTGGCGTCGCCGAAGACGCTGGGCCATTCACCGAACGCGAGATTGGTGGTGACGACGATGGACGTGCGCTCGTAGAGCCGGCTGACGAGGTGGAACAGGAGCTGGCCGCCGGATTGGGCGAACGGTAGATAACCGAGTTCGTCGAGGACGATGAAGTCCATCCGGGTCAAATGCTCGGCAATCCGACCTTGCCGTCCATTGCGGGTCTCGATCTCCAGACGGTTGACGAGGTCGACCACGTTGTAGAAGCGGCCGCGGGCACCGGATCGGATGCAGCTTCTGGCGATTGCGATGGCCATATGTGTTTTGCCGGTGCCGGTACCGCCGATCAGCACGGCGTTACGTTGCTGGGCGATGAAGCCGCCGCCGGCGAGATCATTGACCAGCGTCTGGTTGATGGGTGTGCCTTCGAACTGGAAGTCCTCGAGATCCTTGGCCAGCGGCAGCTTGGCGATGGTGAGCTGGTACTTAATCGAGCGGGCCTGCTTCTCGTTGATCTCGGCGTTGAGCAGGTCGCCGACAATGCGCTGGGGTTCGTGCTGGCGTTTGACAGCGGTCGCCATGATCTCGTCGAAGGCAGCCTTCATGCCGTAGAGTTTGAGCTCGCCCATGAGGTCGAAGAGTTGAGTACGTTCCATCAGATGGTTCTCCTGAGGTTGTCGTAACGGGCACAGTCGGCGATCGGGGCGTGGCGCAATGTCAGTGCGGCCGGGGTGAGAATGTTGGCTGGCGGCGCAGGATCACGCTGGCGGGCCAGGATGTTGAGCACGACATCGGCGGAATGAACGCCGTGAGCGATCGCCTCGGCGCAGGCTGCTTCGACGGCCGGCAAGCCGTCGGTCAGAACCGCGTTGAGGATATCGACCATCTGCCGGTTGCCATCGTCGGCACTGGTAAGCTTACGCCGCACACGTTCGATCGCAGCCGGAAGCACCCAGTCCTTGAAGGGAGCGCCGTTGCGCAAGGCACCGGGTTTGCGAGCCAGTACCGGCACGTAATGCCAGGGATCATAGGTCGTCTCGCCGCGGCCGAACGAGCGAGCATGCTCGGCAACGATGCGTCCGTCCTGACGGATCACAATGCGGTCGGCGTAGGCGTGAACCTCGACAGGCCGCCCGACAGCGTTGGCCGTGACCGAGTATTTATTGTTGTCGAACCGCACCAGACAGGTCGTCGAGACCGATGCCGGCACCGCGTGGAATCCGTCGAACCGGCCGGCATAGGGAACGAGCTTCGGCCGCTCGGCTTCGAACACCTCCCAGACCGTCTGTTCGGCCAGTTCTGGATGCCGGTGCGCCTTGGCGTAGGCGATGCACTTGTCCAGCAGCCACGCGTTCAACTCGTCGAGGGTTTTGAACCGCAGCCGCGGCGTGAAGAAGCGCTCCCGGACAAGCCCAACCTGGTTCTCGACCTGGCCCTTCTCCCAACCCGACGCTGGCGTGCAGGCAACCGGATCGACCAGGTAGTGGCTGCACATCTGCATGAAGCGGCGATTGTAGAGACGCCCTTTGCCGACGAAGATCGTCTCCACCGCCGTCTTCATGTTGTCGTAGATGCCGCGCACGCAGGTGCCCTTGAACAGGGCGAACGCCCGGTCGTGGGCGTCGAACACCATCTCCTGTGTCTCGCGCGGATAGCAACGCACGAACAGCATCCGGCTGTGGCAGAGCCGGACATGGGCGGCCTTCACCATCACCGTCACGCCATTGAGCAGGACGACCTCGTGGCTCCAGTCAAACTGGTAAGCTTCTCCGGGCGCAAAGCTAAGCGGGACGTAGGCAGCGGCCGTGGATTGTCCGCGCTCCTTGCTCCATCGCCTGGCGTAGCGCCGCACGGCGTCGTAACCGCCGTCATAGCCGCGCTCACGCAGCTCCTCGAACATCCGGATCAATGTCAGTTGCTCGCGAGCGGACTTGCCCGCGTTCCCTGACAACAACCCGTCGAGTTCTGCTGCCCATCGTCCCAGCTTCGGCCGCGGCTGGACAACACGCTCGTACTCGAATGAGGTCTCTCCCGATCTCAGCACCTTCCGGACTGTGTTCCGCGACACCTTCAGGTCACGGGCGATCTCCTTGATCGTCTTGCCCTTGATGAAGTGCTCGCGCCGTATCCGGGCGATTGTCTCCACGATCAGCATCCCCGACCACCTGCTTCATGACGAAGCAGGCAGCGCAACAGACCAACCTGTAGGGGGTCAATTTTGGACGCCGATCCCCCGGCTTAGGGGGTCAATATTGCAGGCCGAATGACACGCGAGCCGTGTCATGGCGGCGTACCACCTCGTTGACCCTCTGCCGGTTGGAACGATCGGTTTCAGGCAGCGACGTCACCGCCGCATAGAGTTCGGCGGGAATGCTGCGCCTGTCGCCGGGGGGCTTGGAGCGCCATTCCACCCATTGATCGAATGCGTCCGACATCTTGTTCACCTCCTTGGTTTGGCGCGGAACGGACTGTCGATGGTGAAGGCGTCCGGCGCGATCCCGCTCTCGATGCGCTTCCAGGTCACGGGCGCTGCGATCGGAAATCCCTCTCGCGCTCGCGGGGAATAGGTGCCGATCGCGGTGGTGCCACGGCCATTGCGCAGATAATCGAGGAAGATGCGATCGCGACGCTTTGCCTGAGCAGAGAGGAGGTAGCGGTCTGGATGGCGCGCTGCGAGGGCGGAGACCAGCTGATGCGCGACCCGGTGCGCCTTGTCGTGCAGCATCGGCTGATCCAGCGGCGCCATCAGATGAATTCCTTTGCCGCCGGTGAGCTTGGGCCAGGTCTCAAAACCCTCGCGCTTCATCAGCGTGCGTAGATCGAGCGCGGTCTCCACGACGCCATCCCAGTCGATGCCCTCTCCGGGATCGAGATCGATCACGATGCGGTCGGCGTGTTCGAAGTCTTCGACGGTCGCATTCCACGGGTGCAGTTCCACAGCCCCGATTTCGACGAGCCCAAGGAAACCATCCAGGCTGTCGACCCACAGGCGCGTTCCCTGGCCGCCCTCGCGCTTCTGAATACGAAGCTGGTGCACGGCGGCCGGAATGTCCTTCGGCAGCGGCCCCTTGTGATAGAAGGTCGTGCCGTGCACGTGACGGACGAGCTTCAGCGGACGGTGCCCGAGGTGCGGTAGCGCCTTCTTCCAGACCCGGGTCCAATACTCGGCGAGTTCGTCTTTGGAGGGAGCAACGGCTTCAGGCAGAAGTTGCAGGATGTTCTCGCGCGACACCCACAGCTTCGGCCGGCCGGCGACAGACGGCACCAGCCGTGGCGCCTTGATCTTGCGCAATGCGAGATCATCGCGAAAGCCCTTGAACACAGCTTCGCGGAGCAGGCCGTCATCGGTTAGCGCGCCATATTGGACCTCGATTGCAAGGGTCGGCTCGACCCAGGTCGCCTTCGGCTTTTTGATCGCCGCATCGAGCGGAGAAGTCTTGCGGATCAACGGATCAAGCCGCTCGCGCAATTCGCGCGCGGTCGTCTCGGTGTAGCCGGTACGCACCTTGCCGGCGTAGAGCAGTTTGCCATTCTGGCGCCGGCCGACGTAGAGGGAGGCGACCTTGCGCGGGCGCGCCCCAAGCTTCTCCACGAAGGCGACGATCGGAAATGTCTCGCTCTTCTTGCACTTGAGCTTGATCCAGCTCTCCTGCCGACCCGAGCGGTATGGTTCGCCGAGTCGTTTGGCGATCAGACCTTCGAGGCCCAGTTTGCACCCCTTGTCGAAGATCACGTTGCCGTCGGCCGCAAGCGCCTCGACATAGATGAAGGTCTCTGGCGCGTCCTTCAGAAGCCGCTGCAGCAGGCGCTTGCGATCCTCATACGCGACGCCGCGCAAGTCATAGCCGTCGAGGTACAGGAGATCGAAAGCGTGGTAGCGCACGCGCTCGCTGCGCTTCGGACCGAGCTCCCGCCTCAGCTGCTGGAAGTCCGGCAGGCCGGCACTGCCGTACACCACGGCCTCGCCGTCGATGATCGCACCGTTTGCCTTGAGCAGCTCGGCGCTCGCTGCAATGGAGGAGAATTGTTCGGTCCAGTCCAGGCCCGTGCGTGAATAGACTTTGACGTCCCCATCTCGCAGGTGCAGCTGCGCACGGTAGCCGTCCGCCTTGATCTCGTAGACCCAGTCTTCGCCGCGCGGCGGCTTCTCGCGTAACGTGGGATCACACGGCTCGATGTAACCAGGAATAGCAGCTTTGATGGCGCCGTGGACACGCGGTACTCCCGAACGAGACTGACGCAACGCCACAGCACACATGCCGATTCAACGTCGTCAGGCTGATTCGTTCCGTGTCTCATCTGCGGATCCCCGGAACGTGGCTTGCCTCCGAGCGTTGGCGAGCGGTGGTGCAGGGGGGGAGCGAGTGCGATGATCGAAACGGAGACCCTACTCGAAAAATGTCCCCGATGCGGCGCATGGCCCATGGCAGCGAACATCCCGAAGTCCGCTTCCGTGCGACGCGAAATCCAGTTCAGGTGTCCGAGGTGCCGGGCGGAAGAGGTCGGCTGGCTCCGTCGTCCGCAGTCGCCGCTGCGCGCTGCCTGATACCGAAGCGGCCCAAGAGCCCGTGGAAGTGTCGGCGCGCGTTCTTCCAAAGAGGCAGATGCCGTGTGGTTTCTCGCAAAGATGGCTTGAGCCCAATAATCCGGTCGAGGAAGGGCAGTGGCTCACCTGTTTTCAACAATCAGCAGCAGCAGGCGTTTTGGAACGTAATTGCCCTTCTCCGCTTTTTCTCCGTGATCGCCGGAGGAACGCGATGAAATCGACGTGGGCAGCTCTCACATTGACACTTGCCGCCTCGACATTGGGGGCTTCGGCCCAGCCGGTCAGATGGACCAGATACAACATTCCGGAGAGCGGCACCTCCGTCGACTTTCCGTCCGCGATTTTTACCGAACCAGCGGGCCGACCCGACGGTTACGGGCAACGCTTCCGCACCGCCGACGGACGCGCAGACCTCACGATCCAGGCGGCGCTGAACGTCGAGAACGATTCTCCCGCTGCTTTTCTGGCAAAGAAGCATCCGCCTTCACGCATTCAATACAAGCGAGTGACGCCACGGTTCTTTGCGGTCTCCAGCTACAAGGGCGACAAGGTTTGGTACAACCGCTGCAACTTCTCCGGGCGGCTGATCCATTGCATCCTCATCAACTATCCCGCCGACGAAGAGCGCGACTGGGACAACATCGTCACTCGCATCAGTCTGTCGCTCAGCGGCAAATAGCTTCTCCACGGGCTCACGCTGACATCTTCGCAGTCCCGCCGTTCAAAGCGCGCTGAGGTCGTCCGGGACTTCGCCGAACTTGCGAATGACGGTGGCGTCTCCGAACTCGCCGGTCGCAGGATCACCGCTACGGCTGAACGCGACCGCGCCCAGGACCCCGGGCTGGCGAGACAGCGCCTCGGCACGCATCACGGCGGCATTGGCCGAGAAGCACTCCGTCGCCTCGCCGGCGGCGGTCCCATCGTCGGCGGCAACGAAGGGCAAGGCGACGTAGTAGGTGACCTCGGCCATCTCAGTCGTACCAATCCTTCCGATCGCGCGGGATGTCGAGCCGGCGGCGCGAGTAGCCGGCGGAAACCGAGGCGCGTAGCTCCACGACCTGAGCCTCCAGGAAGCAGTTGGCGACAAGCAGCGATTTGACCGCTTCCCGCGCATCTCCGCCGCAGGCGGCGATGGCCTGGTCGGCGGCGGCTTCCACCTCGAAGGTGGCTGGTTTGGATGGCTCGGGTCGGGTCACGGGAGTATGTTCTCAGTTTGTTCGCAAGAGTCAAGGCTGCACGTGTCGTGTGATGGTGCCTCGCTGGGCAGTCAGGCACGGATATGCGTGGACGGGGGCGGCAGTGTCGGAACTGTGTCGCGCCGTCCGTCTTGAGTCCGAGTCCCCGTACCTGGAGCGTTGCGTACCGATGGCCCCCCGCGCGAACTGGAAAGGCTTCCTGCGCCTGTCGCTCGTCACCTGCCCGGTGGCGCTCTACCCGGCTACTTCCGAGAGCGAGAAGATCTCGTTCAACCAGCTGAACCGGCAGACCGGTCACCGAATCAAGTACCTCAAGGTCGACACCGACACCGGCGAGGAGGTCCCGAACGAGGACATCGTCAAGGGCTACCAGTTCGAGAAAGATCAGTTCATCGAGGTCTCCAAGGAAGAGCTCGAAGCGATCGCGCTGGAGTCCACGCGGACCATCGAGATCGACGAGTTCGTCGACAAGGCCGACATCGACCCGCGCTACCTGATCCGTCCCTACTACATCCGCCCCGACGGGAAGGTCGGCCACGACGCCTTTGCCGTGATCCGCGAAACCATTCGCGAGATGGACAAGGTCGCAATCGGCCGTGTGGTGCTGACCAACCGCGAGCACATCATCGCGCTCGAGCCTATGGACAAGGGCTTGGTCGGCACGCTGCGCTACCCCTACGAAGTGCGCAGCGAGCAGGAGTATTTCGAAGAGATACAGGACGTCAAAGTCACCAAGGATATGCTCGATCTCGCCAGGCACATCGTGAACCAGAAGGCGGGGCGCTTCGATCCGGAGAAATTTGAGGATCACCATGAAAACGCGCTGATCGAGCTCATCAACCAGAAGCGCGCCGGCAAGCCGATTACCCCGAAGGAGCGTCCGCGCGGTGATAACGTCGTCGATCTAATGGACGCGCTACGCAAGAGCGTCGGCAGTGCAGCAGCCGAGAGTAAGACAGCGAAGAAGCTCACGAAGAAAGTGAAGAAGGCGGCGGCTGGCCAGAAGGAAATACTGATGCCGATCGCCGGCAAGAAGCCGGCAAAGGAAGTCACCCCGAAGAAGCAGACGGCCGGGACGCGGCGGAAGTCTGCCTGACGTTGAAACAGGGGTCGCATGGAGGCGAAACGCGTGCTTGGAGAGCACGGTTTGGGTGGAAGACGCTGCGCCCGACCCTAACGGGTACGCCCTACAGAATACTTAGTAGGCCGATCGGTACGCCAAAACTAAGCGGCGACCTTCAGAGCGCCCAACCGCTTACGGAGAAACGCCAGGACATAATCTCGTTGGCGGTGAGCTTCGACTAACGCGCTCCAGATCTCGACAATGTCGCCGGCCGTATTTGAAGGGATGCTAAGGTCGCCGGACGAAAAGCGAAATCTGCGGTGTGGAATGCACTTGTTCTACTGGAGTTGCGGCCTTTCCGCCGTACTCTTTTGGCCAATGCGGTGCGTTCCCCCCACGCTCTGCGCGTTTGCGGTACCACGGCATTCCGTCAACAGGCGGCGGGCGGAAGGTAAGAAACCGAAGGTGATTCGGAAGATTTTCTTCTAACCAGATCCGGACACCCCGCCGAAAGCCAAGCTGCTCCTGCGTTTCAGAACGCAACATCCTTTAGGTTGCCGTTCTTTTTCAGCTACAATGACGCTAGGCGCTCTTCTCAAGGAGCTGGGCGCTTTTGATGAGGTCGGTTGCCCGATCGCGCAGTTCGCGTTTGATAACCTTACCGAGGGAATTTCGCGGCAACGCGTCGACGATGAAGACGTACTTGGGCTTTTTGTAGCCAGCGACCAGGTTGCGGACGTGTTCAACAACCGAACCCGACGTAGGAGCGGCTCCTTGTTCCCGCTCGATAAAGGCCGCAACCGCCTCTCCGAAAACGGCATCGGGTACCCCGACTACGGCGGCGTCGGCGACATCGGGATTTTGCAGCAGGGCCTGCTCGACTTCTTTGGTGTAGATGTTGAAGCCGCCGCTGAGCACCATGTCCTTCTTGCGATCGACGATATAGAGGTAGCCATCGTCATCAGCCTTGGCGACGTCACCCGTGTATATCCACCCGTCCTTGATGGCGTTCGCTGTTTCGTCGGGTCTGTTGTAGTATCCACGCATGACGGAATACCGCCCTGGCTGCCCCACGCGCACGAGCAGTTCGCCTGGCTCGCCCGTCTTCACCTCGACGCCTGTATCGTCGACGATCCGAATCTCGACACCAGGCGTCGGCCGACCGATCGATGAGGCGTGATCGAACTGCTCCTCATGCGAAAGCGAGGTCACGCCCCCTACTTCGGTCATCGCGAAGAACGAAACCAGCCTTACGTCTGGAAGCAACGCAAGAAACTGCTGCTTCAGCTCAACCGGAAACGCCTCGCCCGTCACGACGATGCGCCTGAGCGACGCGCAGCGCGCGGGATCGGCCTTGATCTCGGGAAGCAGCATGCGGCAAACCGTGGGGACCATGCCGACGACGGTAATCTTTTCCCTTGCGATCACGTCGACGGTCTCACGCGGGTCGAACTTTTTCATGACGACCAGGGTGCCACCTAGCGTCAACGAGTTGGCGAGCCGGGCGAAGCCCGTGCGATGAGCGAGCGGCGTAGTCACCAGATAGTGGTCTTCGCTCGAAATTCCCCATTCGACAGCGTTTATGAAACAATGCTGAACAACGACATTCGAGTGGGTCAGGATGGCTCCCTTCGGTTTTCCCGTCGTCCCCGAAGTGTACATTATTATTGCGTCATCCGATTCGATCGATAGCCGCGGTAAGAGATCGGGCTCCGTCTTTCTAAGCTCCGCATATTCAACTGCGCCCTCTACGTCCCTTCCTGTGGTGATCCATATGGCGTCCGGATTTGCCTGCAGCACCTCGGAGATAGACGCGCCATTCCCTTCGAAAACAATCGCAAAGGGCTGACTGTCGAAACAGATATGCTGCAGTTCGTGGGGCGTGAGCCGCGTCGTGACCGGGATCACGATGGCGCCGACCGAGAATGCCGCGTAGAATATTTCGACGATCTCGATGCCATTGGAAAGAAACACGACAATCCGGTCACCCTGACCAACGCCTTGCGTCCTAAGACCACTTGCGACGCTTCGGATTCTGCGGTCGAGATCCCGGTAGGTAAGCCGTTCGTCGCCGCAGACCAAGGCAATCTTGTCCGGGTGACGCAGGGCTTGCGCACAGAATATGGTTTCCAGACGCATGCCGGATGCCTCAGACCACGTTGAATGCTGGATATTGTACGTCGTCAGAAAGACGATCCCATGCCACCTCGACGCGTTGACCGATTGCGACCGTTTCCGCGTCCTTGTTCAGGATGTTCCCAATGATGCGCACCCCTTCGTCGAGTTGAACGGTTGCGACCGAAAGAGGAAGCCGGCCGTCGAGACCGGGGCCGGGAACGCGGATCACGGTGCAGGCATAGATCGTGCCCTTGCCTGCTACCTCGCGCCATTCCAGATTTCGGCTGCCGGTGAAGATGCTCACCGGGCGCGGGTAATGCTGAAACTGTCCAGTGTCCTTGCAGAACTGCAGGATCAGCTTGCCCGCCTTGGCACCATCCCAAAACGGCTTGGTGTCGACGTAAACCGAAGGTTTGGGGACCGGACGTCCCGCCTTGTCATCAGCCATTTATGCCTCCAGGATCATAGCGGCGCTGGTACCCCAGTTCCGCGCGTAGGGAATAACGCCAATGCCGGTCACCAGCGCGTTCTTCGGATTTGGCACCTGACGCCCGCCACCCTCGCCGAACATCTGACGCACAGCTTCTGCGAGATTCAGTCCTCCGCTCGCCAATCCCGGCTGGCCGGCCGAGATCTGGCCTCCTCCCGTGTTCAACGGCAGCGTTCCCTTGTGCGAGAGATCGGTATCGAGGGTGAAGTCGCTGCCTTGACCACGCTTGCAGAAACCGAAATCCTCAAACTTCATCATCACGGCGATCGTGAAATCATCGTAGGGCTGGAACATACGGATATCTTTAGGGGTCAGCCCGGATTGCTTGTAGACGCGGGGTGCAACCTGCGAAAAACCGGTCTCAGTAATCTCCGAGAGGGGCTCGGTGCCGTTGAAGTTGGTGACTTCGGCATAGGCGGTCGGATAGACCATTTTGGTGATCCCAAGACTGCGAGCCTTCTCTTCGGTCGTCACCAGGAACGCGTTGGCTCCGTCGCAGAACATGACGCAGTCAAGAAGACGCAATGGATCGGCAATGACGCGGGACTTTTCATAATCCGCCATCGTAATCGGCGTCTTGAACTTGCCATAGGCATTCTCGTTGTGCAGAGCATGCTCGCGTTGTGTGATGGCGATCTTGCCAAGCGCTTCCGGCTTGATGCCAAACTGATGATTATACCTGCTCATCAGAAGCCCAAAGGTCGCCGGCGGCCCCTGGACGCCGGGTGGATCCTGGAATTCCGACCGGTAAGCCCCGTAGTTAGCACGCCACGCCGTGCTTGGAGCGTCGGCGGACAGAACGACGACAACCTCGCAATGTCCATCGCGGATAGCGGAGGCAGCGCGGGCAACGCCTCCGGTCGCCGAGCATCCGCCGGTCCCGCCGTAGTTGAGCCAGGTTGGCGTGAGGCCCAACGCTTCGGTCATGTAGACAGCAAAAAATGGATTGGGACATTCACTCAGCGGCGTCGTCACCGACAGGCCATCGATGGCATCCTTTGGAATGCCAGTTGCGGCGAGAAGCTTGGTCAAGGCCTCGCCTCCGAGATCGAACGCGCTTCGTCCGGTCTTGAAGTCAATGGCCGTCTCCGAATAGCCGGCGATCACGATGTCTCGCTTTTCTGCAGTCATTTTCACTCTCCCCGGAATTCTGGCGACCGCTTCTCACGAAAGGCCTTGAGCCCTTCGTCACGATCCTTGGTGAAATAGAGCAGGAAGGAAGCATCGCCCTCGGCGTCGAAGCCGTCCGCGAGCGACATGTCGATGCCACGGTCGATGACGGACTTCGTCATCATCACTGGGATCGGCGCATTGTCGCTGATGCTCTTCGCGATCTCGCGAGCCTTTTCGAGTGCCTTGCCGTGCTCCGTCACGTGATTGAGGATGCGATAGCGCTCCGCTTCCGCGGCGGTGATCCGCCGACCGGTCCACATCAATTCCTTTGCAAGCGGCTTGCCTATCAGCCTTGGGAGCGTCTGGGTACCGCCGCCGCCCGGCATCATTCCCAACTTGATCTCGGGCAGACCGAATTTTGCATTCGCACCGGCGACGATGATGTCTCCGACCAGTGCAAGCTCAAGTCCGCCGCCCAAAGCGAAACCTTCGATAGCGGCTATCAGCGGCTTGGTGAAGCCTCCGATATCCTTGAACAGCCGATTCACCTTCCGGGTCCTCTTGCGGAATCGATAGAAATCAAAATAGCCGTTTTCCTCGATTCGGAATTCGCTGGTATCGATGCCCGTGCAAAACGCCTTCTCGTTACCGAGCAGGATCACGGCGCGCACGTCTCTGTCGTGCTCGACTTCGTTGAGAATCCCGAGAATTTCGTCGGCTGTCTGTTCGCGAAGCGAATTCAGCTTGTCGGGCCGGTTGATCGTGATTTCGATCCACCCTTTTTCCCGGTTCAGGATAACGTCCTGGTATTTCATATGACTTGCTCTCCGGTGATTCAGTGTGCGGCTTGGAAGGCACCACCCATCGCGGATGCGATCAGGGCGTGAAGCTCTGCGATCTTGTGCGGATTTGACCTTGCCTCGTCGCTGATCCGGACTTCGAGTGCTACCTTTGCCGGGGCGCTCAAGACCAACGCACGGTCGGCCATCTCGAGTGCATCGTCGATTCGGTGAGTAATTAGCAGACAGGTCTTTTGGAATTCGCGCGCTATCTGAAGGAAGTCCTGACGCAAAGTCTTTGATGTGACATGGTCGAGCTGGCTGAAGGACTCGTCGAGGAATACAATTTCGGGATCGATGGCGAGCGCGCGGGCAAGCGAGACGCGCTGCCGCATGCCACCCGAGAGTTCGTGGACATACTTGTCGTCGGCACCGTCGAGACGAACCCGCGCAAGCCACTCTCTTGCGCGCGCTCGTGCCTGTGATTTGGTTTTTCCCAGAATGAGAAGCCCAAGTTCGACGTTCTCCACTGCCGTGCGCCAGGGTAAAAGTCTGTCCGTCTGGAAGCTGACCGAAAGCTGTCCCTTAAGCGCTTTGAAAGACGCGTAAGGATCGACTCCTGCTACGCGGATCTGGCCGGAATTCGGACACGTCGTGCCCATGATCAGATTCAAGACGGTACTTTTCCCAGCACCGGTTTGCCCGAGCAAAACCACGATCTCACCGCGCCAAACATTCATCGACAGATTGTCCACTGCCAGATAACTGCCGAACGTCTTCGTGACGTCGCGAACTTCGATAAGATTGTGCCTGGTCATCTTACCGTCGCCTCCGCACGCCATTTCAGTGAAATCTTCTCCAGACCGTTCACGAATGCCTGTAGCAGCAGATTCAGGATCACGAGGAAGAAGGTCCATGCCAGCACCTGATCGATCCGAAACGTTGATTGGGAAAGGTTCATGCGCGCGCCGATTCCGACTGCGGATGCGACGAGCTCGGCGAAGATCACCATGCGGATCGCGTAACCGATTACCGATTTTGTGGTGAGGAAGATGTAGGCCACGATATGCGGGAGAATGAGATAGCGAAGCACCTGCCACCGCGACGGGCGGAAGCTCTCGATCATGTCGACGAGCTCCTTCGGCAACGCCCGTACGCCTTCGTAGACATTGAGAGCGTAGAACGGCAGCAGGATGACGAGCAGAATGAAGAATATCCGGGACTCCGGATTCTTGAACCAGAACACCGCGATCAGCATCCACGACAGCGCCGGAATGCCGGTATCGATAACGACGATGGCCTTCAGGTACGGGCGCACCGAGGGAAACATTCCCATCGCGAGACCGATCAGCACACCCGTGATCATCGCAATCATGACGGAAATGGCGAGACGTACGAGCGTGACCGCAACGTGATAGGGGTCCGAAAAGAACAGCTCCCGCGCCGCCTTCCAGACGGTCACGGGCGACGGCATGATGTAGTCCGGCACGAAGCGGCTGGTGATTTCCATCGCCGCAAGAAGAACAACGACGACGACGCACGTCGCAAAGATATCGCGTCTACCCTCGGGGCTCTTCCGAACCGCGATCACTCCGGTCAGGGGCTTAACCAGTTCCGCAGCGACTGAGCGCTCTGGACCTGACGTTCGTCCGGTATTTACTGTAATGGACATCGGTCTTTCCGTCATGATCTGTCAGACGGCAAAGAAGTTTGCATCAACCGGCTTGGTCAGCAGGCCGTTGCGCGCCAGAAAATCGCTCGCGAGCAGTATGGCTGATCTGGAAAGTTCGTCGCTCATAGGCCGATAGTTGAAGGTGAGTCGCTTCGAACCCATCGCCTCCTTCAGCGCGTCTGGCGCAACGCCAGTCTTGCTGCCAAATAGATCGACCGCCTTGGCGGTATCCGCGTTGATGCCGCTGAGGCAATCTTCAAAGACCTTACTGACCTTCGCTGCGATGCCAGGATTTGCGTCGGCCAATTCCTTCCGGATCGCCACGCCAAAGTAGGGCAGCTCCAGCCCTCCCGAGAGTCTTTTGTAGGCGTCGCCCGCCTTCAGAATCACGCGCAGGTCAGGCTTTTTCATCAGACCCGTCGTTATGTTTGGCTCCCACGACAAGGCCGCATCGGCGCGATCGGCCATTAGCAGCGTTACCGACGCGGCGGGATTGTCGACGTTCTGGATCGTCGCGTCCTTTTCGATGTCGAAACCGAAGGCTTCGTTGATGAGGGCCTTGACCATCCGGTAGGTGCCGGTCGACTGCAGGGCAGCGATCGTCTTGCCTTTGAGCTGCGATACATGGTCGACACCGCCCTTGGCCCCCAACAGCGCGATCATGTTGGCGTCGGTAATCGTGCAGAGGTATCTAATGGGCACGCCGGCCTGGTAGCGGGCAGCGAAGGTATCCCAACTGCCGATGCAGACGTCGTAGTTTCCGGCGACGAAATCGTTGTAATAGGTCGACACCGCCGTATACGGGGCAGGATCAGGAAAAGAGAGGCCGTTCTTGCCCCCAAGATCGTTGGCCAGAATGTACTGAACAGGTAGCACCGTAAAACCCGGCTGGAGCGACGCCCAGCGAACGCGAATATTCGCAGCCGCGAATGCATGTCGGATAGCCGATGGCAGCGTGAGAGAACTCGCGGCCGAAGCGGCAAGGAAGTTCCGCCTTGTAAAGTGCGCCATTTTCTCCTCCCAGAGCGATGCGTGCCCGTCTTTTCTTGCTTTTTGGGCCCAGTCCGGAAGATCGAAGCCATCACGATCCGAACCTTGAATTGACCCTAAGCTTGCCAAAGCCGGGACGATAGCGCATTTCTAGACTACCATCGTTCCATAAATGGGACGAGCGGACGGGGTCCGAGATGGAGGAGTGCAGTCGATGGCCAGAAAACTGGACCTGAACGCGCTGCTGCTGTTTTTTGAAGTCGTGAACGCTCGCAGCATCAGCAGCGCTTCGAAAAAACTCGATATCCCAAAATCCACGGTCAGCCGTAAGCTGATGTTTCTGGAGGATCAGCTTGGCGCAGTGCTGTTCAAGAAAGGAGGCCGCAAGCTTGCGGTCACCGACATCGGTCAGGCTCTCTACGAACATTGCGAACGCATCGCCGCCGAAATAGAGGAAGCTGGTCTCGGCACGACGCGAATGCAAACCGAACTGCGGGGAATGCTGCGCGTGAGCATGCCTGTGGATTTTGGCACCGGTTGGCTCAGCAGCGCTATCGCCGCGTTCGCTGTCAGTTATCCCGACATTCATCTTGTGATCGACGCTAACAGCCGCTGGATCGACGTATCGGTCGAGCCCTACGACGTCGCAGTACAACTCGGCACTCTTCCGGAGACGCACGGTGGCATCCGCCACCTGGCAAGCATCACGCGAGGCGTTTATGCAAGCCCGTCATTTCTGGAAAGAAAGGGCGTTCCCCTCAGCGTCGACGATTTCGAACGCTTCGATTGCATCGTGACCGAACATCAACGCGCCGAAGGCGTCTGGAATTTTCGCAGCGAGCTTGGTGTCAAGGTGATCGATGTGGTGGGGCGGATTTCCGTGAATCACATCGGCGTCGCGCGCGAGCTCGTGATCGGCGGGGTCGGACTTGGCATCCTCCCGAACATCATGTGTCAGAACGATGTAAGGGCGAAACGGCTGGTGCGCGTACTCACCGACTGGGAAAGTCCGTCGCTGCAGGTCAGTGCGACATTCCTCGGCAAGCGCAAGGAATCGCGCCGCCTGCGCGCGTTTCTCGATTTCATGGAGCGCAAGCTCAAGATCGAAGGCAGCGCCGGCCAACCATTGTCGGCTACGCAAGGTGTGGCTGAACTGACAAAGACTTGATGGTAGCAATATCGAAGGAGATCGCTCGCCTCTACACCACACCGCAATTCTGATAGACGTGCTTGATCTCGACAAAATCGTTCAGCGCCTCATAGCCGTGGAGGCGGCCAAGACCGCTGCGGCGGTAGCCGCCCGTCTCGGCTTCGGCAAACAGCTTGTTGTGGTCATTGATCCAGACGGTTCCATTGCGCAGCGCACGTGCCACCCGCATCGCGCGTGCGCCGTCGTTGGTCCATACACTGGCTGAGAGGCCATATTCGCTGTGATTGGCGCGGGCGACGGCCTCCTTTTCGTCTTCAAACTTCTCGATCACCACCAACGGGCCGAAGATTTCCTCCTGGACGAAGAATGCCGCGGTGTCGCGGTGCGCGACAAGCGTCGGCGTCAAAAAGAACCCCCGGCAAAGATCGCCGTCCGGTCGTCCCCCGCAAAGGACAACCTCGTCGGCAACGTCCACAGCTTCTGCAATTCGCCTGGAGACGCTTTCCAGAGATGTCGCGTCGATCAGGGGGCCCATCTCCACTGCGCTTTCTGTGCCTGCTCCAATCTTGACGCGTGCGAGCGCGGACCCGAGTGCAGTCTTCATTTCATCGTAACGCGAAGCGTGGACCAGTACGCGGCGGGCTGCGGTGCATTGCTGCCCAGCGATGATCGTAGCCGCCGCAGCAAGCTTCGGCGCAACGTCAGCCACTTCCGCATCTTCGAAAACAAGACAGGACGATTTTCCGCCCAGTTCAAGCGACAGCTTCTTCATGGTCGGGGCCGCCGCTGCCATAATGCGCTGGCCAGTGGCGTTTGAACCGGTGAAGCTTATGACGTCGACTTCGGGTGAGGTGACGAGATATTGCGCAACCTCATGCCCCTGTTCTGAGAGAAGATTGACGACTCCTTTGGGCAACCCCGCGATTTCGTGGAGGCATTTTACAAGCTCGGCGGTAATCAACGCGGTCTGCGGCGCAGGTTTTATAACGGCGGTACAGCCCGCGCAAAGCGCCGGCGTAAGCGCGCGGATTAAAAGCACTGCAGGCGCATTCCAAGGGATGATGAGCCCGGCGACACCGGCCGGTTCCTTGAGCAGGGTCGAGTATGCCCCGGGTTCGACCTCGAATACGTGTCCGGGAATGTAGCGTGTCAATCCAGCATAGTAACGTATCTCCGATACGCTGGCCGCGATCTCGCCGCGCGAGTGCGCGAGCGGCTTCCCATTCTCCAATGTAAGGAGATGGGCCAGTTGCTCCCCGCGGCTCTCCATCAGATCGGCCCATCGCAGCATCACAACTTGGCGGAGCCGTGCATTCTGCGCCCACTCCGGACGGTCGAAAGCCCGGCGTGCCGCAGCAACGGCCGCTTCTGCATCCGCGAGCCCGCTTGCTGCATAACTTCCCAACACCTGCTGGGTCGACGGGTCAATGCTCGGCACGGTCCGGCCGGATTGAGCAGGTTGCCAGAGACCGTCGATGAGATTGCGAGCCTGCGTTGATGTCATGGAATGCTGATCCTGAATGTTGCTTGCGAGGCGCACAGCGCGACGTGACCCGGCGAACGGTGGTCTTTCTGCCGTGGCACGTTCGATGTTGGCCTAGAGTCCGGTAAAATTCGGAGCGCGTTTGGCGTTGAAGGCCTCGACACCTTCCTTGAAATCCGCCGATTGGCGTAGACGGCTGTAGCAATGGCCCTCGAGTTCGATCGCAATCGCCAGCGTCGAATCCTCAGTATCGTTGAGCAGCTTCTTTGCCGTGCGCTGAGCCAACGGCGAGAACGTGCGAAGCTCGTCGACGAGCTTGTCGGTCGCCTTTTCCAGTTCACCATCAGGCACGCACTCGGTCGCAATTCCCCATTCCTGCGCCTGCTTTCCCGTAATCCGCTTCGAACGCATCACGATGTCCTTGGTGCGGGTGATGCCGATCATCTTCTGCAGGCGCGCGGATCCGCCCGAACCGGGAATTTGTCCGAGTTTCTGCTCCGGCAAGGCGTAAAATGTGGTCTCAGATGCGATCCTGAAGTCGCACGCCAGAGAGAGCTCGAACCCGACCCCGAAACAATATCCCCGGTTGGCGACGATCACCGGCTTGGCGCAGCGCGCCGGCGAGGCGATGTTCCAGGCGAGCTTCGACACGTGCTCCGGCGTTGCTTCCATGAAGCCTCCGATATTTCCGCCGCTCGAGAAATGCTCGCCGATTGATCGCACGACAATGACCCTGACACGGGGATCCTCGTCCAGCGTCTCGAACACCAGCCGAAGCTGGTCGCGCTGCGGCATCGCCACGATGTTGTAGGGAGGCCGGTTGAGAATGATGTCGGCCCGTTCATGCGCCTCGTCGATTTCCACCTGAAAGCCGTCGAGTTTACCGAGACGCGGGTCAGTGAAGTTGAAAGGTGATGGCATTTTCGTTTTTCCTTTTTTGACACTTAAAGCTAGGCTGTGGCTGATGGCGATCGACTTTCGGCTTCATATTCACCGGCGACGAGCAGTCGCCTCAGCAGTTTT
Organism: Bradyrhizobium sp. CW1; assembly: GCF_023100665.1. Lineage (NCBI taxonomy): Bacteria > Pseudomonadati > Pseudomonadota > Alphaproteobacteria > Hyphomicrobiales > Nitrobacteraceae > Bradyrhizobium > Bradyrhizobium sp. CW1. The sequence continues at coordinate 4,883,254 of NZ_CP064684.1, forward strand.
CCCACGGGGGACTTCGGGATGGCGTCGACGAAGACGAAGCGGCGCGGACGCTTGAAGTTGGCCAGTCCGGAGTCGCGGCAGAATGCTTCGAGTTCGCCTTCGCTGACCGGAGCACTGCGCTTCACGAAAGCAGCGACGATCTTGCCCCATTTCTCGTCCGCGAGACCGACGACTGCTACCTCGGACACGGCGGGATGCAGCGACAGGCAGCTTTCGATTTCGACGGGAGATACGTTTTCTCCCCCCGTGATGATCATGTCATCGACGCGACCGGTGACGAACAGATCGCCATCCCGATCCGCAAAACCGGTATCGCCGGTGAAATACCAGCCATCTCGCAGAGATTTGGCGTCCGCATCAGGACGCCTCCAATAGCCCTCGAACGATTCGTCGCCCGCGAGCAGCGCGATGATTTCGCCTTCCTCGTTGAGCCCGGCCGTGTCCGCCGCCGACCGGGCCTCGAGTTTGACGACTTTGACGTGCTGGTTGATGCCCGCCCTGCCCGCCGATCCTGGTTTTGCAACAGAGTTCGGCTCGATAGTGAAGGTGTAGATTTCGGAGCTGCCGTAATGATTGACGAACAGGTCAGGTTTGAACGTCTGGTCCAATTTTTTCAAAAGGCCATCGGTCATTGGCGCGCCCGCGAATCCGAGCTTGCGCACGCTGGAAATATCGGTGTGCACGAAGTCGGGGTGATGGACGAGGTCGTGATAGAGCGTCGGAACCAGATAGAGATTCGTCACCCTCTCTCGCTCAATAGCCGCGAGGGCCTGTCTGGTGTCGTAGCGCGGCAGACACACAAAGGTTCCGCCGATCAACGACATTGAAATCAGCGATCGCACGCCCATGGTATGATAGAGCGGCATGACGCCGAGGGTACGTTCATCACGACCGTACAGATTTTGCGCCACATGGGCGACGCTTGCGGCGCGCTCCGCCCGGTGGCGGCGCGGAACCCCTTTTGGTTTCGACGTCGTCCCCGACGTGTAGAGCATGATCGACCAGGCGTCCGGACCCACGCGTGGCGTGATCTCAGGCACCGATTTTGCCAGCATCTCTCCGAACGAAACTGAACCTTGCTCCTCTGCGGCGATGCCGCCGACCGCGATACGCAGCGTGCGGCGCCCGAACTTCGAGCTCGCCACGGCTTCCGCCGAAACGCCTTCGTAGATCACCGCCCGCGATTCCGAGTTCTCGATGCAGAAATCGAGCTCCTCGGACTTGGCCCGCCAATTGACCGGAGTGATCACGATACCGGCGAATTGGCAGGCCCAATGGATGGTTGCGGCCTCCCAGCGGTTCTGCAGCGCAGTCACAATGTGATCGCCCGGCTTCAGCCCAAGCTCGTCGAACAACGCGACCACTGATGATATTCGCGCGTACCACTGCGAATATGTAAGGCGAAGGTCGCCATCGACGATCGCTACAGCAGTAGGGTCACGGGCCACGCTCGCAACGAAGCTGGTTCCAAGATCAAGCATCTGTCTTCTCTTCGCTTGTGGAGGAACTTGCCAGCTCACGCGCGGCATCGAGAGCCGCGCGGACGATGGGCGTATAGCCCGTGCAACGGCACAGATGACCACTCAGCAGGTCGCGGATATCGCCCTCATCGGGCGTCGGATGGTCGCGCAGCAAGTGATCAAGCGACATGAGGATTCCGGCCGTGCAAAAGCCGCACTGCAGCGCGTGATGGCGTTTGAACGCGGACTGCAGCACGCCGAGGCGGTCAGATGCCGGTGCGAGACCCTCCACGGTCCGCACTTCGCTGCCGTCGATCTGGACGGCGAGCGTCAGGCACGCCCGTGTGACCATGCCATCAACGGTGATGGTGCAAGCTCCGCAGACACCGTGCTCGCATCCGACATGGATTCCGGTGACGCCGATCTGGTGGCGCAGAAAATCGGTCAACAGCATCCGGGGTTCAGCCTCGCCATGCGCCGTCGAACCGTTCAAAGTGAAGCTGATATGATGCCGCCGCTCCGATTGCAGACGCGTCATTGCAATACCTCCCGCACGAGGTCGCGTCCGATCAAGCGGACCAGATCACGCCGATATCGGGCCGTTGCATGTACGTCGTCCCGCGCGTCCAGTTCGTATGCGAGCGCGTTCAACGCATCGTCGAGGGCGCTGCCGTCGAGGTGCGGCCAATCGCGCACGACGGCGGTGTCCGCAACGCCGCCGACCGCGAAGCGGACGCCGTTCAGATCGGCGACCGCCGCGCATGCGACGATCGCGAAATCGCCGTGACGCCGCGCCACCTCACGAAACGCGCAACGTGTCGCGTTGCCCGACGGAAAGGAAACCGCTTCGATCAATTCGTCGTCGGCGCGGGCCGTTGACATCATGCCCGTGAAGAATTCGCTGGCCGCAACCCTTCGGCGCTTCCTGGCGGTTCGCAAATGGACCTCACCACCCAGCGCCAGGAGAGCCAGCGGCATTTCCGCACTCGGATCAGCGTGCGCAATCGAACCGCAGATGGTGCCGCGGCTGCGGGTCTGGACGTGGCCTGTCCACGGCAGCGCCAACGCCACAAGATTCAATTTCTCGGCAAGCGAGGGCCAGGTCAGCAGAGCCGTTTGCCTGACTCCGGCACCGACCGTTACGGATCCGGCCCTGGTTTCGATGCGGTCGAGTTCCTTTAGCCGCATGATGTCGATCAGGACTTTCGGCTTTGCCAGCCGCGTGTTGAGCATCGCCATCAGCGACTGCCCGCCCGCCATGATCCGCGCGTCGCCGCCTTCGGCGGCCAGAACGGCAAGGGCTTCCTCGAGCGTCTCCGCGCGGACATAATCGAACCGAGCCGGCTTCACGACGGCCTCCTGAACAGATACCGCAGCTTGCCGATCAGGGACGCCCCGGTAACTGCAGCCGCCGCGCCGCCCGCCTGGCGGGCCAAGGCCGAAAAGAACTGTCCAATGATGACGCGTGCCGCTCCGTCCAGGAGACGCCCGCCGATAGTGGCGACCTTGCCGCCGATCGCGGCGTCGTATTCATAACGCACCAGCGTACCACCGTTCTCGGGCGCCAGCGTGATGCGACCTTCGCCACTGCCGAACCCGAGAGCCCCTTCAGCGGAGCCCCCCAGCGTCACGGCGCGGGGCGCGTCGAGATCGGACAATGTCACCTCGGCGCGGTAGCGGCCCTTGACCGGCCCGATTCCGATCGTGACGTCGGCACGAAAATGCGTGTCGGAGATCTTCTCTACCCCGTGACACCCCGGAATGACGGCCTGCAGTGTTGCGGGGTCGAGCAGCATCTCCCAGACCGCCTCGGGCGAAGCATTTACGTTCGCGCTGCCTTCGCCATTGAGTTGACGACCGCTCCTGCCGGATTCTGGCGTTTCGGCACGACGCCCAGCCGGAGGGATCGGCTCGGCCCCGCGAACGATCTCGGTCAATCTGGCGGGAACGATCGGCAGCTCCACGTCTTTGGTGCCAAGCGCATCGGCTACCGCGTTGGCGATGCAGACCGGCGTCGACATGCAATTCCCCTCCCCGACCCCCTTCGATCCGAGCGGAGTGAAGGGCGACGGTGTCTCCATATGAAGGATGACGGGATCCGGGACTTCGGCCGTGGTCGGCAGCAGGTAATCGGCGAATGTGCCCGTCAGGAAACTGCCGTCCGGCGCGTAAGCGTACTCTTCGTAGAGGGCGGCGCCCAACGCCTGCGCGAACCCGCCGCGGATCTGCCCGTCGACCATTGCAGGATGCAGGATGGTGCCGCAATCGTGCATGGTCACATAGCGATCGATGCGCGTCATCAGGGTCGTGCGGTCGATTTCAACGCCGCAGAAATCGAAGATGAAGCCGTAGCAAAGCGACGAGTTGATCCTGTCCTCGTCGTCCGGCGGCGTGAGTTCGGGCGGCGTCCAGAACACAGTCTCGCGAATGGTCTGTTGGACGTCATCGGGCAAGGTGCCGGGCGCCCAATGGCTCAGTGCGGCGAGCCGCGAGAACGCTATTCTGTTGTCCGGGTTCCGCTTCGAGTTCACGCTGCCGTTTGCGAACATGATGTCGTCCGCATCGGTATTGAACCGGCTCGCGGCGACGCGCGCCAGACGTGCTGCAATGCGTTCGGCAGCAAGCTTCGCGGTACCGGCGACCGCCGCAGCGAAGCGGCTCGCATAGTTGCCGGACGCGATCGACCATGCATCTTTCGCGGTATCGATTTCGGTATTGACCCCTACGTCAGCAGGAGTGAGGCCGAAGACGTCGGCCACCACCTGAGACAAAACGGTTCGGTGCCCCTGTCCCTGGGGGACCGATGCGACGTGAACGGTGATGCTACCGACGGGGTCGAGGGTCACGGTGGCCGTGGCTTGCGCGCCGTTTTTCGGTCCGGCCTTGCGGCGCTCGGCCGCGGTCAACACGGTGGTGATATACCCCATGTTTGAGACGCTTGGCTCGACTACAGCCGCATATCCGATTCCGTAGAGCCTGCCTTCGGCCCGAGCGGCGTCTCGGCGGGCTTTCAGCTTGTCGAGCGCCCCACCCGCGGTACCGCGCGCGATCGCTTCCTGATAGTCGCCGGAATCGAGCAAGGCGCCTGTCGCGGTCCGGTAGGGAAACGCATCAGCCGGAACCAGATTTCGCTTGATGACATCCAACGGATCGAGATTTAGCTCGACAGCGATCCGCTGCACCAACCGTTCCAGCGCAAAATAGACCTGCGGTCCGCCGAAGCCGCGATTCAAGCCAGTCGGCGTCTTGTTGGTAACGACGACCCGGTTCCGCACCGCGACGTGACGAACGTCATATGCGCCCGTCAGGTTGCCGTGCATGCGGTAGAGCGTGGCGGGTTCGGGCGCCCGCAAATGCGCACCGCAATCCTCCACCTGATCCCAGTCGAGCGCCAAAATCCTGCCATCGGATGCGACTGCCGCCGAAAGCGTGGTGGCACGGTTTGTCGCGGACACAGAGGCCGTCAGATGCTCCAGGCGGTCTTCGATCCACTTGACGGGACGATCGACCGCGCGCGATGCAGCGCAGAGAAGCACGATGTAGGGAAACACGCCCTGCTTGACGCCGAAACTGCCGCCGGAATCCGGAGGGGTACGCAGCCGCACGCGGTTGCCGGGCACTTTTAGGGCACGCGAGATCACCGCATGGATGCTGAAAGGTCCCTGGAAGTTTGCGAGTATGTCGAAGGCATCTTCTGACGCGTCATAATCAGCGATGACGCCATAGGTTTCGATCGGCGTGCATGAATTGCGGGGATATCTGATGTCGACCGAGATACGATGGGCAGCTTCGGCGAATGCGCGATCGGGATCGCCGTAGCGGAAGGCCCGGTCGCTCGCGACGTTCCCACGAAATCCATCATGAAGAACGGGGGATTCGGGCGACAACGCCTTGAGCGGGTCAATGTTGGCGGGAAGTGCCCGGTACTGCACGTCGATCAAGTCGATCGCATCTTCGGCCTTATATCTGTCAGACGCGATCACGACGGCGACCGGCTCCCCGACATAGCGGACCCGCCCGACGGCGATCGGCCAGCATTCGACCGGAGCCTTCACGCCGACGACAAGGCTGGCGGTCAATGCCTTGATGTCTTCGCCGGTCAAGACCGCGACAACCCCGTCCGCATGCCGCGCGACTTCGCTATCTATCCCAGCTATCTCAGCGTGAGCGTGGGGCGAACGCAGGATGGCGGCGTACAGCGTGCCGGGGCGGACGCCGAGGTCGTCGATAAAACGTCCGCGACCGGTTAGCAGCCCAGCATCCTCGACGCGATCGATCGAACGCCCGACCCACGGCCGGTCGGCGCCCCCGCTCTCGATCAATGTTGCGGTTCGGGCCGCGTCCTGCACCATGTCTTCGCCTGCTTCCCGACGCATTATTCGATGCGACGCAGACACTTGTCAGGACTGGGGGTGCAGGGCCATACCGCCCGCTCTCAGGACTTACCAAATCGTCTCATTTGAAGGAGCAGCCGCCGCAAATCAGCTCGCAAGACGCGAGACGTTGCGGAATTCGCGCGGGCTGACGCCGGCATGATCACGGAAGAAGCGCGTGAAGTGCGCGGGCTCGGGAAACCCGAAGCGCTCGCTGAGCTCGCCGAGCGGGGTGTCCTCGCGCATCACCGCGCCCAGCGCCCGTTCCATCCGCACGACATTGAGATAGAGCTTTGGCGAGACTCCGAGCGAGGTCTCGAACAGCCGGAAGAACTGCGCACGCGAGAGGCCTGCGCCCCTCACGAACTGATCGACGCTCGCGTAGGAATCCCTGCTACGCATGGCATCCATCGCGCGTCGGATCCGCCAGTCGCAGCTCACCGCGCTCATGCCCCGGATCGAGTTTGAAAAACTGCGCCAGGGCGTGAACCGCTCGATCACCGCAATCATGAGATCCGACAACGTCTGCTCATGGGCGCACAGGGCGTCCGGATGCGCCATCATATCGGCCGCGAGGCGCAGCGTAAGCTGGCGAATGCGCGGAGAAATCTCGCCCGACGGTTGCTCGAAGAACCCGGGCGCGCCGCTGGCGGCCCATCCCGGCCGGAACTCCTTTAGCCATTCAGGCTCTATATAGAGCGCCAGGATAAGGGTTCGCGGCCGGTTGACGTTATGCACGTAGGCGTGCGGCTTCCACCCGTCGACGAGCACGGTGGCCGTGTCCGTAAGCGGATAGACCCGGTCGCCAACCAGGAACTGCGTGTCGGCGCCTTCGACCTTGAGCAGGACATGGCAGTGATGATGGGCGTGACGGACCAGCGAACGGTCCATGTCGAGCAGAGCCACCCTGCCGAAAGCACCGTGAGCGATGCGCAGGGCCGTAGACATCAGGAGGACTTCCCTTGAGGCATTGCGATGCGGAATGATCTGGTTTCGGAAGCGCCAGTATAACTGGGATCTGGAACCGACGCTATTCGTGCGGATGGATTCAAGATGCAGTCATGCTGCGGCAATTGGATCACGACCGGACCTCTGCCAGAATTCGCGCGAATGCGGCGTTCGGATCGGCTTGCAGAGCCGCGGCCAGGTCGACCTGGTCCTCACCCTTCACACGTATCCGCTTGAAGGCGAGCTCGGGCGCATCGATGGGCGCTGTCGCGTCGAGGCCCATTTTTGCGCTAATACCATCGTTCGATGTCGGATCCAGCTTGGAGCCGAGGGCGCCGGCAACGACCAGCAAATCCCGGTCTGCCTGGAAGCGCGTGGCGACCGCCCATTCGATCTCGTCGGTGCTGCTGATATCAACGTCCCTGTCCACCACGATCACCTGTTTGACGTCGTAATGGGCCCCGAACGCCGACATCATGACGTTCTTCGGCTCGCCATCATTGGTCTTGTCAATCTTGATCGCGAGATGGTAGCGGCACGTGCCACCGCGCGTGAGGCGAACATCGAGCACATTGGGAAAGCTGCGCCGCAGATGCTGGAGCAGGGTCGCCTCTCGTGGAACGCCGCCGAGGATGAGGTGCTCGTAGCCACCGCCGACGATGGTGTGGAAGATGGGCTGCGCCCGATGCGTGATCGCGTCCACCTCGATCACCTCGCGATTGGCACGGGGACCGTAATATTGAGGAAATTCACCGAATGGTCCCTCCGGCTCGCGCACACCGGGCAGGATTCGTCCTTCGATCACAATTTCCGCGTGCGCGGGAACGCGCACCGAATTGGTCCGGCATTTCACGACGTCCACGGGTTTGCCCAGCAGCGCACCGGCAATCGCCATTTCGTCCTCGTCCAACGCCGCAATCGCCTGCGAGGCAAGCAGCAGGACCGGATGAGCGCCGATGACGATCGCGATTTCAAGCGCCTGCCCCTTCTTTTCAGCGATACGATGGTAGGAGAACGTGTGGCGCGGAAGCAGCAGGACGCCGATACGGTTCGGGCCGCTAATCTGGCAGCGGTGGATTGAGACGTTCTGGACGCCGGTTTCGGGATTGCGTGCGATCAGCAATCCGGCCGTGATATACGGCCCGCTGTCGCGCTCGTTGTGCTTGGGAATCGGAAGCTGGTGGAGCAAATCGACGTTGCCATGGACGACCTCCTGCACTGGCCCGCTTGCCACTTCATTGGTCGGCAGCGGCTCGCGCGCGGCCGCTAGAAATCGCGGCAGCAATTGATCCTCGCTGACCCCAATGGCGTCAGCGACCCAGTCACGACCGGTAAACAGATTGGCGACGATTGGAATCTCGTGTCCGCCGGGGCGCGGAAACAACACGGCACGGTCGCGCTCAAGGCGCTTGGCGACCGCGGCCAGTTCGTCGACGAGGCCAACGCCTTCGCGAGCAATCGCGAGCCTGCCACGTCCGATAAGATGGGTAAGCCATGCTCGCAGATCGGAAGGCGGATTAGCCTCTTGCCTTACCATGTGTTCAGTTCGCATATGACTGGTCTTTCCTCAAGTCGTCACAATCGTCAGGGAACGATCTTGCGCACCGCTCGCGGACGATGCTTCAGCGCATCGTCCTCGCCCCAGCGGCGCACGATGCCGACATCCACGTCGAACAGGTCGAGCACGCGGCCAACGGTATGATCGACCATCTCTTCCAGGTTCTCAGGCTTGGCATAGAACGCGGGCACCGGCGGCGCGACGATTGCGCCCATCTCGGACAATGCCGTCATCGTGCGCAGATGGCCGGTGTGCAGCGGGGTTTCGCGCACCATGAGCACCAGGCGTCGACGCTCCTTGAGCACGACGTCGGCGGCGCGGGTCAGCAGCGTAGTGGTCACGCCAGATGCAATTTCGGACATCGAACGCATCGAGCAAGGTGCTACGATCATGCCGGCGGTGCGGAACGAGCCGCTCGATATCGAGGCAGCCATGTCATCGATCGCATGGCTGACATTGGCAAGCCCCCTCACCTCCGCGATCTTCAGGTCCGTCTCATAGGCGAAAGTCAGTTCGGCGGTCTTCGACATCACCAGATGTGTCTCGACGCCGGCGTTGCGCAACAATTGCAGCATGCGCACGCCATAAGTGACGCCCGATGCACCCGAAATACCGATGATGAGCCGCTTGGGCGTGGCCTGCATGTTTGTCATTCCGCCCCCATGATTGGCGTTCGGGGGCCCATGACCGAGCCGCGCAACCGATGGACCAGACTATGCAGTGGCCATCATCAGCACAAATAATGATTGATTATGGTATCGATCACCTGAAATGATGGCTTCATCCGCAGAACGAGAGGAGAACGCCGTGGAAATCAGGCAGATGCAATATTTCCTGTGCCTGGCCGAAGAAAAGAGCGTCACCCGCGCGGCACGCCAGCTCAACATCGTGCAACCCGCGCTGAGCATGCAGATCGCTAAGCTCGAGGCCGAGCTTGGCCAGAAGCTGTTCGACCGCAGCGTTCAGGGGATGACGCTGACCAGCGCGGGCGAGACGCTGCTGCGGCTGACGGCGCCGATCGTGCGCGATGCCGAGCACGCGCAGCAGGAGATGGCGCAACTCGGCGGACGCATCTCCGGCCGGGTGTCTGTCGGCCTCATCACCTCGGTCGCGCAAAGCATCATGGCAAGGTCATCGGCAACCGTTGCCAGCCGATACCCCGAGATCACTCTGTCCGCCTGTGAAGGCTACACCGAAACGCTGGTCGATTGGGTCAACACCGGCCAGCTCGATTTCGCGCTCATCAACGTACCGCGCCGGCGGACTTCCCTCGCCGCGCATCACGTGATGGACGAGGAAATGGTCTTGGCCTGCCGGAAAGAGGGACCGATCAAGCCACCGGCAAGACTGCGCTTCGATCGCATCGCTGATTTCGATCTGGTGTTGCCCTCGAAACGGCATGGCTTGAGACTGATCCTCGACGAGCACGCTGCCGCGGTCGGCATCGACCTGAGACCGCGGCTAGAGCTCGACACCCTGCCAGCTCTGTGCGACGTGCTCGCGACGACCGATTTTGCAACGGTTTTGCCGACCATCGCGCTGCGGCAGTCCCTTTCGGCCGGGACCATCCGAGCCCATCGCTTCGGCGAACAAAAAATCGTTCGCTCGATTGCCTGGGTTCATCATCCACGAAGGGCGGTATCCGTCGCTGCAAGGGCCGTGCTTGACATTATCAGCCATGATCTGGCGGAGGCTGCGGCTTCGGTTCGGACGCTCGTGGGGTCGCCTTCTAGCGGCTCGCGCCAACAGCTTCGCAGACGAACTACCTTCTAGACTTCGATTCGCCGAACCCACTCGGAAGGATGACGCGCCGTAGCTCAGAATGAGACCGGTTGGTAAGTTTCGAGACGAACCGGCATGACGGTTACATTCCCGCCTGATTACGTTTTCGCCGCAAGCGCAGAATTCGTGGCGGGACAAGTTTTCCAGGCGAACGTCAAGGCCGCGGCCGCGGTGCCTCGCGCCATCCTAGCTCCCGGATATCTGGGCGAATTCCAACAGACTGCAATTCAAAAAGGCAGTCGAAAGATGGAGTCCGAACATGGGAAGGCTTGGTTGCAGCAGGACTACAAGGTGTACGGCGCGGCATGCAGAAGGCTTTAGGAGCGCCCGGAGATCGCTCCTGCCCATATGCGCGGCTGTGATCCTTGCGGTCGCGGGGGCGCCCTCCGCTGAAGCGCAACCCACCGATTATCCCAGTCGACTGATCCAGGTGTACGTGCCTTTTGCCGGAGGCAGCGCCAGCGACGTGATCACGCGTATCCTGCTCAACAGGATGGCCACGTCGCTGGGGCAGACTTTCGTGGTCGACAATCGCCCCCGCGCCGGCGGAAATATCGGCACTGCGGCAGCCGCGCATGCCGCACCGGACGGCTATACGCTGTTGATGAGCACCTCCGGGCCTCTGGCCGCGAATAAGTCGTTGTTCAGGGACCTCGGCTACGATCCACTGAAGGATCTCGCGCCGATTGGCCTGTTCGCCGTCCTGCCGAACGTCGTGGTCATCAATTCGAAACTTCCGCCGAAATCGCTTCGCGAATTGATCGGATACGCAAAGACACATCCCAAGGAACTGAACTATGGCACGGTCGGGGTCGGTTCGTCACAGCATCTGGCCGGCGCCTATTTCGAGCAACTCACCGGCACCGAACTCACACACGTCTCCTATCGCAACATTACCAACTACACGCCGGACTTCCTCTCCGGCCAGGTGCCGCTCGGATTCCAGCTTTTGCCCAACGTGATCGGCCTGATCAGGAACGGCGATGCGCGGGCACTCGCGGTCGCCAGCAGCAAGCGCATGACTGCGCTACCCGGCATCCCGACGGCTGCCGAGGCAGGCCTTCCGGACTACGAAAGCTCTGCCTGGCTTGCCCTGCTCGCGCCGGCCAACACTAACAAGGCCGTGATCGACAAGCTTTATGCCGCTGTGGTGGACGCCATGAATGATCCCAAGGTGCGCACCCTCTTCGTCGAGCAAGGCGCCGAACCGCTTGTCCTCGGCCCGGAAGAACTCAGAAACTTCATGGCGTCGGAAAGTGCCAAATGGGCCGCGATCATCAGAAAGATCGGAATTGAACCAATGTGAACGCGCCAGTTGAAACGGCCTGGGGCGGCGGCGCTACGTAAGCGTCGCTCTGAGGCCCATTTGATTGGTGCTTGACGTCTATTTTGAACGCGTGGTGCGCCGGCGCGGCTTCCATATTTCCGACAATGCGTTGACGGCGGCCTCGAGCGCCTTCCGGTCGACGACGTTGGGATCAAACTGCTCAGGGCCCCAGAGGCGCATTTGTTCGTGCTCCGGATGGGTGGGGTCGCGGATGGCGTCGAGGTATTCGGTATAGCCTGACGCACCGCCGACATCTTCCGGAGGACAACGGCCGGCGGCCTCGAGCAAGAGGGGAAGTCGCTCCGTTGTCGTGTTGTCGAACCACTTTTCGAGCTTGATCACGTGATCCCAGCTGTCGCCGAAGTCGTAGAGATAATGGATCGTCTTCGCGCCGGTCTCGTGAACGATATTGGAGAGCCGCGTCTTGCGAGCATCGATGGGCTGAGGGCCAAAATCTCCATCGGGATCAGGGATACCCCAACGTCCTTCGCCAGCCAAAAACTCGAAGAGATGGCTATTCGTCCAGCCAAACGCCGCCTGAAGCGTCAGATGCAGCCGATCAAGGCGCAGCGTGAGCGGCACGACAAGGCATCGCATCACCTCCGGTTTCACGTCCTTGAGAGTCACCTTGATCCGGACCGCGGTCGTGCTGAGGCTCATGCCGCAAGCCTCGGATCTTGTGCATGCATCGTATAGGTGGATGCCCAGGGAAGCAGTTCGTCCAGCCGTGCCGCCGGCCAGCCATTGACGAGCTTTGCGAGAACGTCGGCAAGCCAATACTCGGCGCTGACGCCGTTGAGCTTACAGGTCTCAATGAGCGACGCCAGCAATGCCCAATTCTCAGCACCCTCGTCACACCCGGCGAACAGGGCGTTCTTGGCATTGAGCTTGATCGGCCGCATCGCACGCTCGACTGCGTTGGTGTCCATTTCGATGCGCCCGTCATCAAGGTAGAGCGTCAAGCCGTTCCAATGACGCAGTGCATAGCGTAAAGCTTTCGCCGTCTCACTCTTCTGCGCGAGGTGACCAAGCTTCGCCTCAAACCACTGCTTCAAGGCTGCAGCCAACGGCCGGGCATGCGCCTGCCGGCCCGCGCGGCGCTCGGCGTCAGATCGGCCACGGAGGGCTTTCTCGACCGCGTAGAGCTGGGCGATGCGCTCGAGGGCCTCGCGGGCAACCGGCGCCGGCGCCGGCGAAGCCTCGCGCTCGATCTTCACAAACTGGCGCCGGAGATGCGACCAGCAGAATGCGAGCGTCCCGGACAAGGCGTCCGCACGCGTCTCTCGCATCATGGTCTTGTAAGCCTGATAGCCGTCGCAGTGGATGATGCCGCGATAGCCTTCGAGCAGTCGCAAGCCATGAACGGCGCCGCGGCCTGGTGCATAGGCATAGACCACGCCGGGCGGATCAGGCCCGGCCCAAGGCCTGTCATCGCGCGACAGCGCCCAGAAGTAGCCGGTTTTGGTCCTGCCGCGCCCGGGATCCAGCACCGGCGCCGGGGTCTCATCGACACAGAGCTTCGGAGAGGCGAGCAGAAGCTGGCGCAGTCGATGCCACAAGGGCTTCAATTCCTGGGCCGCATAGCCGACCCAGAAGGCGAGCGTGGAACGGTCGATGGCAATACCGTGCGTCGCCAGCATCTGCGTCTGGCGGTAAAGCGGCAAATGCCAATGATACTTGGCATCGATCACATGCGCGACGAGCCGCTCGGTCGGCAGTCCTCCCCTGATCAATCGCTCGGGAGCAGCATGCTGGAGGACGACGCCGTGACAGGCGCGGCAGGCCAGTTTGGGGCGGCGGGTGACGATAACGCGATACTGCGCCGGTACGACGTCCAGCCTCTGGCTCTCATCGTGACCGATCTCAAAAAGGTCGCCTGCGCAGCATGGGCAGCAGGTTGCAGCGGGCATCAGGTCCTCGATGATGCGCGGCAAATGCTCCGGCAGCTTGCCACGATTGGCCCTGCGCTCGGCAGCTCTCTTCTCGCGTGTTTTGGGATTGGCGCGGTCCTCGGCTGCTTCGAGAGCCGCGACAGCCTGATCAATATCCTCCAGAATAAGCTGGAGCTGATCAGCGTCAAGCTTTTCCGACGATCGACCGAACTGCGCGTCTTTTGCAAGCTTGAGCAACCGCTCGAGCCTGGCGCAGCGATCCAGCAGAGCCGCGGCAAAGGCACGCAACTCGGCTGGATCGCTCGGCAGTTCATCAGGCAAATCACTCATTGGCCCGAGTCTGCCATGCTTCGCGCCCCGATGCAGCGAAGATTTTATGTCCTACGCAAGCGCTTTCGGCTGCGGGATTCGAGGCGCATGCATGCGTGTCCAATCCATGCCGGCCAGAAGCGCGGACAACTGCGCGGCGTTCATTCGCATGACGCCGTCAACGACCGGCGGCCACTTGAAGGCGCTGCCCTCAAGCCGCTTCCAATACAGCACGAGGCCACTACCATCCCAGACCACGATCTTCACCCGATCAGCGCGCTTCGCACGGAAGACCACCGCCACGCCCTTCATCGGATCGTGGCCCAGCGTCTCCTTCGCCAACAGCGCCAGACCATCCGCGCCCTTCCTGAAGTCTACAGGTCGGGTCGCAACGTAAATCATGAGGCCAGCGGGAGCCGTCAGCATGAACGTGCCCGGCGCAACGCAACAAACACATCACTCAGCACGGCAAGTCCAGGCGTCCCTCGCACCTCAACTCGTGCCCCCTGGAGCTCAACCGTCACAACGGCTGCTTCCGGCGATGAGGAGGGCGCGGCAGCCGCCGATGGCGACGATTCCGACACCAACGGCACAAACGACAGTGCACCCGCCGCAGCTGGCAGCACCAGTTGACCTAAACGCGCCCGGCGCCGCCAGTCATGCACCTGCTGTGGCCGGCAGCCATGCCGGCGTGCGATATCTGTTACAACCGCGCCCGGCTCAAGGCTTTCCGCGACAATCCGGGCCTTCAAATCATCCGGCCACTGCTTACGGCCTGCGCCGGCGTACACTTCGATACGCTGTGTCAATGGTCGTCTTATGTCGTCCGAATGGTCGTCCATTATGAGCACCCTTGCAGAAGATGACTCTTCTAACGGTGCTCCCAAGATCGCGCACAGACAATCTAAAGGGCCGCGGCGCTACGCTTACGGCGCTACTCACCGCCGGCTGAGCGACCTTTGCCTTGGCGCCGCCCTGCTGACGCTTTTCTCTTCATGAACGAGCATGAACTAAGTGATCGCCGAACATCCGTGAGATTGGGATCTCTGGGTTATCTAACAACAAGTGATCGGTGGCTCTCCAGGAATTCCTCCGGCGGAGCTTCCAACCGCGCTGATCTCAACTAAGCTATCCGCGCAGGACAATTATTCGGCCCTAGGCTGCGCGCTTCATCAGCAGCCTGCGTTCTCGCGAATACCTGTTTTATTCGTGAGCGAAAAGCGCATCAAATTTATTCCCGTTGATCGGAGTCAACGTTGGCGCTTGGATTTAGGGAGGCCCTTGCTTTGTCCATCGACGTCTACATTCAAAAGACGGCGTGTCAATATCAATATCTGCTCCAGCGTTTCCGCATGTGATAGCCTTCCCTCAGGGTTGTACCAATAGGCCGAACGATCCCATTGGTTCATAATGGAAAGCGTGACGAACATTGGATCGACTGGATCGCTTTCACCGACGAAGTCTGTAACCAAACCGTGTATCTTGTATCTGTAATCGTCGAGACGCCTGCCAAAGTGTTTTCGGTCATCTTCGGAAAGAAACAGCTTCCCAAACTGAGGATCAATGAGCCGATCATTGGCCCGAGCGATCACCTGATGACGTAACTTATAACCCACATGACGCCGAGCGATTTCGAACAAGCGTTGGCCTCGCCCTATTTGATCGATATCTTTGAGGACGCACGAGAAGAAATTATCGATACCGAAATCAATCGCTGCTACGAGCAAAGCCTCCTTTGAAGGGTAGTAATTGTAAAGCGTCGGTGCACGCAGATCGACAGCGCTGGCAATTGTGCGCATACTGCAGGTCTCGTAACCTCGTTCAGCAAACAACGCTATGGCGGCCAGGAGAATGCGAATACGTGCCCGGCCAGCAGAAGATTCCGGCAGCTGAACAATGGCTGCCTCGTCGATTGCCTCGCCAAGATAACTGAGGGCTGCTCCGTCAGTTGGCACTAGCGCTCCTGTTCGAGTCCGCTTCATTACTGTCCGGCTCATCTACGTCTTGCTCCACACGACCAATCGACCTCAGCAAAAGAGTTGGCCGAACCATGCCGAACTGCCAAGCGCATCGATCCTCCAGACGGATAGTAGATACAGCCTAGACGCGCCGCACCTGCAACGAGGATTCAGAAGTACATAATTCAACCCCGGTGATCATCTCCGGGCAACTGTTAGAGACGATTATCTATTCGCGGATTCGCCTTCCTGCAGAAAGCGCCACATCACCTTGCCCGAGGCGTTCTTTGGCAACCCAACTACAAACTCGACAATCCGAGGAACTTTGTACGCGCTGACTTGGGTGCGGCACCATTCAATCAGGCTTTGCGCGGTGAGATCCCCATGCGACGGCTTGCGCACGACAAGGGCTTTCACTGTTTCGCCCCGGTAAGTGTCCGTTGAACTGATGATGCAAACTTCCTGAACTCCCGGATGTCGGAACATGAGCGCCTCGATCTCGGCAGGCCATATCTTGTACCCCGACGCGTTGATCATGCGCTTGAGGCGATCCGTGATGAAGAAATAGCCATCCTGGTCCTTATATCCGATATCTCCCGTACGCAGAAACCGCTTCCCGCCGATTGTCATAAACGCCTCTTTGGTGGCGTCTTCGCGCTTCCAGTACCCTCGAAAAATCTGCGGACCATGTACGACGATTTCGCCTTGCTCCCCGTCGGCCACCTCAAGCCCGCTATCGAGATCTATGATCCGCGCGTCGACGCTCATAAAGGGGATACCCAGGCATTGCAGCTTTGGCGTGTCGCACGGGTTCATCAGCGTAACCGCTGATGACTCGGTGAGACCATACCCTTCAACGAATTGCAGCCCAAATTGATCAAGCAGACGTTCGGCGATGGTCTGAGGCATCGCCGCACCGCCGCCCCCGATATAGACGAGGCTGGATAGGTCGTAGCTATCGAGACGGGGACTGGCCAACAGATCGATGATCATGGTGGGAATCGACGTCCAGTGGCTCACACCGTACTGCGAAATGAGTTGGCCGGCCACTTCGCGATCCCACCGCGGCATGATGACCATCGTTCCCCCCGAGAAGATCGAAGCGTGCATTACGCACACGATGCCCGTAATATGAAACAAGGGCAAAACCGCGAGACTCACCATTTCCGGCGTGCCGCTGGTCCAGAACGACATCGTTATGGCGTTGTGCATGACGTTCGAATGAGGCAGCATACACCCCTTCGGCAGACCGGTGGTCCCGCTGGTATACGGAAGAAGCGCGAGGTCATCGCAATTTATGAGCAGTTCGCCGGGCGCGTCATCTGTCCGCACTGCATCACGCCATTGGACGACGTTGCCGCGAGCGAGGTTCGGCGAAGGATGCCGCGCCGTTAGCCAGTCCCGCCACCCTTGCGGTATCGCCAATTGCTCGTCTTCACTGAACACATCGGCGAAGTGACTGAGGATCAGATGCTCCAGATGACTGCCGGATTCGATGCCATTGCTCGCAGCGGCTAGCTCCCCGGCCAAATCCGCTGTCGTAATCGCCACCTTTGCTTGCGCATCCGTGATGTAGTGACGCAGTTCTTCCGCTCGATTCATCGGATTGACAGGCACAACAACGGCGTTTGCTCGAGCAATTGCAAAGTGCGCGATCACGAGTTGAGGGCAGTTCTGCATCACCACGAGGACGCGGTCTCCCCGCCGAACGCCAAGCGCATGCAAACGGCCAGCCAATCGCTCAGAGGTCTGCTTCAGCTGCTGATAGCTGATGTTACCACCCAGGAAAGCCAATGCTGTCCGATCCGGATATCGGCGCGCATTGACGGCCAGATTGTCCCACAACGAGGTGGCGGGAGGCTCAACTGCAGCCGGCAGCCGCTTTGGCCAGGCCGTTAACGATCGCTTATCACGCTGCATTTTGCCAACCTTTAGTCCAGACGAAGAATTCGAACAGTCGCTCAACAGCGGCGCGGTTTCCGGGGTGTAGCTGTCACAGCATCGTTGGCGAGAATCCTCTTAGCTACATCCGTAGCTTTCCGGTCAGCCCACGCCGCCAACTCTGGTCATTTGTACACCAGCGGGCACTTTGACTCGGAAAGCGGCTGATAGACGTCTGCCCCGGATACTGTTTCGCGAACGTTGAGATCGTCCCATTCGCCGTTGGATGCCGCGGGTTTCTTCACGTCCAGGACGTACATGTCGTAGACCATGCGACCGTCCTCACGAATCCGCCCTCCCTTAGCGAAAACATCATTGATCGCCATTGTCTTCATGTGATTAAGCACCGTCTTCGCTTCGTCTGTCCCGGTCTCCTTGACCGCCTTCAGGTAAGTCGTGATGGCGGAATAGAGGCCGGCCTGGAGCATGATCGGCATTCTATTGCGCTCCTTGAAGAAACGCTGACTCCACGCCCGCGACTCATCGTTACGATTCCAATAGAATCCCTCCACCAGAACCATGCCTTGCGCGGCTTCCAATCCGATCGCATGCACATCCATCAGCGTCGCGGCCATCGGGGCAAGTGTCTGGGAAACCCCGAACTCGCGCGCCGCCTTAACCGCGTTGATCAGATCGCCGCCCGCATTTGCCAATCCGATCACATCCGCTCCCGAGCTTTGAGCGCTCAGCACGAATGACGAAAAATCAGAGGTTCCGGTCGAATGCTTCCGCGACCCGATGACCTTGCCACCCGCAGCGATGATCGCTTTGGTCGCATCCTTCTCGATCGCCTGACCCAGCGCATAGTCAACGGACAGGAAATACCAGTTCTTGTTACCTGAGCGCGTGATGGACCCGGCCAGAGCGCGGGAGATTCCGTACGTGTCCCAGGTATAAAGCACAGTATTTGGCGAGCATTGCTCGTTGATCAAACTGACGGTTCCTGCACCAGTGACCATCAGGACGCGATTTTTTTCGCGCGTAAGTCCCGATACCGCCAAAGCAACTGCTGAATTGATCGAATCCGTGACCATATCGACACCGTCGACATCATACCACTCGCGAACGCGGGTCATCGCGATATCCGGCTTGTTCTGATGATCGGATACGACCAGTTCGACCCTGAATGGAGGTTCTTCATTCTTGACGAAATCATCAATGGCCATGCGCGCCGCGACTACCGAGCTTGCCCCGCTGAGATCCTGAAAGACACCAGACATATCGCCGAGGATGCCGATCTTCACGACGTCGTTTGAAATACCCAGTCGCTGCGCTTGCAGGCCTCCCGTGAACATCACTCCGAGAGCGGACGCGAGCATTAATCCCCTGGCAATCCCCATAGAATTCTCCTCCTCATTTCGTGATTGGTCTTTCAACGAGGTGAGGCCACACCGAAGCGAGCCTGACTTCGCATCCAGGCTTATCGATTAAAACTTCCTTCGATCCATTCCCCAATCGCCTTCATTGTCGAGGCGGTCTCCGGCAGGAACGGAAAGATTGTGTAGACATGCACGGAATCATCCACGATCCGCGAGGTCACATCGACTCCGGCCTTCTGTGCACGCTCGATCAAGCGAGTTGTATCGCTCAGCAGCACCTCTCCTTCGCTCGCGGTCAGGAACAGCGGCGGAAGCCCGGCGAGATCGCCGTAGAGAGGAGAGACCATGGGGTCTGTGGGCTCATGCCCCTGGAAATACGAAGCGCCGAGATATGTGAGCATGTCGCGATTTGCGGCGGGATCATCTCCGGCGAACTGGGATACGCTCGGTCCGCGCAAAGTAAGGTCGACGAATGGGCACACGCCGATGATGCCGGCCGGCAACGGAGTTCCTGCGGTCTTCAGCGCCAGCGCCAACGCAAGCGCGAGTCCGCCGCCGGACGATTCTCCGCTGAGGATGATGGAAGACGCCGGAACGCCGCTATTAACAAGGCCACGATATGCGTCGAGCGCATCGTCTATCGCAGCTGGGTACGGATGATCCGGCGCCAGCCGATAATCCACGGCAATGGACGTACCACCGACGGCTTCCGCGAGCCGATGCGCATATTCAAGCGATCCGCGCGCTGAACCGAGCACGTAGCCCCCACCATGAAAATGCAGAACGGTCGGCGCGTTTGCGCGCTTCCTCAACGCATGCACACGCAGCGACGGGACGCCATGCAACTCAAGGGACTCGACCCCAACCTCCTTACTGAGGGGAAAATTCGTCGCCAGAAATTCCTCGTATCCTTCTCGAAGCCCGTCATGCCCACGCGCAACTTGCTCGGGCGAGAACGCATTTTTCCAAAGAGAAAACGCGCGCTGGCTCTCCGGCCGCTTCAGGCTCTTGCCTTCCTTGGTGGCCGACAAACCCAAAACTTCGCCGGCAGGCAGCTTGACGGCCTTCAACACATCATATCCCCAGACAAATCCCCATGTTGTCTCCGTCATGGGATCGATGTGCTGCATACCCTTCCAGCGTCCATTCCTTGCTCGAATGCGATCAGGCTCCGTTTCGTGGGTGAGTTTCACCATCGCACGAGCGCCTGCTTGCACACGCGTTGTCCGTGGACGGCGGCGTTGCTCGTATTCCTGAAGCGCAGTTGGAACGTCTTTCTTCGAGGCCTTTTCCAGCACCGTCGCCATAGTCCAGGCGTCCTCGATGCCTTGCGCAGCACCTTGCGCCAGGAAAGGCACCATAGGATGCGCGGCATCCCCCATCAGCGTCACGCGCCCATACGTCCAACGGTCGATTGGATCGCGGTAGTACATGCCCGTGATAAAGCCGGATTCGATCTGCTCCATCATCTTCCGCGCCCTCGGCTCGATGTCGGAAAAGGATCGTCGCAGGTCTTCAATGTCGCCGCTTTCGGTCCAAGATTCGCGTTGGACCTCCGCAGCGGGTACCGAGGCCAGAATGCTGTAGAGATTGTTCGGCCGCACCCAGTAGGTGATCAGCGTGCGCCCCGGCCCAAGCCAATAATTTCCCTTCTCTTCGAGATGAACATCACGCAACATTTCCGCGGGGATCAGCGCTCGCCACATCAAGATGTTCGAAAACTGCGTCGGCTCCGCGCCCCGCAACTGTTTTCGGATTACGGAATGGATACCGTCCGCACCGATCAGAATATCGCCGCGCACTTGCTCGCCCGAAGCGAGGCGAACGGTCACACCGTCGTCGTCTTGCTCAAAGCCAGCGACTTGCGCACCGAATCTCAATGTTCCCGATGGAACGGCGCTCGCTAATAGATCAAGAAGGTCGGCGCGATGAATATTGTACAGCGGCGCGCCCCAATGCCTGGTTCCGAGATCGCCAAGCGGTGACAAGTTTAACAGCTTACCGGTGCTGATATCCCGCATCTCGTACGACTGCGGAATCACGCTGACGTTTGCAACGTCTTTTTCAAGGCCTAGCTCGCGAAGGACCAGCGTAGCATTGGCGGCAATCTGAATGCCGGCACCGATCTCCTTGAGCGCTGTCGCCTGCTCCAGGACGAGGACCTCGTGCCCCTTCTGATGAAGCGCAATTGCTGCAGTCATGCCGGCAATTCCGGCTCCTACGATAATCATCCGCATCGGTTGTCTCGCTCCACCAGCTGCCGTGATCGACTACTAACGAATGTTCGTAAGTAGCTTCACTCCGGCAACCTCGTCAAGCGGATGCTCTTGGTTCACCGCGCTTGGCCGAGCCGGACCACCACAATGCCGTCGCTTCAACCAATTGATTTTGCTGAGGACTCTATGAAAAGAGAGAGAGAGAGAGAGCCCGCCGGGACGGAGGTAGCGCCTACGATCCGGGACCAGGATCTTCCCTGGTATCGCGGCGACAACACCCGCCACGCGGCCAGCTGGCCCCTCAAGCCCCGGCGCCCTAGGGTCCGGGCTCAGTTGGCCACCGCGAGATTGCGGCTGCGAGCAGACTGCAGACAGGAAGATGTCTGCGCGCTTGTCATATCGAGTTGCGATACGGCGGAAGTCTTTGAGCCGGCAGAACATGCGCTCGATGACGTTTCGACCTCATATGCTGCTTTGTCGTAGCTGCGGATGCTTGCGGGTCGGATTTAGCGGGATCATGGCCTTGATACGGCGTGCGGCCAGTTCGTCGCGTAAGCTCTGGCGTCGTAGGCTCGATCGGCCAGCAAGCGGCGCGGATTGCGGATTATGCCGATCAGGTCGCGTGCACCGACCAGGTCGTGGGTGTTGCCCGGGGTAATCAGGAAGGCCAAGGGACGGCCGACATCGTCAGTCAGCGCGTGGATTTTGGTGGTCTGCCCGCCCCGCGAGCGGCCGATTGCATTGTTGAAGGCCCCCCTTTTGCGCCAGCTGCGGAGCGATGGGCTTTGATGTAGGTCGAGTCCAGCGAGATCGATCCGTACATGCCGGTCGATCCGGTCAGCGCGTAAACGCGGAAGCTACTCTCAACCACCTCTCAGTTTTCAGAGATCGCCTCATGCCGCCGAATCGCGAGGAGTGTTGAGTAATTTTCATCAGGTGGAAATGGTGCGGTAAAGAGACGCGAAGCTGTGACCTGTCGTTAAGCACGCCTGTTTTTGGAACTAGACGACGTATCCTGTCGGTGCGGTAGCTATGTGGTAAGCAATCGGATCGTTCGAGTGGATACTGGGGTAACGCTTTGATTTTGTTGGTACAGTTGGGTGGGCTCGAACCACCGACCTCCTGTTCCACAGAACGAAGGTCGAGATTAGACCGCACCAATTTCGCACCAGAAACGGCGCTAGCGAAACGCCACAAACGCGATCTCCCCGAACGAAAAAGCAGAAAAATCCACGAAGGCGATCGATATTCTGCGGCTCATAACGATCTGGTTGCTGGTTGAAGGCGTGCCGCACACGTCGGGAGATCGTTCGCCCTCGATTTGACTAGCCTCTTTTACCCTGCGGCTTCGAAGCCGCCATTACTTCGTACGCTCGACCGCCGCGTGATAGCTTCGCCACTAGATGGGCTTTTTTCTGCTCAGCCTTCCAGGATATTCCTCTGGTCAACCGCCAATTGCGGTCGCCCAGCTGACATCATAATGAGCGCTCAACAACTTCATTGCGAGGACAGCAACGAGAACGCAGACGATTTGCAACAACGTTCTGGTCGAGAACACTCTATTGAGCGCCATAATGCCGCCTTTAGCGCTGGTGACCGAGTCGGATTCCAAGCTTGAGTGCCTTTTGGCGGAGTGAGCCTTCGGAGCGCTTTGTGAGCTTCGCGATTTTTGCAACGGGCGTCTTTGCTTTCGAATGAGCACGCAGCTCTTTCACGTCAGCCGTTGTGTATTCACGGCGCACAGTTTTCTTCTTTGTAGCCGTCTTCTTTGCGTTCTTCGCCACTCTAAGCTCCTCGATTCGAGAGTGGGCGTACTAGCACAGCCGCATTGAGGCGCAACTCTCGATCAGTTGACTCTGAACCCTGGTCCCGGCGCGCTGTCCGCAAGTGGGCCAGCTCACAGTTGGGCTTACGCAATCTGTGATAGATTGGCTTTTTGCGCACTTTTGGGGGATGGTGTGAATGCCGAAGAACATTGTGATCTTTTCCGACGGCACAGGTCAGGCTGGCGGCATCAATTTCGACGAAGCGCGGACAAACGTTTACAAGCTCTACCGCGCCTGCCGCGTCGGCCCGGACACGAAGGTCGAACCATCCGAACAGGTCGCCTTCTACGATGCCGGTCTCGGTTCGGCGTCGGATGGCGGTCATTTCAAGATTGGCTGGATGCGATGGCTGTACAATCTCGCCAGCATGGCGACGGGCCTGGGGATCACTCGGAACATTGTCGATTGCTACGCCGCTATCATCGCCCTGTATGAGGAAGGCGATCGGATCTTCCTGATCGGTTTCAGCCGGGGCGCCTACACGGTCCGATCGGTTGCAGGGATCATGACCCATTGCGGCGTCCCGCGCCATATGCCCGATGGCTCGCACTTGCGCCGCGATCCAAAGAGCATCCACAAGCTGGCCGAGCATGCGGTCAAGGATGTCTATCAATTTTGTCCATCCTACTCGCGCAAGATTCTTGGATACCGGCGGTTCCTGCTGGAGACTCGAGATGCAATCGCTGCACAATTTAGACGGCAGTACGGCAGTACAACCACCGTCAACGGCGCCGAGCACGCGAACGTCTTTCCCTACTTCATCGGCGTGTTCGATACTGTCGCCGCCCTCGGCCATAAATATCTGGGCGCGGCGCTCGTGACCGCCGGCATTGCGCTACTGATCGGGTTGCACTGGCTCGGTGGCTTCCTTCAGCCGGTCTTTCCATGGGCCGGATGGGTGGCCTGGATTCTGAGCTACCTCGGCATCGCCACAGCGCTGATTGCTTTTCTCATGAACTATCTGAAGATCGCGCCATCCTTGCCCGGCTATGGATTATGGAAGCGCCTCCAAACCGTGCATCTCGCCCCGCCGAAGCACAAATTCTACGACACCACCCTCAATCCCAACGTGGGCTACGCCAAACATGCGATCTCGATCGACGAGAACCGCGCCGATTTCAAGCGCGTCGGCTGGTCGCCCACAGCCGAGAAGCAGGACCAACGAGACGCGCACGGCAATCTTTACTTCGAACAGGTCTGGTTTCCGGGCGTGCACGCCGATGTCGGCGGCGGCTATATCGAGAACGAGGCTCGGCTCTCAGACGTCGCGCTCAATTGGTTGCTCGCCGGAGCTTCGCTCATTCCGGGCGGCCTGAAACACGACGGCAGTGTGCTACGGCTGTCGCCCAATCCCGCGGGTCCCCAGCACAATGAGCAGGCGGGAGGCTTCCTCAAGGCCGGGGTTCGTGACCTACCGATCGATCCCGAGACGGAAGAATCGAGATCACCGATGCACAAATCGGTGTATCGGCGTTTCGAGGCGGCGTCCGTTCTTCTCTACGATCGCATAGTGGCCTACCGCCCGGACAACATGAGGGTCCACGTCGACTTCAAGCACTATTTCGATGGGAGCGCGGCGCAGCTGCCCCAATGCGTCGCCGATGACATTGAACAGAAGTGGGAATACGCCGGCCATGTCGGGCGGCTCTGACCCAGATACAACAGTGAGGAAGCGGTTCTGTCGGGCGGCCTTCGAGACGCGTTTGGCCTCCGCCGAGACGAGGATGGCACATCACAATGCCGAGAGTGGACTCGCCACCCGGCCATCAAAAACACCGTTTGAAAAACCGTTTTAGTTCGACCTTCTCAAACGGTTTCTCTCGCTAAGGTCTTGATTTATATGGTGGGCGCACCAGGGCTCGAACCTGGGACCCGCTGATTAAGAGTCAGCCACGAGTTAAGAACGTTCAATGATTAGGCGGGTCGCCGCCTTAGCATACTCGGCCAAAAATTGGCATCCGTCGCACAGGCATAGAGCGTCCGCTCGGATGACACTATTTCCGGACGAGCGATAGGCTTGGCCGACATCAACTGCAATGCCCGCGAGCCTGCCGGTCCCAGTTGGAGCCAATCGCAGGATCTAGCGGGATCGTGCGTGGCGGTGCCGTCGCACACGCACGACTCTACAAAGGGAACCATATCTCCGGTGACCGGTTGGACCCCTGTTGAGTTGTGCGGCCAGTTGGGCACCAGCGGCCCCGTCCCAGCACCGGCCATCCGTCGGGGACGAATCCCGTGATGGATCACGCGACCAGAGTTGAGAATCGATTGTTAGCAGCGTTGCCGCCGGCGGATTTTGCCTTGCTTGCACCTCATCTGCGGAAAGTCGTGCTCGAGCGCGACGCAGTGCTGGTCCGATCGGGCGACCGGATCAATCACCTTCTCTTCCCCTGCAGTGGCGCGATTGCCTTTATTGTGGACTTGCCGAACGGGCAGACCGTCGCCACGGGGCTGGTCGGCCATGAGGGTGCCATCGGTCTGACGTCGGCGCTTGGCGCATCCCGCTCCCCCCTGACGGCGGTGGTCCGCGTCCCAGGGGCCGTGCTGCAGATCCCGGCGGCGCAATTTCTGCCGGCGCTGGGTCGCAGCCCCGCGATCGCATCCATGGTGCAGATCTTCACGAGATCGCTGCTGACGCAATTTCAGCACGTCGCGGCCTGCAATGCACTGCACTCCGTCGAAGCTCGGATGGCCTGCTGGCTGCTTCAAATTCATGACCGGGCGAATGGCAGCAATCTCCTCCCTTTGACCCAGGAGACTATGTCGGAGCTACTGGGCGTCCGACGCACCACGGTCACGCATGTTGTGAGGGCGTTGCGCGCGTCAAGAGCGTTGAAATCCAACCGCCGCGGTCAGCTCGAGATTGACCGGCCGCGGCTCGAAGCCGTGGCATGCGAGTGCTACAAGGTGATGAGCCGCAGGATCGATCGAATAATCTCGCGTGGCGGAGCAGGACTTATTCAAGCGGCGCCGGCACGAGACGCCTACCAGCCGCCCGGCAACCGACTATCCAGGGCAGGCTCGTAGACCCAGGCCTCTCGCGCGAACCACTCGTGTGTAGCCGCGCAGACCCGACAATAGGTGCGCGAGAAGAATACCGCGCTGCAGCGAAACCTTTCGCGATCAGTCTCGATACCCGTCGAAATAGCGTCGCCCGTTTCCGGGCACTTGATCATTACCACACCCATCTTGATTTCCTGCAATCTGTTGCGGACCCTGAGCACGTTGGCCCGCCATCGACTGGACCGAGCGTCCCCCCGTTGCGGAGACGCCTGTCCAGTCGATCCGCGCGGCCGGTAGCCTCGGTTCAGACGGTCTTGTGCAGCACTCTGTTGAAGCTGGTCTTGATGGGCTCGGTCGTCTCGATCGCAACTTTCTGCGCGAGCTCCCAAAGCTCCCTATTCTGTGCGGAGACGACTTCGAAAGCCTCGCGGCTTCGGGCGGTCGAAAGATGCACGATATCCAGCAGCGACCTGGTCTCAGCGAGGCGAGATAAAAACTCCAGGGTGGCGCTGGTATTGTCTTTGGAAATCTCGATGACCTTGGCGCCGTAATCGACGGCCCCTCTGGCGTTCATAGAGCAGGCTTCACGGAGAATGTCGCTGATCTCCTCGGAAGTCGCTTTCATGCTCGCGATATTGTTCTTGGTCTGTGCGGCGCCCTGCTCGGCGAAGCCACGGAGGAGTTCCTGGAAATTCAAAAGCGGCAAATCGAACCTTGGTTTTGCACCATTCGTGTTCTCATTCACCGGATCGGCCTGCGTTTCGACTTTCACATTGGCATCATTCACGAGCTTTCATCCTTTCGAGCGAAACTAGTTAATGGATTGAAGACTCCCCGCTCCCGGCACGTACTGCGCCAGAAAACCAGCGCCCCTGTTCTCGGCGTGACCGGAGGCTGCTGCGGATGAACCGCTCGGCCCCTGCCGAAGCCAAATATGATCGATTAAATTCGAAACATCCGTTCGCTTTCGGACTCTCGCTGAAATAATTTGATGGGTTGCGACCAGGCGGAGCTTTAGATCTGCGACGTTGCAGCGACCGCTCGGTTGCACTCTGAGCTTGCTCGTCGTCTGAGATAGCCGGACTGGCGCAGCTCGCGCTGATGGTTCTCTTCTCGATCCACCCGGTCCCTGAGACTCTCAAGTTCTGCGAGTTGAGAGGCAAGCGCTTCGAGACGCTGGCGAAGAACAGCGGCAGGATTGTCCACTCGAGCGCAGATTTTCATGTGAGGTCTCCTAGCAATATGTCCGCGAGAATTCCGCCAGCTTTGACGTGGGCAAAAAAATATGAAATCAAAGGAAAACGCGACTAATTCGGCATGCTGCGTTGCCGATGACGATGCGGCGGCGCGTTAAAAAAGTACTCATGTGCCCCGGCGCACGGCACGCTGCATTGGGTCTGGCTGCTCAGCTTGCAACAACAGCGGATCCAACCGTTGTCAAGGCTCGGAGCGGGTTGCGCTCGAAAGTCGAGAGGCGGCTCGCTCGCACTCGGGCTTGTGCCTCCGCTCGTCGTCTTCTTCATCTGCACAATCGACCCCTCCATATGCGGCCGGATTTCCGGAGTTCCCTCCCGTCGCGAAAGGTCCTTTGCCACCGGTCGCTCCGCCCGATCTGCCGCCCCCGCCGGATGGCTTTCCAGCAGCAGATGAGCCACCACGGCGCCCCCCAGGTCCGCCACTACCTCCAGGTGACCCGCCGCCAGAGGACCCCGAGGCCGCAGAGGACGGACGATCGTTGTCGAAGAATGACTGGTCCCTGTCATCGCCATGCGTTGCTCCGTTCTGTCCGCCTGAACGTGCGATGGCTGTCGAGGTCAGCGAGGTCGACAGCAGCAGCGTTATGACGGGGGGTGTCACGGCCGCGAATCTTCCGCAGGTTTTCAGGAACGCCCGCCGGTCGTCATCTTCATTGCCACCTTGGGTCACGATGGGCTCCCCTTGATTTAATTTGCTTTATTGGTATTATATATTAAATAGACTTTCAACCAAAATTTTGTTTGAAAGATGGGGATTGCGAGGCGTGCGCCGCCGGCAGATTGCCAGCATGGCCTCGGGCTTGCTCGCCCCGGCGCCGGGACCCCAATCTGGAGTGTCAAACTAATATTTAATATGCATATATCTGATTAGCTTGATTAAGGGCAGCGCACGACGGATGATTGCCATGCCACTGCAATTTCACCGGCCCATCGAAAACATGGAGATCTGGAGCGCGAGCGGCGATGGCTTCTCGTTTGTGATCAGCCTGGAGAGCCCTACCGGTCCGGGCTTTCACGGACGCTCCGGGTACCTGGCGAGTTGGCGACCACTCTACGAGAACAATGGCGCGATCAAGATCAGCGGGTCGCCCTTCCGAACATTGGCTGAGGCCGAAGGAGTCTGCCGCAACATGGCCGAGCATCTGCGCGCCGCAACCGATGCTCACGGCCCAGCATGATGCGATGTCCAGCTAACGCGTGCGTTCCGGAAGGACATTGCTGCGCTTGACGTCCTCGTCGTTTCGAACCGCCGAACCCTGCTGTAGTAGGCCGGAAGAGGCGAGTTCACGTGCGGCCGCATGTTTCCCGTTTTGCGAAATTGCAAATGCCGCGAGAACTGTTCGATTGCTGATATCGAGCTTCTGGAAGATGTGGTGAAGGTGGACTTTGATCGTACCATCGGTAATGCTCAGGAAACGCCCAATCTCCTTGTTCGACAGCCCCTCCGATACAAGTCTCATGATCTGCCGCTCCCGGTCGGTCAGCTGCGTCGGAGCCTTTTCCTCACCGGTGTGAGACTCCCCACGGCCCTCGCCACCTGTGCACGGCGACCGCGATACCGGTCCCTGGCGTTCCGCAACCTTCCTCAGGGTCGCGACCAGCATCTCCGGCTCAGCATCCCTCGTGAGGACGAGGCAGGCGCGGCCCGCGGCCAGCGTCTGCAACCTTTGATCGCCGGTCTTTTCAGCGAAGAAAATGACCCGGGTACCTTGGCCAGCGGTGTTTGCGATAGCCAGAATGTCCGGTCGACTGATACTGGGCATTGCAATATCGACCAGTGCAATGTCGGGCACCAGAAGTCGGATGGCCCCAATGCAGCTTGCAGTATCGCCGCAGGCGGCCACGATCGCAAAATCGCGCTGCGCCGCAAGGACGCTGCTGATCCCCTGCAAGACGATCGGGTGCCGATCCGCGATGACGACTCTGATGCGGCGCATGCTTCCCCTGCCTATTCCTGATACCCCGCGCGGCAGTTTTTATTCCTGCATTCACCTCACGACGCGCGGGAAGCACAACCAATCCGTTCTGCCAAAACGCCGCACTGTCAATTCGTCACGGCGCGCATCGGCAACGCATGATGGCCACACCACTGTAACTCGCTTTGAGAATGCGTGCAGCACCGTAGGATTGCGGTCCTCCATGGAAAATCCGAAGCAGCCGATTCATCTACAAAACAGCGCCTTCTCAGCTGGCTATGATCTGCAAAACTCTCCCGCAGATCTGGCGCTCCAGTATGTGGCTGCCTTGTCAGGATTGGTTAACCGCCATTAAGCTCATCACCGACCACTTATTACGAACGATATATAGTCACATTCATGATTCAAATCTAACATTCGACAAACTTGACCGGAGCGAGGCAGCTGAAAAGCCTCGACCCACAACTCGAAGAGGAGGCTCAAAAAGTAATACTATTCATCCAACCTCAATATGAGGAGTGGAAATTTTCCAACCATTAATCAGACGTCTCGAACGATAACGGCTCTGCTTCGGCAGCAGCACCGATGAAAACCTGGTCAGCAAAGTTCGGGCGACATTTTCGCTAACCCGGCAAACTTCAATCTGCGGTCACGGGTCATCGCTGGTAATGAGTAGGTGGTCATATGTATTCTTCGGCTGTTTTGCGGCAAACGCATGAATCTCTGATCGTTCAATTCACCGAATTGCAGAATTTACGTAGTCGCGTGTCGATGGCCGAGCAGCGCTTGCTCGGCCCGATGCGAAGGGTCCGCCGGCGGAGACCGGCTGGGAGGCGACCGGCCGGTCGAAGGCACAGGCCCGGCTGGTAGCGTCAAGAAGTACCGCACTGCACACTAGAGTTCTGTGCGCGGGCCGATCAGGCTTGCCCGACGGGGCTTCGACCTGATAAGCCCCCCTCCTATTTCAAATCGGAAGTAGTGGGGACGGCTTCCATGAGGAACGACGAGTGGGCATCCGCGACCACGGCTGAGCTGTGGCGGCTTTACGATGAAGTGACGACTGTTCTTAGTCGGAGAATGATCGCGGAAAAAGCCAAGCTCGAAGAGCGGCTTCGCAGGATCGAGGGAACTTCCGGGGCCCCCAACGGGGAACGTGCGCGCCGCCCCTACCCGCCAGTGCTGCCGAAGTATCAAAATCCGAAAAACCCGTCCGAGACCTGGTCCGGTCGTGGCAAGCAACCCCGCTGGCTGAAGGCGCAGCTCCGAGCCGGCAAGAAGCTGAATGATTTGTTGATTAACCGCTCATCCAGCCAAAAGCGCCGCCGCACCGGTTGAGCACGGCGTGGCCCCGACACACCGCAACGGCGCGGCCGTCCATGGACCGCAAAATCTAGCGATCGCGATCCTCTTTATTGTTAGGACTGCCGTCACCGCCGCCGTTGCCGTAGCCATTATTGCCATGCACAATACGGCCGCCTGAACTGGCCATGGCGGTTGAAGTCAGAGAGGTGGACAGCAACAGCGTCATGGCAGGAGGGGTGACGGCGGCAAATTTTCCGCAGCTCTTCAAGAACTCACGACGATCTTCGCCGTTGGTATCCAGGTGGGTCATCAGTGTCCTCCAATCGTCGTTGAGATAAAAATAGGCCAGAATGGACATGCGGCAGGTTAAATTTGTTAATTCAACGATTTAAAATGACGACCCGCCGTCACAGCATAGCCCTCAACGGCGACCCGGTCGCACAGTCCATTACGAGCATTGAGGTTGCACTACCGCGCCGTCTCTGCCAGAGCGCGGTCACGGCCCGTCATTGACATTAAATTCGCAATATTATAAACATAAATACATCAATTAACTCGCAAACAACTTTCGCTTATAAAACCTTTTCGGCGCACAACGAGCTCACGGCAGCTCGACCACATAGGCGGCGCACAAAGCATCGCTCTTGCCAAGTGGTAAAAACGAAAGTCAATTCATGACCGGAACCGAGACCGGAGCAACATTCAGGCAATTGCGGCCTGGCTTCGACACGGCCTTGCGACCAGGATTCTCACTCCCGCGTCTAGGAGCCTTGATGAGCCGAGCGCTAACGGCAACGCTCTTAGACCTGTCGGAACTAACGGTCCTCACCGAGGCTGCGACCGGCGCGTATGCCGTGACGGCCGTCCTCGCAGCGATGGCCGGAGCCAGGCACGTCTATGCCTTCACGAAACCCACGCGGCACGGCACACCAGCTGACGCAAGGCAACAGACTCTGGAGCTTGCAGATTCGGTCGGTGTGGCCGATCGCATCGACGTCCTGGAGCAGATCACCCCGGATATCCTCCATCAAACGGATATTGTAACTAACAGCGGCCATCTTCGGCCTCTTACCGCGGCGCTCATTGATGAGTTACCAAGGGAGGCCGTCATCGCCCTGATGTTTGAGGCTTGGGAATTTCGCCCCAAGGACCTCGACATGGAAGCATGCTTACGGCGCGGAATTCCGATTGTCGGCGTGAACGAACGCCACCCGTCAGTCGATGTCTTCTCGTTTCTGGGTCCACTGTGCGTGAAGCAACTCCACGATTGCGGTTTACCCGTGTACAGGAATCGCATTGGTGTGCTGTGTGACAATGACTTTGTTGGCTCGCTCCGCGCCGGTCTCACGAGCTCTGGAGCGAGCGTGGACACCTTTGACAACGTCCAAGCTGTGTATCGCGACGAGTGGGACGCAATCATCGTCGCGCTGCGACCGGCGGCTCAGCCTCGTATCGGTTCGCCGGAAGCAACGCACCTCGCTGCTTGCGCGCCCGCCGGTGGCGTTATCGTGCAGTTCTGGGGCGATATGGATCGAACTGTATTGTCAGCAAATGGATTGGCCGTTTGGCCAACAGCGCCTCCGGCATTGGGGCACATGGGCATTCTCCTGTCGGAGATTGGCCCTGAACCGATCGTGAGACTGCAGGCAGGCGGCCTCCGCGCTGCTGAGTGGGTTCGGCGCAGTAGAACCGTTTCGTCTGACGGATTCGCGCAACTCATTACTCGGCCCCTCGTCGAGCTTTCGCCAATTCACACTAGGTCCTAGCCTCGATGAGCTCGATGAGTGTGCGCGTCGCGGAGGCGAGAAACACTATGCGACGCATGTCGAACGCGACCGCGGGCGCAGGCGACGATACGGGAAGATACTGCCGCTCCCTGAAGCAAGCGATCGCGTCGTCGAGCCGCCCCACTTCGTAAGCAAGATGATAGAATTTACCGCCGCGCTTAAGGATACCCTCCACCGGCGATTGTGCGCCGGCCGGCTCAATGAGTTCCAGGCGCGGACCGCCGCCTGACACGAACTGGATCCGAACTTGCTGGATCGGGTCCTCGAATATCGGTCCTTCAGGCCTGTAGCCAGCTATCGCGAGTTCCGGCAACTCCGCCGCGATCTTTCGGCACGCCATTCCCAAATGATGAAAATGCAAGTCCATCTGCTATTCCTTCTTCCCTTGCTAGCGCAAGGAGACGGGTGCGTCCGGAAGCGCGATGCGCTGCTTCCGTTGCTCTGGCCAGTTGCTGGGGGCAGTTAACCTTCCCGCGCATCAAGGAGCAGCGCCGACCAGGCCTGCTTCAACCGCGGATAATCTTCGCGCGACATCCAAAACGTAATCACGTCGTCGCCGTTCCACCAAGCCTTCGGCGAAATCTTTTCGATTTGGAAGCCAAGGCGAATATGGAAGTTCTTCGCAGGCCCGTTCTTGCTTTGCACGTTGGCTACGACGACCGAAAGCCCTAGCTGCGCGAACGCGAAGACTAAAAGCAGATCGAATATCTCGGCCAGAAAGAGGCGCGCACCCGGATCGACGATCAACCGCGCCACCTCGCCGCGTTTCGCCGCGAAATCCAGGTTCGCAAGGGCGATGCTGGCAGCCGGTTTTCTCGAGCGCTTGAACTCCGCAATGAAATAGTAGTCGTCCGCCCTCGCCTGGTAACTTCGGAAAAACTCTTCCTGCTGGGTCAAGGTCAGCTTTTCGCGGGTCATGAACTTGCCGAGAACGGGATCGTTCCGCCAAGCGATGATTTGCGCGGAGTCCTCCAGCCGGACCTCTCGAAGGACCAGGTTGTTTCCCTCAGGAAGCCGTTTTAGATTCTCAGTCTTGGCGGCAAGCGTGCCCGAGCTCGGCGGCTCTGATCCCATATGCGCCGTCATCTATTTATTTCACCTTAATTTAATGCGCTTAAATATATTTAATTGACCCGAACGTTATCATTATTTAATGTGACTGACAATCAAACGATGCTTCTTTTCTGGGTGGAGGCTCGCTATTCTCGCCGCTGTCCCCGTTTTGCCGGTCCGGCATGTAAATGATGCCGAACTCAAGTCCTTAGCGCTGTCCGGCGATGCCGCGTTCTGGGGGCATCTCGCCGCCCGCTCGCGGGAGGCCGCGAGTTTTTCCGAACTGTTCTTTCTGTCGACGCTTCGAAAAAAGGCGAAGCTACATGCGACCGAAAGTGGTCAGCCAAGACTCCGACTCGCCTTGATCGGCGGCTACAACCTGTATCCGTTGCACGAACTGGTTGAACACCTCCTGGCCATTCGTGGAATCGAGTGCGAACGCTTCCTCGGCGAGTACGATAATTTCGTCTCGGAAATCCTCGACGGCTCGAGTCCGCTGTACGCCTTCAAGCCGGATCTCGCCTTCATTCTGCCGAACGCGAGCCATTGCCGCTTTTCGGGCTCGCTCCTCGATGCCGTGAAACATCAGCGCGAAGCTGCAGTCGGCGCCGCGGAGCAGCTCCTCAACCTCGCGCGGACTTTCATCGAACGCTCAGGTGCGGCGGTGATTCTCGCCAATCTTGCGCTGCCCGCCGACCTCGATCTCGGCTCGTTTCGTTCGCGCACGCTTGGGGCCGATTGGAGTTTCCGCAAGGCGGTGAACCTTGAGCTCGGGCTCCGGGCCCCGGCTGAGGTGCAAATCTGTGACGTCGAGTTCCTCTCGGCACGCCGAGGGATCACGGCTGCGGAGGATGCGCGAGCATGGTACGAATCGAAGCAGCTCGGCTCACCTGATTTTCTGGTGGACGTCGCGCAAGAGCTAAGCCATCTGATCGCCTGCCGTAAGCAAGGCCCGAAGAAGGTGCTGGCGCTCGATCTCGATCAGACGCTATGGGGCGGCGTGATCGCGGAGGACGGTATCGAGGGAATCGAACTTGGGGACTCGTCTCCCCGCGGCGAAGCTTTCAAGGCTTTCCAGAAGTACCTCCTTGCGCTTTCCGAACGCGGCGTCCTGCTTGCGGTGTGCAGCAAGAACGACCATGCGCGTGCGATCGAGGTATTCGAGAAGCATCCCGAGATGGTTCTCCGGCTGGAGCACTTCGCGGCCTTCAAAGCCAATTGGGACCCGAAGTCCGACAACCTGCAGCGGATCGCGGATGAACTCCGCGTTGGCGTGGACAGCTTCGTCTTTGCCGACGACAACCCGGCGGAGCTCGAGATCGTGCGCCAGTTTCAGCCCCAGGTCGAAGGCGTGCTCCTAGGGCCGGATCCCGCCGAGTTCATCGGCCGCCTCCAGGCCGGACGCCATTTCGAGCCACGGAACGTCACCGAGGAGGATCTCGAGCGGACGGCGCAATACGGGCAGGAACGGCGACGTACGGAGCTCGCGGCGAGCGTAACCGACATGCCAGCCTACCTCGCCTCGCTCGAGATGCGAGGCACGATCAAGGAGTTCGACCCGCTCGACCTACCCCGCATTGCCCAGCTGATCGCGCGCAGCAACCAGTTCAACCTGACGACGGTCCGTCGATCCGAAACCGAGATCCAGGGGCTCCTGAAAAGGCCGGACTACCGGTGCTTCACGATGCGGCTCGAGGATCGGTTCGGCGATTCCGGGCTCATCTCTGTGGTCATTGCAAAGATCGAGGGCCGCGTCTTTGTTCTCGATACCTGGCTCATGAGCTGCCGCGTGCTTAAGCGCCAGGTCGAGGACGAGATCATGAACGAGATTTTTCGGCTTGCAGAGGTCGCCGGCTGCGCGAAAGTGCGCGGCATTTATCTTCCGACGGCCAAGAACGGGATCGTCGCCGGGATCTACGAGGAGTTTGGCTTCGTGCGTACGGAAGACTCCGCCGCCCGAAAAGAGTTCGAGCTCGCGGCGGAGAAGTATCAGACGCGTTCGACAAAGATCCGCGTAACCCGGAGGGCTTATGAAGCAGGCTGAGGTACTGGCGAAGTTGCAGGAGGTATTCGACGGTATCTTCCTTGAGAAGATCGTGGCCAAGCCCGAGCTGTCGGCGGCCGACGTCGAGGAGTGGGACTCGCTCATGCAGATCTCGCTCGTCATCGCCGTCGAGCAGAAGTTTCGCGTGCGATTCCGCGTTGGCGAAGTCGAGACGGCCCGGAACCTGGGTGAGTTCGCCGATCTGATCGCGAAACGGATAGAGCCATAGGAGCTCGACATCGCGAGGACGATCGCGCGAGTGCGCGGCCCGCCACCCGTTTTTGGTGTCTCTCGCCCAGCTTATGGGCGTGACGCGGCACCGCACCGCAAAACCGCCGCCGGCGATTGTGCGTCTGGAAGCGCGCGGAACCCCTGCGCCGAGATATTCGCCTCCACTGAAGCGAGCGCGCCTGGGGCGGGCTGCATCAACGGGAGCAGCCGACAGCAGCTGTTCATGATCCGAAGGCTGACTGGGACCACACCTTCTCAAGAGAAATTGACACCTTGCAAACGCCGCTTGCTTCACAAGCGTATTAAAATATGTCATTAATAAATATAAATTCTTTTTAATTCATTTAACTTCGCGTTCCCTGATTTGATTCGTTGAATTTTCCTTACTGAGTAGAACCGACTGCGCGGGAGAACAACATGGCAAGCTTGTTCACCACTCAGGCCCCCGTCCTGACCAACAACACGGATGGGCCAGGGGCTGATTACGAGCTGGGGATGCGCTTCACCAGCGACGCTTCCGGCGTGATCCAGGCGATCCGGTACTACAAGGCCTCGAACGAGACCGGCACCCATATCGGCCACATCTGGTCGGCAACGGGCCAGGAGCTGGCGACGGTCACGTTCACCAACGAAGGCGCATCGGGCTGGCAACAGCAGGCGCTCGCCACGCCGCTCACCATCGCGGCCGGTACGACCTACGTGGTCTCGGTCAATATCAACAGTTACTACGTCTCCACCACCCAAGGCTTCGCGTCCGGCATCAGCAATGGTGGCCTGAACGCTGCGGCCGGCGCCGGCGTCTACGACTCCACTGGCGGCGTCTTCCCGACCAACGTCTATCAGAACGCAAACTACTTCCGCGACGTCGTATTCGCCGCGGGCTCGTCAAATCCTAACAATCACCCCGGTGCGGTGAGCGTCAGCGGGACGCCGACGCAGAACCAGATTTTGACCGCGACGGTGAGCGATACGGACGGAGTGCCAGGTACCATCTCCTATCAGTGGCAACAGAGCGCGAACGGCAGCACGTGGACCAACATCAGTGGCGCGACGGCGCGCACGCTGACCCTCGGGCAGGCCCAGGTTGGCAGCTTCATACGCGCCACCGCCAGCTACACGGACCTGCTGGGCAGCAGCGAGGCGCCAGTGAGCACCGCGACCGCCACGGCCGTGGCCAACGTCAACGACGTCGGCGCCGTCACAATCAACGGCACGGCGAGCCAGAATCAGACGCTGACGGCCAGCGTCACGGATCCTGATGGCGTGCCAGCGAGCATCACCTATCACTGGCAGAGCAGCCCGGACGGCACCACCTG
Organism: Bradyrhizobium sp. CW1; assembly: GCF_023100665.1. NCBI lineage: Bacteria > Pseudomonadati > Pseudomonadota > Alphaproteobacteria > Hyphomicrobiales > Nitrobacteraceae > Bradyrhizobium > Bradyrhizobium sp. CW1. The sequence continues at coordinate 4,920,071 of NZ_CP064684.1, forward strand.
GACGAATCTCGCCGCCACGACCTCGAGCCTCACTCTCGACAGCAGCCTGGTCGGCAAGCGGATCCGGGTGAATACCACCTACACCGACCAGCTCGGCACCAGCGAGAACGTGACGAGCGCGGCCACCGCGACGGTTGCAGCTGCGAGTGCCACCACCACTCTGTTCACCACTCAGTCGCCGTCCATCACCAATGCCACCGACGGGATAGGGGCGGATTATGAGCTGGGTATGCGCTTCACCAGCGACGCTTCCGGCGTGATCCAGGCGATCCGGTACTACAAGGCCTCGAACGAGACCGGCACCCATATTGGCCACATCTGGTCGGCAACGGGCCAGGAGCTGGCGACGGTCACGTTCACCAACGAAGGCGCATCGGGCTGGCAACAGCAGGCGCTCGCCACGCCGCTCACCATCGCGGCCGGTACGACCTACGTGGTCTCGGTCAATATCAACAGTTACTACGTCTCCACCCCTCAGGGTTTCGCCTCGGGCATCAGCAATGGTGGCCTGAACGCCCCGGCGGGTGCCGGCGTCTACGACTTGACAAAAGGCATTTTCCCGACCGCCGTCTATCAGAACGCAAACTACTTCCGCGACGTCGTATTCGCCGCGGGCTCGTCAAATCCTAACAATCACCCCGGTGCGGTGAGCGTCAGCGGGACGCCGACGCAGAACCAGATTTTGACCGCGACGGTGAGCGATACGGACGGAGTGCCAGGTACCATCTCCTATCAGTGGCAACAGAGCGCGAACGGCAGCACGTGGACCAACATCAGTGGCGCGACGGCGCGCACGCTGACCCTCGGGCAGGCCCAGGTTGGCAGCTTCATACGCGCCACCGCCAGCTACACGGACCTGCTGGGCAGCAGCGAGGCGCCAGTGAGCACCGCGACCGCCACGGCCGTGGCCAACGTCAACGACGTCGGCGCCGTCACAATCAACGGCACGGCGAGCCAGAATCAGACGCTGACGGCCAGCGTCACGGATCCTGATGGCGTGCCAGCGAGCATCACCTATCACTGGCAGAGCAGCCCGGACGGCACCACCTGGACGAATCTCGCCGCCACGACCTCGAGCCTCACTCTCGACAGCAGCCTGGTCGGCAAGCGGATCCGGGTGAATACCACCTACACCGACCAGCTCGGCACCAGCGAGAACGTGACGAGCGCGGCCACCGCGACGGTTGCAGCTGCGAGCTCGGGTACCACGCTGTTCACCACCCAGGCACCCGATCTGACCAACAACACCGATGGACCAGGAGCGGATTACGAGCTGGGTATGCGCTTCACCAGCGACACGTCCGGCGTGATCCAGGCGATCCGGTACTACAAGGCCTCGAACGAGACCGGCACCCATGTGGGCCACATCTGGTCGGCCACCGGCCAGGAGCTGGCGAGGGTCACCTTCACCAACGAAGGCGCATCGGGCTGGCAGCAGCAGGCGCTCGCCACCCCGCTCACCATCGCGGCCGGCACGACTTACGTGGTCTCGGTCAACATCAACACCTACTATGTCTCCACCACCCAAGGCTTCGCGTCCGGCATCAGCAATGGTGGCCTGAACGCTCCCGTCGGCGCCGGCGCCTACGACCCCACTGGCGGCGTCTTCCCGACCAACGTCTATCAGAACGCAAACTACTTCCGCGACGTCGTATTCGCCCAATCCAACGTCATCGCACTACTTAACAGTTCCACAATCTATGTCAGTGAAGCGGCGGGCACGGCCACCATCACTGTTGTACGCTCTGGCGACCTCCAGTCTCAAACGACCGTGGAGTACACGACGAACGAAATCGGCACCGGAGGCACGGCTACGGCGGGACTGGACTACACCCAGCCCACGTTCAATGGTCGGTCGAACACCGGTCAGATCGTCTTCGGACCCGGGGAGAGCACCAAGAGCTTCACCATCCCAATTGTGAACGATCAGCTCACCGAGGGTACCGAGACGTTCGCTGTCGGGCTTCAGAATCCCGGTTCCGGCTCCCTTGGAGCCCCGCGCACTGTGCTCGTCTCCATCATCGACGACGACTCACCCGCCTCCATAGCAATGGCGGACGCCGCCGTGAGCGTTGCCGAGAGCACAGCGACAGCGACAATCACGCTGCTGCGCAGCGGCAGCGCCAATCAAGCAGCTACGGTCGGCTTCACAACAAGTAACGGCAGCGCGGTCTCGGGATTGGACTACACGATCTCGTCCGGCACGGTGACCTTCGCCGCTGGCCAGGTGACCCAGACCATCACGGTCCCGATCATCAATGATACGACACCGGAGGGCGACGAGACCTTCACGGTCACCTTGAGCAACCCGACGGGCGCCACTCTCGGCGCACAGGCGACGACGACAGTGAAGATCCTGGATAATGACAACCCCGACCTCGGCAATTTGGTGGGCCAGACGGCCGTGACGGGGCTGAACGAACCAACAGCGATCGAATGGACTCCCGACGGCCGCTATATGCTCGTCGCGCAGAAGGACGGTGTGGTGCGCGTGGTGGACAACGGAACCCTGCGATCTACGCCGCTCATCAACCTGTCGAGCGAGGTAAATGACGTCAGCGATCGCGGACTGCTGGGCATCGCGGTGAACCCAAATTTCTTCGCAGGCAGCCCCTATGTCTACCTGCTCTACACCTACGATCCGCCCGAGACGGCGGGCCAGACGGGCCTCGCGGGACCCGATCAGGCCGGAAACCGACCTTCTCGTCTGGTGAGGGTGACTGTCGACCCTACCACCATGATCGCCGATCCGGCGAGCGAGTTCGTGCTGGTCGGCAAGAACAGCACTTGGGCGTATACGAGCCGTCCGGACTTGGACAGCAACGGCGATCCCAGCATTCCTCCATCAGGTATCGTCAACGGCACCACCATAACGGCCCCCGCCAGCCAGATAGAGACCGGAGCGCAGGACAACGATCCGAACTCGGCAGGGATTCAGAATCAGAACATCCGCGATTATCTGGCGTCGGACGGCGACTCGCATACCATCGGTGCCGTTCATTTTGGCCCTGACGGCTATCTCTACCTCACCGTCGGCGACGGCACGTCGTATAATTTCGCGGACCCTCGCGCAGTGCGGGTCCAAGACATCCACAATCTCTCCGGCAAGCTGTTGCGGATCGATCCGACCACAGGTGAGGGAGCAGCCGGCAATCCATTTTATCAAGCTAGCGATCCAAACAGCAATCAGTCGAAAGTCTTCTACTACGGCGTCCGCAACGCTTATCGCTTCAGCTTCGATCCGGTCACCAATCTGCCCGTGCTCGGAGATGTAGGTTGGGACAGCTGGGAAGAGATCAATACTGGTCCGGCCGGGTCGAATTTCGGATGGCCCTATCTCGAGGGCCCAGACAGGACCGCCAGCTACCAAACACTCCCCCAGGCGATCAGCTTCTACAACAATGGCAACCGCAACAATACGTCGGACCCGCCTGCCGTATTTCCCATCCTAACTCAGAGCCACGGTGCTCCGGACGGTGCCCACGTGATAACCGCGGGAGATTTCTACAATCAGAACACCATGTTCTTCGACGATGTCTACAATGGAACGATCTTCGCTGCGACCTTGAACGCAAGCCGGCAGGTTGCCAGCGTCCAGCTGGTGGACAACAACGCACCAGGCATCGTCGACCTGCAGAAGGGCCCCGACGGGTGGCTCTACGGGGCCGATATATTTGATGGTACGATCCGACGTTGGGTGGACCCCTCAGCCGCCTCCGCTCTGGGGCTCGCGGTGGGGTCCTGACGGGCGCCGGCCATAGTGAGCGTCGAACTGCGACTGTTCGGGGACGCGATCGTTCTTCCCGCGTGGAATGGCATGGATATCGATGTCCGGGAAGCTGACCCTGATGCGGCCAATGGTGGTTTTTCTAAACTCAATTGTGAGCCCTGCGATTTTCTATCGAATTCCAGTTGGCGAAAAGCTGCAGAAGATCGAGGCCGTTTAGGGGGACTGATGAGAGTCGCAGAAATATTGACGTCTATCGCGTCGATCTCTTTGAGTTTGGGGATCGGAGCAATGTCGCCGACCGCCGCCGCTCAAGAGCAGAAATCATTTAGATTTTCAACTTCATCCATACCGCCGAGGTTTAACCTTGGCGATCGCGTCGAGGCCTCGCGGCAGGTGAGGGTTCGAGCCAGTGGTTCACTCGGTGGCCCCCTACTTGGCACTCAACCTGCCGGGGTTTACGATAAACTCGTCGCTGGTCGGGCAAGCCCAAACGGCTATATCCCATGGCGCATCGTTCACGATAACGGCGTAGATGGTCCTCGCGGTAACGACAATTCCAATCCTCCCCCAGCTAGCTCGTCGCCGGCTCCCGCAGCAGCCCCCGCTCCTACTCCTGCACCGGCTCCGTCATCCATGCCTTCGAGTGGACCGCCGCTTTCCTTTAACGATCCGCGCTTTACCAGTGCTATCTCCCACAGCCGTTTGGATGATGGCGTACCGGATGGTGGATCACTCACAGATCGAAGCTATATCTATTACGAAGTCGGCGACAACACGGTTGGCTGCTGGGGCAGCTGCACCTTAACAAGACTCCGAATCCAATCGCGCGAATGTATCCGAGCGATTAAAGGCAATATCGTAATTGCGGATTCTTATCTTGAGGCGACAGGACAAGGCGATGACCATGCCGATGTGATTCAGGCCTATGGTCCCGGCAATCACGGAACGATCACTCTGCGCAATACTTCCATTGTCGCGCACAACACCTCCGCAACCGCCGGGATATTTGTCGCCGACAGTTGGAAGCCCGATTTGATTGATCTGGAAAACGTCATGTTCCAGGGGGGCCCGTTTGGTCTGCGTCTTCACGCCGATGGTTACATGAACGCACACTTGCGAATGAAGAATGTGTGCTTTGTCGGACCGTTCCCCTTGCGCAAGTTTTTCATCACCGACTTTATCATCGATGAGTGGACGAACGTGAATGACTGCGTCATTCAAAATGGTCAACTTGTTATTGTAAAATCAATTCGGCGCCCCTGACCGCTCTTTGAGAGAACGCAAGATTTCCCGAGGACTCCGTGACCTGCCCCTGCGTATTTCCTCCAGATGGAGTTAGAGTCCGGCCCGAGGAAGGACGGACAGATGAAGCGAGCAAGGTTCACGGAAGAACAGATTATCGCAGTGTTGAAGGAGCATGAGGCTGGGGCAAAGACGGCCGACCTGGCTCGCAAGCACGGGGTCTCGGAAGCACGATCTACAATTGGAAGGCCAAATTCGGCGGCATGGACGTTTCAGAGGCGAAGCGGCTGAGGGCGCTGGAGGACGAGAACGCGAAGCTGAAGAAGCTTCTAGCCGAGCAGATGCTCGACGCCGCCGCCCTTCGCGAGCTTCTTTCAAAAAAATGGTAGGGCCCGCCGCCAAGCGCGCTGCGGTCGCGCATCTGCAGGCCGTCATGAGCCTGTCGGAGCGGCGGGCCTGTTCGATTGTCGGAGCGGATCGGAAGATGATCCGCTATCGCTCCAGCCGTCCTCCGGACGCGACTCTCCGTGGCCGGCTGCGTGACCTTGCCAACGAGCGGCGGCGTTTCGGCTACCGCCGGCTGTTCGTGCTGCTGAGGCGGGAGGGTGAGCCATCGGGGATCTACCGGCTTTATCGGGAAGAAGGGCTCACCGTCCGCAAGCGGCGGGCTCGCCGCAAGGCCGTGGGGACCCGTGCCCCGATCCTAGTCGAGGCGATGCCCAACGCGCGCTGGCCGCTGGATTTCGTCCACAACCAATTCGCCAACGGTCGGCGCTTCCGCATCCTCAACATCGTCGACGACGTCACCAAGGAATGTCTGGGCGCCATTCCGGATAAATCGATCTCAGGACGACGCGTCGCTCGCGAACTGACGGCCGTCGTTGAACGACGCGGCAAGCCAGCAATGATCGTGTCCGACCACGGCACCGAGTTCACCTGCAATGCCATGCTCGCCTGGTGCAGGGACGCAGCCATCGACTGGCACTTCATTGCACCGGGAAAGCCGATGCAGAACGCCTTCATCGAGAGTTTCATGTATAGACGTATATGGACCCCGCCCGATTGCAACGACCGGCTTGATCAGGATCGACGGCCACAACTGCTGACGTATATCCGGCTTCTTGATGCGGCTGGACAACGTCTCCGCCGCGAGCCTCGATGGTTTTCGCCCGCTTCCACCTCAACGGCCCCGAGACATCGGCGCAAGCCGTGCCGGTCCACACATCAGGTTCGGGAAGCGACGGGGTGACCGTTTCGCCATCTGCTGCCATTTGTTGCAATTGCCGGTGAGACCTCCTTTCCTTGATTGCCGCTTCGCTTCAGGCCGCCTTCACCGAAAGCGCCGGCTCATAAGCCGCGCCGCCTGTGAGCATAGCCCACACGATCCGCGCGTTCTTGTTGGCAAGAGCCACGGCCGCGACATTGGGATGGCGCCGTTGCCGCATCTTGCCGAGCCAGAGGCTTCGCGGATCCTGCTTGCCATTAGCACGGCTTAAAGCGGCGCGAGCTCCGTGAATCATCAGCGTCCGGAGTATCGATCGCCCCGTTTGCTGATGCCGAACAAGCGGGCCCGCCCTCCACTGGATCGCTGCTTGGGTACCAGACCAAGCCAAGCCGCGAACTGTCGGCCGTTCTTGAAACAGCTTCTATCGCCCACGGCGGCGACCAAGGCTGTTGCTGTCACAGGTCCGACGCCTTCGATTTTGCCGAGCCGCTGGCACTGCTCACTCGTACGGAAGATTTCCCTTATCCGCCGGTCATAGGCTGCAATGCGGGTATCAAGCTCGGACAACTCCTCTTGCAGTTCCCTCATGAGCGCTCGGAGCATCTCGCTGAGGCCGTCATTGATGTTTCCTACGATGACCGCGAGGCCACGCCGCAGCTGCGCGATGTCACGGGCAATGACAATCCCATGCTCGGACAGAAGACCGCGAATCTGATTGACGAGCCTGACTCGATCGGCGACCAGGCGCCGGCGAATGCGGTGGACGGCCTGTGCCGCCAGCTGATCGGTTGATTTCGGTGGCACGAAGCGCATGGACGGACAACCGACCGCTTCGCAGATGGCTTCCGCATCGTTCTGGTCGTTTTTGTTCGACTTGACGTATGGTGTCACGAACTGAGGGCTGATTAGTCGGACCTGATGGCCAAGCTCCGTGAGCACGCGAGCCCAATAGTGTGCCCCGTTGGAAGCCTCCATGCCGACCAGGCAGGCCGGTAAATTGGCGAAAAAGCCGGCCACCGCATCGCGACGTAACCTCTTTCGCACAACGACTTTCCCGTGGTTGTCGACGCCGTGAACTTCGAAGACATACTTCGCCAGATCTAGACCTATCCGAACGACCTGCATAACATCCTCCTTCGCTGCAGTTGACGCTCGAGATTCCACCGCGGCAAGGGCGGGGTCCATACCATTGGCCCCGCGGGTGCAAGAGATTTCGACAGCGCTTTGGAGATCGGTCGGTTGCGTTCATGTATACGGCCTGTCATTGCGACCGATAACATGGCCGCTGGCCCTGATGGAGGTCGCGGATCGAGGCCTCATCAACGGGTCGCGCTTGTTGCGCTTAAAGCTCTTCGGGCTTTCTCGATCCCCAGCTCCGCCGGTTTCCATCATGCTGTCGTTTGCCCTCACACCTTAAGGTGGCCAGCCTGCTAGACAGTTCATCCAGCAGCCTTAGCCCGATAGAACTCACCGGTCGTCATCATCGCCCAGACGATCCGGGTCAACTTGTTGGCAACGGCGACGGCGACGACCATGGGCCGACGCCGTTCAAGCAGGGCTTCGATCCAGCCGCCTCCAACCCGGGAGCGTGCCTTTGGGTACCGAACGACGTTACGCGCCCCGATGACAAGCAAGTGCCTGAGATAGGAATCGCCCTGTTTCGTAATCCGGCCGAGCCGATCCTTCCCGCCGGTGGACTTCTGCTTAGGCGTCAGGCCCAGCCAAGCCGCGAATTCTCGCCCGGAGCGGAACATGGTCGCGTCCGGCACCGTCGCGGCGAGGGCCATGGCCGTTATGGGCCCAATGCCGGGAATCGAGGAGAGCAACCTCGCCATCGGATTTACTCTCTGGATCTGAGCCAGCTCACGCTCGATAGCGTCGACCTGCCGGTCCAATTCCTTCAGTTGGTTCACAAGAACAGCCAGCGCCATACGGGCAGTGGCAGGTAGCGCGAGTTCCTCGTCATCCAACAAATCCACTAGACCCTCCACCCTTTGCCGGCCCTGTCCGACGATAATTCCGAACTCCGCAAAGTGAGCTCGAATAGCGCAGGCGGTCATGGTTCTCTGGCGGACCAGCAGGCCTCTTGCCCGATGAAGCATCAAGAAGCCTTGGTTCTCGACGCTTTTGATGGGAACAAACCTCATATTGGGCCGGCTAACTGCTTCACAGATTGCGGCCGCATCAGCGGCATCGTTCTTTGCTCCCCGCCGCACATAGGGCTTCACATATGCTGGCGGTATTAATCTCACATCATGTCCAAACCGCTGAATCTCGCGCGCCCAGTAATGGGCGCTGGCGCAAGCCTCTATCCCAACCAGGCAGGGCGACAGCGAGGAGAAGGAAACGATCTCACCGCGCCGGAGGCGTTGGCGGCTGGTCACTTGACCTTGAGTGTCAACCGCATGAACGTGAAATACGTGCTTCGCGATATCCAAGCCAATTGTCACGGCTTCCATGATGATTGCTCCTGTTAGGTACAGACATCGCCAGCATAGCGCCGGCGCCGAGGGAGCGGGGCCGTCTTCTCCATCAATGGCCGGATGCGTGACGAGCTGCTCAACGAGACTCTCTTCTTCGATCTCGACGACGCCCGCGCCAAGATCGCCAATTGGGTTGCCGACTACAATCTTCAGCGGCCTCACTCGTCGCTGAAATACATGATCCCCGCGGCTTATGCCGCCCACCTCACCGCAACGGACGATCGGCTACGCAACCCCGACTAGCTCCGCCGATCGTCCGTTGCTCCAACCGCGCCACTTGGAGTACAAAACCCCGATGCTCTAACCGCGGCCGGATGAAAGTTCGGTGGCAGGTCACCCCCCTCACCCCTGCAACATCCGAAGTGTCCAGGTTCCTGAATTTGGTCCAGCAGGCGACCGTGACTAGATATCGCACGATGAATAAGCGGCAAACTAGCGGTTAAGAAAGAACCAATATCCTATTTCCGGAGTTGACTCATGCGCGATCCGAGCAAGCACGGTTATTGTTTGCGCCGAGGATGAGTTTAGAATCTGAGCCGGGACGACATGAAGGATCTCAGGCCACGATTGGAGAGGCTCCGAGCTGACGCCAGAGACTTTGCCCTTATGAGTCAGCGGGCGAAGGACGCAGAAAAGCACGAGCGCTTCAAGCGCTTGGCGGATGAACTCGCCATAGAAGCTCTCGAGCTTGAGCTGATCCTGAAACAAACAGAGCATTTGGATTCAAGCGCCCAGCACCAGGTCGTCGAGTTTAAACCGTCCTCTGAGAGGAAGCGCGGCTGACGGGGAGAAGACGCTAAGCGCCAGCTTATCTTCCTCATCCGCCCAGCGCATAACGAGTACATCATCCGAGAACGGCCGCCGCAGCACCTTGGCATCACCCCAAGACACGCGCACCCACACATCGCGCTCCTCATCCGTCGTCCGGATTGCCGGCATCGCCTTCGGATGGATCGCTCGACCACCGCGTTGAGTATCGGAGTCCCCGGCAGTCTGCGGGACGAGTGTCGACGCGGTGCCACTTCATCTATCTGCTCCGCGAGAGCTTGAAGATGCGCTCGCCCGATCAAGCGAGCCAACGCGGCTCTCGTTTCATGAAGACCGGAAGACCGGCCAGCGCTGGCAGCCAGGTCGCGGCGGCAGCTGATCTCTGGAACAGCGCTCAGGCCTCCACAAAATCAGCCAGTCATGCACTTGGCCGACTAATCGTCGCCCACAGGCGATGATCGTTGGGTATCTGCACGCGAACCCAGTGATAGGGCGTCCTGGACCACGGTTTGATCTGCGGCGTGAGATTGTCGAGGACGAGATCGCCGCTCCTGGTCCGCACGAGAAGCACCAAATGATGCTCTCCGGAACTAACGACGACCTCGCTCAACAGCAGGGCCCGCGCGGGCCAGCCCCGTTGCAGCAGTTCATGACGCTTGCTCACTGCGTAGTCGTTGCAATCACCGCTATCGGGGTTAACGATCCACTCCTCACCTGCAAGGCCAAGTTCATTAGGCTGCGGAGCAATGGCGCGGTTCACGGCGCGATTGACTGCTTTCAGCTCCGCCCACCGTTCCTTCGTCAACCGGATCGGCCCGCCGCGGAAGGAGCGCCGCGGGCGACATTCGGCCTCATAGCGCAGGCAAAACACCGTGTAAGTGAGGGGCGGAAGCGTCGGGCGTCCCAACTCGATGTGCGCAAGAGCCGCTTGCGGCGCCGTCGGCACGGTCAACAATGCCGCACGCGCCCACTGAACGCCTCCGATCATGACAGCTATGGCTGCCGCGATGACTGGGCCCGAGGTTCGCTGCATCTGCCGATCCCTCTGCGCACGCCAAACTGAGGTCGGTTCCACAGCCGGCGCGGCCGCCAGCCAACCGCGCGAAAATGCTTATTCCGCGTTATTATATTTAATATAATTCTATTTAATTAAAACCGCAATAATAAATTAACGAATTAAGTTTGGCGCCGAAGATCGTTTGCAAAGGGCTGCAGTGACGCCAGCGGTGCGCCTGAAAGGACGAATGCAAAGGATGAATGGGATGAGAAGCCTTGCGGCTCCGGTTGTTCTCGGTGGAAGGGCGCGGCAAGCGCGGCGCGGCGCGGACGTGGTTCGCCGATCCAGAGCCAGGGCAAGAACTCAACTGCCCATATAATTATAACTGTTGATTTAATTATTCACCGAGCCCAAACCGTCTCGCCCAGGCTTCTGCCACGGTCGATCCGTCGAAAGCAGCGCGATTTACTGCGGTTGATCAGGAGGTGGGTCGATCTCACCACGTTCGCCCCACTAAATCTCTTGCGGCGATCCGACATCTTCAGAACGCTGGTGTCGACTCTGCAAAGCAGACGGCAGACTCCGATCCGGCTTGTGACGCGCACTCGTCGGCCGGGCCCGCCCGCTGCCGATGCGTCCGGCCGCCCAGCCGTGCCTTCAGAGGCTGGCCGCAACGCCGGCGCCCACGGATAGGGCGCCGGCCTCGAATGCGCGCAGTCGAACGCTGCTATCTTCCGCGAGGACTCAGCGTTCCTTGAACACCCGCCCCGCCTGATCATGCGGCGGCTTGAGAAGGTAGGACAGCGCAGGGCGACGTTGCGTCTTGATGAAAATCTCGACCGGCATGCCAGACAAAAGCTTGGCCGACCCGAGTTTCACCAGCTCACGTCCGCAAGCTCTGCGTCGCCCTTGTTCAGTTGAATTTCTTTTTCGTCTTGAACATCAATGTTATGCGCAGCAATGGGCAAACTCTTGAGATTCCTCTTGCGGCGTGCGGAACATTCCCCTGGAAAAGCACTAACCGATTTGGACGTGGCAGAATTGCTGCGATGATGTCTGCCGGCGGCTGTTGCGTTAGGAAGATGGTCTCACCCGACCAATTAGGGTCCCAAGTTGGATTAGAATAAAAGACTGCCGTGTAATCACTGGGATCGGCTGAATCCAAATGAGCCGAACCTTCGCATCCGTATGGATAACCGTTTGCATAGCACCTCATCAGTGTGTGATCTTTGAAGATCGTTTCCTCCAAGAGGCTCCACATTTTCCAGATGATCGGAGCTTCGTTCAACAAGGCACCTGAACAATCTGACGTGTCAGCTTCGTCGTATCCCCCGGCAAAATGCTTGTACCAATAGCGATAACTGCCGGGTGCCTTGTATGACACTGCTCCGAATTTCCATGATGTATTTTGCAGATAGTCTTGAACGTCGGCCAACAATTGTTGTTCTAGGACATCATCATAAAGACGAATGACCGGGCTTTGTGAGTGTATGATGGACTGCGATGTCACTTGTCGAATAGCTCCTTGATCGCGAGCTCGGTGTTCGTTGATACAAAGCCTCGAGTACTGGTGCACTCGGGGCTGTGTCATTTCGTGTCCACCAAAGACTCAGCGCTCCTTGAATGCGCGCTCTGCCTGATCGTGCAGCGGCTTGAGCAGGTAGGATAGCGCGGTCCGACCTGCCGTCTTGATGAAGACCTCGACCGGCATGCCGGGCAACAGCTTGGCCGACCCGAGTTTCGCCAGCTCTTCCGGCTTCAGCAGGACACGGCCCGTGTAGTAACTGGTGCCGGCACGCTGATCCTGTGTAATGTCTGCCGAGACCATGCTGACCTCTCCGTCGATTTCGGGCGTGGTCTTCTGGTTGAACGCCGCGAAGCGCATTGTCGCGGTCTGCCCCATATAGACCTGGTCGATATCGCGCGGTGCGATCTTGACCTCGACCGCAAGCGAGTCCGCATCGGGCACGATCAGCATGATCTGCTCGCCTGGAGAGATCACACCTCCAACGGTGTGCACGCTCAACTCGTGGACGCGGCCGGTTTGCGGTGCCCTGATATCGACCCGGTTCAATTGATCGACGGCCGCAGTCTTGCGCTCGCTCAGCTCGGAGAGCTTCGATCGCGTTTCGATCAGATCCTTGCCAACTTCCGTCCGCAGGTCCTGATCGATCTGAATGGTCTGGAGTCCGATTTCGGCGATCTTGCCCTTCGATTGAGCAATCATTCCTGCCAGCTGGCTGCGCTCGCCTTCGAGGCGGGCGGAATCACGCTCGAGAGAATTGAGCCGCGTGATAGGCACCAGATTTTTTTGCCAGAGACTGCGCACGCCCTCCAGCTCCTGCCGGATAAATTCGACCTCCTTCTGCTTGGCCTCGGTCTGCCCCGTAAGGCCTTTGATCTCGTTTTCCAGCTGCGCGCTTTTCTCCTGCAACTGCGCTTTTTGGCCGCCCCGCGCCTGACGACGCAGCTCAAAGAGCTTTCGCTCCGCAGTGATCGCACGGCTCGCCTCGGAGTTGCTCTCCTTGGCCCGGTCGAGCAGCACCTTGGGAAAGACAGCGTGCTCGGCGCCATCGCGCTCGGCCTCCAGACGAGCCTGCCGCGCGAACAGCTCATCGAGGCTGTTGGTGACGATGGTGGCATTCGCGAGCGTCTGCGTCTCGTCGAGGCGGATCAAAATATCCCCTGCATTGACCCGCGCGCCCTCCCGCACGCGCAACTCTCCCACGATCCCACCGGTGGAGTGCTGAACCTTCTTGACGCTCGAATCCACCACGACGACGCCTTGGGCGATCACCGCGCCCGCCAATTGGGTGGTTGTCGCCCAGCCGCCGACCCCAAAGGTTACCAAACCAAACATGATCATACCCACGATCATGTAACGCTGGATGGATTGCATCGCCGGCGTCACCTGGCCATTCATCGGCCACCTCCTTGAGCTTCCGCGACGACCTTGAGCGGCGTGGGATTTCGCAACACTCTCTTGAGGACCTCCTCTCTCTTGCCGAAGGACTGCACCTTGCCTTCCCCGAGGCACAAGACATGGTCCACGCCTTCCAACGCCTTCGGTCGATGCGCAACAACGGCGACAATTCCGCCCCGACGGCGCACGTTCAAGATCGCCTCGGTCAAGGCGTCCTCGCCCTCGGCATCGAGATTGGAAGAGGGTTCATCAAGGACGACCAGGAACGGCTTGCCGTAAAAGGCGCGCGCGAGCCCGATACGCTGCCGCTGCCCTGCCGACAGCGCTAACCCTCCTTCGCCGATCTTCGTGCCGTAGCCGTCTGGAAGCGAGAGGATGAGATCGTGTGCGCCCGCGGCATGCGAAGCTTCCAGAACTGCGGCGGCCGTTGCCTGCGGATCGAACCGTGCAATGTTCATTGCAATGCTGCCGTCGAACAATTCGACGTCCTGAGGCAGATAACCGATGTGCTTGCCGAGGGCGTCCGAAGACCAGTGATCGAGCGAAGCGTTGTCGAGCCGGATCCTGCCTCGAATGCACGGCCACACTCCCACCAGCGCGCGTGCCAACGTCGATTTGCCGGACCCGCTCGGACCGATGATTCCAACGGCTTGCCCGCTCCGCAGCTGGAACGACACTTCACTGACGGTGGGCCTCTCCGAGTTCGGGGCGCCAATATAGAGGTGCTCGGCAGTGAGAGTTTCAACGGGCGCAGGCAATGCCAACCGCTCCTCCTCGCGAGGCAGAAGCTTCAGCAAGCGATCAAGCCTTTGCCCCGATTGCCGCGCGGCGACGAATCCTTTCCAGTTCGCGATGGCCATTTCGACGGGCGCCAGTGCCCGCGCGGTGAGGATCGATCCGGCAATGATGATGCCGGCTGTGGATTCCTGATTGATAACGAGGACGGCGCCCACGGCAAGAACCAGCGATTGCAAGATCGCCCGGAAGAGCTTGGAGGCACCACCGAGTCCGTTTGCGACATCGCTTGCCTGCTCATGGGCCGCGAGGTACTTCGCGTTGACATCCCGCCAACGTAAGCCCGCCTGTTGCCGCATGCCCATCGCCTGCAGGACCTCGGCATTTCGCCGCCCTTCGAGCGCCAGTGCGGTCCGCGAGACGGCGAGGCGCGAGGATGCCTTTGCCGGCCCTCGCGTACGTGTTTCCGTAAGTATCGTAATGCCGACTAGGACCAGCGCGCCGGCCAGCGCAGTCACGCCAATCCAGAAGTGAAAGAGGAAGCAGATGCCGAGATAGATCGGCATCCAGGGGAGATCGAAGAGCGCCGTCGGCCCTCCACTCGACAGGAAGCTGCGGACCTGATCGAGATCCCGCACCGGCTGCAAGCCATCGCCATCCGCTCTAGTCTTCAAAGGCAGGCGAACAAGCGAGTCGAATATGCGAATGCTGAGCCTTTCATCGAAATACCGGCCGACCCGGGAGCTGATCCTGCTCCTGACGAGATCGAGCCCGCCCTGGAACAGGTAAAGAACCGTAGCCAGAACCATCAAGGCTATCAGCGTCGGTATGCTGCGCCCGGGGAGCACCCGATCGTAGACTTGCAGCATGAAAAACGAGCCGGTGAGCATGAGGAGATTGCTCATCCCGCTGAAGGCCGCGAGAGCCCAGAAAATCCGGCGGCAAGACCGCAGGAAAGCCGACATCTCTGACTGCGACTCGTCATAGTCCTCCGCCGGCCCGGGTCGACCAGCGAATATCCGTTGCCGCAGGGCTTCGACCGAGCGCTTTGCCCAGCCGATCAGTTGCGGCGTCCGCAGTTCGGCGTCTTCCGCCCACTGCCGTCCGACCGCCCAGAGCTCTGATAGGTAAAGAAGTGGAATTCGATAGAGATTCGCGGGCGGGGGGAATGCCCCCCGCCGTCCAAAGTCAATCATGGTAGCCGCCCTTGAACCATGCCCTTGTCTGAAGATCCCCCAAGAGATCCCCAAGGCAGTTGTTGAGTACTACTCGGTGTGGATGCCCGTCCCTTACGCGAAGTGGAAGTCCTGGCTAGTCAACGAACCGACCTTCATGTTCTTCAGCGTGAGCGTGTCGCCCCCCGTCGCCGCGATGACGACGTCCTGGCCCGATTGGGTCGCATGGGAAAGAACACTCGCAAAGCTGTCGAACACGCTCTTGCTGAACTCGATCGTGTCGTGAGCAGGTCCGCTGGCAGCGAAGTCCTTGATGACATCGTTGCCGAAATTCGCGGCAAACGAGAAAGTGTCGGCCTTGCTGGTGCCAACCAAGACGTCATTGCCTGAAGTGCTCGTCTGTACGTTGCTGCTTGTCGAGTTCGAAGTCGCAGCGAGCTGAGTGGTGCTCGTGGACGACGTAGCTACGCTGGAAGCACCGATCTGACCGTCACCGTTGAGATCCTGATGGAAGCTCGTCTCAAGCGATTTAAGGCCAGGGTCCGTACCCGTCACGAAGCCACCCGACGTGGAGCCGGTCAGTGTGCTGACATGGGATACGTAGTTGCCGTTGTTGTCGGTGTTCCAGGCCGTGTAATAACCGCCGCCCTCCTTCCAGACAACCTGATAGCCCGTCGCCGTCTTCTCCGCACCAATCGGTGCCCAGGTGCCATCTGACCCGTCCACAAAATCCACGCCGTGATTCTTCAGCGAGGGCCCGGATCCGCTGCTGCCGTTGAGGTAATATTTGCCGTTGCTCTCAACGAGGCTTGTCGCACCATCCGACTCGATTTGCTTACCAGTAGTTGGCGACGTCGGTGTGGTTGGCGACGTCGGTGTGGTTGGCGACGTCGGTGTGGTTGGGGACGTCGGTGTGGAAGCACTGGAAGTACCGATCTGCCCGTCGCCGTTGAGATCCTGATGGAAGCTCGTCTCGAGCGATTTGAGGCCAGAGTCCGTACCCGACACGAAGCCGCCCGACGTGGAACCGGTCAGGGTGCTGACATGGGATACGTAGTTGCCGTTGTTGTCGGTGTTCCAGGCCGTGAACAGACCGGCGCCCTCCTTCCAGACAACCTGATAGCCCGTCGCCGTCTTCTCCGCGGCAATCGGTGCCCAAGTGCCATCTGACCCGTCTACAAAATCCACCCCCTTGTTCTTCAGCGTGGGGCCCGATCCGCTGCTGCCGTTGAGGTAATATTTGCCGTTGCTGCTCTCAACGAGAGTTGTCGCGCCATTCGACTCGATTTGCTTACCAGCAGTTGGCGACGTCGGTGCGGTTGGGGACGTCGGTGCGGATGGAGACGTCGAGGTGCCGGTGCTGGCCGTGACCACGGTGGACGCCGCGCTGGTGTTGCCTGCCGCATCCGTTGCCTTCGCGGTGAGGCTGTGCGAACCGGCCGCAAGGCCGCTGGTGGTATAGTTCCACACGCCACTGCTGTTGGCGGTTGCGGTCCCGATCTGGGTCGTGCCGTCGAACACCTTTACGACGCTGCTCGCTTCGGCACTGCCCGACATCACCACCTGATTGGCGCTGTTCACCGTATTGCTAGCAATGGTCGGCGCAGTCGGCGCTTTGGTATCGACGGTGACTGCCAACGCAGACGACGCCGCGCTGACCTGCCCCGACGCGCTGGTCGCCGTTGCGGTGAGCGTATGCTTTGCGTCAGTCAGGACCTTTGTGATGTAGTCCCAACTGCCGCTTGAGTTCGCAGTCGTTGAACCGATTTGGGTCGCACCGTCGTAGATCTTGACCGTGCTGCCGGCAGCAGCGGCACCCTTGAGCTCGATGGTATTGTCGTTGGTGATCTTGTCGCCAGCCGTGCCGCTGTCGGTCGAGAACGAAGCGATAGTGGGTGCATCCGGTACGGTGGGCGTGGTGGGCGCGGAGGGCGCAGTCCCCCCTTCAACCGGCCATGGGGGTGGAATAAGATCACCCGGAACGAGTTGACCATTCACGATTGTTGCGGAGCGTACGTTTTCCCACTGAGTGATGTGTATGGGCGAATTGGTTTCCTGAAAGACAAACGGCGCCGCCCCAAACGGTCCTACAAAATACACGTCTTTCATTGAGACGTAGATGTCATCCGCATCCGAGGCAATACGCAGGCCATACGGACCACCTTCGAACATCACATTATCGAAATTGAACGTTCCGCTATAACTATCTGCAATGAACATCCCAGCGGTCGCAGAAGTCTCGTGGGACACAATTGCCGAGTTTGTGATTGTCACATTGCCAGTGCTGCCGGGAGCATAGGCCTGAATACCATCGGCGTGGTCGGCCCCCTGTCCCGTCGTTTCAATGTACGAATTGTTGATGGTTATATCTCCGCTCCCCCCAATGCGCACGCCTTCCCTTGCGTCAATGCGGATGTGGTCGAGGTTGAACGAGCCAAAGCCTCCAACGACCGCATCGCCGCTGAAATCGGTAATACTTGCGTTCGAAAGCGTCCCGCCATCAGCAATGGCACCCCCACTCGAATTCGTAACGCCGCTAAACATCGGGTCGTCCCAGCTCAGAGGAATGGTCGCCATCTAGTTTTTCTCCTGGTAGCTTCGATTAGATTTGTTCTGGCACGCGCCCATTTCGATTTCCCCGAGCGACGATACCCCAAGTGCGACCCTGCTGGCGCAGCGCCGTTGGAACCGTCTTCTCGGTGGGCGGAGGCTTTTTTGCGACGACACGACGGCTCACCCAAGGTAATTTCTTAGCTACCCTGGCAAAGTCGCATCGCACAAATTTAAATGCGGCGTTAATTCCTTAGTCCGATCAAGCACTCGTGCACCGCGTTGAAAGAGTCACACGGAGAACGAACGAAGATATACGCAAGTATGCTTGGATCGAAGGTGCGCCGTCACCGCCAGATGACAGCTCGCCAAGAGTGGCCGTCGACGCCTCTACAGCAGAAAATAAATTAAATATTCGATGGTCAAGATTATCTGCCGTCAGATACGTCCGCTGAGGGCTCGTCCGGCTGGAAGAATATGTGGGCGACGACCATTTCATCGTCGCATCTGGCGAAGGCCCCCGGCTAGGCCGCTTCGGGAAGGTTGATCGCGCTCAAGCTGGGTGAGCGACGCTTTGAGGCTGCCAATTCCAAGGCAGCAGTTCGTCAATGCGCTTGGCGGAGTGATCCGGTAGGCGCGCCAGCACGTCGGCAAGCCAAGCCTGCGGGTCGACGTCGTTGAGCTTTGCGGTGGCGATGAGGCTGTAGATGGCAGCAGCACGCCGGCCGCCCTCATCAGAGCCGGCGAAGGTCCAATTTTTTCGCCCGATGGCGACCGCCCGTAGCTCACGTTCAGCAGCATTGTTCGACATGCGAAGCCGTCCGTCATCAAGGAAGCGGCTAAATGCATCCCAGCGGCTGAGGCAGTAATTGATCGCCTTGGTCGTGTCGTTGTTCCTGGAGAGCTTGGCGCGCTGCGCGCGGAACCACGCTTCCAACTCATGGACCAAGGGCCGGCTACGTTCCTGGCGCACACGCAAACGCTCCCTGCGCAGGAAGTCTGTTGATCTCGCGCTCGATGGCGAACAGGACATCGATGCGCTTGACCGCCTCGGCCGCGATCGGCGCCTTGCTGAGCCGTGCGAGATCGAAGAACTTGCGCCTGCCGTGAGCCCAGCATGCGGCCTCGATGATCGGGCCGCCCTTGCGATTGACCTCGTAGAGCCTGCCAAAGCCGGCGTAGGCGTCGGCCTGCATCAGTCCGGCATAGCCCGCCAGATGCTGCTCCGGATGCGCACCGCCACGATCGGGCGAGTAGAAGAACACGGCCGCCGGCGGATCTGGGCCGGCAAACGGACGGTCGTCGCGCACGTAGGTCCAGAGCCGGCCGGTCCGGGTCTTGCCCTTGGCCAGGACTGGCACCGTGGTGTCATCCGCGTGGATGCGCTCGGCTGCGAAGACGTGGCTCCGGATCGCATTGACCAAAGACATCAGGCTTGGGGCGAAGGCACCTACCCAGTCCGCGAGCGTTGATACGTCGAGCTCGATGCCTTCACGCTGGTAGACGTCGCTCTGACGATGAAGCGGCAGGTGCAGGCCGTACTTGGCGAACAGGACATGAGCCAGCAGCTTGGGCCCTGCACGCCCACGCGCGATCGGGTGCGAGGGGGCCGGCGGCTGGGTAATCGCTTCGCAGGCCCGGCAGACGAGCTTCTCGCGCACGTGCTGGATCACCTTCCACTGGCGCGGAACGAGCTCCAGCATCTCGGTCACGTCCTCGCCGATTTTGCGCAATCGGCTGTCGCCGCAGCATGGGCAGGTGGCAGGCACCGGATAGATAATGCGCTCCCGCGGCAAATGCTCCGGCAGCGGCCGGCGGGCTGGCTTGCGGCGCTCGAACGATGGCACCGCAATCTTCTCGGCTGCCATCTGCGCCGCGGTCTCAGATTGCGCCGCGTTCTCCTCCAGGTTGGCGAGCTGTAGCTCGAGCTGGTCCAGCAATGCGCCTCGCTCGGAGGACTGTCCGAACTGCTCGTGCCGGAGCTTCTTGATCGTAAGTTTGAGCTTCTCGATCAGCAAGGCCCCCGCCTGGGCCTCGGCTTCTGCGACCAACCGGGCCGCTCGCTCGGCGCGCAGCATCGTCTGCAGGGTGGTCACATCGTCGGGAAGAGAATCATCAGCGCCCGTCGCCGACCAGAGAATCACAAGACGCGGTCTCTGTCCGAACCGCTGATCGCGCCACCGATTCAAATCCCAGCGATCAGCCCGCCGCCTCCGGTCGCCACGTATGTTGCGGCATCCGCCAGTCGATACCCTCCAGAAGGTAGCTAAGCTGGGCTGGGGTGATTGTCACGACGCCATCAGCCGACGATGGCCACAGGAAGCGGCCGCGCTCCAGCCGCTTGGCATAAAGCGACATGCCCAGTCCATCGTGCCAAAGGATCTTGACCAGTTTGCCGCTTCTGCCACGGAACACATAGAGGTCGCCGCCGTGCGGGTCTCGCTTAAAGGCTTCCTGCACCAGCAAGCCCAGCGAGTTCATGCCGCGACGCATGTCGGTGTGGCCGGTCGCAATCCACACCCGCACGCCCGACCCAATGGGGATCACCGCAGGCGTCCATCTGCCAGCGCCGCCACGGCCGCCTTCAGCGTCGCCGCGTCGACCGCGCCCGTGATCCGCATCCGAGCCCCGGCTGCAAACTCGATCTCGATCGACCCGCCGCCGCTGGCCGGCGTGACTGGACAAGGCGTCGGCCCTGATTCCGCGACCACCATCGCCGGTACGAAGCCAGGGTGATCGGCGGCATCCTTCGGCTCCGGTCGAAACGATCGTCGCCATCGCAGCAGCAATGAACGCGAAACACCATACCGCCGCGCTGTTGCCGCGACTTGGCGCGGCGCCTGTAAGCTCTCCAGGACGATCTTGAGCTTCTCGTCCTCGGACCAGCGCCGCCGCCGGCCCGTGTCCACCACCTCAAGCCGTTCGATTTGGGCACTGCGCCTATCACTGTCCATAAGGACAGTTCTCAACAACACGCCTCATTCGGCAAGGCGGCCTTCACCGGCTTTCAATTACCCACAAATTCTCCTCCGACCATGGCGCCCAGCGCGATGTCGGTGAGGCGTGACAGCCACGCCATATGACGGTATTGCCGGGCGGATCGCTGGCGCGGGCGAGATAACCGCCGAGCCTGGCGATCTTGATCAGGTAGTGCGAGAGCGTTTTCTGTCTTGCTTTTGGTTTGTCATTGACGAGGCGATCGAGCACGCCGATTTCAGTCGCGGTCAACGCGAGGGTTGGCGGCGCGTCTGGGGCGGAACGGTTGAGCATCGTCATCCAGAAGACCCGCCAACTCAGGATGCAAAGAGCGAGATTAGATTGGTCAGACGCTGGGCCGTCCTGAGCTTCGACTCCTCAGCTTTGCAGCCCGATTTGAGGATCTTGTGGAACACCTCGATCTTCCATCTCAAAGCATACCATTCCAGCTTCTCAATGGCGTCGGTGCGGGAGCCAACGGGCAGGTCGGTGATCAGCTTCCAATCGATCTTCTTTCTGTTTTTCGGCGTCCCGCGCTCTTCGGCATGGATCACCGTCAGGGTCAGAGCGGGATAGCGCTTCTGCTTTCCGATCGGTGGCAGGACGCGAATCTTGCGATACCTGATCTCAAGAACGGCTTGGTCGGGATCGCCGTTGCTGTCTCTGACTTCGATGCGATGGCGCCCTTTGACGGCGACCTCGTCCATTTCGTCGGCGATCGTGTGATCCCCGTCTCCAGCCAAGCGGTCGACGCAGGTCCTGATCAGAAAAAGAGTTCCGATCTCCTGTGCTGCGCAGAAAAGCTCGTAGATGTCGCTCTCGCGATCACCGATATGGATGCATCGTCCCGGATGATTCACGAGTTGCGTAGACTGCTTGAGATTTTCCAACCACCGGACGCTTTCCTTCTTCTCGATGGGAATCCGGCTCGGATTGATCTTCTTTTTAAGCGCTGCCGTCCCCTTGAATTTCTTCCGGGTCCAGAACTTAACGGCCGCCAACCCCAGCGGCACACCCTCGTTTGTAACCGCGAGGCTCGAATGCATCAGGATGCCGCAAACCGTGTGCGATCTGAGGCGGCCCGCCTTATCCCGTCCACTGTTTATGCTCTTGGTGATGCCGATCGCTTCTGACTTCTCGCGTTGATAGCTGAACTCGGTTGTGTCGTGCAGCACAAGAACGAGACCTTCAGCGGCGGCGGCACGATCACGTGTCGATTGGAAATGGCCGGCCAGAATGTCCGCTTCGCTGACCCGGTCATTGGAGAAGAAGCGGTAGGCTGCCTTGGTATTCGCCCAATCCTGGTAGACGAGCGGAATGCTTTGTCCCATGGCGCTTCCAATCTGCGTGAGCAGTTTGCGGAATCTGTCGCCGAGCCGCGCGTCCCTAAACTCGCATCCACTACTCTCTCGATCAATCCAACAATCGCCTTCCAAGGACCGCAAACAGCCTTTTGCCGATCGATCCCTTAATGTCAGCCCCATAGAGCACCCCCTCGCGAATCAGGTGCTCAGCAAGGAATCACAAGTGATTCTTTCGATTCAAGATTTCGCCGATCAGCGGATCAGCCCGAGTGGTCAAAGTTATGGGTAATTGAAAGCTTCACCGGACGGTACATTTCATCTGCGGACAATCAAGAGCATAACCGTCGTTGATTTTCAGTTCGATGGCTGCTGGACGATATTAGACCGACAATCGCCATGCCGGCGGAGCCCTCCGCCATCTCAGCGAGTTCAAATCTGGTGGCCAATGATGAGATGCTGACTGGGATCGTCGCAGATCAATCGAGCTGTTGCGGTGCGGGCGCGGCATCCGGCCGCCCTGTCTTGCCTTTGGCGCCGTCGAGCAAACCCACGAAAGCGACTCTTCCGGCCGACAAGGAGCCTTTGATCATGTATCGCACTACGAACAACAGTCCGACTCCGAAATGGCAGATCCAGCGCCATCCCGCGAAGCGCCGAGCATAGACAATGCCGTTGCGGGCAGACAAATAGATCGAGAGATGCGAGCGCTTCTCGGGGGCAACGGCCGAGCCGATGGTCGTTCCTCCAATGTGGCGAATGATAGCTTTGCTCGCGAAGCCGATGCGGTGCCTTCCCCGCCGCCGTCCCCAATCCAGATCTTCCATATAGAGGAAATAGTCCTCAGCCATGAGACCGACGTCTTCGACGAACGCTCGCGTTGCCAGAACACACGCTCCGCTTACCGCATCGATCCGGCCAAGGTCTTCGGCGGAGGGGGCACTACCAATTGGCGCATTCCTTCCTATAGCAACAACACGGCCTGTCATTTGCGACCAATGCAGTCCGTAGTTGATGATCTTTTCGGGGGTATTGTGAAAGACCAGGCTTCCGCCCACCATGCCGAATCCCTCAGCAGACTTGGCAATCAACTCAGACAGGCCGCGGCTATCCACTTCGGTATCGGGATTCAGGACAAGCACCGAACCCCAGCCGGGGACGCCAAGCAATGGCTCGAGCCACGCGTTGACGCCGCCGCCGTAACCGAGGTTCTCAATTGCGAGCCCAACTCGGACAGCATTCGTGCGATCCTTAAATCGGCATTTCGCCACTGCGGCCAATCGTTTCTGTGGCTGGTCAAGAGTATCCGACGCATCCGAAGTTCTCTGCAACGCTCGGTCCGGTCCCACGAGCGCAGCCAGCAATCTCCGGTAGGCCGCTTCCCCGCCATTTTCGCAAATGAAGACCTCAAACCGATCCCAATCCGAACGAGCAAGCGATTTCAAGCAGCGATCGACGTCATCGGCATTGCAGTATGAGACGATGATGACGGCAAGGTTGACGCTAGCAGTCGACATAGCCCAGACACCTTCTCATTTGCCCTCGACGATGACGAGCGACCGTCGGGAACGTAAACGCCTGCGCAGCTTCGAATGCGGCGTCCGACAGACGCCGCGCCAGAGAAGAAGCCGGGATCCACCAACGTCGATCCCGGTCGAGAGGAGGCGCCGGCGAATGATCAGGATGGCTGCGCATTTTGCAATCCGCCGCCAAAGCGCTATCGATACCGCCAGCGCATCAGCTGACGATAGAGCCCGAGCTTTGTGCTGATCCTCCAGGCAAAGCCGCGCATCTCATCCGGATCAAGCAAGTGCTGGCGAATGTACTCCGCATCCATGTTGTTCGTCAGGCAAAGGCGGGAATAGAGGAAGGGTTCGAATCCGCGATGATGCCCAAGCTGGATTGTAAAGAGGTGTGTGTAGCCAGCCCTCAGCGCCGCCTCCCAGACCCGCCGGGAGAACCGCCCGTATGGGAAAGCGAAAAGAGTAACCTCTTGTCCGAGGCGATCCTCGAGCATCGATTTCGACACCCTAAGCTCGCGTTCGAGTTTTGCATCCGAGACAGTCGTCAAATCGACGTGGGCCATGCCATGTGAGCCGATCGCAACGCCGCCCCGGCCGAGCTCCTCAATCATCTCCCAGCTCATACGTCCCGGCGAGCCTACAAAGTCGACCGGGATAAAAGACATGAAACCTGGAATACGACCGGTCGTCACGTAACGGGCATAGATATGCGTGTAGTCCGAAAGAAATCCATCGTCGAAGGTTAACAGGACCGCACCGGTACGGCTGGGTTTCGGATCGGAGCAATGCTTCAGAAAACTCTGAGGCGAGACCAGCCCTTCCTCGCAAAGCGCAAGATGCGCTTCGAACATTTCATGCGTCAGGCACCACGCATTCGAAGGCGAGGCTTCCACCAGCTCATGATAATTCAGGACAATCATAGAGTTTGAATCAGATCTGAGACGCGCCGGGCCCAAGCCTGCCAGTTCAATCGAGCCTCGAAGGCGTCCCGGCTCGATTGTCTCAGGCGTGCCAGCCGGTCCTTGTTAGCAAAGGTCTGGGAGATCACCGTCGCATAGTCCGCCTTCGTCGCATTGGGCGGTAACAAGATTCCCGTCTCCTCGTCGCGGATAGCGCAGGAGACGCCACCGGTGGCCGGCGCAATGCTCGGTACGCCATGGGCCGCCGCTTCGCAAAAAACGATGCCGTAGCAATCTGCCCGGGTCGGCAACAGAAAGAAATCCGCGTCGCGATAGAGTTGATCCAGCCGGCTGCGCTGTTCACGATCATTCTTGTCCAGGTACGGGATAATCGTCAGGCCATCCTGGGTGACTGGCTTGGGCGGAGTGCATCCGCAGATCACGAGCTCCGCCTCTACGCCCCTGTCCCTTAGTTCAGCGAGAGTGCCGACCGCGATGTCCGCGCCCTTCTCCTCCCAGTTGGCACCGATGAACAAGAGCCGGCACGGACCCGGCTTGCGGCACGCAAGCACAGAGTCACGATTGGGTGTTTCTTCGAGGTTGGCACCCCAGGGAATGACATGCACCCGTCCACGGTCGGCACCGTAATCTCTAACAGCAGATTCGGCGGCCCATTCCGACGGGTAGAGGACAAGATCCGCACGTGCGATGGTGTTGCGTTCCAGGCGTTCAGCAATCTCCCGAGCATTGCGTGACAAGTTCCGATAGTTAGGATGGTAATTGTCGACAAGCCGAAAGGTCGCATCGGACGCATAGACGAGGGGAACGCCCGCAGGCACTGCCCAGGCGAAGTTGGAGCCGGCGGGCGCGAAGACGAAGTCGGGTGAGACCGCGCAGATTTTGCGTGCTGCGTCCGCTGCATACTGTGCAACGACAGGCCCCGCATGAAATGGGGAGAGGCTCTGCTTGCGAAAGGCACGGCAAAGTCTGGAATACGTCTTGTAAAGAGGTAAGATCGGTGCGCTCAGGGGACCGATATGGACCACCTCATGACCTTCGTTTGCGAGCGATTTCGCCATGTGAAATGGCGTGCCGGACCAGAACCTGACCTCGCTTGCATCGCCGATCGTGGCGAAAGCAATCCGCCGCGCTGTTTGGCCGCCGGAGAGGGAGCGCTGATTCATCTTATTCCCTCGCACGGCGCAACCGGCTTACAAAAACCTACGATAAGATCAGCCACCTCGGTAACGTGACCGCCCTGCCCTGCTCCGACAAACACAGCCGGCTCCTCAGAATTCAACATCGTATCGCAACTCCGCCATAGCGCTGGAGCCTCCATATTAATTACCAGAGATTGTAATTATTATCCAGTTTATTTAATTCTGGCTGCAGTCGGCGCGAAGATCCGCGGCGCGAGGCATCGTTATAAGATCGCGAATTTGGGCGCTTCGCGCATGAAAAAATACCCTGTTGTCGCGGGTGCAAGGTTTGCACTCATTGACCAATGAACTTTCATCCAGGAGCTGTAGAGCTTAGGGGTCCGAGCCCCTAGGGCTCAGTGGAGCAACGGCCGGATCGTGCGCTACGCCGGGGGCTTTAAAAGAAGCTGGCGATAGACATTGCGCGCCTGAGAATAGATATGATGCGCTGGAATGGAAAGCCATCCATCCATCGAGACTATGGGATCTGATAGTAACCCGTAATGCTTACCGAAAAGATGAGAGGGATCGCTGCATATGTTGTATTGCAATGACAGCTCCGTCTCGTTTGCGACCATGCGGTAACTGTTGCTACTCATCAGCGGCTCGATGGCCAGCATATACGCTATGGGGCCCGTTGTTCTCCAGACGCCCTTGTTTCCCACGCCATGCACCCACGATCGGTAATTTTGGATATTTGTCAAAACCCGCTCGATCACCGCCTTTAGAAACGGATGACCGGGAGCGGCTATGATATGCCACTGTTGAAATTCGCGTTCCCGGTTAGCCCCAAACTCTTTGTGCACGCCCCAGCCCGCGTGCGGCTCGCCAGGGCTATTCCGCCAACGTGACAGAATGAACCTGTCGTCTGATCGAATGGCTCCGTCGAGAGGCTCGACCGTTGTGCTTTTGATATCAAGATAGACCCCACCGCGCTTGTACATGAGGAGATAGCGGAAGAGATCAGCTCGCGCCGCTCCGTACTGCGGATTGATCTTATAGAACAGGCTCGCAATTTCTGGGCCGTAATGCTCGACGATGAACGTAGCAATCGCTTGTTCGTCGTATAGTCTGTGTTCCCAGCCGGGATTCATTGTTTTGATGGCTTGTATATTCCTTGCCAAGATGATCGGTAACGGATTTTTCGAGAAATATATTTGATGAATAACGCGGGGGATCTGAGGCCCCAGATCAAACGTCGGAACTTGAATATTTTGGATCGTCATGATCGACATCCCAGGTTCAGACCGACGCAGCGCGAGAAATCACGACGATCGCTATGGTTGGCGGCGCCTAGATTCCAGAGCGATCACCCGAGAACAACGGAGCTCCTCTGCGTGGCACGCGCGTCACCGCCCTGCAGTAAAACGCCTCCGGTAATCGAATCATATCCCGTTTCCGCGGCTCTATCGCGCAGCACCGCGGTTTCCGCGAGGTTCGCCCGCATTCCGGCAAAGACAGCGATAAGGATGAAACAGATGCCCCAAAAGTGAACCATGAACCCCAGAAAAACGATGGTTACTATGACAATTCCGAGCGCCACCGATAGCCGTCCTTCCTCGGGAGTAAGGTGACGCGATCTATCGATCGAACCAAGCCAGCATGCGCCCACAATTGTCAAAAGGATCAATGCGCTGCCAGGAATTCCGTAATTCATTGCGGCGGCAAGCCAAAAAGCATCCACGCTCCCGCTCACGAGCGCGCCGTGAGACTGCCAATTCCAGTCACCGTTCAAACCAATTCCGAAGATCGGCGAACCGAGTACTACAGGCCCCCCGGTCTCCCAGATCGCTTGACGGTACCAGGCCGCCTCCGGACTTACTCCGCCAAGGCGTACAAGCGTTACGACGGGGTTGCCAGAGAAAGTGAAAACGGTAAGGAGAACAGCAGTCACAGCCAGTCCGACCAACTTCCATCTGGTTGTAAAGCGAGGGGTTGCAGCATAAAAAATCGCGAGAGCAAATCCGATCACATAGGCTAGCAATGGACTCCGCGCCTGCGAAGCCAAGACACCTACCAGCGCGATCCCTGCAACACCCCAGCCCAACACCTGGGGCCTAAACGTAGTGAGGGCCAAGTGTCCAAACCACACACAAACGGCACCGAATAATATCGAATGCTCCATTGGACCCATGGCACGAATGACCCCGTCCCTAAACAAGGTCTCCGACTTCAACGCGAATGCACCTTCATAACTGGGTTTCACATAACCAGTAATTCCTTTGACGAAGTCATAGGTGAACAGTCTATCAGTCAGAGAGTCGAGAAGCGCGACACCGACAATCAGAATAATCAACTTGCAAGAGAAGCGTACGATCCGCACGGAACTATCGACCGCCGGACCGAGAAGATACCGGAAACTCAAATATGCGCCGGTGAATGAAATTGCCTCGATCCCGGCTCCTTTAAGACCCGTGGAACCATCCGTTACGGTGGCAGCCAACATCATCCAGACGCCTGCAGCCGGAGCTAATATATCCGATGGAACGCAGACTACAGCTCGCGGGTTGCGCTGGGAGAGCCGCGATATCGCTGCGATCGAGAACACAAAAATCAGAACTCGAGCGACGGTGAGGCGAAAGTCACCGACGAAGAAAGATAGACCCTCGGGCAAAACAATTGTGACCAATAATAGTTTGAGATATAGTTCGGCACGTGAGGGCGAACCGCCTGTAACACGCCTAACTACACTCTGCTGGCGATCCCGCAGATAGGTACGTTGAACATCCGAATCCAATTCAAAGCTTTTGCGGCTCAAAGCGAATACCTCGAATGCCGAAGACGTTGCGCCAACAAGAAGCAGCGCTCAAAATTGAGCCGCCGCATCAACACGACCGTTCCGCCGAAGAGGCGCTTCATTTCGTCGTCTCCAAAGGAATCGCCAAGAAGTCACGACGTAGGCGGCTCGTTACGCCGGGTGGAATCAGCGCATAAGCAAGCGCCTTGTAATAGTGTGGATCCGCGGGATGCAAAGAAGCACATTGCCAACCCGTCCTTAGCGCTGACAAACGATGGTTTGACCGACGTAAATCCAGCACGCTCCTGATGAAATGGGCGGCGATATTGTTATCCAGCAAGCTATTGCGGGACCTGTGGCCTCTATCCTCGCATTCTGGCTCGAACCGTAAACCTCGCCGCTCGCAGGCCCGCCTGAAGGCCTCAGATTCAAATCGTTTGCGCCACGCTGGCGCACGTCGGGTAAGTGAATTGGGAAGAATGCGGTACGCGTAAAGGCACTCACCCAATACAATCATCGGATGCTCTTCGCCAATTCTCAATATGTAATCGTAGGTCTCGGCGACCTGCAACGAAGGCTCGAATCGCAAATGGCCGATCAATGACATCCGAAACATTCCTGTGGGATCAAGGGCAGGCATTCGAAAGGCTCGGATCTCAGAGTGGCAGTCGTCCTCTCCTTTCGGTGCAAACACGGGGGCCATGGCTCTTCCGTCAATGATAAGCTCGTTACCGCAGAATACGGCGGCCAAATGCAGCCCGTTGAGCAGCGCACGAACCTGTCTTTCAATTCTCGTTGGATAGCTGATGTCATCCGCGTCTTGAATTGCGTAGTACTCGCCGCGGATCTGATCGAGCGCTCGATTGATCGCCACGGGCTTGCTTGCGTTCGCTTGATGGATCACGCGAACACGCTCGTCTGCCAGCAAATCTTGAACTGAGTCGAAGCAGCCGTCCGTGCTTCCGTCGTCGATAATGAGGATATCTAAATTGGTATACGTCTGATCAATTATGCTCAACAACGAAGGCCGCAAATATTCCCCTGCGTTGTAAACGCACGTCACGACCGTGACGAGGGGACCTTCAGCTCCCCCTTCAGCATTGGGCCGACGTGCTTGGGACGTCATGAAACGCTCCTGGTCAGCCGAGGCCAGTGCATTGGCTTCGACACGCTAGCATGTCCCGCAAGAAGTCCGGCTGTGGACCGCGAGACGGTGATTGACATAACCTCGCACACAGGCTCCGACCGGGATTTAATAAACCGACGTTAATATTCCGATTGACTGCAATTAAATCACATTAATCGGCCAAAGAAAACAGGCTTGCGCCGCCACGCTCTAATTAACTCCCCGAGCCGATTGAGGGGGCATCGGGCGGCGAGGTGCCGGAACTTGGCAGCTTTGCTGCCCGCCTCCCCTCCCATCCGAGCCGTCACCGCCAGGACATTAGCTGTTCGCGCTCGGATTCCGCTGGAATCTGGCGCCCGGCCCGTGGAATGCGCATGGACCCGACAACACGAGATTCGACGCCGGGGTTAATATTCCCATTAATTCGTGCTATATTGCGATCGCTCGTAGCAATTAGTTAACGCGCGCGATTAAATATGGAGATAATGTGATGACCACGGTTTCCTCGCGAACTTTAGAGATCGCGCACGATTGGAAGAGCACAGATTATTACGATAAAGCGGAATCGGATGCCTGGACCGACCCGTTTTGGAAGCCGGGGACGCCATTCCGGCGTTTGTTCGAGAGATTGGATACGACGTCAACTGTCGAACTCGCGTGCGGGCACGGTCGGCATTCCGCTCGTTTTTTGAGCACGAAACGCGACCAGAGCACGCTTCGATCGCTCGTCCTGATGGACGTCGTTGAGGAGAATGTGCGGCATTGCAAGAAAAGATTCTCGGATGTTCCTGAAGTGAGCGCGCATACCAATAGCGGCTACGATTTCCATCCCGTCGAGGACGGGTCCGTCTCCGCGATATTCTGTTTTGATGCGATGGTGCATTTTGAATATGATGCGGTTTTTTCATACCTACAGGATGCTTCTCGTATCCTGCGACAAGGCGGCCGCGCACTGTTCCATCATTCAAACTTAGACACATACCCAGGCTCGGATTACAGAAACAATCCCCATTGGCGCAATTTTATGAGCAGAACTCTGTTTGCCCACGCTGCGAGTAGATCTGGTTTGCGGGTGCTCGAGCAAGTTACCATAGATTGGGACGAAGCCCGGAATTTGGACTGTCTGACCCTTGTCGAGAAGGCTTCAGATGGCTCGCCGGGCATGGAAAAACCGAGAGCGCGCAGCGGAAGCAGCCGGCTTACTCGCCTCGCGGACAGAGTCAGGTTCATCTTTCTAAAATAGAAAACGACTGGCGGGTTTGGTTGACGAACCCGGCCTTCTTACACCCGTTCCGGCTTCTCCGATGCTGGCTAAGCCGGATTGATACTCTGCTATGGCTGGGTACTTGAGATGATTTGTAAAGCTTGCTTGTCAGACGGCGAACATCCTCGCCACGTATTTGTTGAGATGATGTTTGGCACAAGAGAGCGGTTTGAATACCAGGAATGTATTGATTGTGGAACGATTCAGCGCCTGTCGGAAATAACAGACGAGAGTCCTTTTTACCCCAGTGGGTATTATTCGTTCGCCACGCCCCCGCGAAATTCGCGGCTTACCGCAATCAGGGACGCGCATGCATTTGGCATGAAAAGCGTATTGGGAGCCGTGGCTTCCTTTGTGAGGTACGATCCCATCGTAGGGGTCATCGGAGATTTTGGAATTGATCCTGGCTCTCGAGTGCTCGACGTCGGCTGCGGCTCTGCGAGGCTCCTTCATAGAATGTCTGCGGCAGGCTTCAGGAATCTTACCGGAGTAGACCCTTATATTTCCAAACCAGCATCAGGCGCCGTGAAGATTCACAAATCGGAACTTCAAAGTATGTCCGGCGAGTTTGATTTCATCATGTTCAATCACTCGTTAGAACATGTCCCTGATCCGGACCAAAGTCTTGCCAACGCAAGAAAGCTACTTGCGCCAGGTGGTCGCATCCTGGTTCGCATCCCGACGTCGGCCTCGCATGCATGGATCGAGTACGGCCCGAATTGGGTCCAACTGGATGCACCGCGCCACATTGTAATTCCCTCTCGCAAGGGAATGAACGCATTAGCAAAGCGCTGCGGCCTGTCTGTTAAACAATCGATTGACGATTCTACTGCGTTTCAGTTCTGGGGCAGCGAAATGTACAGAAAGTCTAAGCCGCTCACATCTGGGCCAAGCGATTTATTTAGCCGGCGCGAGTTGAGAAGGTTTGCCAAACGAGCGGCGAAGTTAAATCTCGAACAACAGGGAGATCAGGTAGCTTTCCTCTTGACCGCTGCTTAGATGGCCCGAGTCGGCGGCCCCACACACACGTTCAGGGCGAGCATCGACTTCAAAGGTCCAACTAGTCGGTTCCGCCCGGAACGCGGCCTCACCAGAGCATTTTTTAGTCAGCCAACATCGCGATCGAATGGTTAAAGAGGACACCGTTCGATCATTTGAGCTACTCCGATCAATCTAGGGATCGACCACCCCTTCCGAGCGAGTTGATTTGCCTCGTCTCCCGTCATGGAAGCTTTTAATGCGGGACCAACCGATACGCAGGGTGCTTTCCATTTTGTCCATAGAGTTGCGCGCGAACCGCGTGCGGCTTCGAAACGAGTCGTACAACGCGGCATTCGCGTTTGGAACACCAGGTCTCCAAGGTTTGTTCCAGGTCGTGAAGTGAACTATGCTGGGTTTGTACTCGCCTGCCAATTCAGAGACGTCAAGTTCCGTGTTGTAAGCTAGATAATTCCATCGGGAAGCGAGCCCTTTCCAAAGGCCATCGCACGCAACATTCAGTGCGTCTTGATCCGAGTAGGGCGATCCAGGATAGCGCTTGAGATAATCTAACGCCGTTTCGGAGATTTTCGCCTCTCGCCATTGGTGGAGGTCTATCAGAAGTACACCGGCGTTAAAGTAATCTTGCACGCGAGGTACCGATACGCGAACAGTTTGATTTTTCAGCTGAGAATCGAGACCGTCTAGAACCGCGCCAAGAACTTTTCCCTCGAGATCTGTTGCCCAGAGCGGCTGCAAGTCATCAAGAACGAGGAGATCGGAGTCTAGATACAACACCCTGGAGACAGTGTTCGGAAAGATGCGGGGGATAAGGAACCGGGCGTAGGTGACTTTTGAAATGTACCTAATGGTCGAGAAATCCCGAAACATTTCCAGGTCCACTTCGATCCATCGGATCGACGCAGAACCATGGGGGAGAGAGTCGAATATTCTCTTTCGAATACGCTCGGAAACACCGTCGACAAGTACATGAAACTCGAACGGTTCGCCGCGTCTATCCGTTTCCACAATTGACCGCAGGGTCGTTGCAAGTGGCATAGCATACCGCCGGTCACAAGCGAGGACGATCGGGCATCGCATCTGGTTTGATTCCATAGTGACCTAGATGGTTCCTAAGAACGAAATGATGTTTATCGACCTCACGCGCCGAAAGGTATCCATCACTCCAACAACTTGCCCGGCGTTCTTCTGATCACGGACAACGCCCATCGACGGCCATCCTTGCCCGGAAACTTCAGCACTCGCCAAATTGGAGGAAAGTATCGCAACCGGCGATCCATCGTCATGGCTTCGCGTAAGTGGCAAAGGCCGTCGCTAAGGCGCCCACGTCGCAGCAATCCGATCCCGCTGCGAAACATTTGGTGGGCCAATGTATGGCGCGCCAAGGCACGTAAACTCCGCGAATTTGGGACCCGATCCTCGCATTGATCAAAAAAGCTGTCGAACGCGAGCAAGCACTGCCGATAATCTAGTATTCTCTTGGCAAAGTAGGCGTTGGACATCGCCGACGAATGCTTGCGATAGATTGCCTGCACCGCATTAATCTGGGCAACTGTACCGTGCGCAGCGAAACGTAGCCACATCTCCATATCGCCTGCGTGAGGAAGCGACGTGCGATAGCCGCCGATCGCCTTCTGCGTCCGTGTCCGCGCAATCGCGGTCGGAGAGGGAACGTCATTTCTGGCTGTGGCGCACATCTCCGTTATCAGATCTTGCCGTGTCCAAGAATGGTTCTCGTCCGCAGGTAATTTAGGCAACGGTAAATCGTCAAACCAGAGGATGCATTCTCCATATGTAAGAACAACGTCGGAGTTTGCGTCCATGATCTCCGTTGCCCGCTGGAGGGCTCCGGGAACCAGCAAATCATCAGCGGACAAGAGCAAGAAGTATTCGGATGATGCCCACGCGATTCCTTCATTGAACGTATTGATGTGACCGTGATTGCGCGAATGCGCTCTCACCGCCACCCTCGGGTCGCTTTGCTCCAATTTCCTTGCGACTGACACCGAATCATCCGAGGAGCAGTCGTCGATGATAAGTACGCGCAAATCCGAAACGGATTGGCTGAGAATGCTCGACACGCAAGCCTCAAGGAAGCGCCCATAATTGTAACAGGGGACAACAATATCGACCTTCGCCATTCCCGTTATCCTGAGTATCAAGCTATTCGGATATGATGCAGCAGGGCATCGATGACTCGATTGATATCCTCCTGGCTCATTTGCGCGTAAATCGGCAGCAGTATCGATCGATCCTGCGCGAGTTCGGATTGACGGAGATCATGGCGCTGCTTCCCATTGGCGTAAGCGGGTTCGCGGTGCGAGCACATGATCCCCCGTCGTGTCGCGATTCCCTTATCGAGCAGGCCTTGCATCACGGTGCGCTGGTCGAGGTGGTCAGGCAGACGCACGCAATAGCTCTGCCAATTGGACCTGGTCCACTCGGGCTCCTCCGGCACGCGCAGACCCTCGAAATTGGAGAGTAGCTCGGTGTATCTGGCAGCGATGGCGCGGCGGCGCGCCACCAGTTGCGGAAGGCGTTCGAGCTGTTTGCGACCGATCGCCGCTTGTATGTCGGTCATGCGGTAATTGTACCCGACGACCAGATAATCCTCGAAGATTACTTGAGGCGAACCATGCCGCACCGTGTCAGGGACGCTCATGCCATGTTGGCGCAACAGTCTGAACCTGCGATCGAGCTCCGGATCCGCGGTGGTCAGCATCCCGCCCTCTCCAGTTGTGATCACTTTCCGAGGGTGAAAAGAGAAGCAGGCAATGCGGCCATGCGGTTTTCCAATCGACTCCCATTGCCCATTCATGCAGATTTTACTGCCGGCAGCACACGCCGCATCCTCAATCAGGACAATGCCATAGCGGTCAGTTATCGCGGTAAGCGCTGCAAGATCGCAAGGCATGCCCATTTGGTGGACGGCGATGATCGCGCGCGTTCGCGGAGTTATTGCTTCCACCAGACGGGCGGGATCGACGTTGTAGGTTAACGGATCGATGTCTACAAAAACGGGTGTCGCGCCCTGAAACCGGACCGAATTGGCCGTTGCGATGAAGGAATGACTCGGTGTGATCACCTCGTCACCGGGTCCGATGTCCAGCGCCGCCAGCGCGAGCTGCAGGGCTGTGGTACAATTTGATACAGCGCATGCGAATGGTGCGCCGACAAGGGTGGCGAATTCTTGCTCGAAGGCGGCGACTTGCGGACCTTGCGACACCCAGCCCGATAGAACGGCTGCGCGCGCGGCACCAGCTTCTTCATCGGCGAGGAGCGGCAGTGCGATCGGAATCATGATGCAACCGCCTCTCGCGGGCTGACCGCAACGTGCTCGCGTTCTACGCGCCGCCACTTAACGAATTGCGCCGGGCCCTGCTCAAGCGCACTGCTGGCCGCCCGGACTTTCA
Organism: Bradyrhizobium sp. CW1; assembly: GCF_023100665.1. Lineage (NCBI taxonomy): Bacteria > Pseudomonadati > Pseudomonadota > Alphaproteobacteria > Hyphomicrobiales > Nitrobacteraceae > Bradyrhizobium > Bradyrhizobium sp. CW1. Next base: position 4,955,336 of record NZ_CP064684.1, read on the forward strand.
GCAGGCGCTCCGCGTCCATTACATGCGCGCCGGCGTGAGTTTCTTTCATTTCCACTTCCTTTAGCGAGGTCCGTTGTCTATGAACTACGTTGTACGCGCGGCGCCACGCTGCGGTTAGGCTCAGAATTTGAAGGCGCGCGCCACGGATATCTGCGTCTCTGCCACCCCACATTGCTCGCTTCCGCCCACAACAACAGTTTCTATCCGACAAACCAATGCGTGCGGTCTCGATAAACGGCGTGCGATGCTTGTGTGCCGAGTCGCTCAGCCCCGCTGGCCCACTCATCAACCGTGTGGATGAAGCGCTCAAGATATCCCGGCGTTCCGACCATCGCGAAGCTCATAGCACCGCGCCTGTGTAGTAAGGTCCATCGGGTCGCGCGAGATGAGGCCACTGCGTTAGCCAGAGGTCGGCGCAATGGCCAATTCGGTCTCCCGACATCGAAAGCTGCTCGACGTTTGCGATACTGTCGAGCCAGATGGTGCGCGCACCCATCATTTGTCCGAACCGCAGCGCCAAATATCCCGGAGCGGCACCCGTCGAGACTACGATGTCCGGCTTTTCATTCCAAACGATCCAGGCGATTCTGCGCGCTGCTTTCAACAGCGCGATCCTGGTCCAGCGGTTAGCATCGTTGACGAGGTAGAACTTGTGGTCGGGCACCTGCGCGCGATAAGATTCATGGACGGTGACGAACGTAACATCGCAATGCTCGAAAGCGGGTTTGATCCGCAACAGCTGCACCCAATGGCCCCCACCTGAAGCGACTGCCAGCACTTTCGGCCGTACGTTGCGTGACCGCTCCGTATTGGGGTTCAGCACCGCGTTGTGGTGAAAGACCGGGCTCCGAAGCATTGGCTGGCCTCCCTAAGATGCTGCAAGATTCGCGAGCTCCCCCTGAATGGGCGGATCGAAAGCCTCGAATTGCTTGCATTTAATATTAAATTTCGATTTAAATTAACAGTATTGGTATTTAAAATCAAGCATTTTATATGGCGCGACGCGTTCGATTTACCTACCACGCGCCCAATCGAATTAGGGCCTCATTTGGTCGAATCCGGCAGCGCCACCCGCGAAGTCTCGTCTCGTTGCCAGAGATGATCTCCAGGTCGGCCGCCTCTGGTAGCGTTACATCGAGCAGCAATGTTGACCCAGCAATAGATCAACAAGCCGAGCCACAAGCGAGGTTCTTTGAACAGTGTAACGAGTGTCCAATTATTGGCCGCTCCCTTGTTTGCGCGCAGCTCGGGAAAGCGCCGGGCGAGCTCGAATGTTCCCCTATAGGCCCGTGTTCTGACGGTGACGAGCTGCAGCAGAGTGCGTGGGGCGAACACCGTGGACCTCACGCAGGCCAGAGTCTCCCGCTCCTCCCGTCTGAACTGAAGTCGAACATAGGTGTCATCAGCAGTGATGTCTGGAAATTGCCCGAACCGCCTGCGTCCAGCCTCGGACAAGGCGTACACGCCTGAACCGCCGATTCCCTCGCGCGAGGACGGCAGCCGTGACCGAATTCCGAAGTATTTGCGAACCAGCCAGGAACAGCCCGCCAGATTGATCTCTGCCGTAGGCGCAACCGCCAAAACGTCACCCTCATTGAGGCGTCTTGCCAAAGCTAGAATGGCATCAACGGTAATAACGATATCGGCGTCAGCATAAATCCGCGGAAAGACGTTCGCGACTTGATCACCAAGATTCAGAGCGTGGGTCTTCCTTGCGGTGTCCGACTCCACAACCTTGATGGTCAGGCCGAAACGCCGGGCGATATTCGCGGTGTCGTCCGTACAGCCGTTGCAAACGACCACCACGCGCAGCTCGTCCGAATCTGGCTTGCCGACCCATTGGCTCAACGTCCGCGCAATCACGGAACTCTCGTTGTGGGCTGGGACGACGATCGAAATCATGGCTGGCCCGGTGGAATGGATCGGACTTCCGTGCCTCTCTGAGGCTGCCGCGGGGTCCGTCAGTCTCAGCGCGAACCCCTGCTAAGCTGCCATGGGCGGCACCAACGAAATCTATCCGGACGGTCCGGCCGCGCGTTCCGCCTCGGCCTCAATCACGATGCCGCCGCCTGTCGCTGGCGGTCCGAAGCGAGATCGCGCTCGGATCGCCACCATTTCACGAGATCGGCGAGCCCCTGCTCAAGCGAGACCGTGGTGCGGAAACCCAGCAAACGCTCTGCCTTGCCCGTCGATGCCAGCCGTCGCGGCACCGGATTGACCGAGCGCTCCGGCGCGAATTCGGGTGTCAAGCCGCGGTGTCCCATCACGGACGCAAGCACAGTCGCCAGCTCGGTCAGGCTGGTCTCAGTGCCGCTCCCGACGTTGAAGACCTCATCAGTAACCTTTGCCCTGGCCCCAAGGATGTTGGCACGCGCGATGTCGCGGACGTGGACGAAATCCATGGTCTGACGGCCATCACCAAAGATAATGGGAGGTAATCCGGCTTCCAGGCGCTCCATCCAGCGGATCAAGACCTCGGTGTACCGTCCGTGGATATCCATCCGGCTGCCGTAGACGTTGAAATATCGGAATGCCACATAGTCGAGGCCGCTTACATCGTTGAAGGCCCGCAGGAGCCCTTCGTTAAACGCCTTAGCAGCCCCATAGAGAGTTCGGTTGTTGTACGCATTCTGCCGCTCGGTCGTCGGAAACTCCTCGGCCATGCCATATACGGATGCCGAAGACGCTGCGATAATCTTCTCGATATCGTGCTTGATGCACAGCTCCAGCAGGTCGTAGGTGGCATCCACCATGACCTCCTTGGCCAGGCGCGGTTCGGCTGCACAATGAGTGATGCGGAGTGCGGCCTGATGAAAGACGATATCGGCAGCCTTGACCAGCGCTTCCATCAGCTTGCGATCGCGTATGTCGCCGTGAACCAATCTCACCGGCCCACGCCCGAGCGCGCGCCGGAGATTTTCCGGCCGGCCTCTTATCATGTTGTCTATGGCAACAATCTCGATACAGCCCTCGTCGCAGAGCAGATCAACGATGTGGGAGCCGATGAACCCCGCCCCGCCGGTGACCAGAACGCGCTTTCCCTTGAGATCAATCAAGACGCTCTCCTGTTGTGAGACCATGTCATGACGCTTTGTGGATGCTCCGCCGGGTCGCTGACGGCTTCGCTGGGCCGCAGGGCCGCCGCGTTCCTCAATGTAGAGACAACTTCGGCCGCCTGTTCCGCCCGCATCTCCGGATAAATGGGAAGAGAGAGAAACTCGTTCGCAAGCATCTCAGTGACGGGGAGATCACCGGCACGATAACCGAGTTCCGCATAGGCTCTTTGCAGATGCACCGGAACGGGATAGTGGATCCCGGCACCAATGCCGGCATCACGCAATAGCGTCAGCGCGTCGTCGCGCCGCTGCAATCTGACCGCATAGACGTGATACACGTGACGGGCGTCGCGGGGCGGCTGGGGACGCGCTAATGGGAGATCGGATAGCAGTGCATTGTATCGCTCAGCGAGCGACCGACGCGCTTCCGTCCAGCGCTCGATGTAGTCCATCTTGACGTTCAGTATCGCGCTCTGAATTTCGTCCATGCGATAGTTGTATCCGGGGATGACGTGGTCGTATTTCGCCTCCTGCCCCCAATCGCGCAGCAGTGACACGCGGCCCGCCAATTCAGGTCGATCGGTTACGACGGCCCCACCCTCGCCAAAAGCTCCAAGATTCTTGCCGGGGTAAAAGCTGAAGCATCCCAGATCGCCAATCGAGCCTGCGCGACGTCCGCGGTATTCCGCGCCGTGCGCCTGCGCGGCGTCCTCGATGACGACCAGACCGTGACGACGCGCGATCTCCATGATGGGATCCATGTCGGCCATCAGCCCGTGGAGATGGACCGGCAGGATCGCTTTGGTTCGTGGTGTTATCGCAGCTTCGATCGAGCCGGGATGCATCGTCCATGTTACCGGGTCAACGTCGACAAACACGGGCCTGGCGCCGCTGTAGAGAATGGCTGCGGTGGTCGCAACGAACGTCATGGACACCGTGATGACTTCGTCACCGGGCCCGACGCCTGCCGCAAGCAAGGCAAGGTGAAGCGCCGAAGTGCCGCTGTTCACCGCGCGGCAATGGGCGGTCCGGCAATAATCCGCAAAGCGTCCCTCGAAGGCCGTTACCTCCGGCCCGAGCACAAAGTGCCCGCTGCTGACGACCCTCGCTACTGCGGCGTCGATTTCCGGCTTGATCTGGCTATATTGGGCTTTCAAATCCAGGAAGGGTATCAAGATTCAAGACCTTGGATTGGATCAAAATTACAGAAACAAATTAACTCGAATTATTCTATTTAATCAAGCATTAAATTCGCTAAAATATCTTTCGATTTAAAATGGTTTATGAAGCGCAACTGACGAGCCTCGATCGCCCAGAACGGTGCTTTCAGCTCCGGACAGAGCCCGAGCGGGCACTCCGGCAACGATGGCGCCGGGCGGAACGTCCTTCGTCACCACCGCACCCGCGCCTACGGAGGCACCCGCACCGATTGTCACACCGCACAGAATGGTCGCGTTCGATCCGATGGAAGCTCCCCTACCGACATGAGTGCGCTGCAGTGTCCAGTCCGACGCTTGCTGAGGACGACCATCCGCGGTCGTTGCCTTCGGGAATTTATCGTTCGTGAACATCACACCATGACCAACAAACACTTCATCCTCGATCGTGACGCCCTCGCAGATGAAGCTGTGCGACGATATCTTGCAACGCGCGCCTATCTTTGCCCCCTCCTGGACTTCGACGAAGGTTCCGATTTTGCTCTCGTCACCAACGGTGCAACCATACAGGTTGACTAGATCGGGATGAAAAATCCTGACGTCCCTACCGAGCTTTACGTCGTTCGTAATGGGCATCTCCGCCTCCAAGAATCGCAAGGCCTCACAGGGCCGAACGCGATGGCCTCAGCTTCGGTGCATCACGGGCCAGACTAGCTGCAGCGAGATGGAGCTGATGCAGCAGCGGGTGGCCGGTCAGCAGCAGCCCCAGGCACCAGCAAAGCGCCGCAGCACACAATCCCGAGGCCAAACCGGCAAATGACGTCAGGATTCCCTGTTCCGTCAGCGCCGCGCAGCCGAAGGTGCCCAATGCTGTTATCGCTGTGACGACCCCACTCTTCATCAGCGCGCGAGCAATGTCCGTTGGTCTAAGGCCTAAGTGCCGGCCGATAAAATAGATCGCAACTGCAGCTTGGAAGGGCAACGTCAAAACGGCGGAGGCGGCGACAGCCTGCACACCGAAGAAGGATGCGCAAAAAATTACAAGAAGCGACGGAGGTAGGGAGATGAAGGAGGAGATCAAAGCGTCCCGCACGCTTCCAACCGCTACAAGCATGGGATAACTCAAGCACGCTGCAAAAAGAGCCATGTTTGCGATGCAGAGCAGCCGCACCAGAGGCACGACCTCCAGCCACGTCTCGCCGAGCCAGATCGCGATGATCGGTCGCGCCATAATGGCCACGAATATCAGGAATGGCCAGTGCGCGGCGGAAAGCAGCTCGATCGCCTCGAGATAGATGACCTTCAGGTCGTCCCCCGCTTCGCGCCTTGCGACAATCGCCGGCATGATCACAGGGTTCAATACTTGCGTAACGAGCTTGTCGAACGTTTGCGTTAGGTTAATCGCGCGGCTGTACAGACCGACGGACATAAAGTCCAGAGTTCTTGCAAGGAATAGCTGGGGCGCCAGATTGTAGAACACGTTGATGACGCTAACCCCGCTGGCATAAAGGCCAAAGCTGACGATCTCGCGGTATTTGAGGAGCGAGGGGCGCAGTGCGTTTAAGTCCCGATGACTGGCGAGCAGCGCCAAGGTCAAAATCACGCTTCCCGTCAGGGCTGCCCAGACCGGCGCCATATAGCTGAATCCCGCCATCGCTAGCCCGATCGAGACCAGAGCAACAGCCACACCCGCGGCGAAGTTGCAAATGGCTAACGTGCCGAACTTCATGTCCCGGCGCAGCAAGGCCGAAATTGTCCCCGAAACTGGTGCCAGGAAAAAATTCATCGCCGACACCTCAATGCCCCTCTTGAGACCGTCCTGGGCGAAAAGATCTGAGAGCGCGCCTGCAAGAACAAACAGAAGAAGCGCTATGGCCACCGAGATCCCGAGCGAGATGGTGAAAGCTGAGCGAACATCGGCTGGAGATAGATCACGCTTCTGAATCAGATAGTTTCCGCCCCCGAACTCCTGAAAGGATGCACCAATTACCGCGGTGACGGCATTGACGACCGCGTACACTCCGAATTCCGCGGGCGATAGCAGACGAGAGAGAACCGCGGTAGCGACCAGGAACAGCACAAGACTGCCATAGCGATCGACCGCCGAAAACAGGATGGAGCGTTGTACCGCACTAATCGCAAGACCGTCGCGCTGTTCTCGCATTTGAATATCGTCCGCCAATGATTCAGACCGTTGCCGTCGCACGTTCCGGGACCCTGCGCGGCTGGCGTTTCAGCAGGACCGGTTTGCCATGCTCGGCGATCGAGCGGGATGCAGCCTCCAGGACCTCGATCACCCGCAGTCCGGACATGCCACTTGAAATCGGTCGCGTCCCGCTGCGCACACAATCGATAAAGTGGTCGACCTCGACCTGCAGCGCTTCCTTCGGGGACACGTGGGGAGCCCACATATCGCCAGCCCGATAACCGATCCGGAATTGATGGGCTTTGTCGGAGGGGCCATCAACTGTGATGCCCTTGTCATATACCTTGATCTTTTCCGTCGGTTCAAGATCGTCGTAAACGATCATCTTCTTGCTGCCTCCGATGAACGTCTGGCGGACTTTGATTGGCGAGAGCCAGTTGACGCTAATGTGGGCTACACACGCGCTATCGAAGAACAACGTTATATGAGCCATGTTTTCCGGCGAGCCGACCACATGGCATGATCCTGTCGCCGAAACGGCAACGGGCTGCTCATCGAAGATATAGTGGATGATCGAAATATCGTGCACCGCCAAGTCCCAGATGACATTGACATCGCTCTGGAACAAGCCAAGGCTCGCGCGTGTGCTGTCGTAGTAGTAGACACTACCGAGCTCTTTCTTGACCAGGAGTTCGCGGATTTTCCGCACCGCGGGCGTGTAGATGAAAGTGTGGTCCACGCTCAATATCAGGCAGCGCCGAGCCGCCTCATCGATCAGGCGTCGAGCCAGATCTGAATTTTGTGCAAGCGGCTTCTCCACCAGAACGTGCTTGCCCGCCTTCAGTGCGGATAGAGCCAGTTCATAGTGTGTATTAACCGGCGTAGCGATGGCCACGGCATCGACGGCAGGGTTCTTGAGCAGCTCGTCGCAGGAGGACGTCGTTATCACCCCCGGATAAAGCCGCTTGCTTGCCGCGAGCTTTTCCGAATCAAAGTCGCATACGCCGACTAGACGAACCGAGGGATGAGCAGCGAAATTGCGGACCAAGTTCGGTCCCCAATAGCCGTATCCGATAACTCCAATTCCTATTGTGTCGTTCGACATAACTGCACCAGTGGTTTGAAATCGGGTGAAATGTAGAATTTACTTGGCTATGGCTTTCGGTTGCTCTGGCGATAGCCGAACTGCTGGCCAATACCCAGTCGCAAATGAACGCCGGCACACGCGCAGTGTATCTCCGACATTCCATCTCACGATCATGGAGGATACGTCGAGCATGGGTGCGCGTTCATTCGGCAGTCCTCGTTCTTGGTAAATGCACCCCTTCCATCATCGTTCCGGCGCGACCGGCTAGGAGAAGAGGCTCGACTGTCTTGTAACTCCATATTGAGACCGCCTAAGCAGCGCTGGTAGGTTGTGAACGGATATGTCCCGCTTCAATAAAAGTCCGAATTGTCAGGATCAGCTGTGGTGATGCTTCACCACCAAGGCGCTCGCATCGGTTGAGGACGTCCAATTGATCGAGTTTGTCGGATAATTCCCTTTCCTCGAAAGCGACCTCAATCCGGCCCTGTGCGGCGAACTGTTTTGCCGTTGCGACCTGATGATCGGTTCGGTGTTCGCCCAAGCTCGCACGACGCGGCATGACAATGATTCGCTTTCCAAGTTCGAGGGCGGTGATAATGGAGCCCATGCCTGCATGAGCGATCACGAGGCTTGCCGCCTCAACGCAATTCCTGAATCCACTGGGGTCAACAAATCGTTCGGTGCGGATGTGCTTGCACTGATGCTTTGATGGCCCGATCTGAGCGAAAACATCGCTTCTCGCCCGTGCACCGGCCCAATCGTCGACCGTTTGGATCAGACGGTCAAACTGGACTTGCGTACCGACGGTTACGAAGATCATGACACGCTCCTTCATAGCTAAGCGCTCGGCAAGCAGTCTTGGTCCTGATGTATCGCCGCCACATGCGCCGCCGGCTGCGCATGGCCTCGCTCGCGAGAGCCACGGTCTCGGCCATGTTTCGAATATCGACGCTGCGCGCGCATCACGGCTCCTGCGAGGAAACACGACCATTCAAATTATTTAATTTTAGTATTTGATTTATAATCCGATAATACAGAGGCAACTTTTATTTTCAAGTGATTAAGTTATCGGATTTTTAAAATACGTAATCGCTTGCAAACCCTCGATATTTTTGCATAATTTCACGTAAGGCGGATTAATCGGAGCCAGATAAGCCATGTTCTCGGTTATTATTCTGTACCTCAGCGGCCGACCCGCTTTGCAGTCTAGATGCGCAGAACATTCCAGGCGATCGGTTCGCCGCTGCACGTAGCTCTGCCGGGTGTCAGTCCCTTCGCAACACCGGTGTGGCGCGGACCAGGCGACGGTCGTCTTCGATCGGTCCCTGGCTCGCGCCGTGAGCCCTGTGCAAGTGAGACAGGCAGATCGCGCATTACCGGAATATGGCGAAAGGCCGCCCACCCCCGCAAATACCGCTGATAGCAGGCACCGCTCGTACTCGCGTCGGCATTAGCTGATATCTTCACGCGCGAGTCAGCAGGCCCGTGCATTCCGTCGGCGCGCACTTAAGCCATTGCGGTCCTGTGTGCCATCCGATCCCATCGGATCACGTCGATGGTGCCTCTGCTGTGCGGCCGTCGGACGATGGCCTGCAATCGTCTGCAATTCATGCGAAGCGTGCTGCCATGCCGTTGGAATTGCTTTCATTGAATCACCGTTGGCGCTGAATGCCTAGTACTCCCGGATGCTTTCATCCAAACCGCGAAGCAAGGGGTACAGGAAATAAGAAATCACGGTGCGCTTGCCGACTTTCAGTTCGGCCGTCACCGCCATGCCCGGAATCAGTTGAATGCGCTCAGCCGGCAGCCGAAGGTGCGTGTCGGACAAATCGACCAGTACGCGGTAATAGGGAGCTGGCGCGCGGCGCGCACCTTCGGCCTTCGGATCCGGCGAGAACGTGTCCTGGCTGATGACGCGGACCTCGCCCGTTGCCGTTCCATACTTCTGGAAAGGAAACGCTTCGAACTTGATCCGGACTGCTTGTCCAAGCGCCACCTGACCGATATCCCGACCCTCGACATTGACCTCCGCCTGGAGAGGCACATCACGAGGAACCAGGACAAACAGCGTTTCCGCTTCGCGAACCACCGAGCCGACTGTGCGGTTTGCGATGTCCAGCACCACGGCATCTGCCGGCGCCTGCAGGACGATCAGCTGCCGACGACGGTCGGCTTTCTTCAATTCCTCTGCTGCGCTGTTGCGCTTTGGCAGCGTCTCTGCCAGTTCCTGATAAGTGGTGCGACGAAACTCCTCGGTGAAGACCTTCTGGTCAGCGCGGGCCTTGTCCAGCCGATGGGTCGTATCGGCGATACTGCCACGAACGCGCGCCAGATTGCTCTCAACCTCGAGCCGTGCATCGCGAGACAGTAGAAAGTTCAGCCTCGAACCGACCTCTTTGTCCATCAGCGTGGTGCGCATGGTTTCAATTGAACGCATCGTATCGAGTCGCTGAAGGAGAACCGTCTCTTCGTCCTGCGCTGTCTTCAGATTGGCTCGAGCGGAAGCGATCTGTGCGTCATAGTTCTGGATCTGCGCCTCATAGGCGGCTCTCCTCTGCAAGAACAACTTGCCCTGCAGGATTTGGTCCGCATTTGTGAGCTCCTTGGCGGCATACTCCGTTCCATTCACTTCGGCGCCCAGGCGATCGATCGACGCATTGAAACCAGCCAGCCTGCCGCGCAATTGATCGAAATCAGCCTGCGAGAAGGTCGGATCGAGCGTAGCCAGAACGTCGCCGCGGTTGACGCGATCACCGGCCTTGACGTGGATCTCGCGTATGACCGACGTTTCCAACGGCTGTACGACTAGGTTTGGACGTGTCGTGGTCAATTTCCCCTGCGCCGTGACGATCATCTCCACTTGCGAAACGGATGCCCAGGTGACCGCGAAGGCAATTAGCCCAAGCACGCTGTAGAGGGTAAGACGCGCGAGCCGCGGCGGCGCTTGCTGCTCGACTTCGGTTGCATCCGACTGGAATTCGGCGATCACAGGCGCTCGCCTCGGCACCGGCCTGAATAGCTTCCGCCGTCGCTCGACCGTTCTGGCCAGGACCAGACCGTTCGTGTTCGCGTCCGTCCGTGGTTGCCTTGGCTCCATCATGCAATCTGTTTCATCTGTTGGTTCCACAAATGCCTGTAGATGGTGCATTTCGACAGGAGGTGGTCGTGGCGATCCACGTCAACGATTCGGCCGCGGTCCATCACCAGGATCCGGCTTGCTTCAGTCAGCATTGACAGGCGATGCGAGACGATGATGACGGTACGCCCTGCCGCCAAACGGCGGAGGTTGCGCTTGATGATCATTTCGCTTTCGGAATCGAGGGCACTCGTCGCCTCATCGAAAATCACGATCCGTGGATTGACGATCAGAGCCCTCGCAATCGCGAGCCGCTGCTTCTGCCCGCCGGACAGGTTCGAGGCATCTTCCTCGAGCATGGTGTCGAAGCCACGGGGCAACCGCTCGATGAACTCGTCGGCGCCTGCGAGCTGCGCCGCAGCGACGACTTCGGCGAATGTCGCGTCCCGTTTCACGCATGCGATATTGTCGCGGACCGTCCCTCGAAACAGGAAATTATCCTGCAAGACGATTCCGAGGTTTCGGCGCAGGTGTGCCAAGTCGAGTTCCCTCGAATCGTATCCGTCGACACGGAGCAGCCCCTGTTGCACCGGATACATGCCCGAAATCAGCCTTGTGAGCGTCGTCTTGCCGGAGCCGCTTCGGCCCACGATCCCGAAGATCGAACCTGGCTCGACGGTGAAGGAGACATCATCGAGCGCCGGCGCTCCCTCAGCTCCGTAGCGAAAAGAAACACTTTCGAACTCGATTTTTCCGGCGAAGTCGGGCCGCAGCCCATCTTTCTTGCCATCTCGCTCAGGCTTCTGATTCATCACCTCGCCGAGCATTTTCACGGCAAGAGCAACTTCCTGGTATTCGTGCACCATGGTCACGAGTTGGACGAGTGGTCCCGAGACCCTGCCGGCCAACATGTTAAACGCGACCAGCGCGCCGATTGTCATTTCTCCAGCGAAGACATCGAGTGCTCCGACAGCGATGATCCCAAGTGTCATGATCTTCTCGAGAAATCCGGTGAGCGCCTGGGCACCGGCGGAAATCTTCTCGACACCGAATCGCATGGTAATCGACTGTGCACAGCGGCTATCCCAAATCCTGCCCTGCACGGGCTCCATCCCCAGCGACTTCACCGTGCGCATACCGTGAACTGTTTCGACGAGGAGAGCCTGCCGCGCACCTTCCGCCTGGTAAAGATCGTAAAGACGTCGCCGGAAAGGGCCCATGAGCAGGCCGACAACAGCACCGCTCGCGGCAGTGAAGGCCAAAACCATAAGCGTCAACTTGACGCTGTAGATCGCAAGTACCGGCAGGAAGACGAATAGCGAAAGCGCGTCGAGGGTGGTTAAGAATAGTCGGCCGGTCAGAAACTCACGGATCCGCGCCGCTTGCTGCATGTGCTTGACTAAGACCCCCGCTGCCATGTGCTCGAAGAAGGTGACCGGCAGCCCGAGGAGATGACCGAACGTCTTTGTAGCAACTCGAATGTCGACTTTATTGGTCGCATAAAGTAGCAGGTAGCGCCGCAGAAAGCCGAATATCGCGTCAAAGACGAGTGCTGCGGCCGCGCCTACCGCGAGTACGTAGAGGGTGGTGTAGCTCTCGTGAACCAGAACTTTGTCGATGACGAGCTGGAAAAAGATCGGGACGACGAGGCCCAACGCATAGAGCATGATGGCGGCAATCGCGACGTCCCTGAACAGTCGCCATTGAAGAAGCAATTCCGGTACGAACCACCGGAGGCCGAAATTTCTGCGCCCATCCTGTGTCAACTGCTCGCGCTTGATCAGGATGGTGTCCCCGGCCCATTGGGCACAGAATCGGTCCCGGTCGACAACCAAGACCTCGTCCTTGCGGTCGGCGAGCGGGTCGAAGACGCTGACGACCTCAGTGCCCTCAGCTCCCTGTCCTGCACCAAGGACAACGATCCAGTTGCCATTGGTTAGCCTCGTCAGCGCCGGATAGGCTTCTCCGAGACGGATCAGCGCACCCCACGCGATTTTCGTGCTTCTCGCGCGCAGACCTGCATCCTTGGCCATGCGCAACAGAAGGTTCAACGAGAGCGGAGCGGCTACGGCATAGGCGTGCTTCAGACGCTCGACCGGCAGGTCTGTCCCATGATAACCGGCAATCTTGGACAGGCACTCCAATGCCGTCTGCGTCGCCAATCCAGACGGGTCCACAACCCGGCCTTTCGCGCCACCAGCGGCGTCGATTTCACCGGAAGTTCGAAGAGACATTATGAGACCGTGGCGTGCTGGGCGCGAGCGCATCGCGTACGACCGACGTACTGTTGTGCGACTCAGCTGGCTGATTTCGCCGGACTACGCCGGCGTCGACCAACCCCTGAAGCGCCTTCTGCATCACATCGACCGAATTGGCGAAGGATTCGACCGAAAAGATCAGCCGCTGAGAAAACACGCGTTTCGGGACATTGTTGGCGTCACGCTCCGTCGGTGAAAGACTGACCAGATCGACGCGGACGATGGTTCCGCTAACGGTAATTTCTTCGATTCCGTCGGTATAAAGTTCGGCGTGCATCTGGTATCTCCTATGCTGCGAGCTGCTGCCTGAAAACCACATCAACGCCGTAGCTCGTTGCGTTGTAAGTGTTGTTTGGAAATAGGCTATCCGTCCCATACGCAAACACACCGTTGCCTGCGATCGATGCCGAGGATGGAGCCGTCAGAGGTCCGTTGGTAATTGCGCTGGCGAGGAGGCCCGGATCAGCCGCGTAATTTCCGGCGGTGTGATAGGAGGCGACGTAGGTGGTTCCCGGCATGATCGTCACGGGCGTGGCGAAATTGACCTGCTGCCAGCTGCCGGCCGTTTCGCTGGTAAATGTCGCGGTTGCCAGCAAATTCCCGGTGCTGCTCCAAAGATCCGCAACGTGGGTGCCCGTGTTGGACGGCCCCTTGTAAAAGCGAATGCCGACAACATCGCCTGGGGTAGACGTCTGAAACTTGACGCCCAGTTCCACTGAATTTGGATCATTGGCTGCCACAATGCTAGGCACCTGGCTTGCGCTGAACAGGCTCACAGTCGTCGAAGACGCAGCGGTCACATTGAGAGCGACGGATGTACTGGCGGTGCCACCATGGCCGTCGGAGATGCTGTAGTTGAAGGACGCCGATCCCGTGTAGCCGGTCGTCGGAGTGAAGATCACGCTGTTGCTTTGGGCGTTGAAGCTGGCAACGCCATTCACACCGCCGCTCGCGCTCGTGATCGTGAGCTTATCGCCATCGGGATCGGTGTCGTTGGCAAGCAGTACCGAGGTCGGTATCGCGAAGGGGACGTTCTGCGTGGCGTAGAGGCCGCTGTCGTTCGCAGCGACTGGTAACTGGTTGGCGCCGCCGCTCAAGCTGTTGAACATGACATCCACCCAGTAGTTGGCGGCTTTGTAGGTGTTGGTCGGGAACAGATTGCTCGTTCCGTAGGTGTAGACGCCATTGATGTTGGCAGGAGCCGTGAGCGGACCACTGGTGTGAGCGGTGGTGAAGTAGCTGGTGCTGGAGGCATAGTGGCCGTTGCTGTGAAAGCTCGCGACGTAGGGGATGCCAGCGGCGATGGACACGGGATTGCTGAACGTGACGGTCTGCCAGCCACTGCTGCCCTCGTTGGTGAAAGTCGCGCTCGCCAGTAGCGTGCCGGTGCTGCTCCACAACGAGCCCGTATGAGTACCGGTGTCATTTGCACTCTTGTAGTACTTGATGCCAGTGATCGTGCCTGCCACGGAGGAGGTGAATTGCATGCCAAGGTTGACTTGCGACGTATCGGAATTCGACAGAATGGCCGGCGTGTCCGAGGTCGAGAACAGGCTCAGGCCTGAGGGCGCTGTCGTCACCGCGAGATTGAACGTCTCGCTGGCTGACAGACCGCCGAAATCGGTGACCGATGTCTTGACGCTGAGGGTGCCAGCACTGGTGGACGTTGGTGTCCCGCTGAAGGTCCGAGTCGAGGCATCGAAGGTCAGCCATGCGGGAAGTGCCGTGCCATCGGCGGCGGTCGCCGTGTAGGCCAGCGAATCCCCGGAATCGACGTCGGTGAAGGTGCCCGCAGGCAGCGTTAAGGAGAATGACGTGCCGACTGTCGCGGTCTGATCGCCGGTCTGGACGGCCAGCACTGGCGCGTCGTTGGCGCCATGGGTCGTGACGGTGAGCGTGGTCGATGACGTGGCGCCGGCAGTGTCGCGCATCGTGTAATTGAAGATATCGCTGAGCGTGTTGGTCGACAGCAAGGCCTGCACGGCCGGATCCGTCTCGTTGACTGTATACGTGAAGGTGCCCGAGGCATTGAGCACCAGGCTGCCGTGCGCTCCAGACAGCGCCGAACCGAGTGTGCCGCCGGTGGAGCCGAAGCTGACGGCGGTGACCGTCTTGGTATCGCCCGCGTCGGGATCGGTATCGTTGGTCAGCACGTTGCCAATAGCCGCCGTGCCAGCGGTGCTGTTGTTCACGCCGCCCTTCTCGGTGGCATCACCAACGTCAGCAACCGCGGTTGGCGGCGTATTATTGGTGGTGGAGGATCCGTTGAACACGACGTCCACCCAGTAGTTGCTGGCGTTATAGCTACTGGTCGGGAACAGATTGGTTGTTCCGTAGGTGTAGAGGCCATTGATGTTCGCAGGAGCCGTGAGCGGACCGCTGGTGCGAGCGGTGGTGAAGTAGCTGGTGCTGGAGGCATAATGGCCGTTGCTGTGAAAGCTGGCCACGTAGGTCGTGCCAGCCGCGATGGATACGGGATTGCTGAATGTGACGGTCTGCCAGCCACTGCTGCCCTCGTTGGTGAAAGTCGCGCTCGCCAGTAGCGTGCCGGTGCTGCTCCACAACAAGCCCGTATGAGTCCCGGGGTCATTTGCACTCTTGTAGTACTTGATGCCAGTGATCGTGCCTGCCACGGAGGAGGTAAATTGCACGCCAAGGTTAACTTGCGACGCATCGGAATTCGACAGAATGGCCGGGGTATCTGAACTCGAGAATAGGCTCACCGCTGAAGGAACTGACGACACTGCGATATCGAATGTCTCACTGCCAGTGAGGTTACCGAGATCAGCAGCAGAGACCGTAACGCTGAGCGTACCAAGGTCCGCAGACGTCGGCGTGCCGCTAAAGGTGCGGGTCGACGCATTGAACGCGAGCCAGGCGGGAAGGCTTGAGCCGCCAGCGGTTGCGGTGTAGGTGAGCGAGTCGCCAGAATCGACGTCCGGGAAGGTGCCGGCGGGCAGCGTCAGCGAGAACGCCGAGCCAACGGTCGCAGTCTGGCTGCCGGTCTGAATCGCCAGCACCGGTGCGTCATTGGCGCCATGAATCGTGACAGTGAGCGTGGTGGATGACGTGGCGCCGGCAGTGTCGCGCATCGTGTAATTGAAGATATCGGTGAGCGTGTCGGTCGCCAGCCGCAAGGCCTGCACGGCTGGATCCGTCTCGTTGACCGCGTACGAGAAGGTGCCCGAGGCATTGAGCACCAGGCTGCCGTGCGCTCCAGACAACGCCGAACCGAGTGTGCCACTGGTCGAGCCAAAGCGGACGGCGGTGACCGTCTTGGTATCGCCTGCGTCGGGATCGGTATCGTTGGTCAGCAAGTTGCCGGTGGCCGCTTTGCCACCGATGCTGTTGTTCACGCCGCCCTTCTCGGTGGCATCACCAACGTCAGCAACGGCGGTTGGCGGCGTATTATTGGTGATGGAGGATCCGTTGAAGACGACGTCCACCCAATAGTTGCTGGCGTTATAGCTACTGGTTGGGAAAACGCTTCCGGATCCGTAGCCATAGACACCATTGCCGCCAGCCGGAGCCGTTAACTGGCCGTTGGTAAGCGATGTCGTGAAATAGTTCTGCGTACCGGAATAATTACCGTTGGTGTGATAGGACGCGACGTAGGTGGTGCCTGCCGCGATGCCCACAGGGTTGGAGAAGTTGACCTGTTGCCAACCGCTGGCTGTCTCGTTCGTGAATGTGGCAGTCGCAAGCAGGGCTCCAGTCGAGCTCCAGAGATCCGCAACATGGGGACCGGTATTCAACGATCCCTTGTAGAAACGCAGACCGGTTATTGTCCCGTTCACGGATGCGGTAAACTTGACTCCAACTTCAACGGGGCTGGTATCGCCGGAATTGGGGGCCCCTGGCGCATCATTGGTGCCGAACAGGCTCTGCGCAGAGATCGGATAGCTGACGTTGAGCGATACCTGGCCGGATCCACTTTGGCCGCTCGTGTCTGTGATCGTGTAGGTGAAACTCGCTGTCCCAGCGTAACCATTGGTGGGGGTAAAGGTCACAGTCTGGTTTTGCGCATTGTAGCTTACGCTTCCATTGACCGGATTACTGACGCCGCTAAGTGAAAACGCCAATCCGGACGGGTTGGTGTCGTTCGCGAGCAGCGCTGATGCCGGTATGTTCAGCACACCATTTTGGGTAACCGTGAAGCCGCTGTCCCCGTTAGCTTGCGGCGAGGTCGCGCCTGAATCAGAGAATACGACGTCGACCCAGTAATTTGCGGCTTTCGTAGAGGAAACGTCGTCGGGGAAGATCGGGCCACTGCCATACGCAAAGACGCCGTTGAGACTGCTGCCAGGCGCAGTCAGCGCACCTTTCGTAAGGCCCCCATAATTGATGAAGTAGAAATCAGTTGAGGAATAGTGGCCGGTATTCGTGTGATAGGAAGCAACATATGTCACGCCAGCGGTGACACTGATAGGAGTGGCGAAATTAACCTGCTGCCAGCCGCTCGCGGTCTCATTGGTGAAGGTGGCGCTCCCAAGCAGGGTGCCGTTTGTGGTCCAGAGATCACCGATGTGAGTTCCGGTGTTCTGAGGTCCTTTGTAGAAACGAATGCCGGTGATCTTGCCCGACACGGCGGGAACGAATTTGACGCCAAGCTCAACCGAGCCGGAATCGTCGTTCGAGATCACCGCAGGCGTATCGGTAATGCTGAAGAGTGTCAGATTGGAAGACGGCGTGACGGTGTAAGTAACGCCTGCGCCCAGTGTTTCCAGATTCAGGCTGTCGTCGACAGCTCTGGTCTTGAGATTGTATGTCCCCTGAGCGCCTGTGACGAACGTGTATGACCACGTCACGTTAGCCGCGCCGACATTGCTGTTGCCTGGATGCCAGGTTGTTCCAGCATCAGTGGAGATTTCGACGCCGGCAATCTTTCCACCCGTGTCGGTGGCCGTCCCCGTCACCGTGATCGATTGCCCCTCGACAACGCTGGCAGCCGAGAGATTGGTGATAGCAGAGGTCGGCGCCGTAGCGTCTGTCGACTGGATCGCGGCAACCAAGTTCGCTTGCAGCGTCGCCGGCTGAACTCCCATATCGGCGAACAGGTTAACCATCGCCTGCTGTACGTTAGGATCTACCGGAGTCGCAGGTCCATCGTGGTCGCTGGCAAGCGCCCACGGCCAGTTGATTGAACCGGCCGAGAATATCAGTGCGCCACTGACGGGATCCCGATGCAGCACGAGATTGTGGGTCGCTGTGCCATTTGCGAACGTGTTGCCATAATCAAGGAGATACTGTCCAGTCACCTGCACTGTTGAAGATGAGACACTGATCAACCCCGCTGGGCGAAATCCGTTGTCCGGCGCGGTGTCCCATTCAACGCCTAACAGGCCAGGTACGAGAGAGGCGGTCTGCCCGGGTGACGTTTGCGCGACGGCCGTATTGCGCCAGAAGCGCAATTGGGTCATTGAGTACGGTATCGTGATCGTATCGTACCGAAATGCGTTGACCGCGAACAATGTACCGGTCAACTCATTCGAGGGAAGAGGCGGACCGAACCGCGGGTCAGAGTAATTTCCGGTCGCCTTTCCGGTCGGATCAATCAGCGCATTTGCGTGCGTATCCTTGTAGCTAATGAGCGTGCGATTGGCCGTTCCGCTGCCATCGATGCTGGGGGCCAACCTTGTTTTCCAAAAGATCTCATTGCCTGTAAGGAACGCAAGGTTGACGCCAGCGTGCGCTGCGGCCTCTACGTTGGCGCGCTGAGCTTCGGTCCAATACTCGTCATGCCCCGCGTCCATGAAGACTTTGTGATTGAGCAACAACGAGCCGTTTGTCGCAGCATCGATCCCAGAAATGTAAGAGACATCGTACCCGTTCTGCTCGAGCCACTGAATGGCTGCGAACTCAGCCGTGAACGGGGAGTCTCCCCCCTCGGAAAAGGTTCCCTCGCCGTCACGCGTTACGAGGGGGCGATTGTAACTGACCGCGAAGGCTGATCCGGCGATGCCCGGGCCGTTCCCGAAATAAAGATTGGCCCCTCCCCAGCCGTTGTAGGCTTGCCAGTCCTCATCACTTGTCTGGAGAACGATGTCGCTGTGCGAAGCGTCGTTCCTTATGATGAACGGGACCTGGAAAATCTCGGTGCCGTTGACGACGTTGGCGATGTAGACGCCCGAGACCGCATCGGTCGGCACGCTCCAGGAATCGGTCACGCTCCAATTGCCGGCATCTACGAGGCCCCTCGACGGGTCACTCAATGGAGCGGGTTGGACGACCGCGGCTGCGGCCTGATGCTGCAGGCTCGTAACCAGTCTGGCCCCATCGCCGCCGTAATAGCCCAGCCGGTAAAGATCTACGCGATAGTTCGGGTTGCCGGTCAGATTGTTGATCTTGAATTGGACCGTCCCGCCGACATTGGTGCTGATTGCTGTCGCAAACCCCTGGGTCAGATGCGAATTGTCGCCCGGCTGGATCTGCCAGACACTTTTCGGTGTGCCTGGCTTCTGATTTTCCAGCACGATGGGATTCGTGGGAGGATCGGAGACAATGGTGCCTCCCTGCCCATCGCTTTTGAAATTCCAGTTCAAGTCCATCCCCGAGAACAGCAAGGTGACATTGGCCGCACCGTTGCTGAAATCGACTGCGCTGATATTCGAGCTATTGTTATAGTGGACAGTCGCCGACATCGACGATGTGAAGGGTAGATCCTTCAAATCGATGAGGTTCCCTGGCGAAAGCGGTGCCCCAGGCGACGAACCTGCGATCAACCCGTGGAACTCGGCCGACTGATCGAGGACAAGCGCGCCACTTCCCGTGTCGAACGCCACGGTTATGCCGGAGAACGATCCGTTCAAGAACCGCCCGGAAACCGAACCTCCGATCTCCAGGATCGACTTGTCTGAAATTTCGAAAGATCCTGTGCCGCTGACGTCGCCCTTAAAGTCCCCTGTGGCAATGCGATCACCAAGGAACGCCCCAACTTCGACAGTCCCATTGTTCAGTACATCGCCTTCGACGATAAATGGCGACCCGGCACCGAACGAAAGCGTCGCGCCTGCATCAACGACCAGGCTCTTGATATCAACACTGGCCGTGCTGGTGACGACATACGCTCCCGCCGCATCGAGGAACGCAGAGTCAATGATGCCCGGGACGCCGGCGCTCCAGTTCGTAGCGACATTCCAGACTCCGTCGCTCGAATTGGTCCAGTGAGTGGTGCCCGGGGTCGAAACCGATGATGATGTCGGCGGCGTCCATTCGCTTGCCGCAGATGGGAATGTCGGGGCCAAGCTCTGATAGCGGCTCGTCAAAGACGTCGAAGACAGCAGAGCAGACAATCGCGACTGGAAAGATGGGGAGAAGAGACGGGGCATGACGCCGTGCAAGTCTGGCTGATCGCCCGGCCCGGCCCGAGACGATTGCGGGAAGAAAGTGGCGTCACCTGCTGGCGGATTAGCAAACGGCGGGCCCCACCGGCCGGGCGGATCGGAGCCATCGAATGCGTTCCAGAACGGCGCTTCTCGCCAAAAAACATCCGATGCCGGAATGTCTTCCCCTGGAAAAACGGCCCGGGCCCCTCGACCGAAGACGCTCGCCTTTTGAACCAGCATGGCTATACCGATTAAATAAATTACCCATATATATTTTAATTCTATTTTAAACCGCACGTCAATTCAATGGCGTACATTTAACATAATTCCAAGTATCGGCTGAGTGGCGTTATTGCGGAGCGAAATGCGGTAGCCGAGTGATTTCGCTCAGATATTTGCCGTAGCCGCTTTTCTCCAACGGTTGCGCCAGCGCGAGAAGTTGATCACGATTGATGAAGCCGAGTCTGAAGGCAACCTCCTCGAGGCAGGCAATCTTCATTCCCTGTCGCTTTTCCAGGGTCTGCACGAACGTCCCTGCATCGATGAGAGACTCAACCGTGCCGGTATCCAGCCAGGCAAACCCCCGCCCCATGCGCTCAACGTGCAGCGCATTGGCCGAAAGGTAGCGCATCTGAAGATCGGTAATCTCGAGCTCTCCACGCGACGATGGCTCGACACGACGAGCGTAGCGGACAACGCGATTATCGAAGAAATACAGCCCGGTGATTGCCCAATTCGAAGCTGGCCGTCTGGGTTTCTCCTCGATCGATACTGGGCGGTCCGCCTCATCAAACGCGACGACGCCGTAACGTTCCGGGTCCCGCACGTGATAAGCAAAAACTGTTGCGCCTTCCTCACGTCCTGCCGCCCTGGCAAGCAGTTCGCTCAGGCCATCGCCGAAGAAAATATTGTCACCAAGCACCATGGCCACACGATCGCTTCCGATGAAATCGGCACCAACAATGAAGGCGTCCGCGAGACCGGCGGGACGGGTTTGCTCCGCGTAGCTGAGCCGAATGCCCCACTGGCTGCCGTCCCCCAGCAACAGTTCGAACTGACACCGGTCTGAAGGCGTGGTGATAATCAGAATTTCGCGGATCCCTGCCAACATCAGCGTGGACAGGGGATAGTAGATCATCGGCTTGTCATAGATCGGGAGCAACTGCTTGCTGACCACGCGCGTGATCGGATAGAGGCGCGTTCCGCTGCCGCCAGCCAGCACGATTCCCTTCAACATCGGTTTCTCCTTCTCCGACTAGCTGGTCGAGACAGGCTTCGAGCGAATGGCGCCAAGGCGGCAATCGAATCCCGAACACGCGTTCGGCCTTGGATGAATCCAGGCGCGAGTTTCGGGGTCGACGCGCAGCGGTCGGAAACTCTTCCGTCGTGATCGCCTCGAGCGCCGGAACCCGCGCTCCACGACGGGAAATCTCGTCGAAGATTGCCTTCGCAAAGTCGTGCCAGCTTGTCTCGCCCTGCCCGGCGAGATGAAAGATGCCGGCTGCTGCCCTGCGATCGACTGTTACTGACCGTTCTGCGATCTGAAGGATAGCCTCCGCGAGGTCGTATGCGTAGGTCGGATTTCCGTGCTGGTCTCGGACAACCCTTACGATGGGCTGCGTCCCGCATAACCGCAACATCGTTCGAACGAAGTTGCAGCTATAGGGGCTGTAAAGCCACGAGCATCTGATCACGGTCGCGAGCGGGTGCGCGGCCAATACAGCAGCTTCGCCGGCAAGCTTCGACGCGCCGTAGACATTTAACGGCGCGGGAATGTCGCTTTCGTCGTACGCATCCGGTTTTGCGCCGTCGAACACATAGTCTGTCGAGAGATGGATGAGTGGAACATTCATCTGCCAAGCGACATTTGCCAGCGTTGCCGCACCATCGCGGTTGATGCTGAACACTTTCGCCGCTTCAGATTCGGCCCGATCAACAGCCGTATATGCGGCCGTATTGATGATTGCAGACGGCGCGATCGACGCGATGAGCTGATCGACCCCTTCGCGGTTCTCCAGATCGAGTTCTCGATGCCCGAGAGCCACCGCGGGCAGACCGCGCATCGCAGCGAGATCACGAAGACACTTTGCCAACTGGCCGTTCCGCCCGGCAATGAGGATAGGTCGATCTGTCATCTTCACCTCAATGTTGAGCAGCGAGCAGACCCAGACGCGAGCCGTCATAGACACCGCAGCGAGCACGCTGCCACCATGCACGATTGTCGAGATACCATCCGACTGTTTCGGCCAAGCCCTGTTCGAAGGTTCTCGTCGGTTCCCAGCCTAGTTCGCGATGTGCCTTCGACGCGTCGATCGCATAGCGCGCATCATGTCCTGGACGATCCGGCACGAACCTAATGAGAGATCGTCTCGCTCCCGCGCCCGGGGCTAACCGATCCACCACGTCACAAATCCGGGTGACCACCTCCAGGTTGGATCGCTGGCCATCTCCGCCGAAATTGTACTTCTCGCCCAGTCTTCCTTCGTACAGAAGTCTTATCAAGCCAGCGGCATGATCATCGACATGAAGCCAGTCGCGAATATTTCTGCCGTCGCCATAGACCGGTAGCGGCTTCCGGTCGAGCGCATTGATGATCGTCAGCGGGATGAGCTTTTCCGGGAACTGGTACGGCCCGTAGTTGTTCGAACAATTCGATACGATGACCGGAAGACCGTAGGTTCGAAACCACGCGAGTGCGAGGTGGTCAGAGGCCGCCTTGCTCGCCGAATATGGCGAACTCGGGCTGTAGGGCGTGTCCTCGCGAAACAAGTCCTCCGGGCCCAATGACCCGTAGACTTCGTCGGTCGATACGTGGATGAAGCGGAACTGCTTGCGCCGCGGAAGCGGCAGACGTTCGTAGTAGGTCCTGGCCGCCTCCAACAGGGTGTAGGTACCAACTATATTGGTGCTGACGAAGGCCTCGGGTCCGGTGATCGAACGGTCGACGTGGCTTTCGGCGGCCAGGTGTATGATCGCATCCGGCTCGTACTCGGCGAACGCGAGATCCATAGCGTCTCGATCGCAGATGTCGGACTGCAGGAATGCATAAGACCCCAGCCCCTCGATGCTCGTCAGCGAAGTCAGGTCGGCTGCGTATGTCAACTTGTCGATGTTGACCACAGCGGCACTGGTCTGCAGCACCAAACGGCGACACACAGCAGAACCGATGAAGCCCGCTCCGCCGGTCACTAGGATACGCATTCTACTCATCTCCACTATTCGAAAATGCAAGCAAGCTGGTTGAGTGTAGGCAAAATCTGGTCCTTTGGCGATATCTGAGCCTCTGACGGTGTGACGGGCCACTTGATCGCTAGTGCGGGATCAGCCCAATAGACGCCGCCGTCATGGCTCGGGGCGTAGACCTGATCGACCTTGTACAAGACCACGGTCTTGGGCTGCAGCGTACAGAAACCATGCGCGAATCCCTTCGGAATGAACACCTGCTCACCGCTTTCGCTATCCAACTGGATGGCGATGTGCTTGCCAAAGTCGGGCGATGAACGTCGGAGATCAACGGCAATATCGAGAATGGCCCCATTCAACACCCGTATGAGCTTGGCCTGGGCGAAAGGCGGTCGCTGGAAATGCAAGCCGCGCACCGTGCCGATCCGATCTGAGCTGGACTGATTATCCTGAACGAAGTCATGCAAGATTCCCTTCTCAGCAAAAGCCGATCGCTGAAAGGTCTCACAGAAGTAGCCGCGGCCGTCGGAAATGCGATCTGCTCGAATTACTTTGACATCGGGGATAGCCAAGGATCGCAGTTCCAGCATTAGGCACCTCCTGCCGGTCCTTAATTTCAATCGGGTTTCAAGCAGCGGACCATAATCATCGATAGAATTATTTTTTCCGTCCGCCAATCCGCCTCTGAACGCTCACATTATTTTCGATCCAAATACGATGTGCTGCAAGCTACGGAAATATCGTCTGTTTTGTCGGCACCGCGCCGGGGGCGATTGCCTCGTCCCTGTTTGCATCTCCCCCTAATTAATATAAGATTTATTTAATTTGGCAAGCAGATTTTTTTAATGTATATAATCTCCCAGCGCCCGGACGTCCGGCCTGAACGTTGGTCTACGGGCGGGCGGCCCCAACGTGACCCCACCGTCGGACAGGTACGTGATGCTCCAGAACAATCTTCAACACACGGATAGACTGCGGCTGCCCGTGAACCTGGCTCAACCCGCTCAGGCAGACGGCGGAGGAATCAGCGACGTCATCAATTACGGCATCGGGCTTCTACGACGCCAATATTTCGTAATCCTTGTCACTGCTGCACTCGCAACTGCGGCCAGCATGCTCTATCTCCGTTTGGTGACTCCAACCTATACGGCGCAGGTTCAGATCCTGTTGGCTAATCCAAGGCCCCTATTTGTCCAGCAGCAATCACTGCTCGCCGAGACGGCTTTCGATCTCAATCAAATCGAGACCCAGCTTCAGCTCCTGAGATCAAAGGCCACCGCGGTCGCGGTCATCGACCAGTTGAAACTGGCTGACGATCCGGACTTTAGTGCGTCAGGGCTATCTCTACAGTCGCTCTGGCAACGAATTCGGTCATGGGCACCGACTGGATCGAGGAAAGATAACCCGCCCGATACGAAGGGCGAACCATCGGACGCTCTCGTAGACGCATTTCTGAGTCGGCTTTCAACAGGGCGTGTCGGGTTCAGCAACGTCATTGAGATCAATTTCAGTTCGAGCAACGCAGCCCGAGCCGCGGAGATCGTCAACGCGGTAGCCAATACCTATGTTGCGGACCAGCTCAATGCAAAATTCGATGCCAATCGCAGGGCAACAAGCTGGCTGCAGGAGAGGCTGCGCGATCTCGGTGACCAAGCCCTCGCTGCACAACGTGCCGTCGATGTCTACAAGGCCCAGAACAATATCGTGTCTTTGGACGGAAAGCCCATCGACGAGCGGCAGATCACAGAAATCAACAATCGACTGGCTGCCGCACGCGCCCAGACCTCTGAGGCCACGGCCAAGTTGGCTCGGTATGAATCTCTCCTTACCTCCGATCCGCAAAAGCCGCCCCCGATGATCAATCTGGACGCAATCGGGGCCGATGCGACAAACAGTCAGATCATTACGGGGCTCCGCCAACAATATCTGGAACTCACGCGGCGAGAGGCCGAGTTGACAGCCAGGGTCGGTCGCGACCACCTGGCGGTTGTCAGTGTCCGTAACCGCATCCGGGAATTTCGCGCCTCCATCTTCGACGAGGTCAAGAGACTTGCCGAAGTCAGCCGAAGCGAATTCGAGTTCGCCAAACAGCGGCAGGAAGAAATCGAAAAGCAGCTGGCGAAGGCCGTCTCTCAGTCCCGTTCAGTCAATTCTGCTGAGCTGACTATCAAGGATCTGGAGAGCCGAGCAAAGGGCTTGCGGAGCTTGCACGAGACTTTCCTGCAGCGTTACATGGGCTCTGCACAGCAGGAGACATTCCCCATCTCGGAAACGCGGGTCGTTTTTCCTGCTTCGCCGCCGCCGAGCAAGAGCAAGCCTAAGACAAGGTTGGTGCTGACGCTCGGGATCCTCGGCGGTCTCGCGCTGGGCATCGGCTTAGCGCTGCTCAGAGACGTCATGGACCGCGTCTTTCGTACCTCTTCACAAGTGGAAACCGTGCTGGAATTGCCTTGCATTTCTTCGGTCCCATTGCTACCGGCCCGCAAATCCCCGAAGCCATCAGTTCGTCTCCAGCAAACCGATGATGATGTTCAGCAACGGATAGTTTCGTCGCCGACCGCAGTTCATCGGACCGTGGTCGGGATGCCGCTTTCTCGATATACCGAGGCAATTCGCTCCATCAAGCTAGCCATCGACCACAATCCGGCAAAAATCTCCTCCCAGGTCATCGGGATTACCTCGGCCCTACCGAATGAGGGCAAGACCACGATTGCTGCCTCGCTCGCGCAATTGATCGGGCACACGGGCAAGAAAGCCATCATCGTCGATTGCGACCTCAGGAATCCCTCGCTATCTGCTATCTTTGCGCCCAAAGCCCTCGCCGGAATCATCGAAGTTGCAAACGGCAGCCGCTCCCTCGCGGACGCAATTTGGCGGGATCCGACAACCAATCTTGCATTTCTACCCGCCGTGCGGCGGGGACCTCTGCTTCACACCAGCGAAATTCTTTGCGCCGACGCGATAAGCAAGTTGTTCGACCGTTTGCGAGCTGACTATGACTACGTCATCGTCGACCTTCCTCCCCTGACCCCCCTAGTTGATGTCCGAGCCACTTCATCTCTAATAGACTGCTACATTCTCGTTGTTGAATGGGGCCGGACCAAAATAGATGTCGTGCAGCACGCATTGCACACGGCACCCAACATTCACGAATCGCTGATTGGGGCGGTTCTCAGCAAAACGGATACCAAGGCCATGGCTCGATATGACGGACATCGGAGCTACTACTATCATGATAGCCACTACATCCGTTATGGTCTTTCCGGGTCTTAAGGCTGTCTCGTAGCGGCTCCACGTTCTCCGGCTAGCGGATCAGCGGAGTGGCCGCACCACAAGATGGTGTTTACATGATTATCCGGCTTGTCATGTTAGCCGAGTTAGTGGCGATCATCGCGGCGCTCGCCATGCCAGAAAGCCTGCAAATCAGGATATTGGCGTCGTTCGTGCTTGCAACGGCTGCGCTGGTCGTTGCGATCGTTCCATCATCCGCCTCCCTCGGGCTCGCCAAGCTGCTCCGGCCTGGTCTCGGCATTGTGCTTGCGGCTCCGGCGCTCTGGATGGCGTCACAGGCAGTGCCGATGCCTATGGGCACACTCGGCAATGCCATCTGGGCAACTGCATCGGCGGCCTTGAACGAACCCCTCGCCGAAATAATCACGGTCGATACCGGGGCGACGATGTTCTCGTTCGCCCAGTATTGCGCTGTGCTCGCCGCTGCCCTTGTCACTGCCGTCGTCACACTTGACCGATATCGTGCAGCGCAAGTCCTGCATATCCTGCTGTTGATAGCCACGATCACCACAGCTATGTGGTTCGGTAAGGAAACTGCTGGTGTCGCCGGGCGCGATGGCTCAACCGTCGCAGTGCTCGGCCTCTTGCTCTCCTGCGCGACGGCAATACGCGCAGTCGATCAATTTCGGCGCCGCAGTCGGCCAGGAACAATTGGGCCAGCCCCGCTCCCAGCTCTGTCCGCCGCGATCATCGCAATGACTGTCTGCATGGCCGCGCTGCTCATTCGGACCAACTCGACCGCCGTCGTTGCCGCGCTCCTCGGATCAGGAATTCTGCTCTCGGTGTTCGCAATTCGCAGGTGGTTCTTCAGTTTGTGGGGTACCGCTGGCGTTCTCGCAACCGCTGTAATATTTCTTATTACCAGCGCGACGGTCATTCCGTTCAGGACGAACACCGATCTGACGATCGCTTTGTCAACGAGCAGCCAGATCGCGACAGAACGGATGCTACAGGACGTCCGACCGGCGGGATCCGGTGCAGGCGCTTCGGCCGTTCTTTTGCCGATTTATCGGGACATCGGAAACGGTGCGCTGCGAGAAAGGCCAACGGCCGCCGCCGCAATTGTTGTGGATATGGGGTGGGCGTTCCTTTGCAGTCTCGTGGTTGTAGCAATGCTCGGCGCTTGTATTCTGATCAGGCGGTCTCTGTCGCGAACTTACGATTACGTGTACCCAGCCTTGGGCGCTGGCGCTTCGATTACACTGACGGTACTGGCCTTTGCCGACCATGAAATTTTGGATTTGGGCGCATCACTTTTGATCGCCGCGGTTTTTGGACTGGCGTTCGGTCAAAGCGTCCCCGGCGCAGGCCGTGACGCCATATCCCCGGGATCGAAAGAGACTTCAGATTGGATGGGCGGTCCAGCTCCGGCATCTCGTGCAAGATTCGCGTCAGCGCTTGTCACCGCCTGGCCCCGCGTTGCTCTAATGGTTCTTGGTATCACACTGCTCGTGCAGGCAATTTGGATGGTCTTGCCCGCCTGGTATCTCGGCGGTCATTCTTCTTTGCCGACAGGCGTATTGACCGCAGCATGGCCGAATGCGATCTCGAAACCGGCTTCAGTTGCGGCAGCACGTGAAGACCTATGGATCCGAGGGGAATCGAGATCCAGCTGGGATCCGGCATTATCCGCAGACGAGCAAAAGACGGCTCTTCCGGTGGCTTCGAATGCGTTTGCCCGTGCATTACGCTCTTCGCCGTTTCGCGGCGACATCTGGCTCATGCTCGCGGCGGCATCGAAGCACGATTTGACCCGGTCTGGGACGGCAGCGATGCTCAAGATGTCGTACTATACCGCGCCGAATGATTTGGATCTGCTTCCGTTACGGCTATCCGTCGCGTTCGCCACAGACGCTGTGGTATGGGAGCTTGAATTCCGTGACTTGATCAAGCGCGACGTCAGTTTCATCGTTACGCATCGGCCTGCCCTCAGGCCGGCGCTTGTGGCCGCATACCGGTTAGCCTCAGCCGACGGGAAGGTCTACCTCGAGAACCTGATTTCGGAGCTGGATCCGTCGTACCTCGACAGCATGCGCGCGCGGAATTCCCGACAGGGATCTCGATAGGTCTCCGAGCAGTGCGACATATTAAATAGCCAAACGAGTATTTTTTCTCTTGAAATATCAGATTAATTAATAATATATTAAATATTAACCGCAGGTGTCCTGACAATGAATTTCGTGAACCGACATTTCCCCGATCGGGGGGTTACGGATCGTGTCAGTCCCGGGCCGTCACTATCCCGCCAGCACAAATGGCCCCTCCGGTACGACTCGATCGAATACGTGGCGCCCTGTGCGGATGTTGCGACCATTGTTTTTGCGAGCGTCGTTTCGATGTGGCTGTGCCAAGCTCAGACTGGGTGGGCTGCAGGCGACTTAAGTAACGCACTTGGCCTGGCGCTCGTCAGCGCAGCATGTCTGGTTTGCCTCTTGAAGACCCACGGCCTTTATCGGCCAGCTGAGCTTCTCGTCCTGCGAAGTCAGATGCGCGCCGTCTGGATTGCATGGACGTCATTGTTGCTCTTGATATGGGCCGTGTACGGCTTTGCAATTGGTCCGGGCTCTTCTCACCAAGCGGGCACACTTTTCGCGGTCCTGGGCCTCGGCTTGCTGATGGCCGAGCGGTGGGGAGTGAGAGCGCTTCTCGGGAGGGGCCTGAGCGGCAGAAAATTCGCTATCACAAACATTATTCTGGTTAGCGACCAGCCGCAATCGAAAAACGCCGGACTGTCTGAAACGCTCGCGATGCATGGTTATTGCGTCCGAGGCCGATTCAGCTTGCCCCCAATCGGCTTCGGTCCTGCCTGTCGAAGGCGGCTCACGACTCGCGTGATTGACTACATTCGCAGCTCCGAGCTCGACGAGGTGGTTGTGGAAGCGAACCCGGAACGATGGCCCGAACTCCGAGCCTTCGTTGCCGATTTGCGGGTCTTGCCGCTACCGGTTGTGTTCGTGCCGGTCGGTACGACATCCGAATTGCTTCGACACCCCACGCGAAGCCTTGGAAGTGCGGTTTGTGTTGAACTCCAGCGTGGTCCGCTTACGCAGCTGGACTGTGCGACCAAACGAATCATTGATCTTTTCGGCGCCGCGCTCGCCTTGACGATACTTGCCCCGCTGCTTGTGCTGGCCGCACTTGCAATCAAGCTGGACTCGCCCGGCCCCATATTCTTTCGACAGCAACGCTGTGGTTTTAATGGCCGGATCTTCCTGATCCGCAAATTCCGGACGATGCATGTGCTCGAGGACGGGCCCGCGATCCTTCAGGCCCATCGCCTCGACCGACGCGTCACCCGCGTCGGCAAATGGCTCCGTCGGACAAGCTTCGACGAACTGCCACAGCTGCTAAATGTTCTCGACGGCAGCATGTCGCTGGTCGGTCCCCGTCCTCATGCCTTGGCTCACGACGGAGAATTCGACAAGCTCGTGCGGAACTACGCCTTGCGCCGCAGGGTCAGGCCAGGATTGACCGGATGGGCCCAAGTCCATGGCTGCCGTGGTCCAACCCCCACATCCATCACGGTGGAAACACGCGTACAATACGATCTGTGGTACATCGACAACTGGAGCCTTCGGCTTGATCTCGTAATCCTGCTGCAAACTCCCATCGAAGTGCTGCGGGGACGCAACGCCTACTAGGCGCACAGGATTACGGCGCTGCCCCGGCCACTTGACCGCAACCATCCCGTCGAGCAATGCAGATTAGGTTATGCGCGCTGACGAAGCTTCGGACTTGCATCCCCTATGCGAAAGTCCTCAATTCTCCGGCCAGACTTCATAGCAGCAACCAACCACCGGGGCCGCTTGCCACGCCCCGACCAGGTCTCTGACGTCTGGGGGTTCCGGTATTTCGGCAGCACCCGCGGATATTTGCGTCTCGCTTTGGCGGCCGGAGACACGCCGGACGCGCTTGAACCCGCCAAAACGGCCGTCCCGCCCCCGAGAACCGCCAGGCGCTTCTCCAATTCGTGCTTTTCTGCCTTAATCCGATCCGATAGGATCCCGCTAATTTCCTCATGAAGCGACCAGAGATCGTCAAGGGACATTGATTCTAATTCGAGTTTCTTAGCTGGCATGCTCGCATCCTGTAGTTGCGCCAAACTTGATATGCCCCAGATCCACATTAATCAAGATGGTGAACTCGATTTACCCAACAAAATGTATGGAACCGCACTTAAATCCGCATTCCAGATAACTGCGTCGCAACAGTCAATCAAGGCAAAAAAATAGGCTATCCTCATAACTTAATCTCGGAGGGGTAAATTTCACACGTCCAGCGGGCAGCCGTGGAACCATTCAAGCGAACTGATATGACGGGATCACATCAAGCGCCCTACGCGTCATCGCGACGCAATGTTCTCGATGGATAGGTTGGCGTAGGCTGCCCTTTGTTCTGGGCAATCTCGATATTGCAGCCTTCGAATATGCGCCAGCGCCAACGAACTCAATGTCCCTCAGCGCTAGCTGCCTGACCGCGATTTGAGCTTCACGTCCCGAATATCCGAGGGTGCAGCCGGGGAAGGATGCCCCGAGTTGAAGACGCCGGGAGGAACTCGATTGAGATACTCCCCTTTCTTGCTTGCAGCAAGTCATTGGGCTGCCAAGCCCCCATTTAATAAAATAACCCTAGTAATAATTATTAAATCATATATTATTTATTTATTGTAGCGTCGATTTGAAGCACTGGCTTTGGTCCATCGTTTGATTTTGGGCGTTCGGGCAGATGATGTGCTCGTAAGCTGAGGATGACAGATGGATCAGGCGTCAGTCGAACGGTGACGAGAATGCTATGCGTCGGCAAGATCTCGAAGCCATGGACTTTGAGGAACTCTGGCTCCTTCACGAAGAGCTGACAAAGATACTTGCCGAAAAGATCACAGTCGAGAAGCGAGAGCTCGAAAAACGTCTTGCGCAACTCAACCAGCCGGATCAATTCGGTGAAGCTGAAAGCCGGGCCGCCAACGCCGGAACGAGCGAGCCGCCGCGCCGCAAATACCCGAAAGTCGTGCCAAAATACTTCAATCCACTCCGCCCGACAGAGACTTGGTCGGGACGTGGTAAACAGCCTCGCTGGCTAGTTGCCGCGCTCCAATCGGGGCACACGCTCGAAGAGTTCAGGATTCGCGAGAACGACGAGTCGTCTGATCGGAATGCGGGTGGTCAAGGGCATTCCTAGCACTGCGCAACTGCACAAATGTTGGGCCCTGAGGATTCCGAAAATCTGCCACCTGATGCGCGCTCTGGAGGCGGCTGATGGAAAACTCCGTTCCGTTGAGGAATCTCCAATCCCCCGAAGGCGCTCGTGTGACCGTTACTGGCATTAGACTTTTCCGGCACGAACCGTCGTGGTCGCGCTCAACAGAAACTGTAAAGTGGACCCTCTTGGCACAGACCACAATCCACGCACGCGCATGCCGGCTTGCGCGTAGCCAGAGGTCATCCTCCTCCGGTAATTTCTGAGGTCCAAGACCGTCATTGCGAGGAATGGCACACGTGTGGCCGGAAAGCGTGCTTGGATCAATTGTCGCATGAACTGCAGACGAGGAATCAGTCGGCACCGCATCGAGTGCGGGACCTCGACTCCAAGCAGCGCAGCGAGAGCAAGTAGCTGGGTTTCGACTGCGTTCTTCATCAATCCGCCCGAGACATGAGAGGTAAGCTCACTCCAATCGATGCCCCCGACGGAACTGTTCAGATCTCGCAATTCAAGAAGATGTCGCAGATCGAGGTCACCGAGCCAATAACCAAAGTCTTGAAACTGATCGTGGATGATCAACATAAGCGCTCGGTAGGTGGCCGTGGGAACATACGCGCTCCCCCGCCCCAAGCGCGCAGGGACGCAATGGTTCAGAGCATTTCCCGGGCCACGGTCAAAGTACGCCGGGTCTGAAGCGCCCTGCTGCAGATCAATGGTTCCGACATCCCGGGGCCGGTTCAACTCGACATACCATCTCTTGCTGTTGGGAAGGGTCCGCTCATGAATTTGATAGCCAATTGCGCCCAGAGCGGCGACCGCCCTTTCAGCTTCGTCCGGCACGACCATAATATCCAGATCACACATCAGCCGAACTCCTCGTCGCTCGACAGGTGCTGTGGCTAGCGTTGCCGCACCCTTGAGCAACACCGGCGTAACTCCCTGGCCGTTCATCGCAATGACGGCCTCTTCCAATTGACCGGCCAACCGATCGTTGCGCAGCACGTTTCGGCGATGGATCTGGCGGATATAGGTGCACACGTCCTCTGGCAACACCGATGCAAATTGATCGACGAAGTCAATGAGCGCAGGCGTCGTCAACGTCTGGTTTGCGAGCCCGATGACGGAGGTCCACTCCACTTCGACGGGCGGCAAGCCTCGCAAGCAGTTGCATAGGCTTGTCAGTGCCGCACTATGCCTTGTCATCGCACAAGTCCATCAGCAGCTGTCGAGCCTGCGCCGATTCCGAATAGATAAGTTGGAACGATCGTGCGCCCGCAACAATCCGCTTCAAAGCGAAAAAGCCGGACTGCGACAGCTTCCCGTCTGCGGCAAAAGCGCCCTCAATGAGCCGCTTGATCGAATCAAGCTGATCCAGGGGGGTCAGCTCGACGGGGCCGCTTGCAACCCGGTTCAGAAAGATGATCCAGTTGGCAGAGAGGCTCCCATTGTGCGCATCGGGAATCGGCAGATACCGCACGTCGGCGCCATCGGACCGGCGGTGCGTCACGTCGTTCCAATCGCCATACAGTCGGGATAGCAACCGCCACGATCCCTGCTTGAGGGTGAGGGCAAATGGGATGCCGCAGATCGTTCCGTCAGCCCCAATCAGCGCAACGTCATCGCCGGCATACTGAAATCCAGCGTCTACCAGTTCTAGTGCAAGAGTCGACTTGCCGGCTCCCGGTTGGCCGCACAGCAGCAAGCCCATGCCGCACTTTGCAAGAGAAGCGGCGTGGAGCGCGAAAGCCCACTGATTGCTTCGGATAAGTCGCTCGGTGATGTGAGCTTTGATTGTAGGGGCCAGAGCTGCGGCTTCACATCTTTGGATGCTCGCGTCATTCCCGCGGAAGAATACTCGGTCGCCGAGCATCATTGTCTCGATCGCAATATCCTCCTCCTCGCCGCTGTCGTCCGTAACACAAAATAGCGAAATCAACTGTTGCGAGAGCTCCCGATTTGCAGCCCGGACGCTGATCCTGCGCTGAGCAAGAACCGTTGAGAAGGCACAATCGGCCGACATTCGCCAATCGAGATCGAGCACCCCTCGATCGATCCAGACGTTCATCGCCTGCCACGTGAACTCGCGCGCTGCGCGCTCGCCAATGCCTAGCTGCACAAGCTCCTGATGGACGTCTTCCAAAGAAGCACATTGTGCCAACTTGCACCAAATGAATGCCCCTAGCTGGTCCAACTCATAGAGCTTCTGCCTTGTCTCGCTGAAAAGCACTGATCGACCGTCCACCAGCGCGAAGATTGCACCCGCGGCGGGTCTCAACACCATCTCTGCCGATGTTTTTTCCAGCATGGCTATTCCCGATAGCAACGATATCTGTTTCGCCGCCGTGTCGACGCGGTGGCGACAACATCCGGCACTGTCCTGTCCGCGGCGCGTTCAAACGAGCTGCAGTTGCCGAGGAAGTTCGGCTTGATGGCCGTGCTGCAGCGGCGTAAATCCACCTTCAGTGCGGATGCACATCGCCTGACTGAGATTCGTTTCGAATGACCATACGGCCCCGGGTCACGCCGCCAGCTGACCACCCTCGTTCACCCCAGATGGAGAAATATTCAACACTTGTCCTCCGAGAAAGGTCGCCCGCGCGGTCAACCGGTGAGAGTCCAGCAGATAGCGGTAAACTTCGCGAGCAGCACTCCGCTCTCGTAGAACGCGCTCCCTCTCGCTGATGCTCGCTAGCTTCTCGCGCATTTGAGCCAACTGCTTCGCAGCCGAGGTGGAGTTGCGCTTCTTCTGGACTGATTCCCACATCGTCTCCTCCGACCAAAAAATTGACGAAAACAGCTTACGTCATTGACAACAATTAACAACGAGATTTATATGATCCCAATATAATCAATATTTATTTCATGTTTGAACCGGATGCAACCATTCAAATACCAAGAAGCGGGCCCTGCGTCGAAATAACAGCCGACCGAGAAACAGCGTCGCAGAAATCGCCGCGATGATCTTGACCTCCCGCGTGCAGGGCAGCGCAAAATAAAACTCGACGAGAGTCGCAAACCAGACCGACAGCGCAAGGCGTAATTTGCAGGATTAAATCCTAACGAAAAATATTTCGCTGACGAGAGTGGAGTGAAACCGGTGATCGAATTAGCCAATTTGCCCATCACGGGCGATATGATCGTCTTCGTCGCGAGCGGCACAGCACGCGCAAAACTCCCACCCGCTCAGATTGGCCCATTTTCAGTGGCGCCCCAGGAGCTTTCGAGAGACGCATAATCAACGCCCGCGCTGCCGAGCCAAAGAGCGGCGGCGTCCAAGGAATCGCTCAAGCAGCGATCCGGCCGGTTGGAAAAACGTCGTCACGAGCAACCCGCCCTGCTCGAACAAGCACTCCCAGTGTGCGATGCCCCCCAAGTAACCCACACTGAGATGACGACGCACTCCAGCCGGCCGGGTTCTCTTTCGTTTGACAACGAATAATAATTTCCTAGGGAGGTCTCGCATGGGAATGATCATGGTCAAATGTCCGCAAACCGGTCGCGCGATTCCTACTGGTATTAGGTCGGACCGTGAGGCTTTCCTGCGGAGCGTTGTGTTTTATGGCAATACTCGTTGCCCGGTCTGTCGCGCCAATCACAACTGGTTCGCTCGCGAGGCCTGGGTCGATGAGCCGGTCGTGCGGCCAGGGGAGATATTCGAGGAAGCGCCGCTGGGTTGATCCGTCGCGGGCTTCGGCACAGACGCGGAGCCGAACTGACTAGCATTACACGAATTTGGGCCGACCGCCTCATTTGACGCCGCGTGTGCGGAGTTGATCTTTTGTGACATGGCTGCCGCACCAGCTGGGAACTAGTCTTGGCACGGACTGGATGCGCTCAATCATCGCGCAGCGTTCATCTATATTCCTGTCTCGGCGGCTATTTCTGCAGGGCTTACTGGAGGGATGCGAAATATTTTGGCCTATCGTCGTAAAGCGAACTGACGCCCTCATGAACCGTAAGTTAAGCGTCACACCGGCAGGTCGGCGCAACCTAACGATTCCGATCGCTGACCCTGCAAGGGCCTGTTTGGGGGTATTGTAGTGAGTAGTGGGGTTTGCAGCCGCTTGGCTGTTCTGCGTCAAACGGCGATGGAGCTCGTTAGCCTGCTTGCCCAATTGCACAGGCTACGAGAGCAAGTGCGAAGGGCGGAAGGGCGAAGCCTCGGAGAAAGAGCGAGACTAGGGCCGGTGTCACGGATGCGTAGGCCCCGGTTTGGGACGACTTGCCGCACGCGGATTCAATGATGGCGAGCGGCGCGCGTAGTTTCAGCGAACGCGAAGACGATCGTTTCACGGATCGATCTTGAAGCCTCCGGTAACCCTTTGGCACAGCTCCAAGCCGCCCGATCGCTCCCCAATGAGGCGTGCGCGCAGCGGAGTTTCAAGGCAGGCCGATGCGAGTGAAGGCTCTGCGCCAGGAAAAGTGCTGCACTTGGATCCGGCGTCCCTTTCCGGCTTCTGCCCGAGGTCATCCACGCGCGGCATGCTGCGGGTTATGTCCCGCACCTGAGTCTGATTTTTTTATCTGTTTTTAGTTTTATGAAGCAGCGCTTCATCTGAAAGACAACTTGGAAGCAAAGCGAAAGCCGTTCGCGTCAAATCGTTTCGCTAGTCGCGCCACGGAAGGCAAATTTAGTTATCCGGTATAATCATAATTAATATGACACAAAACAGAAAATAAGGTGGGGAAAAATAATGGGAGGAGTGGATGGAGACCGTACGCCGCTTGCGCGCGATGGCGTCGCTGTGCCGACAGACTTCTGCGCATCATCCAGATCGAAGCTGGAAGCTTCTCGCCGAAGCTGAGTTCTGGGAGCACTTGGCTAATGACGTGCTTCGCGATCATTTCGAACAATGCACGGCTGGCTCCTCGCTCCGGCCGATCGGACGTGATCCGAATGCCGCGGAATCGAGCGCTCGCATAACCGCGTGAATGCTCTCGCCTAGCCCAATCCCGCTCGGCCGTGTGCCGGGCGTCAGTCCTCTTCAAGGCGCCCCATGGAGAACCAAGCCCTGCCGGCGCCTTCGTCGGGCGGCGCGCAGACCTGAGCAGGGACGCCAAAGCGCGCTCGGCTGCCCAGCTCGGTCCGCTCAGACTACCGAGGTCTGTTTTCTGAGTCGGGAATGCGCTTATGCGAAACTGTCGTTCGCCGTTGGACTTGCACTTTGGCGTCCAGCACTTTTTCCCCAGGTCGTGCGGTGCGCGGCCGGCTCACCTGGTCCGAAAGGCTGGAGCCCCTACCAACTATTCCAGCGATATTTCCGTCGACCTTCGCTGCCGGTATTTTTCGGTTAGGTGAGGATCCAACGATCATCTGCTCCTCGTTGCTCGTGCCGGTGCCAATAGCTCCGATCGGCAGACCATTTTGAGCGTGGCCAGCGCCGGCATTTCTCTTGGCCTGCGCCGCCGCCCGCGACTTCGACGTGCTGGGTTGAACGTCCGGGCTGTTGGTTTGACTGGTGCGGTTCAGGTTTGCACCGGTACCAACGTCTCGTGTCCCTATTCCTAGAGGCGCCGATGGACCAGGGTTGGCGCTGCTCGCATTTGTACTCATGCCGGACGGAGCTGACCCACCAGTGTTGGCGCTGCCCGTGCCCGTCCCAGTGCCGGCACCCGCGGAGCCCGCCACTGCGCCGCCTGCTTGGGCCAGGGCCAGCACAGCTACGCTCGTGATAATCGCGATGATCAGCGAAGGGAGTCGGTGGAGCATTGGACGATCTCCTTCCCAAGCGACCGGCAGCACTGGCCGAACATTTAATTAGCGATAAATGATTGAATAAAATAAAATATGGTTTATTTTTTGCCTATGGGTAAATTGAAATTGAGAAACGGATTGACGCATTAATGTCGCGGATGTGGGCACAAGCGCCGATGCAGGCAGGGTCTGGCCTTGGATCGCCCGTTCGCCGCGCAGACGTGTGGATTGCCTCGGATTGTGTTCGTAACTGTGCGCGCACCTGCGCAACAAGGTCGGCGTGGGTTGCACCGACTGTCCTGACGGTAATATCGGTTTTGACCATACCCGTTCTCGCGCAGCAGCCTAATTGGCCGGCGAGCGACGCCCATGTCATGGCGACGCACTTGCGCGGCACGACCGGCTCGGGAGGGTGGCGCGCGGCGAGGCTGAAACCATCTGCCGACACGACACCCCTGAAGCTCGCACAAGCCACAACCAGCAATACCGAGCGATCGCGGCAAGTGCTCGCCACAGAACAGGAGAGGATACGGGCCCTTGCTGCTGACCTTCGAACATGCCGACGGGAGCAGGATACGGTGCTGGGGCTGTTGCAGCATGCACGCGAGCAATGGACCAGCATTGCGGAGGCCACCGAGAATGAAACCGATGAGCTGCAGAAATCGCTCCGGGAGGAGCGCTTGCACACGCAGCGTCTGGAACGGGAACTTGTCAAGGCGCGCAACGATTTCGAAGTGCAGGCACGGCTAAGCCGCGAAATAGGCACCGAGGGTCGCGAACCCGAACGCCGGGCACAGAATGATCCGAGAGAGCTGCAACAAGCTGTCGAGCGGGAGAAAGATCGGGCAAACCGGCTGGAGCAGAATCTGACAGCCGCTCATCACGACCTGGAGACCCAGTCCGCAGAGGTAACCAGACAAGCCGCAGAGATCAGCGCAAAAGAGGCAGCGGAGGCTCAGGTACAGGCAAGCCTCCGACAGGAGCACGATCGTACCAAACAGCTGGAGGAGACGCTCGCGACGACGCGAATCGAGCTCGACAACCGATCCCAGCAGATCGCGAAGGCAACCGAAGAAACGATGCAGACCAAACGAACAGCGGAGAATACCTCGGCTAAACTGGAGCTCTCATTAAAGGAGGAGCACGAAAGAGCAGATGCGCTGGCGCAAGAGCTCTCGTTGGCGCGTTCCAAGCTGTTCGCCTATGAAGCGCAAGCCGCGGCAAACGATGATCGAGCCGAACAGTTGAAAAAGCAGCTCCGGCGAGAATGCAAACAATCCGGCCGAGATGAGCAAGAACTTGCCGCAGCGCGCCCGAGTATCGGACCGTGGCTACCCGCCGGGGTGTCGGGTGAAGGCGGAGCCGGCAATTCGCCAACAAGGGAACTGCTCCGAACACTGCTGCTGGGATCGCCGCAGGCGCCGCCCGCGCAATTCGCGCGAGAGCTCGTGATCACAGCAGCTGAGCCGAAGGCGCCATCCCCGGTTCTCGGGAACGAAAACGCCGCCGAACTCGTGCGATTGATCGCTCGCGCAACCGGATTGCTTCGACAAGGCGATATTGGGGCGGCACGAGTTGTCCTGGAGCGTGCTGCTGAATTAGGGAGCGCACCGGCAAGTTTCGCCCTCGCGGAAACGTATGATCCGAGCCTGCTTGCAAAATGGGGCGCGAGCGGAACGCGCGGCGACACGTCCAAGGCGCGAGAGCTTTACGCCAGAGCAGCAGCCGGAGGGGTCAAGGAGGCAAGGGAGCGATTCGACGCACTTGGTCATTAGCAGCATCGGTGCAGACAAATGGTCGTGCGCTGTATCGACTAGCAGATCGAACTTAAACTTACGTGTCGAAGTGAAGAGCGCAGCGGACAAAACAGAGTAGACGTTCCTAGGGGAGCCGGATCGATGAAGCAGCTGGTTGGAATACGCTCTTGGTTTCTCCTCATCGTGATAGCCGCTCCGCTTTTGATCATGGGCTGTTGCCCAGCAATGGCCCAGCAGACTCCGCGGGCGCGTGCGGATCATGCAAGGGCGGAAATTGCGGCCATGAACGATTGGACTGTCGGAATAGCCGGAGGTCTGCTGGAAGGAGCTCCCATTCGGCTTGCCGCGGAAATGGCGCGAGTGGCCGATGATGGAACGGACCTCCACGTGCTGCCCATCGTGACCCGTGGCGCAACCGAAAACGTCAATTCGCTGCTGTATTTGCGGGGCATTGATGCAGCAATCATCAATTCCGACGCACTTGACGAGTACAAGAGCCAAGTGCCGGACATCCAGCGACGGATCACCTATGTGCTCAACCTGTTTCCATCTGAACTGCACGTATTCGTCAGGCCCGAAATTCAGAGCTTGAGTGATCTGGTCGGAAAGAAGGTCAATTTCAACACCCAAGGTACCGCCGCAGCTTATTCGGGCCCGCTGATCTTCAGCCGGCTGGGGATCGAGGTCGATAAGGCATTCATCCCCCATCAGGTTGCGATGGAACAAATGCGCAGGGGTGAGCTGGCCGCCGTCGTTTTCATAACATCGAAGCCGGTGGATGCATTCATACGTGGTCGCTGGGATGCCGGCTTCAAGTTCTTGCCGGTCCCCTACGAGAGCAAGTTCGAAGATTATTATCTGCCATCTTGGCTGGACGCAGCTGATTATCCAAACTTGATCAGGCAGGGGGAACGCGTGACAACTATTGCCGTTCCAACCGTGCTGGTCGCTTTCAATTGGCCGATCAAATCCAATCGCTTTCATCGTGTGGCGCGCTTTGTTGACCGCCTGTTCTCGCGGATCAACAAGCTGCAGGAGCCCGGTTTCGATCCCAAATGGAAGTCGATCAACTTGGCGGCGACGGTCCCTGGCCTGACGCGTTCTCCCGCGGCGCAGGCCTGGCTCGATCGTCTGCCGCGTTCGAGCCAGGCGGCACAATGACGTTCACCCTGATCGCTCTCGTCGTGACGCTCGCGATCGCAAATGACCTCGCTCGGGCTCGAGGCGCCGAAGACCCTGTGGCGCCGGTTCGCGTCTCTGATCGGCCCGCAAATGGAGCCGGGGCGTGGATCGTCAGCGAGACCACCTCGCCAGTTGATTATTCATCGATCATCAAGGCGACACTACCATCTCAAGGGGACGCAGCAATGAGCCTGTCGATACGCTGTCGCGGCGGCCTGACCGAAGTGTTGCTTGATGGAGCCGGCCTGTCGGGCCGTCGCGAGGATTACACCCTATCCCTGCGCATCAATGATGATCCACCTTTTCAGGTCTCAACAATTACGTCGGTGCGCGGTGTCGCGCTTGAAGGCGATGTCGTTCGCCTGTTGCAATCGATCCCCGGCCACACCAAACTTTCCGTGCATGTGTCACGCCGAACGGGGACCAGCGCCGGTGCAGTGTTCGCTCTCGATGGTATCGAGAGCGTACGTGCAAAATTTGCGGCAACATGCAAATGGCCACGCGCGATCGCGAAGCCCAACAATTGATCATGAACCTCAGCTTGCTTGGAGAAACAACATAATGCCAAAATTTCCGAAGATTATCACAGCGATGATCGCGACAATCATCTCGCTCCTGGTCGGGCTGTCTAGTTCCGCGGCACAGGAGACTCGCCTGCTCTCGGCACAGCCCAGTTTGCCTGCAGCCTCAACACATGGCGCGGCAAGAACGCACGCGAATTCATCAGCGCGGGCCGCGACGCCAAAACAATTTGAGCTGGCGCGCATCGCGCCATCGTCTGCTGC
Organism: Bradyrhizobium sp. CW1; assembly: GCF_023100665.1. Taxonomy (NCBI): domain Bacteria; kingdom Pseudomonadati; phylum Pseudomonadota; class Alphaproteobacteria; order Hyphomicrobiales; family Nitrobacteraceae; genus Bradyrhizobium; species Bradyrhizobium sp. CW1. Next base: position 4,996,533 of record NZ_CP064684.1, read on the forward strand.
CAAGAAAGAGCACCGCTTAATCCTTCAGGTCAACACAAGCGACTCCGCGTCAATGAATCTTGCATTGAACAATGCACTCAACGTCGCGCAATACTACAAGGAGGTTGGTGAAGAAGTGAAAGTGGAGGTGATTACCTTCGGCCCCGGCCTCCATATGCTCCGCGATGACACGTCGCCGGTGAAAGCGCGAATTGAGGAAATGGCTCTGAGCACACCGGAAGTATCATTCAAAGCCTGTGGAAACACGCAAGAGAAAATGCAAAAGGCCGAAAATAAAGACATTCCGATCGTTGCCCAAGCCCAAGTGGTGAGGTCGGGCGTCGTTAGGGTGATGCAGTTGCAGGAGCAGGGATGGACCTACGTCAAGCCATGAAATGGCGACCAGACAATGCCTATTGAGCGGCTAGGTGCCGGCCTGCGGTCGCGACACCCCGATCGAGTGGGTCGCCGCAGCCGACGCAAATTGACTGGCCTCGATCGGGACAGATCTATCGCGCGCTATTGACCGGGCAGCGCCAGACCGACTGTCTGATCATGCGCACGAGAGCGACTTCGGGAGCGGGTTGAGCGAACATCGGTTCGTCTCAGTCACTTGCGAGGTCTGGTAGCAATTTTCCGGGGCAGCCCCTGCCCCGTCCATCCTACTCGGCCGCCTGCTAAGGTCGATTGTCCCGTAGCGCATAGGGTATCGGAGATGCAGGGCGGCGCGAGCTGTGACGCACGGTGCTTCGATTTACGTCAGTTCTGATGACCTCTTTTTCGAGGGCAAGCGATTAAATTCCACTGGATTTTATTTTGTTAACGCGTCAGATTTCTAAGCTTAAAGCGAGTCGATTTTACGTTGGGGATGTTAAATGGCAAAACCTGCCGTTTCCCGTAATGCCTTTCGAGGGTTGTTCGCTTTTTATGCGAAAGCTGATCACAAGCACGATGGCGATTATTGTGTGTTGAAGCTGCCTGGATCCGCTCAAGGCATTCCTGATCGGCTGCTACAGCAGTGGTCGCACCAGGCTGATCTACCCGGCGCTGAAGCCATCGCCAGCACACTGGAGCCGCGCACCCGGGAGATCGTGAATGGTCGTAAACGCTATGACCACGCCAGCGACTTTCTCCACGTGCTGCTGAGAGACCTAGAGCTAAGGGAACACTGAAGAGACGTCGCTGCGTCAGGCTCCGCGAGATCTTGCAGACCTGAATGATAACGCCTTTCGCCTCCGCGCTCTATATGCACCAGTCTGCTATTCCAATGCCGGGCAGCCGGCCCATTTTGTCGATATGGTGCTCGCATGCCGAGGTCGATTTACCAGCCATTGCATGAAAGGCTGCGAACGGAGAACGGTCAAAGTCTCCGCCTGACCTTTTCAGAAATTGAAGCGATCTTGGGGAAGCCTCTGCCGAGATCGGCCTACACCTTCACTGCGTGGTGGAGCACACTGAAGAGAGCAGGTCCTCAAGCGAGAGCGTGGATATCCGCTGGTTATCGTGTCCGGGTCTCAATGAAGCACCGCATCGTCGAATTCTATCGTTCTGATGTGAACACCAATGATCGTCATGGAACGCCCTGGCTGCATTGAAGCTTCCCATGATGGCGGACCTATCAACCTCGGTGTTCGGGACAAACTGCGAGAACAAGCCGACGCAGAATCAAGTTGCAACTTCAGGGCCGCAGCGAAAACTGCTGCGGCCCTGTTTTTGAGCGGAAGCCGCGAACCGGATGCTCCGGAACGTGGCGAGAAACTCTAACGGGAACGCTGCGCGATGGCTTTAGGCCGCATGAGGGTTGACGATGGTGTACCCTCGCAGGGAGCGCGGGTGAATTCGCGTTGCGTGCCCACCTGAGTTGGCATCGTACGCTTTCCAGATGTCACCAGCGATGTGCTGTTCAAGGACGAAGACGTGTCCACGTCGCGCGGCAACCATTCCCGGTGCTGGCGAGGTGCGGGGAAAGCGCAGCCAATTGGCTGCGAGGTTCAGTTCCGGTACTACCCGACCAAACACTCGGATCGCCGCACCACATCCGCAGAACGATCGAGGGCAACCGGCCGGACGACCGCTAACGATCTCACTACTTAAGGCCCCTGAGCTGGCCACAGACATCCGTAGGCTAGCAACGGCACCTCGCTGCAGGCGCGGTGCCGGTCTCGTGTATCTCTGCGCCTGCACCAGCGAAGATGAAAAGTCGCATGGCATAATCACGTTGCATTCAGGTGGCAAAGCGGCGCGCAAGGGGCGCGCCTCAGATGAAATGGATGTCGCAAAAGCGAGCAATAAAGCTACGACTACTCGAGTGAACATGCAGGACTCCGGGTTAATAGCCCTGCCCCAACGCGCAGAAAGCGCCTTTTAATTTGGCGAAAATAAGTTGCAAAACCAGCATTAAATAGGATTTTATGGCCGAATTAAATCAAGAAAGGAACGTTTCGATTTGCCTCGAGTCCTGCTTGGGCGACCGATCCCTTCTTGTCGTGGATCGATAGATGGAAAAGGCAGTCGCCTACGCAATCTCAGCGGCCCTCGTAGGTATCGGTGTTTTGATACTGGTCGTTGGCCTGTCCTCCAGCTCGCCCGCTTTGTGGGTGATGGTCGCGCTCGTGCCGATCACGATCGGGATCGTGAGCGCTTTTGGCCCCGTGTAAGGATGGGGAAAACGGCCGATGCGTCAGATCGTCTGCATTTTCCGAATCGCGCCTCTGTGCACGCTCTCAACTGGTTTCAGATTTGCGGGTACACGCGCGTGAGCCATTTCGTCTCTATGCTTCTGCTTGCCCTCGCCCTGACGCTGACCTTGTGCTTCGGGGTGGCAGCCTGGCGCGTGTCGGCCGGCAATGACGTCGAGATCACCGCAACGATTCCGCATGGGGAATACGGATGGAGATCGAGGTCGAGGAACTGAATGCCTTGCGCTCACCCTTCGGCTACATCCTGGCGACTATGAACGTGGACCTTGACGACTCGCCATCGAGCGGAGGCTGCCCCGCGTCTCCTACCGTTCCTGCCTCGGGCTCGCCGACGGGCCTTTAGGACCGCAGGTCGTCCGTTCGCAACATAGCGATCAGGTTCGCGACCGCCAGCTCCAGGTGCGGCAGGGCATCACAGGGCTCTGCGGCATCGAGATCGTCCACGTGCCAATTCTGGACCCGGTCCGCGATGGCCAGGAAAGCGGCGTTCGACCATCGATTGATGCTCCGCCTCTTTTAATCCTATGACGATATCTGCTTGCCGGAAGTCAGGTAAGGTGCACGGCAGCGGAAGTTCATCAGCATCGTTGCCGAAAAATCCCCGACACGCGGCGAGGTCATAGCTTACCGTCAACTATTCTGACGAAGGAGGAATGGCATCAGCTTCTCAAAGATTTCTATCCGAAAGCGATCAATCTCCCAACTGAGCGCATCGCTGAATCCCGCGGCATACGCATGGATGATCGCTCGGTCCGCAGTCACTTTGGTCGTCACGCCATTTACGACCACCGAGCCTGTCAGGATCTTTCCGTCCCATTCAACAGCGCGACCATAACCCACCGACATGGCAACTCCAAACACAAGAAGGGTTGGTCTTATGCCGCACCAGGCGGTTATCTCACACCCACGTCGTCGCTTGTTTGTTCGTGCTGCCGCTCATCGTCCTCATCTCGGATAAGTTTGTGAGATTAGCGCAAACCAAAGCAAGGCACGACTGCGCACCACAGTCAGTTCCTTCCGATTCTCTCGATGAATTCCAACGCGGCTGGCGCAATGTCATCGAACTCGACAAAGCAGCGGCGCAGTTCATCTGCGATCTCTACGGTTACATCACGCGACCATCCCTCAACCGTGTTGAAGACCACGATCCGAGCAGGGTGCTTGTATTGACCTTCCATTATTTGGCGCATCAGCGTCGCTCGACCAGTGTCGTCTTCGGAGGTTTCGCTCCAGGCACGGCCGAGCCCACCTCCATAATCCTCGAGCACAAGATAGACGTCACGTGGATATGGATGAGGCACGATGGACGGAGAATGAGGCATGATCCCAAAACTCTGAAAATCGTCATTTAATTTCTCTATTAAACTATATTAAATATGGAATTTCAATCTAATTTACAGCCGTCCGGCTGCGCTTTCGATCGGTCGACACTGCCTATCGAGCGACCCACTCGCCGGCACACGCGCTTTTGGAGGCGAGCAAAAAGCGAGCCGTGGGGTAACGGCGGCGGCGATGGCTGTTCCGACGGCAAGGACGACAGGGGCCGCTAACGTTTTTCGGAGGCACGGCGGTTGGTACGGGCTCGCCAATTACCGCGTTTGCCCGATTCCTCTCCCCAAGTGGGCGATGCAGTCGGGCCCCAGCTTTCCCCATTGCCCCAAGGCAAGGCTCATTTTGTTCGGCTTGGAACGACTTACTGATTGCCAAGTTTTCCCGTGCCTCCCCAAGGGGCAGCTGCCTTCACCAAGGCGGCTCGATAGCCCCAGCTTCACCGCCCTGAGGCTGGGGTCCTTTTGCTGTCTGGATAGCTGCAGACTCAGGAGGGCGTTGATGCAGGGTTATAGCTCGATCCTTCTTGTCCAACGGTTGAACGACCTCGTTTGTCAACTGTCAGAGCTGGAAGATCTGCGGCTTAAAGTCCAAGAGGCGGAGCGACGCGCCTCGGCTGTACCTGCATTGCAGTCGCCTCCGAGCACTCAATCGCAGCGACGGCGAGCCGCGGGGGAGCGGACCCCCGAGGAGTGACTGGAACCCGATTTATCCTGCGTTAGCGAACGAGCGTAGAGGCTGTGCAGCTCGACTGCCCTGAAGGGAGTGAACTTCACGATCCTCGCGTGGTGAGGCTTGAGCAAGGGGCTTCGCATTCCGCATTTATCTTCGGCTTTCTCGCGCGACAACACGCGCCAGTCAATTATCCGCGCAGAGCGACTGGCCGCCGAACTGATTGAAAATATCGATCGGCTGTTTGCCCCTCTTCCTCTCGATGAGGGAAATAGGGCGCAGCGCGCTCGAGCCGTCGACCAGCGCAAGCGTGTATTGGCGGATTGGCGCAGGCCGCACGCGACAGCAATGGCGATGAGACAGCATGGCGTTCTGAAGCCTTGCCCCACGCTGATGTTCGTCAATGGCGCCAGCGAACTCGACAAAAGCACGACCAGGACTTACGTGATACCTGCGTCATGCTGCTCGATCGGGCTGGCTGCGACTTGCTGATGACCTGCGACATCACTGGGCATTCATACCGAAGCGCGCAGACCATTGTGAAGCACTACCGCGCCCGGAAGGCGGCTCAGGCCGAGTCCGGCATCGCCTGGCTTGAATTGCAGGTGCGGAAGGAAGGGCTGAACCTGGATCGTCATTCTGTCGGTGTTTTTCAGCGGTGCATGGCTCCGGCCAAAGCCTTCGGCTATGCGCGCTCTCGGGCGTGAGAGAGGTGCGCGTGAGCTAGTTCATGTCCGCGCTGCTAGTGGTGACTGCGTTGACGCTGACCCTATGCTTCGGCCTGGCAGCCTCGCGCCAGTCCACCGGCAGGGCAGCCGATTTCACCATTGCCTCCCAAAATTCCAGACTGGGACGCGGATGGGATGCCCCTGAAGACTAATGGCCTCGCCTCGGAAGCAGTAGCATGGCTTCCATTGACGGGGGCTCCCCACCTATCGTGAGCACCGCATCATCAACCGGCAATAAAGGATCTGGAACTATCTTACACGTAGGTTCTTCCGTTCTGATTGGTCACTGGAGGCTAACAGATGACGGATGAACAGCTAGCTCTTCAGGCTGTGAGTGACGCCCAGCGCATTTTGGAAAAATACTTAGAACCGAGGCCGGAATAACGAGCGCATCATCTTGGACAAGCTGGTGGAGGTGCTCGAGCGGCCAGATCTTCTGGTCGCTGTTCATCGGATGCAGCGCGGCTCGTAAGCGCGCCGTTGCTGGTCGGCTCGTGCGAATTCGAGCCAGTCCTCAGCAAGCTTTAGCCACGGCTCCGCGTCGACGGGACTGACGGGCTTGCGCCGTCCGTTCCCTGCACACGTCAGCTAACTGGTAGAAGCGAAGTACATCTTCAGACATGCAAAATGACGCGACTAGGCCCATCACCCCGCCTCAAGAGTATCGCCACTTCCGACACTGCCTGTCGAGTATCTTACATATCATCCTGATTGGGTGACTCCTCGCCCACTGTGCTAACTGGCAACCCCGCCGGCCCGCAGACGCTTTCAAGTGCCGGCTTTGCCGGTTGCCAGCACCATATAGGCAGACGCCGCGTCACAACTCAGCAGGTGGCGTACCAGCCATCAGGAAACGGGAGCGGAGGCCATTCGCCCGCGGTGTCATTCGCGGCCTCCGGCTCGGCGTCGATTGGTCCACCTGCCGAAGGACGCCACGCAGGAGGCGCACCCGGCTCGCGATCATAGGGGTGCTGGTCGGAAGGCGCTGTGCTGCCGAAGTGCATAGACTCTATCGAGGGCATAAGTGCACCCCGCGCTCTTGATATCTCGCAATTAAATAGACAATGCATCTATTAAATATATTAAATGTTTGACTTGTTCAATCGCGAAATGATTGAATAGGTTTGTCCTACGGCGCCCGTGAGCGCGGTATTTTGAGGCCAGCGACCATGTCCTTGGCATTCCCGCACTGGCTGATGATCGCAGGGCGGGGTGACGGCTATATTGGTGTCCTCGTCAGCGGAAAGAAAGCGAACCGGGTTGATCGACCGCCAGGCGAGCCGATCGATGTGCCGGCTTTACCGCTCCTCAACTCGCATGACCCGCAGTAGCTCGCGCGCGTTCCGCTAAGAGCGAGGGTTAGCAATGGCTGTCAGAATTGAATGGGGTCCGCTTGAGGCGATAACGAACGTCCGCAACGAAGCCTGCAAGGCCCGAGACTTCATCATCCAATCCCATGATGGACACGTGCAGGGGCAGATTGTCGTGCCTGACGACGCCGATCAGTTCGTCATGGGGGCATGTGAAATCCGGCTTCTCGAGCTGCTAAAGGACGCCATCAAGGAACTGGAGCGGTGAAAGCGCCGAAGATTGCCGCCAAAGCGAGTACTAAATTCGATACGTGGTCAAAGCGCCCGGCCCGCCTGTGCGAACCGGCGGGCCCTGTCCCAGCCACGCCTACCGTCTCAGATTACCTGCGGACTGCTCGCCCCGATCGCTCACGATCTCGTAGCTCACCTTTGCACCTTCTGCCAAACCACTGAAGCCAGCCTTCTCCACCGCTGAAATGTGGACAAAGACGTCCTTCCCGCCGTCGTCGGGCTGAATGAAGCCATAGCCTTTGGTTGAGCCACTTCACAATACCTGTCGCCACGCACGTCTCTCCTAAATGACCGTCGCCACATGACAGAAGCTGATAAAAACGAAAAGCCACCAACTTAGGATTTAGTTCAAAATGCGAGTTGGATGAATGACCGCCTGTACTGGGACAGGCGTCATGTTGCCCACATGAGGAAGGCAGCCAACGTGAACCGGCGCCCTCCCGTCAATTTCCCACGGTGGACCAGCAGGGAACGAACACCTCGATAGGGAGCTTGAGAATCTTGCCGGCTCCTCGCGAGCTAACTGAGCGGCCGCGGCCACCCAAAAGTCGGCCTGAAGCCGGAGCAATCTCACTGCTGGCGCCTACACAGCCGGGACGAACTCGTCGGCTTGGAAATGGCCCGCAGTGTGAACCGGCGAATTTTTGTCGCAATCAAATGCGACGCGCTAACGCACTGAGCGCAGATAATGGTCTGGTCGGTTGGCGCGATTCATCTCAGCGAAGGCCTTCCCCAACTCTTCCGCCGTATGCTTCGCCTTGAAATTCTCCCATGCGATCATGAACCGCCCCTTCGCTTCATCGAGTGAGCCAGCTTTCCCGAACGGCGGACCGGGAAGCGTCACGATGCACGTCCACAACCAGAACCCCGGGGAGCATTCGTTGGCATAGCGGATGCGCCCGACTAGCTGCCGGTCCTCGTGAACCGTGTAATCATCCAGGCCTATCATCCGCAGTGTCAGAGGCATTGTGGCTTGCCGCAGGGTAGAAACGAAGATAAAGCGCGGCGGATTACATTGTGCCAATTAAACCTCGCCTGACCTGCGCGGCGAGGAACCCGTGTCCTCCACTGCGCCGTTGCTGTCTCGCTGGCTTGCCCAAGCTGGCGGAGCGGCTCCGGCGTACCTCAAAAGCCAACCCTGAGGCCGGGGCCGTCTCTCCGCCATCGGTCTTTTCGGAGCATATGCTGTTGCGCGGCGCACAACGCAGGTCCTACCGCCATAACCCCAGCTTGAGTCACGACCGCGTGCAGGAAACCGTTTCGAGCCTCACACGCAATGACGCGAAACAACGCCCTCCAAGACTGAACGGCATTGACGTCCTCTCGAGTAGAGTAAGATGAGGAAACTATTTTTCGGTGCGGCCTTACTCGCGATCGCATTCGTGGGGTGTTCAACGATTATCTCGGCCGCTCTTTCTGCAGCCCGGGAGCCAAGGCCGCAACATTCTCCGAACGCTTTGCGCCCGCGCTGAAGTCCGCCTCGAGCGGCTAAATGCACTCATAGCCGTTATGAACCTGATCTGGCGGCGCCTTACTTACATGATACTGGCCGGCATGCGGTCTAAGCTCGTGAGAGCAACGACTAAAACGACCGGTGTGACCGGCGGGTCATTTTTCCACTTTGACAAGATAAATCGACCGCACGATGCGGCGAGCTGACTGAGACGATCATGCGTGATCGCGCGCCGCTTCTCATCGGCTGTTAGTTTCTCGCGTCAGTCAAATCGTGACGAGAACAATAATAATTGCGATTTCAACCAGTAACACCGCTGCTGTCATGGTGGGGACGATAAAAACGTAGCCATGCGGAGGATGATCCGCCTCACCATCGGCCAAGAAACGGCCCCTCACATCTCATGGCGTAAGCAGGGGCGGGATGCGGGAGCCGTTTCTCGGTGGCCAGACGCGTTCGTCCGGCGCCAGGCACTCTCAAATTAATTCTATTTTAAATATCGGTCAACATTTAAATTGGCATTATATTATTTATTTATTTAAAAATGGCCCTGTGCTTTAAAATCGCCCAGCTTGCCTTAGAGCGAGCGCATCCGTCGTTCCCCATCCTTTGCTGCCTCGCAAGAGAGCAGGACGTATCCCCGGACAAACGCGTGCCGGCCGCTATCGCGCATGGCACGGATTGGATCGAGCGTTACCCATGCATTGCCGCGGCCGCTCTGAAGAACCGCCAGAAGCACTTCGTCGTCGAGGGTGAGGAGGTAGTGCTTGGCGTCGATGACGTTTCCGATTTCAACGCCCTGCACTCTCTGCCAGGCAGCTTCAATTTCCCGTCTCCGTTGGATTTTTTCAAAGATCCGGTGGCTATGGGCAAGCAGATCCTCGCGCAGTTCGACCCGTCGAAGATACTCCCGAAGGCACCGAATCTGCCGATGCCTGACCCCGCCCAATCCTACTAAAGCGGGCCGCGACCTGGACCAGGTTCAATTGCACTTTCAGCACGAGGACGAGAAATTGCTTCCTCGCTTCTTGTCAAGCAAAACGGCCTCGGGACTTAATGGCGCGGTTTCTGCATCCAGGCTCGTTTGTTTTAGGGACTGACCGCTCGATGAATCCCCGGCTCCATGCCTATGAACTCACTTCGGAGAACGACACGTATGGCGCACGAACTGCAATTTCTCTTTCTCCACGAGATCACGCAGGAGCAGCCCACTGGAGAGGTTCCGAAGCACGACCCAATCCCGCTCCTGATACTCTTTCTTGATCCTCCCAACCGTGTTTGCTGCAAAGTCTTGCGCAACCCGTTGGCTCCTTCGCTTAGGCCGCCCACATACGCCATGATGAGAACTGTCGGCGCGAAGCCCAGCAGGCACGCGACATCTATTGCTTCTGGCCCTCTTGATGCTGTCTTGGTTGCCATCACCTTGAAAGCCAAAGAAGGATAACTGTCTCGGTAGCCGTCGCACGTGCCCTGGAGGCCGGCGAGAAGAGTCCTCGGCTAGGATTTCTGACGTTCCGATGCTCGCGCACGAAGCTTCGCCTCTCGTGTTGCTGCCCCGCGCACGTTTCTCGTTCACTTGAGCGCGCAACAGCGCCCCGCGAGCAAGCATTCGAAATCCATGTGAAGCTTAAACCGAAACCAGTTCCCGGTCGGCTTACAAATGGAACCAAATTGACCGCCATTAAATGAGAAATTTGATTATGTCATATAATCATGATGACTCCATCGCAAAAACGAAAAATATGTTGGGGGAAAACATGGGAGGTCGAAATGGAAGCTGCCCGCCGCCTGCGTGCAATGGCGCTGCTTTGCCGACAGACTGCCGCACTCCAACCTGAGAGAAGCTGGAAACTGCTTGCAGAGGCAGAGTACTGGGAGCATCTGGCGGCTGCGGCTTCAGTTCATTGAGCTTCGGTGGAGTATTCTTTAGCTTTCGCTTTTCGTCGACTTCTTACTTCAAATCATTTCTGAGGCATGTGATGTCGAGTACGCGTCAGATTTTTTCTAGTGCTGTTCTGAATGAACGGCACCAGGCGCTTCTGGAGGAGCTTAGAGAGGTGGAAAAGCTTCGAAGTAAGCTCCGACATGTAGAAGCAAGAACAAGAAGAAAGCGTACCAAAGCGAGCGGCAGAGCAAGAGCCGTTTAGAGACGGCCGGGACCGCAGTAGCGAGCCCCGGTGACGACGTCGCTGCGACATGTCGGCAACCAGCCAGGCCGCGGTGCCTCACAATGCTCGAACTAACTCGGCGGCGAGACCGGCCGTCTATTCAGGATCGCGCGTTAGCTCCGACCTTCATTCGACGTTGCACTTCGGAACACAGCAACGAGTCGATCGCCTTGCCAAAGCTCAACGTCGTGCTCGTCATGCATTTGCTCGGCTCGGCGTCTCGCCGCCTGCTCGTCAATGCAGTCGAGCTTTGCAGCGCAGATCAGTTGCCGGCTGCCGTCCACCACGAACACCTTGTACCGCATAATGCAGTCCGATCCCAAAGGCGACCGTCATCGTACTCGAATGTCCGTCTAAGCCGGTGCCAAACTAGGCGTGGCGCACGGAATCTTTGTACGTGTGGCAGTTCGGCTATACCGGCTCGTGGAATCCATTGATTGCGCGGCGGATGTACCTCGCATCTAAGCTAACGTAATCTCCACGCATGCCGAAGCGTGCGGCTCGAGCTCAAGAGCGAGAGGCCACCAAGCGTCATCAGCAGTACACCGAACCAGGCCGTCCAGCTGCGCGCTTCGCCGTGCGCCTCTGCAGTGCGCGCGCCCAGCGGCATATCTTGAGGTGCGTCGGCGAGAAGCTGCCCAACGTCGACTTGGCCCGGCACGGAGTGTTCGGAGGTGATCTGGTTGGGAAGATCGACAATGGGGGCCGCCGACCCCGTGCCGAGATTGGAAGCGGCATCAGCTACCTTCATTTCGGGTACAGGCGGCTGAGATTGCTCGGGCGGTGCGGAGCGCAGCACCTCCGCGCGCGCATCAACGACCGCGCTCCACCTCGTCCCGTTCTCGTCCAAACTGGCGCTGCGGTCTTTGGCCATGCGAGCCCGAATGGGCTTCTTCACCGTCGCGATGCCCTCGGCCAGGAACCAGCATTTGCGGCGACCGTCCATTCGGTAGACCCAATGCTGTCCACCAGTGGTCGAGGTACCGGGACGCGGCACGCATTCGGCTTGCGGCGGAGAGGTTACCGTGGGTTGGGGCGTAGCAGTATTGAAGAAGTCGGCAAGAGGGTTGGCAGACGCAGGCGCCGCCGATAAACCTCCGACAAGCACCAAACTGGCGAAGTATAATCGCAAATGACCGGACATCGAAAACTCCCGGGTGCGCCCCACCCCCGCTCGAACCTTAGCGGCGACAACGGCTCCCATGCGGCTTAAATCGGGCGGCGCGATGAATTAATTAATTGTACTCTTGGCTACCTGATTAATATGCCGGTCACGAGGCAGTGCGATTCATCGAGCCGTCCGCGCCGCCGTCCGGTCGATCGCCATCTTTGCGCTCGTCCCCGAGCACGAAAGCGCAACTGGCCGAGGGTGAGTTTGTGGAGGTCACGAGACGTGGCTACCCCTTCGCAGAGAATTAAATACTCCGCCACGATATTACCACTGTCGCGCCTTTCTCCCTGCTACCTCTCGTATTAAATGTGGATTGCATGATCAATATTTCACTGAGGGCTTGTCTGCTCCCGGATTCCCGACTTGTCTGCCTGGGCCTTCTGCCCAAGATTAGGGATGGAGCCATGAACACCGCGCATTTCAATTCGCTCTCCGTTGACGAGCTCTGGATATTTCACCAAGAGGTCGCCGCCAAACTCACTCAGAAAATGTTGGTGCAAAAAGCACATTTGGAGGAACGGCTCCACAGGATTGGACTGGCCAACGAGGCCACGCGGTTCAATCGCGAGCGCCGTCCATACCCGCCCGTTCGTCCCAAATATCGCAATCCGAAGAACCCGGCGGAGACATGGTCGGGTCGCGGCAGGCTGCCTCGATGGCTGCGGCCGCAGCTTCGAGGCGGCCGAAAATTGGACGATTTCCTAATCGATCGGGCTTCAGCCGAAAAGCGGCAGACCAATTGAGCGCGCGTTGCGGCATTTTGGGATGGAAATGCTGGCGCCGGCTGTTCCCCCTGGGCTCTGAGCTTCTCACATCATCGTTGAAGCGCGGGTCATAACCATGCTTCGAGGCATGGCCATAGCGAGAGCGCTGGGCTGATGGTCTCGCTGAATCGCTCGGGGGGCCCGCGGCGCAGTGAGGACATCGACGAGACTCTCAAGCGCGCGATGGCCCGCATCTAGTCGTGGTGCCCTCTGAAGTGCCGCCTAACCGCATTCCACGCTCGAAGGACTGGAAGGATGAGGACGACGAAAAGAACCCTGATTGCAACCGGCGTCATCCCGCGCAGCAGGAGTGGTGGGTCGTGATCGTCCGAGCGACCGGCCGTCGTGTTAATCGTCACCGGAGATGGAATTCCTGCTCGCCGAGCAGGTGCCGGTCTGCGCGAGGGCAGGACAACTACAACGAACAGAACGTTCACCAGTAGCCATATTCCCACAATGAGAAGAAAAGTACGCACGAGAACGACCATCGTTGATCTAAATCTGCCGAGCTTACTCCTGCCTCATACCCGGCACGCAACCGGCAACACTGCGTTCGCGGACGGAGCCGCTTCAGCGCAGCCGGCACATTTTCGCATCTCCCCGAGGCCGTTGGGCCCCGAGCGCTTTGCGAGCGTCCAGGATCGCTCGCAGCCTAGTCCGGCGCAACACTCGCGTCTGTGCGCTTTCGAACATTCATGCCCCTTCAGGTATGCTAGTTCTATGCATCATCCGGCGAGAGCCGGACAGGGATGGCTCATCAGCCAAGACGGCCGTCCTCAGCCCGCAATCCCTGAACAGCGGCTGGGTCATGCAGCGGGGCCAAATATCGCAGAACGATGAGCGGCGAATTTGGCGGTCCGCATAGAACCAGTATCGAGTTTCGGCAGTTGACTCCGGGTGGATCCGAACCAGCAAACTGATTTGTTCGGGCCAAGGATAAGTTTAAGCTAAGCCGGCACACATGAAGGACCTCCGACGACGTTTGGAAAAGGTCCGCGCTGACGCCAGAGAGTTTATGCTGATGAGCCAGCAAGCGACGGACATAGAAAAGCGCGAGCTGTTTAAGCGCTTGGCGGATGAACTCGCCTTCGAGGCTCTCGAGCTTGAGCTAATCGTCAAGAAAAATGAGCGAGCTAATCCGTGCGACCAGCACGAGGTCGTGGAGTTTAAGCCGCCCTCTCAGCGAACGCGTGGCTGATGCGGAAGAGGTCAAGCCGGCTAGATCGGCGTGACAACGGAACTTTGCGCATGGCTCCGCCAGCGAACGCTGCTCCGCCTTCGCCGCATCGCATTGCGGTTGGGAGGGGCCCAATCCGGAAGCGGTGATGTCATTGTACGCCGCCAGCAGTTCATCCATGTGGTCCTTCCGTCGATTTCGAAGAACAGCGGGGTTTCAGGCAAGGCGCCGAGGCTACGGAAGTGGTCGACTATTTCTCGGTGAACCTCGATCGCAGCCCACGCGAAAGCTGAAGGGACCGGACCTGCCTCGGTAGAAGGAGGAAGCGTTCCCATGCGTCCGAGCCGGTCGAACTCGGCCGCCCGTTCTTCAGGCCCGCTGTCCCGCATCGCCCGCTTGTGGCATCGACCTGACTTTCAGAAAGTTCGCCGCGCTTTCGCGGCTGAGACAATCCGTACGAGCGCTCGAACCGCTGCCGTCAGAGTACAACATCGCAGAAGATCGTACTTTAGCGTACAAAGTCGTTGCCATGTTGGTGGCGATACGACTCGAATCCCGACCCGAACATTCTGGTTTTGGTTCTGCATCAACGGTATCTTTCTGCGGCAGACAGAACAGATCGTCCGTTTTGCCCGCTGCAATAGCCCCGCACGTCCGAACAATCCTTGCACCGCATGTAACGCTCCAACTCGTGGATCGGCGTCGTCTTCGTTCGTCGCACGACTGCGCTCACACCGTCTAATGGGACGTAAGCTCTGACAGATTGCGACGCGCGCAAGCAGGAGCCAGCGTGCAGCTTTAAACGTTTATGGGCGTGGATCGATCTCGAAGATGATCGACATGGACCGGACCGAGCGCTTCTTTGCCGGATGACTGTCGTGGGCACGATCTGCCTCTGCGCCGCGTTTACGATGTGGATGCTCGTTTGAGCCGCCACTCATGCGCCAACGGAGGCGCCCTATTTCGGTGGCTGCCATCTTGGCAAGGTCAGCCACTCGGTTATCTGAGACGTGAATTCGTTCTGCCGGGCCTTCCTAAGCAGACTGTCTCGTTTGTCCTGGCGGAAATGACCCGGCTTCATCACGTAGCTGTTGAGCTTCTAGGTCAAGCCGAGCCCCACACTTCCGAGATCGCCGCAGCGCTTGCCGCGTCCCGGAAAGCGGAACTCCCTATGGTGTTACCCATGCGCATTTCGCAATTGTGCAGCGGGGCGCTGGGACCTAACTCCTAAATCATCCTGAGAGACAACAATTCGCCTCCGAGGCGCGTGTGGTTGGAGTTTTTGAGATTGAGAGCTTCCGCAGCTGAATTGGACTTCGGGGCGCGAGGCGTAGGCGGATTCAAACAAAGTTCGAGTTGGCCGCCCTATGACGCTCGAAATGCGATGCGGCGGATCGTTCGAGGTAGGCCGCAGTGACGCTTCCCGCCGAAATTGGCAACCGACTTCTGGCAACACTGCCGGCGGCGGACCTCGAACTGCTGGCGCCCGAGCTAGAGATGGTAGCGCTCGATCGGGATGCGGTCGTCTCGCAGGCGGGTGACCAGACCGAGCACGTCCTCTTTCCTCATAGTGGCGCCATTTCTGTGATGATCGACATGGCCAACGGACAGACGGTCGCCAGCGCCGCAATAGGGCGCGAGGGAGCAGTAGGCACTCTTTCCGTGCTAGGGCCGTCCCCTTCGGCCGTTACCGCCGTCGTTCGTGCCGCGGGCATCGCCTCGCGGATCCCCTCATCGCGATTCCACGCCGCTTTTAGCCGAAGCCCCGCGATCCGCCACGCAGTCCAGATTCATTTCAAAGCGATGCTGATACAGCTACAAATCGGCGGCGCCTGCAATGCGCTGCATCCGGCCCAAGCCCGCATGGCACGCTGGCTGCTCCATCTTCGCGACCGTGCCGACCACGACGTCCTCGCACTCACCCAAGAGGCGCTTTCGCAAATACTGGGTGTGCGACGAACGACAGTGACGCTCCTGATGCGCAACCTGCGCGCTTCCGGAGCGATCAGATCTGAACGGCGAGGAGAAATCGAGATTGATCCATTGCGGCTCGCAGCGGTGGCGTGCGAATGCCACGATACCATGCGTCTCGAAATCGAGGGGATCTTCTCTATGAATGCAGCCCGGTCTCGCGCTTTGGTTCTGCCGACGTAGTAACTGAAACGGGGGGATGCCGCAAACCATCGCGCCTTTCGGCGTGATAGCCCGTTATCCCGGACATGGACGATGTGGCCAATGTGCAACGGGCGCCTAGCTTCTCCACGGCAATGTCCGCAACCGAACAATCCCGCTCATGAGGTACGCGTACTATCGGCGCGCCATGTACTGGAGGCCTGTGGATGACCTTTTCAAACGAAAGATCAGACCTTATTGTCTCTTTGGGAAAGCGTGCGGCGACAGGTGTTGGCTGATCGCGCAAATGGCGGACGCTCCCGCGTTGTTGGCGACAATCTGCGCACCTATGCTGAATCGCTCCGTTCGGAAATGGATCGGCGGGAGCTCAAGTACGCCTCAATCGGTTCAACTGAATGAAGCCGAGGGTGCCTTTGGGGCACACAGACGATGAGAGACATGCAAGAGCAGCTGGAGAACCTCCTCAAAGACGCAGCCGACTGCAAATCGATCAGCGATCTGGCCACCGACCTGCAAAAGCGAGAGTTGTTCGCGAGGCTTGCCGATCATCTGAGCGTGTTGGCTTCCGAGGTCGAGCGTGCAATTGCTGCGACAGCCTTTGGCACCAAATTGGAGCGATAAGAGGATATGGCCCGACACCGATGATTGGGAATCAGCATGCGATGAGCGGAGGAGGACATGACTGCGGAGCGGCCTCGCGTGCGAGTGTGCAATCGCGCGCTCGCCTGGCCACTAGTCGGAAGGCCTATCTGCGCGTGCAAGGCAATCAGCTAACTTCGATCGTCAGCTGCGACCGCGGGTAGGCGTACAGCCCCGACCTTGCAGGATATCCCCGGCCAGCGCGCTTTATTACGAAGGCTGCGTCATGCTCATTCGCTATAGGACCTGCGTTGCCCTGTTTCGGCAGCCTCATTCGAGGCCAAGCAACGCCGCGCCCGCTCGATCTGGGCGCCGGTGGCCCCGTGGTTACGGGCATACATCTCAGCCAGGGCCGCCGAATACTTAGCAACGTAGTATTTGACCTCTGAGCAAGAAATCCGCTCTCCCGGTCTGTGCTGGCGCGCAGCATAGGCTTCAGAGCTAAGCGTCATCAGAAACAAGGCAGCAGCGCCAATCGCACGCGTGACAGTCATTGTCATCCCCCGCAGCTACTAGGTTCGTTGCAGAGAGCAGGCCTGAATCGTCCCGATCGCGCAAATTAACAGTGGTGCGCTGGTGCAACGTGTTGTGGATTGTTGCTTTCATGCCCCAGCTTCGTGAGCACCGGCCCGCCTATGCTGGCGAACCCCGTACAAATCCAGGCTCGTCGACACAGATGTGCGACAATTGACGTCCCCATGTAAGCTGCATTGCGCAACGGGACAGGCCGCTCTGATCATCTCAGGAACCCAAGGGGGCGACACGCCGGCCGGCGCCGCTGTTAACGGGCTCTAACCTCTCCCGCGCCGCCTGGGGAGGACCTCACGATGCCGACCAGCAATTCAACCCTCTGCGCGGATGACCACCGGTACGATCATCCTCTCTCGCTCCGGTCCATCATGGCAAGTTTGAGCTACTTTCAGGAAGTGTCCTCGGACGTCGTACTATCTCACAAACGTTCGAACCAACGAACCAACGACACAGCCGCATAAGTGCAAATCAGGACCTGCAACTATCTCAATCTGCTATTTGAGGCTGTGGCCTGCACGGTCGACGGATCGGCCGATCCGCGCACAACATGAGAACCGAAACGCCAGCGCCGAAGCCAATCGACCCCGCGAGATGTAAAGGGCGCTGTCAGCGGCTGGCGCGCCTACATCCGATAGCTCTGAATTCTGAATGATGGTGACATTAACCACGGATTGTTACGACTGAGTAGGATGAAGGCCGGCGACCGAAATCAAAGGCGGTGCGCGTCCGCTTTATGAGCCAATCAGCTCGTGGGCCGCACCGCACAGCAATCCGGTGCCCAGACCACACCTGAGCCGCAGAAGCCGTTCGCATTCGAGCCGGTCCGGACGGCCAGCAGAAGTTGTGGCGACGCATCGGGCAGCATATTTCGAGTTCGATACACCGCTGAATTCGCCCGCCGGCTCGCGCGCGATCACGGTTGATGTCCGGCTAGCGCCGCTTCGGCTTTCTCGCCGTCATCTGCCTGGCGCCGCAGCTTACGCTGGGCAGAACCCCGCTTTTATGGCAGTGTCGATGTGGCCACAGAGCGCAACACAGTACCTCCTCACCTGACATTGGTCACGCGGAGGCTTCGGGGTTGAACCCAGTGTTTTGGGTTGATGCGCATGGACAGCAGGTTCCAAGTGCTATGGGAGGACGATGACCGCATCTTTTGTCGGCCATTGCGTCCGGCTTCCGATGGCGCATGCAGAACTGTATTGGCGGTACTTCCCAAGGCGAAACACGCTTCGTCCGGCCTCCTCGATCGTCTTGATCACGAGTTTGCGCTGAAAGACCAATTAGATGAGACCTGGGCAATGCGGCCGCTCGGGCTGGAGTGCGATGGTGACCGTCCAGTGCTGCTGCTTGAGGATCCTGGTGGCCAGCCGCTCGAACAGTTGCTTGGTGCGCCCATGGACATCGGACGCTTTTTGCAGCTCGCGATCGGCATCGCCGCAGCCCTGAACAAGGTGCACCAACGCGGCCTCGTCCACAAGGACGTGAAGCCGGCGCATATTATGGTGAACTGCGAGGACGAACGGGTCCGGTTCACCGGGTTCGGTATCGCCTCGCGCCTCGCCCGCGAGCGACGCGCCCCTGGGCCGCCGGAATTCATCGTGGGCACGCTGCCCTACATGGCGCCCGAACAGACCGGATGGATGAACCGCTCGATCGATTTCCGCAGTGACCTCTATTCACTTGGCGTTACGCTCTATCAGATGCTGACCGGCTCGTTGCCGTTCTCAGCGGCACATTCCATGGAGTGGGTGCATTGCCACATTGCGCGAAAGCCAGTGGCGCCCGGCGAGCGGGTAAGCACTGTACCGGCTGCAATCTCGACCATAGTCCTCAAGCTGCTCGCCAAATCCGCCGAGCAACGCTACCAGAGCGCTTCAGGCCTCGAACATGATCTACGCCGCTGCCTGATCGAATGGGAAACCGGAGGCCGCATCGAAGAGTTTGCGCTCGCACAATACGACACGCCCGACCGACTGCGGATCCCTGAGAAGCTCTACGGACGGGACCGCGAGATTGAAGCCATGCTGGCCGCCTTTGACCGGATGATCAAGAGCGGCGCGCCGGAATTGATGCTGGTTACCGGCTATTCCGGCGTTGGTAAATCCTCGGTAGTCAATGAGCTCCATCGTCGCCTTGTTCCGTCCCACGGGCTGTTCGCATCAGGCAAGTTCGACCAATACAAACGCGATATTCCCTATTCAACGGTAGTGGAGGCTTTTCAGAGCCTCGTGCGGTTCCTTCTGAGCAAGAACGAAGCCGAGCTGACGCACTGGCGCCAAGCGCTTCATGGTGCGCTGGGCGCCAATGGACGACTCGTTACCGACCTGATCCCTGAATTGCGGCTGATCGTGGGAGAGCAGCCACCCGTCCCTGAGCTCCCCCCGCAGCAAGCACAGAACCGCTTCCGTCTCGTGCTCCGGCGCTTCATAGGGGTGTTCGCACAGTCCGAGCATCCATTGGCGTTGTTCCTCGACGATCTCCAGTGGGTCGATGCCGCCACGCTCGATCTGGTTGAGGACCTTTTAACCCGCTCCGATCTGCAATACCTGATGCTCATCGGCGCCTTTCGCGACAACGAGGTCACTTTCGCTCATCCATTGTGGTACAGGCTTGAGGCCATAAAGAGTGCTGGCGCTAACGTGCAGCAGATCATTTTAGCGCCGCTTGCCAGCTCACACATTTCGCGTTTGATTTCCGATGCTCTTCGCTGCGATTCGAAGCGTGCCGCGCCACTCGCGAAGTTGATTCACGATAAGACGGCCGGCAACCCATTCTTTGTGATTCAATTCCTTCAGGCGCTTGCCGAAGAGGGATTGGTCCGCTTCGATCATGACGCACGGTTCTGGTGCTGGGATCTCGCTCGCATTCGCGTCAAGGGCCACACCGACAATGTCGTGGATCTGATGATCGCAAAGCTGACCCGCCTGCCTGCCGAGACGCAGATCACGCTGCAGCGGCTGGCCTGTCTCGGCAACGTCGCCGACACGAGGACAATTTCGATCGTCCTCGGTCGCTCCGAGCAGCGGGTACACGCGGATCTGTGGGAGGCCATTCGCCAGGAATTGGTCGAGCACCAGCCAGGAGTGTATCGGTTTGTCCACGATCGAGTGCACGAAGCCGCCTACTCGCTGATTGCTGATGATCAACGCGCGGCGCTGCATTTGCGAATCGGTCGGGAGCTACTGGCGCAGACCCCCCGGGAGAAGTGGGAGAAGGCTATTTTCGAGATCGTCAACCAGCTCAACCGTGGCGAGTCCTTGATCACCTCGCGAGACGAACGCGAGCAACTCGCAGAGCTTAATCTGACAGCCAGCCTGCGCGCGTGGGAGGCGGCGGCCTACGCGGCATCGCTCAACTATGCCGCTGCCGGTGCCGCATTGTTACCAGACGACTGCTGGGAACAACGCCAGCAGCTTGCCTTTGCGTTCGAGTTGCATCGCGCCGAATGCGAGTTCGTGACTGGCTCGGTCCTGGAGGCAGAACAGCGCTTACAGGAGCTGACGACGCGAACCGCGACCGCTGCCGACCTTGCTGTCGTCGCGCGCCGTCGGGTGGATCTGTATACGGCGCTCAGTGAGCCGGACCGCGCGGTTAGCGCCGGTCTCAGCTATCTGGAACAACTCGGGATTCGATGGGTAGTCCACCCAAGCGATGATCACGTCCGACGCGAATACGAGCACGTCCGATCTCGGCTCGGGAATCGGTCGGTCGAGGAGCTATTGGATCTGCCGCTAATGAGTGATGCACTCGCACTAGCGACCATAGATCTTTTGACGGCGCTCATGCCGCCGGCGTTTTTCACTGATGCGAACCTTCGCTCACTGGTGGCCCTAAAAGCGGTGGAGATCAGCCTCGAGTGGGGGAACAACGATGCTTCATGCGTTCCTTACGTCATGTTCGGCGCCATTGCCGGCGCGCGCTTCGGCGACTATCAGGCGGGCCTTCGATTCAGCCGTATCGGCACTGAGCTGGTCGAGCGGTGCGGATTTTCGCGCGTGCACGCCAGGACCTACCTGAACTATGGCAACCTTGTCCTTTCATGGACCAAGCACCTCCAGCATGCCCGAGACGCCTTTCAGCGGGCATTTGAGGCCGCGAGCAGCAGTGGCGATGTCACGTTCGCGGCCTTCAGTTGCGCCAGCTTGAATACGAATTTCCTTGCGGCGGGCGATGCGCTTGCAGAAGCGCAGCGCGAAGCCGAGCACGGGTTGCAGTTGAGCAAGAAGGCGAAGTTTGCGTTGGTGGCCGACATCATAATGCCGCAGGTTGCGCTAATCCGTATGCTGCGCGGCCTGACGCGGCGTTTCGGCGCTCTGCACGACGACCCGTCCGACGAGCTTCGGTTCGAACGGCGTTTGGCCGCCGATCCGGCATTCGCGCTGCCCGAGAGCTGGTATTGGATCCGCAAGCTGCAAGCGTGCTTCTTTGCCGGCGACTATTCGCTGGCCGTCGACGCCGCATCGAAGGCACGGAGACTGCCGTGGTCACCACCGCAGCTACTCGAGACGGTGGAATACGAGTTCTATGCAGCGCTATCGCACGCTGCATGCTGGAATTCGGCACACCCCGAACAACGTCAAGGGCACCTTGAGGCCCTGACTGGGCACCACACACAGCTCGATTTGTGGGCACAGAATTGCCCGGAGAATTTCGCGGACCGCGCTATTCTAACCGGCGCCGAGATCGCCCGTCTCCAAGGCAGAGAACTGGACGCGGAGCGTCTCTATGAACAAGCCATCCGCTCCGCTCGCGACAACGGCTTCGTCCACCACGAGGCGCTCGCTTATGAATTGGCCGCGCGGTTTTACGGCGAGCGTGGTTTCGAAGAATTTTCTGGCATCTATTTGCGGAGAGCGCGCGACTGCTATGTTCGTTGGGGGGCAGACGGCAAAGTGCGGCAACTTGAGGATATGCATCCGCACCTCAGGGAGGCGAGATCAGAGCCAGGCCCGATGAGCACGATTGGAGCGCCGGTCGAGCATCTCGACCTCGCCACTGTCATCAAGGTGTCGGAAGCGGTGTCAGGTGAGATGGTTCTGGAGACGCTTATCGAGACGCTCATGCGCACTGCCATCGAACAAGCAGGGGCTGAACGCGGTCTGCTGATCCTGTCGCACGACACCGAGCCGCGCATCGAAGCGGAAGCCACCACAACCGGCGATAAAGTTACTGTTGAAATGCGCAATACAGCGGTGACCGCGGATCTCCTTCCCGAATCCGTTCTCCATTACGTACTGCGAACCAGAGAGTGCGCGGTTCTCGAGGATGCCACGGTCCAGCCTCCCTTTGCCACGGACCCCTACGTTAATCAGCGCAACGCTCGTTCCATTCTCTGCATGCCCCTGATCAACCGTGCGAAAGTTATCGGCGTGCTTTACCTCGAGAATACACTGACGCCCTACGTTGTTGCACCGGCGCGAATTGCGGTGCTGAAGCTGCTCGCCTCACAGGCAGCAATCGCGCTGGAAAATGCGGCTTTGTACCGCGATCTCGGAGAACGGGAAGCGAAAATCCGACGCCTTGTCGATGCCAACATCATCGGAATCATCATCTGGGAGCTTGAAGGTTCGATTCTGGAGGCCAACGATGCGTTTCTCAGCATCGTGGGATACGACCGTGAGGATCTCGTCTCGGGCCGCCTGCGCTGGACTGACCTGACGCCGCCTGAATGGCTCGACCGCCACGAGCGATGGTGGATCCCGGAACTAAAAAAGATGGGTAGCGTGCAGCCGTTCGAGAAAGAGTATTTCCGCAAGGACGGAAGCCGCGTGTCGGTGTTGATCGGCATGGCTGCGTTCGACGAACAACGAGACCAGGGTGTCTCCTTTGTCGTTGACCTGACGGAGCGCAAACGATCGGAAGTGGCTCTGCAGGAGAGCGAGGAGCGTTTCCGGACTCTCGTACAGTTCTCTTTCGACGTGTACTGGGAATCCGATGCGCGGCATCGTTTCATTCGCCAGGAATTCGCCGAAGGCATGGTCGACGCACCCGCGTCGGTCTCTGAACTTGGTAAGACGCGCTGGGAAGTGCCCTACTTGGAGCCCGACGAGGAGGCTTGGCGCAAGCATCGGGAGACGCTCGATGCCCACCTGCCGTTCCGCGATTTCGAGCTCGCGCGCCCTACGCCCGATGGCGGCAAGCGCTACGTGTCCGTCTCCGGGCTACCGGTGCTCGACAAGTCCGGGCACTTCATCGGTTATCGCGGCGTTGGACGGCACATCACCGAACAGAAGCGGGCCGCAGAGGCGCTGCGCGAGATACAGAAGGAGCTTGCGCACGCTAACCGCCTCGCCACCATGGGCGAACTCACGGCCTCGATCGCGCATGAAGTGAGCCAGCCGATTGCCGCGGCATCCATGAATGCTGGTGCGGCCGCGCGCTTCCTGGACAGAAATCCGCCGGATCTTGACAGGGTCAGGGAATCACTGGACTGGCTTATGAACGATACCGCTCGGGCCAGCGACATCATCCAACGAATTCGCGATCTCGTAAAAAAAGCACCGCCCCGGAAGGATCGCTTGGACATCAATGAGGCGATCAGGGACGTTATTGAGCTTACCCGCGGCGAAGCGATGAAGAACGGCATCTCAGTGCAGACGGAATTTGCAGACAGCTTACCGCTTGTCGAGGGCGACCGCGTCCAATTGCAACAAGTGGTTCTCAACCTGATTATCAACGCTGTCCAGGCAATCGGCACGGTCGCGAATGGAGCCAAGAAAGTGCTGATCACCACCGCGCAGGGTGCACCGGACGGTGTTCTCGTCGAGGTGAAGGACTCGGGACCGGGGATGAGCTCTGAAACCTTCGAGCACGCCTTCGCCCCCTTCTACACGACGAAGCCCAGCGGTTTGGGGGTGGGACTGTCGATCTGTCGTTCGATTATCGAAGCGCATGCCGGACGCTTGTGGGTGACGCGCAACCAGCCCCACGGCGCAATTTTTCACTTCACCGTACCAGCCCACCCTGCCGACGCTTCTTGATTATGGCCGGATTGCTGGTTCCAACTTCGAGCACGCACCTCGCGCTTTGCGATCGAGAAGATCAAGTCGATCGCAGCCCTGCCGATCCTGGCTGCCGCGACGGGGATTAAATCACCAAGCTGTCGCAGAAACGGTCGAGGGATCACGAGGCGACTAGGCAAAACAGGTTGTGCATTTGCGCGCCTTAGTATCCTATTCTACGACGAGCGCGTAATCGACCTGTGCCGTTTAATCTGCACACCGTTTCGCATTGCGCGAAGATGCAGAAACAAAGGAAAAGCATAAGTCGCACTGCTATCCGGGGCACGATACGCAAAAAATGTCGCACGAGATCCGCCTTGTTCTCGTCGACCCCATCCGTAATTTAATTGAATACGAACAGTTTTGATATGGTTGGCGCACCAGGGCTCGAACCGGGGATCCGCTGATCCAACATCGCCGCTCGTTCTCATCGCTCTGTTCGCGCTCGTCACGTCAGCCACTGCGGCAATCGAGCCTATGGCCGACTCGGTGCCCGTAAGCCGTGCCTCAGGGGACCTCGATCACTGGCAATGGATCGATTTCCGCTTTTCCGAATTGCCCCGACGAAACAGGGCGCGGTTGGGCGTGATTGTTGCGATAGACCAGCGTGTCGATCTTGGCAGCGGACTTGTTGCTGAGCAGCGTCAGGCCGCCCCGCAGCGAGCCCTGAACCGCTCGCGCCAGTGCATCACTTCGTCCTAAGTGCATCCGCCTTCCACTAGATCGAGCATGGAAAGGCCATAGATCACGAGGAGGTAAGGATTAGTGGCCGCTCGCACACGGCTTCGATGGCAAACCACATCGATTCGGGGCACGCCCCCCAATCATCCTCACGCTGATTGGCGCGCGGCGCTGCAAACTGGTTGATCCGGTAACCCTAGGGCCCATTACGGCGCACACAGAGGAAATTGGCGCCCTGCGCGTCGGGCGCCCCTTGACACTCGTGTCAGTCGCCGGCGTTGCACGGCGCACCACATGGCGCGCGGTCGTAGGCGGCGCGGCCGTTGGCGCGGCCGCGGTAGGCACGGCATGTCTCCGCGTTCTGGTTAACGGTCGCTACGGCTGCCGCTGATAGCTGTCGGTTCTAGCTTCTGAAGAGCGCATCCTGCGGGATGAGGCTCATGCAGGATGTGCTGTTCAGGTTTCAGGGGCGCTAGCGACAGGGGCCAAGGCGCGACAGAGCAGAGATCGAGAGCTCCAGCGTCGCCAGCATCGCGAGCATGTCGCGTTGTCCTGCTCCAGGGCGGCGGGGATCGGCAGAACATCTTGACGCTCTTTGATCTCTGGCCGAGCCGAAAGGCATGAAGCTCGAGGCCGAGTGATCCATAAAGGTCGAACGCAAATCGCAAGCAAGAAGGAACGACGCGGCCACGGAGGGCTTCTGCTCCTCGTTCAAGACCGAATGGACAGTGAGCAAGATCTATTGCACTGCGAACACCGATATTCGCGCCAATGCGTCCCCACCGGCAAAGCCTTCGCGGCGATATGGGCCCCATGCGGCTTAAATCTGGCAGCGTGATGGATTAATTGCGGGCCTGGCCTCCGAATTCATAAGCTCACTTTGGCGGCAATACGCGGCAGCGCGCTCAATTAATCGAGCCGTCCACGTATCGCCGGGCGACGATCCTGTCCACGGTCCGCGACGCAACCACCCGGTTGATGGGCGACGCTGCGGTAAGATTTGGGCCGGTCTCCACGCTGGCATGGCAATGTGAAAGCGCAACCGGTCGGGAGGCAAGATTGTGGATATGATGCCGGTCTGCGGGCCTGAGCGAGGGTTGTCTCTAGCACTAAGTTAAATGCTCCGCCACGATGAGGTCGAAGACGACGATCATCGCCACGACGATCCTCGATCGCCAGATCAATGTAGTGCTCGTGCTTCCGCGGCAAGTCATGAGATCTGACCGATAGCTATCTACAGACCGTCGCTAAAGCAGGTGGACAAGGGCAAGCCTGCGCGGATGCGAATCCTGCCTCGTAGCAAGCGCCGGAGCCAGGGGCTTGGACGGCTTAGCCGGTCCGTATTTTTGGTTAGTCTCAGCAGCCGCGATCGAGTGACCCGAGACTGAAATGGTCGGCACCGGGTCAAACAGGAAAGTGACAGGCAATCGGACGTTTTTCCGTCTGCTCGCTAGGAGCGGACATGATGGCGCTGGCCCGGCAGATTGGCTCCGGCCAAAAGCTGCCCCCGCCAAATGCAATTTTGTCCCTTTCCGGCTCCGGACGGCATCCCCGTATCGGGGTCGAGATCCTGATGCTAGATTTCCTTCGTCATCCCGGACAGGAGGACGACACGCCTGATAGCGTCTACAAGGTCATTGAACTGGTCGGTACCAGCAACGACTCGTGGGAGAAGGCCGCCGCAAATGCGGTCGAGCAAGCTGCAAAATCTCTCCGAGATCTTCGCATTGCAGAGGTCGTCAAGCTGGATATGCAGCTCGATGACAAGGGAAAGGTCGAGGCCTATCGCGCCAAGCTCAACGTATCGTTTCAAGTTCGAGGGCTCCTGAGCCTCAGCACCTCGCCCCATGCGCAGGGCGAGGAGGACTCATTGGAAAAGGCGCGTTGCCCGGTTCGCCTAGCCGGACACTGTGGCCCGGTCTCGGAAGTTGGCCCTAGTCCGACCGGGACCGATATGCTTTGATGCGTCGAGGCGTGTGGTGCATGGTGGCCTCATGTACATGGTCATTCGCAAGTACACCAAGGTTCGTTCGGTAGCGGACGCCGCTCGCCGCGCCAAGAGCGGCGTTGGCCAGATCCTAAGGCAATCGCACGGCTTCAGATCTTACCAAGTTCTGGATGCGGGCGACGGCGTTGGTATCGCCGTGATGATATTTGACGATCGCGAAAGCGCCAATGCAGCGAACGCCAAGATACTCGCGTTTGTTCAAGCAAGTCTACATGACCTCGATCTTGGAGTTCCCGAAATCACCACCGGCGAGGTTTTGGTGAACATAGAGCCGAATGAGTTCTCGGGCATAAAGTAGCTGAAAACGCCGCCATTTGCGTGCCGGTTGCCCTCCTTTGCTCATGTCGTCGACTTGATGTTTCCATCTCGTTTGCACCGATCGCGCCCTGGACGCGCGTGCCGTCCGCCATGAATATGCGACTACGCGTATTCTCGAGGAGTAGCAGCCACATGAAGCAACATACCTTCGAAGCATTTTCCACCACCGCGATCTACTGGACACCGCTTGTGCTTATGGGCACCGCGATGCCGCCAAGAAATCCCGATGAAGACGACGAGGACGACGAAGAGGAAGATGACGCCGACGAACCGCCGGTCGTGCGCGAGCCAGACGAAGACTAGACTGGCGTGTTCGGCAGTCGGCGCTATAATATCTCTCATGGGCTGGAATGCGAAAGACATAGCGCTCCTCAACAGGCTCTGGTCCGCAGGACAGAGCGCGGCGCAGATTGCGCGTCGTCTCGGGTGCAGTCGTAATGCGGTCTGCGGCATGCTGACCCGTCTGGGCTTGAAGCGCGGCCACAAGCCGCCCACAGCAACGCCCGAGATAAGGCCGCGCCCGAAGCTGAGGCCGACCTCGTCGGCAGCCTGCGCCCGTCCAGTCGCACCGAAGGTGTCGCGGAACGCAGTGCAGAGGCAGCCGCCCAAGGAATTCAGCAAGCAGCAGCTCTACTCCATGCTGGCAGAGGCGGTCAGAAACACTGGCTAAGAGCTCACCAAGAATGTGGTTGTGCTCCCGCAAGTCCCCGGCCCAGTTCGACGGGTTCGGCAGTCGTATACCCATCCCAAGGCTTCATCTGCTTGGATTCAAAAGCAGCGGTAGATGCTAGGCTGAACTTACTTGTGGTTTGCCGCCGAAAGCCGACATGTCACCGATTCAAGAGATCTTCGACTAAGCGGCCTGAAGTGGAAGCCGTAATGCCGGATCTGGCCCTTTGAATGACCTGCCGTCGATATCGATGACGCCGCAACGTCGATGGCGATCGTCGTGCGCTCGAAAAGCGATGCTTGGCAACGATAAGGCGCTGCTTGCGGCCAACTCACCTGTTCCGCCGCGAGGAACGATTGCATCAGCCGTGCTTTAACCGTCCGCACCTTTAATTGTTCGATCAGCAGTTTGCGAAAGCCGCCGCCGATCGAAGAGCCAGTCAATGCGCATCCGTCTCGTTGGTGGCACGGGGCTTGTTCGATCGGCAATCCAGGCCAGACTGTCCGCCGAAGGGCCCGAATGCGCATTGGTGTCGCGCCACCCACCGCACCTGATACGCACCACATCACCCTCGATATGGTCGGACCACCGACGCTTTGGAAGGACGCTCTTGCCGGCGTTGATGTCGTTGTCAATGCGGCGGGTGCCCTGCAGGAACGGGACATGCAGGCGGTTCATGTTGCTGGCAGCGCGGCGCGGGGGCCAATGCAACAGTGCGAAGTCATTGGAGGTCTCAGCAGGCAGTTGCTGGGCCCGGCCCGGACCTAGCAGAATCCCGCGCTAGCTTCATTGTATGCGGCGCGCGAACCGTTGGGGCTGACTGACATCAGCGCCGAACTGAACCAAGGCTGGAGCCGAGTGACTTCCGCAGTTTGCCCGAAGCTGCAAATCAGAGTCCTCTGCTCTTGTCGCCGTTTGACCCTGAACGGACGTGCTAGGCATAAACAGCTGGACGCGGTGTGGTGTGAGGTCTTGGCTTTGGTTTGCTCGGACGTCCGCATCACGGACTGACGCGCTCGCACCAAACCCCTGTCTTACTGGGCTTGATCGCAGGCCTGCAGGATCCGGACAAAATCAGCCATGCTGGATCGATCTTCAGCCATAGCTGCAACCTGAGTATTGGACACGCGTTGGCTTCCCCGTCTGAACCACATCAGGAGGTCGGCGATGTTTCTCATGGCGAACACTCTGCACTAACTACGGCCGTAAGCGTCAGTTGAGCGGCGAAGCGCCGCTAGATCGGGAGAAGGGCCGGCGGGCGCTACGCCGCCGGTCTCGTCCCGCAACCGCCGGCTCGCAGGGCCGGTTCCGTTGCTTTTCAGTGAATGTATCAGTAACATTAGCCCTCGGCCGGCGCCATCGCGCGCAGGTATGAAGTGACCATACTTAGGTAGACTTGGGTTAGTGAATCGGGATCGGGAGCCATCCCGACCGGCACCGTTCGAATTGGAGGCTGCCGCCGACCAGGCCATCGCTGCCTGCGGTCGAGACACCCGGGAGGCGGTCAAGGCGCTCATTGTCGCGAACGGCTTCCTCGAGGCGCAGGTCGAGGATTGCGAGCCTCGGTTTCCCCCGGCTACTCGCGCGGCCGGTTCGTCGTCCGCGCGACCGTCCCCCGAATTGATCAAGTAGGACCTCGAAACCGCCGTCGAAAAGGCGTCCTCGATCAAGCTGCAGATCCGAGCTTCATCCTCCACGACCAGAACTCGAATGGCATTACTCGCCTCGGCGACCGATGCGGTCGTCTCGCGTGACGGTAAGTGCGTTGGCCCGCGAATGTCGTGCGCCTCAGCCGTCGCGAGCCGGCACGATATTTGAAAGTCTACCGGTTGTCGGAATGCTCTTCGCGATGTGCGAGGCGGGTCGACGGCGCGGCTCGGATGCGGCCTACGGCAGTGCCGCCAGGTGCCCGGCTACGACGAGGTGGTTCAATTCTCGACGAGAGCGCCCACGCAAAAATTTGCCATGTGCGCGACGGCCTCGGTGCTGTGATAGTCACCGAATTCGGCAGTGGCCTCCCTGCCAGCGTACATTCGTGCGATTCCAGCGCCGCCAGGGTGATGAGGGGCCCACTCGGTGATGTCATAAACTTTTCCCGAGATGATGATCCAGCAGTCGTTCTGTGTGTTGTGCAGAGCGATCTCTTCGCGCGTGACGCGGCGCGTACCCTTCGCCGGATTGGCGGGCATCCAGAGCTTGATCCCACCGTACCTTACCTTGGCGGTTCGGCGGAAGTCCCACGGACCTAGCCTCTTGGCAGGCAACTCGCTGCCGATCTTGCGGGCGTCATAGGCGTAGATCCAGGAATCGTCCTCGCCGCCGCGCTTATCATGGGCAAAGGCAGGACTCACACGCTCATCGAGTCTCTCCAGTAGCGCCTTCTGCTCAGCGGTGTCCTTCGCTCGCAAATGGTCGAAGGCGAATTTGGATCCCAATTGAAAGCGGGTAGCGCGGTAATGCCGCACGCGTTCGTAGTGCAACAAGGCTGTAGGCACATCGCGCTGGTGAAGCGCAAAGGCGCTGGCAAGGGCGCCGGCGTCTTCGAAGGACTGAGCAGCTCCTTGACCGAATGTGGGAAGCATCGGGTGCGCCGCGTCACCGAGCAGGCAGATGCGGCCCTGCACCCAGGTTTCGAGCGCATCGCGATCGTAGAGACCCCACTTGGTAGGACGAACGATCGCCCCCGACAGAGCGATGAGGTCGTCTCTGCTGGGATGGCCCGCGAATGCCTCGCCGACCTCGCGAACGATCTCCTGCTGACTGACGGGAAACCAGTCGCCCTCCTCCTGCTCGAACGCGGCGGACTCAGGCTCATAATGCGCGATCCACACGTTCAACAACTCGCCGCCGCGTACCCAGTACGTGGTCGCGCCGCTCCTATCCGCCCGATGGCGGTCCATGCTGAAGGAGTTGATGGGATTGTGGTCCAGCGGGTTACCGTTCGCTTTGCGGAGGGACGCAACCCCCGTCCGCGGAATGAGTCCTCGAAAGCAGGTTACCTCCGTCCAACGCTTGGGACGCGAATTCGGCCACGCCAGCTGTAACGTCGCAGAGTTGATCCCGTCCGCACCTACGAGAAGCTCTCCCGTGGCGGTTCGACCATTCGAAAAGGTCGCTAGTACCTCGCCTGCGGTCTGACGCAGCTGCGTCAGTCTGCAGTCCATGTGCACCGCGATCGGGCATGGCGCGCCGCTGTCGATACCGAAGTCGGACACTCGCTTGTACAGGCACATCAAAAGGTCCAGCCTGTGCATGTGATGAAAGCCGGCGCCGTCGCCTGCGGCGGTGACATGATCGAATGGCCTCTTTGTCACGCTCCCATCTGCGTTGAACTGTCGTGTCGACTCCAGGATTGCCGCGCGGCCGCCGTCAATGACCCCGTCGGGGCCTTTGGAATCTCCCCCATCCAGGTCGACGCCTAGCCAACGACATATTCGCGCCCCGTTGGGCGGGATGTTCAACCCGGCGCCTGCGGTGCTAGGCACCTTCGTTTGCTCGTAGACATAGACCGATGCGAACGCTCCCGACTGACGCAGCGCCAAGGCCGTCATCAACCCGCCCATTCCCGCACCGACGATCACTGCCCTCATCCATCTTCCTTCCGATGCAATCGAACGCCCCTCAACTCGCGGCTGGAATAAGTTTAAGGCGCCTCAATGGGCTCGAGACTAGCGCCGGGCTGATTGGCAATAAAGGATCTTGTGGCACGCCAAATAGAGTTCTGGAGTTCCTCGGTCATCGGCCTCCGTGAGCAAACACGCCGACCGAGCGCCAACTTCCATTGAGGATGAGCCAGTCGCGTCGGCTTGGCGCTGCGTTGCAAACCTCGGTCCTCGTCTACGAACCGACATTTGGCGCCGCCTTCCGAAGGGAGCGACCGGGCAGTGCGAAAGGTCGTCGGACCTACCCGATCCTTTCATTGGCCCTCGCAGCCAGCAGCCAGACGGTGCGGTATACTCGGCGGTACAGGCATCATCGGCAGCACCGGCACGAATGGCGGCGCCCTGGCGCCCGGCAGCGGGTCCGGTACCCTGCGGCCCAAGGCAGCCTGGTATTCACGGCAGCATCGAGCCATTTGGTCGAGGTCTCGTCGGCGAGCAGCGACCGCACCGATGTAACGTGCACAGCTACGCTTCCCGGCATCCTCGACTTCGAACGAATGCGACAGCCGAGGATAAAGCATGTAGCGCCCGGTCGCACAGGCAAGCTCGCGCTCCTGAAGGTGAAACCGCGCATGCGCAAATCGGTCGAAATTGCCGGCGTGGTCGTAGTGCAGATGCGTGAGAATCACGTCCTTGACGTGGGCAGCGTCGATATCGAACGCGGCAAGCGTCTCTACCGGGCAGCGCAGGTAATTTCGCCTGCGCTGCTTCGCGACCTCGGCATTGAACCCGGTGTCGATGACGAAGATGCGGCCGCCTCCCCTCGCCAGCCACACGAAATAGTCCATCGGCATTGGTCCAAACGCGCCCTTGATCATGGGCCGTTTCGCTTTTGCATCACCAGTCGCAGCGGGATGTTATGCAGGTTGGCGCGGCCTCGCACGGCCGGCTCTGTCCTGCCGAGCGCCTGGGCGATCTCGTCGGGTCGGCGCCCAGCCGCCGCCATCACCAGCAGCTGTTGATGCTCTTCCGGTGTCCACCTCCGGATCAACGGATAGCGTGACTGTGCCATCGTCCCGCGTCCCCAGCCTGTTGCCAGGTTATCGGGCTGCAATTGCTGAGTCGCGCTTTAACATATGATGCCTATCTCGCAGGACGAGGCGAGCGGATGGCGCCGGACTGAGCGAGCACAGGGCTTGGATGGAGGCTCCACGGCGGGGCAAGCCGGTAGTTTTCCGGGCCGTAAATTTTCGTCGGCTTTAATAATTCGAGCGAATGATCGCTCCGATGACCGGAGACCTTGACCATCAAGCAGAGGCCATCGCCGCAATGCGCAAAGCGGTCGCCGCGACCTGTGCTGCCGAGCGTTTGAAGTGGTTGAGGGCCGCTTTGGCGTGGAAACATCTTGAAAGCTTGGCGAAGGGCAAGTTGGCAGCGTGAAACTCCCCGCGAGCGGCCTGTTCGCTGGTCAAGACCTGGCGCAGTTTTCGATCATCTCCGCGAGCGCGGAGCAGAGGACGGGCTTCTCCAATCGGGGAGCATTGCGGAAGCCGCCCGGCAATCCATCGGATGCGTGGCCGGTCAGGAGAAAAATTGCAACCCGCGACCACGAGTGATCTCCGCCACCAGTTCAGTTGTTTCATCGGCAAGCCTCAGGTCGAGAATGGCCAGATCGAAGTCAGCCACCCGCGCGACTTCGATCGCTTCCTTCAGGGTGCCTGCTTCGGCGATGACCTTGTCGCCCAACTCCTCCAGCATGTCGCAGACCATCATGCGGATCGGCGCTACGTCCTCCACCACGGAAGATTGAGAGTGCGCCCATGCTCCGTCTCGTCGGCCTTGATATCCGCCATGCAGCCGGCCAGCTCCCTGGGGCCCTCGGATCGGCCTATGTTCACTTTTGGACACATTTTCAGGGAACAAAGCGCCGCAACATAGTAGGTTCAGCGTTCCGAGACGGAGTGAACATGACAGCGCCGTCGCCTCTCATCTTGGTGGTGGAGGATGAATACCCATTGCAGGCGGTGTCGAGGAAGCCCTGCTGGAGGCAGGCTTCGCGACTGACATCCTCTCGTCTGCCGAGGAAGCCCTGACTCTCTTCAGAAGCGGCATGAAGGAGTACCGGGCGGTCGTCGCGGATGTGAACCTCAAGGGCACGCTCAGCGGCTGGGAATTGGCCAGACAGCTCAGACAACGAGAGCCGACGTTTCCCGTGGTCTACATGACGGGCGCTGCAGCGAACGATTGGGGTTCGCAGGGCGTCTCAAATAGCATCCTGTTGCAGAAGCCGTTTGCACCGGCCCAGCTTGTCACTGCGGTCTCGAAGCTCCTCAATGAGGTCCCACCGACGCACAAGTAAAAACCGCCGCCGTCACTGGCTCGCACAGCAAGCCAGCGTCCCAACCGTCCATGGCGGCAGGAACGAAGCTCGGCAATGAACATTTTTTAGTCTCAGTTGCCTCGTTCGCTCCGCCTGCAATAGCGCAGGGTATGCTCACGTGCGGCAAATGCGATGAGATCGACAACAAGATCGCGCGCCATAGTCGGTTGTTGTCTCTTGTCACTGACAAGATCGCGAGAGACGGTATCGCCGACTTGATCCAGGAAATGACGACGGCGAAAGCGGCACTTCATCCCAACCAGAGGAGAAGTAAGCTCGCACTCGAACGCGCCAATCGGCGGTAGATCCTCGCCGACAGTTCCATCAACATTCTCTTTCTCGCGGCCGCGACCGCAGATCGATGCGAGCAATCAAACTCTCTCCTGAATTCTTGCAAATCTCTGCCATTTACCAAGGGCAGATTTGCTTCCGGTGAACCGTGTCGATCAAGCGTGTCGCAAGACTGGTGCACACGTCCGGCCCGCTACCGACATGAAATGGGAGTTACGCCATGCAGCATCTGCCGAACGATACCTTCGACGTCATCCTTGACCAGTTTGGTCAAATCGAGACCGTGTACGGAGATCTCGGATTTCCCGCAGCCAAGGACGTCTCGGGCGGCAACGACACCGTGACGGCAACGTCACCGAGCTCAATACGAGGCTCACGATCTTCGGCGATGACCAGTCGATGCTGCTTGGTCACTCGCAAGGCGGAAACGACACATTGTTCGCCGATATCGGCGGCGGCTGGAACACCGCTCTCGTGGTGGGCGATGCCAAATCGATGATCGACGACGCCAAGGGCGGCAATGACACCATCGTCGCGGATGCCCATGGCACGGCCTATACCACTGTCTCGGCCTTCGGCGACGTCGCGGGGGACATGTCGGGCAACGCGCAGGGCGGCCATGACGAGATAACCGGCTCGATCGCGTGGCGCGGTGGCGCCAACCTGTTCGCCGGCGATGCCGGCGGTTCCATGATGACACCTCGCACGGCGGCAACGACACGCTCGATGTCAGCGTGCTCACCACGGACGGCGTGGCGACCGTCAGTGGCGACGCCATCGGCGCCTTGCGCGGCCTCGCGCAAGGCGGCAATGACAATATGACGGTCACCTTGAACGGCGACAGCGCCATAGCCGGCGCGACCTTGTCGGGGGACTCGTCGACGTCCCTGATGGATCTTACCGAGGGCGGCGACGATGTCCTGACCGTCAAGATCGAAGGCCAGTACGCGGATGCGGTCTCGTCAGTGTACGGCGACGCGCCGATCATGGCCGGTCATTCTCATGGTGGCAACGATATCAATGGCGGCGTCGGCCGGGATTTCATGTATGGCGATGCAGGAATCTATGAACCGGCGGCGCCAGGCTCGATCACCGGCGGCAGCGACACGCTGAACGGCGGAGCGGGCGACGACTGGATGTGGGGCGGAGGAAACAGCGACTTCTTCGCCTTCAGCACCGGCTCCGGCAACGACACGATCGCCGACTTCGATCAGGGCACAAGGCCGTCGGCAGCACCGCAGCGGAACACGATCTGATCGATGTGCAGGATTACGGCTTCGCGGACTGGGCGGCGCTGTCGAGTCTGATCAGCGACAATGCTTCCGGCGATGCCGTGATTCATCTCTCCGGCAACGACTCGATCACGCTGGACGGGATTCACGCGGCGAACCTGCATCCGACCGACTTCATCATCTGAGGGAATAAATCAAAGCGGCGATGTCGTACCCCGACGCGCGGGGCGACATCGCAATCGCGAGTGCGCAACGACCAGTTTCGCCGCACGGCGCAGCGAAACCTGTCGCGAACAAACTCTGTCCCGAATTCCAGCAAATCTCCGCCATCGACCAAAACTAGATTCGTCTCCGTGAAGCGTGGTCACAGCACTTCGCGCAAGAGTTTTGCCGATGTCAGGCCCGCCTCCGACAATGAAATGGGAGTTACGCCATGCAGCATCTGCCGAACGACACCATCGACATCCTGCTCGACCAATTTGGCCAAATCGAAACCGTCATCGGAGATCCGAACTTTCCGACCACCACGGACGCCCGGGGCGGCAACGACACCGTGACCGCAACCATCACTCAGCCCGAAGCAGAGGTCACGATCTTTGGCGACGACAACACGACGCTGCATGGCCAGTCCCACGGCGGCAACGACACGCTCACGGTCAACGTCAACTACGGCTGGAACGCCGCCCTCGTGGTCGGCGATGCCCAGGCGATGACCGACGACGCCAGGGGCGGCAACGACACGATCGATACCCAAGACCACTCGATGTACACCAACGTGCATGCTTTCGGCGATGTCGCCGGCGACATGTCCGGCAATTCGCACGGCGGCAGTGACACCATCACGGGCGCTGTGGGCTGGCGAGGCTTCGACAATGTGTACGCCGGCGATGCCGGTGGCTCCATGAGCGGCCCGGCGCAGGGCGGCAACGACACGCTCGACATCAGCTTGAACACCCGGGAGGGTTCAGCGAGAGCCAGCGGCGATGCCATCGGCTCCATCAGCGGCGATGCGCATGGCGGCAACGACAACATCATCTTGACCATGAGCGGCGAAAACGTCTGGGCCGGTGCGTCGCTGTCGGGAGATTCCTCCACGTCCCTGACCGACAACGCACAGGGTGGCGATGACATCCTCACGGTCAAGATCAGCACCGAGTACACCGACGATGCGCGCGATCTGCTGTTCGGCGACGCTCCGACCATGTCCGGCAATGCCCATGGCGGCAACGATATCCTCACCGGCGGAGCGGCCACCGACTTTCTGTATGGCGATGCGAAGGTCTATGATCCCGCAACACCGGGCTCGATCACCGGCGGCAAGGATATGCTCAACGGGGGCGCCGGAAATGACCAGCTTTCGGGCGGCGGAAACAGCGACACCTTCGTCTTCAACACCGGGTCCGGCAACGACCTCATCACCGACTTCGATCAAGGAAACAAGGCGGCCGGCAGCACCGTGACCGAGCACGATCTGATCAACCTGCACGATTACGGCTTTACGGACTGGACGGCGCTGTCGAAGCTGATCAGCGACAATGCCGACGGCGATGCCGTGATTCATGTATCGGCGAGCGACACCATTACACTCGACGGTGTCCACGCCGCGAGCCTGCACCCGACCGACTTCCTCATCTGAGAAAAGCAGGCATCTCGCCCCGCCTACAGCGGGGCGAGACCCGGGTTCCTCCCCGCCCACAGGATCCCTTCAGCCGCCCCCTGACGCTGGCCACCCGCCTTTGGCCGCGACGAGCGAGTTGATGTCGTCGAACTTCTCCGTCAGGTCCGCGACCAGATGCGTCGTGCCGGGATGTAGCGGTCCTGCCTCATTGGCGGTCACCGTTCACGAACTTGCCCCATGGGCTCTCCGAACCGCGGATAGTCTAGGATCGCGGCTCGGCCCGGGTCAGATGCCGTGCTTGGTGCCGGGTCCAGTTGGCAAGAGCTAAGAAGCTCTTCTAATTGCCCGGCCGACCTTCTGCAGAGCCTCGAAGGCTCCCATGCGCTGATCAACCCAGCCTGCCAAAGCGGCCTGGGGTTGATGGATGTCTCCCAAGACCGACATCGCCTGCATCGCCTCACTGAGGTCGGAATGGTCGCCCGAGGCAACTGATCCAAGCATCGCGGAGCCGAGCAGGACGGCCTCCGGAGAGGCTGGCGCAGCGACCGTCAAACCCGTCATATCGGCGAGGACCTGCCGCACGAGGCGGCTCTTTGCGGCACCGCCGCTGACCACGATCGTATCGACCGCAATGCCCTTGTCTTGCTGAGCGCGAACGATCTGCCGGGCCCCGCAGCCGAGGCCGCAAAGCCCTGCAAGATAAAGCGCGAGCAGACTCTCCAGATCCGAGCGCATATCAAGGCCCGCAATCAGTGCGCGCGCGCCGGGATCGGCGAACGGCGCTCGATTGCCGAGGAATTCGTGGACGACATGAAGCTGGCCGACCAAATCCGGGAGCATTTCGGCACCGCCGCGTGATTCGATTTCCGAGGCAAGCCAATCGGCAAGCGTCTGCTGCTTCTGGCCCGCAGCCTGTGTCGCTTGCGCGGAATTCGGATGCATCTGCAACAGATGCTCGATCGCAGCGCCGGCGGCCGACTGTCCGCCTTCATTGAGCCAAAGCCCAGGCACCATGGCCGAGAAATAGGGTCCCCAAACGCCAGGGACGAAGAAGGGGTCCGGTGTGGTCGACATGGTGCAGGCGGACGTTCCGAATACATAGGCCATGCGCGTGAGCACCGTGCCCGCCGCTCCGCGCGCCCCCACCGTACCAACACCGCCGGCATGTGCATCGATGAGGCCGGCGGCGACCGGCGTACCCATCGCGAGTCCGAGATCGGCCGCGGCCTTCGCCGTCAGGCCCGCTGCCAGCCTGGTCCCGCCGGGCACGATCTCGGTCCCGATCCTGCGGAACTGCTCATCCGGCAGCACGCCGAGGCCAATCCTGCGGAAGAATTGATCGTCCCAGCGGTCTTCGTGGCCCAGATAGGTCCACTTGCACGTCACGGTACAAATGGAGCGGGACAAACTCCCTGTTGCACGCCAAGTGAGAAAATCAGTCAAGTCCATAAACTGCCACGCATGGGAGAACGTCTCGGGCATGTTTTCGGCGAGCCACAACAGTTTCGGCGTCTCCATCTCGGGAGAGATCGTTCCGCCGACATAGTCGAGAACTTTCTCGCCCGTCTGGTTGATACGGCGCGCCTGATCCGCAGCGCGGTGATCCATCCATACAACGACGTTGCGAGCAGGATCGCCGGACGGCCCGACGGGCAGCGGCACACCCGCCTCGCCAAGCACCACCAGCGAGCAGGTCGCGTCAAAGCCTATGCCGGCGATACTGTCCGCCGCGATACCCGCCTGCACCACCGCGCTACGCACGCTGCGGCATACGGCACGCCAGATATCCTCGCTCGACTGCTCGACGACGTCGCCAGCCTCCCGCCAAAGTGCAACAGGGGCGCTGTCACTCGCCAGGAGCCTGCCAGAGCGGTCGAAGAGTCCGGCCCGTGCGCTGCCGGTGCCGACATCGATGCCAAGGAAATGGCGGTTATCGGGTTGCTTGTTCATCTCAGGATCGCCGATCGGAAGATGTTACAGATCGTTGCTCTGCGGCAGAATGACGAGGTCGCGGATGGTGACGTTTCTCGGGCGCGTCAACATGAAGAGCACTGCCTGCGCGACTTCCACCGGCTGCATCAAGCCACCGGCCGCCATTTCCTCCTCGATCTTCTCTTTGGGCCAATCCTTGATGAGCGCGGTCACGACTGGACCGGGCGCAACGGCGCCGACGCGCAAACCGTGTTTCGCGACCTGCCGGCGCAGAGTATGCACAAAAGCCTGCACGGCGTGCTTGGACGCGGTATAGATCGGTTCCCAGACGACAGGCACGAGACCTGCGATCGAACTGGTGACGATGATGTCGCCGCTCTTGCGCTCAACCATGTGCGGCAGCACCGCATGGATCGACCGGAACAGCGCATTGACGTTCAAATTGAGCATGCGGTCCCACGCGTCGGGATCGCCGCCAAGCACCTCGCCGCCGACATAGGCACCAGCATTCGCATGGAAGATGTCCAGTTGACCCGCTTTCTCCAGCACCTGCGGCATCATCGCTTCCATGCTCAGGGGATCGGTGAGGTCGATACGTAACGGAATCGCCTGATCGCCCAGCGCAACGCAGGCGCTGCTCAGCGCCTCTTCCGCCCGATCGATCAGCACCACCCGCGCGCCGGCCCCGATCAATGTTCTGGCGCATTCGAGACCGATGCCCGATGCGGCGCCGGTGATCGCCGCGACTTTTTCTGCAAGTTCCTGGGCCAAGGCTTGTCCTTTTCCTATGAGAGTTGTTCAAGCTCGGCCGTGGGAAAGGCGCGAGCGCCGTGCCAGCGAATCGACGATGACTGCAATGGCAAGGACCGCGCCCGTAATCATGTACCGCAGCGACGAGGAGAGATCGAGCAGCGTGAGGCCGCTCGCGATGGACTGGATGACGATGACGCCGAGGAGCGCGGAATAGGCGCTCCCGCGGCCGCCAAACAGGCTTGTGCCACCGATGACCGCGGCGGCGATCGCGTTGAGGTTCACATCCCCGGTCCCGGCCTGCTGGCTGGAAGATGCCAGCCGCGCTGCGGCCAGAATGCCGCCGGCCGCGGCCAGCGTGGAGCACAGCATGAATGCGGTCGAATAGACCCGGCGAACGTTGATGCCAGCCCGACGGGCCGCCTCGCGATTGCCGCCGACGGCAGACATCGAGCGGCCCCATTTGGTTCTCGTCAATGCGTAATTCATGATCACGCACAAGCCGACGAACAGACCAAACATCCAGGGAATGCCGCGCCCGAGATTGAGATAATAGACAACGAATTCGAGCACGATGGTGACCAGCAGCGCCTTCAGCACCATGCGACCAAGCGAACTGGCCGATAGCCCCGCCGCCCGCCGGCGCGCGGCCGTTCGGTAGCCGGTCACGAACATAACCACGCTCGCGACCGCCGCCAGCACGTAGGATACGATCGACGGCATGACGAGCATCTGTCCGAAATTGACCAGCGCCGATCCATACGGAAGGTTGATCGAGCCGGAGGAGCCGAGCAGATACAGCTGCAGGCCGAGCCACGTCAGCAGGCCGGCCAGCGTCGAGACGAAGCTCGGCATACCCAGACGATTGAACAAAAATGCATAGAGCGCGCCGATGGCAGCGCCCAGCACCAACGCCGTGACGATCGCCACGGCGACCGGCCAATCCTGAGCGACCCAAAGCACGCCGACGAGCGCCGAAGAGAACCCGCTCACCGATCCGACCGACAGATCGATCTCGCCGACCATCAGGATACAGACGATGCCCAGCGAGATCACACCCACTGTCGCGCAATCGAAAAGCAAATTGACCAGATTGTTCGGCGCGAGAAAAACAGGGTTGAGGGTCTCGAACGCCGCGCAGATGACGATGAGCCCGACGACCACCGGCAGCGATCCGAGATCGCCCGACCGCACACGGTCCACAAAGGCGCCGATCGTGTTTCCAAGCGTGTCCGCGTGCTTGACTCGTTCGTCACTGCGGTCGAGCAACCGCGCCGTCGAAACCTGTTGCGTGTCGTCGGTCATCGCCCAAGCTCCGGCGACTGATGGGCGCGGCGCCGCCTGGCGCGGCGCGAGACAGAATTTTCGTCCGCTCCGGTAATCGCCGTAACGAGATCCTGATTGGACACGTCGGGATCGAACTCGCCGTTGTTGCGACCGAGGCGCAGCACCACGATCCGATCGGCAACCGCGCGGACGTCCTCCATGTTGTGACTGATCATGATGACGCCGAGACCGCGTGCGCGAACGCGTTCGACGAGGTCTAGCACCTCAGCGGTTTGGGCAACGCCGAGCGCCGCAGTCGGCTCGTCGAGCAGAATGAGTTTCGGCTCAGTCAGCAGCGAGCGCGCGATCGCCACGGTCTGGCGCTGTCCGCCGGAGAGCGACGCCACGGGCTCTCGCACGCTCGGGATCCGCGCTGACAGCTCGTTGAGCAAGGTACAGGCGCGAAGCTCCATGGAGACCTCGTCGAGCCGCAGCGGGTTGAGCTCGCGGCCGAGGAAGATGTTTGCGACCACGTCGAGATTCTCGCAGAGGGCCAAATCCTGGAAAACGGTGGCGATGCCGAGGCCGAGTGCCATGGATGGGTCGGACAGGACAACATGTTCACCGCCGAACGTGATCGTTCCGGAGGTGGGTTGGTGCACGCCGGCAAGGATCTTCACCAGCGTGGATTTTCCTGCACCGTTATCACCCACAAGTGCCACGACTTCGCCGGCATGCACATCGAGATCAACATCGGTCAGGGCGGACACGGCGCCGAAATGCTTGGAAATTCCGCGAAGACTCAAGACCGGCTTGCGCGGTCCGCCCTGCGCGTCATCGGCATCCGAGATCGTGGTCATGTCCCAATTCGCCCTCTCATCCTTCGTCCCGGCCGCCGGAAGCGGCCGGGACCGACGTCGTCACTGCGTGATGCCAAGCTTCTTGCAACCCGCGGCATATCGGCCCGTGCAGAGCTGATCGGCCGTC
Source organism: Bradyrhizobium sp. CW1 (assembly GCF_023100665.1). Lineage (NCBI taxonomy): Bacteria > Pseudomonadati > Pseudomonadota > Alphaproteobacteria > Hyphomicrobiales > Nitrobacteraceae > Bradyrhizobium > Bradyrhizobium sp. CW1. Next base: position 5,038,313 of record NZ_CP064684.1, read on the forward strand.
TGGATCTTCTTATCGATAATCTCCGCCTTCAGGTTCTCCTGAGTGACGACGGCCGGCACGAACAACTTCGATGGCGCATTGAATAGCGTAGCTTCCGCCTTGGGCATCTCTCCGGAGAGGAATTTCACCGCCGCTTGCGCCGCAGCAGCTGCCACGATCTCACTGGGTTTGGAGATCGTGTTGTACTGATCGCCTGCGATGACGAGCTGAAGCGCGGCAATCGTCGCATCGTTGCCCGTCACCGGCGGCACCGGCTCGATACCTGCGGCCTTGAAGGCGGCAATTGCGCCACCGCCCGTGCCGTCATTGGCAGCTACGACGCCGAGGATCTTCTTGCCGAAGCGGGTGATCTGGCCACTCGCCCATTGCTGCGCCTTCGGCGGCGCCCAGTCCGGCGTGTCGTATTCGGCCAGAATTGGATAGCCGCTCTTATCAAGCCCCTCGTGGATCCCCTTCTTGATGAGTCCCGCAGCGGCATCGGTCGGCGATCCATTGATTTCGAGTACGCCTTCGCCCTCCTTCGCCGTCGCGTTGGCGGCCTTAAGATGCTTGACGAGCGATTCGGAGATAGCCTTGCCGATGGCTTGATTGTCGAAGGACACGTAAAAATCGACCTTGGCGTCGGGGACCGGCCGGTCATAGGCAATGACCTTGATGCCTTGCGATTGTGCCATCTTGACCAGGGATGCCGCGGCAGTGGAGTCGACGGGGTCGAGCACGATTACCTTGGCGCCCTGCGAAATCACCGAGTTGAATTGCTGTTGCTGCCGCGCGGCATCCGCGCTGGCGTTCTGGTAGATCACCTTGCAACTGTCGCACAGCTTCTTCATCTCTGCGACGAAGCCCGGATAATCATGTTGTTCATAGCGGGTGGAGGCCTGGTCCGGCATCAGGAAGGCGACGGTCGCGTTCTTCACCTCTGCGGCCCGCGAAGAAATGGCTGTTGTGCCGAGCAGCGAGAGGGCTATGCCAATTGTGCCCGCATATTTAGCAGAGAACTTTCTCATTTCAGATTTCCTTTCCAGACTGGGTGTCAGGGTGTCGTCGTTGATCCTTCGAAGTCAGGCCCTCGCTGCTTCCGTTTCCGACGGCACGATGAGCGCCGGTGCTCGGAGCCGCGCAGAATTCTGGTCGAACGATTGCTGTCGCGGACCGCCGTCGGCGTGTCCGCGTCATTCTTCCGTAACGATCCTCCTTCTTTGCTCCTATGCGGCTAGGCCGCGTGCGCCTCATCGATGTTGTGCGCCAACAATCGTCTGAAGCGCGAAGGGGGCATGCCTTTCTCGGCCAGGAACTGCCGGTTAAAATTGGAGAGATTGTTGAAGCCGACCTCGAAGCAGATGTCGGTGATGGAAGCCTGCTCGTCGCTCATCAATATCTGACAAGCGAGATTGATACGCAGCCGCTTAACGTATTGCACCAATGACATGCCCGTGTGCCGGCGGAACGAGCGCGAAAATGCGCTTTGCGATTGACCGGCGATCGCAGCAAGCTCCGCTTCGCCGAAAGGTTGCGTCAGATTCTTCCGGATGAATGCGAGTGCCTTGTTCATTCCCACGGACATGTAGCCAGACGGATCGGGCAGATAGTTTGGGCTGGACAGCGGACGCGCCTGTCGCGCGGCGCGACAGAGTATCCCCAAGATCATCAAGAACAGCTCGATCCGGCGCACGCCGTTCGCCGTGACGATCTCCTCCATGAGTGGGACGAGCGCATCGCTCGTGCTGCGGGTGAACAGCGCACCACGCCGGGAAAAATCCAGCAGTGCGGCAAGGCCCGAAAGCTCAGGCATGACCTTCATCAGGTCGCCGATGAATTCTTCGCTGAATTGAAGGATGCGTCCGCGTAGCGGGATGGCGCACTCTGCCGGCAGATCGCTCACCCAATTGTGCGGCAAATTGGGGCCGGTGAGCACGAGATTACCTGGTTCGAAGTCGCCGATGAAGTCACCGACGAAATAGCGTCCGCTGGTGGCCACGACCTGATGGAGCTCGTACTCGGGATGGAAATGCCAGCGGACGGTGTGGAATGGGTAGCCGTGCGACCACGCCTTGAATGACTCGCCGCGCCGTATCTGGACAACTTCCAGGTCCGGTTCCATGTCCCCTCCCTTCAGGCCGGTGCGGCTTGTAATGATCCGCCTCCGCTCCCTTATCGGCTGATTGGTTCAGCGCTTCCTCTCGTTGGCAGAGTAGCGACCAGTACCTAGGCACGCCACCACCATTTCAGATGTGAACTGATACTTTTTTGACGTGCAGCACGCCGTCCGGCCAAGTTCCCGGATTGAAGGCAGCGTTCCGCACCAACGGCACTATTACGCCGGCCGCCTCCCCCGCCAATGCCGACGGCGCCGCGGCTCCCATCCTTGCAAAACGCTGTCTCGCCGATCGCGATGGCCTACCCGTGCTGGCACAGATCAAAGGTCATGCCACCCACGCTGCCAAATTGGTCCAGGGGAGGATCTCAGCCGCGCGCCTTCAAATGCATCATCGGGTAATGCTCATAGTGGCCGGCGCCGTTCTTCACGACAGGATCTTCCGAGGTGACCGCCTCGATGTCGAGATCGTTTGGGATCTGATAGAGCGACACGCCATAACCGCCACGCGGGTCCGTGACGGGACCGTGCGCGACGATCTGCCCCTTTGCGAGCAGATCATCCAGGAACGCACCGTGCTGCTTCATCCATTGTTTCTCAGCGGCGCTCATGGTCGCCAGGAAATCCGCCCGGGGCGGAATGTACTTGCAGAGATAGTACTTCATTGGCCGCTCCTCGGTGAAAACGACATTTCAGCTTGCTTGTCGGCCTGGCCCGCCCCCCCAACTTGAGAGATCAATCGGTCACGCCGATCCGCTGCTCAATGCGATCAGCGAGCATTGATCTCGGCACTGAAGCGCTCGCATGCAAACCTTTGTCAAGCAACGGCGCGCGTGGCCAGATCGGCGACAGTACCGTCAAGAAATCCAGTCAGCCGCTGCCGGATGATCTGCTCGGCTTCCCTCATGATGCGGTCGATCAGCTCCTTCACCGTCGGGATATCGTGGATCAGTCCGACCACCATGCCGCAGCTCCAAGCACCGGCATCCATGTCACCATCGACCATCACCCTGGGGTAGACACCCGCGACCTGCTCATGGATGTCCTCGATCTTGAGGCTCGCCCCCTTCTCGCGCTCGACCTCGAGCAATTGATCGACACCCTTGTTCTTCAGCACGCGCTCGGTGTTACGCAGCGCGCGCATGACCAGCACGGTATCGAGTTCGGTGGCTTTGACGAGGGCCTGCTTGACGTTGGCGTGGACGGGAGCTTCCCTGGTTGCGACGAAGCGGGTACCCATGTTCATGCCGGCGGCGCCCATCGACAGCGCAGCAACGAGGCTGCGCGCATCCGCCATGCCACCCGAGGCCACGAACGGAATCTTCAGTTCATCCGCCGCGCGCGGCAGCAGGATCATGTTCGGGATATCGTCCTCGCCGGGATGGCCGCCGCATTCGAAGCCGTCGACGCTGACGGCGTCGCATCCGATCTTCTCGGCTTTCAGCGAATGCCGCACCGAAGTGCATTTGTGGATCACCTTAATGCCGGCAGCCTTCAGCGCGGGCATGTACGCTTCCGGGCTGCGGCCGGCGGTCTCCACCGCCTTGACGCCACCTTCCTTGATGGCGGCGATATATTCCGGATAAGGCGGTGCAGTGAAGCTCGGCAGGAAGGTCAGGTTCACACCGAACGGCTTGTCGGTCATGTCGCGACAGCGCGCGATTTCCTTCGCCAGCAGCTCCGGCGTCCGCTGGGTCAGGCCGGTGATGATGCCGAGACCGCCGGCATTCGAGACCGCGGCGGCAAGCTCGGCAAAGCCGACATAATGCATGCCGCCCTGGATGATCGGATGCTGGATGCCGAACAGTTCAGTGATTGCTGTCTTCACGTGCGCTTTCTCCGCTTTCCGATCAGTTGACGAGTTCAAATAGGCCGGCCGCGCCCATGCCGCCGCCGATGCACATGGTCACCACGCCGTACTTCGCCTTGCGCCGCCGCCCCTCGATCAGGATATGGCCCGCAAGCCGGCTGCCCGTCATGCCGTAGGGATGGCCGATCGCGATCGAGCCGCCATTGACGTTCAGCTTGTCCGGATCGATGCCGAGCTTGTCGCGGCAGTAGATCACCTGGACAGCATAGGCTTCGTTCAGCTCCCAAAGATCGATGTCATCGATCCTCAGGCCGTGGCGCTTGAGAAGGCGCGGGATCGCCGCGACCGGACCGATGCCCATTTCGTCCGGCTCGACTCCGGCGGCGACGAAGCCGCGGAAGATGCCGAGCGGCTTAAGGCCCTTCTTGGTGGCGGTCTTGTCGCTCATGAGCACGCAGGCCGATGCTCCGTCGGAGAGCTGGCTGGCATTGCCGGCCGTGATGGTCTTGCCTTCGAATACCGGCTTGATCTTCGCCAATCCTTCCGCCGTGGTCTCGGGGCGCGGCCCTTCGTCCTTCGACAGCGTCACCTGCTGATAGGAGACCTCCCTGGTGTCCTTGTTGACGACGGCCATCGTCGTTGTGATCGGGACGATCTCGTCATTGAAGCGACCGGCCTGCATCGCGGCACCAATGCGGCGCTGACATTCGAGGCTGTATTCGTCCTGCCGGTCGCGACCGATCTTGTAGCGCTCGGCGACAATCTCGGCAGTGTCGAGCATCGACATGTACATCTCGGGCTTCATCGCCATCAGCTCGTCGTCGACGGCGTGGAACCTGTTCATGTGGTCGTTCTGCACCAGGCTGATCGATTCGATGCCGCCTCCGATCGCGATCTCGACGCCATCCAGCATGATCGAGCGGGCCGCGACCGCGATCGCCTGCAGGCCGGAGGCGCACTGCCGATCGATCGTGGTGCCGGCGACGGTGACCGGCAGGCCGGCACGAACCGCCCCCTTGCGTGCGACGTTCATCACCATGGTGCCCTGCTGCATCGCGCAACCCATCACCACGTCTTCGACCTCGTCCGGCTCAACGCCCGCGCGCCTCACCGCTTCGGCCATCACATGGCCAGCCATGGTCGGCCCCTCGGTGTTGTTCAGCGCACCGCGATAGGCCTTGCCGACGCCGGTGCGGGCGGTGGAAACGATAACTGCCTCTGTCGTCATGGCTGCCTCTTTGGTTACGCTGCCGCGTCGAGCTGCACATAACGCAGCAAGTGGTGAGCGGGATCGCCGAACTGGATATTGATCGAGGAGATTCGCTTAAAGTAGTGACCGACGTTCAATTCGTCGGTCATGCCCATGCCGCCGTGGAGCTGCACCGCCTGGTCGGCGATGAACTTGCCGGCATAGCCGACCCTCGACTTGGCGCCGGAGGCGAGGCGCGAGATGCCACTTTCGCCGGCACCGAGGCTGAGACTGAGATGCTGCATCAGGGAAAGCGCCTCCTGATGCGCGATGAACATGTCGACCATCCGGTGCTGCAACACCTGGAAGCTGCCGATGGTGACGCCGAACTGCTTTCGGGCCTTGGCGTATTCCAGCGTCGCAGAGTTCAGTTCGGCCATCGCGCCGACCGCCTCGGCGCAGAGCGCGCCGATGGCCCTGTCGCGGCAGCCTTCCAGCAGGGCGACGCCTTCGCCCTCGCTGCCGAGCAACTCGCCGCGCACATCGCGGAAAGTGATCTCCGCGGCACGGCGGCCGTCGATGGTCTTGAAGCTCCGCAATTCGAGATTCGCCGCCCGGGCGTCGACGACGAACAGGCTGACGCCGCCACAATCGTCGCGCTTGCCGGCAGTCCGGGCGGAGACGATGAGATAATCGGCCCAAGGCGCCGCTATGACGGCGGACTTCTCACCACTAAGCGTGTGGTCCTTTCCCTCTCGCCGCGCCGTGGCCGCGACATTGGCGAGATCGAAGCGCGAGTTTTTTTCGGTCCAGGCCAGCGCCCAGATCTTGTGTCCGGCGATGATATCGGGAATGAAGGCCTGCTTCTGCTCTTTCGTCCCTGCCTGCTCGATCAAGCCGCCGACCAGCACGACCGTCTCCACGTACGGCTCCACGACAAGGTGGCGGCCGAACTCCTGGGCAACGATCATAGTAGAGAGCGGGCCGCCACCAAGTCCGCCGCTCTCCTCGGAGAATGGCGCGGCGAGCAGGCCGAGCTCCGCAAAAGCGCCCCACTGCTTGCGGCTCCAGCCCTCTTCGCTGGCCACGATCTTGCGGCGCGCCTCGAAGCTGTATTGGTCGCGTAGCATACGCTGTACGCTGGAGCGCAACAGTTCCTGCTCTTCCGTGAACTGGATATCCATCCGATCCTCTTGTTGCGCTGTTGCTAGAGACCGAGCACCGCTTTGGCGATGATGTTGCGCTGGATCTCGTTTGATCCACCGTAGATGCTGAGCTTGCGCGCGTTCAGGTATTTCTCCGACGCTGTGTGGCCGTAATCGGCACCCGGCATGAACTGGTTTGCGCCCGACGGTTGCTCGCGAAGCGCCAGGCCATAGTTGCCGATGGCACGATGTGTGAGCTCGGTAATGCCCTGGAAGATCTCGGTGCCGCGGATCTTGAACAGCGAGGCCGCGGGCCCCGGATCGATGCCGCGCGCCATCTGGGCAACGACCCGCAGCTCGGTGGCCTCGAGCGCGAGCACATCGAGCTCGAGCCGGCCGATCTCCTTGCGAAATTCGAGATGCGCCGGATCGTCCGCTGCGATCTCCGCTTTCACGATCTTCTTCAACCGGTCGAGGTAGCGCGTCGACCGGCCGATCCCGGCCATGCTGGTGCGCTCGTTGCCCAGCAGGAATTTTGCGTAGGTCCAGCCCTTGTTCTCCTCGCCGATCAGGTTCTCGACGGGAACGCGGACATCCTCGAGGAAGACGTCATTGACCTCGTGCGAACCGTCGATCGTGATGATCGGACGCACGGTCACGCCTGGCGACTTCATGTCGATCAGGAGGAACGAGATGCCCGCCTGAGGCTTGGCGCTCGAATCAGTACGCACCAGGCAGAAGATCCAGTCGGCGTGCTGCGCCAACGTTGTCCAGGTCTTGTGACCGTTGACGATGTAATGGTCGCCGTCGCGCACAGCCTTGGTCCGGACGGTGGCGAGGTCTGAGCCTGAGCCCGGCTCGGAATAGCCTTGGCACCACCAGTCTTCACCCGACAGTATCCGCGGCAAGAACTTCTGCTTCTGGGCATCATTGCCGAAGGTGTAAATGACCGGACCAACCATGGTGACGCTGAACGCCAACGGCGGCAGCGTCCCGGCCCGGCTGGTCTCCTGCTCGAAGATGAAACGCCGGGTGATCGACCAGCCGGGGCCGCCAAATTCCTTGGGCCAAAGCGGCGCGATCCAGCCCTTCTCGTAGAGAATTTGGTGCCAGAGCAACGATTGCTCTTTGGTCAGGTCGGTCTCCGGATTAGGGACCCGCATTTCCTTCGGATAGTTTTCGGCGATGAAAGCGCGCACCTCATCACGGAAGGCCGCATCTTCGGGAGACAGTGCGAGTTCCATCTGCGCTTCCTACCACTTCTCACCGAAGGGGCGGATTTCCAGCTCAAAGGTCCAGGCGCTCTTCGGCTGCTGATACAGCTGCCAATAGGACGCCGCGACCGAGGCCGGCGGCATCAGCAGATCCGGATCGTCGAGCGCATTAGGCCCGAGCGCTTCCAGGCGCCGCTGGCGGACCCATTCGGTGTCGACGCCGGAATCGATAACGAGGTGCGCGACGTGGATATTCTTCGGGCCGAGTTCGCGCGCCATTGCCTGCGCCACAGCGCGCAGTCCGAATTTGGCGCTGGCAAAGGCGGCATAGCCGCTGCCACCGCGCAATGAAGCGGTCGCACCGGTGAAGAAGATGTTGCCCTGGCCGCGCGGCAGCATCAGCCGGGCCGCCTCGCGCCCGGCGAGGAAGCCGGAGTAGCAGGCCATCTCCCAGACCTTGCGGAACACGCGCTCGGTCGTCTCGAGGATCGGGAAGTTGACGTTGGCACCGATATTGAAGATGCAGACATCCAATGGTGCGTGCTTGTCGGCGTCGCTCAGAAAGGAGACGATCTCCTCCTCCTTGCGCGCGTCGAGCGAACGTGCGTGGATCTCGCCGCCGGCAGCCTCGATCTCCTTGACCAGCGGCGCCAGCTTGTCGCCGTTGCGGCGACCCGCGAAGACAGTAAAGCCCTCGGAGGCAAATTTCTTGGCGATCTCGCCGCCGATGAAATCGCCCGCGCCGATCACGGCGACGGTTGCATTTCTCTTTTTCAAGGAACTTCTCCCAGTTAGGTTAGGCGCGCTGTGTGCGAAGCAGTTCTATCGGCCCTGGTGGACCACATTTTTTGAGCGAGACCAGAACGATCGGGATTCGCCATCGCGCCGATCGAGGCTACCATGGTCGTGGCGCAGTCCTCGATCGGCCCGATCTGGTCCACCGCTTTGGCAAGATGGCGATCTGTCGATTGGTCGATGCGGCCAGCAAACCGAAAAGCGGTTTGATCGAGACCGAGTGCTTGCGACAGCTTCGCCACGACTAACCGCCTCCCGACTGAAAAACATCGGCGCCTTTTTCAGCATTGCGCCTCGAAGCGAAACATGCGTTCTTTTTTAGAACTCGTCAATCGCTATTTTGTTGTCACGATCGGATCAGAAAACGGCAAGCTTACTGCCCTGTTCCAGCGCTCTTGAGAACACCGTTTACAACCGGACTTCCAACCGATACCCATAGCGTATCAAATAAGAACTTATGGGAGAGGCAGCATGGGAGAAAGTCGCGGGGTCGCGATGCTGGTCGGCGCGGGTGATGCCATCGGCGCTGCCGTTGCGCGGCGGTTTGCCAGCGGCGGCTACACTATTTGCATCTGCAGACGCGATCCGACCAAATCTCAGGCGCTTGTCGACGAGCTCAGGGCGAAAGGCCACAACATCCACGCCTTCAGCGTCGACGCCCGTCAGGAAGCAGAAGTCCAGAAGCTATTCGCGGGCGTCGAGCGCGACATCGGTCCGATCGAGATCTGCCTGTTCAATGCCGGTTCGAACGTCAACAAGCCCCTGCTGGAGACTACCGAAAAGCTCTTCTTCAAGGCCTGGGAGCTGGCCTGTTACGCCGGCTTCCTGGTCGGACGCGAAGCCGCGCGCGTCATGCTGCCGCGCCGATGCGGCACCATTCTTTTTACCGGTGCGACCGCAAGCATCCGGGGCAGCAAGGGATTTGTCGCGTTCTCGTCGGCAAAATTCGGCCTTCGCGCGCTGGCCCAGGCGATGGCGCGCGAGCTCGGGCCCAAGAACATTCACGTCGTCCATCTCATCATCGACGCTGGCGTCGATAGCGAGGCTATTCATCAGCGCATGAAAGCGGCCAGGGGGATCGAGGCCAGTGAGATCCCGCCCGACAGCCTGACCAAGACCTCCTCAATTGCCGAAGCGTATTGGTTTGCCCATCAGCAAAGCCGCGACGGCTGGACCCATGAACTCGATCTTCGCCCCGCCGTAGAGAAATGGTGACATGAGCGACAATCCAGACCTCACTTTGTGGGGCGTCGGGACAAGCCGCACCGTTCGGCCGCACTGGGCGATGCACGAGCTGGGGCTGGCCTACGAGATCAAACCGATCGGCCCACGGACCGGCGAGACCAAGACCGCCGAATATACCAGGCTCAATCCGCGCCAGAAGATTCCGCTGCTGCAGGACGGTGATTTCCGCATCGGCGAGAGCGCCGCGATCGTCGCTTATCTGTCGCGGATGTACTCAACGCCGGAGCGTGCATTGATCCCTGAATCCACCCGCGACTATGCCGCGTGGCTGGAATGGTGCTTCTTTATCGTCACCGAGCTCGACTCGACTAGCCTGTATGTGATGCGCCGTCACAGCGCCGATGCGCTCGGCCCAATTTACGGCGTCGCGACGGAGGTCGTAGCTCAAGCCGCAGAATACTTTCGGGCGCAGCTGCGCCATGTCGAGGTCGCGCTGGCCGACGGCCGACATTTTATCATGGGCGAGCGATTCAGCAGCGCCGACATCCTGCTGACGACGTGCCTGGACTGGGCGGTCGCCTACGGGGTAGGCATCTGCGACAATGCGCGGCCCTATCTCGAGCGCATGCGAAGCCGGGAGGCTTACCAGCGAGCGGTTGCCGCGAATGCTCCGCGCGCACCAATTAAACCGACGCCTGCCAAGGCCTGAGAACCGTTCGCCGGACGCGCGAAGCGCTTCGACCTACATGGCCACGCGTAGCGTCCGTGCAGCGACCATATCGTCGATCGCGCCATCATCGTAGCCCAGTTCGCGCAGCACCTCGCGCGAGTGCTCCCCGACGCGCGGGGCCGGTCCGCCGATGGCAGCCTGGTTGACCTCGAAGCGGGCCGCGGGTTTGGGCTGGCGCACACGACCGACCTTCGGTTGGTCGAACTCCGCGATGATTCCTCGCGCCACGACCTGCTCATTGTGGATGATCTCGCCGCGCCGCAGGATCGGCGCGCAAGGGACATCCGCAGCGTCCAACCGCTCCAGCCATTCGGCGGTCGTGTGCCGGCCGATATACTCCGCCATCTTGTTGATGCGCGCCGTGGCGTTCACCGAACGCGCGGACGGGGTCGCAAACCGGGCATCGTTGGCGAGCTCGGGATCGCCGGACGCGCGGCAGAAGCCCTGCCATTCGGAATCTGAGATGGTGCCGGCCGTGATGTAACCATCGCTGGTCTTGAACACGAGATCCGGGCGGTCGTTGGGATCGGCGGCAGCGGCCTCGGCTCCGACCACCGTGTACTGCATCATGCCTTCCGGCCAGAGGTAGGAAATCATCGCGTCCAGCATCGCGACCTGGATATGATCCCCCTGCCCCGTCTTCTCACGCGCGTAGAGCGCCGCCGCCACCGCCTGCGCGGTGAACACGGCGGTGGTCTTGTCGCACACGATGGTGCGGATCATCTGCGGGCGATTGGTGACCGGCTGCGACTGGATATCGGCAAAGCCCGACAGGCCCTGAATGATTGGATCGTAGACGCGCTTCTTCACATAGGGCCCGGTGTCGCCGACGCCGCTGATCGAGACATAGATCAAGCGCGGATGACGCTGGCGCAGTTCTTCGACGCCGAGGCCGAGGCGCTCCATGGTGCCGGGCCGGAAGTTCTGCACCAGAACATCGGCCTGCGCGACCAGCTTGGCCAGCACCTCGTGCCCGGCGGGGCTCTTGACGTCGATCGAGAGCGAACGCTTGCCGCGGTTGGACGAGATGAACAGCGCGGAGAACTCGCCGTCCTTGTCGATGGTGGCCCGGCTGCGACGGGTGATATCGCCACCGATCGGCTCGATCTTGAGCACGTCGGCGCCCTGGTCCGCCAGAAACATGGTCGCAAACGGGCCCGACACCACGCCGGTCAGATCGAGGACACGAACGCCGCTAAGCGGACCAGCCATTTCACTCTCCTGGATTGTTTTTCTGCCGACGGGCTGAGGATAAACTCCGGCTTACCGTCAGCCCTTCGCCTCAACCCGCACGGACCGCAAGTCGGTAACTAGCCGGTCTTGGAAACGGGCTGCCGGGTCTGTTCGACGATCGATTCCTCGACGTCCCGGAGTTGATCCTTGCCGAAAAACATCTCCTTACCGACGAAGAATGTCGGCGAGCCGAAGGCACCGCGGGCGACCGCGTCATTGGTCAGGTCAATCAGCTTCTTTTTGACGTCATCCTGCTGCGCGCGCGTAACCAGCCTGTCGATGTCGATCCCCGAGGAGGCAAATGCGGTCCGGAACACTTCGGGATCATCCATCTTCTTGGGCTCCTCCCACATGTGATGATAGGCGGCGCGGAAATAGGGTTCGAATACGCCTTCGAACTGGGCCGCGACGGCGCCGCGCATCAGCATCAAAGTGTTGACTGGAAAGAAGGTATTCTGACGAAATTTCGTGATGTTGTGGCGGCGGATAAACCGCTGGGTCTCGAGCGCCTGGTATTCCGGCTTGTTCTTGATCCCGCGAAGCGAGTCGAACGGGGACATGTTGCCGGTCGCCTTGTAGATCCCGCCGAGCAGGACCGGGACGTACTCGAATTTTACCCCGGTCCGCCGCTCGATCCCGGGGATGGCGACCTCCGCCAGATACGCGTTTGGGCTGCCGAAATCGAACTGGAATTCAACCTTGAGGGTCATGACCGCTTCTCCCGCAGAGCGTATTGGATGGTCAGGGACCGGCGATCCAATCGCATGGCTTGCCTGTTCTCACTTCTACAGTTCTAAAAACGAACTGTCAAATTCGGCTAGATTTATGCTGGTTTGACCGTTTCATCGGGTATTGTTTGGAATTCAGTACCTATCTAGAATGCAAGGCAAACATGGCGGCCTCGGCAGCGATTCGAGCGGGTCTCGCTGGGATGACTGGAGAATACGGATGAAGTGGAAAGAACTGGAGGAAGAGCCGTGTTCGATGGCCCGGACCATCGGCGTGATCGGTGACCGCTGGACCCTTCTGATCCTGCGCGAATGTTTTTTGCGCACGCGGCGCTTCGAAGGATTCCAGTCGGCGCTCGGAATTACACGTCATCTCCTCGCCGAACGGCTGAAGAAGCTGGTCCGGCAGGGCATTCTGCGCCGCATTCCCTACCAGGAGGCGCCAAAGCGGCACGAATATATCCTGACCCAGAAGGGTCTCGATCTTTATCCGATCATGATGGCGCTCGTGCATTGGGGCGACACTCACATGGTCGACGAGCGCGGCCGGCCGCTGCTGCACCAGCACCGCAAGTGCGGAAAGGACTTCGACCCGGTCATGGTGTGCTCTGAATGCGGCGAGCCGCTCTCGGCCAAAGAGGTTCATACCCATCCAGGCCCCGGCGCCCAAAGCCCGCTGACGACAGCCGCACCTGACAAGCCGAAGGCAAAGGCGCGCCGCAGCGCCGCTTGAGCCGGCCACCGGCGTCAGGCACTGAATCAGACTCGAATCACGGCTGCGTCGGGTTCGTTGCAGTGGAGACGGTCCGCTTGTTCAGCCCGGTGCTTGAGCACAGCACGTTGATTGACATAGGCCTTGTCGGTGATTTCTCCCGCGGCCAATGAGGGCGGATCCTTCAGCAGGGTGAACGTGCAGATTTTTTCGCTGCTTCCGACGGCCTCATTGTATTCCTGCAAACGATGTCTCAGGAATTCGAGCACCTTGGGGTCGCAGGTCAAATCCGCAGCCGGCGCGTTCGAAATCCGCGCCGCCTCGGTTGGATTCAGCCAGCATAGCAGCGCGCAGGCATCACGGTTTTCTCCGGCAACGACAATGTCCAGTAGGACGCCGCGCGTTGCGGCCAGGATGGCGGCACGCATATTGCCGATCGCAACCCAGGTGCCGTTCGCGAGCTTGAAGTTCTCCGAAATTCTGCCGGTGAAACGCAGACCGAACTCCGGCTTCTCGGGATCGATAAACGACACGGTGTCGCCGATGCGGTAGAACCCCTCCTCGTCGAAAGCCTTCTCCGTCAGATCGGCTCTGCCGAGATAACCGGGGGTGACGTTGGGGCCCTTGACCCTGGCCTCGTACGTGTCGGAAACAGGGATCAGTTTCAGCTGCACGCCCGGCGCGGGAAGGCCAATCTCGCCCGGCCGATCCGTTGCCCAATGCGTCGTGCTGATTGTCGGCGCCGTTTCGGTCGTCCCGTACCCCGACATCACCGGAATCCGCCGGCCCGTGACCGATGAAGTCAGCCGATAGAGTTTTTCGAGCGTTCCTTGCGAAATGGCAGCCCCCGCGTAGCTCAATCGATCCAGCCGTTTGCAGATGCTGGCGCCGAGGGCGAAGTCGTTCTCGATGGCATCGCACAACAGGTTATAGCCGGCGGGAACGTTGAACATCGCCGTCGGCGAGATCTCCTTGAGGTTCGCCACCGATTTGTGAAAGAGCTGAGGCAGCGGCCGACCGTCATCGATGTAGAGCGTCCCGCCGTTCCTGAGAATGCCGTGAAGAATGACGTTGCTGCCCATCGTATGGTGCCACGGCAGCCATTCGACCTGAACCGGCGCCTCCGGAGGCGACACCAGCAGGCTCCCCATTTGCAGCGAGCTCGCCATCATGCGATGCGTGTTCAGCACGCCCTTTGGCAGGCCGGTCGAACCGGAGGTGAAGAGAATTTTTGCAACGGCGTCGCTGGGAATTGCACCCGACGCACGCGTGAATCCTTCACGGTCCGTTCGATCCGTCAGGACCCGGAAGGGCGTCGTCTCCGGCGCGCCATCGACGCTGATCCAGGTCGAGTCTGCCAATTCGGGAATGGAACGGGCCGCGGAAAAGTCGCGTCCACTCTGAACGAAAACGAAGTTCGGACGCAGCACCTGCGCGATGTCCTTGAGGCGCGCAAGGCCGCCGGGCATCAGCGTGTAGTTCGGCGATATAGGCGCCAGAATGACACCTATCGACATCGCCGCAAAGGAGATCACCGCGTTCTCGATGGAGTTGCCCGAAAGCACTGCCAGCCTGTCAGCCGGCTTTGCGCCCATGTCGATCAAGCTCTGGCCGACCGCCTGCACCTGCGACCATGCCTCGCTATAGGTGATCTCGTCCCATCCCCCTTTGGGATTGCGTTGCGCGAGGAATATTCTGTCCGGAGCCGCGTTTGCCCAGCGCGGCAGAAAATCGGTGACGCGCCAGTCGCATGGCCCCAATTCGAGCGGCGACCTCAATATGAGCGTGCCGTCGGTGCGGCGCTCGACAGAGAGCTCCCGTGGCGCAAACGTCAATGGCTTCGCCGACATCGAATACGATCTCCTGAATTACCGCGGATGGATAGAACGGGCGGGCTGCGCCAAGCGTCACTCCGACCTGGCGTCCAAGACGTCTCCGAACGCTTGCCACGTCGTGCCGGTCCAGCGCTGCAGCCGCATCTGCGTCCAGATCATGTTCTCGGTCTCGCTCGTGTTGACCTTGATCCCGGGCAGCACAGTCGGAACGACGACGTCTTTCAGGTTCTTCGCCTGCGCCAGAATATTCTTCCGCGACAGATCATCACCGCATTGCTTGAGGATCCGCTCGAGCAGGACGCCTTGCTGATAACCGGTCAGATAGCTGCCGTTGGTGATATCGGCGCCCATCAGATACTTTTCGAAAAACGCCCGGTAGGCCTGCATACCCCGGTCGTCTTTCCATGTCTCGTCCAGGACGTCCTTGTTGGTGGTCCCGACCATCACGCCGACCGATTTGTCGAGGCCGGCCGGTGCGAGCGTGCCTCCGACCGATCCGGACGGGAAATTGATGATTACGGTCGCCTTCCAGCCAATCACCGAAGCTTGCCGGATGGCCTGCGCCGCAAACTTCGGCGTCCCGGCGATCACCAAGGCCTCGGCACCCGAGCTCTTCAGATTGGTAATCTGTGAGTCAATCGTCGGTTCAGTGACCTCGTAGGAAGCACTGACGACCTTGCGGTCGAAATCCTTGCCGAGAAACGCCTTGAAGGCAGCGACGTAATCTTTGCCAAGATCGTCGTTCTGATAGAGGATGGCATACTTGGCGTTCGGTAGCGTTCTCGTCAGGTATTTGGCGTAGATTTTTCCTTCGGTGTCGTAGCTGACAAGACCCGTGGTGATCAGCGGGTAATTGGCGACGTCCGTGAACTTGGACGAGCCGCTGACGATGGCGACACTCGGTACCCCTTTGGCCCTCAGGTATTTTGCAGTGGCCGAGATGCCGGGCGTGCCGAGCTGGCCGAACATGAACGACACTTCGTCGCTTTCGACCAGCTTGCGGACGTGCTCCACCGCTTTGGGAGGACTATATCCGTCGTCATAGGCGATGTAGTTGATCTTGCGTCCTTTGACGCCGCCGCGGTCGTTCAACGCCTGAACGTAGGCCATGAGCCCCTTGCCCACGAGACCGATCGATGATGCCGGTCCGCTGAAGGGAAAAACCCCGCCAATCTTGATTTCGGTAGCAGAGATTCCCGGCTCGTCGGCGGCGAATGCGGGACCACTCAGGAATAGAGCCAGAGCCGCGACGATCTTCCATCTCACCAGCATTGCGTCCTCCCAAACTTGCACCCCTTCTCGAGTGTGCGGCTTTGTTTTGTTGCGCCGGTGGCGGCTCGTCGCGCCCTTTGCGAAGAGGCATCGCGCAGAACAGGTCCAGCCGCAAATCCGGCACGTCGCGGCCGTTGCGTTCGGCCATCTCGTGCGCAGCCTACAGTTCTTTTTTTGAACTCGTCAAGCGATTAGATGCTCACGTGCCGTGACTTGGACGACAGGCCCCGTCCTCGTACTTGGAAATAACTTGGTCTAAATCCTGCGTATAAGGCCGCGTTTTCGGCTGTTCTAGGACAGGATCGCTGGCGCATTTCCATGCTGCTGCACACATTCTTTTTTTGAACTATAAGGCCGCCGCGAGACCACGCAGTGCCTGGCTTATCTAGCCAGGCACCCACGGCGCAGCAGGGATAGATTTCGCCGAGCCCTACTCGGCGGCGATTGCTGTTCGCAATTCTGCATCCTTCGCCGAACGCTCATAGGGGGCTGGCTTGATGCGAAACCAGGCCACATAAAGCGCAGGAAGGAACAGCAGGATCAGGACCTTGCCAACTGCCGTGCCGCCAATCAGCGTATAAGCCGTCGATCCCCAGAACACGGAATGCGTCAGAGGAATGAAGGCCAGCACGGCGGCAAGTGCGGTCAGGATCACCGGCCTGGTGCGTTGCACGGTGGCTTCGATGACGGCGTGATAGTCATCGAGGCCGGCAGCACGATTCTCCTTGATCTGTTCGGTCAGGATCAGGGTATTGCGCATCAGGATGCCTGCCAGTCCGATCAGGCCAAGAATGGCGTTGAACCCGAACGCAGGATGATGAAGACAGGGTAACGGCCCGTTCGCGAACGGCGATCGCGGAAAGATTAAGGTTCATCTGCTAACTTACAATTGGCTGGGCGGCAGCTTCCTTGAGGCCAGCTGCCGCTTGGGCGGCAAGCCCGCGCGCGGCTTCCTGTGAATCTTGAAATTCCTCGAGGGCATGGACTCTGCCCCACCGCAGGGTGAACACGTGGAGACCGCGGTTGACGTACGAGCCGTCGCCATCGAGCAGCGTTGCGGTGCCGTCCCATTCGACAAACACGGTGGTGTTCCAGGGCCAGCCCTTCACCCAGACGTTGTTGACCCTGATATGGAGCGTGGGCAGGACGCGTCCGAGCCGCTCGAACCAGCGGCGCAGGGCCGCTTTGTCGTGGCGCTCCCCGCCCAACGCGTGATGGCCGGAAACACGGTGATGGATGTGCGGCGCGACCGCCTTCACCGCTTCATCCCAGCGATGGTTGTTGACATGGATTTCCTGCTCGACGATGTAGCTGTACATGTGCTTCTCCAGCGGCTGGGGCGGAACGATTGAGACTCTTCAGTTGCTCCGGCTTTCAGCGGCGGTCCTGACACGAGCGCCCTCCTGCAGGAGGTGAGCGCCGAGCGAAACAATTGGATCACCAGAATTCAAGCCGGAGATCACGGCGGTTTCGTCGGTCACCCGAACAAGCTTGATCGGCCGAAAGCGTACGGTTGAGGTGGCGCTGTCGAGGATCCAAACTCCGGTCTTGCGGCCATCATCGAGCACTGCTCGGAGCGGCACCTGAACTTGCGGCTCGCTCGTTTGGCTCGGTAGCCGAATGGTCACCGTCGCGCCAAGTGGTGCGGCCGCGGCTTCACCGTCCAGGACATACCGGGCTTCATAGGTTCGGGTCTGGGCATCGGCGGCGTCGGACAATTGCCGCAAACGCGCCGTATAGCGCCACCCTTCGGCTGCTCCGTACACGCTGGCCTCGGCCACGGAGTCGATTGCCGGCCGGATCGTTTCAGGGAGCGCGACCACCGCCTCGCGAGGACCGGCCTTGGCAATCCGAACAACCGTCTGGCCGGCCGAAACGACCTGCCCGGGCTCGCCAAGCGTTTCGACCACCGTTCCGTCCGCGTCCGCGACCAGGATCGAGTACGTCGCCTCGTTCTCGGCAACCCGTGCATCGGCTTCAGCGCTCGCAAGCTGCGCCTCGGCCGTATCCAGCGCGGCCTTGGCTTGCTCGTAGCGCTGTCGGGAAGCCCAGCCGTTGCTCACCAACTTGGCGTATCGCGGTTCGTCCGCTTCGGTCTGCACGACGGACGCGCGCGCGGCAGCAACGGCGTTGCGCTTCGCCGTGACCGCAAGACGAAGGTCGGTTTCGTCGATCCGCATCAGCGGCTGACCGGCTTTGACCTGCTCACCGGTATTCACAAGCCGCTCCACGATCTTGCCGGGAACGCGAAAACCGAGGCTGCTCTGCACCCGCGCCCCGATCCGGTCACCCGCGCCCGCGGCCGCGATCCTGACGATCGGGGCTTCTTGCCTCGGATCGCTCACGGCCGAGGCCGCCGGCGCGCGAAGCGTAACGAATGCGGCCACCGCGCATCCCGCGATCAGGACGCTCCCCAGCACGATCATCTGTCGCTTTTTCATAACGTGGCCTCATGCCAGATAGATTGCGTTCGAGCTCTATACCGGATAATAGATGTCGAACGCAATCTAAAATGGGGAGACCAATGATGCGAGTGAGTCGCATTCAGGCTGAGGAAAACCGGCAAAACGTCATCAATGTCGCAAGCCGCCTGTTTCGGTCGCGGGGATTTGACGGCATCGGCCTCAAGGACCTGATGGAAGCTGCCGGGCTGACCCAAGGCGCATTCTACAAGCAGTTTGAGTCAAAGGAGGACCTGGCCGCGCAGGCGTCGACGCGCGCGCTGGAGAGCGCCACGCTGCGATGGTCGACCGCCATCGCCGCGGCCCCTGAGGATCCCCTCGGGGCGGTGATGGGGTTCTATCTCAGCACGGATCATCGCGACGAAAAGATGGACGGTTGCCCGATCGTGGCGCTCGGCTCGGATGTGGCCAGACAGAGCAGCGAGGTGAAAGCGTCGTTCGAAGGCGGGATCAAAGCGCATATCGAAATCCTCAGCCGCCTGATTGCCGAAACGAGCGACGAGGAATCCAGGAGCAAAGCCATGGCCATTCTTTCGACGATGGTCGGAGCGTTGACACTCTCACGCGTCGTCAACGATCCCGATCTCGCTCAGGCCTTTCTGGAAACGGCGTCGCGACAGATTCGCGACACTGTCGCCGCTTGAAGATCGGTGCTTGATAACTCACAGGGAGAACGCAAATGCGCAAAGCAGGGATACACAATTTTCCGGCGATCGACCGTGTCGTTTACGGCAAAGCTGCGTCTGAGGCCTTGAACGATGAAGCGGTGCGGCTGGATGCCAAGCGCGTCTTCCTGATCGTCAGCCGCACCTTGAATACCAAGACCGACGAGATCGAGAAGATCCGGCGTGCGCTCGGCGAAAGACATGTCGCGACCTTCGATGGAATTGCAGAGCACACCACGCGCAAGCAAGCTGCCGAGGTTGCCCGTCAAGCCAAAGACGCCGGAGCCGACCTGGTGGTCGCCGTCGGGGGAGGCTCGGCGATCGATCTCGCCAAGATCGTCATCATGGCGATGGAACATGACATCCGTGACGAAGCGGGTTTCGATCCATTTCCCATGGGCCCGGGCGTCACCGTCTCTCCGTTCCGATCGCCAAAGGTTCGACAGATCGCGGTGCCATCCACGCTGAACGGCGGCGAATACAATGCAGCAGCGCTCGTCACCGATGAACGCAGCAGGCTGAAGCAGATCTTCTTCCATTCTCTGATGATGCCGGTGGCGATCATTCTCGACCCTGCCCTTACCGTCCATACGCCCTCGAAGCTCTGGATGGGATCGGGAACGCGCTCGATGGACCACGGCATCGAAGCATTGTGCTCACCCGCCGGCACGCCGCTTAGCGACGAGGTGGTCCTGGCCGGCATCCGCACGCTTCGGGAGGGAATGCAACGGACCTTGCAGCAACCCGATGATCTGGAGGCGCGTCGACTGTCTCAATATGGCGCGTGGCTCGCCGCTTTCGGCCTCCAGGCGCGGGTCCCGATGGGAGCCAGTCACGGCATCGGCCACGTGCTTGGCGGGACCTTCGGCGTACCACACTATTATTGCACACCGGTCATCATGCCGAGCCTACTTCGCTACAACAAGGCGTTCACAGAGGATGCGCAAACGCGCTTAGCAGCGGCTCTTGGCGAGCCGGGCATGGAAGCGGCAGCCGCCTTCGCAGAATTCACCAGGAGACTTGGACTACCCGGTCGCCTTGCCGACGTCGGGATCGGCGAAGACAATTTCGAGCAGATCAGCAAGATTGCGATCAATCATCGCTTCGTGCAGGCCAATCCGCGGCCTTTTAAAAGCGAAGCCGACATCGTCGATCTGTTGCGAATGGCCGCCTAGCCAAATCCGAATGAACTGATACTTGCCCAAATTGACGTGCGGGAGAATCCAGCCATGACATCAGCTCCGCGCCCACGCCGGCAAGTAGGGCCGGCGACGCGCCGGCAACCGTCTATCAACTGTCCATGCAGGAGAGCGCGGATGCTGCCCGCTGGCATGAACATCCACGGTGGAGAAAGCCGTAAAGACAAGGAGGCGATCCCTTGCTCAACCTGTCACATGACTTCGACGCAAGTAAACGAACCGGCTCCCGCTCCGCCCCGCGCCGGCATCGACTGGCAACTCGCTCCCGTTGACTTCATCCGGTTCGGAAAAAGCGGCGCCGAGATCTGCGCGCAAATGAAGGATCCCAAGCGCAATGGCGGCCGCGATGCCGCCGGGCTGGTCGAACATCTGCGCCATGACGCTTCGTTGAACGGCTTCATTCCGCACGGCTGAGCGCCCGGCACAGGTCGGACGACGCCACCAGGCAGCTTCGAGAATCGTGTCAAGGACGTCGCCTTATGGGGGACGGCCTGACAACCTTGTCCGAATTGATTAGATTCGTTTTGCTGCATGCGAAGGCTGGATACGAACATATGACCGGCATGATCTGTGGACTTGAGACGGCCGTCGCGCCGCGCGCACGGGCGCCATAGCTGAGCAGCAACGCGTTGAGTCCGATCAGATCAGGCTCGACCTGCCGCGGCTGAGAATGTCGCCTGCGCCTTTGTCGCCGACGATCCTGCCGTGTTCGTACACCACCCGGCCACGGGCGATCGTCGTTACCGGCCATCCGGTGACGTCGAACCCTTCCCATGGCGTGTAGTCCGAACCGTGATGCAGATCGGCCTGCCGAATAGGCTTCTTCAATTTGGGATCCCAGAGCACGATATCCGCATCGAAGCCGACGCCGATCGAGCCCTTGCGCGGATAGAGGCCGTAGATGCGCGCATGGTTGGTCGCGGTCAGCTCGACGAATTTTTGCAGGCTGATCCGTCCCTTCGACACGCCTTCGGAGAACAGAATCGGCAGCCGGGTCTCGACACCTGGAATGCCGTTCGGCACCCAGCGGAACGAGGTGCGGCCGTTCGGCGTCAGCTTGCCCCTGGGATCGTCGTAACGGAACGGGCAGTGATCGGACGAGAAAGTCTGGAACACGCCCGTGGTGATGCCTTCCCAGATCGCCTGCTGGCTTTCCGCGTCGCGCGGCGGCGGCGAGCAGACATATTTCGCGCCTGACATGTCCATGTTCAGACCCTTCATGTCGTCAGCCGTCAGCGTAATGTATTGCGGGCAGGTCTCGGCATGAACAGGCAATCCGCGCTGCTGAGCCCAGCGCACCTGCTCCATCGCCTCGCGCCCGGAGACGTGCACGATCATGATGGGAACGCCGATCACCTCGGCATGACTGATGGCGCGATGCGTGGCTTCGCGCTCGACCGCCTGTGGCCGCGACACGCCGTGATAATAGGGCGCGATATGGCCCTCGCGTTCCAGCTTGGAGGTCAGGAAACGGATGGCGTCGTAACCCTCGCAATGGACCATCACCAGCGCCTCCTCGCGGCGCGCGACCTCGAAGACCTCGAGCAGCTGCTTGTCACTGAGCACGAGGTCGTCATAGGTCATGAACACCTTGAACGAGGTGTAGCCGTCCTTGACCAGGGCCGGCAGCTCCTGCCCGAGCACGACCGCGGTCGGATCGGAGATGATGAGATGGAACGCCGTGTCGATATAGCACTCGCCTTCGGCAAGCTTGCGGTAGTTCTCGACGCAGGTCCGCAGCGACGTGCCCTTCTGCTGCAGCGCGAACGGCAGCACCATGGTGTTGCCGCCGGCGGCTGCCGAACGGGTCGCTGAGGCGAAGTCGTCGGCCATCACCACGTCGGGGCCGGAGGCCTGCGAGATGTGGACATGGCTGTCGATCCCGCCCGGCAGGGCCAGCAGCCCGGTCGCGTCGATCTCGCGCGCTGCGCCTTCGAGATGATCAGCAATGCTGACGATGCGGCCGTCGCGAATGCCGATATCGGCGCGGAACTCGTCGCTGGCCGTCACGATGGTGCCGCCGCGAATAGCAAGATCGAGCTGCGTCACAGGAGTCTCCATCACTTGATGACCGTCGATGTCTGGAAGATCCGCCCCCAGTCGGCAAGAGCCCCGGCATCGCCGCCGGCGAGCTCCAGGGTTCGCCACAGCGTGACCGCTACCGAATCGACCACCGCGACATTCAATTCCCGTTCGAGCGAAGCCGCCAGCGCGGCGCCGTCGAGGTTGGTGCAGAGGATGACGACAGCATCGGCGCCGTCAGCCGCCACAGCGCGGATCATGCCAGCAATCGTCGCAGGCGCGACCTCGCCGAAAGAGAAATTGTCGCGCAGTCCGAGGTGCCGCTCCGCGTGCGGGGCGATCCCCTCCTCGGCCCAGACGTGACCGATCCGCCGCTGCACGTCGTCGGTATAGGGCGAGACCAGGCCGACACGTTTGGCGCCGAGCGCGCGAGCGGCATCGATGCAGGCGAGCGTGGAGGTCGTCGCCGGCACGCCGGTGCGCACCGTGATTGCCTCGCAAAGGCTCCGGTCTCTGCCGATGCCGAGCCAGCTTGCGGACGTACCGTTCCAGGCGATGGCATCGACCTTCGCATCGGCCAGCAGGTCCGCCGCAGGCAGCATCACCGAGGCGTCGAACTGGTTCAGCGCGGCGGCGTCGAGTGCGATCTCGGTGACGCGGAAACGCGAGAAATGCGCGGTGACATCGGCCACGCCGGCGAGCATCGCACTGGTGACGGGCTCCAGCACCGAATTGGAGGACGGCGTGATCATGCCGAGGCGTTTGCGCACAATTGACATCGATCGCAGTCGCTCCGTTGCGGCGAAAGCGCTCCTCCGCTTCCTCAAAAGGATCATCCGCGTCCGCATCGGTCCACGCAACCCGCAATCTGCATGCTGCATACAATTTATTCGATATGCACGTGTTTTGAGCCACATACGTCTTCTATTTGGGCACCTCACGTGAAGGAAATTAGCTACGATCGCACGTCAGCAGGAAGGCCGGCGTGCCGCAAAAATCCGAACCCAACCCGGGCCGAAAGTCGCCCAAACTCAAACGGATGGGCCTGCATGAGCGCGCCGCCGCGCGGATGCGGACGATGATCATTCGCGGCGAGCTGCCGCCGGGATCGCAGACCCAGGAAACCAGGCTGTCGAAGGAGCTGGGCGTATCGCGCACTCCGCTGCGCGAGGCGATGAAAGTGCTCGCGGCCGAGGGATTGATTGAGCTCCGCCCCAACCGCAGCCCGCGCATCGCCGACCTCGCCGTCGACGGCATCTCGGAATTGTTCGAGGCGCTGGCCGGCATCGAGCGGCTGGCCGCCGAGCTCGCCGCCGAGCGCGCCACCGAGCGCGATCTCGCCCGCCTGCGCACGCTTCAGACCCGCATGGAAGGTCATCATCGCAACGGCAAGCTCGACGAGTACTTCGCCATCAACGGCGAGATCCACGACACCATCGTCCGCATGGCGCGCAACACGCCGCTGCGCGAGGCGCACGTGACGCTAATCTCCCGCGCCGAGCGCGCGCGTTACCTCGCGCTCGGCGCCGACCGGCGCTGGAGCAATTCGGTCGACGAGCACGCCGGCGTCCTTGCCGCGCTCGAGGCGCGCGATAGCGAAACCGCAGGACGCCTGCTCGGCGCCCATGTTCGGCGCACCGGCACGGCGCTGCTCGAAGTCATCGCGGCCTCTCAAGCCAAGCAGACGGCGGCGCAATCATGAAGCTGCTGCTGCTCAACCCGAACACCAGCACCGCAGTCACCCAGTTGATGACGGATGTCGGGCAGCGCGCGGCTGCGCCCGGGACCGAGCTGATCCCCTGCACCGCGACCCGCGGCGTGCCCTATATCTCGACACGCACCGAGGCACAGATCGGCGGTGCCATTGCGCTGGAGATGCTGGCCGGGCAGCATCGCAAGGTCGACGCCGCGATCATCGCCGCCTTCGGCGACCCCGGCCTGTTCGCCGCGCGCGAAACCTTCGACATTCCCGTGGTCGGCATGGCGGAAGCGGCGATGCTGACCGCCTGCATGGCCGGACGGCGTTTCGCCATCGTCACCTTCGCCCAGGCGCTCGGCCCCTGGTACGAGGAATGCGTCCGCGCCCACGGGCTGTGGGAGCGCTGCGCCGGCATCCGCATGCTCGATACGCCGTTCCAGGCGATCTCCGAGGTCGGCACCGAGAAGGAGGATGTGCTGGTCGATCTCGCCAGGCGCGCGATCGTGGAGGACGACGCGGACGTCTTGATTTTTGCAGGTGCGCCGCTCTCGGGCCTCGCCGAGCGCGTGGCCGACCGGATCCCCGTCCCAGTCGTCGATCAAGTCATCGCGTCGGTGAAGCAGGCCGAGGCCCTGGTCGCGCTTCGCCTGCGCAAGGCAACCGCAGGCACGTACCGCCGGCCCGCCGCCAAACCCACCCTTGGTCTTGCCGATGCGCTCGCCGCCCGGCTCGAGCATCGCGATAACTAGGGGAGCTGCGGCCAGCGATGCGAAAAACCAAGCTTGTTCTCAATCGTACGGCCGAAGGCAAACAGGCGGGATTCGCATCCCGGCGGTGCAATGATCTGGATACCGAACGGCAGCTCGTTCTGCGCTCGGGGGGCCGGCAGGGTCAGCACCGGGAAACCGACCAGCGACACGATGAAGGTGACGGCGAGATAATCGATCGGCGTCTCCAGCGCCGCGCCATCGATCGTGGTGACGTCGCTGATCTCATTCGGCCAGGGCAAAACGGACGCCGCCGGCGCTACCAGGAAATCGGCGCGGCTGAACAGCTCGCGAAAGCTGCGATAGATCGCGGTGCGGCGACGCTCGGCATTGAGATAGTCCTCCGCGGAGAGCTTTGCGCCCGCCTCGATATTCCAGATCACGGTGGGCGTCAGCTCGGCGCGGCGCGACTTCAGCAGCTCGCCATAGCCGTTGGCGATGTGCGCGGCGCGCAGCGTCCGAAATGCCTCGATCGCACCGCCGCAATCGGGCGCGGACGGCACCACATCGGCCACGGCTCCGAGCGCCTCGCAGGCCGCGGCGAAACGTGCACGGACATCGCGCGCGACGGCCGCGATCCCGAAATCGGGCGTCGCTGCGATCCGGGGACGCACTGCAACCGGCCGATCCTCATTGACGACACCGATCGAGAGTGGGTCGTGCACATCGCCTCCCCCACAGATCGACAGCGCAAGCTCGAGATCGTCGACGCCGCGGGCGAGAAAACCGTGGGTGGCGAGCATGTCCCAGCCGAGGGGGCGATGCGGCGCCGGGATGCGACCGGGCGTCGGCCGGATCGAGGCGACGTCGCAAAAACTTGCGGGCGTGCGCACGGAGCCACCGAAATCGGTGCCATGGGCCAACGGCACCATGCCGGCCGCGACCGCAACCGCGGAGCCACCGGAAGATCCACCCGAAGTCAGTACCGGATCGAACGGATTGCGCGTCGGCCCGCACAATTTGTTGGTACAGACCGCGCCGAAGCCGAATTCGGGTGTGTTGGTCTTTCCCAGAATGATCGCGCCAGCGCGCCGCAATCGCGCGACCACGAGATCGTCTTCGGCCGGAATATGATCGCGGAACAGAGCCGATCCGTACGTGGTCGCAACCCCCGCAGTGTCGGTGAGGTCCTTGATCCCTATGGGCACCCCATGCAGCGGGCCGACCCGCGTTGGCGCGGCGTCGCAGATATCAGCGGCACGGCGGGCCCCCTCCGCATCGACAGTCACGAAGGCCGCCAATTGGCTATCAAGACTCGCGATCCGCGCCAGATGCGCCTCGACCGCGTCGCGCGAGGAGAGTTCGCCCTTCGCGAGGGCGCCTGCGAGGGCCGTGGCAGTGAGGTCGCAAACCGATCGATCCGACGTCATCACCCCACCATGCCAAACCTCGCGGCGAAAAGCGACCGGTGCGGGCATGAGACTTGCTTTCTACTCCGGGGCAACGGGAGGCAACACCATGGCTGAAGCGCAAGGCGGCCGATCGCTCGTGGTCGACGCCGTCACCCACCGCTATCCGAGCGGCGCGCTCGCGGTCGAGAACATCAATCTCAACATCAAAGGGGGCGAGATCATCGCCCTGCTCGGCCCCTCCGGCTGCGGCAAGACTACCCTGCTGCGCATCATCGCCGGCTTCATCGCGCAGACGCAGGGGCGGATCATCATCGGCGACGACATCGTCGACGCGCTACCGCCGAACCGCCGCGCGGTCGGCATCGTGTTCCAGAACTACGCACTATTCCCCCATCTCAGCATCAGCGAGAACGTCGCTTATGGGCTTGCCGCGCGCGGGATCGACAAGGCGACCCGCCAGCGCGAAGCACAGCGCTTGCTGGATCTGGTGCAGCTGCCGACCATGTCGGAACGGTTGCCACGGCAGCTCTCCGGCGGCCAGCAGCAGCGCGTCGCGCTGGCCCGCGCGCTCGCGATCAAGCCGTCAATCCTGTTGCTCGACGAGCCCTTTGCCGCGCTCGACAAGAATCTGCGGCTCGACATGCAGATCGAGGTCAAGCGGCTCCAGCGCGTCTCCGGCATCACCACGCTGATCGTGACCCACGACCAGGAAGAAGCGCTGTCGATGGCCGACCGCGTCGCCGTCCTGAGCCACGGCAAGCTCGAGCAGTTCGGGTCGCCGTCGGACGTCTACGACCGGCCGCAGACCCTGTTCGTCAACACGTTCGTCGGCGCCAGCAACCGCATGCCCGGCGTGGTCGTCTCGGCAGACCGCACGGCCGCAAAAGTCCGCCTCGATGCCGGCGCGGAAATCATTGCGCGTCCCGCCGGCGGCGCTCTCACCGAGGGCGGCCGCGTCACCGTGTGCATACGCCCCGAGCATCTGCAATTCGTTGGCGACGAGACCGGCTTTGCCGGCGTGGTCGGCATGTCGCTGCCGTTAGGAGCCACCGTCGTCCACGAGGTCACCACCGCGGACGGCTCCGGCGTCAAGATCTCCCAGGCGCGCATCGGCGAGACGCGCACCCTGGAGAGCGGCGCCGCGGTGCGCCTCGCGCCGCTCGCCCCGTCGCTCGCAAACGCTTTTCCTGCAACGCTTTGAATTCAGTTTTTGTCCAGAGGGAGTTCGACCATGATCATGAACCGCCGAAGCCTGATGACGACCGCACTCACACTCGGCGCCATGAAGGCGTTTCCCGGACTGAGCTACGCCCAGGCCCGCCCGCTGGTGTTTGCGACCTTCACCGGAAGCTGGGAGGAGGCGCACAAGGCCGTGCTGGTGCCGGCCTTTCGCAAGGCGAACGCCGATGCCGCGATGGTGCTCGACCCCATGCTCTCGGTCGACCAGATCGCCAAGGTGAACGCCGCCAAGGCCAATCCGCCGATTGACGTCATGCTGCACGATCCCGGCCCGGCCCTGGTCGCAATCGGCCAGGATCTGGTCGAGCCATACCCCGTCGAGAAGAGCGCCTATTACAAGGACCTGATCGCCGAGGCCCAGGAGCCGATGGGCCCTGCCCCCTTCTTTCAGGTCGTCGGCCTCACCTACAATCCGGAAGCCGTCAAGACGCCGCCGACCTCCTGGGCCGATCTGTGGAAGCCCGAGTTCAAGGGCCGCGTTGGCATCACCAACCTTAACTCGACGCTCGGCACCGGCTGGCTGGTCGAGATCGCCAAGATGCGCGGCGGTTCGGAAGCCAATGTCGATCCCGGCTTCAAGGCGATCGAGGAGCTGAAGCCCAACCTCGCCGCGGTCGCCGCCAATCCCGGCGCGCTCGCCACCCTGTTCCAGCAGGGCCAGATCGATATCTCGCCCGGCAATTTCAACGCCATCCAGATCCTGAAAGCGCGCGGCGTGCCGGTCGAGTTCGTGGCCCCGAAGGAAGGTGCCATCGCCTTCAAGACCACGATCCACATCGTCAAGAACTCGCCCAACCGCGAGCTCGCCTTCAAGCTGATCGAGGCGTCGTTGACCCCGGAAGTGCAGACCACGCTGATGAACCCGCCCTACCTGATCGTGCCGACCAATTCCAAGGTGGCGATGGGCGGCGAGATCGCGCGCGTGCTCGCCAAGGACACGGCCGAGCTGAAGCAGAAATTCGTGTTCCAGGACTGGAAGAAGATCAACGAGCAGCGCTCGGCCTGGATCGAGCGTTTCAACCGCGAGATCAAGATCTAGAGCTTCAAGGACTCATGATGGGCACAGCACCGGCATCACGAGACGTCACGTCCTACGGGATGGGATTGGCAGCGCCGCTGGCGCTGTTCTTCCTAGTGTTCTTAGTGGCGCCGCTGCTGCAATTACTGTGGCTCTCGTTGCACAACGACACGGCCGCGCTCCATTGGGGACTCGGCCAGTATCTGCACTTCCTCACCGATCCCTTCAGCCTCAGCGTGCTCGGCTCGACGCTGCTGCTTGGGGCCGAGGTGACGGCCGTCTGCCTCGTGCTCGGCTTTCCCATCGCCTGGCTTTACCAGCGGGTCGGGCCGCGGCTTCAGACCATCATCATCCTGATCGTGCTGCTGCCGCTTTTGACCAGCGTCGTGGTCCGTACCTTCGCCTGGATCGTCATCCTGGGCCGCCAGGGCATCATCAACGCGACGCTGCAATCGCTCGGCATCATCGAGACGCCCCTGAAACTGCTCTACACCCAGTTCGGCGTCGTCCTCGCGCTGGCGCAGGTGCAGATGCCGCTGATGACGCTGCCGCTGATCACCGCGCTCGGCCGGATCGATTCCAATCTCGACGACGCCTCCTGCTCGCTCGGCGCTGGAAGCTGGCGCACGTTCTTCCGGATCGTGCTGCCGCTGTCGCTGCCCGGCGTGATCGCCGGCTGCACGCTGACCTATGCCGCCGCGATCACGGCCTTCATCACCCAGTCGCTGATCGGCGGCGGACAGATGCTGTTCATGCCGATGTATCTTTACCAGCAGGCTTCGACCCTGCAGAACTGGCCGTTTGCCTCCGCAATCTCGATCATCTTTTTGCTCGCGGTGCTCGCGGTCGTCTCCGTCTTCACCACGCTCGGCCGCCTGTCGCGCGGCTATGGAGGTGCGTGATGAGCGGGCGCAAGCGCACCCTGGAGGCGTTCAGTTTCGAGCTGGTCATGAGCCTGATCGCCGCGATTGCGCTGATCATCATCATCGCGCCGTCGCTGGTGGTGCTGATCGTCTCGTTCACCAGCGGCTTCTCGCTGCGTTTTCCGCCGCCGGGCTATTCGCTGCGCTGGTACGCCGAATTGTGGAACGCCTGGCAGCTGCACTTCGCAGCCAAGAACAGCCTCATCGTGGCACTGTGGGCGACGGGCCTGTCCGTGGTGCTCGGCGTTGCCGCCGCGCTCGCGATCTCGCGCTCACCGACGCTGTCGGCGCGGCTGCTCGATTCCCTCTTCATGTCGCCGCTGGTTCTGCCGGCGCTGGCCTTTGGCCTTGCCGCGTTGATGCTGTTCTCGCTGGTCGGCCTGCCGGTGTCGCCGTTGACGCTGGTAATCGGCCACACCGTGGTCTGCGTGCCCTATGTCGTGCGCAATACGATTGCGGCGCTTGCCCAGCTGGAGCCGACCCTGCTGGAGAGCTCGGCCGTGCTGGGCGCCGGCCGCATCTACACGTTCCGGCGCATCGTGCTGCCGCTGATCCGGCCGGGCATCATCGCGGGCGCCTTCATCGCCTTCATGTCGTCCTTCGACAACGTGCCGGTGTCGCTGTTCCTGCGTGATGCCGCCACCGACATGCTGCCGATCCGGATGTGGCAGGACCTCGAGGGCAAGCTCGACGTCACCATCGCCGCGCTGTCGGGCGTGCTGATCATTGCAACCGTCGCGTTGGTCGCGATTATGGAGCGCGTCACGGGGTTATCGCGGCGGCTGACCAACTGATCAGGCGCCGCGGAACAGCGAATAGCCCCAGCGCGTGAATTTCAGCGGCAGGTGAAAATGCTCGTCAACATTCTTGATGCGAAAGCGGAACGGCGTCACCGTGAGAAACCCGTCGCGCTCGCCAAAGAACTCGCCGAGATGAAACAGGACCTCATACTCGCCCGCCGTCACGCCCGCCCCCTGCGCAACGGGATGATCGAGCACGCCGTTGACACCAAGCCGTCCGTCGGCGACGCGCAGCGAGTCCGGATCGATCCGCCAGATCTCGACGCGCAGACCCTGCGCCGGGCGTCCGCTCGCCACATCGACCGCGTGAATGGAAATGCCACCTGCCACAATGTTCCCCCCGAGAGCGCTGCACCATGGTAGACGCAAACACGGCCGTTCGACCAGCGCCCGCATTGCTGCCCGCGCTTGGCGCCACGACCTCATTGCAGGCGCTGGTGGCTCTGGCTCTGTTCGCGCCGGGCGTGGTGGCACCGCGCGCCCATATCGAGGTCTGGCAGCTCTCGATGTTCTCCTGCGCCGTGTTCGCGGTCGGCATTCCCGCCTCGTTCTGGGGCGGCGGCTTCATCGCCCGCCTGGGCTCGATGCGGATCGCGAGCCTCTGCGCGGCGGCGATCATCGCCAGCATGGCGCTGGCTTCGCTCGGCTCGACGGCGGCCCTGCTCGCAGCCGGCCTCTGTCTTGGCCTCGCCTTCGGACCGGAGACGCCCGCAAGCGCGGTGCTGCTGGCGCGGCTCGTGACGGCCGAGCGGCGCGCGTTCGTGTTCTCGGTTCGCCAGACCGGAAACCAGATCGGCGCCGTCTGCGGCTCGCTGGTTCTGCCCGCGATCGCAATCTCGCTCGGGCCCGCCTGGTGCTATGCCGCCGTGGGCGCCTGTGCGCTGCTGGCGATAGCGTGGTTCGAGCGCCTGCGGCCCGCCTACGCCGTCAAGGTCGTGCCACTGCCGGAGCTTAGCCTTCGCACGCGGCTGGCACTGGTGATCGCGGACCGGCGCATCGCAATGCTGGCGCTGGCCTCGATGCCCTTCAGCGCGATGCAGGTGTCGCTCAATACGGTCTTCGTCACGCTCGGCACCCGCGAGCTCGGCCTCAGCCATGTCGAGGCCGGCATGGCGCTTGCTTGCGCCCAGGCCGGCGGCCTGATCGGCCGGCTCGGCTGGGGCTTCGTCGCAACGCGCCTCAATGCCTCGCGCGGAGTTCTCGTCGTCATCGGCCTCGGTATGACGTTCTGCGCCGCGCTGCTGGGTCTCGATGGCGTATCGCTCGGGCGGACCGGCCAGTTCGCGATTGCAACTCTGTTCGGCCTGACGGCCTCCGGGTGGAACGGTGTCTTCGTCGCCGAGATCGCACGCCTCGCCCCGCAGGACAGGATTGGCGAAACCACCGGCGCGGTGCTGACCGCATCCTACGCCGGCCTCTTGGCAGCACCGGCGCTGGTGTCCTTCCTGGACAGCGCAGCCAGTCTCGGTGCCGCCTTCTTCGCCTTGGCTTGCCTCGCCCTCTGCGGCACATTGGCACTGGTCTGGGGAGGCCATGACAAAGGGAAGAAGTAGCGCGTGCGAGATTGCGGCCGACGTCTCCGCCGGACGAACGAGTGCGGTCGAGACCGCCAAGGCCGCGCTTGCGCGCATCGAGGCCGCCAAGGCGCTGAACGCAGTGGTGACGACCGCTCCTGCGCGTACGCTTGCCGACGCCGCAGCGGTCGATGATCGCCTGCGTGCCGGCGAGACGATGCCGCTCGCCGGTGTCCCCGTCGTCGTCAAGGACAACATCTGGGTCCGTGACTGGCGTGTGACACAGGGCTCGCGCCTGTTCGCCGAATTCGTCGCGCCGCAGGATGCGATTGCGATCGAGCAGCTGCGCAAGGCCGGCGCCGTCGTCGTCGGCATCGGCGCAACGTCGGAATTCGCCTGCAAGGGCGTGACCACCTCGCCGCTGTATGGGCCAACGCGGCATCCGCTGGATCCCACGTTGACGCCCGGCGGCTCGTCGGGCGGCCCTGCCACGGCGGTTGCGGCCGGCCTCGTGCCGCTAGCGATCGGCACCGATGCGGGCGGCTCGAGCCGCAGGCCGCCGGCCCATGTCGGCGTCGCGGGGTTCAAACCGTCCTATGGCGCGATCCCCTATGGGCCAGGCTTCGCCGAACCGTTTTTCGGCCTCTCCGTCATCGCGCCGATCGCCACTGACGTTGCCGATATCGCGCTGGCGTTCGAGGCCATGGCCGGCGTCGATCCGCGCGATCCGGATTCAGCCGGCATCGCTCAAGAGGCCAAAAACATCGCCGGTCTGCGCATCGCGTTCTCGCCGCGCCTTGGGCTCGACGTCGCCGTCGACGATGTTGTCGCTGAAGGGCTCGCTTTCGCCATCGCGCGTCTCTCCGCCGCTGGCCTCAGCATCGCGCAGCGCGATCCCGTCTGGCCGGCGGGCGCGACGGAAGAGGCTATCATGCCGCTTCAGCAGGCCGGCCTCGCCGCACTCTATCGAGATGCCTTCCGCGAGGATCCGACCGTGTTCGATCCTGACATCGCCAGACAGATCGAGCGAGGGCTGTCGTGGTCGGGCGCCGACGTTGCCGGTGCGCTGCTGGCAAGCGCCGCAATCGCCAATGCTTTCGCGGCATTCTTCACCGAGGTTGATCTGCTGCTGGCGCCAACCGTTCCCTGTGTCGCCTGGCCATTCACCCAGCTCGGACCCGACATGATCGGTGGCCGCGCGGCGAGCCCGCGCGCGCACGCGGCGTTAACGCCCTTTGTCAATCATGCTCGTCTGCCGGCGATTTCGCTGCCGTGCGGAACGGATCGGTGCGAACTTCCATTCGGCCTTCAGGTCATCGCCGCGCGCGGACAAGACCGCACGCTGCTTGAAGCAGCGCAAGAGATCGAGGCCATATTGCGAACATAATCCCGAGAGGCGGGCGGTGGGCTAATTGCCCGCTCAGTCTCCCAGCGGCCCTTTGGCGTCCCCGTCGCTCCCCTTCAGCAACTCGTATTTGATCCGCCGCATGCGCGCCTGGGCTTCGAGCGGTTTGCAATAGGCAGTTGACGCCGCAAGCAGATCGATGGTGGCGAGAAATGCATAGCGCGACGCCGTCGGCTTGAGCGCGTCGGGCGCCTCGGGCACGTGTACGCCAAGCGCAATATCGGCGATCGAGGCCAGCCTGCTTTGCGGCTTGGTAATTGCGATGACCAAGGCGCCGTATTGCTTGGCGATACTGGCTGCCTCGATCACCTCGTTGGCTGCACCGGTGGTCGAGATGGCAACGACGACATCATCCCGTCCGAAGGTCGCGGCAATCATGCGCATCAAGCTCGGATCGGAGGCATGCGAGACGGCAATCCCAAGACGAAAGAACCGGTTCTGAACCTCCGCCGCCGCAAGAGTGGAACCGCCCCCCACCCCGAACGCTGCAAGCTTCGAACAGCGGGAGATAGCTTCGGCAGCCCGCTCGATGTCCTCCTTGCGAAGTCCCTCCTCGGCAGCGGCAATTGCACGGCGAATTTCCTGAAACACCGACCGCCAGAGCGCGGGGCGCGCCAGATCGGTCCCGACATGCGGGGGAAGCTCAACGTAAATCCGCCCGACCGCCATTGCTTGAGCCAGCCTCACCTTGAGGTCGCGGACGCCCCGGCAACCGACGGAGCGGCTGAACCGGGTTACCGTCGGCTCGCTGACGCGCGCCCGACGGGCCAACTCGGAATTGCTGGCGTGAACGGCAAACTCCATATCGGCCAGCAGCACCGTGGCAACGCGTTGCTCGGACGGGCTGAGGCTTAGAGCGCTCTGCCTGATGAGGGAGATGATGTCGCCGGCCACGACATTGTCGTCGCCGGGCGGCTTCGAGATTGCTGCACCAACGGCTCTCGCCGGGTGATTTCGCTTTGCACGCGCCATTGCCCGCCCTTTCCCAGGTCAGATCAACCTGCGCCCTTGGCAAGAAGCTGCCGTAAGAAACCTTCAGCATCGACCAAACGTATATCGGCATGCCACATCAATAACAGCATTTTCTGCTTGATAATTGCCAAATTGTGTATGTAACTTTCAAACAAGCAATAGCGTGCCGTCAGCCCAACAGCTGAAAGGCACATCCCTGCACCGGGAAGCAGGCGGCTCAACAAGGCGGGAGGGCGATCATGAGATACGGTCCAAGTGTCTTGATGCGTGGCGTCGTGGGGCTGGCCACCGCGTCATTTTTGATTGCGCAGGCCAATGCCGCCACCCTGCTACGCGAAGCCACCATCGGAGAACCGCCGCCGCTCGATGTCATGCTGACGACCGCCGACGTCGCATCGGTCATCGGCCGCCACATCTTCGAGACCCTGTATGCGCTAGACTCGACCTATACGCCGCGTCCGATGCTGGCCGAGAGCGATCGCACGGAAGACGGCGGTCGGACCATCGTCATCAAGCTCCGCGAAGGAGTCCTCTTCCACAACGGCAAGGAGATGACCGCCAAGGACGTAGTCGCCTCGATGACGCGATGGGGCAGTTTCGGTGCACGCGGCAAGCTCCTGATGGCGGCGGCTACGTCGGTCGAGGCGACCGGAAAGTATGAAGTCACGCTGAAATTGTCCGCGCCGAACGGCGCCTGGAAGGCTCTCATTGCGGACGTCAATGGCGGTCTTGCGATCTATCCGGAAGACATAGCCGCCAAAGCGGGGAACCGGCCGATCGAGCAGAAGGACTATATCGGCACCGGGCCCTACAAGTTCGTGGAGTGGCGGCCGAACCGCTATGTCGAGGTGGAGAGGTTCGAGGGCTACAAGCCGGTGAAGGAAAAGGGTGACGGCTTCGCCGGCGCCCGCGTTGCGAGCTTCGACAAGATCCGGTTCATTCCGGTGCCTGACGTCGGCACGCGCGTGAGCGGCGTGCAGGCGGGTGACTACGACTATGCGGAAATGATCTCCGGCGATCTGTACGAGTCCCTGAGCAAAGATCCATCGGTCCAGGTGCAGCGTACCAACGCGCCGATCTTCGGCCTTTTCTTCATGAACTCGAAGCAGGGAATCCTGAAGGACAATTACAAGCTCCGCCGCGCCATCCAGACCGCGCTGGACAAGTCGCAGGCGCTGCGCGTCGCCTTCGGTCCCAAAGACCTGTGGAATGCCGAAGGATCGATCTTTCCCAATGGCACCCCCTGGTACTCGACGGAAGGCGCCTCAAATTATAGTGCGCACGATCCGAAGAAGGCCAAGGAGCTCGCAAAGGAGGCGGACTA
Organism: Bradyrhizobium sp. CW1; assembly: GCF_023100665.1. NCBI lineage: Bacteria > Pseudomonadati > Pseudomonadota > Alphaproteobacteria > Hyphomicrobiales > Nitrobacteraceae > Bradyrhizobium > Bradyrhizobium sp. CW1. The sequence continues at coordinate 5,073,617 of NZ_CP064684.1, forward strand.
CACGGGGACGCCGATCCGCCTGCTGGTCTCGACGAACTATCAGGCACACTATGACGAAGCCTCCGTCTTCACCCGTCAGCTGGCCGACGCCGGAATCAATGTTCAGATGATGGTCGTCGATTGGGCGACCCTTCTGAAGATGCGCGGCCAGCCGGAACAGTGGGACATCTTCGTCACGCACCATTCCTTCGCGCCGGACCCGCTGCTGCTCACGTTCCTGAATGCGAGTTATCCCGGCTGGTGGGACAGCCCCGAGATCGGCTCGCTTCGGGCCGAGTTGATCAACACGACCGATCCAGCCGCGCGCAAGTCGACATGGGACAAGATCCAGTCGCTGATCTATGAGCAGGTACCGGTGATGAAAGTAGGCGATGCCTACACCTACGACATTGCTTCTCCCAAGCTCAAGGGGCTCAACCCAAACGGTCCGGTGTTCTGGAATGTGTCCACGAAATAAGGACGGGCAATGAGGCCGCGAGGACTGTCGAGCGCCGGCGCCGGCGCGCATCGTTGCCGCTGACAGGCGCCCAATCACATGTGGTCTTACGCATTCAAGCGCGCAGGAACGACGGCGGTGACGCTGCTGGCAGCGTCCATCATCATCTTCGCGTTCATCCATATCGTGCCGGGTGACCCGATCTATGTTTTGCTCGGTGATACCGCGACTCCCGACCAGATCGACGCCTTGCGACACCAGCTCGGTCTCGACCAGCCGATCATCCTGCAATATCTCACTTGGGCCGGCCATGTGCTCGAGGGCGACCTCGGGCGGTCGATCTTCTTCCAGGCGCCCGTGCTGTCGATGATTGCCGATGGCGCCGAGACCAGCACCTTGCTCGCCACCATGACGATGATCTGGGTTGCCGTCATCGGCGTGCCGATCGGAATGATTGCGGCGGTCCGGCACGGCACGTGGCTCGATCAGGGATTGTCCGGTGGGGCGATGCTGATGGCCTCGATACCCACGTTCTGGGTCGGGCTCTATCTGATCCTGATCTTCGCCGCGTGGCTCGGCTGGTTTCCGAGCTCCGGCTATCCGTCGATCTTCGAAGGCGGTGTCGTCAATCTCCGCTATCTCGTCCTCCCCAGCCTGGCGCTTGCGGCTCCGAATGCTGCTTTGATCCTGCGGCTGACGCGCGCCAGCATGCTCGACGTCTCCCGGGAGGACTACGTGCGCACGGCGCGGGCAAAGGGAATCCGGCCGTGGCAGGTCGTGCGCCGCCACATCTGGCGCAATGCACTCCTGGCGGTCGTCTCGGCCTTCGGCTTCACCTTCGCCGCGCTGCTGTCCGAGGCGGTGGTGACCGAAACCGTGTTTGCCCTGCCCGGCATCGGCCGCCTCGTCGTTCAGTCGATCCTTCGCCGAGACTACCCTGTGATCCAGGGCGTCATCCTGGTCATCGTGGTGGTTTATCTCCTGATCAATCTGATCGTCGATCTGAGCTATCGTCTGCTCGATCCGCGGGTTGAACTTCAATGAGCAGCAACAGCGTGACATTGTGGCTCAAGCCGTTCATCGCCCGCCCGATCGCGCTGGCCGGGCTCGGCGTCCTTCTGGCGACTGTGCTCGCCGCGGTCTTCGCACCCTGGCTGTCGCCTTACGATCCGTATGCCATCGATCCCCTGATCCGCCTGACGCCCCCGAACATGACCCACTGGTTCGGCACCGACCAATTCGGCCGGGATACCCTGTCGCGCACCATTCATTCAGCACGCATGGCACTTTTGATCGGCTCGGGCGTGGTCGTCTTCGCTCTCGCGACAGGCGTTCCGGCCGGCGTACTTTCCGCACTGTTCCCGCGGCTGGGTCACCTGCTGATGCGCATGGTCGACGTGCTGATGGCCTTCCCGACTCTGCTTCTCGCACTTGGCCTGATTGTCATCTTGAGCCCGAGTGTGGCCACCGTCATTCTGGCCATTGGGATCGGCTACATGACGACGACGACCCGCATCGTCTACGGACTGACGCTGCGCTTGCGCGCGGAAACCTATGTCGAGGCGTCCCGCAGCATGGGCGCCGGAGCGGCATGGCTCATCAGTCGGCACATCTTGCCGAACCTGGTCTCGCCACTTCTCGTGCAGGCCAGCTTCGTCTTCGCGTTCGCGCAGCTCGGCGCGGCTTCACTCGATTTCCTGGGCCTCGGCGCCCCTCCGGACATTCCGAGCTGGGGCAATATGCTGGCGGAGTCACGGACCTTCATCACCCGCGCGCCGTGGCTGCTCTTCTTCCCGGGCATGATGATCGTGGCGACGGCATTTTCTCTGAACCTGGTCGGCGATGCATTGCGCGATCGACTCGATCCGCGGTTCCGTCAAGTCTTTGGTGAGAAGGGTTAGGCCGTGCTGACAGTTTGCGACCTTACGGTGTCAGTGGGGCCGGAAACCGCGCCGGTCGACATCGTCGCGGGCGTGTCCTTCGGCTTGGCCAAGGGCGAAATCCTCGGCCTCGTCGGCGAGTCCGGCTGCGGAAAGAGCATGACCTCGCTTGCGGTCATGGGATTGCTGCCGCAGCCCGGTCCCCGAGTCCGGGCCGGGCGCGTCCTGTTGGAGGGCTGCGACGTAACGCAGCTGCAGCCCTGGCAACGTGTCGAAGCGGGCCACGGCCGCATGGCAATGATCTTTCAGGAGCCGATGACCTCACTGAACCCTGTTCGTCGGATCGGCGATCAGATCGCCGAAGCCGTACGCGTGCATGAGGGAATTTCGGGCGCAGCGGCGCTGGTCCGTGCGCGCGAACTGCTCGAACTGGTACGTATGCCGGACCCCAAAATGCAGCTGTCCGCGTATCCCCATCAGTTGTCCGGAGGCCAACGCCAGCGGGTCATGATCGCGATTGCGCTGGCCTGCAGGCCACAGGTGCTGGTCGCCGACGAACCGACCACTGCGCTGGATGTCACCATACAGGTTCAGATTCTCGGGCTCTTGCGCGAGCTCTGCAATCGGCTCGATATGGCGATATTGTTCATCACTCACGACATGGGAGTCATTGCGCAGCTCGCCGATCGTGTCGCTGTCATGTACGCCGGCCAGATCGTGGAAACCGCTTCAGTCGATGCGCTGTTCGGCGCACCCCGTCATCATTACACCCGCGGACTGATGGATTGCATGCCGTCGCGAAATTCCGGCGCGCGCCGGCTGCCGACCATTTCTGGTCAGCCGCCGCTGCCAGGTTCGGTCGCCGCTGGCTGCGTGTTTGCCTTGCGTTGCGCAGCGGTGCGCGATGAGTGCCGCGTGGCGACCCCGCCCCGCCTGGAGGCTTCCCAAGGGCACGAGGTGCTCTGCGCGTTTCCGCTGGCCGGCGGAGAGCTGCCATGAGCGGCAATGTAATCCTCGAGGTCCGGGACATGATGGTCTCGTTCAGTGCCAGGCGGGCCGGTCGGAAATACCGGGTGCAGGCGGTGGATGGTGTATCGCTGTCGCTGGCCGAAGGCGAGGTCCTCGGGATCGTGGGCGAGTCCGGCTGCGGCAAGACCACGCTGGGCCGAGCCCTCGTCGGGCTGGTCCAGCCCGACAGCGGCAACTTCAATTTGAAGGGAACCGAAATGATCGGAGCCCGCGGCTCCGGCCTCCGCGAGATGCGTCTGAGCGTCCGGATGGTTTTCCAGGACCCCAATGCATCGCTCAACCCGCGGCGCGCAATTGGAGATTCGGTGGCGGAGGCGGCCGACATCAGCGGCTTCTTCAAGAACCGCGCCGAGCGCAGCGCGGCCATAGCTGCCACCTTGACGGCCGTCGGGTTGAACCCGTCTTTCGCCGCTCGCTACCCCTACGAACTGAGTGGCGGGCAACGGCAACGGGTCGGAATCGCACGCGCCATTCTTCCCACGCCGTGCATCATCGTCGCCGACGAGCCGGTCTCGGCCCTCGACGTGTCCGTGCAGGCCCAAGTGCTCAATCTGATGATGGATCTGCGTGACCAATTGAGACTGTCGATGCTCTTCATCTCGCACGACCTTGGCGTGATCGGGCAGATCAGCAGCCGCGTTGCTGTCATGTATATGGGCCGCATCGTGGAGCAGGCCGGGACGCGGACGGTCCTGGATCATCCGCTCCATCCCTATACGCGCGCGTTGGTGGCGGCAATTCCGAAGCCCGATCCATCGAAACGGATCCAGGGCGCGATCGAAATGGGTGAACCGCCAAGCCTCTTCACGCGACCGCACGGCTGTGCATATGCGCCCCGCTGCCCTATGGCCAGCGATCGCTGTCTCGTCGATGTGCCACAACTTCGATTTGTCGGTGCGGACGGTCGGACGATCGCCTGCCACAACGTATAACCAGCGAGTGCCGCGCGCCGCGAAATGACGCAACGCCTACGATTGATTTCTCCTCTATTCGAGCGATCCAATTCAAGCGGCGGCAGTCCGCGGCCGCCATGCGGCTGGCGGGTGCAAATCGGGAAGCCTGACGCCTGTTGCACCGCGATGTTAATCGCGACGCAACATTCAAAATGAGACTGCCCGTTAAGCCGCGCACGGCTCCAGCACGTGCGCTGCATCGGAGTTCGGTTAGCCTCCGTTTCAAGCACCGTTAGCCTTGTCCGAACGCCGCACCGCGCGGCGGGCGCGTCAAGGCGCGGTGAAAAACAGTGACAAGAACGCCCAGGGAGGAGAGCAATGTTGAAAGGCAGTCTAGGACTGATCGCGTTGAGCAGCCTGTTACTTTCGGGCACCGCCTTCGCACAGGAGAAGATCAAGGTCGGCGTCACCGCGACGCTCGAAGGCACCTACACCGTACTCGGCGAGGACGGCATCCGCGGCTTCCAGACGGCCCTCAACGTCCTCGGCAAGAAGGTCGGCGACAAGGAACTCGAATTTGTCATCGCCTCGACCGACGCGACGCCGGACTCCGCCGTACGAGCCGTGCGCAAGCTGATCGAGCAGGACAAGGTACAGATCCTGCTGTCGCCGCTCTCTGGTGACGAAGGCATCGCGGTCAAAAATTTTGCAAAGACCCATCCCGAACTGACCTTCATCAACGCCGCCTCCGGGGCCCAGGAAACGACCTATGTCGATCCGGCTCCGAACTTTTTCCGCTACAACATGGACGGTGCGCAGTGGCAGGTGGGCCTCGGCAAATATGCTTATGACGAAAAGAAGTATCGCAAGATCGCGACCGTCGGCGAAGACTACTCCTTCATCTATACGCAGGTGTTCGGCCTCGTGCTCGAGTTCTGCGGTGCCGGCGGACAGGTCACCAACCGGCAATGGGTGCCGCTCGGCACCAAGGACTTTGCCTCGGTCATCGCCGCACTGCCCGACGACGTCGACGCAATCTATCTCGGCCTCGGCGGCGCCGACGCCGTCAACTTCCTGAATCAGTACCAGCAGGCCGGCGGCAAGGCGCATCTGATGGGCGGCTCGATCATGATCGACCAGACCATCCTGTCGTCCAAGGGAAACGCCAAGAATGCCCTGATCGGCACGCTGGCCGCGAGCGGCCAGGCCGACACTTGGGAGAACCCAAGTTGGCAGAAGTTCGTGAAGGACTATCAGGACGCCTTCCCGCCCAACAAGCGCTTCCCGAGCCCATCGCTGCTCGCCACCAACTATTACGGCTCGACCATGGCGCTGATCCAGGCGCTCCGCCAGGTCAATGGCGATCTCTCCAACAATCAGGCCAAGTACAAGGAGGCCCTTGCCAAGATCGAGATCGACGCACCCAACGGCAAGATCAAGCTGGACTCCAACCGCCAGGCGATCGGCACCAACTTTGTCACCGAGGTCGTCGACGACGGCAAGGGCGCGCTGTTCTCAAAGGTCGTGAAGGTGATCCCGGACGTCAACCAAACGCTGGGCTACGATCCCGCGGTGTTCGCCAAAATCGGTTTGCCGAGCCGCACAGTACCGGAATGTAAGAAATACTGACCTAGTCTCATTCGCGAGCGATGACCGGCCGGGGAGAGATTTGCCAGAAGCGCGACACGTGCGCCCTTGCATTCTCTCCTCGGTTGTTGAACGCTACCAAAAAATACCAAGAGCTTTTGGGAGGAGAGGCATGAGCCGGGCGCTCGCCGTCTTCCACGGCCGCTTTGGTCGGGCGACGGTCTATCAGTTGAACCGCCCTTTCAACATCCACGCACATCGCGAAGGTCATTTGATCTTCCATGTCGGCGGGCGTTCCGCATGCATCGATGTCAGTGACGGACGTTACGAGCTCACCGAAGGTTCCGTCGTCGCGGTCAATCCGTGGGAGCCGCATAATTTCCTGCCGTCCGATCTCGAAGGCGGCGCCGTTTTCTTCGTGCTCTACGTCAATGCGGAGTGGTTTGCGCCCGACGCGCCCGGCGCCGACCGCCTGCGCTTCGGCCGCACCCAGTTCACGCGGTCCGTTGCGCTGGACAAGCACATCAGGCACGCAGCCGCCCTCGTGTGCGGCGCTCCCTCGCTCAACAGCCTCGATGGCGAGCTGAGAAGCCTGATCGACATCTGTTATGACGAAAGCTGGCAACAGGCGGTGACCGCGCGCGATCCGCGCGCAAACGGTTCCGTCACGGATTTTCGTGTGCGCAAGTGCATCAAGATGATGTCGGAGAGTCCTGGCGCCGAGATCGAGCTCGATACCATCGCGCGCGAATCTGGCCTTTCCCGGCCGCATTTCTACCGGCTCTTCCGCACCCAGACCGGCGTCACGCCACACCTCTATCTCAACACGCTGATGATGGAGCAGGCGCTGGAGGCGCTGGTGGCGAGCGAAGCGCCGATCGCCGATATCGGCTTCGATCTCGGCTTCTCGTCGCAGAGCGGATTCACCCGCTTCTTCGCTGCCAATGTCGGCATGGCGCCGACCGATTATCGCCGCGCGGCCAAGGTTTTGCGCGCCTGAGGTCACGCGAAAAGATACTCACGATCAAGCGCCTCCGTTACAGCCGCATTAGGATGCGACAAACGCGATCCCGAAACGAGGATCGCGCGCGATAGGGAGCGCACGTTCATGGCAGGGCTTGCGGCCGGCGACGGTCTGCGTGCCCCTCCGCCCCGCTTGCGGGGTGAGAGATGGGGTGACGCGAAGACGGAGCGGCGATCATGACCCGCTTTGTCGAACGCCATCCCGCCTGGGCACTGATTGTCATCATCGCAATCGCGGTAGCACTTTGGCTAATTTTCGCAGTGTGGCCGCAGAGCGTCGAAGATGCGTTCGGCCGCAAGCGGGTCTTCCTCAACGCGCTCTTCAACGGCATCACGCTCGGCGGTCTCTATTTCCTCGTCGCCAGCGGCTTTACGCTGATCTTCGGCTTAATGCGTAACGTCAACCTCGCGCACGGCTCGCTCTATTTGTTCGGCGGCTATGTCGGCTACGCCATCAGCGTCGCGACCGGTTCATGGGTCCTCAGCTTCATCGTCGCTTTCATCCTGACGGCACTGGTCGGCGTCCTGCTCCAGGTCCTCGTCTTCCGCCGCATGGAAGGCCAGGACCTGCGCCAGACCATGGTGACGATCGGACTCTCGATCGTGTTCGCCGATTTGATGCTGTGGGCATGCGGTGGCGATTTCTATCAGATCCAGACCCCGAACTGGCTGATCGGACCTGTGGAGCTGCCGCTGGTCACTGCGGTCAAGTCCTCAGGTGAGCCGGTCTATCTCCGCTATCCCCTGGTCCGACTCGTGATCTTCGTCGCCTCCGTCGTGATCGGCGTGGCGATGTGGCTGGCGCTCAACCGCACGCGCATCGGCATGATCATCCGCGCCGGGGTCGACGATCGCGACATCCTGGCTGCGACCGGAGTACGGATCCAACTCGTTTTCGTGGTGGTGTTTGCGCTCGGCGCCGGCCTCGCTGGCGTTGCGGGCGTTGTCGGCGGAACGTTCCAGTCGCTCTCACCCGGCGAGGATATCCGCTTCCTGCTCGCCTCCCTCGTCGTTGTGATCGTCGGTGGCATGGGCTCGATCCCAGGGGCTGCGCTGGGCGCGCTCATCATCGGCCTCGCCGAACAGCTCGGCTCGGTCTACATCCCGACCTACGCCATCGTCGTGACCTTCCTGATCATGGTTTTGGTGCTGGCAATTCGGCCGCAGGGCCTGTTGACGAGGCGCTGACATGTCCCTCGCCCACGACGCCCGCGTCCCGGTTCGTCCCGCCACTGCGGTGCAGCGCTCGAAATTGCGCGGATGGCCGGAGATCGACAATCCGGCGGCCTGGGCCGTCGCGGCCATTCTCCTAATCATGCCCCTGATCGCCAACGGCTTCTTCCTGATCGAGATCTTTGCGACCACGCTGATCCTCGGAACCATGGCGCTGAGTCTGATGTTTCTTGCCGGCTATGGCGGCATGGTCAGCCTGATGCAGCTCACCATCGCGGGTTTCTCCGCCTATATGGTCGCGGTGTTTGGCGTCAGCGGCAACGCCAATATCAGCCTGGGCTGGCCGTGGTGGCTTGCGGTCCCAATGGCGCTCGCGCTCGCGACCATATTCGGCACGCTCGGCGGCGCGCTGGCGGTGCGCACCGAGGGCATCTACACCATCATGATCACGCTCGCGATCGGCGCGGCGTTCTATTATTTCACTAACCAGAACTGGGCGATCTTCAACGGTCATACCGGCATCAATACCGTTGCCACACCGCATTTCTGGGGCGTCAACTGGCGCGCCGACATTCCATTCTACTATATCGTCCTCGCAGTAGCCGCGCTGTGCTACTTCGCCGTCGACTACATCTCCCGCGCACCGTTCGGCCTCGCGTTGCAAGGTGTCCGCGACAATCCCCGCCGCATGGCGGCACTCGGCTTCAACGTCAATGCGCATCGCGTCGCGGCCTACGTCTTCGCGTCCTTCGTCGCGGCGCTGGCAGGGGTACTCCAGGTCTGGAATTACCGGCAGATTTCGCCGGGATCCGTGAGCGTTGGGGCCTGCATCGATATCCTCATCATCGCAGTCGTCGGCGGCATCACGCGTCCCATCGGACCCTTTATCGGCGCGCTGATCTTCGTACTGCTGCGGACCTTCGCACTCGACTTCCTGGTCAAGCTGGGGCTCGACGGCAACCGCTTTCGGCTCCTGATCGGCCTCGGCTTCCTCGCTATCGTGTTCTGGTCCTCGGACGGCGTCATCGGACTCTGGCAGAGCTGGCGGCGCCGCCAACGCTCCGGCGCGGCAAGTTCAAGCGGACGACGTGGCCGAGAATCTGACCAAGGATCCAGCCAAGGATCCCACCATGGATAGCGTCGCGCAACGCCTCTCTGTCGTGGGCGCCGGCGCGGCGCTGGAGCTGCGCGGCGTGACACGTCTGTTCGGCGCGCTGGCGGCACTCACCGACATCACCATTACCGTCCGCCCCGGCGAACGGCGCGCCGTGCTTGGCTCTAACGGCGCCGGCAAGACTACGCTGTTCAACTGCATCACCGGCGACTTCCCACCTTCTTCCGGCACCATCCGCTTCTTCGGCGAGGACGTCACGCACTTCCCGCCCTATGAGCGCATCCGCCGTGGCCTGCGCCGGACTTACCAGATCTCCGCGCTGTTTCCGGGCCTTACCGTCCAGGACAATGTCTACCTCGCCTGCCGTGGCGTCTCACGGGGACGCTTCTCGTTTCTCCGCCCCGGTCAGAACGATGCGTTGATGCACGCGGCCGAAAATCTCGTACAGGCCGTCCATCTCTCGGGCGTGAAGGATCAGCGCGTTGCCGAGCTCGCGCATGGCCAGCAGCGCCAGCTCGAGATCGCACTTGCGCTTGCCGGCGCGCCGCGATTCGTCCTGTTCGATGAACCCGCCGCGGGGCTGTCGCCGACCGAGCGTGCCGAGCTGATCGAGATATTGACCTCCCTGCCCGCGCATATCGGCTACATCATCATCGAGCACGACATGGACGTCGCCCTGCGCGTCGTCGAGAGCGTCACGATGATGCACAACGGGCGGATCTTCAAGGAAGGCCGTCCGCAAGAGATCGAGTCCGATCCCGAAGTGCAGGAGCTTTACCTCGGAGGCGGCCATGAATGAGGTCCGCAGTACCGCCGCCGCGCTCGAAGTCCGCGGCCTGGACGTCTATTACGGCCATTCGCATGCGCTGCAGGGCGTGGATCTGACGCTCGAGGCCGGCGTGTTCTCGGTCGTTGGCCGCAACGGCATGGGCAAGACCACGCTATGCAAGGCCATCATGGGGCTGGTGCCGGTCAGCGGCGGCTCGATCCGCATCCGCGGGGATGAGATCACCCGACAGCCGCCTGCCCACATAGCCCGACTCGGCGTCGGCTACGTTCCGCAGGGACGGCGGCTGTGGCGTTCACTCAGCGTCGATGAGCATCTGCGGCTTGCCGCCGGCTTGCGCCGCGGCGCCTGGACGGTCGAGCGCATCTACAAGACGTTTCCGCGGTTGGCCGAGCGCAAGGATCACGGCGGCGGCCAGCTCTCCGGCGGCGAGCAACAGATGCTTGCGATCTCGCGCGCGTTGCTCACCAACCCGCGGCTCCTGATCATGGACGAGCCCACTGAGGGGCTCGCGCCCGTCATCGTGGCCCAGGTCGAGGAGATGCTGCTACGACTTGGCGAGGACGGCGACATGTCCGTGCTCGTGATCGAGCAGAATATCGGCGTGGCGACCGCCGTGTCGCGCAATGTCGCGATCATGGTCAACGGCCGCGTCAACCGCATCATCGATTCGGTGCGGCTTGCCGCCGATCGCGAACTGCAGCAGCGCCTGCTCGGTGTCGGAATGCACGCCGGACTCGAGCTCGACCTCGACGTGCCACCGGCGGATACGGAAGCGAAGCCTCGTCCGCAGCAGACGCGTCCAGGCGGCGCGATCCGCATCTACATGTCAAACCCGACGCCGCCGACACGGTGGTCGCAACCTGTGCCGATCGCCCGCATCGAGGCTGCGGCCCGCATGTTCTCGACACAGGTGATGCGACTCGACGAGACGGCACGGCGACGGCGCGAACCGGTCGCCGCACAAACGCAGGGCCCTCCGGTCGTCCTCGTCGTCGGTACGCTCGACACCAAGGGCACGGAGCTCCGCTTCATCCGCGACATCATCGCCGGGACCGGCCTGCGAACCCGATTGGTCGATGTCTCCACCAGCGGCAGGCACGCGGCCAGCGACGTCTCCGCCCAGGAGATTGCCTTGAACCATGGTCGCGGCGGATCGGCGGTATTCGGACCCGACCGCGGCGCCGCCGTCGCCGCGATGGCCGAGGCCTTCGCCAGCTGGTTGCGACGCCAGAACAATGTTGCCGGCGTGATTTCTGCCGGTGGCTCGGGCGCAGCGTCGCTGGTCGCGCCCGGTATGCGGATGCTTCCTGTCGGGGTGCCGAAGCTCATCGTCTCGTCCGTCGCCTCTGGCGACGTCGGGCCCTATGTCGGCCCCGCGGACATCACCATGATGCATTCGGTTACCGACGTTCAGGGCCTCAACTCGATCTCGCGCGCCGTGCTGGCCAACGGCGCCAACGCGCTGGCCGGCATGGTCAAGGCGCGCCTTGATCAGCATTCGCGGAAGGATCGCGGCGACAGCGGATTGCCGTCGGTCGGCATCACCATGTTTGGTGTCACCACGCCGGCGGGGCAGAAGATCGCGGCCGACTTGCGCGAGGATTTCGAGTGCCTGGTCTTCCACGCCACCGGCGTCGGAGGACGCTCAATGGAGAAGCTCGTCGATTCCGGACAGCTCGCAGGCGTCATCGACCTCACGACCACGGAGGTCGGCGATCTCCTGATGGGCGGCGTGTTCCCGGCCATCGACGACCGCTTTGGCGCCATCATCCGCAGCCGGGTGCCTTATGTCGGCTCGGTGGGCGCTCTGGACATGGTGAATTTCGGCGCCCCCGAGACCATCCCGGAGCGCTACCGCGGCAGGAAATTCCACGTCCACAACCCGCAGGTCACGCTGATGCGCACCACTGCAGAGGAGAACGAGCGCATGGGGCACTGGATCGCCGACCGGCTCAACCGGATGGACGGCCCGGTGCGCTTCTTCCTGCCTGAGGGCGGTGTCTCCGCGCTCGACGCGCGAGGACAGTCATTCTGGGATCCGGACGCCGATGCGGCGCTGTTCCGCACGCTGGAGCGCAACGTGCGGCAGACCGCCAACCGTCAGCTCATCCGCATTCCCAAGAATATCAATGACCCCGAGTTCGCCTCCACCATCGTCAGCGCGTTCCGAACATTGTTCGGCCGCATTGGGGCGCGCCGGAGACTAGCGAGGTGACCGATGGCCCGGTTTGAACGCGCTGCACTGTTGAATCGCTTCCGCGAGATGGCAAGGCGCGGCGAGCCCATCGTCGGCGGCGGCGCCGGCACCGGCCTGTCGGCCAAGTGCGAGGAGGCCGGCGGTGTCGACCTCATCGTCGTCTACAATTCCGGCCGCTACCGCATGGCCGGCCGAGGCTCGCTCGCGGGATTGATGGCTTACGGCGACGCCAACGCCATCGTGCTGGAGATGGCCGGCGAAGTGCTGCCCGTGGTGACCAGGACGCCAGTGCTCGCCGGCGTCAATGGCACGGATCCGTTCCGCGACATGGATCTTTTCCTGGACCAATTGAAAGCGCTCGGATTCGCTGGCGTACAAAACTTTCCGACCGTCGGCCTTATCGACGGCGTGTTCCGCGCCAATCTCGAAGAGACCGGTATGTCCTATGCCCTCGAGATCGACATGATCGCAAAGGCGCGCGAGAAGGACCTGCTGACGACGCCCTACGTCTTTAGCGAGAAGGAAGCTGCCGCGATGGCGATCGCAGGCGCGGATATCATCGTCTGTCATCTGGGCCTGACGACCGGGGGCAGCATCGGCGCGCAGACCGCACTCAAGCTGACCGATTGCCCAGCGCACATCGACACCTGGGCCTCCGCCGCGCTCGGCGTCAATCCGGACATTCTGGTGCTCGCTCACGGCGGACCAATCTCCGATCCGGACGATGCCGATTTCATCATGAGGAACACACGCAACTGCCACGGCTTCTACGGCGCCTCCTCAATGGAACGGCTGCCGGTCGAGCGGGCGCTGACGGATCAGGTTCGCAAATTCAAGGCGATCGGCGCGCGATAACGCCGAAAGGTCGAGGGAGAGAAACATGTCAGGGACTCTGGTCGGTGAATTGATCCTCTGGCTGATCGTCGCCGTCGTGGTGATCGTGGTCGGCGTCTACATCGTGAACTGGCTCTATCACCGCTCGTCCAAGGAGACCTCATTCGTCCGGACCGGCCTGCTCGGCGAGCGCGTTGTGATCAACGGCGGCGCCTTCGTGCTGCCGTTCATCCACGACTACACGCCCGTCAACATGAACGTGCAGCCGATGGGCATCGTGCGCTCCCGCCAGGACGCCGTGATCACCCGTGACCGCATGCGCGTCGACATCGAGGCCGATTTCTATGTCCGCGTGCAGGCGACCCGCGAAGCCGTGTCTATCGCGGCCGCCACACTCGGCCGCCGCACCATGGAGCCCGAACAGCTCCACGCCCTCCTCGCCGGCAAATTCATCTCGGCCATTCGTTCCGTTGCCTCGGAGATGACCCTCGAGCAGATGCACGAGCAGCGCGGTGAGTACGTCGCCCGCCTCAAGGCGAACGCCGCAGAGGCCCTCGCCCAGAACGGGCTCGAGCTGGAATCAGTCGCGATCACCGATCTCGACCAGACCGATCTCGAATTCTTCAACCCCTCGAACCGCTTCGACGCCGAAGGTCTGACCCGCCTGATGGAGGACATCGAGGCCAAGCGCAAACTGCGCAACGACATCGAGCAGGATTCGATGATCAAGATCCGCTCCCGCAACCTGGAGGCCGAGCGGCAGGCTCTCGAGATCGAACGCGAAAGCGAGACGGCGCGCCTCGAACAGGAGCGTGACATCGAGATGCGCCGCGCCCTGCAACGCACCGAGGTCGCACGCGAACGGGCCCTGCGCGAGACCGAAGCTGAGCAGGCGCAGATTTCCGCCCGTGAAACCATCGAGAAGGCGCGAATCGCCAACGACCAGGCGATCGCCGAAGCCCGTATCGCCTCGGAGCGTGAGACCCGCCAGCGGGAGATCGAGCGCACCCGCACCATCGAGGAGAAGGAACTGCTCGCACGGGAGGAAATCGAAAAAGCCCGGATCGCCAACCAGCGCTCGATCGATACCAGCCGCATCGCTTCCGAGCGCGAGGTGCGCCAGCGCGAAATCGAGCGGATGCGGACCGTCGAGGAAGCCGAGATCACCGCCCGCGAAGCGATCGAGAAAGCGCGTATCCAGCAGGACCGCGTCGTGACCGACGCCCGCATCGCTAACGAAGAGGAGACCCGGCGCCGCGAGATCGACCGGACCCGCGCCGTGGACGAAGCCGAGATTGCTGCCCGCGAGACGACCGAAAAGGCCCGCATCGCCCAGACCATGATTGTCAATGTCGAGCGCATCGCATCCGATGAGCGCACCCGTGCGCTGGAGATCCAGCAGGTGCGTAACATCCAGGAAGCCGAGATTGAGGCGCAGCGCGCGGTCGAGGCGGCGCGAATCGACCGGGAGCACAGGCTCGCCGTCGAGCGCATCGCGGTCGAGCAGAATACCCGGCAGTTGGAAATCGAGCGAAATCAGACGCTGGAAGTCGCAGAGGTCGCGGCGCGCGAAGCCACCGAAGCTGCCCGCATCACCCAGCAAGAGCGCGTGCGGTCGCTGGAAATCGCCCGCAACCGCGCCGTCGAGGAAGCCGACATTGCCTCGCGGGAAGCCATCGAAGCCGCCCGGATCGCGCAGGAGAAGTCCGTTGCAGCCGAGCGTATCCAGGCCGAGCGTGACACACGCGCGCTCGAGATCGAGCGCTCAGCCGTGCTCGAGGCGGCCGAGTTGAAGCGCCGCGACGCCATCGAGCGCCAGCGCATCGGCGTCGATCTCGCGCTCGAGGCCGAGCGGATCACGTCCTCCAAGAAGCGCGAAGTCCTCAATATCGAGCACAAGAAGGCGATCGAGATCGCGGATGAGGACCGCGTCATCGCGCTCTCGACCAAGAAGTCCGAGCGCATCGACGCCGACCGCCAGGTCAGGCAGGCCGAGATTGTCGCGCGCAAGGAGGTCGAGACCACCGACGTCTCGCGCGAGCATGCGCTAGAGGCGGCGCGAATCGAGCGCCGCCGTTCGATCGAACAGCTCGAAGTCGCTCGCGTCCAGTCGCTCCAGGAAGCCGAGATTGCCGCGCGGGAAGAGGTTGAGCGCTCCCGCATCGCCTCCGATCGCGGCCTCGACGAGGCCCGCATCGGCCGCGAGCGCGAGTTGCGCAAGCTCGAAATCAATCGCGAGAAGGAGGTCGAGACCGTCTTGATGGAAAAGGCGATTGCTATCCACCTCAAGTCGCTGGAGGAATCCGCGGCCAAGGCCTCGGCTGAGGAAGCGCGGGTGCATGCCACTGAAGCCACCGAGCGCGTCATAACCGCGCGCGAGAGCGAGATCGCGAAGCGTCGCAAGACCGTGGAGATCCTGATCGCCGAGAAGCAGGCCGAGGAGACGCGAATTGCCGCGGAAGCCGAACGGATCCGCGCTGCAGTCGAGGCCGAGGCGCAGCGTATGCTCAACGAGGCCGAGAACGTGCTGACCGACCAGGCGCGCTACTCGCTATTCCGTAGAAAGCTGCTCGACCGCATCGAGGGCATCGTCCGTGAGAGCGTCAAGCCGATGGAGAAGATCGAGGGCATCCGCATCCTGCAAGTCGATGGTCTCAACGGCAACGGCCATGGCGGGAATGGCGGCCGTAGCGCCACCGACGAGGTGATCGACTCGGCGCTGCGCTACCGCGTCCAGGCGCCGCTGATCGATTCGCTTCTGGCGGACATCGGCGTCGAAGGTGGCAGCCTCGCCAAGATGCCAGGCCTGATCCGGGAAGCTCGCGACATGCAGGGCATCAAGGACTCCGCGCGCAAGAGCGGCGGCGGTGGCGAGAAGCCAGCCGCTGCACCCTCGCCTGCAGCCGACGGCGAGCCGCCCGCCGAGCGCAGCCCCCGAAAGAAGAGCTGAGGTCGCACCATGGCCCGCGTCTACGTCTCGACCGTCGTCAAGGCGCGCAACGATCGCGTCTGGGCGCGAGTGCGCGACTTCAACGGTCTGCCGAACTGGCATCCCGCGATTGCGGAAAGCCGCATCGAGGGTGGCGAGCCCTCCGACAAGATCGGCTGCGTCAGGGATTTTCGCCTCCGCAACGGCGATCGCATCCGGGAAAAGCTGCTTGGCCTGTCCGATTACGACATGTTCTGCACCTACTCGATCCTCGAATCCCCGATGGGGGTCGAGGACTACGTCGCGACGCTTCGGCTGACGCCGGTCACGGATGGCGACCAGACCTTCATGGAATGGACCGCTGAGTTCGAATGCGCACCCGAGCGGGAGGCGGAGCTTGTCGCGAATATCGGCGGCGGCGTGTTCCAGGGCGGCTTCGACGCCCTCAAACGCCAGTTCGGAGGCTGAGCGCAGTGCCGCATATCGTCAAGAGCACGATCCTGGATGCGCCGACCGGGTCCGTGTGGGCGGTGCTGCGCGATTTCAACGGGCACGATCGCTGGCATCCGGCGGTCGCGGCCTCCACCATCGAGCGGGCGCAGGCCTCGGACAAGATCGGCTGCGTCAGGCGGTTCAAGCTGCAGGACGGCTCGGAGCTGCGCGAGCAATTGCTGACGCTGTCGGATCTGGAGCAGACCTTCAGCTACTGCCTGCTCGATACGCCGGTCCCGATGTTCAACTACGTAGCCCACGTCCGCCTGCTGCCCGTGACGGACGGCGACCGTACCTTCTGGCACTGGGAATCGCGCTTCTCGACGCGGCCGGAGGACAAGGATCGTATCACCCACATGGTCGCGGAAGATATCTACCAAGCGGGATTCGTAGCGATCCGCCGACACCTCAAGGAGGCTGTGTCAACATGACTGTGACGGTGAAGACCTTCACAAGCTCGAGCGAGGCCGCCGCCGCGCTGTCGTCCGATCGCACCGCTCGCTATCTCGGTGGCGGCACGCTCGTGATGCGCGCTCTGAACGAAGGCGATATCTCGCTCTCGACCATCGTGCGCGCCAATGACCAAGCCTTGACGCGCATCGACCCATCTGGTCCGCGGATCACCTTGGGTGCTGGCGTAACTTTCGCCCGGATTCTGGGCGAGCGTGACCTCGCTTTCCTGCACGCCCCTGCCCGCTCGATTGGCGGCCCGGCGGTGCGCAACATGGGTACGGTGGGCGGCAATCTGTTTGCGCCTAATCCCTATGGCGATTTCACCGTCGCCCTGCTTGCGCTCGATGCCACGGTGGCCCTGCAAGGCGGCTTTGGATCGCGCGACATTCCAATTGAGGAGTTTTTGCAGTCACGTGAAAGGCAGGCGGGCGCGCTCGTGCTGTCGGTGTCATGCACGCGACCGACTAGCGCGGAGGCTTTTCGCTACCGCAAGATCGCACGGATCAAGCCCAAGGGCGGCTCGGTCATCACGCTCGCCGCACATCTGCCCATCAGTGGCGGGCGGGTCGCCGGGGCACGAATCGCATTGGGATCGATGGCGCCGACGCAAATACGTGCGCGGGCGGCCGAACGCGCTCTGGAAGGTCGCTCGCTCGATGCCGCGACCGTTGCGGCCGCAGCCTCCGCAGCGGCGGAAGGAACATCGCCCTCCGACAACGCGCTCGGCAGCGCCTGGTACCGCCGCGAGATCGTCGGCGTCCATCTGCGTCGTCTTCTCTTGGGTCAGGAATAGATCGTATGGCCAAGACTGCCCTGCAATTTCGTCACAATGGCAGCGATGTCGCCATTTTCGTCGATGGCGGCACCAACCTGCTCGTCGCGCTTCGCGAATTGATCGGCGACATGACGCCGAAATTCGGCTGCGGCCAGGGGGGCTGCGGCACGTGTAGCGTCCTGATCGACGGCGAGCTCCATCTCTCCTGTCTGACGCTGGCCGAGACCGTCGCCGGCCGCTCTGTCGAGACGCTGGATAGCCTGAAGCAGGGACCGAACCTCCATCCGCTGCAGCGCGCCTTCGCCGAGAATTTTGCTGCCCAGTGCGGCTATTGCACGCCGGGCATGCTGATGGCTGCCAAGGCGCTGCTCGACCGCAATCCCTCCCCGAGCCGCGCCGAGATCGTGGAGGCGATCTCCGGCAACATCTGCCGCTGCACCGGCTACGAGCCGATCATCAACGCCATCCTCGCCGCCTCCGGCGGCAGGGTGAGCGCCTGAAGGACCAGATCATGCTGGAACTACGCAAGGACATCTTCGCCGACGAGCGCGACGATAATCTCAACGAGATCGGCAAGGGCACACAGCGCCAGGACATGCTTGGCCATGTCACGGGCACCTCGAGCTATTTCAACGACCACAAGCTCCAGGGCATGCTGCACCTGAAAGTCGTTCGCTCGACCCATTCGCATGCAAGGATCCGGCGGATCGATACCGCGGACGCCGAGCGCTCAGCCGGCGTGCGCCGGATCATCCGCGGCTCCGACGTGCCCCGCAACCTCAACACACTTTTGAGCCTGATCAATTTCGGCAAGGACGACGAACCATCGCTGGCCGTCGACAAGGTCCGCTACAAGGGTGAGCCGATCCTGGCCATCGTCGCCGACAGCGAGCGCGAGGCGTTCGAGGCGATCGCAAAGGTGCGGATCGACTATGAGCCGTTGCCAACCGTGTTCGACGTGGAAGATGCGCTGAAGGCCGGCGCGCCCGTCGTCAACGATACCTATCCGAAGAATGCCTTCATTTATCACGACACATACGACCACCAAAAGCTCCGCTTCGGCGATGCCGATGCCGCACTCGCGACCGCCGATCACGTGCTTGAACAACGCTACCAGATGTCACCAATCGAGCACGCGCCGACCGAAACCAATGGGTCGATCGCGGCGCCCGACACCAACGGGCGCTATGTCGTCTATACGTCGACGCAGGCGCTGTTCTTCTCGGTCGACACCTGCGCCAAGATCCTCGACGTCCCTTCCAACACCTTCCATTTCATTGGCGGCACCGTCGGCGGCGGCTTTGGCGGCAAGGTCGACACGCTGACCGAACCGTTATGCATCCTGGGTGCGATGCTGACGGGACGTCCCGTGCGCTACGTGTTCGGACGCGAAGAAGAGATGCAATACGGCCCGCCGCGCGGCGCCGAGCGCATCTACATCAAGGACGGCGTGATGCGCGATGGCCGCGTCGTCGCGAGAAAGATCCGCGCATATTTCGACAGCGGCGCATATACGCGGCTCTCCAGTTATGCAGCGGTGAAATGCGCAGCCCATCTGCCAGGACCCTACACCATCCCGAACGTCTATGGCGACGTCTACTGCGTCTTCACCAACCGTACGCCTGCAACCGCGATGCGCGGCTTCGGCGTCACCGCCATGGACTTTGCGATCGAATGCCAGATGGACAAGCTCGCGAACCTCGTCGGCATGGACCCGATGGAGTTCCGCATCCTCAATGCCTATCGCGACGGCGACATGAAGGCGCATCGGCGCGAGGCCAAGAACACGGCGCTGATCGAGTGCGTCCAGGTCGCGGCCGAGAAAGCCAAATGGCCGATCCGCGACGAGTTCAAGCGCGCCTCCTCCCGCAAAGACGGAGGCGGCAGCCGCGCTGCCATCCCGCGGACGCCTGCCGACATCCACGTACGGACGACCGCGCCGGCGCAGCAGCGCACGAGCTATGATCGCCTGCCAACGGCCGCGTCGCGCGAACCCCCGCGCGAGCCCCCACCGCCCGCGCCGCCACCGCCATCGCCACCGCGACCAACATCGCCCTCGCATGGGGCGGGCCGATTCTCATCCGTGTTCGGCACCAGGAGGCGTTGAGATGACGCGACATCGCGGACGCGGCATCGCGTCGGTCAACTATCCCATCGGCATGAACCTCGGCGGCGATCCCAGCCAAGCCCTGGTTCATTCCAATCCAAGCGGCAAGTTCACCGTAGCGCTGTCCTCGATCGACCTCGGCCAAGGCATGAAGTCGGTCACGCGGCAGATTTGCGCAGAGACGCTCGGCGTACCCGTCGAGGACGTCTATGTCGATACCGCCGATTCCGATACTGGCCCGCATTGCATGGGCTCGTTCGCCTCGCGCGGCACCCATCGCGTCGGCAATGCAGTGATGGCGGCGGCGCGCGAGGCGCGCGGCGTGATGATGGAGGCGGCCGCAGAAGAACTCGAGGTCAACGCCGCCGATCTCGAAACCGACGGACGTGGCAACATCCACCTCAAGGGCGCGCCGCACCGCTCGATCTCCACCAAGGACGTCGCCATCGCCGCGCAGTTCAAGCAGGGCAAGACCATCGCCGGCCGCGGCATCTTCCTGGTTCCTCTGTCCAATGTCGATCCGGAAACCGGCGAGATGTCGCCGGCGACCTGTTACGCCCATGCCTGTCTCGTCGCCGAGGTCGAGGTTGACGACGAGACCGGCGAGGTCACGATGATCCGCATGGATTCTGCCTATGAGCTCGGCCGTGCGCTCAACCCGCGCCTGGTCGAGCAACAGCTCGTCGGCGGCGCCTGGATGGGCGTCAGTCACACGCTCTACGAGACGCCAGAACCCTATTATCCCGACCCGGTCCACGGCCCTCGCGACTTCGTCGAATATGTCATGCCCGGTCCTGGCGATATCTGCCCGCACGACATCGCCGTATTGGAACGCCCCGCTCCCGATGGCCCCTTCGGCGCCAAGGGGCCCGGCGAAATGTGCGCGAATCCCGTATTGCCGGCCGTTGCGAACGCCATCTTCAACGCCGTCGGCGTGCGCATCGACGATCTGCCGATTACGCCGGAGAAGGTGCTGCGCGCGATCAAGGCCGAGGGCGGCGCGCGCCCTCAGGCGCGGCGCTGAGGTCTCGATGGCCGTCCGCAGCAACATCGTCGGCATCGACAGCCCAGAGGCACTGGAGAAAGCGCTTCGGGCAGCCTATTACCTTGCCGACGAGGGGCTGGCGACCGCAGCCTATCTCGGGCTGGCACTCGGCAAGCCATTGCTGCTCGAGGGCGCGCCGGGCGTCGGCAAGACCGAGGCCGCCAAAGCCATTGCCGCGGTCCTCGGCCGCCGCCTGATCCGCCTGCAATGCTACGAAGGCATCGACGCATCTGCCGCACTCTACGAATGGAACTATCCGCGCCAGATGCTCGCAATCCGCCAGGCCGGCGATGAGAGCGTCGACATCTACGGCGAAACGTTTTTAATCGAGCGACCGATGCTGGCGACGCTGCGCGCACCTGACTCAACTGTGCTGCTGATCGACGAAATCGACCGCGCCGACCAAGAATTCGAAGCCTTCCTGCTCGAGTTCCTGTCCGACTTCCAGATCTCGATTCCGGAGCGCGGTACGGTTCGCGCCTCTGAGCGCCCGGTTGTCGTCCTGACCTCGAACCGCACGCGGGATCTTCATGAAGCGTTGCGGAGGCGATGCGTCTATCACTGGATCGACTATCCCTCCGCCGAGCGCGAAGCGCGCATCGTGATGATGCGGGCCTCCAGCGTCGCCGAGGGGACCGCGCGGGCCGTCGTCGCCGCCGTCGAGAAGCTGCGACGCGAACCACTCAGCAAGGCGCCCGGGATCGCCGAGGCCGTCGACTGGGCCGAGGCCGCCACGCTGCTGCACAAGGGCGGCGCACGGTGGCCTGATGCCTTCAGGCGCTCGATCGGCGTTGCCTTGAAAGACGAGGAGGATCTGCACTTCATTTCGCCGCGCCTCGATGCCCTGCTGGCGGAGGCCTCTGCATGAGCGCCGAACCCGAACTGCCGCGCGCTGCGCGTGTATTCATCTCGTTCGTCGGCTTGTTGCGAACGAACGGATTTGCCGTCGCACCGGAACAGACGACGTCGTTCCTTGCCGCAATCCAGTTGCTCGGTCCCCGCAGCCTGGAGGACATTCGGCAGGCAGCCCTCGCAACACTGGCTCCTCCACCGGAGCGTCGCGCAACGTTCGACCGGCTGTTCGATCTGCACTTTCGCGGAAACGAGGCAATCGAGCGCGTCGATGACGGTGAGGACGACGAGACTGTTCGGCTGCAAGAGGAGGCCCGTGGAAACGACGAGCCGCTGTTGTCGGACGAGGCCAACGAGTCCGGTCTCGCAGCTGCGCGCGCCGAAACCCTGGTCGAGCGCCGCTTTGCGCAGCTCTCGACCACCGATGCGCTGCGCCGGCTGTCCCGCGAGGCGCCGAGGCGCCTGCCGAAGCGGCGCGGCCATCGCCGCATGCGGGCTCGCAGCGGACCCTACGCCGATTTGCGCCGCACCCTGCGCGACTCCGTTCGCAGCGATGGCGAAATTCTCCGGCTGGGGCGTTTGAAGCGGCGGCAGCGCCCACGCAAGATGTTGCTTCTGATTGACGTCTCCGGCTCGATGAAGACCCGCACCGAAGAGAATATGAAGTTCGCGCACACGTTGGTGCAGGCGGCGCCCAGCGTCGAGGTCTTCACCTTCGGCACGCGGCTGACCCGCATCACCCGCCCGTTGCGACTCAAACGCCGAGAGCAGGCGCTCAGGGCGGCGGCCCATGCGGTCAGCGACTGGGACGGCGGCACCCGAATCGGCGATGCGCTTCAGGCGTTTCTCGCCGTGCCCCGCTTCGGTGGATACGCGCGGGGCGCTGCCGTGATCATCGTTTCCGACGGCCTGGAACGGGGCGAACCCGATGCGCTGCGCGATGCGGTCGCGAAACTATCGCGCCGTGCGTGGCGCGTGAGCTGGCTGACACCGCTCGCGGCTGGTCCCGACTTTCGCCCGCAGACCGAAGCGCTGGTCGCGATCGAACGCTTCGTCGACGACCTCGTCGATGGTGGCTCGAGCGCGTCGATCGTCGCGCATGTGCTGGCGCTGGGACAAAGGAGAGTTGCGTGACCGACGTCGTCGATGGGCACCATCATATCTGGCGCCAGACCGACCTGCCCTGGCTGGTGGGTCCGATGCAGCCGCGCATCTTCGGTCCGTACGAGCCGATCCGGCGCGATTACCCGATCGAGGAATATCTCGGCGACATCGAGGGCAGCGGCGTTACCCGCTCGGTCTATGTCCAGACCAACTGGGCCAATGACCGCTTCGAGGACGAGGCCGCTTGGGTGCAGCAGACCGCCGAGGAGCACGGCTGGCCGCATGCCATCGTAGCTTACGCCGACTTTTCGGTGGACGACGTGCGTCCACAGCTCGACCGCCTGAAGCGTTATGCCCTCGTACGCGGCGTTCGCATGCAACTGCATTGGCACGAGAACCCGCTTTATCGCTTTGCCGCGCGGCCGGACCTTTGCACCGATCCCGTGATCCAGCGCAATATCGCCCGCCTTGCGGATTATGGCTGGAGCTTTGAGCTTCAGGTGTTCACGCCACAGATGCCTGACGCTGCGCGCCTTGCGGAATCCTGCCCGAAGGTGACCTTTATCCTCCAGCACGCCGGCATGCTGGAGGACCTTTCACCGGCAGGCCGCGCCGCGTGGCGCGCCGGGATGGCCCGCCTCGCCGCATGCCCGAACGTCGTGTCGAAACTATCGGGGCTCGGAACCTTCATCCACCGCAACGACCCCGCGCATATCGCATCCGTCCTGACCGATACGATTGCGATCTTCGGCGCCGAACGCTGCCTGTTCGGCTCGAATTTTCCGATCGAGAAATTGTGGACCAGCTATCGCGCGTTGATCGATGCATTCCGTGCCGCCGCGGCGCCGCTACGCGATGATCAGCGCGAAGCCATTTTCAAGACCACCGCTATGCGCGTCTATCGGCTCTGAGCGCCGAGGAAACAACGAGAACGGACACAGGGAGGGACGGAATGCCGCTGGAGATCAAGATTTTGGACTATGGCGATATTGAGCTGGAATCGAGCTTTTTGGTTCTCGGCCGCGATTGCGGCCGCACCCGCCGCGTCCTCACCCTCGGTTTCCTGATCCTCGGCGGCAAGTATCCGGTCGTGGTAGACACCGGTTACCGTTCCAACCAGATCATGGAAACGCTGGGGATGCGCGGCCTGCAGTATCACGAGCACATGATCGAGAACCAGCTTGCGCGGCACGGCGTGCGGATGGGCGATGTGCGTTTCGTCTGCCACACCCATCTGCACATCGACCACGCCGGCAAGGACGATCTGTTTCCGATGAACACGACCGTCGTCCTCAACCGTCGGGAGCTTGAATATTCTGTGTCCGGCCTGATGCATCCGCAATATCCGGCACCGGATATCAAGCATCTGATCGACCGTCTGCACACCAAGAGTGCGCTGCGCTTTCTCGACCTCGAGATCACAGGTCCCATCGAGTTGATGCCGGGTGTCTACTGCGACGCCGCGAATGCGCATACCGAGGGATCGATGAATATCATCGTCGAAACGGCCGACGGCATCGCCACCATCTGCGGCGACGTCATCTATGATTTCAACGACCAGATCGTGACGCCCTTCAACGAGATCCACGACTGGGAGCCGCGCACCACTGGCAACCACGGCACCACCAAGCGGGCCGAGAAGGCCGCCATCAAAAAGCTGCTCAGCAATTCGCGCTATCTGCTGCCGGTCCACGACCGCCCCGCCAAGATCGAAGGCGGCAACGTCGTCGGCCGGCTGCACGACCAGGTGCCTGGGCCGGTCGTGCAGTCTCTGCCCCAGCGCAACTGGTTTCCGGCCTAGACGCCAGAGGATCGACCGATGACCCACGTCACCTTGCGCTCCGAATTCGAGACCCTGATCGATCCCTACGCACCAGTCGCGCAAATCGGCACCGGTTTTGACTTTACGGAAGGACCGATCTGGCATCCGGTGGATCATTATCTGCTGTTCTCAGACATGCCGGGCGACGTGCGCCGGCGCTGGGATGCGCGGCGCGGCGTCGCCGAGGTCAAGCGTCCCTCGAACAAATGCAACGGCATGACCTATGACGCCGAGCTCAATTTGATCGTTTGCGAGCACGCGACATCGTCGTTGATCCGCGAGCGGCCGGACGGACGGCGCGAGGTGCTGGCCTCGCACTTTGGGGGACAGGAGCTCAACAGCCCCAACGACGTCTGCGTGCACTCCTCCGGCGCGATCTATTTCTCGGACCCCTGGTATGGCCGCATGCCGGTCTATGGCGTCGAGCGGCCGAGGCAGCTCGGTTTCCAGGGCGTCTATCGCGTCGTGCCCGGCGCCGACCCGAAGCTCGTCGTGGACCGCAATCTGTTCGACCAGCCGAACGGGCTGTGCTTCTCGCCCGACGAGAAACTGCTCTATGTCAACGACACCGTGCAGGCACTCATCCGCGTGTTTGATGTCAATTCTGACGGTTCCCTGTCGACCGCGCGGGTGTTCGCGAGCGCCATCCGCTCCGAGCTCGAGCCCGGCTTGCCCGACGGCATGAAGTGCGACCAGCACGGCAACGTCTGGGTTACGGCACCCGGCGGGGTCTGGGTCTATTCGCCGCGGAGCGAGCTGCTCGGCAAGCTCCGCCTGCCCGAACTCGTCGCCAACCTTACCTGGGGCGGGCCGGATTTCCGCACGCTGTACCTGACTTCGACGCACTCGGTCTATGCAATTCCCACCAGGGTCGGACCGCGCCACGAGCCCTATATGAGCGGCAAGCGAGGCAGCGGCACTGCGGCCGCGGGCTCTGCTTCCGCTGCCCCCATCCTTGCCGACGGCGAAATGCAGCTCGACCCGCGACGCTGCGCCATGATCATCCAGGATCTCCAGAACGACGTCATCATGGATGGCGGCGCCTTTGCCGATTCCGGCGCGCCAGGTCACGCGAAGCAGCAGCGCGTCGTCGAGAATGTCCGCCGCCTAGCCGAAACGGCGCGGGCGCGAGGCGTGGCCATCATTCATGTCTGGTTCGTCGTCGAGCCCGGCGCGCCCGGCGTGACGCTGAATGCGCCGCTGTTCGAGGGTCTCGTCGACAGCAAGGCGATGGTGCGCGGAAGCTGGGGGGCGGCACCGGTGTCAGGTCTCGAACCACGGCCCGGCGATTTCGTGGTCGAGAAGGTGCGAATGAGTGCCTGGGAAGGCACGAGGCTCGAAACGATCCTGAAAGCCACCGGCCGCGACATGATCATCAACACCGGCGCCTGGACCAACATGTCAGTTGAGCACACAGCGCGGACCGGTGCCGACAAGGGCTACTTCATGATCGTTCCCGAGGATTGCTGCTCGACCATGAACGCCGATTGGCACGCCGCGTCGATCAATTTCGCCATGCAGAACGTCGCCGTCGTGACCAAGGCCGATGCGGTCATCAAAGCGCTGGGATGAGCGGTGGCGAAGCTCCTGCACCTGTCTTGCTCGCCCCGCGGCGACTCCTGGTCAGGCGCCGGCGCATGCGTTTTCCTCGACGGCTTTCGCCGAGCTCGGCCCGACTGGGACGTGGACGTTATGGATCTCTGGCGCGAGCGCTTGCCGGAATTTTCAGGCCCCATTGTCGAAGCCAAATATGCACGGATGAAGGCGCAGGCCTTCAACGACGCGCAGCGGGACAGCTTCGCGGAAGCCGAGCGGATGGCGGTGCGCTTAGCGCTCGCCGAGCGGGTGCTGATTTCGACGCCAATGTGGAACTTCGGCATTCCCTATAAGCTCAAGCAATGGTTCGACATTATCGTCCAGCCCGGGCTCACCTTTCGGTTCGATCCGTCGCTGGGGTATATCCCGTTGCTGAAGGACCGGCCGACCATCGTCATCATTGCCAGTGGCAGCGATTTCGCCACCGGAATGAATCGCGGGCGCATCGACATGGCAGCGCCTTACCTGCGCGAAATTTTGCGTTTTGTCGGCATCAGCAATGTCCGTTTCATTCCGATCGGACCAACCACCGGACCGCAACAGCCCATTGAGGTGGCTCGCGAACGAGCCCATCGACGCCTGGCCGCAATGGCCGAGAGCTTCTGATGCGCCCCGCAGGTCAGTCGAGGCTACGGCAGATTGTCCCGCAGAAAAATGTCGATGCGGATGCGCTCCTGGTCGGGGCTGATCGGCTCACCCGAACAATGCGCGAGCAGGACTCGCGCCGCAGACCGTGCCTCGTGGCCGGGATCCTGGTTGATGATGGCATCGAGCGTGCCGCGGACCAGGAAACGCCGCGTGTATTGGGTCAGCTCATGGGCAATCCAGACCACCTCGCGCGCCCGTCCCGAGGCCTCAAGCGCGTCGGCGATGCCACGGTTCCCGGCGCCGCAGCAGTATATGCCGCGCAGATCGGGCTGGCGCGCGAGCAGTGCCGCAGTGAGCTCCCGGGTGCGCTCGCTGTCGTCGCGGCCCTCGATCACCGGCAGCGCGACTAGGCTCTGATATTCGCTGGACAGGATCTGGTGGAAGCCGAATTGCCGTTCGGTGTGATCGCGCAGCGACAACGATCCCGCGATGACGGCCACCGTCCCCTTGCGACCAGTGAGGAACCGTCCCATCAGCGTTGCAGCGGTGCGGCCTGCCGCCGGGTTGTCGATGCCGACATAGTGCAGCCGGCGCGAGCTCGGCGCGTCCGACACGAGGGTCACCACAGCGACCCCGCGCGCAGTGAGTTCGTCGATCGCGGCGCGCACCCTGGGATGGTCGAGCGCGATCACGGCGACGCCCTGATAGGCAGGCGAGAGATTTTCCAGCGCGGCGGCGAGTACGTCCGGATCGAACACGTCGACACGCAGGATATCAATGAAGCCGCGCTGGCCGGCGAGCCAGTCTGCGGTGCGCTGGACCTGCTCGGTCAGGTTGGTCATGAAGCTGTTGCTGCCCGTCGGCAGCACAAAGGCAAAGCGGAACGTCTGCCCGCGGGCAAGCCGCGCGGCCGCGACGTCGGCTCGATAGCCGAGTTTTGCCACCGCGGCCTCGACCCGCGCGACGGTCTTGGCGCGCACGCCCTCGCGCCGGTTGACGACGCGGTCAACCGTGGCGAGCGAAACACCCGCCGTGCGCGCAACGTCCTCAAGCGTGGCACGAATCACCGGCTGGCTCGCACCAGCATTCATTCGCGCGCCGCCCACAGCATGCCGCGGGTCATCAACGTCCGGATCTCCGGTACGTCGAGCTCGTAGGCGCGGTGGCCGAGCGAGGAATAGAACACCCTGCCCGCGCCGTATCGCTTCTTCCAGACCACGGGCATTACCACGCCCTCGATCCAGGGCGCGTGCTCGCCGGTGAAGGTCGTCGTCGCCAACACCTCGTTGGCGGGGTCGACATGCATGTAGTACTGCTCGGAACGATGCTCGAAACTCTTCAGGCCCTTCATGATGGGATCATCCGGCTTCGTCAAGTCGACCTTGTAGTCGATGATGTTGCCGGGATGCGCAACCCACTGCCCGCCGCACAGGAACTGGTAGTCGACGGAATCGCGGAACGCGTCACCCATGCCGCCATGATGGCCGGCGAGCCCGACGCCGCTTCGGACCGCAGCGCAGAGATTGAGCGCTTCCGCCTTCTCGATCTTCGACATGGTGTAGATCGGGATGATCAGTGACAGGTCGTGAATCGCGGGATCGGCGAACGCGGCGGTGGTGGTTTCGATCCGCACCTCGAAGCCTTCAGCCTTCAGCCAGCCGCGGATCATCGAAGCGCAGAGATCGGGATCGTGTCCCGGCCAGCCGCCCCATACAATCATTGCCTTGCGCATGGTCATTCCCTCAGTCGATCTGTCCGGTTTCGCGCCCGGCCGGCAGCATCGCCGGCCGCTCGACGCGGCTCTCGATCTTGACGCGCCGGCCTTCGTCGGCAGAGATCTGGAACGCCTCCATCACCTCCAGCACGTGGAAAGCGAGCGCGCCGCTCGCACGATGCGGCCGGTTGTTCAGTATCGCGGAGGCCATATCGGCGGCGCCAATGGAACGGAACTCGCCATCGACATGACCGTGGGTCAGCGGGACCGGCTCCCAGTCGCCGCCAGCCTTGGCGACCTGCACCTCGCCGCCGAAGCGGTTCGGGTCCGGCACCAGCATGCTGCCCTTGTCGCCATAAATCTCGATCGGCGCGTGCCGGTGCTTGGGCACGTCAAAGCTCATCGCGATCGAGACGATCGCCCCGCTCTCGAATTCGAGCGTGCCGGCGACATGGGTCGCAACTTCGACCGGGATCAGCGTTCCGTTCATCGGCTGGCTGGTGACCAGCCGTTCGGATTTCGGGCGCGCGGTCGAACCCATCACGCTCGCCACGGGGCCGAGCAGCTGCACGAGATCGGTGATGTAGTACGGGCCCATGTCAAGCATAGGCCCGCCGCCGCGCAAATAATAGAAACCCGGCGCCGGATGCCAGCGCTCGTGGCCGGGGCAGCCGAAGAAGGCGCTGCCGGCCACGGGCGTGCCGATCGCGCCATCGTCGATCAGCTTGCGCGCGGTCTGGTGCCCACCGCCAAGGAACGTATCGGGTGCGCAACCGACGCGAAGACTCTTCTGCGCAGCGAGCTCCATCACCTTGCGCGCTTCCGTGACGTTGATGCCGAGCGGCTTCTCGGAATGAACGTGCTTGCCGGCGTTCAGCACTGCGAGACTGACGTCGGTGTGGGCGAGTGGCACGGTGAGATTGATGACGATCTCGACGTCGTCTCGCTTGAGCAGCTGATCAACCCGCATCGCCGGCAACCCGAAGGCGGCGCCCTGCCGCTCTGCCGCATCGCTGCGCATATCGGCGAGCGCCTTGATTTCCATGACCGCGAAGCGCTGGGCCGCCTTCAGATAAGCGGTGCTGATATTGCCGCAGCCGATGATGCCGATGCCGACTTTTCTCATTGTGATCTCCGTGAGGTACCGTTCATCCCTTGACCGCGCCGGCGGTGAGGCCTGCGACGATGTGCTTCTGCGCCAGGAGGAAGAGAATGATCGTCGGCAGGATGGTCAACGTGATGAAGGCCAGGATCAGATGCCACTCGGACGAATACTCGCCCTGATAAATCATGATACCGAGCGGCCAGGGATAGAGCGCGTCGGTGTTGAGCATCACCAGCGGCAGCAGATAGGCGTTCCAGCTGTTGACGAAAGTGATGGTACCGACGGTCGCCCGATATGCCGGGACAAA
The DNA here is from genome assembly GCF_023100665.1 of Bradyrhizobium sp. CW1. Classification (NCBI taxonomy): domain Bacteria; kingdom Pseudomonadati; phylum Pseudomonadota; class Alphaproteobacteria; order Hyphomicrobiales; family Nitrobacteraceae; genus Bradyrhizobium; species Bradyrhizobium sp. CW1. The sequence goes on from NZ_CP064684.1 coordinate 5,103,462, forward strand.
GGCAGGGTCACATAGCGGAAGAATTTGATATAGCTGCAGCCGTCGACCAGCGCGGCCTCCAGCAATTCGTACGGGATGTCCTTGAAGAAACGCCGCAGCAGCAGCACGCTCATGGCGAGACTGAAAGCCGTCTGCGGCAGCGCAACGCCAAAGTATGTATCGAGCAATCCGAGATCGCGGACCTTGATGAAGAGCGGCAGCACCGCTGTCGCGGCTGGAAACAGCAGGCCCAGCGTCAGGTAGCTCAGCAGCATCGAGCTGCCATAGAACCTGATATGGGCGAAGGTGAACGCCGCCATCGAGGCGACGATCAGGGTCAGGGCCACCGTGAGGGTCGAGATGATCAGCGAGTTGCGCAAGAGCTGCCAGTAGCGTGCCGAGAACAGGATGTCGGCGTAATTCTGCCACTCCCAGTGACGTGGCAGGCCGAACGGATTGACGCGCAGCTCGCCGAGCGATTTGAAACCACCGAACAAGGTCGCAAGCAGCGGGACCACTACGATGATGGCGACGACGGCGAGGAACACCAGCTTGAACAGCATTGCGGGATCGAATGGCGCGCGGATCGCCTTGGCATTACTCATCGCGCATGAACCATCGCTTGTACGTGAAGGCAAAGGTCACGCAGATCGCAAACAAAATGACGCCGATGGCACTGCCGTAGCCGACCCGCATGCGCGAGATGCCGTTGTTGTAGAGAAAGCTCACCATCGTGTTCGAGGAGTCCGCTGGCCCCCCGCGCGTCAGCGGCATGACGAGGTCGAACAGCTGCAGCGAGCCGACGATGGCGAAGAACACGGATAGCCTTATCGTCGGATAGAGCAAGGGGATGACCACATGTCGCAAGGCTTGCGATCGGGTCGCGCCGTCGATACGCGCCGCCTCGACCAGGCTCTTGTCGAGGCCCTGGAGCGCTGCGATGAATAGCATCATGTGGAAGCCAAAGTACTTCCAGACGACCACGATCAGCACCGCCAGCATGGCCGTATCCGTCGATGCAAGCAGATGCGGCGGCTCGGCGCCGAAGCTGCGCCAGATCGAGGCCACAAGGCCGTAGTCGCCATCATAGACGAAGCTGAAGATCAGCCCGGTTGCGATCTCCGCCAGGATATAGGGCATGAAGACCAGCATGCGCAGCGCCACCGCCCCTCGAAAGCGTTCGGCGAGCATCAAGGCCAGGGTGAGCGCAAGCGGCAGCTGGATGGCGAGCGAAACAGCGATGATCAGGCCGTTGTTGCGCAGAGCGAGCCAGAAGGCGCGGGTCTCCAGCACAAAGCGGTAATTGTCCAGGCCAATCCAGTTGGTCGGCCTGCCGAATCCGTTCCAATTGAAGCCCGAGTACCAAGCTGCTTCGCCGATCGGCAGCACAACGAACAACGTGAACAACAGCAGCGCCGGCGGCAGGAACAGGATGAGCACCGTCAGCCTGCCGTCCCAACTCGGGCCACGGACCGTGACCTGCGGGACCATCTCGCCAGCAGCGCCGATCGCCGACACGCTCGCGGTCCGCCGCGTCACCGTCAGTTGCCCTGTTTCCACGCCGCCTCGATCGCCTTGGCAGCCTCTTGCGGGCTCATGCTGCCGCCGGCGATCTCGGCCGTGACGTCGTTGACGACGCGGCCGACGGACGGACCCAGGCTCTGGTCATAGAAGTTCTGGTGGTAGTTCGACTTCGCCAGATTGGCGGCGATCAGCTTCATGAAGCCGTTGTTGAGGCCGACATCCGCGCCCTGCACCACCGGGATGATGAAGTTGCCGGCGGCAAGCCGCGTCTGCACCTCTTTGGAGACGAAGTACTTCAGGAAATCGACAGCCTCCTTCGGCGAGCCTTTCGTAATCAGCCAACCGGTGATGCCCCCGAGCGTATCGGTCGGCGCGCCCTTACCGCCGGTCACGACCGGGAAGTCGAACCAGCACATCTTGTCCTCGGTCAATCCGATCTTGTCGGCGGCGAGAGCGCGCTGCAGATGATAGACCGTGCTGATCGCGAGCGTCATCGCCGCCTTGCCGTCGCCGAAATAGCCGACCGCCTGCGGGTTCTTGAAACCCAGGAAGCCATTCTGGAACGGTTGGAGATCCACGAGTTGCTTGAACAGCTCGCCGGATTTCTGGAAGGTTTCCCCGGCAAAGCCGCCGTTCTCGCCACGCAGCGCCGCATCGAACGCCGCCTTGCCGCCGATGCGCACAGCAAGATGCGTCCAGTAGAAGTGCAGTGGCCACTTATCGGCGCCGCCGACCACGATCGGGGTCACGCCGGCGGATTTCAACGTCTTCACGGCAGCAAGCAGATCGTCCCAGCTCTTGATCCCGGCAGGGTCGACCTTCGCCTTGGCCATCAGCTCCTTGTTGCAGAGGAAGCCGACCTGCGAGAGCGCCGTGGGCAGACCATAAACACGGCCGTTGCTGGTGAAGGCGGCGAGCGCCGCGGGTGTGAGACTGTCGCTGTAGCCCTTCACGGAATCGGTGATGTCGTCGAGCACGCCGGCCTCGATCTGCGTCTTCAGGACACCGCCGGACCAGCTGTAGATGATGTTGGGCCGGTCCCTGGATTGCAGGATGGTCGGCAGCTTGGCCTTGTAGGCCTCGTTCTCGAGGAACTGCATCTCGACCTTGACGCCGGGATGCGACCCCTCATAGGCGCGCGCAACCTCCTCCCAGATTTTGACCTGGGCCGGGTTGGCCTCGATGTGCAGCCACTTGACCGTCGTTTCGGCCGCAGCGAGTTTCGCTCCGAACAGGCATGCGACAACGGCTAGTCCCAGTTTCCCGAGCAGTCTCATCACATTCCTCCCAAGGGCCCTTATTCTTTGATGCAATCCTGCCTTCGATTTTTGAGGTACGCAACTGAAATTCTGACCTATGCACCTCACGAGGGAGGTCGCTAAGGTGAGCGGGAGAGTCGGGCCGCGTCGCGCTGCCCCCAACGCAAATCGAGGGATATCCATGGCTGCCGTTTATTCCGACCTCGCCGGCAAGGTCGTTCTCGTCACCGGAGGCGCATCGGGAATTGGCGCTGCGATCGTGCGGCGCTTCGCACAGCAGAAATCCAATGTCGTGTTCTTCGACATCAATGTCGACGCGGGCCAATCGCTGGCACGCGAGCTGTCGGATCAAGGTCTTAGCGCGCGTTTCATGCGTGTCGACTTGACCGATATTGCCGCGTTACGTGCCGGTGTCGCGGAGGCGCGCAATGTGCGCGGCGCGATCAACATCCTCGTCAACAATGCCGCGCATGACGAGCGGCACAGCACCGAGGAAATGACACCGGAATATTGGGACGACCGCATCGGGGTCAACTTGAAGCACCAGTTCTTTGCTGCGCAGGCCGTGTTGCCGGACATGAAGGCGGCGAACGCCGGCGCTATCATCAATTTCGGCTCGGTATCGTGGATCGCCGGACAAGGCGGCATGGCCGCCTACACCGCCAGCAAATCGGGTGTGATCGGTCTCACACGCTCTCTGGCGCGCGATTACGGCGCCTACAATATCCGCGTGAACGCGATAGCGCCGGGATGGATCATGACTGAGCGCCAGCTCGATAAATGGATGACACCCCAGGGCGAGGTCGAGCTCATGCAACGACAATGCCTGAAGCGCAAGCTCATGCCCGACGAGGTCGCGAAGTTCACCATCTTCCTCGCTTCCGACGAGGCTTCTGCCTGCACAGCCCAGCACTACATCGTCGATGGCGGCTGGGTCTGAGGCGGACCAGACCAGATCGTGCATCGGCGCGCCGCTACTTTGCCAGGCGGAACTTCCCGCCTTCGACCTTGATGAGAAAGGCCGAGCGCTCATCATAGCCGTTGTGATCGGCCTTGCTCATGTTCGACAGCCCATTGTTGAGATAGATGTTCTGCCCACGCTCGAGTGCGTCCCGCAGCGCCGCGCGAAATTCGATTGTGCCAGGCTTTGCCGTCTTCAGCGCATCCGGTGCAGCTTTTCCGATCAGTGCCACGACATCCCAGAGGTGAGCAGCGAACATGTTGGGCTTTTGTCCGTTCGCCGCTTCATACGCGGTCACGAACTCCTCCGTCGAACGACGGAACGGATCTCCTGCGGGAAGATCGGCGGCAATGGTAAAAGCTTCGCCCGCGAATACCGCACCTTCGACGTTCGCGCCGCCGAGCTTGATGAACTCCTCACTGGCCACGCCGTGTGTCTGAAATATCTTCCCGGCGTATCCGCGCTCGCGGAGCGCCTGCTGCGGCAGGACGGCCGGAGTTCCTGCGGACGCGATGAAGACGGCATCGGGATTGGTCGACATCACCTTCAGCGCCTGACCGGTGACGCTGGTGTCGGCGCGCGCGTAGACCTCATGTGTGGCTACGGTCAGCCCCAACGCAGGCGCGAGGCGGCTCACCTCCTTGTAGTAGCCCTCGCCGTAGCCATCCGAAACGCCGATATAGCCGAGCGTCTTCACGCCTGATGTCGCGATATGCTTGAGGATGGCGGCCGCCATGAGGTCGTCATTGGGAACGACCTTGAAAGCCCAGGCACGCTTCTCATCCATCGGTTGAACGATGGCCGTAGCGGCAGCGAGCGACAGCAGCGGCGTCTTCGATTCGAGCGCGACATCCAGCATCGGCATGGTCACCGGGGTCAGAGAGGAGCCGACCAGCACGTCGACCTTATCCTGGATCACCAGCCGGCGTGCGTTCTGGACCCCTTTGGTCGAATCCGACTCGTCGTCCAGGACGATATAGGTCACCTTCTCTCCACCGATCTCTTTCGGAAGAGCTGCAACCGTCTTGAGCTGCGGCTGTCCCAGAGCGGATCCCGGGCCGCTTGCCGAAATCACAATTCCAATTTTGATGTCCGCGTGAGCAGCATTTCCAAAAAGGACGCATGCCACAAGAAGCGAGGCTCGCGCGAAACCGATCTTCATGTCCCGTTCCTCCCTGTCCGCTTTGATGACTCCGCCGGCTGCATCGGGCGCCCCGGCTCGAGCTTGCACTGCTCTCCGGGACGCACCGACGCTGCCCAGAAGGCACGTCGTCCGACATACGCGTTCCCTCCTGCGGTCCCGAGCAAGCGGGCGGATCATGCTAAGCGGATCGCGGCAACGTGTCTGTCCCTAGCGTTAGGGACAAGACATCGGTGCTCGAACCGGAATCTCGAGGTAGACGGACACGCCTTCGCGTTCTCGCGGCGCATTTCGCCCGAGCTTTGCTTGGTCGCTTCACCCTCTTGTCCAAGAGGGCGCAGGGAAGGCCGGGTGCCGGCTGGCACCCGCGGTCCGCTGCGCGAAAAGCACACGCAGGAAAACCGCACAGCAGCATACAGGTGTAGCCAATCACTCGGCCTTCCCTGCGCGATGGTTGGACGGCTTATGCCGTGCTCTCCCGGGAGCCGAGTTCTCTTTGGCCTCCCTCGTCCCAACGAAAGTCACCGCCACCGCGCCGGTTGACGCAGATGCCGCATTCGCCAGGGCTTGACCGTAGCAACGACGGCTAGGACCACACGGTTTTTGCCGTACGCACGGTTCGCCATTTCGCCGCAGTTTTCCCAGCCCTGTCGACGGAGCCGGAAACTTACAGACGAGACGAAGCCTAGCAGCGCCGCTCGTCGGAACGCAGCCTGGGCTCACGGAGAGCAATCCGCCCTGCCCTTAGCCTCTCGCACCCGAACGCTGCCGCGTCCACCGCAAGCCCGGCTCGCGAACATGACGACCACAAGATCGCCCCTCAAGGATGAGCCGGGATGGACGACACATACGCTAAAACCGAATTTCGGTAAAGTGGAATATTTCTGACGAGGGGGGTTGACGCGGTCGTGGCTGTTTCGGCTGCGAGGCCGCTCGATGAGGAATTAGCGGTTTGGTAACCATACGCGCCTCGCTCGAAGGATTAATGCAAATCATACGCCGCCGGTGTCTCCCCCGTAACGACCCTGCTATAGAGCGTAGATCCGGCTCCATCAATCGTCCCGAGCCATCTGCTTTCTTGGTTGCGTATGAACAGACCTAGCAACACATTCGACATCGCCATCGAGCAGGGATTCGACTTCCTGTCGCCGGACTACGCGGAGCTGTTCGACAACTCGGCCGCCACCGCGTTCCAGCATCCGCTTTGGCTCGACACCCTCTACACCAGGCTCGCGTCTCATGTGAGCGCAACTCCTCTGGTTGTCGTGGTCCGCCACCGCGCGACGGGCGCCCTTGCGATGGTGTTGCCCTTGCTGCGGATCCGGCGCGGCCCGATACGGACCGTCGAATTCGCCGACCTCCGCGTTTCCGACTACCTCGCGCCCGTATGCAGCCCGCAGGTATTTTCCGAGCTGCTCAAGGACGAGAGTGCCTGCGCAGAAATCCGGTGCCTCGTCCGCCCGTTCGATCTGCTCCGGATGACCAAGCTGCCGGATGGACGGCTTCCGATCGAGAACCTGCTGGCTGCGCCCCGCCGCATAGCGATGGACACCAATGCCTATGCGACCGTTCTGGTCGCGCCGTTCGAGCAATGGCGCGCCAGTGCGCTGGACCGTTCCTACCAGAAGGAGCTCGCAAAGAAAGCCCGGCAGCTCCAGAAGAAGGGGGACTTGAGTTTTTCATGCTGCCGCGACAGTGCCGCTGTCTTGGAGGTGCTGGACGTGATGAAGAAATTTCGCGGGCCGCGCTTTCAGGCACACGGCGACGGAGATCTGCTCCAGCGCCCCGAATATTACGGCTTCTATTCCGACGTGGCGCAGCGCGGCCTCGGCTCCTTTGTCCGGCTCTATGCGATGAAGATGAACGGCGAGGTCATCGCAGCCGTGCTCGGACTCAGCCATCACGGCAGCTTCCTCGTGATCATGGGCGCCTTCGACATTGCCGGATACAAAAGCCAGTCCTTGGGCGCGCTGATGTTCGAGCAGGTGGCGAAGGATTGCATCGAGCGCGGGGATCAGATGCTCGATTTCACCATCGGCGACGAGCCCTACAAGAAGCAGTTCGGCGCTCAGCCTTCACCGATGTGGACGGTCACGCAGGCGGGCAGCACCACGGGCGCCATCTCCTTGTTCGCACTGAAACAGGCGCCTTGGCTCAAGCTGGCCGCCAAGCGGATGTCGGAGTTCAGGTTCCTGCCGACCCGGACCTCAACGCCGACGCGCTGACCGGTGCGAGGGGCCGACCGGGTGCCGCTCTCAGGCGCGTAGCGCGCTTCGAACCTGCGCGAGCCAGCCGGGCCGCATCTGATCGAGCCGGTGGGTGATACTGCGTCGCAGGAAGTGCAGCCGCCGCCGCACGTCCCAGCCAATATCGTTGCGGGACGTCAGGGCCTGCCGGAAGCGCGCCATCTTCAGTGACTGCTGGTCCGCCGCGACCTTGTCGGGATCGGAATAGAATTCAGAAATCTTCTCCCGACCCATGCCCTCGGTCCCGAGCCAACGCGGCGCATATTCGGTGCAGAGGCGCTCGACGTCGACCAGCAGACGGGCGACGCCCGTGCCGGCGGCCGGACAATTCGTTTGGAACGCATCACCGATGAGCACGACTCCGGGCTGGAGATGTCCTTCCACGACGGACAGGTGCATCACCCAATTCTGCACCCGGTCGATCACGTGGAAGTCGCCAAGGTAGGGCCGCAATCCCGGAAGCAGGCGCAAGACCGTCGCCTCCGGTTCACGGCGCAGCTCGCGCATGATCGGATCGGTCGGGTCTCGGAACATGAAGAGATTTGCCCGCATGCCGGCACGCACGGGAAACAGGCTGAGATAATCGATGCCGTCCGCTGTGCGCTCCCCATAACAGGTCAACGCCTCGAAATCGAACGGCGCGTGGTCGCGGCGGGCGATCGTGAAGCCGAACGAAACCGAATGGCGCTCGGCCAGCACGCGCCGCTTGATGCCGAGCTTGTAGCCGAGCACGCCCGCCATGCCCGTGGCCAGCACGACGAGGCGCGCAGTTATGCGCCCCCCTGACGCGAGCTCGACATGTTGGAGATCGTCGCGACAATTGACCGCAGTGACCTCATCGACAATGAGGCTGGACGGATCAGGCAGCTGGCTGCGCGCCATGGCGACGAGATCGGCATATGGAAGCCCGTAAGCCCGGCCGACGCTGACATCGACCACCTTGCCTTCCCTGATGTTGAGCACCTGATCATATCGACAGGCCACGTTGTCGAGCGCATCGAGGAAGCCCAGCTTGCGCAACATCTCCAGCTGACGGCCGCCTATTTTTTCGACCCGAAACTCGTCCGGATGGACCGCGCGCTTGTCGACGAGAGCGACACGATGCCCTGCCCGCGCGAGCACGGCCGCCGCGAGCGAGCCCGCAAGGCCGCCGCCGACGATCGCGATGTCGACGACGATCGCCGCGGTCGCAGATCCAGCGCTCGGCTCGGTCACGTTGCTATCCGCCGTCATGGTCCAGGCTCCCACGGTCAACGATGGTTGCCCGTGCAATTCTCTCGCCTGATGTCGCATCGCAGGACCAAACGCGATCATTTCTCGATATCTCGGTTAACGCAGCGGAGACCTGCCCGGCCCGATGAGATCCGGCACGCGCCTTGCTCGGGATGGCCATTCCCGCCGAGCCGGTCCGCATTCCAACGGCTCATCTCGCCTCATCGGCCGTCGATGCGGCGCTCTGCCGCCACGCGACCGGGCCGCACTTTGCTCTATCTGGGACAATGGGGTCAGCGATGTTCCATAGTGAAGCAACAGGCATGGCCGCGACGTCGCCGCGGCCGGCGGGATCATGGAGGCCGTCCATTAACACTCACGGTTTTTCGGCATGCTAGGCTGTCGCAGGTAATCGGAAAATGTCTCTTCAGGGGAAGTTGCCCCTTAAATCTCCATGATCGAATCCATCGTCCAGTTCATGCGGCGCGACGTGACGCGCGGTGTTGCCGGAACCATCCTTCTCAAGGTTGGTAGCGGCGCGCTTGCGTTCGCGTTGTTCTCGCTTGCGGCACGAACGATGTCGCCCGATGGGTTTGGCATCTTTGCGACCTGGCTTTCGGTCGCCCAGATGGCAGCGGTCGTCGGTCTGGTGGGCCAGGAATCGCTGCTGGTGCGATTTCTGAACGAGTATCGGGTGGGAAATCAGCCTGATCTCACCAAGGGCGTGCTGCTATCGAGCTTCAAGATTTCCTCCGTCGCGATGCTGATTGCGATCGGCGCAATCGCGATCGGCGCGAACATCAAAGGCGCCTCGTGGCTGCTGGTTGTCGCGGTGTCGGCCTACACAGCCGTGAATGCCGGACTGATGCTTGGCAGCCAGATCGCACGCTCGCTGGTCAGCATTCTCATGGGGGAAGGAAACAGGGAGTTCTTCTGGCGAGTCAGCGTGGTGCTGTTTCTGCTCGCAATCATGTTCGGCCATCGGCAGCTTGATCCCGCCGAATTGATCGCCGTGATGACGATTGCCATGTCGGTCGGACTGGTCGCACAGATCATCGCGATTGCGCGAGTTCTACCGGATTTCCGCGGCACGGCGGTGCGTTCCGAGCCGTCGCGCTGGAGATCGAGCGCGCTTCATTTCTGGGTCGCATCCATTCTCGAAGCCGCGAACCAGTATTTCGACGTCATTCTGGTCTACTGGATGCTGGACCCGGCAACCGCCGGAATTTATTTTGCCGCTTCGCGCCTGGCCAACATCTTCGCCATGCTGTCGGCCGCATTGTACAGCTTTGGCGCACGTCGGCTCCCCTCGCTGTACTTCAGCAAGAACCATCAGGAATTCGAGCGAACGTTGCGGCTCATGGCGGAAGTGACCGCGGTGTGCGTGGTCAGCGGACTCCTCCTGATCTGGGTTGGAGGTCCCCATCTACTCAACTTGTTCGGGCCACATTTCGCTGCGCAGCACTGGGTCCTGATCGTGCTCGCGATCGGAACGGCGGTCCAGGCGGCGGGCGGTCCGTCTGCGGCGATATTGCAACTGACCGGCCATGAGCGCGAGTATGTCCCCGTGATTGCCGGGAACGTAGCGCTACGGCTGGTTGGATTTCTCGTCCTCATTCCCTGGCTCGGCGTTCTTGGCGCAGCGATCTCGGCCACTGTGTCGCTCGCGTTAGCGACCATCGTCCTCAACATCCTCTGTCGCCGGCGAACCGGCGTCGATCCTTCGATTCTAGGGCTTCTGCGCTTCTCCGCATCGAAGCCCAGCGCCTACGCGGTCCGTGGCGCGGACTCCGGCGAATAGAGCGTCAGCATATGTCGCGCGTGTCCCGCATGAAGGAGAGCGCACCAGCAGCCGTCGGCGCACCGGCGGAATGTGCGTCGTTTTCATATGCTTTAGTGGGCCCGCTCCAACCCAAATATCGATGGTTAATCGGCGGTTGCCCGCGTCCTCTGCACTTCGTCGGAACCAGCGGAATTCCCTCATGCCCTTGCGGCAGGGCGCATTAACTCCGTTTATTGCTAGTCGGTGTCCGCGCGATGCCCGCATGGTAGATACGGAGTTAAGAAGGTGAAAAATTCGCTTCTCTAATGGGTCGGGATCCGTGCTGCATTACCAGCCAAACAAGGCGTTGGGCGAGACGACTGCGACAGCACTCCCGTCGCCCAACGGTGGCGGACGCAAGCCGCACGTGCTGCTCGTACAGACCCAGGCTGAGAACGCCGGTGCGCAGGAGATCTCGCGCCTGCTTGGCGCCGGGCTGACCGCCCGCGGCTATCGCGTCACCAATCTTTTCTTCTTCCGCAAGTCGGATTCGTTCGATGAGCCGCCCCACACGGTCTATTGCGCGTCGAGCCGGCCGGGAAATCCGCTGGCGCTGCTGCAAATGCTGTGGACGCTCGGCCGCCATATCAGGGCCACCAGGCCTGACGCCGTTCTGACCTTTCAGCACTTCGGCAATGTCATCGGCGCCGGTGTGGCGCGCCTGATCTGCCGCGCACCTGTCATCGCCAATCAGGTTTCATCCGCGCTGTCGATGAGCTGGCCGGTCCGTACGGCCGACATCGTCATGGGCAGCCTCGGCTTCTTCGACCGCATCACGCTCAACTCGCTGGACATGCAGCGCGAGTATTCGCGCTACCCCAGGGCTTATCGCGCGCGCATGGTGCATGTCCCGCACGGCTTCGACGACAAGGCGCTCACCCTGTCGAAGCAAGCTGCGCGACAGAAGTTCAATCTCCCGCCGGATAGCCCCCTGCTCGGCTGCGCAGCAAGATTGCACCCGCACAAGCGGCTCGACGCGGCGATACGTCTGTTGCCGGATCAACCATCCTGGCATCTCGCGCTGGCCGGCCAGGGAGCCGACGAGGCCCGGCTGCGGCAGTTGGCGGATGAGCTGAGAGTATCGGACAGGCTGCATCTGCTCGGCGAAATCACCCCGCGCCAGATGGCGGAGTTTCTCGCCGCTCTCGACGTGTTCGTATTTCCGACGCAGGCGGAGACCTTCGGCCTCGCCGCTGTGGAGGCTGCAAACGCCGGCGTTCCCTCGGTCGTCACCGATCTTCCGGTCTTGCGCGAAGTGTTGTCCGTCGAAGGGAAGCCGACAGCGCTGTTCGTCGATACCTCCGATCACGCCAAGCTGTCAGCGGCCGTCTCGAGGCTCCTGACGGACCAAAGACTGAGCGACGAACTGCGGCAAAACGCCAAAGGCCTGAAGCTGCGCTATTCAGTGGACGCCATGGTGGAGGAATACGTTCGAATTCTCGGCCAGGTCATTTGATCGGGGCGCATGGAAACGGATCGGCTCGACATGACCATCGAGTTTCGCTGTGAAATTGAGAATGCGCGGCGGTGGATGGGCCGCGAGACGCTGTCGATCGACGGGCGGGATGTACCGGTCCAGATCGCGTGGACGGCAACGGCGGAGCCGCGGCCGGCGGGTCTCGACATGCTGTTCGAGCTCGAACGTTTGGTGTTGCACAAGGGCAAACACAGCGGCACCGAAAGGCTGAAGATCAGTCCGGACCGGATGCAGGCTCGCGCCGGCACGGCAGACGTCGTCGTCGATTTCACCGGTGGCGCGCGGGATCCGAACTGCTCCGCCCGGCAGTATCTCCGCCCGCTGTTCAATGGAGTGGCAGGCGAAAACGCAGCTCTTGCCGCCATTCTCGCCGGCGATCTGCCGGTGATCGAAATCGTCGACGAGGTCGACGGTGCAGTCCTCGATCGTGGCCATCCCTCCGCCGAAATCGCGGCCGGTCTGAGCGGGGGCCTGGAAACGGTCATGGCGCGAACCCTGACCATGGTGGCCGCCATCCTGTCGGGACGACCGCGCATCGTGCCGCAGCTGGCACGACCGGCCCGAGCGGACAACGGCCGCCCGCCAACGGCTTATGTCGCGCGCGGCCTCACCATATCGATCGCCAAGGAGATCTATCGCCTCTGCTGCTATGCCCCGCATTGGCATGTCGGATGGCGCATCAACAAGGGCGCAGGCGTCTGGCAGACCGGAGACCTGTCAGGGCCTCGCTGGAACGTCCTTGCCGATCCCGGAAACCACTTCTACGCCGATCCTTTCCCCATCACGTGGCAGGGAAGAACATTCGTCTTCTTTGAGGATCTCGATCACCGGATTGGAAAAGGAATCATTTCCGCGATCGAGTTCGACGATAAGGGCCCGGTCGGAGCGGTCGTGCCCGTATTGGACGAGCCCTGGCACCTCTCCTATCCGTTCCTGATCGAGGACGATGGCGCATTGTGGATGATCCCGGAGAGCTCGACCAATGGGGACGTCGCCATCTATAAATGCGTTCGGTTCCCGGACAAATGGGAGCGCCACGCGACGCTGCTTTCAGGACTTGAACTCGCCGATGTGACGATCACGCGGCACAACGGCCTGCACTATCTGTTCGGAGCCTGGCGCGATGGCACTGGCGGGTATTCGGATTCGTTGGCGATCTATCACGCCGAGCACCTCATGGGCCCGTGGTTGCCGCATGCCAGCAACCCGGTCCTGATCGACCGCGCGAGCACGCGGCCTGCGGGGAATTTCGTCACCATCAATGACAAATTGTGGCGCCCGGTCCAGGATTGTGCCGGCGGATATGGGGCAGCGCTCGCCCTGGCGGAAATCGTCGAACTGTCGCCGACGACGTTCAAGCAGATTATCCGCCACTCTCTGCGGCCAGGGCCAGCATGGCCCGGCAGGAAGTTGCATACCTTGAATCGCTGCGGACAACTCGAGGTGATCGACGGGTCGCGTGTCCAACCGAAGACCCGTGCCTTCGGAGGCAAATTTCCATCGGCTGTCTTGTCGCCGCGGACCAGCCCCTCTGCCGCCAGCTAGCGCGGATGGCTGAACAGGTCCGTCGTGGCGTCGTCGACGGCGATATCGACCAGCGCGGGACCGCTTGATGCCAACGCTTCGGTCAAGATGGCGTCGACGTCGCCGACATCGGTCATGCGCTGCCCCGGACAACCCATTCCCCTTGCGAGCGCCACGAAGTCGAGCCCGGGCAGGTCGATCCCGGGCGGGCGATGCGCCTGCATCAGCTGGCTGAAGGCGCGCATCGCGCCATAGCCTGAATTGTTCATGATCACGAAAGTGATCGGCAGGCGGCGTTGCACCGCGGTCCAGATTGCCTGGATGCAATACATCGCCGATCCGTCACCGATCAGGGCGACGATGCGGCGGCCCGGCCGCGCCAGCGCCACGCCGACCGAGGCCGGCAGGCTATAACCAAGTCCGCCGCTCGCCATCGTGTAGAAGCTGTCCGCGCCGGGCCGAGGCAGGAATTGCTGAATGGCGGGGCGATGCGACGGCGCCTCCTCGACCACGATCGCATCGCCCGGCATCAACGCCGAGAGCCGGGCGAGCGCATAGCCCGGCGGAATCGGATTTTGCGCGGCAGGAGCGGCAGGCCGCAACCGCGCGGCCGGCACCTCGCGCTCCGCGATGTCAGGCATCACCGACAGCAGCCCAGCCAGCGCCTTCGGGAGCGTGCTGATGATGGTGTCACCGACAGAAGCGGATGCGGCTTCCGTCGGATCATCCGTGATCTGCCAGACCGGCGTTCCATCGTCGAGCAATTCGCATTGTCCTTCGACATGGAAAGTAAACACCGGCGCGCCGACCACGACGATCAGATCGGCGCCGCGCAATGCGCGGGCGAGCCCTCCCGGTGCTGCCGGAAGGAAGCCGGCGAACAGCGGATGCAATTCCGGAAAGCTCGAACGGCTCGACATCGGGCTTGCCCAAACGGCCGCGCTCGCCTGCTCGGCCACAGCGACCATCGCGTCGACGCAGCCGCTGCGATCGATCTCGGGTCCGACAACGAAGATAGGTTTTTTGGCGGCTCGGATCGCCGCGCCGAGCCGAACGATCGCCGCCGGATCGGGCGCAAACTCCGTCGCGATGCAGCGGACCGGTGGAGCGGTTGCGGGCCGCGCCCAATCATCCGACGGGACCGACACGAATGTCGGACCGCGGGGATGCTGCATGGCGGTGAGGAAGGCCTGCGCGATCGCCGCTGGAACATCTTCGGCGCGCGCCGGTTCGGCGCTCCATTTCACATAGGGCTTTGGAAACTGTGCGGCGTCCTCGGAGAAGAGATAGGGTCGCATCCGCAATAGGCTGCGCGCCTGCTGCCCGGCTGTCACGACCATCGGTGTCTTGTTGCGGAATGCGGTGAAGAGATTGCCGAGGGCATGACCGAGCCCAGCCGCCGAGTGCAGATTGACGAACGCCGCTCGTCCCGTGGCCTGCGCATAGCCGTCTGCCATGCCGACGACGCAGGCTTCCTGCAATCCGAGCACGTAGTCGATGTCGTCGGGCCAGTCGCCAAGGAAGGCAAGCTCGGTCGAGCCGGGGTTGCCGAAAACGCGATCGACGCCAAAGGAGCGAAGCACACCGAGGGTCGCTTCCCGAACCGTGAGAACTTTCGAATTCATGAATAGCGTCCTGATGGGCTTCGCTTGTTGCGCGGTCAGAAGGGATAGTGCTGCGGCTGGGTCTCGATGGTGATCCAGCGCAGATCGGTGAACTCGGCGATCCCGGCCTGACCTCCGAAGCGGCCGTAGCCCGATCCCTTCATGCCGCCGAACGGCATCTGCGCCTCGTCATGCACGGTCGAGCCGTTGACGTGGCAGATGCCGCTTTCGATCCGCTGCGCCACCGTCAGCGCACGCGCGACGTCGCGGCCGAACACGGCGGCCGAGAGGCCGTACTCGGTATCGTTGGCAAGCCGCACCGCGTCATCCACGCCACTTGCCCGGATCACCGAGACGACGGGACCAAAGCTCTCCTCGGTATAGATGCGCATGCCGGGCACCACGCGGTCGAGCACGGTGGCCGGGACGACCGTGCCAACCCGGTCGCCGCCCGCGAGCTTGACGGCGCCTTTGGCGACCGCGTCGTCGATCAACGCAACGACATGCTTGGCCGGCGCCTCGTCGATCATCGAGCCGACGACAACGGGACCGGAGCGCGGGGCGCCGGCCGGAAGCGCAGCCGTTTTCTTCGCGAGCTTGTCGACAAAGGACGCCGCTACCGCCTCGTCGACGATCACCCGTTCGGTCGACATGCAGACCTGGCCCTGATTGATGAAGGCGCCAAACGCCACGGCCGCGACGGCGGCATCGACGTCGGCATCGTCGAGCACGACCAGAGGCGCCTTGCCCCCTAGTTCGAGCAGCACTGGCTTGAGCTGGCGCCCGGCCAGCTCGGCGATGACGCGACCGACGCGGGTCGAGCCGGTGAAATTGATCCGCCGCACGGCCGGATTGGCGATCAGGCGCTCGACCAGAGCGGGCGCATCGGCCGGTGCGTTGGTCAGAACATTTACGACACCGGGCGGAAAGCCTGCGTCCTTGAAGACCTCGCCGATCAACCGGTGCGTCCCCGGGCATATCTCGGAGGCCTTGAGCACGACGGAATTGCCGCAGGCGAGCGCCGTCGCCACGGCGCGAACGCCGAGAATGATCGGCGCATTCCACGGGGCGATGCCGAGGCACACGCCGGCGGGCTGTCGAATGGAGATCGCGAGGCATCCCGGCTTGTCCGACGGGATCACCTCGCCGGCGATCTGCGTGGTGAGCGACGCCGCTTCGCGCAGCATGCCGGTCGCGAGCTTGACGTTGAAGGCCGACCAGATCTCCGTCGTGCCGATCTCGGCCATCATGAACCGGACGAAGGCGTCGCGCTTGGCCTCAAGCGCATCTGCGGCCTTCAGCAACAGGGCTCGCCTCGCATTCGGGCCGAGCGCCGACCATGCGGCAAACGCGGCGGAGGCCGCCGCCACCGCGGCGTCGGCATCGGAAGCGGTCGCGGCGGCCGCGCGGCTTGCGACCTCCTGCGACAGCGGATTGCGCCGCTCGAACACCTTGCCGCTGGAAGCGGCCTGATCCTGCCCGTTGATGAGAAGACTGACGTCCATGAAAAACCTCCCTGGGGTTGATAATGGCGCTCGCTCTAGCATTACAGTTGCTTTTTTGATTTGAAGTGGGCGCGTTGAGCGGCAGCCTGGTGAGCTCTGCGCCAGAAGGACCATGCGATGATGTGTGCGGGTTGAATCCGCTTCCGCGCAAGTCTGATAGCAATGCGGCGGATTTCCTGGATTGACCAACGGATCAGTGGTGGGGTGGTTATGTTTTGGCTTTTGCCGGGGGGCGCCGTTTCGTTTTTTTGGGCGGTGGCGGATTAGCGCGATGTCGGATCGCGGCCATCATGGCGAAGGCGAGCATCACCAAGGACACATGACGGTGCCAGCCATGCCAGGATCTGCTCTCGTTGTGATCGAGCCCGAACTCGTTTTTCGCCGTTTCAAAGCTGTCCTCGATCGCCCATCGATGGCCTTCGACCGCGACCAGCGTTTCAATGGCTGTTCCCGCTGGGCACCAGGTGGTGAAGAAGGCGAGGTCATCATCGGCAATGCGACGACGGATCAGTAGACCGCGTGTCCACAAACCGTCATTTGCACTGTTGGACTGCTCGGCCTCGAGATCCGCCAATTCGAGATAACACCAATCGTGCAGCCGCGGTCCTTTGGTTCCGGCTCCCGCCGACAGGCGCTTCCAGTCGGATGAGCGCCGCGTCCGGGCGAGGTCTGCAGCCGTACCGGCGACCGGCGGTCGCTTGCCCCAGGATCGAAACACATGAGCGCTGCTGACCCCAAGCACGTAGCCTTTGCCTGCCCGACGTAGTTGCTGTTCGATGTTGCCAACACCGTAGACGGTATCACCGGCAACCCACTTGAATGGTACAGACCCGGCTATCGCGCGTGCGATCATTCTCGTCGCAAGCTTTGGTTTGGTCGCAAAGCCGACATCGGCAGGCACATATGTGGCTTCCAGACGATCTGGATCGTCGGTCCATTCCTTCGGAAGATACAACGCGCGATCGATGAACGCATGGCCATGACGCGAAACGTAGGCAGCGAAGACGCCGATCTGGCAGTTCGTGATCTTTCCTGCCGAACCAGTGTATTGCCGCGCCACTCCGCATGACGCTTTGCCCTGTTTGAGAAAACCGGTCTCGTCGATCACGAGCACCGCATCGTCATCCGCCAAATGCTCGATGACATAGTCGTGCACGATATCGCGCAGGGCATCAGCGTCCCAGTCTCCACGACCCAGAATCGCCTGCTGCCGCCATGGGCCGGGATCGCCAGCCGCCTCCGCGCGCATCCAACCGGTCTTGCGCTGCTCATCTCCGAGCAGACCTTCCAGGAACAGACCTGCATTCGTCGCAACACGCTCTTGCGTGAACAACGGACGTATCCGTTGCTTGATCTCTCGAAGCGACGCCGCCCACAACGCAAGCGTCGCCTCAACCGACGCGGCCCGCGCCCACGACATTCGAATCATGGTTGCCCATGGATTCAGAAGCCCGCAACAAAAGCAACTGTAATGCTAGCCGAGCAGCCGCGATTTTCCGGTTTCACGCGCAAAGCCGAGCGCAATCATCGCCGCGAGCGCGAGCGCAACGTAGTATCCTGTGATCGCGTAGGTGGAGCCCGTCTGCGCAAACAGGCTGGTGGCGACCAGCGGCGCAATGCCGCCGCCGAGCACCGTCCCGAGCTGCTTTCCGATCGACACGCCGGTGAAGCGAATGCGGGTCGGAAACAATTCCGGAAAATAGCTTCCTTCGCTGCCGAACATCAGCGGATGGATCACCCCCGCGGCGAGGATCACCGCGCCCGTCACCAGCACCGTGTCGCGGCTCGCGACCACACCGTAGAATGCAAACATCGAGATGGCTGCAAGCACCACGCCGGCCAAGAACAGACGCTTTCGTCCGATACGGTCGGACCAGGCTCCGATGAGTGGCATCGCAACGAGCCCGACGAGATTGGCGAACAGCACGGCCTGCGTGATGACGTCTTTCTGGACGCCGAGCTGACGGGTCGCGAAGGAGATGGTGAAGATGGCTGTCAGATAGAAATAGGACGTCTGCGCCATCTCGGCGAAGAATACGATGAGGATCGGCCGCCAATGTTCCCGCAGCGCTTCGACCACAGGCGCTACTTCCGTCACCTTCGCCTTTCGGAATGTCGCGCTCTCCTCGATGCGCAGGCGCATATAGACGCCGAGCGCGACCAGAACCGCGCTGATCAGGAACGGCACGCGCCAGCCCCATGACAGCAGGTCCGCTTCCGGCAGCCGCGCGATCGTGAGCGCCGCAAACGAGGCGAGCACGACACCGACGGGTCCTGCGGCCTGGATCACCGCGGCCGAGAAGCCGCGCCGGTGCCCGGGCGCCGTCTCGATCGCCATAAGGATCGCCGCAGTCGATTCGCCGCCGAGCGCAAACCCCTGAACGAAGCGCAACGCCACGAGCGCGACGGTCGCAGCCACGCCTGCACTGGCGTAGGTCGGCAACAATCCGATCGACATGGTCGCAAGTCCCATCATGAGCAGCGTACACAGCAAGACGGACTTTCGGCCGAGACGGTCACCGAAATGGCCGAATACAAGCCCGCCGAGCGGACGCGCCAAAAATCCGACGGCAAACGTCGCGAACACCGCAATCGTCGCCGTGAGCTGGTCGAACTTCGGAAAGAACAATTGATCGAACACCAGCGGCGCGATCAGGCCGTAGATGAAGAAGTCGTACCATTCGATCGCGGTGCCGATGGTGCCGGCGATCAGGATACGCCGGCGGCTGCTCGCCGTCTGCTCGGCAGTGGCGCCGGCGGCGGCATGGTCGTCGTAGTGCTCCAATGCTCTTGTCGTCACGGTTTCCTCCTCCGGTGTCATTTGTCGTTTTGTTGTCTTGTTGTTATTGGCCGCCGCAGCCGCTGGTCGGATGCAACGGCGAGAGTCGATCAGCTTGCCAGCCGTGCGCCGTCGCTCGCGTTGTGTCCGAGTGCTCGGGCAAGGACGCGCCCGATCGTACCAGCCTGTGACGCGCTGCCGCGCCAAGCCACGATCTGGTCGGGGCGTATCAAAGCCAGATCCGCCTCATAGAGATCGCGCAGGGATTTCGGCAGCGTGACGAGTTTCACATCAACCCCGATCGCACGGATGGTCTCGACGACTGACGCTTGAGAGGTCATGACCTCGCCGAACTGGAGCAGCGTCCACTCGAACCCGAACAGGTCGTACAGCGAGACGCCGTCCTCCAACCACGTATGCGGGGCGCGGCCGCCGGGACAGGCGCTCGGAACGTAGACGTTCGCGGCATCGGGCGGCGGCTGGCTGCCGTCGGAGACGATGATCGGCGAGCCGTCGTAGCGCCCACCGAAGGTGACGCCGGGAATGTTGAATTCCGCGCGGGCGTGCTGTTCGAGATAGACGCCCGCCGTCCGCCGCGCCTCGTCGCCGGCCTCGGTGGCGTCCTCGATGTCAGGCGCGGGAGCGAACAGACCGAGCGAGTCGGCAAAGCGACGCGCATAATCGGTGTTGCGCAGCGCCACCGGACGCCGCTCGACCTCATAGCTGTCGAGCAGCCCCGCCGGGCTCACACCCTTGACGACGCTTGCGAGCTTCCAGCCGAGGTTGACCGCATCCTCGATCGCGGTGTTGTAGCCAAGGCCTCCGGTCGGCGTGAACAGATGCGCCGCGTCGCCGCCGAGGAACACTCTGCCCCGCTGCATTCCGTTCGCGACCAGCGCGTGGCCGGCGGTCCAGGTCACGAATGACAGCACTTCGCAGTCAATCGGCGCGTCGCAAGCGCGCTGGAACGCTGCTTTGGCCTCGTTGATTGTGATCGCAATCTCGTCTTCCCCGGGCCGAAGCTGCGTGTGAAACGCAAATTCGTCGCGACCATTCACGGATGCCATGAAGGCGCGGCGGTCGCCGTTGAAGCAATTGTACATCCACGCCTTGGCATGCGGGATGCTCGCGTAGAAGCCAGGCGAACGGAGATAGACCGCCAGCATGCGGCCGCCCATGAAATCGCGCTGCGTTCCGGTTTCGCCGCCGTAGACGATCTCGAGCGATTGCCGGACCATCGAGCGCGGCCCGTCGGCTCCGACCAGGAAGTCGGCCCGGACCTGAAAGCGGCTGTTGTCATCGAGACATTCGATCTCGGCGATAACGCCGTCACCGCTCTCGACGTAGCTGATCAGACGATGACCGTAGCTGAGCCGTATTCCGGGAAGCCGTTCGGCGTGGCGGCGCAGCACCGCCTCGACGTATTTTTGCGAGACCCGATGCGGCAGCTCGGCGGCGCTCCAGGAGCCCGACATGCCCTTGACGAGCTCGCCCGCGCGTGACGATGACGGCAATTGAAATCGGGCCAGCTCGTAACCGGTGTAGCGCGTGAAATACGCAACGTCGGTCGGATAATCCGCAGGCAGACCTTCGCGTCGGATCTCGTCGGCAAAACCCAGCCGCCGATAGTGCTCCATTGAGCGCGCTTGCGTCGCATTGGCTTGCGGATTGAATGCCGTGCCCGGCTTTTCATCGACCAGGATCGCGGACACGCCGCGCCGGCCGAGCTCGTTGGCGAGCATCAGGCCGCAGGGCCCCCCACCCACGATGAGCACCGAGGCCGTCAGACATGTTTCCAAGGCGCTTCTCCCAACCAGCATTATTCCGCATGGTAAGGTCGCCTGACGATGTCGTCAAGTAGCCTGACTACTTGGCGTCATCGAGCGTATCGAACGTCGCGCCATAGACCGCCAGTCCCTTCAGGATTGCATCCATCGTGGCCTTGCCGAGTTCGGCGCGCATCTCCTGCTCGGCGACGTCGACCGCGTCGCGGAACGCATCGAGCCATTTGCGCCCGGCCGGCGTGAACATGACGATGCGCGCGCGGCGATCGGTCGGATCGGCGATCCGATCGACCAAGCCGAGCTCGGCGCATTGATCGACCAGCTCGCCCATCGCCTGCTTGCTCATGGAGGCGCGGCGGGCGAGCTCCGTCAGTCTGGTCCCCTCCACGTCGAGATTACGTGTGAGGCCGACATGCGCGATCCTCGTTTCGCCATGCCCCTTCTCGCTCATCAGTTCGAGCACACGACCTTCGAAGCGCCGCACCGCGTTGTTGAGCAGCCGACCGATGTTGGCATGCCGCCATGCGGTGCCGGATGTCCTGGCTTTCAATGGATGTGCCTTCTACAAAGCCGCCTGAATTCGAAAATGTCGCTCACTTCGCCGCGTCGATCCAGATCCCCGGCTGCGAATGCTCGCGGATGTGGGTGACCAGGAAGTCGGAAAAGACCCTGATCTTGGCAGGCAGTCCGGCACGGTTCTGGTAGGCGATGTTCATCGTGAGCAGCGGCAGCTCCCAGTCCATCAGAACGGGGACGAGGCGGCCCGCAGCGATATCGCTTTGCACGATATAGAGCGGCTGGATGAGGATGCCGAGCCCCGCCAGCGCGGCGCCGCGGATGACCTGGCCGTCATTGCTGTCGAGCGTCGACGTGATGCGAACAGTCTGCGCGCCATTGCCCTTGCGCAGGCGCAGCGAATAGGGATCGTTGGCGAGATTGTAGATCAGCATGTTGTGGCGCGCGAGATCGGCGGGCTGCTCCGGCTCGCCGCAGCTTGCGAGGTAGGACGGCGCAGCAGCGAGCACCCGCCGCATCTGGCCGATGCGGCGGACGATGATGTTGGAATCCGGCTCCTGCTCGCGCGTCCTGATCGCCACGTCGATGCCGGCCTCGATGAAATCGGAGTACCGGTTGGCGGTGGTGATCTGCATGTTGAGCTTCGGATAGCGCGCGCGGAAGGCTGGCAGCATCGGCGCCAGATAGATCACCGCAAAGGACAGCGAGCTCGTGACCCGCAGCATGCCTTGCGGCGACAGCGCCCGATCGCTGACGATGTCCTCGGCCTCGGCCAACTCGCTCAAAACCCGGCTCGAGCGCTCCAGCAGCTCCTGCCCCGCCTCAGTCAACCACAGCCGACGGGTGTTGCGCTCGATCAGCCGGACTGCAAGGCGCTCCTCGAGAGCGCTGAGATGGCGGCTCGCGGCAGCATTCGACATCCGTAGGGCTTCGGCAGCTTTGGACATGCTGCCGAGCTCGGCCGTCTTGGCGAATACTTCCAACTGGAGCAGGCGGTCCATTTTTTCGCAAACAGGAAAAGAGACTTACGATTATTGAGCTTTATTTCCGTATCCCGCAAGTCAAAATGGCCTAAACACAAGCAAGATAGCAGGCGAGGAAACAGGGAAATGTCGGGCCCGATCAGGCACATCGTGATGTGGCGGCTGCGCGGCGAGACGCCGGCGGAGCGTTCTGCCGCCCGGGTCAAGGTCAAGACCCTGTTCGAGGGGCTGCGCGGCCGGATCGACGGCCTCACCCATATCGAAGTCGGTCTCGATGTCAGCGATGTCGACTACGCCTGCGACGTCGTTCTGTTCTCCGAATTCACCGACCACGCTGCGCTCGCGGCCTATGCCACCCACCCGGAACATCTGCGCGTGCGCGAGGCGCTGGGCGACTTGCGGATCGGACGCTTCCAGGTCGATTATCCCATCAAAGAGACCGGCGCATGATCGGTACGTTCACCTTTGAAAACCTGCCCTGCCGCGTCGTGTTCGGCAGCGGAGCTTTGGCCTCGGCCAAGGCCGAGGTCGAGCGGCTCGGTGGCAAGCGCGCCCTGGTGCTGACGACGCCGCAGCAGGAGGCGCAAGGCAAAAGTTTGGGCGCGGCGCTCGGTCCGCTCTACGGCGGCATCTTTCCGGGCGCGACCATGCACACGCCGGTCGAGGTCACGGAGCGGGCGCTCGCGGCGATGAAGGCGTGCGAGGCCGACTGCGTCATTTCCCTCGGTGGCGGATCCACGACCGGCCTCGGCAAGGCGCTGGCCTTGCGCACCGGCATCAACCAGCTTTGCATTCCCACGACCTATGCCGGCTCGGAGATGACGCCGATCGTCGGCCAGACCGAGAATGGCCTGAAGACCACGGTCCGCGACGCCGCCATCCTGCCGGAGACCGTGATCTACGATGTCGATCTCACTTTGACGCTGCCGGCGAGCCTGACCGCGACATCAGGCATCAACGCCATCGCACATGCGGTAGAAGCGCTCTACGCGCGCGACACCAATCCCGTCACCTCGCTGATGGCAGAAGAAGGCATTCGCGCCTTGGCGCGTGCCCTGCCCGCCATCGCCGCCAAGGGCGACGATCGCGAGGCTCGCACCGAAGCGCTCTATGGCGCCTGGCTGTGCGGCGTCTGCCTCGGCACCGTCGGCATGGCGCTGCATCACAAGCTCTGCCACACGCTCGGCGGCACCTTCGACCTGCCGCATGCCGAGACCCACACCATCGTGCTGCCGCACGCGCTGGCCTATAACGCGCCGGCCGTGCCCGATGCGATGGCGCGGATCTCACGCGCAATCGGCGCCGCCGATGCACCGCAAGGACTTTTCGAGCTCGCGAAGCGGCTGGGTGCGAAGGTCGCATTGCGCGACATCGGCATGCCCGAAGGCGGCATCGACAAGGCTGCCGACCTCGCGGTCACCAACGCCTACTGGAACCCGCGCCCGCTCGAACGCGACGCCATTCGCGACCTGATCGCGCGCGCCTGGGCCGGCGAGCCGCCCGGCGCCATCAAAACGGCAGTTTGATTCGATGCGGCGCACGCTCATCAAATCCGCCGTCATCATCAGCATGGATGACACGATCGGCGATTTACCTGGCGGCGACGTGCTGATCGAGGGCAGCCGCATCGTTGATGTGCGTCCATCGATCGACGTCGGCGGCGCGACCGAGACCGAGATCGTCGATGGCACCGGCCGCATCGTCATCCCCGGCCTGATCAACGCCCATATGCACACCTGGCAGACGGGCTTGCGCGGTTATGCCGCCAACTGGACGCTGCTGGAATATTTCCGCCGCATGCATGCTGGTCTCGCTACGGTCTTCAGGCCCGAGGACATTTATATCGCGACCTTGGTGGGTGTGCTGAACCAGATCAATCACGGCACCACCACGCTGGTCGACTGGTGCCACAACAATCCGACGCCCGATCATACCGACGCCGCGGTGCGTGGCCTGATCGAATGCGGTATCCGGGCGGCCTTCTTCCACGGCTCGCCCAAGCCCGAACCGAAACCGGGCGAACCGCATTTCTCGGAGATCCCGCATCCACGCCGTGAGGTCGAGCGACTGCTGGCGGGGCCCCTCGCCGACCGCGACGGCCTCGTCACGCTTGGACTCGCGATCCTCGGCCCGCACTATTCGACGCTGGACGTCGCCATGCACGATTTTCGCATGGCGCGGGAACTCAAGCTGATCGCATCGATGCATCAGGGCGGTGGTCCTGCGAAGACGCCCGGTGGCTGGGAGAAGCTGATCGAGGCGGGTCTCGTGGGCGCCGGAATCAACATCGTCCATGGCAATGACCTGCCTGACGAACTGCTGGACCGGATGGTCGATCTCGGCGTCTCCTTCTCGGTGACGCCGGAGAACGAAATGATCCAGGGCCACGGCTTTCCGATCACCGGACGGCTGCTCAAGCGCGGCGTGCGGCCGACCATCGGCATCGATCTGGAATCCGTACTGGCGGGCGACCTCTTCTCCGCCGCGCGCGTTGCGCTCTCGATGCAGCGGGCGCTCGACAACGCCGAGTCGCGCAAGGCCAGCGGCACCATTCCGGCGACGACCACGATCCCCGTCCGCGAGGCGCTGCGCTGGATCACGACGGAAGGCGCCCGCATGCTCGGCCGCGAGGACCAGATCGGCTCGCTGACACCGGGCAAGCTCGCCGACCTCGTCATCATCAATTGCTCCGATCTCAACCTCGTCCCGGTGCACGATCCCGTTTCCACCGTGGTGATGCAGACGAGCCTTGCCAATATCGAGGCCGTGATGATCGGCGGCGTGTGGAAGAAGCGGAATGGTCGGCTGCTGGCCGAGGGCCTGGGGGCGAAGAAGGAACTGCTCGTGCAATCCGGCCGGCGACTGGTGCACGACATCGAACGACAGGGACACGCCGCCTGAGGGCGTCAAGGACAACAACAATGACGGACGCTTCGAAACACATCGCTTTCATCGGGATCGGCAAGATGGGCTTGCCGATGTCGGTGCTCGTCGCCAAGGCCGGTTATGCGGTGACCGCGTTCGACCGGAGCGCCGCACGGCTCGAGGAGGCTCGCACGCAAGGCATTTCGATTGCCGCTTCACCGGCCGAGGCCGTGGACGGCAAGGCCGCGATCGTCACGTCCTTGCCCGATGACGCTGCCTTGCGCGGCGCATTGCTCGGCCCAACCGGCCTCATCGCCGCGATGGCGGCTGGATCTGTTGTGATCGAGACCAGCACCGTGAGCGTCGAGGCGTCCGCAGAGGTCGACGCCGCCGCCCAGGCGCGCGGTGTCTTCTACCTGCGGGCGCCGGTCTCGGGCAATGCCAGTATCGTCCACACCGGCGCGCTGAGCTGCTTCGTCTCGGGCCCGGAGGACGCCTACGAAAACGCAAAGCCGCTGCTTGCCGCCTTCACCCGCGCCCAGACCTATCTTGGGCCCGGCGAGGAAGCGCGATATGCGAAGCTTGCGGTCAATCTGATGATCGCGGTGTCGGCCGCGATGATGGCGGAGAGTCTGGCGCTGGCGCGCAAGGGCGGCATCGGCTGGCAGGACATTCTGAAAGTCCTCGACGACAGCGCGGTCGCCTCGCCGATGGTGAAATACAAGACCGCGCCGCTGCGCAGCCGCGATTTCGACTCGACTTTCTCCTGCAGGCAGATGGCCAAGGATCTCGACCTGATCCTCGGTGCCGGCCACGCCGTCGGCGTGCCGCTTCAGCTCGCGGCCCAGGTGCGCGAGACCTATGGCTCGCTGGTCGCGCAGGGCGACGGCGACGCCGACTTCATCGCGACCGTCAAGCACCTCGAGCGGCTGTCCGGCCTTGGCGAGCCCAAACTCTGATTCACGGAGGCACCTATGCGAAATTTCAACGAGAACACGATCACGGACGCGGTGCTGGATCGGATCGCAGGCGCGACCGATCCGCGGATCAAGCAGGTCAGCGAAGCGCTGGTGCGCCACCTTCATGCCTTCGTCCGCGAGGTGCGACCGACCCAGAAGGAATGGGAATACGGCATCGAGTTCCTGACCCGCACCGGCCACATGTGCGACGACAAGCGCCAGGAGTTCATCCTGCTGTCGGACGCGCTCGGCGTCTCCATGCTGGTCGACGCGATCAATCATCCCGTGCCGGAAGGCGCCACCGAAACCACGGTGCTCGGTCCGTTCTTCGTGCAGGCGTCGCCCGAGAAAGACAACGGCGCTGACATCTCCGGCCCGATGGAAGGCGATCCGATGCTCGTCACCGGCTCGGTGTCGACCGTCGACGGACGGCCGCTTGCCGGCGCCGTCGTGGATGTCTGGCATTCCGACGATGATGGCTATTACGACGTGCAGCAGCTCGACAAGATCGGCGACCTTGCGATGCGGGCGCGCTTCCACACCGACCAGAACGGCCGCTTCAATTTCTGGTCGATCAAGCCGGCTGCCTATCCGATCCCACATGACGGCACAGTTGGGGACATGCTGGCGGTCCAGGGCCGCCATCCCTGGCGCCCGGCGCACGTGCATTTCATGATCTCGGCGCCCGGCTTCGAGCAACTCGTGACCCATGTGTTCGTGGCCGGCGACCAGTATCTCGACAGCGACGTGGTGTTCGGCGTCAAGGACAGCCTGATCCGCGAATTTGTGCAGTGCCCGCCCGGCCGTGCGCCCGATGGTCGCATGGTAGACATCGAGTATTTTCACCTCAACTATGATTTCGGCCTGAAGCAGGTCGCTAGCAGCGCAAGAGCCGCTTAAGCTGAACGACGGCGGACCAGACAAGAGTCCGACAACAGGGCCAGACAGGGAGTAAGAATGGGACCGCGAGTCAGCACGAGCATATTGGCCGATCGCCTCACAGGCATGATCGGCCCGCGCGCGAGCGTCGCGCGTGGCGTGCTCGATCAGCATGGGCAGAGCGAGTCGCATTATCGCAACCTGCCGCCCGACATCGTCGTCTTCCCTGAAACCACGCAGGAAGTCGCGGAGATCGTCAAGCTGTGCGCTGGCGCGAATATGCCCATCGTACCGTTCGGCGCCGGGACCTCGCTCGAAGGCAATGCGGCCGCGGTCGCGGGCGGCGTCTGCTTCGACTTCGCACGCATGAACAAGGTGCTGACGGTGCACGATAGCGACATGGACGTCGTCGTGCAGCCCGGCATCACCCGAAAGCAGCTCAATGCGGAGCTGCGCGGCACTGGGCTTTTCTTTCCGATCGATCCCGGCGCCGACGCCTCGATCGGCGGCATGACGTCCACGCGAGCTTCCGGCACGATGGCGGTGCGCTACGGCACCATGAAGGACAACGTCATGGCGCTGGAGGTGGTTCTGGCCGACGGCCGCGTGATCCGGACCGCCAGACGCGCGCGCAAGTCAGCCGCCGGTTACGACCTGACGCGCATGTTCGTCGGCGCCGAGGGCACGCTCGGTTTAATCACCGAAATCACGCTGAAGGTGCATCCCGTGCCGCAGGCGATCTCGGCCGCGGTTTGCAGCTTCGACACCCTGCCCAACGCCGTGGACAGCGCGATCTCGATGATCCAGTCCGCGATCCCCGTGGCGCGTATCGAGCTGCTCGACGACGTCATGATGCGCGGCATCAACGCCTATGCGAAGCTCGGCTATCGCGAAGCCCCGACGCTGTTCTTCGAATTCCACGGCTCCGAGGCCTCTGTTGCCGAACAGGCCGAGGCCGCAGAGGCGATCGCCGCCGACCATGGCGGCCACGGTTTTGCCTGGGCCAAGGCGCCGGAGGATCGCAGTCGGCTCTGGCACGCCCGCGACAATACGCTCTATGCCGGCCTGGGCCTGCGACCCGGCGCGCGCGCAGTGATCACCGATGTCTGCGTGCCGATCTCGCGGCTCGCCGAATGCTTGACCGAAACGCGGCGCGACGCGGACGCGCACGGCTTCACCGCGCCGATCGTCGGCCATGTCGGCGACGGCAACTTTCACATGCTGATCCTGGTCGACCCGGCCAGGCCCGAGGAAGCCGAAGGCGCCAAGGCGCTGCAGGCCCGCATGGTCGCCCGCGCGATTGCCATGGACGGCACCTGCACCGGCGAGCACGGCATTGGGCTCGGCAAGATCGATTATCTCACCGACGAGCTCGGCGAGGCCGTCGATGTGATGCGGTCGATCAAGAGCGCGCTCGACCCTGACGGACTGATGAACCCCGGAAAGATCTTTGCAGGCGGAGCGCAGGCATGAGCACCGCCGCATTAGCCGTCGAGCCCGCCTCACCTGTCCCGCTCCTTGAGCTGCGCGGCATCAGTAAGGAGTTTCCCGGCGTCAAGGCGCTGGACGACGTCTCCTTTGCCGTCTTCCCCGGCGAAGTCCACATGCTGCTGGGCGAGAACGGCGCCGGCAAGTCGAGCCTGATGAAGGTGCTGTGCGGCGCCTATCGCGCCGATGCCGGCGAGTTCTACTACAGAGGCGAGCCGGTCGCGATCCACTCGGCCGCGGACGCGCAGAAGCTCGGCATTGCCGTGATCTTCCAGGAATTCTCCCTCGTCCCCCATCTCGATATCGCCCAGAACATTTTTCTCGGCCGCGAGCCGAAGGGCCGCATCCCCGGCACGATCGATCGCCGCAAGATTTTGGCCGACGCGGCGCGCGTGCTCGGCACGATCGGCTTTGACATCGATCCCTCCACCATCGTTGACAAGCTGGGGGTGGCGCAGCAGCAGATGGTCGAGATCGCGAAGGCGATCAGCCAGAACGCCCGCATCCTGGTGATGGACGAGCCGACTGCGGCGCTATCCGATCGCGAGACCGAGCTGCTGTTCGCGCTGATCGCGCGGCTGAAGGCCGACGGCGTCTCGATCGTCTACATCTCGCACCGCATGGCGGAGGTGTTCGCGCTCGGCGACCGCATCACCGTGCTGCGTGACGGCCGCCGCATCGACGGCGTCAAACCTGCTGACGTCACGCCGGACCAGCTCGTCCGCATGATGGTCGGTCGCAACGTTGACATGACCTACCCGCGCAATTTTGCCGACAAGCCCGGCGAGCTGCTGCTCGAGGTCAAGGCCTTGAGTTCATCGACGGGGATCGCCGACATCAACATCGAGGTGCGCCGCGGTGAGATTGTCGGCCTGTGTGGCCTGGTCGGCTCCGGTCGCAGCGAAGTCGCGCGCGCGATCTTCGGTGCCGATCCCGTGACATCAGGCGAGATCGTGTTCGACGGCAAAGTCATTTCCGGTGAGCCCGACCTCGCCGCCCGCCGCGGCATTGCGCTGATCCCGGAGAGCCGCAAGAGCGAAGGTCTCGCGCTGCTGCGATCGGTGAGCGACAATCTGGTAGTGTCGGCGCTGCGAAAACTGTTCCCGAGCGGGTTGTTCGACCAGCGCAGTGCGCAGCGCACTGCCGACGGCCTGATCCGTCAGCTACGCATTGCGACGCCTAGCGCACGGCAGACCGTCGGCCTGCTTTCAGGCGGCAATCAGCAGAAGGTCGTGATCGGCAAGTGGCTCGCCGCCGGCTCAAAGCTTTTCATCTTCGACGAGCCGACCCGGGGCATCGACATCGGCGCCAAGGCCGAAATCTTCGCCCTGATCGACCGCCTTGTCGCGGAAGGCGCGGCGGCGCTGATGATCTCGTCCGAACAGGTCGAGATCTGCCACGTCTGCGACCGCGCCTATGTGATGCGCGAAGGGCGCATCGCCGGGCATCTCGCGCGTAGCGAGCTGACCGAGGAGAACATCGTGCGACTGGGGATGCATCATGCGTGAGGCCGCGGTCGTCTCTCAACCGAATCCGCTGCAACGGATTCCCGGCGTTGCCATCGTGCTGGTGCTGCTGATCGCGCTGTTCAGCACGATCGCGCCCGGCTTCCTGTCGGTCGCCAACCTCTCCAACGTGCTGGTGCAGTCGACGATCCTGACCATGCTCGCGCTGCCGATGACCTTGATCATCATGACCGAGGGGCTGGACCTGTCGATGGGCGCGGTGCTGACGCTGACCTCGCTCTGCGTCGCCATCGTCTCGCTCACCACCCACTCGATGTTGCTCGGCCTCGGTGCCGGGCTCCTCGTCGGCGCGGCCTTCGGCTTCGCCAATGGCTGGCTGGTCGCCATCGTGGGCATCCCGCCCTTCGTTGCGACCTTGGGCACGCTCGGCATGGCGCAGGGCCTATCGCTGATCGTCAGCGACGGCCAGAGCGTGGTCGGCATCCCCCACAGCGTGCGCGACATCTATTCGGCGACGCTTTTGGGAATTCCCGTGCCGATCGTGATGGCACTCGTGACCTACGCGGTCTTCCACGGCCTGCTCTATCACACCCGCTTCGGCACCTACATCTTCGCGCTCGGCGGCAACCGCGAGGCGCTGCGCTACGCCGGCCTCTCACCGAATAAGCTGCTGATCGCGGTCTATGCGATCGGCGGCGCCATGGCCGGCATCGCCGGCCTCTTGATGACTGCGCGGATGAATTCCGGGCATCCAACCGCGGGCCTCGGTCTCGAATTCGATGCGATCGCGGCCGTCGCCGTCGGCGGCACGTCGTTCGAGCGCGGCAATGGCTGGCTGCTCGGCACGCTGCTCGGGGTGCTCTCGGTCGGCGTGCTGCGCAACGGGCTGAACCTGATCTCGCTGCCGTCCTCGGTGCAGGTCGCAAGCGTCGGCGTCCTCGTCATCGTTGCCCTCTTCCTTGACGGCCTGCGGAGCCGCGCATGACCGACATCAGCAAAGACGCCATCGCGCCGCCCCGCTCGTTCCTGTCGCAGGACGCGATCCAAATGTTCTATCGCCTGCTTGCGGCGCTGCTGATCTGTGCGGTGCTCGCCGTGCTCAGCGATTCCTTCCTGAGCCTCGGCAACATTCTCAATGTGCTCAGGCAGGCGAGCCTGA
This sequence comes from Bradyrhizobium sp. CW1, assembly GCF_023100665.1. Lineage (NCBI taxonomy): Bacteria > Pseudomonadati > Pseudomonadota > Alphaproteobacteria > Hyphomicrobiales > Nitrobacteraceae > Bradyrhizobium > Bradyrhizobium sp. CW1. The sequence goes on from NZ_CP064684.1 coordinate 5,134,594, forward strand.
CCTTCTTCATCGCCTCCGGCCTGACCCTGGTGGTGCTGACCGCGGGCCTCGATCTCTCCGTCGGCGCCAATGTGGCGCTGTCCGCCTGCATCGCCGGGACCGTGATCCACAAGACCGGCTCGCCGGCGCTCGGCATACTCACGGGGCTTGCCTGCGGCGGCATCGTTGGGCTCCTCAACGGCGTCATGGTCACCGCGCTGCGCATCCCCTCCTTCATCGCCACTTACGGCATGCTCTGGGTGCTGAACGGCCTCACCTATTGGTACATGGCGGGCGAAACCCTTCACGGCTTCCCGGCCGGCTTCCGCCAGATCGGCAGCGGCTATCTATTCGGCCTGCCGATCCCGGTCTATCTGCTGCTGGTGTTCCTCGGGATCGGAACGCTGTTTGCGCAGCGAACGATCTGGGGCCAGGAGATCTACGCGATCGGCGCCAATCCGGTCGCGGCGCGGCTCTCCGGCATTCCGGTCGCCCGACGCCTGCTGCTGGTCTACGCCGTCTCCGGCACCATGGCGGGGCTCGCCTCGATCATCTTCCTGTCGCGGCTCAATTCGGCCGAGGCCGACATCGGCGAAAGCCTGACGCTGCCCGCGATCGCCGCGGTGCTGATCGGCGGCACCTCGCTGTTTGGCGGCGTCGGTACCGTGTTCGGCACCTTCATCGGCGCACTGATCCTGACGCTGGTGCTGAACGGCATGAACCTCTTGTCGGTCAGCGCCAACTGGCAGCCGATCGTCACCGGCATCATCGTCATTCTCGCGGTCTGGCTCGACATGAAGACCCGCCGCCGCGCGCAATGAGTTCTTGAACGACCAACAAGCAAAACGAGGGATGGAGGCAACATGAAACAGACACTGGGCTATTTGGCGCTGCCGCTGCTGATGGCGGCTGCGCTCACCACGCAAGCGCGAGCCGACGGCGAGACCATCGCCGTCTTCACCAAGAACCAGACCAACCCGTTCTTCCAGACGGTGCGAGTCGGCGCGGACAACATGGCGAAGACGCTGAACGCCAAGACGCTGCAGTACATCCCGACCAAGCCCGACAGCATTCCGGAGCAGCTCAGCCAGATCGAAGACGTCGTGGTGAAGAAGCCGAGCGCCATCGTCTTCACGCCGGTCGACTACAAGGCGATGGTGCCGGGCGTCGAGAAGATCAACGACGCCAAGATCCCCGTCGTCAACATCACCGACCGCTCGGCCGGCGGCAAGTTCCTGTCCTTCGTCGGCGCCGACGATTACAGCCTCGGGCTCGAGACCGCGCGCTTCCTGCTCAAGACGCTCGGCGGCAAGGGCAACATCGTCATCATCGAGGGCGTCAAGGGCTCGCTGACCAATGTCGACCGCGTCCGCGGCTTCAACGACGCGTTGAAGGAAAACGCCGGTGCGAAACTGCTGGCCTCGCAGCCCGGCAATTACCAGCGGCTCCAGGCGCTCCAGGTGATGGAGAATCTGATGCAGTCGAACGCGCAGATCGACGGCGTGCTCGCCGCCAACGACGCCATGGCGGTCGGCGCGATCGAGGCCCTCGACGGCGCCAACCGCAAGGCGCAGGTGATCGGCATCAACGGCACCAAGGAAGCGATCGACGCGATCAAGTCCGGCAAGCTGCTCGCGAGCGGCGATTACAACGGATTCTTTCAAGGCTGCCTCGGCACCATGATGGCGATCCGCTCCTTGCGCAACCAGCCCGTCATTGCTGAGATCGTGCTGAAGCCGACCGTGATCACCAAGGACAATTACCAGCCGTTCGACGTGCCGCTGGAGCAACGGAGCTGCCCGACTTTCGAAGAAGCCAGCAAGCTCGGCGGCAAGTAACCAACCGCCGCCATCACGACAAGCCCGGACGGCCGCAGCCGCGGCCGTCCCAAGAAAACGTGATATAAACGGAGACCATCATGCTGTTCGCCATTCACGCCCTCGACCGCGCCGGCGCGCTGCCGATCCGGCTCGCCAATTACGACGCCCACAAGGCTTTCCTGAGCGACACCTCGCGCTTCGGCGTCAAGATCGTGATGTCAGGGCCGCTGGTCTCCGACGACGGCGAGAGGATGATTGGCAGCCTGTTCCTGATCGAGGCGCCCGGCCGCAGCGAGGTCGAGGCTTTCAACCAAGCCGATCCGTTTGCCGCGGCCGACATCTGGGAAAAGGTCACGATCACGGGCTTCCTGCGCCGCCAGGGTTGAAGGCGGCTAAAACAAAAAACGCGAAAACAACCCCATGCACAGTAGAATGAGGTTGTTTTTACACATGAATTTTCGTCGCAAACGTTTTTGACTCGTCGGGCAAAACAGGAGCAGAGTGTCATCCTCGCCCGATTGACGCCCCTGCGCCTCGATCCAGAGCTTTGCGACCGCCCAGACGGCTAGCCGCTCGTCACCGTCGCACCTTCTTCGAGATGACAGGCCACCCACTGCTCGGGTCCAGCCGCGCGCAATGTCGGCTCCTCGGTCCGGCAGCGATCGAATACGTATGGGCAACGGGTGTGGAAGCGGCACCCGCTCGGCGGGTTGATCGGACTCGGCACGTCTCCCTTGAGGATGATGGGATTGCGCTGAGCGCCAGGCTCGGGCAGCGGCACCGCCGAGAGCAGCGCCTTGGTGTAAGGATGCTTTGGCGCGGCGAAGATCTCGTAGCGCGGCGCCACCTCGACGATCTTGCCGAGATACATCACCGCGACGCGATGGGTCATGTGCTCGACGATCGCGAGGTCATGGCTGATGAACAGCAGCGCCAGGCCGAACTCGCGCTGCAGATCCTGCAGCAGATTGACGATCTGGGCCTTTACCGAGACGTCGAGCGCCGACACCGCCTCGTCGCAGACGATCAGCTCGGGCTCGGCGGCGAGCGCACGCGCGATGCCGATGCGCTGGCGCTGGCCCCCGGAGAATTCGTGCGGCCTGCGGTTCAGCGCCTCGCGCGGCAGGCGCACGGTGTCCATCAGCGCCGTCACGCGTGTCTCGAGATCGATCGCGGATTTGGCGAGGCCGAAATTGCGGATCGGCTCGGCCAGGATGTCGCGCACGCGCATGCGCGGATTGAGGCTCGAGAACGGGTCCTGGAACACCACCTGCACGCGGCGGCGCATCTGGCGCATCGTGCTCGGATGGGCGTCGTCGATTCGCTGGCCGTCGAGGATGACCTGCCCCGCCGTGATGTCGAACAGGCGCAGGATCGCGCGGCCGACCGTCGATTTACCGCAACCGGACTCGCCGACCAGCGACAGCGTCTCGCCGCGCGCGATCTCGAACGACACGCCATCCACCGCATAGACCCATTCGGACTTGCGGCTGAACAAGCCTTTTTTGACCGGGAAGTGCTTCTTGAGGTCGTTGACCTGGAGCAGCGGGGGACTCATGCCGCGACCGCTCCCTTGGCCGCATAGTGGCAGGCCGCAACGTGACGTGGCCCCTTCTCTTCGAGCCCCGGCGCATACTGCCGGCAGAGATCGGTCGCGAGCGCACAACGTCCGGCGAAGACGCAGCCGACGATGGGCTTGCGCAGATCAGGCACCTGCCCCGGAATCTCTGCAAGCCGCCTCGCGGTGCCGGTCAGCGACGAGCCGAGCCGCGGCACTGCGCCGAGCAGGCCCTGCGTGTAGGGATGACGCGGCGACCGGAACAGGTCCGCCACCGGCGCTTCCTCGACCTTGCGGCCGGCATACATGACCATGACGCGCTCGGCGATCTCGGCGACGACACCGAGATCGTGGGTGATCAGGATGATCGCCGCGCCAACCCGGTGCTTGAGATCCAGCATCAATTTCAGGATCTGCGCCTGGATCGTCACGTCGAGGGCTGTGGTCGGCTCGTCGGCAATGAGAAGCTTTGGATTGCAGGCGAGTGCAATGGCGATCATGACGCGCTGGCGCATGCCGCCGGAGAGCTGATGCGGATATTCCCGCACGCGCCGCTTCGGCTCGGGAATGCCGACCAGAATCAGCATCTCGATCGCGTGCGCCTCGGCGGCCTGCTTGTCCAGCCCCTGGTGAATCATCAGCGTTTCGCGGATCTGACGGCCGACGGTCAGGACCGGGTTGAGGCTGGTCATCGGTTCCTGGAAGATCATCGAGATGTCGTTGCCGCGGATCGCGCGCATCTCGCGATCCGACATTTGCAGCAGGTCCTTGCCCGCGAAGCGGATGCTGCCGGCGATCCTGCCGGGCGGTTCCGGGATCAGCCGCATCAGCGACATCGAGGTCACCGACTTGCCGCAACCGGACTCACCGACGATGGCGAGCATCTCGCCCTCGTTGACATGGAACGACACGCCTTCCACCGCGCGGTTGATGCCGCTGGGCGTGCGGAAGTGGGTCTGGAGATTTTCGACTTCAAGCAGTGCCATCGCGATCAACCCCTCGCCATCACAGGCTCTTGGCCGTGCGCGGATCGAGCGCATCGCGAAGGCCATCGCCGAGCAAATTCACGGCGAGCACGGTGACGGACAGAAACGCCGCCGGAAAGAACACGATGTAGGGCTTGACCTGCCACAGCGCCCGCCCCTCGGCCATGATGTTGCCCCAGGACGGAATGGTCGGCGGCGTTCCCGCGCCGATGAAGGACAGGATCGCTTCCGTGATCATCGCACTGGCGCAAATGTAAGTCGCCTGGATCAGCATCGGCGCCAGCGTGTTCGGCAGGATGTGGCGCAGGATGATCATCGGTGTGCGCGTGCCGCAGGCTACCGCTGCATCCACGTAAGGCTGCTCGCGCAGCGACAGCACCACACTACGGACAAGACGGGAAACCCGCGGGATTTCGGCAACCGTAATCGCCAGAATGACGTTGCCGACGCTGCCGCGTGTCAGCGCCATCAGCGCGATCGCCAGCAGGATCGGCGGGATCGACATCAGGCCGTCCATGAAGCGCATCAAGATGCCGTCGGCCCAGCGGATGAAGCCGGAGACGATGCCGATGGCGAGACCGGCCGCGGAGGCGAAGATCGCAACGGACAAGCCGACCGTGAGCGAGACGCGCGCGCCGAACAGCACGCGTGAATAGATGTCGCGACCGAGCACGTCGGAGCCAAACCAGTAAAGCGCCGACGGCGCGCGGGTGCGCTTGGCCGGCGCAAGTGCGGTCGGATCCACCGTGCCAAGATAAGGCGCAAAAATCGCGATCAGGACGAGTATCAGCAGCAACGTGCCACCGATGGCGACGGTGGGATGGCCCCGCAGCAGGCCGATGAAGCCGCGCCGGATCACGACGGGCCGAAGAATCTCCGGCAGTTGCGGCGCGAGGACGAAGCCCGCCGGCAGCGCTTGCGGATTGACGGTCGTGTCGGTCAATAGCGGATCCTCGGGTCAACGAGCGTATAAACGACGTCGATCATCAGATTGACGAGGACGTAGACGAAGCTGAACAGCAGCACGATGCCCTGGATGACGGGATAATCGCGGCGCAGGATCGCGTCGATCGTGAGCCGGCCGAGGCCGGGAATCGCGAACACGCTTTCCGTGACGACCGCGCCGCCGATCAGAAGCGCAATGCCGATCCCGATCACCGTGACGATCGGCACTGCCGCGTTCTTCAGCGCGTGGACGAACAGGATGCCGCCCTGCCCGAGGCCCTTGGCGCGCGCGGTGCGGATATAATCCTGTTGCAGCACTTCGAGCATGGTGGCGCGCGTGATACGCGCGATCAGCGCGATGTAGACACAGCCGAGTGCGATCGACGGCAGGATCAGGTTTTGCAGCCAGGGCCAGAGGCCCTGGGCGAGCGGCGTATAGCCCTGCACGGGAAGCCATTCGAGCTCCAGCGCAAAGACGTAGGCGAGGACATAGCCGACGACGAAGACCGGCAGGGAGAAGCCGAACACGGCAAAGGCCATGATGGCCCGGTCGATCAGGCTTCCCGCCTTCCAGGCCGCCAGCACGCCGAGCGGCACCGCGACCACGATCGTGAGCAGGAGCGTGACCATCATCAGCGACAGCGTCGGCCCGAGACGCTGGCCGATCATGGTCGAGACCGGCAGATTGGTGAAGATCGAGGTGCCGAGATCGCCGTGCAGAATGCGCCAGACCCAGCTGCCGAACTGGATCAGGAAGGGTCGGTCGAGCCCGAGGCTCTGACGGATGCGCTCCACATCCTCCGGACTTGCCTGATCGCCCGCGATCACCACGGCGGGATCCCCCGGCGCGATGTAGAGCAGGCTGAACACGAACAGCGCGACGATCGCCATCACGGGCAAGGTCGAGGCGATACGCCGGAGGATGTAGGAGAGCATCTGGCTTCAGCGCAGGGTCATGCGGATTTCGACACGCCCCAGAAGAACGGCAGCGGCCCTTTCGTGATGCCGGAGACGTTCTTGCGCCAGGCCGTGTAGCTGAGGAAGAAGCCGGTCGGCGCGTAGACGACGTCCTCGAGCGCGACCTTGTTGAGGCGAGCGACCGCGGCCTTCTCCTCGTCGAGGTTCTTGGCCTCGAACCAGGACGTGACCTCCTTCTCGGTGCCGGGGCTGCTCGGCCAGCCGAACCACGCCTTGTCGCCGTTGGCGCGAATGGCGGTGTAGGGCGCCGGATTGATGCAGTCCGAACCTGCATGCCAGGTGTGGAACATGTTCCAGCCGCCCTGCCCGGGCGGTGTCTTCTGCGCGCGGCGGGAGCCGACGGTGCCCCAATCGGTCGCGACGAAGTCGACATTCATGCCGAGCTTCTTCAGGAGATCGGCGGTCACATCGCCGAACGCCTTGGTGATCGGCTGATCCTGCGCCACCAGGCACGTCACCGGCTGGCCGGAATAGCCGCTCTCCGCGAGCAGCTTCTTGGCGGCGTCGAGATCGCGCTTGCCCTTCAAGACTTCGCCGCCCGCCTCGGTGTAGAGCGGCGTATCGGGCGTGAAGAAGCCCGGCAGCGACTTCCACAGCGAATTGTCGTCGCCGACGAGCGCACGCATATAGTCTTCCTGGCTCATCGCCATCAGCACTGCGCGCCGCGCCCGCACGTCGTTGAAGGGCGGATACAGGAAGTTCATGCGGAACGAGCCGACATTGCCGAGGGGATCGCCGATGTCGACGCTGATGTTCTTGTTCTTCTTCAGGACCGGGACGAGGTCCGCGATGGGGTTCTCCCACCAGTCGATCTCGCCGTTTTGCAACGCGGCCGCGGCGGTCGCCGGATCCGGCATCACGATCCATTCGACGCGGTCGAGCAGCATCTGCTTGCCGCCGGCGAGCCACGATGCCTTCTCCTGCCGCGGCACATAGTCGGCGAATTTTTCGAACACGGCTTTGGCGCCCGGGACCCACTCACCCTTGGCGAACTTCATCGGCCCCGAGCCGACATAATCGCCGATCTGCTTGAACGGGTCGGTCTGCGCAATGCGCTCCGGCATGATGAAGGCGCAAGGCGAATTGTTCTTGCCAAGCGCGTAGAGCATCTTCGGGAACGGCTGCTTCAGCACCCATTTGAAGGTGCGGTCGTCGACAGCGGTGAGTTCCTGCTGCAGCGCCTTGAGCATCAGCCCCATCGGATCGCGTGCCGCCCAGCGAGTGAGACTCGCAACGACGTCCTTGCTCAGCACCGGCTCGCCGTCGTGGAATTTGAGCCCCGGCCGCAATTTGAACGTCCAGGTGGTGCCGTCGTCGGTCACTTCCTCGGACTCGACCATCTGCCGCTGCGGCTGCAGCGCGGAATCGACGCCGTAGAGCGTATCCCAGACCAGCGCGGCGGCATTGCGCACGACATATTGCGTGCCCCAGATCGGGTCGAAATTGGCGAGATTTGCTTGCGGCACGAAGCGCAGGGTGCGCGCGGAGGCGCCTTGTGCGATCGCAGGGGCCGAGAGGCCGCTCAATGCCAGACCGCCCGCGCCGGCCAGTCCCTTCAATACGGTCCTGCGATCCATGAAATCCTCCCAATAGTGCCGTGATGCCGGCCATCGTTGGCCAAGAACAGGTGAAACCAGAGCTCATTGGCGTGCAAATGGTATGCCACTAACCAGACCTTCGCCAGCGCGATATCCGCACTAGCTGGGCCAGTCGAGACCTCAAAGCGCGGCCGCCAGCACCGGGCCGGTCTCGATATGCGGGATCGCCTCGACCAGCTTGCGCGTGTAGTCGGTCTTGGGATTGTCGAACAACGCCCGGCTCTCGCCCTGCTCCACGATGCCGCCATTGCGCAGCACGATGGTGCGGTCGCAGAGCATCCGCACCACGTTGAGATCGTGGCTGACGAACAGCAGCGCGATGTCGTTCTCGCGCCGCAGGCGGTCGAGCAGTTGCAGCACCACGGCCTGAACGGAGACGTCGAGCGCAGCGGTCGGCTCGTCCAGCACCAGAAGGCGCGGCCGGCAGGCGATGGCACGGGCGATGCCGACGCGCGCCTTCTGGCCGCCGGAGAGCTGATGCGGAAAGCGCGGCAACAGATCCAGCGGCAGCCCCACGCGATCGGCGCAGTCTTCCACCCGCTTGCGCAGCGCATCGCCCCCACGCATACGATCGAGCCGCATCAGGGGATGGGCGATGCAGTCGAAGGCGGTGAAGCGCGGATTGAGGCTCTCGTTCGGGTCCTGGAACACCATCTGGATATCTTTGCGGAACTGCGAGCGGTGAAAGTCGCGCGACGCCACATGGCCGATCGCCTGGCCGTCGAACACGATCTCGCCCTCGCTCGGGTCGATCAGGCGGCAGATCATGCGCGACGTCGTGCTCTTGCCGGAGCCGGATTCACCGACGAGGCCGACGCTCTCGCCGCCCGCCATCGTCATCGAGAAGTCCGCCACCGCCGCAGCGCCCTCGTCGAAGCGTTTTGCGAGCTTGCGCACCTCCAGCAGCGGCGGAGTCCCGTGGACGGGCTCCCGTCTGGGCCTGCCGATGACAGCCGCGTAGCCTTCCCGCTCCTCTTCCGTCACGAGGTCCGCGATCCCGGAGGTCGCGGTTGGCGACGCCGCCACCAGCCGCCTGGTATAGGCGTGCTGCGGCGCGCCGAAGAGCGTCCTGGGGCTTGCCTCTTCGACGATGCGGCCGCGTTCCATCACCGCGATACGGCGGCAATATCGCGCCGCTAACCCGAGATCGTGCGTGATCAGGATCGTCGCCATGCCGCGCGCGGCGGCAATCTCCGCCAGGAGGTCCATCACCACCTTCTGCGTGGTGACATCGAGTCCGGTCGTTGGCTCATCGGCGATCAAGAGCGCGGGATTGCAGGAAATCGCGATCGCGATCATGACGCGCTGGCACATGCCGCCGGAAAGTTCGTGCGGATAGGCGTTCATCCGCGTCTCGGGGTCGCGGATCTGGACGGCGCGCAACAGCTCCAGCGCTTCGGCGCGGGCGGCATCCTTCGATATCCGCTTGTGCGTGAGGATCGCGTCCGCGATCTGCAAACCGATCGCGCGGATCGGATTGAGCGCCGCCCGCGGGTTCTGGAAGATCATCGACATCGCGGCGCCCTGGAGCTGCCGGAGATCGTCACCCCTGAGTTTTGTGACGTCCTGCCCGCGAAACAGTATCTTGCCTGCGGTGACGCGGCCGGCCGCATCGAGCAGCCGCGTCGTGGCAAAACCGGTGACCGACTTACCAGAGCCGCTTTCGCCGACGAGGCCAAGCATCTCGCCGGCTTCGACCGTGAGCGTCACACCGCGCACGGCCTCGACCATCCCTCGTCGCGTCGAGAATTCGACGTGGAGGTCGTCGATCCTGAGCAATTCCTCGCTCATGTGCGCATGCGCGGATCGAGAATGTCCCGCATCCCGTCACCGAGGAGGTTGAAGCACAGCACGGCCATCATCAACGCGAGGCCCGGAAAGGCCACCAGCCACCACCGCCCCGTCGAAATGAAGCGCGCGCCCTCCGCGACCATGATGCCCCATTCCGGCGTCGGCGGCTTGATGCCAAGGCCGATGAAGGACAGGCCGGCGGCGTTCAGGATCGCCCAGCCGAGGTTGAGCGAGATCTGCACCGCCATCGCCGGCAGGATGTTCGGCAACAGGAAGCGCAGCACCACCGAGAAATGGCTCTCGCCGCAGGAACGCGCCGCCTCCACCCAGCCGACATTGCGCCGGACGTTGACCTCGGCACGGGCGAAGCGGATGTAGAAGGGCAGATTGATGATCGCGGTCGCAATCACGATGTTCTCGATCCGGTTGCCGAGCGCCGCAACCATCGCCATCGCCAGCACAAACAGCGGAAAGGCCATCATGACATCGACGAAGCGGCCGACCGAGCGGTCGAGCCTGCCGCCGGCATAGCCGCAGAACGAGCCCACGACGGCGCCGATGACGAAGGAGATGCCGACCGCCGAGACCGCGATGGCGAGGTCGAGCCGTGCCGCAACGACGAGGCGGCTGAACACGTCGCGCCCGAGCTGGTCGGTGCCGGCAAGGTGCGCCGCGCTCGGCGGCTGCAAGGCCTCCGAGACATTGGAGACGATGGGATCATAGGGCACGAGCCACGGTCCGAAGATCGCGACCAGGACGAACAGCAGGACACCGGCCGCGGCGACGCCGGTCAGCGGGTTGCCGCGCAAAATCCAGACCGAATGGCGGAGGGTTGCGCTGATCATCCGATCGACACCCTGGGATCGGCGATGCCGTAGCAGATATCGACGACCAGATTGACCAGCACGAAGATGCCAGCCATCAGCAGCACAAAACCCTGCACCGGCGCATAGTCGGACGACAGCAGCGCATCGAGCGCGTAGGAGGCGACGCCCGGCCAGGAGAACACCTTCTCCACCAGGACATTCGCGCCAAGCATGGTCGAGAACACGATGCCTGCAATGGTGATGACGGGAAGGATCGCATTGCGCAGCGCATAGGTGACGACGACCTTCTGCCAGGACAATCCGACGGAGCGCGCGGTGCGCACGAAATCGCTACCGAGCGAGACCAGCATCGAGGCACGTGTGATCCGCGCCAGCGGCGCGATGACGAACAGGGCCATGCTCAGCGCCGGCAGGATCAACTGCTTGCAGGCCGCCCACCAGCCTTCGATGTCCCCCGCGAGCAGGAAATCGATCGACAGGAACCCAGTGCGCTGCGGCGGCAGTGAGGTGAAGACGTCGATCCGCCCGGTCGGATCAGGCGCAAGACCGAGCAGATAGTAGAACACATAGATCAGCAGCAGGCCCGAGACGAAGGTCGGCACGCAGACGCCGAGCGCACAGAACAGCCGCACGCCGTGATCGACCAGCGATCCCGGTTTCAAGGCTGCGACCACGCCGAGCGGGACCGCCGCGATCAGCGCGATCAGCAGCGCCGTGAAGGTGAGCTCCAGCGAGGCCGGCAGCCGTTCGCGAAGGTCCTTCAGGACCGGCTGGCCGGTCATCATGGAGCGGCCGAGATTGCCGCGCCCGATATCGGACAGATAGAACACGAGCTGCTCCGGTACCGACTTGTCGAGCCCCATCTGCTTGCGGATCTGCTCGATCTCTTCCTTGCCGGCATTGGGCCCCGAGGCGAAGAACACCGCGGGATCTCCGGGGAGGACCCGCATCAGTAGAAAGGTGAAGACCAGCACGCCGAACAACGCCGGCAGCGACGACAGAAGCCGCCTCCCCGCCCGCGCCACCGTCGCACCAAGACCTGTCATCACCTTCAGAGCCTCTGGTTTGCAGACATGATTTCTTGCTCAAGTTACTTTTTGAAGTCACTTGCGGCTGACGTCGCGATAGTCGACCTGACGATGGAATTCATAGGTGTAGCCCTCGATCGACGAGGCCATCACGGCGTCCTGGTTGGGCTGCCACAGCGGGATCTGCGGCATCTCGCTGAAATGGATCGCGTTGAGCTTGCGGCCGGCTTCCTCGTACTTGGCCTTGTCGGGCTCGAAGCGCGCTTCCTGCGCGATCGTCGCCAGCTCCGGATTGTTGATCGAGCTGTAGTTCCAGCGCTGATTGCCGGTGTAGAAATTGCGGTAGAAGTAATCGGTCGAGGGCAGCCAGGCGACGATGCCTTCCGTGAACAAGGGCAGCTTCTTCTCGTTGATTTGCGTGGACATCTGCGCATCCGGCAGCTTCTGGATGTCGACCTTGATCCCGATCTTGGCAAGCGATTCCTTCACGAGGGCCGCCATCGGCTCGGCGGTCGAGGCCTGGCCGACGTTGAAGCTGAAGGTGGTCGAAAAACCCTCCGGGAGTCCAGCAGCTTTCAGATACTCCCTCGCCTTGTCGAGATCGGTCTTCACCGGCGCCTGGAACGGATAGATGCCGTTCAACGGCTTGCCATCCGGCCAAGTCGCACCGAACAGCGGGGCTCCGCGACCGAACAGGGCAGCCTTGAACATGTCCTCATAGGGCAGCGCGAAGGCGACGGCGCGGCGGACGTTGACGTTGTCGAAAGGCGGGATCTGGTTGTTCATCGAGACGAAGGTGATCGAATTGTATTGCGGCGTCGAGATCACCTTGAGCTTGCCCTTGACTTCGAGCGACTGCACGTCGCTGGCCTGGAGATCAACGACGAGATCGGCATCGCCACGCTCGACCAGATTGGCCCGGGTCGCGGGCTCCGGCACGGACTGCACGATCACGCGCTTGAAAAAGGCTGGCTTGTCGGGCGAGCCGCGGTTCCAGGCCTCGTTGCGCTTGATGATCACCTGCTCGCCGGGCTTGAAGCTCTCGATCACATAAGCACCGCTGCCGGCGGTGTGCTCCTTCAGCCAGGCCGTGGCCCATGGATCCTCTGGTGTCGCATGCTCCTTTGCGACTTTCGAGTTGATGATCAGCGGGTAGACGGTCGCGAGATTCGGCAGCGCGAGCTTGTCGGGTTTCGGCAGCGTCACTTCGATTGTGAGGGGATCGATCACCTTGAACTGGTCGGCCGACGTCAGCGATCCCGTCAGCAATTGCGCCTTGCCGAGGATCGGCGCGGTGACGCAGCGATCGAGCGACCATTTCACATCTTCGGCGGTCACGGGCGAGCCGTCCTGGAACTTGGCGTCCTTGCGCAGACGGAATGTCAGCTTCAGTCCGTCCGGACTGACGTCGTAGGATTCGGCGAGCTCGCCGGCGATCTTGTCGAGATCGAACACCCATTTGCCGTTGAGCTGCTTGCGGCCGAACGCCACAAGGCGGTCGTAAGTGCTCATGCTCAGTGCGAAGGATTCCCGCGTCGAGCCCGGGATGTTGGGATCGAGCGTGTTGACCGATGCACCGGTGACATAGCGCAGCGTCTCCACCCTGGTTTGCGCTTGCGCAGGCGCAGCGGCGACAAGCAGAAGCGCAGTGGTGGCGAGCACGGAGGATGCCATCCTGAAAGACACAAAACGCATTCGTTTTCCCCAAAATTTTCGACAAGAACGCCGACAGGACAGGTTAAGAAAGAAGCAAGTTGCGCGCCAGTCTCTTGATGCGCTCTTGTGGACGCTTTGTCGCGGCGGCGCATGGACGATCATCGCGATTCCTCCAAGTTTCGCGCTGCCCGCGTCACCACGGCCTGCGGCACGTCATAGGCGCGAAGCGAGGCCCAATGCCGTTCGACATCGGCACGAAACAGGCCGCGCGTCAGGCCATTCACCAGCTTCGGCGCCGCGGTCGTCATCGCGTTGATCGACGATCCCGACGGACCGAAACTCATGGTGGAGGCGATGGCGAAGAGATGGATATTCGAGATCCACGGCGTATCGCCCGCGACACGCTCGGTGAAGGCATAATCGTCTGCGAGATAGGGAAAGCGACCGAGCCGCGCGCTGCGCTCGCTCTCCGGGGGCTGGTAGCGGTCGGCCCAGGTTGCGATATTGCCGGCAAATGCGCGCAACTCGCCACGGCCGGAAAAATCCATGTCGATGCCGGTGCCGCAGATGACGAAATCCGCAGGTATGGCGCCGCGCGGCGTCTGCAATTCCACACCACGATCGGTCTCGCGGGCCGCCTCGATCGGCGCGCCCTCGTGCAATGTGAAATTGGCGTGATTTGCGCAGCGATCGTAAGTTGCCTGCGGAAAGCCCTCGCGCATCTCGAGGATGGTGCGCATGAAGCGCCAGCGCCAGGCATCGTCGAGATCGCTGAAATGGCGCAGGAAGCCGCGGAAGGTCAGCCAGCGATAGGGCTGGATCAGCTGGATCTGCGCACGACGACACAGCAGGTGCACCTCCGCCGCGCCAGCCTCCAGCGCGGTTGCCGCATTGTCGAAGGCGGATGCGCCGGCGCCGATCACGGCGACGCGCTTGCCGCGAAGGTTTTCGAAGTCGATGTCGTCGGCGACGGTTGCGACCGAGCTCATGGGCAGATGGCTCAGCGGCTCGGGGATCATCCAGTTCCCCATCCCCTCCTGCCCCGTCGCAAGCACGATCTTGCGCGCATGGAGTGTCTCGACGCCATCGCCACGTTTCACGCGTGCGGCCAGCAAACCATCCCGCGCCGGCCGGATTTCCAGAAGCTCGCTCCCGTTGCGCACCGGCAAGCCGACTGTGCGCCGCAGCCAGAGCAGATACTCAGCCCAGTGGCAGCGCGGGATCAGGTCGAGTGTCTGCCAGCTCTCCGTGCCGAAGCGGGCCTCATGCCAGGATTGATAGGTCAGGCTGGGGATGTCGAGGTCAGGTCCCGTATAGTCCTTCGGGCTGCGCAGCGTCGGCATGCGGGCATAGGCGAGCCATGGCCCCTCCTTCCCCTCCTCGGCCTTGTCCAGCAGCAGGATGTTGCTGACGCGGGAGCGCAGCAGGCCGAAGCCGATGGCGATGCCGGATTGGCCGGCGCCGATCACGAGCACATCCAGCGCCGGCTTGCCATCCGGTCCCGTCTTCGGTTCGAGCCAGGCGGCACCGGGATGCGCGATCCGCGCGAGATCGGCGCGAACGTTCGCTTCCAGTTCTGTCAGCGCATCACTCATGCCGCGAGCCAGCCTCCGTCGACCACCATCACGGTGCCGGTCGTAAACGAGGAGGCATCGCTTGCGAGGTGGAGCGCGGCCTGCGCGATCTCATCGGCCTGGCCGAACCGCTTCATGGCATGGCGGTCGCGGGAGGCTTCGCGCACCTCGTCCGCATTGGCGTGGCGCGCAAAGCTGCGGCGAAGCATCGGCGTGTCGATCGCACCGGGCGCGATGGCGTTGACGCGAATGCCGTCCGCCGCGAAATCCACCGCCATCGTCCGGGTCAGGCTGACAATCGCGCCCTTGGCGGCGATATAGGCACTGTTGCCCTTGCCGCCGGCAATCGCAAGCTGCGACGCCAGCGTGATGATCGAACCGCTGTTCTGCCGCTGCATCTGCGGCACGGCTGCCCTCGCCCACAGCCAGGTGCCGCCGACATTGGTGCGGAACACCGCATCCCAATCGGCGGGGTCCGTTGTCAACACGGTGCCGCCACAGGAGAAGCCAGCGGCAGTCATCAGGATATCGAGCTGGCCGTGCCGTGCTACCACATCATTTGCCACCGCCTCGGCGAAATCGGCATCGCCGACGTCGCCAATATGCGTCATGGCCTCGCCGACCAAGCTCAACGTTTCCTGAAGTCCGGCTGGATCGCGATCGACCAGAGCAAGACGTGCGCCCTCTTCCGCGAACAGCTTTGCACTGGCGCGGCCGATGCCGGAGCCTGCGCCCGTGATGATGGCCGTGCGCCCCTGCAGCCGCATCTCAGATCCACTCCTTATGCTGCGTCAACCAGGCGCTCATCGCGGCCGCCGACTCGGCGCAGCCGAACTGCGCGCGCCAGCCGAATTCATCCGCCATCCGGTTCACCGACAGCGGCGCGCGATAGGGCCCATGCAGCTTGATGACGGTTTTCTCGCCGGGCGCCGCGACCCGGCACTCCAGGCCTGGATGCAACGCCGCAAAGGCCTCGCCCCATTGCAGCGCAGGCCAAAGTTCTCCGCGGGAGATGTTGTAGAGCCGGTGGCGCGGCCGCTCGGCTTCGATCAGCAGTGCGACGGCCTCGGCCGCATCCGGCGCGTAGATCCAGTCCCGCATGCCCGCTTCAGGCATGATCGCCGGCTCGCCGCGCGCGAACGCGGCCAAGATCTGGAACTGGAGGCTTGGCGTGTCGCGCACGGAACTCGGTCGCTCCCACGGTCCGAATAGCGCGCTCAGCCGCACATTTAGGAAATCACCGCCGAAGAGCTCGGCGTGACGCGCAACCGATCGCTCCGATGTGAACTTGCTGATCGCGTAGAACGAGACCGGATCGCAAGGCGTGTCCTCGTCCAGAATCTCGACCCGCGCGCCCGCGGCGCCATAGGCCGATGCCGAGGAGAGATTGACGACCCGGCGCACGCCATGCCGGATCGCGGAGAGCAGGATCGGGATCTGCGCCATCACGTTGATCTCGAGAACGCGCGCGGTCGATGCCCTCTCCAGTTCATCACCGGCGGTGATGGCCGCGCCGAGCACGATCGCATCAACTCCTTCGGCGATGAGGGCATCGATGGCATCTGCGTCGGTGATATCGCCCTGCACCGCTTTGATCCGTGCGCCGTAGTCGGCAAGAGACCGCCGCGCGGATGGCGGCAACTCTGCACGGTCGTACAGCGTCACGTCATGGCCGCGCGCGAGCAGCGCCTCCGCAACATTGAGCCCGACAAAGCCGGTGCCGCCGAAGATGACGATCTTCATCGCGCGCGATCCACCGTCACAGTAGCTTCGCTCCGAAATTGCGCTCGGGATCCATGTCGGCCACGAGCCGCCCCGTCGGCATGGCCGCCTCGCCGCCGCTGCGTGCCAGGAACTGGCCGCTGCCTGCGCTCGCGAGGCACTTGTTGCCATCGATGATCACTCGGCCACGCGACAGCACCGACACCGGCCAGCCCTTCAGCTTGCGGCCTGCAAACGGCGTGTAGCCGGCAAGGTCGTGCATCATCTCATCGGCGATCTCGACCTCGCGATTAGGATCCCAGATTGCAATATCGGCATCGGCGCCGACCGCGATCGAGCCCTTGCGCGGATGCAGATTGTAAATCTTGGCCGGCGCCGTCGACGTCAGTTCGACGAACTTTTCCAGGCCCAGCCGCCCGTTCGACACCATCGCGTCGAACAGCAGCGGCAGGCGCAGCTCCAATCCCGGCAGGCCATTCGCGACCTGCTTGAAGTTCGGATTGGGGCCGGCGCGCAGCTTGCCGGTCTCGTCATAGCGATACGGCGCGTGATCCGACGAGATGGTCTGGAGATCGCCGAGCGACAGCGCCTGCCACAGCGCCTCCTGGTCTGAATGCGTCCGCGGCGGCGGGCTGCACATCCACTTGGCTCCTTCCACCTCGGGCTTGTCGAGATCGGCTGCGGTGAAGAACAGGTATTGCGGACAGGTCTCGGCAAACACCTTCAACCCCTGCCCGCGCGAATCGCGGATCACCTTGGCGCCTTCGGCGGTGGAGACGTGGAAGATCATGATGGGCTGGTCGATCAGCGCAGCCATGCCGATCAACCGGGTAAAGGCTTCCGCCTCCGACACGCGGGCGTGGCTGACGGCGTGATATTTCGGCATTGTGTAGCCGCGCGCGAGCAGGCGCTTCACCATCCAGGCGATGATGCCGTGGTTTTCGGCATGGGCGCACAACATCGCGCCGGACTGGCGCGCGGCAAGAAGGATGTCCAGCAGCGGCTCATCATCCACCTTGAGCCGGTCGTAGGTCATGAAAATCTTGATCGAGGCGTGGCCCTGCTTCACCAGCGCCGGAATGTGCTCCTCGACCGTTTCCCGGGTCGCATCCGCAATGATCATGTGAAAGGCGTAGTCGATCACTGCGCCCTTCTTGGCGAGGGCGTGATAATCCTCCACCACCTGCGGCAGCTTCATGCCGACATGCTGGGCCGCAAACGGGATCACCGTGGTCGTGCCGCCGAAGGCCGCCGAGACGGTCGCGCTCTCGAAGGTGTCGGCGTTCATGATGCCGGCAGCGGACAATTGCTCGATATGGGCGTGGCTGTCGACGCCGCCGGGTAGAACGAGTTTCCCGCGCGCGTCGATCTCGCGCTTCGCAGCCGGAAGCCCGCGGCCGATAGCGGCGATGGTCTCACCGGAGATGGCGACATCGGCTTCAAAGACGTCGGTCGTCGTCGCGACGCGCCCACCGCGAATGATCAGGTCGTAAGCGGGTTCAGTCATGAGGCACTCCATGATAGGCTCAAGTTAAGTGATCGAAATTTTGCAGGAAGACCAGCATGTCCCGACCGCGCATTCTCGTCATCAATCCAAATTCCAACCCTGCGGTCACGCGAGGGCTGGAGGACGCGCTGAAGCCGCTCGGTTTCGAGGGCGGGCCGGAACTGGTCTGCCAGACGCTGGCCGAGGGTCCCTTCGGCATCGAAAGCCAGGCCGATGTCGATGGCGTCGCCATGCCGCTGCGCCGGCTGGTCGAGGGCGACAACAGCTCGGCGGCCTTTGTCATCGCCTGCTACAGCGATCCCGGGCTTCAGGTCTGTCGCGAAGGCACCGACCGGCCCGTGTTCGGCATTGCCGAGTGCGGCGTGCTGACCGCGATGGCCCGCGCCGAGACCTTTGGCGTCATCGCGATCGCCCAGCGCTCGATCCCGCGTCACATGCGCTATCTCAGGCAGATGGGACTGACCGAACGTCTTGCCGGCGAGCGGCCGCTCAACATGAGCGTCGCGGAAACCGCCTCGGGCGAAGGCACGCTGGCCAAAATGATCGAAATCGGCCGCGCGCTGCGCGACGAGGACGGCGCCCGTGCCATCGTGATGGGCTGCGCCGGCATGGCACGGCACCGCCGCCCGCTGGAAGAGGCGCTCGGCATTGCCGTGATCGACCCGACACAGGCGGCCGTCACCATGGCGCTGGGTACGGTGCAGTTCTCGAACCACTAGGCGTCCTTCAGCTCTTTGGCGTCCTGCCGCGCGAGCCATTGCGCGTGGCTCTCCCGGACAAGCGCGAACGTATCCCGCTGCGTCGTGTAGAGATTGCCGAACATGCGGCCGATCGGCCGGTAGGCGTCGAGATCGACATACATGTTGGCCTCGTCGACGAGGCCCTCGCGGGCGTGAACCCGGAGCACCTCGCCGACCAGCAGTTCGCGATCGGGCGAAAAATTTAGGGCGACATGGCGCCGGCATTCGAGCGCAAAGGGTGCCGCGGCGAGGCGCGGCACCTTCACGTCTACAGAGGGAAGCGTCGCCAGCCCTGCCGCGGCGACCTCGCTGTCACCGGACGGGAAATCGACCGCGCAGTCATTCATCGCCGCGGAGAGCGCCTCATCAACCATGTGAACGACGAACTCGCCGTCGCGATGGATGTTGCGGGTGGTGTCCTTCGGGCTGTGATCCGGCTTGTGCTGAAGCCCGAGCACGATCAGCGCCGGAGTCTCCGAAAACACGTTGAAGAAGCTGAACGGCGCGGCGTTGACCGCCCCGTTGGCATCGAGCGTCGTCACCAGCGCAATCGGCCGCGGCACCACCACGCCGCAGAGCAGCTTGTAGCGGTCGCGCGGATCGAGCTCGCGCAAGGATATGCCGGATGTGCTCTGGCCAGTCATCGACGTCACGTCTCCGGCGGCGGCACCGCGCCGGTACGGCTGGTGATCAGGCCGTAATGCTCGATGCGGCGGTGCTGCGCGAAATTGAAGATCGTGGTCTTGCCGAAGGTGGTGGCATCGAGGTCGCAAGGATGGACCAGCAGTTCGTCCTCCTCCGTCTTCGCTTCGGCGACGATCTCGCCGTTGGGATCGACGATCAGGCTGCCGCCGAACAGCGGGTGTCCGTCCTCGTTACCGGCCTTGGCCACCGCGACAACCCAGGTCGCGTTCTGATAGGCGCCGGCCTGCGCCGAGAGGCGGTTATGGAACAACCGTTTCTCGACGCCTTCATCGCTCCTCTCCGCATTCACCGACGGCGTGTTGTAGCCGATCAGCACCATCTCGACGCCCTGCAGGCCCATCACGCGATAGGTCTCGGGCCAGCGCCGGTCGTTGCAGATGGCCATGCCGATGATGCCGCCCAGCTCGCGCCAGACATTGAAGCCGAGATCGCCCGGCTCGAAATAGCGCTTCTCCAGATGCTGGTGCGAGCGCTTGGTGTCGTATTCCACATGGCCCGGCAGATGGATCTTGCGATATTTGCCGACGATCTTGCCGGATTTGTCGGTGAGAACAGCAGTGTTGAAATGATGCCCGTCCGGCGTCAGCTCCGCATAGCCGAAATTCATCGCCATCTGGTGCTGCGCCGCGCGCTCGAACAACGGTTTCGTCGCCGCGTTCGGCATCTCGCGCTCGAACCAATTGTCGAACTCGGCCCGGTCCTCCACGTACCAACGCGGAAAGAAGGTCGTGAGCGCCAGTTCCGGATAG
Source organism: Bradyrhizobium sp. CW1 (assembly GCF_023100665.1). NCBI lineage: Bacteria > Pseudomonadati > Pseudomonadota > Alphaproteobacteria > Hyphomicrobiales > Nitrobacteraceae > Bradyrhizobium > Bradyrhizobium sp. CW1. The sequence continues at coordinate 5,154,757 of NZ_CP064684.1, forward strand.
ACGATTAGGTCGGCGCCCTTGCTCTTGGCCTCATCCATCAGCGCGATCATGCGCTTGACCACGGCCTCGCGGCTGTCCGCTTTCTGGATCGGGCCCATCTGGGCGGCGGCAACATTGACGATACGCATCAGCGATTTCCTGGTGATGTCTTTGAGCTAAGCTACAGTTTCAAGCACGTGCCGGCGCGCGCAGCATAACGCAGCATCGCCCGGACTTGCCAGCCGGCGCCTGCACATCGGCATCGTGTGCGCTGCACGCTCCATCCTCATGTCTGCTCCTCATCCGCAATATCGAGACCGTGGTCCAGCGCGTCCAGAAGCTGCCCGGCCTCATGCTCGGAAATCACGAGTGGCGGCGCGAGGAACAGGGAAGTCTGCTCGCCGCTGGTCCCGATCACGGCGCCCGCCTCCAGCGCCCGCTCCGCGACGCGCGAGGCAATCGGCACCTCGGTGGTGTCGGCATGCCAGGAGCGCCAGTCCGGCCCGTGCAACTCCACGGTCCAGTGCAGCCCCTGCCCCGCCAGGCGCTGCACGCTTGGATGTTTCTGCGCGATGGCCAGAAGGCGGCGGGTGAACAGCTTTTCGAGACCCCTGACGTGCTCCAAAATCTCGTCATCGCTGATGACTTTCAGATAGGCGCTGACGGCAGCCATGCTGATGGGATGCCCGCGCAACGTGCCGTAATTCTGCCAGCTCGTGCCCTTGAGCCGCTCGACGATGTCTTTCGACACCACGACCGCGGCAACCGCCGCCGCGCCACCGCCGAGCGATTTTCCGAGCGTCACGATATCGGGACGACTTTCGGCTCCCTGGAACGCGAACCAGCGCCCGGCACGGCCCGCACCAGTCACCACTTCGTCGGCGATCCAGTAGGAGCCGGCCTGCCGCGCGCACCGCGCCACCTCGTCCTGATAGGCGCCATCGTAGTAGATGCCGCCTTGCGTGTAGTCGATGATCGTCGCTGCCGTATCCGAAAGCAGGCGCGTGGCATCGGCCAGATATTCGCTGGGGGGAACATTGTTGGCCGGCGCGCCGTAGATCGCGCCCTGCGGCGCCGGCAATATCCGCACCGGCGCCATCGGCGCCGGCAGCTTCGAGCCGCCTGAGTGCACCGCGAGGCCGCCATGCCATTGCGGCTGCACGGTCATGCTGCGCGACAGGCCCGTAATGCCGTGATAGGCGCGTTCGCGCGTCGCCAGCGCGGACCGCTGCGTCAGGGCCTGACAGAGCGACAGCGCCATGTCATTGGCCTCGCTGCCGCTGATGCAGAAGCGCACCGCACCGACCCAATCGTCTTCGCCCTTGAACGCGGTGGCCATCAAGTCGTCAGCCGCCTGCTCGCGGCCGACCCAGGTCCAGCCCTCGTTCACGACGGGCGTATCCGCGGCGCGGCGGATCGCCTCCACCATCGCGGGATGACGATGTCCGAGACCGCCGCCGGTGTTGCTGCCGTCGATGAGCTTGCGACCATCCGAGAGATGAAAATAGACGCCCTCGCCGCCGACCACGTCCATGGGCGCGCTGTCGCCGGCATTCAGCCCGGTTCGCAACAATCTGCTCATTGCAATCCCCTCATTCCGCAGCCTCGGCGCCGTAGCCACCGCCACCACAGGTCTCGATCGTGACGAGATCGCCTTGCTGCAGCACCAGGTTCGACTTGCCGTCGATCGCGACGTTCGCGCCCTGCCGGATCAGCGAGATGCGGCAGGCCTTGCCGGGCTTACCGCCCTGCATGCCGAACGGCGCCATCACCATGCGCTCGATGCAGGTGGTCAGATGGATTGAGGGTGCCAGGATGCGATAGCTACGAATGACGCCGTCCCCGCCGCGATGGGCGCCCGCGCCGCCGGACTGCCAGCGAATGGCCTGCTGCTCGATTTGGATCGCGTAATTCGCCTCGATCACCTCGACCGGCGTGTTTGAGGTGTTGGACAGATGCACCCGCGTCGCCGAGATGCCGTCGCGATCATGCCGCGCGCCCTCGCCACCGCCGTGCACCTCGTAAAGCATCTTCCACGAACCGTTCTGCCGCGGTTCGGCGAAGAAGAGGACGCCCGCCGTGGTCGCCCCGCCCGCAGACAGGCGCTCCGGAATAGTGTCCTGCATTGCCCGAAAAATCGCATCGACGATGCGCATCGAGGTCTCATGATTGCCGGCAGCAACCGAGGCATTCCAGCCCGGCTCCAGGATCGAGCCAGGGCGCGTGATGATGGTCAGCGGCCGCAACGCGCCCGCGTTCTGGTTCATGTCGCGCCCGCTCATGATGCGCGCGGCATAGGCCACCGCCGAGCGCGCCATGAACGGCGTCGTGTTGCAGAAATTCGAGACGCGGTCGCAGCTTCCTGAAAGATCGAAGGTCGCTTCGTCGCCGGCGATGGTGATCTTGACATGAATGCGCGCGGGCGCGTCGTCGACGCCGCCGTCGTCCAGATAGTCCTCACCCTCGTAGACGCCATCAGGCAGATCGCGCAACGCCTCGCGCATCTCGATTTCGGAGAGATCGTGCAGGCGCGACTGCGCCGCCGTGAAGACCGCCTTGCCGTGCTCGCGGCAGAGCTCGACGATGCGCTTCTCGCCGGCTTTCGTTGCGGCGATCTGTGCGAGAAGATCGCCCTCGCAGGATTCGGGATCGCGAACATTGGCCTTGAGCAGCTGCACGATCGACGTATTGACGCCGCTTGCCGTGGCGATCAGAACCGGCGGAATGCGCATCGCCTCCTGGAAGGTGTCGATGGCTTTCGCAAAATAGCTGCCGGGCCAGGTGCCGCCGATATCGGGCCAGTGTGCGAGGCTGACCGCGAACGCGACGATCTCGCCATCGACGAAGACGGGCCGCACGACCTTGACGTCGTTGAGATGATTGCCGCCGAGCGGGCCGACATTGTAGATCAATGCGTCGCCGTCGTTCAGGCTGTCGCGCGGCACCACTTTCAGCAATTCGAGGACCGTGTAGGCCATCGCGCCGAGATGGATCGGGATGTCGCGGCCCTGCCCGACCAGGTCGCCGCGGGCGTCCGTGATCGCCGACGACAGGTCGCCGGCCTCGCGCAGCAGCGGCGAGCGCGCCGAGCGCGTCATCACCAGGCTCATTTCCTCGGCGGCGGCCGAAAGCCCGTGCCGGATGACTTCGACGACGAACGGATCGAGCTTCATGCGGCCCCCCGCGTCAGGAACAGATTGCCTGAAACATCAGGCCTCGCCTGCCAGCCGGGCGGGACCACCACGGTCGACCATGCGTCTTCAATGATGGCCGGGCCGCTGACGATTTCGGTCAGCGAGGCACGGTTGATGATGCTTGTGGCGATGTCGTGAAAGCCATCGAACGAGCAGATGCGCTCGCCTTTGGAGACCGTTCTGACCGCGATGGCCGGCCGGCTCACGACGGTCGTCGATGGACGGCGCGCCTGCACCCGCACGGACTCGATGACGCAGCTCTCGCCCGTCGCATAGCCGAACAGCTCGTGGTGCCGGGCCAGAAAATCCTTCTTCAGCGTGATGACGTCGAGCGGTCGCGCGAACGGCACCGGAATGGCGTCGTTCTGCGCCGCGTAGCGCATCAAGGCCACCAGCTCGATCTGAATCTCGGTCGCGGCAACCCCGTTGGCGATCAGCGGCGCCGAGGCATCGTCGATCAGCACCCCGATCCGCTCCGACACACGGGCGAGGTCGATGCCATCGAGCGCAGCGCGCAGAGTTTGCTGCTGGAGGAAGCTGAAATCGGCAGTGAGACAGCCCAGTGCCGAAAACGCACTCGACGCGCTGGGAACGACGACCTCGGCAATCCCGTAGAGATCTGCAAGGCCCGCGGCATGCATCGGGCCACCACCGCCAAAGGCGAGCAGCGTGCAGTCGCGCCCGTCGATGCCGCGCTCGACGGTGACGCGGCGGAGCGCGCGCGCCATTGTCGCGTTCGCGACCTTGATGATGCCGAGCGCGGTTTCGGTCAGGCTCAGCCCCAGAGTGCGCGCGATCGGCGCGATGACATCACTGGCTGCCTTGATGTCAATTCCGATCCGGTCGCCGAGTTTGGCGTCCGGATTGAGATAGCCGAGCACGGCGTTGGCATCGGTGATGGTCGGCTCGGTACCGCCGCGGCCGTAGCAGGCCGGTCCAGGCTCGGAGCCGGCGCTTTCCGGTCCGACCGTCAGGCCACCGGAGCCGTTGCGCACGATCGAGCCGCCGCCCGCCCCGATCGAGTGCACCGCGAGCATCGGCTGGCGCAGCGGCTTGTCGCCGAGCATGCGGCCGTCGGTCATCTCGGCCTGACCGTCGACGATCAGGCACACGTCGGTCGTGGTGCCGCCCATATCGAACGTCAGCATCCGGGACGTGCCGAGCTGGCGCGCGATGCTGACCGATGCGGAGACGCCGGCCGCGGGGCCCGACATCGCCATCACCAGCGGCCGCCGCTTCACGGCCGAGATCGGCACCATGGCGCCGGCCGAATGAAACACCTGCAGGCCGGGACCGATCGGCAGCCGCAGCTCCAGTTCGCTGAGATATTCCACCGCAATCGGCATCGCCGCGGCGTTGAACACGGTCGCCGAAGTCCGCTCGTATTCGCGCGCCTCGGGATTGACCTCGTGCGACAGCGAGACGTGGGCAACGACGCCCTTGAGCCGCTCGCCGAGCATCTTCTCGTGCACCGGATTGGCATAGGCATGCAGCAGCGCGACCGCGACACTCTGCACGCCGGTCCCCTTCAGCCAGGCCACCAGACGCTCGATCTCCGCGTCATCCAGCGCCTTCAGCACCCGGCCCTCGTGATCGAGGCGCTCAGCAAGCCCGAAGCATCGTTCCGGCGGCACCAGCGGCAGCGATTTTGGCGGGACGTCGAGACGATAGAGATCGCGGCGGCGATAGCGCGCGATCTCCAGCACGTCGGCAAAGCCTTCGGTCGCCACCAGTGCCACTTTCGGCAGCCGTCCTTCGACGATGGCGTTGGTCACGCGCGTGGTGCCGTGGACGAAGCGCTTGACCTCGCTCTTGCGCAGGCCGACCGCCTCGATCGCCTCCAGCATCGCCTGAACCGGAGCTTGAGGTCGCGACGGCACCTTCGCGATCCGTGCCTCCGCGGGGGAGTGTCGGATCGCGATGATGTCGGTGAAGGTGCCGCCGATATCGGTGCCAACTTCCCAGTGATTTTCGTCAGTGCTCATGTGTGGGTCAGCTGCGGACGACATTCGAACCGGACGCCGGGTGGTTCCCGTCCTTCGCGAGGTTCAATCGCAAACCGAGAGCGCTCATCATCATCCCCTGTCATGCCACCGCTTGCGAGCGTGGGACAGAGCGATGGCCTCGGGATAGGGCCAGAGTTGTCGCAATGCACTGGACCAGCCCGCGACCGGCGCGGCGCGGCGAGGCACATTTTAGTGCAGCCCTGCCCGCATGGAGAGCACGTCGGTGTGGATCGTTCGACGCGACATAAGTGCGGCGCACCACGAATTTTCCCGGACGAAACACCACATCCGCTGCAGCGCAATCCACGCGCCCCGCACGCACTGTCTAATTTGCAGGCGATCGACCGGCCCTACGGACCATGCGATTGCTTATGAGCTATGCATGGCAGTCGGCTCAGCCTCTCTTTATTGTACGATCAGTAAGCGGTGGTTTTGCCCGCTCCGGCTCTCAGGCCGCGAAGGACGGACGCAGGCGGCGCCAGCCGATGATGATGCCCGTGATGGAGAACAGAAAGCCAAGGGAGCAGAGCCCGACGACCAAGCCGTCGCGCAGCAACGGATGCGCGACGAGAACCGGAAAATCCAACGTATGCAGCGCGCCGTAGAACCAGCGATAAGCTCGCCGCGATGAATCCAGCCTTTGCAGCAAATTGCCGTCGGCGCCGTCGATGTCGAACCAGAGGTCACCGCAATACGAGCGGTAGACCGGGGCGCCCGGGACAGTGGACCGCGCGGGATAGTTGTCGTCCTCGGCAAGTACAGACGGACCGCCGCAGCCGGCCGCGAGGCGCGCGGTCAGCCCCTGGACCTCGTGCACATCCAGAGATCTCGTTGGTCCATCGCGGGGCGCATCCCCTGCCTCGATCAAGGTCTGACCGGCAAGGGCGATCCGATCCCGCCGATAGAGATTGCCGTTGAAGGCAAACCATTCGATCTCACGGGCCGACGGCGATACAGGCTGCCGATCGAACGATGGAGCCGTCGTCCAGTTCGGTGAGGCGTTCATCACGCGTGATTCAGCGGAGATCAATTGCCCACGCGAGAACAGCCGCCCGTGATCCATGGAGAGCCAGCCGCTGAAAATCCAGGTCAGCACGAACACCATCGCCGCGAGGCCGATGAGATGATGCAGCGCATGCCAGCCGCGACAGGGCGAGCCGATCAGACCGCTTCGAGGTTTGATCCGCGCAAGGCCGAGCACAGCGCCCAGCAAGGCCGCGATCAGGGCCAGCAGCGACAAGGTCCAGACCACGCGATCCCACAGCGACCAATTGCTTCGCAGGATCGTTGGATAGATCCAGTGCAGCACGCTGCCGACGAGATTCCAGGTCCGCTCGCTGCGCGTCGTATCCAGGACGATCTCGCCGGTGAGCGAGGAGACATAGACCTCCGTTCCAGCGGCGTCGCCCAGGGCAACCCGAAACAAGGGCCGGTGGCGGTCAAAGCCGTTCGGCACGCTCCATTGGTCATAGTCCGCGCGCGCAAGGATTGCGGCCCGCGCGGCATCCAGCCCGCGGCTGCGCGCGTGGTCTCGCGCGATGGCCAGCGCGACGTCGGAAGATGCGACCGAGGCGCCGGCTCCGTCGGAGGCACGCACTGCGCCCGCGCGCGACGGCCCCGAGACGACATAGACCGGTCCGTCACTGCGCTGGATCAGGCGAACGCGAGTCGCATCAGCAATGCCGCTCGCGGCCACGGCATCGGCGACCGCAAGCTGCCTCGTCTCGGCGCCATCCAGCGGCCCAAGCCCGGCGAAGCGTTCCGCTTCCGTCAGAGACGGAAACGGAACGAAGTGCATCACGATTCCCGTCGCGAACCACATCGCGAACAGCAGGCAGAACGCGATCCCGAGCCATCGATGCAGCAGGACGATCGCGCGCATCATCGATCAGCATCCTACCATTTGAATGCGGCCGAGAGTTCATAGGTGCGCGGTGCACCCAAGAGGATCTGGTCGGGATAGAACGGATCGCCCCAGATCGCATAGCGCTTGTCGGCGATGTTGCGCACCCGGAAAGTCAGGCGAGCCTGGTCGACCGCGTTGAACACCGTCTTCGGGATGTCGACGAAGGCATAGACGTCCGCGACAGTGTAGGCCTTCATCGTCACGACATTCGCATCGGTGTTGTAGCGGTCGCCGACGTGACGGCCGGTGACGCCGACTTCCACGGGCCACGGCGTGAAGAACCGATACGACGCTCCGGCATTCGCCACGACGCGCGGCACGTTCGGCGGCGTGTTGCCGGAGAACGAGCCGCCGACAAAATTAAAGTCGGCGTAGCGCGCATCGACATAGGCGATGTTGCCCCAGAGACGCAGGGGACCGATCGGACGCACGGACGCGGCAAGCTCGACGCCCTTCGATTCCTGCCGTCCGGCAAGGTTGAGCTGCATGCCGCCGGCCGCGGCATAGACGTTCTTGCGCAGGATGTCGTAGGCCGAGAACGACCACTCCGCCCGGTTGTCCCAGAACAGGTGCTTGACGCCGGTCTCGTAGGTGCGCGCGGTGGTCAGGTTCAGCGGATCGGTCGGATTGAGCAGGAAGATGTTGTTGGCCGAGATGTCTGCGCCGGTGGCGTATTGGCTGAAAAAGGTCAGGCCCGGTACGGCTTCCCAGGTGTAGCCGATACGGCCCGTGGTCGGGACCCAGGATTGCGAGAACGGGAAGTTCGCCTTCTCCAGACCGAACTTGTCGGTCGAATTGCGGTCGAGCCCGATATGCTCGACGCGCAGGCCGCCGACCAGCGCAAAGGTCCGTGTCAACTTCAACCGGTCCTCGAACGACAGCGCCTCATTGTCGATGCGCGCGGTCTGCTGCTGAATGGTGAGCAGGCCGTAATAGCCGCGAGGCGGATCGACCAGCGGAACGGAATCGCCGGGGAAATTTGCGGCGCCCGGCCTCACGAAATCAAGGTAGCTTGAGGAAAGCGTCGTGACCAAACGGTTGTCAAAGCCGGCGATATTCGCATCCCAGATCAAATCGGTGACGTTGCCGACCAAGCGTTGGCTGTGCGCGACATAGAAGCGCTCACGATCGACCATGTTGGTCCCGGAATTGAACGCCTCTATCTCATTGTTGAACCATGTGCGCTCAGCTCCGTAAGCATAGGCTTGACTTTTCAGCGTCAGGTCGGGCGCCAGATTCAGCTCGAAACCGCCGCGCAGCCACACCTCCTTCGCTACGTTCCTGTTGTCGAGGACGTTGTAGTTAGTATTGAAGGTGCGGTCGTCGATCGTGACGGCACCGAGATCGGTTTTGTTGTAGTTCGAGACGTAATTGCCGGAAACGATCCCCGTCGTCGCATGCGAGCCGCTGAAGGCAATCGGCACCAGCGGCGCACCCCAATAGGCTTTCGAGCGATCTTCCCGATACTCGATCGCGCCCCAGACCTTGAGGCTGTCGGAGATGCGGTAGTTGAGCTGGCCGGAGACATTGAGCGTCTTGGTGTTGGTGTCGTCGGCAAAGCCGTTGAGCGAGGAACGGCTGACGTCGAAGCGGTAGTCCAGCCCCTGCACATTGGTGCTGCCGCCCGAGCCGTAATGCGCCCGGAACGAGTTCAGCGAGTCCCAGGAGAAATCCGCCTCGTTCCGGATCGGACCGGTGTGCGGCTGCTTGGTGACGAAGTTGATCGCGCCGCCGGCGGCGCCCTCGCCTGACATCAGTGATGCCGGACCCTTCAGGAATTCGACAGCCTCCAGATTGGCCGTGTCCATGATCCGCGAGGTCATGTTCTGCGGACCGATCTTGATGCCGTTGTAGAGCGTGTTGATCTGGCTGTTGGTGAAGCCGCGCATGGAGAAAGCCGAAGGCTCGGCCGGATTGTCGCCGGCTGTGACGCCCACCGCTCCGTGCGCGACGTCGGAGACTGTGCGGTAGCCCTGCTCGCGCATGGTTGCGGCCGAGATCACCTCCACGGTCGCGGGTGTTTCTCGCACGGTCAGGCCGAGGCGCGAAGCGCTTTCGGCGACGGCATTGGTGTTGAGCGGCGTCTGTGCCGCCGTGGTCGGCACGACGGGCTTGGGCACTGCGGATGCAGTCCCCGGCCGGCGCGCTGCTGCGCGGCGTGAGCTCTGCGCGTCCCGTCCGGCCGGGCTGGACTGCCTGCGGGATTGTGGCGCCGACACCTCGACGGGCGGCAGTGGCTCGCGGGCCTGCTGCGCCAAGGCCGCTGGCATGTCGATGGCGACGAAAGATGTGAGAGCGGCGGATGCCAGTAGGAAACGGCGTGGTCGTACGATACGAAGGGAATACACGGTCTTGGACCTCGGAGTGACGTCAGTGGCACGTCACCGCGAACCAGGGTCCCATCGTCCGGCTTGCAGCCTTCCGATGAAGCCGAATGTCTGTACTCCCCGACCGACATCTTCGCGTGTGACCACGGCTGACGGCAGGTCTCCTGGCTCGCGGGTCAGTACCTTGCATCGCCTTCCCGGGACCGAGATACCCAGTGGCTCGTGACGCAAGATTCGCCGCTTACAGTTGCGGGGGCAGCCACGGCATTGGGGACAAACTCCCCGCACCGCATTCCCTTTTCATCCCCTCTCGGGGAAACCGTCGCGAGCATCTAGGATTACGATCCAGACAGAGTCAATGTGCCAGTTGCGGCGTTATTGCCACAACGACCAGTTTCCTTGGAGATAAGCATGGGAGGCGAGACCTTCCTCTGGCTGATACGGCACGCGCCCGTCGATGGCGTCGCGGGGACGATCCATGCGGCCGACGCACCGGCCGATCTCGGCGCTCGGGCGCAGCTGGAGGCACTGCGGCAGCGCCTGCCACGGGACGCCGCGAGCTATGCGAGCCCGTCGCGGCGCACCGTCGAAACGGCCCGCGCGCTGGGGCTCGAGCCGCTGCAGCTGGACGAATTCAGCGAGCAAGACTTTGGCGACTGGACCGGCCGTCGGCATGACGAACTCGCCGCGACCGGTGGCGAGGCCTATGCACGGTTCTGGAGCGATCCGGCGCGCGGACGGCCGTCCGGCGGCGAAAGCTTTGAGGAACAGGTCGCGCGGGTCCGCCTGGGTTTGTCGAAGATCGGCACCGGGGCCGCAACGCTCGTCGTGCATTCCGGCACGATCCGGGCGGCGCTGTGCATCGCGCTCGACCTGACGCCACAAGCGGCCCTGCGCTTCGTGATCGATCCGCTGTCGCTGACCAGGATTGACCGGCTCGCGACCGGCTGGCGCGTCGTCTCCGTCAATCAGCGGACGATTTGATCAGGCCGGACGATCAGGCACATTGGCCTGCGCAAAGGTCGCCATGCCGTTGTGGAGCGCGCAGGCCGACCGCACAAGCGGCAGCGCGATGGCCGCGCCCGATCCTTCGCCGAGCCTGAGATCCAGGCTGATCAGCGGCTGCACGTTCAGCGCGCGGAGCACCAGCCGATGCCCCTGCTCCGCCGACTGGTGCGAGGCCAGCAGGAACAGCTGGCACGAAGGGTTGAGCCGCACCGCCGCCAGCGCCGCGACCGACACGATGAAGCCGTCGATCAACACGGGGATGCGGTGCTGTGCAGCCGCGATAACGGCACCGCAGATGGCGGCGATCTCGAGACCGCCGACGGCGCACAGGATCTTTTCGGGCGCAGCGCCCGCAATGTCATGGCGTGCGATTGCAGCGTCGATCACCCGCGCCTTGTGCGCACGGCCGGCCGCGTCGATGCCGGTACCGCTGCCCGCGATCTCCGCGGCGCTCACGCCGAGCAAGCCGGCCGCGATCGCCGCCGATGTCGTGGTGTTGCCGATGCCCATCTCGCCGAAGATCAGAAGATCGGGCTGCCCGGCCTGTGCGCGCGTCACCGCACGTCGGCCGGCTTCGAACGCAAATGCCAGCTCCGTGGGGGTGAGCGCAGCTTCGACGCTGAAATCGCGCGTACCGCTGCGCGGCTTGTCGGTCACGATTCCAGCCATCTCCTCCTGCGCCAGCGTGCCGGCGTCGACGACCTCCAGGCTGGAGCCCAGCTCACGCGCCAGCACCGAGATTGCGGCACCGCCGGAGGCGAAGTTCGCCAGCATCGCGATCGTCACTTCCTGCGGATAGGCCGAGACGCCCTGCGCGACGATGCCGTGATCGCCGGCGAAGATGATGATCGGCACCCGCGCCGCGCGCGGCTGCTCGGTTGCTTGCAGGCCCGCAAGCTCGATCGCGAGCTGCTCGAGCCGGCCGAGCGCGCCGGTCGGTTTCGTCAGTTGCGCCTGCCGCGCCACCGCCGCCCCGCGATGGACTGCGGAGATATCGGGGCATTGTTGGGTGACCCATTCGGGGAGCATGCTGCCTCGCTTGCCTCACAGCCTGCGCTTGAGGATGTAACTGTCCATGATCCAGCCGTGCCGTTCGCGCGCCTCTTGCCGCACGGCGACGATGCGCGGGCCGATCTCGGCCAGCGCGCCGGACATCACGATCTGATCGGGCATGCCGAGATAGGCCCCCCACCAGATGTGCAGGCCCGCCGGATCAAGCGACTGGAACGCCGTGCCGCCGTCGAGCATCACCACCACGGTATCGACACCTGCCGGCCAACCGCCATCGCGCAAGCGGCGTCCGGTCGAAACTAGAAAGGGCTCGCCGATGTCGTTGAGCGGCAACGCATGCGCCGCACACAGCGCCTGGATCGAGGTGATGCCGGGCACGACCTCGATCTTTGGCGAGGGATTGAGCCGCCGCGCAATGCGCAGCGAGGAATCATAAAGCGAGGGATCGCCCCAGATCAGCAGCGCGACCTTGCCCTCTCCTTCGAGATGATCCCCGATCGTCTGCGACCAGACGGCGGCCACGGCATCATGCCAATCGTCCACGCCCTTGCGATAGTCCGCTTCAGCGGCGTCCCGCACGGGCAGATCGAACTCGGCAATGCGGGTCGTGTCGCTGGTGAGCAGATCGGCGCAGATCGTCCGCCTGAGATCGGCGAGGTCGGACTTGGCCGTCCCCTTGCGGGGGATCAGGACGAGATCGGCCGCGTTGATGGCAGTAATCGCGGCACGCGTGAGCTGCTCGGGATCGCCGCAACCGATGCCTATCAGAGAGAGCGTGAGCATGGTGGCTGCGAAGGGCGGCCATCATGGCCGCCCGTTCGCTTGTCTCTAGGCCGCGCTGTGCAAACGCGGCGTGACGAGACCGGGCGCGGTGACGCCGCGCAGCGACTTTGCCAGCGCGAGCACGCCGAGATCGGCGAGCGGCTCAATCACGATGACCAGCGCATAGGACGCCGCGAAGGTCGCGATGTTGGCGAGGTTGGTCGCGCCGAAGCCGGAGCCATAAATCGCCCAGAACGCCACCCAGGCGATGACGCCCGCCTGATAGGTCGTCGAAAGCGCCAGCGCCTGGCGGTACTTCAGATCGACATAGGCCGTGTTGCTCGAAATGATCCGCGTGGCGATCGCCTGGATTCCGAACAGCGGCACCAATAGCGTGGTGACGTTCATGCCATATTGCGGCAAGTCGGGCGGCTCGAAGAAGATGCCCTGGAACAGCAGGCCAAACGCGAGGCCGAAGGCCGCAGGCGCCGCGCCAAACAGCAGGAACAAGGTCGAGCCGAGGATGAAGTGCACTTCGGAGACGCCGACCGGGAAGTGCGGCAGGATCTCGAAGAAGATAAACACAAGTCCCGTGGTGGCGAGCGTCCGCGCCGCGAACGACGTGATGCCCTGCTCGCGCACGGTCTCAACCGCGAGCTTCAAGGCAACGCCGCCGACGGCAATGCCGGTTGCATAACTCAGCACGAGCTTGGCGTCCGAGACTAGTCCGGGTTCGATATGCATGGCTCAGATCCTTCTTGCCGTCACACCCGACGGCCTTGGCCTCAAAACATGCACGGCCGGTCTCCTGGCTCGCGGTTCACTGGGAGTCTCCGGCCTTCCCGGGCCTCGCGGCCCAGTGGCTGATCGAAGTCCCTCACCGCTTACAGTCGCGGGGGCGGCTGGGGTTTTGGGCGCCGCAACTGGGTCCGCCCATCCCCATTCCCGATTATGCTCCGGCGCTTTGCGCCGCATCGAGCACCATGCGTCTCCTGTGTGCCTCTTTCGCCGGCCGGGCGTCAAGGGGCGACGGGCGGACGAGGCGGTCATGACGGATAATTCCCCGCCAGCGCGCCGAACAGGATGACGGCCGCCGTGGAGGCCGCTCCGCCCCGCGCAAGCTGCTCTGCAAGTTCCGAAATGGTGGTGCGGACCAGCCGCTCATCGGGACGGCCGAGCGATTCGGCAAACAACGCCGGCGTGGTTGGGGCGAGCCCGTGCTCGATCAATTTGACGACCAACGCCGGAAACGTCCGCCGGCCCATATAGACCACGGTCGTCGCCTCCGGATCGGCCAGCGCCGCCCAATTGAGATCTGGCGGCAGCTCGCCGGTGACGTCCGCCCCGGTCACGAACTGCACGCGGCGCGAGGTGTGACGCCGGGTCAGCGGAATGCCGGCTTGCGCGGCGGCGACACAGGCCGAGGTGACGCCGGGAATGATCTCGTAGCCGATGCCCGCTTCACGCAGCGTCTCGAGCTCCTCCTCGAGCCGGCCAAAGATGCCGGCATCGCCCGACTTCAACCGGACCACGCGCGCGCCTGTCACGGCATAGTCGACCAGCAGGCGGTTGACATGGTGCTGCTTGGTCGAGGCCCGCCCTGCCCGCTTTCCCACCGCGACGAGATTGGCGCCGGGCCGGGCCAGATCGAGGATCGCGCCTGAAGCAAGATCGTCATAGAGCACAACGTCGGCCTCGCGCAGCCGCGCTGCACCCTTGAGCGTGAGCAGCTCGGGATCGCCGGGCCCGGCGGAGACAAAGGAGACAAAACCGCTCACCGGTCCTCCGCGATCAGATGGAAGAACGTGCCGGTGGCTTGTCCCCGCCGCGAGCCGGTCTCGGCAATGACCGCACCTGTCGCGTCGTGCACGACCGCCAGCGCCGTGTCGGGCTGCGCGACTATGGTCGAATAGTGGAATTCATGGCCACGCAGGCGTGCACCCGCCTGATGACCCGGCATCGGCGCGGCGAGCTCGGCCAGACGATAGCCCAGATGCATGCGGCGCTTGGCAAAGCTCGTCTCCAGGCCGAGCAGGCCCGTCATCTCGTGGCTGATGCCATCGGCGTCGGTCAAAGCGGTGCCCAGCACCATATAGCCCCCGCATTCGCCGTGCACCGGGCGCGTCTCGGCGAAGGCGCGCAATCCGCTGCGGAAGCGCGCATTGGCAGCGATCCTGCCGGCCTGCAGCTCGGGATAGCCGCCAGGCAGCCAGCACACATCGGCGACCGGATCAGGGGCTTCATCGGCGAGCGGCGAGAATGTCGAGATCTCCGCACCCGCCGCGCGCCACGCTTCCAGCATGTGCGGATAGACGAAGGAGAACGCGGCATCACGGGCAAGCGCAATGCGCTGGCCGGGCGGCGTCACGTTGACGCCGCTTGCGGCAGGTTGCGGCGACCAGGTGGCCGCCGAACGCAGCACCGCGTCGAGATCGACATGCTCGGCAACGAAGCGCGCGGCCTCGTCGATCAGCTTGCCGATTTCCGCCTGCTCCTCGGCCTGCACCAGTCCGAGATGCCGCTTCGGCAGGCTGATCTCGGCATGGCGCGGCAGCGCGCCGAATACGGCGATGCCGGCATCCAGCAGCGCGCGCCGCACGAGGGCTTCGTGGCGCGGGCTGGCAACGCGATTGAGCACGACGCCTGCAAGGCGCACACCGGGGCGGTAGTCGCGAAGGCCCGCCGCGATCGCGGCCGCCGTTTGTGCCTGTCCTGAGGGATCGATCACCAGCAGCACCGGCCAGTCCAGCATCTCCGCGATGTCGGCGGTCGCCCCGGTGCCGCAGACGCCACGCGCGGCGACGCCGTCGAACAGACCCATCGAGCCTTCGGCCAGCACGACATCGGCGTCAATGCCGCGACTGACGAGATGCGAGATTGTCCCGCGATCCATCGCCCAACTGTCGACATTGACCGAGGCGCGTCCCGTCGCGGCGGCATGAAACGCGGGATCGATGTAATCGGGGCCGCTCTTGAAGCACTGCACCCGCAATCCGCTGTTGCGCCAGGCGCGAGCAAGCGCCAGCGTCAGTGTGGTCTTGCCGACGCCGGAGGCCGGCGCGGAGATAACGAGCCCTGCCGCCATCACGACACCTCCGGAAAGCGCGGCTCGGCGCCGACCGGCCGATAGCGGCGGTCATAGTCGGCAGCATAGAGACGGCTCTCGGAAAAATCCGCCGAGCCCAGCGTCTTGCCGACCAGGATCAACGCGGTGCGCTCCATCTCGCCCCCGACCGCAGCGTCGAGTGTTGCGAGCGTGGCGCGGATGATGCGCTGCTCGGGCCAGCTCGCACGCCAGACGATCGCGACCGGGCAATCCGCGCCATAATGCGGCGTCAGCTCAGCGACGACCTTGTCGAGCAGATGAATCGACAGATGGATCGCGAGCACCGCGCCGGTGGCGGCGAAGGCGGCAAGCTTCTCGCCTTCGGGCATCGCGCTGGCGCGGCCCGGCGTGCGCGTCAGCACCACGGTCTGGGCAAGGCCGGGCAGCGTCAGCTCGGCCTCCAGCGCAGCCGCGGCGGCCGAGAAAGAGGGAACGCCGGGCGTGACCGTGTAGGGAATGTCGAGCGTGCGCAGGCGGCGGAGCTGTTCGCCCATCGCCGACCAGATCGAGAGATCACCGGAATGCAGCCGCGCAACGTCCTTGCCATCGGCATGGGCGGCGGCGATCTCCGCGACGATCTCATCGAGCGACAGCGGCGCGGTGTTGACGATCCGCGCCCCGGGCGGGCAATGCGCCAAGACGCCCTCGGGCACAAGTGAGCCAGCATAGAGGCAGACCGGACAGGCGGCGATGAGATCGCGGCCGCGCAACGTCAGCAAGTCAGGAGCGCCTGGCCCTGCCCCGATGAAATGCACCGTCATGCGCCGTCTCCTTCCGCGATCGCCGCGGTCGCGGTGCGATCCTGCGAGACCACCCGCGTCGCAATCAATCGCGCGCGAGGTCCGGCCGCTGCGAGCGCCGCCGCCTCGGCAACCGATCCCGTCCCGAACTTTTCCACGACGAGCTTTGACTGCGTCGGCGTGTCGATGCCAACAAGCATTTCGGCGGCAACCGCCTTGATCGGCAAGCCGCATTCGCGCGCGAGCTGCTTCAACACCTCCTCGTCGGCCTTATCGCTGACCGTCGCCACTGCTGCGAGGCCTTCGGGACCACCGGCCGCCAGAAGCGCCTCACGCAGCGAGGCCAGCGTGACGTCCCGCTTGAATCCGAGCCCGGCGACCTTCATCGGACCGCGCTCCATTGCACCACGGGCCGCACGGCCTCCCAGGACCGGTAGCGGCCGAGCGAAGCGGCATGCGCAATCTCGACCCGCATCAATTCGCCGCCCTGGCGCTGGTGCAGCTCACCGAGCAACGCTTCCGTCTCCAACGTTACTGAATGCGCGACCAGCCGCGTACCGGGCGAGAGCCGCGGCCAGATGGCGTCGAACATCGCGATGTCGAGACCGCCGCCGATGAACACGGCGTCAGGCCCGTCCAGCGTAGCAAGGGTTTCAGGCGCTTTTCCCGCGATGACTGTGATCCGATGTGCCAACCCGAACGCCGTCGCATTGCTGCGAATGTTCGCTGCGCGATCCTCGCGCGCCTCGACGGCGATCGCGGTGCCCCCGCACAGCGTCCACTCGACCGAGATCGAGCCCGAGCCCGCACCGATGTCCCATAGCCGTTCACCGGGACGCGGCGCCAGCGCCGAAAGCGCGAGCGCACGGACCGGACGCTTGGTGATCTGGCCGTCATGGACGAAGAGTTCGTCCGATAGTCCCGAGCTGTGGGGGATGCCCTGCGCGCCCGCCGCCTCAACGGCTACCGCGACCAGATTTCCGGCAAGATCGCCTGCGAAGCTGTCGGCGCGATGCGCGTTGATCCTTTCGCGCGGCCCGCCAAGCGCAGCGAGTGTCCAGAATGCCGAGGCACCCCATCCGCGCGCCGTCAGCCATTTCGCGAGATCGCCTGCCGCCTTTGCGTCGCGCACGAGACAAATGATGCGTGCCCCTCGCGCCAGGTGTGGCACGAGACGCTCGAATGGCGCGGCGTGGAGACCGAGACAGGCAACGGATTCCAGACGCCAGCCAAGCCGCGCAGCAACGAGCGAGAATGTCGAGGGAGCCGCATACGCGATCCATTCGTCGCCATGGAGCTTCTCGGCGAGGCTCGCGCCGGCCCCGTGCCAGAACGGATCGCCGGAGGCGAGCACCGCCGTCGGGCGACCACGGCAGCTCAACACGATTTCTGCATCGAACGGCACCGGCCATGGACGGCCGCGCCCGGTTATGCCGGCGAGTGCAAGATGCCGTTCACCGCCAAAGACAGTTTCGGCATCATCGAGCGCCTTTCGGCTTGCCTCGGACAGCCCGGCAAGGCCATCTTCGCCGATACCGATGATGGTCAGCCAGGGATCAGCCATGACGCGCGCCCTCATTCTGGGCGGAACGGCCGACGCGAGCCTGCTCGCGGCGGAGATCGCGCGCGCCGGCGTCGATGCCGTGTATTCCTATGGCGGCCGCACCCGCGCGCCCGCCGGTCAGCCGTTGCCGACGCGGATCGGCGGTTTTGGCGGCGCAAGCGGACTTGTCGATTACATTGGTCGGGAACACATCACGCATGTAATCGACGCGACGCATCCCTTTGCCGCCGAGATGAGCCGCAATGCGGTCGCGGCATGTGCGGAAACCGGCACGCCGCTGATCGCTCTCGAGCGAGCGCCGTGGACCAAAGCGCCCGGCGACAACTGGATCGAAATACCTGATGTCGACGCCGCGGTCACCGCACTGCCTGAAGTGCCGGCAAATGTGTTCCTCGCCATCGGCCGCCAGCACATCGCGCCGTTCGCGACCAAGCCGCAGCACGCCTACACGCTGAGATTCGTCGATCCGCCCGATGCGCCGCTGCCCTTCGCCGCGGACGTCATCGTGTCGCGTGGGCCGTTTACGCTTGAGGGCGAACTGGAGATGCTGCGCGCGCGAGGCATCACCCGGATCGTCGCCCGCAATTCCGGCGGCGACGGCGCGCGCGCCAAGATCGACGCCGCCCGCAGGCTCGGCCTGCCCGTGATCATGATCTCGCGGCCGCAACTGCCGGAACGCTTGCGGGTCGAGAGCGTGGCCGAGATCATGCAGTGGCTCGGTCATCGGGCCTGCCTCGGCGCATAGACCCAGCGGCCGACGCGGCGTGTCTGCGAGTTGCCGACGATCACCAGCGTGCGCATGTCGGCCATCTCGGGCCGGGCTTCGTTCAGCCTGACGGTCTCGATCTTTTCGTCGGCGGCGCTGATCGCGCGCGCGAAAATCACAAGACGGTCGCCACAGCCGGCCTCGTTCAGCACCGCGAGCGCACGGCCAAATCCTTCCGGCCGGCTCGCCGAGCGCGGATTGTACATCGCGATGGCAAAATCGGCTTCCGCGGCGAGCCGCAGGCGCTTCTCGATCACCGCCCACGGCTTGAGATTATCGGAGAGATTGATCGCGCAGAAATCATGGCCGAGCGGTGCGCCGGCGCGCGCGGCAGCCGCCAGCATCGCAGTGACGCCGGGCAGCACGCGGATCGGCAGCTCCTGCCATTGCGGCGCCTGTTCGAGCGCCTCGAACACGGCGGACGCCATCGCGAAGACGCCGGGGTCGCCGGAGGACACGATGACGACTTGGCCGCCTTCGGCGGCGAGCCGCAGCGCCTCGCTCGCGCGCTGCAGCTCTTCGCGATTGTCGGAAGGATGCAAAGTGAGCCCTGCCCGCGCTGGCACGCGCGCGACATAGGGCGCGTAGCCCAGAATGTCGGTCGCGGCGGCAAGCGCGGCGGAGACCTCGGGCGTCACCAGCGCAGCGCTGCCCGGGCCGAGGCCAGCGATGGTCAGCGTGCCCGTCATTCGGCGGCGTCCGGATGCCGGCCCTTGCCGTGCACGAGCACGATCGCAAAATAGGGGCAGTCGGCGGCGTCGATCTCCGCAAGCCGCACCACGCGCTCGCCCGGCATGGTGCCGCGCTCGACCAGCCACGCATCGTCCAGCCGTCCGGCGGCAGCGAGCGCGCGGCGCACTTTCGCGAGATTGCGCCCAGTCTTCATGATCACGAGCGCATCGGAATCGCGCATGCGGCGTTCGAGCTCGTCCTCGGCGAGCGTGCCCATGAGCACCGTCGTCACGTCGTCGCCGAGCGCAATCGGCTGTCCCACGCCATTCCAGCAGCCGACCATGCCGGGAATGCCGGCGATCACCTCGATCTCGACGCGGCCCTGCAGGCGCATGTGCAGATGCATGAAGGAGCCGTAGAAGTAAGGATCGCCCTCGCAGAGCACGACGACGTCGACCGCGCGCGCCAGCCGCGCCAGTCGCTCCGCCCATTCGTCGTAGAAGCCGGCAAGCAACTGGACATATTCAGGCGTGTCGAAGGCGATCTCGGTCGTAACAGGATATTCCATCGGATATTCGGTGACGTCGGCAGCCAGCATGCCCTCGACGATGCGGCGCGCCTGGCCGGGCCGGCCCTTTTTGCGGAAATAGGCGACATGCCTCGCGCCGCGCACCGTGCGATCGGCGCGCACGCTCATCATATCAGGGTCACCGGGGCCGAGACCGCAGCAGATGATGCGTCCCATCGCTATTCGCTCCGGCTCGCCAGCGCGTTCACGGCGGCGACCGTGATCGCGGAACCGCCAAGGCGGCCCTCGACCGTCAGCGCCGGCACCGGGGAAACGGCCATCAGCGCAGCCTTGGATTCGGCCGCGCCGACGAAGCCGACCGGACAGCCGATGATTGCCGCGGGCCGTGGGCAGTCCCGGTCCTCCAGCATGTTGAGGAGATGGAACAGCGCGGTCGGCGCATTGCCGATCGCCACGATCGCGCCGTCGAGATGCGGCCGCCACAGCTCCAGGGCCGCGGCCGAACGGGTGTTGCGCATGGACTGCGCGAGCGCGGGAACGGTCTCGTCGCCCAGCGTGCAGATGACGGCGTTGGCGGCGGGAAGCCGCGCCCGCGTAATTCCTTCAGAGACCATGCGCGCGTCGCACAGGATCGGTGCGCCCTTCTGCAAGGCCGCGCGTGCGGCGACCGCCATGCCTGATGTGAAGCGGATATGCGCTTCGAGGCCCACCATGCCGGCGGCATGGATCATCCGCACCACCACCTGCTCCTCGTCCGGCGTGAAGCGCGCAAGATCGGCTTCGGCCCGGATGGTGGCAAAGGACTGCCGGTAGATCGCAGCGCCGTCGGTCTCGTACGTGTGCGGCATCAGTGCCCTCCCATCAGGATGGAGGGATCTTTGACGATGTCGTCGCGATTCAGCCCGCGCAGGATGGGCTCATCGCGCGTCGACCCGGCGCGCACGAGATCGAAGCCTGCGCCGGTCGCGACCAGAGTGATGGCGGCGGGACCAGAATGGGCGCAGCCCTTGGCACAGCCGGAGACGTGTAGCCGTGCGGCCGCGCCGATGTTCGGCGCCAGGGCCGCGGCAAGGCCACGGGTATCGGCATGCGCCTCGCGACAGCGTGGCGCACCGCTACAGGCGATGACGCGCAGCGCAGGGTCGTAGGCCTCGGTGATCAGGCCGGTCGCGTTCGGCATCACGCGCTTGGCTTCGCTCAAAACCATCCGCCACGGCGTCATGCGCAGCGCATGTCCGCAACCGGCGAACTGGTTGAGCGTTGCATGCGCCATCTGTCCGAAGGCGACCCCGACCATCGCACCTTGCGCATAGAGGCCGGGACGCGCCGCGGCCATGATCGGCGCCGGCTCGGCCTCGCCGCGCAATGCCGCCGGCAAGATTGCACCGGCTGCAAGATGCGCCGCCATCCGCCCTCGCCCGCCTCTCGCGCCGCCGGAGGTCACGAACCAGCCGGCGAATGCGAGCGCGGTGGTCACGGCCTCGCCACGTGGGACCGAGCGGCCGAGTTTGTCGCCATCAGCCCGTACCAGCAGTCCGCCGGAACCATCGCGCTCGATCCGCACGTCGGCGGAATCGCCCGCAAGCACGCGTGAGGTGCCGTCGTCGATGGCGAAGCCGAACTTGGTTGGAAGTTCGAGCTGGCTGTCGGCGAGCGCCTCCTCGAGCTCGGCGGCGAGCGATTGGGTCTCGTCCCCGCTACGCCAGAACGGCGTCACAAGAATGTTGCGACGGGATTCGGTCTCCGCATCCGGGTCGAGCAGCGCCAGTTGGGAAAGGCCATCGAGCAGCAGCCTGTGGCTGGTCTCGTTGACGCCCCTGATCTGGAGATTGGCCCGGCTGGTCACGTCGATCAGGCCATTGCCATGGCGTTCGGCGAGATGAGCCAGTCCGGAGATCTGCGCCGCGTCGAGCCGTCCGCCGAACGGACGCACGCGGGCCACCAGCCCGTCGCCCGATTGCATCGGGCGCAGCGCGCCGGGACACCAGCCCTTGACCACGGAAGCACTCATGAGGCCTCCCGCAGCGCAGCCGCAATCGAGTTGCGGCGCGTTCGCCAGAGCGAGGCTTCATGCAGGCGCGTGAAACACGTTTCCATCGCGGCGAGTGCCGCCGGATTTTCGCGGGCCATGAAGGCGTGGACGTCGTCATGGCCGAGCGTCGCATCGTAGTAGAGGTCGAACAGATGCGGCGGCACGGCGCCGGCCAGATGCGCGAAGGCGGCCATGTGCTCGAGCGTCGCGGTGATCTCGGCCGCCCCGCGAAAACCGTGGCGCATCATGCCCGCGATCCAGGCCGGGTTGGCCGCGCGCGCGCGGACGACACGGGAGATTTCCTCGGTCAGCGTACGCGCATGCGGCTGCTCGGGGCGCGTCGCATCGAGATGATAGAGCGATGGTCCCGCCGCGCCGAGATGGGCCGCGGCAGCCGCAATGCCGGCCTCATGCGCGGCATAGTCGGCCGCGAGCAGAAGATCGGTTTCCGGCAAATCCTGCATGTGAACAAAAGCATCGGCCGATACGATCCGCTTCTCGATACCGGCACGATCGAGCTTGATTTCGCCATCGGCCGAGAACGCCCATGACGATGCCGAGAGCCACGCTTCGCCGGCGGCTTCGCGCGTCTCGGGCGTGAAGGCGTCCGGGATTGCCGAGAGACCCACGCCGTATTGTCCGGGACGCGGCGCGAACACGCGCGATGTGCGATGGCGATATGGATTTTCGTCGCCCTCGTCCTCGCGGACCGACAGCGCCGCGGCTGCCGCCTCGAACAATTGCGCAAGGCCTGAGAAGACGTCGCGGAACAGGCCCGAGACGCGCAGCGTGACGTCGATGCGGGGCCGGCCAAGCTCCGCAGGCGCGATGATGTCGTAGCCGGTCACACGGCCGGAAGCATGATCCCAGCGCGGTGCGAGGCCAGCCAGATGCAGCGCCATGGCAAACTCTTCGCCCGCGGTGCGCATCGTCGCCGAGCCCCAGAGATCGACGACAAGGCCCTTTGGCCAGTCGCCATGATCCTGCAAATGACGACGTAGCAGTTCTTCGGCGAGCTTGATGCCTTGCACGTGCGCCGACGGCGTCGGCACCGCGCGTGGATCGACGGCAAAGAGATTGCGACCCGTCGGCAGCACGTCCTGACGGCCGCGATAGGGTGAGCCTGACGGCCCCGGCGCGACGCGCCGGCCCGCAAGCGCGGCCCGCAAAGCGTCGCGTTCCGCGTCGCCGCAGGCGCCGCGGCCGAACACGTGCAGGCCGTCGCCGAACTGGCTTTCCTTGAGATCGCAAACGAAACGGTCGATCCGCGGGATCGCTTCGGCCGGCGCGGCCGCTGCATCGAGGCCAAGATCGTCTTCGAGGCCGGCCGCGCGTGCCTCATCGCGGATCGCGGCGATCAGACGCTGGCGGCGGGCGGGATCGAGGCCATCGGCCGTCGAGTACTCGTCGAGGAGCTGTTCGAGCCTGCGCAGCCCGTCCGGCACCGCTGATGCGGCGAGTTGCGGCGGCAGATGGCCGATCGTGACGGCACCCAGGCGCCGCTTGGCCTGCGCGGCCTCGCCGGGATCGTTGACGATGAAGGGATAGATGACGGGCAAATCGCCGACCAGGGCTTCCGGCCAGCACGCCTGCGACAGCGCCACGGATTTTCCGGGCAGCCATTCCAGCGTGCCGTGCGCGCCCATGTGCACGACGGCATCACAGCCCTGCTCGCGGAGCCAGAGATAGAACGCGACATAGGCATGGCGCGGCGTGCGGGCGAGATCGTGATAGTCGGCATCGCGCGCGGTCGCATCGCCACGCTCCGGCTGAACCGCGATGATCGACCGGCCGCATTGAATCGCAGCGAAATGGAACGCGCCGTCGCGACAACCCGGATCGGTCTCCAGCGCGCCCCAGGCTTGCGCGAGATCATCCTGCAACACTTGCGGAAGGCGCGACAGTGCAGCACGGTAATCGGCGACGCTCCAGCTCAAGGTCTGCTTGAGCAGCGTCTCACCGAGCGCATGGACCGGATCGAGATCGAAGCCGGCCTCCGCGAGATCGGACACCAGGGCCTCGACCGACGCCAGCGCATCGAGACCCACCGCGTGCGCGATCTGATGCGGACGGCCCGGATAGTTGGAGAGCACGAGTGCCATCCGCTTGTCAGCGGCCGGCGTCTCCGCAAGACGCCGCCAGGCCGCAACGCGCGCGGCCACGGCCTTCACGCGCTCCTCGTCGGGCTTGTGTGCCAGATGCGAAAATTGCAAATCGGGATCGCGCATCGCGGCAGACTTGAAGCTCACCACGCCCGCGAACAGGCGGCCGTCGACCTCGGGCAGCACCACATGCATCGCGAGGTCGCCGGGCGACAGGCCGCGGAGCGAGCTCGCCCAGTCCTCGCGGCGGGCCGTGGAGAGCGCGACCTGGAACACGGGGCAGGATGCGGCATCGAACGGCGTCGTGCCGTCGTCGCCCATCGCCGAGAACGCCGTCGCATTGACGATCGCGGCCGGAGGATTTTGCGCAAGATGCACCCGCAACCAATCCGCGACCCCCGCGGCTTTCAGCGAGGTGACGAACACACCAAACACGTCGAATCCCTTCTCGCGCAATGCGGCGATCAGGGCATCGACCGGGCCGGTGTCGGCAGCGGTGAGATAGGAGCGATAGAAGGTCACGAGCGCGCGCGGCCTGCCCTCACCCGACGTCGGCGCGGCGACGACGCCGCGCGCGGGGTCGTAAAAGCCCATCTCGGGCACTGTCATCTCGCCGATAACTGGCCCCGCATAGAGTCCGGAGGCCAGCGCAAGCTGCGCGATCGCGGCTTGCGCCGCGACGGGGCCGCCGGTGTCGCAGAGCACCTTGAGCCGCCGCAACGTCGAGACCGGCAGGGTCGAATACGCGTCCAGCCGCGTATCGTCGCGGCCGTCGGCCGGCAGCACGGCCAGCACGATGCCGCGCTCCTTCGCCAGCTGCTGCAGGGCCGCGAGCCCATACGGCCAATAGGATTCCCCGCCGATCAAACGCACGAGAATGCCGCGCGCGTGCGCAAGCGTGCGTTCGACATAGGTGTCGACCGAGAGCGGATGACGAAGTTCTGCGAGATTGACGAGCCGCAGCGACGGCAGGCTGTCGCGGCCACGGCGCCAGCCGGCCGCGAACGCGGCAAGATCGGAATCCGAATACGAGAGCACCACGAGATCGGCCGGGTCCTGGCCAATGTCCCTTGGTATCGCGGTCTCCTCGAGACCGCGGCTCTCGCGGAAGACGACGTGCATCAGATACCGGATCCTGAAAGACCGAGTCCCGCCTTGATCGCGGCCTCGTCGATATCGCCGTGCTCGCCGATCACGACCAGCTTTGACTGCCTCGCGCCCGCGCCCCAGGGCTTGTCGAACTGGTGGCGCACGCGCTCGCCCACCGCTTGCAGCAAGAGGCGCATCGGCTTGCCTTGCACCGCGATGTAACCCTTGACGCGCAGCACATTCTGCTCGCGCGCCAGACGCTGAACGGATGCAACCAGCGCTTCGATATCGGTGACCTCAGGAAGATCGATCACGACGGACGCAAAATCGTCGTGCTCGTGATCCTCTTCGCCGTCGTGATGCGAGGGACGCGCGGCGAGATCGTTCTCGGCGGCAGCACCGAGGCCGAGGATGAGGCGCGCGTCGATCGCGCCGTCGGTGATCGCCAGCATCGGCACGCGGCGCGACATCTCGGCGGTGATCGCCGCCTTGGCTGCTTCGAGGCCTGCCGCGCCCGCAAGATCGGCCTTGGTCAGCAGCACGATGTCGGCGCAGGCGATCTGGTCTTCGAACACTTCGGACAGCGGCGTCTCATGGTCGAGATTGCCGTCCGCCGCGCGCTGCGCTTCGACGGCGTCAGGGTCGGGCGCAAAACGGCCGGCGGCGACAGCTTCGGCGTCGGCCAGCGCGATCACGCCGTCGACCGTGATGCGCGAACGGATCTCCGGCCAATCGAACGCCTTGAGCAACGGCTTGGGCAGCGCCAGGCCCGAGGTCTCGATCAGGATGTGATCGGGCTTGACGGCCCGCGACAGCAGCTTCTCCATGGTCGGAATAAAATCGTCGGCGACGGTGCAGCAGATGCAGCCATTGGCGAGCTCGATGATGTTCTCTTCCGGGCAATTCGCATCGGCGCAGGATTTCAGAATCTCGCCATCGACGCCCTCGCTGCCGAACTCGTTGACGAGCACCGCGAGCTTCTTGCCATTGGCATTGGCAAGCAGATGCTGGATCAGCGTGGTCTTGCCGGAGCCGAGAAAGCCCGTGACGACCGTGACCGGGACTTTTGCGAGCGAATTCATTCGGCGGCCTCCGGCACGACGGCCAAGGGGGAAATGGGGGGAATGCGGGCAAGCGATTGCTTGCGGAATATCTCCGGGCGGCTGCGCCAGGGCACGAGGCCGTCGGGCGCGGCCGCATAGGCCGCGGCGCCCGCGACCACATCGCTCGCATTCGCATCCGACAGACGGCCATAGACATAGGACCAGCGGCCGGGCGCGCTGAGCGCGACGGAGCAACCCTGGTTGCATGCAGACAGGCATTCGACGGGAACCACGCTGACGCCGTCGGGCACGCCGGCCTCGAGGATCGCGCCATGCAGGCGCTTGCCGGGCGTCGTCTCGCCTTCGCCAAGTGTCTCGCCGGCGCGGCAGGTAATGCAGACATGAAGTGTGACGGTCATCGCTTCTTCCAGAATAAACAGCGGGAAGCGATGAGGCCCACGAACCGTTCTTGCGAAGGCCCGTTTCCCCGTCGCGGAACACCCCGTCCGCCGGTCCAAAATCGTCCGCGTTGGCAGGTCTCCCGGCTTGCGGAGCAGGGTTTCCCCTTCGATCCCCGCCTTCCCGATCCCCAGGGGATCAGTGGCTTCGGGCATCTCTCCGGTCACGGTCGCGGGGGCGGCTGCATTTTGGAACCAAATCTTGCCGATTCGGACCCTATCGCATTCCCTCTTCGCCTGTCGTAGGACAGGAACCAACGCCGGGCCACCATTTGCCCCCGACCGCCTCTTGTCAAGCCGAAGGACCCCGTCCGATGACGTCAGAACCGGATACCCAGACGGCCGACGAAACCGACGCCCGCCACGCCTCAAAAATGGCGAAGAAGAAGGTCGCCCGCGACAAGATCATGGCGACCAAGAGCGGCGAAAAGGGCCTGATCATCATCCACACCGGGGCCGGCAAGGGCAAGTCCTCTTCGGCCTTCGGCATGATCGTCCGCTGCGTCGCCCATGGCTTCCCCTGCGCGGTCGTGCAGTTCATCAAGGGCGCCTGGGACACCGGCGAGCGCCGCATGCTGACCGGCCATTTCGGCGACCTCTGCCAATTCCACGCCATGGGCGAGGGTTTTACCTGGGAGACGCAGGACCGCGCCCGCGACATCGCCGCCGCGCGCGCCGGCTGGGAGAAGGCCAAGGAGCTGATCCTCGACCAGAATCTCCGCATGGTCGTGCTCGACGAGATCAACATCGCGCTGCGCTACGACTATCTTGACATCGCGGAGGTCGTCGAATTCCTCACGACGCAGAAGCCGCCGATGACGCATGTCGTGCTCACCGGCCGCAACGCCAAGGACGAGCTGATCGAGATCGCCGATCTCGTCACCGAGATGACGCTGGTCAAGCATCCCTTCCGCTCGGGCATCAAGGCGCAAGCCGGCGTCGAGTTCTAAGAAACTCGCGATGGCGCGCGCATTGATGATCCAGGGAGCCGGCTCGGACGTGGGCAAGTCGCTCATCGTTGCCGGCCTCGCACGCGCCTTTGTGCGACGCGGCCTGCGCGTGGTCCCGTTCAAGCCGCAGAACATGTCGAACAATGCAGCCGTCACCGTTGACGGCGGCGAGATCGGCCGCGCCCAGGCACTCCAGGCGCTCGCCGCCGGCGTCGAGCCGCACACCGACATGAACCCGGTGCTGCTCAAGCCCGAGACCGATGTCGGCGCGCAGGTGATCGTGCAAGGAAAACGCATCGCGACCGCGCGCGCGCGTGAATATGCGGCGATGAAACCGTCATTGATGGGCGCCGTGCTGGAGAGCTTCGAGCGGCTGAAGGCGCGCGCCGATCTCGTTCTGGTGGAGGGTGCCGGCAGTCCGGCCGAAGTGAACCTGCGCAAGGCCGACATCGCCAATATGGGTTTTGCGCGCAAGGCCGATGTGCCGGTCGTGCTGGTTGGCGACATCGACCGCGGCGGGGTCATCGCGCAACTCGTCGGCATCAAGACGGTGATCGACCCGGACGATGCCGCGATGATCCAGGGATTTGTCATCAACAAGTTCCGCGGCGATCCCACATTGTTCGACGACGGCTACAGACTGATCGAAGAAAAGACCGCCTGGCGCGGCCTCGGCGTGCTGCCCTGGTTCGCGCGCGCCGGCGAGCTGCCGGCCGAGGATGCGCTGGGCCTGAGCGATGCGCGCAAACCGGGCCAATGCAAGATCGCCTGTCTCGCGCTGTCGCGAATCGCCAATTTCGACGATCTCGATCCGCTCAAGCTCGAGCCTGGCGTCGATCTCGTGATGGTGCGGCCGGGCGAGGCCATTCCCGGCGACGTGCGCCTCGTCATCATTCCCGGCTCGAAATCCACCCGCGGCGACCTCGCCTTTCTGCGCGCGCAGGGCTGGGACATCGATCTCCTGGCGCATTACCGCAGAGGCGGCCATGTGCTCGGCCTCTGCGGCGGCTATCAGATGCTCGGACGCAGCGTCGCTGATCCCGAGGGGATCGAGGGCCCCGCCGGCGACACACCGGGTCTCGGACTTCTGGATGTGGAAACGGTGATGAGCTCGGAGAAGACGTTGACACGCGTCGCGGCGCTGCATGCCGCCACCAATCAGCCGATCGAGGCTTATGAAATCCACATCGGCCGCACTGATGGGCCGGATCGCGCGCGGCCATTCGCAAGGCTGAATGGCGAACCGGAAGGCGCGATCTCGCGCGACGGACGCGTGCAGGGCAGCTATCTGCACGGCCTGTTCACGTCGGATGATTTCCGCAAGGCCTTTTTGGCGAAGCTCGACATTCCCGCCGGCGACGAGCCCTATCACGCCAGGGTCGAGAGTGCGCTCGACGCGCTCGCCGATCACATCGAGCGACATCTCGACGTCGGCGGCCTGCTCGCGCTAGCGCGCTAGAGCCTCGGCCAGGCGCGACCATTCGGGTTCGCCGCCCGGAAGCCCGAGGCGCAGCCATGTCGGCTCCCGCGCGAATACGCGCGACCAGATATGGCGACGCGCCAGCTTCTCCTGCGCGGCAAGGGCGTCGGGCGTCTCGTAGAGACGAAACAGCTGCGTCCCGCCAACGAGCGTCCAGCCTTGCGACTGAACAATGCGATCGAGGCGACCGCAGTCTCGCGCGAGCCGCGCGGAGGTGGCCTCGGCCCAGGCATCGTCACCCAAAGCGCGGCAACCGATCGCGATTGCCGCTCCCGAGACGGGCCAAGGTCCCGACATCGCCGCAAGCCTAGCGATATCGGACGAATTGCCGAGCGCGAAACCGAGCCGCAGGCCGGCAAGGCCGTAAAACTTTCCGAAGGAGCGCAGGATCAGCAGCCCCGGCCGATCCTCGGATGCAAGCGATAGCTGCGGGGCCACATCGGCAAAACTCTCGTCGACGACGAGACGGCCGACGCGCGGCAGCAGCGCCAGCAAATCCTTTGGCGTATGACATCGGCCGTCGGGATTGTTGGGATTGACGACAATGGCGAGGTCGGCGCCCGCGAGCGCGTCGAGCGCGCTGACCTCTTCCACCTCCCAGCCCGCGGCCGAGAGCACACCCGCATATTCGTTGTAGGTCGGCGCGAGGATGCGCGCGCGGCCGGGCGGCGCAAGTTGCGGCAGCAGTTGAATCGCCGCCTGTGCGCCGCCAAGCGCG
Source organism: Bradyrhizobium sp. CW1 (assembly GCF_023100665.1). Classification (NCBI taxonomy): domain Bacteria; kingdom Pseudomonadati; phylum Pseudomonadota; class Alphaproteobacteria; order Hyphomicrobiales; family Nitrobacteraceae; genus Bradyrhizobium; species Bradyrhizobium sp. CW1. The sequence continues at coordinate 5,184,199 of NZ_CP064684.1, forward strand.
ACAACCGCCGCGCTCGTGCGGTAAGCGTGCCGCGCCGCCTGATGCAGCGCCTCGATCTCGGCGCGCGACGGCAACGCGCTCCACGCGCGCGAACTCACCTCGCCCACGGGATAAGGCAGGCGGTTGATACCGGTCGACAGATCGATCCAGTCCTCCGCGCGACCGCCGAAGCGCTGCTGGGCCTGATCGAGATTTCCACCGTGCTCGCGCATGCGCTGTTCTTTCACGCGAAGGCCAGGATCGCAAGGATGCCGGCGAGCAGCAGCATGGTGCGGCGGTAAACCGTCAAGCCTCGATCGATGTCGGCGGCAAGCGGATCGCGCGCAGCTTCATTCAGCCATGGCTCGTTCGTGATGCTGCCGTGATAGATCCGCGGACCGCTGAGCCGCACACTAAGCGCGCCCGCCATGGCCGCTTCCGGCCAGCCGGCATTGGGCGAACGGTGACGGCGTGCATCCCGCGTCATGCACGACAGCGCCTCTGATCGCCGTGGCGCCAGCAGCACGAACAGAAGTCCGGTCAGCCGCGCCGGAATGAAATTGGCGACATCGTCGATGCGCGCCGCGGCCCAGCCGAAGGCTTCGTGGCGTTCAGAGCGATGGCCGATCATGGAGTCCAGCGTGTTGATCGCCTTGTAGCCCAAAATGCCGGGCAGACCGAACAGCGCGCCCCAGAACACCGGTGCGACGATGCCGTCGGACGCATTCTCGGCGAGGCTCTCGATCGCAGCGCGCGCGATCCCGGCCTCGTCAAGCGCGGCGGGATCGCGGCCGACGATGCGCGAGACCGCCTCGCGTGCGGCGGCGATATCACCGGCCCGCATGGGATTTGCGACGGCAGCAACGTGGTCGTGCAACGAGCGCAAGGCGATCAGCGGCCAGGCCAGAACCCCGACCAGCACGAGCTGGATCAATCCCAAGGGAAGCAGAGACTGCAGCACCCAGCCGAGCGCGACAGCGAGCGCGATCACGACGAGTGCTCCGGCAAGACCCGCGGCGCGGCGAAATGCCGGCGGATCGGACGGTCGATTCCACGAGGTGTCGATGGCAGAGATCAGCCCGCCCAGCCAGGTGACGGGATGGCCGATCCGCGCGAACAACCACAACGGCCAGCCCAACAGGGCATCCACCACCATCGCCACCGCCATCGCACCCGCAAAACCCACACCCGCCTCCTGTCCCGCCCCTGTTGCGCAAACGACGGCCGGAGCGCAAGCCCCCGGCTGGCGGATTTCGGCTTTGTTTTTGGCCGCGTTTGGTGATTAGTCAGACCCACAGGAGATTTTTATGGCCGTCATCTTGATCACGGGCGGAGCGCGATCGGGCAAGAGCGCCCATGCGGAAAAACGCGCACGCAGCTTTCCGGGCCGACCCGTCTACATCGCTACGGCCGAGGCGCTCGACGCGGAAATGGAAGCACGCATCGAAAAGCATCGCAGACGCCGCTCAACCGATTGGATCGAGCGGGAGGTACCGCTCGATCTTCTGCAGGCGCTGATCGAGACCGATGGCGGCGGGCCTAGACTGGTGGACTGCCTGACCCTGTGGCTCTCCAACATGATGCTTGCGCAGCGCAACTGGGATCACGAAGTCATGAAGCTCGCCCTCTTCCTGCGCGGCCAGAAGAGCCCCGTCGTCTTCGTCACCAACGAAGTCGGCCTCGGCATCGTCCCCGACAATGCGCTGGCGCGGAGCTTCCGCGACGCCGCCGGCTTCATGAACCAGGCCATCGCCGCCGTTGCGGACGAGGCCGAGTTCGTCGTCGCCGGCCTGCCGATGAAACTGAAATGATGCCGCGCGACCAATTTTTGCGAGACGTCATCGCCGATCTCAGGATGGCGGCATCGTTCGTGACAATCCTCCCCGTCGCATTGTCGAAGCCCGCAGCTGACGGCGCCGTCGCACGCGCGACCTGGGCTCTTCCAGTCGCGGGACTGCTGGTCGGCCTTGCCGGCGCCTTGGTCTACAAGGTCGCGAGCCTGTTGGGTCTGTCGCCGAACCTTGCCGCCCTGCTCGCGCTGGCCGCGACCGCCCTCGTCACCGGCGCGCTGCACGAGGACGGCCTTGCCGATACCGCCGACGGGCTCGGCGGCGGCCGCACCCGCGAGCGCAAGCTCGAGATCATGCGCGACAGCCGGATCGGCACCTATGGCGTCTGCGCGCTGATCCTGTCGTTCGGCCTGCGCTGGAGCGCGCTCGCGACGATCGCCAATCCGTGGGCCGTCGCGCTCGCACTGTGCGCTGCGCACACTGCGGCCCGCGCGGGCTTGCCGGCCTTCATGTCGCAGGTCGCGCCTGCGCGACCTGACGGCCTGTCGGCGAGCGCCGGATCACCGCCGAGTCGAAGCGTTGCGATCGCATTCGCTGTTGGAATCCTCGCGCTCGTGCTCGCGCTTGGGCCGGGCAAGGCGCTGGTGAGCCTGATCCTGCTCGCCCTCTCCGGCCTGATGCTGGCGCGACTTGCCATCCGCCAGATCGGCGGGCAGACCGGCGACATCCTTGGCGCGTTCGAGCAGACCGGCGAGATCCTGATCCTGCTGGTTGCCGCAGCTGTCCAGATCGGAGGCTGACGTGATGGTCGAGTTCGACGACACCTTTCGCCAGCACTTGCGCGAGCTGTTCGTGTGGCGCCGCGACGTGCGCCGCTTTCGCGCCGATCCGTTGCCGGACGGCGCCATCGATCGCCTGATCGAGACGGCCTGTCTCTCGCCCTCGGTCGGCCTCAGCCAGCCCTGGCGCTTCGTCATCGTCGATGACGCCGCACGGCGTCGCGCCGTGATCGACGACTTCAAAGCGTGCAACGCGGACGCGCTGAATTCCTATGCCGGTGAGCGCGCAGCACGCTATGCCACGCTGAAACTGTCGGGTCTCGAACAGGCCCCCGGCCACCTCGCCGTGTTCGCGGACAAGGCCAGCGACACCGGTCACGGCCTCGGCCGCGCGACGATGCCGGAGACGACGGAATATTCCGTGGTTGCGGCGATCACCGCGATGTGGCTGGCCGCGCGCGCCGAGGGCATCGGGCTTGGCTGGGTATCGATCCTCCATCCGGATCGCATCCACGCCATTCTCGACGTGCCCGACACCTGGAAATTCATCGCCTATCTCTGTATCGGCTATCCGGAAGTCGAATGCGACCGGCCCGAGCTGGAACAGGCGAAGTGGGAGCAGCGGCGGGGGGCAGAGGAATTCACGCTGCAGCGTTAATCAGGCCACGCCGGAGATCCATCTTCTGTGTTGCGAGCGACTGCCGACGTAGGAATACGGTATCGGACTGCCAAACGCTGCGAATGAGCAGTCACAAACGCATTTTTTCGTCAATTGTGGATGCCGGCCGTTCGCGCTAAGCATGCGCCTGGGGCTAGCCACCATGCAAAGAATGTCATGACCGAACGGCCTTCCGCTCTCGCGGTCGATCGCCGCGGGTTCATTCGCCTTGCCAGCACGACCGCCGCGGGGTGGCTGGCGCTCGGCGCAACATCTGATCGCGTACGGGTCGTGGGATCGCTGACGGCATTGCCGCTCGACGACGAACTGACCAGAAGGAGCATGATCGACAGCCCGACCTCCCGCCTGGGTGGCCTCATCGTGGGCTTGAGGCAGCGAGGCTGGGTCGAAGGCGTCAATTTCCGCCTTGAGCTCCGTTCGACCTTCGGCGCGCCGGATAGACTGAAGACCGCGGTTCAGGAATTGCTGGCGCTCAAGCCGGATGTGATCCTGACCGGCTCGACGATAGAAACCGCAGCAGTCCTGGAAGCCACCAAAACCATTCCGATCGTATTCGCGACGGCCAACGATCCCGTCGGCAATGGCTTCGTCGAAAGCCTCGCCCATCCCGGCGGCAACGTGACCGGCTTCACCAACAGCAGCGCCGAGATGGGCGGCAAATGGCTTCAGCTCATCCGCGAGGCCGTGCCGGATCTTGCGCGCGTCGGTATCCTGTACAACCCGGCGACCACTCCTCGCGGCGGCCGTTTCTTCCTCGATTCCATCGAGCAAGAGGCAGCACTGGCCGGCGTGTCCGTGATCCCCGCCCCCGTCAGCGCGCCAACGGAGATCGACGAAGCCGTCAGGCCCTTTTCCGCTCCCCCCAAGGCGGCAATGATTGCGCTGGTCGACAGCTTCCTGGTGGTCCACCGGCAGGCGGCGGTGGCGGCGGCGGCCAAATATCGCGTCCCTGCGATTTACCCGTTCTATTATTTCATGGATGCGGGCGGGCTGATGAGCTACGGGCCGACGCTCGAAGTGCGCTCGGCCGACTATGTCGATCTCATCCTGCGCGGCACCAAGGCCGGCGATCTGCCGGTGCAATCGCCACGGAAATACGAACTCCTGATCAACCGCACGGTCGCCCGCACGCTGGATTTGACGATACCATTCACGCTGCTGGCGCGCGCCGACGAGATCCGCGAGTGAACGAGACGATCGACCAGGGAGATTTGCGGCCACCTCCCGGCCGGCTGTTCCGCAAATACCTCTACTCGATCGTCGCGCTCGCTTTCGCCGCGCTCGCCATCAACACCGGCTTCGACGTCTGGTTCTCCTATCGCGAGCAGAAGCAACTCCTGGCGGCGACCCAGCGCGAGCAGGCAGCAAGCGCCGCCGTCCAGATCGGCCAGTTCATTGGCCAGATCGAAAACCAGATCAGATGGCTCTCGCGCCTGCCCCCGGAGCTGTCCACGAACGAGGACCAGCGCCTGAACGCCATCCGCCTCCTGCGCCTCTCGCCTGCGATTGCGGACATCGCCGAGCTCGACGCCCAAGGCCGCGAGCAGGTGCGCGTGTCGCGCCGTGTCGCGGACAGGATCGGCAGCAAGACCGACCTCTCCGCCTCGCAGGCCTTCCGCGGCGCCAACGAAAGCCGCGCATATTACGGGCCGGTCTACTTCCTCGGCGACACCGAGCCGTTCATGACACTCGCCACGCGCGGAACGGGCCTGGCGCCGGATGTGATTGTCGCCGAGGTCAATCTTCGCTTCATCTGGGACCTCGTCGCCGGAATCAGGGTCGGCAACACCGGGAAGGCCTATGTGGTCGATCGCATGGGTATCCTGATCGCGCATCCCGATTTGTGGCGGGCGCTGCGCCGCAGCGATCTCTCCGGCCATCCCGACGTCCGGGCCGCGCTCGATGGCATCGGGCCGCCCTCCGGCGGCCTGGTCAAGGAGGATCTGTCCGGTCAACGCGTGCTGTCGACCTATGCGACGGTCCCCTCGTTGGGCTGGCTGGTGTTCGTCGAGCTGCCGCTCACCGAGGCCTATGCGCCGATCTATGCGTCGATCGGGCGCTCGACTTTTCTCCTGGTCATCCTGCTGGCATGTGCGGTGCTGGTCTCTCTCTTTCTGAGCCGGCGCATGACCGTGCCGATCCAGATCCTGACGCAGGGCGCGCGGCGGATCGGCAGCGGCGACCTCAGCCTGCGGCTCGCGATCAAGACCGGCGACGAGCTGGAGGCGCTCGGCGATCAATTCAACCGGATGGCCGCTCACTTGCGCGAATCCTATGCGACGCTCGAGCGCAAGGTGATCGAGCGCACCTCCGAACTGGAAAAGACCCGCGACCAGACCCTTGCCGAGCACGATGCCGCCGAGCGTGCGCGCAGCGCGGCGGTCGCGGCCAACGAGACCAAATCGCGCTTTCTCGCGGTCGTCAGCCACGAGCTGCGCACGCCGCTGAACGGCGTCATGGGCGTGCTGCAACTGCTCGACGACGGCAGTCTCGGCGAAGCGCAGCGGCGCCACCTCACGACCGCGGCCGCGTCGGGCGAAACGCTGATCGCGCTGGTCGACGGCATCCTCGAATATGCGCGCCTGGAGGCCAGCGCCGAGACTCTGGAGACCCGCGATTTCCGCCTCGACCAGCTCATCGAGACGGCCGCCGATCTGATGCGTCCGCAGGCCTCTGACAAGGGCCTGACTTTCGATCTCGCCTGCGATGCGACGGTCAATACCTCCGTGCACGGCGATCCGGTGCGGCTCAATCGCATCCTGCTCAATCTGATCGGCAACGCGATCAAGTTCACCCCGCGCGGCGGCATCGGCTTGAGCGCGGCCGCCGAGAGACATGACGATCATGTCCTGCTGCGCATCACCGTGCGCGATACCGGCATCGGCATCGCGCCCGACATGCACGAGCGGATTTTCGAGGATTTCGTCCAGGCTGACGACAGTATCGCGCGGCGGTTCGGCGGCACCGGCCTTGGACTGGCGATCGCGCGGCGCCTCACCCGCCTGATGCGCGGCGAGCTGACGGTGGCGAGCACGCCGGGTACGGGCAGCTCCTTCATGCTTGAGGTACCGCTTGGCCTCGCCACCACCGACATCGCGCAAGGCGCGGTTCAGCCGCCATCGCGGCAGCTTCGCGTGCTGCTGGTCGACGACGACCCCGTCAATTGCGAGGTCGGTGAAGCGATGTTGAAGAGGCTCGGCCACCGCGCCACCATCGCCACGAACGGCGCGTCGGCCGTCGCGCTCCCCCGCGATCAGGCGTTCGACATCATCCTGATGGATCTGCACATGCCCGACATGGACGGCGTCGAGGCGGCATCGCGGATCCGCAAGCTCGGTCTGCCGACCATGCCGCGCATCATCGCGGTAACCGCGGACATGTCGGGCCGCGCCCGCGAGCGGCTCGCGGGGGCAGGCATTGCCAGGATCGTCAGCAAGCCGATCCTGATCAATGCGCTGCGCGAGGCGATCGAGGACGATGCCCAGAACCAGCCGGCCGCGCCGCAACTCGCCGCAGGCGCATTGATCGACCGGCATTTCCTTGATGACCAGAAGGAGCTGCTGGGCGCGGCGCAGATCGCAAAACTCCACGACCTGCTGGAACTGACGAGCGAAAAGCTGGTCGAGGAGATTGCCAAGGCTGCGGCGACTGACGATCCCGCGCAGCTCGCGCGCTGCGCGCACCAGCTCGGCAGCGGCGCGAGTGCGCTCGGCCTCGTCCGCCTTTTCGAATTCTGCCGTGAGGTCGAGCTGGCGGCAGTCACGATGTCCCGGCCCGAATGCGAGAGAGCCGCCCGCGAACTCGCCGCGCTTCGAGAGGCCTCGATGAGCGCGCTGGACGATCTGCTCCGGCCGGCCTAACAGCGTTCGGTCACTGGACTGAAATACAAGATGATCGGAGGCGCCGGTGCGCGCAAGATGTCTCGCCATTCTTCTCATGCTGCTCGCCCCTGCCGCGCGCGCCGAGGTCGAACAGTTTCCGTCCGGCTTCAAGACCAAAACCATCGCGGCCAACGGCACGCAGATTCATGTTCGCGTCGGCGGTCAGGGGCCTGTCGTGATCCTGATCCACGGTTTTGGTGATACCGGCGACATGTGGGTCAAGCTCGCCGCTGATATCGCGCGCGACCACACCGTTGTCGTGCCCGATCTTCGCGGTATGGGCCTCTCGAGCAAGCCCGACAATGGCTACGACAAATGGACCCAGGCTGCCGACATGCGGGCCGTTCTCGCAGCGCTCGGCATCGAAAAGGCCGTCGTCGTCGGCCACGACATCGGAACCATGGTGGCCTATGCCTACGCGGCCCGTTATCGCGACCTGGCCGAGAAGCTGATCGTGATGGATGCCCCGGTGCCTGGGGTGCCGCCATGGGACGAGGTGGTTCGCAGCCCGCAGCTTTGGCATTTTGATCTCGGAGGCCCGGACATGGAGCGGCTGGTCAAGGGCCGCGAGCGCATCTACCTCGACCGCTTCTGGAATGACTTCGCGGGGACGCCTTCCAGGATCGCGGACGCAACACGCCGTCATTACGCAGCGCTCTATGCGCGGCCGGGCGCCATGCGTGCTGCGTTCGCCCAGTTCAGGTCGATCCGAACCGACGCCGAGGACAACAAGAAGGCGATCGCGACCAAGTTGACCATTCCCGTGCTGGCTGTCGGGGGCGAAAAATCCTTCGGTGCGACAGAGGCCGTCGTGATGCGAAACGCCGCGACTGACGTCACCGAATTGGTCATTCCGGACGCCGGTCATTGGCTGATGGAAGAGCAACCGGCGGTGACCGTGAAGGCGTTACGCCAATTCCTCGATACCAAAAAATAGAGCAGCGAGCCGCGCGGAGCCGACATATCTCGGCTCAGCCCTTCCGCGCGGGTCATTTTGATCGGGTTGACGCCTCGCCCTCCCGGCCAAAGCGCTCGACTAGGAAATCAATGAACAGCCGCACTTTCACCGACAGATGTCGGGTCGGCGGATACACCGCATAGAGCGCAAGCGGCGGCGCAGAATACTTGTCCAGCACCGTCCGCAGCTCGCCTGTCCTCAAGGCGTCGGCGGCGATGAACTCCGGGAGCAGCGCGAGCCCCCTGCCCTTGATCGCGACATCGCGCAGCACCTCGGCATTGTTGACGCAGAGCGACCAGGCCGGCTGGATCCAGTGGTCGCCGCCCGCTCCCGTGAGCTTCCACTGATTGCCAGTGAGCAGGAAGCCGTAGGTCAGCGAGACATGTTCGCGCAGATCCTGCGGATGTTTTGGGGTGCCGTGACGCGCCAGATAATCGGGCGAAGCGCAGATCATGCGCGCCACCGGGATGATCTTTCGCGCGATCAAACTCGACGATTCCAATTCCGCGATGCGCAAGGTCACGTCAAAACCGTCCTGCACGGGATCGAGCAGGTCGTCGCTGAGCACGAGCTGGAGCTGCAGCTCCGGATATCGCGCCATGAAATCGGCAAGCACCGGCCCGAGCCGCAGGGTGCCGAACGACATCGGCGCGTTGACGCGCAACAGGCCGCGCGGCGCCGATTGCGCTTGCGCCACGGCCTGGTCGGCCGCCTCGATCTCCGACAGGATCACGACCGCGCGCTCGAAATAGCGCTGGCCGTTCTCGGTCGGGCTCGCATGGCGCGTGGTCCGGTTCAGGAGCTGCACGCCGAGGCTTTCTTCGAGGTCGGCGATGTATTTGCTGATCGCCGAGCGTGACAGCCGCAACTGCCGGCCCGCCTCGGCAAAACTGCCGCTTTCGACCACCTTTACGAAGGCTCGCAGGCTGGCGACCTTATCCACGGGCTGGCGCCGGCGATTGTTTCCAAATCGTAGACATAGCCGTCATATTTGCATGGATTGTCTCCAATCCAAAGCGGAACGATATTTCCCTGCAGAGCAAGACCGCTCCCCGAGCTTTGGAGGACCGACAATGTCTGGACTGCACCATGTGACCGCGATCGCGGGCGACCCCATCAGGAATTTCGGCTTTTACACCCGTGATCTCGGTCTGCGCTTCGTCAAGAAGACGGTCAATTTCGACGATCCCGGCACCTATCACTTCTATTATGGCGACGAGACCGGCCGCCCCGGCACCATCCTGACGTTCTTTCCTTGGGCCGGCGTGCCGGCCGGGCGCCGCGGCGTCGGCGAGACGCACCAGACCGCCTTCCGCGTGCCGCAAAGCTCGCTCGGCTATTGGACGCAACGCTTCGTCGAGAAGGGCATCGCTTATGAGGCGCTGGAGAAGCGTTTTGGCGAGTCCGTGCTGCCGTTCACAGACCCTGATGGCATGGCGCTCGCGCTCGTCGGTATCCCCGGCGCCGAGAGCGAGCCCGGCTGGAGCAATGGCGAGGTGCCGGCCGAGCATGCGATCCGCGGCTTCCATGGCGTGACCTTGCTGCTCGACAGCGCGGCAAAAACGGCTGCCGTCCTCACCGACGTGTTCGGCTTCAAGGAGACGGCGCGCGAAGGCTCGGTGATCCGCTTCAAGGCACCGGGCGATGCCGAAGGCAGCGTCGTCGACATCTACGAAGCCAAGGGCTTCCTGCGCGGACACCAAGGTGGCGGCTCCGTGCATCACATCGCCTTCCGCGCGGCCGATGACGCCGAGCAGGGCAAGATGGCGCAAAGGCTCGTGAGCAATCACGGCCTGCACCCGACCGAACAGCGCGACCGCAACTACTTCCGCTCGATCTACTTCCGCGAGCCCGGCGGCGTGCTGTTCGAGATCGCGACCGACATCCCAGGCTTCGCCGTCGACGAGCCCGTGGCAACGCTGGGACACGACCTGAAGCTGCCGAGCTTCCTCGAAGCACAGCGCAAGCAGATCGAGGGCGTGTTGCCGAACCTGGAAGAGAGGGTGTCGTGACCGAGAGTTCATTCATCCATCGTTTCGAGCCCGCGCGTGACGCGGGCTCTCCTCCTCTCCTGCTGCTGCACGGCACCGGCGGCGACGAGAACGACCTGCTCGGGCTCGGCAAGATGATCTCGCCCGGCTCGGCCCTGCTATCGCCGCGCGGCCGCGTGCTCGAACACGGCATGCCGCGCTTCTTCCGCCGCCTCACTGAGGGCGTGTTCGACGAGGACGACGTGCGCCGCCGCGCCCTTGAGCTCGGCGACTTCGTTGCGGAAGCGCGGCAGCGATATGGCCTCGCCGCGCCGGTCGCGGTCGGCTTCTCCAACGGCGCCAACATCGCAGCCGCGCTGTTGTTGCTGAAGCCGGACGCGCTTGCTGGTGCGATCCTGCTCCGCGCCATGGTGCCGCTGTCGGATCCGCCCAAGGTCAACCTCGCAGGCAAGCCGATCCTGCTGTTGTCCGGGCAGGCTGATCCGATCGTGCCGGCGAGCAATTCGGCCCGGCTCGCATCACTGCTTTCCGAAGCGGGCGCGCAGGTCGGTCACAAGGTCCTGCCGGCGGGCCATCAATTATCGCAGGCCGATTTGACGCTTGCCCGCGACTGGATCGGCAAATTCGCCGCCGAAGTCGCCTGACAGAAGAAGCGGCGCATCGATTTCGAACGGTGCGCCGCGGCTTCATTCGAACCAGCCGCGCCGCTTGAACCAGATCAGCGGCAGCACGCCGCTGGCAATGATGGCGAGCCACGCCAGCGGATAGCCGAAGGTCCAGTCCAGCTCCGGCATGTGCTTGAAATTCATGCCCCAGATGCCGACCAGAATCGTGGGCGGCACGCCGACGACCGAGACGATCGTCAAGATCTTGAACAGCTCGTTCTGCTGGATGTTGATGAAGCCGAGCACGGCATCGAGCAGAAGCTGGATCTTGTCCGACAATCGCGTCTCGTAATCGCCGAGCGAAGCGACATCCTTGGAGACGGCTTCGAGCCGCTTCTTCGACGCGGCGGTGATCCATTCACCCCCGACATCGCCGGCGAATGAAGCGATGCGGCCAACGCCAAGCAGGACATCGCGCGCCTTGGCGAGCCGATCCGCCAACTCGCCGATGTTTTCCAGCGCCTCGCGCATCCGCCGGCTGGAGCGGACCGGCCGCTTGCTGCGAACGAGCCCGCCCTTGAAGACGTCCCGCGAGAGCCTGTCGACCTTCGCGCCGAGATGCTCAAGGACATCGGCGCCGCGCTCGACCATGGCCTCGATCAGGCTGGTGAACACGCACATGCCGTTCTCCAGGCTGTCATCGGAACCGATGCGCTTGCCGATGTGCTCGAAGATCGGCAGCTGCGCGAAACGCACCGTCACCAGCACGTGCGGTCCGATGACGAATCCCACCGGCGTGATCTCGGCCTCGTTGTTCTCGTTGAGCCGGACCGCCGGCGAGCTGAGATAGAGCGTGCCGTTGTCGAGGATCAGGCGGCTCGACGCTTCGATCTCGCTGAGCGAATCCTCGGACGGAACGCGTATCCCGAGCAATCGTTCGACGAACTGCTTTTCCTCCGCGGTTGCGTCCAATAGATCAGCCCAGATGATCTCGGAGGGCATCTCCGCGCCGATCTTCTGCCAGTCGTCGGATGGCCACCTGTATAGTTTGAGCAAGAACCGAACTCCGCATACCCTCGCGCCGGATCGCACGGCCTGCGGCCATCCTGCGCCGAGCTAACGCATGAGGGTTCCGAACGTTCAAAGTCGGGGGAGCATCGAGCGGCCCAATCAAACCAAGCGGGCGCGGCCTTCTTCGATGATGCCATCATGCCAGTGTTTTGCCCGACGCGTCAACGGCATCGCGCGACGCGCAACTCATCAATCGCGTCGCGCGCAAGTCATTGAAATCACTACCCTCGGCTACTGTGCATGGGGTTGTTCTTCAGGTTTTTTGTTTGGACCGGTCTCGTGACGATCTCTTCCGTTGGGAGAGATCGTCACCGACATCGCGCAATCGACATGCGCGCCCTACTCCCACGCCCATGTCGAGAAATCGTTCTCGTATTGGGGTACGTCCTTCCAGACGCCCTTCAGCTTCTTGTTGGTGATGGTGATCAGCTGCGGCTGGTACAAATAGCCCGAGACTGCATCGGTGGCCAGCATGCGCTGGGCGTCGCCGAGAAGCTTGGCACGGGCGGCTTCATCCGGCGTCGACACGATCTGCTTGTAGAGCGCATTGAAGGCGTCGTTGTTGTAGCCGAGATAGTAGTCCGGCTCGGTGATCTTGACGAGATCGAACGGCTCGACATGGCTGACGATGGTGAGGTCGAAATTATGCGGACCATTGCCGGCAAACACCTGCGACAGCCATTGCGCCCATTCGACGTTCTCGATCTTGGCGATGATGCCGACCTTGGCAAGCTGGGCCGCGAGGACCTCGCCGCCCTGGCGCGCATAGGACGGCGGCGGCAGCTTCAACGACAGCTCGAGCGGGGTGGTAACGCCGGCTTCGGCCAGCAGCTTCTTGGCCTTCTCGGGATCGTAGGGGTTGATGCCTGTCGTGTCGACATAGCCGAGCGCGCCCGGCACGTAGAAGCTTCCGATCGGCGTGCCGAAACCGTCGACCGCACCGTCGATCATCGCCTTGCGATCGATCGCGGCGAGGATGGCACGGCGCACGCGAACATCGTCGAGCGGCTTTTTGCGATGGTTGATACCGACGATGGTCTTGGCCCTGGAGCCGCCGACCATAACGTTGAAGCGCGGATCCGCCTTGAACTGCGCGATGGTGCGCTGGGCCGACACCCGGGGAAACGCGTCGACGTCGCCCGACAGCAGCGCCGCCGTCTGTGCGGACGGATCGGAGATGAAGCGGATCGTCACCTTCGCGAGCTTGATCGCGGCGGCGTTGCGATAGTCAGCCCATTTGGTCAGGGTCATCGAGGAGCCCTTGGCCCAGGCGCCCAGCTGATAGGGCCCGGTCCCGACCGGCTGCGTGATATTGGTGGCAGCGCTCTTCGGCTCGACGATCGAGCCGCTCGCCTGCCCCAGCAGGAACGGCAGGTTCGGCTCGGAATTTTTCAGGCTGATCACGACCGTGTCGGCGTCGGGCGCATCGACCTTCTCGAAGCTCTGGAACAGGCTCTTGTCCTTGTTGGTGCTGGTGGGGACCGCGTTGCGCTCGAACGAGAACTTCACGGCTGTGGAGTCAAACGGCTCGCCGTTGTGGAACTTGACGCCCTTGCGCAGCTTGAACGTATAGGTCTTCAGATCGGGCGCTGCAGTCCAGCTCTCCGCCAGCAGGGGCGAGGTGGTGCCGTCCTCGTTGATCTTGGTCAGGGTCTCATAGATGTTGTAGAGCGTGACCTCGGCGATCGCGGCGGCGGCGGCGTTGGTGGGATCGAGCCCCGGCGGTTCCAGCGCCATCGCCATGACGACGCTGTCCTTCTTGCTCTGAGCCAGCACCGGCAACGGAGCAGCGGCAAGTGCGGCGGCGAATGCGACGATCGATAGTTTCCTGAACATGCGTAACTCCCCGGCCTTGTCTTGTCTCAAGCCTACGCCAATCCTGCCGCGGACGCTAACCTTCCACGGGCAATTGCGGCAACGCCATCACGGCTTCCGCCTTGTGGCAAGCGGCCAGATGCGTCTCGCCCACCTTGCGTAGCTCAGGCAGAACCTCGCGGCAATGCTGGTCGGCTAGCGCGCACCGCGAAACATAGGGGCAGCCGGTCGCGGCCGCCGATTGCGAGGCGATCGCCTGGGCTCCGCGCCGCCGCCGGCCTCCGCCGGCGCGCACCCGCGGCACGGCCTCCAGCAGCGCTCGCGTATAGGGATGGGCGCAACGCTCGAACAAATCCTCAGGCCTGCCCTGTTCGACGATCCGGCCCAGATACATCACCGCGACCTCGTCGCAGAGATAGTCGACGACGGCCAGGTCGTGGCTGATCAGGACGTAACTGAGGCCGAACTGCTCCTGGAGGTCCTGCATCAGGTTCAAGACTTGCGCCTGCACGGAAACGTCGAGCGCGGAGACCGGCTCGTCGGCGACGATCAGCTTCGGCTGGGTGATCAGCGCGCGCGCAATGGCGATGCGCTGGCGCTGGCCGCCGGAGAACTCGTGTGGATATTTCTCCATGTCGGCATCGCGCAGACCCACCTGCCGTAGCACTGCGGAGACGCGGGCACGTAGCGTCGTGCGATCAATCCCCTCCAGCACGGTGAGCGGTTCGGCGACGATGCGCGCGATGGTCTGGCGCGGGTCGAGCGATCCGTAGGGATCCTGGAACACCATCTGGAAATCGCGGCGGGCGCGGCGCAACTCGTCGGCGGAGATGCGGTTGAGGTCGCGGCCGAGCAGCGCGACCTGCCCCGATGTCGGCCGCTCCAGCGCCATCACCACCCGCGCGAATGTCGACTTCCCGGAGCCGGATTCGCCGACGATGCCGAGGCTCTTGCCGGCGTCGACCCGCACGCTGACACCGTTGAGCGCGCGCACCTGCCCGGGCGGGCGGAACACGCTTTCGCGCGGCAACGTGTAGCGCTGCTCGAGATCCTTCACGTCGAGAAGAGGCGCCGTGCTCATACGGTCAGCGCTCCGACGCGTTCGGCCATCGACACGTCCGTCCGGATGCAGCGCACGAAATGGCCCGGTCCGACGTCCACCATTGCTGGAAGCGCAGCCCGGCACTGCTCGATCACGAGCGGACACCGATCGGCGAAGGTGCAACCGGAAGGCAGATCGGCGAGCTCCGGCACCGTGCCCGATATCGTCGTCAGCCGCGTCCCCTTGCGTGCGCCGAGTTTCGGTCGGGCGCGGAACAGGCCCTGCGTGTAGGGATGGCCCATCCGGCGGAACACCTCGTCGGTCGGTCCGCTCTCGATGATCGTGCCGCCGTACATCACCATCATGCGCTGCACGTTCTCGGCGATGACGCCGAGATCGTGCGAGATCAGGATCATCGACATGCCGCGCTCCTCGACGAGATCGGCGATGAGGTCGAGGATCTGGCCCTGGATGGTGACGTCGAGCGCCGTGGTCGGCTCGTCCGCGATCAGAAGGTCGGGCTCGCAGGCGAGCGCCATCGCGATCGTGACGCGCTGACGCTGGCCGCCGGAAAACTGGTGCGGATAAGCGTCGACGCGCCTGGCCGGATCAGGCAACCCGACGCGGTCGAGCAAGGCGATCGCCTCTCGCCGCGCCTGCGATGCCGAAAATTTCCTGTGACGCCGCAGCGGCTCGGCGACCTGGTTGCCGATCGTGTGCATCGGATTGAGCGCGGTCATCGGCTCCTGGAAGATCATGCTGATGCGATTGCCGCGCAGCCGACAATATTCCGCGTCCGACAAACCAGCGAGTTCGCCGCCATCCAGCTTGATGCTGCCGGTGACGGACGCGCTATCCGGCAGCAGCCCCATCAGCGACAACGCGGTGACCGACTTGCCGCAGCCGGATTCGCCGACGAGCCCGAGCGTCTCGCCGCGCTTCAGCGCAAAGCTGACGCCGCGCACGGCCTGCGCCGGCCCGCGGCTGGTGTTGAGGCGCACGCCGAGATTGACAACCTCGATCAACGGCATGGACGAGCGCTCGCTCATCATCATCGCTCCCGCGCCAGTCGAGGGTCGAGCAGATCGCGCAGTCCGTCGCCGAGCAGATTGAGGCCGAGCACCGCGATTGCAATCGCAGCACCCGGGTAGACGGCGAGCATCGGCGACTGGAACAGCAGCGACTGCGCGTCGTTCAGCATCCGTCCCCAGGACGGCTGCGGCGGCTGCGTGCCGAGACCGAGATACGACAAGGCGGCTTCGGCAAGGATCGCGAGCGCAAACTGGATCGTCGCCTGTACGATCAGAATCGACATGATGTTGGGCAGCACGTGCTCGATGGTGATGCGAAAGCGCCCTTTCCCCGCGGCGCGCGCGGCCAGCACGAATTCGCGCGCCCAGATCGCGTTGGCCGAGCCGCGCGTCAGCCGGATCAGCGTCGGGATCTGGAAGATGCCGATGGCGACGATCGAGGTCACCATGCCGGGCCCGACGACCGCGGCGAGCATGATCGCCGAGAGCACGGCCGGAAAGGCGAAGGTGAAATCGGAGAAGCGCATGATGATCTCTTCGGTCCAGCCGCGCCTGGCCGACGCGATGAGGCCGAGACAGACGCCGAAGGTGAGGCCGATGCTGACCGCGATGATGCCGACCATGATGGTGGAGCGGGCGCCGGCGAGCAGCAGCGAAACGATGTCGCGGCCGAAGACGTCGGTGCCGAGCCAGTGCGCGGCCGAGGGCGGCCGGAGCTTTGACGCGATGTCGATCTCATAGGGCGACCAGGGCGTCCACACCAGCGACAGCAGCGCCGAGGCGAGAACCAGCAGGCTCAGCGCGCCGCCGAGCACGAAGCTGCGATGACGCAGCGCGCGGCGCCAGAAGGTCCGGGCCGGCAGAGGGCGCGCTACGGCCGGCGCGTCGACGAGGGTGGTCAACGGCGCGCTCACAGATCGTGGACCTTGATGCGGGGATCGACGAAGGCATAGAGCACGTCGACCACGAAATTGACGATGACCACCATGGTCGCGAGCAGCATCACGCAGTTGCGCACCACGATGAGGTCGCGGTTGGCGATCGACTGAAAGATCAGGCGGCCGAGCCCCGGCAGATAGAACACGTTCTCGATCACGATGGTGCCGGCGAGCAGATTGGCGAATTGCAGGCCCATGACCGTCATCACAGGGATCATGGCGTTGCGCAGCACATGACTCCACAGTACCTCGCGCTTGCCGAGGCCCTTCGCGCGCGCCGTGCGGACGAAGTCTTCGCGCAGCACTTCCAGCACAGCCGAGCGCGTGACGCGTGCGAGGATCGCGGCCTGCACGACCGCAAGCGACACCGCCGGCAGCAGCAGCGACTTGATGCCGAGCCAGACGCCGTCCTCCCAACCGGGAAAGCCGCCCGCGGAGAGCCATTGCAGCCGTACCGAGAACAGTAGCACCAGCAGGATTGCGAACCAGAAATTCGGCAGCGCGATGCCGATCTGCGTCAGCGACATCACGCCGACGTCGCCGAGCTTGTTGTGGTTGGCGGCGGTGTAGATGCCGGCCGAGAGCGCCAGCGTCACCGTGATCAGCATGGACATCATCGCGAGCGGAATGGTCAACACCAGCCGCTCCACGATCAGGCTGGCGACCGGTGTGCCGTAGACATAGGAGTTGCCGAGATCGCCGACGAGCAGCCCTTTGATCCAATGCAGATAGCGAACCGCCAGCGGCTGGTCGAGCCCGAGCTTGACGGTGAGCGCGCGGACCGCATCTGGCGAGGCGTCGGCGCCCATCAGCATCTGCGCGGCGTTGCCCGGAAGCGCATCCAGCACCAGGAAAATGATCACGGACGCGCCGACCAGCGTCGCCAGCAGGGTCAGCACACGTCGGAGGACAAATACGCTCATGCGCGCTCGGATTCAGGGCTCATCCGCAGCACGATCAACATGTCCGAGCATCGGAGGCAAGTGCTTTGCAAACAAGTCCCTTGCGGCATGTGCCTCACCTCAGCCGGGCCAGCGGGACAGGAGGTCATGCGACGCCTCGAACAGCGCGCTCACGCGCAGCAAGTCCGCATCAGCGCGGAAGCGGCCGACGAGTTGCAAGCCGATCGGCAGGCCGTCGCGGCCGAAGCCGCAGGGCAGACTGAGCGCGGGGTGTCCGGTCATGTTGAACGGCATGGTCCAGGGGAACCAGTGCGGCCGGACGCTGTCAAACTGCTTGCCGTCGATCTCGATGGTGCCGAACAGGTCCTGATCGATCGGCAGGGCGGTGCGGGTGAGGGTCGGCATCGCCAGCAGATGCCCATGCGCAAGCAGGGACTGCACCCGGCGGAACAGCGCCGTGCGCGCGAACATCGCCTCCTGATAGGCAACGCCACTGAAGTCGGTGGCGAGCGCAAGCTGCCTGAGGAAGGCCTCGCTCAGCGCGTCCCCATGCTCGGCCGCGAATTTTGCAAAGCGCGTCCGCCAGACCGTGTGATTGATGGCGCGCCAGATCGGCTCGATGTCGAACCCCTCGCCCGAAAACTCCTCGAGCTCGGCACCTAGGCCCGCAAGTCGATCGAGGCTCGCCTTGAAGCCGGCCTCGACGTCGACAGATACCGGGCGTCCGGGTGGCGACAGGCAATACAGGATTTTCTGCCCACGCAGATCGCCACGCGGGGCGGCCGTGCCGATGAAGTCGGGCACGGGAACGCCGATCGACCAGGGATCGCAAGAATCCTCGCCGGCCATCGCCTGCATCATCAGCGCGGTGTCGGGGACGGACCGCGTCATCGGCGTGACATAGGTCTGGTTGCCGAACACGTCCAGCGCCTGGCTATGCGGGATGACGCCATTGCTCTGCTTCAGCCCGACCACGCCGTTGCAAGCGGCGGGAATCCGCGTCGAGCCGCCGCCATCGGTTGCGATCGCAAGCGGCGCGATGCCGCTCGCCACCGCCACCGCCGCGCCGCCACTGGAGCCGCCCGACGAGCGCTCGGCGCTCCACGCATTGCGGGTGCGGCCGAACAGCGGCGAGTCGGTCAGGCATTTGCTGCCGAATTCGGGCGTCGTGGTCTTGCCGATCAGAATGGCGCCTTCCGCACGCAGCCTTGCAACCGCGACGGCATCCTCGTTCGGAACATTATCCTTGTAGGGAATGGCGCCGAAACTGGTCGTGACACCCCTGGTGTTGACGATGTCCTTGACGGTTGCGGGGATGCCGTGCAGCAGGCCGAGCGGCTCGCCCGCCATCAGCTTGCGCTCGGCTTCGCGCGCGGCGGCAAGCGCCTCGTCGCCGCAGATCGTGATGAAGCAGTTCAGCTCAGGCTGGAGCGCTTCGGCGCGGGCGAGCACCGCGCGGGTGAGCTCGACGGGCGAGATCTGCTTTGTCGCGATGAGACCGCGCAGCACGGTTGCGGATAGCAGGCAAGGATCGCCGTTCATCGTCACATCGCTCCGAAGCGGGCCGCCGTTGGCCGATAGCATTGACAGCCAGGATGACAGTTTTGTTAACTCGCCGTCCAATACGATTTTGAGCACCAACCCATACGATTTCGGTATGCCAATGGATCTTCGCCGGCTCCGCTATTTCGTTGCCGTCGCCGAGGCGCGCAGCGTCGGCAAGGCGGCCGAGCGGCTGCGGATGGCGCAGCCGCCGCTCTCGGTCCAAATCCGCAAGCTGGAGGCCGAGGTCGGCGCGCCGCTGTTCCGCCGCGGCACGCGCGGCATGGATTTGACCGAAGCGGGCCAGGCGCTGCTGGCGCGCGCCGGCGAGGCGCTGGCGCTGGCGGCCGACGGCATCGAGGCCGCGCGCGCGGTCGCGGCCGGCAGCCGTGGTCGGCTGTCCGTCGGCTACATGTTCGTACTGGCGAACGCGATGCTGCCGCGTCTCATCCCCGAGTTGCGGCGATCCGTTCCCGGCGTCGATCTCGATTTCGCCGAGCTCAGTGCCACGACGCGCGAGCCGCGTCTGCTCGACCGTAGCGTCACGGTCGCGCTGTGCATGCCGGCGATCCACCATCCCGAGATCCAGGTGGCCCGAATCGGCGCGCAGCCGTTCGTGCTGGCGGTGCGAAACCGTTCGCCGCTTGCGCGCCTGAGCGCGGTGTCAATGACACGACTACAAGGCCGTCCGCTGATCGCGTTGCCGCCGCCGGAGCGCGACCCCTCCTCCTCCGCGGTCGCGGCCCTGCTGCGGCGGCATCAGATCGTGATGCCGATTGCGAGCCGGGTAGAGACAGTGCATTCGGCGATGAACCTGGTTCTCGCCGGTGAAGGCCTCGCCATCCTGCCCGCCTGCGCCCAGCTCGGGGCGCCGCGCGGCATCGTGTTCCGGCCGTTGCGGGATGCGACCGATTCCATCGACATCGCGGTCTGCTGGCGGCGGGATTCTCACAGCCCGCTGATCCGGACCTTCCTCAAATGCGCCGAGAAGGTCGTGGCACCGCTGTGACGCGACGCTACAAGCTCCAGATAATCTCGTGACTCCACGGCGGATCGGCACCGGGACGGGTGCAGGTGAGACCGGCGCAATTGGCAGCAAAGGATAGTGCACCGCGAAGCTCGTCCGCGCCGATATCCTTCAGTTGCTGTCGGGCGAGGCGTCCCTGCTTGTGCAGGGCGAACAACAACGCCGCCTGAAAACTGTCACCCGCGCCGATGGTGTCGGCGACCACGACCTTGGGGGCGGCGACCTCGATCTGTCCTGCCCCCGCATGCCACGCGATCGCACCGTTGTCGCCACGGGTGATGACGACGAGGCTCGCGCCGCGTGCAAGCAGCGTGCTCGCACGCTGGTGATACGGCTCGTCGGCGAACAGATAGGTAAAATCGACGTCTGACATCTTGATGAGATCGGCACAGCCGGCAAACTCGGCCATGCGGGCGAGATAAGCCGGCTTGTCCTTCACGAGGTTGGGCCGGCAGTTCGGATCAAAGGAGATTGTCGAGGACGCTCGTGCGTCCACGATCAGGGCCATGGTCTCGCTCGCGCCCTGGTCATTGACCAGCGTGGTCGAGCCGACATGGAGAACTTCGACCGTATCGAAGGGAATAGAGCCGCGCCGGTAGGTCCAATTCCGCGTCGCGGTCTCGGCGTCGTAGAAAGCATAATGCGACTCTCCCGCAACGATACGCACGAAGGCGAGCGTGGTCTGGTGATCGCTGCTTGTGGCGAGACCGAGCTCGACATTGGATACAGCGGCGTGGTCGGCGATCATGCGCCCGAACATGTCCGTCGAGATCCCGCCGACAAAGCCGGTCGGCGCGCCGAGCCGCGCCATGCCGATTGCGACGTTGAGGCAGGAGCCGCCGACCGCCGGCATCACCGCTTCGCGCCCGTCGGTATTTCGCGTCGGGACAAAATCGATCAGCGCGTCGCCGCAGGAAATCAACATCCGTTTCAACCTCCGGCCATTCCACGCATCGCCGCGCGGCTGCCGCGATCGACCTCGCGCAGCAACTTGTAGACCTCGCGCTTGCGGGCGTGAAAGGCGGCAATGTCGGGCGTAGTGGGCTCGCTCTTCCGTCCCAACGCCGACATCTTGGCCATGGTTTCGCCGATCGAGGCATAGGCGCCGCCGGCGACTGCGCCGAGCATCGCGGCGCCGAGCAGCACGGGCTCCCTGGTCTGCGGCAGCGCCACGGTGAGGCCAGTCGTATCCGCCATGATCTGCCGCACCAGCGGACTGCGGCTGGCGCCGCCGCCCATGATCATGATGCTGGAATGGACGCCATGCGCGGTAAAGGCCTCGATCACCTCGGCAAGCCCATAGGCGAGCCCGCACAGACCGGCGACGAACAGCCGTTCCATCGAGGCGATGTCGGTGTCGAGATCGAGGCCCGCGATCACCGCGCGCGTGTCAGGGTCGGCATAGGGCGAGCGGTTGCCGATGAACTCAGGAAGCACATGGACGTTGCGGGCCAGCAGCACGGCGCGGCTGGCGCCGCCTGCGCGCGCGATGATGCGGCGCTCGAGAAACTCGATGAGGTCGAGGCCCTCGCTGCGCGCCGCCACGCTCGCCTCGGCGTGGCCGGGATGCGACTTGAGAAGATGGTCGATCGCAGCGCCCGCAGCCGACTGCCCGCCCTCGTTGAGCCAGAAATTTGGTACCATGCCCGAATAGTAAGGACCCCACACGCCCGGTACGAAGCACGGTTCTTTCGTCGTCGCCATGATGCAGGCCGACGTTCCCATGATGTAGGCGAGGCGGTCGCAGACATCTGTCGCGCCCTCCGATTCATCGCGGCCGCCGATGGCGCCGATGCCGCCGGCATGGGCATCGATCAGGGACGCTCCGACCGGCGTGCCCGGTGACAAGCCGAGATCGGCAGCTGCCGTACCGGTTAGACCGGCGCCGAGCCGCGTGCCAGGCGCGACGATCTCGGTGCCGATGCGGGCGTATTTCTCGTTGACGAAGTCCGACAGGCCGATGCGCTTGAAGAATGGCGCGCTCCAGCCACCGCCGTCATGCGCGAGGTAGTTCCATTTGCAAGTGACCGTGCAGGTCGAGCGTTGCAACGAGCCGGTGGCGCGCCAGGTCAGGTAATCCGCCAGATCGAAGAAGTGCCCTGCGGCGTCGAAGCTCGTGCGCATGTGCCGCTTCAGCCACAGCAGTTTCGGCATCTCCATCTCGGGCGAGATCGAGCCGCCGACATAGCGCAGCACGGCATCACCGGTTTCGTTGATCAGCCGCGCCTCGGCCGTGGCGCGGTGATCCATCCAGACGATGACGTTGCGCTGCCGGTCGCCGGAGGCGCTGATGGTGAGCGGCTCGCCTTGCCGGTCGAGCACCACGAGGGAGCAGGTGGCGTCGAAACCGATACCGCCGACGCTGTCGGGCGCGATTGCAGCTTCCGCCATCACGGCCCGAACCGACGCCGTGCAAGCGTCCCAGATATCCTGGGACGACTGTTCGACGATGTCACCGGCCTCGGGCCATATCCTGATCGGATGCCGTGCGATAGCCAGCAAGGTGCCCGCCTCGTCGAACACCCCTGCCCGCGTGCTTGTGGTCCCTACATCGACGCCGATATACGCTCGCGGCATTGTCGCCCCCGGAAGCTCTCGTCAGTTTTGACGCAAGCCTACCAGCAAGTGTAGCCGCCATCCACCAGCACGATGCTGCCGGTCATCAGGCTCGCGGCCTCGGACGAGAGAAAGAGCACCACGGAGGCGATCTCCTCGACCTGCCCCATCCGCGCCATCGGGGTTCCACCGATCCAGGCGTCGTACATTCTCGGATTGCTCTTCACGAAGGCGTTGAGCGGCGTCTCGATATAGGTCGGCGCCACCGCGTTGACGCGGATGCCGCGCGCGCCCCATTCGGCGGCGAGCGATTTCGTCAGATGGTGCACGCCGGCCTTGGACGCATTGTAGAAGCACTGCTCCTGCGGCTTGTTGACGATGAAGCCGGACATCGAGCCGACATTGACGATGGCGCCGCTCTTCGCCTTGAGCATGTGCTTGCCGAACTCGCGGCAGCACCAGAAGGTGCCGTTGAGATTGACGTCGATCACATTGAGCCAGTGCTCGTCGGTCACGGTCTCCGCCGGCGTCTCGCTGCGGGCGATGCCGGCGTTGTTGACGAGGATGTCCACCTTGCCGTGCCGGGCAACGACGTCGTTGGCCACTTCCGCCACGCGCTTGGTATCGGTGACGTCCATGATCGCCGTCTCGGCGTCATACCCCTTCGCCTTCAGGCTGGCTTTTGCACTGTCGGCGACCTTACTGTCGCGATCGCCGATGACGACCCTGGCGCCGGCTTCAGCCAGCGCTTCGGCGCAGGCGAAGCCGATGCCTTGCCCGCCGCCGGTGATGAAAGCGGTCTTGCCGTTCAGCTTGAATTTTTCCAGGTACATGTTGCTTTTTCCGATTCTTGCCGTTTCTTGTCAGCCCCGGATGGCGCTGCCGCTTGCGTCGAAGCGATGGATGCGCGCGGGCTCCGGCAGCAGCGATACATGGTCGCCGGCGTGCAGGCTCAACTCACCGATGTAGCGCGCCGTCAGCATGCCGAGCTGACCGGCATCGACATAAAGGAAGGTGTCGCTGCCGAGGTGCTCGGCCACCGCGATCGTTCCCTGCCAGCCGCCGGCACCGTCGCGCTCGATCTTGAGATGCTCAGGCCGTACGCCGATCGTTGCTGCGCTCTTCTGCAAGGCGTGCTCGCCGGTCACGAAGTTCATCTTGGGCGAGCCGATGAAGCCGGCGACGAAGAGGTTGGCCGGCTTCTCGTAGAGCTCCAGCGGCGAGCCGTATTGCTCGATCTTGCCGCCGTTGAGCACCACGATCTTGTCGGCCATGGTCATGGCCTCGACCTGGTCGTGGGTGACATAGATCGCGGTGGTGCCGAGCTGCTTCTGGAGCCGCGTCACCTCGATCCGCATCTGCACGCGCAGCGCCGCGTCGAGGTTGGAGAGCGGCTCGTCGAACAAAAACGCCTTGGGCTCGCGGACGATGGCACGCCCGATCGCGACGCGCTGGCGCTGGCCGCCGGAGAGCTCGCGCGGCTTGCGATCGAGATAGGGCGTGAGGTTCAGCGTTGCGGCGGCGGCCTCGACCTTACGGTTGATCTCGTCCTTGGCCAGCCCCGCCATCTTCAGGCCGAAGCCGATGTTGCCGCGCACGCTCATATGCGGATAGAGCGCATAGGACTGGAACACCATCGAGAGCCCGCGCTTGGCCGGCGGCGTGTCGACCACGTTCTTGCCGTCGATCAGGATCTTGCCGCCGGAGACGTCCTCGAGCCCCGCGATCAGCCGCAAGAGCGTGGTCTTGCCGCAGCCCGACGGCCCCACGAACACCACGAACGACCCATCGGCGATCTCCAGGTCCGCGCCCTTGATGATGTGCACGGGGCCGAAGGATTTCTGCACGTCCTGAAGTGTGATCTGACCCATGATCCGGCAGCCCTTCCTACTTTACCGCGCCAAAGGTGAGCCCGCGCACGAGCTGCTTCTGGCTGAACCAACCGAGGACGAGAATGGGCGCGATCGCCAACGTGGAAGCCGCCGACAGCTTTGCCCAGAACAGCCCTTCCGGGCTCGAATAGGACGCGATGAACGTGGTGAGCGGCGCAGCGTTCGAGGTCGACAGATTGAGCGTCCAGAACGCCTCGTTCCAGGCCAGGATCAGGTTCAGCAGCATGGTCGATGCGAGCCCCGGGATCGCCATCGGCGTCAGCACGTAGATCAGCTCGCGGCCGATGGTGGCGCCGTCCATGCGCGCGGCTTCCAGGATGTCGCGCGGAATCTCCTTGAAATATGTGAACAGCATCCAGATCACGATCGGCAAGTTTCCGAGACACAGGATGAAGACGAGGCCGATGCGGGAATCGAGCAGGCCGAATGACTTGTAGATCAGGTAGATCGGCACCAGCACGCCGACCGGCGGCATCATCTTGGTCGAGAGCATCCAGAGCAGGATGTCCTTGGTGCGCTTGGTCGGCGAGAACGCCATCGACCAGGCCGCGGGGATCGCGATCAAAAGCGCGATCAAGGTCGAGCCGCCGGCGATGATGATCGAGTTCATCGCGTGGAGGACATAATCGCTGCGCTCCTGCACCGTCGCGTAGTTTTCCGTGGTCCAGTGGAAGAACAGGAAGGACGGCGGGATCGCGAAAGCCTCGAGCTCGGTCTTGAAGCTCGCCAATACCATCCAGAGGATCGGGAAGAAGATCAGGAAGCCGAAGAACCACGCCCCGATGGTCGAGACCACCACCCGCTGCCTCGTCGCCGTACGCGCCATGTCTTATGCCTCCAGGTTGCGACCGACGATACGGACGAGGAACAAGGCAACAACGTTGGCGATCACGACAGCGACGAGGCCGCCTGCCGAGGCAGTACCGACATCGTACTGGATCAGTGCCTGCGAATAGATCAGGAAGGCGATGTTGGTGGTCGAGAGTCCCGGGCCGCCGCCCGTGGTGACGTAGATCTCGGCAAAGACGGTGAGCAGGAAGATCGTCTCGATCAGGATCACCACCGTGATGGGGCGCGCGAGGTGCGGCAGCGTGATGTAGATGAAGGTCGAGACCGCGCTGGCACCGTCCATTTCAGCGGCTTCCTTCTGCTCCTCGTCGAGCGACTGCATCGCGGTGAGCAAAATCAGGGTCGCGAACGGCAGCCATTGCCAGGACACGATCAGGATCACGGCGAGCAGCGGCGCGTCGGTAAACCAGTCAATCGGCGTCAACCCGAACAGCGAGGCGATCCAGGCAAACAGCCCGGACACAGGATGCATCAGCAGGTTCTTCCAGACCAGCGCGCTCACCGTCGGCATCACGAAGAACGGCGCGATCACCATCAACCGCACGATGTTGAGGCCGATCACCGGCTGGTCGAGCAATAGCGCCAGCGGAATTCCGAGCAGGACGGTCAGCGCCAGCACCGAGCCGACCAGCACCAGCGTGTTCTGTAGCGAGGCGAGGAACGCGGGGTCGGTGAGGAAGTAGCGGAAGTTTTCCAGCCCGACGAACGCTTCCGAGCCGGGATCGAGTAAGCTGTAATGCAGCGTCGAGAAATAGATCGTCAACGCGAGCGGGACGATCATCCAGATGAACAGCAGCCCGACGGCCGGCGTCAGGAGCGTCCGTGCGAGAAGCTGCGTCTGCCGGGTTGCCATTCTTGGCTTCTCCGCTTGCGGGAAGAAGGCGGCCATCCACCTGGAGCGGTGGATGGCCGCAAGTCTGAGCTCAGGAGGGAGAGCTCGAGCTCACTTGATGTAACCCGCGCGCTTCATCTCGCGCTCGGTTGAAGATTGCGCCGCGGTGAGCGCGGCATCGACCGTCATCGATCCCGCAAGCGCGGCCGAGAATTGCTGGCCCACCTGCGTACCGATGCCCTGGAATTCGGGGATGGCCGCATATTGCACGCCGACGTAGGGCACCGGCTTCACCGTCGGCTTGTTCGGATCGGCGGCATCGATCGAGGCCAGCGTCAGCTTGGCGAACGGGGCGACCTTCAGATAATCAGGGTTTTGGTAGAGCGAGGTTCGGGTGCCCGGCGGCACGTTCGCCCAGCCCTCCTTCGCAGCCACGACCTTGGTGTAATCCTTGCTGGTGGCCCAGGCGATGAACTTCTCGGCGGCTTCGGCCTTCTTCGAGCCGGCGGGAATTGCGAGGCTCCAGGCCCACAGCCAGTTGGCGTTCTTGCCGAGCCCGGTGTTGGGCGCCAGCGCGAAGCCGACCTTGTCGGCGACCTTGGAGTCCTTCGGGTTGGTGACGAACGACGCCGCGACGGTGGCATCGATCCACATTGCGCACTTGCCGGCATTGAACAGCGCGAGGTTCTCGTTGAAGCCGTTCGAGCTCGCACCGGGAGGGCCGGCCTGCTTCATCAGGTCGACATAGGTCGTGAGCGTCGCCTTCCATTCCGGCGTGTTGAACTGCGGCTGCCACTTCTCGTCGAACCAGCGCGCGCCGTAGGAATTGGCCATGGCGGAGAGGAACGCCATGTTCTCGCCCCAGCCGGCCTTGCCGCGCAGGCAGATGCCGTAGACGCCGGCGCTCTTGTCGGTGAGCTTCTTGGCGGCGTCGACGACGAAATCCCAGGTGGGGCTTTCCGGCATCTTGAGGCCGGCCTTGTCGAACAGGTCGGTGCGGTACATCACCATCGAGCTCTCGCCGTAGAATGGCGCGGCGTAGAGCTTGCCGTCGACCGAGACCGCATCCTTGATCTTGGGCAGGAGGTCGGCGACGTCGTAGTCGGCGCCGAGATTGGCGAGCGGCACCAGCCAACCCTTCTTGGCCCAGATCGGCACCTCGTAGGTGCCGATGGTGAGGACGTCGAACTGGCCGCCCTTGGTGGCGATGTCGGTTGTGACGCGCTGGCGCAGCACGTTCTCTTCCAGCGTCACCCATTTGACGCTGATATCGGGGTTCTTCTTGGTGAATTCACCCGTCAGCCCCTGCATGCGGATCATGTCGCCGTTGTTCACGGTGGCAATCGTCAGGGTCGTTTCGGCCATCGCGGGGACAGCCAGCAGGACAGACGCGCCACAGACGGCGCCGAGGACGTGTTTCACGGTGACCTCCCTAAGCTCGCGCTTTTGAGCATATGCCCACGCGTTGGGCGTATGTTCGGCTGAGGGCGGGCCGTTGTCAAGCAGGCGCGCGGACGTTTCGGCAACTTATGAGTGCTGCGACGCGGGGGAGCTCGTGCGTCGCCCTCCCCGTCATGCCCCGCGAAGGGGCATCCAGTACTCCGTGCCGTCTGTCGGTTTGCCTCAGCGGCGCTGCGGCGTCCTGGATCGTCCGCCTGCCGCCTTCGCTAAACCTTCGGCGCCCCCAGACCTCAACCCCGGCGAAGCCTTGGCGTAGCCGGGTCGCGGACGACGACAGCGGCGTGGGTGGCGAAATCCCTGCCTCGCGCCCCGCGCGGAAACGACGAACCGCCTCAGCGCTCCAGAATCGCCCTTGCGGTCGCCTCGTCCGTAATCAGACCGTTGATCAGCCGCCCATTCAGCGCCGCCGCGATCGCCGGCACCTTGGCTGCGCCGACGGCGGCGCCGATCGTCGTGGTCTTCGCCGGGACCTCCGGCGGAATGCTGGTCAACCGTTTGTTGGTGCCGGCCTTCAGCAGGCGGCCCTTGGAATCATAGGCCCAGCCCGTGATCTCGCCGATCGCCCCTTGCCGCATCATCTCGAACAATTCGTCGCGGGTGACGAAGCCGTCGACATGGACCTGCGCCTTCTGGTCCATCTGGCCGATGCCGACGAGGCGCAAATCCGCCTTGGCCGCGACGGCCTTCACCTTCGCGATCGGCTCGATCCGGACCATCTTGTTGCGCTCGTCCTCGGACGACATCAGGAACGGTAGCGGCATCGGGTAATGCCGTGCGCCGGTGCGATCGGCGAGCCGGCCGACGGTATCGTAGAAGCTCGCAGAACCGTCGGCGGAGATGTTGCCGACGAGCGAGACGATCTGGTGATTGGGCCGGTCGATCGGCGTGACGCGCTCGACCGCGGCGCGCACGGCGCGTCCCGTCCCGAGCGCGACGATGACGGGGGTTTCCGAACGCAGAGTGGAATCGAGCAGGTTGGCGCAGCGTTCGGCTATGCCCGCTGTGGCCTGCGGCGCGGCGGGATCAGCCGGCACCACCTCGCAATAGGTAAGCTCGAAACGCTCCTTCAGACGCGCCGCCAATTCCATGCACGCGGCGATGGGGTGTTCGAGCCGGAAGGTGATGAGCCGTTCGGCGAGACATAGCGACACCAGCCGCTGCGCCGACGCGCGCGACACCTGGAGCATCTTCGCGATCTCGTCCTGGGTGTGACCGGCAATGAAATAGAGCCAGCCGGCACGCGCGGCGTCGTCGAGCCTGGACTTTTCGTTCTCGGCGGCCATGGCAGGCGTCAGTCATCCTTCCAGAAATCGATCATGCGCGCGAAGACCCGGTCGGCCCCCGCACCCGACAATATAGCCTGCCCGTCGCGTCCGCGATAATGGCTGCCGCCGGCAAATCCCCAGACCGTCATGCCGGCCGCCTTGCCCGCCTGCACGCCGCTCGCACTATCCTCGATCACCAGCGTGCGCGCAGGTTTCGCGCCCATCTGCTCGGCCGCGTAGAGAAAGAGATCGGGCGCCGGCTTGCCGTGCCTGACCATCTGCGCGGTGTAGATCCGGTCGCCGAAATGCGCCCGCAGGCCGGTGACGTCAAGGGAGAGCGCGACACGGTCGATGTCGCTGGAGGAAGCCACGCAGAATGGTGCCCGCAGGCCCGACAAGATCATATCGACATCAGAAACCGGATGAAGCGCCTTTTCGAACGCCATCAACACGCGCGACTTCAGCCGGGACGGAAAATCGACCGGCATTGCGTGGCCGAGCTCGCGATAATGCCGAGTAATTGCGCTCGTGCTTCGTCCAAGGAACAGCTCCAGCGCTTGTGCAAGTGTCAGCGATATCCCGGATTCGGACAGCTCGTCCGACAGGCATTGACAGCTCAACAGCTCGCTGTCGACGAGCACACCGTCGCAATCGAAGATAATGAGATCGAACTGACCAGGATCCATCCGGCCATTCGATCATATGCTCACCTGTTGAGCAATAGCTCACTGAAGCCGATCGTAGTCGGCGGCCTCATCTCCGCTGATTATAAACGTCGATGCACACCGCCCCGAGCAGGACCAGGCCCTTGATGACCTGCTGATAGTCGATGCCGATGCCGAGGATGGACATGCCGTTGTTCATCACGCCCATGATCATGGCGCCGACCACGGCGCCACCGACGCGGCCGACACCGCCATAGGCCGAGGCGCCGCCGATGAAGCAGGCCGCGATGACGTCGAGCTCGAAGCCGAGGCCCGCCTTCGGCGTTGCTGTGTTGAGGCGCGCGGCGAAAACGAGGCCGGCGAGCGCAGCGAGCACGCCCATGTTGACGAAGGTGAGGAAGGTCAACCGTTCCGTCTTGATGCCCGACAGGCTTGCCGCTTTCGCATTGCCGCCAACCGCGTAGACCTGCCGACCGATGACGGTGCGGCGGGTGACGAAACCGTACAGCGCGATCAGCGCGGTCATGATGACCAGCACGTTCGGCAGACCGCGATGCGAGGCGATCAGATAGGTGAAATAGAGCACAGCGCAAGCCAGGAGAATGCTCTTGCCGAGGAAGAACGCGTAAGGCTCGACCTCGATGCCGTGCAGCTGCTCGCGCGAGCGCCCCTTGGAGCTGGCGTAGACGAGGCCGAGCGCGAGCACCGCACCGACCAGCATCGACGTCGGATGCAGCGTGCCGGCCTCGGGCAGCATCTCCGGAATGAAGCCGGAGGACAGCTTCTGGAAGGTGGCCGGGAACGGTCCTAGTGACTGGCCTTGCAATACCGCAAGCGCGAGGCCCTTGAACACCAGCATGCCGGCCAGCGTCACGATGAAGGACGGTATCTTGAAATAGGCCACCCAATAGCCCTGCGCGGCGCCGATTGCCGCGCCCAGCAGCAGGCAGGCGATAAAGGCGAGCGTGTAGTCGACCTTGTAGGTCACCATGAGCACGGCAGCCACCGCGCCGACGAAGCCCGCGACCGAGCCGACCGAGAGGTCGATATGGCCGGTGACGATGACGAGCAGCATGCCGAGCGCCATGATAACGATGTAGCTGTTCTGGAGCACCAGATTGGTCAGGTTGAGCGGCTGCAGTAGCGTGCCGCCAGTCATGACCTGAAAGAACAGCATGATCGCGATCAGCGACATCAGCATGCCGTAATTGCGCAGATTGTTCTTGATGAAGCTGCCGTGCCGACCCTCCTCGGGCAGCGAAACCGTCTTGTCGGTCATGGCTGTGATCCTCCCATCTCCGCACCCGCAAGGGCGCTGCTTCCATAATTTCTGTCGTTGCGCATGATGGCGCGCATGATCTTTTCCTGCGTCGCATCACGTCCCTTGAACTCGCCGACGAAGGCGCCGTCGTTCATGACACAGATGCGGTCGCAGATGCCGAGTAGCTCGGGCATCTCCGAGGAGATCACCACCACGCCACGGCCGGCTTCTGCAAGCTCGTTGATGATACAGTAGATCTCGTATTTGGCACCGACGTCGATGCCCCGGGTCGGCTCGTCCAGGATCAAGACCTTGGGGTCGGTCATCAGCCATTTCGACAGCACGACCTTTTGCTGGTTGCCGCCGGAGAGCTGGCTGGTCTCCTGATAGACGTCGGAGCAGCGGATGCGCATCCGGTTGCGGTAGTCGCTGGCGACCTTCAGCTCGGCGATGTCGTCGATGACGTGGCGAGGAGCGACCTGGTCGAGGCTTGCGAGCGTGATGTTCTTGCGGACGTCGTCGGCGAGGATCAGTCCCAGCTGCTTGCGGTCCTCCGTGACATAGGCAAGGCCGGCGTCGATCGCGGCCGCCACGTTGGGCAGCACGATCTCATGATCCTCGAGCCGGATGCGACCGCTGATCGTGGTGCCCCACGACCGGCCAAACAGGCTCATGGCGAATTCGGTGCGGCCGGCGCCCATCAATCCGGCAATACCGACGACTTCGCCGCGCTTCACGCTGAAATCGACGTTCTTGATCACCTGCCGCTCGGGATGGATGGGATGGTAGACCGACCAGCTCTCGACGGTGAGAACGGGCTCGCCGATCTTTGCGCTGCGCTCCGGAAAGCGGTGGGCGAGATCGCGGTTGACCATGCTGCGGATGATGCGGTCTTCCTGGATCGGCTCGGCGTGGCAATCGATGCTGTCGACGGTGCGGCCGTCGCGCAGCACCGTGATGTGGTCAGCGACCTTGGCGACCTCGTTGAGCTTGTGCGAGATCAGGATCGAGCCGATACCCTGCGCGCGGAACGCCATCAGCCGCTCCAGCAGTGCGGCGCTGTCGGCCTCGTTGAGGCTCGCGGTCGGCTCGTCCAGGATCAGCATCCGCACCCGCTTGGACAGCGCCTTGGCGATCTCGACCAGCTGTTGCTTGCCGACGCCGAGATCGGTGATCAGCGTATCCGGCGATTCCTTGAGGCCGACCTGCGCGAGCAGGTCGCGCGTGCGCCGATACACCTCGTCGCGGTCGATGACGCCAAGCTTTGACGGCGGATGCGACAGGAAGATGTTTTCGGCAATCGACATCAGCGGGATCAGCGCGAGCTCCTGATGAATGATGATGATGCCGAGCGCCTCGGAATCGTTGATGTCGCGGAAGCGGCGCTCCTCGCCATCGAAGATGATGGTGCCCTCGTAGCTGCCGGCCGGGTAGACGCCGCTGAGGACCTTCATCAGCGTGGACTTGCCGGCACCGTTCTCGCCGACGAGGGCGTGGATCTGCCCGGCTTCAACCGAGAAGTTGACATCACGCAGCGCCTGCACACCGGAAAAGCTCTTGCTGACGTTACGCATCTCCAGCATTGCGGTCATGATTTCACGTCCCTCAATCAGTGTTAGATCACCTCTCCCCGCTCGCGGCGAGAGGTCGGATCGCATCGTTCGATGCGATCCGGTGAGGGGGAGTCTCCGCGAGACGCACTGCTTCCTTCCTCGCGGAGGCTTCCCCTCACCCTAACCCTCTCCCCGCAAGCGGGGAGAGGGAAAAGAAAAGAAGCCTACTGGAACTGCGACTTCTTGTAGTAGCCGCTGTCGACCAGGACCTTCTCCCAATTGTCCTTGTAGACCACGACCGGCTTGAGCAGATAGGACGGCACGGTCTTGGCGCCGTTCTCGTAGGTCTTGGTGTCGTTCACGGTGACCTGCTTGCCGGCAAGCGCAGCGTCGACCATGTCGGCGGTCACCTTGGCGAGATCGCGGGTGTCCTTGAAGATGGTCGAATACTGGTCGCCGCGCAGCATCGCCTTGATCGAGGGCACCTCGGCATCCTGGCCCGAGATGATAGGCATCGGCTGGCCGGCGCTGCCATAACCGACGCCCTTCAGTGAGGAGATGATGCCGATCGACAGGCCGTCATACGGCGACAGCACCGCGTTGACCTTCTTGTTGCCGTAGTAGGCACTGAGCAGATTGTCCATGCGGGCCTGCGCGGTGGCGCCGTCCCAGCGCAAGGTCGCGACCTTATCCATGCCCGTCTGGCCGGAGACGACGACGAGCTTGCCGCTGTCGATGTACGGCTTCAGCACGCTCATCGCGCCGTTGTAGAAGAAGTAGGCGTTGTTGTCGTCGGGCGAGCCGCCGAACAGCTCGATGTTGAACGGGCCCTTGCCGTCCTTAAGACCGAGGCCCTGCACGATCGATTCGGCCTGGAGCACGCCAACCTGGAAATTGTCGAAGGTGGCGTAATAGTCGACGTTCGGCGTGCCGCGGATCAGGCGGTCATAGGCGATCACGGTGATGCCTTTTGCTTTCGCCTGCTTGAGCACGTCGGAGAGCGTGGTGCCGTCGATCGCGGCGATTACCAGCGCTTTCGCGCCTTTGGTCACCATGTTCTCGACCTGCGAGAGCTGGTTCGGAATGTCGTCCTCGGCATATTGCAGGTCGGTGTTGTAGCCGCGCTCCTTCAGCACCTTCACCATATTGTTGCCATCGTCGATCCAGCGCGCCGACGATTTGGTCGGCATGGCGATGCCGACTGTTGCTTTGTCCTGGGCCGAGGCGGTGACGCCCGCGGCCATCGTCGCAGCGCCGGCCAGCGCCAGCGCGAGGAAGGTGGTCTTCAGTTTCAACATGTTTCACTCCCTTGGATGTCAGACTGTTTTTTCGTGTCGTCGAGAAATTTGGTGTGCGGCTTCTAGCCTCCTATGCGAGCTTGACGTCAGGCTCCGCGCGACCGCGCGCGGTGGCCTCCAACAGGAAGGTGTAGCCGGCTTGCGGATCGGCGGCACGCGCCGCCGCATCCATGTCCTGCCAGGCCGAGGTGACGAGGAGACGCGACAGACCAGGACCGACAAAAGCGGGGCAGCTCGCCTGCTTTGCCGGCACGCTCAGCGAACGCAGGCGTTCGCCTTGCGGAGAGTAGACGTCGATGCGGCTCGCGCCCCAGCACGCGTTCCAAATCTGCCCGTCGGCATCGCACACCGAACCGTCGAGGCCGCCAACGCCGGTGTGGCGCAGCAGCACCTCCGGCTCGCCGCGCGGCAGGCCGGTGACGGGATTGAGCGGCACCGCGTAGAGCACCGCGCGCGCCGTGTCGGCGAAGTAGCCCGTGGCGCCATCGGGCGAGAAGCAGATCGAGTTGGGAATGCTGATGCGCGGAAACAGCATCGATATCTCGCCGTGATGGAACGCGTAGATCGCGCCTGCCCCTGCTTCCGCCTTCCGGCCCATAGTGCCGATCCAGAACGTGCCGGAGGGATGCACGCGGGCATCGTTGGAGCGGGTCGCGGGATTGTCGGCTTCAAGCGGACAGAGCAGCCTCATCGCGCCGTCGGCAATTTTGCGGATATAGAGGCCGTCTTCCGCGACGATCAACTGCCTTTCGGCATCGATCCGCCCAAGCGCGCTCGCCATCCGGCCCAGCGCATGAACGCGAATGCTGCCGCTGCCGAGCTGCGCCTCGAACAGTCGCCCCTCCCGGATATCGAACCACCAGGCGGTGTCCGTGGTCACGTCATAGGTCGGCCCCTCGCCGAGATGGCAAGGATCGTCCGAAAGAACCGAGGTCGGCACCTGTTCCATCAGGACGTCCTCACCGCAAAGCGATAGACCGTATGATGGCGATAGACCTCGCCGGGCGCTAGGCGCGGGCTCGGGAAATCCGGCCGGTTCGGTGCGTCCGGCCAGATATGCGGCTCCAGGCACATCGCGTCCGACTGCCGGTAGAGCTTGCCGCCCTTGCCCGAAATCGTGCCGTCGAGATAATTGCCCGAATAGACCTGCAGACCGGGCTGATCGGTGAACAGCTCCATGATGCGCCCCGAGCGCGGCGCCTCCAGTCGCGCCGCGAGACTGAGCTTACCGTCGCGCGCGAGACAGTAGGTATGGTCGTAGCCCCTGCCGTTGCGCAATTGCTGGTCGCTCTCGCGGACGCGCTCGCCGATCGGCCGAGGCTCCCGGAAATCGAACGGCGTGCCGGCAACGCTGCGCGGCGGCTCCGGCAACGGAATGGCCGTGGGGTCGATCGCGAGGAAATGCCCGGCCGCGACCGTCAGCTTGTGATCGAGTATGGGCGTGCCTGATGTCGCGCCCTCCAGATTGAAGAAGCTGTGGTTGGTCAGGTTGACGATGGTCGGCCGGTCGGTCCGCGCCTCCATGATCAGGGATAGCTCAGCCGGGCCGGTAACACGATAGGTCAGGCGCACATCGAGCCGACCGGGATAGTTTTCCTCGCCATGCGAGCTCGTGTAGGTCAGCGTGACCGCGGGCTCGGCGCCATC
Organism: Bradyrhizobium sp. CW1; assembly: GCF_023100665.1. Classification (NCBI taxonomy): domain Bacteria; kingdom Pseudomonadati; phylum Pseudomonadota; class Alphaproteobacteria; order Hyphomicrobiales; family Nitrobacteraceae; genus Bradyrhizobium; species Bradyrhizobium sp. CW1. The sequence goes on from NZ_CP064684.1 coordinate 5,219,508, forward strand.
GTCGACCTCCGCAATGTCCCAGAGCTTGCGGTCGAAGCCGTCGAGGCCGCCATGCAGCGCATTCGGACCGTTGTTGACGGGAAGCTGCACCGTCTCGCCGTCCAGCGAAAATTGTCCGTTGGCGATGCGATTGGCGTAGCGGCCGACGGTGGCGCCGAAGAACTTTCGTTCGGCGAGATAGCCGGCAAACCCATCATGGCCGAGCACGACGTCGTCGTGGCCGCCCTTGCCGTCCGGCGCGATCAAGGCCTGCAAGACTGCACCATGGGTGATGATGCGCGCCTCGAACCCGCCCTCGCCGCGCAGCACGATGCGGTCCACCTTGCGGCCGTCCGGCAGCGTTCCGAACACGTCTCTTTCTGCTTTCGATCCAGCCATGATCAACCCACAAACGGTTCGACGATCGTGCGCCTGCCGAGCAGGAAGGCGTCCGCGACGAGACGAAGCGGCGCCAAATCGACGTCGCTCGCGCCTGTCGCGGCGAGCGCGACGAAGTGCCGGTAAAGCTCCCGATATTCCTCATCGGGCGCCTCGGCAACGGTCTTGCCGTCGATCGCCATGATCCGGCCGCCGCGTGATAGCGTCATCCGGCCCTGGTCGGTTTCGACGAGGATATCCCAGCTCTGCGGCCCGGTCTGGCGGAAGTCGAACTCGGCGGTCACAGGTAGGCCGTCGATGTCGGTCAGCGTCAGCTTCGCGGCGATCGGCGCCTGGCAATTGGCGGGGAAGGCGAGCTCGGCCGCGTTGACGAACACGGGCTTCGGCAGGATCCTGGTCAGGATCGACAGCGCATTGATGCCGGGATCGAACACCCCGAGCCCGCCCGGCTCCCAGATCCATGCCTGCCCGGGATGCCAGACGCGGACGTCCTCTTTCCAGTTGACGTGCACGGAACGGATGCGGCGCGCGGCGAGCCACTCGCGCGCCGGCTCGACTGCCGGCGCATGGCGCGAATGCCAGGTCGCAAACAGCGTTCGCTTGGTCTCACCCGCCATCGCGATCAGCGGATCGAGCTCGGCAACGCCGGCGCCGGGCGGCTTCTCCAGCATGACGTGCTTGCCGGCCCTCAGCGCTGCGACCGCCTGGGCGCGGCGCACTTGAGGCGGCGTGCAGAGCGACACCGCGTCGATCGGCGGACCTTTTTCCAGCAGCTCCTCGATGGTCGCGAAATGCGGCAGATCCGGCAACGAGGCATTGCGGCTGGCGACGGCGGCCAGCGTCGCGCCGGGAACCGCTGCAATGGCGCCGACATGCTGGTCGCGCGCGATCTTGCCGAAGCCGACGATGGCGATGCGAAGTTCAGTCACGATGTTTCTCCAGCTTCCGCGGACGGCAGCGCTTCGGCCGGTACAGTCTCGATCACTGTACCCTCGTGGCGGCGCATGCCGTTGTGAATGACGTAGACCATCGCCTCCGACGCAGTCGTGGCATCACCGGCGGCGATGGCATCGACGATCTTCTGATGCCAGAGCAGAACGGTGTCGCGGTCCTCCGGTTCGACCGGTGCGCTGAGCAGGAATGAGGCGCGCAACGCAGCCTCGATGACGTGCCCGATCGAGCGCATGAACAGATTTCCGGAGGCGCGCGCTACGGCGACGTGGAGCGCGAGGTCGGCATCGGCGAAGCCAACGGAGTCGGAGGCTTCAAGTCGCATCCGCTCCATGCAGCGCCGAAGCTCGGATAGATCCTGCTCCGACCGCTGCGCCGCCGCCAACATCGCCGCGCGCGGCTCGACCGCGAGGCGGATCTCGGCCAGGTCGTTGAGGAAACGCTTGTCGATCCCGGCGTCCAGGTGCCAGGCCAGCACGTCGGCGTCGAACATATTCCAGGCGACGCGTTCGCGCACGACGGTGCCGACGCGGGCCTTGGTGGTGAGCAGGCCCTTGGCGACCAGCGTCTTGACGCTCTCCCGTAGTACCGGCCGCGACACCCCGAACATCGCGATCATTTCGGCATCGCCAGGCAGGCGCGTTCCCTCCGCGTAGCGACCGGCGATGATGTCAACGCCGATCGAGCGGGCCACCTCCGCGTGATTGGAGTGCGCCCGGCGCGTCGGGATGACGAGGATGCGCGAGGTGGTCATGAGACTGCTCCCAGGCGCTTTGCCACGGGTCGGCGCGCGAGCGCGACCAACCCCTGTTGCAAGGCGATGAAGGCGAACAGCAGCACGCCGGTCGCGATCTTGGTCCACCAGCTCGACAGTGTTCCGTCGAAATTGATATAGGTCTGAATCATGCCCTGGATCAGCACGCCCAGGAAGGTGCCGATCACCGAGCCCTGCCCGCCCGTGAGCAGCGTGCCGCCGATCACGACGGCCGCGATGCTGTCAAGCTCGACGCCGACGGCGGACAGCGAATAGCCGGCGCTGGTGTAGAAGGAGAAGACGATGCCGGCGATGCCGGCGAGCAGGCTCGACAGCATGTAGATCTTCACCGTCATCTTGCCGACGGCGACCCCCATCAGGCTAGCGGTCGCCCGGCTGCCGCCGAGCGCATAGACATTGGCGCCGAACCGGGTGAGCTGCAGCAGCAATGCGCCGCCGATCACGATCGCAAGCATGATGATCGCGACCGCCGTCAGCCGTCCACCGCCGGGTAGTCGCAGTGCGAAGTCCGACACGGTGGAATAGACAGGTGCTGTGATCGGCACCGATTCCGTCGAGAGCAGGAAGCTGGCACCCCGGGCCAAGAACATGCCGGCGAGCGTCACGATGAAAGGCGGCAAATCGAAGACATGGATCACCGCGCCCATCGCCGCTCCGAAGGCGGCCGAGAGCGCGAGAATGGCGACGAAGGCGACCAGGGGCGGCATTCCCCAGCGCTCGATCGCCAGCGCGACGAACACCGTGGTGAAGCCGATTACCGAGCCGACGGAGAGATCGATGCCACCGGAAATGATGACGAAGGTCATACCGGTCGCGACGATGCCGAGGAAGGCATTGTCGGTCAGGAGATTGCCGACCACGCGAGTGGAAGCGATGTTGGGAAACTGCATCGCGCAGAGCGCAAATCCCGCGACGAGCACGACCGCGGTAATGAGGACGGGCGGCAGGTCTTTCATGCCTTGGTCCTCCGCAGCCGCGTCACGACGCCGGCAAAGCCGGACAGCTTCGGCGATTGCAGCAGCAGCACGGCGAGCACCACCACCGCCTTGACCAGCAAATTGAACTCCGGCGGATAGCCCGACAGCAGAATGCCGGTGTTCATGGTCTGGATGATCAGCGCGCCAAGTACGGCCAGCACGAGACTGAAGCGGCCGCCGAACAGCGAGGTGCCGCCGATCACCACCGCGAGGATGGCGTCGAGCTCGAGCCAGAGGCCGGCATTGTTGGCATCCGCCCCCATGATGTCGGCCGCCGCGATGACGCCGGCAAGCGCAGCGCAAACGCCGCACCAGACATAGACCGCCAAAATCATCGCGCGCGTGCCGACGCCGGCGAGTTCGCTTGCCCGCGCATTGCCGCCCGTGGCCTCGATCAGCAATCCGAGTGCCGAGCCGCGCACCACCGCGCCGGTGAGGATCAGCATGCCCAGCGCAATCGCGACCGGCACCGGCACGCCGAGGATGGAGCCGTTGCCGAGCCAGACCAGATCGGGCGAGGAGAAGGTCACGATGCGGCCCTCGGTAATGAGCTGGGCGATGCCGCGCCCCGCAACCATCAGGATAAGGGTCGCCACGATCGGCTGCATGCCGAGCACCGCGACGAGAAATCCGTTCCACAACCCGCAGATCAGGCCGGTGCCGAGCGCAGCCGCCAGCACCACGACCAGACTGTGGTTGTCGGCGAGGCTCGCCGCGATCGCGCCCGAGATCGCCATCACAGCGCCAACTGACAGATCGATGCCGCGCGTCGCGATCACCAGGACCATGCCGAGCGAGAGCAGCGCCACCGGCGTGCCGCGGTTGAGCACGTCGATCAGGCTGCCGAACAGCCGGCCGTCCTGGAGGCGCAGATCGAAGAATTGCGGCGATACCACGCGATCGACCGCCAGGATGACGATCAACGCGAGGATCTGGGCAAGGCCGCGGCGCGGCAACAGCGCGGTCATGCCCTGCCCTCATGCGCGACACTGGCCCCATCGGCGGCGATCGCGGCGAGAATGCTGCCGACGTCGATGGCCTCGCCGGCGAGCTCCTCGACATGAGCGCGGTCGCGCAGCACCACCACGCGGTCGGAATAGGTCACGATCTCGTCGAGCTCGGAGGAAATCACGAGCAGCGCAAGTCCGTCGTCGCAGAGCTCGCGTATCAGGCGGATGATCTCGGCATGCGCGCCGACGTCGATGCCGCGGGTCGGCTCGTCCAGCACGAGCAGCCGTGGCGAGGTCGCAAGCCACCGTGCCAGCAGGACCTTCTGCTGATTGCCGCCGGACAGCAGGCCAACGGGACGCTCCGGATCGGGCGGGCGAACGTCGAGCATCTTGACGTAACGGCTTGCGATCTCGTCCTGCTCGCGTCGCGACAGCGGCCGATGTAGACCGCGCTTGGCCTGGAGCGCGAGCACGATGTTCTCGCGCACGGTGAGCTCGGCGACGATGCCGTCGGTCTTGCGCTCCTCAGGGCAATAGCCAAAGCCGTGGCGCACGCCGTCGCGCGGCGAGTGAAGCCGGACAGGCGCGCCTTCCACCCTCGCCTGCCCGCCATCGGCGCGCTCGGCGCCGAACACCAGCCGCGCCGTCTCGGTCCGGCCCGAACCGAGCAGGCCGGCGAGGCCGACGACCTCGCCATGGCGCAGCTGGAGATTGAACGGCGCGACATAGCCTGATTTGCCATAATTCTCGAAGCTTGCGCAGACTTCGCGGGCCTGATGGTCGCGCGTCGCGGCCCGCGCGCTGGTGGTCTCGGCCAGTTCGCGGCCGAGCATCATCCGGATCAGCTCGAGCCGCGACAGCGACGCGGTCTCGCGCTCGCCGACAAGGCGACCATTTCGCAAAACGGTGATTCGATCGGAGATCTCGTAGACCTGGTCGAGGAAATGGCTGACGAAGACGATGCCAATGCCGCGCTTGGCAAGCTGACGCATGATGCGAAAGAGGATCTCGACCTCATGGCGGTCGAGGCTCGCGGTCGGCTCGTCCAGGATCAGCACGCGCGCGGAGAGATCGACGGCGCGCGCGATCGCGGTGACATGCTGGATCGCCACCGAGTAATTGCCAAGCGGCGCTGATACGTCGATGTCGAGACCGAAATCCGCGAGCAGCGACTTCGCGCGCCGTCGCATCTCGCCCTCGAGCACGACGCCGAAGCGCGTCGGCTGCCGGTCCAGGAACAGGTTCTGCGCCACCGAGAGATTCGGCAGCAAATTGACTTCCTGGTAGACCGTCGCAATGCCGGCCTGAACCGCCGCCTTGGCCGAGCGCGGCGCGACCTCTTCGCCGCCCAGTCTGACGATGCCGGCATCGCGCGGAAATACGCCCGTCACGACCTTGATCAGCGTGGACTTGCCCGCGCCGTTCTCACCAAGCAGCGCATGGATCTCGCCGGCGCGAAGCGTGAAGTCGACCTCCTGCAACGCACGCACGGCGCCAAAGCTCTTGCTGATCCCACGCACCTCCAGCAGGGAAGCAGCGGAATCCTGGCTGTTCTCCATGACATTCACTCCCAAGGGCGCCCGCTGACAATGCGGACACGGAGCCTGTTCGTTCGCGCAGCGGTTTCGAGCGGGATCGCCGGACTGCCGAAGCACGGCCGTCCGGCGACACTCTCGCCTCAGTAACCGAGGCCCTTCTTGCTGTCGTAGATCTTCTGCGGATCATCGGTGGCGGTGTAGAGCTTGGATTCCGTCTGGATCCATTTCGGCGGAACGGTACCCTTGTCCTTGAAGGCCGCGATGGCATCGAGAGCGGGGCCTGCCATGTTCGGCGTCAGCTCGACCGTGGCATTGGCTTCGCCGGCGACCATCGCCTTGAAGATGTCGGGGACTGCATCGATCGAGACGGTGAGAATCTCCTTGCCCGGCTTGAGCCCAGCTTCCTTCATCGCCTGGATCGCGCCGACCATCATGTCGTCGTTGTGCGCATAGACCGCGCAGATCGACTTGCCGCCACCTTCGGCCTTGATGAAGCTTTCCATCACTTCCTTGCCCTTGGCGCGGGTGAAGTCGCCGGTCTGGCTGCGCACCACTTTCAGGTTCGCATGCTTGGCGATAGCGGTGTCAAACCCCTTCTTGCGGTTGGCGGCGACGCTCGCGCCGACCGTGCCCTGCAATTCGACGATGTTGCAGGCCTTGGCGCCGACGGTCTTCGCCAGCCAGTCACCCGCGACCTCGCCTTCGTGAACGCTGTCGGAGGTCACGGCGGTGAGATAGAGCTCCTTGCCGGAGGGATCGATGTCGCGGTCGAGCAGCACGACCGGGATCTTGGCCTCCTTGGCTTCCTTCAGCACCGAGTCCCAGCCGGTTGAGACGACGGGCGCGAGGAAGATCGCATCGACATTCTGCGCGATGAAGGAGCGGATCGCCTTGATCTGGTTCTCCTGCTTCTGCTGCGCGTCGGCGATCTTGAGATTGACCTTGCGCTTGGTGGCCTCCTGCTTGGAGACCGAGGTCTCGGCCGCGCGCCAGCCGGATTCCGATCCGATCTGCGAGAAGCCAATGGTGAGCTCGGCGGCATTCGCCGGCAGCGCGAGCAGCAACGCGGCCGTCGCGCTGGCCGCAAAGAGGGCTTTGACGATCATCAGGCGTGTCTCCCAAAATGTTATCCGGGGGCGCCGATTGGTAGCATCGCACCCACAGGCCGACCTTTGAGGTGGCGGGAGGGACTATTTCACGGAAGTTTGGTTCCGACTAGTCATATTATTTGACTATTGAGGGGGAAAGCGCGCGCGAGCGGATGAGCGACTTCTATGTCACGCGCAGCGCGATTTTATTCCACGGATGCAACGCGGAGATGAACGAAATGATGCGGCAGTTGGGGCGAAGACACTGTCTAGGAGGATGGTGAAAGGCGAACCCGCAACCCCTCCCCCCATCACCGCGAGCGCAGCGAAGCAATCCTGAGTCTTTCCGGGGAGGGATTCTGGATTGCTTCGCTGCGCTCGCAATGACGGTGGGGAGAGAGTTTCTGCGTCGATCGAGGCAAAGCGACTCGTGGAGAGTCCCCCACATCCGGCGTGCAGTGAGCTAGATCAGCTTGCGCTGCGCGAGATTCTTCATCAGCGCGCCGATGCCGAACGTCCAGGGCTCGCATTCGTCGCTGGCCCGCATGCGGTTGACGAGTTTGCCGAGCTGGGGCGCCGAGATCGTGACGATGTCGTCGCGTTTGTGGGTGAACCCCTGTCCCGGCGCGTCGCGATCCTTAACCGGCGCGAACATGGTCCCGAGGAACAGCACGAAGCCATCGGGATATTGGTGCACCTTGCCGATGGTCTGCTCGACCAGATCGGTCGGATCGCGGCTGATCATGCTGATCGAGGAATGGCCGTCGAGGACGAAACCGTCCTGCCCCTTGACGTTCAGGCTGATGTCGAGCTTGCGGGCGTCGTCGAGGGTAAAGCTGTCGTCGAACAGGCGCAGCAGCGGGCCGATGGAGCACGAGGCGTTGTTGTCTTTGGCCTTCGACAACAGCAGTGCCGAACGGCCCTCGAAGTCGCGCAGATTGACGTCGTTGCCGAGGGCGCCACCGACGATCGTGCCGCGGCTCGAGACGAACAGCACCAGCTCCGGCTCGGGGTTGTTCCAGGTCGACTTCGGATGCAGCCCCGCATCCATGCCGGTGCCGACCGACGACAAGGTCGGCGCCTTGGTGAAGACCTCGGCATCGGGGCCAATGCCGACCTCGAGATATTGGCTCCAGGCGTTCTGGTCGATCAGCACCTGCTTCAGGTGCATCGCCTTGTCCGAGCCCGGCTTGAGCTTCGACAGATCGTCGCCGATCAGCCGGGTCACTTCCTTCCGGATCGCTTCGGCCGAGGCCGGATTGCCCTTTGCCCGCTCCTCGATCACGCGCTCCAGCATCGAGATGGCAAAGGTGACGCCGGCCGCCTTCAGCGTCTGGAGATCGACGGGCGCAAGCAACCACGGTTTTTTCGGATCGCGCTGATCGGGAGGCGTGTTGGCGACGATGGCCTCGAGATCGCCGATGCGCTCGCCCTTGGTCGCGGCAAGCGCCTTCGCCGGATTGTCTTCCTCGCAGAGTGCGCTGACGGTCGGGAATTTTGCGGTGACGTCGAACACACCATCGCCGCGCACGGCGACCACGGCCGGGCCATTCGCCTGCGGCAGCCAGACGCGGCCGACGAGCGTTCCCCGCGTGCCGTCCTCGGGAAGAAGGTCCTTTACCGTCAATGTCGTCATGGGCGTATCCTCGCTCTTTTCGGATCGGCCTCGCTCGCGGAGGCCTATCACATTGGCGAAGACCAATAAACGTCTGGGACGGGAAGTCCAGCGCGGCAGCCCGCCGCGCTTCTATGCCCCCGCCCGCGCTTTTCGGGCCGCAATCTGCTGAAGCGCCCAGCGCGCGTTCTTGCGCACCTCGGGATCGGGATCGTCGGCGATGACGGCAAGGAACGCTTCGCCGTCGTGGTGGGCGATCTCGCCAAGCGCAGCCGCCGCCTCTTTCCGCAGATTGGCCTGCTCATGGTTCACGCAGTTGCCGATCGGGCGCACCGCGCGCTCGATTTTCATCCGGCCAAGGCTGCGGATTGCCTTCAGCCGCACCTGCCAGAACTCGTCACTGAGCGAAGCGATGAGCTGGTCGGCGGCAATCGATCCGTTGACGTTGAGGCCCAGCGTTTCCGCGGCCATCTCCCGCACCATCCAGTCCGAATCCTTCAACGCGCGCGTGATCATCTCGGCCGCGGGCTTCATCTGCGAGAAGGCGAGCGCGCTGACGGCGGCACGGCGCACATGCGCGTCGGGATCGTTGATCAGCGCGGTCAGCGCCGGAATTGATTCCTCCAGCTTGAGGAACCCGATCACGCCGATCGCCTGCACCCGCACGGCGGCATCGGAATCCTGGAGCGCTTCCAGCGCCGGTTTCAGTGTGTCCTTGCAGCGCAGCTCCTTCAGCGCACGCAACGCGCCCATGCGGACGAAGGCGTGGGCATGCTTGACCAGCGGCAGGATGATCTCGGCGCAAGCCGGATCCTTGAACTCCGCCATGCTGTCGGCCGCGGCGGACGCAACGATTCGTTCAGGATCGACGAGCAGCTTCACCAGCGCAGCCGCGGCCTCCGGCCCGTCGAACTCGCCGAGCGCCATCGCGACCTGCTGGCGGACGCCGGCATCAGGATCGGCGACCATTTTGGCGAGATGGCCGACGGCGGCGGGATCGCCGGAATGGCCGAGCGCGATGATCGCGACGCGGCGCTCCCCTGGATCGGCAGCCTGGAGCCGCTCGTCGGCGTCTTCGAGATCGTCGTAGGATTCGAACGGGCTCGACATGGCTACCTCAGGAGATAAGGAATGTTGACGGTGACGGCGCCGGTCGGGCAATCCGCCTCGCAGGGCATGCAGTACCAGCATTCGTCATAGGCCATGTAGGCCTTGTTGGTCATATCGCTGATACGCAGTACGTCGAGCGGACAGACGTCGACGCACACCGTGCAGCCCTTGTCCGCGATGCATTTGGCGTCATCGACGACCACCGGAACCGATGTCTGATAGGAAGCGAGAGGCATCGTATGTCTCCTGTATTTGTGCGGCGGGTCAGGCTGTCGCGCGGATGCGCTGCTTGTCGTAGAGATCCTTCTCATCGTCGGCGATCGGTACGATATAGGGCTCCACGGCACGCTTCTCGCTGGTCATCTTGCCATCCTGCTTGCTGAGCAACGTGTGGCAGAACCAGTTCTCGTTGTCCTTCTCCGGGAAATCCGTCCGCCAGTGATAGAGGCCCCAACGGCTTTCTTCGCGGTAGAGCGAGGCATGCACAGCCATGTCCGCGCAATCCATGATCGACTGGACTTCGAGCGCGCGGAGCAGTTCGTGCGCATTGCGCGCGATCATGCGCTCCTGCATGTCTTCCCTCGCTTCAGCGAGCCGGCGCATGCCGAGCTCGTATTTGCGCGTGACTTTCGGCGGCTGGAGATAGTCATTGACGAGACGCCGCGTCTTGTACTCGATCTGGTTCGGCGGAATACCGTCCTCGCGTTTGGTCGGCGCCATGACGCGGTCACGTTCGCGGGCGACCTCAGCCGCGTCGAATTCCGCGAAGTCGTGATTGTCCGCAAACTCCATCGCGTCGACGCCGGCGACCGAACCGTTGGTGAAGGCGCCGAGCATGTAGTTGTGCGGCACGCTCGCCATGTCGCCGGCGGCATAGAGGCCCGGGACGGTGGTGCGCGCGTTGTCGTCGACGAACACGCCCGACGCGCTGTGACCGGAGCAGAAGCCGATCTCGGAGATGTGCATCTCGATCGACTCGCTGCGGTAGTCGACCCCGCGCCCCTGCTGGAACAGGCCGCGCGTGGGACGTTCGACCTTGTGCAGCGTCGATTCGATCTCCGAGATGGTGTCGGGGTGAAGATGCTTGAGCTGGAGAAACACCGGGCCCTTCCCGGACAACAGCTCGTTGTAGAACTCCAGCATCATCTGGCCGGACCAGTAATCGCATTCGATGAAGCGCGATCCCTCGTTGTTGGCGGTGAAGGCGCCGAAGGGACCGGCGACGTAGGCGCAGGCCGGGCCGTTATAGTCCTTGATTAGCGGATTGATCTGATAGCATTCGAGGTTCGCCAGTGCTGCACCGGCGTGATAGGCCATGGAATAGCCGTCGCCGGAATTGGCCGCGTTCTCGTAGGTGCCGAACATGTAGCCCGAGGTCGGCAGGCCGAGACGGCCGGCGGCGCCCATGCACAGGATGACGGCCTTGGCCTTGATCACCAGCATCTCGGCGGTGCGGGTGTTGACGCTGATCGCGCCGGCGATGCGGCCATCGGCGGATTTGAGCAGCCGCGTCGCCATATAGCGGTTGGAGATCAGGATGCGGGCACGCCGGAGCTGGCGATACAGCGCCTTCTTCACGGTCTCGCCGTTCGGCATCGGCAGCACGTAGGTGCCGATGTGGTGCACCTTCTTGACGGCGTAGTCGCCGTTCTCGTTCTTCAGGAAGCGGATGCCGAAACTGTCGAGTTCCTCGATGATCGAGTAGCAGTTCTGCGCGTATTTGTAGACCGCCTTCTGATCGACGATGCCGTCATTGGCGATGGTGATTTCCTTGGTGTACTGCTCCGGCGTCGCGTAGCCGGGAATGACGGCATTGTTTAAGCCGTCCATGCCCATCGAGATCGCTCCGGAGCGCTTGACGTTCGCCTTTTCGAGCAGGACGACGTTGGCCTTCGGATTCTTCAGCTTCGCCTTCAACGCCGCCATCGGGCCGGCAGTGCCGCCGCCGATAACGAGCACGTCGCAGGAAACCTCCGAAAGTCCGTCGACGATCTGATCTAGTGACATCGCTTGCTCCTGGTCCGCCGGCAGATCCGGCGCCTTTGCATCAGATTTGTTCAGCAGGCGTCCCGGCGATAGCAATTAGTTGTCGCCGGGCTGCGATTTGCGCCTCAGCGCTCGACAAAGGCCTTTTCGATCACGAAATGGCCGGGCCGGCTGTGATTGCCCTCGACAAAGCCGCGCGCAGAAAGCATCGCGGGAAGTTCCTCCAACATCGCCGGGCTGCCGCACAGCATGATGCGGTCGGTCTCGATGTCGAGTCCCGACTGCCCGATATCGTCGAAGAGCTGGTTCGACGCGATCAGGTCGGAGATGCGGCCGCGATTCCTGAACGGCTCGCGGGTGACGGTCGGGTAGTAGACGAGCTTGTCACGGATAAGCGGCCCGAAGAACTCGTGATCTCGCAGGCCTTCCACGAGGTGCTCGCCATAGGAGAGCTCGGAGACCTGGCGGCAGCCATGGGCGAGCACGATGGTTTCATAATTCTCGTAGACGTCGGGGTCCTTGATCAGGCTGGCGAACGGCGCGAGTCCCGTTCCGGTCGAGAGCAGCAACAGGCGTTTGCCGGGAATGAGATTGCCCGTGATCAGCGTGCCCGTGGCCTTGCGGCCGACCAGGATGACGTCTCCCTCCCTGATCTTCTGAAGGCGTGAGGTCAGCGGACCGTCCTGTACCTTGATCGAGAAGAACTCGAGCGCCTCCTCGTGATTGGCGCTCGCCATGCTGTAGGCCCGCAGCAACGGCTTGCCCTCGACTTCCAACCCGATCATCGCGAACTGGCCGTTCTGGAAGCGGAAGCCCGGATCGCGCGTCGCGGTGAAGCTGAACAGGCTATCGGTCCAGTGCCTGACCGACAGGACCGTTTCCCTCTGAAATGCACTCATTGTCTCTCCTGATCTCGATTGCGCACAAGGTTTCGGAGAGACAGGAATCCGGCAACGCCGAACTGAAATTGCCGGTCGATTAGTTTCACATTTCGTGGGCGATGATCGAACAGCAGGCAGCGACGATCAGCGCCGCGCACCCTGCGCCTGGCAATTAGTTGCTATCGCGGCAGTGCTGCGGCAAGGTAGAGAAGGGTCGGAGACACGTCATGACCTTGGTGGGACCGACCGTGGCAGATTACGAAGCAAGCGCCGACCTCGCGACGCTCCGCGTCCGCACCGCTCAGGACGACACGCTGGACTTGGCGGCGGAAACGCTCCGCCTCTCCTGCAAATGCGCCCACTGCACCCGCGCCCGCTTCGACGGCCGCTTTCCCGAGCGGTTTCCAGGCATCGCGATCACCGAGATCGGCGATCTCGGTTACGGGCTGAACATCTCGTTTTCGGATGGGCACAATCGGGGGATTTACCCGAAGCCGTATTTGCTGAGCCTGGTGGGGCGGTAGACGCCACAGGTCGTCTTCCAAGCTTCGCTGTCATTCCCCGCGAAGGTGGGAATCCAGTACGCCGCGGCTTCTCGATAGCCCATTGACGTCTCTGGAATACTGGATCGCCCGGTCAAGCCGGGCGATGACAGCGGAGTGAATCTGGCACGGACATTGCTCCTCTTTAGAACGGTTTGAACGTTCCGGAGGCAGATGATGTTGCAGGCGGCGGCCAATGTGGTTCGCGGGACGGTTCCCGCAACGGTCCGGCCTACCGGCGGTTCCTCGCTGCTGCTCACCGAGAACCAGCAATGGATCGGCGGACCGCCGCCCTTGATGGACAAGCTCAGCCAGCGCGAGCGGGAGCTGGTGCTGAAGCAGGGCCGCCGAAAAGTGCTCAACCGTGGCCAGACGCTGTTCAGCCAGGGTGGCAAGCATGACGGTATCTGGCTGATCGAGAGCGGCCGGATCCGGGTGTTCTACACCTCTCCGCTCGGCCGCGAGATCACGCTGGCCTATTGGCATGTCGGCAATTTCGTCGGCGGGCCGGAAGTGTTCGAAGGCACCGTGCATCAATGGTCCGGCGTTGCATCCAGCAATTGCAGCGTGGTGCATCTGCCCGGAAAGGAGCTACGATCCCTTGCGGTCGAGATCCCGAACCTCGCGATCGGCCTGATCGAAGGCCTGACCTTCAAGGGCAAGTGCTATTCGGCGCTGGCCCAGATGTTGGGAACGCGCTCGATCACACAGCGCCTTGCGCATCTGTTGCTGCATCTCGTCGACCTCTATGGCGTCGATGACGCCGACGGCCGGGTGATCGCGGCCGCCTTCACCCATGCCGATATCGCCCACATGGTCGGTGCCACCAGGCAATGGGTCACGATCAGCCTGAAGCGCATGCAGGAAAAGGGAATCGTGCTGACCAAGCGCTCGCAGATCGTGGTCTGCCGGTCCGACGTGCTGGAAGAAATGCGAGGGCAGGCGGCCGACTGACCGAGCTTGCGACCAGGGCCGGTGCCCATGCAAGCGGCTTAATAGTGCAGGACTGCCCAAGGAGTATGCAATCAACTTTTCCCGGCAACTAATCGACTGTGGCGCTCATTCCGGATTTGCCCTGCCCACGCCCTCACCCAATCATGGCAACCACAGCACATCCAACCGAATGAGGATGAGAATGGTCCGCCATCTTCCCACGCTCTCGATCGCGATGTCGGTGACGTCGCTGGCGCTTCTCCTCGCGCAGCCGGCCGCGGCGGAAACCGTCACGCTGGGCATCGGAACGCAGGACACCACGACCAACACGGTGACCGCCGGCGTCGTCATCCGCCAGCTCCATCTCCTCGAAAAATATCTGCCGAAGGACGGCAAATACGCCAACATCAAGTTCGAGCTGGAGTGGCAGAACTTCACCTCCGGCCCGCCCGTCACCAACGCGATGATGGCCAACAAGCTGCAGATCGGCATGATGGGCGACTATCCGCTGATCGTGAACGGCTTCACTTTCGACAGCAATCCCGAGAGCAAGAGCCGGCTGATCGGTATCGCCGCCTACAGCCTGTCGGGCTCCGGCAACGGCATCGTCGTTCACAAGGATTCGCCCTACTACGATCTCGCCGATCTCAAGGGCAAGCTCGTGAGCGTGCCGTTCGGCTCTGCCGCGCACGGCATGGTGTTGAAGGCGATGCAGGACCGCGGCTATGCATCTGATTTCTTCCAGCTGGTCAGCCAAAGCCCGGAGGTCGGCTCGACCAATCTCCAGGAGAAGAAGATCGACGCGCATGCCGACTTCGTTCCGTTCGCCGAGTTGCTGCCGTTCCGCGGTTTCGCGCGAAAGATCTTTGACGGCGTCGAGACCAATCTCCCGACTTTCCACGGCATCGTCGTGCGAACCGATTTCGCCGAGAAATACCCGGAAGTCGTCGTCGCCTACTTCAAGGCGGTGATCGCCGCCAATCAATGGCTGCGGGACGATCCCAAGCTCGCCGCCGAGAAGATCCAGGAATGGACCGGCATCAGCAAGGAGGTCGTCTACATCTTCCTCGGCCCCAGCGGCAACATGACCACCGATCCCTCGATCAAGCCGGCGCTGATCGACGCCGCCGCGGCTGACGTCAAGGTGCTGCAGAACCTCGGCCGGATGAAGGAGTTCGAGCCGAAGAAATGGGTCGACGACAGCTACATCCGTAAAGCTTATTCCGAGATGAAGCTCGACTACGACGCGCAGCTTGCGAGCACCAAGAATTACGAGATCTCCGGCGACGATTCCTTCTGCAAGAAGCCGATCGCCGATCCGCGCAAGGCCGGCGAGGTCTGGGTCGACGATTCAGGCATCGTGCCCTTCTCGTCAGCCAGCTGCACGCTCGGCGCCTATGCCGACTACAAGGCCAAGGGCAGGAAGATCAACGTCGCCTACGTCTTCGATACCACCCGCGGCATCAAGCTGTTCGCAGACCAGGCTTTCTTCGCGGTCGGCAATGGTGAGGTTGCGCCGTTCCTGCTGAAGAAGGACGCCGAAGCCTATGCCGCCAAGATCAGCGGCAAGGTGCTCGGCTTCGACGACGCGGTGAAGGCGGCGGTCGGCGGGGGCAAGACGTGAGCAGTCCCGCCCTCCTCAGACATTCCGAGGACAGCATGCCGGCAAGTGCAATCGCGGAGGCAAGCGCCATGCCCGCCTCCACGCCACCCGCGTCTCCACCCTCCTTCGGCACGCTCGCACTGCGCTGGTACCGGCTCAACCGGGGCGGGCTGCGCGCGACCGCGATCGGCATCATCTCGCTGCTCGCCTTCCTGCTGGTCTGGCATCTGCTGACAACCTATCGCGTCGTGTTTTTCGTGCGCTTCACCAACGTGCCCTCGCCGCTCGCGGTCTATGCGAGCTTCACCAAGGCGATCCACGATCCAAAATTCCTGCTGCACGTCCTCTTGAGCTGCCGCCGCATCTTCTTCGGTTTCTCGCTCGCGGCGATCGTCGCGGTGCCGCTCGGCCTGATCATGGGCCGCTTCAAGCCCGTCCACGAGATCATCTTTCCCGTGGCGGAGGTGCTGCGGCCGATCCCGGCGATCGCCTGGGTGCCGATGGCGATCATGCTGTGGCCGACCAACGAGCAGAGCATCGTCTACATCACGTTCCTCGGATCGTTCTTCCCGATCCTGGTCAACACGCTGCACGGCATGTCGCTGGTCGATCCCGTGCTGGTGCGTGCCGCGCAATGTCTCGGCGCGCGGGAGCGCTCGATCTTCCGCGATGTGTATTTTCCGGCCTCGCTCCCGCACATCTTCACCGGCCTCACCGTCGGCATGGGCGTGGCCTGGGTGTCGCTGATCGCTGCCGAGATGATCTCCGGACAGTACGGCATCGGCTATTTCACCTGGGAGGCCTATTCGCTGGTCCAGTATGCCGACATCGCGCTCGGCATGATCGCGATCGGCGTGCTTGGCCTCGGATCGAGCATGTTGATCCGAGGCGCCGGACAATTGGTGATGCCGTGGAGGTCAAGATGAGTGAGATCGTTGTCAAGGCACCGCAGGGCCATATCGAGGTCAAGAACTTCTCCCTCAGCTACGACAGCATCGAGGGGCCGGTCGAAGCCGTCGCCGATACGCAGATTCATGTGAAGCCTGGCGAGTTCGTCTCGATCGTCGGGCCCTCCGGCTGCGGAAAGTCGACGCTGCTCAACGCGGTTGCCGGCTTCCTCAAGCCGACCACGGGCATCGTCACCGTCGACGGCGAGAAGGTGAACGGCCCCAGCGCGGAGCGCGGCATGGTGTTTCAGCAATATTCGCTGTTTCCCTGGAAGACCGTGCGGGAGAACGTCGAGTTCGGCCTGAAGATGCGCGGCATGCCGCGCTCGCAGCGCGAGCGCGCCGCCCGCACGCTGCTGGGACTCGCGGGCCTCGAAGCCTTCGAAAAGCATTACCCCGAGAAACTCTCAGGTGGCATGAAGCAGCGCGTTGGCATCGTCCGCGCGCTCGCGACGGGACCCAAAGTGTTGCTGCTCGACGAACCCTTCGGCGCGCTCGACGCGCAGACCCGGGTCATCATGCAGCAGATCCTCACCAACATGTGGCAGCGGCTGAAGATCTCGGTGCTATTCGTCACCCACGACATCGACGAGGCGATCTTCCTGTCCGACCGTGTCTACTGCATGACCGCACGCCCCGGCTCGATCAAGGCGGAGATTCCGATCCCGCTGGAGCGGCCGCGGCAGCAGTCGATGATGATGTCGTCGGAATTCCTGGCATTGCGCCGCGGACTGATGTCGCTGATCCGCGAGGAGAGCATCAAGGCGATGGGCGGCGAGCTCAACGACATGGGCATGCAGGGGCTGAACATCGAGCTGCACGGGCATTCGCTCGCGGATGTGATTTAGGGATCTTCGACTTGCGCGCTGACTTCCTTCTCCCCTTGTGGGAGAAGGAAGTGGAGTATGCGCAGCAGCTTGCCTTACTTGAACCAGTGCACCAGCGCGATGCTAATGCCGAGCAGCAGCAGTAGCGACAAGGTCACGGCCGCCGTCACCCGTCCCCCGACATTGGCAAGCACCTTCACATCGACGCCGAGGCCAAGCGCGGCCATCGATACCACCGTGAGAAAACCCGTGATCCGCGTGATCGGGGCAATCACCGTGGACGGCACGATCTCGAGCGAGCGCAAGGTCGCCAGCGCAAGGAAGCCGAGGATGAACCACGGGACCAGGCGGAAGAAGCCGACATTGGCCTTCTTGGCATCGCTGTGCCAGCGCGACGCCGTCAGCGAGAGGCCGACGACCACCGGCCCGAGCATCAGCACGCGCATCAGCTTGACGAGCGTGCCGATCTGCGTCGAGACGAGTCCCGCCGGCACCGTCGCAGCCAGCACCTGCGGCACGGCATAGACAGTGAGGCCTGCAAGGATGCCGTATTGCGTAGCCGATAGCTGCAGCAGCGGAATCAGCAGCGGCAGCCCGAGCACCATCATCACGCCGAGGATCGCGGTGAAGGAGATGGAGGATGCGATCTCGTCATTGTTGGCGCCGATGATCGGCGCCACCGCTGCAATCGCCGAATTGCCGCAGATCGAGTTTCCGCAGGCGATCAGGATCGAGAGCCGCGTCGAGAGACCAAGCAGCCGGCTGATGCCGAAGGAAACGCAGAGCGCGACCACAACGACGGCCGCGATCGAGGCCAACAGCGCGACGCCGGACGCCGCGATAGCAGCGAAGCTGATCGAGGCCCCCAGCAGCATGACGGCGACTTCGAGCAGCTGCTTGGCGCTGAAGGCGATGCCGGACTGCCAGCGCGGCGCGGGCTTCCAAAAGCTGCGCACAGCCATGCCGAGCAAGATCGCCATCACCAGCGCCTCGACATAGGGATGTTGGAAGATGCCCAATTCCGCCCGTTCGAGCAGGGCCGAAACGCCGGCCACGGCGATGCAGAGGAGGATCCCGGGAATCAGCGCGACGATGCGGCTGATGGCCGTGGTCCGCTTGGCGTCGGCCGGGCTGGATGCTTGATTCTGCGACACAAATCTCTCCCCAAGGAGAAGGATTTATACGCAGCGCCATCCGATTGGGGAATAAGTTTTCGACATATCAGGGCCGAGGGAAGTTCTATCCTCAATCCGGAATAATCTGGCTCGGAAGATCAGGCGCCCGTTGGAAGATCAGGCGCGCCTTAGAAGATCAGGCTCTTGGCCAGCGAGGCGACGCGGCTGAAGCCGTCATAGACGCCGGGCTCGAAGAAGGCCGCGCGCGCCAGCACGATACCGGCGACCAGCGACCAGAACAGCCCGGTGCCGACCCGCAGCAGCAGCTTTGACCCGCGCGAGCGCGGCTGGGTGTCCGTTGCGGACACCAATTGCTCGCCGAAAGGTTCAAACCTGGTGCGTTCCATGGCAGTCAATCCATCAATTTCTCACGGAAATGTCGTCGTTTCGGCCCCAAACAGCAATGGAAGCGATTGGCTTTTTTGCCTCCCGAAGAGGAAACTCCTTCCGCCGGACGGACCCGGGGCAATAGTTTTCTTCTTCCGGCCTATTTGAGCACCGGCGCCACGGCGAGCAGGTAGCGCCGCGCGTATGAAAGGAATCTGCCAATGCCAAACCCCCGCGTGCGCGTCTACACCGACTACAAGAGCTCCTACGCGTTCGTGGCCAACAAGCGCCTATTCGAACTGCAGGAGACGCACGGCGTCGAGCTCGAATGGCTGCCCTATACGCTGCGCGTTGCCGAATTCATGGGGACCGTGGAAGAGCGCACGCCGCATTTCTGGCGCAAGGTGCGCTACGCCTATATGGACGCCCGGCGCTATGCCAATGCGCAAGGGCTCGTCATGAAAGGGCCTAGGCGGATCTACGACGCGTTCTATTCCAGCGTCGGCATGCTGTTCGCCCAACAGCACCGCTTCTTCCGTCCGTATCACGACACGGTGTTTCGTCGGTTCTGGAGGCATGAGCTCGAGATCGACGATCTCGCCGCAATCACGGACGTCATCACGTCCTGCGGTGGCTCGGCCAGCGAGTTCGAAGCCTACGTCCATGGCCCCGCACGCGCCGAGCATGACCGCATCATCGACGAGGCCGAAGTGCTCGGCGTGTTCGGCGTGCCGACCATGGTGTTCAACGGCGAGCTGTTTTGGGGCGGCGACCGCATCGACATGTTGATCGAACGCATCGAGAAGCCCGGGACGATCGAGGCAGCTCTCGGCAGCCGCCATCGCAAGCCGGCATGAGCAGCAACGCTACGCCGCTAGCCCGCTCTCCACCGGAGCAAACTCCAGCCCGAGGCTCTCCGCCACCGCCTTGTTGGTGATACGGCCGCGATGCACATTCAGCCCGTTGCGCAGGTGTGGATTTTCCAAGATCGCAGCAAAACCCTTGTTCGCGAGCATCAAGCCGAACGGCAGCGTCGCGTTGTTCAGCGCCTGGCTCGACGTCACCGGCACCGCGCCGGGCATATTGGCCACGCAATAATGCACGATGCCGTCGACAAGATAGGTCGGATCGGCATGCGTGGTCGGGTGCGAGGTCTCGAAGCAGCCGCCCTGATCGATCGCGACGTCGACCAGCACGGCGCCTGGGCGCATCGATGTCAGCATCGCACGCGTGACGAGCTTGGGCGCACTCGCGCCCGGCACCAGTACCGCGCCGATCACGACGTCGGCGGCGAACACCTCCTCCTCGACCGACTCGATGGTGGAGAAGCGGGTGCGCACGCGTCCGACAAAGAGATCATCAAGCTCCCGCAACCTTGGAATGGAGCGGTCGATCACGGTGACTTCGGCGCCAAGGCCCGCGGCCATGCGCGCGGCTTGCGTTCCCACCACGCCGCCGCCGAGCACGACGACCCGCGCCGGCTGCACGCCAGGGACACCGCCCAGCAGCAGCCCGCGACCGCCAGCGGAGCGCTTGAGCGCGGCGCCGGCGGCCTCGATAGCGAGGCGGCCGGCGACTTCGCTCATCGGCGCAAGCAGGGGGAGGTGACCGGCCGCGTCGGTGACGGTTTCATAGGCGATCGCAGTACAGCCGGAGGCGAGCAAACCCCTGGCCTGTTCGGGATCCGGCGCAAGATGAAGGTAAGTAAACAGGATCTGGCCTTCGCGGAGCTGGGGCCACTCGCTTGTCTGCGGCTCCTTCACCTTCACGATCATGTCGGACTTCGCGAAGATGTCGCGCGCGCTCTCGGCAATGGTGGCCCCTGCCCGCCGGTAGTCTTCGTCGGAGGCGCCGATGCCGCCGCCCGCACCGGTCTCGACCGTCACCTCGTGCCCCGCGGCGACATATTCGCGGACCGCACCCGGGGTGAGCCCGACGCGATATTCCTGCACTTTGATTTCCTTGGGCACACCGACGCGCATCCCGGGCCTCCTTGTGATTCACCTCATGATCGTAGCGACGTGCCCTGTTTGGTTTCGTGCAAATATCCGCTAGCTTTGGCCTCCCTGCGCCGGTTTCCGGCGCGCAAACGCCCTTTCACGCTGGAAACGAAACCTTGGCCCTCGACAGGAAAGATCTCGCCATCCTCGCGGAGCTCACGACCAACGCGCGGGCCAGTCACACCGAGCTCGCGCACAAGGTCGGGCTATCAAGCACCGCGCTCGCGCGGCGGCAGAAGGCGCTGCAAGACGACGGCTATATCCAGGGCTATCAGGCCACGCTCGACCTCGCGCAGTTCGGCCTCACCACCACGGTGCTGGTCCGTATCGCGCTGGAAAGCCAGAGCGATGAGGCGCTGAAGGCGTTCGAGGCGGAGGTGGTGAAATGCCCGTCCGTCGTGCGCTGCTTCCTGATGTCGGGGACCGACGACTACATCCTGATCGTGCTCGCCCGCGATATCCAGGATTTCGAGCGCATCCACCGCATGGAGCTGTCGCGCCTGCCGCGCGTCGCGAGGGTACAATCGAGCTTCGCGCTGCGCGAAGTTGTCGACCGCGCCGTGCCGAATGTGGTGTTCGGCGAAGCAAAGCGCTGACCGCAACCTCTCGGAAAGGCGAACTGCTGGCAAGGAACCAACCGGTCGGTGGTCCGTTGGGCGCTATTGGCCGGCGGAGGCGTGCCCCCGCGTCAACACGGCTGACGTCCGGCACGGTCGCCGTCGCAGGGAGCAGGACATGGGCGATGTCACGCATCAGATTTCCGAACGCATTCCGATCCATCTTGTCGTCAACGGCGTCAGTCACACGCTCGATCTCGTGCCATGGACCACATTGCTCGATGCCTTGCGGGACCATCTTGCACTGAGCGGCACCAAGAAGGGCTGCGACCATGGTCAGTGCGGCGCCTGCACGGTGCTGGTGGACGGCCGGCGCGTCAATTCCTGTCTCACGCTCGCCGTCATGAAGGACGGCGCGGAGATCACGACTGTCGAAGGTCTTGCCAAGGATGGCGCGCTGCATCCCCTGCAACAGGCGTTCATCGACCATGACGCCTTCCAGTGCGGCTATTGCACGCCGGGACAGATATGCTCGGCGGCCGGACTGCTCGCCGAAGGCCGTGCCAAAGATACCGACGAGATCCGGGAGCTGATGAGCGGAAACCTTTGCCGCTGCGGCGCCTATCCAAACATCGTCGCCGCCATCCAGCAGGCAATGGGCCAGCCATGAACAACTTCCAGTACGCTCGAGCCACTGATGTCGCCGACGCCATCCGCTTGCTCGCCGCCGGTCCCGGCGCCAAACTGATTGCCGGCGGCACCAATCTGATCGACCTGATGAAAGAGAATGTCGAGCGCCCCTCCCGGCTGATCGACATTTCCCGCCTGCCGCTCCGCAAGGTCGAAGAGACGCCCGACGGGTCCTTGCGCATCGGCGCCTTGGTGCCGAACTCGGACCTCGCCTATCATCCATTGATCGAGCAGCGCTATCCCCTGCTCGCCAGCGCCATCCTGGCCGGCGCCTCGGCGCAACTGCGCAACATGGCATCGGTCGGCGGCAATCTGATGCAACGAACGCGCTGCGCTTATTTCTATGACACGGCCACGCCGTGCAACAAGCGACATCCCGGCAGCGGCTGCTCGGCAATGGACGGGCTGAACCGCAACCATGGGATCCTGGGCACGAGCGCCGCCTGCATCGCGACCAATCCATCCGACATGAGCGTGGCGCTCGCCGCGCTCGATGCGCTCGTGCACATCGCGGGTCCCTCCGGCGAACGCACCATCGCGCTGACCGATCTCCATCGGCTGCCCGGCGACAAGCCTCATGTCGATACCAATCTCGGCACCGGCGAGATCATCACCGGGATTGAGCTTCCGCCGCGCGGCTTTGCTCAAAACTACAGCTATCTAAAAATTCGCGACCGGATGTCTTATGCTTTTGCTTTGGTCTCGGTTGCCGCCGCGCTCGAATTGGAGGGCAACGCGATCAGCGGGGCACGCGTGGCGGTCGGCGGCGTGGCTCACAAGCCTTGGCGCAGCCTCGAGGCCGAAGCTACGTTGCGCGGCCAGGCCGCAACGCCCGATCACTTCTCGCACGCCGCGGATCTCTTGCTCCAGGGAGCAACAGCCCGCTCACATAACGGCTTCAAGGTCGAGCTCGCACGCCGCGCCATCGTGCGGACGCTGACACAGGCGGCGAACGCCACGCCGCAATCTCAGGCGCACAAGAAGATCGCGTGAGGACCCCATGAACGCTTATGTCGGAACGCCAACGTCGCGTGTCGACGGCCGGGCCAAGGTCACCGGCGCCGCCAAATACGCCGGCGAATTTCCAGCCGACAAGCTCCTCCATGGCTTCGTGGTCGAGGCCATCATTCCATGCGGGCGCATTGCCCGCCTCGACGCGAGCGAGGCGTTGAAGGTCGAGGGCGTACTCAACGTGCTCACGCATGCGAACCGTCCGCCGCTGGCCGACAAGGACGAGGCGTGGAAGGACGAGGTGGCGCCCGAGGAAGGCTCGCCTTTCCGTCCGCTTTATGATGACAAGATCAAGTTCAATGGCCAGCCGATCGCACTTGTCGTCGCAGAGGACTGGGAAACCGCGAAATTCGCCGCGACGCTCGTGCGGGTCGAATATGAGCAGCATGGTTTTGCAACCGACCTCGAAGGCGAACGCAGCAACGCCGCCGAGAAGAACGAGCCGCATAAACCGCGGGGCGACGCCGCAGCCGCCCTTGCGGGAGCTGATGTGCGCCACGAGGCGGACTACGTGATACCGACCGAGCATCACAACCCGATGGAGCTCTATGCGACCACGGCGGTCTGGGACAGCAATGGCAAGCTCACGATCTACGACAAGACCCAAGGCGTCCAGAACGTCCACAAATTTCTCTGCAGCGTGTTCGACAAGAAGCCGGACGACATTCGCGTGGTCTCGCCGTACGTCGGCGGCGCCTTCGGCTCCGGCTTGCGGCCGCAATATCAGGTGGTGTTGGCAACACTCGGCGCGCTCGCGCTGAAGCGGTCCGTTCGCGTCGTACTGACGCGGCAGCAGATGTACGGGCTCGGCTACCGGCCGATGACCATCGAGCGCGTCGGGCTCGGCGCAAGATCCGATGGCGCCCTCGACGCGGTCACGCACGAGGCGATTGCCGTCACCTCGCGCTATGAGGATTTTGCCCGCAACGATACCGGCTGGGCCGAACAGCTCTACAAGAGCCCGAACAGCCGCTTCTCCCACAAGCTGGTGCACCTTGACGTCTCCACCCCCTGCGACATGCGCGCACCGGGCGCTGCGTCGGGCGTCTGCGCGCTGGAATGCGCGATGGACGAGCTCGCCGTCGCACTCAAGCTCGACCCGATCGAATTGCGGCTGAAGTGCTACTCGGATCGCGACCAGAGCGAAAACCTGCCCTACACCAGCAAGCAGTTGCGCGAATGCTACGCGCGCGGCGCGGACGCCTTCGGCTGGAGCAGACGCGATCCTGCGCCGCGCTCGATGCGCGACGGCAAGGATCTGATCGGCTGGGGCATGGCGACGGGTGTGTGGGAAGCACTGCAGATGCCGGTCGCCGTCCGTATCGTGCTGACGTCGAACGGACATGCCGAGGTGTCCTGCGCCGCATCCGACATCGGCACCGGCACCTACACCATTGTGGCTCAGGTCGCAGCCGATGCGCTCGGCCTGCCGATTGAGAACATCAGCGTCCGGCTCGCAGATTCCAGTCTGCCGCAGGCGCCTGTGGAGGGCGGCTCCTGGATGGCCGCTTCGAGCGCGCATGCGGTGCTCGCAGCCGCCGAGGAAGTGCGCAAGGAACTGTTACGCCTGGCCGGGAAGATGCCAGGCTCGCCGCTCGCCGGCGCCGAGCTAGCCGATACGGTGCTGACCGACGGCAGCATTGCCAGCTCCAGCAACAACAGCCGCGCGGTCTCGATCGCCGACGCGATGCGTCACGGCGGCGTCGAACGCATCGAGAAGGAAAAGCTCAATCAATTCGGCGAGGACAAGAAGCACGCGCGTAACACCCACTCGGCCGTCTTCGCCGAGGTCAAGGTGGACGAAGAGCTAAACGTCATTCGCGTGACGCGGGTCGTGAGCGCCGTCGCGGCCGGGCGGATTCTCAACACCAAGACAGGCCGCAGCCAGATCATGGGCGGCGTGGTCTGGGGGATTGGGATGGCCCTGCACGAGGAGACGGTGATGGATCACCGCTTCGGGCGGATCATGAACGCGAACATCGCCGAGTACCACATTCCCGTGAATGCCGATGTTCACGACATCGACGTGATCTTCGTCGACGAGCCGGACGCGCACATCAACGCGCTCGGCATCAAGGGGCTGGGAGAGATCGGCATCGTCGGCGTTCCCGCCGCGATCGCGAACGCCGTCTATCACGCCACCGGCAAACGCATCCGTCGATTTCCGATCACACTGGACAAGCTGCTCGACTGAGACGGTGCAGCAGTCCCCTCTCGGCGCCGGCGTCACCTCACGGCGCCCGGCCGCCAGGCCTCACGAGGGAAAGTCAGCCGGTCTGACTTGGATGCGGTCGGCATGCAGCGACCAGTGGTGCAACGCCTGATCCTCGCAAAACCTCGCCTTCGCCCGCTCTCTGGCTTCGTCCTCGTCGGAAGCGTCGATCTCGAGCGTGCCCTGGCACACCTCGATCTGCCGGCCGTACTGGCCGAGCACGTCCTTCATGAACCTGACCACATAAGTTGACATGGGACCTCCTGCCTGCCCCGGCGGCGCTCACTCTTATCCCATTTAGGCGGAATCCGGGAGGGAGATTTTGACACGGATCAAAGTCGGGCGCGGTTCCCCCCGCCGATCGTTCCGTGGCGCGTAGCGCTAACCGGGACATTGGGCAGCAGGAGCATCGCACCCCGGAAGGACAGAGCGACTGTCAACTACGCCGGCGTCACACCAAACGCCTGCTTGAATCGCTCCACATAGCGTGGCCAGACCTCCGGATTGATGATGCGCGGCGGCCGCTTGCCATCGAGCGTATCCAGCACCTGCTCGGCCGCGATGCGGCCCATGTTCTGCCGCGCCTCGATCGTGACGCCCGCGGTATGCGGGCTCGCCAGCACGTTGTCGAGCTGGAGCAGCGGATGCTCCGGCGGCGGCGGCTCCTTGGACCAGACGTCGAGACCGGCGCCCGCAATGCGCTTCTCGCGCAAGGCCTGGAGCAGCGCATCCTCATCGTGGATGAAGCCGCGCGCCGTGGTGATAAAGTACGCATGCGGCTGCATCAACGCAAATTCGCGCACGCTGATCATGTTGCGGCTGCGCTTGTCGAGCGGGCAGGAGATGGAGACGAAATCGGCGCGGCGCAGCAGCTCGTCGAGCTCGACCTTCTCGCCGCCCCGCTCGGCCATCACCTCGGCCGTGAGGTAAGGATCGTAGGCCAGCACCTTCATGCCGAACAGGCCCTTGCACAGCGCGGCGATGCGGCGACCGACATTGCCGAGGCCGACGATGCCGACGGTCTTGTGCTCGATCTCGTTGCCGACGAGTTCGTTGCGGTTGACGTTGGACTCCCTGCGGAGCTTGCGGTCGGACTGGATGATGCGCTTGGACAGCGTCAACATCATCGCCAGCGCATGCTCGGCGACCGAGTGGGCGTTGCCGCCGGACTGGTTGACGACCAGCACGCCGGCATCGGTGCAAGCCTCGACATCGACAGGATCGAATCCCGCGCCGTTGCTGGAGACGAGCAGCAGGTTCGGCGCGCGCCTCAGGAAGGCAGCATCGACATGGAAGTGCGGGGCCAGTTCGTCACGGGCGGCGCCGATCTGGTAGACATGAGCCGCCTCGATGATCGGCGCGAAATATTCCTCGGGGCTCTCGTTCTCGATGCGATCGAGCCGGACGTCGGGCCGCGCCTTCAGGATGTCGATATAGATCGGATTGGCCAGATATTTGACGTAGAAGACGCGCTTGCTGTTGACGGACATCAGGACCCTTCCGGCTTTCTCCAGGAGATCCGCAGGGCCAGCGCTTCGCGCGCTGCTGTCATGCGTTCCTCCGTTCTCTTGTTGTTGCCGCTTATGACACGGCGGCACCGGCTGCGGCAGGCCGTCTGGCGCAGATCACGGTGCAGTCCGGACATGTTGACAATCCCGCTGCCTGCGTCAAGTTCGGCAGACCGCCGCGACGGCCAAGACAAGGGCTAAGACGACGCCTAAGACAATGGCAAAGACCAAGAAGCATGCGCGGCCGAAGGGAGAACGCAATGCCGATTGCGGAGCAACAAACCTCGTCCGAGGCGGCGCAGACCTCCAGTGACAAGAGCTGGCACGGCATCATCCTGCAAACCTTAAAGCGGAATGAGATCAGCCTCGTCCCTTACGTGCCCGACCGCGTGCTGACGCCGCTGATCAAGAACCTGCACGCCGATCAGTTCTTCACCACCTTTGCCACCGCCCGCGAGGAGGAGGCCGTCGGCATCGTCTCGGGCGCCTGGATGGGCGGACGGCGCGGTGCGGTGCTGATGCAGACCTCAGGCTTTGCGACGCTCGCCAACGTGCTGGCCTCGCTCGCGGTGCCCTACCAGATTCCGCTTATCATGTTCGTGTCCGAGCGCGGCACGCTCGGCGAGTTCAACTACGGCCAGTCACTGGTCTGCCGCACCATGCGTCCGGTGCTGGATTCGCTGGCGCTGGAGCATCACACCATCACCCGGCTCGACGAGCTCGAATTCATTGCCGATCGTTCGATCAAGCAGGCCGTCACGACGCAGGCGCCAGTCGCGCTGATCCTCAACCCGCTGCTCACGGGCGGCAAGGTGTTCGACAAGTGAGTCCGGCCCAAATGAATACAGACGTGCGCAACACCAAAGTGATGAACCGCTTCGACGTCACCTCGCGCCTGATCGCGAAACTCGAGCACGAGGAAGCCGTGATCGGCGGCATCGGCAACACCAATTTCGACCTCTGGGCCGCCGGCCACCGTGCGCAAAATTTCTACATGCTCGGCAGCATGGGGCTCGCCTTCCCGATCGCGCTGGGCGTGGCGCTGGCGCAGCCGGACCGGCGCGTCTTTGCGCTCGAAGGCGACGGCTCGCTGCTGATGCAGCTCGGCGCACTCTCGACGATCGCGGCGTTGAAGCCGAAGAACCTCATCATGATCGTGATGGACAACGGCATCTACCAGATCACGGGCGCGCAGCCGACACCGGCCGCGAACGTGGCTGACATCGTCGCCATCGCAACCGGCTCCGGGCTTGCCAACAGCGCCTGGGCCGCGGACGAGGCGGATTTCGAGCGTCTGGTCGAGGAAGCCATGTCGGCCGGCGAGCCCAGCCTGATCGCCGTCCGCATCGATGACAAGCCCGGCGTCGGCGCCACCCGACGCGATCCCGTACAAATCCGGGAACGCTTCATGCACGGCCTTGGCGTGCGCGAGCCACTTTAACGGTTCGTCATTAACTACACGGCGATCTGATCCTGGCGCCTCGGCAGGCTGCTGCAATCCGTGCTAAGCGGTGCGGATGTCCATTTTGCTTCGCTCCTCTGCCTGGCTGCTTGCCGCCGCCGTCGCCTTTGCAACCCTCGGCCCGCCAGGCCTACGGCCCCATTCCGACCTTGGCCAGGACGGCGAACATGCCCTTGCCTTCGTCCTGGTGGGACTAGCCTTCGGCCTCGCCTATCCGCGCCGCCGCCTGTCGGCCACAGCGATCGCCGTGGTGCTGATCGGCCTGCTGGAACTGATGCAATTCTGGGCACCGGGACGGCATGCGCGGCTGGAGGACTTTCTGGTCGATGCCGGCACCACCTGCATCGGTTTCGCGCTGGCGGCCATCGCCGATTGGGCCATGACGCGGTTTCGCGCAAATCCGGCCCTGACGAGTCAAGGCCCCGCGGAGTGACGCTCCGCAGGGCCCGTCTCTTCAAAGCTCACGCTCCGGTCGATCAGTCGATGATCTTAACGACGCGGCGCGTGCGCGGCTCCACGATCACGCGGCGATCGTTCACGACCGCATAGCGATATTCGGTGTAGTTCGGCACGGGCCGCAGCACCACGGTCGGCGGCAGTGGCTCGCCGACCACGACGCGCTCGTGGACCACGACGGAATCATCGCGCGGAATTCCGCCGAGGATCGCATTCGGGATTTCCAGACCAGCGCCGACCGCCGCACCGACGGTACCACCGACCATCGCTCCGACCGGGCCGCCGATGTCGCCGCCCGCGCGAGCGCCGTCCCTGGCGCCCTGTTCGGTCGTCGACTGGGCAAAGGCTGCACTCGACGCCAGCAGCGACGCGGCAGCGAACGTAATCGCAAGACGGGTCTTCATGTGCTTATGTCTCCAGTGATTGTTGTGCGCCTTCAACCGCGGGGCCGGATCATTGTTCCGGTTCCCCGCCGGATCTAGGCAGAACTACAAGTGGAGACTGTTACCTGGTAACAGTTCAGGCTGCGGCGATCTCGTGCCGCGCCATCAGTTCCAGCGCACGCACCATTGCCGAGTGATCCCAACCCTTGCCGCCATGTGCGGTGCAAGACGAGAACAATTGCTGCGCCACTGCCGTGCTTGGCAGTGACAGGCCGAGCGCGCGGGCGCCTTCAAGCGCGAGGTTGAGATCCTTCTGATGCAGCTCGATGCGGAAGCCGGGATCGAAATTGCGCTTCACCATGCGCTCGCCATGCACTTCGAGAATCCGCGACGACGCAAAGCCGCCCATCAGGGCCTGCCGCACCAGCGCCGGATCCGCACCGGCTTTCGACGCGAACAGCAGCGCTTCGCTGACCGCCTCGATCGTCAACGCGACGATGATCTGGTTGGCGACCTTCGTCGTCTGGCCGTCGCCATTGGCGCCGACCCGGGTGACGTTCTTCCCCATCCGGTCGAAGATCGGCTTCATGGTGTTGAAGGCGCGCTCGGGGCCACCCACCATGATGGTGAGGCTTGCCGCCTTGGCACCGACCTCCCCGCCTGACACCGGTGCGTCGAGATAATCCGCGCCGAGCGCCTCGATCTTCTTCGCAAACTCCTTGGTCGCCAGCGGCGAGATTGAGCTCATGTCGACCACGATCTTCCCCTTGGAAATGCCGCCCGCGACGCCGTCCTTGCCGAACAGCACGGCCTCCACATGCGGCGTATCCGGCACCATGATGATGACCGCATCCGCCTCCTCCGCGACCTCCTTGCTTGACTTGCAGCCAACGCCGCCGGCCGCGATCAGCCCGGGCGCGACCGGCCCGACATCGTGCAGGAGAACGCGATGGCCTGCGGTCAGAAGATGGCCGGCCATCGGCCGTCCCATGGTGCCAAGTCCGATAAAGCCGATGTCGATCATGTCAACGTTTCCTCAGGTCTCGAACGTCTGCGCCGCGTGCCAGGACAGGCCTTCCAGCGTCGTGGTGCGCGGCTTGTATTCGCAGCCGACCCAGCCGCGGTAACCGATCGCGTCGAGATGGCGGAACAGGAAGGGATAGTTGATCTCGCCGGTGCCAGGCTCGTGACGGCCGGGGTTGTCGGCGAGCTGGATGTGCGCGATCTGCGGCAGGTATTCCTGCATAGTACGGGCGAGGTCGCCCTCCATGATCTGCATGTGGTAGATGTCGTACTGGACGAACAGATTGTTCGAGCGCACCTCGGAGATCAGCTGCACGGCCTGCTCGGTGCCGTTCAGAAAGAAGCCGGGGATGTCGAGCGTGTTGATCGGCTCGATCAGCAGCTTGATGTTTTCCCGCGCCAGCGTCGACGCCGCAAAGCGCAGATTCCCGACCAGCGTTTCGTTGAGCTCACGCGGATCGGCATCCGCAGGCGCGATGCCGACGAGACAGTTGAGCTGCTCGCAATCGAGCGCCTTGGCATAGTCGATGGCGCGAAACACGCCGTCCCTGAACTCGCTGATACGATCAGGCAGGATCGCGATGCCGCGCTCGCCCGCCGCCCAATTGCCGGCCGGCAGATTGTGCAGCACCTGCGTCAGCCCATGGCCGTCGAGTTGCTCGCGCAGCTGCGCCTTGTCGAATTCGTAGGGGAAGAGGTACTCGACCCCGCCGAAGCCCGCTGCTTTGGCCGCTGCGAAGCGGTCCACGAACGGCATTTCGTTGAAGAGCATGGTGAGGTTGGCGGCGAATTTCGGCATGATGCTATCTCCCTATTCCGCCGGCTGCAGCACGCCGGGCCGCGCGGTCGCGACCTCGTCGAGCGGCAGATCCAGCACCTCCTCGAATTCGACGATGTTGTCGATTTCCGTGCCCATCGCGATGTTGGTGACGCGTTCGAGGATGAACTCGACCATCACGGGCACGCGATGCTTGGCCATCCATTCGCGCGCGGTCGCGAACGCCGCCTGCGAGTCCTTCGGGTCGGTGACGCGGATCGCCTTGCAGCCGAGCCCTTCGGCGACAGCGACGTGATCGACACCGTAGCCGCCGAGCTCGGGCGCGTTGATGTTCTCGAACGAGAGCTGGACGTGATAGTCCATGTCGAAGCCGCGCTGGGCTTGGCGGATCAGGCCGAGATAGGAATTGTTCACGACGACGTGGATGTAGGGCAGATTGAATTGCGCCCCGACTGCGAGCTCCTCGATCAGGAATTGGAAATCGTAGTCGCCTGAGAGCGCGACGATATCACGATCCGGACACGCCGCGCGCACGCCGAGCGCCGCGGGTAGCGTCCAGCCGAGCGGGCCCGCCTGCCCGGCATTGATCCAGTTGCGCGGCTTGTAGACGCCCAGGAACTGCGCGCCGGCGATCTGCGACAGGCCGATCACGGAGACGTAGCAGGTGTCACGGCCAAACGCCTTGGTCATCTCCTCGTAGACGCGCTGGGGCTTGATCGGGACGTTATCGAAATGGCTCTTGCGCAACATTGTCTTCTTCCGGTCGCGGCAGGCAGCGGGCCACGCCTGGCGCTCGCGCAACCTGCCGGACCGGCGCCACTCCCTGGCGACGGTGACGAAGAGTTCGAGAGCGGCCTTCGCGTCCGAGACGATGCCGAGATCGGGATTGAACACGCGCCCGATCTGCGTCGGCTCGATGTCGACATGCACGAAGGTGCGCCCCTTGGTGTAGGTCTCGACCGAGCCGGTGTGGCGGTTGGCCCAGCGATTGCCGATGCCGAGCACGAAATCGGATTCGAGCATGGTGGCATTGCCGTAACGGTGGCTGGTCTGAAGACCGACCATGCCGGCCATCAGCACGTGGTCGTCGGGGATGGCCCCCCAGCCCATCAGCGTCGGCACGACCGGCACGTTGGCAATCTCGGCGAATTCCACCAGCAGATCCGAGGCGTCGGCATTGATCACGCCGCCGCCCGCGACGATCAGCGGCCGTTCGGCCGCATTGAGCATCTCCAGCGCCTTCTCGACCTGCTTGCGGGTCGCGGTCGGCTTGTAGACCGGCAATGGCTCATAGGTCTCGTCGTCGAACTCGATCTCGGCGAGCTGCACGTCGAGCGGCATGTCGATCAGCACCGGGCCGGGCCTTCCCGAGCGCATCACGTGAAACGCCTGGCTGAACACGCGGGGCACCAGCGCCGGCTCGCGCACCGTCACCGCCCATTTGGTCACGGGCTTTGCGATCGACTCGATGTCGACGGCCTGGAAATCCTCCTTGTAGAGCCGCGCGCGCGGCGCCTGCCCGGTGATGCAGAGGATCGGGATGGAATCAGCGATCGCGGAATAGAGCCCGGTGATCATGTCGGTCCCGGCCGGCCCCGAGGTGCCGATGCAGACGCCGATATTGCCGGCCTTGGCCCGCGTATAGCCCTCGGCCATGTGCGAGGCACCCTCGACATGGCGCGCCAGGATATGGCGGATCGAGCCGCGCTTCTTCAGCGCCGAGTAAAGCGGATTGATCGCGGCCCCGGGAACGCCGAAGGCAGTCGAGATGCCCTCCTTCTCCAGAATTCGCACGGCAGCATCGATGGCTCGCATCTTCGCCATATCGGACCTCGCTTGAGTTGCATTGGCTTGAGCGAGATCATCGGGCCCGCGAGGGCTTCACTCAACGAGATCGATTTTATTTTCCACGATGCGGCAGCCGCGGAAAAAACGTGGCGGTCTCAATCGGTTAGATCGAGATATCCGTGAAAGCGATCACTCGAACAGCGGCGCCAGCTGCATCTGCGGCACCAGCACGAGGCCCTTGTCGGTGATACGAATTTCCGGAATGACCGATAGCGGAATCAGATTGAAACCCATGTAGGGGATGGTGCAGCCGGCCTCCGCCCATTCCTTCTTCAGCGCCTTGACTTCTTCCGCCACCTCCGTGACGCGCTTGTCGGACAAGAGCCCAGCGATCGGCAGCGGCACTAGCGCCCTCACCTTGCCCTCGGCGACGAGGCAGACGGCGCCCTGTTGCTCCTTGATGGCGGCGACCGCGACCTGCATATCGGCCTCGTTGGTGCCGGCAACGATGATGTTGTGGCTGTCGTGCCCGACGCTGGAGGCGACCGCGCCGCGCTTCAGTCCAAAGTCCTTCAACAGGCCGTAGGCGACATTGCCGGCCGACTTGCCGTGGCGTTCGACCACCGTGACGAAGCATAGGCCGTAGCGGGCGAACAGTGAGGGCCAGTCCTTTGCGGGCTCGATCGCGATCTTCTCATGGATCAGCGTGATGCCGGGCAACGCGGTCTTGATCGCGTTGACAGTGCAGGCCTTCGCCGGCAGCTCCGGCGTCAGCTTGACCTTCTCGGGCAGCTTCACCGTCGCATAGGCCGCCTGCGGATATTGATAGCGCTGCGACAGCGCCTGCTCGAGCTTCGGCGTGATCTTTCGGTTTTCGACCACGAGTTCGCCGCCATACCAGGTGCATTGCGGCTTCAGATTGTCGTCCATCAGCACCAGATCGGCGCGGCGCCCGCCGCCGAGCCCGCCGATATCGCTGTCCATGTTGAAGCGCGTCGCGCCATGCAGCGAGCCCATCGACCAGGCCTGCTCCGGCGACATCCCTGCTTTCACGGCTTCGCGCACCACCCAGTCGAGACCGAACAGCAGGAGATCGTCGGCGTCGCGATCGTCGGTGCACACGGCCGTGCGCTTGTGCGAGGCGCCGAGCTCGGTGATGGTCCGGATCGCCTGCGGCAGCGAGTGCCAGGGCGTGGTCGGCGGTCCCCCGCGCAGGAACACCCAGACCCCGGCATCGAGCAGATCGTCGGCGATGTCGCGGTCGATCGCCTCATGGGTGTCGGTGATGCCGCTCGCCGCATAGGCCGCAACGAAGTCGCGGCCATAGATATGGCCGGACACCGGCCGGCCGCGCTTCAGGGCGGCAGCGAGGATGGCGTGGCTTCGCTCATCGCCCATGGTGACAGGCACGAAATCCATCTTCTCGCCGAGCCCGACGGCTTCCGGCCAACGGTCGAACAGGCCGGCGATCTTGTCGGGCGTCAGATCGCCGCCCGCAGTCTCCAGTGCGGCCGAAGTCGCAGGAACCGTCGAGGGCACCGTCAGGAAGATCGAGAGCGGAGCCTCGCGTGCGTCCTCCAGCATCGCCTCGACGCCGACGACGTCCATGACGTTGCCGATCTCGTGGCTGTCGCAGAAGATTGTGGTGGTGCCGTTGAGCAGGGCGGCCTCGGCATAGGCGCAGGCCGTCACCATCGAGGATTCGATGTGGATGTGCGGGTCGACCAGCCCCGGCGCGATGATGCCGCCCGCCGCGTCGTAAACCGGCACGTCGCCGAAGACATTCTTCGCAGCGCCGGCCGGCTTCATCGCAGCAATGCGGCCGCCGGTGATCCAGATTTCGCGGTTCGCAAGGATGCGCTCCGAATAGGTCGAGAGCACCCGCGCGCCGGTGACGACGAGATCCGGCGCGACACGCGCCGAGGCCACATCGGCGAGACGCCGGGTCATCGAATGCAGCGGTGCGACGGCGAAGCGGGTAAGTCTGGTCATCAGAACCCTCGCGTGGCGTTATGGCCCTGCGATGGTTACGCCCTGCGCCCGACCGGGCAAGCGCAAATATAACGGCAGGCTCTGCTTACGCTTTAGGCGGAGAAGCGCCTGCCGCCGCTGGCCTCGCAGGTCTGCGCGAGTTCCGTCGTCGCGGGGCCGGTGCGGCAGCGGGCTTGACCCGAATCCGCATCGACCTCCCGTTCTGCTCGTCAATCTCGAACGCATTCGTCTTGCGCACGAGGTCACTCAGCTTGCGGAAGCCGAACGTTCGCGGATCGAAATCGGACGCGAGATTGGCGAGCTGGCGGCCAACTTCCCCGAGCGTCACCCAGCCGTCCTCGCTTTCCATCTGGGTGATGACCTTCTTGATGATGGGGGTTGCGGCATCGAGCGGCTGAAGCGACGTCGATCTCGAGGCGGCGTCCTGGGTGTTCGCTGGGGCGGCAAGCAAGTTCTCCGTGTAGACGAACCTTCGACAGGCCTGCCGGAAGCTCTCCGGCGTCTTCTGTTCGCCGAACCCAAAGACGTCGATGCCCTGCTCCCGGATGCGGGCGGCCAGACGGGTGAAATCGCTGTCCGACGACACCAGGCAAAAGCCATCGAACCGGCCGCTGTGAAGCAGGTCCATTGCGTCGATGACCAGCGTGATGTCGGAGGCATTCTTCCCCGTCGTATAGGCGAACTGCTGCTGCGGGATGATGGCGTGTTTGGACAGGATGTCGGCCCAGCCCCTCGACCTGGCATTGGAGAAGTCGCCGTAGATGCGGCGAACGCTGGCCTCGCCGATCTTGGCAATCTCGTCGAACAGCCCATCGGCGATTTTTGCCGAAGCATTGTCTGCATCGATCAGGACAGCGAGACGGGGCGAACGGAGCTCTGACGGCATGACTTTTCCCACGAGATGAACGTAACATTAGAAGACGCTCGCGGCGGAATGGCTAGTCCTCGTTCGCCTTGAAGCGTCCCATCCCTTTCAGCACGAAGGGTGCCAGCAGCGCGATGAACGCCAGCGCAAGCAGCGTCGCCGAGATCGGGCTCTGGAGCAACGTCATGGGATCGCCGAGACTGATCGCGAGCGCGCGACGCAGCTGGCTCTCGGCGATCGGGCCGAGGATCAGGCCGACCACGACGGGCGCGATCGGAAAATCGAACCGCCGCATCAGAAAGCCGAGCACGCCGAAGCCGGCCAGCATCGACAGTTCGACCACCGACGGCTTTGCGGCGATGGTGCCCATGGTCGCGAACACGAGGATGCCGGCATAGAGCCACGGCTGCGGGATCGCCAGCAGCCGCACCCACAGGCCAACCAGCGGCAGATTGAGCACCAGCAGC
The DNA here is from genome assembly GCF_023100665.1 of Bradyrhizobium sp. CW1. NCBI lineage: Bacteria > Pseudomonadati > Pseudomonadota > Alphaproteobacteria > Hyphomicrobiales > Nitrobacteraceae > Bradyrhizobium > Bradyrhizobium sp. CW1. Next base: position 5,255,303 of record NZ_CP064684.1, read on the forward strand.
ATGCAATTGGCGATGAACAGGCTCGCGATCAGGCCCCACACGAGGTCGGGCCGCTCGGCGAACAGCAGCGGCCCCGGGTTGAGGCCGTATTGCTGGAAGCCCGCCAGCATCATCGCGGCCGTCGCCGAGGTCGGCAATCCCAGCGTCAAGAGCGGCACCAGCGTGCCGGCAGCCGAAGCGTTGTTGGCGGCCTCCGGTCCTGCGACACCTTCGATCGCGCCCTTGCCGAATTCTTCGGGGTATTTGGTCAGTCGCTTCTCGCAGGAATAGGACAGGAAAGTCGGGATCTCCGCGCCGCCGGCAGGCAGCGCACCGATTGGGAAGCCGAACATGGTGCCGCGCAACCACGGCTTCCACGATCGCTTCCAGTCTTCCTTGGTCATCCACAGCGAGCCGCGCACCGGCTCGAGCTTCTCTTCGGTGTGGTGGCGGCGCGATGCGACGTAGAGCGCCTCGCCCACCGCGAACAGGCCGACCGCGAGCGTCGTCACCTCGACGCCGTCGAGCAGCTCGGGCACCCCGAACGCAAGCCGCGCCTGACCGGTCAGCTTGTCTATACCGACGAGACCTAATGTCAGACCAATAAATAGGCTGGTCAGGCCGCGGATCGGAGAATCGCCGAAGGTCGCCGACACCGTGACGAAGGCGACGCACATCAGCGCGAAATAATCCTCCGGACCAAAGCGCACGGCGAAATCGACCAACCACGGCGCGAGAAAGGCAAGCCCGATGGTGGCAATGGTGCCCGCGACGAAGGAGCCGATCGCGGAGGTCGCGAGCGCCGGTCCGCCGCGGCCGGCCTTGGCCATCTTGTTGCCTTCGAGCGCCGTCGCCATCGAGGCGCTCTCGCCGGGCGTGTTGATCAAGATGGCCGTAGTCGATCCGCCATACATGCCGCCGTAATAGATGCCGGCAAACATGATCAGCGAACCGCCGGGATCGAGCTTGTACGTCACCGGCAGCAGCAGCGCGACCGTCAACGCCGGGCCGATGCCGGGCAGCACGCCCACGGCCGTGCCAAGGAACACGCCGATCAGGGCGTAGAGGAGATTCATCGGCTGGACGGCGACCGCCATGCCGTGGGCCAGCGCCGCGAAAGTTTCCATCACAGCAGTCGCTCCAGGGGGCCGGCCGGAAGGCTCAACGTCAACAGGCGGTCGAACGCGAGGTAAATGAGGGTCGACATCACGAGGGCGATGGCGGAATCGACGAGGACAGCCCGGCGCCCAAATGCCGCCGAGGTCGTGACGAACAGCGCCGACGTCGCCAGGATGAACCCGCCGCCGAAGCCGATGATGCCGATCAGCAGCGCAAGGCCGGCGAGGATGAAGACCACAGGCACGGGATCGGCGCTTTCGCGCTCTGGCAGATTGCCGCGCAGCGCGTCAACGAGATTGCCGATCGCGAGCAGCGCGAGGCCGGAGGCGATCACGACCGGCATGGCTTCCGGCCCCATCCCGTACATCGCGGTCGATTGCAGGCCGTGCGCATCCCAGACCAGCACCGCGGCAAGACCTGCGAGCAGCGCGGCGATGACGACGCCGGCGCGATCGATGCGCCGCGGTGGCTGGACGGGATCGCCTGTGGTCATGACTTGACCAGGCCGACTGATCTCAGCACGTCCGTCACACGCACCGTTTCTTTCTTCAGGAAATCGGCGAAGGCGTCACCGCCGAGATAGGCATCCTCCCAGCCCTTCTGCTTGAGGATGTCTTTCCAGGCGTCCGACTTCACCATCTTCTCGACCGCGTCGCTGAGCGTCTTGCGCTGCTCCGGCGTGATTCCGGGAGGCGCGACCACCGAGCGCCAGTTGGCGATCACGAGGTCGATGCCCTGCTCCTTGAAGGTCGGGATGTCGCTGCCTGGAATGCGCTTCTCCGAGGTCACGCCGATCGCGCGCAGCTTGCCCGACTTGATCTGCCCATCATATTCGCTGAGGCCGGAAATGCCGGCAGTGACCTTCGCGCCGAGAATGGCGGCGAGCGACTCGCCGCCGCCCGAGAACGGGATGTAGTTGATCTTCTTCGCGTCGGCGCCGACGGCACCAGCGAACAATGCCGCCATCACGTGATCGACGCCGCCGGCCGAGCCGCCGGCGAAGGTCACCTTGGCGATGTCGGCCTTCACCGCGGCGGCCAGATCCTGCGCGGTCTTGATCGGCGAATTGGCCGGCACCACGATCACCTGGATTTCCTCGGTGAGGCGCGCGATCGGCGTCACCTGCTCGAGCGTGACGGGTGATTTGTTCATGGCGAGCGCGCCCACCATGACGAAGCCGTTGACCATCAGCTGGTTGCCGTCGCCCTTGGCGCCGTTGACGAACTGCGCGATGCCGACACTGCCGCCTGCGCCGGGAACGTTGGTGACCTGCACGCTGCGTGCGACGCCGGCAGCGACCAGCGCCTGCTGCATCGAGCGCGCGGTCTGGTCCCAACCACCGCCCGGCGCCGCAGGTGCCATCAGCTTGAGCTCGAGCTGCTGGGCAAAGGCCGGCGTGGCTGCCGCAAGGGTCAGCGCGACGGCTGCGCCGACGAGGCGCGCGGGAAGTTGAAACATGGGACGTCTCCGGGCTCATGCGGACGTTTGCCGCATCGTGTCGTTTGGTCGCATATCAGCCAAAACGGCCGACACTGTCCAGTGACATACCCCCGGTTTCCGATTAGCGGGGCGTCGGAATTGCCCCGCCGAGCGCTGCCGTCAGTTCGGCGGCAACATCACGGACGATTTGCCCGATTTCCGGTAACCGCTGATCGGTCAGCCGGCTGGTCATGCCGGACACCGAAATCGCAGCAAGCGGCTCGGCGCAGGCGTTGTAGACCACCGCTGCAACGCAGCGCAGGCCCATGCAGGCCTCTTCATCATCCAGCGCGTAGCCTTGCTTGCGGATCTTTTCGAGCTCCTTGAACAGGTCGCTCGGCCGCACGATCGACTTCTCGGTCAGGCGTGGCATGCCGTGATGGCGGATGACGGCGCCGACGTCCTCGTCGGAATAGGTCGCGAGCACCGCCTTGCCGACGCCGGAGGTCACCATCGGAACGCGGCCGCCGACTTGGGTCAGCGAGCGCATGATCTCGCGGCTCTCCATCCGGGTCAGCACGATGATGAACTCGTCGTCGACCACGGCGAGATTGGCGGTCTCGCGGGTAAGATCACGCAGCTTGCGCAAGTAAGGAATGGCCTGGGCACTGAAATTGCGCCGCCGCGCAAAGCTCGCGCCCACCGTGAAGCTGCGCACGCCGACATGCCATTTGGATTCGGCGCGGTCGAACTGCACGAAGCGGCGGCTTTCCAGCGTCGCCAGCAGGCGATGCACGGTCGAGGCCGAGAGCCCGGTGCGGACGGCGAGATCGCTGAGGCGATAGCCTTCGTCGTCTTCGGACAATGTCTCGAGGATCGACAGCGCGCGATCGACGGACTGCACGCCGCCGTCGCGCGCGTCGTGATCGGCCGCCGATGGCGATCGGGGCTCGATCGATTTGCGCCGGATCACGTTCCTGCCCATCGCGACCTGACTGTTCTCACCTCTCCCCGCGCGCGGGGAGAGGTGAAGCGGCATCGTCGGCTCAGAGCAGCCCTGCTCCGCGCGCCCATTTGTACTTGGCACCGAGGACCTCGACCGGCAGTTCGGTCGAGTAGGCATAGGCCGGAATGCCGTTCTGGTAGAGATATTCGGCGGCTTCCTCAACCTCGACGTCGCCGGCGAGCGAGGCGACGATCGGCTTCACGAAGCCCTTGGCCTCCATCTCCTTCTTCACCTCGACCATGTTGCGGGCGAACACCATCGGCGGCGTGACGATGGTGTGCCAGTAGCCGAGGATCAGCGAGTGGATGCGCTCGTCCGTCAGGCCGAGTTTTACGGTGTTGACGTAGGTGATCGGCGGCTCACCGCCGGTGATGTCCACGGGATTTCCGGCCGCGCCAAACGGCGGGATGAACTTGCGGAAGGCCGCATCCAGATCCGGCGGCATCGACATCAGCGACAAGCCGTTGTCGACGCAGGAGTCCGACAACAGCACGCCCGAACCGCCTGCACCGGTAATGATCAGCACGTTCTCGCCCTTCGGCGTCGGCAGCACCGGCACGCCGCGCGCGAATTCGAGCAGCTGCCGCAAGCTACGGGCGCGGATCACGCCGGACTGGGCCAGGACATCCTCGTAGATCTTGTCGTTGCCGGCGAGCGCGCCGGTGTGCGACGAGGCCGCCTTGGCACCGGCGGAGGTGCGGCCGGCCTTGAGCACGATGACCGGTTTTTTCTTGGAGACGCGTTTTGCGGCTTCCGCAAAGGCGCGGCCGTCCTTGAGGTCTTCGCAGTGCTGCGCGATCAGGTTCGTGTTCGGATCCTGCTCGAAGAAGGCGAGCAGATCGTCCTCGTCGATGTCGGACTTGTTGCCGAGGCCGACGATCGCCGACACGCCCATCTTGGCCGAACGGGAGAAGCCGATGATGGCCATGCCGATGCCGCCCGATTGCGAAGACAGTGCCGCGTGGCCCTTGACATCATAGGCGGTGCAGAAGGTCGCGCAGAGGTTGGCAGGCGTATAATAGAAGCCGTAGATGTTCGGTCCCATCAGGCGGATGTCGTACTTCTTGCCGACTTCGACGATCTCGGCCTGGAGCTCCGGCGCGCCGGCTTCCGCGAAGCCCGACGGAATCAGAACCGCGCCGGGAATTTTCTTCTCGCCGCATTCGGTGAGCGCCGCGGCCACGAACTTCGCGGGAATTGCGAACACCGCGGTGTCGATCACGCCGGGCACGTCCTTGACGCTCTTATACGCCTTGTAGCCGAGGATCTCGGCGGCCTTGGGATGAATCGGGTAGATGTCGCCCTTGTAGCCGCCGTTGATGAGGTTCTTCATCACGGAATTGCCGATCTTGCCGTCTTCGGCTGAAGCGCCGACCACTGCAACCGCCTTCGGCTGCATGATGCGGCTCATGGCCGCGACGATCTCTTCGGTCGGGCGCGGCTTCGGCTTGGGCACGTAAGCGAAGTCGACGACGATGCGGACGTCGGCCGCGATGGCGTCCTTGGCCGTCGCGAACACCGGGTTGAGATCGAGCTCGACGATCTCGGGGAAATCCGTGACGAGCTGCGAGACCTTGACGATGACATCCGCAAGCGCGGTGCGGTTCACCGGCTCGCCACCGCGAACGCCCTTCAAAATCTCATGCGCCTGGATGCCGTCGAGCATCGACAGCGCATCTTGCTTGGTCGCGGGCGCGAGGCGGAAGGTTATGTCCTTCAGAACTTCGACCAGCACGCCGCCGAGGCCGAAGGCAACCAGCTTGCCGAACGAGGCGTCGGTGATCGACCCCACGATCACTTCGGTGCCGCCGGCCAGCATCTGCTGCACCTGGACACCCTCGATCTTGGCATCGGACTTGTACTTCCTGGCGTTGGAGAGAATCGTCTCGTAGGCCTTCTCGGCGTCTTCGGCCGTCTTGAGGCCGACGATGACACCGCCGGCTTCGGTCTTGTGGAGAATGTCCGGCGAGACGATCTTCATCACCACCGGAAACCCCATCGAGGCGGCCATTTTGCCGGCCTCGCCGGCCGACTTCGCCACACCCTCCTTCGGCACCGCAATGCCGTAGGCGTCGCAGACCAGCTTGCCTTCCGGCGCGGTCAGGCTGGTGCGCTTGTCCGCCTTGACCTGGTCAAGCACCTTGCGGACGGCATCTTTGGAATTGGACATGTGGCTCTCCCTTGACCTTGGTTCTTGCGTTCTCAAAGCGCGCGCGCGTTGCGGCTGCCCGTGATGCTTTCCATTCGCCGCGCTCTGTTCCATGTCGCGGAACGGAGTGGCATAAAGCCGAGATTACTCCGCCGGCTTGGATCAAAAATGGCTGGCGATGGCATTTGGTATGCCAGAAGCCAACTTGTCAAGCTGCAGCGCACCTTAGAACGCTGCAAAAAATAGGCAGCTTGACATTCTGGTATTTGGTATGCCAAAAACTTTCCCGTTAATAATCCTGTAAAAGACGACTCCCACTGGAGGAGATTCGTCGTGTCACTGCGGAAACCAACCAAGGCGTTGCCGAACATGGCCGAGGCAGATATCGCAATCGTTCGTATTGCCCCGGAGTCGAGCTTCAAGAACAAGGCGTATGACGCCTTGAAGGAAGCCATCCTCAAGATGGACATCTACTCGACGCCCGAACCCGTCATGCTCGACGAGCGCGCGTTGTCCGAGCGCCTCGGCGTGAGCCGCACGCCGATCCGCGAAGCCATCGCGATGCTAGAGCAAGACGGTTTCGTGAAGACGGTTCCTCGCCGCGGCATCATGGTGGTCCGAAGGACCAAGAGCGAGATCGTCGACATGATCCGCGCCTGGGCGGCGCTGGAGAGCATGGCGGCTCGCCTCATCACCGCCACAGCGCGCAAGAAAGACATCACGGCGCTGCGCGACTACTTCAAGGAATTTGGCAAGGATCGCCTGCCCGAGGATCACGTCGAGGAATATTCGCGCGCCAACATCGCCTTCCACCAGGCGCTGATCTCGCTGTCGGAATCACCGGTGCTGGTCGATCTCACCAACGACTTGCTGCTGCATGTGCGTGGCTATCGGCAATTGACCATCGGACGCAAGGACCGCACCGCGACGTCGCTTCCCGAGCATCTCGGCATGATCGAAGCCCTGGAGGCGCGCGATACCGAGCTCGCCGAGAAGCGCGCCCGCGATCACACCCTTGGCCTTGCCGCTTACGTCGAAGCGCATGGTCAGGAACTCTTCTAGCCGGCAACGTTCACCAAAGGGCGAGGCATCGCCCCCAAAAGCCTGAAACGGCATCTTGAGACCAGGGAGACAAGGCCCATGCTGAATACCGCGACCAAGTCCGAAGCACCGGGCACCGAGCAGGAATTGACGGATGGTTTTCATCTCGTCATTGACGCGCTCAAGCTGAACGGCATCAACACCATCTATAATGTGCCGGGCATCCCGATCACGGATTTGGGCCGCATGGCGCAGGCGGCCGGTATTCGCATGATTTCGTTCCGCCACGAGCAGAACGCCGGTTATGCGGCGGGCATCGCCGGCTACCTCACCAAGAAGCCCGGCATCTGCCTCACCGTCTCCGCGCCCGGCTTCCTCAACGGTCTCACCGCGCTCGCCCACGCCACCACCAACTGCTACCCGATGATCCTGATCTCGGGCTCCTCCGAGCGCGAGATCGTCGACCTCCAGCAGGGCGACTATGAAGAGATGGACCAGCTCGCGATCGCCAAGCCGCTGTGCAAGGCAGCCTACCGTGTGCTGCACGCCCAGGACATCGGCATTGGTCTTGCCCGTGCCATCCGTGCCGCCGTCTCCGGCCGTCCGGGCGGCGTCTATCTCGACCTGCCGGCAAAGCTGTTCGGCCAGGTGATGAACGCCGATGCCGGCCAGAAGTCGCTGGTCAAGGTAATCGACGCGGCTCCCGCGCAGATCCCCTCGCCCGCTTCGATCAAGCGCGCGCTTGATGTTTTGAAGAGCGCAAAGCGCCCTCTCATCATCCTCGGCAAGGGCGCGGCCTACGCGCAGGCCGACGAGGAGATCAAAACCTTCGTCGAGAAGAGCGGTATCCCCTTCCTGCCGATGAGCATGGCCAAGGGTCTCCTCTCAGACACCCATCCGCAGTGCGCAGGCGCTGCCCGCTCGACGGTGCTGAAGGAATCCGACGTCGTCCTGCTGATCGGCGCCCGGCTGAACTGGCTGCTCTCGCACGGCAAGGGCAAGAACTGGGGCGAAGCGCCCAAGAAGTTCATCCAGGTCGACATCGAACCGCGCGAGATGGACTCCAACGTCGAGATCGTCGCGCCCGTCGTCGGCGACATCGGCTCGGTCGTCTCCGCCTTCAACCAGGCGATGGCTTCGGGCTGGACCGCCCCGCCTGCCGAATGGACCAAGGCGATTTCGACCAAGCGCGAAGAGAACGTCGCCAAGATGGCGCCGAAGCTCATGAACAACAAATCGCCGATGGACTATCACGGCGCGCTCGGCGTGCTGAAAAACGTCATCAAGGATCATCCCGAGGCGATCCTCGTCAACGAGGGCGCCAACACGCTCGACCTCGCCCGCGGCGTCATCGACATGTATCGCCCACGCAAGCGTCTCGACGTCGGCACCTGGGGCGTGATGGGCATTGGCATGGGCCAGGCGATCGCGGCTGCTCTCGAGACCGGCCATCCCGTGCTCGCGGTCGAAGGCGACTCGGCCTTCGGCTTCTCCGGCATGGAGGTCGAGACCATCTGCCGCTACAATTTGCCGATCTGCGTCGTCATCTTCAACAATGACGGCATCTATCGCGGCACCGACGTCAACGGCGCCAACGCCGATCCGGCGACGACGGTGTTCGTCAAGGGCGCCCGCTACGACAAGATGATGGAAGCCTTCGGCGGCGTCGGCGTCAATGCCACCTCACCGGACGAGCTCAAGCGCGCCGTCAACGAGGCCATGGCTTCGGGCAAGCCGACGCTCATCAACGCCGTGATCGATCCGGCCGCCGGTTCCGAGAGCGGCCGCATCGGCAACCTCAATCCGCAGAGCGTTCTGCAGAAGAAGAAGTAAGCATCCCCGTCAACCCACAAGGTCCCTGCGGGTGCAGGGGTAGATCAGAGTACGGAGCAACACGATGACAAAAGCGCTCGAGGGCGTTCGCATTCTCGACTTCACCCACGTCCAGTCCGGGCCGACCTGCACGCAGTTGCTCGCATGGTTCGGCGCCGACGTGATCAAGGTGGAGCGCCCGGGCGTGGGTGACATCACCCGCGGCCAGCTGCAGGACATCCCGAATGTGGACAGCCTGTATTTCACCATGCTCAACCACAACAAGCGCTCGATCACGCTCGACACCAAGAACCCCAAGGGCAAGGAAGTCCTCACCGAGCTCATCAAGAAGTGCGACGTGTTGGTCGAGAATTTCGGCCCCGGCGTGCTCGACCGCATGGGCTTCCCCTGGGAGAAGATCCAGGCGATCAACCCGAAGATGATCGTCGCCTCTATTAAGGGCTTTGGTCCCGGACCATACGAGGACTGCAAGGTTTATGAGAACGTCGCCCAGTGCACCGGCGGCGCCGCCTCCACCACCGGCTTCCGCGACGGCTTGCCCCTCGTGACCGGCGCGCAGATCGGCGACAGCGGCACCGGTCTGCATCTGGCGCTCGGCATCGTCACCGCACTCTATCAGCGCACCCATTCCGGCAAGGGCCAGCGCGTCACCGCCGCGATGCAGGACGGCGTGCTCAATCTCGCGCGCGTCAAGCTGCGCGACCAGCAGCGCCTCGCCCATGGTCCGCTCAAGGAATACAGCCAGTTCGGCGAAGGCATTCCGTTCGGCGATGCCGTGCCGCGTGCCGGCAACGATTCCGGCGGCGGCCAGCCCGGCCGCATCCTGAAGTGCAAGGGCTGGGAGACCGATCCCAACGCCTATATCTACTTCATCACCCAGGCCCCGGTCTGGGAGAAGATCTGCGACGTGATCGGTGAGCCCTCCTGGAAGACCGATCCGAACTACGCCAAGCCGGCCGTCCGCCTGCCGCGCCTGAATGAGATCTTCGGCCGCATCGAACAATGGACGATGACGAAGACGAAGTTCGAGGCGATGGAAATCCTCAACAAGGACGACATTCCCTGCGGCCCGATCCTGTCGATGAAGGAGATCGCCGAGGACCAGTCGCTGCGCGCGACCGGCACCGTGGTCGAGGTCGACCACCCCACCCGCGGCAAGTACATCTCCGTCGGCAACCCGATCAAGCTGTCGGACTCCCCGAGCGAGGTGGAGCGATCCCCGCTGCTCGGCGAGCACACCGACGAGATCCTGCGCACCGTGCTGGGCTTCTCGGACCATCAGGTCGCCGATATCCACAAGTCCGGCGCGCTCGATCCGCCGCAGAAGCAGGCCGCCGAATAAGCGGGCTTATCTCACGACGCGAAAGGCCGCCGGCTTCGGCGGCCTTTTTGTTGGCGCGCAAAGGCTGCATCGCACGATCGGCGCGCTTGCCGCGCCGCCAAGGCTGGATTAAAGATTGGTTCGCGAGGAACAGATGCGGTGGCCGGCCGTTGCTCCCTCGACCGGTGTGCTCCCGGAAATGCGAGCATGCCGGAAATGCCAGCATGCCATCTCCACGGCGAGTGCAGTACGCCTCGCAAAGACCCTGCCCCACGCTGAAGAACTGGTCGCCTTCGCTTCCGAGGATGGCAAGTCGGCCTTTCAGTTCGGGCACGGGTGGCGTCGCGTCCGGCACTCGCCAGGACCACGCTCGTTGATCAAATTGAGGGCTTAAATGTCGAAAGATCAATCCTCTGATCGCGCCAAGCGTGAAGCCAACAAGGCGTTCAAGCCTGCGACAACGCAGAAGCCGATCAATGACTATGCGAAGGACCAGAACTCCTTCAACGAGAATCGCGAACGGCTGAAAGCGGAGCGATTGGCCCGGGAGGCGAAGCCGGGAAGCGGCTCCGAATAGGCACGACGATCCCAGACTCCGACCGCGAATTCCGCTAAAGGCGGGGCGCCGAAATCCGCCTGGTCTACAGCATCGAGAGCACGACGATTCCGTCTTCGACTGCACCAGAAGCGAGCTGCGCCCGCGCCATGCGCTCGAACTCGGTCCGGTTCTTGCGAAGATAACTGAAAGCCTGCTTCTGCGTCAGGAACGTCGTCGCAAGACGGCACATCTGTCGTCCCGCGCCAAGCGCGAGAAAGAAGGTGATGGTGCCACCGCCATCCGACTTTATTCTAGGCACGACCCGCACTCTTTGGCATGTGATCGGCCCTCTCCAAATTGTCCTCGGCGCAATGGAAGCCAGTTATGGCGTCACCTTCTTCTTGCGCTTCGTCGGGACGGGCGGCGGCAGCGACGCCTGAAGGGCGGCGTCTGCCGCTTCCTTGGCCTGGCGCAGCTCTCGAAGCCGCGCCATGTTCTTGCGAACATCGACGGCTTGCTTTCCAACGTCCACCATCGCCCGCGCGCCTTCCTCAGCGGCCAAACGCTGACGGTTAGAACGCGCGATGCTTTCGGGTGACGGTTCGGCCGGTCTCTTGGCGCTCATTATTCACCCTGCTCTGCAACGGACAAAAACCCGCTCAATCCTGGGATCGAGCGGGTGGCATGGCCGTTTCAGTACATCCGTGAAACGGCACCAAGGCTTAGGCCAGCGAGAGATTCTCAGCGCTGACCTTGCCCCGCATCTTGTCGGTCTTGAGTTCGAAGTTGACCTTTTGGCCTTCAGCGAGACCTGCAAGACCAGCCCGCTCGACCGCGCTGATGTGAACGAACACATCGTTGCCGCCGTCGTTCGGCTGAATGAATCCAAAGCCCTTCTGGCCGTTAAACCACTTTACAGTACCTGTCGTCATTTTCTTCTCCAAAGCGCATACGCGCAGGTTCCGCGTGATCGTCACGCAGAACAAATTCTATTCGTCGATGTCTATGGAAAAGGAGCCCGCGGGCGCATTCAACAAGGCACAGCGGCTGAACGAACAGCCTCAACGTATACCTCATCCTCGCCATTTGCAAGGCTTGACGGAATTTAACGGCTCGGGAGCCCGGCGGTAGGTGCAGGACGCGCGCTATTCAGCGCTCATCTTTCGCCCCCCGGCGAGCTGCTCTCGAAGGCTGCCGAGCGCCCCATGCGTGGATCCATCAAAAAAAATCGAGACGCCGCGTCGGATCGGCAGCATCTCCTTCGTCATCTGGACATGAACGGGCAGTAGACGCCCACGTCGAGCCCGGCGATTCATGAGGAAGAATGATCATGCCCAGCACTGTCCGCCTGCACCGCGTTCTCACGACCAGCCCGGAGAAAGTCTATCGCGCCTTCCTGGAGGCGGATGCGTTGGCAAAATGGCTTCCGCCGAATGGCTTCACCTGCACCGTCCATCATTTCGAGCCGAAGGTCAGGGGCACGTTCAAGATGTCGTTCCGTAACTTCACGACGGGCAACAGCCACGCCTTCGGCGGCGAATATCTCGAGCTCGTCCCCGGCGAACGTCTCCGTTACACCGACAGGTTCGACGACCCCAATCTGCCGGGAGAGATCCAGGTCACCGTGATCCTGAAGAAAGTATCCGTAGGCACCGAGCTGGATATCACGCAGGCCGGCATCCCCGACGTCATCCCGCCGGAGGCTTGTTATCTCGGCTGGCAGGAATCGCTGCGCAATCTGGCGAAGCTCGTCGAGCCTGAGATCAAGCAATAGCGATCGGACGCGACTTAGGGGCGGCCGCGTGACCGTAGGCTACGCGCCCGCCCTCGACTGGAGCCCGCCGCTTGCGGTCCAGCGGTCCGGGTCCGGGCTGTGTCCGATCAAAGCAAGGCCGTACGCAATCGACTCGAACTGATCGCCCGACATCAGCCGTTCGTTGCCGAACCGCTCGGCGAACAGTTTTCGAACGGCCGGCACGAAAGACGTGCCGCCGGTCAAAAACACCTTCTCGACCTCGCGCGCGGTGATGCCGGCTTCGCCCAGCACCTTGTCGACGGTGGCCCCGAGCCTCGCGATGTCGTCGGCAATCCAGGCTTCGAAATTCTTCCGCGTGATAGTCGAGCCGATATCGACCCCGCCTCCTTTGAAGCGGAACTCCACCTGATCTTGGGCCGACAGCGCGACCTTGGCGTCGGACACCGCGCGGTACAGCGCAAAGCCGAGGTCGAGATCGACGATGGTGATGAAATCCTCGAGCAGAGCCGGCTTCACCGCGGTGCGCGCAAGCTCCCGGAGTTCGCGCAGGTCGCCGTTGCTCTTCATCATCGCGAGCTGATGCCAGCGCGCGAGATTAGTGTAGTGGCCGGTGGGGATCGGCAGCACCTTGTCGAACGAGCGGAAGCTCGAGCCCTTGCCCAGCCGCGGCGAGACGACGTGATCGACGATACGGTAGTCGAAGGTGTCGCCCGCAATCCCGATGCCGGCATGGCCGAGCGGCTCGGCGCGCAAGGCGCCGCCGGCACGCGAGAACCGCATCACCGAGAAATCGCTGGTGCCGCCACCGAAATCCGCGACCAGCACGGTCGCATCGCGCTCCAGCCGGCGGGCGAAGGAGAACGCCGCGCCCACGGGTTCGTAGACATAGCGGGCGTGGCCGGCGCCGAGGCGCTCGAACGCGGCCCGGTAGCGCTGCATCGCCAGCGCTTCGTCGGGATTGCCCCCGGCGAAGCGGACGGGGCGACCGACTGTAATGGTGGACGTCTCGAAGCCGAATTTATCGCCGCCATGCCGCGCCAGCGTCCGCAGGAACGCCGCCAAAATATCCTCGAACTTGTAGCGCTGCCGGAACACCTGGGTGGTGTTGAAGCTGGAGCTTGCGGCAAAGGTCTTGAACGACTGGAGGAAGCGGTAGACATGGCGTCCTTCCAGGAACTGCTCGATCGCCCACGGGCCGCCTTCAGCCTGGGCGCCGGCTCCCGGCCGGTCCTCCCAGAAGCACAGCGCTGACACGAAGACGCTGTGGCGCTGCTCACCATGGTCGAAGCGGATGGCCTCGACCCGGCGATCGTCCGCCGCAAGGGCCACGACCGTGTTGCTGGTCCCAAAATCGATGCCGATCGAGACGGCGGGCGAGGCGCTCGACATGAACCACTCTGACAGATGATTGGAGGGGGCAGACCACTAACGGCTTCATGTGCCGCTGCCAAGGCTCCGTTTTTGGATATCGACGGTCAAATGGTTCAGTTTCGGCCGGCTTTGGGCATATCCCGCTCAAATCGGCCCATTTAACTGATTATTATGCTGCAATGCGAAAAGCTAAATGCTGCTATGCAATGGCATGCATAGACATTGGCATCTGGTATACATAAATTCCCTTTCGAAATGAGACAGCACTACTGACCGTCTCGAGAAAGGGATTTCCGATGTCCAAGACCGCTTCCGTCGCTCTCGCGCCCTCCTCCACGCTGTTCGCCCGCCTGATGGCAACGATCGACCGCCTCCTGATGGCGAGCGCCGAGATCTCGAATCACAACGGCGACCTGCCGCGCTTTGGCCTGTAGGCCGGACAGCCGCCCGCGCCTGCGCGCGCAGCGGGAGACGGTTTTAGATCAGTCCGCATACTACTTTTGATGAATGGCCCCGGATCACGGGGCCATTTCTACTTGTGCTGTCCTGAGTCACAGCCGCAACCGGGCAAGGTCCTGCGGCATTTGCGCACGGTGACCGGACCAGCGCTTGAAGCTTGGCATAATGCATACAAGAATGCCGTTCCAGCGCTCGCAGAAAAATGAGAGGCGCCACGGGAGGCTTTATGACGGACATGGTGCAAGCAACCGCCCCGACAGCCGCGCGCGTTAGCGACACGTATCGCTGGACGCAATTGGCAGTTGGCGTCGCGGCGATGGTAATGATCGCCAATTATCAATACGGCTGGACGTTCTTCGTCCCCGACATCCAGAAGAAGTTCGGCTGGGATCGTGCGTCGATCCAATGGGCCTTTACGCTGTTCGTGCTGTTCGAGACCTGGCTCGTGCCGATCGAAGGATGGTTCGTCGACAAATACGGTCCGCGCATCGTGGTGCTGGTCGGCGGCGTGCTCTGTGCCGCCGGCTGGGCGATCAACGCGGAGGCGACCACGCTCAACGGCTACTATCTCGGCATGATCATCGCAGGCATCGGCGCCGGCGGCGTCTACGGCACCTGCGTCGGTAACGCGCTGAAGTGGTTTCCGGACAAGCGCGGTCTTGCCGCGGGCATCACGGCCGCTGGTTTCGGTGCGGGCTCCGCGCTGACCGTCGCGCCGATCCAGGCCATGATCAAGGACAGCGGTTTCCAGACCACCTTCCTTTATTTCGGCCTCGGACAAGGCATTATCATCTGCATCCTCGCCTTCTTCCTGCTCGCGCCGAAAGCAGGTCAGGTGCCGAACGCGGTCGTGAACGCCAATCTGCAGCAGACCCGGCGCAACTACCAGCCGACCGAGGTGCTGCGTCAGCCGATCTTCTGGCTGATGTACTTCATGTTCGTGATTGTCGGCGCTGGCGGCCTGATGGTGACGGCGAACCTGAAGCCGATCGCGGCGGACTGGAAGATCGACAACGTGCCGGTCACGCTGATGGCGGTGACGATGACCGCGGTGACCTTCGCGGCCACGATCGACCGCGTGCTCAACGGCCTGACGCGTCCGTTCTTCGGCTGGATCTCCGACATGATCGGCCGCGAGAACACGATGTTCATCGCCTTCGGCATGGAAGGTATCGGCATCTGGATGCTCTACCTCTGGGGCCACGATCCGCTCTGGTTCGTGCTGCTCTCGGGCTTCGTGTTCTTCGCTTGGGGTGAGATCTACTCGCTGTTCCCCTCGACCTGCACCGACACGTTCGGCGCCAAGTTCGCGACCACCAATGCCGGCCTGCTCTACACCGCGAAGGGTACGGCCGCGCTGCTGGTCCCGATCGGCAACTACATGCAGCAGTCGTCGGGCAGTTGGGACAACGTGTTTATCATCGCAGCCGGCGCCAACATCCTGGCCTCGGCGCTGGCGATCGCGGTGCTCAAGCCCTGGCGCAAGGTCGTGGTCGCGCAATCGACCGTCTGACGCGCTCCAAAAGCGCTTCTCGCGCAAAACGCCCGGCCTCGCGGCAGGGCGTTTTCGTTGTGCGCGACGTTTTCGTGAACCCGCCGTCCCTAAAGGAACTCCGCAAATTTTCAGGCGCGCGCCAAGATAGGGCTTGCAATCTGGAATATGGTATACCAAGGTCGCCACCGCGCTTGCGACGATAAGCCACAATATTGCGACATCAGGTCATCTTGCGACCGGTGTCGAACCAGACAGGCGCTTGGGAGGTTCTTGATGATTTCCAGCACCGATGGCGCTGTCACGGCCGCGCCTCTCCGCACAGGTTTCCGCTGGCTCCAGCTGGTCATGGGCATCGTCTGCATGGCGATGATCGCCAACCTGCAATATGGCTGGACCCTGTTCGTCGATCCGATCGATCACGCGCACCATTGGGGACGCGCCGCGATCCAGCTCGCCTTCACCATCTTCGTCGTCACCGAAACCTGGCTGGTGCCGATCGAGGCCTGGTTCGTCGACAAATACGGCCCGCGCATCGTCATCATGTTCGGCGGCGTCATGATCGCGCTGTCGTGGATTCTCAACTCCTATGCCGATAGCCTCACCTTGCTCTACGCGGCCGCGATCATCGGCGGCATGGGCGCGGGCGCCGTGTACGGCACCTGCGTCGGCAACGCGCTGAAATGGTTTCCCGATCGCCGGGGCCTTGCCGCCGGTGCGACTGCCGCCGGCTTCGGCGCAGGCGCTGCACTCACCGTCGTGCCGATCGCAGCCATGATCGCAACGAGCGGCTATCAGCACGCGTTCCTCACCTTCGGCATCGGCCAGGGCGTGATCGTCTTCGTGCTCGCCTTCTTCATTCAGCCGCCGCGGATCTCGATCCCGCCGAAGAAGAAGCAGCTCAATCTGCCGCAGACCAAGATCGACTTCACCCCGCCCCAGGTGCTGCGCACCCCTATTTTCTGGGTCATGTATCTCGTGTTCGTCATGGTCGCCTCCGGCGGCCTGATGACCGCGGCGCAGATCGCCCCGATCGCACACGACTTCAAGATCGCCGACACGCCGGTCACGCTCGCCGGATTCCAGATGGCGGCATTGACGTTCGCGATCTCGCTCGACCGCATCTTCGACGGTTTCGGACGGCCGTTCTTCGGCTTCGTCTCCGACACGATCGGCCGCGAGCACACCATGTTCATCGCCTTCGGCACCGCCGCGCTGATGCTGCTGACGCTGTCGGCCTATGGCCACGTCCCTGTCGTCTTCGTGCTCGCCACCGCGGTCTATTTCGGCGTGTTCGGCGAGATCTACTCGCTGTTCCCAGCGACCTGCGGCGACACCTTCGGCTCGAAGTTCGCAACCACCAACAACGGCATGCTCTACACGGCGAAGGGGACCGCGTCCCTGCTCGTTCCGCTCGCCAGCGTGATCTCGGCCACGTATGGCTGGAAGGCCGTGTTCGTGGTCGCAGTCGCGCTGAACGCGACGGCGGCCCTGACGGCGCTGTTCGTGATCAAGCCGATGCGCCGCTCCTTCATCCTCGGCAAGGAAGCCGAGAGCGCCAACGCCGCGACGGGGAACGCCAAGACCGAGACGGCATAACGAACACTCCTTGCACGGTGAGACAGGGGGCGCAGCGATGCGCCTCTTTCTTTTTGGCTCACGGCAAACGTCAGCATTGTTGCCTCAAGATTTTTCGGAACAGCCAAATCGAGTGCTTGACGATTGGCATTATGTATACCACACTTGCCGCATCATTCACCCAGGGAGGTTGCAATGCTGGTCGGAGACATTCTGCGCAAGAAGACACCGCGCGTTGTCACGGTGCGAATGAACGAAACGGTGGGTATCGCCGCCAAGCTGATGCGCGCCAACAATATCAGCGCACTTGTGGTGAAGGACGTGGTCCGCTCCGAGGGTAACACCGCGGTCGGCATGTTCACCGAGCGCGACGTCGTGCGCGCCGTCGCCGAGCACGGCGCCAATGCCGTCAACGTCAAGGTTTCGCAGCTCGTCTCGGTGCAGCAGCTCGTATCCTGCACCTCAAACGACACGATCGAGCACGTCCGCCATCTGATGAACCGGAATCACATCCGGCACCTGCCTGTCATCGACGATTACAGCCTCGTCTCGGTCATCAGCATGCGTGACATCGCCTCCTTCGTGGACGAAGCGATCAACGGCACGCCGCAAGCAGCTTAAAGCGTCTCACTTCCCCTGCGACTACCGTCCCCGGCTCGGACCTTCCGAGCCGGACCGGATCTTTCGTCCCGAAATCCGGCTTCCGCTGCTTCGCGAGGATTCCATGAAGATCTGCATCTACGGCGCCGGCGCAATCGGCGGATATCTCGGGGTTCAGCTCGCGCGCGCGGGCGCCGACGTCAGCCTCGTCGCACGCGGCGCGCACCTTGCCGCGATGCGCGAGCGCGGCCTGACGTTGCTCGCGGGCGAGGAGAAGCACACCGTGCATCCGCGCTGCACCGACGATCCCGCCGAGCTCGGTGTGCAGGACTACATCATCATCACGCTGAAGGCGCACTCGATCACCGGCGTGATCGAGACAATGCAGCCGCTGCTCGGACCCCACACCCGCATCGTCACCGCCGTCAACGGCATCCCCTATTGGTACTTCTACAAGCACGGCGGCCAATACGAGAATTCGACGCTGGAGAGCATCGACCCCGGCGGACGGCAGTGGCGCGAAATTGGCGCCGAGCGCGCCATCGGTTGCATCGTCTATCCCGCCACCGAGATCGAGGCGCCCGGCGTGATCCGTCACGTCTACGGCAACAACTTTCCGCTCGGCGAGCCCTCCGGCGAGATCACCCCGGACGTGCAACGCCTCGCCGATCTCTTCGTCGCAGCCGGGCTGAAGGCGCCGGTGCTCGACCGCATCCGCGACGAGATCTGGCTCAAGCTGTGGGGCAATGTCTGCTTCAACCCGATCAGCGCACTCACCCATGCAACGCTCGACGTGATCTGCACCGATCCGGCCACTCGCGCGCTGTCGCGCGCGATCATGATGGAGACGCAAGGCATCGCCGAAACGTTCGGCGTCAAATTCCGCGTCGACGTCGAGCGCCGCATCGAAGGTGCGCGCAAGGTCGGCGCGCACAAGACCTCGATGCTCCAGGATCTCGAGCGCGGCCGCCCGATGGAGATCGACCCGCTCGTCACCGTCGTGCAGGAGATGGGCCGCCTCACCGGCGTCGCCACCCCCGCCCTCGATTCAGTGCTGGCGATGGTGACCCAGCGCGCCCGCATTGCCGGTCTCTACGACGGCATCCCGACCCCATCGGATCCGCGCGCACTGGCGGTGGCGTGATGGCTGGCGAGATCAAACAATGGCTCCGCTTCCGGAATAGCGGTGCGACCGGCTTCGGCACGCTAACGTCGTCGGGTATCAGCGTCCATGAGGGCGAGATGTTTGGCCGCCATGCAGCCACCGGCAAGACGCTGGCGCTGTCGGAGGTCGAACTGCTCGCGCCCTGCGTGCCCAGCAAGATCGTCGCGCTCTGGAACAATTTTCATGCACTCGCGGCCAGGCTCAACCAGCCCGAGCCACCGGAGCCGCTCTACCTCCTGAAGGCCACCACCAGCATTACGACGCCAGGCGCGGTGATCCGCCGTCCCTCTTATTACGATGGCAAGACCACGTATGAAGGCGAGCTCGGCATCGTCATCGGCAAGACCTGTGCCCGGGTGTCGCCGGCGGAAGCGGACAGCTTCATCTTCGGCTACACCTGCGTCAACGACATCACCGCCAACGACATCCTGACCAGCGACCCGACCTTCCCGCAATGGGCACGGGCCAAAGGCATCGACGATTACGGCCCGTTCGGCCCCGTCATCGCGACCGGTCTCGATCCGGTCAGGCTGGTGGTCCGCACCATCCTCAACGGTGCGGAGCGACAGAACTATCCGATATCGGACATGATCTTCACCGCGCAGGAGCTGGTCAGCAGGATCTCCCACGACATGACCCTGCTCCCCGGCGACCTCATTGCCGTCGGCACCTCGGTCGGCGTCGGCGTGATGAAAGAGCCGGTGAACATTGTGACCGTCGCGATCGACGGCATCGGCGAGCTGACCAACGAGTTTCGGCTGTAGCTTCTCTCTCCGTCATGGCCGGGCTTGTCCCGGCCATCCACGTTCTGTTGGCGCGGAGGCGCGTGGATGCCTGGGACAAGCCCGGGCATGACCAGCGCCCTGAACGTCTGCCCCCAACACGGGAAACGCGCCTCTCCCCCTCCACCGATCGGCTGACGCATTCAGCCGTGGATCGTGAGGCCGGACCTATCCAGCAAGCTCCCGCCGCCCTTGATCTCGGTTCCGCTCTCCAATAGCAATTATGGCGATAATGTGCCGGCGTGAGGAAGTCACGATGTGGCTGTTTTTCCTGGTTGCCTGGTTTGTTCTGCTCACTGCCATCGCGATCTTCGCCCAGCAGGCGCTCGGTTACGATGTCGGCCACCTGCCTGCCTGGTTCGGAGGCCTGCCCGTCCCGCAGCGTGTTGCGACCGGCGCGATCCTGGCCTTGGCGTTGGCACTGATCGGCGCCTCCGCCTGGCGGCTCTCGCGCCAGGACCGGCGCCTCGACACATTGCGCGACCGCCTCAAGAAGACCCGCGAGGACGTGGTCGTCGCCCACGCCCTGCAGAACCACCTCGACGCCACCGTCCAGCACCTGATCGAGAGCGATCCCCGGGAGGCCGTTTCCGCCCTGCACGACAAGCTGGGCGAGACCGAGCAGCGCGCCCTGCTGCAGCGGGGCCGCAACGAATCCACCGACATGCACGACCAGCTCGCCGAAATCCGCCGCCGCCAGCAGGAATTGCGCGATATGGTCGGCAAGATCGCCGAGCAGCGCCGCGCGGTCGAGCCGGTTTTCACTGAGATCCGCGACCGCCAGAACCAGCTCGAACGCTCGCTGCACGACCTCGAGACCGACGACCGCAAGAACAACCTCGCCGACCGGCTCAAGGACATCGCGGGCGACGTATCGACGCTGCTGTCCCGGGTCGGCGCGGTCCAGGACACCTTTGCGACCCTGAACCAGTACAAGGACGATCTAGCGAAGTCCCACGCTGAGCTGGTGCCGCTGCGCGCGTCGGACGCTGGCCTCAATGCGTTGATCGGCGAGCTGAGCCTCAGCCATGAGCGCCTCGCCAAGAGCGTCGACGAGCTCGAAACCGGCGGC
Organism: Bradyrhizobium sp. CW1; assembly: GCF_023100665.1. Lineage (NCBI taxonomy): Bacteria > Pseudomonadati > Pseudomonadota > Alphaproteobacteria > Hyphomicrobiales > Nitrobacteraceae > Bradyrhizobium > Bradyrhizobium sp. CW1. The sequence goes on from NZ_CP064684.1 coordinate 5,275,983, forward strand.
GAAGCACCGCTCGGCGCCCGCGTCGAGACGCTGTCGAAGAACAAGATCGAGATCGAGCAGCGCCTGGCCCGCATCGACGACAGCTTCCACATCCTGAAAGGCATCGGGCTCGACTTCGAAGAGCTCGGCGAGCGCCGGGCCCAGCTCGAACGCTCGCTCGCCCGTGTCGAGATCGACGCCGAGGGCAAGACGCTTGCCGACCGCCAGAATGCGTTGAACGATTTTGTTCTCCAGTCGCGCCAGCGCCTCGGTGCGTTACAGGAAACGCTGGCGACGCTGAACGCCTTCAAGACAGAGCTGTCGAAGTCGCAGGCTGACCTCGTCCCGCTGAAGGCGCCCGTGTTCGGAATCGAGGCCATGATCGCGGACGTCGGCACGACGCACGACCTCCTCGCCAAAACCGTCGGCGAGATCGAGGCAAACGGCGACGTCACCCTCGCCTCGCGCGTCGACGCGCTGACCAAGAGCAAACGCGAGGTCGAAGACCGCCTCGCCCGCATCTTCGACAGTTTCAACGCGCTCGACGGTTTGCGAAAAGACATCGGCGGCATCTTCTCGACGATCAGGAACAGCCTGAACGGGATCGGGTGAGGCCGAGTCGCGTAGGCTGGGCAGAGCGCGCCGAAACATCCAGACACATCACATCTCCGCGCGGCCGGCAGATGCCGCCAACATGTCGCGCCGATGCCGCACTGTGGACGCATTCGGCCGCCCTTCTGTGAGGCGTGTCTGGGGGCACGGCGGTGCCGTGTTTGGACCAAACCTTCTAGGGGTATGACTGTGAAGAAGATTGTATTTGTCGTGGGTGCTACGCTTGCTCTGGTAACGGTCGCGAATGCCGCGGATCTGCCGCGCCGGCAGCCCGTTCCCGTCTATTCGGAGCAGGCGCCGATCGGCAAGATGCCGATTGGCAAGAGCCCGGTTGGAAAGGCCCCGATCGGCAAGGCGCCCGGCCCCGTCGCAGCGCGCTACTGACGCGTTAGCGAAATACCCGCAGAAGCAAGCGTAGACTCTGCGTGAGTGGCCGACAGTCGAGGGGCACAGCGTGACGAACAAACCTGATCGATCGGGACCCTGCATCCTTGCGGGATTCGCGCTCGCGGCCATGCTCGCGTGTACGACACCTTCGGCCTCGGCCCACGAAGCGAACAAGCGCGTTGCTGACGCAAACGCGCTTGCCACGACCGACACCGTATCACGGCCGGCGCCATCGACCCGGCGCCCGGTCGCGCGCGCGGAAAAAGGTCCGTACTACGTCGATTTCCGCGCCCGCACGGCGGCGAGCTGGGGCCACGCCTTCGTCTGGTACGGCAAGACCAGCGAGCGCGCCGTCGAAGTGGCAGGGCTCACGCCCGCCGGCGACACCTGGGCCTATGTGCTTGGTCACCTCACCTGGGTGCCGGCGGAGACCGGCGCGAGCTACGGCGATCTCGACCCGGAGTATCTGACCGCGAACTACCGCGTATATCTGAACGAAGCCGACGCCAAGCGCGTGTTTGCCTATATCAAGAAATTGCAGGCGAGCTCGCCGGTCTGGAACGCCGAGACCACCAATTGCACCGGCTTCATCGGCGACATCGCCGAGTACATGGGATTGAAGGTCCCCTACCGCTGGCAGCGCCCCGAAAACTTCGTCAACAGCCTCAAGGAAATGAACGGCGGCCGCCAGATGGTGCGGCTGTCGACGGAATAGCCCGGCAGGGTTCGCCCGTCGGGCAAAACAGCCGCACAAATTTCGCGCGCCGCCTGTCAATCCCCGTCTGCCAAAATATTCCACTTTACCGAAATTCGGATTTGGCGCACCTACGACACACCCTGACCCGGGACAAGGGGCGGATCGCGATCGTCACGGACCGCGGGTGGGGCAGCGATGGACGCGACGGCGTCGGGCGCGGCGAGCCTTGCAGGGCGGGAAACCGTGAGCACAGGCTTTCGCGCCTACGACACGGCGCCGACAGCGTCTTCGCATGGCTTCGGGTGCGAGCACACGCCAGCTCCCGAAGACCCAGCGAGGACGTGCGCGGACGGCGAAGTCGTGTGGTCCTGACGCCCGGGGTCTGTGCGTCAAGTCCTGTGGTGATGCGTGCTGCCCGACCGGGCGCTTGCATCAGCCATCTGCGGGGCGACGGGGGCAATAGTGCATCGCTCCCCGGGGAGAGCACGAAGTAAGCCGTAAACCACCGCGCAGGGAAGGCCGGGCGATTGGCTGACCTGTGGTCCACCCCGTGTGCATTCTTCTGGCGCACGGACTTGCGGGTGCCAGCCGGCGCCCGGCCTTCCCTGCGCCCTTGTCACGACGAGGGCGATGCGATCAGGCAAAGCTCGGGCGAAATGCGCCGCGAGGATGCGAAGATGCGTCTGCTGTTTGCAAGTCGGATCGAGATTGATCGGAAGATTGTGCGTCCGTGCCCCGGACGCAGCGCAGCATCCCCCGGCAGAGCGAAGCATCGTCCGGTTCGACGGTGCGCTGCAGAGCCGGCGCCCATCTTTCAGAGCGCTCGCTGGGCATGGGTCGCGGCTCTGCGCGGCAACGCGAAGAGGCGTTGCAGCGCGTCCGGGACACGAGCCCGCGTCAATTATCCGCCTCACGGAATCCCCCCACTCCCCGCATGATCGCCCCGCCTCCACCGCACGCCCTCGCAATAGACTTTTCCCGACCCGGGCGGCATCCTGCCGGCATCGACCGATAAAAGAGCGCCACGCAAGCGGGGAAACAGATCATGCTGCAGACACGGTTCACCAAGCTCGTCGGAGTCGAGCACCCGATCGTCCAGGGCGGCATGCAGTGGGTCGGGCGCGCCGAGCTGGTCGCCGCCGTCGCCAATGCCGGCGCGCTCGGCTTCATCACGGCGCTGACCCAGCCGACACCGGAGGACCTCAGGAAGGAGATCGCCCGCTGCCGCGATCTCACCGACAAGCCGTTTGGCGTCAACCTCACCATCCTGCCCGCAATCAAGCCGCCGCCTTATGCCGAATATCGCGCCGCCATCATCGAGAGCGGCATCAAGGTGGTCGAAACCGCCGGCAACAAGCCGCAGGAGCATGTCGACGAGTTCAAGAAGCACGGCGTCAAGGTCGTGCACAAATGCACTAGCGTCCGTCACGGGCTCTCGGCCGAGCGCATGGGCGTCGACGCCATCTCGATCGACGGGTTCGAATGCGCCGGCCATCCCGGCGAGGACGACACCCCCGGCCTGATCCTAATCCCGGCCGCCGCCAACAAGATCAAGATCCCGATGATCGCCTCCGGCGGCTTTGCCGACGCCCGCGGCCTCGTCGCCGCACTGGCGCTCGGCGCCGAAGGCATCAACATGGGCACCCGCTTCATGGCGACCAAAGAGAGCCCCATTCATCAGCTCATCAAGGAGAAGATCGTGGCCAATGACGAGCGCGAAACCGAGCTGATCTTCCGCACCATGCGCAACACCTCCCGCGTCGCCAGGAACGAGATCTCGACCAAGGTCGTAGCGATGGAGAAGGAAGGCGCCAAGTTCGAGGACATCCGCGAACTCGTCGCGGGCGCCCGCGGCAAGATGGTCTACGCGACCGGCAACTCGGACGAAGGCATCTGGTCGGCGGGCCAGGTCCAGGGCCTGATCCAGGACATCCCGACCTGCGCGGAACTGATCTCCCGCATCGTGCGCGAAGCGGAGGCCATCATCCGCAGCCGGCTCGAAGGCATGATCGTTCATCCGACAGCGCAGGCTGCTGAATAATCACTGCAAGAAGCGAGAGCAATTCATGAAGGCTTATGTCTACGGCCCTGGTGGCGCTACGATTTCCGACGTCGCTCAACCAAAGCCTGAAGGCACGCAGGTGCTGGTCCGGGTCCGCGCCTGTGGCCTCAATCGCGCCGACACCGGCATGCGCAAGGGCCACGCCCATGGCGCGGCCGGCGGCGCCGGCACCGTGCTCGGCATGGAATGGGCCGGCGAGGTCGCCGCGCTCGGACCGGATGCCAAGGGCCTCAAGGTCGGCGACCGCATCATGGGCTCGGGCGGCGCGGCGTTTGCCGAATACACGCTGGCCGATCACGGCCGGCTTTTCCACGCGCCCTCGAACATGAACTTCGAGGAAGCCGCCACCCTGCCCGTCGCACTCGCGACCATGCACAACGCCGTCGTCACCATCGGCGGCGTGCAGCCCGGGCAAGCCGTGCTGATCCAGGGCGCAAGCTCCGGCGTCGGCCTGATGGCGATGCAGATTGCGAAGCTCAAGGGCGCCAGGCTCGTGATCGGCTCCTCGACCGATGCTTATCGCCGCAGCCGGCTGAAGGAGTATGGCGCCGATCTTGCGGTCGACTCCTCTGACCCCTCATGGGTCGACGAGGTGCTGAAGGCGACGAACGGCGAAGGTGTCGACCTCATCGTCGACCAGGTCTCGGGCAAGGTCGCGAACCAGAACCTCGCGGCGACCAAGGTCAAGGGTTGCATCGTCAATGTCGGCCGGCTCGGCGGCACCCATGCCGATTTCAACTTCGACCTGCACGCGGCCCGCCGCATCGATTATGTCGGCGTCACCTTCCGCACCCGCACCGTCGCGGAGGTCCGTGAGATTTTTGAGGAGGTCCGCAAGGACATCTGGGGCGCCGTCGAGTCGCGAAAGCTGCAGCTGCCGATCGACAAGGTGTTTGCCTTCGACGACATCGACAAGGCCTTCGAGCACATGGAGGCCAACAAGCACCTGGGGAAGATCGTCGTGACGGTGTAGTGGCCGCGACGACCAGAGAGAGCGGCAGCGCACCAGTCTCTCCACTCGTCATGGCCGGGCTTGTCCCGGCCGTCCACGTCTTTGTCGCTCCGAAGAACGTGGATGCCCGGGACAAGTCCGGGCACGACGGAGTTCACCCGCTCCTGCAACTCACTAGCGTCTACGCCTGTGGATCGTCGCTTGATGTTCACCCGCGGCCTGCTAAATCCCCGCCATGAGCTCCCAACACAACAAGACCTCAGTCGCAGCGATCTCGATATTCGCCAGCGGCGGCATGGCGGCGGCCAAGTTCGCGGTCGGGATCGCGATCGGCTCGCTGGCGCTAATCTCCGAGGCGCTGCATTCGTCGATCGACCTGGTCGCCACCATCATCACCTGGGCGGTGGTGCGGGTGTCCGACAAGCCGGCGGACGAAGAGCATCATTACGGCCACGGCAAGCTCGAAAGTGTCTCGGCACTGGGCGTCACCGCCCTGCTCTACGTGCTCGCCGGTGGAATCCTGGTCCAGTCCTACAGCCATCTCCGAGAGGGAGTTGCGCCGCCGACGATCTCCGCCGTCCCTTTCGTCGTGCTGGTGATCGACATCGCCGTCAATTTCTGGCGCGCCCGTGCCCTGCACCGTGCCGCACGGGAGACCAGGAGCCAGGCGCTCGCCGCCGATGCGCTGCATTTCGCCTCCGACGTGATGGGCTCGTTCGCCGTGATCGTGGGCCTGATCCTCGCCGGCCTCGGCTTCTGGTGGGGCGACGCGGCTGCCGCCGCCGCAGTGGCCGTGATGATCGCCCTGCTCGGCCTGCGCATGGCCGGCTCGACCGTGCAGACGCTGGTGGACCGCGCTCCGGAAGGCGCGCATGAGACGGCCACGGCCGCGATCCGCAGCGTGCCGGGCGTGATCGACATCGAGCGGCTCCGCGTGCGCATGGTCGGTGCCACCACGTTTATCGACACGATCGCAAAGGTGCCGCGGACCTACCCCATCGACCGGGTCGAGGACATCAAGCGCAACGCGCAAGCAGCCGTCGAGACGGCCTTCGGCGATACCGACCTCACCTTCACCGCAGTCCCCGTGGCGCGCGACAACGAGACCGTGCGCGACCGCATCATGGTCATCGCCCACAATTCGGGCCTCGCCATCCACCACGTCACCGTGCACGATCTCGGCGCCAAGCTGATCGTCAGCATCGACCTCGAGGTCGACGGGGGGATGCAGCTCTACGCCGCCCATGACGTCGCCAACACGCTGGAACGCAACATCCAGGAAGAGTTCGGCGCAGATGTCGAGGTCGACGTCCACATCGAGCCGCTGGAACCGGAACTGCCGTTCGGGGTCGATGCCGAACCGGAACGGGTGCGGGCCATCGCCGCAGCCTTGACGGAATATGCCGCCAGCGGCGAGATCCACGACATCCATAATGTTCGCGTCCGCAACACCGACGCCGGCGAGATCGTGAATTTCCACTGCCGCGCCGAGCCGTCGATGAGCGTGATCAAGGTGCACGAGCATGTCGATGCGATCGAGCGCGCGTTGCGGCGCGCGTTCCCGAGCGTGAAGCGCGTCATCAGTCACGCCGAACCGCCGCGCGCGTGACAGAGAATGTGCGAGGAGTCACACGTTCTCGTTTCGGACTCGCCGCGCACGTAAGTTTGCGGACGCACGACGCACAAACTGCGCGTTGGATAAGAATAAATTCGCGTTAACGATTCGTTGACTCTCGACAGCCCGCGAAATCTGGATTCAAATCGACCATGATTCGGAAGCGATGTGGGGCTGCTTCCGAAGTCCAGTTGCAAGCAGGTTTCCAGGGGGCTTTAGGCATGTCGCGTGCAGACGCCGCGAACGCGTGCGTCCAATCCGATTCGATCAAAGGATTGGCGCAATCGATCGCGAAACCTGCCTATCATCGGCTCCTGATAGCGGAGCCTGCGCTGCGCCGCGCCGTGCCGACGCTCATCATCGCATTCCTGATCACGATCTGCCTCGGCGCGTTCGTGCAGGTCGTCGACCAGACGCGCCAGAAGCGGCTGGTGATCCGCCACGACATCTCGGCGCTCGCCGACCTGCTCGCCGAGCGTATCGACCGCCTCACCTCCGGGCGACAGGAGCGGCTGAAGAACATCGAGAGCCTCCCGGCGTTGCTGCCCGACCTCATTCCAACCTGGGGCACCGCCTCGGGCCGCCACGTCATCGTCACCTCGGCTGGAATCGACCGCCGCATCCTCGCTCGCATCCCGATCGACAGCGATCCCTCGGGCAACGACCGCCTGCTCGACGCAATCACGACGGCGCAACTGCTGGCGGCACCGCCGCGCGACGACAACATCTCCGATATGACGCTGCCGAACGGCAACGCCGCAATGGCGACCGCGCGGCAGATCAAATCGTTGCCCGGCTTCGTGACCGTGATCCAGGAGCGCAACGAGCCGATCTGGGGCTCGGACGCCGCGCTATCGGTGACGCTGTCGGCCACCACCGGCTTCGTGGTCCTGATCCTCGGCTTCGCCTTCCACTGGCAGTCCACCCGTGCCCGCGAGGGCGACCTGATCAACGACGCCGTGCGCGGCCGGATCGACACCGCGCTCAACCGCGGCCGCTGCGGGCTGTGGGACTGGGACCTGTCGCGCGGCCGCATCTTCTGGTCGCAGTCAATGTTTTCAATGCTCGGCCTCGACGGCCGCAACGAGCTCCTCACCTTCGGCGAGGTCAACGCGCTGGTGAAGTCCGACGACATCGACCTGTTCGAGATCGCCGACCAGCTCATCTCCGAGAAGATCGACCACATCGACCAGACCTTCCGCATGCAGCATGTCGACGGCCACTGGATCTGGCTCCGCGTCCGCTGCGAGAAGACCAGCGGCGCGACCGATTCCAGCGTTCACCTGATCGGGATCGCGGTCGACATCACCGAGCAGAAGAGCCTCGCCGAGCGGACCGTGGAAGCCGATTTGCGCCTGCGCGACGCGATCGAGACCATTCCCGAAGCCTTCGTCCTGTGGGACGCCAGCGACCGCTTGGTGCTCTGCAATTCGCACTTCCAGCGCCTGCACAAGCTGCCCGACAGCGCCGTCATCCCCGGCACCTCCTACGAGACCGTGCTGGAGGTCGGCCGCATGCCGGAGGTTCGCACCCGGCACAACGAGACTGCGAGCCAGGGCCCCGGTGCGCGGACCTTCGAGGCGCAGCTCGACGACGGCAGCTGGCTGCACATCAGCGAGCGCCGCACCAAGGACGGCGGCTACGTCTCGGTCGGCACCGACATCACCCGCATCAAGGAGCACGAGCAGAAGCTGGTCGACAACGATCTACGCCTGCGCGCCACCGTCATCGACCTTAAGCGCTCGCAGGCAGCCCTGGAGCGCCAGGCGGGCGAACTCGCCGATCTCGCCGAGAAATACCAGCGCGAGAAGACCCGCGCCGAGGAAGCCAACCAGACCAAGTCGAAATTCCTCGCCAATATGAGCCACGAGCTGCGCACGCCGCTGAACGCGATCATCGGCTTTTCCGAAATCATGGGCTCGGGCATGTTCGGCGAGCTCGGCTCGGAGAAGTACCAGGAATACTGCCACGACATCCTGACCAGCGGGCATTACCTGCTCGAAGTCATCAACGACATCCTCGACATGTCCAAGATCGAGGCCGGCCGCATGAAGCTCGACATGGAAGAGCTCGACCTGGCGCAGACGCTGGCGGAATCCCTGCGGGTCGTCACCGGCCGCGCGCAGGACAAGCACCTGACGCTCGACGCCGACATCGCAAAGTCCATCTCCGTCGTCGCCGACCGTCGCGCCACCAAGCAGATCATCGTCAATTTGCTCTCCAACGCCGTGAAGTTCACGCCCGACGGCGGACGCATCGTGGTGCGCAGCCGGCAGCTCGACGACAGGATCGTGCTGATGATCGCCGACACCGGCATCGGCATCGCGCCGCATTCGCTGGCGCGGCTCGGCCGCCCCTTCGAGCAAGTCGAGAGCCAGCTCACCAAGACCTATCACGGCTCGGGACTGGGGTTGGCGATCGCCCGCTCGCTGGCGCAGCTTCATGGCGGCTCGATGCGGCTGCGCTCCAAACTCGAGGTCGGCACCGTCGTGCGCGTCACCCTGCCCCGCAACGCGATCAAGTCGGCGTCCGGAATATCGGCCGCGGCCTGAATTCTACGATTGCAGCGACGGCGCGACTTCTCGCGCGACATTGACCAGCGCCGCGATCAGCGGCGTCATCGGATCACGCTGCGGGATCACCATGCCGATGCTGTAATTGACATCGGGATCGATGATCGGGATCGAGCGCACCGTATCGGACAGGCCGAGCGTCTCGGCGAGCTTGGCCGGCATCACGCTGGCCCAGCGCCCCGTCTTCACATGCGTGAACAGCACCAGCAGCGAATTCGAGGTCAAGGTCGGCGTCGCCTCGGCGCCGACCGAACGTAACGCGCGGTCGATGATGCGGCGGTTCTGCATGTCGGGCGTCAGCAGGCACAGCGGCACCTGTCCGACCTCCCGCCACGTCACCGTCTCGCGATCACCGAACATTCCATCCGGCGCGGTGAGCAGACGATAGCTCTCGCTGTAGAGCGGAATGGTGCGCACCTTGCCGATCGGCTCGTTCTCGATATAGGTCAGGCCTGCATCCACCTCGAGATTCTCGAGCAACCCCAGCACCTCGGATGAGGTGGTGGACTGGATGCGGAAACGCACCTCGGGATGCCTGGCGCGGAACGGCGTCGTCAGCGCAGCGACCATACCGAGCACGGTCGGGATTGCCGCAATTCGGATCTCGCCGGAGAGCTGATGCTTCAGCCCGTTGATCTCGTCACGCATCGCGCGGGCATCGCCCACGATCCGCCGCGCCCAATCCAGCGCCCGCTCGCCTTCCGGCGTAAAACCCTGGAAGCGGGAGCCGCGCTGGACCAACATCACGCCGAGGATCTCCTCGAGCTGCTTCAGCCCGGTCGACATCGTCGGTTGCGTCACGCCGCACATTTCGGCGGCCCGGCCGAAATGCCGTTCCTTCGCCAGCGCCAGCAATAGTTCAAGCTTGTCGAGCAACCGTTCGTTCCCTCGGATCGTATGGTGGCATGCAAGCTAGCATGCCCTACCCCTTGCGACACGCAAAAACCGCCACGAATGCCTAGCGCTGCATCCAGCGCGTCGCCGCGACGCCCGCGGCGCGGGCTTGGAGCCGAACGTGCGGGAGGCGCTCACCTCGCTGAAGCCGACGACGACGTCCCTTCCAGCAGCGCCCTGAAGACACGGCGCACCTCGCTCTGCGTCTCCTTCACGCGCGCCTCCAGCGAGGAGAAATGCGGCGCATCGCCGGCGCGTGCCATCACGCGCAGAAGGTCGGTGCCGGCGGTCTCCGGCTTGAACCGGTCGCTGACGCAGAGCCGCAGGATCTGCGTCAGGTCGTGATACAGCCGCGCCGCGGCCCGCAATATCTCGGTCTCCGATTGCGCCAGCACGCCCAGCCTGCATGCATTTTCCAGCACCTGCATGGTGCCGGCGTCGAGAATCTCCGGCTTCTCGTGCGCATGCACGAGCTGGAGATATTGCGCGATGAAATCGATGTCGACCATGCCGCCGGCGGCATATTTGAGATCCCAGCAATCGGCCTCGCCCTTCTCCTGGGCGATCGCGCGCCGCATGTCGGCAACATCGTTGGCGATGATTCCGGGATCGCGGCGGCGGGTCAGGACATCGCGGATGACGCGCTCGATCCGTTCCCGGAATTCGGGCGAAGCGGACACGACGCGCGCGCGCGTCAGCGCCATGTGCTCCCAGGTCCAGGCCTCGTTGGCCTGGTAGTCCGCGAACGAGACGAGGCTCGAGGCCACAGGGCCGGCACGCCCCGAGGGGCGCAGCCGCATGTCGATCTCGTAGAGCACTCCGTAATTGGTGCGCGTCGTGAACGCGCTGATCAGGCGTTGGGTGAAACGCGCGAAGTAATGTGCACCTTGCAGCGACTTCGCACCGTCGGAGTCCGGACTGTCGCCGTCGAAATCGTAAAGCAGGATCAGGTCGAGATCGGACGACGCGGTCATCTCGCGGCTGCCGAGCCGGCCCATCGCGATGATCGCGGTCTCCTGCCCCTTGATCCGGCCATGCTGGGCGGCGAAGCGGTCGGCGACGAGGCCATGCACGGTATGGACGATGCCCTCGGCGACGTCAGCAAAGGCCGTGCTCGCTTGCTGCGCCGAGACCGTGCCCGAGAGAATGCGCGTGCCGATCAGGAACAGGCTCTCCTGCCCGAACAGGCGCAGGCGGTCGAGGAACTCTTCGTAAGAGCCGGCATCCTGCACCGTGCTCGCAAGCCGCCCCGACAATTCCTGCCTGTCGGGCATGGCACCGAAGAAGCGCGGATCGATCAGGCCGTCCATGAGCTGCGGCTGCCGCGCCAGCATCTCGCCGAGTCGGGGCGCCGCGCCCAGCACCAGGGCGACCAGTGCGACGAGATCGCGGTTCTGCCCGAGCAGCGTGATCAGCCGGCCGCCGCGCTGAAGCGCTCCAAGGAAATGGTCGAACGCCACGACGGCCCGATCCGGCTCCTCGGCATGAGCGAGACCGTCGATGAGAGCCGGCACGAATTCGACGAATGCGTTGCGCGTCGCTTCGACGCGGAACACGCGGTACTCGCCGGTGATCCAGTCACGCACGGTCTGCGCGACGGCGGCAGGCTTCTTGAAGCCGAGCGTGGCCAGATACTGAAGCAGCCGCGGATCGTCGGGACCCGCACTGTAGTCGAGCGCCGGCAGCTTGGCCGTGCCGGTCGGATCGTCGCCTTCGAACAGTTTTTCGTAGTGGCCCTGGACGATCTCGAGCTGCCGCAGAAGGTCGCGGGCAAAGGCCTCGCGATCCGGATAGCCGAAGAACCAGGCGAAACGCTCGACCGCCTCCTTGTCCTCGGGCAGCGTGTGGGTCTGCTCGTCTGCGATCATCTGGAGGCGATGCTCGACCCGGCGCAGGAATTGGTAGGCCGTGGTCAGCTCGTCACGCGCCGAAACCGTGATCCAGTTGCTGGAAGCAAGCACGCCGAGCGCGGCGAGCGTCGGCCGCACACGCAGTTCGGGATGTCGCCCCCCGGCGATCAATTGCTGGGTCTGGGCGAAGAACTCGATCTCGCGGATTCCGCCGCGCCCGACCTTCACGTTATGCCCTTCGACCGCAACCTCGCTCTGGCCGCGATAGGTCTGCATCTGCCGCTTCATGTCGTGAACGTCGGCAAGCGCGGCAAAGTCGAGATGCTTGCGCCAGACGAAGGGCGCGATCTCCGCGAGTAGCGCCGCGCCCGCCCTGGGATCGCCGGCGCAGACTCGCGCCTTGATCATCGCGGCGCGCTCCCAGGTACGCCCTTCCCGCTCATAATAGTTCAGCGCGGCATCGCGCGAAATCGCCACCTGCGTCGAGGATGGATCGGGACGCAGGCGCAGATCGACGCGGAAGACGTAGCCGTCATAAGTGCGCTGCTGGAGAATGCGTGCCATCCCCTGCGTCACCCTCACGAAGAACGGCTGGGGTTCGATATCCGCGGCAAGCGTCGTATTGTCGGGATCGAAGAACACGATGAGATCGATGTCGCTGGAATAGTTCAGCTCGCCTGCGCCCATCTTGCCCATCGCAAGCACGATCAGCCCGCAGCCCTCCTCCGGCGCCTCGGGATTGGGCGGCGAGAGCTTGCCGCGCGCGGCTTCCTGCCGCAGGAGGTATTGAAGCGCCGCCCGCACCGAGGCCACCGCGAGATCGGTGAGCGCTGCGGTCACCCGCATCACCGGCCAGACCCCGCCGATGTCGCACAGTGCGATCAGGAGCGCGGCCTCCGCCTTCATGCGGCGAAGCAGCCGCATCACCTCGGCTTCATCGGATGCCGCGAGCACGGCGCCGTTCGCCTCCGCGATCAGCGTGGCGAGATGCGCATCCGGATCGCATTCCAGCAGCCGGATCAGGCGCTGCGGATCAGCGCGCAGCAGCTCAAACAGATAAGGCGAGAATTCCGCGATGCCGGCCAGGATGTCCCGCGCGAAGCGGTGAGCCAGCAGCGTTTCAAGACGGGTGAATTGCGCTGGCTCGAGCTCGGCCAGCCAGCTTTCAAAACGTCCTTGGTCGGTGACGGAAGCGGCAATATGGGGAGCCTCCGCGAAGCGTGCGGCAAGTCTCTCACCATGCTTGTCCGCGTTTCCCGGCGCGGAGTGGTTCATGCCACCTTCTGTGGCACATCCGGCATTGGCGGAGCAACCCTGTCGCCCGCGCGCGCCGGCAGCACCAGCGTGGCGACAAGACCGGGCTGGGCGTCACCCAACCTTAACTCACCGCCATGCAATGTCGCGACCGCGGAGGCGAGACTGAGACCGAGGCCGGATCCAGGCAGCGTGCGGCTCGCTTCCAGCCGCACGAATCGTTCCACCACATGCTTGCGGTCGCCTTCGGGGATTCCGGGACCGCGATCGGTGACGCTGAGCAGCACCTGATCGCCCTCGCGCCTCGATTCGATCGTGATCTGCCTGCCCTCCATGCTGACCACGGTTCCCGCGGATTGCGCGACCGGCTTGCCGTATTTGATCGCATTCTCGACAAGATTGGCGAGGGCCTGGCTGATCAATTCGCGGTTGGCGTGAACCGGGGTCGGCTCGCACCTGACCTTCAAAGTCATGCCGTCGTCTTCGGCCAGCGGCTCGTAGAGTTCGTGAATGCCGTTGGCGACATCGGCCGCGTCGAAATCATCCATGTTGCCGCGCGCCTGCCCGGACTCGGCGCGCGCGATCATCAGAAGCGCGTTGAAGGTACGGATCAGCCCGTCGGATTCCTCGATGGTCCGTTCCAGCGCGGCGCGGTAATCGGCCTCGCCGCCGGATTTCGCCAGCGCCTCCTCGGCGCGGTTGCGAAGTCGCGTCAGCGGCGTCTTGAGATCGTGGGCGATGTTGTCGGAGACCTCCTTCAGCCCCGCCATCAGCGCCTCGATCCGCTCCAGCATGGCGTTGAGATTTTCGGCGAGGCGGTCGAGCTCGTCGCCACTGCGCCCTACCGGCAGGCGTTCGCTGAGATCGCCGGTCATGATCCGATGGGCGGTGCCGCTCATCGCATCAATGCGCCTCAAAACCCTGCGCGCCACAAAGATGCCGCCGCCCAGGCCGAGCACAACGACGATCAGGATCGACCATTGCGCGGCCTTCGCCACGATGCCGAACAGCCGTCGCCGCTCGGCCAGATCGCGTCCGATCAGAAGCCGGAAGCCGTTTTCCAGTTCGGTGACGCGGACGAGCGCAAGGTGGTCGCGATCGTCGGTGTCCTCGATACGCCGGTAGGCGGTCTCGGACCAGCCGCGCTTCGCCATCACGCCGGGCGCCAGCGAGCCGACATTGCCGGCGATCGCCTGCCCGGTCGGCGTCGTCACGAGATAGAGGTTGGCACCCGGACGCAGCGCCCGGTACTCGATCGCGAGCACGAGAGCGCGCAAGCCGCGGCGGCCGTAGATCTCGCTGATCTCCGAGGTCTCGGCATTGACCGTCTGCGTGATCTCCTCGGTGATCAGCCGCCGCGTATTCCAGGCGAAATAGGCCAGCAGCGAGGCCGCGAACATCGCGAACAACAGCAAATAGACCAGCGTCAGCCGGAATGCCGTGGTGCGGACGAGTTTACCGAATGCCGTCACGGATCATGTATCCCGCGCCGCGGATCGTGTGCAGCAGCGGCCGCTCAAAACCCTTGTCGATCTTGGAGCGCAGCCGCGAAATGTGCACGTCGATGACGTTGGTCTGCGGATCGAAATGATAGTCCCAGACGTTCTCCAGCAGCATGGTGCGGGTCACCACCTGGCCCGCATGCTTCATGAGGTATTCGAGCAGGCGGAATTCGCGCGGCTGGAGCGTCAGCTCGTCCTTGCCGCGCGCGACGCGATGGGAGAGCCGGTCGAGCTCGAGATCGCCGACGCGGTACAGCGTGTCCTCGGCCGGACCGCCGCGGCGGCGCGACAGCACCTCGACCCGGGCCAACAGCTCGGCGAAGGAATAGGGTTTCGGCAGATAATCGTCGCCGCCAGCGCGCAGGCCCTTGATGCGGTCGTCGACCTGGCCGAGCGCCGAGAGAATCAGCACTGGCGTCGAATCGTCCTTGTCGCGGAGCGCGCCGATCACCGACAGGCCGTCGCGCTTGGGCAGCATGCGGTCGACCACCAGCACGTCGTAATCGCCGTTCTCGGCCATGGCAAGGCCTTCCTCGCCGTCGGCGGCGTGGTCGGCAATGTGCCCGACCTCACGAAAAGCCTTCACGAGGTAGTCGGCGGATTCGCGGTCGTCTTCGATGATGAGGAGGCGCATCGTGCGTTCGGCAACGGTCAAGGGAGTGAACCTTCTCTAAACATGGCGCGAGCGGCAATCGCATGCAAGCCGAGTGAGAGACTCTGGCATCGAGAAAAAGGCGGGCGGTGAAGCTGGGGGGACTTCACCGCCCTAGGCCTTCCGACGGAGGGGGGCGTATTCCACCGGAAGGTAGATAGGGGAAGCAAACGTTGCGCTGCTCCCCCGAAGGGCGCCGTCGGCGGGGGCGACTGATGCCGGCGACACCCTTCATCTCGGAGGCCTCCTGAGGCCGAGCCCTTGGTTAGCCCTTCGCGATGGGCACGGCGACGAAGCGCGACTGACCGCCGCTCTTCACCCGCATCAGGACGCTGTTCTTGTTGTCAGTCCGCGCCGTGTTGATGGCGTCGCGAACTTCGCCGGCGGTGCTCACGCTCTTGCCGCCGACTTCGAGAATCACGTCACCTTCCTTGAAGCCGCGTTCGGCTGCGGCGCTCTTCGGATCGACTTCGGTGACCACGACGCCTTCCTTGCCGGCGCCGGCCACGGAATCGGCGGGCGCGACGGTCATGCCGAGCTTGGGCACGTCGGTGCCGCGGCTCGCGCCCTTGCCGCTGTCCTTGTCGATGTCGGCCTTTGCTTCGATCGTGTTCGGCAGCTGGCCGAGGGTGAGGTTCACCACCTTGTCCTGGCCCTTGTGCAGCACGTTGAGCTTCACGGTCGCGCCGGGCGCCAGGCCGCCAATGGTGCGGGCGAGCTCGCGCGCGTCCTTGACCGATTCGCCGTTGACCGACGTGATCACGTCACCGGACTCGATGCCGGCCTTGGCCGCCGGACCATTCGCCTGCGGCTCCGCAACCAGCGCACCTTCGGCCTTCTTCATGCCGAGGCTGTCTGCGATGTCGGGTGTCACCGGCTGGATCTGCACGCCGATCCAGCCGCGGCTGACCGAGCCCTTGTCCTTGAGCTGCGCCACCACGCTCTTCACGGTGCTGGCGGGGATCGAGAACGCGATGCCGACGCTGCCGCCGGAAGGCGAGTAGATCGCGGTGTTGACGCCCATCACCTCACCATTGGTGTCGAACGCGGGACCGCCGGAATTGCCCTTGTTCACGGGGGCGTCGATCTGGATGAAATCGTCGTAGGGGCCGTTGCCGATGTCGCGGCCGCTGGCCGAAACGATGCCGGCAGTCACGGTGCCGCCGAGGCCGAACGGGTTGCCCACCG
This sequence comes from Bradyrhizobium sp. CW1, assembly GCF_023100665.1. Lineage (NCBI taxonomy): Bacteria > Pseudomonadati > Pseudomonadota > Alphaproteobacteria > Hyphomicrobiales > Nitrobacteraceae > Bradyrhizobium > Bradyrhizobium sp. CW1. The sequence continues at coordinate 5,292,200 of NZ_CP064684.1, forward strand.
CGAGCACCCAGTCGCCGATCCGCGGCTTGCCGTCGGCAAGCTTCGCGAACGGGAAGTTCGAGCTGCCCTCGACCTTGATCAAGGCAAGGTCGGTGCGCTGGTCGGTACCGATCACCTTGGCGGTGTAGGTCTTGCCGTCGTCGGTGGTGACCTCGACCTTGTCGGCGCCGTCGACCACGTGGTTGTTGGTCACGGCAAAGCCATCAGCCGAGATGAAGAAGCCGGAGCCCTGGCCCTGCACGACGCGGCCACGACCGCCACCACCCTTCAGGCCCGGGACGCCATCCGGACCGCCGAAGCGGCGGAAGAACCGCTCCATCGGCGAGCCCGGCTGGAACGGCGAGGAGGAATCATCGCCGTCGTCGTTGCTCGCGGTCTTCTCCTTCATGTTGACCTTCACCGAGATCACCGACGGCTTCACGCGCTCGACAATGTCGGCGAAACCGATCGGGCGTTCGACCTTGCGGACCTCGTTGTTGACCTGCGCAAGCGCCGGGGTCGAGAACAGGTCGGCGGGCGAGGTTGACGTGCCGAAGCCGTAGACGGCGGCGCCGAGGCCGGCGACGACCGAGGCCATCAGCGCGATCTTGCGGGCCGAGAAAACGGGCCGGCGGGGCTGCCGGTAGGACGGAAGGTTCGAGAGGTCGGAACGGTCGGTCATGCAGAGATCTCCAGGGCCTTGAAATCCATTTGGCGCCTGACGGCGGCACCTTACGGACCTGAAGATGGGGGCTGTCGCCTTACCGTGCGCTGGCGGCGGGGTTAAACTTTTGTAATGAACCGGACATGCGGATGCGGCAGTTTATCGCGGCCAAAATTAGTGAACCTGCAGGAACTTAACCAAGTTCCAGGAACCCCCGCGCAGTGCCGGCTTGATGCGCGCAGCAACGTAGCTAGCTGGATTTGGCTTCATCCGCCATCAATGCGGCGAGCCGCGCTTCCTCGTCGGGCGTGAGCGGCGGAGCCGGTAGGTCTGCACCATTTCGCGCGCGCCGGCGGATTTGCAGCCATAGCGCCAGGCTGCCGCCAATCAGCAGCAACGGCGCGAGCAGCCACAGCAGCATGTTCTGGCGCTCGAAGCGCGGCTTGAGCAGCACGAACTCGCCGTAGCGCGCGACCAGGAAATCGAGCACTTGCGAATTGCTGTCGCCGGCCGCGATACGCTCGCGCACCAGGAGCCGCAAATCGCGCGCCAGCGGCGCATCGGAATCGTCGATCGACTGGTTCTGGCAGACCATGCAGCGCAGCTCACGCGACAGATCGCGTGCACGCGACTCCTTCACCGGATCCGACATGATCTCGTCCGGCTGCACGGCATGCGCCGCAGGCAAGGCCAGCAGCATCAGCGCGATGAACGCGACCATCATTCGGCGCATCAGATCACTCCGCCGGCTGCAGGCGCTGCTTGGCACGCGCCGGTTTCGGCGCGCCGACTCGCAGGCGCCGGTCCGACAGCGATAGCACGCCGCCGAACGCCATCAGCACCGGTCCCCACCAGATCAGCAGCACCAGCGGCTTGTGATAGATGCGCACGGCAATGGCGCCTTCGGCAGTGGCGTCGCCGAGCGAGATGTAGAGCTGGCTGGCGCCGCGCGTCAGCAGCGCGGCCTCGGTGGTCGAGGAGCCGCGGGTGGTGAAGCTGCGCTTGGACGGCGTCATCACGCTGAGCATCTCGCCGTCGTGGCTGACGTTGAATTCGGCGATCATCTCGTGGAAGTTCGGTCCCTGGCGCTGAAACAGGCCGTCCAGCTTGACGTCATAGCCGGCGACATGGGCGACGTCGTTCTGCTTCATCGTCGCGATATATTCGCTGTTCCAGGTGGTCTCGCAGACGATTCCGATCAGCGCAACGCCGAGGCCGGCATGCGCAAATACCGAGCCCCAGGCCGAGCGCGGCAGACCGCGGGCACGATGCAGCGTCGTCGCGAACGGCAGCCGGAACAAGCCGGTTCGTTCGGCCAGATCCGTGACGGCGCCGGCAATGACGAAGACGCCAAGTCCGATTGCCAATGGCGCGAGCGCGCTGCCGCCGCGCACCCAGCCCCAGACCATCGCGACGGCGATAAGCCCGGCAACGCCGGCCGCCAGCAGGCGTTGGGTGACGCCTAGCAGATCGCCGCGTTTCCACGCCAGCATCGGCCCGAACGGCACGGCGAGCAGCAATAGCGTGAACAGCGGAGCGAAGGTGAGATTGTAGAACGGCGCGCCGACCGACATCTTGAAATCGGCGAGCATCTCCATCGCCAGCGGATAGAGCGTGCCGAACAGCACCACCGCGCAGGCCACAGTGAGCAGCAGATTGTTCAGCACCAGCGCACCCTCGCGCGAGATCGGTGCAAACAGGCCGCCCTGCTTCAACGACGTCGCGCGCCCCGCGAACAGCGACAGGCTGCCCCCGATGAACAGGCAGAGAATCAGGAGAATGAACACCCCGCGGGTTGGATCGGTCGCGAAGGCATGCACCGAGGTGATGACCCCCGAGCGCACCAGGAAGGTCCCAAGCAGCGATAGCGAGAAGGTCAAGATCGACAAGAGGATGGTCCAGACCTTCAGCGCGTTGCGCTTCTCCATCACCAGAGCCGAATGAAGCAGCGCGGTGCCGGCAAGCCAAGGCATCAGCGAGGCGTTCTCGACCGGGTCCCAGAACCACCAGCCGCCCCAACCCAGTTCGTAATAGGCCCAGTACGAGCCCATGGCGATACCGAGCGTCAGGAAGATCCAGGCGACCAGCGTCCACGGCCGCACCCAACGCGCCCAGGCGGCATCGATCCGCCCCTCCAGCAACGCCGCGATCGCGAAGGAAAACGAAATTGAGAAGCCGACATAGCCGAGATAGAGCATCGGCGGATGCACGGCGAGACCGATGTCCTGAAGCACCGGATTGAGATCGCGTCCCTCGATCGGCGGGTTGGTGATGCGCAGGAACGGGTTGGAGGTCACCAGGATGAAGAGATAGAAGGCGCTGGCGATCCACGCCTGTACGGCCAGCACGTGCGCGCGCAGCGACAGCGGCAGATTGTTGCCGAAGGCCGCGACCAATCCGCCGAACAGCGCGAGGATCGACACCCACAAGAGCATCGAGCCTTCATGGTTTCCCCACACGCCAGTGATCTTGTAGAGCAGCGGCTTCATGGAGTGGGAATTCTCGTAGACGTTGACGACGGAGAAGTCCGACTCCACGTGCAGCATCACAAGCGCGATGAACGACGCACCGACGAACAGAAGCTGCGCCAGCGCAGTGGAGCGCGCCACATTCATCAGCGCGTCATCGCGCAGCCGCGCGCCGATCAGGGGCACGATGGACTGGATCAGTGCCAGTCCGAGCGCCAGCACCAGCGCGTAATGTCCTGACTCCGCGATCACCGAACTGCTCCCTGCGGATTGCCCTGCGCGGTCGTGGCCGCGGGCTTGACGCCGTCGGAAGCTTTGGCGCCGTAATCATCCTTCCAGTGCCCCTGCTTCTTCAGGGCATCGGCGACGTCCTTTGGCATGTAGGTCTCGTCGTGCTTGGCGAGCACGGTGTCGGCCTTGAACACGCCGTCAGCATCGAGCGCGCCTTCGGCGACGACGCCCTGCCCTTCGCGGAACAGATCGGGCAAAATGCCCTTGAAGGCGACCGGAAGCTTTGCGCCGCCGTCGGCGACCTCGAAGGTCACAGCGAGATTGTCGCCGCGCTGGAGCGAGCCGGGCTGCACCAGGCCGCCGAGGCGAAACCGCTTGCCGGGCGCAACGTGCTTCTCGGCGACCATGGTCGGCGTCGAGAAGAACACGATGGAATCGCGCAGAGCGTTGAGCACCAGCGCGGCCGCGAGGGCGAGCACGGCAAGCGAGCCGCCGATGATGGTCATACGTCGCTGCTTGCGCGTCATGGCGTATCCATTCCCTGCCCGTCTCGTCCTGACATCATCATCCGTCGAGCCCGAGTGTCTTGAGGCCTTCATCAAGCTGGCGCAACCGTGCTGCATCGTTGGCAACCGCCTGGCGGGCATCGGTCGATGCCCCCACCGCCTTGTCGCGATCACCCATGACGAGATAGGCGCGCACCAGGCGCAGCCAACCCTCGACGTCGTCGCCGTTCTGCTTGAGGCGCGTGGCGAGCCGTTCGACCATGCCGCGAACCATCGCGTTGCGATCGACCTCTTTCATGTCCTTGGAAGCTGCGAGGGTCTCATCCGACAGCGCCGGCATCGTCGCGCCACCGCCACCGACCCGCGCGAGCGAGGTCTGCACCAGAGGTCGCCACGGCGCATCCGCCGGCGCTTTCGCCAGCAGCGCGCGCCAGATATTGGCGGCATCGGCCTTGCGGCCGTCCTGCTCGGCGGCGAGACCGAGAAAATAGTTCGCCTTGGGGTCGTCGGCGCTGAGCGCGCGCGCGCGCTCGAACTCGGTCTTGGCTTCGGCGGTCACGACGCCGCCGGCGGCGGCCGAGATCGCTTCGCCGAGATCGGACCGGCGCTCCGCGCTCTCGCCATTGTAGGTGAGCGAGTTGCGATAGGCGCGCACGGCGTCGTCGAAGCGACCGAGCCGTTCCAGCACGGGCGCGATCACGTTCCAGCCGCGCCCGTCGGTCGGATTCTTTTCCAGATGTTGCTCGACCTGTACGACCAGATTCTCGAGCGACTGCGCCATGCCGGACCCGGATCCGCGCTCCCGCTGCGCCAGTGGAAAGTCCTGAAGCCTGGGCGAGCCGAGCGGCACATAGACACCAATCGCAACCAGCGGCAGGCCGGCAAGCGCCAGCACGGCCGCCGCGCGGCGCCATTTGAGGCTGGATTTCGGTGCCGTTGCGGGCTCGCTGCCGGCCGCGGCAAGCAGCCTGCGGCTGACCTCGACGCGCGCGGCCTCGGCTTCGGGCGCGGCGATCAGCCCTGCGGCAAGATCACGCTCGATCTCGGCGAGTTGGTCCTTGTAGACCGCGACCTCGCTGCCCTGATTTTGCGCGCGTCCGCTACGGCCGAGCGGCAAAAGCACGGCGAAGATCGCCGCGACCGTCATCAGCGCGAACACGAACCATAGCATCATCTGGCAAGCTTCCGGCAGCGCGCAAGCCGCGCCCACAGGTCGCTTTACACCACGGCCGGACGATGCGGCAATTGACAATTGTCAATTCGGCGCGACCGCGCACAGTCCCGAAATGGTGAAAATCCAACGGCTTAGCCGATCTCGAAGTCCGCGCTTTGAGCGGCGTCCTCGCCATGCCCGTTGAAGGCCTTCAGGAAATATGTTCCCGGCTCGATAGCGTCGGGCAATCTGATGCGCAACGCCCCGACGGGAACGGGTGATGCAACCCTGGTGACGGTCTCAGGAAGCTGCCGACCGCTTGCCTTCTCGACCAGCACCACCTTCGCGCCGACCATCAGCCTTTGATATTTGGCAACAACGACGCGATTCTCGATTTCGATGGAACTGATAACGGATTTCATGCGCCCACAGATAGAAATATAAAAAACCTGCACGGCGACCGTAGGGCCAGCCACCGACACCGTCAACCTGAAATTGTGACTACTGAAATATGCGCCTGGATCAGCTAGCGCGCGACGATTTGCGCTCGCCCGTGGCCGCGTTCTCCGCGGCGCGGCTCATCAGCGAGGCATAATCATCGCCGAACAGCACCTGGCAGAAGCGGATCGCGGCCTGCACCTGCTGCTGCCGATAGGTGCGGACCTTGTGATCGGCGCCGCGCAGCGACTGCACCAGCTGCTCAGTCGAACGCTCGACATATTGCTGGAGGTCGGAATAGGTGCGCAGTGTCACCTCGTTGATCGCAAGCTCGCTCGCATAATTGCGGCAGGTGGCGACGAAATCGATCAGCGCGACGGTTTCCTCGACCTCGGTGCTGTCGATCCGCGCGCCCGGCGGAATGTCCTTCTCGGCGCGCTGGCGCAGGATGCGGCGGACGCGGCCGGGAACACTGTCGATCTCGGATTGCAGCGCGTTAGAGATGTCGGCCCGGATCGAGGTCAACTGCTTGCCCCAGGCGGAATCGTTGCGCAGGTCGAGCTCGGTACGCAGGCCTCGCACGCCGTCGTGCAGCGTCTTGAGATTGGCGGCGACATTGTCGAAATGGCCGCGCTTGATGTCCATGCGCAGGATGGCCGCCACGCAGGACAGATCATGCAGCGCGATCGTGACGGCGACGCCATAGGGCGTTGCCGCAACACGGATCTCGTCGTCGGATGCGGCAATCTTGATGGCGAGGCGGATGATCTGCCACGGCGCGGTCATCCGCTGCACGACGATGGAGAGCGCGAAGGGCAGCATCTGCGGGGTCTGGAGGACGGGAATGTTGAGCGCTGCAGTCACCGATGCGATCTGGGCATCGCCGAAGGCGCGCAAAGAGCGCGGCAGCTTCTCGTTCAAGGTGGCAATGGCGTCGCGGACCGCGAGCACCGCCCCGCTCGAATAGAAGTCCTCGATCACGTTGGGCGGGCCAACGCGTGCGAGCGCACGCGACTTGTCGCCCCCGCCCGGCCCCGTCAGCTCGAAGATGGCATCCGCAGCGACCGCCTGGAGCTTCGAGGTCAGCGCTTCGACCTGGCCTGCGCTGTCGGCCGGCGTGCGCGCCAGCGCCGCCTCGAGTTCCTTCAGCTTGTCCGGAGCACCGTCGCGGCCGAGCCATTGCCAGATCGGAGCCAGCGAGGAGCGGCGGACCTGCCCGACCCGGATCGGAGCGCCTGCTTCGACGAGGAATGGTTCCAGCACCTGGAACAGCAGCCGCGACAGATCGTCCGTACGCGGCGGTGCGGCCTCGTCGGCTTCCGTCTTGCGGACAATCTTGCGCAGCTGATCGAGCACGAGGGTTGCCACGGCCGTGTCCTGGCCGCGCTCGAGCGCACGCTCGAACTCTCGCATCAGCAGCGCCTGCGCCTGCGGCGGGAGCTGCGCGAGATAGTCCCTCAGCCGCTCGATCGATGTCTGGCTCATGCGCCCGGGTAATGAACGGTAAATGGCGGACGTGGGATCCGTCCTCCTCGATCATAGGTGGGGCCACTTAAGAAGCCGTTTAGGAAGTCGCTCCGAATACCCCTGGTTTCGTCCGGATCGGGGTGCCGCAAGCCAAATAGTCGCGTCGGAACAAGGGATTATATTCCGGGGAGGACCAGCTCCGCCCGCAGGCCCCCCGTCGGTGCGCGGCCGAGGGAGAGGCTGCCGCCATAGAGCGCAGCGAGCTCGGTCACGATCGACAGTCCCAGGCCCGATCCGGGCTTGGACTCGTCGAGCCGCTGGCCGCGCCGTGAGACCTGGGTGCGCTCGGCCTCCGACAGGCCGCGGCCGTCATCGTCGACGATGATATGCAGCCGCGGACCGATGCTCGCCTGCTGCGGCGCTTCCGCCAGAACTTCGATGAAGACCCGCGACGCCGCCCATTTGCAGGCGTTGTCGACGAGGTTGCCGACCATCTCCTCCAGATCCTGCCGCTCGCCGCGAAATTTCGCCGACGGATCGGCCTCGGCCTCGACCACGATGCCGCGGCCGCGGTGGATCTTCTCCATGGTCCGCCGCAGTGCCTCGATGGCCGGTGCCACCTCCGTCACCGTCGCAACGACCGAGACCCGCGCCGCGATGCGCGCGCGCTCGAGATGATGGGCGACCTGGTCGCGCATCACGTCGGCCTGCTCCATCACCTTGGCCGCGAACGGATCGGTGGCATGCGCGCCGGCCTCGTTCACGATGACCGAGAGCGGCGTCTTGATGGCGTGGGCGAGATTGCCGACATGGGTGCGCGCGCGCTCCACGATCTCGCGATTGGCGTCGATCAGCGCGTTGGTCTCGCGCGCCAGCGGTGCGATCTCGACCGGGAACTCGCCCTCGAGCCGCTCCGCCCGCCCGGACCGGATGTCGGCGATGGATTCGGAGATGCGCTTGAGCGGCGCGAGACCGAAGCGGACCTGAAACACGGTGGTCAGCAGCAACACGATACCGAGCGCGGTGAAGGTGCCGCCGAGGTAGTAATCGAAACTGCGCGTCTCGTCGAAAATCTCGGTGTCGTCACCGGCGACACTGACGAGAAATTTGCCGTCCGCGCCGAGATCGACCGGCCGCTCCACCATGCGCAGGTTCTGTCCCTCTGGACCGTCGACATAAGCGATCCGGATGCCCGCGGCTGTGAGCTCGGTGCCCTGCTCTTCAAGCTTTGGCAGCTTCTTGTCCCAGAGCGAGCGCGAGGAGCGCACCTCCGGCTTTTCGGTGTCGGTCCGCGTGATCTGCCAGTACCAGCCGGACAACGGCAATTCGAACAAGGGCTCGCCGAGCGACTGGAACTGGCGGTCCGGCGGCTCGTCGGGGGTGGCGACCTCGGCGATCAGCGTGCGGAGATAGAGATTGAGCCGGCGGTCGAAGGCGCGCTCGGTGGCGTTCTTGTAGACCGACGACAGCACCACGCCGGTGATGGCCAGGATCACGACGAGCCACGCGGTCGCCGACAGAAACAGGCGGTTCGCAAGCGAGCTGGCGGGCATCGGAATGATCCCGGAGGCGCGGGGTGGCATGGCGTCGGAACTCATGACCCGAACAAGGCCCCTGCTGCGCCGCCCGTCAAGCCAAGATACGTCTAGACGAGATAGTTCGAGACACCGCGCTTCAAGCGCCGGGGGCCGGCGGGGTCAGGAGATAGCCGAGGCCACGGACAGTCTGGATGATGTCGACGTCGAGCTTCTTGCGGATGCGGCCGACGAAGACCTCGATCGTGTTGGAGTCGCGGTCGAAGTCCTGGTCGTAGAGATGCTCGACCAGCTCGGTACGGGACACGACACGCCCCGAATGGTGCATCAAGTAGGCCAGAAGCCGATATTCGTGCGACGTCATCTTGATGGGATTACCCGACACGCTGACCCGGCCGGTCCTGGTGTCGAGCGTGACGGGGCCGCAGGTCAGCTCGCTCTGGGCGTGGCCGGTGGAGCGGCGCAGCAGCGCGCGGATCCGCGCCAGCACCTCCTCCAGGTGGAACGGCTTTGCGACATAGTCGTCGGCACCGGCATCGAAGCCCTGGACCTTGTCGCTCCAGCGGTCGCGCGCGGTGAGGATCAGGACCGGCATGGTGCGGCCGTTGCGCCGCCAGGCCTCCAGCACCGAGATGCCGTCCTTCTTCGGCAGGCCGATGTCGAGCACCACGGCATCGTAGGGCTCGTTGTCACCGAGAAAATGCCCCTCCTCCCCGTCGAAGGCGCGATCGACGACATAGCCGGCGTCGGTCAGCGCCTTGGTAAGCTGGCGATTGAGATCGGGGTCGTCCTCAACGACGAGCAGGCGCACGCTTCTCTCCAGAATTAGGCCGCATGAACACCTGCACAGATGAGCAATTCCGGCGTGAACTGAATATGAACACCGGGGAACCGGCCGCGTTACTTTTTGGTCATATCCGACCAGTTCGCAGTCAACGCACTGCGCCCGCCATGCCACCGGACGAACCGACGGCATGGCGGGCGCAATGTGCCGCGTTACGCGGCGAGTCGGAAGGTGCAAACCGTCCGGTCGATCTGCCGATCAGGTCCGGAAGAACACGAACCAGATGACCGCGAGGATCAGGATCGCGAGCCCGGTTGATATGGCGAGCAGCGCCGCCACCGACGGCCCAGGCTCGCCCTGGCGCGCCTCCGTCGGAGTTTCCACGATCTGACGTTGGTCTCGCGTGGTTGCCATGGTGACCTCAATTTCTGGCCGTCGCATCGGATGGCCGCGACTCCTCGCGGCGAATGTCCAGTGGCAACGCATGATCGGATATGATGTTCCGGTTTTTGCAGCCGGATCGGGCTGCAACCGCGCGCCGGGCGGCCGATTAACGCAGTTGCAAGATTCAGCGATCCGCCTTGCTATGATTCGGTGTTCCCCGATGGTATCTTCGTCTTCTGTCCCCGTTGCGTTTGGAGTAGCCCATGGCCCCCCGCGCCAATTGGAAGGGTTTTCTGCGTTTGTCGCTCGTGACCTGCCCGGTCGCGCTCTATCCGGCCACTTCGGATACCGAGAAAGTCTCGTTCAACCAGATAAACCGCAAGACCGGCCACCGGATCAAGTACCTCAAGGTCGACGCCGAGACCGGTGACGAGGTGACTTCGGAGGACATCGTCAAGGGCTACAAGGTCGACACCGACACCTATATCGAGGTCACCAAGGACGAGCTCGACGACATCGCGCTGGAGTCCACCCACACGATCGAGATCGACGAGTTCGTACCGAAGACCGACATCGACAGCCGCTATCTGATCCGCCCCTACTATCTCGTGCCCGACGGCAAGGTCGGCCACGACGCATTTGCGGTGATCCGCGAGACGATCCGGAGCATGGACAAGGTCGCGATCGGCCGCGTGGTGCTGACCAACCGCGAGCACATCATCGCGCTGGAGCCGCTCGGGAGCGGCCTGATGGGGACGCTGCTGCGCTACCCCTACGAGGTGCGCGGCGAGAAGGACTATTTCGACGACATCCAGGACGTGAAGCTGACCAAGGACATGCTCGACCTTGCAAAGCACATCGTCGAGAAGAAGTCCGGCGCGTTCGAGCCTGAGCTGTTCGAGGACCATTACGAGACCGCACTGATCGACCTCATCAACAAGAAGCGCAGCGGCGCGCCCATCGCAGCAAAGGCCGCGCCCAAGACCAGCGGCAACGTTATCAACCTCATGGACGCGCTGAAGAAGAGCATCGCGAACGAGAAGGACGCAGGCCCCGCGGCGAAGGTGGCCAAGGACGTGACCAAGGACGCCGTCAAGGGCAAGAAGCCGAAGAAGCGCGTCGAAGGCCAGCGTGAGATGCTGCTGCCGATCACCGGCAAGGGCGGCAAGGACACTGCTGCGAAAGCCGCTCCCAAAAAGGCGGACAAGCCGGTGCGCGCGCCGGCCCGGGCGAAGAAGGCCGGCTAGCGGCATCGCACAGCGCCGACGCCGTGATGCTGCCCCTCGTCGATCGGCCGACCTGACATGCCCTGGTCGACCGCGTTCGACGAACCCATCTCGTTACGTGGCGGGCGCAAGCTGCGGACGCTGCAAGAAGCTGCCGATCACATCATGCGACTGCCCGAGGATACGCAGGATGCGAGCCACTGGCAGACCGCGATCGAAACCCTGATCAACGCGGCCGAGACCGGCGGCGGCTGGATGATGTTCGCCCGCATCGCGGTGTTGCGGGCGCTGAATGCGGACGGTCGGCGCGAGTGAGCCGGGCGCCCCGCTCGAGAACAGGCTCAACAATCCGTTAAGTCAAGCCGCGCTTTCAGCGTCTGCCTGCGGCCGGAGGGCACGTAATCCTACGGAAGACAAAATTAACCGACGCTTCCCGCTCAGCGCAGCATCGTCGCCCCTCGATTGAACTCGGGGTTGCAGGCTCGTGAAGCAGCAGGACGCCAGAAAGAATTACATCGGCATCGTCAACGACGCGGCCGAGGAAGAAAGCCTGGCCGGCAGCTCCGCGCGAGCGCAGCCGTCCGTGGTCAGCTATCTGGTCGGACGTCTGGCGATAGTGCTGAAACGCTCCAGCAAGGCCGCACCGGAACGCCAGATCTCGTCCTGAGACGGGATGACGACATCGCCAAATGCGTCCGAATTGGGTGACGAAACCTTAAGTCAATCGATGTCACCATATCAAACGGCAGGTGAGGACCATCCGCCCTGCGTTTTGGCGCGCTCACGAAAACTTAGTGAATCAATTTACCATTCCGAAAACGGCACCGGCCTAGGTTGGACGGATGAACAGGAGTTGACGATGACTTTGCTCAAGTCATTTCTTGCCGACGAAAATGGTGCCACCGCCATCGAGTATTGTCTGATCGCCACCGGCATCGCGTTCGCGATCATCACGGCCGTGAACAACACGGGCAGCGCACTCCTGAGCAGCAAATTCAACTCGATCAGCGCGGCGATGAAGTAGCCGGCATAGCCGGCGCGCCGCAATCGCATCAGCACGAATCCGCGTGCAGCGCGCCGGATGATAGGCTCCTCCTTCCGATGCGGCGGCGACCCCAGTTTGATTTTCGCGAAGTTCGCATTATTGGCGTTGTGTCGCGCGGTTGCGCTGTCGTAGAGCGTAAGCTCAAACTCTAGCGGCCCTATGACATGATTCCTTCCGACAAGCCGACCTCGACAATCTGGGCTCGTCTTGGCTCGGACCGATCGACGCCGATCAGCGTTCTTGCTGTCCTGGCGGCCCTGTCGTTTCTTCCGGTGCTGCTGACCGCTATCCCCGCGATGGTCGACTATCCCAATCATCTCGCCCGGATGTACATTCTGAGCCAGAACGGCACTCCCAATGCCAATCCGTATTACGAAGTGGCCTGGGCATTCTATCCCAACCTTGGAATGGATCTGCTGGTCCCGCAAATGGCGCGGCTGATCAACGTCGAGAACGCCACGCGCCTGTTTCTGCTCCTGAGCCAATTGCTGATCGTCGGAGGCGCGCTTTTGCTCGAATGGGCCCGGAAGGGACGGGTCCATCTCGCCGGCTTTGCGGCGCTCGCTTTCCTTTATTGTCTGCCGTTCAGCTGGGGCTTCGTGAATTTCGAGTTCGGACTGGGCCTCGCTCTTTGCGGCATCGCCGTCTATCTGATGCTCGCGGAGCGCCCATGGCCACTGCGTTTCGTCGTCAACATGGTCTTCGTCGCTGCGCTGTTTGCAGCACATTTCTTCTCCCTCGGCGTCTATGGCGCGACGCTCGGCGTCTACGAGCTCTCGCGCATCCGCCATGGGCGAAGGTCGTACGGGGTCGCCGCCGCGCGGCTCGGCGCGTTGGCCATACCGGCGCTTGCCCTCTTTGGGATCATGCGCATGACCGCGGGATCGATCGGAAGCGAAGGAACGAGCTGGTTCATCGGATTCAAGCCGATCTGGCCGTTGCGCATCATGAACGGTTACAATCTGACAATCGCAGCGGCGACCGGGCTTACGCTGATGGTCTCGCTGTTCTTCGCCGCAAGACGCGGCGTCCTCAAGCTCGAAACAGCCGGGACCTGGCTCGCGATCGGCTTCGCGCTGCTCTACGTCGTCATTCCCTCGAAGCTGTTCGGAACCTCGTTCGTCGACCTGCGCGTCATTCCCGCTGCGGCTCTGATCCTGCCGGCCTTCTGCTCGCTGACGCTGCCCAGCCGGGCGTGGAGAATGGCAGCGCTCGCCGCGATCAGTGGCGTCATACTGATCAATCTCGCCGTCGTGCTCACGGTGTGGCTGCCTTACCGCACCGACTATGCGGCCATCGTCGAGTCGTTCCACAAGATCGATCGCGGCTCGCGCATCCTCGTCGCCAGCACGGACGACAATGGAGACCCGCCCTTCGCCGACCTCACCTCATATCCGATGTACTATGCACCTACGCTGGCCGTGCACTATGCCAACGCGTTCGTGCCCAATCTATTCACGGAAGCGGGCAAGCAGCCCGTGCGGCCACGCGAGGACGTGCGCCGTCTTGCCATTCCCTACGGGGGGCCGGTGCCGCTGGGCGTGCTTACCGCGATTGCGGCAAGCCGGCCGCCGGCAGGCGTTCCGCCGTTCGTCCGCACCTGGCATCAGGACTTCGACTATCTCTATGTCCTCGGGCCGCGAGCCGCAAACCCGCTGCCGGATGTGCTGGAAGCGCTGGACACCTCTGAGCGATTTGTTCTCTACAAGATCCGCCGCAAGTCCTAGACCGCAAGTCCTAGGCCGAAGCCGCGGCTGCCCAGCGTGGTTAATCGGGCATCACCATCTGCACCCGCCTTTTGGAAGCCACCGCGGTGCCCCATATCCTTAATGGTTGTGGCAAGGCGACCTTAACCACCGCCGGCATAGACTTCCGCTCCTGCAACGAGTTGGACTCTCTCGCATGGCGGCCAATTTCCAGTCGATCCGCTACAGCCTCGTCATCCCCGTGTTCAACGAGGAAGCCGTGCTGCCGGTGCTGCTGCGCAGGCTCGACCTCGTCTTGTCCCGGCTCGACGGGCCGGCAGAGGCGATCTTCGTTGACGACGGCAGCAGCGATTCCAGCTCGATCGTGCTACAGGCACTCGCCACGCGCGACCCGCGCTTTCGCTATATCGGCCTGTCGCGAAATTTCGGGCATCAGATCGCCATCACCGCCGGCATGGACGCCGCGCAAGGTGAAGCGATCATCGTCATGGATGCCGATTTGCAGGATCCGCCCGAAGTGATCGAGCAATTGATCGCAAAATGGCAGGAAGGCAACGACATCGTCCACGCCCGCCGCCTGTCGCGCGACGGCGAAAGCCGATTCAAGCGCGCGACCGCGCATCTGTTCTACCGGCTTCTCGGCAGGATGTCCTCGGTCGGCATCCCCGCCGACGTCGGCGACTTCCGCCTGATCGATCGCAAGGTGCTCGACGCGCTTCGGCAGATGCCGGAGCAGGACCGCTTCGTACGCGGCATGATCGCCTGGCTCGGCTTCCGGCAGGCGGAGGTCACCTTCCACCGCCTCGAGCGAGCAGCGGGCGAGACCAAATATCCGCTGTTCAAGATGCTGCGGCTCGCGATGAACGCCGCGCTCGGCTTTTCCGATCTGCCCTTGCGCCTGGCAATCTGGTGCGGATTGACGGTCTCAGGTCTGGCACTGCTCTATGGCGGCTGGGTGATCCTGTTGTGGCTCAGCAACGATAGTCATCTCGTGACCGGCTGGTCCTCGACGATGGTCGTCATGTCCCTGCTGTGTGGAATGAACATGCTGATGACGGGTATCGTGGGGCTTTACGTCGGCCGCATCCATGCCGAGGTGAAACGTCGACCGCTCTACGTGGTGCAGACCCGCGCTGGCTTCGACCGCAACGAGGCGGCAGCCGCACCCGCGATCCACGCCGTCAACGAGTGACACAGCGCATGACCGAGCTCTTCGACGGCTATCACGACAACTACCGTGACGTGGTCCAATCCTCGATCGACTTCTCCGGCTTGCCGCATCATTTCTTCATGCGCGCCAAGGCCGATCTGCTGGGCAACCTGATCGCGCAGCGGCTCGACACGGAGAGGCCCGACATGCTGGACGTCGGCTGCGGCGTAGGCAGCCTTCATCCACTGCTGCACGGCATGGTCGGCCGCTTGAGCGGCATCGACGTCTCGTCGGCCAGCCTGGCGCAGGCGCGCGCTGACAACGGCAGGGTCGACTACCGTGAGTTCGACGGCCGCACCTTTCCTTTCGACGATGCCAGCTTCGATCTGGTCACGGCCGTCTGCGTGATGCACCATCTCGTGCCAACGGAATGGGCGCAATTCATCGCGGAGATGCGGCGCGTGACGCGCCCCGGTGGACTCGTCTGCGTCATCGAGCACAATCCGTACAACCCGCTGACCCGTCTTGCCGTCGCGCGTTGTGAGTTCGACCGGGACGCCGTCTTGCTCGGGGCCGGCACAACCCGAAAATTGATGGCTGCCGGCGGCTTGCGCGAGATCGGTGCGCGCCATTTCCTGCTGCTGCCCTGCGACACCAAGCCGTCGCGGCGTCTCGAAGCGACCCTGAGCGGCGTGCCGCTCGGCGGCCAATACGCCGCCTACGGGACCGCTTGATCTATCTTTGCGGTATATCTCGCCGCTTGTGCACGACCGCCACGTCGTCGCTGTAGACGCGCTGCCATTGGGGCAGCCGGTCCAGCATCGCTATAGCCGGCGTCCCCGGCGCGAGCAACGTCGCGCCGATGCTGTATTCGTCGAGCAATCTGAGAAAGTCGCCGAGATCGACGAGCGCCAGGGCGCGATTGTAGCGGTTGATGAACGCTCCCCCGTACAGTTCACCGCGACCGTCGATAAAGGTGGGAATGCCGGCAAAGATCAAATAGCCACCGAAGGTATAATCGTTGAGCACGTGCCCCGCTGCGGCGAGGTTGGCTTCAGCGATGGCAGCCTGAGGGGTCATGGCCGGAGCCGGCCGTATATCACGGGCCAGCGTCGCCCCGCTCACCGCAATCAACACACCGAGGGCGGCCAGGTTCAGGCGGCGCGACGAGCCGGCCGCATCTTTCCCAATCGGTCCGCCGAACTTTCGCCCCAGCGGAGCCGCCAGATAGAGCGGCGCCAGCATGGCCAGCAGATCCGCATTGCGGATCTGGGCCAGCGCGAAATGCAGCAAGCCGATCACGACCAAGGCCCGGACCACCGGCAGCGTCACGCCGCGCGAGAGCGCGAAGATCCCGGCCAGCAGCAACAGCTCGAAGAAGCCTATATGGCTGAAATCCTGCGGCCGCCATTCCGCGATCCAACCGAGCGCGGGGCCGAGGCCGAGCGTGGTCAGCGGCATCAGCAGCGGTTCCGGCCCGTAGGGGGTCAGGCAGGACGCCGCGACCGCAAGCGCCGTGAACGGCAGCCAACGCAGGAATACGCGTGGCCATTCACTACGCTCCTCGCAGAGCAGCGCCTCGAGCCCTGCAGGGCCGATCAGTCCAAGCGCCAGCACCACACTGCCGTGCAGATTGGCCCACACGACCAGCAGCGGAAGGGCCCAGTACGGCGGAGGCCCTCGACAATCCATGCAGCGTACCAGGGCCGCCGCCCAGGTCACCATCAGCGGCAGCACCAGTACATGTGGCCGCGCCAGCATATGCGGCGCCAAGAGGATGACGGCCACGATCACCATGAGCAGCGTCTGGGTCGGCGAAAGCTCGCGCAGCAGGAAGAAGGTGAACAGGCCAAAGGCGAGCGCTATCGCCGCGGCGCCGACGACGAGGACGCCTGGCCAGCCGGCGAGCGCGTAGGCTGCGGCGTAGATCACCTCCGAGAGCCATTCGAAGGTGATCCAGGGAGCGCCGTGCCTCGAAAAGGAAAATGGGTCGGTCGCTGGCAGCGTGCCATGCGCGATGATCCAGCGCCCGACCTCGATGTGGGAATAGCTGTCGGGATCATTGAGCAGCCGCGGTCCAAGGATCAGCAGCAGGCCATAGACGCCAAGGCTCACCAGCCAGGGAAGCGCCGCACGCGCCGAAAACGGTTGAACCTCGCTGTGGACGACCTGGTCACTCATGGCGAGCGCAAGTTAGGGCGCAAGCGTTAAATTCCTCTTTGACTTGACAGGGCCTGGCTTGGTGCGCGGCGGGCCGGTCACGCTTTGTGAACTATATTCCCGGTAGCGAAATCCGGGCTGCGGCGCTTTGACGACCATGCGGGTCCTGATACGCTTCACACTGTCAATCGACGAACCACGGCGGCTTGAAGGATGCGGATGAGAAGCGTGATGCTCTTGGCTTTCAGCCTCATCTTTGTTGGCGTCTGGTCGCAGGACAGCGCGAGAGGGCAGACTTCGGCCGCGCCGTCGGTTTCGCTTTCTCCGCCCAATGCATCGCCGCCGCATGCGGGCGCCAAAACTTCCAGACCTCCGCCGGCAGCATCCATCAGAGAAGCTTCGCCGCCGGTGATCGGCGGGCTTCCATCGGCGCCGAACCCAGCTGCCGACTACGATGGCTTCAGCGTAGGTATCGGCGACGGCAACGACACCTCGAGCCAGGTAGTCCCGCCTGTGAGGTCACGCAATGCGAAGGGCTCCAGGGCCGATCCGGGTGCGAAAGGCGCCGCTGAGCAATTGATCGATCAAGAAGACGAGTCGCTGAAACGCAAGCTGATGATCTGCCAAAGCTGCAAGTAGCGGTCGTAGTCCGGATGGAGCGCAGCGAAATTCGTCACTGGTCTATCCGGGTGGAACGGCCCCGGATTGCGCTGCGCTCCATCCGGGCTATGGCACTCGCTGCATAGCTGACCCACCGCGACTCTCATCGTCCGCGCTTTACCCTCCCCGGATTTCCTGATCCTCTCTCCCCTAATCGGCCGGAGCAACCGGCCTACGCCAGGGAGAGAGACGCCATGAAGCTCGGCACCGCGATTGCGGAAATCATGAAGCGCGAGGGGATCGGGATCCTCTGCGGCTATCCGGTCAACCATCTGATCGAGCATGCGGCCAAGGCCGATATCCGGCCGGTGATGGTGCGGCAGGAGCGCGTCGGCATCCACATGGCGGATGCGATCTCGCGGGTGACATCGGGACGCTCGATCGGCGCGTTCTGCATGCAGCATGGCCCCGGTGCGGAGAATGCGATGGGCGGCGTTGCGCAATGCTACGGCGAATCCGTTCCCGTACTGGTGCTGCCAATGGGCTATCAGCGCAGGCTTGCGCATATCGAGCCGAACTTCAATTCCAGCGAGGCGATGAAGGCGTTTTCGAAATCGTCGGAGCCGATCATCCTGGCCGCGGAAGTCGCCAACATTTTTCGCCGCGCCTTTACCAAGCTGAAGAACGGCCGCGGCGGCCCTGTGATCGTCGAGATCCCTGCGGACATGTGGAACGAGGAGGTGCCGGAGCCGCTGAACTACACGCCTGTGCTGCGCACCCGCTACGGCGCGGATCCCATTCATATGAAGGAGGCGGCCGACCTGCTCGTCAACGCCAAGCGCGCGGCGATCTATGCCGGCCAGGGCGTGCATTACGCCCAGGCGTGGCCACAACTGAAGCGGCTGGCCGAACGGCTCGCCATTCCCGTCACGACCAGCCTTGGGGGCAAATCGTCCTTCCCGGAAACGCATCCGCTCTCGCTCGGCTCCGGCGGCCTTGCGGTGCCGCGCGCCGTGCCGAAGTTTCTGGCTGAGGCCGACCTCATTTTCGGCATCGGCTGCTCCTTCACTGAAACAAGCTTCGGCATCGCGATGCCCAAAGACAAAACCATCATCCACTCCACACTCGATCCGAACCATCTCAACAAGGACGTGGAAGCCAGGATTGGCCTCGTCGGCGATGCCGGGCTTGTGCTCGACGCGCTGCTGGAGGAGATCGGCAAGACCGTCAGCGCGGATCGCGACGCGTCGGCGGTGGCAGCCGAGATCGCGGCTTCGCACAAGGAGTGGCTGGCGAAATGGATGCCGAAGCTCACCAGCAATGATGCGCCCTTGAGCCCCTATCGCGTGCTGTGGGACCTGCAACATACCGTCGACATCCGCAACACCATCATCACCCACGATGCCGGCAGCCCCCGCGACCAGCTTTCGCCGTTCTGGAAGTCGGTCGAGCCCCTCACCTATCTTGGCTGGGGCAAGACGACGCAACTCGGCTACGGCCTTGGGCTGGCCATGGGCGCAAAGCTCGCAAAGCCTGACAAGCTCTGCATCAATGTCTGGGGCGACGCCGCGATCGGCTTCACCGGCATGGATTTCGAGACCGCGGTGCGCGAGCGCATCCCGATCATGTCGATCCTGCTGAACAATTTTTCAATGGCGATCGAATTGAAGGTGATGCCGGTCTCGACCGAGAAATATCGCTCGACCGACATTTCCGGAGACTACGCCGCGATGGCGCGCGCCTTCGGCGGCTATGGAGAGCGGGTGACGAGACCTGAGGACATCACCCCCGCGATCAGGCGCGGCATCCAGAAGACGCAGGAAGGCGTTCCCGTGCTGCTGGAGTTCATCACCAGCAAGGAGACCGAGGTGTCGCGGCCGGGCACGTGAAGCGGGCCGGATTCCGGCAGCAAAACTCGCTGTCGCGGAGGCTGGCTCCGGCCGCAGGAGATGTGATAATCCGCCTCGGTGCCGCGCTTGTCGCGGCATCAAGCCGGATTGCGAATGACCGCCCCTTCCAACGACATCGCGGAATTTAAACGCCTGTTGCAGGCGGCCACAGCCGAGAACGCGCAGCTTCGCAGCGAGCTCGCGATTGCGCGCGATCGTCAGAACGCCAGCGCCGGGATTCTGCGCACCATCGCGGCCTCTCCGTCCGATGCCCGGCCGGTCTTCGAGGCGATCGCGTCCAGCTCCCGGCGCTTGCTCGGCGGCTTCTCCGCCACCGTGCTTCAGTTCATCGAGGACGAGCTCCACCTCGTGGCGTTTACACCAACGAGCCCCGAGGCGGACGAAGGGCTCAAGGCGTCGTTCCCGCGCAAGATTGCCGACTTTCCGACCTTTGCGCTGGTGCGTGGCGGCGAGACGATCCAGTTTCCCGATAGCGAAGCCGCGGAGGTCCCGGAGCTGAATCGGAACCTTGCGCGGCTGCGCGGCTTCCGCAGCGTGCTGTTCATGCCCCTGATGAATCGGGCGACGCCAGTCGGCATGATCAGCGTCACGCGCGCCGAGCCCGGCGCGTTCGCAGCCGACCACGTCCAGCTGCTCCAGACCTTCGCCGATCAGGCAGTGATCGCGATCGAGAATGCGCGCCTGTTCAACGAGACACGCGAGACGCTGGAGCGTCAGACCGCCACCGCCGACATTCTGAAAGTGATGGCCGCCTCGCCGTCCGACGTACAGCCGGTGTTCGACGCCATCGCGGCCAATGCCAACCGGCTGATCGGCGGCTTCTCCACCGCGGTGCTGCGCTACATTGGGGGCGCGGCGCACCTTGCGGCGTTCACGCCGACCGATCCGGCCGGCGATCGCGTGCTGCAGGCCTCGTTCCCGGTGCCATTCGCGCAGTTCCCGCCCTACCGGCTCGTGGCCAATGGTGTGGCGGCGCAATTGCCCGACACCGAAGTCGAACCCGCAGCCCGCGACATCGCGCGCGCCCGGGGCTACCGCAGCATGCTGTTCGCGCCCTTGATGAGCGACGGCGCGGCGATCGGCGTCATCATCGCCACGCGGCGCGCGACCGGCGCGTTCGGCGAGCATCACGTGCGGCTATTGCAGACCTTCGCTGACCAGGCGGTGATTGCGATCAAGAATGTCAGCCTGTTCAACACCACGAGGGAAGCGCTGGAACGGCAGACCGCGACCGCCGACATCCTCAAGGTGATCGCGGCCTCGCCCGCGGATGTGACGCCGGTGTTCCAGGCGATCTCCGACAGCGCCAAGTCCCTGGTCGGCGGACATTCCTCCACCGTCACGCGCGTCATCGACGACCTGCTGCACCTGGCCGCCTTCAGCACCGACAACGAAGCCGGCAATGAAGAGCTGCTCAATTCGTTCCCGGTGCCGCTGTCGGCATCCGGCATTCACAGCCGGGTGGCAAGAAGCGGAGAGTTCGCATTCCGCAGCGACATGCAGAACGAGCCCGACCTCACGGACGCCATGAGAGAGCTGGCGCGGACGCGAGGCTATCGCAGCATCCTCGTGATCCCGATGCTACGCGACGGCGTCGCGATCGGCACCATCGGCGTGACGCGGCCGGAGGCCGGTCCTTTCCCGGACAAGGCGATCGCCCTGCTCAAGACCTTTGCAGACCAGGCCGTGATCGCCATCGAGAACACGCGCCTGTTCAACGAGGTGCAGGACCGCACCCGGGACCTCGCCAAATCGCTCGACGATTTGCGCGCTGCCCAGGACCGGCTGGTCCAGACCGAGAAGCTGGCTTCGCTCGGCCAGCTCACCGCCGGCATCGCGCACGAGATCAAGAACCCGCTCAACTTCGTCAACAACTTTGCATCGCTCTCCGCCGAGCTGACGGACGAGCTGAACGCGGCGCTCGCGCCTGTCCCGCTCGCGGACGACGTTCGTAGCGAGGTCGACGAGCTGACCGGACTGTTGAAGGACAATCTCGCGAAGATCGTGCAGCATGGCAGGCGCGCCGACTCCATCGTCAAGAACATGCTGCTGCATTCCCGCGAGGGCGGCGGCGAGCATCGGCTGAGCGACATCAACGCACTGGTCGAGGAGAGCCTCAACCTCGCCTATCACGGCGCCCGCGCCGAGAAGCCACAGTTCGACGTGACGCTGAAGCGCGAGCTCGATCCGGCGGCCGGACAAGCGGAAGTGTTTCCGCAGGAGATCACCCGGGTGCTGCTGAACCTAATCTCGAATGGCTTCCACGCGGTCGCCAAGCGCAAGTCGGATGACGGCGCCGCCGATTACGAGCCGGTAGTGATCGCCGCGACACGCGACCGGGGCGACAGTATCGAGATCCGCATCCGCGACAATGGCACCGGCATTCCGCACGAGGTGAAGGAAAAGATGTTCGATCCGTTCTTCACCACCAAGCCGGCCGGCGAAGGCACCGGCCTCGGATTGTCGATGAGCCACGATATCGTGGTGAAGCAGCACGGCGGCACAATCGACGTCGCGACGGAGCCCGGCGCGTTCACCGAGTTCACGATTCGATTGCCGCGAAGCAGCAGCTTTCCGGACGGACGCCGCGGCTAGCGGTTCTTATTCCGCCATCTCGACGGGTTGCGTCGTGGACGG
The DNA here is from genome assembly GCF_023100665.1 of Bradyrhizobium sp. CW1. Lineage (NCBI taxonomy): Bacteria > Pseudomonadati > Pseudomonadota > Alphaproteobacteria > Hyphomicrobiales > Nitrobacteraceae > Bradyrhizobium > Bradyrhizobium sp. CW1. The sequence goes on from NZ_CP064684.1 coordinate 5,314,243, forward strand.
ACCGGCCAGCGGCCGCTCCTCCATCATGATCAGGCAGAGCGCGGCGCCAGCCATCAGCGCGGTGGCGGCGCCGAAGACGTAGCGGAACGCATGCCGCATGTCGTCCGCGGGGATCGCATTGACGGCGCCGTGATGCTCGCCGGCGAGCGGAACGTCGGCACCGAGCGCGATGAGCAGGATGGCCGCGAACGCCGCAACCGTGAACGAGGACATAAGCGAGCGGAAGAAGTTCAACGCGCCCGTGATGGTGCCGACCTGCGGACGGGCGACCGAATTCTGCACCGAGACGACGCAGACCGGAAAGGTGGTGCCGAGGCCAAGCGCAAACGCAGCCATCAGCGTCAGCAGCGCCCAGAGCGGCAACGTCGTCAACGTGAGGCCGAGGCCGCACAGCGCTGCCCAGGACGTTCCTACGATGGCGACCCGCTTGTAGTGCTTGGCCCGCGCCATGGTGCGACCAGCGATGGCCGCGCCGCAGGTCGAGACCGCCGCGAGCGGAATCAGCGCGAGGCCCGCTTCGCTGGCGCTGAGGTGATAGACCGCCTCGTAATAGAGCGGCAGCTGCACCGTGAGGCCCGTGATCGCACCGAGCGCGCAACCGCCGGCCGTCAGCCCGAACGGCACAACCGATCCTCCGAGCAGCGGCAGCGGCAGGAACGGCTCTTCCGCCCGGCGCGCGTGCCACACGAAGGTGACCGCGAGCGCTACAGCGCCGCCCACCATCGCAAGCACGGTGGGCGAGAGCCACGGGAAGCGCGTGCCCCCCCAGGTCAGCACCAGCATGAAGACGACGGCAGAGGCCATCAGCAGCACGCCGCCGATCCAGTCGACCTTGCGCTTGCGGTGGAACACCGGAATCTTCTTCATCCTGGGCAGCAGCAACGCGATCGCCGCCGCCGCGAGCGGCACATTGATCCAGAAGATCATCGACCAGTGCAGATGCTCGGCGAACACGCCGCCGATGACCGGGCCGAGAATGCCGCCGACCATCCAGACGCTGGAGAAATAGGCTTGATACTGGCCGCGCTCGCGTGGGCTCACGACGTCGGAGATCACGGTCTGCACCACCGGCATGATGCCGCCGCCACCCAGTCCCTGGAGACCGCGTGCAAGAATCAGCATCGGCAGGTTCGGAGCGATCGCGCACAGCACCGAGCCCGCGACGAACAGGCTGAGCGAGATGATGATCATCACACGGCGCCCGTAGATGTCGCTGAGCGTGCCGAAAACCGGCGCGACCGCGGTCGAGGCGAGCAGATAGGCGGTGATGACCCAGGAGAGATTGGAGACGTCGTGGAACTGGCGTCCGATGGTCGGCAGCGCGGTGGCGACGATGGTCTGGTCCAGTGCGGCCAGGAACATCGTCAACATCAGGCTGATGACGATGGTGCGGACCTCGTCCTGCGACAGCGGCGCCGGCGGCGCGAGCGAAGGAGCGTCATCGACGCTCAAGACCTCGCTCGGAAGGCGCGACAATTCCTCGGCGATGTCGTCGGGCAATGTCTGGGTGTCGGCAGAACTGCTCTGCCGCTCGAACTTGTTCATCTCGACCGGAAGCCATGAGGCGGCGCAACACCGCGAAGGATTCGTTCTATGCAGTCAATGTAGACAGCAAAGTTCTTCTCAGGCAGGCACCGCGGCGCATGGGAGCATCCCACCCCACGGCCATCGCGAGGACGTGATCTACCTGGTGCGGCGGATCAGTCCTTCGGACGTCGCTTCAGGCGCGCCCGTTTTGGCAGCTGCGCCGGCCACTGCACGATGTGGTTCTCGAGCTCATCGTCCGGAATCTCGACCTCGCTGCCTTCGACCCGCCCGCGTACGGAGACGCCCGCGTCATGCACGGTGTCGGGATCGCCTGACACCAGGGGATGCCACCAATAGAGGTCGCGGCCTTCCGCAACAAGCTTGTAGCCGCAGCTCGGCGGCAGCCAGTTCAGGGTGCGGACATTGGCCGGGGTCAGGCGGACGCAGTCCGGAACCTTGTCGGAACGATTCGCGTAGTCCTTGCAGCCGCAGGTCACCCCATCGAGCAGCTTGCAGCCGACATGGGTGAAATAGATGTCGCCGGTGCCATCTTCCTCGAGCTTGTTCAGGCAGCAGCGGCCGCAGCCGTCGCACAGGCTCTCCCATTCGGGCCCCGACATCTCTTCCAACGTCTTGGTTTTCCAGAAGAATCCTTCCTGGCCTGAAGGTCGTTTGGGAGCTGCGGTCATGCGCCTCAACAAAAGTTCGAAAGAGCTACGGTTGGTGCCATCTAGGGCGTGCGGCCGTGGGGCTGCAAGCAACGCCCGCGTGAGGCCCGTAATGAACCGGGGTCAATTAGGCCTGTTGTTCAAAATCGCAAGCGTGACCATTGGTTTATAGGCCCTGCTCGGCTAGAAGGAACAGCGAGTCCCCACCGTCGCTGGCCGGGCGCCTTGGGTTTGCCGCAACACTCCCGCAAGACGTCTCGATGCCGCCCCCGGCCGGGTGCTTGAACGCTTTCGAACCAAGCCGCAAGGGTTCTAGGTGCGCCAGATCATACCACCGCATTGGAAGGCCCGGATCCGGAATTTCTTCCTGGACCTCGATGCGCGCATCGACTCCTCGCTGTTCTCCTCGGCCAAGGGCATCCGCGAGCTCTACGAGCGCTACTCGACCTTCATGGACCGCTTCTATGTCGGGCGTTGGAAGCGCTGGGTGTTCATCGAGCCGCTGTCGGAGGCCGCGACGCTGGGCCTCGGCGGCCTGGTTGTGATGCTGACCCTGGCCATCCCCGCCTTCCGCGAGACCGCGGACGAGGACTGGCTGAAGAAGTCCGACCTCGCGGTGACCTTCCTCGACCGCTACGGCAACCCGATCGGCAGCCGCGGCATCAAGCACAACGATTCGATCCCGTTGGAAGATTTTCCGGACGTGCTGATCAAGGCGACGCTCGCGACCGAGGACCGCCGCTTCTACGAGCATTTCGGCATCGACATCGCCGGCACCGCGCGCGCGCTCGTCACCAACGCCCAGGCCGGCGGCGTCCGCCAGGGCGGCTCTTCGATCACCCAGCAGCTCGCCAAGAACCTGTTCCTGAGCAACGAGCGCACCATCGAGCGCAAGGTCAACGAAGCCTTCCTCGCGGTCTGGCTGGAATGGCGCCTGACCAAGAACGAGATCCTCAAACTGTATCTCGACCGCGCCTATATGGGCGGCGGCACCTTCGGCGTCGACGGCGCCGCGCATTTCTACTTCAACAAGTCGGCACGTGACGTGACGCTCGCCGAAGCCGCGATGCTCGCCGGCCTGTTCAAGGCGCCGACCAAATACGCGCCCCACATCAACCTGCCCGCCGCCCGCGCCCGCGCCAATGTCGTTCTCGACAATCTCGTCGACGCCGGCTTCATGACCGAGGGCCAGGTGTTCGGCGCCCGCCGCAACCCCGCCTTCGCGGTCGACCGCCGCTACGAGGCGTCGCCGAATTATTATCTCGACTACGCCTTCGACGAGATGCGCAAGCTGGTCGACACCTTCCCGAAATCCTACACTGAGCGCGTCTTCGTGGTCCGGCTCGCGATCGACACCAACGTGCAGAAGGCGGCGGAGGACGCGGTCGAGAACCAGCTGCGCCAGTTCGGCCGCGACTATCACGCGACGCAGGCCGCGACCGTCGTCTCCGATCTCGACGGCGGCATCCGCGCCATGGTCGGCGGCCGCGACTACGGCGCCAGCCAGTTCAACCGCGCCACCGACGCCTATCGCCAGCCGGGCTCGACGTTCAAGCCTTACGTCTACACCACCGCGCTCCTCAACGGCTTCACGCCGAATTCGATCGTGGTCGACGGCCCGGTCTGCATCGGCAATTGGTGCCCGCAGAACTATGGCCATTCCTATTCCGGCGCGGTGACACTGACGCAGGCGATCACGCGCTCGATCAACGTTGTACCAGTCAAGCTGTCGATCGCGATCGGCCAGAAGGAGCAGCCGAAGGCGCCGAACCCGGCCAAGATCGGCCGCGCCAAGATCGTCGAGGTCGCGCGCCGCTTCGGCCTCAAGGCACCGCTGCCCGACACGCCGTCGCTGCCGATCGGCTCGGACGAAGTCACCGTGCTCGAGCACGCGGTGGCGTACGCGACTTTCCCCAACCGCGGCAAGGCAGTGACGCCGCATTCCGTGCTGGAAGTGCGCACCGGCGCGGGCGATCCGGTCTGGCGCTGGGACCGCGACGGGCCGAAGCCGCGCCAGGCGATTCCCGCCTCCGTAGCCGCCGACATGGCCGGCATGATGAGCCACGTCGTCAGCGAAGGCACCGCGCGCCGCGCAGCCCTCGACGGCATTCCGACCGCGGGCAAGACCGGCACGACGAATGCGTATCGCGACGCCTGGTTCGTCGGCTACACCGGCAATTTCACCTGCGCGGTCTGGTACGGCAATGACGACTATTCGCCGACCAACCGCATGACCGGCGGCTCGCTGCCGGCGCAGACCTGGCACGACATCATGCTCGCGGCGCATCAGGGCGTCGAGGTCCGGGAGATCGCCGGTATCGGCATGGGCCAGAAGCTGCCGCCCGAGCGGATCACCAACGCACAGGCCAATGCGGCGCCGAAGGTGCTGGAGACCAAGCCCGGTCCGCCGCCCGTATTGACCAAGCGCGGCGCCGACGTTTTGGTGCGCGTCGAGAAGCTGCTGGATGACGCGGCCAGGACCGCGGCCAAAGCGGCCGCCACCGACCCCAAGCAAGCCAAACCGGCATCGTCCACGAGCGCGCTCGCCTTCCCGCAGAACTATGCGGAAGAGAATGCGAACGCATCCGCCCCGCGCAAGAACTGACCGAACAAGTGCGGCTGATCCTGATCACATTGACGGCCCTTCTGCTCGCAACCGTGGTGGGCGTCGGCGCGACCTGGATGACGACGACGCGCGGCACCGAGATCGGCGCGCTGACCATCGGCCCCTGGACCGCGCGTCCGCGCACCGGCACCGCCGACGTCGATCCCTATTCGCGCGCCACCATCGTGCGCAACGGCGAGCTGCCTATCGGCACCGGCGACGGCGTCGCCTTCACCGCCACCGCCGACGACAAGAAGAAGGTGCTCGACGGCCGCTGCGACGTCGTGGTCTCCGGCGTGACACCGCCGGCACGGTTCTGGACGCTGACGCTCTATGACCGCAAGGGTCATCTCGTTCCCAATTCGCTGCAGCGCTACGGCTTCACCAGCCAGGAGATCGTGCGGCAGTCCGACGGCTCGTTCGAGATCCGCATCGCCTCGCGCTCGCGCGCCGGCAACTGGCTGCCGACTGGCGGCATCGAACGCTACACGCTGATGCTGCGGCTCTACGACACCCCGGTCGGCGTTGCCACGCGCACCCAGCGCGACGCGCCGATGCCCACGATCACGACGGCGGGCTGCTCATGATCCGGCTGTTGTTCACCATCGTTGCCGGCGTGGTGCTGGGCCTCGTGGTCCATCTCGTCAGCGTGCTGGCGTTGCCGCGGATCGCGACCCAGGACGCCTATTCGCGGCTGACGCCGATGACGAAACTCAACGCCGTCACGCAGCTTCCGCTCGCCGATCCGCAGACCTCGCCGATGCCGTTCATGGACCCGGCCTTTGCGCTCGCGATCTGCCGCTACGATCTGTCGAACGGGCCGATCAAGCTGACGGTCCCCGTCAGCCAGGCCTACACGTCGGTGTCGTTCTACACCCGCAACGAGATCGCCTACTACGCCATCAACGACCGCTCGGCCGGCAAGAAGGTGATCGAGCTCGACCTGATGACCGAGCCGCAGCACAACGAGCTGCCCGAAGACGAAGAGATCACCGCCGCCGACCGCCTGATCATCGATTCCCCCAGCACCACCGGCCTGATCGTGATGAAGGCGCTCGCCCCCGAGCCCGGCCTGATGCCGCAAGCGCAGTCAACCCTCGCTGCCGCGAGCTGCGGACCGCAGACCGAGCCGCCGGCCAAGGCGGAAGCACCGCGCGGACGGCGCTGAGGTGCGGCTTCGGCGGCGCAAAAACAAAAAAACGAAAAACAACCCCATGCACAGTAGCGGGGGTATTGAAATCATTAGCCATTTTGATTGCACCAACTAGGCGTTTGCCGAACCGATACATCCCTGCCCGTCGTGCTGTTCAGCTTTGACACGTCGGGCAAAACACTGGCAGAATGGCATCATCGAAAGTTCACCCGCGCGGAGCAATCCGCCGCGGGTTTTTTCATGCCGGAGCGCAGGTGCCATGATCGAGAAACACTATTGTCCCCCGTGCGGGCGGGACTAGCGACGCTGATGTCCCGAGCACCGGTCTGTTACTTCAAGATCCGTGCTGATTCCAAATCCTCAATTCCGCTCGGTTTGGCGTCAACTGTTCCCGATCACGGACGGCCGGTCACCAAGTGCTAAACGCGGAGATTGAGCAATGCCAAAGCATGACGAAACATCGAAGCAGCGGGAGAAGCGGGAACTCGACGAGGAATTGGACCGGCAATTGCAGCAAACCTTTCCGGCCAGCGATCCGCTGAAGATCACGCGGGGCTCAACCAAACCACAAGCAGCAAAGCCGGCTGCGCGCGACAGCGAACGACGGCGCCGCTAGTCTATCGATCAGCCGACAGAGCGGGAGCCGTGGTCTCGCGGAAAGAAGGGTTCGCCGGCGAGCGATGAGCCGCGGTACGCGTCACGCCTTCGGGTCGGTGCCGATCAGCGGATTTGACATTGTGCGTTCAGAGCCGGCGGGAGGAACAACGAGAACGTCCACACTCAACGAACGCAGGACTTCTTCCGTTACGCTCCCGATCAAGGCCCGAACCAATCCAGATCGCCCGTGCGTCCCCATCACCAGCATGTCAGGCTGCCTCTCCGAAACAGCACGGGTGATGACCTGCATGGGCCCGCCCTCGCCGACCTGGAGAGACCATCGTTGCGTGCCGAGCTTGTTCGCCACCAGAAACTTCGTCAGCTCCTCCGTTGCCTTCAGACGCTCGCTATCGACATATCCGCTGATGACGGCCGCGCTCGCACCGGAGCGGACCAATCGCGCTTTCGTCATCGGCGAGAAGGCGTGAAGGATCGTTGTTGCGCCCTGTGTCAAGAGTCCGGTGGACAGCCCCACGCGGATTGCATCGGCGGATGTATCCGACATATCGACCGGCACCAGAGCGCGTTCATAGCGCCGCTGCGCCTCGTTGTTCACCATCAGAACCGGATACCTTCCTCCGCGAATTACACGCTCGATTGTGGTGCCTGTGAAGATGTCGCGCAGAAACTGCTTACGATGGGCTCCCATTACAACGAGATCCGCGTCGGCTGCTGCAGCCGCTCGCAATATCCCGTCAAAGGGATGGCCCTTGACCACGATCGGGTAGCACTGAACGTTTTGCAGCTCCGGCATGGATGCGATCTGCTCAACCAGCACCCGCTGTGCCTCACGCTCTTCGATGCGGATCAGCTCGGCTGGCTGATCCTCGTCGACGACATGAACAAGGTGCAGAGTTGCATCAGGGGAGCGCGCCAGGAGGCCGGCCTGCCGCAAAGCGCGATTGGACCGCGTCGAGAAATCTGTCGCAGCGACGATATTCATGTCAGAATCCTTACAATTGCGAACGGCCGCCGGCCCGATGGCCTGCCAAGCTCGACCAGCGCGGCAATTCGGTTGCCTTGCGGAGGGCCTATGACGCTGTTGCCTGCCAGCTTCGTTCGTCCGGTTTGGCCTGGACCGACGATCTGGAGCCGAGAAGCAACCAAGCATCGCGCCCCGCGAACATGCGGCGCACGATATCTTTCTCGCTCATAAGCAACTGTTGTACGCGGTGACGGAGGTGAACCTCCCAACGTCACCTTTTAGGATCGTGAGGAATTGGCGCTCGGCGGCGAGCGAATGCCTCGCGGAAGCCATCGGGATCTGAAATCCAGATGAACATGACCCATGAGGTCAGGACGAGCAGCGCGAAGAACACCGACATGAGAAACTCCCGGCTTTGGTTGCAGAAATGTTGAGGTACCATCCCGGACGATCTGAATCGTCCGGGTTACCGGCGGATCTGCAGCTGGGTCCTATAAATCCGGCGTCGCAGCGTTGTAGTCATCACTGCCTCTGTTTGCGGTGCGGCTCGCTTGCGAGCGGCATGTGCATTGCTCGCTCTGCCGGGCACCGAGCTTCCAGCCCTCGCGAACGCGGCATGGACTGAGTTCGGGGCTGATTGCCTCCGATCAGGCGGCCAACATGCAAAGACTTCGGCGAACTCGCCTACTACTCAGCGTCATGCATCATGTACTTAGAGGTGGGCATGCGATGCAGGAAATCAAATGCGACATTTAGCCTGGATTGACCGACTGGCCGGTCAAGGAACCAAAAAATCGCGCGTCTCGCGCTAATTGCCCTCTGGTCCGCGAACTTGCGCACTCTTTTCGGCGGTATCGCGAAATCGCGCTGCGCCCACCAATACGGTCAGCGCAATAGGCGTGGTTACCACGCCAAGCCCGATGATCAGGATTTCGTGCAGCACGGGCCTGCTCTGAAGTACCGAAAAGCAAACGATTGAAGCAGCTGCAATGAATACGGTGCCCAGCGTTGTCCCGAGCGTCGGCGCGTGGACCCGCTCGTAGAATGTGCCGAACCGCAAAAGGCCCAGCGAACCGACCAGTGTGGCGGCGGCGCCGACAAGAAGGAGAAATGCCGTGAGAGCCGCAGCCCAGGGCGGCAGGTGTTCGATGCCGTTCATTCCATCACCTCGCCGCGCAGCAGAAACTTCGCTAGCGCAACCGTACCAACAAAACCGAAGAGGGCCATGGCCAGAGCCGCCTCGAAATAGAGCGTTTCGCCGGATCGAATCCCGAACGTCAGAAGCAATAACATCGCGTTCACGGACAGCGTGTCGAAACCCAGAACGCGATCCTGTGCTCGCGGCCCCCGAAAGATGCGAGCCGCGCCACAGCCGATAGCCAACACCAGAAGTACCTGTGCGGCGACAAGCGCGTAGATCAGCAAGAGCTGGCTCATTCGAATATCTCCAGCAGATGGCGTTCGTAGCGCTGCTTGATCGTGCGGATCCACTCGGCTTCATCGACCAGGTCGAGAACATGGATCATCAACAAGCCCTTCTGTGCATCGAAATTCACCCACAGCGTTCCGGGCGTCGAGGTGATGATGCAAGCCAACATGGCCAGTCCGTAGGGATTGCGCATGTCGAGCGGAATGTTCACGAACCCGGATTTTCGCTGCCGGCGCCCAAAGCCGAGAATGATCCGGCCAACCGCCAAGTTGGAGCGGATGATATCAATCGCTACCAATCCCAACAGGCGGAGAAGGACGCCGGGTCGCCTGACGTGCGTGCTTGGCAGCTCCAGCACGGTGAGGATCCGCCCGCCGACGAGCGCGATCACACAACCGAGGAGGACATGTCCGACCGTGACTGCTTGATTGAGCAGCAGCCACAATGCGAGAAGACAGAAGCTCACCCGCGGAAAGGGCAGGAATCGCGTCATTCGCCACCCGCCTTTCGGCTGCCTTGGACGCTGATCTCCAGGACGTCGCTGACGTAGCCCGCCGGGGCGTGCAGCGATTGCGCCGTTGCCTGCATGAAACGCATCACCGGACCGGCGAGCACTGTCTGGGTCGCGCAAATGATCAACAGGAACATGATGGGCGCCATTTCGATCAGGCGCACACGCGGCACGGTGCGATCTGGCGAGGCCCAGAAGGAGCGGATACCTGCTCGGGTCAGCGCGACCAACGCCGCAAAACTGGACACGAGGAGCGCCAACAGGAGCGCCCATCCACTGCCGGGAACGGCACCGCCCGGATGCATGTCTGAAGGATGAAGCGCCGCCGTCAGCAGCGCGAATTTGGCTATGAACCCCGACAGCGGCGGAAGCCCGGCGATGACCAGGGCGCATCCGATAAAGGCGACGCCGAGCAATCCCATCGTGGCCACAATGGCCATGCCGACTTCCTCTTCGGTATCGTCCGCACCGTGGTCTTCTCCGTAAGCTTCTCGCGTGACGGCGATCACGTCAGCTCCGGGTTCGCGGCCGCGCTCGATGAGTTCGGCCAGAAGGAAGAACGCGCTGATGCCGAGAGTCGAGCTGACCAGGTAAAACAGTGCTCCGCCGGCGACACTGACTTGCCCGGTCCCGGTGGCTGCCAGCACGGTTCCGGAGGATACGAGCACCGAAAAGCCGCCGAGACGGGCGGTGTCCTGGGATGCCAATGTGCCGATTGCTCCGAAGGCGATCGTCGCCACCCCGCCCCACAACAGCCAGTCACTGCCGAAGCCCGCTGACGCGCCGCTGCCCTCACCGAAAAGCAACAGCGATAGACGCAGGATGATATATACGCCGACCTTGGTCATGATCGCAAAGATCGACGCCACCGGTGGACTCGCAGATGCGTAGGCCGTCGGCAGCCAGAAACACAGAGGCCACATGCCGGCCTTGAGCAGGAAGGCCACGGCCAGCATGCCGGCGCCTGCTTCGAGCAAACCGCGGCTCTCCGCAGCGATTGCAGGTATCCGCGCCGAGAGGTCCGCCATATTGAGCGTCCCGGTGACGCCATAGATCAGGCTGACCCCGATCAGGAACAATAGAGACGCGACCAGATTCACGACGATGTAGTGCAACCCGGCCTTCACCCGTGCAAGACCGGAACCATGCAGCAGAAGTCCGTACGAAGCGGCCAGCAACAACTCGAAGAAGACAAACAGGTTGAAGAGATCGCCGGTCAGGAAGGCACCATTGAGGCCCATCAACAGAAATTGAAAGAGCGGATGAAAATGCGCGCCTGTCCGGTGCCAACGGGCAAGAGAGAACACAACCGACGCCAACGCCAGGATGCTGGTCAGGAGCAGCATGAGCGCGGAGAGCCGATCGAGAACGAGGACAATTCCGAACGGAGCAGGCCAATCGCCCAGGCGATAGACTTCCCTGATTCCGGGGTGACCCGAATCAGACATTCCGAGCAAGATCACCGCGACGCAAACGAGTGCAACCGTTGCGGCGACATTGACCGCAGCCACGATGTTGCGGTGCCGCTCTCCATTCAAGAGCAGCATGCCTGCGCCGGCAAGCAGGGGCAGGACGATAGGCGCAACGACGAGATTTGCGATTCCGCTCACGCCTCGGGCTCCTGACCATCGACGTGATCGGTGCGAGCCAGGCCGCGCGACGCGAGGAGAACGACAAGGAACAACGCCGTCGTCGCAAAACTGATGACGATTGCAGTCAGTACGAGCGCCTGTGGTAGCGGGTCAGCATGTTTCGTTGCATCCCCGATCTCCTTTGCGATCAGCACCGGCGCTCCCGTCCGCACCCGTCCCATGGCCACGATGAAGAGATTGACGGCGTAAGAGAGCAACGAAAGCCCGATGATGACTTGAAACGTGCGCGGCCTGAGGATCAGCCACACTCCGGACGCCGTAAGCGCACCTATGCCGATGGCCAGGCTAAGCTCCATTACACCAACTCCTCTTTCGCTCGCTCATCGTGCGCGCGTTGCCCCGCCTGGAGCGGCACGCCATAGCGACGCAGCGATTGATGCGCGATTGCGATGAGCATCAATACCGTGGCGCCGACGACGAGCGAGAACACACCGATATCGAAGAGAAGAGCGCTGGCCGTGGGGACGCGACCGAGCAGAGGCAGTTCGGCATATGCAAAGTACGAGGTCAGGAAGGGGTGTCCGAAAACGCAGGCGGCAGCTCCCGCACACCCTGCCAGCAAGAGGCCGAAACCCATCCAACGCACCGGCATGACGTGAAGACGAGCTTCCACCCACACCGTGCCGCGAGCCATATACTGCAGGATGAATGCTGTTGCCATGGCGATGCCGGCGATGAAGCCGCCGCCCGGAAGGTCGTGCCCGCGCAAGAGAAGGAAAATGGAAACGACGCCGATCACGGGAAACAGCAGCCCCATCATCAATGCCGCGGTAGCAAGCGTGTCTTTGGCAGTGTCGCCCTTCTGTCGATCGGGATGAGCCTCGTCGTGGGCATCCTGGGCATGCTGCTGTTCGGGAACGGGAATGCTTTCGGGGGCCGGACGGAAACGGCGCAAAAGCGCAAAGACGGTCAGTGCGACGACCGCAAGCACGGTGATCTCGCCGAGCGTATCGAACCCGCGAAAATCCACCAGGATGACGTTCACCACGTTGGTTCCGCCCCCCTTCGTGTAGGCGTTTTCCACGAAGTATCGCGAAATGCTGTGGTTGTCCGGGAGCTGCATGGCCGCCAGCGCAAGCGTGCCCAAACCGAGCCCGGCGAGGAGCGCGATGGAGAAATCGCGAACGCGGTGCCACCGAATGCTGTCGGGCGCCTCTGCCGGGCCTGGTCGCGCGATGCGTTTCGGCAGCCACCGCAAGCCGAGCAACAGGAGAACCGTCGTAACCGTCTCAACGACGATCTGCGTCAGCGCGACATCGGGAGCGGATAACCAGACGAAGCTGACGCAGGTGACGAGACCCGCGGTCCCGAGCAGTATCAGCGCCACCACCCGATGAAATTTGGCCTGGACCGCGGCCGCCACCGCGCAGCCAACGCCCACCACCCAGAGTAGTCCAAAGACGAGGTCGAATTCCCTCCTTGACGGTCCCGTCAGCGAGAGGCCGCGGGCGTAGAGGGGCAGCAGAGCAGCGACGAACGCCACGCCAGCCAACAGTCTCAATTGTGGTTGGAGACGCCTCGTGCCGAGATTGGTGGCGAGCCATCGCGCAAACCGCCAGGACAATGTCACCAACACCCAGTCAAAGATCCGCTTGCCATTGATGCGACCGAGCAAGGGCGGTCCCTCATGCGCGAGCAGGTAGGAGCGCAGCATGACGTAGACGCCCAACCCACCGGCCATCGCTACGATGCTCATCAGAAGTTCAGGCGTAATTCCGTGCCAGAGACGAAGGCTGTACTCCGGCATCGCGGAGCCGAGAACCGCCCGGGCAGCCGTATCGAGGATCGGCGCCACTGTGAGAGCCGGCGCGACACCGACGATGAGGCATGCCAGCACGAGCAGTTCGGCCGGAAGTCGCATCAACAGGGGCGGCTCATGTGGAACGCGTGGCAAGCCGGTTGGAGCCGGGCCGAAGAACACGTCGCGAATGAAGCGCAGCGAATAGGCAACCGTGAACGTGCTGGCGAGAGTGACGATGTACGGCAGCGCCTGATCGACGAGGGAATTGTCATGGACCTCGATCGTCTCGGCAAAAAACATTTCCTTCGACAGAAAACCATTCAGCAACGGCACTCCCGCCATTGCCGCGGCAGCCACCATGGCCAGCGTCGCCGTAATCGGCATGAAGGCCCATAGCCCGCTAAGGCGGCGGATGTCGCGCGTGCCGGTTTCGTGATCGATGATGCCGGCCGCCATGAACAGCGATGCCTTGAAGGTCGCGTGGTTCATGATATGGAAAATCGCCGCGATCTGTCCGAATGGGGTATCGAGTCCGGTCAAAAGCGTGATCAATCCGAGATGGCTGATCGTCGAGTAGGCCAATAGCCCCTTCAGATCCTGCTGGAACACGGCGAGAAAGGCGCCCAGAAAAAACGTGATCAGGCCGATCGAGCCCACCAGCCACAGCCATTCATTCGTTCCACCCATTGCCGGCCAGAGCCGCACTAGAAGGAACACTCCGGCCTTCACCATTGTTGCCGAATGGAGATAAGCTGAAACGGGAGTTGGAGCGGCCATCGCGTGCGGCAGCCAGAAATGAAACGGGAACTGGGCGCTTTTTGTGAGAGCGCCGAGAAGGATCAGAACGAGTGCGGGGACATAAAGCGCGTGCGAACGGATCGCGTTTCCGGAAGCCAGCACCTGCTCCAGGTCATAGCTGCCGACGATGTGCCCGATGAGCAGCACGCCGGCGAAGAGGCAAAGCCCACCCGTCGACGTGATCACCAGCGCCATCCGCGCGCCGTCTCTCGCCGCCGCGTTGTGGTGCCAGTAACTGATCAGCAGGAATGAAAAGAGACTGGTCAGCTCCCAGAAAAAAACCAGTTGGAGCAGGTTGCCGGAGAGCACGATTCCCAGCATTGCTCCCATGAAGGCGAGCAGCAGGGAGAAGAACCGCGGAACGGGATCACTGGGTGACATGTAGTACCGGGCATACAGCACCACCAGAAAACCGATGCCGGTGATCAGCATGGCGAAGGCCCATGCGAACCCGTCAAGCCGCAGCACAAATGCGAGTCCAAGTTCAGCGACCCAGTCCGTTCGCCACCCGACAACGCCACCATTCGTCACGTTCGGATAAGCCGCGCCGATGAGGCAAAAAGCTGTAAGTGCGACCGCTCCAGCGAGCCATGCCTCAGCGTTGCGTGCATTGACCCGCAAGAGTGCCGCAATAAAGCTTCCCGCGAAAGGAAGGACGAGAACGGCAAGCAGGAACATTTGCGTTCATTGCCCCAGGCTGCGAGGTGGAGAGATGCTTTCGCTGATCCTCAATTGCTTAGCCGAGGCGGATCGATATCTCCACTGCTAGATTTTAGCGCCATTGTGATGGTTTGGCCGGAAACCGCCATTCCCGCGGACACTGGCTCCGCGATCGAGCGGTTCAGATCCAGTGTGGAAGGGTGCCAGTCGCGGCGGCAACGACGGCGGCGAGAGCGCCCAGCAACGCACAGAATCCGCAGAGCGCGATCCCCCGCCAGCCACTCATCTCGACCGGCTCGGTGTCCTCAGCTGGGCTGACCTCGAAGCGGTATCGCATGTCATGGCGCCCGTTCAGTGTTCCATCGCCAGGTGCAAGCGATCGATGCCGACTATAATAATGGTTCTGTAGAACTACGGCTCACATTCACGTCAAACCGCCGCCCGGGGCCTACCGGTGCGACAAGAGCGTTCGCCTGCAGCAACGTCAGCCTGTCCATCCCACGCGATGTAATCTTCGACGCACGTTCTTGCGCAGCTGGGTAGACCCGCGTGATTGTTCGATGTCTCACTTCAATGACGCTCCTTGTCTCCTCTCGATATTTCGCGTGTACAGGTGCTGTGCGGTTTCGTCGCAATGTTTCCAGGGAAATGAACCACTATAGTCAGAGCAACATGGCTTATGACATCGACATTGATGCGCGCACCGCGCGTTTTGCTCTTCACGCCGGCCGCCTCCAAGCAGGCGGTTAGCCGGACGGTGTTCGCGCCGTCCGGGCTCTTTTCCAGCTTTCGTGACCTCCACTCGAGAGGTCGTCTTGAAGCAGAAGGAGTGCGCCGTGCTGCCTCTTCCGAAAATCGCACTGACCTCATCAGACTATCCGCGGCTCGAACAGCTCGCCCGCCTCGCCGTCCAAAAAGGAGATTTGGACGGGATATTCCTCATGGGCGAAATCAACCGCGCCGATATCGTCGCGGACGAAACGGACAACGTCCGTCCTTTCGTGACGATCGGATCATGGGTCACCCATTGCACGAATTGGGGCGTTCCGCGTCGCACCGTGCAACTGGTCTGGCCCGAGGAGTGCTGGTCGGATCCCGCCTGCATTTCGGTGTTGACCCCGCTGGGTACAGCTTTGATCGGACTGCGGGTCGGCGATCAGATGCCGTACTTCGTCGCCGGATGTCTGAATGTCGTCAGGGTCCAAAGCCTGACCCCATCGGATTCAAAGGTCGTCCCATTCTTCCGGAGAGGGCCGACGCGGTCAGGCAACCCGTTCGATGACGACCCCGGACCAACTGCAGCATAGGAGCGACCAATGCGCAATTTCGAAGCTGAGAGCCGGCGAGAACAGTCGGCGTTGCCGCCGATCAAGATTACTGAGGACGAATCACGGCGCCTCAGTTCCTTGGCCAATTCGAGCATGGATCTGTTTCCGCGAGTGGCCCATTTTCTGGCTCGAGAGATGGAACGTGCCACGGTGACGGACGAGAACAACTTGCGAGGCGTGATCAGGATGGGATCGAAAGTGACCTATCGCGATGACGAGACGGGTGCGAGCCGAGAGATCGTGCTGGTCTATCCGCATGAGGCAAACATCGAGCTCAGTCGGATTTCGGTCCTGACGCCTGTTGGAGCGGCTTTGATCGGCCTATCGCCGGGGCAGCGGATCGACTTCGAGACGCCCCACAAGCGCACCAGGGGCCTGACCGTTCTCGCTGTGTCCGAATAAGGCACGTACGTTAAGTCAGACCGAGCATCGCCGTCTTGCGATGTGGGCGCGTAGTCCCGGGGGCGTCGCGCCCGGATCTGGCCCTTTCGTATGAATTCGACAGCGCACACGCCTTGGTTTCGTAGCGCTGTGGATCACCGCGCCTCTCACTATTGCAGGACTGGTCGCCCAACGACTCTGCGCGGCTTCGATCCATCATAGCGAGTTTGCAACGCGGTGTGTCCCCGGAGGACCGGGGCTCAGGGGGTCATGAAGTCCTTCACGAGGACGTCTCAAGTCGCGGCCGTGCGGTTGATCTACACACTCGCTCTTTGGAAAAGACAGGAACATTCCTGCGATTGCCAAGTTTTCCCGATGCCCTTCCCCAAGGGCGACCCCGAGTGGCCCCAGCTCCATGCCCCCCAATAGCCCCGCGAGCTGGGGCCCGTTTTTTTCTCGAAATTTGGGCTGATAACCGGGAACCAAGAACCACCTCTTTAGTTGGGCATCATTCGGAACCGCGCTCCAATAACGTGGTGCCGACACACGAAGGACCTCAGCTGGCCCAGCCCCGAGCTGAAGCCCTTCTTGTGTCGTGCGCGCATTTTTAAGCCGAATTCGGAACGAATATTCGACCCTTGAATCATTCCACGTCAGCTAAGTGTCGGATGTCCAACCGTGTCGCGCTTAAATCAGTTCGCCCGTGAGGCCGCAGCGGCATTGCTGCGCATGGCAAAAACAACAAAAAATCCCACGGTCGCTGCTGGCTTGGTCCAGCGTGCGGCAGACCTGAAAGACCGCACTGGCGAGCTTCCTGCCATTGATGTCGAGGCCATGGCCGAAGAGCCGCCCAAGCCCTTGACGAAGAACTAAGGCTGCCTCGGTCGGAGAAGGCTTCGTCCACTCCCCTCAGGACTGAGCGGGCGGAGTTCCGGTATTCAGAAGTTGAGCTACGGCGGTCACGATTTGCGCAGGTGCAAATGGCTTGGTCAGCAAGATGCTGTTGGGCACGCCGTGGGCGGGCCATTGATCGGCCGCCGCGCCTGTCATGTAAATCACAGAGATGTCCGGATTTAGCTCCCTGGCGCGATGGCCGACTTGCCAGCCATCGAGCTTTCCGAACAAATTTATATCGGTAACGAGTGCGCGATACTTGGTTTGGTTGCCCTGCAGAAGACTAACTGCATCCTCCCCGCTGACGGCGACTTCGGCTTCAAAGCCGCCATCTGACAATGCGTCGGCCACCATGTCGCGGATAAGCTGTTCGTCTTCGACGACGAGGATAGTAACTCCCGTCCCTTGCATGCTGGCCCCCTGCGCACCCCGCTGTGCGATCGGGAAGGAACTCGCGATAAAGAGTTATGTTCCATTTTGAACACAGGGAGCAAGGGTCCCCCGCCCAACGGATGTCAGCTCGACTTCGGGAGTGCAGCTTCTTGCGCAACTTCCCGATCAATTCGCGAAAGCCCGCGACATACTCTTGGAGGATGCGTCACCGGGCCTCGTCGCCCTCGCTGACCAGCCGCACGGCCGCAGGCGGCCCTGATCCAGATCGATCTTTTAACTCTCTCAGGGCTGCGGCGGGTCTTCTGGCGGGCTTGGTGGCGGCAGTCCGTATTCCAAGGCGCGCTTTGCCGCCAGCTTTCTGTAAGCCGCGGCCTGGTTCAACAGCTGAGTTTTGAAGGTCGAATCCTGCTCGCCCGCCGCCAATTTCTCCAGACCGACGGCACGCTCCAGGTATTCGTTCAACAGTTTCATCGCCGCCCCCGGCTTTTTTCGGACCCTTAAAAATCTCACGGCGCGAAAAAAGGTCAAGCGGGGAAGTCCGGCTACCGATCCACTCCCTCAGGGTGAGCGCAGTATGGGAATCCTGGTGCCCGTTGAGGCACCAGGCAGTCAGGGAAGGGATGACGGCTAAGGCCCCAGAGAACGGACGGTGCTACGGTGGCCGCCGCCGGCCAGCGGTCAGGATAGTACCGCTGGTCAGACCCTGGTCATTCAAACTGATCCAGAATCTCTCGCACCTTCAGCGCCAGTTTTGCTTGCGAGATTGGCTTCTCCAGCAGGTTGACACCTTCATCAAGCCTTCCCTGATGGACCACGGCATTACGCGAATAGCCCGTCATGTACAGGATCTTCAGTCCCGGTCTAATTTGATGCGCGCGCCTGCCGAGTTCGCGACCATTGATCCCCGGCATGACCACGTCAGTGAGAAGAAGGTCCACCTTCGAGTCGTCTTGCAGGAGAATGGTCAGAGCGGCCTGAGCGCTGCGGGCCGAGAGGACGCGATAGTTGAGATCCCGCAGGACGTCAGAAATATAGACGCGCAGATCCTCATCGTCCTCGACGACGAGAACGGTCTCGGATAGCTCACCCTCGGCAATTTCCTCAGGTGCGATTTCTTCGGGCCGTGTGCTTCCGGAGAAGCGCGGAAAGTACATCTTGATGGTGGTGCCCTGCCCCACCTCGCTGTAGATTTTTGCGTGGCCTCCGGATTGCTTGACGAAGCCGTAGACCTGGCTCAGGCCAAGGCCGGTGCCGTGGCCCGGCTCCTTTGTCGTAAAGAAGGGCTCAAAAGCGTGACTGAGAACGTCGCGCGACATTCCGCCTCCGGTGTCAGTCACGCAAATGGCGACGTACTGACCGGGCGCCAGTTCAGGATTGAGCCGGCAGTAATCATCGTCGGCGGAGATGTTGGCTGCTTCCAAAGTCAGCTTTCCGCCGTCGGGCATGGCGTCACGAGCGTTGATTGCCAGGTTGACGATGGCTGACTCCAGATGATTGGCGTCGGCTTCGATTTCCCAAAGACCCGCACTTCCGACGGTCTGGACTTCGATGCGCTCTCCGAGCGTGCGCTGAAGGAATTCCTGCAGGCCATTGACGTAGTTGTTTACGTTGATTGGCTTGGGATCGAGCGCTTGTCGGCGCGAAAATGCCAACAAGCGACTGGTTAACGCCGCGGCTCTCTGTGCGCCGCGCTTCGCGTTTGCGAGCGCCCGGTTCAGATTGGCTCCGGGCGCCTTGGCGTGCCGCTCAGCTGTTTCGAGATTGCCAAGGACGATCATGAGCAGATTGTTGAAGTCGTGCGCGATGCCACCGCTGAGTTGCCCCACCGCTTCCAGCTTTTGGGATGCGGCGAGTTGCTCCTGAACGTGCTTGAGCTCGTCCTCGGCGCGCTTCCGGTCCGTAACGTCGCGCGTGACTTTGGCAAACCCGACGATGTTTCCGGCCTCGTCCGTGATGCGATCGATGATGACCGACGCCCAGAAGCGGGAGCCGTCTTTTCGCAAACGCCAGCCTTCCGCCTCGAAGCGACCATGCTCCGCCGCCTCTGAAAGCGCACGCTTGGGCACACCGAGTTCGATGTCTTCGGGCGTGTAAAAAGCGCTAAAATGCTGACCGATGATCTCCGGCGGCGCGTAGCCCTTGATCCGCTCTGCTCCGGGATTCCAGGTTGTCACGTTGCCCAGTGGGTCGAGCTGAAAGATCGCGTAATCGACCACGGCCTCGATTAGCTGGCGATAGCGCCGCTCACTATTGAGAAGCTCTTCATGGGCTTCCTGACGTTCGGTAACATCTCGCGTGACCTTGGCGAAGCCGATCACTTCGCCGGCTTGATTGCGGACGGCATCGATGATGACCGATGCCCAGAAACGGCTTCCGTCCTTGCGGACTCTCCATCCTTCGGCGCTGAAGCGGCCTTCTCGTGCTGCGACGCTCAAGGCGCGCTCTGGAAGCCCATTGGTGCGATCATCTGGCGTATAGAAGGATGCGAACGACTTGCCGATGATTTCGTCGGGCGAGTAGCCCTTCAACCGCTGGGCACCGGAGTTCCAGCTGCGGACTGTGCCGTCGAGGTCGATCATGTAGATGGCGTAATCAACGATTGCGTCGATGAGCAGTTGAAGGCGCGCAGTATCGTCGATCCCGTCAAGTTTTGACTGATGGGCTTGCAAATGGTCGACTCCGGTGTCGGGGGAGACCGTTTAACCGCGAAGTCTTTTTATTGTTCCGTGGTGCTGCTTCGTGCGTTGCATGCCTCTGTCGGAATCTGGATCTCAGTTGCACCACTGAGGGAGCGAGGATCTTAACCATCAGGCGGCGCTCCGATCAGTGCTCCTCGGTCGGATACACTCATTTGCAGGGTGTGATGCTTCGCGTTGCGGTCAGCTTGATCCAGTGGACGGGCGGCGCCGAACGTTCCTTTCAGCATGACCGGCACTCCAGCGACGCCTCCAGCTTCCAGATCAGCGGATCGCTTGTGCGGCAGAGACGAGCATGATAGAAAAGGCCATCGGGTCAAACACAACCGCCCGACCAGCTTTCGAGCCAAGCGTTGTTTCGCTCCATTATGGAGGTGAAACATGTCTTGCGACAGCACCACTGGCTCAATCGGCACATCCAGCGCAGCCTTCGTTCCTTCTCCAAGCCCTGCATGGTTCTGGAAACTCACGCTCGCGCTGCTGGACGGCATCACACGGCGCCGCCAATACGACGAGCTTCTCGAACTGGATGACCGGCTTCTCGCGGACATCGGCTTGTCGAGAACAATCGTTGGGGAAGCTCGACGGTGTTACTTCTCAGGTTGGCGCGACAAATCGGATATTGTCGATTCCTGTCGGTGAGCGCCCCACACCTGCGCGTGCGAAGGCGGCGCGTCTGCTTGTCCCTGTGGATCAGACGGCCGCCAGGCTCGTGAAAGGCCGAAGGACTTTTTGACCGCGATCTTGACGTCTTCTCAGAAGTCCAGCTTGTCGCGTATGGCATCAATTCCGGCTTTCGCGCACGCTTCGTCCGCGTCACCGCCCGGCGCGCCGGACACGCCGACCGCTCCGACCAGGGAGCCGCCGGCTTCAACGATCAGTCCTCCGGCAATGACGACCGCTCCGGGAAGGTTGCGAATGCCCGCCTGCATCATCCCCGGCTGGCTGATCGCATTGAGCTCGGTCGTGCTGGTCTTGAACGAGGCTGCTGTCCACGCCTTGCCTGCTGCCGTCGAGGGCGTGTGAGGGCCTGCAAAGCGATCGCGCAACATCACTTGCGTGACGCCGAAGCGATCGACGACGGCAACTGCAACCTGGTATCCACGGGTGCGGCAGTTCGCCAACGCAGCGCGCGCAAGATCGAGCGCCAGTTCTGGACCGAGCGATTTGTAGGCGACCAGACCTTCCTCCGCCCGTACTGGGCAGATGGACGCAATCAGCAGGGCCGTCGCGACCGACAGGCATCGAACGTTCATGGCAATCTCCGGCATAGGTGACCAAAGGCCTATTTGCTCTCACCATATGTCAGATCATCGAACAGGGTCACGCTATCTGCCTTGGTCCACAGGCCGATCATGCCCGCGTCCGGAATGGTGGCGTCTTCCACCTCGAACAATTGCTTTCCGTCATAGCTCACCTTGAACCGACTTCCTGCAAAGTCGCAGCGCAGCAGGTGCCATTGCCCGGACGACACCGGCGCGCTGACGCCATAGCCGCCTCTGCGACCCACGATCTCGAGCGACATTCGAACGCCATTGATCGTCTTGTAGAGAACGACATTGTCCTCCAGCGCGTTAGCCCGGACCACGTAGTAATTGTCGGCATCCTTCGCACGCCAAATGACTCCCGCGGCGCGATCCTCGGAGCCGGCAACGGCCTTGAATTTCACCTCGACGAAGCCGTCACGGATGGACGTATCGCGCTTGATGGCGAGGGGAAACGTCGCCCGTCCGGATTGCTTGAGAACGTTCGGCTTGCTTGGCGCCGTAGCCTCGGCCTCGACGGTCCATTTCGGCTGTCCCTTGCCGGTCATCGTCAAAGTCCACCCGTCGGGCGAAGTTCCGACAGCAGCGCTGTCGAAATTCAGGGTCTCGGCCATGGCATTTCCTCCCATCAACAAAGCCAGCATGGATGGCAGCGCAAGCCTGGCCCATGCAGAAGATTGAATTCGCGCGCGGCCTGCCGCGCTCGATCTGCACTCATCACTCATCGGAGAATGCGAGGAGGCCCCCGTGAAGACGCGGCGCGTCTTCGGATCGAACGCGGCGTGATCGAAATCGCTGTTCAGTCCGTTCGGGATGGCGATGGCGCCCAGTCGCTTCAATAGCATGATGCCCTTATCGATCAGCGGAAAAAGGGAGGGTCGAGACGACCAGCGAGAGCCCCGCCAACAGCAACAGTGCCAACACAGCCTTGCGAAAGGTCTCGTCCTGGATGGTCCCGAACATCTTGAAGCCGGACCAAAGGCCGGCGACCATGAAGGGAACGCCCAACGCGTACAGCACCAGTGTTTCCCTGGTAATGGAGCCGGCCGCTGCCTGGGACAAGGAGATGACCACGAAGGCGATGAACAGCACCGGCTGAAACACGGCCCGCTGCAAATCCTTCGGCCAACCGCGCCATTGGCACGATATCGTGGAGATCACGCCGCCGAGCCCCGTCAACCCGCCAAGCATCCCATTCGAGATGCCTATTGCGATGTCTGCTCCGGTGCCGATTCTCATGGGCGCGAACACAGGGCGCGCCAAGCCGTAAATGGAGTAAATCATCAACAACACACCGACTCCGAACCTCAGATAGAGGGGATTGAGATAGACGAGAATTTCAACGCCAATCGGAATGCCGATGACTGTTCCAAGCGCGAGAGGCCATGCCTTGCGCAGATCCAGGACATGTCGCAGCCTATAAATGCCGTAGCCTTGGGTGAGCAGACCGTACCCCGCGATCAAAGTGGCGGTCTGGATCGGCGTGATGATGTGCAGCCAGACACCAGAGACGACCAGGCCCATCGCGAAGCCAGAGAAGCCGCTGACGAAGCCACCGGCAAGGGCGGCAAGAGCAAAGATAGCGAAGCCAAGTGCGTCCATATGATCGTCCCCGGATCGAGGTGGCGAGCGCTTGGATGGGACTCCATCTCACGGGGAGGTCTCGGTATCCCCGAATCGTCAGTTGTTATGTCAGATGCTTCGCTCGCCCATCGAATAGCTTCGAAGCGTGCCGTCCTGGTCGTAGACGAAGCGATAATGGACTTCGTCCGACATGCCGCGGATTCGACTCGGGTCGCACGACAGCGGCTTCATGACGTAGGTCATGGCAGTCCTCCGTTGAGATCACGGATGAATTTCGAGTTGGATGGTTCACGATCGCTGCCCGCCCGGCAGAGTCCGTCGGCACGGTGATCCCACCGCCGACAGCGAGGCCCTGGCGGGCGCGAGACGGATAAAGCGGCTTGGAGAGGGGATCGGAAAACGGAAGACATGCAGCGTCCTTGTCGAAACCGGGACGCGATTCTTGGGCATGTCGCCTCGCGGGGAGATCGCTTCCCCGTGAGGCAAATATTACGCGCCGGTCGAATTTGTCAATGCCGTCGAAGCTTTGTTTCTAACCACTAGACGGCGCGGATCCGACCAAGCTTCTCGTCACCTGCTGGTGCTCGTGATCGTGTCACCCATATATGTCGCTGTCGGCTTGGACCGCAGAGGATTCGATTTTGTCTCAACGACGCTCGGCGTTGTCTGGCCGGGCCCGCCAATCACGTCCCACCGTTTGATGATCCTGATCCGATTGATTGGCTCGGCCGGCGCGATCGCCATCGGTGCCGCCTTGCGCCTTCCAATCACGTTCGATCTTAACGTCTTCGGCGTTCTTCCTGTCTTGGTCTCGGGCCTGTTCAGCTTGCTCGGGAGTTCGATCCGGCTGCACCGGAACGGTCGCCTGCGCCTGACGTGCAGGAGCCGTCTCGTCGGCGCGTGAGGGACTGAGCGTACAAGACAGTAATACTGCCGCGGTGATCACTAGGACACGCATGCCTACCTCCTCCGTTCGTAGAACGGTAACGACCGATACAAGCTTGGGTTCGGAACGGTCGGAGCCGTTTCAGTGCTGCAATGCGATACTTGCGCGTGAATTTGGCCGGCTCGCATTTCACCGAACCTCTTCGCGCGCAGCTCCCGCCTCGCATCAGCTCTTCGTGCTCGCCGTCTTGTCGAGCGCCGCGCGGAGGCCTTCGGCAAGCTTGACGGCATCGTCGTTGGCCCAGAAGTGCATGAAGAAGAGCCGAGGCTGTTCGTCCAGCATGTGGCTGTGCAGCGCGGTCACCTCGATGCCGTGCGTCCGAAGCGCGAGGATGACCTGGTTCACTTCGTCGCTGGTCAGCACGAAGTCGCCCGTGATGGCCGCCCTACCCGCGCCCGTCGGCTGGAAGTTGATGGCGATTGCGACACCCATGGCGGCGACGGGCGTCAACAGCATGCCGTCCTCCGTGATGGGGTCGCGCCGCTTCACGTTGAACTGGTAGACGCCGCCGTTCGCCTGCCCCTTGACGCCGATGATCTGGTCGAGCTTCGCCGTGTCGAGGTCGATGGCGGGCGGCGGATTCGCCGGCGCCGTGACCGTCAGCGGGGTCTTGCTTTCGGCCAGGGCATCATGGATCGCCGCGGCCAGCTTGACCGGGTCGCCATGTCCGGCGACGTGCATGTAGAACGTCGCCGGGCTCGCACGCAGCAGATGATTGTGCACGGCGGTGATCTCGAGCCCGCTCGCGATCATCTTCGCCATCACCGGATTGATCTCGGTTTCGAGCAGCACAAGATCGCCCATGACCATGGCGCCGCCATGCGCAGGCTTGAACGCGATCCAGCCACCGAGCGCCAGCGCCGGCTTGATCGCGACGCCGTCCAATGTCACGGAGAGATCGGTGCGGGGAAAGCCGAAACGGCGGACGTCGTCCGAGACGGCGGGCTTGCGGCCCAGGGTCTCGTCCACCTTCTGCCAGTCGGCATCCTGGGCATATGCCGGGATGAAGGGGCCGAAGCGAAATGCAAGAAGGCAGACGCCAATGCCGACCACGGCCCAGATGATTCTTTTCATCGTGCTACTCCTCGGCTTAGTTTCGCTCTTTAACCCGACCACTGCTGTCGACGACCAGCGTCACCGCCTTGCCGTTCTTCACCGCCTTGGCGGTGACGCCTTCAGCCGTCGACTTGATATCGCTGACTTGCGCGTAGCCGGCCGCCTGGATCTTGGCGACCAACTCCTCCTGTGTCAGAGCGTGCGCGCTCGACAGCACGCCCGCGATCGCAAGCAACAGGACCGTGCGGAAGATTGCTCGTGTTCGCATGATCATTCTCCTGGTCTTGTCCTGCCCCAAGTGAAGTCCGTTTCGCGATCTTCCCCTACTCGGTGCCAACACGGCGCAACAGGCCGCGGGCATCAATGCGCACAGCGATGCGACCGGCGCGGACGCCGTGCCGAGAAATCGAGCCAGTCTGCTGGATGCAATCGAGGAAAGTATGATGACATGGTGCGCCCTTGGTGATCAGGACGCGATGCTTGGGCATGTCGCCTCACGGGGAGATCGCACATCCCCGAACCCCAAGTAAAAACCCGAGGGCGGCGGCTGTCAACGGGCGTAGGCTTCGGGCGGCCCACCGAGTCGCCGACGAACGTCACAAAGAATTCACCGCTCCGCGGAACCGCGCCAGCCATGTCTTGAAACTCGCGGACGGCCCCGCTAGTGTCCTTTGCGTGGGGACAAAGCAGACTCCCCGTGAGGCCTCGGTCCAAGCTCTGCGCAGCACGCCATTCGTGGAGCTTGCGCATGGACATCGAACGACACCCTTCTCATCGACACACCGTCGCCATCCTCTCACGCGGAGACGCTGCCGCGCGGCGGGATGCGACGGCGCAAAAAAGCCGCTTCGTACACGTCTTCGAAGCACTCGCCGCCGTCGGCATTGAAGCCCAGCCGGCGATCTATGATGAAAGCTTCGCCGAGGACGTTCGTGAACAATTGCTCGCGATTGACGGCGTGCTGGTCTGGGTCAACCCCATTCAAGACCGTCGAGATCGCGCTGGTCTCGACGCATTGCTGCGAGACGTCGCGGCTCAGGGCGTGTGGGTCAGCGCTCATCCCGATGTCATCCTCAAGATGGGCACCAAGGAGGTACTCTATCGTACCCGCTCGATGGGCTGGGGATGCGACACGGCGTTATATCAAAGCGCCGAGGCCATGCGCGCCGAGTTGCCGACACGGCTCGCCGCTGGTCCGCGCGTGATCAAGCGCAACCGGGGCAATGGCGGCCAAGGCGTCTGGAAGGTCGAGAGTCTGCCGACCTCCTCCATGATAAAGGTGCTGGACGCGACGAAAGACGCGCCCGAGGAACTGACGCTGGATGATTTTCTCCGTCGTTGCGCGGAGTATTTCGAGAACGGCAGCGTGATCGACCAACCATTCCAGCCTCGCTTAAGCGAAGGCGTGGTGCGTTGCTACATGGCGGGCGATCGCTGTGCCGGCTTCGGCTATCACAAGGTCAAAGCCCTGGTCGACTCGCCGGCCGCCCGTTCCGAGGCCGGACCGCGCCTCTACACCTCGAACGCAGAGCCGCGTTTCCAGCGGCTGCGTCGGTTGATGGAAGACGAGTGGACGCCCCAGCTGACGTCGTTGCTGGATATTGCGCGACTTGACCTGCCTGCGATTTGGGACGCCGACTTCATGCTTGGTCCGGTCCTTCCCGACGGGACCGACAGCTATGTCCTCGGCGAGATCAATGTCAGCTCGGTGCATCCTTATCCGGACGAGGCGCCGGCGGAGATCGCGAGGCGAGTTGCCGATCGGCTCCGGCGAAGCTTTGACACATGCTGACGGTCCGCGCGCTCAAGCGCTTGCACCTCTCCGTTTCATTCGACTTGCAGGACGGCGAATGCGTCGCCCTGCAAGGGCCTTCTGGCGCCGGGAAGACCCAGCTCCTTCGCTCGATCGCGGACCTCGATCCCAACGAAGGAATGGTCGAACTGGACGGAACGCTCAGGGAGGCCATGCCCGCTCCGGCTTGGCGCAAGCGGGTGACCTACCTCGCTGCCGAGCCGGGCTGGTGGTCAGACATCGTGCAAGATCACTTCAGCTGCTGGGATGATGCCTTACCGCTGGTCATGAGACTGGGCTTGCCGTGCAGTTGCGGTCCCTGGCCGGTCCAAAGACTGTCGACCGGCGAGCGACAACGGCTGGGGCTAGTGCGGGCGCTGATGCTGCGGTCGCGGGTTCTTCTCCTGGACGAGCCGACATCGGCCCTCGATTCGGCATCGACGGCGGCAGTGGAATCTTTGATCGCGGAACGCATTTCGAACGGAACGAGTGTCGTCTGGAGCACTCACGACAACGCCCAGGCCTGCCGCGTCGGGTCGAGGGTCATTGTGATGAATGCCGACGGCGGGATCGAGGACAATCGGCCGTGAATTACATTCACTTGGCATACGGCGATTTGGTTCTGCCCGCGCTCCTTGTCGTCATGGACGGCGCTCTCTCGCTCGCTCTCCGCCTCAAGCTTGAAAAGCAGCTGGCCATCGCCACCGTGCGGATGGTGCTTCAGCTGGTGCTCGTTGGATACGTATTGACGTTCCTGTTTGCCGCGGTCTCGCCGCTCTGGACCGCCCTCGCCGCCGTCATCATGGTTCTCTTCGCGTCACGGGAAATCGTCGCTCGGCAAAAGCGACGCCTGCCGGGTATCTGGAGCTATGGCTTAGGAGCGGGATGCATGCTGCTGGCGGCCGGTACCGTCACGATGTTCGCGCTCCTGACGGAGC
Source organism: Bradyrhizobium sp. CW1 (assembly GCF_023100665.1). Lineage (NCBI taxonomy): Bacteria > Pseudomonadati > Pseudomonadota > Alphaproteobacteria > Hyphomicrobiales > Nitrobacteraceae > Bradyrhizobium > Bradyrhizobium sp. CW1. The sequence continues at coordinate 5,341,842 of NZ_CP064684.1, forward strand.
TACGTCCGGATCCGTGGTATCATCCGCGCTATGCGCTGCCATTGTTGGGCATGATCCTGGGCAACACCATGACGGGAATAAGCCTGGGCCTGGACGTGCTGACGAATACACTGGTGCGCGAACGAGCCGCCGTCGAAGCTTGCCTTGCTCTTGGCGGTTCCCGGTATCAGGCGTTGCTGCCGGTCCTGCGGGACGCATTGAGAAGCGGCTTCACGCCAATCATGAACAGCATGGCTGCGATCGGCCTTGTCTCTTTGCCGGGGATGATGACCGGTCAAATCCTTGCAGGCGTCGAACCGATCGACGCCGTCAAGTATCAACTCTTGATCATGTTCTTGATCGCCGGCGGGACGGGATTGGGGACGCTCGCCGCCGTGACGGGAGGCGCTCGCCTTCTGACCGATCATCGGCATCGATTGCGCCTCGATCGATTTTCCACCGCCGAGTAGAATTGCGCGACCTCATATCGACTTCGCCCCACCAGGCTGCACCTTCCGCGCCCACAGCAGCGCCAGCGGCCCCAGTGCAATCCCGACCGCGAGGACGCTGAACGCCAAGAGCCAGCCGGTCGCGCTCTGCGGGCCGCCGGCTGCATCGAGGGCGGCGCCGGTGCCCCAGGCGCCGACCGCCGACAGGCCGAAGCCGACCGTCGAATGCAGAGCCAGGGTCGCGCCGCGATGTTCGGACACAGCCGCGGCCGACATGCCGGCGGTCAATGCGCCCGAATCCGCCGGCACGGTCAGGCCATAGACGAGCAGCAGCAGTGCCAGCACCCATGCCGGCGCTGTCGCGTTGAGGCCGATGACCAGCGCGACGCAAGCCGACGCGATCATCACGACCGTGATCGCGCGATGGCGCCCGAATTTCAGCGCGGCCTCGTTGCCGAGGATGCTGGCCGGCATCGAGATCACCGCAAAGCAGAAGCTCAGCACGACGGGGCTCAACCACGACGGGGCGCCTTGATGGGCGACGACGAAGGTCCAAAACCCGACCAGCCAGGTGCGGATGCCGTAGAGCTCGAAGCAATGGGCGCCGTAGCCGAAGATGTATCCGAGCGCCTCGCGATTGGCGAAGACGGGCGCGAAGTTGAGCAGACGCCCCGCCTTCGGCGCGGGCCGCTGCTCCTGCATCAGAAGGCACGCGACGACCATCGCGATCGGACCGAAGCCGGTGACAAGAAAGGCGGTCCGCCATCCCCAACGGTCGGCGATCAGCTGCGCGACCAGGAACGAGAGACCGACGCCGACCGAGAAGCTCGACGTGTATAGCGTGACGGCGCGTGAACTATCGCCGGCGGGAAGCCGATCCGTCAGCGCCTTCAGGCCCGGCATGTAGGCGCCGGCAAATCCAAGCCCTGCCAGGGACCAGATCGCGGTCGCGGACCAAAACCCTTGCGCGAAGATTCCGAACGCTGCGGTCGCCAGCCCGCTGACGATCGAACCCCAGAGCAGGACGAGCCGTGCGTCGATCCGGTCGGTCAATGTCGTCAGCACGGGCACGGCGAGCATGTAGCCGAACGCGTAACCGCTCGCCATCAAGCCGCCTTCGGCCGCCGAGAGGCCCCACGTCGGCATCAGATGCTGCGCCAGATTGGCGGATAGCGTCACGTGCGGCAGCAGATTGCCGACCTGGCCGATGCACATCACCGCGATCAGAGACCGGCCGCTCAAGTTACGAATGCTGTCCTCCCGCCCCCACGCCGAAACGGCGCACGAACCACAATGGATAACTCTCCGGCATCAGCTGCAAGAACCGACTTCATAAACAACCGCACCCCGAAGCGCCGGCCTTCTTTGCTGCTTCGTCGGCGGCGCAACAGGCCGTTGATTCCTGCTTCGCCGGCCCACCGCAACATCCTGATACGGCGCCGGCGGCTTCGACGCCGCCGCGCGTGCAGACGCCGGTCTCCGGTAGCACGAGCTCCACCCTTGCGGCGGCTTTCTTGTCGCCGGCGAGATCGGCCGCAATCGAGCGCACCTGCTCATATCCTGTCATCATGAGAAAGGTTGGCGCGCGACCATACGACTTCATGCCCGCCATGTAGAAGCCCGGCTCTTCGTGCGCGAGCTCGCGGGCGCCGTGCGGGCGCACGGTGCCGCAGCTGTGCTCGTTAGGATCGATCAGCGGCGCCAGGGCGACCGGCGCCTCGATAGCGGGATCGAGCCGCAGGCGCAATTCGGACAGGAACGAAAAATCGGGACGAAAGCCCGTCGAGACGATCAGCTCGTCCACGATCACGCTCCGTCCGCTGCAACCCGAGCCGGCCGCGATCTCGAGGCGGCCCTCGGTCTCAGCCAGATGCGTGACGCCGAATTCGGTTTCCACCCTGATCTTGCCGGAGGCAACGAGCGCAGCGAACGCACTGCCGAGCTCTCCGCGTGCAGCGAGCTTGTCATTCCGGCCGCCACCAAACGCCTTGGCGGGATCGGCGGCGCGCAACAGCCAGATAGCTTGCGTCCCCGGCGCCTCGCCCGCGAGATGCACGAGATCGATCAGTGTGCCCACCGCGGAGTGGCCAGCGCCAAGCACCGCAACGGTCCTCCCGGCATATCTGGCGCGACCGGCCCCCCGGACATCGGGCATGCCGTAGGCGATGTGGCCAGCGCATTCACGCTCGCCGATCGCGGGCAGACCATTACCTCCGGCAGGATTGGGCGAGAACCATGTACCTGATGTGTCGATCACCGCATCGGCGCGCAGCACTTCGGGGCCCTTGCCGTTCTGGTAGCGGATTTCGAAAGGGGCCAGCTCACGCCCCTTCGTCTTCGCCTTGTCGAAGCCGACGCGGCTGATAGCGGAGACACGGCTGGATGTCCGGATCACCTCGCGCAATGGCGTTCGCGTCGCAAGCGGCGTCAGATATCGATCGATCAGCTCGCCGCCGGTCGGATAGGCGCTCGGGTCCGGCGAATTCCATCCCGTCGGCGCGAGCAGGCGCGCGGCGGCCTTGTCGACATTGTACTCCCACGGCGAGAAGAGCTGGACCTGCTGCCACTGGCGCACCGCGTGCCCCGCTTCGGATCCTGCCTCCAGAACGATGGGTGACATGCCACGCTCCAGGACGTGCGCAGCTGCTGCGAGTCCGACAGGCCCTGCCCCGATGATGGCGACCGTCTTAGCGTTCATTCGGCTTCTCCCATACTTCTAAATTCATCGAACAATATCAGCCAAAAAAATCACGCCGCCGTTTGCGTCGTCTTGCATCCGACTTCGTCTGCGCAGCACTCCGCCGCCAGGAAATCGACCAGACCCCGCATCGCGTCGAAGTTTGCGTGGCAAATCAGAGTCGTCGATTCCCGGACCTGGCTGACGAGCCCGACCGAGACCAGGGTCTTGATGTGATGCGACAGGGTCGACGCCGGTACCTTCAGCTTGTCCTGCAAGCGACCGACGGGCATGCCGGAGTGCCCGGCCCGGACCAGGGCCCGGTAGATCTGGAGTCGCGTCCGGTTACCCAAAGCTTCGAGGCGTGCTGCTGCGTCGTCGATCTTCATGGCCGCCACGATGCGCCTGCCGATGTCAACTGTCAAACCATATTTCTAGAATATTCGAAATAACTATTCGGTCGCCCACCATGGAATTCCGGATTGACGCGTTCCAATTAGTTCCATAAGTCTGGATATATGGAAACAGAAGAAGCCGTCCTGGCGCTCGCCGCGCTGTCCCAGCCGACCCGACTGGAGGCGTTCCGAACGCTTGTCCGGCACGAGCCCGATGGCCTTGCGGCGGGCGATCTCGCCCGCCTGCTGGAAGTCCCATCGAACACGCTATCTGCCCATCTGTCGATCCTGACGCGCGCGCGCCTCGTCACCTCCGAGCGGCACAGCCGTTCGATCGTCTACCGCGCCAACCTCACCGAATTCCGCGACGTTGCGGTCTTCCTGCTGCGGGATTGCTGCGGCGGGCGGCCGGAAGTTTGCGAGCCGGTCGTCGAAACCCTGCAAGCCTGCTGCAAGCCGAGACGAAGGGAGCGGAGCCGTGCCTGATCAATTCGATCTTCCGCGCCGCCTCGCGGCCGAGGCGCTCGGCACGGGCATTCTCGTCGCCACCGTGGTCGGCTCCGGCATCATGGCGGAGACGCTGACCAAGGATGTCGCGCTTGCGCTTCTCTGCAACACGTTGCCGACCGGCGCCATTCTGGTCGTCCTGATCACCGTGCTCGGACCGATCTCCGGCGCGCACTTCAATCCGGCCGTCACGCTGGTCTTCACCGGCAAGCGCGAGCTACCGGTGAACGACGCCGCACTTTACGTCGTCGCGCAGATTGCCGGCGGCATCGCGGGAACGATGGCGGCGCATCTGATGTTCGGGCTGCCGCTGCTCGATTTCTCGGCGAAGGTGCGAACCGGGGGACCGCAATGGTTCGCCGAAGCCGTCGCCGCCTTCGGTCTGGTCGCGACGATCGTCGCGGGCATCCGTTTCCAGCGGGCGGCCGTCCCCTGGCTGGTCGGCCTGTACATCACGGCGGCCTATTGGTTCACGGCCTCGACCTCGTTCGCCAATCCGGCCGTGGCTATCGCGAGGTCATTGACCAACACGTTCGCGGGCATACGTCCCACCGACCTGCCCGGATTCATTCTCGCGGAGCTCTGCGGAGCCTTTGCCGCCATGCTGTTGATGAACTGGCTGCTCGGACCGCCCCAGGCGCGAGGCCCCATCCCAATCGCGGAGACTACCTTATGAGCGTCACGATCTATCACAACCCCGCCTGCGGCACCTCGCGCAACACGCTGGCGATGATCCGGCAAAGCGGCGTCGAGCCCGACGTGATCGAATATCTGAAGACGCCGCCGTCGCGCGAAAAGCTCGTCGAGCTCGTCAAGGCCCTCGGCATCTCCGTTCGCGCGCTGCTGCGGGAAAAAGGCACGCCCTACAAGGAGCTCGGCCTCCACGACCCCAAATGGTCGGACGACGAGCTGATCGACCAGATGCTCGCGCACCCCATCCTGATCAACCGTCCAATCGTGGTGACGCCCAAGGGCACACGCTTGTGCCGGCCCTCGGAAGCCGTCATCGATCTCCTGGACAATCCCGTCGGCCGGTTCGTGAAGGAGGATGGCGAGGTGGTCGAGGCGCGATGATTGCCGACATGGCCTCACTCGCGTTTGCCTCGACTTAAAATTTCAGGGTCGTGCGCAATCCGAAAACCGAGGCATTGCGCAATGCCCGTCCCGGCAGCGGACTAGCCGGAGCCGTCGCGCCGCCACCGGGATGGACGATGTATTGAAAGTTCGGCTGAACGGTCCAGCCATCCTTGATCTGGTATTGATAGACGGCCGTGAGCAGCCCCTCGAAGCTTCGCACCGGCCAGCGCGGATCGACGAACCTGGCATAATCGGCGTCGAGCGTCTGGGCCCGTTTTGAGACATGCGCATACCCGGCGGCAATGCCGAACTTGTCGTCGGGGCGTGCATTGCTGAGCCCGATGAGCTCGACGCCGCCATCTGCATAGACATCGACCAGATTGCGGTCAGCCGGCGCGCCGGACACGCGTGCGAAAATGCCGATGCCGCGATCGTCGCTGTTCGGCACCCGATAAATCTGCTGCTCGAAGACCGCCCAGGCTCCAATATCGCCCGACAAGAGCCGCGGTTCCCCGCTGCTCGTTGGCGCGGCCAGCGAGACGCCGTTGGATGCGAAGCGCTGATCCCCGAACGATCCGAAATGACGCCAGCCACCGACCTTGAACTGGCCGGTCAAGTTCGGGTCACCCTTCCTGTTATTCCAGGCATATTGAACCTGGCCGAGCAGAAGCGGCGGATCGTTGACCCGGAAATTGACGCCATACCGGTTACGCTCCTGCGGATCGCCGGAACCGGGCCCGGCCTGGTCGCCATCGAAAATCGCGCCAAGGACGGACAACTGGTCCGTCACGTTCCACAGGAGGCGCGCGCCCACGGCCGCCAAGGGCGGCGACGGCCCGCCGCTTGGCAAAGCAAGCGACGTGATCGCCGGCCAACCCATCGAGGCGTTGGTGAACACATCCGTGTACTTGGTATTGAAGAACTCGCTGTCGGCCGCCAGCTGCCCGAGCTTGAGCGATAGTTTCTTGTCGCCCCACTGCTTCTCGAAATAGGCCTCGTAGAGTCGCGTCGAGGGCAACGCTTCGATCCCGCTGACGACGAAGAAATTCTGCAGATTCGAGCGCGAGAGGCCTTCGCCGTGGATCTGAAACATGTTGGCGTGAAAGGTCAGCTTGTCGATGCCGACGAGTTTTTCGAAATCCAGATCGACGGCGAGATTGAGCCTGCCTTCGTAGACCGCACCTTTCTTCAGACCGCCGGTCGGATTTCCGAGCACCTCGCCGATATAGGTGGCCGCAAACTTCACCCCGTACTTTTGCCAGGGGTTCGGCAGCAGCCCGAGCGTTTTCTCCTCGATGGTGCTCTCGCCTGTATCGGGATCGGCAGGCTTGTCGTCGTCGGTTTTCTTGTCTTCCTGAGCCGCGGACTGGGCAGCCGCGACCAGGCAAGCCGCAACGATCAACGCCCGCATCGAATACCTGATTGCTCTGGCGGCCACGCTCACCTCCCGAGCGATCAATGACGCACGCCGCTGCCCGACATTCAAGCGGGCCGTCGAACAATGTGCGCCGGCGCGGAAATCCGATTCGCGCGCTGTTAACTACCGCATGCGCGAGGCGGTACTATGTTCACTTTTGCACTTCGACCATCAGATCTTCGGGATCTTCGCCCGCTCCACCACGCCGATCCATTTGCTGATCTCGGTCTCGATCAGCGTCTTCATCTCCTCCGGCGAGCTGCCGCGAACCTCGCCGCCGACGGCGGTCTCCAGGCGCTGCTTGAGGTCGGGATCCCTGAGTGCATCCAGCGTCGCCGCATTGAGTGCGGCGATGATGCCGGGCGGCGTTCCCTTCGGGGCCAGCAGGCCGGCCCAGGTGCGCACGTCATATCCCTTGATCCCGGCTTCCTGAACGGTCGGCACGTCGGGCAACAATGCGGTGCGCGTCGGCGAGGTCACCGCCAGGCCGCGGATCGCACCGGCCTGGATCTGCGGGGCGAGCAGGACCGGCGTGCCGACGATCACCGGAACCTCTCCGCCGAGCAGCGCGGTGACGGATTGGGAATCGCCGCGATAGGGCACGTGCACGATCTCGACGCCGGCGGCTGCGTTCAACAGCTCTCCTGCAAGATGGTGCGTGCTGCCGAAACCGACCGATCCAAAGCTGAGCGCACCGGGCTTCTGCTTTGCCATGGCGACGAGCTCGCCCAGCGATTTTGCCGGATAGTCGCTACGCACGGCAATGACGAGCGCGTAATAGACCAGCGTCGAGATCATCTCGAAGCTCTCGGCCGGCTGGTAGGCGAGGCTCTTGTAGGTCGCCGCGGAAATGGCGTGAGCGCCGGTGACGAGCCCGATCGTGTAGCCGTCGGGCGCCGCCTTCGCGATGGCATCCGCGGCGATGTTGCCGCCGGCGCCCGGCTTGGCCTCGACAATGATCGGCTGCCCGAGCTTTTTCGAGAGCCCGTCGGCGATGATGCGCGACAGCGTGTCGGCCGCGCCGCCGGCGGCAAATCCATGCAACAGCCGGATCGGGCGCGACGGATAATTCTCCGCCGACGCCGAAGTGGTTGCGAAAAAACCGCCAAACAGAAAAATCGCCGCAGCAAGCCGCTTCATCCGTTGCATGGATGCGTCCTCCCTTTTGGTTGTTCTATCGTTGGCCGCGACGAGGCGGCGTTTCTTCAACTCGCGTTTGATCCGCTAGCGGGCGAACTCCGTGCATTCAGGCGATGGCGGCATGCCCCAGACGTCGCGCGGCAGGCCGACCCAGACTTTTGGCCGCTGCGGTCGATCGCGATGCCAGGGACGCGGCTCGAAATAGCCGAGCGCCTCGTCGGTCATGCGGTCGAGATCGAAGAACAGCTCGACCACATGCCCGTCGGGATTGCGGTGGTAGATCGCGGTGTTGTGCCCGGGGCCATGACGCACCGGCCCCCAGAGAACCGGCAGCTTGTGCCGCGCGAGATGATCGCAGGCCTCGTGCATGTGGGCGGCACCACGCAGCTCGAACGCGACATGATGCAGGCCACGGACGGGCGCGCGGGCGAAGTTCAGCGTGTGATGTTCGAAGCCGCTGCGCATGAACACGAAGCGATCCTCGATCCAGTCGGAGACGCGCAGGCCCATCATGTTCGCGTAGAACTCCGAAGCCGCGCGCGGATCGGGCGTAGCAAGCGCGACATGGCCGATCTTGCTGACGGCAAGCGCTCCGATCCGCTCCTGCGCGGGCGTCGGCGTCCAGCCCTGGATCAACTCGAAGCGCGTTCCTTCGGGATCGCTGAACGACAGCAGCCTGGAAACGCCAGGCAGGGGATCGCTCTGAAGTTCGGGCCGCAGATCGGCCTGCTTCAGCGCCGCGCCGAGCGTCTCGATCTGGACATCGGGAGCTATCTCGAAGGCGATGCTCGTCAGCGCCGCGTGGCCGGGTTCGATCACCAGCGAAAGCTGCTCGGCATCGTTGGCGAGGAAGATGCGGTTGCCGTCGCGGCCGACGAGGCCAAGACCGATCGCGGCGCGGTAATAGTCGAGCAACCGCTCGGGATCTGGCGAGGCAAAGCTCGCGTGCCGGAGCCGGGTGAAGCGTGCAATGGGTGCTTGTGTCGTCATTGTGCGATCCACCCCCTCATGGCGTCATGATGATCTTGCCGAGCGCGGAGCCCTGCTCGAGCAGCGTGTGGGCCTGCCTGACCTCGTCGAGCTTCAGGACCGCCGAGATCGCCGGCTTGATCGCATTGCGGCTCAGCGCGTCAATCACATTGCGCATGAGCGCGCGACGCCCGTCGCGATCGTGGTCGTAGATATGAAAGGAGAAGCAGCGTATCGCCGGGCAGATGTCGAGATGGTCGCGCATCGCCGCCATCAGGTTTTCTTCCGGCAACCCGGCGAAGGCGTTGTACGACAGCAGCGTCCCCCATTTGCCGAGCGCGCCGAGATAGCCGGTGAACTCAGGCCCACAGACGTGATCGAGCACGAGGCCGACGCCCTCGCCCTTGGTCAGCTCGCGGGCCCGCGCCACCACGTCTTCGCGGCGGTAGAAGATGATCTCATCGGCGCCGTTGCCCCGCGCGAATGCGGCCTTCTCCTCGGTGGAGACCGTGCCGATGACATTCATCTGTGCGAGCTTGGCAAGCTGTACCAGCGCGTGCCGACACCACCCGCCGCCCCGATCACCAGCACGCTCGCCGGTGCGCGCGGATGGCGGCACTCGTGCAGCAGCGCGTAAGCGACCTGGTAGTTCGACAGGCACACGGCCGCCTGCAGATCGACATTGTCGGGCAGCACATGAATGGCGTCCGCAGGCGCGACCACATAGTCGGCGTAGCAGCCGCCGCGCTGCGACAGGTCGCGTGCGCTCAGCAGCACCTTCTGGCCGATCGCAAGCCCCTCGACGCCGGACCCGAGCGCGGCGATGCGGCCGGCGACGTCGTTGCCCGGATTGGCCGGCAGTGGCGGCATCCATTTGTAGACGCCACGCCGGATCAGCACATCGGGCTGCCCAACGCCGAACGCTTCGGCGCGAATCTGCACCTGGCCTGGTCCGGGCACAGGCACCGGAAGCTCAACCAACTCGAGTGCATCCGGCCCACCCGGCTGACGCACCAGCACCGCTCTCATGATGTCACACGCCTCCCCAGCTATATTTTCGAAAATCATACCGTTTACGAAAATTATTGCAAGATGGTCGTTGGCGCGGCATGTTGAGCCATCGATTCAAATGACAGAAATCATGTCCGAAAGCGCCATTCGCTCCCGCAAGGAATTCGGCAAGACCGTTGCCGCCGACATCACCCATCGGCTGCGCGAGGAGATCATTGCCTGCGGCCTGGCGCCGGGCGAGCCGCTGCGATTCGACGTCCTGCGCGAACGATTCGGCGTAAGTTTCACGACGCTGCGCGAGGCGCTGACGGCGCTTACCGCCGAAGGCCTGGTCGACGCGCAGGAGCAGCGCGGATTTCGGGTGGCGCCGGTCAGCCGCCAGGACCTGGTGGAAGTCACCGATGCCCGGGTGCTGATCGAGGTGGAATTGATCCGCCGCGCGATCGAGCGGGGCGACGACGACTGGGAAATCGCCGTCATCTCGACCCTGCACAGATTGAAGCGAATCGAGCAGCGCGATCCGGAACATCCCCTGCGCGATCCCGAATGGAAGATCGCCCACCGCCAATTCCACCAGGCGCTGGTGTCCGCCTGCGGCTCCGCGACACTCCTCGCCATTCGCGCCGATCTGTTCGATCGCGCCGAGCGCTATCGGCACCTTTCGGCCAATTTCCGCCCCCGCCCGCGCGACAAGGCCGGCGAGCACCAGGCGATCATGCAAGCCGCCATCTCGCGCAATCCGGATCTCGCGGTGCAGCTGATCGAGGCGCATATCCGCACGACCGCCGACAACGTGGCGACCTACGCCGCGCATCTGCTCGATACCGAATAGGCGGCAACGGCTTTTTATCGCCGCGGGCTTGCGCCTCGCCTGATTTTCGAAAATAATAGGCAAGATCGAAAATGCCAACCTTTTAGGCGTACCATGAAGCTGCTGTCGTTCTTGGATGGGAATCGGGAGAGCTGGGGCGCCGTTGCCGAGAATGGCGTGGTGGATCTCGGTCGCGCCCTGCCCCAGTATCCTGTTCTCGCGGACTTCCTCGGCAGCGACGACTATGCGCGGCGCGAGGCCATCGTCGCCGGGCACAAGCCCACAATGGCGCTCAGTGACGTCAAATATCTGCCGGTGATCCCGCGTCCGGAGAAGATCGTCTGCGCCGTGCGCAATTATCTCGACCACCACAATGAAGCCGTGGCGTTCGGGATGAAGCGCGAGATCACGGAATTTCCGCCGATCTTCCTCCGGGTCTGGCGCTCCCAGGTCGCGCACAACGCGCCGGTGATCCGGCCGAAAGTCTCGGACAATTTCGACTGGGAGGGCGAGCTTGCCGTGGTCATCGGCAAGAGCGGCCGTCACATCAGCCAGGCCGACGCCTGGGATCACGTGGCAGGCTATTCGATCTACAACGACGTCAGCGTGCGCGACTGGCAGCGTCACGCCCAGCAGATCGCCTCCGGCAAGAACTTCGTCGGCACCGGCCCGTTCGGACCATGGCTGGTGACGCCGGACGAGATCGGCGATCCCACCAAATTGAAGCTCGAGACGCGCGTCAACGGCGCGGTGGTGCAGTCGTCCGACACCTCGATGCTGATCTTCTCGATTCCGCGGCTGATCGAGTACAGCTCGACCATCTTCGACCTCGTCCCCGGCGACGTCATCGCCACCGGCACGCCGGCCGGCGTCGGCTTCACTCGCAAGCCGCCTGTTTTCCTCACGCCCGGCGATGTGGTCGAGGTCGAGATCGAGAACATCGGCGTGCTGCGCAATCCCGTCGTCGACGAAGCATAGCGCCTGCGCATGTCGTCTCAAGACGTGTCCCATGACATCCGCAAGACCGCGCTTAGCGTCGAGACCACCTGGCACGAGCGCGGTCCCCGGCTGGAGAAGCCTCTGCTGGTCGGGACGGCCATTGCGGTGATCCGCAATCCTTTCGCGGGCCGCTTCGAACCCGACCTGATGCCGTTTCAGGCATCCTTGCGCGAACTCGGGCGCGAGCTCGCAACACGGCTGATCGCGCAGCTCGGCGGCGCCGCGCAGATCGAAGCCTATGGCAAGGGCATCATCGTCGGCGAGGACGGCGAGCTCGAGCACGGCGCGGTCTGGCACGAGGCCGGCGGTCAGGGCATGCGCGAGGTGCTCGGTCAGCCCAAGGCGATCGTTCCGGCGGCGAAGACCATCGGCGGTCCGGGCACGCGGCTCATGGTTCCGCTCGGGCACATCCACGCCGCCTATGTCCGCAGCCATTTCGGCACCGCGGAGATGACGCTGTGGGATTCACCACGGCGCGACGAGATCGCCTTCGGGCTCGTGATGGCGACCGGCGGCCGGCCTCACGCGCGCATCGGAGGCCTCGCGGCATCCGCGATCTCCGCGCACGACGGACAGCGCTGACGGGCGCGATCAATGCGCGTTGCAGCGGCAACGCTCGTAATCGACGGGATCATGGCTGTTGACGATCGTGACGCTTTCGCCGTGGTTCAGCTTCAGCGCGCGCAGTCGCACCTGGTTGGCGATCCGCATGCCGCGGTCCATGTCGGCGCGACGCTGGAAATAGCCCAGCACCAGCGGCATGCGGGGCGATGCGTCGAGCTGGCCGTGATGGAAATAGCTGTCGCCGGCGTGCAGCAGCCATTTGTCGCCTGATCGCACCGCGATACCGCAATGGCCGAGCGTATGGCCGGCGAGCGGGATCATCAGGATGTCCGCCTCTGCGTCGCCGAGGGCGCGCACGCCCTTGAAACCGAACCAGTCTTCGCCGGCTTCGCCATAGAATGTCCAGCTCGGTCCATGGCTCCACTGCCCGGTGACATAGCGCCCTTCCGGCGGCGCCGGCTTGCGCTGCACCGCCATGTCGTATTCGGCGCGATGGACATGGATCGCGGCATGCGGGAAGTCCGGCACGCCGCCAGCGTGATCGCGGTCGAGATGGGTCAGCAGCACATGGCGCACGTCCTTGGGGGAATAGCCGAGTGCCTTCACCTGTTGCACCGCCGTCTCCGCCGGATCGAGCCTTGGCGCGGTCTGCCGCAGCCATCGTCGTCCCAGCCGATCGGGCGTTGCGATATCGCCAAGTCCAATGCCGGTATCGACCAGGGCGAGCCCGTCATTGGTCTCCACTAGCAGGCAATGGCAGACCATGCGGGCGCGCTGGAACAGGCTGCCGGTGCCGTTCACGAGGCGCCGCCCCATCGGGCACATCGTGCCGGTGTTGAGATGGTGAATTTTCATCGCGCGTTCCCTGCCTGTTGTGAGCAGAGCGTTCTTGTCATCGTTAGATCCATAGGTAAAATATCGAATATTGATAATATCTCTAGGCATATCCTATGGACATACGCGAACTCCGCTACTTCGCCGCCGTCTACCGCGAGCGCAACCTGACCGCGGCGGCGCGCGTCTGCTTCGTTTCGCAGCCGTCGATCTCCACCGCGATCACCCATCTGGAGGCCGAGCTCGGCACCACGCTGTTCATCCGGCACAAGAAGGGCGTCGCGCCAACCGCCTCGGCCGAGCAGTTTCACACGCTCGCCCGCCGCATCATCGACGAGACCGACGCGGCGCGCAGCCTGTTCAGGAGACCGAGCACCAAAACCAATGTGACGCTCGGCCTGATGCGCACGCTCGACGTGCCCCGGACGATCGCACTGCTCAAGCCGCTGACGGCGCGCGCCGACATCGCACTCCGCCTCGTCGGCAGCGACGAGCGCGCCGACGCGCGGATCATCTCCAAGAGCGTGCTGCGCGCTGACGAACATTTCGTGGCGCTGTGGAGTGAGCGCTATGTCGCAGCGCTGCCGCCGTCGCATCCGCTGGCCCTGAAGGAGAAGCTTCGCACCGCCGATCTCGCCGGCGTCCCCTTGATCGACCGCTGCCATTGCGAGCAAAGCGAGTTCTTCCGCCGCAACCCGCAGGCCCGACAGACCGCGGCGATCGCGCAATCAGAGGATTGGGCCATGGCGCTGGTCGCAGCCGGCGTTGGCATCGCCATCGTCCCGGAAGGCGTAGCGCGCGGCAATCCGGATGTCGCGGTGCGCGAGATCGAGGTCAAGGTCAAGCGCGAGGTCGGGCTCGCCTATCGCGCATCCGTGCCGCTACCGGATGCGCTGAAGGATCTTGTCAGCAAGCTCCGGAAGCAGCGGCGCAAGCCCGCGGGGCAACGATCGCGCGCCCGCGGAAAATCCTAACCCATCGAGACGACCGCACGGCCGTAGGGCGGCTGGGCCGCGACCGGCGGGTTGGCGGTCTGGGCGGCGAGTTCGCCGATCAGGCGGTCGGCATCGGCGGCCATGCCGTCGGGCGCCTGGATCACCAGCCGCTCCAGACCCCAGCGATAGGACGACACGCGCTGCTCGAGGCACTGCTGCACCCACTGGATGATCAGCGAATTCTCCTGCATGCGCTCGACCGCGTCCTCCTTCTCCTTCGGCGAGAGGGAGGAGACGCGCGCCATGCTGGCATTGCGCTTCTTGTCGAGGTCGATGACGCGGATCGCGGAGGCGAAGAACGGCTCGAAGCGGGTGATGTCGTTGCGCACGTCTTCCATCAACTGCGTATAGCGCGAAGAATGCGAACGGTGCGGCTCGTCGATCAGCGTGCGACCATACATGGTGCGGTCGAACACGATCGTTTGCCGCCAGGGCGAGGGCAGCGCTTTGTAGTCGCCGAACACGCTCTTCCAGGCGGGCCGCGACAGCGGCGGCTCGATCAGGGGATAGGCGAGGTCGCGAAGCTGGCGCTCCTCGTCGGTGAGCTGGAATTGGGATGGCTTCAGGCCAACGCTGGAGGTGACTTCCGCGCCCAGCCAGCGATGCATGTCGTCGCTGCGCATGTCGGCACGGGTCCGGCCGAAATCGCCGCCACTACAGGCGGCAAGCGTCGCGCCCAGCACTGCGAGCATGAGGGCCGTTACGATGGGCCGGATCTGACGGAGGTTCTCCGGCATTGCAAAGTCCGAAGGCTAACGGCGACGACGACGGCGCCCCGGCGCTGTGCCCTGCTCCGGCCCGTGATCGCCGCTGGTTTCGTCGCTCTCGCGCTCGATGCGGATCACGGGAAGGATCAAAATCGTGCCCATGTCCGCGCGCGGAGCCACGTCCACCGACGCGCCCACCCGGCGACCGGCCGGAAATTCGATGATGGTCCCCATATCAGCTCTCTTCAATTGCCGCGCGACCCGGCGCGCCTCTGCAACATGGGGATCATTAAGATCAGTTCATGGTTAACGGGGTGTAAACGTGCCGGCGGCACCGTAACCGCACGGGCGGGACCCACCGTCCCGTTGCGGCACGAGAACGCTTCAAAGCAGGCGTTCGGCTTCACGCCTCGTTTTCCTTAACGAGCCTTTAAAGGAGCCCGCGATAGGCTCCGGCGAGTATCTCTTCCAGGTCGCGTATCTCTCCATGACCAAGTCGTTGTTTCCAGGATTCGACGGGCTGATGACCCTCTCCCGTCGCGAAGGCGTCGATGTTCGTCCGACGCTGCTGCGCGTGCTGACCGACCTCTATGTCCAGTCGAGCACCCACAGCGACGACGAGCAGCGCCAGTTCGTCGAGCTCGCCACACGACTGATCGACCAGGTCGACGACGCGACGCGCGCGGCCGTCAAGGCGCGGCTTGCGATCTATCCGTCGACGCCCGCCCCGATCATGCAGAAGCTCGGACTGTCGGCCGCGCAGGAGGGCCGCAGGGTTCCGCTCGCGCGCGAAACCCCGGCGCCCGCCTCTGCTCCCCCTCCTGCCCCCTTGCCGGTTCGCACGCCAAGCGACGCCGAGCTGCGCATGGCCTCGAACATGGCAATGCAGCCAACGGACGCGGCCGATATCCACGACATGTTCTTCCGCGCCGGCGCCCCCGAGCGCGCGCTGATCCTGCACAATCTGGCGCAGACCCCGCTGAAGGCGGCGCCGCGGATTCCGATCGTGCGCGCCAAGCGCGCGATCCAGATCCTCGAGATGGCGGCGATCGCGGGCGATGTCGAGAATTTCACCTCCGAGCTCGGCGACAGCCTGATCCTGCCCTCGCGCGTCGCAGCCCAGATCGTCGACGATGCAAGCGGCGAAGCGCTCGCAGTCGCCGCGCGCGCGCTCGACATGCCGAGCCCGGTGTTCCAGCGTATCCTGCTGTTCTTCAAGCCGGAGATCGGCAACTCCGTGACCGACGTGTACCGGCTGTCGCGTCTTTACGATCGCCTCAGCGATCGCGCGGCGCTGGTGATGCTGGCCGCCTGGCGCGGCTCGACGCTCGCCGTCACCCGCGCAAAGTACCAGCCCTCGCTGCATGACAGCGAGCGCCAGCGCGCACGTGTGGGCGCAAGCCAGACGCGCCCGGGCGTGCAGCCCGGCTCCGCGCCCGCGGTGCGGACAGGGACTGACGGATCGGATCGTTAGGCCTTCGCCAGCTCGAGAAAATGCCGCCCGGCGCGGTCTTCGGTCTCGACGATCCAGATATCGGAGTCGAAGCGGATTTCCTTGGTCAGGCGCTCCTCCACCGCGGGCTCCGGCATCGGTTGCGGCGCAAGCGGCACAAAGAAGCGATCGACCGGCCGACCGTCGTCATAAGAGGTCTGCGGCGCCGGCACATAGAGCATCGCATTGCCGTCAAGCAGCGAGACCTTCACGAACACCGCACCCGCCTCCTCCGCGCCGCGACGCCGCACCGCGCCGTACACGCCCTCGGTCTGGCACCGGCGCAGATAGGCTGAGACCCAGATATTTGATTTCAAACGCATGGAGCGCACGATAGGACAGCGCTGCAATCAGCACCAGCCTTCGCAACAGTCACGACTATTCGACGGGGTGTCCGATCGCGGCGCCGAGCTCGCGGAGCAGGCGGTCGGACAGCTGGCCGGTGACCTGCATCTTGTGCTCGCGCTCGAATTTCTGGATCGCGGACTGGGTCTCGGCGCCCATCGCCCCCGTGATCTTCAAATTCCCGTAGCCATATTCGGACAGCGCGCGCTGCACGCCGGCGATGCGCCGCGCGGCCGGGCTCTGCTGCACGGGGATCGGCGCCGGAGGACGCGTGACGGAGGGCGGCGCCGAAATCGTTTGCTTGACCAGATTGGTCATGGGATCGCCCGAGCGCGGCGTCGATGCGGTCGCCTCGACGGGCCTCTCCGGCGGCTTTTCCGCAGGTCTGGGTTCGGCACGAAACTCCGTCGCTCTCGGCTCGAGCGGCGAGGTATCGGCGCCGACGGGACGCGGACGCGGCAAGGGGTTCGACAGCGCCAGGGACGACGGTGCGGGAAGATTGATCACGGTGCCGAACATCGGCGCTGGATGCCGGCCGGTCTGCAGGAACAGCGCATTGGCAACGATCGCGCCGATGGCGGCAACGGCGACGAGACCGGCCAGGGTATCCTTGGGGCTATGCAGCAGCACGCGCAGCACGAGATTGCGCTCGGTCTCGACATCGATGACCGCGGCCTTGGCGCCACGGCGGCGCGGAGCGGCTTCGTCCTTGGCAGACTTTTTAGGCACTTTTCTTCACCAGAGCGGGTTGGTCCTGAACTTGGTCGTGAGGATGGTCCTGAACTTCCTGGCGTAGCACCGGCGTCAGGGTCGCGATCTTGCTCTCGCTCGCCTTGCTGTCGGACATCTTGCCATCAGAAGTCTTCATATCAGACGTCTTGGCTTGCGGCGTGTAGACGAGCGGCAGCTTGACGGTGACGGCAGTGCCCTCGCCGAGCCTGCTTTGTACCGTCAATTCGCCGAGATGCAACGCCACCAGGCTCTTCACGATCGAAAGTCCGAGGCCGGTGCCTTCGTGACGGCGCTGATAGGTCTTGCCGGCCTGGAAGAACGGCGCGCCGATGCGCTTGAGATCGTCAGGCGCGATGCCTATACCGGTGTCGCTGACGCGCAGCGCAAGCTGCGAGCCCGAGACCGCGGCCGTGACGGTGACCTGACCGCCACGCTCGGTGAACTTGACGGCGTTCGCGACGAGGTTGAGCACGATCTGCTTGAAGGCGCGCGGATCGCCGGTCATGACAGGCAGGTCCTGCGGCGCATCGGTGACGAGATCGACGCCGTTCTCCCGCGCCTTCAGCGCCAGCAGATTGCAGCAATGCATCAATGATGCACGCGGCGCGAACGGTTCGGACGCCATCTCGAAATTGCCCGACTCCATCTTGGACATGTCCAGGATGCCGTTGACGACCGAGAGCAGATGCTGGCCGGAATCGTTGATGAGCTGGGCGTATTCCCTCCGCTGGGCCGCGCCCAGCATCAAGGTCTGCTCCTGCGTGATCATCTCGGAGAAGCCGATGATGGCGTTCAGCGGCGTGCGCAGCTCATGGCTCATGGTGGCGAGGAAGCGCGTCTTGGCGGCGTCCGCCGCCTCTGCAGCGCTGCGCGCCTGATCGAACGCCTGCTCCCCCAGCTTGCGGTCGGTGACATCGCGCATCACGGCGACGACATCGGCCTCGCGCGTGGCATCACGGCCCAGATCCTGATCGAGCGGGCGGCAGCGCATCTCGACCCAGATGAAATCAACCTGGCCGCGCTCCGAGCCGGCACGCTCCCGGCGCAACCGGAACTCAACGCTACGCACGTCGCCGCGCGCGGCATCGGACAGCGCCGTCAGATACGCCGGCCGATCGGCGACATGGACGCGATCGAACAGGCCGTGGCCGAGCAGCTGCGCGACGGGCACGCCGAGCATGGCTTCCACCGCCGGTGAAATGAACTGCACCGCGCCGTTGCGCTGATGCCGCGAGATGACGTCGCTCATGTTCCGCGCCAGGAGGCGGTAACGCTCTTCCTCACGCAACAGGAGCGCAACGCTGGTGCGCGCGAGCGATTCCGCTCCGAAGGCCAGACCTGCGGCATAGAGCGTCGCCGAGGCGACGCCGAACGCTATCAGCACGCCGCGTTCCGCAGCGCTGGTATCGCCAATCGTCAGCCAGCCGAGCTGGCTGACGAGGATCAGGATGCCGGCGCAGGACAGCGCCAGCAGCGAGGCAAAGGCCGCGACGCGGCGCGAGGCCGACAGCGCAGCTTCGAGGGGAACGACAACCAGCCAGATTGCGGCGAATGATTCGATGCCGCCGGTCGTCACCGCAACCGCCATGATCAGGCCCGAGAGCGCCAGCGACGACAGCACATGCGCGCCTTCGTAACGGCCGGTGCGCGACAGGAACCAGGACAACAGGATCGGCGCAATCAGCCAGGCGAAGGCTGCCACCTCGATCGCGCTCGGCGCGCCGCGCATGGCGAGATAGACCGGGAATGCGGCAAAGGCGGCTAGGCTGCCGAGCAGCCGCGGGGCCATGAAGGCACGATGGCGCGCTCGCGTCAGCGCGTCGTAACGCGCGGAGGGATGCAGCAGCGCATCGAGACAATCGCGGATGATACTCAAAACTGTCACGGGTCTCGCGCTTCGGCTCATTCGTCGGGAAGACGCGCCGGAACGCCTCCTTATCGTTGAGCCACCGTGTCAGAGCGACCTTAAACGAACACTAAGGCATCGCGGCGCGCCGCCGGACACCCCGTCATCGCAGGGCTTTTTAGACGATTTGACGACGTCATCGGCGAGGATGGTGAACACAGGGTTTCACCGTGATGCGCATGGTTTCGAAATGGTGGACGGGCGTGGCGGCAGCGCTCACGGCACGGACGTCAATCGAAAATTTACGACACCATCGATAGCAAAGATTCTTGAGTCAATTTTCCGCGAATTAAGCGGAAGGCAATCACTTGCGATTTATCGAGAGTTGCTAGGTCCGACATCCGCGGAGATCGCCGCGGCGGGATCTAACATACAGGTCGCAAGATGCGCTTTCTGCTTCGCATCACATTCTGGCTCGGGCTGGTGCTGGTGCTCCTGCCGCGGGACAAGACGCCCGAATCGGACAAGCTGCCGCAGATCGGCGCTGCCGACGCGGTGCAGGCTGCGACCGCGGCCGTCTCCGACATGACCCAGTTCTGCAAGCGCCAGCCAGCGGCCTGCGAGGTCGGCGGACAGGCCGCCACCATCATCGGCCAGCGGGCGCAGGACGGCGCAAAGAAGATCTACCAGATCATCAACGACAAGAAAGAGCAGCTCGAGAAGCCCGACAAGAAGGCGCCCGACCACACCGGCTCGATCGCGCTGGCCGGCGAAGGCGATCTTGCTGCGAGCGAGGCGCCGCGCGACACCCTGTCCCAGGACGACCTCGCGCTGGAATGGCGCGGCCCGGCGCCCGCGACAGCGAATTAGGGCCCAAACCCTATCGATTTCGGCGCTTTGCGTCCCTATATTGGCCTGAACGGGAACTTTGGGCCAGCATGACGACGATCGATGAAATCAGGGATAATTTCGAGATTCTGGACGAGTGGGACGACCGCTATCGGTACGTCATCGAGCTCGGCCGCACCCTGGAACCGATGTCCGAAGCCGAGCATTCGGCCGAGAACAAGGTGAATGGCTGTGTCAGCCAGGTCTGGCTTCAGAAGCTGATTGATCGTCGCGATGACGGCGCGCCGATCCTGACATATCGCGGCGACAGTGACGCCCACATCGTGCGCGGGCTGGTCGCGATCGTGCTGTCGCTTTACTCCGGCCGCACGCCACAGGAGATTCTTGCGACCGACGCCATTGCCGTATTCGACGAGTTCGGCTTTCGCGACCATCTGACGCCGCAGCGTTCCAACGGCCTGCGCTCGATGGTCGAGCGGATCAAGACCGACGCGAAAGAGGCGCTCGCGGAAGCGTCGTAGAAACTCTACTTCCGCTTCCGCTGCTGCTGTCCCAGTCCCATCTGCTTCGCAAGCTGCGAGCGGGCCACCGCATAGTTCGGTGCGACCATGGGATAGTCGGCCGGCAGGCCCCATTTCTCGCGATATTGCTCCGGCGTCATGTTGTATTGGGTGCGCAGATGGCGCTTCAGCGACTTGAAGCGCTTGCCGTCTTCCAGACAAACCAGATAATCGGGCGCGATCGACTTCTTCAGCGAGACCGCCGGCTTCGCTGGCTCGAGCGGCGCCGTCTCGGTGCGGCCTGACGAAACGCGCACCAGCGCGCCATGCACCTGGCTGATCAGATTCGGAATCTCAGCCGCAGGCGTTGGATTGTTGCTGAGATAGGCCGACACGATGCCCGCCGTCAGCTCAACGAAATTCTTAGCCCCAGCATCCGACATAAGCCCCGCCTTTCTCCACCTTGCGTCTCACGCGAGAGACGACGCCAAAGTATTCCGTGTCAACAATACGTTCGGCTGAAATGGGACGACTAAGGAATCCGGGCTGATTACTGACGAAGTGACAAGAACACCACCGCTTTACTTGTCTACGCTAGCCTTTGCCTGCACCAGATTTGCCTGCGCCCGCTCTCAAGCGCCGCGCTGGTCGAGGTGGGAGCGCAGCTCGTCGATCGAGGCAAAGCGCATCATCCCCTCAGGCATCTGGGCTTCGATCGAGCCATCGGAATAGAGCGAATAAGCCATGCCGTCGACGATGCCGGATTTGAGCACGGTCACAGGCGCCTGCTCGGCCGCAGCCGCAGGCTCGGGTGCGGGCGGCGGAGCAGGCTCAGCGAAGGTCGACGGCGAGCGCGGTGGCGGGCGCCGCGCGGCGGCCGGCGGCTCCGGAGGCCTCATACGGTCCGGCTTCGGCCAGGCGTCGTCAAAGCTCGCAGGCGGCGTCTCCGGGGCGGCAGGCTCCGCCGACGGCTCGGCATGCGGCAGCGGCGGCAAGCCCTCGCCGGTCTTCGCTTCCGCGCGCTCACGCTCCTTGCGGGAGGTCGAGGCGAACAACAGGTTGCGCCGGCGCGGCGGTTCCGGAACCTCAGGCGGGCTCGGAGCTTCCGGCGCTGGCGGCGGCTCGACGCGCGGACGCTCGCGCGCGGCTGCTTCGTTCTGCCAAGGCGGCGGTCCTGCGGCCGGCAATGGCGGCGCCGGCTCCATCTTCTCGGCGCCCGCCGGCTCAGGCGCGGGGGCAGGCGTCCCGGCCATCCCGAGACCCGGCAGCACGGGCCTGACCCGAACGTCGGATGGTGCAATTGATCCAGCCAGCCGGCGAGCGATGCCCTTCAACTCCGCGACCACCACGTAGAGGCCGGCCAGTAACAGTCCGGAGCAGACGCCGATGGTACCGGAGATTATGAGGGTACTGCCGAGACTGAATTCCCTGACGGTGAAGCCGAACAGGATCGCAAGGAGGCCCGCCAAAACGGCGAAAATCCCCGCGATCAACAATGCCAACGCCATCGAACTCACCCCCGGCCGCGCAGCCATACGCGACACTCGTCACGCCACGATACCGTCATCCGGTGTTCCACGCCAACGTCGAATTATAGGCTGCGTTCCTAAAGGAAAGGAAATCAGGGACTTATTCACATTCCCTTCAGCTACGGCTCGCTACTTCTAGGCTGCTCTCAAGTTGGTCGGATTTGCTGCGTTGCATCAGGAATTTAGCCATAATGCCCAATTACTTGGTAATGGAACTGCGCTATAGGGATTCCGGGGAGCAGGCCCGCGCGCACCAGCAGGGCCAAGAGGGGATTCCGGGTCACCAATAGCCATGACATCCATCACGACTTCGGCGATCGACACGCCTCTGCGGCGCTCGGTTGAACGGACTTGCGACGATCTCGCCATGCTGGTGCTGGCTGCGGTCGCCGTCATTGCAGGCTTGACCTTCCGCGACTATGGGCTCGGCTGGGACGACTACACCCACGCCGAATATGCCGACCTGCTGCTGCGCATGTTCGGTTCCGGTTTCAAGGACACCGCGGCACTCTCCTTCGCCAACCTCTATATGTATGGCGGCGGCTTCGACATGGTCGCGGCCCTCCTGCACAAGGTGATTCCGCTCGAGCTGTTCGAGACGCGCCGTCTGGTCGGCGCCGTCGTCGGCGTGATCGGACTTGCCGTGACGTGGCGGCTCGGCCGCCGTATCGGCGGCCCGCTTGCGGGACTTGCCTCACTCTTGCTGCTCGCGCTCTGCCCCATCTTCTACGGCCACATGTTCATGAACCCGAAGGATGCGCCCTTCGCCGTGGCCATGATCATCCTGATGCTGGGCCTTGTGCGCCTCGCCGAGGAATATCCGCGGCCTTCGCCGCGCACGATCTTGATCGTCGGCCTTGGTGCCGGCCTCTCGCTCGGCACCCGCATCCTCGGCGGCCTTGCGCTGGTCTATGCCGTAATCGGCTTCATGCCGCTGTTCCTGGAGGAACTGCGCAGCGAGGGCCTGCGCGAGTCGGTCCGACGCTTCGCTCATGTCGTCTACGTGCTGCTGCCCGGCCTCGTGCTCGGCTATCTCGTGATGGGGCTGATCTGGCCGTGGTCGATCATGGAGCCCGGCAATCCCTTCGAGGCGCTGACCTACTTCTCGCACTTCTTCGAGAAACCCTGGAAGGAGATGTTCGACGGCGCGATCGTATCCGTGCCTGACATGCCCTGGTCCTATCTGCCGACGCTGTTCGCACTTCAGTTGCCCGAGGTGATGCTAGTGCTGACGTTCGGCGCCGTGATCGGCACCTTGGTTATGCTGCCCCGCCGCGAGGTCCCAGCCCGCCGCAAGACCATCCTGCTGATGCTCACGCTCGCCGCGACGCTGCCGCTCGCGATCGCGATGGTGAAGCGACCGGCGCTGTACAATGGCATCCGCCATTTCGTCTTCGTGATCCCGCCGATGGCGGTGCTCGGCGGCGTCGCCTTTGGCTGGGCCATGGAGCGCCTGCGCGCCAATCATCGCACCTGGCAGCCGGTCGTGCTCGCCACCTTCTGCTTTGGCCTTGCGCTCTCGCTCGCCGAGATGATCCGCCTGCATCCCTATCAATACACCCACTTCAACCACATCGCCGGCACCGTGCGCGGCGCCGACGACCGCTTCATGCTGGATTATTGGGGCCTCGCGCTGAAGCAGGCCTCCGACGAATTGCGCGAGCAGCTGGTCGAACGCCAGGAAGTGCCGCCGCGCAACCGGAAATGGAAGGTCGCCGTGTGCGGTCCGCAGCGTCCCGCCCAGGTCGCGCTCGGCCCCGACTTCACCATTGGCTGGGATTCCAATGCCGCCGATTTCGCCATGACGCTCGGTGAGTTCTACTGCAAGGGCCTCACCGCCCCCGTGCTGGTCGAGATCAAGCGCGACGACGTGGTGTTCGCCCGCGTCTACGATATCCGCGGCAGCAGCATTTCCAGCCTGCTCTCGATCCCGGCGCCGTAAAAATTCTTCTCTCTTGTAGGACCGTAGCCCGGATGAGCGCAGCGACATCCGGGGCCTATCAGGCAGCCCCGCATGTCGCTTCGCCCATGCGGGCTACGCTGGACTGCCGCGCTTTGTGTGCCTTGCTGGCAGGTCGCGGCAGGACTACGCTCCCTCCCTGCAACAACGATGTTCGGAGAGATCAGCCATGTCGCCAGCGGAAGCGCGCCTGAAGGAAGTGCCGTCGAACATGACGGAGGCCGAGTGGCAGCAACGGGTCAATCTCGCCGCCTGCTATCGCCTCGTCTCGCTCTACGGCTGGGACGACTTGGTCGACACCCACATCTCAGCGCGCGTGCCCGGCCCCGACCATCATTTCCTCATCAACCCCTACGGGCTGATGTTCGACGAGATCACGGCGTCGAGCCTCGTCAAGGTCGATCTGCACGGCAACCAGCTCTCCGAGAGCGAATACAGCGTCAACCCCGCCGGCTTCACCATCCACTCGGCGATCCACGAGGTTCGCGAGGACGCCATCTGCGTGCTGCATCTTCACACCCTCGACGGCACCGCTGTCTCGAGCAGCGCCGAAGGCCTGCTGCCGCTGAACCAGACCGCCCAGCTCGTCACCCACGACCTCGCCTATCACGACTATGAAGGTATCGCCCTCGACCACGACGAGCGGCCGCGGCTGCAGAAGGACCTAGGCGACCACAACCACATGCTCTTGCGCAACCACGGCACGCTGACGGTCGGGCGCTCGGTCGCCTCGGCCTTCGAGCGCATGTATCACCTCGAGCGAGCCTGCTCGATGCAGGTGCGTACGCGCGCGCTGGGCACGCCGGTCTACCCGGTCGACGATGTCGCGATCGACAAGAACACCGAGCTGCTCGCCAACCGCGACCGCGCCGAGCTGCGCGCCACCAACCTCGTGTGGCCACCGCTGCTACGCAAGCTGGACCGCGAGCTTCCGGGCTACCGCTCTTGAAATTTTCGGGATTTGGTGTAGGGTAACGGTCAACGAACCTCTACGCCTTTTGGAATGAAACGCCGCCCAATTCCGGGCGGCGTTTTTATTTGGCCCCGTCATTGCGAGGAGCGAAGCGACGAAGCAATCCAGGCTGGCGCCGGAGAGAGATTTCTGGATTGCTTCGCTACGCTCGCAATGACGAGGAAAGAGCGCCCTACTTCACCTCCGCCAGCGCCGCGAGGATGCGGGCCCAGGAACGGATGCCTTTCTGGAAACTGCGGAGGTCGTACTTCTCGTTCGGCGAGTGGATATTGTCGTCGTCGAGGCCGAAACCGACGAGCAGCGAATCCAGCCCAAGCGTACGCTTGAAGTCCGCGACGATCGGGATCGAGGCGCCCGAGCCCATCAACACGGTCTCCTTGCCCCATTCCTCGGTCAGCGCGGTCTTGGCCGCGGCGAGCGGCTTCATGTTCCAGTCGAGCGCAATCGCAGGCCCGGCAGAGTGGTCGCCGAACTCGACCTTGCAGTCTCCCGGAATGCGCGCCGTCACGTACTCACGGAAAGCCTTGCGGATCTTTTGCGGATCCTGCCCTTCGACCAGTCGGAACGAGACCTTGGCCGAGGCGTGCGACGGGATCACCGTCTTCGAGCCCTCACCGATATAACCGCCCCAGATGCCGTTGACGTCGCAGGTCGGACGCGTGGAAGCTTGCTCGACCAGGAGCCTGCCCTTCTCGCCGGCCGGTATCGATAGCCCAACGGGCTTGAGGAATGTGTCCGGCGTGAAATCGAGCTTCTTCCACTGCGCGAGAATATCCGGCGGCGTGTCCTTCACCCCATCATAGAAGCCCGGAATGGTGATGCGATTGTCGTCGTCGAACAGCGCGCCGAGAATTTTGGTCAGCACCCGGATCGGGTTCATCGCGCTACCGCCGAACACGCCGGAATGCAGGTCGCGATTGGCGGCGGTGATCTTGAGCTCCTCATAGAGCAGGCCGCGCAGCGAGGTCGTGATCGCCGGCGTGTTGCGGTCCCACATGCCGGTGTCGCAGACCAGCACGTAGTCAGCCTTAAACTCGTCCTTGTTGGCTTCGATGAAGGGCACGAAGTTCTTCGAGCCGACTTCTTCCTCGCCTTCAATCAAAAACGTGACGTCGATCGGCAGCGACCCCGTCACCTTCTTCCAGGCGCGGCAGGCCTCGACGAAGGTCATGACCTGGCCCTTGTCGTCCTCGGCGCCGCGCGCCACGATGATCTTGCGGCCATCGGCATGGTCGGTCACAACAGGCTCGAATGGCGGGCGGTGCCAGAGCTCGAGCGGATCGACCGGCTGCACATCATAGTGGCCGTAGAACAGCACATGCGGACGGCCGCCCGCGAAGCTCTTGCCGACGACCGCGGGATGGCCGGCGGTTGGCCTCACTTCAGTGGCAACGCCGAGGCTCGCGATGTCCCTGGCAAGATGCTCGGCCGCCGCCTTGCAATCGGCCGCGAAGGCCGGATCGGCGGAGATCGACTTGATCCGCAACAGCGAGAACAGGCGCTCCAGGCTGTTGTCGAACTCCTTATCGATGTGGTCGAGCACGGATTGAAGCTGCGCATTTGCCATTGGTCGTATTCCCTGCGTTCGAATCCCAAGACGTCGGGGCTCAAGATGTCTTCTCAAGAACTATCGGCTTTTAGCGCTGCCGCGGCGTTGGGGCCAGCCGCAACCGGCGGATGCCGGATGTGCCATGCGAGACTAGCTGCGAGCACCGCCGTGGCGACGAGGTTGTTGCCCCAGGCCTGCAAGACATTTGGAAACCACGGCAGCGCCAGCAGCATGAGGATGCCGGCGGCGCCAAGGGCGAGCCAGGTTCCAAGGCGCACGTTCGCCCGCTCGTCGAAGGCGGCACGATGCATCAGCACCGTCATCGGGAAGAACAGCCACATGAAGTAGTATTGCCGCGCCAGAGGCGATGCCACCGTCATCAGGCAGAACAGGATGCCGAGTTCCTCGGCGTCCGAACGCGCCGTGCGCCGCGCTTGCCGTGGCATGACCGCGACGAAGCCGAGTCCGAGCAACGCCGACAGCGCCAGCACGATCCAGTTCGCCGTCCTGTAATCGACGTCGATGACATTCATCGTGCGCGGCGGCTTGCTCGGATCCTCCTGATTGTAGTTGATTGGCCGGACCAGCCGGTGCGTGACAGCAATGAGTGACTGGTTCACCCACGACCAGTTCTGCTCGTCGCGCTGGCCAAATCCTTTTTCCGAACTCGACCCGACCATGCCCTGATACCAGGTCTTGACCTCGGCGGCGTTGCGCTCGAAGCCGCGAATGGGGGCCGGCACGATATAGAGAAGTATGCCGGCGAACGCGACCGTAGCGACGGCGGCTCCCCACTTTCGCCGCCAGACCAGATAGGGCAGCACCGCAATGGGAAACACCTTGATGGCGGCGGCGAGCGCGAACATGAAGCCTGCGAGCCAGGAGCGCTGATGCTGCAAACTCCAGAAGCCGTAGAGCATCATCGCCAGCAAGACGAGGTTCGGCTGGCCAAGATCGAACATGTCGAACACGAAGGTCACGGTGACGAGAGCGGGCAGCGCCTCCAGCCAAGGGCCAGGCGTCCGGCCCGAACCGCTCATGGCATTGGAGAGCATCCCGGTGTACCACCACGCCGCAATATTCAGGATCGACAGCACGCTGTAGAGCGCGATCTTGCCGAACCAGCTCGGGACTGCCAGCAGGATCGCCGGCAGCGGTGGGTAGATGAACTCGAAGTACTGGTGGATATCGCCGGGATAGAGCGGCCCACCCTTCAAGACCTGCTGCCCGGCCCAGTACCACAGGCCGTAGTCCTTGGTCTTGCCGTGCCCGAAGATCTCGGGACCAAGGACATCGGCAGCCAGGATGAAGCAGCAGAGCAGGAAGAGCAGGTCGAGTGGCGCACGCAACGACAGGGTTCGGAGTGCGCCGGATCGAACGAAAGATTTAGGTGAGGTCACGATGTGGTCCAGTCAGGGGCCATAGCACCTAGCAGACCAACGAACGCTTGGAGAGTCCTGATCACCCGAATTTGTACCCGCCGCGCACAAGCGGCGGGTTTGCGGAGGAGTTGCCTCAAACGAGGCTTTCTGCCTACCTGCGCAGCAAGCCGCCGAGCGCGCCGCGGACCAGCGTGCGGCCGATCGAGCCACCAAGCTGGCCGGCGACGGACTTGCCGATATTGGCCGCCATCCCCCCGATTACCTGATTGGTGACCGATCGGGTCACGTCGCGGGCGATGACCTGGCCCGTCGAGAGGCGGCCGCGCTTGACGTTCGTGCCGAAGATGGTGCCGACCATCGAGCCGATCTGGCCGAGGATGCCACCGCCTCCAATGCCGCCGGCCGCGCCGGGATCGGCAGTCGCCGCCGTGCCGGCAATGCGCTTCTGGATGATCTCGTAGGCGGACTCTGCATCAACGGCGGTGTCGTATTTGCCCTTCACCGGGCTTGCATCCATGATCGCCTTGCGCTCTTCCGGCGTGATCGGTCCGATCCGGGCCGATGGCGGCCGGATCATCACCCGCTCGACCATCGCCGGCGTGCCGTTGCCTTCGAGAAAGGACACCAGCGCCTCGCCCTTGCCGAGCTCCATGATCACCTTGGCGGTGTCGAGCTTCGGGTTGGGGCGGAAGGTCTGGGCCGCAGCGGCGACCGCCTTCTGGTCGCGCGGGGTGAAGGCGCGCAGCGCGTGCTGCACCCGGTTGCCCAATTGTCCGAGCACGCGGTCGGGCACGTCGACCGGGTTTTGAGTCACGAAATAAACGCCGACGCCTTTGGAGCGGATCAGGCGCACCACCTGCTCGATCTTGTCCATCAGCGCCTTGGGCGCGTCGTTGAACAACAGATGCGCCTCGTCGAAGAAGAAGACCAGCTTCGGCTTGGGCAGGTCACCGGCCTCGGGCAGCTCCTCGAACAATTCCGACAGCATCCACAGCAGGAATGTCGCGTAAAGCCGTGGGCTCTGCAGCAGTTTGTCGGCGACGAGGATGTTGACCATGCCGCGGCCGTCGCGGTCGGTCTTCATGAAGTCCTTCAGCGTCAGCGCCGGCTCGCCGAAGAATTTGGTGGCGCCCTGGTTCTCGAGCACCAGAAGCTGGCGCTGGATGGTGCCGACCGTGGCCTTGGTGACATTACCAAAACCCTGCGCCGCCTTCTTGATCTCGGCAAGCGGACTGTCCTCGGCATCCGTCCCCTTCTTGCCCGCATCGGGCACGATGGCATCGAGCAGCGCGCGCAGATCCTTCATGTCGATCAGGGTCAGCCCGTTGTCGTCGGCGACGCGAAAGGCGACGTTGAGCACGCCTTCCTGCACGTCGTTCAGGTCCAGCATACGTGCGAGCAGCAGCGGGCCCATTTCTGTGACGGTCGCACGGACCGGGTGGCCCTGCTCGCCGAACACGTCCCAGAACACCGTCGAGAACTGGTCGGGCTCGAACGTCAGTCCCATCTCGGTGGCGCGCTTGACGATGAAATCCGCGGGCACGCCGACCTCGGAGATGCCCGAGAGGTCGCCCTTGATGTCGGCCGCGAAGACCGGAACACCGGCGCGCGCAAATCCTTCCGCCATAACCTGCAGCGAGACCGTCTTGCCGGTTCCGGTTGCACCTGTGACGAGGCCGTGGCGATTGGCGAACGCCAGCGTCAGCCAAGCCTGCTCGTTTCCTTTACCGACGAAGATTTTGTCGTCGGTATCACCGAGCTTGCTGTCCTGTGCGGTCATTATTCCCTGATCTCTCTGCCCTGTTTCGCATATCGAAACTCGAATGCACAGTTCCGTAGTTTAACGCATGTCGCGCGCTGATTGAAACCATTCGACGCGCTCCGGGCATGCGACATCGTCGGAAATATGCAGGTGGACATCCGCCGAAAGTAGGAAGGACGCATTCGCATCGCGGCATTTTTTTGCCGATTTCATCTCCGCTCTTGCATCACTGCAACACTTCTCGCGCGTTCGAGAATGAATCGGAACGTTGATGGCGTTCATCGCTTGTATTTCACACCACACCGGCTCAAGATCATTTTCGAAAGCAATACTCCGGCATGTGAACCGGCTGAGGGGCGGCCATATGGACGAGCTAATCGGGCGGCTGGCGACAAACGCCAGCATAGATAGTGCTGTCGCCGAAAAGACCGTCGGCATTATCTTGGGCTTCCTCCGCAACGAGGGTCCTTCCGACAGCGTCCAGGTCCTGATCGACCAGATTCCAGGTGCAGAAGCGGCAATCGAGGCATCCGGCACCGGCGGAGGACTGTCGCGGCTGATGGGCGGCGGCCTGATGGCGGTCGGCACGCGCCTGATGGGCCTGGGACTTGGCATGTCCGAGATTCAGAACATCGCCCGTGAACTTTTTCGCTTCGGCCGAGACAAAATCGGAGCGGATCAGATGGGCAAGATCATCGCGGGGACCCCGGGCCTCAGCCAGTTCGCCTGACGCCTGCGCATTTCACATCGAGTATCATGACATATCCGATCTCCGAGATTGAGGGCCTGTCGGCCTTTGCCGCCAACAAGTTGAAGGCGCAGGGTATCCGCACCACCGACGCGCTGCTTGAGGCGGCTTCGACCGTGAAGGGCCGCAAGGCGCTCTCCGTGAAGACCGGCATCAGCGAGCAGTTGCTGCTGGAATGGGCCAACGTCTCCGACTACATGCGCATCCCCGGCATGGGCAGGGCCAAGGTCGGTCTGGTCCGCGCCGCCGGCGTCACCACCGTGCGCGAGCTCGCCTACCGTAACCCGGCAAGGCTCGCCCAGAGCATGCGGGACGCCAACGAGAAGAAAAAGCTGCTCCGCATCCTGCCCTCGGAGAAGTCGGTCGGCGACATCATCGCCAAGGCGAAGAAGCTGCCGCCGAAGATTTCGTATTAGGACTGCTGCTCTCCGCATACGGGGTGGGCGCTACTCTCTCGGCATTGTTTTGCCCGATGAGCAACAATGCATCCCAACTCTGCCGTCATACCCCGCGAAAGCGGGGTATCCAGTACGCCGCGGCTCCTCCGTATCGCGGCACTGTCTCTGGATACTGGATTGCCCGCTTTCGCGGGCAATGACAGCGAGGGTGTGCGACGCCCTGTCCAAACGCTGGCAACCCACGCCTTCCCGTCTTGACTCCCCCTCCCCGACCGCTAAAGCGGGCCGCATGAATGCCTCGCCCTCCCCATCCGTCCCGGCGGCCGGTTCAGTCGGGCTTGACGTGCTGCGGACGTTACTGGAGCGGCCGATCCCGGCGGTGATGGGCGTGCTCAACGTCACCCCGGATTCATTCTCCGACGGCGGCGAATTCATCACGCCCGAGCAGGCACTCGCGCGGGCGCGGGCGATGATCGAGGTGGGGGTCGACATCATCGATATCGGTGCCGAGTCCACCCGGCCCTACAAGGGCGCCCGGCCGGTCACCGCGGCAGACGAACTGGCCCGGCTCAAGCCGGTGCTATCGGACATCGTGGCGCTCGGCGTGCCGGTCTCGATCGACAGCATGAAGGCCGAGGTGGTGGCCTTTGCGCTCGATCAGGGCGCTGCGATCGCCAACGACGTCTGGGGCCTGCAACGCGACGCCGGCATGGCGCCGCTGGTGGCCGCGAGGAGCGTCCCTGTCATCGTCATGCATAACCGCGACAGGGTCGATCCCGCCATCGACATCATTGCGGACATGAAGGCGTTCTTCCAGCGCTCGCTGGATATCGCGGCACAAGCCG
Source organism: Bradyrhizobium sp. CW1 (assembly GCF_023100665.1). NCBI lineage: Bacteria > Pseudomonadati > Pseudomonadota > Alphaproteobacteria > Hyphomicrobiales > Nitrobacteraceae > Bradyrhizobium > Bradyrhizobium sp. CW1. The sequence continues at coordinate 5,373,283 of NZ_CP064684.1, forward strand.
GCATCGCCCGCGACAAGATCGTGCTCGATCCCGGCATCGGCTTCGGCAAGACGGCAGAACAGAGCATGATTGCACTGGCACGACTTCGCGAGCTCGACATGTTCGGCCTGCCGATCCTCGTTGGTGCCTCGCGAAAACGCTTCATCGCCTCGGTGTCGCCGTCGGAGCCGACCGAGCGGCTCGCCGGCTCGATCGCCGCACATCTGCTCGCCGCACAACGCGGCGCGAAAATCATCCGCACCCACGACGTCGCCGAGACCTTGCAGGCCCTGCGAGTGGCGCACGCAATCGAGAGCAAGCCATGACCGATACGATCTTCGTAACCGGCCTGTCGATCCATGCCCGCCACGGCGTGATGGAGCACGAGACCGAGGTCGGCCAACGCTTTGTCATCGACCTCGAGCTCTATACCGACCTGTCGGAGCCTTCCCGCAGCGACCGGCTCGCCGACACCGTGTCCTACGCCGACGTCGTGGCGACCACCACCGCGGCCTTCAAGAACACCAATTACAAGCTACTGGAGCGCGCGGCCGGCGCGGTGGCCGACGCCATCCTGTCGCACTTTCCGCGCATCCGTGCGGTCAAGATCACCGTGCACAAGCCGCATGCGCCGATCGCCGCGATCTTCGACGACGTCGGCGTCATGCTGACGCGCTCGCGGCACCCCTGACATGGCGAGCGTCCTGATTGCGCTCGGCGGCAATGTCGGCGATGTCCGCGCGACCTTCCAGAAGGCAATCGCCCATATCTGCGGCATGGCGCAGGCCGCTTTGATCGCGCGCTCGTCGGACTATGCGACGCCGCCCTGGGGCGACGAGGACCAGGCTCCCTTCATCAACGCCTGCATCGAGATCGAGACCAGCCTTGATCCGCATGCGCTCCTGTTCGTGATGCAGAAGGTCGAGCAGAAATTCGGCCGCACGCGCGATAAAGAGCGGCGCTGGGGCCCGCGCACGCTCGATCTCGACATGATCGCCTATGACGATGTGTCGATGCAGAAGCCTGACCTGACCCTGCCGCATCCGCGCCTATTCGAGCGCGCCTTTGTGCTGGTGCCGCTGGCCGAGATCGCGCCCGACCGCGTGATCGCAGGCATTCGTGTCCATGACGGTCTCGCCAGCGTCTCGACACAAGGCATTGAGCGGCTTCCGGATACCGGTTAACCAAAAACAACCGTTTGCAGGGACGGCCGGCCGTGGCAATTTCGCCTGCGAACAACAAGATTTTCGGGAGCCCTTCGCCGCATGACCTCCGCGACTGACGACCTGCCGCTGGCGGCGGATTTTCCCAAGGCGACCGTCGACGACTGGCGCAAGCTGGTCGATGGCGTGCTAAAGGGCGCGCCGTTCGAGAAGCTGGTCGCCAAGACCTATGACGGACTCAAGATCGATCCGCTCTATCCGCGCGCCAAAGGTGTTGCGCCCGTGGTGGGCCGGCCGGCGGCGGCGCCCTGGCGGATCATGCAGCGGATCGACCATCCCGATGCAAGTGCGGCGAATGCGCAGGCACTGACCGATCTCGAAAATGGCGCGACGGGTCTGGCGCTGGTGTTCGCCGGCGGCAATGCCGCTCACGGTTTCGGGCTGGAACCGACCGCCGACGCAGTCGCAAGGATCTTGAAGGACGTCCATCTCGATGCCGGCATCGGCCTCGAGCTCGAGATCGGTCCGCAATCGCGGATGGCGGCGATCCACGTCGCGGAATATGTGAAGAGCAAGGGCATCGATCCCGGGGCCTGCGACATCCGCTTCGGGCTCGATCCGCTCGCGGCCTGCGCGGTGTGGGGCCACAGCCCCTATACCTGGGATGAGATCGTTCCGGCCATCACCGGCGGCGTCAAGGGCCTCTCCGCGCTCGGCTTCAAGGGGCCGTTTACATCGGCCGACGGACGCGTGATCCACGATGCCGGTGGCTCGGAGGCGCAGGAGCTCGCCTTCGCGCTCGCCTGCGGCGTCGCTTATTTCCGCGCGATCGAGGGCGCGGGCGTTCCTCTGGAGCAGGCGCAGGGCATGGTCTATGCGCGGCTTGCCGCGGATGCAGACCAGTTCCTCACCATGGCAAAATTCCGCGCATTGCGGCTGCTGTGGGCGCGTATCGAGACGGCGTGCGGGCTCACGCCAAAACCGCTGTACATCGCCGCCGATACCGCTTGGCGCATCCTGACGCAGCGCGATCCCTATGTGAACATGCTGCGCGCGACCATGGCGACGTTTGCGGCCGGACTTGCCGGCGCCAACGCGGTCACCGTGCTGCCGCATACGCTGGCGCTCGGCCTGCCCGATCCATTCGCACGGCGCGTGGCGCGCAATACTCAGCTCGTGCTGCTGGAAGAGAGCAACCTCGCCAAGGTCAGCGATCCCGCGGCAGGCGCAGGCGGCATCGAGACGCTGACCGGCCAGCTCTGCGACGCGGCTTGGGCGCTCTTCCAGGAGAGCGAGAGAGCCGGCGGCGCCTTCGCTGCGCTTCAGCAGGGCCTGTTCCAGAGCAAGGTCGCGGCTGCGCGAAAAGCCCGCGACGCCAACATCGCAAAACGCCGCGACGTGCTGACCGGCGCCAGTGAGTTTCCGAACCTGCACGAGAACGAGACTGCGGTGCTGAAGGCGACGCCGATCGCGCTGGCGCCCTATGGCGAGCAAAAATACAAGTTCGACCCGCTGCCGCCGATCCGGCTTGCGGAACCGTTCGAGGCGCTGCGCGACAAATCCGATGCGGCCTTGAAGGCACACGGCGCGCGGCCGAAAGTCTTCTTGGCCAATCTCGGCACGCCCGCTGATTTCACGGCGCGCGCGACCTTTGCCAAAAGCCTGTTCGAGACCGGCGGCATCCAGGCTGTCGACAGCGAGGGCTTCGCTGATCCGGCCCAGCTAGCTGCGGCCTTCAAGGCCTCCGGCGCCGGGCTCGCCTGTCTTTGTTCCAGCGACAAGGTTTATGCGGAACACGCCCAAGCCGCGGCGCAGGCCCTGCAAACCGCCGGGGCCCGACTTATCTATCTGGCAGGCCGCCCGACCGATGTCGAGGCGGCGCTGCGTGCAGCCGGCGTCACCGGCTTCGTCTTTGCCGGTGCCGATGCGCTTGCGACGCTGCAAGACACGTATCGACGGATGGAGCAGCCATGACGGAAGCAGGCAAACCCGTTCTCACCGGCGGCTGCCAATGCGGGGCAGTGCGCTTTGGAGTCATGACGGCGCCGAACAGGGTTTCGATCTGCCACTGCCGGATGTGCCAGAAGGCCAGCGGCGCGCCGTTCGCCTCTTTTGCCGACATCAACAAGACGGACTTCGCCTGGACCAAGGGAAAGCCGTCGTTCTTCCGCTCCTCCTCCATCGCCGAGCGCGGCTTTTGCGCCGCCTGCGGCACGCCGCTGAGCTTTGGCCGCATCGACGGCGATCGGATCGAGATCATGACCGGCGCGTTCGACCGCCCGGACCACGTGGTGCCGACGCGGCAGTTCGGCACCGAGTCCCGTCTCGGCTGGGTGGTCGGGATCGCCAATCTTCCAAGCCAGACCACGCAGCAGAATTACGGACCGGAGAAGATGGCGACCATCGTCAGCCATCAGCATCCGGACCATGATTGAGGCGCCGCCATGTTTCAGCTGCTCGGACAAACGTTGCTCGGTCTGGCAGAATGGAAGATTGGGAAGCTGTTCGCGCGGCTGCTCTGGGTTGGGACCGGCCAAATTACTCAGAGCCGCTTGGACGATCCCGTCTACAAGAAAAATGTGCAAAAGCTGATTGAGCGCAATCGCAGGTTTGAGGATCCCAAGGAATGACCCGCATTCCCAATTTCGCCGACGTCGCCTTCGAGCGCGCCGCCGCCGGCGCCCCGACCGGCAGCGCCGAGCCGTGGCTGACGCCCGAGGGCATTCTGGTGAAGCCCGCTTATAGCGAGGCCGATCTGGCCGGGCTCGACTTCCTCGATACCTATCCGGGCATCGCGCCTTATCTGCGCGGCCCCTACCCGACCATGTATGTCAACCAGCCTTGGACCGTCAGGCAATATGCCGGCTTCTCCACCGCGGAGGATTCCAACGCGTTCTACCGCCGCAATCTCGCGGCCGGACAGAAGGGCCTCTCGGTCGCGTTCGATCTCGCCACCCATCGCGGCTATGACAGCGACCATCCGCGCGTCGGCGGCGACGTCGGCATGGCCGGCGTTGCCATCGATTCCATCTACGACATGCGCACGCTGTTTGCGGGCATTCCGCTCGACCAGATGAGCGTGTCCATGACCATGAACGGCGCGGTGCTGCCGATCCTCGCGCTCTACGTTGCGGCCGCCGAGGAACAGGGCGTGCCGCCGGAGAAGCTCTCAGGGACCATTCAGAACGACATTCTGAAAGAGTTCATGGTGCGCAACACCTACATCTATCCGCCCGCGCCTTCGATGCGGATCATCTCGGACATTTTTGCGTATACCTCGCAAAAAATGCCGAAATACAATTCGATCTCGATCTCCGGCTATCACATGCAAGAGGCCGGCGCGACGCAGGACCTCGAGCTCGCCTATACGCTGGCCGACGGCGTCGAATACCTTCGTGCCGGCCTTGCGGCGGGCCTCGATGTCGACCGCTTCGCGCCGCGGCTGTCGTTCTTCTGGGCGACCGGGATGAACTTCTTCATGGAAGTGGCCAAGATGCGCGCCGCGCGGCTGCTCTGGGCGAAGCTGCTGAAGCCTTTCAATCCGAAGGATCCGCGCTCGCTGTCACTGCGCACGCATTGCCAGACATCCGGCTGGTCGCTGACCGCGCAGGACGTCTTCAACAACGTGATGCGCACGACTGTGGAAGCGATGGCGGCGACGCAAGGCCACACCCAGTCGCTGCACACCAATGCGCTCGACGAGGCGCTCGCTTTGCCGACCGACTTTTCGGCGCGCATTGCCCGCAACACCCAGCTCTTCCTGCAGCACGAGAGCGGCACCACCCGCATCATCGATCCCTGGGGCGGCTCGTATTATGTCGAGCGTCTCACCCGCGACCTCGCCGCCAAGGCCTGGGGCCACATCCAGGAGGTCGAGGAGCTCGGGGGTATGGCCAAGGCGATCGAGGCCGGCGTACCGAAGCTGCGCATCGAGGAAGCCTCGGCCAAGACCCAGGCCCGCATCGACGCCGGCAAGCAGGCGGTGATCGGCGTCAACAAATACAAGCCGACGGACGAAGCTCCGATCGATATCCTCAAGGTCGACAATACCAATGTCCGCCGGCTCCAGATCGACAAGCTGACGCGGCTGAAGTCCGAACGCAACCAAAAGGACGTCGAGGCCGCGCTCGCCGCGCTGACGCGCTCGGCGGGCGAAGGCAACGGCAATCTGTTGGCGCTGGCCATCGACGCTGCGCGCGCGAAGGCAACCGTCGGCGAGATCTCGGACGCGATGGAGAAGGTGTTCGGCCGGCACCGCGCCGAGATCAAATCCATCACCGGCGTCTACAAGCGGGAGGCGTCCAGCATGGGTAACCGGGTCGAGAAGGTTCAGGCGCTGATCGACGCCTTCGAGGAGGCGGAAGGCCGCCGTCCGCGCATCCTGGTCGCAAAAATCGGTCAGGACGGTCACGACCGCGGCCAGAAGGTGATCGCGTCGGCCTTCGCCGATATCGGCTTCGACGTCGACATTGGGCCGCTGTTCGCGACCGCCGACGAAGCCGCGCGCCAAGCGGTCGAGAACGACGTCCACATCCTCGGCGTCTCCTCGCTTGCCGCCGCCCACCTCACCGCAGTGCCGGAGCTCAAGGCCGCGCTGAAGAAGCAGGGCCGCGACGACATCATGATCATCGTCGGCGGCGTGGTGCCGCCACAGGATTACGATGCGCTCTACGCGGCCGGCGCGGAAGCCATCTTCCCGCCGGGCACGGTGATCGCGGACGCGGCCGAGGAGCTGATCCGCAAGCTGAACGCCCGGCTCGGGCATAGCGAGGCGGCAGAGTAATTCGGCCGCCGCTCGGCAATCCGCCCATTCTTCACCGAGACCGCCGACAACGACGCCGCCATGACCGCAATGGTGAAGGGGGTGACTGCATCGCTCATGGTCGCAAAGATGAAGCGCGATGCGAGCGCGACTGCGACGACTGGTTCGCGGAATTGAAGCGGAGCCTGCTCAGATGGGCGCGGTGACGTTTGCGTCCTCAACCGAGGCGGGCAAGACTCCCGGCCTCGCCTTCCACTATTCCACGCATGAGGGCCGCGTTGCCCGCAGAGCGCTGGTAGCGCTACCTTGCAGCCGCGCTGCAAAGCCGACTAGAATGTCGCCATAGACAAGAGCGCCCGACGTCGTGGGCGCCGCTGGGAGGCATTGATGTCCAAGATTACGCGCCGCAGCTTTGCGGCTTCATCTGCCGCAGTCGCGGCATCCGCCGCATTCGGTCTCACACCCGTACGCGCGCAAGCCTATCCAGCGCGGCCCGTCACCGTGATCGTTCCCTGGGGCGCGGGCGGCGGCACTGACGCGACCGCGCGCATTGTCGCAGCGCTTCTGGAGAAGGATCTCGGCCAGCCCTTCAACGTGGTCAATCGCACCGGCGGCTCCGGCGTCGTCGGCCATACCGCGATCGCGACCGCGCAACCTGATGGCTACACCATCGGCATGCTCACCGTCGAAATCTCGATGATGCACTGGCAAGGGCTGACCGAGCTGGCGCCGAAGAGCTACACCCCGCTGGCGCTGATGAACGAAGACCCCCCGGGCATCCAGGTCTCCTCCTCCTCGCCCTACAAGACGGTGAAGGAGCTCGCGGAAGCCATCAAGGCGGCCCCTCCCGGCAAGTTCAAGGCCTCCGGCACCGGCCAGGGCGGCATCTGGCATCTGGCGCTGGTCGGCTGGATGCAGGCGATGGGCCTGCCTGCCAACCAGGTCGCCTGGGTGCCGTCCAACGGCGCCGCACCCGCGATGCAGGACCTCGCCGCCGGCGGCCTCGACCTCACCACCTGCTCGGTGCCGGAAGCCCGCGCCATCATCGAGGCCGGCAAGGCCAGGAGCCTTGCTATCATGGCGCCGGCGCGCAATCCCATCTTCAAGGACGTGCCGACGCTGAAGGAGGCGATGGGCATCGACTACGCGACCGGCGCCTGGCGCGGCATCGCCGGGCCGAAGAACCTGCCGCCGGAGATCGCAACGAAGCTCACCGCGGCGCTGCAGAAGGTCTACGACTCCGCCGAGTTCAAGGACTTCATGAGCAATCGCGGCTTCGGCACCGTGTGGGGCGATGCCGGCCAGTTCGCAAGCTTCATGGACAAGGGCGACGCCCAGATGGGCGAAGCGATGAAGGCGGCGGGTCTGAGCAAGGCGTGATCTTGTCACCTCTCCCCGCTTGCGGGGAGAGGTCGAATTTGAGCGCAGCCCAAATTCGGGTGAGGGGGAGTCTCTCCAAGTCCAGCTTTCACCGCCAACGCGGACGCAGCCCCGGACTCCACCCTCTCTCCGTAAGAACGGGGTGAGGGATAAGAAATCTCATAGGATCCTCCCATGCGCCTTCCCGACTCCGTCACGGGATCGTTTCTCGTCGTGCTCGGCACCGCAGCCGCCTATGGCGGCTGGCTGCTGCCGCCGGTACCCGGGCAGCCGGTCGGCCCCAACGTATTTCCGCTCGTGATCGGCATTGGGCTTGCGCTGTGCGGGCTCGCGATCGTGTTCGGGATCGGTCACACCTTCGAAGAGGCGGAAGAGCTGATCCCGCTCGAGGATGGCCAGGCAGCGGCTGCCCCGCCGCCTCAGGGAAAGTTGTACGGCCTGCGCGCGCTGCTGCCGCCGGCGCTGTTGCTGTTCTACGTGGTCGCGGCCGACCGGCTCGGCTTCATCATCACCGCGGCGATCATGGTCTACGTCACCTCGACCGCGTTGGGGGCAAAGTGGAAGCTGGCGCTGCCGCTCGCAGCGCTGGCGCCGTTCGCCATCCACCTCATCTTCGGCAAGCTGCTGCGCGTGCCGCTTCCCGCCGGCCTGTTGCCGACACCCTGGTGACCCCATGCTGAAAACCCTGATTGAAGCGTTCGCACTGATCTCCACCTGGGAGGTCATCATCGCGATGTTCGCAGCCTCGGTGTACGGGCTCGTGATCGGCTCGCTGCCGGGCCTGTCGGCGACGATGGCAACCGCCCTGCTCGTCCCCGTCACCTTCTATCTCTCGCCGATCGCGGCGATTGCGACCATCGTGGCGGCCTCCTCGATGGCGATCTTCTCCGGCGACATCCCCGGTGCGCTGCTGCGCATCCCCGGCACGCCCGCCTCCGCCGCCTATGCCGACGAGGCTTACGCCATGACCCGGAAGGGACAGGCCGAGTTGGCGCTCGGGGCCGGCGTGTGGTTCTCGGCCGTGGGCGGCATCGCCGGCGTGCTGTCGCTGATGATTCTGGCGCCGCCGCTAGCCGAGATCGCGCTCTCGTTCTCGACCTTCGAGTATTTCTGGCTGGCGCTGCTCGGCCTGATGTGCGCGACGCTGGTGGCGCGCTCCTCGCCGGTGAAGGCGATCGCCGGCATGTTCCTCGGTCTGCTGGTCTCCTGCGTCGGCATCGAAAATCCCGGCGGCGTGCCGCGCTTCACCTTCGGCCTCACCGATCTGTTCGGCGGCATCGAGCCGATCCCCGCGCTGGTCGGCGTGTTCGCGGTCGCCCAGGTGATGCGCGCGATGCTGACGCCCGAGCCGCCGCCGCTGCCGCGGCGCAAATTCGGAAGCATCATGGCCGGTCAGTGGAAGCTGACCAAGAAATACCATTGGCAGATGACGCGCGGGAACATCGTCGGCATCATCATCGGCGTGCTGCCCGGAGCCGGCGCCGACATGGCCGCCTGGGTGTCCTATGCGATGTCGAAGCGCTTCTCCAAGGAACCGGAGAAATTCGGTACCGGCCATGTCGAGGGCCTGGTCGAGGCCGGCGCCAGCAACAATGCCAGCATCGCCTCGGGCTGGGTGCCATCATTACTGTTCGGCATTCCCGGCGACACCATCGCTGCGATCGCGATCGGCGTGCTCTACATGAAGGGGCTCAACCCCGGACCGACGCTGTTCACCGAGAAAGCGTCGAGCATGTACGCGATCTATCTGATGTTCATCATCGCGAACATTTTGATGATCCCGCTCGGAATCGCCATGATCCGGGTTGCCGCCTACATCCTGCTGGCACCGCGCTCCGCCATCATGCCCATCATCATGCTGTGCTGCGCAGTCGGCTCGTTCGCTATCGGCAACAACATGTTCGGCGTCGTCACCGTCGCCGCCTTCGGCGTGATCGGCTATGTCATGGAAGCCAACGGTTATCCCGTCGCCGCGATGGTGCTCGGCATCGTCATGGGCACCATGGTCGAGCAGGCCTTTGTCACTTCGCTGATCAAGTCGGACGGCAGCATTTTGCCGTTTTTCGAGCGCCCCGTGGCCGCGATCCTCGCCGCCATGGCGATCGGGGCGCTGCTGTGGCCGGTGATGGTCTGGGCGTGGCGAAAGCTGAAACCGGTGCGGACCGGAGTGGCGGCGACATCCCGGTGATATCGGGCGGGCGGCCCTCGCCTGCCCCACGCGGGCGTTGTAAAGCAGGGCATGGTTGAGAAAAAGCCTTCACTGGACATCAAATCCCTCGCCCATGACCTTCGCGCCGGCAGCCGCGCGGCGCTGGCGCGGGCCATCACGCTGGTCGAGAGCCGGCGCAGCGACCATCAGGCGCTGGCGCGCGAGCTGGTGCAGATGCTCTTGCCTGACACCGGCAGAGCGCTCCGCGTCGGCATCACCGGCTCGCCCGGCGTCGGCAAATCCACCACCATCGACGCGCTCGGCATCCATCTGATCGAACAGGGTCACAAGATCGCGGTGCTCGCAGTCGATCCGTCCTCAGCCCGCAGCGGCGGCTCGATCCTCGGCGACAAGACGCGGATGGCCCGGCTCTCGGCTTCCGACGATGCCTTCATCCGACCCTCGCCGTCCTCGGGCACGCTCGGCGGCGTCGCGGCCAAGACACGCGAGGCGATGCTGCTGTGCGAGGCGGCCGGCTTCGACGTCGTGCTGGTCGAGACCGTCGGCATCGGCCAGTCCGAGACCGCGGTCTGCGACATGACCGATTTCTTCCTGGCCTTGATGCTGCCAGGCGGCGGCGACGAATTGCAGGGCATCAAGAAGGGCCTGGTCGAACTCGCCGACATGATCGCGATCAACAAGGCCGACGGCGACAATCTCAAGCGCGCCAACATCACCGCCGCCGATTATCGCGGCGCGCTGCATATCCTGACGCCACGCTCCGAGCACTGGCATCCGCCGGTCGAGACCTATTCGGCGCTGACTGGCGACGGCATTGCGAAGATCTGGCAGAAAGTCCTCGATCACCGCAAGGCGATGAATGCCTCCGGCGACTTCGCCGCACGGCGGCGCGAGCAGCAGGTGAAATGGATGTGGTCGATGCTGGAGCAACGCATGCTGGCGCGGTTGCGCAGCGAGGCGTCGGTGCGAACCAAGGTCCGGAAGATCGAGACCGAGGTGGCCGACGGCCATCTCACGCCGGCGCTCGCCGCCGAAAAGATCCTGGAGTTGCTGCAATGAGCGACAAGCTCCGCGTTCTCCTCACCGCCTTCGGCCCGTTCCCCGGCGCGCCCTACAATCCGACCCAGCCGCTGGTCGCCCGGCTGGTGCAATTGCGCCGTCCCGCACTCGACGATGCCGCGATCTCCAGCCACATCTTCCCAGTCACCTATGCCGCGGTGGACCGGCAATTGCCGGAGGTGCTCGCGAAAGAGAAGCCCGACGCGCTGCTGATGTTCGGCCTCGCCGCACGCACGCCCTATCTGCGCATCGAGAGCCGCGCGCGCAACGCCGTCACCATGCTCTGGCCCGATGCCGCCAACACCCGCTCGAGCAAGCGCGGCATCGCCGGTAATGCGGACGCGCTGATTTTCGGCCCGCACACCGCAAGGCTGCTGCGCGCCGCCCGCCTCACCGGCATCGACGCGCGGCCCTCGCGCGACGCCGGCGCCTATCTCTGCAATTACCTGAGCTGGCGCGCGATCGAAAACGTCAGGGGCGGCGGGCCAAAGCTCGCCGCATTTATCCATATTCCCCTGCTCGCGCGCAGTGGCGCCGTGCGCCGCAAGGGCGCGCCGCGGATCACGCTGGAGGAACTGGTGGACGCCGGGGAAGCGATGCTGATGGAGATGGTACAGTTGGCACGGAAGGCTCGGAACACGACTGTGTAAACATTTAACCCTACCGCGAACAATCCTCACGGCCCCAGCCGCGCGGTCCCGTTTTTGCGCTACCTAACCGCTGCGGACCCCCGCGTCCGCCGGAGGACGCGTCATGGACCTCAATCGCCGCCATCTCATTGGAGCATCGACCGCAGGCCTCGCCGGCGCGCTCGCGATACCAGCCGACGCCGCGCGTGCGGCGCCGCTGACGTCGCTGCTCGGCCGCGATGCCACGCAATATGGCGTGCGGCCCGGCAGCAGCGAGGATCAGACCCGCGCGCTCCAGCGGGCGATCGACGAGGCTGCGCGGGCGCAGATGCCGCTAGCGCTGCCACCCGGCATCTACCGCAGTGGGTTGCTACGCTTGCCAAACGGCGCGCAACTGATCGGCGTGCGCGGCGCGACAAAATTCGTCTTCACCGGCGGGGCCTCGGCGATCCAGAGCGACGGCTCCGATGCAATCGGCCTTTCCGGCATCACCTTTGACGGCGGCGGCATTCCGCTGCCGACGCGGCGCGGGCTGATCCAGATCCTCGGCGGACGCGACGTCCGCATCACCGATTGCGCGATCACCGGCTCCGGCGGCAGCGGCATCTGGCTCGAGCAGGTCTCCGGCGACATCTCGGGCAACATCTTTACCAACATCGCGGTGACGGCAGTGGTGTCGTTCGACGCCAGGGGTCTCAGCGTCTCCCACAACACCATCACCGGCACCAACGACAACGGCATCGAGATCCTGCGCACGGCCATCGGCGATGACGGCACGCTGGTCACCGATAACCGCATCGAGGACATCAAGGCCGGCCCCGGCGGCTCCGGCCAGTACGGCAACGCCATCAACACGTTCCGCGCCGGCAACGTCATCGTGCGCGGCAATCGCATCAAGAACTGCGATTACTCCGCCGTGCGCGGCAACTCGGCCTCGAACATCCACATCACCGGCAACAGCGTCAGCGATGTGCGCGAGGTCGCGCTCTATTCGGAATTCGCTTTCGAGGCCGCGGTGATCGCCAACAACATTGTGGACGGCGCCGCGGTCGGCGTCTCCGTCTGCAATTTCAACGAAGGCGGCCGCATCGCCGTGGTCCAGGGCAACATCATCCGCAATCTGATCCCGAAGCGGCCGATCGGCACCGCGCCGGATGACGATGCCGGCATCGGCATCTACATCGAGGCGGATTCATCTGTCACCGGCAACGTGATCGAGAACGCGCCGTCCTACGGCATCGTCGCCGGCTGGGGCAAATATCTCCGCGACGTCGCGATCACGGGCAACGTGGTCCGCAAGGCACTGGCCGGCGTCGGGGTGTCCGTCGTGCCCGGCGCCGGCACCGCGCTCGTCAACAACAACATGATCTCGGAAACCCCGCGCGGCGCCGTGGTCGGGCTCGATCATGCGCGCGCCGTGACGTCCGATCTGTCGGTGGACGGCGCCCAGCGGTTTGCGCAATTGGTGGTCGGCGGGAATGCGGTGCGGCGATAGCTGCCGCTGCTCGCCTCCTCCCGAACGCTAGAACGCGTTCCGCAGCAGTGGATACTTCGCTTCGAGCCCGTCGAGGCTGAAGGTGAACTCAACCAGGCGCTCGGGGGCTGCGACAATTTCGGCTGCCGGCGGAGAGAACTGCGGCAGAAGCGCCGCCATCGCAGCCAGCGCCTTGGGCGCTGCCGTCGCGGCCGGCACCTTGGGCCCCGTCATCGCGACGGGCGCGGTGGGCGGCGCCATGGCAGCCGGCACTTGGAGCGGTGCCATCGGGGCAGGCGCGGCGACCCGCGCGGCCGGGGCTTCGGAGATGTCGGCGAGAACGCCCGGCTTGGGATCGAGCCTGACCGGCACGGCGGTCTCCGGGACGATGTGCACGGCCTTCGGTTGCACTGTCTGCGCCTGCTGCTCGCGCGGAAACATGCGGGGCATGGTCGCCGGCGACCAGCCGAATGCGGGCGACACGCTCGCGGCCGCCGTGGCGACGTCAGCGCCGGTGGCAAGGGCGCGCCAGGTCTGGACGGCGAGCTTCGCTTCCTGGATGTTTTCGAGAAATGCGATCTCGGAGTGATAGCGGCGCCAGCGCCCGGTCTCGAACATCTCGGAGAGATGCACCAGCCGCTGCTCGGCGAGAGCGCACCAGCGTGCCGCAATGTCGCGGCCAATAGCCACGTCGCGAATAGCCTCTTGGCGATGTGTCATAAATCAGCCCGTCAGGAGAAAATACGGACGCGACGCAACGCACACGAATCAATTTAGACGCGACGTGAATATTTTGTGGAAAAGTTTTGACTTGTCCAGCAACGACGATGTTTTCGTCGCCAAACTCCGTAGTCGTGCGGAGATTCAAGCGGTTTTGGAGTCAAGCTTCGCACAAGCATAGCGCGCTTGCGGCGTGCCGGCGGAGCAGTGGCGATGAGTGAGCCACGATCTCTCAACCGGAAGCTGATCTCGCGCAGGCTTCGAGGGATTGGACGCCCAAAAAGAAAAGACCCGTCCGGGGGGACAACCGGACGGGTCGAGCCATATGGGCGCTTGGGGTGGATGGGCGCTCGCGCCTGATATGACTTATGGGGAGGGATAACCGCTCCCACATAATTTGGTCGTGGCAGCGGGCCGAACGTTCAATGCGGCGTTTGATTTTTCAACCTTCGCGCCGCGCGCAAAGTTGTCGCAGCCGCTATCGCGTCGCCGGCCTATCCGCCTGAGAAACCGTGGCTTTATCCTCGGTGCTCGACAACGAGGGTTGCTCTAATGCGCGGATGCCAGGCTCGTCGCGACGCTTCTCGATATCTTCACGTTTTGTTGTACCGGATGCGGCCGCGACCGGCGTCGCGCCGGCGGCGGGAACGGCCATGACCGCGGCAAACGCGTCGGCCCCGCCATCGCCGAACAGATCATCACGCCCGGGTGAACCGAGGTCACGCGCCGTCTTCGCCAGCGTCGTGCGCAGCGCTTCCGGCTTCAAGGCGGAGTTGCGCTCGAGCAGCAGCGCTGCGACGCCGGAGACATACGCGGCCGAGAACGAGGTGCCCGACGTCATCTGGTATTTGCCGTCAGGCGCTGGCAGGAAGATATCGACGCCGGGAGCCGCGACCGCGATGTAGTTGCCACGGTTGGAGGCGGTGAACAGCCGGTCCTGCTGGTCGGTTGCGCTGACCGCGATCACGTTGGGATTGGCGGCCGGATAGAGCGGCGGCGACTTCGCGCCGGCATTGCCGGCGGCTGCGATCAGCACCAGGCCACGCGCGGCGGTCGCCGCGATGGCCCGCTCGATCACCGCGTCTTTGGGACCGGCAAAGCTCATGTTGACGATCTGCGCGCCGTGCTCGGCGGCATAGTTCAGAGAGCGCAGGATGATGTAGGACGAGCTCTCGGCCCCGCCGGTGGTGCCGCCGAAGGCGCGGATGGCGATGATGCGCGCCTCGGGCGCGCTGCCCATCAGCTTGGCATGCGCCACGATGGCGCCTGCAATGCCGGTGCCATGAATGTGCGGGCCTTCGGCGCTACCGAGCGCATCGAAATTATCGGCAATGGAATTGGCAAGTTCCGGATGTCGGGCGTCGATGCCGGAGTCGATCACAGCAACCGTCACATTGGCGCCATGCGCGAGAGTATGTGCCTGCGGCAGGCGGAGCTTGGCCAGCGCATATTGCGCGGGATCTCCCTCGGTCGGCACCGACGATTTCTGGTCCTGAAGCAGGTAGCGGAAGTTCGGCTGGACCGAACGCACGCTGCCGTCGGCCGCGAATTCACGCCGCACCGTCGCGGAGGGCCGGCCGTCGGTGATGCGGAACAGTCCGAACGTCGCCCCGATCAGCGGAAAATTCTCGGAGGACACGCGCGTCAGGCCATGGCGACGCGCAAGCTCGTCGGCCTCGGTCGACGACAGCCCGCCATCGATCTCGGCGACGAATTCGTCGGCGAAGGTACGCAAATCCGCGGCGACGGGCGCGTTGTTGCCGCGCCGCTTTCCGGCGGTCTTCTTGCCCGATTTGCCCGAGCCATCGCCGCCTGCGTTCTGCTGCGCCAGGCATTCGCCGGCGGCGTCGCGATCGGGCGCGGTACAGGCGGGATAGAGGTTCGGGGAGTAGCGCGCATAAGGCAGCACCGGCGTCGGCCCCATCCGCGCCGAAATCCTCGTCGTCACGATCGGACCGGGACCGCGGCCGACGGCCACCGCTCTGGCTGCAACGCCCGGACTGACGCGTGCGGCGATGCCAGGAGAAATGGTCGGCATTCGGGAGGGGACGCTGATCGTCGGCGTGCGCATGATCGCCTGCGCCTGCGCAACCTCGACGCCGAGACAGGCGGCGAGCAAAAGCGCGGCTGCGACCGACGAAGCGCAGACCCCGGCTCTTACTCCACTTTCGGACTTGCGCGTCATCAGCTTGGAAGCGCCTTACGGCGCCGCGACGGCGAGGTTGACGAACTTCTCGCGCTGCATCTTGCCAAGCAGCGAGTTGAGTTCGTCACGGCTCATCGCCTTGTCGAACTGGAGGCGGAACATGCCGCCCTTGGCATCACCGATGATCGAAGCCTGGTAGCCGTCGAGCAATGCGGTGATGTCGGCGACGCGCGCCTCGGGCGTGAAGCGTACCAGCGCGCGCGCTGGCGGGACGGTCGTGCCGAGGTCGCGTGTGATCGGAGCGCTGGTCGAAAGCGAAGCAGTCTGGAAGGTCGCAGTCTGGGTCTGCGTCAACACCGCGCCGATGATTCCGGCTTGCAGCACGAGGGCCATGGCGCCAAGGCTCGCCGACCAGGCGAGAGTGCGCGGCGACAGGCTCGCAAAGAAGGTGGCGATGCGCGCCGACAGCGGCAGCGAACCGGCCGCCCGCGCGGGCTCGGCGTCGATCGCCGCGAATAGCTTCTGCATCGCGCGCGCCGACGGAGCACCCAGGCTCTCGTTCAGATGAATGGTCTCTTCATACTCGCCGCGGATCGCGGCATATTGCTTCGCGAGCTCGGGATCGCGCGCTAGCGCCTCGTCGACGCGGCGCGCATCGCGCGGGTTCAGCGTGCCGGCGGCGTGCCACGGCAGCAGCAGTTCAATTTCACCGGGCTCTTGCTCCAGCATCTTCTTGCTCAAAGCCATCATGGCCAGCCTCGCTCAATGCCGGCTGCCTTCAGCAGTTCGGCCAATTTCTTGCGCGCATAGAACAAGCGCGTCTTCACAGTGTTCTCCGGGATGCCAACGATTTCGGCCACCTCTTCCACGGATTTCTCGTGGTAGTAGACGAGATCGACGATTTCCCGATGATCCGGCGAGAGGCCCGTCAGACACTCCCGCAACGCTTCACTGGTATCCTTCTTCTGCACCGCCGTTTCCGGATTGTCGGACGTGTCCTCGATCGCGTTCGCGGCGTCGTCGTCCAACTCAAAATCCTTCCTGCGCCGAAGCGCAGACAGGGCCTTGAATCGGGTAATGGCCAGCAGCCAGGTGGAAACGGCGGATCGGCCCTCGAACTTGCCGGCTTGACGCCAGACGTCGAGAAATACCTCACTGATGAGGTCTTCCGCCGCCTGCTCGTCCCGCACGAGCCGAAGGCCGAACCGATACACCCTTACATGGTGCCGCCCGTACAGCACCTGCATGGCGAGCCGGTCGCCTTGAGCGATCCTGGCGATCAGGATCTCGTCCGAAGCCGCTTGTGTCACGCTCAAAGGCCGTCTCGCAAGATTGGTCGGGTCGATGCGGCAGACGGTTCGACGGGAGGGGTAAAATTGTTCAGCCTACCGCAGTCATACGGGAGGCTGTGTGATCTACCCCACATACGCGAAATTTCCTTTTGCCACCCGCGGCTGGGCGCCGCGCTCAAGAACGGTAACATAGTAATGAAGCACTTTCCTGAGCAATGCCGTCCAGCATAGAGAAGCCGACGTGCATGGAACCTTAGCAGCCTAGCACGACATATGTCTTCCGAAGCCCTGCTTTGGCTCGACCGCGTCGCACACGACGCCTCACGGCCGGCAAATTCCTCGGGGCCGCTCGACGTCCCCGCTCCTGCGCTGCACAGCGTGGATTCGGTTTCGAAGGATACCAAACCTAAAGGCTTGCCACGTAGATTTTTGGGCTGACATCCACCATTGGGCGGGACCATGAGCACGGCTGCGACGTCCTTTCCCGAGAGGAATGCCGCTGAGGCCGCGGATCTCGCCCTGACGACCGCGGCTGCGGCACCCGAGGTCCTGGCGCGCCGGATCCGGCAGCGGCGCCAGATGTATGTCGGCCAGGTGGCGAGCTACTCGCTCGGCGCCTCCGTCCTGCTGCTCTACGCCTATGACGGCGTCATCTCCATGGGCGTTCCGTCACTGTTCTGGCTCGGCGGCCTTCTGACCATCGGAACCTTCACCGTGCTGTCGGAAGCGGGCTTCGGCGACCGGTTCGAGGATCATTACCTCACCGTCTTCCAGATCTCGGCGCATATGTCGCTGCAGCTGCTGTTCCTGCTCGCGGTGCCGACAGTCGGAGTTGCGTTCCTTGCCGTGCTGTTTCTGATCTTCGCCTTCGGCACGCTTCGTATGACATCGAGCCAGGCGATGCTCACCTGGGGCCTCGCCACTTGCGGGCTCGCCTTGGTCTTCCTCGCCTCGGACTTGCCAATCGGACTGCCGGTTACGACCCAGCTGCAACGGGCCGCCTCGATGCTGTGCTTCGTGCTGGTGATTGGCCAGTGCGCCTTCCTCGGCCTGTTCGGCGCCACGCTGCGCAAGATCCTGTACCGGCGCAGCATCGAGCTGAAGGCCGCCTATCAGCGCATCGAGGAGCTGGCGGAGCTCGACGAACTCACCGGCTCCTACAACCGCCGCTGCATCATGCGGCTTCTCGACGCCGAGATCGAAAAATCGCGGCAGACATCGACCCCTTGCGCGATCGCACTCATCGATCTCGACTGGTTCAAGCGCATCAACGACGCCCATGGCCATCCCGTCGGCGACGAGGTGCTGCGCACCTTCGCAATCACCATTTTCGCCAACATCCGCCCGGCCGACTGCTTCGGCCGCTACGGCGGCGAGGAATTCTTGCTGCTGCTGCCGGGGACGGACGGCGATGCGGCATCGCGCACGCTCGATCGGCTGCGCGGCATCGTCGCCGATCTGGACTGGAGCGCATTCTCCCCGGGCATGCGCGTGACCATTTCCGCGGGCGTCGTGACGCTGCGCGACAACGATACCGCCGACACGTTTCTCGTGCGCGCCGATAGCGCGCTCTATTCCGCCAAGGCACAGGGGCGCAACCGCATTGCAACCAGCTGATCAATCCATTTTCTCCCGGCGCGACCGAAGCCGCTGCCGGGCCGAACGCGCCAGGACAGGGCAATGAGATCTAAATCCGCCAAATCATCCGAGAATCTGCTCGAGGAATTGCAAACCGCGCTCTCGCACGGCACCGTCGCGCACCGGGTCGAGACGCTGCGCCGCGTCACAGATCTCTTCGTGGGCAACGCCTCGGACTATTCCGACGACCACGTTCGTGTGTTCGATGACGTGTTCCAATGCCTGATCGAGCAGATCGAGACGTCCGCCAAGGCGCTGCTCGCCGACCGCCTCGCACCGATCGCGGCTGCGCCGCCGAAGATCATCCGCACGCTCGCGCTCGACGAGGTGATTGAGGTTTCCGGCCCGGTGCTGTCGAAATCCGAACGGCTGGACGAGGAGATCCTGATCGAGATCGCGCGCACCAGGGGTCAAGCCCATCTCAAGGCGATCTCGCTACGGCGGGTGCTGTCGGAAGCGCTGACCGACGTGCTGGTGACCCGCGGCGACGAGGACGTGGTGCAATCGACCGTCAGCAATCCGGGTGCGCAACTGTCGGAGGGAAGTCTCGCCGACCTCGTGACCCGCGCCGAGCGTGACGACGACCTCGCCAGTTGCATCGGCCTGCGGCCCGACTTGCCCCGCCATCATTATTTGAAGCTGGTCGCAAAGGCCTCCTTGGCCGTGCGCAGGAAGCTGGAGGCCGCGCACCCCGAGTTCGCGGACGACGTGTCCAGCGTGGTCCAGGAAGCGGCCCAGCGAATCCGCGCCGCCAGCATGACCAGGCAGACCGAGAGGGCGCGCGCGCTGGTGAAGTCGCTGCATGAGGACGGCCGCCTCACCGAGCTCCAGGTCGCCACCTTCGCGGAGCAGGGCAAGTTCGACGAGACCAATGCGGGGCTCGCGGCGCTTGCGGGCGTCGCAGTCGAGACCGCCGAGACCATGATGATCGAAAGCCGGATCGAGGGCGTGATGATCCTCGCCAAGGTCGCGGCCATGCAATGGTCGAGCGTCCGCGCCATCATTGCCCTGCGCGAGAAGCTCTCAGGCGGCTCGCAGACCGACATGCTGACGCTACGCGACGCTTACGAGGCGCTGCGCAGCTCGACCGCGCAGCAGGTGCTGCGCTTCCACCGCATGCAGCAGGGCGCGACGCCGGCGGCGTGAAGCCGGCGAGCTAGTAGCGTAGGACCCTCGCCCCCACGAGCGCGCCAATTGCCGCCACCAACGCGGTGGCGAGCGTGTACCAGGTCGCGACGAACAGCGGCGAGTCGTCGGTGCAGTGTGAAGCGTACAGCGTCGCGGCGAGCCCGGCCGACACCAGGCCGGCGAGAGCCCCGGCGAGCGCCGGATGGGACGGCGCGCCGTGACGCAGGCCGAACAGGGCCCCAGCAAGCAGCGGCAGCGACATCGCAGGGATTGCGAACAGGCATACCCTGGAATTCTTGCCCACCAGTCGCATCGTCATCGGCATGGCCGGCGCCATCATCGCCTCGCTGCCGATCGCCACCGCGAGCAGCCCGACCGGCAGCAGCAGTAGCCAGCCCCAGCCACGCAGCAAGGCCTCGGGACGCGACAGATGCAGGCTGACGATGATCGCCGGGATCGCGAGCGACAGCGTGACCGCGAACTTCATGTCGAAGAACGGGTTGTGCATCGCGCTCATCACGTCGTGACGCACACCGAGAAAGGTGGCGAAGATCAGGATCGACAGCGGCGCAGCGACCAGCAGCGCCATGGTCAGCACCGCGCCGACGCGCGGCGGACGATGGGCGTTGTCGGCCGCGAGCGAGCGAATGAGTTGATCGGTGTCCATGACTACTGGTCCCGCAGTTTGGCAGTCAGCGCGGCAAGTCCGCGATGTAGCGCGACCCGCACCGCGCCCTCGCTCATCGAATATTTCACCGCCGTGTCCTTGATCGACGTGCTGTCGACCGCGATCGACTGCAACACGTCGCGCTGGCGCTGCGGCAGCGTATTGAGCTGGCTGGCGACTTCGCCGGCCGAGACCGTCTCCTGCGGCGCCTCGCCCGGCAGGGTCTCGGCGAAATCGTCGATGTTGACGAAGATCCGCCTGCCCCGTCGCCGCAGCATGTCGATCAGCTTGTTGCGGCCGATCGCAAACAGCCACGGGGCGAAGGGGGCTTCGCTGTCCCAAGTGTGCCGCTTCAGATGCACCGCCAACAAAATCTCCTGCACGATATCCTCGGCCTGGTCGGGAGGCTGCCCGGCCCGAGCCAGGCCGCGCCTCGCGGCAGCGCGCAGCACAGGCGTGACCGCCTTCAACAGGCGCTGATACGCCGCGTCATCGCCTGCCATGGCCGACCGCATCAGGCCGGTCCACTCGTCCTCACGTCCGCGCACGCGCGCCCCTCACCATGCAATTCGGCCGCTCTTTCAGTTTGTTACGCTGGCATCAGCCAGATCACGAATTCGTGATCTTGCTTGGCCACGCGACCGATGCGGCCGTCAGGATCTGCGACGGCTCATAACACCGATCGGTCCAGTCCGCACCCCGCGGCCGGCTGCGAAGGCAGCGGTTTTGCCGCGCTTTTGCCCGGTGTGGCCCGAAGATTCCCATTTTCTGCCCCGCTGTGGTCACGCCCCAGGGTCTCTGTTCAGTCCCGGGACGGGCGGAATTTGGGGAGATCGTCAACATGATGAAAGCCAGCGGGCGCGCGGCCCTGATTCTCCTGGCCGGGCTTTTCTTGCTGTTCGGGGGCGTTGCACAGGCGGCGCCGAATTCAGCCGCAAGCAGCAAGTCGGACAGCGCGGGCAAACAGGCCGACACGGTCAAGCCGACCAAGCAGCGGCATCACACGTCGCGTCACCGCGACAACACCAAGACGGCAGAAAAATCCGACGACAAGGCCGACAAGAAGGACGCCGCGGCAACGGCCGATGAGACGAAGGCCGACAATCGTGACGCGCCGACCTCGAGCCAGATGCCGCCGGAAATCGCCAACGCCAACGCGCAACTCGCCGCCGCCGATACGCCGACCGCGGCTGCCGCTTCCGCAATGACGGGCCGGGCCAACGACAACGTCCAGGCCGCGGCCGATAATACCGCCGCCCCGAACGCCGAGAGCCAGGTCGTCGCACCCGATCAGCTCAACGACATCGACCGCGCCCTGCAACAGGACAACACGCCGGCGCAGAGGGCGGTGATCGACGCGCAGCCGCGTCCGGCGCCGGTGATGGCAAGCAGCCAGCAGAGCTCGGCCTGGGACCAGAGCTCCCTGATCGGAAAAATCTTCATCGGCGTCGGCACGCTGCTGACGCTGGCCTCCGCCGCGCGTATGTTCATGGCGTGATTTTGGCCTGATCGCCGGCCCGCGGGACCTGGTCCGGAACGCGCATCTGGCCGCGTGTTCCGGCCGTCCTCGCGCCGATGGCTTTGCGGCCTCTTGAAGCCCACCGCGCGAGCGGGCACATTGCCCGCTCAACCAAAGCGTGGGTGGAGCATGAGCACGTTCGAACACATCATCGTCGAAAGCAAAGGCGCGGTCGGCATCATCAAGCTGAACCGGCCGAAGCTGCTCAACGCACTCTCCTTCGGCGTCTTCCGCGAGATCGCCGCGGCCGTCGACGATCTCGAAGCCGATAACGCCATCGGCTGCATCGTCGTGACCGGCAGCGAGAAGGCGTTTGCTGCCGGCGCCGACATCAAGGAGATGCAGCCGAAAGGCTTCATCGACATGTTCTCGGAGGATTTTGCCGCGATCGGCGGCGATCGGGTCGCGCGCTGCCGCAAGCCGACGATCGCCGCGGTCGCAGGCTATGCGCTCGGCGGCGGCTGCGAGCTCGCGATGATGTGCGACTTCATCATCGCCGCCGACACCGCCAAATTTGGTCAACCCGAAATCACGCTCGGCACCATCCCCGGCATCGGCGGCACCCAGCGCCTGACCCGTGCGATCGGCAAGTCCAAGGCGATGGACCTTTGCCTCACCGGCCGCATGATGGATGCGGCCGAAGCCGAGCGCAGCGGCCTGGTCAGCCGCATCGTTCCCGCCGACAAGCTGATGGACGAGGTGATGGCCGCGGCCGAGAAGATCGCCGCGATGTCGCGGCCCGCGGTCGCGATGGCCAAGGAAGCGGTCAACCGCGCCTTCGAGACCACGCTCGCCGAGGGCATGAGCGTCGAGCGCAACCTGTTCCACTCGACCTTCGCACTGGAGGACCGCTCCGAGGGCATGGCGGCGTTCATCGAGAAGCGGAAGCCGGTGAACAAGAACAGGTAAAGGCAGGCGAGCGGTCAGCCTGGTGTAAGGCTCTGCCGCTTTCCCGCAGAATCCCTGTGACGTGCCTGCAACAAGCACGGAATACATGGGGGTTTCCCCCGCGGCAGTTTGCCTGCGGGACCTCGGCTGGTTAAACAGCTAAGAGAGCCGCCGTCGGCGGGGGCGGACAGCCGGGATTTGCGGGATTACATGATTGGGCGTGCCGCCAGAGCTGGTCGCGTGATGACGCGGCATCGATCGGGCGTGGCTCCTGTGCTCGCGACATGGACCACGCTGGCGCTGTGTTGCGCCCTGCCCTCGGCCGCACGGGCGGAAGCGCTGCCGGAGGCGCTCGCCAAGGCCTACCAGACCAATCCGCAACTCAATGCCGAGCGTGCGCGGCAGCGCGCCACCGACGAGAACGTGCCGCAGGCGCTCGCCGGCTACCGGCCACAGATCGTGGCAAGCCTCAGCGCCGGGTTGCAGTCGGTGCGCAACCTGCTGCCCGACAACACCATCCAGACCGCCAATCTGAAGCCATGGATCATCGGCGTCACCGTGTCGCAGACCCTGTTCAACGGTTTCCGCACCGCCAACAACGTGCGCGCCGCCGAACTCCAGGTGCAGTCTGGCCGCGAGGCGCTGCGCAACGTCGGCCAGGGTGTGCTGCTCGACGCGGTCACCGCCTACACCAATGTCCTCGCCAACCAGTCGCTGGTCGAGGCGCAGCGCTCCAACGTCGCCTTCCTGCGCGAAACGCTCTCGGTCACCCAGCGGCGCCTCAACGCCGGCGACGTCACGCCGACCGACAGCGCCCAGGCCGAGGCGCGGCTCAACCGCGGGCTTTCCGATCTCAACGCCGCGGAAGTCGCGCTGGCGGTGAGCCAGGCGATCTACGCGCAGGTGATCGGCAATGCGCCGTCGCAGCTTCGGGCCGCCGAAGTCGTCGACCGCTATCTGCCGAAGAGCCGCGAAGACGCGCTGACGATGGCGATCCGCCAGCACCCAGCGGTGATGGCGGCGGGCTTCGACGTCGATGTCGCCTCCACCAACATCCGCGTCGCCGAAGGCGCGCTGCTGCCGAGCGCCAGCGTCCAGGGCAGCGCCAGCAAGAGCCGCAACAACGACCCGACGCTCGGCACCTCCGCCGAAGATCAGGCCTCGATCGTCGCCAATGTCACCGTGCCGATCTACGACGGCGGCCAGGCCGCCGCACAGACCCGGCAGGCCAAGGAAATCAGGGCGCAGAGCCGGCTCGTGCTCGATCAGGTGCGCAACCAGGCGCGCACGGCGGCGGTCAGCGCCTGGGTTGCCAATGAAGGCGCCAAGATCGCGGTCTCGGCTTCGGAGTCCGAAGTGAAGGCGGCGACCGTCGCGCTCCAGGGCGTGCAGCGCGAGGCCGCCGGCGGACAGCGCACGACGGTGGATGTGCTGAACTCGCAGGCCGATCTGATCCAGGCCAAGGCCCGCCTGATCGGCGCCAATCGCGACCGCGTGATCGCTTCCTACACGCTGCTCAGCGCCGTCGGCCATCTCGACGTCAAGACCTTGAGCCTGAACACGCCGGACTATCTGCCCGAGGTGCACTACCAGCAGGTCCGCGACGCCTGGCACGGCCTGCGCACGCCATCGGGGCAGTAGTTTCAATCGTCTGGCTTGGTGCCGATGAAAAGCCGCCGCATCCATCTGATGGGAGCCTCCGGCTCCGGCGTGACGACGATCGGCCGCGCGCTCGCGAGCCGGCTTGCGCTGCCGCATCACGACAGCGATGATTATTTCTGGCTGCCGACGGCGCCGCCCTACCAGACCACGCGCCCCGCTGCCGAGCGTCTGCGCCTGATGCGCGAGATGTTTCTGCCGCGGCTCGATTGGGTGCTGAGCGGAACGGTCACCGGCTGGGGCGACGAGTTCATCCCATTCTTCGATCTCGTCGTCTTTGTGACGACGCCGCGCGAGCTTCGCTTGCAGCGCCTGCGTGACCGCGAGGCTACGCATTTCGGAGCGGATGCCGTCGCACAGGGCGGCTGGCGTCATGAGGAGGCGGAGTCGTTCGTCGACTGGGCCTCGCACTACGAAGCCGGCGATCGCGAGGGTCGCAGTCTCGCAAGAGATGAGGCGTGGCTCGCGAAGCTGCCCTGCCCGGTCGTGCGCGTCGACGGCTCACGCCTGCTTGCGGACCTCGTCGAGCAGCTATGCAGCGAAGCGCAGCGGCTGCCGGGCTGATGTGATACTGTCACGATGCCACTGCCAAATAATAATACAGGGAGAGAAACCATGCTCAGCCGACGCAGCGTCCTGCTTGCCTCCCTTGCCGCCGGAGTTGCCATGTCGAACAAAGCCCACGCACGTGCCGCGCAGCCCGCCACTCCGGTCAATTTCGACGTCCCGGCCCATGCCTGCGACTGTCACACCCACATCCATGGCGATGTCGAAAAATTTCCGTTCTTCGCGGGCCGCGTCTACACGCCGGAACCGGCTTCGCCGGAGGAGATGGCCGCGCTGCACAAGGCGCTGCATATCGAGCGCGTGGTGATCGTGACGCCGAGCGTCTACGGCACCGACAACTCGTCGACGCTGTTCGGCATGAAAGCGCGTGGCGCGGCCGCGCGCGGGGTGGCCGTGATCGACGACAAAACGACCGAGGCCCAGCTTGACACGATGCAGGCAGACGGCTTTCGCGGTGTCCGCCTCAATCTCGCGACCGGCGGCGTCAACGACCCCAATGTCGGCCGGCCGCGCTTCACCGCCGCAGTCGAGCGCATGAAGGCGCGCGGTTGGCACGTGCAGCTCTACACGACGCTTCCCATGATCTCGGCGATCAAGGACCTCGTCGAGACGGCGCCAGTACCCGTTGTATTCGACCATTTCGGCGGCCTTGAGGCCTCGCTTGGGCTGGAGCAGCCGGGATTTTCCGACCTGGTCGCGCTGGTGAAATCCGGCAAGGCCTATGTCAAGATTTCCGGCGCCTATCGCTCCTCGAAGCTCGCGCCCGATTATCAGGACATGGTGCCCTATGCCCGCGCACTGATCGCGGCGAATGCGGACCGCATCGTCTGGGGCACGGACTGGCCGCATCCGGATTCGAGCCGTGTCGAGGGACGCAAAGCCACCGACATCGCGCCGCTCTACCAGATCGACGACGGCCGCCTGCTCAACCAGCTTCCGGTGTGGGCGCCGGATGCAGATGTGCGCAAGAAGATCCTGGTCGACAACCCGGCGCAACTCTACGGGTTCTGAGTCGCGCCAAGCGCAATTCGGTTCAACGACCGCGACACGGTTCCACAATGAGGCGTGGAACTGTTGTCGCGAAGGCACAAACTCGTTGGACTCACACGAACGTGTTTGTGCTCTCGTCCGTTTCTCACCCTTCTGGTTGAGGCGGCGATTCTTTTTCGGGGCTACGCACACGCACAGATTTCATTTGTTCGTGCGGGTGCATGCCTTTATCGCATTATCTTGCCGCGCTTTTTTCCGGCATTGGAATTGGTTTCACCGTGGCCGCCCCCATCGGACCGATGGGCATGCTGTGCATACAGCGCACATTGGCATCCGGCATGGCCACGGGCCTCGCAACCGGCTTCGGCGCCGCGACCGTGCATCTCACCTACAGCGCTCTCGCGGTTTTAGGACTGGGCTCGCTGGCACAGCCCCGGGTCGAGGCCAATGCCGCCGGCTTCGGCACCGTCTCGGCGCTCACGCTGCTGTGGTTCGCGATCCGGACCCATCGCGGCTCGGTCGCGCTCCAGACGACCGACGTCGTCGACAACGTGCATCTGGCGCGGGCCCATCTCAGCGCCATCGCGCTTGGGTTCACCAATCCGCTGACCGTCATCCTGTTTCTGGCTGCGCTGCACGCCTTTTCAATGCAGACCGCGGCAGCCCCGCTGATCGCCGGTGTCTTCGTCGGTTCCGCGATCTGGTGGACCGTGCTCAGCACGATCGTGGCAATGGCGCGGTCACGGCTGACGCCGCGCATGCTGTCGATGAGCAGTCGGTTGGCCAGCTTGATGCTGCTGGGCCTCGGCACCATGATGCTGGTGCGGATCGCGCAGCGGATGCTGTGATTGGCGGCGTCAGCGTGCGCGGCGGGAGAAGAAGGAGATCAACACCGGCAGCGTCACCAGGATCACGATAGGGGCGAGCATCATGCCTGTCACCACGACGACCGCAAGCGGCTTCTGCACCTGCGAGCCGATGCCTTCCGACAGCGCGGCCGGCAACAGGCCGATGCCGGCGACGACGCAGGTCATCAGCACCGGCCGAAGCTGCAATTCGCCGGTGCGTATCACCGCGGTCATGCGGTCCATGCCCTCTTCGATGAGTTGGTTGAACTGCGACAGGATGATGATGCCGTCCATCACGGCGATGCCGAACAGCGCGATGAAGCCGATCGCCGCCGAGACACTGAAGGCGGTACCTGTGATCAAGAGACCGAGCACGCCGCCGAAGATGGCCATCGGAATCACGCTCATGGCGAGCAGCGTGTCGGTCATCGAGCCGAAATTGAACCAGAGCAGGACGCCGATCAGCGCCAGCGAGATCGGCACCACGATCGACAATCGCCGGATCGCGTCCTGGAGATTGCCGAATTCGCCGACCCAGTCCATGTGCGCGCCGGGCGGCAGTTGCACCTGAGCGGCGATCTTCTGCTGCGCCTCGCGGATGGCGCTGCCGAGGTCGCGTTCACGTACCGAGAACTTGATCGGCAGATAGCGCTCCTGCTGCTCGCGATAAATGTAGGCCGCACCCGAGACGAGGCTGATGGTGGCGACCTCGCTCAGGGGGATCTGCGTGACGGTGCCGTTCGGTCCGGGCGCACCGATCCGCAAATTCTGGATCGCCTCGGCGCTCCTGCGGAATTCCGGCGCAAGACGAACGATGATCGGGAAGTGGCGGTCGCTTCCTGCCTCGTAGATGTCACCGGCGGTGTCGCCGCCGATCGCGACCTTGATGGTGGCGTTGATGTCGCCCGGCGCGAGGCCATAGCGCGCGGCCTTGGCACGGTTGATATCGATCTGGATGGTCGGCTGCCCCAGTGAGGTGAACACGGCAAGGTCGGTGACGCCCTGCACGGTTGATAGCACCGACTTGATCTTGTTGGCGGTGTCGGTCAGCGCCTGGAGATCGCTGCCGAACAGCTTGATCGAGTTCTCGCCCTTCACGCCGGAAACGGCTTCGGAGACATTGTCCTGGAGATATTGCGAGAAGTTGAACTCGACGCCGGGGAAGCGATCGTCAAGCTGCTTGAGCAGTTGCGCGGTCAACTCTTCCTTGTCGCGGGTGCCGGGCCATTGGCTGGCGGGCTTGAGGGGCGCGAAGAACTCGGCGTTGAAGAAGCCGGCGGCGTCGGTGCCGTCATCGGGGCGGCCGTGCTGCGACACCACGGATTCCACTTCAGGCCGCGCGCGGATCACCTTGCGCATTTCGTTGACGTAGGAGTTGCCTTCCTGAAGCGAGATGGTCGGCGGCAGCGTGGCGCGGATCCAGAGATTGCCCTCCTCCAGCTTCGGCAGGAATTCGAGGCCAAGCAAGCGGCTGAGCGCAACCGTCATCAGTACGAGGCCGAACGCGCCACCGAGCATGATGCCGCGGTTGGCGACCGCCCAATGCAGCACCGGCATGTAGATCCGATGCAGGATCAGCATCACCCTGGTCTCGGTCTCATGAACATGCGCCGGCAGAATGATCGCCGACAGCGCAGGAGTGACGGTGAACGTCGCAAGCAGACCGCCGGCCAGCGCGTAGGCATAGGTCCGGGCCATCGGTCCGAAGATGTTGCCCTCGACGCCGGAGAGCGTGAACAGCGGCAGGAAGGCCGCGATGATGATGGCCGCGGCGAAGAAGATCGAACGAGAGACATCGGCCGCCGCGCTGAGAATGGCGTGGCTTTTCATGCCGAACAGCGTCTCGGACGACATCTGCTCGGATTCCGACATCGGCGTCGTCTGCGTCAGGCGCCGGAAGATCGCCTCCACCATGATGACGGTGGCATCGACGATCAGGCCGAAATCGATCGCGCCGACCGACAACAGGTTCGCCGATTCCCCCCGTAGCACCAGGATGATCACCGCGAAGAACAGCGCGAACGGAATGGTGGCGCCGACGATCAGCGCACTGCGGAGATCGCCGAGGAATATCCACTGCAGCAACACGATCAGCAGAATTCCGATCACCATGTTGTGGAGCACAGTGTGGGTCGTGAGGTCGATCAGGTCGCCGCGGTCATAGATGCGCTCGATGCGCACGCCGGGCGGCAGGATGCTGGAGTCGTTGATGGTTTGAACGAGTTGGTGGACGCGCTTGATGGTTGGCGAGCTCTGCTCGCCGCGGCGCATCAGGACGATGCCTTGCACGATGTCGTCGGACTCATCGAGGCCGGCGATGCCGAGACGGGGCTTCTGGCCGACGGTGACGGTGGCGACGTCCTTGACCAGCACCGGATTGCCGTTGGTCTGCGAGACCATGGTGTTGGCGAGGTCGTCGATCGAGCGGATCAGGCCGACGCCGCGCACCACGGCCGATTGCTGACCGATATTGACGGTGTTGCCGCCGACATTGACGTTGGAATTGCCGACCGCCTGGAGCAATTGCGGCAGCGTCAGGCCGTTGGCGACCAGCTTGTTGAAGTCGACCTGGAGCTCGTAGGTCTTGCTCTTGCCGCCCCATCCGGTGACGTCGATCACGCCGGGCACGGCACGGAAGCGCCGCTGGAGGATCCAGTCCTGGATGGTCTTGAGGTCGAGCACGCTGTAGTTCGGCGGGCCGACGAGACGGTAGCGGAAGATTTCGCCAATTGGACTGAGCGGCGAGATCTGCGGCTGCACATTGCCGGGCAGCGGCGCGAGCTGCGCCAGGCGGTTCAACACCTGCTGCAATGCCTCGTCATAGGTGTAAGCGAACGAGAACTGCAGTTTGACGTCGGAGAGGCCGTAGAGCGAGATGGTGCGAATGGTCGTCACGTTCTTCAGACCCGCGACCTGGGTCTCGATCGGAATCGTGATGTAGCGCTCGATCTCCTCCGCCGACAGGCCCGGGCTCTGCGTCACGATGTCGACCATCGGCGGGGTCGGATCCGGATAAGCCTCGATGTTGAGCTGGTTGAACGCAATCAGGCCGCCGATGAGCACGGCGACGAACATCCCGACCATCAGGAAGCGCCGGTTGACGGCAAGGGCGACGAGGCGATCCATTCAGGTCTTCAGCTTGTCTTTTTTTCCCGGCCCGTCGATCAGCTGCCGGACGCCGCGCGGTCGATGAACAGGCTGCCTTTGGTGACCACCTGCTCGCCGGGCTTCAGATTGCTGGTGACCTCGACGAGATTGCCATTGATGAGACCGATCTTGATCTCCCGCAGCTCGACCGACTTGTCCTCGCGTGCCACCCAGAGCCGGACCTTGTCGGCTTCGTAGATCAAGGCCTGCTTCGGTACCGCCGGCGCGGCGCGGTCGCCGGACGAATAGATCGTTACGTTGGCGAACATCTCCGGCTTCAGCAGACCGTCCTTGTTGTCGATGGTGGCGCGGACCAGCAGGCGACGGGTGTTCGGATCGATCGCGGCGGCGACGTAGTTGACCTTGGCGGTCAAGGGACGGCCCGGGAGCGCCATCACGTTGACGGTGATGTCCTGCCCGATGCACACGGCAGCCGCATCGCTCTCGCGCACGAAGGCGGTGAGCCAGACCGTGGAGAGGTCGCCGACGACGAAGACCGGATCGCTGGCGCCCGAATTGACGTACTGGCCGGGGCCAATTTTACGCTGCACGACCGTGCCTGCGATTGGCGAATAGATCGTGACTTCCGGATTGATGACGCCCTTGTCCTGGAACGCCTTGATGGTCTCGTCGGTGAAGCCGAGGATCCGCAGCTTGTTGCGCGCGGCTTCCAGCGCTGTCGCCGAGGAGCGCATGTCGTTCAGCGCTTGAACCTGGGTCGCTTCCGCCTGCTGATAGTCCTTCAGTGGGATGGCATGGCCCTCGTAGAGGTCCTTGGCGCGCTTGAACTGGATATCGGCAAGATCGATCGCCGACTTGGCCTTGTTCTGCGAGCTCATCGCCGCAATGAAATCGTTCTGGGCCTGCACGGTGTCGGCGGCCTCGATCGTGAACAGCGGTTGGCCTTGCTTCAGCACCTCGCCTGGCTTGGCGAGCAGCTTGGTCACCCGGCCTGCATAGGGTGAAAACACCGGCGTCGAACGGTCCTCGTCGACTGCGACCTTGCCCTCGGTGACATACTCGGCGCGGAAGGTCTTGGCCTTGACCGGCTCGATCGTCAGCGTCGCCCATTCGGACGGCGTCGGCGTGAAGTTCTGCGCATTTCTGCGCGATTGGCTGGAGATCTCGGAGTGGCTCTTCTCCTTGGCTCCCGCATAGAGGAAGCCGTAGGCCCCGGCACCGGCAAGAGCTAGTAAAACTACGGATGTAATTACCCGTTGTTTTGTAAGCACCTGCAAACGCTTGGTATTTTCAACTACCATGGGGCCCGGTCATGTCTGCGATGATACCAGCGGATGCCAGCGTCATCGGTCGCGCTAATAGTGCCGAATTGTGATTTCAAACAACCTAAAAAACGCCGGCCGCCTTTCGGTTTGCGTTAAAAATTTGCGACACGTCAGCTTCACGTCAGTTTGTCACCGGCCACTCTGCCGGATGACTGCCGAGCGGCATCGCCGGACGGCTCCATTGCGCAGGCGTCTTCGACAGCAGCGCCGAATGGCGCACCGCCTTCAACGTGCCAAAGCCAGATGGCATGCTCTCGATGAATGCAGCGTGTACGGCCTCGCCCGTAATATCCGGGGTATTCAGGCCCTTTTCGAGCCGTCCGAGATTCCACAGCCAGCGCCCGGTCTGCGCCAGCGACACGCGCACGTGCCAGCTGCCGCCTTCGCGGGCCTGGCGGGCCTTGGCCATCATCGCGCCGAACGCCATCAGATAGCCGGTGGCGTGGTCGAGCATCTGCGCCGGCAATTCCTTCGGTCCATCGATGCCGGCAGCCTGTCCTTCGGCATGGTTGAACCCGGTCGTGGTCTGCACCAGCGAATCGAAGCCGCGCCGTTCAGCCCAGGGACCGGCATGGCCATAGGCTGACAGCGTTAGGTAGACGATGCCGGGGTTGATTGTCGCTGCGTCCTCCGGCGTGAAGCCGAGAGCGGCAAGCGCGCGCGGGCGATAGCCTTGCGAGAAGATATCGGCGTCTCTCAAGAGCTCGCGCAACTGCGCACGCCCGGCCTCGCTTTTCAGCTCGATGAAGGTGGTGAGCTTGCCGCGCCCGGTGTCGATGGTCAGCCACGGAATGGCCGGCAGTTCGGGGCCTGACACGAGCAGCACATCCGCGCCATGCGCGGCGAGCGTGCGGCCGGCGACGGGCCCCGCGATGACGCGAGAGAGATCGAGCACGCGCAGGCCTGCGAGCGGGCGATCGCCTTTTGGCAATCGTTGCGGCCATGGCTTCGGCGGGGCCTCGCCGATCTTCTCGATCGAGACCAGCGGCAATTCGGCGAGCGCGCGGGCCTGCGGCAGCGCCGACCATTCGTCGTACGAACGCATCAGGGCAACGACGCCGCCCGCGGCGTAGGTCGCAGTCTCGAAATCCTCGCTCTTCCATTGCATCAATGCGGCCTGCACCTTCTCGCGCTCGGGTTCGCAGCCGAGCACCTTGCAGACGGCGTCGCGATGATGCGGGAAATTGGTGTGGCAGCGGACGAAGCGGTTGTCGCCGGTTCTGTAGACGCCGGCGATGGCGTCCCAAGCGGGCGGCGGCGGCTTGTCGTCGACGCGCAAGTAGCGCTCGGAGCGGCATTCGGCGACGGCATGGCGCAGGTCGACGCTGACGTCCTGCGCTTCGCCGCTGCGCAATCTCCAGATTTCGGCGGCGGCAAGGCCGGCGGCGGCGATCGTTGTCTGGCCGGCAATTGCGACGCGAAATGAGGACGGGATCTGCGGCTCCTCGCCCGTCAGCCGGACGCGCGCGAGCGCGGCGGCGTCACCGCCAGCGGAGGTCCAGATGTTGCTGAGAATCTCGGTGGGGCTTTGCATGACCCTTCTCTCCCTTTAGTTTGCGACCATCGCATTAGCACACAAGGACATGCAATGGCCGCCATCGATCCTCTCACCGCAGGCGCCGTGTTCATCGCAACGGCGGCCACCGACGCGGTCTATGTCATGTTCACCTCGGCCGTGATCGCGCGCAAGCGCGTGCCCGCGGCGAACTGGAGCGCGGTCTGGTACATGCTCTCCTCCTATGCGGTGATCAGCTACACCGAAAACGCTTTCTATGTGGCTTTCGCGGCGATCGGCTCCTGGGCCGGCGCCTACGTCTCACTGACATTCCTGCACCGCCCGCCCGGCGGCCCGCCGGTGGGGGCGGCACCGGAGTGAGGGCCGCTGTTTCCACACGGTCATTGCGAGCGAAGCGAAGCAATCCAGAGTCTTTCCGCGGTGGCAGTCTGGATTGCTTCGTCGCAAGAGCTCCTCGCAATGACGATGTGGAGGCTTTTGGGCATCTCTCGAAACAGCTACACTAGCTGCGACCAACAAAAAAGGAAAACCAACCAATGGATCTCGGTCTCAAAGGCAAGAACGCCATCGTACTTGGCGGGACGCGCGGCATCGGGCGGGCGATTGCGGCGACGCTGGCCGGCGAAGGCAGCAATGTCGCGGTGTGTGCACGCAACGCGGACCAGGTTGCCGCCACGGTTACGGAGTTGAAGGCCAGCGGGATCCGCGCGACCGGCGGTCCGGTGGATGTCACGGACGGCGCGGCACTGAAATCCTGGATCGAGAATGCTGCAAAGGAGCTTGGCGGCATCGACATGCTGTTCTCTAACGCGGGCGCAATGGCACAAGGCCATGATGCCGCGTCGTGGGAGCAGAATTTTCGACTCGACCTGCTCGGCGCCGTGCACGCGTTCGACGCCGCGCGGCCGTTCCTCGAGGCTAGTGGCGACAAGGGTGGCGACGCCGCCTTCGTGATCATCTCATCGATCTCCGCGGCGCAAGCGGACACGGCGAGTTCCTACGGCCCGATCAAGGCTGCGTTGATCCACATGGCCAAGGGGCTGGCACGGCAGTACGCGAAGAAGAAGATCCGCGTCAACGTGGTCTCGCCAGGCACGGTCTATTTCAAGGGCGGCGTCTGGAATACGATCGAGCATAACATGCCCGAGCGCTACAATGATGCGATGAAGCGTAACCCCACCGGCCGCATGGCGACGCCGCAGGAGATCGCGAGCGCAGCGGTGTTTCTGGCGAGCCCGGTGTCGGGGTTCACCACGGGCTCCAATCTGGTGGTGGACGGCGCGATCTCGAACCGGGTGAATTTTTAGAACAAACTCGTCATTGCGAGCGTAGCGAAGCAAATCCAGTATTTCTCCGCGGTGACAGTCTGGATTGCTTCGCTGCGCTCGCAATGACGGGGCGAGAGGGGCGCGGCCCCCACCCTCAATGAAAATCCCGCGACGGCGGCAGGATGCGGACATTGCGGGGATGACGGATTTTTTGCGCGGGCGCATCCGTGTGGGCGCGGGGGTCGTCGTTGAGCGGTTCGACCACGGTGGCGCCTGCCGGCACCGGATGCTTGCGGCCGAGGGCGTCGTTGGCAAGGCCGACCAGATCGTGCGAACGGTCGATCATCCGCTGGGCGATCAGATGCGTCACCTTTTCGGGACTGCTCTGGATGTAGCCCTCGACCAGGATGAGGCGTGCGCCCATCACCTCCTTCCGGTACTGCTCCATGATCTTCGGCCACACCACGACATTGGCGATGCCGGTTTCGTCCTCCAGTGTCATGAACACGACGCCGCTGGCGCTGCCCGGCCGCTGCCGTACCAGCACGACGCCGGCACAGCGGACACGGCGCCGCTCGTTGTCGTGATTGATGTCCTTGCAGGCGACGATGCGCTCGCGCGTAAACATCTCCCGCAAAAATTCAATCGGATGGCCTTTGAGCGAAAGGCGAATGGTCTGGTAGTCCGCGACCACCTGTTCGGCGCGCGGCATCACCGGCAACGGCCTGGCGTGCTCGTCCGGCTGCTCGCGTGCGGTGGCCACCTCGAACAGCGGCAGCGGCACATCGTCGGGCAGGCGCCGCACCTGCCACAGCGCCTCGCGGCGATCGAGCCCGAGCGAGCGAAACGCGTCGGCATCGGCAAGCAGGATCAGCGCGCGCTTGGGCAGTCCGGTGTCGCGGGCGAAATCTTCCAGCGAGGTGAAGGGCCGGCGGTTGCGCGCGGAGACGATGCGGTCGGCCCAGTCGGGCGCTCTCTCCACACGGTCATTCCGGGACGCGCCTCTTTTCAGCCTTTCCTCATCCTCATCGAGCCAATGAAAACCGTCGATCTGGCGGAAGCCCAGGCGCACGGCGCAATATTTGCTACTTCCTTCTTCCAGCGTGTTCTGCGCAAAACTGTAGGACACATCGATATCGCGCACCTCGACGCCATTCTTGCGAGCGTCGCTGACGATCTGCGCCGGGGCGTAAAAACCCATCGGCTGCGAGTTCAGGAGGCCGCAGCAGAATGCATCAGGGTGATAATGCTTCAGCCATGAGGAGATATAGACAAGCTGCGCGAAGCTTGCGGCATGGCTCTCCGGAAAACCGTAGCTGCCAAAACCCTTGATCTGTTCGAAACAGTTCCTGGCAAAATCAGGCGCATAACCGCGTGCGATCATGTTGCCGATCATCTTGTCTTCGAACTTGCCGATGGTGCCGACATTGCGGAACGTTGCCATCGCACGGCGCAGGCCGTTGGCCTCCTCGGCCGTGAACTTCGCGGCCTCGATCGCGATCCGCATCGCCTGCTCCTGGAACAAGGGCACGCCGAGGGTCTTGTGCAGCACCCTGTAAAGCTCGTCCTTGTCGCCATGCTCCGGTGACGGCGATGGATAGTTCACTTTTTCCAAGCCGTTCCGCCGCCGCAGATAAGGATGCACCATGTCGCCCTGGATCGGACCAGGCCGCACGATCGCGACCTCGATGACGAGATCGTAGAAGGTCCGTGGCTTCAGCCGGGGCAACATGTTCATCTGGGCGCGGCTCTCGACCTGGAACACGCCGAGCGACTCCCCGTCGCACAGCATGTCGTAGACTTTGGAATCATCCTGCGGGACGCTCGCCAGCATCCAGCGTTCGCCCTTGTGCTGCTCGATCAGATCAAAGCACTTGCGGATGCAGGTCAGCATGCCCAGCGCGAGCACGTCGACCTTCATCATGCTGAGTGCGTCGACATCGTCCTTGTCCCATTCGATGAAGGTGCGATCGTCCATCGCGGCATTGCCGATCGGCACATAGGTGTCGAGCCGGTCCTGCGTGAGCACATAGCCGCCGACATGCTGGGACAGATGACGGGGGAATTCGATCAGCTCGGTCGCGAGCTCGACTGCGAGGTTGATCATTGAATTTTGCGGATCGAGGCCGGCCTGCCTGACCTGCATGTCGTTGAGGCCCTTGCCCCAGCTTCCCCAGACGGTGTCGGCAAGGGCCGCGGTGACGTCCTCGGTCAGGCCCAGCGCCTTGCCGACGTCGCGGATGGCGCTGCGCGGGCGATAATGAATGATGGTGGCGATGATCGCAGCGCGATGGCGGCCGTAACGGCGATAGACATATTGCATCACCTCCTCGCGCCGCGAATGCTCGAAATCGACGTCGATGTCGGGCGGCTCCAGCCGCTCCTTGGAGATGAAGCGCTCGAACAGCAGATCGACCTTGGTCGGGTCGACCGAGGTGATGCCGAGCACGTAGCAGACCGCCGAATTCGCCGCCGATCCCCGCCCCTGGCACAAAATGTTCTGGCTGCGGGCGTAATGCACGATGTCGTGCACGGTGAGGAAGTAATGCGCGTATTTCAGATCGGCGATCAGCGCGAGTTCTTTCTTCAGGGTGGCGCGCAGCTTGTCGTCGATCTTGCCGCCGAAATATTTGTCGACACCGGCCCAGGTCAGATCCTCCAGATGCCCCTGCGCGGTCTTCCCCGGTGGCACCGGCTCATCCGGATACTGGTATTTGAGCTGGTCGAGCGAGAAGGTGATCTTGTCCGCAAAGCGCATGGTCTCCGCGATAGCTTCGGGGAAATCGCGGAACAGCCGCGCCATCTCCCTGGGCGTCTTCAGAAATCGCTCGGCATTGGCTTCCAGCTTCCGGCCGACCGCCTCGATCGTGGTCTTTTCCCGGATGCAGGTCAGAACGTCCTGGAGGGGACGGCGCGCGGGGTGGTGATAGAGCACCTCGTTGGTCGCAAGCAGCGGCACTTTTGCTTTTGCGGCGAGATCATCGAGCTGCGCGAGGCGACGGCGATCGTCGCCGCGATAGACCAGACTCGCCGCCAGCCACACGCCCTCGGCGCGACTTGCCTTCAGCTTGGCGAGGATGTCCTGCGCTTGCGCCGCATCGAAGCGATGCGGCAGCGTCAGGATCAGGAGCTGGCCTTCGGAAAACGCAAGGAGATCGGCGAAGGTGAGATGGCATTCGCCCTTCGCGATCCGCGTGATGTCGTCGCCGCGCTTGCCCCGGGTGAGAAGCTGGCACAGCCGGCCATAGGCGGCGCGGTCACACGGATAGACCAGGATATCCGGCGTGCCGTCGATGAAGACGATGCGGGTGCCGATCAGAAGCTTCGGCTTGTGCAGCACCTTGTCATTGTCGAGCTCCTTGTAGGCACGCACCACACCGGCGAGCGTGTTGTGATCGGCAATGCCGATCGCGGGAATGCCCAGGATGCTGGCCTGGTGTACATAGTCGCGCGGATCCGAGCCGCCGCGCAGGAAGGAGAAATTCGTGGTGATGCCGATCTCGGCATAAGCGGGCGTGTTCATGCGAAGAGACCGTGCACATACCAACCGGGAGGAGCGGGCTTGCCGTCGTCGTCGAAGCACTCCCCCTCGTAAAGACCGTCGCGAAAGATCCAGAAGCGTAGGCCTTCGGCATCCTCGATACGAAAATAATCCCGTGTCAGTTGCTTGCCGTCCTGCCGCCACCATTCCATGGCGATGCGCTCGGGGCCCTCCACCCGCACCACCGCATGCTGCGCGCGGCGCCAGGTGAATTGATGCGGCGGCCCGTCGGGCACGGTCGCGAACGGCACATTGATCGGCTCAGGCTTGTCGAACAACCGCAACGGACGCAGCGGCGGCTCACCCTCGGTGCGCGCGGGCCATTCGGCCTGCATGGCCACGGCGAGATGATGCTGGGCAGGCGCCGCCAGCACCGCACATTCAGGGATATGGGTATCCTCAGGCAGGTGCACGACGACGCGCTTTCCGCCGATGCGCGCGGCGATGCGGTCGATCAGCGCGGCAAGCTCGTCATTGTCGTGGACATGGGCGTCGAGATCGCGCTGCTCCTGCACCACGATCTCGGTGCGGCTTGCCGACAGCCGCACCATGTCGAAGCCGAAGCCGGGATCGAGGGGATCGGCGAGTGCATCGAGACGCTCGCGGAACAGCCGGTCGACGACCGCGCTCCGCGTCACGGGACGTCCGGTTTCGACCATGATGGCGCGCACCGCGCCGTCGGTACGGAAGAATGTGGCTTCTAACCGTCGCGCGCCCTTGCCCTGCTTCTCCATCGACGCGATCAGCGTGTCGGCGAGGCGCGACAGCGTCATCGCGATCATGGTGTCGGTCGCGATCGGCTCGGCAAAGCGTTTCTCTACGATGTAATCGGGCAGCGGCTTTCGTGGATTGATCGGCGCATCGCCCTGTCCCAGCGCGTGCGCAAGCAGCGTGGAGAACCGCGCACCGAACCGCGCCGTGATTTCGCTCGGCGTGCGCGAGGCGACATCGCCGATGGTTTTCAGGCCGGCGCGGCGCAGGCCGGTGCTGATGGCCTCACCCGCACCAAGCGCGGACACTGGAAACCGGCTGATTGCCGCCGCCTCCCCGCCATTGGCAACGATGCTACCGGATGCCTGCCGCGTCAGCGTGCGCGCGCAGACCGAGGTGCCGGCGATCGCCGCGCTGACGGCAAAGCCCTGGCGATCGAGGGCACGGACAAGGGTTTGCAACAGCGTAGCCTCGCCGCCGAACA
The DNA here is from genome assembly GCF_023100665.1 of Bradyrhizobium sp. CW1. Taxonomy (NCBI): domain Bacteria; kingdom Pseudomonadati; phylum Pseudomonadota; class Alphaproteobacteria; order Hyphomicrobiales; family Nitrobacteraceae; genus Bradyrhizobium; species Bradyrhizobium sp. CW1. Next base: position 5,411,914 of record NZ_CP064684.1, read on the forward strand.
GATGCGCGCAGCCGGTGATGTCGAGGAACAGCCCGTGCGGCGGATCGAGCGCCACCAGCGGCGTGAAGCGGTCGCACCAGTCGGCGATGTCGCCGATCGTCTTGGCATCGGCCACGGCATCGGCATCGAACACCTTTAGATCCGGACACATCGCCCGGGCATTGGCCAAGGGCTGGCCGATATGCAGCCCGAGGCGCTCGGCGGCCTCGTCCAGCGCATGGATCACCAGCGCGTTGCTGTCCTTGGCGACGACGATGCTGGGCTCATTGTTTTTATGCAGTCCGACGTTGCCGAAGAACCGCTGGATCCGGTCGATAGGCAGGCGCGGCAGCCACAGGCTGAGGATACGTCGACGATTCAGAGAACTGGCACTCATCACATTTCCATTCCATGATCCACCGGCCGCACGGGCCATGACGATTGCGCAAGAGCTCGGCATCGAAGCGCGGCGCGCCCCAGGCGCTCCACATCGCGCCCGGCGGCGAATGCGCCGCGCGCAGCATCCATCTGGTCTCCGCGGTCGATGGCAAAGGTTGTGCGGCCATCCGCAGCAGCAAGCCGGTGACACCGGAAGACTGCGCAGCCAGCGTCAGCTTGCGGCTCGCCACAAGATCGAACTGCCTGGTCTCACCCCAGAGCTCGAGCACGACGGCGCCCAGCGCGTCGCAGGCGAGCGCATCGGCCGACGTGCGCAACGCACTCTCCACGTCGGCGGCGCGCACCATCACCATACGGCGCGGATCGAGACCGATCTCGGTGAGCCCGCTCATCGACAGCGCACCGGTTTCAATTTCTGAAAAATCCTGCCGCACCCACAGCAGCGGTTTGCGTGCCGTCATGCGCCCCGCAAGTCCGGTGACAAAGCCGGTCGCGGCCGCGCCCTGACGTCCTTCGCAAAATACCTCGTGGATTGCCGCGCGTGCGAGCCCGCCCTTTAGCGCGCTGTCGGCCTCGCGATGGCCGAGCGCGACACGGTCGCGATGATGCACGACCTCCGCCGTCTCGATGCGCTCGATCTGGCCGCGCAAGGCTGCAAGCGCGCTTGTTCGTGCGCCGCTCATATACGCCGCTCCTCAGGAGTGATTGCCGGTGGCTCTCAAAAAGAGAACCAGCGGCTAGCTCATTTGTTCATGATATGTTCTAATATAAAGCTAACGACGCCCCAGGAGTCAATCGAATTGACGGGCCTTGGGATTCATGAGCTGAATCAAAGGGATCCAATATGGACGTGCAACGCAAGCTGGAAATCCTGGCCGACGCCGCCAAGTACGACGCGTCTTGCGCCTCCAGCGGCACCGAGAGGCGGGATTCCAGCGACGGCAAGGGCATGGGATCGACCGCGCCCGGCATGGGCATTTGCCATTCCTACGCGCCGGACGGTCGCTGTATCTCGCTGCTCAAGGTGCTGCTGACCAACGCCTGCAATTACGACTGCCTCTATTGCGTCAACCGGGCCTCTTCCAACGTGCCACGCGCCCGCTTCACCATCGACGAAGTCGTCAAGCTGACGCTCGACTTCTACCGGCGCAATTACATCGAAGGACTGTTCCTCTCCTCCGGCATCATCCGCAACCCCGACTACACCATGGAGCAGGTGGTAAGCGTCGCGCGCAAACTGCGCGAGGAGCATCACTTCCGTGGCTACATCCATCTCAAAACAATCCCCGAGGCCGACGATACATTGATCTCCGAGGCCGGCAAATATGCCGACCGTCTCTCTATCAACATCGAGATGCCGCAGGAGACGAGCCTGCAGCAATTCGCGCCCGAGAAGGACGTGCGCGCGATCCGCCGCACAATGGGCCGACTGCGGCTGAAGCTGGACGAGGCCGAGGAAAGCCGTAGCGCGAAGACGAAAGCCAAGCCGCAGCGCTTCGCACCGGCCGGCCAAAGCACGCAGATGATCGTCGGCGCCGACGCGGCCTCCGACCACACTATCCTCCACACCAGCGCCAATCTCTACAGTTCATACAGGCTGAGGCGCGTCTATTATTCCGCGTTCAGCCCGATCCCCGATGCCAGCCGCGCGCTGCCTCTGCGCGCGCCGCCCTTGCTGCGCGAGCACCGACTCTACCAGGCCGACTGGCTGATGCGGTTCTACGGCTTCGACGTCGGCGAGATCGTCGACGACAGTGCGATGCTGCCGCTCGACATCGATCCAAAACTCGCCTGGGCGCTGCGCCACCGCGACCGCTTCCCGCTCGACGTCAACCGGGCCAGCCGCGAGGAATTGTTGCGCGTGCCGGGCTTCGGCACCAAGGCGGTCGAGCGCATCATCGCGGCGCGCCGCACGACCACCATCCGCGTCGCCGATCTCGCGCGGCTGCATGTGCCCCGGAACAAAGCGCTGCCGTTCATCGTGCTGAGCGATCACCGGCCCGCGCCGCACCGCCTCGACGAGGCACGGCTGATCGAACGGTTCAAGCCGAAGGCCACACAACTGGGATTTGGCTTCTGATGCAGTACATCACCCTCGAGAACGAAACCGATTTCGACGGCTGGCGCAAAGCCGCGCGTAGCCTCGTGCTTCACCAAATGAAACCGGTCGATGTCACCTGGACCGTGCAGGGCGGCGAAGCGGAGCTGTTCGCGCCACCCTCGCCGTCTCCGCTGCCGGCCGGTGGCGATAGCACCTTCAACGTGCCAGCAAAATTCGTCGAGCTCGCCAAGGCCGCGATCCTGCATCGCGATCCCGAGCGTTTCGCGATCCTCTATCGCCTGCTGTTTCGGCTGAACGACAATCACGACCTCATCGAGGTCGCGACCGATCTCGATGTCGCGCAAGTCACGGCCATGGCAAAGGCGGTCTACCGCGACGAGCACAAGATGCATGCCTTCGTGCGCTTCCGCGAGATCGGCAGGGAACGCGAAGCACACTACGTCGCCTGGTTCGAGCCGGAGCATCATCTCGTCGAGCTCGCCGCGCCGTTCTTCGCCAAGCGCTTCGCCGATATGCCCTGGTCGATCCTGACGCCGGATTTGTGCGCGCATTGGGATGGCCACGCGCTCTCGTTCACGTCAGGCGTCGGCAAGAGCGAGGCGCCGAACGAAGACCGGCTGGAGGAAACCTGGCGGCGCTACTATGCCAGCATCTTCAATCCGGCCCGCCTGAAGGTGAAGGCAATGCAGACCGAGATGCCGAAGAAATATTGGAGGAACCTGCCCGAGGCTTCGATCATTAAGCCCCTGATTGAGGACGCCGAGCGCATGACCGGCGCCATGATCGCCAATGCCCCAACCGATCCGCACAAGCCTCAAAAGCGGCCGGAGGCTCCGATGAAACGCAAGACCGCTGCCGACGATCTCGAAGCGCTCCGCGAGGAGGCCGCCCACTGCCGCGCCTGCCATCTCTACAAGGACGCCACCCAGACCGTGTTCGGCGAGGGTCCGAAGTCCGCCAATATCATGCTGGTCGGCGAACAACCTGGCGACAAGGAAGACCTCGCCGGCCATCCCTTCGTCGGTCCAGCCGGCCAGATGCTCGACAAGGCGCTGCAGGAGGCCGGCGTCGACCGCAAGAAGGTCTATGTCACCAACGCGGTGAAACACTTCAAATTCGTGCCGCGCGGCAAGATTCGCCTGCATCAGAAGCCGAATACGCCGGAGATAAAGGCCTGCCGGCAGTGGTATGAGCGGGAGGTCTCCGTCATCCAGCCCGATCTCATCGTCGCGATGGGCGCGACCGCCGCGCAGAGCGTGTTCGGCAAGATCACCCCGATCGGAAAGAACCGCGGCCGGCTCATCGACCTGCCCGACGGTCACAAGGCGCTGGTGACGGTGCACCCGTCCTATCTGCTGCGGCTGCCCGATCCGGAAGCCAAGGTGCTGGAATATCGGCGCTTTGTCGAAGATTTGAAGATCGTCGCCGGGTTGCAGAAGAAAGCCGCGCGCGCCGCCTGAATACGGGCGGGAAAACCCCTTTCATGCCTCGCCTGTCATCCAGCCTTCAAATCCATCGCGGACAATAGCCCCTACAGAAAGTTAAGGGGCCTCCAGACATGACCGATGTTGCATTCGACCGCGCGGTAGCCGATCCCGCGCCGATCCAGCCGGCCTCGCGGCCAAATCTCGACAAGGGCTTCAATCCGCTGACGATGATCCTGTTCTTCGGCATCCTCGCCGCGGGCCTGCTCTATGTGGCCTACAGCATCTATTCGGATGTCGATGCGACCGGCACGCGGGTCACGAGCTATCTGCCCTACATCCTCTTGTTTGTCGCGCTGCTGATCGCGCTCGGCTTCGAATTCGTCAACGGCTTCCACGACACCGCCAACGCGGTAGCGACCGTGATCTACACCCATTCGCTGCCGGCCGAAGTCGCGGTGATGTGGTCGGGTTTCTTCAACTTTCTCGGCGTGCTGCTCTCGTCCGGCGCGGTCGCCTTCGGCATCGTCTCGCTGCTACCGGTCGAGCTGATCCTGCAGGTCGGCTCCAGCGCCGGTTTCGCGATGGTGTTCGCGCTGCTGATCGCCGCGATCCTTTGGAACCTCGGCACCTGGTATTTCGGCCTGCCGGCCTCCTCCTCGCACACGCTGATCGGCTCGATCATCGGAGTCGGCGTTGCGAACGCGCTGATGCGCGGCCGCGACGGCACCTCGGGCGTGGACTGGGGCAAGGCTACGGAGATCGGCTATGCGCTTCTGTTGTCGCCACTGGTCGGCTTCATCTGCGCCGCCGGCCTGCTTCTGCTGCTCAAGCTGATCATCAAGAACCCGGCGCTCTATGCCGCCCCTGAGGGTCACAAAGCCCCACCGATCTGGATTCGCGGCCTGCTGATCCTGACCTGCACCGGCGTCAGCTTCGCCCATGGTTCGAACGACGGCCAGAAGGGCATGGGCCTGATCATGTTGATCCTGATCGGCACCGTGCCCACAGCCTATGCGCTCAACCGCGCATTGCCGGAGTCGCAGGTCGCCCAGTTCGCGAAGGTCTCAGATGCCGCCTCCAAGGTGGTTGCGGCCAAGGGCGCCGGCCATGCGATCATCGGCGATCCCCGTCCTGCGGTGACGCAGTACGTCACCTCGCATCACATCAGCGAAGGCACCTACCCTTCGCTGTCAGTGCTGGTGAAGGATGTCGGCGAGCAGGTCGCGAAATACGGTTCGCTGAACAAGGTGCCGGCGGAAGTCGTCGGCAACACCCGCAACGACATGTACCTGACTTCGGAAGCGATCCGATTCCTGATGAAGGACAAGGAAAACGACCTCAGCAAGGAAGAGGTCGCGACCTTGAACGCCTACAAAGGCGGGCTAGACAGCGCGACCAAGTTCATCCCGACCTGGGTGAAGGTCGCGGTCGCGATCGCGCTCGGTCTCGGCACCATGATCGGCTGGAAGCGCATCGTCGTCACCGTCGGCGAGAAGATCGGCAAGACCCATCTCACCTACGCGCAGGGTGCCTCCGCCGAGCTCGTCGCCGCCGCCACGATCGGCGCCGCCGACGCGTTCGGCCTGCCGGTCTCGACCACCCACGTGCTGTCGTCCGGCGTCGCCGGCACCATGGCCGCGAACGGTTCGGGTCTCCAGGTCGCCACCATCAGGAACATGGTGATGGCCTGGGTGCTGACCTTGCCCGTCGCTATCCTGTTGTCGGGCACGCTGTACGTGATCTTCTCGCGGATCTTCTGAAGCCGATCAGTCACTCGAAGACAAAGGGCCCGTGCGATGCGCGGGCCCTTTTTCGTTTGTGCTTTCGGCTTGATCTTGCGCTTGGCCTTACGATGCCGCGAGCGATTCCTCGACCAGCTTAACCCAATACGATGTGCCGTAAACGATGGCGTCGTCGTCGAAATTGTAGGCGGGGTGATGCAGGCCGGCGCTGTCGCCGTTGCCGCAGAAGATGAAGGCGCCGGGGCGCGCTTCCAGCATATAGGCGAAATCCTCGCCGCCCATCAGCGGCGACATCTCGAGCACATTGGCCTCGCCCGCAACTTGCCCCGCGATGCGACGTGCGATCTCGGTCTCCGCGGCGTGATTGTTCACCACGGGATAATTCCGCTTGTAGTGCAGATCGATCTTGGCGCCTGTGATCTGCGCCACGCCCGCCACAACCTCGTGGACGCGCTTCTCCACCAGCTTGCGCACCTCCGGCGACAGCGTGCGGATGGTGCCCCTCAGTGTCGCGGTTTGTGGAATCACGTTACGGGCATTGCCTGCGTGGAACTCGCAGATCGAAATCACGGCCGATTCCAGCGGATCGACGCTGCGCGCAACGATCGACTGCAGCGCCGTGATCACCTGTGCACCGACCAGAACGGAATCCACACATTTGTGCGGCCGCGCGGCATGGCCGCCGAGGCCCTCGATCATGATATCGACCTCATCGGTCGCCGCCATGATCGGACCCGGCCGGATCGCGAACGAGCCCACCGGAATGCCCGGACCGTTGTGCATGCCGTAGACCTGCTCGATGCCGAAGCGCTCCATCATGCCGTCCTTGACCATGGCCAAGCCACCCGCGCCGCCCTCCTCGGCCGGCTGGAAGATCACCACCGCATCGCCGGCGAAGTTGCGGGTCTCGGCGAGATAACGCGCAGCACCGAGCAGCATCGCGGTGTGGCCGTCATGGCCGCAGGCGTGCATCTTGCCGGGAGTCTTCGAAGCGTAAGGCAGGTTGGTCTGTTCCTCGACCGGCAGGGCATCCATGTCGGCACGCAGGCCGATGGCCTTGAGGCCCTCGCCGGCCGGCTTGCTGCCCTTGATCACGCCGACCACGCCGGTCTGGCCGATGCCCGTCACGACCTCATCGCAGCCGAATTCGCGCAGGCGGTCCGCGACGAATGCTGCGGTGCGGTGGACGTCGTAGAGCAGCTCCGGATGCTGGTGGATGTCCCGGCGCCAGGCCTGAATATCGGGTTGAAGGTCGGCGACGCGGTTCACGATGGGCATGGAGGGTCTCAAGCTTTGTTGAAAATGCAGGCCTGTCTACCATGCAAGCACCAGTCCACCCAACTGGCGGGGATCTGGGGTAGCTCTGTCCTCCCGTCATGGCCGGACTTGTCCCGGCCATCCACGTCTGACTATTAGAACGGAAAGTGCGTGGATGCCTGGGACAAGCCTGGGCATAATGCCTATTGGGTGGAAGCAGAATGCCAAGGCGGCTCGAAGGTGAGTTTGACTATATTGTCGTTGGGGCCGGCACGGCGGGCTGCATCGTCGCCAACCGGCTGTCGGCCAATTCCAGCAATCGCGTCCTCCTCCTCGAAGCCGGCGGCGACGACAACTGGATCTGGTTCCACATTCCCGTCGGCTATCTCTTCGCCATCGGCAATCCGCGCTCGGACTGGATGTTCAGGACCGAGGCCGAGCCCGGCCTGAACGGCCGCTCGCTCGCCTATCCCCGTGGCAAGGTGATCGGCGGCTCCTCGGCGATCAACGCCATGATCTCGATGCGTGGACAGGCCGCCGATTACGATCACTGGCGCCAGCTCGGCATGACCGGCTGGGGTTATGACGACGTGCTGCCGCTGTTCAAACGGCTCGAGGATCACTTCCTCGGCGCAAGCGAGCATCACGGCGCCGGCGGCGGCTGGCGCATCGAGGCGCCGCGGCTGTCCTGGGACATACTCGATGCCGTGGGCGATGCGGCCGAGGAGATGGGCATCAAGCGCATCCCGGATTTCAATACCGGCGACAACGAAGGCACCAGCTATTTCCACGTCAATCAGAAGCGCGGCCGGCGCTGGTCGTCGGCGCGCGGCTTTCTCAAGCCGGTATTGAACCGCCCGAACCTGCGGCTCGAAAAGCATGTGCTGGTCGATCGTCTGATCATCGAACAGGGCCGCGCCGTCGGCGTGCGCTTCATCCAGAATGGCGAGATCATCGAGGCGCGTGCGAAACGCGAGGTGGTCCTCTCGGCAGGCGCGATTGGCTCGGTACAGGTGCTGCATCGCTCCGGCATCGGACCTGCCGACTGGCTGTCGCCGCTCGGCATCGACATCGTGATGGACAAGCCCGGCGTCGGCCGCAATCTGCAGGATCATCTGCAGCAGCGCGCGATCTACAAGGTCGAAGGCGTGCGCACACTGAACGAGACCTATTACAACCTGGTTCGACGCGGCCTGATGGGCCTCGACTACGCCTTCCGCCGCCGCGGGCCGTTGACCATGGCGCCGTCGCAGCTCGGCATCTTCACCCGCTCCGATGCGACGCGCGCACGCGCCAACATCCAGTTCCACGTGCAACCGCTGTCGCTCGACAAGTTCGGCGATCCCCTGCACCGCTTTCCCGCGATCACGGTGAGCGCCTGCAATCTCCAGCCGACATCGCGTGGCACCGTACGTCTGCGTTCGGCGGCGCCGGACGAGAAGCCCATCATCGCGCCGAATTATCTTTCAACGGACGACGACCGTCAGGTCGGCGCCGATGCCATCCGCACCACCCGCCGCCTGATGCAGCAGAAGGCCTTGGCAAAATACCGCCCAAGCGAATATCTGCCCGGCCCCGCCGTCGGCGACGACGATGCCTCTCTTGCCAAGGCCGCCGGCGACATCGGCACCACCATCTTCCATCCCGTCGGTACCGCGAAGATGGGCGCAGCAAATGATCCGATGGCGGTGGTCGACGAACGCCTGCGCTTCTACGGTCTCGGCAGCCTTCGCATTGTCGATGCCTCGATCATGCCGACCATCACGTCTGGCAACACCAACACGCCGACCGCGATGATCGCCGAAAAGGGCGCAACAATGATTTTGGAGGATTCGAAGTGAATGCGTAGCCTGATGGGGCGTAGCGAAATCCGGGAGAGGACGCTCGATTGGTCCCGTATTCCGCTACGCTCCATACGGGCTACGCGTCCAACCACCTCACGAAAACGTCATCGCGTCCGGGAATAACACCCCCGCTCCCCCAATCACCTCCCCGAAGCCCAATTCCGGGCGAAGTGGAGCTGCGCGATGAGCGGACACGATCACGGCGAGGACGGCTTAAGCCGCCGCAAGGTGTTGGAATGCATGACCTGGGCCGGCACCGGGGTGCTCTGGACCATCACCGGTGGCGTCCCGCGCTCGCTCGGCATCATCGATTCCGCGCAAGCCGCGACCGCGGCCGCGCCCGGAATGACCTTCCTCCAGATCAGCGACAGCCATGTCGGCTTCGACAAGCCGGCCAATCCCAACGCGCTCGGCACGCTCGAGGAAGCCATCAACAAGATCAACGCGATGCCGGTCAAGCCGTCCTTCATGATCCACACTGGCGACATCACGCATCTCTCCAAGGCCGCCGAGTTCGACAATGCCGATCGCATCATCTCGCAGAGCAAGCTCGACGTGCATTACGTGCCCGGCGAGCATGACTTCCTCGACGAGGACGTGAAGTTCTATCGCGAGCGCTACGGCCGCGGTACCAAGGGCGCAGGCTGGTATTCGTTCGACGCCGGCGGCGTGCACTTCATCGGCCTCGTCAATGTCGTCGACCTCAAGGCCGGAGGCCTCGGCAATCTCGGCGCCGAGCAGCTCGCCTGGCTCGAGGACGATCTGCGCGGCAAGTCGAAATCGACGCCGATCGTGCTGTTCGCCCACATCCCGCTCTGGACCGTCTACCCCGAATGGGGCTGGGGCACCGAGGACGGCGCCCGCGCGCTGGAACAGGTGAAAGGCTTCGGTTCGGTCACCGTGCTCAATGGCCACATTCACCAGGTGATGCAGAAGGTCGAAGGCAACGTCACCTTCCACACCGCACGCTCCACCGCCTTTCCGCAGCCGGCGCCGGGAGCTGCCCCCTCGCCCGGACCGATGAAGGTCGAGGACGCAAAGCTCCGCGCGATGCTCGGCGTTGCCAGCATTAACTTCAAGCAGAACGAGCAGCGGCTCGCGATCATCGACACGCCGCTCCAGAGTTGATGCAGGACTAACGGAAGCTGACAATGAAGACTCTCAATCGCCGCGACCTCGGTGTCGCCTTCGGTCTTGCTTTGGCCGCGGCCATGCTGTTACCCGCCACAACCGCCCATGCCGACGACATGGAGGTGCATATCGACAATTTCGTCTTCCAGCCGGCCGAGCTCAAGATCAAGGTCGGCACCACCGTGACCTGGACCAACCGGGACGACATCCCCCACACCGTGGTGTCGGCCGGGAAGTTCAGGTCCAAGACCCTGGACACTGACGACAAGTTCTCGTTCACCTTCACCAATGCGGGCGACTACAAATATTTTTGTTCTCTGCACCCGCACATGACGGGGATGATCAAGGTTGAGTAACACCTCGAACCAAGGCATCAACGTCTTGCCCGGCCGGTGGTCCCACACCGGCCGGGCCCGTGTGCCTTCGGTCACACTCAGGGACGAAACGAATAGGGACGAGACGAACAGCGACGAAACCAAGCAACGAGCAGAACAAGAGGCAAAGCGAGGAGCGATGCCCGCCAACGACGATTTGCAGAAGGCGCAACGCTTCCGCGAGGCGGCGCTCCCCCATCTCGACGACGTCTACACGCTCGCGCGCTATCTCTTGCGTGACCCCTCCGATGCCGAGGACGCGGTGCAGGAGTGCTATCTGCGCGCGCTGAAGCATTTCGACAGCTATCGCGGGCCGGCGATAAAGCCTTGGCTATTCGCGATCCTGCGTAACGTCTGCAATGCCGAATATGCACGGCGCGCACACAGGCACAGCGCGATCGAGGATACGCCCGGCGCTGCCGAGCAGACGCCGATCTGGCAGGAGACCGAGGCCAGCCCCGAAACCGAAGTGCTGCGCAGCCGCGATGCGGGCGCGATCCGCAAGCTGATCGACGCGCTCGCCGAGCCGTTCAAGGAAACGTTCGTGCTGCGGGAGATCAACAACCTGTCCTATCGTGAAATCGCCGAGGCCGCCGGCGTGCCCGTCGGCACTGTGATGTCCCGCCTCGCCCGCGCCCGTGCCATGCTGCGCGCGGCCTGGACGGCGGATGAGGAGCAAGCAAGATGACCTGCGACGAAGCAAGAATCCTGCTTCACGCGCTGCTCGACAACGAGCTCGATGCCGGCCACGCGCGCGAGGTCGAAGCCCATATCGCCGGCTGCCCGGCCTGCGCTGCGGAGTTCGCCGCGCAGCGCGAGATGCAGCGCGTGCTCGCAGACGCCGATTTGCGCTACACCGCACCGGCGAGCCTGCGTGCGCGTATCGAGGCCTCGCTGCCGCAGCCGCAGCATCAACAGCCGAGCCGCCGCTCCGTGCTGCGCGGCTTTGCGATGGGCTCGGCAGTCTCCGCGCTCGCCGCCTCCGGCGTCGTCGCATTGGTGCTGCGCCAGGACGACCAGCAGCGCATCCTGTCGGAGGTCGTCTCCGCGCATCTGCGCTCGCTCCAGGCCGGCCACCTCATCGACGTGGTCTCGACCGACCAGCACACGGTGAAGCCGTGGTTCAACGGCAAGCTCGACGTCGCCCCACCCGTGATCGACCTCACCGCGCAAGGTTTTACGCTGGTCGGCGGCAGGCTCGACTATATCGACGCCCGTGCCATCGGTGCCGTCGTCTACAAGCGCCGGCAGCACGTCGTCAATCTGTTCGTGTCGCAGACATCGAACGCGGAATACCGCGCGCCCAAGACCGAAACCATGCAGGGCTTCAACTGCCGGCGCTGGGGCAATCGCGGCCTGAGCTTCTGGGCCGTCAGCGATCTCGGCGCAGACGAGCTTGCCGAATTCGTCGACAAGTTCGAGGCGGCGATGAACGGTTAGCCTCTGCGCATCCAGTCATTCGAGCGGAGGAAACCGTTCGAAGACGGGCAGTTCGTGAGCCCGCTCCATCCAGCCAATCCGCTCGGCGACTTGAATGTGCATCGTCGCCGGTATGGCATCGGGGTCATCATAGGTGCCGCTCTGGACATCGATGATATCAGGCATCAGGTTTTCGTTGATATAGAACAGCCCCGTGCCGCAATCGGCACAGAAGTGACGTCGTCCATGCTCGGATGATCGATAGATCTTCGGCTGACCGCGCACGACTTTGACGGCTTTGAGCGAATACATCGCCCAGCCCACCATCGGTGCCCCGGAGTGACGGCGGCAATCCGCGCAATGGCAGAGCGCATGCACCATCATGTCGCCGTTCACTTCATAGCGGATGGCGCCGCAATGACAGCCGCCAGTCAAAGGCATCGCCCACACCTCTCCCGGTTAGGTCAATGCCGGAAAATAAGCGTCGATTTGGAATTTCGGGAGACGGACTGCTTCAGCAGGTCGCACGTCGCGACATCAGGCCGCAGCAGAGGCCTCACGCAGACCTTCGCACCGCATTGTCCACCAGCGTCTTGCCGAGCGACCAGATCGCGCCGGGAACCTTGTGGCTGCCGGCGATGACGTCGTCGAACGCGCGCTCGATCCAGCCGCAATCTTCCTCGGTGATGGTGAGCGGCGGCAGAAGCTTGATGGTGTGGCTGCCATGGCCGGCGACTTGCGTGAGGATCTTGTGGTCCTTGAACAGCGGCACGGTGATGAGCTGGCAGAACAGGCCCTTATTGGCCGCCTCCAGCACGTTCCAGGACGCCCGCAGCCGCAGCGATTTCGGCGGGCCGAACTCGACGCCGATCATCAGGCCCTTGCCGCGGACTTCCTTCAACAGCTCGTAGCCAGGCACCATGCGCGTGAGCGCGAGGCGCAGCTCGGCACCGCGCTTGGCGGCGGACTCGATCAGCTTCTCGGACTCCATGATGTCAAGCGTGGCGATGCCCGCAGCCATCGCCAGGTCGTTCTTGGAGAAGGTCGAGCCGTGCACGACGGCGCGGTCCATCTGGTTGAATATCTTGTCGAAGATGCTTTTGCGCGTCAGCACCGCGCCGACCGGCACATGGCCGCCGGACAGCGACTTCGACAGCAGCACCATGTCGGGCTCGACGTTCCAGTGCTCGACCGCGAGGAAGCGGCCGGTGCGGCCCATGCCGGTCTGGATCTCGTCGGCGACGAACAGCGTGCCGTATTTCTTGCAGAGCGCAGCTGCACCCGGCAGGAACTCGTCGGTGGGCATGTTGACGCCCTTGCCCTGGATTGGCTCGACGACGAAGGCCGCCACCTCGCGCGAGGCCAGCGCCTTTTCGAGCGCGGCGAGATCGTTGAACGGGATCGAAGTGCATCCCGGCAGCAGCGGCTCGAAGCCGGTGCGGAAGTTCGAATCACCGGTCAGCGACAGCGCGCCATAGGTCAGGCCGTGATAGCCGTGGGCACAATAGACGATCCCCGGACGACCGGTGGCGCCGCGGGCGAACTTGATCGCCGCTTCGACGCATTCGGCGCCGGAATTGGCGAAGAACGCCTTATCAAGATAGGGGACGTATTTCAGGAGCCGCTCGGCGAGCACGCCGGCGAGCACCGAGACGTCGAACTGGACGAGGTTGGGCAGGTCGGCATCGAGCACGCTCTTGAGCGCCTCGCGCATGACAGGATGATTGCGCCCGATCGCAAACACGCCAAAACCGGACAAGAGGTCGAGATAGCGCGCCCCGTCGCGGTCGTAGAGATACTGTCCCTGCCCCTTCTGGAAGCCGACATCGTAGCCGATGGTCTTCAGAACCCGAACGAACTGCTCGTTCAGATGCCGATTATGCAGGGCGCTGCGCTGGGCCTGGCGGTCCGCGAACAGCTGAGACATGTCTGGATTTGGGCTGTGCATCCGCTACATACTTCGGTTGAGGGCCGTCTCGTCAACTGAAAACGGAACGTCGCTGAAAACGGTCTGTGCGGCCTTTTGCCCTTTTTCGGACCATCTTCGCAAGCAGAGCTTTAGACCATGTTGCACTGCCAAGGAACTATCATGCGTTTAGCCCTTTACACCGGACTAATACTGGCTGGCGGTTACACCTGCCTGAACCCGGCGCTCGCGGCCGATCCGACCGGCGACTGGCGGGTTGCCGACGGCGTCGCCAACATTCGTGTCGCCCAATGCAATGGCAGCATGTGGGGCGCGGTTTCCTGGGAAAAACAGCCCGGGGGCCGCGACGAGAACAATCCGGACGCGTCGAAAAAGACCCGGCCCACGCTGGGCATGGCGACCCTGATCGACATGAAGAAAAAGCCCGGCGCCGATCAATGGGAAGGTCAGGTCTACAATGCCAAGGACGGCCAGCTCTACAGCGCAACCATCACGCCGGTTGGCACCGACCAGCTCGAGATCAAGGGCTGCGTGATGGGGTTCCTGTGCGGTGGCGAGACCTGGACCCGGGTCAGCCCCCCGATTCCCTTGAGCTCCGCCAACGCCATGGCCAAGGGCGCGCCGAAGCCCACCGGCGCGGCGTCGAAAGCCCCGGGAACGACCGGCGCTACGGTGGCGCAGCCTGCGCCCGCAGCCCCGAAGGCCGCCGGCACCGCCAAACCCGGTCAGAAGGGCGCCGCCGACCAGGTCGGCGACATCTGCCTACTCCCTGAGATTGCGGGGTTTGCCCATTAGGGCAGGCTGAAACAGCAGCACGGCGGCGAGCGTCGTCACCAGCGACAACGCCAGCAGCTTGCCCATGCTGGACGTGCCGGGATGGCTCGACAGCCAAAGGCTGCCGAACGCGGTGGCCGTTGTCAGCGCGCTGAAAAAGATCGCGCGCGTCAGGCTGGTCTGGAGCAGGTTTGTCCTGCCCGAGCGCCAGGCCACGACATAGTAGATCTTGAAGGCCACGCCGACGCCGAGCAGCAGCGGGAACGCGACGATATTGGCGAAGTTGAGCGGCAAGCCGATCAGCACGCAGATCTCGAGCGTGACCGCGCCTGCCACCAACAGCGGCACCAGCGTCATCAACACGTCGACGAACCGGCGCAGCGTGATCCACAGTAATAGGCCGATCACCAGCAGCGCATAGATTCCGGCATGGATGAACGCCTTCACCACGGTGTCGCCGGATTTCAGGATCGAGACCGGACCGCCGATCGCGGTCGGCTCGGCAACGAGCACCGCCGCCGCAAATTTGCGTAGCGTGTCGTTGTCGTTGGGATCACCCTTCGGCAGCGCCTCGACGCGGATGATACCGTCCTTGCTCTTCCAGGCGCTGACGAGATCTGCCGGCAATGACTTCAGGGTGACCGGCTCGGCCTGCAACGCGTTCCGGAGCTGGTCGAACACGATCTTCATCGGCGCGACGAACACGTCCTGCGCCTTGTTCCGTGTGGCTTCATCGGCATTGGCGAGCTTTTCCAGCGCATCCGCGAGCCGACGCGAGGCAACCGCACCCGGGCCCTTCGCATCGCCTGCGGTCCGGCGCAGATTGTCGACCGACGATTTCAGCGCATCGACGTTTTCCTTGTCCGACGGCGCGGCGTCGATCTGGTCGGGATTGAGCGCGGGGTTCAGCACCTTGGCGCCCTGCGCGAGCAGCTTCAGCTTCGGCGGCTGGTCTTCAGGAACGAAGCTGTTGAGCGACATCACCCGCAACACCTCCGGCACCTTCTCCAGCTTCGCCTCCACCTGCCTTGCCTGCTCTTCCGACGTGGTCATCACGTTGATGGCATTGGCGCCCGTGTTGGGATCCTTGCGCAAGTCGAGGAAGGTCGCGATCGACTCTGCCTTCGGGTTGCGCAGATTCATCGGGTTGAAGTCGAACTTCATGAAATAGAGCAGCGGCAGGCCGGCGACCGCCAGAAACATGGTGCCACCGACGACCAGCACGCGGTGCTTCTCCAGGAAGTGATCGAGCGGCGCCAGGAAGGCATAGCCGACCGGCTCTTTCTCACCGGGCGGGTTCAACAGCTTCAGCATCGCCGGGAGCACGGTGATGCTAGTGAGGAACGCGACCAGCATGCCGACGCCGGCGATCTGGCCGAGTTCGGCGATACCCTTGTAGTCCGTGGGGATGAAGCAGAGGAAGCCAGCCGCGGTCGCCATTGCCGCCAGCGACAACGGAATTGCCGAGCGCTTGGCGGCCAGGATCAGCGCACCGGAGAGATCGTTGTGCTTGTAGCGCTCGGAGCGATAGCGGACGCTGTACTGGATGCCGAAATCGACGCCGAGGCCGACGAACAGCACGGCGAATGCGATCGACAGCAAATTGAGCGAGCCCACCATCATCAGGCCGGCGGCGGTGGTCAGCGCAAGACCGACGAAGAGATTGACGAACACCGCGAAGATGATCTTCGCCGAATGCAGCGCCAGCCACAGGATGAGCAGCACGACGAGGACCGTGCCGATGCCATTGACGACGGCGCCTTCCTGGACGGTTGCATATTCCTCGTTGGCGATCGGGACCGGCCCGGTCAGCCGGACTCGCGCCTGATATTTGGTGGCAAAATCCAGATCGGCTGCGGCCTTGCGGATCGCGTCGGTTGCGCCCTTGCCGGGCTCAAGCGCGTTGTAGTCGAGGATCGGCTTGAACTCGATGAAGGCGCGCTTGTCCGAATCCGTCAGCGGCTCGTCACTGACGAGCTGGCGCCAGGAGAACGTCGCATTGCCCTTGTTGAGCACGGTCTCGACCGTTTGCGCGATCTGGTTGAAGGGCCGTTCGGTGTTGTCGAGCTTGACCTGCCCGCGCTTGACGCCGGCAAGTCCCGTCTCGAGCGCGCCGGTCAGGCCGCGGATCGAGGGATCGCCCGCCATGATCTCGATCAGGGGTGCTGCGGATTCGAACTGGCCGGTGACCTTGGCAACTTCCTCTGTCGGCAGGAACAACAGACCATTCTTCTCGAAGAACTCGCCGGTGCCGAGCTGCTGCATCGACTGGAATTCGGTCTTGTTGTCCTTCAGCTTGGCATAGAGCGCGTCCGACGCCGCGGTCGCCATCTCCGGCGTCTTGGCTTCGACCACCGCCGTAATCGTCGCATCGCGGTCGAAGGCGCGATCGAACTGCTGGTCGCGTTGGCGCCAGTCCAGATTTTGGGCAATCAGCGAGTTGATGTCGGTGTTGATGGCGAAATGCTGGGACGTGTAATAGCCCGCCCCCACCGCCAGCAGGAGCCCGAGAACGACGACGAGGGAGGCAAACCGGGTGCAGGCCCTGACGATGGCAACGACGACGCTTTGCAGCACTACTTTTCTTTCTGCGGTTAACAGCTTGCCGGAAACGCCCGCTGTTTAACGGAGTTCCCGGCCGAAACCTATTGCTGTTTTGAGTGGTTATCGCCGTCAGAAGCTTCGAGGTAAACGGCGGAAGACCATGGCATTATCATGCGGGCCATCGGTATAGCCGAGGAGTTGAGGCGGGAAAGTGACGAAGCGTGCGCACAAATGTCGCCACGTTGCTGCCACGGGCACCCTCTACTATAATACCGCCAAACTGATCCGGCAGGGAACCAAAGTTCATTCCACCTTTCCTTACTGCCGATTTTTTGACACAAAGTACTGCACCTCCATGCACCGGGGCCCCGGCAGGGGTGGGCGGCTACCGCGTGCGCCGAACCGATGGTGCGGATATTGCAACTCATTGGTTCGTATCGGGGTGTCCCCTGAACTTGAGAGCGGATTGGTGCAACTTGCGTGATGGCCGTCCAATGGAAGTTTATCTGGCGCAACCGCGCGGCTTTTGCGCGGGGGTAGTGCGTGCGATCGAGATCGTGGAACGGGCGCTGGAGAAGTACGGCCCGCCCGTCTACGTGCGCCATGAGATCGTGCACAACAAGTACGTCGTCGAGAGCCTGAAGAACAAGGGCGCGATCTTCGTCGAGGAACTGTCGGAGGTGCCGCCGAAGGCGGTGACGGTCTTCAGCGCTCATGGCGTCGCCCGCAGCGTCGAGGAAGAAGCGGCCGCGCGCGACCTTCCGGTGCTCAATGCCACCTGCCCCTTGGTCACGAAAGTTCACAATCAGGGGAAGCGCTACATCGCCAGGGGCCGCACCCTGATCCTGATCGGCCATGCCGGCCACCCCGAGGTCGAGGGTACGATGGGCCAGGTTCCCGCCCCCGTACTGCTGGTCCAAAGCGTTGAAGAGGTTAAGGCCCTTGAGCTGCCGGCGGATACGCCAGTGGCCTATATCACCCAGACCACCCTGTCGGTGGATGACACAAAGGACATCATTTCGGCCCTGCAGGCCCGCTTTACAGATATTCAAGGCCCGGATATCCGGGATATCTGCTATGCGACACAGAACCGCCAATCTGCGGTAAGGGACTTGAGCAAGCTGGTCGACGTGATCTTGGTGGTGGGCGCTGCCAATAGCTCGAATTCGAACCGGCTCCGCGAAATCGGCACTGAGGCCGGTGTCGCGAGTTATCTGATTGCCGACGGCAGCGCGCTCAATCCGGAGTGGTTGAAAGATGCCAGAACCGTCGGTGTCACGGCTGGCGCTTCGGCGCCCGAGGTACTCGTGGATGACGTGATCGAAGCAATGCGGCGGATCGGACCGGTCAAGGTCTCGGTGCTCCCGGGCCGCGAGGAAAACATCGAATTCCGGCTTCCGGCCGAACTGGCTGCGAGCTGACCCACCCGAATTTCAAGCCCAGAAAGAAACTTGTAATGGCTATCCCCTTCTTCAAGGAAATGCGTATCGGCGGCTATTTGATCAAGCAGAAGCTGCTTGGCCGCAAGCGCTATCCGCTCGTGCTGATGCTGGAACCGCTGTTTCGCTGCAACCTCGCCTGCGTCGGCTGCGGCAAGATCGATTATCCGGATGCGATCCTCAACCGCCGCATGACGGCGCAGGAGTGCTGGGACGCGGCCGACGAGTGCGGTGCGCCTATGGTCGCCATTCCCGGCGGCGAGCCGCTGATCCACAAGGAGATCGGCGAGATCGTGCGCGGCCTCGTCGCGCGCAAGAAGTTCGTCTCGCTCTGCACCAACGCGCTGTTGCTCGAGAAGAAGCTCGATCTGTTCGAGCCCTCGCCCTACCTGTTCTTCTCCGTGCATCTCGACGGCCTGAAGGAGCACCACGACAAGGCCGTGTCGCAGAAGGGCGTGTTCGACCGCGCCGTCTCCGCGATCAAGGCGGCCAAGGCCCGCGGCTTCACCGTCAACGTCAACGCCACCATCTTCGACGGCCACCCGGCCGAAGAGATCGCCAAATTCCTCGACCTGACCGTCGAGCTCGGCGTCGGCGTCTCGATGTCGCCGGGCTACGCCTATGAGCGCGCGCCGGACCAGGAGCACTTCCTCAACCGCACCAAGACCAAGAAGCTGTTCCGCGACGTCTTTGCGATGGGCAAGGGCAAGAAGTGGAATTTCATGCATTCCGGCCTGTTCCTGGACTTCCTCGCCGGCAACCAGGAATACGAGTGCACGCCCTGGGGCATGCCCGCGCGCAACATCTTCGGCTGGCAGAAGCCCTGCTATTTGCTCGGTGAAGGCTATGCAAAAACCTTCAAGGAGCTGATGGACACCACCGACTGGGAGACCTACGGCACCGGCAAGTACGAGAAGTGCGCCGACTGTATGGCCCATTGCGGCTACGAGCCGACGGCGGCGACCGCCGCCATCAACAACCCGCTGAAGGCGATGTGGGTGTCGCTGCGCGGCATCAGGACCACGGGTCCGATGGCGCCCGAGATCGACATGTCCAAGCAGCGTCCTGCGCAGTACATCTTCTCCGCGGAAGTGCAGAAGCGCCTGTCGGAGATCCGCAAGGACGAGGCCGCCGCCGCACAGGAGAAGGCCGCACGGAAGGCGTCGACCGCCGCGTAAGCGCGCTAGTCCCACCAACAAGAAAAGGCCCGATCGCCAATGGCGACCGGGCCTTTTGTTTTTAGTGATCGCAGAACCCGCTCAGGCCGCCTCGGAGACCAGCGCCTCGCTGTCGACCAGTTCGGTGCCGATCAGGAAGTCGCGGCAGCCGCGCAGGCTGCGTAGCGCGCGGTTGAAGTCGAGGCCGGTCGAGACCAGTCCGTGCAGCGCAGTCGGGTTGCGCGCGATGCCGCGCAGCACGGCCAGCACGTCGATCTGGCCATTCGGCTTGATGGCGGCGCGGGCGAGCGCCGGCAGCGCGCGATGGGCGGGATCGCTGATGACGCGGACCGCGGCGAACGGCAAGCCGGCCTCGGCGGCGTAGGCCGCCGCGATGTGGCTTTCCATGTCGACGGCGGCCGCTCCCGTCTCCGAATGCAGCGCCGCCTTGCAGGAGCGCCCCGTGACCACTTCCTCGGCACCCGCGAGGCTGCCGCGCACAACGCGGCGGCGCCCCGACGTCAGGCGGTCGATGAGGTCGTCGCCGAGCGAGAGGCCAGCGGCCCAGCGGGTATCGCCCGCGAGCACCTCGGTCGCCAGCACGACGTCGCCGGAGCGCAGCGTCGGGTCGAGCCCGCCGGCCACGCCGAAGGAGATCACACCGCGAATCGTCTCGGGATCCAGCACCGTCAACAGCGCCCGCAACTGGGTGGGGCTGCTCGACGAACAGATGACCGCCATGCCAGGCCCGGCCGCGATGCGGGCCTCCTGAACCAGTCCAGTCACGATCAATATCGGCCGCGGATCAACGGTTTGACCCGCGGTAAGATAGTCCCCCGTCCCCAAAGTCACATTCCGACCCCTACCACCCTGCTGTTGGTGTTCCGCAAGTTCCGATACCGCGCCAACGCCCACAGCGGGAAGAACTTCGGATAACCATGGTACCGTAGATAGAATACACGGGGAAAGCCTGTGGCGGTGTACCGCTGTTCGTCCCACAGTCCTTTTTCGTTCTGTGTTGCAATCAGGTACTCCACCCCGCGGGCGACGGCCGGGTGATCAACCTCGCCAGCAGCCATCAAGGCAAGCAAGGCCCATGCCGTTTGCGAGGCGGTCGAGGGGGCGGCCTCCCATCCCCGATAGTCCAGCCGGTAGCTGACGGCATCCTCGCCCCAGCCGCCGTCCTGGTTCTGGATCGAGGCCAGCCAGCCGGCCGCTTTCCGCATCATCGGGTCGTCATGGCGGACGCCGGCCATGTTGAGGGCGCACAGCACCGACCAGGTTCCGTAGATGAAGTTCATGCCCCAGCGGCCGTACCAGGACCCTTCCGGGTGCTGGGTCTTGCGGAGGTAGGCGATCCCGTCCGCGACATGCTTGCTGGTCTCCGCGGTCTCGCCGAGCTGGGCCAGCATCGAGATGCAGCGCGCGGTGACGTCCTCGGTCGGCGGATCGAGCAGCGCGCCGTGGTCGGAGAACGGGATGTTGTTCAGATAATATTCGAGGTTGTTGACGTCGAAGGCGGCCCAGCCGCCGTCGTCGCTCTGCATGCCCTCGATCCACTCCCGGGCACGGTCGATCGCGGCGTCATAGCCGGTCGCACCGTGCTCCCGGCGCATCCGGTCCATCGACATCACGACCACCGCGGTGTCGTCGAGATCGGGATAATGGGCATTGTTGTACTGGAAGGCCCAGCCGCCCGGGCGTACGTCGGGCCGCTTCACCGCCCAGTCGCCCTTCACCTCGAGCTCCTGCTTCGGGATCAGCCAGTCGAGACCCTGCTTGGCGGCCGGCACCGCCTTGTCGCCGCCGGCTTCGAGCAGCGCGTGGGCGGTCAGCGTCGTGTCCCACACCGGCGAGACGCAGGGCTGGCAATAGGCTTCGTCGTCCTTGATCACGAGCAGCTTGTCGATGCCCCGGCGCGTGATCGCGCGCGGCGGGAAGTTCTCGTCCTTGCCGAGCGCGTCGTACATCATGACGATGTTGGCCATCGGCGGATAGATCGCGCCCATGCCGTCCTCGCCGTTCAGCCGCTCCTCGGTGAAGGCGAGCGCCGCGTCGATGGCGCGTTTGCGCAGGCTCTTGGGAAACATCGGCTCGACCACGCGCAAAATGCCGTCGAGCGCGCGGAACAGCACGAACCAGGCCATGCTCTGGTGCGGCGCCTTGGCGGTCATGCCGATCGAGCGCGGATCCTGCAGGAACAGCTCGTCGATGCCGACGCCCTTGGGATTCTTCGCCCGTGGCTTCAGCGCGGCGATGACCATCAGCGGCACCATGGTGGTGCGCGCCCAGTAGGAGATCTTGTTGATGTGGAACGGCGACCAGAACGGCAGCAGCACGATCTCGATCGGCAGCACCGGTACCGCGCGCCAGGTCACGACGCGAAACATCGCAAGCATGAAGCGCGTGAAGACATTGCTGTGAATGGCGCCGCCGCGGGAATGGATCGCCTCGCGCGCACGCACCATGTGCGGCGCGTCGATGGAATCCCCGATCATCTTCAGCGCGAAATACGCCTTGACGCTGGCGCTCATGTCGAACTCGCCGTCATGCACCAGCGGCCAGCCGCCATGGGCGCCCTGCACGCGGCGAAGATAATTGGCGATCTTGGCTTCGAGCACGGCATCGACCGGCTCGGCGAGATAATGGCGCAGCAGGACGTATTCGGCCGGAATCGTGCAATCTGCCTCGAGCTCGAACACCCAATGGCCGTCGGGTTGCTGGAAGCCGAGGACGCCTTCGGTGGCCGACGCAATGCTCGATTCCAAGTTCCTGAATTCTTGGGCTTCGCGGCTGGTCGCGTTCACGGAATCCATCTCGCTCGATTGCTCCGATAGTCGATTGAATGGGCCGAAATTGACCGGGACAAATGCCCGTCAGGGCCGCCTGTCACTATCCCTTGGCGGCCAGAACCAGATCGGCGGCGCGATCACCGGATCGGACCGATCCCTCGATGGTTGCAGGCAATCCCGTAGCAGTCCAATCGCCTGCAAGAAACAGGTTTTTCAGCGCAGTGACCGGCCCTGGACGCAGGGCATTCTGCGCCGGCGTCGCCGCAAATGTGGCACGGCGCTCGCGCACGATCTGCCAAGGGGGCAGCTCGCCGGAAACACCGCCCGCCTTGCAGACGTCGTTCCAGATCGCCTGCGCGAGTTCCTCGCGCGGCATGTCGACCAGACGGTCGCCGTTGCTGATGGTGACGGACAGCCGGTTCGGGAACGAAAACAGCCATTCCACGACGCCGCCGATCACGCCGAGGATCGGTGCCGATCCCGCCGGCGGCTCGACGCGGAAATGCGCATTCACGATGGCGCGGAATTCGGTCGGCGTCTTCAGGCCCGGCAGCAGGTTGGAGGCAGCGCGCGGCGGCACCGCCATCACGACGACGTCGCCTTCGCTGATCTGGATCACATCCTCGCCGCCGAAATTCAGCGCGCCGACCTTGCCGTCATGGGTCGCAAACGAGCGCAGCTCATGGCCGAGCTGAACGCTGTGCCCGCGCCCCTGCAGGAACGTCACGGCGGGCTCGATCAGTACCGCGCTGAGCCCGTCGCGCGCGATCAGGGGACGGCAGGCCTGCCCGCCGGCGAGCAGCGTCTCGCGCACGATCGCGCCGGCAAGCCCCGCCGAGCCTTCGGGTGGATCGACGTTGAGGGCCGCGAGCAGCAGAGGCTGCACCAGGCGCTGATAGAGAACGCCTTCGCACGGAATTGACTTGCCGACCAGCGTCTCTTCCGATGCCCAGATCAGCGGCGCCAGCTTCAGATAATCGGTCAGCCCAGTGTCGGGGACGCGGCGGCTCTCGTCGAGCACCCAGGTCGGGAGCCGGCCGTCGCCGAGGTCGATCTGCCAGCGCTGCCCGGTCTTGAGATCGACGAAGGGAAACTGCGCGCGCTCCGGACCGACGAGGCCCGCCTCGGTCCCGATCGAACGCGCATAGGCGCGCGCATGGCTATTGCCGGACAGCAGCAGATGGTTGCCGTTGTCGATGGTGAGATTGGTGGCGCCGTCGTAATAGGAACGGCAACGGCCGCCGGCCTGCTGCGTCGCTTCGTGCACGGCGACCTTGAAGCCGGCATTGGCAAGTCGCACGGCGACGGAGAGGCCGGAGATTCCAGCGCCAATGATGTGAGCTGTTTTTTGCATCAGATGAGAGCGTATCGGAGCAGGATGGCGATACGTGTGATCTTCGACACACGCACCGGCTCGCGCGGCGCGTTGAACCCGCGCGCGATCAGGAGATCCAGAATGGCATGATAGTATTTCGACATCATCCGCGGCGCGCGCACCGCGCGGCGCCGGTTGCGGTTCATGATCTCGTCCGACTTCTCGAAATACACCTTTGCGCGCTGCGCCAGTGGCAGGCAGACCTTCGGCAGCGCGCGCTCGACGATCACGCGGTCCGGATCGTTGGAGGTGATGCCGGCATGCAGCAGCGCTTCGCGCGGCAGATAGAGCCGGCCGAGGCCCGCGTCCTCGTCGATGTCGCGCAGGATGTTGGTGAGCTGGAGCGCGCGGCCGAGATGATGGGCGAGCTCGATGCCGTCTTCTTCTGGCAAGCCGAAGACCCGGACCGACAGCCGCCCTACGGCGCTCGCGACGCGATCGCAGTAGAGATCCAGCGTCGCCATGTCGGGCGCGCGGATGTCCTGCGGCACGTCCATCTCCATGCCGTCGACGATGGCGAGGAAATCCTCGCGCTTGAGGCCGAAGGTCTTCACCGAGGTGACGTAGTCCTTCAGCCGCGGCGGCGGATTGCCCTGGTAGAGCGCATCGATGTCGTTGCGCCACGCCTGAAGGGCGGCGAGCCGTTCGTCGCGCGGGCCATCGGAATCGGCGATGTCGTCGACCTGGCGGCAGAAGCTGTAGATCTGGAACATCGCTTCACGCTGGTCGTGCGGCAGGATGCGCATCGCGGCGTAGAACGAACTGCCGGATGCGGTCGAGCCATAATTGGCGCCGGGCGAGGTCGCCTCAAGCGTCATGTGCAGTCCCCGGTCTGGAAATGGCCTTGCGTCCGACCGTGCGGCGGCCGACTTCGCCGATCATGCCGGCGAGGCTGAAGGTGAGGAGCTCGAGCTTGTTCAGGTGCACGCGCTCGCGCAGGGGATCGCGCACCTTCAACAGGCGCACGATGCGGTCGGCATAGGCCTGGATCACCGAGACCTCGACGCCGAGGCGGAAATCCCGGATCTCCGCAGCTAGCGACCTGCCCTCGGCGAGCAGCGCTTCGTTGCGGACGGCGAGAGCCTGAAGGCAGGCCAGCATCGCCGGTGGCGACTGCGCCAGTCCGAGCTGCTCGACCGAGGCGCCACTCGCGGCCAGCGCATCGCGCGGCAGATAGACGCGGTTGAGCTCGCGGAAATCCTTGCCGCAATCCTGGAGGTGGTTGTTGATCTGCAGCGCTGCGCAGAGCGCATCTGACGCGGCCCAGGTCGAGGTGCTCTCACCATGGACGTCGAGCATGAAGCGGCCGACCGGCATCGCCGAGTAGCGGCAATAATGGATGACCTCGTCCCAATTCTCGTAGCGCAACTTGGTCACGTCCATACGGAACGCGATGAGCACGTCGAGCGCGTGGCGCGACGCCATGCCGCGTTCGGCCAGTGCGTGCCGCAGGCTGACGGCCTCGGCCTGGGTGTCGCCTTTGCCGAGCAATTCCGCCTCGAGCAGGTCGAGATAAGCGAGCTTCTCGTCCGGCGGCAGCGTGGCGTGGTCGGCGATGTCGTCGGCGGTGCGGACGAAATTGTAATACGCCAGGATCAGCGCGCGATGACGCGGATGAATGATCCAGGACGCGACGGGAAAATTCTCGTCGCGCTCACCCTTGCCGGATCGCAATTCGCTCGCAGAGGTCATCGAGGGCTGGTCTACAATCGTTTGGACAGGAAGGGCTTTTTCGCTCGCGCGAGCCCGTGCGGGCGATGCCGCCGCGGCCCCCATATAGGGGAATACGGCCGCAAAACCAATCCTGTCTCTCGATGGCTGCCCTTTGCGGATCAGGTCCGAAAAGGCGGCCCCGGGGCCGCCTTTTGTGGGCCAGTGGCCGAGCTTACTGGTTGTGGTTCTTCAGGACCTGGTCGCAGGCCTGAGAGATCTTGGCCCGGTTCTCCTTGAGGCAGGCCAGGATGGTGAAATCACCCTGGTCGATGACCGGACGGCAGAGCTTCTGCACATCGCGCGAGCAGGCCTTCTGCTCGGCGTCCGTGCCGCGCCCTTGCTGGGCGAACGCTGCGGTCGAGAGGGAGGCCGACAGCAAGGTGAGAGCGACGAGAAGCTTACGCATTGTATTCCTTCATTCTGACGGCAGAATCGCACCAATCCCGGACAGCACAGGGCGACGACCGGAGCGGATTGTTCTGATGGCAAGTCGCCGCGGGAGGAGCGGCGTCGGAGAAGGCACAAGCACTGGCAAATGCGGCCAAATTGGCGCCACGTCCACCAAATCAGGGCTTCCCTGCGTCTTCTCTGGCAAATGTAAGAGACTGATACTACGTCATAATTCAGGTGCGCCGCGTTTTGCTGCGCACCTGTTGCAGAGCTGCATCTCTCGATACCGCCTCGGGACCAAGAAACATGCCGAAATACGACAAATCGAGAGGTGGAAGCATGGCGCAAGGCGTCGTGAACTGCCATCTCTGGCAGTCGGGCATTGAACCTGTCACTGGCTCGGAACACTAAACTTTCGATGTAGCGAGACGTTCTTCGTGAGAAGCGGACGTCGTTCTAAACGGGATATTTTGAGATGAAATTCTTTGGACGGACTGAACTGGCAATCAAGGCGGCCGGCATCGGCGCTGCGCTGCTCTTCTCGGTTTCGACAAGTCAGGCTCAGTCGTCCGGACCGTTTGCAGGTTTCGAGGGCGCATGGACCGGGACGGGTACGGTGTCGCTGTCCGACGGCTCGACCGAGCGCATCCGCTGCAAGGCGGACTACAAGGTTGCCGGCACCGGTCTCAGTCTCAAGCAGGCGTTGCACTGCGCCTCCGACAGCTACAAGTTCGACCTCACCAGCGATGTGACCAGCCAAGGCGAGCGCATCTCCGGCAATTGGAGCGAGACCAACCGCAACATCTTCGGCAATCTCCAAGGCACTGCCGGTGGCGGCCAGATCGAGGTGTTCGTCGAGGCCAACGGCTTTGCCGCCAATTTGTCGCTGCGCACCAACGGCACCAAGCAGACGGTGCAGATCTCATCCAAGGGCGAGATTCGCGGCGTCAACATCACGATGACGAAGGGCTGACAGCTCTTACCGCTTCGAAGCGACAAGCCCCGGTTCTCGCGAACCGGGGCTTGTTGTTTTTCGGAGGCGCGGCGCAATCGTCCGGACCGCGCCGATTCCGTGTCCGATGGATGCAGCCGCTCAGATCGCCGGCTTGTCGGTGCCCTGAAGCTTGGCGTGCAGATTGATCAACCACATCGCCGTCGGCCGCAGGATGAAGAGGTCGGCGACGAGCGCCATCACCATCGAGAAGGCGCTGAGCCAGCCGAACAGCCGTAGCGACGGCAGATCGGAGAACACCGTGACGACGAGACCGCAGGCCAGCACCAACGTGGTCAGGATCAACGCCGGGCCGACCAGCACGGTCGCGCGCTCCACTGCGAGCGCCGAGCCGACGCCCGGCTTGCTCTCGAGCCTGAGGCGGTTGAGGAAGTGGATGGTGGCGCTTAAGCCCAGGCCGAACGAAACGGTCAGAGCTACGACACTGGCAAATTGCAGTCCCTCGTCCATCGCCCACAGCACTGTTCCCGACATCACGACGGGGAAGATGCCCGGCAGGATGCAGGCGAACATCACGACCCAGGAACGGAAGGCAAGGCCGATGAAAATCGCGACCAGCGCGAATTCGACGGTGAGCCCGCGGTTGAGCTTCTCGATCATGCCGGCCGAATTGCGCGCGGCAATCGCGGCAAGACCCGTGACCGCCACTTCATAGCCGGGATGCTTCTTGCGGACGGCGTCGAGCTCGGTATCGAGCTTGTCGACGATCGGCAGGAGCTGGCTGGAATCCTTGTCCGGCACGCGACCTGCGACCACGACCGCGTCCTGCTCGGCATCGATGAACCGGCGCACCAGATGCTCCGGAATGACGCTGACATATTCCTTCAGGGTCGCGACGTCGGCGCTGCCGGCCTTGTCCGCGAGCCAGCGGCGCAGGGTCTCGACCGACCAGACATTGCCGACACCGGCGGCCTTCTCCACCGTCGCGTGCACGTCCGCGATGGTCTGCAGCGTCTCCGGCGAATAGAGCGATTCACCCTTGGGGAACTGGATCAGAACGTTGACCGGGTTGGCGCCGGTGAGCTTGGCGTCGAGCCGGTCGCTGGCCGCGACCGCTTGGCGCTTGTCCGGCACCTGGTCGGCGAGCCGGTAGCGCGGCTCCAGATTTGCGTAGATGACGCCGAGGCCCGCCACGAACACCACCGCGATCAGGCTGAACAGGCCGGGACGGCCCACCATGCGCACCGCGATCCAGTAGCAGAAATTACGCAGCGCTTGTACGCCGGCATCCGCGCTCTGGAACTTGGTCGCAAAGACCTTCTCGTTGCGCACGAGCAGCACGCCGAACACCGGCACGAGCGACAACACCGCAACCAGCGCGATGATGGTGGCGGCGAGACCCGCCTCGCCGAACTTGCGGATCAGATCGGAGTCGGAGAACTGGAGCGCGATGAAGGAAATGCCTGCGGTGCCGTGCGTCAGCACGCAGGCCGGTCCCACCACCAGCACCGCGTTCTTGAATGCGGTGAACTTGTCCTGGCCCGCGATCAGCCGGTCGCGCGCGGCGAAGGTGAGCTGCATCGAGTCCGAGAAGCTGATGACCATGATGAGCGGCGTCATTACGTTCAGGAACATGTTGAGATTGAAATTGGCCCAGCCGAGCGCGCCGAGCGCCAGCAGGATCGCGATCATCGGCGGGAACGCCGCCGCCACCATGAACGAGATTTTGCGGAAGAAGATGATGGCGATGACACAGCCGGCGAGAATGCCGAGGATGTTGTAGGTGAGCCCGTCGCGCTCGACCGCGTTGCGGATCTCGAGCTGCATCACCGGCACGCCGGAAAGCTGCACGTTGAGCCCGGTGTCACTGAGGTCTTCCTTTATCAGCGCGCGGATGTCGGCGACGGTCTTGGTCAGCTTGTTGGAGGCGACCACCTCCGGATCGAGCGACAGCACGATCAGCGCCAGCGTGCCGTCCTCGGACAACAGCTTGCCGCGGATGATCTCGTTGGCTTTGACGCCCTCGATGAACTTGTCATAGGCCTCGCCCTCGGGCAGCTCGGGCGGGAACAGTGCGGCGGGAAGCTTGCCCGGAGCGGGCGCCTGACGCGCGGAGAACAGCGAGACCAGTCCGCGCGTACCCTCGACCAGCTGCATGTCGGTGACGAAGTCGCGCAGCTTCTCGAGGTTGTTCCGGGCCAGCAGGGTCTTGCCCTCGACTACGACGAGGACGTCGAATTCCTCGGCCGGGAACTTCTTGGTCACCGCTTCGTACTGGCGGAATTCCGGCGTGTTGGACCGGAACAGCTGCGAGAGCGAATCGTCGATCTTGATCCGGTGGATGCCGAACACGGCGCCGACGATCAGCACGAGCAGGACGACGCAGGAGACGATGGGCGCCCGGACTGCGATCAGCCCGATGCGCTCCAGCCCGAAGGCGATCGAGGACGCAGGTCCCTGCTCGACCTTGTCGACATGAACCTCACTCTCGCTGTGCTTTTCGAGCATGCCTTGTCCAGTTCCTAAATCGGCTCGGGTCTGTGAGCTTGTCGCGCCCCGCGAACGGCTTGAAAATGCCATACCAATGGGAGGCTTGCCCTTTGAAAATGCGCAGAAAATCGCTGCGAGGGGTTTAGCAGGTCAATCGCCCTTCTCGCAAGCAGGCGGAGTGTGGCCGAATCGATCAAGATGTGGCGATTTTGCCTTAATGCCCTTCATTCGGGCAAAGCCGTGCCAATTCGACGCGGCGCGCGGTCTGCGCTCTCGTCCTTCAGCGCCACACCGGTCACTTCCCGCGCGAGCCCCTCGCGGACCAGCCAGGCGATCTTGAAGGCAGCCTCGTCATAGCTCAACCCGGCCTTGTGGATGTTCGACACGCAATTGCGCTCGGCATCAGTGCGACCCGGCTTGGGGGCGAAAGTTAGATAGGCGCCGAGACTGTCGGGCGCCGACAGGCCCGGCCGCTCGCCGATCAGCATCGCGACCATGCGCGCGCCGAGAATGGCGCCGATCTCGTCGCCGAGCGCGACGCGCGCGCCTGAGGCGACGACGACATGGCCGATCGCGACACCATCGTCGGCCGCGAGCAACGGCAGCAGGCGCATCACCAGCGCGGCCGCATGGGCGTGGACCGCCGCCGCCGACAGGCCGTCGCCAATCACGAGTGCGAGTTGGCACGGCTCCGAGGCGCTCCGCGCCAAGGACTCGGCTGATCCGGCATCGAGCCGTCTGCCCAGATCGGGCCGCCGCAGATAGTCCCCGCGGTCGACCGCCCGGCTGTTCGCCTCGGTGACGACGAGGCCAAGCGCGCAGAGATCCGCGACCAGCCGCGGCGCATCGAACACGGCGTGTACGGCATCGCGGGCGCGGGCGTGGTCCAGTGTGAAATCGAGCAATGCCCGCGTCGGCAGGCTCGCGCCGCTGCGCCCGAGCGCGACGCGCGCGGGCGTAAGCGACCGCAGATCGAGGGTCGGACGACGCGGGATGGCCGGATCAGACATGTTGTGTCATTCGGCGGGAACGGAGGCCTCGCGTAGCCGGATCGAATAGTTCGAGGCGTTCTGCTGGCCGGTCGAGGCCGCCCGCGCAAAGGTGATGAGATGGTGCGCGATCAGGGTGCAGCCGATCAGGCCTTCGAGATCGCCGCGCTTGATGCGGCCCAGCGCGAACTTCCAGAACACGCGCTTGTAGTCGCCGAGCACGCCGACCTTCCAGAAGATGTTTCGCAGCATGACGAGGCCGCGCCTGATGTTGGTCCAGGTCTTCATCTCGTCCGGCGTTGGCATCTTGAGGCGGTGCACGTAAACGTGGTCGCATTGATACTGGAAGCGCCCGTAGACCTTCTCGGGCTCGTAGGCGACGGCCATGGCGTGCTTCCAGGACGCAACGACGTCGTCGTAGGGCAACAGGAAGTCAACATTGGAATCGCGCCCGTCGTCCTCGACCAGGCGCCCCTCGCGCTCCAGACGGTCCCACAGCGGCGTCTTCGGCAACGCCTGAAGCAGGTTGATCGTGAGCAGCGGAATTCGGGACTCCTCGACAAAGGCGAGCAGCGCCTCCGAAGTGTTCGGCTTGTCGGTGTCGAGCCCCATGATGATGCCGGACACGACCTCCATGCCGTAGGAGTTGATGGTTTGCACGCCCTCGAGGATCGGGACCATCATGTTGTGGTCCTTGTGCATCGCCTTCAGCGCATCGGGGTCGGGCGTCTCGATGCCGCAGAAGATGGTGACGAAATAGGCCTCGCGCATCTTCTCGAGGATTTCCGGCCGCTTGGCGATGTTGAGCGTCGCCTCGCAGGCGAGCCGCACCATGTAGCCGGTCCTCTTCTGCCATTCGATCAGATGCGGCAGGAGGTCGAGCGCCGCCTTGCGGTTGCCGATGAAATTGTCGTCGACGAAATAGACCGTGTCGGTCATGCCGCATTCCCGCAGGCGGTCGAGTTCGGCGATGATCTGCTCCGGCGACTTGAGGCGCGGGTTGCGGCCATAAAGGCCGGGGATGTCGCAGAACTCGCACTGATAGGGGCAGCCGCTGGAATACTGGATGCTGCCGAGGAAGTATTTCTTCACGTCGGCGAGCTCGTAGGCCGGGATCGGAAACTCCGTCATCGGCACGCGGTCCTTGGTGGTCAGAACCACCTGGGTCTCGGGACGCGAGATGTCGCGCGACAGTATTTCGAGCAGCTGATTGGTGGCGTCGCCGAGCTCGCCGACATGGAGATAGTCGAACGACGGATAATAATCCGGGCAGGCGCTGACGGAGGGGCCGCCGAGCGCGACCGGCAGATCGAACTCGTGGGCGCGGCGGCAGATATCGTTCATCTGCTGGCGCTGGATGTGCATGCCGCTGACGAAGACCGCCTCGGCCCATTCGAACTCTTCTCTGGTCGTACGGCGAAGGTTCTCGTCGACGAATTTGACCTGCCATTCCTCGGGCAGATAGGCCGCGAGCAGCAAAAGTCCCTGCGGCGGCATGAAGGCGCGGACGCCATCGGTTAGTGGGTAGGAATGCTCGAACGTCCCGAACGACGATGTGTATCGCGGAAACACGCAGAGAATCCGCCGGGACGTCCCGTTACTTTCAGCTCGCATCAAAGCTCCCCCGCCACGCTCGACTTAGCTGCGGAAATTGCCAGACAGCTACATAGCGTAATGCTGCCGCCGGAATTTCTCAATATTGTGGCAGAGCTTAATTCCCTTGGGCACCAATGGTTTCCTCGGGCCGCCGGGTGCTTCCGCCACGTCACGCGATCAACCGTGAGGCAAAATCGGGCAGCAGGCCTGCATCGCCGGCAAGACGGAAATCGGGGCCCGCAATGCCCGACTGCGCCAGCCAGTCGTCGAATTCCGGCGCACGACGCAATCCGAAGACGTCGCGGACATAGAGCGCGTCGTGAAAAGACGTGGATTGATAGTTCAGCATGACGTCATCGGCGCCGGGGACACCCATGATGAAGGTAACGCCGGCGGCAGCGAGCAGCGTCAGCAGATTGTCCATGTCGTCCTGGTCCGCCTCGGCGTGGTTGGTATAGCAGATGTCGATCCCAAGCGGCAGGCCGAGCAGCTTGCCGCAAAAGTGATCCTCCAGCCCGGCCCGGATGATTTCCTTGCCGTCGTAGAGATATTCCGGGCCGATGAAGCCAACCACGCTGTTGACCAGGAGGGGCGCAAAGGCGCGGGCCACCGCATAGGCGCGGGCCTCGCAGGTCTGCTGGTCGACGCCGTGATGGGCATTGGCCGATAGCGCCGAGCCCTGCCCGGTCTCGAAATACATCACGTTCTGCCCGACCGTGCCGCGCTTCTGCGACAGCCCGGCCTCTTGGGCCTCCTTGAGGAGCGCGAGGTCGACGCCAAAACTGCGGTTGGCGGCCTCGGTGCCGGCGACCGACTGGAACACGAGGTCGATCGGCGCCCCCTGCCCGATCAGCGACAATGTCGTGGTGACATGGGTCAGCACGCATCCTTGGGTCGGGATCTTGAGCCGCGCGATGACCTCGTCGAGCAGCCGCAGCAATTGGCCAATCACGGCCGGGTCGTCGCTCGCCGGGTTGATGCCGATGCAGGCATCGCCGGCGCCGAGCAGGATGCCGTCGAGGATGGAGGCGGTGATCCCTCTGGCGTCGTCGAAGGGATGGTTGGGCTGGAGCCGGGTGCTCATCCGGCCCTTCAGACCGATGGTGTTGCGGAAAGCGGTGGTGACCTCGCATTTCCGCGCCGCCAGGATCAAATCCTGGTTGCGCATCAGCTTCGACACCGCCGCCGCCATCTCCGGGGTGATGCCGCCGGCCAGCTTGCGTAGGATTTCGGGCGTCGCGGCGTCCGATAGCAGCCAGTCGCGAAAGGCGCCGACCGTCAGCGAAGCCACCGGCGCGAACGCCTTGGCGTCGTGGCTGTCGATAACGAGGCGGGTGACCTCGTCGGTCTCATAGGGGATGACGGCTTCCTGTAAGAACTGCCCGAGAGGGACGTCGGCCAGCACCATCCGCGCCGCGATCATCTGTTCGGCACTGGCGGCGGCGATCCCGGCCAGCCGGTCACCGGAGCGCGGCGGCGTCGCCTTGGCGAGCAGGTCGCGCAAATCCGGGAACGTGTACGTCGTGGCGTCGATGGTGTGGCGGTAGACCAAGGGTCTCTCCGGGGTTCGTCGGCCAAAGGCCGACTCCAGGGCAATCCCAAGACTATACCTTCAGATCAAGACGCTGAAATATCGACCTTTCTTTCGACCGAGGGCGAAGGAGGCCAAACCCGGCGTTAACGCCGCGTCCATCTTCATTCTGCATAGTTTTGCATTGATTTGTACGACTGCGCTCTCCGGCCGCTCCCGGCCATTCGGGCCCCTGAAACCATGAAAACCGACCAATCTGGGAATGCCGCCGGCCTCGCCGGCCGCTTCACGCTTGCCAACAAGCTCTACGCGATCTTCGCGCTGTTCGCGCTGCTCACGGCCGCGATCGCGATGCTGTCCGACTACAACAGCCGCCGCGGTGCCGAGCTGACCACCGCGATCGAGACCGCGAACGCCGCCGCGCTGAACGTTGAGCGGGTCAACTCGCTGGTCTATGCGGTCGTGATGGAATCACGCGGCGTCTACATGTCGACCGAACCGGCCGTGGTGAAGAAATACGGCGAGGGCCTGCTCAAGTTCAACGCCCAGATCCTCGACGTCGTGAAGCGCTGGGAGACCATCGTCAAGGCTGACGATGCCGAACAGTTCGCCACCTTCAAGAAGCGCATCGAGCAGTTCGTCGAGTTTCGCAAGGAGCTGGTGCGCCGCGGCGTCGAGATCAATGCGGCCGCGGGCCGCGAATGGGGCGACAACGACGCCAACCGCGCCGTGCGCTCGGCGCTGAACAAGGATCTCGAGGCGCTGTCCAAAGTCTATTCCGAGCGCGCGAGGCAAATCGCGCACGAGACCGAGACCAATCGCATCCTGTCCTTCGTCCTGACCTGCCTCGCCGGCGTGGCGCTCGCCCTCGTCGTGATCGGCATCGTCATCATCGCCCGCTCGATCGCACGCCCGCTCTCCGCCATCACCGCGACCATCAAGCAGGTCGCTGACGGCGCCGAGAACGTCGTGGTGCCCCACTCTGACCGCGCCGACGAGATCGGCGCACTGGCGCGCGCGATCCAGATCTTCCAGGACGCGATGGGGCGCAACCGCAACCTCGCCTCGCAGGTCTCGCAGGACTCCGCCGCGCGCGAGGAGCGCGCCCGCCACATCGAGCAATCCGTCGACGCGTTTCGCGAGGCGATCGGCGCGATCATGCGCGGCCTCGGCGACAACGCCTCCGTCATGCGCGAGACGGCGCAGACCATCACCCGCGTCACCGCGGACGCGAGCAGTCGCGCCGGCACGGCGGCGAACGCCACCGAACAGGCATCGCACAACGTCACGGCGGTGGCAGGCGCGGCCGAGGAGCTGTCTGCGTCGGTGGTGGAGATCGGCCGGCAGGTGCGGCAATCCGCCAGCGCGGTCGAGCAGACCGGGCAGCGCACCGAGAAATCGATTGCCGAGATCGAGAGCCTGGCGGCCGCCACGCAACGCATCGACGGCGTGCTCAGCCTGATCCAGGCGATCGCCGAGCAGACCAATCTGCTCGCGCTCAATGCCACCATCGAAGCGGCGCGCGCGGGCGATGCTGGCCGCGGCTTTGCCGTCGTCGCACACGAAGTGAAGGCGCTCGCGGGGCAGACCGCGAAAGCGACCGCCGACATCAGCGAAAACGTCTCGATGATCCAGTCCTCCACCCGCAACGCGGTCGACGCCGTCCGCGAGATCGGCGGCGCGGTGCGCGAGATCAACGACGTCACCTCGGCGATCGCCGGCGCCATCGGCCAGCAGGACGCCGCCACGCGCGAGATCTCGTCCAACGCGCAATCGGCTGCCCAAGGCAACGAGACCCTCGTCGCCAACATCAGCTCGCTCCGCGACGCCATCGGCGAGACCGATACTGCAGCCTCCTCGGTGCTGAGGGCTGCGAGCAGCGTGACCGAGACGGCGGAGACGCTGTCGCGCGAGGTGGAGAAGTTCTTCCAGAACCTGCGCGCAGGCGCGGCGGACGGCCGCATCGCCAAGGCCGGGTAGCCGCACGTCCATCGCCAACAGAGCCGGCGGTGGGGTCGCTCCATCAAAAACGCGAAAACAACCCCATGCACAGTAGCCGGGGACAGCGATTTCAATGGCTTGGCTACCGCCCCGTCTTCTGCGGATTTGACGAATCTACTTGCTCCGTCGGGCAAAACAGGAGCATGATGTCAATGTTGGAGCTTTCCGCGCTGGGCCGGCAGGATCTCGAAGCCGATCTTCACAGAGACCGCGCGATGCCTCTCTCCGCAATCCCATCTTCCAGGTCATGATCGCCAATCATGGCGAGTTCACCTGTCTTTCGGGCAGGGAATGCCTGCGAACAGAATGGCGGCAGCTGACGATATCTGTTCAGCCATGGAACCATTGGGTTCCCAGTCTATTGCCTCACTGACACATCACATTTGGGAGAAACACGATGAAATTTTTCACAGCCGCTCTGGCGGCCGCAGCAAGTACCCTTCTCGTGACCGCCGCTGCTGCAGCCCCGCTGTCTCCCACCCTGTCTGTCGCTCCGGACAGCAACATTCAGAACGTGCGCATGGTCTGCAACGAAGACGGTCGTTGCTGGCGTGAGCGCGGCGAACGCCGTGTCATCATCCGCGAAGGGCGCGATTCCTACGGATATGCGCCTCGCGAGCGCTACATCGAGCGGCGCGGCTATGAAGAGCGCAGCGGCATCGGCTTCCGCGCTCCCGGCGTGAGCGTCGGGATCGGCACCGACCGCTACTGAGATACGAATCCTGTGAATGCAAAAGCCGCGGAGCAATCCGCGGCTTTTTTGAACTCACTGGACGTCAACAAACTCGCCGCTTTTCCCGGCCTAGCGAGGAGCTGTGATCAGGCAGCCATTCAAAGCACGAACACCGGAAGAATTGATTTCGCTATTGAGCGCCGTGGCGATGGCCATTCTCGCCGCGATCATTGTCATGGTGCTGTATTATGGTCGCGAGATCATCATCCCCATAGCGCTGGCCGTCTTGCTCAGCTTCGTGCTGGCGCCCCTGGTTCGACTGGTTCAGCGTCTGCGCATTCCACGCAGTTTGGCTGTGGTGAGCGTGGTCGTGATCGCCTTCGCATTCATATTTGCGATGGGCAGTCTCCTTGCTACCCAACTCACGCAGCTGGCTGGCGATTTGCCGCGATATCAGTCCACAATAAGCGAGAAGATCCAATCCTTCCGTGAGACCACCGCTGGTCGAGGCACGCTCGAGCGGGCTTCGAGCATGTTGAAGGACCTCAGCAAAGAACTCGACAAGCCCAAGGAGGCCACGAATTCGTTGGGGACCATAGCAGCTCCGAAAGCGGCCGCGCCGAGGCCCGTTCCTGTGGAAGTGCTTCAGCCCGATCCCGGCGCGCTGGAGAGCTTGCAAACGCTGATTTCACCCTTGCTTCATCCGCTCGCAACGACCGGGATCATCGTCATATTCGTGATCTTCATTTTGCTTCAACGCGAGGATCTTCGTAATCGTCTGATCAGGCTGGCCGGTTCGGATGACCTGCAGCGCACCACGGCTGCCCTTGATGACGCGGCGAGCCGCCTCAGCCGGCTTTTCCTTATCCAGCTTCTCGTGAACGGCAGCTTCGGCATCGTCATCGGAATGGGTCTCTGGCTGATCGGCGTTCCAAGCGCGATCCTGTGGGGTATTCTGGCAGCAGTGCTGCGCTTCGTGCCCTACATCGGGGCGGTCATCGCCGCCGCCTTTCCTCTCGCTCTCGCGGTCGCGGTCGATCCAACCTGGACGATGCTGCTTTGGACGATCGCGCTGTTCGTGGTGGTGGAGCCCGTCGTCGGCCATGTGCTGGAGCCGATGGTCTATGGACACAGCACGGGACTGTCGCCGGTGGCCGTTGTGGCTTCTGCGACGTTCTGGACGGCGCTCTGGGGTCCGATCGGCCTCGTTCTGGCGACACCACTCACGGTGTGTCTCGTCGTACTGGGCCGCCATGTCGAGCGGCTGGAGTTCCTGGACGTCATGTTTGGAGACCGACCAGCACTCTCTCCGCCTGAGATATTCTATCAGCGGATGCTCGCCGGCGACCCGACAGAAGCATCTGCAAAAGCCGAGGAGTTCTTGAAGGAGCGATCTCTCAGCTCCTATTACGACGAAGTCGCCCTGCGAGGACTGCAACTGGCTCAAGCGGATGCCGAGCGCGGCGCTCTGGATCCCGACCGGCTGACCAAAATCAGGGATGCGGTCCAGGAATTTGCCAATAACATTTCGGAGCAGGATGAGCGTCCGCCGCCGAAGGTCGGCCCGACCACAGATGTCGAAGCTACATCTGCCATAGAGGGCGTGGCTGAGGACGCGCCTTATGAGAGTCTGCGGGTTCTGCGCAAGGAGGACTTGCCCACTGGATGGCAAGGCGAACATCCCGTCCTCTGTGTGGCCGGGCGAAATCCGATCGACGAAGCCGCTGCGATCATGCTGGCTCAACTGACCGGTGCGCATGGCTTGTCGGCACGAGTTGAAGCAGCGGAAGCGCTATCGACGGCGAATATCTTCCGGCTGGAGACCACCGGGGTCGCCATTGTCTGCCTCGTCTATATGGATGCAAGCAGCCCCGCCCACATGCGTTACTCGGTGCGACGCCTTCGCCGTAAATTGCCGAAGGCCACAATCATTCTGGGTTGCTGGATGAAGGACATCGACCCAGCGGCGCTGGAAAGCCTGCGGGAAGGTGCCAAGGCGGATCTGGCTGCTGCAACTCTGGGCGGGGCGCTTAAACTCTGCATAGAGGCGACGGGTGTGGACTCCCTTGGCACTGGAGCCGAAGGCCCGGCTTCGAAGATCACGGCCGCTTAGCAGTTTGTACGCTAGACATGGCTGATTTCAGCCAACGAGGCGCCAGGTCTCCACGCGTCAGGCGCGCTTCCCGCCGATCGAAACAAACGCCATGAGGCAGGGTTCGGGCAATGGGTTGCGCCAGCGATGGCGCGTTCCGTTTTGCACGATGCAATCACCCTGACGCAAATGGACCTTCTGGCCGTCGTCCAATTCCAGCGTCATCTCGCCGCGAACCACGACTCCGTAGTCTATTGTATCCGATGTGTGCATCCCTGGAGCGCCGCGCTCAAAATGATCTCCCATGCCGGGGATCTTGTCCGACATTTCTCTAAGCCCACTCTCGAACGTGACGCCAGGCGGCGGCTTCCAACCTTCAGGACGCTTCGGCGGATACGAGATCAATCGAAAGATGGTCCCCGCAGGCCCCGGAAACGCCTTCGTTCCTGCCGACATCGGATCCGGCTCCAGGCCAGTCAGTCCTGGCACTCCCTCAGTCATATACAGTTCATAGAAAGTCAGTCCTGGATTGGCATCGATTTCCACCAGCTTTGGAGTCACCTCAAAAGACTTCAACACCGACTTGCCGGCTTCATCGCGGCCGGTCAGTGCACGTCTTGGAGGTGGCAAATCACTGGAGTCTTTTGCTTCGGCGGGGTTTGACATCTCCCCCAACGCGCTGCCGGCGGCGAAGACGGACAGCGCCTGCAGCAGGTGTCGCCGACCCCCGCCTTCGAACTGTTCGGACGAAGGCTCCACCTTGTCCGAAGGAGGCTCCGCACGATCCAGCGATTTGTTCTTGTGCTTTTGCCACAAGGGCCAAGGGAAGCTGCTCATCTGCGTTCTCCGCGGTTGCGTGCAATCGCACACCGCTCCAGTGGCACTGCCTCGCAATGACATCGATACTGGCGAACATGCGTGGGCGTAGAACGCTGATAAAAACCGTCGGAAAAAAGCAAGTTGATGAGACCGCCGGAGCAACGGCTGCCCGCCCCACTTGCCTTTCCATTCTTTCAATCTAGACGCGCAGATTTCACTCCGCTATTCGGCTTTGGTCGAGCATGGAGATATGTCGGTTTTCCCAAACATCCGACCACCGTCGCGCCGGTGGGCAACGCCTCGCCGACCGCATGGAGAGCCATCGAAGCGTTTCGCCTATTGTGGAAGGGCCGTGCTGCGCGACCTCCTGGTGCGACGGTTCAGCCAACTGGTCCGGGGGTCCAATCGCCACCAGCAAGCGGCCGAACTTTGACATCGGGAATGACCCCGCGCTCCAGGCTCGGATCGAAATGGCGCATCGTCCGCTCATTGAAGTCGATGATGCGGCCGGGCCGTAGCGGTCCCACGTCATTTATCCTGACGATGACCTTCTTGCCGACGGCCTCGACGAGGGCGTATTTCGGCTTCGCGCCAAATTGGACCCCACCGAATTTCTTGCGCAAGCTCGTCTTGATGGCGGCCGACCAGACCGAGGGGTCATAGCGCTCGCCGGAAGCCGTCTTCGGGCCGCCCTCCTCTTTGCCTGGCTTGAACGGATTGTACATGGATGCCGCGCCAACGATCGTTTCCCCGGAAGCGGCGTTGTCGACAGCGCTTGAGTGAACCCCACCAGCTTCACATCGCGCAATAGAAACGGAAACGGCAAGTGCAATCACGGCGCCGCAGATTGCGGCGCTCGATCGGAACCCCATTATATCTCCTGTGATTTTCGATTGTTCGGTTCCGATGCCGCAAATCGTTTTGCGGATCGAGCCAACCCCTGGCTCCGGAACCGTTTGTAGGAACCTCAACAGTTCCAGCACGTGTTTTACTTGTCGCCGTCTAAGACAGACATTGCGTCAACAGCATGACGACGAGGGCGACAGTGAAATCGCGCGACGGCATGACTCTACGGCGCCACCAATCAGGCCAATCGATGCGCTCGCCTGCCTGACCGTGTTTTCATCCTTATCGGCGTTGGTTTTGGCAGAAGCGATCATTGCTGCGGCGGAGGCAGCCACCTAGCGTGAGAAGGCTTGCTTGCGCGATGTCGCAGAGAGAGAGTTTGCGATGTCCTTGCGCAGCGAGGCCCGCTGCTGAACGCGTTCCCGGACAACGAGCCGGCGCACAGAGTCCCGTCAGCTTGTTCACTCCGTCCGTGTCAGCGGACATGGGACAGAAATGCTGAGCTTGTCTTCCTTCACCCTGCCCGGCATCACGCAACTGCTCACAGCATCTAACAAGCCTTAACGAGCTATTGACCAGCTTCCGAGCCATGTTGCAGAGCCAGACGAAGGACTGCCCTGCTCCGCAGGCTCCGATCGCCTGAAGCCAGGAAGGTGTCCTATGCCGATGCCATACAATTCCGAGAACACCATCGACAGAAGCCGGCGCGCGCTTTTGAGCACGGCAGCGGTTGGAATTGCAGCGGTGATTTCCACGAGCGTGTTTCCGCTGCGTGGAGCGGCGGCCGCGGGCGAAAGCACAATTCGCCCCTTCCACATTGCCGTGCCGGAGGAGGACTTGGTGGAGCTTCGGCGGCGCGTGTTGGCGACGCGATGGCCCGATCGCGAGACTGTTTCCGATCACTCCCAAGGTATCCCGCTGGCGAAGCTCCAGTCCCTCCTCAACTATTGGGGGACGGCCTACGACTGGCGAAAGATCGAAGCGAAGATGAATCGACTTCCGCAGTTCATGACCAACATCGACGGCATCGACATCCACTTCATTCATGTCCGCTCCAAACATCCCAATGCCCTGCCTGTCGTCATAACCCATGGCTGGCCGGGATCGGTATTCGAGCAGCTCAAGCTGATCGATCCACTCACCGATCCAACGGCCCATGCGGGCCGGCCCGAGGACGCGTTCGACGTCGTGATCCCCTCGATGCCCGGCTATGGCTTCTCCGGCAAGCCGGTCGATACCGGTTGGGGTCCCGACCACACAGCGCGCATCTGGGCGGAACTGATGAAGCGCCTGGGCTACACCCACTATGTCGCGCAGGGCGGCGACTGGGGCTCGCCGGTCTCGAGTGCGATGGCACGGCTGGCGCCGGCAGGCTTGCTCGGCATCCATATCAACTTGCCGGCGATCGTCCCGCCCGATATCGCCGCGATCCTCGCGGCCGGCGGGCCTGCTCCGGCAGACCTCTCCGCCAAGGAACGCGCGGCGTTCGATGCATTCAGTGCGGCCGGCAAGATGGGCAACCGGTCCTACGCGCTGATGATGGGAACGAGGCCGCAAACGATCGGCTACGGCTTGACGGATTCTCCCGCGGGCCTGGCAGCCTGGATGCTCGGACATCCCGGCTTCTCGCATTGGAAGTTCGACGACACCGACTCCGAAAAATCCCGCGACGAGGTGCTGGACGACATCACGCTGTACTGGTTGACGAACAGCGCCACCTCCTCGGCGCGACTTTACTGGGAATATAGCGGGCGCAGTCCCGCCCTTGCA
Organism: Bradyrhizobium sp. CW1; assembly: GCF_023100665.1. Taxonomy (NCBI): domain Bacteria; kingdom Pseudomonadati; phylum Pseudomonadota; class Alphaproteobacteria; order Hyphomicrobiales; family Nitrobacteraceae; genus Bradyrhizobium; species Bradyrhizobium sp. CW1. The sequence continues at coordinate 5,453,418 of NZ_CP064684.1, forward strand.
GGTCCGGAGAAGACTGCGGAGATCTCACTGCCGGTGGCCATCACGGTCTTCCCGGGCGAGAGCTATCAAGCCCCGGAGACGTGGGCCCGGCGCGCCTATCGCAACCTGACCTACTTCCACGAGGTCGACAAAGGCGGTCATTTTGCTGCCTGGGAGCAGCCGGCGCTTTTCTGCGCCGAGCTGCGCGCCGCATTCAGGCCCCTTCGGCCCGCACATCTGGTCCAGTGACGGTGGTCAAGGCGCCGCCGGCAAGGTGTTCATGCCGCCTTGCTTTGCGCGGGAAAGAAGAAATGGGGCCGTCAGTGATGGCGTTTGCTAGCCCATCACCCCGCCACGCTTGATCAGCTCCTTCCCCACCGCGGCCAGATGCACCTGATCCGGTCCGTCGCCGATGCGGATGAAGCGGGCGTAGACGTAAGCACGCGCCAGGAACGTGTCCTGCGAGACGCCGGCAGCGCCGTGGATCTGGATGGCGCGGTCGATAACGCGGGCGGCCATGCTGGGCACCACGATCTTGGCGGCCGCAATCAGGTCGCGCGCGATCTTGTTGCCCTCGCGGTCCATCCTGTCGGCGGCTTGCAGCGTCAAGAGCCGCGCCTGCGCGATCTCGCAGAATGAGTGCGCGATGTCCTCACGCACCGAGCCCTGTTCTGCGAGCGGCTTGCCGAAGGCCGTGCGGGAGACCGCGCGCTGACACATCAATTCGAGCGCGCGCTGGGCGCAGCCGATCAGCCGCATACAATGGTGGATACGGCCGGGGCCGAGCCTGCCTTGCGCGATCTCGAAGCCGCGGCCCTCGCCGAGCAGGATGTTCTCCGCGGGCACGCGAACGTTCTCGTAGACGATCTCGGGATGGCCGACCGGCGCGTCGTCATAGCCGTAGGTCAGCATGTCGCGGACGATGCGCACGCCAGGCGTCGCTCTCGGCACCAGGATCATGGATTGCTGGCGGTGGCGATCGGGATCGTCGGGCGCGGTCTTGCCCATCACGATCAGGATCTCGCAATCCTCGTTCATCGCGCCCGAGGTGAACCATTTGCGGCCGTTGATGACGTAGTCGCCGCCGTCGCGCCTGATCTCGCACTGGATGTTGGTGGCATCGCTGGAGGCAACCTGCGGCTCCGTCATCGAGAAGCCGGAGCGGATGCGCCCTTCCAGCAGTGGCTTCAGCCAGCGCTCCTGCTGCGCCGGCGTACCGTAATTGGCCAGCACCTCCATGTTGCCGACGTCGGGCGCCGAGCAATTGAACACCTCCGGCGCCCAGAGGATGCGGCCCATGATCTCCTTCACCGGCGCGTATTCGAGATTGGTCAAGCCAGTGTTGTTGGGATCCTGGCCGTGCTCGCCGGAGAGGAACAGGTTCCAAAGCCCCTGCTCGCGCGCCAGCCGCTTCAGGTCCTGAAGGATCTGCGGCGTCCTGTAGCGTGTCGCTTCCGGCTTCACCTGCTCGTAGTAGAGCTCCTCGACCGGCTCGACATGCGTCCGCATGAACCGGCGGACCCGCTCCTGCAGCTCCAGCGAACGTTCGGAGTGTTGAAAATCCATGGGGTCCTCCTGTTCCCTTCTCCCCTTGTGGCAGAAGGTGGCGCGAAGCGCCGGATGAGGGGTTGTATCCGCGAGTTCAAATGTAGAGACGACTCGCGGAGAGAGATACCCCTCACCCGGCTCGCCGCTTCGCGGCGATCCACCCTCTCCCGCAAGGGGAGAGGGTGCACTGTCTATGCTGCCGCTCGCGTGCCCCTCACGTGCCGCGCAGCAGCTCGCTGGCGACGATCCAGTCGTTGCCATTGAACTGGAGCATATAGCCGTCCTTGATCGGGCGGAAATCCTGCGGCGTGGTGTTGAGGGTGATGCCGGGCATCAGTAGCGATAGCGGCACGTTCTTCAAATTGGCCGCCTGCGCCATGATGTTCTCGCGCGTCAGATTGTCCTTGCACTGCTTCAGCAAGACCACCAATGCCTCGGCGACGGTGTAGCCGTAGAGACCCGCGACGTTGTTGACGTCGGCATTGGGCAGGCGCTTCTTCATGAAATCGATATAGGCCGTCATCGCCGGATCGTCCTTCGGCGCCTCGACGAACGGCTTGAGCGAGCCGAGCGAGAGCACGCCCTTGCCGGCATCGAGGCCGGCCGGGACCATCACGGTCGCCTTGTTGGCACAGCCCGAGGCGAGGAAGCGCGTCGCCTGCCAGCCGACCTCATGCGCTTTCCGAATCGCCTGGGCGCAGGCGCGCGGCGTCACCGAATAGATCATGAACACGTCGGCCTTGGTGTTGGCGAGCGTCAGCACCTGGGAATCGACGGTGGGGTCGGCGACCTCGAAGCTCGACGCCATCGCGATCGCCTTGTCGGCGTCGGCACCAAGCGCTTCCTTGACGCCGCGCAGGTATTCCTTGCCGGCGTCGTCGTTCTGATAGAGCACCGCGAAGCGCGCATTCGGGTTCTTGGCGCGGGCATAGGCGACGTCGATCGCGGCCTCGCTGGTGTAGTTCGGTGCCCATGGCAGCGCCATCGACCAGGGCATGTTGGCGGGATCGTTCCACTTCGAGGCCGAGCTGATCAGAAACAGCTGCGGCACCTTGTTGCTGTTGAGATATTTCGCGATCGCCGAGCTTGGCGCCGTGCCCATGGTCGCGAAGATGAAGGCGACGCCGTCACCCTCGACCAGCCGCCGCGCCGCTTCCATGGTCTTCGGCGGCGAGAAGGCGTCGTCGAGCGACAGGAGATTGAGCTTGCGGCCGTTGATCCCGCCCTTCTCATTGACCTCGTCGAAATAGGCCGAGATCACCCTGCCGGTGATACCGAGGGGCGAAGCGGGGCCGCTATAGGGCATGGTGTTGCCGATCTTGATCTCGGTGTCGCTGATGCCGGGACCGTAGGATTTCTGCGCGGAGACAGGCGTGGACAGGCAGGCAGCCAAGGCTGCAGCCAGGACCAAAGCGGCTTTCATGGTTTCTCCCCGGTGATGATCGCCGCGCGACTCGGAAGGCGCGCGGCGTGCTGCTTCTTGCCAGCACGTCAGATCAGCGGAGTTCCGCAAGGCGGTCTTGCGTCGAGTTGCTGATCAGCCGGTGCACAGCCGCCCTCGCGGGCAGCACCATTGACGCAAATCGAGACCGGATGCGCGCCTCAGCCGCGTGTCCGCTCCATCTCCAGCTCGGCCTTGAGATTGTCGAGATCCCTATAAATTGAAGCAACCGCAAGAACGCGGTCGCCCTTGCTATACTTCAGCAGGCAGTCCTTGCCGGAAATGCTACCGTCGATCGCGATGTCGTCGAAGCTCTCGGCGTGGCCGACATAGTTGATCGGCACGTCATAGTGCTGCGACCAGAAGAACGGCACGGCCTCGAAGCGCTCGCGCTTGCCGAGCATGTTGCGCGCCGCGGTCTGGCCCTGCCGCTCCGCCACCACCCAATGCTCGACGCGGATGGTTTGCCGCGAATGCGGATCGGGCCAGCGCGCGATGTCGCCGGCCGCGAAAATGCCGGATACGCTGGTCTCCAGATATTCGCTCACGCTGACGCCCCGATCGGCCGCAAGCCCCGCCTGCTCGGCAAGCGCAAGGCGCGGCTTGACGCCGATGCCGACCACGACCAGGTCGGCCTCGATCACGCCGCCGCTCTTCAACGTGGCGCGCGTGCCGTCCAGCTTTTCCACGGTGTCCTCGAGATGGAAGTTGACGCCGTTCTCCTCATGCAGCGCGCGCACGAAGTCGCCCATCTCGGGACCGAGCACCTTCTGCATCGGCCGTTCGTCCGGCGCGACCACGTGCACCTCGATCTTGCGTGCCCGCAAGGAGGCCGCGACTTCGAGGCCGATGAAGCTGGCGCCAATCACCAGCGCCCGCTTGGCGCTGCCCGCCGCCTTGATGATGGCGCGGCTGTCGGCGACCGAGCGCAGGGTGTAGACATGGGGCTGGTCGGCACCCGGAATCTGCAATCGGACCGGCTCGGCGCCGGTCGCGAGTAGCAGCCGGTCGAACGGCAGCCTGTCGCCGTTGCCCAGCGTCACGCTGCGCGTCTTCGCCTCGATCGCGGCAACATTCGTGTTGAGCCTGAGATCGATGCCGGCGTCCTGATAATAGTCCTCGCCTCGCAGCGGCAGCCAATCCTCCGGCGCGTTGCCCGCGAGGTAATCCTTGGAAAGATTGGGCCGGTCGACCGGCATCGCGCTGTCATTGCTGAGCATGGTGATGGCGCCGGCAAAGCCCTCGCGACGGAGCGTCTCCGCCGCCGCGAAACCCGCCGCGCCGCCACCGATGATGACGAATTTTTCCGGCGTTGGCGCCGTCCGGTGACACGCCGGAGGCTTCGGCATCTCGCGCTTGCGCTGGACGACGATCTTGTCCTGATCGCGCGAGACCTCCCACAACGCCAGCGCATTCAGCGCCGGCGGACGGGTCGCCTCGCCTGACCGCAAGGAGAAGCAGGCATGATGCCAGGGGCAGCGGATGGTGTCGCCCACTACCAGTCCTTCCGCGAGCGGACCGTGATAGTGGCTGCAGGTCGGCTCGATCGCGAAGATCTCGCTGCCGGCCTGCACCAGCAGGACGTCTTCCTCGCCGACATGGCCGAGCAATTTGCCGTCCTTGAACGCGGCGAGCGTCACGCCTCGGCTCAGGTCGGGCCCGCTTGGCTTCTTGTCTTCGGTCATGGCGTTGCCTCCTTGAGCCGTCGCGGATCAATCGTCCGAATTGGCCAGCCCCAGCAGTTCCTGGCGTGTCAACGCATTGTCGCGGAACACGCCGAGCATGCGGCTGGTGACGAGATCTGTCCCGGGCTTATGTGCGCCACGCGTGGTCATGCAGTGATGCGTCGCCTTGATGATGACCCCGACGCCTTCGGGCCTCAGCACGTCGTTGATCGTGTTGGCGATCTGCGCGGTCATCTTCTCCTGGATCTGAAGCCGCTTGGCGTAGATGTCGACGAGACGCGCGAGCTTGGAGATGCCGACGACGCGCCCTTGCGGGATATAAGCGACCCAGGCGCGGCCGACGATCGGTGCCATGTGGTGCTCGCAATGGCTTTCGAAGCGAACGCCGCGCAGGACGATCATCTCGTCATAGCCTTCGATCTCCTCAAAGGTCTTTTGCAGGATTTCGGTCGGATCCTGCGCATAGCCGGAGAAATACTCCTCGAAGGCGCGCGCGACCCGGTCCGGCGTATCGCGCAGACCGTCGCGCGCGGGATCGTCGCCGGCCCAGCGGATCATGGTCCGGATCGCCTGCTCGACCTCCGCCCTTTCAGGCCGCTCGCTCGGCGCCTGCGCGACCGCGACACGTTCCAGCCTGCGCGTTTGCGTCTTCATCGAAAACTCCCCTGCAACGAACCGCATACAGAAGGCGGCCCACAGCTTGGACGGCTGCGATCGGAAAAGGTTCCCGGAATCAGGAAAAATTGGAAGCTGTGAGAGCGGCAAGACAGCGGGACGAGAAATCCGGCGCTATGAGGCCGCTTTCCGCACGTCGAGCACGGCCTGGGCCCATTCGGCCGGCCGCTCCTGCGGCAAATTGTGGCCGGCCCCTGCAAAGACGCGCCGCTCGAAAAAGCCCTCGAATTTGCGTGCATGGTGCGCGGTGCCGGAATTGACGCCGTCGCTGTCGCCGTCGATCGCGATGGTCGACACCTGAACCGGCGGCTGGGCGGCGAGCTTCGCCTCGATCGCCGCATAGGCGGGGTCGCCCGCGACCAGCGCGTAACGATGACGGTAGGAGTGGATCACGACATCGACGAAATCAGGATTGTCGAACGAGATGGCGCTGGTCTCGAACGTCGCGTCGTCGAAGGCCCATCTCGGCGACCACATCAACCAGAGCTGGCGCGCAAAACCGCGCCGGTTGCGCTCCAGCGCACGGCGGCCGCGTTCGTTGTGGAAGAGATATTGATACCAGAGCGCCGCCTCCTCCGGTGGCGAAGCCGGCTCCATCGAGCGCGCGATGTTCTGGATGTTGTAGGAATTGCCCGAGACGAGCGCGATCACGCGCTCCGGATGCAGCACCGAGACCACGCAGGCTGCGCGCCCGCCCCAGTCGTAACCGCCGACGACCGCGCGCGCAATTCCAAGCGCATCCATGAAGGCCAGCAGATCGGCGCCCAGCGCCGCCTGCTCGCCGGAGCGCAACGTCGCAGCGGAGCGGAATCGCGTCGGCCCGTAGCCGCGCAGCCAGGGCACCAGCACCCGGGCGCCCGCTTGCGCCATGATCGGCGCGGTCTCGGCATAGGCGTTCACGTCGTAGGGAAAGCCGTGACCCATGATGCAGGGCCAGCCGTCCGGCGCGCCGTATTCGCGATAGGCGATGTCGAGGATCGGTGGTGACCGTTTTTTGTTGCATTAGAAAGCGGAGCTATTTTTGCGGCCCGGATAACGTGATGTCACGCTCGGCGCGGAACACGTTGCTGTAGAGGTTGGCGATCCACTGCCGACCGATCTCGGTCTTGTTGAGGTAACCGATCTCGGTCTGGATGTGCGGCGCGACGCTATTCCAATAGAACTGCGGATAGCGGTTCACGATGTCGGCCGGCGAATCGTAGCCGAGCTGGCGGTTGATGCCGACTTCCTCGAACTCGTAGTAGAGCGCATTGGCCTTGCGCAGATAATTGGGGTCGCCGAGCTGGCCGATGAAGTCGGCCGCGCGCAGGATCGAGGCCTCGTCGTCATAGTCCTGGCCTTCCCGGGCCGGAAACCGGGTGCCCTCGATGGCGCGGGCGATGCGCTCCGGATCGAGCCCCGGAATGTGTCGCAGCCGCCGCGAGACATAAAGCTTGGAACGGTCGACATGATACATCATCAGGCTTGCATCCGAGGCGCCGCGCGGCAGTGACACCTTGGTGCCGGCTGCATCGATGACGAAGCCATCGGTGTCATCCTCCTCGAACAGGCCGCGCACATAGCCGATGTCATGGGCCAGGCAGGCGATCAGGACATGGACATAGTCTTCCGCCGACAGATGGGCGTGAAGATATCGGCCGCTGAGGATGGAGTGACCCGCCAGCGTCACCAGCATCGTATGCTCGATATTGTGATAGAGCGCGTCGCTATTGCCGATGCATTCCATCGCCGTGCGGGTTGCGCTCTCGACGATGCGCGCAGAGGGCTCGTCGAACCGGCGACGCATGAACGAGCCCAGCAATTTTTCAAGGGAGTCCGCCGCCAGTTTCGGTAACGTCATCATGGATGCAGCCCCGTCTGTCGGTGGTTTTCCACGCCAATTCCCGACGTCTCATTCTCGTCCTCGAGCAGGCGCCAGCATAGCCCATCTTGGCCGACTGGCCAAACCCGGGGGCGCAAACTCGGAAATATGTTGCGGTTTGTGCCCCGCGATATCGCGGTTGCGGTGCAGACCCGCCACACCCGGGATGGGTGTCGCGGGCAGGACCCGCAATCATTCCACCAACAGCACGTCGACGGCGACGTCGAGCTTCTGCTTCGGCGAGCCGACGATGATGCCGTCGACCGGCGAAACGTCGGAGAAGTCGCGGCCGACTGCGAGCACGATATGGTCGCCAGCAACCATAAGATCGTTGGTCGGGTCGAAATCGACCCAGCCAAGCTCGTCCCCGCACCACAGCGACACCCAGGCATGGGTGGCGTCGGCGCCCTGCAGGGGCGGCTGGCCCGCCGGCGGAATGGTGCGCAAATATCCGCTGACATAGGCCGCGGGCAGGCCCAGCCCGCGCAAGCCCGCAATCATGACATGGGCAAAATCCTGACAGACGCCATGGCGCTTGACGAAGACCTCGTTGAGCGGCGTCGAGATCACCGTCGCCTTGGGGTCGTAGCGAAATTCGGTGCGGATGCGATGCATCAGATCGACCGCCCCGGCAAGGATGCCCGCGCCGGGCGCAAAGCTTTCCGCCGCATAGGCGCTGACCGGTCCCAGCACCGGCACTAGCGGGCTCGCAAAGACATAGCCGACCGGCGAGGACGGCCCGAGGCTCGTCGCCTCGAAGGCGATGTCGCGAATGTTCTCCCAGGCCGGGCTGACAGCGGCGCGCGCCGGCGGCTGGCGCGACACCTTCACGCGAGAGCGGGAATCGATGCGCAGGGTGCGATGCGCGGCGTCGATCACGACACTCTCGGTCAACGTGCCGAAGAAATCGCGCCGGACGCTACGCTCCGCAGGGCGCGGACGGATCTCGACCTTATGCGAAATCAGCTCCTGGCCATTGCCGCTCCTCGGCTCCAGCCGCAGCGTGCAGCGCGCGAAGCTAACCGGGCTCTCGTATTCGTAGGTGGTGACGTGACGGATATCGTAGATCACGCCAGCCCCGTCAGCTTTTCCGGCCGGCTCGCATTGGGACCGTGCGGGAAGTAGTGCTGCCCGACCGCCTCGGCGAGGCTGAGCAGATCCTGCTCCAGGGCGAACAGCGTCTTGACCTCGAGCTTTTCGGCCTGCGCGGTCGCGAGCATCGCCTGCAGCGCGACCGCAAGCCGCTGCGGCTTCTCGATCAGGCCGTGCTCCTTCAGGCTCGGCAGTGCGGCGATGTGTTCGTTCAGCGTCGTCACCTGGAACGCCACGGAACGCGGATTGTAATTGTCGAGCACGGCGAGGTCTCGCACCGGCGCCAGGATCGGCGCCAGCAGATAGCGCGAGCGGTAGGTGATTTGGCAATCCACCAGCGTCAGCAGGATATCGAGATCCTCGTCGCCGGCCTCGTCATAGGCAAACTGCCGGGCAAAGCGCGTGGTGTTGATGGCCCGCTCGGTGCGCCGACCGATATCGAGGAAGCGCCAGCCGGCGGCGCGGTTCATGTTCTCATGCGCAAGGCCGGCAAAGCTCGCGAGCTCCTGCAAGGTCAACTCGGCCGCGCTCAGCACGCTGTCGTCGTCCTCGACCTCGACGGCCAGCCGCTCGACCATCTCCGTGATGACTTGCCAGGCATCGGGCGACAGCCGCTCGCGCAAGGAGGTCGCCGTGCGCTGGGCCGCGCGGACCAGCGACAGTGCCGAGCCGAAACGCTCCGGGCTCTGCAGCGCTTCGGCAACGATGCGGCCGGGCGCCGCGCGCGAGGTCTGCGAGATCGCGCCCCAAGTCACCAGCAGGCGCTGGATACGTTCCGCCGATTGCAGCGAGGCCGCGGTGCCCTTGTTGGGCCCGCTCGGCGAGCCCAGCGCCCGCACCAGCCGCAGCGTCGCCTCGGCGCGTTCGAGATAGCGGCCGAGCCAGAACAGATTGTCGGCGGCGCGGCTCGGCAGCACGCCGGCGATACGGCGGATGCGCACCTTGTCGATCGCAGGCAGCAGCGTCGCGGTCGAGACCTGCTTGTCCGAGACCACCCAGACGTCGGCGGAGCGCGCGCCGTCGCCCATCGACACCGCGCGCGCATCCGGCTGCTCGGCGATCCGGCAGAAGCCGCCGGGCATGATGGCCCAGCCGTCCGGCGTCGCGGCTGCGAACACGCGCAGCACGAAGGGACGCGGCGTGATTTGCCCCTGTTCCCACACCGGCATGGTCGAGAGCCGCACCACCTCCTGGCCGACATAGTCCATGCCGCGCGCAGCGATGGCGTCGCTCAGGCGCCGGCGCCCGGCGGCGTCGAGTTCGCTCGCGAGCACCGGACCGTTGCTGTCGAAACCGGGAACGCCGCGCCGATACGCGCCTTCGATCGCGACCTCGTCGAGCCGCGACAACACTTCGTCGCGCGCCGAGCGCTGGCCGCACCACCAGGTCGCGATGTGCGGCATCTTCAGCTCTTCGCCGAGCAGCCGGCGGCTGAGCGCCGGCAGGAAGCCGAGCATCGCGCGCGCCTCGAGGACACCCGAGCCCGGCATGTTGGCGACGACGACGCCGTCCTTGCGCAGCACGTCGATCAGGCCGGGGACCCCCAGCCGTGACGAGGCATCGAGCTCGAGCGGATCGAGCGAATTGGAATCGACACGGCGCAGCAGCACGTCGAGGCGCTTGAGGCCTGCAACCGTGCGGATGTGGATATGATTGTCGCTGACGGCGAGATCGTCGCCCTCGACCAGCAGGAAGCCGAGATAGCGCGCCAACGTCGCGTGCTCGAAATAGGTCTCGCTGAAGCTGCCCGGCGTGAGCACGCCAATCCGCGGCTCGTCGCGGTCGGCGCGCGCCCGAAGACTGTCGCGAAACGCCTCGAAGAATGGTGCGACGCGCGGGACGTTCATCGACTTGTAGAGATCCGAGAAGGCGCGCGAAAGCACCAGGCGGTTCTCCAGCGCATAGCCCGCACCCGACGGCGCCTGCGTGCGATCGCCGAGCACCCACCAGCGTCCGTCGGGCCCGCGGCCGACATCGGCGGCATAGAGCGAGAGATAGCGCCCGCCCGGCGGCGGCACGCCGCAGGCGGGACGGAGATATTCGGGGCTCCCCGCGATCGCGGCCGCCGGCAGCGCGCCTTCGGCGACGAGGCGGCCCTCGCCATAGATGTCACGCAGCACGAGCTCGAGCAACTCGGCGCGCTGGGTGATGCCGTCGGACAGCTGCTTCCAGTCGGCCTCGTCAATCAGCAGCGGCAGATGGCTGATCGACCAGGGCCGGTCGGCGCTCTCGCCGGGCGCGCGATAGGTGACGCCGGCCTCGCGGAGATGACGGTCGGCCATGCCAAACCGCCGCTCAACCTCATCGGGCGCGAGCGCACCGAAGGCATCGAAGAAGCGGCTCCAGACCGCGCGGGGCTTGCCGTCCGGGCCGAGAAACTCGTCGGGGATGTCGGGCAGGCGCCTGTAGTCGCGGACCCATTGCGCGAAGCGGCGCTGGCCTTCGCGCTGGCCATCACGTTGACCTTGCGCCTGACCCGCCTTGTCGTCCTCTTCGGCTGCGCCCTCGGCCATGCGCCACTCCCTGCCCCGGCATCATACTCATTGCAGGAGCGGGGTCCGCAAGTCGAGGGTCAGCGGAAACTCATTTGTGCGTTCCTCGGGCGGCGGCTGCATCGGACCCGGCGTATGGCCATGGTCCTGGAAGCGCGCCAGCCGCCGCGCCTCGGCCTCGTAGGTGTTGACCGGCTTGGTGTCGTAGCTGCGGCCGCCGGGATGGGCGACATGATAGACGCAGCCACCGAGCGAGCGGCCGTTCCAGGTGTCGATGAGGTCGAAGGTCAGGGGCGCATGAACGGGAATGGTCGGGTGCAGGCCTGAGGCCGGCTGCCAGGCCTTGAAGCGGACGCCGGCCACGGCTTCACCAGAGCGGCCGGTGGCGGTCATCGGCAGGCGGCGGCCGTTGCAGGCGACGATATGGCGGCCCGCGACGAAGCCTTCCGCCTTGACCTGAAGCCGCTCGACCGACGAGTCGACATAGCGCACGGTGCCGCCGGCCGAGCCCTCCTCGCCGAGGACGTGCCAAGGCTCCAGCGCCTGCCGCAGCTCCAGCGTCACGCCGCCATGATGGATGCGGCCGAACGCGGGGAAGCGGAATTCGAGCTGGGCCAGATACCATTCAGGCTCGAACGGATAGCCGGACTGCTTCAACTCGGTGAGCACTTCGAGGAAATCCTCCCAGATGAAGTGCGGCAGCATGAAGCGGTCGTGCAGCGCGGTGCCCCATCGCACGAACTTGCCTTGTTGCGGCTCGCGCCAGAATTTTGCGATCAGCGCGCGGATCAGCAGCTGCTGCGCCAGCGACATGCGTGGATCCGGCGGCATTTCGAGCGCGCGGAATTCAACGAGACCGAGGCGGCCGGTCGTGCCGTCCGGTGAATAGAGCTTGTCGATGCAGATCTCGGCGCGATGGGTGTTGCCGGTGATGTCGACGAGGAGATGCCGGAACAAGCGATCTACCAGCCACAGCGGCGCCTGAGTGCCCGGCGGCGGCACGTGCGTGAGCGCGACCTCGAGCTCGTAAATGCTGTCGTGGCGGGCTTCGTCGATGCGCGGCGCCTGGCTGGTCGGGCCGATGAACAGGCCGGAGAAGAAATAGGACAGCGACGGATGCCGCTGCCAGTGCAGCACCAGGCTCTTCAACAGATCAGGCCGGCGCAGGAACGGCGAGTCCTGCGGGCTCGAGCCGCCGACCACGACGTGATTGCCGCCGCCGGTGCCGGTGTGGCGACCATCGACCAGGAAGCGATTGGCACCGAGGCGTGTCTTGCCGGCATCCTCATAGAGCCCGACGGTGATGTCGACCGCCTCGCGCCAGTTCTTTGCCGGCTGGACGTTGATCTCGATCACGCCGGGATCGGGCGTCACCTTGATCACGTCGACACGCGGATCGAATGGCGGCGGATAACCCTCGACATGGACCTGGAGCTGCATCTCCTCGGCAGTCGCTTCGAGCGCCGCGATCATCTCGAGATAATCCTCGATCTGCTCGACCGGCGGCATGAAGGCGCAGAGCACGCCGTCGCGGACCTCGACCGACATCGCGGTGCGGACGGGGACCGAGGTGTTGAGCTGTTCGGGCTCGAGCCGCTCCGGCGCGTCCGGACGCGCCGGAAGGCTGAACACCGGCAGCTTGCCGCGGGCCTCCATCGGATCCCGCTCGACGATGTAGGGATATTGATCGGGCGGGACATAGCCGAGCGAGTCCAGCGGCAAGCGCAGGCCGAGCGGCGAATCGCCCGGCATCAGGAACAGATGACTGCGCCGGAGCTGCCAGCGCTCGCTGCGCCAGCGTGGCGCCGCATTCCAGCGCTGCACCGGCAGCACGAAGCCGCGAGGGTTGTTGAGCCCCTGCTCGAACACCCGCGCCATCCGCGCGCGGGCCTCCGGATCGGATAATTTGGAATCGGAGGGATCGACGTTGACGGGAAGCTCAGATTCCTTCTGCAGCCAGTACGCGGTGTCCTCATAGGCTGGCATGATGTAGCCGGGATCGAGCCCGAGCCGCAGCGCCGTGCCCTCCACGAACGCCTGGACGTCCTTGGCCTGCGCCGACCGCGGATTTTCGATGCTGGCGATGAGGTCGGCATTCTTCCAGATCGGCACGCCGTCCTTGCGCCAGTACAGGCCAAACGCCCAACGCGGCAGGCTTTCGCCGGGATACCATTTGCCTTGCCCGAAGTGCAGCAGGCCGCCGGGTCCGAAACGCGCGCGCAGGCGGCGGATCAGATCGTCGGCGAGCCCGCGCTTGGTCGGGCCGACGGCGTCCGTGTTCCACTCGGCGCCTTCGAGATCATCGACGGAGACGAAGGTCGGCTCGCCGCCCATGGTCAGACGCACGTCCTGGGCCGCAAGATCGCCGTCGACCTGCTCGCCGAGATCGTTCAGCCGTATCCAGGATTCGTCGGAGAACGGCTTTGTGATGCGCGGCGCCTCGCGAATGCGCTTGACGCTCATGTCGAAGGCGAATTCGACCTCGGCGAAGCCTGCGCCGCCGGAGATCGGCGCCGCCGAGCGGTAGTGCGGCGTCGCGGCGACCGGGATGTGGCCCTCGCCCGCAAGCATGCCCGAGGTCGCGTCGAAGCCGATCCAGCCCGCGCCCGGCAGGTAGACCTCGGCCCAGGCGTGCAGATCGGTGAAATCGTTCTCGACCTCCGGCGGCCCCTCGATCGGATCGATGTCGGGACGGACCTGGATCAAATAGCCGGAGACGAAACGGGCGGCGAGACCGAGGCGACGGAAGGTCTGGATCAGAAGCCAGGCGGAGTCACGGCATGAGCCGGCCGCGGAGGAGAGCGTCTCCTCCGGCGTCTGCACGCCCGCCTCCATGCGGATGACGTAGCCGATCCTTTTCTGCAACTCCCTGTTGAGATCGACCAGGAAGTTGACGGTGTTCGGGGCTTCGTGCGGGATCGTATCGAGATATTTCGCGAACAGCCGATCGGGCTTGACGGTCTCGAGATAAGGCGCGAGTTCCGTCTTGAGATCTTGCGTATATTCGAACGGAAAGCTGTCGGCATAGGGCTCGACGAAGAAGTCGAACGGATTGACCGTGGTCATCTGCGCCGTGAAATCGACCTCGATCTTGAGCTCGGTCGTCTTCTCCGGAAAGACGTAACGGGCGATCCAATTGCCCAGCGGATCCTGCTGCCAGTTCACGAAATGATTGGCCGGAGTGACCTTGAGCGAATAACTCAGGATCGGCGTGCGGGTATGCGGCGCCGGCCGCAGACGGATGGTCTGCGGGCCGAGATCGATCGGACGGTCGTATTTGTAGTGCGTGACGTGGTGTAGTGCGACATAGATCGACACGGGGTGCGGTACTCCAGCAGCTTTTTTGAGCAGAACACCGCTGGTGACCTCGATCAAGCACTAACAACGGGCAGACCGTGCCTACGGCACGGGCTGCGCCTTTGCTACATCGTCGCGCCCAGTACCCAGGGCGCGAACTCGGCGCCGCCGAAATCAAAACTCTCGCTTTTGGTGGGCTGGCCCGACGCGGTCTTGAGGATGAGATCGAAAATGCGCTGGCCGCATTGCTGGACGCTCTCCTCGCCTTCGAGGATGGTGCCGCAATTGACGTCCATGTCCTCTTCCATGCGCTTGTACATGGGCGTGTTGGTGGCGAGCTTGATCGAGGGCGCCGGCTTGCAGCCGAACACGCTGCCACGGCCCGTGGTGAAGCAGACCAGATTGGCGCCGCCGGCGACCTGCCCGGTCGCGGCGACCGGATCGTAGCCGGGGGTGTCCATGAACACGAAACCCTTCTTGGTGATGGGTTCGGCGTAGCGCAGCACCTCGACGAGGTTGGTTGTGCCGGCCTTCGCCATCGCGCCGAGCGACTTCTCCAGAATGGTGGTGAGGCCGCCGGCCTTGTTGCCCGGGCTGGGATTGGCGTTCATCTCGGCGCCTTCGCGCGTCGTGTATTCGTCCCACCAGCGCATGAGATCGACCAGCTTCTCGCCGACCTCGCGGCTGACGGCGCGGCGCGTGAGCAAATGTTCGGCGCCATAGGTCTCCGGCGTCTCCGACAGGATCACGGTGCCGCCGTGACGTACGATGAGATCGCTGGCCGCACCCAGCGCCGGATTGGCGGAAACACCGGAATAGCCGTCCGAACCGCCGCATTGCAGCGCCACGGTCAATTCGCTCACCGGAACGGACTCGCGCTTGACCTTGTTGGACTCCGCGAGTGCCTCGCGTACGAAGGCAATTCCGGCTTCCACCGTCTTGCGGGTGCCGCCGACCTCCTGGATGTCCATCGCACGCAGACGTCCCGCGAGCTTCTGCTCCTCCATCAGGCCGCCGATCTGGTTCACCTCGCAGCCGAGGCCGAGCACGATCACATGAGAGAAGTTCACGTGCCGTGCATAACCGCCGAGCGTGCGGCGGAGCAGCGCTAAGGGCTCGTTCTGCGTCATGCCGCAGCCGGTCTTGTGGGTCAGCGCGACCACGCCGTCGACATTGGGGAAGTCGGCCAGCGGATTGTCGCCGGTGAACGGATTCTTCTTGAAGACGTCGGCGACGAGGCTTGCGACATGCGCGCTGCAATTCACCGAGGTGAGGATGCCGATGTAGTTGCGCGTGGCGACGCGGCCGTCCGGACGGCGGATGCCTTCGAAACTCGCCGGCAGATCGAAATTCGGCGTCGGCTTGACGTCGACGCAATAGGCATAGTCCTTGGCGAAATCGCCCATGCCGCAGTTCTGCACGTGCACGTGCTGGCCCGGCGCGATCGGCACCGTCGCAAAGCCGATGATCTGGCCGTAGCGTATCACCGGCTCGCCCAATGCGATCGGCTTGATCGCGACCTTGTGGCCGGAAGGAATGCGCTCGACCGTCGTCACGCCGTCGGCCACCAATGTTCCCGGCGGCAAGCTCGCGCGCGCGATCAGCACGCCATCATCGGGATGCAGGCGAATGACGGGGCTGATGGTCATGGGAGGTCTCCTTCAGACGAATAGTGAGTAGCGAGTGGCGAATGGAAAAGGGGAGCAGCTCATTCGCTACTCCCCATCGCCATTCGCGAGTTCTCAGGCCTTGCCGCCGGAATCCTTCCGGGTGGCGTTGACCTGCATCTTGGCGTAGGTCGTCATCAGGCCGACCTCGTTCGAGAGCGTCACCAGCTTGAAGCCCATGTTGATGGCGCGCGCGGCACCTTCGGCGCCGCTGCAATGGATGCCCGGATTGAGGCCGCGCTTGCCGCACTCCTTGATGATCTTCTCGTAGATCGCAAGGATCTCGGGCTCGGTGCGATCGAGCTTCGGTTCGAGGCCGTAGGAGAAGCCGAGGTCGGACGGGCCGATATAGACGCCGTCGATGCCTTCGACGTCGAAGATCGCTTCCATGTTCTCGACGGCGGTTTTGGTCTCCATCATCGGCAGCAGCACGATGTCGTCGTTGGCCGTCTTCTGGTAGGAGCCGGCGGTGCCGTACATGCCGGCGCGGATCGGGCCGTTGGAGCGGACGCCCTTCGGCGGGTACTTGGCATAGGAGACGAGGTTCCTGGCTTCCTGCGGCGTGTTGACCATCGGGCAGATCACGCCATAGGCGCCGCCATCGAGCACCTTGCCGATGATGCCGGGTTCGTTCCAGGGCACGCGGACCATCGGCGTGATCGGGTGCTTGTCCATCGCCTGGAAGCACTGCACCATCGACAGATAATCCTGCACGCCGTGCTGCATGTCGACGGTGACGCTGTCGAAGCCGCATTGCGCGATCATCTCGGCCGAGAAGCCGGAGGGAATCGCGAGCCACGCGTTGACCACGGCCTTGCCCGACTTCCAGATTTCCTTGACCTTGTTCGCCACGTTGCCTTCCTTCTTTGTTTTGGACCTTCGTCACCATGACGAGCGCCGCGACAGCACGATGCCGTTACTAGCGCGAACCCGACCGCCGCGCTACGCTCGCGATGACGCAAGGTTTCACTTGGCAAAGGCGGCGCAATCCGTCCCGGCGCGCCGATTTTTGCGCATCGGCTGCGGGGCACTTTGAGCGAAAAAATGCGGCGATGTCCATGATTGTTGCCGCGCGCTCGCGCATATCTGCTTTCACTCCTCGGCACTTGCCTCCTCGCCCGCGCCGAGCCCTGCGAGACTTTGTTCGAGCTCGCTGAGCATCTCCTGCAATTCGACGAGCTTGCGCGCGCCAAAGCGTCGCGTGATCTCGGCATAAATCGCTTCGGAGGACGGCGCGACGGAAGCCATCAGCTTCACGCCCTTTTCCGAGATCGAGACCATGCTGCGGCGCTGGTCCGCCTTGGCGGTCTTGCGCTCGATCAGATTGCGCGCCTCGAGATCACGCAGGATGCGCGACAGGCTCGGGCCGAGCAGGAACGCGGTGCGCGCGAGTTCCGTGACCTCGACCGTGTCAATCGCCGCGAGCGCGCGCAGGATGCGCCATTGCTGCTCGGTCAGGCCATGCGTGCGCAGCGAGGGACGGAATTGCCGCATCACCGCCTCGCGTGCCCGCAGCAACGACATCGGCAGCGAACGCGAGAAGTCGCGCATCGGCACCTGCCGCACGGCGGGCTCACTTCCGTTCGCAGGATCAGCCGGTCTCTTCGTCATGACGCCCTTTCAAGCCGCGAAACGTTTGCAGTGCAGCAAGCCAATTTGCGATTGACGCATTCACTTAACATGTTAAGTATCTTCCGGCACGACGATTTGTAAGATTACACATGGCGCTTTCAAACGACGATATCCGAGCTTGTGCGAACCGTCTGCACCACGCGGAAAAGACCCGTACGCAGATCCGGCAGCTCTCGCAGGACTTTCCCGACATCAGCATCGCTGACGCCTACGCGATTCAGAAGGCCTGGGTCGACGTCAAGGTCGCCGAGGGGCGCATCGTCCGGGGACACAAGATCGGCCTGACCTCGAAGGCGATGCAGAGCGCGCTTGGCATCAACGAGCCGGATTCCGGCGTATTGCTCGACGACATGTTCTTCGCCGATGGTGGCCTCGTCCCGACGGAGCGCTTCATCGCGACGCGCGTGGAAGCCGAGCTCGCCTTCGTCATGAGCAAGCGCCTCGCGGGCCCCGACTGCACGCTGTTCGACGTGCTCAACGCCACCGACTTCGTCGTGCCGGCGCTGGAGATTCTGGACACGCGGATCGAGCGCGTCGATCCCCAGACCAAGGCGACCCGAAAGATCTTCGACACCATTGCCGACAACGCTGCCAATGCCGGCATCGTGCTCGGCGGACGGCCGATCCGCCCGCTGGACGCGGACCTGCGCTGGATCGGCGCGCTCTGTTTCAAGAACGGCCAGCTGGAAGAGACCGGCCTTGCCGCCGGCGTGCTCAATCATCCCGCGACTGCAGTCGCCTGGCTCGCCAACAAGATCGCACCGCTCGGCCTTGCGCTTGAGCCCGGGCAAATCGTGCTCGCCGGCTCCTTCATCCGTCCGATCGAGACCCGCAAGGGCGACACAATTCAAGCCGATTATGGCGCCTACGGCTCGGTGAGCTGCTACTTCGCTTAGACGACCAAAAAGACAGGGAGTGAAACCGCGATGCCGCATTTCACGATCGAATATTCGGCCAATCTCGACGACCGCCTCGACATCGGCGCGGCGTGCGAGGTGGTGCGCAAGGCCGCGGTCGAGACCGGCATCTTCCCGCTCGGCGGCATCCGCGTCCGCGCCGTCAGATGCGAGCATTATGCGATTGCGGACGCGCGGCAGGATTACGGCTTTCTCGACATGGTGCTGCGCATCGGCGAAGGCCGCGATCTGCCAACCCGCAAGAAAGCCGGCGAACAAATCTTCCAGGCGCTCTCCCGCCATCTTGATCCCGTCTTCGCAAGCTCGAAATTCGCGCTCTCGTTCGACATGCAGATCAACGACAAGGATACGAGCTGGAAGCGCAACAACATCCACGACGCCCTGAAAGCGGAGGCCGCCTATGGATAAGCCCACGCCGAAAACCGACGTATTCCAGGCCAATCGCGACCGCATCGCACCGCTGCTGAAGACGCTGCGTGCCGACGGTATCGGCCACATGATCGACGGCAAGATCGTGCCGTCGATCTCCGGCGAGACGTTCGAGACGAAATCGCCGGTCGACGGCGCGACGCTGGCGAGCGTCGCCCGCGGCAATGCCGAGGATGTCGATCGCGCCGCCACCGCTGCCGCACTCGCCTTCAAATCCTGGCGCGACATGGGGCCGGCGATGCGGAAGAAGCTGCTGCATCGCGTGGCCGACGCCATCGAGGACAATGCCGAGGACATCGCGGTGCTCGAATGCATCGACACCGGCCAGGCCTATCGCTTCATGGCCAAGGCCGCGATCCGCGCCGCCGAGAATTTCCGCTTCTTCGCCGACAGATGCGGCGAGGCGCGCGACGGCCAGAACACACCGAGCGACGAGCATTGGAACGTCTCGACGCGCGTGCCGATCGGCCCGGTCGGCGTGATCACGCCGTGGAATACGCCGTTCATGCTCTCGACCTGGAAGATCGCCCCTGCCCTCGCGGCCGGCTGCACCGTCGTGCACAAGCCGGCGGAGTGGTCGCCGGTCACGGCGGCCATTCTTGCGAAGCTCGTCAAGGAAGCCGGCGTGCCCGACGGCGTGCTCAATACCGTACATGGCTTTGGCGAAGAGGCCGGCAAGGCATTGACCGAGCATCCCGCCATCAAGGCGATCGGCTTCGTCGGCGAAAGTTCGACGGGCTCGGCGATCATGGTTCAGGGCGCGCCGACCTTGAAGCGCGTGCATTTCGAACTCGGCGGCAAGAACCCGGTGATCGTGTTCGACGACGCCGATCTCGACCGCGCGCTCGATGCGGTCGTGTTCATGATCTACTCGCTCAACGGCGAGCGCTGCACGTCGTCGAGCCGCTTGCTGATCCAGGCCGGCATCGCCGAAAAATTCGTCGAAAAGCTGACCGCACGGGTGAAAGCGCTGAAGGTCGGCCATCCCCTCGATCCCGCCACCGAGATCGGGCCGCTGATCCACGAACGTCATCTCGCGAAGGTCTGCTCCTATTTCGACGTCGCACGCCAGGACGGCGCGACGATTGCCGTCGGCGGCAAGGCCTATGATGGCCCGGGCGGCGGATATTATGTCGAGCCGACCCTGGTGACCGGCGCACACGGCAAGATGCGCGTGGCGCAGGAAGAGGTGTTCGGCCCCTTCCTCACCGTGCTGCCCTTCAAGAACGAAGCAGACGCGATCGAGATCGCCAACGACATCCGCTACGGCCTGACCGGCTATGTCTGGACCAACGATGTCGGCCGCGCGTTGCGTGTCGCGGATGCGCTGGAAGCCGGCATGATCTGGCTGAACTCGGAAAACGTCCGCCATCTGCCGACGCCGTTCGGCGGCATGAAGGCCTCCGGCATCGGCCGCGACGGCGGCGATTACTCGTTCGATTTCTACATGGAAACCAAGCACGTCTCGCTGGCGCGGGGCACGCATAAGATTCAGAAGCTGGGAATCTAACGCCCGCGGTTCCTCGGCGCGCGGAGCGCCAACGAGGAATGGCTGGGTCTAGAGAGGGGAAACGCAATGCCCGTACCGCAACATATCTTCGAGCCGCCGTTCAACATCATCCGCTCCAGCCACGCCGTGCTGGACGTCACCGACCTGAAGCTCAGCCGCGAGTTCTATGAAAGCGTTGTCGGCCTGCATGTCGAGGACGCCGACGACAAGGTCGTCTACTTGCGCGCCGCCGAGGAGCATCAGCATCACTCGCTGGTGTTGCGCAAGGCGGCCGCGCCTGCCTGCAACCGCCTCGGCTTCAAGGTCGGCAACGACGGGGATCTCGACAAGGCTGCGAAGTTCCTGTCCGAGAACGGCCTTGGCTACGCCTTCGTCGATCAGCCGTTCCAGGGCCGCACGCTGCAGTTCACCGATCCGTTCGGCTTCCAGATCGAGCTATATGCGTCGATGGACCGGCGGCCGCATCTGCTGCGCCGCTACGACCTCTACAGGGGTTGCCATCCGCAGCGGCTCGACCATTTCAACGTGTTCGCCGCCGAGGTGCAGGACACCGTCGAATTCTATGCCCGGCTCGGCTTTCGCCTCACCGAATACGCCGAGGAGGACGGGCCGAACGGGCGCATAGCCGCGGCCTGGATGCATCGCAAGGGCAATGTCCACGATTTCGCCATCACCAACGGCAAGGGCCCGCGGCTGCACCACTTCGCCTACTGGACGCCGACGGCGATGAACATCATCCACCTCTGCGACGTCATGGCCTCGCAGGGCTTCGTGAAGAACATCGAGCGTGGCCCCGGGCGCCACGGCATCTCGAACGCATTCTTTCTCTACGTCCGCGACCCCGATGGACACCGTCTCGAGCTCTACACCAGCGACTATTTCACCGGCGATCACGACCACGAGCCGCTGCGCTGGTCGCTGCGCGATCCGCGCCGCCAGACATTGTGGGGCGCGCCGGCCCCGCGCTCGTGGTTCGAGCAGGGTTCGCCGTTCGCCGGGCAAGCCGTGCGCGAGCCGAAGTTCGTGGCCGACGTGCTGGTGGCGGATTAAGCAATGACACTCCCTCGCCTCGCCACCTATTCCGTCAAGGGTGCCGTCAGCTACGGCGCCGTCGTTGACGGCGGCATTGTCGATCTCTCCGCGCGCCACGCCAAGGACTATCCGACGCTGCGCGAGGTGATCGCGGCGGGAAAGCTCGCGAGCCTCGCCGAAGAGGCTGCCGGCCGCACGCCCGATCACACACTCGGCGACATCATCTGGCTGCCGCCGGTGCCCGCGCCGGAAAAGATCATCTGCATCGGCGTCAACTATCCCGACCGCAATGCCGAGTACAAGGACGGCCAGGACGCGCCGAAATATCCGAGCATGTTCATGCGCTCGCCGCGCTCCTTCGTCGGCCACGACACGCCGCTGGTGCGCCCGCGCGCCTCCGCGCAGCTCGACTATGAAGGCGAGATCGTGCTGGTGATCGGCAAGCAAGGCCGACACATTCCGGAAAGTTCGGCGCTCGATCACGTCGCCGCGCTGACGCTCTGCAATGAAGGCTCGGTGCGCGACTGGCTGCGCCATGCCAAGTTCAACGTCACGCAGGGCAAGAACTTCGATTCCAGCGGCAGCCTCGGCCCGTGGCTGGTGCCCTACACGCAGGAATCGCAGGTCGCCGACATCCGCCTCACCACGCACGTCAATGGCGAGCTGCGGCAGGACGACCGCACCAGCCGATTGATGTTTCCGTTCCGCTATCTCATCAGCTATATCTCGACCTTCGCGACGCTCGTTCCCGGCGATATCATCGTCACGGGCACGCCGACCGGCGCCGGGGCACGGTTCGATCCGCCGCGCTATTTGAAGCCTGGCGATGTCGTCGAGGTCGAAGCCGAGGGCATCGGAACCTTACGCAACGGCGTCGTCGACGAAGCCTGAACACCGATTGAAATGGAATAGTGCCATGACCACCCTCACCGGCGGCGAAGCAATCGTAAGCGGCCTCGTCGCCCACGGCGTCGACACCGTGTTCGGCCTGCCTGGCGCGCAGGTCTACGGCCTGTTCGACGCCTTCCACCAGGCGCAGCTCAAGGTGATCGGCGCGCGGCACGAGCAGGCCTGCGGCTACATGGCGTTCGGCTATGCGCGCTCCAGCGGCAGGCCCGGCGTGTTCAGCGTGGTGCCCGGCCCCGGCGTGCTCAACGCTAGCGCCGCGCTGCTCACCGCGTTCGGCTGCAACGAGCCGGTGCTATGCGTCACCGGCCAGGTGCCGATGCAGTTTCTGGGCAAGGGCCGCGGCCATCTGCATGAGATGCCGGACCAGCTCGCGACCTTGCGCACCTATGTGAAATGGGCGGATCGGATCGAATATCCCGGCAACGCGCCGACCACCGTCGCGCGCGCCTTCCAGGAGATGACGTCCGGACGGCGTGGCCCCGCTTCGGTCGAGATGCCCTGGGACGTCTTCACCCAGCGCGCCGACACCGCGGCTGCGCAAGTGCTGGAGCCGCTGCCCGCGCCGCAGCCCGACCCTGACATGATCAAGCAAGCGGCCGCGCTGATCAGGAACAGCAAGGCGCCGATGATCTTCGTCGGCAGCGGCGCGATCGAGGCGCGCGAGGAGATTCTCGAACTCGCCGAGATGATCGACGCCCCTGTCGTCGCCTTCCGCAGCGGCCGCGGCATCGTCTCCAACGCGCATGAGCTCGGCCTGACCATGGCGGCAGCTTACAAGCTGTGGCCGACAACCGATTTGATGATCGCAATCGGCACGCGCGCCGAGCTGCCGGCATCGGGTTTCCGCTGGCCGTATCAGCCGAAGGGGCTGAAATCCATTCGTGTCGACATCGATCCAGCCGAGATGCGCCGGCTTGCCTCCGATGTCGCTATCGTCGCCGACGCCAAAGCCGGCACGGCCGATCTCGTCACAGCCGTGACGAAGGCCGGCTATGCCAGGACCAGCGGCCGGCGGGGAGAGATCCGCGAGGCGACTGCGACGGCACAAGCCGAGATCCAGCGCATCCAGCCGCAGATGGCGTATCTCAACATCCTGCGCGAGGTGCTGCCGGCGAACGCGATCGTGACCGATGAATTGTCCCAGTTCGGCTTCGCCTCCTGGTACGGCTTCCCGATCTACGAGCCGCGCACTTTCATCACATCCGGCTATCAGGGCACGCTCGGCTCGGGCTTCCCGACCGCGCTCGGCGCCAAGGTCGCCAATCCCGAAAAGCCGGTGGTGGCGATCACCGGCGACGGCGGCTTCATGTTCGGCGTGCAGGAGCTCGCCACCGCCGTGCAGTTCAACATCGGCGTGGTGACGCTGGTGTTCAACAACAACGCCTATGGCAATGTCCGCCGCGACCAGCGCGAGCGCTTCGACGGCCGCGTGGTGGCCTCGGATCTGGTCAATCCGGATTTCGTCAAGCTTGCAGAGTCCTTTGGCGTCGCATCCGCGCGCGTCACCGCGCCTGACCAGTTCAAGGCGGCGATGGAGAAGGCGCTGGCCCATGGCGGGCCTTATCTGATCTCGGTGGAAGTGACGCGGGATTCGGAAGGCAGCCCGTGGGCGTTCATTCACCCGCCGAAGCCGTAAACGAAGCATCGTCGTTCCGGAACTCTTTCCTTCTCCCCTTGCGGAAGAAGGTGGATCGCTGACGCGCAGCGGCGGCGAGACGGATGAGGGGCTGTCTCCGCGGATGGAGACCCCTCATCCGCCTTCCCTTTCGGGAAGGCACCTTCTCCCACAAGGGGAGAAGGTGGACTCCATACAGCTCCACACAGCTCCACGCAACTCCGCTAACCGATTGTGATTGCTGATTTTATCTCTCCTGCGCTACAGTGGGCTCCATACTCCTGCACCCCCATTTTGGGGACATTTCGAGGGACACCATGGCCCGCCGCACCCGCTCTTCATTTCTGGAAAATCGTACTTCGCGCTTGAAGCTCGCGACGAGAAAGAAGCCTTACACGGCGCTGATCGCGCCCGGCATCTTTCTCGCTTATCGCCGCAACGCGAGCGTTGGCACATGGTCAGTGAAGTGCAACGGCTGGCTCAAGCGGTTCGGTCTCGCCGATGACCACGAGGAGGCCAACGGCGAGAGTATCATGACCTATTGGCAAGCGCTGGAGAGGGCCAAGACCTTGGCGCGTGCCGGCGAGACCAACACCGAGCAGCCCATCAGCGTTGCCGAAGCCGTGGACGCCTATGAAGCCGATCTCGAAACGCGCGGCGGGCGCAAGTACAACGCCACCCAGCTCCGCCTGCATCTGACCGACGCCTTGAAGAGCAAGGCGGTCGCACTGCTGACCGAGCGGGAGCTGCGCGACTGGCGCGCCGGCCTGGTGAAGGCCGGCCTGAAGCCCTCATCCGCCGATCGCATCGGGCGTTCGCTCAAGGCCGCGCTGGCGCTGGCTGCCAGGAACGATAAGCGCATCACCAATGCCGCCGCATGGAAGAATGGGCTCAGGAAGCTGCCCGACAGCGAGGTCGCTCGCAACGTGATCCTGCCCGATCAAACCGTGGCCGCGCTAGTTACCGGGTCGTATGATGAGGATCGTGGCTTCGGCTTGCTGATCGACGTTCTGGCCGAGACCGGCGCTCGTGAAAGTCAGGTGTTCAAGCTGGCGCCCGCCGATTTGCAAGACCATCTGGCCGAGCCGCGCTTGATGATCCCGACCAGCCGCAAGGGCAAGAACCGCAAGATCGAATATCGGCCGTTGCCGATCTCGACGCGGTTGGCGATGGCGCTGCGTAGGCAGGCTGCCGGCCGGGCGGCGCATGATCTTCTATTCGACAAGATGTGGAATTTGGCGACCCTCTTCAGCCCGGTGGTCGAACGTCTCGAACTCGGAACGGAGGTGACGCCCTATGCGCTGCGGCACAGCTCCATCGTCCGACAACTGCTGAAGGGCGTGCCGACCCGCGTGGTCGCCGCGCATCATGACACGTCGGTTGCAATGATCGAGAAGAACTACAGCCGCTACATCATCGGCGACCCGAGTGACGCTTTGACGCGCCCAACGTTGCTCGATTTTGAGAAACCGCTCAGCTTGGTACAAGCGGCCTAGGCTTCACTCGATCGTGAGCGCCATTAGCGCAACGGGCTGGCGCCGATCCTCGTTTAGCTCGCCGATGAGCTTTTCGACCCTGCGCCGGTCATTCCGACGCATTCCGAAGTGCTCGCTTCACGCATGGGCTCAGCCCGGCGGCTTACCCCGACCACAACCGGACGGAGGCATGCGCAGTGCTCAGAAGTACTAGCCGTAACGCCGAAACAGACATCTTTACTCAGCTCACGCAGGAGACATGGGAAGCCATCCAGGCAATTCGCCGCAAATGGCCCGGAGAGATCGACTGGTCAGAAGTTCGCAGGACAATAGAGGAAGCCGGCCGGGAGTTCTCAGAGATTGAGAACCTGAGAGAGCAAAGGAGGCGATCTGTAGAGTACAAAGCGGCTCTCGAAACTGCACAGCGAACCCTCGGCAGTCTGAAGGTAAAGCTGCTGCAACTGGAGAGCTTGTCGCCCTCGGGGAAGGACTTGGATGGATTACCTGATCCCGATCTCAAATTGCACGAGGCCCGGCTCGACCAACTAAGCGCTGAATATGAGAAATGGTCGACACCCTTCGGCGGCCGGAATAACCGAAATCGCGAGAGGCTGGAAAACAGGCTGCTGTCCATCTGGGAGGAGCAACTTCACGGGCGGCTCGGGTCCTCACTGAACAAGTTTGACGAACCGATCGGTCCATTGATCCGCTTCTTGAAGCTGACGCTCACCGCAATAACCGGAACGCGGCTCGGTCCACACGGCATCAGAAGCATTATCGACAAAGCAAAGAAACGGCGTCGGCGCGGCTCCTCCAAAGAACGGAAGCCAGTGGCGCGCCCATTGCGTCGCCAGGGTCAGAAGAACTGACGGTTCAAAACCCCACGTCACGTGCCCTCCATGACGCTCTACGGTCCTTCGTGCTGACACTGGAGGACAGTAGAAATGGCAGTCAAACTGAGCACCGCATCCGAGCGCGCGGCCTTCACCATCAAGGAGTTTTGCGAGGCCCATCGCATTTCAGAAGCGATGTATTTCAAGCTCTGCAAAGTCGGTCTCGGCCCGCGCGTGATGCGTGCCGGGCGCCGCGTGACGATCAGCATGGAGGCGGCCACCGATTGGCGTCGCGCGCGCGAGCATGCGTCCCAAGCGCCCGAAAACGCGGCGGCCTAGCCATAGAAAAGCGGCCCGCCACAGGCCGCTTCCCCATCATCGTCTCACGGATTTTTTGGGATATTTGTGATGAATACCATCGCGCTTGCGCACACGCAAGCATTGAAGCAGCAGCGTCAGGCAGCCGCCTACGTGGCCGTCGCGCTGAAGGTCATTCCGCTCGCCAAGAGTGCGGATGATCTCCGGACTTGGTGGAACGAGGAGCAGCAGCACAGGGGCGAATATGGTCTCACCGAGGCTCAAGCTGACATCCTGATCGGAGCCTGTAGGGAGCACGTCCGCAGACTCGGCGAAACGCGCGGCGTGCAGCCGTGAACGCGCACGCGCAAATCCTCAAGCCGAACATCGCGGCGATCACCGCGTTCTTGTACGCGCTGTTCGATCCGGCGTTCGTACATGCATTTCCTGATGCCTGGATCGAGATTGTCTGTATCTATCCGGACGGCCCGATCAAGTGGCGCTTCTTCTCGGCGCACAATGTGGAGCCGATCGTCGAGTACATCGTGAAGATGAACGAGCGCGGCCACAATTGCTACGTCGGCGCCGCCCTGCGTCACGGTGAGAAGCCGAAATCCGGGCGAGCGGGTAAGGCCCATTTTTGTGCTGCACGTTATTCCTGGGCCGACCTCGACCAGCCCGGCGACTACGAGCGTGCCGTCGAAATCTGCCGGCGTGAGGGACTCCTGCCCGGCGTCGTGGTGACAACCGGCACCATCCCGCACACTCGCGCTCAGGTGCATTTCCTGAACCGGGAGCCCCTCACCGAGCCCAAAGATGTCGAGGACGCCAACACCGCATTGTGTGAGCGCTTCGAGGGTGACGCAGTGCAGAACTGCGACCGCTTGGTGCGCGTCGGCGGTTCGATCAGCTTTCCTCCCGCGCACAAACAGGCGAAAGGCTATGTCCCCGAACTCACGACGGTGCAAATCAAGAGCGATATGCCTTCCTATTCGGTCGAGGCGTTGCGCGACTTGCAACCGGCGAAGCCGAAGTCGGCGGGCTCTGGCGCTCCCACCAACACCGGCGTGGCGAGACATGACTACTTCGATTCATTCGAACGCTATGCCAACGCGCAGATGCGGGAGGCTGGCCGCCTGACCGATGGCGACATGCAGGCCCTGCTTGAGAAGCACCAGAATGGCGGTGGGCAGGGCTGGCACAACGATTTGGTCGCCATCACTTGGGAACTCCTCGTGCGCGGATATGAGCCATTTGCCATTCAGATGGTCATCGGCAGCGCCTGCAAGAAGGGATTTGATGACCCCGATATCGGGAGGCTCGTCAATAAGAAGTGGGAGGAGTTCCAGGCGCAGAGGCGGGAGGCGGAGCGCAGCGAAGTCGAAGAACGCGTGGCAAAGGCGAAGGTGCCGAGCGCACTGGCGCTGGCCTACTACAACGAGCTGAGCGAGCTGCCGCCGAAGTCCTGGATCATGAAGTTCGTGCTGGCCCACGGCGAGACCTCGAATTGGTTCGGTCCGCCCGGCGTCGGCAAGTCGGTGCTGATGACCGATCTGGCATTCCATGTCGCATGGGGTTGCGATTGGCGCGGCTACCGCTCGAAGGAGCGCTGCGGCGTCGTCTACATTGCGCTGGAGCGCGGCGCGTTGGTCAAGCGTCGCCTGTCGGCCTATAAGCGCGAGTATGATGCACCCGATCTGCCGATTGCCGTCGCCTCCAACGTCATCGATCTGAAGAACAAGGGCTGCGTCAAGCTGATCGTCGACACGATCCGCGAGGCGGAAACCCGCTTCGGCTACAAGGTTGGTCTGATCGTGATCGATACGATCAGCAAGGGCATTGCTGCCGGCGGTGGCGACGAGGACAAGGCGAAGGAGGTGAACGTCGTGCTCGCCAACCTGCGCCGCGTCGAGGAGTTGACGACCGTCCACATCGCTTGCGTCGGTCACACCGGCAAGGACGAGGAGCGTGGGCATCGCGGCTCCAACGCGAATCTGGGCGACGTTGACTTGATGGTCCAGATCAGCGGCGGCGAAGGCGCGGTCAAGACTGCCACCGTCATCAAGATCAACGACGGCATGGAAGGCCCGCTCACGCACTACAAGATCGAAAGCGCGCTGCTCGGCACCGACGAGGACGGCGACGCCATCACGACCGCCATCATCTCCGACGATGCCGCCGAGGCCGCCCAAGAAGCCAAGGTCAAGAGGGGGCTGAGCGGTACCCAACGCCGCGCCATGGAGCTGCTGACCCGCTGCATCAATGACAGCGGGCGGCCGCCGCCGGCATCGCAGGAATTCCCCCGGAACGTCCGCGTCGTGGCGCTGGAGGAGTGGCACACCGCGTGTGAGCGCGGCGGGCTGTCATCGGCCGAGAAGAAGGAGGACCGCGATCGGGCTTTCCGGCGCGCCAAGGACGACCTGCAAACGTTCAATCGGACCGCCTGCCTCGACGGATTGGTCTGGCTGGTGCGCGATGATGGCTGAGCAGAGCGCGGACAGCGGACAAAAACGGACAATGTCCGGTCTTGTCTGCTTGTCCGTTTCCGGACGGACACGGACACACCCCTATAGGGGTGTCCGTCTGTCCGGAGGACCGTGGGGGTCGAGGGCAATTCGTTGGTCGCCGCGGCGCGGCCCGGCCGCATTGGCCGACCACATGGCAGCAAGCCGGGGAATTCTACGGTTACGCTGCTTTGAGCGTGGACCAACAGGAACAAGGAGGTTCGGACATGGAGCACTGACCTTATCTGCGGCGGACGTTAGGTCCGAGAAACAAGTCAACGCGTGAACATGAAACGGAGTCAAACAATGACTGAAATCCAAAGCGACCACTGCGCCACCGGCATCACCGAGCAGCCGGAGACGATCCTTGCGGGCCAGAAGCGCGCGCGCTCGTCTGCTGGGTCGATGCGTGCTGCCATCAAAGCTTGGCCGAAGCTCCGAGAGATCAAGAACGTGCTTCCGGAAATCTGTGGGATTGGGTTTCTTGCTTATGACACGGAGTTCGCCGAGGAAAGTGAACTGGACACGGTCTCGGCCTACTGGGAGTACCTGAAGCTCGCGGGTGAGGACTTCGGTGATCGGACGAACGAGCTGGAGCTTGCAATCAAAACGTTAACGGCGATCCTTGCAGCCAAGCCCAACGCCTAGCAGTCGAAGGCAGCACGTAGCGGCGCCCGCCGGTCCGACCGACCGGCGGGACAGAGACTAAAAGGTTCTTCCTACAAGGGGGCCATCGCCGATGAACTCGAAAAGACGCACAAGGAGCTGGACGCGAAACGCGAGCTGATCAAGGTGCAGCCCACGCTGGACGCCAAGCAACCGTATTCGCGGGCTGCGAATTTGAACGGCTGCGTGATCTGTACGGCCTCGCGCGGGGCGCAGCGGATCGAAAGCCGGTCGGGGGGGTATGTTCAAACATGGCCCAGCAAGGCCCCAGAACCGCACCGTCTGGTCCTTATGGGATGGGACGAAATTCCTAGGAGGGGGTTGCCATTTTGACGGCATTTAGTCCGGGAGGCCCACCGTGAAAACCAAGGCGAAGGCGCACCTTGCACCGACGGCCGCCGCCCAGCGCATGCGGGAACACCGCGCGCGGCAGGCGAGGGGCGCTACGCGAATTGCCATTGATCTCGACGGGGCCGACAAGGACTGGCTTCGCGGCCAAGGCACGCTGCTGGAATGGGACGAGGAAGATGCACGAGCACTCGGCAAGCTTTGAAGCTGGCACTGCGGAAACTGCACCGCAAGTTACAGCGTAACGAAGGTTGAGGTCGCGATCTGCTATTTGAAGGTCGACTTCGAAATAATGAGGAGACGACAATGGTCGTCAAGTTATCAGCGACGGACCTAGAAACTGGCCGCCGTTTGGTTGCCCGCAAGATGGGGCGTTCGGTGGTCCGCATTTTGCCGGAAGCCGATGATTTGGTTGCAATCAATCGGATAACCAAGCAAATCCGCGAACTGCTCTGGCGCCGCGATAATCCTGGCAACATGCGCGCGTGTCGCGCGCTGGTCCGCGAGCAAGCTCGGCTGTCGCTTGCGTATGAGCGACGCCATGGGAAGGCCCCCAACATCAAGCACGTGTAAATGACGAACGTCCCAACGCTCGAAGAGCGCCGTGCGATCGAAGCACAGGTTTCGCCCCAGCGGCGAGCCGAGATCGAAGGCCTCGTCAAATCGCTGGCCCCAGTGATCGGCGATTTCGTGCTGGCAGCAATCACGCCGTTGAAAGCGCGGCTCAACGAACTCGAGTCGCGCCCGACACTGCGGTACTTGGGCATTTGGGATGCATCGCGGACGTATCCGCCGGGATCCTTCGTCACGCATGCGGGTTCGCTTTGGCATACCGACGCGGAAAACACCGGCATTCGGCCGGGGGAAGGCGGCTTTTGGAAACTGGCAGTGAAGCGTGGCTCGAAATGAAAGTATTGGATCAAGCGAACGCCGAGTTGTGTCGCCATCGCGATCTTGCGCTCACCGCCTTGTCATTCGGCCTGCAATATTGACCCCCTAAGCCGGGGGATCGGCGTCCAAAATTGACCCCCTACAGGTTGGTCTGTTGCGCTGCCTGCTTCGTCATGAAGCAGGTGGTCGGGGATGCTGATCGTGGAGACAATCGCCCGGATACGGCGCGAGCACTTCATCAAGGGCAAGACGATCAAGGAGATCGCCCGTGACCTGAAGGTGTCGCGGAACACAGTCCGGAAGGTGCTGAGATCGGGAGAGACCTCATTCGAGTACGAGCGTGTTGTCCAGCCGCGGCCGAAGCTGGGACGATGGGCAGCAGAACTCGACGGGTTGTTGTCAGGGAACGCGGGCAAGTCCGCTCGCGAGCAACTGACATTGATCCGGATGTTCGAGGAGCTGCGTGAGCGCGGCTATGACGGCGGTTACGACGCCGTGCGGCGCTACGCCAGGCGATGGAGCAAGGAGCGCGGACAATCCACGGCCGCTGCCTACGTCCCGCTTAGCTTTGCGCCCGGAGAAGCTTACCAGTTTGACTGGAGCCACGAGGTCGTCCTGCTCAATGGCGTGACGGTGATGGTGAAGGCCGCCCATGTCCGGCTCTGCCACAGCCGGATGCTGTTCGTGCGTTGCTATCCGCGCGAGACACAGGAGATGGTGTTCGACGCCCACGACCGGGCGTTCGCCCTGTTCAAGGGCACCTGCGTGCGCGGCATCTACGACAACATGAAGACGGCGGTGGAGACGATCTTCGTCGGCAAAGGGCGTCTCTACAATCGCCGCTTCATGCAGATGTGCAGCCACTACCTGGTCGATCCGGTTGCCTGCACGCCAGCGTCGGGTTGGGAGAAGGGCCAGGTCGAGAACCAGGTTGGGCTTGTCCGGGAGCGCTTCTTCACGCCGCGGCTGCGGTTCAAAACCCTCGACGAGTTGAACGCGTGGCTGCTGGACAAGTGCATCGCCTACGCCAAGGCGCACCGGCATCCAGAACTGGCCGAACAGACGGTCTGGGAGGTGTTCGAAGCCGAGCGGCCGAAGCTCGTTCCCTATGCCGGCCGGTTCGACGGATTCCACGCGGTGCCGGCATCGGTCTCGACGACCTGTCTGGTGCGGTTCGACAACAATAAATACTCGGTCACGGCCAACGCTGTCGGGCGGCCTGTCGAGGTTCACGCCTACGCCGACCGCATTGTGATCCGTCAGGACGGACGCATCGTTGCCGAGCATGCTCGCTCGTTCGGCCGCGGCGAGACGACCTATGATCCCTGGCATTACGTGCCGGTACTGGCTCGCAAACCCGGTGCCTTGCGCAACGGCGCTCCCTTCAAGGACTGGGTGCTTCCGGCTGCGATCGAACGTGTGCGGCGTAAGCTTACCAGTGCCGACGATGGCAACCGGCAGATGGTCGATATCCTCAACGCGGTTCTGACCGACGGCTTGCCGGCCGTCGAAGCAGCCTGCGCCGAGGCGATCGCTCACGGCGTTCATTCCGCCGATGTCGTGCTCAACATCCTGGCCCGCCAGCGTGATCCTGCGCCGCCAGCCAACATTCTCACCCCGGCCGCACTGACATTGCGCCACGCCCCGATCGCCGACTGTGCCCGTTACGACAACCTCAGGAGAACCATCTGATGGAACGTACTCAACTCTTCGACCTCATGGGCGAGCTCAAACTCTACGGCATGAAGGCTGCCTTCGACGAGATCATGGCGACCGCTGTCAAACGCCAGCACGAACCCCAGCGCATTGTCGGCGACCTGCTCAACGCCGAGATCAACGAGAAGCAGGCCCGCTCGATTAAGTACCAGCTCACCATCGCCAAGCTGCCGCTGGCCAAGGATCTCGAGGACTTCCAGTTCGAAGGCACACCCATCAACCAGACGCTGGTCAATGATCTCGCCGGCGGCGGCTTCATCGCCCAGCAACGTAACGCCGTGCTGATCGGCGGTACCGGCACCGGCAAAACACATATGGCCATCGCAATCGCCAGAAGCTGCATCCGATCCGGTGCCCGCGGCCGCTTCTACAACGTGGTCGACCTCGTCAACCGTCTGGAGATCGAGACCCGCAATGGACGGCAAGGTCGGATTGCCGAGCATTTGACCCGGATGGACTTCATCGTCCTCGACGAACTCGGTTATCTACCGTTCGCCCAATCCGGCGGCCAGCTCCTGTTCCACCTCGTCAGCCGGCTCTACGAGCGCACGTCCATCGTCGTCACCACCAATCTCGCGTTCGGTGAATGGCCCAGCGTCTTCGGCGACGCCAAAATGACCACCGCGCTTCTAGATCGCCTGACCCACCATTGCGACATCGTCGAGACCGGCAACGACAGCTGGCGCTTCAAAAGCCGCGACGACGATCACGCAACCCGCGCTCGCACCGTCTCCGCAACCCCGACCAGCTCCGACGGTGCGAGCGCTACCGCCAAAACCCGCCGCTCGAAGGGGTCAAAATTGGACGCCGATACGGGGTCAAATTTGAACGCCGATTGACAGTGCCTCTATGGCCCGCGCGGAGTGTCACTCATACGACATTAAGGAAACATCACTCTGCGACTAGCAATTGGAAGCGACGTTCGTCCGCTTGTGGCCCGAAGGCGAAGGTAGCCGTCGTCTCGGGGCCTCGGCAGTCCGAGGCCAAACCGGCCATCGGTAAGGCGCGGGCAAATCGACGCGGACCGACGGATCGGCTTTGTTCCAACGCTCTCTTCCGACGAAAGTCGTAGAGGTGCTAGTTTAGGTTGTAACGTTAGGAAATTTGCAATCTATTCAACCTTAACTTGCGTCGGAATGCAATTCCTTCAAGGCGCGAAGAAACGTCCTTGAACGTGGCACTTCAACAATAACAACCCAATGCGGCGGCGCCGCGATTTGCCTGGAGGCTCGGTTGGCACTCCCAAATAAATACAATCCCGCACTAGATGGACTGCGGGCCTTGGCGATTGGCCTTGTCATTCTGGGGCACTGCCGCGTTCCCCTGTTCCGCCAAGGCTATTTTGGCGTCGATATATTCTTTATCCTTAGCGGCTTCCTGATTACCCGACTCCTTGTTGACGAATTAGACGCAACCGGACGAATCGCGCTGCGACGTTTTTATCTGCGCAGATTCCTTCGCCTCGCGCCGGCTCTCCTAGTATGCTTGAGCGCATATGTTCTGGTCGCCCCATGGCTTTGGCCGCAATATGAGGTCATCTCACACATCCGGGACGCGGGACTAGCAGCATTCTATCTGGCCGACTATTCGCAGGCCTTTTGGCATAGTCCGAACGTGCTCGTTCACATGTGGTCGCTTTCAGTTGAAGAGCACTTCTACCTTATCTGGCCGCTGGCAATCCTGGTGTTAGCTCGCATCGATCTCCGTTGGGGTCTGTACGGTCTCTTGGCGCTCTACCTGCTTGGCAGCGCGTGGCGCATCTTCGAGTATGAAAGTATGGGATGGGACGCTACCTATTATCGTTTTGATACGCGCTTCAGTGGGCTGGTGTGCGGCTCCATGCTGTCGATGTTCCTGCAAAACAAAGCGCCAATCTCGAAGAGCGCGGCCGATGCAGCGGGCGTCGGCGGGTGGACGGCGCTCGTTGTCTGTCTCACTATCGGCTACTGGGGCGCCCCCTGGTCCCTTGTCGTGATGACGCCTCTGGCTCATGTGGCCGGTCTCTGTTTGGTTATCTCAGCCTCAACACAAAGCTCCTGGGTCAACTCGATCTTGTCAGCGCCGCCCTTGGTCGGCATCGGTGTCATCTCTTACGGGATGTATCTCTGGCACTATCCCGCAGCTTTTTATCTTAGAGAGTTGATGCCCTGGTACCTGACCGCTCCAATCGTACTGGGCTTTTCAGTCATCGCGGCTGCGGGCAGTTACCTGAGCATTGAGCGACCGCTCAACCGATATCGCCGCAATCTCGGGGCTGATCACAACGCAAGCGCAGAAAGCGACGGTCGAGCGTCACAGCCGGCACTCGCTCCGGCGGCAACGTAGCTCTCCTATTCTCTTGTTCGGCTTACGCGCTATTGCGCAGGAACTCCTGACGTCGAGCACGCTGAGACCGTGGCGGCGAAGTCTGCCTGTGGCCCATCGCTGCCGTCCAAAGCGCGGCCGCTAACGTCCGCATTGGGGGTTACTGCCGTCATGCCTCTCGGAATTTGGGAAGGCAGCCGTGACCCAAAGCTGACCTCGCTCAAAAGCTGTAGGCCATTGACACAGCACGCTGCTTGGCTTAATGTTACTCACCGTAGCATTCGTGGTGAGGAGCAGTTGGCCCTCTCCAGCGATTTCGAGGTCGGATGGGCCAGGTTTGCGAACCGCGATTTTATCACTCTTGCAAGCGGCGCAGCGGTAGCTCCGATACCAGCGCCGGGAAAGTACTCTCGCGACGCTCTGTGCTGACCGGACTTGCGGCAACCTGCGTTGCGGCGTCGGCGAAATGGAGTTGGGCTGCTGAAATCGGTGGTGGTCCGTCCTTTTTCGCCGATGGCCCGGACGCCGAACTTTACGGCGCGGCCGAGAACTACCCGATCAAGGACCGATGGAGGATCTTCCAGCCCGGCAATCCGGCCTCGCCAAAATACCGCGTCGGCGCATTCAGTCATTACGATGAGATATTCCCGACACGCCACGTCGATCGCGCGGCCACATCCTGGCCATTCAAGCGAACGCCGGCGGATGTCAGCTACCACTACAAGGGAAACCGCGCTTCGCTTGCGGATTATCTGTCGCGCAATCCGGTGACGGGCCTGTTGATCGCTAAGGACGACCGGATTCTGGTTGAGTGCTATCAGTACGGCCGCACCGATCGAGACCGGCTGATATCGCAGTCGATGGCAAAATCTATCACTGGCATGCTGATAGGGATCGCGACCGCAGAAGGCGCGATCAAGTCGATCGACGATGCTGCGGAGACCTATGTTCCCGGCTTGAAAGGCACGGAATACGGTGCAACGCCGATCCGCGCGCTGCTGCACATGTCGTCTGGCGTGAAGTTCGGTGAAGAGAACGATGAAGCGAAAGGCAGCGGAGACGACCTCGATCGCCTGTGGGGCGACATGGTGCGCAAACACTGGTTTTCCCAAAAAGGCACCGTTGCCAGCATCGCGCAATTCAACCAACGGATCGCGCCGCCGGGGACGCGATTCCATTACGCCAGTATCGAGACGGACGTGCTTGGTCTCGTGCTGCATTACGCGACCGGTCAATCAATGTGCGGCTATCTCCAGGAAAAAGTTTGGCAGCCGATCGGCACGGAAGCGGATGCCAAATGGCTGATTGATGCGGAAGGCCGTGAGGTAGCGCACGGGTTCTTCAATGCGGTACTGCGCGATTACGCGCGGCTCGCCCGTCTGCTGGCCCACGACGGAGCGTGGGAAGGCAAACAGATAATACCTGCACAGTGGATGATTGATGCGACCACGGTGCTTGCCTCCGAGACGTATCTGGCAAAAGCCGAGGGAGGGTTCGGGTACGGCTATCAGGTCTACCTGTTTCCCGGCAGCAGACGGCAATTCGCGCTCTTGGGGCACCTCGGGCAGCGTATCCTCGTTGATCCGCCCTCGAAGCTGGTCATGGTGCAGACCGCCGTCGATGAAAAGTCCCCCGAAATCTGGCGTCTGTGGTCGGCCGTGGTCGCGCAGTTCGGGTGACGCCACCTTTTCTCCCAGGGGAAGAGAGGTCCTCCGCCCTCGACGTCGGAATAGAAAAGCCGAATGAGCTGCAAGGTCTGCTTCTGGCCCTTCGCTCCCGTTCAGGCGTGCCGCGACATGTCGGTTCTGAGCGGTAGACCGGAAGTTTGCAGCGGAGTGCTAGACTGACGCTTTTGACCCGCAGCAGTCGCTTGCGGTGCTCATTCACTTCGGATTTCAGCTCTTCGCCCATGCGGACACCCACGCCCAAATCATTGTTCGGTCGGCGGCAAACGCGAGCTGATCAAGGTGCAGCCCACGCTCGACGCCAAGCAACCGTATTCGCGGGCTGCGAATTTGAACGGCTGCGTGATCTGTACGGCCTCGCGCGGGGCGCAGCGGATCGAAAGCCAGTGACACCCCCGGGGGGGTGCACTCGAAACCGACCTGCAAAGCCCCGAGAACCGCACCGGCTGGTCCTTGTGCAATGGGATCAGATTCCTAGACGGGGGTTGCCCATTTTGACGGCATTTAGCCCGGAAGGTCCATCGTGAAAGACAAGGCCAAGGCGCACCTTGCACCGATGGCCGCCGCCCAGCGCATGCGGGATCACCGCGCGCGCCAAGCGATCGGCGCTACGCGAATTGCCATCGATCTCGACGGGGACGACGTGGATTGGCTTCGCAGCCAGGGCGTGCTGCTGGAATGGGATGAGGGAGATCGGAAAGAACTCTCAAAAGCTTTGAAGCTGGCGCTGCAGAAACTCCATCGGTTACGAAGCTCTCGCGACCTCCGATGGTCACGCCGCGTCGCAACGGAAACAGGCCAGTGCCGAACCCGTTCTTGTCAGCCATTGCGAGGTTCAATTGGCTTCTCAGCTTGGATGTGCAGGACGTAAAGCGTGTTCTGAAACTCGTCCGTCACTTCCATGCGCCAATCGCGCCTGGGTTTCAGCTTCCCGTCAGTGCCCTGAAGCATCTGCCCAGCCGTGACGGAGGCCTCCTTCCACCCGGCATGCTTGTCTGGACTGGCAGAATTGGACAACCGGATACCAGTTGATGAAGCCAGCGCACGCTCCGAGGTTGTCCCTAGACAGGGTTGGGGCTTCATGCCAAGCTGGAGGTTGTATTGAGAAGCTTTTTCCGAATTTCGGGGCTGCGGGAGGTATACGCAGATGTCCGCTCGATTTCTAAGTCAGTGGGCTTTCGCTATTTTCGCCACCGTTGGTGTGAGCACAGCTCTAGCTCAAGAGAGAGCCCCAGCAATTTCCGTGGGAGAAGAAGCGCGGGAAACTGTCCAGTTGAGGCCCGGCTTCCAACAGGAGTTAACGCTTCCGAACGGCGCAATAATTGGCAGCATACACGTCGGCGATCCGAACGTGGTTCACGCTACACCGGTCAGCGACCGGCGGTTCCTTATAACTGGCTTACCTCCTAAAGAAAACGGCAGTGCACCGGCTGCAGCCACAAGGGCAACGAACGTTCTGGTACTAGACAATGACAAGAAAGTGGTTGCAAAATTCGAGGTGGTCGTGGGCTACTTTCAGAACACGCATCTGGTCGAGATCCACAAGCGTATTGGAGGCAATAAAACTGCTGGAGGCGGCCAGACCGAGGTGCTGATGGGCGTTGAAAAATACCAATGCTCGCCCACCAAGTGCGATTTAGTTTTCCGAGATAAGGCTGAGTTACCCATTCAGTTTATTCAGCAAGATGTCCGACAACAGAACATCAATATCAATGGCGGGTCGCCCAACCAATGACGCTGGCGCGCACGACTTTGATGATATTCGCGGTATCTATTTCACACCCGGCGATGGCTGGTCAGTCCAAGGCGTATTTGGCAAAGCCGCCTTGTGAGGATGCTGAAAATGGTTTGCGCCCTGCGCGCGCGGATGAGTACTGCGATTATGTCAAAAGAATACCCCTCTGTGATGGAGACACAGCGGAGCGGTTGTTCCGTCAACCGCGTAATCCGGCTTACCTTATGCCAAAAGGGGGAAACCGTGGGGGAGATATGCCCACGAGACTGAGATGCTGGAAGGATGATTTTGGCGACGGCTAGAAACTTCCGAACTTGCGACTTCGTCGGGCGTGGCCCGACCAACTTCAATCAACAAGATGACTGCTATTCAACTGCTTCATTTGCAGCACATGCAGGCGGCTAATGGATTACCTTTGCGATGCTGCCACAGATTGTGAAGCTTCCCCGCCGTGAAAGCTTACAGTGTCTCCCGTGCCTGAGGGTCGACACGATCGTTCTGGGGTAAGCGCCTCGGGCGGCGAGAACTAATCCACACCCACGACCGGCAGTAGCTCGCCGCCGACTGATTGGGTCGATAATTTGCATCACGGGCAGAGCCGCATTTTTTGATGGCGGCATGCCTCGTCCTGCGCGCCATAGCACCACCCCTGCCGGTGGCCGCCCGGCGAGCTGCGCGAGATGGGGCCTAAGCGGTGTCGTGATCTGGTGCGCCGATTTCCGATGCGGCCATTGGATCGCGGTCAGCGCCGACACTTCGCCGGACGAGATGCGTCTATCCGACATCGAGGGACGCTTCGTCTGCTCGGCTTCCAGCTTGCGCGGCGCGGACGTTCGGCCGAATTTCAATGGGGCCGGCCTGGCGGTCGCCGTCATGGGATGTCGATAAAGACGGCCCCGGCCGTGGGGGCTTTTGAGGTGTGGAGGCCGGGGCCGCTGGAGGTGCTTAGACCTTGGAAGGCCAAGCGGCCTGAGCCTAGGAAAATTCGGCAAGCATCTCTGTTCGCTTCCGCACATTGGCTGTACGGTTCCACTCAGGGAACGGAGTAGCCGCAATCAAAGATATGCAGGCTCAGTCGGAAAAGCTCCGCGCGGATGCAGCCGAGTGCGCCCTCATCCGCGACCTGGCGACCGAATCCTAAAAAGCGAGAACTATTCACCCGGCTGGCGGATCATCTAAGCGTGCTCGCCGCTGAGGTCGAGCGTGCCGTGGCGGAAGGCATGAAAACCAAGAGATGAATGTCGGCTGGGGGCGGCCTTTCGACGAACCCATCGAGATTCCGGGCGGCGAGCTGGCGACCCTGCTGGACGCGGGCCGCTATATCGCCAAGCTGAGCCTGCGCGACGCCATCACCGAGGTCATGATAGACGCGCGCGTACATCCCAGGCCCAAGGGCGGATGCTCCGAAGGTTGACACATGAGGCGAGAGTCGAACCCGTGCCAAACAGATTGACGCCAAGTGAGAAGTGGGAGGCTGTTGGCCGCTACGCGGCCTTCTGCGCGCAAATCACGTCGCTGAATCTGCAGCTATGGGAATCAATTGTGGTCTACGCCGATACGTCCGAGGCCCATGCGCTGCTGCGCAGGTGGAAGGCCGCCGGTTTGTCGAAGTACGAACCTGATCCGCTGGTGGCGATTGCCGAAGCCGAGCAGCGACAGCGAGCGAGCCCATGATCTCTCGCTCTTCTTTGGCTGCCGGGCTAACTCAGTGAGAACTAGTCTTCTCAGCTATGTCCATGTAGGTGCGAAGGATGTGGTCTGCGAGTTGTTGCGGCGAGAACTCGCGACCGTTCGCATCGGTGCTGACCCATGCATGGTAGTCCTCCCGTATGAGTTGATACGAGAAACGCAGCGATTTCAGCTTCGCAGGCTTGTTCATAGAGCCATAGAATCCGGGCAAAGTCGGAAATCCCTTGAATACTTCGATGAGCAGATGAGCATCTTGAAGGGAATTTGAGTAATGAGGACGGAAACTGCAGATGGCATTGCACGGAGAAAGGCCGGTTAGAATCCGGTATTCCTGCGAACGCTTTGCAGTTATTGCGATGCCCGATTTCGTAATTTGCTCGGCGTGGTGTTCGATAGCGATTGACAAATCTTCGTAGGCCTGAACTGAACTCCGAACACCAATCTCGGTCGATTGAAAGCGCTCTTGCTTCTCCTTGAAGGCCCGTGCTCTGCGGAGACGGTCGGCGCGTTCTGCGACACTTTCTTCGTGGGGTTCGCTACCCCGCTCCGTAGCGCGTGCTTCCACAACTGCCGCTGCGGCCTCAACTCCCCAACGCGAGAGGCCAACATAGAGCCGGGTCTTCGGCAGCCACGGCGGCATTTTGGGACGATCTACCGTCGGGACGAAGATTACGAAGTCCCACCCATCATCCAGCGATCTATTCTTTATGGCGTCACGTTCGACGCGGGTCCAAGGCGTCTCGCCCCACTCTGGGCGATAGAGAACCACGACCAGCCGGGCGGTTTCGCCATAAACCTTGCTAAAGCTCTCTTGCCCATCCTTGCCGGCGATCTCTCTCTGACGTTCGCTGTAGATAAACGTCTTTAGCCGGGAGGCCAGCAGGTCGTTTAGTTGCGTAGCTACGCCTTCGTCGAGCGCGCAGAAACTGAAAGCAATGTCGTATTCGAACTGTTCGCTCATCAGCCCCATTCCAGCCAAAGAATCTTCAAACAAAGATGCTTCCGCTTTGCAATCCAAACAACCGAGATGTTCTCTTATGCCCGGAAAACTACTTCTGAACTGGCGGATGCGCGGTGGAGCGGTCGAGGGCGCGGAAGTGATTTTCGAAGAGTCGTCACCGCGCCCTCTTACCTTGCAACATCCCGATCACATCCGTGAGAAAATCTCGATAGACCAACTCCGGCAGTCGATTTTCACGAACAGCGTGTCCCAAGAACCAGAACGCAAATCCTAGCGCAAACGTCAGCGGCAGCACTCCGATGGGCTTTCCGCCTTCGTCAGCGGCCTGATCGCGAAACCAGCGCAAACGGTCATTTTCAAATCGGGTCAGCTCCGCGAGTGTTTCGTTACGACCATCTTCCGGCACGTGCGCCAACACCGCCTCAAGCACCACCACACTCAGATAAGCGGCAGCCTCAAGCTCGGTTTTCCCTGCTTTTCTACAATCGCCGGCTGCTCGCTTTAGGTTTGGAAAGGTTTTGAGCAGCGCTTTGAGTTCAGGAACAAACATCAGAATCGAATGGATGTTGACGATCACTTCGGTCCAATATTTGAAGCCGGTCCATCCAAACATCCTATGACCTCTTAAGGGTTGATCAGGCGCTCAACTCTCTTCGGCGTCATCATCATTATTTGCGATGAATGGGAACGCGGCTTGCCGACTTGCCGGAATAAATTCCAATACCTCCACAATTTTATATTCGTTTCGGTACTGGCTGGATGCCGTACGCTTTTCCGTCACCCGCAGTTTGACTCGCCACGTATCGCCTATTCTTACGTATCCGCGCGCACGCACCTGATCCGCTATGCTTGTCTCACTAATATCGGCAGAAACGGTCTTGCCGCCGTAGCGAAATCGCCAAACGTGCGACTCAGAATCAAAGTCGGGCCGCGTGACCTGCAGGTGGGCCACTACGGTCTGAGGCTCGAACGTCTCCTCATCCTTAGTTGCCAATTCCTCGCGGCCCTCCACGATTGCTATCGCATCCGCCTTGCTTATCGTTTCGCCCTTCATTGAACTTTCTGGATCGAACTGAAGCGTATCAATTCCGCTCCGCTTCAGGGGCGAGACAACTTTAGCTGCGTAATCGCGGATGATGGGGTCTTCCCCGAGTCTATAAACATTCCGGTTCACAATAACGGTGTTGCCATCGCCCTTGAACTTCACCGCAACCGTTCCTTGAGAATCTATTGTCGAGATCGTTGCTTCGTGATCGCGTACCTGCAGCACCGGAGAGACACTTTCGATCTCATTGCCTTTCCGTCGCGCGAGATATTTGAAAAGGCCGAAAACGGTTGGCGGCAGTCCTATTAGCCCTAGCCAACTGGCGATGCTCTGAGCATTCTTGAGGGTGTGCTCGTCGGTAAGAAGAGCCCCGATAGAACTGAGTATCGATTGAATCAGCTCCAGATTTATTTGGAAGCACTTATGCTCAAAGTCCGACTGTACGATGAGGTTGATCTTAGCGGCATCGCCGTTGAAGGTCGCGTTAGCCCGCTTTATTAGCTCTCCTAAGGCCAAGAGCGCGGGTGCAAGATCGGCGACGTCCATCCCGTGCTCGGATAGCGCAGGCCCGTCGTATCGTAGTTGAAATGTGACCTTTGACATGCACCACCCCCAGCTCAGCTCAATCTTTGATCATTGAACGGGCGTTTGTGCAACCGACTCCTTAGTCGTCAGCGGCTCGTGGTAACTCCGCCCGACGTTGCGACCCGCCCGCGCCATGGATCGCCGTTGTGTTGCCGCTGGTGGATTCGCCTATTCTTTGCGCGGCGCTACAGTCCGTTGCCCCGTACTAGTGGGAAGGCTTGCCCGACATCATGGCGGGTCTGGGTAGCAGTCACCTGTTGTGGGCCAGCCATTCTTCGTGGGCGTGGTGCTCTCGTGGCCGATCACCTTGCCTCGCGCGTCGTAGTTCGTCGCCGTGGCCTTGGCTGTCGGTCGCAGACCGGCCGAGCGTCGTAAGTCGTGCGCTGCTGCGCCGACGCTGCGCCGGTCGTCAGCGCCAACGTCAGGAGGGTGGGCAGGAGCTTGCGCAGAGGATTCGGCATACGCCAAAGATAGCAGAGCGCAGGTTTGTCGTTAGCCCGCACTCCGCCGACGTGCCGAGCTTACCTCCCCAATCGCAAGCGGATGTCCGCGAGCATGGCCCGCGCATAGGCCGCGTATGTGCGCGATTTCAGTTCGAGGTCGCTGCTGAGTCGATCCACAAGATCGCCCGACACCATGTCCGTGCAATCCAGACCAGCGTGCAGGCGCGCGAGATCGGTATCGAACAAGGTTCGTAGTTGACCTCGTGCTCGACCGTGGCCCGGCTTCCAGTTGAGGAATTCCTCAACAGCTTTGGTGAAGGTATCTCGGACATGACCGGGCGCGTGG
Source organism: Bradyrhizobium sp. CW1 (assembly GCF_023100665.1). Taxonomy (NCBI): domain Bacteria; kingdom Pseudomonadati; phylum Pseudomonadota; class Alphaproteobacteria; order Hyphomicrobiales; family Nitrobacteraceae; genus Bradyrhizobium; species Bradyrhizobium sp. CW1. The sequence goes on from NZ_CP064684.1 coordinate 5,496,722, forward strand.
CCATGTCGCAGGCGTGCATTGTGGACGTGCATGTTCAGTCTCCTCTGTGAAAAAAGGAGACCTTTGGTTAGGCCCCGATCACGCCCGCCTACCCGCAAGGTCTGAAGGTCTGCCTTGCCCTGCCTTACCGCGCCAAGGTGCAAGCACCAGCGAGTGGCCTAAGATCGGGTCGGCCCCTCAATCCTTTCAGTCTACGGCGCGCGCCAGCCTCGTCAATTTAGGTCAAAACGGACTACGACGACGGATGGTCTAGAAGCCCGGCGGGGACACAAGCGGCGGGGTGGGGCGTGATTTTTTTTCGCGGCGGCGCAGGCGAGGACTTCAGCGCCAGCCACACGGCTCCATAGAAATTCATATAATTTTCTCGGAGCTGGCCGTCACCGGATCGCGCGGCATGTCCATCGGCCGCATCAGGCGGGCCGAGGCTTCATCCCATGCCGAGCTGTGGGCGTGGAATTGCTGGCCGGCCGGCAGGCCGTGCAAGGCGGACGAAGCCGGAAGGCGGCGCCAGCCTGGACGACGCCAAGGCTCAGTTTCGGGAGGTGTGGCAAGGGATCAGGGCAAGGCTGACCGAGGCCGACATCGCAAGGGCGAAGGGATACGCCGAGCGCAGCGCCGAAGCGCAGGCGCGGTATCGGCGGAAGGGGAAATAGGCCCAAAGTGGCGATGTCTATTGAGAGGCCGCCAACTGAGGCGGCGTTAGTTCTTTGTGAGTGGCTTCGGCGGCCGCTCTGCCATCGCGTCCGCATCAACGGCCGGAAGCTCCTCAGTACAAGGAATTTGTTCCAGACATGAACTGCGGGGCTGACGCCGAGCTGAGGCCTTGGCTGGCAGCACGCTGTCAAGCGCGAGCCGCAAGCCATGAACTAAGAAGATGCCGTTTAGATCTTGGACGAATGAACAAGTTGTATCGGCAGGCAGTCCGGGCCGGGCTCACCGGAGGCGGATATCGCCACCGCAGGGGCGACGCCGCGCGCAGCGCCGAGGCGCAGGCCCGGTATCAGCGGAAGGGGGAAGTAGACCAAAGTGGCGATGTCTATTGAGAGGCCGCCCACTGAGGCGGCCTTACTCTTTGGTCTCGCGCCACATCTGTTCGCCACACTCGCATCTATAGATGCGCACGGTGCCGCCAGTTCGGGCGTTCAGGAACTTCTGTAGCAGGCTGGTGCTGGCCGCACAGCGTTCACACTTGATCTGATTGTCCACTGACGGGATGCATCTCGCGCCGACTGGAGGGACATGGCTCTCGCTCCGAACTTCAGGCGGGAGCGCGGTAACGTCTCTCTGTCACCGATGGGTACCAACGGAATCGCGCGGTGATAGAATAGCTATACGCCTACACTCCGGTTGCGGCTATAGGAACGCATCAAAGAAGGCCATTCTTTAAATCAAACTAGCCACTGAGGTCGGAACACAGGCCAACGCCCTACCGCCGCTACCGGCCGAAATAGGCCACCCGCCATTTCAAAACAGGCCGCTGAATCGAACAACGCCCCCAAGCTGAATGAATGCTTGGTGACGCTGCGCTAGTCCCGGAAAGTGCAATCCCCCGGTACTGAGTAAGTCGTGCGACGCACCAGCGAATACAATGGGCGGGTCGCAGAGGGATGATCCGCCGGGCGCGGCCAGCTCGGAACCCTGTGATGGGGACACCACACGGACACCGGCCGAGGTTTTCCTCATCGTTTCAACCGGTTAGGCTGTGCGCGAATCTCCCACAAGGGGAGAAGGAAGATCAGCGCGTCCTGCGGAACGTCAGATTGACCCGCTTGCGGCCGAGCAACGCATGCTCGCCGTCGGCGAGCGGCGCGACGCCGTGATAGGCCAGCCTGCTAGGGCCGCCCCAGGCCACGACGTCGCCATGCACCAAGCGGAAGCGGCGCGGCTTGTCGCTGCGTGCCAGGCCGCCGAACAGGAAGGTCGCAGGTAGCCCAAGTGAGACCGAGACGATCGGCGCCGAATAATCCAGCTCGTCCTTGTCCTGATGCAGCGACAGCCGCGTGCCAGGCTCATAGCGGTTGACGAGGCAGGCATCGGGCGCAAAGCCATTAAAGCCGCCCTGCTCCGCCGCGCGGCGGGCGAGATCGCGGAGCACGGGTGGCATCGCCGGCCACGGCGCCCCGGTCCGCGGGTCGATGGGATCATAGCGATAGCCGGTATGATCGGTGATCCAGCCGCGCTCGCCGCAATTGGTCATGGCGACCGACATCAGATGCCCGCCGGGCGTGGTCATGCGCCGGAACGGCGACTGCGCCACGATGGCGCGCACCGCATCGATCAACTCGCTTTCGATCGGCTTGACGAAGCCGCGCAGCAGCACGGCGCCGTCGGCGATCTTCTCGCGCGACGGCTGAGCTTCGGCGACATTATCGAACAAATCCCCCATCAGCGGCAGCGTTTATTTCGCATCGTGAAAGATCACACCCAGCGTGTAGCGCTGGCCAGAGCGAATCCGGCTGACGCCATGGCGGAGATTAACGCGGTAGGTGCCGCGTGTCCCCTGCACTGGACGATGATGCACAGCGAAGGCAACGGCGTCGCCCTGCGCGAGCGGAACCACTTCGGCGCGGGACTGCATGCGCGGGCGTTGCTCGGTCAGCACGAACTCGCCGCCGGTGAAATCGCGTCCCGGCTCGGACAAGAGGATCGCGACCTGGAGCGGGAACACGTGCTCGCCATAGAGATCCTGATGCAGGCAGTTGAAATCGCCGGCCTCATATTGCAACAGCAGCGGCGTCGGCCGCGTTTGGCCTGCCTCGTGGCATCGTTTCAGGAACGCGGCGTGAGTGGCGGGATAGCGAATGTCGATCCCCATCGCCTCGTTCCAGCGATTGGCGACGCCCTGGAGATGCGCGTAGAGCGCCGGGCGCAACTGCGCGATCAGATCGGGCAGCGGATAGGAGAAATATTTGTATTCGCCGCGGCCAAAGCCGTGGCGGCCCATGACGATACGGCTGCGGAAGTTGGTGTCGTCGGGATAGAGCGCGGCGACGGCGCGGCACTGCTCCGGCGTGAGCAGGCCCTTCAGGACGGCGGAGCCGTGGGTGTCGAGCTCGCCGGTGATTTGCGGCCAGTCGAGGGCATCGACATGGGCGGCAGTATCCGCTGACGGGGATTGAGGCGATTTGCGTGCTGTTGCTGTCATGGCTCTCTGACCTTCGCAGGACCGCCCCGTCCTCTACCACCCGATTTCCGTCTCTCTCCCCGTCATTGCGAGCGGAGCAAAGCAATCCAGAATTCCTCCGCGGAACCAGTCTGGATTGCTTTGTCGCAAGAGCTCCTCGCAATGACGAAGGAGAGACTTTAGCCCCGCACCGGCAGCGTCACCACGTCATAGCCGTGCTTGATCGTGCGCTTCAGCACGGGGTCCTCCAGCTCGAAATCGAAGCGATCGGCGGGACGGATGCCGCCCTTCGCCGCAAACGTACCGCCGAACATGGCGCAGCCGTCGGGGAATTTCCCACCGTCGAAGCCACGCGCGATGAGGTCGACGACCGGCAGCATCGCGTCGAGCGTGCCCTCCTGGTAGAGCACGCGCTCGCCCTTGATCGTGGCCCAGGAGCGCAGGATCATCCTGTCCCAATGGCCGATGACGTCCTCGAGCTCCCACACGGTGGATGCGATCGGCTTGTCGCACATCTGCTTGGACACCGTGACGTTGTAGGCTTCGACCTTGCGGTCGGTGTGGTCGGAACCGCAGCCGACGAAAATGCGACCCTGCCAGCCGATCAGCACGAACTCGACCTCGCCGGAGGAATCGCCGCCGGTGCATTCGATGCTGTCCTCCTGCGTCAGCCGCCGCGCCGAGGCACGGTAGTAGATCGGCGTCGAGGCCGGCGGCGCGATACCCATCTCCTGCAGCTCGGCAATGTGCTTGTCGCGCGCGACCGGATCGCGGCCGGTCCAGCCGGCGATGACCATCTGGTCGATCGCCAGCGTCAGCGGCGTGGTGGTGTCCTGGGCGTCAACGGTGAAGGTCAGGTCAAACACGAATTACGGCCTCCATGCCGGCAGCAAGCTCGAAGATACGGCGGTCCGATCCGCCCGCGCCCGCCAGCATCAGGCCGACGGGAATTTCGCCCTCGCGATGCGCCGGCAGCGAGATGGCGCAACCGTCGATCATGTTGATCAGGGTGCAATTGCGGAGCGCCCGCAGGTTTTCCCTGGTGAACTCCTTGTCGTCGGCGAGATCGGCGATTTTCGGCGGCGTGTTGGCGGTGGTCGGCAGCACCAGCGCGTCATAGGGCGCGATCCGCGCATTGACGCGGGCGATCAGCGAGCGGCGCTCGTGGAGAAGATCGATGTAGTCCGCCGCGCTCTGCGCCTCGCCGCGCATGATGCGCACGGAGACTCGGGGATCGTAGACGTCACCCTTGGATGTGAGGAGGTAGCGGTGCCAGGCGTAGCTTTCGGAAGCCGCAAAGCCGCCCTTGGCGTTCATCGGTCCGATGTCGTGGAATTCGGCCATCTCCATGCGCTCGATGATCGCGCCGTGATCGGCAAGGCTCTTGAGCGCACGCTCGAATGTCCCGGCCACAGCCGCGTCGAGGTCATCGAGCGCGATCGTGGTCGGCACCGCCAGCCGCATGCCCTTGACAGGTCGCGGCTTCAGCGGGCCGATCAGCTCGTTGGCGAGCACGGCATCGAGAATGGCACAGCAACTGACCGATCGTGCCAGCGGCCCGATGCTGTCGAGCGAGAACGACAGCGGCACAGCCCCGTCGAGCGGCACGCGCCGCTGCGTCGGCTTGTAGCCGACGATGCCGTTATAGGCCGCCGGAATCCGGCAGGAGCCGCCGGTGTCGGTGCCGAGCGCGCCATGCGCCATGCCGTCGAGCACGGAGACCGCGGCACCCGAGGACGAACCGCCGGGCACGTGGCCCTCGGCCCGGTTCCAGGCGCCCTTTGGCGTGCCGTAATGCGGATTGATGCCGATGCCGGAATAGGCGAACTCGGTCATGTTGGTGCGCCCGATCACGACGAAGCCGGCCTTGCGCAGCCGCGCTACCGTGGGGGCATCCTGCTCGGCCGGCGAGGAATCATCAAGCGCGCGGGAGCCGGCGCGCGTCACCTGGCCCTTGATGTCGAAGAGATCCTTGATCGAGACCGGGATACCGGCGTAGCGCGACGGCGCCGCCTTCACCTTGCGCAAACCGTCCATCGCATCCGCCGCCACAAGCGCGGCGTCCCTGTCCACATGGATGAAGGTACGCTGCCCCTCGCCGGCCGGATCGGCGATTTTGGCGATGCAAGCCTCGACCAGCTTGCGGGAGCTGGTGCGGCCGCTTTCGAGGTCTTCGGCGAGCTTCTTCAGTGTCGAAAAATCGGGCATGTCTGTCTCACGGAATATTTGCGCGCAATGTATAGCGCTGCCTCACTTCGACACAAGCATTGTGCGCATGATGGCATGCATGCGCATTGCTGGACCGTTGACGCGCCATGGTCGATTGTCGCATCAAGATCGCAACAGCCGGGCTTCGCTTGGCCTTGGGAGGACCTGCCGAGATGGCCGAACCGCATCGCGCGCGACCGAAACCGACGCCGGAGACCCAGCATTTCTGGGACGGCACCAAGGCGAGCGAGTTGCGCCTGCAGCGCTGCGACGCCTGTGCGCATGTCTATTTCCCGCCGCGCCCGTTCTGCCCGTCCTGCGCCTCGCGCAAGGTCAGCATCTTCAAGGCGAGCGGCAAGGGCTTTCTCTACAGCTACGTGATCAACCACCGTCCCGCCGCGCCCGGCTTCACGCCGCCTTACGCGATTGCGGTAGTCGAGCTCGAAGAGGGACCGCGGATGATGAGCAACATCATCGACTGCCCGCAGACGCCGGAGGCGCTCGAACTCGACATGAAGCTCGAGGTGGCCTTCGAGGCGCTCGACGACAAGATCACCCTTCCCGTATTCCGTCCGGCGAAGGGGTAAGCCCATGCGCAGCAATCAGGTTGCCGTCGTCGGCGCGGCCGAGACCACCGAGCTCGGTGTCATCCCCAACGCCTCGCAGCTCCAGCTTCACGCGGATGCGGCGCTCAATGCAATTGCCGATGCCGGGCTGAAGCTGTCCGACATCGATGGTTTCGCCACCGCCGTCGAAACGCCGCAGCAGGTCTGCCACTATCTCGGCATCAAGCCGACCTGGGTGGACGGCACCTCGGTCGGCGGCTGCTCCTTCATGCTGCACGTCCGCCATGCCGCCGCAGCGATCGAGGCCGGCCTGTGCAAGACGGTGCTGATCACCCATGCCGAGAGCGGCAAGTCGATGATCGGCAAGGCACCGCGCTCGATTCCTGCCGACAGCCTGCAAGGCCAGTTCGAGGCGCCGTTCGGTGTCTACGGCCCGCCCAGCATGTTCCCGATCCCCGTGCTTCGCTTCATGAAGACCTATGGCATCACGCACGAGCAGCTCGCCTCGGTCGCAGTGGTGCAGCGGGAGTGGGCGGCGAAGAATCCGCGCGCGATGATGAAGGATCCCATCACGGTCGCGGACGTCCTCAACTCGCGCATGATCGCCTATCCGTTCCGCCTGCTGCAATGCTGCCTCGTCACCGACGGCGGCGGCGCGCTGATCCTGACCTCGGCGGACCGTGCCAGGGATTTTCCGCGCAAGCCCGTCTACATCATGGGCACCGGCGAGAGCGTGGAGACGCCGATGGTCAGCCAGATGGAGACGTTCAACTCCTCGCGCGCGTTCAAGACCGCGGGGCCCCTCGCCTTCAAGGAGGCCGGCATCGCGCATAAGGACGTCGACCATCTCATGATCTACGACGCCTTTGCGCATCTGCCGCTGTTCGGCCTCGGCGACCTCGGCTTCATGCCGCACGAGGACACCGGAAAGTTCATCGCCGACGGCAACACGCGGCCCGGCGGCAAGCTGCCGCTCAACACCAATGGCGGCGGCCTGAGCTACATGCATTCGGGCATGTACGGCATGTACGCGCTCCAGGAGAGCGTGCGGCAGATGCGCGGTATCGCGCCGGCGCAGGTCGCCAACGCGAAGATTTCGGTGTGTCACGGCGTCGGCGGCATGTTCGCCGCGTCGGGCACGATCGTGTTTACGAACGAGAGGTAATCCACATGACGAAATCACTGCAAGACAAGGTCATCATCGTCACCGGCGCAGGCCGCGGCATCGGGCGCGAAATCGCGCTGCTCTGCGCCGGCGAGGGCGCCAAGGTCGTCGTCAACGATCCCGGCGTCGCCGCGGACGGCGCTGGCACCAGCGCCGCGCCCGCCGAGGAAGTGGTCGAGGAGATCAAGAAGCGCGGCGGCACCGCCGTCGCCAATTTCGAGTCGGTGGCCGAAGCCATCCCCGCCAGCAGGATCGTGAAGACCGCGACCGATCATTTCGGCCGGCTCGACGGCGTGGTCAACAATGCCGGCATCCTGCGCGACATGATCTTCCACAAGATGAGCGTGGAAGCGTTCGAGGCCGTCATCAAGGTGCATTTGATGGGCTCGTTCTACGTCAGCCACGCCGCGGCACGGATTTTCCGCGAGCAGGAGTCCGGCTCGTTCGTGCACTTCACCTCGACCTCCGGCCTGATCGGCAACTTTGGACAAGCCAATTACGCCGCCGCCAAGCTCGGCATCGTCGGCCTGTCGAAGTCTATTGCGCTCGACATGGGCCGCTTCAACGTTCGCTCCAACTGCGTCTCGCCGTTCGCCTGGACCCGCATGATCGGGACCATCCCGACCGAGACCGAAGCCGAGAAGGCGCGCGTCGAGAAGATCAAGCAGATGGGCCCGGAGAAGATCGCGCCGGTCTGCGCCTATCTGCTCTCCGATGCCGCCAAGGACGTGTCCGGGCAGATCTTCGGCGCGCGCATGAACGAGCTGTTCCTGTTCAGCCAGAACCGTCCGCTGCGCTCGGTGCACCGGAGCGAGGGCTGGACGCCGCAATCGATCGCGGAACACGGCATGCCGGCGCTGAAGGGATCATTCTACAAGCTCGACCGCTCCGCCGACATCTTCCCGTGGGATCCCGTGTAAGGATCCCGTCGAGCCGCACTTCCGGCATTCCTGCTCTGCGATCTCCGGCTGCCTTGTCCGGAGATCGCTCCGCTTTACGCCCGATTGCTGGCGGATCATTTCCTCCCAACTTTGGGAGGAAACCATGACAAGAATGCTGACCGACTCCGACGACACGACTGCAGGCAGCGGCCTCGCCCGCCGCACGCTCCTCAAGGGCGCCGCGACCGTTGCCGCATCCGCCCTGCTCGCCTCACGCGCGGACGCCCGCGACTTCGGCGCCAATGCCGAGCCGCAGCGCTATCCCGATCCTGACATCATTGCCATCGATCCCAAGCGCTTCAAGGCGAAGGTCGGCAACACCGCAATCAAGCGGCTCTATACCGGCTGCCTGTGGGCGGAAGGGCCAGCGTGGAATGCGCAAGGGCAATATCTGGTCTGGAGTGACATCCCCGCCAACCGGCAGCTGCGCTACCTCGATGACGACGGCCACATCTCCGAGCAGTTCCACAAGCCGTCGAACGAGGCCAACGGCAACTCGTTCGACACCGAGGGGCGCCAGCTCAGTGCCGAGCGCACCCGGCTCGTCCGCTACGAGCACGACGGTTCGGTGACGACCCTGGCCGAGCAGGCCGGCGGCAAGCCGCTCAACGGCCCCAACGACATGGTGGTGCATCCCAACGACAAGGCGATCTGGTTCACCGATCCCGGCTACGGCGCGATCAGTATCTACGAGGGCAAGCTTGCCAATACCGGCTCGCTGCAGCCCCATCAGAAGGAAGCGGTTTATCGCATTGATCCGCAGAGCGGCCAGGTCGCGAAGGTGGCCGACGAGCCGTTCAAGCCGAACGGCATCGCTTTTAGTCAGGACTACAAGAAGCTCTATGTCTGCGACACCGGCATCACGCATTATCCTGAAGCCAAGAACGTGGTGTGGTCGTACGACATCGATGGGGCGAAGCTTTCGAACCCGAAGAAGCTGATCGACATGACGCTCGACGGCAAATCAGGCTTCCCCGACGGCCTGCGCGTCGACACCGAAGGCAACATCTGGGTCGGCGCCGGCTGGGTCGGCCCCGGCTATGACGGCGTGCAGGTGTTCGCGCCAAACGACGGCGCGCGCATCGGGCAGATCCTGTTGCCCGAGACCTGCGCCAACGTCTGCTTCGGCGGCAAGAAGCGCAACCGCCTGTTCATGACCGCGAGCCAGTCGCTCTATGCGGTGTATGTGGAGACGCAGGGCGCGCATTTCTGTTGAGTGCAGCGAATGGTGAGTGGCGAATGGATTCCACTCGCCACTCACCATGTCTCTACCCCGTATTCCTCAATCCCGCCGAAATCCCGTTGATCGTCAGCTGAATCCCGCGCAGGACCTGCTCGTCCGGGTTCTGCGCGCGGTGCTCCTTCAGCAGCTCGACCTGCACGTGGTTCAGCGGGTCGAGATAGGGGAAGCGGTGGCGCACCGAGCGCTCCAGCAGCGGGTTGCCTTGCAGCAGGCGGTCCTGGCCCATGATGTCCAAGAGCGTCTCGATGCAGGAATGCCATTCGCGGCGGATGCGGCCGAATATCTTTTCCCGGAGCGCCTCGTCGGGCACGAGCTCGGCATAGCGCGACGCGATCGCGATCGAGCTTTTCGCCAGCACCATGTCCATGTTCGACAGCAGCATGCGGAAGAACGGCCATTCCTTGTAGAGCTCCTTGAGGAACGGCATGCCCTTGTCGGGATGCTCCGCGATCCATTGCTCGACGGCGCTGCCAAAGCCGTACCAACCGGGCAGCATCAGGCGGCATTGCGCCCAGGAGAACACCCAGGGGATCGCCCGCAAATCCTCGATCGCGCGGGTCTTCTTGCGCGAGGCCGGGCGGCTGCCGATGTTGAGCGTCGCGATCTCGTTGATGACGGTGGACGCCCAGAAATAATCGACGAAGCCGTCGGTCTCGTAGACGAGGCCGCGATAGGCCTTGAAGGCCAGGCTTGAAAGCTCGTCCATCGCGGTCAGATATTCGCGGCGCGGCGCGCTCTGGCGCGGATGCAACAGGCTCGCTTCCAGCGTCGCGGCTGCCAGGATCTCCAGATTGCTGCGGCCGACTTCGGCGTTGGAATATTTCGACGAGATGATCTCGCCCTGCTCGGTGATGCGGATCTGGCCGTTCACCGCGCCGCCGGGCTGGGCGATGATGGCATCGTAGCTCGGGCCGCCGCCGCGGCCGACCGAACCGCCGCGGCCATGGAACAGACGCAGGCGCACGCCGTGGCGCTCGAACACGTCGACGAGGCCGATCTCGGCCTTGTAGAGCTCCCAGCCCGAGGTGACGAAGCCGCCATCCTTGTTCGAGTCGGAATAGCCCAGCATGACCTCCTGCACGCTGCCGCGGCTGTCGACCAGCCGGCGGTAATCATGCAGCGAGAGCATGCGGTCCATGATGGTGGAAGACGCCTGCAGATCCTCGATGGTTTCGAACAGCGGCACGATGTTGATCGCGCTGCGCCCGGAGGGATGGACGAGACCGACCTCCTTCAGGAGCACCGCGACCTCGAGCATGTCGGACATGCCCTTGCACATCGAGATGATGCATTGGGGAATGGCGTCCGAGCCGAACTTCGCATGCGCTTCTGCTGCGGCATGGAAGACGTTGAGCTCGCCCATGGTCTCGTCGCTGTATTTGACGAATGGCGACACCAGCGAGCGCGTCGAGCGCAGCTCGTTGGTGAGCAGGGAGATGCGCGCGTCCTCGCCGAGCGCGAGATAGGACATGCCGGGGTTGGCGGCGTCCATCAGCTCGGCGATGGTGCGCTCGTGCACGGCCGAGTTCTGGCGGATGTCGAGCCGGGCCAGATGGAAGCCGAAGCAGTCCACCGCACGGCGCAGCAGCCGCAGCCGGCCGCGGGCGATGACGCCGGCGTTGTTGGAGATCAGAGAGCGGTGCAGCACGTCGAGATCGGCCTTGAGCTCCCCGACGCTGTCATACGGCGCGCCCTTGCCGACCGGCCGGCGCGTGATCTCGACCTGAAGCATTTCGGCCGTTGCAGTCAGGCGCGCATAGATGCCAGAGACCGCAAGACGATACGGCTCGCCGCTCCGGTGCGGCGAGGTATCGGGCGAGCGCTCCGCCAGCGTGCGCAGCTCCTCGGAGACGTCGGCGAGATGGGCCGCGATCGACAATTCCGAGCCGAGCACGTGCAGCTCATTCAGATAGAACTGCATCACCCGGCTCGACTGCAGCCGCAGCGTGCCGCGCATCACGTCGGCGGTGACGAAGGGATTGCCGTCGCGGTCGCCGCCGATCCAGCTGCCCATGCGCAGGAACGAGGCGAGCTCGCCGGCCGCCTGCTCGCCGCCCTCCTCCAGCCGGTCCTCCAGCGCGTTGACCAGCCGCGGCACCTCGCGGAGAAACGTGTAATCATAGAACGACAGGCCGTTGGCGACCTCGTCGAGCACGGTGAGCTTGGTCCGGCGCAGCAGATTGGTCTGCCACAGCGTCAGCACCTCGCGGCGGAGCTGCTCGTCGCTGGCGGCGGCCTCCTCCGCCGTCAGCGCGACGCGCTCGCGACGATCGAGCAGGCTAGCTACCTCCATCTCGCGGTCCATCGTGCTCTTGCGGCGGACCTCGGTCGGATGCGCCGTCAAAACCGGGCTGACCAGCGCGCTCTTGAAGAAGTTGCGCAGGGCATCGGCACCGATGCCCGCAGCCCTCGCATGGGCGAGCGTCTCGGCCAGCACGCCGGAGCCGCCGCCCTTGTTGGCGCGCATCTGGCGGATGTTGTTCTGGTCCTCGGCGATGTTGGCGAGGTGAGAGAAATAGCTGAAGGCGCGGACGATCCGCACCGTCTCGGAGGTCGACATGCTGTCGAGGATCTGCTCGAGCTCGTGGCGGGCGAGCCGGTCCTCGTCGCGGTGGAATCGGATCGAGGTCTGGCGGATGCGCTCGACCAGATCGAACAATTCCGGCCCCTCCTGGTCGCGCACCGTGTCGCCGAGAATGCGCCCGAGCAGGCGGATGTCGTCCCGCAGCCGCGCGTCCGCCTCCATCGCCTGGACGTCCTCGGGGCGGTTGGGGCGCTGATCGGCGGTGTCGGATGATATGGTCTGGAGGGACATTGGCTCGCTCCGCTGTTCGAGCTCGCTTGGCTGCCCGGCTCAGCCGAGTGTGCAAGTTTTTTGCCGCAGCGCAAGATGAAGTTGGGGGCGGCGCGGCAACATCACCGATCATGGGAGAAATGCGCCTTGCTGAACGGCGCGCGCACACGTCCGCGGTCTCGCGGCGCAGGGGCCCGAGTTTTGCTGTCCGTTTCGCCCTCATCGATAAGAAAGGGCGCAGGGAAGGCCGGGCGCCGGCTGGCACCCAGGGTCCGCACGCGAAAGACGCACGCGGGGGTGACCACAGGTGATGCCGGAACATCCCGGCCTTCCCTGCGCAATGGTTTACGGCTTATGGCGCGCTCTCCCCGGGGAGCGACGCACTATTGCCCCCGTCGCCTTGCAGATGATCGATGCGCGCACCCGGTCGGGCCGCACATCACCGCAAGCCTTGACGCACAGACCCCGGGCGTCAGGACCACACGCTTTTGCCGTCCGCGGACGTCCCTCCCCGGACATCCGGAAGCTCGCGCGTGCTCGCCCCCGAAGTCGAATAGAAAGGCTGTGACCGCGCCGGGTCGTTCGCGCGGATCGCGATGGCTCACAGGCGTAGCCCGCCCTGCCACCTCGTCACGCGCCGGCGCTGCCGCGTCCATCGCATTCCGGCTCACGTATCGTGACGATCGCGAAACGCCCTTTTTAGCGGGCCGGAATATCTTGCGGTTTACCCGAAGACGCAAATTCGGTCAATCAGAATATTGGAGAACCGATCGATTGACCTGCATGTGGCGGGTTTTGCCCGTCGGGCAACGCGAGGGATTGTGGGTCGGAAGCATTGAGCGGCCACCCGACTCCAATCTCGGGACAATAGTGACGCTTACCAGTGGTGATGGTGCCGCCAGCCATAGTGATGGCCTCGGCCTCTGCCCCAGCCGTAATGATGACCACGGCCGCCGCGATGACCCCACCCGTGGCCACCGCCATGTCCGTGGCCGCCCTTGACCTCGATGGTGTCAGTCTGAAACGCGCCCAGTGTGTCCGGCTTGGCAACGGGCATCGCCGAAGCAGAAGGTGTGGGTGTCAAAGCAACGGCCCCCGCCACAAAGCCCACCAAGCAAAGCCACTTCATGCAATCGCCTCCCGATAAGAATGAACCAAGGGCCAGCCGCGGCACATTGCGGCCGCGTTCGCTCCCGCTCGTCAACAATGAAGCCGGGAAAAAGTTGCAATGAAATGTGACGCATTGCGGAGGCGTAGGATATCCTACGAGTTTGCCTTAAGCCGGCACGATCACCTTGCCGATCGGCCAGAGCGCGATGCCGGCGAGCTTGAGGTGGGCCCAGGCGAAGGGAATGCCGATGATGGTGATCGCGAGGGCCACGGCGGTGAAGAGGTGGCCGAGCGCCAACCACCAGCCGGCGAGCACGAACCAGATGATGTTGCCGATCACCCCGAGCGGGCCGGTGCCGACATCCTCGACACCGGTGACCTCATAGCGGCTGACCGCCCGCGAGCCGAACGGCATCAGCGTGTAGACGGCGATATTGAACGCCGCCCGCGCCCAGGGCAGGCCGATGATGGTGACCGCCATGATGACCGCGGCGACCAGCCAGCCGAGCGCCATCCAGGCGCCGCCAATGAGAATCCAGAGCAGGTTGAGCAGGATGGAAACGGGAGCCATGGGATGATCCGAAGGTCGATGATCCCGTGAGTATAGCACGATGCGCGAGGTTGCGATCGATAAAGCCGCTCACGTATTCGCGTGCTCGTGTAGCCCGGATGAGCGAAGCGACATCCGTTTCTTACTGGTTGTTATCCCGGGTATCGCTTCGCTCACCCGGGCTACGCACCGCTAGATCTTCCGCCCCGCCTGCTCCCAATAGGGATCGCGCAGGCGCCGCTTGAAGATCTTGCCGGAGTCTTCGCGCGGCAGCCCGGTGCGGATCTCGATGTGCTTTGGGACCTTGTAGTCGGCAAGCGAGGCCTTCAGGCGGGTGCGGATTTCGGCGGCATCCAGCGTAACGCCGGCTTGCGGCTCGACCACCGCCATCAGCGCTTCGCCGAACTCGGCATCGGGGATGCCGAACACCGCGCAATCATGCACGCCGGGCACCGCGTGCAGCACGGACTCGATCTCGGCCGGATAGATGTTGACGCCGCCCGAGATCACCATGTCGCGCTTGCGGTCGCAGATGAAGACGTAGCCCTCTTCGTCGATATAGCCGACGTCGCCGGAGGTGATGAAGCCGGCGCGATCGATTTCGGCGCGCTTCTCCGGCTTGTTGTGGTAGGTGAAATCGGCCATCCCGGCCATGCGCGAGTAGAGCTCGCCGATCTCGCCTACACCCAGCACGCGTCCGTCCTCACCGATGAAGCGCAGCTCGGCGCCGGGCGAAATCCTGCCGACGGTGCCGGGCTTCCTCAGCGCGTCCTCGGAGGTCGCGAAGGTGACGGCGCTGGATTCGGTCGAGCCGTAGAATTCATAGATCACCGGCCCCCACCATTCGATCATGGCGCGCTTGACGTCCGCCGGACAGGGTGCTGCGGCGTGAATGATGTGGCGGAGCGAGGAGACGTCGTATTGCTTGCGCACCTCCTCCGGCAGCTTCATCAGGCGGATGAACATGGTCGGCACCATGAAGATGGTGTCGATCTTGTAGCGCTCGATCAGCTCGAGAAATTCCTCGGGCTCGAAGCGGGGCATCAGCACCAGTGCGCCGCCGAGTTTTCCCGCGCGAATGCCGAACGAGTTCGGCGCGGAGTGATAGAGCGGGCCCGGCAGGATCGTGCGGGCGCCGGGCTTGAGCCCGTAGATCATCGCGCGCATGCGCTCGCCGGCAGCCGCCTGCTCCGGCGTCGGCGCGTTGCGCCGTACGCCCTTGGGGTGGCCTGTCGTGCCCGAGGTGTAGATCATGTTCATGGGCTGCGGCACGACCGGGCCGTCATAGGGCTGGTGCTCTGCGAGCCAGGATTCGAAATCGATCGCGAAGGCCGGCGTCTTCAGATGATCGGGATCGATCTTGTAGCTGGACAGGATCTCCGGCGGCGGCGGAACGCTGAGCACGGTGACGCCTTGGGGTATCGCATCGCGCAAGGCATGCAGCATGTCGGCATGGCCGATCAGCACGGAGGTGCCGGTGTCGTTCAGGATGTAGTTGATCTCTTCGGGCTTGAAGTGCCAGTTGATCGGCACGCCGTAGGCGCCCAGCCGCATGGCGGCATAGGCGGCTTCGATGAAGGCGATGTCGTTGCGCATCAGCATGCAGACGCAATCGCCCTGCCTGACGCCGATCTGGCTGAGACCGCTCGCGATGCGGTCGGCACGATCAGCGACCTCGGCATGGGAGCGGCTGCGCCCGCCGGAGACGATGCCGAGGAAATTTGAGGTTTCGCTCATTGTTGTTTTTCTTTGTTGTTGAAGTTGCCCCTCATGGTGAGGAGGCGCAAGGCGCCGTCTCGAACCATGAGAGCCCGTGGCCCATCCCTCGAGACGCCGCTTCGCGGCTCCTCGGGATGAGGTCTGCGCTAATCCGCAAACTTCGGGGCGCGCTTCTCGAGATTGGCACGCACCGCCTCGGTCTGGTTCGCGCTGCCGATCAACTTCTGCTGCTCGACGGACTCGGCGAGTAGCGCGGGGCCCGGATCGACCGAGAGATTGTTGAGCATGCGTTTCGCGGCGCGGATCGCATCGGGGCTTTTTCCCGCGATCTCGCGCGCGACGTCGAGCGCGGCAGCGCGCGGGTCGTCGCAGATGCGCGTGGCGAGACCGTAAGCCATCGCCTCCTGCGCGGAGAAGATGCGGCCGGTGTAGGTGAGATCGCGCAAGATGTCGTCGCGCACGAGCGAAGCCAGGATCGGCGTGCCCGCCATGTCGGGCACCAGGCCCCATTTGATTTCCATCACCGACATTCGCGCATCGGGCGTGAGGAAGCGCATGTCGGCGCCGAGTGCGAGCTGGAAGCCGCCGCCGAAGGCGACGCCCTGGATCGCCGCGATCACGGGGACCGGAAGCTGGCGCCAGCCCCACACGGCCTGTTGCGCAAAATTCGCCTGGCCGTGCGTGCGTTTGGTGAGGTCGCGATTTTCGCCACCCGGAATTCCATTACCCCCCTTTTCCTTCATGGCGGCAAAACGCCCCATGTCGAGACCGGCACAGAAGGCGCGGCCCTCGCCGGACAGCACCACGACGCGCACGCCTTTTTCCTTCGAAAGCCGATCCGTTGCGGCCACAAGGGCCTCGAACATGGCCTGATCCAGCGCATTCATCTTGTCCGCGCGCACCAGCCGCACGTCGGCGACGCCTTCCGAGATCGAGATCGAGACGCGCTCTTCCATGGATGAATTCTCCCCTGGTTCCCGGCTGTTCTTGTTCGGTGCCGCTTTACAGGAAGCCGGCGGCCGGATTTAGTCAATCGATCAATTAACCGACAATCGCGACGGGGGAAACAGCCATGTTCAAGGAAAATCTTCTGGCGGGGCGGCGCATCCTCGTGACCGGCGGCGGCACCGGGCTCGGCAAGTCGATGGCGGCGTGCTTTCTCCAGCTCGGCGCGGAAGTGCACATCTGCGGCCGGCGCAAGATCGTCTGCGACGAGACCGCGACCGAGCTGATGGCCGAGCATGGCGGCCGCGTCACCAGCCACGGCGTCGACATCCGCAACGCGCTCGCGGTCGAGGAGATGATCGAGACCATCTTTCGCGACGGCCCCCTCACCGACCTCATCAACAACGCCGCCGGCAATTTCATCTCGCGCAGCGAGGAGCTGTCGCCGCGCGGCTTTGACGCCGTCGCCAACATCGTCATGCACGGCACGTTTTACGTGACGCAGGCGGTCGGCAAGCGCTGGATCGCGTTGAAGCAGCCCGGCAACGTCGTCTCGATCACCACGACCTGGGTGCGCAACGGATCGCCTTACGTGGTGCCGTCGGCGATGAGCAAGTCGGCGATCCATGCCATGACGATGTCGCTCGCGACCGAATGGGGCCGCTACGGCATCCGGCTGAACACCATCGCGCCGGGCGAGATCCCGACCGAGGGCATGAGCAAGCGCATCAAGCCCGGCGACGAAGCCGGCGCGCGCACCAAGGCGATGAACCCGATGGGCCGCGTCGGCACCATGGAGGAATTGCAGAACGTCGCCGTGTTCCTGATCTCCGGCGGCTGCGACTGGATCAGCGGCGAGACCATCGCCATGGACGGCGCCCAGGCGCTCGCGATGGGCGGCAATTTCTACCAGCTCCGCGACTGGAGCGACGACGACTGGAAAACCGCGCGCGAGAGCATCATGGCGCAGAATGAAAAGGACCGTGCGAAGCGGGGCTGAGGCTCTCTCCGTCGTCGTCCTGGCGAAAGCCAGGACCCATTATCACCGAATGTTCTTTGGCGAAGATTGGCCATGGCCAGTCTTCGCCAAATTGCGTCTTGTGGCTATGGGTCCTGGCTTTCGCCAAGACGACGACGCTGAAGCCATGGCGTACCCTCTCCCATCTTGTCTTCGCCCGCGGATGACGCCACACTCCGCGGCATAAGAACAAGACGTCACGGGAGAGACATGTCCACCACACAGCCATTGGCTGACCTCGCCGACATGGTGCGCGAGCGCGCCAAGAGCCGCGGCAATGCCATCGCCTTCGAGTTCGAAGGTCGTGTCACCAGCTTCGCCGAGTTCGACATCAAGACGAATCGCGTCGCCAATGCGCTGATCGCGATGGGTGTGAACAAGGGCGAGCGCATCGCCTATCTCGGCAAGAACAGTGACATCTATTTCGAGCTGCTGATGGGTGCCATGAAGGCCGGCGTGGTGATGGCGCCCGTGAACTGGCGGCTCGCGGGCCCCGAGGTCGCCTTCATCGTGAGCGACTGCAAAGCGCCGGTGTTGTTCGTGGGACCCGAGTTCATCACCCAGGTCCGCCAGATCAAGGACCAGTTGCCGGGCGTGCGCAGCGTCATCACCACCGAAGGCGGCGCGCCGGAATGGCAGGATTTTACAGCCTGGCGCGATGCACAGAGTGGCGATGATCCCAAGGTGCCGATCGACACTAAGGACATCGCGATCCAGCTCTATACCTCGGGTACGACAGGCAAGCCGAAGGGCGCGATGCTGTCGCATGCGAACTTCCTCAACCTGGTGCAAACAGGCAATGCCGAGGACAAGCCGGAGTGGAACCGATGGTCGACCGACGACGTGTCGCTGGTCGCGATGCCGATCTTCCATATCGGCGGCTCCGGCTGGGGCGTGATGGGGCTCTACCACGGCGCCCGCGGCGTGATCGCGCGCGAGTTCGATCCGACCAAGGTGCTGGATTTCTTCGAGCAGTCCGGCATCACAAAGCTGTTCATGGTGCCGGCGGCGATGCAGTTCGTGGTGCGGCAGCCGCGCGCGAGGACTGTCGATTTCTCCCGGTTGAAATACATGCTGTACGGCGCCTCGCCGATACCGGCGGCGCTGCTGAAGGAATGCATCGAGATCTTCAAATGCGGGTTCGTGCAAATGTACGGCATGACCGAGACCACCGGCACCATCGTCGCGCTGCCGCCGGAGGATCATATCGAGGGCTTGGAGCGGATGCGCTCGGCCGGCAAGGCGCTGCCGGGCGTCGAGATCGCGATCCTAGACGTTGACGGCAAGCCGCTGCCGCCGCGCGAGGTCGGCGAGATCGCGACGCGCTCGGGCTCCAACATGGCCGGCTACTGGAACCTGCCGGAAGCGACCGCCGCGACGCTGCGCGGCGACGGCTGGCTGCGCACGGGTGATGCCGGCTACATGGACGAAGACGGTTATCTCTACATCCACGACCGCATCAAGGACATGATCATCTCCGGGGGCGAAAACATCTACCCGGCCGAGGTCGAGAGCGCGCTGTGCGATCATCCCGACGTCGCGGAAGCTGCCGTGATCGGCATACCCGACGACAAATGGGGCGAGGCGGTGAAGGCCGTTGTGGTGATGAAGCCCGGGAAGCAGGCGACCGCCACCGACATCATCAACTTCACGCGCGAGCGCATCGCCGGCTTCAAGACGCCGAAGAGCGTGGAGTTTTTGCCGGCGCTGCCGCGCAATTCCTCAGGCAAGATTTTGCGACGGCAGTTGCGGGAGCCGTATTGGGCGGGGAAGGATAGAAGGGTGAATTAGCACCACTCCAGCCACATCGTCGTCCCGGCGAAGGCCGGGAGGTGGATTCACACTCGAAGTGCAACAGTTGAGAGGAGAAGGCCTCTGCCGGGGTTCTGAAGTCAAGGCATTTGCGCGGGGTGTTGTTGTAGGCGGCAATGGACTGACGGAAGCGCCTGGTTGGGAGCTTTTCGAGGTCGGTCTTTCGGGGGATGAAGCGGCGCAAGCGGCCGATGGCGTTCTCGATGCCGCCCTTTTGCCACGGCGCGTGCGGGTCGCAGAAGAAGGTCTTCATCAAGAGGCTCTGCAAGGAAAGGTGGGCGGCGAACTCGGTGCCGTTGTCGAAGGTGACGGTACGGCGCAGTGCCTCCGGTACGGCTTTGAACAGGCGTACGAGATGGCTAGCGATACCGGCGGCGAACTTGCGTTCGATGGGAACGGCGAGCAGCAGGCGCGAGGTTCGCTCGTGGACGGCCAGGATGGCCTGCCGGTATTTGGAGAACATCATCAGATCGGCTTCCCAGTGGCCCGGGACTTTGCGATCGGCGACCTCGGCAGGCCGTTCTGCCAGCGAAACACGGCCTTCGATGAAGCTTGCGGGGCTCCCGCCTCGTTTGCCGCGGTGGCCTCGCTTGCTCTTGCCTCGAGGCAGATAGCGCCGCCAGGTGAAGTCCGTCGTGCGTGTGATCTGGGCGTAGATGAAGCGGTAGATGCTCTCGCAGGAGATCACCCTACGGCCACGTTCCCGGGCCAGCCTGCCTGCGACCTGTTCGGGTGACCAACCGCGGCTCAAGCCTGCCAAGACCTCGCGGCGCAAGCTGGCGTCCCGCTCGAGGCGAGAGCCCTTCCAGCGCCGCGCCCGGGTCTGCTGCTGAGCATAGCTTGGCTTGTAGCCGACTTGCCTGCCACGGTTCCGCCTCAGCTCCCGAGAGATCGTTGATGGCGGCCGATCCAAAGCTGCCGCGATTTGCCCGACCGAGCCGCCATTGGCCGAAAGGCGGGCAATCTCGCATCGATCGTCAAGGGAGAGCTGTTTGTAAGTCCGCCCCATGGCAACACCTCCAGATGGAAGTGTTGCACTTCGTTTGTGAACTCAGGGGACCCATAGCCACAGGATTGGGTTTTGCGAAAACTCGGAGTTGCCGTCTCGCGCAACGACTTCTCCGTGGGGTAATGGGTCCCGGCCTTCGCCGGGACGACTCCGGGGAGAGACTGCGCGCAACAATCCCTCAATGCTTCCCCGGCCCCATATAGCCGAACAAAAATCCCGCTACCTTGCGGATCTGGATCTCCTCGCTGCCCTCGGTGATGCGATAGCGGCGGTGATGGCGGTAAATGTGCTCGAACGGCTTGTGGCGTGAATAGCCCATGCCGCCGTGAACCTGCATGGCGCGGTCGGCAGACTCGCAACACAGGCGGTTTGCCCAGTAGTTGCACATCGAGACGCGGTCGGAGAGCGTGCGCTCGATCTGCTCCTCGGTGAGCTTGTCCATTTCCCAGGCGGTCTTGCGGATCAACAGGCGCAGCATCTCGGCCTGCGTCGCAAGCTCGACCAGCGGGAATTGGATCGCCTGGTTCTCGGCCAGCGCCTTGCCGAACGGTTTTCGCTCGCGCGCATACTTCACGCTCTCGTTGATGCAGTAGACCGCTGCCCCCAACGAACTCGCTGCCTGCCGGATGCGGTTTTGATGGACAAAACATTGCGCCAGCGACAGGCCGCGACCGTCCTCGCCGAACAGCGCATCCTCCGGCACGAACACGTCCGTAAAGCTGACGCGGGGATGATCGGTCGGCATGTTGAAGGTCCACATATACTCTTCGATCTTCACGCCATGGCTCGTGGCCGGCACCAGGAAGCAGGTGATGCCGCGGGCATCGCCGTCATTGCCTGACGTGCGCGCGAACAGCGCGCAATGCGTGGCGACGTGCATGCCGGTCGTCCACATCTTCTCGCCGTTGATGATCCAGCCCTTGACGTTGTCACGGGTCGCGGGCACCGCGCGCGCTTCCATATGGGTGGCGTCGGAGCCGTGATTTGGCTCGGTCAGGCCGAAGGTGATGCGGTACTTGCCCTTGATCGAGCCGTCGATCATCGCCTTCTGGTCGTCGCGTCCGTAGCGATCGAGCATGGTGGCGACGGGGAAGTTGCCGACGATGGAATGCTCGTTCTGGAGGTCGTTGTGCAGGCCGAGCCCCTTGGCGGCAAAGTGCTCGCGGATGACCGCCATCCAGAGGTTGGAGCCATTCTTGCCGCCATATTGCTTCGGCACCGCAAAACGCAAATGACCGGCGGCGTCTGCGAGATCCTTGGCCTTGCGCAGCAGCGCCTCCCATTCGTGGCGCGGCAGGCCGCCATTCTCGAAATCGGTGCGCGTCCATTCGCGGCGGTGATCGAAGAAGCGGATGTTATCGTCGACCGCCTCCAGCGGCTTGATCTCGCGTTCGATGAAAAGGTCGAGCTCTGCGAGATAGGCGACGAGATCGGCAGGCAGCGAGAAATCCACGGCTCTCTCCCGGATGATTTTTTCGTTTGCGTTAAGGCGCTGGGCGCAGCTTTGCTTCGCACGATTAAGGTGAGAAGAGCGCCGCCAAGTCAAGCAATGGGAGGCGTGCCGGATGCGCAAGGCGCATTGCGCAATTCGATGGTGCTCCAGCGCGGAGGCGCGGTAGTATTCCGGCAATATTCCTTCACGAGAAACTGCGGGAGCGCGCGATGGAGCTGAAATTTTCCAAGGTGGAACGCAAGGGGCCGATCACGATCGTGACGCTGTCGCGGCCCGAGGTCTACAACGCGCTGCACACCGACGCGCATTTCGAGCTGCAAAAGGTATTTGACGATTTCTCCGCCGACCCCGAGCAATGGATCGCGGTCGTCACCGGTAGCGGCGATAAGGCGTTCTGCGCCGGCAACGATCTGAAGTGGCAGGCGGCCGGCGGCAAGCGCGGCTGGGACAAGGGCGGCTTTGCCGGCCTCACTGCGCGCTTCGACTGCGACAAGCCGATCATCGCCGCGGTCAACGGCGTCGCCATGGGCGGCGGTTTCGAGATCGCGCTCGCCTGCGACCTCATCATCGCCTCGGAGAACGCGACCTTCGCCCTGCCCGAGCCCCGCGTGGGGCTGGCCGCACTCGCCGGAGGGCTGCATCGGCTGCCGCGGCAGATCGGACTCAAGCGCGCCATGGGCATGATCCTCACCGCGCGCCATGTCAGCGCCAAGGAGGGTCTCGAACTCGGCTTCGTCAACGAGGTGGTGCCGCAGGGCGAGGCGCTCACGGCCGCGCTGCGCTGGGCCGAGATGATCACCAAGAATTCGCCGATGTCGATCCGCGCCTCGAAGCAGGCGATCCAGAAGGGCCTCGGCGTGTCGCTGGAGCAGGCGATCGAGGAGCAGCGGGACTATCCGGCGGTGAAGGCGATGGTGGCCTCGCAGGATTACATCGAGGGACCGAAGGCGTTTGCGGAGAAGCGGCCGCCGAAATGGGTGGGGAAGTAGGGCGGTCTCTCTCCGCCAGTCACGACTCCCAACACCACCGGTGTCATGCCCCGGCTTGACCGGGGCATCCAGTACGCCGCGGCTTCTCGGCTCAATCAATGCCGTCTCTGGAATACTGGATCGCCCGCCTTCGCGGGCGATGACAGCAGAGAGTGTAGTACCGCCTACCCGCCACGCGAGAGTTCGCGTTTGTACGACGCGTAATTCGGCTGATCCACCGCAAGCTTGTCCATGGTCGTCGCCCACAGATGCTCGGCAAGGCCCGGCGTTGCCAGATCGACCTCGCCCTTGGCGATGCGCTCGGCGAGTGCGCGGTTGAGATCGGTCACCGAGCCGTCGGTGCCGAGCAGAGCACGCAGCCGCTCCACCTCCGCGGCGTCGCTCCCCTCCTCCCGCGTCAACTGCCTTGTCACGAGATCGAGGATGTTGATGGCCACGCGCAGCTTGAAGGCCTGGTGGCCGGAGATCAGCGGCGCGATGTCGTTGCGGAGGAAATCGGCGACCGACTTCGTCAGCTCGATCGGGGTCGGCTCGTCCTGCATGGTCAACTCCCCCGCGGCGCCAGCAGCCGCAACAGATCGATCTCGGTCTCGGAAGCGCGACGGCCGATCATGGCGCGTTCCATCGAATGGTCCGGACTTTCGCGAAAGCGCTGCATCATGCCGCCGCACATGATGCCCCAGCGCAGCGTGCCCATCACTTCCCAGAATTTGACACGCGATGGATCGACCTTGCGCCCAGCCGCCTCATAGCCGGTAAACAGCTCCTGACGCGAGCCAAAGCCGCCGACCGGCTTGTCGATCTCGCCAAAGCGCCAGGAGTTGACGCAGACCCAGCCGAGATCCTCCATGGGATCGCCGAGATGGGCGAGCTCCCAGTCCAGCACCGCGCGCACGCCGTCGGCGCCAATGATGAGATTGCCGTTGCGGAAATCGCCATGCACCAGCGTCGTCTCGGCCGAAGGGCCCGGATCGTGGTCGCGGAGCCAGCGCAGCGCCAGCTCGAAGACGGGTTTGGGCCAGTCCAGGCTGCGATAATCGCGTTCGAACTCAGAGATCTCCTCCGTCGCGGACCGGCTGCGCAGCTCGGGCAATTTGTCCCGCGGCAGCCCGTGCAGCTTCGCGAGCACGCCGCCGATCTGCCGTGCGAGACGCGGCCGCGCCGCCGCAAACTCGTCGTCGCGCAGAATCTTGCGCGCGATGGTTTCGCCCTCGACCCGCTGCATGATGAAGCCGGTGCCGAGATCGTCGTCCGGCGTGAGCACATGCATCACGCGCGGCGACGGCACGCCGGCCTCATAGGCAAGCTGCATCAGCTGCGCTTCCGCGTCGAGACCTGCCGCGCGCGTCGGCGCCGCGCCATACCCCTTCGGCGAGCGGCGCAGGATCGCACCGATCGGCCCGTCGGGATGCACGATGTCGAAGCGCCAGGTCTCCTGGCTGGCGCCGCCGGACAGCTTGGCCGCGCCGGTCACGCCGGTCGCCCCCTCGCACCAGCGCGCAACGCTGCGGGAAAGCTCAGCCTCGATCATTTGCCCTTGAACTGCGCCGGACGCTTCTCCAGGAAGGCGCCAACACCTTCGCGGAAATCATCCGTGTCGCCGGCACGGAGCTGGCACTGAAATTCGAGATTGAGCTGATCCTCGAAGGAATTCTCCGGGCTGTCCCAGTACAGCTTGCGGATCAGCGACAGCGCGACCGTCGGGCCGCTGGCGAGGTCGCGCGCAAGCTTCATCGCCTCCTCCATCAGCACGCCGTCATCATAGACGCGATTCACAAGGCCCCATTCCAGCGCCTTATCGGGCGGGAGCCGCTCGCCCATCAACGACAATTCGATCGAGCGTGCCTTGCCGATCAGCCGCGGCAAGAGCCAGGTCGAGCCGCAATCCGGCACCAGACCGATGCGGCGGAACGCTTGCAGGAAATAGGACGAGCGCGCGCACAGGATCATGTCGCCGAGCAGCGCGAAGCTCATGCCGGCGCCGGCCGCCGGGCCGTTGACCGCGGTCACGATCGGGCAATGCAGATTGCGGATGCGGCGCAGGAAGGGATGGAAGCCGGTCTCGAGCGTCAGGCCGGCCTTGGTCTTCTTCGACTGGTTGTTGCGGCCCTGGAGATTCGCCCCGGTGCAGAACGCCCGCCCTGCGCCCGTCAGCACCACGCAGCGCACCTCGTCCTTCTTCTCCTCGATCGTGTCGAGCGCTTCTGAGAGACCGCCCAGCATGTCCACGGAGACCGCGTTCATCACCTCCTGATGGTCGAGCTTGAGGATCGCGACCGAACCATCGAGATCGAGCGTGACGTGTTTGAACTGCATGGTTTCCTCGTGAGTTGCGGCCTGCACCAGTTTCGCAGACCGGAATTGCTTTTGCCGGGGCGCATATTTGATTTTTGGCGCGGTCTTGTCCATGGTGATCGGAGCATAGCAAGCAATCTTGCGCGCAGCGGCTGATGCGCACGAAGCAAAAAACAGGAAACGCGCCATGAACCTTTTCGACCTTTCGGGACGCGTCGCCGTGATCACCGGCGGCAATGGCGGCATCGGGCTGGGCATCGCGCAGGCGCTCGCCGGCCAGGGCTGCAACGTCTCGATCTGGGGCCGGAATGCTGACAAGAACAAGGCCGCTGCCGCGAGCCTGGCCGGGCTATCAGGCAAGGTCGACACGCGGGTCTGCGACGTCACCGACCCGACCTCGGTCAACGCCGCGATGAAGGCCACGCTCGACACATTCGGCCGGGTCGACGGCTGCTTCGCCAATGCCGGCATCGGCGGCGGCGGCCGGCGCTCCTTTATCGAACGCACCGAGGAAGAATGGCGCACGATGTTTGCGACCAATCTCGACGGCGTGTTCCACGCGTTCCAGGCTGCCGCAAAACACATGACCGCGCGCGCCGAGGCCGGCGATCGCTTCGGCCGGCTGGTGGCGACTTCGAGCCTCGCCTCGATCTTCGGCACCGCGCGCAACGAGCACTATGCCGCGACCAAGGCCGCGATCAACGCGCTGGTGCGTGCGCTCGGCGTCGAGCTGGCGCGTCACGGCGTCACCGCGAACGCGATCCTGCCGGGCTGGATCAAGAGCGACATGACCTCGGGCCTGATGGCCAACGAGAAATTCGTCGCCAACGTGATGCCGCGAATTCCGGTGCGGCGCTTCGGCGAGGCCAGCGACTTCGGCGGCATCGCGGTGTATCTGATGAGCAAGGCCTCGTCGTACCACACGGCGGATACGTTCGTGATCGACGGCGGTTATACGGCGTTCTGATTCTCGTAGCCCGGATGGAGCGCAGCGCAATCCGGGACCGCCAAAAGCAAACAAGACCCGGATTACGCTTCGCTCCATCCGGGCTACAAATCATAATGAGGGGAACGGCAAATGTTTTCACACGTGATGATCGGCACCAACGACCTCGACAAGGCCAAGACGTTCTACGACAATTTGCTGTCCACGCTCGAGGTGCGGCCGGCGCGGGTCGACGGCCATCGCATCTTCTACATTACCAAGACCGGCGTGTTCTCGGTCACAAAGCCGATCAACGGCGAAGCGGCGACGCCTGCGAATGGCGGCACCATCGGCTTTGCCGCCAACTCGCCGGAACAGGTCAATGCATGGCATACGGCCGGCATCGCCGCCGGCGGCGTTCCTTGCGAAGATCCTCCTGGTATCCGTCAAGGCCCGGGCGTCAACCTCTATATTGCCTATTTGCGTGACCTCGACGGCAACAAGATCTGCGCGATGCACCGGATGGCAAGCTAGGCCGGCCGCAACCACCGCTGTCATGCCCCGGCTTGACCGGGGCATCCAGTACGCCGCAGCTTCTCGATAGATCACATACGCCTCGGAGTACTGGATCGCCCGATCAAGTCGGGCGATGACAGCGAGAATGCCGCCCATTCAAACAACATTTCAAACGTCCGCGATATTCCATCGCATGGCATGGCTCGCGTTGGAAAAAATGCGCGCTCGCACTTTGGCGACGCTGCGACTATTCTCCGGCGCAACGCGATCTCAGCGACCCCGGGAGGAACAATGACAAAACACACCTATATTCCCCGCACCACCAACTACACCCTCAATCCCGGCGACGAGCTCAACGACCTCAGGATGTCGGACCAGATCCGGCCGCTCTACGATCACGTCAGGAAGTTCATCCGCGACACCGTCGAGCCGATGTCGACCGAATTCGCCAAGGCCGGCGAAGGCAAAGAGGATCGCTGGAGCTTCACGCCGAAGCAGCTCGAGGTGCTGGAGAAGGCCAAGAACAAGGCCAAGCAGGAAGGCCTCTGGAACTTCTTCCTGCCCGACGACGAGACCGGCCAGGGCCTGAAGAATCTCGACTACGCCTATATCGCATCCGAGCTCGGCAAGAGCCCACTGGCATCGGAGAGCATGAACTGCTCGGCGCCTGATACCGGCAACATGGAGGTGCTGGAGCGCGTCGGCACCAAGGAGCAGAAGGAGAAGTGGCTGAAGCCGCTGATGAACGGCGAGATCCGCTCCGCCTATGTCATGACCGAGCCGAACGTCGCCTCCTCCGATGCCAAGAACATCTCGACCAGCGCCAAGCTCGTCGGCGACGAATGGGTCATCAACGGCGAGAAATATTACATCTCCGGCGTCGGCGATCCCCGCTGCAAGATCCTCATCGTAATGGTGAAGACCAATCCGGACGCGGCGCCGAGCAAGCAGCAGTCGCAGATTCTGGTGCCGCGCGACACGCCCGGCGTCGAGGTGCTCGGTCCCATGTACGTGTTCGGCCAGGACCACGCGCCGCGCGGCCACATGCACATGCGCTTCAACAACGTGCGCGTGCCCAAGGAGAACATTCTGCTCGGCGAAGGCCGCGGCTTCGAGATCTCGCAGCTTCGGCTAGGCCCGGGCCGCATCCATCACTGCATGCGCACTATCGGCAAGGCCGAGAAGGCGCTCGATTTGATGGTGCAGCGTGGCCTCACCCGCGAAGCCTTCGGCAAGAAGATCGCCCATCTCGGCGGCAATATGCAGATCATCGCGCAGGCGCGCTGCGAGATCGAGGCGATGCGGCTGATGGTGCTGAAGGCCGCCAAGGCCATGGACGTGCTCGGCAACAAGGAGGCCCGCGTCTGGGTCTCCATGGTTAAGGCCATGGTGCCAGAGCGCGCCTGCAAGATCATCGACCAGTCGATCCAGATGCACGGCGCCACCGGTATCTCGCACTGGACCCCGCTCGCCGAAATGTACCAGGACGTCCGCCATCTCCGTTTCGCGGACGGCCCGGACGAGGTGCATTGGATGGTGGTGGGACGCCACGAGCTGAGCATGGCGTGAGGTCCTTCTTCCCCCTCTCCCCACTTGCGGGGAGAAGGTTGGGATGAAGGACTACGACGCGGCCACCTCGCCGATCTTGTCCTGCGTCTTGGTCTCGAAATCGCTGGCGTCATGCCGCTCGTGAAGCTGGCTGGCGGGATCTCCGGAGACACGGTTGACCATGCGGCCGCGCTTGACGGCCGGGCGCTTGGCGATCTGGTCGGTCCAGCGCTGCACGTGCTTGTAGTCCTGCACGGACAGGAATTCGCCGGCGCCGTAGACCAGCCCCTTGGCGAGCGCGCCGTACCAGGGCCACACCGCCATGTCGGCGATGGTGTATTCGCTGCCGGCGAGATATTCGTTGTCGGCGAGCCGGCGGTCGAGCACGTCGAGCTGGCGCTTGGTTTCCATCGCGAAACGGTCGATGGCATATTCGATCTTGGTCGGCGCGTAAGCGTAGAAATGGCCGAAGCCGCCGCCGAGATAGGGCGCGCTGCCCATCTGCCAGAACAGCCACGACATCGCTTCAGTGCGGCTCTTGATGTCCTTCGGCAGGAAGGCGCCGAACTTTTCGGCGAGGTAGAACAGGATAGAGCCGGACTCGAACACCCGGATCGGCTCCGGGCCGGAGCGGTCCATCAGCGCCGGGATCTTGGAATTCGGATTGATGTCGACAAAGCCGCTGCCGAACTGGTCGCCGTTACCGATTCTGATCAGCCAAGCGTCGTATTCCGCGCCCTTGTGGCCGAGCGCCAGAAGCTCCTCCAGCATCACGGTGACCTTGACGCCGTTCGGCGTCGCCAGCGAATAGAGCTGGAAGGGATGCTTGCCGACCGGCAGCTCCTTGTCATGGGTGGGACCGGCGATCGGGCGGTTGATGCTGGCGAACTGTCCGCCGTTCTCCTTGTTCCAGGTCCAGACCTTGGGCGGCACGTAGGCGGGGGTGTCGGTCATGCGAGGGCTCCGGCAAAAAGATGCGTCTGCATTAATTAGCCCGCGGACGGCGGATGGCAAGCCCTGCCGGCCCTGCGTCCTGCGCGGGCTTCGCGACCGCGTCATGCGTCCGACGTTGCCGAGGACGGCCATCACGAGAAGCCGCATCTGTCGAGCCGGGCGTACGGCTTCGCGCAACACGGCGTGTGCACGCAAGATGCGCCGCCAAATCCGGATTGGCATAGCGCAAGACGATGGTCTAGCGTCGATGAGCCTTCGCTCAAGATTGCGACAACAGCAACGCGAGGCCGCCGGGAGAGAACGATGAAATCGCCGATCTGCGACATGCTGGGCATCGATTTCCCGCTGCTCGCCTTCAGCCATTGCCGCGATGTCGTCGCGGCTGTCAGCCGCGCCGGTGGGTTTGGCGTGTTAGGTGCGACCGTGCACACGCCGGATACGCTCGAACGCGAGCTGAGATGGATCGACAAGCACGTTGACGGCAAGCCTTACGGCGTCGACGTGCTGATCCCCGAAAACATCTCGACTGCGGGCGAGAAGGACGTCACCTGGAAGAGCCTTGAGGCGCGCGTGCCACAGGAGCACCGCAACTACACGCGCAATCTCCTGAAGAAATACGACATCGAACTCACGACCACCGAGGTCGCCGACAACCAGCCGCAGCCGTTCGATGGCAGGACCGCGCTGGAGCTGCTGGAGGTCTCGTTCAACCACCCGATCCGCCTGATCGCCAATGCGCTCGGCGTGCCGCCGAAGGCCATGATCGAGATGGGCAGGAAGCACGGCGTGCCGGTCGCGGCCCTGGTCGGCGCCAAGGAGCACGCGCTGCGCCAGGTCGCGGCCGGCGTCGATATCCTCGTGGTCCAGGGCACCGAAGCTGGCGGCCATTGCGGCGAGGTCTCGACCATGGTGCTGGTGCCCGAGGTGATCAAGGCGATCAAGAATATCCGCGACGTGCCGGTGCTGGCGGCCGGCGGCATCATGACGGGACGACAGATGGCGGCCTGCATGGCGATGGGTGCCGCGGGCGCCTGGACCGGCTCGGTGTGGCTTGCGACCGTCGAGTCCGAGACCACGGAGATCTTTCGCGAGAAGATGATCGCGGCATCGTCGCGCGATGCGGTGCGCTCTAAGGGCCGCACTGGAAAGCCGGCACGGCAACTTCGTTCGGTCTGGACCGACGCCTGGGACCGCGCAGCCGAGAGCCCCGGCGCATTGCCGATGCCGCTGCAAAGTATCGTCAGCCGCGACGCCTTCAACTCGATCGACCGCGCCGCGGCGGGCGGCAACGCCAAGGCGCGCGATCTCGTGAGTTACTTCGTCGGCCAGGGCGTCGGGCTGATCGACAGCGTGAAGTCGGCCGGTGCGGTGGTGCAGGAGTTCAAGGAAGAGTTTGCCGAAGCCGTCGAGCACATGAATGCGCTGGTGGCGGAGTGATTGCCACACACCGTCATTGCGAGCGCAGCGAAGCAATCCAGACTACCATCGCGGAAAGACCCTGATTGCTTCGCTACGCGCGCAATGACAAAAAACTGACATCGTGAATTGAAGCATGACAGATAAGAAGCATACCCCCGAAGACCGCATCCCCGTCATCGTCGGCGTCGGCGAGATCGTCGACCGTCCCAAGGAGGTCACCGATGGCCTCGAGCCGCTCGACCTGCTCGAACAGGCGCTGCGGCGCGCGGAAGCAGATGCCGGCGCAAAGCTGCTCGACGAGGTGCAATCGCTCGATATCGTCAACTTCCTGAGCTGGCGCTATCGCGATCCGGAGCAGCTGCTGGCGCAACGGCTCGGCATCACGCCTTCGCATTGCTATTACGGCCCGGTCGGCGGCGAGAGCCCGATCCGCTACATCCACGAGGCAGCAAAGCGCATTGCGCGCGGCGA
Source organism: Bradyrhizobium sp. CW1 (assembly GCF_023100665.1). Lineage (NCBI taxonomy): Bacteria > Pseudomonadati > Pseudomonadota > Alphaproteobacteria > Hyphomicrobiales > Nitrobacteraceae > Bradyrhizobium > Bradyrhizobium sp. CW1. The sequence goes on from NZ_CP064684.1 coordinate 5,527,496, forward strand.
ATGCAGCGTCGCCGCGGTTTGCGGCGCGGAGGCACAGTCGACGGCGACCAAGGCGGAGCGCGCCGGGGCAAAGCTGCCATGGACCCCGTTCGCCCATGACGTCGAGGAGCCGAAGCGCGGCGCGGCGTTCCAGAAGCCGCTGGCCGTGAAGCTCGGCGTGTTCCGCCCCGTCACCGTCTATCCGTTCTACGAAGCGGCATCGTCCGCCCATTGGGGACAGACGCCGCGCGAGGCGATGGCAGAGTCGGGTACACTATGGTCACGCTATTCCGAGGCCGCCGCGCAGAATCCCAACGCCTGGCTGAAGCGGCGCTATACGCCTGACGAAATCACGACGCCCACCGCGGACAACCGTCTCATCGCGTGGCCTTACAACAAGCTCATGGTTGCCAACCCGAGCGTCAACATGGGCGGCGTGCTGCTGCTGACCAGCCTCGCCAAAGCGCGTGCGGCCGGCATCGCCGATGACAGACTGGTCTATCCGCTCGGCGGCGCCTCGGCCGAGGAGCCGCGCGACTATCTCTTGCGCGACCACTTTTACGAGAGCCATCCGCAGAACGCCGTTTTGAAGGCCGTGATGGATCTCGCCGGCGGTGACAGCAAGACGTTCGACGCGCTCGAGCTCTATAGCTGCTTTCCGTGCGTGCCCAAGATGGCGCGGCGGACGCTGGGTCTAGGTGCGGACGTGCAGCCGACCGTAACAGGCGGCCTCACCTTCTTCGGCGCGCCGCTCAACACTTACATGACCCATGCGGCCTGCGCGATGGTGCGGCGTGTGCGGGACGGCGCAAAGCTCGGCCTGCTCTACGGCCAGGGCGGCTTCGTCACCAAGCATCATGCGCTGGTGGTGTCGAAGGCGCCGCCGCGTGAAGCATTGGCACAGGAGACGAGCGTGCAGGCGGCGGCGGACAGCAACAAGCGCGCGGTGCCGGAGTTCGTCACGGATGTCTCAGGCAAGGGCAAGGTGGAGAGCTTTACGGTGCTCTACGGCCGCGGCGGCGAGGTCGAACATGGCGTGGTGATGCTGCGGACGGAAAACGATAGGCGCACGCTGGCGCGAATTCCCGCGAGCGATGCGGCAACGCTGGCGCATCTGCTCGACATGGATCGCACGCCGGTGGGTTCGCTCGGCGAGATCACGATGACGGTAGATGGCGTGCCGGAATGGAGGGTGGCGTAGCTCTCGTAGGGTGGGCAAAGGCGCTCTTGCGCCGTGCCCACCAATCTTTTTTAGGATCGCAGAGAGATGGTGGGCACGCTTCGCTTTGCCCACCCTACGAAACCGAGGCTACCCCTTCGGCGCCTGCTTCTCCGACGCCGTCGCGGGCTTGCCCTTGGCGCCGGCGCCGGTCACGCGGACCTGGTCGCCGTCGGAGAGGCCGTCCGGTGGTGCCGTGATGACGCGGTCATCCGCTGCAATTCCCGAGGCGAGCTCGATCTCCTTGCCAAGATCGCGGGCGATGGTCACGGGCTTGAACAGGACCTTGTCGTCCGGACCGACGGTTGCGACGCGCAGGCCGCTGCCGTTGAAGATCAGCGCACTGGCGGGAATGCTGAGCGGCGCGGCGTCGCGCTGCAGGCTGAGCTTCACGCTAGCATAGCCGCCGGGCATCAGCTCGCCTGAGGAATTGTCGAGACCGAGCTGCATGCGCGTCGTGCCGGAGGCGACGTCAACCGCCTGCGAGGAGGCCTCCACCGTCGCCTGGAAGGTCCGGTTCGGATACTCCGGCAGCACGATGGCGGCCTTGGCGCCGATCTTGATCGCGGGCACGTAGTTCTGGGGCACGTTGATGTAGACGCGCAGCTTGGTGATGTCGGAGACCACGAACATTGCCGGGCCCGAGCCGCCGCCTGAATTGATCAGCGCACCGACGTCGGTGTCGCGCGCCGTGACCACACCGTCAAACGGAGCGGTGATCTTCTTGTAACCGGCCAGCGCTTCGAGGCGCTCGACGTTGGCCTGGCCCGAGCGAACCGCCGCGTTCTTGTTGGAGAGATCGGCGGTACGCTCGTCGATCTCCTGCGCGGAGACGAAGTTGGAGGCGACCAGCGTCTTGCGGCGGTTGAGGGTGGCTTCCGACAGCCTGGCGCTGGACTGCTGGCTGGCGAGGTCGGCGCGGGCCTGAAGCAGTTGCTGGTCGAGGTCGGGCGCCTCGATCTCGGCGATCACCTGACCGGCCTTCACCCGCGCACCGATGTCAGCGCTCCAGCTTTTGAGATAGCCGGGAACACGGGCAAAGATCGGCGCGCGATAATAGGCTTCGAGACGGCCCGGCAAGTCGATGGTCGCATTGAGAGCCTTGGCATTAGGCAGCGTCACCGCGACGCTGGGAACAGCCTGATCATCGGTCCATGCCTTCAATTTGGAGCCCTGCTCCTCGCGGGCGCGGATGCCGGTGCCCACGACCAAGCCGGCCGCGATTAGCGCCACCACGCCGAAAATGCCCAGTTTCCGGTGCGACACCGGGGAGCGGGGTTCAGTGGGCGACATGCGGGGGCTCCAGGGAGGCGGCGCCTTTGGCGCCTTGCTTCTTGTGTACCATACTGAACACCACGGGAACGAACATCAGCGTGGCGAAGGTTGCAAAGATCAGGCCGCCGATCACGGCACGGCCGAGCGGCGCATTCTGCTCGCCGCCCTCGCCGAGCCCCAGCGCCATGGGCGCCATGCCGATGATCATGGCGAGCGCGGTCATCAGCACCGGGCGGAACCGGACGAAGCCGGCTTCGAGCGCCGCGGCGATGGGATCGCCGAGCTCTTCGTAGCGCTCGCGGGCGAACGAGATCACGAGCACGCTGTTGGCGGTGGCAACGCCCATGCACATGATCGCGCCGGTCAGCGCCGGCACCGACAGCGTCGTCTCGGTGGCGAACAGCATCCAGACGATGCCGGCGAGTGCTGCGGGCAACGCCGTGATGATCACGAAGGGATCGGACCAGGACTGGAAGTTCACGACGATCAGGAAATAGATCAGGACGACCGCGCCAAGCAGGCCGAACAACAAGCCGGTGAAGGCGCTGTTCATGGTCTGCACCTGGCCGAGCAGCACCACGGAAGAGCCTTTCGGCACCTCCTTGGCGGTGTCGGCGATCACCTGGCGGATGTCGGTCGCGACCGCACCGAGATCGCGGCCCGAGGTCGTGGCGAAGATCTGCACCATCGACTGGATGTCGTATTGCGAGACCACCGCGCTCGAAGTCGATCGCTTGATATCGGCGATGCCGCCGAGGATCGGCGACTGCGAATTGCCGGCCGCCGTGATCGGCAACGTCTGAAGCGCGCTGAGCGAATCCATCTGGTATTGCGGCGTCTGCATCACGATCGAATAGGATACGCCGTTGTCCGGATTGAGGTAGTAGGTCGGCGCCACCTGCGAGGAGCCGGCAAGGTTGACCACGAGACTGTTGGTGACGTCACGCTCGGTCAGCCCGACATACTGCGCGCGGGTGCGGTCGACATCGATATTGAAGGTCGGATTGTTCGGTGACTGCTGGATGCGCGCATCGGCGACGCCGGGAATCCTGCGAACCTTGGCCAGCAGATTGTTGGCATAAACGAAGTTGGCGCTGATATTGGCGCCGCGGATCTGCAGGTCGATCGGCGCCGGCGCGCCGAAGTTCAGGATCTGGCTGACGATGTCGGCCGGCAGGAAGGCAAAGCTGACGCCGGGGAACAGCCGCGGCAATTGCTCACGCAGCACGCGCACATGCTCTTCGGTCGGCTTGTGGCCTTCCTTCAGCTTGATCTGGATGTCGCCATCCTGCGGGCCGATCACGCCGGTGTTGTTGTAGGTCATGTTGATGCCGGAGATCGGCATGCCGATGTTGTCGGTCAGCGTTTCGATCTCACCCGGGATCAGCTTGCGGATCGCCTTCTGCACGTCGGCGAGCTGGTTCGCTGTCTCCTCGACGCGGGTGCCGACCTGGGTGCGGACGTGCATCAGGATGTTGCCGGCATCGACCGCGGGGAAGAAGTTGCGTCCGAGGAACGGGACCAGCGCGAAGGACGCGCTGACCACGCAGAGGAAGCCGATCACGAACACCGGACGGTGCGCGAGCGCGAGCCCGAGGAAATTGTGGTAGCCGCCGCGAATGCGCTCGAAGCGAGCCTCGAAACCGCGCTGGAACCAGACCAGTGGATTGCGCGACTTCGGCGGACCGTTCTCGTGATGGACATGCGCCTGCAATAAATAGTTCGCCATGGTCGGCACCAGCGTGCGCGACAGCAGGAACGACCAGATCATCGCGAACATCACCGCTTCCGCCATCGGCACGAACAGGAAGCGCGCCACGCCGGTGAGGAAGAACATCGGCACGAACACGATGCAGATGCAGAGCAGCGAGACGAAGGCCGGCGTCACGATCTGGTTGGCGCCGTCGAGGATCGACTGCTCGACCGACTTGCCCTGCTCCAGATGGTAGTTGATGTTCTCGATCGTGACCGTGGCATCGTCGACGAGGATGCCGACCGCGAGCGCCAGGCCGCCGAGCGTCATGATGTTCAGCGTCTCCCCGATCGCCGACAGCATGATGATGGCGCCGAGCACCGAGAGCGGGATCGAGACCGCAATGATCACAGTCGAGCGCCAGCTGCCGAGGAACAGCAGGATCATGACGCTGGTGAGCAGCGCCGCGATCACGCCCTCGAACGCGACGCCTTCGATGGCGCCGCGGACGAACACCGACTGATCGCCGATGAAGCCGATCTTGAGCGCGTCCGGCAGCTGGTCCTTGACGTCGATCACCTTCTGCTTGATGCCCGCGATGATGTCGAGCGTCGAGGTCGCGCCCGCCTTCAGCACCATCATCAGCACCGAGCGGTTGCCGTCGACATGGACGATGTTGGTCTGCGGCGGGTTGCCGTCCCTGACGGTCGCGACGTCGCGCACATAGACCATCGCGCCGTTGACGGTCTTGATCGGCAGATTGCCGAGCTCCTCGATCTTCAGCGGCGAGTTGTTGAGCTGGATGATATATTCGAACTGCCCGATCTTCTGGGTGCCGACCGGCGTGATCAGGTTCTGGGCCGCGAGCGCGTTGGCGACGTCCTGGCCGGACAGGCCGCGGGCCTGGAGCGCGGTCGGGTCGAGGTCGATCTGGACCTGGCGCTGCTTGCCGCCGAACGGGTACGGGATCGCGGCGCCGGGCACGGTGACCAACGGCGTACGGAGCTGGTTGATGCCGATATCGGCGAGGTTCTGCTCGGTGAGGCCATCGCCCGAGAGCGCCACCTGGACGATCGGCACGGTGGAGGCGGAGTAGTTCAGGATCAGAGGGGGCGTCGCGCCCGGCGGCATCTGCTTGATCAGCGTCTGCGAGATCGCGGTGACCTGCGCGTTGGCGGTGCGGATGTCGACGTTCGGCTGGAAGAAGATCTTGATGATGCCAAAGCCGTTATAGGAATTGGCGGTGATGTGCTCGATGTCGTTGACCGTTGTCGTCAGCGCGCGCTGGAACGGCGTGGTGATGCGGCCCGACATCTGATCGGGCGGCAGGCCGGTGTATTGCCAGACCACGCCGATCACAGGGATGCGGATGTCCGGGAAGATGTCGGTCGGCGTCCGCAGCGCCGCCAGCGGTCCGATGATCAGGAGCAGGAGCGCGAGCACGACAAACGTGTAGGGCCGGCTCAGGGCAATACGGACCAGAGCAATCATTCGTTGGGCAATTCCAGATCAGGGACAGGAAACACCGCCCCCGCGGGTTCCTCGGCTGATTTACCTGAAGACCGCCCGAATGGCCAACGGCACTGCGTCACGAGCGGTCAATTCCCTGCTATCGCACTGCGAAATAGCATTCCAGATATGCACCTCGCGCCGAAAGATGACGGGAGACAGCTTTCATGTGCGCAAAAAAAGCGGCGCCCAAAGGCGCCGCTTTCGAACAATGCCGTGATTTTCAGCTTACGCCGTGCGGACGCAGTTACGCCGCGCGAACGTTGGTCAGGAACTTGCTGACCTCGGTCTTGAGCCGGCCGGAGTCGTTGGAGAGTATCTGTGCCGCCGACAGCACCTGCGAGGAGGCCGTGCCGGTCTCGGTTGCGCCGCGCTGCACGTCGGTGATGTTGGAGGAGACCTGCTGGGTGCCCTGCGCCGCCTGCTGGACATTGCGGGCAATCTCCTGGGTTGCCGCGCCCTGCTCTTCCACGGCCGCGGCGATCGCCGACGAGATCTCCGACAGACGCTCGATGGTCGAGGAGATCTCCTTGATGGCGCCGACCGAGTCGTTGGTCGCCGCCTGGATGCCGGAGATCTGCTGGCCGATCTCACCGGTCGCCTTCGCGGTCTGCTCGGCGAGCGCCTTCACCTCGGAGGCGACGACCGCAAAGCCGCGGCCGGCTTCGCCGGCACGTGCGGCTTCGATGGTCGCGTTCAGCGCCAGAAGGTTGGTCTGGCCGGCGATGGTGTTGATGAGCTCGACGACGTCGCCGATGCGCGAGGCCGCCTTCGAGAGCTCGCTGACGCGTTCGGTGGTGGCGCGGGCCTGGCCGACGGCATCGCCCGCCATGCGCGCCGATTCCTGGACCTGGCGGCTGATCTCGCCGACGGACGAGGCCATCTCCTCGGTCGCCGAGGCCACCGACTGCACGTTGGTCGAGGCTTCCTCCGACGCTCCGGCAACGGTGGTCGCCAGCCGCTGGGAGCGGTCGGCGGTCGAGGTCAGCGTCGAGGCCGAGGCTTCCAGCTGGGTCGAGGCCGACGACACGGTCTGGACGATCTCGCCGATCATCGTTTCGAATTCGCGGGTAATGTTGTCGACGCGGCGGCCGCGCTCGATCTTGGCTTCGGCATCGGCGGCGGCAGCCTCGTCGGCGGCCTTTTTGGCGATCAGCGCTTCCTTGAAGATCTGGAGCACGTCGGCCATGGCGCCGATCTCCGTCTTCTCACCGCGATGAGGGACTTCGGCGGAAAGGTCGCCCTTGCCCAGCGCCTGCATCGGCTCGGTAATCGAGTTGATGCCGTTCGAGACGTCCTGGACCAGGTAGAAGCCAACGCCGGAGCCGACAAGGACGGCGGCGCCGAGAATGATCGCGACCAGCATGAAGGCATAATAGTAGCTGTTGGCGGCATCCTGCGCGGCCTGGTCGCCACCTTTGGTGTTGAGCTCGATGTCCTTGCGCAGGACCTCGTCGGCCTGAAGCCCGATCTTGTTGACCGTCTTGGTGTTCAGATCATGCGCCTCGTGCGGGACCTTGCCGGCCTCCTTGCGCGACAGCGCCATGACCTCCTGGGTCCCCTTCTTGTACTCCTCCCAGAGCTTCGACCATTCACCGTAGAGTGCCCGTTCTTCAGGCGAGGTGATCATGTCCTCGTAAGTTTTGCGGAATTTGGCATTGGCCTCGATCACGGTCGCGAGCGTCTTTTCCATCGCGAGCTTCTCGTCCAGCGTTTCCGACAGCATGTGCTCTCGAATGACGTTGCGGTAAGTGATCACGCCGGCACGCAGGTCGCCGAGCACGCGCACGCTGGGCATCCAGCTCGTGGTGATGTCGACGGTGTTGGCATTCATCGACCGCATCTTCATGACGGCGAGCAGGCCCATGCCGGCCATCGCGACCAGCAGGAACGCCACGACACTGATGATCTTGGCACGAATGGAAATGGTGGCGAGCATAGACGAGTCTCTTTGTGCTGGAGCGGTGGCGCGCCCGGAGTTTTACGAATCAACCAAAGGGAGCAGCACCGACATCCAACACCTAGAGCACTTGAGCAGATGTAAACACGACTCCGTACAACTACGAAAGCCCGAAACAAATGAACATGGCGCTAAAAATGCCCTGCGTTCAGCGCATGAGCCTAAGCGCGTCGGAGAAAAACTCCGCGCCGCCGAAATTTCCGGACTTCAAGGCGAGCAGCATGTCGCTTTTTTCAGCACCGACCGCGCGCAGCACCGGGACGCCCGCCGCAATCTCTACTCCGACGAGAAATCCCGGAATCTTCAATCGGTCGACCACGGCGCCGGATGTCTCCCCGCCGGCAACGACCAGTCGCTTGACGCCGGCCCGCACCAGACCTTCGGCAATGTCGGCCATCGCCTGCTCGATGGCGTGACCGGCCGCGTCGCGACCACGGCGCGCCTGGAGCGCGGCGACCTGATCCGGCGTCGAGCTCGATGCGATCAGGACCGGACCCTCCGCCAGTCGGGGCTTCGCCCAGGCCAGAGCGCGCTGGGCCTCGTCCTCGCCCGTAGTAATACGGTCCGGATCGAGATGCAGCACCGGCATGACGCGCTCGGCATTGGCGATCTGCTGGAGCGTCGCCTGCGAGCAGCTTCCGGCAAGGCACGCCGCCGGTCCTCCGACCGCTGCCCCCGCCTCGCTGGTCGCCGCGGTCGATGTGACCTTGCCTGTCGACACCAGCGCCCGCGCCAGCCCAAGACCCATGCCGGAAGCGCCGACCGACAGCCGATGCTGGGCAGCGACGAGGCCGATGGTTTCGAGGTCGCGATCGAAGACGGCATCGATGATCGCCGCGCCAATGCCCTTGCCGGCGAGTTCGGCCAGCCGCGTCCGCACGGCATCCGCGCCGCGCGTGACGGTGGCGAGATCGACCAGGCCGATTTGCGTCTTGCTCTGGCGCGTCAGCACACGCACCAGGTTGGAATCGTGCATCGGGTTGAGCGGATGGTCCTTCAGCGGGCTCTCGTTCAGCGGCACGGCGCCCACGAACAGATTGCCCTGGTAGACGGTGCGGCCGGTCTCCGGGAAAGCCGGCGTCACCAGCACGGCCGTCTCGCCGCAATCGGCGCGCAGCGCGTCCATCACCGGGCCGATATTGCCCGCATCGGTGGAATCGAAGGTCGAGCAGATCTTGAACAGCACGTGGCTTGCGCCGCGGCCGCGCAGCCATGTCTCGGCCGCGCGCGAGCGCGACACGGCAAGGTTGGCCTCGATCGAACGGCTCTTCAAGGACACCACGACGGCGTCGACCTCGGGCAGCGCGAGATCGTCCGCGGGCACGCCGATGGTCTGCACCGTGCGCAGGCCGGCGCGCGTCAGCGTGTTGGCGAGGTCGGAGGCGCCGGTGTAGTCGTCGGCAATGCAGCCAAGAGATATTTTCGCTGCAAATGTCACGGCTTCACTCCCGCATAAGGCCTGAACCAGGCGAGGCCGTCGGTGGTCTTGCCTCGCGGATTATATTCGCAGCCGACGAAGCCGGCATAACCGAGCCGGTCGAGTTCGTCGAACAGGAACGGATAGTTCAGCTCCTCGCCGTCAGGCTCGTTGCGCGAGGGAATGCTGGCGATCTGGATGTGACCGATCACCGGCATCATCTCGCGCAGCCGCATCGTAACGTCGCCATGGATGATCTGGCAGTGATAAATGTCGAACTGGAGTTTCAGGTTCGGAAGCCGCAGCTCCTGGATCAGGTCGCGCGCGAAGCCGAAATCATTGAGGAAATAGCCGGGCACGTTGCGCGCATTGATCGGCTCGAGCACGATGTCGATGCCGTGCGGCGCAAAGAACTCGGCGGCCCACGCCACTGATTTGTAGAACGCCTCGATCGCGACGCGCTCGCCACGGTTGGCGATGCCCGCCATCAAATGCAGCCGCTTGACGCCGGTCGCCTTGGCGTAGGGCAGCGCAGTTTCCAGGCTCGCCTTCAGCTCGGGGAATCGCGACGGGAGCGCCGCAAAGCCCTTCTCGCCGGCATTCCAGTCGCCCGGTGGCAGGTTGAACAGCGCCTGAGTCAAGCCGTTGCGCTTGAGCCGCTCGCCGACCGCCTCGGCCGAATGCTCATAGGGAAAGAGAAACTCGACTGCGGTGAAGCCGGCTGCGGCAGCGGCGTCGAAGCGATCGAGGAACGGCACCTCGGTGAACATCATCGAGAGATTGGCGGCAAAACGGGGCATCGGAATCCTCTTATCCTTTACTTGTCGCCGGGCAGTTTCACGCCGGTGACCCGCGCATACATCCGCGCCACCGACGCATCATCGTCGCGGCCCATGCCGGAGGCTGCCGTCATCAAGAACATCTGAAGTGCTGCGGCGGAGACCGGAACCGGGAATCTGGCACTGCGCGCCATATCCTGGATGATGCCGAGATCCTTGACGAAGATCTCGACCGCACTGCGCGGCGTGTAATCGCCGTCGAGCACGTGCGGCATGCGGTTCTCGAACATCCAGGAGTTTCCGGCGGACGCCGTGATCACCTCATAGACCTTGCGGATGTCGAGACCCTGCTTGGCCGCGAACGCGATCGCCTCGCTGGCAGCGGCGATATGCACGCCGGCGAGCAGCTGGTTGATCATCTTGAAGGCGGCGCCCTGGCCTGCGGCATCGCCAAGCTCGTAGAGCTTCGCGGCCATGGCATCGAGCGCGGGCCGCGCTTTCTCAAACGCAGCCGGACTGCCGGAGGCAAGGATCGTCAGCTCGCCCTGCGCTGCGCGCTGCGCCCCGCCGGAGATCGGTGCATCCAGATAGTGCTGGCCGGTCGCCTCCAGCTGCTTGGCGAGACGCCGAGCCACGTCGGGATCCATAGTCGCCGACGACAGGAAGACGCTGTCCTTCGCCATGGTTTCGGCGACGCCATCCTTGCCGAACAGGATCGTCTCGGTCTGCGCGGCATTGACGACGACGCTGACGACGATGTCGGCGCCCTTGGCAGCTTCGGCCGGCGTCTTGGCGCCGGCGCCGCCCTCCGTCACGAAGCGCGCGACCGCATCAGCCGAGACGTCGCAGCCGGTGACGACATGACCGGCGCGCTTCAGCGAGCTCGCCATGCCGAACCCCATCGAGCCGAGCCCGATGACGGCGATGCGCTGATTCTGTGACGTGGAGGCGGACATACAACTGATCCTTGCAACGTTTCCCGGACGGCCGCCTTTTGCGGCAGCTTGGCAACCGAATAACACGGCTTGGCCGCGCTGCCAAAGCGTGAGACAAACGGACATGACGGCCATGAGCAACGAGACATTGCTGCGCGAAGACATTTGCCGCTTCGGACGGTCCCTGTTCGAGCGTGGGCTGACGCCCGGCTCCTCCGGCAATATCAGCGCCAGGCTGGACGGCGGCGGCTGGCTGGTGACGCCGACCAATGCCTCGTTCGGCTTCCTCGATCCCGCAAAACTGTCGCGGCTGGACGATCAGGGCCGACTGGTTTCGGGCGATGCGCCGACCAAGGAAGTTCCGCTGCACAATGCACTCTACGCCACGCGCGGGAGCGCAAGGGCGATCGTGCATCTGCATTCCACCCATTCGGTCGCGCTGTCGATGCTGCCGGAGATTGACCCGCGCGCCGCGCTGCCGCCGATGACCGCTTATTATCTGATGAAATGCGGCGCCACCGCGCTCGTGCCTTATTACCGCCCTGGCGATCCCGCGGTCGCCGATGCGATCAGGGGTCTGGCGGGGGAATATTCGTCCGTGCTGCTCGCCAATCACGGTCCGGTCGTCGCGGGCGACACGCTGGAAGCAGCCGTGTTCGCAACCGAGGAGCTGGAAGAGACGGCGAAGCTGTACCTGCTGTTACGCGGGCTGAACCCACGGTATTTGTCGCCGGAGCAGGTGGCGGATCTGGTGAAGGTGTTCGGGGTGACACTTCCGGCGCACCGGCACGAGGAATGAGCCTCGTGCAGCCGCGGGCGAACTAACCCCCCCTACTCCGCTGTCATTCCCCGCGAAGGCGGGGAATCCAGTACGCCGCGGCTTCTCGGCTCAATCACAACGGCCTCTGGAATACTGGATCGCCCGCCTTTGCGGGCGATGACGCCGAGTGTGTTGCGCGAGTCGTGCCCAACGCTTCGCAACTACAGCCCCAAATACGCCTTGCGCACGTCCGGATTGCCCTTGATCTCGCTTGCGGCGCCCTGCATCAGCACGCGGCCGGTTTGCAGGATGTAGGCGCGGTCGGCGATCTCCAGGCACTCCGCCATGCGTTGCTCCACGATCAGCACGGTCATGCCGGCGTCGCGGATGCGCTTGACGGCCTGGAAGATCTCGTCGACCAGCTTCGGCATGATGCCCTGCGAGGGCTCGTCCAGCATCAACAGCCGCGGGCGCGTCATCAGCGCACGGCCGATCGCGAGCATCTGCTGCTCGCCGCCGCTTAGCGTCTCGGCGCGCTGCTCGAGGCGTTCGGAGAGGCGCGGAAATAGCTGGAACACGAGATCGAGCGGGCTCTCGCGGTCGGCCTCGCCGCGGTAGAGATAGCTGCCGAGGCGCAGATTGTCGCGCACGGAGAGGCGCGGAAACAAGCGGCGGTTCTCCGGCACATAGGCGATGCCGGTCGCCGTGATGTGGTGCTGCGCCATGCCGTCGAGGCGCTTGCCGTCGAACGTCACCGTGCCCGAGCGCGGGCGCTCGGCGCCGGCGATGGATTTCAGCAGCGTCGACTTGCCCGCGCCGTTGGCGCCGGCGACGCAGACGATCTCGCCCTTGGCGACTTCGATGCTGACCGCGAAGATCGCGACCAGGCCCTGATAGGCGGTCGTGACTTCACGCACCGACAGCATGACGATCTCCCAGATATGCGCTGATCACCTTGGGATCGCGGACGATTTCAGTGGGCTTGCCCTCGACCAGCACCTTGCCGAGGTCGAGCACGATGGCACGATCGACCAGCGGCATCACGATCTCCATGACGTGCTCGACCATCAGCACGGTGATGCCGGCGTCACGCACCTTGCGCACCAGCGCGACACCGGTCTGCGCCTCGGTCGGCGTAAGACCAGTGAGGACTTCGTCGAGCAGCAGCAGCTTTGGTTCAGTCGCAAGCGCGCGCGCGACTTCGAGGCGGCGCTTTTCGGCCGGCACGAGGTCGCTCGCGAGCACGTTGGCGCGCGCAGCAAGGCCGGTGAATTCGAGCACCTCATGCGCCTTGCGGCGTGCCTCGCGCATCACGGTGTTGCGCACCAGCGCACCGACGATGACGTTGTCGATCACCGTCATGGTCTCGAAGCTCTTGACGACCTGGAAGGTGCGCCCGATGCCGCGCTGGCAGCGCTCGGCGGCCGGCATGCTGGTGACATCCTCGCCGTCGAACCAGATCGAGCCTTGCGTCGGCGGCAGCACGCCGGCGATGAGATTGAACAGCGTCGACTTGCCGGCACCATTCGGGCCGATCAGGCCGACGATCTCGCCGCGACCCACAGAGATCGAGACGTCGCTGTTGGCGACGAGGCCGCCGAAACGCTGCCAGACGCCGCGGGTTTCAAGCAGCGGGGTCATCGCGTGGCTCCCTTCCGCTTCGCACGAGAGAACAGGCTCACCAGACCCTGCGGCAGGGCGAGCGAAATCAGCACGATCAGCGTGCCGTAGACAATGAGGTCGACGCCGCGGCCGGAGCCGCCGATATAGGAGCGCGTCAGCTCCGTCATCGGGATCAGGATGGCCGCCCCTAACACGGGTCCCCAGAGGGTGCCGATGCCGCCAAGCACGGCGGGCAACGCCATCAGCAGCGAGAACTGGAAGCCCATCACGCTTTCAGGATCGATATAGGCGAGAAACTGGGCATAGAAGGCGCCGCCGATGGCGACGAGGAAAGCGGAGACGGCGGCCGCGCCCATTTTGGAGTTGAACACGACGACACCGAGGCTCTCGGCCGCTTCCGCATTGTCCTTTACCGCGCGCCACCAGAAGCCCCATTTGGAGTCCTCCAGCCACCAGGTGACGAACCAGGCGAGGCTGCACAGCACCAGCGCGAAATAAAAGTAAGGCAGCTTGCTGCGCATGAACTGGAACTTCAGCCAGCTGTCGCCGCGCACCGGAATGGTGATTCCCATCGCAGCCCCCGCCCATTCCCAATTCTGGAACAACAGCAGCCCGATCTCGGCGATAACGATGGTCGCGATCACGAAGTAATGGCCGCGCAACCGAAAGAAGGGATAGCCGAGCCCCATCGCAATCGCGGCCGCGACCGCGCCGCCGGCGAGCATGCCGAACCATGGCAGCACGCCGAACTTGGTGAACAGGAGTTCGGTGGTGTAGGCGCCGATGCCGAAATAGAGCGCATGTCCCAGCGAGATCTGCCCGCAATAGCCAGAGAGAATGTTCCAGCTCTGCGACAGCGCCGCATACATCAAGGTCAGGATCAGGATGTTCTGGACGTAGACGTCCTTGATGAACAGCGGAGCGAGCGCCGCCAGGGCGGTCAGCACCGCGGCGATGATGAGGTCGCGGCGGCGCCGCGCGGCAAAATCCTTGTCCATCACATCGATCCGAACAGGCCACGCGGCCGGATGAAGACGACCAGCAGGTAGACGGCGTAGATGCCGACCGATTTCAGCGACGGCGGCAGCACCAGCGCGGTGGTGGCCTCGACGAGGCCCACGATGATCCCGCCGGCGAACGCGCCGAACACGCTGCCGAAGCCGCCGAGCGCGACCGTGACGTAGGCGATCAGCGCAAAGGACGCGCCGACGTCGGGATAGATATAGAAGAAGCTTGCCATGATCGCTCCGGCGAGGCCGACCAGCGCGGCACCAAGCCCCCAGCCGAGCGCGAACACGCGGTTCTTGTCGATGCCGACGAGGGCCACCGCGCCGGGATCTTCACGGGTGGCCTCCAGCGCGCGACCGAAATCGGTGCGATGGATGAAGAAGTAGAGGCCAGCAAAGGCCAGGATCGAAACCAGCGCACCCATGAGCTGCGGCTCCGGCAGGAAGACGCCGGCGATCGAGATCGTCTTGCCGCCGAGCCAGGACTGCGGAACGCTGCGATAGTCAGGCGTGAAGAAGAACTGCGCGAGGCCGCGCATCACGATGGCGAGGCCAAAGGTGGAGAAGATCTGCACCATGCCCGCGTTGGCCTTGGCCCGCATGGCGAAGCGCACGATCAACAGATAGACGACCGCTCCGAATACGAACAGCGCGGCGGCCACGAGCGGCGCCGACAGCAAGGGGTCGATGGCGAAGAACGTGAACAGGAAGAAGCTCACATACATCGCGATCATCAGGAACTCCCCGTGAGCGAAGTTCACGACGTCCATCAGGCCGAAGATCAGCGCGAGGCCGACGGCGATCAGTCCGTAGAGCAGGCCCATGAGGAGGCCGCTCGCGAGACTTTGGATAATGGTTTGGGCTGTCAAAAGTCTGTCCCCCGAACTACGTCCTCATCCTGAGGAGCGCGCACCGCGCGTCTCGAAGGATGGCCCAGCCCTCGTCCTTCGAGACGCGGGCTGCGCCCGCTCCTCAGGATGAGGGCGGGAGCTACGATCTGTGCTCCCGCTCGCCGTGTCTTACTTCATCGGCCAGATCGCCTCGGCGATCGCGGCCTGCGGCGGGAAGATGGTGACGAACTTGCCGCCGACATATTGCAGCAGCACCGGGTCGGCGTCGTTGTTCTGGCCCATCTCGTCGAACTTGACACGCTTCCAGGGCATGATGGTCTGCTCGCCCGGGATGTCGGTGGCGGCCAGCGCGTCGCGGATCTTCTCGCCGTCAGTCGACTTGGCGCGGCTGATGGCGTCGGCGAGGATGATCAGGCCCATGAACTGACGCGAGGTGAGGTCGTTGAAATCCTTGCCCGACCGCGTCTTGAACATCTCGTTGATCTTGCCAACCATCGGACGCTTCTGCGCGAGGTCGAGCGAGAAGGTGCCGCGCGAGATCACGCCTTCCAGCTTGTCGCCGACAGCGTCGTAGAGCGCCTTCTCGGAGAAACCGGCGTCCTGCGCCACGATCGCGTTCGGCTTGTAACCAAGCTCGCCCATGGTCTTCACCAGCAAGATGCCATCAGTGGTGTAGCTCGAGGGCATCAGCACGTCGGCGTTGGCGCTCTTGAGCTGCTGCACCTCGGCCGAGAGCGAGGGCGAGTTGGCGCGATACTTGATGTCGGAGACGATCTTGTAGCCGCGCTCGCCGGCGATCTTGGCCTGGGCGTTGCCGGAATCGGTGCCGAAGATGGTGTCCTCGTGGAACAGCGATAGCGTCTCGATCTTGGTGCCCTTCTTCTTCAAGGCATCGAAGAAGTCGAACATGGCGGCCGAGTACATCTCGTCATGCGGCGCGGCGCGGAAGTAATATTTCAGGCCACGGCGATGCAGGCTGGGCGAGGAGTTGTCGGCCGAGACGAACGGGATCTGGTAGCGCTCGCAGATCTGGCTGACGGTGACGGCGACCGCGCTCTGATAGGTGCCGATGATGGCGGAGACCTTCTCCTGCGTGATCAGGCGCTCGGCCTCGGCGCGGCCCTTCTGCGGATCGGCCTGGTGGTCGGCGAAAACGAGGCGGACCTTTGCGCCGCCGAGACCCGGCAGGCCCTCGCCCTTCGCCAGTGGCAGGTCGAAATCGGTGTCCTTGTTGATGACCTCGAGCGCGGTTTCATAGGCCTTCTGCGCGTCGACGCCCTGCTGTGCGCTGCCGCCGGAGAACGGATAGATCACGCCGATCACGACTTCCGAAGTCTGTGCGCGCGCTGCCAGCGGCACTAGCGCGGCCGTAGCGGTGGCTCCCAACAATACGTCGCGGCGAGTGATCGTCATGGCAAAGTCCCCTGTTACTGAATTTCAGCCGATCGAATGAAGCGATTGATGGATGCGGTAAAGCTCGAAGAAGCAGCAAACGCTGCCCACTAAATCACGGCCATGGTCCTGTTCTTGAGATCCGTCACCAGCATCAGGCCGGGCGAATGCGTGATCGCAAACGGCAGCTTGGCAGCGTTGATGACCGATTGCGGTGTCACGCCGCAGGCCCAGAACACCGGGATCTCGTCGTCGGCGACCGGCACCGGATCGCCGTAATCGGGCTTGGCGATGTCCTTGATGCCGATCAGGTGCGGATGGCCGAGATGCACGGGCGCGCCGTGCACGGCCGGATAGCGCGAGGTGATCTGCACCGCACGGATCGCATCCGCCGGCTTGAACGGACGCATCGACACCACCATGGGACCGGCAAAGGGACCGGACTCGCCGCAAGCGATGTTGGTGCGATACATCGGCACGCGCACATTGTGCTCGATGTGGCGGATCGGCATGCCCTCGTCGAGCAGCGCCTCTTCGAACGAGAACGAGCAGCCGAGCACGAAGGTCACGAGATCGTCGGGCCAGTATTTGGTGACATCGGTCGGCTCGTCCACGACTTCGCCGTCGCGCCAGACGCGATAGCGCGGCACGTCGGTGCGAATGTCGAGATCGGCGCCCAGCGCCGGGATGTGCGGACTGCCCACATCGGACATGCCGATGATCGGGCACGGCTTGGGATTGAGCTGGCAGAAGCGATGGAACGCCCCGGCATATTCCGCCGGCAAGATTGCCAGATTGCCCTGGACGAAGCCGGGGGCAACGCCGGCGGTGGAGGCGACCAGCCCCTCGCGGTAGGCAAGCCGCGCCTTGCGGCTCGGGAGCGTGTCGGGCGTTTCAGTTTGCTGCACTGCCACCAAAACAGTCATGGGATCGACCTGCCTATAAACTCGACAAAGACAAGCCAACACCACGCGTGCTATAAAGTCTAATCTTCCTTTCTAATCAATATCGATAAATTTCATTTATCGGACGGGAAAATCCTTCCAATGCTGGACTTCAGATCGATCGAGACGTTCCTTTGGGTTGTGAAGCTCGGCAGCTTTCGCGGCGCCGCAGCACGCCTCAACACGACTCAGCCGGCGATCTCCCAGCGCATCGCCCAGCTCGAGCGCGAGATGGGGGTGAAGCTCCTAAATCGCGACCACCGCGTGGCCTCGCCGACACCGAGCGGCCGACAGATGATGGTCTATGCGGAGAAGCTGATCGGCCTGCGCGCCGCGATGATCGCCGAGATCGGCGACCGCTCGGCGATGCGCGGCGTGATGCGACTCGGCGTCGCCGAAACCATCGTGCACACTTGGCTGCCGCGGCTGGTGAAGAGCATGAACGAGGTCTACCCAAACCTGTCGCTGGAGATCGAGGTCGACATCACGCCGAACCTGACCGCGCGCCTGCTTGCGCAGGAGATCGAGCTTGCCTTCGTCGTCGGTCCGCTCTCGGCCTCCGGGGTGCACAATCGCGTCCTCGCCGACTATCCGATCGGTTTTCTCGCCAGCCCCTCGCTCGGCCTCGGCGATGGACCGGTGACGCGGGCTGAGCTCGCGCGGTTTCCGATCATTACCTTCCCGCGGAAGACGCGTCCCTACGAGGTCGTGCGCGAAGTGTTCGACCGGCCGGAGCTGCCTCCGATCCGGCTGCACGCCTCCGCCTCGCTTGCGACCGTCATCCACATGGCGGTCGAGGGCCTCGGCATCGCCGTGATCCCCGACGCCATCGTCGAGAACGAGCTCGCAGACGGGCGGTTGCAACTGCTCGACACCGATCTCAAAATCGCGCCGCTGACATTCACCGCGAGCTGGCTCGCCTCGCCCGATGTCGTGGCGGTGGAGCGGGTCGCAGAGCTTGCATGTCAGATTGCGCAGAGCAGCCTCGCAGTTGACGCGCCCGCGCCGGCGCGTCATTGAAACAGGCGCCGGACAATTGAGAGACTGACCGCATGAGCCGAGCCGCCACCAATTTGCAAATCGATTCCGCCCGCCTCTGGGGCTCCATCCACGAGACCGCGCAGTTCGGCGCGACGGCCAAGGGCGGCGTGCGGCGGCTGACGCTGAGCGCGGAGGACAAGCTGGTACGCGACTGGTTCCGCAAGGCCTGCGAGGACGCCGGCTTGGAGGTGCACACCGATGCGCTCGGCTCGCAGTTCGGGCTGCGCAAGGGACGCGACATGTCGAAGCCGCCCGTCGGCATCGGCTCGCATCTCGACACGCAACCGACCGGCGGCAAGTATGACGGCATTCTGGGAACGCTCGGTGCGCTCGAAGTGATCCGCACGCTGAACGACGCCGGGATCGAAACCGAGGCGCCGATCTGCGTCGTCAACTGGACCAACGAAGAGGGTTCGCGCTTCGCTCCCGCGATGATGGCCTCCGCTGCCTATGTCGGCGACTTCACCACCGATGACATCTTGTCGCGCAAGGACGCTGATGGCACCACCGTCGGCCAGGCGCTCGATGGCATCGGTTATCGCGGCGACAAGCCGGTCGGGTTCCAGAAGCTCGGTTCCTTCGTCGAATTGCACATCGAGCAGGGCCCGATCCTGGAGGCCGAAGGCAAGACCATCGGCGTGGTCGATTCCGGCCAGGGCGTGCTTTGGTACGACGGCAAGATTTCCGGCTTCGAGAGCCATGCCGGATCGACGCCGATGCCGCTGCGGCGCGACGCGTTGGCGACGCTGTCCGAGATCGTGCTGGCGATGGAGGCCATTGCGAGGAAGTACGGGCCGAAGGCCGTCGGTACCATCGGCGAGGCCGTGATCGCAAACCCCTCGCGCAACGTCATTCCCGGCGAGATCGCCTTCACGATGGATTGCCGCAGTGCGGATGGCGCGATCATGGATGCGCTCGATCGCGATCTGCGCAGCGCGATTGCCGAGATCGCCGCACGCCGCAAGGTCGAGGTGAAGATCGACCTGGTCTGGCGCAAGCCGCCGACGCATTTCGATCCCAAATTGATTGCCGCAGTCGAGAACGCGGCGAAGACGCTCGGCTACTCCTCTCGCCGCATCACCTCCGGCGCCGGCCACGACGCCTGCAATCTCAACACAATCATGCCGGCCGCAATGGTGTTCGTGCCCTGCAAGGACGGCATCAGCCACAACGAGCTGGAAGACGCCACGCAGCCCGATTGCGCCGCGGGCACCAACGTCCTCATGCACACGGTGCTGGCGATCGCCGGCGTCGCATCCTGACCGGAGAGAACCATGCGCGGAGTTTTCGTCGACGCCAATGAAACTCTCGCCGTGATCATGGAGCGGCTGGAGCAGCCCGGCGATCCCAAGGTGCGGATCCACAGGGATCCCGACATCAAACCCGAACAATATCCTGAAATCCTCGACGGCGCCGAGATCGCGATCGTCGACCACACCGCGCTGCCTACCGACGTCGCAAAGAAGTGCACAGGGTTGAAGCATGTCGTGTTCCTCGGCACCGGCGCGCGCAGCTACATGAACCCGGAGGAGCTCGCTGAGCTCGGCATCTCCGTGCACCTGATCAAGGGCTATGGCGACACGGCGGTCGCGGAATGCGCGATCACGCTGATGTGGGCTTCGGCCCGCGTCATCGCGATGATGGACCGCGAGATGCGCGGCGGAAACTGGCTCCGCGAAGACGGCATGCAACTCACTGGCAAGACGCTCGGCCTGATCGGCTTCGGCGGTATTGCCGCGGAGGTCGCGCGCATTGCCTTGGGCAGCGGCATGAAGGTGATCGCCTGGAACCGCTCGCCGAAGAGCTATCCGGGCGTGGAATTCGCCGATCTCGACACGGTGTTGGCGAGAGCAGACGTCGTATCGCTGCATCTGCTGCTCAACGACGAGACGCGCGGCATGATCACCCGCGAGATGATCGCGAAGATGAAGCCGGGCGTCATCCTCATCAACACCGCCCGCGCCGCCGTCGTCGACGAGGCCGCCATGATCGATGCCCTGAAGTCGGGCCACATCCGCCATGCCGGCCTCGACGTGTTCAATATCGAGCCATTGCCCGGCGATCATCCGCTGACAAAACTGCCGAACGTGACGTTGTCGGCGCATTCGGCGTTCCGGACCCCGGAGGCGAGCGAGAACCTGATTGGCGCGGCATGGGAGCACTGCCGCCGGATCGTGAAGGAATAAGAGCAACAACAATGGCCGATTACCGCACCATCAAGGCACAGCCGCTCATCGAAGCTATCAGCGCCATCGTCAAGGCCGGCGGGTCTACGGACCGCGAGGCCGAGCTCGTGTCCACCAATCTGGTCGAGGCCAACCTCAAGGGACACGATTCGCACGGCGTCGGCATGATCCCGCGCTATGTCCAGAGCGTCACCACGGGCGGCCTCGCCGTGAACCAGCACGTCAAGGTCGTGCTCGACACCGGTCCGCTTCTCACCCTCGACGGGCTCACCGGCTACGGCCAAGTGATCGGCCATGAAGCGATGGAGCTGGCAGCCGAGCGCGCCAAGCGCAACGGCGTGTGTCTCGTCGGCCTCTCAAACTCGCACCATATCGGCCGCATCGGCCACTGGGCCGAGCAGTGCATCGACCATGGGCTGGTCTCGATCCACTTCGTCAACGTGATCTCGCGTCCCATCGTGGCGCCCTGGGGCGGCAGCGATGCGCGCCACGGCACCAACCCGTTCTGCGTCGGCATCCCGCGCGCGGGCAAGGACCCCATCGTGCTCGACTTCGCCACCAGCAGGATCGCGCAGGGCAAGACCCGCGTCGCCCACAACAAGGGCGTCGAGCTGGAGCCCGGCACGATCATCGACAATGAGGGCAAGCCGACCACCAACCCGCGCTACACCGTGATCCCGCCATACGGCGCCATCCTGCCGTTCGGCGAGCACAAGGGTTCAGGGCTCGCGCTGGTTTGCGAAATCCTCGGCGGCGCGCTCTCCGGCGGGCAGGTGGTCAAGGGTCCGTCCGATGGCAAGCACAACGTCCTCAACGGCATGCTCTCGATCATCATCGACCCCGGCAAGCTCGGCACCGCGGAGAATCTCGCGCGCGAAGTCGAGAGCTTCGTCGCCTGGCACACCGGCTCACCTCCGGCCCCAGGCGTCGACAAGGTGAAGATCGCGGGTGAGCCCGAGCGCGCGACGAAGAAGAAGCGGCTCGCGGAAGGCATCCCTGTCGATCCGACCACCTGGCAGGAGATTCTGGAGGCCGGAAAGAAGTTCGGGCTGGATCAGGCGGCGATCGAGAAGATCGCGGGGTAGTGAGGCGGAGCACGGTGCTCTTCCCTTCTCCCCTTGTGGGAGAAGGTGGCGCGAAGCGCCGGATGAGGGGTTCTGTCCGCGAAGGGAAATGCACAATTGAGAGGTCTGTCTCCGCGGAGACAACCCCTCACCCGTCTTCGATGCTTCGCATCGAAGCCACCCTCCCCCACAAGGGGGGAGGGAAAGCAGCGCTCTAATCCACCATATCCGCGACCGCCTTGCCGCAAGCCGTAGTGTCGGCATTGCCGCCGAGATCCTTGGTGCGGAGCGTGCGCTCTGCCAGCGTGCGCTCGATCGCATCGACGATCGACTTGCCGGCTTTCTTCTCGCCGAGATGCTCGAGCATCATCGCGCCGGACCAGATTGCGCCGATCGGATTGGCGATGCCCTGCCCCGCGATGTCGGGCGCCGAGCCGTGCACCGGCTCGAACACCGACGGGAAATTGCCGTCGGGGTTGATGTTGCCGGACGGCGCGATGCCGATGGTGCCGGTGCAGGCCGGGCCGAGATCCGACAGGATGTCACCGAACAAATTGGAGCCGACCACGACGTCGAACCAATCCGGATGCAGCACGAAGTTCGCGGTCAGGATGTCGATGTGATACTTGTCCCACTTCACGCTTGGATACTTCTTCGCCATCGCCTCCACGCGCTCGTCCCAATAGGGCATGGTGATGGAGATGCCGTTCGACTTGGTCGCCGAGGTCAGGTGCTTCTTCGGCCGCGACTGCGCGAGCTCGAATGCGAACTTCAGGATGCGATCGACGCCGATGCGGGTCATCACCGTCTGCTGCGTCACGAATTCACGGTCGGTGTCCGGGAACATGCGGCCGCCGACGGAGGAATATTCGCCTTCGGTGTTCTCGCGCACGACCCAGAAATCAATGTCGCCGGGCTTGCGGTTGGCCAGCGGCGACGGCACGCCCGGCATCAGCCGCACCGGGCGCAAATTCACATATTGGTCGAACTCGCGGCGGAATTTGATCAGTGAACCCCAGAGCGAGACGTGATCCGGAATCTTGGCCGGCCAGCCGACCGCGCCGAAATAGATCGCATCGTGCTTGCCGATCTGATCCTTCCAATCGTCCGGCATCATCTGGCCGTGCTTCTCGTAATAGTCCCACGACGAGAAGTCGAAATGATCGAAATGAAGGGACACGCCGTGCTTCTTCGCCGCGGTCTCCAGAACGCGCAGGCCCTCGGGCATCACTTCCTTGCCGATGCCGTCGCCGGGAATGACCGCGATCCGGTATTGTTTCTTGCTCATCGAGAACGTCCTTGATTGGTCCGGCAGCCGCCGTCTTTTTGACCGCACTGCAATGGACCAAACGCGACGGCAGTGCAACGCTGCACTGCAATGTTGACCATGGCGCGGCCGACCGCCTACTGATTGTATTCCCGTTCCTCTCCTGCGAGTAACTCCCATGGATCTGCACCTGCGTGGCAAGCGCGTCCTGATCACGGGCGCGTCCAAGGGTATCGGCGCAGCCGCCGCCGAGGCCTTTGCCGAGGAAGGCTGTCATCTCCTCCTCGCCGCCCGCAATGGCGATCAGCTCAAGGCTTTGGCCGAGCGCTTGCGCTCGGCGCACCAGATCGATGCCGCCACGAGCATTGTGGATTTGCGCAGGAGCGAGGATTTGACGCGGCTCGCCAAGGAAGCCGCCGACATCGACGTGCTCGTCAACAATGCCGGCGACATTCCCGCCGGCTCCATTGACAAGATCGACGAGGCCACCTGGCGGCACGCCTGGGAATTGAAAGTGTTCGGCTACATCAACCTCACGCGTATGATCTATGCGCAGATGAAGGCGAAGGGCGGCGGCGTGATCGTCAACGACATCGGCGCCGCCGGCGAGAAATTCGACGCCAACTACATCTGCGGCAGCGCCGGCAATGCCGCGCTGATGGCCTTCACCCGCGCGCTCGGGGGCAAGAGCCTCGCCGACAACATCCGTGTGGTCGGCATCAATCCCGGCCCGGTTGGCACTGACCGTCACGTCACCCTGCTGAAGATGCGGGCAAACCACCAGTTCGGCGACGAGAGCCGCTACAAGGAATTCCAGAAGAGCCTGCCGCTCGGCAGGCCTGCGCATGCGCGCGAGATCGGCGATCTCATGGCGTTCCTGGCGTCGGATCGCGCGGGCTATACGTCGGGGGTCATCTATACGGTGGATGGCGGAATCAGCGCAGGATGGGGTTAACTTTATCCTCGTCATTGCGAGCGCAGCGACTTGTCCGCCGAAGCTTTAGCGAAGGCGGAAGCGATCCAGGAATGTATCTGCGGCAAAAGTCTGGATTGTTTCGTCGCTTCGCTCCTCGGCAATGACGGAGCCTAAAACAAGCACAGGAGTAGAATAGTTGTCTCAGGACCTGATCCGCGAATCCGCTTGCGCCGTCGTCGACAAGCTGCGCTCCGGCGACGTCTCGCCGCTGGAGCTCTTGGATGTGCTGCAGAAGCGCATCACCGAAGTCGATGGCAAGGTCAACGCGCTGCCGACGCTGTGCTTCGATCGCGCGCGGGATAGCGCAAAGGCGCTGATGCGGAAGCCGGCCGGTGCGCGCGGATTGCTCGCAGGCCTGCCGGTGCCGATCAAGGATCTGACCGATGTTGCAGGTGTGCTGAACACTCAGGGCTCGCCGATCTTCAAGGACAACATCCCTGCGACGTCCGACATCCTGGTCGAAAATCTCGAGGCCAACGGCGCGGTCGTCTATGCCAAGTCGAACACGCCGGAATTCGGTGCGGGCGCCAACACCTTCAACGAGGTCTTCGGCGCAACCCTCAATCCCTGGGATACATCCAAATCGGCAGCCGGCTCGTCAGGCGGAGCGGCGGTGGCGCTCGCGACCGGCATGGCCTGGCTCGCGCAAGGCTCCGACATGGGCGGCAGTCTGCGCAGTCCGGCAGCTTTCTGCGGCGTCGTGGGCATGCGGCCGAGCATCGGCCGCGTCGCGCACACGCCGAAAGCGGCCATCGATCGCAACCTCGGCGTCGTCGGTCCGATGGCACGCAACGTCGAGGATCTCGCGCTGCTGCTCGACGCCATGAGCGGCGACTATGCCGCCGACCCGCTGTCGCTGCCGACGCCCTTGACGTCGTTTCTCTCGGCGGCGCAGTCAGGCAGCAAACCGAAGCGCATCGCCTATTCGGCGGATCTCGGCATCACACCGGTCGATCCCGAAGTCAAAGCGCTCACGCGGAAAGCGGCGGAACGCTTTGCCGAAGCCGGCGCCATCGTCGAGGAGGCGCATCCGGATTGGCGCGATGCGCATGAGTGCTTCCACGTGCTGCGCGCGTTCGACTTCGCGATCAGCAAGGCGCAGCTGCTGCGCACCAAGCGCGACCTGCTCAAGCCCGAGGTGATCTGGAACATCGAGGAAGGCCTCAAGCTCACGATCGAGCAGCTCGAACGCGCCGAGGCGCAGCGCGTCGGCATGACCGCGCGTGCGATCGAGTTCTTCAAGAGCTACGATCTGCTGCTGGTACCGACCACGATCGTGCCGCCCTTCCCGATCGAGCACCGTTATGTCGCCGAATGCGCCGGCAAGAAGTTCGACAATTACGTCGAGTGGCTCGGCATCGTCTATGCCATCACGCTCGCCTGCTGTCCCGCGCTGTCGTTGCCGTGCGGCTTCACCGCATCGGGACTTCCGGTCGGCCTGCAGGTCGTCGGGGCTCCGCGCGCGGATGCGCAGGTGATCGCCGGCGCGAAGACGCTGGAGGATATTTTGGGCGTGCGTGGCACGACGCCGATTGATCCGCGGGTGAAGAACTAGGTTCCCGCTCTCGTGCCCCGCACGCGGCGCAGCGCCTCTTCGGCGGTGCGCTGCAGAGCCGGGGCCCAAGTCTCCAGGACTTCCCGTGTATCCCTGGGTCCCGGCTCTGCGGTGCAGCGCTTTGCGCCGCACCTTGTCCGGAACACGCGCGGCCTTCACCTTCCGCTCGTCGCCTCCAGGCTCCGGCTATACCGCGACATCGCGAAGCAGAAGACAAAATAGATCACGGCGACGAAGATGTAGACTTCGACGGAGAATTGCTGCCACGCCGGATCGATGATCGCGGTCTTGGCCGTGGTGAGCAGGTCGAAGATACCGATGATCAGAACGAGGCTGGTGTCCTTGAAGAAGGCGATGAAGGTGTTGACCAGCGGCGGGATGACGTGACGGATCGCCTGCGGCAGGACGATCAGCCGGTTCTTGCGCCAGTAGGACAGGCCGAGCGCCTCGGCGGCCTCGTATTGCCCGCGGGGCACGGCCTGGAGGCCGCCGCGGATGACTTCGGCAAGATAGGCACCCGCGAACAGGATGATCGCGACCTGCGCGCGCAAGAGCTTGTCGATGTTGAATCCGTTCGGCATGAACAGCGGAAACATCACGCTCGCCATGAACAGCAGACTGACCAGCGGCACGCCGCGGATCAGCTCGACATAGAGCACGCTGAGCGAGCGGATCGCCGGCAGTTTTGAGCGCCGGCCTAGTGCGACGAGGATGCCGAGCGGGAAGCCGAAGGCCAGACCAAAGGTCGCCAGGATCAGCGTCACCGGCAAACCACCCCAACGGTCCTGCGAGACGAACGACAGACCGAGTATGCCACCCCACATCAGCATACTGATCAGCGCGAGCGCTCCGATCCAGAGATAGGCCAGTTCGCGCCGCCATAAGGCGCGGCGGCTGGAGAGATAGAACAGGGCGATGAACAGCAGCACCGCCAGTGCCGGCCGCCACTGCTCGTCGAACGGATAGGTGCCAAACAGGATGAAGCGGTATTTTTCGGGGATGATTGCCCAGCATGCACCGAGGCCGCGTACCGCGCGGCAGGCGCTGGAATCGTTCGCCGGGGTGACCCAGACCGCATTGGCGATACCCCATTGCACGAAGCTGAAGAGGCCCTTTGCAAGCACCGCCAGCAACACGACCGAGAGGATGCCGTTCGGGATCGACGAGAACAGATTGGTGCGCAGCCAGCGCAGCACCGGGTTACCAATCTGCGGGCGGCGGGCGGCGCGCGATGCTTCCGGAATGTCGGCGATCGCCGTCATGGTCAGCGCTCCACCAGCGCGATGCGCGAATTGTACCAGTTCATGAAAAAGCTGATGCCGAGGCTGATGGTGAGAAACACCGCCATGATCAAGGCAATGGCCTCGATCGCCTGCCCGGTCTGGTTCAATGTCGTGTTGGCGATCGAGACCACGTCCTGATAGCCGATCGCCACCGCGAGCGAAGAGTTCTTGGTCAGGTTGAGGTACTGGCTCGTCATTGGCGGCACGATGACGCGTAGCGCCTGTGGCAGGATGATCTGCCGCAGCATGAAGCTGCGGCGCAGTCCCAGCGCGTTGGCGGCATCCCACTGGCCGCGCGGCACCGACTGGATGCCGCTGCGCACAATCTCGGCGATGAAGGCCGAGGTGTAGGTGACGAGCGCGATCAGCAGCGCGAAATATTCCGGCGCAAGCGTCAGTCCGCCGACGAAGTTGAAGCCGCGCAACTCAGGCCATTCGATCGTCCAGGCCACGCCCAGCAGCACGGACACCGCCGCAGGCAGCACAACGAGCAAGCCGAGTGCAAAAGGCCAGGCCGGCCGCGGCTTGCCGTCGCGCATTTGCTGCGCGATGAGCCGCCGCCGGATCTCATAGAACACGACAAGTCCGAGCACTGCCGTGCCGAGCACCCAAAGCTGCGGCGTCCCGATGGGAATCGCCGGCAGGATCAACCCGCGATTGGACAGGAACACGCCCTCAATCGGCCGCCATGCCGCGCGCGCGGCCGGGAGCGCCTGCATCAGCACGTACCAGAACAGGAGCTGGAGCAGCAGCGGGATGTCGCGGAGCGTCTCGACATACACCGCGGCGAGCCGCGACAGCAGCCAATTGGCCGACAGCCGCGAGATGCCGATCACCGTGCCCAGGATCGTTGCAAGCACGATTCCGATCACGGCGACGCGCAGGGTATTGGCGATGCTGACGACAAAGGCCCAGAGATATGAGTCCCTCGGATTGTAGGCGAGCAGGCTGTCGGCGATGGGCATCCCGGCCTCACGGCCGAGGAAGGCAAAACCGGTCGTGATGCGGCGCACGGAGAGATTGGTGACCGTGTTGGACCAGAGGAACACGATGACCGCGACTACGATCCCCACCACCAGAACCTGCCAGAACAGGCCTTTCAGCTCGCGCTGCCCGAAGGCGCCGAAGAAGCGACGGCGCGGCGGCGGTCTCGGACCGTCTGACGTCACAGCACAAAAATCCTTCTCAAGACGGCGATTTCCGGCAGCGCACGTCAACTGTTGCACCAAACTCAGCTTCGTGCAACAAATGTTTCATGGCCGAGCCTGCGAAATCCTCGCCACTGAGCGAACTGCGCATTGCATTGCCATCGCTTCCGATGCGGTTGCAGGAGGTCGGGCGTTTCGTTGCAGCCAACGATTACGACGCCACCACGCGTTCGATGCGCGATCTCGCAGCGGTTGCCGGCGCCGATCCCGCCGCGTTCACGCGGCTTGCCAAGGCGATCGGCTATTCGGGTTGGGATGAATTGCGCGCGGCGTTGACGGAGGCGCGGCGGCCCTCGCAGCTAGCGCCTTTCTCCGGCCGCGCCAAGGGCCGCCGCCACGGCCCGAACGCCGATGTCGCGCTCATCACCGACAAGCTGGAGGCCGAGGCCGCCGGCCTTCCGCGCATCCCGGCCCGGCCGATCGCGGAGGCGGCGCGCGCACTCCACCACGCCAAGCGGATCTGGATCACCGGCTACCGAAGCTGCCGCAGCGTCGCGGAATTGCTGAACTACGAGCTCCGGCTGTTTCGTCCCGAACAGGTGCAGCTCGTCGGCGCGTCCGGCCCCGACGATCTCGATATGGGCGCGTTCCGGCCCGGCGAGGCCGTCATCGTCATCGGCTTCATGCCCTACACCCACGCGAGCGTCCGGGTCGCGCAGGCCGCCTATCGCGCCGGCGCGGCCCTGATCGCGATCGCCGATAGCCCATCGGCGCCGATGGCTGAAGGTGCCGACCACGTGCTGCTGTTCGAGGCGGCCTCCTCTCCCGGCTTTTTCCCGAGCCTCACCGGCGCCATCGCGATCGCGCAATCGCTCGCCGCCGTGACGTTTTCGCTCGGCGGCACGGCCGCGAAAAAGCGCCTGGAGAATACCGAGGCCCGGCTGGCCGCGGCTTCAACTTACGTATCAGAGAAAGGTTGACCCATGGCCGCCCGCACCAGCCGCGTGCTGCATCGCTCGCTGCGCGAAACGCCGCCCAAGGCAATCGGCGGCGAAGGCGTCTATCTCTTTGCCGAGGACGGACGCCGCGTGATCGACGCCTCCGGCGGCGCGGCGGTCTCTTGCCTCGGCCACCAGCATCCACGCGTGATCGCAGCGATCACGAAGCAGGCTTCGACCCTCGCTTATGCCCACACAGCCTTCTTCTCGTCGGAGCCGGCGGAGGCGCTTGCCGAGACGCTGGTCGGCCACGAGCCCGGTGGCCTCGCCTACGCCTATTTCGTCAGCGGCGGATCGGAAGCGATCGAGGCCAGCATCAAGCTCGCGCGGCAATTTTTCATCGAACGCGGCGAGCCGCAGCGGCAGCATTTCATCGCTCGGCGCCAGAGCTATCACGGCAACACGCTTGGCGCACTGGCCGCCGGCGGCAATGCCTGGCGGCGTGCGCCCTATGCGCCGCTGCTCTCCGACGCCTTCAGCCATGTGACCCCGGCCTTCGCCTATCACGAGAAGCACGATGGTGAATCGGACGCGCAGTTCGTGGCGCGGCTCGCCGCCGAACTCGAAGCCGAGTTTCAGCGGCTTGGCCCCGACACCGTCGCCGCGTTCCTCGCAGAGCCCGTCGTCGGCGCCACCGCAGGTGCCGTCACGGCGCCGGACGGCTACTTCAGGGCGGTGCGCGAGATCTGCGACCGACACGGCGCGCTGCTCATTCTCGACGAGGTCATGAGCGGCATGGGCCGCACCGGCACCACGCACGCCTGGGAGCAGGAAGGCGTGGCACCCGACATCCAGGCGATCGCCAAGGGTCTCGGCGGCGGCTACCAGCCGATCGGTGCAATGCTCGCGAGCGGCAGGATCATCGACACAATCCGCTCAGGTTCGGGCGCCTTCCTGCACGGCCACACGTATCTGGCGCACCCTCTCGCTTGCGCCGCCGCGCTCGCGGTGCAGGACGTGATCCGCGAGGACGGCCTGCTCGACCGGGTCAAGCAGCGCGGCAAGCAGCTCGAGCAGCGGCTCACCGAGCGCTTCGGCAATCACCGCCATATCGGCGACATCAGGGGCCGCGGCCTGTTCTGGGCGATCGAGCTCGTCGCCGATCGCGCCAGCCGAACCTCGTTTGATCCCGCGCTGAAGCTGAATCAGAAGATCAAGGCGGAGGCCTTCGCCAACGGCCTCGGCTGCTATCCCGGCGGCGGCACCGCAGACGGCATCCGTGGCGACCACGTGCTGCTGGCGCCGCCCTATATCACCTCCGCGGAGGAGATCGATCTGATCGTCGACAAGCTCGGCACGGCCGTCGACAGCGTATTGCGTCGTGTCAATCACTGAGGGGAGAAAAGCATGATGAGGAAAGTGGTTATCATAGCCGGCGTGCTCGCGGCGTCGACGGTGGTGGCGTCGGCGGCAACGCTCGACACGGTGAAGAGCCGCGGCACGCTGATATGCGGCGTCAGCGCCGGTTTCGCCGGCTTCTCCGCACCGGATTCGCAAGGCAACTACAAGGGTCTCGACGTCGATTATTGCCGCGCGCTCGCCGCCGGCGTGCTCGGCGATGCCATCAAGGTGCGTTACGTCTCGCTGACCGCGCAGAACCGCTTCACCGCGCTCCAGTCCGGCGAGATCGACGTGCTCTACCGCAACTCGACGCAGACCTATCTGCGCGGTGTCACGCTGGGCCTGCGGCAAGGTCCAATCAACTTCTACGACGGTCAGGGCTTTGTCGTGAAGAAAGACCTCGGCGTGAAGGAGATCAAGGACCTCAAGGGCGCCACCGTCTGCGTCGCGCAGGGTACCACGCATGAGGTCACGCTCGGCGATTACGGCCGCGCCAACGGCATCGATTGGAAGCCGTTGGTGTTCGACCGCGTCGACACCATGTACCAGACCTTCTTCGGCGGCCGCTGCGATGCCATGACCCAGGACGCTTCCGCGCTTGCTGGCGCCGTGACGACCGCGGCGCCGAACGCGGCCGACTACGTCGTGCTGCCGCAGACCATCAGCAAGGAGCCGCTCGGCCCCTTCACCCGCAATGGCGACGAGGTCTGGAGCGACATCATCACCTGGCTGCACTACGGCTTGATCGAGGCCGAAGAGCTCGGCGTCACACAGGGCAATGTCGATGAGATGGCGAAGTCGCAGACGCCCGCGATCCAACGCCTGCTCGGTGCCTCCGGCGATCTCGGCTCGCGGCTCGGGCTCGACAACAAATGGCTGGTCACGGCCATCAAGGCCACCGGCAATTACGGCGAGATCTACGAGCGCAATGTCGGCAAGGCGAGCCCGCTCAAGCTCGAGCGCGGCCTCAACGGTCTCTGGAGCAAAGGCGGCTTGATGTACGCGGTGCCGTTTAAGTAAACGTTTTGCGTGTCCCGGACGCGTTGCGTCCGGGGCTCGCGACCTTCCATCAGGTAACGTTCAATGACGAAGTCTCCTCGCATCGCGCTGATCCACGCCCTCAAGCATTCCATCGCCCCGATCGAAGCTGCGTTCGCGAAGGTGTGGCCGGAAGCGCGGCTGATGAACCTGCTCGACGACAGCCTGTCGTCGGATCTGGCGCGTGACGGCAAGCTCAACGATGCCATGACCGAACGCTTTCTTGCGCTCGGCCACTACGCCGCGGCGACAGGCGCGGACGCGATCCTGTTCACCTGCTCGGCCTTCGGTTCCTGCATCGAGGCGGTTGCGCGCGCACATGCGCCGATGCCGGTGCTCAAGCCGAACGAAGCCATGATCGAGCGCGCGATGACGATGGGCCGGCGGATCGGCCTGCTCTCGACCTTCCCGCCGACGCTGGCTTCGATGCCGCCGGAATTTCCGGCCTCCGTCCAGATCGTGCCGAAACTCGCCGAAGGCGCGCTGGCCGCGCTCGACCGTGGCGACCGCGCTACGCATGACCGGCTGATCGTGGAAGCCGCACGCGATTTGCGCGATTGCGACGTCGTCGCGCTCGCGCAGTTCAGCATCGCGGCAACCGCGCCTCTCGTGGCAGAAGCCACCGGCCGCCCTGTCGTGACCACGCCCGACAGCGCCGTCGAGAAGCTGATGAAGCTGTTGGCGGCGAGGGCTTAAGCGCCAGCCTGTTTCCGGCGCCGCGCGCCTTTGATCGCCGCCGCAAGCGCGGCCTTGGTTTCACTGACAAAATCCTCGACCAGGTCTTCGCGCGTGGCATGGGCCGCCTCGCCGGTGAACAGTCCCTGCTCAGCCAGCATCACCACGCCGTGCACCGCCGCCCAGATCTTGAGCGCCTGCCGCTCGCGCAGATAATCAACGGCCGGGGCTTCCAATGCGTCGACCACGAGCGCAAAGGTTTCGCGGGTCGCTTCGTGCAGCTCGCTGCCTTTCGCCGCACACGACACCGTGCGCGAGGCGAACATCAAGCGGTAGATGCCATTGCGGCGTAAGCCGAAATCCAGCGTCGCCTGCGCCAGCAGCGACAGCTTCGACCGCTTCGACGGCTTTGCCATCGCCGCCCGCAATATCCCGTTGAGCTGCCGGAACGCCTCCGCCGTCACCGCCGCAAGCAGCGCCTCGCGATCGGCGAAATGCCGGTAGGGCGCCGGCTGCGAAACACCCAGCTGCTTTGCCAGCGCCTTGATGCTGATCGCCTCCGTCCCGCCCTGCTCGGCTTCGCGCAGCGCGGCCTTGATCAAGGCGTCGCGGAGATCGCCGTGGTGGTAGGTATTCTCGGGCTTGCGGGCAAGTTGTGAACGCATGTTGCGCAGAGCCTATAAGTTTGCGCTTGACAGGGGAAGCCTGCCGCGAATGTAATAGCCTATAACTTGAACAAAAACTCAAATGGGAGCGCGCGCCGCCTTCGGGCCGGAGTGCACACCATCGAGGAAGCCGCCATGACAGAGCGACTGAGGGTTCACGTTGATCCCGACAAATGCCAGGGGCACGCGCGCTGCAAGGCGCTGGCGCCGGAGCTGTTCGAGCTGGACGAATACGGCAACGCCCACGAAGCCGGCGACGGCACGGTCCCGCCCGGCCTCGAAGACAAGGCCTGGCTCGCCAAGTCCAATTGCCCGGAAATCGCGATCGACGTGATCGAGGAGTAGCGCGCCCGCTTCTGCCCGCGTGCCTTCCGCGACCACGAGCCCCCAAGGGATTTCGAGGGATTTCGAGATGTCCGACATCAGCCAGCCCACCGCCCATCCGCCCGTGACCGACTGGGTCCATGATTTCGACCACACCGATCCGCAATGGACGGAAGATCCCTTCCCGATTTGGGACGAGCTGCGCGCCGCAAGCCCGGTCGTGCATACCGAACGCTTCCTCGGCTGCTACATGCCGACGACCTATGAGGCAGTGCGCGAGATCGCCAACGACAGCGAGCATTTCTCCTCACGTCGCATCATCGTCCGCGACGTTCGCCCGGAGATCACCAGCAGAAACTCCGCCCCGCCGATCACGTCCGATCCGCCGGTGCACAAGCCAGCCAAGCAATTGCTGCTGCCGCCGTTCACGCCGGACGCGATGAAGAAGCTGGAGCCGCGGGTGCGCGCGATCTGCAACGAGTTGATCGACGGTTTCATCACCGAAGGCCGACTGGACGCGGCAGAGCGCTACACCAAGCACATTCCGGTTCGCGCGATCGCACACATGCTCGGCATCCCCGAGACGGACAGCGATCTCTTCATCCGATGGATCCACATGATCCTGGAACTTGGCATCAAGGACGAAAACACGTTGCTCCAGGCGGTGCACGAGATGAGCGCCTATTTCAGCGCCCATATCGAAGCGCGCAAGAACAAGCCAACCGACGACCTCATCTCCTACCTGATGAATGCCAGGGACAAGGACGGCAATCCGCTCGAGGATTCGCATGTGCTGGGCTCGCTGCGCCTGCTCCTGATCGCCGGCATCGACACTACCTGGAGCGCGATCGGCTCCTCGCTCTGGCACCTTGCCCGGACGCCCGCCGACCGCGAGCGCCTGGTTGCCGAGCCCGAGCTGATCCCGACCGCGGTGGAGGAGCTGCTGCGCGCCTATTCGCCGGTGACGATGGCGCGCGAAGTGGTCAAGGAGACCACGATTTCGGGCTGCCCGGTTAAGGCAGGCAACATGGTGCTGCTGTCCTTCCCGGCCGCCAACCGGGATCCGAAAATGTTTCCGGATGCTGACAAGGTCGTAATTGACCGCCGCGAGAACCGCCACGCCGCCTTCGGCCTCGGCATCCACCGCTGCGTCGGCTCGAACCTTGCGCGCATGGAGATGCAGGTTGCGCTGGAGGAATGGCTGAAGCGCATTCCGGACTTCGCCCTCGATCCGGCAGGCACGGTGACCTGGTCCCAAGGAACCGTCAGAGGCCCCCGCCAGTTGCCATTTTTGCTTGGAAAGGCAATGTAGACCTCTCCAAACAGTGATACGGAGAGGCCGGACTTGCACCGCCACGAGTAGCCGATGGCCGAAGACAACGAGCCGCCCGACAGCAAGCTGACGCGCACCAAGGAAAAATGGGCGCGCGAGGGCCGCTTTTTGACAGGCAAGATCACGCGCCCGGAAGATCAGCGCCTGCCGCCCGGTCAGCATCTGACAAAGGACTGGCCGGTGCTCGATCTCGGAGTCGTACCGCCGATTTCGCGCGAGCACTGGCGGCTCGACGTCTACGGCGCGATCGAGAACCCCGTGTTCTGGACCTTTGCCGAGTTCGCCGCCCAGAAGCAGGCGCAGTTCATCTCCGACATCCACTGCGTCACCACCTGGTCGCGCTACGACAATGAGTGGGAGGGGCTCGCCACGCGCGAGCTGCTCGCGGCCTGCCAGCCGCACCCGGACGCGCGCTTCGTCGTGTTGCATTCCCATGATGGCTACACCACCAACCTCGCGCTGGACGACTTTGCCGCCGAGGACGCATTGCTCGCCCATAGCTGGTCCGGTGAGCCATTGTCGGCCGAACATGGCGGCCCGGTACGGCTGGTCGTGCCGCATCTGTATTTCTGGAAGAGCGCCAAATGGGTTCAGTCGATCGAATTCCTGACCGAGGACGCGCCGGGCTTCTGGGAAGTCCGTGGCTACCATAACCGCGGCGATCCCTGGGCAGAGCAACGCTATTCGGGCGACTAGGTTCAGCAAGGAACGGGGGAAACCCATGCCGACAGAGCGCTTTCAATTCACCGGCGAAGGCGGCCATCAGCTTTCGGCCGCGCTGGAGCTACCCGACGGCGAGCCCGGGGCCTTCGCGCTGTTCGCGCATTGCTTCACCTGCGGCAAGGACACGCTGGCCGCCAAACGCATCTCGGTCGCGCTGGCCGCCAAGGGCATCGCGGTGCTGCGCTTCGACTTCACCGGGCTCGGCTCCAGCGAGGGGGATTTTGCCAATTCGACGTTTTCCTCCAACGTTGCCGATCTCGTGCGCGCCGCCGATCATCTGCGTAGCGTCCGCAAGGCGCCGTCGATTCTGATCGGTCACAGCCTCGGCGGCGCCGCGATCCTTGCGGCAGCAGGACGAATCCCGGAAGCCAAGGCGGTTGTGACCATTGCGGCACCATCCGATCCCGCCCACGTCACCGGCCTTTTCAAAGAGCATCTCGGCGACATTCGCACGCAAGGTGAGGTCGAAGTCTCGCTTGCGGGACGCCCGTTCCGGATCAAGCGCGAATTCCTCGACGACGTCGCCGAGCACGAGCTGATGAAAGACGTCGCCGGCCTGCATAAGGCGCTGTTGGTGATGCATTCTCCGGTCGACGATACCGTCGGTATCGACAATGCGACGAAGCTCTTCGTCTCCGCCAGGCATCCCAAGAGCTTCGTCTCGCTCGACCATGCCGATCATCTCCTGACCAAGCCGGCCGACGCGCTCTATGCAGCCGACGTGATCGCGGCCTGGGCGAGCCGGTACATCGACGCGGCCAAACCTGCGAAGGCGATGGATCTCCCCGAGGCGCCGCGCCGGGTCGTGGTGCAGGAGACCCGCAAGAGCAAGTTCAACCAGACCATCTCCGTCGGTCCGCATCAGCTCGTCGCGGACGAGCCGGTCGCCGCCGGCGGCGAGGATGCCGGCCCTGGTCCTTACGATCTCCTGCTCGCTGGCCTCGGGGCCTGTACCTCGATGACCATGCGCCTCTATGCCAACCGCAAGTCGTTGCCGCTCGATCGTGTCACCGTCTCACTGAAGCATTCCAAGATCTATGCAAAAGACTGCGCGGAATGCGAGACGCGCGATGGCATGCTCGACCAGATCGAGCGCGACATCGCGATGGACGGCGCGCTCGATTCCGAGCAGCGCAAGAAATTGATGGAGATCGCCGACAAGTGCCCGGTGCACCGGACGCTGACGTCGGAAATCCGCATCGTGACCAAGGCCGAGGATTAGCGCGACTGCGCTAGAAGCACGACGCCATTGTTCGCACCGCCGCGGTGATCTCGCTCTCGCGCCAGGCCGCGAAGCCGAGCAGCAGGCCGTGGTCGCGCGGCCTGCCCAGTGCCAAGCCGGACAGGGCACGCGTTTCAACGCCCGCTTCGACCAGCCGCTTGACCGCCACCTGATCAGCGCGACCGCGCTTGAGACGCGCGACGAGCTGAATGCCACCGGGGGGCACTTCGGCAGAGAGCACATCGCCCAAATGGCGCTCCAATCCCTCCACGAGGTGATCGCGGCGGGCGTGATAGATCCGGCGCACCCGGCGCAGATGCGCCAGGAAATGCCCGTCGGCAATGAACTCGGCCAGCGCCTCCTGGATGTGGCTCGCGGCGATCAGTCCGATGTGCCGCTGTACGATCTCGAGAGTACCGACCATGGCCGGCGGTACGACGAGGTAGCCAAGCCGGATATCCGAGGTCATGACCTTGGAGAACGTGCCGACATAGAACACGCGGCCGTGGGCATCGAGTCCCTGCAAGGCCGGCACCGGCCGGCTATCATAGTGGAATTCGCCGTCGTAATCGTCCTCCACGATCCAGGTCTTGCCGGGCCTGCTCAGGCCAAGAAACTCCCTGCGGCGCGAGAGCGACATCAGGCGGCCGGTCGGGTGCTGATGCGACGGCGTCATGAAGATCAAGGTCGGGGCCGCCAAGCCACGAATCCGCTGCATGCCCTGCTCGTCCAAACTCATCCCGATCACGCGCGCACCGGATGCGCGGAAGGCGGCCGCGGCGCCGGGATAGCCGGGATCCTCGACCCAGACATCGTCGCCGGGGGTGATGACGGCGGCCGCGATCAAAGTCAGCGCAGCCTGCGCGCTCGGCAGAATCAGGATCTGATCCGCCGTCGCGCGCACGCCCCTGCTGGTCGCAAGATAATGCGCCAGTGCCTCGCGCAGGCGCGGCCGATTGACCGGTCCGAGCTCGCGCCTCGCCGCGCGCACAGCGCTGCGGCGCAGGCAGCGCGCCCAGACCTCGTTGGGAAACTCCCTGAAATCGCCATGTCCGGGACGCAAGGGTCTCGGTCGCGCCTGATAAGACATCGGCCAGTCGGTCTGCGTGAGGCTCGACGCCCAGGGCGAAAGCCGCGGCTTGCCAGGGCGTATGCGAGATGCGACGGCGCCAGCCTCTGTGACGCGCTCGCCGCCGTCGACCGCAACCATCGGACGGCGGCCGTGCGAGGCTTCGAGATATCCCTCGGCGGCGAGTTGCTCGAACGCATAGCTGACGGTGTTGCGCGAGACGCCGAGATCGCTCGCAAGCCCACGGCTCGACGGCAGCGTGCGGCCTTTGACGAGACGCCCGGTCGCGATCAAGCTTCGGAGCTGGCTCGTCAGTTGAGCCACCAGCCCCTCGTCGTCGGCCCGGTTCAGGTCGATCAGGGCGGAGATCATGCTGTCCGGAACTGGCACCCTATTCCTTTCCGATCTGGCACTGTTTCAGGTGCCAGACGAGATGCTATCCGCTGGACTGGACTGCTTCAAGGACCTCCGAAATGAACTCCCTATCCCCCCGCGCAGCCGTTGGCCTGTTTCTCATCGTCGTGCTGGCTTGGGGCATAAACTGGTCGGTGACGAAGCAACTCGTCCAATTCCTTCCACCACTGTGGGCTTCAGCGATCCGGAGTTGGATCGCGCTGGCTGGATTGTTCGTGATTCTCGGGCTCAGCAACAATCTGATGATTCCGGAGCGTCGCGACATCCCGGTGGTCCTGAGCGTTGCACTGCTGCACATGACCGTGTTCTCGGTCCTGGTTGCGGCCGGTGTGCGCTTCCTACCCGCGAGCAAGGCCGTTGTGCTCGGCTACACCACGCCACTCTGGGTCGCGATCGCCGCGCCGCTGCTCGGGAAGGACACTTTGACGGCGCCGAAGCTCGCCGGCGCGCTGCTGGGCCTGATCGGCCTGATCGTCATCCTGAACCCGGCCTCGATCGACTGGACCAACACCAATGTCGTGCTCGGCGCCGGCATGGTGATCCTGGCCGCGATCTCATGGGCCGCGAACATTATCTATATCCGCGCCCATCGCTGGATTGCCTCGCCGCTCCAGCTTCTGATCTGGCAAGTGCTCGTGGCAACCATCGTGCTATCGGTGAGCGCGACCATCGCGGATGGCCTGCCGCATGTGGAGTGGTCGTGGAGACTCGTTTTGCTGTTCCTGTATTCCGGGCTGATCGGGACGGTGCTCGCCTATTGGGCGATGTCGATGGTGAATAAGAGCATCTCGGCCCTGACGACCTCGCTCGGCACCACCGCAACGCCGCTCGTCGGCATCGCCAGCGCCGCGATCCTGCTGGGCGAGCCGATCGACATGAGTCTGGTGATAGCGGCCGCGCTGATCATCACCGGCATCGGGCTCGCAACGCTCGGCGATCGCCTGCTGCGTGGTCAGGCTACCGCGAAGGGCTGAACGCGCAGCATCCCGCGCAATCCCGCCGTCGTGCCGAGCAGGATGCCGGCGACGGCGACGAATGAGCCGAGCGCGAGCGTCGACACGCCGGTGAGCCCTTGGCCGATCGAACAGCCGAACGCCATCACGCCGCCGATGCCCATCAGTGCGGCGCCAGCCGCCGATCGCAGCATATGGCGTGGCGAGGAATAGCCTTCGAGATGGAAACGGCCCGTCGCAAGCGCGGTGACCAGACTGCCGGCGAAGACACCTGCAACCGTCGCGATGCCGAAATTCAGCGTCAGGCCCGTCGAGAGCATGGCATATTGCAGGCTGTCCGCGATCGGCGCGACGAAGGTAAGCGAGGTCACGGGGACGGGGTTGAAATCATCCGCGCCGAGATAGCCGGTGACGAACCAGCCGCCGGCGACGAGGAGACCGACGACGACACCGGCTGCAATCTGGCCGGGCGAACGTCGGAACGCTGGGTGCGCGAAAGCAAACAGGATCAGCGTGACGACAACGACAGCAGCAGCCATTGCGCGCGAAAGCGCTTCAGCCGGACCGAACATGGCGAACAATGACGGCAGCGAATTCACGTTGACCGTGGTTTGCGAGGCCTGGACCACGGCGATGCGCGCCGGCGCGATCAGGCCCTTGAGCGTCATCTGCGCGGCGATGGCGAGCACGACCACCACGACGAAGGAGCGGAGATTGCCACGACCGAGCAGCACCAGCGCGCGCGAACCGCAGCCGTTGGACAGTACCATGCCGTATCCGAACAGAAGTCCGCCGAGAAACAGCACCGGCGTCGAGAAGGACTGTTGCAGGTAAATCGACTTGCCGAGATTGACCATGCCGGTGCCGGCGAGGAACTGGCTCGCTGTGGTCGCAACCGCGATCGCCAGCGCATAGGTTCGGACCAACCGCCCATCCCCCTCCGACAACCAGCCGCGCATGCTGCTCATCAGGCAGAAGCCGCTGAGCAGGCCGACAGCGCCGTAGACCAGGCCGACGACGAGGCCGGCGAGGATGATGAGTTGGGGAGACGAATCCATGATCAAGGTTTCAGGATCACGCGATCCCGCGAGGAGCCTGCAACGGCGACATAGGCCTCCTTCGCGCGTTCGAGCGGATAGACGGCGTTCGCCTTGATCGGAAACGGTTTCAGGTGCCCGCTCGCGAAGCCCGGGCCGAGGTCACGCAGCACAGCGCCTGTCGCGATCGACGACAGGCCGAGCGTGTCGATGCCGACATAGGTGTGTTGCCCGCGGTAGAATTCGAGAATGTTGAACTGCACGATGCGGTCGATGGCGGCGATCAGGATCTGGCGGCCGCGAAGCGCGAGCGACTTGTGCGCCGCCTGGAAATAGGGATCGCCGACCGTGTTGAAGACGATGTCGGCGCCTTTGCCATCGGTCAACTCGCGCACGCGTGTGGCGACGTCGGTCGCGGAAGCGTCGATCACCTCGATGGATGCATTGGTGTGGCCCTCATAAGGTTCCGCCTTGCGCACCACGCCGATGATACGCGCGCCCTGCCAGGTCGCGATCTGCACCGCCGCCTGACCGACCTTGCCGTTGACGCCGAACACCAGCACCGTTTCCCCGGGCTTTGGAATACCGGCGCGGCGAAAACCCTCCATGGCGGTGACAAAGGGCACGCCGATGCCGGCGGCCTCCTCCCAGGACACGGTCTTCGGCTTCTCCACCACCGCGTCGGATTCAACGACGAGATGGCTGGCGTGAGTGCCGTCGCGGCGGATGCCGAGATCGCCGGAGGAGCCGAACACCTCGCGGCCCATCGTACCGGCCGGCCCGTCGATCACCACTCCGGCGTAATCGCGCCCCGGCGTGCGCGGGAAGATGGCATAGGCCATTAGCCCAGTCGCGGCCTTGACGTCGGACGGATTGACGGCGGCGGCCTTGACCTCGATCAGGAGATCGTTCGGACCGCGCGCGAGCGTATGAGGCTCGACGCGAGGTGCAATCCCAGCGGCGTTCTCGGCCTTGGCATTGAGGCGGACGCAGCGCGCCTCGACGGCTTTGGGATCGGCTGACGACATGGAAAAGATCCGCGATTTCTCGCGGGCCTTGTCGCCTTTGGGGGCGGTCAAGTCAATCCGTCAAGTCAATCCCGTCAACTCAATCCTTCGGCCGCTTGTCGTAGAGCCGCTTCGCCTTGCCGAGCGAGCGTTCCAGCGTCGCAGGCGCAACCACCCGCACGTTGGAACTGATCCCGATCGTGTTCTTGATATGGGTTGAGATCCGATCGGCATGGTCGAGGAGACCCCGGCCATCCCAACTCTCCGGCCGCGCCTCGGCAATGATGGTCAACTCGTCCATGCGTCCTTCCCGAGTCAATTCCAGAATGAAATGCCCGCCGCACCAGTCGGTGGCGAGCAGAACCTCCTCGATCTGGGTCGGGAACAGGTTGACGCCGCGCAGGATGATCATGTCGTCCGAGCGCCCCGTGACCTTCTCCATCCGCCGCATGCCCGGCCGCGCCGTGCCCGGCAGAAGCCGCGTCAGGTCGCGGGTGCGATAGCGGATCACCGGAAAGGCTTCCTTGGTGAGCGATGTAAACACCAGTTCGCCCTTCTCCCCGTCGGGCAGCACCGCACCGGTGTCGGGATCGATCACTTCGGGATAGAAATGATCCTCCCAGATATGCAGGCCGTCCTTGGTCTCGATGCATTCCTGCGCGACGCCGGGGCCGATCACCTCGGAGAGACCGTAGATGTCGGTCGCATCCATGTCGAAGGCATCTTCGATCTCGCCGCGCATCGCATTGGTCCACGGCTCCGCGCCGAAGATGCCGACCTTGAGCGAGCATTGGCGCGGATCGAGCTTCTGACGCTTGAACTCGTCGAGGATCGCCAGCATATAGCTCGGCGTCACCGTAATGATGTCGGGCCGAAAATCGTTGATGAGCTGCACCTGCCGCTCGGTCATGCCCCCGGAGATCGGCACCACAGTGCAGCCGAGTTTTTCGGCGCCGTAGTGCACGCCAAGCCCGCCTGTGAAAAGACCGTAGCCATAAGCATTGTGGATGATCATGCCGGTGCGGCCGCCCGCGGCGCGGATCGAGCGTGCCATCACGTCCGACCAGGTGTCGATGTCGCGTTGCGTATAGCCCACCACGATCGGCTTGCCCGTCGTGCCGGAGGACGCATGCACGCGCACCAGTTTCTCACGGGGCACGGCAAACATGTTGAAGGGATAATTGTCGCGCAGGTCCGTTTTTACGGTGAACGGAAATTTCGCAAGCTCCGAGAGCTCGCGAAAGTCGGACGGGTGCACGCCGGCCGCGTCGAAGGCCTTGCGATAGTGCGCGACGTTGTCGTAAGCGTGCTTCAGCGACCAGGCCAGCCGCTGCACCTGGAGTGCCATGATCTCGTCGCGCGATGCACGCTCGTGCGCATCCAGCTCGGCCTTATAGGTGTTGCCACCTTCCTTGAGCCTCGTCAGAGCCATCCTCGTTTCCCCGTATCATTGCTTTTCTTTATTGATCCTGCGCCGGCAGCCAGTTTCCGGGCATGACCCGCGAATGCCCGCGGAATTCGGCGATGACTGTATCGCCGGCGGTGACGCGCACGTCATAGATGCCGGAGCGGCCGCCACGCGTGACCTCGCGGGCCTTTGCGACGAGGCGATCGCCGAGCTTGCCTGGCTTGATGAAGGTGATCTGGCCCTGCGCCGCCACGACGCGGTCGTTGTGCGAGTTGCACGCGAAAGCGAAGGCGGAATCGGCCAGCGTGAAGATGAAGCCGCCATGGACGATGCGCTGACCGTTGACCATATCCGGCCGCACATTCATCGCCAGCGTCGCGAACCCCGGGCCGATCTCGACGATCTCCATGCCGAGTCCTTTGGAGGCATCGTCCTCCGCCCACATCGCATCGGCGCAGGCGCGGGCAATATCCTCGGGCGACAAGGCGGCTTTGACGTTCACGCGCTTCTCCCGTCCGATTGTTTGGACACGATGTTCTGCTGCCTGGCTAAAACTGTCAAACGTGGTCGTAGTCGACCACGACCCGCTCCGACGATGGCTTGGCCTGACAGGTCAGGACAAAGCCGGCCTTCAGCTCCCAGGGTTCCAGCGAGTAGTTGATGTCCATCGGCGCCTCGCCCTCCACCAGTTTGGCACGGCAGGTCGAGCACATGCCGCCCTTACAGGCGAAGGGCAGATCGACACCGGCGCGTAGCGCGGCATCGAGGATCGCCTCGTCCTCTGCCACCGGCACGTCGCGGCGCTTGCCGTCGATGATCAGCGACGCGATCGCTTTCGGCGGCGCGTCCGGCGCAACGATCTTCTTCGGCCGCGGCTTGCCACCGAACTCCGAGACAAACCGCTCGACATGGATACGCTCCTCCGCGATGCCGAGATCGCGACAGGTCGCCTCGATGTCCTCGCTCATGCCGGACGGACCGCAGATGAAGACGTGATCGACGCTTTCCGCCGGTACCAGCGAGCGCAGCAGCACCCTCACCTTGTCGCCGTCGAGCCGGCCGTGCAGGATCGGAATGTCCTGTTCCTCGCCCGAGATGACGTGGAAGATCGAGAGGCGGTCGATGAAGCGATCCTTGAGCTCTTCGAGCGCCTCGAGGAACATGATGTTGTCGGTCGTGCGATTGCCGTAGAACAGGAAGAAGCGGCTGTCGGCTTCGCGCGCGAGGACGCCCTTGACGATCGACAGGATCGGCGTGATGCCGGACCCAGCGGCAAAGCCGACATGGATGCGGCCGCCGCCGGCCGGCGGGATCACGCCGAAGCGTCCCGTGGGCGTCATCACGTCCAGCGCGTCGCCACACTTCAAATCGTCCGCTGCCCAGCTCGAAAACGCGCCTCCATCAACCTTCTTGACGGCGATCCGTATCTCGCCGTCGTCGGGGCCGGAGCAGATCGAATAGGAGCGGCGCACTTCCTCGCCATCCAGCATGGTGCGGAGTGTGAGGTATTGACCGGGCGTGAAAGCGTAGTCGGTCGCAAGCTCCGTCGGGATGGCGAATGTCAGCGATATGGCGTCCGACGCCTCGCGGCGGAGGTCGTTGACGGCCAGGCGATGAAAGCGTGGTGCGACTGCTGACATGGTCAATGACACTTGAAATAATCGAAGGGTTCGCGGCACGCCCTGCAGCGCCAGAGTGCCTTGCAGGAGGTGGAGCCGAATTCGGACAGCAGCTCGGTATTCGCCGAGCCGCATTGCGGGCACACAACGGCTTGCTCGCCGAACAGCGCGCGGCGTGAATTCGAGGCCTGCGGCGGTGCGATGCCGTAGGCATGAAGCTTCCGGCGGCCCTCTTCGCTCATCCAGTCGGTGGTCCAGGCCGGCGACAGCACGGTGCGGACCTTTGGACTGCGGAAACCGGCGCGCTCCAGCGCGACCTCGATTTCCAGCGCGATCATGTTCATGGCCGGACAGCCCGAATAGGTCGGGGTGATCGCGACCTCGACCTGATCGCCGTCGAGGACGACATC
The DNA here is from genome assembly GCF_023100665.1 of Bradyrhizobium sp. CW1. NCBI lineage: Bacteria > Pseudomonadati > Pseudomonadota > Alphaproteobacteria > Hyphomicrobiales > Nitrobacteraceae > Bradyrhizobium > Bradyrhizobium sp. CW1. The sequence goes on from NZ_CP064684.1 coordinate 5,571,595, forward strand.
ACGAAGCACGCCGAGATCGGCGATGGTCAAAACCGGGATTTCGGGATCGACCACGCTCGCCGCGGCATCCCAGGCCCGTCGGCGCAGGTCGCTATGGGGCTCCAGCACCGTCACCATGTCTGCCCCGGGAAGGTACGCTGTATCGATTGCAGCTCTGAGAGGAGATGGCCGAGATGCTCGCTGTGCCGGCCCACGCGGCCGCCCTGCTGCATCCAGTCGTTCTGCGGCAGCTTGAGCGTTGCTTCGCCGATCACATCCGAAAGTGTCGTCAGCCAACGACCCCGCAAGGTGCCTGGGTCTACGGCGATACCGGCATGGATCAAGGCGTGCTCGCCGTCGTCGACGGCAAACATCTCGCCGGTGAAAGCCCAGAGATGATCGATCGCAGCCTGCGCGCGGGCATGGCTCTCGTCGGTGCCGTCGCCGAGCCGGATCATCCACTCCGAGGAATGCCGCAAATGATAGGCACTCTCCTTCTCCGACTTCGCGGCAATCGCAGCGAGCGTCGTATCGCGCGAGGTCATCATGGCGCGCCAGTAGAGATCGGCGAAGGCGGAATAGAAGAACTGCCGCACCAGCGTCTGGGCAAAGTCGCCGTTCGGCTGCTCGAGGAGCAGCAGATTGCGATACTGCCTGACATCGCGAAGGTAGGCGAGCTTGTCTTCGTCGTTGTCCTTGCCTTCGGCTTTGGCTGCGTAGGTGTAGAGCTCGCGGGCCTGGCCGATGAGGTCGAGCGCGATGTTGGAGAGCGCCATGTCCTCTTCCATCATCGGCGCATGCCCGCACCATTCCGACAGGCGGTGGCCGAGGATCAGCGCGTCGTCGGCGCGGCGTAATGCGTAGAGCACCAGCGGTGTTTCGGAGACCTCGATGTTCGCCATCACATGTGTCCTACTTCCTCAGGCACCTCGTAAAACGTCGGGTGGCGGTAGATCTTTGATTCCGCCGGCTCGAACATCATGCCCTTCTCGGCGGGATCGCTTGCGGTGATCGCCGTCGACGGCACCACCCAGATCGAAAGGCCCTCACCGCGACGCGTGTAGATATCGCGGGCGGCTTGCAAGGCCATCGTGGCGTCGCTCGCATGCAGCGAGCCGACATGCTTGTGCGCGAGCCCGTTGCGGCTGCGAATGAAGACTTCCCACAGCGGCGTGTTCGGCGTGGCCATCGCGATCTCCCTACTCTGCCGCTTGTGCAGTTCGACGCTGCGCGCGCTTTGCGGCATTGCTAGCTGCCGCCTCGCGCACCCAGGCGCCCTCATCGTGCGCCTTGCGGCGTGCCGCGATGCGATCCCGGTTGCATGGGCCGTTGCCGGCGAGCACCTGCTTGAACTCGGTCCAGTCGATCTCGCTGTAGCGCCAGTGCCCGTCGGCGTCCTGAATCATGCCGGGATCGGGAATGGTCAGGCCGAGATATTGCGCCTGCGGCACGGTGGCGTCGACGAACTTCTGCCGCAGCTCGTCATTGGAGAAGCGCTTGATCTTCCACTTCGTCGAGGTGTCGCTGTGCTGGCTGGTGGCATCGGGCGGGCCGAACATCATCAGCACCGGCCACCACCACCTATTCAAGGCATCCTGCGCCATCGCCTTCTGCTCGTCCGAGCCACGGCACAGCGTCAGCATGATCTCGTAGCCCTGGCGCTGGTGGAACGACTCCTCCTTGCAGACGCGGATCATCGCGCGGGCATAGGGACCGTAGGAGCAGCGGCACAGCGGTATCTGGTTCATGATCGCGGCGCCATCGACCAGCCAGCCGATGGTGCCGATGTCGGCCCAGGTCAGCGTCGGATAATTGAAGATCGAGGAATATTTTGCCTTGCCCGCGAGCATGGCGTCGACCAGCTCTTCGCGCGAAGTGCCGAGCGTCTCGGCCGCGGCATAGAGGTAAAGCCCGTGGCCGCACTCGTCCTGCACCTTGGCGAGCAGCGCGGCCTTGCGGCGCAAGGACGGCGCGCGCGTGATCCAGTTGCCTTCGGGCAGCATGCCGACGATTTCGGAATGAGCGTGCTGGGAGATCTGGCGGGTCAGCGTCTTGCGATAAGCCGCAGGCATCCAGTCGTTCGGCTCGATGCGCTCCTCGGCATCGATGCGCGTCTGGAACTGCGCAGCCTTGGCCGCATCCTCGAGGCCGCGATCATCGGTCTCGGCCGTGTTCAGCGCCTGGGTATACATGCGCATCCTCCCATTTTATTGAGAGGCAATATATAACAAGAATAAGATCACGCAAGATATTTCTGTAACGTAACAATCAAGTCTCGAATCTCCTCTCCAGGAGTTTCCGCGCCAGCGGCAATGGCCCCTTTTCATTGGTCCCATGACCATCAAGCCATTGTTCCGATGGGACAAGCAGCGCGCGATAGATGTCGCCGCACAACGCACGGGCGGCCTTGCCTGGCCAGTTCGCCGGAAGCAGGCTTTCGGGCAGCAGCGGATCGCGCAGCACGACTCGGCGATAATGGTGGATCAGGAGGATGCGCGCCGTGAAGGCGTCGGCCTCGGACAAGTCGCTGCCGCGCGCGATCGCGGCGCGCAGCGGCTCGAACGTCTTCATGAACTTGAGATAGGCGTCCGCGGTGCGATCCAGCGGCCAGCTCGCACTGAGCAGCCGGCGACCACTGTCATCCTCGGCCGAGACCTCCAGACGGATGGCGCCCGCGGCCTCGCCGGGCACTGGCACGCCTGACGGGGCGACCCACACGCCCGGCAGCGGGCTGCCGAAGCCGGCATTGCGGAGCGCCTCGCGCGAGGCATCGCGATCCTCGCCATTGCCGATCAGAAGCAGCTCGAAGCGCCCGGTCCAGTCGGATGGCGGCGGATCGTAGATATGCCGCGTCGCGGCCTCGAATATCTGGCGGCCCTTGTCGGCCAAGCGGTAAAAACTATTGCGGCCGACCTTTTCGCGCGTCAGCCAGCCATCGGCAGCAAGCCGCGACATCGCGGTACGCACCACGCCGCTGTCGATGTCCAGGGTCTCGAAGAATTCCAGCAGCGTGCCGAGCCATACCGAACCGCCACGCGGCACGATGGCATCACCGAATACCGTGATGACGATAGAGCCGGTGCGCGACGGCTCGCGCTTGAGCTGATCGATGATGCGGGACAACGGATGCGCCATGCGCGAGGCATAGCGCGTTTGGTGCGGGCACGACAATGGACGGGTGCGACGCTCTTCTCCCTTGCCCCGTTCTTACGGAGAGAGGCAAAGAATTACCGATGCGGATCGGGATAGACCACGCTGCGCCAGCCGCTGCGGTCGAAGGGCCGCCAGCTGCCTTCCTTCTGCGCAAGGCGATCAGCCACCGCGAAGACGGCGGCGGGATGATGGCCCATGCCGCAATGGCTGCTCTCGATCTCGATGCTCTCGGTCTGCGCGCCCGTCTTCTCCATGCAGCCCTGCCAGGCGCAGACGCCGTCGGTGCGGCTGAAGATCGCCGTGGTCGGCACCGGCGGCGGAACGGCGAGATCGCCGCCGAACTGCGGGTCGACCTCGTTGGACTTCCGGCCGCTCGCCCATTCATAGACTCGCCAGGCATTGGTCGAATGCGGATCGCCGGCAAAGGGGCTGCCGAGCGTGATCACCTGGCGTACGCGGTCGGGCATCATCTTGGCGAGTTGGCGCGCATAGAGACCGCCGAGGCTCCAGCCGACCAGGCTGATCTTGCGGCCGTGCCTGTCGCTGAGCTCCTGAACCAGATCCACCATCGCGTGCTGCACGCCCTCGCGCAGGCCATAGTTGCGGCCCTGGCGCCAGCCGCTCACCGCATAGCCCTTGCCGGACAGAAAGGTGCGCAGTGCACGCGTGGACCCGTCGGAGGCCACGAGGCCCGGCAGAACCAGCACCGGATGCCCATCGCCGCGCGGCGCGAGGCTGAGCAGCGGCAGCGCGCCGAGGAAGGCGCCGAACTCGTGGATCGCTCGCCCTTCCAGGAACATCAGGGTGCGAGACGGCGGGCTCAGCGTCTGGGCAGTAGCGGTCATCCATGGTCCCCTTGGGAAAATTGCTGAAAAGGCCACCGGTTGTTTGCCGGCAAATGGGTATGGGATTCCAACACGCCGGCTTCTTGATCGTTCCGCAACGCAACATGAATCAGCTAGGCAGCGGGTTCCCGACATTCAAGCGGGAGACACCCCGGGCCACAATAGGCCCGCGCGTTAATGCTGACGTCCGTGACGCAAAAGTCACAACAATCGAAGCAGGAATTCTACGGAGTAAAGCGCAAGACCCGCCAGCCCGCCGATCAGCGAGCCGTTGAAGCGGATGTATTGCAGGTCGCGGCCAATGTTGATTTCGATCAGCGAAATCAGCTGCGCCATATCCCACGATTTGACCTGGTCGGAGATGAAGGTCGAGACGCCGCTCTTCTGGTCCGCGACGAAACTGCGCAGCACCGCGACCAGCCCCTTGTTGATCTCGCCGCGCAGCTCGGCATCGCCCGCAAGCGCTTCGCCCGCCGCGACACACATGCCCGCGAGATGATGCTGCAGCACCTGCGTCTCGCCGCTTGCACTACGTTCGATGAAGGACCGCGTATTGGCCCAGACGGTGCGGGCGAGATCGGCAAGCTCGGGACGCGCGAGCAGATCGCGCTTCAAGCCGTCGATGCGGTCGATATAGGCCTGGTCGGTGCCGAGCCGGTCGACGAAGCTCAGCACCATGCGATCGAACTCGCCGCGAAAAGGATGTTTGGGATCGCTGCGCACTTCATTGAAGAACGCGGTGGCGGAGGCCACGATCTTGTTCACCAGAAACTTGTCGGCGCGATAGAGCCTGAGCAAGGTTGGCAATTCCGCGCGCACCTTCTCGCGGATGATCGCCATCGTCTCGGTCTGGTTCAGCGTCTCGTGCATCACGCGCAGAAGATCGTCGAACAGGATCTGGTGCCGCCCTTCCGCGACGAAGCCGCGCAACGTGCCGGCCGCGAGCGGCGCCAGATCGACGGCCTGGAGCTGCGAGGACATGCGGCGGATGATGAAGGTCATCAGACCGGAGCTCTCGGTCGCGGAGACAGCCTCCGGCAGCAGGCGCAGCGCAAAGCGCGCGAGGTCATCGCTGCGCTTGCGATCGCGCAGCCAGTCGGCGACGAAGGAGCCGAAATCGATCTCCTTCAGCTTGGCCTCGACGGGAGCGGCCTCGAGGAAATGCACCTGGATGAACTCGCCGAGCTTGTCGGCGATACGGGCCTGGTTGCTCTGGATGATCGCGGTGTGTGGGATCGGCAGGCCGAGTGGACGCTTGAACAGCGCGACCACCGCATACCAGTCGGCGAGCCCGCCGATGGTCGCGGCTTCGGCGAAGGCCGCGATGAATCCGAACACGGGATGTACGGGCAGCAGCCATTTCGCAACGACGAACAGGACAAGCGTCGAGCCCAGCACCAGCGTCGCCAGCGCTTTCACGCGGCGCAATTCGGCTGCGCGTTCGGCGTCGCCGGGAGTGTCGAAAGAGAAGGCGCCTGATGGAGTCATCACAGCATCACCCTATCCGTCATTGCGAACGAAGCGAAGCAATCCAGAGTCTTTCCAAGGAGGCAGACTGGATTGCTTCGCTTCGCTCGCAATGACGGCTACGGCGGAATAACAAAAGGCCCGCCGAAGCGGGCCTCAAATTCAGTTTTTACTCAGGGGGCCGTATCAGGCGGTCTTGTTGTAGATCTTGGCAAAATTGTCCTGAGCGGACTTCGCACCGTTAGCGGCGAGCTTGCCGAAATAGTCGGTGGTCGCCTTGGCGCGCGAGACGAACGCTTCGCCGCGGGCGCGGAGCAGGCCGGACTGGATCTCGACAGCTTCGCTGAACGACTTGGCGGACGCGAGCTTGTCGATGCCCGCGAAGAATGCCTCGGCGTCCTCGTAGATCGCCTGCTGGATGTTGCGGCTGATCTTGCCGGCTTCGGTGACGGTCTCGGTCACCGCGTTTTCGACGGCGGCGGTCACGCGCTCAGAGCCAGCGAACACCTCGGCAGCACGGTCCTTGGCAGTGTTGGCGGACTTCTTGACGAACTCGCGGGCGGCCTCGGGAACTTCCAGGTTCTGGATGTTCTTGAACGCGTCCTTGAAGCCTTCGAAAGCGGTGTTGGTTTCGGTGGTCATTGGGGGTCTCTCCATCCTCATTGGTTGAGCTATGGGCTCACCCCGTCCGGTTTTGGCCCGGGGCACGGCTTATATGCCATAGTTAATGGTGCGATGCAATATCCATATTGCAGTGCGATATCACGAAACCGTGAATAGCCATGTTGAGAGGCATCTGGCGCCTCCCTGACCATCCGGGTTCCCGAACACCGTCCAGCGGTTCTCAATGCTGGACGGCGCCAAGCAGCCCATAGGCCTCCATCTGGGCCTGGACCTGCGCGATGTTGTGCCCGAGCACCACGATATCGTGGGTCTTGCCGTCGACGTCGCGAACATGGTCGCGCAGCAGTGCCTCGGCCTTGAAGCCAAGGCTCTCGAACAGCGTGATCGCCGCCTGCTGATCGACCGTCATTTGGACCGAGAGCTTCTCGAGGCCGGCCCCGAGCGCGAGGGCGAAGGTCTCCTGCGACAGCGTCCTTCCCACCCCCTTCCCGCGCACGTCGAGCGAAACCACCATTCGGATCTCGCCGACATGAGGCGACCAGGAGTGCGGATCGCGCACCAGCGTGCCGCAGCCGACGACCGTGCCGTCCCTGACCGCGAGCAGGCTCGTGATCGCGCCGCGCGCGATCTCCTTGACCCAGGCGGAGAGCACCTTCGGCTCACTGATGTTGCGCGGCAGGAACAACAGGTCGTGGGTCGGCAGGCCCTTGCCGAAGGCGAGCACCGCGGCTTCGTCCGCCGGGGACATCAGGCGGATCTCGATATCGCCCGCGTCCGTCTTCACATGGCGCGGATAGGAACGCTGCTCACTCATGTCGATCTCTTCCCCAGCCAGGAATCCAGTTTCGGCCACAGCCGCTTCACCGCATTGGCGCCGGCGACCAGCGAGACGTGACCGCCCTTCAGCATCACCTCCTCCTTGTCCTCCGATCCGATCTTGGCGATCAGGTGCTTTGCCGCCTCATACGGCACGATGTGGTCATGCTCGGCGACCGCATGCAGGAACGGCACCTTGATGTCCTCGAGCTTCGCCGCACGGCCGCCGACCGACATGGTGTCGTTGAACAGCTTGTTGTCCCACATCAGGTCCTTGGTGATGGTGCGGAAATATTCGCCGGCCAGCGGCAGCGTGTCGGTCGCCCAGCGGTCGAACATCCGGTAGGATTTGACGAACTCGTCGTTCCAGATGTTTTCCCAGAGCTGGATCTGGCTGACGGTGCGGGAGGCCGGGCGCAGCATCTCGAACGACGACAGGATCATCTCGGGCGGCACGTTGCCGACGCTGTCGACGAGGCGATCGACGTCGAAATAGCGACGGTCGGAGAAGTTCGAGAACAGCTTCATCTCGCGAAAGTCGATCGGCGTGGTGAAGCAGATCAAATTCTTCATCGGCCCATCCTTGTGGATCGAGCCGTAGAGCAGCGACAGCACGCCGCCGAAGCAATAGCCGATGACGGAGACGTCCTGTTCGCCGGAATCCTGCTGCACGCGGCGGATGCAGTCCGGGATGAAGTCGAGGACATAATCCTCCATGCGGAGGCTCTTCTCCTCCGGCCGTGGCGCGCTCCAGTCGAGCATGTAGACGTCGTAGCCGCGCTTCAACAGGAACTCGATGAAACTCTGGCCGGGCACGAGGTCGAGAATGTAACCGCGATTGGTGGTCGCCATCACGATCAAAATCGGAATTCGATAGATCTCGTCGGACATCGGTCGATAGTGGTAGAGGCTCATCGTGCCGCGTGAATGCAGCACGTCCTTCGGCGTCGACCCGAGCGTGGGGCCGGACGTCGAGAAATATTCGACGCCCTTGATGCTTCTCTGGATGGCGCGTTGCACCTCGGACTGGATGCGCTCCGGGATCCCTGCGAAGTCTAATCCGGCGGGTGCATTCATGTCTTCTCTCCGCCTTCAGACGGCGGGCGCTTGGTGCGCGGCGGGCGCAATGCAGTATCGGAGCCCTGAGAAATTCCGGAACTTGCCGCCATCTGGCTCAGCATCGACTTGATCTCACCGATCTGTCCTTCGATGGACTGTAGCCGTTCCGCAAGGCCGGTGACCTGGTCCCGGCTCGGCAGATTCATGGAGACCAGATATTTCTCCATGAGGTCGCCGAGCTGCTTCTGAGCACCTGCAGCAACGCCGCCGGCCCGGTTCACGGCTTGCGAAAACTCGGGCGACGACATGGCCTGATTGGCGAAGGAGTTGAACCCCTTCTCCATCTCGCCAACCATCTTCTGCCACATGGCAATGGGGTCGTTGCTTTTGTCGGTCATCGGCGTCCTCCTGAAAGCGAGAGCTTCGATGCCCTTCCTTTTTCGCCATACCACACCGTTGCGCGGTGCCGGTCAACCGGCAAGCAGCGGGTCCGGTGTCGCGGACGCGGCTTCATTGCGAGGGGAAACCGTGCGATACAGCATTAATCAAAAGCCGAGGGAACGCACCCGTGAACGCCTATCATCCGCCGCAAACCGTCCACGCCAACGGCATCGACATCTGTTACGAGACTTTCGGCAACGACAGTGCCGAGCCGCTGCTTCTGATCATGGGGTTAGGCGCCCAGATGATCCACTGGGACGATGCGTTCTGTGAGCAGCTCGCCGCGCACGGCTTTCGCGTCATCCGGTTCGACAATCGGGACATCGGCAAGTCGAGCCATCTCACAGGCGGCAAGCGTCTGACGCCGCTCGAGCTGTTGAAGCTCCGGTTTCTCAGGATTCCTGTGGCCGCAACCTACAAGCTGATCGACATGGCAAAAGACACTGTCGGGCTGATGGATGCGCTCGGCGTCAAGTCGGCGCACCTGGTCGGGGCGTCCATGGGCGGCATGATTGCGCAGGAAGTGACGTTGTCGTTTCCCGAGCGGGTGGCGCTCGCTCACCTCGATCATGTCGACGACCGGCAATCCGCGCCTGCCGCCCCCGACACGCGAGGCCGCCGCGATGCTGATGGCGCCGCCGCCGCGCAGCAAGGAGGAGTTCATCGTCCGCTACGGCCAGACCTGGAACGTGTTGCGGGCCGGGTCCTTCCCGGAGGAAGAGGCGCTCGATCCCGGTCGTGCCGAGCGCGTGTTCGCGCGCGGGCTCAATCCGGCCGGTGTCGGCCGGCAGCTCCGCGCGGTGCTCGCCTCGGGTAGCCGCAAGGAGCGGCTGCATGGCGTCAAGACGCCGACACTCGTCATCCACGGCACCGTCGATCCGCTGGTCCGCCCCGAGGGCGGCAGGGACACGGCAGAGTCAATTCCGGGGGCCAAGCTGCTGATGATCGACGGCATGGGCCACGCGCTGCCGATGCGGTTCTGGCCGGACATCATCGACGCCATCGCCAAGCACGCCCATGGCGCGGAGGTGCAGGCGGCGTAGATTGACCGACGCAGACAGTCTCCTCACGGTGACCATGTGAGCTGCCGGTTACTCTCTTAACGCGTGCCGGTGCGAAAGCTATACAGGCCTCCTTCAATCGCTGAGAACCTCAATCGCCAACAAAGAGGCCGCGGCCTCTCGGAGTTCACATGCATCTCATCGTCCGGTCGGCCGCAATCGTCGCTGCTTCAGTCCTCACGCTGTCCCTCGCCAGCGGCGCCGCGATGGCGGGTGGCGCGCAAGAAGAAGCCAATCGCAAAACTGTCCTTGCGTTCTACGAGAAGGGGCTCAACCAAAAGGACGCCGATGCAGCCCTCGCCTATGTCGGCGACCGCTACGTCCAGCACAATCCAAACGCGGCCGATGGTCCGGACGGATTCCGAAAGTTCATTGGCTTCCTGCGCGAGAAATTCCCGAACTCGCACAGCGAGATCAAGCGCAGCTTCGTGGATGGCGACTACGTCATCCTGCACGTTCACGCGGTTCGCGAGCCCGGCAGCAGGGGCAATGCGATCGTCGACATCTTCAAGCTGGAGAACGGCAAGGTTGTCGAACACTGGGACGTCGTGCAACCGATCCCGGAAAATCCGGCGAACAACAACACGATGTTCTGACGGATCGAACCGGTTGCTGGGCAGGCGGCCTAGCTCTTCCTCGCCAGCCAGATCACGTGACGTGCGCCACCGCCTCTTCCGGTGGCGCGGATATTGACTTCGTTGACTTCGAATCCGGCGCTCCCGAGCCGCTTTGTGAAGGCCGGGTTGGGCCCCGAGGACCAGACCGCGAGCACGCCGCCCGTCCGCAGCGCCGTCTTCGCCGCCTTCAACCCACTCGCATTGTAGAGCGCATCATTGCCCTTCCGGGTCAGCCCTTCCGGCCCGTTATCGACGTCGAGGAGGATGGCATCGAATGCCGACCGCTGCGCCCGGATGATTTCGCCAACGTCGGTTTCCCGGATGCTCACCCTGACGTCATCGAGACTGTCACCGAACACCTGCGCCATCGGACCCCGCGCCCAGGCGACCACCGCCGGCACGAGCTCGGAGACAACGATCTTCGCCTTGCTTCCGAGCACGGTCAGCGCCGCACGCAGCGTAAAACCCATGCCCAGGCCCCCGATGAGGACGACAGGTTTTGCGACCGTCTCGATCTGCTTCGCCGCGAGCGTGGCGAGCGCGGCCTCCGAGCCCGACAGGCGGTTGTTCATCAGCTCGTTGGTGCCGAGCTTGATTGAGAACTCCTTGCCTCGCCGCATCAGGCGAAGCTCTTCATCGGAGCCGGGGATTTTGGCGGTATCGATCTTTTCCCAGGGAATCATGCGAGAGCTTTAGCACGTCCGGCTGCCGGGTTATCCACCCGCCCATACGTCCAGAACATACCGGTTCTTTGCACCCATCTCCTCGATCCAGCGGGCAGCCGTGGCGGCATCGCTGCCGCTCTTCTCGCGATGGATCGCGACCAGCGCCGCCTTCACGTCGGGCTCCATCTTGCTGCCGTCGCCACAGACATAGACGATCGCGCCCTGCTCGATCAGCGGCCAGATCTTGTCCTTCTGCGCAGCGAGGACGTGCTGCACATAGGTCTTTGGCCCCTCCGCGCGCGAGAACGCCGTGAACAGCTCGGTGATGCCGCTCGCCGCCAGCGCCTTCAGCTCGTCCGCGTAGAGAAAATCCTGATCGGGATGACGGCAGCCGAAAAACAGCATGGCCGGACCGAGCGCGGCGCCCTTGACCTTGCGCGCGGCGCGCTCCTGGAGGAAGCCGCGGAACGGCGCCAGTCCCGTGCCCGGGCCGATCATGACGATCGGCACGGATGGATCGTCCGGGAGCCGGAAGCCGGCCTTGGTCTCACGCACGGTTGCATGGATCACGTCGCCCGCGCGTCGATTGGCGAGATAGTTCGAGCAGATACCCTTGTAGGTGCCGCGGCCGGAGGCGGCCGGTCCTTCAACCACGCCGACCGTGACGCTGCAACGAACCGGGTCGACCGACGGCGAAGACGAGATCGAGTAATAGCGCGGCGCCAGCAGCGAGAGCATTTCCAGATAGACGTGGAACGGCAATTCGCAGGCCGGATATTCGAGCAGCAGATCGAACACCGATTTTCGCCTGGCCAGAATCTCGCTGCGATAGCGCTCGAGTGTTTCGGCCTCCTCGCCAACGAAGGCCAGCAGTTTTGGTTTCGTGACCGGACAACGCGTATGCTCGGCCATGATCTGAATCTGCTTCCGTGTCGCCACTTGCTGGAGCTCGACGAACTCGCTGAGCAGGCGGCCCACTGACACGGCATCGCCGACCGGCAATTGCGCGCGGCGGCCTTCGGCGACCTGAAGCCTGATTTGGTCGGCCGGCAGGAAGCCGAAGCGACGGGCAACCGAATCCACCAGCGTCGGATCGTTGCGCGGGACCACACTCAGATGATCGCCGACGCGGTACGTGATGTTGGACGGCAGCTGCACCTCGATGTGGCGCGTCGAGCGCTCCGACGGATTGGAACCGGCCTTGTTCTGAAGCTCGTCATTGACCACCACCTTCATGGCCACCGCGCCGCCCTGGGCGACGATGGTGTTGACGGCGGTCACCGCGACCGGCTCGATCGCGTAGAGCGGATCATCCTCCGCGGTACGGGTGAAATTCCAGTCGATGCCGAATTCCTTGGTCGCGACCTGGGCGGCCGCCGGGAACCATTTCTGAAACTGGCCGTCGAGATCGCTGCGCGCATCGCCTTCGCCACGCGGATAGACCGCGCGCGCACCATGCGCCGATAATTGTTCATCGATGAAGCGCGGTACCGATTGATAGGTCGCGGCCCAGTCGCTGTTGCCGCAGCCGAACACGGCGTAGCGCACATCGGCAAACGCATCCTTCGGCAGCTCGTCGCCGAGCCATTTGACAAATTGTGTCGCATTGTCCGGCGGCGCGCCGTTATAGGAGGCGCAGATGATCAGGACGCCGCCCTCCCGCGGCAGCTTGCCGACGTAATCGTCGAGCGGCCCCAAATGCACGGCAAAGCCGTTGATCTCGGCAAGGTCGGCCATCCGCGTCGCCAGCTCTTCGGCGGTGCCGAGATTGGAGCCGTAAAGTACGAGCATCGGCGTGTTGTGGCCGGGACGCGCGGTGGGCTGGCGCGGTGCCTTCGGCGCCGACGACACCGCTACAGGTCCACCATAAGCGCCGCGCTCGCGATCGGCGCGCGGACGGACCTTGATCTTGAAGCCTTCCGGCTTCATCGTGAGCGTTTCCTTCAGATGCATCTGGTAGCGCTGGTGGTCGACCAGCTTGAAGCGCTGGAGGATCATGCCGAGCGCGAGCGCGGCCTCGTGCATGGCGAAGCCGCGGCCGATGCAGGCGCGCTGGCCGTTGCCGAACGGCTTCCAGGCATTGATCGGCCGTTTGGCTTCCGCCTCCCGGCTGAAATTCTCCGGATCGAACGCATCCGGGTTGGGACCCCAGACAGAGGGATCGCGATGCAGCGCGGTCACCAGGATGGTGGTGAACGTGCCCTTCCTGAGCTTGTACTTGCCGCCGCCGATAGCCTCGTCGTTCAGTGGGGAGATGCCATAGGCCGGCGCCGGCGGCCATAGCCGCAGCGCCTCCTTGAGGATCTGCGTGATGTAAGTGAGCTGCGTGACCTGTTGATAGGTCGGACGCACGTCGACATTGGGACCGAGGACGCGGTCGACCTCGTCATAGGCTTTTTTGAGAATGTCGGGGTGCTTGAGCAACGCATAGAGCGCGCAGGACAACAGGCCGCTGGTGGTCTCGTGGCCTGCGATCAGGAACGTGTTGATCTGGTAGCGGATGTTGACGTCGTCGAGCTGCTCGCCGGTCGAGCGATCGACGCCCGTCATCATCGCCGCAAGCATATCCTTCTTGTCGTCGGTCGCCTCGCCTCCCTTGCGGCGCTCCGCAATGATCTCGTCGACCATCCTGTTCATGAAGTCGACATCTTCAGCCATGGTCTTGCGCCGCTTCTGCATCCAGAGCTGCTCGAACGGCAGGCCGCGCGTCATCATGATGGTTTCGAGCGAGCGCACCAGCGACTCGACGAAGGGGTGGTAATCGCGCCGGTAGAACGAATTGAAGCGGTAGTCGAAGCCGCACAGGCCGATCGTATCCAGCGTCAGCGCCGTCATGTCGTGGACGACGTCGATCTCGTCGTCGGCGTTGAGCCGTTCCCATTTGCCCACGAGCTGCTCCGCGATGTCGACCATGCTCGGGTGATAGGACTGCATGGCGCGGTTGCCGAAAGGCTGGAGCAGGATGTTGTGCGCCTTGCTCCAGTTCGGCTCCCTGGTGTCGGCCGTGAACAAGCCGTCGCCGCCGACCGCGCGCACCCGCCGCAGGGCACCGCGCACCGTCTTGTCGAAACGCTTCTCGTCGGAGAGCTCGTCGACGAGATCGTGGCCGGAGACGACCACGATCGGCGAGCCCATCATGTCGAGCCAGAAGATCGGCCCCAGCTCCTTGGCAAGCCGGGTCAGATGCTGCACCGGTGCGGCCGAATCCAGCGACAGCATGTTGCCGACCACCGGCTTGGTCGGCGGCTGCGGGATCGGGTCCAGACGGTTCTTCGATGACATTAAAAGTGCTTCCCCTGCCTCGGTATTCAACGCCCTCGTTGCGAGCTAGCCAAACCGCCTTCTACGCCATTCGATCAGCTTGGCGCTGACTTCCTCCGGCTTCTCCTGCTGCGTCCAATGGCCGCTGTCGCGGACCAGATATTTTTCCAGATCGGGGATCAGCTTGTCCATGCCATCGGCGGAAGACGGCGGCAACACCGCGTCGTTCTCGGCCATGATCATCAGCGACGGCACGCGCACCGTATGATCGAGCCCTTCGGCGCGCATCCAGTTGCGGGACATATTGCGGTACCAGTTGATGCCGCCGGTGAAGCCCGTCCTGGTGAAATTGTCCACGAACACCTTTTTCTCTTCCGGCGACAGGATCGGCGTGCGAGGATCGTGCTTCGCATCGTAGCCCGCGATCATCTGCGGAAATGCCAGGTTCAGTCGCGGGGAGGCACCGACACCCGCGACGACTTCCTCCGCCGGAGCATCTGCCGGGCGCGCTACGGGCTTGCGCATGAAGGCATCGAAGGTCTGCTCGACGCGACTGCCAAAGATCTTGTCGGGCTCACGCGCGGGATCCTGGAACTGCACGATATACATCTTTTCGCCGAAGCGCGCGCGCAGGAGCTCGATCGGATCGGCCCAGGCGCGGTTGGTATGAGGCGTATTGATGCCGACCACGCCGGCGACCCGGTCGATGTGCCGGAGTGGCATCTGCCAGACGATAAAACCGCCCCAGTCATGGCCGACGAAGATCGCCTTGTCGATCTGAAGATGGTCGAGCAGGCCGATCAGATCGCCGGTCAGGTGCTCGATGTCGTAGTCCTCGACCGGCTCTGGCCGGTCGGTCGCGCCGTAGCCGCGCTGGTCCGGCGCGATCACGCGGATGCCGGCCTCGCTCAGCGCCTTGATCTGGTGGCGCCAGGAAAATGCGAGTTCGGGCCAGCCATGGCACAGCACCATCGGCGGCTTGTCTGTAACCGGGCCCGCCTCGTAATAGCCCATGCGGATTCCGTTCGTCTGTACGAACTTGAGCGGTGGCATTTCAATCATCGGAACATTCCTACTCAGCGGCGCCCTTGATGTCCGCCGCGGGCGAAGCATAGGCAGCCTCGAGCGCGGCGAATTCTTCCGGCAGCATGTCGCACATCACCTGCACGTGCGGAATGATGTTGGCGCCGACGATGAAGCCGAAATCGAGCTGGTCGCGATAGCTCTGCACGGTGATGTTGAGCGCCTGTCCGTGCGTCGAGATCGATACCGGGAAGATGTGCAACAGCTCCGCGCCCGCGGCGTAGAGCGTCTGCCGCGGCCCCGGCACGTTGGACACCGTAATGTTCGCAGCCGGCGGCAACACATTCGACAAGTCGGAGCGGCTGTAGAGCAGCGCCATGATCTGCACGACAATCGGCGCGCCCAGCATCGAGATATTGGAGATCTGCGGCATCAGAGCCCGCAGCGGATGCGACATCTCCTTGGACTTGGTCGATTGCGCGATAATGGCTTCCAGGCGTGCCTTGGGATCGTCGATGTTGGTTGCGATCGAGCAGATCATGCCGAACACCTGGTTGTTGGCGTCGGTGTTGCCCTCCTCGCGCAGCGAGATCGGTACGGCAGCGGTCAAGGACTTCGCCGGCAACGTTCCATGTTGCTGCAGGTAGCGCCGGACCACCCCGGAAGCGAGCGCCAGCACGACGTCGTTGAGTTTGCCGCCGGCCTGCTTGGCCAGCGCCTTGGATCGCGACAGCGAAATCGAGACACCGGCGAAGCTGCGCTCGGACGAGATCGATTTGTTGAGCATGGTCGGCGGCGAGACCATGCTGGCGAGGCTCTCGCGCGATTTTGGATCGGATATCTTGCCGAGCACGTCCGAGACGCTCTTGACCATGGTTGGGATGTTGCCGGCAAAGCGCACCGCACTCTCGATCTGGTACATCGCATTGTCGAACAGGATCGAACCGATATCGCTCTTGCCGGTGCGTGGCAGCTGCAGATTCTTCGCGGCCGCCGATGCATCGAGCGGCTGGGTGAAAAGCTGCTGGTAGGAATCGACCAGGTTCGCTGCGATGTCGCGCGGCTCCTGCCCGGGCTTCGCTCCCGCGGTCGGCGGATCGACCTTCCGCGGGATCGGCGAGATGTCGTAGATCATGTTGGTCAGCGCCGCACCGGCGCCGCCGTCGATGGCGGCATGATGCATCTTGGAATAGAGCCCGACCTCGTTGTCCTTCATGCCCTCGAACACGTAGAACTCCCAGAGCGGGCGGGCACGGTTCAAGAGCTTGGCGTGCATCCAGCCCACGATGCGTTCGAGCGTAGCGCGGTCGCGCGGCTGCGGCAGGCTGGCGCGGAAGATGTGACGGTCAATGTCGAACTGATCGTCCTCGATCCAGGAGGGATGATCGATATCGAGCGGCGCCTTCTCCAGCCGCGCTTTGAGGATCGGCGCGATGTGCAGGCGCGAGACGATCATCGCCTTGAAATCTTCGAAGAAGTCGCCCTTGTAGTCGTCCGGCAGACGAAAGATCGCCATGCTCCCGACATGCATCGGCATTTCCGGCGTTTCCAGATAGAGAAACGACGCGTCCAGCGACGACAGCTTCTTACCGTCAGCCATAGTTCCCTCCCGAGTATTTGACGGGCGCCTTAGGCGGCGCTTCTCGTCAGGCCGATACTGCCTGTTCCGGCGGGGCATATGCAATGGCAAACGGCCCTGCCCTGTCAAATGGCCAGAACTCTCCCTCCGGTTGCGCAAGGCGGTCCGCCACGGCCCACAGCGCCGCGGGATTCACCCCAAGCCCGATATGGCTCGCCAGGTGCACCTCGATGTTCTCGGCACGGTCGGAGGGACGCAGCAGGCAGGTCCGCCAGTTCACAATCCCGTCGGCGCGCGAATAGATCGACGTCGCCGGCACCGGAAGATCGCCGGCGATCGCCACGCGCAGCTCGGCGAAATCCTCGACACGCTCGCCGGACATCATCTCGTAGAGCCGCGTCGCATTGGTCGCCCGTATGTCATTGGCAAAAGGGCTGCCGAGCGTGATGGCATTGCGGACCATGTCGGGCGCCTGGAGCGCGAGATCGCGCGCATAGACGCCGCCGAGACTCCATCCGACCAGGCTGACCTTGCGGCCGCTCGCAGCATGGATTTCGGCTAGACGGGCGCGCAACGAATCCCGCATCCGTCCGAACCCGCCGAAATTTCGGCCCATCCGCCAGGCATGTGCCTCATAGCCAAGCTCGCTGAGATAGCGCCGCATCGGCGCCATCGAGAGATCGCTGGCGAGGAAGCCAGGCAGCGCCAGCACCGGATGGCCGTCGCCTTTTGGCGCCCGCATCAGGACCGGCGACAGCAGCAGGCTGGCGTTGAGTTCGAGCAACCCACGGGCTTCGGCGAGCAGCAAAGCAAGGCCCGGCGGACGAAGCCGGCCTGAGGTCTGCGGCCCGTCCGGACCGGGCGGCATTATTTCTTCTTATCGCCGCTGCGCGTGCCGCCGAGGCCGGCCATGGTGACGAACATGTCCTGAAATCGCTCGGCAAGCTTTGGATCGAAGGTGAACCAGCTCTGGATGAGCGATTCCGGCGAGACCTTGTCGATGTTGCTCAGAACCTGCTGCTGCAGCTTGTCCATGACCGCCGTCTGCATTGGTGCCAGGTCGGGCAATCCGATGAACTGACGGGCTTCGAGGGGGGTACAGTCGATTTCGATGTTAACTTTCATGTCCCCTCCAGATGAGATTCGAGCGGCCTACTGCAGTATCGCCGCGAGGCGGTGTACAACGCAAGCGACCTGAAGCCGGTGGCGGCGCTCCGGCTTCCCCGATCGGCGGATATGGTCAATCAAAATCGGCCGCGGCCGCGCCCGTCCTCCCGTCATGCCGGTCAGCATTGCCGCACAGCGGTGCAACTTGGCGCGTTCCTTGCTGGAATGGCGCTTGCACGGGTCGAGAACTCTGGGCAACATGGTTCGATCAGCCCCGCCGAACAATCAAAAATGACGGTGCGGGCGAGTGGAGAGGTCAAGAATGTCAGTCGGACGAAGTCTGTTTGCGGCGACGCTCGCCAGTATGCTTGCGTTGGCGGTCTCGCCGGCGTCGAGCCAGACGCTGCGCTACGCCAACCAGGGCGATCTCAAGTCGCTTGATCCGTATTCGCTGAACGAGTCCACCACGCACGCTCATCTCGGTCACGTCTATCAAGGCCTCACCGCGCGCGACAAGGACCTGAAGATCATCCCGGCGCTGGCTGAGAGCTGGGAGACACCGGAGCCGACCCGCTGGCGCTTCCATTTGCGCAAGGGCGTCAAATTTCATAACGGCGACCCCTTCACCGCCGACGACGTGCTGTTCTCCGCCGATCGCGTCCGCAACAAGAACTCGAACATGCAGACCCGGCTGGCGCCCAACGTCAAGGTCGTCAAGGTCGACGACTACACAGTCGATTTCGTCCTGCCCTCGCCCAATCCCATCCTAAATTCGTCGTGGGATGTCTGGTACATCATGGACAAGAAATGGGCTGAGGAGAACAAAGCGGTCGAGCCGACGCCGGTGTCCGCGACCTCTCCGAGCTATGCCTCGCTTCACGAGAACGGCACCGGTCCCTTCATCATCGAAAGCCATCAGCCCGGTGTGAAGACCGTGTTCAAGGCCAATCCCAACTACTGGGGCAAGATGGAAGGTAACCTGAAGGAGATTATCTTCACCCCGATCTCGTCCGATGCCACCCGCGTCGCCGCGCTGCTCTCGGGTGAAGTGGACGTGATCGAGCCGGTGCCGATCCAGGACATCTCCCGCGTCGATGCGAGCCCGAATGCCCAGGTGCTGAAGGCCCCTGAGTTGCGCACCATCTTCATCGGATTCGATCAGACGCGTGACGAGCTGCTCTACTCCAACATCAAGGGCAAGAACCCGTTCAAGGATGTCAAGGTCCGCGAAGCCTTCTACAAAGCCATCGACATCGAGCTGATCAAGACGCGGGTGATGCGCGGGCTGTCCACGCCCTCGGCGCTGATGATCGCTCCGGAATTGTTCGTGCTGTCCAAGGAGTTCACCCGGCCGAAGTTCGATCCAGATGGTGCCAAGAAGCTCCTGGCCGAGGCCGGGTACCCCGAAGGCTTCGAGGTCACCATGGATTGCCCGAACGATCGGTACGTCAACGACGCGGCGATCTGCCAGGCCGTCGTGGGCATGCTTGCCCGCATCGGCGTCAAGATCAATCTGCTGGCGCAGCCCAAGGCGCAATACTTCGCCAAGGTGTTGAAGCAGGGCGGCTATCAGACCTCGTTCTACATGCTGGGCTGGACGCCGAGCACGATGGACTCCCATAACGTGCTCTACGACATCATGGGCTGTCGCGACGATGCGAAATCATCGCGCGGCGAGGCCAATCTCGGCGGCTATTGCAACAAGGAATTCGACGCCATCACCGACAAGGTGCTGGTCGAAACCGAGACCACAAAGCGCAACCAGCTGATCAAGCAAGCGTATGAGATCAGCATCAAGGACTGGGCTTATATTCCGCTGCACCAGCAGGCGCTGGCCTGGGGCGTATCGAAAAAGGTCAACCTGCCGCAGCGCGCCGACAATCTGGTCATGTTCCACTGGGCGACCAAGAAGGAATAGCGTCAGTTGAACACAAGGTCCCGGCAGCGTCAGGCTACCGGGACCTTTCCTTTTTCGGCTGACAAAGACGTCGGCCAGACGCACACTCAAGGAAAGTGGAAGGCATGCTCGCTTTCACTCTTCGCCGGGCCGTTCAGGCCATCGGCGTCATGTTCGCCGTCGGCATCATCGCGTTCTCGATGTTCCGCTTCGCCGGCGACCCCATCAACCAGATCGTCTCGCTTGATACGCCGGCGGCCGAACGCGCCGCCGTGCGCAAGTCGCTGGGCCTCGATGATCCCGTGCCGGTGCAGTTCGTGCGCTATTTCGCCGATGCGGCGCAATTCAAGTTCGGCGTCTCCTATCAGTTCCGCCAGCCGGTCTCGACGCTGTTGATGGAGCGTATGCCGGCAACGCTGGAACTTGCGATCTGCGCGACCGTATTTGCAATGATCTCCGGCATCCTGATGGGCGTCTATTCGGCGCTCAGGCGCGACACCCTGCTCGCCAAATTATTCCAGGCGGTTTCGCTGATTGGCATCTCGCTGCCGACTTTCCTGATCGGCATCCTTCTGATCTACCTGTTCGCAGTGACGTTGGGCTGGTTGCCCTCGTTCGGCCGGGGCGAAGTCGTCAAGCTGGGTTGGTGGACCACGGGCCTGCTCACATTGTCGGGCCTGAAGGCGCTGATCATGCCCTCGATCACGCTCGGCCTGTTCCAGATGACCCTGATCATGCGGCTGGTGCGCGCGGAGATGCTGGAAGTGCTTCGGACAGATTATATCCGCTTTGCCCGCGCCCGCGGGCTGACAACCCGTGCCATTCATTTCGGCCACGCGCTGAAGAACACGCTGATTCCGGTGATCACGGTAGCCGGCCTGCAGTTTGGCTCGGTTATTGCATTTTCGATCATCACCGAAACCGTGTTCCAATGGCCCGGCATGGGACTTCTGTTCGTACAGGCCGTGCAAAACGTCGATATCCCGATTATGGCCGCCTACTTGCTGATGGTCTCACTGATTTTCGTCACCATCAATCTGGTGGTCGACATCCTCTACACCGTCGTCGATCCGCGCCTGCGCGCGACCGTCGGCCGCGCCACATAAGGCAGCCTGCATGTCCGAAGTGGTCGCCTCTCATCCCGACAAGCCGAGCACGCTGCCGACGCATGCCGCCCGCAGCTGGTTCAGTCGCGCACTCAACAGCGACATCTTCTATTCGTTTCGCCGATCCAAGCTGACCATGGTGGCGGCAGTCATTACCGTGCTGTTCTTCCTGCTCGCGATCTTTGCCTCCGCGCTCGCGGTGCAGGACCCGTTCGATCCGGCACAGCTCCAATTGATGAATTCCCGGATCTCACCGCTCTGGACCGCCGAGGGGCAGAGCCCGTTCCTGCTCGGCACCGACGAGCAGGGCCGCGACGTGTTCTCCGCCATTCTCTACGGGCTGCGCATCTCGCTCGCCGTCGGCGTGGCCGGCGTGATCTTCGCCGGCGCGCTCGGCATCGCGCTTGGCCTGGTCGCCGGCTATTTCGGGGGCGCGGTGGACGGCGTGATCATGCGGATCGCCGACGTGCAACTCACTTTTCCCGCCATCCTGATCGCGCTGCTGGTCAACGGCATCGCCAAATTGATCCTCGGCAACCGGCTGGATGCAACCAGCATGCTGGTGGTGCTGGTGATCTCGATTGGCCTGAGTTTCTGGGTCGGGTATGCCCGCACGGTGCGCGGTTCCGTGATGGTCGAGAAGAACAAGGATTACGTGGCGGCCGCGCAATTGATCGGCCTTCCCGCACCAAAGATCATGTTCCGCCATGTGCTGCCAAACACGATGGGTCCGATCCTGGTCATCGCCACGATCAACCTTGCGCTCGCCATCATCACCGAGGCAACGCTGTCCTTCCTTGGCGTCGGCCTGCCCGACACAATGCCCTCGCTCGGCACGTTGATCCGCATCGGCAACAACTACCTGTTCGCGGGCGAATGGTGGATCGTGGCCTTTCCTGGTATCGCGCTCGCTGCCTTGATCCTGTCGATCAACCTGCTCGGCGACTGGCTGCGCGACGCGCTCAA
This sequence comes from Bradyrhizobium sp. CW1, assembly GCF_023100665.1. NCBI lineage: Bacteria > Pseudomonadati > Pseudomonadota > Alphaproteobacteria > Hyphomicrobiales > Nitrobacteraceae > Bradyrhizobium > Bradyrhizobium sp. CW1. The sequence goes on from NZ_CP064684.1 coordinate 5,593,261, forward strand.
CCCGAAGCTCCGATGAGCAACATTTCGATGGGCAAGACTCGGATGAGCAAGACTTGGATGAGCAAGACCTGGACAAGCATGATTCGGATGAGCAAAACCTGGATGAGAGCGTCTCGCTCATGACCGACCCCATCCTCTCCGTGCGTAATCTTCAGGTCGAGTTCGCCTCCCGCCGCGGCACGCTACGCGCCATCGATGGCGTCTCCTTCGACATCGCCAAGGGCGAGGTACTCGGCGTGGTCGGCGAATCCGGCGCCGGCAAGTCCGTGACGGGCTTGGCTGTGATCGGCCTGATCGATCCGCCGGGCCGCATCGCCGGCGGCGAGATTCGCCTTGCGGGCCTGCGCATCGACAATTTGCCGGCGGAGGAGCTGCGCCGTATCCGGGGAAAACGGATCGGCATGATCTTCCAGGACCCCCTCACCTCGCTCAATCCGCTCTACCGCGTCGGCGACCAGCTCATCGAGACGATCAGAACGCATCTGAACCTGTCCGAGACCGCCGCCCGCCGCCGAGCCATCGACCTGCTCGCCGAAGTTGGAATCCCGGCTCCGGAAAAGCGCATCGACGGCTATCCGCACGAATTCTCCGGCGGCATGCGCCAGCGCGTTGTGATTGCGCTCGCGATCTGCGCCGAACCGGAGCTGATCATCGCCGACGAGCCGACCACCGCGCTCGACGTTTCCGTGCAGGCGCAGATCATCTCGCTGATCAAGCGTCTCGGCCGCGATCATGGCACTGCGGTGATGCTGGTGACCCACGACATGGGCGTGATCGCCGAGACCTCCGACCGGGTCGCGGTGATGTATGCCGGCCGCGTCGCCGAGATCGGTCCGGTGCAGGACGTGGTCAGAAACCCGCTGCACCCCTACGCCAAGGGCCTGATGGGCGCGATCCCGACCCTTGCCGGCGACGACAAGCGTCTGGTGCAGATCCCCGGCTCCATGCCGCGCCTGTCGGCGATCCCGCGCGGCTGTTCGTTCAATCCGCGCTGCGCATTCGCATTCGACCGATGCCGCGTGGAGAGGCCGGAGCCGCTGCCGCGCGGCACGCAATCCGTCGCCTGCCATCTCTATGACGGCGTGCCGGCCGAGAGCGCGGCATGAGCACTCCCTTCGTCCAGGCCACGAATCTGCGCCGCGTCTTCGACGTCTCGAAACCCTGGCTCAACCGCATGCTCGAAGGCGGGCAGCTCGAATATCTCAAGGCCGTCGATGGCGTCACCTTCGATATCAGGAAGGGCGAGACCTTTGCACTGGTCGGCGAATCCGGCTCGGGCAAGACCACGGTGGCGCGGATGGTCGTCGGCTTGCTGCCGCCAAGCTCCGGCAACGTCTTGATCGACGGCATCTCAATGACCGATCCGCGGCAGGCCCAGGCGCGGCGGAAACTGCGCCGCCGCATCCAGATGATCTTTCAGGATCCCTATGCGAGCCTGAACCCACGCTTCCGAGTCGACGCCATCATCTCCGAGCCAATCCGCGCGTTCGACCTGATCGAGGGCGAGCGCGACATCCAGGCGCGGGTCGGAGAGCTTCTCACCCTCGTCGGGCTGCATCCCGACGACAGGTTGAAATTTCCGCACGAATTCTCGGGCGGCCAGCGCCAGCGCATCGCGATCGCGCGCGCGCTCGCCTCCGACGCCGAATTCATCGTCTGCGACGAGCCGACCTCCGCGCTTGACGTCTCCGTGCAGGCGCAGATCCTGAACCTGATGCGCGACCTCCAGGACAAGTTCGGCTTGACCTACATGTTCATCAGCCACAACCTCGCCGTCGTCCGCCACATGGCGAGCCGCGTCGGTGTGATGTATCTCGGCCGCATCGTCGAGATCGCGGAAGGGCGCGAGCTGTTTGCCCATCCGCGCATGCCCTATACCAAGATGCTGCTTGGCGCCGTGCCTGATCTTGCCATGAGCGGCCGCCAGCGCATCCCCGTGAAGGGCGAGATCCCGAACCCGATCAACCCGCCGTCCGGGTGCGCCTTTAATCCGCGCTGCCCGCTGGCGTTCGATCTCTGCCGCAGGGAAGCACCTGAATTGATCGACGGCGTCGCCTGCCACGCGGTCAACACCGCGCCGGTACCGGCGTGACGCGCGCGTGCCATGCAGCCTGCGCATTTGGCGGCGGCCTGGCCCTGTGATCAATTGCGCGCGCCGCAAATGAGGTAGTCCATGGCCAGCATCGTCAATCCCGATCCCTTCACGACACGCCCCGAGATCGAAGGCACCTTCGGGGTCGTTGCGACCACGCACTGGATCGCGACCGCTATCGGGATGGCCATTCTGGAAAAGGGCGGCAATGCCTTTGACGCCGGCGTCGCCACCGCTTTCACGCTCCAGGTGGTCGAGCCGCATCTGAACGGCCCCGGCGGCGACGTTCCGATCATCGTGCACGACGTGAAGCGCGGCCGCACCGAGGTGATCTGCGGCCAGGGCCCGGCACCGGCCCGCGCCACCATCGCGCATTACAAGAGCGAAGGCCTCGACATGGTGCCCGGCACCGGCCTGCTCGCGGCCTGCGTCCCCGGCACCTTCGAATCCTGGATGATGCTGCTCCGTGACTACGGCACGATGCGCGTGCGCGATGTGCTGGAGCCCGCGATCTCCTATGCGCGCGACGGCTATCCGCTGGTCGAGCGCGCCTGCGCCACGATCCAGACCGTCGAGCAATTATTCCGCACGCACTGGCCGACATCGGCCGCCGTCTATCTCCCGAACGGCGAAGTGCCAAAGCCCGGCACGCTCTTCACCAACAAGACACTTGCGGCGACCTATGCGCGAATCCTGAGCGAGGCCGAAAGCGGCGGCGGCGGCCGCGATGCCGAGATCGAGCGCGCACGCAAGGCTTGGTCGCAGGGCTTCGTCGCGGAAGCCATCGACAAATTCTGCCGGACGCAGGACGTGATGGACGTCAGCGGCTCGCCGCATCGCGGTGTGCTGTCGGCCGACGACATGGCGCGCTGGCAGCCGACGGTCGAGGCTCCGCTCACCTACGATTATGGCCGCTACACGGTCTGCAAGGCCGGGGTCTGGAGCCAGGGTCCCGTGACGCTGCAGCAACTCGCGCTGCTGAAGGGCTTTGCCCTCGATGGGCTCGATCCGACCGGACCGGAGTTCATCCATCTCCAGATCGAATGCGCAAAACTCGCCTTTGCCGATCGCGAAAAATTCTACGGCGACCCCAAGTTCAGCGAAATCCCGATCGCAACGCTGCTGTCAGATGCCTATAACGACGAACGTCGTAAGTTGGTTACCGAGAAAGCTTCGCTCGATCTCCGGCCCGGCACGGTCGAGGGCCTTGGCGGCGTGGTCAAGCTGCGCCGAGCTGAGGGCCAGCGCGAGGCCGTCGGCGCGCTCGGCGCCGGCGAGCCAACCGTGGGGCGCTTCGGCGAGGTGCGCGGCGACACCGTGCATTTCGACATCATTGACAAGGTCGGCAACATGGTGTCCTCGACGCCGTCGGGAGGCTGGCTGCAATCCTCGCCTGTCATTCCCGAGCTGGGTTTCTGCCTCGGCAGCCGCGCACAAATGTTCGATTTGGAGGAGAACCAACCGAGCTCGCTCGCGCCGGGCAAACGGCCCCGCACCACGCTGTCGCCGACCATGGCACTGCGCGACGGCGAGCCTTATCTCGCCTGGGGCTCGCCCGGCGGCGACCAGCAGGACCAGTGGATCACGCAGTTTTTCCTCCGACACGTCCACTGCAATCTCAATCTCCAGGAGTCGATCGACGCGCCGGCCTGGCATTCCGAGCATTTCCCGATCTCGTTCTGGCCCCGCACCGCGCGCCCCGGCGTGCTCGTGATCGAGAACCGCGTGCCGAAGGCGACGATCGAGAACCTGCGTGAGCGCGGACATATCGTCGAGGTCGGTCCGGACTGGTCCGAAGGCCGCCTCACCGCGGCCTCGCGCGTCGGTCCGCGCCGCCGCGCCGCCGCCAATCCGCGCGGCATGCAGGGCTACGCCGCAGGACGCTAAAGGCAGCACATGACCTGGTCGATCATCGCGCGCGATTCTGCTACCAGCCAGTTTGGCATCGCCGTTGCCACGCGCTTCTTCGCCGTCGGCGCGCGTGTCCCCTACATCGCGGCGGGCCTTGGCGCCATCGCGACGCAGGCTTTCGTCAATCCTTATTACGGTATCGACGGCGTCAAGCTGCTGCGTGAGGGCCTCAACGCGCACGACGTGCTGGCCGCCCTGCTCGCGACCGACGACGGCCGCGAGAGCCGCCAGATTCACATCATGGACGCCAGCGGCGCGATTGCCGCGCATACCGGGCGCGACTGCGTGGATTGGTGCGGGCACATTGCGGGCAGCGGTTTCTCGATCGCCGGCAACATGCTCGCGGGCGCCGACGTGCTCGACGAGACCGCAAAAACCTATATCGCCAATGACAGCCTGCCCTTCCCGCGCCGCCTGCTTGCCGCGCTGCGCGCGGGCGAGGCCGCTGGCGGCGACAAGCGCGGCAAGCAGTCCGCCGCGCTCCTGATCCACGGCGAGGAGGAATGGCCGGCGCTGGACCTGCGCGCCGACGATCATCCCGATCCGCTCGGCGAGCTCGAGCGGCTCGAGCGCGTCAGCCACGAACTCTGGGTCCACTTCCGCGTTTCCATGCCAACCCGGCAGAACCCTGCCGGCAACACCGATCGCAGCGTCATCGACGCCAGCATCGCCGCAGCGCGCGCAATACGCTCATGAACCCGAGCCCCCTCATCGAGATCAGCGATCTGCGCATTCATTTTCACGGCGACGACGGCCGCGTCACCCATGCGGTCGACAGCGTCGATCTCAGCGTCGCCAATGGCGCGACGCTCGGCCTCGTCGGCGAATCCGGCTGCGGCAAGAGCGTGACGTCGCTGGCGATCATGGGCCTGCTGCCGAAGCAGAGCGCGGAGATCTCCGGCGCGATCCGCTTCGACGGTTTCGACCTGCTTAAGACGTCGGACCAGACGTTGCGGGACCTCCGCGGCAACCGGCTCGCGATGATCTTTCAGGAGCCGATGACCTCGCTCAATCCGAGCTTCACCATCGGCGACCAGATCATCGAGACGATTTTGCGCCACCGCGGCGGTTCGCGCAGGAGTGCGCGCGAGCGGGCGATCGATCTGCTGCGTCGCGTCCACATCCCCTCGCCCGAGCGGCGGATCGACGAATATCCGCACAAGCTCTCCGGCGGCATGCGCCAGCGCGTCATGATCGCGATGGCGCTCGCCTGCGACCCGCGGCTGCTGATCGCGGACGAGCCGACCACCGCGCTCGATGTCACGCTGCAGGCGCAGATCCTGGAGCTGATGCGCGAATTGAAGGCGGCGAGCGGCGCTGCCATCATCCTGATCACCCACGATCTCGGCGTCGTCGCCGAAGTCTGCGACGAGGTCGCGGTGATGTATGCCGGCGAGATCGTCGAGCGCGCGCCGGTGGACGAGCTGTTCTCAGCGCCGCAGCATCCCTACACCGTCGGCCTGCTCGGCTCGATCCCGCGGCTTGACCATCGCGCCGACCAGCTCGCCACGATCGAGGGCATGGTCCCGAACATGATGCAGCCGCCCGCGGGATGCCGCTTCGCCGCACGCTGCCCCTTCGTGCTGGACGCCTGCACCAAGGCGCCGCCCCCGCTGCTCGAAGTCAGCCCCGGCCACCTCTCGCGCTGCCTGCGCGCCCCGCTCGAACGTCTGGTGTCGTGATGGCTCTGCTCGAGGTTCAGGGTCTGCTCAAGCATTTCGTCGCCGAGCGTTCGCTGTTCGGCCGGGCGCTGGCGCATGTCAAAGCCGTCGATGGCGTTTCCTTCTCGCTCGATGCCGGCAAGACGCTAGCGCTGGTCGGTGAATCCGGCTGCGGCAAATCCACCGTTAGCCGCCTGGTGCTGCGGCTGATCGAGCCGGATGCAGGCACGATCCGTTTCGAAGGCCGCGATCTGCTCTCGCTCGACGCCGGCGCACTGCGCGCCTTTCGCCGCGAGGCGCAGATCATCTTCCAGGACCCCTACGCCTCGCTCAATCCGCGCATGACCGTCGGCCAGATCCTGACCGAGCCGCTGGCGCTGCACAATCTGGTGCCGCCCGCCCGGCGGCGCGAACGCGTCGAGGAGATCCTGCGGCTGGTCGGGCTGGAGCCGCGGCTGGCGCGTCGTTACCCGCACGAGTTTTCCGGCGGCCAGCGCCAGCGTATCGCCATCGCCCGCGCGCTCGCGGTCGAGCCGAAACTGATCATCTGCGATGAGCCGGTCTCGGCGCTCGACGTCTCGATCCGCTCGCAGATCCTCAATCTGCTGCGCGAGCTGCAGGACCGGCTCGGGCTGGCCTACATTTTCGTCTCGCACGACCTCGCGGTGGTCAAGCACATCGCCGACCACGTGGCGGTGATGAATCTCGGCCAGATCGTCGAGACGGCGGCGGCGGACGCGCTGTTTGCCGCACCGCGTCATCCCTACAGCCGGGCTCTATTGTCCGCGATTCCCGTGCCTAAACCGCGGGCAAAGCGCAGCCGCATTGTGCTGCAGGGCGAAATCCCCAGCGCGCTCAATCCGCCGCCGGGATGCCGCTTCCACACCCGCTGCCCCTACGTGGTCGACCGTTGCCGCAACGAAATGCCTCAGCTCGTGCAGGATGGCATCGGACATGCAACGGCATGCCACCGAACGTCGGAACTGCCGTCGTCCGAGGCGATCGTCCCAACGGACGGCGGCTTCTCCCCGGTTCTCGAAAAATTGGTCGCCGCCTTCAGCGGCGGCCCGGAAGCAGTCCGCGGCAGCGGGGTTAGTTCATTGGGGACGAACCCGGCATAGCCGTAAAACAGAGGTTGAGAGCGATGAGTCCTATGCGTTTGGCACTCCTGGCGTCGGCATTGCTGACGTCGCTCGTAGGCGCGGCCCAAGCCCAGACCACACTTCGCATCGGCATCGCCGAGGATCCTGACATCCTCGATCCCAGCATCGGCCGCACCTATGTCGGCCGCATCGTGTTCTCCGCCTTCTGCGACAAGCTGTTCGACATCGACGAGAAGCTCAACATCGTGCCGCAGCTCGCGCTGTCGCATGAGACCTCGCCCGACGGCAAGGAGATGACTATCAAGCTCCGGCCCAACGTGAAATTCCACGACGGCGAGCCGCTCGACGCGGAAGCCGCAAAGTTCTCGATCGAGCGTCACATGACGCTGCCGACCTCGTTCCGCAAGTCCGAGCTCGCCAGCGTCGACCATGTCGAAATCGTAGACCCTCTGACCATCAAGCTGGTGCTTAAGACACCTTACTCCCCGCTGATCGCCCAGCTGACCGACCGCTCCGGCATGATGGTGTCGCCGAAGGCTGCCAAGGAGGCCGGCGACAAGTTCGGCCTGCATCCGGTCTGCGCCGGTCCCTACAAGTTCGTCGAGCGCGTGCAGCAGGACCGCATGGTCTTCGAAAAATTCGCCGACTATTGGAACAAGGACAACATCCATATCGACCGGGTGGTCTTCCTGCCTATCGTTGACGCCACGGTGCGCCTTGCCAACCTGAAGTCCGGCGGACTCGATCTGATCGAGCGCGTGCTCGCCACCGACATCAAGGACGTGCGTGCGGATTCGCGGCTCGTGCTGTCGACGGCACCGGAGCTCGGCTATTACGGCCTGACCGTCAATATCGGCAACGACAAAGCAAAGGGGCCGCTCAGCCAGTCGGCGAAAGTACGCCAAGCGCTCGATCTGTCGATCGATCGCGAAGCTCTCAACCAAGTTGTCTTTAACGGCGAGTTCACCCCAGGCAATCAATGGGTCAGCCCGACACATCCCTATTACCAGAAGGCGTTCCCGGTCCACGGCCGCGACGTCGCGAAGGCCAAGGCGCTGCTGAAGGAAGCGGGCATCACCTCGCCGGTGACCGTCGACTACATGATCCCCAAGGGCGCGGAGAACGAAGCGGTTGCCCAGGTGATCCAGTCGATGGCGGCGGAAGCGGGCTTCGACATCAAGATCCGCGCGGTCGAATTCGCGACCACCTTCAAGCAGGCCCAGGCCGGCGAGTTCCAGATCTTCCAGATCAACTGGAGCGGCCGCATCGATCCCGACGGCAACTCCTACATCTTCATGCGCAGCAAGGCACCGCAGAACGATGGCGTCTATTCGAACCCGGAAGCCGACAAGCTGATGGAAGACGGCCGGCTGACCGCCAAATTCGATGAGCGCAAGGCGATCTACGAAAAGCTGACCGGGATCGTGCTCAACGATTTGCCGATCATCTACATCTACCACCGCACGCTTCTGATTGCGCATACGACTAAACTCCAGGGCTATAAGCAGATGCCAGATGGCCTCGTGCGCGTGGTCGGGCTGAAGTTCAAGTGAGCGTGGCCTCGCCTGACACGCGGCCGGCGCCATGCTGAACTTCCTCGCCCGCCGCATCGCGCAGATCGTGCCGACACTGTTCTTCGTGTCGGTGCTGATCTTCTCGCTCCAGCAATTGTTGCCAGGTGATCCAGCGCTGGTGATGGCCGGTGAGGAGCGCGATCCCGCCGTGATCGAGCAGATCCGCCAGCAATACCGGCTCGATCAGCCGATCCCCGTGCAGTACGTTTATTGGCTCAAGGGCGTTCTATCAGGCAATTTCGGTGAATCGCTGCGCAACAAGATGCCGGTGCGCGAGCTGATCGCGCAGAAGCTGCCGGTGACGCTCCAGCTCGGCTCGATGGCAATGTTGATCGCGCTCTTGATCGGCATTCCCGCCGGCATCGTCTCCGCCGTGAAAAGGGGCACCGTCTGGGATTATGGTGCCAATTTGTTCGCGCTGTGGGGCATCTCGACGCCGAATTTCTGGCTCGGCATCATGCTGATCTTCCTGTTCTCGATCGAACTCGGCTGGCTGCCGGCGTCCGGCTACGTGCCGTTGACTGAGAACTGGCGCGCGAGCCTCGCCGCCACCATCATGCCGGCCTTCGTGCTCGGCAACGCAATTTCCGCGGTCCTAATGCGGCACACCCGGAGCGCCATGCTGCAGGTGCTGGAAAGCGACTATGTCCGCACCGCGCGCGCCAAGGGATTGTCCGAACGCTCGGTCATCCTCAAGCACGCCATGCGCAACGCACTCACGCCAATCATTACGCTCGGCGCGCTCGAGCTCGGCACGCTCTTGTCGGGCGCGGTTCTGACTGAGCAGATCTTCTCCATTCCGGGCTTCGGCAAACTGATCGTGGACGCCGTGTTCAACCGCGACTACGCGGTGGTACAGGGCGTCGTGCTGGTGACGGCGACGGTCTACATCACACTGAACCTGGTTGCCGATGTCGCCTACATCCTCGTCAATCCGCGGCTACGGGGCTAGACTCATGACTGATGCCGCCCTGCCCGCTGCTCCCATCGCGCAAGCTGACGAGCTGGACAGCCCGGCGCGTCGCGCCCGGCGGCGCCTGTTCAAACGCAAGGCCGCAGTGTTCGGACTTGTCATGATCAGTTTGTTCGTCGGCTTCGCGGCTCTCGCGCCGCTCGTCGTTCCCTACGATCCCATCGCGACGAGCTGGAGCCTGGTTCGCAAGCCGCCCACGGCGGCGCACTGGTTCGGCACCGACGAGCTCGGTCGCGACATCCTGAGCCGCGTCGTCTACGGCGCCCGCGCCTCGCTGCTCGCCGGCCTCACCTCGGTGGCGATCGCTCTGGGCGTCGGCGTTCCGCTCGGCCTGCTTGCCGGCTATCGCGGCGGCTTCGTCGATGCACTGATCAGCCGGATGACTGACGCGATGCTGGCCTGCCCATTCCTGATCCTGGCGATCGCACTCGCCGCATTCCTCGGTCCGAGCCTTGGCAACGCCATGATCGCGATCGGCATCTCGGCAACCCCGATTTTCATCCGCCTGACCCGCGGCCAGGTGCTGGTTGTCAAGGCTGAGGACTTTGTCGAGGCGGCGCGCGCGCTCGGCAATCCGCCGTGGCGGATCGCGTTCTCGCACATCCTGCCGAACATCCTGCCGGCACTGCTAGTGCAGGCGACGCTGTCGATTGCGGCCGCCATTATCGCCGAAGCCGCGCTGTCCTTCCTTGGCCTCGGCCAGCAGCCGCCGGCGCCATCCTGGGGCAGCATGCTCAACGCAGCGCAGCGCTTCCTGACCCAGGCGCCGTGGATGGCGATCTGGCCGGGGCTTGCGATCTTCCTCGTGGTGCTGTCGCTGAACCTGCTCGGCGACGGCCTGCGCGACGCGCTCGATCCACGCCAGCGCTAGATCACGACCTCGCGCATCACGCGGCGGCAATCCATCTCGTATTCGAGATCGACCACCGGCGGCCGGGCATAGTGCCAGGTCAGGCCGGACCGCAACGCCCCGCGGCGGACGAGTTCGTCGACCAGCGCGTGGTGGAAGTTGTGCACGGAATAGGCCTGCACGCCGGTCGTGTCCTTCCAGCCGAAGCCGAAGGCCGTCATCCTGTTCTCCATCTGGGACGTCGTCGTGAAGCGCACCTTCTCGCGAAGGCCTTCCGGGCTGAGGTCGCGGTAGCGCACGGTGCGCTCGACATAGGTCCCGCCGCCCTCGCGCGCCTCGGCGCCGCCGGAAATCACGAAGCTCGGCGTCTTCGAGCTTGTCGGCCGCGTGAAGGAGAACGCGTAGAACGACGGCTCGGCCGGTGGATCGATCTCTGGACAGACATTGCTGCGCGCCACCGGATTTGTGGTGCCGTCGAAGATGCCCCATTCGGACAACGTCTTCACATAGTGCAGGTTGAACGCGCGAAAACCTTCTTCGCTGAAGGCCGCGGGCGAGCGCAGTTCGCAAGCGCAGAAGGCCGTCAGCGGCCGCCCCGCCTCCTGGATATGCTTCGCGGCAAGCGCAAAGCCTTCTGCGAGCGGCACCAGCCGGTCGAAGCGGACGCGCTCGATCTCATAGCCATCGTCTGCGGCCGCACCGGCCGAATACTGGAATACGGACGGAATGAAACGGTAGTTGCCGGCGGAGAATTCACCAACCATGTCGGACTCCTATTCCAGTTGCATGCGAATGCCCTTGTCGCCGTTAAGCAGGCGCTTCAGGTGAAAGCCGGCCAGGGAATCGCCGGCATGCATGCCGACCAGCGCCGCGAAGGCAGGCATGGCGGCGGCATCACCGGCTTCCATCTTGGCAAAAGCTTCGGAATACAGCGCCGTTTCCGGCGCAGCGAATTGGGCCGGCGTCAGCGGCTCGAACGCGCGCAACGCTTCGCTGCGTCCGCGCAGCATCAGCTCCCCGACGGGACGACCTCGAAAATTCTCAGCCGCCTCGGCGATGCCGGCACTGACGCAAATCCGCGTGCCCAGATGCTTGTTCGCGGCTTCCAGTCGCGCCGCGATGTTGATGGAGTCGCCATACGCGGTGTAGTCGAAAAACCGGTTGCCGCCGAAATTTCCGACCAGTGCCGGCCCGGCGTGAATGCCGATGCGGGTGGTGCCGAAATTCACCCCTCTCGGCTTCCAGCGCGCGGAAAAATCCTCCGCCCAGGCGTCGAGCTCGTGCGCGCAGGCAACCGCACGCGTCGCATAATCGGGCTGATCTCCGGGCGCATTGAAGAGCACCTGGATTGCATCGCCGATGATCTTGGCAACCGTCCCCTCATGCGTGAAGACGATTTCGGTCATGCCGCCGACATATTCGTTGAGAAGCGCGCCCAGCGTCTCCGGCGGCGCACTCTCGACCAGCGAGGTGAAGCCCGTTATATCCGTGAAGATGGTCGCGATATCGCGCCACTGCACTTCGATTCCCTCGCTCTCACCGCCGGCCGCCAGACGCTTGGCGAGCTCGGGCGAGAAATGACGCGAGAGCGCGGCGTGAGCGCGCTCGGCTTCCGTCTGGCGGCGCCGCACCTCCCGCAGCATCTCGATATGGCGGATGGTCTTCTCGATCGTCATCTCCAGGTCGGCGAAATCGATCGGTTTGGTCAGAAAGTCGAACGCGCCGCGGTTCATCGCAGTGCGAATGTTGCTCATATCGCCATAGGCCGACAAGATGATGGTGGACTTCTTGTCGTCCGCTTCCTGGAGCTTCGCCAGCAGCGACAACCCATCCATCCTTGGCATGTTGATGTCGGAGACCACCATGTCGACATGCGGATTCTGCTCGAGCGATTGCAACGCCTCGACGCCGTCTCGCGCGAACATGATGGTCACCGACCCATCGCGAATCTGCTTGCGGAATTTTTGCAGGACCAACGCCTCGAGATCCGGCTCGTCGTCGACGAAGAGGATGGTCGCGGTCATGCGGCTTTCTCGAGCCTTGTGTCGATTTCCTGCCGCAGCAGCGCGAAATCGATCGGCTTGGTGAGGAGTGCGACCGCGCCGCGCTCGATCGCCTTCCGGCGCGTCTCGGCGTCGCCATAGGCGGTGATCATGATGACGGGAACGTCCGGATGCGCAAGACGCACCTTCGGCAGCATGTCGAGCCCGCTCATGCCGGGCATGTTGATGTCGGACAAAATCAGGATCAACGAGGGATCGCGCACCTCGGCGGCGAGCTTCAGCGCATCGGGTGCCGACGACGCGAATTCCATCTGGAAGCGGCCGGCGCGCAAATCGCGCCGAAACTGCTGCCGGAACAGCGCCTCGACGTCGGGCTCGTCATCGACGACCAGGATGTAAACGTTCAAGTCTTGCCTCCGGAAGTGCCGTCCGCCGCCATTACGCGCGGCAGGGTGATGATGAATTCGGTGAATACGCCTGGTGCGGTGTTCACGTCGATCGTGCCGCCGTGCTGTTTCACCACGATGTCATGGCTCATGGAAAGGCCGAGCCCGGTGCCCTCGCCAGCCGGCTTGGTGGTGAAGAAGGGATTGAACATCTTCTCCTTCACCTCGGACGGGATCCCGGTGCCGTTGTCGCGAATGCGGATTTCGACCCTGTCGCCGAGCGTTCTGGTTGCTGCGCGCAGGGTGGGCTCGAAGGCGTCTGCGGCGCTCTCCTTGCGCTGGGCAGTGGCGTAGAAGCCATTCGAGATCAGATTGAGGACGACTCGCGTAATTTCCTGCGGATAGATATCGACCATGCCTGCGGCGGGGTCGAAGCCGCGCTCTATCGTGACGTTGAAGCCAGGCTTCTCGGCTCGCGCGCCGTGATAGGCGAGGTTGAGGCTTTCCTCGACGATGGCATTGATGTCCGCCGGACGGCGCTCTCCGGAGCCCTCGCGCGAATGCAGGAGCATGTTCCTGACGATGGAATCGGCGCGCTTGCCGTGCTGCACCACCTTTTCGAGGTTGCTCCTGAGCATGCCAGTCAGCTCGTCGACCTCCGCCTTCGTCTTGCCGTCGAGCGAGGCCGCCTGCAGCGCCTCGTTGAGCTCGTCGATCAACTCGGTCGACACCGCCGAGAAATTGTTGACGAAATTGAGTGGGTTCTTGATCTCGTGCGCGATTCCCGCCGTGAGCTGGCCGAGCGACGCGAGCTTCTCGGTCTGGACCAGGCGGTCCTGCGCGGTGCGAAGATCGTCGAGGGATTGCGACAGCTCCGTCGTGCGCTTGCGCAATTCGTTCAGCAGTCGCGTATTCTCGATGGCGATGACGGCTTGCTTCGTGAAGTTCTCAACCAACGCGATTTGCTTGTCGGTGAACGGCCGGACCTCCTTGCGATAAACCGCGACGGTTCCGATCAGCTCGCTTTCCCTCATCATGGGCACGATTACGATCGTACGGGCGCCGGCGACGTCTGAGATTCCACGAATGGTCGGACCTCCGGCAAGATAGGCCGGAGTTTGTTGCACATCGTGAACGTGGACGACTTGACGTGTTCTGACGACCACGGCAAGCGCGCTCTCCGGATGGGGACGGATCGCCATATCTTTCCGCGAAGCCGCGAACGCAGGCGGCACATTGTAGTCCGCAGCAATTGTGAAATTCTCTCCATCCCACAAATTCATGACGCCGAAACTCGCGCCACAGACTCGTGTGGCATTCTCGAGCATCTTGTGGAACACCGGTGCGAGTTCGCCCGGAGACGAACTGATGACCTGCAACACTTCCGACGTCGCCGTCTGCTGCTCGAGCGACTCGGTCAACTCGGCGGTTCTCACCTCGACCTTCTTCTCCAGGTCCGCATAGGATTCCTGCAGGCGCTCGCCCATGTCATTGAACTGGTCCGCGAGCCCCTCCAGTTCGTCTCCGGTTCGGATCGAGATGCGCTGGGAGAAATCGCCACTGCCGATGCGCTCGGCACCGCTGCGCAGCGCCTGGATCGGCCCGACCATGCGGCGCGCGAGGAATATCCCGGCAAGCACCGCGAAGATCGACGCCGCGAGCAGCACGAATGCAAGCCGTTCCAACGCGGCATAGAGCGTCGCATAGGCCTCCTCGACCGGGAGCTCGACGAACATGGTCCAGTGCAGCGGCGCGATCGGGGCCGACGCGGTCAGCACCGTCTGTCCCTGGAGATTGCGCGCTTCGGAAAGCGGGTCGAACGCGGCGCTGCCTCCGGCAAGCGCGGCGCGCACCTGGGTGAGACCAGACATGTCGGTGTTGCGCAGGACCAGGCTGATATCGGGGTGCGCGATCAGGCGTCCCTCCGGACCCACCACGTAGGCGTGTCCGTGCTCGCCGACCTTGATCTGGGACACGACGTCCCAGATCAGCTTGAGATTGACCTCCGCGATACTGACGCCGGCATCCTTGCGCGACCCAGCCTGCGCCAGGGTCATATACGGCTCGGACTCCCTGCGGAAATAGACCGGACCGTAATAGACCTTGTGCGCGACCGCCTCGGTAAACTTCGGATCCTCCGACAGGTCGATCCCGCTGTCGGTCGCGTCCATGGCAAGCCGCGAGACCCGCAGCCGCTCCTTGCCGGTCGCATCGACCTGCGCGAGCTCGGTGACCGCAGGGACCTGGCGCAGCAGCCGCAGCGCATCGAAGCGGCGCTGCTCGAGCGAGCCCGCCGACCAGGGCAGCTGCGTGGTCCAGCCGAGCTGGCTCTCGATCTCCTTGACGAACTGACCGATCTTGGCAGCGGCCGCCTCGGCCTGTTCATGCTGAACCCGGATCAGCGCGGCCTTGTGCTCGCGATAATAAAAGACGACCTCGAACAGGCCGTTGGCCAGCAGCGCGATCGCGACGACGGCCACGAACAACGCGACATATTTGGTGAACAGCCGCGTCCTGATCCCCTGCCCCGGCATCGTACCGGACGCGACGCCATCCCCCGCGGCGCTCGGCAGCGTCCGTGCTTGCGGGGTGTCGGGATGGAGGGGAAGGCTCATCCCGCTGAACCTAGCAAGAAGACCGGACCTTGTCTCTCGCGAGCGCGGGAAAGCCTGATGGCAGCCGGGCCCCCGAGGCAAATAGAAAAGGGCGGCAGCGGATTGGCCGCTGCCGCCCTCGGGTTCGCTTTATCGGCGGCCTCAGGTCGGCCGCAGCGCCTTGGCGTTGAGGTCGAGGTCGTTGACCTGCTTGTTCCGCTCGGAATCGGCCGCCGCGCGATGGTCGGTCGCCAGCACCACGTAGACCGCCGGCAACACGAACAGCGTGAACAACGTGCCGATCGACATGCCGGCCACGACCACCAGACCGATCGAGAAGCGGCTGGCGGCCCCTGCGCCGGTCGCGGTCAGGAGCGGGATCAGGCCCGTCACCATCGCGGCCGTGGTCATGAGGATCGGCCGCAGACGAATACGGGCCGACATTTCGATGGCGGAGCGGCGATCGAGCCGCTCGTTGATCTGGAGCTCGTTGGCGAACTCCACCATCAGGATGCCGTGCTTGGTGATCAGGCCCACCAAGGTCAGCAGGCCGACCTGGGTGTAGATGTTCATGGTCGCCACGCCGAAGAACAGCGGGATCAGTGCGCCAACGATCGCCATTGGCACCGAGATCATGATGACCAGCGGATCGCGCAAGCTCTCGAACTGCGCCGCCAGTACCAGGAAGATGATGATCAGCGCGAAGCCGAAGGTGATCGCGAGCTGGTTGCCTTCCTGCACATACTGTCTGCTGTCAGCCAGATAAGCATGGCTGAAGCCTTGCGGCAGGTTTTTGGCCTCGCTCTCGAGGAAGTCGACCGCCGCACCGACGGTCACGCCGGGCATCGGCACGGCCGAGAAGGTCGCTGAATTGAGCTGATTGTAATGTGTCAGCGAATTCGGCTCGGTCTTGGTCTCGATCGACACAACCGTCGAGAGCGGAAGCTGCTGGCCGGTATTGGTGGTCACGTAGTAGCCGGCGAGCGATTCCGGCGAGAGCCGCTGGCCGCGCGGCACCTGCGGGATAACTTGATAGGAACGGCCCTCGAGGTTGAAGCGGTTGATGTAGTTGCCGCCGAGCAGCACCGCGAGCGTGCTGCCGAGGTTCTGCATGTTGACGCCGAGATCCTGCGCCTTGGTGCGGTTGATCGTCACCTTCACGTTCGGCTGGTTGTAGGCAAGATCACTGTCGGAGACGATGAACATTCCGCTCTTGCGGGCGGCGGCCTTCAGCTTCTCCATCTGTTCGTAGACAGTCTGGAAGCTGGCGGTGGAGTTGATCACCATCTGCACCGGGAGGCCGCCCGGACCGCCCGGCAGCGGCGGCAGGTTGAAAGCGAACGCCTGCACGCCCTCGATCTTGGAAAGCTCGGCTTGCACCAGCGACTTCAGCTGGATCGACGAGCGCTTGCGCTCCTCCCAGGGCTTGAGCAGCATGCCGGCGATACCGCCCTGCGGGCCGTTGATGCCGTTCAGCACGAAGCGCAGATCGGTCTCGGGGAATTTCTGGAATTCCTTGTCGAGCTTCTCGCCGTAAAAATCGACATAGTCGATATTGGCGTATTTCGGCGCCTTGGTCACCGCGAACACGATACCCTGGTCTTCCTCAGGCGCCAGCTCCTTCGACGTGTGCATGTAAAGGAAGCCGACGAGCCCGAGGATGGTCACCGCAAACAGGCCGGTGATGGCCTTGTAGTCGAGCGAGCGGTCGAGCCTGCGCCCGTACCACCGCGTCAGCGCGCCAAACACCTTGTTGACGAACTTGGCGAAGCGCCCCTCTTCCGTGTTCTTCAGCAGCACCGAGCACATCATCGGTGAGAGCGTCAGCGCGATCACGCCGGACACGATCACCGAGCCCGCAAGTGTGAAGGCGAATTCGCGGAACAGCGAGCCGGTCAGACCGCCGAGGAAACCGATCGGAGCGTACACGGCTGCGAGCGTGATGGTCATCGAGACGACGGGACCCACGATTTCGCGCGCGCCTTCCAGCGACGCCTGGACCGGCGTTTTCCCTTCCTCCAGATGACGATGGATGTTTTCCACCACGACGATGGCGTCGTCGACCACGAGGCCGATCGCCAGCACCATCGCGAGCAGGGTCAACAGGTTGAAGCTGAAGCCCAGCGCCAGCATCAGCGTGCAGACGCCGATCATCGACAACGGGATGGTGACAACGGGAATGATGACCGAACGGAACGACGCCAGGAACAGGAAGATCACCACGATCACGATGATCACGGCTTCACCCAGTGTCTTCTCGACCTCGTCGATCGAGGATTGGATGAACTTGGTCGAATCGTAGGCGACCTTCATCTTCATCGACGGTGGCAGATTGCGCTCCAGCTCGGGGAATAGCGCCCGCACGCCCTTGACCAGCGTCAGCGGGTTGCCCTGCGGCGTTGCCTGCACACCGATGAAGATGGCGTGCTCGCCGTTGAAGGCGACGCTCGCGTCCGTGCTTTGGGCCGCAAGTTCGACGGTGGCGATGTCCTCCATCCGCACGAAGCCGCCGTCCTTGGCCTTGACGATCATCTTCTTGAACTGGTTGACGTCGGTCAGGCCCGTATTGGTCGATACGTTCGAGACGATGAGATAACCCTTGGTCTGCCCCGCCGCTGACTGGAAGTTGTTGGCGGTGATCGCGGTCGCGACATCCGCAGGCGACACGTTGCGGCCGGCCATCTTGAGAGGATCAAGCCACAGCCGCATCGCAAAGGTCTGGCCGCCGAGAATGTCGGCGGAGGCGACGCCGTCGACGGTCGACAGCACCGGTTGCACAACGCGCGTCAGGTAGTCGGAGATCGCCGAGCCCGACAGCTCTTCGGACGAGAATCCGAGATACATCACGGCCGTGGTCTGGCCCGTGGTCTTGGTGACGATGGGATCGTTGGATTCCTTCGGAATCAGGTATTTGACCGAGTTCGTCTTGGCCAGAACTTCGGTCAGCGCCTGGTTCGGATCGAAGTTCAGCTTGATGTAGACCTGGATCGTCGAGGTGCCGAGCACCGAGGACGAGGTGATGTAATCAACACCTTCGGCGGAGGCGACCGCCTGCTCGATCGGCGTGGTGATGAAGCCCTGGATCAGGTCCGCGGACGCGCCCGGATAGACGGTCGTGATGTTGATGACCGTGTTCGACAGCTTCGGATATTGCCGGATCGGCAGCGTCGTCGCCGCGCGCAGGCCGATCAGCAGGATCAGCAGGCTGACGACGACCGACAGGACCGGGCGTTTGATGAAAATATCAGTAAAGCGCATCGCGGCGATCTCGATTTCTTTGACTTGCAAAGCGCATGACCCGGCCGTGCCGGATCATGCTGCAACGTGTACGATGTCAGTAGCGCGGCGGCTGCGCCGGGATCTGCGGAGCCGGGTCGGTCGAAATCGACACCGCCGCGCCCGATTGCAGCTTGAGCTGGCCGACGGCGACGACCTTGTCGCCCGGCTTCACGCCCTTGACGATTTCGACGCGGCCTTCGACCCGGTTGCCGGTCTGCACGAAAGTGCGCACCGCGCTCAGGCTGGTCTTGCCGTCGGCTTCCTTCTTCTCGGTGATCACGAACACCGAGTCGCCGTACAGCGTGTAGTCGACCGCCGTCTCCGGCACGGTGACTACGGCCGGCTTGTCCGGCAGCACCACCGTGGTGGTCACGAACATGCCGGGCTTCAGGATCTTCTCCGGATTAGCGATGGTCGCCTGCACGCGGATGTTACGGGTGTCGGTCGAGATCTGCGGCTCGATCGTGGTGATCTTGGCGTCGAAGGTGCGGCCGGGATAGGCGTCGACCTTCAGCCGGACCGGTTGACCGACCTTGAGGCTGCCCGAGTCCTTTTCCGTCACCGTGAAATTGGCCCACAGCTCCGACAGATCCGTCAGCGAAACGATGGCCGTGCCGGCGGTCAGATACTGGCCGACCTCGACCTTGCGGACGCCGAGATCGCCGGAGAACGGCGCGCGGACCAGCTTCTGCGAGATCAACGCTTCGGTCTTGGCGATACCCGCCTGCGCCTGATCGTACGCGGCCTGCGCGGTGTCGACGGTTGCCTGCGGCCCGAACTGGCGCGACGCCAGTTGCTTGGCGCGATCGAGCGACAGCTGTGCGACGGTGGCCTGCGCCTTGTAATTGGCGAGGTCGCCCTGCTCCGGCGCGTCGAACATCTGCACGAGCGGTGTGCCGGCCTCGACATGCGTGCCCGGCTCGAACTTGATCTCGGTGACACGGCCGTTGACGTCGGCGCTGACGTCGACCTGGTGCACGGCGGCGAGACCACCGACGGCGGTCAACAGGTTCGGCACCACCTCGGACTTCGCCTCGGCGGCGCTGACCGCGACCGGCGGCGGCTTGTTGTTGGCGAAGAACTGCTTGATCATCTGGCCGCGGAAATAATTGAACCAGACGAGGCCACCGACGAGCACGGCCAGAAGCGTGCCGACGACGATGAACCAGAGCACCGGCCGGACCGGACGCTTGGGAGCCTTGTTGTCGATCGGTTCGCCCGAAATCTTGTGTTCGGTCACGATGTTCATGTCATGCACTTTCTGCAATCGCCGTCTTGCCCGCACAACCGGCCTGATCGCGGCCCAAATGCGAAACAATTGCGGCGTCGTTAAGTCCGATACCCCTCAGGAGAAACTCACAGAGCTGCCGCTCGAGGTCGTTCGCCTTGCCGTAAGCGAGACACGGCGTGGCCGGCAGCCTGGTCAGCGCAGCCGTCATCACGGTGTGATGCGCAAACCAGAACAGGTTGAGCGGTTCGCCGTTGTATGGCCGCGCGTCCCCCGCGGCAACCGCACGCTCGAGCGAGGCGACGAAGGCCGCCCCGATCAGCGCCTCGATCTTGGCATATAGCAACCGGGCAAATTCGCCATCCTCCAAATGACTCGTGGTCATCAGTCGCAGGCGCTGGGCCTCTTCCTGGTCAGGGCCATCGGCGATGTGCATGAAATGCCCGACCATGCCGCGGATCACTTCGACCAACGTAGCGGTCGACGGCTCACGTTCGAGCAGCTCCATGAGCGCCGGGTCCGCCTCGCATTCATCGCTGAGAATTTCGGCGTAAAGCGCGGCCTTGGACGGGAAATGCTTGAACAGTAGCGCTTCGGAAATGGCAGCGGCGGCCGCCACGCTCTTGGTCGTGGTGCCGGTATAGCCGTGTCGGGCAAAGCAACGCTTTGCGGCGCCGAGGATCAATTGACGCCTCAGGTCGCTCGTCATACGCAATGAGCTCATGCTAGTGAGTAAGCACTCACCCACGCAAAAGTCAAGCCGAATGGTGCGATGCAACCTACAAGAATCGTCTCTTAGAGGTATCCCAAGTTCTAAATCGGGCGGAAGCCGAGGTCGCCGCGGATCCGGTTGAGAATGTAAGTCCCATCCCGGCTGGGCAAAATCCGCTCCAGATTGGCGCTGTCGATCTTCACATTGGCAAAGCGCGGCCCGACCGTGACGTCGTGGACGGCTTTGGCGAAGGCCTCCACCTCGGCCATGGTCGTCACAGACCGGCTATCCCCGATGCCGCAGGCCCGGGCGACGCCGACCAGGTCGGCGGCCGCGGCCGTGTGGCTGGTCTGACCGCCGGTCTCACCATAGGCCTCGTTGTCGAGCACCGCGATCGAGAGATTGGACGGCTTTTGCAGACCGATAGTGGCAAGGCTGCCCATGCCCATCAGCATCTCGCCGTCGCCGGTGATGACCAGCACCGGCAATTTTGGCTGCGCCAGAGCGAGGCCCAACCCGATCATCGCCGCCCCGCCCATGCCGCCCCAGAGGTAGAAATTGCGCGCATGATCGCCGGCCGCGCACATGTCGTTGGTGGAGGCGCCGAGGCCGCCGATCGCAACCACGTCCTTGCGGTCCGCGAGAAGCGTGGACACCACCTGACGGCGGTCGAGGAGATTGGCCTTGCTCATTTGGTGAAAACCTTGGCGCCGATCAGGCGCTGCGACAGCAGGACGGCGGTGGGTGTGAGCGCGTTATAGGCCTGCGCGGCCGCCGCCTCTAACACGGCCGGCACCTCGGCTGCGTTAGACGCCCGCAGCACCTTGACACCCGAGAGCTCGAACACGCCCTGCGTGGTCGATCCCATCGGCACCTGCCATGGATTGAACTCGCCCCACTCGCCACGCATCGTCACCAGCGTGAGGAAGGGAAAGCGCAGGATCGGGATCAGCGAGAGCATGTTAATGCAATTGCCGACCCCGCTCGACTGCATCAACAGCACGCCGCGCTGGCCCCCCGTCCAGGCGCCGGCGAGAAGCGCCACGCCCTCCTCCTCCGTCGTGAGCGGAATGCCGCGCATCGTGGACGATGCCAGCACGCGCTGGATCAGCTTTGAATGGCCGGCGTCGGGCACGTAGGGCACCTGCCGAACGTCGAAGCGTTGCAAGGTCGCGAAAATATCGTCGGGCCAATGAGTGCTGGACTCGGCGGCCGTGTCGGCAGCGTCAGCGCGGGCGTGCATTTTCCTGTCCGGTCGGCTTGCAAATCGCGGCTCGACTGTAGACGGTGAACCGAGCCGCTCAAAAGAGCGAATACAGCATATCGGACTCAACCGGCGAGTATGGCGGCATGAACGCAAGTGCGAATGAACTGGCGGCCAGTTTCGATCTGGAACAGCTGACGGCGGAATTCTACCACAATCCCTACCCGACCTATCGTGCACTGCGGGAGAACGAGCCGGTCAAGCGCCTGCGCAACGGCACCGTGTTCCTGACCCGCTATGACGACCTCGTTACGACCTACAAGAACACAAAATCGTTCAGCTCGGACAAGAAGCGCGAGTTCGCGCCGAAATACGGCGACACCCCGCTCTACGAGCACCACACCACGAGCCTCGTCTTCAACGATCCGCCGGCGCATACCCGCGTGCGGCGTCTGATCATGGGCGCGCTGTCGCCGCGCGCGATCGCGGGGATGGAGCCTGACATCATCAAGCTGGTCGACGGCTTGCTTGACGCCATTGCCGCCAAAGGTGATTGCGAGCTGATCGAGGACTTCGCCGCCTCGATCCCGATCGAGGTGATCGGCAATCTGCTTGACGTGCCCCATGACGAGCGCGCGCCGCTGCGCGACTGGTCGCTGGCGATCCTGGGCGCCCTCGAACCGGTGGTGTCGCCTGAAGTGGCTGCCCGCGGCAACAAGGCGGTGACGGACTTCCTCGCCTACCTCCGAACGCTGGTCGCGCGCCGGCGCGAAAGGCCCGGCACCCCCGAGCGCGACGTGCTGACGCGCCTGATACAGGGTGAAGACAACGGCGAGCGGCTGACCGAGAAGGAGCTGCTGCACAACTGCATCTTCCTGCTCAATGCCGGCCACGAGACCACCACCAACCTGATCGGCAACGGCCTCGTGGCGCTCGACCGGAACCCGGATCAGAAGCGGCGGCTGATCGACAATCCTGAGCTGATCAAGACTGCGGTCGAAGAGATGCTGCGCTACGAGAGCTCGAACCAGCTCGGCAACCGCATGACCACGGAGCGGGTCGAACTCGGCGGCGTCATGCTCGAAGCCGGCACATCCATCACGCTCTGTATCGGCGCTGCCAACCGTGACCCCGCACAGTTTCCGGACCCGGAGAGATTCGACATCGCGCGCACGCCGAACCGGCATCTCGCCTTCGCCACCGGCGCGCATCAATGCGCCGGCATGGCGCTGGCACGATTGGAAGGCGCCATCGCGGTCTCGCGCTTCTTGGCGCGCTTCCCGAACTATGCCGTGAGCGGACAGCCGGTCAGGGGCGGACGGGTGCGGTTCCGCGGCTTTTTGAGCGTGCCCTGCGCGATCGGCTGAGGCATCAAAACAAAAAATCGCGAAAACAACCCCATGCACAGTAGAAGGTTACCGGCGCGGGATGGGCCAGCGATTCCGCGCAACCATTTGACATCCCAGGCCATCGGCGCCGCCGCGCGCAACAATTGCCGGAAGGCCTAAACCACCGTCTTGTGCCGCGCGATGCAGGTTTGCAGCACCTCGTCCAACGGTTTACCCCACCAGTCGTTGGAGAAGATTTCGATCTCCGAATAGCCGGCAAAGCCCTGCGCTTCGACCGCTGCGCGCACCGATTTGATGTCGATCACGCCGTCGCCCATCATCCCGCGGTCGTTGAGAATGTCCCTGGTCGGCACCAGCCAGTCGCAGACATGGAAGGCGAGCAGGCGATCTCGGCCGGCGCGCGCGATCTGCCCCATCAGCTCCGGATCCCACCAGATGTGATAGACGTCCAGCGCGACGCCGAGCATGCCGCTGCGATCAGGGTCGAGCCGGTCGCAGATGTCGAGCGCCTGCTTCGTCGTGTTGACGCAGGCGCGGTCGGCCGCATAGGCCGGATGCAGCGGCTCGATCGCCAGCGGCAGCTTGGCCTGTTTGGCGTAGTCGAGCATTTCGGCGAGCGCTTCCTCGACCTGCGTCCGCGCGCCGGCGATGTCCTTCGACGCCTCGCTGCCCGGCCGCGAATATTGCGGCAGGCCGCCGACGACGAGCACGACGCAGGGGGCGCCCAGTGCCTTGGCTTCATCGACGCAGCGCCGGTTGTCGTCTCGCACCTCGCCGCGGCGCGCTGCGTCGGAGGTGAACATGCCGCCACGGCAATAGCCCGATAGGTCGAGACCGGCATCGCGCACCGCACGCGCGGCACGATCGAGGCCGACGGTTGCGACCTGGTCGCGCCAGGGGTCGATGGCGCGGATACCGTGCCTGGCACAGGCGTCGATGATCTCGACGAGATCACCCTGTTTCCGGATTGTCGCCGTGTTGAGCGACAGCCAACGATGGTCGGACGAGAAATCACGCATCAGGATTCGATTCCGTGCGTTGAGAGCACCGCCTGCATCCGCCGCGTCGCCAGCTCCGGATCGGCGAGCAGTCCGGCCTTGTCGGCCAGCCGGAACAGTTCGGCCAGATGCAGCGTCGAGCGCGTGCTCTCCTGCCCGCCGACCATGGTGAAGTGGTCCTGGTGGCCGTTGAGATAGGCCATGAAAACCACGCCGGTCTTGTAGAACCGCGTCGGCGCCTTGAAGATGTGCCGCGACAGCGGCACCGTCGGCCCCAGCACGTCGTGGAAGCCGGCTTCGTCACCCGCTGCCAGGCGCGACAAGGCGTAGGACGCCGCCGGCGCGATCGCGTCAAAAATGCCGAGCAGCGCGTGCGAAAAGCCTTCGACGTCGCCGGCGATCAGCTCCGCATAATTGAAATCGTCGCCCGTATACATCTTGATGCGCTTGTCGAGACGACGGCGCATGTCGATCTCGCGCTGCTTGTCGAGCAGCGATACCTTGACACCGTCGACCTTGGCGGCGTTGCCGTTGATGATGGCGACCGCAATATCCATCGCCTTGTCGAGATCGTTGGTGCCCCAATATCCCGTCAGCGCCGGATCGAACATGTCGCCGAGCCAGTGGATGATCACGGGCTCGCGAACCTGCGACAGCACGCGATCATAGACCTTTGCGTAATCGTCGGCATTACGGCCAAGCTTCGCCAGCGCGCGCGACGCCATCAAGATGATGCGGCCGCCGACCTTCTCGACCGCCGATGTCTGCTCCTCATAGGCGCGGATCACGTCGTCCATATTTCTGGCGTCCTCCACCGCGAGATGGTCGGTGCCCGCTCCGGAAAACACCAGCGCGTTGCGACGCTTGGCGGCAGACACCGAGCGCGTGATCAGCTCCAGCGAGGTCGGCCAGTCCAGCCCCATGCCGCGTTGCGCGGTGTCCATGGCTTCCGCAACGCCAAGCCCGAGGTCCCAGACGTGCTCGCGGAAGGCGATAGTCTTGTCCCAGTCGACAGCGGCGGAGAGCCACGGGTCGTTGTCGGCAAAGGGATCGGTCACGGTATGGACGGCCGAGAACGCGATGCGGCTCAGCGGCCCCTCGAGCTTTGCCGGAAACGTTCGCGAGGCCGCGAGCCGGTAGGTCTCGATCGAGCGATCGGCTTTCGGCAGCTTGAGCGACAGGGACGACGTTGACGGAACGGGCTTGGGCTGGACGGGCTTGTTCATTATTCCCTCCTCAGACCTTAATCGGCGCGACGTCGATCCAGCGCCGCTCCTTCCAGCTCTTCAGCGCGCATTCGGCGAGCTGCACGCCCTTGACGCCTTCGAGCAGCGTGAACTTGTAGGGCGCATCCTCGTAGACGTGGCGGATGAACATCTCCCACTGCTCCTTGAAGCCGTTGTCGTAGGTGACGTTGTCAGGCAGCTTCTGCCAGTCGCCGTAGAAATCGTGCAGCCGCTTCTCGTCGGGATTCCATACCGGCCGGGGCGTCGCCTGCCGCGCCTGGATCATGCAGTCGGAAAGGCCGGCGACGGCCGAGCCCAGCGTGCCGTCGACCTGGAAGGTGACGAGATCGTCGCGATAGACGCGCGTCACCCAGGACATGTTGATGTGGGCGATGGCGCCGCCCTTGAGCTGGAACGTGGCATAGGCGGAGTCGTCGGCGGTCGCCTTGTACTTCTTGCCCTGCTCGTCGAAACGCTCGGGGATGTCGGTGTTGCCGATGCAGCTCACGCTCTCGACCTCGCCAAAGAGATTGTCGAGCACGTAGCGCCAGTGGCAAACCATGTCGAGGATGATGCCGCCGCCGTCCTCGTCGCGGTAATTCCATGA
The DNA here is from genome assembly GCF_023100665.1 of Bradyrhizobium sp. CW1. Taxonomy (NCBI): domain Bacteria; kingdom Pseudomonadati; phylum Pseudomonadota; class Alphaproteobacteria; order Hyphomicrobiales; family Nitrobacteraceae; genus Bradyrhizobium; species Bradyrhizobium sp. CW1. The sequence goes on from NZ_CP064684.1 coordinate 5,619,011, forward strand.
CGGCCGCTGCGCCTCCTGCCAGCCGCCTTCGAACACCCAATAGCCGAACTCGCCGCGCACCGAGAGGATGCGACCGAAGAAGCCGGAGTCGCGCAGGAAGGCGATCTTCTTCAGGCCGGGCAGGAACAGCTTGTCCTGCACCGTGCCGTGCTTGATGCCCTTGGAATTGGCGAGCTTGACGACCTCGAGCGCCGCCTCGAAGTTCGTCGCGATCGGCTTCTCGCAATAGACGTGCTTGCCGGCATTGATGGCCTGGGTCAGCAGCCCGGGGCGCGCCTGCGTGGTCGCGGCGTCGAAGAACATGGTGTCGTTCTTGTCGGCAAGGGCCGCATCGAGATCGGTGGTCCAGCGCGTGATGTTGTAGCGCTTGGCGAGCCCCTCGACCTTCTCGGCGCTGCGGCCGACCAGGATCGGGTCCGGCATCACGCGGTCGCCGTTCTTCAAGCGGACGCCGCCCTGCTCGCGGATCGCAACGATCGAGCGGATCAGATGCTGGTTGAGGCCCATGCGGCCGGTGACGCCGTTCATGATGAGGCCAAGGCGTTGGGTGGTCATACCGATTGCTCCTGCAGTGATTTGGGCTGTTCGAGCGGGCGTAGCGCCGACCAGTCCGGATGGACCGACGTCGCAAATCCCGTTGTGCGAAGCGATCCCGTCAGGAGATCGCCGTCGTGAATGGAGAGACGGACGCCCTGCCCCGCATCGGCGTAGAGATCGGGGTGCGCGGCGGCGAACGCCTGAGCCTCCGCGGCGGGCGTGTCACCGAAGCCGTCGACGTAGTGATGGCCGTTGCGTTCGGCATGGGTGATGCCGATGAAGGCGCCCAGCGCAAGGTCCTGCTGCACGGCGAGGCCGGCTTGGCAGGTGAGGTCCTCACCGGTCACGAAAAATCTTTCGCCGGCCGGGCTCCATTTCGCCGCGCGCGTCGCGTTGACGATGGACTTGTAAAGCCCTTTGCAGGATTTGGAGGAGATGCCGCAATAGCCGAGCGCCCGTGCCGCGGGAAACGCGTCGTAGGAATCGTCGGCTTCGTCGATGATGAAGCCGCGCGCAGCTAGCGAGCCGAGCGGCGACTGCCTCGTGACATCGCGCGGCATCGGCTGCTCGACATAGAGCAGCCTGGATGAAATCGATCGCAGCGCGGGATCATGGTCGAGCCGGTCGATCAGTGCCTGCAACGCCGCGAGATCGGCATATTGCTCGTTGGCATCGAGCGTCACCTTGTAGTCACGCTCCAGCGCATCGAGCTCCTTGCCAATGCGCGCCAGCCGCGCTGTATCGGCGATGGGGTCCCCCGACAGCTTCAGCTTGAAGTACCTTGCACCGGCATTTTTGCGGGTATCCGCAACCCCGCCATCGCCTTCAACAGTGTCATCGAGACCGACGGTATGCCTGATGGCAACGCGCGACAGCGGTTTCCGGCCAGATAGGAACGTCGTGAGATCCGTTGCTTTCAGGTCGGGCGAAAGCCGCGCATCGATGCCGGCGATGTTGCCGACCATGCCGTCGAAAAAATTGGTCTCGGCGGCGCGGAGCAGCGCATCGAGGATCGCTTTGTCGATTTCCGCGGGGCCGTAAGCCGCAGCAAGTGCCGGAATGTTCTTTTTCGCACAGGTCGCGACCTGGGCACCGATGCACGAGGCATGCAGATCGAATGCCGTGAGAAATCCGGTTCGCGCGAGATAAAGCCCCCGCGCGATCTCCAGCGAGCGGCGCAAATCATCCACGGTCTGCGCCGGCGACAGCTCCGGCCGCTTGTCGAACCATTTCGGCACCAGCAGCTCGGCGCTGGCTCCGATGGCACTTCCCCTGCCTTCAACCTCGATCTCGACCCGCACGAACAGCTGCGGTGTCGCATGGATGGTGATCGCGCCGAAGCGGAACGGCCGCGCGAAATGCACGGGGCGTTCGAAGAAGGTGATGTCTCGCAGCTTCAGGCGCGGCGCCATGGTTTAGTCCAGCGTCCCTTGCGAGAAAAAATGCTTGCGGATCCGCTGCACCAGCTCCGTGAAAACAGGATCGGCCATCACGTCGAGCGAACGGGGCCGCGGCAGCGGCACGTCGTAGATCGCGGCGACCGCGCCGGGCCGCTCGGTCATGACCAGTACGCGATCAGCGAGGAACACGGCTTCGGGGATCGAATGCGTGATCAGCAGCACCGTCTTCCTGGTTTCGCGCTGGATCCGCATCAGCTCGACATTCATGCGCTCGCGCGTCAGCGCATCAAGAGCGCCGAACGGCTCGTCCATCAGCATGATCCGGGGATCATGCACCAGGGCGCGGCAGATCGAGGCGCGCTGCTGCATGCCGCCGGAGAGCTGCCACGGCAGCTTCTTCTCGAAACCTTCGAGCCCAACCAGCTTCAACAGCGCCTTGGCGCGGTCGAGATATGTCTGCCGCGGCAGCCGCTTCATGTCGATCGGCAGCATCACGTTGGACAGGATGTTGCGCCATGGCAGCAGCAGCGCGTTCTGAAATACGATGCCGACATTGCCATGCGGCGCTGTCACTTTCTCGCCCTCGACCAGGATCTCGCCCGTCGTCGGCGGCAGCAATCCCGAGATCAGCTTGAGCAGCGTGGACTTGCCGCAGCCGGATGGGCCGACCACGACGAAGAACTCGCCGTCATTGATGTGGAAGTCGAGCGGCCGCAACGACGGCACATCGCCGTCGCGCGTCCGGTAGGTCTTCGACACGCCGGACAGCTTGATTCCCGACGCATCGCCGGCAGCCCGGTCGCTCACCAGTCTCAGATGCGCGGCCGGTTGCAGGGTTTCACTCATGGTTGTCGCAGGTTTCACGAGCCACTCTTCGGCAGATAGTCATTGGTATAGAACGCCTTCGGGTTCTCCTTGGCCTTGGCATCGAGCCCGCCATATTCGACCATCAGATTGACCGAGTCCGTCATGTTCTGGTCGGTGACCTGGAACGGCCGCTTGCTCTTGGTCTCGGGCGTCCGGTAGAGCGGAATGGTCAGCTCAAATCCTTGCGTCAGCGTGTCGATCTTGCCGCCCTTTGGGTTGGCATCGAGGATCGACTGCGCCGCGGCCTTCGGCTCCTTCTCGGCGGCCTCGACCGCCTTGGTCGTCGCCGACATGAAGCGGCGGACGAGGTCGGCATTGGCTTTCACATAATCAGTGTTGGCGATGATACCCGAGGAGACCATGTTGATGCCGTAGTCGGCGAACTTGATCGGATAGACGTCCTTGCCGGTGGCGTCCTTGATCTTCATGGACTGGTCCATGACATAGCCGAGCAAGAGATCAGCCTGGCCGTTGATGACCGCGTTGAGCTTGGTCTGGCCGTCGCCCGCCACCGTCTGGAAGTCGCTTTCCTTGAGGCCGGTCTTCTTCAGGAACAACGGCCAGATCTGGGTCATGGAATCGGCTGGCGTGATCGCCACCGTCTTGCCCTTGATATCCTCGGGCTTCCTGATGTTCTTGTCGACGAAACCCATCGCGGACATCGGGCTGGTCTGGAGCAGCACGCCGGTCGCGACCACCGGGGCGCCCTTGATCGCGGCGCGCATCATGGTGGGCACGTCGACATAGCCGAAATCGGCGGTCTTGGCGGCCACCGCCTGCGTGGTCGCAGCCGAGCCGCGGCCTTCCTGGATCTCGAGGTCGATGCCTTCGGCGGCGTAGATGCCCTTGGCCTTGCCGTAATAAAACGGCGCGTGCTCGCCATAGACGTACCAGTTGAGCATCAGCACGACCTTGTCGGCTGCTTGCGCCGGCATGGCTGCGAACACCATCAGCGCCGCCGAGACAGCTCCTATCCACCGCTTCATCGTCACTCTCCCTTATCGTTGTTGCGCCGGCCTTTGGCGGCCGTTCGTTGCTTTGGTTGCTGTTAAGAGGCGAAAATCACGTCCTCGCGCTGGCTGACATGCCAGGGAATGACCAGCTTCTCGATCCGGTCCACGATCCAGAACAGGATGACGCCGAGCAGCGCCAGGATCACGAGCGCTGCGAACATCGTGGGCAGGTCGAAGGTGCCGATCGAGCGCTGCATCACATAGCCGATGCCGGAATTGGAGCCGACGAACTCGCCGACGACGGCGCCGACCACGGCGAGCGTCACTGACACTTTGAGGCCGGAGAAGATCGCGGGCAGCGCATGCGGCAGGTTCACCGCGCAAAACACCTGGAAGCGGCTGCCCTGCATGGCGCGGGCGAGATCGACCATATCTGGATCGACCGATTTGAAGCCCTGCACGGCGGAGACCACCACCGGAAAGAAGCCGAGCAGGAACGCCGAAATCACTTTCGGAATGATGCCGAAGCCAAACCAGACTACGAACAGCGGCGCGATCGCGATCTTCGGCACGGATTGCGAGAACACCAGCAGCGGATAGACGTAGCTCTCCACCGTCTTGGAGCCCGCGATCAGCATCGCGATGGGGATGCCAAACAACGCCGAGAGCGCGAAACCGCAGACGGTGGCATAAGTCGTCGGCCAGGACTGGCGCAACAGTTCCGGCCAATCGGTGCGCAGCACCGCAATGACATCGCCCGGCGACGGGATCTGGTAGGCGGGAATCTTGAACAGCCGGATGGCGAGATCCCAGGCCACGACGATGAACACCAGGAACAAAAACGGCCGAATCCAGGCCGCATTCAGCATCTTGGACACCGCACTCTGCGGCTTCAGCTCAGCCACGTCTCACTCCCGCGCAGTCTTGTTCGTTGGGCGAGAAATTAACCCGTTGGGTAAATACTGTCCAGCGGTTTTCCTGCGACGTTTTGGGCGGGTTCCGGGTGGCTTGAGGGACGCGTCGGCAGCGCCACGTCTTCGGTGTCATTCCCCGCGAAGGCGGGGAATCCAGTACGCCGCGACCCGTCGGCTCAACCAAAACCGTCTCGGAGTACTGGATCGTCCGGTCAAGCCGGACGATGACGGCTGAGTTCGGAGAAGCGCCGATAATCCATCGAGCTGTAGCGAGTTACACCGCTAAACCGTCTGCGCCACCGCAGCGCGCGACTTCGGCGCCTTCGTCATAGCTAACAGTGCGGCCGACTGCCCCGTCAGCGCTGCCAGCACGAGGCCGACCATGTGGTCCAGCCGCTCGTCCTTGGCGTCCTTGGCCAGCAAATCGCGACCGAAGATCACGCTAAGCGTCGCCGAGTTCGACAGATAGAAGAAGCAGAGTCCCGCGATCGAGATGTAGAGCTGGACAGGATCGACCGCGACCTTGAAGTCGCCGCCGGACACACCGCGCCGCACCACGGTGCCGATCATCTCGACGAAGGGCGAGTGCATCGACTTCACCTTGGTCGATTTCTTGAGATGCTTTGCGCGCGCGAGATTCTCGGTCTGGAGCAGCGACAGGAATTCGGGATTGCGCAGGAAATAATTCCAGGTGAACTCAATCAGGCGGCGGATGGCCTCGGGCGGATCGAGATGTTCGAGATCGAGCCCGCGCTCCTCGCTGCGGATCTTGTCATAGGCGCCTTCGAGCACCGCGAGATAGAGCTCGTCCTTGTTGCCGACGTGATAATACAGCATCCGCTTGTTGGCGCCGGCGTTGGCCGCGATGCGGTCGACGCGCGCACCGGCAAGCCCGTGCGCCGAGAATTCCTGCTTGGCGGCTTCGAGAATGCGCAGCCGCATCCCCTCGGGATCGCGCTGCCATTTCAGAGTTCGCTTTGCCGCTGCTTTCGCCAAACCGGTTGCTCGCTGGGTGCTATCAGGATGCCGTGTAACACGCGCTCGGCCCGCCGCATAGTTTCGTCATTGCGAGCGTAGCGACCCAATCCAGACTGCCACCACGGAGGCAGTCTGGGTTGCTTCGTCGCAAGAGCTCCTCGCAATGACGAGGGGAGGACTGAACCTCAATCCACCGGCTTCGACGAGCGCTCCAGCAGGACCGTCTGGGTGCCGCAGGTGCCGGTCCGCACCGTCATCACCCGCGTGCCCGGCTTGCGGCCGTTGCGCACGTCGCTGACGTCGAGGCCGGCGGCAATCAGGCGGGCGCGCGTGGCGTCGATATCGGCCACCCGCCAGCTCAGGCCCCAGAGGCGGTCATGCAGGGAATCGCCGCCCGCAACGGGGCGGCGCACCACCTCGACGACGAGATCGCCGCAGCGGAAGAACATCAGCTGGCCCCAATCCTGGTGCGAGCGGTCAAGCGCCAGATCGAGCCCGAGCCGCGCGCCATAGAGCGCGGCGGCGCGATCGGAGTCTTCGGTCGTGATCACGACGTGGTCGAGCGCATCGATCGGCGCGATATCGGTCGCCGGCGAAAGCGGACGCTCATCAGCCAGTTCGAGGAAGAACATGCGCACGCCGCGCGTGAGCTCCGTGGCGGCGCGCGTCCGCTTCCAGTGCAGGACCGCACCGCTCTCCGCATCGCTGCTTTCGACCTCGGCGACCGGATCCGGCTTGAGCGCCACCCGCTCCAGCCGCCGGTGCATTTTTCTCATGTCCGCGACACGAAAGCACAGGCTGGCGAGCACGCCTTCCTGGTCATCGAGCAGCGCGCGCATGCGGTCGGCGGCCACGCTGAAGCCGTTCGGCGCCATCAATTCGATCGTCATGTTCGCAAGAGTGAACAACACCCGGTCGGCGCCCTCGCCCGAGTTCTGCCAGGCCGGCGCGCGCCCGAGCAGCGTCTGATAGGCCGCCTTGGCCGCACCGATATCCCTGACCAGTGCGACGACGTGATCGAGGCCGGTGATCATGCTTCCCCCTGTTGAGCGGCCCGGAACCGTGGACCGAGAGACGGCGTTTGTCCGGGCTTGGCATTACCCGGTGATGGTCGTATTCCGGCCGCATGCCGACCTCAAGCACTCCCAGCGGCGGTTTTGCGAATAATTTCAGCGGTCCCGCGACGGAACCGGTGTTACAGTAAGCACGCCGGCCGGGACCACAAAGCGCATCACGGACAAGCAATGCAGGCTCTCTTCATCGGACAGACCTATATCGACGTCGTCTTCATCACCGACCACATGCCGACCGGCGACGAGAAGCACGTGGCCTCCGACTACGCGGTTTCCTTCGGCGGCAATGCGGTGACCGCGGCGTTCTGCTGCGCCAAGCTCGGCATCGTGCCCGATCTGATCGCCACCGCGGCCAATGACTGGCTCGGCCGCATGTTCATGGACATGTGCGCGAAATATGCGATTTCGCTCCATGGGCGGAAGGTCAATCAGTCCTCGCTGTCCTTCATCATGCCCAAGGACGGCAAGCGCGCCATCGTCCGCTGCCGCGACGACGACCACATCCATCCCTTCCCGATGCTCAATCTCGGCGGCTGCCGCGCGCTGCATGTCGACGGCCATCAGCCCGATGCCGCGATCCACTACGCAAAAGTCTGCCGCGAGGCCGGCATCTTGACCTCGCTCGACGGTGGCGGCCTGCGCACCAACACGCATGAGCTATTGGAATTCATCGACGTCGCGATCGTCGCCGAGCGCCTGTGCGAGCAGATGGATCTCACGCCGGAAAAGATGCTGGACTATCTCAAGAGCCGCGGCTGCAAGATCGGCGGCATCACCATGGGCGAGAAGGGCCTGCTCTGGTACGACGAGACCGGAACGGTGCAGGTGATGCCGGCGATGCCGATTCCGCGCGAGCGCGTGATCGACACCAACGGCGCCGGCGACGTCTTCCATGGCGCCTATGTCTATTCCTATCTCGCCCATCCCGGCAAAAGCTGGCGCGAGCATTTCGATTTTGCCCGGGCAGCCTCGACCTTCAAGATCCAGCGTCTTGGCAACGAAGCTGGCCTGCCGACTCTTGTCGACATCGCCAAGGTCAGGCACGAGTTCGAGGTTAGGGTCTAGCGCTCGCAGGGGTCTCTCATGGGGCGCGTCTTCGTCGCCGGCAGCATCAACATGGATGTGGTGGCGACAGCCGATCGCCATCCCAGGGTCGGCGAGACCGTCGCCGGCAAGCAGGTGCTGTATTTTCCGGGCGGCAAGGGCGCCAACCAGGCGGTGGCGGCGTCGCGGCTTGGCGCGCGGACCACGCTGATCGGCCGGCTGGGCAAGGATTCGTTCGGCGGTGAGCTGAGGACGTTCCTCGGCGCGCAAGGCATCGATCTCGGCGCGATCCGAGAGACGGCCGAGGCGCACACAGGCACGGCCATCATCACGGTGGCGGAGGCCGACAACACCATCGTCGTCATTCCCGGCAGCAATGCGCTTGTCGGCGTCGATGACGTCGCGGCCGTCCCGCTAGCCAAGGGCGACGTCGCGGTCAGCCAATTCGAGATCCCGCTGCCGACGATCGCCGCGTTCTTCCGGCGGGCTCGCGACATTGGCGCCACGACGCTGCTCAATCCGGCTCCGGCACAAACCATGTCGAGCGAATTGCTCGCGCTGATCGACATCCTCGTGCTGAACGAGACCGAGCTCGGCCTCCTCGCCGGCGTGGAGTTGTCCGACAGTGACGAGGCCGCGCGCATCCTCGACGTCGCACGAAAACTTCAGGCGCGCGAGGACCAGACCATCTGCGTGACCCTCGGCAAGCGTGGCGTGCTGGCGCTCGCGGGACGCGAGGAGATTTCGGTGCAAGGCCGCGTGGTGAAGGCGGTCGACACCACGGGCGCAGGCGATTGTTTTGTGGGAGCACTCGCGGCGCAACTCGCCGACGGCGTCGACTTGCGCGCAGCACTCGCCTTCGCCAATGCCGCCGCCTCGATCTCCGTGCAGCGCATGGGCGCGGGGCCGTCGATGCCGACGGCCGCGGAAGTCGCCGCCGTCCTCAATGCGAACTGATCACGCCAGCGCGCCCTTCAGGTCGAAACTTTCGTCGGCGGCATGCTCCGGCGTGATCGAGCGATCCAGGCCGAACAGGCGGCGGCCGAACATGTGGTCGCCGGCACGGTTGATCGATTCGATGCCGAGCAGATTGTCGCCCTTGTAGCAGAACGCCGAGAATGCCTTCCTGGTGGGATCGCCGCGCAGGACGACGCGGTCGTAGCCGGTGGTGAGGCCCGCGATCTGGAGCTTGTCCTCGCCCTGGTCGCTCCAGAACCAGGGATGGCTGTCATAGGCCTTGCGGTCGCCGGTCAGCCGCGCCGCGAGGCAGCGCGCGTGATCGGTGGCATTCTGCACCGATTCCAGCCGCTGCGATCCGCCGAAGCGCGGGCTGTTGAACAGCGCGCAATCGCCGATCGCCGAGATATCAGGATCGGCCGTCGAGAGATATTCGTCGACGATGATCCCGGCCGCGACCGGCAGCCCCGCCTCCGCCGCAAGCTCGATGTTCGGCAGCACGCCGACGCCGACCACGACAAGATCCGCCGGCAAATGCCTTCCGTCGCTCAAGGAGACGCCGGTGACCTTGCCGTCCTCCGCCTCGATCGCGGTTGCTTGCACGCCGAGGTGGATGCGGATGCCGGCCTCGCGATGCCGCGCCTGAAAATACTCCGACACCTCAGCCGTCACCGCGCGCGCCATCACGCGCGGGGCGAGTTCGAGCACGTCGACCTCTAGCCCCTTGATGCGCGCGGTGGCCGCGAATTCGAGGCCGATGAAGCCGGCGCCGATCACCACGACCCGCGTCTTTGACGGCATGATCTGCCGCAGCGCCTCGCTGTCGTCGAGGATGCGCAGATATTTCACGTCGGGAAGGTTCGCATTGGGCAGATCGAGCAGCCGGTTGCGGGCGCCGGTCGCCAGCACGAGGTGGCCGTAGGGCAGCGTCCTGCCCGAGGCGAGCAGCACCTTGCGCCCCGCACGGTCGATCGACACGGCGCGGCCCGCGACCAGCTCGATGCTCTGGTCCTGGTAGAATTTCTCCGGCCGGAACATCAGGCTCTCCGGCCCGGCGGTCCCCTTGATGTAAGCCTTGGACAAAGGCGGCCGCTGATAGGGCAGATGCGCCTCGTCGTTGATCAGGCAGATAGCAGCGGAAAATCCCGCCTGACGCAGCGATGCCGCCACCTGGTAGCCGCCATGGCCGGCACCGATAATGACCACCGGACCGTCCGTCATTGGACAGCCCATTTCCGCAAGACACGAGCGTCACCCATGTCGTCTCCTCTCGCGCTGATTTTGGCTTGCTTGCCCAGGAGGAGCCGGCGCTCGTGTCCGTCCCTGACGAAGGCAGGTCCATTTGAACCTATCGTTCCGGCTTGCGCAAGGGCGCCTGCCGGGGATTGTCACCCCTCGCCTTCTGCGATTTAGTCGCACGAACGACCTCATGCCGGGGATTTCAAGATGCCAGCTCCCGTCTCCCAGCCCGACGATCCCGCCTTGCTGCGGATCGACGGGCCGATCGCGACCATCACGCTCAACCGGCCCGCCGCGTTCAACTCGATCAATCTGGCGATTGCACAACAGCTCGAACAGCTCGCGGCTTACATTGAGGGCGCCGACGACATCAGGGTCGTGGTCCTCGAAGGCGAAGGCCGCGCCTTCTCGGCTGGCGGCGATCTGCAGACGATCGGCGCCGCCGCCGAAGCGGGCACGGTGACGCCGGTCGTCGGCGAGCTGTTGAAGCACTATCACGCCTTCATCGAGATCCTCCGGCGCATGCCGAAGGTCTCGCTGTCCAGCGTGCACGGCTCGGCGGCCGGCGCCGGCATGGGCCTCGCCTTCGTCACCGATCTCTGCATCGCCGCCGAGGATGCCAAATTCACGCCGGCCTATGCCAAGATCGGCGTCTCGCCGGATGGCGGATCTACGGTCGGCATCGTCAACACGGTCGGCTCCCGCCGCGCGCTGCAGATTTTCCTGGCCGAGGATAATTTTACCGCGCAGCAGGCCCATGAATGGGGTCTGGTTGCGAAGCTCGTTCCCGCCGCCGAGTTGAAGGCGGCAACGCGAACCCTCGCCGAGCGGCTGGCGCAGAACCCGCTCGCCGCGATTGCCGGCACCAAGTCGCTGGTCTACCAGGCCGCCACGACCCCGGTGAAGCAGCAGCTCGACGCCGAGGAGCACAAGATCATCATGGCGATGAACACTGCGGAGTTTCGAACCGCCGTGAAGAAATTCACCAGCAAGAGCAAGTAGCGTTCACTCGAGCAGGCTTACTTGGGACAGATATAGCCCGTGCCCGCCGGCGACTTGAAGCATCCGACCGATTCCGGCAGCACTTTCTGCGGCAGCCACAGCACCACACTCGGGAAATAGATCGCAAACGCGATCGTCCCGAGGAACACCAGATAGATCGGCAAAGCGGCGCGTAGCGCCTTTGCGAAACTGACGCCGACGAATTTCGAGGCCATCAGCAGCACCAAGCCGTAAGGCGGCGTGATCAGGCCGAAGGCGAGCGTGGCGATCAGCACCACGCCCATATGCACGGCGTTGATGTCGCCGGCTTCCGTCAGTGTGTTGACCAGCGGCATGAAAATGATGATGGTCGGCACCGGTTCGATGAAATCGCCGACCACCGTGAACAGCAGTACCATCAGCAGCATGATCAGATGCGGATCGTTGCCGGCGAGCGAGGTGATGACTTCGGCGATGTAGCTTGCACCGCGCAAATAGGCAAGCATCCAGCCGAACGCATTGGCGGCGCCGATCGTGATCAGCGGCAGCGAGAAGATCAGGCCGGCGAGACAGAAATCGTACGGAATCTTCCTGATATGCCCGCGGTTGAGCGCTGGGATCACGACGACGACAATCCAGACCACGGCGACGACACCGGCTTCCGTCGGCGTGAACCAGCCGGTCAGGATGCCCCCCAACAGGATCACCGGAATCATCAGCGGCAGCGCCGCATCGCCGGCCGCGAACACCACCTGCCGCAGCGGCGCGCGCGGCTTGCGCAGGCCGGACGGGCCGAAGAAATAGCAATAGATCATCAACCCGAAGCCGATCATCAGGCCCGGCACGACGCCTGCCATGAACAGGCCGGCGATCGAGACATTGCCGACGGCGCCATAGACCACCGCGGTGATGCTCGGCGGCACCAGCGCCGCGATGGTCGATGCGGATGCGATGATCGCGGCGATGAAGGCGGGCTCGTAACCCTCGCGCTTCATCGGGCCGCCCAGAGCGCGGCTCATCACGGCGACGTCGGCGGTGGTCGAACCCGACATTTCCGAGAAGAACATGCTGAAGACCACCACGACCTGCGACAGGCCACCTCTGATGTGCCCCACCAGCGACACCGAGAGGTTGGCTATCCGGACCACCACATTGGCCGAGCTCATGAGCTCGCCGACTAGCAGGAAAAAGGGGATCGCCAGCAGCGCCTCGGAATCGACGCCGTCGAAGATTTTCTGGATGATTGCGGCGAGCGAGACGTCCGACAGCAGCGCGCCGATGAAGACACCGGCCATCAGCGAGAACGGCACGGGCACGCCGAGATAGCCGAACGACAGGAAGCAGACCGTCATCAACGCCAGAACAAGGGGTGCGCTCACGGCTGCGCCCTCATCTGCGCGTCGGTGATAACAGGCGCCCCGTCATCCTCTTCGGGCGGCTCGGGGTGGTCAAAGCCGTTGCGCAGACCGTTGACGAGCTGCTCGATGGTGAACAGGCCGATCAGCACGCCCGACAGAGGGATGATCGCGTAGAGCGAGGCGATCGGCGTGCCCGACGGCAGGCGGAAACTGCCGAAGCCGCGAAGATAGTTCTGATAGCCGTACACGATCAGGCCGAAGGCGACGCCGAGCACCACGATCCGGATGATGACTTCGACGATCAGACGCGGCGTGCCGTGCATCGCCTCGGAGATCGCGGTGAGATAGAGGTGGTCGTTGCGCCGGGTCGCAGCCGCGGTCCCGACGAAGATCGCATAGATGAACAGCGTCGAGGTCACTTCCTGGAGCCACAGCCAGGGATGGCCGATGGTGCGGGTGACGATGTCGGCGGTCACCGATAGCGAGAAGCCGAAGCAGAGCACGCCGCAGAGGATCATCAGCGCAAGCTCGAGCCAATCGAGCCCGCGCCATTTGAGGTGACGATGGCGTTCCACCAGCAGTTTGTCGGCGATGGTCATCACTATCCCCGTCGTCCCGGCGAAAGCCGCGACCCATACCCCCAGCTGCGTGTGGCCAAAGCAAGCTGGCGGCTATCCTGCCCCAAGCTCCGCCGCGGCGTATGGGTCCCGGCTTTCGCCGGGACGACGCGGAGGCAACGGTACGCGGCCTAGTTGATCGAGCGGATCAAATCCTTGATCTTCTCGGCGTGCGGGCCGAGCTCCTTGGCGAGCTTGTCGAGATAGGGATCGGCGGTCGCCGTGAAGGTCTTCTTGTCGACGTTGTCGACGATCTTCACGCCCATCTTCTTCAGCTTCTCTGCCGCGGTGCGTTCGAGGTCGAAGGCCTTCTGCGGCTCCTTGGAGCTGACCTCGTTCCCCGCCGCCTGGACCCATCCCTTCTGCTCGGCCGACAGGCTCTGCCAGAGCTTGTCCGAGATGAACACCAGCGCGTTGTTGGCCTCGTGCTCGGTGATGTTCAGGACCGGCGCGACCTCGTAGTGCTTGTTGACGAGGTAGACGTTGATGCTGTTCTCGGCGACGTCGACGACGCCGGTCTGCAGGCTCGTGTAGACGCTGCCGAACGGCATGTGCACCGTCTGGGCGCCGTAGGCCGGGAACATGGTGTCCTCGGTCGCAGTCGCTTGCACCCGGATCTTCAGGCTCTTGATGTCAGCGACATTGTGGATCTCCTTCTTGGAGTACATGTGGCGCACGCCCTGCGATCCGGTCGCGATCACATGCAGGCCTTGCGTGGTCTCGTCGATCATGGTCTTGAGCGCCTCGAACACTTTTGGATCGGCCAGACCCTTGACCACGTGGTTCTCGTCGCGGAACAGGAAGTGCAACGACATCACGCCCGCTTGCGGTGCGATCGTCGCGGTGTTGGCCGAGGAGATGATCGAGAACTCGACGTCGCCCGCCTTCACGAGCTGGAGCACCTGCGGCTCCTGCCCGAGCTGCGCGCCCGGATATTGATCGATGATCATGGTGCCTTTGCTCAATTCCTTGAGCTTCTCGGCAAAAAGGTCGCCCGCGATGGAATAGCCGGTGTTGCGCGGCTGGTCGTAGGCGAAGCGATAATGCTTCACCTCCTGCGCCGATGCGCCCGTGACGAACAAGATCGCGGCCGTCGCCGCCAGCCGATGTAAGAATCTTGGCATGGATCGTGCAATCATCGTTGCCCCCTGTTTTAACGCCCGCCGCTTTAGCGGTCTGGGCTACGCTTCCGGGTGGTTGGTCACCCACTCTTAGTTTTCTGCTCAGCCTTCTTCCCAGTCCTCTGCATGAAATCGAAGTCGCAGCCCTCGTCGGCCTGCATGATGGTCTCGTTGAACAGCCACGCATAGCCGCGCCGCGCCTCATCCGGCGCAGCCGCGGGCTTCAATGCCGTACGCCGCCGTTCCAGCTCGGTAGCATCCACCAGAAGCTCGATGCTGCGCTTGGCGACGTCGAGCCGGATCATGTCGCCGTTCTTCACCAGCGCCAGCGGGCCGCCGACGGCGGATTCCGGCGTGATGTGCAGCACGATGGTGCCGAATGCGGTGCCGCTCATGCGCGCATCCGAAATGCGCACCATATCCTTGGTCCCAGCGCGCGCGAGCTTCTTCGGGATCGGCAGATAGCCCGCCTCCGGCATGCCTGGCGCGCCCTTGGGACCGGCGTTGCGCAACACCAGCACGTCATCGGCCGTGACGTCGAGATCGGGATCGTCAACCCGCAGCGTCATATCCTCGACGGATTCGAACACCACCGCACGGCCCGTGTGTTGCAGCAGCTTTGGGCTCGCGGCGGATTGCTTGATGACCGCGCCGCGCGGCGCGAGATTACCGTGCAGCACGGCGAGGCCACCTTCCTTCTTGATCGGATTGTCGCGCGGACGGATCGCGTCCTGGCCGGGCACGTTTTCCGCGTTCGCCGCGATATCGCGCAGCGTCTGGCCGGTGATCGTCTTGGCATCGAGATCGATGAGATCGCCCAGCTGCGCCAGCAGTTTCGGCACGCCGCCGGCGTGATGGAAATGCTCCATATAGTGCTCGCCCGACGGCTTCAGATCGATCAGCACCGGCACCTCGCGGCCGATCTGGTCGAACACCCCGAGGTCGAGCCGGTGTGGCGAACGATGTGCCATCGCGGTCAAATGAATCAGGCCGTTGGTCGAGCCGCCGATCGCCTGCAGCACAACCTGCGCATTCTTGAAAGATGCCGGCGTCAGCAATTCGCTCGGCTTCGGCCCCTTGGTCTTGGCCATCTCGGCGGCCACCCTGCCGCTCGCCTCGGCAAGGCGAAAGCGCTCCGCATGCGGGGCGGGAATCGTCGCGCTCATCGGCAGCGACAGACCCATGGCCTCGATCATGCAGGCCATGGTGGAGGCCGTGCCCATCACCATGCAGGTGCCGACCGACGGCGCGAGGCGGCCATTGACCGCCTCGATCTCGACATCGTCCATTTCGCCGGCGCGATACTTGCCCCAGAGGCGACGGCAATCGGTGCAGGCACCCAGCACCTCGCCCTTGTGATGACCAACCACCATGGGGCCAACGGGGATGACCACCGTCGGCAGGTCGGCGCTGATTGCCGCCATCACCTGCGCAGGAAGAGTCTTGTCGCAGCCGCCGATGACGATCACCGAATCCATCGGCTGCGCGCGGATCATCTCCTCGGTGTCCATCGCCATCAGATTGCGCAGATACATCGAGGTCGGATGCGCAAAACTCTCCGCGATCGAGATCGTCGGGAACACGAACGGCATCGCGCCCGACAGCATCACGCCGCGCTTGGCGGCCTCGATGATCTGCGGGACGTTGCCGTGGCAGGGATTGTAGTCGCTATAGGTGTTGGTGATGCCGACAATCGGGCGCTCGAGCGCGTCGTCGGAATAGCCCATGGCCTTGATGAACGCCTTGCGCAGGAACAGCGAGAAGCCGGCATCGCCATAGCTCGTCAGCCCTTTGCGCAACCCACTCGTCATCATACCACTCCCGTCACAGGGTCATTGTCGTACAGCCTGCCCCTTGATTGTCAATAAGACAGACGTCAATCCTGCCATTTTCCGGATTGCGATACTGATAAACGACCGGATTATTGACAATCCGAGCCTTCCCTGCTCCACAGGGCGACCGGCCAAGCGCCGGGAGGCCGAGGGCATGTCCGACACTCACACAGCAGACGCCACGATGATCCGGCGCGACGATCCGGACGATATCGTCGCGCGGCTCGAGGAGGACATCATCTTCGGCCGACTCGCGCCAGGCGCGCGCCTCACGGAAGACGCGCTGATGTCGGCTTACGGCACCTCGCGCCACTTCGTTCGCCAGGCGCTTGTCGATGCGGAGCGCCGCGGCATCGTCCGCCGCGAGAAGAATGTCGGCGCCACCGTACGGTTCTATTCGGCCGAAGAGGTCCGGCAGATCTACGAGGTCCGGGAGATGCTGACCCGGCAGGCGGCGCTGATGATCCCCCTGCCCGCACAGCAAGGCCTGGTCGACGAGCTCTCTGCATTGCAGCGGCAATATTGCGCGAGAGCGGATTTGCAGGACCTGCGCGGTATCCACGAGGCCAACGACGCCTTCCACCTCGCGCTGTTCTCGGCCTGCGGCAATCCCTATCTGGTGCGCTCGCTGCAGGACTACATGAACCTGACCCTGCCGATGCGCGCCAAGAATCTCGCCGACAGCGACGGACTGGCACAATCGCGCCGCCAGCACGAGCTCATGATCGAGCTGTTGAAGGGCCGTGACAGCTGGGCGCTGGCGCAGCTCTGCGTCGATCATATGCAGTTCAGCAAGAAGGATTACCTGGCGCGGATTGGGGATGAGCGAGCCGAACAGGAGAGCCCGCGTTCATAGATGGGAGACGTTCGCTTCTCGCGGTGGTGCAGTTCACGCGGTAAGGGCGCGCTGGATTGCCCGCAATTGCAGGCCGCACGAGCCCATTCGGGCAATAACGCCCGCAATCCACAACTTCCGGGGAACCTATGGTCGGCTTGGTACTTGGTCTTGCACCAATCCCCCACCATAGGAGCTGCCATGATTTGCCGTTTAGTCGGAGCCGCCGCTGTTGCCGTCGCCGTCCTGCTTCCCGTAACGACCCAGGCCCAGGGCGTTCCCGGAGGCGTCGAACGCGGTGCGCGGGATGGTGAGCGAGCGGCAGGGCCTGTCGGTGCAGTTGTGGGTGGCGTCGTCGGCGGCGTCGTTGGCGGCGTGGCGGGAGTCCTTGGTGTCGATCAACGTCCTCGCTTTCACTCCTACGTCGTCGAACAGCGGCGGCCCTCATATCAGTACCGCGAGGATGTGAGAGTCGGAGCGGTTCTTCCGGAAGAGGGCGTGACCTATTACGAGGTGCCGCCCGAGTACGGCGCCCGTGAGTATCGTTACACGGTGGTGAACGGTCGCACGGTTCTGGTCGAACCGCGAACCCACCGGATCGTTGAGATCGTCGAATAACAACCAAGGGCCGTCTTTCGAGACGGCCCTTTCGTTTGCGCAGATCTGAATCCCTCAAGTCCCGGTTCAGTACCGCCTCAGCAGACCGCGATCCACGCTGGCATCGCCATAGTCGGCGCAGGCTCTCTTCGGGTTTCTGATCAGATCGGTCCGGACGCGCCTGAACGTTTTGCCGGCAGCGTCGGACACTTCGGGGCGGAATTTACCCGGATCGGAGCTCTCGCCATCGCGGGCCTTGATGGCTGCAGCATAGGCGTCGATCATCGCCATCGCGGCATCCGTGCTGCCGAGAAGTCGGGCGCCGAGCTGTACACTGCCGGCACCATTGACCTCGTAGCCGACACATCGTTGTTCGAGCACCGCGGATGCGGTGACGAGCTGGTCGAGAAACGTCGCCTCGGCGTCGCCGAGCATCGCGGCTCGCGCCGGTCCCGACATGAACAGCGTGAGCAGTACGGCGGCTGGCAATTCGATTTTCATTGTCCTGACTCGCGCTGCCGCCGTTGAGCCGTGATCGAGGCACCGATTGCCGAATTGCGGTCTCGCAAAATCGAGAGCCAGACGGCCAGAGCAACGTTGATCTGGATCAATGGCCGGAACGGCCAAAGCGAGGCTCAGGCCTTTGCGTCGCTCGCCCCGTGTGAATCGAGGCACCGCGCTGGGACGGACACTAAAACTGTTTGTCAAGCCATCGAAATTTCGCAGAGCCGGAAATAAATATGGGCCGGGCTCCGGCGCCACGTCGCGCGTCCTCCTCCACTCCCTCCCAAATGAAATGCCATGACCGAACAAACCCTGACGGAGCCGATCGCCGAGCGGCAAGCGCCATCCCGAGGCTTTTCGCGCTACCAGGCGATCCTCGTTGCGCTGCTGGCGCTGGTCCAGTTCACGATCATCATCGATTTCATGATCATGTCGCCGCTCGGCGCCATCATGATGCCGGCGCTCGATATTTCGGCCGCTCAGTTCGGCGTGGCGGTCTCGGCCTATGCGTTCAGCGCGGGGATTTCCGGTATCCTGGCGGCCGGCTTTGCCGACCGGTTTGATCGCAAGCGGCTGCTGTTGTTCTTCTACGCCGGCTTCACCCTTGGCACGATGCTGTGCGCGATCGCGCCCAACTATCATCTGTTGCTGCTGGGGCGGATCGTGACCGGCCTGTTCGGCGGCGTGATCGGCTCGGTCGTGCTCGCCATCGTCACCGATTTGTTCACGCTGCAATTGCGCGGCCGCGTCATGGGTTTCGTGCAAACCGCCTTCGCTGCAAGCCAGGTGCTGGGCATCCCGGCCGGTCTTTTCCTCGCCAACCAGTGGAACTGGCACGTCGCGTTCGGCGCGCTGGTCGGACTGTCGGTGATCGGGATGACCGCAGTGATGCTCCTGATGAAGCCGGTGAACGGCCATCTCGGGCTGAAGCAGGATCGAAATCCGTTCCGGCATCTGATCGCCACGGTCTCGCAGCCGCGTTATTGGATGGCGTTTTCGGTAACGACCCTGCTGGCGACCGGCGGCTACATGCTGATGCCGTTCGGCAGCGCCTACACCGTGCACAATCTCGGCATCGACATCGTGCATCTGCCGACGATCTATCTCGTCTCCGGCCTGTTCAGCATTGTCATCGGCCCGCTGGTGGGACGCGCGAGCGATGCCTTCGGCAAATACCCCACCTTCGTCTTCGGCAGCGCCATGTCCATCGTGATGGTGCTGATCTACACCCATCTCGGCGAGGTGAGCCTGACGGTCGCGATCCTGGTCAACGTCCTGATGTTCGTCGGCATCTTCTCCCGCATGATTCCTTCGCAGGCGTTGATTTCGGCAATCCCCGAGCCGGCGCAACGCGGCTCCTTCAGCGCGGTCGGCGCGTCGCTGCAACAGCTCTCCGGCGGGCTCGGCTCCGTGCTCGCCGCCGCACTCATCGCGCAGGACGCCGACGGTACGCTCCGGCATTTCGACCGGCTGGGATACGTCGTCGTGACGACGGCGGTGATTTCCCTGATCCTGATGTACTTTGTACAGAGGCCCATCGCGGTCCAGGCCGGCAAACGCGTTGTTTAGCGCGTCGATTCCGACGCCCTGGATTTGCGAATGCGCTCCTACCGCTTGGTCCAATCGATGATGCGACTTGTGTCGCCGTCGAACTCGTTGCTGCAGAACGCGCCGCCCTGATAGTGATCGCCGACCGGATCGGGCTTCAGCTTGGCCTGCTCGGCCATCGCATGTGCCACATGATCCTCGGAGCGCCCCGTCGGACGGTAACCGAACTCGTAGGCGCGGTGGTTGTCCCACCAGGCACGCTCGTTCAGGGACACGCCGTAGAAGATCTCGAAATGAATGTCGGGATGCTCGAGCCCGATCCGGCAGAGCTGCACCAGATCTTCCGGCTTCAGCCAGATCGAGATCCGGCGATGGTCCAGCGGCACGTCGCCGAAATTGCCAATGCGAAGGCAAGTCACCTTCAGGCCATGCTTGTCAGCATAGAGCGCGCCGACCGCTTCGCCGAATACCTTGCTGACGCCATAGCGGCCGTCGGGGCGCGGGGTCACGTCGGTGCCGATCTTGTGGTGGCGCGGATAGAATCCGATGGCATGGTTCGAGGAGGCGAACACCACGCGCTTGACGCCCTTGCGGTACGCGGCCTCGAACAAATTGTAGCCGCCGATGATGTTGGCCTGGAGGATGTCGTTCCAGGGACCTTCGACCGAATAGCCGCCGAAATGGATGATGCCGTCGACGCCCTCGCAGATCGCCTCGCACTGCGCCAGGTCAGAGAGGTCCGCAGCCTTGAATTGCTCGTTGGGGCCGAGATCGGCCGGCGCGCGGATGTCGCTGAGCAGCAGGTCCGGATAGATCGGCGGCAACAGTTTTCGCAGGCGCGTTCCGATCCCGCCCGAAGCTCCCGTCATCAAGATACGCGGCATGTCTTTCCTCGCCTTTGGCAACCAATTTGCGGTCACATGTCTCTAATGATAGCAGGATTGTCCAGAGGGAACGAAACGAGAGAACCGACATGAATGAGGCATCGTCCCATCCCCAGGAGCGGCCAGGCTGGCGGCCGGCGAGCTACTACCCCGATCCGGCGATAAAGGCACTCGATCCCCGCTTCGAAAAATACTGGCTGAAACTCTCGGCGGTGGAGCGGCTGACGACCGGCCTGCGCTGGGCCGAGGGTCCGGTGTGGTTCGGCGACGGGCGCTATCTCCTGTGCAGCGACATTCCGAACCAGCGCATCGTCAAATGGGAAGAGGAGACCGGTGCGGTCAGCGTGTTCCGCAAGCCCTCCAATTTCGCCAACGGCAACACCCGGGATCGCCAGGGTCGGCTCGTCACATGCGAGCATGGCGGGCGACGCGTCACCCGAACCGAATATGACGGCAGCATCACCGTGCTGATGGACTCGTTCGGCGGCAAGAAGCTCAACTCGCCGAACGACGTCGTGGTGAAGTCCGACGGCGCGGTTTGGTTCACCGATCCCACCTTCGGCCTGCTCGGCAATTACGAGGGCTACAAGGCCGAGCCCGAGATCGAGCCGAACGTCTACAGGTTCGATCCCACGACCGGCAAGGCGACCATCGTTGCCGAAGGCGTGCTCGGGCCCAACGGCCTGTGCTTCTCGCCGGACGAGAAAATCCTCTACGTCGTGGAATCACGCGGCGTGCCGAACCGGAAAATCCTCGCCTATGACGTCTCGCCTGACGGCACCACCATCTCCAACAAGCGCGTCCACATCGACGCCGGCCCGGGCACGCCGGACGGCATGCGCTGCGACATCGACGGCAATCTCTGGTGCGGCTGGGGCATGGGCGATCCCGAGCTCGACGGCGTCGTGGTGTTCGCGCCCGACGGCGTCATGATCGGCCGCATCGCGCTGCCCGAACGCTGCGCCAATCTCTGCTTCGGCGGCGTCAAGCGCAACCGCCTGTTCATGGCCGCGAGCCAGTCGATCTACGCGTTGTATGTGAACACGCAGGGCGCGGTCGGGGGATAGTCTTCCCAACTCTCTCCTCGTCATTGCGAGGAGCTCTTGCGACGAAGCAATCCAGACTGTCTCCGCAGAAAGATTTCTGGATTGCTTCGCTTCGCTCGCAATGACGAACAAACAAAAACGCCGGAGCAGTTGGCCGCTCCGGCGTCATGTTTACCCAGGCGCTAACGCCTACGCCGCGTTGAAGCCGGCGACGGCCTTCACTTCGAGGAAGTCCTCGAGGCCGTACTTGCCCCACTCGCGGCCGTTGCCGGACTGCTTGTAGCCGCCGAACGGCGCGGAGCGATCGTTGGGCACGCCCTGCAGATTGACGTTGCCGGCGCGGATCTGACGGCCGACGCGCTTGGCGTCCTCGACGGACGCGCCCGTGACGTAGCCCGCAAGCCCATAGGGCGTGTCGTTGGCGATGTGCACCGCCTCGGCTTCGTCCTTGGCGCCGATGATGGTCAACACCGGTCCGAAGATCTCTTCACGCGCAATCGTCATGTCGGGGGTGACGTCGGCGAAGATGGTCGGACGGACATAGAAGCCTTTGTTGACGCCCTCGGGCAGGCCCGGGCCGCCCGAGACGAGCGTTGCGCCCTCGTCGATGCCCTTCTTGATCAGGCCCTGGATCTTGTCCCACTGGCCGCGGTTGACCACGGGACCGATGGTGGTGCCTTCGGCGCGCGGATCGCCCGCCTTGGTCTTGTCGGCGACGGCCTTCGCGATCGCGGCGACTTCCTTCATCTTCGAGGCCGGCACGATCATGCGCGAGGGCGCGTTGCAGGACTGGCCGGAGTTGTTGAACATGTGCATCACGCCGCCGGTCACCGCCTTCGTGAGGTCGGCGCCTTCGAGGATGACGTTCGGCGACTTGCCGCCGAGCTCCTGGCTGACGCGCTTCACGGTCGGTGCCGCACGCTTGGCCACGTCGATGCCGGCGCGGGTCGAGCCGGTGAAGGAGATCATGTCGATATCGGGGTGCTCGCTCATGGCGGCGCCGACCTCGGGACCGAGACCGTTGACGAGGTTGAACACGCCCTTCGGCACGCCGGCTTCATGGAGGATTTCCGCGAAGATCAGCGCCGAGGTCGGGGTGAACTCCGATGGCTTCAGGATCATGGTGCAGCCGGCGGCGAGTGCGGGCGCGACCTTGCAGGCGATCTGGTTGAGCGGCCAGTTCCAGGGCGTGATCATGCCGACCACGCCGACCGGCTCGCGCAGCACCATGGCGGTGCCGACCGGTTCCTCGAAATGATAGTTCTTGAGCACGTCGAGCGTGGTCATGAGGTGGCCGAGGCCGGCGCCGGCCTGCAGCTTCTCCGCCATCGGCAGCGGCGCACCCATTTCGTCGGAGACGGCGGCGCCGATCTCCTTGAGACGGCCCTTGTAGATCTCGATGACCTTGGTGAGCAGCGCGACGCGCTCGTCACGGCTGGTCTGGGAGAACGTCACGAACGCGCGCTTGGCGGCGGCGACGGCTTTGTCAACGTCGGCCTTGGAGCCCAGCGCAACCTCGTACATCGCCTCTTCCGTCGCCGGATTGACCACGGCGGTGGACTTCTTGACGGCGGGATCGACCCAGGCGCCGTCGATGTAGAACTGCATGCGATTGACCATAGTGAACCTCTTCTTGGGGGCTTGGGGGGCGTTTCGGCAGGCATCCTTGCACGAAAGCGCCGGCAATTGAACCCGCCATGTGCGGGGCCAGCATTGCGGCGGACGGAGGTTATATGAGCCGATGGCGGAGGGGTGGCAAGGTCTCGATTGCCCTCGTCCTGGCCTAGTGCGCAATTGCGCACGGGGGCTAGGACGACGACGGAGAACTACACCGCCATCTTCCGATGCAACACCGGCGCGCCGGTGGTGAGGCTTTCGGCCGCATCGATGATGGCGTTGGCGTCGATGCCGTGGTGGCGGTAGAGGTCGGCGATGGTGCCGGTCTGGCCGAATTGCTCGACGCCGAGCGCCTCGACGCGATGGCCGCGGACGCTGCCGAGCCAGCCGAGCGCCGCCGGATGGCCGTCGATCACGGTCACGATGCCGCAGTCGCGCGGCAGCGGTGCTAGCAGTTTTTCGATGTGGCTGAGATGCTGCACGCCGCGCCGATCACGGCGCAATTTCCGTGCGGCGGTCCATCCCGCATGCAGACGATCTGCGGACGTGATCGCGAGCAGGCCGATGTCGCGCCGGCTCTCGCCGATGAAGCCGGTCGCTTCGATCGCTTCTGGCGCAACGGCGCCGGTATAGGCGATGACGGCTTCGGCATTGGGGCCCGGCTTGCGCAACCAATACGCGCCGTCGGTGATGCCCTGTGCGAGCTCGGGCGTCATGATCCGCTGCGCCTGCTCGATCGAGCGCGTCGAGAGCCGCAGATAGACCGAGCCGCCCTCACCCGGATCGCGCTGCATGTGATTGAAGCCCCACCCCATGATCACGGCGAGCTCGTCGACAAAGGCCGGCTCGAACGAGGCAAGGCCATCCTGCGCCATGCCGATCAAAGGGGTTGCGATCGACTGATGCGCGCCGCCTTCGGGCGCGAGCGTGATACCTGAGGGGGTCGCCGCCACCATGAAGCGCGCATCCTGGTAACAGGCATAGTTCAGCGCATCGAGACCGCGCTCGATGAAGGGATCGTAGAGCGTGCCGACCGGCAGCAGCCGCTCGCCGTTGATCTGGTGCGACAGGCCGAGCGCCGAGAGCATGATGAACAGGTTCATCTCGGCGATGCCGAGTTCGAGATGCTGGCCCTTGGGCGAGAAGTCCCAGTTGAAGGTGGATGGAATTTTCTCGCTGCGGAATAAGTCCGCCTTCTCGCCGAGCGCAAACAGGCCGCGCCGGTTCACCCACGGACCGAGATTGGTCGAGACGGTGACGTCAGGCGATGTCGTCACGATGCGCTTGGCGAGCTCGCTGTCGCCGCGCGCGATCTCGTTCAGCACCAGCCCAAAACCCTGCTGGGTCGACATCTGCGGCGCCGGCTTGAAGGCAAGCTGCGACGGCACCTCGAT
Organism: Bradyrhizobium sp. CW1; assembly: GCF_023100665.1. Classification (NCBI taxonomy): domain Bacteria; kingdom Pseudomonadati; phylum Pseudomonadota; class Alphaproteobacteria; order Hyphomicrobiales; family Nitrobacteraceae; genus Bradyrhizobium; species Bradyrhizobium sp. CW1. The sequence continues at coordinate 5,643,307 of NZ_CP064684.1, forward strand.
AACAGGCGCGGTGAGCCGGCGGCCGTCCTGGTTGAACGGCACGCCCGCGAGGAAGGCGTCGAGCTCGGCGGCACTTTGCGCGAGACCCTCGTATCTGTCCCATTCGTGTCCGGGCCGGATGTTCTGGCTGTCGCGATATTTCTCCATCTGCGCGACCGTCATCAGGCCGGCATGATTGTCCTTGTGGCCCTGGAACGGCAGGCCGACGCCCTTGATGGTGTAGGCGATGAAGCAGACCGGGCGATCGTGATCGATGGATTCAAAGGCGTCCAGCATGCTCGCCATGTCATGGCCGCCGAGGTTCGACATCAGCGCCAGTAGCTCGTCGTCGCTGCGCCTGTCGATCAGCTTGGTGATGGGGCCCTGATCGCCGATCTCGTCGTGCAAATGCTTGCGGAACGCCGCGCCGCCCTGAAAACACAATGCGGCGTAGAGTGCGTTCGGACAATTGTCGATCCAGCGCTTCAGCGCCTCGCCGCCAGCTTCCGCAAAGGCCTCGCGCATCAGCCGGCCGTATTTCACGATCACCACGTCCCAGCCGAAATTGCGGAACACGGTCTCGAACTTTTCCCAGAGACCTTCGCGGACGACGGCATCGAGCGACTGCCTGTTGTAGTCGACCACCCACCAGGTGTTGCGCAGGCCGTGCTTCCAGCCTTCCGCCAGCGCCTCGAAGATGTTGCCCTCGTCCATCTCGGCGTCGCCGACCAGCGCAATCATCCGCCCCTCGCGGCGATGCTTCATCCAGCCATGCGCCTTGACGTAGTCCTGCACCAGCGAGGCGAACAGCGTCTGCGCAACGCCGAGGCCGACCGAGCCGGTGGAGAAATCGACGTCGTCGACGTCCTTGGTGCGCGAGGGATAGGACTGCGCGCCCTTGAAGCCGCGAAAGTTCTCCAGCTTCTCGCGGCTCTGCCGGCCGAACAGATACTGGATGGCGTGGAACACCGGGCTCGCATGCGGCTTCACCGCGACGCGATCTTCGGGTTTCAGCACGTGGAAATACAGCGCCGACATGATGGTGGCGAGCGAGGCCGACGAGGCCTGATGTCCCCCGACTTTCAGGCCGTCCGCATTCGGGCGGATGTGGTTGGCGTGATGGATGGTCCATGACGACAGCCACAGCGCCTTGCGGGCCAGCGCGGTCAAGGTGTCGAGGCGGGCGGTATCAACGGGCATGGCAATGCTCCCGGAAAACAGGTGCCCGATGATACCCCTGCAGGAAGCGCCAAACTTCTCAATGTTTCGCGCAATACCAGCCAATATTGGGATAGCTTACCAATCAGCCGGCAAAAACGACAGGTTCATCCCAATGCCCGATCTCGACGCCATCGACCGCAAAATCCTCAGCTACCTCCAGAACGACAGCCGCCTGACCATGCAGGAACTGGCCGACAAGGTCGGGCTTTCGGTGTCGCCATGCCATCGCCGGGTCAAGCTGCTCGAGGAACGCGGCGTCATCTCGCGCTACATCGCGACCGTGGACCAGAAGGCGCTGGGGCTGCATGTCAGCGTCTTCATCTCGATCAAGCTGGCCCGGCAGAAGGAGGAGGACCTCAACCGCTTCGCGCGCGCGATCTCGAAATGGGACGAGGTGCTGGAATGCTATCTGATGACCGGCAATCGCGACTATCTCTTGCGCGTGGTCGCCGCCGACCTGGCCTCCTACGAGACTTTCCTGAAGACCAAGCTGACCCGGCTTGACGGCATCGCCTCGATCGAGTCCAGCTTTGCGCTCAGCCAGGTGAAATATTCGATCGCGCTGCCGGTGTAAGGCATCACCGCCACGGCTGCACGATGATCTTGGTGTGAGCCTCAGGATTGGCGAGATCGGCGAAAGCCTTTGCAACGCCGTCGATGCCGACTTCCGCCGTCACCATTGCCGCCGCATCCACCTGCCCCTCCGCGATCAGGCGCAGTGACGCCGCGAATTCGTCCGGCGTGTAGCCGAGCACATACTGGACGTTGAGCTCTTTCATGATGCCGAGCATGGGCTCGCTCCTGTCGGTCTCCATGCACACACCGACCACGACGATCCTCGCATCGCGCGGAGCGCCCTCGAACACCTGCTGCAAGAGACCGGGCACGCCAACGCATTCGAAGATGATCGCGGGTTTGAGCGCGGGCAGCAACGGCGGCCGCGCGGCCTTCTCCGCCTCCGACATCTGCGCATGCTCGGCCCAGGTCAGATAGGGCTGCGACACCCGTGGATCCACGACGACATCGGCGCCGAGCTTTGCCGCAAGCGCGCGCCGCGCCGGCGAATAGTCGGCGGCGACGATCGGATGCAGGCCCTTGAGCTTCAGCGCCGCAATCACCGCTAGCCCGACCGGGCCGCAGCCGATCACGAGCGGCACTTCGCCGCCTCGGATGTTGGCCTTGGCGACGGCGTGAACGCCGACCGCGAGCGGTTCGGTGAGCGCGGCATGCTCCGGCGCGAGACCGTTGGGCACCTCGAGCAGCAGCGCTTCGCTCAGCAGCATCGCCTCGGCATAGCCGCCAATATTGTCGTTGGAGTAACCGATGCCTTCGATGCCCTGCGGCGTTACGAGGGCTGGCAGCGAGCAGACGCGCGTGCACGACTTGAGCTTGCGCACGGTCCCCGGGCCGAAGTCGACGATCTCGCAGCAGAACTCGTGGCCGAACACGACGTCGCGGGCGAGATCCATCGGCTTGCGGCCGGTCTTTCGCGCCATCTCCACCATGCGGTGGGCGTGCTGGCGCGCGTGCAGATCGGAGCCGCAGATGCCGCAGGCGAGCGTCTTGACCAGCACCTGGCCGGGGCCGGGCTTCGGCTCGGCCATTCTGTCGACGACAATCTCACCGTTCCTGAAAATCGCAGCGCGCATCCGGCTCCTCCCGTCTTGTTGGAGCCGTCGATAGCACGAAGCGGACGCGCGATCTTGCGTCAGGGGTTCGGGGAACGCTCTTCCAGGATCAGGAGCTGGGCGCGGCGGATGCGCTCGCGATGGGCGATGTAGAGGCCGCTGGCGACGATGAAGGCCGCACCGGTGACGGTCCAGACATCAGGCACTTCGCCGAACAGGAAGAAGCCGAGGATGCTCACCCACAGCAACTGCGTGTAGGAGAACGGCGCCAGTACCGAGGCATCGCCGTAGCGATAGGCCAGCACGATGATCCACTGGCCGACGGTGGAGGCGACGCCGATCACGATACCAAGCCCGATCGCCGTCCAGGTCGGCGTGACCCAGACGAACGGTACCATCAGGGAGAGGATCGCAACGCCCGTCAGCGCCGAATAGGCCATCGTGGTGAGGACGGCTTCACGCCCGCTCATCATGCGCGTCAGGATCAGCGCCGCGGCCCAGCAGAACGCCGAGACGATCGGGAAGAAGGCGGCGGCGTGAAACGCGCTGGAGCCCGGGCGCAGGATGATCAGCACGCCGGTCAGGCCGATCGCGGTCGCGATCCAACGGCGCATGCCGACCTTCTCGCTCAGGAAGACGATCGAGAGCGCGGTGACGAACAGCGGCGAGACGAAGCCGGTCGCGGACGCTTCTGCGATCGGCAGGAAGCTCAGGCCGGTGATGAAGAACAGCGAAGAGCCGAGCAATGCCGCGCCGCGCATCAACTGCAGGCCGAGGCGCTCGGTGCGCATCGCATGGAGCGGCGAGCCCGGCAGCATCACCGGCGTGAACATCAGCGCAAACGTCACGAAGCGGATCCAGGTGATCTCGATCGACGGCAGGCTCGACGACAGATATTTCGCGGTAACATCGGAGCAGCCGAGAAAGATCGTCGACAGCAGCACCAGCGCGATGCCTTTGAACGGGTGATCGACGCGCGCCGGCGCCCGTCGCGCCTGCGGCTTCTTTTCCGGCATGGGCATGGGAATACTGTCGAGCCTTGCGGCTGCGGCGGGCGGCGGGGTCACGGCTGGAACCTAGGAATGCGAATCGGGAATGATCGTAAAAAACGATAATTGCGCCGCTTTCACAACTTCCGAAAACAGGATGCCGATATGCGCTCACGTCCGCGCACGTCAAGACTCCATTAATAACGGGCGTTTGTGCACTACAGCATGGGCAGGCCGCGCGGCTTCGGACCGCGCGGAAACGCCGCATCGAGCGCCGCGATCTCGTCTTTCGTCAGCACCAGATCGCCGGCCGCAGCATTGTCGCCGGCATGTTCCGCGGACGACGCCTTCGGGATCGCGAACACCGTAGTTGCACGGGTGAGGAAGCTCAGTGCGACCTGGCGCGGCGTCGCGCGACGCGCCTCCGCGATGCGCGCCAGCACCGCGCCGCCCTTGCTGTTGCTCGCAGGGAAATCATCGTGGCCGAATGGCGAATAGGCGACCACAGCGACACCATGCCGTTCGCACCACGGGATCACCGCGTGCTCGATCGCGCGTTCCTTCAGATGATAGAGCACCTGATTGCAGGCGATGCGGTGTTCGCCGGCGGCGTCGAGGATCTCGTCGAGATCATCGGCATCGAAATTGGAGACGCCCCAGGATTTGATCTTGCCGGCCTTCACCAGTTCCTCGAATGCGGCGACGGTGTCCTCCAGCGGATACGAGCCGCGCCAATGCAGCAGATAGCAGTCGAGCCGATCGGTTTTCAGCCGCTTCAGCGAGCGCTCACAGGCGGTGATGGTTCCGCGGCGCGAGGCGTTGCTCGGCAGCACCTTTGACACCAAGAAAACCTCGTCGCGTCGGCCCGCGATCGCATCCGCAATGACGAGTTCGGCATCGCCATACATCTCGGCGGTATCGATGTGGGTCATGCCGAGGTCGAGCCCGCGCTGAAGCGCCGCGATCGCGCGCTTGCGATCGCCATGGTCGAGATACCATGTGCCCTGCCCGATGACGGAGACGCTGGCACCCGTTTTGCCGAAGGGTTTCGTGTTCATCTTTGCTCCGATACCACTCGTTCGCTGAGGCAACCGCCGTCGCGCTCAAGAGTTCAATACGCCGATGTCAGCGACCAATACGCTACCGGTTGCGGACTCCGTGATGTAGAGCCGATCCTTCTTCGCGCCACCAATGGCGACATTGGTGCAATTCGGACCTGCACACGACTTGACCCGCGCAATCAATTCGCCGTTGGGCGCGAACACGAAGACATGGCCGAGTGAGGCGTGACCGACGAACAGGTGGCCCTTGGCATCCATTGTCATGCCATCAGGGCCGCTCGTGCCGAACAGCGAGCAGAAGCGGCCAACCTTCGACACGCTGCCGTCCTTCATGAACGGCAGCCGCCACACCGCGTTGTCGCGCGTCATTGCGACGAACAGCACGGTCTCGGTTGGATCGATCACCAGGCCATTCGGGCTGATACCAGTGTCGATCAGGCAATCGAGCCGGCCGCTTTGCGTCAGGCGATAGACGCGGCCGCTGGGGTCATGCAGGCCGGTCTGTCCCTGGTCGGTGAAATAGATGTCGCCGTTGGACGCGAGATGCAGATCGTTGCAGCCCCGGAAAGACTCCGAGTTGCGCGAGGTCAGCACCGGCGCAATGCGCCCTGCCCTGGCGTCGAACTCCACGATGCCGTGCCTGTAGTCGGCGACCAGGATGCGGCCGTCCGCCGCAATCTTCAGTCCGTTCGGCCAGCCCTCATATTCAATCGCCAGCGACCACTCACCGTCGGGCGCAATGCGGAAGATGCGGCCGAAGGGAATGTCGACGATGTAGAGATTGCCATCCTTGTCGAACGACGGCCCTTCGATGAAGGAATCCGTCGGCACACCGGGCCGGTTGGCATCGGCCCAATCGGTGCGCTCGCCCTTGCGGCGGAATTTGTCGGGCATGGCGGAAAAGAGTCTGGTCTCGATCAGGCGCGGCGGCGTTTCCAGGTACATCATTGTTGTTTTTGCGTGTTGAGGGCGAGAGCGCGGCACCATAGGGCACAATGAGGCGTGCGTCGATTGGGCCGAAGCATAGCGCCCCGCCCTCGCTGTCATTCCCCGCGAAAGCAGGGAATCCAGTACGCAGTGGCCTTAGCGCTTGATCACAGGCGTCTCGGCGTACTGGATCGCCCGGTCAAGCCGGGCGATGACGGCGGAGTATGCGCGACGACCGAGAAAGTCGCCCCTACCCCGCCGCGCCCGCGTGCTTGGCATGCTTCGCCGGCGCAATTTCGGTCGTCGCGATCAGGCGCTTCAGCTCGGGGATGCAGGAGCCGCAATTGGTGCCGGCCTTGAGCTTTGCGCCGATCTCGGCGGCTGTGCGCGCGCCTGCGGCGATGGTGTCGCAGATGGTGCCGCGGCCGACGCCGAAGCAGGCACAGACGACAGGACCGGTCGAAACCGCGCCCTCGCTCGACTTGCCGGACAGCAGCATGCGCCGCTGCTCATCGGTGACGTGGTCGGCCACGAACAGGCTCTTCACCACCTCCCAGTCCCCGGCATCATGCGCGGGGCCGACGAACAGGCAGGTTTCGATGCGGTCGCCGGCAAACGAGGCCGCGCGATAAACGCCGCCGCCGAGGTCGCGATAGTCGGCGACGTCCTCGCCGGCAACGCCACCGAGCCAGGCCGGCCAGCGCGACAGGTCCGCATTGTCGGCGAAGAGGTAGCCGAAGCCGCCGGTAACAGTGACGCGGGTCCACATCAGGTTCGGTGGCAGCTCCAGCTGCTTGCGCGACAACGCAAAGCCGCGGAAGACGTATTCATAAGGCACGATCGCGGCTGGTGTCGCCTTGGACTCCGGCTGCCCCGAAAACGGATCGGTGAACGGTGCGACCAGCGCCCCGACGCGACCGTGCGAGGCGTTCATCGCACTCCAGTGGATCGGCGCGAACAGCGTGCCGCGCTGCTGGTGGTCGCTGACGACGACCTTGAGGGTGCACTGGCCGTAGTCGGTGGTGATGCGGGCATAGCCGTCATGAACGACGTTGTATCTGCCGGCGTCATCGGGATGAATCTCGACGAACGGCTCGGGCAGATGCGCGCCGAGCCGCTGGCTGAGGCCCGTGCGCGTCATGGTGTGCCACTGGTCGCGGATGCGCCCGGTGTTGAGCCGCAGCGGCCGCGACGGCCCGGTCTCGCCGCGCAGCGCCGGCACCTCCGGCGCGACGAAGCGGCCCTTGCCGTCATTGGTGAAGAACCCGCCGGCCGCGAAGAAGCGCTCGCCGGGCGCCTGGCCTTCGCGCGCGGGCCACTGCACGGGCTTCAACGCGTCGAAGCCCTCGTCGGACAGCGAGGTCAGCGCGCCGATATCGAAGTCGCGGCTGCCATCGTTCTCGAACGCCGAGAGCGCGGCGTGCTCGCGAAAGATGTCGGCTGCGGATTTGTAATTAAAACTGTCGCCGAAGCCGAGGCGTTTTGCGGTTTCGCTCAGGATCCACCAGTCCGGCCGCGCCTCGCCGGGCGCCGGCAGGAACGAACGCTGGCGCGAGATCCGGCGCTCGGAATTGGTCACGGTGCCCGACTTCTCGCCCCAGGCGAGCGCGGGCAGCAGCACGTGCGGGCCAGCATCGACCGTGTCGTTGGAGAGCACGTTCTCGGAGACCACGAACAGCTCGAGCTTCTTCAGCGCCTCGCGCACGAAGTCCGCGTCGGGCAGCGACACTGCGGGGTTGGTGCCCATCACCCACAGCGCCTTAACCTCGCCGCGGTTGATGGCTTCGAACAGCTGCACCGCCTTCAACCCTTCATGGGTCGCGATACGCGGCGCCTTCCAGAACCGCCGCACGCGATCGATGTCCGGCGGCGTGAAGTTCATGTGTGCGGCGAGCTGGTTGGCGAGGCCGCCGACCTCGCGGCCGCCCATCGCGTTGGGCTGGCCGGTGAGCGAGAACGGCGAGGCACCGGGCTTGCCGATGCGCCCCGTGGCGAGATGGCAGTTCAGGATCGCGTTGACCTTGTCGGTGCCCTGCGCCGACTGATTGACACCCTGCGAGTACAGCGTGACGACGCGGGGCGTGTCACGGAACATCTTGAAGAAGGTGGCAACGTCCTGCTCGGAGAGGCCGGTCGCCAGTGCGGTCGCGGTGATGCTGCCGGCGATGCTGCGTGCGCGCGCCAGCGCGTCGTCAAAGCCCGACGTGTTTTGCCCGATGTAGTCCTGATCCAGGGCACCATTGTCGGCGAGGTGAACGAACAGGCCGGAGAACAACGCCGTGTCGGTGCCGGGCTTGAGGCCGAGGAACAGATCGACGTCGGTCGCGGTGTCGGTGCGGCGCGGATCGATCACGATCATGCGCGCGCCGCGCTCCTGCCGGTTCTTCAGCATGCGCTGGAACAGCACGGGATGGCACCAGGCGGCATTCGAGCCGACGAACACCAGAAGATCGGCCTGGTCGAGATCCTCGTAGCAGCCGGGCACGGTGTCGGCGCCGAAGGCGCGGCGGTGACCGGCGACCGATGACGACATGCAGAGCCGCGAATTGGTGTCGACGTTCGCAGTGCCGACAAAGCCCTTCATCAGCTTGTTGGCGACGTAATAGTCCTCGGTCAGCAGCTGGCCCGAGAGATAGAATGCGACCGCGTCGGCGCCGTCGCGCGCGACGATGTGCTGCATGCGGTGGGCGACGTGATCGAGCGCATCGCTCCAGGCGACGCGTTCGAGCACGCCCTTGCAGCGGATCATCGGATAGAGCAGCCGGCTTTCGAGCCCGACCGTCTCGCCGAGCGCCGAGCCCTTGGAGCACAGCCGGCCGAAATTGGCAGGATGATCGGGATCGCCCGCGATCGCCGCGCCGCCCTTGCCGTCTGGCGTCGCCAGCACGCCGCAGCCGACGCCGCAATACGGACAGGTCGTTTTGGTAGCGCGGAGCGTGGGATCGATCGCCGTCATATCGAGCCGCCTCAATCAAGCCGCTTTGGAGGGACGCGCGAGCGCGCGGCCGAACATCATGTCGGTGCGGATCGCCGCCACCTTGTCACGATTGCGGATCAGCTCGAGATACCAGAGCGCATCGACGGTATCGCCGATCAGCACCGCGCCGGTGAGCCGGCCGTCGGAGATGACGAGCTTCTTGTAGGTGCCGCGCCTGCGGTCTGACAGCACGAGGCTCTCGCTGCCCTCCCCGCCCATGAAGTCGCCCGCGGAGAATACGCTGACGCCCGACACCTTCAGATTGGTCGAGACCACGCTGCCCTGATAGGCCGCGGGACGGCCCGCGAGATGCCGCGCCAGCACGCGCGCCTGCTCGTAGGCGGGCTCGACGAGGCCGTAGCAGGTGCCGCGATGCTCGGCGCATTCGCCAAGCGCGTAGATATCGGGTGACACCGTCTGCATCTCGTCGTTGACGACGATGCCGCGGTTGACTGCGATGCCGGCGTCCTTTGCGAGCGCAATGTTGGGCCTGATGCCGGCGGCGAAGATCACCGCATCGGCCTCGATGCGGCTGCCGTCGGCAAGCTCGACCGCTTGGACATGACCTTCGCCGTGGATGCGCGCTGTGGATGCATTGAGCAGGATACGAATGCCCTTGCGCTCGACCAGTGTCTTGAGCAGGTCCGCGGCGGAGGCATCGAGCTGGCGCTCCATCAGCCGGTCCATCAGGTGCAGCAGCGTCACCGGCGCTCCGGCCTTGGCGAGGCCGTAGGCCGCTTCGAGTCCGAGCAGACCACCGCCGACCACGACGACGCGCTTCCTGGCGGCCGCGAGCGTCAGCAGCAGGTCGACGTCGCGGGTATCGCGAAAGGTGTGCACGCCGGCGAGATCGGCGCCGGGCACGTTGAGCCGTAGCGGCGTCGAGCCGACGGCGAGCACGAGCTTGGAATATTCCATGCTCTCTTCGCCTTCGATCTTGAGCTCGCGTCGGCCGGTGTCGACCTCGGTGACCCGATAGCCGTAGCGCACCGTGACACCGCGATGGCGCCACCAGTCGGCGGGTCGGAGCTCGATCTCGTGCGAGCCGGTCTCGCCGGCCAGCACGGAGGAGAGCAGAACACGGTTGTAAGCGAGCCGCGGCTCTTCGCCGATGACGGCGACCGCGTAGCGGCCGAGTGCGGTCTTGGCGAGCTCGTCGACCAGACGCGCGGCCGCCATACCGTTTCCGACAATGACCAGCGGTTCACTCACAACGCATCTCCTATTCAGCGGCCTGCGACTGTGCGCCGTAGGCCTCGGACATCATGTAGCCGGACAACACGCCGTAGGCGTCGGTCCAGGCGGTAGCGAGTTCGGGCGTCCAGGCCTCGCCAAGGCCCTTCTCCAGGGTCCACAGCAAGGTCGCGCCGACCACGGGGTAGTGCTCGGCCTTGGCGCCGTAGCCGACGTGACGCTTCGCAAGCGCGGAGGCCGCCGGAAGAATCGAGTCCAGATTCGACAGACCGCCGACGACGGCGGCGAGCATGCCCATCAGCTTCTTGCGCTGCTCGGTCATGTCCTCGGGGAACATCGCGCGCACGGATGGCGCCACCTCGAACAGGCGATCGTAGAACAGCACCGCGGCCTGCGCGGAAACCGGCGCGACCTTGGCAAAGCTCTGCTGCACGAGGGTGATCTGTTCCGGCGTCATGATGTTCTCCTGCCTGTTGGGTTTGCCTTGGTGCGCGCCATTGCGAACCAGGTTCATTGTCAAACTGTCGGGCAATGCTTCTCCCCGCGTATGGGGAGAAGCGAGATTCGTACCAAGTATTAGACACGCGCGCCGGCGAGGCTTGACGCGCCTTCGCCCTGCGGGCTGCGACGCAGATAGAACCACCAGGTCAGCGCGAGGCAGGAGGCGTAGAAGCCGAGATAGATCGCGAGCGCGAGCTGCGGCCCGCCGGTCAGCGCGATCGACTTGCCGAACCCGGTCGGGATCAGATAGCCGCCAACGGCGCCGACCGCGCCGATGAAGCCGACCGCAGCACCGCTCTCGATGCTCGCCGTCTTCAAGGCGACCGCGCGCTCCGCATCGCCCTTGCCGCGCACCCTGAACAAATTCTGCTCGCGGAAGATCGAGGGGATCATGCGGTAGGTCGAGCCGTTGCCGATGCCCGTCGTCACGAACAGGACCAGGAACATCGACAGAAAGCCGATGAAATCCTTGTGCCCGACGAAGTAGAGCACGCCGATCGTCGCGCCTGCCATCACGATGAAATTCCAGAACGTGATCACCGAGCCGCCGATCCTGTCGGCAAGCCAGCCGCCGAGCGGCCGCGACAGCGAGCCGACCAGCGGCCCCAGGAACGCGATCGCAATGGTGACTTGCGGGAACTGGGTCTTGATCAACAGCGGAAATGCAGCCGAGTAGCCGATGAAGGAGCCGAACGTGCCGATATAGAGATACGCCATGATCCAGGTGTGCTTGCGCCTGACCACGGCGAGCTGGTTCTTGATCGACGACTTGGCCGTGGTCAGGTTGTTCATGAAGAACACTGCGCCGAACACCGCGATCGCGATCGGCAGCACCCACATCAGGCCGGCGTTCTGGAGGAAGACGCCGTCGACGGGCGATGCCTGGAACAGGTTGATGACGGCGAGCGTCATCAGGATCGGGGTCAGGAGCTGCACGCTGGAGACGCCGATATTGCCGCCGGCCGCATTCAGTCCGAGCGCCCACCCCTTCATCCGGTCGGGGAAGAAGAACGAGATGTTCGTCATGCTGGAGGCAAAATTGCCGCCGCCGAGACCGGCGGTCGAGGCAATCAGCAGCATCAGCCAGAACGGCGTGTCGGGCTGGCCGACGAAATAGGCCAGCGAAAGCGTCGGAATGAGCAGGATCGCCGCGCTGAAGATGGTCCAGTTGCGCCCGCCGAAGGTCGTCACCGCGAAGGTGTAGGGAAAGCGCATCAACGCGCCGATCAGCCCGGGCACCGCGACGAGCTGGAACAGCTGGTCGGTGGTGTAGTGGAAGCCCGCCTGCGGCAGCTTGGTGGTGACGATGCTCCAGATCAGCCAGACCGAGAAGCCGATATGTTCGGCCACGATCGACCAGATCAGGTTGCGTCGCGCGATAGTCTTGCCAGTCGCATTCCAGAACGCCTCATCTTCGGGGCGCCAGTCTGAAATCCAGGTTGGATTCTTCGTCATTGAGTATCCCTTCTTGCCTCACCGCTGCGTCGTTGCAGGCTCAGCCTCCGGCCACGGAGGCGCGCGCCGAGGCCAAGCCCCGGTGGCGAGTTCACGATGCTGATTGATGATGTTGAGGGACGTCGTCGTTGGCGTCGCGGCCGGTGTTTCAATTTCCGTGCCAACTGCGCGCATTCCGGAAACGCAGGAAATTCAGGAGCTTGTTCGTCGTGCCCCAAATTCTTGCAGCACTATTTCGCACGCAAATTTTGCGATTCGCTCAATCCCTGTGCGCCGCACAAGGATTGAGCTTGATGATTCAAAATTAGGCGTTGCGTGAGCATCTGTTGGTGACGCGCCTACGCGGCTTCGACGAAGCGATGACGCTCATAGAGGAATTCGAGCACGCGCTGCCGGCACTTCAGGTAAGTGACGTTGGTCGCGAGTTCGAGCCGCTTGCGCGGCCGCGCCAGCGGCACCTCCAGCACCTCGCCGATGCGCGCGCTCGGCCCATTTGTCATCATGACGATGCGATCGGACAGCAGCACCGCCTCGTCGACGTCGTGGGTGATCATCAGAATGGTGTTGCCGAGCTTCTGATGCAGCGCCATCACCGAATCCTGCAAATGCGCGCGGGTCAGTGCGTCGAGCGCGCCGAAAGGCTCGTCGAGCAGCAATACTTTCGGCTCCATGGCAAGCGCGCGGGCAATGCCGACGCGTTGCTTCATGCCGCCGGAGATTTCCGAGGGCCGCTTGTCCTTGGCATGGGCCATCTGCACGAGGTTGAGATTGTGCATGACCCAGGCGTCGCGTTCGGAGCGCTTCTTGGTCTTGGCGAAGACCTTGTCGACGCCGAGCCGGACGTTCTCGTACACGGTCAGCCATGGCAACAGGCTGTGGTTCTGGAACACCACCGCGCGATCCGGTCCCGGCGAGTTCACCTCGCGGTTCTCGAGCAGCACGCCGCCCATGGTGGCGTTGGTCAGGCCTGCGATGATGTTGAGCAGGGTCGACTTGCCGCAACCGGAATGGCCGATGATCGAGACGTATTCGCCCTTGTCGATGGTGAGATTGATATCCTTCAGCACCTCCGTGGAGGCTGCGCCGCGGGTGAAAATCTTGTCGATATGGTCGAGCTTCAGATAAGCGGTCATGTGCTTCCCCTTTAATTCAGCGCGGTGCCGCGGGTGACGATCTTGCCGGCGCCCGCGATCAGGCGGTCGAGCACGAAGCCGATGATGCCGACATAGAACAGCGCCAGGATGATTTCGCTGATATGCGAGGAGTTCCAGGCGTCCCAGATGAAGAAGCCGATGCCGACGCCGCCGATCAGCATTTCCGCGGCGACGATCGCGAGCCATGACAGGCCGATGCCGATGCGAAGTCCCGTGAAGATGTAGGGCGCGGCGGCAGGGATCATGATCTTGGCAAAGAACTCGAGCGGGTTGAGCTGCACCACTGCGGCGACGTTGCGATAGTCCTGCGGAATGTTGCGGATGCCGACCGCGGTGTTGATGATGATCGGCCAGACCGAGGTAATGAAGATGACGAAGATCGCCGACGGCTGGCCGTCACGGAAGGCCGCGAGCGAAAGCGGCAGCCAGGCCAGCGGTGGGATCGTGCGCAAGACCTGGAACAGCGGATCGAGCCCGCGCATGGCCCAGACCGACTGGCCGACCAGGACGCCGAGCGCGATGCCGGCGATGGCGGAGAGCGAATAGCCGAGCGCGACGCGCTGGAGACTGGCGGAGAGATGCCAGAACAGACCCTTGTCGATGCCGCCATGGTCGAAGAACGGATCGAGGATCAGCTCCTTGGTGTCCTTGAAGACTTTTGACGGCGGCGGCAGCGCCGAGCCGGCGCGACGGCAGACCAGCTCCCATATCAGCATGAGCAACGCGACCACGACGAGCGGCGGGATGACGCGCACGGCGGTCTCCCGCGCCATCCGCGCGTAAGTCTCCGATCGCGGCGGCCGCTTCGGTGTCATCGCGACGACCGGCGCGGCAGCGCTCGCAGGCTTCGCGGTCTCAACCTCGATCTTCGTGGCGGGCATCTTCATCGCAATATCTCTCCGGCTGCAAAAGACGATGCGGCCGCCCGGAGGCGGCCGCTGGCTCCATCAGACTTCGACGCGCTTGATCGCGAGCGACTTCAGATAGGCAGCGGGATTTTCCGGATCGAACACCTTGCCGTCGAAGAAGGTCTCCTTGCCGCGCGACGTAGAGGCCGGGATCTCCGCACTTGCGACGCCGAGCGTCTTGGCCGCATCGCGCCACATGTCCTCGCGGTTGACCTTGGCGATCAGCGCCTTGGTGTCGAAATTCGCCTCGTACTTGCCCCAGCGGATGTCCTCCGTGAGGAACCAGAGGTCGTGGCTCTGGAACGGATAGGAGGCGAAGTCGCGCCAATACTTCATGATGTGCGGGGAGTTCTCGACCACCTTGCCCGGGATGCCGTAGTCGAACTTGCCAGCGGTGCGGTCGAGCACGTCTTCGACGGGGCAGTTCATCCACTGCCGCTTGCCCATGATGGCGGCAAGCTCGGCCTTGTTCTCGGCCTTGTCCGACCATTGCTGCGCTTCCATCACCGCCATCAGCAGCGCCTTCGAGGCCTTTGGATATTTATCGACGAAGGCGGCGCGCATGCCGAAGGATTTTTCCGGATGCTTGTTCCAGAGTTCGCCGGTGTTGATGGCGGTGTAGCCGATGTTCTGATGGATCAATTGCAGATTCCAGGGCTCGCCGACGCAGAAGCAATCCATGGTGCCGACCTTCATGTTGGCCACCATCTGCGGCGGCGGCACCACGATGGTCTCGATGTCCTTGTCGGGATCGATCCCGCCGGCGGCGAGCCAGTAACGGATCCAGAGGTCATGCGTGCCGCCGGGGAAGGTCATCGCGGCCTTCACGGCCTTGCCTGAGGCCTTCTTCTTCTCCAGCGCCGCCTTGAAGGGCGTGGCGTCGACGCCGAGCTTCAGGTCGGCATATTCGTTGGCGACGGAGATGCACTGGCTGTCGAGATTGAGCCGCGCCAGGATGTACATCGGCGTCGGCTGATTGTTCTGCGTCACCTTGCCGGCCGAGATCAGATACGGCATCGGGGTGAGGATGTGCGCACCGTCGATGCCGTTGCCTTCTGAGCCGAGCACGAGATTGTCCCGCGTGGTGCCCCAGGAGGCCTGCTTCTGCACGTCGGTGTCAGGCATGCCGTATTTGGCGAACAGGCCCTTGTCCTTGGCGACGAACAAGGGGCCGGCATCGCTCAGCGCGATGAAGCCGAGCTTGGCACCCTTGACCTCGGGGCCGGCGTCCTGCGCGAAGGCGCCAGCGGGGAAATTGAGTTTTACGGCGGCCAGGAGTGCGGCGGTCGAGCCGGCGGCCTTCAACAATTGACGGCGGCTGAGGCCAGTGTCCGACGGCCGGCGGGTGCGCTTGGTCATGGGCGATATCGTCCTTTGCGTCGTTGCAGAATGATTGCGTCAGTGCACACGAGCAGCCCATCCGGTCCGGCGACGCCTGAAGCTGCGCATGCGAACGCGAGGCGGGGAGACCCCCGTCTGGTGGCGTCGGCAATTCGGATGAGAAGTCTCGCGGGACGGCTTCAATGGCGTCGGGCTGGAACTATTCAAGCTTCGTGCCAAGCGCCACAACGTAGAAAATCTCGAAAGATCAATATGCTACAGGCAGCGCGCCAGTCTGTCGCAGGCCCGTTCCGCTCGCGAAATTTGCGGCTGCCCAATAATTGTGCGGCGCACAACAGTTGTGCAGCAGCCCAAGCAAAAGGCCGCATCAAGCGCAAAAGCCGGGGCAGCCAAAGCTCTACCAGATTGATGTTGCTTGCTTTTTATGAGCCCAGCACACGGCACGCAACTTGCTTCTCCATTTACGTCAATGAAGACTGCGGCTTTGCCGCATTGATGCAGGCGCTGGCGGCTGCATCCCGGAAGCTCAACTGCTTCGCGGCCCTCCTCGGCTCGGTCGTCGTGACGCAATCCCAAAGGCTTCCAACTCTCCATCGCCTCGTGCGCGGCAGGTCAGCCCGCACGGGCAGTGACGTTCAATCGCTCTCGCAGGAGGGCGAGATCTCTTTCTTAGGAAGCAAAAGGAACCATCGATGTCGTATCTCGCGCCTTCGGAATTCGTCACCAAGATGGTGGATGCGGGCGAGTCCAAAGTCTTCATGTCCACCCGGGATACCATCATCCGCGCCTACATGGCCGGCGCCATCCTGGCGCTCGCGGCATGGTTCGCCGTCACGATCAACGTGAACACGGGGCAGCCGCTGATCGGCGCGCTGCTGTTCCCGGTCGGCTTCGTCATGCTGTATCTGCTGGGCTTCGACCTCCTGACCGGCGTGTTCGTGCTCTCCCCGCTCGCGCTGATCGACAAGCGCCCCGGCGTCACCATCGGTGGCGTCTTGCGCAACTGGGGCCTCGTCTTCGTCGGCAACTTCGCCGGCGCCTTCACCGTGGCCTTCATGATGGCTTTCGTCACGACCTTCGGCTTCACGCAGGACCCCGATAAGATCGGCACCGCGATCGGCAATATCGGCGAAGGCCGAACGCTGGGCTACGCTGCGCATGGCGCGGCCGGCATGGCGACGCTGTTCCTGCGCGGCATGCTTTGCAACTGGATGGTCTCGACCGGCGTGGTCGGCGCCATGATCTCGACCTCGGTCCCCGGCAAGGTCATCGCGATGTGGATGCCGATCCTGGTGTTCTTCTACATGGTGTTCGAGCATTCCGTCGTGAACATGTTCCTGTTCCCGTCGGGCCTGATGCTGCACGCAAAATTCTCGATCATGGATTACCTGATCTGGAACGAGATCCCGACGGTGCTCGGCAACCTCGTCGGCGGCCTCGCCTTCACCGGCATGACCCTCTACGCCACGCACGTCATGACCAAGCCGAAGCGCCAGGCCGGCAAGGCCACGTCGCCCCGCGTCGCGGCCTGATACGTCTCGACAGGAGAGCCTCGCCCGATCAGGGTGAGGCTCCCCTTTGCCGGTGATGACGATGACTCGCGGACTTCAGATCTCGGTCGGCCAGCATTCCGACAAGGGTCGCAAGCCCATCAACCAGGATTTTCACGGCGTCCTCGTTCCGGACGAGCCGATGCTCAGCCTGAAGGGCATTGCAGCCGTCCTCGCCGACGGCATCTCCAGCAGCACGGTGAGCCAGATCGCCAGCGAGTCGGCGGTCAAGAGCTTCCTGATGGACTATTATTGCACGTCGGAATCCTGGACGGTGAAGACCTCCGCCCGCCGCGTGCTGGACGCGACCAATTCCTGGCTCCACGCGCAGACGCGCAAGAGCCAATATGCCTATGACCGTGACAAGGGTTATGTCTGCACGCTGAGCGCCATGGTCATCAAGGCGACCACCGCGCACATCTTCCACGTCGGCGACTGTCGCGTCTACCGCGTGGCCGGCAAGGCGCTCGAACAGCTGACCGACGATCACCGGATCATCGTGTCCTCGGAGCAGACCTATCTCGGCCGTGCGCTCGGGATCAATCCGCAGCTCGAGATCGACTACCAGAGTTTCGAGATCGAGACTGGCGACACGTTCCTGCTGGCGACCGACGGCGCCTATGAATTCGTCGACGCGCGTTTTGTCACGAGTGCGCTCAGCGACCATGCAGCCGAGCTCGACGGAGCGGCGAAGGCGATCGTCGAGGAAGCCTACCGGCGCGGCAGCGACGACAACATCACAGTCCAGATCCTCCGCATCGATGCGGTGCCGCAGCGCGAGCCGGCCGGCATCTTCAACCAGACCTCCCAGCTGCCGCTTCCCCCGCTGCCGGAGCCGCGGGCCGTCTTCGACGGCTACAAGATCGTCCGCGAAATCCACGCCAGCAGCCGCAGCCATATTTACCTTGCCGTCGACGCGGTGACCGAGGAGCCGGTCGCGCTCAAGCTGCCGTCGATCGATTTGCGCGACAATGCCGCCTACCTGAAGCGCTTCCTGATGGAGGAGTGGATCGCGCGCCGGATCGACAGCCCGCACGTGCTGAAGCCGCTGTCACAGTCGAAACGGCGCGGTTACCTCTACGTCGCGACCGAATTCGTCGAAGGTCAGACCTTGCGGCAATGGATGACGGACAATCCGCGCCCCGATCTCGAAACCGTGCGCGGACTGGTCGAGCAAATCGCCGCGGGCCTGCGCGCCTTCCACCGCATGGAAATGCTGCATCAGGACCTCAGGCCCGACAACATCCTGATCGACAAGACCGGCACCGCGAAGATCATCGACTTCGGATCGGTCAAGGTGGCAGGCGTCGCGGAAGCCGCCCCGCAGGACGAGACCGACGAAATTCTGGGAACGGTCCAGTACACGGCGCCGGAATATTTTCTTGGGCAAGGCGGCTCGCCGCGCTCCGACATGTTTTCGCTCGCCGTGATCTGTTACCAGATGCTGACGGGAAAGCTTCCCTATGGCACCCAAATCGCCAGGATCCGGCGCAAGGCGGACGTGCGGAGGCTCAAATACCGCCCGGCCGATGACGACAGCAACGTGCCCGCCTGGGTCGACGGCGCGCTCAGACGTGCGCTGCATCCGGATCCCTACAAGCGGCACGAGGATCTGTCCGAATTCGTCTTCGAGCTTCGCACACCCAATCCGGCCTATCTCGACACGCGGATCACGCCGCTCTTGGAGCGCAGCCCGCTGATGTTCTGGAAATTGACCACGGCGGCGCTCGCCTGCGTCGTCGTGGTCCTGCTTGCGATGTTGCACGCGCGCTGATCCGGGTGTCGCCACGCAAAGCATCACCACGTGATCAGCGGAGACCGATGCAGCCAGGTATCGGCGCGCACTTGATCCAGCACGAATGTCGCAACGTCTTCGCGCGCGATGCTACCGCCATGGAAGCCCGAAAGATCCGTCAGGGCCCGGACCGAGCCGCGGCCGGGCTTGTTGTTCAGGATCGAGGGGCGAACCAGGACCCAGTCCAGCCCGCTGTCTTTGACGATTGCTTCCTGCCGGTCCTTGTCGGTGTACACCTTCTTCAGGAGAAGCGGAAAGATCACATTGTCGGCGACAAAGCCGCCGTGCCCGGCACTGTCGCCGGCGCCCATTCCGGTGATGCAAACCAGCCGCGAGACCTGCTCGGCCTTCATCGCGCTCACGAGTGCGCGCGTCGCGGTCGAGAGAAGCGTCACCTCGCGGAACGGGCTTACCGGTGTACCCAGCGCACTGACCACGGCCTCACGGCCTTTGAGGGCTGCGCGCAGGGCTGTTTCATCGCGGGCGTCTCCGACGATGAGCTTCGCCCCCGTGATGTCACGTGCCTTCTCGGCGGAACGCACCAGCACGGTGACGTCGTAGCCTCGCGCCACCGCCTGGTTGACGATCAGGCGACCGGTGGCACCGGTCGCTCCAAGCACCAATATCTTCGTCGCACCTTGCGGATCCGCCGGAACAGTGGCGATTGAAGAGGTCATGATGGGAGTCCTCGTTGTCGTGATGGGGACGTGCCCATGCCGTCAGGCAGAGGCCGCGATTTCGGAGACGAAGTCGCGATAGGAGCGCAGGGGGCGGCCCAACAACGCGGTCAGACGCTCGACGTCGCCGGCTTCGGGGACCATTCCCTCGGTGAGGAAACGCTCGCTCATCAGCCGCATGTCGTAGGCCATCCAGCTCGGCATGAACTGCCGGAGATTCTTCTCGAAGCCGGCGGTATCGTCACCGGGATAGGCGACCGTGCGGCCCAGCACCTCCGACCAGACCGCGGCGGCTTTCGCGCCGGTCAGCGTATCAGGACCGACGAGATTGATGCGCGTGAGCGGAAGCGGTGATGCGGCGCGCTCACGACGGATGAGCTCGAGGGCCGCGATCTCGCCGATGTCGCGCGCATCGATCATCGCGAGCCCCTTGCTCCCGATCGGCATCGGATAGATGCCGTATCCGGTCACCACGTCCTTGATCGTGACGTCGTTGTTCATGAAGTACGCCGGGCGCAGGATGGTGGCGTTGAAGCCCATCTGCTCGATCATCCGCTCGACGCCGAACTTGCCGGCAAAGTGCGGGACGTTCACGTAACGATCGCTGTGGATCACCGAGAGGTACACGACCCGCTCGACGCCAGCCTCGCGGGCGACGTTGAGCGCGATCAGCGCTTGCGTGAATTCATCCGGCACCACTGCGTTGAGCAGGAACAGGGTCGAGACGCCCTTGAATGCGCTGGGGAGCGAGTCGACGTCGAGCAGGTCGCCCTGCACGACGGTGACGCCTGCCGGGAGGTTTGCCTTGGCTGGATCGCGGGCGAGAGCACGGACATCGGCGCCGCGCTTGACGAGCTGTTCGACGACGTGGCGGCCGATGGTGCCGGTTGCACCGGTAACGAGGATGGTCATGGGGATCACTCCGGGTTGGGTCAGAAGACACCCGGAAATTAGCGATCCACAAACGAACCGATAGCCGCTATATCTGGACAGACCGTCTCACTGGTGGAACGATGGACCTGCTCGCACTCGCCGATTTCAATCTTGTCGCCCGGCACGGCGGGTTCGGACGGGCCGCGCGGGCCGCCGGACGCCCGAAAGCCACCCTGTCCCGGCGGGTCGCCGAGCTGGAAGCCGCGCTTGACCTCCGCCTGTTCGAGCGTGGCGCGCGGGCCCTGAAACTCACGCAGGAAGGACGTGCCCTTTACGAGCGGACGGGAGCCTTGCTCACAGAGCTCGACGAGACGGCGACAGCGATCGCGTCGGGTGGGGACAGGCCGCGGGGGCGCTTGCGGATCAGCGCGCCTATGCTGTTCTCGCAGACTGCAATGGGAAACCTCGCGGCCGGGTTCGCGCTCAGATACCCGGAGGTCCGTCTTGAGGTCACGACGGAAGATCGCTCCGTCGACATGGTGGAGGAAGGGTATGACCTCGTCATCCGGGTCAATCCCGATCCAGATGACAGCCTTGTCGGACGAATTTTTCTGCGCGATCGGCTGGTGGTCGTGGCAAGCCCGGACCTGAAACGACCGAGGGAGGGTATCGCTGTGCCGGCTGTCATGCGCGGACCAAGCGACCAGCTGACAAGCTGGGCAGTGACGATGCCAGGCGGAAGATCGCGGATCGCGATTGATCCGGTCCTGCGCCTGTCATCGCTCGTCATGGTCCGCGACGCGGTCCGGGCCGGCGTCGGCGCCGCGCGCCTTCCGGTGTCACTGGTCAGTCACGACCTGACTGTCGGCACGCTGGTACATTGGGGCGACATCGACGGACCAGAGATCGCGTTGTGGACGCTCTATCCATCACGCCGGCTCCTGAGCGCGCGGGTATCCGCCTTCCTCGACTTCATGAAAGAAGCCTTTCCGATGGGGACGCCTGACGAGCTGGCAGCCTTTATCGGGAGATGAGGCGCGGCGCTCGCCGCTCGCGCCTCACGGTCAGGCCGGCTCCTCCGCCTTCATCCCTAGCGGCTTCGGCGCCATGCCGCCGCCGGGCTTGAGGTGGAATTCGTAGCTCATCAGGTGCCACTGCCCGTTGGCCTTGGTGCCGTCGGGCATCGCCGCATCGTTGCGCGGCTCGACCTTGGCGACGAGGTCGTCCTTCACGCCGAACACAACGTCGGAATCCAGATATTTGTCGCCGTCCATGAAGACGTGGGTGATCAGCGGCTCGTAGCCCTTGGCATTGACCAGGAAGTGCACATGCGCCGGGCGCATCGGGTGGCGGTTGGTCTGCACGATCATCTCGCCGACCGGCCCGTCGGTCGGGATCGGGTAGCTGCACGGCAAGATGGTGCGGAAGAAGAAGCGGCCGTCGCTGTCGGTGATGAAGCGCGCCCGCGCCGAGGCGCCGACCTCGTCATAGTTCGGCTTCTGCGAGTCGTAGAAGCCGTCATCGTCGGCATGCCAGACGTCGACGGGGACATTCGCGAGCGGCTTGCCCTTGAGATCGGTGACACGGCTCTGCACGAACATCCGTTCGCCGGTTTGATTGTTCGGAGAGATGTCGGTGCCGTGCGCCGTCACCTTGTGCTCGCCGACATAGAACGGCCCGAGCACGGTAGTCTGGGTGGCGCCCTCGCGCTCGCGGTGGTTGACCGCATCGACCAGCATGGAGACGCCGAGGACGTCGGACAGGAGGATGAATTCCTGCCGGGTGTCCGTGCATTTCTGGCCGGTGCGGGTCAGGAAATCGATGGCGTATTCCCACTCCTCGAAGGTGAGGCCGGTCTTGGTCACGTAATCGTGCAGCGACTTCACCAATTCCTGGAGCAGGAATTTCGCGCGGGGGTCGGGTGTCCGGTCAAAGCTCCGGACGACGGCTTCGGTGAGTTCGGTCTCGTTGAACTGGGTCATGGTGCGTTTGCCTGCGTTTTCTCATTGGCCCGTCGGGGATCTTTTGGGCTGCTTGGAGGCGTTCCAACGTGAAGCCTACACCAAACAGCCGGCCGGCGTTAAGCGCGACCGGGTTGGAATGAGACCGCCATATCGGCTATCAACGTCGGACAAAACTGCCCGGAGGAACTGATGCTCGCCCCCACCCCCGCCTCGCCCGAATCCGTGGGCATGTCCAAGGCCGCGCTCGACCGCGTCGATGCGCATCTGAAGAGCCGGTACATCGATGCCGGTCGCTTCCCGGGCACGCATCTCCTGGTCTATCGCCGTGGCAAGATCGCCCACAGTACGGTGCAGGGTTTTGCCGACGTCGAGCGCAAGCTGCCCGTCAAGGACGACACGATCTATCGCATCTATTCCATGACCAAGCCGCTCACCAGCGTCGCCTTCATGATGCTGGTCGAGCAAGGCCTCGTCGCGATCGATGAGCCGGTCGCCAAGTACATTCCGGAATGGAAGGATCTCGGTGTGTTCGTCGCCGGCACTGCGCCTTCCTTCCTGACCCGGCCGCCGTCGCGGCCGATGCTGATCGTCGACCTCCTGCGCCACACCTCCGGCCTCACCTACGGCTTCCAGCAGCGCTCGAACGTCGATGCCGCCTACCGCGCCGAAAAGATCGGCGAGGTCGAGAAATCCGGCACGCTCCAGACCATGATCGAGAGCCTTGCAAAAATCCCGCTGGAGTTCTCGCCGGGCGAGGCCTGGAATTACTCGGTTTCGACCGACGTGCTCGGCTACCTCATTGGCAAGATCTCCGGCATACCCTTCGAGCAGTTCCTGAAACAGCGCATTCTCGATCCACTCGGCATGACCGACACTGATTTCCACGTGCCGGCTTCCAAGGCCCACCGGTTCGCTGCCTGTTACTCGGCCGACCCGGGTGGCGGCATGACCTTCCATGCCGGCCAGCGCCGCGAGGGCCTGACGTTGCAGGATGATCCAACCAAGAGTTCGTTCCTCTCACCGCCGTCCCTGATTTCGGGCGGCGGCGGGCTGTGCTCGACGACGGCCGACTATCTCACCTTCTGCCGTGCGCTGCTCAATGGCGGCGAACTCGGCGGCGTCAGGTTGATCGGGCCGAAGACGCTGGCGCTTATGACGACCAACCACATTCCGGGTGGACGCTCGCTGCCGGAAGTGTCGCGCTCGCTGTTCGCGGAAGCCGCCTACAACGGCATCGGCTTCGGCCTCGGCTTCGCCGTGACGATGCGCCCGGCCGAGACGCTGGTCGCCGGCAGCCCCGGTGAATACAATTGGGGCGGCGCGGCCACGACTTCGTTCTGGATCGACCCGGCCGAAGAATTGATCACCATCTTCATGACGCAGGTGCTGCCGTCGAGCGCCTACCCGCTCCGGCGCGAGCTGCGCAGCATGGTCTACGCTGCGATCACCGAGAGCAATCTCTGAGAAAAATGCACCGATTCCGCGGCATCAGAGCCGCGGGATCAAGCCCCGCTCATTTCAACATCTCCGGCACGATCAGGCGCGGCAGGAACAGGGAAACGCTGGGCCAGATAATGAGCGCCGCCAGCACGAGCAGCATGGGGATCAGCATGATCACCGTGTCCTTAAGCGCATAGCGCAGCCGTACCCCGGCGATCGAGCAGGCGATCATCAAGCAGAGGCCATAAGGCGGCGTCACCAATCCGAAGGCGAGCGAGACGATCGAGATGATCGCAAACTGCACCGGATGAAGGTCGACCGATTTCGCCAGCGGTTCGAGAACGGTGCCGACGATGATGATCGCCGGAATGGCGTCGAGGAAGCAGCCCACCACCAGAAAGCAGAACGCGATGAAGAAGCCGGCCCCGATCGCGCCCATGCCCCAGGTCGAGACGTTAGCCAGCAGTTCCTGCGGAATCCTGTAATAGGCCAGCAGCCAGCCGAACGCGCTCGCGGTACCGACGCAGAACAGCGCCACGCCGGCAAGGCGCCCGGTATCGAGCAGCGCCTTGTAGAGTTCGCGCGCGCCGGTTTCACGGTAGAAGAACGTCGACAGCGCCACGGAATAGAGCACTGCGACGCAGGCGGATTCGGTCGCGGTGAACCACCCCAGCAGGATGCCGCCGACAATGATGAACGGCGTCATAAGCGCCGGTATCGAGCGCCAGATGGCGCAGCACATCTCCCTCCAGGTGTCCTTCGGATAGGTCGGATAGCCCCGGCGCACGGCATAGATATGCACTGTTGCCATCTGCGCGCCCGCGATTAGCAATCCCGGCACGATGCCTGCGAGGTACATCGCGGCGATCGAGGTCGAGATCAGTCCGCCCCACACGATCATCAGGATCGAGGGTGGGATGATGACGGCGAGCACGGCCGAGACCGCGGTGATGGCGATCGAGAACGAGAGGTCGTAGCCCTCCTTGGTCTGGGCATCGATGAATATCTTGGACTGGCTCGCCGCGTCCGCGGTGGAGGATCCGGAGATGCCGGCAAAGAACACCGACAGCACCACGTTGATCTGCGCCAGCGACCCCGGCCAGTGCCCGACCATCGAGCGGGACAGCGCGACCAGCCGGTCGGTGATGCCGCCGATGCTCATCAGATTGGCGGTGAGCAGGAAGAACGGGACCGCTAGCAGGATGAATGAATTGTAGGCGTTGAAGGTTTCCTGCGCGAGCGTCATCAGCGACAGATGCGGCTCGATCAGCAGGATCGGCACGCAGGCAAGGCCAAGCGCGAAGGCGACCGGGACGCGGATGATGAGCAGGCCAACGAAAGTACCGAACAGGACCATTGCGGCCTGCCCGGCAGAAAGAACATTGCCGCTCATTGATTTGCCCCAAACAAAATCCGCATCTCGTCGACGATCTGTTCACCGGCGAACACGATCCAGGTCACGCCGGAAATCGGCCAGGCGACGTGGATCAGCCAAAGCGGCAGATCGGCCAGCTCCGAAGTTCTGTTCCAGGCAAAGCGGGTGAACTCGATTCCGGCGGTTACGAACACCAGTGCCAGCGCCAGCACGCCGAGCCGCGCGAGAATCCGGACCATGGCTTCGCTTCGGCGTGACAGGTCAGGCCAGACGTCGACTTCAAAATGCTGCGACTCTCTGATGCCGACCATGGCGCCAATCATGATCGTCCAGATGAACATGAACCGCGCCATCTCCTCGGTCCAGATGTAGGACGGAATCAAAGGCGTGTAGCGCGAGATGATCTGCAACGTGACCGGAATGACCAGCATACCGACGGAGGCGGCGAGCAGGATTTCCAGCAGTTTTGCATAGGCCGCCGTTGCTCGGCGCCATGGCGACGGGTTCGGTGGCATCGATATTTCAGTCATCACGACTCCGGGGGATCACAATCACGCAATGGGGCAAGCCGTCTGGCTTGCCCCGACGTCCTGTCGCGTGGGCGGCGACAGTTTTCAGACGACGTTGATCTTCTCGAAAATGCCTTCCGCGCCAATTTCCTTGGCGTAGGTGGCCATCACGGGATCGGCGAGCTTCTTCATGGCGTCCCGTTCTTCGAAGGGAACGCGCTTGAGCTTCCCGGCCTTCTCCAGCGTGTCGAGCTTGACGACTTCTTCACTCGACTCCAGTTGTCGGCCGTAGTCGCCGGCCTCCTTGCCGGCCTTCATGATCGCGTCCTGCAACTCCTTCGGCAAGGTCTTTAGCGTCTTCACCGAGAAGCAGATCGGCCGGATCGACACGGCGTGTTGGGTCAGGTTGAGATGCGGAGCCACTTCGTAGAACTTCATCGCCTCGACGCCGGCCGCCTCGTTCTCGCCGGCCGCAATCACGCCGTTCTGGATCGCGTTGTAGATTTCGTTGTAGGCGATCACCGTCGGGCTCATGCCCACGGCCGCAAAGGTCTTCGACCAGATCGGCGCGCCCTGTACGCGCACCTTGAGTCCCCTAAGGTCGGCGAGAGTCTTGAGCGGCTTGTTGGCGAAGATATTGCGGATGCCACCGCCGGAATAGCCGATCAGAACGACCTCGGCCTTGGACGCGACTTCGTCGGCGATCGGCGCCAGGATATTGGCTTCGACGACCTTGTTCATGTGGTCGATGCCCTTGAACACGAAGGGCGCGTCGATGAACGGGGCCGCCTTGGCGAAGGTCGACATGTGAGCCGGCGAGACGATGCCGTAATCGACGGCTTTGCCCTGCGACATGTACTCGAAATATTGCTTTTCGAGGCCAAGCGAGGAATTCCTGTGCAGTGTGAAGTTGACGGGCTTGCCGTAGTACTTCTTGACCAGCTCTTCGAACCGGAGCAGGGCCCGGTTGAAGGCGTGGTCGTCGTTGAACTGGACCGCGCCGTTCAATGTGATCGGCGACTGTGCCCTGACGATTGACGGCATGCCCATCGCAGCCGCCGCAGTGGTCGCGCCGAGCCCAGCGAGAAATGATCTTCGCTTCATCGTCTCCCCTCCTTTTGATGCTCCGGCCCTGTCGCCGGGCCGTGAGCGCAGCCGGTATGCGGCTTGCGAGTGGGAAGCGTATGGAAAACCTCGGCGGGACGGAAGTCATTTCACGCGCGCGGGAGGCCCTCTTCGTCGCAGGGCCACCCCTTTCGCGAACTGCTGCACTGCAACTTGCGCTCCTGCCGGTGCGTGGCAGGCCGAGGGGAGCAGCCTCTCTTAGCAGACAGACGGCGTGCGGGCCCGTGCGCTGCACGCACAGACCCGCCTTCCACTGCCGCTTAGTGCATGTGGCCGATCAGATAGATGCCGCCGCCGATCACCAGCACGGCCGGCACGGCCCAGAGAATCAGAACTGGCATTTGTCATCCTCCTCAGTTGGACGTGCAGACCTTGACGGTCTTCATGCCGGCTTCAGCTTCGGTGCGCGATTTGTAGATCGCGCCCGATGGGCTGACGACGGTCATGGACGTGTCCGTCGGCTTCTTGTCGACGATTGTGCACTTCTTCGTCTTGACGTCCTGCACGACATAGAACTCGTCGGCCGCGAACGCCGGCAGGGATATTGCGGAAAGCATCAATGCTGCAGTTACTATCTTCAACTTCATTTGTAGTCCTCCTCCAGAGCCCGAGCCGTCAGCCCGGTCATCTACAAACGGGAAAAAGCGGCAATTAGTTCCCTGAGCCGGGAACGCTGTCCGCAATGAGGGGTTGTTGCGGCGCATGTTCAAACGAGGAGAACGAGATGAAGAAGTTGTTCCTGCTTTCCGCCGCGGCGGTCCTGATGTCGACCGGTGCTTTCGCGCAATCGACCGTCGTGACGACGACCGGGACGGGCCACGCGGCGGCCGTCCAGATCGAGCCGCAGTACCGAACCAAGATCAAATCCTACGTCACCGAGCATCGCATTCGCCCGGTGACCACGAAGGAAAAGATCGTTGTCGGTGCGGCGGTGCCGAGCGACGTCGAGCTTGAGGCCGTTCCCGCAGACTGGGGTCCGTCGCTGACGAAGTATCGCTACGTCTACTCCGGCGATCGCGTGATGCTCGTCGATCCCGGTACGCGCACGGTCGTTCAGGAAATTGATTGATCCAGGTGTAAGGGGGCCGCCTTGAGGCGGCCTCCCTCTCTGGGAGTTGACATTATGAAATCGCATCGAGAGGCCCGGATCGCCGGGCTCAGCCTGGCGGCCGTGTACGCCATGTGTCTCCTACTGACCGCAATCAGCATGAGCTGAGGCGCAGCCGCGGACCGCGCTGCAAAATCTTCTTCCTGGGCGGCGCGTCCGAACGCAAAAATTATTGGCGTAGCGCAAATCCCGCCCCTATGGTCTCCCAAAATCATAAATCCGGCGCTCCCCTGCGCTGGAACCGGGACGCCCGCGTTTGTCAAAGCTCACTTTGCCGGTCCGGCTCGCTCTTCTGGTGACGGGAACGATGTTGCCGCTGATCGTCTTCGCGGTCGGCATTGCCGTCTACAATTACAAACAGGACCGCAACGACGCGACCCGCCGCGTGCTGGAGAATGTGCGCAGCATGCGCCTCGTGCTGGACTCCGAGGTGCAGCGGATGACCGGCGGCCTGCAGGTGCTTGCACTGACGAATTCGCTGCGCAACGACGACTTCCAGAGCTTCCGCCGCATCGCGCTCGGCTTCGTCGACCAGTACGGCAAAGGCGGCCTCGTGCTGATCTCCGATCGCAAGGGCCGGCTGTTGTTTTCCTCCGCGACCGAGGACACCGCAAGCCTGCCGCCACGCGGTCATCTTGAGATCATCGAGAGGGTGTTTGCGACCAGGTCGCCGCAATATTCCGACCTGTTCACCGGCGCGATCAACGGCCGGCAGGTGCTTACGGTCGAGGTTCCGGTGCTCCGCGACGGCGAAGTGATCTACGACCTCTGCTTCAGCCCGCCGGTCAGCACCTTTCAGGACCTGGTGGAAAAGCAACGGCCCGACCGGGATTGGACGGTCTCCCTGCTCGACACCAAGGCTATCGTGTTCGCGCGCACGCCGAACCCTACGGAGATCTTTGGCAAACGGGCTACCGGCGCACTGTACGAGAGTATGTTGCGCACGCCGGAAGCCGCACTCTCGACGGTTTCGCTCGACGGCGTCGCGTTGTCCACCGTCTATACGAGGTCGCGGCTGACCGGCTGGACCATCGTGGCCGGCGTCGCCGAGAGCTCGCTAATCGCTCCGCTCTGGCGCAACATCGCGATCACCAGTTTTATCGGCGGCGTCCTGCTGCTGACCGGCCTGACCTTCGCGGTCCGGATGGCGACCACGATCGCGCGCGGCGAGATGCTGCACGATCTCCTGATCGACGAGCTCAACCATCGCGTCAAGAACACGCTCGCGTTGATGCAGGCGATCGCGGTGCAGACCTTCCGCAGCGCCAGCCGGGACGAGCGGGTAAAATTCGAGGGCCGGCTCGGCGCGCTGGCCGAGGCGCATAATTTGCTGAGCCAGGAGAAATGGGCGGGCTCCGAGCTGCGGGACGTGATCGCCCGCGCGCTCCAGCCGTTCCTGCTGAA
Organism: Bradyrhizobium sp. CW1; assembly: GCF_023100665.1. NCBI lineage: Bacteria > Pseudomonadati > Pseudomonadota > Alphaproteobacteria > Hyphomicrobiales > Nitrobacteraceae > Bradyrhizobium > Bradyrhizobium sp. CW1. Next base: position 5,672,462 of record NZ_CP064684.1, read on the forward strand.
TAATCCGGAGCGCATCCGCATGGCCGGACCCGCGGTGCCGCTGTCGCCGCGGCTCGCCGTGGTGCTGTCGATGATCGTGCACGAGATCGCCACCAACGCGGCGAAATACGGCGCGCTATCCAACGAGACCGGCCGGGTGACGCTGGAGTGGCAGGTCGTCGCCGATGCGCCGAAGCCGCGGCTGCGCCTGATCTGGACCGAGATCGGCGGACCGCCGGTGACGGCGCCGGTGCAACGCGGCTTCGGCTCGCGCCTGATCGAGCGCAGCGCGCGCGACCAGCTCGGCGGCGAGGCAACGGTCGACTTCCTGCCCCGCGGCGTGGTCTGCACGGTGATTTGCGCGCTGGACGAGGCGCGATGAACGGAGGCCGGCAATGAAGATCACTAGGGTTCGCACGCACATTCTCGAAGCAAAGCTGTCGCAGCCCTTTGCCTATTCGCGCGCCTGGTACGACACGCGCACCGCAATGCTGGTCGAGATCGAGACTGACAATGGTCTTGTCGGATGGGGTGAATGCTACGGCCCGGCGCGCATCACGGCGGCAGTGGTGCAGAGTATCGCTCCGTGGCTGATCGGCGAGGATCCGTTGCGCACCGACGTGCTGTGGCAGATGGTCTATGCGCGCCTGCGGGATCACGGCCAGAAGGGCGTCGTGATCCAGGGGATGAGCGGCATCGACATCGCGCTATGGGACATCAAGGGCAAGCATTTCGGCCTACCCGTGCATCAGCTTCTCGGCGGCGGCGCGCGCAAGCAGGTTGCGGCCTATGCGACCGGTCTCTACCGGCGCAAGTCAGGCGATCCGCTGAACTATCTGGCGGAGGAAGCGGCGGGTTATGCCGCCGAAGGATTCCGCGCCGTGAAGCTGAAGGTCGGTTTCGGAATCGCGGAGGATGCCGCGGTCACCCGCGCGGTGCGCGAGGCGATCGGCCCCGATGTCGCGCTGATGGTCGATGCGAACCACGCCTATGACGCGGTCGCGGCGATCCGGCTCGGCCGCCTGATCGAGCGCCATGACATCGGATGGTTCGAGGAGCCGGTGCCGCCGGAGGACATCGCGGGCTATCGCGCGGTGAAATCCGCGCTTACGATTCCGGTCGCCGGCGGCGAGTGCGAATTCACGCGCTTCGGCTTCCGCGAGTTGTTCGTCTCGCACGCACTTGACATCGCCCAGCCCGACACCTGCGCGGCAGGTGGTCTCTCCGAATGCAAGAAGATCGCCGACATGAGCGAGGCGTTCGGCATCCGCTACAATCCGCATGTCTGGGGCACCGGGATCGCGATCGCCGCGTCGCTCCAGCTCCTCGCGGTGCTGCCCTCGCAAACGCCGACTTCGCTGTCACCGCTCGAGCCGATGCTGGAATTCGACCGCACTGAACATCCGATCCGGCAGGCGATTTTGCAGGAGCCGATCGAGCATGCGAGCGGCGTCGTGCGGGTGCCCGAGGGGCCGGGCCTCGGTATCGAGATCGACCGCGCCGCGCTAGCGCGCTTTGATGCGGAGGCCTAACCGATCGTCTGCAACGTCGGAAACGTCTCCAGCAGCCAGATGCTCACGTTCGAGACCGCGCCGGTGAGGAATCCAATACCGGTGATCACCATCAGGACGCCCATAGCGCGCTCGACATTGACGAGATGGCCCTTCATGCGCGCAAACAGGGTGGAAAACTGCTCGATCATCAGGGCAGCGATCAGGAAGGGAATGCCGAGCCCGGCCGAATAGACCGCGAGCAGGACGGCGCCCTTTGTCACCGTGGCTTCGGCCGCGGCGACCGAGAGGATCGCGGCAAGGATCGGGCCGATGCAGGGCGTCCAGCCAAAGGCAAAGGCCAGCCCCATCACATAAGCGCCCCAAAGGCCGACGGGCTTGGGCGCGGTCAAGCGTCCCTCGCGCATCAACAGGCCGATGCGCGTCAGGCCGAGGAAGTGCAGGCCCATGACGATGATGACGATGCCGGCGAGGATCGAGAGTTCGGCCGACCAGGCCCGGATCAGCGCCCCGATCAGCGAGGCGCTGGCGCCGAGCGCCACGAACACCGTGGAGAAGCCGAGCACGAACAGGAGTGCCGACATCATGATGGCGCGTTTGGAGGCGGATGCGGGCTCTTCGCTTTCGACATGCTCGATCGTCGCGCCCGTCAGATAGATCAGGTAGGGCGGGACCAGCGGCAGGACGCACGGGGAGAGGAAGCTGACGAGGCCGGCAATCAGCGCCGCCGGGATCGAAACATTTTGCATGATGCAGTCGGAACCATCTCTGGCGCCGATGCGGCGCGCGGGGAATGCGCGCGGCCCGGAGCCGAACCGGCTCTGGTGTAGCCGATGCCAGCGAATGCGCAACAGAGGCGCACAAAACCAGGGCTCCTCCCGATGCCGTCTGTGATCACAGATGCGGCACCGGGACACGCACAAATCTCGCCAAAAAGCGAAACTCGGCGGCGCGGCTACTTCACCACGCGGAGCAGCGGACGCCGGGGCTGGTCCTGCGTCTGCTTGGAAGGGGGCTGCGGTTCGCTCGTGGCCGTCCGCAGCATTTCGTCGCACAGTGCCTTGAGATCGGCACTGTCAATTCCTTTGAGCTTCATCCGCACGTCCAGGATGACAATGGACAGCAGCTCGGCCGACTCACGGCTATTGCTCTCGTTGAGCACCCTGCGGCACTCTTCGAGCGTTTCCAGCACCGACTGCAACTGTTCGTCTGAATGCGACACGGCGTTCTTTCCGCTAATTCGGCCTGTGAGACGTGGTTGTGACGACCCCTTTGGCCCCCATGGAGCGTCGAGGATAACACGAGGCCGCTACGCCCCCGAACATGATTTCAGTGTGTTTCTGCCTTGAAACCGCGGTTCCGGCGCGTATCGCGTCGCGCCGCCGGCCGTCGAAACGCTCAGTCGTAAAGCGCTCGATCGTAAAACGCTCGCTCGTAAAACGCCTGGCGTGCTGCAATTGATCCATCGTGGAAGGCACCTGCTCTCGCGCAAGGACGTTCATTGCGGACAATGCCGACAATCCCGCAGGCAAGTCACGGCTCACAACGGAACTCACGCCACACCCCCTCATACGGGCGATGGTTTGCCCGATTCCTAGCCCTTGTTCCTAGGCTTGGCAGCACCCGAATACCACCTGCGGCGTAGTAAGGATGACGTTCAAAACTCGTCGTTCCCCAACCCGCCGTGGTTGTGGTTTGCCCGAGATTCTGCCAGTTTAGCGACCCGAAGGGACTTGTATGCACTCCTTGGCGGAAAGGGGCGTTCCTCTGGAGGAACGCCCAAAGACAAACGTCAGCGGCCTCTCGGACTGGGATGCGGCGCGCATTTTCCTGGAAGTTGTCCGATGCGGAAGTTTCCGCTCGGCGGCCGAGCGCCTGTCGCTGTCGATCAACGCCGTTCGCCGCCGGATCGATGATTTCGAACGCCAGACCGGCACCACGTTGTTCACCCGCGACGTCCACGGCACCCGTCTGACCGACGAAGGCGCGCTGGTGGTCTCCGCCGTCGAGCAAATGGAGGCGGCTGCCTTCGACGTGCTGCGCACCAGCGATTCGACAGCGAACGCCCTGTCCGGCGAGGTCCGCGTCGCCGTCACCGAGGGACTTGGCACATTCTGGCTCGCCCCGCGACTGGTCGAATTCCAGCAGACCTATCCGAAGATCCTGGTCGATCTGCATTGCGCGATGCGTTCGGCCGACGTCTCCCGCCACGAGGCCGACGTCGCCATTCACCTGTCGCGGCCTTCGGCACTCGACGTCAAGCTGGTGCGGCTCGGCCGCATGCATCTGATGTTCTGGGCCTCCGAGAAATACATTTCAAAACATGGCGCGCCGCGCTCGGCGGCGGAGTTGATCAAGCACCGCCTGGTGCTGCAATTCGCGGACCAACTCGCCGCCAAGCAAACTTTCGAGAGCTTCTTCCCCGGCGTTCCGGAACGTGACCTTCTGGTCATGAAGACCAACGTCTCGAGCGCCAACTACTGGGCGGTCGCGAATGGCGCCGGAATCGGCGTGTTCCCGAGCTACGCCATTGCGCTTGGCGGGAAGTTGATTCCACTGGAGGTCGAGCTGAACAGACCGCTGGATATCTGGTTGTCCTACCATCCTGGTAGCGGCCGGATTCCGCGCGTACGGCACATGATTGACTGGCTGATCGAAGCCTTCAATCCGGCGCGTTTCCCGTGGTTTAAGGAAGAGTTCGTGCACCCGCATGAATTCAAGGACGAGTATATGGGCGAACCCCTGACCCAGCTCTTCGGGGGGTTTTCAACCGAAGACCGATGAGAAAAAAGATGAAGACAGCGGCGAAGAGAATGAAGCAGCGCAGTGCCGGCAAGCCGGACATTGAGCTGGGCAAGCGAATCCGTCTACGGCGCGTCGAGATGAAGGTCTCGCAGGCCGAGCTCGGCGAGAAGCTCGGCGTCAGTTTCCAGCAGGTCCAGAAGTACGAGAAGGGCGTCAATCGCGTCGGCGCGGCCCGGCTTCAGCAGATCGCCACCGCCCTCGATGTGCCCGTGACCTTCTTCTATGACGGCGACAACAAGGCGCGCGAAGTCGAGAGCCTGCTCTTCCTGGACTCGGCCTTCAGCCTCCGCCTGCTGCGCGCCTACAGCAAGATCAAGGACCAGACGGTGCAGCGTCAGCTCGTCTCGCTGATGGAATCGATCGCAGCGAACGAAGCCTGAGCCGATCGGCGTTCGTGCCTTTCCGCCCGATGTTCAATCCGCCGCGTCACGGGGCGCGGCTGGATTGAACGAGACCCGGACGAGATATATCCGGCCCGCGCTTGCGCGGACTTCTCGGGGCGGCATGACCGCCCCTTTTTGTTGACCATTTTTCCCGCCGTCGCCCGCGGTTTGCGCGAACCCATTCCTGCCCTGTCGCGACCCGATCCAGAGACCGCGTGCCTTGCGCATGGGGCTCGCGATGCGCCGTGCTTGAGGGAGCCGCAACCGGGAGACGCTAGCCTCCCGCCGATTTCTCGAATCAGCCCGACGAACCGGGAATTGCCGATGCGAGCGCCCGTCCGGGCCTCGCTCTCATAGGGAAGATGGGACACATGTCGAAGCGCCATGCGATAATCATTGCCGTCGGCATGCTTGCGAGCGCCTCTGCGCTTGCTCAGACCGAGACCATTGGACAGGCCGGGCCCAAGCCGGCGACTGCGGCTGGCACGGTGCCGGCCACCGCCAATCCGGCCCACGCAGCCGCACCGAAAACCGCCGCGCCGGCGGCCGCATCTACGGCGGAGAGCCGTTCGGCCGCAGCGCTCGCGCTGACGCATGAGCCGACCTATGACGAAGGCTCCGCCCAGCGCATCAAGGATGCGGCGCTGAGCTATTCCGATCTGGCCGTGCGCGGCGGCTGGCCGACGATCCCGGCAGACGCCAAATTCGCGCCCGGCGCCCAGGGCGCCAATGACGATCTCCTGCGCAAGCGGCTGATCGTCTCCGGCGATCTTTCCGCCGACAAGGCGAGCGGCGCCTTCGACCAGGATCTCGCCGACGCCGTGAAACGCTTCCAGGCCCGCCACGGCCTCGCGCCGACCGGAACGATGACGCCGCGCACGATCGCGGCGATGAACGTGCCGGTGCAGAACCGCATCCGGCAGCTCGAGGCTTCGCTGCAGCGGCTCGAGAACATGAATTTCGGCTTCGGCCAGCGCTATGTCGTGGTCAACATCCCCGCCGCCTTTGCCGAAGCGGTCGAGAACGACGTCGTGGTAAGGCGCTATCGCGTGATCGTCGGCAAGACCGAAAAGCCCTCGCCAACGCTCACCGCCCAGATCAGCAGCGTCGTCCTCAATCCCACTTGGACGGTGCCCTCCTCGATCGCCAAGACCGAGATCTCCGCGCATATGCGCAAGGATCCCACCTATCTGTCGCGCATGCACATGGAGGTGCTCGACGCTCACGACAATCCGATCGACCCGAATTCGGTTGACTGGTCGGGCACGCATACGCCGAATTTCACCGTGCGCCAGCACAACGGCACGTTCAACGCGCTCGGCGCGGTCAAGATCGACATGCCGAATTCCTATTCGGTCTACATGCACGACACCAACCAGCGCAATCTGTTCAGCGATGATTACCGCTTCGATTCCCACGGCTGCTCGCGCGTCGACAATGTGCGCGATCTCGCCGCCTGGCTGCTGAAGGACCAGCCGAAATGGAGCCGCGCCGCGATCGACGCGGAGATCGCCAGCGGCCAGCATCTCGACGTCGCCATGGCGAAGAAGGTGCCGGTGGCCTGGATCTACCTCACGGCGTGGATGACCAAGGACCAGACCGTCCAGTTCCGCAACGACGTCTATCACCAGGACGAGCAGTTGCTGGAGGCGACCGCCGAAGAGGCGGCCTTCTTCAGCAATGCCGGCAGCCACCCGCTGACCGCGCACATGACCAGATAGATCGCGCCATGCAATCGCGGCACAGGCGGCTGCAAAGCCAGGTCCGTTGTCGCGGTTGACCCTGGCCTCGCCCCGGCCGAACATTGCGCCTCGCCAACGAAAGCGCCCGCGATGTCCGACATGTCCAGCACGACCGAAATTCCCTACGCCGACGGCAAGATCCTCAAGCACACAGCCAGTGGCGTCGGCGTGATCACGTTCAACAATCCCGACAAGCGCAACGCGATGTCGCTGGAGATGTGGGAGGGATTTGGCGAGGCGCTGACCGCCTTACGCGATGACGCTGCCGTGCGCGTCGTGATCCTGCGCGGCGGCGGTGGCAAGGCATTCGTGTCGGGCGCCGACATCAGCCAGTTCGAGAAGACGCGCCATAACGCCGCCGCTTCCGAGGAATACGCAAAACGCAGCGCCGCCCAGCGCGCGCTGCTCGCCGATTATCCCAAGCCAACGATTGCCTGCATCCAGGGTTTTTGTCTCGGCGGCGGCATGCAGGTGGCGATGCTCGCCGACATCCGCATCGCCTCCCATGGCAGCCAGTTCGGCATTCCCGCGGCGAAGCTCGGCATCGCTTATGGCTATGACGGCTTGCGGCACTTGGTGTCGCTGGTTGGCCCGTCCTGGGCACGGCTCCTGATGTATACGGGCATGCGCATCGATGCGTCGGAAGCGCTGCGCATCGGGTTGGTCGAGCGCGTGCTTCCGGAGGATCAGCTCTGGGGCGAGACCATGGCCATCGCCGAGACGATCTCGCAAAATGCGCCGCTCGCGATCAAGGCCGCCAAGCTCACCATCGCGCAAGTGTTGAAGGACGAAAGCGCGCGCGACATGGACGCGATCAGGGCGGTCGGCACGGCCTGTATGGACAGCGTGGATTTTCGCGAGGGCCGGCAGGCCTTCATGGAGAAGCGCAAGAGTTCCAGGGACAGTGATTCCGTCGCCAGCGAGCAAAATGAAACAATCCAGAGTGCCTCTGCCTGCTTGGCTCTTCGCGATGACGGCGGGCAAACTGAACATGCATTCAGGAAGATTAAATTCCCACGGCCCCGCAACACCATAGCAACCAGCTGATTTGCTGGAAGTTCTCTCGCCATCAAACGAGGGAGATTGCGATGAAACTGAAATTTGCTGTTGTTGGTCTGGCTGCCCTGGGCGGCGCCGCTCTCGCATCAGGACAGGCACTCGCAGCGATGCCGAACGGCATTCCGCAGGCCGACCGTATCGCGAGCGGCCCGGCAGCCGACGTCGATCAGGTGCGCTGGGTCTGCAACCCCTGGGGTCGCTGCTTCTGGCGTCCGAATTATTACGGCGCCTACGGTTTTTACGGCGGCCCGCGACGCTTCTACGGCGGCCGTCCGTGGGGCTGGGGCGGCCACCGCCACTGGCGTCGCTGGTGAATTGCGAGGGGCCGCGAGGCCTCTCTTCCTTGACTACAGCGCCGCAAGCACCGCCTTCGTGATGTCGGCGGTTCCGTTGCGGCCACCAAATTCCATCGGCTTGAGACCGTCGGCATAGACCTTGTCCACCGCACGCTCGATGGTCTCGCCGGCCTCGGCCGCTCCTTCGACGCCGTGCTTGTCGGCGAGCCAGTCCAGCATCATTGCAGCCGACAGGATCATCCCGGTGGGATTGGCTTTGCCCTGCCCCATGATGTCGGGCGCGGTGCCGTGGCACGGCTGGAACACGGCGTATTTGTCGCCGATGTCGGCCGACGGCGCCATGCCGAGGCCGCCGATCAGGCTCGCGGTGATGTCGGAGACGATGTCGCCGAACATGTTCTCCATCACCATCACGTCGAAATCCCAGGGACGCTTCACCAGCATCGCCGAGCAGGCGTCGACATAGAGCCGGTCGGTCTTCACCTCCGGATGACGCTTGGCGATCTCGTCGAAGATGCCGCGGAAGAACGCAAAGGCCTTGAACACGTTCGCCTTGTCGACGCAGGCCAGCGCGCCGGGCTTGCCGCGCGCCTTGCGCCGCTCGGCGAGACGAAACGAGAACTCGAACAGGCGCTCGGACGTCTTGCGCGTGATCAGCATGGTCTCGCGCGCCTCCTCATGGGTGACGACGCCCTTGCCCATCGAGGCGAACAGGCCTTCGGTGGACTCCCTGATCACGACGAGATCGATGCCGCGCTGGTCGGCGCCGACGATCGGGCTCGGCACGCCCGGAATGAGCCGCGCCGGGCGCACACCGGCATAGAGATCGAAGATGAAGCGCAGCTCGATCTGCGGCGCGATCTCGGTGTTGTCAGGATAGCGCACCGACGGCAGGCCGCAGGCGCCGAGCAGGATCGCGTCCGCCTCCTCGCACAGCTTGATGGTGGTGTCCGGCATCGACTTGCCGGCGGCGAGATAATGATTGGCGCCCGCCGGCGCCTCGGTGAAGCGAAAGCTCAGGCCGGATTTCGTCTCGATCTTGCGCAGGACTTCGATGGCCGGCGCCATGACTTCGGGACCGATGCCGTCACCGGCAAGCACGGCAATGTGGAAGGCGTTATTTGCGGACATCGGTTTCCTACTCTCTCCAACGTCATGCCCGGGATCGTCCCGGGCATCCACGCCTCGATACCAACTCCATGGCAAGACGTGGATGGTCGGGTCAAGCCCGACCATGACGACAAACTAGCAGCGTTGGTTACGGCGTCAGCACCGTGCGGCCAACCACCGCGCCCTGCTGCAGTTGCACCAGCGCGTCGTTGGCCTTGGCGAGCGGCTGCCGCGTCACGGGGATCGGCGCTATGTTCTTCGCTCGCACGAGGTCGAGCAGCTCCTGCGTCTCGCGCAAATTGCCGACATAGCTGCCCTGGATCGTCACCGCCTTGATCGGAATCAGCGGCAGCGCCCAGGTCGCACCGCCGCCGAACAGGCCGACGAGGACGAGCTTGCCGCCCTTGGTCAGGCAGTCGAAGCCGAGTTGCGTGGTGGCGGCGTTTCCGACGAGATCGAGCACGGCGCGGATGGGACCACCGGCTTTCTTGGCAAGCTGCTCCAGCGCGTCGGGCGCCTTGGGATCGACGGTCGCGAGCGCGCCGGCTTGCTCCGCCGCTTCGCGTTTCTTCGCGTCGATGTCGACCATGATCGCGCCCTTGCCGCCCATCGCCTTCAGCAGCGACAGTGCCATCAGGCCAAGTCCGCCGGCGCCGAACATCACGATCGGCGTGTCGAAGTGCTGCTCGAGCTTCTTCAGCGCGCTGTAGGTCGTGACGCCCGAGCAGGCGTAGGGTGCAGCCGACGCGGGATCGAGGCCTTTGAGGTTGAGCAAATAGCGCGGATGCGGCACCAGCATGTGGTCGGAATAGCCGCCGTCGCAATAGACGCCGAGCGAGCGCGGCGTCAGGCACATGTTCTCGTCACCGGCGAGACAGGTCGCGCATTTGCCGCAACCGATCCAGGGATAGACCAACCCGACATCGCCGATCTTCACGTCGCCCTGGTCCGACGACTTCACGTCCGGGCCGAAGGCGAGCACCTCGCCGACCGTCTCGTGCCCCATGGTCAGCGGCAGGTTGATGCCGCGGTCCTTCAGCGAGAGCGGCTTGCGGCCGTGGCCGAGATCGTAGCCGCCTTCCCAAATGTGAAGGTCGCTATGGCAGACGCCGGCGGCCTTCACCTTGATCAGCACCTGCGTGCCGGACGGTTGCGGCGTGGCCTCGTCGAACTCCTGCAGCGGCGCCTTGAAATCGGCGACCTTGAAACTTTTCATTGGCGTCCTCTCGGATATTTTTGTTGTCGTCGCCACCATGGCATGGGCGGCAGGACGAGACAAACTCGGACCTGTCTAATTTAGGCTGACGGATGATGGCAAGCCGGCCACGCGCAACGCCGCATTGCTTGCCACAGCGTGGTATCCGTCAGACTTCCCGTGAGACTTGCCGTCAGCCTTGCCCTCAGCCTTGCACGGCTGTTTTGCCTGACGGAATTGGCGCATTGTCGGTGAGCCCGATCTCCGCGCGCAGTCCGTCCGTGTGCTCGCCAAGAACGGCTATCGTCTTGCCCGGTGTTGTATCAGCACCGGTCATCCGGAACGGCAGATTGAGGACCTGGAACGAGCCGCCTTCATCCTCGACAGACGAGAGCGCCTCTCGGTGCGCGAGCTGCGGATCGGCCAGTGCTTCGGACACAGTGCGGTAGGCCGAGGCCGGCACGCCGGCCGCACCTAACGCGACAAGACAGACATCGGTCGAGAGCTGCCGCGACCAGGCCTCTACACCGTCCATCAAGTCGGCCCAATGATCGCGACGCGCGGCGTAGGTGGAGAAGCGCGGATCGGAGATCCATTCGGGGCGGCCGATCACTCCCATCAGTCCCTGAAACGTCTTCTCGCTGGCAACCGTGATCATGACATAACCGCTCGCCGTCTCGGTCGGCCCGAACATCGGGCGCGGCGGCGGCTTCACGGTGAACTGCGAGTTCTGCAACTCGATCAATGTCAGCGTCAGCATCGATTCCAGCATGGAAACGTCGATATGCTGGCCGAGCCCAGTCAGGGTGCGCTGGTAGAGCGCCGACGCGATCGCGCCGAACCCGTAGGTGCCGGTGACGACGTCGGCATGGTAGATGCCGCAATAATCCGGGCGGCTGCGGCCGGGCTGATAGGCGAGATGCGCCATGTCGTAGCCCGAGGCTGCATGGATCACCGGCGCATAGGCCGGCAGCTCGGCCGACGGGCCGCTCTGGCCGTAGCCGGAGATCGAGCAGTAGATCAGCTTCGGGTTGACCGTGCGTATTCTGTCATAGTCGAGCCGCAGCCGATGCATCACGCCCGGGCGGAAGTTCTCGACCAGGATGTCGGCAGTCGCGGCCAGCCGGCGGACCGCCTCCTTGCCGTCCTCGGACTTGAGGTCGAGCACGACGCTCTTCTTGCCGACGTTGAGCTGGCCGAACACGGTGCTGCAGCCCTTGCGCAGCGGCGGCCGGGTCCGCATCGTCTCACCGCCGTCGGTCTCGATCTTGATGACCTCGGCGCCCATGTCGGCGAGCATCCGCGCACAATGGGGACCGGCGATGGTGGTCGAAAAATCCAGGACCCTGAGGCCGGCGAAGGCCTTTGTCGTGGTCCCCTCATGCTTATCTGATAGCTGCATGCCTGCTTGCGTCCTTGAGTCACTTAGGAACTTATCGAAGTTCTCTGTTGTTGGTGCGCCGACCCTAGAGGGCGGCGGCTGAGTAGGAAAGTCTTTACCGAACAGACACGTCTCGCGGGCGGGCTTGGGAATTCCAGGGCAACTGGACCCGTTCTTGCATAGCAGCAATCGGGCTCCGGCAGAGGGCAGCAGTTCTTGAGGGTCTTGTTCGTTACGACAGAAATGGACGACTTTGTCCGCGTCGGCGGACTTGGAGCCGTTTCCGCTGCACTCCCCCGAGCCCTTCGTCCTTTCGCCGACATCCGGGTCATGTTGCCCGGCTATCGCGACATCATCGAACAACTCACGCATATCCAGGTCGTTGGCCGCTGTCCGGCGTTCGCGGAGATGCCGGCCTGCTCGCTCGGCCGCGCCGCGACCAAGGACGGCCTGCCGGTCTATGTGCTGTTGTGCTCGCAACTCTACGACCGGCCCGGCAACCCCTATGGTGACGAGTCCGGGCGCGACTGGCCCGACAACGACATCCGTTTCGCGCGCTTTGCCTCGGCCGCCGCTGAGCTGGCGATGGGCACGTTGGACAAGGATTGGGCAGCAGACCTGATCCACGCCAATGACTGGCAGGCTTCGCTCGTGCCGGCCTACCTCGCCTGGCGCGGCTCCAAGCTGCCGTCGATCCTGACCATTCACAACCTCGCCTATCAGGGCCTCTTCCCGAAGGACTCGGTGCGGCGGATCGGCGCGCCGGAGAGCTCCTTCCACATCGACGGCGTCGAGTTCTACGACCAGCTCTCCTTCCTCAAGGCCGGGCTGGTCTACGCCTCGCATCTCACCACAGTCAGCGGCACCTATGCGCGGGAGATCACCACGGATGAATTCGGCTGCGGTCTCGAGGGCCTGCTTCGAGTCCGCTCCGACGCGGCCGAACTCACCGGCATCCTCAACGGCATCGACGAGAGCTGGGACCCGCGTTCCTGCGCCCAGCTTGCCCAGCAGTTCGGCGCCGGCGACTGGGTCGGCAAGAAGGCCAATGCGGATTACGTGCGCAAGCAGTTCGGGC